>CAVXIC010000013.1:0-845937 GCA_963761755.1 uncultured bacterium
GGCGAAGAAGGCGGAGGCGGCTGCAAAGAGAGACGAGGCTGCCGAGAAGAAGACGGCCGCTGCGGCGAAGGAGAAGGCCGCGAAGAAGGCTCCGGCGCCAAAGAAGAAGGCCGCGAAGAAGGAAGGCGGCGAAGAAGAAGGTCGCGAAGAAGAAGGTCGCGAAGAAGAAGGTCGCGAAGAAGAAGGTCGCGAAGAAGAAGGCGGCGAAGAAGAAGGTCGCGAAGAAGAAGGTCGCGAAGAAGAAGGTCGCGAAGAAGAAGGTCGCGAAGAAGAAGGTCGCGAAGAAGACACCTGCGGCAAAGAAGAAGGTCGCGAAGAAGGCTCCTGCGGCAAAGAAGAAGGTCGCGAAGAAGGCGCCTGCGGCGAAGAAGAAGGCCGCGAAGAGGGCACCTGCGGCGAAGAAGAAGGCCGCGAAGAAGGCACCTGCGGCAAAGAAGAAGGTCGCGAAGAAGAGACCTGCGGCGAAGAAGAAGGCTGCGAGGAGCGCACCTGCGGCGAAGAAGAAGGCGGCGAAGAAGAAGCCCGCACGCAAGGGCCGAACGCGCCGCTCTTGAACCGATGGTCGCGCGTCCAATCACCGGCTGGATGATGCGGGCGACCGATGGCGGCTCGGTGTGGGGTGAACACGAGATCACCCAGCCCCGACCGCTCGAGGCCGCTCGAGACGCGGCGCGCGTGCGGTGGGGAGCACCGCGAGTCGCGACGGTCATCGCGCGGTCCACGTGGCGCGGCGACCCAGCATTCGCGCGCTCCGGCCTCTCGTACGGCAAGGTTGGACCCAACGCGGACGCAGGGGTGCTCGGCTCCGGTTGGTCTCTCCTCGAGCGAGGTGTCGCCGACGCCGTGGAGATCCTCCACGAGTCTCCTGCCCTGGCTTGTGGTCTGCTGCTCGAGCGCGCCGCGGATGCGACCGTGACGCTGCGAAAGGGCACCGGTCCCGACGGGCCAAACCTTCAGCTCGCCCAGGGGCTCCTGCCATCGGTCGTCATGGCGATCGCCGCGGTGGAGCTCGGGATTCCTCTGGAAGCAGGGGGCTCGGAGCCCGAACGGGTGCGTGCCGGGAGCCTGTGGATGGTGGAGGTTCGCGCGTGAACGCGGGGGTCCTCGACGCACTCGGCTGGACGCCCGAGCGCGGGGTCCTGTCTGCAGAGGACGGGCTGGGTTCGCTGTGCCGATTCTCGCGGACCTGCGTGGCGGTCGTCGAGCAGCTCTGGACACCCGAGGTGAATCCGGTCGTCGTCGGCACCGCGACGGGGGTGTCGACCCACCCCGGGACCGTCCTCGAAGAGCTCGGCCGACGATGGCCACGAGCTTCGGTCGAGCTGGTCGTCGGCGGTGCGCAGACCCTGCCGGCGTCGTTCATGGAGGCCTCGTTCGCGCTGGAGGATGCCGAGACGGTCCTGTGGGTCGTCGTCGAGCTGCAACCGGGTGCCGAACTCTGTTCGGCCTTCAGGCTCTCTCGACGGGCGAGCACATTCCTCGAACTCACGCGCGCATCCGACTCGGTCGACCCGGTCGCACCACACCTGAACCCCTGCGCGGGCGCTGTGGTCCTTGCCGACGCATTTGGAGACGAAGGTGTCTCGGTTCGAGTCGCCTCATGGTCGATCTCGCTCCGCGCGAGCGGTTGAGCAATAGTTTTCTCCGAACGATCCGATTCTGTTCAATGATGGGCGCGATGAGCGAGCTGCCGAACCTGCGTCTGTTCGTCTTCAAGGAAGGGCTGCTGTCGCGGCTCGGCCACGACCTGCGCTTGCGTGTCGATGCGTTCGAGCTGACGCTGGAGACGGGCGTGCTGGTCGGACGATTCGCGACCGAGTCCATCCGTGTCGACGGCGCGATGAAGAAGGGCGCGTTGGATCCTGGGGGCCTGTCCGAGAAGGACAAGGCGAAGGTCGAGAACACCGTGCGGGAGGAGATCCTGCAGACGGAGCGCTACCCCGAGATCGTGTTCGAGGCGAGTCTGGAGCCTCGAGGCGACACCGCCGAGATCCGCGGCTCCTTGACGGTCCTAGGCCGGCGCCGCGCGCTCGACTCCGTTCGCATCCTGCCCATGGGGGAGCAGTTCGTCGCCTCGCTGACGATCGAGCCGAGTCGGTGGGGCATCAAACCCTACAAGGGCTTGGCGGGCGCGTTGAAGATCCGGGACCGCGTCGATGTCGAGTTGGCCGTGCCCGCCGACTTCGCGCTCGACTCCATCGAAGCGCGCCGCTGGGCGCGTCAGCCGTAGGGGTTGCGAAGGTCTGGGTGCAGCTCGTCGTCGACGGCGGGCTCGGGCTCGGGCTTGGACTCACTCGGCGGCGTGGTGGGCTTGGCCGCGGCGCTTTCGGTGGTCGGCTTGGTCTTGCGCGGCTTGCGAGGGCGCTTGGGCGCGGGCGCCGGAGCGTCGGGTTCGGGGGGCGTCGGTGTCCCGGCGGTGTCGGACGTCGACTTTGGCTCGGCGACGACGACCTCTGGTGGCACGAGAGGCGTTGGCTTGGGCTCGGGCGTCACCTCGAGAGGCGGCGGCGCCGAGTCGACCTCCACGACGCGGCTGGCCGGTGTGCGTTCGGCCGGGGCGACCGAGGGCGCCTCGGCCTCGGAGTCCCGGGGTTCGAGGACGAACAAGACGATGCCCAGCGAGAGAAGCAGACCGAGGCCGACGCCCAAGCCCAGCAGCGCCGGAAGCATCGCGCCACTGCGTCGGCCCCCATCCGGGGACTCCGTGGACGGGATGCTGAGGGTCTCAGACGCGGGCAGCATGGTGCTGGAGCCGCGCGAGGGAACGCGCTGCGTCAGGACGGGCGCATCGCCGACGGCGGTCGTGACGATGGGGTGCGACGCGGACGCCACGCCACGCGCTCGATGACTGGACCCACTCCCGAGCGCCTCGGTGTTCTCGCGGGACGGGGCCGCGTTGCCCTCGAGCGCCTCGGGATGCGGCGGGGACCATCCGGGCTTTGCGTTGCGGTCGGCGGAGAGCGGCGCCGCATAGTCGAGCGTGGTCCCGTGGGAGAGCGCCTCGGCGAGCTCCTGCATCGACTGGAAACGATCTCCAGGCTTCTTCTCGAGGCAGCGCAGGATGATCGCCTCGGCCTGGGGTGGAATGCTCGCGACGAGCTGGCTGGGGGGCGTGGGCCTCTCGGAGACATGTTGCTCGAGGACGACGTAGGGGTTGTTGCCCTTGAAGGGGACCCTGCCGGTGAGCATCTGGTAGGCGACGACGCCGGCGGCGTAGATGTCGGTGCGCGCATCGATGGTCTCGCCCCGCGCCTGCTCGGGTGCCATGTACGCGACCGTGCCCAGCAGACCGTTGGTCATCGTCTGGGCGCGGGTGAGCCCGCCCAGCTGTTCCTCGATCACCTTGGCGATCCCGAAGTCGAGGACCTTGGCGACCTCCTCACCGTTCTGCCTGCGGATGAGGAAGATGTTGCCCGGCTTCACGTCGCGGTGGACGATGGCCTTGTCGTGGGCGGCCCCGAGCGCGCCGACGACCTGCAGGAGGATGGCTCGAGCGCGATCCCAGCCCATCGCGCCCCGGGACTTGATCTCTCCTCGAAGGTCGGTGCCTTCGAGGAACTCCATCACGAAGTAGACCGGCAGGGTCTCGGTCGGCCCGAAGTCGACGATGTCGACGATGTTCTCGTGCTCGATGACGGAGGATGCCCGGGCTTCTCTGAGGAAGCGCTTGACGTTGGAGGGGTCCTCGCAGAGATCTGCGCGAAGGACCTTGATCGCGACGCGGTGGTGAAGTCCGACGCGCCGGCCCTCGTAGACCGAGGCCATGCCGCCGACCCCGAGCTTGCCGAGCACCTCGTAGCGTCCTCCGAGCACGACCCCCGTGAGGTCGTTGGCTCGGGCGATGACGGCGTCGTCCTCCATCTTCGCCGTATCCTAACAGGACCGGCTGAACGCGGTGCCAGCTCCCGCCAACCGCCGCGAATCAGGCGGTGGGGAGTCCTTCGATGCCCATCGGCCTGGGCTTGTTGCCCGAGTCGCGCTGCATCTGGGCCATGGACTTCATCACCTGGCTCTGAAGCTCACCGAGCTTGGGAAGGAGCTTGCGGTTGGTGGCATTGAGCCGCTTGAGGAAGTCGCCGGCCACGGGGCGCCGCTCTCGCACAACCTCGTACAACTCGTCGAACGTGCCGGCGAGGTCGTCGGGCACGCTCTGCGTCAGCAAGGGGATGGACTGTTCGTTCTGCGTGCGGTTCCCGGGCTTGACCGCCGCGACCGCCGCCTCGATGTCGACGTCGGGGACCTTCATGCGACCGAGGACCTCGGGGATGACACGCGCCGGCTCCGCGAGGACCTCGTCGTAGGTCTGAAGTTGGTAGGCGTAGCCGCGCAGGCTGATGTCGCGCATCAACGCGAAGTTCTCCATCCACCACTCGTAGGCCGGCGGGAAGTGGAAGGGCTGGGGCGCGTCGGGCTGCTTCTGCTTGCGGTCGTTCTCTTCGAGCACGTAGAGACGATTGATCGAGGCTTCATACTCTCGCCACCTCCGAACGTTGGCCACGACCAGGTCGATGTACGCGCGTTCGCTTCGGACGATGCCGGGAATGAAGACCTTGACCGCGTAGCCCTCGACGTCCTTGGGCATGAAGTACGCACCCGTGGTGGGGTGCGGATTCGTGCGGAAGTAGATGCCCTGGCGGAGGATGCTCTCGTAGAAGCCGTCGGGGTTGGCGTCCTTGAGGGAGGACTGCTGCCAGTTGCGTGGGAACGCCGAGCCCAACACTGGAACGCCGGCGCTACGAAGCACCTGCATCCACATCGAAGTGCCGCTTCTCTTGGTTCCAGAGACCAGGAACATCGAGCAAGCCTACCGCGTTGCTCGCCTCCGCAGCGTGCGACTTCAGGACGAGGAGTTCGCGGCGCGCAGCGAGAACGGAGAGAACCGTGAGAACTACGAAAACGGCCGCGATGGCAGCCGCGGCCGAGGCCATGAGCCAATGCTTCGGACGCCGAGTCGCGGACGGCTCTGAGGTTTCCGGCAGCGCCGCGAGGATCTCCGACGCGGCGCTGGGACGCTGGTCCGGGTCTTTGGCAAGGCACGCTCGCAGGAGGGCGGCGACGTCCGCCGGCACATCCGAGGGCAGCCCAGGCGGCGAAGGTTGGCGCAAGGCGTGAGCCGAGAGTTGTTCCATCGGGCTCCCGTCGAAGACTGGCGTACCGGTCAGCATCTGGTAGGCCACGCAGGCGAGCGAGTAGAGGTCCGAGCGGGGGTCCAAAGGGCGGCCACGAACCTGCTCGGGGCTCATCGAGGCAGGCGTCCCCGTGGGCATGATCTGCGTCTGGTCTCTCCGCGCCTCACGCGGCGATGCGAGCCCAAAGTCGATGATGCACAGTGAGTCATCGGCCCTGATGAAGAGGTTGTTCTCCGAAATGTCTCCGTGGACGATTCCCGCGGCGTGAATGGCAGCAAGCGCTTCGAGAGCCTGTCGCAACCAGGTTCGGGCTCGAGTCCAGGGCACCGGTGCACCACGGAGCGCGGCGCGCAGGGGCATGCCGTGGAGCAACTCCATGACGACGAACCCGCGGCGAGGTGTCAGAGAACCGACGTCGATGATCTCCACGACGTTGGGGTGAGACACGGCCGCGGCTGCTCGCCCTTCTGCAATGGCCTGGTCGTTCATGGGTCCATCCTCGCGCTGCACCTTGATCGCAAACTGACGATTGATGATGAGATGGCGGGCCCGCCACACGTCGCCACGCCCTCCGCTGCCGATGCGCTCGAGGAACTCGTAGCGGTTGGCCAAGCGCACCCCGGGCGCGGGCTCTGTCCTCGTCTCGGGATCCAGCCTGGCCGTCTTCCGCTGCGCGAGCGTCGCGATACGGCTCGGGGGGAGCTTCGGAACGATCGTGTCGAGCAGGGCCAAGTCCATCACGAAGACAGTGCCCAAGGGGTCGATGTCGTTACAGGTGGGACCGTTCGGACCTGATACCTTCTCCGCATGTCCCGGGTCTGCGTCCTCCACGTCGGTGGCACCATCGGCATGTCCGACTCGCCAGACGGGCTCGTGCCGCAGCGGGATGTGCTGGAGCGGTACCTCGCCTCCATGCCCGAGCTGCGGCGGGCCGACGTCCCTCGGCATCAGATCGAGGTGCTCGAACCGCTGCTCGACAGCGCCGACATGGCACCGGTCGACTGGCTCCGCATCGCGAAGGCGATCGTTGCTCGCGATGCGGAGTTCGACGGCTTCGTGATCCTGCACGGCACGGATACGATGACGCACACCGCGTCGGCGCTGAGCTTCTTGCTGCAGGGATTGCGCAAGCCGGTGATCATCACCGGGGCTCAGCTCAGCCTCCAGCACGTGCGGACCGATGGTCGGGAGCATATCGTCACCTCGATCATTCTCGCGGGGAGCTTCAGGATCCCCGAGGTCTGCATCTACTTCGCGAGTCGGCTCCTTCGAGGGAATCGCGCCCAGAAGGTGCACAACAGCGACTTCGTCGCGTTCGACTCCGGCAACCTGGCGCCGCTGGCGACCGTCGGCGCCCGCATCTCGGTGGCCGAACACCTGATTCGACCCGGCGGACGTGGGCTGCCGATCACGCTCAAGTTCGAAGGTGAACCCAACGTCGTCGCCCTTCGCGTGTTTCCAGGGCTGACCCGCGCGCTGCTCGACAAGGTGCTCGAGGGCGCCGATGGCGTCGTGCTGGAGACCTACGGCGCAGGCACCTTTCCCCATCGTGACGGCCGATTGCTGGAGTCGATCGCGGCGGCGACGTCGGCGGCCAAGCCCCGGGTCGTGGTCAACGTGAGCCAGTGCCACGGAGGCGTCGTGGACCAGGCGACCTACAGCAGCTCGCGTGCGCTGGCGCGGGCTGGGGTGGTCAGCGGGGTGGACATGACACCCGAGGCCGCCCTGACCAAGCTCTACTGCCTGTTCGCTGCGGGCCACGCGCCACAGGAGGTTCGACGCCTGGTCGGCGAGAACCTTGCCGGTGAGCTTGACCCTGACGCGGTCGCGGACGTTTAACGTCGCCATGCTCTTCCGCTGTGCTCTCGCGCTGTGCCTGGTGCCCGCTGCCCTGGGATGTGACGGCGATGCCGACGCGGACCGGGCCGCGCCCTCGGTCGCGAACTCGCCGCCGACGCAAGAGGCCGAGGTGGGCTACGACCTCCGGCGCCTCCGTCCCCGCGATGGCGAGACGCTCGATGCGATGTTCGCTCGGATGGCGCAGCAGGCCAACGACGAGGGCAAGCAGGTCGCGGTGCTCTTCTCCGCGGACTGGTGCGAGCCCTGCCGACGGCTGGAGCTCGAGTTCGGCAACACGCACCCGGCGGCGAAGATCGGGAAGTTTCGAATTCTCGAGCTCAAGGAAGAGGACTGGCTCGGCGCGTCCCGCATGAGCGAGTTCAACGCGCTGCGAAAGCGCTGGTATCCGAAGACCGACAGCTACCCGGTGTTCCTGCTGCTCGATGAGGAGGAGCAGAAGATCGAGGAGATGAAGGAGGCGATCGACCGCCTTGGGGCAGCAGGCGTCGAGCCGACCGTCGACGCCTGGTTCGCGGACGTCGCCGGCGCCAGCTGATCTGCGAAAAACTCGCGTTCGCACCCGGCTTCTTGCTAGGCCAGAACGCATGCGGCACGCAGCGGTCATCGCCGTCCTCCTCCTGTTCGCAGGCTGCGATCGGCGCGGGCTGGCCGAGTCGCCGGCGCGAGGGATGGCGCAGCCCGAGCAGACCCCATCTGCAGCATCGCCCGGGCCTCTGCGACCGGTGCTCGCGGCATCCCGGCCCCGGGTGCCCGATCTGGAGCCGCTGCCGACGCGACTCCCCGAGCGCGATCCTCGGATCGCGCTGACCCCCGAGCAGCCCGAGCACGTGCCGGTTCCGCCGCCGGACTACGGCGTGATTCGACCCTCGGACGGCGAACCAGACGATGAGGCGCTGACGGTGCACGGACTCGCCGGGTACGAGGTGGTGACCGTCTACGACCGCCCCGATACCGATGCGCCCAGCCTCGGCTACCTGCGGGTGGGCGCCCGGATGATGGTCACGCCCAAGGTCTCTGGATCCGGGTGTCGCGGCACGTGGCACCAGCTTCCGCAGGGAGGCTATGCGTGCGTCGGTCGTGGTCTGGTGGTCGACAAGAAGCGCGAGCCTCGCCTGAACACCCCAGCGACGCCTCCGGACGAGGACGCTGCGCTTCCGTATCGCTACGCATTCGTGAAGGAGTGGAACGCGCCGATGTTCTGGCGACCACCGACCGCGAAGGAGCGGGACGCGGCGGCGAAGAAGCGAGCCGAGCTGGAGCGGATTCGGCAGGGGGGTGCATCCGAGCCGACCGCCGAATCTGCAGCGCCCGAGGCGTTGGACAGTCCCGAGGCAGCGGCGAAAGCCGCCGAAGTCCTGGTCGCGGAGCTCCAAGAGCCCGCCGTGCCGGAGATCAAGCTTCCGCTGAGCGCGGCGACGCCGTGGCTCGAGCGCGGGTTCTTCCTCGCCGTCGCCGGGAAGGTCGAGGCCGAGGGATCGACCTTCTGGAAGACCGGGCGCGGAGGATTCGTCGAGGCGAGCGCGGCCTACGAGTACTCGCCCAAGGGCTTCGAGGGGCGCGTTCTGCCCGACGGCACGACGTTCCCGATGGGCTTCGTCATGTCGCACAAGGGCGCCAAGCTCCACGAGTTCGACACCGATGGAAGGCTCATCGTCACCGAGACGATCGAGAACAAGACGTTCGTGGACCTGCTCGAAGAGGTCGAGCACGGTGGCAAGGCGTACATGATGACCACCGACGGAGGGTTGATCCTCAAGGACGTGATTCGGTTCGCCGAGCCGCAGCCGATTCCCGAAGGGCTCGAACCCTACGATCGGTGGATCGACGTCAGCCTCGACGCCCAGATCCTCGTCGCGTACCAGGGCGCCGAACCGCAGTTCATCACGCTGGTCTCCACGGGGAAGAGGGGCACGAAGCAAGAGTCCTTCGAGACCCCGACGGGACGCTGGCGAATCCGCAGCAAGCACGTCTCGACGACGATGGATGGAGAGTCGGACTCCGACGGCAACTACTCCATCCAAGACGTGCCCTGGACGATGTACTTCAACGACAGCATCGCGCTGCACGGCGCCTTCTGGCACGACGGCTTCGGTCGGGTGCGCAGCCATGGCTGCGTGAACTTGGGCCCCGCCGACGCGAAGTGGTTGTTCGACTGGACGACGCCCTGGCTTCCCGAGGGCTGGCACGGCGTCCATGCCCACGAAGGCAGTCCCGGCACGACCGTCGTCGTTCGTCCCTGAGTCTCTTCGCCGCCACAACCAGCAAAAGAGCCCCGCCAGGCTGAGGCCTGGGGGGCTCTTCGAGTTGGTGCCTGCGGACTATTCGCCGCTGGTGGTGGTGGTGGTGCTGTCGCCGGCGGTGTCCGTGTCCGTGTCCGTGTCGGTATCGGTGTCCGTGTCGGTATCGGTGTCCGTGTCGCCGTCGGTGTCCGTGCCGGTCCCGGTGGTCGTGGTGCCGGGTCCGCACTCTTCGGTGCCGACCGCGGGATCCGCAGGACCGTCGCCATCGGGATCGCTGCAGTACCAGACGTTGCCGTCAGCGTCGCAGCAGCCTTCACCGGTCACCATCGCGGCGGTGCAATCGAGGCCAGCTTCGAGCGTGGCTTCGTCCGGGCACGCGATCGGGAAGTTTCCGCTGGGGTCTTCGCCCTCGATGCCGCACTGGTAGCCGTTGGGGATCTCGTCGTTGCCGGGGATGGGTCCCCAGCCACAGCCGCCCGAGGGCTCGCCGGTGGTGCCAGCGGTGGTGTCGGGGTCGGTCGACGTGGTCTCGGTGGTCTCCGGATCGGTCGTCGGGTCACCCGTCGGGCCGGTGGGGTTCGTGTTCCCACTCTCCGTACCCGTGTCGTCGTCCGAGTCGGAGCTGATGATGCAGCCGGAAGCAAAGAGGCAAGCGAGGGTAGCCAGGGAAAGTTTGTTGAGAAGCATGTCAGGTCTCCGCGTGAACCGTGAGCCGAGCGCTCGGTCAGGACCGGGGCTTGGACGCCGGATGATGATGGGGATTCAGCTCGGCGTAAAGTTCGAGCCCAGCCTCTGGTCTAGCACATCCCTCACGAGCCGTTCCTTCGCCCTAGGCGCATGCGCAGCCAACCTCACGTAGCTGATCCGCGACACCCGTGTCATGGGTGGCTAGAGTAGCCCCCGGTGACGGACACCATCGAGATTCGGGGTCTTCACGTCGACTGCATCATCGGCGTCCATGCGCACGAGCGCGAGGTGGACCAGCCGTTGCGGCTCGACATCGAGCTCGAGCACGACCTGCGCGCTGCCGGTCGCTCCGGCCGCATCGCGGACACCTGCGACTACGCGCAGGTGGCCAGCGAGGTCTCGGCACTCCTTCGCTTCCGCCGCTACCAGCTGCTCGAGGCGGCGGCACAGGAGAGCTGCGCGATGCTGCTCGGGCTGCATCCGAGCGTCGAGAGCGTCTCGCTCCGCCTGCTCAAGCCGAACGCGCTGGCCGAGGTCGCGGAGGCGGCGGCGGTGTCGGTCCGAAGGACCCGGGCCGACTACCCGAGGCGGCACGAGGACAGCCGGTTCGGGCACGTCGAGATCTTGCTCGAGACCCGAGAGGCCGGGCTCTACTTGCTCCACGTCGCTCCCGGGCGCTCCATCCCCGCGCACCACCACCGGCGGATGCGCGAGCTCGAGTGGATCATCGCTGGCGACCTGGAGTGGCAGGGGAGCGCGCTGCCCCTGCGCACCCCCCGAACCTGGCCGCGCGGCGAGGTCCACGGCTACGACAACCGGAGCGACGCTCGGGCGACGGTGTTCTGCTGCGACACCCCACCCTTCATCCCCGACGACGAGATCGAGGTCCAGCGTTGAGGGTGCTCGTCACGGGGGCGACGCGTGGCATTGGCCGCGCGCTCACCGAGCGGTTGGTCGCGCAGGGGGCGAGCGTCGTGGGCGTCCATCGGCAGGACTCGGACGCGAGCCGATCGCTGCAGGCCTCGTCCGACCGCATCGAGCTGATCCGTGCCGATCTCGACGATCCCGTCGCGGTTGCGACGCTGTTGGGACGCTGTGAAGAACTGGACGCGCCATTCTCCGGGATGGTCCTCAACGCAGGCGTCGCGATGCGGCGGGCATTTGCCGACGGTGATGAGACCGACGACCCGATCGTGCGGCAGCTTCGCGCCGACCTCGAAGCACCCTTGCTGCTCTTGCGCGGGGTGCTTCAGCGCACGCTGCTGGCGACTCCGGCGTCGATCGTCTTCAGCAGCTCGAACCTCGCCCGCCGCGGGCTGCCGGGAAAGGTGGCCTACTCCGCCGCCAAGGGTGGGATCGAGGCGGCGGTCAGGGGTCTCGCGCACGAGCTCGGGCCTGGAGGATTTCGCGTCAACGCGGTCGCTCCAGGGTTGCTGCGGACGGACATGACGTCCGAGGTGGGTGAGGCTGGCTTTGCGGCCTACGCCCAGACCGTCCCACTCCGGCGCGTGGGCGATGCGAGCGATGTCGCCGGCGTCATCGCGTTTCTGCTCAGCGCCGATGCCCGTTACGTGTCCGGTCAGACGATCGACGTCGATGGCGGCTGGGGCTGTTGAGCTCGGAACGGGCCGAGTGCCCGTCGGAGCGACCCGATCGAGCGGACGCGCTCAAGTCTGATCATTGCGGGTCGAAGCCCCCGGGGACGTGTCTGCCGCTTCTGAGCTTCGAACAGCGACCTTTGGACAGCTGCAGGCGAACCCCGCGGATCTCGGGGCCTCCGTCGTGGTCCGGCCCGGTGAGGCGCTCGCCGTCGTCGTGGTCGGCGGCGCGCCCGAGCGGGCCCAGCAGCTGTGCGAGATGGTGGCCGGTATCCAGGGGTACGCGGTCCGGGTCGATGCCTACCAACATTCGCCCGAGGCGATGGCCCAGGTCCGAGCGGGCGGAGTCTCCGCCATCTTTGCGTTCGACGACCTCGCGGGTCGAGGCGTCCGGCGAACGCTGGTCGAGCGCGAGATCTCGATCCCGTTGATCCTCGTGGAGGAGGGGCGCTCGCAGAGCTTCGCGACGGACAGAACCCTGCAGCGTGAGGCCGGCGTCGCCGAAGTGGTGACCTTCGACGAGGTCACCACCTCGGTGCTGCGTGTCGCCTTGCTCGGCGTTGTGGAACACCACCGGGCGATCTGCGAGATGCAGGGCGCCGATGCGTCCAACCTGCTCGACCCGGACACCGGGCTGTTCACGCGTGTGGCGCTGCGTCGTCGGATTTCCGCCGCGATCGAGCACGCGGAGTTCGACCCCGGTTTTCGGTACGCGGTGCTCTACGTGGACACCAGCGCCGTTCGAGCGTCGAGTCATCTGTCGTCCTCGGACGTGGCGGCCCTTCGCAGCCGCGTCGGCCGGAGATTGGCCCACGTCGCCAACGACTTCGTCGCGGCGCCCGTCGACCCCACCGGGTATGCCGTCCTCTTCCGTGGGTTCGAGGACGGGGATGACCTCGCCATGGCAGAGGCGCTTCGGCACGAGCTTCAGCGCCCCTACGACCACGGGGAGGATGAGCTGCACCTCGACCTGGGCTTCGGCTTGGCGCGGGGCAAGGGGATGGATGCGAACGTGGACTCCGCGATTGCGCGCGCGCGGAATGAAAAGGTCGTGCCGCGCGCGCCCAGAGTCCGCATGTTCGAGCAATCGCAACGGTCGTCCACCGGCATGAAACAGCTCGCATCCGAGCTGGCCTCCGCGCTTCAACACGATGAGTTCTCGATCACCTACCAGCCGATCGTCGACCTTCAAACCGAGCGGCCCTACGGATTCGAGGCGTTGATCCGATGGCGACATCCCGATGGCGAGGAGCGTCCTGCCGCGGAGTTCATCAACGCGGCCAACGACACCAATCTCATCGTGCCAATCGGCTACTGGTGTGTGGAGGCCGCGATGCGGCAGATGGCGCAGTGGGGGGAGGAGTTCGATACGGCGTCGGCGCTCAAGATCTCGATGAACCTCTCCGCGCCGCAGGTGTTGGATCCCTTGTTCGTCGAGCGGGTTCGGTCGTTGCTGATGACGACCGGGCTCGACCCCTCTGCGGTTCGCTTCGAGATCGAGGCGGGGACGATCGCCGAGCACAACGATCAGGCGCGTGCCTTGGTCGGAGGGTTGGTCTCGACGGGGGCGAAGGTCTGGGTCGAGGACTACGGGCTCAGCGAGTGCACGGTCGACGACCTGCGCGGCTTTCGGCTCGACGGGTTCAAGATCGATCGCCGGTTCGTCTCCCGCATCGACGGCACCGAGATGACCTCCGGCCGCATCCGCCACATCATGACGGCGGCCAGCGCGCTGGGACTCAGGACGCTGGGCGAGGGGATCGAGAACCCGCTGCAGGCAAACGTGCTCAAGTGGCTCGGCTGCGAGCTCGGCCAGGGGTACCTCTACGCGCCGCCCCTGCCGGTGGGGGACGTCTACGCCTACCTCGCCGGCGCCTGAATTAACCATATTTATCAATAGATATTTATGTAACTTAAGATGCACAATTGTTCTTGTCTTGTGCGGTTCGAGCGCTAATCTGCCATTTGATGGGGTGGGAAGCGCAGATGAAGACTAGGATCTGGATGTTTGGTTGTTTTGGCGTCTTTTCCACGGCTGGCGGATGCGATGGGTCCGAAGCAGGCCCCGGAGACAGCGAGAGGCGTGGGGGCACAGCTGCGGAGATCGTCGAGGTCCAGTTCGCCGACTGTCAGGAGTCCGCGGGGCTCTACCCCGTGCCGATCGCCAACGTCGCCCCGTATGTGCCTGCCCAGTACACGGTCGCGAGCTTCGATGGCGTGACGGCCTCGGTGGTCTTTCGGACCGCGCATTGCGAAGGGATCGCAGTCGATGGTGGCTTCTCGCGCGCCGGGATCGTCTCGCAGATCGGCGTGAACGTGCTGCCGCCCGAAGGCGAGGGCGACATCAACAACTACACGATCCACTACGGCACCGATCATCTCCGGTTGGCGCAGGCGCTCCGGCGAGCAGGCGTCGCGGCGAGGTTCATTCCGAACCTCGAGTTCGACTACGACGACGACGGAGATGGGACCGGTGCGTACTTCATCGAGAACCCACGTCCGAGTTTCGCGCACGTCATCAGCGGGCCGGCCTCCGACCCGCCGCCAGGCCAAGCGCCGGTTCCGTTCGTCGCCAACTGGTGGCGGTTCGGCTACGCAGGGGACGTGGTGATGGAGACGAGCATCCCCGAGCTCTTCCAAGGGGACGCGTCGGAGGTGCTGGTCACCACGAGCCCCAACTCCATCGTTGCGGACCTGCTCGGCGGTACCGTGTCCGCACCGACGGTGTTCGCGATCCGCGGCATCATCCCCGAAGCGGTGATGGAGGTCCGACCGGTCGACCTTTGAGGTCTCCAGCCGCCCTACAGCAAGAACGCGAGCGCCTCGGCCTCGTCGGTGAACACGCGGATGCGCTCGGCGTGGCGCGCGAGGACTGCGTCGTCCTGAGCCAGACGTGAGGTCTGAAGCACGCCGGCCATGCTTCGCAGGACGACGGCGATCCGCGGGAAGCCCACGACCATCTGGGTGCGGTGGTGCGCGAACCACGACTCGTACGCCGGGTCGTTGCGCGAAGGAGCCGCGCGGCTGTCGATGAGCAGGTGATGCTCCGCCCGACCGAGCCGGTCGAGGACGTCCTGCACCGGCTGCGTCACCTCGTCCACATGCCTTGCCGACTCGAATGGGACGCGATGGCGCGTGACTTCGATGATCGCGCCGCCGTTGATGGTGCGGACCGACCAATATTGGCTGTCGTAGGCCAGAACGTCGTGGGGGGTACCGTGAGCCATGCTCAGCGGAGCCGATGGTGGACCGTGTGCCGGGCCGGCGTCAAAGAGGTCTCGCTTCGCGGAGCTGGCCACAGGCCGCGGCGACGTCATCTCCACGTGTATCCCTCGCGTGGGCCTGAATCCCTCGGTCGCGCAAGATCTCGAGGAAGCGGGCGACCCGGGTCGGTGGAGGCCGCATGTAGACGATCCCAGACAAGCCCGGGCCCGTGGGATTGTAGGGGATCACATTGACGTGGGCGGGAAAACCCTCGAGTCGATCGGCGAGCAGCTCCGCGCTGGCATCGCCGTCGTTGACGCCACCGAGCAGGCAGTACTCCAGCGTCACGATCCGTCCGGTCCGGGCTTGATAATGCTTCGCGGCCTCGAGCAGGGAGGCCACGCTGTAGCGCCTCGTCGTGGGCACGATCCGGGCGCGGGTCTCGTCATCGGGTGCATGCAGGCTCAGGGCCAAGAACGGCGGGTGCGGAGCGTGCGCCAGGCGGTCGATACCGCGCACAATGCCCACGGTCGACACGGTGATCCGACTCCAGCCCAGGTTGCCCAGCCCGGGTCCGGCGATGTGGTCGATGGCCGACAACACGTTGTCGGTGTTGTGCAGCGGTTCGCCGATGCCCATGAAGACGAGTCGGCGGATCGTGCGGCCCACCGCGGCGGCCGCGGCCCCGACGTGGAGGTATTGCTCGACGATCTCGTCGATCTCGAGGTTGCGCTCGAGCCCGCCGCGAGTGCTCGCGCAGAAATCGCAGCCCATCGCGCAGCCGACTTGCGACGACACGCAGCACCACGCCTCACCGTCGCGGAAGGACGGCATCATCACGGTCTCGATCGCGCCGCCGCGTCGCAGGCCGAGCAACAGCTTGGTCGTGCCGTCGGTGGAGACCACCCGGTCGCGTTCGAAGGTCGCGGGTTCGAGCCAGTGCGCGCGGAGCAGGGCCTGCAGGTCGGAGCCCACTTCGAGCGCCTCGGGCTCGAGATGACCATGCCCGGCGTAGTAGGCCCCAAGGACGCGGCCCGCCTGAGACTTCGGGTAGGCCCGCGCTGCCAGCCAAGCGCCCAGCGACGCGCGATCCACTGAGGCGAGGCTCGGCATGCGACGCCGCAGCCTATCATCGACGGCGGCGGCTCGGCCGCGGCGGGGGAGGCCTGGCCTCCAGGGGACTCTCGGGCCAGTCGTGTTTTGGATAGCGGCGCTTGAGGATCTTGCGCTGCTCGGGGTAGTGCCGCTCCCAGAACCCGGCCAGGTCGGTCGTCACCTGCACGGCGCGCTGATTGGGCGCGAGCAGATGCAGGACCAGCGGCGTCGCTCCGTCGCCGACGGTTGGCCCGCGGCTCGAGCCGAAGAAGTCTTGCAGCCGGGATTCGACCCACGGTTCCCGGTCGAGTTCGTAGTGGACTCGCAGGCGGCGGCCGCCGGGGATGGCGACGTGGGTGGGCGCGACGCGCTCCAGCGGTGCCCGGGCTTCGGGGGGCAGGGTGTCGATGGCGCGCGCGATGAGCTTGGCCTTGCGCAGCTCGGCGAAGGACTTGCGGCCCTGGCAGGCCCGCCGCAAGACGTCGAGGAGCCCGACGTCGTCGAGGACCGGGACGCGCGGATCGTGTCGATGTGCGAACGCGGTGCGGGCCTGCAGCGCAGTGGCGCCGTCTCGATCATCGATGAACGCCTCGATGCCCTTGGAGCGTGCTGCGTCGAACAGAACCTCGGCCGCCTCGGGAGGCAGGTCCTTGAGTGGGGTCGACTCGACCACCAGTGCACCGAACCGGACCTCCTCGACCGCCACGACGCGCTCACGATCGGCGTCGAAGGTGACCTGGAGGTGCTCTTCGAGGTCATCGACGAATAGCTCGAGCAACCCGTCGAGTTCGACCGCGGCTGCGCTGCGTACCTGGATCGTCGGCTGCCCACGACGGCCGCGCCGTTCGTCGACGGCCAGCGCGACGGCCAGCTCGGCGTCGTGGACGGCACTGTGGTCGGCCAAGCTCGCGCTGCCACCTTCGGCGAAGACGAGCTCCAGCCCGCCGGAGGCCGCGCTCCGCACCCGGCCGATCCGATCGGGGAACCCCGCCAGCAGACACAGCCCGAGCGCGTCCTCCTGCGCGTGGGAGGGGCGGTGGCCGTCGTCGGGAATCTTCAGCGCGCGTCGCAGCTGCGTGCGGACTCGGAGGACCATCTTGCATGCCCCGACGTCGAGCCCGAGCCGATGGGCGGCGGAGGCTCCGTCGCGTTCGAACACCCGGAGGTCCTCCGCCTCGACCACGACGTCCGACGCTGCGGCGCGGACCGGGCGCGACGCGTCCCTGCGGTAGATCCCGCGCTCGGAGAGCAGGGCGACCGCCGTCGTGCCCAGCGTGCCGACGTTCCGAGCGCGTGCTTCTTCGAGCACCCTGGCCAGGCGGGGGTGCACCGGGTGCCGCAGCATCGCGGTCCCCATCTTGGTGAGCGCTCCGCTGCGATCGACCGCGCCCAGTCGGCGCAAGAGGGTCTCGGCGGCCTCGGTCGCGGCTTCGGGGGGAGGCTCGAACCATCCCAGCGCGTCGGGGCCGTGCAGACCGGCGGCGCGTACGTCCAACATGGCCCCGGCCAGATCGAGCCTGCACAGTTCGGGGGCGTCGAACTCCGGCCGTCGATCGAAGTCGTGCTTGGAGTACAGCCGTACGCATCGGCCCGCGCGGACCCGACCGGCTCGGCCTGCTCGCTGCACCGCCGAAGCGCGCGAGATCTTCGCGAGCGACAGGGTGGGAATCCCCGTCCAGGGGTTGTGGCTCGGTTTCCGCGCGAGTCCGCTGTCGATCACGGCGACGACGTGGTCGATCGTCACCGACGTCTCGGCGACGTTGGTGCTGAGGATGAGCTTGGGCCGGTCGCCGGCCTCGACGGCGTGGTCTTGTTCGCGCGCCGGCATGTCGCCGTGCAGCTGAACGACCTCGAGTCCCAGATGTGCCGCCTGGCCCTGCAGGTGCTTCGCACACGCTCGAATCTCGCCAGCGCCCGGGAGGAACACGAGCACGCTTCCATCCAGTCCGTCGTCGGCCAGTTCTCGGAGCGAGACGCTGACCTGGCCGGGAAGCGGGCGGTCGCTGGCTTTGGTGGCGTGCGAGACCTCGACCGGGAACGCGCGTCCCTGACAGTGCAGCGCCTCACAGCTCAAGTAGGTTGCGACCGGCTCGGGTGCCAGCGTCGCCGACATCACGCCGATCCGGAGGTCGGAGCGCTCGTCGGCCAAGCGGCGCAGCAGCGCCAACGCGAGGTCGGTGTGGATGTGACGCTCGTGAAACTCGTCGAGGATGACGGTCGACACGCCCTTCAGCGACGGATCGTCCCGCAGTCGGCGAAGCAGGAGCCCTTCGGTGACGAAGCAGATCCGGGTGCTCTTGCTGACCTTGGACTCGAAGCGGACCTGATATCCGCAGGTCTTGCCGACCGGCTCCCCCAGCGTCGACGCAACCCGCTGGGCGGCCATGCGGGCCGCGATCCTGCGGGGCTGCGCCACGAGGATCTCCCCGTGCTCGGTGATGCCGTGCTCGTGCAGCATGACCGGGACGCGGGTGGTCTTGCCCGCGCCCGGCTCGGCCTGGAGGACGAAGTGTCGCGCGCTCGACAGGCCCCCGAGGAGGGCGGCGCGAATGGTCTCGATCGGAAGCGTCATCCTTGGTGCTCGGCGAGCCAGTCGCGAGTCTCCTGCGCTTCGACTTCTCCGTCGACCCCCGCCTGGACGAACAGCTGCAACGCCTGCTGCGCGAGCGCTCGCGCGGCGCGAACGCGGTCGGAGCGGGAGTCGTGCGCGGCCATGATGCGGCTGCGCGTCATGAGCAGGCGGCCGCGCTCGGCGGGGCTGAGCCCGTCGGAACGGACGTTCTCGTGGGCCGCGGCGGCCAGCGAGAGGGCCTCTTCGTGTCGACCTTGGAGGCTCAGCGCGTGGGCGAGTCGGCTGCGGGCCATGGCCACCTTGGGATCGTCGTCGGTGGAGCTCGCTTCGAGCGCGTCGAGGACCTCTCGGCGCTCGTGAACGCCGGCGTCGATCTCCCCCAGCTCGAGCTGCGCCTCTGCCAGGTTGGCACGTGCATCGAGAGTGCCGAGATCACCCGGACGCATGTAGGTCGCGAACAAGGACAGCGCTCGCTCGGTCTGCGCTTTGGAGTCTTCGTAGCGCTCCATGTCCAGGTAGAGGTTGCCGAGGTTCTGGTGCACGGCGCCCAAGCCCGAGTATCCCGGTCCAAAGGCTCGGGTCCACTGCTCGAGGGCGTCCTTGTAGAGGGCTTCGGCCTCTTCGAGTCGGTTTTGCCGCCGGAGCGTGACGGCGATGTTCAGGTACAGACCGCCGATTTGCGGGTGGTCGTCGCCGTAGAGCTCGAGCCGGATCTCCAGGGCTTGTCGGAACGCGGCCTCGGCCTCCTGCGCTTTGCCCTGCATCATCAGCACCCGGCCCAGTGCATTGATCGCCGTGGCGGTGTTGTCGTGCTGGTGTCCGACGGCCGCCTCTGCGATCGCGATGCCGGCACGCGCTTCGGTTTCGGACTCCTCGAATCGGCGCGCATCGGCGAGGATCTCCGAGAGCACGATCCTGCCCGAGCCCGTCAAGACGTGATCGGGTCCCAGGGAGCGGAGGCGAGCGGCGTTGGCCGAGCGAGCCTCGCGCTCGGCTTCGTCCAGTTGGCCTCGGAGCCGAAGAATCCGAGCGAGGTTGCCGCGAATGGTCGCGATGTTCGGATGATCGGGGCCCAGTGAGGAGGTCAGCAGCTCGATGGCCGCTCGGTACTGGGTCTCCCCGTCGGCGAGCTCCCCTTTGCCGACCAGGACCGCGCCAAGGGCGTTGCGGGCCCGCGCGATCCGCTGATCCTGCGGTCCGACGTTCTCGCTCAGCAGCGTGAGCGCTTCCCGAGCGCGCTGCTCCGCAGCGTCGTGCTTGTTGCTCTCCGAGAGCACGATCGCGGACTCGATGAACACGCTGGCCAGCAGCATCGGGTCATCGTTCGCCGCCGCCTCCGCCACGTCCTGCAGGACCAGGATCTCCTGGGGACGGTTGAGGTCCTTGCCGACCAGACTCATCAGGCGCGCGGCGGTCTCGGCGCTGAGGTCCCAATCCCTCGCCTCGACGGCCAATCGGAGCCCGGCTCGGTAGGCGGCCTCCGCGTCCTGCAGCTTTCCCCTGGCGCGCGAAAGCTCGCCGTATTCGAGCTGGTACTTGGCTCGGACCGGGACATAGTCGACGCCTTCGAGCGCGCGGTCGCTCTGCTCGAGCTTTGCCGCGGCCGGGGCGTACTGGCCAGCGAGGCGATCCACCTTGGCCAGCGCGAGGAGCTCGCGAACGTGCTCGACCGGCGCCGCCTCGGTGGGGGAGGGCGGATCGATGCCCTCTTGAAGGGACGCGAGGTCGCTGCAGCGGGTGAGCTCCGGCAGCTCGTCGATCATCGTGTCCACGTTGCGCAGCACGTCGACGTCCGCGCGCGCGAGGACGTCCACGATCGCGCCAAACTCCACGCGTCCGCGGTCAAGGCAGCCGACGCGAAGATCCGTGAGCGCCTCGGAGTGCTCCTTGCGCACGCCTGCCTCGCAGGCAGCTTCATACGCGTCGATCCATGACCGCGCGTAGTCGTCGAGTCGCTGATCCACACGTTGGTGCAGACCCTCGGCGTAGACGACGTCGACCGACGTCATGCCGGCGGCAACGGCTGCTCGCGCGGTGTCTCCCCACTCGCCGTGGAGCTGCAGCTCGGCACCGCTGCACGCGCCCGGACCATCGTCGCGCGCGGCATAGGCGGTCGTCCCGACGACGGCCATCAGCCCGACGACGAGCCCCCCTCGGATGACGCGCGTTCGGCGGGCCGTGGGGTCGCGAGAGAGCGCGGTCAAGAGCTCGCGCATGCTGGGCCAGCGATCCTCGGCTCTGGGTGCGAGACCGCGCCGCAGCGCCTCTCCGAGCCAGCGCGGTCCGGCACCCGTCGGCCACGGCGGCGGACCCTGCAGCTTCTTCTTGGCCAGGTCCTCGCCCGTGTACGGTGGCGCCTGGGTGAGGGCTTCCCACAGCGCGACGCAGAACGAGAACTGGTCGACGGCATGGTCGAGCTCGCGCCCGCGGTGCTGTTCGGGAGCCATGTACCGCGGCGTTCCCATGACCTCGCCCGCGCGGGTGAAGGCTTCGTCGTCGACCGGCTCGTCCCAGTCTTCACCGCTGTACGAGGCGCGCGAGGATCCCGTCGCGTCCTTGGCCCGCTTGGCGAGTCCGAAGTCGGTGACCTTGGCGTGCTCACCGGTCACCAGCACGTTGGCCGGCTTGAAATCCCGATGCAGGAGCCCCGCCCGATGCGCCGCGGCGAGGCCTCGTCCCGCGTCCAGGAAGGGCTGGAGTACTTCGTTCCACGGTCGCGCCGCCTGCCGGATCCACGCGCGAAGCGTGGGCCCGTCGACATACTCCATGACGAGCACGAGCTCGCCGTCGGAGAGCGCCTCCACGTCATACACGGCGACGACGTTGGGGTGGGAGAGCTTGGCCATGGCCCGAGCCTCCTGCTCGAACCTCGACCGCGCGCCCTCGCTCAACGACTTGGCACGAAGCCGCTTGAGCGCCACCTCGCGCTGGAGCTTTGGATCGTAGGCTCGGTAGACTGCGCCCATGCCCCCGCGTCCGACCTCTTCGAGGACGACGTGTCGACCGATCTTCTTGGCCAGACCAGGATCCGCCGGCGGCTGGAGACCGTCCATGCTCGACACGGCGACGGTCGCAGCGTCGTCTGCGCTCCGCTCGCTGGGGTGGCGCTCGCCCACGTCGCGCTTTGTCGGTCGAGAGTCGGTCAAGGCGAGCCCCAGTGGATTGTACGCGGGGTTACATGCCCGGCGAGAGACGTTCATTTTTCGGGTCTGAACGCCCTGCGGAAGGTCCCCAGGGTCATGGACACCCGATTCGCCGCGTCTTGCGGATCGGATCGTGGGCGCACGGGGGGTCAAGCGAACGCTTCGGCGAAGACGGCGTCGAACTCGGGGACGAACGGCGCGTCGGGCAGCACGCGCACGCGCCGGATCCGATCCATGCGAAACAGCCGCGCGCCGCCGTGCGCGGTGTCGCGCGCGAGCATGTACCACGCCGGCACCTCGACCATCAGACCGTGAGGCTCGATGCGTCGTCGGGTTCGTTTGCCGTGACGGTCCTCGTAGTGAATGACGAGGCAGAGGTGGTCGGTGAACGCGCGCTCGAACGCGACGAGCAGCTGGGGCGGTGGACGGCCCAGGTCCGCGACGACGCGCGGCGCCGCAGGACGACCCACGATCACACGGCGTGCGAGTCGGCGGAGGGCTCGGGCGCGGCTGGGCGGAAGCGTCGAGAGGATCTTGTCGAGCGCCGCTCGGGCCGACGAGCTCCATGGGAGCAGACTTCCACTGGTCGACAGTCGCGCCGCGACCCACAGGGACACGACTTCGTCGAGGTTGAGGTGTACGGCCGCCGCACCGCGGTCACGGTCCAGATACACGCCCCCGCCGGGACCGGTCTCCGAGGGAATCGGCCACCCGCGAGCTCGGAGCATGTCCAGGTCACGCAGGATCGTCCGACGGCTCACGCCGAGCTCGGTGGCAATGTCCGCGACCGTTCGGAGATCACTCGATCGGAGGAGATCGAGCAGATCGAGAACCCGGTTGGCTCGTGCCATTGGTGACATTTTCTGTCACGGATGGGTGCGAAGACAAGCGGCATGAACCCAGACGATTTCCCCAAGCCCACCCGCGTTGCAGTCCACGGCGTGGAGCTCGAAGTGTTCGAGTCGGGCCGCGAGCACGCAGGAAACCCCGTGGTGCTCTGCCACGGCTGGCCCGAGCATGCGTTCTCGTGGCGCTACCAAGTGCCGGCGCTCGTCGCAGCGGGCTTCCACGTCATCGTCCCGAACCAGCGGGGCTATGGGAACTCGTCGTGTCCGCGCGACGTCACCGACTACGACATCGCGCACTTGTCGGGGGACCTCGTCGCGCTCCTCGATCACTACGGATACGAAGACGCCACCTTCGTCGGTCACGACTGGGGAGCAAACGTCGTCTGGGGCCTGGCGATGCTGCATCCGGGACGCGTCCGCCGAATCGTGAACCTTGCGCTTCCCTACCAAGAACGCACCGAGAAGCCATGGATCGACGTCATCGAAGCGTTCTTTGGCCCCGACCACTACTTCGTTCACTTCAACCGACAGCCCGGTGTCGCGGATGCGGTGCTCGACGAGAACACCGCTGGGTTCCTCCGCAACCTGTTCCGCAAGAACCTGCCGGCGGCACCGCCCGAGCCGGGGATGGCGATGATCAACCTCGCCAGAGCGGACACGCCGCAGGGCGACCCCCTCATGAGCGACCGCGAACTGGAGGTCTACGTCTCGGCCTTCGAGTCGACGGGGTTCACCAGCAGCATCAACTGGTACAGGAACCTGGAT
Source organism: uncultured bacterium (assembly GCA_963761755.1). Taxonomy (GTDB): domain Bacteria; phylum Myxococcota_A; class Polyangia; order Nannocystales; family Nannocystaceae; genus CAJXVA01. The sequence goes on from CAVXIC010000013.1 coordinate 23,142, forward strand.
CGAAACTGGCGTTTGTTGGCGGAGGTGAGCCCCATCGTCTCGCACCCCGCGCTCATGATCTACGGCGAGCATGACCCAATCCCGAAATCGGAGACGTTGTCGGAGTTCGTGCCGAACGTCGACGTGGTCAGCCTGGACTGCGGCCACTGCATTCAGCAGGAGAGGCCGGAGGAGACGAACCGGGCGATCGTGGACTGGCTGGAGCAGTAGAGGGCCGCCCGGGGGGCGCGCCCGACACGGCAACGGTGGCAGCGTCGTCCGCGCTGCGGTGGCTGCCGGGGCGCTCGCCCACGTGGGATTCTGCGCGCGGGGAGACACGTTGTGTTCGGGGGTGAAGGGCCCATCGAGGGGTCCCAACGTCTCAGACCCGGAGTTCTCGGGTTCTGCGGAGGCGATCGCTGGCCGACCCGGGCAGCGCACCACGAGAACCCCTGCTTGACGGTGTGTACCTGTGAGCCGATCCTCCCGGCCATGCCGAGCGCAGCGTCGCTGGAAGTCGGGGCCACGGGCGTCGTCGAGGACGTCGAGGGGTCCGATGCCACGGCGCTGAGGCTGCTCGAGATGGGGTTGGTGCCGGGGACCCCGATCACGCTGATCAAGCGCGCGCCGGGAGGCGATCCGGTTCAACTGCGGGTCCGCGGGTTTCATCTTTCGCTGCGCATCGCCGAAGCCGGGCGCGTTCGGCTCTCGGAGCCCACCGCATGAGGATCGCGGTCGCCGGAAACCCCAACGTGGGGAAGACGAGTCTGTTCAACGTCCTCACGGGCTCCCGTCAGAGCGTGGGCAACTACCCGGGCATGACGGTAGAGCGGCGCGAGGGCAGGGCCAGCGCCCGATGGACCGACCAAGGCCACACGTTCATCGATCTGCCCGGCACGTACTCGCTGTCCCCCGTCTCGGAGGATGAGGCCGTGGCGTTTCGCTGCCTCGGAGGCGTCGATGGCACGGCTCCGGACGCGGTCTTGTTGGTGCTCGATGCGACCAACCTCGCCCGCAACCTCTACTTCGCGCTGCAGGTGCTCGAGCTCGAGCTGCCGACCGTCGTCGCCCTGAACATGGTCGATGCCGCCCGCGACGTGGGGCTCGAGGTCGATGCGGCGGTGCTCGAGGACTGCCTGGGGGTGCCGGTGGTCGAGACCGTTGGACGAACCGGGCGTGGAGCGGACACGCTCGTCGCCGCGCTGGCCCAGGCCCGCGTCGCGCCCGCGCGGTCCTACGACGTCGAGGACAGCCCCGAGGTCCGGCCGGCGCTGGCCCGACTCGAGGCCACCGGGGTCTCGCAGGCGGCTGCGCGCTGGTTGCTGTGCAGCGCGGGCCCACAGACGGTCGAGCTGACCGGGGCCACGCCGGAGCAGCGCGCGGCCCTCTCGGAGCTGGGTGCCGAGGTTTGCTGGACCGCCTCGCGGGCGCTGGTCGCCGCTCGCTACCGCACGGTCGACACGATGCTCGGCACGCTCGGTTTCTCGGAGCGCGCCGATGCAGCGCCCGCGATGGCGACCTCCGAGCGCGTCGACGCCGTGCTCACGCACCCGGTGCTCGGACTCGCCGGCTTCGTCGCGACGATGGCGCTGGTCTTCGTCGCGATCTACTCGTGGGCGGATCCCCTCGTCGGGCTCATCGAGGATGGGTTTGGAGCGCTGGGCGCGGGCATTGCCGACGTGCTCGGCCCCGGGTTGCTCACCGACCTGATCGTCGAGGGCATCATCGCGGGCGTAGGCAACGTGCTGGTGTTCGTGCCCCAGATCGCGATGCTGTTCCTGTTCCTGGGCCTGCTGGAGGACTCGGGGTACATGGCGCGCGCGGCGTTCCTGCTCGACCGGGTGATGTCCCGGCTCGGCCTGCATGGCCGCGCGTTCATCCCGTTGCTCAGTGGCTACGCCTGCGCGATTCCGGCGATCATGGGTACGCGGACGATCGCCAGCTGGAAGGACCGCGTGGTCACGATGCTGATGATCCCCTACATGAGCTGTTCGGCGCGCCTGCCGATCTACGCGCTCGTGATCGGGGCGCTGTTCGTCAGTCGACCCGAGGACGCGTTGATCACCCCCTCGGTGGACCGGGGTCTGCTGTTGCTGTCGATGTACCTGCTCTCGACGGTCTCGGCGCTCGCGGTCGGCTATCTGTACAAGCGCACCATCCTCGCGAGCCCCACCCCGCCGCTGGTGCTCGAGCTCCCTCCCTACCGGATCCCGCGGGTGCTCAACACGCTCGCGGTCGTTGGGGACAAGACCCTGGCCTTCATCAAGGGTGCCGGCACCGTCATTCTCGCGTTCACGATCGTGCTGTGGGCGCTGCTGTCGTTCCCCCGCGAGGACACCGGCGCGGGGGGAGAGGGTCCGACGCGCATCGAGGCCAGCTACGGCGGACGGGTCGCCAAGACGCTGGAGCCTGCGGTCACGCCGATCGGTCAAGACTGGAGGGTGGGCATTGGAATCCTCGGCAGCTTCGCTGCACGCGAGGTCTTGGTGAGCACCCTGGGGCTGGCCTACGGGATGGAGGCCGACGACGACGATCCCGTGCAGCTGCGCGAGGCGATGCGGACCGACACCGACGAGGCGGGGAACCCCGTGCACACCAAGCTCAGCGGCCTGGCCCTGATGGTGTTCTTCGTCTACGCCTGCCAGTGCATGTCGACCGTTGCAGTGGTCCAGCGAGAGACGCGGGGCTGGACGTGGCCGCTGTTCATGTTCGTCTCGATGACGGTGATCGCCTACGTGGCGGCGCTGTTGGTGTTTCAGGGCGGCCGACTGCTCGGGTTCGCGTGAGGCCGCCGAGCGAGCCTTCCCCCACAGACGACCGGCGACCGACCGCTGACCGGGGGAATGCGCTCAGCGGCTCTGGGCGTTGAGTGGTCATGCAAGCCCAAGCGCGTCCCAACAGCCACCTGCTCACGCTGCGAGCGATGCGGCGCGATTTGGCGCTGCTGGCGGCAGCGACGGCGGTCTCCGTCGGTGTGAGCGCATGGCTGCATGGTCAGACGTGTGTGCTGGAGCGGGCTCCGGCGATCTCGGTGGCACCGGCCCTCGAGGCGAAGACGGTGCCACAGGCCCCCGCTGCACAGCCCGTCACCAACACGGGCGCGCCGATGGTCTACGGGGAGCACTTCGCCTTCGTGATCGATCTCGAGGAGCCGTACCTCGTGCTGGCGACCGACGTCGACGCGTCGTGGGAGGGGGAGTTCGAGGGGTTGCTCGGCGTGGACACCGTGTTCCGGTCGGTCGACCAGCCCGCGCTCCCGCCGGCGTTGGCGGCGATGGAAGGCCGGGCGTTCGCGCTTTGGGGCACGTCCGACGACGGCACGCCGACCTCGCTGGGCAAGGCGATCCTCGGCGCGCCGCGGCTGGTGTCTCAGGCTTCGGGCATGCTGGGTCCCGACGGACAGCTCGATACGTGGTCGTTGCTCGAGCGCTTGGAGCAGGACGGCGCCTTGCCGGCCGATCTCCAGGCGCGCGCTCGAGCGGCGATCTGGGCCGAGGGGGCGCGGCTGCTGGTCGCACCGCTTCGCGGCGTTCGGGCTTCTGAGGCGTCGTGGGCCCGAGCCGCCGAGCTACCCGCCCCCGAGTTCTTCGAAGAGGTGCCGCTGGATCCCGAGGCCGTCGCGGCGCAGCGGACTGCCTTCGTGACCTCGCAGGAGGGCCTGAACGCGGTGCGCGAGCACGAACGGCTGGGCCACGGCAGCTTGGTGCCGTATCTGCGCAGCGTCGGTTGGTCGGACGGGCAGCGCCGGGTTCGGCTGGCGACGACCTTCGTCGACTCACCCCACGTCGAGATCTGTGGCGGCTTCGACTGGGCCTACGCCGTTGGTGCCCACCACGCTGTCTCGGGGTGGGACGTACCGGTCGAGATCCCCACGAGCCACACGATCGGCCCGGCGCTGGTCGGCGACTTCAACGCCGATGGCTATGCGGACCTTCTGCTGGAGCCGCGCCCACTCGACGGCGATACCACGATGATGCGCGGCGGGCCGGACGGGTTCGTGGAGGTGCAGACGCTGGTCGAAGTGCCCTACTTCGGCTGCCGCTGCTAGGCAGGCGTCTCAGACGGGTGCGGGCACGCTGGACGCGTCGTCGTCGGACGCGTCGTTGTCGTCGTCGTCGGACGCATCGTCATCGGACGCGTCCTCGAACGGGTTGTCGTCGTGGGCGAAATCATCTGCGGCGTCGTCAGGCTCGTCGGCACCAGGGGCGGCGTCTTCGAGGGCGCCGATCGAGGGCAGGTTGGCCAGCGGATCCGAATCATCCTCGTCCGCGGCGGCCTGGCTGGGCGCTGCCGCGGGCACGTCGGCGGACGGCGCGGGTACGGCAGGCGCGAGCCCTGGTGCCGTTGCAGATGCCGTTGCAGGTGCGGTTGCCGTTGGGGTGCTGACCGGGGTGGGCGCTGCCGCGGCCGAGGAGGCGGTCGGCGCCCGCATGGCGACGCGCGAGTCCTTGGCGCCGGACTTGCTGGAGCCCTCCGAGGGGCCGGACGCCTGGTCGTCGGCGTCGGAGGCTTCGGACGTCATGTGCGCGGCGATGGCCGAAGCATCACGGGCCGGACCCCCGAGGCTGGAGGAGAGCCGATGAGGCGGCCCGCTGCCGCCGAGCGCAACCGCGGCGATGAGCGCGGTCATGAGGGCGAGCGTTCCCGCCCCGCCCAGAATCATCCAGCGTCGCTCGTCGCCGCCTTGGATGTGGCGCGCCAAGGATTCGTCCCGCTCCAGGACGTCGTCCTCGAGGGCTCCCATCTCGTAGCTGGTCTCATCGTCGTGCTCGTCTGCACTCATTCGAACGCCTCGTGTCGGCGCAACATAGCCTGCCCGACAGGGGGGTCAAGGAAATGCGTGTTGCGTGAGGACGATAGCGGCCGTGTTCGTGAGCGGGCCGACGATTCGCTCCAAACTTGCCAAGAACGCGGATCGAGCGACGCGCTATCGTGGGCCCATGTGGGCGTCTCGGCTTGGTTGGCTTCCCCTTCTGTGCGTCCTGGGTTGTGACCACGGCGAGAGGATCGACGGCCTGGAACGGGTCACGGAAACCCTCCAAGAGGGGTTGATCGCCGCGGCACAGGAGAACGAGGGGCTTCGGGCGGACCTCGGCGCGGCCCAGGCCAGGGTCGAAGCGGCCGACGCGGACCGGGAAGCGCTCGAGAAGCGGGTGGAATCGCTCGAGGGCGCGCTCGTCCGGGTCGAGGAGACGCTGCACCAAGCGCCGCCGGTCGAGCCTCCTGCGCCGCCGCCAGAGGTTCCCGGGGGCGTGGACGAGCGCTATCGGGTTCCCGTCGGCGGCTCGGCGAGCAAGGGCCCCGACGACGCGAAGGTGACGGTGGTGATGATCACCGACTTCCAGTGCCCGTTCTGCAAGCGCGTCCAAGCCGCGCTGCGCTCCTTGGAGCATGCTCGCGGCGACGAGCTTCGCATCGTGGTCAAGCACAACCCGCTCGTCTTTCATCCCCGCGCCCGGGCAGCCGCGCTGGCCGCCGAAGCGGCCCGGCTGCAGGACAAGTTCTGGGAGATGCACGACCTCCTCTACGAGCACAGCCGCGCCCTCTCCGATGCGGACCTGCGCGGGCTCGCCGAGCAGGCGGGGTGCGACGTGCGACGATTCGAGCGAGATCTCCGGCGCGCCGACATCGCCCGCCAGGTCGACGAGGACATCGCGCTCGCCCGCCGGGTCGGAGCCCGCGGCACCCCTTCGTTCTTCATCAATGGTCGCTACCTCGCCGGGGCCCAGCCGGTGTCGGCGTTCGAGGCGATCATCGACCAAGAAATGGTCGAGGCCGACCGACGGATCGCCGCCGGAACGGCCACCTCGAACCTGTACGACGAACTCATGCGAGACGCGAAATCGGCCATGTAGGGCCGCTCTACCGCCGCAGCCAGTCACCGCCGTGGACGGCCTGCATCCCGTGAACGTCCCGGCCAAACGTGTAGATCCACGCCCGACGCGGTTCGTCCGGGGCGAGCACCGTGGCCTGCGCCCGGATGAACTCGTGCGGCTGCGGATCCTCGGCGCTGCACCCCTCGTAGAAGTCGAGCACCGGCCAGGCGTCGTCGGTGATGTCCTCCCACAGCTCGCCGACCACCCAGCCCGCGTCCGGGTCGAGGATCAACCCTGGGTACCAGTCGACGACGTACAGGTGGCCGCGGATCCGAGCGGGGCCGCCGGGCTTCCCGTGCTCGCGCAGGACGGCGTGCATGGGGTGTGCGGCGCCTTGGCGAAGCGACCCGTAGACGAACAGCGCCCTGATCACAGACGTTCGGAGGCGACGCCGACCTGCTCGATGCCGGCTTCGTGGGCGGCGGCCATCACCTTGACGATGACGCCGTACTTGGCCTTGTCATCGCCCTTGACCACGACCTTGTCGTCTTCCTGGGCCTTTTCGTTCTTCTGAAAGGCCTCGACCATCTTGTCGTAGTCGTCCGGGAGCGGGGTCTTGCCCAGCGTGACGGAGCCATCGGCGGCGATGCTGACCAGCAGGGACGCGTTGGGGTCGGACGGGTTCTGAACGACGGCGTCCTGGGGCACGCTGAGCGGGATCTGCTCGTTGGCGGGCGAGGGCTGCGAGACCATGAAGATGATCAGCAGGCTGAGCAGCACGTCGACCATGGGCGTCACGTTGATCTCCGCCGAGAGTCCGTCGCCGCCGCTGTCGGAAGACATGCTCATGTGCCGCGCCAGCATACCCAAGGCGGGCCGACACCGCCACGGTCTGGTGTATGGTCCCCCGGTGGTCGATCAAGGGGCCGTAGGGGCGCTCAGCGCCGCTTTGGAGGCCAAGCTTCTGGCGCGGCTGGTGGCGGAGTGGGAGGCGATCAACTCCACCTACTTCCGGGAGGTGCTGCGGCGGCCGGTGTTTCGGCTCAGCGACACCCGGGCTCAGCTGGGGCAATGGACCCCGCGGGTTCGAGGTCTGGAGATCTCCGGGCCGCTGATCCTCGAGCACCCCTGGGCCATCGTGGTCGAGGTGCTCAAGCACGAGGTGGCACATCAGTTCGTGGACGAGGTGATGCGGGTTGACGAGCCGCCGCACGGTCCGACCTTTCGGCGGGTGTGCGAGCAGCTCGGCATTGAAGGTCACGCGCGTGCGGAGCTGCCGCCACCCCCGGTCAACGAGGAGTCGCCCGAGAACCGGGTGGTCCAGCGGATCCGAAAGCTGCTCGCCCTGGCGGAGAGCCCCAACCAACACGAGGCCGAGGCGGCCGCAACCGCGGCGCGCAAGCTGATGCTCCGCTTCAACATCGAGGTGGAGAAGGGCGCGTCCGAAGACGGGACCTCGCGGTACGGCTACCGCCACCTTGGGCGTCCGTCGGGTCGCGTCTTGGAGCACGACCGCCGCCTGGCGCTGATCCTCACCACGTACTTCTTCGTCGATGGACTGTGGGTGCCGGTGTATCGGCCGCTGGAGGGCAAGCGCGGCAGCGTGCTGGAGATCTGCGGGCTGCAGCCCAACCTGGCCATGGCCGAGCACGTGCACACGTTCCTCTCCGACACCGCGCTGCGCCTGTGGTCCGACTACCGCAGGTCGGCGACGCGGGCCTCCAACCGCGACCGCCAGGCGTTCTTGGCTGGCGTCATGGCGGGCTTCGAAGCCAAGCTCGCCGCGCAGAGTCAGCAGTTCCAGGAGCAGGGCTTGGTCTGGGTGCCCGGGCCCGAGCTCGGCGCGTACTTCAAGCGCCGCTATCCCCGGACCCAGACGGTCCGGCGGGGGGGAGCCAGCCGCAACGCCGCGTACTCTCGGGGAGAACAGGTCGGCGGCAACATCGTGCTCTCGAAGCCGGTCGAGTCCCAGGGGACCGCGGCGCGGCCCAAGGCGCTGCCGTCGGGGCGCTAGAGCGGCGATCAGTTTGATTCCATGCGCTGATGCACGCCTGGGGCCGCACCTGACGGTGTCGCGCGGCGCTCGTGGTGTGCCCGACACAACTTCGGCCACGCTCCTACCCAGGAACGGCCCCAGACGCACCTCAGCGCCCGGAATCAAACTGGTCGCCGCTCTAGACCTCAAAGGGCGCCAAAAGGCGCCCGTTTGGGGTGAAGCGAAGGGCGACTTGTCGGCCGCAGCGAGGGGCCTTTTCGAAAGGCCCCTCTAAAGATGAGAACGAGTAGGCGCCAAAAGGCGCCCGTTTGGGGTGAAGCGAAGGGCGACTGGTCGGCCGCAGCGAGGGGCCTTTTCGAAAGGCCCCTCTAAAGACGAGAACGAGTAGGCGCCAAAAGGCGCCCGTTTGGGGTGAAGCGAAGGGCGACTTGTCGGCCGCAGCGAGGGGCCTTTTCGAAAGGCCCCTTCAAAGACTAGACGCCAACCCTCCTCAGATCGGGGCACCTCGTCGCACGTTGAACTGGCACCATGAAGGCCATGAAGCGAACGACGGTGGTGGGTGTGCTCGTCCTCGGGCTGGCGTCGGGGTGCGCGGGCTACGACGAGGGGGGTGGAAAGAGCCCCGAGCAGGTGAAGGCCACGCCCGAGCCCGAGCCCGAGCCCGAGCCCAAGCCCGAGCCCGAGCTGCCCGTCGATGCCGATCTCGTGCAGGTCACGGTGGCTTCGGTGCAGCTGCAGGAGGACTGTCCGGCAGCCGCGCCCGCTGCCAAGTCGATGCCCAAGCCGACCGAGCCAGCCAACGGGCCCCAGGCAGACTCCATGCCCCGAGCAGCCGCTCGCAAGGCTTCGGGCTTTGCGGCGCATTGCGTCCAGTCGCGCGTCCTGCTCGCGATCGCCTCGGACGCCCAAGAGGTGATTCCGTTCTCCGTGAAGGCCGTGCGGCTGAAGAAGGCCGACGACGGAGCGGTCGTCGGAGCGCTCACCACGCGCGAGCCGCAGGTCTGGGCGGATTCCAAGTACGACGCTTGGGACCAGTCGATCGCGGCGGGCGCGGACATCAAGGTCGGCTACGCGCTCGGAGGGCCGGACTGGGGTGCGGTCGGCAAGGCCGTGGGCGGTGACCCATGGGGCCCGCTGTACATCCTCGAGTTCGACGTGGAGATCGACGGACGGGTGCAGACGATCGTCTCGCCCAAGGTCCCGCGCGACGAGCCGATGAACGTGGTGACCTGACGCGCCCGCTGCATCGGCCCGCTGTGACATGAAGCGCGCGCTCGCCATCGTCGTGGGGTTGCTGGGTTGTGGCAGCCCCAAGGCCTCCGAAGAGACCGTCGCCCGGCCCGAGCCATGGTCGGACGCTTGGATTCTGATGGAAGCAGCGCGCTACCTGGACGACGCCGACTCTCGCCGAAGCGCCCTCGAGGCTTCGCTGACCGATCCCTCCAACGTGTACTCGGCGACCCGGCTCAGCGCCTACGGCTTGGTCGATCGGGGCTGGGACGTCCTGCCGGAGTGGGTGCCTCGGGTGGCTACGGTCGACGGGCCGATGGTCGATGCGGTGCGCGGCGAGCGTCCATTGGCGTTGCCCGCGGGCGCGGGCCCGATCTGGAGCGGCGTGCGGCCGAGCTCCTTCGAGGACTGGGCAGCGCTGGGCCGGCGGGTGTTCTTCGAGTACCCGCTCCGCCCCGAGCCACAGGCCGCCTTCGCGCTGGCCAACCCCGGGCTCGCCCAGGACGTCGGGCTGGTCGTGGCGCCCGATGGAACGTGGCCGGGGGTGGTCGCGTTCGAGGACGTCGACGGGGAGGCGAAGATTGGCATCACCTGCGCGCTGTGCCATTCGACGGTGGAGGACGGACGACTCGTCGAAGGTCGAGCGCGTCGCGACCTGGACTACGGGCGCATGCGCCTGGCGTGGCACGAAGGCACGGGGTCGGGGATCTCCGAGGCGCTCGCGCAGCGCATGGCCCGGTGGGGTCCGGGACGCGCCGACATCACCGCCGATGACGACGAAGACCCCGTCGCGATCGTCGACCTGTGGGGGCTTCGGGGTCGCACGCATCTCACCCAGGCGGCGACCATCACCCACGTCGGACCGGCCGCGCTGGCGATTCGGCAGGAGACGCAGATCCTCCACGCCAACCGGGAGCGAACGCGTCCTCCCAGGGAGCTGGCGCTGGCGCTGGCGGTGTATCTGTACGCGCTGCAGACCCCGGAGATCGCCACCGTCGACGTCGAGGGCGCGGCGAGGGGTGCCCGGGTGTTTCGAGAGGCCTGCGTCCGTTGTCACGACGCGGCCGATGGTTCGGGTCCGCCGGTCCCGGCGGCCCGCGTGGGCACCGACGCCAACCTTGCCCACGGCACGGCGCGGGGGACCGGCCTGTACCGTCCCTCACCGCTGGTCCGCGTCGCCGATGCGGGCCCCTACCTTCATGACGGGAGCGTTGCCACCCTCGAAGACCTGCTGGGGACGCAGCGGTTCGAGCCGGGCTACGACGGACCGCGGGGCAGGGAGGCGGTGCCTGGACACGCGTTCGGGACGACGCTGGACCCCGACGCACGCGGGGATCTGATCGCGTACCTGCGCACGCTGTGAGCCGCTCCCGACTCGATCGTGGGCTCGATCGTGGGCGCGGTCACAGCCCCGGGCTCGAGCGCCGCATGAACGCGCTGATGGCCACCCGAGGTCCGCGCGCGACCGGAAGCACGGCGTGTTCGGTTTGGGCGCGGAACAGGACCAGCCGGTCCGAGCGAGGCTCGATGAGCTCGATGCCGCGCGTTTGGTCGTAGAGCGCCAGTTCGCCGCCGTCTCCGGGGTGCCAGTCGTTGGCATAGTAGATCGCCGTCACCCGGCGATGGTCCTGGCCGCGCAGGCTGTCTCGGTGACGGGCGTAGCCCATGCCCTCGTTGTAGATCGCGAGCTGGGTCTCGAGCCCGCCTGCCCCGATGTATGCCGACGCGTTGAGGATCTCCATCGCGGCGTGCATGAGCTCGACGACGGCGGCGAGCGCCGGGCCGCGTTGGCTCGGGGTCAACCACAAGATCCGGTCCCCCCGGATGGCGGCGTTGTGGAGACGGTTCCGTCCGACGCCGGCCGGCTGCAGGACCTGGGCCTCGTCGAGGGCGAGCGCTTCGGCCCGGACGGCCTCGGCGCGCGCCGGTCCGAGGAGTCCGTCGAGGACCACTTCCCGACCCGCGCCGAGGCTGTGCAGGGCGTCGGTGGACGACAGGGCGGACAGGGCAGGAGCGAGCACGGGGCGTTGGAGCCCGTGGTCGGTACAAAGGGCGCAAGGATTGGCGACGTGCGTCCGTCGGCAGGGAAGGGAGCCGGCCAGCGCCGTCCCTGGTACCTTGTTCCGAGGGTGCGGGGCGGACCGACAGCGGACAGCGACGAGACGCTGGCGGGCACGGGTGGTACCCCGGCAGGCTACGGTGGTCAGGGCGACGCGGCACCGCGCGCCGTCGGGTCGGTGGTCGCCGAAGACTACCGGATCGAAGGCAGGCTGGGGGCCGGCGGCATGGGCGTGGTCTACCTCGCCCGGCACACCAAGCTCGACCGCCAGGTGGCCATCAAGGAGCTGATGTCCACCGACCCCGAAGGCGTCGAACGCCTCGGCAGAGAGGCGATGGCCATGGCCCGCCTGGACCACCCCAACGTCGTACGGGTCTTCGACGCGCGCCTGCTGGACGACCGGCTGTTTATCGCGATGGAGTACCTCGCGGGCGGGACCTTGCGGCAGTGGTGCGAGCAGCCGCGGCCCCATCGGGAGATCCTGGACGTGTTCGCTCGAGCCGCGCAGGGGCTGGCCGCTGCCCACGCGGAGGGCATCGTGCATCGCGACTTCAAGCCCGACAACGTCATGCTCACGCGCGACGGACATCCCAAGGTCGGTGACTTTGGAATCGCGCGCGGCTGGGCCGATGCGGAGCGAACGAGCACGCTCGGCCCCGAGGCGTCGGCGCACTTGGGGACCGACCTGACCCGGACCGGAGCCCTGATGGGCACGCCGGCGTACATGGCTCCCGAGCAGTACGAGCGGCAAGCCGACCCTCACAGCGATCAGTTCGCCTTCTGCGTTTCGCTGTACGAGGCGCTCTACCGTCAACGACCCTTCGAGGGGCGCACGCCGGCCGAGTTGTGGGTGCAGGCGTCCGAGGGCCACGTACGGCCGCCGCCCGAATCCAGCGTCGTCCCGCGGCGGGTCTTCGAGGTGCTGCGTCGAGGCCTCCGGGCGGACCCACTGCGACGCTTCGGGGACGTCGAGCAGCTGCTCCGTGCGCTCCGGCGCGCCTCGTCTTCGCCGCTCGAGCTGATGGTCTCGTTGGGCGTCGCCGCGCTGCTCGCCGTCACGCTCGTCAGCGCGCTCGCCTGGGTCTTGTGGGGTCGAGACGCAGACCCCGAGCCGCCACGAGCGACCGCGGCCTTCGCAGCGCCAGCGGTGCTTCTCGCCGAGGATGTGCCGAGTGTCGAGCCCGACGTTCCCGAGGATGGCGTCGCGCGCCCGGATCTCGGCGCGCCCGCCGAGGACGGGATCGAGCGGCGACCCATGCCGGGCCCGCCGCCCACGGGTTACAATCCGCCGGGTTATCGGACCTTTGACGGCCCGTTCCCGTTCAAGTGCGTGAACGAGCGCGCGTGGTTCGTTGGAGCGAAGGTCGAGAGCACGGATGCAGATCCTCTCATCGTCGCAGGCGAGGGCTGCGACCTTCGCTGCTCGGGCTGCTCCTTGCGCGGGGTCTCGATCCTCGCAGCGGCCGACAGCGCAACGGTCGAAATCAGCAACTCGCGTCTGTATGCCGAGGACACTGCGATCATGGCCTCTGGGCAGGCGTCGGTCCGACTCACCGGGGTCGGGGTCGAGATGGGTCCGGTTGGGGCAGCGGTCTCGGTGACGGCTGAGGCAAAGGTCTCGCTGTACGACATGGACCTCGAGGCGCAAGTCCCCATCGACGCGTCCGGCGACTCGACCATCATCCTGCAGAACGTGCTGCTGATCGGGCAGCAGGCTGTGCTCCGCGCCACGCGGAACGTGACCGTGAAGGATGAGGGAGGCGTGCGGGCCTTCGTCGGCGGACGACCGACGCAGCTCCCCTGAGGCGGGGCGAGGGGCGAGGGGCGCGCGGCTCGCTCGATCGAGGTGTGCTCGGAAACGTCGCTTCCAGTGGTGTCTATTGCGCTGCAGCCGTCGACGAACGGCGCAGTCCTTCCCATGACGACGCCCCCGATCGATGATTGTTGCTCCCGGATGCGGCCGGGCGTGCCTGCACGCCCAGACCGTGATGGCGCTCCCGCTCCAGCGTCCATTCACAGGCTCGCCAACGCCGTGCTCAGGGATGGCGTGCTCGCGCACCAGCACTACGGCTGCGGGTTGACCTATCGCGGAGAGCGCGGGTCATTCCACGTAAGGCTCGAGGAGTACCGACGACTGCAGGCAAACGTCGAGACGATCAACTTCGTCGCGAGGGTGTTCGACGACCCAAGGGTCGCCGCCATGTACTTCCACACCTCGGACACGGTGCAGTACAGGCAGGACCAACTCCAAGAGGCCCATGCTCCTGGATCACTGGTCCACGAGCTCGTGCACTACCTCCAGGACGAGCAGGGGTTCGACGGATACCGATGGGAATGGGAAGCGTCGGCCTACTTGGCCCAGACGCTGTGGTCCGCGAGTGTTTGGGCGTTTCTCTCTCAGTCGGGGCGAAGGATGAGGATCGAAGACTACCTCACCGCATGCCTCGAGCAGCAGCCCGACGAGTATCCGGGGATGTCGGCTCGCATCCTGCTCGAGGCCGGAGCGGGCTCGCGCCCGGTCGCCATCGGTGCCGCGTCGCTGCGGGTGATGATTCCCCGCCTGCGAGCCTCCTCGGTCTACGCCGCCAGGCTCGACGACGTGGAAGTGGGCAACGGCATCCGTCGGCGCTGATCGGACCGAACCGCGCAGACGTCCTCGACTCGTCTGGCCGGATCATCGTGGCGCTTCGACCTCGGCCGCGGCCAGGCAAAACCGCTCCATGGACCGTCCGTCGTTGATCAGCACCGCCATCGCGGGCTTGCCGTCGCCACGCCGAGGCACGAAGAAGTCGACGTCGTCGGTGCGCAGCTGGGTCGGGGCCTTCGCGGCGCCGAACTTCAGCCGTCGCCCCGGACTGCCGAGCAGCCGGCGTTGGAGTCGGCCGAGCACGTCGTGGTCGCCACTGCCCAGCGGGATCTCGACGATGCCGCCGGGGGGAACGCCGAACTCCACGCACCGGTAGAGGTAGGGCTCGCGATAGGTCGTGGCGGCGACCGGGGCGTGTTCGGCTTCACTGCAGCCCTCGAGCACGTCCTTGCCGCCCAGGCCGTTGCAGACTCGGCTCGGCCTGCGGCGCAGCTCGAGGGCATCGTCGTCGACGAGATCGCGGACCAGTCCCGCTCGCTTCGAGGCCGGGCCGTCGTCGAGCGGGGATGCTGCGGTGCCGTACGCTCGCTCGGCGGCGAAGTGCTGCCAGGTCTGCTCGAGCTTGCGCGCCTGCATCCACGCGGCGGCGACCAGGCCGAGCAGGCCGGTGACGAGCATCACCGCGGTCAGTCTGCTGCGGGTCCATGACGGGCGGTCACGGAAGCGCAGGGGTCGCCCAAGGGCGAGGGCGGCGAGTCCCACCAGGCACGCGAGCAGGGACAGCCAGCCGCCGACCACCTCCCGCGGCTTTCGGTGATACGTGAACTCCAAGGAGCCGGAGCGGGGGACCGTCACGCTCAGCAGCGTCAACCCCACGGTCCGCTTGGTCGGCACGATCTCGACCGGCTCGCCGTCGAAGCTCGCCTGCCAGCGCACGTGGGGCGCCTGCCGGAGCACCACGCGTGTGGGCTGGTCGGTCGCGACCTCCACTACGACGTACTCGGTCGCGTCCTCGACGACCCGGACGCTGCCGTGGTCTGACGTGGCCCGGGGCATCGTCTCGATGGGCACGTAGCGACTGAGCGTGTAGTCGCCGAACTCTCCCAGCGGCCTCAGCCGCGCGTTGAAGGTCTCGTCGCTCTCGGGCACCGGCCGGTCGTGGATCACGTGCGTGATGCCGAGCGCGTCGTACCCTTCGGCGGCCCGGCGGATGCGGTGCTTGAAGTTGACCGCCGCGACGTGGCCATCGAGCACGAGCTGACCGCCCGCGTCGGTCACGGAGTAGATGGGATACATTCCGCCCCCCATCGCGCTGCGCAGGAACGCGACCTTCAGCGGGACGTCTGGGGGGAGCGCGGCGGCCTGGGCCCGAAGCGCGCTCGACAGCTCCGCCTCGTGCGCTCCCTCAGGGTGCGCCTCGAGCGTGTCCAGAGCGCCGACCGGCCGGGTGCTGAATCGGCCCAGGTCGGGCACGAGCGTCGCGACGAAGGGCGCCATCGTAGCCGCGACGAGCCATGCGCGCCCGCGGGACGACATGAGCTTTGGGGATACGCCTCGGACGGCTGCTGGAAGCGAGATCGCGCCGACTCCGGCGATCGCGAACATCAGGGGCTTGAACTCGATCGTGTAGCGCGGGAACTGCAGGTTCTTGAAGCCCGACACCAGGAGGTCCAGGCGGAGAACCGTCATCGATTCGTGCGACCCCAGCACGATCAGCGTCGCGACCAGCAGGAGCGTCAGCACCCCGGCGGGGCTCGGCCGGCGTACGATGATGATCGCACCCAGCACGAACAGCGGGCCCAGCCACGCCCAGTGGGTGGCGAAGAGCGTGCCCGTCGCCAGCTCGTAGCCGATCTGCCCCAGGGGGGACCACTGCACCGGGCTGCGGGCCATTCCGGTGGCGCTGCCGAGAAACACCAGCACCACGCCCGCGGACATCGCGATCGCTGCGCCGTGGACCCACGCCCACGTGCGAAGCGGGGCCGGCCCGAGCGTGCGGAACAGCAGCAGCACCACCAGCGAGATTCCTCCGGAGGCTGCCGCTGCCAGCATGCCGAAGGGGTGGGCCGCGACGCTGGCCCCCAGCACGAGGGCCGCTGCAGCGATGCGGCGCGCAGAGGGCCCACAGATGGCGCGACCCGACAGCGACAGCGACAGCGTCCACAGCACGGCGGAGAACATCTGCGGCCACACGCCGTGGAACAGCAGGTAGTTCCATCCGCCTTGCCGGCTCGCGCCCGCGTCGAACAGCCACAGCAGGCCCGCCGCGCAGAACGCCCAGCCCGCCGCGTTGCCCTCGCGCTTGCCCGGAAGCGCGGTGACGATCCCATGCGCCAGCCACCCGATCGCAAACGTGCCCAGCGCCCAGGTGAACGCGATGCCCCACGCGTAGCTGGTCCGAAGGTCGACCAGCCCAAAGCTGAGCGCGTGACTCAGACCCGTGAGCAGGTAGCCCAAGACCGGGTAGCTCTCCCCAAACGGGTAGCCCGCGCCCAGGTCCGAGTTCCAGCCCCACAGGCGTCCGCTGGGGATCAGCTCGCTCCACAGCAGCTGGGTCTGGAAGTAGTGGATCGCGTGGTCGCGGGACGCCGGCGGCCGACCCAGCAGCAGCTCCCAGAACAACGCCACGAACGCGATGGCCACCACGACGTAGGGCACGGCGACGCGCAGTCGCGTCGAGGTCGCCGTGGGAAATGCACCCAGCTCGAAGGCGGTTCCGAGCAGCATCGCGACGCCCAGCCACCGCAGCAGGCCCGGTCCAGCGAGGACCAGCAGCAACCCGCATGCCGCGAGGACGACGATGACGACGCGGTCGGTGGTCGTTCGAATGCTGGGGGCACTCAACGGCCAGAATCTACCAGAGGCCGGGACCGCGGCGGGAATGCGCTACTGTGCGCGCGTGATCAGGCCGCCCTTCTCCAAGCTGCTTCGCGTGGGTCTTCGTCCCGTCCTGGGTTTGGCGCTCGTCAGCCCCGGTTGCAAGTCGGCCGAGCCGGCACCACCGGCGCAGGGGGCGAGCAAGGAGAGGTCCACCGCGGCGCTCGTGCCCGAGGCGATCGCGGCTGCCGCCGAGGGGCTGGCCGAGGTGCCGCCACCGTCCGAAGAGGCCGCCATCGCCTACGCGGCGGATCTCGACCCCCTGCTCGACCTCGTGCCGGGCACCGACGACCACTTCATCGTGATGCGTGACCCGGCCGCGGCGCTGCAGCTCTTCGACGCCTTCGTCGGGACGGTTACGCCCTCGGTCCTCTCCCGCTTTTCGGACGAGCCCGATGTGGCTCAGGCGCGCGTCGTGGTGGAGGAGGTGGCCAAGCTTCGTGATGCGCTCATCGAGGCGAAGGTCGACCTCGACGAGGGGATGGTGTTCCTCGAGGGACCCGGTGCCCTCGTCTACGCCACCGCGTCCGAGGATCCCAGCGCGATCAAGGTCGCGCTGAAGGCCGCGGGAGTGAAGGACGCGGACCTCCCTCCAACCTGCGTCGCGCCCGCGGCAATGCCCGGGTTTGCCGCGTGCGGTGACGACGCGGCCACGCTCGGCGCGCTCACGCCCGGCAAGCACGCCGCCGACTTCCGGTCCGCGTTCACGAGCGCGTTGAAGGGCTTCGACATCGAGCACGGCAACCTCTTGATGCGTCTGGACGGACCGACCGCCCCCGTCTTCGCGGCGGTCGCGACCCCGCCGGGGCGCATGCACGTCGTGGTCAGCCTGGCCGAGGTCGGGGAAGAGCTCGGCAAGTACGTGGTGGCATCCAAGCCCGACGCGCTGGGCATGCTCGCGCCGGGTGCGGCCTTCGTCTGGGGCCGCGTATCGATGGGTGCGTTCGAAGAGCAGATCGGTCAAATGCCCGGTCCTGCCAAGAACGTCGCTGGGACGATGACCGGTGAGTTCTTCCTCGGCGGGGTCGCAGGCGCGGCGGGGGCCCTGCTGATGGGCGTGGACGATCCGTTCCCTGCCTCGGGGTTGGTCTCGCTCGCGTCGCTGCAGGCCGACGCCATGCAGGCGCAGCTTCCGCCCGGCAGCACGGTCGAGGTCGCGCCGGTCAAGGTCGGCGACAGCACGACCCAGGCACTTCACGTGAAGTTCGGCGTCGATGAGGCCAGCCGCAAGATGGCCGAAGCGCTGAAGCTCGAGCCCAGCGCCTACGGGTTCTCGGCGGGCAAGTACGCCGGCGCGCTGGTCGGCGCCACCGAAGAGGCGGTCGCTGGGGTCGGCACCTACGAGCCCAAGACGCCCCCGCTGCCGGGCGTGCCGGCCAACCTCGCCGACGCGCTGCTGCGTGGTGATGTCGCGGTGGCCTTTCATCTTCCGTTCGACGCGCTGCAGAGCGCGACGGTTCGCGAGACCCTGCAGCAAGCCATCGCCGCCGCACCCGGAGAGGCCGCGCTCGACACCAAGACCATCGAGGCCGCCTATGACGTGCTCAGCCCCCTGTCTTCGCTCTCGGTCTGGATGACGCATCCGGCCGGGGAGCGGGTGCTGCACGTCTCCGCCGAGGCCTTTGCGGACGCGTCGACCCCGGAGGGCAAGGACGCCCTCGAGGCGCTCGGCAAGGTGGTGGCGGGCGCGGACTCGTCCGAGACCTATGGGGCGCTCGCCAAGGCGTACCCGGGCACGCCCCGCTCGCTGCGGTACCAAACCCGGGCCGGTGAGGTCGACGGTGGCGTGGGCCCAGCCGCCATGTCCACGAGCTTCCTGCTCGGTGCGCTGGCGGGGATCAGCGTTCCGGCGTTCACGAAGTACATCGAGCGGTCGAAGGCGGCGGGCGAGGCTGCGCAAAACGCCGCGCCCATGGAGGAGTAGTCCACGATGTCGTCCAAGCGCCTCGATACCCAGCTCATTCACGCCGGCGAGCCTCACCCCCGCATCGAGGGGGCGGTCTCCATGCCGATCTTCCAGACCTCCACGTTCGAGAGTGGGGAGGTTGGCTCGTACCACGACGTCCGCTACCTGCGGCTCAACAACACGCCCAACCACGTGGTGCTGCACGACAAGATCGCCGCGATCGAAGGCACGGAGGCGGCGGTCGTAACCGCGAGCGGGATGGCGGCAATCTCCACCGCGTTGCTGTCGGTGCTGCGGCCTGGCGATCACGTGATCGCGCAGTCCACCCTCTACGGCGGGACGCACAGCCTGTTCTTCGAGGACTTGTCCGCGCTGGGCATCGAGGTCTCGCTGTTTCCGGGCGACGACCCACAGCAGGCCGAAGCCGCGATTCGGCCCACCACCAAGGTGCTCTACTGCGAGTCGCTGGCCAATCCCCTCGTGCAGCTGGCCGCGTTGCCCGAACTTGCGCGCCTTGCCAACGCGCATGGGCTCGTGTCGATGGTCGACAACACGTTCGCCAGCCCCGTCAACCTACGGCCGGCACTGCTCGGCTTCGACATCGTGCTGCATTCGGCGACCAAGTATCTCAACGGGCACTCGGACATGGTCGCCGGAGTGATCGCCGGTCGTGCTCCGCTGGTCGCCGCCGCGCGTCGCAAGCTGGACCACCTCGGAGCCTGCCTCGATCCACACGCGTGTTTCCTGCTGCATCGGGGCCTCAAGACGCTCGGGGTCCGGGTGCGGCACCAGAATGCCTCGGCGCTCATGCTGGCCGAAACGCTCGAGGGGCATCCGAGCGTGGCGCGGGTGCACTACCCGGGGCTGGCGTCGCATCCCCACCACGCGCGCGCACGAGACGTGCTCTCCGGATTCGGCGGCATGCTCAGCTTCGAGGTCCACGGCGGCGGTGAGGCGTCCGCGCGGTTGGTCGCCTCGTTCGACCTGGCCGTCAACGCACCCAGCCTGGGCGGCCCCGAGACCCTGGTGACGCGTCCTTGCGATACCTCGCACAAGGGGATGACGCCGCAGGAGCGTGCGTCCGCCGGCGTCCGTGATGCCCTGGTCCGGGTCTCGGTCGGCCTCGAGGACCCGCAGGACATCATCGCCGACTTCGTCGGTGCGCTCGATTCCTCGCAGCATCGATCAGATCGTCCGACGGCGTAGCTGGGTTTGCGCGGCGATGGCGTCCGCGGTCATGGCGCTCAGGCGGCCCGGAAAGGGCTCGCGGTTTTTGCGCGCGCGTGCCCGTGCGCAGGATCGCCCTTCCAAAACTGTTGCAAACCGAGCCGGCGAGGCTTCCGAAAAGGATCCCGAATAGGCTCATGATCTTGGGCCATTGACCCCGTACTGAGGTTGTATCCGAGAAGTTTATGTAAGCCAAATATCAACAATCTGTCTTGATAAAGGAAATCCCTGGGGAATCCTGAAATCAGGAAAACCCAATGGCCGCACGCACCTCCACGTTCTTCACTGTCGCTGCCCTCACCCTCGCCACCGGCCTGGTCTCGTCCGAGGCACGCGCGTCCGAGACCGACTACGACGAGGCCTGTGCAGCCGCCGCGGAGGAGCCCGTGGAGTCGATGTCCGAGAAGACGTGCTTCCCCGTGTTCGGATGGTTCGACGCCGAAGTCATCCCGCCTCCTGCCTGCACGTCGCCGGTGGGCTTCTGCACCGAGGGCAACCTCTATGGCGTGCTTCGAGGCGGCTACAGCTTGACCGGGGAGCAGTTCCTGCAGACCGGAGATGGCCGGATTCCCTTCGTCAACTTCTTCACGGGAACCTCGGACGTGTCGAGCACGCTGGGCAACTTCATCGGTGTGGACGCGGGCTCCATCAACCTCAGCGCGCCGGGCTCGATCGGATCGGGTCGCGTGTCGACCTTGATCACCATCACCGAGAACACCGGGGGCGGTTGGCTGCCGATCGACTCCGGCTTCCTGTACATCCGCGGGCGGTCGGACCTGGCGACCGGGACGGTCGACGGCGACTACGCGGGCATCGTCTGTTTCGACGACTAGCCTTTGCTACGAGGGATTTCTTCGTCGATGCGCAGGCGGAGGGATGTGACCGCCTGCCACATCTGGGCCGATGTGTACTGGGCGTCCGTGGCCTTGGTGAGCTCGGGAACCTGCCAGTCGGTGGCTTCCTTGAGCGTCGCGAAGATCTTGTGCGGGAAGGGCTGCCGGGCGAGCATCGTGAGGCCCGCGACCACGCTGCGCACTGCCCCGGCGCGAAAGCCCGTCCCTTCGAACGCGACCGAGGACGCCTTGATGTAGTCGGCGGACGCGAAGAAGTCGGCGATGCGAGAGCGAGCTTCGCTCGGAGGCATCGGTGCGGACTGCTCGATGATCGTCAGCAAGCCGATGCCACCGGGGTACTTTCGGGCGAGTTCTTCGCTCGTCCGCTGGGAAAGATCGACGGCGTTGGAGAAGGTCGCAACCCGCCAGATGATCAGCGAAACGTTGTTCCAAGTGCCGACGATGTGGTCGGGCGTCGCCTCGTAGACGTTCGGTTCTTGGAGGGTCGCCATGATTCGGCCGGCAACGTATCACGCTCGGCCGGCCCAGCGAACTTCAGAGCGTGGGGCCCCGAAGGACGTCGAAGAAGGCGTCGAGCGGGCGTCGCGGAGAGCGATTTTGGGTGCTCTGGGCGACCGCCAGACGAAACACCATGAGCTCGGATCCCGGCCCAGCCTCGGGGTGGGTCGCGGCGTAGGCCGTGGCCAACACCGCCAGGCGCTCGCGTGCCCAGGGCGACAGGCTGTTCGGGTCTTCTCGAAGGCGCTGAAGCATGTAGATGAACGCGGTCAGCGGCTGAAACGCGAGCCCGAGCGTGGTCGCCCGAAGCCAGACCCCTTGCATCGCACGCCCTCCGCGCAGGTAGGGATTCTCCGTATGCGCGGAGACGCGCAGAATTCCGATCGCCGCCGCCGACGCCAGCGCCTTTCGACTGCCTCGTCCGAGCCCATGGCCAGCGCCGATGTGGCGCAGCGTGTCCATGACGTCGGCCCGCTGGAGAAGGTCGATCCCCGCACGCTGGGTCGGGTCGAGCTCGAGGCTCGGAAGGTCGATGCCATCGCGCTCGGTGAGCGCTTCTCTTCGCGTCAACCGAAGCTCCGAGAACAGCTCTCCACGCATGGCTGGATCCAGGTAGCGAATCCGATCGCTGTGTGCGATCACGTCGGCGAGGCGCTCGATCCCCTCGGCCTCCGTCACGAGCGACAACTCGGCGTCATGTGCCGTCGCGACCTCCAGGAGAGCGCGCTTGGCTTCGGTCGCAAGCGGGACGCGAGGCCCGAGCTTGCGATTGGTGCAGCGCGTCCGCACCGCGTCCAACGACACGGGATCGGGATGCGGCGGCGCTGGCTCGAGCTCCGCGATGAACACCGGCGCAGAGGGGTCGAACGCGTCCGAAAGGGAGATCGTCGGCCGAAAGCCGAGCGCGGGTGCGACGAGCTCGATGTTGAGCGCAGACGCACCACAAGCCAGGAGGCTGGCGCGGCTGCGAAAGTCCAGAATCGACCGTGTCTCCCCGCGCTGGGTGTCGACGAAACAGGCGAGCCGTCGGCCGTCCAGTTCGAAGCGCCAAGGCTGCATGTTGCCGCCTGAAGGCGCCAGCGCGGCGTGGGCGACGAGGGCCCGGATCCGCTCCAGCTCGGGTGCCGAGGCGTCGGGCAGCAGAGGCAGATCGGGTTCCATCACCTCCCAATGCTCGCCGACCCGGGGCGAGCGAGGTCGAGGTTCGGCCCGAAGATCCGCGTCGATGTCGACGTAGAAGCGACCCGAACGGGTCAGCTCTCCCAGGGCGAGCAGTCGGGCAGCGGTCGCGTTGAGTGCTCCGCCGAGCGCGACCGCCGAAGCGAGCTGCGGCCAGGTCTTGAGCGAGGTGTCGATGTCCAGCATCGACGCCGTCAGGCGACTGGACATCTCTCGGGCACCCAGGAGCTCCAACACGATGGGAACCTTGTCGTAGGTGGAGAGGTTGCCGAGCGACTTCGCGTCGTGATCTCCGACGAGTCCGTGGAAGAACGGGCGCTCCGGCTCGAGGTCGAAGCGCTCGACGTCCAGCATGCCGCGGTCGCTGGTCTCCATCAGGACCGGGATCCTCCGGCGCCGCGCGGCCTCCCGCAGCACGAACTTCATCTTCAGGTCGTCGCATTCGTCGAAGAGCACATCGACCGGTCGGTCGGTGCCGAGGAACGCGTCCAGGTTGTCGTCCGAGACGCCCTCGGGGAAGATGCGAATCTCCAGGAACGGGTTGATCTCGAACATCTCGCGGGCGGTGAGGACCGCCTTGTTGACCCCCAGCTCGAGCACGCTGCCCCGCAGTCGGTTGAGGTTGGAGAGTTCGAGGTGGTCGAAGTCGGCGAGGTGGAACGTCCCGCCGATCTCTTCGAGCGCCAGCGTCAGGGCGGTCGCGCGCCCCACGGACAGGCCGGCGATCGAGACCGTGAGCGACCTGAGCGTGTTCTGCTCTTCGGCGCTGATCTTGTTGCGGTTGCGGCTGGTCCGAAGCTCTCGAAAGTCGGCCTCGGGGAGGAGATGCGTGATGGCGCGTCTCCATGGAAAATAGACCCAGACGCCGAAGTGCTCGAGCGTCTCCGTGCCGGCGTACGCGCGGACTGCAGCAGGGCGATCCGCGGGGCTGAGCACGAGTCCGGGAGATCTCGTTTCGAGGAGCTCGCCGATCTGGTCGATGATCGTGTCGGGCGCGACCACGACGCCCGTGACGGCCGAGAGCGCCGAGAGCTTGCTGCGATCGGCGTCGTTGCCCGCGCGAAGGATCACCGGTTCCCACGCAGCGGAGGAAGAGTCGTTGGCGTTCATCGTTCGTGGTCGTCGAGGAGGGGATGGAAGGCGGTCGCGACCTCCATGATCCGCTCGACATACAGCGGTGTGAGCTCGCCCGAGACGACGGTGGTCCAGGCTTCGCCCAGGGGGAGCACCCCCTCGCCGGCGGGCACCGGAACGTCGGGGGCGGCGAAGTAGACGAAGCGATCGAGCCCGCATGCGGCGAACCATGCGCCTGCGTCGGCGAGCAGCGATGTGATGATGGCGGGCGTCGCGGTCTCGACTTCGAAGATCCGGCAGGCGTTGGTGAGCTGAAAGAGGTGGATGCCAGGATCGGTTGCGTCGAGGACGGCGAACGCAACCGGACGTCCGTCCTGCAGCGCTACGCGAACGGTCCGCCGGCGCATCAGGCCGTCGAAGGTCCACCATTGGTCGATGGCCGGTCCATCGAGGTCCTCGAACGCGAGCCCTGTGGCTTGAATGTAGGGGGCGGCCTCGCGCTCTTGGATCCGGGCCGACAGCTCCGCCTGTTCGCGCTTGGTCGCGTTGCGTGCCTGCAGCGGCGAGACGAACTGCGTCGCCGCGCGCGTGTCGACTTCGAATGCAGCGAACGGTGTGACGCTTGCGAGCCCCTGCGGGATCCACGGAAGCGCGACCTCGTAGTTGACGGCACGCGCCCAGCGCCCCGCTCGCTGCACGTACGTCACGATCCATTCCGCGCCCCGCTGAGCGATGTGCTCGTAGGACCGGACATACGCGGCCACCAGGTTGCCGTGCCCCAGGTCGTCGAGGCCGCGCGTCGATTGGGACCGGTTGCCCTGGTATCCGAGCCAACCCCGTCTCCACATGCGCAGCTGGTGCACTGAAGCGTTGAGTCCTCGGCGAGTGCGGGTGGAGAACACTGCACACTGCTGTGGATGCTGTTCCACGAGGGCGTGAATCGCGGAGAACTCGTCTCGATAGCGCTCGAAGTCTTCGGGCGTCTTCCCCGACAGACCGAAGTACCCCGAATCACGGTAGAGCTGCCAGAGTTCATCCGCGTTCGCGCCCGACTTGTCGGCCACTGGATGAAGTGCGTCGAGAACCTGCGCACGTGAATCATCGTCCATCTCGAGGACCTCCAGACCAACGACTTGGCGGCCTGCGATGTCGGAGGCGTGCCGTACGACGCCGCGTGCACGGACCCTGGTCTCTCCACGGACGGTGAGCTCGAAGTCGAACTCCAGCCCTGGCCACAGGGCGTCATGCACCGCGTCGCTCCAGAACGAGAGGCCCGACCAGGACAGCTCACGGACCGTCCGGTCGAGGTGGATCTCGCCGTGCACGGGATGAACCGCGTTGAGGTGCAGTCGCGTGTCGACGCGGACCCGGCGCTCGGACCGTCTCGTCACCTGCTCGAGCTCCAAGGGCGCCTTGCCGGCTCCCGGCGAGCGGAACCGAAACAGCGAGTAGGGGCCGTCGACCTCGACCAGCATGTTGGCTCCCGGAAGGCGCTCGAGGTCGAGACGGCCTTCTGCGTGAAGCATCGACAGCAAGCGCGCGATGCGGTCGGGCTCGCGAATGACCTGCCGTCGACCCTCGGTTCGTTCCGACATCTGTTCGTCCGGCCTTCGCGCGCGACTCAACTGAATCAGCGCACGCGTGCACGTCACGGTATCGGGGATGAGCAGGACCAGGGCTGTCTCCGCGTCGGTCGAAATCGCGCGAACGGGCACCGCGAGATCCTCCGCTCCTCCTCGTGAGAGGAGCAGGACCGCGTCATCACCTGGCTTCGGTCGCCACCCGCGCAGACGTGCCGTCGTCACGCTGAGCTCTTGCACGCGGACGAGGCATTCGCCTTCGGGCGAGGACACCCTGTCCCCACTGGTCAGGGGAGCAGATACAGCGAGGTCCGAAATGCTTTGATCGATGACCCGAACTCCCGACAATGACCGTAGCACGTGAGAAGCACGCGACAGGCTTCGCTGGGATCTTTTTCGCCTCCATCCAGCGCGTAGTCGCGCACAACGGAGACTCTGGATCAGCTCGCCGCTGCGATGGCCGGCGCACGACGTATCGCCCGGAGCGCTTCGGCGAGCCGAGCCTTGGCGTCCTCGTCGACGACGTGTCCGTGCGCCATCACGACGCGCTCGATGGGCCAGGCGAGCAATCGCTCGACGCTCTTGGACGCGGCGCGTTCATCCTTGATCGATGAGCGCAGGAGGCGACTGAGGGCGAATCGCCGGTATGTCCCTGCCATGCGCAGAACCCAAGGCGTGATCCACCCGCGCGTCTGATGGATGTTGAACACGAGGTCAGTCACGATGGCCGTTCCGCTGCTGCTGTGGAAGAACACTGTTTCGTTGGCAAATGGGATGCCTTCGATGGGCAACGGCTCCAGCTCATGCCTCCAGGGCGGGTCGGACTCTCCGAGCACGGCATTGAATCGAATGTCGGGTCGCTTACCGGCCAGTCCTGGGGCGCCCCAGACCGTCGCGGTGGGGTAACGCTCGATCGCCGGTGCGAGGTGCGTGTGGTGGTGGAGATTGGGCGCAACGATGTGCTCGACCTGGCCCAATGCGGCGAGGGCATGCGCGAGGGCGTCGTCGATGGGGACGACCGAGTGTAGGAGCAGCCCACCGCCCTCGAGACGGACCACCGTCATGCGCCCGCGGAAGTGCACCAGCCCTCCCATGAAGAGGTCGTGCTCGGCGCCCCACAGGCCCTCCGCGATCGGCTCGAGTGCTGGGTCCATCATCATCGTGAAGATAGTCAACCATCGTTGACTAAAAAGTCAAGTATGATTGACGAAGTTTCGAAATGGCCATCGACACCCAAGAAGCCACGACGTTGGAGCGGAGCAAGCGCGCCAGCCTCGGTCAGGTGTTGATGAAGGCAGCGAGGCTGCTCGATGAACAAGCGCTGGCGCGGATCCGCGTCCGCACCGGAAACGCGATTCGACCGGCACACAGCAACCTCTTCCCGCACATCGATCTGGAGGGCTCACGGCTCACCGTGATCGCGCAGCGCATGGGTCTGACCAAGCAGGCCGTCGGCCACCTCGTCGGTGACCTCGAGTCGATGGGCGTCGTCGAGCGGGTTCCCGATCCCACCGACGGACGGGCGAAGCTGGTGAGATTCACCCGTCGAAACGGTCGGTCGAGTCTCTTCGATGGACTCGCCGTGCTGGCCGAGTTCGAGGAGGAGCTCGCGCAGGAGCTGGGGGACGAGACGATGGAGGCGCTGCGCGTACACCTGCCCAAGCTGCTCGACGCGCTCGAAGCTAGCCCTCAATCTGAGCGCTCTTTTCGAGAAGTCGAATGATCGAGGGCGGGGTTGGGGTGGATGATGCCCGTGCCGGTGCCGCCGACGTACGCGTCGCTGTCTTGTTGGTCGTAGCCGACCACGACGACGCCGAACTTCTGGTCGCCCCCGTCGAGGACGTGAACGCCGTCGGGTACGGGGACCCGAGCGACCTCGTATGTGCCGTCACCTACGGGCACGAACGAACCATCGTCGACCGGAACTGCGTCGATGGTGATCGGAGCGCCTGCGGGCCGGGTCAGGACGAAGACGTCGTTGACCCAGGTGCCGGGAACGGGGACCCCATAGCGGGGCAAGAACTGCTCACCATGTAGCCGACGACCCCGATGGGCTTGCTGGCGCTGATGCCGAAGTCGGCCTCGGCGCCTTGGGGAGCGCTGACCAACACCCCCACAGGGTGCCACGAAACTTCAGGCGAGCGGAGCGCGGTCGAGCAGCTCGAGCAGCGCCGGGCGCACGCCGAGCGCTGCGCATCGCTCTCGCAGGCGTGCCCAGGCGTCGGGCGACGGGCGGCCCGCGACCCCTGGGCGACGGTGGGCGCGCAGCAACAGGTTCTTGGCAGAGTGGGTGCTCTCCACGAACTCGACGACGTCGACCTTGTAGCCACACGCGGCCAGCATTTCGACGCGCAGGGCGTCGGTGAGCACCGAGCCGTACTCGCGCCTGAGCAGCCCGTGGTGGGTGAGCGCGCCGCCGTCGGAGATCTTCGCGTCGGCCAGCTGTGCCGCGAGCTCTCGCTGGCAGCACGGCGCGACGAGCAGGACGGGGGCACCGCTGGACACCCCGAGCGCCAGCGCCTCGTCCGTCGCGGTGTCGCAGGCGTGCAGCGCCATCAAGATATCGGGCGGCAGGTCCGGTTTCACGTCGGCGATCCGGCTGACCGCGAAGCGCATGTCGGAGCGTCCAAGCGCCTCGGCGCGCTGTCGGCAGTTGTCGACGACGTCCTCGCGCAGATCCACGCCCTCGATCCGCGTGGGGACCTCGGCGAGCCGAAGCGCTTCGGCGAGAACGAAGGTGAGGTAGCCGTTGCCACACGCCACGTCGAGCACGCGAAGCGGCGACTCGGCGGTGGCCTTGCGGTGCGAGAGCAGCCGCTCCCACGCGGGCCGGCACAGCTCCACGAAGTGATTGACCTGCTTGTACTTCTTGGCGGACTTCGCCGAGATCGTGCCGTCGGCATTCATGATTCCGATGACGCGCAGCAGGTCGGCGCTGCGGTCGGGCTCGAGCGCGCGGGCCTTGCCGCCCATGACCTTGGCCTTGGTCTCCTCGTCGAGCGTGTGCACCTTGGCCTTGCCGAAGCGCGCGTCGAGCCGGACCCGGGTGCGGGCGTCGATGACCAGGACCTGCTTGACTCGCCCGTCCTCCGCGGCGGCCGAGGCGGCCTCGATGAGCGCCTCGATGTCGCTGCCCTCGAAGACCTCCTGGTCCTCGCCATCTGCGCCCGGGCGCGAAAACACGGCGCGCTGCCAGCCATCCTTGGCGTGTCGCCGAAGGGTGCTGGCCAAACGTTCGAAATTGGGGCGTCGCGCCATGGCAACGCACGATAGTCCGAGCCCCCATCGCGGGCAAACCGAGTCGGTGAGATGTGGCCTGGCCTCACTGGGGGTGTTGGTCCATAGTCCGATTCGTGACCGCATCTGCGCTCCTGCTCGAGAAAGTCCATACCTCCGCCGAATCGTCGCTCGAGGACGACGGCTACTCCGTGACCCGTATCGACAAGGGGCTCGACGAAGACGAACTGATCGAGGCGCTGAGCGCCCTCCCGGAGGGCCCGGTCATGGTGGGCATTCGCAGCAAGACCCTCGTCACGCCCAAGGTGTTCGAGGCGGTGCCACGGCTCGACGCGATCGGCTGCTTCTGCATCGGCACCGACCAGGTTGCGCTGGACGTCGCCCGGGCTCGGGGCGTCACGGTGTTCAACGCGCCCTTCTCCAGCACCCGCAGCGTGGCCGAGCTGGTCATGGCCGACGTCGTGATGCTTGCGCGCCGGATCTTTCCACGCAATGCCGCCGCCCATCAGGGCAAGTGGGCCAAGACGGCCTCCGGCGCGCACGAGGTTCGTGGCAAGACGCTCGGCATCATCGGCTACGGGCACATCGGCAGCCAGCTGGGCATCTTGGCCGAGGCCTTCGGCATGAACGTGCAGTACTTCGACATCGACAAGAAGCTGCCGCTGGGCAACACCTCTTCGGTCGGAAGTCTGGACGAGCTGCTCGCCGCCTCCGACTTCGTGTCCCTGCACGTGCCGGACACCGAGCTGACGCGCGACATGATCACCGCCGAGGAGATCGGCAAGATGAAGGCCGGCTCCTACCTCATCAACCTCAGCCGCGGCAAAGTGGTCGACATCGACGCGCTGCACGAGGCGATCACCTCCAAGCATCTCGCCGGCGCGGCGATCGACGTCTATCCGAAGGAGCCCGCCAGCAACACCGAAATGTTCGAGAGCAAGCTTCGCGGGCTCGACAACGTCATCCTCACCCCGCACATCGGCGGCAGCACGATGGAAGCCCAGGCCAACATCGGGCTCGAGGTCGCCGCCGCGCTCGACCGGTTCCGCAAGCTCGGCAGCACCTTGGGCTCGGTCACCTTGCCCAACCTCGACGTGCCCCCACCCAAGGCCTCCGGTGCGGTCAGCCGCATCATCAACATGCACCGCAACGTGCCGGGCGTGCTCTCCGAGACCAACCGCGTCGTGGCGCAGTCGGGGGTCAACATCGTGGGGCAATCCCTGGGGACCAACGAGGACGTCGGACTGCTGTTCATCGACGTGCCGGTTGCTGCCGATGATCCTCGGGCCGAGAAGCTACGGGGCGAGATCGCTGCGCTCGAAACATCGCTGCGGACGCGGATCGAACCGCTGTCCTGAAAGAAAGTGCGGGCCGTCGAGGCCGATTCGAGCGGTGGCGCGTTGACAGCAGCCGCGCCCGCTGGCGCTGGAGGCTCGATGATGCACCGACGATGGAGGATTGGAAGCGCAGTACTGGCGTTCGCCGCGGGATGTACACCGGTCGACGCGGAGACGGAGAGCCCGCAAACGGCGGAGACACCCCTCGTCCAGAGCGCTCCTGCGCCCGCGCCGACCCAAGACCCACAGTCCGTCTCGCAAGCGGGCAGCCTCCGGGTGGAGATCGTCCCGGGCTTTACCACGGTGCTGGCGGGCACCTCCGGCCAGCTCGACGTGCTCGTGCGCATCGAGGCCGTCGACGTGCCGGGGGCCGAGCGCCCGCCGCTCGATCTTGCCCTGGTGCTCGACCGCAGCGGGAGCATGGCGGGCGAGAAGCTCGAGGCGGCCAAACAGGCGGCGCTGGAGACCGTACGCAAGCTGGGCCCCGAGGATCGGCTCACGTTCATCTCGTATGACGATCAGGTCAGCGTGCACACCCATCGCGAGCGGGTCGGAAACGGGCGCAGGCTGCAGCGGGAAATCCTTCGCATCAGCGACGGAGGCGGCACAGCGCTCGGGCCCGCGCTCCGCAATGGTCTCGATGCGCTGCAAGGGGCGCAGAGGCCCGACGAGGTTCTCGCCCACGTGATGCTGCTGAGCGACGGTCTGGCCAACGAAGGCGAGGCGCGCCCCGAAGTCCTGGCGCAGTGGGCCTCCGCCGCGTTCGGAGACGGCGTCGCAACGTCCACGCTCGGCGTCGGCCTCGACTACAACGAGGACCTCATGACCAAGCTCGCCGATGCCGGGGGTGGTCGGTATCACTTCATCGAGTCGGGACCGAAGGTGCCCGAGGTGTTGGCGGACGAGTTCTCCGGCCTCACCGGGACCGTCGCTCGCAACGTCGCCTTCGAGACCGAGGCGGGTCCCGGCATCGAAGTGAGGGAGATCCCCGGCTACCCCAACGTCGTCGACGGCGACCTGGTCTTGGCAAGAGTCGGGTCGATGGCCGCGGGGCAGAAGCGTGAGCTGTTGGTGCGTATGGACTATCAGGCGCCCAAGGGCGAGACGCTGGCACTGGGCACATACACCCTGCGGTTCCGGGACGTGCTCGAGGATGGCGTTCCCGCCGAGATCGTGCTCGAGCCCTCGGTGGCGGTGTCCCAGGATCTCGCCGCGGTCGAGGCGTCGGAGAACTATGCGGTCACGGTGCGCGCCCAGGAACTGGGCGTGGCTTCGGCGCTGCAGGCCGCGACCGAACAGGTGGACCAGGGCGACTTCGGGCAGGCGCGCGAGCAGCTGCAGCGCAGAACCGAGTCGCTGCGTCAGGAGGCCGCCGAGAACCCGGACGTGGACTTCGCGCCGATGATCGACGAGCTGGAAGAGGCCGAGCGCGACCTCGACAAGGCGTCCAAGAGCGACAGCGAACGCAAGCTCTACGAGAAGAAGAACAAGGCGCGGGCTTACAAGGCGCGGAAGAAGTAGTCGGCTTCGTTGGGGCTTGTGCCGCGGGCCGCTGCGGTGTCTCATGCCCGAGATGATCCGCTCGGCTCGCGTTGCTCTCGCGTCCATCGTGCTCGCCTTGGGCTGCGCCCCGCCCAACGCGGCCACGCCGTACCCTTCGGCGGCGCCCGAAGCCGGCTCCGGTCGCGCGAGGGCCGACGAGGGACCGCAGCCCGACGCGCAGGCCGAGTCCGTCCAAGGGATCGCGACGTACTTCGATCGAGAGGTCGACTTGGCCCCGTTCTTGGCCGGCTTCCCCTACGGCCACATGACGCCGAGCTTGAGGACCGGCAAGCTCTTCTACTACCAGCTGGGCGAGCGCTACTCCCTGCGGATGCTCGACATTCAGGGCAACGGCGCGTGGGCGCTCGACAAGGGGAAGCCCATCTCCGACGTCGACTGGTCCAAGCGCAGCCTGTGGAGCATGCATCATCACGAAGCGTCGAACACGTTGTGGCTGCACGCGGATGCGTCGAACGACGAGGTCATGAATCTGTGGACGCTCGACCTCGAGTCCGGCGCGCTCGAGCAGGTGACCCAGCACGACTACGTGTACGGCCTGGGGTTCAGCGAAGACGATACGCAGGTCGCCTACCTGCCCCGCAAGGGCAAGAAGGCGCCGTTCTCCACGTGCTTGCGCGTGCGCGACGTCGCCACCGGCGACGAGCGGGAGGTGGTCTGCGACTCGCCGGCGGTCACGTTCACATGGTCCGACATTCGGTTCACGCCCGACGGCAACGAGGTCTTCTTCAACGCTCAGCTCGAGGGTGACCGTACGAAGGGGCAGCTGGTCCGGGTCGACCTCCGCAAGAAGACGCCCCGGGTCGAACTGGTCACCAAGCCGAAGGTCTCCCGCAACGCCCCCTATCCGCTCGAGGGCTGGCTGGGCAACGAGCTGCTCTACACCGCCAACGACGACGGCTACAGCAACCTGTACGCCTACGACCGCGTCACCAAGAAGACGCGGCAGATCTCGCGGTTCAAGGAGGACCTCGAGGCGGAGCGCATGTTCGACAAGGTCGTGGGCGTCCACAAGACGCCGGCCGGCTCGACGCTCGTGCTCATCGATCCCAAGAGCGCGAAGGTCCTCGAGGAGCGGCGCTTCGACGGATCCGTGTCCGTCGTCGACACGTACGGAGACCGGGCATACGTCACCCAGACGTCTCCGGACATCTACCTCGAGGGGTATTCGATGCGGGGCGGTGGTACGGCGCTGGGCGACATGGAGACCGTGGTCGGGCTCGATCCCGCGCTGGAGGAGAAACTGGTCGCGTGCAAGGCGAGCACGGTGAAGATTCCGACCTTCGATGACGATCCCAAGACCGGCAAGGCGAGGGAGCTGCACGCGTTCTTGCTGGAGCCGCGCGATCCTCTGCCCGAGGCGCAGCGGCTGGCCATGATCACGGCCTTCTACGGCGGCTCCAACGGCTACAGCACCTTCGACAACATCATGTGCGCCGCGGGGTTCACCGTGCTCTCGCCGGCGGTCCGCGGGAGCTCCGGCTTCGGCAAGGACTTCTACTCGCTCAACGACAAGGATCTCGGTGGCGACGAGATCGTCGACGTCTTCTACGCTGCGCGATGGCTGGAAGAGCACGCCGGCCTGACGCCGCGGCGGATCGGGGTCAAGGGCGGCAGCCATGGCGGCTACGCGACCATGCGCGCGCTGACCTACCCCGTGGCGACCAATGGGCGCAATGAGTCCTACCCGCTGGGCTTCGGCATGGCGCACGCCGGCTTCAGCGACATCAAGACCTTCTACGACGCGACCAACATTCCCGACTGGGTGGCGCTGGAGAGCGGCGATCCCAACGTTCCCGCGGACTTGACCAAGATGCTGGATCGAAGCCCGATGCAGCACGTGGACCTCCTGCGTGCACCTTTGTTGCTGACGCATGGCAGCCAGGACTGGCGGGTGCCCGTCGACGAGAGTCGACAGTTCGCCCAGGCCGCCAAGGCGCAGGGCAAGCCGGTGCAGTACGTGGAGATCGAAGGGCAGGGGCACCACATCGAGGGGTTGGCGCTCCAGGTGCAGGTGTACCAGGCACGCTTCGACTTCCTCGCCGCGGTCGCGAAGGCCGCGAGCGCGCAGTAGGCCCGGCTGCGCCGATGGATCCGATCTCGCTCACGTTGATCGCCGCAGGGGCGCTCGCCGGATCTGGCGGGGTCATGGCGTGGTTGTCACGGCGGCGCGCGGTGCAGCGGTCCGAGGCGATGCGGCGCGCGGTGCAGATCGCCATCCCCTGCGGGAGTGAGGCGCCGGTGAGCTTGCTGGACCTCTTTTGGGACCTCGGCGCCAGCGACTTTGCGCTGGAGATGCTCGCGCACCGGCAGCTCCTGCTCGACGCGCCGGACCAGCTCTCCTCCTTGGTGCGCGAGCTGCCCTCGATGATCGTCGAGGCAGGTTCGTACGGCGAGCTGGTCGCGGAGCTGCTGGAGTCGATCGCGGTCTACTCGCAGGAGCATCGCTCGGCCGGCAACCGTCGAGCATTTCCGGCGTTGGCGGCCCCGGCGATCAAGGCGCTGCCCGCCGCCGGAGGATCGGTTCGCGCGCCGATGCGGCTGGGCGCACGCGACTGGGAGGGATGGCGCACCGGGCAGACGCGGGGCGCTCTGGTGGCCGAGCCGGTGGCCGCGGCCGACCTCGATGGCGCGCTGGGGGCGGGCGTGGGTTCGCTGCTCTCCGGGCTGTTCGAGGGCAACTTTGGCCGGGAGTTCCAGCGCTGGAGCGCCCAGCGAGGGGCCAAGAAGCTGCGCGACGCGCTGGACCGGGAGCTGGTGGCGCTGCTGCGGCTGTATCAGGCCCACGTGGCCACCGATGCGCAGGCCAGGGGCTTTCTGCGCGACGCGGCGCATCGGTGGACCGCGGAGGCCAACCGCATCGAGGTCCTGCGCAACGCGGCGCCCTACCGAGAGCGCTCGTGGGCGGAGTGTGCCGATGCCCTGCTGGAGGCTTCGCATGGGGCGGCGGTACGGATGGCCGAGTCCGCCGATCGCAACGTGTCCGAGACGCTCGCGCGCATCGACGAGCTGGCGGCGGGGGGCTCGCAAGCCATGGCCGGATACTTGGTCTACGTGAACCGCCACGCGCTGTTCGTCGGCCGGATGGCGCTGTGCGAGGCCGAGGTGACCGCGGTGGACCGCGCGAGCGCGGCGCTGCGCACCAAGCTGCTGGAGCTGGAGCGCAAGGGGCTGGCCTGAGCGCTCCTGCACCGGCAGCGCTGAGAAGAGAAAAATCGGGCTCCATCCTAGAGCCCGCGGAGAGGAATCACCCTCCCTGTCGGCCACGAGCCGCTGGCGTTGCACACTTTCTTCACTTTTTCTTTGGGCAGGTCGGACGGCGCTCTCGACGCTCATGCCGGACCGCCACCGTGTACACTCCGCGGCCGTGGCGACACGATCGGAGACCTGGGAGCCACCGCGCGGTTGGGAGTCGTTTCGCCGCGGCGACGATGTGGAGGAGCTCGCGTGGGAGGTGCTCGCGGGGTGGCACTACATGAACCCCACCTCGACCACGTCGATCTGGGAGTCGCCCAGCGGCGCCACCGTCTACCTGGCCTTCGACGATGCGCGAGCGCTGTTCGAGCTCGTGATCGGGCACGGGGGCGAGGAGGACTTCGAGCTGACCGACTTCGTCACGCGCTTGGGCGCGCTCGGATTGCGCCCCAAACCCTCGGCGTGAATGCGGGGCCGGCGCGGCTAGCCGGGTCCGACGGAGACGGGATCGGAGCACCGCGTGATCTCGGTCGCCTCGCTCAATCGCGAGCGCAGGCAGCTCCACGCGTCCGCGGGGACGTCCATCTGGAGGCACGCGAGGGCGTCATCGTCGGGGGTCTGAGCATGCACGACCGCGGAGAACTCCGAGGACGCGTCTCCACCTGCCTCGTGCCAGCGAAGGAAGGTTCCGTCCGCATCGAAGACGTAGGACGTCTCTGCGATCTCCTGGCTCGAGCCACGGTGTGACCCGGTCAAGCGGAAGGCGTCCCCTGCCCGGAGTCGCTCCTCGGCGCACGCCAGGACGTCAGGGTTTCCGGATTCGGACGGCGGTTCACACAACGGGAGTTCGCAGTCGCTGGCGGCGGTTCTGTAGACACCGCAGCTGACCGCCTCGAAGTCGCACACGACGTCGAACGTGCCGTCACCCACGACGAAGCAGGCGCACGGTCCTTGGGCGGTGCCGGTCTCGTCCCCGCCGTCGCTTTCGGACGGTCCGCTGCTGTCCCCGTCCGTCCCCGTCTCGTCGCCGTTGGTCTGCGTCGATCCGGTTGCTTCGCCCGATGTGTCACCGGTCGCCTCCGTTTCTGACGTGCTGCCGCGCGCCTCGCCTCCCTCTTCGTCTGGGAGGTCGGGCCCGCAAGCGGCGGCGCCGACGAAGGAGAACAGGAAACACAGCTGTCTAGGTCCAAGAACGTCATTCATGAGCACACCCCGTATGCTCCGGGGACGAGACGACCGTGGCGAACGTCGCACGCTGGGGCCAAGGAATCTCGCGAGGGCGCAACGACGCGCGCTGGATCAGGATATCGGCCGCTGGATGCGACGACGCCTGGGTCGGTCTCGTCCCGGTGACGATGGAACCCAAGGCCAAGACGGACGATCCCTCCTGCGTGCCGCTGCGCCGTCCCCAATCCGGGTGGGGGTGGCTCCTGTTCGTCGCGGCGTGTTCCCCCGAAGCTGACGAACTCATCCCAGATGCATCCTTTCCCGGTGACTCCTCCGGTGGCACCGCGACCGTCATCCCCAGTGGTCCAGAGACCTTCGACGAGCCGTGGACCTCGGGGGACGGGTCGTCCGAGTCGGGGGGAGCGACCGAGACCGACGGCGAACCTTCGGTGGACTGCGAGGCTCCCGCTGGGCCTCCAGCGGTGGCGTGGGCGGCGGGCTGGGAGCCCTATGTGCTCAAGGTCGACGCCTCGACGGCGACCGTCGAGGGGATCTACACCGGGCCCGTCTCGACGCAGTCTGGACGCGGGATGTCGGTGAGCCAAGGCGGCGACGCGGCCGTGACGTTCTTCGAGTTCTTCTCGGGCGATCGCACCGTCGCCGTGATCCGGAGCGAGCAGGCGGACTGCGTGGAGTCCAACGGCGAGGCTGGGATTCAAACCTCGTCGGGCCCGGATGACCTCTTGGAGTTCTCCGTCGATGACTGCGTCGCGTGGAGCACGATCCTGCCCGACGATACGCGTCAGGACGCGGCCGTGGCGTGGGGCCGGGCCCAATGGTCCACCGACGACTGCCGATGGGAAGGCGCCGATCTGTGGGTCGGTCGGACGCGCAACGGGCCCCAGGGGGACGAGTCCGTCGTGTCTCGACTCGATGGGGAGACCGGAGAGGTCGAAGCGACGGTCGTCGTGCCCGATGTCTCGCGGATCGGCGATCTGGCGGTGGACGCGAACGACGACCTCTGGATCGCCGGGGCCTTCCACGAACTCGGGCGACTCGACGCGGAGACCTTGGAGTACGAGTCTTTCGTCGAACAGGAACCCGAGCCCTCCGGTCAGCTTGCCCTCCAGGTCGACGCCGACGGCCGGATTTGGCGATGCACCGCCAGAGCCGTCGAGCGCTTGTCCCCGCATTCCGGGCAAGTTCTCACGCTGCCGCTGAGCTTCTCCTCCGTCGACCATTGTGCGCTGGATCTCCAGGGGCAGCTCTGGGTCGCTTCGAGCGGCTACCCGAGCGTGACGCTGGTGGCCTACAGCCTGGATACGCTCGAGGTCGTGCAGCAGCGCAGTCTCGCAACCGATACCGAAGGCCTCGCGACCGACGGCCAGGGGCACGTGTGGCGCATCACCGGCCTGAGGATGGACCGATGGGACCCCTTCACCGATGAGTTGGCCCGCGTCGCGCTACCGAGCGCGTACGGTCTGAGGCTCGACACGCTCGTGACCGCGGTCGCGCCTGCGTTCGCAGGCTGAACGGGCTTGCCGGTCGGTGTCCCGCCGGCTGGCCATCTCTGGCCCCGGGGCTCACTGGCGTTCGAGCCAGTGGCGGGCTTCGATCGGATCGGGGAAGAGCTTGGTGGTCAGGCCGAAGGTCTCGTAGCGGGCGGCGTAGCGACGCATGTTCTTCTCGCCGAAGACCTTGACCGGGGGAACGATGGCCCAGAAGCGCCAGCCGGCGCCGAGGGTCCGCGGGAACCAGTCGTGGTGGATCCACTGTTCGTCTTCGCGTGGCAGGGCGTTGTTGTTCCGGTTGTCGGAGAGCCACTTCGTGAGGCCGTGCTCTCGAAGGCAACGCAGACCGATCTCCAGCAGCTCGCGATAGGGTTCTCCACAGACCCACTCGTGGAGCTCGTGCCAGAGCATCCCCGCGTCCGGCAGATGCCAGAGGGTGAGTTTGTCGTTCGTCAGCAGCGTTCTTCGCCCGCGCACCGCCGCGGAGAATACCGCTTCGGACGAGAGTCGCGCTTCGCGCTCGAGAGCGCAGCGCGCGACCCTCGGAGAACGAGTGGGGAGACCCGGCTCGGGGTGGTGGTCGGTTCGCGGGGTGTGGTCTGCGATGGACGACGCCTGTCCCAAGGGCCAGGTCTGCAGCCGTCCTCCGCACCGTCCCGATGCGTGACGCAACCTGGCCTCACCCGTCGAACACCGTACAGCTCGGCGCATGGAAACAACTGCATTCTCCGCTTCTGTGCTGCTTCGATTGGGTCTGACTGCTGCGGCGTTCGCCCTCGCGCCCTCGGTCCGAGCCGCCCCACCGCAGTCCAACCTCCGCGAGGTCGAGACCATCGCCACGTTCGATCCAGTGACCGGCGACACGCCCGAGAGTCTCGTCATCGATTCGGAGGGGAACATCTTCGTCAGCATGGCGCTCAGCGGCGAGATCGTCGGCGTGAGTCCGAATGGGCAGCAGTGGACGCACGCTGTTCTTCCCATCGGGGCTCCATTCGACCCGGCGACGTACTCCGGGATCATGGGGGCGATGGTCATCGACGCGCACGACGACATCTACGTCAGCGTCTCGGCGTCCGACGCGGCGAACCGCGGCGTTTGGGTCGTGCATCCCAGCGGTGAGACCGAGCGCGTCGCGCAGCTCCCGACCACTGCGGTCCCCAACGGCATCGCGAAGCGGGGGCCGACGCTCTACGTCGCGGACTCGGCGCTGGAGGGAAAGATCTGGGCCGTGCCGTTGAGTGGCGCCGAACCGTACGTGTGGGCCGAGCACCCGCTGCTCGACGGCGACCCTGCAGTCCCGTTCCCTGGCCCCAACGGGCTGCAGATCCATCGGGGAGAGCTGTATGTCTCCAACTCCAATACGGCGCAGATCGTCGCATTCCCGTTCCCCCGAGGTGGCGAACCTCGCGTCGTTGCCGACGTGGGCTGCGATGACTTTGCGTTCGACGTCCATCGCAACCTGTACTGCGGGACGGACCCGTTCAACACGGTGCTGCGGGTCAGCCCCGACGGGCACGTGGAGACGCTGCTCGACGCTGACGCTGGACTCGACGGCCCGACGGCGGTGCTGTTCGGTCGCTGGGGGGTGGACGGCTTCGGTCTGTACGTCACCAACGCCGCGTTCCCGTTCTTTTCCGAGGACCCGCACCCCAGCCTCATGCGGCTTCAGCTCGGTGTGAAGGGGGCCAAGCGCTGACCTCCGCGAGCCGGCTTCTCGACCGGTACGCAACGGCTCTCGCGGCGGTGGACGCAGGACCGAGCGACTCGGTGATGGTCGCGGCCTTGATTCGACCAGGGCCCTACAGCACGAAGGGGATCAACGCTTTGCGCTCGGCGGGGTAGTTGGCGAAGCGCTCGCGGTACCATCGATGATTCGCGAGTGCCCGGGGACCGACGTTGGCGGCGGTGTACAGGGCGAAGGCGAGCCCAGGAAGGGACCACGTGGCGATCGCAAAGCCGGTCCACTCGATGATCTCACCGAGGTAGTTGGGGCAACTCACCACGCGGTACAGGCCGCCGGTGGGGATCGCATAGCCGGTCTCCCCAGGTTTGCGGAGATTGATCAAGATGCGGTCGGAGGTGTAGTTGATCCAAAAGCCGCTGGCGAAGATGGCCACGCCGAGGATGAACCGAGGGTCCCAGAGCCAATCCACGGCGTAGGCGCCAAACTCGCTGAGCCAGGTGGCGTTGACGTAGGCATTGAGCACGTTGAAGGCGATCGCCATCAACGCGATGACCGCAGGCATGGTCTTGCCGCTGGCGCGGATGCGAAACGGGAAGATGAACGTGCGATGCACGTAGTGCACCTGCCAAAGCGAGAGCAGCGCCAGCGGGACCATCTGCCAGCGGTGATCTCCCTGCGCGTAGAACCACAGGAACACGCCGACGGCCGGAAACTCCATCACGATCCATCCGAGTCGCGCGGGGATCTGCGGGCCCCAGCCGCGGCGGATGTGGCGGCCGTAGGGCGCGTTGACCACCAGCAGCGCGATGAGGGTGAGTGCGGCGAGAGCGATCTCCAGCCACGTCATCCAGCGGTGGACGTCGGGGTCGTGAATCATTGGTGGACCACCGGACCGAAGGTCTCGGGCAGCAGGGTGGACTTGGGCTTCCGGAGCGTGCCGCGGGAGGCGAACCAGGCGTAGGTGTCGCGTACGGTGTCGGCGAGTGGCCGTGGGTGGTGACCGAGATCCTCGGCAGCCTTGCTGCGATCGAAGCGGACGTCGCTGCGCAGCGCCAGCAGCGACTCCCCCGTGTACAGCGGCTCCATGCGCAGGAGCTTGGCGGTTGCCTCCGCGACGGGCGCGAAGAGGTTGGCCAGCGCGAGCGGCAACACCAACTTGGGCACGCGGGCCCCGGAGACCGTCGACGCCACGTGGGCGAGATCGGGGATGGTCGCGAAGTGGCCCGAGAGAATGTAGCTCTCGTTGGTCCGCCCCTTCTCGGCGGCGGCGCGAATGCCGTTGCCGACGTCGCGAACGTCGACCCAGTCGAACCCACCGCCGAGCAGACCCGGCATGCGCCCGTTGCCCAGCGACAGCAACACCTTGCCCATGCGCGAGGGTCCGAAGTCGAAGGGGCCCAGGACACCCGAGGGGTGAACGATGACCGCGTCGAGCCCACGGGCGACGAGCTTGCGAATCTCCGCCTCGCCGGCGGCCTTGCTGGCGTCATACGCCGGACACGTCTCGTCTCGGGAACGGCGGTGCTCTTCGTCGAGGGTGCGCGGGGTTTCCCCCGAGCCATCCCCGAGCTCGAACGCATGGACCGAGCTGACGTGGACCATGCGCTTGACGCCCGCCTCGAGCGCGGCCTCTCCAACGTTGCGTGCGCCGTGCACGTTGACGGCGCGGACCTTGCCGTCCATCGGACCGACGATCGAGATGAGCGCCGCCAGGTGGAAGACGTACTCGGCGTCAGCGACGAGAGGTCGCAGCGTGCTCGCCTTGCAGATGTCGCCTCGGACCATCTCGACGTCGAGACCCTCGAGCTGCGGCGGCGTCTCCTCGCTCCGCACGAGGGCCCGCACCGCGTGCCCGTCCGCAATGAGTTGACGAATCAGGCACGCTCCGAGGTGACCCGTTCCTCCAGTGACCGCAACGCGTGCCATCGCCCCGGAGAGTACCCGTTCATGGAGAAACGATCCGACCTGACGCGGCTTCTTCGTCTCGGCAGGGTCGCGCCCTTCGAAGCTCAGCCTGTGTAGGGCGCAAACTCGCAGTTCTGCGCGCAATATCCGTGGATCGACAGCGTGTAGTCATGAACCCCTGGCGTGCCTTCCACGGGGTAGATTCGCGCGAAGAAGGGGTCGCCGAGCCCGTCGGAGTCCAGCGCGACGCCGCCTTGGTCCTGTCCGCACAGCAGGACGTCCACCATCGAGCCTTCGCTGTCGAGAATCTCCGCCCTGAGCTGTGCATCGGGGTCGGGTGCGCACTCCAGAGCAAACTGGAATGAGGTTGGCGTGTCGCCACCGACCAGGGAGAACTCGACCCAGTCTTCGGGGTCGCCGTCGCTGCTGACCTGGCCGAGATACTGGAAGCCCCGCACATCGAGCGCGTCGTCGTTGAAGATGGGGCCGTCCAGCGAGATGGGCGCTCCCGCGGTGGGTCGGAACTGGACCAGGACTCCTGGGTTGGCCTGGTGATCTCCGTCGTCCTCCAAGACCCGCTCCCCGGTGCTGCCGGTGGTGTCGTCGCCGGTGGTGTCGTCGCCGGTGGTGTCGTCGCCGGTGGTGCCGTCACCGGTGGTGGCGGTGGTGTCGTCGCCGGTGGTGCCCTCCGTGCTGGTCTGCGGATGTCCGGTCGTGGTGCCGTCGAGAACGGTCGTTGCGTCGTCGGTGGTCCCGCCGGCGGTGCTCGAGCCCGCGTCGGCCTCAGCGCCCTCGGTGGCCGGCGAGACGTCTTGATCGGCGTTGCCGGGTTCCACGCAGCCGTTGAGGCCGAAGACGAGGCCGAAGGCGCTAAGGAGAGTTCGCTGCATCATGGGAGGGGAGTTGCTCCTCCTCGGCGCTCGCTCCCCACGGATCGGAAAAACCTCGAGGTGGCCGCCTCGCCGCGTTCGGACAATCGGAACGCCGTGCCGTGAGAACCTTCAGGGGGACACGATGCGTAGCGTGCTCGACTCGGTGTTGCCGGCGAACTCTGGAGCGTACATGGCCTCCGCGACCGCAGGCGGCACCGTGTAGTCGCCCTCGTGCGTGGCGCGGATCGGCACCCGATGAAGGTAGGTGCCCGCGGGCAGGTGATCCACGAACACGACGACGCGGTCGCCTCGAATCTCCTGGCGGGAGTACGGAAGCGAGGCACCGCTGTGCGAACCGGACACGTGGGGCACGGATCCTCCACGGCCCAGGGAGCGATCGACGGCCTCGATGCCCGCAGGCAGCGGTACATCGACCACCACGTAGCGCTGGCGCGCGTCCGCAGTGATCTCGAACTCGAGGACGCCGGCTTCGCCCGCCACCATGGAGCGCCCGCCGTCGAGGGCACCGCGCGCGTCATGAAACGTTCGCGTGAGCGCGAGCCCGCGCGCCTGGGCCTCGATGGTGTCGGGCCGGGGCGCCCACTGCATGCCGACACGATAGTAGAGCCGACCCGCGCCGAGCCGCTGCAGCGTGACCAGAGGCGAGCCGCCCGTGATTGGGCCCTCTCCCCGCCGAAGCGAGAGGTCGCGACCCTCGAACTGTGTTTCGACGACCATGTTGGGTCCAACCCACGCGCGGACGTCCAGGTCGGGTGTGACCGCTTCGCGCAGGGAAGCGTAGCCGGCCATGGCGAGCAGGGCGTAGGCGCTCTCTTGGGTGTTGCGGATCTGCCCGGCATCCCGGGCTGCCGTGAGGCCTCGGGCCAGCGGCTCGATCAGCGGCTCGTCGGGAGCGGTGCGCACCAGGGCCAGCAAGACCATGGCGTCGGTGCGGACCGGAGAGTCGAAGAACCGGGTGAAGAGCGTCGACTCGGCCTTGACGCGAGCCGTCTCCCCACGAACGACGATGCGGTCTCGGATGCTCTGCAGGAGCGCCTCGTATCGCGGGCCGCGTTCGCCGAGCGCGTGGAGGGTCATGAGCAGCATGGACTTCGAGAAGGTCGGCAGGGTGTCCTGCCGACCCAGGAGTTCGTCCAAGACGTCGTCCGCGCGTTTCCCTCGGCTCGAGAGCGCGAGCAGGGCCATCGCGGCGCGGACGTCCTCGTGGGTGTTGGGGGTGCCGAGCGCACGGAGGCGGCCCAGCTCCTGTCGAAGATAGTCGCCTGCGCCCGTGATCAGGTCCCCGGGGACATCGACGCCGGCGCGCTCGAGCTCGGAGAGGACCCACACCGCGTAGGCGGTGGCGTAGGGGTGGGGCACGGCGCTGCCAGGCCAGTACGCGAGGCCTCCGCTGTCCGTTTTCATGCTCGCCAGGCGCTCGACGCCCATCTTGGCGAAGGTCTCGACGTCCTCGACTCCCAGGTCGTACTCGCCCAAACCATGAAGTGCCGCCAGGGGAACCAAGCGGGAGGACGTTTGTTCGACGCAGCCGTACGGATACTGCACGATCGTGTCGACGGCTCCGCGGTAGCCTCCCAGGAGCGAGGCGAACACGTCGACCGAGGCGTGCGCGCTGCCGACCGTGTGCCCCTGAGGGACGTCCAGGGCGATTGCGGCCGCGTCGTCTTCGGTGAACGAGCCGTAGGTTGCGGCGTGGCGAGTCATCGTTCGCTCGGCCTTCACTTCGAGCGGAAGCTCGCTCGCGTCCTGGAGGACCGAGCCGTCCTCGGCGACGAGCTTGGCGAAGACGCGGATGCGGACCTCGCCCGGTGCCAGCGCCTGCACCTCCACCGGAACCCGGACCTGGGCGTCTTCGAGCGGGCGGCGAATCTTCGCTGGAGAGGTGAGCTTCAAGACGCCCTGGGCATCCTCGAGCTCGACGGCGAGCTCGAGGATGCCGGGCCGTCCGGCGAGGTTGTCGACCAGCAGCCCGAGCTGGGCGGTGTCGCCGGGTCGGAGCACCCGGGGCAGCACGGGTCGCACCGCGAGGTCTTGGGTGACCCGCACCTGGCCCTCGGCCCGGCCTGCGCGCACGAACGCACCCGTTCCGGCGAGCTCGGCCGTCGCCACCGCAGCGATGCGAAAGGTGGTGAGGTTGTCGGGCAGCATGCCGCGTACGCGTGCGGTGCCGTCGGAGCCGGTCTCGACATCGCCGATGAAGATGGGGGCGGGGTCGAAGTCACGCCGAACGTTGGGCCGAGCCGAGGCGCTCCCGACCTTGCCTGAGCCGCCCCCGAAGCCCGCGCCGGATCCGCGGCCGATGGTGCCGACGTTTCCCAGCCCGATCGTGCCATCGCGCGGCTCGAAGGGGTCACTGCGAAGGCTGTAGGGCCAGCGGAGATCGCCGTAGCTGTGGAAGTATCGGGCCTCCGAACCGCGGTCGGAGGCGAGCTGCCGCGCGAAGTCGGGGAAGGACCATTCGCGCAGCATGAGGATGCCTTCATCGACCGCCCAGACCGAGACGTGTGCGCCTTCGACCGGATCGCCGGAAGGATCGGTCACCGCGACGTCGATCGGGATCGCGGTCCCGCTCGATGCAGAGTCGGGGCTTTCGACCGCGACCTTCAAGGCCCGGGTCGCGTAGCCGAGCTCGACCTTGGCGTAGGACGAGTCGAACTCGGGGAGACGATCCTTGAGCTTCGGGTACGCGACGAGGGTGTCGACGTAGCCGCGGGGTACCCAGCGATCGTCTGGCGTGAGCGGGACGGCGGCCTGGTGGTCGATCGCGGCAAATGGATGCAGTGAACGGATCCCCGCGTGGGCGGCCACGACCACACCCGTGGCGCTCGGGGCCGCGGTGTGAATGGACACCTCGATGGGCGTGCCGGCCTCGGCATTCTTGGGCACGTCGACGACGAACGAGTGGTGGTCGCTTCGGCGTTTGGCCGCGACGTAGGTCGACTGCTCCGAGCGGACCTTGACGCCATCGACGTCGCCGGTGAGTGCGATGACGTGTCGTCCGGACGTCGTGGGCGTCCATCGGCATCGTGCGACTCCGTCGCTGTCGAAGCGAAGCGGGCAGGTGTGGAGCCCCGTCGTGCCGTCTTCCTTCTCGTGCGTGATCCGGATCTCCGTCCCCGTTGCGCTCGTGCTCGCTCCGTCGAAGCGGAGCGCCTTGGCGACGATCGTTCGCTCGGAGCCGACCCGCGCGTTCAGCTCCTCATTCGAGATCAAGAGGTACCCGCTGGGGTGAACCTGCGCACTCGCCGTGGTGCGGAGCGCCTGGCGGGCGACGTCGCGAACCATGACGTTGATGCTGCACTTGTACGCAGAGCCCGCTCGGAGCTCGGGGAGCGTGGCCTCGAACGACAGCAATCCGTCCCTGAACGT
This sequence comes from uncultured bacterium, assembly GCA_963761755.1. Lineage (GTDB taxonomy): Bacteria > Myxococcota_A > Polyangia > Nannocystales > Nannocystaceae > CAJXVA01. The sequence continues at coordinate 67,862 of CAVXIC010000013.1, forward strand.
GGGGGTCGACTCGAGCTGCGTCGACTCGGACTGGACGCTCTGGGGCCACACGGGGGGTCGGGCGACGTCGAACTCGCCATCGGTCGGGGGGACGTAGTACGAGGGGGAACACCGGGAGGACAGGTCTGCCGACTCGATGGGGACCGCCATGCCGTGCAGGTAGCGCGCGACGGCTCGCCCTGTCGGGGGTTCGCCGTGCAGCAGTTGATCGCGCTGAAGCGAGAGCGAGACATCGAAGGCCGGCGCGGTGAACTCTCGCAGCATGACGTAGGTGGAGAATGAGGCCTGCTCGCCGTCTCGCTCGAGCGTGGCTTCGACGAGCGCGCCGCCCAGAGCGACCGAGTCGGGAACCTCGAGCGTCGCCCAGAACTTGCCGTATGCCTTGCTTCGCACGCTCGACGTTGCGATGACCCGGTTCTGGCCGTCCTTGAGCTCCACCCGGACCGGGTGCGTGCCGGAACCCTCGACGCCCGAGGGGTGGGCTGTGCTGCTGCGGGCGATCCAGCCCATCACGCGCATGCGCTCGCCGGGTTGGTAGATGCCGCGGTCCGCCATGACCACCCCCACGTCGTAGGCCTGACCCGTCCCGTGTTCTCCACTGAACCGCCAGTGACCTTCCCCTTCGCCCCGGAGCGAGAGCGCGACCCGGTCGTCTCGCGTCTCCACGACCAGCGCGCCGGTCATCGCGACGTCGCGAGGGACGCGAATGAACCCGTCGGCGTCCGATGGTCCGAGGGTGTCGGTGTGTTTGGCCGGTGAGCCGGTCGTGTCGTAGACGTGCGCGGTGGCGCCGGAGACGGGCGTCGCGTCGTCGAGCGCGAGCACCCGCACGAACGAGCCCGCGGGCGAGACGCCGACGGTGACGCCGAGGTTGGTGAGCTGGACCAGCGCACGCCGGGGCTCGAGGTCGGCGCGGGCGGCCTGGGCGGAGACGACGGTGCCCGGGAAGGCCTCGAAGAACGCCGCACCCCTCGGAGCGCCGAGTTCCTTGGACAGGTCGAGCGCACGTGCATCCCATCCCCAGGTGCCCCCTGGATGGAGGTCCAGCTGGACCTCGCGAGTCTTCGCGCCGGTCCGAGGACGTCGTCGATCCGCGGCCAGCGGGTAGACGGCCTCGGCGAGCGCTGCGTTGGACAACGTGCTGATGACCAGCGTCGCATCCTCGAGTGAACGCGTCTCGACGCCGAAGGTGCCGGTGTCCGAAGAGAGCAGCGTGCCTGAAACAGACAGGTCGAGCGCAGGCGGCGGAGGGACGAAGCGGATCGTGCGCGTGCGCGGGCCGACCAGCGACTGCCCCTTGACGTCCTGGACCCGACCCCGAAAACGCACCGTGTAGGTCTCGTCGGGTTCGAAGTTGCCGTACAGGGAGATACTACGGAGCGTCCGGTCGTCCTGCGAATAGACCCATGGCCGTACTTCGAAGGCCTTGGGCTCGGGGGACACGGAGATCTGGCGGATCACGGACCTGGGGACCGACTCGTCGAAGTCGATGTCCAGTCCTCCGACGACGCAGCCGTCCTTGGCTTCGTCCTGACAGTCGACCACCGCGGACAGGCCCGGCCGAACCTTCATGGTGGCGAACACCTCCGCCCCGGTGGGGAGGGGTCCGGCGAGGCTCACCAGGGAAGGCGCCACGGTTGCGCGGACCTTCGCGCCCGGCGGCCAGTGCCCGCGAGGGCCGATGCTCCACGCGTCGGTGGGGTCGGAGCGCGCTTCGCCATCGCTGCGGATCAGCCGGTAGGGGAGCGCCGTGCCGCCGTCCTCGGACGTGACGGTGATCGCGTCTCGAACGGCTTGGCGGGTCACGTGCTCGGAGGTGAAGAGCGAGAACTGGGCCTTCCATCCGACCATCTCGTTCTTCGTGCCGTGTCCGTATGCCGGATGACTCGGCTCGAGCGAGGCGGTGGGGCGCGGCGTCTCGAAGGTCCAGCGTCGCTCGACCTGGACCGGTGCACCCCCGCGGGTGTAGGCCACACCGCTGGCCTGGACGGCATACTCGGTGGCCGACCTCAGGGCCTGCTGCGGCACGAAGACGGCCCGGGTCGGGGAGGTCCAGGTGATCTCACCGGGCACGAAGGGCTCGAGCACGATCTCGACGCGGGATCGGCTTGGCTCCATGGCCGTGGCGAACTCGACGAGGATGGGCTCGGTGATCGAGGCGTGGGCGATCGGCTCGACGCCGAGCACTGCGCCCGGAGGGTCCGTGTCGGACCCCTTTCGAGGGTCTCCTTGGACCGCGCCGTGGTCGGTGAGGGTGGCGATGACGCGGGCCTGGGGCGGGGAGGGGTCGCCGGCCTCCTTCAGATCGGGCGACGAGCCCGAAGGACGGCACGCCACGAGGGTGCAGCAGACGAGCAGGAATCGACGGAGTGCGGGCACGACCACAGCGCATGACATCCTCGCACGACCAAAGTTCCGGCCTGCGGCGCTCGACTCGAAGGCCGCTGGAACGCGTGCGCCCGCTGAGGCGCGCCCACTCGACTACCGGACGCGGGCGTGCTGGGACGACTGCGCCGGCCGATCGGTCCACCCTCGCGGCGGATGGTCGGGGTGATAGATGTAGATGAAGCCGCCGTCGAGGTACGGCATGATCTGTCGGGCGACGCCGCTGGAGATGGCGGGGCAGCCGTGCGAGGTTGCGATGCTGGCTCGCTGGCCCCGAGTGTTGGGCGCGAACATCCGGTCGTTGTAGGGGTGCATGCCGATCAAGCGGGCGTCGGCGTTGTCGTTCAGGCCGCGGCAGACCCCGAACATGCGCAGCCTCGTGCCAAACGCGGAGGGCACGATGCTCTTGGCGATGAACAGGCCAGCGGAGCTCAGGTGGGAGCCGGGCCGATTGCTGAGGCCAGGGATTGGTTGATCGGTCGAGGCGATCGAGACGCCATCCGTACCGCCGCCGTGCGCGACGAGGAAGGACTGCTGCGGGCGCTCGAGGAGCGCGCCTCGGGCCCGGACGCTGCCTTGGGTGAAGTCCAGGACGGCCATGTGGCTGTTGGTCGGCCGCGGAACGACCGACTGATACTCACGGCTCGCGAGAAAGGCCCTCAGCGCTTGGGTGGCTGCGCTGATTGCCGCCCTCCCCGGTGCACCTCCCAAATACGTTCCTTCGAAGTCCGTCATCCGATTCCCAATCCCACCCGATCGTACCAGGCCGCACGTCCTCTGACACTCGTCCCGCGCCGAGCGAGCTGCGGGTCCAGCAAACTCGCCCCCTGAGGGTTCTGGAGGCCCCAGGGCCCGGATCCGCGAGCACAGGCTGCCTGGGTCATGGCTGGCGGAGGTCGAGCGACACGGGACGCTGGGATGAGCGAATCGAGAGCGCCGGCGCCCACGGCCCGCCACATTGCCGATCGCGTACGCCCGCCAACCCATATGGCGGCCTCGTCGAAACCCTGACCCTCGGTTGGAACGTTCCCATCCCGCGAGGTCCAAGGCGACATGACGGCTCGGGCGAACCTGGAGACCGAGCTGGCGACGCTCATCCGGCAGCGGGTGTCCTACCTCAACGCGGCTCGCAGCACGACCGACCGCGGACTCGCCTTGCGCCGGCTGCTCACCGTCGAGCGGCTGGCCGAGGAGATCGAGTGCCTCGAGCAGGCGCTGGCCGCCATGGACGACTCCACGCAGCCGATCGACCTCCGCGCGATGGCGCGCTGAGCAGAGCCGATGTCGACGAAGTCCGAATGCCTCAGGCCTCGGTTTCGTCGGGCGTCTCGGCCTTGGGCGGCTTGGGCATCGCGATCTCGGCCCAGACCAGGTAGTGGTCGCTCACGTCGCGGTAGGGCTCGGCTTCGACCGGAACCGAGGTCCACGGCAGCTCGCCGGGGTCTTCGTCCTGGCGCACGACCTTGTCCTCGGCCGACGTCGTGGCGCTGCGCAACTCGACGCCGCACGCGATGATGTGGTCGGAGGGCTCACCGGCGGTGTTGGTGCTGCCCGCATCCGTCGCGGAGTCGGCACAATCGTCGTCCTCGGAGCTGTTGTGCCGGGCCGACAAGATGCCGGGTGTCCGCTTGGCGTAGCCATCGTCGTAGGGGTGCGTGACCGAGTTCATCGTGCCCGTGATCAAGAACGGCCGACCGTTGGCTTCCTTGGTGACCGCCTGCTGCAAGGCACGAGCTGCCTTGCGCCGCTTGGAGGCATAGGCCGGCGCCTTGCCATCGCGCATGTGCACGGCGACGACGGTGAGCACGTCCTGGGTGGGAAGCTCGACGTCCACGGCGACGTGTTTGGCGATCGAAACGTCGTAGCGGCGGACGTTGCTGATCGGGAACCGGGACAGAATCGCGACCTGCTGACCCGTGACGCGGTCGGAGCCCTCGAGCCAGGCGGTGTCGTACTCGTAGCCGTCCTTGAGGGCGACTTCGGTGGCGATGTCGATCAGCTCTCGCTCCCCGCCGAGCTCGGTCAGGGTGATCACGTCGAGCTTTTCGGCGACGAGGATCTCCACGATGCGGTCGCGCTTCCACGCCCAGTCCTCCGGCGTCTTGGCGACCTGTGCGCGGGCCTTCTTGGGGCGGTCGTCGATGTCGTCGAACGCCCACTCGAGGTTGAAGGTGCCGACTGCGATCGCATCCTCAGGGACCTTGCGCGGCTCGGGCTCGGGCTCTGGCTCCTGGACATCGCCCAGACCACCGGACTGGGCGACAACGGGCGCCTGAGGCGGCGCAGCCTGTTTCTGACAACCCACAGCCAACCCGAGGACAGCCAAACCCCACGCATTTCGATGCATGAGCAAACAGTAGTTCAGCTTTCATTAAATATGAATGGTAAACTTCAGGAAGTTCAGCGGCCTCGTCCCCGATCACCAACGGGCGCGGCTCGCCGGTCATCCCGTGGAGGACGAGCCGCCGCCGCCGCTGCTCGAGGACCCGTCACCGAGCGTGCACCCGCAGTTGCACGCTTCGATGCCATAGGTGTCGGCGTCGCCGCCCGGGCACGGTTCGAACCCAGACGGGTAGCTACCGCCGCATTCGTACGACACCTGAACCCCGGCCTCGACCTCTCGGTAGAAGGCCTGTCCCGGGCAGCCCTGTGGAACCGCGCAACCGGGGTCCGTGCCGGGCTCGGGAATCCACAGGCACATCGAGGTCGCGCCGATCTCGTCGCACGCTGCGCCGTAGGTCGTCACGTCCTTCCAGCCGCAGGTGACCTCCGGGCTGATCGCGCCCAAGCAGTCGTCGAGGGTCGTGAACTGGCCGCAGTACCCGTCGCCATCGATGGCGCCCATCGTCGTGGATCCGCTGTCGGTCGATGTGGACCCTGGGCTCGAGGTGGAGCCCGAGGACGTGCTGTCGCCGCCCGAGTCTCCTTCCTCCCCGTCACATCCGGGCGTGCCGAGCATGAGAACCCCACCGATCACCCAAAAGCCAAGTCTATGCATGGCCGGAACGCTAGCAGATGGCTTCCGGGCCGTTCCAGCGCATCTCCTGCTACGCTGCGAGGCATGCGAGGGATTTGCTTGGGGTTGTTGGTCTGTGCGATCGCTTCGGGCTGCGGGGATGATGCGCCGGCCGACACGGAGGGCGCGGACGCCGGAGGCACGGGCTCGACGTCCGAGGCCAGCACGGGCCCGACCAGCGCAGACACCGGCACGAGCACCGGCGAGCTGCCAGACATCGAGCTCTACGACTTCGCCAACGGCTGCTACACCGTCCGCAGCGGCGACACCTCGCTGACCCGCGACGGCGGGGAGTACGGCTTCGCGGGCGGTGGCGGCACCCCCTTCTTCATGGAAGCCGCCGACCTCGGTGCCTACCTTCTGTACGATCCCGATGGAGGCTACGTCGTGTCCGAGCAGGGCCCGCTGGTCCGCCAGACCGAGCTGGACTCCGACGTCACGCTCATCGACGACACCTACGTCTCGGGCGCGATTTGGCAGCTCGAGCGATCGGACGACGACCCCGCGCTCTACCAGTTCCGGAACCTGAGGACCGAGATGGTCATGGACGGAGGACCGCTCTCGTTCGAGGCCGCCGAGGGCTGCACCGAGCATCCCGAACTCACGCTCGACGCCAACGGAGCCGTCGAGCGGACCACGTTCGAAGACGGTGACCTCTACGGCATCGTCGACACCCACTCCCACATCCTGAGCAACTTCGCCTTCGGCGGCGGGGGCATCTTCCACGGCGGCGCCTTCCACCCGCTGGGGGTCCAGCACGCGCTGCCCGACTGCTCGATCTATCACGGTGAAATGGGCCGCCGTGACTTCTTCGGCTACGCGTTCGACAGCGCCGGCGCCGACGGGGCCGACCTGGGCGAGCTCGTCCCCGCGATCGCGGTCGGCGAGCTGCCCGACGACAACCACATCACGGCGGGCTACCCCGAGTTCACCGGGTGGCCCAACGGACCGACCCGCTCTACGCACCAGACCCAGTACTACCGGTGGCTCGAGCGGGCCTGGATGTCGGGTCTGCGCTTGGTGGTCCAGCACGCGACCACCAACTCGATCATCTGCCACCTGACGATCGGCGCCGACGCGCAGGAGAGCCGCTACGACTGCGAGGACATGACCGCCGTCGATCGCATCATCGACGAGAGCTACGCGATGGAGCGCTACATCGACGCCCAGGCCGGAGGCCCCGGCGAGGGATGGTTCCGCATCGTGACCACGCCTGCCCAGGCGCGCGAGGTGATCGAGCAGGGCAAGATGGCGGTGATCTTGGGCATCGAGACGTCCAACCTCTTCGAGTGCACGGTCGTCCCGCGAGAGGGCATGCCCACCTGCGACGAGGCCTACATGCTCGAACAGCTCGACGCCTACTACGAGCGCGGCGTCCGGGTGATGTTCCCGGTGCACAAGTACGACAACGCGTTCTCGGCCGGCGACGGCGATCGCGGCTTCATCGAGCTGGGCAACCTCGCCAACAGCGGACACTGGTCCAACTTCACCGAGGAGAATTGCCCGGACGTCGACGCGGTCTTCGACGAGGGACCCCTGACCTTTGGGGGGTTGAACCAGCCACGCGACGAGTTCTTCTCGGATCCGCCCAACGACGTGACCGACTTCCCCGAAAACCCGCTGGGCGCTCTGATCGGCATCCTGGGGGACCTCGGCGACCCGCTCGAGGGCGACTTCTGCCAGAACTACGGCCTCACGCCCCTGGGCGAGACGCTGCTCGAGCAGATGATGCAGCGCGGCATGGTGATCGAGATCGATCACTTCTCGCGCAGGTCCTATGAGCGCGCGTTCGAGATCCTCGCCGAGAACGACTACCCTGCCGCGGCCACCCACGGCTCGACCAACGATGGCCGCATCTACGACCTGGGCGGCATCTCCAAGATGGGGCTGGGTCGGTGCCGCGACGCGGCCGGGCCCGGCGCGATGACCCAGACGCTGCGGGATCGCATCGCCATGATCGAGGCCGCGGGGGGCTATCCCGCCGAGGGGTTCGGATTCGACCTCAACGGCTTCGCGGGCGCTCGTGGGCCCCGATTCGGCGAGGACGTCTGTCCCGACCCGCAGGAGGATCCGATCGGCTATCCGTTCGAGTCCTACGCCGGCGACGTCACCTTTACCCAGCCGGCGGTCGGCAACCGCGAGCTCGACTTCAACACCGAGGGCTTCGTGCACATCGGCATGCTGCCCGAGATGATCGAAGACGCGCGTCGCGACGCCATCGACCCCTCCGATCTCGATCCGCTGTTCCGCAGCGCGGAGGGATACATCCGCATGTGGGAGAAGGCGGAAGCGCGCGCGGCAGCGCTGGGCGGCTGAGGGGGACGCATCTGGTCGATGGCCCCGAGTCCGGCCTGTTTCGGGGCCAATCGCAAAGCGAACGCCATCTCGCTGTACCCTGAGGCGTGCTGCCCCTGGCACTGTGCGCCGTGCTGGCTTTCGTCCCTGCCCCAGAGGTGGAAGTCCGGACGTGGACCACGGCCGAAGGACTTCCACAGTCTTCGGTGACCGCGATCGATCAAGGCGCCTCGGGGCTCTTGTACTTGGGCACGTTCGCGGGCCTTGCGACGTTCGACGGTCGTCGCTTCGACGCGGTCGATGCGTCCGAGGATGCAGGCTGGGCCGGACTGCGCGTCACCGCGCTCGCGGCCGCAGGCGGGCAGACGCTGTGGGTGGGGACGCAGGCCGGCCGACTGATCCATGTCGATGATGGAACCTTCACCAGCATTCCCACGGTCGGGCTGCTGGAGGGCCACGCGATCTGGTCGCTATCCATCGACGACGGCGTCGTGTGGGCGGCCGGCCCGCCGGGCGTCGCTCGGTTCGACGGACGCAGATGGACGGTCGTCGAGCAGACCGAGGAGGCCAACGTCGTGTTGGCCCGGGACGGGGAGCAGTGGGTCGGCGGGAAGTCCGGACTCTTCCGCCTGCGCGGGGAGCAGATGCACCCGGTCCCAGCCGGGATCGGCGGCGTGGCGGCGCTGTGTCACTCCAAGGGGGATCTGGTCGCGGGCGGCGCGTTGGGGGTCGTGCGCATCGGTCCGCGCGGGGTGACCCGACTCGACGACCGGGAGACCAACCGCTTGCTGTGCGCGGCGGACGGGACGGTCTGGTCCGCAGCGCGGCAGGAGATCCGGGCGCTCGGAACCGATCTCGACATTCGCATCGACGACCCGATACGCGTCCTGTTCGAGGACCGCGAACGCAACATCTGGGTCGGGTCCGACGGCGGTGGGTTGACTCGGATCATCCGCGAGGACTGGACGGTCTCGGAGGTTCCCGGCGGCGCGCTCCCGGTCATGGAACTCGCGGATGGCACCATGCTCGTGGGCGGCTTCTGCGGGACCGGAGGGCTGTTTCGTCTCCCCATCGACGGGGCCCCGATCGAGATCGCTCAGGGTTGCACCCGCGCGCTCCTCCCCGAGGGCCGCGATGTGCTCGTCGGAACGGACGAGCACATCCTTCGCTGGTCCGAGGAGGAGGGGTTTCGCGACGTCGTGAACGTCGGGCACCCGATCCTCGCGCTCGCCGCGGACGCGGACGCGCTGTGGATCGGGACCGACACCGGAGGCGCGATGCGGTATCGCAACGGGGCGCTGGAGCCTGTGGACGTGGGTGATGCGCGGGTGCTCACCATCGCCACCGATGATGCCGCGACGTGGTTCGGCACCCACGGAGGACTCTCCCGGCTGGGGCGGGACGACGGTCTGACCCGGTGGACGTCGCAGGACGGCGTCCCTCATGGACCCATCCGCGCGCTGCTGCTCGACGGGGACGGTACGGTCTTCATGGCCAGCTACGGCGGCGGTCTCGGGGTCTTCCGCGACGGCGTGTTCTCGCGGTTGACCGTCGCGCAGGGCCTCGGCGACGCCGCGCTGTCCTCGATCATCGACGATGGGGACGGCTCACTGTGGATCAACGGCAACCGAGGGGTCACCCGGCTGCCTCGCGATGAACTCGACGCTTGGCTGTCGGGTGCCTCGAAGAACCCGCGACTGCGGCGCTGGGATACGCCCGAGGGCAACGGCGGAGGTCAGCCTGCCGGTGCGATGCTCCGCGATGGCACCATCGTCTTTCCCACGGCGCGCGGCATCGTCCGCATCTCTCCGCGCAGCGTGTTTCGAAATCCGGTGCAGCCCAGTATCCTGCTGCACAACGCGGACGTCGACGGCGTGGAGCTCGAACCTGGGCGCCCGGTCCAGGTCGGTCCGGGTCCCGGACGCGTGCACGTCGAGTTCACGGCGGCGACGCTGCGGCATCCCGAGCTCGCGACGCTCGAGTACCGCGTCGTCGACCCAAAGGGGGCGGAGCCCGATCCATGGCAACTCGCGCGGGACGGCACGCTGGTCTGGGAGAGCGTCGCGCCCGGTCCTCACCTCGTCGAACTCAGGGCGACGAACGAGGATGGGGTCCCTTCACCGCTCATGAGGCTCCAGTTCGACCTCGAGCCACACCTGCATCAGCGTTGGTCCTTCTGGCTGGGGATCGTGGCGTTGTGCGTCGCCGCGGGGGCCGCCGCCCATGCGTGGCGGACCCGTGCGATCGCCGACAAGAACCGCGCGCTCGAGCGAGAGGTGAGGCAGCGGATCGCGGCGCAAGAGGAGCAGCGCATGATCGCGAGGCGATTGTCCGCCGCGGAGCGGATGGAGGCGGTGGGGCGTCTTGCCGGCGGGATCGCGCATGACTTCAACAACCTGCTCACCGCCGTCGCGGGCACTTCGGCCGTGCTGCGAGGTCTCCAGGATGAACATGGGCCCCGGCTCGAGGTGGATCCGCTCCTGGACAACCTCGACCGATGTGTCGACCGCGGCGCGAGCCTGACGCGCAGCTTGCTGTCCTTCGCGCGGCAGCAGCCGATGGCCCCCTCAGCGGTCGACGCAGAGGCGCTCGTCCGCAATCTCCTGCCGATGCTCGAGACGTCCCTGCGTGACGATGTCTCGCTCCGCGTCTCGCCACCGGAGTCTCGCGTGGGACTGCACGTGGACCCGGCGCTGCTCGAGCTCGCGCTGGTCAACCTCGCACTCAACGCACAGGCTGCCCTTCCGCGGGGAGGCACGGTCACCATCGGCCTGGATCGCGTGGACGCCGATGCGTTGACGCGCCGGTTTCCCGACCTGAGCGAGTGCGCGTCTGCACCGTGCGACGCGTGGGCGGTCGTCTGGGTTCGTGATGATGGGGAGGGGATGTCACCCGAGGTCCTCGCACGCGCCCGGGAGCCCTTCTTCACCAGCCGTGCGCAGGGCAACGGCCTGGGGTTGCCGTCGGTCGAGGGGTTTGCCGAGCAGTCCGGCGGGGCGATGCATCTGGCCTCGGAGCCGGGGCAGGGCACCACGGTGTCGCTCGTGCTTCCCTTCATCGAGGCGCCCGAGCGCGCCGTGCCCGCCACCGCGGACACGCGACTGACCAAGGGCGCAGGACACGTCGTGCTCTGCGACGACGACGAGCTCGTCCGGCAGAGTCTGGTCCGCGTGCTCCAGCTGGCGGGCTACACGACGCAGTCCTTTTCGGATCCGGCGCTGCTGCTCGCGTGGCTCGACGAAGGCGCCGACTTCGATGTCTTGGTCACGGACGTGCTGATGCCCGGGATGTCCGGAGATGCGCTGGCCCGGCACGTGCGGGCGCTGCGTCCCCAGATGCCGATCGTGTTCATGAGCGGCTATACCGACGACATTCGCACCGAGACCCTCGGCGGCCCGCTGCTGAGCAAGCCCTTTCGGTCCGCGGATGTGGTCCGCGCCGTCGAGCAGGCCATCGCACGCGGATAATAGAAGCCGCGGGAACCTGCCACGGCGAGAGACCGCCCGCGAACTCACGCAGACGCGATTTGCTCGCGGACGCGGCTCACGGGTCTAATCCACATCGGCGTCGTGTCGGCCGCGTCACGGGCCGTGTTATCGTCCGCGCCGCCGATCGCGCAAATCATGGCTTACGGTCTCGTCGCGTTCTTCCTGAAAGACACTCCGGACTATCCGGACTTCCCTCCTGAGTTTGCAACCCAGGTTGGGTGGATGATCTTTGCCGCGGTCGCGCTGGTCGCGTTCTACGGGTGGACGCGCGCGCACTCGGTGCGCCGAGCGTTGCTCGCCCTCGAGGACCCGCGCACGATGGCCGTGCTGAGGATCGGCTTCGGGCTCTTCACCCTCCTTTGCTTCCTCAACCTGGAGCCGTATTGGCGCATGTTGTGGAGCGACGAGGGCGTCTTCGACCTCGCCTACGCCCAAGACCGTCTCGGACGAGGTGCGCTGCGAGCCTGGACGCCCGAAGAGGGCTTCTTCGGGTTCCACACGGGCGAGGTGTTCCTGCCCTACCTGTTCGGTGTCGACGTCGACGTGACGTTCGCCGAGCGGTTCGAGCAGTGGCGCATCTGGTCCCTGGGCGTGTTCCTCTGGGACAAGCCGTCGATGCACTACTTCTACGGCTCGCCGTCGTTCGTGGTGGGCTACATGTTCGCCTTCTTCGGCGTGCTGCTGCTGTACTCCGCTGGCGTGTTCAGCCGCGTGACGGGCGTGCTGGCCTGGCTGATGATGAGCGGCCTGTACAACCGCAACGCGCTGTACTGGGAGGGGACCGACACCGTCTACCGCAGCTTCTGGATCATCTTGCTGTTTGCGAAGACGGGGCACGCGTGGAGCTTCGACAACTGGCTCCGATGCCGGCGACTTCGCCATCAGGGGCGTCTGGCCCACGAGACGCCGGCGGAGCCTTCGGGGTCCGATGCGCCGGACCAGGCTGAAGGCAAGGCGTCCGAGAAGACGCTCGAGCCGGTGTACCGCCGGATCCCCGCCTGGCCGCGCTACTTGTTCATGTTGCAGCTGGCGGCCATCTACATCACCACCGGATCCGTGAAGACCGGCGGCGTGTGGGAGGAGGGCGACGCGCTCTACTACGCCCTGAACATGGACCACTTCTACCGGTTCGAGTACTTCACCCAGTGGGTCAGCTCGATCTTCGGTCTCAACCTGTTCCGGGTGAACACGTGGGTGACGCACTACTGGGAGCGACTGTTCCCGCTGGTCCTGCTCGGCGTCGGCCTGAAGTTCCACCTCGAAAACCGCAACGAGCCCTGGTTCCGCAAGCAGATCGTGCCGTGGCGACGGGTGCTGTCGTGGGCCGCGATGATCGGCGCGTACGCGCTCATCTACCGCATCGTCTACATCACCACGCCGTTTTGCACCCCGCTCGCGGACGGGAAGGTTCAGGACACGACCCACAAGCTGGTGATGATCAACGGCTTCTTCTTGGGGTTGTTCCCGGTCTTCGCGCTCGCCTGGCTCGCGCTGGGTCGTTGGCCGCTCACGGTGTTCCGCGGCGGGCGGAGCCTGGGCCCGCTCACCAAGAGGTTCGGGTGGCTCGTCCTGCCCGAGTTCCGCATCACGCAGAACACCCTGCGCTGGGTCTTCTTCGGCCGCCGCGTTTGGCTGCCGATCGGCTTCATCTTCCACGGCACACTCATCGCGTTCATGAACATCGGCATGTTCGCGCCGATCATGATGCTGACGTACGCAGGCTTCGTGCGCGGGGACGAGCTGGTCACGGGCTTCCGGTGGATGCGTCGACGCGCGCTGGGCCCGCTGCGGCGTCGCGCCGGCGGCATCGATCCGTGGCTCGCCGATGCCGAAGACCCCAGAGAGGTCCCGGTTCGCGGCCGCATGGTGCCCGACGTCGTCGTCCTGGCGTTCGGCCTGGTCGGCGCGTGGCTCATCTGGAAGAAGGTGGAGAAGGTCGAGTGGGTGGGCACGGCGACCTACTGGTGGCTCGCGGCCGCGGCCGCCGTCGCGCTCGCGTTTCGCTTCTGGCCTCCGAGCGCTCGCAGCCTCACCGGGGCCCGGAAGCCGGCGCTGGCCTACACGGCCTTCGGTCGCGCCCTGGCCCTGTTCGCGGTGGTGTGGCACGCCAGCGCCGTCGCGCTGACCCTGTTCCCCAGCTATCCGATCTTCTCCAAGTGGCGCTCTCCGGCCCGCTCGGTACACAGCAGCTGGCTGCGGGGCGTGGGCGCCTCTCAGGGGTGGCGAATGTTCGCACCCAACCCCCCGCGCTCGAACACGTTCATGAAGACCGTCGTGGTGCTCGACAACGGCGATCGCTGGGACCTTCGCAACAACAGCTACCACTATGGTCAGCCGGGCTCGACGACGTCGCGGCCCAACCCGTGGATCTTCAACGACCGCATGCGAAAGATGCAGCGGCGCATGGTGGGCAAGGGCAAGTGGTACCTGCGCTATTGGGCCGACTATCAGTGCCGCGAGTGGATGCTCGAGCACGGAGAGATGCCCAAGGAGATCGACGTCAAGAAGTACGTCAACCGAATCCCAGATCCCAAGGTCACGAGCTACTGGGTTCCCGGTGAGTTCAAGGGCAAGCTGGATCGCGGCTCCGGCGCGACGGTCGGGGAGCCCTTCGACCCCCGCAAGCTCAAGACTCGGGAGGTCGCAGTGCAGACCCACAAATGCAAAGAAGAGGACCTGCCCCTGCGCATGAAGCAGCGCTATGGTCTCCCGATCACCGGTCAGGACGAAGCCAAGGCCGAGCGCGAGGAGCAGCAGCGCGAGCGCAAGTTCAACTCTCGCAAGTCTGCGTGGGAGCGCCGCAAGGACTGGGGGCGGTGGTTCGCGGAGGATGTGCGGAAGGCCGAAGAGGCTCGGGCGAACAAGGCGCGGTCACGTTCGGAGCCCTCTGGCTACTTCCGCACGCTTCGCGAGATCGAGCCCGAGCCCGAGGACGAAGACCGCGCCGTGGGTGACGACGGCGGTGTCGAAGAACACGAGGGAGACTGAGGTCGGAGCGTGGGAATGAGCGACGAGAACGAGACGGACCAGCCGTCCCCGAGCCTGGCGCAGCGGCTGCTCCACGATCCCGAGCCCGAGCCCGAGCGGCGTTCGGCCTGGTCGTACCCGCTATGGGGGATGGCGCTGGTCTCGCTGTTCATCGCCTACCACGCCACCGTGCTGTTGGTGCACAACCTCCCCAACGGGGGGCTCGCCGCGGGGTTGCACAAGTTCTTCAACGAGAAGCACGAGGTGCCCCTAGGAGGCGAGAAGCCGGCCAAGCTCGGCTTCGAGATGCGCACGTACATGCACGCCACCGGCAACACGCAGAGCTGGGCGATGTTTGCACCCAACCCGCATCGCTCCAACACCTTCATGAAGGTGATGGTCAAGGATGCCGACGGCGAGGTCTGGGACATGGCCCACGACATCTACGGCCGCCGTCGCTACCCCTACCTGTTCTACGACCGCATGGGGAAGATCAACCGGCGCATCATCGACCAAAAGGGCTATCGGCGGCACTACGCGGCGTGGGTCTGTCGAGAGTGGGAGCGGACCCACGAGGGGGAGCCGGCCATCGAGGTGCAGTTCGTCAAGATGTGGACCCGGGTGCCGCCGCCCCAACAGTTGATCGAGGAGGCGGGGGGCAACCCGCTGAAGATGGGATACGACCCCATGGAGCTGAAGCTCTTTCAGCGCAAGGAGGACGCCGTCCGATGCCGTACGACGCCGCATGGCCAGCTGCCCAACTACCTGCGCGAGCGCTATGGCCTGCCGCTCCACGAGGACGAGCGCAAGAACTTCCGGCCGATCCACATCCGGACGTGGCACGACAAGCAGGAGACCGCCGAGAAGTCCCGGAAGGCCCATGACCTCATGAAGGGACGGCTGTCTCCTGGGGTCGACCGAAAGCAGGTCTCACCATGATCCTCTTCGCGTTCTTCAAGGGGGACGAGGTCGACGTCTCGGCGCACCTCGATCAGGCGACGACTCTGTCCCTGTGGGGCATTGGCCTGCTCTTCGCATTCTTCGCGCTGCGGCCCGAGCTGTGGCGACGTCTGTGGTTCACGCGGGTCGACCCTCGGCCCGCCGCTCTAACGCGCATCGCGTTCGGGCTGGTCGTGTTCATCACGTTCTACGATCTGCTGTGGCCGATGAACCCGCTGGACCACTCGGTCGCCCGGTTCTTGTTCACCGACGAGGGCTTGTGGCTCACCGACATGGCCCGCAAGAACTATGGGCCCGAGCTGCGCGACCTCTACGATCCCGAGTTCGGGTTCGAGCACTGGTACGACCCGCTGCGGGCGATGTGGGGGAAGTTCACCATCTTCCACCTGCGCTCGGATCCACCGTTCGCGCTCACGCTCTACGTGGTGATGCTCCTGTGCATCGTGTCGATGATCGTCGGCTTTCAAACCCGGCTCGTCTCGATCCTCGCGTTCATCCTGGTCGAGAGCTTCTACCGCTACAGCCCCGTCTTCTACACAGGCGGGGACACGGTCGTCCGCGTGTTCTTGTTCCTGGGGATGTTCAGCCGCTGGGGCGAGGCGTACTCGGTGGACAGCTGGGTGCGGCGTCGCAGGGCGCTGCTCAAACGCGGGGCCGCGGCCGTGCCGCCCCTTCGCAGCATTCCAGCGTGGCCACTTCGGCTGATGATGCTGCAGCTGTGCATCATCTACTGCGCCACGGGCCTGTTGAAGTCCGGGTCGACCTGGAAGGATGGCTCGGCGCTCTACTACGCGCTCAACCTCGACCACTTCTACCGGGTGCCCGCCACGGGCATCGTGACGGTCGCGCACTGGTCGCTCATCCTGCCCAACACCGCCATCTTCGTGCGCTGGTGGGAGATGCTGTTCCCGATCGCGGCCGTCGGCGCGGCGCTCAACGCCTACGAGCGCGAGCGCCTGACGGGGGAGTGGCCGCGGGCTGCGACGTGGCGAAAGGTCGCCAGCGTCGGGGTGTTCCTGCTGGCGTGGTGGCAGATGGCCGTGGTCCTGGGGATCACCGGCACGTACTACCTGCCGCCCAAGGTCCAGTCGTACGTCCACCCTGAGCAGCGTCAGCTCGTCTACAGCCTGCTGATCATGGCGGTCCCGGTCCTGCTCTTGGCGCTGTACTGGGTGACCCGGCTGTTCCTGCCCAAGGTGCTCTGGTTCGTTCGCACCTGGCTGATGGGCAAGCGCTTCTGGCTCGTCATCGGCTTCGGCATGCACATCGGCATCGACGTCGGGATGAACGTCGGCACGTTCGCCGAGGTGATGATGGCGGTGTATTTGGCGTGGCTCAGCGGCCCGGAGATCGAGGCGTTCTGGCGCTTCGTCTACAGCCGCCGCTGCGCGCCGGGTGAGGGAGAGCGGCCCAAGCGAGGGTCCAAGGGCAAGTCGCTTCTATTCGCCCCCTACGATTGGTTCACGTTCCGCAAGCCAGGTTCGCGCTTCGTCGTGCACCACAACCCCAGTGAGGCCAGCGTGCGAAGGGCTACTCTGCTGCGCATGCTCGACGTCGGAGAGCGCCTGGACTTCGTCGAAGATGGCGAGGTGTTCGAGGAGGCGCTGTGCGTGCATCACGAGGGGGCGTTGCTCCGCGGAAATCTCGCCGCGGCCGCGCTGACCCGCGTGCTGCCGGTCTTCTTGTGGCTGCGTCCGATCCGTCGCGTGCCCGGCGTGGGTGCGCTGGCGCGACGCCTCATGGGCCAGCGCGCCTGAGATGGTTGGCCGACGCACGCGGATCGCTCTCGCTGCGGCCGTCTGGGGCGTGCCCTCGATGGCCGTCGCAGCACCGAACGACGGCTACGCGATGTCGGACGACGCCGCATTGATGGGCGGCGCGGTCTTGGCCAGCGGCCGTGACGTGGCGTCGGGCTGGTACAACCCCGCGCTGCTGACGAGCACGCGGCGACTGCGCGCCGACGTCAGCGCGTCGGCCTACGGCATCCGATGGGTCCGTGTCCCCCGCAGCATGCAGCTGCAGGGACCCACGGAGCAGCGAAACGAGCGCATGCGGAGCCGAGAGTTCTTGGTGGTGCCCACCGCGTTCTCGCTCGGGAGCGAGGTCAGCGACCGGGTCTCGATCGGCTTCGGATTCTTCACCTCCAGGTTCTCCGAGCCCCTGATGATCGCACGCACCGGGGGCCGCTACGCGGATGCCTTCTCGGCGGAGATCCGCCGCTCCGACGTGCAGCGGCGGTACCACACCGGGCCCATGGTGGGGTTCCGCGTGCACGAGGACCTCGACCTCGGCCTCGCGCTCTACGGCACCTACGACAAGTCCGCGATCTCCCAGCGGGTCTTCGTCGAGCACGAAGGCGAGCTTGGTCGCTCCACGCTCCTCGTCGACGCCGACACGACCGTTCGCAGCTACGGCATGCAGGGGGCGCTTGGTCTACGGGGTCGGTTGGGCGAGTGGGTGCACGCGGCGGCGAGCGTGCGCACGCCGACCGTGGTCGTGTTCCAGCGGGTCGAGGGCAGCGACGTCGAGATCGAGTCCACGACCGACCGTGCCGGCGACACGATGATGGACACCCGCTTCGAAGGCTTTCCGGTGCAGCGTCGCCCAACGCGGATCGCTACGTGGACGGCCGCGACCGGGCTGGCGGTTGGCCAGGGCCGGTGGCGCGTGGGCCTGGACGCCGAGGCCACGCCTGCCCACTACCCCGACAACCCCGCGATCGGGAAGGCGGCGCATTGGAACGTTCGCCTGGGCATGCGGTGGCGCTTTTCCCCGCGCTGGTCGATGGGTGGCGGCCTGTTCACCGATCGCAACGACACGAGCTCCACCACGTTCGGCAGCCTGCGGGTCAACCTGTGGGGTGGATCGCTGGGCGTTCGGCTGCGCACGCCGGTCAAGCTCGACGACGATGAACGGGCCCGCCGCATCTCGTTCCAGACCACCGTTGCGGTGCGCTATGCGGCCGGTCGCGGGGAGGCGGGAGGCTTCGCCGCGATCTATTCGGACGAGGGGATCTCGCCGCAGCGCGTCGAGGACGACCGGACGGTCGGTGCGTCGATGCACCTGCTGACGGTTCACGTGGGCTCGGGCCTGGTGTTCTGAGCCGCGTCCACATCTCGTCCCATGGCCTGGTTCGGGTCGTTCTCGGCGCGCTGATGGAGGGCCCGTTCGCACCCGGCCCGACACGGCACGCAGGGTTGCGCGCCCGCGCAGCGATGCGAACGTAGTCGGGCGGACATGATGGCCGTACCGGTCGGCCGAATGTTCAAAGTCTGTTCCGTCGCGTCCCACGAACACCAGTGGGCCTGGTACGATCGGGCCTGGGTTGCGCGAGCCCTCTTGCCTTGGTTGCCTCGATCGCGCGTTCCATCTTGGGTTGAGTTGTGGAGCCGTTGAGCGAACAGCCGCAGATGCGATCTCAGGCGAGAACAGGCAGTCATGGAAACTCGAGCAACTTCGATCTCACATCCCTCCGTCACCCCCAACCGCGAACGCCGGGAGCACGCGCGCCTCGACAGCGACATCCGCTGCGTGGTCAAGACCCGCCGCGGCATGCACGAGTATGCGGTTCGAGACCTCTCGGTCTCGGGAGCGCTCTTGAGCGGGGGACCGCGGCTTCGAAGACG
Source organism: uncultured bacterium (assembly GCA_963761755.1). Lineage (GTDB taxonomy): Bacteria > Myxococcota_A > Polyangia > Nannocystales > Nannocystaceae > CAJXVA01. The sequence goes on from CAVXIC010000013.1 coordinate 86,599, forward strand.
ATGTCCGCTCGTCGTGTTGCTCCGGGTGCCGCTGTATCCGGAGGTGCGCATCCCTGCCCGGGTCGTCCGGGTTGCAACCGACGATGACGGCTGCCCCATCGCTGGCATCGAGTTCCTCCACAGCAGCGACGTCACCGAAGATCACATTCAGTCCGCGCTGCTCTCGGAACTCGAGCGGAGCCAGACGGACGGCTGCATCGCCGACGTGCTGCACGCCTGATCTCCCACGCGGTGCCGACGACCGCCTCCCGGACCGCGCAGTGTGGGCCTGCGAGCGAGACGAAGAGTATCTCGGTCTAGAGCTGGCTCGACGCGGCTCGGCTCACGCCGTAGGGCCGCGAACGTCCTCATACGGTTCGATGAGCTGCTTCTTCTCGCTGGGATCGAGCACGCGACCGGCGAGCTGGAAGACCTCGTGCTCTTCCTCCTCGAGGTGATGCTCGACGCGATGCCTGAGCTGCTTGGCGACGGAGAGCCAGCGAGGGGTCGACGGATCCGTCGACTCCAGCTTGTTGACGATCTCGTCGATTTCGTGGTGCTCGGCGACCGAGTGCCGCGCCTTCCGATGTGCACCCTCGGCGCCGAGCATGGCGGCGTAGAGGCTCTTCTCCTCGGCCTTGGCATGCGCAGCGAGCTCTTTCTTCGTCGCTTCCAACAGGCGGCTGCGGTCGGCGGAGTCTCCGCTGGTCTCGCACAGCGCGGCCAGCAGTCGGCGCTGTTCATCGTGGTCCTCTCGAAGCTGTTCGAAGATCTTTGCACTCATGCTCCATTGCGGTGCGAGAATCAGGCCAACGTGGTCCACGCCTTGCGTTGCCCCTCGGTGACGCCGCTCGAGGGCGTTTCGAGCGTGCGGAGTCGCCGAGGTGTGCGTCCTCGACACAGCTACAACGGTTCGACCAGGCGCATCGCGCGAAGGATGCGGGTGCGCGCCTCGTGGTGCCGGGCCGGGTTCTTGCGGGGGTGCAGCGCGTTGCGGGGTCCAGGAATGATTGCGGCGAGGTGGGCGGCCTGCCATCGCGTCAGCGTGTGTGCGGATTGGTGCAGGTAGTGTTGGGCCGCCGCTTCTGCTCCGTAGATGCCCTCGTCCCACTCGATCACGTTGAGATACAGCTCCATGATTCGAGCCTTCGAGAGCACGATTTCGAGTTCGTAGGCCAACACCGCTTCACGCGCCTTGCGAAGGTAGCTCTGCGACGGCGAGAGGAACACGTTCTTGGCCAGCTGCTGGGTGATCGTGGAGCCGCCGGAGACCACGCGCCCTTCGGCCCGGTTCGTCTTGGCGGCATCGATGATCGCGCCGTAGTCGATGCCGTGGTGACTGGCGAAGTGGATGTCTTCACCCGCGATCGCGGCGCGGACGAGGTTGGGGGAGATCTCATCGAGATCCATCCAGCGCTGGTCGACCGTGAAGTCGTCCCCGACGACCTCGGCGCGGTGGTCCATCATCGCGCTGCGGTCGGGGTCCGCCCATCGCAGCCGAGCGACGCGGATCAACCAGACCACCTCGTTGAGGGCGAGGAGGGCGAGGCACACCAGCAGGGCTCGGCGGAGGCGGGTGCGCCAGCGTCGCTTCGGCGGAGCGGTCGGACCCACGGTGCGATCGTCCCCCCTGTGGGCCCTCCGCGGCAAGCGGTGTCTCCCCTTGCGCAGCAGGGGCGGCGCGGGCAGGCTCGCCGGGCATGCGGGTCGAGTTGAGCGTGCATCCCGACGTGCTGCTCGAGCCGGCGCGGGTGTGGGATGCGGCGGTGACGAAGGCACGGGTCGCCGCCCGCGAGGTCGTCGGCGTGGAGGTCGTTCGCAAGGCGATCGACGCGCGGAAGGGGAGAGTGCGGGTGCACCTCGTCGTGGAGGTCCGGCTTCGGGAGGACGCGCCTCCGGGCGCGGAGGCGTTGCCGCTCGAGCTTCCCGTACTCACCGGTGCGCCCACAGTGGCCATCGTCGGTGCCGGTCCGGCAGGCATGTTCGCGGCGTGGATGCTCGCCCAGCGGGGGATTCGCAGCATCGTGCTGGAGCGGGGCAAGCAGGTGCGGGCCCGCAGGCTGGACCTGGCGTCGTTGATGCGGCGCGGTGCCCTCGATCCCGAGAGCAACTATTGCTTCGGCGAAGGCGGGGCGGGCACGTTCAGCGACGGCAAGCTGTACACGCGGGCGAACAAGCGCGGCGCGGTGCGTGACGTCCTGCGCGCCTTCGTGGCCTACGGTGCGTCCGCACAGATCCAGGTCGATGCTCGGCCGCACATCGGGACGAACAAGCTGCCCGACGTCGTCACGACGATGCGAGAGCATCTCGAGTCGGCGGGGGTCGAGTTTCGCTTCGAGACCGCCGTCACGGCGCTGCGCACCCATGATGGGGCAATGGCCGGGGTGCAGCTTCGCGATGGGAGCGTGATCGACACCCAGATGGTCATCCTGGCCGTCGGGCACTCGGCGCGGGACGTGTTCCAGTTCGCCGCCGACGCGGGGGCCGTCGTCGAAGCCAAGCCCTTTGCCGTGGGGGTGCGGGTCGAGCACCCGCAAGCCTTCATCGACGCCGCGCAGTACGGTGGCCTTGCCGGACACCCTGCCCTGGGGGCCGCGTCGTACCGGCTCGTGGAGCGCGTCGGTTCGTACGGCGTGTTCTCGTTCTGCATGTGTCCAGGGGGGTTCATCGCGCCCGCCGCGACCGAAGCTGGCGCGCAGGTCGTCAACGGTTGGAGTCCCTCGTCGCGCGGCGGTGCGTTCGCCAACAGTGGATTCGTCGCCGAAGTCGATGCCTCGGTCCTCGCCGGGCACGGCTTCGACCCGGCGGACCCCTTTGCAGGCATCGCGTTCCAGCGGGCGATCGAGCAGCGGGCCTACGAGGCGGGCGGTGGCGCGTACGTGGGTCCCGCGGCGCGGCTCGACGACTTCGTCGCGGGCCGGGTCTCCTCCTCGCTTCCCAACTGCAGCTACCGCCGAGGTGTTGTTTCGGCCGATCTCCCACGGGTCCTCGCGGGGCTCGCGGAGCCGCTGCGTCAGGCGCTGCGTCAGGTCGACGGGAGGATTCGAGGGTTCGCGGGACCGCAGGGCATCGCGGTCGCCGTCGAGTCGCGCACGAGCTGTCCGGTCCGAACCGTGCGTGACCCACAAACCCTGGAATCACCGTCGCTGCGGGGACTGTATCCGTGCGGCGAAGGGGCGGGCTTTGCGGGCGGGATCATGAGCGCGGCGCTCGACGGGATTCGCATCGCTGAAGCGATCGCGCGAACCTGATCGGGTGCGGGGCGGCTGCAGGCATGAGAGTGTCTTGGGGATGAAGCCGCGACTCGTACCGTGGACGTTGGTCGGCAGTTGTGTCGCCCTTGTGCTCGCCGGCTGTGCAAACGGCGAAACGCCGCTGGGTGGCGAGCCGATCAGCACCGGGGGGGCGAGTGAGGACGACGATGGCTCGAGCGGATCGGCCCCGACCGATCCGACCGATCCGACCAATGATCCCAGCGGTCCGAGCGATCCGACGCTCGACCCAACCGTGGCCGACGACACGGGCAGCTGCGGCGGATGCCTCGACGCCTCCGGCGCGTGCCAGCCCGGCGGTTCGAACGACGCGTGTGGCATCCTTGGAGAGCGCTGTGCGCCGTGCGAAGGCGGTACGGTCTGCGACGAAGGGACGTGCGCCTTGCCGCCCGCGTGCAGCCCCGAGAGCTGCGATGGCTGCTGCGACGGAGACGACTGCGTCGGTGGCAACGACGTCGCCGCCTGTGGGCGCGGCGGTGGCCAGTGCGGTGCGTGCCCCGGCGGTGCCACCTGCGACGATGGTGTCTGCAACCTGCCCTGCGAAGATTCGTGCGACGGGTGCTGTGCAGGAGAGACCTGCATCGAACCCGGCGATCAGGACGTGGATGGCTGCGGTGTCGACGGTGCGTCGTGCCAAGGGTGTGACGATGGGTTCGAGTGCAGCGCCGGAGAGTGCATCTCCACCGCGTGCGCTGCGAGCTGCGACGGGTGCTGCGACGGGGACACGTGTCTGGACGGCGACACGAACAATGACTGCGGCACGGGCGGAGCCAGCTGTCAGTCGTGTGGCACCAATCAAACCTGCGGAGACGGCGGGTGCGAAGCGGATCCGATGGCGCAGTGGGATGTGATCGCCGTCGACGGCACCGTCGCGATCACCGACGAGAACGGCGACGCATGGGACTCCTTCAACGGGTTGCCCGATCCCTACGTCACGCTGGAGGTCGTCGGCATGTCGGGCGAGAGCGACTACGACGACGACACGAGTTTTCCGGTCTGGAACGAGACCGTGCTCACCGGGGTGACCTCGGCGCAGCTCGAGGCCGGCCTCGAAGCCTCAGTCGTCGACTCGGACCCCGGCTTCGACACCACCATGGCAACCTGCAACATTCCTGCCGGGCCGCTGTACAACGACACCACCTCCTGGACGTGCTCCATCGACGACTTCGAGGTCTGGACGATCACGCTCACGGTGGTCCCCACCGCAGGTTGACGGAGGATGGACGGCCGATGAAACGACCGGGAGTGAACGGTGTGGAACTTGCGCTGTGGGCAGGACTCGTCATGGCTGGCTGCGGCGGAGCACAGGGTGGGGACACCGAAGGAGGCTCGAGCACCAATGGCGGAACGGACGTGGCCACGGCCTCGACGCTCGATCCCGACACCGGGCCGGGCACCGCCGACGAAACGGGCGCGCCTCCGCGTTGCAACCCCGACAACTGTCGAGGCTGCTGTGACGGCGATGCTTGCGTCGAGGGCGTCGACGTCTCCGCGTGCGGAGTCGGGGGCGGCCAATGCAGCGCGTGCCCCGATGGGTCGACGTGTGACGCGGGGGTCTGCGACCTGCCCTGCGAGGATACGTGCGAGGGGTGCTGCGAGGGCGAGACATGCATCGAGTTCGATGCGCAGCTCGCCAACACCTGCGGGCTCGGTGGAGCGGTCTGTGTCGCATGCGGTGTGGACTTCGACTGCGTCGAGGGGGCGTGTATCTCGCCGTCGTGCGCACAGGAGTGCGATGGCTGCTGCAGCGGCGCGATGTGTCTGGAAGGCAACACGTCCGACGCATGCGGGGCGGCGGGGGCGAGCTGCCGAGCCTGCGACCAGAACTCCACGTGCGAGGCGGAGGGATGCGTGCCGGACCCGATGGCGCCGTGGGACGTCTCCGTCATCGACGGGGTCATCGCGCTGACCGACCCCGACGGCGATCCTTGGGATTCGTTCAACGGGCTGCCCGACCCCTACGTCATCCTCGAGGTCGTCGGTGCGTCGGGGGAGACGGCGCTCGAGCAGGACACGATCTTCCCCGCCTGGAACGCAGTGGTGCTCGAGGCGGTGTCGACGACCCAACTCCAAGGTGGACTCACGATCGAGGTCTGGGACTCCGACCTGGGTTTGGACACGCTCCTGGGCTCGTGCTCGGGCGACACCCTCCCGTTGGGCGGCACGGGCACCGTCACGTGCACGGCAGGAGCGGACGACACCGAGGTCTGGTCGGTGACGCTCTCGATCGAGCCGTCGGTGGGATCATGAGGATGGTGAAGATGATGAAGATGATCAGTCGCTGTACGTGCGCCACTCGAAGAGCTTGGGCGCCGTCGAGCCGCCTTGGCCCGTGAAGTGGAACATGGGGTAGCCGCTGGGATCGGCGGTCAGTCCCCCCGCGGACCGGGCGGCCCCGGCGGTAGAGGCCAGAGGCACTGCTCGGTAGCCATCACGCTCCAGCACGCCCGGACTGCTCTCGGACAGCGTGGCGTACCACTGCTCGGCCGAGGTGGGCGTCACCCACGTCATGCGCAGGCGACTCGATGTCCGACCGTAGGCTGTGAGTGCAACGCCGCGGTCCGAGGTGACGGCCCCGGCCTGGATGTATGCGTCGGTCTCGAACAGCGCCGTCAGATCCTGCGCCGGACCCCAGCCGTCGTCGAGCGTGTACGACGTGTAGCGCAGCCGACCGGGCGTGGCGCTGCTCATCGAGTCCGGGCGCACGAAGTATAGACGCGAGTAGTAGGGAAAGGGAGTGAGCGCAGGCGCGGCCTCGGAGTCGAAGCTGGGTCCCATGTCGATGCCCGGCGAGGTGCTGCCGATGTGGGTCCAGTAGAACCAGGTGGGGTGGGCGAGCGGGTGATAGACCACGACCACGCGATCGAGGCTACCGGTCTCGAGCACCGGGGCGATCGCGACCGGTCCGTCGGTCAGGTGGTTGGGACCCAGGTCCTGGGGAGGACCGATCACGTTGGTGGAGGGGTCGTAGGTCCGGTAGTGGATGCGATTGTCGGTGCCGGCCCACGCCACGTAGAGGATCGTCTGTCCCGATTCGTAGCGATAGGTCGCCGTGGGCTCGGAGGCGGCCGGGTCGACCGCGAGGTCGTTGAAGGATGTGTATGGGCCCCATCCGGAGCCGCTGCGGCAGGAGAAGGCGATGCGCGTCGTGCTCCCGGTGTAGCGGTAGAAGACACACGGCGTGTTTGCGTTGCCCTGGACGCTCGCCGCCGCGTATCGGTCCTCGGGTTGAACTCCGGTCGAGACCGAGCGATGGTCGGTCCAGCCTCCGATCGCGTCCCGGGCCTCGAGCGCGGTGAAGTAGGGGGAGGTGAAGCCGTAGACGTCGGCGGCGCCTTGCACGATGTCGTTCCACCAGCCGAAGTAGCCCTCGGTCGACGAGAAGTGGTCGTCGAGGGCTGCGAACCAGATGTCGTCGTAGACATCTGGGCTCTGCGGCAGGACGGAGACGCCATAGTGCGTGGTGGCGCCGCCGGACTTGTGCATCAGCCAGCCGTGGCAGTTGCCGATGTACTTGTTGGCCTGGGCGGTGCCGGCCGATCTGAAACGCGTGTAGTGGAAGAGGTCGGGCCCGGAGCAGTCGTAGCCGGGGCTCAGACGCAGACCGCGGTAGCGAAACGCATGCAGGTCCGCGTGGTGCTCCATGGCGTCCTTCCCCTGCCCGTAGAAGGAGAGGCCGTCGTAGTCGACGGTCCCATGCTGCAGCATGTGTCCGAACTCGTGGCCGTGCAGCCAGGGGCCGCCCGCGCCGCTGCGGATTGCCACCGTGGAGACGTCGTACGCTCCGTCGCCGTCCAAGTCTCGGGGAAACGCAACTCCTGCAAAGCCGGGGGACGATCCGGGCGAGGGGTCGGTGCTGGAGATCAGGTGCATCCAGGCCCCGGCGCCGTCCCAAGAGTCACGGCCGAACGCGCTCGCCCAGAACCCATGCGCCTTCTCGGCGTCCGCCCACAGCTGCTGCGCCGCGGAGTCGCAGCTCGTCTCGCCGAGGGGCGATCCGTCTGCGACGCAGCCGGTGGACTCGTCGTAGCGCCAGATCTGCGCGTCACAGCCCACCGGGTCTCCGGGATATGGGCATGTACACAGCGCACACTCCGCTGGATCCGTCGCGCAGTCAGCACAGTGCGATCCGCAGCTGGCCGCCGCGGACCAGTTCTGACAGGTATACGGTGTCGACCCGGTGGCTGCACGCATGTCGAACATGGACCGCTGCAGGCTGTAGAGTTCGGCGACCTCGCTTTGCAGCTCCGCCCCATCGAGCGCGTCGACGTAGACGTAGCGGGCGGTGTGTCCGTCGCGACTCACCGGCACTTTCCACGCCAGCCGAGGCGGGACGTCGACGCCCGAGCGAGACGCCGACCACACCGTGAGCATCGGCTCTTCGAGCGTCTCGCCGGGCTCCACCGAGACGGAGGCCATCGCTGCGTCGGTCTCGACCGTGGGCCGGGCGTCGAGTTTGCCAACGTCCAAGAACGCCCCGGAAACCCCGACGATCACGGGCGCGCGAGGGTCGGTGGTGTCGACGTGCACGACGACGTGGCCCCCGACCACCGGGACGTCGGCGTGAAACTGCCGGTAGTGGACGCTCGAACGGGCGGCGCTCGAGCTGGGGGTGACATGGACCGTGGCGTCCTCGAAGGATGACGGCTCCACGTCCCAGAGCCCGCAGAACCGAGCCACGAACCCATCTGCCAGACCACGCACCGAGGTCTCGGGGGCGAGGGCGAGATCTTCGGCCGTCAGGGCCAACGTATGGCCGGTGATGCGAACGGGCGTACCGTCGGCGGAGAAGCGATAGCTGAGCGCCTCGGGGTCGATCCCGCGGCGTGCGAAGACGGTGAGGGCCTCGGTCGGAAGGTCTCGCTCGATGCGCCGCGCGTGAAGCTGCTCGAGCCGCTCGATCGCCTCGGCCGAGGTCAGAGCGCGTGGTGGTGCGTCGGTGGCCTGCTCGGCGAGTTCGCGCTCCGGCTCGTCCACGGTGGGGTCGCAGCCGGCCGCAGCAAGAACCAAGGCGAGCGGGACCAGGGATCGAATCGAATCGCGTCGAAGCATCGCTCCGGTGGTAGTGTCCCGAGCGCGCCGATCGTTCCCGAGCGATCTCGACCTCTGCTAGCCGTCGTAGCCGACGCGCCGCTCGATGGTGGCCTCGACGTCGCCGGGCAGCGCGGGCACGAGGCCCTCCTCGGCCCGCGCGGGCTCGGCGAAGTCGATGGCCGAACCGTTGGCGATCTGCTCCACCACGCCCAAGGTGAGACGCGCGACCTTGTCGAGCCCGGCGGCGTCGATGGCGTCGGCCTCGTCGCCCGGCGCGTGATAGTCGGCGTGCACGCCGGTGAACATGAAGACCACCGGGATACCGAGCTTGTAGAAGTTGGCGTGGTCGCTGCGGGTGGTGATGGAGCGATCGAAGGTGATCGGGATCCCGTCCCAGCCCGCGGATTCGAACAACGACATCCACTGCGGGCTCGATCCGACGCCGCCGATCAGCAGGCCTGGGTCGGGCCGGAGGCGACCGACCATGTCGATGTTGACCATCGCGACGGGGGCTCCGCCCTGCCAGGGTTCGGCAGCGGGCGGTTCGGAGGCGAGGGCGCGAGACCCGAGCAGTCCAAGCTCTTCCCCGGCGAACAGGGCGAACACGACCGTGCGCTTGGGTGGCTGGGGTCGACTCGCCAACACACGCGCGACTTCGAGGACGACGGCGGTGCCGCTGGCGTTGTCGTCGGCACCGTTGCAGACCACGTCCTTCGCCTGACCCTCGACGATCGCTCGGCAGTGACCGCGGCCATCCTCGTCGGTGCCGATGTGATCGTAGTGCGCGCCGAGGATCACGAACTCGGTGGGGTCGCTGCCGCGAATCTGGCCCAGGACGTTGGGCGCCTCCACCTCCAGCGACTTCAGCTCGACCCAGAGCGTTGCCTCCCCCTTCATGTCTGCCGAGGCCGGCTTCAGCTCGCGCTCGATCTGGCCCTGCAAGGAGGAGAGCTTGCGGCCGCCGACGCGCAGCAAAGTGTCGGCGTCACGCCACTTCATCTGTACGACCGGCACGCCGAAATTGCGCTCTGGGCGGGTCGCGCCGAGGTCGGGGAGGGGGTCTGCCTCCCGCGCGCGATCGTCGACGTAGCTTCGGGGTCCGCGAACCGCAATGACCCCGACCGCGCCCGCATCGACGAGGCGGGCGACCTTGTTGCGCAGCCGGCCTGCCGTGAAGGGGAAGGAGGGTTGGTCGCCGCCGGCGGTGGGCGTGAACACCAGCGAGGCGAAGGCGTCCGCATCGAGCTCGAGGGTCGGATCGTCGGGAACCCCGGTGAGGTGCTCGGGCGGCGGCGCGCCACCGAGGAAGGGCTGCACCAACGCGGCGAGCTCGGCCCGCACCTGCCCGTGCAGCTTGGCCAGGGCGTCGGTGTCCCCGGCTTCGCGCAGCGGCCGGGCCTGGTCTTCGAAGCGCTCGCCAATCGTCCGAACCAGCGCGTAGAAGGCCTGGGTGTCGGGGCGCCGGGGGGCGTCGAGCAGGACGACGGCGATCTTTCCCGAGAGGTCGATGCCCGCGAGGTCGTCGTAGGACCCCTCGTCGGTTGCGACGGCCGCGTACCCGACGAAGGCGAGCGGGCCCTGGACCGAGCCCGACGCGCTGCCGGGCATGGGGCCAAACGACGCCGCGTCGATTGCCTCGGACCGCTTGCCGCGGTCGATCGTGAGTTTGGGTGGGGCGACGACGTCCGCGCCGACCACGATTCCGAACCGGTGCCGGTAGTCGGCGCCAACCGGCTCGACGCCCGCCACCTCGAGGGCCGCGGCCACGACCCCGGCGGCGCGGTCGATGTCGGGATGAAGGCTGTAGCGCCCGCCGAGGCCGTCGGAGGCCAGGGTCTCGATCGTCGCCATCATCTGACCCGCGTCGATCTCGACGGCGCTGGAGGCCTCCTGGTCGGCCGAGGCCGGCGTTTGGCCTCCGCGTCCACCGGCCCGACACGAAATCAGTGCCAAGGAGGCGAGGGTGGCGGCATGGGCCAGGCGCATGCTGGGAAGTAGACCCGAGCCCACGCCCGCCGACAAAACAAGTCGCCCGTCCGCGAGTGCGCTCACTCACCTACACGAGGGCGCGTTCGGCCATGTTGACGCCTCTCGCTCGGGCAGCGTACCGTCGGGAAACCGGCCTAGAGCCTGCCAACCGGGGGGAAGGCAGGCGATCAGAATCACCAACGGGTCCCCACTGGCGCCCGACGCCTGAGAAGAAGAGTACGACATGAAGCGACTTGCATTGTTTGGATCTTGGAAGCGTCTCGGCATTCAAGCGGGCCTCCTGGCGGGGCTGGGACTTGCGTTCGTGGGAGGCTCGGAGAAGCCGGCCCAAGCCGGCGGCGACTGCGTTGGAGATGAGGCTTGTTCGTTCAAGAAGCCCAACCTCCTCATCGTGCTCGACTACTCCTCGTCGATGAACGACGACTTCGTGGCGGGGCAAACCCGATGGGAAGCCGCGGTCGAGGCGATTCAGAACATCGTCACCACCGACAACGGCTTCTTCGACGAGAGCATGCACCTGGGTCTGCTTCGCTTCGGACACGACCCCGACCCCAACAACGACGGCACGATCATCACGGTGTCGGGGCAGACCGATCCCTCGGGCATCACCGACGGCCAGGCGCTCGACGTGCCCTGGTACGACGCCGAGAACGACCCCTCCGGATACTTCGAGTGCACCGGCACGGACATCGTCGACTTCCTCGACAACGTCGAGCCGCCGCTGTGTGTCGGCCTCAACTGCGCGGGTATCGGAACCTGGACCCAAGGAGCGCTCCAGGCCGCGCGCGACTACATCGCTCAGACCCGCCTCGATCACCCCGACGACGTCATCGTCGACGACGAGCGGGCTTACTTCATCATGCTCATGACCGACGGCATATGGACCACGCAGGTGGGTCAAGCACCGGTCAATGCAGCTGAGCAGGCGGCATTCGACCCCACGCCCGTGGCGGGCGACCTGTTCTCCACCGACGGCGTTCCCGTCTATGTGGTCGCGTTCGGCGACGCGCTCGGCGAGAACTTCGCCGACGATCTCGCCAACGCCGGCGGCACCGCGCAGGCCATCGAAGCGGGCGCAGGCCAGCTCGTTCCGGCGCTCGAGGAAGTCATCGACGACATTCAAGACACCGTCATCATCCCCGAGTGCACCGGCGGCCTGCCGCGCGTCATGGTGATCCTCGACGCGTCGAGCTCGATGCTCAACTTGGGCAGCCCGATCATCAACGGCGCCCCCAACCCCGACTACGAGGCAGGGGCGATGGGCATGACCGGTTGGGACCAGGCGCGCGAGGCTCTGGCGGGCAACAACTCGATCTTCGACGTGGTCGTGCCGGGGGTGAACAACCAGCCGGTCGAAGACCTGGTGCACCTGGGTCTGACCACCTTCGGCAACGAGGGCGACCAGCAGCTCCTGGTCGACTACGGCCCGTGCATGAAGGACAACTTCGGCTGGGCCCTCGACCCGAACACGTCGTGCGGCGCTGGCTGTGGCGACCCCTGGGGCGGCCCTCCAATCATCTGGAGCCCGGTCGGCCCCGGCGACGGCGCCTACCCTGGCTTCGATCAGGACACCTACAGCATCATGCCGGACTGCAACACCGGGATGAACACCCCGAACGCGTGCTCGGGATCGACCACCGCCACGCACACCGGCCTCGCGCTCGCGAACTTCAACGCCCAGCAGTACCGGCTCAACCCGCCTGCACTGTACCCGGTGGACGCGAACACGCAGTTCATCAACATCCTGATCACCGACGGCGCCTACAGCTTCCTCAACTGGTCCACGGACGAGCAGGTCTCGGCCGAACTCACCAGCATGTTCACCAACGACAACACGACCACCTACGTGATCGGGTTTGGCGACGATGAGCAGCTGGCTCCGAACGAGCTGGGCAACATGGCCTGCTGGGGCTCCGGCGGCACGGGCATCCCGTGTGCCGGCGGCAGCCTCGACTACTTCACCGCGGCCAACCAGGCCGAGCTGGAGTCGGCGCTGCAGACGATCATCGAGCAGATCAACTTCGACCCGTGCTGCGGCTTCAACGACTGCTCGTTCAACCCCGAGCCCACCACCGGTGAGCCCGACCCCGAGCCCTCCGAGACCAGCACCGGCCCCGACACCGGCGAGATGACCAGCACCGGCCCCGCGCTCACCTCGGGCGACTCGTCCTCCTCCGGTGACGTGCCGGAGACCACCGGTGACAGCAGCTCTGGCGGCGACGGTTCGTCGAGCAGCACCACGGCGGCCCCGACCACCGACCCGACCACCGACCCGACCAACGTGACCGGAGACGACTCGGGCGGCGACGAGTCCAGCGGCGGCGACGCTGGCGCGCTCGACGACGAAGGCTGCGGCTGCTCGGCGGGCAACGACGCTGGCTCCGGCTGGCTTGGCGGCATGTTCATGCTGGGCCTCTTCGGCCTGGTCCGACGCCGCGAGTAGACCGCGCTGTCGCTGATCGCGAACGCCGCTGCGGGTCTCCGCAGCGGCGTTCTTCGTTTCGAGGATGGCGACTCGATTGTGCTCTTTCCCGCACAACGTCGCACATAACCGACAACGCCCTCTGACACCGGGAGAGCATCGCGGGGAACGACGTCCGCATGGGATACCTCGAACGTGGGTACGATACGTTCTCGGCGTCTTTCCTCTTCGAGCTCGAGCGCGGCCAGGCTGGTCCTGCCGGTCCTCGCGCTCGGCCTTCTGATGTTCCCTGCTGAATCGCAGGCCAAGGGAGGTCCACCGACCGCGGTGAAGGCCAAGCTGGGGCTGGAGTTCGACTACCCGGTCCACAAGGAGTTTCAGCTGGCGAACATCTTCGGGTTTCCGGTGTACGAGAACCTGACGATCCCCGTGTACAAGAGCCAGGGAACCCACGGACCGGGAATCCTGTTGGTCCACGGGAACTCGTCGTCGAGCCGCTCGTACGCCCGCCAGGTCTTCGGTGCGCTGGGCAACTACTACGAGATCTACTTGATCGACCTGCCCGGCTTCGGCAATGCGGGAGAGGTCGACGACGCCCGCCCCCTGCCGACCGACGCGCTGGGGATTCCCACCGGGTTTCCCGAGTATCAGCTCGGCCTCGTCGAGGCGGTGGCCCTCGCTGCGGCGGACCCGGAGATCGACCCCGCGATCGTGGCCGGCTGGAGCCTTGGTGGTGACGTCGCGTTGATCACCCAAGGTTTGGGCTTGCTGCCCAACGTGGAGGGGATCTTCATCTTCGGCACCGCGCCCACCGGAGCGAACCCGCCGAGCGTCCACAACCCCTTCCTTCCGCCCGACGTGCCGGGGATCCCCGGGCTGTCGATTCTCGCGTCGTTTGGATTCGGCTTTCAGTTCAGCGCGACCTCTGCGATCGGCTTCGATCTCGGTGGCGACTTCTCCGACCCGGTCCCGGCGTATGCACCTGCGCCCCTCTCCGACGCCGCGACGATTGGTGACGCGTACATGTCCGCGTTCTTCGACGAGAACCAGCGCGCGTGGGGCTACGTGCCGCCGTTCTTCGTGGACGACGGGTACGAACGCGCCGACCCAAGGGCGCGCAGCTCGGTGGGCGCCTTGGCGCTCACGCTTCCGGCGAACCCCGCGCTCGACGAGCTCGCCATCATGCAGGGGCTCGCAGGCGATCCTGCCGACCCCGATGACGACGTCGCGCTCGCGGTCTTGGTCGGTGAGGAAGACGCCTTCGTCAACCCGCAGTACCTCGTGGATCTCGCCGACGGCGGCATCATGCCCACGCTGTGGGGCGGTGAGATCATCGAGGTCGAGGGTGCAGGACACGCGATCCACTGGGACCGCCCGCTCGCCTTCAGCTGGTACCTTCATCTGTTCGCGAGCAGCGTCGCCGGTTGAGACGTGCGTTCGTCGCCATGGCTGCCGTAGTGGCCACCGGCGGCAGGTCTCGTGGCCACTTTGCCCGCGAGACCCTCGTTGCGGAGGACGAAAACGCAATGATTCCGTGACCCATTTGTTGGCACGTGCCTTGTATTGTTAGAGGGCGTCCGGGCAACTGGACGACACAACTCAACTCCAATCCTCCGATCCGTTCAAGTCTTTGGCCGATGCTCTCCCCAACCCGAGCATCGGCCAAAGCATTTGGTTCGCCGCGGAGCGCGTCAGGTTCCGCAGAAGGTCTGAAAGCCCTCGTCGAAGGCAACGGGTGCGGCCTCGGCATAGGCCTGCTGGGCGTCGCGCCGCTCGAAGGGATTGGAGAGCACCTCGACCAGCTGGTGCAAGGGCCGTAGGTCGTCGTCTTCGACCGCAGCGTGCAGCGCTTCTTCGACCTTGTGGTTCCGCGGCACGTAGATCGGATTGACCGCATCCATGCGATCGGCGGCGGCCATGCGCCCTTCAGGTTGGCCCTCGAGGCGGCCGATCCAGCGCGCTTTCCACTCGTCGAACGCCGAGTCGTCGAACGGAGCGCCTCCCTGGTCGCGGGCGACCGAAGACAGCGCGCGCATGGCCGAGGTGTAGTCGAGTCGCTGGGCTTCGAACAGCTGCATCAGGTCCTGCGCGAGGCCTTCATCCTCGTCCTCGGGCTCGAGCAGCCCCAGCTTGGTGCGCATGCCGGCGGTCCATCGGGACTGGTACCGAAGCGCAAACGCTCGGAGCGCCTCGCGGGCCAACTCGCCGGCGGTCTCGTCCTCGTCATGCAGCAGCGGCAGCAGGGTCTCGGCAAATCGCGCCATGTTCCATTGGCCGATGCCTGGCTGGTTGCCGTACGCGTAGCGCCCCCCGCGGTCGATCGAGCTGAAGACGGTGGCTGGGTCGTACCGGTCCATGAAGGCGCAGGGGCCGTAGTCGATCGTCTCGCCCGAGAGCGCCACGTTGTCGGTGTTCATGACGCCGTGAATGAAGCCGACGAGCATCCACTGCGCGATCAGATCGGCCTGGACGTCGACGACCGCGTGGAGCATGCCGAGGTATGGGTTGGGCGTGGAGGCGAGCGCTGGGTAGTGCCGGGCGATCGTGTAGTCGGCCAGGGTGCGGGTGGCCGCGACGTCCTGGCGTGACGCGAAGTACTCGAACGTTCCCACCCGCAGATGGCTCGAGGCCACGCGGGCAAGCACCGCGCCCGGAAGAGGCCCCTGACGAAACACGGGCTCTCCGGTCGTCACGACCGAGAGCACGCGCGTGGTCGGGATGCGCAGCGCGTGCATGGACTCACCGAAGATGTACTCGCGCAGCATCGGGCCGAGCGTCGCCTTGCCGTCACCGCCACGCGAGAACTCGGTGGGCCCCGAGCCCTTGAGCTGGAGGTCACGACGGCGCCCGTGCACGTCGATCAGCTCTCCGAGCAGCAAGGCCCGCCCATCGCCCAGCTGCGGGGAGAAGCCGCCGAACTGATGTCCTGCATAGAACTGCGCCAGCGGGGCAGCACCCTCGGGCACGGTCTGGCCCGAGAAGATCGAGGCGCCGTGGTCCTGGAGCATCTGCACGTCGAGGCCCAGCTCCTCGGCGAGCTGGGTGCCGAGCACGATCTGCTCGGGATCGGGGAAATGCGCCGCGGTGGCCGGAAGGTAGAACCCATCCAGCTGGGCGGCGTAGGTGTTGTCGAACGCGAAGCGAGGGGAGTCGGCCATCGGTCCGCCGCAGCGTACCTCACCCGGACTGGGCCGCACGTTCACAGGTGCTGCATCGCTTCGACGAGCGTTTGCATGACCGCCTTGACCGCGGCCTGCCCCCGAAGATCCTCGTGGGTGAGCAGCCATGCAGGGAGGGTGACGTCGCGCGCGCGGTGGCGGTACGCGTCGATTTCGACCAAGCCGGGCAGGGAGGTCGCCATGACGCGCGGGATGGCCCCGATGCCGACGCCCGCGGCGATGAGCCGATTGAGCGTCAGTCGTGAGGAGGTCGCGACCGCGACTCGACGCTCCCGCGTCATGGCCCGCTCCCATCGCGCCACCGACGAGTTGTGCAGCGGCGGGCCCAAGACGACCCACGGGGCATGCTCGTGCTCGGCCGCGAGGTCCTCGGTTCCGTAGACGCCGAAGTCTGCGGTGAAGAGCTTGCGTCCCACGAGCTGGCGCGGCGGATGTTCGACGGCGGTCAGGGTGATGTCGGCCTCGCCACGCCGAACGCTGAGGCCGGTGTCCGAGACGTCGAGCACGAGCTCCAGCTTCGGATAGGTCCGCGCGATCGTGGCGAGCGCATCGACGAGGACCGGTACGAATCCATCGATCGTCGTGAGCGTGAGGCGGCCTTCGATCGCGTCGTGGGCATCGAGCGCGTGTCGGCGGATGCGAGAGAGGGATGTGCGGGTGCGTCGGGCCAACTCCGCGAGCTCGCGGCCGACCCCGGTCACCCCTTCTCTGGGCGAGTAGCACACGACGCCGAGGGTCTGCTCCAACGAGGCGACGCGGCGGTAGATCGTGGAGGGGGCAACCCCGAGCTCGCGGCTCGCGGCCGAGGCGGATCCAAGGCGTTCGAGGCTCTCGAGGTGCCGGAGGTCGTCCCACGAAGGGTCGACGGCGTCGTCGACGTGCGAGCGAGCGGGCACTAGATGTTGCAACTATGCAATACCATCTTGCACCGATGCAAGAGCGTGTGGGAGGTGAACCTACTAGCATCTCCGCATGCACCGCCGCCTTCTTGCCGCCATGGCCCTGTCCTCGCTCGCCTGCGGAGCCTCTGGAGGCGCAGCCGACGACGGCCCCCACGACGGCCAGTACGACGAAGGCGTCGTCCCCCTGGGCAAAGCGGACACCAACGGCTTCGAGGACCGAGGTTACGCGGCGACCTGCATCCTGCGGCTGGCCAACGAAGCCGACCGCGAGACGCTGATCGACGCCGCCGGGGTCTGGTCCGTCTCCGCGAAGGCGGTCTTGCGCACGCGCAGCGGCCCCGATGAAGTCCTGGATACCGCCGACGACGTCGTCTTCGAGACCCTCGAGCAGCTCGATGACGTGGATTGGATCGGGTACTTCGCGTTCTCGGCGATGTTCGACTACGCCAAGGATTCAGGCGTCTGTCCGGCCCTCGGAGAGGAGTACGAGCACGCGGGCGAGCTCGAAGCGACCGAGCTCATCATGCGACGCATCGGCGAACGCATGCAGCGGGAGTTCGAGGGCGGCGCGCGACCCTCGACGCGAGGCCTTCACGCCAAGGGGCGGTGCCTGCAGGCCGAAGTCACCATCGACAACGGACAACTCCCGCCGGAGCTTCGGGTGGGGGTCTTTGCATCCAACACGACCCACCCCGCCTGGGTCCGCTTCAGCAACGGCGACCCCCACGTGCAAGCCGACGGCGACGGCGACGTGCGCGGGATGGCGCTCAAGCTGCTCGACGTGCCGGGGGAGAAGCTCTTGGAGAGCGAGTCGGACGCGACCACCCACGACTTCCTGATGAACCACACGCCCGCGGTCGCCACCGCCGACGTCATCCACTTCGCGGGCGTCATCGACAACGTGGAGAGCGGACGCAACCCCGCGCTGGCGTTCCTCGACTGGAACCCCTTCGACATCGAGCTCGACAGCATCCTGCTCGCGATCGAGGCGATCACGACCCCGATCATCAACCCTCTGTCCACGCCGTATTGGAGCCAGACTCCCTACCGTCTCGGTCCCGAGACCAGCGCGGTGAAGTATCGGGCGCGTCCGTGCGAAGGGCAGGAGCTCGGTCCGGAGCTCGACGAAGAGGACCCCAACCACTTCACCCCCTCGATGGAGGAGCAGCTGGAGCGAGGGGACGTGTGCTTCGAGTTTGCCGTGCAGCGTCAGCTCGACCCGGAGCGCATGCCGATCGAGGACGCCTCGATCGAGTGGAGCGCCTCGGCGTCGCCCTTCATTCCCGTGGCCCGGATCCTCTTCTCGGCCCAGGACTTTGCGTCCCAGGAGCAGGCGAACACCTGCGAGCACCTCTCGTTCACCCCGTGGCACGCGTTGCCAGAGCACCGGCCGCTGGGGAGTCTCAACCGGGCTCGCAAGCGTGCGTATGACGCCATCTCCGCCCACCGCCACGACCTCAACGACGAGCCGCGAACCGAGCCGCGCTAGCAGCCCCTGCTGCTCGCATCCGATATTTCGGGCGCGCCAGCCGCCAAGCGGAGCGTCCCAGGAAAGGAAGCTCACGCTGCACCAGCGGGCCGTCTGGCTTCGAAAGAATCGAGTGGTCACGGGCCCTGCGTGTTGTTATCGGTACCGTCTATGCCAACGGACGCCGCCCAAAGGGGCTCCGAGCCGCCCGTCGATTCGGCTGCCGATTTCGCCGCCGAGCTGGCCCAGCTCTCCGCGTCTGCACGCGAGATCGTCGCCGAAGAGACCGGGATCCTCACCAGCATTCGAGGCCGATTGGAGCGAGAGGCCGCGGCCACGCCCAATGCGATCGAAGACCTCGACGCGCAGATGATCGAGCTGCGCGATGCGATCGCCGAGGCGAAGGAAGAAGACGTCGCCTCGCTCATCGACCAGATGCACCAGGTCGCTGCGCTCAGCCGCAAGCGGGGCAAGGGGCGCAGTATCCCGATCGATCCCAAGAGCCCCTACTTCGGGCACCTGTGCCTGGAAGACGCGCGAACGGGTCGGGCACGGGAGGTCTTGATCGGACGGCACACCCTGCTCGACGATGGCGACGGCCTGTCGATCGTCGACTGGCGCAACGCGCCGGTCAGTCGGTTGTACTACCGGTACCAAGAAGATGATGAGTACGACGAGGAGTTCGGGGAGCGATCGGTCGAGGGTCGGGTGCTCAAGCGACGCAGCCTCGCGGTCACCGGAGGCACACTGCGGCGCATCGCGGCTCCCCAGGGCACGTTCGCGCGGGGCGAGCAGGGGCACTGGCGCGAGTCCGGGCTGTCCGAGCTGCCGACGCTCGAAGGCGGCTCGGGATCCGCGATCCGCTACGACAAGAAGCAGCTCGGCGTGCAGGGCGACGACGCGGCGCTGCGGGCCGACAAGCGCCTCCAGGAGATCACCGCGCTCATCGACAAGGAGCAGTTCGAGCTGATCACCCAGTCCGACTCCGGGATCGTCCTCATCCAGGGCGGCGCCGGGTCGGGCAAGACGACGGTCGCGCTCCACCGCGTGGCCTATCTGTCCTTTCAGGACCCGAACCGCTTCGCGCCCCAGAAGATGCTCATCGTCGTCTTCAACGAGGCGCTGGTGGAGTACATCCGGCACGTGCTGCCGTCGCTGGGGGTCGAAGGGGTGACCGTGACGACCTATCGCCGGTGGACCGCGCAGCTGCTCGCGCGCGCCAAGATCGGCGTGGAACTCAAGCACGACGTTTCCACCCCCGAGCCTGTTTCGCGCTTCAAGAAGCATCCGGTCTTCATGCGAATGCTCGAGGAGCTCGTCGCCGAACACGTCGCCGACGTGCTGACCGAGCTCCAAGACCGGGTGGCGCCTCGACCCGGCGGTGATGAAGTCGTCGAGATGTGGAGCAGCGCCTCGCGGATGGCTCCCCTGACCCGAGTCGAGCACCTGCAGCGGTGGCTGCAGGATGGGGCCGGTTCGCGGCTCAACCCCAAGACGCGAACGCCCGCGATCAGCATCATGCGCGTCGCACGGGACACGATGCGAGACATCGTCGCGGATTGGCTCGAGGTCAACACCAACAGCGTACGCATCCGCAAGGCCATCGCCCGGCACGCCGCGGACGCGTTCTCCGATAGCGACGTCGAGACGATCATCAAGTGGTGCGCAAAGAAGGCCGAGCTCGATGTCGACCCCGACGATCCAGAGGCCAAGACCGAGGACGTGGCGCTCGACCCCGAGGACGACGCCGCGCTCCTGCGCATGATGCAGCTCAAGTACGGCGGCATCTTCATCGGCAACAAGCGCTTCGAGTACGAGCATGTGGTGCTCGACGAGGCCCAAGACCTGTGCCCCCTCGAAGTGCGGGTCCTGCTCGACTCGGTCACCCGCGGTCGCAGCGTCACCATCGCCGGTGACCGCGCGCAGAAGATGGTGTTCGACAACGGCTTCCAGGACTGGCCGCAGCTGCTCGAGGGGGCCGGCCTCCCCCACACCGCCATTCAGCCCCTGAAGATCACCTATCGCTCGACGCGCCAGGTGATGGAGCTGTCGCAGTTCGTGCTGGGACATCTGCACAACCCCGAAGACCAGCTCATCGCGCGGGAGGGTGCACCGGTCTCGTACTTCGACTTCACCGACACCGGAGAAGCGGTCGCGTTCCTTGGAGAAGCGCTGCGGTCCTTGATTCAGCGCGAGCCGACCGCGTCGGTGGCGCTGATCTCCCGCTATCCGCAGCAGGCCGACACCTACTACGAGGCGCTGCGCGTCGCCGAGGTGCCCAAGCTGCGCCGCGTCCGTCGAGAAGACTTCACGTTTACCTCCGGCATCGACGTCACCGATGTTCGGCAGGTCAAGGGCCTCGAGTTCGACTACGTCGTCCTGCTCGAACCCAATCGACAGAACTACCCGACGCACGACCAGGCGAGGCACCTGATGCACATCGCCGTCACCCGGGCGGCGTACCAGCTGTGGATGGTCAACACCGGCGACCGCAGTCAGCTGCTGCCCGACACGCTCCGCAACGCGCTGGGCGACTGAGCCGCGCTACTCGAGCGTCAGCACCGCGATGTGCGGTCCGATGGCCGCGGCGACCGTGCCCACTCCCCAAACCAGGTGGGTTCGGGTGCGGTCGTCATCGCTGGGGGTGATCGGCAGCGGGTGCTCGGCGGCGACCGAGCCGTTGGTCGCATCGACGACGGCGATGAAGAGCGCGTCATCCTGCGCGGCGACCGTGTAGAGCATGCCGTCGCCGAAGACGACGGGCCCGAAGGCGCCCAGCGGTGTCTTCCACGTGTCGTCGCCTTCGGCCACGAGCTGGAGCTTGCCGCGCTCATTGAATGCAACGGACGTCGTGTCGACGGCCGCAGGTGGCGTGGGGTCGAGTGCTCGACCGTAGCGCCACAGGACGCAACCCGCCGGAGCCTGCGTCGAGTCGCCGGATTCGAGCTGAACCTCGGAGCGGCCTCGACATCGCTCGACGTCGAGGAGGGCGGCCTCTTGCGCGTACTGGAGCGCAAGCCGACCGCCAGGCACCGAGACCATGGAGCGCACGTCCGCGGGAAGCGAGGCGGAGAAGACCTCACCCAGCTCTCGGTCGAACGCACGCATGGTGTCCTCCTCGGCCAGGTATCGCGTGCCGTCTTCTCCGAGCGCGACGATGGAACGAGGCTCGAGGTACTCGCCCTCCAGGCGGCCGACCGGGTCCATGCACACGCCCCCTTCCGCTCCTGGGATGCACGCCGAAGGGGTGACGAGCATGAACCGGGCGTCGGCGAGCGCCACCAGGACCTGCTGCCCGTCCGCATCGGCGGCGACGACCTGAGGCGACTTGCTGCCCGACTCGGGGAATGGAATCTCGAACTGCTGTGTCCCGTCGGTCCCCGACAGACCGACGACCGCGTGCGGCCGGACGATGACGACGGAACCATCGTCCATCGCTGCGATGGCGTTGTTGTCGCCCTCGGACGTCCACGCGGCCGCGCCGTTCGCATACCCGACGACCGCGGTGTCGAACGCCGCCACCGCCACGTTCCCCGCAATGCGGAACTGCTTGGGTGCCGAGTCGGCGGTCACGGTCCAGGAGGCTGCAGGGGGCGCCGGGGCCTCGGCAGGCGCGGCGTCCTCGGGAGCCCCCGCACCCGCGGGTTGGGGAGCGTTCACGCCGGGAGCGGCGGTCGCCGGGGCCTTGGTCACCGGCGCGATGGCGGCCACCTCGGCTGGAGGCGTGGCGGACTCGAGCTCCGGCAGCGCGTCGGGCTGTCGAACGGCGCCCAGAGCTGCAGCACCGACCCAGGCTGCCGCGGCGACGCCCCCCAGGACCATGAAGGGCATCGGCGAACGACGCGCCGTTCGACTGCCAGGGATGAGGGTCGCCACTCGGGGCACCGCGGTGGGGATGGGTGACGCGACGACCTGGGTGTCTCCGACCAAGGGCGCGGCGCCCAGGTCTGCGAGCGCGGGCGCGAAGTCGGCGGGGGACGTCGCCACCTGGGTGCCACCGCGATCCGGCGCTGGGCCGAGGTCGTCGAAGGGATCGAAGTCGGCCGGCGACGCGGCGACTTGCGTCCCGCCGCTGAGCGGCGCGTCGGTCTGAGGCACGCCCAGATCGAAGGGGTTGGGCATCGACACGAGCGTCTGCGCCTCGTCGTGCATCGAGTCGTTCATCTCGACCGGCCCGAGCCCGACGGTCTTGCGCTTGCGCGACTTGCTCGGCAGCTCCAGGCTGGACAGCACCGGTTCCATGGTTCGTCCCGGCGTCACTCGGGACGTTCGCTGGACCTCGGTGGTCCTTGGCTCGTCGAAGTCGTCCAGCGGCTTGCTGGGATCGACTGCACGCCCCGGCACGGCCCGCGAGGGCGGCGGAGGAGGCTTGGGGAGGCGACGGGGCTTTCCGCTCACGACCCCCTGACGATACGTCGGCCCCGTGGCCATGCCAACGACACCGCGGTGTCGGCACCCCCTTGTCCGCCGAACTGCAGCATTGGGTTGGGGCGGCACACGTTCTGCGCGAAGAGTCCGGCCCGGGCTCCTGTGGATTCCCATTGACGAGCGCGATGTTGGCGTGCCGTTTGCGGCCTCTTCGCGCGTCGAGCAGGCGCATCTGGACATCGTATCGGCGCGAGCCGATCATGATCGTCGAGAGCGCGAGGCGATGAGCCACCCAGACTCCACCGAGGACCAGGACGAGCGAGTAGCGCGCGAGCTGCCAGAGATCGAAGGAAACGAAGACGTCAACGATTTCATGCTCCTGAAGTCCTGGCGCGGGGGCGATCGCGACGCGGGGGATCTGCTGCTGACGCGGTACTTCGACGTCGTCTGTCGCTTCATTCGCAACCGCGCCGACCCACGCGACGTGGACGACCTCGTGCAGGCCACCTTCTTGGACTGCGTGGAGAACCGGGGGCAGATTCGGACCGAGGGGAGCTTTCGAGGCTTCATCCTCGCGGTCGCTCGGTACCGATTCTACGATCACCTGCGCGCACGCAAACCGGATCGCGACGCCGAGACGATGTCGAACATGTCCCTGGTCGACCTCGGAACCACACCGAGTCGAAGGGTGGCTCGCGATCAAGAGAGCCAGCTGCTCTGGGCAGCGCTGGACACCATCCCCGCGGAGCAGCAGATGGCGCTGGAACTCGCGTACTGGGAAGGGTTCACCGGTCCGGAAATCGCCGTCGTGTTGGGTGTCGAGGCCGGGACGGTGCGCAGCCGGCTCACCCGCGCACGAGGGGCACTGCGTGAACGGCTCGTCGCCGACCTTGGCGACGCCCCGGCGGCGAATCTCCTTCGCAGACTCTCCGAGAACCCAGAGCGCTCGCAGCGATGACTCCCGAGGACGACGTTGCCGACGCGCTGGCCTGCCTCGGGAAGCGCTCGATGTCCGGGCTGGACCGGCGCTTGCTCGGCGACCTGCGGGCGCGTCTGTTGGGTCGAGCGCCCCATCCGCACGCGATCGGGCGATTCACCGTGCTCTCGGAGATCGGTCGCGGCGGGATGGGCACGGTCTATGCGGTCTACGATCCGCAGCTGGACCGCAAGGTCGCCCTCAAGGCCCTGCTTCAGCCCTCGATGGAGGACAGCGAGAGCCTGCTCTGGGAGGCCAAGCGCCTGGCCCGAGTCCGTCATCCCAACGTCGCCGCGGTCCACGACGCGTTCGTCGAGGACGGGGTCGTCTATGTCGCGATGGAGCTCGTCGAGGGGCAGACGCTCGACGACTGGCACGACGACCAGCAGGCCTCCGCGCGCGAGACCGTGGGCGTCCTCGTGCAGGCCGGGCTCGGCCTGGCGGCTGTTCACGAGGCGGGCCTCATTCATCGAGATTTCAAGCCATCCAACGTCATCATGGGGGTGGACGGCCGGGCGCAACTCGTCGACTTCGGACTCGCCGTCCCTCGCGAAGAGGGCTCGCTGTCGATCGCGGGGACGGAGGGCTACATCGCGCCGGAGTGCTTCGAAGGTGCACCGCCTTCACCGCGGTCCGACCAGTTCTCCTTCTGCGTGGTCGCGGCGCGGATGCTGGGAGCGAGCGTCGCCGTCGAGCGCGGCCGGGTCGTGAACGTGCAGTGGGATGGGGTTCCGGGACCGACCGCGGACGTCCTGGGCCGGGGCCTCGAGGCTGATCCCCTGGCGCGCTTCACCGACATGGGCCACCTGCTGACGCGACTGTCCGCGGCCATGCCCGTCCCCGGCGGTCGTCGTCGCGCGCTGTTGCTGCTGACCGGTGGTGCGGCCGGCGCAGCCCTGCTCGGGTGGGGCATCGTTCAGGGGCAGGGCACGTATCGGTCTTGGCAGGACGACAAGCGCATCGAGGAGTGTGCGTCGGTTGCGACCGACGAGATGGCGGCGCTGTGGTCCGGGGTGCGGCGCGAGGTCGTTCGGCGTGGCTTGTTGGCGTCTGGTGTGCCCTACGCCGACGCGACCGTCGACAAGACACTTCCCGTGCTCGACCGGTATGCCCAGCAGTGGATGGATGCCCGCGTGTCGTCGTGCACGACCACGTTTGCGCCGTTCATCGAGCAACGCTCGGATTGGTGCTTGCAGGCGGGGCGCTCGGAGTTCGACGTGATGCTCGAAAGCTTCGAGGCCAGCGATCCCGGCATCACCGGCGTCGCCACGGAGTTGGCGGCCGGACTCTCGCCCGCGGAGCTCTGCAATGACGTCGACGCGCTGCGGCGCATGCCGGACCCGCCCCGCGCATCGCAACGGGACGCGGTCGCCGACGTCATGCGAGAGGTCGCCCTGGTCGCGGCCTCGAGGCGGTTGGGACGGGGAGACCACGGTCTCGGGCGCGCCGAGCAGGCGCTCGCGGCGGCGCAGTCCGTCGCGTGGCAACCCCTCCTCGCGTCCGCACATCTACGTCTGGCGGAGAGCCTTGCCGCCGGATCGAGCCTCGAGGAGGCCGAGGTGCACTACGAGGAGGCCTTCTTCGCGGCGCGCGAATCGGGTGCGGGAGGGCTGGCGGCCGATGTTGCGCTCGCGCTCGCCGAGCACACCGGCACCCTGATGGTCCAGCGCGAGACGGGCCTGCTCTGGCTTCGGCACGCCGAGCTCCTGATCGACCAAGAAACGGGTCGTCTCGAGCGAGGACATCGAGCGCTGGCCGTCTCGGCGCGCGCGAACATCGCTCACGTCGACGGCGCGTTCGAAGAGGCCGAACGTCTCCATCTCGAGTCCGTCGCGGCGTGGGAGCATGTCGTAGGTTCGGCGCACCCTTCGTACGCAGCGGCGCTCAACGACCTGGGCCTCGTGCAGAGAGACCTCGGGCGGGGGGACTCGGCGATCACGACCTTGCAGCGTAGCGCCGCGGTTGCCGAGGTTGCGCTGGGGCCCGATCATCCCAGCGTCGCCGCCGTGCTGAGCAATCTCAGCCAGGCCCTGCGCCGGGTGGAGCGCTTCGATCAGGCGCTCGAGGTCCAGCAGCGCGCTCTTTCGATCGACCGCGCCGCACTCGGCGACGCCGACCCGGGCCTCGCGTTCCACTATTCGAACCTTGCCGGCATCCATGGCGACCTGGGCGACGCGGCGGCCGAGCTGCAGGCGCGTGAGACGGTCCTGGAGTTGTTGTCCGGAGCCCAGACGGCCCGAACGCCCGCCGTCGTGATCGCGCACGCGAACCTGGCCCAGACCTTCGCGAAGTGGGGCCGACCCGAAGACGCCGAGCGCGTGTATGCCACGCTCCTGCCGCTCGCCCGCGACGTCATGGGCGAGGGCCACCACCTCTTCGGCCGCGTGCTCAACAATCGCGCAGCGACACTGGGGCAGCTGGGCCGGATCCAGGAGTCGGCCGACACCTACGCCGAGGCGATCGCCAACTGGGAGCAGCACGAAGTCCCCGCCGCCGAAATGGCCATGCTCTCCAGCAACTATGCGGTGAAGCTGGCGGAGCTGGGTCGGATCGATGAGTCGCTTCGGCGCGTTCGGAAGGACGTCGAGACGCTCGAGGAGGCTCGTGGTCCGAGCCATGGCACCGTCGCCGAGGTCAAGCTCAAGCTCGGTCGCATCCTTCGCATCGCCGAGCGCGAGGGGGAGGCGACCGACGTCTATCGCGAAGCCCTCGGGATCTTCGAGACCATCCCCGGCGAACAGAGCGGGGAGACTGCGGTGCGGGAGCAGCTCAGGGAGCTCGAGGGCGGTTGAGTCCAGTCACTCCGCTGCAGAGCTGACCCGTCGAAGGCTGCGTGATCGAAGACCGCTACTTCTTCCGCGGTCGCGGAATGCTGAGCTGGTTGAGTCTGCTGCTCAGGGTGCGCCGAGAAATCCCCAGCCGCTTGGCGGCACGGGTCTGGTTGCCGCCACAGTCGGCGAGCGCCGCGATGATGCGCTGTCGCTCCTCTTCGTCGAGGCCACTGAGGCCACTGAGGCCCTCGGTCGGCGCCGGCGCAACCTGTTCGCCCATCGAGGCGGCAGGGGTGGCACCGCGTCCAGGGGAGTAGTCGTTGCCGACCGCCAGATGCTCGGGCTGCACGACGCCGTCGGTGGACAAGAGCACCGCGCGGTTCACCGCGTTCTTGAGCTCGCGAATGTTGCCCGGCCACGCGTAGCCCTGCATCCAGGTGATCGCGTCCGAGGACAGCAGCGGCACGGTGCCGAAGCCGGCTTCGCGAGCCGCGTCTGCGAGGAAGGAGCGCGCCAGCGGGACCACTTCGTCGACCCGGTCGCGCAGGGGCGGAATCACCAGGGAGATTCCGTTGAGGCGGTAGAAGAGGTCTTCGCGAAACCGTCCTGCGGCGACGTCCTCCGCCAGGTTGCGGTGCGTGGCCGAGATGAAGCGAACGTCGACCGGGGTCTGCTTGATGCTGCCGACCCGATGCACGGCCCGCAGCTCGAGCACCCTCAGGAGCTTGGCCTGCGCAGACAGAGGCATCTCGCCGATCTCGTCGAGAAAGAACGTGCCGGTGTGCGCGGCCTCGATCAGTCCGGGCTTGGCCTGGCTCGCGCCGGTGAACGCGCCCTTCTCATAGCCGAAGAGCTCGCTCTCGAAGAGCGTATCGGTGAGCGATGCGCAGTTGATGCCCAAGAAGGGAGAGGACGCGCGCGGCGACATGCGATGGAGCGTCGCCGCCATCACTTCCTTGCCCACGCCGGTTTCGCCCAAGAGCAGGACGTTGATCCGGCTGGAGGCGACGCGCCGAGCCAGTCGGTGGAGCCGGCGCATGGAGTCGCTGCGGCCCTCGATCGGGTCATCGGAGAGCTCGGGCTCGTCCGGGGTGTGGTTGCCCGCGCCGAGGACTTCGCGCTGCACGATGACCACGGTCGAACCGAAGTCGATCGTCTCGCCGACGCTGATCGCGGTGTCGACATCGGGCTGGAGCTTGCGGCCGCGAACGATCGTGCCGTTGGAGCTGCCGAGGTCTCTGACCTTCAGCGTTTCCCCGAGGGTGATGGCTGCGTGGACGCGAGAGATGAGGGGGTCGGGCACCTGGATGTCGGCGGTCTCGGACCGGCCGACCGTGATGCGCCCGTGTTCGGGGAGCTGATGGGCAACCGGCTCTCGGTCGCTGATCACCAGCAGCTTGAACCGACCCAGCTCGACAGCCAGCGAGCCAGGGTCCATCGTCGGGAGTTCTCGTCCGATCGGTTTGTCTGTCATCCGCGGGGTGCCGAGACTGAGTCGTATCATGAACGCCCTCGTATCTTCAGTGTGCGAGCGCCCGCACCGCGCAGCTGGCGGTGCGAGCGTTGTGAGGGACGACTACAGGACGAAGGCCCAGACGGTGTAGAGCACGCCCATCGCGATGGCGAAGAAGCCGAGCGGGACCTGGAACTTGGAGAGTTTCAGGCGCAGCTCCTGACCCTTGGCCAGTGCCGTCTCGTTCTTGCTGAGCACCCAGGTGCTGATGAGTTTGAAGCCGAGGATGAAGCCGACGAAGAGGTCTGCGACGCCGCTGAGGGTCCAGAAGATCCAGTTGAGCGGGGCATCGCTGAGCATGCCGAGGTTGGTGACTGCTCCGATGATCTCCCAGACGCCCCAGAAGAACATCAACGCGCCAATCCAGCCCTCGTAGGGGGTGAGCTTGTCGATGAGCTCCTTCGCGTTGGGTTTCTTCGCGATGATGAACGCCGAAGCTGCCAGAATTCCGCCACAAATGGTGATGATGCCGCCCATGATTTGTTCCTTGTGTCCGTGGTTGGTGGTTGGCTCCCGCTGTTTGGCGGTTGCGCCCACCTAGAGAGCAAGGTGTGTTCCCCCGCGACCTCGTAGGAATTCCAGTCACTTAGTCGTCGCGCACAACCCGGTCTGCTCGCGTTGTGCAGCTGGGTTGCCCGAGTTGAGCAACGAGTTGAGCAACGAGTCGGGCAACCGCGTCGGGGCAACGAGCCTGGGTCATCCGCGGATCCACAATCGCGCCAATGGGGGATACCGTTGCGCGCCATGGGCAGCGAAGACGTCACGCTGCGGGGAGATGAGACGACCTTTCGGGGACGGGCGGTCGAGGAGACTCTCACGCCCCTCGATCACCTCGGGCGATTCGTGGTGCTCGAGCGGATCGGTGTCGGTGGCTCGGGGGCCGTCTATCGGGCCTATGACTCGCAGCTCGATCGATCGGTGGCGATCAAGGTGCTGCATCCAGGGGCCGCGACCCTCCGCCTGCTCGCCGAGGCGCGGGCGATGGCCAAGCTGCACCACCCCAACGTGGTGACGGTGCACGACGTCGGAGAGGCCGATGACGGGGTTTGGCTCGCGATGGAGTACGTCGAGGGCGGCACCCTTCGTCGCTGGCTCGATGCGGAGCGTCGGACCCCAGCAGCGATCCTCTCGGTGTTCCGGCACGCGGGTGCGGGTCTCGCCGCAGCCCACCGCCAGGGCATCGTCCATCGTGACTTCAAGCCGGACAATGTGCTGCTGCATCTTTGCGGGCGTCCGGCCGTGACCGACTTCGGCCTCGCGCGCGCCGAGCTGGATCAGGACGCAGCGCTTCGAGCATCCACCGCCGAGGGCATCGACGTGACCGCGAGGAGCGGTCTTGCCGGCACCCCTGCGTACATGTCCCCCGAGCAGTTCGAGGGCCGCGTCGTCGGGGCGGCCAGCGACCAGTTCTCGTTCGGGGTGGCGTTGTTCGAGGCGCTGTGCGGTCGCCGCCCGTTCGCGGGCACCACCGTGCCCGAGCTGTGCGAGCAGGTCGTTCGTGGACGCTTCGAGTTTCCGGCGGATCCAGCCGTGCCGGCGTGGCTTCGGCGGGTCCTCGAACGCATGCTCCAGCGCGACCCCGCCGACCGCTTCGAGTCGATGGGCGCGGCGGTCGAGGCCCTGGACCGCGAGCCCGTCCGGCGTCGGCGTCGGCTCTTCGCCGGCGGGGCCGTCGTCGCGCTCCTCGCAGGCGGAACGGGAGCGCTGAGCAGCAGCACTGCTCCGTCCTGTGATGCGGGCGCCGCGGAAGCGCAGGCGGTCTGGAACCCCGGCCGCCGAGCGGAGATCGAAGAGGCGGTTGCTCGGGCGAACCTCGGTTCACGCGCCGGCCCCCTGCTGCCGGCGCTGGACAGGCTCGATGTATGGACACGAGACTGGGCGGCAGCCCATGACGACACGTGCGCGGCGACGCACGAGCGCGGGGTCCAGTCGGCTGCGCGGCTGGACGCGCGAACGCGGTGCCTGCAGGTGCAGCTCGAGCACGTGGCGGCGCTGCGCGACGAACTCATGCAGCCCGACCCCACGATGCTCGCGCGTGCGTTCCGAGCGGCGACGGACCTGCCCAAGCCCGGCGCATGTGAAGCTCCGGGCGAGCCCATCGTGGTCTCTGACGCCGAGCGGGAGGCGCAGCGGTGGGTGGCCCGGGCCGAGGTTCGCAACGAGCTGGGCCGCTATGCCCAAGGCTTGGATGCCACCGAAGCCGGCCTCGCGGCGCTCGGGACCGAGCCGTCGCCGCTGCGGGTGCGGCTGCGTGCCTCCGAGGGGCAGCTCGCTCGGCGCAGCGGGGACCCCGAGCGGGCGCAGGCGGCTCTGGAGGACGCGCTGCGCTCGCATGCGTCGGCGCCCAACCTTCGGTTCGCGGCCGAGGCATGGCTGGACCTGTCGATTCTATGGGCCGAGACCCTCGACGAGCCAGACCACGCGTTGGGCACCCTGCTGGCCGCGGAGGTCGCCGTGCGGGCCCTGGATGACCCGACGTTCGAGCGACGCCTGGAGTCGACGCGTGGCGTCGTGTTCCAGTACGCGAACCGAATCGACGAGGCGGTCGCGGCCCTGGAACGCGCGGTCGCCTTGGCGCGGAACGACGGTGACCCCGCAGTCCTGGGCGTGGTGCAGGGGAACTTGGGCAATGCCCTGTTCGAGGCCGGGCGATACGGTGAAGCGCTCGCGGCCTACGACGCCGCCTTGCTCGCCGACCGCCGAGGGTTGCCAAAGGAGCATCCCGACCTGGTGCTCGACGTCCAGAACCGCAGCCGCGCCCTGCAGGCGCTGGGGCGAAACGAGGAGGCGGAGGCCGAGCTGCGCGGCGCGGTCGAGCTCGGGGAGAAGGTGTTCGGGCCCGACAGTGAGCGGCTCGGCGGGCTCCACCTCAACCTGGGCGTGGCGCTGAAGGGGCAGATGAAGCTCGAACAGGCCAGGACGCACATCCAGCGCGCGTCGGAGATCTGGTCCAAGGTTCACCCGCCCGAGCATCGGTACTTCGACATCGTCGACAACAACCTCGGGGTGATCGCCAACGACATGGGCGAGAACGAGGTCGCGCTGCGGCACTATCGTGCCTTCCGGCAGCGGACCGCGAAGCGGGAGGGGGATCGCAGCCCTCGCGTCGCCATCGCGCTGGGCAACGAGGCCACCGCACTGCACAACCTGGGGCGCTTCGAGGAGGCCGTGACGCTCCATCGCGAGAGCCTCGAGATTCGGAATGAGACGCTCGAGCCCGAGCACCCCGACCTGGGTTACGCGCTCGTCGGGCTGGCGCGAGCGCTGCTCGAGGTCGGCAACTTCGAGGAAGCCCTCGAGCATGCCGAGCACGCGAGAGTCGTGCGGGAGCGCGCGAAGGTCGGACCGGCCGAGATGTACCTGACGTACATCACCCTCGCAGAGGCGGCCGTAGGGGCGGACACGTCACGACTCGACCCAGCCCGGGCGTGGGCGCGGGCGGCCGCGGCCGCGTTTGAGCGGACAGGACTGCCATCGGAGGATGCGGTCGAGCTGCGCGCGTTCGAGACCCGCTACGGGCTCCCGTCGCGCGAGTGATTCGGGTCGGCGCTGTTCTCCCATTCCGGCAGCCTGGCGCGGGGCTGGGAAGTAGAGCGACGGGATCGGCACGGACGCGCCCGTCCTCGAGAACCGGCCGCGAAGCTTGCACGAACTGTGTAGCCACCCCTCGCTCATCTGGCGCTTAGACCGGCGCCATGACGAAGAAACGAATCAACGGCGCGAAGGCTCCCCGGGGCCTCCTTCGGACCTTGACGTGTGCGGCGCTCCTGGGCGCGGGAGCATTCGCAGCGACCGCGCTTCCAAGCGTTGCGCATGCCGAGATCGACCCCGACGGCGGCGACACGCCGATCGACTACGGGCCTCATTGGGCCTGGGGCTCGGACCGCCTGATCGCGCAGAACTATCAGTACAAGACGGCAGTCCTCGACGACGGCGTCTTCTACTACGAGTACCACTCCTCGTTCCTCGAGGCCCTCGACTACGTCAACGACATGCTCGAGACGGCGCAAGCGCTCGGAGACTACGACCTCGACGCCGACGTCATCGGGTACGGAACCCTCGACGACAAGCAGTGGTCCTACTGGCCCGAAGGCTTCTACGGCAGCGGGTTCGGCGGCGACGAGCCCTACGACCCGTTCTCGGGTGGCGGGGGCTCGTTCGGCGGCGGAGGAGCCAGCGGCAGCTGGGGCGGGACCGGTGCGTCGAGCTCACGCGGACCCGAACTCGGCGACGGTTCGCCCCCGCCCGCGGGCACCGGCTACGAGTGCACGTTCTACGGGGTCGTCGACGGCAACTCCGCCGCGCCCAATGCCTGCCAGGCGATCTGGAACTGCAGCAACGGCGCCACCGTGGTGATCCCCCAGCCGTGCAACCACTCCGAGCCGGGCATGGTGCCACCGGGCAGCGCTCCCATCGCGTGATGCCGTCCCGCCGCCCACGTGCTGAGGGCTACGAAACATGCTCCGCGTGGGCGCTCAGCGGGTCCAAAATGCACAAACTGTAATCCGTCGGGTGGCCCGCCCCGGTCCTAGACTGGACTTCGAGATGGTGATGACGCTCCAACGAACAGTGATACTTGGAGGCCTGAGCATCCTGACGGGGTGTTACTCGGGCCTGAGCGTGGACGCGGAGGAGCTCGCGGGGCCTCAGGGGAGCACGGGGACCACCGACGGACCCGATGGCGGACCCGATGGCGACCCCGATGGCGACCCCGATGGCGATCCCGAGTCGTCGTGCCGAGATCCCGACGCCGGCTTCAACGCCTTGCGTCGGCTCTCTCGGGACGAGTACGCCAACGCGGTGCACGACGTCTTCGGGGTCGAGATGGACGTCGAGGACCTGCCACCGGACGCCTTCGACGGGCTCTTCGTCGCCAACGTGGTCATGCTCGACGCGACCGCGGTCGAACGCTACGTGAGGGCGGCCGAGTCCGTGGTCGATCCGGTCGCGACGGCGTTGGAGGCCGAGCTGGAGTGCGAGATGGCGAGCGCATCGAAGGACTGCGTCGCCGAGGCGATTGGACGCATCGGTCGTCGACTGCATCGCCGCCCGCTCGAGCCGGCCGATCTCGACGCGTACGTTGGCGTCTACGAGGCCGCAGCCGAGCCCCGCGAGGGTCTTCGCCAGATCGCCGCCGCGATGCTGCAGTCTCCGTGGTTTCTGTACAAGGTCGAGACCTCGGCCTCCGACGACGACATCGCGCCGTTGGACGACCTCTCGCTGGCCTCGCGGCTGTCCTTCCTGCTGTGGCGCAGCGTGCCCGACGATGAGTTGCTCGACGTCGCGCTCACCGGCGAGCTGCACGAACCGGCGACGCTGCGCAGCCAGGCCGAGCGCATGCTCGCCGACCCCAAGGGACAGCGAGGGATCGTCGATTTTCATCGCAACTGGCTGGAGGTCAACCATCTCGAGCACGCCGAGAAGGCCGACGACCTCGACGTCGACGCCAGCGTTCGCGACTCGCTGGCGCTCGAGCTCGACGATCTCTTCGAGGCCGCGTCGCAGCCGGGCGTCGACTGGTTTCAAACCCTGATGACCCGCAGCTCCACGGGAGTGATGGATGCCGAGCTGGCCGCGATCTACGGCGTAGAGCCCGCCACGGGCGCCGAAGAGACGGAGCTGCCCATGGAGCGCTCGGGCCTGCTGTCGCGAGCCGGCTTCGTCGCCGCGCATTCGCATCCGGACCAGGTCTCGCCCGTCGTGCTCGGCTACTTCGTTCGCACCCGGATGCTGTGCCAGGCGGTGCCACCACCCCCCGAGGACATCGACGCCACCGTGCCGGGCGCGGACCCGTCGATCCCGATGCGGGAGCGATTCGAGCGGCACACCGAAGAGAGCTCGTGCGCGGCGTGCCACATCCTCATGGACGGCATGGGCTTCGCGTACGAGGGATTCGATGCCATCGGACGCTTCGAGCCCCTCCTGGGCGGCGAGCCGGTCGACGTCTCGGGCGAGCTGGTGGCGACCGACGTCGACGGCCCGTTCGAAGGCCCCGCGGAGCTCTCGGAGCGACTCGCGGAGAGCGAACTCGCCCGTCGTTGTGCCGCCGATGCCTGGATGGCCTACGGCGTTCAGCGGCAGGCCGATCCCCACGACGCGTGCGCACGCGAGTCGCTCGAGGCGGTGGCGACGTCGGCCGACGGCGACGTCCCCTCGATGTTGCTCGCGATCATCGAATCGGACGCGTTCACCTACCGCCGCGCTGGCGCAGACCTCCAAGACCCAAAGGACCCCTCATGATCACCAACTTCTCTCGTCGCAGCATGTTGACCGCACTCGGGCTGGGTGCTGCCGCCCCGTTCGTTCCATTGCTCGAAGCCGACGCCGAAGCGGGGACCGTACCGCGACGCCTGATCCTGATGTACCACCCCTTCGGAACCCTGCGGGACGACTGGATCCCCGACGTGCAGTCTGCCGAGTCCTTCTCGTTCGAGAACAAGTACATCTCCGAGTCGCTCGAGTCGATCAAGCAGCACATCGTCATGCTCGACGGTGTCCGCATGCGCTGGCGCGACGGCACCGCGTCGTACGGCGGCGACCAGTACTCGACGGGAGACCAGCACCAAAAGGGGATGGGCACGCTGTGGACGGGCTCGAGGCTGCTGCAGCACTGGGAGACCACATCGACCTCCGGCATCGGTGGCCAAGACGGCGTCATCGGCCGCGCATCGGGAAAGAGCGTCGACCAGCACATCGTCGAAGCACTGGCCCCCGACACCGTGTTCGGCTCGCTGCAGTTCGGCGTCGACGTCAAGGACGAGGACGAAGTTCGCTCCCGCATGATCTACTCCGGATCGGACGCCCCCCTCACGCCGATGACCGATCCCATCGGCGCGTGGGAGACCGTGTTCGAGCCGTTCAGCGGCGACCTTTCGGAGGTGCAGCGCCTCAACGAGCAGCGCCGGTCGGTCTACGATCTGGCCGACGGCCAGCTGGACCGCATCCGCGGCCGCGTGGGGGCCGACGACCTGCAGCGCATCGACGCCCACCTCGACGCACTCGACACGCTGCGCGCTCGACTCGACATGTCGGCCGACTGCGGCGACGTGCCGCGTCCGGAGTCCTCGGACGAGTCGACGCACCGTCGCCTGCCCGAAGTTGCGGGGCAGCAGATCGACCTGATGATCCGGGCGATGGCCTGCGACCTGACGCGAGTGGCCAGCCTACAGATCAAGGACGAGCACGGAGGTTTTAGCGGTTGGCTGACCGATGACAACCCGAGCTTCCACAGCCTATCGCACCAGGGAGGATCGGGCCCCCTGATCCGCGACGCCTACCGGGACTTCACGGAGCTGTTCGTCCACCTCGTGCAGCGGCTGGCCGAGACGCCCGAGGGTGAGGGCAGCATGCTCGACAACACCATCGTGTGCTGGGGCAGCGCGATCGGCCACGGCAGCCACACCGCGTTTCCGACTCCGTTCGTATTGGCCGGCGGTGGCAGCACGCTCCAGACCGGGCGGTTCCTGGCGTTCGACGAGATCGATCACCACCGCATCCTCGTTTCGCTCTGCCGGTTGATGGGGGTCGATGCAGAGACCTTCGGCAACCTCGACGAGGGCTCGGGGCCGGTGCCAGGCTTGCTGGTCTGACCCGTGCGAGGCGGGACGCGACCTCATCGAGACGATTCCACGCAAGCGCGGTGAGTCGGACTACGGTTGCGTCTTCGCTTCGCGACGGATGGTCCTGGAATCGGCGGGCTCTCCCCTTCATCATGAGGGCGTGGGTCGGCGCGAACGCGGAGGTCTTCGATGACCGAACTCTCGCCGACCAGCCCCTTCGCTCGCGGAACCTGCACGACGAGCACTCCTCGCGCCGACGCCCAGGATATCGTCGAGCCGCATCCTCCCGGGAGCCGGGTGGGCCGCTACGTCGTCGAAGATGCCATCGGCGCAGGGGGCATGGGCGTCGTCCTTCGCGCCATCGACCCGACGCTGAAGCGTGCGGTCGCCCTCAAGCTGGTGCGAGGCGCCCCCGATCCGACGCGGCTGCTACGCGAGGCCCGGGCGATCGCACAGCTCGATCACGAGAGCATCATCGAGATCTTCGACGCGGGGGAATGGGACGGGTCGATCTTCATCGCGATGGAGTACTTCGAGGGAGCCCCGATGAACCGTTGGGTGGATCGGCGCAACCCCGACGTGGACGCGATCGTCCACATGGCCATTCGCCTGGCCAACGCGCTTCGGTCGGCGCACCTCGCCGGCATCGTCCACCGGGACGTCAAGCCCCCGAACGTGCTCGTGAGCGAGACGGGGGAGCTCAAGGTCATCGACTTCGGGCTCGCACGATGGACCGACGACGCGAACCTCGAGCGCACCGGAGGCGCAGCCCGCGCGATGCTCGACGGCGTGACTCAGAACGACCTCCTCATCGGATCTCCGCCATACATGGCCCCCGAGGTGCTTCGGGGCGCGAAGCCCTCCTTCGAGGCGGACGCGTTCGCGTTCGGCGTCACGCTCTACGAGTTGGTCCACCGACGTCGGCCCTTCCAGGGGACCGACGTCGACGCGCTCCACAAAGCGATGCAGGATGTCCCTTCGTTCGATGAGGGGCTGCCACGCCCCGTGCTTCGAGCCATCGAGGGCTTGCTGCAGCCCAGGCCGACCGATCGCTGGAGCCTCGCGCAGGCCGTGCGCGCGCTCGAACGGTTCGCAACCCGGCGGACGCGGCGACGCAAACTCGCGTTGGGTGCGGCCACGCTCGGTCTCATCGCGGCCGTGGCGGCCTCCGACTTTGGAGGCTCGGAGTGCTCGCTGACCGCATCGGCCGTGGCCGCGCCGTGGACGGAGGCGACGCGGGCGGAGATCGGCCGGCGGTGGCGGGAGACCGCATCGTACGGCGACGCCGCATGGCGGCGCCTGCAGCCGAAGTTCGACGCCGCGTTCGTGGCGCTAGCCTCCGCCAGGACTCGAGCATGCGCCGCGTCCGACGGACCCGAGCGTGAAGCAGCACTCGAGTGCCTCGACCGGGGACTCGGCATCCTCGAGGTCGCGCTGCAGTCTTCGCGTCGGCCGACCGCGACGCTCGTCGCCCGTGCCGACGAGGTGGTGCAGCGATTGCCCGAGCCCCACGCGTGCAACGATCCAGCGCAGCGCCTGCGTCATCCTCCCGTGCCGCATGATCCTCATGAACGGGCCGAAGCTGCGCAGATCCGGGCAGCGCTCGTCGAGGTGACGCTCGATCGGGTGGGAGGACGACTCGACGATGCTCGAGCCGACATCGAGCGGTTGGAGGCCCGCGCGTCGGCTCTCGAGGATGCCTCGGTGATCGCAGACGTGGCTTTCGAGCAAGGCCGCGTGCTCTCGGAGCTCGGCCGGCACATCGAGGCCGAAGCCGCGCTCCGCAGGGCGATGCGGGAGAGCCTCGAGCCCAACTACCTCACGCTGCGAGCGCGCGCCTCGGTGGCCTTGGTCGGGGAGCTGGGAGGTGGGCAGAAGCTGTTCGAGGCCGCCTTCGAGGCGGGACGTCAGGCGGAGCCATTGGTCATGGCTGCCGGCTCGCCGCAGCTACGGGCACGTTTCGCGCTCTCACACGCTCAGCTGCTCCTGGCCGCAGAACGATTCGCCGAAGCCCGCCAGGCCTACGGGCGCGTTGCTGCCGCCCACGGCGACTACGTGGCGAGCGCGGAGATCGATTTCGGCATGGCCTCTGCGCTCATCTCCGACGACCGCGGTCGCGGGATCACCCTGCTGCAGCGCGCACTTGCCGAGCGTGTTCGCGAATATGGCCCGACCCATCCCCGGGTGGCTGATACCCGTCTGTTGCTCGGCGTGATGTTCGGCTACGAAGATCGTTTGGCGGAGGCGTTCGAGGAGCTGCAGGCCGCACGCGCCATCCGGGTGGAGCTCTTCGGAGAGGAGAGCGCCGCCGTCGCGTCGGTCGATCTACGCCTCGGGGTGGTGTTCGTGCGCTCCGACGACCCCGACGAGGCTCGCAGGCGGCTGGAGTCCGCGCTCGCGCGTCTCGAAGATGATCCCGACAACGCGCAGTTCGACGAGGTCTTCGCCCGAACGTCGCTGGGTACGGTGTACGCGAGGCTGGGTCGCTACGACGAGGCGATACGGCAGCATCTCGATGCGCTCGCGTTGGTCGATGAAAGCGTCGGACGTCGGCATCGTCGGGCGGGACACCCCATGCTCAATCTCGCGAGTACCTATCGGCGCCGCGGCGCGCTCGACGATGCGATCCGCTGGCAACGTCACGCAATCGAAGTCAACGAGATCCCCCATCAGCGGGCGCGAATGCAGCTGGATCTCGCGCGGATGCTGGCGTGGGTCGGGCGGCGCGATGAGGCGGTCCGAGAGCTCGACGTGCTGTGTTCCGCCCCCGAGGACGACCAGCCATATTGCGCGCTCGCCGAAGTCGGGCGCGCAGAGTTCGACCTGGAAGACGGGCACGCTGTCGAAGGGCTCGAGGCGTTGCTCGATCAAGTTCACCATGTCTTGGTCCATGACACGGACCACATCGCGGCCGCCGACTTCGCTCGGGCTCGTAACGCGCTCCTGCAGGGTGACCGGGCGCGCGCGCGTTCGCTGGGCCGACAGGCGCTGCAGACCTACGCTCTCGGAGTGGCGGTGCGGGATTTCGACCAGCGCCGGGTGGCTTCGTGGCTCGCATCCCTCGACGCCGAGACCAGACAGTCCATCACCGCTTCCTCGGGCGAGGGATGCCATGGAACTCGATGCGATTGATCAGCGTGCGGCGAGAAATGCCGAGCAGTTTCGCCGCGGCGGTCTGATTCCCGTTGCACTCATGGAGCGCTTCGAGGATCTGCTGCCGTACTCCCGAGGGCTGGGGCTTCGAATCGACTGCAGGAGCTGGGAGCTTCGCCGTCCCCAAGTTCTTCGGAGTGCGTAGAAGCTCGGTGAGCACCGCCCGAAGCTCTCGGAGGTTGCCCGGCCACGAGCGCGCCCCGAGGCGCTCGACGAGCGCCTCGGGCAGGGGTGGTGGTGCTCGGCCGAGCTCTCGGCAGATGGCCACGGTCAACGATTCGGCGACTCGAGCGAGGTCCTCGCGTCGATCGTCGAGCGCCAGCAGGTCGATCGAGCGGAGCCTCAGCCGGTCGCGCAGCTGCGCAACGATGCCCCCGACCCTCGTCAGGGTGCCGAGGTGATGTCGCGAGGTGAAGAATACCGATGCGTCGGCGCGACGCAGCGAAAAGCCTCCCTCTCGTTCGTAGCTCTTTCGCTCGACGCAGATGAGGAGCTTCAGCTGCGTGCGCTCGTCGAGTTCCTCCACGTTCTCGACGATGAGCGTGCCGCCCTGGGCAGCATCGACCGCGCCGGCTTCGCTACCATCGGCCGAATCGCGGCCGAACAGGGCTTCGGCGCGCTTCGGCGCCTCGACCGTACGTGCGTCGAAGTGGAGCGGATTGCCGCGCCGTCCAGACAGCTGATGCAGGATGTGGGCGAGTTCCGTCTTGCCAGCCCCGGCGGGCCCGCCGATCGAGACCGGCCCCTCGGTGGTCGCCAACCGTCGCAGTCGCTCGAAGTCGGCGGCGTCGTGAAGGATCGGAACGAGGCGCTCCAGCAGGCCAGCGCGGTCGGTTCTGGGCTGAGCGATGAGCACCGAGGACGCGAGCTCGAGCGGTTCGTACAGCCCCACCTCGGTCACGATGCCCGGAGACAGAGGCCTTCCTCGCAGAAGCGTGCCGTTCGAGCTCCCCAAGTCTTCCACCAAGACCCTGCCCGCGGAGGCCTCCACGCGCAGATGTCGTCGGGAGACGTTCGAGTCTGCGACGCAAAGATCGCAGTCGGTCTCGCGACCGACGATGAGTTCCTCGCCCGGCACGAGCACGCGGCGCAGCGTCGTTCCACCGGTGACCAACATCACCTCGATGTCCGCCGACGCTGCTTCGGCGGCACCCATCTGGTGTCGCTCGAAGGGAACCGTGGCGACCGGTTGCTGCGTCCCCTTCGACCCCTCGCCGCCCACGCCCTCGATGATACGCTGTCCGTATGGGACTTGCTCGGCACGACGGTGCCGACCGACGAGGGCTGGGACATGTCCGAGGGGCTGGCCGACGAAGAAGCGCTCTCTAGCGACGTCGCCGCACCGCGAGGAGCAGGGCCAGCGACGCCCACCCCACGGCACCCGACGGACCCGGATGCTCGGCTTTGCACCCGCACCCGGCCGAGGACCCCGAGTCATCCTCCTGGGGCGCGACGCCGGTGTCCTCGCCGCTGGTGTCCGTGGTGGTGCCGGTCTCGACGCCGCCCGTCGTCCCATCGTCGCCCTCGCTGTCGGCCGTGCCGGTGCTGCTGCCGGACGTGCCGTTGGTGCCTTCGGTCGTGCTGCCGTCGTCGCCGCCCACGACCACCGAGGCTTCTTGCGTCGCGACGTTGCCGGACCAGTCTTCGGCGGACGCCGTCACCGTCCACGCGCCGATAGGCAGGATCACGTTGTCCACGCGCCACGGGGGACGAGACAACTCCACGAGGTCGAGACCCGTTTCGGTGCCCTGCGCTTCGGTGACCGTGATCGTCACCGTGCGGATCGGCCAGTCGTCGTCGACGTCGGCCACCAGTGATATCGGAACGTCGAGGGCGACGTCCTCGTCGACCACCAACGTCAGCACGGGAGGCTCGGTGTCGGCCGGGTCGCCATAGGCGGGTCCGCACCCTGCCGAAGCGCCGGCGGCCGCCGCCGCGCACCCATCCGCCCAGGTCGCGCCGCCGGATCCCGGGGCTACGGCCAAGAGTCGGGCGCACTCAGCCGTCGGCGACCACCGCATCGTGTCGTCGTAGCAGGGCATCACGTCCAACCCGAAGGCCGACTCCGCGAACGAAGCCATCTCCACCGCCGACGCGTGGTCCGACTCGTTTCCGGTCTCGGAGCAGCTCGCGGCCACGGTGACACCGGCCAGGCGCCACGAACCGTCGTGGCCTTGGACCAGCAGCGAGCCGCCGCTGTCACCGTAGCAGGCGCTGTCGCTCATCGCATCGGGGAGCGCACGAAGGAGTCTGCCGTCGTAGGCGAACCCCGACATCGTCGCGGCCAGGTAGCGCTTGCGCCCCACGACGCCGTCGATGTCCGGACCTCCGGCGGTGTCCCGCCCGAAGCCCACCACGAAGGCGGCATCACCCTGCGCGAGCCGCTGCCGGTCGCATCCCACCAGCGGTTCGGTCACCGGAACATCGGCGACCGGCGCTTCCAGCCGACAGACCCGATAGTCGGTGTGGCTGCCTGGAACGTAGTCGTCGGGGCGAGCACACTCCACGATGGGGACCGTGAGCTGCGGCGACTCGATGTTCTCGCCGAAGACGGCAGCCTCGACCACCGGGCAGTGGCCGGCATAGGCGACGAGCTCCGGATGGATCAGCGTGCCCGAGCAGCCGCCTTCGCCGAAGATGGCGACCGTCGACGCGAACTCGCACGTGTGCGCCTCCGAGCCGCCGACCACCGGATGCGGGGGGTCGGGCGCGTTCGTGTCGGAGATGGAGGCGGCCAACGTGCCGATGATGAGTAGACCCAGCATGCTCACTCGCAGACCAGGGACACGTTGTCGACGAGGTACTGGGTCAGCGGGTCGGTGGAGCCCCCGCCCCACGCGGCATTGGGTGCGATGTCGGCGTGGAAACGCAGCGCCTTGTTCGTCCCGTCGGCGAACTCCGAGACGTCCACCGAGACCGCCATGTAGCCGTCCACGAAAGGCTCGGCATCGGCGACGGCGAGCTCCCAGACGAGGTCCTCCCCGAGGTAGACCTCGAGCCTGTCGGTCTCCGTGACGGGCGCGAACCCGAGATACAGATCGAAGGTCAGAGCCGCCGACCCGGACGGCAGCTCGATGTCCTGGCTGGCGTCGGCCGAATCTCCGCCGGGGCTGGAGCCCAACCACAGCCAGAAGGTGCCGTCGGCCGCTTGCGCC
The DNA here is from genome assembly GCA_963761755.1 of uncultured bacterium. Lineage (GTDB taxonomy): Bacteria > Myxococcota_A > Polyangia > Nannocystales > Nannocystaceae > CAJXVA01. Next base: position 128,339 of record CAVXIC010000013.1, read on the forward strand.
GGCCAGCCCTTGGAGGGGTACTCGGCATCGGCGATGAGGTCGTCGGCATAAGCATCCGAGTCGAGGGTCCAGTTGGGGTTGGGGGCGTATCCGGCCTCGAAGCCGCCGTCGGCCACGAGCTCGGTCCCCGGCGCGCAACTCTCCGCGTCACCGGTACTGGTCCCCTCGGGCTCGCCGGTGCTGCTTCCCTCGGGTTCGCCGGTGGTGGTCGTGCCGGCCCCGGTTGTCGTGTCGTCGTCGGGACCGGTGGATGAATCGTCGTCCGGGGTCTCGGGCGAGGTCGTGCCGTCGGCCGTCGTGGAGGTCGTGGCGGTCGTGGTCGCCTCAGCGCAAGATGTCTCGCACGCCTCGTCGCCGTCATCGCCGCAGGCAGCCAGGGTCGCCAGGGCCATTGCGAGCGCCGTGGACGACGCGAGGGCGGAGATCGGCGTTCGAGCGGAACGCAGGTTCGGTGAGCTCATGGCTTCGTCGTACTCCGGTCCCCGGCGCATGGCGGTTGCGCAAACCGTGCAAAGTGCGAGTGGGCACCCGGCCCGCGGCGGGCTGATCGGCCACCACGATGGTCTCGTCGTCGTCGAAGGGGCCGTGGGTTGGCCGCCTGGGCGTGGTGGGGGCCTTGGAGCCAGCGATCGGGTCGCTGCGATCATTTGGTGGCCTACAACCCGAAACAAACCGCGCAAAACTGAAATTCCCTCCATTTGGGGGGTCGTGTGTGTTCTCCCATTCCGGTAGCCTGGCGCGGGGCTGGGAAGTGGAGAGCGAGACGGGATCGGCACGATGAAGACACAAATAGGATTGGGAGTTCTCCTTTGCGGCTTGCTGTCGCCAACAGCTGCATTCGCGGGTGGATTGGACCTGGAGAATCCAGATCCGTCCTACGAAGACGGTCCGCCGCGCGGCACGTACGTGTGGCTCACCGACGCGCAGATCGAGCAGATGGAGTCGTCGCCGCTGATCCCCGAAGCTCAGCTCGGGGGGGAGCATGTGCTGTTTCTCAACCGCTGTCGCGGCGGATTGACGATCACGGGCAGCAATCAAAACGATTCGACCAACAACCAATCCACGGTTGGTGGCGGGAACTTCCCCGAGTATCCGTATGGTGATGCGAGCTGGAACGAGCTCGTCTCGGAGACCCGCGCGCTCTTCGAGCCCTACGCGATCACCGTGACCGACGTCGATCCCTCTCCGGCGCCGCACGATGAGGCCATCGTCTGCGGAACCCCAGGTGTGATCGGTCTTCCCAACGGCGTCGGTGGTGTGGCCCCGTTTACCTGCGGCCAGATCCCCAACGCGATCACGTTCACGTTCGCGGGCGTGTACGGAGGCGACGTCGACCAGATGGTCGCGACGGTGGGGCAGGAAGCGGCCCATGCATGGGGCCTCGAGCACCTGCTCAGCTGCAACGACCCGATGACCTACCTCAACAGCCCGTGGAGCGACGAGGGATCGTGCTGGCCGAAGGCGTTTCAGAACAAGAACTCGCAGTGCGGGGAGTACTCGCCGCGGAACTGCGACTGCGGCGGCAGCACCCAGAACTCCGACCAGCACATCTTGAACATGTTCGGGCCTGGGATCCCCGACACTCAAGCCCCCGTGGCTGCGATCACATCGCCCGCCGACGGGGAGGTGTTCCCGGTCGGAGCATCGTTCCCGATCCAGGTCCAGGTCAGTGACGACGCCGAGGTCGTGAACGTCACCTTGTTCTCCAACGGTGGCAGTCTCAGCAGTGACGCTGCGTCTCCGTTTGGTCCGTTCCCCGCCGAGAACACGCCCGAGGGCACGTACGAGATGTACATCCAAGCCGAAGACAGCTCCGGCAACGTGACGACCAGCGAAGTGGTCACGGTGTACGTCAGCGCGTCGGGCGAGCCACCAGCAAGCTCAGGTGGCGACTCCGGTGGAGACGGGTCTGGCGGCGATGGAAGTGCCACGGCCGGTGACGGTGGTGGAGGCTCCGGCGCGGACGGCGATGGCGATGGCGGCGATGGCGGGACGACCCCGGAGGAATCCGACAGCGACTTGCCCCCGGGCTACGGCCTGGACGGCGGCGGAGCCGATGACGGCTGCGCCTGCACGTCCTCGAGTCGCCAAAACGGATGGGGCCTCGTGTTCTTCGGTCTGATGTTCGGCGCCGGTCTCCGGTCCCGCCGGCGTCGGGGTTGAGACCCGGCCCCGCCTCCCACCCGCAGCAGCAGCGGCCGACGTCCCCGCGACGCGGCCGCTGTCTTCATTTGCGCTTGGACCACGCCTGCGCGATGCCCGAGAGGGCAGGCAGGACCAGCGTCGCGGACAAGGCGGCGAGCACGATGCCGAGCACGGCGACGGCACCGATGCCGCGGACGCCGGCGGAGTCGCCGACCATGAACGCCGCGAAGCCGATCGCGGTGGTGGCCATCGCCGCCATGATCGCGCTCCCCGTCTCCATCAGCGAGCGGATGAGGCCATCGACCTCTTCCTTGGTGCGACGGATCTTGTCGGTGAGGTAGACGCCATTGTCGACCCCGATGCCGAGAATGGCCGGCAGGATCGGCAGGTTGAACAGGGTGAACTCCAGACCGATGGTCGCCATGATGCCCACCAGCCACAGCAGGGCGACGGCCAGCGGAAGCAAGGTGAGGATCGCCTGGCGAATCGAGCGGACCTGCCAGTAGACGAGCAGCGCGACCAGGGCGGCGGCCATGCCGAGGACCACCGGTGCTTCCTTGCGCAGCATGGAGAACATCGCCGCGTAGACGGTCGTCTCTCCGACGAAGAGGTCGTCGCTGTCGAGGTAGGCGCTGGTCTCTTCGCGGAACTCGACGCCCTTGAGCATGTCGGCCGCGTCGAACGCTGGGTAGGCGAACACCCCGTAGGCTCGGTCGTTGGCCCGGACGGCGTGCAGGAGCTCGGGCGGCAGGTCGTCGATGCCGAAGGGGCGTGCCGACAGCATGCGGATGAGGTTGGCCGCGTCTTCCTCGTCGATGCGGTTGGCTGCCGGTGCTGCGTCCTGAGCCTCGCCATCCCAGTCGTCCTCCTCTGGGTCCTGGTTTGGGTCTGGGGCAGGGTCTGGGTCCTGGTCTGGGGCAGGGTCTGGGTCCGGGCCCTCCTCTTCGCTCTCCTCCCACTCGCTGCCGTCGAACTCGTCTCCGGCGACTTTTCGGGCCCGGGCGAGCAGGTCGTCGGCGTCGACCCCAGCTCTCTGCGCCATCTCCTCGATCGTCGAGGGCTCGAGCAGGGTGAGGATGGCTTCCTCTCGGGCCTTGGGCTCGATCGCCGGATCGGGCAGCAGGTCGGGGGCCGCGAACAGCTCTGCGACGACCGATTCATGGCCGGCCGCGATGAGGGCTCGTCGGGCGGCGCGCGCTTCGTCGAGGGTCGCGCGCGCGGACTCGAGCGAGTCCCGCACCACGATCCCCGCATGGATGTCGCGCCCGAAGATCTCGGAGATCAGGTTGACGTCGCCTTCGGACGTGTTGCGGGTGTAGTCCGACTGCAGCTCGCGGCCGTTGTACGCGAACCCCACCTGGGGGGCCTTCCAGGCCGAGTAGATCGTGAGCACGCCGAGGATCGACAGCACGAGGCCTGGCTTGGCCAGCAGGACCGAGGACAGGACGCCCCGGCGAATCCTCGGTGGTTTCGCTCTCTTGATGCCGACCACGCAGCTCAACGCGGGCAGGACCGTGACCATCGCTGCCAGGCAGAGCGCGACGCCCATGGCCGAGATGACGCCGAACTCGGCGAACGCCGGGAAGTCCGAGGTGGCCATGATCGTGAACGCGCCGACCGTGGTGCTGGAGGCCACCAGCAGCGGCACGACCAGGTTGCGGAACGCCAGGCGGATGGCCTCGTCATTGTCATGGGTGCTCCGCTCCTTCCGCGCCCGCAGGAAGAAGTGAATGCCCGCGTCGATGCCCGCCCCCATCACCACCGTGGAGATCATGGACGTCATGACGTTGAGATCTCCGATGAGCAGGTAGGTGGCCGCCAAGGACCAGACGACGCCGAACAGCAGCGGGACCAGCAGGATGAGGACGGCGCGCGCCGACCTGAACAGCGCGTACAGGACGAGCATGACGCCGAGCAAGGCGACCGCGCCGGCCCGGATCGTGTCGCGCTGCACGATCGCTTGTTCGTCGGCCTTGCTGGTGTAGGGCCCGACCAGGTTGACCGTGACCTTGTCCGTCCACGGCGCGCCCTCCCGCTCGAGCACCTCCCGGCTGGCTCCGCGCATCGCGTCGGTGACCTCTCGGCAGAACTCCAAGCTGGCGGCAGGCTTGGTCGGGTGCAGCAGCATGACGTTGGCGTCGATGCCCTCGCGCTCGTAGAGATCCTTGAACCCGGTTCGGTCCAGGGAGTCGTTGCGCTTGGTCTCGATGAACCCTTCGAGGGCCTCCTTCGCGCCCTCCTTGGGTTTGGTCAGGCACAGATCGGGTTCGGCGGCGCACGTCTCGGCGTGCAGCCACTCGTCGATGAGCGTCTGCAGCTCTTCGAGCTCGGGATCGCTGAGGTAGTAGAGCGCGTGGTCGAGGAAGAAGTCGCTGGGGAGCCGATAGTCGACGTTCTCGAGCAGGGGATGACCCGCGAGATGCTCGGCGAGGGCCTCGGTGTAGGCGTGTCTCGCCTCCGGTTCGCCTTTGATCACGACGTTGACGCTGCCGGTGCTGCCGAACGTCTCCTCGATCGACTCGAGGGCGAGCACGACCTCGTGGTCGCGCGGGAGCAGACGCCGCAGATCACTGTCGACCTCGAGCTTCGAGGCGAGCACGGCCGCGATCGCCGTCACCACAACTGCGACGATGAGGACCGTGCGGTGCCGCTGGAGGATCCAGTCGATCCAGCGATCCCGGAGTAGGGGCGTCCCGGCCAAACGGCCGCAACTCTTACACGATTCGCCTCCCCGAGGTACCGGTTGCGGTGGGACACCGGTCACCTGACGCGCCGGCGTCGGATCAGCGCGCCGACCCCCAGCAGGAACAGCCAGCCGGCCCGGCCTCCAGCGTGCCTCCGGGCGGGCCTGAGGGCACATGCGCAGCCTGCGTCCCCAGATTCCCCCGTGGCGCCGGAGCTCGAGTCCAGCCCCGTGAGTTCCCCCGCGGTGCTTCCCGGCGCCGGATCCACGGGGTCTGTCGGGTCTGTCGGGTCATAGAAACCGCAGATTTCGATCGGCTCGCCAAACGGAGGGTCGCTGACGTCCCCATCGTCGAAGACCAGCAGCGTGCCCTCGGCGTGATCAACCCAGGCCGTGCCGTCGGACTGCACCGAGCCCCGGACCAGCAGCGGCAGCCCGACCGCGTCCTCGGGAGGATCGAAGTCGATCGAAAAGGCTCCCTGCGCGGCGTCGACGGTGGCGAAGGTTCGCCACGCGGCGGCGTCGTCGGCACCGCCGAGCTCGATGAGCGAGGCCCACTGAAGTTCGACGTCCACCCCGCCGCGCCCTCGCGTGCATCCACGAATCGGGAAGGGAGAGCCGGGCCGGAGCTGCACACCGTCGAGCGCTGGGGTCGTCACGCCGACCGAAGGCATCGCGTTCGCGTCTCCATCATGCACGCGCACGACCCCCCGACGCGAGCTCCACAGGTTGAGCGGTGGTTCGTAGGTGTATCCGCGGACGACATAGTTTCCCGCCGGAAGGACCGAGGTGTCGAAATCGAGGCCGGCTTCGGTGGCCTCACACGAGATCGGGATGCGCTCGCTCGCGTCGTTCATCGGGAAGACGCAGCCCTCGAGGTCGGCACGCAGCTCGAGGACGTCGTCGTCCGGCGGCATGGCGTCGATGCTGCCGCGGGCCAAGGCGTCCGTGGCCTCCTCCACCGTGATCCAGTTCGGCAGGTCCAGGAGATCGACGTGTACGTCCTCGCAGACCGCGAAGAACTGAAACCTTCGCGAGTCTGCTGGTTCGTCGTCCGTGACCAGGAGGTCTTCGCGCGGCAGGCCGATGTCGAGGTGGAAGACCGGATCCACGCTCCGGTCGACGTCGCCGATGCAGGAGGCGCGTGGGTAGACCGGCGGCGTACGGACGCCAGCGCCGTTGGAGGCGTGAGCGTCCAGAAGCGGCGTGAGCACGCACGCCGCGATCATGAGCGCTCGTCGCATTGGTTCGAGCGTCTCGCGGGCACGCGGGGCGTGCAAGTCAGGCCTCGCTCGCGCGGGGCTCGGGGATCCCGATCTGCACGAACAGACCGGTCAAGGCGATGCTGATCGCGGCGGCGACCGCACACCCGGCGAAGCCGAACGCGCCGTACAGCGTGCCGGCGAGGCCCGCACCCAGTCCGCCGCCGAGCTGCCCGAGCGCGACGACCAGGCTCATGAGGGAGCCCCGTTCGCGCGCGGGGGAGAGCGCGGTGAGCAGAGCCTGAAAGGGCGACAGTCGCATGGCGAGCAGGACCATCGCTCCGAAGAACATGATGTGTGCCGTGACCGTGCCGACGACGAACCAGGGGGTCACGGCAAAGAGGAGGGCCGTCCCCACGCACGAGGCGATGATGAGGGACTTGCGACCCACGCGATCGCTGAACTTGCCGGTCTGCACGCCGAAGACCACGCTCGCGATCCCGCCGATCATGAACATCGACGCGATGTCCCCGACGCTCAGTCCTCGACTCTCTTCGGCCCACTTGGGAAAGAACACGACGAAGCTCGACACCGCGAAGAACATCGTCGCGTACGAGAGCGACGAGAACGCGATCGGCCGCTGGCCCAGCAGCGCGCGGTAGCGGGTGAGCGCGCTGCGGACGTCGAGCGTGTCGCTGCGCTCGACGTCGGGCTCGGGGATGAAGCGCACGGCCATGAGGAACGCGACGCCGGTGACCCCGCTGAACAGCAAGAACGCAGCGCGAAAGCCGTACGACTCCGCCAGGAGCGCTGCGCTGGGAACGCCAACGATCTGCCCGACGGCGAACCCGCTCATGACCCAGCCCGAGGCCCAACCGCGCCTGGCGTAGGGAAAGTAGTCTCCGACATACGCCACCGCCGAGCCGGTCAGGACGCCTCCGGCGGCTCCAGCGAGCATGCGAATTCCCAGCAGAGACCAAAACCCGACCGCGAACTGGTGCATCCCCAGCGCAACCGCCATCACGCCGGTCCCGATCAAGATGATGCGGCGTCGACCGATCTTGTCGCTGACAGGTCCTGCGATGAGCGCAAAGGCGGACAGCGAGACCGCGTACCCCGAGACGATGAAGCCCAGACGCGCCTCGGCGATGCTCAACTCGGCCTCGATCCGCGGCAGAATCGGTGAAACCACCATCACCTGCGAGCTGACGGCGAGCACCGTCAGCCACAAGGGCATCAGGACGAGCCAGTCTTTGGGCTTGGTGGGGTCGTGCATCTGGAGCGGTGCCAGCCTCTCACAGCTCGCGCGCGCCGGTGATCCTCATCGCTGACGGTGCTCGGTGCCGAGGCCGGCGGTGATGAAGAGCGCGGTCGCCTCGTCCTCGACATCGGCCGTGTGCCAGACGCCTGGAGGGTTGATCGCATATTGCCCTTCGGTCAGCTGGGTTCGGCGCTCCTCACCGTCGACCGCCTGCACGAGCGTGATGGTCCCGCGCGTGCACAGCACGACCTCGGCACCCTCCGGATGCATCTCCCAGCTCGTCCACGACTCGGAGAACGTATGCATGGCGACCAGGCGACCCTCCGCGCCGTCGTCGCCGTGGCGTTTCCCGTAGGCTTCGTACCAGGACAGCTCGCCGGTGAACCGGGGCTGGGATACAGCGGTGGCGCCGAGGCCGAGGTGAAGAGGATTGTCGGCGAGGCTACGACCTTTGTTCACGCTCGAAGAGTATCAGTGCCCGTGTCGATGCATGGATGGACTCGGAGCACGACGAACCGGCCGTGGTGCCGGGTCAGCTGGACTTCATGCGTTCGAGGATCGGCAGCGCCTGCTTCAACACGTGGCGCTTCACCACGCCGGCCCCATCGCCCGACAGGTGAATCCCGTCGTGCGCGCGGACGCGCATCATCGTCGGCTTTGCATCTTCGGACACCTTGACCTCCATCTTGTCGACGAAGTCGCCCTCCTCGTCGGTGAGCAGGTTCCAGGTGTCGATGAACAAGGCGTTGCGACGCAGGGCCATCTCGGCGCGGAAGATCGTGTTGACCAGCGTGCAGCGGTTGCGAAACTTCTCGGGCCGCATGATGGGCAGGCCCACCCAAAACAGCTGCTGTTGCTCGGGCGCGAAGATGTCGGCGAGTGCGTTGACCCGGCGCGCGTACTCGGCCGCCCAACCCTCCTCTCCCCAGCGGATCCACTCGCCCTTGCCCATGTACAGGCCCTGCACGTCGTTGCCACCGAACATCAGCACGGTGGCGTCGGGCTTGCGCTCGTCGACGAGGCGCTGGGCTTCCTCCGGCCAGTCGAAGAAGTCGGGCCGGGCCATTCCGGAGCTGCTGCGACCGCGACGGACGACGTCGTAGCCGTGCTCCTTGCGGAGCGCGCGCTCGAGGAACAGGCCGAAGCCTCCGGCGATCATCGAGTCGCCCGCGATGAGGACCTTCGCGCCGTCGTCGTCGGCTCGGGCGGGCAGGCGGACGCTGGCCGAACCTGCCAAGGAGAGGGCGCCAATGGAAAAAGCTCGTCGAGTCAGGGACATGGTGGCTGGGAGCGGGCTGCGCCAAGCATGGACGCACCCAGGATTCATCGCATTTCCTCCGCCCGGACGAACGGGCGGGTTTGCAAATACCTCGGGTGTGCCTATCGTGTGCGGGTGCGCTCCTGCAAACGGGCGCGCCCGACGCGCGAGACGACATGTCCAACGATCAGACCCAGAAGTTCATCGAGCATCTCGTCAAGAACAACCGAGTGATGTTGTTCATGAAGGGCAACAAGATGTTCCCGCAGTGCGGCTTCTCGGCCGCCGTGCTCGAGACGCTCAAGAAGCACAAGGTTCCCTTCGAGTCGTTCAACGTGCTCTCGGACATGAACGTGCGCGACGGCATCAAGGAGTACGCCGACTGGCCCACCATCCCGCAGCTGTACGTGGACGGGGAGTTCGTCGGGGGCTGCGACATCGTCCGAGAGATGGACGCGTCCGGTGAGCTCGCCGACCTGCTGACCAAGGCTGCGCCCGCGCCCACCGAGTGAGTCTCGCTCGCGGCCTTTTATAGGCTGAGCATCCGCTGGATCAGCGCGAGCAGCTGCTCGCCGACCTGTTGCAGCGACGCTTGGCGGAGCGTCGTGAGCTCGACGTTGTACTGGGTGCGGCGGTCCTTGGAGAACGCGCCCTTCTTGTCGACCTCGAGCATGATCTGCAGGTTGGTGCCGAGGTACTGGATCTGCAGGTTCACGCAGTCGATGTTCCACTGCGTGCGCCACTGCGCCGGCGGCTCGAACCGCGCCTTGAACTCCTGACCCAGCGGCATGCTCTCGATGGTGTCGACGCGCATGTCCAGGGCACCCATCGCGTCGCGAATCTTCTCGACGTCGGTGTTGTGCATGTTGATGGGCACCTCCACCTCGACGTCGTAGGCCCACGCGATGTCGACGCAGCCGCGGATCTCCCAGTGCACGTCCTTGCTGGAGATCGACGTGGACTGCGGGATCCGCAGCTCGAAGGGCATCGGAACTCGGTCGCTCTTCTTCGCCTTCCACGGGCCCTTCTTGACCAACACCCGGTCCCACACGTGGCCCTTCTTGGCGCCCTTGTTGTGCACCTCGACCAGCTCGATGGTGATCTCGTCGATGGTCTCGTTGTCGGTGGCCGTGAACTCCGCGAAGCCCTTGATCGTGGTGTCGTTGCTGAAGTCGTCCGAGGGCAGGGCGATCATGAAGACGCCGTTGTCGTTGGAGCCCTGGCGGCGATAGGTCATCGCGGCCGAGGCGTCTCCGGGCGCCGGGGTCGCAACGACCGGTGGCGCGCTGTACGAGACCGCGGCCTGCGCCTTGCGGGCTTCGATCAGCGCCATGAGGTCCGCGGGCAGCTCACCCATGACCGTCGCGCCCTGCTGCTGACCCCCCGACCACGTCACGCTCAGCGGCATGTGTCCGATGAACACCTGCTGGCCGGGCGCGAGCTGCACCGGCTGCTGACCCACGGGGTGGCCGTTGATCCAGGTGCCGTTGCTCGACCCCATGTCTCGGATCAGCGCGTAGCCATTCTCGAGGTAGACCTCGCAGTGGCGTCGGGACACCGTCGGGTGCGCCGCGCAGATCGATGCCGACTGCTCGTCGCGCCCGATGATGTGACGCGGCCGTCGGGCGTCGAGGGTGGCGGAGGAGGACCCGATCTGCAGCGCAACGCTCGTCATCGCCGGACGACGGTAGCATCGGCGACGAACCAAAAAAAATGAGCGCCTGGGCCAGATTTGCGGGAGTTGGCCCAGGCGCCCCGGGATCCTCTGCACGGAGTAGGAGCGGGATGTGCAGAGTGACGTTGGAAACGAAACGACGAATCAGGATGGAGTCGTCGAGAACGAGTGCGTTCTCGACCTACACTTCATACCTCATCTCACAGTGTGGGCAAGGCAAAAAGCGCCGTAGGACGCAACTTTTCTGGGTTCACCGCGGAGTGTTAGCCATTCCGGCCGACCAGATCGCGACCCAGGCCGCGGACGAGGGCCCCGATGGCGACGCTGGGTGGCGCCCACCCCTGGGGCTCGATCGTCCGGGTGAGCAGCTCGGTGAAGCGTCGCTTCCAGGTCGGATCGGTCATCGTCCATCGGATGACGGTGCGCGCGATGAGAGGTGGGGGGTCGCTGTAGACCTCGCGCTGGATGCGGTCCATGGTCGCCTCGAACATCGGACGCATCGCCGCCATCGCCTCGCGTTCGTAGGTGGCGGTCGCCTCGTCCCACGTCGTCTCCCCGCCGTGCCAGGGGATGAGCGCCGCGGCGAGCAGCTGGGACTGCAGCAGCGCGTCGTAAATGCCCTGCGCGTCGTAGGAGTCCTTGTGGTGGAACGCGTCGCCGACCAGCATCCAGCCCGGGCCCGCAGGGTGGCGAAACGCGTTGGCGAACTTGATGCCCAGCACGGGCGTGGTCCGCTGCGCGGGCGCGAGCCGCTTCCACACGGCAGGGCGCGCCTGGAGGAGGCCGTGATAGGTGGCCTCGACCCCGGCATCGAGCCGGTATCGATCGACGCGGCCTTGGGTGACCACGCCCATTCGGCCGTCACGGCTGGGCATCAGCACGAAGCTGAAGCCGTCGCAGCTCGCGTGGATCTGGACGATCTCCTCGCCACTGTCGTGCGGAGGGCAGCCCTCCCAATACGCGAAGTGCAGCACCGTGTTGCAGTCGGTGCGGACGTGGACGACCTCGGAGCCCACCTCGCGGGCCGTCTTGCTGTACCTGCCGTCCGCTCCGATGACGCATCGGCCGCGGATCTCCTCGGTGCGACGGCCGGCTTCGACCACGACGCCCACGACCCGATCTTCGTCCCGCAGGACGCGGCGCATCGACACGCCGCGCCGAGCCGTCACGCCTGGAGTGTTCGCGGCGCGCTCCCACAGCGCGCCATCGAGCTGCGGACGGTCGACGGCATAGAGGTAGTCGCGCCCGGAGACCTCGGGCAGGGAGAGTCGGGTGCTGAAGTAGTCCGACATCTCGAACTCGATCCCGCGGATCTTCGGTGTGCCGCGAGCGTAGACCTCTTCGGAGACGTCGAGCCCGTCCAGCAGGGCCATCGCGCTGTTGAGCAGCAGCGGCACCGAGATCACCGGCGTGCTCGCGTTGGCGTCGCGGTCGAGCAGCAGCACGCGCAACCCAGCACGTCCGAGGCGAGTGGCCAAGCTCGCTCCCGCGACGCGTCCGCCCACGATGATCGCGTCGAAGCGCTCGGCCGTCATGACGGTAGAGCGTCCACCTGGGCCCGAATCACTTGGTATGTCGTGATGTCGGCCACCGCATCGGCACCCTGGCGGCGCAGCCAGGCGAGCCCTGCGCTCGGGTTGGGGTGGACCTTGGACGGGTAGCCCTGACGGGAGAACAGGCTGATCGTTCGCGCGATCGACCGCCCGAGCGTGGCGCCGATGCCCGAGCCCTCGACTGCGATCGCGACCCCATGGCCGAGCTTCTTCGTCCGCGCCAACAGACCTTCACTGATGGCCGCTTGAACATCCTGCTGCGGCAAGTCGATCCCGTCGTAGACGGTGACGAGCACCCCGATCGAGGGACGCGCCTCGACCAGCGCGTCCATCACCTCGAACATCGCATCGGTCGCCTGACGCGAGACACCGCGCCTCCAGAACACGAACAGCACGCCATCGGCGGTGGCGAAGGCATGGGAGGGCTCCCGAACCTGGATTCGATGTTCCAACGCCCGAAGTGTCGCAGGAAGCCATGACCCTTTGCACCTCGAAAACCGCCGCCGTGGTGAGCTGCGGCAGGCCCGGTGGCCGAATCAGCCGAACGTCATCCGGTGCGGTCGACCGGCCCGCGACGAGTCTTTCGACGTGAAGACCCCGAACGCGGAGCCACTCATCCGCAGACGCTCGCGTAGTCGTCGCAGCAGTCGCCGTACTCGGCGCAGCCGGCATCGCACCAGCAGCTCTCGGCCATGCCGCCGCACTGCCCACTGCACGAGTCCGCGCCACCGCTGCCCCCGTCGTCGCCCCCGCCGCTGCCCCCGCCGTCGCCCCCGCCGCCTTCGACCCACGCGCAGTAGGCCGTCCAGTCGTGCTCGGTCTCGACGTCGTCGTGGTTGGGCAGCTCTCCCTGCGGGCAGCTCTCGTCATTGCTGTACTCGACCCATGTATCGGGCGCGAAGCTGCGGAAGTCTTCGTAGCCGCCGTCGACGGCTTTGAAGACCAGCGGTTCCAGGCAGGCTTCGGCATCGGCCTGGCGCTGGTCGTTGACCGCCATGATCGTCTCGAACATGTCGCTGCTGCTGCCGTTCCAGCAGCAGGTCTTGGACTGGGCGTATTCGAGCTCGGCGAAGACGTAGTCCTCGTCGATCCGGTACATCTGGTCGACCTGCGCCTTGCTCATGCCGAACTCTTCGGCAGCCAGCTCGTAGATCTGGCCGAACGCCTCTTCGCGCTTGGTCCGGGCCGAACACGACGCAGGCTTGTCCCGCAGGTGCTCGCGCTTCGACTCGAGGATCTCGAGCAGCGCGGTCATCTTCTCTTCGGGGGAGACCTCGCCCAGCAGTCCCTGCAGCGTGCCGATCCGTGCGGCCATCGCCTCGTGGTCCCGGTCGTCGATCCACGACGCTTCGTCGCTGGCCATCCAGGTGTTGGTCCAGAAACCGCCGATGTCCTTCGCGACGCGGAAACGCTTGAGGCCTCCGTTGTTCTGCGCGTAGCCGGTGCCACCACCGGTGTTGGTGGTCAGGCGCAGCTTGCTGCTGACGGCGTCGAGGACGTGCGGCTGGGCCGGAGGCAGATTGCCTTCGACGATGCGGGCGTCGGTCTTGCCGCCCTCGAGCTTGTCGACCTCGACGATGAACATCGTGTGGCCGACGCCTTGGGCCTGCCAGCGGTGCAGGTTGACGTCGCCCTCTCGCAGCGCCTCGGGCTCGAGGTTGTACGTGTTGCGGCTGTCGGCGAGGTGCCCGGACCCGGTGAAGATCAACATCAGGCGGATGAAGCGTCCGGCCCGCTTGTTGAGGTGCAGCTCGTCGAGCCAGGTGCCCGTTCGCGCGCCTTCGGAGATGAAGTCCTGGTCGTCGCCGCTTTGAACCCCACGGTTGCGAAGCGTGTTGTCCCGGGGCCAGTCGTCCAGGGCGTCGGAGCCCATGTCGCTGTAGTCGGCGAATTGGGAGAATCGCGGCATGTCGTTCCAGATGCCGCTCGCGGTCCGGATGCCGAAGTGGCCGAAGTAGACCGCGGTGCCCGCGTCGTAGGCGACGACGAAGAACGGAAGGTTGTACCAGGCGGCGAAGGACGCTCGCATCGTGAGGGCGACGTCGGCACAGTCGAGTTTTGCGGCCTGGATCGATTTGCCCCACGGCGTGGTGATCTCGAAGGTCTCGTTGTAGTAGCCGTCGACGAGGTCGAGCGACTCGACCCACAGCGCATACTTTTCATCCCAGGTCAGACCGCTGTCGGCCGGCCAGGCGATGCCCGCTTCTCGGGCCGCTGCGGTCTGCGTGTCCTCCCACCGGTTGCGGACCTCCCAGACCTGCGTGTCGGCGTAGTTGCCATCGACGGCGAGGCCCGGAACGCCGGCCCCGTCCGCCTTCCCCAGCGGCCCACCGACGGCGAGTTCGTCCCCGAAGACCTCGTCGTCCTGGCTCTGGCAGGCCGCACTGAGCGACATGGAGAGCGCGAGAGCGGTCAAAAGGCGCAGACCTGGACGAGATTGCTTCCCCACGGGTCGAGCGTACGAGGGAAATACGTGTCTGACAATGTCGTACCCTGGAGTATGTTCACATACGTGCCCGGAGCGGAGCGGAATCGCGCGGTCACGCCGGATTGCTCTCGCCCTCTCGCCGTGGTCCGCTGCGCTGGTGACCCTCTGCCGGGAAGACACCGCCGCCGCCTATGCGCGTCATCGCGCGCTGCACGACGCTCGCCGCTGGACCGATCTCGCGGATCTGTTTCGACCCGACGGGTCCTACAGCGAGCCGTTCTTCGGCCGCATCGAGGGGCGCGAGTCGATCCGCGAGTTCCTGCGGGTGAGCATGAGCAACCTCGAGGACTGGGTCTTCCCCGTGGACTGGACGGTCGTCGACGAGGGGCGCGTCGTGACGCAGTGGCGCAATCGTCTGCCCAAGAGCCGGCGAGATGGTCGGCCGTTCGAGTTCTCGGGGATCTCGAACCTCGTGTACGACGACGAGGGGATGATCGTGCTCCAAGAGGACACCTACGATCGCGTCGAGGCGGTTCGCGTGCTGACCGAGGCGCGCTCGAGCGTCCTGGAGCGGGTCGGAAACGTCGCGAACATGGTCGGCGGCCCGGTGGTCGAGGTGATCAAGCGGGTGACCGGCGTCGCCTGACGCTCATCGCGAACCTTCGAGCGGCACGAAGCTGACGCGGGTTCGGATCCACCAGACCAGGATCAGGGCGACCATCGCGAGACCGAAGGCGAGCCCGATCCACAGGCCGGGCAGTCCCCACCCGAGCCCGAAGGTCAGGCCGATGCCGATCGGCAAGCCCAACGCGTAGTAGGCCACGAGGTTGAAGACTGCGGCGGGGCGGGTCGCGCCCACGCCGCGCAGGACTGCGCCACAGACCACCTGGATCCCGTCGAAGACCTGGAACGCCCCCGCGATGGGCAGGATGGTGGCGCACAGGGCGACGACGACGACGTCCTGCGTGTACAGGTACGCGAGAACGTGGCGACCCAGCACGAAGCCCAAGGCGCTGACGAGCATGATGCCTGCGCCGAGGACCAGCGCGATGCGGCTCGAGCGTTCCGCACGCGCGGGTTGCATCGCACCGACGAGGTTGCCCACCCGCGTCGCGACGCCCAACGACAGTCCCATGGGGATCATGAAGGTCAAGGAGGCGAGGTTGAGCGCGATCGTGTGCGCGGCCAGCTGCGCGACGCCGAGCCGTCCGGCGAGCAGGGTGCTGAACTGGAAGGCCCAGCCCTCGAGCATGTACATCAGCCCGATCGGGAGCCCGAGCTTGACGATGGCACCCACGCCGCGGAGGGAGAACGAGGCAGCGGTGGGTCGCGCCCACGCGCCCTCGTAGAGGCCGGCGACGCGAATCCAGACCACCAGGCCGACGAACGTGAACACCCGGGTGGCCGCCGTCGCCTGCGCGGCGCCCTCGAGACCGGCCGGATCGAAGCCGAGGTTGCCGAAGATGAGCGCCCAGTTGGCCACGACGTTGAAGACGTTCGCCACGACCATCACCCACAGCGCCGGCATCACGATCTCGCGCGACTGCAGGTACTGCCGAAGCGCGAAGAACAGCAGGAAGGGCAGCATGCTGTAGAGCTGACGGTCCACGTAGAGGTCTGCGGCGGCGGCGAGTGCCGGGGTCTGCCCAAAGGCCAGCATGACCGCCTCGGTCTGGCTCCACGCCCACCAAAGCGGCGGCACCATGAGCGCGACCAGGACGATCCCCGAGTGCAGCGTGCGTCCGACCCGGGCACCGTCCCCGGCGCCGTGGGCTTGAGACATGATCGGGTCCATCCCCCAGATCAGGCCCATGCCGAAGATCATCGTGCCGTAGATCCACAGGTGCCCCAGGGCCACGGCGTCGAGCGCCTCGGTGCTCAGGCGCCCCACCATCATCGTGTCGACGACACCGAGCAGCATCGAAGCGAGCTGGGTTGCTGCGGCCGGGAGCCCCAGCTTCAGCAGCGCGCGTAGCTCGCTGCGAATCTCTCCCTCTCCGCTCACGCGGCCCATCTACCACGGGCCGATCACCCCAGGCTTGCCTCAATTGCGGCCGCCGCCTCCACCCCTGAGGAGACCGCCGCTTCGACGCTGCCCCCGTTGATCGCGGTCCGTGTCCAGTCGCCAGCCAGGAAGAGGTTGGCAAACCCGGACCCCCCCGGCGGCAGGCGGAAGCGGGTGGTCCCCGGCAGGGAGAGGACGTAGCGCTCCCACGCGGCGGCGTTGGCCCGCAGGTAGATCGCGTCCGGTGTTCGTCCCCCGGGGTCGACGTGGAGGGCTGCCTCGTCGAGGCGTCCAGAGGCGGTCCGTGCGCCCGGCCAGCCGTCTGCTGCCCCGTCGCGCAGCCATGTGTCCGCCAACCTGCGCAACCTTGCATTTGCCTGCGCGCGGTCGGGGGCGGACGACACGCTCGGTGGGGCAGCCCCGCACAGGTACGCGAGGTGCCGCGGTGACTCGCGCCACGCCTCGGCGGCCAGGACTTCGGTCATGTTGGCCTGGGTCCGAAACAAACCTGGCTGGCCGGTGGTCACGCTCGCGCGGGCGTCGGGCCCCAGCGTCGCGGCAGGCCGTGAGAACCAAACTTGGGCCGCGATCGTCGCAATCGAGTGACTGTGCTCGAGCATGGCGGCGTAGCGAGGGCTGGAACGCGCGAGCTCGGCCGCACAGTTCCGTTGGGCGGCGGCGGGGATCGCCAAGACCACCGCATCGAAGTCCCGACCGCGCTCGAGCGTCTGGCGGCGGAGCGCTGGGGGATCGTCGCCATCGAGCTCTCCCTCGGCGAGGTCCGACAGCCGCGCTCGAATCGGGCTGGCGGGCCATGCACGGACGTCTCCGACATCGATGAGCGGGTCGTACCCGCGGACGCCTCGAGCCTGGATGCCGACCTCGACGCGCTCTACGAGGTCGCGCGCCACGCCCAGATTCAGCACGTGATGGAACAACGCAATGTTCACGCCGCGGGCCCGCAGTACATCCCACGCGGGGGCGAAGATCGTGTCCCCCATGCCCGCGGTCATGCGCCACATCGGCGCGCCGCGGTATCCGGTGAACATGCGAAGTAGCACGCGAAGGGCCACGCCTGCCGCAGCCCGACCCTCTCGCGTGTGCCCCGGGGGATAGGCGAATCCTAGGTCGTACAGGGCGCTCACCGGAGGGCTGAAGGCCTGGTCTTGCGAACCGCCGTGACGCTTCAGCCAGCCGCGAAAGTCCTCCTGGTCCATTCGGTCCCACGTCGCCTCTCCCCACCTCGACCACTCGTAGGCCAAGCCGCGGACGATGGTACGGCCCAGCCCGAACAACGTCGGCCTGTCTTCGGGGGGCACGCCCTGGGCGAGCTCGGGAAGCATGCGAAGCCACCGGGCGCAGAGCGTGAGCCAAGCTGGTCGCGCGTCGGGGACCGCATCCCATGGGCGCCCGGGCAGCTCTGGAAAGCGGAGGGTCCAGCATTGCTCTCGCCCTGGAGTGCCGCCGAACAAGCGGACGTCATGGCTCGGCGCGAAGGCGGTCTCGAGCGCGCGCTGCGGGCCCTGGCTCGGGCCATCCCAGTGTGCATAGAGGTCTCGCACCATCGCGAACGCGTTGTCGTAGAAGCCCAGCCACAGGTGCAGGCCGTGCTCGAGGATGCCGTAGCCTCGGGTGGGATCGCGGCCTGTGGCGCCCTTGCCCCCCAGGCGCCAGCCGGACTGCATCACCGTGACGTCGAATCTTCGGCGAGCCTGCGGGGTGGACGAGAGCGCCCAGGCTGCAGCGACCCCAGCGCACCCTCCGCCCAGCACCAGGACGCGGGTTTGCGTCACGACGTCCACCCCGGCGTGCGACCCGATCGCTCCCTCGAGCCTGGCCCGAAGTGGAACCCGCTGTGGAGTCTCCAGCCCGCAATCGCCGTGCCGTGCAGAATGCCCGGACCGTCGCCGACCGAGACGGACAAGCCTTGCAGCGACTCGGCTCGGGAGATCGGGTCGAGCGTGACGGGGACGCGCACGATCTCGTCGATGTCCAGCGTCTGCCCCGAGGTTCGTGCGGCACCGATCCGCTTGTGCACCAGGGCCGAGAATCGCGGACGCTCTGGGACGAAGGACCGCAGCGCGCGGTCGACCCACTCGAAGGGCACGAGGGTGCTTCCGAGCGCGCCGACGGCCGCGCTCGGCGACTCTGGGCACAGCTCGCGCCAGCGCATCTTGAGCGCGAGCTTCCCGTCGACGATGAGCTCTCCTCCATCGTCGCGGAGTGCGACCCTCGCGGTGCGCTTGGGGAATCCGTGAATCTCTCGACCGAGGATCACGGCCATCCAGGCGTCGGGGTACAGCTCGGGGATGAAGGCTGCCGGTCCCCGAACCCCCGACCAAACCGGTAGGAATGGGGTGACCTCATGGTAGGTGAAACGACGGGTATTGCGCTCGTCTTCGGAACCGACCTCGTCGAAGCGGGCGACCGCGAGCAGGTAGCGGCCGCCGGTCCCTGGTAGAGAGTGCACGCCGCGAGGCAGGCAGGAACGGATGCGGCGGGGGTCTCCCTGCATCACCACGATCGCCGCTTCTGCGCGGCGAAACCACCACGGGCCAGGAACGGGGCGAGCCCACGACGCGAACACGTCATCGTCGCGGCGGGCGTCGGTGGCGATCCGTGACCACAGCCCGCGCGTCTCCTCGCTCAGTGCCGCGATGATCTCCGCCTCGGACACCTCCGCCTTGGGGATGCCGACCGCCGTGCAAGCGCCGCTCGCGATGAAGCGGGCCGAAGGATGTCCGCGAAGACTGCCGCCGATGTCGAGGCCCCGAGGTGCGGCCCAAACCTCGATGGGGCGCGAGGCGGTCTCGACCAGGACGTCACCCTCGGTCAGCCACCACAAATGCTCCACAGGGAGGTCGAGCGCCTGTCCGTCCTGGAAGGTGCGATTCGTCCGGTGCGCACATTGGGGTATGAGGGACGTGGTCGGGATCGATTGGTTGGACATGGTCAGGGGGGCTGGGCCGCCGGGGAAGGCGGACGAGCGTCGCGGGGGTGCGGAGGAAGCCTTCAGCGAGGATGGGGCGACACGCTGCGCCCAGGGCTCGCGCAGCGGCGAGTCCGCTGCACACCGCTGCCTCCACGCTCGTGGTGTTGACGGGGGTTCGCACCCAGGAACCGGCGAGCGCCATGTTGTTTAGCCCGCTGTGTGTCGCCTCGAGCCGGACACCATCTGCGCCCGGCAGGGCGAGATCTGCGAGGTCCCAGGGTTCCACGTTGGCGCGGATGTACTGGGCCTGCCAGCGGTCCGCGGCACCCGCCGGGGTGTGGAGGGTAGGCGGATGCGAGAAGGTGGCCGCACCGTGCTCGGAGAGCTGCGCTTCGATCAGTGTGCGCGCGAGTTCGTCGTCGTCGCACCGCGCGCTGGGGTCGGTCGAGGCCGCCGAAGGGGACCGCAGCGGCCATGCGCCGCACATGTACACGCTGGTCCGTGGTCCGTCCGGACCCCATCGCTCGTGCTCGATGACGTCGCTCATGTCGCATGCCACCGAGTAGGTCTCGCCCCAGGTTGCGACGGCGCGGTCCCTGCAGCCCAGCACGTCGGGTGACTCGTCGAACCACAGCTGCGCGGGAAGGGTCCGGACCAGGTGAAGGCGCTCGATGCAGGCGCGTGCCTCGGGCTTGGCATCCAGCCACCGCGCCACGGGGCTGTGGCCGTCACCGTCGGGGATGATCGAACCCAAGGGGAGCGCGAGCACCACGTCGTCGAAGTCGACGCCGCGCCGCAAGACGCCCTCCTCCGTCTCGGCGCGGTCGCCGAAGCGAGAGTAGAAGTCGACCCCGCGGGTACGGAGGGCCTCGCCGTCTTGGAGCTGGTCCCAGTCGGGCTCGGCACCAAAGCGCCGAAAGCCGTCCTGTGTCACGACCGGATCATAGTCGGCGCAGGTCCGAGCCGCGCGCATGAAGACCAACGCCTCGACGTTGTGTTCGGCGTCGTCGAGCTCGACGCGAACGAGGCGGTGGAACGCTCGCAGCACGACACCTCGCTCGCGGATGACGTCGAAGAGCGGCGCGATGAGCGTCTCCCCGGCGCCGGCGCGCAGCAAGAAGGCCAGGGCGTCCTCTCGCCCCCGATTTCTTGACCGTCACGCGTTCGGCAGTACCGATCTCGTGAACAGTGTTACGGAGCACGGTGGGCGATCGGGAGTCATCCCTCTGGCGGATCCGCCCACGCGCACGACATCGACGCCAGGTTGGTGACGTCGCCATGGACCCAAAAGTGCGCGGACCGTGGGCCGCAGACCCAGGCTGGTCCGCATCGACGCCCTGCGGTGCGGGACCGCGCTCGGATCGACATGTGCAGTGGAGTGCCCGGGAACCCGAGTCGTATGAACGAGGCCTTCACACTGGAACGCAATCCGATCTCTCCCAACTCGAAGCCTCGGCCCGACATGCCCTCGGGCAGGGTCTACGTGCTCGGCAAGCCCAAGGTGGGCGTCAGCCTGGTCATCGTCGGGGAACATGGCGTCGTGCAAACCGGCGTGGTTCGCCGGTTCCAGCACTCCGACGAGGCACTCGTCGTGGAGACCGACAACAGCCAGTACACGCTACGTGTCGCGGCTTGAGGGCAGGTCAGCGTCGCTTGCGGGGATCCTCGTCGAGGTCGGTCAGCGCCTTTTGGAACAGGTCGCGAAGCTCGCTTCGCTTGGCGCGCGTGTCGTCGTCCGTCGCACGGGCTCGACTCACCGGCTTCGCTGGGCGTGGTTTGGGGACCGGACGAGGCGCGGGCTTGGTGCGCTGAACCGGAGGCTGGGGTGCCCGAATGATCTCCGGCTTGCCGACGGCCTTGGGTCGCTCATGCGAAGCGACATAGTTCGAGAGGGCCTTCAGCCCGGCCGAGGGGACACCGACGAACGTGAGCCCGACGATGCTCGCGCCCATCGGCGTCGGGTCCACCCGCACGACCAACGCATCGGGATCGATCCACGTCAGCACTCCGTCGACGGACACCTGCACGCGCAGGCGGACGAAGTCCCCAGCGGCGACTTTCCCGGGCAGCTCGAGTCCTGCCCCACCGACGCTGACATCGAGCATCTTCGCTCGGACGTCACCGCGCGCGGTGGCGACGACGGCCTTGCCCTGGAGGGGGGCTCGAACGAATGCTCGGCGGTTTGGAACCATCGGCGTGTTGCAAGCTTGTCACCTGATTGCGCGGAGACAAGTGGTTCTAGCGTGCACGAGGCCACGGTTTAAACGATGTTCCGATCACCACGGGCCAAAGAGGGAGCGCGGACTACGGAGGCAGCAGAAGGCCCCGTGGCAGGCGTCGGCGCTGGGGTTTCCTGACCCATGACCGTCATGTGATCAGGACGGACGAACCAAATGCTTCAGCCGATGCCCGGGGAGGCATCGGCTGAAGACTTGAACGGATCGGAGGATTGGAGTTTTGGATGTTGCCCAGTTGCCTGGACACTCCCCAAGAGTACAAGCGACGTGCCAAGGACCATCGCCTGGAATCATTGGACTTTCACGGGGAGACGGGGTGGCTACGACCGTGGTGGTGGCAACGACACCCGCCACCACGATGCGCGCTCACGGATGCGCGCTCACGGATGCGCGCTCACGCGTTCACACGCCGAGCGTCACGCGGTGATGCGGACATCGAAACGAGCAGCGAACCAAATGCTTCAGCCGATGCCCGGGGAGGCATCGGCTGAAGACTTGAACGGATCGGAGGATTGGAGTTTTTAGTTGTCGTCCAGTTGCCCGGACACCCAATAAGAATACAAGCGACGTGCCAAGCTTCGAAGCACGGAATCATTGAATTTTTTGCGGATCCGGGGGTGGCTACGGCAGTGGTGGTGGCGACGACACCCGCCACCGACCGATCAGGCGGTCCTGCCACGCTCGCGTGCACCGACCCCTCGGCCTCTGTGGGTGGGCAGCGTCAGCGGCCTGTCGCGGATGGTCGTCGCCCGCCGCGAATCCACGCCCCGAGACTCGACCGGCTCGAGGGGCGGTCGGTCTCGGCCTCCTTCGTAGACATCTTCGCCGTCCAGGCGAAGCTCGACCGGCGGTAGGGCCACGTGAGGAGCGGTGTCGGAGGCCGCGCAGGGCGATGCAAGCCACCTGTCCGTGGGACGGGATCGGACTTGGTGGGCCGGGAGGCCGAGGCTTAGAGTCGGGGCGCAGGACTGCATGCAGACTCGTTGGACTACCCTCGTCGCGCTGGCCGCCATGGCCGGCGGTTGTTTCTCCCCAAGAGTCGATCCCGATCTCGGGCCAGCCGACGGGTCGACGAGTGGCTCGTCGACCTCGGATGGTCCGAGCAGCGGACCCACCGGCGACCCGACGACCGATACCCCGACGTCGACGGATCCTGCTGGCACGACGGCGTCGACGGATCCGACCGGCAACCCAACGACGAATCCGACGAATCCGACGAATCCGACCACCGAGACGACCAGCGGAGGAGAGGCTCCGTACTGCGGGGACGGCAACGTCGACCCCGGAGAGGAGTGCGACGATGGGCTGGACAACAACGGCTTGGACCGGGGCTGCCTGCCCGACTGCAACCTCAACGTCTGCGGAGATGGGAATCTGGGGCCGGACGAGTTCTGTGACGATGGCGCGGACGACAACCTGCTGGAGGTTGGGGCCTGTGCACCGGACTGTTCGACGGTGGTCGAAGAGAAGGTGATCCGCCTGGGGGACGCGGTGTCCGACGGTGACCTCGGGAACAATCCCGTCGCGACCGCGGACGGGACCTGTCCCGTGGGTTACCGGGCGCTCTTCGCGTATCCAGGGGTGCGTCGGGCGACGACGTCGCCGAACGAGGTGGTCGACCCGCTCGACTGGGTGCTGGCTCCGTGGACCTTCTACGTTCGAACGTCCGGGGAGCTGATTTGGAGGACGGACTCCGTGGCTCTTCTCGGCGTGCGAGATGGGCAGGCGGAGTTCCTGGAGAACCCGGTTGGGTCCGGTGGGTCTCCTGCTGACGTGGTCACTGGGCTCAACGCCGACTGGACAACAGCCAACTCTTCAGACTGCGACGGCTGGACGTCGACCACAGCGACGTACCGTCCTGGCAACGCTAACTCTCCATCGAATCCGAACTTCATTCGGGGCGGTCAGGTGGCGGACTGCGACGAACTCACCGTTTGCCCGGGGCCGCCAATTGCTTGTTTTCCGTACACCAACATGTACTGCGTGGAACAGTGATCGGTGCTTGGCATCGGGGCCGGCTCTATCGGTGTTTGGCTAGGTCCTTTCAGCCCCACAGCCCCACAGCCTCACAGCCCCACGGGTTCGCGACCGACCTGTCCCCTGCGAGGGGGCGGACTTGGTCTCCGAGGGTTCTGGGGCTAGGATCGGGGCGCAGGACTGCATGCAGACTCGTTGGACTACCCTCGTCGCGCTGGCCGCCATGGCCGGCGGTTGTTTCTCTCCGGAGGCCGATCCCGATCTCGAATCCGTCGATGCGTCGACGAGCAGCGGCTCGTCGACCTCCGTTGGCCCGAGTACCGGATCCACCGGTGACCCCACGACCACAACCGAGCCCGCTGGCACGACGACGTCGGCGGATTCGACGGGCACCCCCACGGTGACGGACCCGACGAGCGACCCCACACGAGAGACGACCAGCGGGGGAGAAGATCCGTACTGCGGGGACGGCAACGTCGACCCCGGAGAGGAGTGCGACGATGGGCTGGACAACAACGGCTTGGACCGGGGCTGCCTGCCCGACTGCAACCTCAACGTCTGTGGAGATGGGAATCTGGGGCCGGACGAGTTCTGTGACGACGGCGCGGATGACAACCTGCTGGAGGTTGGGGCCTGTGCACCGGACTGTTCGACGGTGGTCGAGGAGAAGGTGATCCGGCTGAGTAACTCGTTCGGTGGTGGAAACCACCAGCCGAATCCAGTTGGGTTCGCTGATTCTCGATGTGCGGTGGGATCGCGCGCGCTGTTCACCGTGCCGGGTGTTCGCCAAGCCACTGATGGCACACCCAACGCCGCTGACGATCCCATCGACTGGCCATTGCGCCCTTTCACGGCCTACGTCCGCTCCGACGGAACGCCGATTTGGACGACAGACGAGACACCACTGCTGGGAATCCGAAATGGCGCGGTCATGGATCTGACCAACTCGATCTACCCGGTCTGCGACGCTGACCCCGAGTTCTGCTTTCTCCAGGGGTGGCCGGTGGTCACTGGGATGCTGCAGGATTGGAGGCCCGCGGCGTCGGACACCTGCAACGGATGGTCCAGCAACTCACCGGACCTCGACTTCGCGGTCGGTCAAAAGATATCCGTGACCGCGTTTCTCGACGAAGGTCAACGGGCGTGTTCGACCGCGACGGGCGGTCTCATATTGGCGGGCACCCAGCCGGTCTTCTACTGCGTAGAACAGTAGGGGCCGGCCTCGCCGGCCGTAGTTGAAAAAAGGCGGGAGGTAGCACCTCCCGCCTTCTCGACCTAGAGTCTTGAACCTAGCAAGCGTCGCCGCTGCTGGAGGGGTTGAATGCGCAGACCCCGACGGCAGTGCCGGACTCCGCAGCGGGGCACATGCCCTCTGCGTCGCACTCAGGAGCGCAGACTCCGAATCCCTGTGCAAACGCCACAGGCTGCATGAAGTAGCCTTCCGGACAAGTCATCTGCAGCGGATAGATCGGGTCCTGTTCAGCCGGCAGCTCGCCGGACGCGACGTACTGACACGCGCCCGCTTGGCACTCCATCGTTTCGGGGCACGCCGCACCGCCGCCGCACGCCAGGACACAGTGAGAAGGCGCTCCGAGGCAGGCCATCCCGCCAGCGCCCGTCATCTCGCAGGTTTCGCCTTCCGGGCACTCATCCCCGGCCGAGTCGCTGTCCTCGTCCGGGACGCAGAGGCCGCCAAGGCAGCTCTCGCCGTCGTCGCACTCGACGCCTTCACATGCGTCGACAGGGTCGGTGGTGCTGTCGTCGGCTGCGGTGGTGTCGTCTGCTGCGGTGGTGGGCGCGTCGGTGGTGGCCGGGTCGGTGGTGGGGGCTTCGGTGGTGGACGCGTCGGTGGTGGGCGCGTCGGTCGTGTCGCCGGTGTCGCCGGAGGAGGCTTCGGTGCCGGCAACTTTTTGCTCATACCTCTGCTTGGCATCGGGGCCGGCTCTGTCGGTGTTTGGCTAGGTCCTTTCAGCCCCACAGTCCCACGGGTTCGCGACCGACCTGTCCCCTGCGAGGGGGCGGACTTGGTCCCCGAGGGTTCTGGGGCTAGGATCGGGGCGCAGGACTGCATGCAGACTCGTTGGACTACCCTCGTCGCGCTGGCCGCCATGGCCGGCGGTTGTTTCTCCCCAAGAGTCGATCCCGATCTCGGGCCAGACGACGGGTCGACGAGTGGCTCGTCGACCTCGGATGGTCCGAGCAGCGGACCCACCGGCGACCCGACGACCGATACCCCGACGTCGACGGATCCTCCTGGCACGACGGCGTCGACGGATCCGACCGGCAACCCCACGACGAATCCGACGAATCCGACCACCGAGACGACCAGCGGAGGAGAGGCTCCGTACTGCGGGGACGGCAACGTCGACCCCGGAGAGGAGTGCGACGATGGGCTGGACAACAACGGCTTGGACCAGGGCTGCCTGCCCGATTGCAACCTCAACGTCTGCGGAGATGGGAATCTGGGGCCGGACGAGTTCTGTGACGACGGCGCGGACGACAACCTGCTGGAGGTTGGGGCCTGTGCGCCGGACTGTTCGACGGTGGTCGAAGAGAAGGTGATCCGCCTGGGGGACGCGGTGTCCGACGGTGACCTTGGGAACAATCCCGTCGCGACCGCGGACGGGACCTGTCCCGTGGGTTACCGGGCGCTCTTCGCGTATCCAGGGGTGCGTCGGGCGACGACGTCGCCGAACGAGGTGGTCGACCCACTCGACTGGGTGCTGGCTCCGTGGACGTTCTACGTTCGAACGTCCGGGGAGCTGATTTGGTCAACCGGCTCCACTCCTCTACTGGGCCTGCGGGACGGCGAGACGCTACCACTGGAGAACTCGGTCTTAGGCTTCGACGTATTGGGATGGGACTGGGTTCTCACCGGCCTGGAGGGAGATTGGACCACAGCCGTTTCATCCTCGTGCGATGGGTGGACATCGACGGCGGCGTCGGTTCGACCCGGAGACCCTCTGTCGGTACAAAGCCCGTCGTTTCTTCGTACCGCAGGGACCGTTTCCTGCCAGGGACTCACCAGTTGTCCGGGCCTGCCCACACCTTGTATGGGAACGACGTCCTTCTACTGTGTGGAGCAGTAGAGCGACGTCACCAACGTCAACCAACTGGTCTCCTGTTCGCCCCGAACTCGAACAGCGTCATTGGCGATTTGAATGATTCGAAACCGACGGCCGGAGCAGAGCAAGCGAGGAAGGGGCAGGCTGAAACGCGAAGAAGCCCCGACCGGCGGCCGAGGCTTCTACGCCATCGTGGTGAGCGACGAAGGCTCAGGCGGGAATCGGGAAGGTGCACAGGCCGACGGTGGGTCCATCGGGGTCATTCATGCTGACGGGCTGCCCAGTGTCCTGACATGTTGCGCCGTCAGGGCATTGCCCCTTCATCGAGGGCAGGCAAACCAGCGCACACTGGTTCGGGGGCGATTGCATGTCTGGTCCCAAGGCGCAACCCGCGACCGCTGTGCCGCTGCTTGGATCAGGACACTCAGACTGCGCTCCATCGCACATCGGCGAGCAGAAGCATCCCTCGAGGCCGGTGATTTGCGTCGCCTGTTCGCCTGCAGCACATGCATCACAGCTGCCGTAGTCGCTCATCCCCGGTCCGCCCGAGTCGCTGTCCTCGTCCGGGACGCAGAGGCCGCCAAGGCAGCTCTCGCCGTCGTCGCACTCGACGCCTTCACATGCGTCGACAGGGTCGGTGGTGCTGTCGTCGGCTGCGGTGGTGTCGTCTGCTGCGGTGGTGGGCGCGTCGGTGGTGGCCGGGTCGGTGGTGGGGGCTTCGGTGGTGGACGCGTCGGTGGTGGGCGCGTCGGTCGTGTCGCCGGTGTCGCCGGAGGAGGCTTCGGTGCCGGCACCGGTGTCGCCGTCGTCGTCGTCACCGTCGCAAGCGACGAGGCTGAGGGAGAGGCTGGTGGCCGCAAGGATGAAGGAAAGCTTGTTACGGAGCATGAGTAGGTACCCTTCCCGGGAGGTGGCTCCGCGACTGCGACGCCCCAAGTTCGACCCGGATATCGCTTCACCCTGCCATAGCCACCGTTTTAGGGGCAAAAGTGGTGATGTGAGGATCCTTCGTCATGCTCCAGGAACCTTGGTCGTTCGCCGACGACCGCGCTTGGATGCGGCACGAATTTGTGGATTCGCGTACACTCGTGGCTGCTGGAGAAGAGCATGGAACGCCGAAATCGCTTGAGGTTGTTGACGACCGGCCTGCTGTCTACGGGCGCGCTCCTCGTGAGCTGCGCCCCGGCGGTGGATTCCGGCGAGTGCTCCGAGGGGTCCGGGTGCCCCCGGGGCGAGATGTGCAACCTGGCGGAGGCGGTTTGCGAGCTGATCGACCTGCCGACCGACGCGACCGAGAGCCCCGCGCCGGCCACCTTCACGAACAAGAATATCCCGTTCTTCCGGGGTCGGGTCTGCACCGTGACCGAGACCGCGCCCGGCGAGGCCTTTCCGGTGTTCATCAACCCGTGTCTTCACCCCTGCCTCGACGTCTCGAAGTTCGAGTTCAAGCACTCGTGGACCTGCCAAGGCAGCAGCTGCGACGCCTATGCGGTCCTGTGGATGAACGTCGACGCCGCCTCGGCCTGCCCCGAAGATGCGTTCGGGCAGTTCCCCGCCGGGCAGTGCCAGTACACCACGCCCGTCACGCTGAGCATCGATCCGGTCTACGGCGACGGCGCGCCGGTCAAGGGCTCGATGGCGCTGGAGATTCCGTTCCTCTCCAACGAAGATGCCGAGGCGATCGCCGCCGCTGATGGCGGCCCCGGGGTGATCGAGAGCCGCATGGCGCAGTACGCTCAAGATCCTGCGCGCATCGTCGGCGGCGCGCCGATCAGCATTCTCGACAGCCACCCCGCGCCGCCAGCTGACTGCGGACCCGACGGATCTGGCTGTGACTGCTTCGAGATCGGATTCTGAGTTCCTCGAAGCGCGGCCACCGGACGCGGCGCGCATCGGGCTGGTGCTCTCGGGCGGAGGTGCACGCGGCGCGTACGAGGTCGGCGTGCTCCGCTACGTTCGGGAGAAGATCCCGTGCCCGACGCCGTTTCACGTCATCACCGGCAGCAGCGTCGGAGCGATCAACGGCAGCTACATCGCGGCGACCTGTGATCGACCCCGGGCGCAGGCGCGGGCCTTGGCGAAGGTCTGGAACGAGATACGCCTCGACGAGGTGTATCGCTTCGGCTGGGACCAGATGCGCACCCTGCCGCAGGTGCTCTTTGGCCGCGTCCTTCCCAAGCTGACCCATGGGTCGACGATCGGTGGCTTGGTGGACGCCAAGGTGATGCAGCGCGTGGTGCGTGAGCTCATCCCGTGGGGTGGCATCACCAACAACCTGCATCGCGGCCACCTGCACGCGTTCGCCTGCAGCGCGACCGAGCTGGCGACCGGCATGACCACCGTGTTCGTGCAGACCAAGAACGGAGCGGTCGGCGAGTGGCCCAAGCTCCCCGGGCAAGAGATCGTCCCCACGGCGATCACCGCCGCGCATACGCTCGCCTCGGCTGCGATCCCCATTCTCTTTCCCGCCGTGCGGGTGGGCGATCAGTTCTACGTGGACGGCAGCCTCCGGCAGAACACGCCGATTCGTCCCGCGATGCACATGGGCGCCGATCGGCTGCTCGTGGTCGGGCTGCGTCACGACAAGGAGAGGCAGACCTTGCAGGAGAAGGCGCGCGAAGAGGCGCGCTTGGTCTACCCCAACGCCGTGTTCATGGCCGGCAAGATGCTCAACGCGCTGCTGCTCGACAAGCTCGAGGCGGACCTCTCTCGCATCGAGCGGACCAACCAGCTCATTCGAGCAGGCATCGAGATCTACGGTCCCGATTTTCCCGCCAAGATTGCCGAGGGCATCCGCGGTCGCCAGGGCCGGCCGTACAAGGAGATCCAGCTGGTGATGATTCAGCCCAGCCAAGACCTTGGCGAGATCGCCCACGACCTCATGCAGCGCACTCGGCTTCGGCAGTACACCGGCGTCATGGCGCGGTGGCTGCGGCGCATCACCGAGCAGCCCGACGATGTGACCGAGAGCGACCTGGCCAGCTACCTGCTCTTCGATCCCGAGTACGTCGCCGCGCTCATCGATCTGGGCTTCAAGGACGCCGCCGCCAAGCACGACGACATCGTGGCGCTGTGGTCCTAGCGACGCCTCGGTGAGAATCCGCAACGCGGGGCGTCGCGCGGCTGCGGTACACAGGAGTCGATGGCGTACAACGTCGTGACGTTGGGCGGGGATGGCATCGGCCCCGAAGTGATGTCGCAGGGTCTGCGCGTGCTCGAGGCGGTCAGCAAACCGCTGGGTATCGAGTGGGCGATCGAAGACATCCCCTGTGGGGGCAAGTTCTACCTCGAGCACGGCTCTCGGGATTGGCCGGAGGGCTCCGAGGCCAAGTGCAAGGCAGCCGACATGATCCTGCTCGGCGCCGTCGGATGGCCCGACCCCGAGACCCGGGGTCCGGTGACGATGAAGAACGGCAAGATGGCCGGGTACTCGGCCGTCATCGGCAACCGGACCAACCTCGATCTCTATGCCAACGTCCGTCCGGTCAAGCTCTACGAGGGCGTCAAGCACCGGATTCACGGCGAACACAAGCAGGTGTGGACGCCAGGGCAGGTCGACATGGTCATCCTGCGCGAGAACACCGAGGGCCTCTACGCGGGTATGGGAGGCAAGCTGTCCCCAGGAGGCATCACCGAGGTCGCCACCGACATCCGGGTGATCACCCGCCGCGCGTCCGACCAGATCATTCGGCACGCCTTCGAGCTGTGCAAGCGCCGAAACCAGGGCGCGCCGCGCGACGGCAAGCTTCGGGTCACCGCGATCGTCAAGGACAACGTCCTGCACGGCGACCACCTGTTTCGCGACCGGTTCTTCGCGATCGGCGAGGAGTATCCGGAGATCGAGAAGGAGACCGCGATCGTCGACGCGTTCACGCAGTGGATCATCTGCGAGCCCGAGCGATACGACGTCTGTGTCACCACCAACATGTTCGGCGACATCGTCACCGACCTCGCCTCGGTGCTGCAGGGCGGCATGGGCATGGCGGCCAGCGCCAACGTCGGCAAGGAGCACGGCATGTTCGAACCGATTCACGGCAGCTCGCCCGGCGACGCGGGCAAGGACCGGCTCAACCCGATCGCGACCATCATCTCGGTCAAGGAGGGCCTCGACTGGCTCTCGGGGCACAAGGACGACCCCAAGCTCGCCCAGGCAGCCCGGGCGATCGACGCGGCGGTCGTCGAGTTGCTCGAGGCCGGCGCACCCTTGACCGTGGACCTGGTCGGACCCGACAAGGCCGCAAAGTGCAGCGAGGTTGGAGCGGCCTTGGCCGAACTCGCGGCGAGCAAGCTCGCCTGAGCACCCGCGCAGCCGATCCGTCGCGGTTTTTTGACTGGTTGGCCGCCGGGCTGGGACGCTGATCGGCGATCGTGTTCGTCCCGTACGCAGCCGGATTGCTCGGCCTGCTCGCAGCTCCGCCTGCGGCCGAGACTTCGGCTGCGCCCAGTGACGCCGCGGGGCGCGAACCGCTGCCGTGGATCCTTCGCCATCCGCCTCGCCGCAACACCCTTCATCTCGGGGTCTTCGGCGGTGTCTTGCTTCCGGCGCCCGACCTCGAGCTCTTCGAGATCGACGCTGCACTCCCCGACCAGGGGTTCAAGCCCTTCGCCCAGGTGGCGCCCGAGCTCGGTGCGCGCGTAGGATACCTGCCGCTGTCGTTCTTGGGCGTCGAGGCGGAGGGTGCCTACGCCTTCGGTCGCTTG
This sequence comes from uncultured bacterium, assembly GCA_963761755.1. Classification (GTDB taxonomy): domain Bacteria; phylum Myxococcota_A; class Polyangia; order Nannocystales; family Nannocystaceae; genus CAJXVA01. The sequence continues at coordinate 159,461 of CAVXIC010000013.1, forward strand.
AACGACGACACGAGCGTCGGCCTGTGGACCGTGCGTGGTCACGTGCTCGCGCAGCTGCCCCGGTGGAGCATCACGCCCTTCATCCTCGCCGGCGCCGGCGTCGTCGGGGTGACCAGCGGCCGCGCCGCGGTCGGCAGTGATTCGGATCTCGCCTTCCACTTCGGCGGCGGCGCGTCCGTCAGCGTGACCCGCTGGCTGGCCCTTCGCCTCGACATCCGTGACGTGATCACCCCGCGGCAGGGCGCGGGCGCGACCAACAACCCCGAGATCCTGCTGGGCATCGGCTGGACGAGACGACCTCGCGCCAGGACGGTGACCACGCGCGACGCGATGCCGATCGCCATCGAGGCCTCGGCCCCACCGCCCGACGCGGACGGAGATGGCTTCGTCGACGACGAGGATGCGTGCCCTCGAGAGGCCGGCGTTCCGCCCGATGGTTGTCCCGATCCGGACCACGATGGGGACGGTGTCCTGGGCGACGCGGACCTGTGCCCGGACGAGAAGGGGCCCGCGCCGACCGGCTGCCCCAGCCGCGATGCCGACGCAGACGGGGTGCTCGATGAGGCCGACGCCTGCCCGCAGGAGGCCGAGACCTTCAACGGCTTCGATGACGACGACGGCTGCCCCGACGCGATGCCCGAGGATCTCGGTGCATTCGAGGGCACGCTCGAGGGCGTGAACTTCTCGGTCGACAGCGCGAACCTGCAGCCGTCCTCGCAGACGAAGCTGGGCGACGTCGTCGCGGTGCTGAAGAAGTACCCGACCACCCGGGTGGAGATCAGCGGCCACACCGACTCCACCGGGTCCAATGAGCACAACGTCGAGCTGTCGCAGGCCCGGGCCGACGCGGTGAAGGCCTACCTCGTGGGCGAGGGCATCGACCCCGAACGCGTCCGGACCCGCGGTGCGGGGCCCGACGAGCCGATCGACACCAACGCGAGCGCCGACGGCCGGGCCAAGAACCGGCGGATCGAGTTCCGGCTGCTCAACTAGCGGGTGTTGCTCAGAGTAGGGACGAGTAGATCGCGTGGCGCCCCACGCCGATCCGCTCGAGGCGCTCTTCTTTGACGAGGATCCCGAGGTGATGCCGCAGCACCTTGCGGTCCAGGCGCGTGTACTCCTCGATGTCGTCGAGGGTCACCTCGCCGTTGCCCTCGATGAACGGGACCGCCATCCGGGCGAACTCGTCGGAGGAGATCCCCCCGTCCTTGGGCTCGGCCTTGGTCTTGGGTGCGGCGTCTTCGGCGTCCTTCTCGGCGTATGCGTCCGAGAGCTCGTCCTCGAGGATGCGCTCCTTCTTGCGCCGCTTGGTGGCGGTCTTCTTGGCTGGCTTCTCGGTGAAGCCGTCACGAAGATCGCCGAGCGTGATCTTGGCGAACTGGGTCCACAGGCCGCGAGCGTTGAGGAACTTGACGAGGTCGCCGATGGTGACCTGGTCGGGGTTCTTCAGACCCTTGAGCGTTTCGAGCGCGCTGAGGCGCTCGAGTTCGAACCCGGTGACGTCGGAGGAAAGCATTTCGCTGGTGGCGGATGGCATGGTCGAACACCACGACTCGCAGGTGGACGACGATGCCGGTCGGCATCGCGCAGGTGAAGGGGAGCGTCCATGCTCCGGTCACATCACCGCCGTCCAAGAAACCTACGCGAGATGATGCGCGAACCGGGGCCCTCTCGCAAGTGCACCACCTCCAACCGCGCGAAAACGCCGCGTTTAGCGCGAGAGCCGGTGCTCCATCATCACCCGGGTGAGCGCCGCCCGGGAGTTGATGTCGAGGCGGCGGTAGATGTTGCCCAGGTGCGTGGTGACCGTCCGGAGGCTGATGTGGAGCTCGGTGGCGATGTCGGGATTGGTCAGCCCCTCGACCACGAGCTCGGCGACCTCGAGCTCCCGGGGGCTCAGCGGGAGCGGCTCGGTCGGGGGGCGCGCGCTGGCACGTTCGTGTTCATCGACCGCGGCCCGGTCCAGATACAGGAGACGCAAGACGACCGAGGGGCCGAGCTGAAGGCGATCCCCATCGGTGAGCGCGCAGACGTCGACCCGGCGACCGTTGACGAAGGTGCCGTTGGTCGACTCCAGGTCGACCAGCTGGGGGCGGCCGTCGTCGTAGAAGACGATCTTGGCGTGGTTTCGAGACACCCCGTCTTCGTCGAGCATGAGCTGAGCCGTGCTGGCGCGACCCAGCAGCATCGAGCGCAGTCTCAGCGGAACGATCCGGCCCTTCGATGCTCCGCTCATCACCTCCAGACAGGGGACCTCGTCGGGCCCGGGCGCGGTCGTCGGCTCGAAGCTTCGCAGCGCCGTGTCGGGAGGTGATCGCGTCATCGCGCTCAGGACACTAGCAGCCCGTCGGGGGCGGCTGCGACTGATAGAATCTCCGGCAGATGCGTTGGCGGATGGTTCTCGGCGTCGCCTCGATGGCGGCCACCCTCGTCGGGTGCGTGGGGCAGCAGACCTACCCGTGCGCACAGGACGTGCAGTGCGAGGGAACCGATCGAGGGTCCGGTCAGTGTCGTCAGGGCTGGTGCGCGTACGAGGACGACGCGTGCGAGAGCGGGCTGCGGTTCTCTTCCAACGCCGGCGCGGGCCTGGCGGACGCATGCACACCTTCGGGCGCCGACGCGAGCTCGACCGCGGACGGCTCTTCGAGCGATCCGACCCGCCCCGGAGCGACCGAAGCCGACTCGGACGACCTGGCCAGCAGCTCGACCTCGGCCGGCCCATGCGGGCCGTGCCTCTCCCCGCCGAGCGCCTGCTATCAAGCGGTCGGCAACTGTGATCCGGATCGCGGCGTCTGCGTGTATGCACCGTCGCCTTTGGGAGCGTCGTGCGACGACGCGGACGCGTGCACACCCACCTCGAGCTGCGACGGGCTCGGCGCCTGCGAAGGGTCCGACAGCATCGTCTGCGATGAGCCTCCGTCGACCTGCTTCGAGCCGTCCGGGGTGTGCGACGCGCAGACGGGCACCTGCGACTACGCGCTGCGGCCCGCGGGCAGCGACTGTGACGATGGCGACGCGTGCACGGTCGAGGACACCTGCGCGGACGATGGCATGTGCATCTCCGGCGAGGTCTGTCCGGTGCCGCCCGGAGAGCCCTGCACGGTCGCGAGCTGTGACGCGGGCGCGTGTGCCTACGACACGCTGGCCGACGGCAGCTCGTGCGGTGGGGCGGCGTCCTTGCGCTGCTGCGGTGGCAGCTGCGTGGACATCTCCAGCGACGCGGCGAACTGCGGCGCATGTGGGCTCGCTTGTGATGGGGGCCTGCAGTGTGAGTCGGTGGCGGCGACCAGCAGCTGTGAGAGCGCTCCGGCCGACGTCACCGGCCGATGCCGATGCACGGGGTTCAACGCACAGTGCCCCGGCGGGCAGATCTGCCGAACGGTGTCCCCGTTCAACGATCGCTGCACGCCCGACGGAGCGAGCGACTGCCCTGGCCCCAGCAGCGTCGTCTCCGTGAGCCTGTGCCCCGACTACTGCGCGTACTGAGTCAGCGTCGGGAGACGAGCGCCCAGCGAATGACCCCTGCGACGACGGCGCTCGCACCCACGCCGATCAGCGCGATGCCCGTCGCGTTCAATCGCTTGGCGCTCGAGAGCTGAGACTCGAACGCCCCCTCGTCGCTGGCCTGCCTGGCGCGATCCGAGCGCCCCGAGGCCAGCGTGCTCAAGACGGCACCGGCGGCCACCAGCCCGCCGCCGGACCCCACCAACGCGGCGCCCAGGCGGTCTTGGTACCACCGCGGCTGCCGGGGCTCGTGAGCGTCCGCCGGAGGCTGGGGATCGGCCGGTGGCGCGACGATTACCGGAGGCGGGGGTGGGGGCCGGGGGGTCGTCATTTCTTCCTCGCATCGGTCCCGGTTGGTCTTGGCGGCAGCGATCGCGTCCGCGTCGTCGGAGATCTCGAGGAACGCCTCGTACAGCTCGACCGCACCCTTGCAGTTGTCGGCCAAGCGCTCGGCCTGCGCTTGGGCGTAGAGATACCGGGGGCGGGGGTCCTCCGCGAACGCGTCCGCGAACGCGTCGGCTGCCTCCGCGTAGTGGCCCTGGGTGTACGCGTGCTCGGCCCGCTCGACGTGCGTCTCACCCGGGGTGGGCGGCGCGTGCAGGGCGAGCACGAGGACCGAGGGCAGCCAGGACGCGAGCGTCACGGGTACATGCTATCCAGGGCGGGCCCGTCGTTCGACTTCGGGCTCGTTCGAGGCCGCTTTCGGGGCCGCTTCTTGGCGCGAGGCCGCGTTTCGCCGGCAGGCGGTTGCGGGGCGACGACGGGGACCGGCGCGTCGTCGGGCACGGTGTCCGCGCCCTCGATCGGGTCCTCGGGCTCGGGGGGTGGGAGCTCGTCGGGGGCCGGCGTGGGAGGAGGCCCCGCTTCGATGTGTCGTGCCGAGGGGTGCGGTGCCGGCGGGGGATCGGAGGCGACGTGCACGGTCGCCGGCGCGTCGGCCTGCGGGTCCGACGATGCGGCGCCGCCGCGGAGCGCCCATGCCCCCGCACCCACGGCTACGACCACCGCGAGCGCGGCGAGGTGCTTGGTGCGGACGCGCGGGGGCGGCTCCCAGTCGTCGAGCTCGTCGGGCGCGCGCTCGACCGGCGCGGGCGTGAGCACGACCGTCGCGGGCGCGAGCCCCATCGGTGGGTCCGCCAACTGCGTTTGGAGCAGAGTCGGCGCGACCGTCGTCTCGCGGCCCGGGACCACCGGGGGGGTCGCGACGACCGCGACGGTCCGCTGCGCTTCGAGTTCGGGCTCGAGTTCGAGTTCGACCCGCTCGCCCAGCGAGGTGGCGGATGTCCGGTCGTGCGGCCCGGCCCCGGTGGGCAAGGCGAGCAGGCCCCGGGCCTGGGTCGCTTCCTGGGCGGTCGCCTCCAGCAGCGGGACCTCGAACAGACTCTCCATGAGGTTGGAGATGTCGAGTTCGGAGGCGAGCACGTTGTGGACCCGCGCGAACTCCTGAAGTTCGCCCAAGAGCGTCGCTGCATTTGGCGTGCGCTGCTCCGGATCCGGATGCAGCGCTCGCATCACGATCTCGGTCAGCCCGGGGGGATAGTCGTCGCAGACGTCGTGGGGCGAAGGAACCTCGCCCTCGACGATCTTCTGCATCATCACGAAGTCGGAGCTGCCGTGGAACAGCCGCTGGCCGGTCGTCATCTCGTAGAGCAAGATGCCCAGCGCGAAGATGTCGGAGCGGTGATCGACCCGGTCGCCGCGGCACTGCTCGGGCGACATGTACGCGGCTTTCCCCTTGATGACCCCGGTGCGCGTCTCCTCGTCCTGAACCGCCGACTTCGCGACCCCGAAGTCCACGAGCTTCACGTCGCCGCCGTAGCCGATCATTACGTTGGCGGGCGAGACATCGCGATGGACCAGACCCAGCGGTTGCCCCTGTTCGTCGGTCTTCTCGTGGGCATAGGCGAGTCCCGACGCGACGCTCGAGGCAACCCGAAGCGCGACCGGAAGATCGAGGGGCTGCCCCTTCAGTGCGCGCATGACCGTCCTGAGGTCGCGGCCGTGGACGTACTGCATCACGAAGTACGGATCGCGCTCGAACTCGCCGATGTCGATCACCTGCGCGATGTGGGCGTGGTCGAGGCTGGCCAGCAGCCGGGCCTCGTGCAGGAACATCGAGACGAACCGCGCATCCTCGGTCAGGTGAGGGAGGACGAGCTTGATGACGCAGAGCTTGTTGAAGCCGAACGGCCCCCGGGCACGCGCAAGGTACAGCTCGGCCATGCCACCGCGAGCCAACCGCCGCTCGACGGTGTAGCGTCCGATCTCAAGGCCTGACCGAAGGCTTTCGCGTCGGGTGAGGGGCTCGTTCATGGCGAACGCACGGGGATACGACGTCACCCCGCCAAATGCGCGTGCTGATCCCGCCTCGAAACTACCACGAACGATTCCCGAGCCGTCCGCGCGCGAATGCGCGCATGGTCCCTCTGTAGGTCGACGTAGGCGCGGTCTCGCGCGAGCCTCGACGAAGAGATCTCCCCCACCGATGAGAACCATCGTGGGACGAGGCTGTGACTCGCCTGTGATCACGTCGATGACTCGCATTCCCCGCCTCGGGCGGAAGCCGCGCGGCCGGTTTAGGGGTCCGTCTCCACGTAGGACGCTGTAGGACCCAGTTCCAAACGATCCTCGGCTGGATCCGGAGATCCGTCGGAATGTGCGCGAGCGCCAGATCCTGCACAGGTCCTGTGGATAAACTTGTGGAAAACTTGTGGGTAGCCTTGGGAGTCCAATGGGCCGGTTATGTGGATAACCCGCACGTGAAACTTCGCGTCGACTTCTTGCTTCACCCCAACATGTTGTGGTTCTAATACCAACCGCCCCAACATGAGGGGGCGCCGAGGGGTTGTCCTACTCCTCACCACGTTCACCTCCCACTTTGCGCTTTTTGCGCAACCCGCGTCCCCCTCCGTCATTTCCTGAACGCTCGCACCGCTCGCCTGTGTCCCGCGCATCTGTCCCTCGTGGATGCCTCTTCCGAGGTTCACGACGCGCGATCAGGCTTCTGTCGCCCAGCAAGCGACCCCCGAGCCCATCGACGAAAGTCTTCTGGACTTGCGTTCAGCAACGATCAGCTTCCCTCCTCCCGCGCTGCGCTTTCCCCCCTCCGCTCCACTTCAGGCCGACTCGATGAAACTCTCCCGCCACTTCACCTCCGCCGCTGCCTCCACCCCTTCGGAAGACGACTTCCAAGGGGTCGAGTTCGAAAACCGCACCTCCAAGATCACCAACCCCGACGGTTCGGTCGTGTTCGAGGCCAAGGACATCGCGGTCCCGAAGGGCTGGTCGCAGGTGGCGGTCGACATCCTCGCGCAGAAGTACTTCCGCAAGGCCGGCATCCCCTCGCGGGTCCGCCCGGTCCCCGAGCCAGACGTTCCGCGCTGGCTGTGGCGCAGCGAGCCCGATGACGAGGAGCTGGCCGAGCTGCCCAAGGCCGAGCAGACGCGCGGCGAGGCGGACAGCCGCGAGGTGTTCAAGCGTCTGGCGGGCTGCTGGACGTACTGGGGCTGGCGGCACGGCTACTTCAGCGACGAAGACTCGGCCAAGACCTACTACGAAGAGATGCTGTTCATGCTGGCCACCCAGCGGGCAGCGCCCAACAGCCCGCAGTGGTTCAACACCGGCCTCAACTGGGCCTACGGCATCACCGGGCCCGCTCAAGGCCACTACTACTGCGAGCCCGAGACCGGCCGCGTGCGCAAGTCGAAGACGGCGTACGGTCGCCCTCAGCCCCACGCGTGCTTCATCCAGTCGGTGGATGACGACCTCGTCGGCGAGAACGGCATCATGGACCTGTGGGTCCGCGAGGCGCGGTTGTTCAAGTACGGATCGGGCACCGGCACCAACTTCTCGCGCATTCGTGCCGAAGGAGAGAGCCTCTCGGGCGGCGGACGCTCCAGCGGATTGATGAGCTTCCTGCGCATCGGTGACCGAGCCGCCGGCGCCATCAAGTCGGGCGGCACGACGCGTCGGGCGGCCAAGATGGTCGTCGTCGACATCGACCACCCAGACGTCGAGAAGTTCATCGACTGGAAGGTGATCGAGGAGCAGAAGGTCGCGGCGCTCGTCACCGGATCGCGCCTGTGCAGCGAGCACCTCAACAACATCCTCGAGGCAGGCTCGGGCAACGCCGACGTCACCAACGAGGACCGTTGGAACCCCACCGTCAACCGCCCGCTCCGCAAGGCCATGCGGGCCGCTCGCAAGGCGCAGATCAACGAGAACTACATCCAGCGGGTGCTGCAGCTCGGGGAGCAGGGCGCCAAATCGATCGAGTTCCAAGAGTACGACACCGGGTGGGATTCCGAGGCGTACTCCACCGTCGCCGGGCAGAACTCCAACAACTCGGTCCGGCTCACCGACGCGTTCCTCGAGGCGGTCGAGGAGGACGAGCAGTGGCACCTGCGTCGTCGCACCGACCAGAGCATCTCCAAGACGGTTCGCGCGCGCGACCTGTGGAACAAGATCTCGCTGGGCGCATGGTCGTGCGCCGACCCGGGCTTGCAGTTCGACACCACGATCAACGACTGGCACACGTGCCCGGCGTCGGGGCGCATCAACGCCAGCAACCCGTGCTCGGAGTACATGTTCCTCGACGACACGGCGTGCAACCTCGCGTCGCTGAACCTGATGAACTTCGTTGCCGCCGACGGCGAGCTGGACGTCGTGGCCATTCGCCACGCATCACGGCTGTGGACGATCACCCTGGAGATTGCGGTCCTGATGGCGCAGTTCCCCAGCAAGCAGATCGCCGAGCTCAGCTATCGCTACCGGACGCTCGGTCTGGGCTACGCCAACATGGGCACCTACTTCATGACCCGCGGGTTGCCCTACGACTCCGAGATGGCCGTGGCGATCTGCGGAGGCGTCACCGCCCTGATGACGGCGACCTGCTACGCGACCTCGGCGGAGCTCGCCGAAGAGCTGGGGCCCTTCCCAGGCTACGACGACAACCGCGGTCACATGCTGCGGGTCATGCGGAACCATCGCCGGGCCGCCTACGACGCGCCCGATGACGAGTACGAAGGCCTCAGCACCGCGCCGATCGGCATCCCTCAGCACACCTGCCCCAGCTATCTGCTCGATGCGGCGCAGCAGGAGTGGGACCGTGCGCTTCGTCAGGGTGAGGCGCACGGCTACCGCAACGCCCAGGTCACCGTCATCGCGCCCACGGGCACCATCGGTCTGCTGATGGATTGCGACACCACCGGCATCGAGCCCGACTTCGCGCTGGTGAAGTTCAAGAAGCTCGCCGGCGGCGGCTACTTCAAGATCATCAACCAGTCGGTGCCCAGCGCCCTGGGACACCTGGGGTACACCCCCGCCCAGGCGGACGACGTCGTTCGCTACATCAAGGGCGCCGGAAGCCTGGTGGGCAGCCCCCGCATCTCGCACGCCGACCTCAAGGCCAAGGGCTTCACCGCCTCGGCCCTCGAGAAGATCGAAGCCGAGCTGGCCTCGGCCTTCGAGATCGGCTTCGTGTTCAACCGCTGGACCCTCGGCGACGACTTCTGCAAAGGCACGCTGGGCTTCACCGACGCGCAGCTGAGCGACCCGACGTTCAACATGCTCGCCGAGCTGGGCTTCACCTCCGACGACGTGCAGCGGGCCAACGACTACGTCTGCGGCACGATGACCATCGAGGGCGCGCCGCACATCAAGGACGAGCACCTGCCGGTCTTCGACTGCGCCAACAAGTGCGGCCGCTACGGCAAGCGCTTCATCGCGCCCATGGCCCACGTCCACATGATGGCAGCGGCGCAGCCGTTCCTCTCGGGGGCCATCTCCAAGACGATCAACATGCCGGGCACCGCGACGGTCGCCGAGGTCGAGGACGTCTACATGCAGTCGTGGAAGATGGCCGTCAAAGCCATCGCCCTGTACCGCGACGGCTCCAAGCTCAGCCAGCCCCTGTCGTCTGCGCTGCTCGACGAGGTCTCCGAAGATCTCGACGAGGACGACGACGCGATGATGGAGGAGCCGATCGCTGCGACCAGCCAGCCCCAGGTGATCGAAAAAGTCACCGAGAAGGTCATCACGCGGTACCTCAAGAAGCGCCGCTCGATGCCCGACCGCCGCGGCGGCTACACCCAAAAGGCCGTCATCGGTGGCCACAAGGTCTACATCCACACCGGCGAGTACACCGACGGCAGCCTGGGCGAGATCTTCATCGACATGCACAAGGAAGGCGCCGCCTTCCGCAGCCTGATGAACTGCTACGCGATCGCGATCAGCTTGGGCTTGCAGTACGGGGTGCCCCTCGAGGAGTACGTGGAGGCCTTCACCTTCACCCGCTTCGAGCCCAACGGCATGGTGCACGGCCATCCCAGCATCAAGATGTGCACGAGCATCATCGACTACATCTTCCGCGAGCTGGCGGTCAGCTACCTCGGCCGACACGATCTGGCCCACGTCGCGCCGGAAGACCTCGAGCCGGACACCACCGGTGGCGGTGATCGGCAGTCGGCCGACGACGGCATGGTCCGCGGAGTGGACTACGCCGAAGAGGTCGTCGAGGAGCGGCACGTGACCCCCGGACCGCTTCGGCTCGAAGCGACGCTGCCCTCGAGCGCCGGGTTCTTGTCCGAGAACACGCCCAAGATCCAGTTCGAAGACCGGTCGACCGAGCTCGGGGCACCCGCGGGCGCGGCCAATGGCGGCGCGAGGAGTGACAAGCGCGGCGCCGAGAAGCAGGCCGCGGCCGAGCTCAGCGCCAAGGTGCAGAAGGCTCGCATGCAGGGCTACGAAGGCGACGCGTGCACGGCCTGCCAGAGCTTCACCCTGGTGCGCAACGGCTCGTGCCTCAAGTGCGTCAGCTGCGGTGCCACCAGCGGCTGCAGCTGAGCCTCGGCAAACGCAGCGGGACTCGACGAGCGTCGGGGCGGCCATGAACCGTCTGGGCGCTTCGTCGTATGGGCGGCGCCCTTCGTGGGGTGCGGCTCACCGAGAAGACGCCGAGCCGCAGGCCGGAGATTGCTACGCTCCCCCCATGGTTCGGGGAACGTTTGCAATCGCGCTCAGTGGGGCGCTCTTGATGTGCGGGTGCGGAGACGACGGCGGGGGCGAGGGCGGGGCGCCGGGGACATCGACGTCCTCCTCATCCTCGGGTGCGCCAGCGGCCGAGACGACCTCCACGAGCGCGGACGGAGACGGGACCGGCTCGAGCAGCACCGCGGCGGCGACGACCGAGGACCCGAGCACGGTCACGAGCGACGGGACCACGACTGGCTCCGGCGACGGCAGCCCGAGCACGACCTCGGGCATCGCGCCCTGCGAAGGCATGAGCTTCTTTGCGAGCAGCGAGGGCAGCGGTGACGCCGGCGGCAACCTCGGCGGGCTCGAGGGGGCGGACGCGACCTGCCAGGCGTTGGCCGAGGCGGTTGGCCAGGGCGCCTGCACGTGGCGAGCGTACCTGTCGACCAGCACCGAAGATGCGCGCGACCGGATCGGCACCGGGCCGTGGCAGAACTTCGCGGGCGAGGTGGTCGCGGAGTCGGTGGAGGCGCTGCACACCGACGGGCTGCCCAACGGTGAACCGCAGCTCGTGATGGATGAGAACGGCGACGAGATCCCGGGCAATCAGCACGACATCCTCACCGGCTCGGCGGAGGACGGCACGTACGTACCGGATGCGACCTGCCTGGATTGGACCTCGGACAGCGCCGAAGACATCGGCCAGGTGGGGCACAGCGACATCCCCGCCAACCCCAACTTCAGCCCCTCGTGGAACTCGGCACACCCCAGTCAGGGATGTACGGCGCAAAGTCTGCAAGGCACCGGGGGCAACGGGCGCTTGTACTGTTTCGCGCTTTGAGACGGATGGCCTCGGGGCTACCGAACGCGCTGCAGCACGGTGCGGTCGTGGTCGACCGTGCCGTAGCGGAAGCCCACGCGCATGTTGAACGTCTCGGGCCGGCGTAGATCGAACTCGAAGCGCTGCGGCTGGATCGCGCTGGGGGCATCCGAGCATGCCAAGCTCTCCTGGATGAGCTTGCCCTTGTCGGTCGAGGCCAAGATGACGGCGGCGGATCGCTGCGCGTCGGCGGAACCGCAGCTCCAGCGCATCCACAGCTCCAGCACGTAGTGACCTTCGGGCAGACGGATCTTCGGGCCGATGCTCAGCGCGATCTTGTCGGCCTGCTCGTTGCGGTACAGGCTGTAGCGGCGCAGCCGGCCACCGGAGGCGTCGGGGTCCGAGACGTCCGTGTTCCAGCCCGCCGCGCCCAGATGTTCGGCCTCGAAGGTGATCGGACCTCGGTCGAGCAAGGCTTCGAGGTGGCTCGAGGACCACGCCCGAGCCGACAGGTCTCCGACGAACGCGGTCGCCCCCGCCGAGCGGTGAAGCGCGACGCCAGGCGGTGGTTCGTACTCGGAGGGCACGATGTTGGTGCTGACATAGGCGTCGTAGGCGTCGGTCGGCCACGGCGGGCCGGCGACCTCTTTGGCCTGGGCGCCGAACAGGCCGCGCATGCCCAGCGCGGGCAGGCCGGTGCGGCGGTCGACCGCAACCCTCGGCGTGTCGGCCAGCACCTTCATGAACGGGGCGAAGGGCTGCGCGGGCGGATGGAACTCGGGATCGCGGAGTCGGCTGCCGAGCATGAGCAAGGCGACGGCCGCCAGCGCCGTGTAGCGCACGGTGCTCGCCTTCCAGATGACGCCTGCGAGCAGGATCAGGCCGCCCAGGACCGCGACGTCGAGCTGAGAGACGACCCCATCGGCCGCCGCGATCGCCGTGGCGCCCAGCGTCGCCCAGCCCAGCGCGGACCTGCCCAGGCGCAGCGGCGTTCGTCCGGACGCGCGGGCGGTGGCTGCGACCAGCCACGCTGCGCCGCCGATGGCCGGCACCGTCACGTGCAGCGCGTACCAGGGCAGCATCGACTGCGAGACGTTCTCCAAGATGAGCACGCTGGCCGCGAACCACAGCGGCAGCAGCGTGTCCGGGCCCGGACGGCGGAGCTCGGCGCGGGGTCGGAAGACGGCCAGCACGGCGAGCCCCACGGCACCCAGGGGCCAGGGGATGGGCGCGCAGGCTTCGGCCACGACGTGACTGAGCTCGTTGAGGGTCCGGGCATTTTGGCCGCCCCCGAAGCCCTCCATGCGTCGCCGAACGCCTCGATCGACGAGGGCATCGAAGACCGCGCCATCGGTCGCCGCGCCCGCCCACAGGAACCAGGCCGCGCCCACGACCGCCGGCACTCCGAGCGCCAGCGCCACGCGGGTCAGGCAGGCCCGGTCGCGTCGCCACAGCTCCAGGACGACGATCGGCGCCAGGCCCAGGCCCACCGCGAGCTGCTTGGTCAACATCGCGAAGGCGAAGCCCAACCCCGCAGCAGCCGCCCACCGCCGGGCCGCGCGGGCGTCCTGCGCAACCATGCTGCCGTGGTACGCCCACAGGCCGCCGATCATCCCGGACAGGAACAGTGGTTCGATGCATGCGTGCCGACCCCAGCGGGTGGTCGCGGCGCACAGCGCCAGGCCGCCGCTCCACGCGACGGCCATCGGCAGACCCGCCAGGCGGTGCCCCCACGCGAACGCAAAGCCGACCAGCGCGAGCATGCCCAGCGCGAAGGGCAGCCGCAGCGCGAAGAGATCGAGGCCGAACACCGAGAAGCTGGCCGCGGTCAGCCACAGGCTCATCGGAGGCTTGCTGAAGCGCCCCATGAACGCTCCGCTCTCGTCCACCGCGTAGAGGTAGCGGTCGTGCTCGAGCGCGTTGCGGGCGAGTCGTGCGTACAGGCCCTCGTCCCAGGTCCGCCACTGCCCCGCGTCGAGGTCGGGAAGCACGAGCCCGGCGGCCAGCACCATGACCACGAAGAACCAGGCCCACGTGGCGCGGTCACGGCTCACCAAGTCGCCAGTCTACCAGCGTCGCGGGCGGTACATCCGGCGCTTGGGTTGGCCCCGCATCGTGATATCCTATCCTCCATGGTCGGGACCCTGAGCCGCGACGACCGGCTGCGCCTGATGAAGTTCGTGTGCGCGTTCGCGTGGGCCGATCTCGAGATTCAGTCCGAGGAGCGTCACTTCGTGGACAAGCTCGTCGAGAAACTGTCCCTCGAGGAAGACCGCGCTCTGATCGCGAAGTGGCTCGAGTCTCCGCCGCCGGCCGAAGAGGTCGACCCGACCCGCGTGCCGGCGGAGCATCGTGAGCTGTTCCTCGACGCTGCGCGACAGCTGTTCGAGGCCGACGGTGTCGTGGACGAGCACGAGCAGGAGCAGTTCGAGCTGCTTCAGCAGCTGCTGATCTAGCCACGAAAATTTTCGTGCGGCACCGAGGAGCTGTTCGACGTCATCTCGGACGTCGAGGCGCTCTCCAGGGGCGCCTCCATGGGGACGCGTCGGCGGCCTCGCCGATGAGCTGATGCTCGGAGCAGCAGAGGTTCAGAAGCGGCCTCGCAGCCGCAGACCCGCGAAGGCGGGGCCGAGGGGGGCTGAGACGGCGTAGCCGCGACGCGCGGCGGTCATTCGTTTGGCGCCCAGGCCGGCGAGAACGCCTCCGGCGACCAGCCAGACCGCTGTCGTTGCGACGCCGACGATGAAGAGCGGTTTGCCTTCTCGTGCTCCCCGCCGAGCATCAGACCAGACCGGTGCCGTCGCCGTCGGTATGCCCACGAGGCAGGTCCCCGCCACCTCGAGTCGTTGCTGCCGTCGGGTTCGTCGGCGATGGGCAACGCGACTTCGAAGGTAGAGGCAGCGAAGCGTCAGAAAACCACTCTCTGCGGTATCGTCTCGACTCCACCCGTTCGAGGGGAATCGATGGGCGATCGAAGAGCACGGGCAACGAGCCTGGGATTCGGCGCTCGCCAAGAGCGGCGCTCGCGAGCAGGAGATGTTCGAGACGATCATCCTCGCCTCGAGCTGGCAGCCAATCGAGGCGTGGAACACGATCGTCCGCACCTTCTTCGGCCAGCAGTACTCGAACCCAAACGAAGGCATGAGCCTCTTCTGCGCGGACCTTGGCGAGCGAGAACTCACCACGCTCGTCCGTCTCGTGCTCAAGCTCGGCTCGCCGGAGTTCATGCTCAAGCGCACCGGCTTTCTGTGGCGTCGCTATTTCAACAGCGGCCAGTTCGGCGCGGAACAGGCGGCGCCGGGGCACTGGTGGCTCTGGCTGACGGACGACGCGGACGAGACCCGCACCGCCGGCGCACTGACCTGTGCCAACGGTCCCGGACCGTGGCTTCAACGCGGACTCGAGCTCTCGGGCTCGGCGGGCATCGTCCGGCACGTGCGCTGCCGCTACGACGGCCACGATCGGTGCGAGTTCGAGGCTCGTTGGTCTCTGTGACGCTCTCACCCCCGCTACGACAGCTCGATGCGAGACTTCCGAATTGTGACGCAAGAATCTCGTACGGAGCGGCCACCCACTGGGGCAGCAGCAGCCAGGAGCCCGTCATGGAACTCAACAACAACGAGTCACGAGCGAAGTGGTTGGGGGTGACGCCGCATCTGACGACGTTGCCGTCGTCGAGATCGCCACTCACGCGGTCAGGCTAAGCCTGTCCAAGTGCTCCGGAATCCTTGCCCAGGTGCTCCGGAATCCTTGCCCAGGTGTTCCGGAGTCCGTGCCCAAGTGCGCCGGAATCCGCGCCCAGGTTCGGCCGGAATGCGAGCCCAAGTTCGCCCGGAATACGCACTCCATAGAACGGATGCCAGGTCAAGGCTCCTCGCCGCGCAGGGACACCTGTCCCTGGTTGGACCTCGAGCGTGAGCGTAGCGGGGCTTTCGGCTACGCTCCTTTGCTGATGCAAGGTCTATCCCGTGCTTGTTTCGTTTGGGGTGCCGGTCTCCTGATGGTGGCTTGTGGAGGTCCCAAGAATGCCTCGGAGCCCGCCTCGGAGCCCGCCTCCGCGCCCCGCAAGGGAGCGGCCGCGCTCACCGTCAACACGCCCTTTCCCGAGACGCCGATCATCCCGATCGAATGCCCCAAGGGCTTCAACGTGGTGTCTGGAACGCCCGCCGCCGACGTGTTGGCCTCGGCGGGTGCGAAGTCGTGCATCAAAGCCGACCTCGGGAGCGACACGATCACGGTCGACGCCACGCACCATCGTTCGGTCGTCCTCGCCAGCGAAGGAAATGACCAGCTCACCGTGCTGTCTGCGTCCCACGTCCTGGCCTCGCTCGGTGTCGGCGACGACATCTTCCATGGAAACGGCGGGGCGGCAGCGGTGTGGGGTGGTGTCGGAGCGGATCAAATCTTCGGCGGGGTCGGCCCCGATCTTCTCTACGGCGAGCGCGACGAGGACGTCATCAGCGCTGGAGAGGGGGACGACTTCGTCTCCGGGGGCGGCGGCGACGACATCCTCAAAGGGGGGGGCGGTGCCGACATCATCGAAGCCGACAAAGGCGCGGACTTCGTCGATGCTGGGGACGGCGACGACTTCGTCTACGGCGGCAACGGGCCCGACCAGCTGATCGGGGCCTCCGGTGCCGACGTCATCGAGGGCGGCGAGGGAGACGACGTCATCGAGGGCAACGAAGGCAACGACCGCATCATGGGCAACGGCGGTGACGACATCATTCGCGGTGGCACCGGCAACGACGTGATCATTCCCGGTGCGGGGGTGGACGACGTCGACGCGGGTGATGGAGACGACGTGGTCATGATCCTGCATGCCTGCCAGGCGGCCCGCGAAGAGGTGCTCGACGGCGGCGAGGGCACGGACACGCTTCTGACTCCCCTGACGGTCGGCGAACTGCAGAGCGCCAACGTCGATATCGCCGGCTTCGAGGTCATCCGCACGTTCCCCGCGGAGGCCTTCGAGTGCAACCTCGAAACTTGCGATTGCGGTCCCGCAGAACACGTGCCGGCGATTCGTCGCACGGACATATGTGACTATTCCGCGTCCGTCTATGAGCTGACGGAAAAGCAGCAGACCGCCGCCGAGGATGCCTGCAACGCCATGCTCGACCAGCTCCCCGGCAAAGTGCAGGCACTCCCCAGCAGCTTCGACGAGGAGGATATCGAGGCGCTGCTCCTGCCAAAGTGGAAGGATGCCCTCGCTCCGACCCTCATCGCCCAATTCGGTGGAGCAACTCCGCACGAACCTTCCCACGTGCCCACCAACCCCATCCCAAACGTCTCCACGAGCCACGAGCCCTGCGACATGCCGCAGACTCCGCTCGAGGTCCGCGTAGCCAAGGGGGGCGTCAACAACTGCAACGGCGGCGAGAAGGACCGGCTCAACGAGGCACTCGACCACTCTCGCTTCATGATCTTCCGCATGCACCAGCAGATCGAGGCCGTCCTCGATGCCCCCACCACCGCAGTCGCGACTGAGCTTTGGAACAGGGGGCTCGGCGATGGGTGGGGCCGGTTTGCGTTGTCCAACTGGTTCGGTTCGTTCGACTACAATCGGGCGGTCGCCGTCCGCACGACGGTTGCCGAGCTGGAGGACATCTTCTACGACTCGTTCCCGCGACACAACGTTCAGTGCTTTCACCGTCTCAAGCCGTGGCAGTACTTCGTCTTCGGACTCACCACCCCATCGCTGGTCCTGGAGAAGACGATCGCCAACCCGTGCTTCTTGAAGCGTGCCTACGCACACGCCACCTATGCGGCTCCCTTCGCGGGCGTGGCGTTGGCTACGATAGTCCACTACCCCTATGAGTCGATCGAGGTTTGCGAGGCCGCGTTCGACGATCCGACCTATGTGGTTCCGGAACGACTGGGTGGAATCGTCATGCACGAGTTGCTGCACTTTCATCACAACAGCGCGGGGGCGCTGCGCGATCGGCATCCAGGCGACGGCAACATCTGTACCGATGGAGCTTGCTATGAAGAAGAGGTCGCAGAGGAACTCGCCGACCACATGCCGAACGCGGCAGTCGTCAACATCGACAACTACCGAACGTGGGCCAACGCCACGCACACGCTCTACACGGACGGCTACTGCGACGACACCGATCCGGGCATCTGCTTCACCTCCGACTGCTGCGGCGACGGCGTCCTGCAGGGCGACCTCTCGGAGATCTGCGACGGCTCCGACTTCGGCATCCTCGACTGCCTGTCCGAAGCCGGCTACAGCGAGGGCGACCTCGGGTGCTCGGCCGACTGCCAGGCAATCGACACGAACGACTGTCATGGCGTCTGCGGCAACAACATGCTCGACCCGGCCGATAGCGAGCAGTGTGATGGCGACGACATGGGCGAGGAGACCTGCATGTCGCTGTTCGGAAGCCCCATGGGCAGCCTCCACTGCGATGACTCGTGCAGCTACGAGTACGGGGCATGTGCGGGTGTGTTCCCCTCGGGCTACTTCGGGT
This sequence comes from uncultured bacterium, assembly GCA_963761755.1. Taxonomy (GTDB): domain Bacteria; phylum Myxococcota_A; class Polyangia; order Nannocystales; family Nannocystaceae; genus CAJXVA01. The sequence goes on from CAVXIC010000013.1 coordinate 177,230, forward strand.
GCGGTGTCGAGCCCGACAGCCCGTGTCTACAGGCCGCTGAAGAATGCCATCTGGAGGCGGGAGCTGGCACGTGTACCGACGGTCCGTGCCGGCGCACCGATCCGGGGGGACGTGCTCTGGGTATGACCAACCCCCACTCGGACTTCCACCCCCGCGGGAACTTCCGAGACGTCGATGGCCACCTCTACCTGTGTGACGACACCGCCGACGGTACGGAGCGCACGTGCGTGGACGAAGACGGCTTCGGGGTCTGCAAGGAGTGCGGGCTCGGCGATGGTCAGACCATGCTGGGCTGTCCCTGCAACGGGGCCACCGATTGCGGCCTCGACATGAGCTGCTTCGGCGCCAACTTCCCGCAGGGAGGCTTCTGCTGGCCCGAGCCCGAGGGGCCGCCGGCGTTCCAGTGCGACGAAGGCGCGTGCGGTCAGGAGTTCTGGGGCCCCGACGGCGGGGCATACTGCGAGCACTATCCGATGACGGGTGAAGCGCGCTGCATGCCCCAGCGCTGCGAAGACATCCCGGCCATCGATTGCGCCGAGCAGGATCTGATCTGCGACGCCGCCGGAATGGCGTGCGCCAACGAGTGCCAGAGCAACGCCGACTGCACCGTGGGGTGGCCGGCAGGCACGCTCTGCCTCAACGACGAGTGTGTCGTCCCCTGAGCATCCCTGGTCGTGATCGAGCCCTGCGGCACAGGCGCCTGGCGCCGGCAGCCGGATGCAGGCTGAAGACCCCTAAGACGCCAGCGCGACGGCGACCAACAGACCCACTCCAACCGCGACGAAGGCCATGAGGCGGACGTTGATGGCGAAGACGCGGTCCATGTGGGCGAGCTTGCCGGTCCAGACGGGGGCCAAGAGCACGCGGATGCCACGCTCGCGGTGGGTCAACTCGAGCGAGTGCACGCGCTGCTCGTCCCCGCCGATGTCGTCGCGCACCAGCTGATCGAGCATCTCGCCGAGATCGGGCACCACGAAGCCCGTGAGGTCCTGGGCATCGATCCCATAGGTCTCGGCCGGGCCGGGCAGCGTGGCCAGGTCGGATTCGGCGAACGGCCAGTCCGGCTCCCAGTCGACGGAGGACGGACCGTGCTCGCGGTCGACCCGCTGGCCCCGCTCACCATCGTACGCGCCCTGAGTCTCAAACCGCAGCGAGACCCAGGGCACCAGCGCCAGCGTGATCGGGCGAGGCGGTCGAACGCGAACGCGGCCCACACCCGCCAAGGGTCGGTCGCGTCGGCACCGTTGGCCAGTCGCGGCCCACAGCGCCATCTCGGGTATGCTTGCAGCTCATGGTGCCAGGCTTCTTGCTCTTCGTGTTGGCCTCGACCGGCATTCCGTCGGGACCCACCGCGTCGAGTGAGCTCTCGGCTCCCGGGTTCACCCATCAAGAACTCATCCGGATCGACCGAGACTTCGGCAAGGCCCATTGGCAGCTCGCGGTCGATGGCTGGGTGGCCGAGACTCCCGCGGGCCGCGTCGAAGAGATGCGCCTGTGGTGGGTCAACACCGACGATGCCGACCGACGCAAGCCCCTGTCGCGGGCGTTGAGTCGGCACGTGAACTTCGCGTTCACGCGCCGCCCGGACGGAGCCGTCGACATTCGGCTCGCCGGCGATGGGAAGGAGTACCGCTTCGTCGTCGACCGGGATCGGGATAAACGTCTCGCCGCATTTGCCGACGTGGAGCTTGCCGATGGCTCGGCGGTACGCCTCTGCCGAGTCGATCACGGCCGGCTCATCGCCCGTCGTGTGCTCGGCGTCCCTGTCGGCGTCGAGGCGTTGGGCGTGCGCTGCACCGATCGTTCGGGTACGGAGCACGACGCCACCGTGCCCTACCGTCCGATGGAGTAGCGCGCGACTGCGCCAGCCGAGCCCTGGCGCAGTCTGTGCAGCGCTGCGGGCTGCGGCTGCCTCTGATGCGAGCCGGCATCGTGCGGGGCTCCACAGCCAGACGCCCCACAGCAACAGCGCCGAGGCGATAGCCGTCGTCGCGTCAAGGAGGCGCGTCGCGATGTGTAGGGGACCACGCTCATCGCGTGTGAGTCCGGCATCTGACGCACCGGCCCCCTCTGTCAGCATAGTCGAGGCGTTTGCGCGGCAGCCCGAGGCGCCGCGATCTCGACAGCTAAGTGGGGCATGAAGGTGGACAAGAGAGGTGAACAAGTGTTCAAAGACGGTGGGGTGCGGTTCTCATGGTGATCACGCTGCTCTCCGAACCACGCGCTGGAGCGGCCGCAGCGTGAGCTGAAGGGCCGCGTCCCATCGATCGCTGAGGGAGAGGGCGCGGAGTTGGATGATGTGCTCACCAGTGTGTTGCTTCCATCGCGAGCCGGGCCTCTTCATGCGCAGGGACACCAAGCTCTTGCAGGTGGCTTCGACGTTGCCCGAGCCCAGCGGGCGTCGCTAACGGCGCGCGGTGCCGTGGTCCATTCGGTCGGCGTTGTTTCGCAGGTAGGTGATCGCGTCGTGGACGGCGGCGGAGGTGTCGCCCGAGCGTTCGAGCTCGGCCAGAATCATGTGGATGCGGTCTTGACATTGAGGAGGCGGATCTTCCAGCCTCGCAAGACGGGCTTGAAGCCAGTGTCGCCATGAAGAGATTTCGCGGCCTCGCCGAGTTTCTCGAGGAGGTGGAAGAGGTCGATGAGGCGGTAGGGGGCTTCGCCGAGGGTCCGCGTGTTGATTGGTCGTCGAGGACGTTTCACAGCTCCGGAGCTCCATCTTGCACGAGCGTCACGTTCGAGCCTTCTGCCCTGAGCAGCCGCCTGGTCGCGCAAGGCGAAGACATCGATGGCCGTGCACTCGGCGAGCTTGAGCGCGGTCTCTCGAGGCATGGGACCGTAGCGAATCGAGTGCAGCGCATCGCCAGCCTCGTTCACGATGGTTGCGGCGCCGCAATAGGCCATGCGGAAGTTCCGGGCCACGGCCGGCGGCTTGGTGTTACGTCGCTTACGTCGCTTTACGCCGCTTACGTCGCTTACGTCGATGAACATCGATGAGGTCTTCTGGCATCGCGCGCGACGGGTCGTGCGTCGCGACAACACCATCGACCCCAGCGGTCGCCGCTACGAGCTGTCCACCATGGGCCTGGCCGGTCGGCGACTCAAGGTCCGCTTCGACCCCCGCGATGCCGACGTCCCGCCCAAGGTCTTCGGCGACGAACGATTCCTCTGCGACACGCGTGCGCTCGACCTGCATGCCAACGCCCGCCGCCCTCGAAAATCCAAACTGGCCAGCGTCCATCGGCCCGCCCAAGACCCTGTCCATGCGGTGAAGGACCTTCTCGACGAGCACTACGGCCCCCCGAACACCGACGCGAGGAGGAACGATGAGCCTCGCCTACCGCGTCCGCTTCGGCCTCGCGCACGACCCCATGCCCCGCGACGCCAGTGGCAAGACCTGCTTCGTGGACTCCGACGACGCCGCCGCCGTGGCCCGTCACTTCGACTGGCTGGCCGCCGAACCCGGCCTCGGCTTGCTGACTGGCGATGCCGGCCTTGGCAAGGCCATGCTGCTGCGCCAACTCTGTGATGCGCTGCCTGCCCCCGAGCACAAGACCAACTACATTCTACATCTGCGACACCGCGGCCACGCCTGCCGCCGTCTACCGAAACCTCGCGGCCGCCCTCGGCCTCGCCTGATCCTCGATGAGGTCGAGCATCTGGGCGACGACTTCTTCGTCGACTTCTCTGGCTTCCTCAACTTCGCCTTCGACCGCCAGACCCTGCTGACCGTGTGGCTGTGCGGCCTCCCGTCGCTTCGGACGCGCCTCGATCTTCAGCACCACAAGCCGCTTCGCGACCGCATCTTCGCCCCAAGGCACTGCGAGCCAAGACGCGCGACGAGCTGCTCTCCATGGTTGCCCATGGCATGAAAGTCGCAGGCGGCAGCGCGAAAGTCTTCGCCGACCCCGCCCTCGAGGTCCTCTACCCTCTACCGCGCGAGGCGTGGCGTCCCACGCAAGGCCGCACATCTCCTACGCGTCGCCCTCGTTTGCGCCCGCGACCGCGACCGCGGCTTCGTCGACGAGGACACCATGCTCGCCGCCTGCACCGAACTCGACCTCATCGCGGCAGGATCGACGCCAACCCACGCGCCACTCACGACAAGCCCCGCAAATAGCCCGCTCCGAAGTCCCGCACATAGCCTGCTCCACTACACGATGCCTCGGGGCAGGACGGTGCAGACGGCTCCGCAGACGACGCAGCGGTCGCGCGGGAACCACACGACGCGCCAAACCGAGTCGTCGGCCACGTCCTGCGGCCCCCTCAGGCTTCGCTCTTGCCGGCCGTGGCCGTGTAGTCGAAGCCCGCCCTCGTAAAGCGCCGCTGCCTCGCACACCGGGCAGTGGCTCGGGCGAGCGGCTTCGACATCAGGATCGTTTTTCGTCCAAGACTCGACGTCGAGGGCGGGGTGGATCAGTGGCGAGGCTGGTGTGGTGGTGTCGGCCGGTGTTCGGGCACATTCGCGACTGCCCCGCCCACGCGGTCTCCGATCTTTTGGCGCTTGCCGATCTCGACCAAGCCTTCCTCCACGGCTTCAGAATCACCAGGGGTGACCGCGGTCGTGTTCGACGGGACAATCGTGCTCGAGCGCCTACACCCTGTCCGCGACGACGCAGACGCCTTGTGGTGCGGCCGCGAACCGGGGAGACTGCCTTCTGCATGGTGGAGATCCGGGTCCACATCGATACACTCGAGTACACGCGTGAAGGTCTGCGCTCGCGCGATGGGATCGCGCTGCAGGTCGGGCAACACAACCAAGTCGTCTTGGTTCGCCCCGAGCGGAGGTCGTCGATTTCGGCTTCCTATGCTGGATTTCCGCCGAACCTCTCGTTCCCCGGCCCGGCCGTGCTGTCCATGCTTCTCCACCACCACACGGCGACCGACGGCGTGCGTTCGCTGTCCGATCGCCTCGCAAGCGGTGGGAAGGCGCAGTTGTTCGCGCATACGGACGCCACCGGGTCGGAAGCAGAAAACAAGGACCTCAGCGATCGCCGCGCCCGGTGCGTGATGGCTCTGCTCATCCGAGACGTCGGACACGTCTCCAGCATCGCTGCGTTCGAGGAGTGGGGCCCCGACCTGCAGCAGGTGATGCTCCGTGCCTTGGAGTGTGACCCCGGCCCGATCGACGGAAAGCACGAAGTCCTCACCACCGAGGCCATTGAGGCGTTTCAAGCCTCGTATCTCCAGGGCGCGTACCACCAGGAGGACGAACCCAGGCTGAAGCCGGCGCTCGATGCCGACGGGAAACTCGGCGGCGACACCCGGGAGGCTCTCATCGACGCCTATGTGTCGCGGTTCTCGCCGCGGCTGTCGCCCGGTGCTTTCGTCGCCAAGGCCCCCGCAAACGGCTGCGCATTCCACAACCCCGCTGTGACCCCCGACGAGCCGAGCAATCGTCGTGTCTCCTTGGTCGTGCATCCGGGCCCGCTTGCCCATCCCGAGGCGGTGCCTTGCGCCGAAGGAGACGCGGCTGCGTGTGCTGTGGTCGGCGGCCCGGGTCAGCACACGTGCATGTGGTTCCGCGAGCATGTGGTCGAGAAGCCGTGTGCCGACGCTCTTCACCATCATTTCTTGCCGTCGTGGCGCAAGCTGACCAACGGCAACTACATGCTGAGCGTCCTGACCACGGTGCCGGACACCGAGGACGTCGATTTTCAAGTGTTCGCGTCCAAGGAGCCTGGTGACGGGGTCGAACTTCCCGACCCATCTTTCTACCTGCACGATCTGGGCGCGATGATCACCAACCGTCCCGTGCACGGCGTCGCCCAGGTCGTATGGGAGCCGCCCGCCGACTTCGATCCTGGGCAAGACGGCCGCACGGAGGGTCCATCGGGCCGCTACGTCCCGATGTTCCGCGTTTCCCACGCTCGCACGGGGACTCGGCTCCACGACAGCTATCCGGCCACCGAGATCGTCGTGTTGCTTGCCCGTGAAGAGCTTGACGGCTCTCTGTCCGGCCACGAGGACGTCGAATTCGAGCTGCGTCACGACTCCGGTCTCATCATGAAGAAGCCAGGTTCCGAGGCCAGTCCATACGATTCGAGCTATTTGGCGGTGCGCTTCTCGGGCATCCCCGAGGATGGGCATTACTCGTTGGCGCTTCACTTCGGGGACACCATCCACCGACAGGTCTTCGAGCACGTTCCCTACAAACTCCTGTGCGAGGATGACGACTCAGGAGAGGCTCCCGCGTCCACCTGCGACCACTGGGTCGTTCCGCCGGTGCCTGCTCCCCTTGGCTCCGCACAGAGCGACGAAGCTGTCTCTGAGGTCGATCTTCTCGCTCTGGTGTAGGTCATGGCGGTCCAATCCAACATCGTCGCTAGTTTCGGGTTTCACCCCTCGTTCTGTCACTTCGACGCATACACGCGAACTGCCACGTACGACTTCGAAAAGGGAACGTACAAGTCGGTGGCGAGTGCGGAGGCGCGGCAGTGGCGTCCCGGCCGAGCTGCCGAGCGTCGGCGTCAGGGAACCGAAGATGACCAACTTGGTAAGGTCGACCTCACCGAAGTCCGCCCCGACCTACCGGTGCCCGATGAGAGCCAAGGTACGGTTGAGAGGCCGGGTGTCATCCCCAACCACTGGATCTACGTATTCTCGGCGACGAGAGGCTCGAAGCAGGCACAGTGGTGGGCCGAGCTGTTCGCGATCGAAGAACTCGACATCGTCCTCAATCCCAACACAACCCGCGACACTCGCTTGGGATGGAGTCCGAAGAAGGGGCAGGGGGAGAACGGAGAGGAGTCTGCTGCGCCGGCTTCGAACCAACCCCCGCCCACCATCGCCGCGTCGCTCAACGGCCGAGACAAGTTCGTCACCGCACTTGCCGTTCCGTATCGACTGTCGGACGAGTGCATCGCGCTGCTCGAGGCCGAAATCATCGGACTCGCCGACTTCGTCGAGGTCGCGAAGGGGCTGCGGTCGTTCACCGCTGAGGATGGCTCCGTGTCTCCCACGGACCAGTGGATGAAGGTCCCGGTGCTCTACCCGCTGACCGTCGCAAAAAACCTCGCCGCTGGGATCCGAGAGGCACGCTCGAAGCACTCACGGCGCAACGGAGCACCCGGAGAGAACCCTGCGAACCCCTCCGGGACCGCGCTTCCGCCGAACCAGGCGGAGACGGAGTCCTGTAAGCAGCACGCGCTCGTCAGTGCCGTGGTGGCGCTGATGAAGAGTAGTGGTCAGCTAAAAAAGGACCTCAGTGACCGCCTGAGCAGTGGGGAGCCGCTCTTGGTCGCCAAGCGAAGTCTCAAGACGCGTCCTTACGAACAGCTGCGGTTTCATGTCGAGGCCGAACTCCTTGGTGCCGACCTCGCGGGTTGGCTTTCAAGAAGGCTCGTGCGGATCGTGACGGATGGGTATCTGGTCCCAACGAACAAACCGCCGGAGATCGAGGAGCTTGTGCTGTCTCTCGCCCTGGCTGCAGTCGCGCTCAAGTACACCTCCACCGGTCTCGCGCTGCTAGGGGCGCTACGGAGCGGCGACTGGAGAGGGACGCTGCTGGGGTCGATCGCGGCACCCTCCGAGCCGGGGGCGATCACGCGGATTGAGCACGCCCGCCCCTGGGCCGATGCTGTACTGGCCATCGGAGCGGTCGCGCTGAGTGCTCGCATTCTCCTCGAGGCCGCGCATTCGATCGATGTTGCAGTGGAACTCGAAGCTGTGTTTGGCGCGGCGTTCGAGGGCAAGTGGACGAAGTCTTTCGAGCTCCGCAAGAAAAGCATCGATAGTTTCGTTGCCTGGGATGGCTGGGGGTTTGGAAATCCAGATGGGCCGACGGACAAAATTCGGATGCGGGCATGTCGGCTGGAGGTCCGAATGGAGATGTCGAGTCGTTTCGAGTCGATAGCCGGGGGAATGGAAAAGGCGCTGAAGATTCTCGATGCGCTGAACCTGGTGATGGCAGTCCGCGAACTGCACGAGATATCGGAGTCCAATCCAGAGCTTCGCAGCCAGAAAATCCGCGATGTCATCTTTCAGTCGCTGGACCTTGTGAAGTCGATCATGGAGTTCGCATTCGACGGCAAGAAGGGGTTTTCTCGGGTCGCGACGCGCGCTCTGGGTACGATCCTTGCTGCCCGGACGATTTGGCAATCCGGGTTCAAAGCCTATCAGGCGTTGTCATACGGTGACTTGAACGCGTATGCTGCGATGGCCACTGTGACCGCAACCTCCATCATGTCGGTCGGGATCGCTTATATCGGAGGAGCCGGCGCTGCTGCCGGACACTTCGGTGCGATCGTCGCAGCCATTGGCGTCCTCGCGTCGCTCGTCTACACGTGGGCGACGGATACCAAGCTGCAGACGTTCGTGCTGCATTCGAGTATTGGGAGGTTCGCGTTTCGAGAGATGTCGGTCGGAGAACCTGGCTGGGCGACAATCTCGCTGAACAAGCTTGCGAGTGGCTGGAACCACCAGCTGGAGGCGCTGGCAGCACTTCAGGGGCAGTTCTCCCTCTACACCGACCACACTATGACCCACCACGACACGGAGCTGAGGAACGTGCGGTTGCGGCCCGGGGTTTTGGGGAGCGCAAGCCGCTTCATTGCGACGTGGTTTTGGAAAGATGCCGGCGATCCCTCGCACGCGCCGCTTCGCTCCTTCGAGGTCCGCGTCAATGCCGGTGAGGGAATGCACCGCGATGCTGAAGGTCTCTACATCGATCTCACCGTTCCTTTGGATGCCTTCAACAAGGCCACGGACGCGGGCAAACCAATCCCGCTGGAGCTGAAGGTCTCGGTCATTCGAGAGGTCTATGCTGCGGACGGAGTCAAGGTGACGCTGCCCTTGCACGCACCTGCTGTGATGGACTGCATCCGGACCAAGAAGTCTTCGACCGAGAAGATTGAGAGCATGGAAATCAAGGAAGCCTAAGGATGGCCTGCATGCGAACATTCCCCGCGGTCTTTCTCGCCAACCTCTCCATCTGCGCTGCGACCCCGTCGACGCCTGATTCATCACCAAGGGTGGTCGTTCCACAGCTCCGTGAGAACCTCTCCGTGTCTCCTCGGCCGGCCGGCAAAGGCGAGCCTGTGGCTCTGGTTGGCGGGGGGGATATGCTGTGCGCCGAGCGAAAAAATGCATCCTCCGCGTGTATCGGAGAGATTGGCCTCGTGCTTGAGGCCGTCGGCGCAGATGACGGGCGGTATGCTCGAAACCACGCAGAGCGCCCGGTGGCAATTGAAAAGTTCGACGGACGCGACCTCTCGGCTAGTGGCTTCTCACGCTGTGTGTTCGCGACCGAGGGCACCGTAGACTGCTGGAGGCGACATGCTGGACGTCAACGCGAATACCCAGATCGGCTGCCCTTCAAGGGAGTACGTAGCGTGGCAGCGGAGGACCAGACCTGTGTCATCGTTGAGTCCGGCGACGTCCTTTGTACCGGGGACGAAGTCTGCGGCGGTCGAGAGAGCACGCCAGGATACGACATGTCCCAAGTCGTAAAGATCCCAGGTGTCGACAAGGCGCGCATGATCAAAAAAGCGCTCGACACGGGGTGTGTCGTCCGCGAGGATTCTACGGTCGCGTGCTGGGGGAAGATCCTCGAGAACGCAGTGTGCTCGCCCGACGCCCTGGTGGTGCCCGGGCTCGATGATGTGGTGGACATTGCCGTGGGTAACTATTCAGCCTGCGCTGTACGGGCCGACAACCGGGTCTTGTGCTGGGGGAACAACAGCGGCCAGTCGCTCGGAGTTCCGGAACCCGAGCACTCGGCAACACCGATCGAAGTCCCCGGGACGCACCCGGCGGTGAGGATTGAGAGCGTCTCGCGGGGTTTCGCGGTGCTTCGTGTCGACGGCAGCGTGGTCGCTTGGGGATCTGAGCTGCTGATGGAAAAAAGAGACCCTCCGAAGCGCCTTGAGTTTGCGCGGCCCGCCGTGGATTTCGTGGTGTTGTCGGGGATGGTGTGCGCTCTTCTGGACAACGGAGACGTCCAGTGCGAAGGCTACAAGGTGGACTTCGCAGTCCAGGACAAGCGACCCCGCCCTCCCTTCGAAGGCAAGGCCCCCTGGGTCGAGGCTCCGCTGTACCGCTTGGCGCCACGCCCCGCAGAATGAACGGGCGTCGACCTTCGGGGCAGCAGCCCGGGGCCACATCGCGCAGCGGAGAACCGCGGCCAGAACCCCCCTGGAACCTGGAACGAGCGGCCGGCCTCTCACTCGCGGTGCACCGCTTCGAAGGCCTCGGCCGCGTCACCGAAGAGCTTGTGCCCGTCCACCGCACGACCTCCGGCTCGTTCGACAGGGGACTTCTTTAGAAAGGCCGAAAGGCCAGTGTCTTCTTCGAGAAGGAGAGCCTGTAGGCGCCACTTACGAGGTGGACGACGTCTCTGCCAGCGAATACTACGCGTGGCGCAAGCTCCCTCGGGACGGTTCGGCGGCCCCGCGGACCTTCTGATGCTCGGAGCATCGGAGCATCAGAAGATCAGAAGCGGCCTCGCAGTTGCAGACCCGCGAAGGTGGGGCCGAGGGCGGGTGAGACGGCGTAGCCGCGACGCGCGGCGGTCATGCGTTTGGCGCCCAGGCCGACGAGGACGCCTCCGGCGACCAGCAGGACCGGCGTCGTTGCGACGCCAACGATGAAGAGCGTGTTGGCCTTCTTGCGTTCCCCGTTGATGCGGCGAAGCTGGTCGTCGGAGTAGGCGGGGTCCTTGGCATCTGCGCGGGCGTTGTTGCCGTTGATGGCCCCCACGGCGATGAGCGAGGACGCAGCGGCCGCGGCGACGAGCGCGACGCCTCCGCCGATCACCAGACCGGTGCCGTCTGGGTTGCCGGCGGCGGCGGTGGAGACCTCGAGCCTCGCGCGACTCGGCGGGGGCGGCTCCTCGCTCCCGGCGGGAGGTGCGTGGGGCGGCTCGACCGGCGCGGTCTCTTCCGCGACGGGCTCGGGCGATGGCTGCGTCCCCTCGGTCTCGTCGAGCGCGGCCTTGAGCTCGAAGCGCGCGTCGACGACCTGCTTGGGGATGTGCGGATTGCCGTACTGCTTCTCGTACGCGGTGAAGTACGCGTAGTAGATGTCCAGCGTGTGCTCGAGCAGGGCAGGGCTGGGCGCCGCGGCGTGACCTTCGAGTGCGACCTTGATGGTATCGACGATCAGCTGCATCCGGAACCGACGCGTCTTGACCGACTCGGGCGTGGCCGCGAGCACTTTGGCCCAGGCTTGGACGGCAGCCTCGGCGTCGCCGCTCAGCGCCGCCTGCTTGCCCTGGCGGTAGTCGCTGCGCTGTCCCTTGGGGGCCGCCTCCGCCGATGCCGAGAGCTCGGGGGCGGCCTGGACGTGCATGGGGAACGCGTAGAGCAGCGTGGTGATCATCCCCGCGATGGCGAGGTTTCGTCGCGGGGAGTGCATGGGTCCTACTCCACCCCGTCGCAGGTTGCGGCGGTCTCGATGTCGTCCACGGGGACGGCGTCGGTGCAGTACTCGCCCTCCCAGATCGAGTCGCAGACCCCGCCGAGGCACTGCGCGTTGCCGTCGTCGCTGCAGTCGGCGCCCGCCTCCTCCTTGACGACGCAGACGTCGTCGAGGCAGTAGGTGCCCGGTCGGCACTCGAGGGCGTCGAACGTGGCGGCCGAGGCATCGCATGCTTCGCCCGCGTCGGCTCCGACGTGGCACTCGGGGTTGGACGTGGCGTCGTCGGTGATGTCTTCACACACCCCCGATGCGCACCAGTTGCCGCCCTCGTTCTCGCCGGGGATGCAGTCGTCGCCGTCGTCGAGCAGGCTCGCCCGACAGCGCCGACCGTTGTCGCTGGTCATGCAGCCCTGCGTGGTCGAGGGGTTGCACTGGCGATCGTCGGTGCACACGACGTTGGTGTTGAGGACGATTTCGCAGTCGCCCGAGCCCGCGATGTCGCAGTACAGGCCGTCTTGGCACTGCCCGTCGAGCGTGCACGCGATGCCTTGCGCTCGATCGGCGACGCAGCTGTCGCCCGCGCAGTGGAAACCGTCCCCGCAGTCGTTGTCGGTGTCGCAGCGGTCGCCGTTGGTATCACCGCGCGGGCCGCAGTACAGATGGGTGCCGTCCTCGAAGTCGACGGGGATGCAGCTCTCGCCCGCAGGGCACTGCGCGTCGCCACCACAGGCGTAGCCGGTGCTGCAGTACTCGGTACACGTCTGCGTCTGTGGGTCGCAGGTGAGGCCGTCGCGACACTGCGTGGCCTCGGTCCCCAGCGCGGGATCGTCGGGGTCGTCGTACGCACACGCTTCGCCCAGGCCTGCTTTCTCCTGGCAGCGTCCGGAGCTGATCTCGCAGAACAGACCCTGGTCGCAGGTGTAGTCGGCCTCGCAGAACTCGTCCTCGAGGCCCTTGTCCACGCAGATGTAGTCGCCGTCGACCTCTTCGCAAGACGAGCCCGGCGCGCACTCGACGTCGAAGCCGAGCCCGGCCAGGCTCGCGCTGCATTCGTCACCGACCTCGAGCGTGCCCTCGAAGAGGTTGCGAAGGTCGCAGGGGTTCAGCGCAGGATCGTCGCCCGGTGTGCACGATTGCTCCTCGGGGTTGAAGGGTATGGTGCACTGCTGGGCCGCGATCAGGTCCCGACACTCGTCGGCCGCCTGGCGGTTGGCCGAAGAGCGGTCGAGGCGAACGAGGAAGCCAAGCGAGTAGAGCAGGCCGCCGCGGTTGGACTCCGCGACGTCGTCGTTCGAGTAGAGCTGCTCGACGTAGCGGGCGCGGCAGTCGTCGGCATCGACCGTGAAGGGACCGAGCCGATAGTCGAGCTCTCCCTCCGAGCAGCAGTTGAACTCCCAGTCGCACAGCGCCCCGATCAGCTCTTCGAGCTCGGCCTGGGCACCGCTGGGGCCGTCCGTGTCGGTCCCGCCGGTGTCGTCCGCGGTGGTCGCGGGTCCAGACTCGTCCGAGCCCGGACCGCTGGTCGGCGTCTGGGTCCCCGCTCCGCTGGTGCCCTCATCCCCGGACTCGGTGGAGACGCCATCGGTCTCCGTATCGGTCGCAGATCCCACTTCGGGGACCTCTGAGACGTAGCAACCGCCCGTCAGCGTGACCGCCGCGGTCAGCGCGCTTCGACGACAAATTGTGCTCCAGGTACCGAACTTCACCCATGTAGTTACGCCGGCCACATGTGGTTATTCAGGCGCCAGGACAGAAATCGACCATCAGAACTTGAGCTGGACCTGCAAGGTGCCGCCTTGGGCGCTTTGTCCTTCGTCGACGAACCACTCCCCTTGGTAGAGCAGCGAGATCCGAACGGCGTCGAGGCGCTGCTCGTTGGGCAGGTACAGCGAGACCCCGTCCGCGGTGAAGTAGCGGTTGAGGGGTTGGACGGCCTGTTCGCTGACGGTCCAGCCGAAGTTGCCGCCGGGCGCGACGAAGAACTTCTTCGTGCCCGGGATGACGAAGCTGGCCTGCCCGTAGGCGCCGGTGCTGAGGAAGGGCCGGCTGCTGAGGTTGTCGGTGACCTGCCGCCGAATGAACTCGCCCTGCACGTACAGACCGTGGAAGACCACCTTGGCCGAGCCCGAGAGGAGCAGGTCCCGCGCGCGGGTGAGCGTGTCGTTGCCTGCGTTGTCGAACAGCCGATACGGCGAGTAGAGCATCCCCGTACCCAAGGAGAAGGCTGGCTTCTCGTGGATCTCGAGGTCACTCTCGCTGTCGCCGACGGGCTCCAGGGGCGCGATCTCCAGGCGCGCCGCCCACAGCGGGCCTCTGCGGTTGTCCTCGTTGACGGCCAGGCCCGTGCCGTTGAAGACGCCGCCGGCCGCCGAGAATCGCGCGTCCATGAGGTTGAGTTCGAAGAGGCCGCCGAGGTCGCTGCTGACCAAGAAGCTGGTGACCGCCTGGTTGCGGCGCGGGAACAGCAGCGAGTTGTTCTGGGTCTTGTTCTGCTTCGAGAACGGGACGCGCATCTGGCCGAGTCGGAAGTCGAGCGAGACGATCTCCTTGCCCTCCTTGGACACGTGCTCCACGGCGCGATAGTTCACCCACAGCTGCTCGAGATCGATCCCGGGAACGAGCTGCGTTTGGACGACGAGATCGTCGGTGCCTCCGTCGCCCTCGTAGTCGATCTCGTCGACGTCGCTGACGACTCTGGTGATCTGCGAGCCGATGACGAAGTGAGTCCGGTACGACCAGCGGCGAAGGACGTGCCCCTTGAAGATGAGGCCGGCGCGGGTCTGCTGGGCGCCGAACTCCTGCTGATCGCGGGGCCGGGCGCCCTTGCGAACGCGGTAGGTGTACTGCGGCTGCAGGTAGCCCTCGATCGTCAGGTACTTGGACTTGAACGGTGACGCGTCGTCGTCGTCGTCGTCGTCGTCGCTCTCTGGGTCCGGCTTGGGCTCGGGCTCTGGGTTCGACTCGGGCTCTGGCGCTGGGTCCGGCTCGGGCCGCGGCTCTGGGTCCGGCGCCGGCTGGGGTTCGGGCTGAGCCGGCGGCGGCTCCGGAACGTCGGGCGGGGGAGGGGGCTCCGCCGCTGCCGAGCGGGCTGCCAGGAGAAGACCGCTCAGGAGGAGCGTGGCGATGGAAGCAGTCATGGGTACGACAGGCCGACCGGACCCGCGGCGAGAGAGACGAACGACTGGCCGCCGGTCGAGTACGTTGGCCCCGCGAGCATCAGCAGCGAGCTGTCGACCGCGTAGGGCCACGGCGCGTTGGGCACGACCAACGGAAACGCCCCGAACGCCGGGTCCGGGCTGGCCCACGTCAGGGTGCGAATCGGGGTGAATCGATCGTCTTGAATGACGACGTTGGAGTTGAGCGCGCGGGCCAGACTCTCGCTGGCCGCCCAGACCACAGGGCTTTCGAGGTTGCCGCTGGCGCCCACCGCCGAGATCACCGGCCGCCCGTTGGCCATGCCGACCACCCACGCGGTGCCCTCCCACAGGTGGACCCCGACCGGCTCCAGGGGCCCCGTGTCGGTGATGTGGCGCGCGCTGTCGTGATCGAAGACCAGGACGGTACCGTCGTCGAGGACGCCCGCGGCCCACCCCGCGTCTCCCAGCTGCATGTAGCCGGTCATGGCGTCTTGGCCGTACGCATCGAGGCCGCTGATGCGGACGATGTCGGTGACCTCCGCGTCGGCGTCCATGAACCGCGCTTCCACCCGGACGTCGGGGTCCCCACCCTCGCTGCCGGGGATCTCGTAGCGGACGACCATGAAGCCTGCCTCCGTCGATGCATCGGCGCCGGTGCCCAGCGACACGACGTTGTCGGCGTTCCGAGGCACGAACTCCTCGAACCGGGAGTAGCGGCGGATGTCCAGGTCGATCACGACCTGGAAGGGCACGGGGTCGCTCGGCGCCTGCACCAGGCCGACCATCGTGCGGCGCGACGGCGTCCACTTGACGTGAGGGATCAGCGCCTTGAACGCCAGCTGCGACTGCGAGTTCGGGTCGCGTGCGAGGACCTGCCGACAGTCCGACGTCACGCCGTTGACCTCGACGAGCGCATCGCCCGACCAGTACCAAGCTCGGTCCACCGTAGTGTCCAGCCAGCCGTGCAGACCCCGGTCGACGTTCTGGTGCACGCTGCAGCGTCCCCGCCAGCCACCCCCGGCGGGGTAGCCCACCGTGGCCTCGGTCTGGGCGAGGTCGCGCGAGCCCATCAGCGCGTAGATGGAGCCGTTGCGATCTGCGACCGGGCGGGGAAAGAGGAACGCTTCGTCGGCGATGTAGTCCCCGATGTAGCGGAACTGTCCGAGCTCTCCGGGCTCGAGGTAGTCGATGCAGCCCCCGCACGCCAGCGCAGCGAAGCCCCCCGCGACGAGTCGTGAGAGCCCGTAGCGAACCGATGATGTTGCCATGTCGTTACTCTTGGGCGACCGCGTAGCTCAAGACGTAGAAGGCAGCATCCTCGCCGTTCACGTCGGTGTAGTGCTCACGGTAGAGGTACGGTCGCATGGCGAACGCGTGCTGTTGGTACTCGTCCTCGGGCGTGTCGGGGTCGTCCGGCAGAGGCGGCATGCCTCCCCAGAAGAAGGCCCCGCCGCCGATGCGCATGCTGTAGCCCTGGCCCCAGCCCACGCCGAGGTCGGCACCAAACTTCACGCCTCCGCCGATGAGTGGGATCTCGCTGGAGAGGTCCAGGCGCATGCCGATGCTCGTCGACATCGAGATGTCGTTGGTCGTGCTCTCGTCGACCGAGAGCCGAAACCCGGCTTCGCCGACGTCGCTGACGAGCACGCTGGGTGGGTTGGTGAAGACGAGGTCGTCCTCGGGGATCGGCGTCCCGGCCAGCGTCTCGGGGCCGGGCGGGTAGGAGTCCGGGTTTCCGACCTGGTAGGGGATGTCGATGATCGGCAGGCTCCCGACGGCCTCGGCCATCGCGTTGTAGCGGCGTGTCGACCACAGACTCTCGGTGCCTCCGACGGGGACGACCAGGACGAACTCCTCGGCGTCCGCGCCTTCGCCCAGCGCGGCCGCGGGGTCTTCGATCCGGTACTTGTAGGCGTGAAAACAGCCGCAGGTGAGCGAGACGATGCCGTAGGGCTCACCTTCGAAGTAGGACTCGGGTCGGGCCGAGAAGCGGGCTCCGGTGCTCTTGGTGAACGTCTGGGTCTCCGTGTACTTGAGGCTGCGGCTGATCCGCGTTCCGAGGCCGACCTTCGCCACGTCGAAGAGGCCGACGCTGACGCCCATGTCGACGCCGACGTCCAGCGAGAGCGAGTCGGAGAAGCTCTCGGACATCTGCTCGAACTGGCCGATCGACACCGAAGAGGTGCCGTCGCTGTACTCCGCCTCGTACGGAGGGAAGAGGGCCGCGATCAGCGGCACGACGGGTCCGGGGATCAGGACCGGCTCCGCGCTCATCAGATAGGTGCGCGGCGAGTCGCCATCGAAGTCGACCGAGGCGATTCGATTGGGCGCGTTGGAGTCCGAGAGCAGGTGCGTGAACTCGGGGGCGAGCTCGGACGAGCCCTCGACGCCGCGCAGCAGCTCGATCTCGCCACCCTCGCGCAGCACCAGGAGCTCGTCCTTCTCGTCCATGTCGAGGTCGCCGAAGGAGAGGTCGATCGAGGCGTCGTCGATCGTCTGGGAGCCAGCGAGGCTGATCGCGCCCTCCACCGCGGTGTAGGAGTGGAGCTGCGCGTCGCTGAAGGTGCCGCCCGCTTGCAGGCCGAACACCTCGTCGACACCGTCTCCGTCGGCGTCCCCGACGTCGATGGCGATCAGGTCGAATCCGGCCGGGCCCTGGTAATCGTCCGCTTCGCCCGAAAGCTCCAGCACGAAGAAGATGGCGGTGCCGCCATTGTCGAGCAGCAGCACGACCTCCTGCTGGCCGTCTCCATCGACGTCTCCGACCGCCGCGTCGCGACCGCTGCCGTTTTGGAAGTAGCCCGTCGAACACTCCCCGTCGTCCATCCCGCACAGCGCGTAGTTGCCGAACTGGCCGAGCACGAACACTTCGTCCCGATCATCGCCGTCGGTGTCGCCTGCAGCCAGCGCATAGGGTTGGAAGCCGACGTCGATCTCGATGGACTCTTCGATGCCGCCGACGCGAATGCGGGTGTTGCCCGCGGTCGCCACGACGAAGAGCTCGGGATTGGTGCCGAAGAAGTCGCCACCGACGACGTCCACGACCGCCGTCGAGCCCACGTTCCACGAACCTGGGTAGTTCACCGAGCCCGCCGTCGGCGCGTAGCCGTCGACGAAGAAGCTGCCCTCGCTGGCCTGGCTGTCGGCGACCACGAACTCGCGGTCGATCAAGAAGCGGAGGTTCGGGGACAAGGGGAGATCGGAGTCGTAGGGCCCATCTTGGCACCGCTGCATCTGGCACACGCCCTCGATGCAGGTCTCTCCGGTGCCGCACTCGCTCTGGGCCTGGCACGAGACGTCTCCATCTTCGCGCGCGCCGCCGCCGGGGCCGGTGTCTGGGTCGTCCCCCGAATCGTCGTCGTCGACCATCTCGCCCCGGATGTCGTCGAACTCGGACTGGTTGCAGGCGGTCGCGCCGAGGGCAAGCCCAAGGCCCAAGGCGAGTACGGTGGTGGAGCGCGGGAGTCGTTTCATCGTCGAAGTTCCATGCTCGGTTCGGCTCAGTAGTTGTACGTGACGGTGTAGTCCTGGCAGACGCCGGCTTCGCTGCCGGTGACGCTCATGAAGATGAGCGCGTCGTCGTCCGTGAAGGTCCCGCCGCAGCTGAGGTTGATCTGGAAGCCGCCGGTGTTGATGCCGCAGCATCCGGGGCGTCCATTGGGTGATGGCTGCAAGGTGGTGCCCTCGTTGCAGGACACGTCGGTGTTGCCCAGGCCGTTGACGCACTCGGCGTACATGCACAGCTGCAGCGCGTTGACGTTGACCTGTACATAGGGGCTGACGACCGCAAACGCTGTGTCGTCCCCCTCGTAGCGGAACCAGTCGGTGTCGCCCGGCGCGCTCAGCTGGCCCGAGACCATGCTGCCCTGATCGTCGTCGTCGGTGATCGGGTCGAGGAGCGTCGCCTGCATCTCGCCATCGTTGGGCTCGTTGGCGTCGTCGGTGCACGCGGCCACGGACACGCACGTACCCTCGGGGCACATGAGCTCTCCGGCGCAGTCCTCGTTGAACATGCACACGCAGCCCTCCTGATCGCACGTGTCGTCGGTGTCCCCGTCGGTGTCCGAGCCGTCGGTCGGGTCGGTGGGGTTCGTGCTCTGCGTCGGGTCGGTCGGGAAGGTCGGGTTCGAGTCCGTCTCGGAGCCCCCGGTCGTGCCGCCGGAGCCGCAGGATGCGTCGTAGTCGTCGAAGACGGCGTCGACGAGGCAGGTCGCGGTCTCATCGGGGACATCGCGGGCGAGGACCTGCTTGGCGCAGCTCTCGAACCCGGCGGCACAGTCGTCTCCGGTGGTGCACTCGTCCTGCAGCCGTTCGAGGGCACCCCGGGTCAGGACCCGGGCGAGACGGCCCGCGCGCCCCAAGTCGGTATCCGCATCCGCTTCGAGGACCTCGTCTTCGCAGCCATCCGATCCATCGCCGCACTCCAAGCACAGCGCGGTCGCAAAGCTCTGGACCGCGGGCGAGCTCAGCGATGCATCGGTCGCCTCGTCGATGCACTCCTGGGGTTGGCCCAGCGCGTTCATGCACGCGGCGGTCGACTCGGCGACGCCCGGCTGAAGAATCGCCTCTAAGGAATCACAGTCGCGGACGAGGGCACGCTCGCACACGGTCGGTGCGTCGCATGGACTCACATAGCCCTCGAGTGCTGCGCAAAACCCTGCACCACCTCCGGGTCCTTCCGATGACTCGCAGGCCAACCCAGCGCCAAATCCGACGCCGAACAACCCGAGGAGCCCGATCAACCGCGTTCCGTTCATGCCCGCCTGCTCGCCCTGGCCAGGATACTTCATCGACGTGGTTGCAGGTGCGACATGTAGCCGTTTTGCGAGGCAAGGGCGTCGCAAGTTGCTGAAATCGCTGGATGAATATGAGGCGCCAAAGGCGCTGTTACCACTTTTGGGAACGGTCTCAGCCCGGTCGCGCGATTCGCGGAGGCGCTGTTGCTCCGGTTTTTTGGCGCTGGCGCGCAGCTGTGTGTTCAGTGGCTTCGCGAGCATGGCCATCCTTGAATTCTCTTCGGTCACGATGACCTACGGGCGAGGACCCGCGAAGACCGTCGCGCTGCAGGACGTGTCCCTTCGGGTGCCCGAGGGTGCGTTCTCGGTGCTGGTCGGCCCTTCGGGTGCAGGCAAGAGCACGCTGCTCAAGCTGGTGTTGGCGATGGAGCGGCCCGATGAGGGCACCATCCGCGTGGCGGACCGGGACATCCACCGGCTGCGCCAGCACTCGATCCCCTACCTGCGCCGCAACGTCGGCGCGGTCTTCCAGGACTTCAAGCTCCTCCCGGACGCGTCGCCCCTGGAGAACGTGGCGCTCGCGCTTCAGGTGCTGGGCTTGCCACGCAAGGAAGTGCGGGCTCGCGCGGCCAGGGCGCTGGAAGCGGTCGAGCTCGACCCGGGCACCAAGCGCTCGGTGTCCCGAATGTCCGGCGGAGAGCAGCAGCGGATCGCCATCGCGCGGGCGCTCTCCGGGGAGCCGGCCATCCTGCTGGCGGACGAGCCCACCGGAAACCTCGACCCCCGATTGAGCCGCGAGATTCTCGACGTGCTGGCCAAGATCAACGCCCGCGGAACGACCGTGATGCTGGCCACCCACGACCCGATCGTGCGCGAGGCCGGCATCGTCAACCACGAGCTGGAGCTCGACGCGGGCCGCTTGATCAACGACACGCTGGCCGGGTTCGAGGCCGCGGCGCCCGATGTGCCCGACTCGGTCGAGCTGGGCGGCGATCTCCTGAGCGACCACGGGATGGCCGTCGGAGCCGTGGCATGAACGACTGGGCCAGCACGATGCGCGCGGCGGGCTACGTCGTGTCGCGAGCGTTTCGAGGGATGGCGCAGGCGCCGATGGTGCAGGTCTTGGCCGTCGCGACCACGGCGGTCTGCATGCTGCTGCTGGGGACCGTGATGCTGGCGTGGACCAACGCGCGAGGCGTGGCCGATGCCTGGGGCATCGACGTCCCCGTGACCGTGTACCTGCACGACGACGCGCCGCCCGACGAGGTCGACGAACTCGCGGGTCTGCTGTCGGCCATCCCCGAGGTGGCCGAGGTCGACGCCGTCTCGCCCCAGGACGCGATGACCCGCCTGGCCGATGGCTTGGGCGGAGACGCGTCGCTGCTCGAGGGGATCGAAGCCGACGTTCTGCCGTCGTCGCTCGAGGTGCACCTCCGCGAGGGCACCCCCTCGGTGTTCGTCTCCGCGCTCGGCGACAAGGTCGCCGCGTTCGGGATCGTCGAGGAGGTGGCGGTCGCAGGCAGCTGGGCCGACCAAGCACAGACGATGCTCGCGACGGTCGGCAAAGTGGCGCTGGGCGCCGCGGCGTTGGTCGGCTTCGCGTGCATGGCGATCGTGTGGAGCACGATCCGCTTGGCCGTGTATGCGCGCCGCTCGGAGATTCAGATCCTCCGCCTCGTCGGCGGGTCGACCCGCTTCGTTCGAGGTCCTTTCATCGTCGAGGGCCTGATGCAGGGGGCGCTCGGAGCCGCGGTGGCCCTCACGCTCCTCTTCTTCGGCTTCGACATGGTGCGGCCATTCCTCGAGAACGGTCTCTCGCTCATCTTCGCGGCGGGCACCCTTCGCTTCTTCACGCCCTTCGAGGTCGGCCTCGGGGTGTCCTTCGGTGCTCTGGTGGGGCTGCTGGGCTCGCGCGCTGCGGCCGGCCGCTACGTGGTGACCTGATGGGCCGACGCCAAGCCGCCTCGATCGGTTTGCTGGCGCTGATGCTGGTGGGGGGATCGGTCCATGCCCGCAGCCAGGCGCCCGCGAAGCTGACCGAGACCCTGCAGACCGAGCTCGGCCTCACCGCGGCCTCGACCGAGCTGGCGGAGTCGTTGGCGGTGCTCGACCGAGAGCGGTCGAGCCTCGAGTATACGGCGTCGGTGCTCGACCACGCCGCCCGCGAGAGCATGCGCAAGCTCGACGCCTACCGCAGTCGGCGGGCCGACCGCGAGCAGACCGCACGGTCCCGGTCGCGCGCGCTATACAAGCTGTCGCGCGGGGGGGTCGCTCGCCTCGCCTTCGAGAGTGCTGGAAACGAAGACCGCGAGGCCGAACTCGAGGAGCGGATCCTTCGGGGCCGTGCGCTGCGCTTCCTGGTCCGCCACGATCTCACCGAGCTCGGCGTGTATCGCAGGGCCGAGGAGCGGGCCGCCTCCGAGCTGGTCGCCGCGACCCGCGAGATGCAGAGCCTCAGCGCGATCACCATGGTCGGCGCCGTCCAGGAGCACGCGCTCGTCTCGGCCGAACACGCGATCAACCCCGACCTGCGCAAGACGATGAAGCATCGGCGTCGGTTGATGCGGCGCATCGACGACGACCTTTCACGGGAACACAAAGCGCTCATTCGGACGGTCAAGCGAAACTGGCGTTCGCTGCGGTCCTTGCGAGGGCTCGACGGCGCGCCACGTCTGGTCCGCCCCGCCCACGGCCGAGTGGTCGGTCGCTTCGGCGAGTACACCGACCGCATCCTGAAGCTTCCTGCGATTCGCAACGGCGTCGAGCTGCGGGCGCACCGAGACGAGCGCGTTCGCGCGATGGCGGACGGCCGGGTCGTGATGGTGACCTCGCTTCCCGGGTACGAGGAGGTCGTCGTGATCGATCACGGTGGCGGCCAGTACACGCTGACCGCGCGACTGTGGGACATCAGCGTCGAGGAAGGTCAGGAGGTCGAAGGTGGCGACGCTCTGGGGCGCGTGGCCAGCAAGACCATGGACGATGGCCTGGGGAGCACGGTGTACATCGAGCTGCGACACGGCGAGAAGCCCGTCGACCCGACGGCGTACCTCGAGCGCGCCCGGTCGGACGACGACTCGCGAGAGTAGCGTCGCCGCTACAGCGCAACTTCGCAGATGAACGGCAGCGGCATCGCGCAGTCCAGGTCGTTCCAGTAGCCGGTGGCCTGACTGAGCTGGACGCAATCCTCGCTGCCCGCAGCGTCGTTGGGCTCGCCCGCGTTCCAGTCGGTAAACTCCAGGGCGGTGCCGTCGGCCCAGACGAAGGTGCCCTCGGCGCGAAGGTCCGAGAGCCCGATCCAGACGGTTGGCACTTCGGGCGCGAGGCTGATGATGGCGACGTTCTCGGCGGCGCTTCCGATGGTGACCAGCGTCCCTCCGAACGTCGTCTCGCACTCGGCCCTGGCTTCGGTCCACATCAGCGGCGCAGCACACACGGCGTAGCCGCTGTGGCCGGACTCGAACAGGGAGCAGCCTCCGCAGGTGGGGTTGGTGTCCGCGGGCTCGTCGACGAGACCGTCGCAGTCGTTGTCGGCAGCGTCGCAGACCTCGTCGACCGCGATGTTGACCAAGGGGTCGGCGTCGTTGCAGTCGCCGCCGTTGGGGACGTGATCCGGCGGAGGATCGCAGGTCATGACGACGGCATCGTCGGGACCGAATCCGTCGCCGTCGAGGTCCGGAAACCACGGCAGCGGCGTGCAGTCCGGGCCCGAACTCGAGCTCTCCCCAGAGCTCCCTTCACCGGTCGTGGAGCCCTCCTGGGGTGCGCCGGTGCTGGCCGATGCGGAGTCCGTCGCGGCGTTCGTTGCCCTGCCTTCGGTGTCGCTGGTGGTTCCGGCGAGATCGCTGCTCGAGTCGCCGTCGCAGCCGAGGACCGGCAGTCCCAGGGGCAGGCCCCAGGTCAGGCCCCAGGTCAGGCCCCAGGTCAGGCCCCGGTTTGGGCCCCAGTTTGGGCCGGTGGCGTGTCGCGTCATTGGGCGACGAAGTCGAGGGAGCTGAGGGCTGCGAGGCAGGTGAGCTCGTCGGCACTGACGGGGGTGGCGGCGCTCGCCGCAAGCTCCTGATAGGCCTGCAACTCGTCGGCGTCGGGCTCGCGCGCGAGCACCTCTCGAAGCAGCGGCGCTGGGTCGGCGCTGATGTTGGGGTAGAGGGCCTGCCACTGCGCGGAGTTGCAGACCGGCTTGAGCCCCTTGACCCAGACGCTCATCTTGGTGGGACTCCAGGCCAGGTCCGGGGCCACGCCGTTGGCGTAGTCATGATCCCCGAGCATCGTGCGGCGGACGTTGATCTCGTCGAAGATGAAGTGGTCTGGCTCCACGCCGACGAGGCTGGCCAGGTTGGTCATCCGCACGCCGAAGGGCAGCAGTCGAACCTCGTGGTCGGGGACTTCGAAGGGGTCCTCGGCGGGTTCGGGCTCGGGCTCGGGCTCATCGTCCGAAGGATCGCCGTCGTCATCGTTGCTCGGGTCCAAGGGGGCGGTGTCACCGCTCTCCGCGGCAGGGGATTCGTCGCCTTGACCGGCTTCGGCCGGCCCCGCCTGCGGGTCCACGCCGGTGTAGCACCCCGAGGGGATCAGAGCCGCGAGCGCGGCGATGGCACAGAGTCGGTTCTTCATCGTTCGCCGTCCTTCAGGTGAGCATGAAGCTCAGTGGGTTGATACCGGCGACGTCCTCGAACTCGTCGCAGAGATCGTCGGGCATCTCGAGCGCCCGCATGACGGTCCGCCACGAGCGGGAGCCGGAGAGGCGGTTGGAGTTGTCGCTCACCGGGGCCTGTGGAACGCCGGCCTCGTTGGGCACGTGGTAGCCGTAGGTGTGTCCAGAACCGGTGTTGCCGGCGACGCTGACGTCACCGTAGTAGCCACCGCGGACGTTGCGACCGGCCATCACGAAGGTGTTCTTGCCGGAGTTGCCGTAAGAGTTGCCGTTGGGCGCGCGGCCACCGTCGGCGCTGTAGACGACGATCAGCGTCTGCTCGTAGATGCCGGCCGCCTTGAGGGATTCGATGAGCCGTGCCATGGGCAGGGCCGCCTGAAGGCCCATCGTGGTCATGACGCTCTGCGGGCGCGTCTCGTGCACGTCGAGGTAATCGAACTCCAGGGCGACCGAGCGGGTGACGTCATTGGAGATGAGCTTGAACGCCCACGCGACCTGCTCCCAGATGTTGGCCTTGAGGGTCGAGCCGACCTGGTCGGGCACGCCGGCGCTCCAGTACGCAACCTCATCTTCGGTCAGCGGCATGGACACGAGCTTCGAGTCGCCGCTGTGCCACAGGCCGGTCGCCTCGGTGAGGTTGCCGCCGTGTCGCTCGTGCGCGGTGGCGTCGTATCCGTTGCGGTCGAGGAACTTGGCATCGACCCGCTTGACCGCCTCGGCCAAGATCTGCGCCTCCTGGGGCGTGGGCAAGATGTTGAGGTCCTCGACCGTGTCGGGGAAGGTGTCGAACAGCTCTTGCACGCTCTGAATGCGCGTCAGTTCTCCCTCGGGCTTGGTCCCCGCGAAGTGACAGACCGTGTGCGCGCGGCTGATGTACTTGAGCGCGATTCCGTTGCGAAGCGAGGGGTCGAGCTGCTTCTGGACGTAGTTGTGCAGGCTCGCAGGCGTCGGGGTGGTGGAGTAGAAGTAGTCGTTGCCCTGCTCTCCGAAGCCGGGCTCTTGCTCCCAAACCGCCACCTTCGAGCCGGTCTGATTCTTGACCCGGCCCGGTGAGCGCATGGCGTTGACCGCCTCGTGCCCGTGGATGGACCCGATGCAGAGCTCGTTGGTCTCACACACCGCGATCGAGTCCAGGTGGGGCATCAGGGCCATCGAGTCGGGCGTCAGGTACAGCCCGTTGCCACCATCGGTGATCTCCTCGGGCATGTAGTAGAGGCAGCATGCGTCGCCGCCTTCACCGCGCGTCAGGTTTTGCGCCGTCGCGAGGCCCGGAGGCACGAAGACGTGCCCGAAGTCCCACTGGTCGCGCAGGTTGATCTCGATGAGATAGGTCGGGACGAGGTCGGCCTGACTGTAGGCGTGCGCGGTCCCGAAGAGCTCCTCGTTGAGGGCGAAGCGAAAGCCGGCCGCGACACCACCACAGAAGAAGGGGGTCCCCACGGCCGCCCCGATCGCCTGCATGAAGCGACGGCGGCGCATGGGGTGGAGCTCGTCGACTCTGGGTTTCCTGCTCATGCGACTCATGGGTTACTCCACTCCCGCCACGGCGGCGCGTACGACATCTTCGTGGGTGAATACGGTCACCACGATCTCTTGAAGGGTTGGGTCGTCCGAGACGTCGCGAATCTCCTCGCCCAGCGCGATGGCCAGGTGCGGGTCGATCTCGTTGCTGGTCCCGGACTGCAGTCCGAACGCGTGCGCCAGCAGGTTCTTTGCCGTGCACCGGTCGAACAGTTGGCTATCGGCCAGCACCTCGGAGGCGTGCCGCAGGTTGCCGACCTGCTGCCCGAACACCCACGAGAACTCGCTCTTTGCGTCTTCTTCGTCGTCGAAGTGCGAGGTGTACAGACCGTCGAGGGCCCGACCGAGCTCGCCGTCGGGGTCTTGGAGCCCGGTGGCCTCGGACCGCCACACGCCCGAGTCGTCGAACTTGACGAACAGCTGGGCGTGCGCGCCGAACTGCGCGTGGCAGGTGTAACACCCCGCTCCGTTGCCGAACCCTGCCTTGGCCTCTTCGACCGTCTGCTCGTCGGGCGTGACCGCGCGGAACATCGGGATGAGAAAGTCCTTCTCGAGCGGGATCTGGATGTCGGCTTCCATGGGGTAGCCGCGACAGGCAAACACCTCGAGCATCTTCTTGGCCCGGCCCAGGTTGAAGCGACCCTTGTTGCTGATCAGGAACGCCCGCGTCCCCAGCACCCCGGCGTCGTAGGGGGCGCCGGTGTCGCATTCGGTCATCGCCCCCTGGGCGTCGACGCAGTAGTCGGCGGTCAGGACCGTGGACCAGGGCAGCGCGTCTCGGACGATCTGCGCCACGAGGTTGCCCGGCAGCTCGAAGTCCACGCCGTCTCGCTCGCCGCTGACCGAGAGGTCGGTGGACACCATCTCTCGCATCGACGTGGCGAAACCGGGGTCGGCGGTCCAGCTACCGAGAAGCGCGGCGATCGCGGCTTCCCCGTCCGCTTCGATCATCGCGTTTTCTTCGAAGCTCAGCGAGCGGCCGGCGAGCGCGGGCGCGAGGCGGCCGAGGTAGAACTGGACCTGGGCGGTGGTCAGCGGCTCGGACATCTCGGGCTCGGTCGCGCCCGTGTCGTCGTCGTCGCCGGGCACCTCGCTGCCGGTGTCACCAGCGGTCTCGGGGTCCTCGCCGCCGTCGTCAGCGCTGGTTGGGTCTACGGGAAGCTCCAGCCCCGTGCGACCGGCCGAGGAAGGATCGCATCCCAACGCCGTCGCCAGCGCGAGTCCCAGTCCGGCTCCTTGTCGTTTCATGATTTCCCCACTCTCTCCCCGCGAAGGCGCGACCGAGTCGCCGTGACTGGCCGCGTCGTGCGTCCAGTTCCCGATCCCAGTCTACTTGTCTCAGCGTGTCGACGGTGGAGTTGGTGTCGTGGCCGAGCTTACGATCTGTTCACCAGTCTCGTGGGGCGATGAGTTCTTCGGTGAACGCCTCGGTGGCCCGATGGGTGAGCGCGCTCCGTCGCGGTCACTCGACCGCAACGCCCTCCAATCGCACCGGGCAGACCTTCAGCTCCGCCGTCTCGGTGATCGGGTCGTAGCCCGCGCCGGTGAGGTCGTTGATCCGCGTGTCCCCGAACCCGAAGCTGCAGAAGACCGTGCCCCGGGGCGAGCGGTCCGTGACCTCGACCGCCAGCTCCACGGCGCCGCGCTTCGACGCCATGCGGACCCGCGACCCATGGATGAGACCCCAGGCCTCGGCATCGGCGGGGTGCACCTCGAGCGTCTCTTCGGGCACGAAGTAGTGCATGCCGGCGCGGCCGGTCATGGTGCGCGTGTGATAGTGCTGCAGCCGCCGGCCGGTGGTCAGCCAGACCGGGAAGTCGTCGTCGACGACCTCGGCGGGCTCGCGGTACTCGACCCGCTTGAACGTGCCCCTGCCGGTTGCGGTGGGGAAGTCGTCTTCGTGGAGGCGGAAGGTGCCCGGGTGCCCCTCGCTGGGCACGGGCCACTGGTAGGTGCCCTCGCCGGCGCGCTCCCAGTTGACGCCCTTGTAGATGGGCGAGGTCTCGCACAGCTCGTTGAAGACGTCCTTGGCCGAGGTGTACTCGAACCCCGGCAGGCCCTGGCGCTTGGCCAGCTGGGACATGATCCACCACTCGGGCTTGGCCTCGCCTTGAGCCGGCACGGCGGCACGCACCCGCTGGATGCGTCGCTCGGTGTTGGTGAACACGCCGTCGGTCTCCCCCCAGGCGCTGGCGGGCAGAACCACGTCGGCCAGCTCGGCGGTCTCGGTGAGGAAGATGTCGACCACGATCAGGTGGTCGAGGTTGCGAAGTGCGTTCTCGCAGTGGTGGCGGTCGGGATCGGAGACGAGCGTGTTCTCGCCGCAGATGATCATCGCCTTCATCTTGCCTTCGGCCGCGTAGTCGAGGGCCCGCACCTTGGTGATGCCGCGCTCGAGATCGATCTCCCGCCCGTACAGCGCGGAGAACCGGGCCTGGTTGGCCGGATCGTCGACCGGCTGGAAGCCGACGTAGTTGTTGGGCAGGCCGCCCGCATCACCGGCACCCTGGATGTTGTTCTGGCCCCGCATCGGGTTGATGCCGGTGCCTTCGCGGCCGATGTGGCCCGTCATCAGGGCCAGATTGCACAGGCTCTGCACGTTGTCGACGCCGCAGATGTGCTCGGTGATCCCCAGTGTATAGAAGATCGCGCCCTTGGTCGCGCGCCCGTAGGCCACCGCGGCGCGCTCGATGTCGGCCGCCGGAACGCCGCAGATCGTCTCGGCCCACTCGGGTGGATAGGCCTCGACGTGCCGAAGGAACGCCGCGCCGTCGAGCGTGCGCGACTCCATGAACGCTTCGTCGACCAGGCCTTCGCGCGCGATGACGTGCGCCATGCCCAGCAACAGCGCCACGTCGGTCCCGACCTTGAGCTGCAGGTGGATGTCGGCGCGCTTGGCCAGGGTGATCCTTCGCGGGTCTGCGACGATCATCACCGCGCCCTTGCGACGCGCCTTGTTGAGCCGCGTGGCCGCGACCGGGTGGCACTCGGTCATGTTGGTGCCGATGCAGAAGATGACATCGGGCTCCTCCATGTCTCGCAGCGGGTTGGACATTGCCCCGCGTCCGATGGTGGCCGCCAGACCGGCGACCGTGGGGGCGTGTCACGCCCTGGAGCAGTTGTCGATGT
Source organism: uncultured bacterium (assembly GCA_963761755.1). Classification (GTDB taxonomy): domain Bacteria; phylum Myxococcota_A; class Polyangia; order Nannocystales; family Nannocystaceae; genus CAJXVA01. Next base: position 205,762 of record CAVXIC010000013.1, read on the forward strand.
AGTTGGTCCCGTACCCGGCTCGGATGAGCTTCTGCAGGGTGTACGTCGACTCGTGCGGCGCGCGACCCGAGGCGATTGCGTAGACGCTGTGTCGCCCGTGTTCCTTGGCTGCCTTGGCCAGGCCCGTCGCGGCTCGGTCGAGCGCTTCGTCCCAGCTGGCCCGGCGCAGCGCACCGTTCTCGCGAACCATCGGGTACTTGAGCCGGCCCTCGTGCTGCACGAAGTCGAAGGCGAACTGACCCTTCACGCACAGCGCGCCCTCGTTGGCCCCACCATCGCGCGCGGGGCGAATGCCGACGAGCTTGTCGCCCTTGCTCAGCAGGTCGACCGAGCAGCCCACGCCGCAGTAGGGGCAGACCGATCGCGTGGCTTCGATGGGCTCGGGCAGGTCCTTGGCCCGCAGCGCCTTGCGGTCGGCGAGCGCTCCGGTGGGGCAAGTCTGCACGCACTGCCCGCAGAAGGTGCAGTCGGAGTCGTCCAGGAGGTTGCCGAACTCGGTGGTGATCTGGGTGGAGAACCCGCGGTTCATCACGCTGATCGCGTAGTCGCCCTCTTGCTCGGCGCACACGCGGACGCAGCGATAGCAGGAGATGCACTGGTCGTAGTCGCGGGCGATGAAGGGGTTGTCGTCGTCGGGACGTGCGGTGCCCGACGTCTTGCCGGCGAAGCGCTCTCCGGTGGCGCCATAGCGCCGCTGCAGGGTGACGAGCTCCTGGGACGCGGTACCGCTGAGCGGATCGATGGTGGCCTTCGGGTTCTCGGAGGTCAGCAGCTCGACGAGCGTCTTGCGGTGCTTCTCGATCGCGTCGGTTGCGGTGCGCACCTTCATGCCGGCCATGGCGACCGTGGTGCAGGAGGCCACGGGGTTGCGGTAGCCCTCGACGTCGACCACGCACAGCCGGCAGCCGCCGAAGGGCTCGAGACGATCGTCGTAGCAGAGCGTGGGGATGTTGCTGTGGTGCCGCTGCGACACCTCGTAGAGCGTCTCCCCCGGCGTGAAGGGGACGGTGTGGCCGTCGAGCTCGAGCGTCGGCGAGTCGGTGGAAGGATCGTTCATGCTCGGGTCTTCTCCACGTGTTGTTGGACGCGCTCGGGGAAGTAGCGCAGCAGGCTGTCGGTGATGAGGGGGGCGGCCACGCCGAGACCGCAGGCGCTGGTGGCCTTCATGGTGGTGCCGATGTCGGTCACCTCTTCGTTCCAGATGGAGAAGGAACGGGGGCCGGCATCGCCGAGGCGTTCGGAGAGCCGCTGGGTGCCGATGCGGCACGGGAAACACTTGCCGCACGACTCGTGGGCGAAGAACTCCATCGCCTGGCGACCGACATCGACGATGTCGCGGGTGTCGTCGAACACCATGATGCCGCCGGCGCCGAGGAACGACCCCTTGGCCCGCAGCGAAGGCTCGTCGAGGGTGACGCCGAGATCGTCGCCCGCGACGAAGCCGCCCGAGAGGCCGGCCATGGTCGCCGCCTGGACCGAACGCCCCGGCAAGGGACCGCCGGCCCAGTCGTCGATCAGCTCCATCAGCGGCAGACCGATCGGGACCTCGTAATTGCCGGGCCGGGCGACGTCCCCCGAGAGGCTGATGACCTTGGTGCCAGCGTGTTCGCCGAGCCCGAGGCTTTGGTACCAGTCGGCGCCGTGGGTGAGGATCGGCGCGATGGCGCACAGCGTCTCGACGTTGTTGACGACGGTCGGTCGATCGCCATACCCGTGGGTCACGGGGTAGGGGGGCCGGTTGCGCGGGAAGGGGTGCTTGCCCTCCAGCGAGTTGAGCAACGAGGTCTCCTCGCCGCAGACGTAGGCTCCGGCGCCGCGGCGGATCATGAGGTCGAAGCCGCGCAGCAGGCCGGCGTCCTCGGCCTCGGCGATCGCTCGCTCGAGGATCGGGACCGTCTGAGGGTACTCGTAGCGCAGGTAGATGAACCCGGCGCTCGCTCCGGTGACCCGCGCCGCGATCGCCATGCCCTCGATCAGCGCGTGCGGATCGTGGTCCATGAGGGCGCGGTCCTTGAAGCAGCCCGGCTCGCCTTCGTCGGCGTTGCACACGATGGTCTTGTGCCCACCGCGGGCGTCGGCCTCGGCGACCGCTCGCCATTTGCGGGCGGTCGGAAAGCCCGCGCCGCCGCGTCCAGCGAGGCCGCTGGCTTCGAGCACGTCCAGGACGCTCGTCGCGGTGGTGCGCTCGGCGCGGACGCCCTCCAGCGCCGCATAGCCGCCCGTGCGCCGGTAGCCCTCGAGCGTGGCGCGATCAGGCTCGCGGATGTGGGCGAATACGCACTCGCTGCGCTCGGCCGGCGAGGCCGGCGGCAGTGGGGTCGGTGCATCTTCGAGCGAGGCCGCGTCGGTGCCGACGCGCACCGTGTGTCCGCTGAGCACCGGGATGGGGCCGTCGCATCGCCCCGCGCACGGCATCGGCGTCGCGTCGGTGAGCGCCGCGTGCAGCCCATCGAAACCCCGCATGCGACACACCGGCCCGTCGCAAACCCGGGGCGCAGCGAGGCCGCCGGGCGTGCGCGCGAAGTGGTGATAGAAGGTCACCGTACCGAACAGGTCCGCGACGGGGATCTTCAAGCCGTCCGCGACGGACCGGATCGCCGCGTCGGAGAGGTACCCGTCGCGGTCGTGAAACGCGTGCAGCAGCGGCAGCAGCGGGGCGGGCTGCGAAGCCCAGGTCGAGATCAGCTCTTCGTCGGTCGGTCGAGGCACGGCGGGTCCTCGACAGGGTATCAGGGGCGCCCGGGGTTTCGGCAGGGCGCCAAGTAGGGGCCGCCTCACGCGGCGCGCCCCGCAGGAGACTGCGGGGCGGGGGAACCGCTGCCCTACTCGAACGGGTACGTGAAACCCGGGAATCCCAGCGGCGCGCCTTGGGGCGGCGTCAGGTGGCAGGTCGAGCAATCGTAGGGGTCCGCGTTGAACCGGTCCGATCGCGTGTGGATGGAGTGGACGCGGTAGTTGAGCTTGGAGTCGGGCTCGAAGTCCAAGGCGGTGTGGCACGCGAAGCAGGTCTCGCGGTCGTCGATGCCGTGCAGGGTCTCGGCCAGGGAGGTCTGCCCGGTGTGGCAGGTCTCGCAGTTGCCGGTGGTGGGCTGCCACGAGGTGGTCGTGCTGGTCCCGACCTGGACCCGGGCGACCGCGCCACGGTTGAGCGCCTGGCCCCCGAAGTCGCGGCGCGCCTTGAGGGCAACCACGTAGGTGCCCGCTTCGGCATCCGATGGGATGGTGAAGGTGTACTCGTCGGGAACCGGAGCGTTCCAGACGTTGGGGTCGGCAAAGCCTCCGAAGATGACGCCGAAGTTGGGGATGAGGTAGGCAAGCCCGGTGTACCCATCCACCTCCTCGGTGGCCACGACGGCCTGCGCCGGGCTGAGGAACTGGTTGCCGGAGACGACGGTTTGGGGAACCCGAAGGTCGTCGGTCGGGCCCGACATCGCGAGGACCATGTTGCTCTCTCGATGTTTGAGCGCGTAGTAGAGCGTCGTCTGGATGTTGATGTCGTAGTAGCGCAAGCCGCTGTCATCGAGCCCGAACAGGAACTCGGCGTACGTCGGCATGTCACCGTCGCCTGCGATGACGTTGCCTTCGCCGTCCTCGAAGCGAATCGCGAACGTCACCTCGTCCCCGGGTAGGTAGTACTGGCCGTTGTCCGGCGCCGAGAGCTCCTCGACGACGGGGTCGAAGCCATAGGCGTACGGGCTCGCGCCTGCGGGGACGCGAGCCAGCGGAACCTCGCGAACGTTGAGCGGGTCCGCGGTCCAGTACACCAGCAGCCGCGTGGCGTCTTCATCGAGCTTTCTCGACTGCAGCGTCGGCCACATCGCGTGGCGAGACTGGGCGAGGGCCTCGGCGGTGTACGACGTTGCGGTGCTGCAGTCGTCGATTGCGACGCAGCCGGTGGTGGTTTGCCGAGCCGCGAACCTCCGGATGAACGCGCTGTCGAAGATGCTCCAGAAGTCGTCCGAGCCGACCGCGATCACGAAGGGAACCGGACTGACGATCCCGTCGTCGTCGGCTTGATAGACCAAGAAGTAGCTCTTGGCCTGCATCCACTTCGCGTTGCGGTAGAACCGCTGGCGGGTGAAGGTTCCTTGTCCGTCGGGACGCCAGTCCTCTTCGACCATCTCCACCCCGGTCCAGTCCAGTCCGGACATGTCTCCCGCGTCGATCACGGGTTGAATGCCTTCGTCGGTCGCGGTGGGCATGGTCGAAACGAGGTCGATCTCGTCGACGTACCGCCGGTCGTTTCCGATGATGTCGAGGGTCGGTGACTCACCATTCTGAAGGAAGACGCTCAGTCCGGTCCTCGGCTTTCCGCCGGCGCTTGCAATGGAGGGCAGGATCGTGAGCGCGGCGCCCATCAACCACGCGGCGTGTGTCGTCTTCATCGGTGACATCTGTTGGCGTGTGGTACCGCCATCCACCGGCCTGTTACACCGGGGCAGTCCCTGACGCGCGTCTCTGCGCGTTTTGCGCGAGCGTTGCCGTCGCTGGGCGGAGGGCCAGCCGTTCGCACGCTACACTGCCGCGATGGTTCGATCCCCCCGCGTTCGCACGGTTGCTTTCGGCGCCAGCATGCTGGCCATCGGCGTCGCGATCGGTGCATCCGTGGCCCCGGCGATCGCCTCGGACCCCGAGCCCAAGGCGGCGCCACCGGGCTACTCGCGGTACGCCAAGCTCGACATGTTCGCCCGGGCGCTGGCGATCATCGAGCAGTACTACGTGCGACCGGTCGACGACCAAGCGATCATCTACGCCGCCCTGCGCGGCCTGGTGTCCGAGCTCGACCCGCACACCTCCTTCTTGCCGCCGCTGGACGCCAAGCTGCTGCGCGAGGACATCGAGGGGGCGTTCGGCGGGATCGGGATGGTCGTCGTTCTGGGACGGGAGAGCACGGGGGAGCGCTTCCTCGATGTGCGCGACGTGATCCCCGGCGGTCCGGCGGACAAGGCCAGCATCGCCTCCGGGCATCGCATCCTCGCGATCAACGGCCAGTCGATCGCGCAATTCGTCGACCTGCAGCGGGCGATCACGGTCATTCGCGGCGAGCCCGGCACGACGGTCAAGCTCACGGTCGAAGACCCGGTCCGCGGGGTCAAGCGCTCGGTCGAGCTGACGCGGGCGATCATCGACACGCCCCCGGTCGAGGTGCGGGATCTCGGCGAGGGCATCGGGGTGCTGAGGTTGCGCGACTTCCCCGAGGACGCAGCGGCCGACGTGAAGTCTGGCGTGCAGTCGCTGCAGAAGGCAGCGGGTGAGCAGGGGCTCACCGGGCTGGTGCTCGACCTGCGGGACAATGGCGGCGGCTTGCTCGATGAAGCGATCCGGATCGTCGATCTCTTCGTCGACGAGGGGGCCATCGTCCGCACCCGCGGCCGCCGGGGCGTCATCCTCGACGAGGCGAGAGCGCGCCGCGTGACGACGCTGCCTCCGGTGCCCCTGGTCGTGCTGGTCAACAAGGGGTCGGCGTCGGCGTCGGAGATCGTGGCCGGAGCGCTCCAGGACCATCGGCGGGCCCTGATCATCGGGGAGCGCACCTACGGCAAGGGGTCGGTTCAGGCGCCCTTCGAGCTCAGCGACGGGAGCCTGCTCAAGCTCACCACCGCGCTGTACTTCACGCCCGACGACCGGCTGATACAGGCCAGCGGGATCATGCCCGACGTGTTCGTGGGTGCAGCCGATCCCGGTGCCCAGGTCGACCTCGACTCGCGCCCCGAGATCCAGCCGGAGCGCGAGAGCCTGCGCCACCTCGAGCCCGAAGACTTCGGGCGGGTTTCGCCCTCGCTGGCCGACGAGTCCGCGGCCGTGCGCGCGGCGGCCGATGACGTGCAGTTGCGCCGCGCCGTCCAGCATCTGCAGGCCTGGGCGCGGGTCGGGCCCAAGAAGAACTGACGCTGGACGACGAGCTCGCGACTGAATCTTGGGCCCAGATGGCCGGAGATGTTACCAAGGTGGCGGTGGAGCCCGAAAAGCCTGGCCTCGGACTACCGCTGTGGATCATCGCCGCGGCCATCTTGCTGTGGGTGGCGCCGCGTCCGCCCGAGGCGCCCGACCAGCGCCCCGAAGACGTGGCTGCGATGCAGCGAACCACCGATTTCGTGGTGCGCGACGCGAAGCAGTGGCAGCGTGATCATGGCGATCGCTCGCTGCCGTGGGCGCAGGCCGAAGGACATCTCGCGATCGTGATCGACGACGTGGGCCGGGAGCTCCACGTGCTCGAGAAGTTGATCGCGCTGCGCTACCGCCTGACGTTCTCGGTGCTGCCGGGGTCCGTCTACGCGGCCGGTGCCCAGCTCCGCGCGGCCGCGGATCGCCGGCGATACCGCGAGGTGCTCCTGCACCTGCCCATGGAGCCGCTGGCGTCGGCCCCGATGCACGAGGGGGACGAGATTCGCGAGACGTTCCTGCTTGCCGAGGACGACGCTGGAGCGCTCACCGCCAAGACCGAGGCCGCACTTCGAGCGGTCCCCGCCGCGATCGGGGTCAACAACCACATGGGATCGAAGCTCACCGCGGACCGTGAGGCGATGGACGCGGTCATGGCCGTGTTGAAGGCGCGGGAGCTGTTCTTCCTGGACTCGCGCACGCATCACGACACGCAGGCGCCCGCCGCTGCCGCGGCCGCAGGCGTCGCGACGCTGTCTCGCCAGGTGTTCCTCGACCACCTCGAGACGCCCGAGGCGATCGCGGCCCAGCTCGATGAGGCGGCGCGTCTCTCCAAGCTCGGACCGACCGTTGCGATCGGTCATCCTTCGGCTGCGATGGTGGAGGTGCTCCAGGCGCGCCTTCCGATGCTGCTCGAGGATGGGGTTGCGATCTACCCGCTCTCGCACGTGCTCGAGCACCAGCTGCGCGGCGAAGATCCGCCGGCAAGCTCGAGCGCGCAGGCTGAGGGCTCTGAGGGCTTCGGGGGCTTCGGGGGCTTCGGGGGCTTCTGAGGATCAGCGGTACACTCCGTAAGTGGTGACACGAAACCGCCTCCTGGGACTTGCGTTCGTCGGGCTCGCAGCGTGCCGACCCGCGGCGCAGGAGCATCCCAGCGCCCCACCGGCGGGCGTCTCCGAGCCCGACGGACCGGTGCTCGAGGACATCGCGGACCGCATCGACCCCGGGCCCCAGCCGCGGATCTCCGAGGGCCTGCCAGCGTGGATGTTCGAGGTGTTGGGGCTGTCTTCCGCGGTCCGAGATCCGTCGGTGACGCTGCTCGAGCGCTCTGCTGCCGAGCAGGCGGCGTTCGAGGCGGCCCTCGCCGGCGGCATCTCCGACAACGTCGAGATGGTCGTCGCGCTGCGTGCCCTGGCGCGGTCGATGGTCTTGGCGGAGCAGGCCGCGGCCTCCGGGAGCCCCGACGCCGACACCCTCGCGCGGCTGGAGCGGGTCTATGCGGCCCTCGACGAGCCGATGGTCGCCAGCGATCGAAGCTCGTTCTCCCAGCTCCTCGTCGTCTTCGCACAGACGGCCCAGTCCGAGGGCGAGCTGCCCGAGGCGGCCCAGCTCGGCGAGCTCGCAGACGTCGTTCAGCGCTCGGTGCAGGCCGCCGGTCCCCTGCATCGTCACACCGTCGCGGCGCTGCTGCGGGCGGCTCCGGAGCACGATGCGGTGCCCACCGCCCTGCTGGAGGTCGCCAGCTCGCTGCGCGGCCACGATGACCGGTGGAGCGTGGACCTGGCCACGCTGGCGATCGAGCGCCGAGGTGGTGCGGCCTCCGGGCAGGAGCAGCTCGAGCTCGCCCGCGCTTGTTTCGCAGCGCTGGAGCTGGGTTGTGGCGACGCGGCGCTGGCGGCCTCGCGTGCGGCAGCCGTGACGCCATCCGAGCTGGAGGCGGCGACCGTAGAGGGTCTCCTCGCGCGGAGGATCGTCGCGCTCGCCGAGGCGCAGACGCCCGACGAGCGCATCGAGCGGGCCCGGGCGCAGCTGGAGCTGGGTCGCTTCGACGCTGCGCGCTCCGCCTTCGAGGCGCTCCGCGCCGAGCTGCCCGACGACGCACGACCGGTCGCGGGCCTGGCGAAGCTCGCCATCGACACGAAGCTCGACTTCCTGGGCGCCCACGCGATCATCGAGGAGGCGGGGTCGGTCCGCAATGCCGATGCGATGTACTACGAACTCGCGATCGGCACCCGAGCGATGGCCATCCTCGCGACGACCGTACCTCGCCTGGCCGCCGGCGAGGCTCAGGGGGCACTCACGTCCCTGCGCCCGTCCCTGGCGCGCATGCGCGAGGACGTGGCCGGCTACGCCGGGCTCGGAAACACGGACGGGGTGTATCTGGGCTTCGTGCTCGACGTCGTGCAGGAGCTCCTGACGCAGTACGCGTCCACGGGCGAGATCAGCATCCCCGACGTGAAGTCCCTGTCCGATCGAGCGCTGGCGCTGCAGCGGTCGATTCCCGACAACCCGCACGCGTACCGGCTCCTGCAATCGGCGTCCCTATTCGAGGCCGACGAGGCGGTCGCGGCACGGGCGACCCAGGTCCCGCCGCCCGCCGGGGCGGAGCACGATGCGCTCGAGAACCGTCGCGTTCGCGCGCTGGCCGACCTTGCCGTCACCTGGGCCAACCCTACGTTTGCCGAGCAGGCCCTCGACGGATCGGCGTCGCTCGGACCCGCTGGGGCAGTCCTGCGTGCAGACACGTTGCTCATCATGACGGCGCTGGGCCGAGGCGATGACTGGACCCGGGTCGGGGAGGCCTACCAGGCGCTGCTCGCTGACCCCATGACGAGCGCCGACGCGCGCGCGCTCAACAACGTCGCCGTGTCGCTGTGGAGCTCGGGCAACACGTCGACCGCGAGGGACGCCTGGTCGCTCAGCGCCCAGCTGGGGGAGGACCATGCCGACGTCGCCAGGCTCAACCTCATCGTCTCCGATCTGACCCGGGGCGAAGCGGTGGCGGAACTGGAGGCGTTGGCCAGGGACGGCCGGGTCGCGGGGGTCCGGCTCGTCGCCCGCGCGTGGCTGCTCGCCGAAGCGAAGGGTGCGCAGACCAAGCGGCGTGCCGCGGAGCTCCGGGCCGCGATCGCCAAGGAGCGCGAGCAGACGATGCGTCCCAACGCGCCCGATCCGTATGTGGGGGTCTTGCTCGAGGGCAGCCTCAGCGCCGGGCTCGGCTATGCGACCGAGGCGGGGCTTCAGATCGACCTCGACAGCAGCGGGGTGCCGTGGGCGATCCGCGTGCCGCAGCGACCGAAGTCGGCGCGCGCAGCGAGTCATGGACTGAAGTGACGTACCCTTCGGGAATGCGCCGGTGGGTGTTGGCGGCGGTGTTCGCAGCCGCGGGCTGCTCCGAGGCGGAGCTCTCGGAGGCGCTGCGCGATTCCCCGTTCCACGGTTCGCATCGCCGCGCGGTGTTCAAGCTGCGCCGCGGGGCGCCCACCCAGCTCGCCGCGCTGCCCTCCGAAGCGGCCTTCGGATCCGCACTCGGCCGCGTGCGCACGCTGGCGGGCGAACGCTCCGGCCTCGTGCAACCCGACCTCTCGTTGGTCCGCACCGCCGCGATCCCCTCCTCGTGGTCCGACGCTCAGGCCCGGGTCTGGGCCGAAGATTTGGAAGCGCTGCACGACGAGGTCGACTGGGTGGTCCTGCGTCTGCAGCCCGTGCCCTCGCCCGCCGATCTCGACCCGATGACGCCATCGTATGTCGACGCCCAGGCCTACGCTGGCCCCGCGGGTATCGGCGCGACGGGAGCCCACGCGATGGGGCTCCGAGGCTCCGGCATCCGCATCCACGACGTCGAGTACGGCTGGCGTGCCTCCCATGAGGACTTGGAGGACGTCGACCTGCATCCAGAGCCGGGCCAGACGGTTGCCGCGGACGCGCTCGTGCAGGGCCTGGCGCCGGAGCATGGAACCGCGACGGTGGGCATGCTCGCTGCCCCGCACAACGGCTACGGGATCGACGGCATGGTCCCCGACGCCGAGCTGTACACATATCCCGAGTGGTCCGCGGAGGACGGGCTGCGGCGCACGCAAGCGGTCGCGGCGGCCGTCGCCGCTGCGGAGCCCGGGGACGTCGTCCTGCTGCAGATGCAGGCGCAGCATCCGGACACGGGGCAGTTCGGTCCCGCCGAGCTGGACCCCGACGTTTGGATGTTGACCCGCATGGCGAGTGACGCCGGCATCGTCGTCGTGGCTGCGGCGGGCAACGGTGCGCTCGATCTCGATGGCGTCGATGCGCAGTCGTACTTGTCCATGGGGGACAGTGGTGCGATTCTCGTCGGTGCAGGGGATCCCGACGACCGCGCGCCCTTGCCGTTCTCGAGCCACGGTCGCCGCGTCGACCTGCAGGGGTGGGGGGCCTCGGTGTTCACGCTCGGGTATGGCGACTTCGCCCGGCTCGGCAACGACGACGACCAGGCCTACACCGACGGCTTTCAGGGCACGAGCGCTGCGCTGCCCATGGTGGCGAGCGCTGCTGCGCTCTTGGTCGAGGCGATGGTCGAAGCGGAGCGAGGCGCGCCCGACCCTGCCGACGTCCGTCGCTTGCTCGCATCGACCGGGCGGCCTCAGGCCGACGGCAATCACATCGGCCCGCTGCCGGACCTCGAAGAAGCTCTGGGTTGGGTGGGCGCTCGGGAGCGTGGTGCTCCGAGCGTCGTCATCGCGCAGCCCGAAAGCGACGCCGAGGTGACCGTCGACCTGGGCGCGGCCCATGTGGTGGCGGTCGAGGTCGACGTCGACGACGCCAGCCCCATCCATCGCGTCGCGCTGGAGGTCGACGGCGTCGCTTGGCCCACGTTCGACGCGGCGGCGCCGTACCGGTTCGACGACGTCGCCCTGCCCGAGGGGGATCACGTGCTTCGGGTTCAGGCGGTCGATGCCTGGGGGAACGCGGCGTGGAGCGAGACGCGGTCGGTGGCGGTCGTCGTCGAGGACAAGCTCGGCGGCTCGTCCTCGGGTGGCACCACGTCGGGGGATGTAGGGGACAGCTCCGACGCAGGATCGGGGGGTGCAGCCGACGCTTCCAGCACCGGCGCATCGTGTGCGTGCTCTCCGCGGGAGCGGCGCTCGGGGTGGGGGCCCTGGAGCCTCATGGTCTTGGTGGTGGTTTGCCGCCGTCGATCCAAAGGCTGGCACCCGGGGGCCGCCGTTGAACGCCGTTCTGCGCCTTCTGGATGCCGTTCAGCTTGACACCCTTCATCCGGGCTTCTTACCCTTCCCTTCTGGATGGCGCTTCGGCTCATCATCGAAGACGACGAGGGCACGACCACGGTCGTGCCTCTTGGGGCTGACGCCATCACGATCGGTCGGCAGCAGGGCAACACGATCCAGCTCACCGAGAAGAACGTGTCGAGGCGTCACGCTCGGCTGTTCTCCGACGAAGAGGCGTGGTTCATCGAAGACCTCGCCAGCTACAACGGCGTGAAGGTCAACAGCGCCGCGGTCGACGGTCGCCTCGCGCTCAAGGAGGGGGATGTCGTCGAGATCGGCGACTACCACATCACGCTGACCGAGAACGCCGACAAGACGGCGGTCAGCCCGATGCCCACCGCGGGCGCGGGTGCGGCCAACGACCACCCTGAGGAGCCGATGCTCGCCAGCTCGAGCAACGACTTGCCTCGGCTGTCCGGCGAAGAGTTGGCCGCGCTGCAGTCCGGTCCGGTCCCGGTTCTGTCGATGGCCGACTCGGGGGCCGTGCCGGCAGCCGTCGCCGCGCCGGGAGGATTCGAAGAAGAGCGAAAGAGCAGCGCGGGCTTGCTCATCGGCGCTGGCGCCGTCGTGATCGGCGCGCTGGTGCTCGCGTTCGCCTGGATGGCGGGCAGCGGAAACGACGATGCTGGCAACACGGCGGTCGCTGCCGCTCAAAGGCCCAGAGTTGCCGCCGCCGAGGCCAAGGCCGGCGATCGGGGCGACCTTGGGAACCCCGGGGCGTTGGTGGATTCCGACAGTCCCGGTGGCCCAGCGCCAGACGGGCCGCCCGGCGTCGTGGACCCGACGCCGACCGATACCGCCGATTCTTCCGCGAACGCCAACCCCGAGGTCGTGCTCGACGAGCCCGGTCAGCCCGACGCGGAGACCGAGGGCACGCCCGACGCCGACACGGCCGGCGATCGCCCCAAGCCGCGCCGCAAGCCGAAGCCGCGCAACACGTCCAACACGAGCAAGAAGACCCCGCCGCCGGCCCCGGCCCAGCCCGAGGTCGACACGACGGCGCTGCTCGCCGAGGCGAAGAACGCGTCGCTCACCAACTACGGCAAGTGCTACAGCTCGGCCAAGAAGGCCTACGACGCGAAGCGGTCGTCCGAAGCCGCCGACCTGATGGCGAAGTGCGCCTGCAAGATGGGCGACGCGGTCAAGGCCAAGAAGGCGGCAGCCAAGCTTCGCGGCACCAGCCGTGACAACGCCGTCAAGCTCTGCGAACTCAAGGGCATCACGCTCTAGTGTCCTGAGTCCGTAGTCAGGATCCGCTGGTCGTTGCAGCGGGCAGCGCCCCGGCGGCACCCCTGGGTAGCGCCTTCTCGCGGCCCAAGACGACCTGTGCAGCATTGAAGCCGCACATGCCGTGGACGCCTGCGCCGGGGTGCGCGTAGCTCGAGCACAGGTACAGTCCGTCGACCGGCATCTTGTAGCGGAAGTACGGGAAGAACGGCCGGAACAGCAGCTGCCGGTTCCACGCGTTACTGCCTCCGCCCAGATCACCACCGACGAGGTTGGCGTCCATCGCTTCGAGGTCGGGTGGGGCGACGATCGCTCGCGCCCGGATCGTGCTCCGAAAGCCTGGCGCCAGCGCCTCGATGCGGGCCTCGACGCGGTCTGCAAAGGCCTCGGCGTGCTTGGGCCAACCACCGTCGGGCGAGGGGGGCACGCGCGAGTAGGCCCACAGCGTGTGGCCACCCTCGGGCGCTCGGGTCGGATCGACCAAGCTCTGCTGCCCGATGACCAGGTAGGGGTTGTCGGGAAGCTCTCCGCGCCGAACCTGCGCCGTGAAGCTGCTCAGGTCGTCGAGGCTGTCGCCGGCGTGAACGACCGCGGCTTGCCGCGCCTCCTCGTTGGCCCACGGGACTGGAGCGTTCAGCGCCCAGTCCATCTTGAACGCACCCCATCCCCGTGGATAGGTCCGGCAGAACTCGCGGATCCGCCCTGGCACCCACTGCTCGTCGACCATCGAGCGCAGCAGAGCGACGACGTCGGTGTCTGCGAGCACGGTGTGGGTCGGGATCTCCTCGCCGTCGTGCAACCGGACGCCGTGCGCTCGGCCCTCGCGCACGAGCACCTTGTCGACGCGAGCGCCCAGTCGGGCGGTCCCTCCATGCGCCTCGAAACAGCGGAGCAGAGCGTCGGTCAAGCTCTGTGCGCCGCCCTCGGGCACCACGTAGCCGCCGGTGGTTGCGGTCATGCCCAGCATGTAGCCCAGCGCGGCGCCGAACCAGTCGTCGGGACCGACATCGACGTGCAGCGCCAGGCCCGGAAGCACCCGACGCGCGGCCTCGGACTCGAACCACCGCTCGGCGACCCACCTGCCCTTGGATGCGAAGACGCTCCCGATGCGCATCAGCTCCAGGGGAAAGAGGCGAAGCGCGGGGCCGACCGCCGGGAACGTCCTCATGAGCAGGCCCAGCAGGTGCGGCTCGATGCTCTGATAGTGCTGCGCCACCGACCGGAACTTGTCCCCGTCCTTGGGGCTGCCGAACAGCTTCGCGGATCGGTCGAGGTCGCGGCTGATGCACGCGATGCTGCCGTCGGGGGCCGGGTGGGCGCTCTCGATCTCCGAGGCGCACCACCGCAGCCCATACTGCTCGAGCTCGAGGTCGGCGAAGGCCGGACTCAAGGAGCCCCACGGGAAGAATGCCGCGCCGACGTCGTGTTTGTAGCCCGGAAGCGTGGACTCGACCGACCCGACCGCACCGCCGTACCGGCTGGGGTTGGCCTCGAGGAGCAGCGTGTTCACGCCGGCTTTGGCCAGCACGCAGGCCGCCACGAGCCCGTTGGGTCCTGAGCCGATGACGACCGCGTCGGGATCTGACACGGGCGGAAGCTACCCCACGATGCTCGACCTGTCGCGTCTGCTACGATACCTCCCATGGTCGCCGAGTCCGTCCAACTCGATCGGGCCGTGGAGACCCTGCTCGGCGGTGGTGTCGTCGCCTTCCCCACCGACACGATCTACGGGTTGGGTGCCATGCCCTCTGAAGAGCAGGCCGTGGAGCGGCTCTACACCATGAAGGGGCGGCCGCGGACCCGGGCGCTGATTTTGCACGTCCATGAGCGCGCGAGCCTCGATGCGTTCGCCAAGACCGTTCCCGACTACGCGCACCGGCTGGCGGAGGCGTTCTGGCCCGGGGCGCTGACGCTCCTGTTGGCGCGGAGATCCTCAATCCCCGAATTCGTGACCGGTGGCCGAAAGACGATCGGGCTGCGCATGCCCAACCATCCGATCGCGATGCGGTTGATTCGAACGCTCACCGAGCGACGGGGGGAGCCCACCGCGATCGCGGCGCCTTCTGCCAGCCGCTTTGGTGAGCCGCCCGCCACGACCGCGCAAGAGGTGGTCGCTCGCCTCGGGGCCCCGGGGACCGGACCGGCCGCGCCGGACATGATTCTCGACGGCGGAGCGTGTCCGGGCAAAGTGCCCTCGACGATCTTGGACTGCACCGGCGAGTGGCCCCGCCTGCTGCGGCGCGGCAACACCAGCCTCGAGGCGATTGAAGACGTCATCGGCAGATTCATCAAGCAGTAGCCCGCGCTCGCCCACCGGACACCAAAGACGCCGCGAGGTTTCTTTGAACTCGCGAAATCCTTTGCTGCGCTCGCGCGTGTGAGGCCCTGGAGGCTGATGACGATGAAGTGGACCGGTGCAGTCGTAGCGAGTGTGATGATGGCGGGCGCAATCGCGCCTTCGCGGGCTGAGGCGTGCCTGCGGATGGAGCGGCGCCGGGTGCAGACCGTCGACCGCAAGCTTCAGGACGTGAAGAAAGCAGAGCACTTGCTGGCGCTCGGTGAGGGAGGCAAGGCGGTGAAGGTCGCCAAGCGGCGCTTCAAGAAGTTCACCGCCGCGACCGGTGAGCCCGATTCGGGAGGGGCGCTGTTCAACCGAGCGCAGCGCACCATCGCGCTGGCCACGATGCGGGCCGATGGCGCGCTCGACCTGGGCCGCGGCATGCGTGGCAAGTCCGCGTCGGAGCAGGCCGACAACCTCGCGTGGGCGACGAGCGTGCTCGAGATTCAGGCCGCCTCCGACCCCGACAACCTGCTGCTGCGCACCTTCTACGCCGAGGCGCTGCTGCACCACCCCGGCGGAGACCTGCAGGCCGTCCAGATCCTCGGCGAGATGGCCAACGACGACCTGATGCCCACCGCGCGAGGCTTCGCGTTGCTCGCCACGGCGCAGCAGAAGCTCGGGGACGTCTCGGGGCACGACCTGTCCGTGCAGCGATGCCTCGATCTCGGCGAAGGCGAAGACGTCTGCAAGGTGGCTTGATGCACCGAGCGGTCGTCCTCCTCGTCGGAGCGCTTGCGGTGGTCGGGTGCAGATCCGAGCCGGATGCGTCGCTGGGCTCGCCCCCGTCTCCCGCCCCGCCTCGCGCGACCGCCGAGGTCGCGCCCGATGCCCCGCGCCCGCTCGAGGCCGAGGTCGATGCCGTCCTGGCCGAGCGCGGCAAGGCGTTGGTTTCCAGCTACCAGTGCAATCGCTGTCATGACATCGACGGCGTCGAGCCGCCCGAGCTCGACTTCGACTGTGCAGGCTGCCATCAGAAAATCCTCGCCGGCGATTTCGACGCCACCCCCGAAGAACTCGCGCAGTGGCAGGGGCGCCTGCACTCGCTCGACGAGGTCCCCAGTCTCACTCGCACCGATCGCCTCTCGCGGCGCTGGGTCGAGAGCTTCGTGCCCGACGCCCACGATGTGCGCCCGAATCTGCTGGCCAGCATGCCGCGATTCTCGATGCCCGAGCCCGACGCCGAGGCCATCGCAGCGTTCCTCGTTCCTTCCGCCGAGCCCACGCGACCGACGTTCGGCGACGCGAACCGAGGCCGTGCGCTGCTCGAGTCGAAGGGATGCGCATCGTGCCATCGCATGAGCGGCGTTCCCTCCCTCGCCGCCAACCCCACGCCCGAACCCCTGCCCGCCGTGGTGTTCGCGCGGGGCCAAAAGATGGCGCCGGATCTTCGTCACGCTCGCGACCGACTACGTCCAGCCTCCCTCGTGGCGTGGATCGTCGACCCGCAGGCGATCAAGCCCGACGCCGTCATGCCGGCGCTCGGCGTCACACCTGCGGAGGCGAACGACATCGCGGCCTACCTCGTCGAGGCGCAGCTGGAGCCGGTGCCGGTCCAGGATGTGCCGACGCTTCCCGCCCTGCTCGAGCGGGAGGTCACCTACGCGGAGGTCCACGAGCGAATCTTCGGCAAGATCTGCCGTCACTGTCACTCCGATCCGGACGTCGTGATCGGAGACGGGGGCCCCGGTTACGACGGCGGGTTCGGCTTCCCCCAGCGGCGGCTCGATCTCTCGACCTACGAAGGCCTTCGCTCCGGCAGCAAGGACGACGCAGGCAAGCGCCGCAGCGTGTTCAAGCCCGTCGGCGACGATGGCCCGCCGCGCATCGTGGCGCATCTGCTGGCCCGCCACGCCGAGGTCGCGGGAGCACCGGTCGACGGCGTTCGCGGCATGCCGTTGGGACTACCGCCCCTTCCGATGGACGACATCGTCCTGCTCGCG
Source organism: uncultured bacterium (assembly GCA_963761755.1). Classification (GTDB taxonomy): domain Bacteria; phylum Myxococcota_A; class Polyangia; order Nannocystales; family Nannocystaceae; genus CAJXVA01. The sequence continues at coordinate 222,411 of CAVXIC010000013.1, forward strand.
ACGTGGATCGAGCAGGGCCGCAAGAAGAGTCCGTCCTCTTCTGCACTGGCCCAGTCGGCGTCCGGTCCCGGTCCCGAACCGCTGCGGGTCGTCGACATCGAGCCATCCGCTGGCCCCCTGAAGCAGCAGCTGCGAATGTATGGCCGCCGCGGCGCGAAGCGATCCCAGCGGGTGGTCCTCGAGATGGGTGCGCCGTGGTGTCCTCCCTGCAAGCGCGCGAAGGCGTTGCTGGCCGAGGCTTCGGTGGCGTCCCAGCTCGATGATGTCGTCGTGCTTCGCGTCGACAGCGACCGATGGGGCGACGAACTGGACGCGTTGGGCTTCGACTCCCCGGTCATCCCTGCCTACTATCGCCTCGACGGCGAGGGCGGGCCCTCGGGCATGACGATCCGCGGCGACCGCTGGAAGACGCGCGCCCAGGTCCGCGAGGGGCTGCTCGCGTTCTTGACCGGGCCGTAGGCGCTCAGACTGACGGGGTCTCTTGGGTCTGGCGGTCGTGCCGTCGGGACAGGGTCCACGCCTCCTTGGCGGAGATGATCTCCGAGCACCCCACGGTGCCGCCCGAGGTGCCATCAGCGCTGCGGTAGGGGACCTTGGTGGTCCGCAGCCACAGCGTCCCATCCACCCGGTCTTGCCGCTCGACGATGTCCTTCTTCGCCGTGCTCGACCGGAAGACCTCGCGGTCGTCTCGTATGTACAGCGGCCCCTGCCGCATCCACGGTAGGCGCGCGTCGACGTCGTCGATGCCGCTGAAGAACGTGGCGCGGTCGAGCGCCGACGCTCCGAGCAGGTTGCTGCACGCTCCCAAGTAGTGGGAGTTCTCGTCCTTCACCCACAGGTGCACGGCGGGGTACGTCGTGTGAGCGCGCTCGAACAGCGCGTCGAGCCTGCTGAGGAGGGCCGAAGGGGACGACTCGGACAAGGACTTCAGCGCCCTGGTCAGCCCCGCCTCGGGCCAGGCGTGGTCGAACAGCTCCCCCAACGCCTGGGCGATGGCGAGCATGTCGTGTGTCAAGCGTTCTCCATCCTGGTTCCAATGCTCGTCGCTCAGCGTAGCAGAATGCTCAGCGGCCGGAGTCCGTCTCGAAGCGGATGCGCAGGGTCGAGACGTCGCGTTCGCCCGCCCGGACGAAGACGACGTCCACGTCCGAGGCCTTGCGGAGCGTCGCGAGGACCTCGAGCCGAGCCATGGCGTCGGTGAGACGGTGTCCGTCCACCGTTTGGATGGTGTCTCCGGCGTCAAAGCCCATCGATTGGGCGGCGCTGCCCGGACGCACGGTCTCGAGCAGCCAGCCCGAGTCGTCGAGCGCGGTCAGCACCTTGACATCGCCCATCAGTCGCGTCGGGTTGGCTCGCGCTTCGGTGACGAACCACGCTGCCACGGTGCACGTGCGGTCCGTGCACGAGACCGCTTCAGCCCCGCGATTCCACCACGCGTCGGCGGGCCCCGGCTCGGGCGTCCGCTCGAGGCTGGCGGCGGCGATGTCGATGCGGTCCTTCGTGTCGTCGAAGGCTTGGACCCAGTCGATTCCATCGACCCGAGCCTTGGCGTTGGTGTAGCCGCGTCGCGCTCCGGCTCCGGCCTTCTCGAGGGCGTCCGAGGCCTTCGACGCACCTGTGCGCACCCCCTTCTCGGCCCGGGTGTAGCCCTTTCGCGCGCCGACTTCGGCCTTCTCGAGGGCTTGGGAGGCCTTGCGTGCCGCGGTGTCGGCGTGCTCCGGCTCGCAGCCCATGGCGACCAGCAGGACGCAGGCGAACAGAGGGCGCATCGAGCCAGCATAGCATCGCGACGGGACCTGTCGCGGAGTTCGAGCCGCTACAGGGAGAGGACCTCGGGAGGAGGGCCGCTGGCCTGCGTGACGACGAGGTCGTCGAAGTACACGTCGCGCGCCTCGCCGGAGGGGGGGATGAGGCTGCTGAACGCGTCGAGGGCGATGCCGCCGCCGCTCTCTTGCAGCGAGACTTCGTCGTCGACGTACTCGACGTTCCAAGCCGCGGGCTGCGGATCGTTCGCGTTCCATACCTTGACCTGCACGAGCGTGCTGGTCGGGTCGGCCTGGGTGATGCGCAGCCGCATGCGATATGGGGTGCTCGGGACCAGCGGGAACGCGGCGACGTCGGTCATTTCAGCCTCGTGCCCCCCCAGCTCTTGCCAAGCCCCAATGCCCATCGGGTTGCGGAACGTCTCCGCGAAGACGCCGTAGCCCGCTCCGGGTGGGTCGTCGAGGGTCAAGAAGGCGCCGTTGTGGCGGCCGTACATGCCGGCGCCCGACGAGCTGAAGCCGATGAACATGAACGTCACGCTCGCATCGACGTCCTGGCAGTCGATGGCGGCGAACATGCGGCCCAGCGAGTATCCGCTGACGTCGGGCTGAATGCGGCCCCAGCCATCGCGCACGTCGGCGACGACGACCCCACCGCTGGCGACCCACTGCGCGGGCCACGGGGATCCATCGGGCAGACCCTCGAAGTCTTCGGTGAGGCTGCAGCCGGTCATGGCCGCCGACCGCGACCCTGCAATGGCGCGGTCGGTGGTGCCCAGGACGTTCCCTTCTTCGACCGAGGGGGGTGGGGCACCGTCGGGTTGGCGCTCTGCCTCGCACGCGGCGATCGCCAAACAAAGGAGTGCAGCCGGCGCCTTCCTGAGCACGGCAGAGGTCGTCATCTCCTCAGTATACCGCAACGCTCGGCCCGGTCAGCCGCGAGGCGTGTTGCCATCGCACCATCGGGCGGGCGCGACGACCGGGCCGTTGGCGCCGCCGAGCACGATGCGGGCCCATGACCCATTTCGGTCCACGACCATGGTCCCGGGTATCTCTTCGCAGTCGTCGGTGATCGTCGCGTCGGCTCGGTAGCGCACGTGGAAGTGACGGTCATGGCCCCGCCAGTGGTAGATGACCGCCCGCGAACTCCCCCGGTTGGGATACTCGAACAACTCGTCGACCAGGTCGGGGTCTTCGCCGATCGACAGGGCGTGTTCGTAGAGTCGTTCCTGTAGTCCGTAGTCCGCGAAGATCACGCGAAGGTTTTCATCCTCGGCGAACGACTTGATCAGCTCCCACGAGCGCGGGATGTCGACTGGGTTTCGGCCGTCGTCCTCGGTCTCGAACACGTAGGCGACGTCGATGTCGCGGCCACCCTGGTGGCTGAGGTGTCCACCCAAGGGGCCCCCGCTCTGGCGGCTGATATCGCCGATACGGATCGGTTCCGCGTCGCCCATCCGAGCATGGTAGCGGCCGATCGCAGCGACGAGGCTGTGAATGACGGCAGGCTTGCCCCAGGCGTTGGCGGGACGTCGCCGAACGTAGCCCTCGCCTTCGGGCAGCTGCGTGGCACCGGTGAGACGCTCCTTGGCTGCGGGTCCGGAGGTCGAGCAGATACGCAGGGTCTCGCCCTGGCGGATCATGTTGTTGTCCCGGGTCTTGAGCTTGGCGTTGCTGCGGCGAATCGCGGCGACGGAGGTGTCGTACTCCGCCGCGAGTGCGCCGAGGGTCTCGCCCGAGCCCACCGTGTGCAGCACGACGCGTCCGGACTTTCCGCACTTTTGCGACGAACTCTTGCTGTAGCGCTGCGCCTTGCAGACGCTCAGCGACTGGCCGGGCCGCAGCCGGTGCGGGTTCTTGCGAAGACTCGGGTTGGCCTGCAAGAGCGCATCGGTCGTCGTGCCCTTGCGCCGCGCGATCTGAGCGAGCGTGTCGCCCTTCTTGACCACGTAGGAGCAGCGGCCTCCCTTGGCGTGGGCGACCCCGGGGGTGAGTGCGAACAGCAGCGCCCACAGCGTGAGCGTCATGAACGTGGATACGCTGCGGCGCAGCATCGCGGCTATGTAGCACGCGACCCCGCGCCTGCGCACGGAGGCGTCAGCCCGAAATGTTGCAGGGGACGAGCGCGGACGCGGCGTTGTTGTCGGGCCGGCATTCGCGCCAGGTGTGCACCGGATTGCCTTCGTCGACGATCGCGTAGGCTTCGACGAGCCCGTCGCGGAGCGCTTGAACGTTCTCCTCGGGGACCAAGGTGAGATCCTCTCCCTCGGCGGGGTAGAGCTCCTTGGTGGTGGACATCGTGCCCAGCAGCGTGCCGCCCGCGGCGGGGTCGCCCGCGTAGAAGGTCACGGGAACCCCGGCAGGCACGGCAGCCCGGCCAATGTTGCGGACGGTGGCGACGATGCCGTATGCCATGGGGCTGCAGTCGGGCCCGAGGCTCACGATGAGGTCGGGTGCGGAGAACTCGCCTTCGGGCTGCACGTTCTGTCGGAAGTTGTTGAGGCTGGGCACGGTCCAGTTCGTCGTCTCGACCGGTGGAATGCTGCCGTCCTCCTCGACGTTGGTGACGTGGTACGCGTGCTGGTTCCAGATGCGGCGGGTGCGGACCCACTTGCCCTCCACGTCTCCGAAGACGCGAACGCCTTGCTGCTGCGACCCATCGAGCGGGCAGGTGATCGAAGAGTAGTCGTTGCTGATGGCGACGATGTCGGCGTGCCCGTCGTTGTCGACGTCGGCGACCAGCGGGTACTCCCACAGCGTGCCGGTGGTGTTGCACGTCTCGAACAAGACCGCTCCGGTGGGGCCATCGTAGATACGCAGGTACTGCTCGTCGGCGTAGACCACTTCTGCTTGTCCGTTGCCGTCGAAGTCGAACACGGAGCTTCCGGTTTGGCGCGACGAGCAGTCGACCGCAGGCGTGATCCACAGGAGCGTGTTCTCGTTGGCGATCGCGGGCGCCATCAAGGCGCTCCCGTCGAACACCGCGTAGCCGACCCCGGCCGCGACCCCGACGTCGGGCACGCCATCGCCGTTGAAGTCGGCGATGGTGGGCGGTCCACCCCCGGTATCGCCGCCGCAGGCTCCGAGATTGCCGTTGATGTTGATCCCTTGGCGAATGACCTCGGCGGTGCCCGGGTTGAGGGGATCGAAGCGCCAAACGGCGAGGGTATGGTTTCCCGTGTCGATGACGGCGACTTCGGCGGCGCCGTCACCGTCGAAGTCGGCGACGGCCGGATGCCGCCCGCCAATGCCCGTCGCGGCGATCTGCGTGCCGTCAGCCTCGAAGGCCGCGGTGGGACCGACGACCTCGAGCTGGCCGTCGCCGTCGATATCGCTGACCACGATGCTCGCCGCGCCAGCGGCTGCGGCGTAGGTGGCTTCCGTCGCCCCGGTAGCCCCGGAGACGATTCCGTTCTGCAAGATGACCTCCGGGGCGCCGTCCTGATCGAGATCGGCGATCGATGGCATGAAGCAGCCCCCGACGTAGGCGGAGGTCCACAGCTCGCTGCCGTCGGCGTTGTAGGCTCGGACGCCGCCGTTGGTCAGACACACGACCACCTCGTTGCCCGGGACTCCATCGATGTTACCGGCGGCGATGGAGCGGCCGGGGTTGATCTGGATGTCCTGCGGGTTGACGGACCACTTCTCGACGATGGCGCCATCCACGATGGAAATCGCGTGCAACGTGCCGTTGAGGTTGTACTCGCCGCCGTCGAAGGTCGAGAACACGATCTCGGGAATGTCGCGCTCGTCGACCTCGTCGTCGCAGTTGTCGTCGTCGAGCTGAATGATGATCGGGGCCATCATCGAATCTCCACCGTCCCAGTGGTACTTCAGCTCTGGCGCGAAGCTCGGCTCGGGGATGACCTCGCAGGTTGGAAGGCAGTCGATGTCGTCGCCTTCGGGGACCACGCCGTCGGCACACTCGGGAGGTTCGGGCAGACACCGACCGGTGGCCAGCGACACGCCGCCGGCGCACTCGCCCTCGCCTTCGTCCCCAGGCTCACCGAGCGAGTACTCGCAGTACTCGTCCGCCGCGCACTCGCTGGCGTCGACGCACTCTGCACCCGGGGTGACGCACTCCTGGAACGAGCAGACGTCGTCGCCACCACAACACACCCCGTCGCAGACCGACGCGGCGGCACAGCACGAACCGTCGATGCAGACGTCGTCCCCGCAGTCCTCCGCGCACTGCGGGCTGCCCGTGCTGCCGGTGTCGGGGTCGACGCTGGTGCCGTCACCGTCGCTCCCGGCCGAGGTGCTCGTGTCGGCGTCGGTCCCGGAGACCGAGTCGACGCCGGAGGTCGGAGACGTGGCGCCTCCATCGACAGCGGCGTCCCCGCAGGCGAGCAGGCTGCTTGCAGCGAGGGGAAGGGCCCAAAACCAAGTCTTATCGGTCACGTTGGGCATTAGACACCACGTGTCGGAGAATTGCCGAGGCTGCGCACCGACGAAATCTCCCCCTCTTCGTCGCCGCCGTTGGGGCCATCCGTGACGGCCTCTTCGATTGCCGGGCGGACGTCTGTGCCGCTGGCCGATGTGGCCCTCGCGCCGAGGGCGAGGACTGCAACTTCCCCCGCGATCTGCTTTCGCGGTGCATGTCAGGCGGGCGAGGAAGGAGACCCCTGCGAGTCCGAACTGCACTGCCTCTTTGGAAACACGTGCGTCGTGGACACCTGCTACGACGGCTCCGAGGGCGACCCGTGCGAGAGCAACATCGACTGCGATCTCGGCAGCGATCTGCTGTGCACCGGGACGTCGACCTGCGGGTAGGTGCTCGCAGTCACGATGTGCTGCGACGCTCGGCGAGATAGGCGTGGGCGGCTTCGGGCGAGGTGAACACCGGGGTTGTGCCGCGTGATCCTGTGGTGTCGTAGCGGTGCACCTGCAGCATGCCCGCGGTGGTTCGGACCACGCCGACGACGGTTCGAAATCCGCCGAAGAGTCCCTGGAGGAACTCGGCTTGGACGGCCTCGAAGGTTTCGTCGTTGCGACCCACCGCAGCCCGGCCGTCGGCGATCAGGTCGAAATCCGGGCGGTCCACCCTCGAGAGCGCTTCGACGACCTCTCGGTAGAAGGCGCGCAGAGCGTCACGGTCTCGCGGGAGGTCCTTGGCCGTACGCTCCATCGTGACGACATGCTCCGCGGTTTCGACCCAGACGGAGATCAGCTCGTTGCTCAGGAGGTCGCGTCGCGCCACGTTCTCGAGGATATCGTCGGAAAGACCCTTGGACCTGAGTTCCGAAACGACGCCGCGCCGTGAGCGTCGACGGCGCTTTTGGGGCCTGCTATGGTCCTGCCGCCGACCATGCTCGACGATCGTGAGAAACGCTTGGCCGCGCTTGCCTGGGGCGTCTCGGGCGCCTTCGGGCCGCTCATCCCGCTGTTCGTGTTTGCCTTGAACTACAAGAGGTCGAAGTTCATCGCGTTCCACGCCCTGCAGGCCGCGCTGTCCTTCGTGTCCTTGATCGTGGTGTCCCTCATCGCCGGCGTGGCGGTGGGTGGATGGACTGCGGTCGTGCTGCTGCGCGATGGTGTGCCCGGCCCGGACACGCCCATGCCCGAGGGCATCCGGATCTTGATGCTCGTGGCCGGTGGTCTCACGGTTGCGGTCTACTTGGGTCTGATCGTGCTCTCGTTGCGCTTCGCGAGGCGGGCAGGGCAGGGCGAATGGGTGGCCTATCCGGTCGCCAGCCGTTTTGCCGCGACGCTCTATGACATCAGCGACATCCGCGTCCCGGTGAACGACCGCTGAAGTGCCCCGACCGAGAGTCGATGCTCGAGCGCATCGGCGCGCGGCAACTTGGGCACCTTGACGGTCGAGGGCACCACCTGCCGCGTGACGGTGGGCGAAGCCACGCGGATCGTCTGCTGGGACGAGAGCTCCGCGGAGGCTACGCGTCGTCCCAGGGGTTGGCCGAGGGGGTGAGCAGGAGGTCCTCGATGTCGTCCATCGTGAGCTTCTTGCCCGCCGTGACGTCGCGGCCCAGGGCGCCCTCGGCGACCTCGCGCTTGCGCTTGCCGAGCTCGACCATCTTTTGCTCGACCGTGTCTTCGATGACCAGGCGGTAGACGTTGACCGGCTTGTCTTGACCGATGCGGTGGGCGCGGTCGGTGGCTTGGTCTTCGACGGCGGGGTTCCACCACGGGTCGTAGTGGATGACCGTATCGGCTTCGGTGAGCGTGAGGCCGCTACCGCCGGCTTTGAGGCTGATGAGGAACACGGGAGGTCCGCCTTTTTGCTGGAACTGAGAGACGAGCTCCTCGCGGTTGGCGGTGCCGCCGTGCAGCCACAGATAGGGGATCTCCAGCTCTTCGAGCACTTGGCCGAGCAGCTTCTGCATCTCGACGAACTGCGAGAAGACCAGGCACTTGCGCCCCGAGCCGACCGCGTCGTTGATCAGCTCCTTGAACGCCTCGAGCTTGGCCGACGGCGGGATGGGCGTGCCCTCGGGGAGGCCCAGCAGGTGGGGGTCGCAGCAGACCTGGCGAAGTCGGGTGAGCGCGGCGAGGACGGTCATCTGCGACTTATCCACGCCAGCTTCGTCGATGCGCCCCGTGATCTCGGCCTTGGCGGCCTTGAGGATTCGGTTGTACAGGCCGAGCTGACTCTTGCCGAAGTGGCAGAAGATCGTCTGTTCGGTCTTCTTGGGCAGCTCGGAGGCGACGTCTTCCTTCTTGCGGCGCATGATGAACGGCCGGATGCGCACCTGAAGGTCCTCGAGGCGCTTCATGTCACCGTCTTCGATCGGCTTGACGTAGTTCTTCTGGAACTCCGTCAGCTTGCCGAGGAAGCCCGGGGCGAGGAAGTCGAAGACGGCCCACAGGTCGAAGAGATGGTTCTCGACCGGGGTGCCCGAGAGCGCGAGCTTGTGGTCGGCCTTGAGCTGCTTGGCGCTCTTTGCTGTGCTGGTGGTCCAGTTCTTGATGTACTGGGCCTCGTCGAGCGCGACGTAGCGGAAGCGAATCTTCTTCAGCTCGTCGACGTCCCGCCGCATGATCGAATAGGACGTGACGATCACGTCGGTCTTCTTGAGCAGGCGGCGGTTCTCTCCCCGGTCGGCGCCGTGCCACACGAGCACCGATAGGCTGGGCGCCCACTTGGCGACCTCTTGCTTCCACACCGAGAGGACCGAGGTGGGGCACACGATGAGCGAAGGCGCGGGGCCCTCTTCCTCCTTGGCCTTGGTGAGCAGCGCGATGGCCTGCACCGTCTTTCCCAGACCCATGTCGTCGGCGAGGATGCCGGTCATGCGGTTCTGGTGGAGCTGCCACAGCCACGCGAAGCCCGACTTCTGGTAGTCGCGAAGTTTGGCGTTGAGGGCCTTGGCCTTGCGTGGGGCCTTGGCCGCCCGCTCGCCAGTCATGGTCTTGAGCAGCTTCTTGACCTCGGTGGCGACCTCGGTGGTCGGCGCTTCGGACAGGAGGCGCGAGAGGTTGCCAAGCTCGAGGGTGGAGACCTCCGCCTTGCCGTGTTTGTTGAACTGCATGTCGCCCGCCGCATCGGCGAGCGGCGCGAGGATCTTCGCGTCCAGCTTGACGACGCTGCCGTCGGCCAACGTGATCCAGCGCCGCCCCTCGTGCAGCCACCGCAGCAGGTCGCGGAAGGAGATGAGATCGTCTTCGCCGTCGACGTCGACGATCGCCTCGACGTCGAGCACGCTGCCGTCGCCCGTGGACACCGACACCCGCGGTTTGGGGCTCTTGGAGCGGATCTTGGGCAGCTTGGGGATGCGCTTCTCCCAGGTCTCTGGGAGCATCGGAATGCCCGCGATCAGGAACTCGATGGCCGCGTCATCGTGCGCGACGAAGGCGTCGTCGTTGGCTTGCCACTTGAGGCCCTGCTCCTTGAGCGTGGTTCGTGCCTGCGACTCGGCGTCGAGGTCGCGATAGAAGGAGATCGACTCATCGCCCGCGTTGAGGGTGTAGCGTGCGGACTCGGGGTCGGAGCCGCCGATGGAGAGCGTCACGTTGCCATATCGCGCGGTCAGCTGGACGCGAACCCGGTCGGAGTCGCCCTCGATCGTCGCGACGATCTGCTCGACCGATCGGGCGTCACTGGCCAGGGCGAACAGGTCCGAACGCGGGACGCCCACCGACTGCAGGCTGTCGCTGAGCGCGTCCATCTCGTTGGCGTCGACCTTGGCATCCATCACGATCCGCGATTGGGCACGGACGGCGGCGAGCACCCACGGCGGGGTGTCCTTGACCTGGAAGATCTCGCAGGAGTCGGGGTGGATGAACCAGACCGGCGCGCCGCCGATGACGCGCCCGTCTTCGACCTCGAACGTGCGTCCGCTGGGCTCGTGCTCGAGGAATGCGTGCAGGTCGACGTTGGAGTCCCTGCGGCTCTCGGCCTTGACGCGCAGGACGATCGGTTCATCGGCGAAGTGCAGCTTGCCCACGCCCTTGAGGCTGATCTGCGCATCGCGTGCAAAGTAGAGCAGACCGCTGAGCGCTGGGTCTTCCAGCTCGTGGGCGCCGTCGTTGGCGCGGTCGATCTCTTGCTCGAGGTAGTGCTCGACCAGCTTGTCGGCGGGGTGCGCTCCGTCGCGCTGCGCGTTGGCCTTGGCCTTCATCGAGCTGCCGGACTGGAACGCGGTGACCAACCATGTGCCGCCGGCTTGCGGCTGCAGCTGGTAGCGACGCTGCCGGTCCGTCTTGCCCGAAACCCCTTGGACCCACGGGTTGTGGGTCGTGGAGATCTCGCCGCCGGCCTTGTACTGCTTGCCCAGCTCCATCGCCAGGGCGGTTGCGTGGTGGCACAGCTTCTCCCACCCATCGGTGAACGTGGGGCAGGAGCACTCGGCCTCGAGATGGTTGTTGCGACCGATCGAGATCGACGCGGTGTGCGGCGTGGGATGGCTGCCCATGACCTTGCCGGACAGCTTTTCACCGTCGAGCACGAGGCCGCTGACGGCACCCTTCTTGAACAGCTCCTGTCCGGCTTTGAGCGCCTTGGGGCTGGCGATCCGGACGAGGGATTCGGTCTCCACGAGGGGGAGAAACGTTTCGATCTTGTTCACGCGAGAACCTGCTGAAGGTGGACGGGCGGCGAGGAGGAGCAGCGGTTGTGCCCCTTCCGGCCGACCCTGCGATCACGAAGCGAGCAGGCGCCACGTGTCAGAGTCGCCTTCGCAGTGATGAACCTCGACCGAGGCTCCATCCACTCGAAGACCTGAGTTTGGTAGCACGCAGGCGCGTTCGGGGTCCACCATTGCCCCGGGTGCGAATAAAACGTCCAGATTCCGCGATTTTGCGCGGGAACCAGCGGCACTGCGCGAGTAGCATGCTCCGCGATGGCGAAGCGTTCCAAGGCCCGGCCAGGGGCAGTCGATGGGCTCAACGAAGAGGATCCGGGGGTCGCGCTGCTGGCCGACGCGGTGCGGGCGGGGCGGCGTGAGGACCTGCTGCTCCTGTGTACGGGCGATCTCCCGGGGATCGAGCCGGAGGGCCCGCGGCTGGTGCTCGATGCGCGGGAGGGCCACACCCGGGGTGCCGTGCCCTTCGCCCAGTGGTCGTCGCTGGCCGGCTCGGTGGGGGTGGCGGCGATGTGGCCCCGCGCGCACTTGGGGAAGGACTTCACGCAGCAGTGCGTGGCGATCGCATCCCAGGTGCTGCGGCCTGGCGGACGGTTGTCGTGCGCGGTGCGAAAGCAAAAAGGCGCGGACTCGATCGCCGACTTCATGGGTGAGGTGTTCGGCAACGTGCGGACGCTGGAGCGCACCAAGGGCTACCGGCTGTTGGAGAGCGAGCTGGATGCGGCCACGCCCCCGCACGAGGTGCTGCAGCGGCGCTACGAGATCACGGACCCGCGCCTCGGGGACCTGGTTCTCCAGTCTGCGCCCGGGGCATTCTCGCGCAAGGGCCTCGATCTCGGGACGCAGTGCTTGTTGGACCACGTGGCGCGGATGGAGCTCGATCCCGCGCGGGTGGTGGACCTGGGTGCTGGGGTGGGGCCGATCGCGTTGTGGGCCGCGCATCGATGGCCACAGTGTGGCGTGGTCGCGGTGGAGAGCAACTCGGTCAGCGCCGCGATGCTGCGGGAGAACGTGGAGGCCGCCGGGATGAAGGGGCGGGTGTTCGCGATGGAGCACGACGGGCTGCCCAGTACGGTGGCGTCGGTGCGGCCCTTCGTCGGGATGACGGACCTGACGCTGACGAATCCGCCGACCCACGCTGACGCCCGGGCGCTCGATGATCTGCTCGGCCCGCTGGCGGCGTGGCAGCGAAAGGGGTCGAAGACGGTCGCGGTGGTGAGCCGACCCGAGATGGTGATGGGTGCGCTGCGCAAGGCCGGTGCGATGGTCGGGGAGACGCGGTATCGGGGGTTCAGCGTGCTCGAGGGGACCTGGTAGTGGGATGGCTGCGACACGTGCTCGGAGACCGACTGCGCGTCGAAGAGGGGCGCCAGACCTGCACGATCCGGTGGCGCCGATTCACCGCGGTGGACGTCGTCGCATCGTTCGCGCTGCCCGTGGCGAGCGCATGGGGGATCGCCAGCGCCGCCGGGCTCGACGCAATCTCCGACATGAAGGTCATTCCGATGTCTCCGCTCGCGACGGTGGTCTACTGGGCCGTCGTCGCGTTGTTCACGGTGCACTTCGTGTTCAACCGTCGCGCCTCGCTCGTCGTGCGTCCCTCGGAGATTCTGTATCAGCTCGGGCGGGTTCCGGGGCGCGTGCGCGCGGTCGACCGCCAGGGATCGGTGTTGGTCTCCATCGAGACCCGTGAAGATCCCATCGCGGAGTCGGATGCCGCCGGGCGCACGCCAGACCGCACGACGCTGTCGATTCGTGGGCGGCGGGGCCGAATCGACATCGACGATCTCTCCGAGGACGACGCGCGGCGGGTCAGCGCGCTGATCGAGCGCGTCGTCCCACCCGACGTGCATCCCGCCGCCGGGGCCCTTGAGCGGGGCGCCCCAGGACGCTAAGACAATACGGTGGTGCGGTCGTCTTCCTCTGGTGTCCTGTCCGCCGTCGCTGCGCTCGGTGTCGTCGCGGCGTCGGGGATGCCGAGGCCGGAAACTCCCTGCATCCGCGGACTCCCGTCGAAGGGGACGAGGTGACGAGCATGGAGTTCGTCGACCGCAGCGTCGACGCGAACCACGCGCTCGTCTACGTCCCGCAGACGTTGCCCAACTACGAGGACTTCGTGACGCCGTCCGACGAGTCCGCCCGAGGCCAACCTATCCCAACCGAGGCCTACTAGGCCTTCATGGACACGATCTCACCGCCCTCGAGGGACGCGTCGCCAAAGTCGTCGATGGGGGCGCCGCCGTCTTTCCGGCAGCCGACCGCGTTGAGGATCGTGTTGAAGAGCTGGTTGTGGGTGACGCCGCCAGCGTCGATGTAGTGCCCCTGACGCAGGTAGCCGTTTGCGTTGCCGGCAATGACCTGCGGGATGTTGTTGTAGCTGTGATAGCGATCCGCCAGGTCGTTGGTCCAAAGGGCGATCGTGTTGTCGAGCAGCGGCTGTCCCGTCGAATCGACGTACTCGGAGAGGCGGTCGAGCAGGTGCTTGAACATCCGTCCGTGAATGCGGTCGATTTCGTGGTGCATCATCTCCGCGCCGGGGATGGGGTCGCCCTCGGACCCGTGAGCGAAGATCCGGTGCGAGACCATGTGGAAGTTCGGAAGCCGTTCACCGTTGATGGTGTACTCGGTGCCGTCGTTCCCGTCCCCGATCTGCAGCGTGGCCGCATGGTTGAGCTCGCACGCGAACGCGAGGGCGATGAGGTCGGCCTGCATGCGGGCGATGACCTCGCGGTTGTCGTTGTCCTGAGCGGACTCCCCCATCGCCTCCATCGCGTCGATCTCCGCTTGGGGCGGAAGGGCGCAGCTGAGGTTGACCTCGAGATCCCGAATCGACTGACGGTGCAGTTCCAGCCGCTGCCGATCCAGCGCGCTGAGCCGTGCGTTGCCGAGCAACGCGCTCATCTGCTCCTTGACCAGGTCGTTGACGCTCGTGCGTCGGGCTTGGATCTGAGCCACGACCTCCGCGTCGACCCCGACCAGACCGAACTCCCGCTCGAACACGTTCCGCGGGTTGGGGTCTGCCGGACGCAGGTCCTGGGGTCCGCGGTACGAGAGGACCTCGTTGATGTAGCCGGACATGCGCCCGGCATAGAGCGTCAGCGGTTCGACCCCCTCATCGTTGAGCTGTCTCGCGATGACGTTGTCGACCGATTCGCCCTCGGCCAGCGACTCGTTTCCCGAGGGCGTGTCGGAGACCCGGGCCGCCGTCAGGCACTGGTTGCCGCCGCCCGAGTGTCCACAGCCGTTGCCGGGGAACGCAAACCTGGTGCCGCCCACGATGAGGAGGTTGTCCGCATAGTCGGCCAGCTCGGAGACGGCCTTGTCGTCGGCGAGCATGCCTTCGGTGGTCAGGGCGCCAGGGGACGTGGGCCAGAACCGGTTGTCCTCGCCGTCGGTCTGGCACTGCACGCCGTTGGCTTGCCGCATCGCGACGAAGAAGCCGGGGCTCTTTCCTCCGGCCCGGGCGGTCCTGGGCAGAAGGGACTGCAGGAGCGGAAGCGCCATGACGGCGCCGCCGGTACCAATGAGGAATCGTCGGCGATTGATGTCCTTCATGATCAGGTCCCCTCCTGTACGACGCGAATATGGCGGAACTCGTCGGTGGTGACGACTTCGGTGAGCAGTTCGAGCACCGTCAGTGACCCTTCGACCGATGCGGTGCCGAGGGCGTCGAGGGTCTGCTCGTCGGCGTCTCGATGGTCACGGCCATACATGTACTCGAGCAAGTGGCGGGTGTAGCAGTCGTGCGCCTGCTTGCTGTCTGCGAGGAGGTTGCTGAACTCCACGGCGTTGTCGAAGGGCTCCAGGTTGCCATCGAAGAAGAACTCGTCCGTCGCGTCGACCGGCTGGCCGTTGTCCTGGGTACGGTAGACCCCGATCGCGTCGTAGTTCTCGAAGGCGAAGCCGGGTGGGTTGATGAGGAGGTTGTGGCATCCGGCCCCGCAGGTTCCATCTCCGGTGTGGTCTTCCACGCGCTCCCGGTTGGTCTTCGTCGGGTCCGGCTCGACCGCCGTCACGTTGTCCGGCACCGCCGGCTGCTCGTTGCACAGGAGCTCGAAGCTGATGAACGCGCCCCGATGAATCGGATCGGGGTCGATCTGATACGCGCGCGACATCAAGAAGCCCAGGCGCGTGAGCAGGCCCGAGCGCCGCGTCGCATCCAGTTCCACCCGCTCGAAGGCCTCTCCGGCGGGGCCGTCGGTGATCCCGTACAGCGCAGCCAGCTCGGCGTTGGCGAAGGTGTGGGTCGAGGTCAGCAGCTCGGTGTAGCCCTGGTTCTGGTCGAAGACGACGTCCTCGATGAACCGGTACGCCTCTTCCTGCATCATCCGGCCGAGCTCGGCGTTGAACAGCGGGTAGAGATCGGGGTCCTTGCTGCGGTCGAGGTAGAGGTCGACCTTGAGGAGCTGTCGGTGCAGATCGAGGACGGTGTCGCGGGCTCGGTCGTCGAGCAGCATCCGCGCCGCGTGCTCTCGGATCCCCTCGACTCCATCGAGATCGCCCTGCTCCGCCGCGAGGAACAGCGCGTCGTCCGGCATCGAGTTCCACAGCGCGTAGCTGAGCCGCGACGCGACCTCGTAGCCGTCCAGCTTGATCCGGCCGTTGTCGGTCGGCTCTCCGTCGATCACGCGATAAACGAACACCGGCGACTGCAGCAGCGCTTGCAGCGTCAGATGGACTCCAGCGGCGAATGGATCGAGGTCCGTATAGTCCGCGGCGGCGCCGTCGAACACGGCCGAGAGGTCCTCGACCTCGGCGCTGGAGAGCGGCCGGCGATAGACCTTCATCCCGAAGGTCTCGATGAACTCGCGTCCGCGATCCGAGGTGTCCTGACCGACGTCGGGCGGGGTGATCCGGTCGAAGATGGCGTCGTCGGTGATGACGAGCTCGGCGAGCGATTCGGCCGCCTTTTGGTAGTCGGCCCACAGCGTCGCGCCGACGTCGAACCCGGAGCCGGCGTTGTCGAACCCCCCGGCGACCGGGTCGCCGACGAAGGCGTCCGACAGCCCGGTGACCGCATCGAGTCCGAACAGGTCGCGGACCGTGTTCTCCCACTGCCGGTGGCTCAGTCGGGGGAACTGGCTGTCTTGCTGGTGCTCCTCGACCGGGGGCTGGTCGTCGTCGGCGCCGGTCTCGTCGCCGGACCCGTCGTCCCCGTCGTCTCCGTCGTCTCCTTGGGACGCGGACGCTGGATTCTCGCCATCGGCGTTCCCGGCGGATCCCTCCCAACCGTTGTAACAGCCCGACGACAACAGGCTCGCGATGACCAACCCCCCGACTCGCATCTCGCCTCTAGCGTCTCAGCTCGCAAAACGGTTCGCAAACGGACTTTGCGTGCGCGCTCGAACGCAATCGGCGGATCGGGCCGGGCCGGAACGTTGAACGCGTAGCCTCGACTACGCGTTCAACGCTCGAGCCGGTTGGCTCCTCATCCGGCTACGAGCACACGAAGGGGAACGTGCTTCCCAGGTACCCGGCGGTGACGTCGATGCGCAGCGCGTCGGGCGTCGAGCCGACGAGCGCGCCGGGACCGGGAACGCAGTCCAGCGTCGGGTGGCTGGCGGTGATCTCGACTTCGCCGACGTCGACGTTGAGCCAGCCGGCAAATCCGACCTCGGTCGTTTCGGTGAGGAGGGGGTCGATGCCGGTCGTCGTGAGGTATCCGAGCGCGCCGGACGACGGCGTCATGGTGAACGAGACCTCCGAGAGCAGCGCCCCGTCGCCGTCGGAGACGGCGAGCGCGAGGTGTCCCAACGCGTCGTCGATCTCTTCGCCCAGCGAGTTTGCCAGCACGACCGAAGCGATGGTGGACAGCAACCGGTAGTCGAGGACTTGGTCCTCCATCGGACCCTCGCCCCAAAAGAGGGACGGGAAGCGGTTCGACCCGGTGAACTCGATCGCCCCCTCGGTCGGAGGGACGCCCTCGAGGGTGTAGACACCCTCGGCGTCGGTGGTGGCGCACGGGATGTCGTCCTGCCCAAAGACGCACACGTCGATGTTCGGGAGCG
Source organism: uncultured bacterium (assembly GCA_963761755.1). Lineage (GTDB taxonomy): Bacteria > Myxococcota_A > Polyangia > Nannocystales > Nannocystaceae > CAJXVA01. The sequence goes on from CAVXIC010000013.1 coordinate 239,223, forward strand.
GGGTGGGCATGGCGAAGTCGGACACGACGCCCGAGAGCGTGGCGGTGTCACCGGTTCCCGTCGAGCTGTCCGAGCTGCTTTCGGACCCGCCGGTGGTGCCCGTCGAGCTGTCCGTTCCCGTGTCCGAGGCGCCGGTGGTGCTGCCAGTGTTGTCGGCCGAGGAGGTGGACCCAGTCCCGGGCATCGTCGTGGTGCCCGGCGTGGTGCCCTCATCCTCCGTGGTGCCCGTGCTCGCGTTCCCCGTCGAGCCGTCGGTATCGGATCCGGGGGCGTCGTCGCCACATCCGGCCGCCGCCATCGCCGTCGCAAGAATCATCGCTCGTGTTCGTGTTTCGAATTTCATGTCAGCCCTGCGTGCGCCATCGGACGCGAAGGGGGGGACTCTTTCCCGCGCCCTGCGCGATGTCAACCCGACGCTTCCGCACCGCCGACGGTGCGTTCCAGCGTGCCGGCGCCCACCGAGTCGCCCCAGACGTTGACCGTCGTCCGCAGCCGGTCGAGCAGCCAGTCGATCGGGAGCAGCAGCTCCAGACCCTCCAGCGGGAGGTCGGCCGCCTGGAGGACCATGACCATCGTGACCAGCCCCGCCTCGGGCACGCCCGCTGCGCCCATCGCCGCAAACGTGGCGACGACGACGATGACGAGCTGGTCGGAGAGCCCGAGGTCCAGCCCAGCGGCCTGAGCGATGAACATTGCGGCCATCGCCTCGTACAAGGCGCTGCCGTCCATGTTCATCGTCGCGCCCAGCGGGAGCACGAACCGCGCAGCCTTGTCATCGACCCCGGCATCCTCGATCGCCGCATCGATCGTCACCGGCAGGGTCGCGCTCGACGAGGAGGTGGACAGCGCCGTGAGCAGCGGCGCGGCCATCTGTCGGACGAAGCGCAAGGGGTTGCGTCGTCCCACGATCCACAAGATCAGCGGCAACACGACGAGCGCGTGCACCCCCAGCGCGACCACGACCGCGACGACGTAGTGCCCCACGGCCATCAGCTGGTCGAGGAACGCCTCGCGGCCCCCCTGGGCGATCGCCTGCCCGAAGCGCCCGGCGACCAGGCCGAAGATTCCCACCGGGGCGACCCACATCAGCGCCCGGACCATCTTCATCATGACCTCGTTGCCCACGTGAATCACGCGAACCAACGGCTCCCCCTGCTCGCCGAGGGTGCTGAGCACCACGCCGAAGAACAGTGAGAAGAGGATGACGGGCACGACCTCGAGGTTGGCCATCGACTCGAAGATGTTCGAGCCCACGAAGCCCAGCAGCACGTCCGTCCACGGTGTGTCGCGGGCGGCGTCGACCGACAGCGAGAGCCCTGCGGTCTCGATGCCCACCCCTGGGCGGAGCAGATTGACGACCGCCAGCCCGATCGAGGCGGCGATGAGCATCGTCGCGCCGTAGTAGACGACGGTCCATCCCCCAAGGCGGCCCAGCTTGCGTACGTCACCCAGCTCGGTGATGCCGCTGATGACCGACAGCATGATGAGCGGAACGATCAGCATCTGCAGCGCGCCGAGGAACAGCTGCCCGATGATGTAGACGTGGGCCGCTCCGCCGCCGAACACGAGCACGGTGCCGACCGCGAGGGCGACTCCGATCACGATCGCGAGCAGCAGCCGATTGGACATCGTCGCCGATGGTCTGGACCCTCCCTGAGCGATTGCAACCCCGCGATGTTAGGGTGCGGCCAACGCCCCTCGAGCGTCCCATGCCCGCAGCTGAACACACCGAGCCGCTCCTGATGCTGGCGGTGATCCTGCTCGTCGGCACCCTCTTCGGCTTCGGGGCCAAGCGGCTGCGCCTGCCGTCGGTCACCGGGCAGATCCTGGCCGGGGTCTTCCTCGGCGGCGTCGGGTTCGACCTGTTCGGCGCCCATGCGGAGCACGGACTCGCGCCGATTACCGAGTTTGCGCTCGGGTTGATGGCCGTCAGCGTCGGCGCGCACCTCAACTTCCGCAAGCTGCGCAATGCCTTTCGTCGCCTGCTGATCTTGCTGCTGCTCGAGACCGTATTCGTGGTGGTGGCGGTGACGGCCGCCCTGTCGCTCTTTCCGTCGGTCGAACCCAGCATCGCGCTCATCTTCGGGTGCATCGCGATCTCGACCGCGCCGGCGACCGTCGTGGCGCTGGTGCGGGAGACCCGGTCCAAAGGGGTCTTCGTCAAGACGATGGTCGCCGCGGTGGCGCTCAACAACATGGCGTGCATCTTCGGGTTCGAGCTCAGCCGCCGCCTCGCGGGCCAGACCCTGCGGTACGGCACACCGCACATCAGCGAGGTTTTCGTCGGGGCGTCGTCCCAGCTGTTGGAGGCTGCGGTCACCGGAGGCCTCGGCGCGCTCGCGATGATCGTGGTGTCCAAGGCGGTTCGGCGCTCCGAGGTGCTGACGACCGCCGGTCTGATCGCGCTGCTGCTGACGGTAGGAATCGCGCAGCACTACGGCTACTCGGCCCTGCTCTCGTGCCTCTTTCTGGGTTTGTTTCAGGCCAACTTCACCCGAGGTCGCGAGCACGTCGTCGATCGGCTGTTCCGCGACTTCGAGCCGGCGATCCTGGCCGTGTTCTTCACGCTCGCTGGCATGGAGTTGTCGCTGGAGCACGCGTCGGTCGCAGGATCGCTCGCCGTCGTCTTCTTCGTCGCCCGCGGCCTGGGAAAGTTTGGGGCGGGGTACCTCGCGATGCGGCTGGCGGGCGCGACTGCGCGGGTCCGCCAGAACATGGGGCTCGCGTTGATTCCCCAGGCGGGGGTGGCCGTGGGCTTGGTCGTGCTGATCAACGCAGACGCCACCCTTCAAGCGCTCGCGCCCCAGGCCGTCGACCTCTTCTCCCCGGTCATCCTCACCGCGGTCGTCGCCAACGAAGTGGTCGGACCCATCCTCACCCGGATGGCGCTGGGTCGGTCGGGCGAGGTGGGGCAAGACCGAACGCGGCTGCTCGACTTCATCCATGAGGAGAACATCAAGGTCGGGCTGGAGGCCGACACCCCGCAGCAGGCGATCGAGCAGCTCGTCGACCTCTTGGTCCGATCCCACCACCTCGATCCCAAGCTGCACGACCCGATCCTGGCGTCCGTTCTCGAGCGCGAGCGGCAGGCGTCGACCTGCGTGGGCGGGGGCGTCGCGATCCCCCACGGCCGGCTGCCTACGGGCCTGAGCTCTCTGGGCGTGATGGGGATCAACCGCGGAGGTCTGAACTTCGAGAGCCCCGACGGTCGGCCGGTGCACTGCGTCATCCTGCTGCTCTCGAGCCCTGACGAGCCCGAGCGTCATCTGCAGCTGCTGGCCATGATCGCCGGCAGCATCGGCTCCGATCCCGCGATCCAGACCCAGCTCTTCAACGCGCGGACGCCCGCGCACGCCTACGAGGTGCTCCACCACGAGGGCGCCGCCGAGTTCAACGTGTTCCTGGAGGAGATGGACGGGATCTGAACCATTGGGGACTTCTCGAAAGGAGCGCTCGATTGAGGGCTAGCCGCGGTTGCTCTGCGCGTCCACTTGGAACGAGCGCACAATTCTGGAGATTCGCAGCACCGACACGGACTTCGTTGGCCCCTCGACCGCCCACGAGCTGTCCTGGCGATAGGCCTTGAACTCCACCACGTAGTTCGGGTCTTGCAAGTGGTTGAGCTGCGACATGTTTCCGGGCATGACCCGCGCCCACCAGCTGCCGTCCTTCGAGAGACCCTTGCCCATGGTGAATTCAGAGCTGGAGATGTGCACGCCGCCCATCCACTGGCCGACGAACATGAGCTGTCGGGGCTCGGCGACCCGCATGCCGCGGTCGGCCCAGACGCAGGCCGCAGGCGCGAGCTCCCCGGTGCCGAAGGCCTCGTCTCCGTGCAGCACGTGCTTCTTGAACGCGTAGCTGTTCCCCTTCTTCGATCCGTCGAGGATGACGAGGTCCGTCCGGCCGTGGCCGCCTCGGCAGTACAGGGTGTACGCCTCGGGCAGAGCCTCGGCGCGCCGCGGCGCGAGGGCCGGAGCGAGCCCAAACAAGATGGCGGTCAGACCGAGGGCCTGGCGAACGCGGTTGCGAGGATTGGTCTGCATGATCATCCTCGGTTGCTGGCGCCGATCTGGCGCACGACGCCAACCTCGCTGACCTGGAGCACGTTCACGGTCCGTTCGGCGCCCGTCCGGCTTCGTTTGGTGAAGCTGTCGCTGTGGACGCGGAACTCCACGATGAAGTTGGGATCTTGCAGCTTGTTGAGCGCGGCCATGTCGTCGGGCAGGGGCTGCTCGATGAGCGTGTTGCGGCTGTGTCGGGAGAGCTGCAGCTGCATGTTGCTGCGTACCGTGACGCGGTCGCCGACCGATTTGAACGGACGCGCGTAGACCAGTCGTGCCGCTTCGCTCGCCCGCATCGCGCGGTCCGGCCAGGCGCAGGTCGAGGGGGCCAGGGTGGACGCGTCGTAGGGCGCAGAGGCGTGGAGGAACTGCTTTTCGGCGACGAGCCCACCTGCGCTCAGGTGGAACTCTGCCCGTCCCTGCCCCCCGCGGCAGTAGATCGAGTAGCTCGGCGTGGCCGCATCGGCCTGGACGGGCGCCATCGGGGCGCACAGGCCCATGGCGACGGCGCCGAACCCCACGAGGTTGCGAACATGGCGTTTCATGTCCGGTAGGTCTGCGCTCCGCCGAAAGTGATCCCGAACAAAATCGGTGGGAGAGGAGGGTACACTCCCCCGACGATGTCCGGCGCCGACAGACCCCGCCTCGGGGAGCGAGAGACGCTCCCGGGGTCCTCCGATGCGGAGGCCGCGACGCTGCTCGGCGACGCGTCCGAGTCGGCCACGATGCCCGGTCTCGGGGAGCGTACGGCGCCGGGCCGAGGGCGGAGCGAGATCGAACACCCCGAGCCTCGCCCCGGTGACAGCGTGGGTCGATTCGTCGTCGAGCGCCGCCTGGGGGCCGGCGCGATGGGGGTGGTGTTGCTGGCCCACGACCCAGACTTGGCGCGCCCGGTCGCGATCAAGCTGGTGCGGGTACGGGGCGCGGGGACGCATGGTCGGGTGCGCTTGCTTCGCGAAGCGCAGTCGGTCGCCAAGATCCAGCACCCTCACGTCATCGCCGTGCACGAGGTCGGCACCCACGACGACCAGGTCTACGTGGTGATGGAGTATGTCGATGGCGGGACGCTGCGCGATTGGGTGCAGGCGGAGCCACGCGCCTGGACCGACGTGCTCGAGGTGTACCGTCAAGCGGGCCGAGGGCTCGTCGCAGCGCACCGGGCGGGGCTCGTGCACCGCGACTTCAAGCCCGACAACGTGTTGATCGGTCGCGATGGCCGCGTGCGGGTGACCGACTTCGGGATCGTCGGCGTGCTCGGAGAGGGTCCGCAAGCGTCGACCCTCGACGAAGAGGTGTCCATCGACCACGGCTCGGCTCGACTCACGCGAACCGGGGCGATCGTGGGCACGCCGGCCTACATGCCGCCCGAGCAGTACCGCAGCGGCAGCGTCGACGCGCGCTCGGACCAGTTTGCGTTCTGCGTCTCGCTCTACGAGGCGCTCTTCGGAGAGCGCCCGTTCGAGGGCGACACGATTGGGTCGGTCCTGCTCTCGATGCAGTCGGGCGCGGTCCGGCCGGTGACCGAGCACGACGTACCCGACGCCGTCGTGGAGGCGCTCTTCAGGGGCCTTCGCAGCGAGCCGCACGAGCGGCATCCGACGATGGACGCGCTGTTGGACGCGCTCGACCCGGCTCCGGCTCGCCCGCGATGGCCGTGGGCCGTGGCCGGCGTCGGCGTGCTCGCAGTGGGCGCGGTGGCCTACGCACTCGGTGGCGCCGGCGAGTCGGACTCCATGGCCGCATTCGACTGCGGGGATGCCCGAGCCGACTTCGAGCCCACCTGGAACGACGAGCGACGCGCTGCGATGAAGGCAGCCTTCGAGGCGCGTGGAGGTGCAGGCCCCGACGGTTTCCAGCGGGTGGCAGAGGCGCTCGACGCTCGCCGGGCAGAGTGGATCGCCGGCGTCGACGCTGCCTGTGAGGACCGGCGTTCGGGCCTGCACCCGGCGGCGACCTACGAGCTTCGACGCGCCTGCCTCGAGGACGCTCGACAGGCGACCGACACGTTCGTCTCGATCCTCTCGGAGAGCGAAGGGCGGCTCGTGGATGGCGCGCTGTCCTCGGTCTCGCTGCTGCGTCGCATCGATCGCTGCTCGAACACCGAGGTCCTGCAGGCTGCGACCTGGCCCACCGATGCGCAGCGCGAAGCCCTGGCTCCCATCGAGCGCGACCTTGCGAAGGCGCGGTTGATGCTGCTGGCCGGGCAACATCATGAAGTCGTCGCGTTTGCGACCGACCTCGAAGTCCGGGCCCGCGCGGTCGGTTTCGATGCCGTGCACGCGGCCGTCCTCGAGACGCTCGCGCGCGGAGAGATGCAGGCAGGCTTGCTCGCCCAGGCCGAGACCCACGCTCGCGAGGCCTCCACCCTGGCCGCCCAAGCGCGCGAGACCTCGGTCGAAGCGAGGGCGGCGGGGACCTTGATGTTCGTCATCGGTCCCGGACTGGGGCGCGCAGCCGAGGCGCTGGGCATGCTGCCCGCGGGCGAGTCCGCGGCCGCCCGCACCCATGACCCCCGAGCGCGGTCGTACTTCAAGGCGGCGGAGGCGGTCGTCCGCAACCAGAATGGAGATCGCGAGGGCGCAGCAGCGGCGATCGACGAGGTCATCACGATCCTCGAGGGGCTCGAGCGCCCGCCTCCGGACGAACTCGCCAACGCCTACTCGAACCGCTCTGGGCTGGCGGCAGCGCGCGGTGAGCTGCAGGCCGCGCGGGCCGACCAGCGCAAGGCACTGGACATTGCGGCGCAGGGGCTCGGCACGTCTCACCCGATGTATGGAGCGTTCGCGCTCGCGCTGGGTGCCTCACTGGCGAACGAGGGCGCCTACGCGGAGGCGATCGAGCACGACATGGAGGCGCTGCGGGCCTGGGAGGCCGCGCTGGGTCGCAACCACACCAGCTGCGCACTCGCGCTCAACTACGCCGGCATCGCGCAGCTCGCGATGGGGCGGGTCGACGACGCAGGCGAATCCTTCGACGAGGCGCTGCGCCGTCTGGACGCCTCGGAGAACGACGACCCCGTCAACCGCATCTCGATCCTCGACAACCAAGCACAGGTGGCGTTTCGCAACGGCCGATTCGCCGACGCCGAGTCTGGCTATGCCGCCGCCCGCGAGGTGGCGCGCGCCCTGGGCGGAGCCAAGGACCTCCGCGTATCCCGGTACGACCAAGCCGTCGCCTCGATGCACCAGGCCCGAGGGGACGACGAAGGGGCGCTCGCCGGCTATCGCAAGGCCCACGACTTTCTCGTCGAGGTGCACGGCCCCAAGCACCAGCAGGTCGCCGCTGCCGCCGCCTTCGTGGCCGACAGCCTGCGCGCCCTGGGGCGATGCACGGAGGCGGGGCGCGTGTATCGGGACGCGCTGCGGATCTACAACGACCTCAGCCTCGATCCGGATGCGGTGCTCGCCCAGCTGATGACCGGGCAGGGGCAATGCGAGCTCGAGGGCGGCGAGACGGAGGCCGCCGAGACCACCCTGGAGCGCGCGGCCGATCTGCTGGAGCAGCTGAAGCTCGAGGGGGAGGCTGCGGCGATGGTGCAGTTCGCCGTCGCGCGCGGACGCTGGGCGCGGGGAGAGAAGGACTCGGCAGCATCGCTGTCGGCGCAGGCCGAAGCCGCCTACGCCGACTTGGGTCCGGGGTGGACGCGGCCCCGCCAGGACGTCCACGCCTGGCGGGCCGAGCGTGGCCTGGCAGGCTGACCCGACGCGGGCGGCGGGCCTCGCCAGGGACCCCGCGCCGCCGTGCTCGAGTGAGCGGCGCACATCAGGTGCGGCTGCTAGCGTCGGGTCATGGGTCTACTGCGTGAAGAATATGTGGAAGTCGACACGCACATCCGCTGTCCACACTGTGGCGAGCAGGCGTGGTTTCCGCGGCCGTCGGCGCTGGCAGCGGCGATCGTGTGCCCTATGGGAGGATGCGAGAACACCTTCGTTTGGGACCGCTGGGTGTCGCGAGAGCTGGGCATCGACCGCTTCGCCTACCTGCATCCACGGGTGCCGGGCCTGTTCGAGTCCATGACGCAGCGGTCCTGGGAGATCGTGGGCCTGGGGATCTGCACGCTGGTCTTTGCGGTGCCCCTCATTCACGCGGGCCTCCACAGCGCCGTGACCAAGCTGTTCGCGTACGTCTACTTTGCTGGGATGGGGCTGGCTGCGCTCGGTCTGGGTGTGGCGCAGCGGCGAGGCAACCGCCTGCGCGCCGCCCACAGGGCCCAGACGCGTGCGCACGTCCTCGAACGCTCGCCGACCATTCGTGCGGTCCAGGCCGCAGGGTGGGTGCCCGAGCAGATGTTGGTGGCTCCGACGAACACCGGCACTGGCTCGAGACGACTGGCAGGCTCGCCGCCGGCGTGACCACGTACGGCGTCGTCATCCACGGGCGCGGGCATCCCCTGCGACGTTCGTAACCAGTCGCTCGCCGGCCTGCGTCGCCTTCGAAGCGTCGCCTGCCACAGTGACGCGGACTGCGTCGGCGTCGTCGCCATCCTCCTCTCCGGGTGAGGTGCAGGAGCACTGCTGCCGCAACGCGGACTTCGACGTCGGAGCTTGCGTCGACACGGCCACGGCCGTCGACGTCACCGATGCGGGCGGATCCTGCGGATGAAGCAGCCGCGCGCGCCGCAGATGTGCGAACCGACGATGCACGCTCAGGGGCGAGGGCCGGTCATCAGCGGCACGGCGCGACAGTTGGCGCCGCCTTGGGCGCTCAGGCTGTCGCGGCTCGACGCCGCAGGGACGTGGTAGATGCGCGGCACCCTCAGTCCCGCGCTCCGCAATGCCTGCTCGAACGCGTCCTTGTAGGCGGCGGGCCCGTCTTGAGTGATCCAATACGCGCCGCGCTGCCCGGTACCCGAGCCGCCTTCGCCGTTGAAGAAGTTGGTGAGCCAGCGATCGTCGGGGAGGGCGGGAAACTTGCCGGGCGCTCGGACGACGCGTAGGCCCGCGGCGCAAAGCTGTCGCTCCGTGATGCGCTCGGTCGCGGCGATCTGGAGCAGCCGCGGCCGTTCCCGCGCGAGCCCTTCGAGCGCCTCGGACATGCCTCGCTGCATGAACGTGCGGCGCATGACGTCCTCGACCATCGCCATGTCGTCGAGGAGGACGACGCCGCTGGTCCACGGGGTCATCGAGAGGTCGAGGTGAAATCCTGCGGCCTGCTCCACCACCACGACAGCTCGGCGATCGACGCCGACGTCCTTGGCGATCGCGACGCGAACCATCTCGTCGGTGAGTCGATCAGGGGCAATCCCCAAGCCTTGAAACGCGCCGCGCAGCACCGCTCGAGACAGTCCGAACGAGTCTTCCCCGATGAGCGCATACAGACCCCGCGGCCCCCGACCCAGCAGGACGTTCCCTCGTTCGAGGTAGCACAGGTCGATGCGGATCCTGCGTCGGGTCGCCAGGCCGAACATCAGCCGCATGTCGCTCTCGTTGCGCTGCCACACGCCGCCCTGACGGCTGCCGAACGCGAGCTCGATGCCATGGCCGCGGGCCCGCGTGGCTCGCGTGGCTCGGTGCTCATCGATCGCCCGGCTCATGAACTCCTGCGTCGTCCGGGCGGAGTCGGTCGGTCGCGGCGGTGGCACCGTGACCTGCCCGTCGTAGGCCACCTGCCCCCGGTCCTCCATCCAGCCCGAGGTGCTGTCGACCGGCACGCGAACCGTCTGGATGTTCGGCCTCGCCTCGCGCTCTGGGCCGTCGGGATAGAAGTCGGCCTCGACCACCGAGAACCCCTCCTGCGCGCCGATGCGCGCGAAGGCGTCGACGTACTCGCTGTCGACGTCGGCCCCACGAGGCCCGATCGTCGAGCCCGTGTAGGCCATCAGGTAGGCCCGGGGCTGCCGCGTGAGGTCTTCGGTGACTGGCGCCGCGGTCTGGGTCATGTCGCGGTCGCGCCCCTGTGCCAGCGCTCGCAGGTCGTTCTCGCGCTGGCGCAGCAATGCGGCGCGAATTGCGTCAACTTGATGCTGGGGCTGGGCACCGCTCACGTACCCGCCGTACGAGCCAGGCCGGCCGCCGGATCGACGGGGGGACCGGACGTGGGGCACATCGGTGTCGAGCATGCTTCCTTCATCGAGCTTGAACTCGATGAGCGCCATCGTGCTGCGGACAGCGTAGAGAACGGTCTGGGCCGTCGAGAGCGCAGGGGCGTGGTCGTGGGAGGCCTGCTAGAAGGGATCGGTCACCGTCGCGGTAGACATGAGCGTGACCAACGACGTGGTCGGGTGATTCTCAGATCTCGAGTTCCGGTCACGCGCCACGCGTGTAGGGCCTGAAACTGGCCGCTCGAGCCTTGCCTAGGCCGATTCAGGCCCGGAGACGGGACCGAGCCGGCGCCGTACACCGAGCAACATCCCTGCGTCGAGTTCGCGGTCCGGATTCGAGGTGTGGAGCACCGAGATGTCTCCGGTGGTCTCGAACACGACGGCCCGGACTTGATCGAGCCCCAACACGTTGGCCTCGCGGAGCTTGCCGCGAATATCGGCCTCGGTGATGTTGGTCTTCGCCATGTTCTCGCGGAGAAAGGTCTGACCCTGCATCAGCAAGACCGGCGTGTTGTCGATGACCTCGGAGGTACTCGGCCACGCCCGGCGGGCCCAAGCAATCGCCCACTGCCCGCCGAAGACGAGCGCGAGCACGAAGAGGGCCAGCGGGAGTTGGGGCGATGCGGTCGAGATCGAGGTCGCCATCAGCGATCCGACCGCGACGGTCATCACGAAGTCTGGTGCGGACATCTTCGACAGGCTTCGCAGGCCGACGATTCGCGTGAGCACGATGATGGCCAGATAGACGAACACCACCGAGATGGCGGCGGCGGGGTAGGAAGAAGCGGGAGCTGAAAACCAGTCGGAGAACATGAGGGACTCGGGGCACGCGGGCGGCGCGGCCTCGGCTTATTGTGCAAGAAGCGTGCCCGCGCCCGGAGGGCCTGTGAGGTCAGGATGCGGTGTTCTACGTGCCGTGGCGCCCGATCGAGCGGAAGCGCGCGGTTGCGAAAACGCGTTCCCATGCGGTGAACTGTTGCTGCGGCGGTTCGCGCGACGACGCGTCACCCCCCGTTGTCGAGGGGCGGTCGGGTCGAGCCGGTCCGGGGCTGTGACGCTGTGTACGCTCAGTCGAGCAGCCAGTTCATCGCGCCCGTCGGGTCGACGACGAGCAACCCGGCTGCGGCGAGGAAGAACCCCAGGCGAAGCATCCCGAGCCGCTGCTCGACCGGTGTGCCGCGCAGGAGTGAGGCCGGCGTGGTGCACAGCCACAGGGGCGATCCGGCGATGCTCACCGCCAACAGCAGTATGGTGACCCCGTGCAAGAGCTGAAAGGTGGGCGACGCCACGCTGTCCATGCACGGCCGCGGACGATGCCCCAGCGCGAGGTTCAGCCAGACCCCCAATGTGGTCGCCGCGAGGCTCGCGCAGACCGTCGCCGCCGTGAACACTCCATGGATCCCCCGGACGATCCTTCCCATCGCAGGTAGGACGGATGGTGGGTGCCACGGTTGCGCATTGAGGGTCCGGCTGGGCCATGGGAGCACCGCCGCACTCGGGCAGCCCTTCGGCGCACCCGCGTTCAGGAGCGTGCGATTTGTTGGGTTGGCGTGTCGATAAGGAAGTCTTCGGACGTCACAACGTGTGAGCCAACGAGAGCTGAGCGGGCCGAGAAGTGGCCGTGGGACCGTGATAGCGTCCGATCGTCGGAGTCCAAGCGTTAGGGGGCCGCCGTTGGGCGGTTGCGCGTGGACGCGACAGGAGATGACCACCATGAAACGACTCAAACTAGTTCAACTCGGCTTCTTGCTCGCTCTCGCTCCCGCCTGCGGCGACGACACGACTACGGCCAACGATACCGACGAGGGCACCGAATCGGGCGACACGTCCGCCTCGTCCGAAACGCTGACCACCACGACGTCCGCCGTCACATCGGCGACGGACGACACCGTCGGGACGACCGGAGACGACACCGACTCGACCACCGGCGTCACCGATCCCACCGTCGCCGACGAGAGCTCTGGCACCACCGATACGACCACCGGGGACACCGAGACGCGCGGAGAGTCGTCGACGGGCGGTTCGGCCGTCTGCGGTGACGACGTCATCGAAGGCGATGAGGAGTGCGACGGGGCCGACCTCGGCGACGCAGCGGCCTGTCCGCTGGTCGGCGAGGTTGTCTGCGCGGACGACTGCACCCTCGACGCGAGCGGATGCACCAACACGCTGGTCATGTGCAGCACGCCGGGCACTCCGCTCGACGCCACGACCACCGAAGCCGCGCCCGCAGTCGACGTGATGTCGATCGCGCAGGACGCGTTCGTCTCGGACGTCAACGTTCAGCTGCAGGCCACCCACACATATGTCAATGACATTGTCGCATTGCTCGTTTCGCCCGACGTCAATGAGGGCAGCGTCCTGTTGGATGGCACCGCGTGCACCGACGGCGAAGACGACGTCGACGCGCTCTTCGACGACGAAACCGGCGTGGCACCGGCCTGCGGCACTCCGGCCATCGATGGCCCGATCGCTCCGGCGACCCCGCTCAGCCGCCTGATCGGGATCAGCTCGGTCGGGGACTGGTCGCTCGCCACGTGGGACACCTTCGGCTCTCTCGACGACGGTACGTTGGATGAGTGGTGCCTCGAGCTCACGCTCTCCGAGGACGACCCGGTGATGTGTGGCGACGGCGTCGCGCACTACGGCGAGGTCTGCGACACCGACGACCTCAGGGAAGCCACCTGTGCGGACGCCGGTGACTTCATCGCCGGTGAGCTCGCCTGCGCAGATGACTGCACGTTCGATACAGCCTCCTGTATCGCTCCGGGATGCGGAAACGGGATCGTCGAAGAGGGAGAAGACTGCGATGGAGCCGACCTCGGTGGCGAGACCTGTGCCAGCCTCCCGGGTTTCTTCTCGGGCGACCTCGCCTGCGCCGGCGACTGCACCTTCGACACCGCCGCGTGTAGCGATGTCCCGCCTCCGGGCGACACATGCGGGGACGCAATCCTCATCGACGAGACGGTACTGCCCTACACCGACTCCGGCGACACCCTGAACTTCAGCAACGACTACGGCTACGGCGTGGCTGCCTGCCCTGGAGAGTCGGGTGGCTGGAACGCTGGCGCCGAAGACGTCGTCTATCAGATCACGCCGGACACGACTGGCGTCTACACCATCGAGTTCGCCACCACGTGGGACGCCACGGTCTACGCGGTCACCGACTGCGCCGACATCGACAACTCGTGCGTGGCGGGTGCGGACAACGGCAACCCCGAGACGCTCGTCACCGAGCTGGTCGCGGGCGAAACCTACTTCATCATCGGCGGTCACTGGTCGAACACCACCCCCGGAAGCGGCGGCGCCTACACCCTCAACGTCAGCGCAGCCTGCATCCCCGCGGAATGCGACGGCATCAGCTGCGGAGACGACGGCTGCGGCGGGACCTGCGGCTGCGATGATGGGAATGTCTGCGGCGATGGGACCTGCGAACCGGCGGCGGTCGGCGACCAGTGCGGCAACCCCTTCATCGTCGGCGCGCTCCCCTACACCGACAGCGGCGATGTCGATGACTACTTCAACGACTACGGCTACTCGGCCGGTTCCTGCCCTGGCGAAACCGGCGGCTTCAACGGTGGTGCCGAGGACGTCGTCTACGCGTTCACGCCAGAGACCGATGGTGACTACGAGATCGTCTTCGACACCACCTGGGACTCGACCGTGTACATGGTCACGGACTGCGACGACGTGAACAACACCTGCGTCGCCGGAGAAGACAACGGCAACCCCGAGACGATCACCGCCAGCCTCACCGGCGGCACCACCTACTTCATCATCGGTGGGCATTGGTCGAACTCGACGCTCGGCGGTGGAGGCACCTACACGCTGAACATCACCGACGTCACGCCCTAGAGCGTCACCTCGGCATGGCCTCGATCCTCGGGGCCACCGACGCCCCGGTTCCACCGCTCGACTGCGGTGGGGCCGGGGCGTCTTCTCAAGACTCTGCGTCTTCGGCAGGCTTGGCCGGTCGAGCCTCGTCGACGACCTCGGTGCCGTTCCAGCTGACCCGATGCGAGGTGGAGGTCTCGGTGTTGGTGGCCGTGTAGACGAAGTCGTCGCTCCCATCCCCGTCGGTATCGCCGAGCTCGTCGAAGGCTAGGGCTTCGGGCCGCATGCGAGGCGAGACGACCACGGCGATCAGTGTGCCTGCGTCGGTGACGGTGAACATGCCCGAGATGTACTGCGGCGCGGCCTCCGGGTCCTTGCGGCGAAGCTCGACGTTGACGGCGACCAGCCGCGTTGCGCCGCCGGCGAAGGTGCCCGACACGATGGACACGCGCGACTCCGAGAGCACCTTCGATCCCAAGCGGCGTCGGTCCAGCGCGGAGAGCTTCTCCGCCAGGATGGTGCCGAGGCCGTCGACCACCCGCTGTCCGTCCTCGGAGGCGTGCTCGATCGACCTGGCGGGCTTGGTCGCCCCAGCCCCGTCGGCGGAGGGGGGAGCGGAGACGAGCTGTGCAGCGATGGCGATGATGGAGAGCAGGTGCGTCATGGGTCAGTCCTCGGTTTCGGTGGAATCACGCCGGAGGGCCGACCCGCATTCCCACCGCGCTCAGCGCAGCGGCGTACCGACACGTCGGGCGTTTCGGGACCGAATGACATCGCGCCGAAGCGCGGAGATCGCAACGGCGTAGACGGCCCAGAAGGCCACCCCGACGAGCACGCCTTGGATACTGGGACCCACGACCGGCGCTTCGGCCTGCACGTCGCGGAGCTGGCCGGCCGCGCGGAACCAGGTCGCGACGAAGAAGGTCAAGCCGATGCTCGTGGCGATCGCGCGCACGATGCTGAGGCCGGAGACGGGCTTGGGACGGGTGAGGCCTGGCCGCGTCCACTCCAAGAACTCGAGCAGCAGTCGAAGCCACGCGCCGACCGTCGGGAAGAGCAGCATCCCGACGATGCCCGCGAGGCCCGGCACCGCGTCCCGCATCTCCTCGATCGGCATCGTGACGTCGCCAGGAATGGCGAGCAGCGGCATGGCGAGCAGGAAACTCATGAACCGTCCGTCGTCTCGCCTGAGCGGGTGCTCGGTCGCGTCAGCGGGGGCCCGAGATCCATCGGTGCAGGCGTCGCGTTGTTGCCGGGCGCGATGTACTGCTGGGCGGCCTGGATCTCGCGCCAGAACTCCAGCGGCGTCTGCGTCCGGAACATGACCTGAGGATGCAGGGCGCTCGCGATCGCCTGGCCGTAGGGCGAGTCCAAGCTGTCGGCCATGCGCAGAGGCGCGCCCGCGACGATGTCGGACTCGTCGAACATCAGCACCTCTCGATGCAGGACCGAGAGCAGCAGCAGCGCCGCGTGATAGATGTCGGTCTGTCGACCCACCGTCCCGAAGCGCCCCGGATCGACGGCTTCCGGAGGGCGCATCCACGGCGCGAGCACGGTCCCGGTCGTCCGAATGTCGTTCTCCAGCCGGGTGATGCCGAGGTCGCCGAGTTTGAACGACAGGTAGGGACCAGCGTCATCGCGGCTGATCACGTCGCTGGTCAGGCTCACGAACACGTTGCCGGGGTGGACATCCTTGTGGACGTAGCCGAAGCGGTGGATGAACGCGAGCGCCTGAAGCACGTCGCGAGCGATGTGGGGCACCCAGGTCTCGTCGATCTTCGGCAGCACGCGGTCGAGGCTGTACAAGCACTTCTCGACGATGATGTAGAAGCAGTTGTCGTACACGAACGCGTCGTGCATGTACGTGATCGTCGGGTGGCGCATGTTGACGAGGTTGGCAACTTCGGCCTCCCACGCTCGACGGACGTGCTCGAAAGTGCCGGCGGGCTTGAGCACCTTGGCGACCAGCGGGTTGGACCACTCGTCGGTGCACTCGTAGACGTCTCCGTAGGAGCCCGCGCCGATGTGCGCACCGATGAAGTACGTGCCGCTGCTCCCGTTGGTGATCATTTGACCACGGACCGGAGCCCGGAACGGAAACACGCTGGGAAGCGTTTGCACGTTGGGATGCGTCTTCACCCCGACGAGAGATTACCACGCGCCGGTGCGGCCGGGCCCTGATTCCGCCTCAGGCCGGCTGTTTGGGGGTCTGCGCGTGATCGAGGGTTCTCCCGGGAGACGGCGAGATGAACACGGGCGATAGTTCGGGGGATCTTGCTCTTGTCGGTTACCGCGATTGCGCTGCTCGCCGCGTCGCCGCCGAGGACCTACGACGGGCCTGAGGCGGTCGCGCCACAGCCCCGCGATCCCGGCGTGCCGAACGCCGGCTCGTCCGAATCTCCGACCACGGCAGACACGCCACCGGATATCCAGCGCGAAGTCGTCGTCGGTGGCTACCGTCCCCCGCGCGAGGACACCGACCGGTCCGGCTCGGTCGTGGAGCGGCGCGACCTCGACGAGCGCCTCGTGCAGTCGGCGCCTGATGCTCTGCGGTACGAGCCGGGCGTCTACATTCAGCAAACCGCGCACGCGCAGGCATCCCCATACGTCCGCGGGCTGACGGGGCAGCAGACCGTGATGTTCTTCGACGGGGTCCGCCTCAACAACAGCACGTTCAGACAAGGTCCCAACCAGTACTTCTTCACCGTGGATTCGCGGACCATCGATCGCCTCGAGGTCGTGCGCGGCGCGGCCTCGACTCGGTATGGCGCCGACGCGCTCGGCGGCGCGCTGCTGACCACCCCCCGGGATCCGACCCTTCGCGAGGAGGGCAAGCGAACGGTCGTGCACGGCCGCGCCTTGATGCACACGGGAACCGCCGACGGATCGTACGGCGGACGCGGGGAGATCGACCTGGGCTTCGCAGGGAAGCTCGGGGTCCTGGCCGGCGTTGGATATCGCGACGTCGGTCAGCTGCGCAGCGGCGGGCCGGTGATCGCCCCGGGCACGAACGAGCCGCAGCGCGTCCCGCCGGCGTTCGAGGCCGACGGCAAGACCCAGCGCGGCACGGGGTTTCGAGAGCTGACCGGCGACGTCCGGGCGGTCTGGGAGCCGGCGAAGGGGCATCGCGTGACCGCGGCGTACTACGACTACCGGCAGTACGACGCGCCTCGCACCGACAAGTGCCCACCGCCGACCGCACCGCAAGACGAGTGCCTTCGGTACGCGGAGCAGTTTCGGACGCTGGTCTACGGGGCATACGAGACCTCCCAGGGGCCCAGCGCCGCCGAGAACGTCCGGGTGACGCTCAGCTATCAGCGACAGCACGAGGACCGCGTCTTCGACCGCGGCGCTCCGTCGGTGACCACGCTGTTGGGCGAGGATGACGTCAACACGGTCGGCTCGGGCTTGAAGCTGCAGACCCGCGCCTTCGATCCCGAGCCGTGGGCGCGGCTGTGGGGTGTCTATGGGGCGGACGCCTACGTCGACTGGTTGGCGAGCGAGGCCTCGGTGCGCTTCGACGACACCGGCATCTCCTTGGACCAGAGTCGAGGCCAGTACGTGGGGCGATCCCGCTACACGACCTCGGGCGCATTTGCCGAGCTTCACGTCGAACTCGCCCAAACGGTGCGCCTGCGCTCGGGAGGACGCGTGGCGCTGGCCAACGCGAAGTCACCGGGGGATGTCGAGACCGAGACGGCGGCGGTCGACCAGACCTGGATGTCCGCGGTGGGCATGGCCGGAGTCGCGGTCGAGCCGGTGCCGTGGTTGACGTTCTCCTTCAACGCCGACCAGGGGTTTCGGGCGCCGAACCTGGACGACTTGACGAGCCGGCAGCAGACGGGGCCTGGCTTCCAGTTCGAGAATGCCGCCCTCGATCCCGAACGCGCGCTGACGCTGGAAGCCGGTGTCGGGGTCGACGTGGGGGTGTTCGAGTTCGAGGCGTGGGGGTTTCGCACGCGGATCCATGACCTGATCGGTCGCGTCGCGGTGGATGTCGAAGACTGTCCTTCACAGACACCGCAGTGCGGCGCCTCGCAGACTCGGTTCCAGCTCGACAACTTCGAGGGGCGGGCGCTGCTGTGGGGGGCGGAAGGGTCGGCCAGGGCGCACTTGCCCTTGGGAATCTGGGCGCGCACGACGCTGTCCTTCGCGCGTGGCGATCGTCCCAATCCGTTCGCCTCCTCGGGATCCAGCGAGCCATCGCGACTACCGATGTCCAGGGTTCCGCCGCTCAACGGCACCGCGGAACTCGGCTGGCGGCACCGCTGGGGGGTCTACACCGCCGGGGGTCTGCGGTGGGCCCGTCTGCAGGACCGCTTGGCGCCGCAGGATGTGGCGGACGTTCGCATCCCGATCGGCGGTACGCCAGGCTACATGGTGTTCGATCTGCGAGCTGGCTATCGGCTCGACCCGTACTTCGCCACCGCGCTGGTGTTCGAAAACGTCGGAGACACACCGTGGCGAGCGCACGGATCGAGCGTCAATGGCCCAGGCCGGAGCGTCATGTTGGAGACCCGGATCGGGTTCTGACGTTGTACCGTCTGCGGGTGTCCGATCCTTCCCAGTCGCGTCGCCGACCGTGGCTGCCCGCCTTGGCGATCATGGCGATCGTGGCGATCATTGGGGTGGTCGCGCTCTCGACCGGGGTCGTGGTCGCCGTCATGCGGGACGTGGGGGAGAATACGCGGCCGCCGTTTTTGCTCGAAGACCATGACGCGCGGTCGCCCGCGCCCCCGGAGGATGGTCGGCTTCACGTTGCGGGGTCTGGTTCGTGCGTGCCGCTGGCGCGAATGCTGGCCGGTGCGGCGATGCGGGACATCGGTCTGGCTCTCGAGATTCACGCGAGTATCGGATCGGGCGGGGGAATTCGAGCGCTTCGAGACGGAGCGATCCAGCTCGCGATGGTCTCGCGCCCTCTGTCCCGCGAGGAACTCGACGCAGGCCTCGAGTACACGCCCTTCGCACGCATTCCGGTGATCGTCGCCGTTGGGCTCGACGTCCCCGACGAGGGGGTCTCGTTTGCGGACCTCGAGAACCTCTTTGGAGGCGTGAAGACGCGGTGGAGCAACGGATCCAACGTGGTCGTGCTGCTGCGGGAGCCCGGCGACTCCTCCCACCGCGTGGTGGAGGGGGTCGACGCTCGAATCGAGGCCGGGGTCGAGCGGGCCCGCGCGTTGGGGTCGTTCCCGGTTCTCTACCAAGACGGCGCGATGCAAGTGGCGTTGGCCAACACGCGGGGTGCCATCGGTTTGCACGGCAACGGTGTCGACGCTTCCCTCGCGGGCTTTCGTGCTCTGGCCGTCGAGGGGGTCGAGCCGACGGCAGCCAACGTCGAGTCGGGTCGGTACCCGTTCGTCAAAGAGCTCGCCTTCGTCACCCAGGGGGCGCCGCGCGGCGACGCGAAGGCGTTCATCGACTTCGTGCTCTCTGCGGGAGGACGGGCGCTGCTGCGAGCCCGCAACGCCGTCCCGCCATCGACGCAGCGCGCGATCGAGGAGGCGGGCTGAGCGATGCCGGTGCGAGACGTTCAGGGCGGTGTACGCCTGGAGCTGCGGCGATACCTGGGGACTCGCCTGGTCCCGCTGACGCTGCTCGTCGCGGTGTTCACGTGCCTGTCGGCCCCGCTGGCCTTCTTCGTGCTGGGCCGGGACGCTCTGCAGCTTCGGGCAGACGGTACCGCGCGAGAGGCCGCGAGCGTGCTGCGACAGGACGTGCAGGAACGCCCATTGCTGTGGAAGTACGACGCGGCCAAGGTGTTGGCTCGCATCGCGATGTTCGAGTTGCCCGGTGTCCAGCACGTCGTGGTGGTGGATGCCGCTGGGGTCCCCATTCGTGGCTCAGCGGACGATCCGCAGGCGCTGGCTCAGCTCGGCGCGCTGTGGCAGAGCGCGGACATCGAGGTTCATGGTGAGGTCGCGGGCGCGGTCTGGGTCGGGGTTTCGACCGCGTCCTTGGAGCGCGACACGCTTGCACTCCTCGCAGGCTTCACCGCGCTGGGCCTGGCGCTGGGGGGCCTGCTCTACTGGGTCCCGATGCGGGCGATGGGCCGCGCCGAGGCCAACCTGCGCGCGCTCGTGAGCCGGCTCGAGGAATCCCAAGGCGCGCTTGCTCGCCTCAACGAGACGCTGGAGTCCCAGGTCGAGGCGAGAAGCGTCGAGCTGCGGGATGCGCTCGAGGAGCTGCAGCGCAAGGAGCAGAACCTTCGCGAGATCTCGGGGCGTGCGATTCGAATGCAGGAGGCCGAGCGGCGCGGCATCGCCCGTGAGCTGCACGACTCGGCCGGCCAAGCGCTTACCGCCGTACGGATTCATCTTCAGCTGATCGGCGACCTGCTCGCCGCACGCGAGGGCGATGAGGCCAAGACTACGATGATGGCGAGGCGAACCCTGGGCATGGTCGACGACACCGTCGAAGAGATTCGGCGGGCGGTCAACCAGCTTGGGCCAGCGGTGCTCGACGACGTGGGGCTGGAGGCGGCAATCCTTCGGGCGGCGGACGATCTCTCGGAGGCCACGTCGGTGCAGGTCGAGTTCAGCTACGCCGTGGGAGATCCACTGGACGCATCGGTCGAGATGACCGTCTATCGGATCGTCCAAGAAGCCCTCACCAACGTCGCGCGCCATGCCGAGGCAAGCGAGGTCGCGATCGAGGTGGAACGGGCCGGCGACACGCTGCGACTGGCGATGGTCGATGACGGCAAGGGCTTCGATCCGGACGCGGTCGGGCCGCGCAGGCGTGGCTTGGTCGGCATGCGCGAGCGGGTGGAGCTGCTCGGCGGCACGTTGCTGCTGCACGCGGAGCCCGGCCAGGGCACGCGGATCGACGTGCGCCTTCCGGTGGGCGCGTAAATCTCAGTGGTGCTAGGGTGAACCCGATGTCCGACCCCGTTCGCGTCGTTTTGGTCGAGGACCACCAGATCGTTCGGGAGGGCCTGCGAGCGCTCTTGGACGGGCAGGACGACATCGAGGTCGTCGGCGAGGCGGACAACGGCAAGGATGGAGCCGCGCTCGTGGAGCAGCTGCGTCCCGACGTCGCCGTGCTCGACCTCAACATGCCGCAGCTCGATGGCGTCGAGGCGACGAAGCTCATTCGCAAGCAAGCGCCCGATACCCAGGTGCTCATCCTCAGCATGTACTCCACCGGGGAACACGTTCGGCCTGCGATTCGGGCCGGTGCAGGCGGCTACCTGCTGAAGGGATCCGGCCTGTCCGACCTCGTATCGGCGATTCACGCAGTGGCGTCGGGCAACGCATTCTTCAGCCCCGAGGTGGCCAAGATCGTCCTCGACGATTCTCGGGGAGGAGCGCAGCCCCGCGCCGGCTCCGACCTCACGCCGCGGGAGCGGCAGGTACTCAAGCTGGTGGCCGAGGGCAAGTCCAGCCCGGAGATCGCCGAAGAGCTAGGGCTGAGCGTCAAGACGATCGAAGGCCACCGCGGCCGGCTCATGGCCAAGCTCGAAGCGAAGAACGTCGCAGGGATGGTTCGACACGCCATCCGCATCGGGTTGGTCTCGGCGGATATGTAGCTCGATTGCGTGGAAACCCCCGACGAGGATCCGTGGACTCCCGCTTTCGCTGCGGCCGCGCAGCGTGGATGCTCGGCGCATGCGGAGGCTTACCTTGGTGCGGGCGGGATTGCTGGCGGTTGCGTTCTGGGCGGTGGGCTGCGATGGCGGCTCCGACGAGGCCGGTGAAACCGACGGAGAGACCGACGATGGCGACGGCATGGTCTTCGCGTGCGGCGACCTGGTCGACGACGACGACTTGGCCGCCTGCTCGCCCAACGCAAACGACTATCAGCCAGGCGCCGAAGATGGCTATCCGGCCTGCGTGACGGACGATGGCACCTACGCGTTGGTGGACAGCACGCCCAGCTCCATCGCTCGGGTCGAGGCCTACGAGGACGTGCTCTCCCTGCTCGCAAGCGACTCGACGCCCGATGGCTTCACGGCTGCTCGGGCAAAATACGCTGAAGATGAAGGCCTGGAATCGCGGCTGCAGCGACGCGAAGATCTACATTTTCCCGAGATCCCCGAGTCGGATTGGGATCCGGGGGTCGACGCGGACAAGCAGTGCACGGTGTCGGCCAACGTCGACAAGTACGCGGACCGCTGTGCGGGTCCGGCTCAGATCGCCCCGATCATGAACGACGCGTTCGCGGCGGGGCAGATGGGCGAGGGGGAGCCGGCGATCCACATCGCACGCATCGAGGCCGCGGGCCTTTGGTTCCTGTACCTGTCGGTCTACAAGGAGGCCAACACCTGCTTCACCGGCGCGGCCAAGGACTGCGATTCGTCGTGGGCTTACTACACCGGCGGCTTCGACCGCGCCGGTGGTATCGGACTCGCGGCCGACGTGCGGGCGGCCGACGCCGATGCCCATTCGGCGATCTGGGATGGATTCAGCGCGTTTCGGTGCATCCGAGATGCGAACCCGGCCGACGACACGCCAGCGGTCAGCGACCTGGACATGGAAGCCCAGGGCTTGCTGTGCTCCGCGCAGAGTCAGCTGACCACCGCGCTCGACTACGGCCTCGCTCAGGTCGTCCGCGCGCGGCTCGAGGGATTCGTCGACCTTGCGGACGACGACGCTGCGGCCGCGTGGGCTGGCCTCGAGATCCTCGGTCCCGTGCTTGATCGGGCCGGCAACGATCGCGACGCGGCTCGGTACGCTTCGCTGCAGAGCTTCTGGGCTGGGGGACAGCCGACGGACGGCGCCGCGGTAACCGAGGCGATCGCGACGCTCGATGCGGTCTTTGGCTGTCCGTAGGGCTCAGTGGGCCCACAGTCTGGGCTGGTGAAGGGGACCTCCGTCACCAGTTTCTGCGGTCCCCGCTTCGGACTCTGCGCGATTCGCGCCGTTTGTGGTGCGCAGATGGGGGCCTGAGCGTACCTGCCCTGCGCAGGAGATTGGGTTTGCCGGCGAGCGGCGGATCATAGGATGGTGGCCGACGAGATGAAGCGCTACGCGGCAATCCTCGCCTCGACCTGCTCTCCGATGAGCAACGGGTGCGTTAGCCCCTCCGTCCCTTCCGAGAGCGAGACGAGCACCGGCGGAAGCGCTGGGTCGGGTCGAGCACGACTCGGCCAGCGGTTTCCGCTGCGCGACCGAAGCTGAGTCGCGAGCGCTTGATGGTTCCCAACGAATATACATATCCGCGATACCTCCGCTCGAAACGCACGGTCGATGACCGGGCGCTCAACCGAGACGTGATGGACACGGTCCTCGAGGGGCTCCCCCGAGACCGGACGGTGCGGATAGCGGAGCTCGGTGGCGGTGTTGGCACCATGGTCGATCGCCTCATAGAGTCGGGCTCGATTTCGCGGGCGGACTATCTGATCGTCGATGCGAGCGCCGACTTCCTGGAGGAAGTCGACGAGTTGGGTCCCACGTGGTTGAATGGCGCGACGAGGACAACCGCTGCAAGGCCGGGAGTGTCCTGTGCCGTGTCAACGCACCATGCGCTCATCGAAGACTGGGTCGCGGCGACGGAGGGCGGCTTTGACCTGGTCATCGCCCATGCAGTGCTGGACCTCGTCGACGTTCAAAGCGTGCTGCCCACGCTCCTGGGTTCGCTGGACGAACGAGGGCAACTTTGGGCAACGATCAACTTCGACGGCGACACCATCTTCATGCCGCGGCATCCCTTCGATGACGAGTTGATGGCGGCCTACCACCTGAGCATGGACACCCGCACGAGGGATGGACAGGCATCTGGATCATCGACGGCGGGTCGAGAACTCTTCCTGCACGTGCGCAACGCAGGAGGGAGAATCACCCGAGCGGGAAGTTCAGACTGGGTCGTCTTCAATGGCGGAACAGGCTACGTTGGCGACGAAGCCTACTTCGCGCACCACATCATCCACACTGTCGAACAGGAGCTGTCGTCGCATCCCGTGCTCAGCGAAGATGTGAAGCGGTGGGGGCAGGTTCGGCACGGACAGGTCGAGACGGGTGAACTCGTCTATATTGCGCATCAGCTCGACTTTGCTATCCGAAGGGCTTGAGGGCGCGTTCCGAAGTCCGAGCGAGGTGCGCTCTGCGCCGAAAAGAAAATCGGCCGCCTCGAACGAGACGGCCGATTCTCAGCGCACGTAGAGCGTTCAGTCGCGACGGCGTCGCAGCGCGACGAGTCCGAACAGTCCGAGCATCCACGCCACGCCGCCGCCTTCGTCGGTGGTGGCGCAGCCGCAGCCCGCGTCGGAGGGCGCCGGTGCAGCGGGGAATCCGCCCGAGGAGCCCTCATCACCGCCCGAGGTGGTCGCGTCGGGGTCCGCTCCGGTGGTGGTGCCGTTGGAGTCCGAGTCGGAGTCTCCGCCGGAGCTGTCGTCCCCGTCCCCGGTGGACGAGTCCGCGGCTTCGCCCGTGGACGTCCCGGGATCGGGAAGCTCCGGAACGTCGAAGCTGATCTGCTCGGCCGGGAACTCGACGGGGATTGCTTCGTTGATCGGGAAGTCGAGGGGGACCTCGATCGGGCCGAATGAGATCTCCACGCCCCCAACGTCGACGGTCCCGCTTGCGAGCAGGATCAGGGCAATCTCTGCGTCGAAGGTTCCATACAGCGTTCCGTACATGTCCGTGGTCTGACCGGGAACCGAGTCGGGAAGCATGAGGTCGAGAGCGTCGTCCTCAGCGTCGTAGACTACCGACCTCGTTGGCCACGACGGAGTCCTCACCGTCTGTGAGCACGATCTCGATGCTCTGGTACTCGATGCCCGGGATGTTGAACTGGTAGTCGATGTCCAGCGTCACATCGGCCCCCAGAATCGTGAACGACGTGTCGACCAGATCGTTCGGGCCAATCCCCTCATTCACGCCAAACGGGCGTTCGATGTCCCCTGGAAGTAGGTAGGGCGAGAACGTTCCGTTTGCAGTCTCTTCGATGTTGTAGAGTCCGACGTTGAAAGATGATCCGCCGAACGTGACCTCGACACCGAGCTCAACACCCAAAGCATTCTCCATGACTCCGCCGTCGGCGTCGCCGGTGAAGGTCAACGTTTGCGCCTCGAAGTCGTACTCGGTCTGCCCGGTCATCTCGATGTCGACCTCGTGGTACGCGGTCGCGGTCAGGTTGAGGTCCACGCCCAACGGCAGATCGATCGGGCCGGACGACCACGGGAAGTCGTTCGGGCGGAACGTGGTCTGCGGGTTGAAGTTGTCCGAGCTCGTCTCCGCGTGAGCTTCAGCCCCTAGAAGCGCCGTAACGACGCCCACCATCAAAGCAATCTTCTTCATGTTTGCACTCCCAAGCCGGTCGAGTTTCTCATGCCGTCCCCACCCACGGGAGCGCCTACATCGACCCACCTATCGCCAGCCTCTATCATGGTTTAGAAGCAGGCACCGTGTGCCAACCTTGGAACGGAACTCTCGATCGCTGACGAAACGTTGACTCATCGAGCCCGGCCGAAGGCTATCCACGCGACCGGCGTTTTCTCAAGTGCTCGTTCCCGCGCGTCGAAGCGCAACGCGTTCCGCATGCGCAAATCCCGCGTTCTCGTATAGCCTAGAGGTTTACACGAGCCAGACTCCAGGTTTCCCGAGCCAGCCAAACTTGGCCCGAACGACGGTGGGCGGACTTTTGCGCGGACCGGATTCCCACAGCGATGAGACTGCCGGTAGGGTCCTCCGCAAGGGCTGCTGACGCGGGAGCGACCGGGCCCGAAGCCTTGGATCGTGCCAAAGCTGCTGCAACGACGACGTCTAGTCGGAGCAGGATCGACGTTGTCTCCAGACGACCTCGCCGGCCGTGTTCGGGTCCTGCTGGCGCAACGGCGAAGGACACAACGACTCCGCCCTGCTCCGTCACGGGGCCAACCTGAGAAACCCCGACGGAGGCTCCTCGATAGGTCAGCAACTCCGACGCGAGTTCGTCGCCGTCGACGCTCAAGTGACCTACGAGGTAGCCCTCAAGAGTTCTAAGCCCATAGAACAACCCCACCTACGCTGTCTGGGGCTAGTCCACCAAAGTACGGAATGTTCGGCACGCCGCGGATCCGAGTCCGTCGCGCCGTCCGGAGTGAGCTTGACGAGACAGCGAGTCGCCGCGCCTGGGCAGGCGTCGGAGTTGAGGAACAAGTAGATGTCTCCATCTGAGCCGAGCGTTCGTGAGGTGACTGCGCCACCCTCCGAAGTCAGACCGGCATCGCTCGTCCAGATGGTCGAGTCAAAGTCAGGTTCTAGAAGGGCGGCCTCGTTGGGCCCTCGCATCAGAAGTACACCCACGTCGGGGAGGTTGAGGGCGAACGGGCTGCCGGACGCGATCGCCGAATAAAGAAGACCTGCCCCTGGTTCTACATTGCCAATCTGAGGATCGAAGACGTTGTATCTCCAGTTCCCCTTACCCGGAACGTTGCTCGTGATCTCCCCGGAAGGGACCAGTACGCGGCCGTCATCCATCGTGGTCGGGGGGAAAACGAACCCCAGGCTTCACTCGACGTACTGGAAGAGACATCGTCGAGGTCCCTCGTCGAGGGCAGAAACGATTGACGGCAATCACTCATCTGCGATGCCCGACTCTTCCGGACCAGCGGTGCGAGCACGAACCATCCGGGACGGCGAGTTCACTACGGACGACCCCTCCGAAGAGCTCCAAACAGCACACAGCCTTCAAAGAGCCCCTCGTTCACATCGACGACCTCCCCGCCCGAGATCGAAACCACCAGCTGTACCTCATCGCTCTCTGCCGTCTGCTCGACCGTATCCGTCGCTACGGCGTGATACAGGTGTCCGCCGGTCTGGCTGCTCGTCACGAGGACGTCGAGGGTGAAGGGGGCCTCAGTGACCGTACCCAGCAGTGTGTCGCCCTCGTAGAACTTGACGCTCGCAACCCCGTTGTCGTCGATGATGGTAGCCTCCATTGCGAGCAGGGAGCTTCGGGTGACGTCTTCGGGGGTGGGCGAGCCGTTCACCGTGAAGGACTCGATGACGGGAGGGTCGTCACCCTCGGGTCCGGTGTCTGAGCCAGAGCCGGACGCACCTGGTCCGGTCGGAGTGGTTGGGTCGGTGGTGGGCCCGCCGGTGCCGGCCGTGTCCATCGTGGAGTCCGTCTCCGAGGTGTCTGCGGTGCCCTTGCCCGCGGGATCGGTGTCCATGAACGCCTTGGGCGAGAAGCAGCCAACGGACAGCGATGAGAGGACGACGAACCAGGCGCGAGGCATGGCGCTATCATTGTCGGGGCTTGATCGTCGGTCAAACCAGTTCAAATCTGAGGGACACTCGCAGCTCTCCCGCCTCGCGGCATGGCCGCCACCTGAACCGTTTGCCCCCGCCGTATCCCTCCCAACAACCACATCAGCTCGATTGTAAATCTGCCCCGTTCGGCGCCTGTTGCGACTTCTGAAACCCTGGTCCGCGCGCTAACGCGCTATGCCAGAGAAACCCTGATGGTCGGATCCGCGCGTATTCGGGCCCATGGAAGCGGCAGAGCTCGTTGTAGGCGAAGGTCTGAACGTGTGCGTCAGCTCTGTGAGCTGACGCGTAAACGGAGGCCGTAGACTCCGATATCCGTGTCGGGCCCCACCGTGTGTGGGGTCACGGATCGGAATGGAACACCTCAAGAATACCCCTTCACTGTCGTTATTCGCTGCTGCGCTCTTTGCGTGCGCGTGCGCCCCAGAGGCGGACGAGCCCGGTGCCGCCTGGCAGCCCGACGAGGTCGAACCCGGAAACGTGGACGGTGCCCCGAGCGATAGCGAGCCGCCAGCCAGCAACATCCCCCCGACCCAGGAGATCTACGGCGGCACGGTGGTGAACAGCTGTGGCTGGCCAGCGACCGTCTCGTTGGGCGGCTCGTGCACGGGCACGCTCATCCACCCCGAGGTCGTCCTGTACGCGGCCCACTGCGGCTCGAACTACTCCAGCGTTCGGTTCGGCAACGACATCGGCGGGAACCCGGGCTTCGCCGTGCCCACGGAGTTCTGCACGACCTTTCCGGGGGGAGCACCCGGCAACGGGTCCGACTTCGCCCTGTGCAAATTGGCCACGCCGGTCGAAGACGTGCCCATCGTGCCGCCTCTGATGGGCTGCGAGACGTCGGTGCTCCAAGCAGGAGAGGACGTCACGCTGGTCGGATTCGGCACCGCGAACAACGGCCCCTATGGGGTCAAGCGCGAGGTGACCACGACGCTCAACGGGATCAACGGCGCGAACGAAGCGTTCATCGGCGGCAACGGACTCGACTCGTGCCAGGGCGATTCGGGCGGGCCCGCGTTCGTGCAGCTGCCCGATGGAAGCTGGCGTGTCTTCGGGATCACCTCCTACGGAGGCGCCTGTGGAGGCGGCGGCTACTACTCGATGATGCACATCGGCATGCCGTGGTTCGAGCAGCAGTCCGGCATCGACCTGACGCCGTGCCATGACGCCAACGGAAACTGGGATCCGACGCCGGCGTGTGGCGGGTTCCCCCTCACCCCTGCCGCGGGCGGTTCGAGCTGGGGTGCGCAGTGCGGCGGCGGTCCGGCGTCGGGGTTCTCGTCCACCTGCGGCTCGGCGTTCGAGGGTGAAACGCAGCAGCCCCCGACGTTGCCCGACCCGCCGACGGACGACTGCGCTGGCTGCGAGGAGTTCATCGGCTTCTTGAGCGGTGCGGGCCAACGCGACGTTCAGCCCGACGGGGCCTACTACTTCGCGCAAGCCGGCCTTCACCGCGGGCGCCTCGACGGGCCCAACAATGCCGACTTCGACCTGCGTCTGCTGCGCTGGAACGGGTCTCAATGGGCCGTGGCAGCGTCGTCTGCGACTGCCGCCAGCGACGAGTCGATCGACTATCAAGGCAGCGCTGGCTACTACGTCTGGCTCGTGCAGTCCTACTCGGGCTCGGGCGAGTACAGCTTCCAGCTCGCCACGCCATAGCTCCTGCTACTGTCGACCGCGATGACCACCGAGCAGGTCGAGGCCTACTACGAGGCCAACACGAAGGGCTTTCTCCGGTTCGGGCAAGGCGGCAACGTTGGCGCGATCCATCGCGCGGTCTGGGGTCCGGGCGTTCGCACCCGGACCGAGGCCTTTCGGTATGCCGAGGACCGGATCGCGGGGCACATGCCTACGGAGACGCGCCGCGTGCTCGACCTGGGCTGCGGCGTTGGGGCGTCGCTGGCATACCTCGCCGGACAGCGCTCGTTTCAAGGGATCGGGGTGACGCTCAGCCGCCTGCAGGTGCGGATGGCGACCGAGCGCTTCGAGCAGGACGGACTCTCCGGTCGGCTCAGCTGCGAGCGGGCGGACTTCACGAAGCTGCCCCCGTCCGTGCACGACGTCGACTTCGCGTATGGAATCGAGTCGTTCGCACTGGGCCCCGACGCCGAGGCGTTCTTTGCCGAGGTCCAGCGGGTGCTGCGGCCCGGCGGGGTGCTGGCGCTCATCGATGACTTCGCAGCTCCCCGGGTCGAGCGAGAGGAGCTCTCGTTTCGCGAGTCGCGATGGATCCGCGAGTACAAGCGGGGATGGCACGCCGACTCGCTGGTGTCGGATCGTCGGGCTGAGACCCTCGCGGAGCAGGCCGGCTTCGAGGCGGTGGCGAACGTCGACCTCACCGACCACCTGGAGCTGGGCCGTCCTCGAGACCGGCTCATCACCGCGATGGTACGGACCGGTCGACATCTCCCGCTCTCCCACCCTTGGTGGCTCAACCTCCTGGGAGGCAACGGCCTGCAGATGGCGCTGACGCGTCGCTTGATCACCTACCGCATGCTGGTGTGGACCCGGCGCTAGGACCCGAGGAACCGGCGCTCGAGTCTCCGACTGCGGCATCTGATGTAAGCCAAAGCACAGGCGCACCGCCCATGCCATTCCAGGCTTCACCTGGGCCCGTCCGCCATGGGAGGCTCAGCGCGGGATGGGGGCGACGATGCGACGTGGCGTACAGGCGGGGATCTGGACCTTGGGGCTGTTGCCCTTGGCGGGCGTGGCACATGCCGAGACCGCAGACGCGGAGCCGTCCTCGCGGACGTGCGACCTCGCTGCGCCCATCGACCCGCAGGCCCATCCGCCGTCGGTCGACTGTGCGTTCAGCGAAGACACGGGGTACGTCCAGGGCGCGCCGTTCACCATCACCGTGTTCCACATCGACGGCGAGCCGGTCGAGACCAACTCGGGCAACGCGTTCCACGTGATGCGGGAGGCGGCGGCCGCGGATGGTGTCGACATCCACATCAACAGCGGGTTCCGAACGATGTCGGAGCAGCAGTATCTCTACGCCTGCTACGTCAACTGCAACTGCAACAACTGCAACTTGGCGGCGACGCCGGGCTACAGCAACCATCAGAGCGGGCACGCCTTCGATCTCAACACCAGCGGCTACAGCGGTGCGGTCTACAACTGGCTCAACGCGAACGGGGCCAGCTTTGGCTTTGCCAACACCGTGGCGGGGGAGCACTGGCATTGGGAGTGGTGGGAAGGGGGCCCCGGAGGCGGAGTGTGCCTCGTCAACAGTCCGCCCCAGGGGAGCTTCGACGCGGCCGCGTGCGAGGGCATCGAGGGCTGGGCCCGGGATCCCGATCAGCCCGGCGTCGTCACCGACGTCGATCTCTACTTCGACGGTCCTGCCGAGGACGAGGCCGCGACGTCGGTGTCGCTGCCGGCCGGCGAGGCTCGACCCGACCTGTGCGACGTGCTCGGCGGAGACTGCGACCACGGATTCTCGCTGCCGATGCCGATGAGTCTGCGCGACGGCGTCGATCACTCGGTCTTCGCGTATGCACGCGATCTCGACGGCGAGGAGGACGCGCTGCTGTACGAGCATCCGTTCAACTGCGGACCGCCCGAGCTGATCGGTGGCCTGCGCGAGGTCGACGCTGCGGCGCTGGAGACCTGGAAGTTCGACCCCTTCTTCGACATGGCTCCGGTCGACGCCGCGAGCATCGAGACCATCGGGGTCTGGCTGCCGATCGAAGCCGCCCCGCGCTTGGTTCAAGTCGAAGGACAGCCGGAGGTGTGGCTCGTCGACGCGGGGACGCGTCGCCACGTGCCGGACCCGAAGGTGGCCAGGACGTGGCACCTCGATCTGGGCACGGTCGAGATCGTCGACGAACCGACGCTGCTGGGCTGGCCTCAGTGGGAGCCACTGCGCGAGATGCCGCTGCTCGTCACGGCCAGCGATGGCACCATCTACCTGGTCGACGACGCGATGATCGACGACGATGACACCGGCGGTGGGTCGTCCGGCGGGGACGAGGGGGGCTCGGGCGGGGACGACTCCGCTGGGGACGGTGACACTCCAGGGGCTGGCGAAACGGGCGGGGACACCGACGGCGGAGCTGCGCTGCCCGGGGCCGGTGGCGACGGCGGCGGCGGTTGCTCGACCTCCGGTCGCGGGAACGGCGGGACGGGATGGCTGCCGCTGCTGATCCTGCTCGGCGCCGTCCGACCCCGACGGCGCGGGCGCGCCACGTCGACCATCTGAGGAGGGACGAGCAGATGGGGACCGACCTTCGATTCCACGCCGGCTCGCGCGAGCTCGCGTACACGCTGACCGCGGCCGTGCTCCTTCTTGGCTGCGGCGGCGGGGGAGATACCGGGGGAACTGCCTGGAGTCCCCCGGAGACGGGCTCTGCGACCTCGAGCGCGTCGATGGGGACGGGCGGCGAGGAGAGCGGTGCGCCGGGCGAGACATCGTCGACCTCGAGCGGTGGCGAAGACTGTAACGCCACCTCGAGCGAGTGCGAGGGGAGTGAGGACTCGGGCACCGGCGATCCGACGACGGGAGACTCCGGCGACCCGGCCAGCGAGGTCTGCTACCCCGGCGAGGACGGATCGTACTCCACCTGCTTCGAGCTGGTCCGCTTCGACTCGTTGCCCGAGGGGTACACCTACCCCGCGCCGCTCAACGGGCAGGCGAGCTACCGCAAGCCGATCGCGCTGATCGACCTGCAGGGGCTGGACCCCGAGACCCGCCTGGCGCCGAACTTCAGGCTCGCCGAGCTCGCGCAGCCCGACCAGGGCCGCTACGCCATCCTTCAGCTGCACGCGGTCGAGTCCCTCCAGTCGCTGCGTGACGCGCTGGGTTCGCTCAACGTCTCCTCGGGGTATCGACCGCCTTCGATGGACGTGGGCACCGAGGGAGGGGAGCCCTACTCGCGCCACATGTACGGGGACGGCTTCGATCTGGTCCCCACGGCGGCCTCGCTCGCTGATCTCGAGGCCGCATGCACCGGCAACGGCGGGTTCCTCATCGAGTACGCCTCCCACGCCCACTGCGATTTCCGCAATGACCCGCTGGACGTCGGCTTCTTCGGCGCGGCGGCCGGACCGGTGTCGCCCACGGGGCCCGACGCATCGGCGTCCTTCGGCGCGGACATCGTCGAGCACAGCGGCGTCTTCTCGACGACGTGGCGTGGCTTCGACGAAGGCGAGCCCATGCACCGGTGGTCCGCCTACGACGAGGACGGCGCCTTGCTGCTGCGAGCGACCGGAGCCAGCTTCATCGCCCCTGCGGCTGCAGCCTCCGTCACGGTGCTGGTCGGCGCGCGGATCGAGCTCAGCGCGGCGCTTGGGTCGCGATGAGTCGCCTCTGCGGCCAGAGGCGACGTCTCGAAGCGGCCGCCGACGCTATTTGAAGCTCTTGGCAGCTTCGCGCACGATATCGACGATCAGCTCGATCTCCGCCGAGGTGACGGCGAAGTGGGGGGTGAAGCGCAGCGAGTTGGGTCCACCGTGAATGACGTTGAGACCCTGCTGCCGACACTTCTGCTCCAGTCCGCCCACGGCGACGACCGGGATGGACGGATCGACCTCGATGCTGGAGAGCAGTCCGGTGCCCTGCGCCTTGCCGAACACACCGGGCATCTGGGTGCCCAAGGCGCTGAGCTTTTCGACCAGCTCCTCGCCGCGGTCGCGGATGTTGCTGCGGAGCTCCTCGTCGATGCCTTCGAGGACCGCGGTCGCGACGTCGAGGGCCCGCGGGTTGGTGGTCATCGTGTTGCCGTAGACGCCGGGGGTGAAGACCGCGGCAGCGCGCGGGCCCATGCCGATCACGCTCAACGGATACTGTCCGGCGTTGAGGGCCTTGGACCAGACCTCGATGTCGGGGACCGCGGCATCGGTGAAGCCCGGTGCGCTCATGTGGCTGAGGCAGCCGTACGTTCGCAGGCCAGCCTGGATTGCATCGACGATGAGGAATGCGCCAGCTTCGGCCGTCAACCGCCGGGCCGCGTCGTAGAACTCGCGCGTGATCGCGAGGCCGGGGTTGCCTTCGCCCTGAACGGGCTCGAGCGCCACCGCCTCGATGAACGCGTTGCCGCGCGCTGCTTCGGCGAAGATGGCTTGAAGCGCGTCCACGTCGTTGGGCGGAATGACCTTGTAGTGGGTTCGCTCGCGGTGCGAGGCGAGCTTGGCCGCGTAGGACGGACGGGTGCTGTCGGAGCTCCGCGCAGGACGGTCGGTGCGCCCGTGGAACGAGCCCGTCATGGAGACGACCCAGGAGGTTCGGCCTTCGTAGCGCCCGCCGGGCTCGGTGAGGTTGAACGCGTTCATGTCGCTGAGCCGCAGCGCGAGCGTC
The DNA here is from genome assembly GCA_963761755.1 of uncultured bacterium. Lineage (GTDB taxonomy): Bacteria > Myxococcota_A > Polyangia > Nannocystales > Nannocystaceae > CAJXVA01. The sequence goes on from CAVXIC010000013.1 coordinate 272,652, forward strand.
ATGCCCTCGGATCCGGAGTTCAGGCACGCGAAGCGCTCGAACGGATTTGAGCCCCGGCCGTACGCGCACTCGCAGGCGAGCGCACCCATGAAGCGACGCTGGGCGAAGCCGGGCGTCATGACGTTGGCCATCACCTGCGGCGAGCCGAGGTGGGGCTCGACGTGCTCCGGGTTGTGTCCGGCACCGAGCATCCCGTAGCCACCGGTGTCGTACAGGACGGCACCGTAGGCGGTGACGATCCACGGACCCGCCGCGGCCAGGGCCACGAAAGGGCTGATCGACGCAGGCGGATAGAAGTTGGCGTAGCCCTGCTGGAGCTTGGCAGCCGCCTCGTGTTCAGGGGCCTTCACGAGCGCACGCTCGTGCTCCTTGAGCGCGTTCCATGATGACTCGGCCAACGACAGCGCGCGGCGAAGGGCCGGGTCGTCGGCGAAGGCGTCGATCCATCGGTCGGACGCGCCGGCGGTGGTCGCGGGTCCGGTGGATTCACGAAGGGTCTGGAGGATGGGATGTCTCGAAGTCAACTCGGCTCTCTTTCAAACACTGAACGAAAGCCGACGAACCGCACGGGTTCGCCGGCCTCGTAGGGTCGCACGCGGTCTCAGCCGGGGCTGTTTCGGCGCGCGAGGTCTTTTTCTCGCACTTCGAGGATGCGGCGGTGGAGCGCGTCCATCGCGTCGCGAACGGCGACGTACGCGTCCTCGTGAATGCCCTTGGGGTCCTTGTCGTTGGAGACGACGATCTCCCCGTGAGGGGTGCGGACGACTGCGTGCACGTTGAAGACGTGGCCGCGGTTGTGGGGCTGGCTGGCCTCGACGCTGACGTGGGCATCGAGGATGCGTTCCCCCGTCTTGGTGAGCTTGTCGACGCGCTCGGAGATCTTCTCCTCCAGCGCTTCGGACCGGCTCATGCCGCGGTAGGTGACCTGAAGGGGGACTTTTGCCGTCGGTTCAGTTTCCTGCATGCTTTCCTTCTGGGCTGGTCGGAGTCTGGGCTCCGCCCTGGTCAATTGTGGACTTTTCACGGGGGCGATCAAGGCGCAACCTTTGCTCACCCTCGGCCCGCGGCCCCGAAACCTGGAATCTCGAAGGAAATCGCGGCCTCCGAGATTGGAATCGAGCGCGGCTCTGGCCTACTCTGGGCCCAATGGCCGCCGACGTGATGGATGACAACCGCCTCTTCTGCGAGATCGTGGCCGTGCTGATCATCTCGGACGCCCAGGTCACGGACTCGGAGCGGCGATTCTTGGATCGCTTGATGAATCGGTATGAGCTCACCGAGCAGGACCGACAGGCCATCTTCAACTCGGTGAACATCGGCGAGTCGGTCGAGTCCCGCCTGCGTCAGCTCTCTGCGGAGCGTCGACCCGAGCTGCTGGCCGAGCTCGAGGCGGCTGCCGCGGCCGACGGCGAGATCGGACGGACCGAGCAGCAGATCATCGACGAGGTTCGCGCGGCCATGAAGCACGAACTGTGAGCTTCACGGCCGGGCCGGTTTCCTGGCGTCGCTCACGGAGATCACCTTCAAACGGCTCTCCAGGTACCAAAGCGCGGCGGCCCGCAGGGTGTCGTGCTTGGCGAGGCTGCTCAGCAGCAAGCCAAACTCGCGGCCCAGCCGCGCGTCGTTGATCAACAAGCCCAGGGTGCCCTTGCCGTCGTCGATCGCCGTCGTGATGCCGTCGATGTCCGCGCTGAGATCGGCTCCGTGGTCGAAGATCAGCTCGAGGTCGCGGGTGATGTTGCCGGTGTCGTCGCGCAAGAACTTGGCGGCCAGGCTCTTGTTGGCGGGATCGTCGAGGTCGCGCATCAGCCGGTCCACGCTCTCGAGTGTTCGCTCGGTGTCGCCCAGCACTGGCTCGACGTTGCGGTCGAGGGTGTCGAGCACCTCGTTCGCCTGGGCGGCGGCCAGCTGGAGACCCGAGGAGGTGTGCTCGAGCGCGCCGAGCGTCGTGCCGATGTCCTTTCGGTACACCGGCGAGCTCAACAGCGCCGGAACCATTCCATCGCCGTAGGCGACGGTGCGGCTGATGACCTCGAGGTTGGCGACCGTGCCCTTGATGCCACCCATCGTCTCCTCGCTCTTCAGCTCGTCGATGAGGCCCATGATGGCGACGATGCTGCTGTCCGCCTTCTCCATGAAGCTCTCGACGCGGGTGCGCAGGCGATCGATGTCTTCTCCCAGCGAGGGGCGGGTCTGCACCCGCATGTACGCCAAGCACGCGTCGTAGCTGTAGTCGGGAAGGTCGGGGCGCTGCAGCGGGCACAGCTCGTCACCGCGACCCAGCGTGATGTTGACCATCATGTCACCCAGGACGCTGTTCGAGGCGACCATCGCCCGAGAGTCGGCGCGGATGAGGCTGGTGATCTCGGCGGGGACCTCGAGTTGGACGCGGGTGCGGATGTGCTCGACGTTGAAGCGCGCGCAGACCCCCCTGGGCCCGGACCACATCAGGTGGGCCTCACGGGCGCGCACGCTGCCCGTGAAGCAGATTTCGTCCTGCCCGCAGTCGGCGGTCGAGTCGCAGCGGCCATGCTGGCCCTTGCCCGCGTACTTCTCGAGGTCGGCGCACAAGCCGGAGGGGGCGCAGAACAGATCCTGGTCGCAGCTGTCGGTACGCCCCTGACCATAGCGGCCCAGGTCCTCGGAGAGCGGGTCGCAGGCATAGCGCACCTTGACGAAGTCCACCGACTCCACCGTGCCGACGTCGACGCCGGCGAGCTGGACCGGGCTGCCCTGGCGCAGTCCGGTGATGGTGCGGAAGTCGGCGTAGACCTGGACGCGCTCAGCGGTGATCTCTTCGGCGCGTGGAATCAAGAGCAGCGCGAAGAAGCTGATGGCCACCAGCACCAACGTGATCATCCCGCGCGTCACGTTGCTGCGCTTGCTCGGGCCGGCCACCGACCGATAGTAACGCGAAGTCGCTCCGGTTTCGCGGAGCGTGGCCGCGCTGCCGAGCCGAGCCGGCCGCTGGCGGCCGCTTCTCGGCGGAATCGGACGGAATGGCTGGCGGACGGCGCTGACCCCGTCAACCTCGACCCATGATCTGCTCGATCGACCGGTCCAGCGCCATCGCCTTGCTCGCCCTCCTCGTCGCGTGCGGAGATGCCGCATCGGATGCCGCGACCGACACCGAGGGCGGCGGTACGTCCGGCGATGGCCCGACCGGCGGCCCGGCAGACTCCGGCGACGAGACCGGCTCCCCCAGCGGTGAGACCACGGATGGACCCGTTCTGGGTGCCGGCAGCTGCGAGTACACCAACCCCTTCTCTGGAGGGCCCGAGTGTCGGGACTACATCGGCGCTGGATGGGACGGGGCCAGCGTGCAGGCGGACTGCGACGCGCAGATGGGCACCGCGATCCTGGATGCAGCCTGCGAGACCGACGGCGTGCTCGGCCGCTGCATCCTCGATGGGGGCACGGATCTCGAGGTGCAGATCGTCTCCTACGGTGAGGACGCGGGTTCGTGTGGGATCACCCAGACCGGCTGCGAGACCTTCGGCGGCGGGACGTGGGAGCCCGACGCCGTGTGTGCCGATGACGACACCGGCGGCGGCGGCGTGTCCAACCCGTTCATTCAGCCGACGCTCGAGTGCCGAGACCCCGTCGATGGCGAGGCCGCCGGGAGTGGCCCCGACGGACAGGTGTGCACGTGGCAGCTCATCTCCGCTTCGACCGAAGAAGGGCGCCGCTACGAGGACTATGCAGACTGCGACGTCGTCTACACGCAGCGCCCCTACTACGCAGCGCCCGGCAACGACCAGACGGACGATCCGCGGATGGACGACCCCGCCTATACCGCCGAGCTCGACTGGGTGAAGGCGCAGATCGAGGCGAGCGCGTGCGCGTGCTGCCACTCCGACATCGCGCCGGCAGGCTCGTCGAACTGGACGGTCGACGCCGAGGGCAACTGGGTCGGGACCTTCGATGATACGGGCCTGGCCTTCAGCGCCGGGTGGATCGACTCCACCTCGTTCGGCACCTTCCCACCACAGGACAACAACGGGTTCGACCGCCGCTACGGCGTCCCCTCCACCGACCCCGAGCGCATGCGCGACTTCTTCTTGGGTGAGCTCGAGCATCGCGGCCTCCAGGAGGCGGACTTCGCCGGCGATCCGGCATTCGGAGGCCCGTTGTACGACCAGCTCGTCTACGAGCCGTCGCGCTGTGAGGACGGAGAAGGCGTTGCTCGGGACGGAAGGGTCGACTGGGACGGCGACGGCGCGCGCTATGTCTACATCCTGGAGGCCGACGCGGCGAACCCGACGGTCCCCCCCAATCTCGACCTCCCCGAGGGAACCCTGTGGCGCATCGACGTGCCGTGGGACGAGGAGGAGATCATCGGCGCCGGGAGCTTGCGCTATGGCGAGGTCCCTACGATCGCCAACCAGCGCCTGCCCGAGCAGGGAGCGCCTGCGACGCTGACCCCCGGGGAGGACTACTACCTCTATGTGCTGGCAGACGTCGCGATCCCGATCACGCGCTGCATCTTCACCTACTGAGCGTGTAGGCTTTCGAGGTGACGGATCCGCACGCGGTTCCGCCCTCCGAGGCGCCGACGATTCACCCAGGGGAGGGCCCGCCCGACTGGCGCCCCCACGTGTCGACGCTGCCGCACGGCACGGCCCAGACCGCTCCGGGCGCGTCGAGCCTGGCGACTGGGCAGCCCCAAGCCGCTGGCATTTGGCTGCAGCCCGGGAGCGTGGTCGGTGGCTCGTTCCGCGTCGAGCGGGAGCTGGGTCGCGGAGCGATGGGCGTCGTCGTGCTCGCCACCCACCTCGCGCTGGACCGAAAGGTCGCGCTGAAGGTCCATCAGGCGCAAAACCCCGAGGACACCGCGCGCCTGGCTCGCGAGGCCAAGGCGCTGGCCAAGGTTCGCCACCCCAACGTGGTGGGCATCTACGACGTGCGGGAGTCGGACGGGATCCTGTTCATCGCGATGGAATACATCGAGGGGTACAGCGCGCGCCGCTGGCTGGCCAGCACGGGCATCTCCTGGCGCGGTCGCCTCGACGTCTGCATGCAGGCCGCGGGAGGTCTCGCGGCAGCCCACGAGGCAGGGCTCGTGCACCGCGACTTCAAGCCCGAGAACATTCTGATCGGTGCCGATGGTCGCGTCTTGGTCGCGGACTTCGGGTTGGCGCGGGCGCCGGGCGCGGCGCCGATCGATCCGGCGACGCCGAGTCCTGGGGTCGATGCGCAGTTGACCGCCATCGGCGCGGTGACCGGAACCCCCGCGTACATGTCCCCAGAGCAGTGGTCCGGCGGACCCGTCGATGCGCGCAGCGATGTGTTTGCGCTCAGCGTCGTCGTGTATGAGGCGCTGTACGGTCGTCGTCCTTTTGCCGGCACGCATCCCGCGGAGCTCCTTCGGGCGATCACCGGCGGGCAGATTCAGCCACCTCCCGAGGGCATCGACGTCCCCAAGGAGGTGTTCGGTGTCTTGCGACAGGGCATGGCCGTCGACCCCGGCCGACGCCTTGCCTCGGTCGGTGAGCTCCAGCGCGCGCTCCGTGGGGCGATCACGGCCCCAGGCCGGGCGGGCGTTGCACTCGCGGTCGGCCTGGCGGTGGTGGTGTTCGCGGGCATTGGCGGGGCCGCCTGGGCGCTCAAGACCTCGGGCAGCGCCGACCAGAGGGCTTCAGCGCTCGTGGCGGACGCCGTGGTGGAGGCCGGCCCGACGCCGTCAGCCCGGCGACCTCCGGTGGCCATCGTGCCCAAGTCCGCGCCTCCGGCGGCAGCGGTCGAAGGTTCGAACGCCGAGCCCGAGCCCGAGCCCGAGGATGCCATCCCCGCCCAGGACGAGATCGAGGACCTCGAAGCGAAGCTCGAGGACCTCAGCGAGCGGTACCGGCAGGGGGAAGTGCGTCCGCAAGACGTCATCGCGGCGGTCCAAGCTGTTCACGCCGCTCGGCGTCGAGTTCGCGACGAGCCCTACGTCCTGACGCCCTGGGATGGTCGGTCGACGTTCACGTGTGGTCTGGGCCAGCGGGTGGAGATCCGGGACGTGCAGGCCTCACTCACCAGGGGACCTGCCATCGAAATGTCGATGGGGTGCGGACTCAAGCTGGTCAACGTCGACATCACCGCCCCCATCGCGATCAAGGGCATGTCTGGAGATCGCCTGATCATCCGAGGTGGTCGCTTTGACGTGTCCTCGAGGGGCATCGAGCTTGGAACGGTGTCGATCGACATTCGCGACCTCGTGATCGAGGGCAACGCGTCGGTGGCCGCCGACTTCGGCATGCACACCGTAGGGACGATCTCCGGATCCTCGTTCCAAGGCCTCACCGCGCTGCGTGTCGGCATGCATGGCGTGGTCGAGGTCCAGGGGGGGACGATGAAGGGACAGACCGCCGTCGACGCGCAGATGCATGCGTCCGTGCTGACCCACGACGTGGCGATCGAGGGCAAGGTGAAGACCGGGATCCGGGCCCAGGTCGCGCGTCGCTGATGCCTGCGACATGCTGCTCCACGTCGCTGGGCTCACGGCTCGTCAGGAGTTGTCGACGAGGATCGATTTGCCGCGAACGATCGCGGCGACATACTCATCCTTGGCCTCTCCGGCGAACAAGGTGATCCCTCCGTTCTCGCCGGTCCCGTAGTAGCGAGCGTGAAGTCGGTGGGGTGCGGCGGTGAGCTCGTTGTTGATGAACGCAGGGATGTGCTCTTTGGCGACGATGTCTCCCTTCACCTCGTACTCGATCTCCACCGGCATCAACAGATCGGTGGCGAGCGTGCAATGGATGAGCGCACCTCGGGTTGCTCTTGAAGCCCTCTTGTCGGCTCACTCGCGCAGTCGCTTCTCGAGCCCGGGCAGCGCGCGGCGGCTCACCGGAACCTGGGACCCGTCCCGGAGCTCCAGGCTGCTCTCGCCGCCACCCAAGTGCACGGCGACGACCGCACCGAGGTTGACCAGCTCCGATGCGCGGCAGGACGGTCCCGAACGCGAACCCGGCGAGCGTGCCGATGGAGACCGAGAACGTGAGGTTGGTCGCCAGCGTGATGAGGAGATCGGTCCACGTACACTTCGGTCCGATCATGAACACCGCCAGGCCGCCGGCGATCGCCACGTGCACGCCTGCTGCGGTGAGCAACGCTCGCGTCCAGGGGCGGCGCGCTTCAGGCGGCATCGAGCACCATCTTGCAGATGCTCGAACGCCAGGTCCAGGCCGAGGCGCGAACGCGCACGCCGTTGAGAGCGCCAGATCTCGCCATGGTCGAAGCGTGAGGTCTCTGAGGCGCCGTTTCGTCCTGCCTGCGACCAACGGCCGGGTGCTCCGATGAGCGGTGCGGACGGTCGCGTGGGCGGCTGTTGCAAGATCGCGACCTTCGGCGCAGTCTTCGCCCGACCGATGGAGTCCATCAACCCGGCGACTGGCGCGACCCTCCGTTCCTATCCCGAGCACGAGGACACACAGGTGGATGCCTGTGTGGCTGGCGCTCGTCGAGCAGCCACGGCGTGGGCGGAGCTCTCGTTCGAAGAGCGCGCGGTGGTGCTCGAGGCCGCGGCAGACCGACTCGAGGCCCAGCGCGATGGTCTCGCCGCGACGGTGGTCGAGGAGATGGGCAAACCGGTCACGCAGGCGCTGGCCGAGATCGACAAGTGTGTCGCCGTCTGCCGCTACTTTGCGCGACAAACCGCGGACTTGCTCGCCGACGAGCCGATCGAGGTCGATCCCGGCGCGAACGCATACGTGACCTATCGGCCCCTGGGCGTCGTCCTCGCGATCCTTCCCTGGAACTTTCCGCTGTGGCAGGCGTTCCGGTTGTTGGCGCCCGCGCTGATGGCGGGCAACGGCGTGATCATCAAGCCTGCCCTGACCGTGATGGGCTGCGCGCTCGCGGTCGAGGCTCTCCTGCGCGATGCGGGCCTGCCCGACGGTTTGGTGCCGGTGGTCGGGGTCGCCAACGAAGGTGTCGAAAGGATCATTCGGGATCCACGGGTGGACGCCGTCATGCTCACGGGCAGCGACGGCGCGGGCCGAGCCGTCGCGTCGATCGCCGGAAGCGAGCTCAAGAAGGTGGTGCTCGAGCTCGGCGGCAGCGACCCCTACGTCGTGCTCGCCGATGCCGACCTCGACCAGGCGGTCACCGCGACCGTTCGAAGCCGCCTCAACAACGGCGGACAGAGCTGCATCGGTGCCAAGCGGATCATCGTGGAGGCGCCGGTCGCCGAGGCCTTTGCAGAGAAGCTTCGGACGCGTCTGTGCGCGGTGGAGCTCGGAGACCCCGCCGACCCCGAGACCGAGCTGGGGCCGATGGCGCGCGAGGACCTGCGCGACACCGTGCACGATCAAGTCCAGCGCTGCGTTCGCGATGGAGCACGACTGGAGCTGGGCGGCGAGGTCCCCGACCAGCCGGGCTTCTGGTATCCGCTCACGCTGCTCACGGGGGTCACGCCCGACTCGCCCGCCTTCACCGAAGAGCTCTTTGGCCCGGTCTTCACGCTCTGCGAGGCTCGAGACGAGACGCACGCGCTGGAGCTCGCCAACGCGAGCGACTTTGGGCTCGGAGCGGCCGTCTTCACGAGCAACGTCGCGCGCGGGCGCATGCTGGCCGAGCGGCGGCTCCACGCGGGCTCCTGCTTCGTCAACGCGTTCGTGCGCTCGGATCCCCGGCTCCCCTTCGGCGGCGTCAAGAAGTCTGGGTATGGCCGGGAGCTCTCCCGGCACGGCCTGCTCGAGTTCGTCAACGTCAAGACCGTCTGGGCCCAGGGGTGACGTGCCGTCCCGGGTCGCAGCGGTCCAACCGGCTCGGTTGCGGGCGCCGCGACTGGCGAAACGGCGGCTGGTCCCTCAGTCTTGAGTGCGATGGGCGAGGACCTCAGCCGATTCCACGGAGACAACGTCGAGCTACCAGCCCGTAGCTCGCCGTACGGCGCGAGTCGCCTCGCTCCGGCGATCGACATCGTCGACGCCGCCAAGCAGATCGCGGAGGCCGACCGAGTCATCGGAACGGTCGTCAACGCCAAGCTGGAGGTGATTGCCCAGCAGATCCGCCACCTGCAGGACCAGGCCCGCGAAGTGCTCCAGCAGGCGATGGATGCCGCCGAGCTCCATCGCGCGCGCTGCCGCTTTCAAAAGAAGGTGGGGGCGACCTACTTCCTGTACCGCCAGGCCGGCGGGGGCGAGCCGTACTTCTCGATGCTCAGCCCCAAGGACTGGAACGGCGCACCCCCGCACGCGTTCGTCGGCGCGTACCGCCTCGAGGCCGACATGAGCTGGTCACCGGCGGAGCAGGCGAAGCCCCCGACCCAGGAGATGCTGCTCGCGCTCGCGGGCGTCTCCGTCGAGCGCTGACCTGCGCTCCTCGCGCGTGCGTTGCCTCTCTTGCGATGCTCGGGCTGGTGGGTTCAGGCCCCCGCTGGCGGGCAAACGTCTTGCGATCCGGCCGGGGATCCGATAAGTCCCGCTCCCTTCCTTGTTCTCACCATGGTGGTGGGGGCCAGAAGTCCGAAAGGGAGAATCAAAGAACCATGGCAAATGCTGCAGCCGCTGGCGTCGTCACATCCGTCGCTTCCCGGCAAAACACTCAACGCGAGTACGAGACGGTCACCATCCTCCGTCCCGACACTGGCAAACCTCAAATCAAGGCCCTGATCGAGCGCGTTCAAGGTGTCGTTGCCAAGCAAAAAGGCGGCCTCATCAAGATCGACAGCTGGGGCATGCGCGTGCTCGCGTATCCCGTCGCGCACCAGCGCAAGGGTATCTACCTCTACTGGCGCTTCCTCGGAGGTTCCGACATGGTGGCCGAGGTCGAGCGAAACCTTCGCCTCTCCGACCGGGTGATGCGCTTTTACTCGATCCGCGTCGACGACGACGTCGATCCCGATGCGCGTCCGTCCGAAGTGACCGACGAGCTGCTCGACACCGTGTCCGAACCCGGACCCGACCCCGACGAGATCGCCCGCCAGGCCGCCGAGCAAGAAGCGGCACGCAAGGCCGCTGAAGCAGCCGCTGCCGAGGCCGAGCGCGCCGAGCGAGCCGCATCCGACGACGCAGCCGCTTCATCGGCCGCCGCGCAGTCTGCCGACACCAAAACCGAGGAAGAGGGCTGAGCCATGAGTGACCGATACGAACGTAGCGACCGCGGAGACCGAGACCGAGACCGTGGAGATCGTGGCGACCGCGGCGAGCGTGGCGACCGAGATGGTCGTTCGAGCAAGCGCAGCCGCTTCAACTTCTCCGAGAAGGAGCTGGTCATTGATTACAAGAACCCGCAGCTCCTCAAGAACTTCCTCACCGACCGCGGCAAGATCATCCCCGCGCGCATCTCTGGTCTGACCGCTCGCCAGCAGCGCCAGCTCACCAAGGCCATCAAGCGCGCGCGCATGCTCGCTCTGCTGCCCTTCTCCTCCTCCTGATCGACCGATCGAGAGCGACTCCAAAGGAGACTCCAACCATGGCCAACATGTCCATCATCCTCACCTCCGACGTCGACAAGCTCGGCCGCGCCGGTGAGATCGTTACCGTCAAGCCCGGGTACGGCCGCAACTTCCTGCTGCCCCGCGGACTCGGCCTCCTCGCAACCCGCGGCAACGTTGCGCAGCTCGAGCACCACCGGCGCTCCATCGCGCGCGACCAAGCCAAGATTCGCGAGCAGCACCAGTCGCTCGCCAAGCAGCTCGAGGGCACCAAGGTGTCCATCGCGCGCAAGGCGGGCAAAGACGACAAGCTCTTCGGATCGGTGTCCAACAAGGACATCGTCGAAGCGCTGATGGCTCAAAACATCAAGCTCGATCGCAAGATCGTGCACCTTGCGGAGCCCATCAAGTCCACGGGCGCACACCCCGTCGAGGTCCGGTTCTCGGCCGACGTCTCGGTCACGCTGACCGTCAACGTCGTTGGCATCGGCTAGCCGCGAGCTCGCCTGTCTGCCTGTCCGCCTGATGGTAGGCGGTCCGGCTGGAAAACCCCGAATGCCTCCCGGCGTTCGGGGTTTCGCACAGGGGCCCACCGAGACCATCACGCCGGCGGCAACTTCGCCCGTTGCGGCGAAGGTGGAGTCCCCGGCGCGGGCCGGCGGAGGTCGACGCGGATCTCGACGCCGTGAAGGCGCCGGTTCGCGGTGCCGGAAAAAAAACTGACGGGTGGGGAACCGGGTTGGCGAGGTCCCGGACGGAGTCTCGAAGCATGAAGACTCCCCTACGATGTTCCTTGCTCCTGTTTGGCCTGGCTGCGCTGGCGGCGTGCGTCGAAGAGGAGATGTCCGACCCCGACACGGGGGACGCCGCGACGTCGACCGACGGCAACGCCTCGAGCGATCCATCCGACCCCACGAACGGCGGAGACCTCGACCCGATGTGCGAGCCGAACGCGGGTGACGGCGTGACCAACTGCGATGGGGAAATTTGCGATGCGGGATCCTACTGCGCGGCTTTGTTCTGCGAGGCGGGCTGCGAGACGACGCTCAACTGTCCCGCGGGGCAGTGGTGTGACCTGCGGATGCCCGACGGGTTCGGTGCGGGACTGTGTCGGCCCACCTCCGATCCTGCATGCGGAGGTTCGGGCTCGGCCGAATCCAGCACTACGGACGTCGGTGGCGAAGCCTGTAGCGACGTCGAGGGCAACTATGTGCTCGGTCTGCGCGCGAGCTCGCCCCAGGAGTGCGGGGAGCTGTTCTCGGGGATCTCCTGCTCGGTGGCTCAGGAGGGCTGCACGCTGTCGTGGGGCTGCGGCACGGAGTACCAGAACCTGTTCCCGCCTGGTCCTCTGGCGGCCGACGATACGTTCACCACCGATGGGATGCTCGAGGGCGTGGCGTACTCGTCGGATGTGCCTGCTCAACGGCCAGGGGACGACCGCCCGCATCCTGGGCCGCCTCGAGGTGTCTCGCCGCGCGCTCGACCGCCTCTACGCCCTCATGCTTCTCGAGAATCCCGAATCCCCCGACGTGTTCGCGGTGCTCGGCAACCTCGCCCAGCTCGACGCCGACGCCGGCGATCACGAGCAGGCGCTGCAGAGATTTCGCGCCGTCCTCGAGGGCTTCAGCGCCTTCGTCGGTCCGGACTCTCCGGAGCTCGCTCAAACCCGGTACGCGATCGCCGAGCAGCTGTTCGCGCTGGGTCGTCACGAGGAGGCCCGCGTCGAAGCCGAAGCCGCGCTGCGGTGGAACGCGCCCGAGCCCGCGGCATCGGGCGCGAAGCTGCTGCTCGCGCGGATCGAGTTTGCAGCCGGCAAGGAGGCATCGGCGCGCGCGGGGGTGCAGGCGCTGCTCGAGGACGAGGGGGTGCCTGCGGAGGTGAAGGCGCAGGCGGAGGGGCTGGAGTGGTGAAGCGGCGGCCGGGTCGCGATACCGCGCACGAAGCCCCAGGGCTCGCCCGATAGCCGGCCCACGAAAATTTTTAACCGATAATCGTTTGAAATTTTGATCACTTTCGATACACAATAACCGCAGGTCAAAGGGCGCATCCCACCCCCGAAACCCAAAATTCCACAAAACCACGTAAGCATCTTCAGTGGCGAATGTGTTCGTCCGTGGATGTTTAGCAACCAAGATTACACACGGTAGAAGCGAGAAAAACGATGCGAATGAAACAGTGGCTGTTCCTGGGCGCGCCAACTCTTCTTTTTCTCGGCTGCGATGGGCAATCCAGCGGACCCGATCGCGAGGTCGAGAACTTCTCCGAAGCCCCCGAAGTCACGGTTGAGGACTTCGAGGTTGTGGGTGAGTTCGTGGCCCCTGAGGTCGTCGAGGAGATGGAGGACGTCCGCGAGGAGTTTGGGTTCGCGATGGAGGACTCCGACCCGCAGGCCCTGTTCTTCTTGGGTGATTTCGATGCGGCGTACGTGGACTGTGATGAGTTCGCGGGCGTTGGCCCGGTGTTCAACCCGGGCCTCGTCGCAACCCTCGTGCCCAATGACTACACGGAGATCGCACCGTTTCCGGGCGCCAACCTCATCGTCGCTCAGGCGGGCTCATGTGCCGACATCGAGATCAACGGGAAGAGTTTGGGCCCCGGTAAGTTCGCGCAGATCGGAATCAGCGTGATCCCGCCAGGAGACCCCGGCGCCGGCGATTTCTATCAGCTCGCCTACGCGACCACCAACCCGTTGCTGTGGCTGCGTCTCCGGCTCCTGGGGGTCAACGCTGCCTGGACGCCATTCCTCGAGTACGAAATCGGCGGCGGCAATCTGAGCATCACAATGCAGCGGCCGACCGAGTTCGCCTTCCGTCTGGAGGGACCGATCACCGAGCCCGACCCGTCAGCACCGGCAAACCCGACGACGGTGTTCAACTACTACGCCAAGGGCAAGTCGTTCTTCGGCAACGTGCTGCAGGAGAACGTCGTCGAGGGGATTCGCTTTGGTGAGGGCTCCGGGGTCACGCTCACGCCACTTGGAAGCACAATCTCGGACCTGACGTTCGGGGCCCCGCTGGCGTTTCCGTTCTTCTCTGCGCCTGAGACCTTCGATCGTGCGGACGTCGTCGTGACCACCAACGCATTCTGAGCCTCGCCCACGCTGCGAGGATCCAAACGGCCGCATCACCCGGGCGCGAGACGCAGGGTGATACGGCCGTCTCGCGTGGAGAGCTGGCTGTCGACGCCTCGTTGAAGCAAGGCCAAGTGCGCTCGTGCAAAAGCCAGGTCGTCGAGATCCAGGCGCGTTGGCAGCGGCCCCGAGAGCTGGCGAGCCGGCTCCGCAGACGCCGTCGCCTCGACTTCGACCACGACCCCATCGTCCGTCTTCACCACGCGCAGCTGGGCGCTTCCGTCTCGCGGGATCGCGAGTCCGTCGAGCACGCGCTCCAAGGCGTCGCAGGCGTCTTGCCACGGACCCTCGACCGGAAACGAGTCCCCGGCACCCTCGTGCGCTCCGCCCAAGAGGCTTCCGGCAAGGGCGGCCACGTCGACGAACTCGCCTGTGAAACCCGACGACGGCGCACCGAATCGCTGAAGCTCGCCGGCAAGCTCGCGAAGCGCTTGGTGGTCGTCTCGAGCGAGGGCTGCGTGCAACCGCTCGCCTGCCAGTGACAACACCGAGCTCGCGGCATCGACCTGGCCCATGCGCAACACCAGCGATTTGGTCACCTGCAGCTCGTCCAGGGTCTGGGCCAGACGCTTGCCAGTGGCCCGCAGCCGTGCCGCAGCCCGAACCCGCGCCACCAGCTCCTGGGGTGCAAAAGGCTTGGCCAGGTAGTCGTCTGCGCCGACGTCGAGTCCCTCCACCGAGAGGTTCGAGCCTGCACGAGCGGTGAGCAGCACGATCGGAACGACGGCGAGCTGGGGGTCGGCTTTTACCCGCCGAACCAACTCGAGACCATCGAGGTTCGGCATCATCACGTCGCTGAGGACGACGTCGGGCACGCGACCGCGGAGCGCCTCGAGAGCCTCCACCCCATCCGTCACCGCGCGAACCTCGAAGTGAGGCGCGAGCACTCTGCAGATGTAGCGCCGCATGTCCGCATTGTCCTCGGCGACGAGGACGAACGGGCGCGGCGAGCCAGCCGGATCCGGTGAGGTCTCCGGAACCTCGCGAAGACTGACCTCGCGGGGCTCGGAGAGCATCGCCAGCTCGGCGAATCGCCCCTGGTGCGTCGCGTCGGCGTCGGCGGGCAAGACCCGGCTGTCACCGGCCGCGTCCATGGGCACGATCACCGAAAACGTGCTGCCTTCGCCGACCGTGCTGTGAACCGAGGCGCTTCCACCCATCGCGGTCGCGAACTCGCGAACGAGCGCGAGGCCGAGTCCTGAGCCTTCGAACTGCCGGGTCTGCGACGTGTCGACTTGATGGAATCTGTCGAAGACGCGCTCGCATTGCGCGGCCGAAATTCCGATCCCGGTGTCGGACACCCGAAGGACCAGCTGATCCGCCGCGAACTCGAGCACGGCACGGACCTCTCCGGCGGCGGGCGTGAACTTGAGCGCGTTCCCGACCAGGTTGACGACAACCTTCTCGAACATGCGCTGGTCGAGCGCGACCTCGCGCCGTGCACCCACGATCTCTGACTCGAGCCGCAGCTTTCGGGCGCGGGCAATGGGTTGCAGGTCGCGAATCGCGTCTTCGACGACGCCGGCGGCATCCGTCCACTGCCACGAGGGCTGTGTCTTGCCCTCCTCCGCCCGCGTGAAGTCGAGCAGGTCGTTGACCATCCGGGACAGGCGCCCGGCGTTGCGCAGGACGGTCTCGAGATCCTCCACGCTCGAGGGGGACAGGCGTTCGCGTTCGCTTCGCAGGACCGTGTTCAGCGGGCCCAAGATCAGCGTCAAGGGCGTGCGCAGCTCGTGGCTGACGTTGGCCAAAAAGGCGCTTTTTGCCCGGCTGACCGCCTCCGTTTCCTTCGCCTGCTGGAGCTCGTCGAAGGCACGGTTTCGCTCCTCGAACAAGCGACCGGTCTCGGCTCCGGTGTTGTTGATGATGAACGCCAGGACATCGAGCGGTGAGCCGTCCTCGGCTCGCGGCGCGCGGGCGGAGAAATCGCCAGCGGCGTGGGAAGAGAGCACCTCCGAGAGCGACTGCACCGAGAGGTCGAGGGTCTCCTCGTGCTGCCGCAGACCTTGAACGACCCGGGCAAGCTCCTCGGAGACCGTGTTGATGAGGTAGGCGAGCGTGTCCCGGCGACCGCCGTCGAAGGTTCGGGGGGCCCGCGCGTCGAAGTCCGCACGGGCAAGCCGCATCAAGACGTCGATGAGCGGATCTTCTTCGTTTCGATCGGGCGGGTCGAGCGGGTCGCGGCCCTCGGTCGCATCGGTCATGGCTCGTTCCCGTTCTGTTGCCTCAGCCAGCCCCGTGCACGATCGACGTCGCCAAACATCTTGGTCGGCGCCGCGGGTCGGGATAGGCCGATGAAGACCGAAGCCACCGCCCGCCCGAAGACTGTGCCCCCGATGAGGGCGAACCCACGAATCAGCGCCCGGTCCGGGAGCTCGCCGTAGACCTTGCGGGCCCCCGCGGAGGAGTCGCGGATGCGGTCCATGAAGATCATCGATGATCCGGATCGCCCCTGAGCACGCCAGTATTCGTGCTGAAACTCGACGCTCTGCCGGGCGGTCGCGTCGTCGTCAGCGCAACCATCGTGGGGGACGACCGCCAAAATCCCTGGCTCGACGGCGAAGAATTCGGCGTTGTCGGTCTCCCCGACCTTCTCCCAGCCCGAGGTGTCCGGGGCACCGCTCATGACGCTCCCAAGGTGCGGTCGGCGGTGCGATTGATTTCGTTGAGCCACGCGACGGCGTCCTCGAACTCCGAGAACAGCTTGACCGGGACCCGCGGCCGAGCGATGCCCAGAAAGAACGAGATCATGGCTCGGGTCAGTGCGCTGCCACCCACCATCGCGGTCCCGGTGAGCACGTCGTCCATCCGTTCGTAGACCCTGCGGGCGTCCTTGTCCTGCGAGGTCATGCGGTCGAAGAAGATGACGACGCCACCCTTGCGTCCCAGCTCGCGAAAGAACGAAGCCTGGGACTCCCGGTTGGACAGGGCGCTTTCCCCGTTGTCCTTCGACCCCTCACGCGGAATTGCGACGAGCAGATCGTCGCTGGCGTAGTAGTCCGTGTTGAGACTTTCACGGACCGGCTCCAGCGAGTGGCGGCGAACGAAGGCTTCTACGTCGAGTGATTTGGCCATATCCTCATTCCTCCTGGAGGGTCTTCTCGATGCGCAGCGTCGCGGCCTCGAGTTCTTCGGGACCGAAGAACGCGCTCATTCGAGCCCGCAGCGCAGGCATGGCGTGCCGGTATACCTGCGGGCTCGCAACCTCGGGCGTGCTGCCGATGTCCTTGAGTGCCCGGCGCACAGTCCCTTTGCCAATGATCGAAGCCAGACCGCTGACCTCGACCACCCGCATGAAGAGGCGCTCGGCTCCGACTTGGCTCCGCATTCGAGAACCCCGACGGTAACGATGTTTTCATCGGTGCGATACCCGGCGGGCCGGAATGATTGCCGCTGCGACTCGGGAGGCGGATGGCCACCGAAACGAGCGTGCCGGGCACGCGCAGCGGGCCGCATCGACCGTCCTGAACGGGAAGCCAGTGCAACGCAGAGGGCGCCACCGGTGATGCGACCTCGCCTCCGCTCACCTCACCTCAACTCACCGCTCCGCGACGCTGCCCATCGCGTGCTCGGCAAATCCCGTCCCCGCCTCCGCGAGCAGATTGAAGGCCGCGCTGGCCCCGGCGGCCTCGAGCGATGCGATCTCGTCATCGTAGACCGTGGCCGCCGTGATCACCCCGCGGAAGCCCGCGGTTCGCAGCAGGGTGATCGCCGTGACGTTCTCCACCGTGCTCGACATCGCGAGCATGACGAGCTTGACCTGCTCCCGATCTACGTGAAGCCGTTCCCAAAAGTCGACGTCGGTAGCGCTCGCTTGCCGGACCTCTCGCCCGGCCTCGCGGTGGCGTTGGATGACGCGCTCGTCGATGTCGAAGCCGACGAGCGCGGTCTCACCGATGGCCACGAGCGCGTCGTAGGCTCCGGTGCCCACGCGACCCATCCCGAAGATCAGGATCTGCGCCCCACTGGCATCTACGGCCGTCTCCTCGGGGACGCGGGCGCTGGTCTCGAATCGCGCGAGCCGCAGCCGCAGGCGCGTGTAGAGATCGAACACCCGGCGATTGAGCGGGGACGACACGAGGAAGCTCAAGGCCAGGCAAAGGGCCAGGCTGACCAGCCAGCTCGTGTCGAGCCACCCGCGGCTGACCGCGACCGCGCCGACGATCAGACCAAACTCGCTGAACTGAGTGAGGCCCGCACCGATCATCAAGCTCGTGCGGGCGCGCAGGCGAAAGCGTGCGGCCAGGAAAAAGAACAAGGCGCCCTTGAGCGGGAGCAGGGCCAGCAGACCCAAGGCCACGACGAGGTTCTCCAGCGTTGGCAGTCCCGTGAGTCCGACCGACAAGAAGAAGCCGACCAGGAACACGTCCTTGAGGCCGTAGAGCGACTTGGACAGCTCCTGAGCCTTAGGATGGCCACCGAGCAGGATGCCCGCGACCAACGCTCCCAGATCGCCCTTGAGGCCCAGCGCATAGAACAGCCCCGCGCCTCCGAGGGTCGCGGCCAGACCCCCGAGCACGAGCAGCTCGCCGTGGCCACACGCCGAGAGCAAGCGGTGAAACAGCGGGCGCAGGGGGATCAATCCGATGAGCGCGAAGGCCCAGGGACTGGGCATCGCCTCGGCCGTCGCCGCCAGGAACCCGACCGCGACGAGATCTTGTACGACCAGAATGCCGATCCCGACCCGGCCGTACAGCGCCGCGGAGTCGTCGCGTTCCTCGAGCAGCTTCACGACGAACACGGTGCTGGAGAAGCTCAGCGCGAAGCCGATGAGCGCTGCGACCTCGAGGTCGAGCCCGGCAAAGGGGCCAACCTGCAGCGCGGCCAACGTCATCACGACGACCGACACGACGGCGACCGAGGCGACCAGGTGCAGCACGGTCACCGCCCACACGACGGGGCGGACCACGCTGGAGACGTCGAGCTTGAGCCCGATCGTGAACAGCAGGAGCAGGACCCCGACGTTCGCCAGCTCCTCCAGCGCTACGTCGGGGCGAAAGCCAAGCAGCTCCAACACGAAGCCGGCCGCCAGGAAGCCCAGCAATGGTGGCTGGCCAAGGCGCTTGGCGATGAAGCCAAGCGAGAACGCAACGCCGATCCAGAGGAGTTCCACAGATTCACCATGGACCCGCAGGCGTCACGCGCCGTCGAGCCACCCGCCCGGAGTGTAGGCCCGCAGCGAAGTGTTGACCAACCGCCAGACGCCGCCTCGTCGAACTTCCGTCTCGTTGGTACCTTCGGCGGATCTCCTCGAGTACGCCCGACGAGGAGCCCTCTTCGACGCCGGTGTCGGCATCGCCACTCGTGGACGCCGAAGCAGACGCGTCGCCGAGGTCCCGCGACCGCCCAGCAGGTTCGCACCCTGGGCCTTCCTGGCCGCTGCGACGGCCGACGATGACCCACCGCTGTACCCGTTCGCCATCGGGATAGTTCTCGACTACCGCACGCGCCGCATCCACGCTGGGCATCGGCGGCTCGCCCGTATAGAGCATGACGTCGGGATGGCTGTTGAGCCGGAAGAACGCCTCAACGTCGTCCGGCGTCATCGCTCGGAGGATGAGTCGCTCGGTGATCGGACCCACGCGATACCTCATCTGGGCACTCTTCCGTGCAGTCGGCGTTCGGCGACCAGTCGATGCACGACTCCCGGTGATGCGTGCCCGTTTCGTCAATGCCCGTTTCGTCATCCCACGAGCGAAGATCGGGCGTATCGTTGAGGCACGCGTGTTCACGCCGCCCTACGAGCGCCGCTCTCTCTTCGCCCGCTGGGGCATCGAGCTGATGCTCAGCCGCTGGTACGCGGACGCAGCTTCGGCCGCACACGACCACGGTGGGGGCCGCGGACTTGTCGTCGTGCTTTGGGGGGACGCTCGGGAACAACGACGACGTCCGACACCGTTTCGGCAGTCTTTCTCCCCACGGTCGCAAGTGTGTCATCGCCGCAGGAGCGACGGTTGCGTCGGGCGGGAGCGCGGCGCAATCACGGCGTCTTTTCGTACTTCGAGAGATCGACCGCGCCGGGGCGCATCCGATATTCCTTGGGCTGCTCGGCACCGGGTCCCAGGGCCGCCTCGATGGCCGAGAAGAGCTCGGGCCCCACGTCGATCTCGCTCGCGCGTCCGTCGACGCGGCCCGCCTCGTCGGCGAAACGGGCGGACCAGGGGTCGATCGCGTTGAATCGGAGGGTCTGCTCACCGATGGGGTGGGCGACGAGCGGCCGTTGTCGTCCTTCGAGGCCCAGGAGGACGACCAGCGCCCATCGCGGAGGGGTCAACTGCACGGAGTCGGAGGACTCGGCGGTCTCCAGGGCTCGCTGCACGCTGCGGACGACCTGTGCATCGAGCGTCGCAATTGGCGTGTGGTCGAGGTGAGCGATCGCGAGCGTCCGGAGTTCGTTCGCGGATGCATCGAGCGTCTGTGCGCGATTGGGAAGCTCGGGGGCCACCTCGTCGCTGGGCGCGGGCGCATGCTGCTGGGGTGGCGCCGGGGTTGGAGGCTGCGGCCGGGCCTGGGGCTCGGGCTCGAGCGGCCCACACGAGACCAGCGCGGCGATCGCTGTCGCGACCGCGGCCACCATGCTCCATCCTCGAGGTCCGGTTCGTTTCGTCACGTGCACCATTGGGTCGAACTCCCCCGCCCAAGTGTTGCACGGGGAAAACTCGTCGCGGGGGGATGACACCAGGTAGTCTTGCGCTCGATGGGTCGTGCGCGCTGGGGGTGGGCGAGGATTGGCGCTGCCAACGGGTTGCCGGCAGCGCTGGCCGTGTGCTTCGCGGCGTGTCTCCAGCCGGACACGGCGCCACCGAGCGAGCCCGGTCCGAACCCGGCTGCCCAGACATCGGCGCCTGCGCAGGCGGGCGGCACGTTGGTGCCGCCTGGACTCACCCATCCGATCGTACGGGAGGGGGAGGACGCATGCGATGCGCGGGCGGAGGAGATCAACGCCGTACTCGCCGCGCTCGCAAGCCCGTGTGAATCCCCGACCGACTGCGAAGTCCTCGAGTCCGTGTGCCCGCTGGGGTGCTACGCGGTGGTCTCGAAGGCCGCGGATCGCACGGTGGCCACCGTGCGGATCGCCGAGTTCTTCGAGCACTGCACGCCGTGCAAGTCCAAGTGCACGCCCACCCCGACCCGGCTCGCCTGTGTTCGAGACCGATGCGTCGCCGCGGATCCGTAGCGGAACAATGCCCAAGAGGAGGCGCTGGCCGGCGCCGACGAGCCCCTCGTATCGTCCCGCTGTCGCGGTTGAGCGGCGCGACCCATGATGCAGTCGGCTGGCAGTCGGCTGGCAGTCGGCTGGCCCGCTCGCGGGCCACAGGCGACCCATGAGGCGCAGCTTCCACGACGTCATCATGCGGCTGCCCCTACAGCGAACGACGAGCCCGACGGAAGCAAAAGAAAGGCCGACGAACGCGGTATTCGTCGGCCTCGGTGGATGATCGGAAGGCCTGTCGATCATGCACGGGATGGGGATTAGTTGGCGGCGATTGGGACGAGCGTTCCGTCGGGGAGTTGCGCGATGAGTGCAACCGCACCCGCAGCATCGTTGTTCGCGTACGCGTTGACTTGCAGGCCACCCAAGCCCGCGTCTGGGACGCTGAAGGTCACGTCGGGGATTGCGTCGTTGTCGACGTCGAGGCCGATCTCGAGGGCTCCGGCGGGGATGTCCGGGATCGTGGCAGAGCCGCCAAAGGGCACGTCGGAGAGGAGCTCGACGGGGTTCTCGGGGTCGCTGATCTCCCAAACATCGACCTCGCCGACCGCGGGGGCGGCGTGGATGACGGTGATGCGAACCTCGGTGGGATCGATGCCTGCGTCGTCATCGACCAGCGGGAGCGCCTGCAGGGCGATGGCGCCCTCCTCTTCGAGGTCGCCGATCGCGACGGCGGTGTACTTCGTGTCTGCGGCGAGTGAGAGCTCGGGAGCCAGGACCGCTTCTTCCGCCGACGAGCCGCTGACGGAGATCTGGAACGTGTAGTCGCCCGCTGGCACTTCGAGGTACTCGGTCCCTTCACGGAACATCAGGTTCTCGACGACCGGCCCTTCCGTGTTCGCGAAGACATCGACGCCGGGGGCGTTGACGCCCAGGTGCAGGACGCGAATCTGGGCCGTTTCCGCGGCTCCGGTGTCATCGGCAGCGGTGTCGTCGGCGGCGGTGTCATCGGCAGCGGTGTCATCGGCAGCGGTGTCGTCGGCGGCGGTGTCGTCGGCGGCGGTGTCATCGGCGGCGGTGCCGTCGGCGGCGGTGTCGTCGGCGGCGGTGCCGTCGGCGGCGGTGCCATCCCCGCTTGCCGTCGAAGTCGCGGCTTCGGTGTCCTGACCACCGTCGCTGCTGTCATCGCCGCAGCCGAAGGGGGCGAGTCCAAGGGCGAATGCCCAGGCGTAGATCATCGAGTTCTTGTTCATCGTTGGTCCTGTCCACCCAGCTCGCTGTGCTGAGTCGTCAGGAGTTTGTGCAACATCGAGCATCTTGCAACAAAGCTTCGACAGAATTTCAGCACGAGATCATGGC
This sequence comes from uncultured bacterium, assembly GCA_963761755.1. Lineage (GTDB taxonomy): Bacteria > Myxococcota_A > Polyangia > Nannocystales > Nannocystaceae > CAJXVA01. The sequence continues at coordinate 294,657 of CAVXIC010000013.1, forward strand.
GACCTTGCAAGTTTACGAAATCATGAAACTATTCTGTGTTCAAGGTCTGCGTGGGGTTTGCGTCCTGGGCTGGCTGCGTGGTCGGCGGTGACACGACGGCCAAAGAAAGGCCGGCGGGCTCGGGGTCCGTGGGAATGGGACGCCGAGACGAGCGCGGTGGGCAAGCGACGCGCTGGTAGAGCGAGACTCAGTGGGCTGCGGGTGATGCCGAGAAGAGCAGGAGTTGTCCGACAGGAGAGGCTCGGGGCGGCGGCCCGTGCACCGCGGTCCTCAGCCGCAATATCCTGCGGTGTGGTGAGGGCCCGGGTGACGCGCATGGGCCCGCAGCAGCGGGAGTAGAGCAAGATGTCGACGCGGAAGACGCGGGCGAGGAGCTTCATCCAGGGCAGGCGGAAGGGGGCAGCAGGCAGAGGTGCGCGTCTTGATCGAGCCTGTATCATCGCGTCTCCTCGCCGGCGCCCGACGAGGCGCCCTCTTCGACGCCGGTGTCGGCATCGCCACTCGTGGACGCCGAAGCAGACGTACCGGTCGGGTCGGGCAATCCCGCGGTGCCACGATCGTGGCGCTCGAGTCTGCGGCGGTGATCGAGCGGCTCTGACTCGGGCTGACGGTGACACCGTCCTTTCGTTCACCGAGCAACTCCTTGGCGGCCTGTGTTCCTCGACGGTCGTCGATCACGGAGCGGGTCACATGCCCCGTGGTCCCGCACCAAACCCAACCCGGAACCCCTCCGTGCGACCAACTCGTCTCCTCCGCGTGCACGACCGGGGCGTTTTACGTGGCGTCGAGCCTGCCGTCGTCTATGGCGGGATACTCGACGTGGCTGCCGTGCTCACCTCCTCGCCGGTCTCCGCCGGCACGTCGCCAATGTCGTCGTCGGTCTCACGCTCGCCCGGGGGCGTCACGGCCCCGAGACAGCCGCTGAGCAGCAGCATGCCGATAGTACGGAGGACCGAATCATCCGCCGCACGTCGCGTGCTCGTAGAATGCGGGACAGGAGCCGTTCTCTTCCTCGCTCTCGGCGGGCCACCAGCTGCCGGTGGTGTGATTGCACCACGCCACCATTCCCTCCGAAGGCGTCGTGCAGTTCGAGCACGTCACGCAGCGGAAGTTCTCTTTTTCGAAGTTGATGATCTGGGTCCCGAGCTCGGTTCCGCAGTATGCGGTGCCGCACCCCCCCGTCTCGATGATTCCGGCGTTGCTGCAGGAGTTGGGCACGCCGACCGGGATCTCGCACCCGTTCGACCAGTCTCCATCGCAGTTGTCGTACGGCTCGACACAGGTCCAACCACTGCACTCCCCTTGGGTGCAGGTCCCGCCTTCGGCATTGTCGCGGTCGCACGAGACCGTGTCGGCGGGGACGCAGGTCCCCTCGTCGTTGCACGTGTCGCCGAGTGTGCAGGCGTCGCCATCGTCGCAGGGTGTCCCGAAAGCGGCCACCGAATAGACACAGACGTCGTCTACGCAATCACCCTCACTTTCGTGACAGTCGCTCGGGGGCTCGAGACATCCCCCTTCGCAGGACTGCGGCTCCTCCCCGGTACTCGTGCCAGTCGCCGCAGCGGATGCGCTCTGGGTCGCAGAAGTCTCGGTCGTGGTCCCATCACCGGTGTTCGCGTCGCTCGTCGCCGATGTCGTCGTGGTCGCGGTGCCGGTCTGCGCCGGCTGTTGCGGGAACGGGAGGTCCTGCTCGACCGTGCCCGAGCCATCGTCACACCCTGCTACGACTCCGAGGGACACGCAGATGCACAGGACGCTACACCGGAGGTTCTTCGATTCGCGCATCACGGTCGCATGCTATCCCAAAAATCGAGCGGAGTCGGACTTGCCGGGCATTGGACATGAGGTCGGTACGACCTGCACTGACAGGTGGTCACAAGGGGCGACCTGCCCCGCCTTTTCACCCACCGCGCGTTCCCCCATAGTGGGCGCTCGGAACGAGGACCCCATGAACCGAACTTCATCCTTCCCCATCGTTCTCCTTCTACTTACCGCTCCGGGATGCGGCGACGACTTCGAGTCGACTCCAGGGGACGACAGCACCGGCGGCACGACCGGCGAGCCGGACCCCACCACGGCTTCGACGACCAACAACTCGACCACGAGCACGAGCAGCGGATCCAGCGCGGACGCATCGAGCTCCGCTGGACCGGCGACGGGCTCCGGTACCGGGGACACCGGCTCCGATGGGTCCTCCTCTGAGACCACGGCTGCTGACGATTCGTCGTCGTCGTCGTCGTCGTCCTCCTCGTCCTCCTCGTCCTCCTCGACCGGCAACCAGAACGTCGAGTGTGGCGACGGCGTCGTCGGGGGCGAGGAGACCTGCGACGACATGAACCCCGACAACGCCGACGGATGCCTGGAGACCTGCCAGCTCGCCCGCGACTGCGCGCAGATCCTCGCCGAGGTTCCGGCCGCGACCGACGGGGTCTACACCATCGATCCCGACGACATGGGCTCGTTTGCGGTGCTTTGCGATATGACCACCGACGGCGGTGGCTGGACGTTGGCCGCTCGATTCGCCAACGGCGACGGCGTGGACAACTGGATGCTCGACGACGGCGGCTGGTGGTTTGATCTCGAGAGCGAGCAGGGCAACCCGCTCTCCTCGACGCAGGTCATCGACATGCTTTCGGCGGCCTTCTGGCGCGTGTCCGCCACCAACCTCAAGGTCTCGCGAACGGACGCCAAGGACGCGTCCCACATCCTCGAGACCACGGACGACTGCCTCGGGGCCGAAACTCTCCGCGGATACCTCACCAGCCTCTACGACGGGGTGGGACCATGGGCGACCGACGAAGTGCAGGACACCTGCGCGGTCGACTTCGCGGGCAACTACACCGAGACTGCCGGGTTCGCGCAGGCGGACTGCACCGGCGACATCGGCGGACCGAACTCGATCAGCTTCTGGGCCAACTGGCACCTGACCGACTCCGCTCAAGCAGATTCCTCGGTCATGATGATCGGCGGAGGCGGCGACACGTGTGCCAACTCCGACCACGGGATCGGAATCACCGAAGAGAACGAAGCCACGTTCAACGTGTTCGCGTCGAACGAGGGCGAGTCAGAGGCCGACTTCGCCAACAACGGGTTCGGCACGCCCCCAGCGGACTACGGCCTCAATCTCTACGTCCGTTGACCGGAGGTCACGAGGAAGGCCAGTCGACCCGAACCCCGAACACCTCGGAGTTCGGGCCATCGGGCAAAGCCGTCGCCCCGGTGGGCAACGCCTTTGCTCAAGTTGCGCGGGGTGTGTGAGTCGTCCCGCGATTCGTTGCGGAGAAACCCGTACGTTGGCGTGTTTCGGCTTGGCCCGATGCATGCACAGGTGTGCGCCATGCGAACGGAAACCATGGCTGTCGCCGCGTTGTTGGGACTCAGCGGCTGCTTCTCGGCGTTACCCCCCGAGACCGGGTCGGGAGACCTCGCCCCCACCGAAGCGGGCACCAGTGGCGGTGTCGACAGCACGGGCCTCACCGAGGATTCCACCTCGGGCGCCGACGACACCGTAGGTGACGATGGTGTGTCGACGACAGGCGAGGGCGGTTCCGATTCCGCCTCGTCAGGCCGTACGAGCGAGGACACGACCACCGGGGGCGACACCGGCCGTACGGATGACGCGAGCACGGGCTCGGGTGCGAACACCGTGTGCCCAGTCTTCTTCGACACGTTCGACGACGGTCTCGAAGATCTACGATGGAATCAGCCCTACCCGGGCGCGACGAATGAGGCAGACGGCGAGTCGATCATCACGGTCACGGCCGCGACCGACGACGAGTTTGCCCGGATGATGGTCGACCCCGAGATGAGCGGCATGGAGGGGGCCACCGCACGATTCGAGATTGGGACGCCACCGCAGACCGACGGCGTGCTGCTTATCTTGTGGGTCGAACCGCACGCGGGCGCAGGCCGGATCGCATACAACCTGGCGCACCACGGCACTGAGATTCTGCTGGAGGCGCGGATCACTCCCGAGGTCGGCTCTCCCTCGATCGTAGCGGAGACCCCGTGGAATCCAGACACCATGCATTGGCTACAACTCCGCGAGGACGCCGGTACGCTGTACTTCGAAGCGTCGGCCGACGGCACCACCTTCGATGTGATCTTCGAAATGCCCACCCCGTTCGACGTCAGCGACGCGTTCGTCGGGTTCGTGGGACACAACGTGCTGGCGCTTCCCGGAGACGTCGAGGTGTCCGTCCGATCGTTCGAGCTGGAGTGCGGCTAGTCGAAACCGGGCAGGAAGTCAGCATTTTGGATAGGCGCACAGCATGGGAGCTTCGTTGGGGCTGCGGCTCGCGTCTTCGCAAGCGGGCGCGCAGTAACCGCGCTCCGTCGAATGGCCGGCGGATCGGCTGGAAGACCCCGAATACCTCCCGGTGTTCGGGGTTCTTCGTGGCCGGGGTCGGCGAGCATGTACTCTCGAGTCCATGAGACTGCTCGTTGCGAACCTTGCTTTCGTGGTCCTTTGCGTCGGCTGTGGTCCCGCGATCGACGTCGACTCTGGATCGGAGAGCAGCGGCAGCACATCGACGACCGGCCCCACCGTGCCGCCTCCGATGACGGGCAACTCGCCGGTGACGACGGCGCAGCCAACCTCGCCCACCACGTCGCCTCCCATCCCATCCACCACCGGGCCACAGACGGCCACCGATGTGACCGAGTCGTGGGGGAGTGGAAGCAGCGGCTTCATCGAAACGACCTCGGGGCAGTGGGGCTCGTCGTCGTGGGGCTCGGGCTCGAGCGGCGAGCCCGACTGCGGCAATGGAGACGTCGAGCCGGGCGAGCAGTGCGACGGCTCCGACCTGCAGGGCCTCGACTGCGTAAGCCTGGGCTTGGGAGACGGAGAGCTCGGCTGCGCACCGCAGTGTGTGTTCGACACCTCTGCATGCTCGGACGATCCGGGGCCCGCCGACTGTCTCGACGGCGTCGTTCAGCCCGGCGAGCAGTGTGATGGGCTCGATCTGCAAGGCTTCACGTGCAGCACCCTGGGCCTGGGGCAGGGCGAGCTTGCGTGCACGCTGAACTGCACCTTCGACACCTCCGCGTGCGATGTGGACATGACCTGTGGGAACGGCGTGATCGAGCCCGGCGAGCAATGTGACGGTGACGACCTGCAGGGCCTCGACTGCCCCAGCCTGGGCCTTGGCGAAGGCGAACTCGCGTGCAGCCCTGGCACCTGTATCCTCGACGTGTCCGGCTGCGACGTCTGAGCGCCTCGCTGCCTCGGCTAGGGGCCGGGCTGCGGGCGCGGTACCGCGGGGCAGGCCTGCGTCCCATAGGGACAGAAGGGCTCGACGCCGTCGCGGGCGTTGAACTCGGCGAGCTCCGCGTCGGTGAACGCGCTCGGAGTGCCCGCGGCAGCATGGCGCCCGACCGAGGAGATGATGCGCGATCGAGCCCGCTGTACGGCCTTGGCCCGCACATCGTCGAGTGACGCGTCGACGGCTCGTGTCAGCACCGCGTCACGGTCGGGCGGCGGTGGCGCGTCGATCTGCGCCCACTGTTCGAGCACGGCCGCCCGCTTTCGACTCATCGACTGGTCCGAGCTCCAGATCGCGGCGAGCTCGCGTCCAAGTCTCGCGCCGGCGTCGTCGAGCTTGCGTTCGGCTTCGGCACGGGCCAACGCGAGGCGAAACTCGAACGTGTCGTCCATGAAGGTCGACATCTCGGCGACCGGGGCTGGCAGGGCCCCGTAGCGTCCGACGGCGGCGACGCCTGGACGCGGAGGTGGGTCGTCGGACCCGTTGCCCCAGCTGCGGATGCTGCCGGGCATGCCGGGCATGCCTTGCAAGGGGCCACCGGCGGGCGTGCCGTAGCCGTAGGGTCCCACGCGCGTGGTGCCGGTGAACCCGGCTTCGGAGAGCAACGCCGCGACCGTGGCGATGCCGCGAGCGGCCTTGCCGCCTCGTCGGCTCGTCTCGCGCTCTCGAGTGCCGACGCAAATCGCGAAGGCGCAGATGCCGTCGAGTGTCCCCGTGACGGTTCGATCGAGGGTGAAGACGACCTGCCCGTCGGCACGGATCAAGGCGTCGAAGCGGTCACCCTCGTCGCGAATGCGGACGTACCCAGAGCCCTTCGAACGCAGCCCGAGCTCGCGCGCGGCGTCGCCATGATCGGGTGACGCCTGCGGGGTCGGGGCTCGCCAGCGCGGGGGCAGGGTCGGGCGCACGGCGGTCGGGCGCACGGCGGTCGGGCGCACGGCGGTCGGGGGCGCGGCGGTCGGGGGCGCGGCGGTCGGGGGCTGCGCGGGCGGTGCCACCAGCGCAAGCACGACGAGCACGACACCGACCACGCAGGCAGCATCGCGCATGGCCCCGGAGCCGTCAATCGGCGCGGGACGGAGCGGAGCGACCCCGTACGCTGCGTGCGTCCCCCCCGCGCGAGGTTGGATCTACGGTAGAAGACCTGCCCCCATGTCGAAGCCGCTCCCGCACAACAAGGAAGCCGAATCTGCCGTCCTGGGCGCGATTCTGCTGCGAAACGAGGGCCTCAACGAGGTGGTCTCGATCGTCAGCGATGAGGACTACTACGTACCGGCCCACCAGGCGGTGTACCGAGCGATGGTCAAGCTGGCCGACCGCGGTCAACCCATCGACATCGTCACGCTCGAAGCTCAGCTTCGGGCCACCGACGAGCTCGGACTGATCGGAGGCCTCGAGGGCCTGAGCAAGCTGGCGGATCGTTACGCGACCAGCCACAACATTGCGCACCACGCCGAGCTGATCCGCGACGCCGCGACGGTGCGCAAGCTGGTCATCACCTGCTCCGAGATCGCCGAGGAGGGCCGCAACGAGGTCGAAGACGTCGGGCAGTACATCGACGAGGCCGAGCGGAAGCTGCTCGAGGTCAACCAAGCGGGGCGCAAGGGCACGTACAAGTCGGCCAAGGATCTGATCCACGGCGTGTTCGAGGCCATCACCGAGCGCGCCAAGCTCAAGAACCCGATCACCGGGGTCCCGACGTCGTACAAGAAGCTCGACGAGATGACCGGTGGGATGCAGCCGGGTGACCTGGTCATCTTGGCGGCGCGGCCTTCGATGGGAAAGACCGCGCTGTCGCTGAACTTCGCCCAGCACGCGTGCATCCTGCAGGAGCGGGACATGCACAAGCCCGAGAGCGAACGGCCACCGAAGTTTCCGGTGCTGTACTTCTCGCTCGAGATGGGCGCCAACCAGCTCATCGAGCGGATCCTCTGCAGCGAGGCTCGCATCGACGCTGGCAAGCTTCGCGCCGGACGGCTGGTCGAGCAGGAGTTCGCGGCCTTGGTCAAGGCAGCGGACCGGGTCTACAAGGCGCCGCTGTTCATCGATGACAGCGCGGCGCCCACCATCTTGGAGATTCGCGCCCGGTCGCGTCGGTTTCGCCAGGACAAGAGCCTATTCCCACCTCCGGAGGAAGGCAGCCGGCGCAAACCGCTGGGGATGATCGTCGTCGACTACCTGCAGCTTGCCCGGGGCGGCAAGGGCAAGTACGACATTCGCGAGCAGGAGATCTCCGAGATCTCCCGGGGCCTCAAGGCGATCGCCAAGGAGCTGGAGCTCCCGGTCATCGCCCTCTCGCAGCTCAACCGCGGCGTCGACTCTCGCGCCGACCACCGGCCGATGCTGTCGGACCTTCGTGAATCCGGCGCCATCGAGCAGGACGCCGACGTCATCATGTTCATCTACCGCGAAGCGCGCTACGTGACCGACGAGCAGAAGCGCAAGGAGATCGAGCGCGACGCGGAGGTGATCATCGGCAAGCAGCGCAACGGCCCGTGCGGCACCGTGCACCTGACCTTCATCGGCGAGCACACCCGGTTCGAGAACCCCGCGTTCGAGGGCGGCGGTCCCCCGCATTGACGCCCTGACGATCGGGCCGACGGCTTTGGCTCCAGCGGAGAAACCAGAATCGTGTGGTGAGACGCACGATATCCGCCTACATTGAGGTCGTGTGGGGGAGATCTGGAGTCTTGTCGGCGGCCTTGCTTGCGGTCGCGTGCGGTTCGGAGCCGACGGGGCGTGCGGGTCCCTCGGGTAGCGTGTCGGGCAAGGCGGACGATGGCAGTGGCTTCGACCCTTCGCGCTCGGGGCACTACAACGAGGTCGCCGGCTGTCTCATCCAGGCCGCGAAGGAGCGCGCCGGTGATTCCTTGCGTGCGGAAGAGACGCTGCGCGCGTGTGTCGGCACCGCCAACGACGCGGTCTGGTCGGCGGTTCAGAAGAATCTTCCGACCCGCGTCCCCAGCGAGTACGGCGATGAGCTCGAGCTGGTCGGGGGCGGCGAGGTCGACGAGCTCGTCCAGCGGCTGCGGGCGTCGCAGATGCTGGTGTGCGAAGTCTTCTCGGGGGTCCTGGGTGGAGGCGACCTCGATGAGCGCGCATCGATCGAGGCGCGGTGCCTGGCAGAGGCAGAGCTCCATACCGCCAACCTGATCGATGCCCACTTCGAGCTCGGGTTTCCGCGACTGCGCCTCGCGCCCAACGAGCGCCAGTTCGCACGCTGCAACGCGGGGCTGGACGAAGCGTTGGCGCGGGGATGGACGCCGCCCGAAGAGGCCGGGCCATCCGAGCACGACACTCCGCTCTCCGAAGAGGCCTGGCGAGTTTCCTTGCACCATCAGCACCGCGACTGCATGAAGGGGCAGGACGCGGAGCACCGCGTGGCCTGGGCAGACGACCTGGGCGAGGTCGAAGACTACGACGACCAGGACTTCCACCGCCGCCTGCGGTTCGTGACCAGCAGCTTCGAGCGGGAGTCGCGGGCGAGTCGACGACTGTGCGAGCTCTTCACGTTGGCGGACCCCAACGACCGGTCCCTGGCGGCGGCGCTGTGCATGTCGGACAGCACCGCGCAGGCGGCAACACTCATCGACGTGCTCACCAGCGAGCCCGAGGTCGACGAAGGCTCCACCGGTGAAGACCCCGAGACGACCGGCGACTCGATGCCGAGCGAGCCGCCCCCGATGCCGCCCGCGTCGAGCGAGGGGGAAGCGTGTTTCCCGGGCGTCACCGGTGACTACTCGACCTGCCTCCCGCTGGTCTTTCCAAGCACGACGCTCGAGGGCTACGACTACCCCTCGGCCTTGAATGGGGCGGAGAACTATCGAATGCCGCTGGGCTTCATCGACCTCGACGCGGTCGACCCCAAGACGCAGCTGAGCCGAGACTTCACCCTCGCCGAGGTCGCCCACCGCTGGAAGGGTCGCTACGCCGTCGTTCAGCCCCACGCGATCGCGTCCCTGCAAGCGCTGCGGGACGCGGTCGGCTCGATCACCGTCAACTCCGGGTACCGCTCGCCCGCGTACAACCGCGGGGTTGGCGGAGCGACGCACTCCCGCCACATGTTCGGGGACGGCTTCGACATGGATCCAAACGACGTCGCCCTGTCCAGCCTCGAAGATGCGTGCCAAAGCGGGGGCGGATTCTTGGTCGAGTACACCTCCCACGTGCACTGCGACTTCCGGTTTGCGGCCCTGGATGGGTCGTTCTTCGGCACCCTGTAGTCCTCCAGCCCGATTGCGCGTATTGCGTGATTCGGCGGCAGGAACACCTGTTCACCCGGACGACGCGTATCGTGGCGACGAGCGCCGTTCCCGTGATAAACCTCGGCGTACGCGATGGCGGCGTTGCCCGAAAGCATCGGCCAATTCTCAGTGGTCGGCCTGCTCGGAAAGGGGGCGATGGGCGAGGTCTACGAAGGCCTCGACTCAGCGCTCGGCCGCCGGGTCGCTATCAAGATTCTTGGTGCAAAGCATCGCGAGTCCACCGAGTTCAAGACGCGCTTCCTTCGGGAGGGCAGGTCGTTGGCCTCGATGAACCACGCCAACATCGTGCAGATCTACGCGATCGGTGAGCACGAAGGTCGGCCGTTCCTCGCGATGGAGTTCCTCGACGGTGAGGATCTCGGCCAGGCGCTCAAGAAGCGCGGACCGCTGCATCCCGGCGACGCGGCCGAAGCGATTCGTCAGGCCTCCGTCGGCCTGCGAGAAGCGCAGCGCGCCGGCGTGGTGCACCGCGACGTCAAGCCGTCCAACCTCGTCGTCACCAGCCAAGGGGCCGTGAAGGTCACGGACTTCGGGCTGGCCAAGGCGCTGCAAGAAGACCTGTCGATCACCGCCACCGGCGTGTTCGTGGGCACGCCCGACTATCTCGCGCCCGAGCAGGCGATGGGAGACGAGGTCGACTCGCGCGCCGACGTCTACGCGCTGGGGTGCTCGCTGTTCCACATGTGCAGCGGTCATCCGCCGTTTCGCAAGGGCGGGCACGACGACCACTACACCGCCGTCGTGCGGCGCCACCTCAAGTCCGAGCGGCCGCAGCTCAAGCTGGAGGTCGCAAATTTCGACGTCGGCCTGTCCGACCTGTGTCGACGCATGATGAGTCGTCGTCCGGACGTGCGCCCGACCTTCGACGAGCTGATCGACAAGCTCGGTGACTACTCGTCGAGGAACGACGGCCAGATCCCGCCGCGTCATCAAGATGTCGAGCTGATCGAGGCGACGAAGGCTGCGCCTGCCGAGCTCATGGAGACGGACGACATCGAGCCCCCGACGCAGCGCAGCAAGACCGTCGCCGTGGCCGTCGCAGCCGGGATCGCGATCGGTGTCGGCGTGTCCGCGGCCGTGATCATGGCGCTGAAGTGACCGAGCGAGCGCCGAGACCAGAACGCATCGCCGCTGCGGCTCGGGCCTTGGGCTCCGAGCTTCGCGACCTCGTCACGCTCTATGCCGACGCGGTCGGCTCGAGTTTGGCCGATGAGTTTCAAATGGTCGCGTGGGATCGCGAGCAACTCATCGGCCAGGTGCAGCTTCGTCTCGACGCACTCCGCGGCAAGCGCTTTCGCGAGCTCGGAGACACCAACGTTCGCGTCATCGAGCGCGCGGGGCAGCCGCTGGAGAGTCTGGCGCTGGTCTGGAAGAACCTCCGACAGGGCCGCCGGGTGCGGCTGGAGTGGGAGGCGGGCTCGTGCTCGGTCGTCGGCGAGCTGCTCGGTCCGCTCGCCCGCGTGCTCGAGAGCACCGTCGGCGCTCCGGTGCTGCACATCGCGTCCAAACCATGGAACGCGGATGAACCCGAGCCCTCGGCGTCGAAGGTGGCGTTCAAGGTCGCGCACGAGAACCCCGACGATCCTTCGATGTGGCCGGTCATCGGCGTGCGCAAGCCCGGACCGCGCGTGGCCGTGGTCGAGGCCTCGGCCGATCGGGAGCTCTCCGCGTACGTGCTGGGTCGGACGAGCTTGCGGCGCTCCGGCATGGACCCGCGCGGCATCAAGCGGGCGTATGTCGTCGACGCCGACGAGCGATTCCTGCGGCACCTCAAGCGGGTCTGGGTTGGAGCGGTGATGGGCCCCGCCCTCGACCCCTTCTCCTTCGCGGGTCCGGTGACGCCCCCGGTGCGGGAGGCCTTTCTCGATGCGCACCGCGCCTGGGAGGGCCATGAGGGCGCCGAGGTGCTGGTTGCCGGGGGCGATCTAAAGCGGTCGGGGGCGTCGGGTTGCTACCTCGCGCCGGCTCTGTTTGCGTGCGACTGGCCCATTCCGGAGCTGCCGATCGCGGGCCCGATGATGATCGTCGTTCGGGCGCGCATCGATCAGGCTCGGGCAGCCGCCGAGGCGGCGTCGCGACAGGGCGGTCAGGCCATCGTCGTTGGAGCGACCGGCAATCACTACGCAGGCGATGTCCGCTACGTTCGAGGCGCCCTGCTCGTCGAGCGGTTGCCACCGGGGCTTCCCGATCCGCGTCCCGTGTAGCCGCCGTCGGGGTCGATCGGTTCGGGATCAGGTGGTCGTTCCACCGCCAGCGGGCGGATCCGTCGGACTGACCGCGTCATCACCGACCACGTCCCGCAGCAGCACGACGAAGGCTTCGACCGCGCCTTCGGAGAGCGATTCGCGGGTCGTGGCGAAGAAGGAGACGGCGGGCAGACCGTCCACGTGCAGGCGGTGGAGATCTCCGGCCTGCCGCTCTCGCGCGACGACGCGGTCGGGAAAGACCGCGACCAAGCCGGCGGTGCGACAGACTTCGACGCCCGTCTGCATGGGCGAGACCATCGCCGCGACCCTGCGGGGGATCTGTGCGGGCCAACCCTCGACCGGATTGCCTTCGTGGCCCGGTGGCGCGACGAAGGGGTGCTCGGCGATCTGCTCGAGCGTCATCGGCTCGGTGTTGCCGTACAGCGAGTGGTCGCGCCCGCAGTAGATCCCGTTGCTCGAGGTCCCCAGGCGCTCGCACATGAGGTCGGTCGCAGCGGACGGCGTGGTCTGCAGAAGGACGTCGATGTCCCCGACCCGCAGGGCAGTCAGGGCGTCGTCGAGGCTACCGGTGTGCACCTGGGGGATCAGCTCGGGGTGCGCCTTCCGAATGCGGGCGAGCGTCGGCACCACGAAGGCTGCGATGAGCGTGCCCTCGGCGCTGATGCGAATGGGACCGCTGAGCTCGGTCGACTCGATGGCCATCGTGACGTCGTGCACGCGGCGCATGGAGTCTCGGACCGCGCGAAGCAGCGCGTGGCCGGCCGCGTTGACCCGGAGCTGACGGCCTACGCGATCGAAGAGCGGCTGCCCGAGGTCGTCTTCGAGCAGCTTGATCGTTCGGGAAAGGGCGGAGGGGCTGGTGTGCAGACGGTCGGCGGCGTGGCGCACGTGCTCCGTCTCCGCGACTGCACGAAAGGCGGGCAGCCAGTTCCAGAGGTTGGAGACGCGACGCATCCGGTCCATGACGCCCGAGACCGTACCGCGGTTTCGCTCAGGAGAGTCGCTCGAGCAGCGGCTTGGTTCCGTCTCCGAGCACCAGCCGGCGCGCGCAACGTTCCGCCACCGCCGCGATGGTGAGCGAGGGGTTCACGCCGAGCGCTCCGGGAACGATGCTTCCGTCCACGACGAAGAGGTTGGGGTTCCCGAAGGACTCCCCGCCCGAATCGACGATCCCATGCGCCGCATCGTCCGCCATGGGACAGGCGCCCAGCGGGTGAGACGAGTTGACGGTGCCCTCGGTGCGGTAGCCGTCGGCGAACATCTCGCCGCCGAGCGCCTCGTAGATCCGACGCATGGCGGTCACCGCGGCGCTCCACCGGGTCTCGGTCTCGTTGCTGGTCTCGCGCCACTGCACCGCGACGCGATCTGCGGCGTCGAGCTCGACGAGTCCCTCGCCGTCGTCGAGCGCGAGACAGCCCATCGTCAGCATCTTGCTCGTGAACAGCTGCAGCCGTTCCTTGTAGCCCATGCCCCAGTCCGGCAGAGGTCCTCCGTCGTCGGAACGCGCGATGGCGGTGCTGCCGCGGCCGGTCACGCTGGCGTCGGCAGGGGGCAAGAGGCTCGAGATCTGGCCCAACGCCGCGTACATCGGCGCGGCATAGAACGGGATCAGGATGAACTGGTGCTGCGCCCAGAAGGACGGGCAAAAGCTCGACATCGGCTTGCCGCGCTGCCCTTGCACGGGCCGCTCGTGGTCGCGTCCGACGATGCCCATGACCCCGTAGTCTCCGTTGCTCGACAGGCGTCGGCCCAGGACCGATGGGTCGTTCTCGCCGGCGGGGTCGAGGGCTCGGTCTCCGCCAAAGTTCTCGCGCGAGCGCAGCATGAGTCCGGCGGTCGCGACGCATCCCGCCGCGAGCACGAGGACCCGGCACGTGACCTCGAACTGCCGTTCGCCGGTTCGCCGATCGACTCCCCGCACGACGTAGCCGTCGTCCATCGGAAGGACCTCTTCGACCTCGCACCGCGTCTCGAAGCGGACACCTGCCAGGCGGGCGGTCTCGAGGTAGTTCTTGGTGAGGTCTTGTCGACCCGCGAAGCGCTGGCCCTGGTTCCACCAGCCCTCGTTGGCGTCGTCTTGGTCGGCGAGCTTGAGACCGACGGCGGTTGCGCCGATCCGCTGACAGCCTTCGGCGAACACATAGTCGCGCTTGGTCATCAGCTGCCAGTGCGGCACGTCGGCATCGGTCCAGTGCATGCGGTGCACGCGGAGCATCGCCTCGGCCCGAGCGTAGTCCTCGTCGAGCGTCGCTCTCGAGTACGCCGTTGGCCAAAGACGTCGACCATCGCGCTTCCGGTCGAAGACCGCTGCAGGTGTTCGAAGGCTGACGCCGTCGTAGAGCAGCGAGCCTCCCCCGAGACCCTTGCCCGCGACCACGTTCATGCTCGAGTACCCGGGCCGGTACGCGCCCGAGAGGTCCGTGAACACCTCGCCCAAGTCCGAGAGGTACTCCGGGTCGAGCGTGTGGCGGAAGCGGTTGCCCTGGTCGTGGATCTCCGAGGATGCCGTGGAGAGGTCGAAGCGTCCGGTCGGGTCCGCACCCTTGTCGATCACGACGATGTCGCGCTCGGCTCCGGACTGGGCGAGGTGCTCGCCCAGCCGCGCCGCCATCACTGCGCCACCGAATCCAGACCCGATGATCAGCACGTCGTAGTGGGACTTCATCGCAGGTCTCCTCGCTCGTCGAGCACGTCGCTGAGGTCGTCGTCCTCGGTTGGAGGCGGCTCGAGGTTGTACGTGTAGTCTTCGAGATCGCCCGCGGCGGCCAGCTCGGCGAGGTCCTCGACCTCGGGATCGATGAGCCGACCCGCCTTCGTTCTCGGGTAGCCGCGGTTGGCGATTCCTGCCTCGAAGTCCTCGAAGGGCGGGAAGCCGACGTAGACCAACCCCAGATCGTTGTGCGCCGCGCCCAGGAACGCAATGAACGCGGCGGCGCGTGCGAACAGCAGCATCGGGCGGGTGAGCGGGTCCGAGAGAGCCTCGCGAACGACCGCATCCTGCTCGTGACGCTGCAGATTTCGAAAGGCGGTGAGCGGGTGTTTTTGAAACGCCAGGGCGTCGAGGTCGGCGCTCAGCAGGCCGCGCAAGGCGGCGTCGAAGGTCTCGAGGTCTTCGAACCCCGGGGTGCTGGCTTCGGGGATCAGCGCCAGCGCGCGGGCGGAGGGCAGGAAGCGCGAGAGCTCGAGCATCTCCAGCGCGCCCGCCTCCAGAGCACCGGGCGCGAGGAGCTCACCGGTGGCCGCGTGCTCGGCGGGGATGAGCACGTCCATCAGCGCGGCGACGTTCGCGATGGACGCTTCGTCGGCGTTCTCGAATGGCTCCATCGGCGCATCAGGCCAATCGACGTCGTCCCGGTCGGGCAGCTCGGGGTCGTGGGGCTCCAGGGACGGCTCGGAGATGCAAGCCGGCGCGATACCCGCCGCGCTGAGTCCCATCAACACGGCGCGGCGGTTCATTCGAATCGGATGGACCCCCATGGACGGGCCTCTAGCACCTACATCTGACTTCATCTGTACACATTTCGAGAACAGCGTGTGCCGATCTCTCGCACAGACGCTCGACGATACAGGCCGTAGGGTGGGCGACGGTCCTACATGGGGGGTTTTGTCAAGTATTGTGCGACTTCGCTCGCCTTTGCGGCTGCATGCGTGGTCGCCGGCTGTGATCCAGCCGCGGAGCCGGCCACCGGCAGGCCCGAGAGTTCGTCCGACGTCCCTCTGCGTTGCCAGGAGCCGCCAGCCCAGGACGCGTTTCACTACATCGTCGTCGGCTCTGGGGCCGGCGGCGGGCCGCTCGCTTCGCGACTCGCCCAGGCGGGCTGTCACGTCCTGCTGCTCGAGGCGGGCGAAGACGTCGGCGACCACGGCCGCTACCGGGTGCCCGCCATGCACGCCCTGTCCACGGAGGACCCCGCGATGGCGTGGTGGTTCTGGGTGCGGCACCACTTCGACCCCGAGGACGACGCCCGCGACAGCAAGTTCACGCAGGACGGCATCTTGTACCCGCGGGGCAGCGCGCTGGGAGGGTCGACGGCCGTCAACGCGCTGGTCACGGTGCTGCCGCCACCGGCGGACTGGAACCGGCTCGCGGAGCTGACCGGCAGCACGACCTTCCGCGCGTCGCAGATGCAGCCCACCTACGAGAAGGTTCGGGAGTGGCTCAGCGTCGAGCTCCCGGACCCGGCGCTGGCGATGTCCGATCGCACCGTCGTGGACTATCTGGTCGCCGCGGCCAACGCGTTCGCCGCGGAGACCAACGTGGGCGCCTCGATCGAACCGACGGATGCGGTCGGGACGGCAGCGGCGCTGGGGCAGCTGCTTCAGCAAGACGTCAACGCGTCGCTCTCTTCGGCGGAGACGACGGGGCTGTTTCGGCTTCCGCTCGCGACCGAGGACGGAAAGCGAAACGGCACCCGCGAGTTCATCGTGGACACCGTCGAGGCGGGCCATCCGCTGACCGTGCGCACCGGGGCCTTCGTGACCCGCGTGCTGTGGGACGATCCGGGCGCCGAGACGCCGCGCGCGGTGGGCGTGGAGTACGTCGCGGGCCAGGGCCTCTATGACGCGAGCCTCGCGCCAGGGCAGGGCACGTCGACCCATCAGGTCGGGGCGGACGTCGAGGTGATCCTGTCCGCGGGCGTGTTCAACTCGCCGCAGCTGTTGATGCTGTCAGGCGTTGGGGACGCCTATCACCTGCGAGAGCACGGAATCGACGTGGTCGTCGATCGCCCCGGGGTCGGTCTGAACCTGCAGGACCGCTACGAGGTCGCCGTCGTCACCGAGCTCGACGAGCCGCTGTCGATCATCGATCAGTGCGATCTCCTCGGAGACGGCGCATCCGATCCCTGTTTGCAGGAGTGGGCCGACGGCCGCGGTGTGTACGAGACCTCCGGCTTCCTTGCGACCGTCCTTCGCCGCAGCTCCCAGGAGGTCCCCCTGGCCGATCTGCAGATTTTCGCAACCACCAGCGACGCGCGCGGCTACTTCCCCGGTTACTCCGCAGCGGCGGTCGAGGACGCGCGGCGCTTCAGCTGGCTCATCCTCAAGGCGCACACCCACAACCGCGACGGCTACGTTCGCCTGCGCAGCGCCGATCCCTTCGAGGCGCCGGAGATCGTCTTCAACTCCTTCGACGAGATCGACCCGATGCACGACCCGGACCTCCAGGCCGTCGTGTCCGGGGTCGAGTTCGTGCGGGAGATCGAGGCGCGCATGCAGGCGCGAACGCTCGACCAGCACCTCGAGGAGATCTGGCCCGGGCCCGACGTGCAGACCCGCGAGGAGATTGGGCAGTGGGTCCGGGACGAACACTGGGGGCACCACGCGTCGTGCACCAACAAGATGGGCAAGGCCAGCGACCCGCTGGCGGTGGTCGACCCGTCCTTTCGGGTGCTGGGCACCCGGGGCCTGCGGGTCGTCGACGCGTCCGTGTTCCCCGAGATCCCCGGCACGTTCATCGCGCTGCCGACGTTCATGATCAGCGAGAAGGCCGCCGAGGTCCTGCTGGAGGAGGCAACGTGGCCACCCGAGTGATGTTCATCGTCATCGCGTCTGTGCTCGGGTGCGTGGCGGAGCCCCCGCCGTGCGAGGACGTCGCGGCGCGCTTGGTGACCTGCGACCTCGAGCCCGACGCGCTCGCCTGCGACGTGCTCACGCCCGCGCAGCAAGAGGGGCTGTACGACCGCCTCGTCGACAAGGGCTGTGAAGGTCTATGGTCCGATGATGGTCGCCACGTGGATGCTCGAGCGTGCGCCGCGTTCGCGTGGGACTGTCCCGCGCCGCTGCCGTCCCAGAACACGCCGGCGCGCCCGCGATTCCCCGTGGTCTTCGTCAGTGGCATCGATGCCAGCGAGATCTTCGACTGGAACCCGAGCGTGCCCGAGCGCATCGAGTCCGAGCTCGGGGCGCCGGCCTACACCGTTGTGCTGCCGTCGTGGTCTCCGACCGAGGTTCGCGCCACCGCGCTGTTGAGCGCGCTCGAAGACCTTCCCGGCGAACGCTTCAACCTGGTGTGTTGGGCGGTGGGCGGCATCGACTGCAGATACTTGGTCAGTCCCGGAGGCTTGTTCGCGGACGACCCTGCGGGGCTGAACCGGGCCGCCGGCATGGTCGCGTCGGTGACCACGATCGCGACCCCGCATCGCGGCACCGATGTGGCCAACGCCGCGCTCTCGGCCACGTTCGACACCTCCGGGACGCTCCTCGCGACGCTCCTTGGGCCCGGAGGTCTCAGCGGCTACAGGGCCGAGGAGGTCGTCCGCTCGACGCTCGAAGGCCTCACCAACGAAGCGATGAACGGGTTCAACGCTGTGGTCATCGACCACCCGGGCGTGCACTACCAGTCGTGGGCGGGCGTCAGCTACGCCGGCGGTCAACCGCTGTACCCGTCCGAGGCCGAAGTGCTGCGGTGGTGCCCAGACGCGCCGGTCGAGGTGCATGACGCCATGACCGGGCTCTTGTGGGCGACCGCGCCGTTCTCGACCCGCACCGTCGACCGCTTCGGCGGGGCCGTCGTCAGCCCTTCGGATGGGATGATCTCCGTCGACAGCGCGCGCTGGGGCGACTTCCTGGGCTGCGTGCCTGCCGACCACTACGACGTCATCGGGCGGCTCGGCGACTACGGGCCCGACCCGCGGACGGGCTTCGACGCTGGCGCCTTCTACGTCGATGTGGCCAGCGCGCTGGCAATGGAGGGGTTGTGATGCGAAGGCTGCTGCTGGGGTTGGCCCTGCTGGGGCCCGGTTGCGAAGCGCTCACGGATGTCTCGCAGCTGGGGGATGGCGGACGGCGTTGTCTCGAGCTCAACGCCGAGATCGCAGCCTGCTTCGGGCAGGACTTCGGACCGTTGGTCTGTGATGGCATCAGCGACGCAGATCTCGCGACGGTCGAGTCGGCGCTGGATGAAGGCGTCTGTGACCTGCTCGGGGACGCGGCGGCGATCGACGGCGACGTGCGAGCCTCCTACTGCCGGGTCCTCGGCGATGGCTGCATCGACGCCGTCAACCCCCGGCCCGACTTCCAGCCCACGCGCTTCCCAATCGTGCTGGTCAACGGCATCGATGTCTCCCCTGCATTCCGCTACAGCCAGCGCATCGTCGACGTCATGCGGGAGCAAGGCGGACATGACGTCCACCTCGCGATCGACACACCGTACGAGACTCCGCAGCGCCGCGCGGTGGTGCTGTGGGACCGAATCCAGGAGATCCGGGAGGAGACCGGCGCGCCGAAGGTCAACTTGATCTGCCACTCGCTGGGCGGACTGGACTGTCGCTACCTCGTCAGCCCTGGCGGGCTGCACTGGGACGTCGAAGCCTCCGCCGAGGACCTCGCCGACGCGGTCGCATCGGTCACGACCTTCTCCACTGCGCACCGCGGCACGCGAGCGGCGGACGCGGCACTGGGCTACCTGCCCGACGCCGACCGTGACGCGGCGCTCGATGCTCTTGCGACCTTCCTGGGGGACTGGTTCACCCAGGAGGCGCTCGAGGGAGACGTCCATCTGCGCGAGTCGGTCGCCGCGCTGTCCACGACGGCTTCGGCAGCGTTCAACGCCGAGGTGCCCGACGCACCCGGGATCTACTATCAGTCGTTCGCTGGCTTCGCGCGGCCCTTCGGCACCCCGGACCAAGCCTACGACGACCGCCTGTTCGAGGCGTGCTCCACCCAAGAGGGCCCGCTGCTGTGGAACTGGAACGGGCAGCACGACTTCATGGCGTTGCCCCTGATCCCATCCTTCGACGTCGTGGGCGGAACGAATCTCGAGGGTGCGACCGTGGCCGATCCCAACGATGGCCTCTGCCCGGTGACCTCGGCCAAGTGGGGCCGCTTTCGCGGGTGCGTCGCGGCCGATCACATGGAGCAGCTGGGCCAGTCCGACCTGCCCGACGTCAACGTGCGGACCGGCTTCGACATCGCCTTCTTCTACGCGAACGTCGCGGAAGACCTCGCGGAGATGGGGCTATGAAGCGCTTGCTTCCGATCGTGATGCTCGTGGGCTGCAACACCCAGCCGCGGCTCGGCGACGACGGCTCGGTGTGCGCCGAGGCGCGCGCCCTGCTCAACGGGTGCGGCGTGACGCTGGCCTACGTGCAGACCCGCGCCTGCGCGGGGCCGAGCCAGATCGTGGCGGAGTGCGTTGTGGAGAACGCGGACGACTGCGAATCCCTCACGCAGGTCCGCTTCGAGGAGTGCCTCGAAGACGCGTTCGACCCCGTCGTGGACGACCCTCCGTACGAACCGGTTCCGACCGACCCAGGCGGTGCCGTGCCGCCGGAGCCGCCGCCGGGGGCCGAGGAGAACGACGATGCGCGGTGCGGTGACGGCATCGACAACGACGGCGATGGCTTCACCGACTGCGCGGACGTCGGATGCTCGCAAAACCCGGACGTCACGCTGTGTATGCCCCCTGCAGGAGAAGGTTGATGACGCTCGAACGCTTTGGACACGCGCTGGGCGTGTGGATCTCACGACGACCTTGGCTCGTCGTCCTCTTGGGGTTGATGTCCTGCGTCGCCGTCGCCGTGGGGCTGCGCGACGTGTCGCTCAGCAGCGACTACCGCGTGTTCTTCTCCGAGCAAGACCCTCAGAAGCTCGCATTCGACGAGCTCGAGGAGGTCTTCACGAAGACCGACAACGTCGTCTTCGTGGTGAAGCCCGCGGACGGGGACGTGTTCGAACGCGACACGCTCGCCGTCCTTCAGAGCCTGACCGAACGCGCGTGGACGCTCCCCCACGCCACCCGCGTGGACTCGATCACCAACTTCGTGCACAGCTACGCCGAGGACGAGGACATCGTCATCGAGGAACTCGTCCACGCTCCCGCGGCCGACCTGCTGGACGAGGACCTGGTCGAGATCCGCGCGGTTGCGACATCGGAGCCCCTGCTCGTCGGCGGCCTGCTCGCGACCGACGCCGCCGCCGCGGGGGTCAACGTCACGCTGCGGCTGCCCCGAGAGTCTCCGGCCGAGGTCACCGAGACGGCCCGTGCCGCCCGCGCGCTCGCTGCCGACATCGAACGCGAACATCCCGGGGTCGAGGTTCGCGCGTCCGGGATGGCGCTGATGAACGACGCCTTCATGGAGGCCTCGATCGAGGACATGATGGTGATCATCCCCGTGATGTACGCGGTGATGCTCATCGTCCTCGCGGTGCTGTTGCGGAGCATCGTGGCGACCGGCGTCGTGGTGCTGATCGTCGCGATGAGTTCGGCGGTCACCGTCGGGGTGGCCGGGTGGTTTGGCTATCCCCTCACGCCTCCGACCGCCTCTGCGCCCACCGTGGTGCTCACGCTCGCGGTCGCGGACGGCGTACACCTGTTCCTGTCGGCACGCGGTGAGCTGCAAGCCGGCGCGTCACGGACCGACGCGGTCGCGAACGCACTGCGGACCAACTTTCGACCCGTGCTGCTGACGAGTCTGACGACGATCGTCGGCTTCGCGTGCCTGAACTTCGCCGAGGCGCCGCCGTACTGGCATCTGGCGAACATGACCGTGGCCGGGGTCGGTGCCGCCTTCCTGTACTCGGTGACGGTCTTGCCCGCGCTCCTGCTCGTGCTTCCCTGGCGGGTCCCGGCGCGCACGGTCTCGAGGCATCGGCTGATGGATCGCATCGCCGACGTGGTCTTGCAGCATCGGACCCGGCTGGTCGTGGGCGGCCTGGTCACGGCGGTCTGTCTGGGCGTGGCTGCGTCCCGCCTCGAGAGCAACGATCAGTTCCTCGAGTACTTCGACGACTCGATCACCTTCCGGCCGGATACCGAGTTCATGATGGAGCACCTCACCGGCATCTACACGGTGGAGTACGCCGTGCAGGCCGGGGGTGAGTCGGCCATCAACGAGCCGGAGTACCTTCGGGCACTCGACGGCTT
The DNA here is from genome assembly GCA_963761755.1 of uncultured bacterium. Classification (GTDB taxonomy): domain Bacteria; phylum Myxococcota_A; class Polyangia; order Nannocystales; family Nannocystaceae; genus CAJXVA01. The sequence continues at coordinate 316,258 of CAVXIC010000013.1, forward strand.
CACGCTCTGGCTTCGCGCGCAGCCCGAGGTCAGTCACGTCTACAGCTACGCCGACATCATCAAGCGCATCAACCAGAACCTCCACGAGGGACGGGCCGAGCACTACGCGGTGCCGCCGACGCGTGAGGCCGCCAGCCAGGAGCTGATGCTCTACGAGATGTCGCTCCCGGTCGGTCTCGACCTCAACGACCGGATCGACGTCGCGCGCTCGTCGACGCGGGTGAGCGTCACCCTGCGCGATCTGTCGAGCCGAGAGCTTCTGGCGTTCAAGGCACGATCCGAGGCCTGGCTTCGGGACAACGCGCCCGAGGCGATGCATGCCCGCGCGACCAGTCCGGTCATCATCTTCACGACCCTCAGCCAGGAGAACACCAAGAGCATGATGGTGGGCAACCTCGCCTCGTTGCTGCTCATCTCGGCGTGCTTGGTCTTCGCGCTGGGGAGCTGGCGCTTGGGCCTGCTGAGCATCGTGCCCAACCTGCTGCCGATTCTGTTCGGCTACGGGCTGTGGGCGCTCCTGTTCTCGCAGATCAACATCGTCGCCTCGATCGCGGGGACGGTCTGCTTGGGCATCATCGTCGACGACACGATTCACTTCCTGACCAAGTACCGGCTCGCCCGCACGACGGGCGGGATGTCGCCGCCCGAGGCGATTCGGGCCACGCTCAACGCGGTCGGCCCCGCGCTGGTGGCGACGACGGCGGTGCTGTTCTTCGGGTTCGGCGTGCTGACGCAGTCGGGCTTCCAGATGAACAGCGACTTGGGCCTCCTCGTCGTGCTGGTGGTCGGCTTCGCCCTCCTGCACGACCTCCTCCTCCTCCCCGCGCTGCTCTCGTTTGCCGAGCGCGGCGAAGCTTCTTCCAACCCAACGAAAAGCAGTCGGTCATGAAACGCTCGTTCCGCTCCATCGCCCTCCTGACAACCCTCTTCGCCATCACGACGCCGACGCTGTCCTCGTTCGCTTCGGCGGCGATGGTCTCCGCCGAGGCACGCGGCGCACAGATCGCCGCCGAGATCGACGCCCGCGCGTCGGGGTACGGAGACATGACCTCGGCGGTCACGATGCAACTCGAGAACGCGCATGGCCAGAAATCGTCTCGTGCGCTGCGGATTCGCTCGCTCGAGCGCGCCAACGCAGGCGACTACTCGCTGGTCATCTTCGACAGTCCCAGCGACGTGCAGGGGACCGCGCTGCTCTCCCACCCCAAGCAGGACGGCGACGACCAGTGGCTCTACCTGCCGGCGCTCAAGAGGACCCGCCGGATCTCCAGCAAGAACACGTCCGGGCCCTTCATGGGCAGCGAGTTCGCGTACGAGGACATCACCGGGGCCGAAGTCGACAAGTTCACGTGGACCCTGCTCGCCGAGGAAGCCTGCGGCGACATGACGTGTTTCAAGCTCGAGAGTCGGCCCAAGTACGACCGCTCCGGCTACACGCGCCGCGTGGTGTGGGTGGACAGCAGCGAGTACCGCGTCCACAAGATCGAGTTCTACGACCGCAAGGACGCCAAGCTCAAGACGCTGACCTACGGCGACTACCGCCAATACGAGGGCAAGCACTGGCGTGCGCACGTGTGGTCGATGAAGAACCATCAGGCCGGCAAGAACACCGTGCTGAGCTTCAGCGACTTCAAGTTCGGCAACGGCTACACCGAGCAGGACTTCTCCAAGGGCGCGCTCGAATCCGTTCGCTAGACGGGTCGCCGCGGGGAGGGTCGAAACGATGACGGTGATGCGGTGGCTGCTCTGGCTCGGATTCGCGTGCCTGGCCGGATGCGTGCACGTGCGCGGCAAGACGGCCGCGGATGCGCGCGTGTTCTTCGAGCCGCCGCAGCAGGGGCCGCAGCGCTCGGGCAACGGCATCTCCCTGCTGGCCGAGCCGGAGTTCTACGCGCAGTCGGCCAGTGAGGTGCACACCGGTACCGTGCGTCCCTTCGTTCGAGTCGACCCGCACGACGTGGAGCGCACGCACTACGACCTGCGGCAGGCGGACTATCAGTTTCGTCAAAAGGGTGCCGAGTTCGGGGCAGGGGTGGGGCTGTTCGACTGGGGCGTGATGGAGAATCACCGCATCGTCGACGTGGTGAACCAAAAGGACCTGGTCGAAGATCTCGATGGCAGCGAAAAGCTCGGTCAGCCCTACGTGGAGGCCGGGTACGCGGGCAAGAACTGGGGCATTTCTTGGTACTACCTGCCCTACTTTCGCGATCGGACGTTCGCCGGCGCCCGGGGTCGACTGCGCTTTCCCGCGGTCATCGACACCGCGCAGCCTGCCTTCGAGTCGTCGCTGGGCCGCTGGCATCCCAACGTGGCCGCGCGGCTGTCGCTGACGGCCGGCAAGTTCGACATCGGCATCTCGGGCTTCTCCGGGACGAGCCGGGAGCCGCGATTCTTCGGCCAGATCTCGGACGACGCGGTGCTGCCCGGCTACGACTTCCTCGAGCAGGTTTCGGCCGACGTTCAGTGGACGCGCGGGGCGTTCGTGGTCAAAGGGGAAGCGCTGGCGCGATGGTGGTCGAGCTCGCTGCGGCTGTCGGGCGCCGCCGCCGGAGGCCTGGAGTACTGGTTCTTCGACCTCGGTGGGAAAGGCGTCGACCTCACCCTGACCTCGGAGTTCTACTGGGACTTCCGTCTGCCCGATCAACCCATCACCTTCTACGACCACGACCTGTTCGCCGGATTCCGGCTCGCCTTCAGCGACACGGGGGGCACCGAGGTGCTCGCCGGAGGCATGACCGACATCGTGACCGGCGCCAGCTTCCTTCGCGCCGAGACCTCCCGCAGATTCGGAGAGCACTGGCGCCTCTTTCTCGAAGGGCGCGGATACCTGGCGCCGCTGGGCATCCTCGAGACCTCGCTTCGCCACGACCACTACGCCCAACTGCGGGTCGCGTACTTCTTCTAGGAACACTCATGAGCACCACGTCGATCATCGCAGCGGTCCTCTCGGCCACGCTGATGGCCCCGCAGGTGCCCTCGGACGGTGCCGTCCCCCCCCGCCCGAAGCTGCACCCGCCGAGGTGCACAGCGTGTTCGACATGGAGCTCGACGCTCCGCCGCCCCCGCCACCAGAGCCGCGTTCGGACGAAGCAGGTCCGCAGAGCGTCTTCGAGATGGACATCGACGCTCCGCCTCCTCCGCCACCTTCGGCGGCCGCGCCGGGCGTCGGCAAAGCGCCCCGCGAGCCCGACCCTCCGCCGACGCGTCTTCGCCAGGCCGGTTGGGGGCTGCTGATCGGCGGATTTGCGCTCGCCTCACTGGGCTCGGTGAGCTTCGGGCTGGCCGAGCGTGAGCGCAGCCGGACCCGCCAGATCTCGCTGGCCTACGACCTGTACGGGACGTCACCGCGCCCGCTCCCCGAGGACATCGCGGCCACCCTCGACACCTCTCGACGGAATCGAACGAGGTTCACGGTCGTCGCGATCGGTTTCGCTGCCTCTGCGGCGGCTGCCTGGATCGTCTCGGGGGTGATGCTCGGGATCGCCCGGAAGCGCCGCAGGACCTCGGGTGACTGGGCCCGCTCCGGCGGCACGATTCGCTTCTGAAGGGCATCCCAGCCGGCTGGATAGGGCTGCTACTGTTCGGGGATGCGGACATCTCCTCGCGCGTGGACGCTCTGTGCTGCCTGCCTGCTGGGCTGCGGTGACGATGGCGGCGGCATGAACGACACTTCGAGCTCGGGCACGGCGGACGGCTCGACGAGCGTGTCTGCGACGTCGGGAACCACCGCGGGGGCCAGCGCGGGCACCCACGCCGGCTCGTCCTCCGGTGGCTCGAGCGTGAGCGGGTCGTCCTCTGGGGCGGACGGCAGCAGCAGCAGCGGTCCGGCGGAGAGCAGCAGTTCGGGGGGGCAGGGGTTCGTGGTGCTTCAGAACGACGTCTGGACCGACGGAATGCAGACGGCCGTTCAGGGCGGATTCGTCGCAGGCGAGTGCTGGGGATCCACCTACGTGCCGGACGCCTCGCACTACCCGCTTCGGATTCGCGGCTTTCAGGTCCTCATCAGTGGCGACGTCGAAGGCGTGGTTCAGCCGTTCGAAATCGGGGTCTGGACGGTGGATGAGAACCTGGCCCCAGATACTCGCATCGCGACGGCGCTGGCAGAGTTCACCGCGTCGAGCAGTGCGTTCAGCGGAGCCGAGTTCGACGTGCTCGAGCTCGACGACATCATCGTCGACGAGGGCAGTTTCGCGATCTCGATGTGTCTGGAGTCCCACGACGGCTTCCCGGGCATCGCCGCGGACGTGGGCGGAGGGATTCTCTCCGACCGGAACTGGCTGTTCACGGGCGACGCCTGGAGCCCCTCGGAAGATCTGGGTCTGACGGGCAACTGGATCATGCGCGCGATCATCGAACCGCAGTAGTCCCACGACGAGACCGCGGGGCGAACCACGAACGAGGGGCCGGCGATGGACGCCGACCCCTTCGTGGTCCCTCCCCGAGTGGGGCTGCTAGAGGCCGGGGATCAACTCTGCGCAGCCGGTGTTGCGAATGCAGCCCGAGCAGATCGTCATGTTTCCACGCTCATCGGAGTCCTGCTCGGGGCCGTTGCCGACGCCGGCGAAGTTGTCGGGGTCTTCGGTGCCCAGCGGAGCCGCACACGTGTCCGAGGTCAGCAGGATGCTGAAGCCGGCGCCTTCGACCGCGGGCTGCCCAGGGTAGTTGATGGATCCCTGGTTGGCGTTTGGCGACTGGCCGAGGTCGATGCCTTCGTTGAGGATCACGCTGCCCGCGCTGTCTTCCACCACGGCCTCGCAGAGCGCACCGGGGCTGTCGTCGCCGGGGAGGTTCTGCCCGTCGTTGCGCATGCTGTAGCCCACCCAGAAGTCACCCCCGGGAGGAATGTCGACGATCGCGTCCGCGGCTTGGGCGTCGTTGGTGGCCACCTTGACCTGGCTGAAGCTGAAGCCCTGAGCCAAGCAGTCGCAGGCGTCCGGATCCCAGTTCGCCTCTTCACACGCGGTGCGCAGGTTGGGGGGGCACTCGGGCATCTCGGACATCGACGGATCGAGGATGACCCAGGCGCTGCCGTTGCTCAGGCTGATGTCGGCCGAGCCGGGGAGACCTTCGACGCAGACGTTGCCGCGGTTTTGGTAGTCCGAGTCGGCATCGTTGTCCTCGGTCTCGATGACGAGGCTGTAGATGAAGTCGCGGGGGAGGGTGACGCGCAGGTCGGCGCCCGAACGGTCGACTTGGGTCTGTCCGTCGTAGAAGACGGCGATTCGGCAGCCATCGGGCCACTGCATTTGTCCGGCGGGGTCGACGCAGTTGTCCTCCGGGGCGAGCGCGTAGGGCCGCGACGGGAGGCTTCCTGTCGTTGCGAAGATGGAGAGCTTGTCGAAGTCGTCGTCGGCGAGACCCTGGCCCTGGACCATCGTGAACTTGCGCATCTCGACCGTGATGCGGTCGGTGTCGGCGTACTGGACGATGACGTCCCCTCGGTTGCGGAAGTTGTCGCCGCCTTCATTGCCGATGATCAGCTCGCTGATGAGGATGTCGTCCCCGTCCTGAACCTGGAACGGCTGGTTGACCACCTCGCGCCAGTCGTCCCGGTAGGGCTGCGCGTCGCCAGAGCCCCCGCCGTCGCCGCCGCTGTTGCCCGTGGTGTCGTCGCCGCAGCCCGCGAGGGTGAGGGCGCCGAGTCCGAGAACGATCGTGAGAATTGAGCGCTTCATAGTGTCTCCAAAGGGGGTGACGCGGAGGATATCTCCGCAGCCGGGGGGCAGCAATAACGCGGTGACGAGGTCGCGGGCAAGCTCGTGGAGCCAGGGAAACGCCGTGTGGCCGTCAACCGCGTGTGCGGACGCGCAGCGTCTCCGATAGCGGCAGTTTCCGCCATACCCTACTCTTCGGGCCCCCGGAGCAAAGCCATGTCCGACCAAGATGCACCGTCCACGCTCGAGGCACCCCCTGCAAGCTTCGATCTGCCGGCTCTCGAGGAGAGCATTCTCCACTTCTGGAAGGACAACGACGTCGAGGGCCGCAGCTTACGCCAAGGCTCGGATGCGGCTCGAGGCGACGGACGAACCTCGTTCGCCTTCTACGACGGCCCTCCGTTCGCGACCGGCCTCCCACACTACGGCCACCTGCTCGCCGGGACGATCAAGGACGTCGTCCCCCGCTACCAAGCCATGCGCGGCCGGCCCGTCGAGCGGCGCTTTGGTTGGGACTGTCACGGCCTGCCGATCGAAACCTTGGTCGAGAACGAGCTGAACATCCACGGAAGCGCCGACATCGAGGCCTACGGGATCGACACCTTCAATGCCGCCTGTCGCGCCGGTGTCCTGCGCTTCACCAAGGAGTGGGAGGTCGCGGTGCGCCGCATGGGGCGCTGGATCGACTTCGAGAACGACTACAAGACCATGGACGCCTCGTTCATGGAGACGGTGTGGTGGGTGTTCCGACAGCTCTGGGACAAGGGCTTCATCTACGAAGGCCACCGCGTTCAGCCGGTCTCGCCCGCGCTGGGCACACCCCTTTCCAACTTCGAGGTCGCGCAGGGACCTCAAGAGAAGGATCCCCTCACGCGCAAGGAGGGGCACAAGCGCCGGCAGGATCCGTCGCTCACCGCCCGCTTCAAGCTCGAGGACGAGGACGCGTACCTGTGGGCGTGGACGACCACCCCCTGGACGCTGCCGAGCAACCTGGCGCTGGCGGTGCACCCCGACCTCGAGTACGTGAAGTTCCAGGTCGTCGAGACGGGGGAGGTCGCAATCTGCGAGCCGGGCCGGCTGGCGGACTACCAGGAGCGCGGCAAGGTCGGAGAGACCAAGGAGCTGGCGCGCTTCAAGGGATCCGAGCTGGTCGGCCGGCCCTACGCGCCGCTGATGCCCTACTTCGAGTCCTACCGGACCAAGGAAGACGGCTCCCGATGGGCGTTCAAGGTCGTCGGGGCCGAGTACGTCACCACCGACAGCGGTACCGGGATCGTGCACCAAGCGCCTGCGTTTGGTGAGGAGGACTATCAGGTCGGGGTAAAGGAGGGCCTACCGCTGGTCCGCCCGATCGACCTGTCGGGTCGCTTCTCGGACGCGGTGCCGGACTTCGCTGGTCAAGCGGCCAAGGACGCCGACAAGGGGATCATGGCGATGCTCAAGGACCAGGGCAAGGTCGTCGATCAGGACGTCTACGTTCACCCCTACCCGCACTGCTACCGCACCGAAGAGCCGCTGCTGTACATGGCGCTGTCCACCTGGTTCATGAAGGTGGAGGAGATGCGGGACAAGCTCGTGGCGTACAACGAGCAGATCCACTGGGTGCCCGAGCACGTGGGCAAGGGGCGCTTCGGCAACTGGCTGGCTTCGGCGAGAGACTGGAACCTGGCGCGCAACCGCTACTGGGGCACGCCGCTGCCGATCTGGCGCTGCGACACGGATCTCGGCGACATGCACTGCGTGGGGTCGGTCGCGGAGCTCGAAGCGCTGGCCGGGCTCCCGTCGGGGTCGCTGACCGACCTGCATCGAGAGAGCGTCGACGGCATCACCTGGCCCAGCAAGGCCGGCGGTACCATGCGCCGGGTGCCGGAAGTCTTCGACTGCTGGTTCGAGTCGGGCTCGATGCCCTACGCGCAGAACCACTACCCCTTCAACCCCGAGAAGAAGGGCTACGTCGAGAACAACCTCCCTGCGGACTTCATCGCCGAGGGGCTCGATCAGACGCGCGGATGGTTCTACACGCTGCACGTGCTGGCCACCGCGCTGTTCGACCGTCCCGCGTTCAAAAACGTCATCGTCAACGGGCTGGTGCTCGCCGAAGACGGCAAGAAGATGTCGAAGCGGCTCAAGAACTACCCCGACCCCACCTTCGTGATGAAGGAGTACGGGGCCGACGCGCTGCGGGCGTACCTGATCAACTCCGCCGTCGTGCGAGCCGAGCCGATGCGCTTCGCGGAGAAGGGCGTGCGCGACACCGTCCGCACCGTGGTGTTGCCGCTGTGGAACGCCTACAAGTTCCTCAGCACGTACGCGATCGCCGACGGTTGGTCGCCCACCTCCGCAGACCTCGACATTCGGCCCGAAGGGACGGCCGACCGCTGGATCCTCAGCCGGGTGCAGTCGTTCCTCACCGACCTGGTGGCGGAGTACGACGACTACGCGCTGTCCAACGTGGTGCCCGCGTTCCACCGCATCTGTGACGACCTCAACAACTGGTACATCCGGCGCGGTCGTCGTCGATACTGGCGCTCCAAGGAGGAGGGGGAGGCCGCCGAGCGAGACAAGGCGCAGGCCTACGGCACGCTCTTCCGGGTGCTCAACACCATCTCGACCGCGATCGCACCGGTGATGCCGTTCTTCGCCGAGTGGATGTATCAACGCCTGGTGGTGGAGACGGGGCTCGCGCGCGACGGTGAAGACAGCGTGCACCTGAGCAGCTTCCCGCTGCCCGATGCGACGCTGCGCGACGAGACGCTCGAGGCCGACGTGGCGGCGGTGCGTCAGGCCGTGAACCTTGGTCTCGCGATTCGCGAGCGGGAGAAGATCGGCGTGCGACGCCCTCTGGGCACCTTGACCGTGGCTTCGCCCGACGAGGCGGTTCGCACGGCGATCATCGCTCACCAGGACGATCTGCTGTCGGAACTCAACATCAAGGCGCTCGACGTCGTCGCGGACGACGGTGGACTCGTGACCCTGCGGGCCAAGGCCAACTTCAAGGCGCTGGGCAAGCGGCTGGGCAAGCGCATGAAAGAGGTGGCCAACGGCGTGGCGGCCCTCAGCCCCCAGGAGGTGGCGGCGTTCGTCGAGCAGGGGACGATCGACGTCCAGGGCGAGCGCTTGTCCGGTGACGACATCCTGATCGACCGCGAAGTGGCCGGCAGTCAGTCGGCCGAGGCCGCCGAGGGGATGACCGTGCTGCTCGACACCGAGGTCACCAACGAACTCAAGCTCGAGGGCCTCGCGCGCGAGGTGATCAGCCGGGTGCAGAGCCTGCGCAAGACCGCCGATCTCGACGTCAGTCAGACCGTGGATCTCGTCCTGGCCTGCGACGGAGACCTGGCGGCGGTCGCCAAGCTCCCCGCGCTCGCGGCGCTGATCAAGGGTGAGACGTTGGCCGTGACGCTCAACCACACCGCGTACGCGTCGGCGGAGACCCTCAACACCGAGCACCACGTCGCCGACACGATCGACGGAGAGAAGCTGTCGGTCGGCCTGCGCACCCGCTGACGATGCCGGGGCCACGCGATCGCTTCGCCAACCCGTGGCGGGCGCTGATGGGGGCCACGGCCACGGCGACAGCCCTCGGGCTCTGCGCGGTGGGCGTGGCCCTTCTGCTGCCGGAGACCTCGGCGGGGTTGTTGGTGGTTGGGATCGCGCTCGCCGGGTCGATGGGCGGCGCGTGGGCCTTCGCCCGCTCCCGCGCCGCTTCGATCGAGCCCGAGCTGGCTGCGCTGCGGCGCGACGGCGTCGTGGCCCGTTGGGAGATGGAGTCGCACCAGTGGGCCGAGTTTGCCCGGGGTCGGCGGGCACGGGCGCTCGCCTGGGTCCTCGGTGGGGCCGCCGGGCTGTCGATGCTGCCGGCGCTGCTGCTGGCCATCCTGTGGCTGGGTCCGCCCGAGGCTCCCGTGGTCGCGGGCTGGATCGCGTGGGGTCTGGGCGGCCTGTGGGCGGTCGCGTCGATCGGCGCCTTGGCGACCCGGCGGATGGGACGAACGCCCGGGCCGGTCCTGTTCACGCCCAAGCTCTGTGCGGTCGGCGGCGCGGTCTTCTCGTGGCCGCTGGGGATCGCCACGATCGAGCTCGACGAGGCGAAGCAAACCCTGCTCGTCACCCGCCGGGGCGGTCCGTGGATTCCCGCGCGGACCTTCGCGATTCCCGTGCCCGCGACCAGCTTCGACACAGCCCGCGGCTTGCTGCGACCCTGAGCTCAGGTGAGCGTGTACGCTCGATCGAGCGCAAACGCTCAATGAGCGGGGCTCTGGTATTCAATTATCGTGCCGTCTTTGCGTCGGCAGAGCTCTTGCAGTGACGCGAGGCGTGAATCGCAATTCCCCCCCACGGATCGCCGCCGTTCGCGCTCTTCGTGTCGTCGCGGGCATCGTGGGTGCCTATGCAGCCTGGATCCTCATCGTCAACATCGCGTTGTGGACTGGCTTGGTCTCCTACCTGGTCTCCGGAGAGCACAAGATGAGCACGGTTCGGATGAGCCACGGGTGGGCGTGGACCATCTGGCCGACGACGGCGCACGTGGAGTCGTTCGAGTTGACGATCGACGCCTACAGCTACCAGCTGGGGCTGAAGACCGGCCCGGGCGTCATCGACCTGGAGCTTCACGAGCTGGTCCAGCGGCGATTCCACGCCAACAGCATCCACGCCCAGGACGCGGTCGCGGTGTTCCGCTTCAAAGCGCCCGAGGGCAAGGTCTCCGAGCAGCGGCGAGCGCTCTTTGGCCCCATCGAGGGCGTCGGCGAGCCGGTCCGGGCCTCCGAACCGCCGGATATCCCGCCGGAGGAAGACGCTTGGGAGCTCGAGCTCGACGCCATCGACGGTCAGTTCTCGGAGCTGTGGGTCAACGAGGTTCGGTTCGTCGAGGCGGATGTGCGAGTACGCGGCGGGATACGGACGCGGTCGGGTGCACTGTTTGCGGTTCACGATGCTCGTGTCGACGTCTCGAGCGCCGTCGCAAAGATGGGGGGCGAAGCGGTTGCCGAGGGCTGGAGCGGGGCGCTCGAGCTGGAGGTGGCCCCCTACGATCCGTTCTCCCTCAAAGGCAAGGCCGTGTTGGGTCAGCTTTCCACCTCGGGCGACCTTGCGGCGCAGGTCGTGAACCTCGCGCCTGCCGCGGCGCTGACGAAGCGCTCCGTGTCCCTCAGCGGAGGCGAGGGGCCGCTGCGACTGGTGTTCTCGGTTCAGGAGGGCGTCGTTGCGCGGCAAACCGACGTCGACTACCGGACCGATCGGGTGACCGTCGGGGCGAAGGGGTGGAAGGGACGAACGGGTCTCCACGCCACGCTCACCGGTGAACTCAACGGCAAGTCGGCGCTACGCGCAGGGGTCGATCTTCGCGGCGCCCAAGTCTGGCGCAACGAGGCGGGGGACGGCGAGCGCATCACGGTCAAGCACGTGTCTGCCTTTGCTGCGAGCCACGACACCGACCTCACCAAGAAGCTCTCGCTCGATGCCGGCCATGCGATCGTCACCGACGCGGACGTACCCACCATTGCGACCTTCGACGACCTCGTCGATGCCGTCACGCTCGAGTCGGGAAGCGTCAAAGCCTCATATGAAGTCGACCTCAAGAGCGACGGCCGGCTCGCACACAGCATCGAGTCCAAGCTGCGCGGTGTCCAAGTGCGGAAGGACGAGACGAAGATCGGGCTGGCAGCGGACCTGTCCGCGTCCGCGACGTCGAGTCAGGATCTGCGCGAGGGCAAGACCAGCGCGCTCGACCTCGACCTCCACGACGTCTCGCTCGACACGGCCAAAGGTCACACCGACCGCACGTGGGTGAAGCTTCACCGCTCCTCGAACGTGTCGTGGAAGGGCAAGGGCGAGGTGAAGGCGACGCTGCGCGGGCGACTGGACGACCTCCGCGTCGTGCTCGCGCACCGCGACGAGCGGCAGTCGTGGGTGGAGCGCGTGCCCGACCTCAACGTGACCAAGGCGCTGGACTTCATCATCGACGTGAAGCGAAGCAAGGGCGGGACCGAAATCCAGGTCCGGAAGCTGTCACGCCCCGGCCTGCGCATCGAGGGGATTCTCTCCCGGAACCCCAAGGGCGGCAATCGGGCCGCGTTCCGCCTGGAGCGGTTGGGTCTGGGGTTGACGCTCCGAGAGGACGGGGAGCATCGCATTCACGCGGCGACGGATGAGGCGTGGATGGACGAGCAGCGCGCGTGGGTTCGCGAGCTGTGAAGCGGGGTCCTGACGTCAGTCGTAGTGACTCACCGTGACGACAGGCTCTTCGCCTTCGGGGCGCTGTAGCCAGATTGCGATCGCGCCGCCGTCACCGTCGGTGCGGACGTCGAGTTCGGTCAGGGTGCGCTCCTCGTCCTCGACGAGCCCGGTGGTGCTTCCCCAGTCGCCGGCTTCGACGATCAAGCGGCTCGTCTTGAGCGCGTACGCGTCGGGCGTCGAGGTGATCCACAGCGCAACTCCGTCTCCGTTGCCCGCGACGTGAACCGCCGCTTCGAGGACGGAGCCCTCTGCGACTTCGAGCTGGCGGGCGGGGCTCCACGTTCCGGATCGAGCCCCGAAGCGAGCGGTGCGCACGTCGAAGGGCGTGCCCTTCGTGTCGTGGTCCTGGTCCCGCCAGAGCGCGACGACGTTGCCCGCGTCGTCGACCGCGAGGTCGGTACAGAGGTCAACGATGCCGACCGTGGAGCGCAACTCCTCAGCCGACGACCACGTCCCGGCATCGGCGTCGAACCGGGTCGCGAGGACGTGGGTGGCAAAGGAGGTGGTCCGTGTCCACACCACGGTGACGTCTCCGGCTGCGTCCACGGCGACGCGGGTGTTCGAGCCACCCAGTGGCTGTGGATACTCGATCGGTGTCCACAGGTTCGAGTTCGCGAAGTACTGGCGAACCGCTGGGGTGTTGATGCCGCCCTCCCCGGCGTTGGGGCCCGGCCACGCGACGACGGCGTCGCCATGGCTGTTCATGGCGACACGAGGCGAGCCCGAGTCCCACGGCAGCGCGGGGTCGGCGGGTTCGACCGGCTCGTCTCCGGTCCAGGTGCCCGAGGCGGCGTCGTATCGGTTGCGCCGAATGCTGCGGCGCACCGGTCCGTATTGCTGCCAGACGACGACCGCGTCACCCAAGGCGTGCATCGCGATGCGGGGTTCGAGTGCCGAACCCGCGTCATCGTGCTCGACGACCTGTGCGCCGAGCCAGGACCCGGTCGCGGCGTCGAAACGCGCGGCGTAGATGTCTCCACGCTTGGCATCGACGAGCACGCCGTTCCATACCGCCACCGCGTTGCCGGCCACGTCCATGGCCACGTCGAGCTGAGGACCGAGGTCCCAAAGGGCGATGTTGGGGGGCGCTTCGTGGACCAGCTCCTCGGCGTCGAGCCAGGCGCTGTCGTCGTGGTCATAGCGATTCGAGACGACCCGCTCACCTCGATACCAAACGGCGACCGCATCCCCGCCGTCCGCGACGTCGATACGGGGCTGTCGGATGAAGTTCGAAGGCTCCGAGATCCCCAGGGGTGCGCTCCACGCTTTCGCGTCGCAGTCGTCGCAGGGGCTCGGTTCACCGGAGCTGGAGCCATCGCCGTCGTCGCCTGCGTTCGCGCTGCCGGAGGCGTCCGAAGAGCTGTTCTCGGGCCCGCGGGTGCCTGAGGCCGCGTCGGCGTCCGTCTCGGCATCGGCATCGGCGTCGGTCTCGGTCTCGGTCTCGTCGCCAAGGCCGGCTGGGCCGCCGCATCCGAGCGCGAGGATGGTGAGGGTCGCGAAGGCAAGGGAGCGCTGCATGACCTTCGAACACCGCGGTCCGCTCGGTGTCGCGGCATTTTTCGGCACATGAGCCGCTGGCGGCCGATTCCCGACCGCCCGGAGCGCCGAGGCCGAGCGCCAGCGCGCAACGCTGCTACTCTCCAGCCGCGATGGATGGTCTCCCCAGCGGTGCTCCGAAAGCGCAGCTCCCCGCGCCGATCATGACCGAGCTGTCGGGCTGGGGCGCGAATCTCCGCTCTGCGTGCGCCTTCGTGCGCCCCGAGACCCCCGCCGAGCTGATCTCTGCCCTCGATCGCCGCGGCACCATCGCACGCGGGTTGGGCCGGAGCTACGGAGACCCCGCCCTCAACGCCGGCGGTCAAGTCCTCGGCATGGAACGCGTCGATCGCTATCTGGCCTTCGATGACGACACCGGGGTGCTCACCTGCGAAGCCGGCGTGAGTCTCGAGCAGATCATCGAGGACTTCGCCCCGCGGGGCTGGTTCCCGGCGATCACCCCGGGAACCAAGTTCGTCACCGTTGGTGGCTGCATCGCCAACGACATTCACGGCAAGGCGCACCACAGCCAGGGCTGCTTCAGCAGCTGTGTCGAGTCGATGACCGTTCTGCTCGCCGATGGCTCGGTGGTCTCTGCCAGCCCTCGAGCGCATGCGGACTTGTTCTGGGGATGCTTCGGCGGCATGGGGTTGCTCGGCGTCGTCCTCACCGCCACGCTCCGACTGCGCAAGGTCGAGACCACGTACTTTCGCCAGAAGGCGGTGGTCGTCGAGAGCTTGGACGCCATGATCGCGGCGCTCGACGAACACGATCAGTCGTTCCCGTACTCGGTCGCTTCCATCGACGTCGCGGCCACGGGCAGCAAGCTCGGCCGTGGTGTCCTGTCGCTGGGCGATCACGCGCGCCTCTCCGAGCTGCCGCCGGCCCTTGCGAAGGATCCGCTGCGGACTGCGGGCCCGCCGAAGATTGCCGTGCCCTTCGAGCTACCCGAGATCACGCTCAATGCCTTGAGCATTCGAGTCGTCAACGCGGTGATCCAGGCGATGCTGCGCCATGCGCCAGAGCTCGGGCTGTACGAGTCGTTCTTCTACCCGCTGGACAAGATCGCGCACTGGAATCGTGGCTACGGCCGTCGCGGATTCACGCAGTACCAGTTCGTGATCCCGCTCGAGGATGGCGCCGCCCGCATGCGGGAGATCCTCACCACGATCTTCTCCGCGGGAGAGCTGCCCTTCCTCAACATCCTCAAGCGGATGGGCAAGCAGAGCCTGGGAGTGCTGTCCTTTCCAACCGAGGGCTACACGCTGGCCATCGACTTCCCGATTCGTTCGGGCACGGTCGACCTGTTGCGCAAGCTGGACGCGTTGGTGCTCGACGCCGGCGGCCGCATCTATCTGGGCAAGGACGCTTACGTGACCCCACCCATGCTCGCGCAGATGTATCCCGACGCCATCGAGCGCTGGCACGAGCTCAAGCGTCGCTACGATCCCGACAACGTGTTCACCTCGGATCTCGGGCGGCGCGTGGGTCTGGTGCAGGCTCGGTAGAACGCCAAGTCGCGCAAGTCGACTTGCGCAAGTTGGGCAAACTCAGGCGCCGTCCGAGCGAAGGTCGCAGGGATCATTGTCGAGGACTCGTGGCACGGGCTTTGCTCATGCCGGGGACATGAGCACGTTTCAGTGGCAAGGCGACGTCTACCCCTTTCCTCCCGGTTTCGAAGGTCTGTCGCTGGACGACTGGTACATGAGGTTCGCGCGCATTCAGGACCGCATGACCCACGTCGACGAAATCGATCTGCCTGAGATGGTCGACGTGGACGGCGACTCCATCGATCCCGAGGTCGTCCTGCTGATCCAGGAGTTCGGGTTCCAGACCGGAGGTCAGTACGAGGCCTTCAAGAACTGGTCGGGCTACAGCTGGGCCCAGCACACCGGTGAGAATCCCGCCGATCTCATGGCACGCATGATCATGAAGAGTCAGGAGGTGCTGATGCGGGAGAAGGCCGATGCGATGCGGGCGCCTGGCGGAGGCGGAGCGCTCGACCCGGTCGAAGGGGTCTCGCTCGAGCAGTGGGCCGCGGTGCAGGCTGGTATCGCCAGCGGTGGGGACGCCAACGCACTCATCGCGCAGGCGGGCATCGACGGTGCCCGGTGGCAGCGCGTGAGCGCGGAGTGGAACAATCGGATGTCGACCGACACCACGGCCACGATCGCAACTGCGTATGGCAATGCTTTCGCGGGCGCAGGCACGGGGCAGTTCGGGGCCGCAGCGGCAGCGGCGGTGCAGTCTGGACCCGGAGGGAATCCCGGAGCCGAGCCCGCGCCGTTCGAGCTGTTCGTCCAGGTTCAAGAGGCCGTCAGCGCTGGAACGCAGCAAGGGCACGACCCCTCCGCCGTGATGGCGCAGTTCAACATGACGCCCGCAGACTTCGGCAACCTCGGTGCATACTGGAACAAGAAGATGCAGTCCGAGATGCAGAAGTACCACCAGCTCTACACCCAGTTCTCCGACAAGTATCGCGCCATGTACGGAGGTGCTTGAGTGAGCGCCTGGGCTGCCTTGGTCGCGCGCTGGGATGGCAGCCGCGAAGCGATCCTCAGTCGTTTCGACGGCGTCCTGTCGGAAGCAACCGCGGTGAGCGAGCCGCTCATCGCCAGCATGACCAACGACTCGAGCGCGCTGCAGCGAATGTGGCAGCCGGTCGAGGCGAAGATGCATGCGATGACGGGCGAGGTCTCCGACGCGTGGGAAGCCGTCTGCGACGAAACGAGCAATATCGACGGCATTCCCGAGGGGGGCCTGTGGGTCGAGGGGCTCAAGCGTGACGCCACGACCACGGAGATCGAGGTTCGCCACGGGCGAGCGCGTGCCGCCACGTTCGCGCGCGCGGCCGTGATGATGCAGCGTCATGCCCAAGCCAGTGGGGACCCCGCCGCGATGCAGATGTTCGTCTACGGCGGTGCGGTCTTCCTGGCCGAGCAGGCCGCGATCGAGAACTGGGCCGCGATGAAGACCTCGCAGACCCGCATTCGTGCGTACCGCAACAAGAAGTCGGTGCCGATGCAGCTGCTGCAGTACTACGCCGATGTCTCGGCCAACTACTGGCGGGTCCGATACTCGACCGAAGCCAAGTACAACACCACCCAGCAGGCATCGCTCGAGCAGAAGATAGCGAACTTCACCAAGGAGTCGCACAAGCTGCTTCGTGAGCACCCACAGTGGCGGGCAGCGCAGGCCTGATCGGGCTCAGCCAAAGGGCTATGGTTCGGCGCTGCTGGGCCGCCGTGGACGATGGGCAGCCTGGACCTGGGCCTGACGGACCTGGGCCCTGGGCCTGGCCACGCAAGGGCAGCGGACCGGGGCCTCTCCGGAGGTTCGTACGACGCGTATCACAGCGCCGGGTTCGAGTCCGTGGTACCCCCAAGATGGCCAAAGATGGATACGAGCCTCGCAGGACGCATTCTCGTCGTCGACGACGAGCGAAACATCAGGCGCACCCTCCGGATGGTCCTCGAAGGGGAGGGGGCCACCGTGATCGAGGCCGCAACGGGCGAAGCCGCGCTCGAGGCCCTCGAAAACCCCGACGGCGGACCCATCGAGGTGATCATCACCGACGTCTTGATGCCGGGCATCTCTGGGCTGGAGCTGCTGGAGCGGCTCGCCGAGGACGCCGGGGGAACGCCGCTGGTTCCGGTGATCCTGATCTCCGGACACGCGACCGTGGACGATGCGGTCCGTGCGACCCGCTTGGGTGCGTTCGACTTCTTCGAGAAGCCCCTCGCGCGCGACCGGGTCATCGTCAGCGTCCGCAACGCGCTGCGACAGTATGCTGCCGACGGTCAGATGCGTCGGCTTCGGGCTCGGATCCGCGGGGAGATCATCGGAGAGTCTCAGCCCACGGCGGCCTTGTTGGCGCAGGTGGCCAAGGTCGGCGGCACCAAGGCCCGCGTGCTCATCACCGGAGAGAGCGGAAGCGGCAAGGAACTCGTCGCTCGTGCGGTCCACGAGGCCAGTGATCGGCGTGACGCGGAGTTCGTCAAGGTCAACTGCGCCGCGATCCCTCGCGAGCTGATCGAGAGCGAGCTGTTCGGGCATGAGCGCGGCTCGTTCACCGGGGCGACCGCTCAGAAGAAAGGCCTCTTCGAGCTGGCCGATGGCGGCACGATCTTCCTCGACGAGATCGGAGACATGGCCCTGGGTGCCCAAGCCAAGGTGTTGCGGGTCTTGCAGAGCGGCGAGCTGATGCGGGTCGGTGGCAACAAGCTGATCCAGGTCGACGTCCGCGTCCTCGCGGCGACGCACCGCAACTTGCAAGAGCAGGTGCAGGTCGGCGAGTTTCGGGAGGACCTGTTCTTCCGACTCAATGTCGTCCCGATCCACGTGCCGCCTCTACGGGAGCGGGCGGACGACATCGACTTGCTCGCGCGTCACTTCATCGATCAAGCTGCGCAGGACAACGGCGTGGCAGCGAAGCGTCTGTCCGACGAGGCCCTCGCCGCGCTGTGTAGTTACGCGTGGCCAGGCAACGTGCGAGAGCTTCGCAACGTGATCGAGCGGATGGTGATCCTCTCGGACGGAGACATCGATCTCGACGACCTGCCCGACGAGGTGCGAGGCGCACCCGACGAGGTCGACGATGAGGGCGATCCACTCGTCGATCTCAGTGCTGGCGGTGTGCCCGACGGCATGACGCTTCGAGAGTTTCGAGAGGCCGTCGAGCGCGCCTTCATCCTCAAGCGCTTGATCGAACAAGACTGGAACGTCTCGCGCACCGCCACCACGCTGGGCGTAGAGCGAACGCATCTGCACAAGAAGATGAAGGTGCTGGGGATCCAGCGCGGACGCTGAGCACCGGCTCAGGTTCTGGTGGGCATGCGCTCGACGGCGGCGCTCAGCTCAGCGCCCATGAGGACCACCCAGCTCGACGCGTAGAGCCACAGCAGCACGGTCGCGACGGAGGCCAGCGAGCCGTACGTGCGCTCCTGGTTCATCACGGCGCCGATGAGCCAGGTCATGCCCGCCGAGCCGACGAGGAGGGCGACCGCAACGAGTGCGGCGGCCGGCAGCGTGCGTCTGAACGACGGCCGAGACCGGTTCGGCGCGTACCAATAGATGAGCGCGACCGTCCCCGTGAGCGCAGCGTAGACGATCGGCCAACGGAGCCCTTGGATCACGGCCGCCGAGTTGGGGTCGATACCGATGACCTTCAGGAAGATGGGAAGCAACGCCAGCGATGCGACGGTGAGCGCGCCGACGATGACCGACACCACGCTCAGGAGCAGGCCCGCGAGGATGTCGTGCAGCGGACCTCGGCGATCCTCGAGACCGTAGGCGAGGTTGATCGCACGAATGAGCGCCGTAGAACCCCGTCGCGCCGTCCAAACGGTCGCGACGAAGCCGACGACCGCTCCGATCCCGAGCGTCCCGGTGTCACTCCCCGAAAGCGGTTCGAGCGGCTCGGTCAAGAAAACGACGACGCTCTGAGGTACGGCTCCCCCCAGCTGGCTCGCCTGCGCGGCGACGTCTTGGGGAGAGAACACGAGCCCATAGATCGCGCCGAGCAACGCGATCGCCGGAAATGCCGACAAGAACACGAAGAACGCAAGACCGCCTGCCCGCAAGGACATGCGTCCGCTCTTGATCTCCTCGCGCACGCTGGCGATGGCCGTCTTGGCGACCTTCAGCCAGGGTCTCGAGTTCCGCGCCCGACCTGAGGTCACGAAGAAGGACGATTCGGGACGACCTCGGTCTCAACCTCGGTCCCCGGCTTGGTCGCGTTCGGATTCAGAGACGACATGGCCGCGGCGACGACCTCCCGGAAGAGGATACGCGTCCCGATCGTGGCGCCGGCCTTGACCACCCACGAGGGGATTCCGACCCCGAGCACGTATCCAGCGCCGACGCTGGCCGCGACGGTCGCGATCGGATGCTCCTGGACCGCATGCTGCACGGTGGTCACGGTCGCTGCGGCGATCGCCTCGACTTCTTCGGTGAGTGTCGTTTCGCTCACTTGCGCAGAATCCTTCCCACGATGAAGCCCGACGCGACCGCGATGCCGATCGCAGCAGCAGGGTTCTTTCGAATCCACGCGCTCGACGCTTCGACGATGTCGCTGGCGCGGTCTCGCAGGTCGGCGATCGGGTCGTGAAAATCACCGGCAGGTTCGTGTCGATCGCCGATGGGAACGTGGGCATCGCCGATGGTGTCACCGATGGGATCGGGATCGTGCGACGGCTCCGCTTCAGGAGCGGAGGCGTTCTGCTTCTTCGATTGGTGAGATGCGTTGACGTGCGCGGTGGATGGCATGGGACGTGTCGTTTCGGCGGAAGGGGGTCAGGATGAACGAGAGCCGAGCCAGACCCCAAGCCCGAATCCTGCCACGGCGATCCACGGCGCGTACTCGGCGAGCTTCTTGGCCACGTCGAACTCTTCGCGGGCGGCGGTCTCGAGGGCCGCGAGCGAGCGTTCCAAGGTCGCGCGGCTCGATGCGAGCCTGGCGCGATGCAATTCCAAGTCAGGAGTCGTGTCGGCGGCGTCAAGCATCGGGGGGTGGGGTCGGAGGGAGGGCCTGCTGTACCCCGGTCGAAGGGGGAAGAGACTGCTGTACCCCAATCGAAGGGAGCGCGTCGAGGGCCCGGCGAACCAGGACGACGGCCAGGACGAGTGCGCCGCCACCCACGATCGCGAGGGAGGCTGCGCCGGGAATGAAATGTGCCAACGCCTGGGATCCGGCGATGGCGATGGCGATGAGAGCGACGCTGGCAGCGAGGAGTCCCATGCTGCCGACGGCGGCCGCGCGAAGCATCCGGGCGATGTCCACCTTGGCTTCGATACGAGCGACCGCGATCTGCTCGGCTACGAGCTCTTGGGCGGCCGCGACCACGTCCGCCGTCGCAGATGCGAGCGTGGTCGGGCGGCTGCTCGGCGCGGGCATCAGCTGGCCCGCACAGCTTCGAAGAGCTCTTCCTTCGTCATGTCGGAGCGCCCGGCGATCTCGAGTTCCTGCGCGCGTGCGTAGAGGTCCTCCCGAGTCATGTCGTCCAGCTCCAGCGCGCCGTTCGAGCTGGCGTCGGGAACGAAAGGGAGTTTTCGGGCAAAACGGCCCGCCGAGCTGGCCACCTTGCCGGCGCCTTCGGCCAGACGATTCGCGCCCGCCATGGCTCCGTTACGGATGTCGGCGCGCATGTCGTTGCCGGACTTGGGCGCCATCAAGAGTGCCACGCCGGCTCCGACTGCCGCACCGACTCCGACGAGTCCGATCGCGGGGAGGATGAAGTCCCGAGCGGTCTTCTTCGTTTCAAGTCCGAACTGGCTGAGGATTTTGTCGCTGCTGATCATGTTTCGCGATCAATGCAGACCCCGTACCAACTTCCCGAACCGTCGATCCAAGGGCCTGCGCCGGGTTGGGCGCCGTGAATCCGTATCGTTCGCGCACACCTGAGCGGAGGCGCTCGGTCACACCGGTCGGGGCCCACACGTTCTCGAACGGTGGACCCCGCACTGGAGCGATCCGTGAGGCTACCGGTTGCGCTCGGTGGCCTGGCGAACCACCAGGTTGCGACCCGAGAAGTCCTCGCCGTCGAGCTTCTTGATCGCCCGGTCGGCGTCCTTGCGGTTGGCCATGGTGACGAAGCCGAACCCGCGGGAGTCACCCGTGTCGCGATCCTTGACGATGTGCACGTCCGTGACCGGACCGTACTCTTCGAGTTTCTTCTGCAGCTCGGCATCGGTGACGCGCCAGTCCAGCCCGCCAATGAAGAGCCGAGAAGGGATGGTGTTCCGCCGCTCTTCGCCCTCTTCGGACCCGCCGCCCTCGATATTCTTCATGACCTGGTCGATGGTCATCATGCCGCCTTGAATCTCGTCGACGGTCGCAACGGGCACGCCGGCTCCTCCTGATCCTCGGCTTCGCTCGCGGGCGCGCTCCATCTTCTCTTTCTTCTTCTTCGCGCGTTCTTTTTCTCGCTGCCTCTTGCCCGCGGAGTAGTTGCTTCTTGCCATGCGTTCCTTGGTCGACCTTGATTCGGTCGCGGGGCCGTTTCAGCGGCCCCACGCACCCCAGGACCTAGCGCGGGGTCGTTCGGGTTGTCAAACGACACCTTGCCTGGAAGGGCCCCCATGTGCGCTTTCGCGTGCCGTCCGCGTCGGGCCGGGTTTTTCGCCCGTCCGGGCCCCGAATGCGGCAAGTTCGGCTCTGAGCCCCAATGGCGGGTTATCCTGTCGCCGCTGGCGCTTGGCGCCCCGAGAGAAGGAAGAGAAACGAGACGATGTCGAACAAGTTGTTTGTCGGTGGCCTCAGCTGGGACACGAACGATGCTGGGCTTCGAGATGCATTTACTGCGTTTGGTGAGGTCGTAGAGGCGAAGGTGATTACCGACCGGGAGACCGGGCGATCGCGCGGCTTCGGCTTCGTGACCTTCACCGAGCCAGACATGGCCCAGGCCGCAATGAAGGAAATGGACGGCAAGCCCGTCGATGGCCGGAGCGTTCGCGTGAACATTGCCGAGGAGCGACGCCCGCGTAGCGGTGGCGGTGGCGGTGGCGGTGGCGGTCGCGGCGGTGGCGGTGGCGGTGGCGGCGGTGGCGGTGGCGGTGGCGGTGGCGGTGGCTTCCGCGACGACCATGGCGGCGGACGTGATGACGGCGGCCGAGATCGAGACCGAGGTCGTCCGCGCAAGAGCCGAGGTCGCAGCGGCGGCGGCGGTGGCCGCGGCGGTGGTGGTGGCGGCGGCGACTACAACTGGTGAGTCCACCCTGAGTCCTGACCCGAGCGGTCGCTTCTTCTCATGAGAGGGAGCGGTCGCTCTTCGTCGTCCTACGACGTCGCCGGGAGCGTGCTCGAGAAGCTCTCTCGCTGCCCCCAGTGGTCGGCGAGTTCGACCAACTTGGGGTGCTTGGAGACGTCGTAGGTGTCACGGAACCGCATCCAGTCCACGGTGGTCACCATCGCGACCTCTGGCATGCCGAGTTGGTGGACCTGAGAGAGCCAGGGCCCCGTCGCCCATTGCTCGAGCCAGGCCATCGCGCTCGCGGCCCGTTCGTGCTGCTTGCGGACGTACGCGGAGGACGCCTCGGTCACGCCATCGCGCGTCAGATAGAAAACGTTGATGAGCGAGTCGAGCGCGCCATCGATCACGGTCAACAGGTTGTGCTCGTGGATGCTGTCGTTGCGGGTGCGGGCCATCGGTCCCGGTCCGCGCGTCTCGATCAGGTAGGCGCAGATCGTCGACGAGTCCAGCATGTGCAGCTCGCCGACGGACGCGGTCGGAACCTTCCAGATCGGATTGACCTCCCGCATGCTGGCCTGGCCGTCGTCGTCGAAGGTGTCGACCAGTTCGACGTCGACGCCGACCTCCTTCGCCACGACGCGAACCCGGCGAACATAAGGGGATGTGGTGGTGCCGAAGACCGTCAGTACGCTCATCGACAGCAGCTTGCCACGGAGCTTTCAGTCCTCACACGCGCAAGCGCAGACCGCAGCGATTTCGTCCTCGAGCGTCGAGCTTCCGGTGGAGATCGTGGGGTCGCCGACCTCGGATGCGCCGCCCGGTGCTCGACGTCGAGGTGAAGTCGCCAGATCCCCCGACGGTCGTGCCGGGGCTGTCTGACGTCGACTCCACGCCGCCGAAGGGACACGGTTCGAAGTCGCCGAGCCCATAGCAGCTCTGGGTCACATCGATGACCTCGACCGTTTCATCGATCACGCGGAAGTACCGGCTGCTCGCGTCTGGGCAGGTTTCCAGAGGCTCCCCGCAGCCGTCCAGCCCCTGCTCGACGACGCAGTGGCCCGAGCCCGTCTGGATGCGCTGGCATGAGCGTGCGTCGTAGGTGTACGCGGGCTGCCACCCGCAGACCTCGAAGTCCGGGTCGCTGGCGGCTGCGCAGCTGGCTGCATCTTCGGCGCTGCCACATGCCAGGGGGGGCGGGGCGCCGGTGCTCGAAGACGACGAGGACCCGGTCGGACCAGCGACGGAGGTGGAACCCTCCTCGAGGGACGCGCCGGTCGAAGCTCGGACCGGTCGATGAGGAGGAACCGGTGGGCTCCGAGACCGGAGTCGGTGGCTCGGAGAAGCAGGCGGCGGTGAACAGGAAAGCAGGAATGAAGGTGAGCAAGCCAAGTCGAGAGAACATCTCGGATGTTGTGATGGCCGGTTCGACCTGCATTCCGTCACGGGTCTGCAGGAAAATCGGAGAAGCCGCGGGCGCGTGCTAGGGCGATCGTGTGAAGTCTCGCCGCGCGCTCGTGACCTTCGCGTGGCTCGCCGCCTGTGCGCAGGCACCGGCCGAGTCGTCCGAACCCGTGCTCGACGTCCCCGACGCCGTGGAAATCGACGACTTTCCCGCCTCCGAGGAGGCGTTGTTCGCCGAGCTCGCGCCCATGCCCCTGGGGCCGGTCCAGATCGACTACGTCGTCACCGGACCCGGCGGGATGGAAGGGTCGATGCGCGTGACGGCGGCCGAGGGCGCTCGGCGGTCCGAGACGTGGTCCTTGCGCATGCCCCTGCCGGGCTCCTCGCCGGTGGCGATCGAGGGGGCATCGATTCAGACGCCGCAGGTGGCGTGGACCGATGCCGTGGAGGGCTCGGCGGAGCTGCTCTCGATGCCCCTGGGACAGCTCGCAGGGGGATTCTTCGAGCTCGAGGTCCCCCAGCAGCGTGCGATCGTTCGCCACGTCCGGCGCTGGCATGAAGAGGTCGCGCACGCGCGCCAGGCTCATCCAGGGTCGATCGACGCGGTCGCAGGGCGTACCTGCCTGCGTACTCAGACCGCGGGGCAGTCGCTGTGCGTGTGGGAGGAGACCGGGTTGCCCCTGGAGTACCGCTCGCAGGCCTTCACCCTGATCGCGACCGAGGTGCGGGTGGGCGTGGAGCTCGGGGAGGGAGCCTTCGAGATCCCCGCCGGCGCCCAGCTCAAGACCGACGGGGTTCGCGCCTACGACGTGGACACGAGCTTGAAGAAGCTCGCCGCGGGAGATCTGGCCGAGCTGCCCAGCTTCCTGCAGCCTCGGTTGGGTCTCACGGAGTCCTAGAGCTGCTCACGACCGGGGCGCACGGCCGCCGAAGATGTGCGTACACTGGGGGCGAGGCGGTTGAAGTGGAAGACGAACGCATCCAGTCATTTGGGGAGTTTTGGCCCTACTACCTCGGCGAGCATCGCGATCCGACCTGCCGCGGGCTGCACTACTTTGGCACTTCGATGGCGATCACCTCGGCGGTGATGGCCGTGGTCCAGGGGAATGCCTGGCTGGTGCTGCTGGGCTTCATGCTCGGCTATGGCCCGGCGTGGATCGGCCACTTCTTCATCGAGCACAATCGGCCGGCGACCTTCAAGTACCCGCTGTGGTCGCTCGCGTCCGACTTCAAGATGCTCTTCTACTTCGTGACCGGACGTATCGGTCCCGAGCTGGAGCGGCTCTACGGGAGTCGCGCACCCACAAAGGATGCCCCCCTGCGCAGCAGGATGTGAGGCCGGCTGGGTAGAGCAGCCTACAAAAAGATCGAAAAAAGTGTGCAACGGCCTGGGGGGATGGCCGACGGGGACGGTGCCCATGACCACCACCGTTCAGCACACTTCCACCCCGTCCCTCCTGAGCTTTCGCGTCCTGGTGGTGCAGGTTCGGCCCCTGGCGGCGCTGGGGCTCGGTGCGGCGATCGTCCGCACCGGAGCCAAAGTGAACCTGTGCCGCAGCGGCCATGATGCGATGGCGGTGCTCGCGTCCCCCGGCAATGCGTTCGACGCCGCGGTCCTGGACGGAGAGCTGTCTCGGCGCTGTCTGCAGCGGATCTCTGCCGCGCTGCGCGAAGCGCCCAAGCCGTGCTTGAGCGTGGGCGTGGGCACCACCGCCGACGACACCGCGATTCGCCGGCTGGTGGAGGCGGGCGTCATGGAGCTGGTGATCCCCCCCGTCAAAGAGGATGCCGTCATCGCGGCGCTGGCTCGCTGCACCGCCGAGACCCGCCGGGTGCGCTCTGCGGTGGCTGCGACGTCGTCGTCCGAGAGCGGTCTCCGGCGTCGTCCTCCTCATTGGAATGCCGCCACGGCGCGAGCTGTTCCCCGGTTCAATCCGGACATCGAGCTTGCCGTCGATCGGTACGCGAGCCGGGTGCAGCTCTCTCCGCGCGAGACCTCGGTGCTCAAGCTCATCGCGCTCGGCTATCTCTACGACGAGATCGGCGAGGTCCTCTCGATCGCCAACCGCACGGTCAAGATGCACGCCGCCAACGTGCGCCGGAAGGTGGGGGCGCCCAATCGCCTGGCGCTGGTTCGAAAGGTGCTTTGCGCGTGATCGGGCCAGGTCTGGCCGCGGCCGCCGTCGCGGCCCAGCTGGCCTCGCGCGGGCCCTCAACCCGTGACTGCTCGGAGGAGCGCATCGACTGCCTCGAGGCGTGCGACGATCAGTGCATCACGCGGACGTGCGGAGCCCGGTGCGAAACAGCGTGCGATGTCCAGCGAGTGCAGTGCGGAGGCCGGTCCGGGTTGCGTCAGGCCCGGCGCCGGGCTGCTATCTTGCCTCGGTGAGCATCGTGCACGAGAGCGAGGTCGAATGGCCGCAAACACAGCGGGGGACGGTGCTCGACAACCGGCGTCGCAGGTTGGGCGCGGCCGCCGGAGGTCTGGGCATCGGCTGCAGTGTCACGGAGGTACCACCGGGCAAGGTCAGCGCGTCAGGTCGCCCGAGCGACACGCAGCCGCGTCGCGTCCATCGGTACGCCGTCCAGCGCCGCCGCGGCTTGCTGCGCCTCGGCGGCGTCGGCCAGCGTCACGTAGCCGAATCCGCGGTGCGACCCGCCGGAACCGTTTCGCACCAGCCGCACCGCCTTGACGCTGGCATACGGCTCGAAGAGTCCGCGAAGAAACTCCGCGTCGGCGTCGCAAGGTAGGCCTCCTACGTACAAGGTGCTCATCGGACGCTTCTTGCCCGACACTGTACCGCCCGAAGATCCGAGGCGCCAGCCTCAATCAGGGACTGCTCGCCGCGGCGCGTTTGTGCGCCTTTGCGTCCGAGATCAGCGTCTTGATGTTGCTGATGTGTCGGACCCAGATGAGCGCGGCGGAGGCGACCGACGCCGCCACATAGGCGGTCGGCTTGTCCGCGATCATCATGCAGAGGCAGATCGAGGTGACGGCGGTGAGCGATCCGACGGCGCTGGTTCGGGTCAGGAACAGTCCTTGCGCGTACATCACCATCGCCGCCAGCGCGACGGGAGGATCCAGCGCGAGGAAGATTCCGAGTCCGCAGGCGACGCCCTTGCCGCCCTTGAACCGCAGGTAGACCGGAAAGATGTGGCCGACCACGGCCATGAACGCGACGCCGGCCAGCGGCCAGGTGGGGTCTTCGCGCTGACCCAGCGCCCACGAGGCGGACGCCAGCCATACCGGCGCGGCCGCCTTGAGGACGTCGAGGGCGAAGACGACGAGCCCGAGCTTGGTGCCCAGCGCTCGAGCCGCGTTGGTTGCTCCGATGTTTCCCGAGCCGACCGTGCGCAGGTCGATGCCCTTGGCCCGGGCGAGCAGGACCCCGACTGGGATCGCGCCCATGAGGTAGGCGGCGACCCACCATGCGGGGGCACTGTCGAGGAGGCCGGACACCGACTTGGAGAATACGCGTGATCGTCACCAGCAGCCAACGGGGAGGTTGATGGGACGAAAACGCGGTCCCGCTTGGTAGGCTGCTGCGGGTGGGTCGTGGGGCCAGCGGAGGCGTATCGGTTCGGCCGGGTCCCTCGCCCGAGCTCAAGAGCCGGCGGGTTCGAGCGCGCCGTGAGCGGAGGAGAAGCGAGACCGAGGTCGAGGTCGTTCGCGCCACCGGAGCGCTGTTGTGCGCCGAGTGCGGGAGGCTGACGTGGCGCGAGGCCGTGCCGGCGTCGCCGCACCGCACCGCAGACGACGAAACACCGCAGCGGGACTGCCCGCACTGCGGACGTCGCGATTGGATCGACCTGCGGCGGGAGTCCACGGCGCTCGCGATCCGGCAGGGAGAGCAGGGGGTCGCGGCAGCAGCGTCTCCCGCCATGGAGGCGGTCCGCAACGCGGGCTTCGGCGTGATCGTGGGCGCCTTCGTCGGCCTCGCAGCGACGAATTCTTTCCTCGTCGGCGCGATCTTGGCAGGCATGGCGGGTGTGGCCGGAGGGCTCTCGTCCTATCGGATGCGCCATCGCGCGCTGCCGCCCAAGCCCGCGTTGCCCGATCGGTGGGCGCTCGCGTTGCCACCCGCCGGTGCGCCGACCCAGGTCACGAGCGGTCGGGCGTCCAGCACCGAACTCCTCCGAAGCCCACTCACGGGTCGGGCCTGCGTCGCCTACGAGGTTGGCCTGCGGCAGGACGCGCAGCCAACCGGACCGCTCGAAACGTGGGCGCTGCTCGAGCAGCGAGTCGCCCCGCTCGACGTCGATGGTATGCGCGTAGACCCCGTGGCGATCTTCGTGGAGCTTCCGCGCGAGTGTCTCGGGCAGCTCTCGCCCGAGGGGGTCGAGGCGCCAGCGATCGAGTGGCTCGAAGAACGTGGGTTCTCAGCCGTGGGGTCCAGCCTCTTCGTCTACGAGTCGATCATCGGCCCCGATGCGCCGATCTCGATCGCGATCTCGAGCGACGGCGCGACGCTCAGCCTCGCGCCGCCTTCTCGTCGATCCCGCTGACGCCGAAACGTCGCCCGAACTCGGCGGCGACCTCGGCCCACGCAACGCCGCGGTCGGCCAACCCGACCATCGCATGGAAGACCAGGTCGGCGGCTTCGGACGCGACCCGGTCCGGGCTCTCGTTGCGCAGGGCGTCGATCAGCTCGCCGGCCTCCTCGGTGATCTTGGACACGATCGTCTCCACGCCCTTGTCGAGCAGCGAGCGAACGTAGCTCTTGCCGTCGGCGTTGGTCGTCCCCCGTCCGGCCTTGCGGTCGAGGATGGTGGAGAACACGCGTTCGAGCATGTTGCCCGAGGGGCCGTCGTCGGCCTCGCCGGGAGGAAGGACCGGATCAGAAGAAGCAGCTGGAGGTTCCGGTGTGGCACGTCGGACCGCGCGGGACCGCGAGGACCAGCAGCGCGTCGCGGTCGCAGTCGCATCGAATCTCCACGAGCTGCAGAGTGTTGCCCGAACTCTCCCCCTTCTCCCACAGCGTCTGCCGGGACCGACTGAAGAAGGTGACGTGCCCGGACGCGGACGTTGCTGCCAGCGCGTCGGCGTTCATGTATCCGACCATCAAGACGCGACCGGTGTGGGCGTGCTGCACCACGGTGACCACCAGTCCGCGCTCGTCGGGCTGGAGGCTGGACCAGATCGCACGCGCATCCACGGACATGTCGCCGTTGTACCGCACCGGGATGAAAAATAGACGCGCTCGGGCCTAGACCGGACGCGGATAAGATCCTATCCCACAAGGGACATGAAGACGCTCCAATCCATTGCATTGACCGGCGCCCTGGCTTCGTTGTGCGCGTTCTCGGGCTGCGACGACGACGCGGACAAAGCCGAGAAGAAGATCGAGAAGGCGGGCGAAAAGGCTGAAGAGAAGGTCGAAGGCGCGGTCGACAAGGCTGGTGACATGGCGGAGAAGGCCGGAGACAAGATCGAAGGCGCGGCCGAGGAGGCCGAGGAGGAGATCGAAGGCGCGGCCGAGAAGGCTGAAGAGAAGATCGAAGGCGCGGCTGACGAGGTCGAGGAGGAGATCGAGGACTGAGCCTCGACGCATCACCCGATCGACCGGACGCGCAGCGGTCCGGTCAGTCGATAGCCGTCGCCCTCTCGCAGGAGCTGTTCCTGTAGACCCGCTTTCCTCAGCCGCGAGAGTTCAACGTTCAGGCGGTTGCGGGTCGCTGCGTCGACGCGCCGGCTCTTCGGCCACCCCGTGCGGATCAGGACTTCTCGACTCAGGGACGGGCGGGCCTGACGTTCGAACGCGCTGACGAGTGCGGCGAGGATTCGCTGGGCCGCCTCGCTGCGGACGGCTCGATGACCGAGGGCGGGGTGCTCCACGGCGCTTCCGTCGGCAGCGATGATCACGAGTCGCTCCCTGCGAGCGCGCGCACGCTTCAACAGCCGGAGCGCGTAGCGGGCCTCGTCGGACCCGGGCGTGGGATCCGGCGGTTCGACGTTCGAGATGTGGGCGTCGTGAACCGCGAGCGTCGCGTGCATGGCCGCGTCGTCAGGGTCGACGTGTTCCTGGGCGCGGCGAAGCTCTCGCCGTGCGCCCACGAGGTCGTCGTCGACGTGCGCGCAGACGGCAAGCATCGCGTGGCAGAGGGCGACCTGGCGACGATCGCCGAAGCGTCTCAGGGCCGCGAGCGCGCGCGTCAGCTCGGTCCGGGCCACGGAGTTGCGGCCGCGCTCCAGGTGGAGCGCCCCGAGGTCGAACCGTGCGATCGCCGAGAATCGCTCCGCTCCGCAGGCCTCGTGCCGATCGAGCGCGACGACGAAGGCCCGCTCGGCGGCACCGAGGTTTCCGCGCTCCTGCTCGAGCATCGCCAGCGAATGCTCGGCCCGGGCCACGCCGGTGTCATCGCCGAGCTTCACGTACGCGTCACGAGCGGCCCGCAGATGGTCGCGCTCGAGGCTGCCCTGCTCGAACTCCAGTCCGCCGAGCTGCTCCAATGCGCGAGCCCGGATGCGCGCGGGCGTCCTGCGATGGGAGATCACCGCGTGATAGCCGGTTCGGGCCTCCGAGACTTCACCGCAGTGGCGCTGCAGCGTCGCAAGGGCGCAGGCCAGCGCAGCCGCCGTCTCCGCGTCTGTGCTTGCTGCCGCGTCGAGGCCCGCACGAAGATGAACTCGGCTGGACTCGAACGCGCCGGCGAGTCGAGCGAGCTGGCCGCGCACGAGGTGGTGACGGGCGGATGGTGTCGTCGGCCACAGGCGCTCGATCTGCCCGAGGGCGTCCCGGGCCGAGCCTTCGTGGAGCAGCGTTGGAACCGCCGCGGTCCACAGCTCCAGGGCGACGGAAGGGTCCTCCGCCCACGTGGCCGCTTCGACCAGCTCCCGCCACGGGGCCGACCGACCTCTGGTCACGCGCTCCGCGAAGGCGTCGAGATGCCGCTCTCGGGCCTCGAGGTCCGGCGCGTACACCATGGCGAAGTCGCGGAAGAGCGGTTCGACCCGCACGCCCGACCCGGCGGGACGAGCGACGCCGTGCCGGATCATCTGCTCCAAAGCCGTCACGTTGACGTGCCCGATCGCGTTTGCATCGTCGAGGGAGACGACGCCGGCAAAGGGGGCGAGCGCGGCGACGGAGCGGCGCACGTCGTCCGGCAGGCCTTCCCACGCCGCGCGTGCCCGAGCCTGCAGTGTGCCACTGGGTGTCGGCAGGCACAGGCGCAGGCTCGCGGTCGAAACCTCTACGACGGCCTGCAGTGTTCCGAGTCGAGCCGCGAGAGCTTCGATTGCGAGGGGGTTGTAGCCGAGCAACGCGAGGGACCGACTCAGAACGTCTCGGTGCGGCTCCAGGTCGGCCGGCCATCCGGCGTCGCGGACCCGAGCGGTCAACAGGTGCCAGGCGTCGTCGGCGTCCATCGGCTGGACTCGAACCGTCGTTGCCGCGGACGCCCACAGCGAGAAGCGGCTGGTCACCAGCGCTCGTCGCTGCGGCGCGGCGCCGAGCCATCGAGGAACGAGCGCTGCCACGGTCTGAGGCGCCCGATCTGCCCCGTCGAAGACGACGAGCGTGTCCGCCGAACGGCCGAGGTCGGCGAGTCGTCGTTCCAGCGTCCCTTCGGTCTCGTCTTGGGCGACGGTCACCCGCAGCGCGGCCTCGCCGAGCTCGAGCACGACCTCTCGGGCCAATCGGGTCTTGCCGACGCCGAGCGGCCCGACCAGCCCGACGACCCGTCTTTCCGCCAACGCCCGTACCGCCGAGTCGACCGGGTCGCGTCCCCCAACCCACGGGGACAGAGGCGGGGTCAGGTCGTCTGGCCCGAGCATCCCTCGACTACATCACACCTTCGTACTCGATCGACAGCGTGGGTGTCTCGAGCGACGAGTCGTCGTGCAGAACTCGTATCCGGTAGAGGTCACCCTCCTCGGTCTTGGCAAGGACAGCTCGGCCGACGAAGGCGCCGGGGGGCGTGTTCGCGAGCCCGAAGTACACCACGGGCTCCCAGCATCCCTCGAGCGCGTCGCACTCGCAGGCCTCCGGCGCCACCTCGACGTCCGCCAGCGCTCCGTACGTGCCCGGAAGCAGACACAGCGAGTCCGGTTGGGGGGCTTGCAACACGAGGTAGCGTCCCAACCAACACCGCACGTCGTCCATGCCGCTCTCGTCCTCCGGCGCTTCCTCCATGGTGCGCGCCTGCGCGAGGTCGATGCCAACGGCGCTGGAGACCGGCTCCATCGTCAGCGAGCAGACCTCCGCCCACGGGTCGCAGGCCGACCCGGCCTGGGTCGCCTCGTCCTGCACTGAGGGGCCGCAGCCGCTGAGCCCCATGCAGCCGCTGATGGCGATGATGCTGAGGAGGACCGCGGAGCGAAGCATGAAGCCATCAGACCACGGCCGCGCTTAACGGACCGCTTAAAGCGCCGACGTCAGCCCCGGTTGGGAGCCACCAAGACCCTGAGCGGTCGGCTCGAGCGTCGCGCGCGTCCACGGCACCCGTGTCTCACAATCGAGGGTGGATCCAGTCCGGACTGGATCCCTTCCCCTGACTGTCCGCCTCCCTTAGAACCGAACTGAGACCGACGCCGCCGCCGAGTTGGGGCTGAGTCCGGCCGAAGCTGAGACGTGCCGGCTACGCCGACGACCGCCGATCGCAAGCATGGTGATGCCCGCCGCAGCAAGAAGCGCTGCGCTGCTCGCCGCGGTCAGGAGGCCAATGTTGGCGCGCTGTCCGTCCCGCTCTGCAGCGTCGATCTCTGCTCGGGCCGCGCTGCGCTCTGGCTCTCCCAATGATTCCGCGAGACGTCGTTGGGCGTCGTCGTATTGATCCTCCGCAGCCCTGCCCTTTGCGCTCATGGCGAACACGATGGCGATGCTGGCCACGCTCCCGCCCAGGGCGAGGCCTCCGCCGACGAGCAACCCGGTTCCGTTGGGTTTGGGTGCGGTGGGAGGAAGCGCGTCGGTTGGCGCGCGTGCGGGCTGAACCGCCTCGGGTGGTGGCAGTGGTGTGGGCGGCTCGCTGCTGCTGTGCTCGAGCTGCTCGATCTGCTCGAGCAACTCCACCGCGCGCGCGCGATCTTGCGTCTCGCCCTGATCCATCGTGTGCCCCGGGCGGTCGACCCACGCCACGAACCCCTCCAAGAGTGGCTTGGCCGCGACGACCCGGCTTTGGTGGTGGTCCCTGGCGTACGCCCTCATCTGCGCCTGCGCCAAGTCGAAGCCGAGCACGCGCCGAGCTGTCGCCAGCTCCGGCGTCTTTGCCATGAGCTCGTGGGCCTCGGTCCAAGACTGGGCCGCACCCGCGTAGTCGTCCGCTTCGTACGCGTCGAGACCCTGCTCGAACAGCGCCTGCGACCGTGCCTTGGCGGGGTCGACCTCTTGCGCTGCGGTGGCCTCCGTGGGGCTCGCCGCAGGAGGTTCCGCCGCAAGCACGGACGCGCTGGGCAGCGCGAGCGCCCCCGCCACCAGGCCGACGGTGGCAGTACGAAGCAGAGCACGCATGGGGCGAGGATGGGGCGGTTCGAGGGTGTTCATGGGTCGGTTGGGGAGCGCGTCGGCCTCCGTCATGGTGGTGGTAAGTCCCAGGCCCAAGTCGATTGCATCTTTCTTTGGGTCGCGCTGGCAGGCGGGTCAGTCTTGGCTCGAATTCTCGTCTCGCAGGCTCTTCGCCCATGCGTCGAGCTGAGTGGACGCGCTGAGCGCGAGGCCGGCGCTGCGCTGCATCGTAGCGACTTCGTCGGCCAGCAGCTGCCGAGCACGCCGAAGCCGGGTGCGTACGGTGCCTTCGGGGACCTCGAGGATCTCCGCCAACTCGGCGCCGCTGTGCTGCTCCCAGTAGAACAGCTCGAGCAGGATCTGATGGTCCACTGGAAGTCGGCGCAGCGCCTGCAACACCATCTCGTGCTCGCGTCGTCGGTGGACCACCGAGCTGGGTGAGGGCGCAGTGTCGGCGACGCTGTCGCGCTGGGGCTCGATGTGCTCCACGCCCCGCAGCCTGGCCAAATGCACCAGGAGCTGGTTGCGCGCGATGGCAAACAAGAAGGTGCGGAACGAGCTGTCGCCCCGAAAGCGGTCGCTCCCTTCGTACGCGCCCAGCAGCGTGCGCTGAACGAGATCGTCCACAGCTGTCCCTGCCTTGTTTCGAAAGAAGCGGTACAGCCCGTCGAAGTGGCGCTCGAACAACGCCCCGGCCGCCCGGGCGTCGCCTTGCCGCCAAAGGGCGAGCAGCTCTTGGTCGGTCACGGGGTCGGTCACGGCCAGGGAAGGCTAGCAGCCCGTGGTGTGACCCGGCGCCTGCTATCGTCGTGGGGGTGGGCGGCAGTGATCGCGACGATGCGAACGGAAAGGGATTGGGGCAGGCGCCAAGCACCGCCCCTCCACCCAGCGTGCGCGCTGCCATCCTCGCTCGTGTGGTTCAGCAAACCGTCGGCGGCGTCGAGACCCCGCTGCTTGACGGCCGCTATCGCCTGCTCACAGAGATCGGCCGCGGCGGTGCGGGGACCGTTTGGAAAGCCGAGCTGCTTCCCCTGGGCCGTCTGGTGGCGGTCAAGCTGCTTCGGCCCGGAGTCGCCTCGAGCAGCAACGTCGTCTCCCGTCTGATGCGCGAAGCGATGACCGTGTCCAAGCTCGGTCATGAACACATCGTGCAGGTCAACGATGTGGGGACCGACGAAAACGGATCCCCGTACATCGCGATGGAGCTGGTGGAAGGCGAGTCGCTCGCGCAGCTGGTGACTCGACGTGGGCCTCTGCCCTGGTCCGATGTGGCCGAGATTGCGACGCAGATCTGCGATGCACTCTCGGCCGCCCACGCCGTCGGAATCGTGCACCGCGACGTCAAACCAGCCAACGTCATCGCCGCCAAGCGCGACGATGGGCGGTGGCGCTGCAAGCTGCTGGACTTCGGTTTGTGCACCGCCGGGCGCGACACAGCCATGCTCACGGCGGCTGGGGTCTTGCTCGGTACGCCCGGATACGCCGCGCCCGAGCAGATTCGCGGCGAGGTCGTCGACGGCCGCGCCGACCTGTACGGGCTGGCTTGCGTCATGGTGGAGCTGCTCACCGGCCACCCCGCGTTCGGTGGCGCGAGCCGCCAAGAAGTCGTCAGCCACCAGCTCGGAGGGCGACGCTGCGGTGAGCTGGATAGGCTCGAGCTCCCCGCGAGCGTCGTTGCGCTCGTGGATCGCGGCCTGTCTGCTGTGGGGAGCGAACGCCACGACGATCCTGCGAGCTTCGCCGCGGCAATCGGCAACGCTGGGCGGACGGAGCATTTGCCGACCCCAGATCCCGGCACGATGCCAAGCACCACTCTTCGGGGACGCGGCCTCGTGCGCATCGCGACGGCGCTCGTGTGTGCCGGCATCGTGGCGATGGTCGTCGCGGCTGCGATGGCCCCGTCATTTTCGGAGACCGACGCCGCGGTCTCGACTTCGACCGCGCCACGCCCGGTCGCAACCCCGCCTACGCGTGCCCGGCCGGCTCCGGCCCCGCGGGCGCCCCTGGACAGCGCCCCGAGACCGGACCACATTCCCAAGGCATCTGCGCCACCGGTCACTTCAGAACCGCAGAGCCCGGTCAAACCCGTAAAACGGCGCCGGTCCAGACCTCGGCGGCCCACCGAGCCGAAAGCCCCGGCCGCCAAAGCCCAGCGCGCTTACCCCGATGGGATCCGAGACCCCTTCGCGCTCCGGTGATCGGCCGGACGCTGTCTGCGAACTTGGCCGGCGGTGGCAGCTTCCGAGCCGGCCGACGCCTCCTGGACGTAGAGCCGCGGATCGGTTCAGCCGAGCTCGACGAGGATGCACGGTCCGCCCGCGATCACCGACGCTGATGCGCCAGCCTCCAGGGCTGCGGGGCTCTGCGCACCGGGCTGGATCCAGATGTGCTCGATGCCCAGCGCGATCGCCTCGGCGACGATCGTCTCCGTCACCTGCGGCGGTGTGATGATCGAGATGCCGTGAACGGGCTCGGGTAGCGCGGCCAGGCTCGGGAAGACCGGCACGCCCTCGATCTCACCCTCTTCGCGAGGGTTGACGGCGAACACGGGCATCTCATGCCGCAGGTAGGCCCGCAGGACCTTGTTGCCGAACTTGCTCCGGTCACGCGACGCGCCGACCACGGCGTGTGGACGTCCTCGAAGGAACGCTTCGATGCTGCCGCTGGTCCCCACGGTCCCGTCCTACTTGGATGGCCGCACGGGGATGTTGTGCTCGTTCAGGTAGCCCTTGGCTTGCCCGATCGAGTACAGCCCGAAGTGGAAGATCGAGGCCGCCAGCGCAGCGTCCGCTTCGCCTTCGCCGGTGGCGAGACCCTCGCGCAGGTGCTCGAGGCTTCCGACGCCGCCGCTGGCGATGACGGGCACGTCGACCGTGCGAGAGACGGTGCGCGTGATCCAAAGATCGTAGCCTTCGCGGGTGCCGTCGCGATCCATGCTGGTGAGGAGGATCTCGCCCACGCCCATCGCGGACAAGGTCTTGCACCACTCGATCGCCTCGAGGCCCGTGCCGCGGGTTCCCCCGTGCACGACCACTTCGTAGACGGGGCCATCGTCGGCGGGAATCGGCGGAAGACGCCGGACGTCCACCGCTCCGACGATGCACTGCGAGCCGTAGCGCTTGGCGAGGTCTTCGATCAGCAGCGGGTTGGTGACGGCCGCGGAGTTGACGGCGACCTTGTCCGCCCCCGCGGCGAGCATCTTGTCGACGTCGCTGGCTCGGCGCACGCCTCCGCCGACCGTGACCGGCACGAAGAGCGAAGGGGTCACGCGTCGAATGACGTCGATGAAGGCATCGCGTCCTTCGGTGGTGGCCGTGATGTCGAGCATGCAGATCTCGTCTGCACCTTGTTTGTCGTAGGCACGCGCGGCTTCGACGGGGTCGCCCGCGTCACGGAGACCGCCGAAGTGCACGCCTTTGACCACGCGGCCGTTCTTGATGTCCAGACAGGGAATGATGCGTCGCTTCAACATCGGCTCAGCGCCTCCTCGACGGTAAAGGCACCCTCATAGAGGGCGCGTCCCAGGACCACGCCGGCGATCTGGGCACGGGCGCATGCCTCGATGTGCTCGAGGCTGCCCACGCCGCCGCTGGCATAGACTGGGATGGAAACTTCTCGTTGGATCGTTGCGGTGGCTTCGATGGCGGGGCCGCCCTGCATGCCATCGCGGGAGACGTCGGTGTGCAGGACCGCGGCTGCGCCCCAGTCCGCGGCGCTTCGAGCCAGCTCGAGCGCAGACACTTCGCTCTTCTCCGTCCAACCGGAGACGGCCACCATGCCGTCGCGAGCATCGGCCGCCACCACGACGCGGTCGGGATACTTCTGGCACAGCGCTTCGACCGTGGCCGGCTCCTTGATGGCCAAGGTGCCTAGCACGACGCGGTCGAGTCCTGCCTCGATGAGCGCATCCACGGTCGCGGCATCCCGGATGCCTCCGCCGGTCTGAACGCGGACGCCGTGCGCCGCCGCGGCTTCGCAGATGCGGACGATGACCTCGCGTTGACTCGGGCGGCCTTCGAAGGCGCCATCGAGGTCGACGACGTGAATGCTGCCGGCGCCGGCCCGCGCGAACCCTACAGCGAGACCCACGGGGTCGTCCGAATACGTCGTCACGCGGTCCCGCTCACCCTGAGCCAACCGCACGGCTTTCCCGCCCATCAGGTCGATGGCCGGAATGAGGATCATCCCCCGCCCCCGAGCAGGAAGGCGCGCAAGAACTTCAGCCCCGCGCGCTGACTCTTCTCGGGGTGG
The DNA here is from genome assembly GCA_963761755.1 of uncultured bacterium. Taxonomy (GTDB): domain Bacteria; phylum Myxococcota_A; class Polyangia; order Nannocystales; family Nannocystaceae; genus CAJXVA01. The sequence continues at coordinate 353,467 of CAVXIC010000013.1, forward strand.
AACTGGCAGCCCAGCACGTTGTCGCGACGGACCGCGGCGGGGAAGCGGATGCCGCCATAGGTGGTCATCCACATGACGTCGTCGTTGTTGACGGCGTCGACGTAGTAGCTGTGCACGAAGTAGTAGTGCTCGTTGGTCGGATCCACCGAGTTCCAGCCCATGTGAGGAACCTTGAGTCTCCGCACCAGGCCTGGACCCCCAGGTGCCCGCGCAGCCCCGATGGGACCGGGCGGCTGGCCTGGGCCGGCCCCTGGGCCAGCGACATGGTCATGCGAGGAGCCGGGCTCGGGGGAGGCGACGCCTGGGGCGTTCCCGTCGGCCATGGTCTGGGCGAGGGTGGTGTCGGCCTTGGCTTCGGCGGCCTCCGCAGCGACCTCTTGCGCGCCGGATTCGGCGTCGTCCTCCATGCCGTCGGGAAACCGGACGCAGCGACCGGGGAGGATCCCGAGGCCCTTTTGGCCCTCGTTCTCGTCGCTCCGCTCGAAGAGCAGCTGCATCCCCAAGCAGATCCCCAGGAACGGGTCGCCGCGCTGGATGACCATCCTCAGCGCGTTGCCCATCTGACCATCGACGAGCTCTTGGGTGATGGCGCCGAAAGCGCCTTGACCAGGAAAGACAACGCAGCGGGACATGGCGACCTCGTCGGGGTTCCGCGTCACGTTCACCGCTCCTCCGACCTGGATGAGGGCGCGTTCCACGCTTGCGATGTTGCCGAGCCCGGCGTCGACGAGGGTGACTTCGCGCGCCATGAAGGCCGCATATGTATCACAAAGGGCCCCCAGCCGAGAATCGGGATGAAAGTCTCCCTGCACGGGCTTTCACCCCGGGGGCAGGTGATCCCGGAGGTGACCTCTGGTGACACGCCTGCGAGGGGCATGCGTGGGACGCGGGACTGCTAGGGCTGAACGGGCTGGACTGGAGCGTCGCTGGTCTCCGCGCTGGGCGAGCCGTTGGCCGGCACCAGCAGCTCGCGCTCGATGCTGGCCGGCGCACTGTCCAGCGCGGACATCATGTAGAGCGCCGCCACCGTCAGGATCACCAGAATGCTCAGCACCTGGAAGGGCACAGCGATCATCGCCAGCCTGGACGAGGTCTGCGGCTGCATGATCTGGCGCCTGCGAAGCCTGCGGTTGAGCTTCTCGTAGAAATCTTCGGGTGCGGCGACCTCACCCAGACCGCCCACCAGCGAGATCACCTTGCGCAGATCGGCGAGCTCGGCCGCGACCTCGGGGGAGGACTCGATCAGCTCCTCGAAGGCCTTGGCATCGTTGGGCTCGAGCTCGTCGTCGAGGTAGGCGCTGACCATGTCGGTGCCCGTGTTGCGAGAGGCGGTCATCGGTGTTCCTGGAGGATCGTAGTGTTGGATCGGCCTTCGTGCACGTCGGTCATGCAAGGTGGGGTTTGAGGCGGTCCTTGAGGGCGACACGGGCGCGGTGTAGGCGCGACTTGAGGGTCCCTTCCTGCAGGCCGGTAATGCGCAGGATCTCCTGGTAGCTCATCCCCTGGACGTCGCGCAGGACGATGAGGAGGCGATGCTCGGGGTCGAGCGCGGCCAGCTCCCGCTGGACGGCGGCCTCCAGCCGGTTGCCCTCGGTCATGGCCTCGGGACCGTGGACTCGGCTCTGCAGCGGCACGCCTGGCCCGGCCTCGCCCGCGGGGACCTGCGCTTCGGGGGTGTCTTCGACCGGGACGCTCCGGTGGAAGTGACGCCCGCGGAGGTACTTGATCCGGTTCTTGCAGGTGTTGGACGCGATTCGATACAGCCAGGTGTAGAAGCGACCGTCACCGCGGTACGAGCCGATCGCTCGGTGCAGGGTCATGAAGACTTCCTGCGCCAGGTCCTCCGCCTCTTGGCGATTGCCGATCATGCGCAGCGAGAGCGCGAAGATGCGGTCCTTGTAGATCCGGACGAGCTCTTCGAACGCCCGGTCGTCGCCGGCCTGGAGGCGGTGGACGAGCTTGGTGTCGCGGGCATCGGCGGTCGCGCGAAGACTCGCCGCCGTCGACGTCCCGGCCTCGGCACTGCCGGCCTCGGTCGCACCGGGCCCGGCCGGCTCGGACTTCGCGGCGCCATGCACGTCTTCATCGACTCCCGACGCGGTCAAAAGTTCCCCTCGGCGCGGTCAGATTTTCACACCCCCGCAGTTTTGGCTACAGGAGCGTCATTTCACGAGGATGATGGTCGTCCGCTTGCGGCTGCCCCGGGTCGACTCCACGCGAAACGACTTGGCGCTCCGGACCCCGCCGTACAACGCCAGCATCTCGAGCTGGTTGTTGGTCCGACGTCCATTGATCCTCGTGATCACATCGCCGATCCGGAACCCGGCCTTGCGGGAGTCCGGGCGGGTGAAGGTGACCTTGAAGCCGGTGCCGACGCTCGTCCCTCGCATCTGTTGCTTGGCCTTGCACGAGCTGCCGAGCAAGCTGTCGACGTACCAACGCGGCACCGTGCAGGTGCTTCCGCTGCAGGTGACGGGCGTCGCTTCAACGCGACGACGAGGTCGCCCGGCGCGAGTCCGAGCCGCCGCCACAGCGACGGACGGGGCAGATCGCCGACGCGGAACGACGGCGGCGCACCGGCCTTGCGCTCCCGCTTGGAGATGCGGGTGAAGGGAAGCCCCGTCTGTCGCTCGAGCGTGTCGGCCACGAGCGCGAGCACGAAGGGATCGACGCGGTAGCGACCGGGCACCTCGGTCGCGACGATGCCGCGATCGAGCGCGGCCTGAAGATCGGTCTCGGGAAGCGGCGGCGGCCGCTGGGGCGCAGGCGCTTCCTTGCGCGCCTGCGGTGGTCGCTGGGGCGCGGGCCGTTCGACACCCACGTCCATAGGGCTCGGGTCCGCGGCGCCGTCGTCCGAGGAGCCCGCCCCGAGGCCGAGACCGTCGGCGACGCGCTGGCATCCGCCCAGGCCGAGCACCACGGCGACGAGAAAGGATGCGGCCGGCCGCTTCGTCGACGCGAAGGCGCGAGCCGAGGTCTCGCCGCTCACAGATCGGGATGCAGGCGCAGACCCAGGTTCAACCCGAGGATCGTCTCGCGCAGTGGCCCGGCGACCTGCTGCTGGAAGCCGAACCCGATGTCGACGCCCATGCCGCCAGGGCGGGCGTTCTTGGTATACGCCAGGCCACCGGCGACGTAGATGCGGTCGTCTTCGGAGCCCTTGCCTCGGTTGTCCCAGATGGTGCCGAAGCGGATCGGCACGGGGCCCGCGATGAACTCCGCGCTTCCGCCGTAGGTCAGGCGGGTGTGGTCCTCGAAGCTGAACGAGGTGAAGTCGTAGGTGCCGTCGAAGTTGAGGCTCAGGGTCGGGCTGCGCAGCGGGAAGACCGCGAGCCCGTGCACCAGGGTGAGCGGATAGTCGGACACCTCGGAGAGGTGATCGTGGTCGACCGAGTCCTCGGCGACCGGCAGACCGTCGAGCAAGACCGAGCGATCGTCGGTGAACGCCGGGGTGTGGTTGCCGACCACGTTGAGGCCGAGCACCGAGAGCGCGGCGAAACCTGCGATGTTCACCGACAAGGCTGTGTCGAGTCCGAACGCGTTGAGCTTCTTGTGCGCGTTGCGTGCGAGCCCCTCGGAGTCGCGGTAGCGAAGGCTCGTGTACTGGTACTTCGGCTTGAGTCCGATGGAGACCCAGTTGGGCACGGCGACGATGCTCAGCGCACCAAAGGCTTCGTGACCGAAGCGCGACAGCTCGAGCTTGACGTCCTCGCTGGTCGCGGTGTCCTGGTAGGTGATCTGGGGCGTACCCCGCATGAACAGGTACCCCAGCGCGAGCCCGATGCGCGGGTTGTTCAGCGAGTCCATCACCACGACGCCCAGCCCGTTGGTGCGCTGCTGGATGTTGAGCTGGTACATCGCCTCGACGGTGAAGATCGGCTGAAACGACATCATCGCCGGGTTGGCGAGGGCGGCGTTGCTGCCGAAACTCGAGCTATGCGAGACGCCGCCGAGCGAGACGTTCCGGGTTCCTTGAGCGGCGGGGCTCGCCTCGGCGGTGCCCGGCGTCGACCAGAGCGCGAGCCCCAGCGACGCGCCGAGGACCGAACGAATCGCGGTACGCGCGCGTTTTCGCAGCTTGAACATCCGTTTTCGGAGCATACGGCTGCGCAGATCGGGCGCCAAAAAAGTCTGCAGGTCGCGTAGAGTCGCGCGCAGTGGGTGCAGGGCCTGGTTATGACGTCGTTGTCGTTCGCGATCCGTCCATGACGATGGGCCGGATTGCAACGCTCGCACGAGATCTCGCTCACCTCACTGGATCCAAACAGGCCGATGTGGAGGTCGCGCTCCAAAAGGGGCGCTTCGTCGTCTTCGCTGGGGTCGAGCGGGCTCGCGTCGGGGCGGCGACCCAGCAACTTCGCGCGATGGGGGCGATCGTGAAGGTCACGCTGGCCGAGTCTGCGCCCGAGCTGCCCCTGCTCGAGCCGGACCCCGAAGCTCAGGTGGGCAGGCTCCGGGGAGGCCGCGGAAGCGGGTCGGGGTTCGCGGGGCCGGTGACGTCGTTCTCGGATGCGGATCTCGGCCTGGACTCGAGGGCGTTCAACACCGGGCCGGGCGTCAAGCCGATGGAGCTCGGGCTCGGATCGGCCGGCGAGGGGATCGGCATGGTGCTCGGTCCCGAGGACGCGCGAACCAGCCGGTTCGAACCCGTGTCCTCGCGCAGGGTGATGGACCCCAACGCTTCGCTCAGCTCCGACGACATGGCCGCGCTGACGGAACAGTTGCAGCGACGCAACTCGGACCAGGCGATGGACGCGCTCGCGTTCGGGCTGGATGCGTCCTTGAGCGAGGCCTCGATTCAGACGCTCGATGGCATGGACGGAGACGTGGCCGACGCGGTGGAGTCGGCGGCCGCGCAGGAGGCACAACCCGCTGCGGTCAGCACCCCATCCGATCCGGATGCGCCGCTGGAGCTCGACCACGATGGGCCGGCTTCGCTGACCCCCGTGGGGCCCGAAGGGGCGCCGGTGGGACGTCCGGCCCGCTTCACCGAAGAGCGTGTCGAGCTGCCTCGGCCCACGTTCGCCAGCCCGCGGGCGCCAGCCAACCTCACGCATCCATCGGCTTCGGCCTCCATGCCGGGCATGCCGGGCATGCCCGGCGCGGAACCTCCGACCGATCGCGGGCTGCTCCTGGCCGACCCGGTTGCGAACACGCTCGGCTGCATCGCCGCGGTGAGCCTCGGAGCCCTACTGTTGGCGACGATCGTCACGCGCGCGACGACGCGCGACGATGTGATGAAGCTCGAAGCCGAGATCGAGGAGAGCTACCGGGAGCCAGGCGAGGTCGCGCGGGGCGACAGGCGAGCTCCGGAGACCATTGCGAAACAACTCGACGACGAGTTCGGCACCGCCCGGCTGCAGTTCCTCGCGATCTTGGCGTTCGGGATCCCCGCCGGGTTGGGCCTCGGCCGGATCCGTCGCTGAGCGACCGTCAGGGTGTTTCCTCGGGCGCGAGCTCGATCAAGATCTCGTTGCGGCGCAGGAATCCCGGCGTCCACGGCGGGTCGTACCGAGCATAGACCGGCGCCTTGCCCGCGAGCGGGTAGCCTTCGTCCTCCACCTGTTTGCGCAGGGTGTCCATCCGCTGCTGCACCACCTCCTCTTTGGGCATTCCCGAGAAGCGACTGACGGCGTAGCGCTTGGGCGGAAGCTCGCGGATCTTCACGCGCGGGTTGTTGGGGCGGGGCAGGGTCTCGAGGGTGAACGCCGAGGGCATGGTGAACGCCACCGTCCAGGCTGTGCCGTCCTGCGTGCGGTCGACCGGTGCCGTCATCGCGATCTTCTCCGAGGTCGCGGTGCGGTCGACCGGTGCCGTCATTGCGACCTTGGTTCCCGTGGTGTTGTTGCCGAAGATGAAGTCGGCAAGGAGGCGAAACCCGTCGGACGTCGCGTCCTTGGCCGAGCCTTCGACCTTCACCTCGGCCACGATGCGCGGTGCGTAGCGTCGGACCTCGAACACTTCGTGCTTCGCGAGCACCTCGTACTTGGGCTTCTCGGTCCGGTCGCGCACTTTGGCTGCGTAGGCCAGCGCGGGAGCGGCGATGGCGGCGAGGGCCCCGAGGGCGATCACCGCATTGCGGCGGGTGAGCAGGGAGCGAGGCATGTTCGCAGTCTGCACCGCGCGACGCGCCCGCGCTCGCAGACGGCTTCGAAACGCGTGTCAGGCGGCGACTGCGGCGACACGCGGCCTCGCGGCATCGACCGCGCGTTCGACCGGCTCGACCTGCGGACGCATCATCCGGGCCGCGGCGGCCAACAGCGCGAGTTGGCCCAAGGTCATGAGCCCGACCACGATGTTGTCTTGCCACTGCATGCGCTCACCCATGAGTACGTGCTCGATCGGCCGGGAGGCCACGAGATCGGCCATGCTCCAGGCGCCATACATCGTCGGCAGAATGATGAAGCGCTGCACCCCCGAGAGGCCGACCAAGACCAGGGCGACGCTCGTGGCCCAGCGCGACTCGAGCCATCGGTTGGCCGATGCGGCGATCAGCAGGTGCGCAGCCAGGACGAGCTCGGAGAGACGAAGGTGGACCGGCTCGCTGAGCGAGGCCACGAGGTTGGCATCGATGAGGTCCGACTGCGCCGCGAGCTCGGGCAGCACCACACCACGGCCGACGAGCTGCGCACCCAAGGCAGCTGTGCACGCGAGCAGGCCGAGTACGGAGAGCGGCTTCATGTCTCCATGGGTGACATGAAGCCGCAGCGAAGCCAATTTCTTGGACGAAGTCGCGGCGCGCTCGGCTCATGTTCGGTGCCTGCTACAGTCCCGCGGGATGTTCCTCGGTCGTCGAAAGCTGATCCAGGGCGCGGCCGCGGCTGCGGCGGGGTTGGCCTGTGGGGTGCCCTCGCGTCCCAGCCTCGCTGCAGGGGAGACGGTGCTCGAAGAAGCCAAGTCTGCCTACAACCACATCGTGGTCACCGAGCGCGGCACGGTGCGGACGATGTACTTCGTGGTCGATGGTACCTACTACATCGAGTCGCGACTCGATCGCGGATACGCGGAGAGTCTGGACCTCGACTATACCCGCACGATGATGGCGGCCTTCCTCGTCAAGCCCGACGTCAAGCGCTTCTTGATGGTCGGGTTTGGCGGAGGGCAGATCTCCAACTACTTGTTCAAGCGGTTCGAGGGCATCGAGATCGACGCGGTCGACATCGATCCCGAGGTGATTCGGCTCGCGCGCAAGTACTTCGAGGTGCCTCAGAGCCCGCGGTATCGAACACACGCGGCGGATGGGCGCCTGTTCGTCGAGCAGGCGAAGGGGCAGCGGTGGGACGTGGTGCTGCTCGATGCGTTCCGAGGCGTGTTCGTACCCATGCACCTCAAGACCGCCGAGTACTACGGCGCGCTTCGGGAGCATCTCACCGACGACGGGGTCGTCGCGGCCAACCTCCACTCGCTGACCGAGATGTATCCCAGCGACCGCAACACCTTCGCGTCGGTGTTTCAGCAGCGCTACGCGTTCCGCAGTGAGAACGGGCGACAGACCTGCTTCGTGGCCAGCCCGTCCGCGGATGTCGTCTCCCCCTACGCACTTCGGGCGCGGGCGCGGGCGCTCCAGCCCAAGTTCGACTTCGACATGCTGGGCCTGGCCGCGCGCCTGCACCTCTCGCGCGACTGGGACCCGACCGCGCCGGTGCTGCACGACGATTTCGAGGGCGTCGAAGCCGGCGCCAAGCGTCACAACGAGCGCTGTGAGGGCGAAGCGTGCCCGTACAGCACGCAGTGATGCGGGCGCTCGCGCTGGCGCCCGCGCCGCTTCGGACGCGCGTCGCATGACGTGGGGCCGTGCCCCAACCGCTGCTACTCTCGTGCCCATGTTCCTTTGGCAGACAGCGCTTCGCGGCGCAGGGGCGCTCGTCCTTCTTGCAGCAGCGCTTCCCACGTCGGCCCTCGCCGAACCGACGCTCGAGCTGACCAACGACCTCGCGCCCTCGTCGGACTGCAACTACTGCCACGCGTTCGCCAACCAGGACTCCCTCTTCGATCAGGCTCCCTACGCTCCTCAGACCACCTGGACGCCCACGCTGATGGCGAAGTCCTCGGTCGACCCGGTGTTCTGGGCGGGCATCGCCATCGCCGCCCAAGACGACCCTGCGCAGACCGAGGCCTGCGTTCGCTGCCACAGCCCCAACGCGTTCCTGGGCGGACGCGGTGGCGCGACCGCGATCGAGGACCTGGACCCCGAGCAGGGCGATCTCGACGGCGTCACCTGCGAGCTGTGCCACCGGATGACCGAAGGCAGCCTGATCGGCGACGCTCAGTACGAGATCGACGATGAGCTGCAGGGCGCCACCGTCACGCGCCGCGGGCCGTGGGACTATACCGACGGTGTCCCTGCGCCGATCCCCGGCGACGAAGGGCACGCGACGACCTTCGATGCGTTCACCGGTAGCTCTCAGATGTGCGGGACCTGCCACGAGGTGACCACCCACCGCGAGCGCGTCGACGATGACGGCAACGGCATGGGCTCGGACTTCAACGAGCAGCGGACCTACTCGGAGTGGGCGGGCAGCGCGTTCGCGGAGCCGGGGGACGACTTCCGGTCGTGCCAGGACTGCCACATGCCGGAGGTGCCCGACTCGGCCGCGTGTGCCTCGTACAACAACGAGCACGAGCACCCCGCAGGCAACCGGCGGCACGATCTGCTCGGCGCCAACCGCTTCATGCTGACCCTCTTGAAGCAAGACGCCGCGCCGGGGTTCGAGGCGGCGGCCTTCGATCTGGCGCTGGCCCAGATGGACGCGTTCGTGCGGACCGCGGCGACGATGGAGGTGCAGTCTCCGGAGTCCGTCGACCTCGGCCAAGGGCTCAACGGCCTGAGCGTGACGGTGACCAATGAGACCGGCCACAAGCTGCCCTCGGGGTACTCCGAAGGCCGCGTCATGTGGATCGAGGTCGTCGCGCGCTACGGCGACGAGGTGGTCATGAGCTCGGGCGCGTGGGATCAGGCCACGGCATCCATTCAAGACGATCCGGCGGTCCGCCGCTACGAGGGCATCGCGCAGGACTACGAGACCGGGACGCGCAACCACCTGTTGTTGAACAACTACTGGGCAGAGGACAGCCGGATCCCGCCCCGCGGGCTTCAGCCGGACCCTCAGACCGACCCCGTCGGCGACCGCTATGCCGTACAGGGCGACGGGGCCTGGCAGCATTGGGACGAGGTGACCTACGCCTTCGAGGGTACCGACGTCGCGGACGCCACGCCCGCGGACGATTCGGACGACCAACTCGAGGTCTCGGTGCGCCTGCTCTATCTGATCAACACGCGCGAGTACATCGAGCTCTTGGCCGACGACAACACGTCCACCGAGGTCGGCACCGAACTCGCGGGGCGATTCGAGGCGATGGGGTGGGCGACGCCGGTCGTACTCGCAGAGCAGGCGCTCTCCATCCCGATCTCCGGCTTTGGCGGGGGGGCGGGCAGCAGCAGCACCACCGGCGCCGACGAGACGACCACCTCGAGCGACCCCACCAACCCCGCAGACTCCACCACCAGCCCGACCACCAACCCCGGTGCGGACGGGTCGTCGTCCGACACCGAACCCTCCGCGGGAGGTGGTGGAGGTGGTGGCTGTCGTTTGGGCGGCGGGTCGGCCCCATGGGCGCTCTCGCTTCTCGTGCTGGGACTCGCGCGACGCCGACGCCGAGCGCATCGTGGCGGCTAGCGGGGCATGTTGGCGCCAATTCGGCTGAGCACCGTCGAGGCCGACGTGTGGGCGATGCTGGAGCGATCGCTCGAGCATCGGGAGAGCCCGCTTCGGACCCCGGTGGTCGCGACGACGGGCATCGACGGGACGCCGCAGGCCCGGACCGTCGTCCTTCGTCGCGTCGATGCGCGGTCCCACGCGCTCGAGTTCCACACCGACGCGCGCTCGCCCAAGGTGGCCGAGCTCGCGCGGCTCGATCGCGTGAGCTGGCTGTTCTACGACCCACCGCGGATGCTCCAGGTCAGGGTCGGCTCCGTGGCTTCGGTGCTGACGCAGGGAGCTGCGGCGGACGCTGCGTGGGCGGCCACTGCGCTGAGGAGTCGAGCCCCGTACCTGGCAGAGCACGACGCGGGCTCGCCGATCGACGCGCCCGGTCCTGCGGTCTTCGTCCGCGATGAGCAGCACAGCCTGCAGGGGCGCGCGCACTTCTGCCTCGTGCGGTGCGCGGTGCTCGACCTCGACGTCCTGCAGCTGCATCCGCACGGGCACCGCAGGGCGCGCGTGCTCGACGGTGTCGCGCGGTGGGTCGCGCCATGAAAGGACGGCCGGTCACATCTGCCTACAGCGTCCTGCGGCGGGGCCTCGGGAGTCGTGAAATAACGGCCGCCGGGCTACGGTCAGTCGACCGTGGCGAAATCAAAGCGTAGCGCAGGATGGATGCTCGCGGCCGGGATGGCCAAGCTCGGCTTTGCTGCGCTCGCGGTCGCGACACCCCTTGTGGGGGTGTGGATCGGGTCCTCCTTGGCCACCGCCGCCGACCGTCCGGTGTGGGTTCCAGTGCTGGTCGGGGGTCTGTGTTTTCCGATCCTCCCGGTCGCCTGGGAGGGGTGGAGCAGCTGGCGTCGCGGACGAAGAGGGACGGCGTCGAAGAGGATCCTGACCCTCTTCGATCGGCTCGTGCTGCGCACGCTGGTCATCAACCTGCTGTTCGTCGGGGGGTTGTTGGCGGCCTACCCGGCCACCGTGTTCTCTGCGCTGTCCGAGCGGGGGGACTGGATGCTCGAGGGGCGCGATGCTCCGTGGGCGCAGCGCGCCCGGGACGGACTGCATACCGCTGCCGACCGGATGCAGTGGTTGCATGAATGGACGCACCCCAACGCATACGAAGAGCTCATCGACCCGGACGCGACCGGGACCGACGAGGTCGTCCGCGACTGGGGCGAGTTCTCGTGGCAGCCGTCGCAGGGCGGTATCGACGAACCCTCCGAGGTGTTTCGGCAGGAGGCGTGGCCCTTCGAGCCCGAGCTGCATCCGCTCGTTCGCGCGATTCGTCCCGAAGATCAGGACTCTCCGCAGGAGGTCGGTGCGTACTTCGCCCAGCACGAAACGGACCCCATGCGACGGCTCAAGGCCGTTCATGACTACGTGGCCGATCGCACCGCCTACGACGTCGAGGCGCTCCGCACCCGGAACTTTCCGTCGCAGGACGCCGAGGTGGTCCTCGCCTCCCGCATGGCCGTTTGCGCCGGCTATGCGCAGCTGGTCAAGGCCATTGGGGATGCTGCGGGGCTGGAGGTCGTGGTCGTCGTCGGAAAGACCCGCGGTGGCAGCGATCTGGGGCACGCTTGGAACGCGGCCAAGCTCGACGGCAAGTGGTATCTGCTCGACGCGACGTGGGACGCGGGGACGGTCGGCAACGAGGGGTTCGAGAAGAACTACCGCACGCGCTACCTGATGACGCCGCCGGACGTGTTCCTCTACAACCACTTCCCCGACGACAGCAAGTGGCAGCTCCGCGAAGAGCCTCTCTCGCTCGGCGACTTCCTCCGCCGCCCCGACCTCGAGCCCTCGTTCTTCGCGTACGGATTCGAGCTCGTCTCCCCGACTCGTGCGAACGTCGCAACCACCGAGCGCAGCGTCGAGGTCGTGTTGAAGAACCCCAACGATTTCGCCGTGCACGCCCAGTCCTACGCTGGTGATTCGTGGGATGGCCAGAGCAAGCGCTGCGAGGTGCGCGGCCGCCAACGGGTCGAGTGCCCGCTGACCCCCGGCCCCAACCTCGTGGTGCTGTACGGGCCCGACAACGTGAACATGGCCCAGATCCACGTCGACGCCCACTGACCCCGCTGCAGCCCCGCCCCAGGGGGAGAGGACGGGAGAGGACCGGCCGCAAACGAAGAGCGCCGCGACCCCAATGGGGTGCGCGGCGCTCTTCGAGCGAAGGGGGAGCGGCTACTTCGCAGCGGTGATGCGGTAGACCGAACCCGGCCCGCCGTTGAAGTAACTCGCGGCTGCAATGAAGACGTCACCGAGGGCGTTGTAGCCTCCACCGAAAGCTCCGGGTTGTTCGGGATCTGCCCGATCGCACCAAGGTCCTCGATGGTGCCTCCCTCGGCGGAGACCGCAAAGATGCGTCCAGTGCAGAGATCAGCATAGAAGTACAGCCCATCGAAAGCAGGTACTTCGCACGAGCGGTAGACGCCCAAGCCGGTGACCGAGCATTCTCCTCCGCTGCGGTCGTACTCTGCGATCGGCATGTGGAAACCGTCCTCGTTGACGGTTCCAGGAGCGGCTGTTTCGTCGCACTCGCTCTGGTTGTTGCAGTGCGCACCCTCCATGTTTCCCCAACCGTAGTTGCCGCCCGCCTCGACTAGATCGACTTCTTCCCAGCCGCCTTGGCCGACATCGGCGACGAAGAGCTTGCCGTCCTCGGGGTCGAACGAAAATCGCCACGGGTTCCGGAAGCCGTAGGCGTAGATCGCGTCGTCGACAGCATCGTCGCCGACGAACGGGTTGTCCTCGGGGACGGTGTAGTCGAAGCCGTCCACGGCGGGGCAGTTGCATGTGCCGCAGGCCGTCGAGGCATCGCCATTTCCGTCGGCTTCGACGTCGATCCGAAGAATCGAACCGTGATGCGTTTGACCGTTCTGTCCGTTCCCGCAGCCGTCATTCTGCGGTCCACCGTCGCCCACAGACACGTAGAGCATGCCGTCGGGGCCGAACTGAATCATGCCGCCGTTGTGGTTTCCGGCCGGTTGGGCCATCCCAAGGATCTCGCGCGCAGAGCCGGCGTCGACCGAGCCGCTCTCGACGGCGAACTCAGTAATGCGCCACGAGGACGCGGTGTCGCTGTGAAGCAAGTAGATGAGGCCGTTGGTCGCGTGGTCAGGGTGAAAGGCCATCCCGAGCAGGCCCATCTCATCGCCACCGGTAGTGTAGACGTCGAGGGAAAACCAGTCTTCTTCTGGAGCGGTCGTGTCGTCGGGCGCAAGTCGCTTGATCGCGCCGCCTTTCTCCAACACGTAGAGAGTATCGGTGTCGACAGGGTCACCGATGACGAACAACGGAGTATTGAAGCCGCCCGCGACGAGTTCCAGGCCGAGGCCTTGCTTGCCCTCGATCGGGGTGTACGGGCACTCGAGTTCCGCACCGGTCGACGAACTCGAGTCAGCGCTGTCCGTGTCGGTCGTAGAGTCCGAGCTGGAACCAGGGGTCGAGGTCGAGGTTGGGTCCGATGTGCTGGTCTGCGTATCGGTCGTAGGGTCGCTGGTCGGGTTCGTCGACGCGGCGGTGGACGCGCCGCCGGTGTCGCCACCGGAGTTGCCCCCGCCGTCGTCACCACAAGCGGTCAGCGTCAGGCCAAGGAGGAGAGCGTAGGGCAGGTTTGGAAATCGGTGGCTTCGCATCGCGAGTGGACCTGTGCGGAAGCTACCAGCAAACCCACACTTCGGTCACTGGTCGCGTAGACCGCCGTCGCCTGGGGGGTCCCGACGCGGGTTACGGCGTAAGCACTGCTACCGGAAGCTCCAGTCAAGAGTGACGGGGTGGCAGCCCGCGGACGCAGGCCCGGTTTCGCGCTGTAGGGCGCGTATTTGCGGAGCCACAGATCTCGATCGTTGGGGGCCTCCAGCGTCGAGCCAAACACGATGATGTACCCCTGGGAGTCGAGTGCCGCCTCTTTGGCGCGGTCTTCGCCTCCGGCATGCCCCCCGAAAGAGCCGTTCCAGAGAGGGGCACCGTTCGGATCCAGTCGGCGAACCATGATGTCGATGTCGTTGCCGTTCTCGGGAGTCGAGTCGCTACCCATCAGCACGAGGGATCCATCCTGCAAAACCGCGAGGCACGGGTCGCAAGGTCGTCGGAGCCAGTGACATCCGTCGAGTAGCGGTGGTGTCTCCGGTGCTCGCGCCCGTCATGGTGGGTTGCTCCGTGGCCGCGCCGGTGCCCTCGCTCGTCATACCGCCGGTTCCGCTCGTGCTCGTCTCGGCGTCGGTCGCCCCAGCTCCGCTCGTCCCCGGGGCGGAGGGCGAGAAACACGCGTTCATGGGAACCACGACGAGCAAGCCAACGACGGTCTTCCTGAGCATCCTCTAAGCATGCCGGGCGGGGTCGGACCACCGCAAGCCGTGCGTCGTATCGGGGACACAGGGGGACAGGGGCCGCGTCAAACCACGGTCACCAGCACCTCGAGGAAGCGGTCGACCTCCTCAAGCGTGTTGTAGTGCACCAAGCTCGCTCGCACCACGCCACCGCGCTCGCTCAACCCGAGCGCGTCGATTGCATCCGCGGCGTAGAAGTGGCCGTGCCGAATGGCGATTCCGTGGGCGTCGAACAGGGGCGGAATCTCGCTCGCGTCGCGACCCTCGACGGTGAATGCAATCGTCGGTACGCGCACGTTGGGGTCGGGGTCGTGCGGGCCCACGACGGTGATGGCGTCGTGGTTGAGCAGGCCCTCGAGCAACCGCGCGCAGAGCTTCGATTCGTGGGCTGCGAAGGCGCCAAAGACAGCGGCGTGTCGCTGCCGAGCGTCGCCCTCACCGACGCCGTGATGGGACCCGACGGCATCGAGATAGTCGGCGATGCCGACGAGCCCCGCGGTGAGCTCGTGGGTGACGTTGCCGGGCTGGAACTTGTAGGGGATCTGCGTCTGGGGGATGAAGGCGTGGTTCTGTCCGTGGGCTTCGAGCAGCAGCGACTCTCGGCCATAGACCGCGCTCAGATGGGGCCCGTAGACCTTGTAGAGACTCGCGGCGTAGATGTCGACGTCGAGCGCCTTGACGTCGACATGTCTGTGAGGGGCATAGGCGACGCCATCGACGGCGATGATGGTGTCGCGACGGTTGTCGCGGATCGCGTCGACGAATCGAGGCACGTCGAGGAGCGCGCCCACGACGTTGGCGCAGTGGGTGAACGCGACGAAGCGCGTCTTGGGGCTCAGCAAGGCGCGCAGATCGTCCAGCTCCAGGCCCGCCGTCTGCGGCCGGAGCGTCCACTCGCGTACCACCAAATCATGGCGGTTCGCCATGCGGCGCCAGCATCCGATGTTGGCGGCGTGGTCCAGGTTGGTGACGATGACCTCGTCGCCAGGATCGAGGATCGGTCCGATGCCCGCGGCGAGCGTCGCCAAGCCCGCGGTCGTCGAGTGGCTGACGATCGTCTCGCGCACGGTCGCGCCCAGGAGGCTCGCGGCCGCGGCTTCTCCGGCCCGCACGTCGGCCTCCGCTGCTTGCGACAGGCCGTAACTCGCGCCCAGCTGAACCGCACGCTGCTGCATGTACTGCGTCGTTCGATCGATGACCGGACGCGCGGGCACGCTGCCGCCGGCGTTGTCGAGCAGCGCCCACGGCGACTGGAGAGCGGGAAACTGGGCGCGAACGAAGTCCAGATCGAGAGCGAGGGCCACGGGGCTGGAGGCTATCAGCCGTGCTCGGCCAGCAGGAATGCATCGAGGGTGTCGATGAACGCGGAGGCCTCCGGCGGACAGCGCGGCTCGATCAGCGTGCGCTCGCCTTCGGCCGTCCATTCCAAGATGCCCGTGTCCTCGGGGTCGCCCGGCGTCGTCGCGGCATCGAGGGTGAAGGCTCGTGCGAAGCGCTCGCCGGTTCCCTCGAAGCGGGCCGCACAGGCGACGAAGTACGCTTCGAGGGGGCGGGCGACCGGGGGCATCGTCACCAGCGCGATGAACACGTCGCGCTCCAGCGCGTAGCATTCCAGCGCCACGGCGGTGTTCGAGACCCGCTCGTCGGGCTGCAGCGCTTCGTCCATCACCGCCCACATGCCGGCGAGGAACCGGGGCCCATCCGCCGACCCCAGGATTCCAAGGATCGCCGGGGGGTTGCGAAGGAACGCTCTGGGCACCGCCCGGTGGGCGTAGAGGTAGTGGGCGACGCGCGGTTCGCCGGGTGCTGGAGCGGGCGCCACGGACTGGTAGGCTCTCATGAGGTGGGACGGCTGGTCACCCGGGCACGCGCTAGAGGCAGGCGATGAGCCGCGCCTACCCGTGGATTCAGGTCGGCCTGCGCCTGGCCGTGAACATGTTCTTTCGGCGGGTCGAGGTCGGAGGGCGCAGCAACCTGCCCGCCGAGCGCGGTGGGCTCGTCGTCTCTTGGCACCCCAACGGACTCGTCGACCCGGCCCTGATCCTCACGCAGTGCCCGCGACCGATCGTGTTCGGTGCTCGGCACGGGCTGTTCTCGTACCCGGTGGTCGGCCACCTCCTCCGCGAGGTCGGCACCGTGCCGATCTACCGCGCCTCCGACATGCGAGACACCTCGACCGACGCCCGACGTGCCGCCAACCGCAAGAGTCTGGAGGCGCTGGCGGAGCGCGTCGCCACCGGTTCCTTGTCGGCGCTCTTTCCCGAGGGCGACTCCCACGACGAGTCCGGCTTGCAGGCGCTCAAGACCGGCGCCGCCCGGCTCTACTACCGCGCGCGGCAGCTCGGCGTCGATCGCGAGCCACCGGCAATCTTGTTGACCGGGCTGCACTACGACGACAAACAGATGTTCCGATCCAGCGCGCTCGTCGCGTTCTACCCGCCCTTGGAGCTGCCCGAGCACCTCGACGTGACGCCGCAGGGGGATGTGGACGGGCCGGAGGTTCGGGCGCTGTCGCGGCAGCTCACCGAGCACATGGAGGCGACGCTTCGCGACGTCGTTCACGCGACCGAGAGCTGGGAGGTGCACGACCTGCTGCACCGGACGCGGCGTCTGGTCCGGGCCGAGCGGGCCCATCGTTCGGGCGCGTCACCGGGCAGGACGACGATCGGTGAGCGCGTGCTGGGGTTCGCCGAGGTCCGCGAGAAGTACATGAAGCTGCGTGCGTCCGACCCCGGAGCGGCCGCCCTCTTGCGAGCGCGAGTCGAGCAGTACGACGCGGACCTTCGGGTTCTGAAGCTCGAGGACTACGACCTCGATGCGCCTCCGCGCACGCAGTACGCCAAGTGGATCGCGCTGCTGGTGCTGCAGGCGGTCGGTGTCTTCTTCCTGTTGCCGCCGCTGGTCTTCGTTGGGTACCTCGTGAACCTACCGACCGCTGGCGTCCTGTGGCTCGTCGCGAAGGTCGCGGGCAAGCGCCGCAAGGACGAAGCCACCGTCAAGCTGCTGCTGGGCATGGTGCTCTATCCGCTGACGTGGATCACCGTCGGTGTGCTCGCTGGTCTGGGGCACCAACAGCTGCACCTGGGATTTCCACGAATTCCCGACGCGCCGATCTCCGCCGGGGTCATCGCGGCCTCGCTCAGCGCGTTGGGCGGTGCCGCGGCGCTGCGCTATTGGGTCGTTGCCCTCGAGACGGCTCGGGCCGTCCGCGTCCGCCTCACCCGCGTGCGGGCGGTTCGATCGGTCGCGCAGCTGCGCCGCGACCGGGCCCGCATCTACGACGCGCTCGCCGAGCACACCAGCGGCGAGGGGTCAGCCCTTGCTGAAGAATCCCCGTAGCCCACGACTCTTCTTGGGTGCTGCCTTGCCCTTGCCCTTGCCCTTGCCCTTGCCGTTGGGGTTCTCTCCCCGGGAGACCTTCAGCGCCCGCATGAATCGCTCGGCGTCGATGAGCCGCGCGTCCGCCTCCAACGCCCGCTCGTAGCAGATGATCGCCGGCCCCGACGCGCCCATCTCCCGCAGGACGTGTCCCCGCCACATCTGTGCGCGTGCCAGTCGAGGCGAGTCGGTGAGGATGACTCCCAGCGTCTTCTCCGTCCGCTGAGCCTCGCCACGCGAGCGGTCCGAGAGGTTGTACCGACACCACGTCGCCGCGGCCTGGTAGTCGGGCTCGTCGGGCGTCAGCTCCAGCGCGCGCTCGTACTCCGCCAGGGCTCGCTCGAACTTGTTGGCGCGCAGGTAACGGTCGGCGTCGCGGGCGATGATCTCGCTCTCGAAGGCGGCGCGGGCGAGGTTTGCGGCCTCGGCATCTGCGCTCGCCGAGACGTCGTCCCCTCGCTCGAGCGCGTGCGCGAGACGCTCGCGATCTTCCTTGTTGGACAGGGTGGAGTTCGCTTCGCTCAGCGCTGCGAACACGTCGGTGACGCGCTCTCGCAGGTGGTCCCAACCCTTGGCCTGCAGGGCGTCCGGGTGCATCCGCCGGCTGAGATCGGACCACACGTGCCGGAGATCTCTGCGCCCCGCGCTGAGCTCCAGGCCCAACAGGGCGAAGGGGTTCGCGTCCTGGGCCATGCGGGCTTCGAACGTCTCCAGCTCGGCGACGTATGCCTTCTCCTCGTCGTCGTCTTCTTGCGCGGATCTCGGGCCCGGTTCGGGCTCGGGCGGCGGCGCCGATTTGGGTGCCGCGGGCTTGGGGACAGCGGGGGCAGGCTTGGGCGCGGCGCGCTGCGTGGGCCGCGAAGGCGCAGCGGCGGCCTGTTGCGCAGCGTTGCCGGTGTAGAGCATCTGGGTGGCCCACAGAACGTAGGTGAGCTGAGCCGCCCGGCGTGATCCGCCTTCACCTGCCCCGCTGAGGGCGGTGAACGAGGTGCCCGCCTGCAGCGCCGCGAGCATCGGCGCATCGGTCGGACGGAAGCGGAAGTGGTCTCGGTACCGTTCGTACGCAGCGCTCGCCCGCAGCGTCGCGTCGAGGTGCGGGCCCATCTCGTCGCGAACCCGCCCTTGGTCGTAGTGGCGACCGACGGCGGCGAGAAGCAGCTCGAGCACGTTCACGGCGAGCATTCCGCTGAGATCGTGCGCGCGCGCCCGCAGTCGAGCCGGCCCCTCGCGGAGCGCGAACACGTGCATGAGCTTTCGGGCGCACTGAAGCCGCAGCGCTTCGGCGAGCTGCTGTTGATCGAGGACGCCCTGCTGCACCAGAACCTCTCCGAGGAGGCCTCCGGTGCTGGCCATCTGCTGCAGGCCAGCCATGAGCGTCGCGTCGTCGATTCGCCGAGTCTCCAGCAGAACCTGTCCCAGGACGTCCGGACCGCTCGCCCAGTTGGAGAACACGGGCATGCCGCCGGAGAACCAGATCCGCCTCGATGACGCTGGCTGGCCCGGAGAGCCGGGTTGCTCGACGTCGAGTGTTCCGGTGAATCGCTTGTGCAGGAGTCCGAACAGCAGCCGCGGGGGGCTTGCCTGGGCGAAGTTCAGCTCCTTGCCGGATCCGGCGCTCTCGTTCGACACGCCCGATCAGCGTAGCATCGCCACGCATGGTCCTGGTACCGTAGAGCGGTCGGAAACGCATGAGCATCAGCTTCATCGACGGGAACTGCAAGATCCGCTTCGCAGGTTTGACCGACGTGGGTCGGGTCCGCGATCACAACGAGGACAACTTCCTCATCGCGGACGGCTTTCCTCTCGCTGCGGTCTCGGACGGGATGGGAGGCCACGCCAGCGGCGAGGTCGCCTCACAGATCACCGTCGACACGCTCAAGCGGTACTACACCGACACCTCGGAAGCCGGCGTCGTCACCTGGCCGTTTCGCCTGCCGTCTCTCCAGGTCGAACGAGATCGGATGACGGTCTCGATCAAGCTCGCGAACACGATCATCTACGACACCGGAAAGCGCGACGCGAGCAAGAAGGGCATGGGGTGTACGGTCGACGCCATCTTCTTCAGCCAGGGCCGATTCTTCATCGGACACGTCGGCGACTCGCGGGTTTACCGGATTCGTGGCAACCAAATCGGGCTGCTGACCGAAGACCACTCGTTGCTCAACGACTACAAGCGCATGAAGGCGATGAGCGGGGATGAGGCGGAGTCCTTCCCGCACAAGAACGTCGTGGTGCGCGCGCTCGGCCTGGCGCCGCAGGTCTTCGTCGACATCATCGTCGAGGAGTACCAAGTCGGCGACCTCTACCTGCTGTGCTCGGACGGCCTGTGCGACATGCTCAAGGACGACGCGATCCTCGCGACCGTCACGCGGTTCCAGAGCATCGATACTGCCGCGCAGACGCTGGTCCAGCAGGCCAACGAGGCCGGCGGCGTCGACAACATTACGGCGTTGATCGTGCGCGTCGAGCCAACGTGAGTTGACGCGCCTCGCCCTCCAGCGCGAGCGGGTAGGGTGCCGCCGTCATGACCGTCGTTGCAGAAAAACGCGTCGTTTCGATCCAATACACGCTCAAGAACCCCGAGGGAGAGACGATCGATGCGTCCGAACCCGGTGATCCGCTGCGGTACCTGCACGGCGCCGGCAACATCGTGCCGGGTCTCGAGCGGGAGCTCGAGGGCAAGAAGGCCGGGGACGAAGTCGCAGTCGTCGTCCAGCCCGAAGACGGGTATGGAGAGCTCTGTGGACCCGGTCCGCAGGCGATTCCACGCGATGCCTTCGAGGGCGTCGAGCCGGAGGCCGGGATGTCCTTCATGGCCGAGGACCAAGATGGCAACGAGATGCACCTGTGGGTCCTCGATGCCGACGAGGAGCAGGTCGTGGTCTCGTCCGATCATCCGTTGGCAGGGATCACGCTGCACTTCGCGGTGAAGATCGAGGAGGTCCGCGAAGCGACCGCCGAAGAGCTCGACCACGGCCACGTGCACTGAGCGCCCAGCGGAGGTCGTCACGGCCGACGATCTCCGCGCTGATCAGGAGCTCTGGACGGGCGACGAGGATGGCCTGGGTGCTCCAGTGTCGTCGCTGGGCCTGAAGAGGTTGATGGGCATGTTGAGCCTGCGGATCCCTTCGCCGTCGGCGGCGGGCATCATGCCGGCGCCGATGTTGAGCTGGACCGACTGGAAGAGCAGTCGCGGTGCAGCCAAGGAGCCGTCGCGAGCCTTGCGGAACTCGATGAAGTCTTCCCTCGACGTCTCCGCCCTGAGCTGCACGTTTGCAGCCTTGGAGGCGCCGATCGTCGTCTCGTAGGCCAAGGCTCGACCTCCCGGTTGGTAGTCATGGCCGACGAACACGCGGGTGGCGTCCGGGAGGGCGTAGAGTTTCCCTGCGACGGCCTGGTAGAGGTCTTCCGCGCTTCCTCTGGGGAAGTCACAGCGCCCGGTGCCCTGGTCGGGCATGAAGAGCGCGTCGCCGGTGAAGATGGCGTCCTCGACTCGGTAGGTGACGCAGGCGGGCGTGTGACCCGGGGTGTGAATGACGCCGATCTCGAGGCTGCCGGCCTCGAGCGTTTCTCCGTCAGAGACGAGTTCGTCGAACTGGCTGCCGTCGGTCTTGAAGTCGTCGGCGAGCCCGAACACCGGCTTGAAGGTCTCCTGGACCGTGCGGATGTGCTCTCCAATGACGGTCTTGGCTCCCAGCGCGGCCTTGAGCGCCTGTGCGCCGGTGATGTGGTCGGCGTGAGCGTGGGTCTCCATCACGTAGTGCACCTTCAGCCCGAGGCGCTCGACGAACCCCAGCACGTCACGGACGGACAACACGTCGGTCTTGGACCCGACCGGGTCGTAGTCGAGGACCGGATCGATGATGACCGCGTCCTTCGTGTTCTCGTCCCACACGATGTACGTGAGAGTGGAGGTGTCGGGATGGTACTTCGTCTCGATCTGCATGCCTCCAAGTCCAGGTGCATGCTCCGTGCCGGAGAGACCCCCTGGCTGTTTGGGCGCGTCGCTGCAGCCTGAGCGTGTGGGCCGCTTCAACGTCGCAACGCGCGTTGCAGCAACTGCGACGTCGAATCGGACGGTCAAGGGCCGACGCGGTAGACCGTGTCGCCGTTGACCGTCATCGTCCAGGTCCCCGAGACTTCGTGCGGCGCCTCGCTCACCTCGAACGTGGTCTTCTGGGTCATCACGCCGACCACGAAGCTGTCGCCTTGCCACCCGGCGATCGGGCCGGTGACGTGCTCGTTGCCCGCACCCTTGCGGCGGTCGTAGCTCACCCGGCCTTCGCCGGTGATCTGCAGCCGCACGCCGTCGCCCTCCCACTGGCCGGCAAACTCGGATTTCTCCGTCGGCAGGGGGGCAGGCTCCCCGCACGCGAGGAGGCCGACGAAGAGGCAGACCACGGCGAGCACACGCATCGAGCCGAGGGTAGCGCGCGTCAGTCCCTCTGCCAGAACAAGGTCACGGTGGGCCCGCAAGACGAGCCTCGAGGCACCCCAGCACCTCGTCGAGGTCGACCGGCTTGGAGAAGAACCGGTCGGCGTTGAGGCCGACGCACCGCCGGCCGGCGTCGACGGGATCCTCCGAGCTCATCACGATGATCGGCATTCGCGGGTGATGCGCTCGAATCCGCAGGATCAGCTCGGTCCCTCCGAGGTTGGGCATGTCCAGGTCGGTCAGCACGAGGTCGGGAGGCCGCGCGCAGACCATCGTCCAGGCGACGAGCCCATCGGCCGCTTCGTCGACGTCATACCCCTCCTCTCGAAGGAGGGCGGCCAGGCCGGTTCGGGTGCCGACATCGTCCTCGACGAGCAGCAGTCGCTTGGCCGCAATCATCCTCCCGATGATGCACCGCGCATTCTATCTTCGCCCGGCAAGCTCTGCGGGGGTTGGTATTCCTGGGGCGCAGCTTAAGATGCTGGGGGAACGATGAGCCGAGACCGCAGCGAGCCCACAACGAGACCGACAGCCCACTCGCCCGCCGAGGCGGTCGTCGCGGCCACGAAGGACGCAGTGCTTGCGATCGATAGTGCCGCCAACGTGACCTTCTGCAACCGGGCCGCAGCGGAGATGTTCGGCTTCAGCGAGGCGGAGCTGATGGGGCGAAGCATCAACTCGCTGATGGCGCAGCCCTACGCCAAAGAGCACGACGGCTACATCCGGCACTACGAGGAGACGGGGGAGCGCAAGGCGATCGGCCGCATCCGCACCGTCAGCGGCAGGCGCAAGGACGGCGAGGAGTTCCCGATCGAGCTCTCGGTCGCCGAGTACCTGCAGGACGGCAATCGTCGCTACGCCGCCATCTTGCGCGATATCTCGGAGAAGGTGCGGTCCACCCAGGCGCGGGTAGAAACGGAGAAGATGGCCGCGATCGGGACCACCGCCAGCAAGTTTGCCCATGAGCTCGGCAACCCCATCAACGGCATGGCGGTGAGCGGTCAGCTGCTGCGGCGTTGGCTCGAGCGCGCCCAGACGCCTCCAGAGCCCAGGGTCATGGAGCGTCTGGGGCTGCTCATGACGGGAATCGACCGCCTCACCGAGCTGCTGGGCGAGTTTCGGAGCATGTCGCGAAGGCACGACTACGAGTTCGACGCGCTCGACCTGCGCGCGATGGTGGCGGAGCTGGCGGAGATGGAGCGTCCTGCGTACAGCCTGGCGGGGGTGCGAATCGAGACCGACGTCGACGTCGATCTCGGCCCCGTGCGCGCCGACGCGGGCAAGGTTCGCCAGGTGCTGCTCAACCTGTGCAAGAACGCGTTCGAGGCGATGCCCGACGGTGGCACCATCACGGTCTCGGCGGACCGTACGGCTGCCGGGGTGGTGATCGAGGTTCGAGACACGGGGTGTGGAATCCCCGGCGACGTCGACGTCTTCGCGCCGTTCACCAGCTCCAAACCCGAAGGCTCCGGGTTGGGGCTACCGATCGCCAAGCAGATCGTCGAGGCCCACCAGGGCACCCTTTCCTACGAGTGCCCTCGCGCTGGTGGCACGGTGTTTCGAGTCGAGCTACCCGGCTGAGTCCCGCACGACCATGACGGTGCGCTCGCACTTGTTGACGACCTTGCCCGCCGTCGTGCCCAGGAGTCGGTCGAGACCGGAGTATCCGTGGCTGCCGATGACGAGCAGGTCGCACTTCCGCTCCTCGCACGCGCGGAGGAGGACGTCGGCAGCCTGTCCGATCTCGGTCACGACCTCCGAAACGAGGCCGTCGGGAAGCGTCTGGGCGACGTGCAGCACCTGATCGCGGGCGTGCTCGACGAGAAAGTCCTCGAACTCGTTGCCTTGCAGAGTCCAAGCCAGAGCCGGAATACTGGTCGGAATCTGCACTGCACGGCACAGGACGAGGGTCCCACCGCAACGATCGGCGAGTTCGACGGCTTGACGGAGGACCTCGGGCTGACGTTCGGACCCGTCGAGTCCGACCAGGATCTTCGTAAACATGTCTTCGAGCATGCTCCATGTCGGACGAGGATGCTCGGCAGAAATTTCGCCGAGAGCACGCCTCACACCATCGGGCCCAAAGACCAGCGAGACGGCGTGGCGAGGTTGTGCGATGTGCTCTAGCCGTCGCGTCGCACGGGATCGGCGGCCTTCTTGCGGGCCAGCAGCAGCGCCACCTGCTCGGAGTCGTCGTCCCGGTACTGGTTCATCCGGTACTGGATCGTGCGCGGAGAGACGCCGAGGATCTTCGCGGCCTTGGACGTGCTTCCGGCCACGGACTCGAGGGTCTTGAGGATGACGTATCGCTCCACCTCGGCCATCGATGACCCTGGAACGATGGGCATCTCGTCCAGGGCTCTTCCGGATCCGAGGACTTCTCGCGGCAGGTGCCGAACGTCGATCTCGAAGTCGTTGCACAGCGCGACGGCGTGCTCGATGCAATTTTCGAGCTGTCGAACGTTTCCCGGCCAGTCGTAGCTGCGCAGGACATCCAGCGAGCGCTCGCTGATGCTGCGGATCTGTTTGCGCGCCCCGCTGGCGTGTCGGGAGAGGAAGTGCATCGCGAGCAGCGCGACGTCGTCGTCGCGCTCGCGCAGGGTGGGAATGCGAACGTTGATGATGTTGAGCCGGTACAACAGGTCGTCGCGGAAGCGGCCCTCTTTGACCTCGGCCTGCAGGTCTCGGTGGGTTGCTGCGACGATGCGGACGTCGACATCGATTGGGAGCGTCCCTCCGACCCGCTGGTACGTTCGCTCTTCGAGGACCGAAAGCAGCTCGAGCTGAACCGACAGTGGAAGCGCGCTGACCTCGTCGAGGAAGAGGGTGCCACCGTGGGCTTGGCCGACGCGCCCGTCCCGAGCTTCTTCGACCCCCACAACGGCGCCCTTCTCGTGCCCGAACAACTCGATCGCCAGAACGCCTGCGTCCAGCGATGCGCAGTGCACCGGGATGAACGGCCCATCCCGGCGAGAGCTGGACCCGTGCAGCGCCCGCGCGGCGAGCTTCTTGCCGGTGCCGCTCTCGCCGGTGAGCAGGACGGATGCGGGGGAGTCGGCGACCTGCTGCAGGAGATCGAGGACGTCTCGCGAGGCCTTGGACTGCCCAACCCATCCCAGAGACGGTCGGCCAGCCTCGCTGGCTTTGCGGAAGGCCTCGAGCTCTCGGGCCGTCTCACGATGCGCCAGCAGTCGCTCGACCACGACGAGCAGCTCGTCGAAGCGAATCGGCTTGGTGAGATAGTCGTCGGCGCCCTGCTGCATCGCAGCGACCGCCCGCTCCACCGTGCTGAAGGCCGTCATGACGATGATGCCGACGTCGGGGTACGTCTCCTGCACCCTGGCCATCAGCTGCGTGCCGTCCATACCGGGCATGTGCACGTCGGTGATGATGAGATCCGGGACGCTGGATTCCACCAGACCCAGCGCTTTGAATGCGTCCGCGGCACCCCGGACCTCGTAGCCTTCCTCGCGGAGGAGCTCGACCAAGCCCGTGCGGGCGCTGGATTCATCGTCGACGACGAGGACCTGGAC
Source organism: uncultured bacterium (assembly GCA_963761755.1). Taxonomy (GTDB): domain Bacteria; phylum Myxococcota_A; class Polyangia; order Nannocystales; family Nannocystaceae; genus CAJXVA01. The sequence goes on from CAVXIC010000013.1 coordinate 378,851, forward strand.
GCGTTTGCTGGAATTCTTGGCCATCGCTCCTTCAAGAGGATGCGTGAGCTGCGGCGTCGAGTGCCAGCAGATTCTGCGCGGTGTATCCACGGACCGGCCTCACTCGTTCGTCGCTTTGCGGGCTCGTCGTTTGGCCGCGTGCGCTTGCTTCTTGCGCTCTCGCCCTTCTCGGCCGTCCCATGTCTCCTTCTTGCGCTTGACCCAGGGCTTGTATTCGCCCTCTTCGAGCAGTGGAAGGCCATCGCGCGCGCGGATGAAGTTGGGCAGCTGGCCCATCACCGCGTGGCGACAATTCTCGGTATAGGAGATCCGCTCGTGCCCGGCTCGTTCGAGCAGCTGTTCGGGTTCGTAGTAGCCGTTCTTGCCGGTCTGTTCGGGGGAGGGGATCTGGTACCAGATCTTCACCAGGTCGATACGACGCGGTGCTTCACCGTCGTGCTCACGGGCCCACTGGCGGCAGTGATAGCGGGCAAACCACTTGCGATACCAGGCGCTCGGCCCCGACTCTCCGCCGATGATGCGGCGGTTGATCTTGCGCATGCGGTCGTTCCAGATCCACGGCTGGGGCTTCTGTTCCTCGGCGTAGACGTCGGTGCGAAGGTCCCACGTCTCGCCGTCTGCGTCGGTGACCAACACCTTGAGGAAGACGTTGCTGCGGGGAGGGTTGGGCGCGAACATGCCCCATCCCTGAGATGTGGTCGTGCGGGTGAGATAGAACGCGAACGGGCTGCGCGCTTGGTTGCGGAACGTGGACAAGCAGTCCTTGTCGGGCATCAGCCACGTGGCAACGGCCACGAGGTGCCAGACGACCAACCCGCCGACCAGCAGTCGGCCCAGCGGGCCGTAGGCCCAAGGCTCTGTGCCCGTGAGCGACGCATCGACGCGGCCGCGACTGGCCCGTGCTCGTGCGAAGGCGACCGACGCGAGACCGAGCGCCGTCGCGACCCAAACCCAGCGGAAGTCCCACTCGGGGTCGAACTCGACCTGGACGATGATGCCGGCGACGACGCCGGTGAGGGCCATGAGCAGAGCGCCGATCGGCAGATGCGCCGCGTCGTGGTGATGCCGCGGCAGCGTGACGTCGGCGGCCGGGAGCACGGGCAGCCGGTCTTGGACTGCCTTGGGCATTCCGGGCAGGCCCCACACATGCAGGCGATGACCGATGTCACGAAGTGCTGCGGCGATCTCGTTGCCGCGGATGAACGCGAAGGTGGCCGACATCATGCCGGTCTGAAACTGCCCAACGTTCATCATCGTGAAGATGTGTCCGTGGAACGCGAGGTGCCAGACGAGCAGGACGCGGCGCCCGAGGATCCAGGTACACACCCACTTGCGGTCGATCGTGACCGGAGCATCTAGCGTCCAACGACCCAACCCAGAGAACTGGAAGGGATCGTGGCCGAGCTTGTACCAAAGCAGGTACAGCGCGACGAAGAGGCTCGCCCAAATGCTGGCGAACGCGCCCGCCGAGATCGCCGGCGTGAAGTGGACGGGGTACGCCACGTAGATGACGGCCGTGGTCAGGGCGATGAGGGCGAACCAGCATGAGCGAATCGCCCACTGGCGCCACTTGGGGTAGGGCTCGAAATCCTGTGCGATCGACCATCGCGTGACCTGGCCGAAGATGATCAGCGCGAAGGACATCTGCCCGATCTTGGTCGCGTAGGTCATCGCGCGGAAGACGGACGTCCCGCCCAGCGAGGACAGGTATTGGGGTGGAACGCGGTAGAAGTGGTCGAGGTTGAGCGCGTAGTACATCGCGTCGCCCGACATCCACACGTTGCCGGTCTTGAGCGTGCCGGTCGTCACGTAGATGGTGGCCAGCTGAAGCATGATGAGCTTGCGGGGCCACGACGGTATGCGGCGATAGACCGCCTCGAGACCCTCGGGGTACGTCGCGCTGGGTGCAACTCCGGCGCCCTGGCCTGGGCCGTCTCGTTCGCTGAGCAGGCCCTTCTTTCGGAGCTTTCGACAGCGAAGCCAGTTGTCCACGCTGTACGCATGTCCGCTGCGGGCGAGGACCAGGTAGGCCAGCATCGTGCGGTAGACCAGCTCGGTGCCCTCCCAACCCAGCGAGTTGCGGTTCAGGATGCTGTTCATCAACAACCACGTCAGCACCCCCATCAAGCGGGTACGGAAGCCGATGATGAAGCTGATCGTGACGAGCTCGAACGCGATCAGGTGCGTCCAGAACGCGGCGGGGGAGTCCCAGAAGTAGAGCAGGGACCACTTGGGACCCTTGATGAACTCCCACCACGCTGCGGCGTCGAAGAAGCCCCATGGCTCCCCCTCGACCATTCCATCGCCGAATCCCGCGAACTGCTCGCTCGCGAACACCTGCCGCGCGACGTCGGCCGTGAAGATGCCCTCATCGGTGTAGAGGAACGTGAACACGTCCCACATGCCGTTGATGTTGGCGAGCACGAAGAAGCCGAAGACGATCCGGAAGAAGGCAATTCCCCGGGGGTCTTCGGCCGACAGCCACCAGCGCCCAAAGCGGTCGGCGTGGAGGATGAAGAACGAGATGACCGCGGCACCGCAACCCAGCAGCAGCCATCCCAGCGTGGGAGACAGCGCGACGGCGTCGGCGTTCACGGACTTGTCAGCGAGCGCAAGCAGCGACATGTCGAGCCTCGATCAGGTGGACGCAGGGGTGGGCAGGCCGGAACCGAGGTCGTTGCGGGAGTGGGCGTCTCGCGCAGTGGCGGCGCCTTTGTCGGTCAGGGGTGCCGGCGGTATCGGGGCGTCACGTGCAAGCATCACCGGGTTGGTGCGCTCCTGCTCGGTGCGCATGACCCAACGCCAGACGAAGTAGATGAAAGCCGCGCCGAAGATCCAAAGGCCACCCATGGTGCCGAAGATCGCGACGTCGAGGGGTCGGAGCGCAACCAAGCTCATGACTGAGAGCTTGGCGCGGTCGAAATCTTCATGACCGGAAAGAGCTGCGCGAGCAGATGGTTCTGCCGGCGCAAGAAATGCGGATGTCCTGCCCGCTCCCCTGAGGAACGGAGGTGTGGTGGCCGAGCATTTTCGCTCGAACTGAGCCGAAACGCTCAGCACGAACGCCACACCCGAGCCGAAGTTCAGCGTCGGAACGCCACAATCCCACATGGCATCGTCGATGCACTCCATCGGGGTGTCCTCTCGTCGACGAGCAACCAAACATGATGAAACAAGTCGTTCTCGCCAAACTCGGCCTTCGTCCCCGCCTGACGTCTCCGCACTTGTTCTGGCCCCTCGTCGGGGTCGTCGCCAGCAGCACGGCCGTCGGTGCCGCGCTGGCGCTGCTGTTTGCCCCCAAGTCGGGCAAGGAAGCTCGCCAGGACATCGCCGGAGCGGCCAGGGCGGGGACGCGAAAGCTCGCGCTTGCGGCCTCGCGGGTCGAAACGACCACCCTTGCGGCGCGCGATCGGCTCATTCGTCGAAATGGTGACGCGACGCCATCCCGGGATGTCGTCGAGGTCGTCGAGGTCGTCGAGTCCCGACCCAAGCCCAGGTCGCGGTCCAGCAAGGCCACCACGCGGTCCGAGTCCGCGACGCGGTCCAGGGCGAAGTCGCGGTCCAGGGCGAAGACGCGGTCCAAGTCCAAGACGGCATAGCGGAGTGCGGGTCACTCGCGGCCGCACTCGGACTCGAGCGAGAACCGTACGCCGCCGTTGTTGTCGCCGCAGCTGAGGTCTCCGATCCAGCAGGTGAAATCGCCGCCTGCGTGGTCGAACACTTCGGTCTCGCTGATCATGTTGGCGTATGCGGTCGCGACGTTGGCGTAGCGTATGCCCTGCGGCGTCCGCATCTCCTCGAAGCTCACCCCGGTGCACTCGGCCAGGTAGAAGAAGCCGGTCGTGGGGGGGTTGTACGGCGGGAACCACAGCGCGCCTGCGCTTTGGGTTGCGGTGGCGCGATAAGAACCGGCGGCGAGGTTGGCAATCGTCACGCCGTTCGCCGAGGTGCCGCAGTTGTCCTCCCAATCGATGTCCACGTCGTACTGGGTCACGCACTCGCCGGTGGAGCCGCAGACCATGCCTGCGCCGCAGTCGATGCCGCTCACGCAGCTCTGACATAGGGCGCACGCTTGGCAGGACCCGCCGCAGTCGACGTCGGACTCGCCACCGTTGTGTTGGCCGTCGTTGCAGATGGGCACCGTGCACTGGGAGGTGCAAGCGTCGAAGTCATCGTCGTTGCCGTCGTCACACTCTTCGTCGTCCTCACGCACCCCGTTTCCGCAGCCGACCGCCGACGTGGTCGACGATTCGCCGGTGGTGCTGGCGGTGTTCTCGGTGTCAGTCGCCGCGGATGCTGTACTGGCAGTGCCGCCGGTTCCATCGCCGGAGGAGGTCGACGACGCGCTCGAGGAGGCGGTGCCGTCGCTGGTCTCGTCACCCGCAGCGGTGGACGAGGTGCCGTTGGTGCTCGTCTCGGTGGACTCCGAGCCGCCCGTCCCGCCGGGATCGGACGACGTACAGGCTCCAAGGAGGAGGAACCACACCAAGTCGGACATCCGAGCCTTCACCCCAAGAGCGTAGACCGGTTCGGACGCGCTGGCCATGCGACACGCAGCCGCTGTGGGGGCGCTCGACCGCCAAGGGCGTTCAGGACAGCTCGTGGAGCGAAGCGACGCCGTCGAGACCCATCGTCGTCTCGCATCCGCCGTACACTTCATTGATGCTGGAGTTCGTCACGCCGGCACGATACACGCGCCGACGTCTTCGAACCCCGGCGGCGCCATGCCCTCTTCGAACCATGACTGGCCCTCGTGGCAGTCGTCGCCCTCGGGGTCGCAGGTGAAGAGGCACAGATTCAGGGTGCCTTCGTTGGCGACGGTACACGCCGCGTTCGGGTCGGCGCACGTCGGCGCATCGGGAGTCCCTTCGCACAGCGAGGCACAGCCCCCTTCGTTCGTCTCCCTGTCGACGTCCCAGCACATGGAGCCCACCTCGCAGGTATCGAGCCCGCTGGCTACGCCGCCGACGACCTGACACGGGTCACCGGGCTGACCGGGCGAGGGAACCACGGGGAAGCAGCCCAGCGCATTCCATGCGTTTCCACCGTCGTCCGCATATGCGTTGCACTTTTCGCCCTCGGGGCAGTCAACTTCCAGAATGCATCGTGCGCGATCTGCGCGGGAGGAATCCTCCGTCGTGGACTCGACGCCCGCGATCTACGCACTAGAGCGTGCCGTGTCGCCCTCGGATCAGGCATCGCCGCCGCCCCGGCTCATGAGTCGAAGGCGGCGCCGTCTTTGGATGCTTGGCGCCTTGGGCCTTCTCTTGCTGGCATGGGTGCTCCTGCCGCTCATCGTCGAGGCCGTGATCGAAGGGCGGCTCTCCAAGCGCCTCGAGGCGGACGTCGAGGTTGGGGACGTCGACCTCGACCTGCTGAGCCCGGGCATCGTGGTCCGTGAGACCACGTTTGCGCTGGACGAGCGGACCGACGTCGAGCTGCCGGAGGTCACCGTGGCGTGGTCGTGGCGCTCGTTGCTGCAGGAGCGCCCGACGATCGAGGTGTCGGGTCCTCGGGTGCGCATCCACATCGTGCCCGGTGAACGCCCCGAACCTCCGCCGAGTTCGGACTCCAATCCGCTCTCGAGGTTCGAGTCGCTGCGCGTCGTGGGCGGGACGGTGAACGTCGTCCTCGAGACCGAGTCACGACCCGTCGACATCGAGCTCTCCGACCTCGCGTTCGAGCTGCGCAACACGGCGCCGCGCGCATTCGAGCAGACGACGCGCTTCGAGCTGTCCGGTCGGGTCGGGGAGCGCGGCCACTTCGAAGCGGAGGGGTCGATGGCGCCGGTGGAGCCGCAGTCCAACTGGTCCGTCGAGTTCAGCGTCGATGCCATCGACCTCGTTCCCCTCAATCCGCTGTGGAAGGCGATGATCGAGATGGACGCGAGCCAGGGCGAGCTCTCGCTCAACGGTGAGGTCTCAAAGGCTCGCGGACGTCTGCGTGGTCGCATCGTGCCCGAGTTCACCAGCCTCCGCCTGCTCGGCGCAGGGGAGACGGCGCGCCATCCGATGGGGGAGGCGCTCTTCTCCGAGATGCTCTCGGGCGCGTCCAATGCCATGACCTTCGACCGCCGCACGGATGAAGGTGACAGCGGTGGGCTGGAGGACCTCATCGACACCGACTGGGAAGCCGTGGTCGAGGGGGTCATCCGGCGCGGCTATCAGCGTCAGCTCGACACCCTCACGGGCTACGTCTCGAGCATCGGCGGGGTCGACGTGTCGTTCGCCCAGGGGCGCCTCGTGCTGCACGATGTCGCGATCTCTCGCGACACGGGGCTGGTCCAGACGCCCTTCATCGCCGTGAAAGCGCTCGAGGTCATGTTCGACGAGAGCGTGCCCAAGCCCGGTGTCGAGAGCTTCAAGCACGTCGTGCTGCGCGAGCCGGTGCTGACCTTCGTCGCACACGAAGAGGAGGACCGCAGGCAGATGCAGTTCGACCCCCAGTGGCCCGCGAAGGTCTCGTCGCTCCCCTTTCAGACCCAGGACCTCCGGGTCGAGAACGGAACGATCCGATTCATCGAGCACCGTGGTGAGCAGGTGGAGGAAATCTCGATCGACGAGGTCACGCTGGACGGTCGCCAGATGGCGAAGGTCCTGTCGGTTTCGGGGCAGCGGGGGGCGTCGATCGAAGCCTCCGGCCTCGCGCTCGGAGCGACGCCCATGAACGTCACCGTGCAGTACGAGCCCGCGTCGCAGCAGGGAAACATCCACTTCGAGCTCGAGGTCGGCCCGCTGCCGCTCGCGAAACTCAACCCGTTGGCCCGTACCCACGCCGAGATCGACGCGAGTGCGGGGACGGTGGCGCTCGAGGCCATGTTCGACAACCGCGCAGGACGGGTCGCGGCAGAGGTCCGGCTCGACGTCTCCGACGTCGAGCTCATCGGCGAGGACGAAGAGAGCATCGAACATCCGCTGCGCGAGTTCACGCTGGGCACTCGGATCCGAGACCTCGACGGCAAGACGCTACGGGTCGAGTTCTCGAGGGACTTCGACTCCGGACTCCTGGCTCAGTTCGCCCGCGAACTACTCGGCGAGGTCATGGAGGAGGGCTAGCGGGGAGGGCCGCGAGACTCCGTCGTTCGCGGTTCCCGGTCCCATCCGGTCGACCCCGACGGCGGTGCAGGCGAGGAGCCCGCGCCAGTGCGCGCAGACTCAGGCCGCGCTCTCCTGTCTGCGGAGTCCGAGCTCTTGAGCGAGCCACTCGCGGGCGAACGCCTCGAACGAGTCCGAGCGGTCGGCGCGATAGGCTGCCGGCGCGGCAGCGAGTCGTACGATCCCGTCGTGCAGGGTGTCCTCGAAGTCCTCCGGCTGAATCTGCGATGCGGCTAGGAGTTGCTCGACCACGTGCGCGTAGCGGGCAACGAGTCGGCTGCGTTGGCTTCGGTACTCTGCAAACGCGCGATGCAGTGCGAAGAGGTGCCCTAACTCGGCGACTTCTCGCGACTGGGAGAGTATCGGATCGACCAGGGAGAGCGCCCGCGAAAGCATGTCGCCGGTCGGATCGGCGCGAAACAGCCGCTCGCTCAGACCGGAGGCGGCCCAACGGAGCGTGGCCTTGTTTCTGCGCCGGACCGCAGACTTCCAGCGCAGGAAGGAGCGGGACAGCTTCCGGTCGGCGTCGTCGCGGGTGCACCGGGCGAGGAGCTCTGGCTCGAGAGCTGTCGCAAGGGGCCGGTGCTGGAGAAGCAGTTGCCAGCAGCTCTGAGCGGTACGCTGAAGCTGCTGCGCGGCGCACGGGGCGGGGGGAGCGGCGTGGAGTTGCATGGGGTGGTCGTTCTTGCGGGGCATCGTCGGGTTGCCCTCTCAGACTTGCACGCGTTCGTAGATGAACAACGGCAATCGCTTCGCGTCGGCCCCAGATAAAATCGATAGGTCCGCGGTCGGCGTCGCCCCCCCACCCAGCCCACCTCCTCATCCTCTCCGGCCTCCTGTTCAGATCGGGTTGTGCTCGCGTGCTGCAGGACGAAGTCGCGGTCAAACGGAAGCTCGGCCGCATCGACAACGAGGTCCTCTGCCCCGGCGCAAACGGACACAACCCGTTCTCGACCAAGAGCTTCCGCACGAAGCCCATCCACAGCTGCACCGCGCTCGGGTTCGTCGCAGCGAGGGACGACGGCTGAGCGGTGTCAACGGGACCAGCAGTGGTGGAGCGGGAGCTGGACCAACCCCTTGCGGTCTATCCGAATTCAACGACGCCGTAGGTTGTAGAACTGCGACTCGGTGAGGCTTACTCGAGCGCGAGCCGCACCGCTCGCTCGACGGCTGGTGGCGGAGACTCGGTGAGCTTGTGCTGCAGCTCGTCGGTGGCTTCGGGCACATTCGCCAGTACCTGAGCCGCGGCGGTCGCCACCGGAACGTCTTCGCTCTTGAGGCCGTCCACCGCGAGCGCTCGCAGGTCTGCACGGTGACTCAGGTCCCAGCCCTGCAAGGCCCGAACGGCGGCGGACCTGATCGTTGCCGCATTGTCCGAGGCCGAGAGGACCTCGCGAATGACGGCCTCCGAAGCGGCGTTCGGAAACAGTTGCAACGAGGCGAGAGCACGAGCTCGAACTGCCATCGCGTCGTCGTGCTGGGCGATCCATCGCACCGCATCTTCGCCGCCGGGGTGAGCCTCGATGCTCTCGCGGCTGGGCAGGTCCTCGATGTGACGGGCGGTGTACAGGGAGCGCAGTGCGGCTCGCGTTCCGGTCGGCTCTGGGACACGGCGCTCGGAGCTTTGTGCCTCGGAGTTGGGTGGCGGGGTGTCGCCGAGCCGTTGCTGGGCGGGGGCTTCGTCTTCGGGGGGCGTCGATCCGCGTTCGGCATCGCAAGCAGCGAGCGCGATGCACAGAGAAAACGAAGCCAGCGGAACGAGTACAGTAGATTGGAGACGGGACATGCGAGGTTCCTATTGTGAGACGGGGCTGTAGAAAATGACGTCGGATTGCGCCGGACTCATGAAGTCCTGCGAGAAGCTTCCAGAGGTCCAGAACATGACATTCTGTCCATCGGGACACTCCTCAGCGGCGAGCTGACCGTCGCGGTTGGTGTCCATGTCCACAGTGCACTCGGCCGTGTCGGACACGATGTCGTGGGAGCTTCCGTCGGACTCCGTCGTGTGAAAGAGCCCGAGCTGGTGGCCAATCTCGTGCGCGATCGTCTCGCCCATCAGCGTGGTGTCGATTTCGCCGTCGGCGGTGCGGTGGGAGTCCAGGGCGATCACGACGCCTGATCCGACCGTTTCCTGCACGGCATTGGGGCCAGGGATGCCCGCTGCGATCCCCAGGACGCCCGCGGCATCGCTGAAGTCGTCGATGAAGAACACGTTGATCGCCGAAACCGGCCCTCCGATGGGAGCGCTTCGAAGTCGATCCAGCTCCGGACCTTCGGTTGGGATGTACGTTCCGTCGTCGGTGGAAAGGTCGACGACGGTGATGTCCGCGAGCGTTCCGGCGTTGTTGTTGAAGTAGAGGTTGTCGGCAATGATGAGTGCGGCATCGATCTGCTCGTTCGAGATCTGCACGCCGTCGACCCTGACCGCGTTGAGGGTGAGCTCGCCGGTTGCGGCGAACGGATCGCCTCGCCGAGTCGCAACGTGTACGAGCACGGTCCCCCCGGTAGAGTCGCCGTCTACGATCGGAAGAACGGCCAGACAACCGGGGGTGGGAAAGGAGTCTGGGCTCATCGGTAGGCTGAGGTTGGCGGTGCTGCCCGGGAGGTGGCGCAGGGGAGGCTGGCCGAGCCCGGTCGGGCCCTCTGCCAGCGCATCGATCAGCAACGCGCCGCCATTGACAGCACCGGCGAAGGCGACCGGTTGTGTCTCGGCCTCCACGACGAGTGAGAACGAGATGATGTCGTCTGGGAGCGCGAAGTACAGCGGCGGGGTCAAGGACAACCCGCAGTTTTCGTCGAAGGCGGTCCACTCGGTCTCAAAGCTGTCGACGGACAAGGAACCAGCGACGCCAAGCATCGGGAGGTCGTCGGGACAGTCGAGCAGGGTCTCCAGACCCGGAGGCGCGCACTCTCCAAGGAATCCTCCTGTCGACGAACCGGTGCTCGTGTCGTCGTTCGTCGCCGCCATTGTGGTGCTGGAGGCAGGCTCTGGGTCTCCGCTCGAGCCTGTCGTGTCGCCGCCGGTTCCCGCAGAGCCGGGTTCGGCCTGGGTCGAGCCGGACTCGGGGTCGGACTCGGATTCGGATGGGCCGCACGCAGCCGTCAGCCACAGGGTGACTATCAAGGTGGAGGTCGTTGGTTTCATGAGGATGCACTGGGCTTCGCTCCTTTCACATTGGAGGCGCCCACCCGAGGACACCGCCCGCGCAAGATGTCGCAGGCGGTCGGGGAAATCTTTCTCAGAAACCCTCGAATCCTGGGTTGGGTGGGCTCGTCGGCGAGCCCGTCGGCATGTGGAGACGAGGGTGCTTCGTCCTCGCCGTGCCGCTGGGATGCGGCGCCTTCGGCACGCTCCTTCGTCGCCGATGCGCGCAAAGACGCGCCGACCTCGCTCCACAGTCGCCCGTGGAACACCCGCACGCCTCTACAACAACGCGCGCTCTCCGCGGGAACCCTGTCGTTTCCCACTTCGTTTCGCTCAACCGCGGTAGGCACGCCGCTCAACGCTACGGGCTGGCCGTCGGCGCAATCGTGGAACACACTCATCCCTCCGCACGGTCGGAATGACGTCACAGACCCATCCATGGCCCCGGGCGCGACGCGCTGACAAGAGGATCGTCGAGACTCTTGCCGAGCGATGTTCCGCTGCGAGGGCCCGGCGGCGAGGCCCAGCGTGTTGAGTGTGCTTCTCGGCTGGTCGCTTGCCGTGCCACCGGACACGGAGCTCGATTGGCTGCAGTGGGACGCTCCAGCAAGCTGCCCCGACGAAGGGTTTGCGAAAGCTGCCACCGGGCGCCGCTTGGGCCGGGAGCCAACGATCTCGGATGCGAACGTCGTGGCCACGATCGAACGTGATGGTGATGAACACCGACTCGAGTTGCGCATCACGAGGGAGGAGGCCTCCCGCACCCATCGGCTGACGGCCGGGGACTGTCGCACGCTGGCGGAGGCGACCGGGCTGCTGGTCGCCGTCGAGATCGACCCCGTCGCGACCGTGCATCACATGCCCAGCGAGGGGCCACAGACCGAGGCTCCACCGGACCCGCCCGGACCCGCTCGGCCCCAGCGCGGCCAGGAGGTGGAGCCGGAGCCCGCCTCGGTCATGAGCCCGCCCAGCAACCCGATCCCCAGACGTGTCGAGCCCGACCGTCGCGGCGTGGAGCACGTGATGCTCGCGGTGCTGGGAGGCGTCGAGATGGGAGCGTTGCCGGCTGTCAGTGGTGGCCCCCGCCTTCGACTCGGCGTGGGGTGGGTGCGCTGGCGGCTCGAGCTTGGGGGCTCGTACTTTGCTCCGCGGGTTGCCAGGACGACCGACGGCGAGGCGCGTGTCCAACTGGGCGCCGCCGACCTCCGGGCGTGTTGGAGCCCCGGTCGCGGCCGCGCCGAGTTCCCCCTATGCGGCGGTCTCGAAGTTGGCGCATCGCAGGCGGAAGGACTGCGCGAACCTGGGCGTCGATCGGCGAGCGGGTTGTGGATCGCCCCCGGTGTCTCCGGTGGTGCGCATGGCTGGGTATTGCCCAACCTGGCAGTCGTCGCCCGCGCCGAACTCGCGCTGGCGGCGATTCGAACCTCCTACGACGTGCGAGATCCAGGGGACCCCACCACCGTGTTCGCTCCAAGGCTGGTTTCGGGAAGGCTCTGGCTGGGGCTCGAGGTTAAACTCTGGAGTCGGCGGTGACGGATTCGGACGCGCGCGGGGAGTGCATGGGAGGGTGAGCGCCTTCGACCAGATCTACCGTGAGAACTTCCCGTTCGTTTGGGCTGCGGCCTACCGTTGCGGTGTTCCCGCGGAGGCCGTGGAAGACGTCGTGCAGGACGTCTTCATCACGGTCCACCGCCGTCTGGACGAGTTGGACTGGGAGGTCTCCGCCCGCGGGTGGCTCTTCGGGGTCACCCGGAATGTGGCCATGCGACACCGACGAGGCTCGGCCCGCCGGAGTCGACGGGAGGCGATCGTGGCGCGGGAGTCGGCCCGCGCCATTCATCCACATCGCCGTCACGACGCGGCCCGAACGCTGGAGGCCTTGCTGACGGAGCTTTCCTCCCGCCTGCGCGAGGTCTTCGAGATGTCGGAGCTGCTCGGCATGAGCGCTCCTGAGATCGCGGCGGAGCTGGGTATTCCCGCCAACACCGTCTACTCGCGGTTGCGGCTCGCCCGACGGAAGCTCGCCGGACAGGCCGGATCTTTGGCCCGACTCGAGCGGCAGGTCGCCGCGACACTGAAAGCAAACGCGCCCACCGCCGGGGACCGGCAGCGCACCCACGCTGCCTTGCTGCCGCTTCTCCAAGCGCCGTGGTGGTCGGTCCCCACCTTGTTGGGTTCGGTGGCCAAGCCGGCATTGGTGGCCTTCATGGGCCTCGCCGCAGTGGTCGGCTACGGATCGCTCAGCAACGATGAGACGCCTGCGCCCGTGCATCCGGCTGTAGCAGAGCGTCAGCCTCGCGCTGCGCAACGCTCACCGCCCACGCCGATGACGGCTGCCGCGACCGCTCGTGCCACGGTCCTGGAACCATACCCCCTCGCTCCCACGAAGCCCAGTTCCCGCTCGACCGGGCCAGCACAACCCCGGCCCCGGGTAGCTCCCGCGCCGGTGGCGACGCCTGCCGAGAGCACGGACACGTTGGCCTCCGAGATCGCGCTGCTGGACAAGGCGCGCGCGCTCCTCGAGCGCGGCGACCCGAATGCTTCCCTCCTGCTCCTGGACGAGTACGATCGAAAGTTCCCCGACGGCCAGTTGTCGGCAGTTGGTTCCACGACCCGCGCGCGGGCCGGCTGTCTCGCCGAACGCAGCGCAGCCGCTCCTCCAGCCGGAGTCACCGAGAAAGATCCCGCCTCCTGCCCGAAGCTGGTGACGGATTCAAGGCGCGGTGGAGAGCCTTCGATATGAACTATCAAACACGGTTCGTTTCGGTGGCGGTCCTCGGTGTGACGGCTGCGTGTGTGTTGTCGGAGCCGATTGGAGAGACGCCATTGGAGTCTGCCTCGGACGACACGAACGAGGCGGCGGCAGACACGGGGCCTGGCGCCACGACCAGCGGTGAGGGCTCGACCACCGGCGCGCCCCACATCGGCGACGAGACGGGCGATGCCAGCACGGGACTCCCTCCCAGCGACACTGCAGCATCGACCGGTCTCGACACCGAGGGCCCAGACGACAACGACGTTTGCAGCGGCACCCCCGAGGAGAACTTCTCGTGGCAGTGGTCCTTCGGTTCGTACGAACCTGAGATCGACGATGAGGATCTCACCTACGAAGCCGACAAAAGCGTGGCGTTGGAGTGCGATATTCGCGGGTTCGACGTGAATGGTGGGCGAGACGAACTCTCACTCGACCTCGACTGCGAGGCTGGCGGGGTCCCCATCGAAGACCAACAGCTCTCGCTTGCTCCGATTCCACTAGACCTTTCCTTGGAGCTGCAACGCGGTTCCGGATTCTCGGTGTTCTTCCGCCCCGAGGTGGAGTGCCCCAACGGCTGCAACATTGGCGACAATGGTTGGCTCTCGATTCGGCGTGCGTCGGACGACGAGGTCATGGTCGGGATCGTCGATGTGCACCGGCTGCTCCCGCCGGTGGACGAGCTTGCCCCATTGTCGGTCACCGTGACGAACTCCGCCTGCTCGCGGGTGTTCGATATCGACAGCGACTGCGCGACCCCGGGCTGGGTCGAGGCGTTGGACGTCGTCTTCGAGACTCCGAACGACTCCCTCATCGTCACCGGGTCGGGGCAGGCGACCGGGGTCGACCACCGGGTCTACGTCAATCAGGCTCTCAGCGGGGCCTACGATCCCTGCTCGGCGGACGGCGGCGACCGATCCGAGATCCAGTTGATGATCGTGCGAGCGTTGGCGACCAAGTAGCCGAGCTGCTGTGAACCCGAACGCTCCCGGGGCAGTTCCTGCTGTGCGTCGCAGCCGACGACGGCCTCGCGCGGCTCGCCGTGGTGCGAGAGCACTGGCCCTCGTCTCGCGACCGCCTCGAGGAGCGCGCGGGTTCCTTGCCCGCGTTCGTCTGGGGAGAGCGGAAAGCTCGCACACCTCCAACACCGCGCGCACTATCCGCGGGACTCCCCCGGCCTGCTCGACGCGGGGCGGTGTTCGGGTACCATGTCGAACATGCGGTACTTGGAGGTGGTCCTGCTCGTGATGCTCGGAGCGGGTTGTGGAACCGACGACGATCGGCCGGCGGCGGGATCGGAGCTCGGGCCCTGCGAGAACGGGTTCTGCCTCGCGCCGTTGGTGTGTGCCCCCCAGAACATCTGCGTCGACGCTGCGCAACTCGGCGGCGACACGGACGCGGACGACGACGCCGATTCGATCGGTAGCGGCACATCGGGGACCACCGCGACCCCCAGGGGCGAGAGCACTGGAGGCGGCGGCGACACGAACGCAGACGGCGGCGCATCCGATGGCGGCGCATCCGATGGCGGCGCTTCCGATGGGGGCGCAGATGGGGGATCGGCCGACAGTGGCGATGGCTATGCGCCGCCTCCGGCGTGCGTGCACTTCGGCGAGACGTACTGCGGATGTCTGGGAGAGGCCGCCGTCCCGGCCTGCGTGAGCGGGTCCATCGAGTCCTGCGCCAACGTCTACGACGCGTGCCCTTCGTATTGGACCTGTGTCAACGCCAACCTTGCCGACTGCAACCTGGACACCTCGGTGTGCAGCTGCGACTGATCGGGCCACGACGCCGGCGACCTTGACGACTCCAGCACGCTGCGTGGGGGCCTCGAGGCTGGCGAGCACGGGCTCGTACTGAGCCTCACCCCGCCGGGACGACAGGACCATCGGCCGCCCGGCATGTCCCACACGCCGCTCCCTCCCCCTACTCCTCCACCGCTGTAGACTCCCGATCGTGCAGCGGTTCGAGATTTTCGTGATCCGCGGGACGGCGAGGCGGGCTACCCCGAGGTGGGCCTCACTGCAGACCAGCTCTTGGCGGCCGTCGTGAGTACGAAGGACGAGTCGGCGCCCTTCGAGTTCCCCTCGGGGGACGACGACGGGGCGCTCGGAGAGCGCGAGGCGGTTGCAGCGGCGCTGTTTGGACGGGCTGGGGAGCCGAAGAGCATCGGTCGGTATCGGGTCGGGGACGTCCTGGGGCGCGGGGCGATGGGGGTGGTGTACGAGGCGTGGGACGAGGTCCTGCAGCGGACCCTCGCGTTGAAGCTCCTCTCGCGGGACGCGGAGGTGGGGCGCGGGGAGCACCGGTTCCGCCGGGAGGCGTTGGCGCTGGCCAAGCTCGCCCATCCCAACGTGGTCGGGGTGCACGAGGTCGGGGTGCACGACGGCCGGTTGTTCATCGCGATGGAATTGGTCCGGGGGGAGACGCTCGACGTCTGGCTCGGTCGTCAGTCGCGCTCGTGGGTGTCGGTGCTCGACGTGTTCGTTCAGGCGGGTCGGGGTCTGCAGGCCGCGCACGACGCTGGCCTGATTCACCGCGACTTCAAGCCGACCAACTGCGTCGTCGGGGACTCGGGGCGGGTGCGGGTACTCGACTTCGGGCTGGCCCGCGGCGCGACAGACCTGCTCGACGAGGACGCGGCGGCCACCTTCCCGCCCGTCAACTCTCTCGACGTGTCCGTCACCCGCACGGGCGCCACGCTGGGGACCCCCGCATACATGGCCCCCGAGCAGCTCCGGGGACTCGAGGTCTCGGCCGCCAGCGATCAGTTCGCGTTCGCGGTGGCGCTGTACGAGGCACTCGAAGGCGTACGGCCGTTCTCGGGGTCGTGCGTCGTCGACCTCCACAAGAACATCGAGGCCGGCCAGCGACAGGTTGGCTCTGGGCGGACGCCCAAGGCGGTTCTCGCCATCGTCGACCGAGGGCTGGGGCTCTGTGCGGCGGACCGCTGGCCGAGCGTGAGCGCGATGGTCGATGCGCTCGAGGCGATGCCGGGTCGACGCGAGCGTCGCCGACGGACGTGGTGGATGGGCGGTATGGGGGTGGTGGCGGTGTCGGCGGTGGGCTTCGCGGCCACGCCGCTCGACCCCTGTGACGACTTGCCGCAGGCGCGGGTTTGGCCAGGGCCGCGCCGCGCGACGCTCGAGCGGGCGATGGGACCCGGCGAGACCTGGCAGACGCTCGACGAGGCGGTCGCCCGCTGGACCCGGTCGTGGGCGGAGATCTACGAGAGCTCGTGCCGAGCCGCCCGGGAGGAGGGTCGGACGACCGAAGCGGTCCTCGCGTCGCAGTGGACATGCCTCGAGCGCCGCGAGCGGACGGTGGACGCGCTGCTGGAGGGGCTGGCTCACTCCGGTGCGCCCGCGCTGCACGGAGGCGACGTCGTGCGCAGCCTGCCGGCGCTCGAAGACTGTGGGTCCACCAGCGCGGTCATGAGCATCGAGCCGCCTCCGCCCGCGTCGGCATCGGACATCGAGACCGCGCGGAGCTTCCTCGACGAGAGCTTGGCCGCGACGGCGGTGGGAGACGTCGACAACGCGGTCGCCCTCGCCGCGGCCGCGAGTCGGCTGGTGGACGGGATTGGCCATGCCCCCTCGCGGGTGGATGCAAAGCTTCGAAGCGGTGCGCTCGGACGCCATCGCGATGCCGACGGCGGCGGCGCGACGCTTCGGGAGGCGTTCATGCTCGCCGAGTCCAGCGGATACGACACAGCGGCAGCCGACGCGGCGCTCGACCTCGCGGCCGTGGCCGTGGAGCGGGACGAACTCGAGGGCGCGCGACGCTGGCGAGACGTCGCGACGGCCAAGCTCGAGCGGGTCGAAGCCGGCCCGCGGCGGCGAGCTCACCTCGCGTCCGTGGAGACCCAGGTCGCGCTTCTCGAAGGGAACGGCGAGGCCGCCCGTGCGGCGAGTCGGGACGCGATGCGGCTGTGCGCCGAGGCCGAAGGTGCCGCGAGCCTCCTGTGCGCAGACATGCTGGCCGACCGCGCGCGCGTCGTGGATCTCGTCGGCTCCGTCGCCGACGCAGTGGCTGCCCACGCCGACGCAGTCGAGGCTCTGAAGCGCTTGCTCGGGCGCTCTCACCCATCAGTGGGCGTCGCGCGGCTCAACGAGGGGATCTTTCTCCTGGAGGCCGGACGCTTCGACGCCGCGTCGACCGCGTTGGACGACTCGCTGCGGATCCTCGAGTCCGCAGGATTGCCCCGCGTCCTCGTGGCGGTCCACCTCGCCCGGGTCCAGCTGGCCTCGATGAGGGGCAACCTCGACGTCGCGGCGCTGGACCCGATCGACGCGCTGCTGGACGCCTACCCTTCCGATGACCCGCAACGGACGGAGTACGAGAGCGTGCTCGCGGCGTTCCTCCTGCGGGTCGGTGAGCCCCGGCGCGCGCTCGAGATCTACGAACGCGTCCTCACCGCGCACCAACACCGACTCGGACCGAACAACGCGGTGGTGGCGATGGACCTGTCGAATCTGGGCGAATGCCTGCTCGAGCTGCGGCGCCTCGCGGAGGCGCGGACGCGCTTCGAGGATGCGCTGGAGCTGCTCGAGTCCAGGGTTGCCGACGATGATCCCCGGCTCTCCTACCCGCTGACCGGTCTGGGCAGGGTCCTGCTGTCGCAGGGAGAATCACGAGACGCACGGGACGTCCTCGAACGCTCACTGGAGATCGTCGGGGATGCCCAGGGAGACCCTCTACTGCTCGCGCAGACCCAGTGGGCCCTCGCCGAGGCGCTCGGGCCGGGCACCGAGACAGGACGCGCGCTGGCGAAGGAAGCCCGCGAGAACTTCTTGGCCGCCGATGCCGACGATTCAGCCGAAGATGTCCTGAACTCCCTGCAGGAAGAGAGAACTCAAAATCGTGACCACGACGAATGAAAACGCCAACCTCCCCTCCAAGACGCTGCGGCTCTCCGCGGTCGCCGACAAGACCGGGTCCTACCCCCAGCTCACCTATGGCGACGCGGTGATCGACACGACGACCGCCATGGAACTGGTCTCGGAAGCCGAGCGGGGGCAAGACATGCGCGGGATGCTGGTCATCTCGTGGGACGACTCCATCGCGAGCGTCAGCGTCGAGGGCTGGACCGTCGATCCCGCGAGAAAGACCGCCACGGGGGGCTACTCGGCCTCGGCGGACGTCATGCAGCAGGACACGGCGTTCACGCTGCAGTGCGTCCTGCAGCGCGCGGGCAGGCCGGCGACCGATCCCTCCTCGGGGTGGGTGGGCCCGAACGCCGAGGGGATCTGGAGCCTCGACCCCTACGTTCGTTTGAAGCGAAAGGGCTTCAAGGTCTCGCAGGTCGTGTAGAGCGCTGCCCGGAGATCTCGGTCCTTGCAACGCCCTTCGGGCCGCCGGCTATCATCGGACGGTGTCCGAGTCCGAGTCCGCCTCCGATGCCGAACTCCTCCAGCGCTGGAGGGCCGGCGCCACCCACAGCGGGGAGCAGCTCTTCGCGCGTTACTACGACGCGGTCTCGCGCTTCTTTGGCAACAAGGTGACGCGGGACCGCGCGGACCTGGTTCAGGCGACCTTCTCGATGTGCCTGGAGAAGGTCGATGGCTTGAAGGACGCGGCGAGCTTTCGCTCGTTCCTGTTCGGCATCGCTCGGTTCGAGCTGCTGCACTACTACCGTCGCAAGAGCCGGCGCGAGGTCGAGTTCGACGCGGACACCGTCTCGGTTCACGACGTCGACCCCGCGCCCACCCGCGTCATCGCGAAACACCAGGAGCAGCGTCTGTTGCTCGAGGCGCTGCGCCACATCCCGCTCGAGCTGCAGATCGTGCTCGAGCTGAGCTACTGGGAGAAGCTGACCAGCCACGAGATGGCGGACCTGCTCGACATCCCCGAGGGGACGGTCAAGAGTCGCGTCCGACGCGCGCGACAGCAGCTCGAAGAGCAACTCACCGGGCTGGCCGAGTCGGCCAGCCAGCTGCACACCACCACCAGCGGCCTGGAGGGGTGGGCGGAGCAGCTCCGGGCGCAGATTGCCCCAGCCTCCAACCGCACGAGCACATCCCACTGACCAAGATCCGACTCCGGAGCTTCTTCCTCGGCCCGGGCGCCGAATGCCGAGGACCCCGTCTCGTGCCCACCGCCGCCTCCGCTTCGGTCGCGTTCGGCTTCGGTCGCGTTCGGCTTCGGTCGCGTTCGGTCAGTACCCCCGCCACCCCGAGGACCGAGCGGCTCTGCCACGCTCGGGGCTACCAACGCACCGAGAGGTCGGTCTGCGTCGGCGAAGCGTCGAGGACCTCGACGGAGGTTCGACGCTCGCTCTGGCCAATCGCCATGTCGAGCGTTGCTTTGACCCCTTCGGAGACCGCGGTGAGAGAGACGGGCTCGAACATCGAGCGGGGGTGCTGGATGCGGAGCTTGCCGTCGTGGTCGGAGACGTCGGTCGCGACGCAGGTCGTGCCGCGATTGAAGGCGGACCAGCGCGAGCCGACCGATCCTAGGACCCGCCGTGGAGAGCTCGCCCACATGAGCACCCGGTACACCGGTCCGGAGAAGAGCTTGGCTTGGGCGTCGTAGCAAAACCGCGCGAAGCTCTCGTCCGAGTCGAACGCGACGTCGCGAGCGGCGATGGCGACCGCGTACGCGTGCACCTGGAGGGTCCAGGCCGAGATGGGGCGGGGGCTCGTGACGAAGTCCCGGATTGGCGCGGGAAGGTCCGCAAACTCATCGGTGATCCGTTCATCGGTGAGGGTGCGGATCAGTGCGGACTTGATGAAGCAGTCCCGGTGACTGTCGAGGCCCTCGGGGAGGTCTGCGACGAACCTGCGAAGCCGTGAAAAACGCGACGGGATCTCCGTAGCCTCGGGCATCTGCGACGCATTGTAGCCCGGGCGAGGTGCACGGTCATCCGGCCGCCAATGCGACGTCGGCCCGCGCGGGGCGTGCCGCGATTGTGTGGGCAACCGTCCCGGATCGAAACCCGTCTGATCAGAACCTCGCCGCCACCCCGACCGTCGGGCCCCCCAACGGCACGTTGCCGATGAGCCGGCGGTCATAGCCGGCGTCGAGACCGTCGCGATCGAGCGACACGCCTCGCTGGACTCCCGCCGCCGCGGCGAGTCGAGCCGGGTCGAGCCCCCGACGTCCCGCCCACGCCTCGTGCACATCTCGCATCATCTCGCCGACGGGCGATGTGCGAGCGATTTCACTGCAGCTCGGCGCGCGTTCTCGAACGTGCGGCGCAGAATCTCCGGCGATCTCCCAGCCGCATGCAGCCGTTCGAATGCACCGTGCATTCCATCGTCGGGTCTTCGCACGACGGGCGATGATGCTCGGTGATGCGCGCTCTCGGTCGTGCCTGTCTTCCGATGACGGACACCAGTATACGCGGTCCCCCAAGTCTTTGTTCGGGTGCAACCCGAGGTCGAGGCGGAGGTGCCCTCGGTTCGCGGCGATCTCTGCTACATCGGCGGTCAAGGCAACGACACCCTGAACCTCCGCCGTCTATCGGACGATGTCGCCGAAGATCTCGGCTCGGTCCCGCTGGAGATCGAGCCGGTTCCTCTTCGTCTGTCCATGAGCGTGGTCGGCGAGGAAGCGCCGGCACTGGAGTGCCAGCTTCGGGTGCTCGAGGACGACGTGCTCATCGGTGCGGTGTCGGTGGTCGACGACGCTCCGCAAGCCATCTCGGCGCCCGGAGTCGTCGGCTTTTCGGCCAACTCCGGGGCTGCGCTCTTCGAGGCAGATATCGAGTTCGACGATTTCTCGGCAGTGCAGTCACGGTGACGGTGGTGCCGAGCACCGCTCACCGGCCGATGGCGTCGTTCAGCAGCACAGCGCGCCGCAGGTCTCGATCCTGACGTCCGGCGAGTTGTCGGAGACGCACTCGTCGATGAACTCGTCGCTGGTCTGGAGCGGGTCCCAACAGCTCGCAAACTCCTGGTTCATGCTGTAGCCGCTGTAGTTGCCCACCTTGGCCCGGATCGTGGCCGTGTACCCGCAGCCGCCGGGCTTGGCGGTCCAGTACGCAGCGGGCAGGTTGAAGTTGTCGATCTGCCAGCCGTACCAGGTCGCTCCCGCCCAGGTCCATCCGAAGCCCGTCGTGACGGCCGAATCGTGCACCAGGTCGTATCCGCCCGAGGCGGTCTTGGCTCGGATCTGGACCGGCTGACCCAGCGCGGTGCCGTAGCCCGAGATTCGAGGAATGATCGTCGTGGGATTGTTGGCGACGACCTCGCCGTCGTAGGGCTCGGCCATGCAGGCTGTGAAGAGGGGTGCGAGGGCGAGGAGGACAGGGGTAATGCGGCGCATGAGTCGTTCCGGGGTGGTTGTACCCGCCGGCGTCGGATCGTTCCCCACCGGCCGCAAGGACTCTTGCCAACGGTGCGTTCGCACACTGTCGCGGCCAACGGGCCTGCGGACCGCGGTCGCGTCGGGAACGGGACCGCCTACGACGAGTTGGACGAGGCGGCCGATGACGTCGGTGGGGTGATCCTGACGAACAGGAACTCGGCGTCGAGACCATCGACCTCTACTACCAGCACCGTGTGGACCCACAGACGCCGATCGAGGAGACCGTCGGCGCGATGGCGGAGCTGGTGAAGGCCGGCAAGGTGCGCTACCTCGGGCTCTCCGAAGCGACTCCCGAGCAGATCCGGCGTGCCCACGCGGTGCACCCGATTACCGCGCTTCAGACCGAATACTCGCTGTGGTCCAGAGAGCCGGAGGCCGAGTTGCTCGAGACGTGCGCGTCGCTGGGCATCACGTTCGTCGCCTACTCGCCGCTGGGGCGCGGCTTCCTCACCGGGGCGATCAACGCGCCCGAGGACTTCGAACCCACCGACTACCGCCGAAACTCTCCGAAGTTCATGGGCGAGAACTTCCACAAGAACCTCGAGCTCGTGGCCGCGGTGCGGTCGATGGCGACCAAACTCGACGTCACGCCGGCCCAGCTGGCCCTGGCGTGGTTGCTGCATCGCGGCGAGCACATCGTCACCATCCCCGGGACGCGGAGCGTGTCTCGCTTCGACGAGAACCAGGCGGCCAACGCCGTCCGTCTCAGCGCCGACGACCTCCAGTCCCTCGACGCGATCATGCCGGTCGGGGCCGCCTCCGGGGACCGGTACTGACGTTGAACACGCTCGCGGAGCGGTGCTTGGCCCACGGCCGCCTCGATGGTGCGAACCCCACCGCCATCGATGGGCTGACGATCTATCGGCGGGACGACACCGCGGAGTCCATCAGCGCGGTCTACGAGCGCAGCATCATCCTCGTCATGCAGGGGCGGAAGCGCGCGAGGGTGGGCGACGACACCTTCGTCTACGACCCTGAAAACTACCTGGTCACCTCGGTGCCGATGCCGGTGGCCTCGGAGATCCTGCTCGCGAGTCGCCGTCGACCCTTTCTGTCCCTCGCGATCCGCTTCGATCTCGAGTCGGTGCGGGAGATCATGGCCCACGCGGGCGATGTCCTGGCGCCCTCCGCCATCGAACCGCCGCAGCGGGGCCTGGTTGCCAGCCCCGTCACCACGCAGATCCGTGACATCGCATCGCGCCTGCTCGGCCTGCTCGACCAGCCCCACGACATCCCCGTGCTCGCGCCGCTGTATCTGCGCGAGCTGCTCTACCGCGCCCTCGAGGGGCCGCGTGGCGGCTTCCTGCGGGCGGTCGCGTTGGGCCACGGTCAGCAGCAGGCGATCGCCGACGTGCTCACCACGATCCACGCCGACTGCACGCAGACGTTTGCGGTCGCCGAGCTGGCCTCCTTCGCGGGAATGAGCGAGACGGTGTTCTACGAGGCCTTCAAGGCCGTCACCGCGTCCTCGCCGATGCAATACATCAAGCGCTTGCGCCTGCAAGAGGCCCATCGCCAGCTGAGCCTCGGGCTGAGCAACGTGTCGGGGGCAGCGTACGGGGTCGGCTACAACAGCCTCTCGCAGTTCACGCGGGAGTTCACGCGGGTGTTCGGGGCCAACCCCAGCGCGGTCCTGTCCCGGTCGAGCAACGGGCCAGGGGGACCATGGTAGAACGTCTCCGTGGCGGATCTTCTCGCGGAGACACCCAACATCGCGGTCTTTTGTGACTACGAGAACGTGGCCCTCGGAGCGCGCGACGCTGGGTACGGCGAGCTCGACGTTCGACTGGTGCTGGAGCGGCTGCTCGCCAAGGGGCAGGTGGTCGTGAAGAAGGCCTATGCGGACTGGGACAGCTTTCGCAACCTCCGCAAGCAGCTGCACGAGACGGCGTTCGAGCTCATCGAGATCCCTCACGTCAGCTACTCGGGCAAGAACTCGGCCGACATTCGCCTGGTCGTCGACGCGCTCGACCTGTGCCACACCAAGTCGCACGTGCAGATCTTCGCGATCATCTCCGGCGACAGCGACTTCTCCCCGCTCGTCAGCAAGCTGCGCGAGAACAACAAGAAGGTGATCGGGGTTGGGGTCAAGAACTCGACCAGCGAGCTGCTGCGCGAGAACTGCGACGAGTTCATCTACTACGACGACCTCGTGCGCACCAAGCAGCGGCGGGGCAAGGGGAAGAAGAAGAAGGCCCGCAACAAGCCGCAAACCGCCGACGCCGAGCATCGCCGTGAGGTGGGGCTCGACGCCGTCGTCGAGGTCGCCGAGACGCTCTTGTACGATCGCGAAGGGGCGGTGTTCGGCTCGTACGTCAAGCAGACGCTCAAGCGTCAGCAGCCGCACTTCGACGAGACCTACCACGGCTACCGCAGCTTCTCGGCGCTGCTCGAGGACGCCCGGGACCGCGGCCTCTTGGAGCTCAAGCGGGATGAGAAGTCCGGCGGCTATCTGGTCACCGACCTCGGCCCGGCCTTCGAGGAGTAGCGGAGCCCGAGCCGACCTCGGAGCGCACCGGGCTCCATCACGCCGGGTTGCGTGCCCATACGCAGGTACTAGCCCGCCCTCATGGGCGCCGAGAAGACAGCCGAACTCCATCGGATGGTCACCGAGGAGCACACTTGCCCCTATGGCCTCAAGTCCAAGTGGCTCCTGGAGCGGGAGGGCTTCGACGTTCATGACCACCACCTCTCGACCCGCGAGGAGACCGATGCGTTCAAGGAAGAGCACGGGGTCGAGACCACCCCGCAGACGTTCATCGAGGGCAAACGAGTCGGCGGCTACGACGACCTTCGGGAGTTCTTTGGGCTCGAGGCCGCGGATCCAGACGCCAAGAGCTATCAGCCCGTCGTCGCCGTTTTTGCGGTCGCTGCGCTCGCTGCCGCTGCGCTGAGCTGGGCGACGGCGCGCACCCTGGTGCCGCTGCAAATGCTCGAGTGGTTCGTCGCGTTGGCGATGGCCATGCTTGCCATGCTCAAGCTGCAGGACGTTCGAGCCTTCTCCACGATGTTTCTCAACTACGACCTGCTGGCGCGGCGCTGGGTGCCCTACAGCTTCATCTACCCGTTCGCGGAGGCGGGCGCGGCGCTCCTGATGCTCTCTGGCGCCTTCACGTCCATTGCCGCTCCCGTGGCGCTGTTCATCGGCAGCATCGGGGCGGCCTCGGTGATCAAGGCGGTCTGGATCGATGGCCGCGAGCTCGAATGTGCCTGCGCTGGAGGCGGTTCGAAGGTTCCGCTGGGCTTCGTCTCCCTCTCCGAGAATCTGGCCATGGTGGCGATGGGCATTTGGATGCCCATCAAGCAGTGGGTCCTCTTCTGACGCGTTCAGACGCAACCCTCGACAACCCCTCGTCGTCGGGCCGAGCGTCACTGGGGCAGGTCGACGGTGCGGGGGATTCGTCGGGTGCAACGGCCTGGCCCCACACCACGGCCCCGCGGGTTGCAAGCGTGAGGCCGCCGGGACGTTGCGCAGAATGTTCGGGCGCGGATGAGGGCGGGCGCAGGACTTGCGGTCCGGCTCAGTGTGGGACGACGACGACCGGACATGTCGCCTGTCGAATGAGCTTGTCCACCGTGCTGCCCACGAAGAACCGCTCCACGCTGTTGCGGCCGCTCGCGGCGACGACGAGCAGGTCGGCGGTGGTCTTGCGGGCGTAGTCGAGGACCACGTCGAGCGGCTTGCCGGGGGAGGCGTGCAGCTGTCGCTTGGTGTCTCCGCAGAACCGCGTGGCGATGGTCCCGAGCACGGCGATCGCGTGTTTGTTGGAGGCGTCGTGCAGCTGCTCGATGTTGGCCGGAATGAGCATGCCGGCGGGCCCGTGAACGGCCGCGGTTGGGCTCAGATCGAGCGTTGCGTGGCTCAGATGGATGCTCCCGGTCTCCGAGACCATCCGGCACGCGAGCTTGATCGCGGCGACGGTGGCCTCGCTGACGATGACCCAGTGATCTGGACGAACCTCGACGGCACGGTCCATTTTGAGCGCATTGGGCTTGTCCGGTTCAAACGTGACCGGGACGACGACGGTTTCGACGGCGAGGCTCATTGTTCCAAACATACGCATCAGCGCAGGTCGTGGAACGGCAAAACCTGCGTGCCCCAGGCACGCGTCCGCTAGATCCTTCGCTATCCGCCGCGCCGGGTTTCACCACGGGCTGCTAGACTTTGCGGCGGATCCGAACCGAAACATCGTGGGCCGGCGGGTAGATGCCCAGGCCGGCGCGGCTGTACTCGAATTCCGGAACGGGCTCGTCGAGGAGCTCGAGGTTCCAATTTGAAACGGCCGAGGCCACGAAGAGCTTGATCTCGTTCATCGCAAAGAAGCGGCCCGGACACATGCTGACCCCGGCGCCGAAGGGCATCAAGGGCAGCGGGACCCTCTGACCGCGCTTGTAGAACTGCTTTCGCCCGTCCGGGCTGTGGAAGCGATCGAAGCGGTAGGCGAGCGGGTCCTCGAAGATTTCCGGATCACGGTGCGTGATGAACGGGGCGAGGCAGACCCTGTCGCCCCTTCGCAGGCGGTGCGCGCCCGATCCGGTCTTTAGACTGAAGGGCTCGAGCACCTCACGCACCGTGAGCGACCCGCTGCTGAGCCGCAACGCCTCTCGGATCGCGCTGTCGAGCAGTCGCAGTTGGTCGAGGGTTGCGGGGCTCAGGGTCCGTCGATCCGAGGGGGGGAGCCCGTCGAGTTCGGCATGAATCGCCGCGAGGGCTTCGGGCGCCCGTAGCAGGTAGTACAAGGCCCAGAAGCACGCGGGGATCGTGTTGGCGTTGAGCGCCCACAGGACCGGAATGCGCGCGTAGCCACGTTCATCGGCGGGCATCGGGTCCAGGTACGGTTGGCGATCCCGGATCCAGTGACTCGGACCCTCACCCAGGAGGTTGCTTCGAGCGAGGCTGTCCAGGGCGTCGATGCCATCCTTGACCAGTCGGCGTGGCAGTCCGGACGCCATGAACGGAAAGTGTCGATCGAAGACCTCGAAGTTGCGCTGAAGGTGCTCGGTGGTCACGCCTGCGCCGAACAAGGACTCCGTGCCCGCGCGAAACATGACGTCCCAGACGAGACGATAGAGGTCTCGCCGAGCCCACGAAGCGTCGACCGCGGTTGGCACGATCTCTCGCAGCTGGCCGGCCATGTTCTCGGTCAGCTGCTCGAGCGGCTTCCCCCGCAGTCGGGTCCGTCCCAGTCCCTCGATCGCGTGCATGTCGATCTTGCGGCGTGGTTCGACCATCTTGAACGCGTGATGGAGGATGTCGTCGCTGATCGGATGGAACTCGAGCTGTTTGGCCTTGAGCACGGCGGGCGCGCTGAGGGGGTCGAGGACGAACGTCATGCGCTTGCCCGCCACGAACAGGGTGAACACGTCGCCGTGTTCCCGCTGGCACTGCTGGACGAAGGTCGTGGCGTCTTTGCCGAAGCGAACCGCGACGCCAAGGTAGGGGAGGGAGCCACGGACCAGCGGTGGCTCGCCCGCCCTTCTGCGACCATTGACGGCGCTCAGCGTGGCCCAGTATCCGAGCGGAGCGAGCATGGACGCTCCCAGAGCCAACAGCGCGGACATTGATTTGGGGTAGCACGCGGAGTCGTTGGCAGCGTGGACGTCGCGGTGTCACGGTCCGTCCTCGCGGCTGAATCATGTTCCGCGGACGGGAAACGGCCGGCTCTGTGGCCGTTCGATCGTGCCCGCGGGCTTCCCTTCGCGGCTCGTCCATGCCGCACCGCCCAGAGCGATGGGCGCTCAGAGCCCGGTGTGCCCCATCAATCCCGAGGCCGAGCGGACATTGTCACCGACGCTCACGCTGTGTCGGGAGATGGGTCCGATCTCATCGTGCTCCACGATGTGCGTGGGGGGCGACAGTGGCGTCTGGAGCTCGCCGCGGATCAAGGAGCGCACCACACGAAGTGCGTCGGTGGTGGTGAAGATGCCGACGGCGCGCGTGCCGTCGCGCACGATCGTGCACCCGATCTTCTTGGCCTCCATCGTCGAGACGACGTCTTCGACGGAAGCGTGCTCGGTGCACGCGTAGACGTCGGTGTGCATCGCATCGGCGATGGTCATCGACTCGCGCTTGCCGGCGCTCGCGTCGGCAACGTCGATGTCGCGCTGGCTCAGCACACCGACCACCAAGGGCCCGCGGGTGATGAGGAGGTGGCGAATCTTGTTGACGGACATGCGGTCGCGCGCGTCGGCGAGCGTCAGCTCCACATCGGCGCAGCACACCACCGGCGTCATGAAGTCCGAAATGGTCCAGCTCTTGGCGTTCACGCCCCTACCTTGCCCGCGATCGAGACGAACGCCCACAGCAAGGGCAGCGCGAGCCAAACGACCATCGCGCAACGATTGCCGGCTTCGTCATCCACGAGACGGTCGCGGTTCCGCCTCACCGCCCGAGAACGGCTCACCATCCTCGGGCGGGTGAGGTGCGCTCACCCGGCCCTCGTCGAGGCTGGGGTGACCTCGATACGCCGCGGCCCGCCGTTCGCAGGGGTCTTGAGGACACGATGGGCAGCAGTGCGCCTCGCAAGGCTCGAGCTGTACATGCACCTCGGTCGGCACGTCGAAGACTTCGGCGATCCTCTGGGCGGTTTGCTTGCGAAGCTCGCGGCCTCGGTCGAGCGTCCACATCCACGGCGCACGTGCATGCAGCAGCACGACGACGTTGGAGGTCGCATCGACGATCCGCAGATCGTGCGGGTCTAGCAACCCCTCGATCGGCGGCGCCTCCAGGGCCTTGGTGATCTGCTCGGTGTACTCGGGCGTCCGGGTGTCGAGTAGTCCTCGGCTCGCCCCGGAGACCATCGACGTCCCGGTGTAGCCGATCCACACCGCGAGGATGCACGCGGCGGCGGCGTCGACCCACCACAGCTCGGTGAAGAGCACGATGCCCATCGCGATCAGCACCCCGAGGGTCGTGACCGAGTCGGTGAGCAGGTGGCGACCATCGGCGGCGAGGGCAGGCGAGCCGGTTCTTCGACCGGTTCGGATGAGGGCGAACCCGAACCAACCGTTGATGATTGCCGTCAGCCCGACCAGCAGGCTTCCCAGGCCCATGTTCTGGATCGGCGTGGGGGCGAAGAGGGCCGGGGTCGCGTCCCAGGCGATCGCTGCGGCGGCGAGCAGCAGGAGGGCGCCTTCGAAGGCCGCGGCGAGCAGCTCGGCCTTGCCGTGGCCGAAGGGATGCTCCTCGTCGGCCGGCTTGGACGCGGTCTGAACGGCCAGCAGCATCACGCTGCTGGCGACGACGTTGACCACGCTCTCGGCGGCGTCGGAGTACACCGCGCGGGAGCCCGTGAGCCAGGCGGCGATCACCTTGAACACCAGCAGCGCGACCGCGACGGCGACCGCAGCGCGGGCCCACTTCAGCGGGACCTGCTTGTGCTCGAGGCTCATCCCTGGAGGCTGCCGAAGTCCGGAGGCACGACCGCGACCGGGATCGGGGCGAACGACGCGAGCTCGGTGCCGACGCTGGCGGAGAAGATCCGCTCGGCCAAGGTCAGGCGGCGGGAGCCGGCGATGACCGCCGCTGCCCCGAGCTCGGTGGCGACGTCGACCACGGTGGCGACGGTCGGGCCGATCTTCGAGCGAACCGACAGGGCGTCCAGACCGTGCTCCTCGAGGAAGCTGGACAGGCGCTCGCCCTCCTGCTGTTCGTGACGTTCGCGAAGCGCCGCGAACTCGGGCGGGCTCAGCAAGGCAGTCCCCAGACCTCCCGCTCCCCGAAGCGCCGACACGGCGATCAAGGGCCTGTCGACGGAGGTGGCGAACGCCTGGGCGAAGGCGATCGCGGCAAGCGAGGGCGCGGTGGCATCGATGGCGACCAGGACGGGTCCAGGCCCGGCGGTCGCGGCGGACCAGTCGGGAGGCACGATGACGACCGGACCTTCGAGGCGACGCAGGGTGCGGCGCGCGACCGTGCCCAACCGCACCAGACTCTGGTTCTCCATCGGTGCCGCGCGACCCAGGACCAACGTGGCGCCGTCGTCCCTCGCGACGTTGGACAGGGTCTCGGCCACGCTCGGGGAAACCTCGACCCGCACGTTCTGGATCATGTCGCGGGCCGGGCTGCGGGAGACGAAGTCTCGGGCGCTTGCTTCGACGCGCGAGACGAGCATGCTTCGGCCGCCCGGCGCGTCACCGGCCTCTCGAATGACCGCGAGCGCCACGGCAGCGTGGGTCTGGGTGCCGCGCGTCTGGCCATGCAGCCAGCCGAGGAACTCGAACGCGCCCGCGCTGTCCTCTCGAAGGTTCGTGCCGACAATCCACTTCATCGCCCCGAGTATTGCATCGACGCCGGTCACGGCGACGGTTCGGCGTCACGCAACCTCTGCGCGGGTCAGCCTGCGGGCGGGTTCACGACCAGGTTGAGGCCAAACCCGGTCATGTCCGAGTAGGTGTAGGGGTCGTCGAGGCCGTCGACGATCAGCTCGGTGGCGAACGTGTCGGGGTTGATCTTGAACGCCGAGTCGATCGTCTGGTCGACGACCCACACGAAGCCCTCGACGTCGATCGACACGCCGACGGGGGTGGCGCATCCGGGCAGCTCGATCGCCTCCGCGATGACGTCGCCGGTCACGGTGTCGATGAGACCCAAGCCGCAGCCGTTGGATGGCCCGGTGTCGTCGACCGCGAGCCACGCGCGGTTCTCTCGGTCGACCATCATGCCGCGCATCAGCTCGTTGCCGGTGCTGATCGTTTGCCACTGACTCGTGCCGACGTCCCACTTCATGGCCACGCCGCGCGAGGTGAGCCAAGGGTTGCCGAACTGGTCCAGCGCCATGCCGTACGCGAGCATCGGCAGCTTACCGGGCTGGGGCGGCAGCTCGATGCGCTCGACCTCGAGTGTGTCGCCATCGATGCGGATCAGCGGCCCGGCTTGCCAGCCGAGCACCCAGAAGTCGCCGTCGCGGTTGACCGCGCCGCCGTAGGGACCGAAGTCCAGCCCTTCCCAGGGGATATCGACGGTGTCCTGAATCTGCCCGGTCTTCCCGTCGAGACGGTGGATGCGGGCAACGTTGTCTTCATAGGCGTACCAGCCAATCCACAGCCTCGGGTTGGGGGCGGGGTCGCCGTTTTCGTCGACGGCGCCTTCCCAAGCGGTGGGACGCGGCCCGTGCTCGAAGACGTCGCTGGGCACCAGCAGGTTCCAGACGACGCACTCGTCCTCGCCCCATGCGAGCACGTCGTCGGAGCCGGTCGAGGTGTCGATCGTTCCGTTGTCGTTGCGGTCCTGGCAGTCTTCCTCGCGGGCGACGATCTTCGTGACCCCGCCGAAGCCGCCGATTTCGCTGCCGCGGTTGGAGACGGCGACGTCGCCGAGCAGATTGACCGAGGTTCGGGAGGGCTCGGCCTGGTCCGCAGGGCCCGTCGCGTAGCGGCCGACCTCTTTCCCGGTCTGGGTGTCGATCTTCGACACGGTGCCCGGGTTGGAGTTTGCGATCCAGATGTAGCTGAACTCGATGCCGATGGGGGGCTCGGGTCCGGTGTCGGTGTCCCCGCCGAGGTCGAGTTTGTCTCCGGTCTCGTCACCGTCACTGGCGGTGGGCGTCGCCGAGTCGGTCTGCGTCGCGGACGCTGGGGCGGTCTCACTGTGTGCGGTGCCGGCGGGATCGTCCTCGCGTGGTGGCTCGGCGCACCCGCTGCCGACCAGCAGAACCAGCCCAGCGCACGGCGCCACTCGTCTCGTCCTGTGCATCCGCCCTCTAGCAGCATGGTGCCCAGTGGGGCGCCGCGTGTCGAGCTGTCGTGAACGGGCGCACGGCGCGGTGATCGCGGATGCAACGCTGAACCGCTGCCGTCGAGCCACCGCGGATCCCCAAGGCCGAGAACCGGCGCGCGAAGCCGCGCCTCCCTCGTCGGCGGGGGGCTACGCGTGCCGGGAGACGAGCTCGATCGCGTAGGCCTCGACGCGGTCGCCTTCGCGCAGGTCGTTGTAGCCCTGGAGCGCAAAGCCGCACTCGCGGCCGTTGCCGACCTTGGCCACGGCGTCCTTGTGGACGCGGAGTGAGGAGAGCTCACCCTCGTGCACGATCTCGCCGTCGCGCACCACTTTGACGAGCGCGTCGCGAGCCAGTTCGCCGTCGACGACCCGGGCACCGGCGACACGCCCCACCTTGGGGATGTCGAAGAGCGCGCGGACCTCGACGGTGCCGCAGCGACGCTGCTCGAACACCGGATCGAGCATGTCCCTCATGCGAGCCTCGATCGCGTCCGCCAGCTCGTAGATGACCCGGCTGGTCTCGATCTCGACATCTTCGCGGCGCGCAGCCGAGACCGCACGGTTGCCCGCCGTGACCGCGAACCCGACGATCGTCGCCCCGCCGGCCGCGGCAGTCTTGACGTCACCTTCGGTCACCGGGCCGAGTCCCGTGGCGATGACGTTGAGGTCGACGCCCTCCACATCGAGCGCGTCGAGGACCTCCTGTACAGCCTCCACCGATCCTGCGACGTCGGCCTTGATGAGCACCGGGAGCACCTTCACCGTCTTGCGGCGCAAGAACTGTTCGATCGAGAGCACGTTGCCATCGTGCATCGCCAGGCGCCGCCGCGCTTCGCGATGCTCGATGATGCGCTTCGCCGCATCGCCGTCTTCGACGACGACGGCAGGCCGACCGGTATTGGGGGGCGACTCGAGACCCACGATGGTCACGGGTGTCGACGGTCCAGCCGACGCGACCACCCGACCGTCCTCGTCGAGCAACCTGCGAACCTTGCCCCACGTACCACCCACCACGATGATGTCGTCGGGCTTCAGGGTGCCGCCTTGCACCAACACCGTGCACGTGGGTCCATGACCCTTGCGGACTCGACTCTCGAGCACGACACCGCGAGCGCGTCCCTCGACCGGTGCTTGCAGGGCCATGACCTCCGCTTGCAGTAGCAGGGTCTCGAGCAGCATCTCGATGCCCTGGCCCTGCTTGGCGGAGACCTCGACGATGAGGGTGTCGCCGCCGAACTCCTCGCCGATGATGGCGTGCTCCATCAGCTGTTCCTTGACGCGGCCCGGGTTCGCCGCGGCGAGGTCACACTTGGTGATGGCGACGAGGATGGGAACATCCGCCTCCTTGGCGTGCTCGATCGCCTCGAGCGTCGTCGGCATCACGCCGTCGTCGGCTGCGACGACGAGGACCACGATGTCCGTGACCTGGGCGCCTCGACCACGCATCGCGTTGAAGGCCTCGTGTCCGGGCGTGTCGAGGAACACGACCTGCCCCGCCCCGACGTCGACCCGGTACGCACCGATGTGCTGGGTGATCCCGCCCGCTTCGCGCTGCGCCACGCGAGTTTCCCGAATGGCGTCGAGAAGGGACGTCTTTCCGTGGTCGACGTGGCCCATGACGGTGACGATTGGCGCGCGTGGCTCCGCTGCCGCCTGGCTGCGTCGGCGCAGCAGGTCCTTCTCGTCGAAGCTGGTGTCTTCGACGCGCCAATCGAACGCGCCTGCGAGCACGGATGCCGTCTGCACGTCGATGCGCTTGTGCGGCCGCAGCCCTTTGATCCCGTGCTCGTACCCGGCGCGCACCAGCTGGGCACAGGTGTGGGAGAGCGCGTGGGCGAGCTCCGAGACCAGGACCGAACCGTCGACTCCCACCACCCTGTTCTCTGCCTTGCGAGGCTGAGTGTGGCTGATTCGAGCGCGTCGACCGCGACGGTTCGCGCGGTCGCGGGCCTGGTTGCGCCGGTTCGTGAGCAGCTTGCGCTGTACGCGTTCCTCCCGGCGAGAGGCCCGTCCCTTCTGGGGGGTCTCGTCCTTGTCGACCAGGGCGACGGTCTTGCGTCGCCGGGGCTTCACCTCGATGTAGCCGAGGATCGTGGGCTCGGCTCGACGCGTCGTACCGACGATCACCCCGTCGTCGTTGCGAAGCACGCGGCGCTGATGGTTGGCCGCGGAGGAGTCGAGCGTCTGCGCTTCGGAAGCCTCGTGGCTCGCCTGCACGGCCACATCCTTGGGCGAGGTCGTCGTGACGGGCGAGGTCGTCGTGACGGGCGAGGTCGTCGTGACGGAGGCGGTCTTGGTCGGGGGCGATCCCGCGGCTCGAGGAGCGCTCGGTGTCGGCGTGGATCCGCGACGGAGAACCGTCCCGTCCTTCTTCCGGATGGTGGGGCGTGGACGCGCTGCCGGGGGCGTCGGCGACTTCTCTGCCCGCAGCGCTCGCCGGATGGCCGCCGCCTCTGCGACGGTCACGGTGCTCATGTAGCTGTTGACCGAAAAGCCCAAGCGCCTCACGTCTTGGTGAAGGTCCTTGGGCTTTGCGTCGAACTCATTGGCGAGCTCGTAGAAACGAATCTTGTCGGTACTCATGCGGTTCTCCTGGGCTGTCGTTGGTGGTGTCGTGGTGTCCTCCTTCGAAGGGGGCGCGCGCCGACGGACCGCCGGAGCGCCTCCGCTCGGTCTGCGTCGATGATGCGAACCCGTCGGGTGGCGCCGGAGACTGCAGGGTCCTTCTGCGCACAAAGCGCAAAGCACCCACGGGCCCGACGACGGAACGGGGACTCATAGTCTGTGCCCAAAACACGAAATGTCAATGGACGTGCCCGGTTGACCGCCCATTCCGCGGTGCCGTTTGGTCGAATGCGCGGCGGTCGAGAGCTGGTGGCATTCGTCGTGGCGTGGCCCGACCAGGATCCGGCCGACGTTGGGTCAGCGGTGCTCGGGGCCCGGACCAGGTCGACGAGACCTTCTTCTCACCGTCCTGCTCCCGCGCGAGGTCACCGAAGGCCGCAGGCGGCTTGCGAACCGAGCGGAGCGCGATTCAAGTGAGACCAGGCAGGGGACCCTTGCAGTGCTCGGGCGTTCCGAACGACTCGATGTCCAGACCCATCAGGTTCGCAAGAGACACGTAGACGTCGCCCATAGAGTGCGCCCCCTGTGCGTAGCTCAGGTAGCGGCCGGTTTGAAGCTGACCGCCAGCGTTGCCGAGCAGGATGACCGGGTGGGAGTCCTGGCCTCCGTGGTGACGGCCGCCGCAGCAGTTGATGTAGACGATGACGGTGTGGTCGGCCATCGTGCCGTCCCCTTCGGGGACCTGCTCGAGACGCGAACGCAGCTGAGCGAGTTGCGCGAGCATCCAAGTATCAATCGAGGCGAGGACCTCGATATGTCCCTGGTGATGGCTTTCATGGTGTCCAACCGTATCGCCGAGCCAGCCGTAGCGGTGATGGGGTCCCTCGCGTCCGAGGATGGAGAAGTGCGCGACGTGGGTGAGGCCGCAAAGGAGAGTGTTGAAGAGCACCTCGCCATGCGCGGCGACCGTCTCTGGGGTGAGGTTCGCGTTGTCGACGCTGTCGGGTGGCGCCTGCGGATCTTCGCAGTGCGCTTGCTGCTCGTACAAGGCCTCGAGCTGCCCCTCCAGCGAGAACAGCGACTCCTGAAGCTGTTGGACCTTCTCGAGTTCGCGACCGCGCAGCTGCGCCTCGAGCTTGAGGGCGTCACCCCGGATGTGGTCGAGAAGGCTCTGGTCTCGAGCGAGGCGCTCCCCTGACGGGACCTGCGCGCCGCCACTCTCCCCCGCGCCCGAGAAGTAGGCGCTGTAGGCCTGTACTGGGGAGCCGTAGGCCGGAAAGGGCTGCTCGAGACCATCAGCACTGACGCACAGGATGTTCGAGCCCTCGGCGAGGCCAAGCGCGATCGAGGAGAATGGGTCGCCGAGGTCTCGCTCGGTTGCGACGTACCGGTCGATTGAGATCCCGCCGGGCGGGCCTCGCTTCTCACCCTCCTGGTTGGGGGATGGTCGCATGCTCAGCGTCGCCCATTGGTTGCCGTGGAGCGCTCGGTCATGCGGGTTGTAGAACTGTTCGAGCACCAGCAGATCGTCCTTGTAGGGCGCCAGTGGCTCGAACACCGGGTTGAGGTTGACGCTGCCCAAGGCGAAGCTGCTGGCTTCTCCGTCCGCGACTGGCATGTAGTGCTCACGGCGAAAGCCGTTGCCCTGAGTGAAGATGACCAGCCGGTTGGGCATCGGGCCGTCCGCCCGAGCTTCTCGGATCAGGCTGCTGGTGAAGGGAAGCAGCGTTGCTGCTCCCGCGCCCAATCCGAGGCGCCCGAAAAAGTCCCGTCGCTTGATGTGCACCATCGCTTCATTCCCCTCCCCGGAGCACGAAACGCTCGTCTCCCAGTAGTGCGGCCCAGATCTCTCGGATCTGGGTGTCGCTGGTCTCGGCGCTCGTCCTGGCAAGCCTTCGGTCACACTCGCCCGCGCCGCTGGCAACGTGGCCCGAGACATAGTTCGCGACTGCATCGGCAACACAGCCCCGCGCGCGCTCGTCCCGAGCGATCAACTCCATCATCTCTGCCGCATTGTCGAACCCAGCGACCGCGTTCGGGTTCAGGCTGCCGCTCCCATCGATCGGTGCGCCGTTCTCCTGGGTGCGGAATCTGCCAATGGCATCGAAGTGCTCGAACGCGAGTCCGGGGCCGTCGAGCAGGTCGTGGCAGGTGGCGCACGTCGGGTCTTCGCGGTGTTTGGCCAGCTGTTCCCGCTTCGTTGGCAGGTCCTCGACGTCGGGCGCGAGCGTGTCGACGTCGGGGGGCGGAGGTGGAATCGTCTGGCAGAGCAGGACCTCGCGGACGAACTTTCCACGGCCAACCGGGTCGGTCTCGTCGGGGCGCGCGAGCATGGCCATCATTCCCGGCTGGGTCATCACACCGGCCCGCTCGGGAGGGAGATCGACCAAGGAAGCAGCGTCGACGACCCCGGCATCGAGTCCGTACAGCGGAGCAAGGACTGGGTCGATGATCGAGTACGGCGCGGTGAGGATCGTCTTCCAGCGTCCATCGTCACTCCACAGCGCGTGCTCGAGGAAGGCGACGCTTTCGCGCTCCATCGCCTCGGCGAGGTCACGGCTAAACTCGGGCAGGATCGTCTGATCCTTGGTGAGCGATCCCAACTCGGTCGCGCGGAGGTGCTCGCGGAGCATGCGGACGACCCCCGAACCCGAGGCTGGATCCTCGAGCATCTGCTCCACCACCTCACGCAAGCCTTCTGAAGTTCTCAGGCGGCCTTCGCTCGCGGCCTGCAGCAGGCTGTCGTCAGGTGGACCGTCCGTGAGCAGGTATGACAACGCGTTGGCCCGTTCATCGTCGTCGAGCGCGAAAACCCCGTCGCCAACCTCGACGCCGAGCTCGGTCCGGTAGTGAAAGTACGGAGACATGAACACAGCCCGCACCACCTGGTGTAGCGCCGAGTCTTCGCCGCGGACCAACTCCGCGTCGTACAGCGCCAACAAGTCCGCGAGCTCGTCCTCACGGATGGGTCGGCGGTAGCCCTTGGTCGCGAACGCCCGGACGAAGCTTTCCACGCAGGCTTGTTCACGGGTCTGCGCGAGGCAATCGTGCAGCGCACCGGGGTTGGCGATCGCCTCGTCGGCGAGACGATTCGAGAATCGCAGGAGCTCCGAGACGTGCGGCTCGGTCATGGCGAGGAGATCTGCGTCGTTCGTGAAGGTGCCCTCCTGGGGCAGGGAGGCGCGCAGGACGTCTCCAGCGTCGGTGATGGCGGGAATCATCGACGCGACTGTGCGGCTGACCTGGTCGGGCGTCAGCTTCCAGATGCGACGGGGCTCCAGCGGGCATTCTTCGAGCCCGGCGCTGTCGATGCCGGAGTCCGTGTCGATGCCGGAGTCGCCGGTTCCCGGTGCGTCGGATTCTGACTCGTGGCCTGGATCGAACGGATCGGCGTTGTCGACCGATGACCCGGTGTAGCAACCGCACAACAGGGCCGTCATGATTCTCCCGGTCCACCGCGCCATCACACCGAGCTATTCCCCAAGGAACTCGATGCTGTGAAGGTTGCGCGCTTCGGTGCAGTTCTCGTGGCCGAAGCTACGAGGAGAACGTCCGAGTCCCGCCGTTGGCCGACGAGCGAACATCGGCATCTTGCTGAGACGAGAACACATCAGAGCCGCACCCAGTCGCGATCGAGCCAAGCAAACACGCGGTGCGTGTCGATCTCGTTTCCATGCACCCGTGGTGGCAGGAGCCGCGACGAGGAGCAACGCCACGACCCACCGCCACCGCGGTCTCGGCCGATGGGCCCAGATCTCTGTGCCGTCGCTGCGGCTGCGGCCCTGGCGGCGCGG
This sequence comes from uncultured bacterium, assembly GCA_963761755.1. Classification (GTDB taxonomy): domain Bacteria; phylum Myxococcota_A; class Polyangia; order Nannocystales; family Nannocystaceae; genus CAJXVA01. Next base: position 416,229 of record CAVXIC010000013.1, read on the forward strand.
GGATCTGGGGCTGGGCGCGCACTCGTGCGTCGTGGGTGCACCCGCTGTGGCGCTGGACCTGGGTGCGTGCACACCGGATTCGGTGCCCCGTGGTGCACCGGCGTGTCGAGCTGTCGTGAACGGGCGCACGGCGCGGTGATCGCGGATGCAACGCTGAACCGTTGCGGTCGACCCCTGGGGTGTGGTTCGTTGTCCCGACTTCGCAGTGCACGACGCTTCCCCCTCGGTCGACCTCGACGCCGGCCTGCGGCGGTTTGGGTTCGAGCAGTTCCGGCCTGGCCAGCGAGAGGCCATGCAGACGCTGCTGGACACCCGCCGGCTGCTCCTGGTCGCCCCCACCGGCGGCGGGAAGAGCTTGACCTACCAGCTGCCCGCGACCTTGCTCGGCGGCACGTCGATCGTGATCTCCCCCCTGGTCGCCCTGATGGCCGACCAGGTCGCGTCCCTGACGGCGCTGGGCGTGCGGGCCACGTACCTGGCGGCCACGCTGCCCGGGGACGAGGTCCGCGCCCGGATGGGCGGCATCGCTCGCGGGGAGTTCGACATCGTCTACGTCGCGCCCGAGCGCCTCGCCTTCGGAGGCTTTCGGGGCATCGCGCAGAACCTCAACGTGCCGCTGGTGGCGGTGGACGAAGCGCACTGCATCAGCGAGTGGGGGCATGACTTCCGGCCGGAGTACCTCCAGATCGGAGACTTCGTGCAGTCGCTGCCGTCGGCGCGGCTGCTGGCCTGCACGGCGACCGCCACGCCGATCGTCCGCGACGAGATCCTCTCGCGGCTGGGGCTGCCGTATGACACGCCGCAGATCGTCAAAGGCTTCGCCCGCCCCAACCTGGCGCTGCGGGTCCAAGAGCTCCGCTACGCCAAGGAGCGCGACCCCCACGTGGACGCGGCCCTCGCCGAAGCGCTCGGGACGCCCCGGGGGCCGCGTCTGGGCACCGCGATCGTCTACGCACCCACCCGAAAGTCGACGCAGGAGCAGGCGCGGCGCCTCGAAGAGCTGGGCTGGGCGGCGGCGCCCTACCACGCGGGCATGGCGGGGCCCCATCGAGACGAAGTGCAGACCCGGTTCATCGAGGGCCAGCTGGACGTCGTCGTGGCGACCAACGCCTTCGGCATGGGCATCGACCGCGGCGACGTTCGCCTGGTCGTGCACCTGGCTCCCCCGAGCTCGATCGAGGCCTACTACCAAGAGGTCGGCCGCGCCGGTCGCGATGGCGACCCGGCGATCGGGCTGCTGATGTACACGCCCTCGGACGTCCAGCTCCGCCGGCGGCTGCTCGAGCGAGGCATGGACGGCGAGCCCACGCCCAAGGCGGTGTTCGAGCACAAGTGGAACCTCTTTTTGGAGCTGATGCGATGGGCCGAGGGCGGTAGCTGCCGTCACGACGCGATCCTTCGCTACTTCAGCGATGAGGCCGAGACGCTCGCGGGCTGCGGCAAGTGTGACGCGTGCCTGCACATCGACGAGGAGTCGCATGCGCCCGAGGAGGTCACGCTCATCGTTCGCAAGGCGCTGTCGGGCATCGCTCGGGTGCACGGCCGCTACGGGCTCACGGCCGCTGCGAAGCTGCTCAAGGGCAACAAGGACCCCCGCATCGAGCGGGCGGGTCTGGAGTCCACCCGCACCTTCGCCGCGCTGGCCGAGCACTCCGAGGCCTGGATCACCAAGCTGCTCCGGCGCTGCGTCACCGCGGGATGGGCCGACTTCCACGGCGATCCGCACCCGGTCGTGCACCTGACCGAAGACGGCAAGGAGGTCATGGCCGGTCGCCGGCCGGCGCGACTCGTGCTCCCGCGCGCCGTCGAAGCGAAGCCCACCGGTGGCGGCACTCGAGCACGGACGCGAGCGGTGGACGCACCGGACCTCGACCCGGCGGCGATCGAGGTGTTCGAGGCGCTCCGCAAGTATCGACGAGAACGCGCCAAGGAGGACGGCGTTCCGCCCTACGTCGTCGCGAGCGACCGTACGCTGCGCGATGTCGCCCTGCTCCGCCCCCGCACCCTCGACGAGCTGGGCCTCGCGCACGGCATCGGACCGGCCAAGCTGGAGAAGTACGGCGAGGGCCTGCTCGAGACGGTGTCCACCGCCCGACCCGCGTAGCGTCGCGCGGACCATGCCGGCGGCGGTTCAGTCGACCGGCTGATAGCCTTCACGGAAGTAGGCGATGACCGCTGCGGCACCGTACTCGGGCCGATGAGCGTACTAGCGCTGCTGGAGAGCATCCACGAAGAAGGCCTCCGAGCTCGCGACGCCTCCGATGGATTCGGAGTCGCTCGCCAACGACCGATCCCATGGATGGCAACTCGATCTTTCTCGGATGGGAAGTTGCGTGATGTGCGCGAGATAAAAAAACACCGCCGGTTAATGGACCCGAGCCGGTGGTGAGACTCAACCAATCGAGGCCGGTCGTGGTGACCGGAATCCGAACATGACGATGAACAAAGTAGCTTATCTGACCCTGATCACCGCCCTTGCGGCGGCCTGCGACGTGAAACAAGACCTTGGCGAGACGGCGACCGAGACCGGGGCCGAGGACAGTGGGACCGCCGGCGGCACCAGCGGAGGCAGCGCCGACACCGGCGTGCTGGACACCGGGCCGTGGGACGACACTGGGGCGACCGAGGGGACGACCTCGAACGGAAGTGCGGACACGGGGGTCCTGGACACCGGACCGTGGGACGACACCGGTGAGGTGACCGGATCGAGCTCGTCGGGGGACACCGGGGAGCCGCTCGACCAGTGTGCCGCCAGCGAGACGTTCGTGACGTGGGACTACGCGAGTCTCTCGCCGAACGAGCTCGGGGTCAACGAGGTCTTCGTCGGCGTCGGAAGCTGCTCGGTCACCGTCGTCGATCCCGCAGGTGATGACGCGACCCTTCAGCTCGGCTGCACGCTCAGCGGCGCTCGAGATGGCGTCGACTTCGAGGACGAGTCGTTCGACATCGACCTGCAGCTGCAAACCAATGCACCTCTCCCCGCATTGTGGCCGAGCGTGTCCGCGAGGTTCCTCGTCGGAGGCACCGGGTTCAAGCTCGCCGGAGATCGCTACGTGGTCCTGAGCCAACCGATGTTCCCCAACGACGCCGATGGACCCATCTTCATCGCGACCCACGCGTCCAGCGTCGATCCGCTGGGCTTCCAGCTGGACCCGTGGTGGGTCACGCCCTGGTACGGAGGCCCGTCGTTCCTCTCGGGTGAGGCAACCTGCGAGACCGGCGACGCGCCCGAGTGTGGCTTCGACGTCGCCATCGAAGGTGGCTGGCTCGACGAGGCGCCCATCCCCGTGCACGGGACGCAGTCCGGAACGTTCGGGGCACCGACCGAAGGTGGGTCGTACGACCTGTTCGTCGAGTCCGCATGGGAAGCGCCCGAGTCCTTCCTGTGTGGGGAGGACTTCCCCGGCGCGTCGTACCAGTTCGTCGCCTTCGGTGCGACGCCGTAGCGAGCCGGTGATGGTCGCGTTATGTTGAAGCATGCTCTTGGGTGCGTTGGCGTGGGTGTTGGCGTCGTCGCCGGCGCCCGGCCAGCCTTCACTCGACGTGCGCTGGGACGGGCCCGCTGCGTGCGTCGACGAGGCTCGGTTCTCCGCGCTGGTGGTCGAGCTGTCCCGCGCGCCAGCGGATCCGATCACGCTCGCGTCCGAACGCATCGCGGGCGACCAGTGGCGGGTGCTGGTGGGATTCGAGGGGGACACGCGGACGATCGTCGGCGCGGACTGTTCGATCCTCACCGAGGCGGCCGCGTTGATCGTCGCCGTGCGGGTCGATCCGGTTCAGACCGTCTCGACGGTGCGACTGGAGCCGGACGCCGAGGTGGTGCCGGAGCCGGAGCCGGAGCCGGAGGCCGAAGCGGTGCTCGAACCCGAGGCGGTGCCGGAGGCCGAAGCGGTGCTCGAACCCGAGGCGGTGCCCGAGCCTGCCGTGCCCCGCGTGCCCTGGCGCCCGACCGCGGTGGCAGGGGTCGCTGGCAGCCTGGGCACGCTTCCGCGCGGCGGCGCGTCGTTTCGTGCAGACGTCGGCGCGCGGCGAGGTGGGCTCGAGCTCGGCGCGGGTGCCATCGCCACGGTCGGGCCGCGATCGACGGACGCATCATCCACCTCCTTTCGGATGTTCTCCGGCCTGGCGCAGGCGTGCGGCGTCTTGGATGCGGGCCCCGTCGAGGTTCCGCTGTGCGGCCGCTTCGAGGTCGGCGTGCTGCAGGGGCGACCGCAGGGGCTGACGCAGCCCAACGATCGAAACGCCCTGTGGGTCGCGCCGGGCGTTCGAGCCGCCCTCGCGCGCCGAACGGGCCGACTGGCGCCCGAGGGCTTCCTCGAGCTGTCCTCACCGCTGCTGCGGCATCGCTTCGAGGCGACCGGTGTCGGGGGCGTGCATCGCCTTCCGCCTGCAGTCGTCCGTCTGGGATTCGCGCTTCGCTGGCGGGGAGCCTCGTAGAATGAACGCGCCCGTGCGTCAGACCGAGGTCGAGCCGGTCGCCGAGCTGTTCGCCGCCTACGGGGACTTCGTGTTCCGAACGCTGCAGTACCTGGGGGTGCCGGCCGCCGCCCTCGACGACGCTCTGCAGGACGTCTTCATCACGGCGCACCGTCGGTGGGATGCCTTCGAGGGTCGTTCGACGGCGCGCACGTGGCTGTACGGGATCGCCCGCCGGGTCGCGTTTCGATACCGGCGCAAGGACGAGAATCGGCAGCGCCGCTTCGTGCTGACCGAGCGTCCGGTGGAAGGGGTGGACGCGCCCTTCGACCAGGCCAACGCGCGCCGCTCGGTGCAGGCGCTGCTCGAAGGGCTCGACGAGGCCAAGCGGGCCGCGTTCGTGTTGGTCGAGGTGGAGGGCTTCACCTCGGCCGAAGCCGCCGAGCTGCTCGAGGTGCCGCTGGGGACGGTCTACTCGCGGGTCCGGGCAGCGTGGGCGCGCTTGCGGCAGTCGGCGCAGGACGACTTCGCCGTCGCCACGATGCGCGCCGAGCTGCCCGAGTCGCGCCGCGAGACCCTGCAGCGGGCACTGGTCGCCGCGTGCATGCCGGGCATGGCCACGGCCAAGATCGCGTCCTCGGGAATCCTCGGCGGCGCGGCCTGGCTGTGGGGTCTGGGTTCCGTCGCGGTGGTCGGTGGTGCCATCGCCCTCGCGACGCGGACGCCGGCGGCACAGCCCGTGCCGGCACCGTCTGCCGACGTCGCGGTCGCGAAGCCGGAGTCGCCACCGAGGCCGCAGCCTTCAGCGACGCCGGCGGCCACCCCTCCGACAATGCCCACGCCGGATCCGGACCCCGCGTTGGCCGCTCCGCCGCACGGTCCTGCACCAAGTCTCGGCGTCGCTCCGAGCGCCGCGGTGCCGCCAGGAACCCGCCAAGCACCCGCGCAGATCCAGACGCCACCCGATCCCGATCCCGCCGCCGTCACGCCGACGTTGAGCGACGAGCTCCGGCTCATTCGCGCCGCGAAGGAGCACGCGCGCGATGGAGACCCCGAGCAGGCCCGGACCGTGCTGCGAGAACACGCCCGTCGATTCCCCGAGGGCCAGCTCAAAGACGAGCGCAACGAGGTCCTCCGCTCGCTGGAATGACGTCCCGTTCGGTGCACTCCCCGACGGTGCCAAGCCGCCAACCAGGAAAGGACAGCTGTCCGTCGCTTCGATCGACGGTGTTCTTGACGGCCGCGGGCTGCTAGCAGGTCCGCGTCGAGGACGGAGAGCAGCTCGGAGCGGAGAGGAGACGGCCTTTCCGGGGCTCGCGCTTTTCACGTAGGCTCGCCTCCTATGGCGCAGCGGACGGAAACCGGCTCCGGAACCCAGGACCTCTCGACCGTGCTCTCCGTGGTTCGAGACCTCGTGGTGGAGGTGAGCGATGGACGCGGGGTCGGGCGGGTCTCGGCGGACGTGTCGTTCGAGCGCGAGCTCGGGCTCGGCTCGCTGGAACGGGTGGAGCTGGCGGTCCGGGTGGGCGAGGCGATGGGCGTCCGACTCAGCGAGGACGCGATCGCGACGGCGGATACGCCCGCGCAGCTGCTCGAGCAGGTTCGTGCGGCCCAGGGCCACGCCCCGGAGGCGGTGAGCGCGATCGAGCAGGTGGACAAGGCCGAGCTGCTGCCCGAGCGCGCTCCAGCGCCGCGTCCCGAGGAGGCGAGGACGCTGGTCGAGGTGCTGGAGTATCACGCGCGCGTGCAGCCGGACCGCGTGCACATCGTGCTCGAGGACGACGATGGGCGGGCGCGCCCGGTGACCTACGGGGCGCTGCACCAGGCGGCGCTGCGGGTGGCGCGTGGCCTGCGGACGCGGGGGCTGCTGCCGGGGCGGAGCGTCGCGATCATGCTGCCCACCGAGCTGGGCTACTTCGCGTCGTTCCTGGGGGTGATGCTCGCTGGCGGTGTGCCGGTGCCGCTGTATCCGCCGGTTCGGCTCGATCGCATCGCGGAGTACATGGCGCGGTGCGAGAAGATCTTGCAGAACGCACAGGCGCAGATCCTCATCACGTTCGACCGTGCCGCGCGCGTGGCGGAGATCGCCCGCGACAGCGTGTCCAGCATCGAGCACGTGGTGTCCTCGAAGGTGCTGCTCGAAGCCGACGATGGCGGCATCACCCGGGCCGAGGTGATGCCCGAGGACACGGCCCTGCTGCAGTACACCTCCGGCAGCACGGGTGACCCCAAGGGGGTCGAGCTGACGCAGGCTGCCGTGCTCGCGAACATTCGCGCCGCGGCCGAGGGTTGTGCGCTACAGCCGGACGACGTGATGGTCAGCTGGCTGCCGCTGTATCACGACATGGGGCTGATCGGGGGCTGGCTGATGTGCTTCTACGGAGGCGTGCCGACCGTGCTGATGTCGCCGATCGCGTTCCTCTCGCGCCCCGTCCGGTGGCTGCAGGCGATCTCCGACTACGGTGGGTCCATCACCGTCGCGCCCAACTTCGCGTTCGATCTGTGCGTGAAGCGGGTCGACGACGACGCGCTCCCCGATCTCGACCTGAGCCGCCTGCGGGCCGTGCTCAATGGATCGGAGCCGATCACCGTCAAGACGCTGGACGACTTCATCGAGCGATTCGGCCAGGTGGGGATGAAGCCAGAGGCGTTGTTCTGCGCCTACGGGCTCGCGGAGAACATGGTCGCCGTGACGTTCCCGCCGGTCGGCCGCGCGCCCAGGATCGATCGCATCGAGCGGCTCACCTTCGAGGAAGCCGGACGCGCGGTGCCCTCGGAGGACGCCGAGGCGCTGGAGTTCGTGTGCGTGGGCAGTGCGGTGCCGGGCCATGAGGTTCGCGTCGTCGATGGTGACGCACCGGTGCCCGAGCGCGTCCAAGGCACGATCCAGTTCCGGGGGCCGTCCTCGTTCAAGGGCTACTTCGGCCGCCCCGAGGCCACGGCGGAGGTTCAGCGCCCCGGCGGCTGGGTCGATACGGGCGACCTGGGCTACCTGGCCGACGGCGAGCTCTTCATCACCGGCCGCGCCAAGGACCTCATCATCAAGGGCGGTCGCAACTACTATCCGCACGAGATGGAGGCCGCCGCTGCGATGGTGCAGGGCATCCGGCAGGGCTGCATCGCTGCGTTCTCGGTGCCCGACGAGAAGACGGGCACCGAGAAGATCATCGTGATCGCCGAGACCCGCGAGCAGGACGCGACGGCGCGGGAGATTCTGGAGGCGCAGGTGATCGAGGCCGTCACCGCCGCGGTCGGCATTCCGCCCGACGAAGTCGTGTTGGGCATCGTGGGTGCCGTTCCCAAGACCTCCAGCGGCAAGATCCGGCGCAGCGAAGCCCGCCGGCTGTACCTGGAGGGCTCCATCAACGCCCGGCGCAGGTCTGCGGCGCGGCAGACCGTGGGGTTGTTCGCCAGGACGCTGCCGAAGCGGGCCGGGCTGGCCGCGCGCAAGGTCGGCGCCATGGTCTACGGGAGCTACGCAGCGGCCACGATCGGGTCGATCGCCGCGGCAGCGCCCGTGCTCGGCCGGGTTGCGCCCGCCGGCAAGGCATCTCGGCGCCTGGCGACCGCCGAGGCGAAGGCCGCGATGACCCTGGCCGGGCTGCGACCCAAGGTGCTGGGCCTCGATCGCCTCCCGCCGGGCGCGGCGCTGCTCGTTGCCAACCACAGCAGCTACCTCGACTTCCTCGTGTGCATGAGCGCGCTCCCCAGCGGCGCGCGCTTCGTGATCAAGGGCGAGCTGCGAGAGAATCCGGTGGTCGGAAAGATCCTCGAGAAGATGGGGCACGTGTTCATCGATCGGCACAGCGCCGCAAAGTCGCTCAGCGACCTCGAGGAGGTCGTGGGGCTGCTGGAGGCGGGCGAGCGCGTCGTCGTCTTTCCCGAGGGCACGTTCAGCGCCGAGGTCGGCATGCGCGCCTTCAAGCTCGGCGCGTTCCAGCTCGCCGCCCGCACGGGCGTCCCCGTCGTTCCGGTCGCGATCCGCGGATCTCGGAAGGCGCTGCGCGATGGGACCTGGCTGCCCAGGCATCGCGCCATCGAAGTCGAGATTCTGGCGTCGCTGCAGCCCAGCGGAGAGTCGCTGAGCGACATCGTCGACCTGCGGGACCGCTGTGCCGAGGCGATTGCCGCGAAGATCGACGAGCCCCGCCTGTTTGCGGCCGACATCCGGGTCCCCGGAGGCGACTGAGGCACGCTCATCGATTGCTTGGGGCTTGCCGCGGCTCCGCGCCCCCGGTACGACGCTCGGAAAATTGGGCGCCGCCTTGCGCTGCGCTCCATGTTCGCTAGGTCCGCAGGATGAGAGCGTTCGTCGGTGCGTTGGCGTTGTCATTGGCGAGTTGCGTCATGACGAACCCGGATTTCGATGGACCAGCCGATGAAGCCACAACGGGCGAAGGAGCCGCAACGGGAGTTTCGGGGAACGTTCCGTCGAGCGAGACTTCGGATGCAGCATCGACGACGACAGGAGGCGCGAGCAACGCGGAGACTGGAGGCGCCGCGGACACGGAGGCGGGAGCCGACTCGACCTCGACCTCGAGCACGTCACCAACGGACTCTTCCGGGCTCGGCGACTCGACGACGGCGGACGCGGATTCTGCCTGCGTTGTCGCCCCCGCGCCCGAGCTTGCATGCAACGAGCAAAGCATCTGCGACAGCTGCGACGATGGAACCTGCGTGATCAGGTGCAATGGTGCGGAGTCGTGCCTGGGCCAAACCCTGAGCTGCCCGCCAGGGATGCCGTGCGAGGTTCGATGCAGTGGTCAGCGATCCTGCTCCATGACTTCCATCGCGTGCCCGCCCGGCCACGAATGCTCCGTGGAATGCTTCGGCCACCAGTCGTGCGAACAGACCACGGTCGTCTGCGGCGACGCTCCGTGCACGCAGTTCTGCTCGGGAGGAAGTCAGGCGTGCCATCGTGGGCTCTTCGAGTGCGGGAGCGCCGAGTCCGTCATGGAGTGCGACGACCTGCACGATGACCCCTCCGAGGTCGTCGTCGGCGGACCAAACTGCACCTGCGAATCCGTGGGTTGCTGACCGCCGAGCGAACGGAGTCGAAAATTCTGCAACGCGGCGCCGGGGTGGCCGACTGGAGGAGCATGACGCACGCCCCGTCGACCCACGCCACGCCCACGCTCGCGACGAACCACCTCATCGCCGCGCCCGAGGGGTGGTGGGAGACCTACGACCCCCTCGTTCCGGCGTGGGAAGCCACGCTGAGGCTGAGGAACCCGCGCTGGGCCATGGCCGCACGCATCGCGGCCTACATCCTGCTCGACGCCCCGCTGCTTCGCCGCCGCTGGGCCCACCGCGATCCGGCCCGACCCGTCGACAGCTGGGAGGGGCTCGATGCCGAGGAAATCCTCTCCCACCCCGACCTCCTGCGCCTCCGGGTCGACCAACGGGCCCGCACGCTCCGCTACGTTGGCGACTTCCTCGATTTCCTCGGGTCCTGTGGCGCAGTCCCGGCCGAGGTCTGGACCAACGTGCGCAAGGACTACGACGACTGCGTCGACCGCTATCGAGACGCCCTCCTCGAGACAGAGGTCGAGCTCGAAGAACACCGAGTCCCTCACCGCCGGGCGGCGAAGGTCGGCCGCAACCGGCCCTGTCCTTGCGGAAGCGGAGCGAAGTTCAAGCGTTGCTGCGCTCGCTCCGTCCATTGATGCCGCGCGCAGCGCCGCGACTCACAGCCGCTCGGCCAAGCCGAGCACCGCCGCGTAGGCCTCGTCGCAGGTGGGCACGATCTGATCGGGAGGCAGCACGAAGCCGTTGCCTCCCGAAGGCCGCAGCTCGATGGTGTAGGCCATCGCGCCACGCTCGCCGTACGCCCAGTCGAGCGCCGTCCCGCCGGCGGTGTACAGCGCAGCACCGGGCATGAGTCGGTACACCTCACCGTGGCGGTCCAGCATCGCGGTGGCCATCACGTCTCCGAGCGCGGCAAGCCGGCCGCGATCGGCGGGGTCCTTCTTGCTGTGCGACCACGGGAAGAGGATCAGCTGCCCAAAGCTGTGGAAGTCGATGTGCGCCACGACGCGTTCGCGAACCAGCAGACCTCGTAGCGCCTTCGTCTCGTTCTCCGAGAAGGCGTGTGGGCCCCGATAGATCTGCGAACGACGATTGGAGCTCGACCCGCGCCCTCCGAACCCCACCGACCAGTTGCGGTTGAGGTCCACGCCATAGGGCTCCTGCCGGTTCTTTCGCCAGTAGCGGTCCGTCTCCCACGAGTAGACGTAGCCGTCGGGGTTGATGACCGGCGCCACCCAGACCTCCCGCGAGGCCAGCAGCGCAGCGACGCGAGGGTCGGCGTCGGCATCGGTCACCAACCGGTCGGCGATGCAGGTCGCGGTCATCACGGAGATCCACTCCCGCGCGTGCTGCCCACCGTTGAGCACGATCGATTCGGCGCCCTCGGGCGCGGCGGAGATCCGCAGGGCCCGAATCGGGCGGCCCTGCGTGGTGCTGCCCAACGTCTCCACCCGCGTGAGATCGGGCCGACGCAGGGCCAGGGCACCGAGGTAGGCGTCGACGGTCTCGAAGTCTCGATACTCCGAAAACCACGTGCCGGGCCGGGCAGCCTCCGCGGACTGCAGCCGCGCGCGCTCCCTCGCGGCGTCGGCGTCGATGTCCATGGAGAGCACCTCAAGTTCGACCCCTCGAACGAGCATCGCGGCCAGCCCGCTCTCGGACACGACGGCGTCGACGCGCGGACCCTCAGCCGTGTCGCTCCACAGATCGAGCATCAGCGCGCGGACCAGCGACCGCTGCGCGTCGTCCTCAACGGTGATCCGCACGGCGACCCGGCGCATGACCGGAGCACTCGGCCGCCACGCGACCACCACCACCAAGACCATCGCCGTCAGCATCGCCAACAGCACGCGCCCCTGACCTCGCCACCGTGACCATGCCCGCATGAGGGCTCCAGCATAGCAGGCGCAAGATACCCCTCATGGGTATGTTCGACGTGGCCCGCGGCGCTCTTCGGATCATGGCTCATCTTCACCGCGGTACACACGACGCGGCGGCCGACGTCCGGCCCTCCGGCGGCGGCGGTCGCTCGCTCAGTCCCCGCTGGCGTGCCGCAGCATCGAGCGCAGCACCGAGAGCTCGGTCTGCGCTCGGGTGCGGTGTCGGCCGGAGATCGCCGCGCCCAGCCGCGTCACGGGCACTTCGGGGTGCGCGCAGGCCCGGTCCTCTTGCTGCCGTCCGATGGGGCACGTCGCGCACTGCCAATCAAAGGTTCGGCACAGCGGCAGCACGAGCATCAAGGGGTCGAAGGTCTCGGGCCAATCCGTTGCGAACCACGGGTCGATGGTGCGCTGTGCGATCGACACCAGACGAGCGAACGCCGCGTCATCGGCCAGCGCGGCGTCCAGCGCCTCGGCCTGCTGGTCGACGACCTCGAGCGCGGCCGCGGGGGTGCCACCTCGCTCGGTCCAGGCCGAGACCGCCTCATGAGCCGAGCGCAGCGCCGTGCTCATGGATCGACCGCGTGCATTCCGGCCACGCCCGAGGCGATGTGCGTCCCCGCTGCTCGGGCGGCCTCGAAGCTCGTTCGAATGAGCGGCGCGTAGCGAACGACGTCGTGTCCGATCCTCTGCACCCGTTCGCGCAGCCGCTCCGAGACCAGAACATCACCGTCGAAGTCGCCGGGCCTCGCCGCCGCGTGGAAGGGCAGGGTGAATCCGTGGCACCAGTTGAAGCTGTTCTTGACGGCGGTGATCGACATGTCGCCACCTCCGCCGCCTGTGGTGGCGATGACGGCCGCGAACTTTCCTGCCAGCTCGAGGTACAGGTAGTCGAACCAGTTCTTGAGGGCACCGCTCATGTTGCCGTGGTACTCGGGCGTCAGCAGGATGAAGCCGTCGGCCGCGGCGGCCTCCGAGCGCAGCGCGGACACCGTCGGCAAGAGGGGCTGCTCGGGATCTTCGGGGCACATCACCGGCAGGTCGACACGGGACAAATCGCAGCGCGTGACGCTCGCCCCGGCCTGGGTCGCTGCGGCTTCGGCTTCGTTCGCGAGGGTGCCGAGTCGACCTCCGGGCGCGGTCGAGCCGAGCACGATCACGATGCGGGGGGACGTCATGGGCGGATGGTAGCGTTTCTTGGCTCCACGCCAAGGTGCGGGGCGGTAGGCTGCCGATGATGGAGGTCTACGTCGGCACCAGCGGCTACCAGTACGACTTCTGGCGCGGAGGGATCTACCCCGAGGGCCTGAAGAAGGACGACATGTTGGAGGCGTATGCTCGCCACTTTCGCGCGGTGGAGGTCAACAACACCTTCTATCGGATGCCCAAGCGCGACGTCGTCCGCCGGTGGGCCGACGCGACGCCCGACGACTTCCGGTTCGTGGTCAAGGCGTCCAAGCGAATCACGCACTCCGATCCGCTGACCGACCGAAGCAGCATCGAGTATCTGTTCGAGGTGCTCGAGCCCCTGGGTGACAAGCTCGGGGCGGTGCTCTTCCAGTGCCCGCCGTACTTGTCCAAGGGCGTCGATCGGCTCCGTACCTTCTTGAAGCTGCTGCCCGAGGCCTGCCCGGCGGTCCTCGAGTTCCGTCACGTGAGCTGGTTCTGCGACGAGGTCTACGACGTGCTGCGCGAGGGGCTCGCGGCGCTGTCCCTGGGGGACTACGAGGGCAAGGGAGGCGAGGCGCTCGAAGGTGGCCACACGCCGATCGTGGCCACGGCGCCCTGGGGATACGCACGTCTGCGCGAGGATCACTACGATGAGGCGGAGCTCGGGCGATGGGCGGAGGCACTGTCGCTGCCGTGGGAACGCTCGTTCGTGTTCTTCAAGCACGAAGAGACGGCACCGGACAATGCCAAGGCCTTCGGTGCGCTACTGCGGGCACGGCGAAAGTAGCGACGCGGCACGGTTGTGGGCGGGCTGGGCCGCCGTCTGCAGAACCGAGTCTGGATCGCCCAGGCTTTCGACGCCGACGGTCGCGTCGAAGGTCGAGATCCTGTCGTCGTTGACGACCACGAGCAGCGTGCCGTCCTCGGACAGCAGAACGGCGCCTGGGCCCGAGCCTTCCACAGCAAAGATCGTGGCGGGGCTGGGAGGATCGGCGTCGAAGCTGGCGAGGACGGCAACGCCATCACCGGAGAATGCCAGCAGGGGAGGCGTGTCTTCGATGCGGACGCGGGTGAGGGGTCCGGCGTCGGCGAGGATCGGCGGGGCGACGGTACCCGCTGCGAACGCCACGTAGCCCTGCTGCAGGTTGCCCGACTCGATCGCGAGCACGCCGCCGGTGCCGTTGTCTCCGCCATCGAGCAGGCCGACGATCGCCAAGGCACCGCTGCTCGGGGTGACCTCGATTCCGCCCACACGTTCTCGCAGCGTCCCCGAGATGTTGAAGCCGCCGCTCGAGATCGAGACTCCGGTGCCGCCCAGCCCGATGTTCCGGAAGTACACAGTCGGGCTCTGGGGGGAGTCGAAGACGAGGAACCCTCGGCCGAGTTGCTCGGACCAGGCGGTGCGGACGGAGTCGAAGGGGACCGATGCCGAGATCGTCGTGGTATCGAATCCTGTCTCTTCGAGGACCAACCCGTCGTCCCCGAGCGGGAGCACGCTGCCTCGCAACACGTTCGAGTTCTCGTCTTCGGTGTCCAGGGCCACGACCGCGACCAAGGCGGAGTTGCCGTTGACGCACTCGAGCGCCCGCAGGGTTCCCGGAGCGTTGCCGACGGGAAGGGGAAAGCGCTGGGAGAAGGTCGCCGACAGGTCTGACTCGAGTCGAAACACCGCGACCGAGCGCTCGGCGGGCACCGCGGCGTAGAACATCGGACCGCACCGCACGAGCATGTCGGCTCCCAGCGCCTCTCCTTCGAGCCCGAGGGCAGCGTCGATGGAGGTCCTCGCCGCACCGCCCACGCGTCCATCGGCGGTGATCGGCGAGACGATGACCGAGGCGTTGCCGCGTGGCTCGTCTGTGCCCCACGTGACCAGGCACGCGGCGGGGTCGATGCAAATGTCATCGTCGCACCGCAACCCGGGGTCGCACGGCATGCCGTCATCACGACAGACGCATTCGAGCGATCCGGGTGCACACGCCGGCCCCGTCGTCGTCGGCGTCCCCGACTCCGATGCGTCTTCGCCCGTCGAGGTGTGCGCTCCATCGCCCGTGGTGCCCGTGTCCGCCGTCCCGACGCCGGTGGAGGTTGCCGCGCTCGCGGCCGAAGATCCCGATGTCCCTTCCTCGGAGATCGCAGGAGGATCGGCAAAACAGCCCACGAGGCCAGCGAGACAGAGCCAGGAGGCACGGCGCACCTCGCCATGCTATCGACCTGCGACCGGCGCGCCAAGAGCACGTCGCGCGGACCTTGGTACACTCCGCGCGTCCGCATGCCGACCCACTACAAGGCGCATACCTTCAAGGACTCCGATCGCTGGGAGACGCTCGATACGTACTGGAGTAGCCCGCTTTCGTACTGGGCGATGAAGAGCATGCGGGTCGAGCCTGCCGTCCCACTTCGGGTCGTCGTGTTCGGCCGCGTGCTCGACGAGTCGGACGAGGGCTGGATCAACTACGGCGGTCTCAGTGCGGTGTTCGTGCAATCGGTCCAGGCGCGCGGGTTCGCGGGTCAGAAGATCCGTGCCATCATCAATGACGGAACGGTCAACGAGGATGGCGAACTCAACGACGCCGACGTTTGAGTGGTCGATGGAACGGTTGCTCATCGGTTCTGCGCTGCTGCTCGGCGTCAGCTGCTTCGACGGCAGCGGGGCGCTGGGGCTGCCCTGCCGGACCGACGACCAGTGTGGCAACGGGCAGCGCTGTATCGAGGAGGTTTGCGGCGGGCCCCAGGGGTCGAGCGGGGCGGGGTCTGGAACCGGGTCTGGAACGGTGTCTGGCACCGGAACCGAAACAGGAACGGGGAAGGGGAGCGACGCCAGCTCCAGCGAGTCTTCGGGAACCGAGACGACGGGGGGAGGGCCGAACCCGGACCTGCCTGGCTGTGCTCCGGGAGTGCAGCCGGTCGACGGCGGGCCACCGGTCGAGCGTGCACTGTCGGTCACCGACTCGGGCAACCCCATGGCCGTCGTCGTCGGCCGGTTCTCCAACGCGCTCGATCCGGCGGTCGCGGTGCTGTCTCGAACTCCGGCGCAGGTCACCGTCTTCGCGTTCAACGGCGCGTCGTCCTCGCGCGAGCTCAGCCTCGAGGTCGTGGATGAGCCCATGGACTTTGCGGTCGGTGACCTCGACGGCGACGGTTACGACGACCTCGCCATCGTCACCGCCAACACATCGCTGCCCGACCTGTCGGTCTACTGGGGAGCCGCGACCGCGCCGTTCGACGTCGAGGAGCGGACCACCGTCGAAGAAGGACTCGACAGCGCCTTCAGCGTCGCGATCGGGGACATCGTCGGAGACGGCGATGTGGGGGTCGTCGTCTCGACCGGTGGGCAGGGGCGAGCCGCGGCACTGTTCACGGTGGAGGGTCGTGTCCTCACGCTCGCCGGTCTGCACGCGGGGATCTCCGACTCCCCCTGGGATACGACGATCGTCGAGCTCGACGGGGAGGCGCCCGCAGAGATCTTGATCGCCGGGGCGAACGACGGTGGGTTGGACGGCATCCCCGGAAGCGACAGGGTGCACGTGCTCTCGGCCAAGTCCGGGGTGCTCTCTTCGCTCCGGGTGCTGGACCCCGAGGTCGTGACTCCGTTCGGGGTCGGCGGCGGAGATCTCGACGGTGACGGTGTCGCAGAGATTCTCGTCGTCGGAAAGAACGTCGACCTGCAGACCCGCACACCCGAGCAGTCCGACAACCCCGGCCAGATCGGCCTGTGCTCTCGGCCGTCGAACGACCAGGACTTCGGGTGCACGACCTGGGAGCCGGGCCCGCTCGAGCGCGGGTTCAGCAACGTGCGTCTCGCCGATCTCGACTGCGATGGTGTTCTCGACGTCGTGATCGGGACCAGCGGCGGCACGGAACCCACCGATGGTGCCGTCGTGTTCTCGACCGGTCCGCTCACGTCCGGCTTCGATCTGGGTCAGTCCGTCATGACCGGTTCGGTCGGCAACCGGCTGGCGATCGCGGATGTGACCGAGGACGGGCGCCCAGACGTCCTCGTACCGATCTACGGAGTCGAGGGCGCGGGCAGCTCGTCGGTGCGGGTGTTCTCGTTCGAGCCGGGGGCCGAATGACCTCGGTCCTTCGCGTCGCCGTGGTGGCCGTGCTCTGCAGCTGCGTGCCGAGCCTCGCGCTCGCGGCACCCGCCGATCTCGAGGCCGCCAAGGCCAAGCATCAGCGAGCGCAAGCGCGCTTCGATACGGCCGACTACGAGGGCGCGGTCGAGGCATGGACGGAGGCCTACGAGGCGCTGCCCAACGATGCGTCCAGCGCCCGGATGAAGCCCTTCATCCTCTACAACATCGCGACGGCGCGCGAGCAGGCGTACGCGGTGAGTCGGGACGTCACCCAGCTTCGGCAGGCCAAGATCCTGCTCGAGACCTTCGAGGCCTCGATCCTCGACATCTACACGGACGCAGAGGAGGCGGCCGCGGAGCGCGAGCGGGTGCAGCGTCGCATCGCGGCGATCGAGCAGAAGATCCTCGCCCACGACGGTATCGGGCCTGAGCCGGGCCCTGAGCCGGGCCCTGAGCCTGAGCCTGAGCCTGAGCCTGAGCCTGAGCCTGAGCCTGAGCCTGAGCCTGAGCCCGAACCCGAACCCGAACCCGAGCCTGAGCCTGAGCCCGAACCCGAACCCGAGCCCGAACCCGACCCGAAGCTGGGGCGTCCGCTCGTGATCGCCGGCGCGGTGCTGACGGGTGTGGGGGCCGTCGCCACGGGCGTGTCGATCGCGGGGGCCGTGCTCGGCACCGACGCGAACGAGATCGGGTCCGATGTCGAGCTGGACTACGAGGCTCGCGGCACCCAGTTCGCGAGAGGCCGAGCCGGCAACGCGATGTTGATCGCCGGCGCCATCGCGGCGCCGCTTCTCGTCGGTGGCGGGGTGGCGATGATCATCATCGGGAAACGGCGCAACGCGGGCCGAGTGCAGGCGCGCGTGCTGCCGAGCATCGGGCCGGGTGAGGCCTCACTGTCCGTTTGCGGACGCTTCTGAACCGGGCTCGGCGAAGACGTCGAAGATGCCGTCATCGCCACGCTTGGGCGGAACGTCGATCGGAGTCTTCGCGGGCTTGCGTGGTGGTCGGTTCTTCTTGCGCGTCTTCTCGGGCGCGACGGGGGCAGCGCTCGAGGGCTGGTCATCGGGCGCTCCGGGCTCATCGAGAGCCTCGGGTGGCTCATCGGGTGGCTCATCGGGTGGCTTCGGCGTGGCGATCGCAGGAGCGGGTGCCTGTGCCCGGGCGACGGGCGGCGCCGCCTCAGGTGTCTGTGGCGCCGCCGGCTCGCGGGGCGCAGCGACGCTGGCAGGCACAGGCACAGCGGTCGGCTCGGGTGTCCGCGTCCACGCTGCGTACAGCACGGCGAGCGTCCCGAGCCCTGCGGCCGCCGAGATCCCTGCGACGATCCAACCGCGGCGCTCGTCGTGGGCCACGCGGGCCGGCGGAGCCGAAACGGGCGTCGTGGAGGGCAGCGTGACGCCGGGCGCGGTCGGGCGCGCCGAGGGCGTGGAGACCCCAGGGGGTGTTGCCGGGATGTGCTGGCGAGCGGCCGTTCGCCTCGGCGCTCGACCGCTGCAGCGCTCGAGGATGTCGAGGACCTGATCCGCGGTGGCGACCCGGTCGTCGAGAGCCTTGGCGAGGCATCGCTCGACCAGACGGGCCAAGGTGGTGGGAACCGTCGCTGGAACCGGCGGAGGAGCGCGGTACAGATGCGACTCCATGCGTTCGAAGAGCCCGCCGGGGAACAGGCATGCGCCCGTGAGCAGCTCGTACGCCACGCAGCCCAACGCGTAGATGTCGCTGCGTGCATCGGCCGGCTCCCCGCGAATCTGCTCGGGCGCCATGTAGCCGGGCGTTCCGAACACCTTGCCGGTTCTGGTCAGCTTGGTGCTCTTGGGGTCCAAGGTGACGCGCCCCGCGATGCCGAAGTCGATCACGGTCACGTGCTCGGACCCCTGCGCGCTGACGAGCACGTTGTCGGGCTTGAGGTCTCGGTGGGTGACGCCCTGGCGGTGGGTCTCCGCCAGGGCGCTCGCAATCTGCCGCAGGAGCGTCACGACCCGGGGCCAGGGAAGTGGACCATCCTGCGCGATCACCTCGCTGAGCGTCCTGCCTCGAACGAACTCCATGGCGATGAAGGGCGAGCCATCGGGCAGCTCGCCAAAATCGCTCACGCCGACGACATGGGGATGCCGGATCGCGGAGAGCACCCGAGCTTCGCGCAGGAACCGCTCGCGCTGCTGGCCGGAGGCCAACGCGGCGGCGCGCAAGAGCTTGATCGCGACGGGTCGCTGCAGCGAGATGTGCTCCGCGGCCCAGACCTCCCCCATGCCCCCGCGACCGAGGATGCGATCGAGCCGGTAGCGAGCATCGACCAAGTCACCGGGCGCGACGAGCTGCCCGCGCACCGCCGCGGGCGAGTCCTCGGCGGCGAGGGTGGCATCGAAGTCTTTCTCGCCGGTCACGCGCGCCCCAAGCGTAGCCGGGGGTGCGCGGACCAACCAACGACAAAGCCGGCGCGACGGGAGGTCGAACGCCGGCTTTGGGCTGAAAGCAGAGGTCGGGGGGTCCTCAGTTGGAGGACTCTTCCTTCTTCTTCTCGGGCTCTTGGTACCAGGCCAGCGGCTCGATCAGGTTGTCGAGGTCGTCGAACTCGACCTTTACGCCCTTCTCGGAGAACCACAGCTCGTTGTTGGTGAGCGGGGTGCGGCGCTGAGCGATGAACAAAATGGGCTCCGCCTTGCGGGAGTAGCCGAGCTGCACGATGGCGTTCTCGATCCACTTGCCGGACTCTCCGAACGTGAACTCCTTCTTGAGCCGGTAGAACCCCTCGTGCTTGAGCTTGACGAGCGACTCGCCCCAGCCCAGCGACGTGCTGGGGATCTTCACTCCAGGCATCTGGAAGCGCCACTGGTTGTTGACGTTGTTGACGGGCAACAGCACCGAAGCGGGCGCAAATTCGCCGTCGGTCCGGATGAGCACGAGCAGGTCGGGAGCGATCTGGGCCTCGTGTCCGGGTAGGTATTGCGTCGTCTTATAGATTCCGGGCGAGTACTCGAACGCCATGAGGTGCGGACCGTAGCTCAGCTGAGCCGCTGAGGGAACCTCAGGTTGCTCGATCGTGAGCTTTGCCACGATTTCAGCGCGTCGTTCAGCCCCATGCGAAGACGATCGAGGCCAAAGGCGAAAGAAATCAATGATTTGGGACCAATCTCCAAAATAACTGCGGACATGGTGAGACAAGCCGCCTCGATGCGGTGACTGGACGACCGGATGTCTGGGAGGTGGCCAATGAACGTACGGATGCTCCGCGCACTCACGAGCGCGATGACCCTGGTGGCGGTATCGGGTTGCTACACGTCAGTCGACGTCGCCGACCCCGGTGGAAGCAGCGGCGGAATCGACGTGGATGACGACTCCGGGGACGAGTCCAGCGGTGGCGTCGCGCTCGACGGCCCGGGGACGTGCCAAGAGACGGCCACGTACTTCCGCGAAGAGGTCTGGGCGCCCTTCATGTCCAGCCAGTGCTTCGCGTGCCACAACCCGCTGGGCGAGGCCAAGCACACGGATCTGGTGCTCCAGTCCAACGACGTGCCCGGCTACGCCGAAGCCAACCTCGCCACGATTCGCAGCATCTCGCGGCTCGAGCTCGAAGGCGAGCCGCTCGTGCTGGTCAAGGCGCGCGGCGAGGAGAACCATGGCGGTGGCGCCCAGCTCGACGCGGGCAGCGACCAGTACGCGGCGCTCCAGGAGCTGATCGCACAGCTGGACGAGGGCCCCACGGTCTGTGCCGACGACGCAGACGTCATCGCCTACTTCAAGGGCGTCGAGCTCATGGATGAGGTCGAGACGCTCCGTCGCATGACGTTCGCGTTGGCCTCGCGCTTCCCCACCGCCGAAGAGGTCTCCGCGGTGGAGAACGGAGGCGAGGCCGCGCTCGACGAGGTCGTCAAGGCGATCGTCGAGACCGACGAGGGCTTCGGGACGCGCCTGGTGGAGATCTTCAACCAGACACTGTTGACCGAGAAGTTCATCGGCGGCACCAAGGCGCTCGACCTGCTCACGGCCGGCGACTACCCCACCAAGGACTGGTTCGAGGCCATCGCCGACGAGGCCATGCGCAACCAAGCGCGGTCGCGCAGCAACACGGCGTTGGCACGCGAGCCGCTGGAGCTGATCCGCTACATCGTTCGCAACGGTCGTCCACTGACCGAGATCGTGAACGCCGACTACACGGTCGCCAACCCCTACTTGGCGCAGGTCTACGGCCTGGACACCAGCGGCTTCGTCGACTTGGAGGACCAGAGCGATTGGCAGCCGTTCGTCATCGGCGCCCCGGTCGAGGGCGAGATGCCCCCCGAAGGCGAAGAGGTCGAAGACACGAGCTTCCCGCATGCGGGCGTGCTCACCACGCCGGCCTACCTCGGTCGCTATCCCACCAGCGACACCAACCGCAACCGCCAGCGGGCCCACAAGACCCTCGAGTTCTTCCTGGCGACGGACGTCATGACGCTCGGCGCTCGGCCCATCGCGACCGACGCGGTGGCCGAGCACAACCCGACGATGAACAACCCGCAGTGCACCAGCTGCCACGAGATCATGGATCCCGTCGCCGGTGCCTTCCTCAACTTCAACAGCGTGGGCCGTCATCGTCCTCAAGTGGGATGGTTCCAGGACATGTTGGCCCCCGGCCTCGGCGAAGACGTCATGCCGGCCGAGGAGTACTCCCGGAGCCTTCCGTGGCTCGGGGAGCGGATCGCCGATGACGTCCGCTTCTCGCGGGCGATGGTCGACATGGTCTACTACGGCCTCACCGGCCAGAAGGCGCTTCAGGAGCCCTCCGACCCGGGCGCGCCGAACTACGTCGCCCAGATCAAGGCGTTCCACGTGCAAGACCGGGTGTTCTCCGACATCGCCGAGGTGTTTGCGAGCAGCGGTCACGACTTCGTGACGCTGGTGAGCGAGATCGTCCGCAGCGGCTACTACCGCGCCAAGAACATCGAGGCGGGACTCGACGAATCTCGCGCGGCCGAGGTCGAGCATCTCGGCGCAATCCGACTCTCCTCGCCGGAGCAGTTCCACCGCAAGGTGGCCGCAGCGACCGGGTACAGCTGGCTCAACGCCACGGGGAGCGCCTTCCTCACCCGGGGTCGTCCGCTGCACCTGATGTACGGCGGGATCGACTCGGACACGGTGGTGGAGCCCTTCGAGAGCGTCAACGGCGTGATGACCAACATCGTCACCCGCATGGCCAACGAGATGGCCTGCCAGGCGACGGCCGCCGACTTCGCCGTGCCCGCGACCGAGCGCATGCTCTTCCCGCACGTGGAGACCTCCGCCATTCCGGGCATCGACGACGCGGCGATCGAAGCCAACATCCTCTATCTGCACGAGCAGGTGCTGGGCGAGCGAATCACGGTCGACGATCCTCGGTTCGAGGACACGCTCTTCCTCTTCGAGAGCGTCTACGAGGACGGCCTGTCCGGCCTCGCGGAGGGGGTCTATCCCGCCACGCTCATCGCTCCGTGTCAGCAAACCACACACCCCGAGACCGGGGACCCGCTGGAGGTCCCGATCGTCGACGACCCGGACTACACCGTCCGCGCGTGGATGGCCGTCGTGTCCGCCATGCTCGGCGACTTCCAGTTCATCTACGAGTAGGCCCCAAGAAACGGAACGGAGACAGACGATGAAACGACGCAACTTCTTTTCTTGGATGGCCGGCGCAGGGATTTGCGCTGCGGGTGTTGGACGCGGCGCAGTGGCGGGCTTCGGCTCGAACGGCAACCCCCAAGCTGGCACCTACGAAGGGCCCTTCTTCGTGCACTTTGCCGCTGACGGCGGCTGGGATCCCACGGGATTGTGCGACCCGCACTCGAACCTCAACAATGGGTACGACGACAGCGGCATCGTGACGATGGGTGGCATTCGATACGCCAACGTCGGAGACAACGCCGCGTTCTTCGAGCGCTTCGCCGACCGGCTCTTGATCGTCAACGGCATCGACCTGACGACCAACAACCACGCTGTCGGGCGCCGATACGTCAGCTCGGGCAAGCAGGACGCGACCCTTCCGCACTGGGCCGCGCTCGCAGCCGCGACCCACGGCCCCGGGCTCCCGCTCGCCTACGTGGCCGAGGCCTCCGAGAGTGACCCCGAAGGCGTCGTGGCACGCAGTCGCGTGTCCGACAGCAGCCTGCTGGCAGACCTGTCCTTTCCGGACCGGGTCAACCCGAACGCCGTGGACGATCTCTCCACCTACCAGGCCGAGCCCACCCTCGACATGGTCGCGCAGTGGCGGCAGTCTCGGCTCGATCGGATGGCGCAGGAGCAGAACCTGCCCCGCATCGCAGGCGCCGTCGACTCGCTCTCCGCGGCACGCTCGGGCTCCAACGAGCTCGAGCTGCTGCAGTCGTACCTGCCCGACGCGCTCGCGGCCACCGGCATCCAGCAGCAGATGCAGGTCGCGCTGGCGGCCTATGCTGCCGGCATCGCGGTCTCGGCCACGTTCAGCATGGGTGGCTTCGACACCCACAGCAACAACGACGCCGCGCAGAACTCCGCCCGCGCCAACTTCCTGGGCGCCATCATGGACTTCTACGATGCCGCCGAGCAGCTCGGCGTCTCGGACCGCATCGTGATGACGATCGGCTCCGACTTCGGCCGAACGAACCGCTACAACGGCAACAACGGCAAGGACCACTGGCCCGTCACCAGCATGATGATGATGGGCCAGGGCATCGAGGGCAACCGCACCGTCGGTGCGACCGACGACGATCAGTACGCGCTGAAGATCGACCCCGATACACTCGCGGTGTCCGAGAGCGGCGTCACCCTGACCCCGGCCTATATCCACGCCGCGCTGCGTCAGCTCGCGGGCGTGGGCGCCGAGTTCGACGCCCGCTTCCCGCTGGCTGAGAAACCACTCGCCGGCAAGCTGCTGGGCACGGTCTAGAGCCGGCCTCGCCTTCGGCGGCTAGAATCTGACGCCGCGGCCTGGAATCCAGGTCGCGGCGCTTTCGCGTTCTGCGGAGCGACTCACCAGCGCCAGCCGGACCACGCCGGCGATAAGGGCGACCCCCGCGAGCGAGCCGCACACGATGCCCGCGGTTCGGGTCTTGGCGGAGCGGTCCGCTTTGAGGGCGTACTGTGCTTCGATGCTCGCGCTGTCGGCGAGCCGACGCTGCTGCGCGCTGTCGACCGCGAGCACCAGCGATGCGACGCCGAGCGCTCCGCCTCCGGCGACCAGCGCCAGCCCCAGCGGATCATCTCTCCACGAGCGGTCGACATCGTCTCCGGCCGGCTCCGCGGGGGGCGGCGTGTTCACGACGGCGGGCAGCGGAGGCTCCGAGGTCGCCGGCGCCGCCTCGATGTCGCCACCGCAGCGGCGGGCGTTCTTGGCCGCGGCCTCGCGAGCGGCCTCGGAGACGTCGAGCGCTGCGTATTGGCGGTACAGCTCGACCGCCTGGGGGCAGTTGCCCGCCCTGCGCTCCGCCTGGGCCCAGCCGTAGAGATACACCGGGTTGGGGTCCGACTCGTAGGCGGTTGCGTACGACACGCTGGCCTCTGCGTACTCCTCTCGGCCGTACTGAGCGTCGGCCCGGGCGGCATGCTCTTGGGCGGAGAGGGGCTCTTGGCCGAGCAGCGCGGCGAGTACGAGGACGGCGATCATTGCGGCGGGCGCGGGGCGTCGAGATCGTACCCCGGTCCCGAGGGGCGCGTCGCCTTCTTGCGGCGGCGGCGGCGGCTCCGCTGCGGGACCGATGGGTTGGCGTCGGCCTCGGCCTCGTCCTCGTCCTCGTCCTCGTCCTCGTCCTCGTCTAGCACGGACGGAACCTGCGGCGGCGGATCGGGCTGCTCCAGCTCGGGTTGTGGACCAGGCGCGGCTTCGGCCACGGGCGGCGGGGCCACGGGCGCGTGGGATGGAGTCGGCGCTGCGACGCTGGGCGGTGCTGCGATCGGGGGCGGTGCACCGACGACGGGCGCGACCGGCAGCGGCGCGGCCGAAGCGGGCTGCG
This sequence comes from uncultured bacterium, assembly GCA_963761755.1. Taxonomy (GTDB): domain Bacteria; phylum Myxococcota_A; class Polyangia; order Nannocystales; family Nannocystaceae; genus CAJXVA01. Next base: position 440,736 of record CAVXIC010000013.1, read on the forward strand.
TCGTCGCCGGGGCATCGTCGTCGGTGGTGAGCGCGATCGCCAAGCCGAAGACGGCGGGGACGGCGAGGCCTGCCAGGACCCAGGGCAGCATGCTCCGGGGGACGGATCGCGTGGGCAGGCGGGGGGGAGGCGGTGCGGAGGGCTGCTGTGGGAGCGGCGCGGCGGCGAAGGTGGGGTAGGGGCGCCAGGCCACCACCTCGGTGACCCACGCAGCCACGACCTCCGGACCGGTCTCGATGCCGCGCTGGCCCGCGAACGCTTCGACGGCGTCGGCAAACGCGGCCGCGGTCGGGAAGCGGTCCTCTCGCGCGGGGGCGAGCGCAGCGCGGATGATGCCCTCGAGCTCGGCGGGATAGTCCGGGTCTCGCTCGGAGGGCAGGTCGTGCTCACCGCTGGCGATCTGCATCATGACGCCGTAGTCGTTGTCTCCGTAGAACAGCCGCTCGCCGAGCGTGGTTTCGAAGAGCAGCACGCCCAGGGCGAAGATGTCCGTGCGGCGGTCGAGCGCTTCGGAGCGGCACTGCTCGGGCGAGAGGTACCCGACCTTGCCCTTCACGCTCCCGGCGTCTGTGGTGCGGGTGTGCGCGGTGGCGGTCGCGACGCCAAAGTCGGTGACCTTGACCGAGCCGTCGAAGCCCACCAGGACGTTGGAGGGCGAGACGTCGCGGTGCACGAACTCCGGCGCGCCACCGTGCTGCCCGGGGCGTTGATGAAGGTGGTGCAGGCCTCGGGCGACCGCGATGATGACTCCCAGCGCCGCGCCGATCGGCGGCCGGACCTCGGCCTCTCCGGCGGTGTTCAGCAGCTCGGCCAGGTCGGGGCCGTGCATGTACTCCATGACCATGAAGTGCCGTCCCTGATCACGACCGTGGTCCAACACCGAGACGAGATTGCGATGACACAGCCCCGTCGCGACGGTCAGCTCCCGGTGGAACATCTGCACGAAGCGCGGGTCGTTCGCGTACTGCGGCAAGATGCACTTGAGCGCATAGACGACGCTGCGCGGATCTCCGACCGGCCGGGCCACGTAGACCTCGGCCATGCCGCCTTGTCCGAGGCGGTCGAGAAGCTCGTACCGGCCGATGTGTCCCAACGACACCGCCCTACTCTACCGGGTCTACCGGGGCACGAGCGAGCGTGTCCATGCATCGAGTTGACCCAGGACCGCGTCCCGGACGGCGCCCGGCTGCGTCAATTCGACGATCTTGTCGTGAAGGACGCCCCGAGCGCGCGATAGGCGAGTCGTCACGGTACTGACGGGTACTTCCAAAACTGCTGCGATCTCGGAGGTGGACATGTCCTCCCAGTAGAACAACTCCACGGCGATCTGCTGATCCGGCTTGAGCTTGGCGTAGGCGAGCAGGATCAGGTGGTGCTCCTGCCGATTGGCCACGACCATCGACACCGAGGTGCGCTGGGAGGGGCCGCCGAACGAGACCTTGCGCTCGAAGGCCTGCGCGCGCGCCGTCGATCGCAGATGGCGCAGGAACTGGTTGCGGGCGATCCCGAACACGTAGGACTTGAACGTGGCCTCGCCCCGAAACGACGCGAGGCTCTCCTGGCAGGCCAGAAACGTGCGCTGCGTGAGGTCTTCGGAGGCCCGCGGCACCTTGACGTCGAAGAAGCGCCGCACGTTGGGGTAGTAGCGCTGAATCAGGGCGCCGCCGGCGGCGGCATCTCCGGCTTTCCACGCCGCGAAGAGCGTCATGTCGTCGACGTGCTGCGTGGTCATGGCGTGTAGCGGGCGACCCAGACGTCGCTGTCTCCGGGACGGGAGAGCCGCCCCACGACAGTGATCTCGCGGTCGGGCCCGATCGTCAACTCCGAGACGCGATCCTCTCCGTTGCCCGCGCCATCGATCGGCTCGATCGCCCACAGCCGCTTGCCCGAAGCGTCGTACTTGGCCAGCCACGCGTCCTCGGTGTTGCCTTCGTACAAGTAGCCGCCCGCGACGATGTGGCCCAGAGCATCGACCGCGACCGCGGTGAAGGCGTCGTGATCTTGCCCGGAGCCGGGCTCGGTCTCGACCCAGGCCAACGCGCATGAGCCAGCGGGGTAGTAGCCCAGCCAGGCGTCGGTGCCCTCGTCTGCATCGCGGGTGGCGCGGCCGACCGCGACCACCTCCCCGATCGGCCCGATGGCGAGATCGAAGATGCGGTCGTCGGCGGAGAGGGGGTCGTCGCCACCGAGATCCTCGCAGGGTGGCTCCAGGGGGTTGCCGCTGATGTCGAGCGCCCTCAAGTGGCGGTCGAGGTCGCCGAGTTGGTACTCCATCGTGCCGCCGACGACGACCCGGCCCGCCGGATCAAATCCGATCGCTGCGGCGAAGTCGCGGCCTCCGGCACCGCCATCGAAGGCCTGCTGCCACGCGATCGAGAGTTCGTACGCGTCGTTGACCTCGATGACGGTGTAGCGGACCACGCCAAAGTCCGAGGTGGTGGGGTCTCCGGTGCGTGTCGCGACGACGGTGTCCCCGATGGGCAGAAGCGCCATCGCGTAGCCGCGTTCCGCGGCAGGGGGTGGATCGCCCTGCACGAACGCCCAGATCGGCGCACCGGTTTGAGGTTCGAACTCGGCCAGCCAGACGTCCTCGCGAGGGGTGACGGCCTTCTTCATCACGGCGTTGGTCACCTGCCCGAGTGCCCGGACGTTGCCCGAGGGGGTGATCGCCAGGTCCCAAACGGCATCCGCGACGCCTGCGCTCCCAGCCAGTTCCTGCCTCCACACCTCCGCCCCGGACTCGTCGAGGCGCACGACGAATCCGTCGACGTCGGTGCTGGGTCCGAACACCCCCGAGACGAGGATTCCACCGTCGGACGTGAGCGCGACGGCCGTGGCTTCGTCCTCGCCGTCGGCGTGCGAGGCGAAGCTGAAGACCTCCATGCCCGAAGGCCGGCAGTCCGAGTTGCACCCGTCGGCCTCGATGACGTTGCCGTCGTCGCACAGCTCGTCGCCTTCGGGTTGGCCATCGCCGCAGACCGGCTCGGGAGGCTCAGTCGAGCTGCTCGAAGCCTCCGCGGTCGATCCGGTGCGGCCCTCGCCGGAGCTGCTCGATGTCTCCGCGGTGGTCGAGCCGGACGTGTCCTCGACGACGACGCATTTTCCCGCCCACGGCGCGGCGGCGTACTCGCTGTAGCGGAAACCGCTGGGGCAGGCGGGGTCGAGGTAGCCGCAGGCGCCCACCGCGAAACACCGACCCGAGCTTCCCTCGAGGCTCAAGCACTGCTCATCGCTCGAGCACCCGAATCCTGCGGGCGCACGACACGCGAACGTTGCCGCTCCGAGGAGCGTGGCCCCGGCGATGGCGATCGTGAGCCGCATGCGAAGGCGCATTGTAGCGGCTGCGCCGGGCGTGAAGGTGGGGGCGGTGCGTGCGGTGTTCGCCGAAACCCCCGCATCGACCGAGTTTTGGGCGATTTGGCGTCGTTGATCGCCCGATTGGGCCGGGCCATCTGCACGAACGTCGTGGGTGCTTGTCTCACCTTCCGATGTTGCGTAAGCCAATCTGCGTATGTGGCTCCCTGTGGCGTCGTTGATCTCGGTCGTCGCCGGGGGGGAGTTGCGTTGGACGGCGCCCGACCAAGCGTGTCCGAGCGCCGCGCAGGTCCGGGCACGCATCGACGCGGCCGGGGGCCTGGGCGAACTCGAGGTGGACGCGGTGGTGACCGAGGCGCCGCAGGGAGGGTGGACGTTGACGCTGCGGGTGACGCTGGATGAGGTCTCGGACGAGCGGACGCTCGGGTCCGAGGCGTGCGGGGAGCTTGCGGATGCCGCGGTGCTCTTGGTGGCCACGCGACTCGACGAGGCTCGGACGGTCGTTCCGGAGCCCGAGGCGTCCGTACCGGTGGAGGAGCCCGAAGCGCCGCAGGCTTCCGCGCCGCCGTCCGTGCAGGAGGAGTCGCTGGAACCGGCGCCCCAGGAGGCGCGTACGCCGATCGAGCCCGCGCAGCCGCGCCAGTCCTCGCTGCCGACCGGCCTCACGTTCGGCGCGGGCGTGGGGATCGGCCTGGGCTCGGTGCCCGCGCCGGGCGTTCCGGTGGAGGGTGCGCTCGGCGTCGCCTGGCCGAGGGTGCGCGTCGGGCTGCGCGCCCGCTACCACGTCGCCCCGGTGGTCGATCTCGGGGACGACGCGCGCACGCAGGTGATCCTGGGCACCGCGGGTCCCGAGGTGTGCGCCCGCCCGTCCTGGAGGCGGCTCGAGTTTCCGCTGTGCGCGCAGCTCAGCACGGGCGGGAGCCGGGTGCTGGTGCGGGGTGCGGCCCGACCGCGGGGCGGTGCCTGGCTCGAGGCGGGGGTCGATGCGGGCATTGCGTGGTTCTTCGCGGCCCGATGGGCTGCCACGGCGCGCTTTGGCGCATCGGCGCCGATCGTCGCCAGTCGGTACGCCCGCGGCGATCAGCAGGTGTGGAATCCATCGCCGGTCGGGGGCCGCGTGGTTTTCGGCGTAGAATTCCTGCTGCCGATCCAAAAATGGGCGCGGCCGGAGAAGTCACGGTAGCCATGCTCGTACCCAACCTGCGCGCGTTCGAGCGCACGTACCGCGCGGAGGGTCCGTTCGTCGCGGCGGTGCTGGGTCGGCTCGCGGTCCCGCACGAGGCCGTGCACGACGCGGTGCAGGACGTCTTCGTTGCGGCGTACCGCCGGTGGCCGGACTACGACCACGCTCGGCCCGTTCGCCCCTGGCTGACCGCGTTCGCGCATCGGGTGGCGTTTCGCTACCGACGCAGCCAAGCGCGGCGCGTCCGCAAGCGCGCGGCGCTGCGACATCTGCACCCCGTGGTCCAGCGCCCGGACGATGGCCGCACCGAGGCGCGAACGTTCTTGGAGCGGTTCCTCGGGCAGCTCGATGAAGGCCACCGACGCGCGTACCTGCTCTCGGAGTTCGAGGGCTGCACTGCCCAGGAGGTGGCCGACGACCTGGGAATCTCGGCCCAAGCCGTGTACGGCCGGGTTCGATCGGTGCGTCGTCGCTTGCAGATGGCGCTGCTCGACGACGCGCGGGAGCCCTCGTCGGCGGCCGCGAGCCTCGTCCCCCCGTGGGCGCTGCTCGTGCCGCGCCTGGGGGAGGGGTCCGCCGTCGCGGCAGCCGGAGCGTGGGGCGCGGTCAAGGTGGCTGCGCTCGCCATCGGGCTGAGCGTCGCGGCGGTCGCCACCGTCGCGTCGGTCAGGGTCGAGCAGCCCCCGCTTCGGGCGTCATCCCAGTCGCCTGCCGCTGCATCGATCGCGACCGGGTCGGCACCCGAGCCGGCTGCGCGGCGGCGCGCCCCCGCGGATGCTCCGGCGCCTCCGTCTGCGGCGGGTGACCCGGTGTTGGTCCGAACGCGCTCGACATCGCCGACGGCCCCGGCCGCTGCGGTCGAGCCGCCGTCCTCGGACCTGGCGGCCGAAGCGGACCTGCTGCGGCGCGCTCGCTCGGCGCAGGATGCCGGACGCCTGCGAGACGCCATGGCGCTGCTCGATCATCACGCCCAGCGGTATCCGAGCGGCCAGCTCGAAGTCGGCCGTCGTCGCGCCCGCATCCGGGTGCTGTGCGACCTCGGGCGCGCCGCGCAGGCGCGCGGTGAGGCCCTCATGCTGGCCCACGATCGTCCGGGCGATCCGCTGGCGGTTCAATCCGTGTCGATCTGCACCGCGCCGATCCAATCTGCGTCCCGGCCGGAGAAGCAGGGTGTAGAACCATGAAGCATTTTCTGACCCCTTCGTTGTTGTCCCTGTCGCTCCTGTCGTCCCTGTCGCCCCTATCGGTCGGCTGCATCTCCAGCAAGGACCTCGGCCTCGAGAACGGCACGGAGTCCTCCACGACCGAGGCTGCGTCCTCCAGTTCCGACGGCGGTGGGCCAGGCGGTGGACCGGGCGGTGGACCGGGCGGCGGTACGGAGACCCCCACGACGGAGGGCGCCGCGTCGTCGACCGGGGGCTCGCTCTCGGGGACCGAGGGATTGGAAGAGGGCACGATGAGCAGCTCCGGCAGCGACTCCGGCGGCATCATCAGCGGGACCGCGACCGCAGCAGAGGGCACGGACGGCTCCAGCGACGCCCAGCAGCTTTGCGAAAGCACCGGCGGCGTCTGGGACCCCACAGCCTGCGGTGACTACGTCTGCGGTTCGCCGCAGGAATGCCTGGCCGTGGTTCCCGGCTGCGACTGCGGCCTGAGCAACAACTTCGATGTCGACGACGGCTGCTTCCCGGCCGACGACTGCGCGCCGATCGAGTTCGCCTGCGGTGCATCGACCTGCTCGGCGCCGGGACAATACTGCGACGTGTTCATCCCGGGCGTGAAGGGAGCGGACACCACCTACGCGTGCGTCATGACGCCCGAGGCGTGCGAAGTCGACTACACCTGCGAGTGCCTCACCACCGAGTTCGACCTGCTGAAGACGGACTGCGCGGTGGCCGACGACCTCAGCATCACGATCACCGTCGCGGGGGCCTGAGCAGGCTCGACGCCAGACCCGTGGCGCGCTAGTCTGCGCGACGCTCGCGGGAGTGGCGGAACTGGTAGACGCGCAGGGTTTAGGTTCCTGTATTGGAGACAATGTGGAGGTTCAAGTCCTCTCTTCCGCACTCAAGGCGCACTCAAGGCGCACTCAAGGCGCACTCAAGGCGCACTCAAGGCGCACTCGAGGCGTGGCGACGGCTCCGATCGTCGCCACGCCTTGCTCATCGCGTGGGAGAATCGGGTAACATAGCAAACGTGCGCGTTTGTTTTGTTGTTTTCCTGGGGCTGCTGGGATGCGGAGGCCTGGTCGAACCCGGACCGATGGAGTCGGGCTCGGGGAGCTCCAGCGGCGGTCCGGTGGGAGGCACGACGCAGGTGTCCACGAGCACGGGGGTCGTCTCGACGCTGACCTCTGCCGCGGCGAGCACGAGCGGCGTGACCACCGACGCGGGAGATGGACCGGGCACGACGAGCACCACCGAGTCCGGCTCGGACGCCAGCGACTCCACCGGCGGCGACCCCCTGGACTCGGTGTGCGATCCGCAGCCCACCGAGGCCGCACCCCTGCTTCTGCTCGATGAGGCGCCGCTGTACGAGACCAAGCATCTCGAGTTCGAGGGTGCGTGCACGGTCGCTGGGATCCTCGACGAAGAGGAGGTCTGGTCCTTCGACTTCGAATGCGGTGCGGACACCTTCCGTGTGTCGGTGGGGTACCTGTACCCGAGCAACCTTCAGGTCGGCGATGGCGTGCAGCTGTCGATCTTCATCGACTCGCCGTGGTGGGGCAACGGCTATGTGAAGGTGATGCGCGAGGGGATGCTCGAGTTTGCCGCGATGGAGGGCGAAGGGCTCCCCGGCGGCGGTCCATCGCTGCCGCCGGAGGACTTCTTCGCGCCCTTGTCGGTCGAGCTGCGTGCGGACGTCTGCGCGGTCGAGCCCGAGTGGGACGGGAGCTTCATCGGCAAGCCCTGCACGCGGGACCAGCGACTGGGGCTGTCGTTCACCGTGGACGACGCGACCGCCACCGTCGTGGATCTCAACGCGGGCTCGTTTGGCCCCTTCGACGTCTCGGTGGGCTACACCCGAAACTACGTCGAGGTCCACTGCACGGACACGCCGTCTGGTCGGCGACAGTTTGCCGTGGTCCGCCGTCCGGCGTAGCTGCTAGCGGTCCTTGCGGCGGTGGGGAGCGTCGGGGATGAAGTGCGTGGGGCTGGACGAGGGTGGCCCGGTGCGCGACGACCAGCGCCACACGCAGGAGATCCGCGGCTCGCTCTCCTCGAGCTTGGGGATCCCGTGCAGCCAGTCGGCCTGGCATCGGCCGCCCATGACGTAGAGGTCGCCGCCGTTCATTTCGACGAGCTGACGCCCGGGACCGCGGCCCTCCTTGAGCGCCAGCGGCCGCGGTGCGCCGAGGCACAGCCCGGTGATGACCGTGCGTTCGAGGTAGCGCATCTCGTCGTCGCGGTGGAACCCCATCCAGTCGCGGCCATCGCGATACAGCGTCAGGCCCACGCCGGAGAACCGCACCCGGTAGCGGGCCTCGAGGACGAGCCGGGCCTGGTGCAGCATCGGGTATCGCTCGGTCTCGCGGTTGCCCATCCCCGCGACCAGCCGTGGGTCGAGCACGCGGCGGCCCTCCCGGATCGCCGACTCCTGCTTCCAGGGCCGCTGGGCGACGAGGCGGTCGAAGAGGTCGGCGGGCTCGGGCAGGAACCCGCGCACGACGTCGACCCAGGACGTGTCGTCGAGCTGGATCCGCTCCACCGGAGCCTTGCGCGCCACGAGCAGCTCGACCACGGTCCGAGTCTACCGCGGCTCCTTCGCGATCAGAAGCTCCAGACCAGCGGCGCGAAGAGGACGGTCGTCAGCCAGACCAAGAGGTTCATCGGCAGCCCGACCCGCACGAAGTCACCAAAGCGGTAGCCGCCCGCGCCGTAGACGATGAGGTTGGTCTGGTAGCCGATGGGCGTGACGAACGAGGCCGATGCGCTGACCATCAGCGTCGCGATGAAGGGCAACGCGTCGACGTTCAGACCCGCAGCCATGGCGGTCGCGACGGGGAACAGGAGCACGGCGGCGGCGTTGTTGGTGACGAACTCCGTGACGATGGAGGTCGTGGCGGCGAGCAGGCCGAGCGCGACGCGGGGGTTGGTGCCGACGTGGGCCAAGACGACGTCCGCGAGCTCGGCGGCGGCGCCCGAGTTCTCCAAGCCGCGACCCAAGCCGAAGGACGCCGCGATGGACAAGAGCAGCGGCCAGTCGACGCTGCGAAGCGCACGTCGTTCGGTGCAGCACCGCGTCGCCAGCATTGCACCCGCGGCGAGCAGGGAGGCCTCGAGCATGGAGAGCAGGCCGGTGGCCGCCAGGACCACCATCGCCGCCAGAATCGCCAGGGCCACGGGGGCGCGCTCGACCACCGGGACCGCGTCGGCATCGAGGGCGCTGACGAGGTAGAAGTCGCTGGAGTTGCGGTGGTTTTGCACGAAGGCCGGGGGCGCCTCGAGCAAGAGGGCGTCGCCGGGCTCGAGCACGACGTCCCCCAGCCGGGCGTTGAGCCGCTCTCCGTTGCGGTTCACGGCGAGGACGACCGCCCCGAATCGGTTGCGGAAGCGACCCTCGCGAATGGTCTGCCCGGCGAGAGGTGAGCTTCGAGACACGACCGCCTCGACGAAGCATCGCTCTGCGCGATGTCCCTCGAGCTCGAAGACCTGGCGGGTCGCGGGCTGCAGACCCGGGATGCGCTGCAGGTCGACGACCGAGTCGACGATGCCGACGAAGACCAGCTGATCGCCGGCTTCGAGCCGCTCGTGCGGGCCGACCATCGGGAGCAGGTGCTCGGCCCGGTGGATGTCGGTGAGGAAGAGCCCCGAGAGGCTGCGCAGGCCGGCCTCCTCGACGGTGCGGCCGACCAAGATGCCGCTGGGGCTGACCAGCATCTCCACCGTGTACTCGCGAGGGTCGAGCTGGACCGGGCTGCGGGTGGTGCGGTCCGGCAGCAGGTGACGGGAGAAGAAGACCAAGAAGATCGACCCGACCACGGCGCACGGGATGCCCAGGCGCGCGGGATCGAGGAACGCCAGGGGTGGGTGTCCGGCGTCCGTGAGCAGTCCGCTGATCACCAGGTTCGTGCTCGTGCCGATCACGGTGCACATGCCTCCGAGGATGGCGGCATAGCTGAGCGGGATGAGGAGCTTCGAGGCCGCAAAGCCCGTCGAGCGGCTCCAGTCCTTGACCACCGGGGTCAGCATCGCGACCAGCGGCGTGTTGTTCAGCAGCGCGCTCCCGGCCACCACCGGCAGGACGAGCCGGCGCTGGGCGCTGGCGAGGGTCCGCGGGCGTCCGAGCAGCCGATGCACGACGGACGCGAGGACCCCGGTCTGGTCGAGCCCCGCCGCGACGACGAAGAGCACCCCGACGGTGATCATCCCCTCGTTGGCGAAGCCGGCGAGCGCGTCACGGGCGTCGAGGATGCCCAGCAAGAGCATCGCCGCCGTCCCCGAGGTCAACACGAGATACGGCGCCGCGCGGCTGAACGCGAGAAAGCCAAACACACCCACGATGATCGCGACGGAGAGCCAGGCTTCTGGAGGCATGCGCTTCGGTAGCCTCCCGCATACCACACGCCCGGTTTGCGGGTAAGGAAGACCGGGACGATCAGAGAACGCGGAACGAACGCGGAACGGTTGCCGCGGTTGGGCTACCATCAAGGAGACGATGCAGACCCTGGCATCCGCCCTCATCACGGCCGTCCTGCTCGTGGTCGCCTCCGGTTGCGGCTCACCCGAAGAGGACGGCGCCCTGGTTGCGGCACCGGATCCGGGAGCGCCCCCACCGCCCGGGGGACCGTGCGAGGACGAAGGGGAGAGCTGCCGGTGCGAGGGGTCCGGGGTCTTCGGGACCTACGTCTGCGAGGACGAGGCGCTCGTCTGCGACTGTTCTGCCTGCCCCGGCCCCGATGGCGGAGCGGTCGAGTTCAGCGCCTGCGGTGGGGAGGTGTGGGGAGCGTGGCGCCTGATCGAGACGCGGACCGGCACCGGCACGATCTACTTTCGCTCGTCGTCGGGTTCGGAGAAGTCCTGTTCGGCGGGGGTCGTTCACGGGGGACGGCGAGAGCTGCGGATCGCCTTCCTCGAGGGGGGTCAGGCGCGCGTCGTGGCCGACGAGGCGCACTCCGAGACGGTGACCTTCTCCGATGAGTGCGCGGAGCCTGCGACGTGCGAGAATACGACCTTCACCACTGCCAGTCCGTTCGAGCAGTCACCATCCGGCTTCGACGCCCAGTGTGCGTCGGACGAGTGCGACACCTGCACCTGCAGGGCCCAAGTCAGCAACCACGAGACATACGACACTGACTGGAGGTTCGTCGGCAACCAGGTGCAGCTCGGAAGCGAGGCGTTCGCCTACTGCGTCGCCGACGGTCTGTTGACGCTCCAGGTCCTGAACGAAGCCTTCGTGTTCGAAGCCGTCGAAGTCGTCGGGGTCCCGACCGCGTGTGAACAGCGGAGCCCCGGCTTGTGCGGGATCGGACAGGGGTGCGAGAGCGGGCAGTGTTCGGGGACGTCGGCCGACTGCGAAGGCGAGACCGAGAGTCGCTGCTCGACGTATCCGGGCTGCACATGGGATCCCGACGCGTGTCTCGGAGAGGCACCCCTCGAATGCTCGCTCGAAGACGCCGACATCGTGCCCGGGTGTGAACTCGAGCCGCTGTAGCCGAGGACGAGCTCGGTTCGGAACAGCCGTCCCGCACACGGACCAGGTCTCCTGGTGATGCAGCGATGTTGCGAAAGCGACGGCGCCCCTGTCCTTCAGCGCGTGTCGGGGATGACGCCACGTGCTGGGGCCGAGTAGAGTCGGCCTCGTGGTGAGGCTGATCTCCGGGTTCATGCTCGTCTTCGGCGCCTGCACGAGCGCCAGCCAGAGCGCGGATGAGACCCCCGTGACCGGCACCATCCGCCTCGAGCTTCCGGCGGGCTTCGTCGGGACGCTCGACGACCTGAAGGAGCCGGTCGAGCCAGGCGCGGACCATGCGGTGCTGGCAGGAGACCACACGGTGGTCGTGCAGACACCGTGCGGGGAGCACCGTGCTCAGGTCACGGTCCCGCCGGGGGCCAGTCGGTTCTCGAGCAGCGCGACTTCGACGGCCTGCAGTTTGCGAAGCTGAGCATCGCGGCGACGAACCTTCAGCAGGAGCCACTGCTGCCGACGGTGACCTTGGATGCATGGACGGTTCCGGGGCACGCCAGCACGGCGACGGTAGTGCCTGCGTGCAAGGCTCGGATGAAGGTGAGTGCGCCCGAGCTTGGGGCGTTCATCGAGGAGCTGGAGCTGAAGGAAGGAGACGAGGTGCGGAGAGCTGTCGTGCTGGCTCCGGGCAGCGATGTGGTCCGGATCCACGGAGGGACGCTGACGTTTCGCGACAGGCGGATTTTTCCGAATGTGAGGGGTGTTGCGGGGGAACGTGACGAAGACCCGTATGGCGACTACGAACACACGCTCGCGACATATGACATCGACCAGCGGGAGGTGACGACGGCGGAGTTCCACGCGTGCCACCTGGCAGGGGCTTGCGTCTCGACGGTTCGAGAAATTCAGGAAAACCGAATACCCGCTCGACCGAGAGCTCACCTCTGCACCTCGGACGTCATCAAGGAACTACGACCACCCGTCCCGGGCAAGGAAGACATCGCGATGAACTGCGTGGTGAGATGGGAGGCAGAGGAATACTGCCGCTGGGTAGGCAAGCGCTTGCCGGACGTAGAGGAGTGGGAGTTCGCGGCGCGAAGCCGAGGCGACGACAGGCTGTGGCTCGAAGACGACAAACGCTGTGAACTTGGCAAACCGGTGGAACAGTGTCCTCGCAAGGCGCAGAAAGAGGCAGCCGCTCCTTGCACGGTAGACTCGCCCAAGACGAGCCAAGGGCTGTGCGACATGTTCGGCAACGTTGCCGAACTCGTCGTGACGACGCCTCGCTCGCAGTGGACGGCGGCGGCGGGGGCGAGCTACAATGCGAAGGGCGTTCCCTGGGGACTCGATGACCTAGATGCGGCCGCCGTACGATACGGCGAGCGCCAACAGCCGGACCTCGGCTTTCGCTGTGCTCGCACGGTTGAGGGGTCCCACGCGAAGTCCATCAGTCGCGAGGGAACCCGATGACGATTCCTCCTCGCAACCCTGTGGTGGCCCCTCCTGGTCTCGAGACGGTCGTCGACTCGAACCCGGAACGTCTGCTGCACTGTCGCGACTTCGACGAGCACGGTAATGACCGGGGGCCCGGCTTCCGGGAGTGCCGCGAAAACCTCGCGAAGAACCTCGGCAAGAGGTTCGTCGGTTGTCCGAACAAGGGGAACAACGACGGAAAATGCCAGTCGGGGGCGTTTCTCTACCCGCGAAAACTGCGGCCGGACGGGACCACGCACCATCACCAGGGCATCGACATCTCACCCTTCTACACACGGGGGACGCCTTAACTTCCGCTACGGGTCGGACTTCAAGTCCGACCCAGACGGCGAGGACAAGCCCCGCGCGCTCATCCAGTCAGTGGCGGCAGGAACCGTCGTGGTGGACGGGAGCGAGCCCACGAAGAGCTACGGCATTCGGATCGTCATCGAAGCCGACGAAGTACCAGAGGCGATCGCCGCCGAGATCCGGAGAGTTCGACCGTCGAAGTCCAACGAGAACCTGAAGCTGTTCTACATCTATGCACACTGCCACGCCTCGAAGGTCAAGGAGGGGATACACGTCAACGAACAAGAAGTGATCGGCGTGGTCGGCCGCACGGGCTTCACTGGTGCAGGAGAAATCCCCGACCACCTGCACTTCGAAGTCTCTACGAAGCAGAGCCCTGGAGGTGGAGATGCGGAAGAGACCAAGCTGGGCGCAGAGCCTCTCCATCGGCTGGATCCGTTGCGAATCCTGACCTTGCTGGGACCTTGGGGCAACAACAAGGCCTTCACCCCGCTTGGGAAAGAGATCACCACTGAAGGCCGCCAAGACACCCTTGACAAGGTTCTCGCAGAGATCGAGCGCATCGTCCCGGACGGCTGCTACCCGATCGGCGCGAACAGCCTCTGGCACGGCGGCGTCCACCTCCCGATGAAGCGGGGCTCGATGGTCCACGCTCCGCTCTCGGGGACCATCGTCGCCGCCAGGCTCGGCTCGGACCCGTCGCTGTGCGAGCACGAGTTCGGGAGCGCCAACTTCATCCTGCTTCGCCACGAACTCCCGCGGTCCGTCGTTCCGGGAGGGAGCAAGGGCTCGAGCAACAAAGGAGGCGGATCGTCGACCCCGAAGGTGCCCAACCACGGCAAGAGCATCGGAGCCGGACAGACCAACCCACCCGAGCAGGTCCAAGCGCTCAAGACTCGCCTGCAAGAGCTTGGCTACTACGCCGACGCTCCGTCGCCGCCCACTCCCGACGACCCGAGCATCTCCGCGACCGACGTGGCGGCGATCGAGTCGTTCCAGGAAGAAATCGGTAGCCCCTTTCAAGGAGCGGCGAAGCCGTGGCCCGACGGTGTGGTGACCATTGGCGGGTACACCTGGGGCCGCCTGTTCGCGCCCAATGCTCCGCCCGCGCCCGGCCAGCCCGTGCCGCCGGCTCCGCTTGGACCCGACTCCACCGAGCCCGTGCCACCGCCTCCGCTCGGCCCTGACACCATCGAGCCCACTCCAAGCCCTACAGACCCCAAGCGCACGGTCTACACCCTCCTCATGCACCTGGCGCCAGTCAGCGCCGACGAGGCGTTCGGACGCGGCGCGACGTGGCTTCCCACGGTCGACATCCACGATCCGCAGGGCGAGGCCAAAGATGCAGCAGAGGCAGCCGAGCACCAGCTCATCGGTGACGTCGGCCTCGCGAAGAACGGCAAGCTGGTCGGTGCGCCCGTCGATGTGCAATGGGTCTCCAAGCGGCTGATCCGCTTCGGGCTTCTGCAGGGACCCCCCATGAGCACGACCATCCCGGAGCTCATCACCGCGATCGAGGAGTTCCAACGCACGTTCCCGTTCAAAGCGAAGGGGTTCAGCGACGGTTTGGTCGAACGCGGATCCTCGACGCGTCCGGGAACCACCGCGCAGTGGCTGGCGAAGACCCGCAAGGAGCTGCGTGGCGGCAAGGCACAGACCCGTGTCGACCCTGACCTGACAGCGCGACTTCGACACGCCCGACTTCACCGGAACGACCTCCGTCGTCATCCTCAATCACGAGGTCGATGCGGGCGCCCCGCTGTGGCCCTCAGGGGACTCGGTCGGGTTCGACGAGTTCGAAGGCCCCGTGCCCCGCGCGGAGATCCACTGGGAGATGTTCTCCGAAGAACTCCTCTTCGAAGAGGCGTGGAATCCGGGGATTGAAGACAAGAACGACGACCTCACGACCGACCTGAGCCCGGACGTCATCGCGAAGATCGAGGCCGCCCAAGGTGACATCCACAACCCCTCCGTCTTCGTCGACGGACACATCAGCCAGGCGGAGCTCGAGAACTTCTACCGCAGCGAAGACGGCGAACGGTTCCGACGCACGCCCGTGATGTTTCGCTCCGAATGGGGAGTCGACATGAAGGCCATGCTCGCGGCGCTGGGCCGCAAGCACGCCGACCCCATTCCGCCCCACATGGGCGCCCTCATCGCGCCGTACCAGTGGTGGTTCGATGCCGCGGACGTCGTGCCCAAGAGCCCGAAGGTCTGGCACTACCACCCGCTCGAGTTCCTCTCCCGCTACCAGGACGCACTCACCCCGGGGCCACCGCCTGAGCCTCGACCCCCCGAGGATATCGCGAACCTCGAGGTCGTCGTGCTCGGCGACAACGGCATGCCGCCCAAGAAGCAGTCACGCAGGCAGAGGCTGCACCTGTCGGTGTTCCCCGTGTCCAGCGAGACGACCGTCCCGCTCGCCATCGTCAACGCGGAGGCCGTCGACAAGGACGGCGTCGTTCGGGCGTCCTCGATCCCGCCAGGTCCGTACTCGATCGTCCTCGAGCGCGGGAACGAGACCCTCTTGCAGAGGGACGTGGACGTACGACCAACCTCCGAGGTCCCCGTCGAGCGCGTCACCCTCGAGACCCCCTTGGAAGGACAGGGGTTCGGCAACCTGTCGATCTACATCAGGCAAGCCGAGCAGTTCGGGCCGGCGACCGCGGCCAAGGTCACGATCGTCGGCCCTGCGTTCTCGGACGGCATCGAAAAGCGTGCCTGGGGAGGGAACGCGGTCGTCGTCCTCAAGGGGCTGCAACCAGGAACGTACGAGGTCGAGGCAAAGCACGGCGGCTCACAGCACCCCAACGACGCGGTCGAGGGGCGCGGCACCATCGAGTTCTCCGGCACCAGCCAAAAGGAGCTGATCCAGCTGGGCTACCCTCGATGCTCGCTGACCATCGTCTACGACCACGGCCCGGCATCCGGCACCCTCACCTGGCCCGAGGCCGTGCTCCCCGAACTGTTCGGTTTTCTGCAGGACACCCCGCTCTCCTTCAACGACGAGGGTCGAAACGAACTCTCGATCGATGTCCTGCGCTCCAAGACCCCCTACGAGATCACCATCGACGGAAAAACCCGTCCCGTGAGCGCGAGCCAGCGTGAGCGCCGATTCGTCTTCAAGCCGTAGAACCCGCCAGGAGTTCCATGCCCAAGAAAACGCCCAAGAAGCCGGACACCGCGGAGAGCGAGCTCGACATTCCGCCAACCCCGATGTGCATCCCCCTGACGCTTGGCGGCGAAGATGTACTGCTCCTGTCGAGTACATCGGTCGCGCAATGGAAGGCCTCGCTTGGCCCCAAGAAGTTCGAGGACCGTTTCACCAACGTTCTGGACCGCGTCGACCCACACTCGGGCACCCTCAAACACGAGAAGAAGAACTGAAAGCACCGTCTCAGGCCGAGAACACGAGACGGGGCGCGGGCGAGAGCGTATTGGTCGGCGCCTCTCCCTTGGGGCCAGGCTCGACGGTGAACCGCCCGACGCGGAGCGGAGGGTCGTTCGGGTTCCGGGGCTCGGGCTGGGTGTCCAGGGGGTCCCCAGATGCACCGTCGCTCGCGTTTCCGCCTGTGTCCGCCATCGACTCGAACGCTAGCATGGCCACCGGGCCACCGCATGCTTGCCTTCCCGGACGTCGAGCCGACATGCTCCGGATGTGCTCGGCGATCCGACTCGACTTCGCACCCCTCACGGCTACGGCTTTCTGTGCAGCTGGAAGGACAGGCTGAAGTTCCGCGACCAGGAAGATGCCGTGGCGATGGTGGAGCGGCTCCTCGACGACCCCGCAAACCTCGCTGCACTTCGCGAGCAGTACGGCGACGTCGAGCGCGGCGACCTCGAACAGCGCCTCGTGGCCCAGCTCATCGGAGGCTGGTCTGCACTCGTACGGACACGCCGCAGGTTCCGTCCGCTCACCGACGCTGAGAATGCCGAGATCATCAATGGCGGCGACCGACCTGGACCCCCCGGGCCAAAGCAAGAGTATGCGCTGCGCCTGAGGTTTCCCGCTGCACCCGAGCACACCATCGAGCTGACCTGCGGCGGCAAGACCACCACCGCCAGGACGAACGCGGTCGGAGTCGTCGTGTTCGACGTCCCCCAGGACGCTCGGGAAGTCAGGATCCGCGTCGTCGAACGCGAAGAGGACTTCGCGCTCGACCTCGCGCGACTCGATGACGCCTCGACTCGAAACGGAGCAGCAACCCGACTTCGGAACCTGGGATTCCTTGGAGAGGGTCGCGGTCGGCGTCGAGGCGATCCTTTCGCCCGTGGAGTCAGGCTGTTTCAAGTCGCGTACGGCCTTGCCGTCACAGGCGAGCTGGACGCAGCCACCGCTGCTGCCCTCCAGGAGGCCTACGGGTTCTGAGGCCGTCGAAGCGACGGCAGCAATGAACGGGGCCCGAGAAGCTACACAAGCCCTGCCGCTTTCGCGAAGCTCTCCATGTCGCCCGCGGCCGCCGCGAGGTCCTCGCGGGTCTTGATCGGCAAGAAGCGGCGATCTCGGTCCACGTCGAGGTACGCGCTCTCGATGAACTCGGTGGCCTGGCCGATCAGGCGCTCGAACTGGACGACCTGGAGCTGGCCGTCCTTCAGGGCGCGGCCGCCCTCGGGCCAGTCGATCGACTTGCGGACGGCGAACCAGGTCAGGGGGATGTCCATGTCGACGGCGGCGGCACAGAGCCACAGCGTGTTGGTGTTGAAGTGGGGGTAGTCGGAGAGGTCGGTGCCTTCGGGGAGGCGGAAGCCTTCGATGATGGCGGGGCGACCGTTGCTGGGGAGCTGGGCGATGCAACCGCCCGCGTCGCCCTCGATGCGCTGCACGACCTCGACGCTGATGCCGGCGCCTTGATCGGTGCGCTCGATGTGGGCGCCGAGGACGAAGGGATCGAGGGAGGCGCCGACATTGTCGACGTTGGAGACCAGGATGTGCTCGACGCCTCGCTCGCGCAGCTCGCCGAGCACGCCGCTGCGGCGGAAGCGACCGAGCGTGTCACCGTGGCCAGGGGCGGAGTACAGGTCGGTCGGGGGCAGGTCGGCGGCTTCGGGCAGGTCTTGCAGAGGCGTGCCGTCGGGCAGCACGCGCGGCATGATCGACTGCGCGAAGCTGAAGCGATCGGAGGGTGCGATGCCGCCCCAACCGATCGTCTCGAGGTGGGCTTGGCTGGGGGCCTGCGTCGCGAAGCTATGCATCAGCACCACCGGGATCGAGCCGCCGAGCGCCGCGGCGCGCTGCTTGATCTCCGCGAGCTTGATCGCCAGAAAGCTGACGTCGTCGTGTCCGGGAACCACCGGCACGATGCCCTTGGCCCCGCCGCCGAACCGCGTGGCCATGCCGCCGTTGAGCACGAGGACTGCGACCTTGCCGGCCCGCACCGCCGCCTCGCCGATCGGGGTGAGCCGGGCCCGGGCCGCGTCGGCGGAGGGGGCCGTGGGGCGCAGGTCGGTCGGCGCCTGCGTCAGCGGCGTGGGAGCGTGGGCCAGACGGTTGGCCTTGGGGTCCAGGCAGCCGCTACCAACCTTGTCCCGAAGGGCAGAAAACTGAGCGTTGTCAAAGGAGTACGAGCGAACCGACGGCCGAAGTTCCACGGCCCCAGCCATATCATCGGGTCGTGCGCCCGGCTAGTGCGCCGTGCTAGTGTCGCACGACGCTGGCGCCCGCAGATCGCGCGCCACCGAGTTTCCCGGCTGGCGAATTCCCGCCACGAACTCCGAGCGAAGAGGCTGCGACCCAAGGTCTGCGCCCACCCCGTTCACTGGCCCGCTCGGCACTCCAAGACCTCTCGACTTCATTTCAAAACCCCATGGCACAATCCGTCATCGTCGTGAACGCGGACGGCCCCGAAAAGCGGGTCGCCCTGATCGAAAATGGAATCCTCTCCGAGCTGTACGTCGAGCGCGAGCGCGCGCGCGGTACGGTCGGAAACGTCTACAAGGGCCGGGTCCTCCGGGTCCTGCCCGGCATGCAGGCCGCGTTCGTCGACATCGGCGAAGAGAAGGCTGCCTTCCTCTATGCCGGAGACATCGCCAAGCCCCAGGCGGGCGAGGAGGAGGAGACGCTGCGCGTCAGCCGTGACGGCGCCTCGCCTCCGCGCCGCTCCGGAAAGCCCGAGGCGATCTCGAGCTTGGTCAAGCCCGGCCAGGAGATCTTGGTGCAGGTCGTCAAGGACCCCATCTCCAACAAGGGCGCCCGCATCACCTCGTACGTGTCGCTGCCCGGCCGCAACGTGGTCTTCATGCCCACGGTCAGCCACATCGGAATCTCGCGGCGCATCGCCAAGGAGCGTGACCGCAGGCGGCTGCGCAAGCTCGTCGACCAGATGCGGCCCAAGGGCGCCGGCTTCATCGTCCGCACCGTGGCCGAGAACGCCACCAACGGCCAGGTCCGTGGAGACATGGATTACCTGCTGCGACTGTGGGCCAACATCAAGGCCAACGAGCGCATCCACCGGGCGCCGGTGATGCTCTACCGCGACCTCGACCTCACCCTCCGGGTCGTGCGCGACAACCTCTCGCCCGAGCTGGACCGCGTGATCTGTGACGACCGCGTCCAGCATGAGCGGCTCAAGCGCTTCGTCGAGACGTTCATGCCGGACTACGCGTCGAAGATCGAGCTCTACCAGCGCGGCGAGCCCATCTTCGACGGCTACGGCATCGAGCTCGAGATCGACCGGGCGCTCGAGCGCAAGGTCGGCCTCAAGAGCGGTGGCTCGCTCATCTTCGACCAGGGCGAGGCGCTCACGGCCGTCGACGTCAACACCGGCAAGTTCGTCGGCGCCAAGGGGCGGACGCTCGAAGAGACGATCACCCAGACCAACCTCGAGGCTGCCGAAGAGGTCGCCGATCAGCTCCGCCTGCGGAACGTGGGCGGCCTGATCATCATCGACTTCATCGACATGGACAAGGAGTCCAACCGTCGAAAGGTCTACCGCAAGCTGCAGGACGCGCTGCGGAAGGACCGCGCCAAGGCGCACATCACGAAGATCTCGGAGATGGGCCTGGTGGAGATGAGCCGCAAGCGCACCCGGGAGAGCCTGGGCCGCATGCTCACCGCCTCGTGCAAGCAGTGCAACGGCAAGGGCTACACCAAGTCGCCCGCCACCGTGGCCTACGAGATCCTCCGCGAGATCCGGCGCGATGCCGCGCACATTGCGGGCGAAAACATCGCCGTCTACGCCAACCCCGAGGTCTCCGACCTCATGCGCGGCGCCGAGTCGATGGCCGTCGACGACACCGTCAAGCGGGTCCACCGCGCGATCGAGATTCACTCGCGCAAGAACTTCCACGTCGAGCAGTTCGAGGTGAAGGGCAAGGTGCCCGGCAAGAGCTCCGGCAGAGGCCGGGGCAACAACAAGGACGGCGACCGCGCCGACTCGGACTCCGGCGAGGGCGCGCCCGCGTCGGCGTGACCTGCTAAAGTGGGCTGATGGGGGAGCTTCCCGACGATCGGCGACGTGCCGAGCGGGTCGACGTGAACTTCGAGTTTCGCGACCCCACCAGCGCGCCCACGCACGTCTCCAACTTGTCGGAGTACGGCGTCTTCGTGCACACCGCGCAGAACCTCCCGCTCGGGTCGGAGGTTCAGCTGCGCTTCACCATCGTGCTCGACGACCCCGTCGTCATCGCCGGTCGTGGGCGCGTGGTCCGGCACCAGTCCGACCCGGTGGGCATGGGCTTCGAGTTCACCCAGCTCGAGCCCGAGATGCTGCTCCGGGTCGCCGACGTCGTTCGCCGCAACCGACCGCGCGACTCCGGGCCGCCGATCGTCACGGCCGAGGACGACCTGACCGACACCGACAGCATCGTCCGCGCCAGGCGCGTGACCGCTCCGGGCGCGGCGTCCGAGTTCCCCTCCGAAGATGACGAGGCCGCTCAAACCCTCGTCAACCTGCGAGCAGTCGACGTTGAGATCATCGACGACTCCGACCTCCCGACCGATGACGGTGGGGACCTCTAAACTGACTCTTCAAGGTTGTACGTCGTGAGCATCGGTAAGCGCCTCCTCGATCTGGCTCGGTCCAACGTCACGGACTTTCGCGACGCGTTCTCATCGGATGCACTCCGCGATCTTCTCAACTCGGACACCGCCGAGCCCGAGGCAGAGCCCGAGGAGAGCACGAGCCGGGGAGAACGCGGGGAGGACGACCCCGCGGGGACCGTGGGCGCCAAAGCAGGCCGCCGGGCTCGGCGGTTCAAGGACGCCGCCGAGGAGGCGTGGGAGCGGGCCTACGACACGGCACGCGCACGCGCCGGGGTTCGCGGAGAACCGTCCTCCGATCCCGCAGCCGACCGCAAACGTTGGTACCGAACGCTCGAGGTCGATGCCGGTGCCGATCTCCGCGCCGTGCGAAAGGCCTACCGGAAGCTGCTGCTGCAGTATCATCCGGACCGCCACGCCACCGACCCGGACAGGTATAAGGCAGCAACCGAAGTCACCCGGCGCCTGACAGAGGCGTACAACGGGCTCACCCGATACCTCGGCGGGTGAGCGGGCGGCCCTCCATGCGTGAGCGCGCCGTTCCATCCCAACGGTGGGTGCAAGAGCGGGGCGACGATGCGCGAGAAAATTTCCATGCAACCGATGACCGATGCTTCCCCCGCGAAGCGTGAAAAGAAACGCCGCAAGAAGAAGCCCAAGACGCTCGCCGAGAAAGCGGACCGTCATGCGCTCTACGAGCGGGCCGTACAGGATCCCAAGACCGACGCGGCAACCTTGGCGAAGCTGTATCGCCGGATTCGGAAGGCTTCCCCCACGGCGCTGCGGGAGGACTTCTGCGGCACCGCGAGCCTGGCCACCGCGTGGGTGCAGGGCGGCAAGGACCGCACCGCGCACGGCGTCGATCTCGATCGTCCGACACTGGCGTGGGGTCTCGAGCACAACGTGGCCCCCCTGTCCGCATCCGAGCAGAAGCGCATCACGCTGACCGAGGGCAACGTGTTGCACGCACGAGGTCCCAAGGCCGACCTCACCTGCGCGCTCAACTTCAGCTACTGCTGCCTGCAGGAGCGCAAGCAGCTCGTCACCTACTTCAAGAACGTGCGCAAGAACCTCGGCAAGGACGGCCTGTTCATGATGGACGTCCTGGGCGGCAGCGAGACCATGGGGCGCGACGAGAACCTCCACGACCTGGGGGAGTTCACGTACCGCTGGAAACAGCACCGCTTCGATCCCCGGACCCACGAGCTGTACTGCTCGATCAGCTTCTATTTTAAGGATGGTTCGAAGATGGTCCCGGCGTTCGACTACGACTGGCGCCTGTGGACCATGCCCGAGCTGTGCGATGCGCTCACCGACGCGGGGTTCGGCACCCTGCATCGCATGTGGGAGAAGACCGACAAGCGGGGCGAGCCCACCGGAGACTTCCACGAACCCAAGCGGGTGGAGAACCAGGAGAGCTGGTGGACCTACCTGATCGCGGAGCGCTGATGGCCAAGAAGAAATCCAAAGCCAAGGGCAAGGGTCGCGCCAAGCCCAAGAAGAAGACGATCGCCTCCCGGGCAGACCGTCACAAGCTCTACCAGAAGGCGGTTCAGTCGCCCGAGGCGGACGTCGAGTTCTTCAGCAAGGTCTTCAAGGACCTGCGCGGACGGACCGCGAAGTCCATGCGAGAGGACTTTTGCGGCGGAGGCTTCCTCAGCTGCACGTGGGCCGACAGCAAGAAGACTCGCACGGCGCACGGCATCGACTTCGACGAGCACGTGCTGGAGTGGGGTCGCACGCACAACGTCGCCGCGCTGTCCGACGCTGCGCAGCGGCGGGTGCATCTGCAGCATGGCAACGTGCTCGACGGCCTCGGCGAGCCCGTCGACCTCACGTGCGCGCTCAACTTCAGCTACGGCGTGTTCAAGACCCGCGACGAGCTGCGCCGCTACTTCGAGGTGGCCCACGAGAAGCTTGCCTCCGACGGCATCTTCATCACCGAGCTCTACGGGGGGTTCGAAGCGATCGTGGAGGTGGAAGAGGAGCGGGAACTCGACGGCTTCACGTACATCTGGGAGCAGGAGAGCTTCAACCCGATCAACCACCACACGCTGTGCCACATCCACTTCCAGTTCCCCGACGGAAGCAAGATTCGCAGGGCCTTCACGTATGACTGGCGGCTGTGGACCGTGCCCGAGCTTCGGGAACTGCTGATCGAGGCCGGCTTCTCGGGCACCAAGGTGTACTGGGAACGCGTCGACGAGGACGGCGACGGCACCGGCGACTACGTGGCCACCGAAGAGGAAGAGAACCAGGACAGCTGGCTCGTCTACATCGTGGGCATCAAGTGATGCTCAGTCGCAGTCGATGGGGACGGTCGCGACGACCACATCGTCGATGTAGCGCCGCATCGGCTGCGCCTGCGGTTGGCTGATATAGGCTTCGAGCGAGACGCGGTTGAAGGCGAACTCGCTGCGACCACCGCGGTAGTCGATGTCCGTCATCCAGGTGTCGAGTTCTCCGTCGACGACCGTCTCCAAGACGCCGTTGGACGCGCCGGGGTCGTTGAGCCGGGCGTGGATGACCATGCAGTGCCAGTCCTCGACGGCGTCGGTGGCAAAGAGCTCGGCGCTCCCGGCTCGAAATCCTCGGGGGTCGAGGTCGGACCAGTCCATCTCGCCGTCGCAGACGTGTTCGTCACCCTCGACGCACGACAGTGCGGAGCTGAAGCTGACCGTCTCGAAGGGGTCCGCGCTGACGCGAGCCAAGAAGGTCGTCGCGCCCGCCGGGTTCGTCGAGACACCATCGACGGACACGATGTCGCCGGGTCCGTTGACCGGCCACCCTTCGCCGGCGCGGAGCCACAGCCGCACCCAGACTTCGTCGAACCGCTGGTCGGAGGCGACGACGGCGGCGCCCGGTGGTCCCTCGCCGAAACGAATCTGGACCGAGCCCGACCAGTTGATGTCGGGTTGGTGCGTCATCGTCAAGGCGGTCGGGCTCTGAAACCCCGGGGCTCCTAACGAGACGCCCGAACCGGTGAACCGCGAGAAGTGGGCGCTGGGGTCTGCGATCTGCTCGAAGTCTTCGCACAAGATCCACCCTACGGGCAGCGGAGCTGGGCAGCCGATGGGTTCTCCGCCCGTGGTTGGGTCGAAGGCGGTCGTGTCCCCGTCGTCAGGGTCTTGGGTCGAGGTCGAGGCGTCGTTGGCTGTCGTGCCCGACGCAGCCGTGCTCGGCCCGGTCGTTCCGGCCTCGTCGGTCGTCGTGCTCGGAGGCTCGAATGCGCCCGTCGACTGCGGCGAACCGTCGCCATCGAACCTGCAGCTGCACAGCATGAGTAGGACGCCGCCGTATCTACCCATACACCCCACGTTCTGACGGTATCACGCTCGGAACGGCGTGGCACACTGCGGTCAGCGTGCACGACCTCGAGATCACCGTTCGAGATGCGGCGGACCGACGCGAGCTCCGACTGCTGGATGTTCGCCCTCGCGGCGAGCGCTGGTCGGGGATCGGCGTCATCCCCGGGAGCGTCTCTCCGCGAGTGGACCTCGATGCCGAGATCGGGGCACATCTCGAGCTGGGCATTCCCGTCGTGCTCTGCTGCATGTCCGGTCGTCGAAGTCTGCAGGAAGCGCGACGGCACGACGACCCCAGCGTGCTCTCACTCTCGGGTGGAATCTTGGCGTGGCAAGAGGCCGGTCTTCCGGCGACCGCGACCGCCGGTGACTTCAACCTCGTTGCGGCCAGCCCCGCTGCGCCGCCGGAGCTCTCGGTCCTGCGCCGGGCGTTGCTGTCGTGCTTCGTGGCCGAAGTGGCGGAGACCGCCTCGGGAACGGTCGACCCCGTGCCGTTGCTCGAGGAGTGCTTCGCGATCGTCGGCGTCGAGCCCGAGGAGGCGAGCGTTGGCGACCTCGTCCGGGTCGTGGAATGGGCCGCCGCACGGTCGCGGGAGCTCGGCATCGACTACGCGCGCATCGCCGAGAACATGCAGTCCTTCCTCCACCAGATGCAGCCGTTGGCGGGGGACGCACAGACGCCGTGAGGCGTGTTCACCCCGTGTGAACCGCAAGCAGCGCCCGAAACGCGTCGCTGTAGGCTTCCTGGAGCAACTCGATGTGGCGCGCCATCTCGTCGTCGGATCCGACGTGGGTCGCCCGCATCACGTTGCTGACCGCTTCGAGCAGGGCGCTCGCGGCCACTGCGTCGGCGGCTTCGAGGATGGAGGCGCAGGCTTGCCGGCATCCATCGCGGTTCCTGGACGCAGCGGCAGCATCCAGATCTGCGAGCCAGCTCGGCACGTCGCCCATGAATGACTCGACGGCCGCGTTGCGCTCCGCGGGCTCGGGGTAGCGGGACTCGAACTCCCGGCGGTCGATGGGCTCCGGTGCGGGAGGCTCGCGAAGGCGGACGGGCTGGGGCGGAGCCGGCGCCAGCTCGACACAGCCGCGCTTGCACAGCTCGTCCAGCGCGCGAAGGGTTCGGGCGCGACCAAACATGCCGCGATTGGCGAGGGTGTCGAGGGACGCGTGCGCACTGCAGAGCTTCCAGACGGCGCGTAGCACCTCGAAGGGAGCCGCCTCCTCGTCGTCGTCGTCGAGCTCGGCGAAGCTGCACTCATCCTCGCTCGGTACGGCGTGCAGGTGGCCGCGCTGCGTGCTCTGCTCGGGGGCGGTCAGCGGAACGACGAGACGATCCAGCGGCGCGAGTCTTCGCTCGAGCATTGCGGTGTCGTCCGACTCGCGCGCGTGGTCCATCAAGAGGTGATGCAGATAGGGCGCGTGCTCAGCATCGAGCGTCGAGCCGACCCACGTGACGTCGCCCCGCAGCACGGAGAGGACCGAGCCGACCTCGGTCGCGAGCCAGAGGCGCTCGAGCACGCAGCGCTCGATGAAGCTCCGGACGAGCGCGACCCCGGCTCCGTCGCGACGGTCGCTCCAGCTCTGCACATCCTGGGTGCGGGCGACCTGAGACCACGCGTTCAACGAGCCGCGCTCACCGGTTCCGAAGGCGGCGACCACCCGGCCCTTTTCGAGCGCGAAGGCGAGACCGTCGTGCCCGTGCCCCACCAGCACCACGCCAGAGGGATCGCGAGAGGCCAATCCTCCGAGCACCTCGATGGCGGGCATGCCTTCGGCAGAGGTCGCTCTGAGGTTGTGCACCCGGGTTCGGTCGCCGCTGACCGTCGCGATCGGCTGGTTGGCCAGCGTGATCGTTTCGCGCGGCTTCTTGGGCGGAGGCAGCGCTCGTAGGTGAGGGCGCTCCGCGCTCGTTCCGTCTTCACCGAGCTTTCGTCCAGGTTCGCCCATCGTCCAAGTGAGTCTGTTGCGTCGTGCCCCGTCGTTCGCCACCCCTTAATCGTCCCCAAATCCATATTGTTTTGCGCACGGGACCCTCTGAGGGGTCCAGGCCTGGACGGGTGGTGGATCTCGGTGGCCCAAACTGAGCCCTGCGGAGCGGTCTCATCCTCCGTATGAACCAGCTGGCGAGTTCGCAAATGAGCACCACCGAGGCAACCCTTCTCGATTGTCGTGGGCAACGCTGCCCACAACCCATCCTCGCCCTCTCGAAGAAAGCGCGGGGGCTCGCGGCGAACGGCGGTCTGGTGGAGGTGCTGGCGGACGATGCCGCCTTTCCCCTCGACCTCAAGGCGTGGTGCCGGAGCGCCGGCGCCGAGCTGGTTCAGCTGAGCGAAGACGGTGGCGTCAATCGCGGCGTGGTTCGCGTGCCCGCGCGGAACGCCGCGAACGTGAGCCGCGCCAAGACGATGGCCGCCCCAAAGAGCGTGCTACCTCCGGTGCCCGAAACTCGCGCTGTCGAGCAGCTCGACTGTCGCGGCGCCCGATGCCCCGAGCCCATCCTTCGCCTCTCTCGGCTCGCCCGAAAGGCTCCGGCGGAAGCGGTGGTGGAGATCGTCGCGGACGATGATGCTTTCCCGCTCGACCTGGAGAGTTGGTGCCGTAGCTCCGGCGCAGCTCTGGAGTCGCTCGAGACCGCCGGTGGCGAGCACCGCGCTCGCATCATCCTGCGCGGCGCCAAGCCTGCGGTGCCAGCTGCGGTGCCCGCTCCGGCAGCGCCGCCTACGGTCTCTGCGCCACCCCGAGAACCCTCGGCGTTCGCCTTCACGGCCGACCTGCGCGTGCTCGACCCCGCCGGCTGGACTGCCGTCCTCGACGCGGCCGCGGCCGGACTGCGCCCGGGGCAGACGATGCAGATCCTCGTCCCCGATCCGGCAGCCGCCGCTTCGATCACGAACTGGTCGGTCCAGACCGGCCACCGCATCACCCGGCTCGAGACGGCCGGAGATCCACGCGTGGAGATCTCCATCACCGAAGGGGCTGTTGCCAGCACCTCGATCTCCACGTCGACGGAGACGGGGCTGGTCAAGGCCTCGGCGGCCGCCGACTGCACGCTGCTCGTCCTGCACAACGACCACGAAGCGCTGCTCGCCTCACTGCTCGTCGCGGTGGGGGCTGCGAGTCAGGGTCGCGATGTGGTCGTGTTCTTCACCTTCTGGGGTCTCAACCTGCTTCGCGGGGACACGCCCAACCCCGACGCCCCGGTGGAGAAAGCCGGCTGGATGCAGTCGATGATGAAGATGATGATGCCTGCCGGTCCCAAGCGTCAGTCCCTGGGACAGATGAACTTCGGTGGCATGGGCAAGATGATGTTGGGCAAGATCATGAAGGACAAGAACATCATGTCCTTGCCCGAACTGATGGATGCCGCCGAAGGGCAGGGCGTTCGCTTCATCGCGTGCACGATGAGCATGGAAGTGATGGGCATCAGCAAGCGCGACCTCGCGCCGCGCGACAACCTCGAGTTCGGAGGCGTGGCCGCGTTCGTCGAAGCGGCTCACGGTGCGGGCATGAGCCTGGTCTTCTGATCGCGTGATGCTGCGCTGCCCGGGCGCACCGGGGACGTCAGTCCTCCAGCGCTTCGCGGGCGGCGTCGGGGTCCAGCGAAGCGATCAGGTCGTGCGCTGAGGCCTGCGTGATCGTGGCCGTCACCATGTCTCCACGCTGCGCGGTGCCGTCGGTGAGCACCACCTTGCCGTCGATCTCGGGCGCTTGCCCCTCATGGCGGCCATCGAGCAGCAGATCACTCTCGACGCTGGGGCCATCGACCAAGACCCGGATCTGGGTGCCGATCAGCGCCGCGTGCCGCTGGGCACGGATGTCTTCTTGCATCTGCATCAGCTCGGCCGCGCGCTCATTGGCCAGCGCTTCGTCGACCCGGCCAGGCTTCATCGCCGAGACGGTGCCTTCCTCCCGCGACCAGGGGAAGACGCCGAGGTGGTCGATGTAGCCCTGCGCGACGAAGTCCTTGAGGCGAGCGTAGGCCTCGGGGGTCTCGCCGGGGTGGCCAACGAGCATCGTCGTGCGCAGCCACAAGCGCTGCCCCGCCGAGGTCTCGGCGTTGCGCAGCTTCTGGGCCAGCTCCACGACGGCGCGTTCGCCATAGCCTCGCCGCATCACCCTGAGCACCTCGGTGTCGACGTGCTGCATCGGCACGTCGAGGTAGGTGGCGATCTTCGGCTGGCTCGCGATGCGCTCGATCAGGCCGTCGGTCACCGCCGAAGGGTAGGCGTAGTGCAGTCGAATCCACTCGAGCCCTTCGATCTCGCACAGCGCATCGAGCAGCGTCTCGAGGTTGGTGGGCGCGTCGAGATCGGAGCCGTAGCGGGTCAGGTCCTGGGCGACGAGGCAGACCTCTTTGGTGCCGGCCTCCACCAGCGCGTGGACCTCTTGCACGACCGAGAAGACGGCGCGGCTGCGCTGCGCACCCCGGAGCTTGGGGATGATGCAGAAGCCGCACGGACGATCGCAGCCCTCGGCGATCTTCACGTAGGCGGTGTGCCGCACGCCGGTCAGCTCTCGCGGGGTCTGGTGGTCATAGAGGTACGCGCGCTTGGACAGCTCGCTGACGCCCAGTCGCTTGCCGCCACCGCCGAGCACCTTGGCCAAGCCGAGCATGTCCGCGGAGCCCAAGAAGTGATCCACCTCTGGCATCTCGTCGGCCAGCTCGGTGGGGTAGCGCTGGGACAGGCAGCCGGCGACGACGAGCTTCTTGTCGGTGCCCCGCTTGGCTTGGGCGAGCTCGAGGATCGTGTCGATCGACTCCTCCTTCGCGGCCTCGATGAAGCCGCACGTATTGACCACCAGCGTGTCCGCTTCCTCGGCCGAGTCGACGACCTGGTGGCCACCCTCCCGGACGACGCCGAGCATCACCTCGGTGTCGACCTGGTTCTTCGGGCAACCCAGCGAGACGAAGTACACCTTGCGCGCGTCCATGAAGCTCGCCGTTTGACACGATCTCGGGCAGTTGACCATTGGCGCGTGGCGCGCGACACCCGCGTGAGATCAGATCAGCCAGCTGCCACACACATAGTCGCCCTGCCCAGCTTGACCAGGCCCGCCTCGGCGGCTACCTTCGCGCACCCTTTCGCCGAAGGCCACCGACACATCATGTCCGTACGACTCCGCCTTGCCCGTGGCGGCGCCAAGAAGCGCCCCTTTTACCGAATCGTTGCCGCAGACGTCCGCTCACCGCGTGACGGCCGGTTCCTCGAGAAGCTCGGTACCTACAATCCCAACACCGATCCCTCGAGCGTCGAGCTGAACATGCCCCGCGTCGAGTACTGGCTCGGCAACGGTGCCCGCCCCAGCGAGACCGTCGCCCGCCTG
The DNA here is from genome assembly GCA_963761755.1 of uncultured bacterium. Taxonomy (GTDB): domain Bacteria; phylum Myxococcota_A; class Polyangia; order Nannocystales; family Nannocystaceae; genus CAJXVA01. The sequence continues at coordinate 470,254 of CAVXIC010000013.1, forward strand.
ATCAAGAATTTCGGCGCGAGCGCGGACAAAAAAGAGTAGCGCAAGTCGCGCGTTTTTGCCCAGTCTCTTGGGGGGATTTGGGCGAATGGGCAAGAAGCGGGCGTTTGGCAGACTTTGTTGTTTTGCCGGCGCCCGTTTCGTGTGTGATGATCAACCCCTAAGCGGCGATCAACCTGTACCGCTCTGTCACGTCCTCTACGGACGTGCCGCTACGCTGCCGCTGGAGCCACAATGTCTTCCACCATTTCGCTGAAAGAACTCATCGAGTTCATCGCGCGCTCGCTCGTCGACAAACCGGATGAGGTTTCCGTCGACGAAATCTCGGGTGAGCAAACCGTCGTGCTCGAGCTACGCGTCGCCAAGGACGACCTCGGCAAGGTCATCGGCAAACAAGGCCGCACCGTCAAGGCGATGCGAGCAATCTTGAGCGCCGCCGCATCGAAGCTCCGCAAGCGAGCTGACCTCGAGATCATCGAGTGAACCCCATCGCGGTCTTTGCACCGTAGTGCGTTTCGCATGAGCCGCACACGCCGCACACAAGGTGGGGAAATGGCTGACGCAAGCTCGACGCAAGAGAACACGTCGCGACTGACCGTGGGGTACGTCGCCGGCGCCCACGGGGTCGGCGGTCTGGTGCGCATCCAGCTGTTCGACGATCGCTCCGACGCGCTGCGGTCGGGCGCGTTGCTGGTGCTCGTCGACCGCACGACGAAAGAGGTCGTGGCGCACAAGACGGTCGAGTCGCTGACCGTGGTCCCGGGGAAAGCGGCCGTTCGCGCTCAACTCGATGGGGTCAACTCTCGTGAAGGTGCCGACGCGCTCAAGGGGCTCACGGTCGAGGTCGACCGCGCGGCGCTGCCCCAGCTCGACGAGGATGAGTTCTACCTCGCCGACGCGATCGGCCTGGCCGTCGAGCGAGAACTCGCCGACGGCACGGTGCAGCCGCTGGGCAAGGTCGTCGCGGTGACGACCAACGGAGCGCAAGACCTGTTCGAGATCGAGTTCTTCGGCGCTCGCGGCCGCGCGCAGCGTTGGCTCATCCCGGTGATGCCGGGGTTCGTCAAGGACGTGGACGAACGCAGGGTGCTCGTCGATCCGCCCCAGGGACTGCTTCCGGCGGCGCTGGAGCAGCCGTGAGCGGCGGGCAGGACCCGCAGTGCTTCGAGGTGTTCACGCTCTTTCCCGAGGCCGTCGAGTCGTTCGCAGGGACGGGCTTGCTGGGCAAGGCGCTCGACCGCGGGCTCGTCGAGGTGCGCACGACGAACTACCGCGACTTCGCGACCGACAAGCACCGCACGGTCGATGACGCACCCTTCGGTGGTGGCGCGGGGATGGTGATGAAGGCCGAGCCGGTCGTCGCGGCGCTCGAGCACGTGCAGCGCGAGCGTGGCCCGATGCATCGCGTTCTGCTGACGCCATCGGCTCCACGCTTCGATCAACGCGCGGCAGAGTCGCTCGCTCGCCACGGTCGCATCGCGCTGCTGTGCGGTCGCTACGAGGGCATCGACGATCGCGTGCGCGATCACTTCGTCGACGCCTGCTACTCGCTGGGTGATTTCGTGCTCAACGGAGGTGAGGTCGCAGCGCTCGCGGTGATCGAGGCCGTCTCTCGGCTTCGCGAAGGCGTCTTGGGCAACCCGGAGTCGACCCAGACCGAGTCCTTCGCATCGGGCGATCGCGGGACGTACCTCGAGCACCCGCAGTACACGCGCCCGGCGGAGTTTCGAGGGCATCATGTTCCCGACGTCTTGCTCGGTGGAAACCACGAGGCGATCGCTGCGTGGCGCCTGGAGCAGGCGCGTGCTCGTACCCTCGCGCTGCGTCCCGACCTGCGCGCGGTGGGCCCGCTGCCCGCGTCCGTCGAGGTGCACGTCGCGATCCCGGCATCGGTCGAGCCCTCGACCGACTACGTTTCGGTGCTGCGGCGGCATCGCGTCAAAGCGCTGGTGATCCTCGGCGGTGATCCTGCGTCCGTGCTGCCCTGGGTCGAGGTGACCGGCGGACGCATTCCGGTGGTCGGATTCGCGAGCCTCAAGCAGTTGTCCCGTCGTCTTCGCCAGCGCCACGGGCGCAATCCCGCGCTCGTCGCGTGTGCGCGGCCCGAAGATGTGGCCCGGGTCCGCCCAGGAGAGACGACGGCGCCGACCGACGCCGCGTGGGTTCTCGACGTGCTGCAGCCCGATGGCGCGGAGTCCCCGACCGCCTTGATCCTGGCCGCAGGGCTCGCTCCGTGGGGATTGGGCGCAGACGCGGTCTACGCGCCCTGTACGGACGCGCATGTTCGGGCGGCCGGAAAAGGTGCGCAAACCCAAGATCAAACCCTTGCAAGCGGGTCGGGGATCGAGGACTCTTCGCGCCCGCCCGTGCTGACGGTCATCGACCAGGGCCTGGTCGGGCTTTTTCACCGAACAACGAGCGACGGATAGGCGACGTCATGAGCAACAGCATTCCAGCCATCGAGGCCATCGAGCGTGCAGAGAAGCGGCACGAGCTTCCCATGTTCCGCGCAGGCGACACCATCCGCGTGCACGCCCTCATCTCCGAGGGCAACAAAGAGCGCATCCAGGTTTTCGAGGGCGTCTGCATCCACCGCAAGCGCGGTGGCGGTCGCGGCTCCTTCACGGTCCGCAAAGTCTCCAGCTCGCACGGCGTCGGCGTCGAGCGCGTTTGGCCCGAGAACTCCCCCCGCGTGACCAAGGTCGAGCTCGTCACTCGCGGCAAGGTCCGCCGCGCCAAGCTCTACTACCTTCGCGAGCTTCGCGGCAACGCGGCGCGCATCACCTCCAAGCTCGGCGACTACGGGGCCATCCTCGCCCGCCAGGCCGAGAAACAAGCCCAATCCGAGACCATGCAAGCCGAGTCTTCGGTCGAGGCCGCGGCGGAAGCTGCCGCCGCCGAAGCTGCTGCCAAGGCCAATGCTGCCAAGGCCAGCGAAGCCACCGCGCAGGACTAGTCGGTCCGCAGACCGTACGACAGGCCGACCGCCCGGACGACCGGAGGTCGGCCTTTGCATTGGTTGTCGACTTCAACTCGCTCGAAACCCGTCTGTCAGGGACAGGTGCCGCAGCGTGCGAGCGGCAGACGTGCCAGCCTGTAGATCGTGTCGTCGGAGGCTCCAACCACCCGTCAGCTCGGCCAGCGGGTGGAAGCGCGCGTCGCCGTGTACCTTCGCGAGCAGGGGTTGCAGGTGCTGGAGTGCAACGTCGAGCGGGCGGGAGCCGAGATCGATCTCATCGCGCTCGATCCTCGGCCGCGCGATCCCGAGTACGTCTTCGTCGAGGTGCGCTCTCGGAGTCGGTCGGATCGGGGCTCTCCCTTGGAGACCGTCGACCGGGGCAAGCAGCGGCAGGTGATCCGAGCGGCCACCGCCTGGCTGGTCGAGCGAGACCTGTGGGAGCAGGTACCGGTGCGCTTCGATGTCGTCGGTGTCACGGTCGACGAGCAGCGCCTGCACGTCGCGTGGATCGCCGACGCGTTCGAGCGCTGAGGTCACGCGCGCAATGAAAAGCGCCTCACGTCCCGGGGGACGGAGGCGCTGGAGCAGCCGGAGGGCCGAGGAAGAATCAGCTACCGCACGCGTCGGGAACGTCGTCCTGATCGCAGCAGCCCTCTTGCATGTTCGTTGCGCACGCCGCCTCGATCTCTTCTGCGACGGCCGTGTTGAGGTCGTCGTTGCAGACGCAGAGCTTCTCGCAGCAGAACTCGCCCAGGGTCTGGATGCGAGCACAGGTGAAGCCCGACTGACAGGCGGTGTCGTCGACGACGACCTGCTGGGTGATGCCGGCGCTCTGGCAGTCTGCGTCGCTGCTGCACTTCTTCGAGCACATCGAGCGCTCGAGGACGTACTGGTTGCGAAGCCGGCACGTGCCGCTGTCCCCCTGCGCAACGCACTCGAACCGGTTTTGCATCGGATCGGCTTCGTTGCAGAGCGCGTTGCCGTCCAAGCCCGGCGAGCAGTTGCCTGCGGGCGGCTCGGTCTCGTCGGCGTACACGCACAGCAGCTCGTCGCAGCTCAGCGCGGGGAACGTGACGAGCTTGGACTCGGGAGGCTGGACGCGGCCGTGGTCGCAGGGTGCACCCACGTCACCCTTGGGGCAGGCCGACAGGGTCGGCGCGATGCAGAGCACGCCGAGCGTGACGGCAGCGCGGCGAAGCCACTGGAGCGGGAGACGTCGGGTCAAAACGTTGGTTTGCATGTTGGGGCTCTCAGGGCCACTTGGGCGAGGGACCGGGGCGGTCTGGCTTGTGGCGTCGTACCGATCAAGCCTAGGGCCAGATTCGACGGCGAGCCAGCGCAACGCCTCCGAACCCGCAGCATCGTACACGCCACGCCGGAACGGTCAAGGGTGGCCAAACACCCTGCGCACGGCGTTAGGATCTCTTCTGCGGGGATCGGCCCAGGTCCGACTCGAACCGAGCGGACGCGGAAAACTGACGCACATGTCGTGAAAGATCTGTAAAGCGCCTTTCGTGAGGTTGCGCGTGCGTCACCGTTCTCCCGATGCTCGACCCGCGGCGGGCCCATCGCTCCGAAGCGACCCAAACCCCTCCAAGGTTCGGCGCGCCGGCGATCTTGGCCGCGCGGGAACCCGCCCGGTGGGCTCCGCGTGACACGAGCGCCATGGTCATGGGAGTCCTCCATCTCACCGACCGATCAAAACTGCGAAAAGCGCCGGCTATCGGTTCGTTGGCGGCGAATGTGCGGTCTTGCGACCTGACGCCGGCCGCTGGTAATGTCCATCCCCGTTGCGGGGGGGTTGTACGAGTCAGCCTCTCTCGCGAGACCGGACCGCGACCGCTCGGGTCGCCCCCGGTACCCGAAGCCCGAGTCGCTCCGGACCCGACGTGGCCCTAGGCCAGCCCAACCATCGAACCGAAATCCTCATGTCCAAGAAGACCTCGCGCAGGCACACGGCGTCCCTCTTGTCCTCCCGCCTCAGCATCTTGCTGGGCCTTTCTCTCGCCACGATGGCGACGAGTGCGAGTGCGTCCTTCGATGGACCGCCACCGCCGCCCGATCCTGGCGCGGATGCTCCGCCGCCGCCTCCACCGGCCGCAGACGCTGGCGCGCCGCCGGCCCCGCCGGCCGCACCCGACGCTTCTCCCACGGCCGGAGGATCCAACGCGCAAGGCGAGGCGCTCTACAAAGCCGAGGACTACCAAGCCTCCGCGATGCAGTTCTACAAGATCGCCGTCGGCGACATTCCCGGAGATCAGCCCCGAGCCCAGTACTGGCTCGGCAAGGCGCTCTACAAGGTGGGCTTCTACTCTGCCTCTTTGTCGATCTTCGACGAGATCGTGCAGGCGGGTCCCTCGCACCCGTTCCACAAGCTCACGCTGCCCTGGCTCGCGTCGCTCTCGCGCGAGCTGCCCGAGGGCGCCGAAGTCCTGCAGAAGATCGGTACCTACAAGCCGACCGATCTCGAGGACGAGGACTTCGACGAAGTTCGGGACGAGCTGTACTACCTGCTCGGGCGCTTCCACTATCAGAAGGGCGACCTGCCGCAGGCCATCGCGCTGCTCGACCAGGTCCCCAAGAACTCGGACTACTACATCCCCTCGCAGTTCTTCCTGGGCGTCGCGCACACGCGTGACTTCAAGGGCGAGCCCGCGGTCGAGGCGTTCAAGCAAGTCATCCTGCGCTCGGTCGAGCTCCGCAACGCTGCGTCGGCCAACAAGAAGGCCGACAAGAAGAAGGCTCGCAAGGAGAAGCGGGCGCTCGCCAAGAAGAACAAGGGCAAGCGCAAGCGCAAGGGCAAGACCAGCGTCGAGGTCACCTTCGAGGACGAGATGAAGCAGTACCAGGACCTCGCGTCGCTGGGCCTGGCCAACATCTTCTACATGGTCGGCAAGTTCGACACGGCCACCAAGTACCTCGACCAGATCGAGCTGGACTCCAAGTACTTCCTCGACTCGGTTCACTGGGCCGCGTGGGCGGAGTTCCGCAAGGTCGAGATCGACGACGAGAACGCGAACCGGCACTACCAGCGGACGCTGGGATACGTGCACACGCTCAACGCGCCGTTCTTCTACGACTACCTGTACCCGGACGCACTCAAGCTCAAGGCGGTCACGTACTACTTCAACTGCCGCTACGACTCCGCGAAGCGCACGGTCGACGAGTTCAACCGTCGCTATCCCGACACGATGAAGGAGCTGCAGAGCATCCTCGAGCAGGCGCCCGAGGACTTCCAGCTGTTCGAGCTCGCACGCAAGATCCTCGACGACAAGTCGGGCCTCGATCCCTTCGTCGAGCAGGTCGCTCAGAAGGCGCTGCAGGACAAGACCCTCTCCAAGTACTTCGCCTACGTCGAGGAGCTCGAGCGTGAGCAGGTGCTGCTCGAAGAGATGAGCGGCGAGTTCATCAGCAGCCCGGTCGGCGAGCGGGTCAGTGAGGACCTCGACCTGGCAGCCTCGGCCGCCAAGGAGCGAACGGGCGCCGAAGCCCGCAGTCGGATCTCCAAACAGATCAAGGAGATCAAGGAACTCAACAAGGAGATGATCAAGGTCGAGTACGAGATCCAGCAGAAGCGGAAAGAGCAGGGGGCGCTCGAGCAGCTGCCGCCCAAGCCGCAGACGCCCGAGATCGACGACGAGCACGAGATCTACAACTACAACGGTGAGTACTGGCAGGACGAGCTCCGCTACTACCGCTACGAGGTCACCAGCCTTTGTAAGGAATGATTTAGTTCGAGCCAGCGAGAGAGGTTCCCGTCGCGCGCATGGGAACCCCGCTCATCTCGGTCCGGGGAACTTTCTCGGACCAAACCACTCCCTCCTCCGAGGGAACCCCCAGGGTTGGGGAACAGAAGCCGGCCGTGCTCCATCGAGTTGGGGGCGGCAACGAGAAGAGGTCCAAGATGTCGTCCAACAGCAAAACGTACCGCCGCTCGCCCTTGGCGATCGGCATCATGACCGGTGTCATTGCCACGCTGGTGCTCGCTGCACCCACGACGGTGCTCGCGCAGGATGCCGGCGGCGGCGACAGCGTCCGCTACGAGCGCAAGTCGGGCAAGGTCAAGGCCAAGAACACGCTCGACACCAAGTTCAAGTCGAAGCAGAAGGCCGCCGAGCAAGAGAAGAAGAAGGAGGTCCAGATGATGGACTCCGCCGCCTTCGCTCGACAGAAGGAAGCGGTCGCGCAAGAGGTCGCCGACCAACAGATCAACACGCTCAAGCGGCTGCTCAACGCCTCCGAGCAAACCGATCCCGAGTATCCCGACCTGCTCTTCCGGCTCGCGGACCACTACCTCGACAAGAAGGCCTACTTCGACCTCCAGGCCGGCACCCTCTACGAACAGATCTACGCCGCCGAAGAAGCGGGCCAGACGGCGAAAGCCAACCAGCTCAAGGAGCGCCAGAAGAAGTTCGAGCGCCAGAGCAAGGAGGCCTCGGCCGACGCGGTCAAGATCTACAAGGCGCTGGTGAGCTCGCGTGCGTTCGCCAAGTACAAGCGCATGGACGAGGCCATCTACTTCTACGCGTTCGAGCTCGGGCAGCTCGGCCGCGACGCGGAGATGCAGGACGCGTACTTGCGTCTCATCCAGGACTACCCGACGTCCAAGTACATCCCCAACGCCTACTTGAGCTTCGCGGACTTCAAGTTCGCCAAGAACAAGATCGACGAGGCGTTGCAGCTGTATCAGCGCATCGTCGACGGCTACGCGGACAGCCCCGTCTACGCGTACGCGCTCTACAAGATCGGCTGGTGTCACCTCAACCCGATCGGAACGGGCGAGCCGGAATACCGGACCAGCCTGGACTACTTCGTCCGCACCGTGAAGGCCACGCTCTCGGGCAAGGCCGGCAGCGAGGCGAACGCCAAGCAACTCCGCCGCGACGCACGTCGTGACATGGTCAAGGCGTACGTCAACGCCGGCAAGCCATCGGCGGCGTGGGGCTTCTTCCAGAAGGTCGGCAACGGACCCAAGAAGGAAGAGGACATGGCCAAGAAGCAGATGGAGCTGCTGGCCAACGCCTACTTCGGCAACGGCATGTACGTCGAGTCGAGCTCCGTCTACAAGACGCTTCAGTCCGAGTTCGGCTCGGACCCGCAGCGCTGTGAGTGGCAGGCCCAGGTCGTCGTCAACGCGCTCGCGACCGACGACAAGGACATCCAGTGGAAGGAGACCGACCGTCTCGCCACGTACTGGGAGGACTACAAGGACTCCAAGCTCAACAAGGCCACCAAGAAGAAGTGCCGTGACGAGGCGCGCGACACGATGCGCCAGATGGCCACGGTGTGGCACGACGAAGCCGAGAAGACCCGCAAGCCCGAGACCTACGATCTGGCAGAGCAGGCCTATCGCGCGTTCACGACGCACTTCCCCAAGGACAAAGACGCCTATGAGATGCAGTACTACTTTGCAGAGCTGCTCTGGGCGCAGGGAGCCAACAACTACAACTCGAAGAACCGCGACCAGCAGGAAGTCGGACTCAAGAAGTTCCGCTCCGCGCACGACGAGTTCGTGAAGGTTCTCGAGATCAAGCCTGACGGCAAGTACACCAAGGACGCCGCATACGCCCAGATGCTGGCGATGAAGAACGCCCTGGAGTACGACGAAACCGGCGGCAAGAAGAAGGCCTGCAAGACCAACTCAGAGGGGGTCTGCGTCTACCGCGAAGGTACGGTCAAGAAGAAGACTCGGGACAAGGACACCGAGACCGACAAGGCGGCGGAGTACCCGGAGACGGACTACAGCGACGACGAGCGCGCCATGCTCAGCGCGTACGACATCTATCAGAAGTACGTCAAGGACGCGAAGGACGACGAGCTTCCGAAGATCCAGTACCACCGCGCCAAGCTGATGATGACGCACAACAAGTTCGATGAGGCTGAGCCCATCCTCAAAGAGCTGGTGAAGAAGTTCGACGGTCAGGTCTACGCTGCGTGGGCCGCCGAGATGCTCATCGACGTGCTGGTCATCCGGTGGACCAACAAGGACAACACGCCCGAGCAGACCGTCAAGTCCTCGGAAGAGCTGGAGAAGTGGGCCACCGAATTCCAGACGATGAAGCTGTGGAAGCACGAGGAGTCCGCGCGCCTGCGCGAGGCGGTCCCGGGCTACCTCGCGGGCATCGGCTGGAAGAAGGCGATGGCCTACCAGGAGCAGGGCAAGGCCGGCGACCCCGAGGGCTTCGTCCGATGCGCTGACACCTTCGTCGAGGTCTACAACGACCACGAAGACCACGAGCAAGCCGACACGCTGCTCTTCAACGCCGCACGTTGCTACGAGGCTGCGTACTTGGTCGGCAAGGCGATCCAGATCCGAAACGCGCTCCTCGAAGCGCACCCCGACAGCAAGCACTACCAGCAGACCCTGCAAGAGCTCGGTCTCAACTACCAGGCGGTCGCCTACTACTCGGACGCTGCAGAGCGCTTCGAGCAGTACGCCGACAAGTACACCAAGGACGAGTTCACCCCCGAGGCGCTGCAGAACGCCTACCTGTTCCGGCTGGGCTTGGGCAACGACGAGCAGGCCCAGAAGGACCTGGGCAAGTTCGAGGGTCTGTATCGAAAGAAGGACCCGAAGACCGCAGCCAAGATCTTCTGGTCCAAGCACGAGCTTCTCGACAGCGAAGAGGAGAAGCTGCAGCACGCGCGGGAGTTCATCTCGCGCTACGGCACCAAAGGGGGCGTCGACCGTCGCGTCGTCGCCGAGGCCGCCATCGGTCAGATCCTCTGGCGTCAGTCCTGCACCAAGCCGCTCCTGTTCGACAGCTGCATCAGCGTCAAGCGCGAGAAGGCCAACGCGGGCAAGGACGTCAAGGAGAAGGCAGCGAAGCTTCGTCGCAAGGCCAAGAGCAAGAAGGACGAGCTGCCGAAGTTCTGCGGCAACCCGACGCAGGGCATCGTCACCGTCCACGCTCGAGACGGCAAGAAGGCGAGCCAGGCGCAGGGGCACATCTCCACCGCCTTGAAGCTGTCGGCCAAGAAACCCGACATGCCCGCAGGCGAGACCGAGCGCATCGAGGCGTACAAGAACGCCGTCGGCATGTCGATGGTCTACTCCGCGGACGAGCGGTACGAGGAGTACCTGCGCAACACCATGCCCGAGGGACTCGACTTCACGGTCGAGGAGTACAAGAAGGACTCGGGGCTCCCCAAGTGGGAGCGCGAGTACAAGGAGCAGGTCCAGACTCGGGACGACTCGCAGAAGCGCTTCAAGGAGTTCTTCGACAAGAAGGTCTCGCTCGCCAAGGAACTGCAGGAGCGCTACGCGAAGGTGAAGTCCTCGGGCAGCCCGTACTGGGTCCTCGCGGCCGCGGCTCGCTCGGCGATCACCATGCAGAACTTCGCCGACCAGCTGTACCGCGCAGAGGTGCCCCGCAGCTTCAAGGTGGAGGACCAGGTCTTCGCGTACTGCGACGCCCTGGCCGACCAAGCCGCCATGCCCCAGAAGCTGGCGAACGACGCGTTCACCTACTGTCTGGAGCGCTCGACGGAGTTCCAGTTCTTCAACGAGTTCAGCCGCATGTGCGAGGCCGAGCTGCAGCAGCGTGACCCGGAGAAGTTCCCGGCCACCGAAGAGCTGTTTGGCACGTCGGTCTACACCGACAGCCGACTGGACGTCGTAGGGGTGCAAACCTCGCTCGACGGCGACACGCCCAAGGCCACCAAGAAAGCCAGCAAGCCCAAGGATGACGGAGCATCCAAAGAGGGGCTTTGAGCCGGAATCCGGACTTCATCAAGAGGAAAGCATCATGCGTACCCAACGAATCTTCGGACTCCTGGCACTCTCCCTGGCTCTGACCACGGGCGCTGCCTGCAAGAACAAGGACGGTGAGACCAACAAACCGGGCGCCGGCCCCGGGACGGCCCTCGATCCCTCCAAGGCGTCGGCCGAGGCCAAGAAGGCCTTCGCCGACGTGGCCCAGCGCTACGAGAAGGCCAAGGCCTCCGGCAAGCTGTCGAGCGGTCAGTGCGAGTCGTTCTCCAAGGACTTCCAGGAGGTCTACAAGAACTACGGCTCGGCGATGACCATCGCATGGTTCAACTCGGGCGCCGTGCTCGAGGAGTGTGGGAACACCGAGGGCGCCGAGAAGATCTACGAGGCGATCATCAAGAAGGAGCCCAAGTTCGACCTCGCCTACAACAACCTCGGGGTCATCTACTGGAACCGCAAGAAGGAGGGCAAAGCGCTCGACTACTTCAAGCGGGCCGTGGACGCCAACCCCAAGACGAAGTCACCGCGGAACAACCTCGCGGCGGCGCTCCGAGACAAGTACTCCAACGATCCCCAGCAGGACGACTTCGCCAAGGCCGAGCGCAACCTGCAGACGGTGCTCGCGGTGGACTCGTCCAACCAGCTCGCCTACGAGAACCTCGCGCGGCTCTACTACGACCGGGGTCGTCTCAAGGACAAGTCGTACATCCTGCTGGCTGACCTCGTCGTCACCCAGTCGCTTCGGGTGTTCGAGGAGTCGGGCGTCAAGAGCCCCGACATCTACAACATCAAGGGGCTGATCTTCATGGAGCGCGACAACCAGGTCGATGCGCTCAAGGCGTTCAGCAAGGCGGCCGAGCTCAAGTCGGACCACGCTGATGCCCACATGAACATCGCGATGATCTCCATCCGCTTCCGCGACTACGCGCAGGCGGAGAAGAGCCTCAACATCGCGCTCAAGGACGGACGTCAGAAGAAGAACGTCGAGACCTACCTCGGCCTCGGCGTCGCGCAGCGCGGTCTTCGCAAGTACCAGGACGCAGAGAAGTCCTTCAAGAAGGCGATGGACATCAGCGCCGCGGACCCGCGTCCTCTGTACAACCTCGGCGTGCTGTATCAGGGCCACATCGGCCCCAACACCGAGGGTGACGGACTCAAGGAGAACGAGACCGCCAAGGGCTACTTCAGCAAGTTCGTGAGCAAGGCGTCGGGCGACAAGGAGTACGCCGACATCGTCGTGGACGCCAAGCAGCGGATGGAGAACATCGAGCAGTACAAGAAGGACCTCGAGGAGATGAAGAAGCTCGAGGCGGAAGCCAAGAAGCTCGAGGAGATCCAGAAGAAGCAGGAAGCCGAGGAGCGCCAGCGCCTTCTCGATCTCGAGAAGAAGGCGCGCGACGCGGCTGCTTCCGCGTCTGCTCCGCCTGCCGACGCCAAGTAGCGTCTGGCCAGGGCTCGAAGCCCACGCGAGGGCCAGATGCGGCGGGTTCCCGGTTGGGGCCCGCCGCATTTCAATTCGCGGCCGAGGATCTGCTACCAACCAACCATGCTTCGCCAATGCGCCGTCGTCCTCGCATGCATCTGTCTTGGATGCCCGGCCGCCGACGGCGAAGGTAGCCTCGGCGAAACGGACGGCACCTCGTCGTCGAGCACGGGCGCGAGTTCGACCGGCGACACCTCGCCGAGCTCCTCGAGTTCCTCCAGTGGAGCCCTCGACGCGTCCAGCTCCACCACGGGCTCGCCCGATGAAGAGAACGCGGACGCTTGCGAGGGCGCGACGATGCGGCCCAAGCCCAACGACCTCAGCGCGCGCGGTCCGTGGTCGGTCGGAGCGCGTACGGTCTCCATCGACGACCTGACCGTCGAGGTCTTCTACCCCTCGGACGAGACGGTGGGCGAGGCGGTGGTCTACGACATTCGGGATGCCTTGCCTCCCGAAGAGGCCGCCAAGATCACCGACGAGGCCAACCCCTGGCAGCCCTGCGAGTGCGGCCGCGACCTCTCCATCGACGCCAACTTCGGGCCGTACCCGGTGGTGCTGTTCATCCACGGCACGGCGGGGTGGCGCACGCAGTCGCTTCGGCACCTGACCCATTGGGCGAGTCGCGGGTTCATCGTCGTGACTGCCGATCACCCAGGGCTCTGGCTTCGAGACCTGCTCGCGCCGCTTTGCGGAGGAGCCGCTCCCGCTCGAGATCTCGAGTCCGACGTGCGGGCGTTGCTCGCGGCCGTTCGCGGCGAGACCGATGAACTCTCGGAGTTTTCGGCCGTCATGGACGCAGGCCGCATCGGGATGGTGGGGCACTCAGCCGGCGGAGGGGAGGTCGGTGGCTACCCCGACGAGGGGAACGTGATCATTCCGCTCGCAGCGGGCCCGGAGATCGAGGCGGGATCTGCTCTGCAGTCCGTGTTGTTCCTCGGCGGCACCGCGGACTCGGTCGTGCCCTTCGAGAGCCAGGGGAGCGGGTTCGCAGGCTCGGTCGGACCCAAGCGCCTGGTCGGCATCGAGAACGCGGGGCACCTGGTTCCTTCGGAGATCTGCACGATCGAAAATGCGGCGGGGCAGAACCTGCTCGAGGTCGCGAGCGAAGCGGATGTGTGCGGTGCGCAGGCCGCGGGCTTCCTCTTTCAGTGCGACGAACGCCTCCTCGATGACGCCACTGGATGGGCGATCACCGAGTATGCGACCGCGGGCGCGTTCGAGGAGACGCTGCATTGCTCGCCGGCTGCGACCGAGGCGCTCAGCAGGATCCAGACCGTGTACCCCGACGTCGCCGAGTTCGACGCTGGATGAGGCGCATCGCTCGCCGCCCCCGGGCGACAGGCGCGCAGGCCCCGGCCTCGAACTGAAATCGGCGTACGGCGCGATGCGCTCCGAACCCGCCCGCGAGAGCTGATTTGTCCGCCGAAGCGATCTGCAGCGCCGCCAGCGGCAAAATCCGAACAACGGATCAAGTAGACAACCGACCCCCGCCGCGGATACGATTCGCGTCGATCGGGTGGACTCACCCTTCACGCGCCTCGAGACCCCGGTGGTCTCTGCCGCCACGGCTTGGGTGCGTAGACAAATCGAGAGGAATCAATCCAATGCGCGCAAAAGCTCTCGCCCTGATGGCGACCCTCGCTCTGTCCACTTCCTTGGCCTCGGTCGCATCGGCGGCCCCAGAAGGTGACGCCGACGACGCGGCGCGGGTCGGCAGCGACGGTGGCACCACGGTCTACGACTTCGACGACGACAACGTCGACGGTGAGATCCTCAGCCCCGACGGTGCGAACGTGAACTCTCGTGCTCGCGTGAAGCACGCCAGCCTCATCACGATTCGTCCGCACTTCCTCTACGAGCTGATCTCGCTCTCGTTCGACATCTAGCCCGCCCGAGCGTCTGCGCCGCCGCGCGCAGCCTGGCGTGAAAAGCGCCGAAAAAAAAATCGCGTCGCCCCCGGAAGAACTCGGAACTTCTCGAGAACCGGGGTGTCATGCCGCCTGAACCCGAAGGACTCCCGATGTCCCAGTCTCTGACCCTCAAAATCTTCCACAACGGCCAGCTGGTCGAAGAGAAGACGCTCTCCCAAGACGTCATCAAAATCGGCAAGCTGAAGAGCTCGCACCTTTGCCTCGAGGACGATGCCGTTGCGCGCATGCACGCCGTCATCGAGGTCTCGGGGTCCGACGTCCGGGTGATCGACCTGGGAAGCTCGACGGGCACCACGCTCAACGAGCAGCGCGTCGAGAAGAACGCAGTCCTCAAAGACGGTGACGTGCTCGAGTTCGGGCCGTATCGGGTCGAGGTGGCGTTCTCCGCTGGTGCTGCAGCGGCCGTCCCGCAGAACCAGACCGTGGTCGGCCCAGCGCCAACCGCGCCGGCTCAGCACGCCGCACCGTCCTATGCGGCTGCCTCGGCCGCTCCGGTCGCAGCAGCGGCGCCCGCAGCAGCCTACGCGGCAGCCCCGGCTCGACCGGTCATGCAGGTCGATGCCTCGGAAGTAGAGCGCCAAGACGGCTCGACGGTCACCGAGGTCATGACGATCTACGGCCGCACGGTGCTCGACGTCCAGCACGTCGGCCAGACCAAGAGTCGCCGCGCCTCGGCTCCGGTCTTCCTGGCCCTCGGCGGCCTGATGATCCTCGGGGGCGGCATCTTCTTCGCGTCCGATACGGTCCTTCGATCCGACGAATGGAGAAGCTACGAGCAAGAGGCTGCAGATGCGCAGGCGACGGGACGACCTGCTCCGCAAGCGCCGGGGTCGGGCTTTGGCGGCATCGGGGTCGTCCTCGCGTTCTTGGGTCTCGTGCCGTTCGGGGTTGGCATCGCTCGTCTCAACGACAAGGGCATGCCCAACTACACGGTCGGGGAGGGGCCCAACGCTACCTTCGCCGCCCCGCCCGCTGGTCTTCCCGACAGCAACGCATTCCCGCTCGTTCGTGGCAGTGAGTCGGGCGACTCCAGCCTGAACTTCACCGCCCAGATGACGGGTGACGTGACCCTCGACGGGCAGAAGCTCAGCCTGCAAGAGCTGATCAGCTCAGGCCGCGCCGCGGCGATGGGCTCGACCTACTCCTTCCCCATTCCGGCGGGGGCGCACTGCAAGGTCGCCCACAACGGCCTGGTCTTCCACGTCAACTCCGTCCCTCCCGGCAAGGTCATCGCCCAGAAGTCCGAGACCGACAAGCCGTTCTGGCTGTACAGCGCTGCGTCGCTGGTGGTCCTGGGCTCGCTCCTGGTCCTGGCGCACCTGGCGATGCCAAACGAGGATGGGATGAGCCTCGACGACGAGATGGCTGAGAACCGCTTCGTCGGCTACATGAACCAGCCCGACGAGACGCCCGAGGAAGAGCCTCCGCCCGAGCAAGAGAACTCCGATGACGAAGCCGGCGGTTCCGGTCAGCGTCACAAGGGCGAAGAGGGCAAGATGGGCAAGCCCACCTCCAAGCAGAAGTCCGGTCTCTACGCGATGAAGGGCCCAAAGGACGCCATCCCGCAGATGGCGCGGAACTTCGACCCCGACATGCAGGCCCGGCAGGCCGGTATTCTCGGCATGATGGCCTCCGAGAGCGGCCACTTCCTGGCGTCGCCCTACGGTGGAGCGTTCGCGGTCGGCAACGACGATGAGGACGTCTGGGGCGGTCTGACCGGCACCGAAGTCGGAGAAGCCTTCGGCGTGGGCGGTCTGGGCCTGGTCGGCACCGGTCGCGGTGGTGGTGGTACCGGTGAGGGCACCATCGGCCTGGGCAACGTCGGCACCATCGGAAAAGGTGGCGGCGGAGGTTCGGGTTCGGGCTACGGCCGTGGCTCGGGCGCTGGCTTCGGTGGCCGCGGCAAGCGGGTTCCCCGGATTCGGCAGGCGAAAGCGCAGGTCAAGGGCGCCCTCGACAAGGACATCATTCGCCGGATCGTCCGTGCGCACATCAACGAGGTGCGTCACTGCTACAACCAGGGCCTCGTCAAGGACCCCAACCTCAAGGGTCGCGTCGCGGTCCAGTTCACCATCGGCCCCACCGGCAAGGTTCCGGTCGCCGTCGTGGCTCAGTCGTCCCTCAAGGACGCGAACGTGGCCAACTGCGTCGCCAAGGCCGTGAAGCGCTGGAGCTTCCCCAAGCCGCAGGGCGGCGGCAACGTGGTCGTCACCTACCCGTTCGTGCTCGAGCCGGGCTGACGGTCGGCTGGCGGTCGGGCTGGCGGTCCGGGCTGGCCAGCGCCAGCCTGGGACCGAAAGGGCGAGCCGAGTGGCTCGCCCTTTCTTCTTGGTTCGCCCTGGTTCGCCGCCCCGGGTCGTGCCTGACTGACGGACCGGTCTTGTCACCTAGGAGCGGCGTCGATACCATCCACCACCGAGCCATCCCGCTTCTCTAGCCCGCGGGATCAAAACGACATGCGCCGTATCGTTCTCCTTTTCGCGTTGACCGTTCCCGTTGCCGCAGCCGCGCCGGGCTGCAACAAGCTGGCGAGTCGTCAGCGTGTCCAGTCCACCCAGCGGATGAACGAAGGCATCAAGTCCGAGAAGCAGGGCAACACCTCTTCCGCCGAGCGCTACCTGAAGGAAGCGATCGAGATGGATCCGACCAACGGCAAGGCGCACTACACCCTCGGACTCGTCTACCAGAAGCAAAACAAGCTCGTGGACGCATCCAAGGCCTTCGAGGAGGCGGTTGCAAACATGGGCGACAAGCCCAACTCCAACTACCTCTTCAAGCTGGGCGTCGTGACGGCGGCGCAAGGTGAGCAGGCGGGTGCTTCGCAGGCCGACAAGGACGCGAAGTACCAAGAAGCGATCACCAAGTACCAAGAGACGCTCAAGCTCGACCCGAACCACTACCAAGCCAGCTACCGGATGGGCGTGCTCTACGAGCGACTCGACAACCCGGTACAGGCTGACTCCGCGTTTCGCAAGGCCATCGAGCTCAATCCGACGTTCAGCGCGTCGTTCGTCTCCCTAGGCAACATGTACATCGACTACGGCCACGCCAACGTCGGTCAGGCCGTCCTCGAGACGGGGGTCAAGGTCAACGACAAGGACGCCGACATGTGGAACGGCCTGGGCCGGGCCCAGCGGGCCTTGAACAAGCCAGAGGATGCCGTCGAGTCGTTCAAGACCGCCAAGGCGATCGATCCCGACATGCCGGACGTCCTGTTCGGCCTGGGAATGGCCTATGCGGACCTGAGGCAGCGCAAGGAGTCCGTCGAGGCTCTGCAGGGGTTCCTCTCCAAAGCCGGCAACGACGTCCCCGAACACCTCAAGCGTGCCGCCAACAGCACCATTGCGCGCATGCAGGACGTGATCTAGAGCGCCGGCACCCTCCGGTTGCGGCCCCCTGAGGGCCTCCCCGGACCGGGGCAACGCGTCGTCTCGAGCTCATCGCTCGGACGACGCGTTCTTCAATTGCGGACGTCCCACCTGCACCTGAGTTCACCCTCGGCACAGGCAAGCAGGCGTCTCGTTTGACGACCATGGGTTTGGCCCCGAAGGCCGCGTAGACGTTTGTTCGCGACGGTCTACGCGTGTTATATCCAGCAGCGTTTCGAGCGCGGGTTTTCCCTGTAAGTCTCGAAGGATAGCGCCCACATGGAACTCACCCAGCGGATCAAACAACGCCTTCGCGAGGTCGACGATTGGTCGACCGTGGTCGACGAGCTCGAAGCGGAAGCCGGCGCGGCAAGCGAGAAGTCCGAGCAGTCGAAGGCGTTCTTCGAACTCGCGCGAGCGTGCGAGGACGTGTTCCTCGACAAGGCGCGGGCGATGCAGGCCTACCAGAAGGCCTTCAAGCTCGACCAGAGCAACCTCGAAGCGCTTCGTCGGGCGCGCCAGATCTACCAGGTGATGGCGAACCTCGAGATGGTGACGCGATTGATGGGCCTCGAGCTCAAGGCCAATCGCGATCCCGAACTCGCAGGTCCGCTCAACTACGACTACGGCACGGCGCAGCTCAACCTGCGCAACGTCGACGAGGCGAAGCTGCATCTCGGCGCGGCCTCCGAGGCCGAGCCGGAGAACGAGACCTATCAAGCGCGATTCCAAGAGACGCTGTACGACCGCTCCAATTGGGAGTTGGGGCTCGAGACCGCGTACGCACAGCTCACCGCGCTCACGGGCGAAGACGACCCGCTTGCTGCGAAGGTTCCCAATCGCGGACCACAGCTGTCCTCTCTGTACATGAAGGCGGCGCGCATCCTTCAGCAAGAGGCTCCTGACGACTCCCGACTGTTGCCGCTGCTGTTCAAGGCGCTCGAAGCCGATCCGAAGAACGAAGAGGCTGGGTACCTCGCAGACACGCTGCTTGCGAACGCGGGGCAGCTGCAGCACGTGCAGAAGCTTCAAGACCGCCGCGTGGCGCTCGTCGAAGACGACAACGAGAAGGTCGACATGCTTCGGCGCTTCGGTGACATCTGGGACGTTCGATTGAACAACCCGCAGATGGCCGCGTACTTCTTCCATCAGGCGTTGGACCTCGCGTACAGCGTCGGGGCGCTCGGGACCGCCGAGGAAACGCTCTGGAACGTCTCTGCGTTTCGCAAGCTCGTGGCCAGCGCGGACGAATCCGGTCAGGCCGATGCCCTCGTACCGCTCGCCGAACGCGGCATCGCGTCGCTCGAGGATCCCGCCGAGCGCGTGCTGCTTGCGCTCGAGGCTGGTGGCTTCGCTTGGAACGCGTTTCAAGACGCCGCGACCGCCGGGCGGTTCCTCGGCGTTGCCGTAGACGTCGCCCCCGATCACCCGACGATCACCCGCTACCAGAACGA
Source organism: uncultured bacterium (assembly GCA_963761755.1). Lineage (GTDB taxonomy): Bacteria > Myxococcota_A > Polyangia > Nannocystales > Nannocystaceae > CAJXVA01. Next base: position 489,157 of record CAVXIC010000013.1, read on the forward strand.
AGTGGGCGCACTCGAGCCCGTGGAGCTGGATGCGTTTGGATCCGCCCCCGCGGCTGCAGAGGTCGAAGCCGTCGAAGCGCAGCCCCAGGCGGTCGATGTCGAGCGCGAAGACGCTTCCGATGAAGAGGTCGACGTGGCGGCGGACGACGACGACGTCGAACCCGAGCCTGTCGAAGTCGAAGCCGAAGAAGCGGACGAAGCCGAAGCGGACGCATCCGAAGAGGCGGTCGAATCCGAGGCCGACGAGGTCGAGGTCGCGGACGACGACGTCGAAGCGGACGCTGACGAGGTCGAAGCCGAGGCCGAGGCCGACGAGGTCGAAGAAGACGAACCAGAAGAGGACGACTCCGAGGAGGACGACTCCGAGGAAGAGGACGACTCCGAGGAAGACGACTCCGAGGAAGACGACTCCGAGCCCGAGCCGATGGAACTCGGCGACGAGTCGTTCGACGCCGATCAGATCAAGCTGATCGAGAAGGCGAAGCAGGCGGACAAGAAGGGCGGAAAGCGTGCGATCGATGCTTGGCGTGACGCCGTCAGCAAGATGCCGGATAAGGCCTACCCGCGCGCGCGTCTCAAGCAGCTCTACGTCGACAACAACAAGTGGAGCAACGTCGCCGACCTGCTCAAGGATCAGATCAAGAACACGCCCGATGACGATCTCGACCAGAACGCAGCGCTGCACTGGGAACTCATCGAGCTGTATCGCGAGCGGCTCCGTCAGCCCGGCCTGGTCGTCACGACGCTCAACGGTCTAGAGAAGCTGCTGGAATCCAGCGGCGATGGCGACAAGGAGCGGCTGCTCAAGGTCGTCGAGGAGCAGCAGAACCAGTTCGAGTCGATGAAGCGTTGGCCCGACCTGATCGGTCGGATCCGCCGCCGCGCGGAGCTCGTCGACGACATGGAAGCCCGCAAGCAGCTGCACCTGCAGGCTGGCGAGCTCTTCCTGGAGAAGTTCAACAACCAGGCCGAGGCGATCAAGAGCTACGAGGCGGTCCTGGAGTGCGACGAGTTCGATCCCACCGCGATCAGCAAGCTCAAGGAACTCTACCAGCGCCGCCGCGACTGGGAAAAGATGCTCGCCGTTCAGCAGAAGGAGCTGGCGCTCATCGAGGATCCCGAGGAACGCAAGGCGCAGCTCCTCGAGGTCGCCCGCGTCGCCGGGCAGAAGATCAAGAAACCCGCGATCTCCATCAGCTTGTGGTCGCAGGTGCTCGAGAACGACCCCGACAACGTCGAGGCGCTCGAGAACCTCGAGGGCATGCAGGAGCGCGAGAAGGACTGGCCGGCGCTGTCGGGCACCCTCGAGCGACTGATCGAGGTGACCGACGACGCGGGCAAGAAGTCGCAGTACCTGGTCAAGCTGGGGCTCCTGTACGCCGACAAGGTCAAGGACAACACGGCCGCGATTCGGACGTGGGAAGCACTCCACGAACTCGAGCCGGACAACCGGCGGGCTCAGGACGCGCTCAAGAAGCTCTACATCGCCCAGGGCGACATGGACGCGCTCGAGCAGTTCTACGCCAAGCAGGACAAGTGGCCGGAGTTCATCCGCGTCCTCGAGCGAGAGGTGGAGAGCGCTGAAGGGGACGAGCGGAAGATCGAGCTCCAGCTCAAGATCGCCGCGCTGTACCGCGACAAGATCGGCAAGCCCGAGCGGGCGATTCGTGCGCTCGAGAAGGCCCTCGGAGACGAGGACAACCTCACCGTCGCCGAGAAGCTGATCGAGCTGTACGAGGAGGCTGAAGACGAGCGTCATCTCGCCAAGCCGCTGCGCATCAAGCTCGACAACGAGGAAGACCCCGTCGCACGGCAGGCGCTGTTGCGTCGTCTCGCCGACCTCGCCGAACGGATCGCGCACGAGCCCGAGGAAGCCTTCTCCTACTACCAGACCGCGCTCGAGGAGGATCACACGGCGACGGATGCCCGAGAGCACCTCGAGCGGCTGGCGGAGACCACCAACCAGTGGCAGCCGCTGGCGAAGTCCCTCGAACTCTCGATCGCGGAGTACGGGGATTCGACCGACAGCCTGCCACTGCGGCTCAAGCTCGCCGAGATCAACGAGCAGCACATGGCCGACTTGGACGCGGCACTTGCCGTCAACCAGGCCATCGTCGAGATCGACCCCGAGGAGCCCACGGCGCTGGCGTCCCTCGAGCGTCTCTACCTCGCGCTCGGTCGCGAAGAAGACCTGCTCGCGGTGCTCGGCACCAAGCTGTCCTTGAGCAGTGACGAGGAGGAGAAGCGCGCCACGCAGACGCGGATCGGCTCGATTCACGAGCAGCTCGGTCATCACGAAAAGGCCATCGAGGCCTACAACGCCGTGCTCGACTCGGGCGTCGAAGACCTCGAGGTCCTCTCTGCCCTCGACCGGATCTACCTCAGCCTCGAGCGGTGGCAAGACCTCGCTGGAGTGCTGGAGCGAGAGCTCGCGGTTTCGGCCGAGCGAGACGCCGAGACGTCCGTCCGTGCTGAGTACCTGCTGCGCTTGGGGGTGATCCAGCAGGACCGGTTGCACGCTCCCGCCGAGGCGGTCGAGCTGTACCGTCAGGTGCTCGAGCTGGACCCGGCCAACGACAGCGCCCGCGATCGCCTCGAAGGTTGGCTCGAGCGGCCAGATGCGGAGGCGGATGCCGACCAAGATGAGGACGCAGAACGTGGTGCGCTTCGAGTCAAGGTCGCGGGCATCTTGCTGCCGATCTACGAGGCGATGGAAGCCCACGCCGAGCAGGTGCAGTGCCTGCAGATCCAAGCGGACGCCGCCGAAGACACCCACGAGCGGGTCAACCTGCTCCTGCGCATCGGCGAGTTGCTCTCGCACGCCATGGGCGACAGCAGCCGAGCGTTCGACGTCTACGCGCAGGCATTCCGCGAGCGTCCCGACAACCAGGTCGCTGCCCAGTCGCTCGAGAACATCGCCACGGTCGAAGACCGGTGGCAGGACTTCGCCGACCTCCACGAAGAGGCCGTCTCCAAGGACCTCGAGAGCGGCTTGATGCGTCGGCTGCTCACCCGCCTCGCGACGCTGTATGACCAGCAGCTCGGCGACAGCGACAAATCGATCGCCTGCTACCAGCGCGCCGTCGACATCGATCCCGGCGACAGCAGCTCGCTGGACGCACTCGAAGCACTCTACTCGCGCGACCAGAACTGGGAGCAGCTGCTCGACGTCTACCGCAGCAAGGTGGAGCTCGAGAGCGATCCCCAGGCGCGTGAAGACCTTCGCTTCAAGATCGCACACCTGCAGGTCGACCTGCTCGACCGGAGCCAGGACGGGATCGTCACGTACAGCGAGATCCTCGCGGACGATGACGTCAACTCGCGGGCGATCGCGGCCTTGGACCGGCTGTATCTCGCCTCGGAGCAGTGGCCGGAGCTCGCCGAGAATCTCAGCCGACAGCTCGCGCTGTCCGCCGATCCCAACGAGCAGATCGAGCTCAACCTCCGCCTGGGTTCGCTCCAGCTCAAGAAGCTCGATCAACCCGCCCTGGCTGTGAGCACCTACAGTCGCGTGCTGGAGTTCGATCCGGTCAACGAGTCGGCTCTCGAGGCGCTCGAGACCCTGCTCGACGACCAAGACCACCAGCTCTCGGTCGCGAAGATCCTCGAGCCCATCTACAAGGCCAGCAACGACTGGAACAAGCTGATCGGGACCTACGAGATCATGGTCAAGCACTCGCTCGAACCGAGCGAGAAGATCCAGCTCCTCCACCAGATCGGCGAGCTGTACGAGCTGGCCGGGGACGAGCCCGAGAAGGCCTTCGATGCGTTCGGACGCGCGCTGAAGGAAGATCCCAGCCGCGAGGACACGCAGTCCCGCTTGGACAACCTCGCCAATCAGATGGGCGCCTTCAACGAGGTGGTCGCGCTGTACGAAGGCGTCGTCGACGACGTCGTCGACGATCAGCTTCGCCTCGCGATCCTCGACAAGGTTGCTCGGACCTACGAGACCGCGATCGACGATGCACAGAACGCTGCTGCGACCTACGAGAAGATGCTCGAGGTCGACCCGGCGAACTTCGGGGCGGTCAACGCGTTGATCGAGCTGCACCGCAACACCCACAACCACGTGGCGCTCGTCTCTGCGGTCGTGCGGCAGGCGGAGATGGTCGAACAGCCCGACGACCAGAAGAAGCTGCTCGCGTACGCGGCCAGCATTCGGGAGTCGGTCCTCGAGGACGCCGAAGGCGCGATCGAGCTCTATCAACGCGTGCTCACGATCGACGACGCGGACCGGGATGCACTCGATGCGCTCGAGCGCTTGTACGTGCAGCTCGAGCGGTGGGAGCCGCTCCGCGACGTGTACGCGCGCAAGAGCGAGTTGGCCGTGGACCCCGACGAGCGGCGTCAGGCCCTCTACGTGCTGGGGCAGGTCTACGACGCAGAGCTCCAGGATACGGACCGTGCGATCGACACCTATCAGGCGGTGCTCGACATCGAGCCCGGCGATTCGCAGGCGATCCAGGCGCTCGACCGCCTCTACGGTCAAGCCGAACGCTGGCTCGACCAGCTCCAGATCCTCGAGCGAGCGGTCGATGCATTCGACACCGCACAGGAGCAGACCGCGCTTCGGTACCGCATCGGACAGCTGTGGGAGAACCGTCTCGAAGACATGGTTCGAGCGATCGAGGCGTACCGAGACGTCCTCCATCACGACCCCGCCCACGAGCCGACGATTCAAGCGCTGGGCCGGATCGTCCATGGGACCAACGAGCCCATGGCGGCAGCCCACGTCCTCGCGCCGCTCTACGAGCAGTTCTCCGAGTGGGAGAAGCTCGTCGAGATCTACGAGGTCATGGTGAAGCACACCGAGGATCCGGTCGGGAAGATCGAGCGGCTCCATCAGGTGGCGAACATCCATGAGATGCAGCTGTCCGAGTTCGACAAGGCGACCGACGCGTATGCGCGGGCGCTGGCCACCGACCCTCAATCGGAGGAGACGGTCGAACAGCTCGGTCGGCTTGCCGAGGTGACCGGAGACTGGGACAAGTTTGCGAGCCTGCTCTCCGAGCAGGCGGACAAGCTGCTCGATCCGAACACGAAGACGCAGATGCTCTCCCGCTTGGCTCGGATCCAAGAGGAGCGCCTCGACAACGTCGATGACGCCGTGAAGCGTTACCTCGAGGTTCTCGACAACGACCCCGAGGACGCGGCCGCCATCGGTGCGCTCGATCGGATCTTCACGTCACGAGAGCGTTGGTCCGACCTGGTCGACAACCTGCGGCGGCAGATCTCGATCACCGGAGACGAGTACGAGTTGATCGCGCTCTACTTCCGGATGGGCCAGACCTACCAGATCTCGATGAATCAGCCCGCCAAGGCCATCGAGGCCTACAGGGAAATCCTCAACATCGATCCCGCGCACGAGCAGACGCTGCAGGCGCTGGAGCTCATCTTCACCAGTGGCGAGCATCAGAGCGAGATCGCCGAGATCCTCGAGCCGATCTATCAAGCCGCCGAGCGGTGGGATGCACTGGTGAAGCTCGGTGAGGTGAAGCTCGGTGCGACCGAGGATCAGCACGAGCGGCTGAGCATCATTCAGAGCGTGGCCGAGATCTGCGAACACCGCCTGGGAAGCCCGGCGGACGCCTATATCTGGTGGCTGCGCGCGTACATGGACGACCCGTCCAGCGAGCACGTCCATCAGGAACTCGATCGACTCGCCGAGATGACGGGCGAGTGGGGCCACATCGTCGACGTCGGCGGCCAGATCCTCGAAGAGGAGCAGCCGCCGGAGGTGAAGCTCTCCGTGCTCACCCGGTCCGCGAAGGTGCTCGACACGCGCCTCATGGACGGCGGCCGCGCCATCGATGCCTATCGGGCGGTGCTGGAACTCGACGCAGAGAACCGGGACGCGCTGGCAGCACTCGATCGCATCTACGCCGAGCTGGGCATGGCGCAGGACCTCGCGGAGATCCTGCAGCGACGCATTCAGATCACCATCGACGGAGAGCAACTCGTCGACCTGGAGGTTCGCCTCGCGCAGACCTTCGAGCGTGACCTGCACAACCCGGATCAGGCTGTGGCGGCGTACAACCGGGCGCTGGACAACGATCCGGCCAACACCAGCGCGCTGGAGCGCCTCGAGGCGCTCTACCTCTACCAGCACAAGTGGGAGGAACTCTTCGACGTCTATCAGAAGACGGTCGACGTCGCGAACACCGACGAGGACACGGCGGCCTGCTATCAGCGAATGGCGAAGATCGCCTCCGATTCCCTGAATCGCGAGACCGATGCGATCGATCTGTGGAATCGGGTGCTCGACCTACGAGGCGAGGACCCGCTCGCGCTGGGCGAGCTGGCCGCGCTGCACGAGTCCAACGAACGCTGGGACGATCTCGTCGAGATCCTCGAGCGGCAGGTCTTCGTCATCGAAGATGCGCAGCTGCGCGTCGACGCCTACCAAACCCTCGGCCGGGTCTACGGCGAGAAGCTCGAGCGCGAGCGGAACGCGCTGGACGCCTGGCTCAACGCGCTGGATCTCGATCCCAACAACCTCGAGACCCTTCAGGCACTGCATCGGATCTACGAGGACTCCCAGGCCTGGGTCGAGCTCATTGCGGTGCTCGACAGCCTCATCGCTCAAGGTCCCGAGGTCATCGGCTACCCGGAGCTCCAGGAACTCTACGCGAAGGCCGGTCGCATCCACGGCGAGTACTTGATGCAGCCCGACCAGGCGATCGAGTCCTGGCACGCGGTCGTCCAGATGGAGCCGGGCAACATGGAAGCCCTCGCTGCGCTGGAGGCCCTCTACACCCAAGAAGCGCGGTGGAACGAGGCGATCGGCATTCTCGAGCAGAAGACCAAGGTGCTCGAAGGCGACGAGAAGATCGACGTCCTCATGCAGATCGCGTCGATCTGGGAGGAGCGCTTGGAGGACCAGGTGCAGGCTGCCGGTGCCTACCAGGAGATCCTCGAGACGGACCTGGGGCATGCCCCAGCCGGCGAAGCGCTGGAGCAGATCTACCGAGACACCGAGGACTACGCCTCGCTCGGTGAGCTGTTGATCAACCGAGCCGAGGTGCTCGACGACGTCGATAGCCGGGTCAACGTGCTGCAGTCGGCGGCGAAGGTCTTCGAGGAGAACCTCGAAGACGCGGACATGGCGTTCGCGACCCTGCAAGCGGCGTTCAACGTCGACTACGCCAACGACCTCACTGCGCGCGAGCTGGAGCGACTGGCGACCGAGCACGGGAAGTGGACCGAGCTGCTCAACGAGTACAACGAGCTCGTGCAGCAGATCGAGGACCCCAACGAGCGCTGCGAGCTGTGGGTCAAGATCGGCCGGTGGTACGGGGAACACCTCAACCACGCGGAGTACGGGATCCAGTCGCTCGAGAAGGCGCTCGAACTCAACCCCGAGAGCGTCTCGGCGCTGCGGGAGCTGTCCAACTTCCAGCGTCGGTCCGAGTCGTGGAACGAGCTGGCGGAGACGCAAGAGCGTCTCGTTCAGCAGGAGCCCGAGCCGGAGCGTCAGACCTCCACGCTCCTGGAGATGGCCGAAGTCCATGAAGGGCGCTTGGGGAACGTGGGCGCAGCGGTCGAGTCCTATCGTCGCGTGCTGGAGATCGACTCCGAGAGCACCACGGCCCTCGACGCGCTGATTCGGCTGCACGAGCAGCAGCAGTCGTGGTCCGAGCTGGTCGTCGTCCTCGACCGTCGGGCGGCGATCGCCGAAGATCGGGACGAGGGTCTCCGGCTGCGCAAGCACATCGGCTACGTGCAGGAGGCCAGCCTGGCCGACAACGCCGCCGCCATCGAGACCTACCGGGACATCCTCGCGCAGGAGCCCACCGACTTCGACGCCCTCCAGGCGCTCGAGCGGCTCTACCTCAATGGCAACCAGATTCCCGAGTACCTCGAGATTCTGGAGGCGGAACTCGATGCGACGGCAGACGTCGAAGCCCAAGTCGGCATCTACGACAAGATGGCCAACGCGTTGGTCTCCTTGTCCGGAGACCACGAGCGGGCCGCCGAGGTCCTCGAGAAGATCATCATGCTGGATCCTCAGCGTGACATGACCTATCGGCAGCTCGAGGAGCTGTACGCGGGACTCGAGAAGTGGACCGAGCTCGTCGAGACCTATCGCTCGCACATTCAGGCCACCGAGGACGTCCAGCTGCAGATCCAGCTCCTGTCCGCGATGGGCGAGGTGTTCGAGAAGCAGGTCGAGGACGTCGACCGGGCCATCGAGACCTACGAGGAGATCCTCGAACTCGATCCCCACAACTTCGAGGCCGCCAACACGCTCTCGGGTCTCCAAGAGACGATGGAGGACTGGCCGCGGGCGGTGGAGACGATGGGCAGGCTCGTCGAACTCACGCCCGATCCGAACCGCCGCATCGAGCTGCTCACCCGGATCGGCCGGGTCCAGCACGAGAAGCTGATGAACAGCGACGAAGCGGAGATGCGCCTCAACCAGGCGCTCACCGTCGAGCCGGGCCACGTGCCCGCGCTCATCTTGCTCGCCGACATCTACAAGCAGCGCGCCGATTGGCTCAAGGCGTCTCGCACGCTCGAGTCGGCGTCCGAGTACTCGCAGAACGCGCTGGAGAAGACGAAGCTCGCCTCCGAAGCCGCGTTCATCAACTACGAGGAACTCGAAGATCGCGAGCATGCGGTCGAGCTCTTCGCACGGACGCTGCAGCACGACCCCGAGCACGTCCGCGTGGGTTCGGTCCTCGCCGACGTCTACGTGGAGGCGGAAAACTGGCAGGCGGCCGATCCCGTCTTGGACATGCTGACCCGCAAGGTCGACCAGCTCGAGCTCGACGACGACGGGCAAAAGCGCCTCTTCGTCGAAGCCGCGCGCGTTGCCCGGCATCTGGGCAACGTCGACAAGGCGCTCAAGCAGTACAAGCGGGCCTACGACATCGACTCCACCGACCACGAGGTGCTGGTGGGGATGGCCGATCTCCTCTTCGAGAAGGAGGACTGGGATCGCTCGTTCAAGCTCTATCAGACCATCCTGGTCCAGCATCGCGACACGCAGGCCGACGAGGACACCGTTCGCGTCTACCACCGCCTCGGTACGATCAAGAACCGGCAGAACGAGCCCCGCAAGGCGCTGAACTACTTCGAGAAGGCGCTCGAGGTGGACCCGCACCACAACGAGACGCTGGTCTCGGTCATCAACCTGCGCGCGCAGGCCAACGACTGGGAAGGGGTCATCGAGGCCAAGCGGGCGCTCGTCGACATCACGCCCGACGGGGACGCGCAGTTCGGTCTGTGGAAGGACATCGGCGAGCTGTACGCCGAGAAGCTGGGCAACCGCGACAAGTCGGCTGCCGCATACCAGTCGGCGCTGGACCTCCGTCCCGAGGACTACCCGACGCTGCACACGCTGCTCGACCTCTACACCAACGCCAAGCGCTGGGAAGACGCCATCTCGGTCATCGACCGACTGGTGGAGATCGAGACCGACGTCCGTCGGCGCAGCCGCTACAACTACACGGCAGCGGTGCTCCTTCGGGACGAGCTGGGGACATCGACCGAGGCGCTGGATCGCTTCAACGCGGTGCTCGACGACGACCCCAGCATGCTCAAGGCCTTCCAGGCCATCGACACCATGCTCACCAAGGAGCGCGAGTGGAAGTCACTCGAGCGAGCCTATCGCAAGATGCTCAAGCGGCTGCCCCAGCAGGGGAACGAGCCGCTCAAGGTCACGCTTTGGAGCAACCTCGCCGAGATCTACCGCTCCCGAATGCAGGACTACAAGTCCGCGGCCGCAGCCTTCGAGGTCGCCTCGAAGCTCGACCCCGACGACGTCACGCGTCACATCAAGCTCGCCGAGCTCTATGAACGCTTGATGGTCGACAGCGCCGAGGAATACGTGGACTCGGCGGTTCGCGAGCACCAGATCCTCATCGCGAGCGAGCCGTTCCGCTACGAGAGCTACCACGCGCTGTTCAACATCTACGTGAAGGCCAACGCGGTCGACAAAGCGTACTGCGTGGCGTCGGTGCTGAGCTTCCTCAAGAAGGCGACGCCCGAGGAGGAGGCCATGGTCGAGCAGAACAAGCGTGGGGACTTCGTCATGGCGCGCCAGCGTCTCAGCGAAGAGACGCTGCGACGCCACGTGTTCCACCCGGACCAGGACCTGTACCTCACCGGAATCCTCGGCCTCATCGCTCCGGCGGTGGCGGCATGGCGAGCGGTCGACCTACCGGCGACGCTCAACGCCAACGAGGTCATCGACATCGAGATCGACCCCTCGTTGTTCTCGCGGATGGCGAAGTACACCAAGGACGTCCTGAACGTGTCCAAGCCGGACGTGTTCCTGCGCCCGAACGACCCAGGCGACTTGAAGCTCATGAACTTCAAGCGCTCCAACGCCATTCATCCCTCGATGGTGGTGTTCCAGAACCTGCTGCGAGGCAAGTCCGAGTCTCACCTGGCCTTCGCGCTCGGCCGACACATGATGGACCTCTACCTGCCGCACTTCTGCTACGTCGCGCTCGACCGGACGCCGCAGAACCTCAAGCAGGTGTTCCTCGCGTGCCTCCGGGCGGTCGGCATGCAGGTCGGAGAGAACAACACCGCGCTCGACCAGATCGCGCGCGAAATCACCAGCCGGATGCAGCCCGCTGCGGTCGACAGGCTTCGCAGCCTGATCCAGAAGTTCGTGGATGCTGGTGGTTCGACCGACGTGAAGCGTTGGGCTGCCGCCGTCGAGCTGACGAGCTATCGCGTCGGCCTGCTGCTCTGCCACGACCTGCGCATTGCCGGTCAGATGATCTCGCAAGAGCAGGCGATGCTCGGTAGCGCGATGGGGCCGCGGGACAAGATCAAGGAGCTGGTGCTCTACAGCATCAGCGAGGACTATTTCGCGGCTCGCCGGGCCATCGGTGTCCAGGTGAGCTGATCCCGGCTCGCCGGGTTTGCGCGAAGCCGCAGTGGGGTTGCCACTGCGGCTTCGTCACGTTGGGCGGCAGCGAACGGGTCTACTCCTCCGTCGCCTCGAACTGGATTCCGGCCTTCTCGAACATCTGCTGGAGGTTCTTCTTGTCGACCGCCTTGAGGTAGGCCTCGCGCGGCTCGATGACGTCGCCCAGGACCAACTTCATCATGTGGTCGTTGAGGTTCTGCATGCCGATGTCCTTGCTCACCTGCATCGTGTTCTTGAGCTGGTGCGTCTTGCCCTCGCGGATCAGGTTGCCGACCGCGCTGGTGTGAAGCAGCACCTCGTAGGCGGCAACGCGCCCACCGGTCTTTCGCCGGAGCAGCGTCTGCCCGATCACGCCGCGCATCGACTCGCCGAGCATCGTTCGAATCTGAGCCTGCTGATCGCCGGGGAACTGGTCGATGAGGCGGTCGACCGTGCTCGGAGCGGTGGTGGTGTGAAGCGTGCCGAACACCAGGTGTCCCGTCTCCGCGGTCTCGAGCGCGATGTGAATCGTCTCGAGGTCTCGAAGCTCACCGACCAGGATGACGTCGGGGTCTTCGCGGAGGGCAGCCCGCAAGGCGGCCTTGAAGGAGCGAGTGTGCCGGCCCACTTCTCGCTGGTTGACGAGGCAACGCTTGTTGTCGTGGACGAACTCGATCGGGTCTTCAATCGTGATGATGTGGTCGTCGCGGTTTCGGTTGATGAAGTCGACCATGGACGCGAGCGTTGTCGACTTTCCCGAACCGGTCGGGCCGGTCACCAGCACCAGGCCCTTGGTGAGCCAGCAGAGGTCGAGGACCTTGGTCGGGAGTCCGATGGCCTCGGGGGTGAGGATGTCCATCGGGATCTGACGGAAGACCGCGCCCATGCCCTTCCGGTCGGCGAAGTAGTTCGCCCGAAATCGAGCGAGGCCCTTGATCGCATACGCGAAGTCGGCGTCGGCGTGCTCGACGAAGCTTCGGTAGGTGTCGTCATCGGCCAGCTCGAGCAGCAGCTGCGCGAGCCGGTCCGCGGAGATGGTGCGGTGCCCTTCGAGTGGCTGCATGCTCCCGTGCAGCCGGACGATCGGTCGACTGTCTGCGGAGAGGTGCAGGTCGCTCGCGCCGAGTTCGATCATCTGCCTGAGCATCGACTCGAGCTCGGGCACGCCGCTGGCGCGCAGATGTACGGGTGCCAGTCGAGCACCGAGGCCCTTGGCTGCGGTGGGCGATGGTGGCGGGGCTGTCGGGGCCAGGGCGACCGTCGGCTCGGGAGCGAGTCGAACCGGCGCATCTGCCTCCCGAGCCCGCATCTTGTCCGATCGGGTCGGCGCGACGGCGGCGCTGGGCAGCCCCATCTCCGGTCCTCCCAGCGGCGGGAGGTCGACCGTGCGCGGCTTGGTGCGCGTGGTAGGTGCAGCCGCGGGGGCGGGGGGGCTCGCGCGAGGCGTCGAGCGCGGCTCGATCGTCGCTGCCGGTTGGGGCCGGGTGGGCGCAGCGGGCAGCGGGCGGGTGATTTCGTTGGCATGTCCGAGGCTGCGCATGCGAACGGACACGCGCAGGGCCATGCCCCGCTTGGTGATCGCGGCGACGAGCGACTTGCCCTCGAGTTCGAAGCGAACGTCCTTCGACTTGTCGCCGCCGGCCAACAGCGCGGCCACGTCCGTACCCTCGAAGAACTTCGACACGGCGCGCTGGTTGAGGGGGGAGACGGTGACGGGCAGGTCCCGGGTCGTCGACTTCACGACGGCTGGGGCTCCCACCTCGAAGACGAGCTCCGTGGCGTCCGGCCGTTCGAGGTATGCGCAGAGTTGGCTGAGTTTCCCCACCAACGTCGAGACTATCTCGAATGGAGGCGTCTGGCAGGGCGGCTTCGGGCCAGGCCGAACAATGGAATGAGCGCCCAGAAGAAGACGCGTCCCGAATCGGACTGGGACGAACACGAGCATCCCTCCGGCTCGGTGTCGACGCCGTAGCCAGGAGGAGGCAGGACCCCCGTTCCATTTGCGGCCGGTGAGGTCCGGCCGACGGTGATGGTGGCGGTGTTGCTGACCCGAATGAAGCCGCGCGTGTCCTGAACCTCGACGCGGATCTCGTACTGACCGGACACGGATTGGCGGGCGGTCCACCCGAACGGGGCCGCGTCGTCGGTATCCTCCAGCAGCGTGTTCACGAACAGCGCGGCCTTGTGGATCGTGATGCCCTCTTCGGCTTCGATGACGATCTCGAACGCTTCGTCGAGCTCGAAGTCCTCTCCATCCAGAGGGGAGAGTAGCCGAACGGACGGGCCAGAAGCGTCCGGCGTGGCGGGTCCGATGATCCGGTAGAGCTCACGGTGCGCGTTTTGTTGGTCTTCTGCCCCACACTCACGGCTGTGTTGGGCGGTGCACTGAATGTTGCCCGTGCTCAGCGGCAGGCACTCGTCCCGGAAGGATGGGTCGCCACCGACGTTGGTCGGGTTCATGATGTCCGACGGTTCGTCCACATGCTCGAGCCCAAAGGAGTGGCCGACCTCCTGGCTGACGGTCGTCGCGGTGCTGGTGGCGGTATGGGCATCGCTCGCGCCGTGGAAGGCGAAGACGATGTTGTTGCGGGTGTTGAAGTCCTCGCAGTCGAGCACCGCAAGGCCGAGCGTCGCGTTGTCGTTGGGGTTGCCCGGTCCGATCATGGACATGACGTAGTCCCCGGCGGATGGGCGCTGATCCGTGATCACGGCGTTGTACGCGGACCAGTCCTCGCGGACGGACTGGACGATGGCCTGCCGCTTGGCCCCGTTGTTCCCGTAGGCAGGGAAGGGGCCCGCCATGTCCTGGATGGTGGTGAGGTTGGAGCGAGCGTCGTCCGGGCCGCTGGTGAGCTCGGCTCCGTCGAAGTTCAAGAAGATGACCGCGGGCTGGAGCTCGTCGGCCGCAGGCCGTGGACCGGCCGAGAGCTGGGGTTGTTCCTCAAGCACCACCGGGTTGCCGCGGGATTGACCCAGCCCCTGGGCGCGGAGCTGCGCCTCGTCATCGTCCCAGGTCGCCGGTCGGTGCTCGCCGACCCGTAGACCGTCGCCAGCGCTCGCGCTCGCGGGGGCGAGCACGCATGCGCACAGGGCGAAGAAAGCGAGGCGAGCACGAGGGCCGGACATCAAACCGCGGAAAGCTCCGCGCTTGAGGTGCGACGAGCCACCCCGGAGGTTCCCCGCTGCCTACCCGAGGGCCCGGGATATCCTCTATGCGTGGCTGGGTCCCGAACTGCGAAGATCGCGCTACGGTGCGCCGCCGTGTGTACATGGGCGGTCGGCTGCACGCCCCGGACGGCAGCGCCCCCGCCGGCGCCCTCGGCCCCCTCGGAGTTGGTGCGGGGTGACAGCGGCCTCAACGCTACGGCGGTGGAGGTCTGCGCGCGGCCCTGCGACGTGGATCTGCACCCCACGGCGAGCACGACCCGGATGACGGGGACCGCGGGCGTCGTGCACGTCGATCTCGATCCCGCGCTGTGTCGGGTGCCCGGCCACGGGGAAGAGCCCCACAGCTGCAGCGCGGTGTGTGTCGATCGTGGCGATGGCGTGCCCACGGTGGAGACGTTGCTCGTCGACATGGGTCCGATCGGACCCAATACGCGCGCGAACCTCTGCCGGGCGCTCGAGCGCGATCGTGGCGCGCCGTCCCGTGGGAGCTGTCGAGACGTTTGCGAGAGCGGGATGGGCTGCGGATGGCCCGCGACGCAGGAGCGCCGGGCGCTCGACTTCGTGGGCCACATCGCGCTTCAGTGCGCCTCGGACGTGGAGCCGAACCACTGGGCTGGATCGAACTCGATGTCTCCATAGCCGCCGAACCCGTGTCCCGCACCCCCAGCGGTCTCGACCACCAATGTGTCTCCGGCGGACAGCGGATGATCGATCCACGGTGAGAGACTGTCCGGGTTGAACGAAGGCGTCGGGTCCTCGCCCGGTCGTCCAATCCAGACCCGACCTGCGGACGGAGGGCCCGCGCGGCCGATGCCGTGAGGAGGGTTGTGAACGCGATCGATTCCGACCTGAACGGTCGCCGGAGCGCTCACGGTGTAGGTGCGCACGACGCCGTCTCCTCCGATGCGCGCGCCGCCTCCGCCCGAGCGCGCGCGGCTTCGTTGCGTCACGGACAGCCACGACGCAAACCCGGCCGTCCCGACCCGTCCGAGCACCGGGCTCTGCCAGCCGCTTCGACCCGCACGCGCCGGCGTTGCACCCTCGCCGCCGGGGATGGCCTCGGTGATGGTCTCGGAGCCCGACGTCAATTCGACGACGGCACCAACCGTGCACGACCCTGCCCCAACGCGCCCCGGCCACGCCATGGCGAGGGCGCCCAGGACCGCGTCGAAGACCCGCGCGAGGCTGAACGCCTGATGGCCCGGGTCTGCAGAGGGTCCGTGGCCGACCCAGCTGGTCGACGTGGTCACGACGGTCAGCGACGGCGACCACCGAGGGTCGGCCCGCTGATCGAGGGCGTGGCTCAGCGCGAGAAGACTCGCGAGCTCCACTCCCTCTTGGTCGAGGCCAAAGCCGCGGGCGTCGTCCGAGGGCGCGCTGTCCCGGAAGTCGAGCGTGATGCGGCCCTCGGACCCGTGCGCAACGACGCGGACGGCCAGTCGCCGATCGTCGGCGAGAACGATGTCGTCGGCGAACGAGGCGAGCGGCGCGGCGGGGATGGGCGCCAGCGGCCCGTCTCCCGCCGCGAGGCCGTGCAGTCGCGGGAGATGTTTGCCGAGGGTTTGGAAGCGCATCAGCTGGGAACCGACTGCGTGGTGCGGGTACTCGTGCTGGTGCTCGTCCCGGGTGCGTTCGGGTCTTGCTGCGCAGCGTAGATCTGCAGCTCGGCCGACTTGCCCTTGACCTGCACCGGCGCGCGCCGCTCGACGTTCACCTCGCCCTGGGTGTGCTGCATCGTGAACTCGGAGAGGATCACCTCGCCGGCCTTGGCAACGCTGCACAGACGCGCGGCGACGTTCACGGCATCGCCGATCACGGTGTACTGCAGCGTTCTCGACGAGCCGATGGCGCCGGCGATGACGGGGCCGGTGTTGATGCCGATCCCGATGTGAATCGGTTCCATCCCGGCGCTGTGCCGCACGCGGTTGAACTCCGCGAGCGCTCGCTGCATCTCCAGGCCGCAGCGAATGGCGCGGTCTGCAGCATCGGGGAGCGTCACCGGAGCGCCGAACAGGCCGATGATCTCATCGCCGACGTACTTGTCGAGCGTGCCGCCGTGCGCGAACAAGACGTCGACCATGACCTCGAAGTAGTCGTTGAGCGTCTTGACCATCTCTTCGGGAGAGTGCCGCTCGCTCATCTCGGTGAATCCGCGGATGTCCGCGAAGAGCATGGTGACGTCGCGCCTCGTTCCGCCCTGATCGAGTTGGAGGGCTCCGCGGACGATCTGGTCGACGAGGTTGGGCGACAACAGCCGCTGGAACTGAGCCCGCTGCCCGGCCTCGTGCTCGATCTTCTTGGCCAGTCGGTTGTTCTCGATGGCGATCGCGGCCTGGGTGGCGATCCCCTGGAACAGGGTGAGGTCCTTCTCCTTGAACGCCCCGGTGGTGAGCGTGGAGTCCATGTGCATCACGCCCACGAGCTGGTCTGCGTACAGCAGAGGCACGGCCATGGTGGAGCGAATGCCCTGCATGATGATGCTCTTGGATGCCTTGAAGCGCTCGTCGAGCATGGCGTCGGACGACAGCACGGCGCGCTTCTTGTTGCGGACCTCGTCGAGGATTGACGTGGAGAGCTGGATCTCCTCGCCTTCGCGCTTCTGCTTGACGTAGCGCGGCACGAGTTGGTCGGTGTCGGCGTCGACCAGGAGGATGACCGCGCGGTCGGCCTTGATCAGCAGGAACGTCTCGTTGACGATCTTCTGCAGGAGGTCGTCGAGGTTGGTGTCGACCGAGAGCTTCTGGCTGAGCTCGTGCGCAATCCTGAGCTTCTCGTAGTCCCCGCGAAGGGCCTCGATGTCGGTGACCTCTGCGGCGGGCAGGAAGCGCGTGTTCGCGTCGACCCGGCTGCGAACCTGACTCTGCAGCATGTCCGTGACCACGGTGAAGCTGCTCGCGGGTGCGGGCTTCTTCTCGTCGTCGTCCTCGAAGCGCAGCAGGGTGTTGCCCAGCGAGATTTCGTCCCCGCTGGTGAGCGGCGATTCCTCGATCCGCTGCCCGTTGACGTAGCTGCCGTTGAGCGAGCCGACGTCGCGCAGGATGTAGCCGCCCTGCGGACCACGGGTGATCCGGCAGTGCTCCTTGGACACGATGCGGTCGAGCACCTGCACCGTGTTGTCGGGGTGCCGCCCCAACGTGTTGAAGGCGGTGAGCATGTACTCACTTGGGCCTTCTCCTTTGACCAGAATGAGCCTGGCTCCCATCGGATCCCGCAGCCTGCATCCTATCAGGACCGGCGCTCGAGCGGGAGCAGGCTCAGAACGAGACCGGATGCACCACTTCGTAGACGAATTCCTGCTTGGGCAGGATGTTCATCGGCCATTCGATCCAAATCGAGTAGATCGCGCCGAACTCGGCCTCGTGTTCCTCGTACTCGATCCAGGTCTCCAGCTCGGGGTCGGAGATACCCACCCGCCGCAGGTCGTTCTCCATGCGGCGCCGCAGGGCTTCGGTGGCCGGTGCGTCTTGGACGTAGTAGCTGCGCCGGCCCGAAAAGGACGATCCGGTCTCCTCGAGAGTGCGATACGCCTCTTGCTTCTGGAGGAAGAGCGGTAGGTACTGGTAGGCGAGGTAGAGCGCCAGTCCGGCGATGAGCGCAAGGCCCACGCTGACGGAGTTGATCCGCCGTGGCTTCTTGTACTTGACCGCCTGCGCCATCGTTCAGGTCCCTCGAGGCCTCAGCCTACCAGGCTGCCACGGAAGGCACTACGGCCGGGCGCGGCTGCGAGCGTTGTGAGGTCCGACCAGGCCCCGTTATAGTGGGCGGACCCGGTGGATGAGTTGCCCGCATACGTCGCGCTGAAGCCGTGGGCAACGGGTCGACGGGTGCTGATCGTGGCACCACGCAGTCTCGAGGGCGCGCGGCGGCTCCGAGATGCGGGCGCGGCGTCTGTCCGGGTGGTGGCGGGTCCAGCCGAGGCCGCGGACGGAATCGTGTGCTCGCAGGGCTGGCCCGAGGCTCACGAGCGCTTCGATCTCATCCTCGCGGTCGAAAGCTACGCGGAGCGCGACGCCGCCGAGCGCCGGCGGTGGCTGAAGCACGCGGCCTCGGCGTTGTCCGAAGACGGGTGGTTCGCGGCGCAGGCTCCTCACGATGGACGTTCGGAGGTCGACTTCTGGACGCTGGAGGAGGAGCTCGCGGGGCGGTTCCAGCACGTGTTCATGCTCGCCCGCCTGCCGTGGCAGGGCGTCAGTCTGGCGCCCGTGCTCGACGATGACCGCATCAGCCCCGTGCTGGAGCTGGACGAGAGCCTGGTCGCGGAGCCCCCCGAAGCCTCGCACTACCTCGCCTTGGCGACGGCTCGGTCGCCCTCGGAGGCGACCCGAGCGTGGGTCGCAGAGCGGTGCTTGCTGGTGCCATCGGGGGTCTCCGGGTCGACCGCCTCCAAGCCAGAACTGGACGCGCTCCGGCAGGCGGCCGCGGAGGCAGGAGCGCGGGCCGAGTCCCACGCCCAGCGCGTGACCGAGCTCGAGCGGGCGCTGGAGCGAGAGCGGGCGCAGCGACGGGAGGACGCGGCGAACCTTCAGGGGCGTCACGCGATGGAGCACCAGCGAGCGCTCGCCCGCGCTCGCGCGGAAGACGAGGCGAAGCATCGGCGCAAGGTGGAGGGGTTGGAGCTCGACCTCGCCTCGGCCCGAGAGCAGAGCCGTAAGGCTCAGACGGACCTGTCCATTCTCACCCGGTCCGTGCGGGACCTCGAGGCCGCGGTTGCGCGTGCCAACGAGCGCAGCACGCAACGCCAATCCGAACTCGACGCTCGGTATGAGGAGGTGTCGACCCTTCGCACCCAAGTGCAGTCGCTCGAAGCCGAGCGCGGCAGCCTCTCCAAGCAGATGGAGGTCGCCATCGCCGAGCGAGAAGGGACGCACAAGCTCTCTGCGCGCGTGGAGGCGGAGCTCGAGTTGACGCGCCGGCGGCTCGGAGAACACGAGACCAAGCTCTCGGACCGCGTCGGCGACGTCTCCAAGCTGACGACCGACCTGGAGGTGACCCGGGCCGAACTCGAGCATCAGCGGGCGCTGCTCGCTGCGGCGCACTCGCGCGAGGAGGTGCTGTCCGCCGAGGCGGCGCAGACCGTCGAGCAAGGGCGGATGCTCGCCGAGGTTGCCGCGGACCGGGACCGGTTGCGGGAGGAGGTCGGGCGACGCGGGCAGCAGGTGCAGCGTCTCGAAGCGCGGCTGTGGGACAGCCGCGAAGAGCTCGAGAAAGCCCGTCTCGACAACGTGCGCGTCGCATCCGAGGCCGAGCGGCTGCGCGAGCGCTCGGAGCGGGCGCACCAGTCGGAGGCGAAACAGGCCAAGGAACTCGAGCGGCTGGGGGCAGAGCTTCACCAGCTCGAGCTGCAGCGAGCCGAACTCCGCGCGACCGTCCGGGCGCACGAGGAGGAGCTGACCCGGCTGCGGGCCGAGACCGCCTCGCGCGCAGGCGACAGCGAGGAAGCTGCGGCGCTGCGCGTCGAGCTGAACGACAAGACGCGTGAGCTGGCCGAGGCGCGGACGCGTGTCGATGCCGTCGAGGCGCGGGAGCGAGAGGCGCAGGCGCTGGTGCGGCGCCGAGAGATGCAGCTCTCGGAGATCGGCGAGGATCTGGAGCGTCTGCGGCGGTCGTCCGAGGAGAACGCCGCGAGCGCATCGACGCTCGAGGGCGAGCTCGAGGTCAAGGCGCTGGAGGTGGAGCAGCTCGCGGCCGCGATCTCCGATCTGCAGGCGGAGCTGGAGGTGCGCCGCGGCGCGCTCGAGGCCTCGGGCGTTCGTGAGGAGAGTCTGCAGCAGGACCTCGAGCAGGCGCGGGGAACCGGCGAGGCCCTGCGTCGGCGCCTTCGTGAGCGCGAGCAGGAGCTCGAGGACATCACGAGCGCGAACGAGAACAGTGGCGTCGAGCTCTACAAGCTGCGGCGCGAGCTGGAGGCGTCCGCCGAGGCGAACGAACAGCTCGAGCAAGCGCTCGACGATGGCTGGCCACGCGAGGCAACGGAGGTCTCCACCGGCGGGCGCGACTGGCCGCCCGACGCGCTGGATGCGATGCGGCGGCTCAAAGCTCAGCTCGCCGCCCAGTCTCGTCGTCACACCGAGCAGTTGGCGACGCGCGGACGTCCGGACGCTCCCTCCGATCCGAGACTGGAGCGGCTGCGGATCGAGGTGCGGGTTCGGGCCGAGGAGCAGGAGCAGATGCTTCGCGAACTCGACGGCGCGGAGCAGCGGATCTGGGAGATGACCGACGCGGCGGACCGCAACGCCGCCCGACTTGCGGCCTCTTTGGCTCAGCTGGAGAAGAACCGGGAAGAGCTCGACGACACCCGGGACGAGCTCGAGGTCGCACGAAAGCTCCTGGCGGCCGCCGAAGCGAGGGCCCTCGAGCAGGAGCGGCTTCTCGCCTCCGAGCGGGCTCGGCTGGCCCGAATCGGGGGTGGCAGCGCCCCGTCGGGCGGAAGCGAAGGAGGCTTCGACGAGGTCGACGACCTCTTCGCCGACCTCGCCGAAGAGGGTGCCAAGGCGATGGTCGAGCTGGGAGGTGGGGACGCGGGTGCGCCGGTGCGTCACCTGCGGCCGGACAGCGCTCCGGTCCTGGGCGTTCCCGATCGCGTGGACGAGAGCAACAGCAGCCGACGCCTCTTCGACGAGGACGCACCTCGCGCACCTCGGATGGTCGTAGAGCCTCTGGACGATGGGGCCGACGAGGACCCCTGGGAGTCCGGGGTCGTCTCGGCGCCCGACGATGCTCCGGCCGGCATTCGACCCCTCGCGCCGAAAAAAGCGTGATGTCCATCAAAGGGGCTTGACGCTCCCGCATCGGTCCTCTACTTTTCGCGTCCCATCGCTCGGGTGGCGGAATTGGTAGACGCGCACGGTTCAGGTCCGTGTGTCTTCGGACGTGGGGGTTCAAGTCCCTCCCCGAGCACTCAATCGGTTGAAGCCCGAGTCCTCGTGACTCGGGCTTCGGTCGTTGTGGGCGTCCCGCTTCTTGGGGTGGCCCTCACAGACAGCTCGAGCGCCAGCTGCCGGTGCACGCGGTGCGCTGCGAGGCGTCGTAGCTTCCGATCGCCCCAGGCCCGTACGTGGCATCTGTGATGCTGCCGGTGACCAGCGCGGTGGCGTTGCTGACGTCGAAGATCGTGATGGTCGCCGTCGGCCCGTCGATCCCGACGGAAACCCGATACAGGTCGAAGTTGTCCCACGCGCCCGCGTAGAACTCCGCGGGCGCGGCCAGGATGGTGCCGTGGGGTGTGTCGTACGACGCGCCCAGATCTTCCCCGGTGATGTCGGACGGATCGTCGGCGTCGATGCGCTTGATCGTGATGCCCTGTTCCCATGAACCCCACGGAGTCGCCTCCGTCGTCTGCTTCCACGAGACCAGATAGAAGTGCGAGGGATCCTGCCAGCCAAACACGAAGCCGATCGCGTCGTTGTCGGCGGTGTTGAATGCACCGAGGTCGAAGCTCACTTGGGCGTGGTCGATGACCTGGGGACAGACGTGCACGTTGGGTTGCCCATTGGGCCGCATGTTGCAGCGGACCTCGCCGCCTTCGAGGTAGAGCTCGGTCGGGGGCTGCGCTGCGGGGGACTCGAAGACGTCGCCATAGACCTCGGTGGTGCAGCCGGGTCCGTCGAGCTGCCACTGATGGTCGGTGACGTGCACCGTGACGTCGTCGCTCGCGGCATTGCCCTGCGTGTCCCCGACGACGACCTGGTAGGTGGTCATCTCGGTCGGACTGGCGCTGACCGTCGCGGCGTCGTCCGGTGAGAGGGTCGCCCCGGGGCTCCACGCGTAGCTGTAGATGCCGTCACCACCGCTGGGGCTCGCGGTGAGCGCGACGGCACTGCCGCTGAGGACCTCGGCGCATTCACCCGCCTCGACGGTCAACGCGCTCCAGCACGCCGCGCCGACGTCGTCGCACCCGAAGTCGCAGGTGGCGATCGGCACGCCCCAGGTTCCGGTGGCGTTGCACTGCGCGAGATCGTCTCCGTCGCAGTAGGACGTGTCGGCGGGGCAGTCGAAGCACCCGTCGAACACCAGCGCTTCGAGGTCGTCGCAGTCCGTGCCCGCGGTGACCGCCCCGTTGCTCGGCGTCGCATCTCCGAAGTCATCACCGTCGGCGTCCAGCATGCAGGCCTGCCCGTCGTCGTTGGGGGCAGCGCCTGGGAAGGCGTCGGGATCGGCGTCGTCGCAGTCGGTCGCGTTGCCCACATAGCCCGCCGGCGGCGCGCCGTCGTCGATGCAGGTTTGGGCGTCTCCGTACTGGTCGTCGTCCGCGTCCAGGCACCACGTCAGGCAGGCGTTCGCCGAGGGCACGTCGGCATCGGCATCATTGCAATCGCTCCCGCCGACGGCACCCTGGGGCGGCTCTGCGTCCCCATAGCCGTCGTCATCGGCGTCGCGCATGCACGCGTCGGGGTCGTCCAGCTCGGCTGCGCCCGGGAACGTGTCGGCGTCGCCATCGTCGCAGTCGCCGTCATCCTGGACGTGACCTGCAGGAGGGCTCTGGTCTTCGGGCAAATCTTCGCAGGCGGTGGCGTCACCGAACCCGTCGTCGTCGGCGTCGAGACACCACGTTTGCAAGGCGATCGGACCCGTACTGGTGCTGCCGTCGTCACCCGTGCTCGTGTCGTCGCCGGTGGTGGTGTCATCCTCGCCGACGGTCGAGCCCGAGCCCGAGCCGTCGTCAGCGGTGGACGTCTGTACACCTGTCGATGCGTCGCTGCCGTCCAACGAGCCGGTGGTCTGGCCCTGGCCGATGGGGATCGTGGCGCCGACGCAGTTGCTGCCGGCGAACCCGTCGTCCTCACATGAGGTGCCACAGCCCACGCCAACCACAGACGTCACGCCAAGGCCGATGCTCCAACGCCAGAAAGTGTGCACCACAGCTTCTCACGGTATCACGCAGCCTCCGCATGTCCCGAAAAGGCAGCGGAGGCCGCCGCGCGCGCCAGGCCGCGAGCGGGCTGCTAGGCCGACTGCTAGGCCGACTCGATGCGCTCGACCTTGATCGCCGGTCCGGACATTTGAATCCCAAAACCGCCGGATTCGACTTCGCCGTGCACGGTGACCTTTGCACCGGCCTTCAAATCACTCGCGCCCTGGAGGCGGTAGGTGTTTCCGTCGCTGGTGTGTAGCTCGAAGAAGCCGCCCTCGAGATCGTTGTGAACAATGGTGCCGCTGAAGCTGGCCATGCCCAAAACGTGCACCGTAGCGGTCGCCTGGTCTACCGTCCCGGGGATGATTCGCGGGTGGATGGTGGTGACGGTCTTGCTCGGCCTCAGCGCAGGGTGCGATCGGCCGGCCGTCACGGCGGCACAGGGCTCGAACTCGCGCACGGAGACGGTCTCCGAGGCGAAGCCTCCCCCTGCGCCGGCGTGGGGGTCGACCGTGCGACCACGTGCCCCTGCGCTCGAAGCGCTGGAGCTGAAGAGGGATCCCGATTCGCTCCCCTCGGGGAGCGACGCGCGCACGGCATGGTCGGTCGCGCGCATCGGAGGGCCACGCGCGATCGATGCGATGGCCGCCTGGTTGGACGGCGAAGCGGGAGCGACATCCGCCCACCTCGCGGCCCTGGCATTTCTCGATCCTCCCGACGGTGAGCCGGCGGTCGAAGGGGAGGGGAGATGGACGCGGCTGGAGGACGCGACGTGGACGCGACTCGCGGTGACCGATGCTCCGGACGAAGTGGAGGCGCTTGTGCTCGCGGTCGCGCGGATCGGGGGCGAGCGCTCGCAAACGCGGCTGGGTGTCGAGCTGGAGGGGGAGTCCCAGGCTGGACGCCGCGGTGCTGCCCTGCTCGCGGTGGGCATGCTGTGCGCTCGGGGGCACGCCGCGACCGCCCGGGGTCTCGAGGCGCTCGCCAGTCACTTGGGCGTGGAGGCACCGCACGTCGGCGCGGCCACGTACTCGGTCGAACGTTGCGCGGGTCCTTCGGCCGAGCTGCTGGCCGGGGCGGTTCGTGGCACGGTGGTGGAGCGACTCACGCCCGCCCTGTCGAGCACCGATCCCGAGCTGGCGCGGTCGACCTGGAAGGCTCTCGCGGCGCTGGGCGAAGTACCCGAGGCGATTCCCGCGAGCATCTTGAGCGCACCGCCGCTGCCGTGGCGCGTCGAGGTCGAGGCCGCTCGGGCGTTGGCGGCCCACGCCGATGGT
This sequence comes from uncultured bacterium, assembly GCA_963761755.1. Classification (GTDB taxonomy): domain Bacteria; phylum Myxococcota_A; class Polyangia; order Nannocystales; family Nannocystaceae; genus CAJXVA01. The sequence continues at coordinate 513,320 of CAVXIC010000013.1, forward strand.
CGGGCCGAGCTGGTCGAGCGGCTGGCGGTGCTTCAGCCCGAGGCCTTCGAGGGTCCTCGCGTGCACGTGCTGCTCGCGGCGCTCACGGGCCTGCGGGACGCGGTCGTTGGGACGCCGGAGATCCTTCGGCAGCTCGAGCCGCTGCGCGTGGCGCTGCGCCGCGCGAAGGATGCCGCCACGACGCCACGGCGCAACAAAGCGATGGCGCTCGCCCTGTGTGAGGCCGAGCTGCTCTGGGCGATCGCGGGCGGTCAGCTGGACGCCGTTCGCGCTTGCGCGAGCGGTGTGGCGCAGATGCCCGAGAGCTTCGGGGACGTGCTCGCGATCGAGGCGCTGTTGCGCGTGGGCGCTGCCGTGCCGCTCGAAGAGAAGGCGGCGCAGCTGCTGGAGCTGGCCGCAGACGCGAGGTCGACCGTCGCCGCAGCGGCGGTCGCGGCCTTGGTGGACGTCGATGACCCGCGCGTCAGTGGCGTGCTGAAGGCCGCGCTGCGTCGAGAGGACGCGGGACTGCGCGCGGCGGCTGCAACGGCCCTCGCGACGCGGGCCCGAGACCGGGCTCGACGGGACGAGACCGCAGTCGGGGCCTTGAAGTCGGCCGCGCTGCAGTGGCCCAACGCGACGATGATCGAGGCTCGGATCGCGGCCATCGAGGCGCTGGGAAACTTGGCCAAGAGCGCGGGACGGGACGCGTCGGGGTCCTTCGATGCGCCGTGGCTCCGCGATGCGGTGCTTCCGCTCGCCTCCGATCCCGCCGTCGCCGTGCGCCGAGCGGCTGCATCAGCACTCGAGCCGAACTCCGAGCTGGCTCAGGCATTCGACGCGGCGCTCTCCGAGCCTCGCGCCGCTCCCTTCGACGCCGGCCTTCGCGCGCGTCTCGAAGAGCACGCCGACGCCGCGGGGCTGCGGCTGAAGACGTCGGCCGGCGTGCTGGAGATCCGCTTCGAAGGGCCTGCGCCCTACAACCGAGCCACGGTCGCGTCTCTGGCCGCCAGTGGCTTCTACGACGGCCTGACCTTCCACCGCGTCGTGCCCGGATTCGTCGTGCAGGGCGGCGATCCGCGGGGCGACGGCTACGGCGGTCCAGGGTTCTTGGTTCCCTGCGAGTGGAGCAACCAGCGCTACGAGCGGGGCGTCGTCGGGATGGCCCTGGCCGGGAAGGACACCGGCGGATCGCAGTTCTTCATCGCGCAGTCCTCGGAGCCGCGCCTCGACGCTCGGTACACGATCGTGGGCCGTGTGACCCAGGGGTTGGACGTGCTGGATGCCATCCTTCCCCACGACGTGATCGAGTCCGTCGAGGTCGTGACTCGCTGAGGGCTGCTAGGGCAGCTCGGCGGTGCACCCACTCGACCACGTTTCGCTGCAGTCGTAGATCTCCTGGCTCGTCACGACCGCTCCGCTGGGCCACTCGATCGTCCCCGCGGTCCACACCTCCCCAGGGGCGAGCGCGTCGATTTCGACGACGGTCGTCTGTCCGGAGACGTTGAACGTCACCGTACCGGGGGCGGTCGGGTCGCCGGTGCCCCAGTGTTCGACCAAGACGGTATAGATGCCGTCCTCCGGTCCGGCGAGGAAGATGTTCTCGGGCCCGTAGGCGCCAGTGTTGTCGACGTCCTTGCGGGGATCGTCGCTCGCATCGCCCTGGGTGCCCCAGTCGGGACCTTGGCCTACGCAGGTCGTCCAGGTGCAGTCGTCTTGGGTGTTGATCTGACCGCCGGGGCGCACGAGATGGAGCTCGAAGTCGTCGCCGAGCTCGGTCCACGTCAGACCGACGCGAATGTCCGGCTCGATACAGCCCTCCGTGATGACCCGGGTCACCAGCACGTACTGACCTTCATCGTTGGACCACACGCACTTGACGAGCTGCTCCCCGCAGAACAGCGGCGTCTGGAACGAGAAGTCGCCCGCGTCGTCGGTCGGAATCACGCCGCCGAAGGTTTGGCCACCAGGACCCTCGATGAAGAACGTTCCGTCTCCCTGGGCGCCCATGACCGTGCCCGAGAAGGTCCACGTCGTGGCGTCACCGGCGAGGATGTCTTCGGTGGGGATCTCGCTGGTGGGACAGCCGTCGCAGGTGCACTCGCCGGGTGCGTCACAGTCCGGGGCGGGGTCTTCGACGCCTCCTTCGCCTGCCGAGGGGTCTCCGCCCGAGCTGCCGTCATCGGCGGCATCGCTGGAGCTGCCGTCATCGGCGGCACCGCTGGACTGGCCCTCGACGTCGCCCGAGGTGTCCACGGACGACGTCGGGCGACCACCGTCGGTGTCCTCATCGGACCCATCGACGAGGATGCACCCAGGGAGGGCGAGAATCGCAAACGCAAGGACGATGCTGCTTCGCATGGCAGGGGTGTACGCGCGGAGGCCGTCGTGATCACGGTCGAGTCGATTTTTCGACGCCTTCGAGCAGGGCGCGCAGCAGCGCGTCGCATCCTTGGGGACACCATCCGCGGAGCTCGGGTGCGTTCAGCGCATCCTCGGAGATCTTCGCGGCGGTGGATCGCGCCTTCGCCGCTTCACCCGACCCAGCCAACGCTTGGGCGTGGACAAAGCGCGCGGCGTCGACGAACGCCGTGGCCGCGCCCTGGGCCACCCGCATGTCGACCGCGTCTCGAGAAAACCGAGCCGCGTCGGCCCACTGGGACGCGCGAAGGGCCGCCTTGGCCTGGACCATGATCGTCTCGATCACCCGTTCGTGCTGCGCCCCGAGCAGTCGTTCACGTGCGCCTCGGACTTCGGTGGCCGTCTCGAGGGCCTGTCGTGGCTCGCCTGTCTCGAGCTCGAGCTGGGCGAGGGCGAGCCGAGCCGAGAGCGTTCGGTCGTGCTCTTCGCCGAAGGCGGCTCGTCGGATGGCCAACGACGCCTCGAGATGGGTGCGTGCCTCGTCGAACCTCCGCTGCTCGAGGCGGAGGACACCGAGGTTCCCCAGGGTCACCGCCAGCATCGGATGCGCATCCCCCAACGCCTCTCTCTGCGTGCGCCGCAGGGCCTCGTAGACCTCTGCGGCGGCCTCGAGGTCACCGAGATCGTGTTCGACCATCGCGAGATTCAATCGCGCTGCCATCCGGTGGGGATCGGACGCCGGCACGCTGCCTTCGAAGATGGCGTACGCCTCTCGGAACTGGGCGCGCGCGTCCTCGAGGCGGCCCAGGACCTTGAGGGCCGAGCCGACGTTGGACAGCGTGCGCGCGTAGTCGGGATGCTGCGATCCCAAGGCGTTGCGCTGGAGGACGGCGGCGTCTCGCATCATCTGTGTCGCGCGCTCCGCATCGCCGCGGGCGAGGCTGATCGCGCCCCGTGCGACCAGCGACGTCGCGACGGCCGGGTGGGTGTCTCCCAGGAGCGAGCGCCGCAGCTCGATCGCTTGGTCCAGCAGGGCCTCGGCTTGGTCGAGCTGGCCCTTCTCATAGAACAGGACGGCGCCCACGTGCAGCACGTCCCCAAGCTCGGGTCGGTCGCGCTCGCCGAGGCCTTCGAGTGTCGAGCGCGCCTCGGCGACGCTCGCGAGACCTTCGTCGAACCGCCCCGCGAGGATCAAGATGCGCGCTCGCGCGGCGTGAAGCTTGGCGCGAAGCAGGGGAGGGTTGCCGGCGGTCGACACCGCGATTTCCGCTGCCCGAGCGATGCCGAGGTCTGCCTCGAAGTCAGCGCCGACTTGGGCCTGCGCCTGAAGCAGGCCGACCGCTGCGTCGGCGACCCAAGGCAGGTGTGCGCTGCCATCCGCGCGCGCGAGCATGCCTTCGAACGCGGCCGTTGCGGTCTGGGTGTCTCCGCGAGCGAGTGCAATGCGCCCGCGGAGCCGCTCGAGCGCGAACCACGCTGCGTCGCCCTGTGACACACCAGCGCGTGCGTCCGCGACCTGCTCGCTTGCCTCGTCGTAGTGCCCCGCGTTCATTTTGGCCTCGGCGCTGTCGATCTGGGGGATGCTCTGGGCCGCCGAGCCGTCCTCGGTGATGTTCGCGGCGGTGCTGGGCTCCAGGCAGTCCGCGGGCGACGGGACCGCGACGATCATCGACACGCTGCGTTCGACCACGCTCGAGTCGGCGGTCTCGAACAGCGCGGTCGTTGCTCGTAGCTGCTGGCGACGGCGCTCGAGGCAGGCCCGCATCGCGGGCAGGCCCGTTCGGCAGGCCTGCTGCTGCAGCTCGACCCAGCGCTCGGCATGGGCATCGGCCACACGCTCCACGGAGCGAATCGCAGATTGGGCGTAGGGCATCTGCGTGGCCTCGAACGCGGTGCGTACCCGGGCTCGGACGTCCGGGCTCCAGGCGTCGGCCAGCAGCGCCGGCGCCGGCGGGCACGGGTCCTCGCTCGGCATCGCCGCGAACGCGACCCCGGCGAGGGCGACGGTCCCGCCCACGGCGATCGGGACCCAGGTCCGGCGCCGAGGCTCCAGGCGAGCGAGCAACGTCGGCAACGCGTCCCACCGAGCGTCCGCGTCGAAGGCGAGACCGCGCTCGATCGCATAGAGCACCCGTCCGGGCAGCGGCAGCGTTCTCGAAAGGGTCGGCACGCTCGGGACGAAGTCGAGTTCGACCGTGATGCGATGCAGCGTTGCTTCGTCGAAGGGCCGGTGCCCGGTCAGGGCCTCGAACGCGGTGACGGCCCACGCGAACTGGTCGCACCGGGCGTCCACTGTGTGCTGACGCAGCTGCTCGGGAGCCATGTAGGCCGGGGTCCCTGCGAACCGGGTCGTCGAGGTGCCGCCGGTGGCGCGCACGCGGACGCCGGACTCGTCGGAGGCGTCGAAGGAGCGGGCCAATCCGAAGTCGGTGACGGACACCTTTCCGTCGGTCGACACCAGCACGTTCTCGGGCTTGAAGTCTCGGTGCACGATCCCCGCTTCGTGTGCTGCCGCGAGTCCCCGACCCGCGCGCCGCAGCACGTCGACGACGGTGGACGCGGCGCGAGGCTCGGCCTCCAACCAGGTGCGCAGCGTGAACCCTTCGACGAGTTCCATCGCGATGAAGACCTGGCCGTCGACCGTTCCAGCCTCGTAGACAGTGATGACGTTGGGGTGAGACAGGCGCGCCATCGCACGGGCCTCTGCGACGAGGCGTGCCGAACTCTCCGCCTCGAGCTGCGCGTCACGACGCACGACCTTGAGCGCGATCCGCCGCTCCAGATGCGGGTCGTCCGCCGCATAGACGACCCCCATCCCGCCCGAACCGAGCCGCTCGCGAATCACGAAGCGACCCACGGTGGTCGGCTCTGCAGGTCCGCCGAAGAGGCCGGCTCGGATGCGGGCGCGTGCCCGGCGAACCTCGACTTGGGTTCCGGCGACCCGTACGCCGGCGAGACCGCGGGCTTGGTCTGGGTCGGTCATCGGGGGGCGAGTCTACGCCGTCTTCTGCTATTGTCCGCGCCTCGTGGCCGACGATCTGCAGCTGCTCCACGCGTGGCGGGACGGTGATGAGAAGGCGGGACAGGCGTTGTTCGAACGCCATTTCGAGTCCGTGTACGGCTTCTTCTGCAACAAGGTCGGGGGCGACGCGGTGGACGATCTGGTGCAGCAGACCTTTCTCGGATGCCTAGAAGGGCGCGATCGATTTCGAGAGGAGGCGTCGTTCCGTACCTACCTCTTCGCCATCGCGCACCTGCAGATGATGAAGTTTCGCGAGCGCTGGTACAAGGCGCGCGATCGCGGGGCGGACTTCGACCTCGAGCGCATCGAGGACCTCGACAGCTCACCCTCGCAGCTCGTCGTCAGCCATGACGAGCAAGCGCTGCTCGTCCGAGCGCTCCGTCGCTTGCCGCTGGAGCTGCAGGTCGTGCTCGAGCTCTTCTATTGGGAGAACATGCGAAGTCTCGACATCGCGGCCATCATCGACGTGCCGCACGGCACCGCCCGGAGTCGACTTCGCCGCGCCCGCGAGCAGCTCGGCGAGAAGATCGAGGCCTTCGCAGCGAACCCGAGCTTGTGCGCCTCGACGATCGGCAACCTCGACGACTGGCTGCGGTCGATGCAGGCGCGCCGCAGCCCGCAGCGCTGAAGGACGTCCCGATGACCGAGCAGTCCGGCCCATTCATTCAGACGCCGACCGTACCGGGCGTGCTCAACCTCGGACTTGGGCAGCCAGCGCCCGCCTTGCTGCCGATCGAGGCCGTCAGGCAGGCCGCCTCCGCCGCGCTCGCGACGGTCGACCGTCTGCTGCTGCAGTACGGGGCCATGCGCGGGCCAGCGGGCTTCGTGGCGTCACTGTCGGGGTTCTTGACTCGGGGGTACGGGTGCACGGTCGAGCCGGACCAGCTGATGGTCACCGGTGGGATCTCGCAGGGGTTGTCGCTCGTCGCGGACGTGTTGGGTCGCCGGCATGGCCGGGTCGCGGTCGGGGATCCGACGTACTTCTTGGCGCGCGGAATCCTGGAGACCGCAGGCCTCGAGGTGGTCGGCGTGCCGGTCGATGACCACGGCCTCGACGTGGATGCGCTGGGCCGGATGCTGGACGCTGGTCTGTGCATCGACTTCGTGTATTGCATCCCGGCCTATCACAACCCGTGTTCGGTCAACCTCTCGCCCGAGCGCGCGCGTGCCCTCGTCGCCTTGGCCGACGAGCATGACTTCATCGTGGTTGCGGACGAGCCGTACGTCCTGCTCAACTTCGGGCCGCGGCCTGCCTGTCTGATGGCGCACGACGAGGCTCGAGGTCGCGTGCTGTCCTTGGGATCCTTCTCCAAGATCCTCGGACCGGGACTACGTCTGGGCTGGGCCCACGCGGCGCCTGCACTCATCGAGCGACTCAGCGAGCACGGTGTCCTGCGCAGCGGCGGTGGCCTCAATCCCCTGGCGTCCGTCGTCACGCAGCGTCTGATCGACGATGGCGTGCTCGCGGGGCACATCGACGCGCTTCGCGAGACCCTGGGCGCCCGGGCCGATGCGCTGGGCACGGCACTGCGACGTCACCTGCCGCAGGCCGAGTTTCGGCAACCCCAAGGCGGGTACTTCGCGTGGCTCCGATTTCCCGACGGCGTCGACACGACGGCGCTCGATGAGCGCGGTCGGGCCCAGCACGGGGTCGGCTTCACACCCGGGCCGCGCTGCGCCGTCACGCGGGACTTGGCCGACCACGCCCGCGTCTGCTTCGCGTTCTACGACGAGGACGAGCTCGCCGAGGCGGTGCGGCGCCTTGCGGCGGCGCTGTGACTCGGCCGCGCTACTCGCAGAACGTCCGATGAAGCGCGCGCGTGAGGGCATCGACGTCTGCGTCCTCGCAGAACAACGTGGCCCGCAGGGGGGACGTCGCCATCGCCTTGAGCGATAGTCCCATGCCCGCGGCGACCGAGCGCGCCTTGAAGAGCTTGGCCGCGTTGCGCCCGACGAAGTCGCCGACGACCGAGACGGCGCCGCAGTGCTCTTCGATCTGGACCTGGCCGAGCAGCTGGGTGCGGAGGTTGGGCCAGTCGTGCACGTCGTCGAGTCCGAACCATAGGTCGGCGATCTCGTGGTCCGCGTCCATGTGCAGGATCGGGAGGGAGGCATCCGCGGCCGCGGAGAGCATGCGGTCCATGCTCTGGGCTCCGGAGGCTCGCAGGCGGACGAGGTTGCGCTGAGCGCTGACGCCGGTCACGGCGTGGTCGCGCGTCGCGTCTTCGGGGCGATCGATGCGGGTGCCGCCGATGCTCCCGCCTGCGGTGGCGCGGGCCCAAAGGGCCACGCCCATCTCTCTGGCAAACGCGACCGACTCGGCGTGCAGCACCTTGGCGCCGTGGGAGGCCAACTCGAGCATGGCGTCGTGGCTGATCGAGGCGATGAGCTTGGCCGCATCGACGATGCGGGGATCGGAGCTGTAGATGCCGTCGACGTCCGAGCAGATCTCGCAATACTCGGCACCGAGGGCGCCCGCGAGCGCGACGGCGGTCGTGTCGGAGCCGCCGCGCCCCAGCGTGGTCACTTCACGCTGGTACGACACGCCTTGGAAGCCTGCAACGACGACGACCTTGCCCTCGGCCAGAGCGTCCTGGACCCGGAAGGGGCGCACCTCGATGATGCGGGCACCCGAGTGGCGGGCGTTGGTGATGATGCCCGACTGCGACCCGGTCAGCGAAACGGCGTCGACGCCCTGCTCTTGAATCGCCATGCAGAGCAAGGCCATCGAGGCCCGCTCCCCGCAGCTGAGCAGCATGTCCAGCTCGCGGCGCGATGGGGATGAGGTCAGATCCTTGGCCCGGGCCAGCAGCGCGTCGGTGGTCTTGCCCATGGCCGAGACCACCACGACGACATCGAGTCCCTTCTGCTTGGTCGCGATGACGCGCTGCGCCACCTTCCGGATCTTGTCCGTATCTGCGACCGACGAACCTCCGTACTTCTGCACGACGATGGCCATGGTGCGCAGCGTATCAGCTCAGGGGGCGTTCGCGCCGGGCGCGGGCCCCCGGCGAGCTCAGCTCTCGCCGGATGTGTTGGTGCCACCCTTGCCCGCTGAACCACTCGAGCGTCGTCGTCGTCGGCGCCTCTTCTTCGGGGTAGGGCTCGAGGCGTCGGCGGCCTTGGGCGCGGCCGGTGCGGGGAGGTCGGTGCCGGTGCGAAGCGTGCGCGTGCGCCCGTCGCCGGAGCGCACGAGCACCTCCACCTGCGGCTCGGCGCTGGTCTTGCTGCCGCCGCCTCGCGCCCGGCCGCGTCCGCGACCCGCAGATGCCTTGCCGGACCCGTTCCGGCGCTGCGCGTCCCGTTGCGCGTCCCGTTTGGCGTCGCCGATCAGCTGCAGGACGCCCTTGGTGTCGGCCTGGCGGCGGGTGTCGCGATACTGCCCGCGAAGTCGAGTGTCGGGGGTGAGCTCGTTGCGTTCGAACAGCGCCCACATCTCCTCGGCGTAGGGCGCGTTGCCGTGGGGCGTCGCCTTCGCCAAGAAGCGGTGCAGGTTGTCGACGTCCCGGATGAGCAGCTTGCGCGCGGTCGCGTTGGCGGCAGGGTCGACGGCCTGGGGAAAGTCGATCACGACCGGCCCGTCCGCGCTCATCAAGACGTTGAACTCCGAGAGGTCGCCATGGACGACGCCCGCGCAGAGCATGCGAATCACTTCCTGCAGGAGCTGGTCGTAGATCTCCCGGGCCTCTTCGGCGCAGAAGGTCAGCTCGCCCAAGCGAGGTGCGGGGAGCTCGTCCTCGTCGATGACCAGGTCCATCACCAGGACGCCATCCATGAAGTTGTAGGGCTGCGGCACGCGGACTCCGGCGTCGCGAAGTCGATAGATGACGTCGACTTCGGTGGAGCGCCACGACTCTTCGTCCTTGGAACGTCCGTGCCGGGTGCCCTTGGCGATCGCTCGTCGGTCTCGGCTGTTTCGAACGCCGCGACCCTCGGTGTAATCGGTGCGCTTCTGGAAGCTGCGCAACGTCGCGTCCTTGTAGACCTTTGCAACCCGCTCCTGGCCGCCGGCGATGACGACATACAGCTGGGCTTCCTTCCCGCTCATGAGCGGGCGCACCACCTCTTCGATGATGCCCATTTCCACCAGGGGGTCGAGGGCTGCCGGCACGCGCATGGTCGTCTCGAAGCCCGTGGGTAGCACGTTGGACCGCGGGGCCCCACGAAAAAACGCCGCGGACCAGAGGTCGGCGGCGTCCTTTTCAGGCGATTCGAGCCTGAACTAGGATTCGGCGTCGTTGGCCGCGGGCTCTTCGGCGTCGGAGTCGTCGGAGTCGTCGGAGTCGTCGGCGCCTTCGGCGTCATCGGCCTTGGGTGCCTCGGCCGGAGGATCCTCGGTTTCGACCACGGGGGCGGTTGCGCGACCCAAGACACCCTCGGCCCGGACGCGCGCCAGGTGCTCGGCCGCGGCAGGGCGCTGCGTCACCCAGATGTAGTCGTAGATGTCGAGCAGGTCGTGAGGAGGCGCGCCGTGCCCCGAGAGGTTGTCTCGCAGCTGCTTGCACATCTCCAGGTAGCCCCGGTACACGCGCGCGGTCGGCAGCTTCGTCGGACGGATGGGCAGCGTCGTCGAGTCGGCCTGCTTGGAGAAGACGCTCGGCTTCACGCAAACGTGTTCCTTGGGGTGCACCAAGGCGAGCGGGGCCGTGACCACCTGCCAGGGGACCCGCGGCCACAGCATCGACATTTGCTGCGTCAGCTCGGTGAAGCGCTTGGTGAGATCGCCGTCTCCCCACAGCATCTGGTGGAACGCGCGGGTGAAGAGCTCACCGGCGACGCCCTTGCGGAAGGGCTCGAGCTGGGCCTTCGTCACCAGGTCGGTGGCGCCGAGAACCTCGACGAGTTTCTCTTGAAGCTCGGCGTGCGCTCCGGTGTCGACGATCCGCTCCATCTCGGACTTGGAGAACTGCTCCTGGGCGTCGGCGATCGCGGGAACCCGATGTCGCTTGAGGCGACGCTTGCCCTCCTTGCCCCTGTAGTCCTTGATCCACTGCTCGGTGCCAAAGGCGCCGGAGTATTGGGCCAAGAAGACGGCGAGCTGCTCGGTGAACTCCATCGCGTCCGCCTTGTCGTCGGAGTCGCCACCGCGGAGCCTTGCGATCGCAGCGATGAGCGCCGAGTCCGAGTCGGGCTCTTCGTCCGTCTTGTCGAGCAGCTTGTAGAAGGGTTCGGCGATGATGCGCTCCTTGCCATCCTCGAACTTGTAGGCACGCTTTCCATCACGCTCCCACAGGATGAGAGCGAGTCCCCACTCTGACTTCCGGCTGTGACGATAGAAGGCGATCTCTTCGTTCTCTTCGGCCGGATCGGCGCTGACCTCTGACGTCATGAATTTCCTTGCTCGGCGATTCGGTTCTGGGGTGAGTCGAAGGGTGCAAGCGATTGACCGAGCTACACAGAAGCGTGACTCGGGGCTGACCCAACCGACGGCCGGAAGGTATCACAGCCCGCGACTTCGCCCAACCGCCTCCTAAGGCGACGATTTCGGGGCCGTAGCCCCTGTTCGGGAGTCTGACAGTGGTTGCGAGAACCGCGCGAAGGCGCGGGTCCGTCGCGGTGGGGGATACTCCTGTTCAAGGTCGCGTGTCCATGAAGGTGCTCGAAGATCAAGCGTTCGAAACATTTGTCGAAGGTCTGTCGGGCGAGGGCTCGACCCGGGTGAAGACGGTCCGGGACCGATTGCTGGTCCCCGGCGGGCGCGCGCACGTGCGGTTCTTCGAGCGCGTCGGTGCTGGTCGGCCGCACCCTCGCTTGCACATCGAGGTGCCTGCGGCCCTCGACCCCGCAGCATCGCGAAGCTGGGTCGAGACTCCCGACGATCAGCCGAGCACGCCCGAAGAGGTGGATGCGTGGGCTCGGGCTTCGTTTCGGTCGGTCCTCCCCTCCTTGCGCGGTGATGACCTCGATCGCGCACAAGCGCCGGTGGGATCCGAGCGCTACTGGCAGCACAGCATTCGCGTGCAGCGGACTGCGACCTTCTTCGAGCAGGTGAGGACGCAGGTGGCGAGCTGGGGTTTTCGCGACGCGGAGGCGGATGCCGTCGCGGCGGCCCTTCGCATCTTCGAGGACGAGGCGTTCGCGACCACGATCATCTTCGACGACGCGGACACGGGCACCTACCACAGCTACGGGCACGACGCCCCGTTCGTGCACTACCTCGAGGCGATGCTCGAGGGGTTGCCTGCCGAGGGCACCGAAGCGATGGCGGTGTTGTCGGTTGCAGCCGCGCAGTCGGTTCGACGCCAGCGGGCGCAGGCGCAGGCGCACCTCGACCATTTGATGCGGCACAAGTACGCCTACGAGGTCATCAAGGAGACCGACATCGAGCGAACCGTCGGTGGGTTCCTCATCGACCGCGTCTCGAGGAACATCGTCTCCGAGGTCCCGGGCGCCGACGTCTTGTCACCGACCTTCGAGCTGTTGCGGATCGACCCGGGGGCGGAGCACGAGCACGCCGGTGCCTGGGTCTACCGCGACGGCGCGGGCCATCTCCATCTGCAGGACGGCTCGAGGGTGCAGGTGCAGCCGGAAGACTTGCGCGCCGCGTCGATCGATCGAGGGCGACTCACCTTCCGCCGGGCGGTGGGCGATCCCCGGCTGCGCGAGGGGGTCCGCCTTGACTGGGACGGCAACGGGCACGTGCAGCCCGGCCGTATCGACTGGGTGTCGTGGGCCGGGCACTGCGATGTGAAGGCCGTCCTCGAACAGCTGGGGGTCACGTTGACCCACAGCCCGCTGCCCTCGGTCCAGGAGTACCGCTCCGACACCGGAGGAACCCAGGTCTACGGGCGCGACCTGCTGATGGAGATGCTCGCCAGCACGGTCGAGCTCGGATCGGTCTATCGCCGGCTCGACGGTACGGGGCGGCAGTCCAAGGGACTGCACCTCTTCGGCGGGTCGCGGAACGACGCGCACCCCGACCGAATCCAGTGGGCAGGGCCGAGCGAAGGTCGGGGATTTCGATGGCCACTCGAAGGCCGGTCCGGCGCGCTCACGGTGACCTCGATCGCGTGGCCGGATGGCTCGCGTGCGTCCATGGAGACCGCGTTCCTTCGGCATCTCCCCAATCTTCGCACGACCACCTTCGAAGCCAACCCTCGCTACCTGAAGACCGTCGAGGGCGACTACAACATCCTCGACGTCTCCGGGGCGACGCTCGAGTTCACGGTCAGGGTCGACGACGTCGATCCAGGCACCGGGTTCATCCGGCCCCGTCTCGAAGACTCCTCCCTCGCGATGGGGCCCGACGCGGTCGGCCCGCATGACGGCATGTTCTTCCTCGGGACCCACGTCGACGATGCCGCCCGCCGGCGGCTGTTTCGCGTCTTCTGGGATCCCGCCGAGCGCTCCATCGTGGCCAAGCTCTTCGAGTATGTGAAGGACGAACAGCGGTGGGTGGCCCAGCCTCGACCGGGCGAGGACGTCCGGCTGCCGATGGCCGAGCCCCTGCGGGTGACCCTCAGCCGGGAGATGAAGTGCGACAACCCCGACCAGTATCAGGCGCTGCTCGGGGTCGCGCTGCGTCAAGGCAAGCACATCTGTGCCGACACCGACAAGGAGGCGGCGGTGTGGAACGGCGTCGTGACCCGGCTCGACGTCGAGAAGGTGAATCACAACCCGGCGGCGCGCACCGAGCACTGGACGGTCGACATCAAGGCACGGTTCGGCAGCGCGACGCTGTCCTACTTGCTTCAACGAGACGCTCGGGGGGAACCCCTGGAGTTCTGCCCCGCGGTCCCCGAAGGCTCCCGAGACCACTGGCCGGACTTCCTGTGGCACGACGTCCCGGACGTGGGGTCCAAGGCCTTCTCGCAGGGGGCGTGGGTCGTCAACGAGACGATGCTCGATCGCGGAATCGTCACGGTGGACGCCGACCCGTCGGTGGGCGGAGACGTCTACGTGCACGATGACCACATCAAGAACGTGTTCGAGCTCCTCTACTGCGGGCTCGGGGGTGTGAACTACACCGTCGTGCACGAGAACAAGCGCTATGGCTTCGCGGACGAGGCGTCGTGGCAGGCGGCGATCGCCGAGCTGGAGCGACGGCGGTCGCGGGTCCGGTTCGAGGTCGGCTGAGCGTCGCCACCCGCGCGTCGGCGTCGTTGATACCCTCGGAGCGATGGGGAAGCGGTGCGCATGCGGGGCGGTGTTCTTCGGTGTGGCGTTGCTTGCGGGGTCCGCACGGGCCGCCGAGCCGGTTTCCGCTCCCGCTCCCGCTCCCGCTCCCCATCCCTGGGGGGCCGAGCGCAACGCCCCGTACGTCCGCTTCGAGGGCGACGCTCTCGCGAGCCCCGGGGTGTGGCCCAACCCATCCCTGGGCGGTGAGGTCGCCATCATCGCCGGCCGACCCAACGTGCACGCGCGGGTCGGCGTCGGCGCCATGGGCACCCCTTCGTTCACGCTGGGGGACCGGGGCAAGGTCGCCACGGTGCTCGAGACCAGCGACATTCGGGGCTGCGCAGCCTCACACCGAGGCCTGCACCGGGTTCGGCTGTGCGCAGGCCTCCAGGCTGGCGTGATGCACCTGCGATGGGGCGGCTTCGAGGCACCCGGCAGACGCGATCTGCCCTGGGTGGCGGCGGTCGGTGGCGCCAGCTACGGCATCGCGCTCGGCCGCCTCGTCGACCTGCACGCAGGGATCGGCCTGGGGATCCCGTTGGCCCGGCCTCGGCTCGTGACCCGCACCCGAGCTGCGATCGATGTCGAGCCCGCGGGGCTGGTGTTCTCGACCTTTCGGGTGGGCCTGGGCTTCAGACTGGGCTGACGACATTGGATCGATGGCGGCCGGCAGCCCCGGGGCCTCGACCCCGCGCCTGGAGTCGAGTAGGCTCCTGCAGACATGCCCCGCACAGACACGATTCGGGGATCGACGTTGTGCGACTCGAGTCGGTTGCCAGCGGCGCCGGCCCAGTCTCGGCTCGTCTACGTCGGCTCGCCCGAGGATGGCTTCGCGGGTGCGGGCCGCACGGTGCCGCTGTCGGGCCTGCGGAGGCTCGAGTTTCGCCGGTCCAAGCGCGGCGAGCTGAGCATGACGATCTCCGACGGGGTGCTGTGCGTCGGCTTGCCGCACCCTTGGGTCAGCAGCCATCACGCCGACCTCGAGCTGGACGGGACCGCCGAGCTCGTCGACCTCGAGAGTCGCAACGGGACGCTGCTCGAAGGGGACATGATCGAGCGCGCGACGCTGTCCTCGGGCGACATCTTCGAGGTCGGGCGCTGCTTCTTCACGGTTCGACAGACCAAGGCCCCGATCGTCGAGCCCGATGCGCGCTTGCACCCGGTCGCGCATCCGGACTACGCGGCCAGCATGCACGCCCTGGGGCGCCTGGCGTCCACGCGCGTGCCCCTCTTGCTGATCGGGGATACGGGCACGGGCAAGAGCGCGCTGGCGCGGGCGATCCACGAGGCGACCGGTCGCGGAGGCCCCTTCGTGCCGCTGAACATGATGGCGCGTTCGGTCGAGCCGCACCTGTTGGGGCAGGGCGACGGCCTGCTCACGCAGGCTCGTGGCGGCACCCTGTTCCTGGACGACGTGGGGTCCCTTTCCAGCGAGGAACAGGGGCGCCTGCTCTCCGCGCTGCTGGGCTTCTTGCAGCCGGACGCGAACGCCCTCGTTCTGCCGGCCGACGGGGTGCGCGTGATCGCGGCGACGAGCACCAACCTGCACCGACGCGTGGCCGAGGCGACGTTTCGGCCCGACCTCTATGCTCGCCTTGCCGGCTACGAGTGCCGGATCCCGCCGCTGCAGGAGCGCCGAGAAGATCTCGGCTTGTTGGTCCGCAGCATCCTTCAGGCCGCGGGCGTGCCGCAGCACCGGGTGAAGGTCGACGTCTTCCGCACGATGCTCGACCAGGAGTGGCCGTTCAACGTCCGCGAGCTGAGCCACTGTCTCAGCGCTGCCGTCGCGTTGTGCGAGCATGATGCACCGGTCACGGCGGCCATCTGGCGCGAGGTCCAGTGGCCCAACGCTGGGGTCCCCGTCGCCGGCCGGCTCGCCTCGGTCCGCGAGACGATCATTCGGGAGCTCGCATCTCACCGGGGCAACAAGACCGCCGCGGCCAAGAGCCTCGGGTGCAACATCGAGGACATCGATCGGTGGATCAGCCGGTTCGACCTCGTGCCCGAGCAGTTTGCGAGCTGAGTGCCGAGCGCGATGTCGAGCGGTCTCGCGCGGTGAGGTCTGCTCCTGGCTCGAGATTCGAGGCGGCGGAACCTTTGGCTCGCACCGCGCACCACGCCTACATTCGATGACCTGTAGCCGTTGGCCCGGAAAGCCGCCTACAATCGACCGGGGGATGCGAGACATGGATTGGAATATCGTTTTCTTGGCGGGACTTCTCGCGCTCGGGGGCTGCACCCAGGACGCGGCGACGCGGAGGGGTTGGGACGGCGCGGCGGATGACGCCAGCGGCGGCACGTTCGACCCGTTCGACGACGAGGGCATGGAAGGCTCCACTGGCGGAACGTCCGATGGCCCGACCGACGGCGATCCGACCGAGGGTGATCCGACTGCAGGCCCGACCGGCGGCGACCCGACCGATGGTGACCCGACCGACGATGAGGAGCCCGTCGACTGCACCCCGGGATGGGTGACGCCGTGGATCGGCTCTCCGTGCGCTGGCGATGGTGACTGCAGCTATACCGGTGGCCGCTGCCTGACCCCCGGGGACGGATTCCCTTGTGGAACGTGCACCCTGGACTGCCAGACGGTGTGTCCGGACGACGAGACCGCGCCGGTGACCTACTGCATCAATGGTGTCGACGTCGCGCTCGACGACACCGGGCTCTGCCTCTCGCGCTGCGATTCGAGCCTCTTCCCGGCCACCGGTTGCCGCGATGGATACGTCTGCGAAGTGCTCACCCGCTTCGACGAGACCGGCAGCCAAGGCGTGTGCATCCCCGAGGCCTTCGACGCCATCGACCCACCCGACGACGGACTGGTCGAGCAGATCGACCACGAGTTCTTGATTCGAATGCTCGGTGGCGACCCCGTCAACGCGTTCGAGTACGGCCCGGACCTCGACAGCTTCCAGATGTATCTCGATGACGTGGGGGTGCAGCACTTCACCGCCGCAGAACTCTCCGAACCCTACAACCAGGCCGCGGCCACCGGGTGCGGCTACACCATCTTGCTGCCCGAGCGCGACCAGTGGGAGAAGGGGGCCGCGCTGGCCCTGTTCACCGACGAGCTGCGAGGCCTCGTCGGTGAGCCGATCTTCATGCGGAACTGGTGGCGCCCGCCCTGCTACAACGTCGCGGTCGGCGGAGCCGCAGGCGGCGACCATCCAGACGCGGACGCGGTCGACCTCGACTTCATGTCGGCCACCTCTCGTGCGATGGCGCAGAAGTGGCTCTGCGAGCAGTACTGGATCCCGCCCATCGTCACGCCCGACCAGATTGCGCCCGGTGCCGACATCGATCCCGAACTCAACATGTCGGTCGGGCTCGGCGGCGTCTCGATCCACCTGGGCGTGTTGTCCAATGGTGGCCGGCGCCACTGGTTCTACGGCAGCTACACCGAGGAGCCCAACTCCGGTAGCTGCTGGTAGCGCGCTTTCTCGGCGCGCTGGCCGGTGGTAGGTTCCCGCGCATGGGCCTCTTCTCCCGTTCGAAGGACAACGCCAGCACGCGCGCGACCCCAGGCGTGACCCCGGCGCTCGAACCGGCCATGAGCGCCGAAGAGCAGTCGCAGCTGTGCGCGATCCTTGCGACGCGCCGGCCTCGAACGGTGATCGAATGGGGCTCGGGAGGCAGCACGCTGCTGCTTCCGGCCACGTTCGACTTCATCGAGACCTACGTCTCCGTCGAGCACAACGCCGCCTGGCACGAGCGTGTCGTGCAGCACTCGTCCGACGATCGCGTGACGCACCTGCTGGTGCCGCCGGTCGGCAGCGCGCCCGAGCCAGAGATGTTCGAAGGCGGCAAGGGCAAGACGTCGCCAGCCTACGTCGCGTGGTCCGACCGTGGCGAGCGCGAGCCGGAGATCATGGCGGACTACGTCGCGGCGCCATTCGAGCACGTGCCGCACCCCGACCTCGTGCTCATCGATGGTCGCGCCCGTCGATTCTGCATCGAGCGCGCGTGGGCAGCGTTGAGATCCGGCGGGGTCATGGTGGTCCACGATGCTCAGCGCGAGCAGTACATCGAGGTCATCGACGCGCAGTGTGGGCGCGCCGCCCATTGGTTCGTGCCGTGGAGTCGCGGCCAGATCTGCGTGGCCGCCAAGGACCAAGGCTAGCGAAGGACAGCGTTCACCACGACCGTGGGGCCTTCAGCGTCCACGCGGACGGCGAGCTCCTTGTTGCGGTGTGGCTCTAGATAGGGGCGCCAGCGCGCGGGCACGAGTGGGAGGAGTCGATCGAGTTCGGCCACCATGATGCCGACTGTGGGTGTTTGCGCCCGGGTGCGTGGCGCTTCGAGCAGCCAATCGAAACGCTCGGGCGTGGATGCGTACGCGACCCAGCCCATCTTTGGCTGGCGGCCTTCGTCGAGCGCGAGCAGGACTCCTCCGCGTTCGAGCGGCGCCCACGTGACCCCGGTGTCGTCTGGTGTCGTCGCGATCTTCGACCGAAGGTCGAGGTAGGGCAGGACGCTGGCGATGAAGTTCACCCGCGGTGCGGGCAGGCGGGCGAAGGCGATGAAGCTGCCGTCGGGATCGAGGCGTCCACCTGAGAAAGCGATCTCTCCGAGGCCTTCGAGCGCCGCGCTCACGAAGCCTCTGGCCATGGGTGGGGCTTGGTCGCGGTAGGCCGCCAGGGCAGTCGCGGACGATTCGTATCGCGCCGCGAGCCCTGCGACGTCGGGCCACGGACCTGTTCGCGCGCAGGCCACCGCGCCGTCGCAGAGTGCCGACCACGAGGGGGCCGCGTCGCGACGCTTCGGAATCTCGATGGGCCGGTTCGGCTTCCATCGCAGCCGTCGCGCGCAAGGCGCCTGCCTGAACGCGGACCTCCGCTGAGGCCTGCGGTCGTGTCGCGGCCCGGGGCGTACTGCGAATGGTCTCGAGCACGGTCGCCTCTGCAGGCACGCCGTGGCTGAACACGTCGAGCACGACCCGATCACCGTCGATGTGCAGGTAGCCGCGCACGTCCCCGGACATCACGCACGTCGAGTCGCCTACCGCCGGGCAGGTTGGCTTCGGCAGCACGCCCCGCCGGTTCTCGCCAGCGTTCACCCCGGCGGCGAACCGATGGTGGAGGCCGCCTCCGAGCAACGGTCGACCCACCGTCGCAGTCACGGGGGCCTGCGGGTCGAGCACACCGACCCACCCCGGTCTCGGCTCACCCAGCAGCGCGGAGATGGCCGCACCGTCCACGCGAAGCAGCAGCGCGCCGCCCGAGACGAAGGCGGGACCGTCGGGCGTGCTCATCTCGGTCCACGGCCGCAAGCTGGGCTGGTGTTCGGCGGGAACGTCCTGGATGGTCGGACCATCGTCGTTTGCCGGGTCGGATGCGTCCCGCGTGCACCCGGCGAGCAGGGCGAAGGGCAGGAGTACGCGGCACCAGAGCACGGGGCGGTCGTATCACGACGTTCCCCTTCCGTTTCATCCGCCGGGGTCGGCCTTGCCCTCGCAAGCGTAGGTCACGATGATTCCAGTCCCCGAGGGGAGGGCGGTCGGTGCGGGAGGGTCCACGTTCGCTTCGACGACCAGGATCCCTGCCCGCGCATCGACCTCCGAGGCGAGCACGCTGACCCAGGCCCCGCCCTGGGTGGCACCGTCAAGCGTGGTCCAGGAGACCGAGCCGCCATCACGCAGGGCATCGTGTTGCGCCTCAGGGACTGCAAACCGAATGTGGTCTCGGGAGGGGGCGACGAGGCGGAGCACGGGCGTTCCCGTCGAGACGTAAGCATCGACGTCGACGAAGACGTCCGCGATGGTCGCCGCGAAGGGGGCCCGCAGCGTGAGCGCGTCCTGCCGAGCGCGCGCACCTCGTGCCTCCGCCTCTTGCTCGCGAACGCGCGCGTCGGAGGCTTTGAGCTCCTCGAGGGAGAGTGCTCGGGCATGGCTCGCGTCTCGTCGCTCACTCCCGCCAGCGAACTCGCCGAGGCGGTCGACCTCGGCGGTTTCTTCTCGCGCACGGGACAGTCGCCGTTGTGCCAAGCCACGTTCGGCGCGCGTAACCTGAAGGCTCGCGCGCGCTCCGTCGGCGATGGCTTTCAGTGAAGGGCTGGCAATTGTGGCGACGACCTCGCCCGCGGAGACCGTCGCGCCTCGAGGCAGGGGAAGTTCCACCGCCCCGGACTCCGCGGCACTGAGGATCACGGCTTGCCGGGACTGGAGGATGCCGGGTGCATCGCACGTGTCGGCGCGGGGATGAGATTCCGCAGCCGGGACCGAGGCCGGCTCCGCAGGACGAGACTCGGGAGGGGGCGACGAGAGGTCACAGGCCAGCAGGAGTGCCGCCCCCCAAAGGAGCAGGTGGCGCGTCAGCATGCGAGCCCCCGCGGTTGGCCGGCGTGTTCGTGCTGGGCCTGCCACAATGCCGTGTACGTGGACCCCGCGGAGAGGAGTTCTTCGTGGGTCCCGCGCTCAACGATGCGCCCGCGGTCCATCACGACGATGCAGTCGGCGTTCGCGATCGTGCTCAGGCGGTGCGCGATGACGACACGTGTGCATTCCAGGGCTTCGAGGGCGTGCTGAATCTTTCTTTCGGTTCGTGTGTCGAGGGCTGACGTGGCCTCGTCGAGGACAAGGATCCGAGGGCGTCCCACAACCGCGCGGGCGATCGCCAGCCGTTGACGTTGGCCACCGGAGAGCGACGACCCGCCCTCCGCCACCGGCGTGTCGTAGCCCATGGGGAGTTCTGCGATGTCGTCGTCGATCTGCGCGAGTCGGGCCGCCCACAGCATCGTGTCCTCGCAGGTTTCCGGGGTCCCCATCGTGATGTTGTTGCGGATGGTTCCCGCGAAGAGACGTGGATCCTGTCCAACGAAACCGAGCTGTTGTCGGAGGTGGACCTTGTCGAGTTGTTCGACATCGACGCCGTCGATACGGACCAATCCTGACCGAGGCGGGTACAGGCCGAGCAAGCAGCTGGCGAGGGTGCTCTTGCCACAACCGGACGGTCCGACGATCGCGACGCTGGTGCCCGGTTCGATGTCGAGGTTGATTCCCGCCAGCACGGTGGCTGCCGCGTCGTAGCCGAATCGAACATCGCGAAGCTCGATGCGACCCTCGACGGCGATGCGTCGGTACGTCCGCCCAGACGCTTGTTCGAGCGGGTGCTCGTAGACGTCGTTGAGGCGCTCGGCCACGCTCTGCGCGCTGACCATCTGTTCGAGCGTCTCCAGCAGCGAGGCTACCGGCGTGACGAAACCGGGAATGAGAGCAGCGAGCGCGAACAGCGTGCCGAGCGACAGTGAGCCCGTCGCCGCAGAGACGCCTGCAATACCCAGCAGCACGGCGGGGATTGCAAGCTGGGCGAGGTCTTGAAGTGCGGCGAGGTTGGCGTCGAAGGTGTTGCTCCTCGCGTTGGCATTCAGCTGGTCGACTTGGGCGTCGGCCCATCCCGCCGCCATCGACGTCTCACGACCCATCGCCTTGAGCGTCCCCAGTCCTGAGACCAACTCGATCTGGCGCGACTGGCAGGTCGCCTCGGCAAGCATCAACTCGGTCATGAGGTGGCGGCGGCGGCGGGCACCAACCCCGACGGTGGCGGCGTGAAAGCTTGCGATCGCCAGTGCGCCCAGGCCAACGCCCACGTGTATGGAGAGCAACGCCACGAGGAAGAGCACCGCGACCGCCGCGTCGAGCATGGTGGACAGGGCCGCTGCAGAGAGCACATTTCGCAGTACGCTCATACTGTTGATCCGCTGCTGCAGGTCCCCATTCGTGCGGGTGGCGGTGAACGCAAGCGGGAGACGGATGATGTGGTTGACGAACGAGACGCGCAGTCGGGCGTCCATCCTTACGGTCAATGCGATCAGGACGCGGCTGCGAACGAATCGGGTCACGGCGCGGCAGCTCGCGAGGACCGCGAGCGCGACGACCAGCGTCACCAAGGCTCGGGCGTCGCCGCGGGGGATGAAGTCCTCGACCGCCAGAGCCATCGCCAGCGGAGCGCCGAAGCCCAAGAACTGTCCGAACAGCGAAAGAGCAACCGCACTGATCACCGGGCCTCGGAACTCTGAGAGCAGACGAAAGTAGCGCCGCAGCGGGTTCTCGTGGCGCTCCGTCGAAGGGGCGAAGGATTCGTCCCGCTCGAACTGGATGGCGATCCCCGTCAGAGAACGGCCCAGGTCTGCACGACTCACCTGACGCTCACCCGAGGCTGGATCGAGGATCTGTGTCTTGCGTCTTCCGTGGCGGGCGAGGACGACGTAGTGGTCGAACTCCCAGTGGAGAATTGCCCCCGGATCGAGCTGATCCAGCTCGTGAGGGTCGACGCGGTAGACTCGGCCGATGAGCCCGTGGCCACGGGCAACGTCGAGGAGGCGGCTCGCATCGACACCTTGCGTGACATCGCCGAAGTCCCGGCGCAGCGTGTCCAGCGAGACGCGCTTTCCGAAGCCGCCAAGAACCATTGCCAAACACGCCGGGGCGCACTCGACTGGTGTCATCTGTTGAACGAACTCCAGGCGGCCTCGCCGAGTGCCGAGCCGAGAAAGCGTGTGTTCAACACTCATTGGGTCTCCTCGTGAAGCAGGCGCTCGAGCAAAGAGCGCTCGCGAACCATGACTTCGACTGTTGCTGTCATCCCGTCGAACAGTTGCAGGGAACGCCCACGGTCGTCGCGAACCACCGTTTCGGTCGTAGCGCCCAGAGCGATGCTTCCATGCTCGTCGCCTGCGATCCGTGCGTCGGCGAGCGCCTCGACCTCACCAGGACTGAGGGATCCGTTGGAAATATGATCGACTCTGAGGCGTACCTTTGCGTCGGGGTGACGGTCGAACGTGAGCCGCAGGGGCGCATCGACGTTGAGCTTGGGTCGGGCGTTGCCGGGTAGGAATGCAACAACCCGGGCCGACAGAGTCTCGGCTGCCACCGTGCAGACGACCTGGCCGGCCTCGGTTGTCTGGCCTGCATGGACTCGCACTGCTTGGACGCGACCGGCGGACGGTGCCCGGATCTCTGTGGCGTCGAGTGCCGCCCGCGCTCGCGCCAGTGTATGGACGAGTTGTCCCACGCGTTCGCGCGCGGCGAGGTTGGCGGGCGCGCGGAGCATGGCCCGCACGGCGTCGTCGTATTCGGCGCGTACTCGCCTGTGCTCGTGCTGCGCCATGGTCGACTCGGTGTGCGCCAACAGCTCTCCAGTCTCCACCCACTGCCCGGGCTGCACGAAGATGGAGTCGATTGCGCCGCCGCTGGGTGCTCGGGCGAAGGCGACACCGTCGAACCGTATGAGCGCGCGCCCGGATACGTACTCCGGGCTCGAGACCCAGGCCGCCGTGGCGAGGAGCAGGGCGGACACGACCGTGAGCGTCGCGACGATCAGCAGGGGGCCGGGTCGCGATGGAGCCAACGGACGTCCGGGGATTCGCGGCGCTCGGTGGGCGTCTACGGCTTCGGCGCGGAAGATTCGAGACATGTCGTCGAAGGTCGACTTCACGCGCCCTCCGCCAAGCTGGAGGGCGTTGAAACGCTGATCTCGCGCCGCAGCACGGCCTCCGCCTTGTGTGTCGCTTCCAGTAGGGCATCGACATCGGTGATCGTGTCGAGCTCGCGCAGGAGATCGTTGACGAGTCTTGCGTCTGAACCGAGGCTGCGAACGCCACGCTCCGGTTTCGCCAGCAAGCCGGTCGCGACGAACGCCGTCGACCATCGGGTCGGCTCCGGAGGGGCGAAGAGATCGGGAAGCTGGACGAGCCCGAGCTCCGGTCCGTCGGCCACCTGTCCGTGGAATACGACGTCATATTCGTGTTCGACCGCTGCTCGAATCGGCGACTTCGCCCCACCACACGCGATCAGGACCCGGCTGACCCGCTCGCAGAGAACGTCTCGGTCGTGGAGCACATGCGTGGACCCCAACTCGGACCGCAGCGCATCGAGCAGCCCCTCGACGAACTGCACGACTTGTACGTCACGAGCCACACGCCGCTTCCATTGGAGCATCGCCTCGAGCGCCTCGAGGGCAGCACGCACGTGGTATACGAAGTCGAAGAGTTCGATGCCAAGCAAGGTCCCGTCCGACTCCTCGGGGCGCTTCGAGAGCGTCGGCGTCGTGTGGTCGCAGAGCTTCCCGACGAACGGCGTTCCATGGACCAGGGGGACCTCGAGGTCGAGGAATCGTCCATCGAGTGTGAAGTTGTTGAAGTACGAACCCCAGTAGATACCGAGCTCGAAGTGGCGAAGGAAGTTCCATACACCGCGGTCGATCGCGTCGCGGAGGTGCGAGATCACGGCACTCGGGGAGAGGGCCGAGGCGAGTGGGACCGCGGCTGATGGCGGCTGAGCGTACATCGCAAGCCGGTAGCCGAAGTCGGCGATCGCCGGCGCGCTCGGGCGAATGAAGCTCAGCAGCCACAGGATGTTCGACAGTCGTGCGAAGTCCCCGGGTTTGACCGAGATCGCCTGCAGGGTGCGGTCGCAGGCAGGGAAAGGCCCATCGCAGGAGCGCTCGAAGCTCGCGACACCGCGCGCGAGCTCGCTCGGCATTCTGCGGAGCAGGAGCCCTTCGCACTCGACGATGAGATCGGCGGCACCACGAGCTTGCATGAAGACCGTCGCGATGCGCTCTCGGACCGCCGAACTGGGGAACATGTGACCCGTTGCGTGGTACGTGTCCGCCGACTCGGCCCAGTTGGCGGCCAAAGGGGTGCGTCCGACGCCCTTGAGGTACTTGCCCTTGTAGAAGCCCGCCCGTCCGGATCCGAGGCGCCGGCGCACGTTCATCTCGCCGTTGAGCTGAAGGTCGGCGTAGAGCACCGAGCCAGGATCGAAGGAGGGGTCGGGGACGCGAAATGCCCCGATCTTCGAGAGGTCGACGCAGACGTCCAGCGCTTGGTGGGCGGGCTGCAATGCCGTGAACCCGCCGGGCTCGACGGGAACAGGAACGGACCAGGAGCAGGACTGGTGGGCGTAGGGGCGAATCGTCATGGTGCGGGCTCCGCTAGCTCATCAGAAACAGATCGCGGGGTTCGGACGCCTCGGTCGGGAGCCGTTCGAGGTGGTCGAAAGCGTGACGCAGCAGCTCGACGCTGTTGGACTCCCGCACGTGTCCCAGTGCCCGCAGCAGCGACTTGGGTGCTCGATCGTAGCGGTGCGCGCTCGCGACCTGGTCGACGAGCTTGGAGAACGAATCGCGCACGATGCCGCGGCTGGAGATCTCCGACCACGGATCTTCTCCGAGAGCGTTGAAGTTGGTGAACCTAAAGTCGAGCGGGCCGTCGTCGGGCGCTCGCCACGACGTCTCCCCGAGCGCGTTGCCCATGCGGTGACGCGAGGGGGAATCGTGTTTGATCTTCTCCCAGAGCCGTTGTCCAAGTTCGCCCAGGAGGTCGCGTTTCCACGTTGCATCGACGTGCACTGGAGCTTGGAGCTGTTCGACGGTGCGGTGGTCGCTGAGGCCTCCCAGGTGGCGTAGCCACATCCGGGTGTATCGACGCTGGAGCTGACCGTAGCTCAGTTCGTGCCGGAGCCAACGCAACATTCTCGGGCTCCGCCTCAAGCTCGCGACGTCGAAGCCTGGGAAGCGGCCGGTGCAGTAGAACTCCGCGATAGAGGTGAAGAACCCGGGGGTTTGGACCGCGAAGTCTGGATTGAATCGGCGGTACTCGGAAGCGTGACTCTCTCGATAGGATACGGTCAGCGACTGAATCATCGATCCGAGATCGAACATCTCCGTGAGGTCGACACAGGACAGGTACCAGTAGTCCAGTCCGACGGTTGCGGCCGCTTCCGTCACCAGCTGCACGAAGACGAGGTCTTCGAGGTTTGCACCATCGATCGTCGTCGTCCCGACCCCAAGGTTGGGGACGAGGGCGACGATCTCTTGCAGCGACCACGCGTGGAGGTAGTCGTGCGCGGCAAACAAGAGTTCGTACATCAAACGGTCTCCCTCGTTCGCCTCGCGTAGGCACATCGAGGGGTCCTCCAACCACTGCGCCAGCGCCGAACCTCGAGGCATGTAGATCTGTGGGCGGTATAGATTCCAGCCGCCGAGCGCTTGAGGGATGGCACCGCTGTAGAACCACGAGGCCTCGGCTGCACGTCGAACCAGGTCGACACCGGGGTCGTCCAGAAGTTGCCGAACGGGCAAGATTCCGGTGAGATCGGCGGTCGCGCGGAAGGACGTTGGGGCGAGTGCGGACATGGGCGTGCGAGAGCAACCGGACCGTGCCCGAAGGCACGGCACCGGAAAGAGATATTGCAGGGACTACGGAAAGGTGGGCAGGACGCCGGGGATTCCGCCGATGATCCCGTCGCCTTTGATCGTGCCTTTGGAGTTCTCGTACTCCTCGCCTTCGTCACCGCGGACTTTGGCTTTGGCTTTGCCCTTGCTTCCCATGTCGTCGGCACCGCCGCCGCATCGCACGGACGCCAGGTCTTCAATCGTTAGTTCGCGGAGTTCTTCTTTCTTGCTCATCGTGTTTGTTCCTTCTTGGGTGTGGTATAATGCGAGCACCTTGGTGGCGCTCGCGCTCGGTGGTGAAGAGCGTGGTCCGCCTGAAACGGATCACGAGTTGAGGGGTTCTTTGCGAGTCTCGTTCGAGCCGTCTTCGGGGGGGTAGTAGAAGACCGAGACCGCATATCGGAGGGACGCCGCATCGCGGTGAGGTGTCCCGGCGCGGTGGGCAATGTTCGAATGGAACATCGCGAGTCGGCCGGGGCGCGGCGAGACGATCGCGGCCGCATCGCCGGAATCGTCGTAGAAGACCGTCTCCCCTTGCCAGTCACGCCGCCAGAACGCGTTCGCGTAGTAGAGGAATGTGATGGCGTTCGGAGACTCGAGGTCGAAGTGGATCTGAGGCTGTTGCTGCGATGACATCGCTGCTGCGTAGACGTGCGACATCGTCGTCGTGTTCGGCACGTTCATGGCCGTCCGGTGTTCGGCGACGAGCGCCTCGAGGACCGGGTGGAGGAACGGCGCCCGACGGAAGGCGTCCTCGTCGATGTTTGCGTTCAACTCTCCGTCGAAAGACGCGCGGCGGGTGTAGTCGAGTTGGGTGATGACGTGGGCAAAGTTGCGGACCTGGGAGCTCGAGAACAGCTCGTCGAAGACCAGGAGAGACCGACCGTCGATGCTGGTGACTCGCACGGGTTGGTTGCACATAGGGGTCATCGACGAGGAGTCTCCGCGGGTGCAAGCGGATCACTACAGATGTGCTCTTGCCTCCGTGCGCCGTCGCGGTGCAAGGGCACGCGGGGCGGAGGCGGGAGGGGACGATCGGCCACGATATGCATTCGCGTCGAGCCGTCCCGGGATGACGGCGCGATCGATGCCCTTCGTCTTGTACGCGCGACGCGGCGGCTACAGCCAAGCTCGGACCCTCACGCGTCGAACGGCGACTGCACGCTTCGCAGCGCGGGACCCGTCACGTTCCGATACTTCGCCGAGAACGGCGAGAGCAGCTCGGGATGGCTCGAGTGGATCTCGCCCGGGGGGACGCGGGGCGCGGGCTGGGGCGCGAACGGATCGGCGAGCTCGGTGTGCTGCCGCGTGGCCGGCGCGGGGGCGATCGGCGGGGCGAAGATCACAAACGAGAAGAGCAGGGCGAGCATCCTGGGGTGAAGATGTGCAGGGACGGTGCCAACTCGAATCCGAGTGTTCAGGGTGCGGGGCGTGGCGGACTGCAACGCCGCCGTCGTGTGGGCGACGCGCGCCGGGGTAGACTGCGGCGGTGAGGGGCTCCATCACCGCCGCGATCGCCGCGACGCTCGCGCTGCCACCGGTGGCCAGCGCGCGAGCTGCCGAGCCCGAACCCACGCGCATCGAGCCCAAGCCGCTGGCGGGCAAGGAGCGGCGCAAGGAGAGGCGGATGCGGGACGAGTCGCACGGAGGCACCGAGAACGGGACCTTCGAGTTCGTTCTGGGCGGTATCGCGGCGGCGGTGACCGCCACGGTGATCGGCCGCGGGATCTGGGAGCTGGTCCAGATTCGAGAGACGGAGCGCGACTGCCGGAATGGCGCGGTCGAGCTGGCGTGTAGCAGCCCGAACGCGGCACGCGGCAACCAGATTGCGGCCGGGCTCTCGTTCGGGCTTGCGGTGCCGCTGTCGGTGGCGACGGGCTTTCTCTTTGCCCGGGGCGTCCGCACCCGCCGCGACTACCAGGCGTGGCACGCCCAGCACCCGCAGGTGAGCCTGCTGCCCTCGGCCGGTCGCCGCGGCGGCGGGCTGGCGCTGCACGTGCGGTTCTGACATCTTCGCGTTCATGACGGCTCTTCCGCCCCGTCTCCTGTCGGGCATCCAGCCCAGCGGCGAGCTCCACCTCGGCAACTACTTCGGGGCCATCGCTCAGTTCGTCCGGTTGCAGGAGCAGTACGCAGGCAACTGTTTCGTCTTCATCGCGGACTATCACGCGCTGACGACGGTTCGCGATCCCGAGAAGCTGCGCGCCAGCGTGTTCGACGTGGCCGCCACCTACCTCTCCCTGGGGCTCGATCCCGACAAGGTCACGCTGTTTCGGCAGTCCGACGTCATCGAGCACCTCGAGCTGAGCTGGGTGCTGTCGACCGTCACGGGCATGGGCCTCCTGGAGCGAGCCCACTCGTACAAGGACAAGGTCACCAAGGGCATTCGGCCGTCGGTCGGGCTCTTCTACTACCCGGTCCTCATGGCCGCCGACATCCTCATCTACGACGCGTCGGTCGTCCCCGTCGGCAAGGACCAGGTCCAGCACGTGGAGATGACCCAGGACATGGCGACGCACTTCAACGAGGCCTACGGCAATGGAGAGCCGGTGCTGCGGCGACCCGAGTTCGAGCTCAGCACGATGGCCAAGGTTCCCGGCATCGACGGGGACAAGATGAGCAAGAGCTACGACAACACGATCCCCATCTTCTTGTCGGGCAAGAAGCTCAAGAAGCGCGTTGCGGGGGTCGTCACCGACTCCAAGAGCTTGGGCGACCCGCTGGACCCCGAGACCTGCAACGTGTTCGCGCTGCTGAAGCTGTTCGTCCACGGGGACGAACTCGAGCAGCTCGCCCGGTGGTATCGGGCTGGAGCACGCGACGGGCAGCCGTTTGGCTACGGTCACGCCAAGCAGATCCTCGCCGCGAAGATCGACGCCCACTTCGCCGACGCGCGGGCGAAGTATCAAGGGCTCCAAGACGACCCGGGCCAGGTGGAGGCGGTGCTCCGTGCCGGGGCCGAGCGCGCGCGAGAGGTCGCCGGGGCCACGATGGGTCGCGTTCGCAGGGCTATCGGTCTTCGCTAGCGTCGTCGTCGTCGTCTTCGGCGTCCTCGGGGTCGCCGGGCTCGTCGGTCTGCTCGGGATCGTCGACCCGCGGAAGAATGACCACGGGGGTGTCGGCTTCATCGGCGAGATCCCAGACGAGGTCGAAGGTCACCTTGGCGGTGTTGGCCAGGTTGGTCAGGGGAACGGACGGATCGAGCGTGTCCGGAGCCGAGCCTCCGCGCCGCGTGAGGGTGACTCGCGGGACGCG
The DNA here is from genome assembly GCA_963761755.1 of uncultured bacterium. Classification (GTDB taxonomy): domain Bacteria; phylum Myxococcota_A; class Polyangia; order Nannocystales; family Nannocystaceae; genus CAJXVA01. The sequence goes on from CAVXIC010000013.1 coordinate 542,228, forward strand.
AGGCAGGTCGAAGGCGAGGTGCCCGTACCCGGGCTCGTGGTCGGTGAGCACGGCGGCCGGGATGAACTCCCGAACGCGCTCTCCGATCGTCGAGCGGTGCCCGCCGATCACCGTCAGGTTCTGCGCGGTCCAGTCGAGCCGATCCAGGTTCACCACGGCGACGATGTTCTCGGGCAAGGCCAGTCCCTCACCGGCGAGCTGTTCGAGGCCGAGGTTGCCGAGGCTTCCACCAGCGGCGGCGACGAAGACGATCGAGCGGGAGGGCGTGCGTCCGGTCTCGCGAACGAGGCTCATGCGCTCGACGACCGCGAGCATCACGGCGAGTCCAGAGGCCGCTTGCGCCTCGCCCCCTTGGGGCTTCTCGGGGGCGAGTCCACCGGCGTCCCAGCTCGTGGTGACGAGCACGAGCTGCTCGGGCTTCTCCCGGCCTGCGATGCGCCCCAGGACGGTCGAGTCTTCGAACCAGCGCTCCTCGGCGTTGAAGTACACGTCCACTTGGCTTCCCGGCGTGGCCGTCGCCTTGCGCAAGGCGGCGAAGCCCGCCGGGCTGACGAAGCCCTCGACCGGCAGGCCCGCGGGTGGGTCGCTGCTGAGGGCCCGCGGCTGGATCTCGACGTCAGCCCAGGTCATCGCGGCTTGGCGAAGCAAGGGGGTGCGCTCGGGCGGAAGCTGCAGCACGCAGCCTCCAGGGCGTCGGTGGGTCACGGCGTCGAACAAGCCCCGGACCCGGGTGATCGGATCGACGATCTCCTCGCCGAGCAGCGGGACCACCCCGACGGCGAGTCGGTCGGCGATGTCGACTTGGGGGGCGAGGGCGACGACTTCCATGGGGAGATGGAAGGTGCCCGCCGCCCCACGGTGCCGGAGCCAGAGACCCTCGGTGAGTTCGATCCTCTCCGGCTCTTGGCCCTCGATCGCGTCCTTGAGGGGAATCGTGACGAGCATGCGCGGATCGACGACCTGTACGGCTCGGATGCCCACAGGCGTGGTCCAGCCGAGCGTGGGCGCCGAGGGAATCAGCCCCGCGTCTGTGAACAGCGACGTGATCGCGCTGGTGGTGAGCTCGGCGCCGTCGGTCCCGGGCCTGCGACCGCCGAGTCCCGGAGCCGTGAGGAAGCCGAGGCTTCGCCGAACGCTCGCCGCCCAAACCGTCGTCGGATCGGTCTCGTCGTTCTGAGAGGGGACCTGAGGCAGCTCGTCGAGGCGGTAGCGGGGTGGCTCCGTGGCGAGCGACTCCGGCTCCACGGTCTCCACGTTGCATCCGTGCAGGCACACCAGCGCGATCAACCAGGGGCGTTTCATGCGTCCTCCTCTTCGAACGTTCCGAGCAGCTGTCGCTCGAGGGCCCGCCGGGCTCCGTCGACGTCGCGGGTGGACCAGGTCTGCATCGAGAGCACCCAGCCGCGGTCGGTCTCGGTGAGGGTGGGGCGGCTTCCACCGCGCCGGAACGGACTGACGTGGGCCAGACGCAGGAGCATGGTGCGTTGCTCGGGCGAGGACGCCGCTTCGGGCGGCAGCACCACGTCCACCGGCGCCGCCCGCTGCTCGCGGCCGACTTGGATGGTGTGGGAGAGGACCTCTCGGTTGGGGACCGAGAGCGTGCCGCCATCCCCAGCGCGGATCTCGGTGCGCCACAACCCGATGTGCCGGACGGCTCCCACGGCGCTGGGGAGCCTGACTTGGTCCCCTTCGCGGAAGCGGCTGCGGCTGGCCAGGGACACGCCCGCAATGAAATCACGGATCCAGTGCGGTAGCGCGAGCGCGACCACCAGCCCCAACACGGCGACGCTCAGCCACGTGATCACCGGAGCCGCGTCCAGCAGCTTGCGCAGTACGAGGAGCGCGACGACGACGATGAGCGTGACGTCGGCGATCGACCGGAAGCGGGCGATGCGTCGCTTGCGGTCCCACCCGAGCCTCCACACGACGCGCGTTCCGGACAGCAGGGCCCGTCGAAGGAGCCAGACCAGCCCCAGCAGCGCCGCCACGTAGAGCACCAGGCGACCGTTGAGCCGCATCTGCAGAGCGGCGACCTCGCTCTGGAGGAGATCGGTAAACGTCATGACGTCGCCTCCGCTCGGAAGGCGCCTGCCTCTTGCAGGCCGACGGCGACATCGTCGCAGAAGCCGGGGTCGAGCTCGTAGTGACCCGTGCGCTCGACCTCTCGGATGAGGGTGGCGGCCATGGCGAAGCGGATCGCTTGAACGAGCTCGGTCTTGGCGAGTCCGCTGCAGCGCCGCAGCGTTTGAAGGTTGGTGGGGCCGTGCCGCAGCAGGGTCGCGAGCATCGCGAGCACCGCGGTCGGCAGGCGCGGGAGGAACGGCATGCTCCAGGCGAAGCCGGACAGGGACTGGAGCGCGATCGTCTCTCCTTGGACGCTGGCGTGCGCGAGCCAGAGCTGAAGCGATCGCCGCAGGTTGCCGCCGGAGATGGCCGCGATGTCCTGCGCATAGGAGGCGCGTTCGGACCGACGCAGGAGACGGCGCCGAAGGTCGGTCCGCCAGTGCCGGGGCAGGTCGAGTCCGAGTCCGGACAGCTCGTGCCGCGCCGTGATGGCCTCGTCGAGTTGTTCCGCGCTCGGTCGCTGGAGCCTGACGATGCTGCCAAAGGCCGACTCCAGCGGGGCGAGCGCGCCCAGGACCTCCATCGACTCCGCCGCGACGGAGGCTAGCCAGAAGGTCTGCTCGGCGCGTTCGGCCATGAAGCACAGGAAGCGGCGGAGGTCTTCGATGCCTCGGCGGTCGGGGGTGAACCAGGTGTGGAGATCGTCGACGAGCATCACCGAGCGCGTGTTGCCCATCACCTTGGCGAGTGCCTCCGCGTCGGGCTCGACGTCGAACACGCGACCGAGGGCGTGCCAGATCGAGTCCTTGCGCTCGTTGCCGTGGCGGACCGTGAAGACGCGTCGCGTACTGAGCTTGAGCTGGGCGATGACGAGGGTGGACGTCTTGCCCGAGCCGACCGGGCCGATCACCAGGGCGCCGTTGCCCTTGCGGACGTCGCTCTGCCAGGCTCGCTCAGCCTTGACCGTCGCGCGCAGCTGAGCGCGGTGAAGGGCGAAGAGACGAGGATCGCGAAGGGGTCCGGGCGTGAAGAGCGACCCGTACAGCCCGTCGACACCCGGCTCTCGGCGCTTGCGCTGCTCGTCGAGCAGGGCGCGAACGCTCTGCGCGTCGAAGTGCCCACCGCGGGAGCGGAGCCTGTAGCGCTCGGCGAGGTCGCCTGCCGTGCCTCGCTTCAGGAAGCCCGAGGCGCGCCCGACGGCGTCGCGCGCGGAGGTGACGGTGTCTCGCACGAAGGAGCGGACGCGCTCTTGGGTGTTCGGCAGAGTCTCGACGTCGGAGCGCTTGCCCCGAGCGACGGCGCGCGCGGCCTCGACCAGGCGCTGGGACATCTCGTCGACGTCGGTGCTCAGCTCCTCTCGGACCGAGTTCCACGCCTGGCACGGCCCCTCGGGGAGCGCTTCGAGCATGGTTCGGGCCCGCGAGACGGCCTCCTCGAGCCGCGCCATGGGTGCGCTGTCGCCCTCTTCTCGGGCCTTCTCCGCGCTTTGGAAGCCGAAGCTCACCAGCGTCGCCGCCTCGCGCATCGTGTCCCGCGCGGCGGAGAACTGCTCGTGAACGGACTCGAGGCGCTGCTCGACGGACGGCAGCAAGCGGCCCGCGATCTGGACCTCCTTGAGCTCTCGAACGTCGACGGTGACCACGTTGACCGTCGCGGGGCGCGGCGTCTCGATGAGCTCGGCGAGCGAGGGCACGATCTCGAGCCTGGGCTCGCCATCGTTGACGAAGGCCATCAGCGCCGCGAAGGGCGAGGACGTCGAGGTCGCGCGGCGAACCCGGGAGCTGGCTGCGCGCAGGCTCTTCGCGGCGGGTTTGGTGAGCACCGCGCCCGACTGCATGCCGATCCGCGTCCACTGCTCGTCGTCGAGTTCCTTCGGATCGGGGAGCTGGATGGTGCCGAGCCGATTGAGCTCCTCTCCAACTTCGGTGGTGAGGGTCTCGAAGGAGTCGTCGAGCGCTCGGGTGACGTCGCTGCGCAGGCGTTCTTGAAGCTTGACCTGGGCGCGCTCGACCGCGGTGACGAACTCCAGCAGCGTGATCGCGGCCTTCTGACGGCTCGGCCAGGCGTTCGCGTCCTTGGCCATGCGGGACAGGCTGGCCCCGATCTCGCGCTCGACCCTGGAGAAACGGACGTGGGATCGGGCGCTGTTGCCCGGCGCTCCAGCGATCGCGAAGATCTTGATCAGGCCGCGCATGGCCGCGTCGGTGGCCGTCTGGCGGTCCTCTGCGAGCTGCGTCTCGATGGTCTTCTCCAGGACGAGCAGCTGCTTGCGGGTCTCGTCCCAGCTGGCGGTGCCCAACACGGCGCGCTGGAGGGTCTCGAGGCATCGGGCCTCGTGTCGCTGCCAGTTGCGCAGCACGGACTCCGCGAGCTCCACCATCCTGGGCTCGAATGCGTACCGCACCGCGAGTTGAACCGGGACCTGTCGCTTGCGGCGGCCGCGTCCGGTGAAGAACGAGAAGAAGTTCGAGACCCGTTTGCGAAGCTGCGTGCGCAGGTCGTCGCCGTCGTGGATGGCGGCGAGGTGCGGCTCGAGCGGGACGGTTTCGACCAGCGGGAGCGTCTGCGTGTAGTCGGATTGGTGCAGCAACACCGTGCGCAGCGGCTCCACCTCGATCGCGTACTGGCTAGGTCGCAGCCTCTCGATGCGGGCGATGACCTTGTCCGCGTCGGTTCCCGGCCCACCGTCGGCGCCGGCCATCTGCCGCCCGAGCTCGGCGAGCTTGGGCTGTAGCTCGTCGTCGAGCCACGGCTTCCAGGCGTCGAGGTAGGCCTCGCGCGCCTCGGTGACCAACGCGCGCAGCCGCGGCGACTCAAGCACCTCGAGTCCGAGCTCCTCCTCGGCAGGCGACGGACCGTCGGGCTGGTGCTCGGTCTCCTCCTGGTCCCCCTTGATCTCGCCCGCGCTCCGAAGCGCGACGCGCAGGGTGATGGGGCCGACCAGCAGGTTGATCGCGACGACGGCGATGCCCAGGTTGGCGACCACGGTGGCCAGCTCGTCGACCACGGCCTGCGTCTGCGGCTCGAGTCCGTTCATCTCGGTGAACCGGCCGGTCGCGAGCGCGAGCAGGGTGAGTGCGACGCCCGCCTGCGGCAGGTAGGCGAGCCAGGCGAGCCGTTGGACCTTGGGCTCCTCACCACCCAATCGACCTCCGAGGCGACCGGAGATGAAGTAGGCCAGGCCCCGGGCAACGCAGACGACCATCGCCGCGGGCAGCACCGACCACGTGGCGCCCAGATCGATCTTCGCTCCTGCGCTCGTGAAGAAGACGATGAAGACCGGAAGGGAAACGGTCTTGAGCGGATCGAGCAGGTCGTGCTCGAGCTTTGGCGTCAGGTTGCGGACCATCATGCCCGCAACGATGAAGACCAAGAGCAGCTCGAGGACGATGTGGAACTCGGCCCTGACGTAGACCGCGATCTCGGCCACGACGAGGACCATCGCGGTGACGAAGAGCAGCATCTCGGTCTTGACGAACCGCAGGTAGGCGATCAGCAGACCACCGAGAACGGCGCCCGCCACCATGCTGAAGCCGATCTCTTCGGCCACGTGCACGAGCACGCCGATCCCGACATCGCCGCCGGCTGACATGCCCAGCGCGGTCGCGAGCGCCACGTTGAAGGCGACGACGACGACGACGTCCTTGGCGACCGCGGCGCCCAGCACGAGCTCGGTGAGCCGCCCCTTGGCGTTGCTCTCGGACGCGACCGCGAGCGCGATGGCGGGCGAGGTGCCGATTGCGAGCGCGGCCAGCAGCATGGCGAGGCCGTAGACCTGGGCGTTGGTCGAAAGACCGAGCAGGTCGGTGCCCAGCCCCATGGCCAAGACCGCGCCGCCGACGAATACGGCGCACAGCGCGATCTTGATGCCGATGGTCGCCGCGAGGGTGCGCGCGAGCTTGGCCAGCCCCTTGAGCTCCAGCTCCAAGCCGGCCGTGGTCGCGATGAGCCCCAGCGCCAGGGTGCCGAACATGTTCATGTCGGCGACGACCGCTTTGGACAGGATGTCCGCGGCGTAGGGCCCCAGCACGATGCCGCTGACGATGTAGCCGGTCACCTTGGGCAGCGACATGCGGCCGCCGAGCTCGGCGATCGCAAACGCTGCGAGGATGACGAAGCCGATCGCGGCGAGCGTCACGGACTGGTTGGCGCGCAGGGCATCGAGGCCCAGCATCATCACCAGAAGAGCGAGAACGACGAACAACCGACGCACGTCAACGCCTCCACGTTCCGGCCGAGAAGATGGCGAACAGCGCGAAGATCTCCAGCCGCCCAGCGATCATGCACAAGCACAGGACGGCCTTGCCCGCGCCATGGATGAAGCCGAAGTTCAAGGTGGGTCCGACCGCGTCGAGGCCTGGGCCCACGGAGCTCAGACACGCGATGGTCGCGCTCATCGCCGAGATGAGGTCGAGGCCGAGGGCGACGAGGATGAAGGACGCGATCGCGAACAGGAAGAAGAACGCGGCGAAGAACGTGGCGATGCCGCGGGCGACGTCTTGGCTCACCGTGCCGTGTCCAACGCGAATCGCGCTGACCTGGTGCGGGCGCACGACGACGCTGAGCTCTCGCAGCACCACCTTGCCCAAGACGAAGACGCGGGAGGCCTTGAGTCCGCCGGCGGTCGAGCCTGCGCACGCGCCCATGAACATGCAGCAGAACAGCGCAAACCGGGCGATGTTGGGATACGTGTTGAAATCTTCGGTCATGAAGCCGGTGGTCGTCGTGACCGCCAGCGTTTGAAACGTGGCATGCCGGAGCGTGTCCACCCAGTTGCCATGGCGCCCGAAGATGCTGACCCCGACGATGGCGATGACCACCAGGTTCACCGTCAGGTAGAAGCGAAGCTCGTAGTTGGTCCAGAAGGTTCGCCAGCGGCGACGCAACAAACCGTAGTAGAGCCCGAAGTTGAGCCCGGCGATCAGCATGAAGACGGCGATGATCCAGTCGATCGTCGCGCTGTGAAACGCGCCGACGCTGGCGCCCTTGGAGGAGAAGCCCCCGGTGCCCAGGGTGGACATCGCGTGGCAGACGGCGTCGAACCAGGGCATGCCCGCGAGCACCAGCAGCACGGTGCACAGACAGGTGAGACTGCCGTAGATCCACCACAGCGCGGTGGCGGTCTGCTTGATCTTGGGGCGCAGTCCCTCGGTGGTCGGGCCTGGGACCTCCGACTTGAACAGGTGCTTGGCACCGACGCCCAACTGCGGGAACACGGCCACGAACAGGACGACGATGCCCATCCCGCCAATCCAGTGCATGAGGCACCGCCACAAATTGGTCGCCCGGGAGAGGCCGTCGACGTCGGAGACCACGGTGGCGCCGGTGGTGGTGAAGCCCGAGACCGCCTCGAAGATCGCGCTGGGGACGTTGGAGATCGAGCCCTCGATGACGAAGGGCAACCCGCCCAGCAGTCCCAAGGCCAGCCAGGTGAAGGCCACCACGCCCAGGGCGTCCTTGCGGTGGATTTCGTCGTCGTCCTCGAGCTGGCCCACGCGTCCCAAGGCCAGCGCGAGCGCGACACAGCAGAAGGCGGAGATGGCGTAGGCAAGCACCGTGCGCTGGTCGCCGTCGAAGATGGCAAGCCCGACGGGGGCCATCATCATCACGGCGACGGTCATGAGGAGGAGCCCCACGTACCGGCTGACGACGCGAGGGTTCACGCTTCGCCCGACTCCAGTCTCGCGATGCCCTTCTCGGCGCTGCGACGGTCGCGGATCGGGCAGGCGACCAGGAGGTGCTCACCGCCGCGTAGGACCGGGTTGGACTCGGTGGCGATGGTGGGGTCGGAGTGCGGCAGCAGACCCAGCACGCGCGTGGACGCGCCCAGCGAGAGGTCGCGAACGCGAAGCTGCCGCGGGAGCGCGTGCGGGATGCGGAGCTCGAGGATGGACCAGTCGCTGTCGGGGACGGTGGCCGAGCTGACGACGGTGCGACCGGGCAGCAGCCACTGAAGGGTGCTGGAGAGCACTTCGTGGGCGCTGGTCGTGCCGTCGATGCCCAGGTGGGCGTAGACGGACGCATAGCCAGGTCGGTGGACGAGCGCAAAGGTGTGCTCGACGCCCAGCTCGTTGCTCAGCAGCGAGGACATCAAGTTCACCTCGTCGGAACCGGTGACGGCCAGCGCGGTCTCGGCTCGGCCGACGGCTTCCTCTCGCAGGAAGGCGAGGTTGGTGCCGTTGCCGTGGAGGATGGTGGTCTTCGCGAGGTCCGAGGCGAGGGCCTCGCAGCGCTCCCGGGACTCCTCGACGATCGAGACCTCGCGCGTGAGCGCCGAGAGGGCCCGCGCGAGCTGCAGGCCGACGTCGCCGCCACCGATGATGACGACGCGGTTGGTGCCGCTGGACCGCATGCTGCGGGCGACGGCGGCCACGCCGATGGGCGGACCGGCCAAGATGACGCGGTCGCCGACCTCGAGCGTCGCAATCTCGCTCGGCAAGCGAATCGAGTCGCCCCGAAGCACGGCGCGGGTGATCACCGCGGCCTCCGAACCCTGGCTGCCGATCGGGCCGCCGGCGACGGGGGAGTCTTCACTGAGCTCGACGACGCCGACGTGGACCGCACCGCCCACGAAGGTGGACGTCCAGCCGACCTCCACCCGGTTGACGAGGCGCAGCAGGTCGACCCCGACGAGGCGCGAAGCGCAGACGCACGCATCGATGCCCGCGACGTCGCGCTCGACCCCGAGCGACCCTCGGTAGAAGCCGGGGTCGTCCACCCGGGCGACGGCCCGACGCGCGCCGAGGTTCTTGGCCAGGACGCTCGCGGCCACGTTGACCGAGTCTTCGCCCGCGACGGAGATGACGAGGTCTGCGCGCCGAACCTCGGCCGCTTCGAGCGCGTTTCGGTGCGTGGCGTTGCCCTCCATGACCAGGACGTCGAGCTCTTCCTCGGCCACGGCCAACGCGTGGGGGTCGGCGTCGAGCAGGACGACGTTGGCGTCGCTGGAGAGCGAGCGCGCGAGGTGGCGGCCGACTTCGCCGGCTCCGAGGATCAACACTCTCATGGGTGATGCGACTCCGCGGGCTTGGGAGGTGTGGGGTCCGGTGGTGCCTGGTTGGCGACTTGAATCTCGCCCACGTCGGCCAGGTAGCGACGAAGCGCGCGCATGGCCAGAACGTCGGAGATGACCAACCCTCCGAGGATGATCGTGCACACCGTCGGCGCGAGGTCGGGGAAGCGCTGCGCGAAGGCGACGGCGATCGCGGCCGCGAGCACGCCTTGACCCATCATGCCGCGGCCCAGTCCCAGGCCCAGCGATCCTTCATTGACGAAGGTCGCGACGGCGACGCGGGTGAACATGCGGCGCAGCAGGACGCGCGCGACCGCGTAGAACGGGACGACGATCCACACCGTGGGATGGGCGGGGACCCAGGTGGCCCCCGCGAGCAGCAGCACCAAGACGGTGGTCGGGAATCGAACGGGATCGAGGGCGCGATGGAGGCGGGAGGCGTGGGGGCTCGTGAACGCGACGGTGAGCCCGGCGATGACGTTGACGAACAGCGGGGAGACGCCCAGGCCCGCGCCGACGCCGGCTGCGAACACCACGACGCCGATCGTCGCGACGAGCATCCGCATCGGATCGTCCTCTCGACCCAGGAACACGCTGAAGAGCATGCCGGTGCCGAAGCCGGCCGCGACCGTGATCACCGACCACTCGATGAGGGTCAGGCCGAGGCCAGCGGAGGCTTCTGCGGCGCGGTTTCCCGCCATCGCCATGCCGAAGGCGAACGCCGCGAGCAGCTGGGCGGAGCTGGCCATCGTGCGGAGCAGGCGGGTGCGCTTGGGGGAGACGTTGAATCGATCGATCGCCACGTCCATCAGCGAGGCCGAGCAGGCGGCCGCGGCCGCCCCGATCGTCAGGCCTCCCCACAGACCCTCGGGGGACAGCCAGAACGAGATCAACCGGTCGCCCACGACCTGCACGGGCTCGGCGAACAGGGGATCGGCCACCAGAAGCGTCGGGTCGAGGAGCTGCAGTGCGCCGGTCGTGAGCAGGCCGATGGCGACGGCGACCCCGCCGGCGGACGCGAGTCCGGCGAGGGTGAACTCGGTGCCGCCTCGTCCGCGCCGCGCGCCCAGCCCGACCAAGAACCCGACCACGCCGAGCACTGTGGAGACGAACAGGTCCAGCTCGACCAGGGTCTCTTCGCTCAGCGGGCCAATCGGCGAGATCGGTCCGAGCACGATGCCCAGCGCCAGATACTCCATGCCCGAGAAGAGCAGCAGTTTGGCCGCGAACCGGTCGATGAATCGGCCCGCGACGAACGCGAACACGACCACGCCGACGAAGAGGACGGTGGTGCTCATGGGGCGGTCAGGCCGAGGGCATCATGTACCTGAGTTCGAGTCACGTTTCGTCAAAATCTTTCATACCCAGGTGTGCAGGCGTAGCGTGGGCGGGCGTCGCACACGTGGCGCACGGTGTACCATGAGCTTCATCCTATCGATTCTCGCCGTGGGCCTTGCCACCGCCGTCACCGCCTTCGTCTTCGATCCTTGAGGTGCGGTAGCCTGAGCCATGTCCGTAGACAGCGGCCTCGCGATGGCGATCCTCATCGGCATGGCGCTGATGGTCATCACGCCGGCCCTCGCGCTGGGCCTGGTGGGCCTCGCGGTCGGCCGAAGACGAGACGCTGCTGGGGCCTTCGGTGGCATCGGATTCGTGGTGGGCGCGCTCATCGGTTTGCTCGGCGTCGTGGTCACCTTCTATGAGGACACGTTCGCGCCCGAGCTGGTCCTCGAGGTGCCCGAGGACCTCGCGCACGAGGACATCTTCATCGTAGAGGACCCCACGGCGTCGCAGGTCCTGCGGTGGAACGCGGTGCAGACCGAAGCGCGCCTCACCGTCCCAAAGACGGGCGTCGCACGCGTGCGGGACCTCGAAGACTTCGTGGGCGGACCGCTGGAGGCGCGCTTGACGTCCGGCGAGCACAACACCGTCGCGTCGTCTCGCCCTCCGCCCGAGGGCGTGACCGGTCGCAGCGTGCTGTGCTTCGGCTTTCGTGCCTCCGGCGACGCGCGGACCTCGGACTGCGAGCGCGAGAACGTTGCGGATCTGATCGGTGCTCGGGAGGCCCGCGACGATCCTGCTAGTCCGCCACGCGGGCGCTGAGGACGTCGCCTCCGTCGAATGCGGCCATCATCGCGTCGACCAGGCCCATGCCCACCCGCACGTAGCCACGTCGCGTGAAGTGGATGTGGTCCTGCCGGGCCATCGCCGGGGTCGCGGCGGCCCAGTCCACCATGGACATCTCACCGCCCATGAAGGCGCGCAGGTCCCAGAAGGCGCAGCCGTGCTCGAGGGCGATCTCTCGCTGTGCCCGGAGGATGTACGAGGTGCTCTCGCGCGGGTGGTAGGAGCCGTCGTCGCCTTTTTGGGGGAAGTCGCCGGGGCCCATGAGCAGGCACGACGCCTGCGGCGCAGCTTCCTTGAGGCGGCCCAGGACTTCGGAGAGGCGCTCGCGGTAGGCGCCCTCGGAGATCCCGCTGTTGGCTTCGTTGGTGCCGTAGGCGAGGGTGATCAGGTCTGGCTTGCGACGACGAACGTTGTCGTACCAGACCTCCGGCGCCCACTTGAGCATGTTGGAGGCGCGGGTGCCGCCGATTCCCAGCGTGTCGACGACGACGCCGGGGGTGTCCCGCTCGACGCTCATGCCGAACAGTCGCACCTCGCCGTTGCCGATCGGTTGCACTTCGATCGCGTGCGAGCCTTCGGGAAGATCGATCGCGTAGTAGCCAGGTCCGAACGCCGCGGCCCGGGTGGAGACCTTCGCGTGGCGCTCGCCGTCGACGAGCACGTTGAAGCTTCCGCCTCTGGGCTGCTTCAAGAAGTACAGCTCGTAGTTGGAGCCGACGCTCCCGTCGCGGTGGCTGACGCGACCGAACGCGGTCGCCTTGGAGGCGGCGAGGCTGGCACCGATGAGCCCGTAGAAGCCGTCGTCGCGACCCTTGCTTCGCTGGGCATGCTCGGTGCGCCAGTGCTTGAAGCCCTCGGTCAGCATTTCGACGTGTCCGTACCAGCGCCACGGCTTGGCGACGTGCACGAAGCCGTGCCCGCCGTCTCCGAAGCGCTCGCGCAGGTAGGCACGAACGTAGTGCGGGTAGACGTCGGCGTCGGTATGTGAGGCCCCGTACATCAGGACGCGGACCTTGCCGTCGTCGTCCGTCCCGGCCTCGAGCTGGCGGAGCGCATCGTAGAAGTGGGCGAGCGGCGCTGCGTTGGGGGCGGCGACGGTGAGCGGCTGATAGATGCCCAGGGCGTTGCCGTTGACGTGCCGCGTCGGGACATCGGTGGACGCGAGGCCGGAGCTGCCCGGCAGGCTGTCGAGGAGCGCGTCGTCGAGGGCCTGGTCGTCGCCCGCCTGCGCGAGGACGGTTTCCTGGGGAGAGATCCACGGCACGCTCTGCCCTGCTGCATCTTCGAACAGTGCATCGCCGAGCAGGGCGGACTGCGCGGTGACCCGGGCGCGGCGTGCGTCCTCACCGAGCGCGGGGCCCGAGGCGGGCACGGCGGTCGACCGCGCATCCGCCTGAACAGGCGTCAGCGACCGGCTCCGGCCGGCCGTGTCCTCGGTGGAGGGGGAGGCCGGGGGCACGTCCGACGCGTCTGGTTGAGGCTTGCAGCCGCTGCAGCCCAGCGTCATCGCGAGACCCAAGAGGCACCATGTCGAGCGCACGGACACGACATGGATGCTGGGGTCCAGCGGCGATCGGGTCAAATTCGACACCGAACGAGCGCGCAATTCGCCCAGAATTCGGTCAGAATGGCCGCCATGCCTCGTTGGCGCGTCGATCGAGTGTTCCATCCGGCGTTGCCGTTGATGATCGCGCTCGACGCCGAGGACGACGCGCTCGTGTATGTGGGCCTCGGCGGCCGCGTGACCGGGCTGCTGGAGCACGCCGCACGTCACCGGGCCGGCGTCGAGGTCGACCGTCGCAAGGGGTCGGCCGCCCGGGCGCAGCTGCTCGAGTACCTCGGGGGCGGGCGGCAAAGCTTCGAGCTTCGGCTGCGTCCGCTGGGCACGACCTTTCAGCGGCGGGCGTGGGAGGCACTCGTGCAGATCCCCTTCGGGCAGACGCGCAGCTATGCCGACCAAGCCCACGCGATCGGGATGCACGGTGGGGCGCGGGCGGTGGGCGGCGCCAACGGGGCCAATCCGCTGCCGATCGTCGTTCCGTGCCACCGGGTGCTGGGCGCATCTGGCAAGATGACCGGGTTCGGGGGCGGCGTGGACACCAAGCGGTGGCTGCTCGCGCTCGAACGCGACGGGCGAGTCCCAGGGTGGACGCCCGCACAACGAGCGGCCCGAAGCACCGGGGCCTCCCAGCTGGGATTGTTTGCGTGAAGAAGATCTTCGAACTGCTCGAGACGATCGGTGCCGCGACGGCCTTCTTTGGGGAGGTTGCGCGGGCGGCCGCGTCGCGCCCCTTCTTCGGTGGCGAGCTGATCCGGATGAAGTGGCTGCTGACCAAGCGGTGCCTGATCCCGGTGGGGCTGGCGGTGGCGCCGGTCGGCGCGGTCATCTCGCTCCAAGGTCTGGAGATCTTCCGGATGTTCGGGCTCGATCGCATGCTCAGCTCGCTGCTGGGCACGGCGATCTTTCGCGAATACAGCCCGGCGCTGGCCTCGGTGATGGTCGCGGCACAGGCGGGATCATCGATCGCCGCCCGCATTGGCACCATGCGCGTCCGCGGGCAGATCGACGCGTTGGCCGTCATGTCGGTCGATCCGGTCCGGTACGTCGTCGTGCCTGGCGTGATCGCGTGCGCCGTCGTGACGCCGCTGCTCAACGTGCTCACCAACTTCTTGGGCCTCTTCAGCGGCTGGGTGTTCGCCGTTCCGCTCGGCGGTGTGGACCACGGCGCCTTCATCGAGCACCTCACCGCTCAGGTGACGCCCGCCGATCTTTGGGTCGGGCTGGCCAAGTGCGGGCTGTTCGGCACCTCCGTCGGTCTGATCGCCGGGTTCTTGGGCATGCGGGTCTCCGGCGGTGCCGAGGCGGTGGGCAAGGCCGCCAACGACACGGTCGTCGCCACGATCGTGATGATCCTTCTCGTCGACTACATCGTCTCGTACGCGCTGCTCGGGGTGGGGGTCTGAAGCGATGAAGACCTTCATCGAGTTCCTCATCTTTGCCCGCTACGCGGTGGCGGCTCAGTTCTCGGGCTTCCCCGATCGGCGGGTGCTCGCCGAGCAGGTCTACAGCGCCGGGGTCGGCAGCGTCGCGCTGCTCACCGTCCTGACGCTCTTCGCGGGGCTCAACCTCTCGGTGCAGTCCTACAGCACCTTCTCGCGCTTCGGAGGCCAGGACTTCTTGGGCATGTTTGCCGGCATCGGTGGCGTGCGGGAGCTCTACCCGGTGATGGCGGCCATCGTGTGCGGGGCTCGCATCGGAGCCAACCTCGCGGCGGCGCTGGCCAACATGCAGATCAGTGAGCAGGTCGAAGCGCTCGAGGTGATGTCGGTCGATCCGATGCGCTACCTGGTGGCGCCCAGGCTCTGGGCGGTGACCATCGCGTTGCCGCTGCTGTGCGGCTACGCGAACGTCGTGGGCATCAGCGCCAGCTACTACGGCGCGGTGCATCAGCTCGGGCTCGACGGCGGCACGTTCGTCAGCCAGCTGCGGGAGTTCGTGCACCTGGCGGACCTGCTCGTCGGCGTCTTCAAGGGGCTGATCTTTGGCTGGCTCGTCGCTCTGGTCGCGTGCTTTCACGGCTACCGGGCCGCCAAGAAGGATGGCGCGGAGGGGGTCGGCATCGCGACGAACCGGGCGATCGTCCACGGCGCCGTGCTGTGCATCGTCCTGAACCTGGTGATCAGCTGGCTGCTCTACGGCTGATTTGTGAGCATTCGAAGAAGCGGCAGCTCACGTTCGGACATTGAAACCGTCTTCGGACAGTGTTCAGCGGCACTTTCGGATCGAATCCCCCGTTGGCGGTGGCAAAGCAGGTGACGAAACCGTCGAGGTGGCGTAAGGGTCTGCCAAACGGGCGTGCATCCACTTTGGCGTTGGGGCGGTGATTTCCCCTGAAGTGCGGCAGGATGCGCAGCTTCGACTACGAGGACTCATGAAACGACAAGTTTGGCTCACTACTTTGATCGGCGTGCTCGCCATCGGCTGCGGCGACGACGTCACCGCCACCTCCGACACGGACACCGACGGCTCCAGCTCTGGCTCGACCGGCGACGACCCGACGACGGGAATGACGGAGAGCACCAGCAGCTCGACCGGCGACGACCCCGACACGACGATCGACCCGACGGACGCCACCACCACGGGCGACCCGGACACCACCTCCACCGGTGAGGAGATCGGCGACCCGGTCGACTTCGTCATCACCATCGAGAACATCTCGGATGAGGGCCCGATCCCCACGCCGTTCTCGCCCGGCGTTTGGATCGAACAGGACGCCTCCGTGTCCCCCGTCTACACGCTCAACGCGGCCGCCTCCGAAGGCTTGGCCCTCATGGCGGAAGATGGCGACCCCACCACGCTCGCCGCGGACATCAGCGGCCTCGGCGGCGGCGTCCTGCAGTCGGGCGTGTTCGACACGCCGGTCGGCGCTGATGCTCCCGGTCCGATCATGCCCGGCGAGAGCTACGAGATCGCGTTCACGGCCGATCCCGACTCGCGCCTCGGCCTCGCCTCGATGATGGTCGCGACCAACGACGTCTTTTGGGCCACCGGTCCGCAGGGCATCGCGCTGTTCCAGGCCAACGGCGATCCCGTCAACGGCGAGATCACCAACGTGCTCAACCTGTTCGACGCGGGCTCCGAAGCCCAGCAGCCTCCCGGCGGCGGCGCGTACCAGGGGATCGCGGGCGGCCCCAGCGAAGCGGGCGTGATCAGCGAGCGCAACGAGTCGACCCGTGCCATCGGCGGTGCGACCCGCATGCTCGACGTCACCGTCGACGACGTGTTCGACCCCGAGACCGAGATCGTCACCTACACGGTGACCTTCACGAACGTCTCCAACGACCCCGGCGGCTTCGTCACCCCGTTCTCGCCCGTCGCTTGGGCGCTGCACGAAGACACGATCCAGCTGGTCACCCCCGGCGGCGCAGCGGCCGACCTTCCGGGCCTCGAAGCCCTGGCCGAAGACGGTGACGCCACGACGCTCGTCAGCACCTTCGGCGGCCTCGCCGAAGTCGACCAGTCCGGTGCCGCAGGTGACGAGCCCTTCCTTCCCGGCGAGTCGGTCTCCGTGACCTTCGTGCCGACGCCCGGCCAGGACGTCTTCTCCTTCGCGACCATGGTCGTGATGTCCAACGACGCCTTCATCGGCCTCGAGCCCACCCCGGTCCACTTCCTCGCAGCCGACGGCGCGCCCCGAAGCGGAGCCGCCGTGGCCAACGACATCCAGGCTGCGATGGCAGTGTGGGACGCGGGCACCGAGGCGAACCAAACCCCCGGCGCGGGCGATGCAATCCCGATGTTCCAGGATGCCCCGAACACGGGTGCCGCGGACGCCGACGCCACGATTCGCTACTACCGCGACTCGACCAACGACCTCGCGAACCCCGCCGACACGCTCCTCGTTGGTGTGAACATCTTGGGCAGCAACGTGAGCGTCCAGATGGCCAACTTCTCCGACGGCACGGCGTTCCAGTACACCGTGTCGGCGGGTGTTGCCGCGATGACTCCGGCTGGTGTGTCGCTCTTCGAGATGGGCATGCCAGCGTCGGCGGGGCTCGAGAGCCTTGCCGAAGACGGAATCGCGACCGCGTTCGTGACCGAACTCGAAGGGGCGACGACCGGAGAGGTCCTCGAAACTCTGACGCTCGCTCCGGGCGATGAAGATACCTTCACGTTCGATGCGCCCACTTCGGCCGAGCCGGTGCTGCACTTCGCCGCGATGATCGGCCCCTCGAACGACACGTTCATCGCGACCGGGCCCGAAGGCGTGAACATCTTCGACGACACTGGAGCGCTGCTCAGCGAAACTGAGATCGAGGACGCCATCGTCGCCTCGCTCGTCATCTACGACGCGGGCACCGAGCGCAACCAGGCCGCGACCCGCGGCATCGACATGGTGAACCTGCAGTCCGGTGCGGACGTCGGTGAGCCCGAGGGCAACGGCCTCGTGCGCATCGTGACGCAGAGCGCCAACGGCACGCTCGCCAACGAGCCCGTGTGGCAGTACCCGCGGCTCGACCAGGTCATCCGCGTGACGGTCGCACCCGCTCGCTGATCCCAGCGGACGCATCGAAGGCGGCGGTGCCCTGCGGGCATCGCCGCTTCTTTGTGTTCTTCGCCCGGGCTCAACACGACGGACTTTGAGCCGGTATCATCGAACTGAAAGTCAAACCTGTCCGCGGGTCCATCTACCAGTTGCAGCCCTCGCTGGGGCTCCGCTAGCATGGGAAGATGTCTCGACTACCGTTGGCAGGAGCCTCCCTTATCATCACCGCATGTTTCGCACCGAATCAAGCGCCTTTGGCTACGGGCGAATCGGACGGGTCATCGGGAACTTCCGGTCCTAGTTCTTCTATTTCCGCTGGGGGCTCGACCGAAGCATCCTTGTCGACCGGGGAGGGGACCAGTGGCGTCGGTCCGAACGAAACGAACATTTCGGACTCGAGTGGTATGGCAAGCTCGGACGCCGAGACTACCGACTCTTCGTCAGGCTCATCTGGTCCTCCGTCGGTGTGTGGGAACGGGGAGGTAGAGGGAGCGGAGGCTTGTGATGACGGGGAGAACGGCGGCGAATATGGCGGGTGTAGTCGAGACTGTTCCGCGCTTGCACCACACTGCGGTGACGGGGAACTGGATGATGTCGAACTCTGCGACGATGGCAATACGGTGCCCTATGACGGATGCAGCGCAGAATGCGTGCCGTCGGGAAGCATTATTTGGCAGTCAATATTTGATGGAGGTCAGTCTGGAGAAGATGTGTTCTTTGCACTTGACCAAGACGGTAGCGGGAATGTCTATGCCGTCGGTTCTACGCGCCTACTCGGTTGTAACTATGAGTCCGCTGTCGTGCGGAAGGTGTCGCCTGATGGGGGGACAGTTTGGACCGATGAGTTTGTCGGTTCCAACGAAGCTTGCGAGAATGTGCGAGCCCGGGGTGTCGTTGCTCTGGGCGAAGACGACCTGATAGTTTTGGCAGGACAGGGCAATTCCTTGCCCTCGACTCTGCTGCGTCGCTACGGGGTTGTTGACGAAGCACTCGCAGAAACTTGGAGCGTGCTGAGTTCCTCGTGGGTGCGGTCGCCGCGGACGATCGCGGCGCTTAACTCTGGCGTGTTGGTGGGCGGCCGACACAACCCGGTCGAGGCTCTGTTCGCAGACGGGGCTCTGATGAGCTACAGCGAGGATGGCGAGTTTATCGAGGGAACTGTCGTCGAGGGGCCCGCAAATACCGCTTACCTATCATCGCTCGATACGGATTCTGTTGGGGGCTACGCTGTTGCGGCTATATGGGGCGGAAACTCTGATCTCGCGGTTAGATCATACTCTCCAGACGGTGCTCTCCGCTGGTCTCGGGTCCTGGACGAGGTTTCCGCGGGAGCTTCGGATGACCCAGGGGGAGCAGTAGGGTTCGGTCCGGGTGACACGCTCGCGGTTTGCGCAAATGCATCCGACGGCGAAGTCATCGTCCGGCGCTATGCAACCGATGGCGAACTGGATTGGAGCTCTAGTCTTCAGTTCGGCGGGCAATCGTTTGCGAGATGTTTCGACGTCGCCGTACATGATGGCACGGAAGATATCGTCGTAGTCGGCGTGTTCGATGAGGGAAACGAGGACGCACTCGTCGCTCGTTTTTCGTCGTCGGGCGAAGAACTCTGGGTACAGGTTTTCCCGGGGCTGACGCCTTCGGCGAATGGGGGAATTGATCCCACCGCGGCGTACGCGGTGAGCTTCTCCACGGATGATGCTGTTCTTGTCGCTGGGGCTATCGGCGTGGTAAACACCGCGGGCGATCGCGTGAGCGACGCGGTGGTTTGGAAGCTTGTGCCGTAGGCCTCAGTCTCGGACTAGCGGCATCTTGTCGCCGAATCCTCGACTCTTTCGGCGGCGAAGAATTCTCTAAATATCGAGCTTCGCGTTCTCGACCAGGTCATCCGCGTGACGGTCGCACCCGCTCGCTGATCCCAGCGGACGCATCGAAGGCGGCGGTGCCCTGCGGGCATCGCCGCTTCTTTGTGTCTGGACGCCGTCCGCGGACGAAACACTGGGGACAGGGCAAGCGTAGTCCCGGTGATGAAGCACGCACGGTTGCTCGCCCTGGTGGTGGGGTTGTTCGCCACGGCCTGTTCGACCTCGACGGCCGGAGGGGCGTCTGCGGCTGTCCCCGCGTCGGAAGCGACCACGACGCTGTCGGTCGGTGATGCCGCGCCGGAGTTCTCGCTGCCCGATGCCTCCGGGCGGGAGCGGTCGCTGGCGTCGCTCCGGGCGACGGGGCCGGCGGTGCTGGTGTTCTACCGCGGGGACTGGTGAGGCCACTGCAAGCGGCAGCTCGGGAAGCTGCAAGAATCCGCCGCGGAGTTTGAGGCGAAGGGCGCCACGGTCGTGGGGATCGTGGTCGACGAGGCGCAGACGAATGCCGCGCTGGCGAGTGACCTTGGGCTCGGCTATCCGATCCTGTCCGATGTCTCACTGGCCACCATCCGTGCGTACGGGGTCGAGGACGAGGGCAAGGACATCGCGCTGCCGGCGACCGTCGTGGTGAATCGCGATGGCACGGTGCGGTGGGTCTACGTGGGTGACCGGCCCGGCGATCGTCCGCTGGTGCCGGACGTGCTACGGGTGCTGGAGTCCGAGGGCGTCCGATGAGCCTGAGCCTCTACCACTTCGAGAGTTGTCCCTACTGTCGCAGGGTACGCCGGGCGCTGCGTGATCTCGGGGTGGAGGCGGAGGTCGAGCTGCGCGACGTACAGCGCGATCCGGAGGCCCGAGCCGCGCTCCTCGAAGCGACCGGGCGCCCGACCGTGCCGGTCTTGCGCATCGGGAGCATCGTATCCAGCGGCGTGGAGGATCGGTGGATGCCCGAGTCGGGCGACATCGTGCGCTACCTGTACGCGCATCTGGGTGAGGGGCGAGAGCCGCCGCTGAGCGTCCGCCTGAACCCTCGGATGGTGATCTTCGGCCTGCTCATGCTCGGTTTCGCCCTGCTGACGCTGCTGCGGTGACGGTCCACGATGGCTCGGGTTGCACGAACGAGCGCCTGCCAAAGAGATAGCCATCACACGGAACGTCGAGGCATTTTGAGCTACTCGTTCGGGCGTGAAGATGGGGGGACATCGATGCCTTGGGTTGATGCTTGCGTTGAGCGGCTGCGCCGACGTGGACGGGGAGCCCGAGTTCGACAGCGGTGGGGCGAGCGGAAAGAGCGACTACGCCGACTCGGGCTTCATGTGCGGGGCCTTCCCGCGCGTCGCCGTCGATACCGTCGAAGGGCTCTGCGCCGGCCTCGTCGCGACGGCGAGCGACACCAACTTCAAGCCGCGGGTGTTGCTCGAACTCCCCGAGCGCCCCAACGAGTTCCTCGTCACCGACCTGGCCAACTGGAAGCCGGGCCGCGGACGCATCTGGTACCTGGATGCTCGCGATCCGCAGGACATCGGCCTCGAGGTGGTGCTCGACGGGCTGACCGTTCCGCATCAGGTCGTCATGGGCCCCGACAACCTCGTCTACTACGGCGAGGACGACGGGATCTTTGCGTTCTCCGTGGCGGCGTTGGACGACATGCTCGTCGAGCCCGCCGAGATCGAGGTGATCGTCGGCGACCTGCCCCCGATGGATGTCGACGGTGCTCGCAACAGCATGCACCCAATCGCCCACTTCATCTTCGACGCCGATGGTGACCTCTTCGTGAACATCGGGGCGTACACCGACCACTGCGACGGCTTCGTGGGCCAGCAGTGTCAGGAGACCGACCTTCGGCTCGGCCGCCGAAGCGACGACCCGCGGGACTGGGGCGCGGTGATCCGTCGCTACGATCGAGTCTCAGGGCACGCCTATGACGACAACTACGCGGTCGTCGCTGCGGGCCTGCGCAACTCCATGGGGCTGGTGTTCACGCCCCGTGGCGATCTCATCCAGCTCGAGAACAGCCGCGACTTCGAGGAGGGAAGCCGTCCCTTCGAAGAACTCAACGTCATCCCCCGCGAGGAACTCGAGGGCGCCGCGCCGCCCAAGCACTACGGATGGCCGTACTGCTACGACGCCTATGAGACCAGCGACGAGTGGATCGGCTACGAAGGCTTTCGGTGCTCTGTGGACAACGCCGACTATCGCCCGCCACACGTCCTGCTTCCGCCGCACGGCGCACCGCTGGGCGTGACCTACTACGACGGCGGGGTCTTCGAGGAGCTCCAGGGCCAACTCATCGTGCCGCTGCACGGCTACCGAGCGCCGGGGCAGCGCATCCTCGCGTTCGAGGTCGACGAGGACGGGCTCCCCCTTCGCTCCGAGAGCGCGTTCTATCTGGAGAACCCCAGCGGGGGAGGGGAGTCGGCGCAGCAGGCCTATCCCGTCAGTGAGTACGGCCTGTTCGCGGCCCCGGCCACCTACCTCGTCGACGCGTGGTTCGCGGTCGACGGCTTCCGTCCCCAGGGCGCCCCGGTCGCGCCCTACGTCGCGAACGACGGTTCGATCTGGATTGCCGACGACAAGAACCGCAGCATCCTTCGCTTCGATCGAGCCCAAGGGGCCCTGCCACGGTTGCGGCGCGAGAACCTCTACCCCGCCGCGCGGCGAGCCCTCGATGCCGACCCCGAGCTGCTCGGGCTCTACGACGAACTCGTGTCCGAAGTGCTCGAGTCCCGGCAGTGCGAGGGGTGCCACGACAGCTACCTGCTCGCCGGCGACGAGTCGCGCTACCCCGAGCTGCGCTACTTGCTGGCGCTCGGTACGTGGATCGACCCGGGCAACCCGATGAGCAGCGCCCTGTACACCAAGCTCACGCCGGTCGGGGAGGCTTCGATGCCCCCGCTGGGTCGCGAGTGGGACTCGGTCGCCGACGGAGAGCTGGCCGCCGGGGCCGTGCAGCGCTTTATCTCCGCCCTGCCGGATCTCGAGCCGTGGATCAACGACGGCTGGATCGGGGGCGAGTGCCTCGCGGGCGCCGACGAGGACTGCCCCTTCGAGGGCGGTCGCTGTTTGCAGGGCGGGGCCTGCACCGTCGGATGCACCGTGGAGTCTCCCTACTGTCCCGACCGCGACGGCATGCGCGGCACGTTCTGCATCGACCTGGGCGACGGCACCGGTGGCTGCGTCGTCACGTGCGATCCCGACGCGCCCGACTGCTTGCCTGGTCAGTCGTGCGTTCCCGAAGTGCGCTTCGGTCGCGAGACGCCGGTTCGCAGCGTGTGCCGCTGAGGGGGGTCTCGAGCGCGAAAAGAACCTCGAATAAAGCCGGGGGTAGGGCGTTAGACAGGTGTGATGTGGGCGTCGAGGCACACTTTCTTACACCGGGGCGTGCGCCCATCATGAGCGGGAGGCTCGTCTCCAGGGAGATGCGGGGGTGTGTGCGGCTGCAAGAAGCCGCCGCGGGGGGTCCTCCGCTGTCGGTGGGGTCTCGAGGCGAGGCGGTGCGGATTCTTCAAAGCGCGCTTCGCATCGTTGGCTACCGTTTGCCCGGATCGTTCCCAAACGGACGACCCGACGGCGACTATCAGGGCGAGGTGTCCAGGGCGGTGCTGCACTTTCAGACCCGGCACCGGCTGGACCGGGACGGCAGGGCCGGCCCGCAGGTGCTCATGCTGCTGGACCGGATGCTGGTCCAGCGCGGTGGAACGCGGGGGCTGCCGCCGCTCCCCGACGACCTTCGACGCGGCCCCATCGCGCGGACCGATCGCACGGCCGTCGCCGTAGCCCCACTTCCGACGCCCGACACTCGCGTCCGCGCCGACGCAGGCGACCGAAGGCTGCAGACCAGGCGCGAGTCCGTGCTCCCGCCCGCAGCCCGATCCGTGCCGCTCAACCCGGTCGTCGCCGAAGTCTACGCGCAGGCGGGTGAACTCCTCATCGAGCTGATTCGAACGACCCGTCGTGCGCTGAGTGAAATCGGCTGTGGTCGTGGCCCGAGTCGGAGCCGCTTCGACGTCGCAATCCGGAGGGTGTTCGATGCGATCGCCACCTCGGACGACCAGCGGGGGAGGCTCGACGCGCTGACCGCTCGAGACGCGCGAAACAAGCGGCGCGAGCTCATCACGCAGGTCGTCCGGAGTCTCGGCGGGACGGGGCGACAGGCCACCGAGGTCGCCGAGCGCGAGCTGACCGGCTATCGCGGTCGACGAACGCCGGGGATGCAGCTCAGCGGTGCGCCGACCAACCGCGAGGTCATCGACTCGCTGTTCCGCTCGGGCTGTTCGCTGCACGACCGCCTCGGCGAGCTTCGCCGCGAGGTCGAGCAGAGGTATCGCGGCACGGACAACGATCCGCAGGCGGGGATCGAGCAGACGTTCGGGCTGCTCGCAAACTTCCCCGACGTCGCCAGCGACATCTACGCGGCCGCCGACCTTCCCAACCTCGCAGGGGTGCCTCCGCAGATCGGTGGCAACACGAACCTGCGCGCCCAGACGCTGGTGCAGGCCGGCGAGCGCTGGGAGCAGCGCCGCCGGCGTGAGGAGGGCTTCAAGGCGGCCGGTCTCATCATCGTGGGCCTCGTCGTCGGCGTCGTCTCCTTCGGCACCTTGTCGGCGCTCGGAGCCACGCTGGCGACGGCCGGCTTCACCCTCGCCACCGGCGCAGCGAACATCGTCGCGCGCAGCGGGGACTACCAGCAGACCGCAGACGCCTTCGCGATCGGGGCCGCATCGCCCCAGACGCTCGAGCTGAGCGAGGCGCGGCTGAGCGGCGCGTACCGTGGCCTCGTCATCGACGTGCTGACCATGGGCGTGATGGCGCGGGTGGGCGGCAGCGGAAACCTCGGGCGCTTCTCGCAGCTGGTGCGGATTCAAGGCGCCGGGATGGCTGGCGCGGCACTGTCGATGGCGACCGACCCCGACGTCATGCGGGCCCCCAACGCCGCTGGACTCATCCTCTTTGGCGTCGCGGTGAACGTGTTGGCCGACGTGGGCGCCGACGCGACCGCGGCGCGCTTCGTTGCCCGCGCCGGAGCTCGGGTGCCCGTGCAGGTCTCGGTGAAGCAGGGCGAGGGCTCGGTTCGCGTGGGCGCGGCGGTCGGCGTCGCGGCAGGCGCGAACGATGTGCCCATCCAAGGCCAGGTGCGAGCGGTCAACCCCTCGAGCAACACCCTCACCGTCGGGTTCGACGATGGGTCGACCGCCCGCGTGCGGGTCGACCGAGTCGATCGCGTCGACACCTCGTCGGCGGTCGAGACCGAGCCGCCCGCCCGCGTCCAGCCCTCGGCTGCCGCGCCGAGCGTTCCGCGGGCCGAGCGAAGCCCGTCGGGTGGCTACATCTACTACCGGGCGATGGGGCTGGGCGAGGCGCGGGCACTGCAAGCAGGTCGCGTCCGTCGGGACCAACCCCCACGCCCCCAACCCCGACGGAGGCAAGGTCGTCGCGACGCGGCTCGAGTCCGCGGAGGAGTTCTTGTCGGTGCTGCAGCACCGCGAGGGGGACTACGAATACGTCATCGCGGTGATCGAGACCCGCACGGAGCTCGACTTCAGCCAGCGCCACCTCGGTCCAGGCTACGGTCGCAAGTACCACGGCACGTCCTTCATGCCGCAGGACACGATCCAACCAGCCCAGATCGTGGAGTGGCGCTACGTCAGCATGCGCGGCGGCGTCCGGCGCTACACCCAGACCCAACCGGGGACCCACCGCGGTCGTTGACCCGCTACTCGATCGACAGCAGCTCGACGTCGAAGACCAGCATGCCCGCCGGGCGCCCCGGGGCGCCCTTGTACGCCAGCTCTTCGGGGATCCACATCCGGTGCTTGGCGCCGACCGACATCAGCTGCAGGCCCTCGGTCCATCCGCGGATGACGGCGGTCAGCGGGAAGCTGGAGGGCTCTCCCCGCGCGACCGAGCTGTCGAACATCTCGCCGTCGGTGGTCCATCCCGTGTAGTGAACCTCGACGGTGTCCGCTGCGGTCGGCTTGGGGCCATCGCTGCCCACAAGCACCGTGTACGCGAGGCCCGAGTCGGTGACCTGAGCATCCGCAGGGGGTGCTGCGACGTCCGCGGGGGCGGGAATGGGCTTGGCGCAGCCCTGCAGCGACAAGAGCACGAAGGGGACGACCAATCGGCGCATCTGCGCAGGAGCGTACCACCCCGTTCTCATGCGGCCATTTCCAGAGTATCGTCGCCGGAGTGCCCGGACCCGATGATGCGATCGTTCTCGAGAACGTCTGCAAGTCGTTCGGTGAGCACCGCGTCCTCGACGGGGTGAGCCTCACCGTCAAGAAGGGCTCGATCACCGTGCTGCTGGGGCCCTCGGGCACCGGGAAGTCCGTCCTCCTGCGCATCCTGGTGGGCTTGATGCGCCCCGACGAGGGGCGGGTCTTCGTCGGCCAAGACGACATCGCAAAGCTCGACCAGAACCGCTCGAAGGACCGGAAGCGGCTCTTCGAGGTGCGCCGCAAGTTCGGCATGCTGTTCCAAGACGGCGCGCTGTTCGACGACATCACCGTGTTCGAGAACGTCGCGTTCCCGATGCGGATGCACAGCAAGATGTCCGAGGACGAGATCCGGGCCAAGGTCGACGACAAGCTCGCCCGCGTCGGGCTGCCGCACGCGACCCAGAAGTATCCTTCTGAGCTCAGCGGTGGCATGAGAAAGCGGGTGGCCTTCGCCCGCGCGATCGCCCTCGAGCCGGAGATCGTGCTCTGCGACGAGCCGAGTTCGGGGCTCGACCCCGTCATGTCGGCCACGCTCGACGAGCTCATCATGGAAATGCACCAGACGTTGGGGCTGTGCTTCATCGTCATCTCGCACGACACCGCCGAAGCGCTGACGATCGCCGACACGATCGGTATGCTCGCCGGCGGCAAGCTCGTGCACTACGGGCCGCGCGCTGACCTCGAACACGAGTGTCACCCCGCACTGCGCCAGTTCTTCGATCGAGAAACGGTCGGACCCATCAAGGTCGTCTGATGAACCGCACGTACATAGGGTTGGGAGCATTCGTCTTGGTCACGGTAGGTCTGCTGATCTACCTCGCCCAGTCCATCGGGGCGATCGGGACCGGAGGTGGCAACAACTACCAGCTGCGACTCGAGCACGCCGCCGGCCTGGTGGAGAACAACGCGGTCAAGATCGCCGGCGTCGGCGTGGGCCGGGTCGCCAAGATTCAGGTCGAGCACGACATCGCGGTGCTCACGCTCCAGGTCGACGAAGAGATCGTGCTGCACGAGGACGCGCGCGCGATCGTTCGCGCCAAGAGCCTCCTGGGAGAGAAGTACCTGCAGCTGCACCCAGGCACCGTCGAGGCGCCGGTCCTGGAGTCCGGCGGGGTCATCACCCGCGTCGACGCGCCCTTCGAGATCGACCAGGTCCTCAACGCGCTGGAGCCCGTGCTGGGCGGCGAGGACAACATCGCCGCTTCGCTCGCGCCGCTGGCCAAGACGCTCAGTGAGCTGCTCGACGATGCGGCGGGCAAGAATGGCGAGCCGGCCGTGATCACGCGCGACGAGATCCGCGGCATGGTCGAGGACCTCAAGGCCAGCACTGCGGCGGGCCGTCGCATCCTCGAGACCAACGAGGAGCCGCTCGCCCAGCTCGTCCAGGATTCGAACGCCCTGGTCGCAAAGTCCAACAAGCTGCTGGGCGACCCGCGCATCGACCGCGTGCTCACGCGCGCCGACTCGATGACCAAGACCCTCGACGAGAAGCTTCCGGGCCTCATCGAGCGCTCCGAGTCCGCCATCGCCAAGCTCGAGAAGCTCGCCGACGTGCTCGACGACGAGCGCGCCAAGAAGCTCAAGACGATCATCGACGACGCCGCGGTCGCGACGAAGAACCTGCGCAAGATCAGCACCGACCTCTCGGACATCGGCGGCGTCATGGACCCGCTGCTCAAGGATCTGGGCAAGATCGCCAAGCGTGCCGCGTCGGTCGACGAGAAGCTGCTTCGCCAGTTCCTGCAGAAAGAAGGCGTGAAGGTCTACTTCGGCAGCAAGCGCGAAGCGGAGCGCGTCCTGGATCAGTAGCCGCATCGCGGAAGTCGGACATGGCGAGCCTCGCGGAGCTCGCGACTGGGGTCGAGATCGGTCCGCTGCTGCTCGCCCCGCCGGCTACTGGCTGGCCCGGGAGAGCGGGATCGCAGTGCCGCCGGTTGCGTTGGGCCCACTGGGTCCGGACTGAACTGAACCCCTGTGCCCGTCCCCGCCGGCAGGGTTTTGGGGGCCTGACTGGCAGGGTTGCTACGCTCGCGGTTCGTGGAGACGGTCTCATCGCGTCGAGGCACGATTGCCGAGGCGACCGGCGTGTTGCTGCGTGGCGTCCCCAACGTGGCGCCTACCTTCGCGGTGGTCGCGATGCTGGCCTGCGTGCTGGTCCCCCTGCCCACGCCTCTGGTGGACGTGCTGCTCTCGGTCAGCCTCGCCGGCTCGGCGCTGCTGCTCGTCGGCAGCTTGGCGATCGGTCGCAGCTCGGAGTTCTCCAGCTTCCCCGCGCTGCTGCTGCTGGCCACCTTGTTTCGGCTCACGCTCAACGTGAGCACCACGCGCCTCATCCTGTCGCAGGCCGACGCCGGACGGGTCGTGGATGCCTTCGCCTCCATCGTCGTGCGAGGAGACCTCATCGTGGGCGGCGTGATGTTTGCCATCATCACGATCGTTCAGTTCGGCGTGATCGCACGGGGCGCAGAGCGGGTCGCCGAGGTTGCGGCACGCTTCGCGCTCGACGGGCTGCCGGGACACCAGGCGGCCATCGATGCGGACCTGCGCGCCGGTGTCATCTCGGCCCGGGAGGCCAGCGGGCGGCGTGCCGAGCTGGCCGAGCGGTCGAGCTTCTACGGCGCGATGGACGGCGCGATCCGCTTCGTCAAGGGCGACGCGATCGCGGGGTTGGCGATCACGGCCGTCAACCTGGTCGGCGGCTTGGCCATCGGCAGCGGTCGCGGCGACATGCCGTGGGGCGACAGCCTCATCCTCTACGGTCAGCTGACCGTCGGCGACGGGATCCTCGCTCAGATTCCAGCCCTGCTCGTGAGCCTCGCCGCGGGCGTGCTGGTTGCACGGGTGGACCGCCGGCGCGAGGACACCCAGCGGGGTGTCCTGCGCTGGCTGGAGCCTGCGATGCTGATCGTGCCTGCGGTCATGCTGCTGGTGCTCGCGGCGGTGCCCGGGATGCCCTCGGTCTCGTTCGTGATCACGGCCCTAGCGATCGTCGGACTTTCGATCGTGCTCGCGCTGCGACGGGTCGCCGAGGCCACCAATGCTGCGCATCCCGAACTCGAGGCCGCGGTGGTCGTCGGCGTGAACCCTCGAACGGTGAGGGACCGCGCCGAGTTGGAACGCGCGCTGGCGCAGCTTCGCTACGAGTGCCGATCTACCCTCGGCGTCTGGGTACCTCCCATCGAGCTCGAGACGCGAGATGCCCTGCCCCGCGACAGCCTCGAGATCGCGGTGCAGGGACGGGCGATGCCGCGGCAGTCGCTCGACCCGAGCGCCGGCGCCGACGCGGTCGTGCTTCGAACGTTCCGCGCGGTGATGGAGGCCGCGCCCGAGTTCGTCGATCTGCAGGTACTCGACCGGATGCTCGAACGGACGCGCCACTCCCACCCGGTCGTGGTCAGTCGGGCCCTCGCCAAGGTCGAGATCGAAGACGTGCTGCGGATCGTTCGAGGCTTCTTGCGGGAGCGGGTTCGCCTTCCGCCGCTGCACGTCTTGCTGGGCTTGCTGGCCGAGGACCGTCGCTTCCACGAGCCCGCCGAGCGTTTACGTGCCGTGGAGCGAGCCAGGGTGGCGCTGCGGGATCACTGGGTACACGCCGAGCTCGCGAGCCTGCGTGCACTCGGACCGCTGCGCGTGGTTCGCCTCACGCCCGACGCGGAGGAGTTCCTGATCGAGGCCGTCATCGAGGGGGATGCGGGACCCGTCCCGCGCGTGGACGAGCAGCGGCGTCGTTCCTGGATCGAGGCGATCCGCTCGTCGAATGCGCCGGTAAGCGGCAGTGGAGCCCTGATCGTGGTGACGTCCGCCCAGCATCGTGCTCGGATCGCCGCGCTCGTTTGGGGGCAGACACCGAGGATTCCAGTGCTGAGTGTCGATGAGTTGCACCACGCAGGCGTCGCGTTCGAAGGCCCGTGGCTCGACGTCGACAGCTTCGAAGAACCTTGATCCTCGAGGGCACCAGTGGCAGCGTCTGCTGCCGATGGTGCGCACGCCGATCACCTATTGGGACTACGTCAAGGTCGAGGAGATGCTGTCGCTGCAGTCGGGCTTGGCCGACAGCGATGCGGAACTCGAAAATGACGAGGTCCTCTTCATCACCGTGCACCAGATCGACGAGCTGTGGTTCAAGCTCATCATTCGCGAGCTGGTCGCGATGCGCGATCTCTTCGCTGCGGAGCACGTACCCGAGCAGTCCCTGAGCGCCGCGGTTCGCGGTATCCGGCGGGTTGCGCTGCTGATGCACAACGTCGCGGGGCACTTCGCGCTAATGGAGTCGATGACGACCCGCGACTACCTGGCGTTTCGCGACAAGCTGTCACCGGCCAGCGGCTTCCAGAGCGCTCAGCTGCGTGAGATCGAGATCCTGCTGGGCTTGGGCGCCGACGATCGCATCGCGCTCGGGCACGAGTCGAGCTATCTCGACGCGCTCAAGGATGCCGATGGCAACGCGACGGCCGCGTCCGAGCGGGTGCGGATGCGGATCGAAGACACGCCGTCCATCAAGGATGCCGTCGACGCGTGGCTGCACCGCACGCCGATCCGCGGGTCTCGCCCCGATGACGCGGGCGACGATGCGGCCGTCGATGCCTTCATCGAAGACTACCTCGCGGCGCAGGTCGAGCAGAGCGAGTCCAACGAGGCCGACGCGGTCGCGATGGCGAAGAATCCCCAAGACGAGACGCGCTTGCGCGACCGCTACGCCAAGGAG
The DNA here is from genome assembly GCA_963761755.1 of uncultured bacterium. GTDB lineage: Bacteria > Myxococcota_A > Polyangia > Nannocystales > Nannocystaceae > CAJXVA01. Next base: position 572,263 of record CAVXIC010000013.1, read on the forward strand.
CGGGCGAGCGCGCGAACGTTCCTCACCGCGGGGGAGGTCGACGCCGGCGATCGAGGTCGGGTTCGCCGGATTCGCGCGGCCTTGGTCTTCATCGAGAGCTATCGAGAGCTGCCGCTCCTCGCGTGGCCGCGAGAGGTCGTCGACGGGATCGTCGCGCTGGAGCAGGCGATGCTGATCTTCCGGCAGCGACACGCACGGATGGTCGAGCGCGTCATCGGTCGCCGGACCGGGACCGGGGGGTCGGCGGGCGTCGACTACCTCGACCAGACGGCGCTGAAGTACCGGGTGTTCTCGGACGTCTGGGCCGTGCGTACGATGCTGCTGCGTCGGGCGGTCCTGCCTCCGCTGCAGGACCCCTCGTTCTACGATTTCGTCATCCGCTGAACTCGCGGGCTTTGCGTCACCTGGCCTTCGACGGCCGCCGCTTAGAGCGGATCGCTCTCCACGAGCTCGATCAGGGCCTCGACGGCGAGGTCGCCCGCGGTCTCGTGGAGCGACACGCTCTCTTCGTAGTCGTCGTTGCGGCCGGTCATCCACTCGTCGCTGAGGATGAAGTAGCCGAACGCGGGCCCCGTGTTTCCGAGCACGGCTTGGTGCGGGGTGGTCATGATGTCCTTGATCTCGAGCCCGGTCCGGGTGAGCGGCTCGCCCGGGAACGTGACGAACTGGAGCTGCTCCCCGAGGCGTACGTAGGCGGCGGTCGCGTCGACGGACTGGCCGCCTCCGGTGTCGGCGAAGGAGTAGTCGAGCAGGCCGATGACCGCGGCGAGCTGAAAGAGCGCGTTCTGAACTGGGAGTGTCCAGGTGGTGTGCCCGACCACGAGGCCGGGGCTGATCGGCTCCGCGCCGCTCGCGGCTTCGTGCGCGATGTCGGCGATGATGGCGCCGTACGCGAAGGAACGCTCGAAGTCGTCCGCATACTCACCGGGCGGTGAAGCCTCGCTCGCATCCCCGAGGATGCCGTTGAACAGGACGGCAGGGGCGCCGCTGTGCTCCTCCATCGTGTCGACGTAGCCCGCACACCAGTCGCGGGAGATCGCCCTGTTGCTCTGTCCGAGAACGGTCGGATGGGCCGCGAAGACGCCGACGCTGCCGATCAGCTCCCCATCGAGATCGCGCGCCATCAGCAGCGTCAGCGAGTCATCCGTGAAGCCCCAGTCGCGTCGGTTGCCGTTGGGGCCGGTGGCGCTGGCCACCTCGAGGGTCGAAGGCCCGCGCAGCAGCCACGCGCGGCTCATCGACCCCACGACATCGTCGATCACGGGGTTTCGGTACTCCGATGGGCCACCGCCCCACAGCCCCATGAAGTCTGGCGCCGAGTGGGTGTGGGTCGCCCCGATCAGCACGTGCTCGGGCGGCAGCCCGGTGTTCTCTGCGACCCGCGCCACGATGTCCGCCGTGAAGTCGTTGCCGAACCCTGGAAGGTCGGCCACCGCGGCGACGAAGCCGGTGTCACCAAATCCGACCGCGAAGCTTCGGATGTAGATGCTGTCGTGCACGGACTCGGCCGGGCCACGGGTGTAGGGCGGTCCGTAGGCGCCCATGTACACGTTGAGCGCGAGGTGCCCGTCGTTGGGCGAGATATCGGTGACGTCGAAGCCGACCTCGAAACCGTCTTCCGCCCCGCCGCTCGTGCTCGACCCGTCCGACGAGGCGCTGCTGCTCGGGTGGTCGAGCGTCTCGCTGCTGCTGCTGCTGCTGCGAGCGCCCGTGGAGACGTCCACGCCGGACGAGCTGCTGCTGGCGACCACGCTCGAGGTGGAGGCGTCACCGTCGCCGGTCGAGTTCTCGCCTCCGGACGACGGACTCGCAGCGTCTGCGCATCCTCCCAGCGCGAGAAGGGTGCACGCGGTGCCAAACTTTCCCCACATTGGACGAGCTTGAACGAGCCTGGTCACCGGTTCAAGCTTGCGCAGTGAGCGCCGTCGATGCGCATCACTCGCGGCCCACCGCGCATCTCCGCGCGCAAACAAATGCGCGCTTCTGCGGAGACCGCAGAAGCGCGCGAAGTGTCGAGCCCGACCCGACGGTGCGGGGGAGGGACGCCCGACCAACTGATTGGTCAGGGGCCAAACCCTCCCTCTCCACGGGTCAGCCCCAAGGGGAGGTGGAGGGCACGTCAGGCGAGGCCGGTTTGGGTGCGCCCGGCTGTCCCGGTTGACTTGGCGCCACCGACATGACGGTGCTCTCTGGCCGAAGTGGCGGGCGGACCTTGCGCGCCATCCGTCGAATCATGCGACGAAGGGACTTGGCGATGGCGTGCCCGGTGGGCAGCACCACTGCGACGGTCTCTTCCTTCTCGGTTTGCACGACGACTGTGTGCTTGCCGATGACCATGCGGATCGTGGACTCGCTGGTCTTGGCCAGCAGGCTCATTGCGCCGTCGAGGACGGGGTTCCACGAATCGTCGCCGCGGAATTCCTTGGTCGAGACGTCGCCTGTTGTGATGACGGCCACGGCTTCGATGCCCTGGGCTGCGTTCAAGTGGTCGATGTTTGCTCGGAGACTCATGCCTACCTCTTTCCGTGGTCCTGGTCGGGCCAGGACGTTCGTTCGTTTCTAAGTCTGGTCGATCAACGCAACGGCGCCAGTGTTGGCGGGTTTCAGTGCTCGATACGGGGTCGCAGCGGGCTGCGGTCGGTCCTCATCAAGCGAAGTCGCGCGTCGGTTCATGCTTGCCCACGGCAATACTCGTCCCGAACTCCGCCGGTTACACGCGTTGTGGGAACTCGTGGAGTTCCGGCGGGTTCCCCAGCGTCCGCGGACCTGACGCAGGACCTCGACGCCCGATGTGCGCACCCTGTCCCCGAGTAGCAGTCGGCGCTCAGAGGTCGGACTGCGTCAACTCGACGCACCGATTCCACAGCGCATCAATGGCTACGCGGTCTCGGAACTTGCACCTCGTCGGCGCCTCATCGACCCAGAACTCCGCGCGCACGTGCAGGTCGGGGTCCGCGGCGAGCCGTGTAGGCGTCCTTGCGCCTTCGGCCGGTGACTTGAGGAATCTTCGCGCCACGCCCATCAACGCAGCGGATACGCCGGACAAGTTGTCGTAGATCCGGGTGTTCACACCCCCAGGATGGCAGGCGGTCACGCTCACCCCCGCACCGATGCGTTCCTGCAGGCCCCAGCTGAGCATCCGGTTGGCCTGCTTGCTCTGCTTGTAGGCTTTCACGCCCGTGTACCGGCGCGTCTCGAAGTCGAGATCAGCCAGGTCGAGACCCCCGGCGAGCTTGGACGCCACGTTGACGACGCGCCCGCCGGTACCGGCCGCCAAGGTTTTGGCGAGCGCATTGGTGAGCGCGAACGGTCCAAGCACGTTGGTCGCCCAGGTGAGCTCGCGCCCTGCGGGCGTCAGCGCACGGGACTCGCAATACGTCCCAGCGTTGTTGACCAGCACGTCGATCGGCATCCCGCCCGCGGTGACCTGGCGGACGAAGGCGCGGATCGAGTCGGGCTGGGCAAGGTCGAGGATCTGCAGGGTGAGGCGATCGTTGCCGCTGCAGTCGACGAGCTCTTGCAGCGCGGCCGACCCGCGGTCTCGGTCTCGGCAGGCGAGCACGAGGGTTGCTCCGAAGTAAGCGAGATTGCGCGCGATCTCCTTGCCGATCCCCGAAGAGGCTCCGGTGACGATGCACCGCCGATCGACGAGGTCGTACTCCACCGGCCCCATGATACCGCCGTGGTCCCGTGCCCCAAGAAACCGGTAGGCTCTGCCCATGACACGCAGCGGACAGAGGGTCGCGTTCACCGCGGAATCGGGTTGCGGGCCCATTGCGCGCACGGTCTCGTTCCTTCGCACTCACCTGAGCTGAACCCCGCGTGCGCGAACGAGCGGCGATCGTCTACTTCGGTGTGTCCACCGTCCTGCTGGTGGCTCCGGCCTATCTGTGGCTGGGCAACCACATCGACCCGCGGGTGTTCGGCCTGCCGTGGTCGCTGGTCTACGTCCTGGGTGTGATCGCGGCCAACCTCGGCGTGCTGATCTGGATGTACCGCGCGGGGGTCGGCCGGTGACGCTCGCGCAAGGGGTGGTGCTGGGGTACCTGGCGTTCGTCTTGGTGCTCGGGATCGTCGCGGGACGGCGGGGAGGAGGGGGCGTTGCGGACTTCGTTGCGGGCGATCGCGCCTTCGGGCCCGTGCTGATGTACTTCGTGATGGGCGCGACGATCTTCAGCGCCTATGCGCTGCTGGGGACGCCGCAGCGGGTGGTCGCGAAGGGTTCCGACGCGTTCTACATCCTGGCCTACGGCGCGGTCGGCTTCGTCCCGGTCTACTTCTTTGGTCCGCGCGTGCGCAGGCTGGGCGCCAAGCTCGGATGTGTGACGCAGGCTGAGCTCATCGGCGGCCGCTTTGGATCGCGCTACGTCTGGGGACTCATGGGCGCGGCGTCGGTGCTGGCGTTCGTGCCCTACCTGGTCATCCAGCTCAAGGGCGCGGGCATGGTGATGGCCGCGGTGACCGGCTGGACGCCGGGGGTCGGGGCCGCCGTCGTGTACGCGGTCGTGATGGTCTACGTGGTCTTCGGGGGCGTTCGCGGCGTGGGGTGGACCAACGTGGTGCAGGGCATCGCGATGCTGATCGTGGTGTGGGGTCTGGGCCTTTGGATCCCCAGCTCCCTGTATGGCGGGGTGACCGAGATGTTCGACCAGGTCGTGGCGCGACGACCGGACACGCTGGTCTTGCCCGGCCCCGGAGACACGACCGGTGGGCAATACTCGGCGGAGATCTTGGTGTCGATCCTCGGCTTCTCGATGTGGCCGCAGGTGTTCATGAAGTGCTTCACCGCCCGCAGCGCGAGGCTCGTCCAGCTCTCGGCGGTGCTCTATCCAACGTTCCTCTTCTTTCTCGTGCCGCTGCTCTTCATCGGATACGCGGCGGTGCTCGAAGGGGGTCCGGCCAACGACACCGTGTTGCTGTGGATGCTCGACCGACCCGAACTCGGCGGTGTCGGGCCGGCCGCGTTCGCGTTCGTCGCGTTCGCAATCCTCGCCGCGTCGATGTCGACCGGAGATGCGCTGCTGCACGCCGGTGGGGCGATCCTGGTGCGCGACGTCGTGGTCGGTGGCCTCAATCGCGGGTTGGGCGAGCGCACGCAGACGGCGGCCATGCGGGCTGCGATCGTCGTGCTCGCGGTGGTCGCGTGGGCGGTGCTGCAGCGCTCGGCGGGCACGTCGGTGGTCGATCTGCTGCTGCTGGCGTACGCGATTCCGATCCAGTTCATGCCGCTGGTCATCGCTGGTCTGTACTGGAAGCGAGCCAACGGCGTGGCCGCAGTGGCGGCGTTGAGCGTCGGCGTGGGCAGCGCGGTCGGGCTGTTCGCGCTGCAGCAGTGGGCGCCACAGGCCTACGCCGTGGTCAATCCGTGGGAGCTGCAGATCGGCGCGGTCGCGGGGGCGCTCAACGTCATGACGCTGGTGGGGGTCGGGCTGTCGACGCCACCGATGTCGGCGCGGCAGCTCGAGACCTACGGGCTGTGAAGCCGGGTCTCAGCCGCACAGGTCGCCCGGACACGACAACCCGGCCGACGCGAAGGGGAGCTCCGACGTGCGCGACGCCGTGGCGAGACACGCGTCGGCCTCTTCGATTCCAGGGGCACACTCCGAGAACACATGGCATTGGCGGTCCGCGAGGTGCGTGATGCTGCTGCCCGCGCCGTGGGTGTGGATGCCGACGACCTCACCGGTCTCGATCGAGATCACCGGGCTCCCGGAATGACCGCTGAACGTGTCCAGCGAGGTTCGAATCGTCCGGTCCTCGACGCGGTCGATGACGCCCGAGAGGTCCACCGTCGCGGAGCTGCCCACGCCGTGCCCGATGAGGGCGACGGCTCGTCCTTGCTGCGCGAAGCCCATCGCCATGGCAGAGCGGGGGACCTCGCGATCGAGCTCGATGAGCGCAACGTCTGCGGCGTCATTGCGATGCACGCCGACGCACTGGAACACGGCGTCTTCATCGACGTCGGGGGGGATGTTCCACTCGATGTCGTTGACCCCGAAGACGACCCGCGTTCGCGCGCAGGGGTGTTGGTCGAGGCAGTGGGCGGCGGTCGCGAGCACGCCCGGTCCCACCAAGAACGCGGTGCAGTGCCCGATGAAGGGCGCGTCGAGGAACGGCTCATCCTCGCAGAGATCGAACCGCTCTTCGAGCGTCGGAACGCGTCGGTCGAGCGGGTAGGCGGTCAGGATGGCGACCGATTCGGCCCAGTCCGCAGCGCGCGGATCGGCGCTCTGGGAGACCGTCGTGCGGTCGTCTGGTCCGAAGGAATCCGACTTCCCGCCGCTGCTGTGCGGCTGGGGGTCGCTCGTGGAGGCCCAGGACCCGCACGCCGACGCGAGGGCCGCGGAGATCAGCAGGGCGCGCGCGGGTTCGAAGGGAAGCATGGGCATCAGTTCTTCTCGTTTCGCGTCTCGGGCCGCAGGGCAGAGCGGGTGTGCTCGAGGAATCGCCGAGGTGTGGGAGCGAGGGACGCCGCGCGGTCCTCGAGCCGTTCGACGATCGCCTCGGCCTCCGAGGCTCGGTTCAGCTTCACCAAGGCGTATGCGCGCGCGGCCGCATTCGGCGCGGGTTCATCCTCCCCATCGTCCTCGTAGCATCGGGCGGCTCGTTGTAGGTCCTCGAGGGCTGCGCTCGGGTCGCCTTCGATCAGCGCCACCCCCCGTGCCTGGAGGGGGAGGCAGCGCTCACCCGGAGCATGTTCGTTCGCGAGCAGCTCGAGGGCGAGATCGGCTCGTTCGATGGCCAAGGGGGGTGCCTTGTCGGACAACGCTGCGGCATCGACGGCCACGCACAGGGCTCGCGCCAGGGGATCGTCGACGAATGCGCAGTCGAGCGGTGCCGCCTCGAGGTCGGGATGACCGATCGTGTTCAGCGCTCGGATCACGGCGAGGCTGCGGACCAGGTCCGGCTCGGCGTCGGCGGGCTGTGGTTCCCCCCCGGCGAACGCGAGCACCACGGATGGAAACACGCCGCCGGTGTCCACGCGCGCGGCGTAGTCGGCGAGGAAGAGCCGGTCTTCCGTCGACGTCGCGTAGAGACTGGCGAGCGCGAGGGCCTCGGCGTGCGCCTCGTCATCGCCGAGCGACTCGGCCAACATGAGGGCCCGCGCAACCGACTCGCGACCGTGCGCATCACTGGGGGCGAACTTCGCCGCCAGCAAGTGCGCTCGAAGCATCAACGCGCGCTCGTCGGCACGGCCCGCCAGGTCGCTCGCCGTGGCGACCAAGCCCGCGACCTCGGCGTCCGCCCCCGCCGCCGAGCGTTCGAGCGCGGACGCCTCGATGTACGTCATCACCGATCCCGCGGGCTCGGTGGTCCATGAGACGCCCAGACAGAGGAACCCGAGCGAGGCCGCGCCGAACCACCGGCGAGCCGGAGCCGCGCCCAGCCGCCAACGCAGCGCAGCGAGGGACGCGAAGCGGTTGGCGGGGTCCGGGTCGCAGGCCCGCCGGGCGACGAGAGCCGCCCCTTGCGCGTGCGGCGAGGTGCGCTCCAACAGGAACTCGAGCACGCGCCCGAGCGCGTATTGGTCGGAGGCTGGGGATGCCTTGCGTGTGCGCCACACCTCGGGCGCGACGAAACCTGGCGTTCCCCCGCTGGCCTCGATCGAGCCGGACAAGCCGAGATCGACGAGGACGGCCTCGCCATCGCGGTTGACGACGATGTTGCGCGGGGAGACGTCACCGTGGACCAGCCCCTCGCGGTGCAGGGCGTCGAGTCCCTCGGATGCCTGTCGCACGATGCGGATCGCGTCGCGGACGGAGAACGTCGCTGCCAGGGCAAGCACGTCGGCGGAGACGCCATCGATCAGCTCCATGACGACGAAGACCTGCCCCGCGTCGACGCCCGCGTCGTGCACTCGCACCACCCTGGGATGGGCGAACCTCGCCAAACGCCGGGCTTCGTCGAGCAACACGGTCGACGATGGGTCCTCGATCGAGAGCAGCTTGACCGCGACCTCGCGGTCCAGGAGCAGGTCGCGCGCGTCGCAGATCACACCCTGTCCGCCTTGCGCCTTGACTCCCAGGAGCTGGTAGCGCATTGCAAGCGGGGTGGATCTCTCATCGGGCGCCTCGTCGTCTGCGCGCAAGATCTCCAGCGCGTCGCGACACTGTGCGCAGTCACGGATATGAAGATCGAGCGTACGACCGAGCGTCTCCCGCTCCGTAGCGACGAGCAGGTCTTCGATGGGAGGACACGGTTGCACGTCGAGGAACCTGCAGAGGCTAAGGAGCGCTTCGAGGAAGCGCAACGAGTATTCGACCTCGAGCTTTCGTTCGAGACGTTCGCCGAACGCTTTCATCGCAGCAAGCCATCGCCGGCGCACGCGACCGACCTGTACTTGGCAACTGCATGCAGCGCGGGCGTCGAGGGTGCTGCCGAGCGTCTGGTTCGCGATCACGGCAGAGCGATCGGATCCGCGCTGTCTCGCATGCGCCTGTCTCCCGCGCTTCGCGACGAAGCGTTCTCCAAGACGCTCGAAGTCGTGTTCGTCGGAGAGGGCAGCGGGCCCGCGATCGATGGGTACCAGGGGCGCGGTAGCCTCGCGGGGTGGCTGAAGGTCGCGGCCGTGCGCGCCGCTCACCGGGTGCTGCGCGGCCGAGACACCGAGCCCAGCATCATCGCGCGGCACGAGCCGACCTCGGACCTCATCGCGCACAGCCGCGCGTTGTGGTCCGAGCAGGAGCGGGCCGTGCTCGACGCGGAGGGGGCCCGCGCGTTCCGACTGGCGTTTCGTGAGGTCGTCGAGAGCCTGGCGCCCGACGAACGATCGGCACTGCGACTGCACTACGCGGACCGCCTGTCCATCGACGCCTTGGCCGAGCTCTGGGGCCTGCATCGGGCGACCGCAGCACGCAGGGTGGCCAAGCTTCGGCAGCGGATCCGCACCGAGGTATTGCAACGCTTGCAGCACGAGTTCGGCGCGTCACCGAGCTCCGTGGGGCGCTGGGTCCGGCGCATGCAAAGCCAGCTCGGCCGCATGACGTCTCTGCTGAAGTAGCTCACCCGCAGCTGCCTCGATGCGCGAATCGCCGGCCTGGGCACGAACTGGACGCGACGAAGGTCCGACCATCACATCCGCAGAACGTTGCGCGGTCGCGGGTGCACACCTGCTTGGCGGGCGCGCATCGACCTTGGCCCGCTCCGCAGCCCTCGCCGAGGCAGCGACCGCTGCTGCACTCGTGTGCGGCGCTGCATGCCGCCGTGGCCGTGGCCGTGGCCGTTGCCGTGGCCGCTTCGGTCGGTCGTGGGGGGGCCGATGTCGGCGTGGCCTGGGCCGGCGCCGAGGTGGCTGGCTGCGCTGGACCCGTCTGCGAGGACGGCGCGCGACCGCGGCAGCCGAGCAGTGCGACGACGGCACAGACCATCACAGTCCGCACGCGAGCAGCTCCTCACACGCCTCCGCCGACTCGGCGCACCCTGCAAACCCTTCGATCGAGGAGAGGGGAGCGCTGGAGTTCCTGACCGAGCAGTCGGCGGCGCACAGCCCCACGAAGTCCGGCGGAGGGCAGGAGCGGAGATCTCCGTCGGCCTCGCCGTACCGGGTGGCAACGGGCATACACGCCTGTCCCCCGCAGTCGGCGTCGGTTTCGCAGCCAGGCGTGCATACACCGTCCAAGCAGGCTTCCCCGGACGCGCAGGCGTCGTGGCTGTAGCAGAAGTCACACCGCTCCCCATCGTCGGCCAGGCCGCTGCAGTCGTCGTCTCGCCCGTTGCAGGCGTCGCTCGACTCGCACGCTCCGCATTCGGTGCGCGTCGGGAGACAGAGATCGCCGGTGCGCACGTGTCCCGCGGGGCACGTTCCGCCCACGGCCAGCGGGACGCACATCGTTTGCCCGAGCTCGGAGATGGCCTGACACGTGAACCCGTCGGCGCAGAACTCGTCGTTGCGGCAGGGCGCGCACGACGTGCCATCGCAGTCGGTTTGGCAGACGTCCGAGGGGGCATCGCACTCCACCCCTTCGCATCCGGACATCGCCATTCGGACCGCTCGATAGGCGTTGACCATGCCGTGGCCGTAGTACGGAGAATGCCCGTCGACCCACGCTCCATTCGCGGGATCGATTGGCGTCGCACTCGCCTCGAGCAGCGCGCGCACCTGCGCGGCCGTGAGGTCCGGCGCGACGCTGAGGACCAGGCCCGCGACGCCGGCGACCAGCGGAGTCGCCGATGAAGTGCCGCCGAAGTCGTCGGCGTAGGACCCTTGGGCGACGGGGGCGGTCGTGAAGATCCCGTGGAAGCCTCCGTCGGAAGGGGCCGCGATCGACACCTCGGGTCCAAAGTCGCTGTAGCTCGACTTGAGCCCGCCGTCATCGATCGCTCCGACCGCGAGGGTCGTCGGTGCAGAGGGAAGGGGATCGGCAGAGACCGGCTCGTTGCCGTTGCCGGCAGCAAAGAGGATCACCGTACCCAGCCCGCCGCGACCTTCGGTTTCCGCGTAGTCGAACGCCTCGGCGATCACCATCGGCAACGGCTGCGGCTCGGGTGTGTTCACGAGGGCGGCAGGACCATCGGCTGGACCCCAGCTGTTCGAGATGATCCAGGCGCCGGCCTCGACGAGGTTCACGTGGACCTGGGCGAGATCCGAGTCGGGGATGCCCAGGAGTCCATCCGGATCGTCGCCGTCGACGTCGTTCGTCAGCAAGCTCGGGAGGATGGAGCACCGCGGACACGCACCGGAGCCGCCCTCGCCGTTGTCTCCGGTCGCTGCGGCCACACCGGCGACGGCCGTCCCATGGCCGCCGAAGCCCTCGAGATCCCGCCAGTTGGCTGGGTAGTGCAGCTCGGGCAGCAGCTTGCCCTCGAAGTCCGGGTGATCGAGGTCCACGCCATCGTCGTTGATCGCGATGATCACCTCGGCGGACCCGAGGCTGAGGTCCCAGGCCTCGCTCAGTCGCGCATCGATCCCCGGCGTGGTCGCAGCCGAGGGCTGGCCCGTCGCGCTGTATCCCTCGTTGCGCAGGTGCCACTGTCGACCGAACTCGGGGTCGTCGGGCACGTGGCGTCGCGCGTAGAATCGCACGAGGTCGGGCTCCGCCTCGACGCCTGGAATCGCGGAGAGGCGCTCCGCGAGGGCCAGCGCCTCGTGAGGCGAGGAGGCCTCCGCGACGTGCAGACCGTGGGCGAAGTTCACCGGCCGAGTGCGCAGGACCTGCCCCGCGCCCTGCGACGTGATGACGGACTCGGGCAGCCCGGTGGGCAGGCGGATGATGACGCGGTGCGTCGCGGCGACGACGTCTCCCCACGCGGTCTGGAACGTCGGCAGTGGAGCATCGTGCGATCCGCGAGGTTCGTCGGACCCGCGGATCTCGTAGCCCCGCTGGCTCTTCACCACGGTCCGATCGGCCACAGGGAACAAGCCGCCCCGAGGGGGTGTGCCGATCTCTGCCCCCGAGAAGAAGCAGTCGCAGATGCCCTCGCAGGCCCCGTCGAGCCCAGGGTAGCCGAGCCAGCCCCCGCACCACGCGACGTCGTCGCAGGCGTCCTGGCTGGAACAACACCGAAAGGTCTCGGCTGCATCAGGCGCACCATCCCCGTCTCCGGCCCCGACCTCGCAGTGCAGGACGCACGCGTCGTAACCCTCGAGGAAGGTCCGGTCCGCGTCGAATCCACCGCACTCTTGCAGTGCGAGACACGCCTCCTGGCAGTCGAGGCACTGGGTCGGAAACGTGCTCGGGTCTCCGCGGGGATCGTCGAGCGGAACGCCACCGGTGTCGGAGGAGCCGTCGGTCGTCGCCGTCGTCGCCGTCGGCGCGTCGGCCTTGCCGGTACCCCCCGTGCTCCCGTCTGGGGCCTGGTCGGCCGGCGGGGAGTCCGAGCCGCAGCCGGGCCAGGCAATCAAAGTCGCAAGGACCAAGGAACATCGTGGAATCGTCTTCATCGGGTCGCCTGGGGACCGCGCGTTGCGGGGCGGTTCGGGGGGAAGGGCCAGGCCTGAGCCTGATGTCGCGCCCCCGGTCTCGAAAAAGACGATCGATCGTCCGGCATGACGCGCACGCCCCGCCTACGCACCGTTTTCAGGCGGTGTGGCTCGGCGAGAGACTCGCGGTATGCTCCGCGGTCCATGCGTCGCGCATTCCCGCTGGTCTTGTTGCTGAGCTTCGGCTGCGACACCCACGAGGCCATCTATCCGATCGCCGACGCGCCGCCGCCTCAACCCCACGCGGTGGAGGTGGCCGAGCCACCCAAGACGACCGACGACGAACCGACGGTCGACCCCGAGAAGGTGGCGCAGTGCGTGCGGGGGACCGGGCGCAACGCCCAGGGGACGTGCGAGGTCCTTCGCACCCGCAAGGCCCCCGGAGATCGACCGGTGCAGCAGGTGCAGCTGCCCAGGGGCGCGTTCGTGATGGGCGACATTCCGAGCCGATACGACGCGGCAAAGATCCGCGAGACGCTGAAGTCTGCCTGGTCGGGTCAGCCACCCCGCGCCGAGCGAGCGGACGCGTTCTGGCTCGACCTGCACGAGGTGACCCGGGCCTCCTACGCTGCGTGCGTAGAGCAGGGCGCGTGCACGCCGGCGGAGTGTCCCGAGGGCCAAGACGACGGCAGCGGGACGTACTCGGATGAGGTGCTGTCACAGGTTCCGCAGACGTGCGTCACGCGGGAGCAGGCGCAGGCGTTCTGCGGCGCAGCGGGCGGTCGACTGCCCACCGAGGTCGAGTGGGAGTACGCCGCGCGCGGTCCCGATGGCCGCCGCTTCCCGTGGGGCAACGAGATCCAAGACGAGTATCGCGGCGTGCTGACGCCGGTGTCGGGGATGGTCGACACCTCGTTCTTCGGTCTGCGAGGGATGGGCTCCAACGCGCTGGAGTGGGTCGCGGACGACTTCACGATCGACGCGGGCCTGCAGCAGTTCATCTCGGGGTCGTTCCGAGGAGACGGCGCGTTCTCCCAGGCCTATGCCGGGGAGTCCAAGCCGGGCATGGCCAAGGGCGGACGCGCGGGGTTTCGACGGGAGTCGGACGCGGCCAACGGTCTGCTCGGGTTCCGGTGCGCCAGCGATCTCGATGCGGGCGAGGTGCCGCTGGACCTGCCGCAGCCGCTGGCCACGATTCCTCTAGTGGCGACCGGGGCCGGCATGCGCTGGTTCGGTGGCGTCGCCGAGGGGGTGACGCGGTCGGAGGCCGAGGCATTCTGCAAGGCCCTGCGCGTGTCGTGGGACGGCGCCACGCTCGAGGGATGGCGGCTGCCGACGTTCGCCGAAATCGAAGCGTCCGCGGAGGTCTTCCGCGGTCCGGGTCCGTTCTGGTTCGACGCCGGCGCGGTGCAGCAGCAAGCGAGTCGCGAAGGGCTGACGCCTGCGGCGGACGCCCCGTGGGCGCAGATCGAAGCGCCACCGGACGCCCCTTTGGCGGCGCGTTGCGTGGTGTCGGTGCAGGGTTGAGGCGCTCACAACGCCGCTCGCCCCGCCGTGTCGGGTATGTTAGTTTTTCGACCTCATGCTCGACCTGCGTGTGACCACTGCTGCGCTCGCCGTTTTGCTCTGCACCGCCTGCGACGGCAAGAACGCCGAAGCTCCACCCGCGTCCGCGAACGCTGCGGAGGGCAAGGCCGCTGCGGAGGACGAGGCCGCCGAGACGAAGGCCGCCGAGCCGACGGCATCGGAGCCGGCTTCGAGCGAGGCTCCGCCTGCGGCGGACGCCGATCCCCTCGGCGCCCGCTTCCAAGATCCACCCTGGTTCCGGCGGACCCTGTTCGGCGACCAGGGCAAGGACGTCGACTTCGCGCGGTCCGAGGCCAACGAAGCGGGGCTGTTCAAGAGCCACATCGTGTTCGAGATGGCCGATGGCGTGACCCTCGACGACTGCGTCTCGTTGACCACCGAGAAGCTGAAGTCGGCCGTCGAGCTCACCCCACAAGACACGCCCGACGGCCGGGTGCAGCTGACGGGCACCGCGGATCGCTACGGCGTCACGGCAATGTGCGGTGAGGCCGAAGGTAAGATGCGCGCGTACGTGGCCTACGAGTGGACGCGCTGACCTGCTGGTGGCCGATTCGCGTCGACTCGGTGGACGCGTCCCATCCCGCATATTAGTTTGAATATGCGGTGGAGCTGGAAGCGGTGTACTCGCCCTTTGGGTGGTCTGTCGGGAGGACCGGTCAGACGCGCTCGCAAGTGCGAGACGAGGTGCGATCGGTGGTCGAGCGGATCACCGGGCGGTGTCGAGTCCGTGTTTCCAGCTCGCGAGGGGTACACCGTCACCGCGAGCTCGCCCGCAGGGCCGAGCAACGGCGTGCGGCTCACGGTCGAGCGGGGCAACTTTCGAGCGTCGGTGTGCGTCGAGTCGATCCGCGACCCGAGTCGGCGCGCCCGGGACCACGAGGCGATCCGCATGTACGGCCGCGCCGAAGCTCGCGCCCTGGTGACGGCCGAGCTGTCCAGCCACCGATCGATTCATCGCTCGCGCCAGGTCGGCGTGGTCGTGAGTGCGGCGCTGTTCCTGCCGTTCCTGTGGCTGATTGCGGGCGCGCAAAGCACCGCGTACGTGCTCGCGGCGCTGCTCACGATGGTCGCCGGCATCGGCACCACGACCTTGGGCGCAAGCCTTGGTGCATACGTGGGCGAGCGATTTGCCGAGGGTGCGCGACGGCGAGCCCTGGCCGCGACGTCCGAAGACTCCAAGCTGCAAGAAGATCTCCGGCGCTGGAGAGCCCTCAGCCGCGAGCTGTCTGGCACCAAGCAGGCGCTGCTCGGTTCTGCGCTCGCCGGACCGTTCCGGGCGCTGTCGCCAGCATCGCCGACCGCATCGGGCTCCCGGCGCACGCCCAGTCGGCCCCTGCCGCGCCTGGCTACTTCTTTTTCTTTTTCTTCTTGAACTTCGCCGCGTGCTTGACGTTTCGGTTGGCCTTGCCCGCCACCTGCCCGTCTTGCTGCATGCGCTGCGGAGCTTCGCCGACCTCCTGCAGCATCTGCCCTTCGGCGAGCTGGAGCAGCTGCAGGGTGCCGGCAAACAAGAACGGCGACACCTGGAGCATCATGCGCTTGTCGAGCTGCTGCAGCTCCACCTGAATCTTGACCGGCAGCCGGATGTTCTTGCTCTGGGCGTCCTGCGGATAGCCCTCATGGCTGGGGCGGTGCGTCTCCAGGTCGCCCAGCGCGTGGTGCATGCGGCACGCGACGGGGCGTGAGTCCCAGATGCGGCACTTGCCCTTCTTGGGGTCGAGGTAGGGGCATGGCTGCATGCGCTTGGCGTAGGTCACGCGACCCTCGCGCACCGCCTTGCTGCCCAGTCGAATCTTCTCGGGGTTCTTGCCCGAGTGGCCGGACTGGATGTCCTTGAACTGCTGCTCGCCCAGCTCGCCGAGGCGGGATGCGACCTGCTGGAAGTCGCGCCAGGGGCGGACCCGCCGGTAGATCGCAAGGGCTTCGAGCGTCGACACGCCCATCGGTGCGGTGTGACAGGCTCCCTCACCGCCCGGTTCGCCAGGACGCTTGGCATCCTCGCCGACGTCGGGGAGCTGCTCGCGAACCGCCGCGTGATAGGCGTCGACGTTCTCGAGGAACTGGTCGACGAGGTCCGAGAAGCCGCGGGGCAGTCGCTTGGTCTGGGAGATGTCCGCGATGCCCGGGAGCGCGCTGAGCTTGGTGAGCGCGTCCTTCATGCCCGCGGTTGCCACCGCCGCCGCCTTCTTGGCGCGACGTGGGATTCGCGTGACCTGATCGGTCGGCAGCTGGTTGCGACGCCCGAACAGGCCACCGAGGAACTCCAGAGCCATGGCCGGCGGGAAATAGCACACCCCAGCGGCAGGGAACACCCTTGCCAGCCTGCGGAGGTCGCGGGTAGCGTGCGCGGCGATGAAACGCCGTGTCGTCGTGGGGCTGTTCTTGGCGCTGTCCGGTGCCTGCAAGCCCGCCCCGGGCATCCCCACGACAGATCCGGACCCGGCGACCGCGGGAGCGACCGCGACGGATGTTGCCCAGACGGGCACGGTGCTGCGGTATGACGCGCGTGCGCGGACCCTCCAGCAAACGGGCCACCTCGAGCTCGTCCAGCGGGGCGCGGGGCGCTACGCCGAGGCGGTCCTCGACGTGAACGCCACCATCGCCATCGAACCCGTGGGGGATCGCCTCCAGGTCGTCTGGACGGTCGACGAGGTCACGGCGCTCGAACTCCAAGGGGCCCTGCAGGGCGAGGGCGAGGACCCCAAGGCGTTCCTCCAGACGCACGGCTCGGGGGCATACCTCAGCGACCTCCGCGGGCAGGCCGAGGACGATCCTACGCTGCCGCAGAACGTCGCGCGCGAGTCCAAGCTCGAAACGATGCGGGCGGAGATCGACAGGGCGACCGCCGAGGGCAAGCCGGCGCCGATCATGCCGGGTCTGCAGATGCTCAGCTACCTTCCGCCCCTGCTCCAGCTGCCTTCGCTTCCCGAGGCGACGCTGCCGCTGGGCGAGCCCATCACCGTCGAGCGAGACGAGGAGACCGAGCTGGGCGATACGGGGATCGTGTTGCCCTTCGAGGTCTCGATGACCTACACGCTCGTACGGATCGACGCGTCCGGAGATTCGCGGATCGCCGAGATGACGTTCGAGGGCAGCGCGGTGGGCACCCAAGAGGGCCCCGGTGGGCCGATCACGATCGAGAGCCGGCAGCAAGGGTCGTTGTTGTTCGACCTCGATGCGAAGGTCCCCGTGACGTATGAGGCGACCCGGACCGAGACCATCGAAATGGGACAGTTCAGCGGCGAGACCGAGACGACCTTGCGCGCGTCTTGGGAAGAATGACCCGCGATTCTCCCGGATCGGAACTCCTGGCCGGTTGAGAACGGACGATGGGGTTCTGCAGAATTGAGCATGGTGGATGATCAGACACGGCCGACCTCCTCGGCGTCTGTCGTCGTCGAGCCCGACCGCGGGGAGACGCCCGCCCTCGTGCGGGTCTCCATCGACGGAACCATCGTGGGACTCGAAGGCGGATGGGCGTCGCTGTGCCCAGGGCTTCGCTTTGGCGCAAGCGCGAACGACCTCGAGCCGGCGGGGCTGCGGCAAGGCGTGCTCGAGGCAGCTCGGGCGGGTGCCCCAACGCGGTTCCGGGTGCAAGCCGCGGGGTCCGAGTGGTTGTGTCGCGCGCGCCCAGATGGGGAGGGGCTTGCCTTCGAGGCGACCTCGCTTCCAGCACCTGCGCACTCTGGAGAGTTCGAGCGGATCGCGCGCTTCATCGCTGCCGCCCCGCTGCACGTGGGCGTGGTGGACGCCCGAGAGCGCGGACGCTTCCTTGCCTGGAGCCCGTACTCGGTGCGGTTGTTCGGCTACACCGCGCAGGAGGCCCTCGGGGGCCTCACCTCTCGCGACCTGTACGCACACGAGGCGGAGTACTTGAGCATGCTCTCCGCCGTCGAGGATGGCGTCCACAACGCCGACTGCACGATGG
Organism: uncultured bacterium; assembly: GCA_963761755.1. GTDB lineage: Bacteria > Myxococcota_A > Polyangia > Nannocystales > Nannocystaceae > CAJXVA01. The sequence continues at coordinate 589,638 of CAVXIC010000013.1, forward strand.
TTCGCAAGGACGGGACGACCTTTCTCGCCCGCGCCGTCGTCACCGGCCTGCGGGGTGAAGACGGATCGATCGTCGAGCGCTGCTCGTTCCTTCAAGACGTCTCCAAGGAGAAGCGTGCCGAGCGGGAGCGCAACGAGTCCCTGCGGGTGGCGGGCCACGACGATCGAGTCCGCTTGATGGGCCAGATCGCCGGCGGCATCGCCCACGACTTCAACAACCTGCTGACCGCCATCATGTCCAGCGCCGAGCTGCTCTCGCTCGAGTGCAAGGACCTGCCCCAAGCGTCCGAAGACCTCGCCGTGATTCAGAGCGCGGCACGCTCCGCCTCCAGCCTCACCAGGCGACTGCTGACCTTCACGCGCAACAAGGTCGAGGCCCCTCGACGGCTCGACGTCGTGGTCTGGTTCCAGGAGCTGCTTCCCTTCTTGCAGCGCCTCGTTCCCGAGCGGATCCGTTTCGAACACTCGATGGAAGGCGGGGGCGCGATCGAGATCGACCCCAACGAGCTCGAGCAGGTGGTGCTCAATCTCGTGGTCAACGCGGTCGGGGCGATGTCCGCCGGGGGGTCGTTGACCCTGCGGTGTTCATGCGTGGATGGGCGGATGCTGCTCGAGGTCGAAGACACGGGGGTTGGCATGCCAGTCGAGCTGCTCGAGCGGGTGTTCGAGCCGTTCTTCACCACGCGCGCCGAGGGCACCGGACTGGGCCTGGCGACCGCCCGCGCGATCGTGCGGCGCGTCGGCGGGGAGATCTGGGTGCTCAGCGCTGCGGACCGGGGCTCGTGCTTCTCGGTGTCGATTCCGCTGTGCGCCGCACAGATGCCCGAGCCGCTCGCTGACGCAGCCGAGCCCTCCTCGGGATCGGACCGCGGCCGCGCGCTGCTGGTCGAGGACCAGGAGGACGTGCGCTACGCGGTGGCGCGGCTGTTGATTTCGATGGGCTTCGACGTGCGGGCCGAAGCCGACGTGGAGGGCGGAAAGCGAGCGCTCGAGGAGCTGGAAGACTGCACGCTGTTGCTGACCGACTACATGCTGCCCGACGGTACCGGCTTGGACTTGCTCGACGATGCCCGGGCAATCTTCCCGAGCGCGCGCGCCGTGCTCATGTCCGGATACCTGCAGGAGCTGGAAGAGGCGGACGCGCGCTTCGACCGTCTGCTCGCCAAGCCCTTCACGCGCTCCCAGCTGTGGGATGCGCTCGCGGAGCTCGGGGTGGACCCGGTCGCGCGACCCGCCGTTGCCGCTACGGGTGGCGGACGACGGCGATGACGTCGGAGCCCTTGGGGACCGTCATGACGCCGGTCGCAAGGACGTCTGCCCCGTCGCGAATCTGTACGTCATTCTTGCCGGTCGGGATCTCGATGCCCTCCAGCGGTGCCGTCCCGGCGTAGCGCCCGTTGATGAAGACGCTGCCGCGGCCGCCCTCGACCCGGATGGTCAGCGTGCCGGCGTTCTTCTTGGACTGCCTGCGGCGCTCCTTGGACGTGGTGCTCGAGTCGGAGGCCCACTCTCCGCCGCTTTCCACACAAAGGTTGCTCTCGTCGGAGCACTCGAATGCAGCCTGGGCGGGGGCGACCGAGGTCAGGCAGAGTCCGAGTCCGAGAGCGGTGACGAGCAAACTTGTGGTGATGGCGCGCATGGTCGACTCCTTGGGCGGTCCGCCGCGGCGAACCTACGCGAAGATACCATCCGCCGCCTCGTTCAGCCGGGCGTTGAGTGTTGGCGGGGTTACGTGTTCTTCGCTTCGAAAGCGCGGGTGCGCGAAATTGCGGTCTCCGTGGCGACGCGGATGGAGCCAGCGAGCCCCGAGGTCGGCGGAAGAGGAGCACGGGTCGATCTTTGGTAAGGTGTCGCGGTTGTCCGTCATGTCGCGATCCCGGTCCTGGCTGCTCCCTGCCTGCGTTTGGCTCGTCGCCAATGCGAGCCTGGGCGGCTGCTTTCGTGGGGCGGAGCGCGAGAAATCGCCCCCACCGGGCTACCCCGGTGGTCAGTGTTTGGGCCCCGACGGCACCTGCGACGAGGGCACCTGCGACCCGCGAAACTTCTGCTTCGATCCGACCGACCCGTGTGAGGGCTTCTTCTGCGGCGGCAGCGACCGCGGGTTGTGCGTCATCGCCGAGGACAACGGGCCGAGCTGTTCGTGCCTGGCCGGCTACGAGAACGAGACCTTCGCGCTGTACTGCTGTCCCCAGGAGGCCGCGCTCGACGCAGTCTGTCTCATGGCGCAGGACGGTCGCTGAGTGGGCGCGTCCCCGGCGGTCGTGCTGCTCAGCGGAGGCCTCGACTCCGTGACGGTGCTCGCCCTCGCGGCCGCCCGCGGCTTCGAGGTGCACGCGATGAGCTTCTCCTACGGGCAGCGCCATCAGGTGGAGTTGTCGTGCGCGGCTCGGCAGGCTCGGCGCTTCGGCGCGGCGGCCCACGAGGTCCTCGACCTCTCCCACCTCGGCCGTCTCGTCGCGCCCGCGACAGCGCTCGTTGGCCACAGCACCATCGACGTCCCCAAGGGCCGCGACGTTGATCATGCGGACGACATTCCGAGCACCTACGTGCCGGCCCGCAACACGCTCTTCCTCTCCTACGGCCTGGCGTGGGCGGAGGTGATCGGTGCCCGCCACCTCTTCATCGGCGTCAACGCGCTGGACTACTCCGGCTATCCGGACTGCCGACCTGCGTTCATCGAGGCGTTCGAACGCACCGCAAACCTCGCCACGCGGATCGGTGTGGAGGGCGGAGCGCCTCTGCGGATCGAGACGCCCCTGCAGGAGCTGCGCAAGCACGACATCGTCGCCTTGGGCATGACCCATGGCGTCGACTATGCAGACACCGTCAGCTGCTACGATCCCAGCGAGGACGATCAGGGCCGTCCGCTGGCCTGTGGCGCCTGCGACAGCTGTCAGCTTCGCCGCCAAGGCTTCGAGCTGGCCGGCGTACCGGATCCGACGCGCTACGCCTGAGTCCGGGTCGTCACGCAGAGATGCCGTCCGGGGGCCTCCCGAGGAATCGAGTCATGTCCTCACCGCGTTCGAACGCCTCGAACCACAGATCCGAGCCGGTGGGGAGGGGGGCGCCTTGGGGGTCGTGCCAGGGGGTCTGGGACAACAGGATGCGCGCGGAGGCGGCCCACTTGTCTCCACGGGGCACGTTGCTGAACGCGCGTTGGCCTTGGGTGCTGGACTCTTCCCGCGGTACGTGGGCTCGGAACTCCTCGCGCAGCATGGCGAGGAAGGCCGAGATCCTCCGGCGGATCTCCGGGAAGCGTCGGATGGGACCGAAGCGGTCCCGGTAGACGTGCCGATAGATCTTCAGGGCGCTGCTGCGATGCTCGATCTCTTCGCAGAAGTGCCAGAGCAAGAGCGACGCAACCCGCTCGTCTCCGCCGCCCATCAGGGCCTCGCGATGGTCGATGATCAACTTGAAGGAGGGCGTGAAGGTGGCTTCGAGGGCCGCGATCGCACACAGGTTGTCTTGCAGCGGTCGCTCCTCTCGCCACCGCGCAAACTCGGCGATCGACCGCTTCCGCGTGGTGGCCAGGCCGGGGTAGCGCGCGATGAGTGCCTTGACGTGTTTGCCGTGGGCGGCCGCATGGACCGCTTCCTGCTTGGTGAACCGCATGGACTCTTCGGCGATCTCGGGGTCGGTGATTCGCGGCTGGATCTCGTGCATCACCCTCACCAGCCATGTCTCGAAGCCAATGGCACCGAAGGAGATCGCGTTCGCCCAGGTCGAGAACCCCCGGTTGTGCGGGTTCCACAGGAAAGGAACCCCGCCGAAGTCGAAGGGGAGTTGCCGTACGATGAGTTCAGACATGGTGCGTCTGTGCGAGCCGGGTTCGAAACGTGCGCAGCTGCTGGACGAAGGCGATGGGTTGCTCGAGCGCGGGAAAGTGTCCGCCCGCGTCCAGGTGCTGGTAGTGGATGAGGTCGTGGAGTCGACTGCGCGCCCAGCGTTGTGAGGGGCGCGCGATCTCTCGGGGAAACACGCTCAGGCCCGTGGGTCCCTGGGCCGACGCCTTGCCAGCCGAGAAGTAGCTCTCGCGGTACAGCTGCGCGGCCGAGCCTGCGCTGGCGGTGACCCACCACAGGGTCAGGTTGTCCAGGAGCCGAGCGAAGGAGATGGTTCCGTAGGCCTCGCCGTCCGTCCACGCTTCGAACTTCTCCAGGATCCACGCGGCCATGCCGACGGGGGAGTCGACGAGCGCGTGGGCGAGGGTGTGGGGGCGGGTTGCTTGAAGCCGCGCGTAGGCGCTCCCGCTTTCGTGGTGCCGTGCTAGGTCTGCGAGCGCCTGGGCCTCCTCCTGCGTCGGGTCGGAGACCACTTCGGAGGGCGGACGCGCGGCGAGGAAGTTGACGTGGGCCGCGACGCAGCTGGGACGATGCCGCTCGAGCAGCGCGAGCGAGATCTCAGCGCCCCAGTCGCCCCCTTGGGCGATGTAGCGGTCGTAGCCGAGCGCGCGCATGAGGATGTTCCAGGCGTCGGCGATGCGTTCCACACCCCACCCGCGCTCGCGTGGCTTGCTGGAGAACCCAAAGCCAGGGAGGCTGGGGATGACCACGTGAAACGCGGGGGAAGCGGCGCCGGGCTCGGTGAGCTTGGGGACCACGTCCAAGAACTCGAGGATCGAGCCCGGCCAACCATGGGTCAGCACCAGCGGCGTCGCGTCCGGACGCGAGGAGCGGGCATGCAGCAGGTGGATGGCGACACCGTCGAGTTCGAACACGAAAGACCCCACCTCGTTGATCTCCCGTTCGCAGCGCCGCCAGTCATAGTCCTCGCTCCATTGCTGCATCAGCGCCCGAAAAGGTGCGTTGGACAGACCGGAGCCGGGCCGAGGAGGAGGCGAGGGCCAGCGCGTCCGATCCAACCGCGCTCGAAGATCGAGCAGGACGGACTCGTCGATCGTCACCGGGTAGCGCTCGACCTTCATGCTTGCGGCCCTCGAACGAGCCGTCCGGGGCGGGCCCCCGTGAGTTCGTCGTTTTCGGCGATCAGCGCACCCGAGACGATCGTCGCGCGATAGCCGTGCGCTCGCTGCACGAGCCGCCTGCCACCCTTGGGCAGATCGAACGCCGCCACGGGAGCGTCGATCCGCAGCGTCTCGAGGTTCACGAGGTTGAGGTCTGCCTTCTTTCCGACCTCGATCGTCCCGCGATCGAGCAGACCGTAGAGCGCTGCGGTGTCGAGGGTCTGCTTGCGGATGACGTCTTCCACGGCCAGCCGGGGGCCGCGGCTCCGATCCCTGGCCCAGTGGGACATCATGTAGGTCGTCACGCTCGCGTCACACACCGTGCCGACGTGCGCACCTCCGTCGGAGAGGGATGCCACCGAGCGCGGGTGCTGCAGCATCTCTCGCAGCGCCTCGAAGTCACGGTCCACGTAGCTGGCCAGCGGGTGATACAGGAACGCGTGGCCATCGTTGTCGAGGAGTCGGTCGATCAGGACGTCCACGATCGTCCGAGAACTCCGGCGCGCTTGGGCAGCGATGCTCTGATCCGCGGCCGGCTCGTAGTCGGGAGGATCGCCCAGGGGGAACAGCCGCTGGGCGTTCGTCAGGATCTCCAGCAGGAGGGGATTGCGGGTCTTCGGCCGCTCGGCGGCGATCCTCTCGCGCAGCCCCGGGTCTCGGAGCGCCGCGACGCGCTCGGCGAGCGGACGTTCGCGCAGCGGTTCGAAGGAAGGGTGCGTACACAAAGGGTTGAGCGTCGCCTGCAGCCCGAGCAGCACGCCCGGTGGGCGCCACGGCACTGCAGCGCGGATGTCGAGGTCCTCGTGCGCTTCGGCCTCGCGCAAGGTTTCCAGCACCGCACGGTAGGCACGCGGCGCGTCAGGGAGCTGCGCGAGGGTGAACAGCAGCGGACCGCCCGTACAGCGAGCGATCGCCTTCATCCACGCGAAGTCGGGCTCGCCCCCCATCGTGTCGCTCATCATCTGAAAGACCCCGTGGCCGGCGTCCCGTACGCCCTGGGCGATCCCCAGCAGCTCTTGTGGATCCGAATGCGTGCCGGGCATGGGGCCCCCGCCCTTGACTCGATGCAAGAGGGTTCGTGAGGTCGAGAAGCCCAGCGCTCCTGCCTGCAGCGCTTCACGCGTCAGTGCCTGCATGCGTTCGATGTCGGCTGACGTCGCGACATCGTCGAGAGCCCGCGCTTCGCCCATGACGTAGCAGCGCAGGGCGCAGTGCGGGACTTGGGTGGCGACATCGATCGTGCGATGCATGCCTTCGAGGACGTCCAGGTACTCTGGGAACGTCTCCCACGTCCAGGGGATGCCCTCCCTCAGCGCCGACCCGGGGATCTCTTCGACCCCCTCCATCACGCGCACCATGAAGTCGTGCTGGTCGTTGCGTACGGGTGCGAAGCCGACGCCGCAGTTCCCCATCACCACCGTCGTGACGCCGTGCCAGCACGACGGGGCAAGCTCGGGATCCCAGGTCGCCTGTCCATCGTAGTGCGTGTGCACATCGACGAAGCCCGGCGTCACGGCGAGCCCGTCGGCGTCCAGCTCCCGATGCCCGCGGCCGACCTTCGGTCCGACCTCGACGATCTTGGACCCGCGAATCGCGACGTCGGCGCCAAAGCTCGGTCGTCCCGTTCCGTCGATCACCCGGCCGTTGCGAATGACGAGGTCGTGCAGCGGCATGACGCGGTTGTAGTCCGATGCAGGCGCGGCCGCATGTTGTGAAAGTGGACACTTTCGTTGCAGGATCGATACATGTCGATCGACGACCGCCGCTTGTTTCTGGAGCTGGTCGAGCAGGGCAGCTACGTGGCGACGGCGCGCAAGACGGGCATCGCCCGGACCACGGTGATGCGGCACGTCGAGCGACTCGAGCAGGAACTCGGCGTGGCGTTGGTGCATCGAGCCGGCCGCGCGCTTGCTGTGACGCAGGCCGGACACCGTCTAGCAGAGGGTCTGCGCGGGCTCTTTGCGGGGCTCGAACGCGTCGAGCAGAGCGTGCGCGCGGTGGCGGGCAACGCGGCAGGCACGGTTCGGATATGGCTTCCGACGCTGGGGACGACCAGCGGGGTCGTCGACTGCTTCGCGACCTTCATCCTCGAGCACCCCAACATCGACCTGCGGATCGACATCGGTCGCGACGCGAGGAAGGCCAAGCCCGGCGACTACGACGCCCTGTTGCAGATGAGTCACCGCGCCAACCCGGACCTGCACTCGCTCACCCTCTTCCGGGACCGCTTGCTGCTCGTCGCCAGCCCGGCCTACCTGCGCGCGCACGGGGAGCCGACGACGCTCGAGGCGCTGCGGGAGCACATCTCGATCGATCAGCGGGACTCCACCGGGCGCGTGCTCCCGTGGCGGTTGCCCGACGGAACCCGGGTGGAGCGACCTACGGCGCGGGTCAGTACCGAGGCCATCGCCTACGTCTACGCGTTTGCCCTTCGCGGTGTCGGCATCGCCCGAGTGTCGGAGTCCCTCGCCGTGAACGCACTGCAGTCGGGACGGTTGTGCCAGATCCTGCCCGAGGTCACGGTGGAGGAACCGGTCAGCATGGTCTACCTCCCCGACCCGTCTGCGGCCACGCGCACACTCTTGGCGTTCATGAAGGCGTATTGGGCGAGCGGGGACAGAAGCCGGACGTAGGGAAGGGACAGAAGCCGGACGAGAACCCGGACCGAGAACCCGTCTGCGTGCACACGAGATGCACGCGCGTGCACAGGAGCTATGACGAAGGCGTGAAGGACGCTGGCATGACCGATTCTGCCGACGACACGGCGCTGTTTGCCGCGTTTGCGGCGACGCTCGCGGACATCGGGGCGCTGTGCGGCCGTCTGGACAAGGCCGACCGCCTGGGCGCGTTCTTCCTCGGCTTGGGGGACGCCGACCTGGGGCGAGCGGCTCGCTGGGCAACGGGGAGGGTGTTCTCGCTCACCGACGAGCGTACGGTCGAAGTGGGGCACCGCCGCATCGCGGAGGCCCTCGCAGCGGTCACGGCGCACGACAGCGACGCACTCGCGGGGGCACTCGTGCGGCTTGGCGATCCCGGAGAGGTCGCCGCATGGGCGCTGGGGGAGGGCGCACCGTCGGATCTGACGCTCGCCGCAGCGGAGTCCTTCTTCGAGACGGTGGCCAAGACGCGCGGAAGCGGAGCGCGGACGCTGCTCGTCGGCGAGCTGCTGCGCCGTCTGAGCGGTGACGAGGCGCGAACCATGGCCAAGATGCTCTGCGGCGACGGGTTGCGGGTGGGCCTGAGTGAAGGCGGCGTCGAGAAGGCGATCGAGCGGACCTACGCGCGGCCTGGGCCGGACATCCGCCGCGCGGCGATGCTCACCGGAGACTACGGTGAGACCGCACGCCTGGCGCGGCACGACGCGCTCGCCTCGGCCCGGCTGCGGCTCTTCCATCCCATCCGGTTCATGCTCGCGACCGCTGCCGAAGCGTCGGACGATCGCACGCTCGTCCAGGACGTCACGCGTCAGCTCCCTCCGCCGTTCGCGGTGGAGGACAAGTTCGATGGTATCCGCGCGCAGGCCCACGTGGAGATCGAGCCCGCGCCGCTGAAGCGAAGCGGAGGCGCGGCGCCTGACGGAGACCGGCACGGTGAGGTCGTCACGCGAACCGATGGCGTCCGGGTACGCGTGGCGTTGTTCAGCCGAACGCTCGACCCGATCGCGCGGTCGTTTCCCGAGCTTTGGTCGCCGCTCGCCGAGCTGGCGCGGCCCAGCGGGGGTCGAATCTTGGACGGGGAGATCGTGGCGCTGGACCCGAGAACGGGGGCGATCGCCCCGTTCGGCCGGATCCAAAAGCGCTTGGGACGCAAGCGCGTCTCGGCCCAGCTGCAGAGCGAAGCTCCCGTCGGCTTCGTGGCCTACGACGCGCTCGCGTGGGATGGCTCCGATCGGCTCGATGTCCCGTTCACGGAGCGGGGTGCCCTGCTCGACACCCTCTCGCTGCCCCTGGCGGACGCCGCTCCCGTCGAACCGACCCAAGGAGGACTCGCTCGGCGCTCGCGCGTTCAGATCGTCGACGATGCGGAGTCCCTCGATGCGCTGTTCGACGCCGCCCGCGCCCGGGGCAACGAGGGCCTGATGCTCAAGGGGCTCGAGGCGACGTACCGGCCGGGCAAGCGGGGGAGGGACTGGCTCAAGGTGAAGAAAGCGCTCGCGGTCCTGGACGTCGTCGTGACGGCGGCGCAGGTCGGCGCCGGAGGAAGGCGCCATCTGCTGTCTGATCTGACCTTTGCCGTCCGAGGCCCCGACGGATCGCTGCTCAACGTGGGCAAGGCCTACACCGGTCTGACGGATGCCGAACTCACCGAACTCACGGCGTGGTTCAAGGCGCACACCCTCGAGACGTTTGCACACGGGCGCGTACGCACCGTCGAACCCCATGTGGTGCTCGAGGTGGCGTTCGACGCCGTGCAAGCGTCGGCCCGCCACAAGAGCGGCTACGCCCTGCGCTTTCCGCGAATCGTGCGGCATCGGCCGGACAAGCCGGTCGAGGAGATCGACACGCTCGAGACGGTCGCCGCGCTTGCAGGAGGAGCAACCGACGTGACGTCGCCTGTGTCTTCTACGGTTGCCGGGCGGTAGGTCTCCCGGCGAAGGCGGGTCCGTCGATCGAACGGACCACGGGTGCTTGACGAAGTCGCCCGAACACCCTCTCCTTGGCCGGAAATGCCTGAGCCGACCATCATTGCCCTCGCAGGTTCCAGTGGAGACTTGGGCACGCGGATCTCCCGGGCTCTCCTCTCGCGGGGCGCGACCGTTCGGGCGCTGGTACGAACGAATGCCGACACCGCCGAACGTCGCCGTCTGGAGGACATGGGCCTTCAGATCGCACGCGCCGACCCGAGCGACGTCTCGTCCATGGCGGAGGCGTGCGAGGGTGCATCGTGCGTCGTGTCGGCGCTCAACGGCGTGCGAGACGTCATCGTCGGTCGCCAGCGCGTCCTGCTGCAGGCCGCGGTCCAGGCGGGCGTGCCCCGCTTCATGCCCTCGGACTTCGCCGCCGACTTCACCAAGACCCGCCCCGGCGACAACCGCAACTTCGATTTTCGCCGGGAGTTCATGTCGCTCGCAGACGCCGCGCCCATCCAGGTCACGTCCATCCTCAACGGGGCGTTCATGGACATGCTGGGCCGCGAGATGCCCTTGATCCAGTCGTCCATCCGGCGCGTGCTCTACTGGGGGGACGCGGACCAGCCCCTGGACTTCACGACCAAGGACGACGTCGCGGCCTACACCTCGTGTGCAGCGATGGACGCTCAGGCGCCGCGTCTGCTCCGCATCGCCGGGGACGTGCTCAGTGCCCGTCAACTCGCCGCCGCGCTCAGTTCCATTGCCAAGACGCGGTATCGAACGCTGTGGGCGGGAAACATGTTCACGCTCGGAGCGATGATCGGCGTCGCCAAGCGGGTGGCGCCGCAGCCCGACGTCGCCTTCCCGCCCTGGCAAGGGATGCAATATCTGCGAGATCAGTTCAGCGGGCTCGGCAAGCTCACGCCCCTGAACAACGACCGCTACCCCGCGCTTACCTGGACGTCCGTGCGGACGATGTTGGCGGAGCGAGAAGCATGACTCGCCGCGGCTATTCGAGAGCTCGACCGCGGTACGGCGAGTCTCGCCACGTCGGGTTGGTGACCTACGACCCGTGCAGGACGTCCTGCCACTGGGCATGACGTTCGATCTGCGCGCGAGCGAAGGGACACAGGGGGATGATCGAGACCCCCTCGCGCCGGGCGTCCTCGACCGCCTCCCGCACCAACCGCTCGCCGACCTTGCGCCCCCTGAGCGCGGCTGGAACGCCCGTATGATCGATGATGATGAGTCCTTTGCCAGCGCGGCTGTAGGTCATCTCGGCTTCGAAGCCGTCGATGTTCATCCAGTAGCGCCCCTTGGATGGCCCGTCTTCTCGTTCGACCTTCTCCCCATCCACCGAAGGGTGCGGCGTCGGCGGTCCGGGGTCCGCTGGTCGTACCTGGCGCGGGCGCCCCGGCCTGCAGTCGAGCAGCTCTCGATCCCACCCGCCCAGATCGGCGGCGGCCTCGTAGGTCGAGGTGAGAAACTGCATCAGGGTTGCGTCGGGGTCCTCCGCCGAGGTGACGGCGTCGTAGGGCAGGATGAACTCCGAGAGGTTCTCTTCCCAGAACGCGGCGTCGGGCTGGATCTTCGCGTCCCCGAATCCGTGGGGCGCCGGGTAGGCGTAGGCGTAGAAGGCGGGGTAGTCGATGCCGCCGCCGCCGGGAAAGAAGCCAGCCGACGAAACCTCGCGGTCGTAGCCTTCCTGCGCGACGTCGTCGGGCAAGGCCGGAATGCCGCCGCGATGCAGAGGCGCACGCCGGCCCGAGAAGCGGGTGACCGCCAGATCGAAGCTTCCCCAGAACAGGTGCACCGGGCTGCACTTGCCCGAGAAGGAGGTTCGAAACGTCTTGAACACCCGATCCATCGCCACGAGCGCCTCGCGGAACCGACCGACCGCGTCGCGGTCGTAGGGCCGCTCTCGATGGTCCTCCTGAAACGGAATGGGGTCGGCGACCTCGTTGGGCCGCTCGTCGAACGTCGGCGTGCCGCCCAGCTCCGAGATCATCCGGACGAAGTTGGCGTGGAAGGCCGCGACGGTGGACGCCTCGAGCGGAAACGACGCTTCGCTGCCGTTCCCGGACCTGCCCACCACCGCATGGCCGAGGAAGTCGAACGACACCTCGATGCCCGGGCCGTCGGGAATGATCGAGGACGTCAGCCCGCGAGGCGTGACGTAGAAGGTGGCGTGCCAGGAGTGGTTGATCCACGGCGTGTGCGCGAGTCGATACTTTCCCGCGACCTGCAAGTACAGGTGCAGGGCAGTACAAGTCTCGCGCCAGCCGAGATAGTCGAGGTGGGGCCATGCGTTCGTCATCTTGCGTCCTTCGCTGGGATACGTGAGCCGAGTTCATAGCACCACAGGCAGCAAACCCAACACCGCGAGCATCAAGACCGCGAACCCGATGAAGTCGAGCCGGAGGCCAAAGCGCACCATGGCGTCGAGTCGGATCATCCGGGTGCCGTAGGCCATCGCGTTGGGGGGCGTCGAGACGGGCAGCATGAACGCGTAGCTCGCCGCCAGCGTGACCGCGACGGCGGTGGTCGTGGCATCGAACCCGCTCGCCTGCGCGATCCCGATCAAGACCGGAAGCATCATGCTCGTCGTCGCCGTGTTGCTGGTGACCTCGGTCAAGAAGATCACCAGCAGTGCGGCCGCCGCGGTGAGCCCGAAGGGCGTGCTGACCAGCGGGCCGGCTGCGCCGAGGACACCGCGTCCGATCGCCTCGGCCAGCCCGGTCTCGAAGGACATGCGGCCCAGCGCGAGCCCGCCGCCGAGCAGGAAGAGCGTGCCCCAGTCCATGGCCTGCGCGTCCTCCCACTCGATGAGGCGCGCCTGGGGCTCCTTGGGGTTCCCTGCCGGAATGAAGAACAGCAGGCAAGCACAGGTCAACGCGACCACGCCTTCGGCCAGGTGCGACTTGGTCCAGTCGGCCCAGGCATGCTCGGCACCCAAGACGAGCTTGACCAGTGAGGGGGTCAGCCAACCGATGACCGCCAGGGCAAACACGGCGAGGGTTCGAAGCTCGGCCTTGGTGACGGGGCCCAGCTCGCCCAGCTGGCGCTCGACCTCCTCCATCAGGCCCTCCACGCGCGCGACCGGAGATGGAAACCGCTTGAGGGCGCCCAGGACGACCGCCGTCGTCATCACCGCGGCGGTCGGAAGTCCGAAGGACATCCACTGCAGGAAGTCGATGCGGGTGCCCGTCTTCGCCTCGAGCATGCCCACGGCGATGACGTTGGGGCCGGTGCCGATGGGCGTGGCCGATCCGCCGAGGGAGGCGGCGTACGCCAGGGCGAGGCACATGCCGCCGGAGAAGCGCTCGAGCTTGGTCACCGTTTGGGGGTCGTCGGGCACGACCGCCCGCATCGTGCGGTGCAGGCCGAGGGCGACGGGGATCAGCATCGCGGTGGTCGCGGTGTTGCTGATCCACATCGAGAAGCCGAACGCGATCAACACGATGGCGATCAGGGCGCGGTCGGGCCGGCCGCCGACGATGGGGCGCGCGATGAGCCACAGCGCCGAGCGTCGGTCGAAGCCCTGTCGCGACAATGCGGCGGCCAGCATGAAGCCGCCCATGAACAGGAAGATGAGCGGGTCGGCGAAGGCCGCGAGCGCGTCGGTCGGGGATGTCACCCCGAGCACGGCGGCGAGGGCCGGCCCCATCAGGGCGGCAGCCGCCAGCGGGATTGCCTCGGTGATCCAGAGGATCACCGTCATCGCGGTGATGGCCGCCAGCGCGTGCGCTTGGTCGTTGAGCCCGGGCAAGGGCGCGACCAGGAGCGCCACGAACGCCAACGGCGCGAGGATCAGCCCAATGCGGCGCCGCAGCGCATCGAAGCGCGCTTCGGCTTCACTCAGTACGGCGGTCGCCACCCGCCGCGGAGTCTACCAGCCGCACGCGCGGTCGCGCTCGAGCAGCTCGGCGTGAACGTCGAGCGCGTACGTGCCCGGGGGAGGTCTCGGCCGAAGGCGAAGTTGCCGGTCCTCGACCACGACTTCGATGCAGCTGCCGGCGCTCCAGTCGGCGGGGCTCTGGGCCGATCCGTCGCACCCATCCACCGAGAGAACGGACGCCAGGATCCCGTGCCTCGACATGTAGGATAGAGCGATCGGGTGTCGATGCGCTGTCTACTTGCGGTCGACGGTGTGCCTCCATCGGCCCGTAGCCGGCGATTGGAGGTCATGGCGGGGTTGTTCGGGGCGCAGGCGCTCGCACCATGCTCACCCGCCTCGGAGCGCGGTACCCTGCGATTCGCCAGTCCTTCACCCGTCCCCGATGGTGTCCCTCAAACCACGCGCCAGGGTTCACGCCGTGTTCGGCGTGTTGGTCGGCGTGTTGGTCGTCCTTTTGGGCCTCTTGTACGCCGCCCAGTCCGCGGGCCTCGTCAGCAGCAATGACGGCTCCCACGTCGCGCTGGGGCGTGCGCTCGTGCTGCGCGGCGAGACATCGATCGAGCCCGACGTCGGCCTCACGCTGTGGGTCGATCGAGCGCGCCGGGACGGCAAGGACTACTCCGACCGTCCGCCCGGGACGGCCTTTGCGGCGTTGCCCGCGATCTGGCTCGGCGCGCGCGTCGACCGGCGATGGGGCGAGGCGTCGGTCGCCCGCTTGAAGGCCGGTGCCGACCCGACGCGGATCGAGGACGTGGTCGTTGCGCGCCCGGCGACCGATCGCTACATCGCCACGTACGGGGCGCGTCGAGTCCAGACCGGCGACCGCTCACCCAACCTCATCGCGCTGCAGGGCACGGCGGTCTTCGTTGGGCTGCACTGCGGACTGATGGGCGCGCTGGGGCTGGCGGTGATCCTCGCGCTGCTTCGCCGGCGGGGCGTGGACGTGGCCGGACAGTGCCTGGTGGTGGTCGCGATCGGGGGCGGCACGCTGTGGGGTCCGTATTCCACGATGTTGTTCAGCCACGTCACCGCCGGGACGATGTTGGTCGGGTGCCTGTGGGGTCTGGAGTCGATGCGGGATGCCGACACCCGGCGGCGGCGATGGATCGCGGGCGCGCTCGCCGGGCTGGCGGGCGGCTGGGCGGTGAGCACCGACTACGCCCTGCTCGTCGTCGCGGTCCCGCTGGTGCTGCTGGTCGCTCGCCCGGGCGATCTGCATCGCGTCGCGCTCGGGGCTGTGCCCATCGCCCTGGCGACGGCGGCCTATCACGACGCCGCGTTCGGCTCGCCGCTTTCGATCGGCTACGACCACCACGCAACCTTCGACTTCGCGACGTCGCGCGCGGCCACCTTCTCCGGCAACCCGGCCGTGGGCGCCTGGGCGTTGTGGGGTGCGGGGCAGGGGTCTGGCGCGCTGGTCATGGCCCCGGTCATGCTCGTGGCGGCCGCGGGTCTGATCCGGGAGCCTCGCATCGGCCTCGCGCTGCTGCCGTGGGCGCTGCTGCTGTGCTTTCACCAGACCCCCGCCGGAGGCGCGGGACAGGACCATCGCTACCTGGTGCCGGCGATCGGCGTGCTCGGCGTGGGCCTGGGGTGCGCGTGGAGGTGGTTTGGCACGCGCCCCGCGAATCAGGCCACGGCGCTTCGTGGGGGTCTCGTCGTCATTGCCGCGGTCAGCGCGGTCCTGGTTTGGACGCACTTCTTCGCGTGGCGGGGCTGAACCTCTATATAGAGGAACAGTGAACGAGCAACCGCCCGCCCCGTCGGGGCCGGAGGCCAGCGAGGACGAGGGTTGGGGCGCAGAGGCCGGCTGGGTCTCGACGACCTACTTCGCCGAAGGCCTGCCGTACGCGCTGGTCAACAACGTCGCCGACGCGATGTTCACGATCATGGGCGCCAGCCTCGGTGCGATCGGGCTGACCTCGTTGTTCCATTTGCCGTGGAACCTCAAGTTCCTGTGGGGCCCACTGCTCGACGCATACGAGACCAAGCGAGCATGGCTGTGGATCTGCGAGGTCGTCCTGGGCGTCCTGGTCCTGCTGCTGGCCTTCGTGCCCGGCGGCGGCGCGGCGCTGACCCTGGCTTCGACGGTCTTCTTCGTGATGGCTACCGTCGCGGCGACCCACGACATCGCGGTCGACGGGTACTACCTCGAGGCGCTCGACGAAGCCGGGCAGTCTCGCTACGTCGGTCTACGGGTCGCAGGTCACCGCGTCGCGACGCTGGTGGGTTTCGGTGGCTTCTTGATCCTCGCCGGCGCGACGAGCTGGCCCATCGCGTGGGTGGTCGCCGCGCTGGTCTTGTTCGCGCTGGCCGTTGGCCACGGCAAGTTCCTCCCTCGCAGCGAGCAGCGCAAGAAGCCGGCCCGAATGCTGGGGAAGGTCCTGCTCGGCCGGCGCGCGCTGGCGTTGTTCGGGGTCGTGGTGGCGCTCGTGGTGTTCGAGCGCCAAACCGCCACGCTGGGATCGGCGGGGGCACGGCTGGGCGACGGCCTCGCGGCCGCTCTCCCCTGGACGTCCGAGATCTCGGCGTCCGGGTGGATCGGCCTGGCCCTGCTCACCGCGCTGCTGGTCGTGTTCGCGATGCTGCCGCGGATTCGACGCAGCATCGAGCGGAGCGAATCGGACTTCGCGCGCGCCTACGTCACCTTCCTCGAGCAGCCGCACATCGGACGTGCGCTGGCGTTCGTGATGACCTTCCGGCTGGGGGAGTCGTTCCTGCTCAAGATGCGGACGCCGTTCCTCCTCAAGGAGGTTCAGATGAGCGAGGCCGAGTTCGGGCTGCTCACCGCGACGGTCGGCGTCGCCGCGACGATCCTCGCGTCGGTCGTCGGGGGTCTGCTCATCGCCAAGCACGGGCTGCGGCGCTGGATCTGGCCGTTCGTGGTGGCTCAGAACGTCCTCAACCTGCTCTACATGGTGGTGGCGCTCGGCGATCCCGCCCAGACCTCGACCGGCTTCCTCGCGTTCGTGATCGTCGCGGAGAACCTGGGCGCGGGGCTAGGGACCGCGGTGTTCATGGTCTACATCATGCGATGCGCTGCCCCGAGCCATCGGGCCTCTCACATGGCCATCGTCACCGCCGTGATGAGCGTCGGCTTCACGCTGGCGGGCGTCAGCAGCGGCTTCCTCGCCGAGGCGATCGGGTTTGCGCCCTACTTCGGCTTCACCTTCTTGGCGACGGTTCCCTCGATGCTGCTGATCCCCTTCATTCCCCGCTTGGATGCCCCTGCAGCGCCGTCCGCCGCCAAAGCGTAAGCGCGGTGGTGCTCGCCCGTTGAGCATTCGATAGGGTCGACTCAGGCGCACGTCCCGCCGCCTGCTGGGCCTGCCGCTGGTGTACCCTCGACCCCGAGCCAACCCGTGAGCGCTTCCGTCTCAGTTCTTGCCCTTTCGTCCCTGCTCGCGGCGTCGCCTGCCGATGAGCCGACGGACGACGCCGACCTCGTCGCGACGTCCGCTGCGGACGATGACGACGGTGAGTATGGCCCATTCTTCGAAGACGAGGCACCCAGCGACGTCCAGTATCTGGGGCAGCCACGCCCAGGCAGGCTCCCGGTGCTCTCGGTCGGCGAGGGCGCGTTGTGCTTCGTGGAGGGCACCTACTGCCGAGCGTCGATGATCCTCTCCGCCGATATCGGCGCGGGCATCCGTGCGCCGGCGAGCGACGAGGGTCCAGACATCCCCTACGCGCAGTTCACCTTCCGCGGCGGCTTCACCATTCGCCCCTTCATGCTCAGCCAGTCCAGGCCCAGGGCATGGCATGCGTGGGGCCTCGGTTTGGTCTCGAGCTGGTCCAAGGGCACCGGCTCGGTCACGATCCGCGGTGACGCCCAGAACCAAGAGGAAGAGTCCACCGACTCCACCACGGTGTTTCGCGTCGCCGCGCTCAACCAGCTGTGGCTGTCGAAGCGCAACCACGCCACGCACCTGGACTTCACGCTGGGGGGAGCCCGCAGCGACATCCTGACCAGCGGCGTGAAGCTGTGGGGCACCCACGCGGAGCTCGCCATGGGCTTCGGCGGTTGGGGAGGCATGTTCTTCAGCGGTGACTTCCTCGACCGAGATACTCGGGTCGTGATCGGTTTCCGGGGCCACGGCATCGCCGCAGGTCCCATCGTCGCCATGGCCTTGGCCGGACTCGCCATGGGAGGTGCGCTGTGAACCCGTCTGCTCTCCTCATCTTGTCCACGCTCTTTGGCCAACCGGCGGAGCCGGAGGTTCAGCGTCCCTCGGCTACACCCAAGGCGAGTGCGGCACCCGAAGGCCCTGCGGAGGCCCCATCGCGAGCGCCCGATTCCGTGGAAGCGGTCCCCGCCGCGCCCGCTGCGCAGGCCGAGGTTGCCGCGCAGGCCGAGGTTGCTGCGGAGGCCGAGGCTGCTCCGCAGGCCGAAGCCCCTGCGCAGCCCGAAGGTACGCCGCAGCCCGGGACGCTGCCCGTCGCCGGCGACACCGAGCGTTTCAACATCGCGTCAGGTGAAGGGGGCCCGCCCTACTACACCGCGCAGGACGAGGCCGAGCTTCGGGCCCGCCACGGCCTCGAGTTTCAGCCCTCCGATCGCGACGAGGGCCCGCGCTGGCGATGTCTCATCTCGGACCCCGCGTGCGGTCGCACCTTCGAGGTCAACGCGCTCGCGGCTTACACCTACCGCGGTCGGCAAGGCGACGTCCGAGGCAATGGCCAGGACCCCCGCTGGAGCAGCGGCCGGGCCCAGTACGACTTTTGGATGAACCTCCCGGTCATGACCGAGGTCGTCGGGGTCAAGAAGTTCACCCGGATGACGCTCGGGCCCAAGGGAGGCCTCACGTTCTCCGACGGGGGCTCGACCTGGGGCAACCTGGGCATGGCGTTCCGCTACTGGATGGGCCGCGGACGATGGGCACCCACCGTCGAGTTCACCAGCGCGCTGACGTTCAAGCTCGGGGAGCGCCCCAAGCCCGAGTTTGGCGAGAAACCCAAGTGGGAGATGACCCGCGGACCCGTCGGCTTCACGGCCGACGTCGGGTTCGGTCTCGGAGGGTTTGGCGCGATCGTCATCGGCGGCCAGTACGACTCGCCGCTGGCGCGCGAGGAAATTCCCGACACGTTCCGGACATCGGCCGGCGGCGCGTTCTTCCTCGGGTTTCGCGGCAACATCCTGTGGGGTGCTCCCGCCGCGGCCGCCGTGGCGACCCACGCGATCACGCAGCGGTCCGTCGAGACGCCCTGATCGTCGGCCGCGCGTCTCCTGATCGTCGGCCGTTTCCTCGGCGTGACCACGTCGTCCGGAGCTTCGCGGGAGCCGCGCGGCAAAGAAAAATCGCGTCTGCGGAAATCGTCTCGGGCTCCGGCGCGTTGGGCGATGAGACGCGGCCGCCTCGTAACCGGAATGTATCCGGGCTTGCACGACGGACCGCTTCGAGTGGAACAAATCCACGTCTCGAACGTCTGAGTCACCGCCATGCCGAGCACCCCCCGCACCGTCGTCGCCCTGAGCACCCTCGCACTTTGCGCTCTCGTGGGTGGGTCCGGCGCCGAGGCTCGCAGCATCAAGAAGCGCGTGCCCATGGAGCAGGCCCACGGCAACGCCATGATTCACGAGCCGATCCACGACGTCGGCTTCGGCTTTGGTGCGGCGCCCGATTTCGCGCTCGATGGACAGCCGGTGGGAGCCGCGACCGCGCCCTCGAGCACCCAACCCAACGGCCTGCACGGCAGCACGGTCGCGGTGCTGGAGGGGGATGTTCTGGTGGTGGACGCCGACAGCGGTCAGATGGTGCGGACCGACGCCGCTGGCACCCCGCTCGCGACGCTCGACATCGGTCCCGGCGTCGCCCAGCTGGTGGTGGATGCGGTCGCCAAGCGAGCCTACGTCACCGATCGCGCGCACGACCGGGTCGTCGTCGTCGACGTGTCGAGCGGGCTCGAGGAGGTGGACGCCTACCGCACGCCGACCGAGCCCTTCGGCCTCGCGCTCTCGCCCGACCGCGGCACCCTGCTGGTCACCGCCGTCGCCGACAAGAGTCTCAGCGCGATCGATCTTTCCACGGGGTTCCAGCAGTGGTCGATGACCGTCGGCCCCGAGCCGCGCGGGGTCGCGATCTCACCGACCGGCGATGAAGCGCTGGTCACCTTTCTCACCACCGGCGTGGTCGGACGCGTCTCCCTGAGCAAGGACCCGCGCATGGAGTACGTCTCGCTCGATCCCGTTGCTCCGGGCGCGCAGCTCGGCGCAGTGAGCCGCGGGGAGAACGACGGCGACAAGGGCCGCGGGTTCGCGCGCAACGCGTTCGCGGCGGTCTACGCTGGCAACGGCGTCGCCGTGGTGCCGCACCAGCTGAGCATTCCTCAGTCGGCCAACCCCGAGGAGTTCGGAAGCTCGGATGGCTACGGTGGTGGCGGCTTCGCTGCACCGATCACGCACCGCCTCGCGTTCTTGGGCATGCCCGACCAAGGGGAGGGCGGCCGCGTCGACACGGCGTTTGCCGCCACCAACCTGCACCAGCCGCGCGCAGTCGCGTACGACGCCCCCTCCGATACCATGTTCGTGGTGGGCTATGGCTCCGATGACGTGCTGGCCGTCGGCGACGTATCGCAGGCCAGCGTGCACATGGCCTGGAAGATGTCCGTGCCATCGAGGAGTGCGTGTGGTCCCAGCGGCGTGGCCTTCGACGCTGGTGCCGACGAGCTCATCGTGTTCTGTTCGCTGTCTCGCACCACCCACCGCATGACGGCCGGCAGCGGCGCTCAGGTGGACGACGGTCAGAGCGAGGAACTCGCCAAGAGCCATCTGTCGTCCGCGGCGCGACGCGGACAGGCGATCTTCCGTCAGGGCAACAGCCACAAGATCTCCACCCAGGGGGCGATGGCGTGCGCGAGCTGCCACGCCGAGGGCCGCGCGGACGGTCTCACCTGGTTCCTGCAGGGGGCCATCCTCCAGACGCCATTCCTCTCGGGTCGCGTCATGGGCTCGCACCCGTTCAAGTGGGACGGCAAGGACGCTACGATCACCGACAGTCTCACCAACACCGTCGGTCGACTCGGCGGCTCTGGTCTCACCAAGTCCGAGGTCTCGGACCTCACGGCCTTCTTGGCCTCGATGCCCGAGCCTCGCACCCCCCGCGCCGACGAGCCCGCTGCCGTGGCTCGTGGCAAGGCGCTGTTCGAGAGCGAGACGACCGGATGCGGCGACTGCCACAATGGGCCCTTGCTCACCGACCAGAAGCTGCACGAGATCGCCCCGGACCTTCCCGCCGTCGACACGCCCTCGCTCATCGGTCTGGCCGCGAGCGCGCCCTACTACCATGACGGCAGCGCGCCCACCCTCGCGTCCTTGTTGCGCGGCAAGGGCAGCATTCACGGGATGGGCCGGCTGTCCCGTCTCGACGAGGGCCAGATCGGCGACCTCGTGGCCTACATGGAAAGCCTGTAGGCACCCGCACCTGGCATAGACTGCGCCCGATGCCCCCGATGCTCCTGGTGCGAACGTCTCGTCGACTGGCGGCCGCAGCTTTGCTGCTGGCGGTCGCGTGCGGACCCAAGGACACGCCGACGGTTGCGCCAGAGCCTTCACCCGCCGTTGAGGAGGCGCCCCCCGAAGACCCGGTCGCCGAGCGCAGGCTCCGACCCGAGTTCCCCGGGGTCGCGCACTCCGCAAGTATCGACCAGATAGCGCTCGACCCCACGGGGTCCTCGGCGCTGTCCCGGGACAGCCTCGGCGGGCTGCGCCTTTGGGCAGCGCTCGATGGCTCGGCCGAGCCGCAGCTGGTCCCGATCAGTGGGGTGCGCTCGATGGCACTGCTCCGGACGCCCACTCCTGATGGTCCTGATGGTCCCAACGGCCACTTCGTCGTGTTCGGCGTCGAGGCCTCCGGAGGCGCGCGCTTCGTCTCGATGCGGGCCGACGGGCACGCGAAGGACCTGGGCGCGCTCGAGCCCTTCAACCCGATCGTGCAGGTGGTCTCGCTTCAGTCCGAGGCCGGGGGGCGCTTCGCTGCGCTGCGCAAGGACGGCTCGATCGAGGTGTTCGATGCCGCGGGCACGTCGCTGTCGACCTTCGACGAGAAGGGCTTTCAGCCGTTCGCCCTCCGGGCGAGCGGGGACGGCGAGCATCTCGTGGCGCTGCTTCCGATCGACAAGGTCGGGAGCGAGAACCGAGCCGAGTTGCAGCGCTTGTCGTGGAGCGGCTCGTCGACCGCGCCGACGCTCGCGCGCTCCGGGGTGCCGACCATCGTGCGCTCCCGGCAGCCGATTCAGCCGACCACGCTCGTCATCTCCCCGGACGCCTCGGAAGCAGCGATCGTCGGGCGTCCGAAGGGGAACTTCTGGGAGTTCGACATCTACAGCCTCGACGCCGAGCGCGAGCCCCGTCCGATCGAGGTTCAGGTCAACCAGCATCAGCAGCCACGGATGGGGTACGTGGGTCCGCATGCCCTGCTGCTGTCCTCCAACGAGGGCACGCCGTCGCTGCTCATCGACACGAAGACCCAGTCCGTCCGCCTCCGCAGCGGGATCCCCCAGGACTTCAGCCATCAGGGCGCGGCCCAAGACACGGGACCGGGTCGCCAGGTCATGGGGTACGGCGGGCACTTGTTCGTGAACGACGTGAACGCGCGAGCGCATCGCTTCCTGGGCTATTCGGCGACGCAGGGAGCCAGCGTTGGGATCTCTCCGGAGGGCAAGTTCGTGGCGTGGGCGTACATCCAGGGGCCGATCGTCGTCGAAGCAATCGATGATTCGGGCTCGGGGCGGACGGGGGCGTCGGTCGAGCTGGATGCCGGACCCAACAACGTTGGGGGGAACCGGGTTCGCTTCCTCGACGAAGACCACCTCATCGTCGTCGATTCGGTTGGCGAGGTGACGCTCGTCCACTGGCCCACCCAGACGACGATCGCGCGGACGGGGACGATGAGCAACGTACGCTCGCTGCACGTCGACCCTGCCGGGGGCATGTTGGTGCTCGACCGGCACACCAACGAGTCGTGGGTCTACGAGGTCGATCCTCAGCGCGGGTTCGAGGGGCCCTACATCATCGCGAACGCCTGGCGGGTGGGGCTCGTCCGGCCCAAGCCTCCGGACGAGCGGGTCCTGTGGACCTTCGAGAGCACGAGCAACGAGTTCCGCCACTACACGCTGGGCCAGCTGCGGTCCGACCTCACGGTCGAAGCGTCCAAGGCCATGGGCAAGCCCCTGGAGCCGGGGCAGGCCGCCCCACTCGCCGTCGACCAGCAGGGGCGCTACTACGGCGTGCGCTGGAACGGGAAGGCCCTCGAGCTCTTCGTCGAACGCGATGGGAAGGCCGTGGTCTCTCGGCCGATTCCCTCCAACGACATCAACGAACTGCTGCCGTCTCCGAGCGGAGATCGCTTCCTCGCGGTGACCAACCGCGCCGGTGTGATCAGCGTCGCGATGCACGATGGCACCACGCTGGAGACCCTGTGGTCATACTCGACCGGGGCGTTCAACAACGACAGCGCATGGAGCGAGGACGGTCGCTACGTGGCGCTGGCTGCCAACACGGGGGCAATCCTCCTCGATGCGCGGACGGGGGAGCCGGTGATGTCGCGCTGCGGCCTCGAGTTCCGGGTCACGGGGGCGCCCCCCGCCAACGCCTTCTCCACGCCCAACCAAAAGAGCATCTGCGAGCCGTGAGGCAGCTCCGCGCCGGCTCCGTGTCACGGACCTGTCACACCACACCCCCACGCGGGCGTTATGGTGGGGCACCTTCCGATGAGCGGGACCATTCTGATCGTCGATGACGAGGCCGACATTCGGTCGACCGTGGAGTTCAACCTCGCGCGGGAGGGCTTCCGCACGGTCACCGCCGGGGACGGACGCGAGGCCCTCGAGCGCGCAGCCGAGACGCCTCGACCCGATCTCATCGTGCTCGATCTGATGCTGCCGGACATCTCGGGGACCGAGGTCTGCCGGCAGCTCCGCCAGTCTCCGCAGACGCGCGGGATTCCGATCCTGATGCTCACCGCCAAGACCGACGCCATCGATCGGGTCGTCGGCTTCGAAGTCGGGGCGGATGACTACGTCACCAAACCATTCAGCGTCCGCGAGCTGGTGCTGCGGATCAAGGCGATCCTGCGCCGGTCGGTCGTTCCGGAGGAGTCGAGCGAGAACTTCAACCTCGGGGTCTTGAAGATCGACGTGGAAGGGCACCGCGTGTGGGTCGAGGAAGAGGAGGTCGTGCTGACCGCCCTCGAGTTCCGCCTGCTGACCACCCTGGTGCAGCGACGAGGTCGCGTGCAGACGCGCGAGGTGCTGCTCTCCCACGTTTGGGAGATGAGCGGCGACGTGACCACGCGGACCGTCGATACCCACGTGCGGCGCCTCCGAAAGAAGCTGGGCAAGGCGAGCGAGTACGTCGAGACTCTGCGTGGCGTCGGGTATCGGTTCCGCCCAGAGGTCCCAGCCTGAGAGTTCGATGTCCTTTGGGATCCGCGGCAGGCTGTTCTCGCTGGCGGCGCTGATGATCGTGATGGTCGTGGGTGCCGCGGGTTTCTACGTTCAAGGCGCCTTGGTGAACTCCCTCCGGGCGCGTCTGGAGCTGGAGCTGCAGCGACATGCGAAGACCGTCGGGGTGCTGGTCGAGCACGCCACGAACCCCTCCGATCTGGACGCGATCGCCGATCGGGCCGCCGCGGCGACGCATGCACGGGTCGACGTCTTCGATCTGAAAGGGCGCCCGATCGCGAGCTCCCAGATGGCTCCGCTGGAGCTCGAGCAGCTCTCGAACCCCTCTGAGGACCCAGAGGTCCACGACGCGATCCGGGCTGGACGGGGACAGGCCGTGCGGGACGATGGTGAAGGCGGCGTCTCGATCATGCACGTCGCACTGAAGGTTGCGGCGCCCGGTTCTGCGGTCGTGGCGCGAGCATCGGCGCCGCTGGTCTCGGTGCAGACGGCGGTGGGCCGGCTATGGATGGTGGCCATTGGCGCGGGCGTGGCGGGCATGGCCCTCGCCGCTGCGCTGCTGATCGCGGTGGGCAGCCACTTCGAGCGTGCACTGCAGCCGGTGGTGTCCTCGGCGGCCGCAGTTGCCAAGGCGGCCGACACGCGCGACGGAGAGCTCTCGCCCGACGATGTCGGCCCGCAGAGCTTTCAGACCGTTGCCGTCGATCTCGAGCGAGCCATGCGCATGCTGTCGTCGGAACGGAATCGCTTCGAAGCCGTGCTGCAGACGATGGAGCAGGCGGTGCTGGTGCTCGATGCCGACGACCACATCGTCACCGTGAACGACGCGGCGTATACGCTGCTCTCGCTACCCGCGCGGGCGATCGGTCGGACGCTGTTGGAAGCCGTCCGGGTTCCGCGGCTCAAGGCGCTGGCCGAGGCCGTCTCGGACGGCCGTACCCATGAAGACGAGTTCGATCTACCCTCGGGGCTGCGAATTGACGTTCGAGCCACACCACATGCGGACGAGGGGGTCGTGATCGTCGCCCAAGACGTCACCGAGATTCGCCATCTCGAGCGAGTTCGCCGCGACTTCGTCGCCAACGTCTCCCACGAGCTGCGGACGCCGATCAGCGTGATTCGAGCCAACGCGGAGACGCTGCTCGATGGCGCGCTCGAAGATCAGAAGGCCGCGCGCATGTTCGTCGAAGCGACCCACCGGCACGCGGACCGCCTCGGGCGGATCGTGACCGACCTGCTGGACATCTCCCGAATCGAAGCGGGGCGCTACTTGCTCCACCCCAGCCCGCTCAACGTCGGGGACACGGTGGACCACGTGCTCGACCTCATCGAGTCCAACGCCCGCGACAAGGGCATCGAACTCTCGGTCGACATCGACCCGCAGCTCGAGATCCAGGCCGACCGCAAGGCCATGGAGCACATCCTCATCAACCTCGCCTCCAACGCGTTCAAGTACACGCCGAAGGACGGAAAGGTCGAGTTCACCGCGCATGCGCTGGACGACGACATGGTCCGGATCGAGGTGCTCGACAATGGTCCAGGCATCGATCCTGCCCACCGAGAGCGCATCTTCGAGCGGTTCTTTCGGGTGGACGCGGGTCGGTCTCGAGACATGGGAGGTACCGGTTTGGGCCTGTCGATCGTGAAGAACCTCGTCGAGGCGCAGGGCGGCGACGTGGGGGTCGATCCCCGTAGCCCCCGTGGATCGGTGTTCTGGTTCACTTTGCCGACCGGACCGCTGGACCTCGATGACGACCAGGAGGCGACTTCGTCATGAAGACGTGGCATTGCGGTCACTTTGCCGGCTCGAATCTTTGGCATGATCGAAGGCGGTGCTCCCCTTGACGCAGACCCCGCGGAAGTTCGGGACTGAGTTGGCCAGTCTCCGCGAGGAGTTGCTCCTCATGGCCGGCCGCGTGGAGGAGATGATCCACCGGGCGGGCCGCGCGTTGGTTCAGCGCGACGTCAAGCTCGCCAAGGAGACGATGGCGCTCGACCGAGCGGTGAATCGTGCAGAGGTCGAGATCGACGAGCGCTGTCTGGACATCTTGGCGCGCTACCACCCGGTCGCCGGCGAGCTGCGCTTCGTGACGCTCGCGATGAAGATGGTCACCGATCTCGAGCGGATCGCCGACCTCGCGGTCAACATCTGCGAGCGCGCGATCGATCTGAGTCGGGCCGATCGCATCGTGGTGCACGCGGACATTCCGCTGATGACCACCCTCGTGCAGCAGCAGGTGGCCGGGGCGATCGATGCGTTCGTCAACGGCGACCCGAGCAAGGCCTGGGAAGTGCTGGAGAACGACGACGAGGTCGACACGCTCTACCACCGCGTGTTCGAAGACACCCTCGAGAGCATGCGGCTCGACACCGGGGACGTGCTGCATCAGCTCATCCACGTGCAGTCGGTCGCGAAGTGGCTCGAACGCATGGGAGATCACAGCACCAACTTGGCGGAGCTGGTGATCTTCATGATCGAGGGGCGCGACATTCGGCATCCAGGCCGGAACATCGGTGACTAGGGGCCGTCCCCTAGTACCTGGATGTCTGAAGATCCGAGGGTCTGCTCTAGACCTCGTGTCTGAAGTCCGCCGGGATTCTGCAGGACCTCCTTTGGGTGTGGGGTCCTTCCGAAACCCTTCGGTCGCTGGGAACGACACTCGGTACCTTCTGTCTCTTCCGCTTCTCACAAGAGCGTCCCGGACCTCCGCAAAGCGCTCCACGAATACGTCGAGGCGCACAACGAAGAGGGCAAGGCCCTCACATGGACGAAGACCGCCGACGAGATCCTCGAGTCAGTGAAGCGATTTGGGCAGCGGACGATCCAGGTTCTCGGGGCTCCGACCAGTGACTGACTTTTTCAAGAAATCACCGATCCAGGGCACTAGTGCCTCGTGTCTGAAGTCCGTGCCGGGTTTCTGCAGGATCCCCCTTTGGGTGTGGGGTCCTTCCGAAACCTCTTGCTCCGTACCGGTCCGGTGGGCGCAAACCCGCAGCGGACCTCGATCAAGCGCTCTTTTCGAGAACTCGAATGGAACGATCCCAGACGATATAGAAGATGGAGCCGACGAGCGCGAGCGCGGCGGCCGAGGTAAACATGGTCCGATAGGAGGTGTGCTCCAGGACCAGGCCCAGGGCGGGGGCACCGATGAAGAGGCCGAGGTCGAACAGCGCCGTGAAGGCGGCGAGGGTCTGACCGCGTTCGTGGGCGGGTGAGCGCATCACCACCATCGCCGTTGCGATGGGGAACGCGTAGCCGTGACCGATGCCGCACAGCACGCCGGCGACGATGGTGGCGCCGTCCGTGGACGCGTTGGCCAGCACCAAGAGCCCGGCGGCAGCACACCAGACGGAGGGGACCAGAACCCGTTTGGGTCCGATGCGATCCGGAAGCCAGCCCAGGGCCACTCGTAGCAGCACCGCCGCGACGGTGTAGGCGGTGAAGAACCCGCCCACGCTTCCGACACCGGTGTCGTCGACGAACGTCTTGAGGAAGGTGAAGTACGAGGCCAGCGCGAAGGCGAAGCTGAAGCCGATGAGCCAGATGGGACGCAAGGGCGCCGCTGCGGCCGCGGCGAGGAACGAACGCCGCGCCCCCTTGGTTGCCCCGGGGCCGGAGTCGGGCAGTGCAAACGCGGCGACGGACCCCAGCACCGCAGCGCCCAAGGCGACGAGGAACAGCTCGTGGAACCCTGCCGCCTTCAGCAGCCAGTCTCCGGTCATGCCAGCGACCGAGAGCGGAATCATCCCCGACACGCCGAACAGCGCCATGCCCTCGGCGCGGCGTTCTGCCGGGACCACGTCCGCAGCGATCGTGAACAGGACCGAGAACAGCATGCCCTCGGCGATCCCGTGGCCTGCGCGCACGATGAAGAGCCACGGCCCGAGATCGTCGACCAGGAGGTACGCGGCGGAGAAGAGCACGTTGAGGATGCTGCCCACCCACGCGACCTGACGTCGGCCGTGTGCGTCGATGAAGCGACCGATGAAGGGGCGCGAGACGATGGCCGCCGCCGCCATGGTCGCCATCGCGACGCCGATGACGAAATCGTCATTGGTGTGGAGGCGCAGGAATCCAGGCAGATGCAGGAAGAAGAAGAAGGACAGCGTGTGCATGAAGTTGGCGACGAACCCGAGCGCGAACGGGCGACTCAGGAGCGGGGGCCGACTCACGGGCTACCCTTCTCACGCGGGTGTGCGGCGCGCAACGGTCAGGGGTATGCTGCCCGGGATGGACGAGCGGCAGCCCCCTCCTCGCGGAGAGACGATCCGCGACGCGCTTCGGCGCGAGCTGCGGGGAGGATGGGTCTCCGCGAGGCAGCTCTCCACGCTGGTGAGCATCTCCGAGAAGGCCGTTCCGGGCCACCTCGAGCACCTCCAGAAGTCGGCGGCCGGCGCCGCGGAGCGCTTCGAGCTCGAGCCACCGGTGTGCTCGAAGTGTGACTACGTCTTCGATGACCGCGACCGGCTCACCAAACCCAGTCGGTGTCCGCAGTGCAAGGGCCAGCGCATCGAGCCACCCCGCTTTCGGATCGTGCCGGCATGACGCCGCTCGAGGTCGTGCAGATCGAGGTCGGGCTGCTTCAGAACTTCTGTGAGGTCATCGGTTGTCCTCAGTCCAAGGAGGCCGCGTTGGTGGACCCCGCGTTCGAGGTGGATCGTCTCGTCGGCGCGGCCGACGAGCGGGGTTGGACCATCACCACGATCCTGCTCACGCACACGCACGACGACCACATCGCGGGGCTCGACGAAGCGGCCCAGCGCACCGGAGCGCTGGTGCGATGTCACCCCGTCGAGGTCGAGATCGCTCGGCAGCAGGCACCGAAGGTCCAGCCGGTCGACGATCGTCAGGACGTCCTCATCGGTCAGGGGCGAGTTCGGGCGCTCTACACCCCGGGCCACATGCCTGGCTGCATCTGCTGGTATTTGCCGGAAACCGGCGCCGTCATCACCGGCGACGTTCTCTTCGTGGGGTCGTGCGGGGGCGTGAAGTACCCGCAGTCGGAGCCCGATGCGATGTTTCACAGCCTGCATCGGGTGCTCGGCGCGCTGCCGGAGGAAACGCGCATCTACCCGGGCCACGACTACGGAAAGACGCCAACGAGCACGCTCGCCTGGGAATTCGTGCACAATCCGGCGCTGCACGTCCCCGATGTCGCCGCGTTCCGCAAACTGCAAGGCCTTTGAGAGCACGCGAGGTCGCTCGTGATCGGGGCGCTCGCGATCACGACCGGCTCGGTGCTTCTCGGCGTCGTCCTGGGTGTGCTCACCCGGCAGCGCGAGGCCTCCTTCGGGGCGCTGCGGGCCTTCGCCGTGGCCGCGGTCGCCACGGCCGTCGTGCTGCAGATGTTGCCCGAGGCTCTGGCGGAGATGGGAGGCGGGGCGCTGCTGATCTTCCTCGCGGGACTTCTGTTGCCCGGGCTGCTCACGCCGGTTCTGCGTCGCTTTGGCGGATGGAAGACCACCCGTCACGCGTTGAGCGCGGACCTCGGGTTCGCGGGCTTCTTGGCCCATCAAGTGGCCGAGGGGGTGGCGATCGGGTCGTTCTCCACCGAAGAGCACGCCGGCCACGGGCACGACGGCTTGGTGCTCGCCATCGCGGCGCACACCGTCCCGCTCGCGGCGCTGCTGATCGGTGAAGCGCTCACCCACCGGTCGCGGAGGGTTGCGTTCGGACGCGCGGTCGCGCTGGCGCTCGCGACGGGCTTGGGGTTTGCGCTCGCGGATGTGCTGCACGACGTGATGCCCCACGACCTGCATTCGTGGCTGACGGCCGCCGTCGCGGGCGTGCTCATGCACATCCTCTTCCATGACCACGGCGAGGCGGGGGTCCGGACCCGCCTGCGCAAGGGGCTCGACGTGCTCGCGGTGTTCGCCGGCGTCGCGCTGCCGATCTTCGCCGCCGCCGTGGGGGGACATGCGAACCCGGTGCAGCGCTCCGTCGCGGACGCGTTCGTCGAGCTGTCGCTCGAGACGGCACCGATGCTCTTCCTAGGCCTCGTCCTGGGCGCGATGCTGCAGCGACTGGGCGCCCGAATCCCCACTCGGTTCTTCACCAGCGGCGGACGTCTGCGGCAAGCCCTGCGCGGCGTCGCCGTTGGCGCGCCCCTTCCGCTGTGCGCTTGCGGGGTCCTGCCCGTCGCCGAGTCGCTGCGAAAGCGTGGTGCCGGCCCGGCGCTTGTCGTCGCGTTCCTGGTCGCAACGCCCGAGCTCGGCCCGGAGACCCTCACGCTCACCGTGCGCTTCATGGGTGGGCCCTATGCCGTCGTTCGCGTGGTGGCGGCGGTCGGACTCGCCATCTTCGCGGGGGTGTGGTTCGGCCGCGTCGTTCAGGGCAGTGCTCGCGCGAAGGAGCCGGCCGATGCAGACCACGGTCACCACGGTCATCACGATCACCACGACGGTTCCAAGGCCAGCGGTTTCGCTCGGGTGATCGCGCACTTCGACGAGCTGCTGCTCCACGTCGGCCCCTGGGCGTTCGTGGGGCTTTGGGCGGCCGCGTACGTTCAGGTGGCGCTCCCCGAAGGCTCGCTCGCGCAGACCACCGCCGGTGGCCTCGACATTTGGATGGTCGCCGCGGTCGCGGTCCCGGCCTATGTCTGCGCGGCATCGGCGACGCCCGTCGCGGCGGTCTTGCTGCTCAAGGGCGTGTCACCGGGCGCGGTCTTGGTCGGTCTGCTTCTGGGCCCGGCCACCAACGTTGCAACCCTCGGTGTGCTCAAGGATGCCTACGGTGGCCGCAGCGTCGCGGTCGGCACGTTGGGCATCGTCGTGGTGACGATCGGGTTGGGCTACGCGGTCAATGCGGTCGGTGTCCCCATCGTTCTTCCCTCCCAGCTCGACGGGCCGCATGACCACGGCCCCTTCGCGTGGGTGAGTGCGGTGCTCTTGGCCTTGGCGCTCGTGCGCCAGCTGTGGGCGCGGGGGCTCGGCCCCTGGCTCGATGTTCTCGGCGGGCACGGGCACGGGCACGGGGACGGGCACGATCATGGGCATGGGCACGGGCACGGGCACGGGCACGATCATGGCCACGGGGGGGTGTAGCCGCCTGTGCGGAGGCTGAAGAGGTCGTCGAGCCGACCCGTCCGCGACGTAAAGTGTCACCGTGGGGCCGCAGAACGGAACTCTTTGCAGACCTCCGGGGAACGGTGACCCGACCGCCGGAGTCCAAGTCGACGAAATGACACGGATTCCGCCTTGCGCCGCTGGTTGGACCGACCCTTGCGAACAAGTGGATGAGCACGTCGGTGTCGACGTGCTGCGAGCGAAGTCAACACTCGGCCCGAAGCGTGCTTCATCGATGGGGATGCGTAGGGGACGACCAAAGAGCATCGACTGGGCCATGCCGTCTGGGGGGATGGGCATGGGGCCGCACAGCCCGGGCCGACACGTTGCAAACCTCGTTTGAGACACGCCCCGCGCCAGCAAAGGCGCGGGAGCGTGTCTCTTCCTTCGCCACGGTACCCTCCGGTCCCGTGCCTTGGGTGCCTCTGATGCTCGTCGTCGCCGCGCCAGAGCAGACCCCGGCTCTGCCGCCGGTGCAGCAGACGCAGGAGTCCTCCGCTCCGGACCCCCTTCGGCCGGTCCGGGAGGCGCTGAGCCTGCAGGCGGGTGCGTCGTGCCTCGAGCTCGATCGACTCGTCGACGTCATCGCCACGTACTTGCGCACGACCCAGGTCGATGCGCGGATCGACGTCCTCATCGTCGGTGACGACCAAGACCCTCTGTCCGTCGAGTACACCGTTCGCCGCAGCGACGAGGTCATCGCGGTGCGGCGCTTCGATGCAGAGGCGACGACCTGTGATCGTCTCCATGCCGCGATCGGGGTGTCCGTGGCGCTGGCCATCGACGCGAGCTTGCTGCTGCCGGAGCCAAAGCCCGAGCCGAAGCCCGAGCCGAAACCTGAGCCGGACCCCGAACCGGAGCCGGAGCCCGAAGACGAAAACGAAGTTCCGCCCGAGCTCGATGCTCGCACCGAGCGCTCCGACCCCTACGAGGCATCGCCGTGGAAGGGGGCAGTCCTCGTTCGCGCCGGCGCCGGCTTGGAGGCTCCGCCAGGCGTCTCGGGCGTGGGCGCCGCGGCGGTCGAGCTCCGCTGGCGCGACCGCATCGGCATCGACGCCGGACTTCTCGGGGCCGGCTCGGGCTTCGTTCGAGTCGGGTCGGGTCGGGCTGCGTTCTCCTTGGTCGGCGCGACCCTCGATCTGTGCGCAGGTGGCACGGCCGGGCGTCTTCATCCCCGCGGATGCGTCGGCATGATCGGGGGTGCCGCGCTCGCGCAGGGCCGCGGCTTCGAGAACCCTCGCGCCGATCGAATCCCCTGGCTCGGTGCGACCTTCGGTGCCGACCTGCGCGTCGCCGTCAGCGGACGCGTCCAACTCGAGATCGGAGCCGACGGGCTCGTGCACATCTTGCGGCCCGGCTTCGACTTCGTCGACGAGAGCGGCTCCAGGCGGGTGGGTCGGGACTTCTCGGCGGTGGGTGGCTGGGTGACCGCCGGCGTCGTCTTTGCCTTCCCCTGAGTTCCCAAAGGCGCTCGCTCACGAGGCGCGCTCTCCGCTCGACGGACGAAGAGGCACGAACCGTCCGACATTCGGACACCGACCCTTCGTGAACGCGGTGAAGGATCGGGGTGGCTCGGCAATAAACGTCGTGGGACCCTCGTGCTCTCGCGTGACCGAACACCTCGACGCCGCAGCGCTCTATCGCGCGCACGCCCAGTTCGTCGCGCGGTTTCTGCTGCGCTTGGGCGCACCGGGAGACGACGTGGCTGACCTCGTTCAAGATGTGTTCCTGGTCGCCCATCGCCGGGGCGGCTTCACGCCTGAGCAGGCCAAGCCGACGACGTGGCTGGCTGAGATTTCCTTTCGCGTGCTGTCCGACCGTCGGCGAAAAGCGCGTCGCCGGCTCGAAGACGCCGACGCGGAAGCCGTCGCGCTCGCGCCCGCGCCCAGCGGGGCCGCGTCACCGGGTCAGCGGGTCGAGGCCCGCCAGGCTCTGGGTCGCGTGCAGCGAGCGCTCGACACCCTGACCATCGAGAAGCGGGCGGTGTTCGTCCTGTACGAGCTCGAAGGCCAGCCCTGCGATGCTATCGCCGAGGCTCTCGCGGTTCCCGTCGGCACCGTGTATAGCCGGCTTCACGCGGCGCGTCGGGAGTTTGCCAAGGCCCACGCGGCCCTCGACGATGCCGCTGCAACCACCGCTCCCCCCAGCGACGCGCCCGAACCCTTGCCATCCGGGTCTGCCCCCATCGCATCCCTGAGTTCATGATGTCCGAGCCCTCTCGCCTGATCGACGACCCCTCGATGTCCTCGAGCCTCCGCGCCGACTTGGCCCACGCCGAGCTTGCCGGCGTGGAGGGCTTCGAGGCGGCTGCCGGGGCGGCTCGGCTCGATGCCGCGATCGCAGCCCAAGCGGCGGGGGCGGCAGGCGCCGCCAGCATCGGGAAAGGGCTCGGCGCTGCCTTGCTCGCCGTGACCGCAATCGGGGCGATTGCGTGGTTCGTTGCGGGTGCCGAGAGTTCGGGACAAAGAACCGTCACGGCGGGGCTGGCCATGTCGCCGCCCCGCGCATCAAAACCCACCGTGTCGGAGCCCGACCCGGCTCCTGTGCTCCAGCCCGAGCCGCACGTAGAGCCCGAGCAGGCCACACAGGCGCAGCAGGTCGCACAGGCGCAGCAGGTCGCACAGGCGCAGCAGGTCGCACAGGCGCAGCAGGCCGCCGAGCCACAGCCCATGCCGACGGCCAAGGTCTCTCGCGCTCCCAAGGCGACCGGAGATGAAGGGGTTCGTGAAGCCCGGCTGATCGCCGATGCGCGTCGAGCGCTGGAGACCGACCCCGCGCAGGCACAGCGGCTTCTGCGGAAGGCCAAGCGCGTCTTCCCCGATGGCTTGTTGCGGGAGGAGCGCGAGGCTCTCTCGATTCTCGCGCAGGTGAAGCTCGGCGACGTGGTCGACGCGTCCGTGGCTGCGGAGCGCTTCTTGAGAGAACACGAACGCAGCCCGTACACGGAAGCGGTTCGCCGCGCCGTGCGGTGATCCCCGGCGGGGTGTGAGCGAGGACGGTCGGGTCGGGAGCGCGCGCGGGTCTGATACCCTCAGAGCCGTGGGGAGGGGTCGACATTGGGTCTGGGCTGGTGCGCTGCTGTGCGCTGGGTGCCAGGTTCGAGGTCTGGTCGGCTCCAACGAGAGCGCCACCGACTCGGTGTCCGAATCTCTCTCCGACTCGGCATCCTCGGAGTCTCGCGGAGCCACCGGTGACACCGGTGGCACTGCATCTGGCGGCACCGGCGGCCAGTCGGGGGGCGGGAGCCACAGTGGCGGCAGCGGTCAAGCGTCCGGTGCCGACGACGAATCATCGACCAGCGATGGCGAGTTTCGATTCGACGTGTCTTCGGTAGACACCTCCTACGTGTGCGCGCCTCCGAGCTTCGCATCCTGCGACGGCGTCGAGGATGCCGGTGCGCTCTCTTGGCAGCACGTCATGGGCCTGTGCGGTTCGGACGCTGAGTTCGAGAGCATGGCCGCAGACGGCGCGATCGCGTTCGTGCACGGGAAGCTCGGCGCCGGACACAGTCCCTACGCCGTCCGCGAAGGCGAGAGCATGGTCCTGCTGTCTACGGGGCGGGCTTCCGAGCTGTTGCTCAGCCCGGCCGAGCTGCAGGCGGAGCATCCGCTGGAGTGTGGCGACCCTCTCCAGTGCCCGAGCAGCAACCTCGGCGTCGCTCGACGATCGTCTTTGCCCCCACCGCTCACCGCGCGCGGCGTCCACGATGAGGTCGATTGCTCGGTAGATCCGACGCTCGTTGGCGAAGGGGACTGCTCCAACAGCCTCGAGGACCCCTGGGCGCGGGGCAACGGGGCCTACGACTATGGCGAGCTGAGGATGCGGGCCACGGTGCCTCGGTTCACCGACGCGTTCCAGTTCGACTTCGCGTTCTTCTCGAGCGAGTACCCGCTCTTTACCGACGAGGAGCTTCCGTCCCTGTACAACGACATGTTCATCGCGTGGCTCGAGTCCGAGGCGTGGACGGGCAACGTGTCGTTCGACGACGGGATGCAGCCGATCACGGCGCAGAGCGTCTTCATGGACTATCGCAGCCCCAGCGACTCCTGCCCGGACTGCACGGCCCCCGAGCTCGAGGGGTTCGCGATGGAGCACCACGCTGGGACCAAGTGGCTGAGCACCAAGGCGCCGGTCGTTCCCGGCGAGTCCATCGAGCTGGTGTTCTCGATCTTCGACCTGAGCGACGCTGGCTTCGACAGTGCGGTCCTGCTCGACAACTTCGAGTGGACCTGCAGCACCGGTCGGCCGGTGACGAGCGAGGGCTGAGAGACGCGAACCAAAAACGGCGCGGGCCACGAAGTTAGGGGGACGTGACCCGCGCCAGGGATGCCGACCTTGTCTGGACTGTCACCGTCGGGGATGTCCCCGCCGGCGGTGAAACCCTTGGGGGCCTCACAACAGTTGAATGTCTCGCCGCCGCGGATTCCTTCACGCTCGCGACACTTTTTTTCGGTGTCCTCGAAGCGCTGAACCGAAACACCCGCGGAGTGTGCGCGAAACCGCCGTCTGTGGGCTCCTCGGGGTCTACAGCCCGTCGAGCGGGTCATTGCCGTCGGGAATCTTCACGCCATCGACGCGTTTGTTCCCCGGGTTCACCTTCACGG
This sequence comes from uncultured bacterium, assembly GCA_963761755.1. GTDB lineage: Bacteria > Myxococcota_A > Polyangia > Nannocystales > Nannocystaceae > CAJXVA01. The sequence continues at coordinate 625,138 of CAVXIC010000013.1, forward strand.
AGACCTTCGCCTTCTCGTCGTCGCTCTCGAAGCTGACCCAGGCCTTGCGCTTGGCAGGCTTGGTGCCCTTGAGCTTTTGTTCACCACCGGCTCTGTAGGTGACCTCCACGGAGTAGCCCTCGTCCGCGGACTCGACGTACACGACGGCCTCGTGCTTGGTCTTCCCCTCATTGAGCACCAAGACCAGCTCCTCGCCGGTCTCCATCTTGTGCCCAGGGTGTTTGAGGGTCTTGCCGCCGACCTCGATCTTCAGCTGAATGAAGACCTGCTCGGCCGCGGCCGCCGGCACGGGTGCTGACGCAAACGCGTCGGGACCTGCTCCTTGGGCTGGAGCCGGAGCGATGAGGAGTGCGGCAACGGCGAGCGGGAGCAGCATGGCCGGCTTTGGACGGGCGTGCATGGGCAGATATTCACCCGGACACCCCGTCCACGACAAGGTTCCGGCTCACGCCGGCCGAAGATCGAGCGTGGTGACCGTTTCGACGTGGTGGGTGTGGGGAAACATGTCGACCGGCTGGATGTCGACCAGGTCGAACGCGCCCTCATCGCCGCAAAGGACCGCGAGGTCCCGACCCAGGCTGGCGGGGTCGCACGACACGTAGATCACGCGACGTGGCCGAAACTGCGCAACCGCCTCGAGGGCTTCGGGCAGGCACCCACTGCGCGGCGGGTCGAGAATGACCACGTCCACCCGCTGCTCGAGCTTGGGCAGCAAGAGTTCGGCGCGGGCACAGATGAGCTCGACGTTGCCGAGTCCAGCCAAGGCCTTCTTGGCGGCTTCGATCGCCGGCGCGCTCTCTTCGATCGCGATGACCTTGGCCACCGAAGGCGCCAGCAGGGCGGCGAAGGTGCCGACGCCCGCGTAGGCGTCCGCGACCACGGTCTGCGGATCACCGGCGACCCGCTCGATGACGACCTCGACCAGGCGCTCGGCCTGCTTGCGGTTGACCTGAAAGAAGGTGCTGGCCGCGACGAGGAACTCGCGATCGTGGAGGCGCTCGGTGATGTGGGACTGCCCGGTCTCCAGCCCCAGCGTCGACAGGTCGAGCTTCGGCTGAATCATCACCTGATCGTCGTCCGCGCCGACCCGGACGTTGAGCTGGGTGGCGCCCTCGAGCTTGCCTGCGACCTTGGCGAGCACCGCGTTGATTCGCGGGTCCATGATCTTGCACTCGGGCACCGCGAAGAACTGCCGCTTGAACCGCCGGACGTAGCCCGGGGTGCCGTCCTTGACCGTGAAGCGAGCGTGGTTGCGATAGTTCCACGGCTCGTCGGCGCCGATGACCTCCGCCACCGGTGGGTTCTCGAAGCCGCCGAACTTGCGCAGCTGCTCGATGACCATGCGGCGCTTGAGCACGAGCTGATGCGGGTAGTCGATGTGCTGGAACTGACAGCCGCTGCAGCCTTCGAAGAGCGGGCACGGCGGCGTGACGCGGTGCTCGGAGGGCTTGGTGATCTCCTCGAGGTCGACGGCGACGTAGTTGCGCCGGATCTTTCGAATGCGGACCCGGGCCTCCTCTCCAGGGATCACGCCCGCGGCGTAGATCGGTTTGTCGAGCCCTTCGCTCGCGATGGCGTCGCCTCGCGGCGCGACCTCGTCGAAGAGGATGGTGACGGATTGGCCTTCTTCGAGAGTCATTCGGTGTCCAGTTCGAGGTCCCACGGAAGCTCGGACCACGTGCCGGCCCGGAGCATCTGCAGGTTTTCGGTGATCCACTGCATCATGTCGTCGTCGCCAGAGCCGTCCAGCGGCATGTCTTGCCACTGCCGACGGGCGGTGACGTAGGCCTGCGCCATCGCGGTCCAGCCTTCGTAGGCGTGCTGAAGGCGGCGAGCCACCGGCCTGATCGCGTCCCACGATTCGTCGTCGTCGAACATCTGCGCCGCGGCACCGAGGCGGGCCACGAGCATGAACCGCAGCAGTTCCCAGGCGTTGTCGGGATTGGGCGAGTCCCCGAGCTGGTGCAGGGTGTCGTGGAGCTCACGAGCCCCATGCACATGCCACCATCGTTGGAGCATGCGTCGCGCTTCTCCGCGGCCGAGGTGCCCGTAGTCGTCGTTTCGCGTCACGAGGCGGCACGCAGCATCGCACCACCTGCGCAGCGGGTCTCGGGCGTGGCGTTGGTCTCGCTCGGTGCGCTCGAGCCCGTGCATGCGGTGGGTGCGGCGTGCACGGCCCCACCGCCAGCCCACGAAGCCCAGGGCCGCGGCGACCAAAAGGAGGACGCCCCAGTGCTCGAGCAGCCAGCTCATTGCGTGACGGGCTCCAGCAGTTCGAGCGCACAATCGTCGGCGCGGAGCCGGACTCGGGTGCCGAACGGGAGCGCAATGTTGCGCGCACTGTCGTGGCCAAAGTCGAATCCGGTGACCACCGGGACGCCCAGCGTTCCCAGCCGCTCGAGCACGACCTGCTCCGCCGATGGGCCCACGCCCGGTTTGGGGCGGTCGCACATGGAGAGCTGGCCGACGGCGACGCCGCGAACGCCCCGCAGCACGCCGCTGGAGAGCAGGTGCGTCAGGGCGCGATCGATCCGATAGGGGGCCTCGTTGACCTCCTCGATCGCCAGGATGTTGCCCCGCAGCGGGGGGAAGAACCGGGTTCCGACCAGGCTGCGCAGCACCTCGAGGTTACCGACGACCAGCCGGCCCTCCACCGTTCCGCCGTGCAGCGCCGTGCCTTCCGAGGCGATGATCGGGGGCGGGACTTCTCCGCGCAGCAAGTCGACCAGGTGCTGCAGATCGCCCGGATGGAGCTCCGACAGCTGGGTGAGGACCGGTCCGTGGATGGTGGCGACGGACGCGGCGACCCACGCCCACGACAGCAGCGCCGTCACGTCCGAGAAGCCGACGATGGCCTTCGGGTTGCGACGCAGTCGCGCAGGATCGAGGCGACCGAGCAGGCGCGTCAATCCGTAGCCACCGCGGGCGCAGAGGATGACGGCGGGATCGTCGTCGGAGAAGACGGCGTGCAGGCTCTGGGCTCGCACGTCGTCGGGGCCGGCGAAGTAGCCGTCGCTCTCCAGCAGATTGCTTGCGAGCTCGATAGGGTGCCGATCTCCGATGGCGCGGCCCAGCGCGCGCAGGCCCTTGTCGAGCCTCGGCGCGTCGACCGGACCCGACGGCGCGACCACGTGCACCGCCATCCCAGGCCGCAAGGCGGGCGGGTGGTTGACGTCGGTGGTGGTCGGCGTATCGCTCAAAGGGGCCGGACTATAGCAGGGGGGGCGAGCGCGCGCGTGGGTGGTACCGAGAAGACACCACGGGCCGCTAGGACCGGCGCTTGCGGCCGCGACGACGCTTGCGGCGACCGCCCGACGGCTCGTCGTCGCCGCCGTTCGAAGCGTCTCCTGCAGACGAAGCGTCGTCGGAGTCGTCGGAGTCGTCGGAGTCGTCGGAGTCGTCGGAGTCGTCGCCGGCCTCGAGTCGCTCGCGCTCGCGAAGGTCGACCTCTTCGGTCGGGTCGGGGTCGACCACTGGGGCAGGCATCGCCATGGCCGGGGCGATGTCCTCGGCCGGAGCCTTGCCGTCCTCGAGGTGCTCGGTGCCGAGCATCGACGCCTCTCGATGGGTCTGGGCGTCGGTCAACTTTCCGAGCACGCCTCGCGGACGATCGTCGGACTCCACCTCGAAGACCTTGTCGACCAGGAAGAACTTGCGCTCCCCCTCCCCGTCCAAGGTGAGGATCGAGCTGGTGGGCGGGGGCGCCGCGGTCTCGATGAAGAAACGGTCGTCGCCGCGGTCCACGAGCGCGGCCGAGTCGAGGAGCGTGGTGTGACGGAGGGCGACGCGGAACTCAGACATCGACCCGAAGACTCTAGCAGGTCCATTTCTGGGGCAGCAGGCCACATTTGAAGCCCTCCGTCAGATTCCGCCCTCGGCCCCGTATGCTCTCCCCTTGACCCGCGTCCTCGCCGCGTTTACAGCCGGGCGCTCGAAACGTAGCCTTCCCCACGTTCCTCGCGGCCCAGCCTTCGCAATTGCGGGCGGGGGCGGGTATCAAGGGCCCGAGAAAGCCACGCACGCATGTTCGGCGGACTGATCAAGAAAGTTTTCGGCACCAAGCACTCGAGGCAGATGAAGAAGCTGCACCCGATGCTCAACGCGATCAACGAGCGGGAGAAGGCGCTCAAGGAGCTCTCGGATGCGCAGCTCAAGTCTCGGATCGCGGACTATCGCCAGCAGGTCGACAATGGCGCCTCGCTCGATGACTTGCTCGTCGACGTGTACGCGATCGTGCGCGAGGCGGGGCTGCGCGTGCTCAAGATGCGCCACTACGACGTCCAGATGGTCGGCGCCATCGCGATGCATCAGGGCAAGGTGCTCGAGATGCGGACCGGTGAGGGCAAGACGCTCACCGCGACGGCGGCGCTGGTGCTCAACGCGCTCAGCGGCCGCGGAGCACACCTCATCACGGTCAACGACTACCTCGCCTCCCGCGACGCGGAGTGGATGGGCGAACTCTACAACTTCCTGGGTCTGTCGTGCGGGACGATCGTGCACGGCCTGTACCACGTGGAGCGGCAGCGCTCGTATCGGTGCGACATCACGTACGGCACCAACAACGAGTTCGGCTTCGACTATCTCCGCGACAACATGAAGGAGACGATCGAGAAGTACGTTCAGCGAGATCTGAACTTCGCGATCGTCGACGAGGTCGACTCCATCCTGATCGATGAGGCTCGAACCCCGCTGATCATCTCCGGTGAAGCCGACAAACCCGCCGACCTGTACTTCACGGTCGACAAGGTCATGCCTTCGCTGCGCCGCGACCTGGACTTCGTGCTGGACGAGAAGCACAAGAGCGTCCAGCTCACCGACGCCGGGGTCGACAGGCTCGAGCGTGAGCTGGGCTGCAGCAACCTGTTCTCGCCCGAGAACAACGAGTTGCTCCACCACGTCAACCAGGGCCTTCGCGCGCACACGGTCTACAAGAAGGACGTGAACTATCTCGTCGAGGGCAACGAAGTCCTCATCGTCGACGAGTTCACGGGCCGCAAGATGGAAGGGCGGCGCTGGAGCGACGGCCTGCACCAGGCGATCGAAGCCAAAGAGGGCGTACCGATCCAGCCCGAGAGCCAGACGCTCGCCACGATCACCTATCAGAACTACTTCCGCATGTACCGAAAGCTCTCGGGCATGACGGGAACGGCCGATACCGAGGCCGAGGAGTTCCACAAGATCTACGAACTCGACGTGTTCGTGGTGCCGCCCAACCGGACCATCATTCGCGACGACCGAGACGACTTCGTCTACAAGAACGAGCCGGGCAAGTTCAAGGCGGTCATCGCCGAGATCAAGGAGCGCCACGAAGCTGGGCAGCCGGTGTTGGTCGGTACGACCAGCGTCGAGAAATCGAACGTCATCCACCAGCTGCTCGACCGCGAAGGCATCCCGCACAACGTGCTCAACGCCAAGCAGCACGCCAGCGAGGCCTTGGTCGTCGCGCAGGCGGGGCGAAAGTACGCCGTGACGGTGGCCACCAACATGGCCGGCCGCGGCACCGACATCATCTTGGGCGGAAACCCCGAGATGATGGCGCGGGAGCACTTCGACCCGGACCAACAACCCGAGCAGTACGAGAAGCTCTTCGAAGGCCTCAAGAAGCAGTGTGATGCCGAGAAGAAGGAGGTCCTCAGCATTGGCGGCCTTCACATCGTGGGTACCGAGCGTCACGAGAGCCGCCGCATCGACAACCAGCTTCGCGGTCGCGCGGGTCGTCAAGGCGACCCCGGTTCGTCACAGTTCTACCTTTGCCTCGAAGACGACCTCATGCGGATCTTCGGAGCCGATCGGATCACCGGTCTGATGGAGCGTTTGGGGATGGAAGAGGACGTTCCGATCGAGGCGCCCCTGGTCAACCGGGCGATCGAGAACGCGCAGCAAAAGGTCGAAGCGATGCACTTCGACACGCGCAAGAACATCTTCGAGTACGACAACGTCATGAACGAGCAGCGCAAGGCGATCTACGCCCTGCGCAAGCAGATCCTCGAAGGCCGCTATCGCCCGGAGATCCTCGACGACAAGGCTCGCGAGGAGCAGGAAGACAAGCTGCCGCCGCCGCCCGAGACGTCGGGGCCGCACACCATCGAGTCGCTCTCCCTGGAGATTCGCGAGCAGGTCGTCTCGTTGATCGACGAGCACATCGAGGGCCTCATCGATGGTGATGCCCCGAGCGATGGCGCCTCGAAGCCCTTCCCCGCCGAGGGCATCGACGCCGAGAAGCTGATGCGGGTGCTCTATCGCCACTACGGTGCGATGGTCGACCTCACCGCGGTCCGCCGAGACTACGAGGAGCTGTGCAATCTCGCGGTGCGTGAGACCGCAGCGGCGCTGATTCAGCAGCGGGAGCGCCTGCACGACCTGGCGTTCGCTCTGGTCGAGAAGTCGGTCGACACCCTGTGTCCCGATGACGTGCACCCCGACGACTGGGAGATCGAAGAGCTCGAGCAGCTCATGCTCGCGAACTTCCACGCAAAGGTGGACCTCAGCTCGGTTCCCGAGAATCAAGACACGCTGGTCAAGATCTGCTGGAGTGCCACCGAGGCGCTGCTCCTGCAGCGCGAGACCGACTACCGCTTGCCGGTGTACCTCTATCACATTCGCCATGTGTGGCTGAAGGAGATCGACGGGCAGTGGATCGCCCACCTCAAGAACATCGAGCATCTCCGCGCGGGAATCGGCTTGGTGGGCTACGCGACGCGTGACCCCAAGAACGAGTACAAGATTCGCGGATACAACCTGTTCAAGGAGATGTGGGAAGGCATCGAGCAGACGGTGCTCGACAAGGTCATCATGCTGCAGCTCACCGAGGAGCAGCGGCGCGAAGCCGAAGAGGGCGCCGAGTATGAGACGGCGCTGACCCGCGCCAACCAGCGCCGGGCAGGAGGAGGGGGCAAGCGTCGGGCCGCCGCCAGCAAGGGCGAACTCGACAAGCTTCAGCAAGCCGCGCGGCGGGCCATGGAGCAGCTCAACGCCGCGACCGCGGCCGTGAAGCAGGCGACCACGCCCGCCCAGGACGTGGAGAAGGCCGTCCAGGCTGCCACAGCCAAGAAGGACATCCCCAAGGCGCGACCCAACGACCCGTGCCCCTGCGGGTCGGGCAAGCGGTACAAGAAGTGCCATGGGAAGCAGGCGAAAGCCGAAGCCACGGCCAGCGCGTAGGCGACCTGCGGCCCCGCGATCGACGCGCTGGCCGAGGTCGTCGCACGACTGACCGCCGCTGAGAATGGACGCGGCGCGTCGGGACGCGCTGTGGTCCGAGACGCTCGTTCTGCTCGGGATTCCACGGGACGAGCGTCGCGCAGACCTCTCGAGGTGAGGTGCGGACGAGCGTTGGTGACGTGCTGTGGCACCATGATGCGCATGAAGGTCATCGGCGCCGGACTGTCCAGAACGGGCACGATGTCGATGCGTGCCGCGCTGGAGCGCCTGCTGGGCGGCCGATGCCACCACATGGAGGAGGTCGCCAAGGCTCCAGGCCAGCTCGATCACTGGCACGGCTGGGCGGTCGAGGGTCGCCCGTTGGATCTGGCTGCGATGTACGCCGACTACGTCGCCTGCGTCGATGCGCCCTCGTGCTTCTTGTGGCGAGAGTTGATGGCGCTGTACCCGGACGCGAAGGTGGTGCTGACGGTCCGGGACCCGCAGCGCTGGTTCGCCAGCTTCGCCGCGCTGTATCGAACGACGCAGTGGGCTCGTCCGCTGGGGCTGGTGTCCAAGCGGATCCGACACTTCATCGATCTGTCGGACGCGCTCATCGAGCGCGAGCTCGGCGAGATCGAGCGCGACGCCAACATCGCGTCGTTCGAACGGCACAACGAAGCTGTGCGGGCCGCCGTGCCGGCGGACAAGCTGCTGGTCTTCGAGGTCGCCCAGGGCTGGGCACCACTTTGCGCGTTCCTCGACGTTCCGGTCCCTGCCGCGCCCTTCCCCCACCTCAACGAGGGCGTCTCCACGATCCGCGACAAGTTCAGCGAGTTCGCCCGGTCGTGGGGGTGAACGACCGCATGGGTCCACTGCTTGTTCCTGCCCACACAGGGCCTGGACTCTGACGGCTCGTCTTGCTCCATCGGCGCAACGGTTGCGCGCACGATCGTGCAATCGACGGGTCTCGGCGTGGGTACTGACACCACACGATGAGTGGTGCAGGAGGAGCAGGAGCCGTCAATGAAGCCGTTCGCGCGCAGAAGCAGGCGCGTCGCTGGGAGGCGCGCATGGCTGCGCGGGCGGAGGTCCGTCGCGCGGGCCGGCGCGCGCAGGCCAAACTGCAGCGGTCGTCCCAGACGCCCGGAGCCTCGGAGCCGCTGACCTACGTCGAGGAGGCTCGCGTCGTCTCGCCGGTGCAGCGGGTGTTGCGACGTCTGGGTGCGATCGTCCTGATGGTCGTCGTGCTCGGTGGCGGAGGCTTGCTGATGCTCGGCCTGGCGTTCGACGGGGGCAAGGGCTACCAGGTCGCGCCCGTGTTGGCGCTGATCGTGGCCGTACTGTTCGGGTTCCCCGGTGCCTGCGTGTTGGTGGCCCACGTGCGCAACGTGTGGCGCGAGACCGCGGGGTGACGGTCAGCGCGCCTGGTACAGCGCCCCGCGGGCCCGATCGGATCAAGGAGAGTACGGGAGGCACCACTGTGGGGCGGTCATCGCGTCGCCTCAGGCGTCGACGCGATGGGCTCGATAGCCCGTCACCTGGTGCGCGCGCTCGAGGGCCTTTTCGATCCAGCGCTCGTGCGTATCGGCGACCGCGACGAGCCGCAGGTCTCCCGCCTCTGGAAAACCATCGAAGCCGACCGCCTTCGCCTCCGCGGGCGTCATCACCTGGGCGTTGGTCTCGGCGAGGACTTCGGCGCTGAGCAGGCCCTCGCCGTCGCTACCGGATGTGAGATGGACTTCGAAGACGATCACGGCTGCAAGGGTACCCGCTGGGAGAGGCCATTCACCAGCCGCTGGGAGCCCGAGAGGGGACGCAGGCCCCGTGAAGAAACGCGAAGTCGCGCCCACAGCTCAGGCCTGCTCTGCTAGAACGAAGACATGCGAAGGTTTGGATTCGTCTTGGCGCTGTCGATGATCGGGGTCGGTTGCAGTGATGATGCAGAGGTCGGCTCGGGCGGCGAGAGCACTGGGGAATCCGGCTCCAGCAGCACCACGGATCCGGTGCCCACCACCACCGGAGTGTCCACCACCGTGGACCCCACGACCGACCCGACCACGAGTCCGACGACCGCGCCAACGACCGACCCGACGACCGCTCCCACGACGACCGAGGCGGACAGCAGCTCAGGCGGCTCGTCCGAGACCGGCTGCACGCCCGGGGAGGCCGACTGTACGTGCGACGAGGGCTCGTGCGTCGACGGCCTGGAGTGCACGCCCCAGGACGTCTGCGAGGCGACCGCCGAGTGCGAAGACGACGAGTACGGCGACATCCTCACCGAGGAGACGGCGCACTTCCTCGGGGAGATCAACGACAACGATGGCAACGGTGGCACGGTGATGGGCATCCTGACCGGACCGGACGACGTGGACTGGTTCCGCTACGACGGGAGCGACGACTTCGGGAATGTCGTCGATCCCTTCCGGACGATTGCGGCGGACAGTGGCGTTCGCTTCTGCAAGTTTGGCAGCTGCATGAACGGTCTCGAGAACACCGAGTTCTCGTGTGGAGAAGATGCTTCGGCGACCACCTCCCCGGATGGCTTGCCGGGATGTTGCGCGGAGGCCGTGCTTCCCGTGGACGCAACCTGTTCGGGGACGATCTCCGACGACATGGCGATCTGGATCCGCGTCGACCAGGCCGAAGAGGCCTGCGTCCAATATGCCTTCAACTACCACTTCTAGCGCATGACCGAAGAGCGAGCGTCTGCGGGTTTTTGGCTTCCCGTCACCTTCGGCCTCGAGGTCGCTGCGTGGGAGATAGGCTCTCGTCTCGGACTCGGCTTTGCCGACCCCACGTGGGAGGAGTTCGGACGTTCGATCGACGTCGAACGAATCACCTGGATCCTGGGCGGCACGACCGCTGCGCTCTTCGTGCTCTTCATGGTGACCTCGCGGCGCCGAATCACCGCGATGGTCTCCGTGGTCCAGTTGCCCGGTGTCCTGGCGCTCGCCTGCTACTGGGTGGGCGCGTCCGTGCTCTCCAGCGGTGCGGTGGTCATTCTTTCGACGCTGGCCGCGTGGGTCCTGGGCTCACGCAGTCGCTCGCGCTGACGGCACGCGGCGACCGTCCCCGCCTCACTCGTTGTCGTCGTCCTCGTCGACAGCCGGTCCGTACCGCGCGAGGCGACCGACGACCACGAAGAGTACGGGCACCAAGAACAGGCTGAGCACGGTGGTGAGCAGCATGCCTCCCAGGACTGTGGTGCCCAGGGCGGTCCGGGCCGCGGCCCCGGCTCCGGAGGCGAAGGCCAGGGGCAGCACGCCGACGATGAACGAGATCGCGGTCATCAAGATCGGACGCAAGCGCATGCCGGCGGCCCCGATGGCGGCTTCGACCAAGGGCTCGCCGCGGGACACCTGCTCGCGGGCGAACTCGACGATGAGGATGGCGTTCTTGCTGGCCAGGCCGACCAGCAGCAGCATGCCGATCTGGGCGTAGATGCCGTTTTCGAGGCCGCGCAGCGTCAGCAGGCCGAGCCCGCCGAGGATCGCCGGCGGGACCGAGAACATGATGATCATCGGCAGGGACCAGCTCTCGTAGAGCGCCGCGAGCACCAAGAAGGTGATCAGCCCCCCGAGCCCGAAGATGTAGACGGTGTAGCCCGAGGACGCTCGTTCCTCGTAGGAGAGGCCCGACCACGCCCCATCCATCTGGTCGGGCATCGTCTCGCGCACCTCGGCCTCGACCGCGTCCAGAGCCTCGGCGGAGCTGACACCTGGCGCTGCTCGACCGCTGATCGAGGTCGCGCGGAAGAGGTTGAAGTGCTCGATGGTGTCGGGTCCGTGGTCCCGGCGCACGCGGACGAGCGTGTCGAGGCGCACCAGCTGTCCGTCGCGCCCCGCGACGTAGATTTCCCCAATGTCCGCCTCGGACGTGCGGGCGCCGGCCTCGGCCTGCATCATGACGCGATACACGCGCCCGAAGAGGTTGAAGTCGCCGACGTAGAACGCACCAAACGTGCCCCGCAGCGCGCTGAAGATGGCGTCGACCTGGACGCCCAGCGCGGCCGCTCGGGTGCGGTCGACCTCGACGCGGACCTGCGGGACCAGGCCGACGCTGCTGGTGTTGGCACCGACCACCGAGCCGCCTTCGTTGAGGGCATCGACCAGCTCATCGGTCCGGCGGCCCAGCTCGCCGTACTCGCCGCCGGAGCGGTCGAGCAGCTTGAAGTCGAGTCCCCCCGTGGCACCCAAGCCGCGAATGGCCGGCGGGTTGACGGCGATCGCCTGCACGGTGTTGATCGCACCCAGCTTGGACCGCACCTCGCCGAGCACGACCTCCAGGCTGCGGCCCGACGCGTCGCGGTCCTCCCACGGCTGCAGGGAGACGAAGATCGTGAAGGCGTCGGTTGCGTTGCGCCGTCCGCTTCGAATGTCGAAGCCACCGACGGTCACGTAGTGGCGGATGCCGTCGACGGACTCGAGCGCTCGCTCGACCTCGTGCGCGGCTCGGTCGGTACGCTCCACCGACGACGCGTCGGGCGTGCGGCCCATGACGAGGAAGTAGCCCTGGTCCTCCGAGGGCAGGAAGCCTTGTGGCGTCACGAGGGCGAGCCAGACCGTGAACGCCGACATGCCCAAGAAGATCGCCGTCGAGACGATCCAGTGGCGAACGAACACCCGCAGGATGCGCTCGTACCCGCTGCGCACCCGGTCCAGGACGCGGGAGAAGGCGGCGAGCGGCCGGCTCATCTTGCCTGGCTTGCGCAACAGAAGGGCCGAAAGCGCGGGCGAGAGCGTCAGGGCGTTGAGCGTGGACAGGGCGACCGCGGCGATGATCGTCAGCGCGAACTGTCGGTAGAGCTGACCGGTCAGCCCCGGCACGGCCGCTGCGGGTGCAAACACCACCCCGAGCACGACCGACGTCGCGATGACCGGCGCGGTCACGTCTCGCATCGCCCGAACGGCGGCCTTGCGGCCCCAGATCTTCTCCTCGCGGCCCAGGCGGTCGATGTTCTCGACGACCACGATCGCATCGTCGACGACGATGCCGATGGCCAAGACGAGCCCGAACAGCGTCAGGGTGTTGATCGAGAAATTCATCACCCAGATCAGCCCGAACGCGCCGACGAGCGCCACCGGGATGGTGACGGCGGGGACGATCGTGGTGACGGCTCGGCCCATGAACAGGTAGGTCACCAAGATGACCAGCACGACGGCGATGCCGACCGTGACGAGGACTTCGAGGATGGACTCCCGCACGAAGGTCGTGGGGTCGACGGGAATGGAGATCTCGACACCGGGCGGCAGCGTGGCCTCCAGGCGGTCCAGCTCGGCCGCGACCGCGTTGGCGACGTCCAGCGCGTTGGCCTCGGGAAGCTGGAAGACGCCGATGGTCGCCACCGGCTCTCCGTCCACGCGCTTGAAGCCGGTGTACGACTCCGCGCCGAGCTCGACCCGGGCGACGTCGCGCAGGCGCACGATGGTGTCGTCCGCCGCCGTGGCGACGACCACGTTCTCGAACTCCTCGACCGAGACGAGTCCGCCGTCGGTGACCATCGCGTACTCGAAGGCCACCGGTTCGTTGGTCGGGGGCGAACCAACCCGTCCCAGCGAGGCCTGAATGTTCTGGCTGCGAATCGCCGCGACGACGTCGTCGGGCGTGAGCCCGTGCGCAGAGAGCTTGTCGGGGTCGATCCACGCGCGCATCGAGTAATCGCGCGACGAGAACAGCCTCGCCTCGCTGACGCCGTCGACGCGGTTGAGTGCGTCGATCACGTTGATCGTCGCGTAGTTGGACAGAAACACCTCGTCGCGCGACTTGTCCGGAGAGACGAGCGCGGCGATCAGCGTGAAGCTGTTCGACTGCTTGCGCACGGTCACGCCCTGGCGGGTCACCTCTTCGGGCAGCCGGGCGGTGGCCAAAGCCACCCGGTTCTGCACGTCGACGGCCGCGATGTTCTGGTCGTAGCCCTGCTCGAAGGTGATGTTGATCGTCGTCGAGCCGTCACTCGAGCTGGTGCTCGACATGTAGCGCATGCCCTCGACGCCGTTGATCTGCTGTTCGAGGGGCTGGGTGACGGCCTGTTCGACCACCTCGGCTGCGGCCCCGGGATAGGTGGCCGAGACCGACACCGCCGGCGGCGTCACCTGGGGAAACTGCGCGACCGGGAGCAGCGGGATGGCGATCGCGCCGAGCAGGACCGTGATGAGCGCCACGACCGTCGCGAAGATCGGGCGGCGGATGAAGAAGCCGACGAAGCCCATGGCAGGGTTACCCGCGGTTGGCGAGATTCTCCTGGTCGTCGCCATCGACCACGGTGAAGTTGGCCTCTTCGACCACGGCCTCGCCGGCGACCTCGACCGGTTTGCCGTCGCGAACCCCCTGGATCCCGCGCACCACGACGCGCTCGTCCGCCTCGAGGCCCGAGGTCACGACCCGGACCTCGCCAAACGTCCGCCCAACCTCGACTTCGCGATAGTGCGCGACGTCCTCGGCGTCGACGACGTACACGTAGTCGACGTCTTGCACCGAGCCCACCGCCAGGGTGGGGACGAGCAGCGCGTCCGAGGACGGCAGCTCCAGCTGGACGCCCACGGACTCGCCGGGCTTGAGGTGACGGTCCGGGTTGGCGACCACCGCCTTGTAGGCCAACGATCGCGTGGACGGATCGAGCACGTTGTCGACGAACGCGAGCCGGCCTTGCTGCGGATACGCCGATCCGTCGGAGAGTGTGATCGTCACCGGGGCTCCATCGCCGCCGGGGTTCTCGATGTCCGGGCTGAGTTCGAGCAGCGATCGTCGCTCGCGTTCTACGGGAGAGAAGCGCACGAACATCGGATCTTCCTGCACGACGACGGCGAGCAGCGTGCTGTCGGATTCGCCGACCAACTCGCCCACGTCGACGAGGCGCTCACCGATGCGACCTGCGAAGGGTGCCCGCACCTTGCTGTAGCCCACGTCGAGCTTGGCCTGGGCGAGCGCGGCCTTCTGCGAGGCGATTTCGGCCTCGAGCGAGTCCACCTCGGCCTGGGCCGTGTCGAGGTCTTGGATCGCGTTGACGTTGGCGGCTCGAAGCTTCTCCTCGCGGACGAGCTGACGCCGGGCCTCGTCGAGGCGGGCCTTGGAGCGCTGCACGGAGGCGGCCGCCACCCGCTGCTCGGCCCGGAACGGCCGGGTATCGACCTCGTAGATGACCTGGTTCTCTTCGACGCTCGCGCCCTCTTCGAAGCCGATCTCCGTCACGTAGCCCCGCACCCGCGCCCTGAGCTCCACCCGCTGCACGGCCTCGACCGTGCCGATGAACTCGAAGGTGTTGGGCACCTTGCCCGAGGCCACCTTGGCGACCTGGACCGTTGGAGCCTCGGCGGGGGCCCCCGCCGACGGTGTCTCGCCACTTTGGCATGCCGTCGCGAGGCCGGCGGCGACGAAGAAGACGAGGCGGCGCATGAGCCTGGGCAGACTGACACATTGACGCCAGGCGCCAAGCACTGCGCCCGCGGCAAGGCTCACGCGCCCCGCTACGGGGTGCGCGCCGGCCGGCGATGGGGCGTTGGATGGGTCGTCGGTTTGAGGTCTGCGCGTCTGGATGCTAGCCCTGGGGGGTCGGCAGGCGCGTTGAAGGCGCCCGACGAGGATGCGTCGCGCCATCGGCGTGATGCGGAGGTGACTGCCTTATCCATTCATCGAATCATGCATCGAAGGTCCACACGCTGTTCGGGGCGCTCCGCGTCGGTGGCTGCGCGCTGCTCCTGTATCTGGCGGCGAGCTCCATCACGGCCTGGGCGGGGGCTGCAGCGCTCAACGTTCCGAAGAGGCCGCCGCGAGCGGTGCTCGGCGCCCCGACGCGGTCCGTATCCGCCTCGGCGCGGCAGGTTCGCGCACGAACCCCGGTGTCGCTCGACCACAACCCGTTCTGCCCCAGCTGCAAGGATGAGCCGGAGTCCGAGCCCGTCGTCGTCGTCGACCCCGATGCGCCCTTCGGCGGTGCGCCGCAGACGGCTCTCCCGCTGGCGTTGCTCGCGACGATGGAGGCATCCCCGGCTTCGCTGTCCTTGGCGACGATCAGCAACGAGGGCCGCAGCGGTGCATTCATGGCCGGTGACGTCGTCCTGCCCGGGGTACGAATCCGTCGAATCGCCTCGGGGACGGTGGTGCTCGACAACCGCGGCAGGGCGGAGGTGCTCGGTGTCGACATGCGTCGCAAGCTCGAGCCCAAGAAGAAGCCACGACGCGAGCCAAAGAAGAAGAGGACGAAGAAGCGCCGCCGGCCGTGGGAGATCGAAGGGGCCCGCGATGCGATCGACTGCGACGGAGCGAAGTGCACGGTCGAGCGAGCGTTCGTGCGAGAGCTCGTCGCGAACCCCGCAGCGCTCGCGCGGCAGGCCCGCGTACGCCCGTATGCTCGCGCGGGCGTCGAGGGGTTCCGGCTGACCCGGGTTCGAAGAGGAACGCTGCCTCGGCTGCTGGGTCTGCGCAGTGGGGACGTCGTGACCGAGGTCAACGGACGGGCCCTCAAGACGATGGATGCCGCGCTGACCATGGCCTCGCGACTCGCCACGGCGTCTCATCTGAGCGTCGACGTGGCACGGCGGCGGCGCGGCAAGACCAACCCAATCACGATCGAGATTCAGATCGTGTCATAGGGTGTGCTCGGCTCAGTCTGATTCGCGACCGGCTTCGTCGTGCGCACGCACGCGATCGGGGGAGAGCGTGTGGTCGTAGATCGCAACCTCGTCCGTGGTTTCGAACAGTGAGTTCGAACCGGTGGCGTCGGCGCCCAGCGTTCCGGCCCGATCGTGATCCCGTGCGGATTCTCGATGCACAGGCGCGTCGCTCGCGCATTCTGCCCGCGGAGACGTGCAGCACCGCCCGGCGACGCCCGGTTCAGCCTTTTACGCAGATGCAGCGCGCACCTATACTCGCGCTCGTCCTCACGGGACGACGCGCGACATCGGACCCGTGGTCCACGATCGCGCAGGACTTCGCCCATGCCTTCCACGACGCAACACCCTCAGTCGAACCGATCGCCGCGCCGGCAGCTCTTGACCATGCTCGCCCTGATCACCGCGTGCGGCGACGATGTGACGTCGACGACGGACTCGACGACCGACGCCACGACGGGGGGCACCACGGCGGCCATGACGACCTCCGGCCCAACCTCCGACGTCAGCACCACCGCGGTGGGCACCAGCACGACCAGCGACGGCCAGAGCGACACCACGCGGGGGACGAGCGAGTCGTCGACGTCTGCGGTCGACGTCTCGAGTGACGACACGGGCCGCGCCACCGACGACACGCTGAGCTCGAGCTCGAGCTCGAGCTCGAGCTCGACCGGAGACACCGGAGATTCCCAAGATTGCCCCTATGGCGCGCTCGAGGCACCCGACGTCGTGACCGACACCACGCTCGGCCAGGACAGCGAGTTCGTCTCCACATGCGGCGGCGGCGGCGCGCCCGACGTCTCCTACACCCTGACGGCGCCCGGAGACGGTCTGTACATCATCCGGGCATCCAGCCTCGATGGCGTCGTCAACCCCATCGTTGCGGTGTTCGACGGTACGTGCGGTGGGCCCGAGCTCGACTGCAACGACGACATCGGGGCGTTCGGCACCGACGCCGAGGTCAGCGTCCAGCTCGTGGCCGGACAGGAGGTCACGGTGGTGGTCGACGGCTTCTCGATCCTCGGCGGTGCGGTCGAGCTCAGCACCGGCTTCTTCCCGGGCACCTGCCCGGACGACGACATCGGCAACGCGGTCCCTGCGGTCTACACCGGCTCCACCTTGGGCGCCGACAACACCGTGTTCGGATCCTGTGGTGGAGACGTCGCTGGGGACGACACCCTCACCTTCACTGCGCCCGAAGATGGCGTGTACGCGTTCGACACCGCGGGATCCGACTTCGATACCATCATGTTCCTGCTCGACGGTTGCGGCGGGGACGAGTTCGGCTGCAGTGACGACGTCGGCGCGGACCCGACCTCCCACCTCGACTTGCTGATGACCGCGGGCCAAGAGGTGATCGTGGCGGTCGATGGAGCCGCGGCCGAAGAGGGCAACTACACGGTGTCGATCGACCGCGACACCTGCCCCGACGTGGTCCTGGACAGCGTCGCGCCGCTGAGCGTCTCGGGCACCACCGCCGGCGAGCTCGACGCCAGCACCGGGAGCTGCGGGGGCGCAGGCGCTCCGGGCGTATCCTTCTCCTACACCGCCCCCGAGCCCGGGGTGTACACCATCGACACGTCGGGCTCCGCCTTCGACACCGTGCTGTATGCGCTCGCCGAGTGCGGCGGAGCGGAGACGGCCTGCAACAACGACGGCGGCATCGACGACACCTCTCGCATCAACGTCACGCTCGCGGCCGGGCAAGAGGTCCTGTTCGTGGTCGACGGCGCCAACGCGGAGTCGGGCGCGTTCGACGTCAACATCTCGCTGGACGAGTGCCCCGACTTCGATCTTGCCGGACCGCTCCCACTGACGGTCACCGGAAGCACCGAGTTCGAGGTCGACTCCAGCACCGGGTCGTGCACGTTCGGCGACGAGCCCGACGTGGCCTACACCTTCACCGCGCCCTCCGACGGGTCGTACGTCTTCAGCACCCAGAACGAGGACTTCACCACGGCGCTGTACTACTACCCTGGCGAGACGTGCGGCGGCGTCGAACAGGACTGCAGCACGTTCGGCGGCGAGCTGGGAGCCCAGCTCATCATCGATCTGCTCGAAGACGAGACGATCACCGTGGTCGTCGACTCTGCGTTCGGTGGGGTGGGCGAGTACACGCTGGTCGTCGAGAACCCCCAGTGCGGCAACGGCATCGTCGAGACCGGCGAGTCCTGCGACGGGGCCGACCTCGATGGGCAGTCGTGCTTCTCGCAGGGGCTCGGCGGCGGCGTCATCGGCTGCACGCCCTCGTGCGACTTCGACGACTCGGGCTGCGGCGATCCGTGCGGCAACGCGACCATCGAAGCCGGGGAAACCTGCGACCTGACCGAGCTCGGCGCGCAGAACTGCACCGACTTCGGATTTGCCGGCGGCGCGCTCGACTGCGGTTCGGACTGTTCAGTGGACACCAGTCAGTGCTCCGACGACGTCGTGGTCGTCTGCTCCAGCCCCGGCACGGTGGTTGGCTTTGGTGCTGCCACCATCACCGATACGATCTCGATCCCCGACGTCGGCACGATCGCGGATGTCGACGTGTTCATGGATGTGTCCCATACGTACATCACCGACCTGCGCGCCACACTCATCGCGGACGACCTCGGATTGAGCAACGACCTGCTCGCGCAGCGGTGTGGTTCGCTCGACGACGCGTTCGCGACGTTCAACGACGAGGGCAGCAACGGCGTGGGCGCCGTCTGCGTCCTGCCGATTGCGGTCGAAGGCAACCTCATCCCCGAGCAACCGCTGTCGGTCTACGATGGCGCCTCCGCCACCGGGGAGTGGACGCTCTCGCTCGAGGACGTCTTCACCCCCGCCGACGATGGCACGCTCAACGAGTGGTGCGTGTACATCACGCTGGAGTAGCGGCTTGCTCAGCAACGAGAGATTGGCTCTTCGAAGAGCATTTCGCCGGACATGGGCCGCCTGGTGCCCCATGTCCAAGGCATGATCGACACCGCCCTCGACGCCGCGCTCCACCGCCTCCACGCCACCGCGCCCACCTACGATGGTGGCATGAGCAACCACGGGCCGATGGCGATCGAGGCGCTCGAGACGATGGGGCTCTCCGAGCACGTCGATGCGTTCACCGACCAAGCGCTCGCGACGCTCGAGCCGCTCGACGAGCCGGGCGATGGTGCGCTCCAGCTCGGAGACGCTCGGCAGGAGGCCGCGTGGATCGAGCACTACCGGCGCCGGATCGCGTCGGGCTCGGTCGAGTCCGTCGTTCGTGAGGCGCTGCCTGGGCTTCTGCCAGGCGCGATGGCCGGCGCAACGCACGGGCTGATTCGCCTCGCGCACGCCGTGCGCGGCTGGACGCGGCACGCTTCCGAGGTGCGGGCCACCGAGGTGGCCCATGCGCTGGGCTACTGGGCGTCGGCCTTCCAGACGCTCCCCGGCGAGGTGGGGACGCAGCCGGCGCTCCCCCTGCGGGAGGCGATGGCGGCCTTGCCCACGCTGGGCCCCGGCGAGCTGTCGAGCGCGGGGCTGATCCTCGAGCGGGTGGAGGTGCTCGAGCGGGTCGAGCGCTTCGCGGCGGCGATCGCTACGGTCGACCTGCGCGAGGCGTCCACGCCGGCGTTCATCTCGGAGATGGTCGGCATCGCGGCGCGGATGATGCTGACCGCGCACGTCGGCGGGTTCGCATACCTGCACGCGATCACGGCCACGGCTGCGCTGCGATCGTTGCTGCCGCTGGTCCAACCCGACGAAGAACTCGCCGTGCGCCAGGCCAGCTTTCACTGCGTGGCGGCGCTTCACGTCGCGCACGGTGGCTCGAAGGCGTGGATGGAGTGGGCCGCGCCCCCTGAGCCCCCTGCGCTCGAGACGTTGGGGGTGCACGCCGCTCGGACGCGCGGCGAGCATGCGATCAAGCTGGCCGCGACGGTACTGCAGGAGTATCCACTGCATCCGGATCCTGCGCTGCTCTTCGCGGCGCAGGCCGAGATCACTCGGGCGCGAGGCTAGCGAGGGCTCGCTGCATGTCCCGCTCGTGCTGCGCGCGCGGGTCCTGCACGGCCAGGCCCATCTCGACGGTGCGCTGGAGCAGCGCCTGGACTTCGAGGAGCCGGTGCACGACGCTCGCGCGCTGATCTTCGAGCTTTCGCAGCCGGTCCAGCCCCTCGAGCAGCGGCTGCCGGCGATGCGCGGGGTCGCGGCGAGCCTCCGACGCGGCGAGCGCCCGGACGATTGCGCCTTCGTCCAGCTCGCGGAGCTCCTCCGAAAGGGCGACGACGCGCTGGAGGTTTCGCTCGACGGCGGAGACCAAGGGGCCCAGGGGTGCCGTGACGACGGCGAGCTCCGCTGCACCGTGGCCGTGCAAGGACGCGCGGTGGTCGACGAGCCGTTGGACCAGCAGCGCGAGGTCGGCCACGAGGCCGCGCACGTCCGCGGGAGGCTCAGGGGCGAGTAGGGCGGAGAGGCGTGCGACGTAGGGGTCGGACGCGGGGAGGGCCACCGGGGCGTCGCGCAGCCGAAACGCGCCGGGTGTGCGCCGTGCCATCAGTCGGTTGTTGAACCGCAGCAGCATCCAGAAGAAGACGAAGGCTCCGGGGACGAGGGCCCACACGGCCGCGTAGCCCATCCAGGCCACTCCGACCGAGATCGCGCCCACCACCGCCGCAACGATGCCCAGATGAAGACCGGCGCGTCTGGTTTCGCCCGGAGACACGGTCGCGACCTTGAGTCCTCGCGCCTGCATCGCATCCCGCAAGGCGTGGGCGGTGTCGTGGGTGAGCCCCGAGTACAGCCGCGCCGGAAGCCGGAGTCGGCCGATCTTCTCCTCGTCGTCGTACAGGTGAACGTTGCCGATCACGAACTCCGGGGGGCGCATCGGATGCGCAGACACGTCCGCCAGAAAGCTCTGCAGCCACTCGAGGGGGACGGCGTCCTCGTTGAGGGCGCGAAGAACCAGTCCCCATCCGGGCTCGCCGGGCGGCGCATGCTCGAAGCGGACGGCCTCCCGTCCACACGACAGACACAGCCGCTGCCCGACGCGGAGCGTCGCTGCGCAGTGCTGACAGGTGACCGACGCATCGGATCGCATCAGCGCGGCGCCTCCGCGGAGGACCCACAGGACATCGGACGCGCTCGCCGGACGTTCATGCGGGTCGGCATCGAGCAGTTGCGGAATCAGCTCGGCAAGGGCGGCCGGCACGTCCGGTCGAAGCGATCGCAGCTCGGGAAGGGGGGAACGCTCGCGGAGCAGCGCGGGTCCATCGTCGAAGGGGAGGGCGCCGGTGAGCGCGTGCCACATCAGCGCGCCGAGGCTGTACAGGTCGCTGCGCTGGTCGACGGTGGTGCGAAAGAGCTGCTCGGGGGCGGCGTATGGGCTGCCCTGCAGCAACAGGCTGGACGCCGTGTGGCTCGAGAGCACGTCGACCCGCGCCAGGCCGATGTCGCACAGCAGCACGGCACCTTCGCGGGTTCGCAGGATCTGCCCGGGCCGCAGATCGCGAAGGACCGCGCCGGACCGGTGGACCGCGTGGACCGCGTCCGTCAGGCGCGTGAACAGGGCGCCAAACTCCTCGAGCCCCAGCGGGGCCCGCTCCAGGATGCGCGTCAGGTCGTCGGCGTCCGGTGAGGGCCGCATCCGCCAGGGCGGCTCGGCCTGCGGAGCGCGCGGATCGGGCCGTGGACCCAGAGCGAGCGTCTCGACCACCGCGTGCGAGGCGAGCTGCATCACCCGCTCTTGATCGCGAACGTATCGCCGCCGGATCGACTCGTCGCGTGCCAGGTCGGGTGCGAGCTGCGCGACGACCACGCGCCGGCCGTCGTCCAGCTCGACCATCCACCGCTGCTCGGTCCCGATGTCGACCGGGCCGTGGAGCACCTCGTGCGGCTGCTGCAGGAAGGGCAGGCTCACAAGTTCTGGACCTCCTCCAGCGACTCGACCGTGGCTCGAAGTGCTGCCAAGGCCTCGAGCTCGGACGCATCGTCGCGTCGATGGGCAGCGGAGGTCCGGCGCGCGGCGAGGGCATCCAAGGTGGCGGTGAGGTCGAGCAGCCGCGCCGACCAGAGGTCCCGCTCACGCATTGACGTGCGGTGCCCTGGATCGGCAGGGTCGAAATCGGCGCGGCTCATTTGGGCATCGAGCTCGTCCATTCGGGTGGTGGCGACCGAAGCCAGGTTGATCGCATGCGCCATCTCGTGTTGGATGTCTCGCTGCTCCGGTGCGCACAGGGTGCGCGTGAGGTCGACTGCCCGGTGCACGACCGCCCGGAGTGCTTCGCGGTGCCTTGCCTCTCGAAGCCGGGGAACGGACCCGTACAGGCCGTCGAGGCGGTGCTGCACGGCCGGCGGAAGGGCCCGACGTCCCCTCGCTTCGCCGACCTCGAGCGCCGCGCGAAAGGCCGAGCGGCGCGTGAGCATCAGGCTGATCGGGAACGCGAGCAGGATGCCGGCGAGGGTGACGGGGATCCCGAGGAAGGGGTTGATCATGGCGGGCATCGCCGAGACCGCGACCGCGAGCGTCATCGCTCGGCGAAGCAGCGCGCTCGCGGCTCTCCGGGTGCCTGGGTGAACGCTCGCGCCGCCCTGCATCAGCTCCGCGTCGATGCCCAGATGCTCCAGCGCGTCGACGAGGGTCTGTGCACTCATCGGGCTGAGCCCGAGCGCCAAGGGGAAGACGAGCCGGGGGATGTGTCGCTCGAGCTTGGCCGGATCGAGGCCGGCGGCCGCGTTGGCACGGACCCACCGCACCAGCGTGTCGCGCAGCTCGGTGGAGAACTTGTGGGAGACCCGCCCGGGGCCGACGACGAACACCGCGTAGGGCCCGGACTCGATGAACACCTGGACCATGCCGCAGCGAAAACAGACCCGCAGCTCGGCGAGGACGGCCGCTCCGCAGCCCGCACAGCGTCCATCGGTGGCACCCGACCCCTCGTCGGCGGGCACCAGCGCCGTGGTCTGCGAGGCGAGCTCGTCGAGCGCGTCCACGACCGCGCCGGCAGCCTGCGGTCGCTCTCCGGGCGCCTTGGCGAGCAGGCGGCGAACGAGGGCGTCGAGCGGCGCGCCATGGGGCTCGGGGAGGTGGGGGACGGGCGCGGTCCGGTGCGCCTCGAGGACCGCGTACGGGGTGCTGCCGCCGAAGGGAGGCGCCCCGGTCGCCATCTCGAACATGATGCAGCCCAGCGCGTAGAGGTCGGTCCTCGGATCGACGGCGAGCGGGTCGAGGCACTCCGGGGCCATGTAGGGCGGCGTGCCGAGGACGGTGAGCGCGCGGCGATCGGCGGCGGCGAACGAGGCCGCGCGGGCCATCCCGAAGTCGGCGATCTTGGGGACGGGTGCGCCGCGCTCGCCCTGCGTCGCGAGCAGGATGTTCGCGGGCTTGAGGTCCCGGTGGATGATCCCTCGGGCGTGGGCGTGGGCGAGGCCCGAGGCGATTCCCCGCGCGATCGGGACGAGGTCGGCGGCGGACAGCGGGCCCTGCATGGCCAGATGAGCCGCGAGCGTGGGTCCGGGCACCAGCTCCATCAGCAGCGCGCAGCGGCCCTGCAGGGTCCGCACGCCGTGCACGCGCACCACGTTGTCGTGGCTCAAGCCCGAGGCCAGCTCGGCCTCCCGCTCGAACCGGGCCCGCGCCCCGGCATCGCGTTCGTGGCGAGGATGCAACACCTTGGCCGCGAAGCGCGTGCGGCTGCGGACGCCCAGGACCTCGCGCACCGTCGCGATGGCGCCGCTCCCGATCTCCGGGCCCGGCTCGAGCGGCTCGTCGATCGGGGGGAGGCCGGCGTCCAACGGCCAAACGTTGGCAAATGACGACCCCAAGGGCAACCTGCGGTCACCAACGGCTGTTTCGGGCAGGCGGTGGATCGCCGTGATAAGAACGGACGCGTGCGGTCCCTGGGCCTCGACGTCGGTTCCAAGACCATCGGCCGGGCTCTCGGTGACGCGGGCGGGTCGATTGCGACCGCGTACGACGTGTGGGCGCGAAAGGGCCACGTCGAAGACGCGCGAGAGATCGTGCGCCAGGTGAGAGAGGAAGCTGTGGAGGCGATCGTGGTGGGACTACCTCTGGAACTCGATGGCCGCGTGGGGCGCAGGGCGCGGGCCGTGCACCGATTCGTCGAGGCGCTCGATGCAGAGCTCGCCGCGCAAGACGTGGTCGCGCCCGTGCACCTGTGGGACGAGCGCTTCAGCACCGCGGCCGCCGAGCGCACGCTGATCGAAGCGGACGTCTCCCGAGCCCGTCGAAAGCAGAAGATCGACGCCGTGGCGGCGCAGGTCATCCTGCAGGGCTGGATCGACGCGCAGCGCAACAAGGCGGGGGTGTCATGAGTCGTGCCAAGAGCAGGTCACGTGGTCGCGCGAAGCGACCGTGGTGGAAACCCAAGGGGTCCGGCCGCCCGCAGCGATGGGCGTTCGCGGTCGTGCTGCTGAGCCTCGTCGCCGCCGCGTGGGCGGCCCATAGCGCCTACGAGCGACTGGTCGACTACCCTAGCCGCGCCTTCGAGGGCAGCAGTGAGCCCATCGAGTTCGAGGTTCCCAGCGGTGCGTCCTTCCCCCAGGTCCTCGAGCTCCTCGTCGAGCATGAGGTGCTCTCGGCCCAGGACGCTACCGCGTTCAAGGTGTTCGTGCTCCACAAGGGCGCGGCTCGGAAGACCACCGCTGGCCCGCATGTCTTCCGAGGAGACATGACGCCCGTGGAGATCCTCGAAGAGCTCGCGCGCCAGCAGAAGGTCGCCGAGATCCAGGTGACCATTCCCGAGGGCAAGAACCTCCTCGACGTCGCGCAGATCCTCGGGAGCAAGGGGCTCGGCACGCCCGAAGCCTTCGAAGCCGCGATGCGCGACCGGGCGCTGCTCGACTCGCTGAACATCTCGGGCGAGACCGCCGAGGGCTACCTCTTCCCCGACACGTACAAGTTCAGCGCCACGGCGACGCCGCCGGAGGTCATCAGCAAGCTGGTCAAGCGGCATCAACAGGTGTTTGCGGGGCTCGCACGGTCCCATCGCGGCGCGCTCGAAGATCTGGAGAAGAGCTTGGGCTGGGGCCCCGAGCAAGTCGTCACGCTCGCGTCCATCGTGGAGAAGGAGACCGGGGCCAAGCACGAGCGACCCCTCATCGCCGGCGTCTTCCTCAATCGCATGCGCTTCTCCAGCTTCAAGCCCAAGCTGCTGCAGACCGACCCCACCATCATCTACGGCTGCACGGTGCCTGCCGAGAAGTCAGCGGCGTGCCAAAAGTTCGAGGGGCGCATTCGCAGGATCCACCTCGACGACAAGGACAACCCGTACAGCACCTACGCCAACGAGGGCTTGCCGCCGGGCCCGATCTCCAACCCCGGCAAGGCGGCGCTCGAAGCCGTGCTCGCGCCCAAGAAGTCGCGCTTCTTATACTTCGTCGCCCGCAACGACGGAACGCACGAGTTCAGCAAGTCGGTCGCCGAGCACGAGAAGTGGGTCGACCTGTATCAACGCAAGGGCCAGGTCGGAAAGCCCCCGAAGGAGTGAGCCCTCCGCCTCGAGGTGCGTGGTCACTGGGCCGCGTCGATCACCCAGCCTTCGCCCTTCTTCAGCATCGAGATCCGGTGCTGCTCGTTCTCGAAGGTGGCGCGTCGCTCCGACTCCGCTCGGGGCGACGCCATCGGCGACGAGGCGACGACGAGCGCGCGGGAGAGGCCGGAGCGGCTGAAGAGCAGGCCGTCGTCGAGGCCGCGAGCGAACCGCGCCAAGGCCTGCGCTCGCGAGGCCGTGCCGTCGCTGAGCGTCGCGATGGCAAGCGCCCGCAGCTCATCGAGCGCATCCTGGGGCCCCGAGGCGGGGATGCCCTGAGGACGGCTCTTTACGGTATGCCCCGCCGCGCGGGTGCGCTGCAGCGCATCGAGGGCGTCGCGGTTGGTGACCTGGCCGGGGAGCACCGCGAGTAGGGGCGCAGGCAGGCCGTCTGGTTCGAGGGTGTCGTCCTCGCCGGTCGACGAGAAGCGCCACGCCACCATGGAGACGGTCGTGCCATCGTGCTGCGCGAGGACGAGGGTCATGGTCCCCGTCGCCGCGTCGCCGACCTCCGCGACCAGCTCCATGGCGACGCCCGCTGGTGCGTGCGCGGCGAGGGTCGGGGCGAAGAGGAACTCGGGCGCCGGAGCAGCGGCGGACGGAGGTGCAGGCGAAGGCTTCGCGTCGTCCGCGTCACAGCCGACGACCAGCGCAAACAGGGCCAGGGCGCGAGGCGAGACCACGCAGAAGCCTCCCCGAGCGACCCCTGGTGGTCAAGCCGGTGGTACGCTCACGCCGTGATTGCGCTCTGGAGACGCTGCGCCGCCCTTTGCATCGTCGCGTGCCTGTGGGCCTTGGGGCTGCCGGTGCCAAGCGCACGTGCGCTCGTTCCCGCCACGGCTCCAGGAGAGCCGGGAGCGACGGTTGCCGTGCTTCCTCTGGCGGTCGAGGGATCGCTGAGCGAGGCGGATCGGGTGAGCTTGACCGATGAACTCGTCAGAGGGCTCGAGCGCGGTGACTTCTCCGTCGTCGAGCCGGACTCGGTCGTCTCGGCGTCGTCCAAGGCCGGGGACTGCGGCGACGCGAAGTGCATGTCCGCGCTTGCGAAAGCGACCCGTGCGACCCACGTGGTGCGCGCTCGGGTCACGGTCGTCGATCGGGACTACGCGGTCGATGTGGAGCTGTTCGACGGGCGCACGGGGCAGTCACTCGCCAGGACCGACGAGGCCTGCGAGATCTGCGGCATCGCGGATGCGGGCAGTCTGATGGCCACCGCCGCCGCGACGCTGCGCACCAAGCTCGACGCGCTCGCCAAGGGACCCAGCACCCTGACGATCACGTCCGAACCTCAGGGCGCCGAGGTGTTGCTCGACGGCGAGATCATCGGTGTCACCCCGCTCGAGCGATCGGTCATTCCCGGCAAGGCGGTGGTTCGGGTCAGCAAGGAGGGCTTCATCGGGATCGAGCGCGAGGTCACCTTCGTCGAGGGCGTGGCCGAGAGCGTCACGTTCAACCTCGAGAAGGTGCCCAGCCGGTTGCCCTCGCGTCCGTGGGGATGGGTCTCGTTGGGGGTGGGCATTGCGGCGCTCGGGGCCGCCGCGACGTTTGCGGTCTTTGGCGCGACCGAGCGCGAGTACAAGCTCGGTGGCGACACGCGGCGGGGCTGCTACCGAAACGAAGACATGGAGGGCGACTGCAAGTACATCTGGAACACCGAGTGGCACGCGCTGGGCCTGGGCATCGCCGGTGGCGCCCTCACCACGCTCGGCGTGGCCATCTTGCTCAACAGCCGCGCCCGCAAGCGAGCCTCGAAGGACGACGGCTCCGGCGAAGGTCGGACCGCACGCCGCCCAGACCGACGCCCGCGCGTCGGACTGGGCTGGGGCAACGTCACCCTCTCGGGCCGCTTCTAGCGCTAGTGACCCAGCTTCGCCTGGACCTTCTCGATGCGCGCGTCGGCGCGGCTCGAGCCCTTGGCCTTGGCTTTCTCGTACTGCTCGAGCGCGTCCCGGTAGCGGAGCACCTTGAAGTAGGCGTCGCCGAGCTTGAGGCGGAAGGTCTCGTTGGACGGTGAAGCCTGAACGGCACGCTCGGCGTAGTCCACGGCCTTTTGGTTCTTGCCGGTGTCGAAGTACACGTCGCTGAGGCCCATCAGCGCCTTGGCGTTCTTGCGGTCGAAGGAGATTGCCTGATTGAACAAGGACGAGGCCTTCGAGCGTTGCCCCGAGCGAAGGGCATCCAGGCCCTGCTCGGCCAGATCCGCGGCCCGTTGCGGGTCGCGTTCGGCCTGCCCCAGCAGCTCGCTGGGGTCCTGCGTCCGACGCCGCGTTCGACGGTCCTTCTTCTCGGGTGACTCTTCGGCGCGCTGCTCTTGTGGGGAAACGGCGACCGGCGGGGGCTCTTCGTCGAGCTGGAAGTCCGCGGGGTCGGGAGCCGGAGGTTTCGTGACCGCCGCGACCAGGGGGTCGACGTCGTCGCGGTCTTGCCGTGCGCGTCGTGGTCCGCCGAGCAGCTTGCGCGCCGACTCGCTGCTGGAGAGCAAGAGCGACCCTCCGTCGCCTTCGTTCAGCATCGCCTCCGCTTCCCCACGCATCGCCTCCTGCTTGTCGGGATCCTGCTCGCGCTCGGCTGCGGCGAGCTTGGCCATGACGAGGTCGTCCTTGCTGAACTCTCCACGCTTGGCCTTGTCGATGTAGTTGGCGAGCAGGGCGGCGGAGGTCTGCGCGCGGTCGAAGGCGTAGCGGTTGGAGTCGTCGAAGACCAGCGCGTAGATGTAGTACAGGCGCGCGAGGTCTTGGGCGCCACCATCGTGGAGCTCGTCGGCGTGCTCGATCAGGGTCTGCGAGAACTCGCTTCGGAGCGCTTCCCCTCGTTCGTCTCCGAGCGCCTCAGCGGTCCCCTCCAGCGCCTCCAGCTCGACCACCTTGGTGTAGGCCGAGGGGCCGTCGGGGTCCTCGGCGGGCGGCGCGACCCAGTGGGCTCGCGACGCTTCGCTCCGCGCTTCGGCGGTGATTTGGTCGACGATGTCGACCTCCTGCTCGGTGGGGCCACCGCGCAGGACGAGGAACGCGGCCAGACCGGCTGCCGCGAGGGTGCTGACGCCGGCGACGACGGGCCACAGCCAGCTCCGACGTTCGCCGCGCCGGTGCATCGAGGGCATGCGAGCCGCGATGGCGGCCGCGCGTTCGGGATCGCCGGGAAGCTCGGGCAGCGGGAGGTCGTCCCAGTCCGTGGTGATGCCCGCGGCGATCTGAGCCTCGCACAGCGCTGCCTCGAGGTCGGCGGTGTTGGCGAAGCGCCCCGCGGGCTTCTTGGCGAGACACCGCATGACCACGGCTTCGATCGCGGGGTGGATGTTGGCGTCGGGGCGACGGATTCGCGGCGCGATGGGTGCCTCGCTCACCTGCATCTCGAGCAGGTGCTCCACGGTCTTGGCGTCGAAGGGAGGCTGCCCGACGAGGAACTCGTAGGCCATGCAGCCGATGGCGTAGATGTCCAGGCGACCGTCGTAGGGCTGCGAGAGCACCAGCTCCGGGGCCATGTAGTGCGGCGTTCCAGCCAGACTATCGCCGCCTTGCGAGCTGGCCGCGAGCATGGACGAGATCCCGAAGTCGACGATCTTGATCTGCTCGCGTCCGTCGGGCGCACCGGTGGTGAGGATGTTCTCCGGCTTGATGTCGCGGTGAATCACGCCCGCGTTGTGGGCCACGCCCAAGCCCTTGCAGACTTGGCGCAGGATCGCGATGAGCATCCCGGGCTCCATGCTGTAGTCCTCCGAGGGCGGGACGAGGTCGTGCCCGTCGAGCAGCTCCATCGCGAAGAACAGTCGCCCATCGACGAGCTCGCCGAAGTCGTAGAGGTCGACGAGGTACTGGGACCCCAGGCGCCCGGCGGCCTTGGCCTCGTCCTTGAAGACCTGCACCATGTTGGCCTGCTGGCTCAGGTCGAAGCGAAGGATCTTCAGGGCGACACGGCGCTCGATGTCGACGTGCTCGGCTTCGTAGACGACGCCCATGCCGCCCTCCCCCAGCCAGCGGATGATCCGGTAGCGGGTGCCGGGGATCGCCTTGCCCAGCGTCAGCCGAAGCTTGGGCGCTTCGACGCCCGGCGCGTGCAGCCCCTCGGTGCCGTGCATGTGCGTGCCGATGCGTCGGTCTCGGGTGTCCGCCGGCGCCCTGGGTGGAGGCACGGGACCGGTGGCGCTCGCCGGTGGCACGGCACCGCCGGCGATCTGCGTCGGTCGAAGGTTCGGCGCGCGGGCGGGCAGGGTGTCGTCCGGGACGGCAGGTTGCGTCGTTGGGCGTTCGGACATGGAAAGCTAGGCAGGCAGGACACCAATTGTAGAGAGGGCTGCCGTGCGTTTCAAAGGGGCCGCCCGTTTCACGGCTCGGGATGCGCGGTCGGCAAGGCCTCGTAGACTCCGGAGAGCCCCGAGGACACCCGAATGGAGCCATCTCGCTCGATGATGACGGCGTCGAGGTCGGGCCGCGACTCGACGAACTTCATCCCGGCTTCGGGGCCCATCACGGTCACAGCTGTGCAGTACGCATCGGCCGCAGTGGCATCCGCGGCCAGCAGCGTGACACTCTTGGGGCTCGCGTCCCGCTCGATCGGCCAGCCCGTCTTGGGGTCGAGGATGTGGGCATAGCGTCGTCCCTCGTGCTCGAAGAACCGCATGTAGTCACCCGAGGTGACCACCGCGCGGTCCTCGATCGACAGGACCCCCAGCGACCCCTGGCTCTGGGGGTCCTTCACGCCCACCCGCCACGGGCTGCCCCCCTTCGAGCCCGACGCGTAGGTGTCGCCGCCGGCTTCGACGACGTGGTTGGGGAAGCCTCGCTCGGTCAGCAGCGCCGACGCGCGATCGACCGCGTATCCCTTGGCGATGGCCCCGAGCCCGATCTTCATGCCGGCCTTGGGCAGCCGCACCGTCAGCGTTGCGCGGTCGAGCTCCACGGCGGCCCCATCGACCAGGGGCAGCGCCGCGGCGATGGCCTCGCGGGACGGAGGTTTGGACCCCGGTCGAAAGCTCCACAAGTGGCCCACGCCGTGGAACGTGACGTCGAAGCTGCCTCCGGTCTCTTCGTGAACCCGCTTGGCGACCTCGAGCACCTCGAACAGCTCCGGCGAGGCCTTGCGGGCCTCGGCCCCGGCCCCGGCGTTGAGCTTCGAGAGCTCGGTCGTGGGCTTCCACTCGCTCATCATCGTCTCGATGCGGGCCATCTCGGCGAGCGCGGCCTGCATCGCTGCTCCGGCTGCTTCGGCGCCCTCGGCGTCCCGCTCGCCGACGTAGACGTTGAGCGAGACCGTCGTGCCCATCAGCTCGGACGTGCCGAACATGGTGCCGTCCTTGCGGACCGGTGGCGCGTCGGCGGGCGCATCAGACGGCCCTGGCGGTGCGGACTTTGCCGGGGAGGGCTGCACCTGGACTGGTGCGGCCCGGGGCGCCGGAGGACTCTGTGGCTCCGGGCTCGGGCAGCCCATCACCAGCGTGCCCACGAGGATGAACGACGCGCGCACCTACCCCTCGTCCGGCTCTTCATCCGGCTCGACGCGCCGCAACGGTGGTGGCGGCGGGCGTCGTCCCGGAGGCGGCGGCAGCAGGGCCCTGATTCTCTTGAGCGTCTCGCCGGGCTTGTGACTGTCGGGTTGAACGAGCTCGACCTCTTCCTCGTCGAGCTCCTGGACGTCGTCGGGCTCGGCGCTGGTGGAGTCGAACTCGAGGACCTGGTCCAGCAGCGCGTCGAGGTTGTTGTGCGCGTCGCCGGGGCGGCTCGGTGCATCGAGCAGGGCCCGGATGGCGTCATCCTCCGGCGAGCCGGCCGCAGCGGGCTGCGGCGCGACCGGGTGCGATCCCGTCATCGGATCTTCGAAGTCGAAGCTGGGCGGCATGATGCCCACGTCCTCGGTCTCGAAGTCCAGATCGACCTCCGACTGCGCTGGATCCTCGGGCATGCGCCCGGCCTCGGCCTGGCTCCACAGCTCGTCGAGCTCGGGAAAGCGCCGCCAGAACTGCGACCCGGGGAGGGTGCGAGGGTCCTCGCCGGCCATCGGTCGCTGCAAGACGATGGCACCTGCGACCGCACCGACGGCGAACAGGCCTGAATCACAGTAGGCGTCGATCGCCTCCTTGAACCGAAAGAAGACCTGCTGGGGGTCACCCTCGGTCGCGACCACGGCTTTCCACAGCCGCAGGGGACCGAGCTCGACCAGCGGGGAGAACAAGAACTCGCGACCGGAGCCGAACAGCAGCGTGAATCGCTCCTGCTCGACCAGGTAGTGCGCCGGCGAGAGCTGCTGGCCCGGCAGGCCCTGCAGAATCGTGGCGAGGGAGGGGCCGGTCGGACGAAGGTTGGCCATCCGACGGAGGCGGTTTTGGGCCTGGGTGAGCCCCGCGTCGCGCAGGACCTCGCGCAGCAGGTCTTCGGCCTCGGTCCACGTGCCATACATCGGCAGGGTCGCCAGCAGCGTCCCGCCAGGCTTGGTCACGCGGATCAGCCCCTCGAGCGCATCGGCCAGGTCGTGGGCCTCGCTCAGCACGAGGTTGGCGACGACCAGATCGTAGAGGTCGTCGCTCATCTCGGCGACGGCCGAGGCGTCCTGCGGCTTGAGGTAGACGCGTCCCTTCCATTCGGGGGAGATCTTGCTCTTGGCGAGCGCCCGCATCGCGTCCTGGGGCTCCAGGCCCAGCACGCGGACGTCTTGCGGGAGGCGCGTCAGCAGCTGCTCGATGGTGCGCCCGACCCCGCTGTGGACGTCGAGCACCATGCCCTCGCGCAGTGGCGGGAGATGACGCCAGATCAGCCGGGCGAACCGCTCGTTCCAGATCGGCCCGATCTCGCGGTCGATCGTGCGCGCGAACTTCTGCTCGCGAACGTTGGGGACCACGGCCACGCGTCTTATTCCGGAAGCATCAGGATGCTGATGTCGATGTTGCCGTTCCCGTTGGCGCGGACGTTCTGTGCCCCGTCACAGGGCCCGTCCGAGTCGGTGAGGCAATAGTCGAGCGCGATGTTGACGGTCCAGGGCCGGTCGGCGAACTCGTCCGACACCTGTGGGCCTTCGATGCTCAGCTCGTGTGTGAACCCCTGCGGGCCGTTGTCGATCAGGACGGCGTCGGGCGCGAGGCTCAGGGTCTCGGCGTCGAAGGGCGAGGCGTTGATGTTGAACGCGAACCCGTAGAAGCACGCGCTGGTGCCACACGAGTCGGCGTCGAGCACGGTGAACAGCGGGTCGGCATCCCCCCCCACCGAGACGGACGCGGCCGGGTTGAAGCGCCGCACGATGGGCACCAGCGTGCCGTCGACACCGTCGTCATCCAGGCTGCTGTGATCGACCGAGACGTCGTAGCCGCTGGGCTCGTCGTTGGTGACGCAGTACGGGACCCAGACTTCGGCACCGGACTGCTCGCCGCGCACCATGAACACCCAGGTGCCGAAGCGATCGTCGGTGATCGTGCCCTCGATCTCGCAGGTGTCGGCATTGACGGAGATGCCCGCGGGGCGGCGACCGTTCCCGTTGCCGCCGGGGTGGTCACAGCGGATGGTCGAGCCATCTCCGCTCCCCTCGACGACCAGGTCGAGCAGCGTCTCTTCACCCGGGCGCACGCAGTAGGGGACGGAGGCGACGACGAGGTCGTTGTCGACCGCGAGCGCGTCGTTGATCGTGATGTCGCAGGTGGTCGAGGCCATGCCCACGCTGTCGATCACCGTGAAGTCGACGGAGGTCGTGCCGGAGGCGGTGGGCACGCCCGTGATTCGTCCGTCGTCCGCGTCGATCTCCAGGCCGGCGGGCAAGGTCTCCGCGGTCCAGGTGCGGGTGCCGTCGTCTTGCGCCGAGACCTCGGGCGTGAAGTCGTACTGGGCTCCGATCGCGCCCTCGGGGAAGGCGGCGCAGTCCAGCCCGAGGCTGCCCGCGGTGTCGCTGCCCGCCGAGATCGACGGCTCGGTGTAGGCGTCGGGGGCGTCGAGATCGCTGGTGCATGCGACCAGGAGCCCGAATGCGGGCAGTGCGAGGAGAGATGCGGCTACGCGGGGACGCATGGCAGAAACCGCGGCGAGCGTACCACGAGCGGACCTCACGCCGAAGCGGCGCCGACGGCCGCCTCGACGTCGGCAACCTCCTTGGGAATGTCGGCGGTGAGGACCTCCGGCTCGCCCTGTGTGCACAGCACGTCATCCTCGATGCGGATGCCGCGAACGTCGGCGAAGCGGGCGAGCGCCTCTTTGTTCAGGGTCCCATCGGCCACGAAGGGGCCGGCGATGCGCTCGCTGTCCAGGATGGCCGGGACGACGTACAGACCCGGCTCGATGGTGACGACCATGCCCGGCTGCAGGTCTCGGTCCAGGCGCAGGTAGCCGAGCCCGAACTGCTCGCTGCGGGTACGGCCGTGTGCGTACCCGGCACGGTCGCCCAGGTCTTCCATGTCGTGCACGTCGAGGCCGAGCAGATGGCCGACGCCGTGAGGGAACAGCAGGGCGTGGGCTCCCCGCTCGACGAGGCCTTCGGGGTCTCCGTTGAGGATGCCCTCGTCCACCATGCCGCGGGCGAGCACGAGGCTGGCCTGGAGGTGCACGTCCCGATACCTCGTGCCGGGCCTGACCTTCGCGATCGCCTCCTTCTCGGCCTGCAGAACGATCTCGTACAGCGCGCGCTGGGTGGAGCTGTACTTGCCCTGGACGGGCCAGGTTCGGGTCACGTCGCTGGCCCAGCCGTGATGCTCCCCGCCCAGATCCGCGAGCACCATGTCCGAGGGGCCGAGGCGATGCTGGTACGCCGTGTTGTGCAGCACTTCGCCGTGGACGGTGACGATGCTGCCGTATGCCGGCTCGCAGCCCCGCCCCAACAGCTCTGCCTCCATGGTCGCGCGCACGTCGTGCTCGAGCAGGCCTGGGCGGGTGACCGCCATCCCGGCCAGGTGCGCCGCGGTCGTGGCCTCGACGGCGCCCCGGATCATCTCGAGCGCGCCGGCATCGTGGGTCAGGCGCAGGCCGATCATCGCGTCGGCGATCGCGAGGTCGGGGGCGTCCAGGTTGCCGACCCGCACGTGGGTTGTGGGGTCCCAGGTCCGTCCGAGCAGTCGGCACTGCTTCGCGCGGGTCATCGGGTCGGCCGAGGGCAGGGTGCCGGGGTCGTGCCCGGTCGCGATCGCGTCGGCAAGATCCGCGAGCGGCCGCACCGCGTCGACGCCGGTCGCCTTGCGGACCGTCTCGGTCGAGGGGGTGCTCCCATGCCACAGCGCGTCGTCGTCGTCCTTGGGGACCACGAACAGCTCGCTTCGGCCGCCGCCGACCACGAGCACGGCATCGGGGATGGGCGCGCCGGTCAGGTACAGGAAGTGGGAGTCGGCGCGGTAGGGATAGACGTTGGCGGGGTAGTTCCGGGCGCGCAGCCCCCCGGCGAAGAACACCGCGGTTTGGCCTCCGAGCGCTGCTGCGAGGGCGAGGCGACGCTTGGCGAAGACCTGGGGCGACTGCACGGGAAGATGGCCCGACATGCCCCGACTGTATCGGCAACCGCCCCGCGAGGCGAACTGCCGAAGCGCGCCGGGTCCTGCTACCCTCCGTGCCCGTGAACGCGCAGCACCAGGTGCCGCCCGAGAAGGCAACCCCGAAGGCGTCGGCGCCGGTGGGGCCGCGCTTCGGCTCGTGGATCACGCCCGACCGGCGCTTCCTGCTCTTGCTGCTGGTCGCGGCCCTGGCCACCCGCTTCGCGTGGGTCATGTGGATCCACCCGCCGTGGGACTACGTGTTCTCCGACATGGCCAAGTACGTGGACCGGGCCCAGGACCTCGCCGATCGCGGCTTCGTCTGGGGCGACCGCACGCTGGCGTGGCAGGCCTGGGGGACGCACTACATCTTGGCGGTCCCCCTGCGGCTGTTCGGCAAGGACAACCTGGTGGCCGGCGCGGCGCTGTGGGCGGCGATGGGGGCGTTGACGGTGCCGCTGGCCTACCTGCTGGCCTGCCGGGTGTGCAGCACCGCCACGCTCGCCAAGATCACGGGGGTCGTTGCGCTGCTTTGGCACCCCAGCCTGAGCAACTCCGGCAGCTTCTTGTCGGAGACCCCGTTCCTGTTCTTTCAGCTGTGGTCGACGTACTGGCTCGTCTGCACCCTTCAACAGGGCAAGCGTGCGCTCGGGGCCGGGGTCGTCTCCGCTATCGCTCTGGCAGTGCGCCCTCAGTCGGCGCTGTTCTTCGTGCTGGTGTTGGTCGCGTGGCTCCTCAACGTGCGACGGCTGCGACACGTCAAGTGGTTCCACCTGGCGGCGATCGCCGTGCCGATCGTCTCGATGCTCTGGTTTTCGATGTGGCGCTTCGAGCAGCACACCGGCTACGGCCCGGGCATCGCCGAGAACGCCAACATGAACCTGACCGCAGCGCGGTGCCACAACATCGTCACGCAGGCGTTCCGCACCGAAGGGCTCAAGAAGCGCAGCGAGCGGCGCAACAACACCCGCGACGGTCGGCGGGTGAGCTTGCCGGGCTACCGGCTCGTCGCCAAGCAGATCCCCGACGACAGCATCCTCGGGCTCCGCCCCGCGATGAAGAGCTCGACGATTCGCATGGTGGGGTACATCGGTGATCCCGAGATCCACGACGAGATCCGCAAGGAATGTTACCGACGGACGGGCGTGGTCGAGCAGGCCCGCTACAGCCTCGTCAACATGTCGTTGCTGTGGTTCGTAGGCGAACAGTGGCCGGAGAAAGAGAAGGGGCGCGAGTGGTTCCTCGGGCCCGTCGAGGTCTTCAAGCACCTCTACCAGGTGGTGATCTGGATCCCGTCGCTGGTCGGCATGGTGTGGGCCATCGGCCGAATCTGGAGGCGGCCCTCGATGACGATCATCGCGTTCCAGACGTTCACGTCCACCGCGATCGCCGGGCTCTTCTTTGGCTCGATCCGCCTGCGGACACCCTACGACATCTACGCGATCATCCTCGCGCTGGAGATGTACGCGATCGTCTGGGCCCGGGTCCAGGCTCGTCGCGCGGCGATGGCGGCCAGCGACACGGCCAGCGACACGGCCAGCAATCCAGCTGGCGATACAGAGTGAAGCACCACGATGCGGCTCCGAATTCATCCCGACCGTCCCGCTCCGCGCAAGCTCGCTCCCGCCGTGGACGCGCTGCGCAAGGGCGAGGTCATCATCTATCCCACCGACACGGGGTATGCGTTCGGTTGCGCCATGTCCAGCAACCGGGGCATCTCGGCGCTGCGGAAGCTCAAGGGCATTCACGACAAGCACCACAAGCCGCTGACGATGCTCGTCAACGAGCTGTCGCAGATCGGTCGCTACGGACACATGGGCAACCAGCACTTTCGCATCGTGCGGCGACTGCTGCCCGGTCCGTACACGATCATCCTGCCCGCCACCCAAGACATTCCGCGCTCGATGAAGAACCGCAACCATGAGGTTGGCCTGCGGATGCCCAACCATGCGGTGTGTACGATGCTCGTCGAGCTGCTCGAGGAGCCCTTGCTGACCGGGTCCGTGACCCCGGCCGAGGAGGAGCCGGGCCTCGAAGAGCCCGAAGACCTCGAGCCTCGCTACGGTCGAGAGGTCACCGCGGTCATCGACGTTGGACCGCTGTGGCCCGAGCCGAGCACCGTGCTGCGGCTGTTCGACGATCAGATCGAGGTCCTCCGCGAGGGTCAAGGTCCGCTGCCCTGAGCCCGGGTCACTCCAGGTCGGCGGCCATGCGCCGGATCCGCTCCATGCGCTTCTCCATCAGCGGCAGCTTGTCGGGGAGGATCGTCGCCACGAACTTGTCGAAGCCGAGGCTGAAGAAGAAGATCAGGTTCCTGAGCATCCACAGGTCGAGCCGGGACCGGCGTGCCTCGACGCCGCTGCCCACCGTCCGAGGTTCGAGCGCATCAGCAAGCTGGTCGACGGCCGATCGGTACGCTTCGACCTCCAGCGGACCGAAGTCGGTGTGGATGAACAGACACACGCCCAAGCGGACCATCTCTCGGTAGACGAGCACTTGACCGGTGAGCATCGCGCTGGCCAGCCGCAGCGCCTGCTCCTCCGAGATGCCCGGCGCGAAGCGGTACCGCCCATCGCCACCGGGCGCGCGACCACGGAAGATGCAGACCGTCGCATGGAACTGCGGGACGGTCTGTCGCGCCGCCTCGACGATCTGACGATCGGTGGCGCTGAGCCGTCCGTGCTGACTCGGCGCAGGGAGCTCGGAGACGATGATGTCGGTCCCCGGGGTGAGGACCAACGCCTGTCGCGGACCGACGTCGGTGGCG
Organism: uncultured bacterium; assembly: GCA_963761755.1. Taxonomy (GTDB): domain Bacteria; phylum Myxococcota_A; class Polyangia; order Nannocystales; family Nannocystaceae; genus CAJXVA01. Next base: position 662,572 of record CAVXIC010000013.1, read on the forward strand.
AGCTGCAGGGTGTCGAACTCCAAGGCCACGGGTTCAGTGGGTCTCCGAGCTGGTGACTACGCCTGGGATGTCGACGCGCACGGGCGCGCGCGGCTCCCCGTCCTCGTGCACCGACCACGCCCGCAGCGTGTGGGTCGTGGGATCCTGCGCGTGGATGGGAAACACCAAGGAGACGGCTCGGGTCTGCCCGGGGTCGATCACCCACGCCGGAGACCTTGGGCCCAGCGGGGGGATTTCCAACCCTCCATCGTCGAGCAGGATTGCGTCGGGCTCCAGCGTGAGCGGGCCGTCGGCTTGGTTGGTCCACTCCAGCTGAACCGTGAGTTGACGCTCTGCGTACCGGGCCTCGCGAACGTCGACCACGAGGTCCTTCGAGCCGCCTCGATGGGCGCCGGGTTCGAAGGCCAGCACGTGTTCGTTCGCCGTGGCGCACCCGCCCACGAGCACGAGCGCGAGGGCGAGCACGGGACTGCGACCAGCCATCGTTCCATGGTACACGGGCGGGGCGATGAAGCTCGCAATCCCGTCCTTCCAGTTTCGCTTCGTCCCCAGCATGGGCAATGTCGTGTTCCCGGGCAACTTCCACCCGGTGGGCACCCAAGCGGCGGCGGAGGCGATGCTCGAGCGGGCGGGGAGGGCGTCCGGGGGCAACAAGGCGGAGAACTGGCTCGTCGTGGGAGCCTCCGGAGGCTTTGGCAGCGCGGCGCGAGCGGTGCTCGGTGGGCGCTACGGGGCCAACACCCTCAACGTCTCGCTCGACGCTCAGCCCACGCCCGAGAGCAACAACAAGATCCGCAAGATCGGCTCGCCGGGGTTCCATCGCAACCTCGCGCTGGAGCGCGGTCTGACGCAAAAGGGAACCGTCGCGGGGTCGATCATCGGCGACGCCTTCGATCCGGCGATTCGCGACGAGGTCGTGGCGACGATTCGCGAGCGCTTCGAGGGCAAGATTCATGGCTTGGTCTGGGCGCTGGCCGCTCCTCGGGCCAAGGACCCTCGGACCGGGAGCGTCATCGCGAGCGCGCTCAAGCCCCTGGGCAACCCCCTGCACGTCAAGACCTTCAGCGGCCGGGACGAGAAGCGCGGCAAGGAGGCCGAGGTCGTCGAGCTCGAGCTTCCCGTCGGCACGCCCGAAGAGGCCATCTCCACCATCTTCGTGATGGGCGGGGGCATCGTCCGTCAGTGGATCGACGTGTTGATGGCCGCCGATGTGCTGGCCGAGGGGTTCACGCTCTACACGATCAGCTACCGCGGCAACCCGCTCAACGCAGGGATGTATCGAGACGGTCTGATCGGGCTGGCCAAGGCCGACCTCGAGTTCGAGACGAAGGCGCTCGACGCCCAGCTCTCCGAGCGCGTCGGCGGCAGCGCGCGCGCGGTCGAGGGGCCAGCGGTCGTGACCGAAGCCTCCGGCGGGATTCCCGGCGTGCCCTTCTATCTCGCCCACCTTCTCGACGTCATGGGCGATCGGTTCGAGGATCCGCTGGCGTCCATGCAGCGCATGTTCGACGGCCACTTCTCCGACGAGGGACTCCCCACCGATGAGGAGGGGCTGGTGCGCATGGACGACGTCGAGCTCCAAGATGCGATCCAGGCCGAGCTGCAGGCGCGCTACGAAGCGGCGAGCGTTGGCTCCACGTTCGACGCCCGGCTCTATGCGCTGTTCATGAGCGCCTACGCCCAGACCCGAGGCTTCGACGTCGAGGGCCTGGACTACGAGGCCGAGTTCGACACGTTCGAGGTCTGCGGTCTTCCGCCCGGCGAGCAATAGCGAGGCTGGGCGTGGACGTGTCATCCTCCAGGGAGGGGATGGACGCGCCGCATCGACAGACCACGCTTGCCGGGAGCGACATCCCCACGCTTCCCGACGGACAGCCCTCGGGCGACGAGACGGTGGGGGCCCCCGGTCCGGCCACGCTGCACATGCTGGGTCGGGAGATCCTGGGCCAGTACCGCGTGCTCTCAAAGCTCGGCCAGGGAGGCATGGGCTCGGTGTACTTGGCCGAGCAGATCGGCATGCAGCGCCGCGTCGCCATCAAGGTGCTGCACGTCAGCGACGACGCCGATGCCGTCCGGCGCTTCGCGGTTGAAGCGCGAGCCGTGGCGCGGCTCGACAGCCCGCACATCGTCTCGGTCTACAACTACGGCCAGCTCGAAACCGGTGAGTTCTACATCGCGATGGAGCTGCTGCAGGGTCGAACCCTGGGCGCAGACCTGTCGGCGCAGGGGCGTTTTCCCCTCGGTCGGGTCATCGAGCTCGTCGAGCAGGCGGCGCACGGGTTGGACGAAGCGCACCGCCACAGCGTGATTCACCGCGATCTCAAGCCGGGGAACATCATGCTCGTGTCGCGGCAGGGCAGCGATTGGGTCAAGCTGCTCGACTTCGGCATCGCGAAGGTCGACGCGGGCGACAGCACGCGAACCAGGGGCTGGATGGGTACGCCGCAGTACATGGCGCCCGAGCAGTTCACAGGACATTCGGTCGACGCACGCACGGACGTCTACGCGCTGGCGCTGATCACCTACGAGATGCTCTGCGGCCGGACGCCGTTCCTGTCCGACAACCCGATGAGTTACGTGCACGACCACGTCTACTCGGCCGTTCCACGGTTCGCGCAGTTCGGCGCGACGACCGTGCCGCCAGCGGTCGAGGCCGTCGTGCTGCAGGGGCTGTCCAAGGCTCCCGGCGCACGACCGGCGAGCGCGTCGGCCTTTGCGAGCGCGCTGTCCGAGGCCGCTGCGGCGCCCTCTGCCCCGGTCCGCGCGCGCGGCGGAGTCGGCCCGATCATCGCGGCGAGCGTGCTGGGCGTGGCGGTCCTGTGCGGGGGTGCAGGGCTCGCGTATACGGTGCTGCGGGCCGAGCCCGAGCCCGCGGAGTCGCCGATGTCTCAGACGCCCCAGACGCCTCAGACCGCGGCAGCCTCCGACGCCGCGCATGGTCTCGCCGTGGGTGCAGGAGGTCTCGATCCGGCCTACGTCGCGCAGCTGCCCGAGAACGTTCGAGACTTGGTGGCGCTCGATGAGGACGCGCTGCTCGAGCGTCTCGAGGACTCGCTGTCGGTGTATCCGCCCAGCATGCGGGGGCAGGTGCTCGGGCAGCACATGCTGCAGCTCGCATCCATGCCCGGGCCCCAGCAGGCCACGGCGCGCAAGGTCGTCCTGATCAACACGCTCGTGGCGATGGACGCGTCCTCCAAGTATCTCCCGAAGGATTCACGCTCGACCGAAACGCTCGTGGAGGACTACCTCACGCGTCCCGGACCGATTCCTCGGGCGACGCGGCAGCAGATCCTCGACGACATGCGGGAGAGCGTGCCGCAGGTCGAGGACCGGGACTGGACCATTCGGCAGTGGCTCATCCAGCTCGACCTGCACGAGAAGAAGCAGAACGAATCGCGCTAGGCGAGCGCTTGTCTTAGGCCTAGATTCCCCGCAGGGTTCCGGCCGCGGCATCGAGGTCGAAGCGTACCGACGGAATCCGCAGCTGTTCGATCGCCTCTTGCAGCTTCGAGCGCGCACGATGCAGCCGGACGCGCACCGCACCGTGCGAGATCTCGAGGACGGCTGCGATATCGGGGCCGCTGAGCCCCTCCCAGTAGTACAGCTCCAAGAGGGTTTGGTCCTCGACCGAGACGTACTGCAGCGCCTGCAGCAGGATCTCGTGGTCTTGCCGGGCCGCGGCGACCGAGCTTGGGGTCATGCCCAGGGCCATCACCGACGACACGTTCAGATCGACGCCGACGTGGCGGTCGCGGGACCTCCGGTCCCGAAAGAACTTGAGCAGCTGGTTGCGAGCCACGGCGAACATGAACGTTCGAAACGACGCGTCTTCGCGAAACCGATCTTGGCCCTCGACGCAGGCCATGAAGGTGCGCTGAATCAAGTCCTCCACCTCGTCGGCGGTGACCTTGTTGCGAAAGAAGCGACGGACCGACGCGAAGTGCCGGCGGAACAGGGCGTTCCCAGCTTCGGCGTCCCCTTGGCGCCAGCGGTGCAGCAGCGCGCGATCGTCGTCCGTGCTCATCGAGAGTCGACCTCCGACGATACACCGGCCGCGAAGAAAAGGCACCGAGCGTGGAACGCATCGGTGCCTCTGGTCCACGGTGACGTGGAGTTGGGATGGGGCCGGCCTAGATCTCGCCGGCCTGAGCCTTTGCGATCCACTTGTCGACTTCGCCGCCGACGACCTTCTCGATCTTCGATTCGAAGGGCTTGAAGATGAAGGGGATCTTGCCTTCAATCCGAATCTCTTCGTCGGTGATCTCGAAGTCGGTGCTGATCGATTTCTTCATGACGGCGAACGAGACCGTGGCGTTCCGCTCGTCCTTCCAGGAGAGGCTGGGGCTGTACTCGGAGAGCCGCTCCTTGTAGGAGCCGTAGGCTTTCTCGATGACGGTCCTGACCTGATCGAGGTCGTCGATCCCGTGCTTGGCGACGTATTTCATATTCGTGTTCCCCGGCGGCAGGGGCCGCTGATGCCTGAAACTATAGCAACCGCAGGCCCGACTTCGATATCCCCGAAAACATGGAGAAATTCTCGTTCGGGGCCGCCGTCTGCGGTGCGGGGCTATCGTGCGCCCCGCATGGGCTCGACTCCCTCCGCCCACCGTTGGCGCCTGCTGTTCCTGCTGTTCTTCGCGTCGGGCATCAGCGGTTTGGTCTACGAGTCGATCTGGTCCCGCTACATCAAGCAGCTGGTGGGAAGCGCGGCCGAGGCGCAGATTCTCGTGCTGAGCCTCTTCATGGGCGGCATGTCGCTGGGCGCGTTGCTCTCGGGGCGCCTGCTGGCGCGCATCCGTCGCCCCGTCGCCGTCTACGGGGTCATCGAAGGTCTCATCGGCATCTACGCCCTGGCGTTCCCCCATCTGTTCGAGTTCGCCTCCCGTTTCGCCTACGACACGATGTTCCCCGCCCTCGGCGGCGGTCTCGCCGTGACGCTCGCGAAGTGGGGTCTCGCGTCGGCCCTGATCGTGCCGCCCTGCCTGCTGCTCGGCATGACGTTTCCGCTCATGAGCGTGGGCATCCTTCGCCGGGAGACGGCGCGCTCGGGCGAGGTGCTCGCGGTCCTGTACTTCTCCAACTCGCTGGGGGCGGCGTTCGGCGCGGTGCTCAGCGGCTTCGTTCTGGTGCCGCGCTTGGGTCTGCCCGGTGCCCTGATGGTCGCCGCCGCGCTCAACCTGTTGATCATGGTGGTCGCCATGCGCGATCGCGACGCCACCGCGCCTATCGTGGCACGGCCGCAGGCAGGCGGGTCGAGCATGCACAGACGGCACATGGTCACGCTCTACCTCGCGGTGGCGTTCGGGACGGGGTTGTCGTCGTTCCTGTACGAGGTCGGGTGGATCCGCTTGCTGTCGATGGTGCTCGGCAGCGCGACGCATTCGTTCGAGGTGATGCTCTCCGCGTTCGTGTTCGGCCTGGCGCTCGGAGGCTTCTGGGTGCGCAAGCGGATGGATCGCTTCCGGCGACCGGAGATCACGCTCGCCATCGTGCAGATCGTCATGGGCGTGTGCGCCGTGGTGACGCTTCCCGCCTACGAGGTGGCGGTCGAGGCGATGGCGTGGCTGCTGCGTCCCGACGAGCGCACGGTGTCGCTTTGGTACCAGTTCAACATCCTGCGCTACCTGCTGTGCCTGCTGATCATGCTCCCGGCCACCTTCTGTGCCGGCATGACGCTCCCCCTGCTCACGCACGTGATGCTGAAGCGAGGGCAGTCCGAGGCGGTCGTCGGCAAGGTCTACGGGGTCAACACCCTGGGCGCCATCATCGGTGCCACGATCGGGGGCCTGGTCTTGATGCCCCTGCTGCGCCTGCAGGGGTTGATCGTCATCGGTGCGCTCGTCGACATGCTGCTGGGGATCGCCCTCATCCGGGGCGAGATTCGGCATCGGCGTGCCAACGCGCTCACGCCCAAGCTGCTGCGTACGGCCACGATCGGGGCCGTGCTGGTCACCGTGTCGGGCCTGCTCATCGACCTGGACCCCATGGTGCTCACCTCGACGGTCTTTCGAAAGAGCCGCACGTCGCTACCGGAGTCGTTCGGTGTCCTCAGCTACGTCGATGGACGCACGGCGACCGTCGCCGTGGTCGAGAACGAGATGTATCCGGGCTACCGGGTCATCTACACCAACGGAAAACCCGACGCGTCGGTGATCCTCGACCGATGGCCCCAGGACCGTGATCCGCTCGACGGCCCCGACATCGCCGGCGACGAACCCAACCAGTTCTTGGTGGGGCTCGTGCCGCTGATGGTGCGTCCGGACGCGAAGAACGGCGCGCTCATCGGCTTTGGTTCGGGCGTGACCTGCCATACGATCTTGGGCTCCCCGACGCTCGAGCGGCTGGACACGGTCGAGATCGAGCCGGAGATGGTCGAGGGCTCCAAGTTCTTCCGCGCGGTCAACTGGCGCGCCTACGAGGACCCGCGAAGCCACATCCACTTCGACGATGCCAAGGCCTTCTTCGCTAGCTCGGGCCGGAAGTACGACTTCATCATCTCTGAGCCGACCAACCCCTGGGTCAGCGGCGTCTCGAGCCTGTTCACCGTCGAGTTCTATCGGGAGGCGAAGCGCTACCTGGCCGAGGACGGGGTGCTGGCCCAGTGGCTGCAAGGGTACGAACTCAGCGACGAGCTTCTCATCAGCGTGCTGGCGGCGCTCGATCGCGAATTCGAGGACTATCTGATCGTCCGCATCGGCGCACGGGACTGGGTCATCCTCTCGTCGCCCAAGGGGCGCATTGGTCCGCTCTCGGGCGAGCCGCTCACGTGGGAGGGTGCGCGCGAGAGCTTCGCGCTGCTGGGGATTCACGACATGGGGCAGATCGACAGCCTCATCGTCGCGAATCGTCAGATCCTCCACCCGTTCCTGCAGGACCCAGAGCCCAACCGGGACAGCCACCCCATCTTGGACTACGGGAGCGGAGCGCGAGCGCTTCATGCAGTCCTCGGCCGAGTTCCTGCACGCGCTTCGGTGGACGCCCGCACCGCTCATGGAGTCGCTCGGCTCGATCTCGCGGCGCCCCTACCCCGCCGGCGGCATCGGAGACCTTCGTGACCCCCACATCCTCCGTGAGGCCGAGCAGGCGGCGCTGCTGATGCGGAGGTATCGGCAGCCTGGGTGCCCGGTGCCCGCGACGCTCTCGGCTGCGGCAATGGATCACTGGAGGTCGATGACCCAGCTGGTCGACAGCGACGCCGAGGCGTGGCACCGGTGGCTGTATGCGACCTACGACATCTATGCCCAGGTTGCGTCTCACGTGGCGATCCACGAGACGGCGTACTGGCAGCACGTGCGCAACCTGATGCAGCGCCACGACGTGCCGCCGGAGGTGCGAGATGCGGTCGCGCTGCTCACCGCGCTGTCGCGTCGCGACGCGGACGAGCTGCTGCCGCTGGTCGAGGCCTCGCTGCTGCGCGAGGCGAATCCGCTGCCGCTGCCGCTACGCACCATCGCGGGTGTGGTGGCGCTCGAGGGCAAGGGCGCCGCCGCCTCCGACCGCAAGGCCTTCGCGCAGCGCTGGATGGCCGAGCTCGGCAACGACGGGACCAGCGAGGACCTCGCCTATCAGGTTGTTCGTGCCTACGCGTCGCGGGACGACTGAGCCGCGCGCCTGAGTCCCGTGACGCCCACGAGCACGACCCCCACGGTGGCGGCAGCCATGTTGACGACGACGGGCGTGATCGGTGCGCCGAACATGAAGCCGAACGTTGCGATGATGGCGGGGACCTGCGGCACCGAGGTGAACAACACCAGCGAGTCGAAGGTCTCCTTGTCCCGGTAGTGCTGGGTCTGCTCCTCGCGCGGGCGCGTCGCCATCCGCGTCTCCACGCGGCTCTTCTGCCAGCGCATGCCGACCATGGTCGTGAGGACGACGAGGCCCAGCAAGCTCCACACCGGGAGCTCGAGCGCGGGCCGAAGGAATGCCCGGACCTCTTCGAACTCCGGCGGAAACATGATCTTGCGCAGCCCGGTCTCCGCGACCAGCGCCAGCGGTGTGGAGAGCGCAACGAGGATCAAGATCATCCAGGTCTGTCGCCGGAGGTCCACGCTGGGTGGAATCATACGACGCCTATTGCGCGCCGGCGGAGGTCCGGCGAAACACGCCGCTGATGCCCACAAGGAGCTGCGGAGAGTGCGACGCGCCAGCGTCGTCGCTGCGGGCGAGGACGACGTCGCGTAGATCGAGCCGAACGGCGAGGTTCGCGGTGGCAAAGAACTTCACCCCGCCGCCCCAATGGAAGCTGGCGTCGGCGTCGCTGCCCGAGCACGCTGGGGTCCGACGTGAGACCGGTGACACCCCCGCCCAGGAGCATGAACGGCGTGACCCGGCCGGGGAGCTGCCCGATGAGGGACCCGCGACCCTCGAAGAGCAGCACGTCGCTGCCCTCGCGCAGTCGCGTGGGCATGAGGCCGCCCTCGATCTCGATCCCGAAGGCGCGAAGGGGGTAGTAGCCGACCCGGACGCCGACGTCCGGTGACACCGGGACGATGCGGCGGTCGGTGGCCAGCGGGCTGTCGGTGGTGAGCAGCTCGTGACCGGTCGCCATCGCGATGAACCCTCCGTACACGCCGGCTTCGATCATGTGTCGGTCGCGAGGTGTGGTGGGCTGGTCCTCGGTCGGCAGTGCGGTCGCGTCCTGCACGACGACCGAAAACGCGGAGAGCTGGACATCGGTGCCCGCGAGGACGACCTCGAAGGTGGCCGGCGAAGCGGCGGTCGCGTCGGCGGTGACCTCGACGCGCCAACCTCCGTCGTCGCCTGGACGCGTCGGGCCGACGGTGAAGCCACCGGGCGCGCGCACCTCGAGCTGCGGGGGCAGCTGGGCGTCGGCACGGAGCGTGAAGTCGATCGTGGACTCGGCCTCTCGAACGACCGTGAAGGCATCGGCCCCGTCGACCCCCGCGACCGTGATGGCGACGACGTCGATCGCAAAGCCCCCCGCGCCTTCCCCCGCGGCGTCCTGGCAGCGGACCTGCTGGACGCCGGCTCCCGATGCGACGACTTCGGACGACAACACGGCATCGCCCGCGCCGCATGTCAGGCCGTTGGGGACCTCGAGCCGGCTACCGGGCAGCACGCGCACGGGGGCCATCGCCGTCCCGTCCCGTGGCGGCGGGATGACGACGGGGTCGCCGGTCGGCGCGAGCATCGGCGCGGTGATGACCTTGGTCTCGTAGAGGCGGGAGGGCGGGCTCTCGAACGCGTCGTCGTCGACCGCGGCGACGGTGGCAAAGTAGCCCCCCGCGGGCAGCCCGTGCACCTCGAAGCCGGTGGCGGTCTTGGGCACTTGAACCGACGTCATGGTGAAGCCGCCCTGCGCCATGCGTCCGACCTCGACCCGGTAGGTCTCGGCCTTGGGCACGGACGTCCAGGAGCCTTCGATGGTTCCGGTCCCCCCATCGGGCACCAGGTAGGTGCCGGCGTTGTCCGTGGCCCAACGCGGTGTGTCGGGCAGTGGCTTGGGCGGGGTGGGGACGGACCCCTGGCGAACCTTGGAGCCCATGCGCTCGGGAACCTCGACGGGCTTGCCGGGCTTGCCGGGCTTGCCGGAACGCACGCGCGCTCTTCCGCCCCCGTGGTTGGCCACGCGTGAGGTGCCTTCGGGGTCGACGGTGATGAGCGCCGAGCCTCCAGTGAGCTGCGTGTTGGCCGATGGCGTTTCGACGGCGAGTGCCCGTCCTCCGGAGAGTTCGCCGAGTCGGCTTCGCAGCGCGCCCTTGTCCAGCGTGGCCTTGGTGCTGCTGCGACGCGCGTCGCCATCCGAGCCGCCATAGATGATGACGAGCGTATTCTCCCGCATGTAGATGCGCGATGTGTCTCGGAAGGTCACTTCAGCGAAGGCGCGATCGAGGGTCGAGAGCCGCCAGCCCCGGAACAGCTCGAAGCCCTGGTGGGCGGCCTGCCATACAGAGTCGGAGGGAGACCGCGCCTCGACCTTGCGCTCGGAGGCGGTGACCCGAGCGTCGGGGCGCTGTTTCGCTCGGGGCAGCTTGAGGATGGTCCCGGGCACGAGCGTGTGCGGGGTGGGGCCCATGGTGGGGTTGTGCTCGTGAATCCGGTCGTAGGCCTTTCTGTCTCCGAACACGCGCCGGGCGATGGCCGAACACGTGTCGCCCTTGACGACGGTGTAGTCGTAGAGCTCGATGTCGGCGTCGGCCGTGGGGGCGGCCAGAGGTGCGACGAAGGGAACGATGAGCGAGAACATGGTGGCCATCATGATCATCGGGGCTTGCGCTTGCGCTGCAGCCGGGTGTGGACCCGGCGAACCTTGCGCGTGAGTTCATCGATGCGGACGGGGGTCGGGGCGACGTCGGCGACACCGAGTCGGAGCAGGTGCGAGATGCGGTCCACGTCCGAGGTGTCGGCCACCGCGACGACCGCGTGCCCTCGAAGGATGCTTCGCTCCAGGACGTCGTCGTCTCCTTCGGCGATGATGACGACATGGACGAGCGGGACGTCCGCGTCGGTGCCGTGCGGGTCCAGGGGGATGGTGCGGATCCCGTTGCTTGCGAGCGCGACCACGATCTCGTGGGTCAGCTCTCCCACGAACCCAGCGTCGATGATCTCGACGTCGGTGGGCAGCGAAGCATCGGGTGCCAGGGCCAGCGCCGCCGGGACGGAGATCATGCGGTCGGTCCGTTCGCCGAGCAGCCGATCCGCCCGGCCTCGATGCCTCGCGCCGGCGAGGGTGCCCGCGACGTGCATGAGGCCGTCACGGATCTCCTCCATGCTCGGGCGTTCGTGGGGCTGCTTGGCGAGCATGTGCAGGACGAGCGCATCGAGGTCGTTGGGAATGCCGGCGCCCGGAGCCCGCTCGCGCAGCGAGACCGGTGCGACGTACAGGTGCTGGGTGAGCACGTTCATCCAGCTGCCCAGGAACGGCGGCCAGCCGGTCACCATCTCGTAGAGCATGCACCCCAGCGAGTAGACATCGCCTGGAGGCCCCACCACCTTGCCCTGGGCCTGCTCGGGCGAAAGGTACGCCGGGGTGCCGACGACGAGACCTTCCTTGGTCAGGCGCCCCTTGTCGGGCTGGCCCTCGACGAAGGCCAGGCCGAAGTCGAGCACCCGAACCGCCTCTCGCTCGCCGTCCTGTTCGAGGAACACGTTCTCGGGCTTGATGTCCCGGTGGACGAGCGAGATCTCGTGTGCACTGGCGAGGACGTCGACCAGCGGTGCGACGATCTCGAGGACGCGGTCGAGCGGCATGGGCACGCCGTCTTGCATGAAGTCGCGGAGCGCGGCGCCCTCGAGCAGCTCCATCGCGATGTATACGAAGGGACCGTCGGCCCCGACGTCGAAGATCTGAACCGCGACCGGGTGGGAGAGGGTTGCGGCGACCCTCGCCTCGCGCTCGAAGCGGCGGCGACCCAAGTCGTGGGTGGCCAGCCCCGGAGCCAGGACCTTGAGCGCGACCTCTCGCCCCAGGTTGAGCTGCGTCGCCCGGTAGACCGAGCCCATGCCGCCTTGCCCCAGCAGCTCGACGATCTCGTACTTCCCGTGCACCACGGTACCCCCGCACAGGACGGCCTCCGCCTCGCTGACGGCGCTGTGCTCGTTGGCGGTCGCTGGCGTCGGGTCGACGGGCTGCTCTTGGGCCGGCGTGACCACGGTCTTGTCGTGTGTCACAGGTTCAGCTCGTACAGGCGGGTCGGGGTCTCTCGGCCCGCCAGCGTCCGCTCGCCGATCTCCGTGAACGAGAACCCCTCGCCCGCCAGCGCCTTGGTCTGCTCGGTGATCAGTATCTGCTGCGGTCTGGCGATCGCCTCCAGCCGAGCCGCCACGTTCACCGCGTCCCCGATCGCCGTGTACTCCATCCGCGTCTTCGACCCGATGTTCCCCACGACCGCCTGACCCGAGTTCACCCCGACCGCGATCTGGATCGTCACGCCGTACTTCTTCTTCCAGTTCACGTTCCCGATCTCCAGCCATGAGACGATCTCCTCTGCGGCCTCGAGGGCCTTGGTCGCGTGATCGGGTTCATCGCGGGGCGCCCCCCACATGGCCATCACGCAGTCTCCGATGAACTTGTCGACCGTACCATCGTGGCGAAACACGATTTCGGTCAGGATCGTGAAGAGCTCGTTGAGGACTTGGACGGTGTCCTCGGGCGCGAGTTCTCGCGTGAGCGGCGTGAACGCGACGACGTCTGCGAACAAGACGGTGATTTCACGTCGTTGCCCGCCCAGCCCCATGTCTTGCTCGCGCTTGACCACCTTGTCGACCAGCTCCGCGGGTAAGTAGCGGCCGAGGTCGGCTCGAATTGCCTCTTCTTCCCGAATGCGGGTTTCGGAGGCCTGCAGGTCGGTGGCGGCCTGGCTCATTGCGCGTCCCAGCACCGCGAGCTCGTCGGAGGTGTTGATCTCCACGGTCTCGGAGAAGCGTCGATGGGCGAGTGAGTCCGCAAAGTCGCTCAGTTGTCCGATGGGGCGGGTGACCTGCCCAGAGAGCAGGACGCTCGCGATGACCGCGATGAGCAGTGCGGTGACGATCGCGCCTCCGACGATTCTTCGGACCCGGGCGACGGGCGCGTACGCGACGTCGCGGGGCACCTGTGCGACCAGTGCCCAGTCTCGTGAGCGCAGGCCGACGACCGTGCCGACCCACGCGCTGCCGTCGGGCCCCTCGTACTCCGCAGACCGCGAGAATCGCCCGCGCTCGCCGAGCTCGATGCCCGCCAGGGCGCCTTCGCTCGCGGCGCTGGCCAAGCCGTCCGCGAGTTCGCGGTTGGGATGCGCCAGGTAGCGCTGCTGCTCGTCGACGACGAACAAGGCGTTGGGGAGCTTGGTGAAGTGGGCATCCGCCTGGGACTCCACCCTGCGCTGGATCTCGGCGGTGGAGACGAGGCTCATCGCGTACCCGGTGACGGTCTCCTCGACGCGCAGGGGGACGGCGATCGGCAGCCGCGGCCCATCGGCGGTGATCGAGGCTGGGCCGGTGGCGAGGCCCTCGCGGCGCGCGGCCTGCTGCATCGTTGCAGACAGCGAGGTCGGAGCGTCGAAGTCCTCGAGCCGGCCCTCGACGATCGGCGTGATGATCGCGCCCTGGGCGTCGTAGATGATCGCGTTGTCGAGGACCTCGCTGCTTTCGACGAGGATCGTGGAGAGCGCGATGCGAGCGTCGCCGGAGAGGCCGTCGTCCGACAGGGTCCGTCCGATGGCGTCCAGGCCATCCTGCGCCTGAGACAGTTCATGTTCGATCGCCTCGGCGACGACCTCGAGGACCGCGATCTGCAGCTCTCGATACGATGTCTCGACCGTCGCGCGCGTCAGCTCGATCGCCGCCCAGCCCACGCCGACGATGTGGACGACCAGCAGCAGCGCCGCGAAGACGGCGAGCTTCACCCGCAGCGGAAACCGTACCCGCTGGCGGGTCATGAGCTGGCCTGCGAAGGCGCGCTCGAGTTCACCCAGGCGTTCGGTGAGCGCCTCCCACGGCACCTCGTCCCCGCGGGCGAGCAAACGCAGGGCGTCCTCGATGTCGAGTCGGAGCTGGGTGGCGAGCGCGCTGGCCGGCTCTGGAAGCTGCGAGGCCAGTATGTTGATGTTCGCGTGCGCGTCGTCGAGGGACAGCTGCGTCGCGCGCGTGGGTGTCGGGCTCAGCAGGGCCCGCAGCTCGCCCAGGCGTTCGGCGGGCGTGGCCATCACGTCGTCCCCGAAGAGTCCCGAGTCCATCGCCAGCGTCTCGTGTCGCTGACCTGCGGGGGTCGACCCGGGGCGCGCCGCCTTGGACCGCGCCTCCGGAACTGGGCGGGGAAGCTCGAACTTGAAGTTGGAGCCGTGCCCCACCTCGGAGTCGACCCAGATTCGGCCACCGTGGGCGTCGACGATCGACTTGGAGATCACCAGGCCCAGACCCGAGCCCATCTTGGTGCGGCGCGTGCTGGAGTCGAGCTGGCTGAACTTCTTGAACAGCCGGGGCAGGTCCCGATCGGCGATTCCTGGCCCTTGGTCGCGGACGCTCAGCCGGACGCGGCCGCCGTGAGCCGGCTCGATGTCGATGGTGACGATCCCCGAATCGGGCGAGAACTTGATCGCGTTGGAGATCAGGTTGGTGATCACCTGGTGCACGCGGTCTCGGTCGATGTGGACGGCGTTGGGCTCGACCGACTGGACGTCGAGGGTGACCCCGGCTTGGGAGGCCAGCGGACCCAGCTCCCCGGCCACGTCGTGGGCGACTTGCCCCAGCGACACGGTCGCCCTCTTGAGCTCGAGCCGGCCCGACTCCATCTTCTCGAGGTCGAGGATGTCGTTGATCAACCGAATCAAGCGGTCGGTGTTGGTGCGGGCGATGCGGGTGAGCTCGACGGCCTTCTCGGGCAGCGTCCCCGCGAAGCCGCCCTCGAGCAGCCCGAGCGAGCCGCGGATCGAGGTCAGGGGCGTCCGCAGTTCGTGCGAGACGATCGAGACGAACTCGTCCTTCATGCGCTGCGCCTTGAGGCGCTCGGTGACGTCGGTCGCCACCCCGACCACCCCGTTGCGGGCGCCGTCGCGGGACGCGTACGGTGAGCAGCGAACCTCGTATGCCAACGATCCCACCTCGATCGTGCTGACCGCGACCCGACCCGAGAGCGCCTCGCGAACGATGTCGAGCAGGTCGGGCATCTGGGCGTAGGCCTCGAAGACGCTTTGGCCGACGAGCTCCGGCGACGCAAACGCGGCCCCAACCGCCCCCATGCCTTCGACGAGCGTGAACGTGCCGTCGTCATCGAGCGCGAAGAGCACGATCGGTGCGCCGGTGACGATCGTGCGCAGACGGGCCTGTGACTTGCGGAGCTCTTCCTCGGTCTTGCGCTGCGAGGTCACGTCGCGATGGGTCAGGACCACGCAGCGGGGCTCGATGTCGGCGGGGCGGACTTCGGTGCGCCACCAGCAGATCTTCTGATCGGGCTGCCGTACGCGGTAGGTCAGCGTTCGAGGCAGCCGCACCGACCCGTCGAGCGCCGCATCGATGGCGCGCGCGACCTGGGCAGCGGCGTGCCGCAGTGGGGCATCGACCTCGTCGAGCCCCGCGCGGTACGAGTCTCCGAGGCCGCCCCGGGCCGACCCGGCCAGCGGTGGGCCGTCGTCGGCGAGCCAGGCCGCGTTGGCGACCCACAGCGCACCGGCGGGCCCGAGGAGCGCGCTGGGCTGGTCCAGGGCGTCGACGATCGCCTGGGCGTAGCGCCGCGCGTCGGGGGCCATGCCCATGAATACCACTTGCTAGATGAACCGGATGCCGAGCAGGAGCGAGGTGATCGTGTCGAGGCTCTCGACCTGGGGCAGGGGGTCGTTCTCGTAGCGGAGCGTGAAGGTGGTGGCCAGGCTGACCCGGCTGCTCAAGCTCGCGGTGAGTCCGGTGACCCAGTTGATCCGGAAGACCGGCGCGTCGATGACGGACTGCAGGTACTCGATGCCGGTGTCGAACGTCACGTGTTCGTTGAGGTTGTTGACGTACCCGGCGTACAGACGGGCCGCGTGGTTGATGAAGGTGCGGTCGACCTCCACCCCGGTGAGGGCCGCCTCATCGATGGCTTCCTGGCGACGAAGGTCGAACTGGAAGTCGTAGCCGGCTTCGAACCAAAGCCTGTGCTTGGGATCGGTCAGGGCGTAG
Source organism: uncultured bacterium (assembly GCA_963761755.1). Lineage (GTDB taxonomy): Bacteria > Myxococcota_A > Polyangia > Nannocystales > Nannocystaceae > CAJXVA01. The sequence continues at coordinate 678,166 of CAVXIC010000013.1, forward strand.
AACGAGACGCCCGGGTCGACGTTCAGCCGCAGGTCCAAGTCTTGGAACCGGTCTCTTCGCGCGGTGGTCTGCAGGAAGAGGGACCATCGCTTGGCGAAGAACCAGTCGTAGCGCACCATCCCCTGCACGTTGCCGACGGTCGGCTCCGGATCGGGGTTTGCGTCGGCGTCGGTGGGCACCGACGCGCGGCCGTAGTTGGCCGCCGCTTCGGCGCGGAACTGGTGCGCGCTGCGTCGCAGCCGGAACCTGATCAGCGCGGTCGCCGATGCTGCCTCGGCGTTGCCGGTCGACAGAAAGCCACCCACGGAGGCCTCGAGCTCCGTGGCGTCGTCGGCCTTTTCGTCGTCCACGGTCGTTGCCGCCGCGAACGTGCCCTGCGTACCAACCTCCGTGTTTCCGGTGGTGGCGGGGTCCTTCGTGGCGGTGCCGGCTGGGGGTGCGCCCTCAGGCTGTGCAAGCGTATAGCCAGCGGTACCGAGGTTGATGGCAGAGAAGGTCAAAAGAGCGAGGGCGTTCATGGGGCGTCCTTCAGGTGACTCGGGCCGACTCTGCAGGACTGGGGCCAACCTTGCCAACTCTTGGAGTTTTTAGGCCAAGCACGTCGCAGCGCTGTCGTAGGAGCGGGGCATGCTGCCCCGCCGCGGCGGCTCGCCTCCCTCAAACGAGCTCCGAACTACGTTCTGGAGGCCTTTCTTGGCACAGCGAGTTTGGAACGAAGAATGCTATAGACCGTGGCCGTGAACGACGGGAAAGACCAAGGTCGTCTGCTGATCGTCGAGGATGACGAAGACCTTCGAGAGCTGCTCTCGACCGGGTTGACGATGCACGGGTTCACGGTGCTCACTGCGCCATCCGCGGAGGCGTCGCTGCGCATCCTCGACGGCGAGCGCTTCGATGTCGTCTTGGTGGACCTCAATCTGCCGGGGATGAGCGGGCTGGAGCTGTGCTCACGCATCGTCTCCGAGGGGACGTCCTCGGTCATCATCATGACCGCGTTCGCGTCCATCAAGAGCGCGGTGGAGGCGATGCGCGCCGGCGCGTACGACTACATCCTCAAGCCGCTCGACGTCGACGCCGTCGCGATGCGTCTGGGTCGCGTGGTCAAGGAACGCCGCATCCACGAGGAGGCTCGTCGCCTCCGTGACGTGGTGCATCCCACCGCGGGCTTTGGCGGCCTCACCGGCACGAGCGCGCCGATGCAGAGGGTCTATGACCTGCTCGGCCGTGCAGCGCCATCGGAAGCGTCGGTCCTCATCACCGGCGAGAGCGGCACGGGCAAGGAGCTCGCCGCCCGGGCGCTTCACGACAACAGCAACCGTCGCGATGGACCATTCGTCGCGCTCAACTGCTCTGCTGTGCCCGAGCAGCTGATCGAGAGCGAGCTGTTCGGCCACGCCCGGGGATCGTTCACCGATGCGCGGTCGGACCGGGTCGGCCTCTTCTCCCAAGCCAACGGCGGTACGCTGTTTCTGGACGAGATCGGTGAAATCCCGGTGCCGATGCAGGCCAAGCTGCTGCGGGCGCTGGAGGAGCGCACCGTCCGTCCGGTCGGCGCCAACAAGGAGATCGACATCGACGTTCGCATCGTCGCCGCGACCAACCGCGACCTCGAGTCGTGGGCCGAGCAGGGTCGGTTTCGGGAGGACCTCTACTTCCGCATCAACGTCATCCACGTGCAGCTACCTCCTCTGCGGTCGCGTGGCACCGACGTCTTGCTGCTCGCGCAGCACTTCTTGCGTCGCTTCTCGGCGCAAGAGGCCAAGGAGGTCAACGGGATCGACCCCGTGGCGGCCCAGCGGCTGTGCGACTACGAGTGGCCCGGCAACGTTCGGGAGCTCCGCAACTGCATCGAGCGGGCGGTCGCGCTGACGCGGTACGCTGAGATCTCCCTCGACGATCTGCCCGAGCGCATTCGGACGTTCAAGCGCTCCCACGTGGTGGTCGCCTCCGACGACCCCACCGAGTTGGTGCCGATCGAGGAGGTCGAGCGGCGCTACATCATGCGGGTGCTCGAGGCGGTGGGCGGCAGCAAGACCGCAGCCTCGAAGATCCTGGGCCTCGATCGCAAGACGCTCTACCGTCGGCTCGAGCGATACAAAGCCCAAGGGTTGACCTGAGCCGCGCGGCGGGGCGTGTTCTTGAGCCACGCTGGGGCAGCCCGCCACAGCCGACGCCGGTCCGCATCCGCCGAAACGACCGTTCTCAGGTTGGGGGCGGTTTGGCCTGACAGATGCATCGTCGGGGAAGGGAGGCGAGAGGTGGCGATTCAAAAGGTGGTGCTGTGCGACGACGACCCAGACATTCGGGCGATCGGTGAGATCGCTCTACACAGCGTCGGGGGGTGGGAGGTGGTCTGCGTCAGCGACGGGTTTGCGGCGCTCGAGGCAGCACGCACGGAGAAGCCCGACGTCATTCTGCTCGACATCATGATGCCGAACCTCGACGGTCCCGGCACCTTCGAGAAGCTGCGGGCCGATCCCCAAAGCGCGCACATTCCCGTGGTCTTCATGACCGCCAAGGCCCAGACGCACGAGCTCCGGGCCTACACCGAACTTGGCGCCGCCGGCGTCATCGCCAAGCCCTTCGACCCCATCGCGCTCCCCGACCAGATCCGGGAGCTGCTGCACGACTCATGACCGACGAAGATGGAAAACGTGAAGCGGCAGCCAAGCTGGCCGCGCTCCGCGAAGGGTTTGCCGATCGCCTGCGCGTTCGCATCGAGGAGCTCGAGCTCGCCCTGGAGTCGGCGGCATCGGGGGAGCACGGCGGCCGCGCACGCGCCGAGCTGCTCGCCCATCGCCTCAGCGGGACCGCTGGCTCCTACGGCTTCCCCGACGTCGGATCTGCGGCGGCCCAGCTCGAAGCGGTCTTGCGACCGACGACCTTCGATCCGAGCGTCGCCACCGTCGCCTTCACGTATCTGCGCAAGAAGGCCGACGGCTGAGTCGACTTCACTGAAGATGACGCGAAGGACGACTCGTCGGCCGCAGCGAGGGGCCTTTTCGAGAAGTCGAATGATAGAGGGTTCGTAGGCGCCCAAAGGCGCCCGTTTCGGGTGAAGCGAAGGGCGACTCGTCGGCCGCAGCGAGGGGCCTTTTCGAAAGGCCCCTACTAAAGATGGGAGGCCGCGATGCTCTCGGCACCTATTCGGCGTCGAGCAGCTTGAACTCGATGCGGCGGTTCTCGCCGCGTCCGGCCTTGGTGTCGTTGTCGGCGATCGGCTCGTCGGGGCCCAGTCCTTTGGTCTCGATGCGAGACGCGTCGATGCCCGCGGCGACGAGGTACTGCTTGACGGCGTCTGCACGGCGCTGCGACAGCTCCACGTTCGAGTCGTGCGAGCCGACGGCGTCGGTGTGGCCCGAGACCTCGATGCGGAGCTCCGGATACTTGTTGAGCACCCGGATCGCCCGCTTGAGCACCTTGTAGGAGCTGCTTTGGATCGTCGCCTTGCCCGAGCCGAAGTTGATGCCCTTGATGACACCGTTGAACTCCTCGATCTCCGCCGGGCGTTCGTCGGGGCAGCCATCCTTGTCCTTGAACTTGTTGTAGTTCTCCGCCTGGTCCGGGCAGGCGTCGTTGGCGTTCATGATGCCGTCACCATCGTCGTCGGGGATGGGGCAGCCGCCGGGGTTGTCGCTCCACTTCGTGGGGCAGCGGTCCCGGCTGTCGGGGATGCCGTCGCCGTCGCTGTCGCGCTCGGTGGGGCAGCCGTCCTCGCCGTCGCCGGCCTCGTCCGGGCAGAGGTCGTAGATGTCGGGGATGCCGTCGCCGTCGCTATCCTTGCGTCGACCCTTGTTGGGATTGCCGAGCCGCTTGAAGCGCAGGGTGACGTCGAGCCCGAGCAGCAGCTCACCGTAGTGAGCGCGCTCTCCATCGTTGCCGCTGCCCTCGATGATGTGACGCCCATCGAGTCGAAGCGCGACCCACTCGTTGACGTGCGCCTTGATGCCAGGGCCCCAGTGGAAGACGCCTTCCGACGCCTGCAGGAGCGGATCGTTGGAGCGAATGCCCAAGATGCCGCCGCCGACGACCAGCGTCGGGGTGATGCGATACGGAAGCTGGCCGACGACGTGTCCGCGAAAGGTCCAGAACGAACCGTTGGAGTCGCGTAGCGGAGCGCGCGTTGGCATCCCGCTGCCCTCGATGCCAACGCCGACCCACTTGAGCGGGAAGTACGTGGCCCGTCCCCCGATGTCGGCGTTGGTCTTGTTGAGGAATGGCTGCGTGTCGACGCCCTGGTCGAACATGCCGTGGTTGTCGGCTCGAAAGAACAGCCCACCGTACACCCCGAGGTCGAGCTCGTTGTTCTCGGGAACCCAGCGCCGAATCCACGGTTTCTCCTGCTCGGCGAGCACCTCCTCGCTCTTGCCCCCCGTCTTGCTGCGCTTGGCCTTTGCGCCTCCACCGGACAGCTCCACGCTGCCCTCGGCGGACGGAGCGGCCATCGCCACCGCCGGGAGAACGGCAACAGAGGTGACGGTACACAGCGCGGTGGGAAGCAGCGTTCGCAGGGCGGTCATGGCGGGTGCGGTCCAAGGTCCTCGAAGGACCGTGCAAGTCGCGGACCGCCGAAGTGTACGCATCGCAGAGCTGCGCACCAAATCTCGATGCAATCGGCGGCGTCGTTGGGGCAGATTGGGACGCCTCGACGTCGGACCTGGCCTCTTCAGTCCGCCAGCGGCTCGTGCGTGAGGTGTTCGTACATGTCGTCCGCGGAGACGCCTTGGGCTCGAGCGGCCTCGACCCGCTCGAGCTCCTCCTCGATCAACAGAAGGAAGTGAATCTCTGGGTAGGCGCCTTCGAGTGGTCGCCCGTTGATGAAGTAGGCGGGCGTCCCGTTGACGCCCAGCGCCATCGACAGCGCGAGGTCGGACTCGACCCGCGCCTCCGCCCATTTGGCCGCGGTATCGTTCTCGAAGGCCTGCATGTCGAGCCCGAGATCCTGGGCGATCGCGCGCAGGTCGCTGGGGACGAACTCGGGACCGAACGCGTACACGGCGTCATGGAACTCCCAGAACTTGCCCTGGGCCTGGGCGGCCACGGCAGCGCGCGCCGCTGCGTCGGCGTGGGGGTGAAAGGGCAGGGGCTTGTGCTTGTGCACCACCCGGAGCTTGTCTCCGTAGTGCGCCTCGACCCTCTGCAGGATGTCGTGCCCCTTGGCGCAGAACGGACAGGCGAAGTCGCCGAAGCTGACGACGGTGATCGGCGCGGTCTGGGGTCCTTTCGCGGGTGACTCGCCGATCGGCACCGCATAGACGGCGTCGGGGTCGAGTCCGCGACGGCCTCCGCGGTACTCGACCGCTTCGTAGCCGCCGCGCAGCGTCTGGGTGTAGAGCTGGTCATCGGGAACGCCGGCGGCGCGGAGGTCCTGCGCGTAGCGAAGCTCCTCGCCGATCATGCGGTCGAACTCGGACAGCGGTTTGGCGCCGGAGATCTTGCGACCGTTGACGAAGAAGGTGGGGGTGGAGGAGACGCCGAGCCGCCGCGCTTGCCGAGCATCGCGGCGGACCTCCGGCCCGTACTCGAGGGCGTCGAGGTCTCGCACCATCGCCTCCACGTCCATCTCCACGTGCTTGGCGTAGGAAAGGATCACGCCCGGGTCGAGCTGGCGACCCGAGAAGAGCAGGTCGTGAAACTCCCAGAACTTGCCCTGCGCCTGAGCGGACCGAGCGGCCATCGCAGCGAGCAGCGCGTTGGCGTGGTTGTCGAGCGGGAGCGCCTTGTAGGCGATGCGGACCTGGTCCGGATAGATCTCCCGAAGCCGTTTGAGGGTCTCGAGGCCCTGCGCGCAGAACGGACACTCGAAGTCGCTGAACATCACGACCGTGACCGGAGCCGCGGCAGGGCCGAGCGTGGGTGCGTCGCGAAGCTCCACGACGAAGCGCTCGACGTCACCGTCCTTCCGGGCGGCCGCGATGGCCTCGGGGTCGATCGCCGTGGACGAGGTGCCGGGAGCGGACGGCTGGGGCCCCCCGGGCGCCTTGGTGCACGCCAGCAGCAGGCACGCCGCGAGCGATGCCGAGCGAATCAGAGGTCGCAGAGCCATGAAGCCCCTTTGTAACGCTACTCTTGGGTCGGTTGCTACGTTGTGGAGGTCGATCTGCTCCGTCTGGAACCGAAACAGCGCGTCGTGCGTCTGAGAGTCGAGGGAAGCCGCCTTGGAACGAGTTCAATGCCGAAGTATCCGCCACTCCTACGATGGCGTTCGAGACGCCGTCGGAGGGCTCGACCTGGAGATCAAGCGCGGGGAGGTGCTCGCGCTCATCGGGCCCAACGGGGCTGGGAAGAGCACGACGCTGCGCATCCTCGCTACGCTTCAGCGACCCGACGAAGGGTCGGTCACCTGGGATGGGGCCGACGCTTGGGAGGAGCGGTACGCGCTTCGGCAGAAGATTGGGTTCCTCGGCGACGGGACGGCGCTGTACCCGAGCATGACCGCCGCAGGCTACTTGCGCTTCTTCGCCGAGTGCTACGGGCTGAGCGATGGCGACGCCATCGGGCGCGTGGCCGAGGTGCTGTCGCTGTTCGACCTGTCGACCAAGGCGGGCGCGGCGATCAGCGATCTGTCCAAAGGGATGCGTCAGCGCCTGGCGATCGCGCGCACGATGATTCATGACCCCGAGTTGCTGCTGCTCGACGAGCCGGCCGACGGCCTCGACCCGCTCGCGCGTCGCCAGCTCCGTGACGTGTTGCGCAAGGTGGCCGACCGCGGGGTGGGAATCGTCGTCAGCTCCCACATCCTGCGCGAACTCGATCGCTTCGTCGATACGGTCGCGCTCATTCAAAAGGGCAAGCTCGAAGTTCACGGCGGCGTCGAAGAGGTCATCGCCAACTACGACGTCGGTCGTCGGCTCCACCACGTCGAGGTCACCCGCGGCCTGGCCACCGCGGTCGAGGTCTTGCGCAAGCACGAGGGGCTGGTCGAGTCGGTCGAGCCCCTGCACAAGGACGAGGAGCCCTTCGACCCTCAAAGCAGCGAGCGTGGTCGAATCAAGGTCCGCATTCACGGCGAGGAGCAGCGAGCCGCGATGCTGCTCAGGGAACTCGTGCTCGCCGACGTCGAGGTGATCTCGATGTCCAAGGTCCGCAGCGACCTCGAGGACGTCTACCAGAGCATCGGCCGCGACGAGGTCAGCTGAGGTCGTCACGCGTGCTGAGCGGCAGCGCTCAGCGTGTCCGCAGTCGCCCATCCATACGGCGCGCCAGGCCACGCGCCCACTGGGCCAAAGACCCTTAGCACGCCCTTACGAGCTCTTGGGGCATTTCGAGCGTGGGTGGTGACCGTTGGCACGACCCTTGCTCAAGTACTCAGCATGCTCCGTGCAGCCATCATCATGTTCGTCCTCGCCATCGTCGCCGCCGTCTTCGGGTTCGGAGGCATCGCAGCGAGCGCAGCTGGGTTCGCGAAGATCGCGTTCGTCATCTTCCTGGTCCTGGCGCTGCTGGGCTTCGTCCGTAGCTCCATGAAGTAGTGGCACCGACCTCAAGGCCAAACCCATGAAGACCGCCACTTCCATGAAGAACGCAACGACGGCCGTCCTCGACGGTCCTCTCAAGATAGTCTTGACGCTCGCCGTCTGCAGCCTTGGCCTTGGGCTGCTGGCGTACGTGCCGACGTGGCATGGATCGAATCGGTCCCTGCTTCGCATCGCATTTTGGGCAGTCGCGGGTCTGAGCGTGATCCTCATTCCTCTGTCCGTCCGACCGAAGAAATAGAGCCGCGGGGCGGCGCTTCGCCGATTCACCGATTGCAGTTCCGCCCAGCATTGACTAGGGAGGTGCCATGGACGCCTGGGAAGAGTCGTCGATCGAAAGCGCCGTCGTGGCAGGCGTCGCGACCGAAGGCCGCCTGCAAGTTTGGGTTCGTGGGCACTCGGCCGGACCCCACCATCTCCGCGCATACTGTGCTGGAGAGCTCGTGGCGCAGCGTGACGTCGAGCTCTCCGAGGAGCGGGACCACACCGCCGTCGTGATCCTGGAGGTCCCCGACCGGGCTGGGTCCGCTCTCGACCTGCACCTGTGCGTCCGCGGAGACATCGTCGCACGAGGCCGCGGCAAGCTGAGCCCGGGGCGTGACGCCAGGGCTGGGCAGCGCTTCACCTTCGCCGTGGCGTCGTGCCACCAGCCATTTACCGAGGAGGGGGCAGCGCATCCTGGCTCGGCATCGATGCTTCGCGCTGCGCGTGCGCAGTTCGAGGCCGATGACGTCGCGTTCGCCCTGTTGATGGGCGACCAGCTGTACACGGACGCGCCGGCGACCCGATCGCTGTTCGATGCCGAGTACTTCGCATCCTTGGGGGAAGGCGACGACGTCTTGGAGTGCAGCGCTTCGGTCGTTCGCCGGATCTTTCACCGTCGCTACCGACGCTTCCTGGGCGCGGAAGGCTTTGCGCAGCTGCTCGCTTCGATCGGGACGATTCCGATGCCCGACGATCACGAGTTCATCGACAACTTTGGAACCCACCCCGACCACGACACAGAGCGATGGGCTGCGTTCAAAGAGGGGGCACTGCGAGCCTATGGTGACTATCAGGGAGCGCGGGCGAGTCTGGCCTCCACGGGGGATGGGACGCTCGACTACGGCTTCACGTGGGGCCCACTGGCGGTCTACGGCCTCGACATTCGCAGCAACCGCGCGACTACGGACGGGAAGACCCGCGCCTACCTTCCGTCGCAGCTCGATGCGCTCGCTGCCTTCCTGCAATCCACTGCTTCGATGCCCGTCTTGGCGCTCATGACGTCCATCCCCCTGGTGTACGCCGAGCCCAGCCTCGTCGAGACGCTGGCCAGCGCGCTGCCCAAGGGGTCCGATCTTCACGAGCGATGGTCGCACTCCTCGTGCATCGAGGCCCGAGACGCAGTCTTGGGCCTGCTCCTCGACCACTCCAAGCGCAACCCGCAGCAAAAGGTCGTGCTGCTCGGGGGAGATGTCCACGCCGGGTCGGCGTACGAGATCGACTTCCCATACTGCGGCGTGCAGATGCTTCAGTTGACCTCCAGCCCCCTGAGCAACGAGGAAGGTTGGTTGAACGCTCGGGCCGGCGAGCTGGCTGCCCGCGTCGTGTCTTCGATCGAGCTCGGAGACGGTCGAAGCGGGAGCGTCACGGCGCTTCGCGGACGCGGAGCCAACGCAGATCAGAACCCGTTCGGCGGGCTAAACCTGGGGCTCGTCGACATCAGCACCGACGCTGAAGGCACCGCCACCGTCGGGTTTCGATTGGTCAGCCACGACGGCGCCGGAGCGCCCAAGACCGTGTTCGACACCGGGCCGATCGGTCGCCGGGCGGCTCCGGACCGCGCGTTGCTGCGGGAGTAGCGGGTGCGGGGAGTCGTGCCCGCGTCGACTACTCGTCGAGCTTGACGACCACGCGGCGCTCGTCCTGACTGGCACCGTCCTCTTGAACGAAGTACTCGCCCTTGGAGTAGGTCGTGATGCGGTCGGCCGCGATCCCGGCTTTGACGAGGTCGTCCTTGACGGCGTTGGCGCGCTCGAGACCCAGCGCGCGGTTGTCCGCGTCGGTGCCTTCTTCATCCGCGTATCCCGTGATGACGATCGGCCTGCCGGAGAGGGTTTCGTTGTTGAGGCACGTGGAGAGCAGGTCGGCCTTGATGTCTCCGACGAGGCCGACCTTGGCCGAGTCGGTCGAGAAGTAGACCGTCGGTTTGTTCCATCCGCACGCCTCGCTCAGGGTCGGTTCGACGAAGGGGTCCCGCTCGGTATAGACGGTCTGCTGCGGTGGCACGGCGGAGGCCGGGGTGTCGGCCGGGTCGGCCACGTCGGCGTCCATGTCCGCATCCATGTCCGCATCCACGTCGGCATCCACGTCGTCCATCGGGTCCAAAGACGTGGAGTCGCTTGCAGGTTGGGTCGGCTGTGGCTCGTTGGACGCAGCCATCGAGGAGTCTTTGGCGGCGCTCGAGCACGCCGTCAGAAGAAGCAGTGCGGTCGTCGTCGTGAAGGCGTTGATTCGCATGCCGGGCGAGTGTGCAGATCACATGCCACGGGGAACGCCCACGTTCTCAGGGAGAATCGGACGCTGTGGGTGCGCGCCGACGCACACCCATCGTCGCGATGGGCGCGGACGCTCAGCGCGTTCGCCACTTCGGTGTGGGCACGAAGCGTGGGGTCCGGGACGCATAGCGCTGCCACCGAGCGCCGAAGCATCGCACGAGCACGGCCTCTTCGGTGACGATTCGGATCGCGAGCAGCGGCAGCTGAACGACCGCCAGGATCACGGTGAAGACGCTCAGGGGCGCGGCGAAGAGCAGACCCAGGCTCCACGCGAGCACGCCGAGCTCGGAGGGGTGCCGCAGGCTCCTGTGGATGCCGTGGGTCACCAGCACCTCGGCGCCGGCTTCGGTCCGGAATTGGTGGCCGAGGTTGCGCATCGCTGCCGCGCGGAGCCAGCCACCGGCGACCACGAGGGATGCACCCGCGAGGCTCCACGCCATCGAGCTGGCCGTGAGACTCGCAAGGACGCAGGAGGCCAGCAACGAGAGGCTGGAGACGAGGGCGACTCGTCTCAGCGGACGGCCGGCGATGCATGGAGAGGACGTCGTTCGTGCTGGGGCGGCGGCGGCCTCCAGCGTGACTGCGACGCCGACCGCCGCCAACACGACCAAGGAGCCTGCGCTCACGGCTGGCCGGCCACGTAGGCTTGCACGTGCTGTTCGACGACGTCCCAGGGCACGCCCATGGCCGAACCAGCGCGGTGGATCACCTGATGGTCCTGCGCCTCGACGTGTCGGGTCGGTGCCAAGGTCGACAGGAGGATGCGCAAGACCAGCGACTTGCCTTCGCCGGAGAGGTCCTGTGTCTGCTGCGCGAAGACGGGCTCGAGCTGTGCCTGGGCTTGTTGGGCAAAGTGCACGTCTTGATGGATGATCTCTTCGCCCACGAAGTCCTGGGTGAGCTCGCCGAGCGCGGCTCTCAGGGCCGCGACGTTGGGGGGCTGGTAGCGACCGGCGAACAGCATGGCGAGCACGGCCAGACGCCGAATGCGCTCGAAGGTCTCGGCTTGTTCGGCGACCGGGTCGTGATGCACAGCGGCCATGTCGAAGGTCCCCGCGCAGGCTTCGCACTCGATGTACTCACCCGCGGTGCCGAGCGGAATCACCGGGATGAAGTAGAGCGTGAACCAACGTTTGGCCTTGCGGTGCGTGTATGGCTTCTGAGGCCCGCAGCGCGGACAGTTGAACAAGCCCTGTCCGGCCGTCGGGTTGGTCGTGCGGGTGCCGAAGATGATCATGGCGGGCGGCCGAACTGTACCGCAGACTCGTCGGGTGGCCGATGGCGATGCACGGCGCTGGGATGCGAAGTACGCCGGGCGGCCGATGCCGCGTCCGCACGCGACGGACGCGCTCGCTTCGGTCTCGGGGTGGCTGCCCGAGCGTGGCGCTGCCCTCGATCTGGCCGGCGGCGACGGCGGGCAGGCGGTGTGGCTCGCGCAGCGTGGTCTCGACGTGACGCTGTGCGACGTCTCGTCGGTCGCGCTGCAGCGAGCCACCCTGCTCGCCGCGTCGGCCGGAGTCGCACTCCAAACCGTCTGCATCGATCTCGAGGAACATGCCCCGCCAGCGGGACCCTGGGACCTCGTGCTCTGCACGAACTACGTGCAGCCGCAGCTGTGGCCCGCAGTCGCGAGGTCGCTGTCCGCCGGAGGTCGGGCCGTGTGGATCCATCCCACGCTCGAGAACCTGGCTCGCAACGCCAAGCCCAGTCGGCGATTTCTGTTGGAGTCAGGGCAAGCGCTGGCGGTCTTCGAGGCGGCGGGGTTGACGATCAGCTTCGCGGACGAGTCGTGGGTCGCCGGCCGCCACGTGAGCCGCGTGGTCGGCTGCCCTCCGGCGTAGCGGTCCCTGCTGCGTATGGCGGGCCGAGGCATCGAGGGTGAACGCGAGGGTGAACGGAGCTCACTCGAGCGCGGCGTGGAACGTCACGAGCACGCGGAAGACCTCGCCGTACTCCTCTTCCAGATCGCCGACGAGCTTCGCTGCAATCTCTTGGTTGCCATCTCGGAGCAGCTTGCGGGCGAGCGAGGCGAGCGAGGCGATGTAACGCGCGCCCACGATGTCCGCGGCGTCATGGATCTGCACGCACATCGACAGGGCAGCGTCGTCGTGCCCGGCGGTGATCGACTCCTCGAGGTCGGTGATCCAGTCCGGGAACATGCCCATGAAATCCTCGATGGTCTCCCGCGCGATGGCGGGACTTTGACCGAGCGACGCGAGTACGGCGATATCGACGTGCTCGAGCGCGCTGTCGGGGACCTCGCCGGGCGCACTGGCGGCGCCGAGCGAGGAGTGGGGGGTGAACGGAATGACGACCGCCGTGCTCGATGACGGCTCTTCGCGCTCCTTTGGAGCCTCGAAGCGAACGAAGTCGCCGGATCGAAGTGCGACCAGAGACCTCAGCGTTCGGAACCGACCCAGAAGCGAGGACTCGATCGTCTGCGCGACCGAGCTCTCTCCATCGCACATCGCCCAGACGGCGGCGGCGTCCTTCCACTGTTCCAGCGCGACCTCGTCCGCCTCTCGAAGCTCGGACCAGTCGCTCTCGTCGCCGCGGTCGAGCTCGGTTTTGGGGGCGCTGTGCGGAGGTCGAGCCACCGGCACGACGATCGCTGCCTCCGACTCGATCGTGCGAGCGAGCAGCACGAACTCGTCGCGTTGCCGGGCATGTTCCATCAGGAGGTAGTCGAGCTTGAGCGCGTCCTCGGGCTCGAGGCGCGAACCGATCCACTGGACGTCGCCGCGCAAGAAGGTCAGCTGCGTCCCGACTTCGGACGAACGGCGCAGGCTCTCGAGCACGCTGGTCTCGATGAACATCCGGGCCAGGCTCATCCACAGCGGGCGTTCGCCTTCGGCGCTGAATCGATTCGGGCTGCGGTGGTGAACGGCGGCACTCCATCGGTCGACCTGACCGTGTTCGTCCGTGCTGATCGCTGCGACGACACGGCCTTCGACGATGTCGAACGCGGCGCCCCACGAGCCGTCGGCGCTCTCGAGCGCGAGCAGCCCCGTCGGCGTTTGACTCGCGATTCCGGCCAGCATGTCCACTGGAGGCATGTCTACGGCGGACGACCACCGCAAAGGGCTGATCTTCGATCGTTCAGCGGAGACGATCGCGACGGGCATCCCGGCCACCTCGAGCTCCCACGGCGCGGTTGAATTGCGAGTTGAGGCAGGACTCGCGGGGTCTGCTTCACCGACCGCAAAGAGTTCCTCCGTCCGCACGCGCCGTGATTGCCCGCGCCGCGAAATGGGTCCCATTCTGGGCCTGGGGCGTCTTTTCGGCGTTCCTGTCACACGACCTCAGTCAACCATAGGCGCGGTCCCGACGTTTGACACGTGAAATGTTTGTAACCTGAGAAGCGCTCTGTGGAAGAGTGATGAATCGTGTTCTCGGCCGATCCAGCGAGCGCAACGGACCGCCGCGACCGGCGCGGGCGAGAGATTCCCGGTGGCCTGGGTGTGGTATCCAGCGGCCTCGATGCAGTTTCTGGCAGTCGTCAACCCTGCAGCCGGCGGAGGCCGCTGCGGCAAAGAGTATCTGGCGGCGGTTCGCCGGCTCGAGGATGCCGGTCTGGAGATCGAGGTCGTGACGACGTCCGCGCCGGGCGAAGCAGCCGAGCTCGTTCGCGCCGCGTGGGCCAAGGGGCAGCGACGCTTCCTGGCGGTCGGCGGAGACGGCACCGGATACGAACTCATCAACGGCATGTTCCCCGCTGCGCTCGAGGATGGCGCCGACCGTCCCCAGCTCGGGTTCCTGCCGATGGGGACCGGCAACTCCTTTCTGCGAGACTTCATGCGCCCCGGGGACAAGGACGGAGCCGGGCACGCGCTCGCAGCCCTCGTGGAGCGGCGTACGCGGACGGTCGACGTCGTGCGCATCCAGCACGACCGGGGCGAGAACGTGTTCATCAACCTCTTTGCGATCGGATTCGCCGCCGACGTGAACTCGCGCGCGGCTCGATACAAGAACTGGGGGGAGTTTGGCTACGTTGGCAGCGTGATCGCCGAGACGCTGGGACTCGCGCCCAAGCCGTACCGGATCCGCCAGGACGACGGGGCATGGGACGACGCCGCTGCGTCCTTCATCGCCATCTGCAACAGCAGGTTCACCGGGGGCACGATGATGATGGCCCCGGACGCCGACACCTCCGATGGGAAGCTCGACGTCATCCACGTGGGCGCGTTGGGCCGGATCGGTCTGCTGCGCGCGTTCCCGAAGATCTTCGAGGGCAAGCACCTCCAGCTCGAGGCGGTGCGCGCGTCTCAGCCGGCTCGAGTGGAGTTCCAGCTCGAAGGCCCCACCAACATCATGCTCGATGGTGAGGCGCTGTACGTGCAGCCCAAGGTCATCGAGGTCCTGCCTCGAGCCTTGGACGTCTACGTGTGAGGCTGCCGCCAGGGTGCCTGGCGGTCAGTCCCGGCGCGCGGCTTCCTGCGCCTGCACGACGGTGAGCGCGGTCATGATGACGATGTTGTCCACGTCGCAGTCGCGCTCGAGGACGGTGACCGGGCGCGCCATGCCGAGCAGGACCGGTCCAATCGCGGTGACGCCTCCGAGCTCGCGCATGAGCTTGTAGGCGGCGTTCCCAGCCTCGAGGTTGGGGAAGATCAGAACGTTGGCGGGACCATCGAGCGTCGTGAACGGGAACGAGCGCTTCTGCAGCTCGTAGTTGACGGCGTAGTTGGCCTGAATCTCCCCTTCCACCTGAAGGTCGGGGCGTCGCTTGCGAAGCGTTGCCGTCGCCTTGGCGACCTTCTGGGCGTCGGGGTGCTGCACGGATCCGAAGTTGGACATCGAGAGCATGGCGACCCGGGGCTGCTCGTCGAAGGTGACGGCGGCATCGGCGACCATCTCTGCAATGTCCGCCAGCGTGTCTGCATCGGCGTCGACGTTGACCGTCGTGTCGGCGAAGAACAGCGTGCCTCGCTTGTGCAGGAGCAGGTACATGCCGGCGACGCGCTTGGTCTGCGGCGCGGTGCCGAGGATCTGCAGCGCGGGCCGCAGCGCGTCGGGGTAGTGCATGTCGTGCCCGGCGACGATGCCGTCGGCGCGACCTTCCTCGACCATCATCAGGCCGTAGTCGAGCGGAGACGCGAGGCGTCGCGCCGTGGCTCGACGGCCTTCTCCGCGGCGCTGCCGCTTCTCGTAGAGCCGCGCGCGGTACTCGGCCGCCTTGTCGTCCGTGGCAGGATCGACGACCTCGATGGAATCGAGGTCGAGGTCGAGCTCGTGCTGGCTGATGACCGCTTGGATCTCCTCGCGGTTGCCGACCAGCACAGGGAGCGCGATGCCCTCGGAGACCAGCATGCTGACCGCCTGAAGCACCGGCGGCTTGGTGGACTCGGGAAAGACGATGCGCTTGGGCTCGGTCGCGGCCTGCCGCAGGAAGCGGCGCAAGACCGCGGTCGACTGTCCCAGCAGGCCCTTGAGGTGCTCGCGATAGGCGACGGGATCGTAGGGGCGGGTCGCAACACCCGAGGCGACGGCGGCTTCGGCCACGGCCGGGGCGACCCAGTGCAGCACGCGCGGGTCGAAGGGCTTGGGGATGATGTAGTCCGGTCCGAACTCGTAGTCGCGGCCGTACGCGAGCGAGACCACCTGCGGCACGTCCCGGCGGGCGAGCTCGGCAAGCGCGGTTGCGGCAGCGATCTTCATCTCCTCGGTGACGCCCGTGGCCGAGACGTCGAGCGCGCCCCGGAAGATGAACGGAAAGCCGAGCACGTTGTTCACCTGGTTGTTGGTGTCGCTCCGCCCGGTCGCGACGATCGCGTCGGGGCAGGCTTCCTTGGCGTCGTCGTAGGGAATCTCGGGGTCGGGGTTGGCCAGCGCGAAGATGATCGGGCGCTTGGCCATCGTCGCAACGTCCGCCTTGGAGAGCACGCCGCCGGTCGACAGACCCAAGAAGACGTCGGCGCCCTTGATCGCGTCGGCGAGGGTGCGTGCCTCGGTCTCGACGGCCATCGACGCCTTGGCGTCGTTCATGCGCTCGGTGCGACCCTTGTAGATGACGCCGGTCGAGTCGCACATCGTGATGTTCTCGGCCTTCACGCCGAGGCTGATGAAGAACCGCGAGCAGGCGACCGCCGATGCTCCCGCACCGCTGACCGCCACGACGAGGTCCTCGAGCTTTTTCTCCTGCAGGTGCGCGGCGTTGATCAGCGCTGCGCCAGAGATGATCGCGGTCCCATGCTGGTCGTCATGGAACACGGGGATCTTCATCCGCTTGCGCAGCTGCTCCTCGATGTAGAAGGACTCGGGCGCCTTGATGTCCTCGAGGTTGATGCCGCCGAAGGTGGGCTCGAGCGCGGCGACGCACGCGATGAAGAGGTCGGGGTCCGCAGCGTCGAGCTCGAGGTCGAAGACGTCGATGTCGGCGAACTTCTTGAAGAGCACGCCCTTGCCCTCCATCACCGGCTTGGCCGCGAGCGGACCAATGTTGCCCAGCCCGAGCACCGCGGTTCCGTTGGTGATCACGGCCACCAGGTTGCCGCGCGCGGTGTACTTGAACGCGGCGGCCGGGTCGTCTCGAATCTCGAGGCAGGGCTCGGCAACGCCCGGCGAGTAGGCCAAGGAGAGGTCGAGCTGGCTGTTGAGCGCCTTGGTGGCGACGACCTCGATCTTTCCGGGGCGTCCGGTGGAGTGGTAGTCGAGTGCGTCGCGGCGTCGGACCTTTCGCATAGGCGCGAAGGGTACCCCCTCTTGGGCCCGAGAACTCGTTGGACGACGTCACGCCACCAAATCGCGGCACGACAGCCCGAAGATGGCCCTCAGCTCGAGGCCTTTCTGGGGACCGGGTGCGGTGGGGAGGGCGGCAGCACGATCGTCACGCGCGCGCCGTCGCGACCATCGATCTCCAGGTGCCCACCGTGCATGTCCACGATCTTGTGCGCGATGGCCATGCCCAGGCCGGTGCCCGTCTCCTTGGTCGTGAAGAACGGCTCGAAGATCCGCGGCACGACGTTCTCGTCGATTCCAGGTCCGTTGTCCGCGACCACGATGCGTGCGCCTGCGCCGTCTCGGTGCACCGAGAGCTCGACGCGGCCGTCCGGTTGGCCCGCGACCGCTTCGAGCGCGTTGCGGGTGAGGTTGAGCAGCACCTGCTCGATGCGCTGGCGGTCGATCTCGACGGGGATGCTGCGGATCTCGCAGCTCGTGATCATGTCGACACCCAGCTCCTGGGCGACCGGGCGCTCGAGGCTGGCGACGTGCTCGATGAGCTCGCACACGTTGGTCGTGCGAGCGGTCAGGGCCGTGGGACGCGCGAAGGTGAGGAAGTCGGAGACGAGCGCCCCGAGCCGAAGGATTTCTTCCCGCACGGTGTCGAGTGGTCCGCGGACCTTGGGGTCGTCGGTGATCTTCTCGAGGCGCCGTTCGAGGAGCTGCAGCTGAAGGTTTGCCGCGTTGAGTGGGTTGCGGATCTCGTGGGCCAGACCGGCGGACACCGTGCCGACGGCGGCGAGTTTCTCGGCCATCCGGGTGCGTCGCTCGAGTTCGGCGAGATCGGTGATGTCCAGCCCCGAGGCGTAGATGCGGAAGGCCGCACCGTCTCCAAGGGCGGCGAGCTGCCAGCTGATGCTTCGCTCTTCAACCCGTCCTTCCGACGTGCGGCGGATGATCAGGCCGTCGACGCTGACGGCTTCGGGGTGCTCTCGCAGCGAGTTGAACGCATCTCGAAGCGCGGCACGGGCCCGCGGCGGGACGCAGGTCTCGAGCCAGTTCGTTCCCACGACTTCGGCGGCGCTCAGACCGGTGGCCGCGGCGACGGCCGGGTTGGCCTGCACCACGTGAAGGTTGCCGTCCAGCACGAGCAGGAGCGCTTGGACGGTGTCGACGAGCGTCCGCAAGGCCTCTTCGCTGCGGCCCAGGCGAGACTGCAGCGATGCGGCGCGTCGATGGAGCGTGACCTGTCGCCTCGCCCGCTCCACGGTGGAGACGAGGTCTTCGGGGTCGAAGGGCTTGAGGATGTACGCGAAGGCATCGGACTTGACCGCCTCGGCCGCGTCGTGAATCGAGGCATTGCCCGTGATCAGGAGGACCTCCTGCAGGGCGTCTCCGGTCTTGAGCCGGGGCACGATCTGAGGGCCGCGCGCGTCGGGGAGTTGAACGTCCACGAGCGCAACGTCGAACTCGGCCCGCGCCAGCTCGAGCCCCAGCTCCGCGCTATCGGCCGTTCTCACCGTGGCACCCTCGCCTTCGAGGATCTCTTGGAGGTTCTCCACGAGGTCCGCGTGGTCGTCGATGACCAGGATGCGTGCGCCCAATAGCCGCATGGGGCCAGTGTGCGGTGTGCGTCTCGCCGATGGAAGGCGATTCGTTCGGTCACGGGTTTTGGCGGGACGGGAAGTGCAGGAGCACCCGGGCGCCGCCCTCGGAGAGGTTCTCAGCGGTGGCTTTGCCGCCATGGCGCCGCATGATGCTCTCGACGAGAGCCAGCCCCAGCCCGATGCCGGCGGTGGTGGCGAGGGGATCGAAGGCATGATCGAGCAGCGCGGCGTCGAAGCCCGGACCGTGATCTCGGATGCACAGGGCGATGGCGTCATCGGACCGCAGCACGCCCAGCTCGACGTCACCCCGGCCTCGCGTCGCGGTGTTGGCGTTGCGAAGCAGGTTCACCAGCGCCCGCTGCAGCAGACCCGAGTCGGCCTGGATGCGCAGGCCCGGTGGCGCCTCGACGCGGCATGTCACCGTGGAGGGGAGGGCCGCCTCCTCGATCGCGAGCGCGAAGGCGTCGGAGACGTCGATCGACTCCAGGCGCGGCGGCGCGTTTCGAGCCAGGTGCATCAGGTCCGCGACGATGCGGTGACACGTTCGGGCTTGGCGGGCGATCTTCTCGAGATGCCGTACCGCCTTGTCATCGAGGTCCGCGCGGCGCTCGAGGAGATAGATCGACGACTCGATCACCCCCAGTGGGTTGCGGAGCTCGTGGCCGAGGGTCCCCGCCGCTTTGCCCATCGCGACCAGTCGGTTGCGCGGCGAGGCGGGATCATCGGCGCGTTGCTGCGCGACCTGGGCGGTGATGCGCACCTCCGTGTCCGTCCACTGCGCAAGGGCCTCGAGCGCCTCGACGGACTCGGCGCGACGGCGGCGAGCGGCACCCAGCAGCGTCAGCGCCTCGACGTGGTCGGACAGCGGGGACGTCGTCAGCGCTTCGTCTGCGAGCGCAGCCCGGCGTGGGCCCGCCTGTGCCGGATCGCCGAGGGTCTCGCGAATCCAGGCGCCATACGCCCGGGCCCAAGGGGCTTCGAGCGCTCGGCCGAGCGCGTCTGCATCCGCCACCGCGTGGTCGAGCAGGGCGGACCGCACGGCGGCCGGGAGGACGTTCCGCGGCCAGGGAATGGCGTCCCAGTTGCGCATCGCAGACCCAAGGTCGACCAAACAGACCAATTCCGCCAGTGATTCTCGACGCGCGAGCATGCTCGACGTTCGAGGGCGCGCTGATTGCGCAGCTGCGCAAAATATGCGTCGCCGTGGCGGCGTTCGCGGGATATCCCCGCACAGGCGCATGTCTGCTCTCGAAGCTCCCATCGAAGAAACGCGCATCCTCCTCGTCGACGACGAAGCGGCGGCGCGCAACGCCCTCGTCGAGCTGCTTCGCGAGGAGGGATACGCGGTCCGCTCCGCCGCCGACGGCTTCAAGGCCCTCGGTCAGGTCGACGAGTGGAGCCCCCATCTCATCATCACCGACGTGAAGATGCCGGGGCTCGATGGCTTGGCGCTGATGAAGAAGCTGCGGGAGCGCGGGGACGTGGTGGGCATCGTGGTGATGACTGCGTTCGGCTCGGTCGAGAACGCCGTCGAGGCGATGCAACAGGGAGCGGACGACTACCTCACCAAGCCGGTCCACTTCCCCGAGCTGCTGATCGTCGTCCACAAGGTCCTGGAGCATCAGCGTCTGCGTCACGAGAACTCACGGCTCAAGTCCGAGCTCAGCCGCGACCACGGCAGTCGGGGGGTATCGTGGATTGGTACGTCCAAGGCGTCGCGAGACCTGGTCGCCCTGATTCGTCAGGTCGCGCACTCCGATGCCCCCGCGCTGGTGCTCGGAGAGCGCGGCACGGGGAAGCAGCTGGTGGCCAGGGCGCTGCACGACTGGGGTTCGCGCGCGGAGGGTCCGTTCGTCACCGTGCACTGTGCGGGGCTGGACGCGTCGGTGATCGAGGCGGAACTCTTCGGACATGTCGCCGGTGCAATCCCGGGGAAGACGTCGGGCCGAGAGGGTGCGGTCGCCCGAGCTCACGGCGGGACCCTGCTGCTCGACGAGGTCTCGCAGCTGCCCGGCTCGGCCCAAAACAAGCTCCTGCGGCTGCTTCAGGAGGGGGTCTACGAGCCTGTGGGCGCCGAGAACTCCGAGACCGCCGACGTTCGGATCGTCGCGGCCAGCGAGGTCGATCTGCACAAGCTCGCTGACGACGGGGGATTTCGGGACGACCTCTACTACCGCTTGAACGTAGTGACGCTGCGGGTTCCCTCGCTGCGGCAGCGGTGGGAAGACTTGCCCGCGCTCGCCATGCACTTCCTGCAGGTTCACGCGCAGCAGCGCGACAAGCACATTCAGGGATTCAGTGACCGCACGCTTCACGTGCTTCAGCACTTCGAGTGGACGGACAACGTGCGGGAGCTCGAGCACTGCGTCGAGCGAGCGGTCGTGCTCTGCAACGAGCGCGAGGTGCAGCCCAAGCACCTGCCGCGGGAGGTGCTGCACCACAGCCAGAGCGACAGCGGCGATGCGCCCCGGATCCCGGGCGCGTCGATGGCCGACATCGAGAAGTATGCGATCCTCAGCACGCTCGAGCTCGTCCGCGGATCCACCCGGAAGGCGGCCGAGATCTTGGGAATCTCGCCGCGAAAGATCCAGTATCGGCTCGCCGAGTACCGAGAGGCCGGCCCGTCGGGGGTCCCGGCCGTCAAACCCTGAGCGCGCCAGACGGCGTGCGTGAGGGCCAGCGGTTGCTAGGCCCACTCCATGGCACCGAAGACACCCAAGGGCGCCGCACGGGTCGTCATCGTCGGCGGCGGCTTCGGCGGTCTACGCGTGGCGGAACGACTCGCGAAGACCGACTTCGACGTCACCTTGATCGACCGGCGCAACCATCACCTCTTTCAGCCGCTGCTCTATCAGGTGGCGACCGCGGGCCTCGCGGTGTCCGACATTGCGATGCCCTTGAGGTCCGTCCTGCGCAAGGCGAGCAACGTGCGAATCGTGCTCGACGAGGTGGTGGATGTCGACACGTCCGCCAAGCGTATCTCGCTCCGGGACGAGCCCTCGATCCACTACGACTACGCCGTGATCGCTGCAGGCGCCAAGACGCGCCTTCCCCCCGGAGAGCCCGGTGAACAGGTCTATGGGCTCAAGACCCTCGAAGATGCACGCGCCATCCGCGAGCGCGTGCTCACGTGCTTCGAGCTGGCCGAACACGAGGACGAGCCCCGGCGGCGCGAGGCGTTGACGACGTTCGTGGTCGTCGGCGGTGGACCCACGGGCGTCGAGATGGCGGGCGCCATTCGAGAGCTGGCACGCACCACCGCCGCCTTGGCCTCGCCGCGACTCTGCGTGCAGGACGTGCGGGTGATCCTCGTCGAGCTCGGCGATCGCGTGCTTTCGGCCTTCGACGCACCCTCGTCTGCATCGGCCCAGTCGCAGCTCGAGGAGCTGGGGGTCGAGGTTCGCACCGAGACCGGCGTCGAGTTCTGCGAGCGGCCCGGTCGCGTGAAGGTGGGAGACGAGACGCTCGAGGTGGGAGCGGTCATCTGGGCCGCGGGCGTGCAGCCGGTCGCTCTGGCGGCGCGCCTGGGAGAGACCGCAGCCGATGGCCGGGTGCTCGTGGGGGACGACTGCAGTCTGCCCGGAGCGCCGGAGGTCTTCGCGATCGGAGACATCGCGCACCATCAGCCCCCGGACGCGGCCGAGCCGCTGCCTGGGGTTGCGCCGGTGGCGATGCAGCAGGGGGAATACGTTGCCCGCCAGATCCAACGAAGCGTGGCTGGAAAACCTCGGGAGGCCTTCTCATACAACGACCGTGGGATCATGGCGACCATCGGGCGGTCCCGAGCCGTCGCTCAGAGAGGTCGCTTTCGAGCGAGCGGCTATCTGGCGTGGCTCGCGTGGCTCGTGGTGCACCTCGCGACGCTCGTGGGCTTCCGCAACCGAGCCGTCGTCTTCGTGAACTGGGCCTGGCAGTATCTGACCTACCGGCACGGGCACCGAATCCTGCTGCCATCCTCCGAGCGCCTCGACCGACCTCGAGCCGATTCCGACGTCGGTCGCGCCGCTTGAGCGCGACCGGGGTTGCCAGCACTACGGCTGCTGGAGTCGCGCCAGCATCGTGGAGTCCTGGGCGACCGGCGTGAGCTTCAAGGTCTGTGTCTTGTGGTCCGGCGACACGGGGGCCATCGCCAGCACCTCGCCGGCGTGGCTCTCGAGCACGACGAACTGGGTGCCGTTGGGGGCGCTGCGAAGCGCCAGGTGACCGAACTCGGAGATCGCCTGCCCGCCCTCGCCCTGGACATAGATCGCGCCCGTACCGAAGTCGACGACGATCGCGATCAGTCCGGGAATCAAGCCGGGAAGGAAGAGGAGGATGTCGACGACCAGCGGGACGACGTCGACGCGGCCGCCGCTGTTCCCAACCCGTTCCGGATGGAGGATGCGCGCGCACGAGGGGGCGAACGTGAGCAGGCACAGGGCTGCGAGGGGGCGCAGTGAGCGTCGAAGCATGGACGCGATGTATACCGCGGGGGGCGACGCGCAACCTTCGCTTGACGGCGTGCCAGCGTTGGCTAGGCCCTGGGCATGCGTTTGCCTCCGTCGCTCCTTCCCGTCCTTGCGCTCGTGGCGACCGGCCTCGCCGGGTCTGGATGTCCGTCCTCGCAAGCTGCTGCGCAGCCTGGACCTGCGGCGCGCGCCAAGATCGTGGACCGGGAGGGCCGAGACGTCGGGACCGCCGAGTTCCACGCCATCGACGGCGGGATCCAGATGTCGATGACGCTCACGGATCAGGAGCCCGGTGAGCACGCGCTGCACATCCATGAACACGGAGACTGCGGAGGGGCGGGGTTCGAGGAGGCCGGTGGTCACTTCAACCCCACGGCGAAAGGGCACGGGCTCGCCGACGAAGCCGTGGACGGACACCATGTCGGCGACCTGGTCAACGTCGTCGTCGGCGCCAAGGGCGAGGCCACCGCGACGCGTATCATCTCTGACGCGACCTTGATCGTCGACGCGCCGGAGACCTCGAAGTCGCTGCTTCGAGACGGAGGGACCTCGATCGTCTTGCACGCCAAGCCGGATGACGGACGCACGAACCCGGCGGGAGCCGCCGGAGATCGCGTGGCGTGCGGGATCATCGTCCCCGCGCCGCCCTCGCCGTGACATGCTCCGAGCGCTGCGCCGCCGAGCGAGCACCGAGTCGTCCCGATGTCCAAGTCATCCAAGTCCCCCGTGAAGGTTGCCCAGTGGTCGGCGCTCCAAGACCGCGACCCGACCTATGCCCTGGTCGCCAACGTCGACCTCGTCGTCACCCGCTTCGGAGATGATGTCTCGGTGTTGTACGGACGGTGCTTGCACCGGGGAGCGCTGATGTCCGACGGTCGCGTCGAGGGCGACGACCTGGTGTGTGGGCTGCACGGATGGGACTACCGGCTCGAGACCGGGGTGTCTTCCTACGACAACGCCGAGGCGCTGCATCGGTTCGAGTCGTGGGTGGACCAAGACCGCGACGGCGTCTTCGTCGACGAAGCGGAGGTTGCTGCCTGGCATGACGAGCATCCGCAGCCCTTCGATCGTGACGCCTACCTGGGTTTGTACGACGACCCTCACGGCGGCCCCGAAGAGCCCCACAACCAGCGCATCCGCAAGCTGGCGGTGCTCGGCCCCGAGAAGGTCGGCCACCACGGCACGATGTCCGCAATGGGTGTTCCGCTGACCGAGCTGCCCCGCTGGGACTCGATCCAGCTGCTGACCGCTCAGCTGCACCGCAAACCCAAGCTCGACGACCACCGGGTCGGCACCGCGCTGACGATCGGCCCCAACGCGAAGAAGCCGCTGGAGCTGAAGATTCCGCTCTTCGTCAGCGACATGAGCTTCGGCGCACTCAGCGAGGAAGCCAAGATCGCGCTGGCCACCGGGGCGGAGGGGTCCGGCACCGGGATCTGTTCGGGGGAGGGCGGCATGCTTCCCGAGGAGCAGGCGGCCAACTCGCGGTACTTCTACGAGCTCGCTTCGGCTCGCTTCGGCTGGAGCCTCGACAAGGTGAGGGACGTTCAGGCGTTTCACTTCAAGGGCGGGCAAGGTGCGAAGACCGGAACGGGCGGCCATCTACCCGGCGAGAAGGTCCAAGACAAGATCGCAAAGGTGCGCGGGTTGGAGCCCGGCACGCCTGCGATCAGCCCTGCGACCTTCCCTGATCTCGACACCCCGGCGGACTTCGCCGCGCTGGCCGACGAAGTCCGTGAGGTCAGCGGCGGGATCCCGATCGGCTTCAAGCTCAGCGCGCAGCACATCGAGGCCGACATCGACTTCGCGCTCGCAGCCACGGCCGACTACATCATCCTCGATGGTCGGGGAGGCGGCACGGGAGCTGCTCCCGAGGTGTTCAAGCAGAACATCTCCGTGCCCACGATGATCGCGCTGGCCCGCGCGCGCCGGCATCTGGACCTTCGCGGGCGACGGGACGTCACGCTCATCATCACCGGTGGGTTGCGCACCGAGGCAGATTTCGTCAAGGCGCTGGCGCTCGGTGCGGACGGGGTGGCGCTGGCCAACGCCGCGATCCAGGCGATTGGCTGCCTGGGGATGCGAGCGTGCCACACCAACAACTGTCCGGTCGGAATCGCCACGCAGAAGTCGCACCTCCGCCGCCGACTGGAGATCGACAAGTCGGCAGCCCGGCTGACGAACTTCTTCGACACCTCCGTCGGCCTCATGAAGGTGTTGGCCCGCGCGTGCGGTCACGAGCACCTGCGGGACTTCTGTCTCGACGATTTGACCACCTACGACCGCGACCTCGCCCACCTGACCGGCGTGCCCTACGCGGGCGTGATGCCCCTTTGAGGCTCCGCATGTGGACGACGCTCGGAACGATCGACCCTACGTCTCTGGAGTCGGGGCGCCTGAGCCTCCACTGGGCGACCCAGGTGCCCGCTGCTGCTGCGGCCCGCCTGCTCACGCACCGCGACGACTACGACCACACCAACCTGGGGTGGGACGCCGCCACGCGAGCCCTCCTGTCGCGTCCGCTCGGCAGTGAGGTGCGGGCGGGGCTTCGGCCGCACGACCTGCACTGGATCGTCGTGGCGCGGGGTGAGGTGGTCGCCCAAAGATCCGCCGACGGGCACACGTTGTCCGAAGGCCTGGCCTGGCTTGCCGCTGCCCTCACGGAGGTCCTCGGCCATGACGTCCAGGACATCGAGCTGCTCGAACACGACATGCCGGAGCATCCGGTGGGGGACGGATCGGCGTTCGACGCCCAATCAGACGAAGGCGCACGGGCCGAGCTGGAGCGGTGGATCGCCAACGCGCACATGGTGCTGGATCGCTTCGCCCGCGACCACGACGACGTCTCCGACGTTCGCCTGTGGCCGCACCACTTCGACATCGCAACCACGCTCACGCTGCCCGAGCGCGAGGATGCGGACGAGGACGCGTCGGTCGGGGTGGGGTTCAGCTTCGGCGACGACAGCTACGCGCAGCCCTACGCCTACGTCAGCCCGTGGCCCCACCCGAATGTGCCCGGTGAGGACGCGCCGGTGCTCGTGCACGGTACGTGGCACACCGAGGGGTTCTTTGCGGCCGTGCTCACCGGCGCAGAGCTCGTCCAGAACACCGACGGACAGCGCCGACGCGCCGAGCAGTTCTTGGCTCAGGCCACCGTGTCCTCGCTCGAGCTGCTCGGGTCGGCGTCGCGGACGAGCTGACGCAGGATGCTCCAGGCGCCCTCGCACGCAGATCTGCTTCATCGCCACGTGGCGGCCCATGACCGCGTCGGCAGGGCCGTCCGCAGTGGGGGAGGACACGGTGGGCAGTGTACCGCGGCCCTGCGGCTCAGGTCGCAGCCCGCCCAAGTCGTGCTAGGAATCGTGTTCCTCCATGACCGATTCGAGTGCAGCCACCGAGCAGACTGTTTCCACCGGCGCCGACGAGGTTCGCTGGGACCTCTCCGACCTCTACGCCGACCTCGATGACCCGCAGCTCGACGCCGACCTCGCCGAGCTGGTCTCGATGGCCGAGTCGTTCTCGACGCAGTTCAAGGGCAAGCTCGCCACCACCCTCGGCGCGGCGCTCGAGAGCCAGGCGGCGATGACCTGCCTGGCCGAGAAGCTGCTGGTCTACCTCTTCCTGCGACGCAGCACCGACGCAACCAACGCGAAGATCCAGCAGAAGCTCGGCATCGTGCAGGAGACGTGGAGCCGCACGGAGGCCAACAACCTCAACTTCTTCGACCACGAACTCGTGGCCATGCCGGAGGACACGTATCAGGGCCTGCTCGAGAGCGATGCCGTGGTGGCGCGCCATCAGCCGATGATCGACAACCTGCGGCTCAACGGAAAGTACCTGCTCGAGGAGAACGTCGAGCGGGCGCTGACGCTGCGCGGTCCATTTGGGCCCTCGGAGTGGTCCGACTACATCGACGAGTGGGAGGCGGAGCTGCGCTTCGACTTCCAGGACCAGTCGATGATGCTCCCGGAGATTCTGCACGTGGTGAGCAACAACCCCGACGGAGACGTGCGGGCGGCGGCCCTCGCCGCGTTCAGCGAGGGGCTCACGGGGCAGAAGTTCGACCGCTTGATGGCGCGAACGCTCAACGTCGTGATCGGGGCCAAGGCCGTGGAGGACGTCGAGCGCGGCTACGCGTCGCCGATGTCGGCCCGGAACCTCGGCAACAAGATCGACGACGCGACGGTGGAGGCCCTGCACGACGTCGTGGCCGAGACCGGAGCCAAGCATGCGCGCCGCTACTACGACCTCCTGCGCAAGCACCTGGGCCGTGAAACGCTGCGCTGGAGCGATCGAAACGCCAAGCTCCCCTTCGCCGACAACCGCGTGGTGCCCTGGGCCGAGTGCCTGGAGACCGTGCGCTCGGCCTACGGTTCGTTCAGCCCCACGCTGCGCGACCTGGTCACCACGATGGTCGACCGCAAGTGGGTCGATGCCCCGCCCTATGCGGGCAAGACCGGCGGCGCGTTCAACTTTGCGGTGTGCCTGCCGGGTAACGAAGCCCGCGCCTACAACTTCCTCAACTACCTGGGCTCGACCCGCGACGTGATGACCGTCGCCCATGAGGCCGGCCACGGCGTTCACGGCATGCTCGCCGCCAACGCTCAGGGCCCGCTGATGTTCCGCGCACCGATGGCCTACGCCGAGACCGCGTCGATCTTCGGCGAGATGACCACGTTCAAGTACCTACTCGACCGCGCGGAGACGGACGAGCAGCGGTTGGTGATGTTGATGGACAAATGCTCGGATCACATCAACACGGTGGTCCGGCAGATCTCCTTCTCGAACTTCGAGCGCAAGATTCACGAGGCCCGCAGGTCCGGCAAGCTGGCGGCCGACGACTACGCCGGGCACTGGATGGACGTCACCAAGGCGTTCTACGGCGAACCCGACGACCTGTTCACGTACGAACACACCGACAACCTGTGGTGCTACGTCAGCCACTTCCTGCGCCCCTTCTACGTGTACGCCTACGCGTTCGGGGAGCTGTTCACCCAGTCGCTCTTCGCCGTGCAGGACAAGTTCGGCGACGACTTCGAGCCGATGTACCTCGACCTGCTGCGGGCCGGCGGCAGCAAGGACGCCGTCCAGCTCATGGATCCCTTCGGACTCGACCCTCGGGATGCGTCGTTCTGGCGCAACGGCATCGAGGGCAGCCTCGCCACGTGGCTCGACGAGGCCGAGGCGATCAGCAAGAAGATGGGCGTGGAGTAGCGCAGGCCGCCTTGCTCATCGGGCGACGACGACGCGGGCGACCCGCAGGGTGTGGTCGCCGATCACGTAGCCCTCTTGGACCACCGACGCGACCGTCCCCTCGGGCACTTCGTCGGTGGCGGGTACGGTGCCGATCGCCTCATGGTGGGCCGAGTCGAACGGGAGCCCGAGCGCCGGCCGATGCACCGCACCGTGCCGGCCGAGCACGGTCTGCAGCTTGCTCGCGACCATCAGCACGCCCTGCGCGAGCGCGGTGTTGACCCCATTTCCGGTCAACTCGGCCGCCGCGCGCCCGAGGTCGTCGGCGACGTCGAGGAAGCTGGCGACGACGTCCCGCTGCTTGCGCCCGATCGTCGCGGCGGCGTCTCGCTCGAGCCGGGCCCGCGCGCGGTCGACCTCTGCCTTCGCCTGCGCAGCCTTCTCCAGGGCGGCCTGCAGCGCCTCTTCTTTCTCCGCGACCACCCGCTGCAGCGCCTCGACCTCGTCCTCGAGGATGGCGGTGTAGTTGGTCGGGTTGGCGTCCGCCTCCGGCGCAGGCCGGCGCTTCATCGCCGCTGCGAGCTCTGCTGCGGCCCCGACTGCGTCGAAGGACTCCGCGTCGGACGTGGGGGCGTTGGCGTCGTCGGTCTTCTCAGCGTCGTCGTTGGGCATGTTGGCGCTCGATGGTAGCGCCTTTGCAGCGGCCCGGTCGAAGGTTCGAGGGCGTGCCGTCCCCGTATGGATCGGCTCCGTCCTCGATTGAGCCTGGCCTTTCGCGGACCGTGGCCCCATGAGTCGCCCATGGGTGAGCCCGCCGTCAGTCCCTCGGACGCACTGCAACAGCTGTACGAGGCGTTCCCGTACCCTCGCGTCGTCTCGGGGATCGACGATTTCAAAGCGGGACGGCGACAGCCGATCTGGAACCCCAAGACGGGCTTCTCGCTGTTCTTTCCCGAGCAGTCGATGCGGGACGACCTCGACATCTTGGTCGCGGGGTGCGGCACCAACATGATGCCGGTGCTGGGGGCGTACATGCCCAACGCCCGCGTCGTGGGCGTGGACATCTCCGAAGCGTCGCTGTCGATCAGTGCGCAACAGTGTTCCGAGCACGGGATCGACAACGTCGAGCACCATCGTCTACCGCTCGAGGAGGTCGCCGGGCTCGGACGGGAGTTCGACTTCGTTTGCTGCACGGGCGTGCTCCACCACCTTGCCGACCCCGCGGCGGGACTACGAGCGCTCGGTGGCGTGACCCGACCCGGAGGCGCGATCATGGCGATGGTCTACGCGCGCTACGGCCGGCACGGCATCTACATGCTGCAGGAGCTGGCGACCATGCTCGGTCTGGCGATCGACGAGGTCAGCGCGACGAAGGTGCAGTCGCTGCTCGCGCTGCTGCCCGAGGGGCACCCCTTTCGGCTCGTGTATCGCGAGGTCGGCTGCAAGATCAGCGTGGAGGAGGTGATGGACATGGTGCTCAACCCTCGGGATCGCAGCTACCGGGTGGAGGACGTCCGGGCCCTCATCGAGGACGCCGGCCTGAAGTTCCATCGGTGGCTCGGCAACGCGCCCTACCGTCCGGAGATGACCGCGCTGGGGCGGGCGGGGTTGATGCCCGAAGTCGACGCGCTCGGCCCGTGGGAGCAGGCCTGTGCCGCTGAGCTGGCGCTGGGCAATCTCATCAAGCACAGCTTCGTCGTCACGCATCCTGGCCGCCGCAGCGCGACCGAGCTGTTCGAGGGTGACGCGATCATGGAAGCGTATCCCTCCCTGTGTGCGCATCTTCGGGTCGAGCAGGACGGCGCCAACCTGGTGCTGTCGAACGAAGGTCACCCGGTCCGGATCGAGACGGTCGCGCCCGTCGCTGAGCTGGCCACCCTGCTCAAGGCCTGCGACGGCACCCGAACGGTGGGGCAACTGGCCGCCTCGATGGGTGACGGGCTCGTGGATGCGTACCGCCATCTCTACAACGCCGACGCCGTAGCGCTGTCGACTGTGCAAGACGTCACTGGGAACCCGCATCGAGTCTGATACGGTGCCCGCATGATGCTTGCGCTGGCGGTCGCGTTCACGACGATGCTCGCTCCGGAGGAGGGCCCGCAGGCGGGGCCCGGGGTCACGCCCCCCGCGCCCGCAGCGACTGCGGAGGCCCCGGTGCCGGCGGCTGCGCCCGAGCCGGCCGAAGCCCCGGCTGCTCGAGCGCTGCCGGCCGAAGCCCCGCCGGTCGCCCAAGCACCGCCGGTCGCCGCCCCGGTTGCGACGCCGCAGCCGACACCGAGTGAAGATCGCATCGACCTGCGGGACGGGGGCATGCTGATCGGGCGCGTCGTTGCGGTACAAAAGGGCAACTACGTCACCATCGTGCTGGCGAACACCGGCGAGAGCCGCACGGTCAGCTGGGCCCTGATCGACGCCTACCGAGTCGCCGGGGAGCCCGAGCAGATCGCCAGTCGCGGCAAGCCGACGATCGCCGCGCTGGCGGCCGAGTCCGACTCGATCGAGCGCCAGAAGAACATCGGTCTGGGCCTGCTCTACGGCGGATACGTCGGCGGAGCGATCTCCTTGGGTCTGTGGACCGCCACGGGTGTATCGACCGTCTATCGAGACGACCTCAACCCGATGTGGACGGCGTCGGTGGTCTCCACTGCAATCACCGCAGGCCTGCTCATCGGGGGCGGGGTGATGTTCTTCAAGTCCAAGCGGCGGCGGGCAGAGCTTCGCAAGGTGCAGATCAGTGGCACGTGGATGCCCGGCGGCGGTGGACTCCAGCTCCACGGTCGCTTCTAGCGCTTTGCCCCGCTGACGTAGACCTTGCTCCAGAGCCCGTGGTCGATCGGGTGGTACGGAGCCACGAGGGGCTCCGGGGAGAAGGATCCCGCCGCCGCCTCGGCGACCTCGATGTCTTGGTTGACCTCGCGAACGCCTGCCGTTCGAGCGGCGATGTCTCGGGCCTCGGCACGCGCTGCGTAGCCCGGCGCCGAACCGGAGAGCGTCACGACGCCATCGTCGACGTCCACCTCGATGCTGGCGTGCTCGGTGATCGGGTTGAGTTCGAGCAGCTGGCCGAGCGCGCGGGTGAGGGCTTCGTCGTCGATGTGCTGTCCCGAGACCACCAGCTGCGACTCGACGCTGCGGACGCCCACGGTGTTGTGCGCGAGTCCGAGGGCGGCGTCCTTGCCGGCGAGCGTTCGAGCCGAGCCCGCCAGCACCGCCACACCGTCGTGGACGGAGATGGTGACCCCTAGGCCCTGAATCCGCGGATCGAGGAGCATGGCGAGCTCGATCGCCTCGGTGATGTCTTCGTCCGATGGCGTGGGGGCGTTCGCGACCCGCTGCTGGGGGTCCTTCGCCCACTGCTGAATCTCGAGGTCCCGGCCGATGACGCGGCGAACGCCAGGGACCCACGCGTCGGCCAGGGCACGTGCGTGTTCGCCGAGGCTTCCCACCGTGCCGTGCAGGGATGCGACGCCGCCGGAGACCTCGACCCGGACCATGCGGGCGTCGAGCAGCGCGTCCCACCGCATGCGCGCGAGGATGTCGGCCGAGAGCTCTCGATCGGGGCGGTCGTCGGGCGCGGCGATGGTCAGGGCGTTGTCGACCGAGCGTACGCCACGGACCGACTTTGCCAACCGCTCGGCGATCGCGTACTCGGCGAAGGAGTCGACCGTGCCCCGCAGCGTGACGCGCTGGTCCTTGGAGACGGCGACCAGATCGAGGGCCTCGACCGCGGGGTCGTAGAGCATCGCGGTTCGCATGTCGTCCTCGATCAACGCGTCCGCTCGGGTCGGTGAGGTCACCTCGAGCTGGTCGCTGACGGTCCGCACGCCCCCGACGAGGCCGGCGAGGCGCACCGCTCGCTCCTTGGCGAGTAGATGGGGCACCGAGCCCCGCAGTGCCACGACGCCGAGCTCGGCGTCGATCTCGACCTCGGTGGCGGGCACGGCATCGTCCGAGAGGAGGCGTCGACGCACCTCGCGCTCGAGGTCATGCGCGGCGAGCCCGAAGGACGGGGAGTTGGTCTGCGGGGCACTGGCGGTCTCGACGGTCTCCAGGGTGTCTCGAACGTCGTCTCCCACGCGGTCGAATCGGTCGCAGGCGACCAGCGTGCACAGGGCCAGGAGGGTGGAGAGGTGGAGGGTGGGACGCATGGAAATCCTTCTCCCGATGAAATCGGGCGCGGGCGTCCTAGTTCATCGAAGTCGGCCGTCAAGCGGTGCTTGCGCGAGATTGCACAGCGGGGCTACCGTCCCGCGGTCATGCTTCGACGCGTCCACGTCCCCCTCGCCGCGCTGATGGTCTCGTTGGGCCTCGGCGCTTGTGACTCCTCCACGCCCGCCGACTCCCCGAAGAAGGAAGACGCCAAGGCGGAGGCCAAGGCCGAGGGAGAGGCGCCCAAGAAGGTCGCGATCGACACGAAGGCCGATCCAGGCAAGAGCCCGTTCGAGAAGAAGAGCGACAAGACGCCCGAGCAGGCCAAGGCCTTCGTCGACAAGACGAACGAGGAACTCAAGGAGCTGTGGACCCGCTCGGCGCAGGCCCAGTGGACCAAGGCGACCGACATCACCGACGAGCACGACAAAGCGGCGGCGGAGCTGACCGCCGAAGTCATGGCGTACGAGACCAAGGCGATCGCCGAGGCCGCCACGTTCGACGGGGTGAAGGCCGACCCGGACACGCTGCGACAGATCCAGCTGCTCAAGATCTCGAGCACCGTGCCGGCGCCCGATGATCCGGCCAAGCGCAAGGAGCTGGCCGACATCACATCCAAGCTCGAAAGCACCTACGGCAAGGGCAAGTACTGCAGCGACCCGGAGGACGAGAAGACCTGCAAGGACCTCGGCGAGCTCTCCGACGTGCTGGCGACCAGCCGCGACTACGACGCGCAGCTCGAGGCGTGGGAGCACTGGCGGACGATCTCGGTCCCCATGAAGGACGACTACGTGCGCTTCGTCGAGCTCGGCAACGAGGGCGCGAAGTCGATCGGGTTCTCGGACATGGGCGAGCTGTGGCGTAGCCGCTACGACATGTCACCCGAAGCGTTCGAGCAGGAGATGGACCGGCTGTGGGCCCAGGTCAAGCCGCTGTACGACGCGCTGCACTGCCACATTCGCGCCAAGCTCAGCGAGAAGTACGGCGCCGACAAGGTGCCCGCCGACGGGATGATCCCCGCGCATCTCTCGGGCAACATGTGGACGCAGGAGTTCACCAACCTGTACCC
This sequence comes from uncultured bacterium, assembly GCA_963761755.1. Lineage (GTDB taxonomy): Bacteria > Myxococcota_A > Polyangia > Nannocystales > Nannocystaceae > CAJXVA01. The sequence goes on from CAVXIC010000013.1 coordinate 711,304, forward strand.
GATGCTCGAGCCATACAAGGGGCAGCCCAGCATCGACGTCACCAAGGCGCTCGCGAAGAAGAAGACCACCGAGCTCGACATGGTGAAGATGGGAGAGTCCTTCTTCACGTCGATGGGCCTCAACCCTCTGCCCGAAACCTTCTGGGAGCGCTCGATGTTCGTGCAGCCCAAGGATCGTGAAGTGGTCTGCCACGCGAGCGCTTGGGACGTCACGTCCAACAACGATCTGCGCATCAAGATGTGCATCAAGATCGACCACGAAGACCTCGTGACCATCCATCACGAGCTCGGGCACGACTACTACTACAACAACTACTACACCCTCCCGGTTCTCTATCAGCAGGGCGCGCACGACGGTTTCCACGAGGCGATCGGGGACGCCATCGCGCTGTCGATCACCCCCAAGTACCTCAACCAAATCGGACTCCTGGGGAAGGTCTCCGAGAGCGATGAGGCGGTCATCAACAAGCAGATGCAGGATGCGCTGTCGAAGATCATGTTCCTGCCCTTCGGCAAGATGATCGATCAGTGGCGGTGGGACGTCTTCGCTGGGAAGGTGAAGCCCGAGCAGTACAACGCGCACTGGTGGAAGCTGCGCGGTGAGTTCCAGGGCGTGATGCCGCCCACCGAGCGCGGCGAAGAACACTTCGATCCGGGCGCGAAGTACCACATCCCCGCAAACACCCCGTACGCGCGCTACTTCCTGGCCCACATCCTTCAGTTCCAGTTTCACAAGGCGATGTGCGACGCAGCAGGCCACGAGGGTCCGCTGCACACGTGCTCGGTCTACGACAGCAAGGAAGCGGGGGCGAAGCTCGCCGCGATGCTCGCGATGGGCTCCAGCAAGCCGTGGCCCGATGCGCTCGAGAAACTCACCGGGACGCGCGAGATGGATGCGGCTGCGGTCCTGGAGTACTTCGCGCCGCTGATGGGGTACCTCGAAGCGCAGAACGACGGACGCACCTGCGGCTGGGACGGCTGATCGCTTGTCCGGGCGCCCCGAAGCCGGCTATCCTTCGAAAGGTCGGGGTCCTCGGGTTCGTCCATGCGTGTTGTTCATCTGTTGATGGTGTTGGTGGGGTTGCCCACGGTCGGCTGTGGCTCGGAGCCGACCAGTCGGCTCCCCAGCGCCAGCGATCCGACGCTGTCGGGGGGCTCGACCACCGAGACCCAGACGGGGTCGTCGGGCGTGCGGACCACCGGGATCAGTGTCACTGCCAGTGATGGCCTGAGCACCTCGACATCCGCCGTGACGGACGACACGACCAGCTCGGGTCGCGTCGACTCGTCCGGGACCAGCTCGACCGAGGGCACGAGTCGCACGACCGACGGCACGTCGAGTTCGAGCGGCGACACCTCCTCGAGCGGGTCGTCGTCGTCGTCGAGCGGCACGTCGAGTTCGAGCGGTTCGTCGTCGAGCTCGACCGGCGCGTGCGAGCAGCCGCCGACCGACTACGACGACTGCTTCAACTCCGGCAACGGGGTGTGCGACGCGGTCGAGTCCACGTGCCTTCTCGACGATGGCAATGACGCGACGCACGGCGCCTGTGCGGCGCTCGACTGCGTCGAAGACTGCGACTGTCCGGCCGCACCGGCGACGGGCACGGCCGAGTCGGTCTGCGGGGAGATCCTGGCGATGGGGGGCACGGCGTGTTTCCTCGACTGCTCCGGGAGTGCGACGTGTCCCGAGGGGATGGACTGCATCGGCAACCAGGTGTGCATGTGGCCCGACCTGATCTGCGAGGGTCCGCCGCCCGAGGGCATCTACGGCGACTGCCTGACCAACGGGAACACGGCGTGTGACGACCTCTCGGCCATATGCCTGCAGGACGACACCATGGATCCCACGTTGGGCGTGTGTGCATCCGAGGGCTGTGAGACCGACTGCGACTGTCCCGCCTCACCGCCGAGCGGCGACGCCACGGTGTCGTGTGGAGCCATCGTCGACGGGGGCGGCAACGCGTGTTTCTTGAGCTGCGCCAGCGGCGAGACCTGCCCCGACGGCATGGTTTGTTTCGACGATTTCCTGTGCATGTGGAACCCCTGAGTCGGTGGAGAAACGCCACGAGGTGTGCCACCGTCACGTCGCATGCACGTCTCTCGGGTCTCCCTGTCGTTCATCGCTGCGCTCGTCCTCGCCGGAGGATGTGACGACCTGCTGGGCAAGGACGAGCCCGTCGCGACCGTGGACGAGGACGAAGCGACCCAGGACGCCACGCCCGCCCGGGCCGAGCCCGAGGATGCCGATGCCGACGCGCTCGTAGAGCGGCTCGACGTGCCCGAGGTCGCGCCTGCCGAGATCGAGGGGCTACCGTGCGCCAGCGGCACGACGCCCAGCGGGGCGACTCCGCCCGAGGGGCACGAGGCGTGGTGCGAGAAGCCGGGCGCCGACGGCGGGGTCGGGATTCGACACGGTCGGTTCATTCGCTGGCACGACGGCACTGAGCAGAAGTGGCGCGAGGGGGACTATCGCGACGGCAAGCGGCACGGCGCGTGGATCACCTGGCATGAGAACGGCGAGAAGGCCGAGACCGGGGAGTACAAGGAAGACGTCAAGGATGGGACGTGGACCAACTTCGGGGAGGACGGGAGGAAGGTTTCCGACGTCATCTTCCGCGATGGCAAGCGCAACGGTCAGAGTACCGTCTTCTTTGCCGACGGCTCACCGCAGACCAAGGTCGACTTCAAGGACGACGTCGAGCAGGGCATGTTCGTGCGCTTCTTCGAGAACGGCAAGAAGGCCTCGGAAGGCGGCTACCTGGCGGGTCGCAAGGACGGCACCTGGCGGACCTTCGACGAGACCGGCTCCGTCCTCACCGAGGAGGTCTGGAAGGACGGCGTGCTCGAGCCCAGCGATAGCGTCTGCGGCGACGAGCTCGTGGCCGCCGGCGCCGCGCCGCCCAAGGGGAGCGAGCAGTGGTGCGAGACCAAGGGCGGAGCGCGGCAGGGTCCCTACAACAAGTGGTTCGACGCCGACGGCGACGACCCACCCCAGCTGCAAGAGACCGGGTCCTACGACGACGGTCAGAAGACCGGTCGTTGGAGCGCGTACTACGAAGACGGCGACGTTCGCGAGGAGGTAACCTATCGCGAAGATCGCCGCGAGGGCGAGTTCATCGGCTACTGGCAGAACGCCCAGAAGCGGGTGGAGGGCGAGTATTGGGACAACCGCAAGCAGGGCGAGTGGACCTACTGGTACGGCGCCGGCCAGAAGAACGAGGAGGGCGACTACAAGCGCGGGCAGAAGCAGGGCGAGTGGCAGGGATGGCATGCCAACGGAGAGCGCCGCTACATCGAGGCCTACAAGGACGGCAAGAAGGAAGGCCCCGCCGAGACCTTCCACGAGAACGGGAAGCTGCAGAGCAAGGGCAAGTACGAGGACGACCGAAAACAGGGCAAGTGGTCGTTCTACGACGAGGACGGTAAGAAGACCGGGACGTCCAAGTTCATCGACGGCGAGGAGACCGAGCCCGATGAAGGGCTCGACCCCAAGCCGGACGCGAAGCCCGACGTCAAGCCGCCCAAGCCCAAGCCCGGCGGCAAGAAGAAAAAGAAGAAGAAAAAGAAGAAGAAGAAGGGCTGACGCTCACGGGCACGCGAAGAAGGTGGTGCGTGCGCCGGCAGAACGGTCCAGGCGCCGGCTCGGCAGGCGAGGTCCGCCGAGGTTGAGCCATTCGAACAGCGCATCGTGGACCGATGCCGCGGTGCCGGGCACGATGCCAAAGGGCGCCGCGTCGTTGGTGTCGCGCGCGACGGTGCAGGCAAACGCAACGTTGTTCTCCAAGCCCACGTGGAGACCTCCGCGAGGTCCGATCACCCCGGTCACCGTGTCGCCGTCATCGAACAGCTCGACGAGGGTCTCTCGGGTCAGCGCGCGGTAGGTGGCCGCGGTGGTCGGCGTGCCGTTGGCACCTCCGGCGATCAGCGAGAACCCCAGCGGGTTGGGGTGCTGGGACCATCCCTGCGAGATGACGGGATCGTTCAAGTCCACGCGCACGAAGGTCGGTGTCTCGATGAGCGGTACGCCACCGTAGTTCAGCCGAAGGACGGTCGACATGATGCTGCAGCGGTCCATGCGGCCCATCGGGTCGTAGACCGAGCGGCAGCTTTGATCTGCGAACGCACCGATCTTGTCGAGGTAGCCGCCGGAGTCCCACTCGTCGAGCTCCTGCCCGATCCTCCCGGAGTAGTAGTTCACGTCGCCCACGCCGTCGTTGTCGTCGTCGAGCCAGATGTCGTTGGCCACCAAGACGCTGTCGGAGACGTCCATGTTTCCGTCCATCACCAGCGAGGTCTCGACGGATGAGAAGGGCGTGAAGAACCAGTCGGCGTTGTTGAGCGCGCCTCGTGCCCCCGCCGACGTGCCCGACAGGACGATGTCGGTCGCGGCGTCCAAGTCCGGCAGCGTGTTGCCCCCCACGGCCGTCCACCCGGCCGCCGCCCCCTGCTTGCGGAGCATCCGTCGGACGACGGCCAAGATGGTGTGGCCTTGGGCGTCGATGCGGACGCTGTCGGCCCCATCGCTGAACGAGACGTCGTTGCGCGTCCCCTGCCACGCGTCCGAGCTGCAGTAGTAGACGAAGACGTGGTTCCAGTGTTCGAACTCGTTGGCCGGGTGCGACTGGGTCATCCCCGGCACCGTGGCGTGATCGAAGAGGTCCGTGACGCCGTCGCCGGTCCAGTCCGAGCTCATCTTCGAGGCGTCGTAGGGCAGGCCACCTTGGGTGCCACACCACCGCGCTTCGACATCCGCGTAGGTTTGTGCCCGTCCGCCGCCTTGCAGGTGGATGACCCAGCGCTTCTCATCGTCGACGCCTTGTCCGCGCCGAATGTAGAAGGCGCCGGGGGTTCCGTCGCTGCACACCGCGTTGGGAAAGATTGCCGGGTCGATGTCGACGCGGTCCATGCACCCCGGGGATCCGGGCGTGCAGCTGGTGAGGGCTTCGCCGCCGCCGGTCGGGGCGTTCTGAGGCCCCGGGCACGCATTGGCCCACGGTGCCGTTCCTGGAGAGCCGAGCTCGGCGACGATGTCGGCGGCGTCGGCGTTGGCCCACGTTGCAAAGATGCCAGCGAGCGCGAACCCGGCGATCTTGGCGCCGCGAGCGAGGCTGGAGAGGGTTGTTGTTGACGTCACATGGGCCAAGAGTCGGGCAGCCGGCGATCGGATTGCACCACGACTCCGCCGGCCGGCCGTCCTTGATCACCCCGGGATGTGGAAGCAGATCCCCGCGTCGCAGGTCATGCCGTCGGGGCACGTCTGACCGTCGCCGCAGTTGAGGATGCACGCCATGCCGCCGCCCTTGATGACCTCTCGACACTCCACCGCCGCGTTCCCTGTCTCAGGGGCCGCAAAGCAGTCGCAGTCGTCTTCGCACCCACGAACCATGCACACGTTGGAGCCTTCGGTCGGCCCGTTGAGGCACGCGGCCTGGCCGACGGACTCCCCCGTGCCCATCCAGTTGCACAAGGTGTTGTCGGTGTTGCCGTTCGCGTCGACGCACGCGTTCCAGCCTCCTGGGACGACCGGGTCGCACGCGTTCGGGTTCCCCGACGAGCTGTCTCCGCCGCCCGAGCTGGTCCCGTCGCCCGAGCTGGTCCCGCCGCCCGAGCTGGAGCTCGTGGTGCTGGCATCGCCGGTGCTGGGGCCCGCGCTGGTCGAAGGATCGGTGGTCGAGCTCGATGCGGCGCCGCTGCTGCCGCTGCTGCCGCCCGAGTCGTCGGAGTCCCCGTCGCAGGCTCCCAAGATCATCACGGCGGCGCATCCCAAGGCAAATCTCGTCATGGCAGGAGTATCCCGCACGCCGCGGTCGCATCACAAATCCTGTGCATCAGCGTATGCTCCGCGACGATGCGACGGCTCCTCCTGCTGTGTGCGATCGCCCTGGGTGGCTGCTTCACCCACAAAGCGGCGGCCAAGGTCGTCGACCCCGCGCTCACGGCCCAGGGCACGGCGCTGGAGCGAAGCGGGGGCAGCCGCGGGGGATTCGAGCTCGGCGACTACACCTTCGAGCGCGTTCACTTCGAGCGCACGCCGGCCCCCAACGCCAGCACCGGCCTGTCCCCGGACGGCCAGAGCCGACCCTCGGAGCGGATCGACCTGCGGATGTCGATGGCGATCTCGCCGCGAACGTGGACGGCGACGTGCCGAGCGCTGCGCGAGCCGACCGGGCGTCAGGACTACGCGGCCGTCACCGAAGAGTTCCACGACGTGGTGCAGATCGACTGTACGCTCGAAGATGGGCTCGGGGCGCGATGGACCTTCGCGATGAAGGGATCGCTGGCCAGCAACCTGGGGGGCACGCTGAAGGCCGAACATGCCGCGTTCGTCGGCGGTGGCCTCGAGGTCGAGGTGCTGATGTGGCGCGACGTCTGGGATCGGGTGCGGCGCAAGATCCCCGAGCCGGTCGCTCAGGTCCGGGTCACGCGGGGCACCACCGCGGCGATGATCCTGGCCCGGCCCGAACGAGCGTGGATCGACCCGGCCACACCGACCGAGCTGCTCGACGTCTCCATGGCGACCCTCGGGGCGCTGCGGATGCTGCCGCTAGACTTCGACGGTTGACGGCGGGGGGACCTGCAGGCCCTGGTCGGGGTCGTCGGCGAGCCACCACTCCAGGTCCAGCGCGCCCACGTCACCGTCTGCTTTCGAGAGCGCGCGAAAGAGCCGGCCGTATCGTCGCATGAGGTCGTGGTCGCTGCGCTTCTCGTACGTGACCGGGTCGTCACCCCCCACGAGGCGAGGGCGGCTGGGCTGAAGCTTGTCGGTGGTCCCCAGCTGGGGGTTGCCCGCCTCGTGCCAGGCCGCCAGCGCGGTCGCCCCCAGCGCGTCGCGTTCTTGCAGGACTCGCTGCGCCCACCTCTCCAGCTTGAACGCGTAGTGCTCGACGGTGCCGCGCTCGGGGTCGAAGCGGACCACGGCGTCGCGATGCAGCGCAAACCCGTGGCCGAAGACGTCGTCGGCGAAGAAGAGCAGCTCGCTCGCCGAGGCGTAGGGCTTTCGCCAGCCGCTGAAGCGGTTCCAAGCTTCGATGCCGGTGGTGGTCGCGACGGAGATCGAGGGGCGGACGAGCAGCGCACCACCGAGGGCTCGAAACCCATCGCGAAGGTGGAGCACGGTCTCGAGCTCGAGCCGTCGTTCCTTGTCGAGCGTGACGGGAAGGTCCCGCAGCCGCTGCGGCGTCCGGCTGACGGGAACCCCCGCGGTCTTGATCAACTCTGCGAGCGCCGACATGGTCGCAGCATAACAACGGTGTGCGTCCGCCCATTCCTCTGGGGGCGCACCGACGGCCAAGCTGCCGAAGTCAGGGCGAAATATGGGTGTCTCGTCGAGGTCCCGCCCGAGCCGGTCATGTGGGACGAGCCGGGGCGCGCGGCGACCCCTTCTCAGCGAGGACGACCTGGATGTCTCGGGGACCTTCCAACGAGGACAACCTCGAGCTGCGGAGACTCGCGAAGCGAGGACAACCTGGATGTCTCGCGTGGAGCAGTCTCCAGATCGCTTTCGCTTCAAGAGAGCGGAGCGCCCCCGGGAGGGGGACCCGAGCGCTTCAATCCACGATGTAGCGGTCACGCCACTGCGGCGGAGGCAAGGCGCAGCTGTCGTACCGTCCGAACCATCGATATCGGTTCTGCCCCACGAACGCGTACAGGCGATCGAGCAGCCAGGGCAGGGGAGGCACGCGCAGGACGTGGTAGCCCCAGGCCAGCCACGGGAAGAGGATGCCGCCGACCTTGGCGATGGCGCGCCAGCCTCGATAGACCTCGCCGCGGTCGTACAAGGTTACGCCGGACATGAGCTCCTCGGGGGAGAGGTCGCCGAGCAGGCGGCGGGCGGTGGCGCCTTGCAGGGCGGCGTGGCGCAGGCGGGCCTTGCGGTCGAGGCGGATGGTGAGCTGGACGCTGCGGTTACACAGCACGCACTCGCCGTCGTAGAAGAGCACCTGCTGCGGGTCGCACGGGGCGGGGTCGGTCATGCGGGGCTCCGGCGCCGGATCTGGTAGTGCATGGTGAGGTAGGGCAGACCGGCGAGCCACATCTCGTGGCGGGCGACGAGGGTGGAGCCCGGGGCGGCGGGAAGGTCGGGTGGGGCGTCTTCGGCCGCGTACACGGCGATCGTCTCGTCGAGCGGCAGGCGCAGCGGTCTGCCGCGGCGGACCAGGTACACGCCTTGATCGCCGCCGGGGTTTTGTTGGTGACGGCTCGTGAGCATGAGCGCCCCGTCCGCGGCGCGGCCGAGGTGGAGGATCGACGTCATGTTGAAGCCCCCTGGCAGCGCGAACGCGATGTTCATGCAGCGGACGCCAGCGCGCACGTGCTCGGCGTAGGCCGCGACGTAGAGCACGCGGCCGTCGTGCTTCCAGTGGCGCACCCAGCCGCGCACGTTCGTGCGGCCGTCGAGGGCGTCGTCGACGTCGACGATCCGGCTGCTCAGCGCGGCATCCTCGAGCGTATGCCCCGGCGGCGGCAGGCCCAGCTGGCCCAGCGCCGGGGCGATGACCTTCGACCACAGCCACCCGCCGATCACGAACGCGCCGTGCCAGCGACCGTGAAGGTCGAGCTCGAAGGCGGCGGTGTCCTCGTAGAAAGCGATGACCTCGGGGGGCAGGGTGCGCGGGTCGAAGTCGTCGCGGGCGTAGGCTGCCAGATCGTCGCTGAGCCCGCGGACCTCGCGCGACCCCTCGCCGAGCACCGCCGCGGTCACCCGTCCTCGCGCACGTAGGCGCGACAGTGGGGCTTGCAGCGGCCCGCGCCGTCGTGGCGGCCGAAGCCAGGACAAGGCCGCCAGGCCCAGCCCCGCGTGTCCGACTGCGTTGACCAGCCCGTGGTAGCGGACCATCTCGTCCATCGACAGCAGCGGGTGTCCCCACGCCCAGCCGATCGCGGGCACCAGCGTCACGACGGGCACCCACAGCGCGAGCCCGAGGAGCAGCCGCGCGGGAAGAGGCCCCCTCGGGCGCGCGGCCACGCCGTAGAGCACCGCCTGCGCCACGAACAGACCGCCATAGGCCGCCGCGCCCACCTCGTCGAGCAGCGGCACCCCGGTCAGCCCGGCGGCGACGCAGGCGAACGCGACGGGGTGCACCAGCAGCACCCCGTGCATCACGGCGCGGGCGCGGCCGTTCGGGATCGTTCGCGCCATCCAGGCCGAGACCGACAGCGCGCCGAAGCCCGCGGCCATGAAGTGCGACGCGGTCAGCCAGGTCCACGGCGCGCCGAAGCCCAGGCGGCTGCTGTCGGTCAGCCAGGCCTCGATCCAGAACGCAGCCCCCATCGGGAACACCCAGGCCAGCGCCAGCATCAGGTCCTCCAGCGCCAGTACCGAGCGGCGCAGGGCCCGGATCGCTTGCAGCACGAACATCGCGAGCGCACCCAGGACGGGCAGGATCAGCAACGCGACCGCGCCGACGTGGCTCACGTCGCGACCGTACCGCTGCCCTCAGGTCCTGTCACCCGAACCGACGCGATCGCGGGCTGCGGCCGAGTCGTCGCTCGCCGACGAAGGCCGTGGGCAGCATCCACGCGGCGAGCTTGGCCCGTTAGCGCTGGGCCGTGGTGCGGCCGGAAGCCGCGCTCGACATCGAAGTGCCGCTCGATCAGGCCCGGTGGCGATGCGACCGCTGAGCAGCGCGAAGCCGATGCCCTCCACCGTACCCGAGGTACACGTCGTTCGTGCGGCCGCTGCTCAGCCCGTAGACTGGGAACAACACGTCGCCGCGCATGGCCCGCTTCTATACGAAGCAGGGCGCGGGCTCCGTCCCCACAAGACAGTTATCCGCGCGCCCTCGAGATCCGAGCCCGCACAACGCTCTCGTGCGAGCTCAGGCGATGTGGCCAACGAGGATGTGCTACAGCTCGGCCGCGGGGGCGTTGGTCACCGCCGCTGCACAGGCCGTAGCGCGCGCCCGCGGCCCGCGGTAGAGGTATACGAGGCCAGCGGGAGATGGGGCAGCTCGTGCTCGAGCCGATGATCGAAGACCACCGAGCGGGATGAGGCTTCGCGATGGCGTCGGCGGCCGCCAGAACATGACCCGTGGTCTGTGACCCGGTGGCCACCACTTGCTTTGAGCTCGCACCGGTCGCGTACTGCCGCCCGCTTGGGGTTCGCCGAGGGCGGCGGAGCGTCATCGGACGCGCCCACCCCAGCGATCGTATTTGCTGCCGATCTGCCCCGGGGTACCAGGGAAGCACGCCATCGAGCCGGACTCGCCGACCACGGTCGAGACGATGCACTTCCGGTAGAACTGCGCCCGCGGCAGGTTGCACTCGGCGGGCTTGGTGGCGGGCGGCGGGTGCCCGAAGACCTGCTCGAACACCGAGCACGCCAGCTTTCCCGGCGCCCCTCCGACGTCGCACACGTTCGTGCCGAGGCTACAGGCAAGATCCAGCCCCGTCTTCACCCCCGCGCAGAAGTCTTTCTGACGCTGGAACGCGGCGCTCATCTGCCCCTCGGAGCACTTGGTATCCGCACCGCCGCCGGGCGCGATGATGCACACGTCGCCGTGAGGTCCCTCGACCGTCCCCGGAGGACACGGGCGCTTGTCGGGCTTGGGCTTGTTGTTCGGCGGCGGCGACGGGGGTGGAGGGGGTGGGGGCGGCTTCGAGCAGCTGCCACCCTTGGGCGCCGGCGTCTTCGAGCGATCGACGTTGACCGATCGGCGCGTCCACGCCTGCTCGAACTCGGTGGCGAGCGCCGTGCGGTTCGACGTTCCGGCCATCGACTTCTTGTAGACGAGCATCGGCGGGTTCTCCCAGTCGATGACCTCGGCCTTGGAGTCCCCCAGCATCGTCCACCACGAGGACTTGTTCCGCTGGGCGAGCAGCGCCGGCTTCCCGCGATCTTGCTGATAGATGCCCACGAGGCGGCCGGTCTTGACCGCCGTGAAGATCGCCAGCCCCGCCGTCCGGCTCGAGCCTCCGCGCTGCACCATGATGGTCAGCGCGTACTGGGCGTCGACGTCGATCCGGTGGTCGATGAAGTCGCAGACGGTATACGAGGCGCTCGGCGAAGGGGCCGCCACCGCATGGGCGGTGAGTCCACTCGCGGCCAGCAGCACCGCGGCCGATGCCGCGATCCGCATTCGGAAGCGTGTCTTGGGGGGTCGAGCGATGATCATGCGTTCGTCTCCTCGGGGGTCGGAGAGGCTGACGCGCATCCAGCACGATGTGACCGGACTTTCTCATTCGAGCGCGGCGAGCACCCCGAGGTCTCTGCGGGCGGCGCTCCATGCGGCGCACCCCTGGTCGTCGGGAACCGCGTCGATCGGAAGCAGTAGGGCCAGAGGTCAGCTCCATCTTCCCGGCGGGCTCGCCGGGGCTGGACTGCCCATGACGCGGTGCGGCTCACGAACTCTGCTAAATCGCACGTTTCGCCAAAACTTCAGGCGGCGGCGGGAATGGCAAGGCGGGTCATCTGGATCGAGCACGATGCGCATCGCCAACCAAACCATCTCCATCCACCACTCGGAACTCGTCGCGCTCGACCAAGGGCGTCTCAGAATACCCTCGCAGCTCGTTGCCAATGGCCGGACGCGGTGGGAAATGGATCTGCCCGACGGCTCGAAGGTGATCATTCGCGAAGAAGCGCACGGCCTGGGCCCAAACGTACCCTGAAACCACCGTCCATCCGCCGGTCGGCGGGTTTGGCACTACAATATCGAATGGCAAGCCCGGGCTGCCAACGCCGGCCCCCGGTCCGGCAATCGCTCGGTCTTCAACCTCCACGCGGCAGTGTGGTCCAACAACGGTGATGCCTGCGTCGCGGTCTACAACACCGAGTATGTGTCGCGTCGCGTCACCAACCGGCGGTGCATTTTCTCAGAGTGCACGCCCGACGATGGAGACCGCGCCCGGTTTCGCGAGGCAATCCACGACGTCGCGCGCGAGGTTCAGCGCCAACTCGAACAGGTCGCACAGATGGCCGGAATCGTCGTTCACGCGCTCTGGAATGTGATCGTTGCGTTGGTCACCTTCATGTTCGCGGTTCTGATGCTTCCGTTCGGAGGGAGTCATCAGCTCGCTTGAGCGCGCCGGGCCCCGAGGATCGCTGCGTCGTGTCGTCGAGCGTGGCGAACCGCGACGGCGGCAGGATCGTCTCCGAGGGCACGCCCCCGATCTCGTCGCGGCTCGCTCGACGTTGACGCGCAAACACCTCGCAGCGTAGGTCGGCAAGTGATCGCCCACGGATGCGCGCGCAGGCGTCGGTACGGAGGTACGGTTCTCACCGATGAGCTCGTTGTCGGTGTCGGGGTGGCTGCGACGGACCGCCAGCAATGCCTCGGGGACCTCGGGCACGGATCCCTCGGGCACCGATCAGTACGGGTTCACCGGGACCAGCACGCCCGCCTGCGCCCCCACCGTGTCCGCCTCGACGCTGGCGGTGACGCTCGGCTCCAGCGACACGGTGTCGCCGGCCTGGAGTCGCCAAAGCGGCAGGGCTTGATAGGTCAGTGGAGTGCCGGGCTGGCACACCTGAGGCGTGCCGACCCCCTCGACCACGTAGACGAAGCCCTCACCGTAGACCGTGGCCTGCCCGCTCGGTCCGATCAGCAGAGCCGTGCCTTCGTCGACGCCCACGGCCCTTGGCTCCGTCGCGGTCTCATCTTGGACGAGGCGGCCGAGGAAGCCGACGATGCGACCCATGCGGTCCCGCTCGTAGAAGTGGGAGTCGGTGATGACGCGCTCGAGGCCGGCGAATGCGAACGGACCAACGTCGAGCTCCATGAACTGGTTGTAGGGGTCCTCGAGCACTTCTTCGGGGTAGACGGTGCCTTGGTAGGCGGCAAAGACGTGGCCACCTAGGATCGCCAGCCCCGCGCTCGTTCCACCCACCACGCCGCCGGCTTCATGCACCGCCTGCACGGCGTCGGCCAGGGCCGAGTTGGCGTACAACGTCATGTAGTCCGCCTGATCACCGCCCGCGAACCACACCACCTCGGCTGCGCCGACGCGGCACGCCACGTAGGGGTCTTGGGCGAGCGCCGCGCTATCGACGAGCAGCGTCTCGACCGAGTCGACGCCGCCAAGTTCGGAGAACAAGTAGTCATTGTAGCCGTCGGCGCCCGAAGCTCGCACGACCACGACGTCGCCACCGTCGGCGAAGGCGAGTGCGGCCTCGAGGGCCGTGTCCACGTCGGGGCCGCCGCCCATCATCAACAGCGCAGGTCCGCTGGGTCTCGCGGCAGCGTCTTCGTCATTGCCGACCTGCCAACGGGTGAGTGCTCCCGGTGCCGCAGGGCAGGTGACCGGGTCCGCGCCGCCCGTGGTCGCCTCGTCCGACCCCTCGCCGGAGGTGCTGGAGGCTTCCGCGTCGGAGGTACTGTCCGCGGCGGAGCTGCTCGAGGGGGGCGGCCTCGGATCGTTCGTGCTGGAGCCAGTCGCGACCGTGGACGTGAAGCCGGTCGGATCCATCGCGGTGTCACCGGTGGACGCGACGGTCGTCGTCTCGAGCTGGCCGCTGCTGCTGCTGGCCGCGGTCGAGCTGTCGGCGCCGCACGCCGCCGAGAGCAGCGTGAGGGCGAGGGGGACGGGTGCGTGGCGCACGAGAGCGGACCAGGGGGTCATGGTGGGGAGCATACGGGTTGGTGCGGTCTCCTGCGGTCTCCTACGTCTGCTCCGAGCGCACCCCTCGTGCCCTCCTGGATCGAAGCGTGCTGCGCTTGACACCTTCGGCAACAGTCGGCGCTGTCCTTGAGAGTTCTCCATCCGAGGGCGAACATCTCTGTGTTGAATATTGAACCAATCACCGCCCACGGGTCGAGGCGACACACCTCACTGCGTTTCGCGGCATGGGTCGGAGCGATCACGTGCTCCACCTCGCTTGCGTCGCTCGCCCACGCCGAGGTCACCACGGCGGCCGAGCTGGTCGACGCGGTCACCAACGGCGCGCCCGGGGACATCGTCGAGCTCGCGCCGGGGACGTACGAGATCGACGAGCCGCTGCGCCCTCCGCCAGGCATGCAGATCCAGGGCGCTGGCGTCGGCCTGACGATCCTCCAAAATGCTCCCGGGTGGGCGCCCGGCACCGCAGGTCTCGACCAAGACGAAGGCGCCACTGCGGGTGCGATCGATTGTGACAACTACCTGTTCGATCTCGGCAGCGACAGCGTCGACGTGGTGATCTCGGACATGACGCTGACCGGGCCCCTGCTCCACGGCGGAATCTGTGGGTTCGGGATGAGCGGCCTCGAACTCGCGCGGCTCGAATTCACGACCTTCCTGTGGGCTGGGCTGCGCGCGTTCATCATGGAGGGCGCGCTGATCCACGACAATCAGTTCTTCGATGCCGGGGGCAAGTCGAACATCACGAGCGGCTCGTCGGGCGGCGCGCTGTTCCTCACCTACACCAGTAGCTCCGAGATCTACGACAACCACTTCGCGCGTAGCGAGGGGAACGACGGCTACGGCGTCAAGGGCCGGGAGGCCCGCAGCGTGCGGATCCACCACAACACGATCGCAACCAACTTCGCGATCGAGCTGCCTTTCGAGAACGACCACTTCGTAGAGATCGATCACAACTATCTCGGCGGTGCGATCTCGATCCCCAAGTTTGGCGGAGGCGGCTTCCCGAAGGGGGGCTACACCTTCCACGTCCACCACAACTACTTCGTCACGTCCTACGCGCTGGAATACCAGCGCAATGGCATCGAGATCGATCACAACTTGTTCGATTTCTCGACCGACGCCGACGGTGGCAACTTGATTTCGAGCTTCGATTCGGTTCCAGCCGTGGGAGGCACGAAGATGCACGACAATCTCATCAGCAACCCCGGGCGCGGGCTCTACTGGAACGAGGGGGTCTACGATGACTTCGCGTTCTACAACGACCACGTGCGGGGAACGACGACCGTGACCCCGCGCACCGAGGGGCTGTTCGAGTTCCGCCCCGAACGCGACGGCACCGCCACGGACTGGGACAGCATCGTGCTGCGTGACAACATCATCGAGCTCACGGGTACCTTCCGTCCCCTCATGCGCAACGCGCAGAGCTACGCGGCCGACATCGAGAACAACACGCTGGTCGGGGTGAGTGATGACGACGCCTACGCCAACCCGGACAGCGGACAGCCGCGGGGGCCGCTCGAGCCGCTTTGCATGCGGCTTGGTGCGCACGAAGAGTGGACCGTCGACGGTTGGACCGTCTCGAAGACCCCGCGCCCGGTGCCAGCGGGCGAGTGTGGCGAGATCGAGCCAGGCGGCAGCGGCGGGAGCAGCGGCAGCAGCGGGAGCAGCAGCGACGGCCCGCCGGACGACGATACGACCACCACGGCGGGCGGCGAGAGCGGTGTCGAAGCAAGCGCGGGGAGCACGGGCGGCGGCGTGTCGTCGGGGTCGACCGAGAGTTCGGCCGCCGCCGACGAGGACGGCGGCTGCGCGTGCCGCAGCACGTCCCGCGACCCGTCGGGATCCGCGGCCGTGCTCCTGGTGATGCTCGGCCTGTGGGGGACGCGCCGCCGCCAGGTGAAGACGACGCCCGCGGCGACTCGAGCGGTCACGACTGGCAGTGCTCCAATCTCGGGACCCACGGATACAGTCGCGAACATTCTGTGACGCGCAGGAAGCTGCGGGTCCCGTCCAAGCGCGGCTGAGTTGCTCGGCTTGCGCGGGGTTGTTGCCCGTGTTGAGCAACGTCCATCCGTTGCGCAACTGCAAGTTGTTGAAAACAAGAGGTTATGTGTAGGGCACGGGTTCTGCTCTACCACGGTCCGTGAACGCGCCTCGGACCCTTCCAATCCTGCTCGCCATGCTCGCGTCGTGTTCGCATCGGTCTGCACCGACGGAGGCTGGACCCGAAGAGGCGCAGGTTCGCACGGTGCCGGATGTCGACGCCGTGCAGACACCGGCCCGCACGATTCCACTCGAGCGGATCACCTCCGGCTCCCGCCGACGGGAGGTTGAAGAGGTCGTCATCGTCGAGGACATCCCCGAAGACGTCCCCGAGGAGGTCCCCGAAGGTTCGTACATCCTGCGGGCGCCGTCGGTCATTCGCGTCGCGCCCGACGCAGATGCGGTCGCGCTCGGCGTGCTCGCGGTCGGGACCCGACTGCCGCGGACCGAGCCGATCGACGCCCCCGGATGCAAGGGCGGGTGGGTTCCGGTCGAGCCGCGCGGCTTCGCCTGCGTGGCCCTGGATGTGGTGGACGATGCGCCTCGGGCGTTGGTCCAGCCGGTGCTCAGCGGTGACGCGATGCTGCCCACCGTCTACGGTCGCGTGCGACGCAGCGCGAGGGTGTATGCCGACGCAGACGCGGTTCGAGCCGGACGGAGCGCGCCGCCTTCGGTGTCGCTCACCGTCGAGCGCCGCGGGTCGGTGACGATTGCGGGCAAGCGCTACTGGCGAACCCGGCACGGCCTCATCGCCTCCGGGGACGTTCGCCGCCTGCGTGGCTCTCGCTTCGAGGGGGTGTCGCTCGACGAGGAGATCACGCTGCCGATCGCCTGGACCCTTCCGGGCGAGCGTCGCTCGGTGCCCGTCCGTGCGAAGCCTTCGATGCGGGCCCGAACCAAGGGTCGTCTGGCGGCCCACACCGCCCTGCTCGAGCCCGACGCGGCCGCCGACGCCGACTTCGTCCAGGTGATCGGGAAGGGGTGGGTGGCGCGGACGGACGTGCGCGTCGCCCTTCCCGCGGAGGCGCCCGCCGATCTGCAGCCCGACGAGATGTGGCTCGACGTGGATCTGAACGAGCAGACCCTCGTGGCCTATCGCGGCGAGACGCCGGTGTACGCAACGCTCGTCTCGACCGGCAAGGCGCGCTACGAGACGCCCACCGGCGAGTTCCGCATCGAGCGGAAGGTGTCGATGCGTACGATGAACAGCCGCCAGGGCGCGCAAGAGACCTACGCGGTCGACAAGGTGCCGTGGACTGCGTACTTCAAGGACAGCTACGCGCTGCACACCGCGTACTGGCACTCCGGCTTCGGCCGGGTGCGCTCCCACGGCTGCATCAACCTCTCGCCCGCCGACGCGCAGCGCATCTACGCCTGGATGGGGCCACACGCTGCACCGGGCTGGCGCGAGGTGTACGCGACGGACGACCAGCCCGGCACGCGGGTGCGGATTCGAAACGGCTGACGCCGCCCCATCTCGAGCGGCGCGTCGGACGGAGCCGGGCCCGCCTACCAGCGGTACGTGAACAGCAGCCGCGCCTCTTGCGAGTCCGCGAACGTGCCCTCGGCGAAGGCAGTTTCTTCGCGGCGGTTCTGGTAGACGGCGGAGGCGAAGAACACGTTGCGCCACAGGTAGACGTGCGCGGCGGTTCGCCACTGCGTCGACTGCAGCTGGCGCCTCAGGTCGGCCTGGACGTCTTCGGGAGGGTCTTCGAAGTCCGTCGCGAGGAACTGTCCGAAGTCGCCCGCGAGCAGGATGCGCTTCTCCCAGGCGAGGAAGCCCAGCTGGATGTTGTAGGCGTTCTGGAAGTTCTTGAACTCCAGCTCGCGCTTTCCGGTAGTACTCGCCCTGCAGGTGGAAGCGCCAGTAGCGGAACACCGTCTGGGCGTTCCAGGCGGGGTAGCGCTCCTGCGCGCGCTGGTCGTACTTCACGCCACCGACCACGGCCAGCGTCATCGGGGACTTCGTGTACAGGAACGGCGTGTCCCAGCGGTTGTAGTAGCCGATCAGGTTGGACCAGATCCGGCCACCGACGGACCACGTGTAGCGGGTGTTGCCGTCGGGGAAGAACGTGCCGCCCAGGTTGCCGGCGAATCGGCCCGAGCCGCCCGCTCCGAACGCGCGATACAGGAAGCGGCTCTTCGTGTCGATGGGACCACCGAACTCGAAGGCTGCGCCGTTGCCCTGCTCGAAGGCGTTGTAGAGGTAGAAGGCTTGGTCGACAAGCAGCCGCTTGTGGACCGAGCGAACGGGCTCGAGCGCGAGACCTCCGCCGCCGCTGTTGATGTTGAAGTAGTGCCCCTTCTTGCCGATCGGCACCTGGAACAGCGCGAAGGTGACCCGGTGCTTCTCGAGTCGCGAGCTGATGAGGAAGAACGAGTTTTGGATGAAGGGCATCTGGCCCAGCACCCGGAGCTGCAAGCTCTCGAACTCGGTGTTGAATTGCTCGTTCTCGAAGTTGTAGCCCAGCGCTTCGATCCGTCCGACCAGCGAGAGTCGGAAATCGTCCGGTGGGCTGGCAGATCGTAACCTGCGTGTCCAGACGGCAGCCGATGTCCTCGCAGTCGATGCGACCGTCGTCATCGTTGTCGATGCCGTCCGAGCACAGGACGTTGGAGTTTTCGCCGAAGTTGTCGTCCTCGGCGATGACCGTCGGGACGGGCGAGGAGGCTCCGCCGGCGGCCCCAGCGATGGATCCTGACCCCGCCGCGGTGGATCCTCCGACGTCACCACCGGACATTTCGATGTCCCAAGAGCCGTAGCACGCGGTGCTGCCGTTGCAGTCATCGTCTTCGCAGTCGACGTAGCCGTCGGCGTCGTTGTCGATCGAGTCCTCGCAGCGCTCGGGCGTGTTCTCGGGCTCGCCGTCGGAGGCGCAGGCGGATCCTGCTTGCAGTCGCTGTCGCCGCAGTCGAAGACCAGATCCCCGTCGTTGTCCTGACCGTCGTCGCAGACGGTCTCCTTGGCCGCACCGTCGGGCGCGGCATCGGCGGCGAACCCGGTGAGGAACGTGAAGGCGAATACGACCGGCCCGAGCAGGCGCAGCAGTGTGGTGGAAGAGCAGAGCGTCATCGGATTACTCGGAGTCGGAGTCGGAGTCGGGTTCGCCTGCCGGAGGGCGGGTCGGGCCCGTCCATTCGCAGACGCGGCCCTGGGTCGGGCACACGGTGACCGCGGGGTCGTAGGCACAGTCGAAGTCGTCGCAGTCGACGAACCCATCGAGGTCGTTGTCTTCGCCGTCACCGCAGGCCGTGTCGCCGCCTGCGCTTTCCTTGCAGGCGAACTGGGTCTCGAGGTCCTCGGCGCGAGAGCAGCTGAAGTCGGCACAGTCGATGAATCCGTTGCCATCGTTGTCGATGCCGTCGGTGCAGCGCTCGAAGCTGCTCTCTCCGACCGTCTTGCAGTACGCGATGCTCTCCGGGGGTGGCACCTCTTCCGAGCTCGGTGCAGCCGCGGTCTTCGCAGTCGATGAAGGTGTTGTCATCGTTGTCGATGCCGTCCGAACACTTCTCTTCCGTGTTCTCGGCGCGTTCGGCACATGCGGCGAAGATGGACTGGTCGTCGCTCATCGAGCAGCTGAAGTCAGCGCAGTCGATGAAGCCGTTGCCATCGTTGTCGATGCCGTCCGTGCACTTCTCCAGGGTGCTCTCCTGCTGCTCCTGGCAGAGGACGAAGACCTGCTGGTTCGACGACATCGAGCACCCGAAGTCCGCGCAGTCGGTGAACGAGTTCTGGTCGTTGTCGATGCCGTCGGAGCACTGCTCGAGGGTGTTCTCCTCTTCGGTCGGCTGGCCTCCGCACTCGAAGAAGCAGTCGATGGCGTCGTCACAGTCGACGAGCCCGTCTCCGTCGTTGTCGCGCCCGTCGTCGCAGCTCACGGCCTCGGTGCAGCTGGTGGCCTCGGCGCAGTCTTCCTCGTCGTCGCAGTCGATCAGGCCGTCCCTGTCGTTGTCGACGCCGTCATCGCAGAACGCGGCCTCATCGCAGGGGCCGATGCCCGCGCAGTTCTCGTCGTCACAGTCGATGCCGTTGCCGAAGCGATCGTCGTTGTCGTTGTCGATCCCGTCGCTGCAGCGCTCTGGGGAGTTCTCCGAGCAGATATCGACGAACTTCGCGTTGCGACAGCCGAAGTCTTCGCAGTCGGCGAAGCCGTTCTGGTCGTTGTCGAGTCCGTCGCTGCACAGCTCGTTGGTGAACTCCAGCAGACAGCAGGTCTCGGCGATGTTCTGGCACTTGCGGTCGCCGCAGTCGAACTGGCCGTCGTTGTCGTTGTCGATGCGGTCGAAGCAGAGGTTGAAGTCGTCCTCCGGAGTGACGATGCCGTCATCGGAGACGATCTCGCCGCAGAGCACCGAGAACACCAGACACTCGGGATCCCGACAGTCGATGAGACCGTCGAAGTCGTTGTCTTGGCCGTCTTGGCAGGCGAACTCGTCCACTTCGTAGCCGTAGACCGGCAGCGTGGGTGCCTGGCAGGACGCGACGCCCAGCGCGAGCAGGGCGCCGGCCGCCAGCAGCCGGGCTATTTGAGACACGAGGCCCGTCCTTCACCAAAGCGGCGCTTGAAGTCGACGTGAATCATGCAGGCCCCGTCGCTGCGGTGCTGCTCGCCGAACTTCCCCGCGTTGACGTAGTTGGAGAGCAGGTGCTGCTTGAAGGCCTCGCGGTCGTCCTTCGCTATTGACCGGTCGACGTGGTGGAACTTGGCGAATCCGCGACCGCCGCCCGGAGCTGCTCGTCGGAGAGCCCCGCGATCCACGAGGACGCGACCGTATCGGACTTGAGCGCGGTCGTGACGGCATCCACGCCAGCGTCGTCGACCTCGAAGACGTTGTGGCAGACCTTGTCGCACTCGCTGTAGCGGTTGGTGTGCTTCCACTTCGCGGAGTGGCCGTCGTCGCTGGAGACCAATCGGTTGTAGGTGCCGTGGCCGTCGACGTCCTCTTCGACGCTGTGCAGCGAGGTGAGGATGAACTCGGGCACTCCGTGCGCCCACATGCCGCGGCGGTTGGCGATGGCGTCGCGCTGGGCCTCGACGAGTTCGGGCTTCGCCGGCTCGTCGTCGATGCTCATCGCGTGGGCGTACCCGCCCCGCACCAGCTCGGTCGCAAGGTCGGGGCACCACAGCAGCATGCGACCGTAGGTGTCGGTCTTGCTGGTCTCGCAGTTCCACACGCCCTTGCGCGCGTGCAGGGTGGCCATCTTGGCGATGACGTACATCTCCTTGGCCTCCAGTCCCCCCAGCTGTGCACCGCGCCGTAGGACTCGAGCGTGTTGTAGCCGGCCAGGCGAGCCTTGGTGCCCTGAAAGGAACCGCCGAGCACCCGGAAGCTATCTCCGTCGTTGAAGAAGACCGGCGTGGGTTTGCCGTTGATGAAGACCTTGGTCTGCGGTTCCTTGGCGTCGGCGCTGGGAGTGAGCAGCGCTGCGCCAGCGACCAGCAGGGCAGAGGCGAGTTTCCAGGTGCGGTGCGACATGACGAACGGGGGCCCCGGGCCGCGGAGCCGCGCGCATCATGCGGGAAGGACCGCCCCGGAAACAACCGAAACTGGCACGCGAAAACGCCGCTCCACCGCGGGAGCGTCGCGTGCAGTTCCCCGCAGTTGCGGCTCTCGGAGCGCTCTGGCCCCGAATCGTCACCGAAACGTTTCATCGCCAGGCCGGGGATCGGTGGGTGGGCCCGCGGACCGCCTCTGCGGGCTTCGGCAGCTTTGGCCGTCCGCGCGCTACACTGCACCCCACATGGACGCGTTCGCAGGAAGGGTCGCAGTCATCACGGGGGCAGGAAGCGGGTTGGGACGGGCGCTCGCCCACCGGTTCGGGGATGCGGGGATGCGTCTGGTGCTCGCGGACATCGACGGGAGTCGGCTCAACGACGTCGGCGGCGAACTCGACGACAAGGGCGTGACCGTCGCCACGCTGGTCACCGACGTGTCCAAGGGGAGTCAGGTGGAGGGACTCGCAGATTTTGCCTACGCGCACTTCGGCTGCGTCAACCTGCTGTGCAACAACGCCGGCGTCGCGGTGGTGGGTCCGGCGTGGGAGTGCACGCTCGCGGACTGGGAGTGGGCGATCGGCGTCAACCTGTGGGGGGTCGTGCACGGCCTTCGAGCGTTCTTGCCGCGCATGCTCGAGGCGGGTGAACCAGGGCACGTGGTCAACACCGCGTCCGCGGCGGGCATCCTGGCGCCACCGCTGAGCAGCCCCTATGTTGCGACCAAGCACGCGGTGGTCGGCCTGACCGAGAGTCTCTACCACGACCTTCGCTTGCGGCAGTCGAAGGTCGGGTGCTCCGTGCTCGCGCCTGGCTTCGTGCAGACGAGAATCGCCGATTCGGAGTCGGTCCGCCCCGAGGAGCTCAAGAACCCCCGGCCGCCGACCAATCCCATGGTCGGGGAGGTCGGCTCCTACTACGCCAAGGAGGTCGCGCGGGGGATCCCGGCCGAAGCGGTCGCCGACGCGGTCCACGACGCGGTGTTCGAGGACCGATTCTACGTCTTCACCCATCCGGGTATGAAGCCCGCGTACGAGGAGCGCTTCGCGCGTCTGCTCGACGGCAAGAACCCCAAGACCCGGCCCCTCGCGTCGTCGATGGACGCCAAGGACTAGCCGCCGAGCTTGGCGTCGACCTTCTCGATGCGTCGCTGGCGGAAGCGACGCCCAGTTCGTCGGCCTCGACGTACTCGGACCGCGCGCTCGAGAAGCGCCCGAGCTTGAAGTAGGTGTCCCCGAGGAGCAGGCGATACTTGGCGTTGCCGGGTACCTTGCGGACGGCCTTCTCCAGCAACGACGCCGCCTGCCTGTAGTCGCCGCGGTTGAACGCGTCGTTCCCCTCGCTGGCCAATCGGACGCGGATCCGCCGGAGTTGCTCGAGGGCGAGGCGCTGCTCGAGTCCGGCTTGGGCCTGGGTTTGGGCTTGGGTTTGTCCGCAGCCGGCTTGGGCGTGGGCTCGTCCGCAGCCGGCTGGGGCTTCTTGGGCGCGCTCGCCTCGGGCGCGCTCGCCTCGGACTCGGGTTGCTCGGGCTCGGGTTGCTCGGGCTCGTCCGTGCCCGGTTCGTCCGTGCCTGGCTCCGGTTCGCGCGCCGGCGCCGGCTCTGGCTGCACCGCTGGCTCCGGCTCCACCGCGGCCGCGACCTGCTGCTCGTCGGCCGCGTCCTCCGGCTCGCTGAACTTGATCAGGCCATAGAGGACGGCTGCGAGGCCGACCGCGGTGCCCAGCCAGAGACCCCACGGCTTGCGGGGCACCTGGATGTCGTCGAAGTCGTCGGTGGGGACGGGGGCGTCGAGGTGCGCAGGGGCGGGGAGAGGAAGGTCAGCAGGCGCTTCGACCGGAGGCGGAGCCTCTTCGCGCGCGACGACGGGTACGGGAGCGGGAGCCGGCGTCTCGACCGCGGCCTCGGGCGGTTGCGGAGCGGGTGGCTCGGGCGCAGCGGGTTCGGGCTCCGGAGGGTGTGGAGCGGGGGCGTCGTCTGCCTCGCCGTCGTCGCTGGCCAAGGCCTCGAGCTCGGCGTCGGTCGGCGCCGGGCGAACCGGCACCACGGGTTCGTCCGGCGCGAACTCGTCGTCGGCCGAGTCCGGAGTTTCGTCGATCGGACCCAAGCCCGTCGTGACCCAGGGGGTGGACTGCGGGAGGTTGAGGGGGCGGTCGTCCGTCGCAGGGCCGGGCGTTCCGGGCTCGGGCACCGCGGCAGGCGGGTCGCTGACGGGCGCAGGGGCGGGTGCGTCGATGGGTGGCGCCGGGATGTCGAGCTTGGCGATGGGGGGCGCCGGCACGTCGCGCTTGGCGATGGGCGGCGCCGGGATGGATGTCCCGACGGGGGGCGCGGGAATGGGTGTTCCGACGGGAGGCGCCGGAATGGACGCTCCGATGGGCGGCGCGGGAATGGATGTTCGGACCGGGGGCGCCGGAGCTGGGGGCTTGGCGGCGCTCGGTGTCGGGATGATCGGCGGCGCGACCGGATAGCGAACCGGAGGCCGCGGTGCCTGGCTCGGACTCGGCGGTCGAACGAAGCCCGTCTGCGACACCACGCCACGCTTGACCACCGGCGCCGTCAACGATGGGCCGACCGGCTTGGGTACGGCCGGTCCGGGCGATTGCATGTGCGCCGGTTTGGGGAACGCCTTGGCATTGGGCTGGGTGACCAGGTCCTCGATGTCCGCCGCAGGGGGCTTGGGCACCACCACTGGGCTGATGGCCGTCACGGCGCTGTCGAACGCGTCGGCTTTGCTCGGCGCGGGCCGCTGGGGCTCGGGGGGGCTGACCGGGAATGAACGGCCCATCTGCGGCGGCGGCCGGTGCACGTGCAGCGGCTTGGTGCCCTCGGAGCGCGCGGGCTCGGGGATGCCCACGAACTTGGGCGGCGGCAGAGGCCTGGACGATCCCGAGCGCGGAGGCGGGATCGATAGCGGCTTGGTGTCGGGGCGGGGTGCTTCCTTCGGGACCCCGGCTGGGGACTTGGGTCGGCGGTTCGCGATGAGTTGCTTGCGCTTCTCCTCGACCGCAGCGGCGAGCACGTCGGCTTCGTCGATGGTAATCGGGCGGGACTCGGCGATCTCGACTTCGGACGCGACGCCGAGGTTCTTCTCCTCGCCTCGTTGTGCCTGCAGGCCGTGGAGGATGGCTTGCCTCCGCACTTCGTCCACGCGCGGCAGCGGGAGGTCGTCCCACGGCGTGTGAATGCCAGCGTCGATCTGGGCCAGGCAGAGCTCGGCCTCGAGCTCGGCCATGTCGGCGAAGCGGTCCTCGGCTTCCTTGGCCAAGCAGCGGTGAATGACCTCGATCAGCCCCTGAGGGGGAAGCCCCTTGGAGCGGAGCCGGGCCGCGATGGGCATGGGGTCCTCGATCGCGTGCCGGCGCGCCACGGCGACGGAGTTGCCGGTTCGGAACGGCGGAGACCCGGTGAGCATCGTGTAGCCGATGCAGCCGACGAGGTAGAGATCCTCCTTCTCGGAGCGCGACAGACCCAAGATGCGCTCGGGCGTCACGGGGTGCTGACCCGCGGCGATGTCGGGGATCGCGAGGTCCGCGTTCATCAAGCCCTGAAGCGCGAAGTCGGTGAGGACGACGGTGTCGGGTCGACCCTGCGCGCCGGTGAGCAACACGCTGCCGACGCTCAAGGCACCGTGCGCGACGCCAGCACGATGCGCGAGGCCCAGGGCGCGCACCACCTGCCGAAGAATCGCGAACACGCGGTTCGCCGGAAGCGCGCGGTTGCCGAGCTGCTGCGACAAGGCCGTCGCTTGCAAGAACTCGGTGATGACCGCAACGCGATCGTCGGCATACGGAACGACGTCGATGACCCCGTTGATGGACGCGTCCACGACGCCACCCAAGACGTTGGCCGTGGCCCGCGCAGCGTCGAGGTGGCCGGGGGTGAGCCGGCCCGCCGGATACAGCAGCGTGAGCACCACGCGGTCCCCGGTCTCGCTGTCGACCGCGGAAAAGACGTCACCGAGCGGGTGGGACCAGCGCCGACCCCGGGTGCGGTACCGAGCCATCGATTCGCTGCCCGAATCGGGCATGGCCCGTCGCACGGTCCGCTGGTCGTCCAATGGGTTCGGTCGCAGGTGCGTCTGCTGATCGTCCGTTGCGACCGGGTCGAACGATGGTGGAGCGATGCGTGGCGAAGCCCGCCGGGTGTGCCGGAGGCCACCCGGTGGTGGTGGCGGTGGCGGAGCTTTGCTGCCGGGGCAATCCGACGACAAGACACCCAGAGAGTCTCACAGACGGAGCCGCTCGTGCCGCAGCAATTTCAAGGACTCCCCCATTGTTGCTACGCTCGGGCTTGGAAATGTTGCGCCTCGCAAAGTACAGGGCTGCCCGCGGTGCCGCGCTCGCTGCGGCATTTGCCGTCGTGGCGACCCCAGTTGGCACCGTGGCGGCAGCGCCCAAGAAGCCTCGGGTGGCCGTGATGCCGCTGCTCGTCGAGGGAGACGTGCCCGGCGAGGTCCGCTCCGACGCGAGAGACGACATTGCCGCGGCGCTCGAGTCGCGAAACTATGAAGTCGTCGACGGACGCCCGCCTGGCGCGAACTGTACGGATTATGAGTGCATCCACGGCGTTGCGGAGGAGGCGGATGCACAGTGGGTCATCCAGCCCGCCCTCTCGACGATCGACCGCGACTACGGCATCGCGGTGCGGCTGTACGACGCGGCGGGCAACCTGAAGGTGAACGAAGAGTCGACCTGCGAGATCTGCAGCTACGCGGATGCGGTCGAGGCTCTGGTTCGCGAGGCCACCGAGGTGAAGGAGCCGCTGCTCGCGTTCGTGGCGAACCCCTACGGCGACCGCGAACAAGCGGTCGAAGACGGAGGCGTGTCGAGACTGGCGATTCGCACCGACCCTCCCGGCGCGGTGGTGAAGGTCGACGGCGAGCGCATCGGCAAGACCCCGCTCGAGGTCGAGGTGGAGCCGGGCCTTCGAGATCTCGAGCTCTCCCTTCGCGACCACGATGGCATCGTCACGACCGTTCGCGCGCGCCGAGACGGCACCGAGCTGCTCGCGTACGATCTGGTCGAGAACAAGGGGGCGCAGACCCGTGCCTTGCGCATCACGGGGTGGACGTTCTCGATGCTCGGCGTCGGGCTGATCGGGGCTGGCGTCCCGCTCCTTGCCCTGGAGGAGGAGCCGGTCAAGCGCCGCTGCTCCGGCGACAACATCGACTTCAACGGCACCTGCAGGTATCGGTATGACACGCTGCTGCCCGGAGCCCTGCTCACGGGCTTTGGCATCGCCGCGCTGCTCACCGGGATCACCACCGGCGTGATCGCGGCCGCGCGTCGCAACAAGGGAGCGTCCAAGAGCCCGATCGACTCCATGGACGAAGACACGATCTCGGTGCGGCCGCTCATCGGACCCACGAGCGCGGGCGTGAGGGTGAGGTTCTGATGGCCCTGCGAATCCGTCTGGGATGTGTCCTCTCGCTCTCGACGACCCTGCAGGTGGGGTGCATCGAGGAGAACCCGTTCTTCATGGAGACCGACGCTCCCACCTCGACCGGGTTCGACGCGCCCGACGATACGACCGGCGGGGACGACGCTTCGGGCACGTCCACGACGACCACCAGCTCGACGGAGCCGGGCACCAGTACCAGCAGCTCTGGCGGTTCGGCTGCTTCGAGCAGTGGGTCGAGCAGCGGCTCGAGCGGTGATGGCTCGAGCAGCAGCAGCACCAGCGCGGCTACATGAGGCCGAGGCGGCGACCGCGGTCGCGAATCTCGGCGTCGGCGCCGAACACCGTCGCGAAGACGGCTGCGCGGATCCACATGCCGTTGCGAACCTGACGCCACACGACGAAGCCGGGGTGGTCCTCCCACTCGTCGGGAAGCTCGTTGACGCGCGGGAGGGGGTGCATCAGCACGCAGTCGGGCCGGATGAACTTTCGATACTCGGTGTCGAGGATGAAATCTCCGGCCGCCCCGAGCTTCTTGCCGTCCGCGGGCTGCCCCTGAGCGTCTCCGTCGTCCCACTCCTGCTGCAGCCGCGTCATGTACATGGCGTCGATGCTCTCGCCATGCTCGCGCAGCAGCGGCTCGATCGCGTGGTGTACGTGGACTTCGATCTCGTGCCCGCGAATGTACTCGAGCAGGTCGTCGTCGGGCTCGTAGGCGGGCGGCGACACGAAGTGAATCTTGGGCTTCTCGAACTTCGTGAGCAGGTAGGCGAGCGACCGACCGGCACGGTTGCGGGCGATGTCGCCGACGATCATGACGGTCTTGCCATCGACCCCACCGCGCTCGGCCAGCGAGTACCGAAGCGTGTGGAAATCGAGCAGCGACTGGGTGACGTGCTGGCTCTTGCCACTGCCCGCCGAGATCACGGGGATGCAGCGCCGGGTCTTGGACAGGGCCCAGGACGCTCGAATGCCAAAGTCGTCGTCGGGGTGCCGGGCGACGATCGCGTCGAAGAAGCTCGACAGGGTGCGGACGCTGTCCTCGACCGACTCTCCCTTGGAGAAGGAGCTGGTGCGAATGTCGGAGACGAGTCGGCTGTGCGCGCCGAGCTTGTCGGCGGCGGCGACGAAGGACTCGGCCGTTCGCGTGCTGGGCTGCGCGAACAGGTTCATGATCCGAGCGCCTCGCAGCAGGTTGCGCAAGTAGTCGCGCCCCTCGACGTGTCGGTCGAGCCGCCGAATGGCGGTGGCCGTGTCGCACAAGTTGCCCAGCTCTTCCTTGCTGAACTGCTGCGAGATCAGCACGAAGAAGTGCCGCCCCTCGCGTTTGAGAACCTTGGCTCGCCGGCTGCGGCTGGCGAGACTGTCACGAAACTCTTCGAAGGATAGATCCATGGCGACCTCTGAGGCGGTTTGCGCAGCAGACTACCGTAGCCATGTGACAGGATGGCTTCAGGAATTGCGAAGCCCCGCGCCTGGCGGTCCAGGAGCGGGGCTCGTTCAGTGAGATCGCGCGCGGGTTCCCGCTACTGCGGCTTGGGCGTCGCCGCGGGCTTGGCCCTCGCCGCGGGCCGGTCGTGCGGGTTGGGCTGCGCGGCGCCGATTTCGATCAGCTCCACGTCGAAGACGAGCATGCCGGCAGGCTTGCCGGGGCTATCGTTGTACGCCAGCTCCTTGGGGATCCAAAAGCGGGTCTTCTCGCCGGCGACCATCAGCTGGAGGCCTTCGGTCCAGCCGGGGATGACCCGGCTCAACGGGAAGGTGGCGGGCTGGCCGCGGGTGATCGAGCTGTCGAACATCTTGCCGTCGGTGGTCCAGCCCGAGTAGTTGACCGTGACCGTGCTCGCCGCGGTGGGCTTCTGGGTGCCCTTGCCCTTGGTCAGCACCTTGTAGGCCAGACCGCTTTCGGTCTTCTGCGCGTCCTTGGGTGCAGCGGCGACGTCTGCGGGAGTCTCCGGCGGCGGGGGTGGCTCGGGCTGGTCGGTGATCTCGAGCAGCTCGACGTCGAAGACGAGCATGCCCTGGGGACCGGGCTTGCCCTTGTAGGCGAGCTCTTCGGGGATCCAAAAGCGCATCTTCTCGCCTTCGACCATCATCGGAATGCCCTCCGTCCAGCCTGGGACGACGCGGTTGAGCGGGAACTCAGCCGGCTTGCCGCGCGCGACCGAGCTGTCGAACATCTTGCCGTCGGTGGTCCAGCCCGAGTAGTGGACGGAGACCTTGTCCCAAGGGTCGGGGTGCTTGGTGCCGGTTCCTGCGGCCAGCGACTTGTAGGCGACGCCGCCTTCGGTCTTCTTGGCATCGGCCGGAGCCGCCGCGACGTCCTCGGGTGTCTTGGGCGCGGCGATGATCTCCAGCAGCTTCACGTCGAAGACGAGCATGCCGGCAGGACGGCCCTTGCGGCCCTTGTAGGCCTGCTCTTCGGGGATCCAGAAGCGGACCTTCTCACCCTCGTGCATCAGCTGCATGCCCTCGGTCCAGCCGGGGATGACCTGGCCGACCTTGAACGTGCTGGCGCTGCGACCATCGGTGGTGTCGAAGGTGGCGCCGTCGGTGGTCCACCCTGTGTACTCGACCTTGACGCTGTCGTTGGCCGTGGGCGTCTCGGTGGACTCTGCGGGCGCGGCCTCGAGGATCTTGTACGCGAGACCGCTGGCGGTCTTCTTGGCGTCGGCCGGAGCCGCGGCGACGTCGGCGGGCGCGGGGACCTGCTTGCCCTTGGGCGTGGTCGGCTCCGCGGGCGTGTCCGGGGCAGCCTTGGCTTCGGCCTTGGTCTCTTCTTTCGTGTCGAATGCCTGGCCATCGACGCCGGCGTTCGCGGCGGTCTTGGGCGGGGCATCGGCGGTGTTGCCGTCGCAGGCCAGCGCGAGGCAAAGCAAAGTGAGGCTCGAGGTGCGCGATACGCTCAGCACGGCGCGCACTGTAGCAGCCTCTCGCACCCCGGGGCGCGGACTTTGTCGGACCCGATCAAGCGTCGTTTTCGGCGTCGTTTTGCAGGGTTTCGAGGGTTGCGGCGAGCTTGAGCAGCCGCTGCGCGAGCTTGCGCGTCTCCTCCGCATCGAGCTCGACGGGTTGGCCCGTGCTCGTGACGGCCTTGAGCTGAACGCAGCGAGGTGCGTCGACCCATGCCATGGCCTCCTTGACCCGCACCATTTCCGCCGTCGTGTTCATCGGTCGCGGACCATAGCAGAGCGCGCGGACCGACGTCAGCCCGGTCCCGCCGCGCTATGATTTCGCCATGGTACGAAGGTTGGGCGCGTTGCTTTGTCTTGTGGCGGCGGCGTGTCGCTTCGACAGCGCTCCGGGGGGGACCGGTGGAGACCTCGGAGGCAGCACGGCGGCGAGCGAGTCGACGTCCTCCACGGGGCCAGCCCCGTCGAGCACGTCCCTCACGACCACCGGGGATGATCCTCGGCTGACGACGACTGGCGCGGGCGCCTCCTCGAGCGCGTCTGCGACGACGACGGATTCGGTCGACACCTCCTCGAGCAGCGAGTCGGGACGTGCCACCACGACCGGAGGCGCGCTCGAGCTCGAGGTCGCCGAAGCGCTGCTCGTTTCGCTGGACGCGACCAAGGGCGACTTGTCCGACGAGGCATGGATCAACCGTGGGTCCTTGGGGGACTTCTCGACGATCGGGAACCCGATCCCGGGCGTCAGCAATGGCGTGATGGCGGCACGCATCTCCAGCGACAACGGCTACGTCAGCGCGGACGAGGCTCCCGCGACGCTCGTGGGGGTGGACCCGACGCGAAGTGTCGAGGTTTGGGCCTACAACCCCTCGACGACAGCCGAGGAGACGATGGTGGCGTGGGGACGTCGCGGAGGCCCGGCCGGATCCAACTTCGGGTTCAACTACGGGGACAACTCCAACTTCGGCGCGATGACGCACTGGGAGATCGACCTGGGGTGGGGAGCGATGGTTCCCGAGGTGGGTGTGTGGCACCACCTCGTCTTTACGTTCGATGGGGGGGTGGCCCGGGCCTACGCCGACGGTGTGCTCGCGAACGAGAGGGCTTTCGCCTCGGGGGAGATCGACACGCACGCCGATGAACGCATCCTCATCGGCGCGCAGTGGGAGGCCAACGGTTCCTACAGCCGGTGGGGCTCGCTGTCGCTGGCCCGGGTGCGCGTGCACGCGGGGACCCTCTCCGAGCGCCAGATCGCGGCGAACTACGAGCTTGAGCGGGACGAGTTCCAGCCCTGAGCTGCGGCGCTGAAGATCCCGCGCAGCGCGTGGGGCCCGCGACAGTGTCCGAACCGGACAGAGCATTGGCCGATCCCGACTTCGACCTCGCGCGGATGCTCCGCTCAGGCGTCGAGCTCGGGATAGTGTCGGAAGATGCCGTGTTCGTTGAAGGGGAGCGCGCGCGGTGAGGCGAGGTAGGCGGCGACGTTGGGCCGAGCCTCCACCCGCCGGGCGAGCGCGAGCAGGGCGGGGATGCTCGGCGCGTGGGCGGCGAACGCCTTGGGAAACGCGTGCTCGAGGCCGCGCAGGACGACCCGTGCCATGAGGTCCGGGTAGGTGAACCCCGTGGCCAAATGCTGGCCGTCGCCGTGGGTGACCACGCGCTCGAAGTGCTGCAGCCACTTGCCGAGTCGGTCGGCGAGAAAGTGCTCGGCGCGGAGCCTCGCGGCGTCGCGCTGCTCCTCGTAGGTCAGTCCGACCGCCAGGGGATGGTGGGTATCGTGCGCTTCGAGCAGGAGGTCGCTCCAGCCCAGGAAGTGCTGCTGGGCGAGCGCACGACCCTCTTCGGTCGGGGGCGCGAGCCCGTGCCGCTCCGCGAGGTAGCGGACGATTGCGGCGGACTGACTGAGGACCAGCGCGCCGTGTCGAAGCACGGGCGGTGCGAAGGGCCGCGGCTCCCCGAGCTCACCCTCGCGAACGTCGAGCACCGCGTCGATGCCCTGCTCCCGGGCGACGTCACGGTATGTGGCGCCAGCGTCTTCGAGCACGAGGCGGATGACCTCACCGCGCCCGGGGATCATCGGCCAGTAGTAGAGTTCGTAGGAGGCCGTCACGGGGGCTACGATGCCTCAACAGGGGACCGCGCGCACGAAGCTGGAGCGCAGCGCTTCACCGTCGGCCAAGAGGTCCTGCGCGGTCATGCTCCCGGTCGCGTCGGCGTAGCGCTCGAGGACCCCGCGGAGGGTGTCGAGGGCGTGGTCGTCGAGCGCTTCGGCGACGACGTACTCCGCGTTGAGGGCGGCGCGCTGATCGGCGCGAAGGAACAGCTCGCCGCCGGTCATGCCGGCGCCGGCGTTGGCCTCGAGGTCGCCGAGGATGACGACCGTGCCGCCGGTCATGTACTCGCACGCGTGCAGGCCCGCACCCTCGACCACCGCGATCGCGCCGCTGTTTCGGACCGCGAATCGGTCTCCGGCCCGACCGCAGGCCCACAGGCTTCCGCCGGTGGCCCCGTACAGGGCGCCGTTGCCGAGGATCGCGTTGGACGAGGGGGGGAAGGCCGCGTCGGCACAGGGGGTGATGATGACCGTGCCTCCCGACATCGACTTCGCGACGCCATCGTTGGCTTCGCCGTACAGCCGCACGTGCATGCCGGGGGTTGCGAACGCGGCGAGGCCTTGGCCGGCGCTCCCTCGCAGGACCAGACGCACGGCGTCGTCCACGGGCCACAGCGGCTCCGACGCGCCGCGTTCTCGGTTGCCTGCGCGGATCTTCGCCGCGCGCTCGGCCAGCGCACCGGCCAGCCCCGCGCCCACGGCCCGCTCGGCGTTGTTCACCGCGAGCTCGATCGTGGCCTGGCCGGCCTCCTCCAGCTGGGCGAAGGCCTGCGCGATGAGGCCGTCCTCCCGGCTCCGATCGGGCGCCGAGGGGGCGGGGCGGGACGACGGAGCGTCCCACGCGATCGGGGCGAGCAAGGACCCGATGTCGAGGCCTCGCTGCACCACGCAGCGCTCGTGCTCGACCGCGGCGCACAGCCACTGTCGACGACCGACCAGGTCCTGAAGGCGCCCAACCCCGAGCTCGGCCAGGAGCGCGCGAACGCCCTGCGCCATGCGGGTGAGGAAGGCCACCACGTGCTCGGGGGTGCCCTTGTACTTGGCCTTGAACTTGGGGTCGTGGGTGGCGATGCCGGTCGGGCAGCGGTTCTTCTCGCAGATGCGGGCCATGATGCAGCCCTGCGCGATCAGCAGGCCCTTTCCGAAGCCATACTCCTCGGCGCCGAGCAGGGCGGCCATCACGACGTCTCGCGGGGTGCTCAAGCCACCGTCGACCCGCAGACGAACCCGAGAGCGAAGGCCGTGTTCGACCAGGCGAGCATGGACGTCGACGAGCCCAAACTCCCACGGCAGCCCCGCGTGCTTCATCGAGGAGATCGGCGCGGCCCCGGTGCCACCATCGCCGCCGGAGATCTGGATGACGTCCGCACCCGCCTTGACCACGCCCGTCGCGATGGTGCCCACGTTGGCGCCCGACACGAGCTTGACGCATACGGACACGCCAGAACGCAGCTGCTTGAGCTCGTAGATGAGCCCGGCGAGGTCCTCGATGCTGTAGATGTCGTGCATCGGAGGCGGCGAGATCAGGCTGACCCCCGGTCGCGAGAAGCGGGCCTTGGCGATCTCCTCGTTGACCTTGACGCCCATCAGCTGACCGCCTTCGCCCGGCTTGGCGCCCTGGGCGATCTTGATCTCGATCTCGTCGCCGGTGACGAGATACTCGGCCGTCACTCCGAACCGGCCAGAGGCGATCTGCTTGGTGACCGCCGTGATCCCATCACTGAAGTAGTAGGGGTTCTCGCCCCCTTCGCCGCTGTTGCATCGCCCGCCCAGCGAGCGCATCGCGATGAAGATGTCGCGCTGAGACTCGGCGCTGATGGCTCCGAAGGACATGGCGCCGGACCCGAAGCGTCGCACGATGTCGGCGACCGGCTCGACCGCGTCGACGTCGATGGGGTGCTCTCCGGGGCGAAGATCGAGCAGGTCGCGGGGATGCAGGGGGGCGACCGCGGTGTCCTGGGTGAGATAGGCGCTCCAGATTTCGTCCGGCGTGCGGTCTCGCAGGCGTCCACGGACGAGGTCGTGCACCAGACGGCTGCGCTCGGCGGTCATCGCGTGGCGCTCTCCACCGTCGGCGCCTTCGAGCTTCCACGACCCCTTGCGCTCCTTGTGTTGGTAGCTCGAGGGGAGCGGTTCATCGAGCGCGACGCGCTCGGCGTGGCCCCAGCCCCGCTCGAGGACCTCGGCCACGCCCGCGAGGTCGAGGCCTCCGATCGGGCTGCGCGTGGTGCCGAAGTACGCGTCGACCAGCGCATCTCCCAGGCCCAGGGGCGTGAAGAGCTTGCTGCTCTGATAGCTGCGCACGACCGAGATGCCCATCTTGGCCATGATCTTGAGTAGGCCCGCGAGCAGTGCGTCGGTGAGGTGGCGTTCTCGGACGGCCGCGTCCTCGGCATCCGTCGCCTCGAAGCGCGCGATCTCCAGCGCGAGACGGGGGCAGACCGCGGTCGCGCCGAACCCGACCGAGCACGCCAGGGCGTGGGTGCTGCGGATGTCGGCGGTCTCGAGCACGAGGGAAGCTTCGAGTCGATGTCCGTGGCGGTTGAGGGTGGTGACCGCAGCCCGCAGGCCGAGCAGGCTGGGGACCGAGGGGTGCGAGAGCGTCGCCGAGCGGTCGGAGAGCACGATGACCGAACATCCGTCGCGGACCGCTTCGAGGGCCTGCGTGCCGATCCGCTCGAGGCTCTCCGCGAGCCCTTCGCCGCCCCGAGCTCGCGCGTAGGTCAGCTCGATCTCGGTGGCGAGCGTGCGCATGGCCGATGGCTTGCGGACCATCATCGCCCGCAGGATCTCCATGTGTTCGAGCCGAAGCAGCGGGCTGTCTAGCGCGAGCGCAGGCGTGAGGGGCACGAGCTCGGCGGGCGCGAAGATGTTGGGTCGCTCGCCCAGGTGCGTGGACAGGTTGGTGACCATCGCCTCGCGCAGGTAGTCCAGCGGGGGGTTGGTGACCTGGGCAAAGTCTTGGATGAAGAAGTCGAACAGTGAGCGGGCTTGGTCCGAGAAGATCGCCGGGCGGGCCGTGTCGCCCATCGAGCTGATCGGCTCCTTCCCGGTCTTCATCATCGGCTCGAGCACCCGGGTGCGTTCCTCGGCGGTCACGCCGAACAGCGCCTGACGCCCCAGCCGGTCCGCGCGCGGCTGCCCCATCTGGGCCCGGGCGTCGGAGTGCAGCAGGGCGGGAGCATCCTCGATGGGCACCAGTCGCGCGTCGAACGTGGCGGTCGCGTTCCGGCGCGCGGTGCTGGGATCTCGCATGTGGACCTTGCCCGAGGGGAGCCGCACCGTGACTCCGGAGCCGGCGCGCAGCGTACCCTTCGCGACGACCGTGGCGTCGTCCACTTCGAAGGCTCCGGCCTCGGAGGCCAAGAAGAAGGCGTCCTGGGTCATGCACCACCGTGCGGGCCGAAAGCCGTTGCGGTCGAGTCGTGCGCCCACGATCTCTCCGTCGGCGAACGCCACCAGGGCAGGTCCATCCCAGGGCTCCATCGCGCGGCCCCAGAAGTCGTAGTAGGGCGACTGCGCATCCGCAGCCGGGATCATGATCGCGAGGATGTTGTCGATGTGCGGCAGGCTGGAGCGGTACTTGAGCGCTTCGACCATCTCACCGAGGCTGCCCGAGTCGCTGATGCCCGCGCGCGTGAGCAACTCGTCTCGCCCCAGTCCCCCGGCGCGCTCCCGAGAGTTGGCCCAGGAGCGGTTGCCCGCGACCGTGTTGATCTCTCCGTTGTGTGCGATCAGCCGAAACGGCTGGGCCTTGTCCCACGTGCTGCGGGTGTTGGTGGAGAAGCGGCGGTGGAAGAGGCCGAAGCGGGTGACGAAGCGAGGGTTGGCAAGGTCGGGGTAGAACTGATCCAGATCGATTCCCCGACACAGCGCCTTGTAGATGATCGTCGTGGTCGACAACGAGACGACGAACAAGTCGGTCCATGCGTCCGCGGCCTTGAGCTTGGTCCGCATCAGCTGCTTGGCGCGATACAGCTGCGCGTCGAAGGACGCGTCGTTGCGCGCTGATTCGGGTCGCTGCAGGGTGGCCTGCACGATGACCGGGCACGTGGCTCGAGCGGCGGTCCCGAGGACGTCGTGGTCGATCGGGACGTCGCGGTAGCTCTCGATGTGGATGCCCAGGAAGCCGAAGGTGGACTCGAAGACCTCCAGGGCGCGCGCTCGCCGGCCGGCGTCGGCGCTGAGGAAGAGGGTTGCGACCGCAACGGTCCCGGGCTCGTGTCCCAGCAGCGCGAAGGGGATGTCGGTCATGATCCCGGCGCCGTCGCTGCTGCGTCCGTCGGGTCCAACCGCGCCGCGATGTTCGACACTGGTCAGGGCGCGCAGCGTCGAGCGGACCAGGGCGTGGGTCCGCCGGTTGTCGCGAGCGGCAACGAAGCCGACTCCACACGCTGCGTACTCGGACTTCTGCTCCATCGGGACGGATGATGAGGGTCCGGTCGCTTCCCGTCGAGCCATGGAGGATCTCCTCGGCCCGGAGGAGAACTTCACGACCACCCGAGGACCACGTGTAAATCACTTTACAGGACCGTGGACGCTTCACTTTCTCGTCGTCACCGCCCCGGTCGACCCTGGGCCTCCGGCTCGGCGAGGGCGACGAGATAGCCGGGATGGACCACAGCGAACACCGTGAGCAGGGCTACGGATTGCTCGACATTCGCATCGGAGCGGGTCGGGCGGGCCCCGGCGCCGTCTGAGCGGCGCAAGGCGTGTATCCTCTGGCCATGGGTGGGGTGAAACGAGGGCTGGGCGTCATGGCGCTGGTCGTGGTGGCGTGTGGGGGCGAGACGCCCGCGGGCGGACAGGCTTTCGACCCCGAGGCATCAGGCGGCGTCGGAACGTCGGGGGACGGTGAAACCGGCACCCCTGGGTCGACGACCAGCGGTGGCACCAGCGGTGATCCGACGCCCACGACCTCCTCTGGCACCACGGCTGCAACCTCGGGCGAGACCGGCGACGGCTCGAGCGACGCGTCCACGGGTGTGTTCGAGGACTGTCCGCGCGTTCGGGTGGTCGTCGGTGTCGGCCTGACGCTCAACGTTCGGCCGGACCCGTCGACCGCGAACCCCTCGGTGGCCTCCCTTGCGAACGGTGCGCTGGTGGACGTGCTGGACGAGGTCGTGGGCGAGAGCATCGATGGATCCGACCTCTGGTACGAGATCGACACCGGCAGCGTGCAGGGGTTCATCTTCTCGGGCCTTGCCGAGTGCACCCTCGAAGAGGCGCCCGAGCTCGACCCCAACGGGTGGTACCTGCCGCTGCCGTGCGGCGCGACGGCACCGGTGACCCAAGGCAACAACGGCGCGCTCAGCCACAACGGCACCTCGGCCTTCGCGTTCGACTTCGGACTCGGGCTCGGCTCGTCGCTGGTCGCCATGGCGGACGGCGTCGTGACCCACACCTACGACGCGACCGGACCCGGCGACCCCTGCTACGACGGCGGCGGCATGGAGTGCAGCGGTCTGGCCAACTATGTCACGCTGCTGCACGCCGATGGCACCAAGTCGGTGTACATGCACCTTCAGTCGGTCTCGGTCGCCGTCGGCGACACGGTCCCGATCGGCACCGAGGTGGGCCTCTCGGGGTCGACGGGGTGGTCGACCGGTCGGCATGCACACGTGATGCGGATGGAAGACTGCGGCGGGTCCTACTGCCAATCGGTCCCGCTGGCGTTCTTGGACGTCGCGGGCGATGGCGTCCCGGTCAGCGGCGAGATGGTCACCTCGGGCAACTGCCCATGATTTGGCCGTGATCTGGCCGTGATCTGGCCGTGATCTGGCCGTGATCTGGCCGTGATCTGGCCGTGATCTGGCCGTGATCTGGCCGTGATTGGGGAGCCCAGCCGACGCCGAAGCATCACCGCGGCGACAAGTCCTCGCGGATCGAGGCGAGCAGCTCGTAGGAGCGCAGGCGAGCGTCGTGATCGTAGAGCATGGCGCCGACGATGAGCTCATCGGCGCCCGTGCGTTCGATGAACGAGCGCATGGCGTCGCAGACGGTCGGCGGCGATCCGATGGCGGAGCACGAGAGCACCGACTCCAGCAGCTGCTTCTCCGCGGGGCTCAGGGCCTCGTGAAAGCCGCGCTGGGGCGGGGGCAGCCGACTGGGGCGTCCACGGCGGAGGTTGACGAACGCCTGCTGGAGCGAGGTGGCCAGATGCCGGGCGTCCTCGTCGGTGTCGGCCGCGATGACGTTGTAGCCGAGCATGACGTAGGGCTCGCTCAGCTGGGCCGAGGGCCGGAAGTGCGCTCGGTAGTGCGTGATCGCCTCCATGAGGTGCGTGGGCGCGAAGTGAGAAGCGAAGGCGTAGGGCAGGCCGAACGCTGCCGCGACCGAGGCACCAAACAAGCTCGAGCCCAGGATCCAGATCGGCACGCCGAGCCCGTGTCCGGGGACCGCGTCGACGGGACCGGTGCCGGCGAAGTAGGCCTGGAGCTCGCGCACGTCGTCGGGAAAGGCGTCGGGGTCGCTGTGCAGCGTGCGGCGAAGGGCGCGCGCGGTCGGGCCGTCGGAGCCCGGTGCGCGACCGAGCCCGAGATCGATGCGTCCGGGGTACAGGGCCTCGAGCGTCGCGAACTGCTCGGCGACCATGAGCGGAGCATGGTCGGGCAGCATGATGCCGCCGGCGCCGACGCGAATCGACGATGTGGCGCCAGCGACGTGCCCGATGAGCACCGCCGTCGCCGCGCTGGCGATGCCCGGCATGCCGTGGTGCTCGGCCAGCCACATCCGCTGGTATCCCCAGCCCTCGGCGTGCTGGGCCAGCTCGACCGAGCTGCGGAACGTCTCGCGGACCGAGCCGTCTTGCGTGATCGGGGCCAGGTCGAGAATGGACAGAGGGAACATCGCCAAGGGAGTACGTCGGCGGACAGGCTTGGATTACGTCCGTGGATTCAGGGGTCCGTGAGCGGCCAGAACACCTGGGTCTTCCAGTCCGCCGGGTCGGGCACCTCGCCGGGGTCGGTCAGGTAGACCTCCCAAGGCGCGCCGCCCGGGCGTGCACCGTGCTCCTTGATCCACGCTTCGAGCGCCTCGTAGGCGGTGCCGAGCCCTTCGTAGGGACCGGTGTGGACCGTGGTCGCGGCCGGCCCCGCGGGCAGCTCACCCAGCGCGATGTCTCCATCGCCGATGGCGCCAGGCGTCACGGGCATGCCGCACTCGATCGCGACCTCCTGCTCGTCGCGCGCGGTGTAGCGCACGAACGGAGGGCCGACCATGGTGGCGCCGGACTGGGTCGCGTACCCGTAGACCTTGGGCAGGAGCTGCCCGAGGACGGTGGCAATCTCCGCCAGCGGGGTGCGCCCGCTGCAGAACAGGACCGGTTGCGCGGGGAGGGTGATGCGTTGGACTTCGTGGTTCATGACTCGTCGCTGGGTTCGAGGTTCGTGGTGGACATCCGGTACAGGCCGATGCACGGCCCGACGTGACGGACGATGCTGGCGTGGCGGTCGAGGGCGGCGGGCGAAAGGTCGACGTGGCGGGTTCGAAAGTCGCGCGGGGAGGCGTCGAAGTGGCGCCCGAACGCTCGCGTGAAGCCCTCGTGGCTCTCGAAGCCGACCTCGAGCGCGATCTCGAGGACCGAGCGGTCGGTGCACACGAGCATCATCGCCCCGGCCTCCAGCCGCAGGCGGCTGTCGTAGCGCTTGGGTGATTCTCCGACCAGCCGCGTGAAGGTGCGCTGAAAGTGCGACGGCGAGCGCCGAGCCTGCGTGGCGAGCTCTGCGAGCGAAGTTGCGCGCGTACGGTCGCGCGCGATCGCGTGCAGCGTGGGCAGCAGGTCTTCGAGCGTTGGAGCCACCGCATGACCGTAGC
Source organism: uncultured bacterium (assembly GCA_963761755.1). Classification (GTDB taxonomy): domain Bacteria; phylum Myxococcota_A; class Polyangia; order Nannocystales; family Nannocystaceae; genus CAJXVA01. The sequence continues at coordinate 750,640 of CAVXIC010000013.1, forward strand.
AGGGCGCTGGGGCGAGTTCTTGACCGAACGTGCGATCTGAGCGGTCGGCGGGCCGCTCGAGGACCTCGTACCCTTCATCGAGGTGGAGGACCTCGCGGCCACCGAACAGGCCGTCTATGTCGGGCAATATGAGTAGCCCAGCCCGACCCCCTATTTGTTCGGTTGAGGCGTGGTCCGAAGGTAGGGCTTGATCTCGGTGACGCCCTTGGGGAACTGCTTCTTTGCGTCTTCGGTGGAGATCGAGGGCACGACGATGCAGTCCTCTCCGTCCTTCCAGTTCACGCCGGTGGCCACCTTGTGGTCGGCGGTGAGCTGAAGCGAGTCGATGACGCGGAGGATCTCATCGAAGTTGCGACCGGTGCTCGCAGGATAGGTGAGCGTGAGCTTGACCTTCTTGTCGGGCCCGATGATGAACACCGACCGCACGGTGAGCGTGTTGTCGGCGTTGGGGTGGATCATGTCGTAGAGGTTGGCGACGGTACGATCGGGATCCGCGAGGAGCGGGAAGTTCAGACCGGTGCCCTGGGTCTCTTCGATGTCTCCCTTCCACGCATTGTGGTCCTCGACCGAGTCGACCGAGAGCCCGATCGCCTTGACGTTGCGGGCATCGAACTCCGGCTTGAGCTTCGCGACCATGCCCAGCTCGGTGGTGCACACCGGCGTGAAGTCTTTGGGGTGCGAGAATAGAATTCCCCACGAATCACCGAGCCATTCGTGGAACTTGATCGTCCCTTCGGTGCTCTGGGCTTCGAAATCGGGTGCGGTATCGCCGAGACGGACTGCCATAGCCCGGAAACTAGCGCTTTTTGCGGGAGGGGCGAGGGGCAATTCGCAAGTTCTTTCCGCGGCGAGTGGCATTGAAAATGCCCGCGGCCGCGAAGAACCTCAGCCCTGAGGCGCGAAGTTGTCGCAGGTGGTCTTGATCGTTTCGAGCGTCGACTGGAACACCGGACCGTAGTCGGGCGCGCACACGCTGGCCTTGATGCCCTGCTCCCCGAACGCATCCACGAAGTTGATGAGGTTCGGGCTCTCGGAGGTCAACGGGACGCAAGAGACGTCCTGCCAGGGGATGAACCCGATGACCACCACCGCCTCGGGGTTGCCGTCCTTCGCCGCCAGCACCGCCGGGGCCCACCCGGAGGTGTCGATCGTCGTCTCGGCGTCGTCGAAGAACCCCGCGACGGGCGGATCGTCGGTCACAACCACCACCACCAGGATGGAGTCGTCGCGAATGAACCCTTCGTTGCACGCGCCTGGCTGGGCCTTGGCGTCGCTGAGGGCCGCGACCAGACCGCTCACCGGCCGCTCGTTGCCGCTGCCGAACGTACCGACTTCGCCGATGCACGGAAACTGCGTCTGAATGTCGTCTGCGTCGGTGAGGAAGCGGTTGCCCTCGGCGAAGGGTCCACACGCGCCCTGGCTCGTCTGCGTCACGAGGTCGCCGAGGGTCTGACAGCCCGGGGCGTTGCTCGTGTAGTCGTCGCTGGTGATGACGCCGACGTGAAAGCTGTCGACGTCGTCGAGCGAGTCTTGAATGCCGAGGATGAACCCGTCGAAGCTGGTCAGCAGCTGAACCTGCTGGGCCCCCATGCTGCCGGAGTTGTCGATGACGAAGAGGAAGTCGATGCCCGCGCAGCCCTCCTCTGCGAGTGGCGCGTCGGGCTGCACGCCCAGGTCGAACACGACCTCGTCATCTCCGGTCGAGCGATCGCCCGACGTCGTCGTGGTGCCGTCGGTCACTCCGCCGGTGATTGGGCCACCGGTCGACGACGCGCTTGTGCCTCCATCGGTCGTCGGCATGATCCCCATCGTCGCGGTCAGGGTCGTGGCTGACGAGTCTCTCGACGACGGATCGGTCCCGCATGCCAGCAACAGGGACATCCCACCCGCGAGCGAAATCGACGACCTCATGACGGGAAGGGTATCAGGTCGCACCAGCGGGCTCAGGGGGCGGAAACCCGCACCCACAGCGGGGGCGGGACCCCGGGCGCTCGACGCGTTGGGGTCATCGTGGCGTGCCGTGGATCTCGATCCTGTCCACGTACCAACCGCCCGCGACGTCGCCGTCGTCGGTCCCAAAGACGAAGCGGAGGTAGAACTCGTCCTCTCCGGCGTACTCGGTGATGTCGAACACCGCCTCGACCCAGGTCTGCTCTGCAGGATCGTGGGTCGAGAAGGCGGGGTTGCCCGCGATGGGTGCGTGGTTCGCGGCGACGGTCGCGCTGTAGAAGGATCCCGAGACGGGCTCGATCGTGGTCCACGAGGACTCGTCGTCCGGGTTCGACGTGGCGGCCTGAACGATGCCCCCGTCGTTGAGGCCGAAGCTGAACCAGTGCCTCAAGGTCATGGTGACGCTCTGATCGGTGCATCCGTCGAGGTCGATGGCCCCGGAGGCGACGTAGCTGCTCTCGTTGCTCTGGTAGGTGCCCGTGAGGCTGGTGGCCCAGATCCGACTGGGCTCGAAGCCTGGCCCGTCCTCGAAGCCGTTGGTCGCGCCGCATTCCCAGCTCGTCGGCGCGGCTGCGTTCGTCGTGCGTCCGGTCGTCCAGTCTCCGGGACAATCTCCGCTGTCGAAGTCGAAGATGTAGCCGCAGGCGTTGCAGTCGCTGGTGTCGAGCTGGCAGTCGTCGCCGCACGAGAGTTCGCCCAAGCCCATGCCGAGCTCCTCACAGGAGGTCTCGATCTCGAACCCGTCCTCGCAGGTCTCGTTGCCGTTGAGGTAGCCGTCGCCGCAGTAGAAGCAGTTCGCCGTGTCGTATCGGCACGAACTCCCGTTGCACAGCAGGACGCCGCCGGTGATGACACCGGGGACCTCCGGCGCATCGAGTCCGAGGCATCCCTGACCACCGAGCTCCTTCTCGGCGCAGATGTTGCCCTCACCGCAGTCGCAATCCTCGAGACCCTGGATGACGCCGTCGCCACACAGCGCGCCGCCTCCATCGCTCGAGCCGCCCTGGGCATCCCCGGACGCGCTGCCGCCCTCCGAGCTGCTCTCCTCCTCTTGGGCGCTGCCGGTCGAGCCGTTCCCGGGCGTCGGGGGGCCCGAGGTCATGCCGTAGGTGGCTGCGACATCGTCCTCGGCTTGCTCTTCGACGCGGATCGTCTGCGTGCAGCCGACCAGGATCCCGGACAGCGAGAGCGCGACGGCGAGGACGTGGCCGGGGGTGCGGTCCAACATCGCTCGGACGGTATCACCGCTGGTGGCCACGCGCAGGGAGCACGAAAACGCCGGCGCCCAGGGAACGGGCGCCGGCGGAGTGACGGACGAGCAGAGGGTTCAGTTGCGGGTGGCCAGGGCGCTGGCCTCGCCGCCGTCGAGGCGTTTGGCCTTCTCGACCAGCTCGAGGAAGGCCTTGCGGTGGCCGTGCGGATCCTTGCCGATGGCGCCCTTGGCCAGCTGCAGGACCGCGTCGTAGTCGGCGCTGCCCTTGTACTTGCTGTGGCGCAAGATCATGCCGAACTGGGCCACCGCGGCGGCGAAACGATAGTCCTCGGAGGTGTTGCGAAGGCCTCGGTCATCGCTGGTCACCGGCGTGGTGATCAGCTTGCTCTTGTCGCCGTTGGGCGCCTTGTAGCGAACCTTCACCGTGAGCAGCTCGCCGGACTCGGCAGCCTGGGTGAGGCTGGTGTCGTCTTGGTACTTGAGCTTGTCGGTGGGGCGGGCGGTCTTGCTGCCCTTGGGGGTGACCTCGTACAGCGCGGTGACGGAGTGGCCCGCACCGATCTCGCCGGCATCCTTGGTGTCGTCGTTGAAGTCTGCGTGGGCGAGCTTGCGGTTCTCGTATCCGATGAGCCGGTAACTCTCGACCTCCGAGGGGTTGAACTCGACCTGAATCTTCACGTCCTTGGCGATGGTGACGAGGGTGCCGCCGGCCTCTTCGACCAGGACCTTGCGGGCCTCCGCGTTGGAGTCGATGTACGCGTAGTTGCCGTTGCCCTTGTCGGCCAGCATCTCCATCGTCGAGTCCTGCATGTTGCCGGTGCCGAAGCCGAGGACCGACAAGAAGACGCCGGTCTTGCGCTTGCTCTCGATGAGCTCGAGCAGTTCGGTGCGGTTGGTCGTGCCCACGTTGAAGTCGCCGTCGGTGGCCAGGATGACGCGGTTGATGCCGTCCTTCTCGAAGTGCTTGGTCGCCATCTGGTAGGCGAGCTGGATGCCCTGTGCACCGTTGGTGGATCCCCCGGCAGAGAGGCGCTGCAGGGCCTCCATGATGCGCGGTTTGTCGCTGCCCATCGTCGGCTCGAGGACTACGCCCGACGCGCCGGCGTAGACCACGATCGAGACGCGGTCGTCGTTGCGCAGGTTGTTGACCAGCATGCTCAGGCCTTCCTTGAGCAGGGGCAGCTTGTCCGGGTCGTTCATCGATCCCGAGACGTCGAGCAAGAAGACCATGTTGCGGGGACCGACCTCGCTCATGTCGATGCGCTCCCCTTGCAGGCCGACGGAGACCAGCAGCGTGTCCTCGTTCCACGGGGTGCCGCTGACTTCGGTGTTGATCGAGAAGGGGTCGCTGCCCAGGGGGCTCTCGTAGTCGTACGCGAAATAGTTGACCATCTCTTCGAGCCGTACGGCCTCCGGTGGCGGCATCGAGCCTCCTTCGAGGAAGCGGCGCACGTTGGCGTAGCTGGCGGTGTCGACGTCGATCGAGAAGGTGGACCGGGGGTCGTCCTTGACCGCGATGAAGTCGTTCTCTTGGATGTGGTCGTAGCCTTCGCCGGCGGATGGGTCCATGGCCGGAGGCGGCGGTTGTGCCCATTTGTCCTTGGCGATGCCCGAATGCGGGGCTGGTCGCTTGTCGCTCTTCTTCTCGGCGATCATGCCGCGACCGCCCTTGTTGGCACCGAGCGCCATCTTGGCAGGCGAGGGGGTGGCCGAGGGCATCGGAGCCTTGGCGGCCTCGTCCATGGGCTCGGCTTCCACGGTGGGCTCGGCCGGGCGCTCGCCATCCTCCGCGCGTGCGCCCAGCGACTGGGGCTCGGCGGCCCCCGGCTGCCCGCCTTCGTTCTTGCTTGCGTACCGTCCGTCGAACTCGGCGTCATCAGCCTCGCCCATCGCGCTGGCCTCGGACTGCGTCCGTTCAGCCGCTGTGGACGGACGCGAGTCCTGCGGAGCTTCTGCCTTGTCGCAGGCGCTGGACATCGCCGCGCCGCAGAGCAAGAGCATCGTGCCAACCTTCGAGAAACCGTTCTTTCGTCGCATCGTCGTTCTCCAGACCGCCGTGTGCGGCTCGGGGACTGCCAACGCGAGTCGGGGCGCACGGGTCTAGCGCCACCGGAAAAAATCCGAACATGTTCGTCTCATGACAAGCCCGGCGCCAGAAACAGCATCGCGACGCCTGCACACGCGATGAGGGCACCGAGCACGCCGCCGGGGCCCACCCGTTCCTGACCCGAAAGGACGATCCACGGGATGATCATCACCGGGGTCGTGCCCATGATGCTGGCCGCGACGCCGGCCTCGGTGTGCTGCACGGCCAGCAGGGACAGCGTCACGCCCAAGAACGGCCCCGCGAAGGCGCCCCCACCGGTGAGCGCCATGCCCTTGGCATCGACGACCGCGCGGCGAACCCTCGGCCACCACCCGATCACGGTGAACAGGAGCGCGAATCCGAGCGCGCCGGCCGACACGCGAATCTGGTTGGCCGCGATCACATCGTAGTCGCCCATGCCGTGCTTGGAGAGGACCAGACCGACCGCCTGACCGATCGCGCCGCCGAGCCCCAGCAGGATGCCCAGGCGTCGCTCGGACCTCGAGATGCTCGCTCGACCGCTCGGCGTTCGATCGAGGACGGCCCACAGGACGCCCAGGAGCGTGGTGGCGATGCCCGCGAGCTGCCACGGACCCAGGTCCTCGCCCAGCCAGATCCAGCCGACCACGACGGTGATCGGCGGCGCGAACGACATGATGAGCGTGCTCAGCCGCGGGCCCAGCAGCAAGAAGGCGCGAAACAGGCACAGGTCTCCGAAGGTGAACCCGACCACGCCGGAGATCGACAGCCACAGCCACGCATGTCCCGAGGCGTCGGTCGGCAGCGCCAGGCCCCGCGTCCACCAGGCGACGGCGATCAGGATGAGCAGCGCCATGATCAACCGCAGCAGGTTCACGACCATCGAGCCGACGCGTGCCCCCGCGGCGGTGAAGAACATCGCGGTGCCCACCCAGCAGACCGCGGTCCCTAGCGCGTAGAGTTCACCGAGGTGGGCGCCCATGCGGCCAGAGCGTGACCGACACGCCGCCGACGCACCAGCGGATTGACGGCGCGAGGCGGCCAGGGGCATCGTCCCGTCGATGCGCGCTCGATCGATGCTCCTGACGTGGGTGCTGGCGGCGGCCTGTGCCCGGGAGTCGACGCCGGCCGACGCCGCGGCGACGCGGGTCGAGCTTCGCTGGCGTGCGGTGACCTCGGCCGATCAGCTCTCCGTGCTGGCCACCGAGGCGCACCGCGCTCGCAAGGCGCTGCTGCTCGACGTGCGCGCCCAGTGGTGCGTGCCGTGCAAGCAGCTCGAGGCCGAGACGTTCGAGGACCCGGCGGTCGAGGCGATGCTGGCCGAGCGGTTCGTGCTCGCCCGGCTGGACGTGACCGACCCCGGGCCCGCGGCGGAGGCGCTGCAGACGAGGCTTGGGGCGGAGTCGATGCCCAAGCTGCTGCTGTGGTCGATGAGCCCGGCGGATGCCGAGGCGTTCGCCAAGGGCGAGTTCCCGCCGGCGGCGCGCACGATCTCCACGTTCGTGGCCGCGGCGGAGTTCCTGCCGGTGTTGCGAGCGATCTAGAACTCGACGGGCCCGTACTGGATGCCGTCCCAGGTGAGGATGCCGGTCTCGGGGTCGAGGGAGGCCTCGTGGCTGGGGGCGTTGTCGAGGGTGATGACGCCGTCCTTGCAGGCGAAGTTGCCGCCCTCTCCGATGTCGGAGTACATCCACACGTACTCGCCGCTGAACTCGAGGGAGACGCTCCACTGGCACATCTCCACGCCGTCGGGGGAGAGGCCGCACTCGTACTCCTCGAGGGAGAGGTAGGTCCCGACCGCCATGTCGCAGGCGTCCCCGCTCAGGACGGGCACGCACAACATCGCGGCGCCTCCGCAGGCGTCACAGCAGCCCTCGCCCTCGCTCTGGTCGCACACGCACGGGTTGATCTGGACGGCCATGCAGATCCGGTCGTCGCCACATTCGGGCGACTCGATGAGACACGGCGTGTGGCAACCCGGGTCGATCACATAGGGGTTGGCCTCTTCCAATGGGCACCCGGCGGGCTCGACGTACTCGTCGTCTGGAGCGCACAGGGGCATGACGTCGTCGTCGGTGTCGGAATCCGAGCCTCCGGGACAAGGGTCGAACGCGCAGTCGGGGCCGCTGCGGCCCACCGCGCTCCCGTCGGGGCAGATCATGGCTTCGGCCGAGCAGTTGACGCCGCTGTCTGAGTCGCCGCCGGTTTCGGTGCCGGCCGACGCGCTCTGGGACGCATCGGACTCGGCGGCGGTCTCGGACTCGATCTCGCCCAAGGACTCCTCTTTGTCGCAGGCTGCGAAGGTGAGGAGTGCGGAGCAGAGGATGGGGAAGAGCAGGCTGCGGGTCGTCATGGATAGTCTCTGAACCGTTTGTGGCCGCGCCCCAGGCCAGGTATCACGGAAAATGCAGTGACCGTCTCGATTCTCGCGCTCGCGCTCGCGTTCGGCGTTCCCGCGCCGCAGCAGGCGCGCGTCTGGGTCCAGTGGAGCGCGCCGCCGGGCTGTCCGGATCGCGAGGTCGTGGCCGCGTCGGTCCGAGACCTCTCCGGGGCCACGCTGGTCGAGTCGCCCGACGACGCCGACGTGGCGGCACGGGGGACGCTGGAGCTGAGCGAGGCCGGCTACGCGCTGTCGCTGACGCTGCGAACGGCCGAAGGCAGCCAGTCGCGCCGTCTCGACGCGGCAGACTGTGCCGTGCTCGCACGCGCGGCGGCGCTGGTGGTGGTGGTCGCGCTCGATCCCGTGTCGGTGGCACGGCGGTGGCCGGAGCCAGAAGCGGAGCTGGTGCCAGATCCGAAGCCAGATCCGAAGCCAGATCCGAAGCCAGATCTGAAGCCAGGTCCGAAGCCAGGTCCGAAGCCAAGTCCGAAGCCAGATCCGAAGCCAGATCTGAAGCCAGATCCGAAGCCGACGCGCGAGCCCGAGATCGAGCCCCAGACGCTGGACTTCGGACCGCTCGAGTACGGGGTCTCGGTGGCGGTCGGCGTCTCTGGCCAGACGCTGCCCGGGGTGGGGCCGGTGCTCGCGCTCTCTCCCTTCGTGGGCGTCGAGCGGGTGCACGGTCGGCTCGTGGCCCAGTATCGCACCCCGAGGCGCGCCGTCCTCTCCGGCAACCCCGACGCCGGCGCTCGGTTTCAGCTCGCGGCGGCGGGTGCCCGAGTCTGTCCCAACGTCATGCCGCGACCGCACCGGATCCGGGTGCCGCTGTGCGCAGGTGTCGACTTTGGCGCGGTGATCGGGGAGGGGACGGGCGCCGCCGTCCGCAACTCCACCGGGGTCAGCTCCTTTTGGAGCGCGGCCGCGCTGGAGGCTGGTGTCGCGGTCCAGGTGGCGCGGTGGGTCTCGGTGACCGGGGCGTTCGAAGCCGGCATCGCGCTGAGCCGGCCGCGCTTCGTGCTCGATGGCGGCGGGGCGGTGCACGAGGTGGCGCGCTTTGCCCCTCAGGGCACGATCGCGGTGCAGTTCCATCGACCCCGCGCAATCCCCTGACACCGCGCCGATCGGCCCTTGGCCGGGCCTCCCTCCCGTGCCACGGTCTGGTCGCCACGCATGTCGAAGTCATCGCCCGAATCCACAACGACCATCGATCCCGTCGAGCGACTCGCAGCCCTTCGCCACGAGTTTGGCGAGCACGGGGGCGTGAACATGTCGATCGAAGCGTCGACGACGTTCACGGTGCTGCAGGCCGGGACGATGCCGGAGATCTTCCAAGGCCGCCTGGGTCCCGATGAGGGCGGGTGCTTCCTCTACGGCCGCCACTTCAACCCGACCGTCTACGTGCTGGGTCGACAGCTCGCCGCGCTGGAGGGGTCCGAAGCCGGGTACTGCACGGGCAGCGGGCTGGGTGCAATCGCCTGCGCGCTGCTGGGCCTGCTCGACCACGGCGATCACGTCGTCGCATCGAACACGCTGTACGGCGGGACGTGGGCGATGCTCGCCGAGTTCTTTCCGAAGAAGTGCGGCATCACCACGACCTTCGTCGACATCGACGACCCGGACGCCATCGCGGCGGCGATGACGGACCGGACGCGTGTGGTCTACGCCGAGTCGCTGTCCAACCCGACGCTCCGCGTCGCCAACCTGCCGATGATCGCCGAGCTCGCCCACGCCCGGGGCGCGAAGCTGGTGGTCGACAACACGTTCACGCCCCTGGCGATCACGCCGATCGAGCACGGGGCCGACGTCGTCGTGCACTCGCTCACCAAGTTCGTCAACGGCGCGAGCGACTTCATCGCCGGTGCGGTCTGCGGCACCACCGAGTTCATCAGCAGCCTGATGGATCTGCACATGGGGCCCTTGATGCTGCTGGGACCGACGATGGACCCTCAGGTCGCCCACGCGATCAGCCTCCGGGTCCCGCACCTGCCGATCCGCATGATCGAGCACGCTCGCCGGGCTCAGGTCTTCGCCGAGCGGCTGCGCGAGGCTGGGGTCGAGGTCTCCTATCCGGGCCTGGACGACCATCCCGACCACGCGCGCTTCGAGCAGATCGGTCGCCTCGAGTACGGCTACGGCGGCCTGCTCACCATCGACGCGGGAAGCCGGGCCACCGCCGAGAGCCTGCTGGACGACCTGCAGAACACCGAAGGCTTCGGCTTCGTCGCCGTGAGCCTGGGCTACTTCGACACCTTGATGTCCTGTTCGGCCAGCTCCACCTCCAGCGAACTCTCCGACGAAGCGCTCGAAGCCTCCGGCATCCGTCCCGGCCTGGTGCGCATGTCCGTGGGCTATACCGGCAGCCTCGAGCAGCGCTGGGGACAGCTCGAGCGGGCGCTGCGCCGGGCAGAGTTGATCCCGGGGTAGCTCGATCCCGCCGAGATCGCTACACCACTCCCTCACCCCGTCGCTTCCCCGAAGCCCCGCACTTCGTGGCCGCCAAAGAGCATCGCGCGAATGGGCCGGGAGGTGAGGCTGCCGGAGAAGCCGGGATCCGGGGCACCGGCGGCCGACAGTCGCTTGATCTGCTCGGGCTCGAGCGCGATGGATCCGGCCTCTAGGTTCGCGTCGAGCTGCTCGACGGTGCGCGCACCCACGATGGTCGAGGTGACTCCAGGCTGGGATGAGACCCATGCCAGCGCGACCTGGGCTGGCGTGCAACCGTGCTCCGCAGCGACCGAGACGACCTCGCCCAGCGTGTCCCAGTTGGCAGCGGTGAACTTCGAGTCCCCGAAAGGGTTCGCGCCGCTGAGACGACCTCCCTGAGGACTCTCGTCGCGCCGGTACTTTCCGGTCAGGAAGCCACCCGCCAACGGGCTCCACGGAACCACGCCCATGCGCGCTTCTCTCGCCACGGGGACGTGCTCGCGCTCGATGTCGCGGGCCACCAGCGAGTACTCGACCTGGATCGCGATCGGAGCGGGTACGCCCCGCTCGGCGGCGATGGTGGCCGCCTTCATGGCGACCCACGCCGGCATGTCCGACAGGCCGTAGTAGCGGATCTTTCCTGCCTGGACCAGGCTTCCGAGAACCTGGACGATCTCCTCGACCGGCGTGATGCCGTCCCAAATGTGCATCCAGTACAGGTCGACGTAGTCGGTCCCCAGACGCCTCAGGGAGGCGTCGAGCGCATGGTGGATGTGCTTGGCGCCCGCTCCCCCACCGTGGGGTCCGCGGGCCCGACCTGGCGATGCGTCCAGAGGGCTCGAGGCGCTGTTGAAGCCGAACTTGGTCGCGAGCACCACCTCTTCGCGCGACTTCGAGTCTGCGATGAACCGGCCGAGCATCGTCTCGCTCTCCCCACCGCCATACATGTCCGCGGTGTCGATGAAGTTGCCCCCACGGTCCCGATAGGCGTCGAAGACCGCCCGGGCCGAGGCCTCATCGCAGCCCCACCGCTGCGCACCGAAGGTCATGGTTCCCAGCGCGAACGGACTCACGACGAGCCCCGATCGGCCCAGCGTCGAATAGGTCATGGCACTCATCGTCCGTTCCTTGATTTCATATCGATCACTACGAAACAATGGCTCTGCTTGCAGGAAAGGTCAACCTGTTTCCTAATGGTCGGTATGAAGAAGGCTGCGCGTCGAGCGGGACGACCGCTCTCCTTCGACCGAGATGCCGCGTTGCACGCCGCGATGCTCGAGTTTTGGCGCCACGGCTTCGAGGGCGCATCGGTCACCAGCCTCACCCAGAGCATGGGCATCACTGCGCCCAGCCTCTACACCGCCTTTGGTGACAAGAAGCGGCTGTTCATCGAGGCGATGCACCTGTACTTTGGCGACCCGGAGCGCATCGCCCAGGCGCTGGACGCCGCGCCCTCAGCCCGGGATGGAGCGCGGGAGATGCTGCGGGGGTCGGCAAAGCTCTTCACCGACCCGGGCACGCCTCCAGGCTGCCTCCTGGCCAGCGCCACCGCAAGCGGACCCGCTTCGTCTGCCGATGTGCGCGCCGTCGCAGCCCGGCTGCGCTCCAAGACACGCCGGTTGCTCAAGGGTCGCGTCGAGCGAGACGTCCGGGAAGGAAGGCTCGACCCGGCGACCCGGCCCGGTGCGCTTGCAGACGCGGCGCTCGCCCTCGTGCAGGGGATGTCCGTCCTGGCGCGGGATGGCGTCTCCCGGGACCGGCTCTACGCGATGATCGATCAGACTCTCGCAGGCTGGCCTGCGGGTCCTGCCCGCGGATCCTGATCGAAGCGTGGCGCGGCTGTACATCCGCGCCGCGAGCCTCAGGGGCAGCTGTCCAGCGAGGAGATCCACGCCGCGATGAGGGTCGCGCCGGCCGTGTCGACCGTGGCGCGGCCCAGGGGCGGCATCCGGGCGCTGCCCTCCGCTTCGATCCTCGCCAGGAGGACGGAGCGCTCGGGCGCTCCGGGGGCGACGATCTCCGCGTCGTCGAGCTCGAGGTCACCTGCCCGGGGCGATTCGCACAGCTTTGTGTCCTCGAGGGGCAGTCCGTAGCGCAGGTCGAGGTTGGACCGACCGCCGGTGCCGTCTTCGCGGTGGCACGGCGAACAGTTGACGTGGAGATAGGCCCGGGCTCGCTGCTCGAGGGGCGCGTCGCTCTCGAGCGCGGGAAGCGAGTCGACCTGGGGGGGCGCGTCGGGAGCGAGGACCGACCGGGCGTCCGAGGAGAGCTGGCCCAGCTCCAGGCCCAGCGAGCGTCCGGCCGCGCTGGTGTGACACGCCATGCAGTCGCGCGGACCTGGCAGCACCCACGGCTGGCCGTCGACCATCTCGGTGCGGGTCTCCTCGACGAAGGTTGCGTCGGTGCCCTCGGCGTTCCACGCCCACGTGTAGCCGGCCCATGCGTCGTCGTCGTGGCGGACGAGCAGGCGCGTCTCGATGGGGCGCTCGGCGGCGTCGAAGAAGGACTTCACCAGCACGGTGCCGGTCGGGAAGTCGAGGTCCCCCGCGTCCGCGACCGAGGCGGAGGTCCCCTCGGGCAGCGCCACGAACCTTCGCTTGCTCGCGCCGTCGGACCAGAAGGCATGGTCGACGTCGTAGGCGATCGTGCCCGGGCCCGGTCCGAGCAGATCGCTGGGGTCGACGCAGCCGGTGTCGAGGATCGAGCGAGGGAAGCGGTCAGGCTCGCTCGATGGCTCCACCGGCCGCAGCGCGTAGATCGACCCGTCGAAGTAGTTGATCCCGTACAGCTCGCCGTCGTCGTCCTCGGCCCACCCCGCGATGCCGCGGGCCCCGTCGCCGAGCACCTCCGGCTCCCCGCCCTCGCTGGGGACGCCGAACACCGCGCCAAAGTACAGGTCGCTGTACAGAACCGTGCCGCGCAGCTGCGGCATGGCGCTGCCGCGATAGGCGTAGCCCGTGGTGATCGAGGCCGTGCCGGTGTTGCGGTACTGGGCGTGCGGCGGCTGCAGCTCGGCGTCGTCGCAGCGGTCCGCCCCGAAGCAGTCCGTGCCCTCGGTCGTGGCCCAGCCGTAGTTGCCGCCGAGCTCGACCTCGTCGAGCTCCTCCCAGGTGTGCTGCCCGACGTCGCCGACCCACAGCTGCCCCGTTTCGCGGTCGAAGGTCCAGCGGTAGGGGTTGCGGAAGCCCCACGCGTAGATCTCCGGGCGACCGCCGCCTTGGGCGAAGGGGTTGTCGGTGGGGATCCCGTAGGGCTGCGGTGCACCCGGGGAGACGTCGATGCGAAGCATCGCGCCCAGCAGGGTGTCGACGTTCTGTCCGTTGCCCCGCGGATCGCCGGCGCTGCCACCGTCGCCGAGTCCCCAGTACAGATGGCCGTCGGGACCGAAGTGGATGTCTCCACCGTTGTGGTTGGAGAAGGGCTGATCGACCTCGAGAACCACCCGCTCGCTCCCAGGGTCGGCGCGCACACCGTCGGCGGACGAGAACTCCGAGAGCCGCGAGAGGAAGGCGGTGCCGCCGGGGGCGGTGTAGTAGACGAACAAGCGCCCCGAGGTGGCGAAGTCGTCCGGGAACGCCAGGCCGAGCAGGCCGGCCTCACCGGCCTCCTCGATGCGGTCCGAGAGGTCGAGGAACGGTGTCGCCCGGGCGTCGGGACGATCCTCGAAGGTGTAGATCACCCCGGTCTTGGCAAGCACGTACCACCGACCACCCGGCGCCTTCACCAGGCTCACGGCGTCCTCGACGGCGACGTCCTCGAAGGCGCGAACCCACTGGACCTGCGCGTCCAGCTGCGGACGAGGTGGGGCCTGGCAGCTCCGGGGTCTCTCAGCCGCCTCCTCGGGGTCGGCTTCGCCCCCGCAGCTTGCAAGCACCACGCCCAAGGGCAGCATCAACCATCGCGTCCACGTCGCATCCATCATCCAACCAAATCCAGGCCGCTATCGTACCCCTGAAACGGGGCAGGACCAGGCGAACCTCCGCCGAAGTCGGCTTGCGCCGCATCGGGTCCAGCGATAGCGTCCAAGACGATGGGGCACGGGCACGGGCACGGGCACGCCTCCGACCACGGGGCGGCCTTCGCGATCAGCGTCGCGCTCAACGTCGGGTTCGTCGTCGTGGAGGTCGTCTACGGCGTGCTCAGCGACTCCGTGGCGCTCATCGCCGACGCGGCCCACAACCTCAGCGATGTGCTCGGTCTGGCGCTCGCGTGGGGAGCGATGCGCCTCGCCAAGCGCCTGCCCTGCGAGCGGCGCACCTATGGCTGGCGAAAGTCCACGATCCTCGCGGCCTTCCTCAACGCCCTGCTGATCATGGGCGCGGTGGGGGCGGTGACGTGGGAGGCGATCGGACGCATCGGCGCCCCGTCGGCGATCGACGGCCGGACGATGATCATCGTGGCGGCGATCGGCGTCGTCATCAACGGCGTCTGCGCAGGGCTCTTCTTCGTGGGTCGCCACGCCGACGCCAACATTCGCGGCGCCTTCCTTCACCTGGTGGCAGATGCGGCCGTGTCCGTCGGGGTGGTGTTCGCCGGCGTGGTCGTGCTGTGGACCGGGTGGCAATGGGTCGATCCAGCGACCAGCCTCGCAATCTCGGTCGTCATCGTCGTGGGCACGTGGGGCCTGCTCAAAGACTCCGCCAATCTCTTGCTCGACGCGGTACCCGAAGACCTCGACCTCGGCGAGATCCGCGGCGCCATCGCGAGCATCGACGCGGTCGTGGACGTGCACGACCTTCACGTCTGGGCGATGAGCACCCGAGAGCGAGCCCTGACCGTGCACGTGGTCAGCACGCCGGATGCCTCCCCCACCGAGGTGCTCGCCGCGATCGAGGACCTGCTCCAGCGGCGCTTCCATATCGGCCACACGACGCTTCAGATCGAACCGGAGGACGTCGCGCGGGGCTGCGAGCAAGGCCGCGCCGGTCATGTGTGAGCGCAGTGAGCCTCGCGGGGACAGCGCCCGTCCTGCTGCGCCGCCTCCCGATGGCGCCCGATTTTTCGTGATGCATCGCTCCGGTGGCGGCACTCACCCCTTGCAAGCCCGTGCCTGACGGTTCCCGCACCTTTGCCGCCCCCTCGCCCGACCTCGACCCGGTGGCCGTGCTGTTTCGCGCGCACTTCGACTTCGTGCGCCGGGTGCTGCGGCGGTGCGGCGTGGCCGAGGCCGATCTCGACGATGCCGTCCAGGAGGTGTTCTTGGTGGTGCATCGCCGAATCGATGACTTCGAGGGGCGCGCGGCCGAGACCACCTGGCTGTACGCGGTCGCGGTGCGGGTGGCGTCCACGCTGCGGCGCTCGGCGTCGCGCGAGCAGGCGCGCCGGGCCAAGGCCGGGGCGCAGATGCACGGGGCTGGCGAGGCCGATCCCGAGCGCGAGCTGTCTCGGCAGGAGGCGGCGGCGCTGCTCGATCGCCTGCTGGGCGAGCTCGACGCGACGAAGCGGACCGTGTTCGTGCTGGCCGAACTGGAGGGGGTGCCCGTGCCCGAGATCGCCGCGATCATGGCGGCGAACGTTCGCACCACGCACTCGCGACTGCGCCTGGCTCGCGAGCGGTTCAACGACGCGCTGGCTCGGCACCGAGCCCAGGAGACCGGACGCATGGCGCGAGCCTCGTTGCGAACGCTCTCGCACGCCGCCATCCCCAAGCGGTCGGAGCCCGCTGCGGCCCGAGCAGCCTGGGCAGCGCTCGCGGTTCGCATCTCCGAGGGATCCACACCCATGGCGATCGCGTGGGGCGGCACGACCGTCGCGAGCACCGCCGGGTTCTGGCTTCCGGTCGCCCTCATCGTCGGCCTGGGTGCGGGCGCGCTCGGGGTGACCGCGTGGGTGCGTCGACCGGGCCCGGCGCCGATCGAATCCGGCCCCGCGGCCACCGCACCCGCCCCCGCGGCCACGAACGAGAGCCATGCGTCTGCGAAGGTCCCACGCTCGGTTCCCCCGGTGACCCCCGCGGCACCCGCCGTGCTCGAGCCCGCCGCGGTCCCGGTGCAGCAACCGGATCCGGCGCCCGCATCGGTGCAGCCCGCGCGACGACCCGCCAAGCCTTCGGTGGTGCCACAAGCGCCTGCGACCGGGCCCACGGCCCTCGAAGCCGAGACCGCGCTCCTCGAGCGCGCACGCGTTCGCCTCAAGGCCTCCGACCCCGAAGGCGCGCTGCGGTTGTTGGGCCAGCATCGCGTGCAGTTCCCGGGCGGGCTGCTCGCGGCCGAGCGGACGGCGACGCAGGTCAAGGCGCTGTGCCAGGCGGGGCGGGGTGCGGAGGCGACCGCGCTGGCGGGCACCGACGCGAGCCTCGCTGCAGTCGCCGCCGCGGCGTGTAAGTGACGAGCGCCTAGCCCTTCTGTAGGTTTGCTAGGTCTTCTTGACCCGTGGGACGAACCTTCCGGCCTGAAGGCCGATCTGGTGATCGATCACCGCATCGAAGTCCTCGACCAGGCCACCGATGCCCGGCGTCCGGGGCTCGAGGTGGCCCAGCGCATAGGCGATGGCCTCGATGGTGGAGACCTCCAGCGCGGGGTTCTTCGCCTTGCGGATCCGGTAGTTGCCCGGGCGGGGAGGGCTGAGCGCGACGCAGGGCAGGGCGTGCATCCACGGGGTGATGTGCAGCAGCTTGCGGGCCTCGGACCACGTGCCGTCGATCACGACCAGCGTATCGAAGTCGACCCGGTCGCCCTCGCCCAGGGTGGTGGCGGTGCGGCCGGGGTACAACACGGCCGCGTTGCCGACGTCGCGGTGGGGGACCCAGAGCTCGCCGTCGGGGTACTCCTTCTGCGCCCACATCACCTCGACGCGGGTCAGGCCGAGCCGGGCGATCCGGGCGGTCCCAAACGGGTGCTTTCGCTCGCGCGGGTGCTGCACGATCAGCACATGGGTGCGGTTGTCGACGAGACGGACCAGGCGGCAAATGCAGCCGACCTCGGGTCGAAAACATCGATAGCAGGTGGGGCGGCCCACAATCCGACGACCATGCCCGATTTCCGGGCCCGGGAAAACTTGGCTTTTCAACCGCGGCGATTTCGGGTGAGGTACCCGCGATGACCCGACATCTCCGCAGCCTGCTCGATCTGGATGCCGATGAAACGACGCGACTGCTCGACCTCGCAGACGCGGTGAAGGCCGAGCCCAGCAAGTACAGCGCAGCGCTGGCGGGCAAGTCGATCGCGATGATCTTCGCCAAGCAGTCGACGCGCACGCGGATCTCGTTCGAGGTGGGAATTCACCAGCTGGGGGCGCAGGCGCTGGCGTTGAGCAGCTCGGGCGGAACGGGGATGCAGATGGGCCGCGGCGAGACCGTCCACGATACCGCCAAGGTGCTCTCGCGCTTCGTGCACGCGATCGTCATCCGCACCTACGGGCAGGCGCAGGTCGACGAGCTGGCCGAGCACGGCTCGATCCCGGTGATCAACGCGCTGACCGACGCGTACCACCCCTGCCAAGGCCTCGCCGATCTGCAGACGATCCGCGAGAAGTTTGGAACGACCGAGGGGAAGAAGCTCACCTACCTGGGTGCGGGCAACAACGTCGCACACACCCTCATGCTCGCAGGGCCCCGCGCGGGCATGGATGTCGTCATCGGATGCCCGGACTCGCTGCGGCCCGACCAGAAGGTTCTGGAGCGGGCGCGCGCCGACGCCAACACCTACGGCACCCGGGTCGCGGTCGAGACCAACGTCGCCGACGCGGTCAAGGGAGCCGACGTGATCTACACGGACACGTGGGTGAGCATGGGGGAAGAGGAGGAGGCCAGCCGCTTGGTCGAGATCCTCCGGCCCT
Source organism: uncultured bacterium (assembly GCA_963761755.1). Taxonomy (GTDB): domain Bacteria; phylum Myxococcota_A; class Polyangia; order Nannocystales; family Nannocystaceae; genus CAJXVA01. The sequence continues at coordinate 768,448 of CAVXIC010000013.1, forward strand.
ACGGCGTGACGCCCGAGCTGATGGCCGCGACGGGGAAGGACGACAGCATTTTCATGCACTGTCTGCCCGCGCACCGCGGCGACGAGGTGGTCGACGAGGTCATGGATGGAACGCGGTCGGTGGTGTTCGACCAGGCCGAGAATCGACTGCACGCCCAGAAGGCGCTGCTGTTGCTGCTGTTGGGAGCCGAAACCTTCTGATCGCGAGCAGAATGCGCGTCCTGTTCGTTGCGATGCTGGTCGGACTGGCCGGGTGCGGTCGGGACCGCGCCGAGCCTGCGCCCGCGGGTTCGGCCGAGCCCGCGCGGGAGGTGACGCGGGAGGCTGCGGTGCACTACGCCTCGGCGATCGAGCTCGAGTCTCAGGGGAGACTCGTCGAAGGGCTCGAGGCGGTCGAGCGCAGCCTCGCGCTCGTGCCGACCCGCGACGCCTACATGCTGGGCGCTCGGATGGCCTACAACTCGAAGGAGAACGAGCGTGCGTCGGCGTGGACCGAGGCCGTGCTGACCCGGGACCCGGTAGACGCCGGAGCGCTCTACAACCGGGGGCTGCTCGCGCAGCGGGCCGACCAATACAACGACGCGCGCACGGCCTACGTGACCGCATTGCGCCATGACCCGACGCTGGCCGATGCGCGGTACAACCTCGCGCTGCTGGTCTGGAGACATGGGGCCAAGGACGAGGCCCGTCACCATCTCGCGCGGTTCGTCGAGCGTTTCCCAGGCGACCCCCGGGGTGCGGAGCTTCGAAGCGTGATGGGTCGTTGAGTCGGTCGTGATATCCTGAAGTCGTCCCGTGGCTTCGATGGTGCACCGCAGACCTTCCTTCTCCGCGCTGGTGTTCGGCCTGTCGCTGGCCGTCCCCGGGGCCGCCTGTTCGAGCGGAGACGTTGCGAACGGAAGCTTTGGTGCGGCCACCTCGGGGCTCGCACCCGACACCGACGACGGCGGCGATGGCAGCACCGACGGGGTCGACGGCTCCGCGGGAGGAGACGATGCGGGCGCTCGCGCAGGTCTCGGCGCGGCAGGCTTCGCGGCGGCGGGTGGCCGCGCGGACAGTCCCAACTACAGCGTCGTGTTCAGCGTCGGACAGTCTTCGGTCCCAACCTCGAGCCACAGCTCGCCTTCGTACACCCTTCGAGGCGGCCTCGTCGGCGCCAACGGGAATCCTCCGCAATGAGCCAGCGTTTTCTCAATCGCCTCCTGTGTGTCGTCGCTCTCTCTTCGCTCGCTTCGGTGGTCTCACCCGCGCGGGCGCAGGCCGCGGTTCCCGAGGGAGTGACGCATCAGGGGCGCCTCTTCGATGCCGACGGCCAGCCGGTGTCCGAGGTGCTCGACGTGACGTTCGCGCTCTACGAGAGCGAGGGCGCACAGGAGGCGATCTGGTCCGAGACGCTCTCGGTCGCCTTCGATGAGGGCTACTACTCGGTCCGGCTCGGCGAGTCGGCGCCGTTGAGCGACGTGTTGGACGGCTCCACCCTGTATCTGGGCATGCAGGTCGGCGACGACGACGAGATGACCCCGCGGGCCGCGATGGGCAGCGTGCCCTACGCGATGGTCGCCAATGACGTCAACGGCGACATCAACCCGCTGTCGGTTTCGATCGATGGCGTGGGCGAGGTGATCAACGCGGACGGCCAGTGGGTCGGCGATCTCTTGGGCATCGGCGGGCCCGAAGGACCCCCCGGCCCGGCAGGACCTCCCGGAGCCAGTGGCTCCGATGGCGCGCCCGGAGCCCAAGGCCCAGCGGGTCCGGCAGGTCCGCAGGGGCCGGCGGGCGCGACGGGCTCCCAAGGCCCAGCGGGTCCGGCAGGACCATCGGGTCCTGCTGGTCCGGCGGGTCCGACGGGTGCACAAGGCCCATCGGGCATCGTGGCCTCGGTGTTCGCCGCCGGATCCGGCACGAGCCCCACCGGAACCGATCGAATCTTTCTCGCCTCTCCCGCGATCGTGACCATCGCCGCGGGCGAGGCGGTGCACGTCACGTCGCACAAGGCGCTGGGTTCGACGGTCTCCGGAGGCGCGAGCAACCTCAACCTGTGGATCTGCTACCGCCCCAGCGGCAGCGCGGCGATTCCCTCTGCGGTGGGCGCCGGAAGCTTCGGTCAGCGGGTGCCCCAAAACACGCGCTTCACCTTCGGACTCTCGGCCCGCATCGGTTCGCTCAGCGGGACCTATGAGGTCGGCCTGTGCGGCGATGCCAACGGCGACACCGGTTGGAACTCCAACGAGTGGAGCTACACCACGGCGTTGGTCTACACGGAGTAGCGACGTGTCGGCGTCGTGGTCGATGCCCGCTGCGGTCGTCGCCGCGGGCGGGCTGATCGGGCTCGGGCTCTTCTTGGGCCTGAGCAGGCCCACCGAAGACCCGCCGGTGCTCGCTCCGGCCGATGAGGACGTCCGGCGCGAGACCTCCTCCGCCGTTCAGACCGCGCCCATCGTGTCCCCGGCACCGCAGGGGGACGAGGACCTGCGGGCCGAAGCAAGAACGCGAGCCCGCGCAGCGGTCGAGTCGATTCGCGAGACGCTGGTGACGGAGTGCTGGCAACCCAGCGCTGCCAAGACCCCCGAGCCCCGCTCGGTCGAGGTGGTCCTGTCGCTGGCCTTCGATGCGGAGGGCAGGATGCGGGGTACGGGGGTGGTCGAGAAGCGTGAGGGGTCCCGGCCGGACATGTCCGCGTGCCTCACCGAACGCGTGCACGCGCTCTCGATCGACGGGCTGGGACGCTCGGTGTCGCTCGAGCTCGCGCTCACCCTGCCCTAGAGCGGCGACCAGTTTGATTCCGGGCGCTGAGGCGTGCATCAGCGCATGGAATCAAACTGATCGCCGCTCTAGCAGCCCGTGTCGGGTTCGCCACGGGCTGCGAGCGTCACTTTCGGCCGAGCGATGATGGCGGCGGCTGGAACCCTTCGTACAGCGTGAGCGCGCTTTGCTGCCGACGTCGAACCGGCCACGAAGGATCTTTGCACGCCTGGGCCCGGCGCAGGGCGGCGCGAGCCTGCTGCGGATCGTCATCCGCCAGGGCCATGCGCACGTGAACCTCGTCGAGCTCGACCGTCCACGCGCAGGGCGCCTCGCCGACCGCCGTCTCCATCTCCTGGGCGCGAAGGTAGAGCGCTCGCGCGCGATCGATCTCGCCGAGCGCCAAGAGCGAACGAATCTGCTCGACCCACGCCGCCGCCCGCTCCAGCGCGAAGGGCCCCGGCGAGGCCGACGGCTCGACCAGCGGCGCCAGCACCTGCACCGCCTCGGCGTGGCGGCCCCGTTCGCGCAACGCCTCGGCCAGGTGCATGCGACCGAGGACTTCGTCGCGCGGCGTCCCCTGGGGCGAGACGCGGAGCTCGAACAACCGACCTCAATCCCGCAAGGCCCCTTCGGCGTCGCCGCCGTACAACCGCAGGGTGGCGCGAAGCTCTCGGGGCAACCACGCGTACGGCAGGTCGAGCTCGCCTTTCGCGGCGATGCGTCCGAGCACGCGGTCGACGAGCGCGACGGCGCGTTCCTCGTCACCTGCCAGGAACGCCTCGAACGCCGCGTTGTAGCGGCTCATCAGCGCGTCGAGGTCGTCGCCACCGTAGCGGGCCTCCAACGCCTCGGCGGCCTCCAAGGCGAGCGTCGAGGCGCGGGCGTGGTCGCCGAGCTCTCCCGCCGCAGCGCTCGCGACGCTCAGCGCCATCGCGTGGCGCGGGTCGTCGGGCCGCGGGTCGTCACGCATCGCCGCCTCCAGCTCGGCCAGCGCCGCGGCCGAATCGCCCTGCGCGGCGAGATGTCGACCGCGACCGACCCGGACGTTGAAGACGGCCTCATCGCGCGCCTCTCCGACCAGTCGGTGGGCCAGCACCTCGGCGGCGTCGAGCATGGCGCCGTGCTCGACCACCGAGCCGTTGCGAAGCCGCAGCGTCGCCACGGCGAGCAGAATCATCACCGCGTCGCGATCTCGTCCCGCAGACTTGGCCAGCTGCAGCGCGGCCTGCAGGTCCGCCTCTGCTCGCTGCACCTGCGAGCGGGCGGCATGAGCCCGCCCCCGCAGGAACCGCGCCCGCAAGACGAGATCGTCGCGGACGTCCGCGCGCGCGAGGATCTCGGTCGCTCCAGCGATCACGGCGTCACGCTCGCCCGTGCGCTCCGCCACCCGAAGCTCGCCGAGACGACGCAGCACCGCGAGGTCGGTCGGGCTCGCCTCGGGCGACGGGTCCGGATCCGTGCGGCAGTGCGACGGCGTACCCAGGTCCCCGAACACGCCCGGAAGCGAGGGATGGGCGGCGTGGGCCTCCAAAACCGCGAGCTCGGCCGCGAGGGACGTCGCCTCCTCGGACACGCAGCGGCGGCCCCTGGGATTCGCGCACGTCGCCTCGACCAGCTCGGCCCAACCGTGGCCGACCGCGCGCGCACGCTCCCCGAGCTCGACCAGACGCGTGTCGGGCTCGGACGAGGTCTCCTCGACGCTCGCCCGGACCCCCTGGGGGACCCTTCCACCACGCAGGGCAGCCACGGCCCGTGGCTCGTCGCACCGGACATCGTCCCCACCACCCGCCCGAGTCGCGACCAACGCCACCGAAGCGAGGGCCAGCCCCCCGACGACGGGACGCCAACGCCCTCGGCGACTTCGCTGGAGCGCCGCGAGGAAGGCGGGCACCGAGGCGTAGCGCTTCGCCGGGGTCTCGTGGGTGGCGCGACGCAGCACGGTGCGCGTCCGGGTCCCCACGGGACGGGCCGGTGTGCCCTGGCGATCGGACTCGCCCTCGAGGGCCTCGGCAATGCTCAGCGCCAGCGCGTACTGGTCCGACGCCGGACTCGGCCGCGCGCCCGCGAGCAGCTCGGGTGCCATGTAGCGCGGCGTCCCGCCCGTAGGGCCAGTTTCGCGTGCTCCCGCGTCGTCGGTCGCGCCTTCGACCACGCCGAAATCCAACAACTTGGCCACGTCGCCGGACTCGACGACGATGTTGTCGGGTTTGACGTCCCCGTGCACCAGCCCGCGATCGTGGACCGCCGCCAGGCCTCGCCCGATGCCCGCCGCCAGGTCGAGGATGCGCGCGGAGCTCGGCCGCGTGTGCTCTACCCATTCACGCAGAGGACGGCCCTCGACCAGCTCCATCACCAGGTATGCGTGCCCGCGCCACACCCCGACGTCGTGCACGACCGCCACGTGCGGGTGCACCACCGCTGCTTGCGCTCGTGCCTCGTCGAGCCAACGTCCGTCTGCCGCGGCGCTCGCTCGACGCACGATCTTCACCGCGACGCTGCGTCCGATGTCGGGGTCCTCGGCGCGCCACACCATCCCAAATGCACCGTGGCCGAGACGCTCCACGAGCTCCAGCCTCCCCACCCTCGGCGGGTCCTCTCCGAACAGGCGCGCGCGGAGAATCGCCGCCGCGATGTCTCGCTCGATGTCCACGTCGTCGCTCATGCGGCTGCTACAATCATGGAACGGGTGGACGAGGATCTACGAAAACTCGAGGCGTGGAAATCGGGGGACGAAGCTGCTGGTCGTGCTCTGTTCGCCGCGCTGTTCGACGACCTGTTCGCGTTCTTCCGCAACAAGTCGTGCGACCCCGAAGACCTCGTCCAGCGCACGCTGCTCGGGTGCCTCGAGTCGCTGGACCGCTACGAGCAGCGTAGCTCGCTGCGGGTGTACGTGTTCTCCATCGCCAAGAATCAGCTCTACAGCTACTGGCGGCGTCACGGCGCCCAGCGACGGGAGACCGACCTGGGGAGTATGAGCTTCGCCGACCTGGCGCCCACGCCGTCCGCGGTGCTGGACGAGCGGCGCGAGCACGGTCGTCTCGCGGCCGCGCTTCGTCACATTCCGATCGAGGACCAGATGCTGCTCGAGTCGTACTACTGGCAATCATTGACGGCCCGCGAGCTCGCCGAGGTGCTCTCGATTGCGGAGGCCGGCGTGCGGAGTCGGCTGCGGCGGGCGCTCCAGCGCCTCCGCGACGTCGTGCATGCCGAGCCGACGATCCGAGACGAGAGCACGCTCGCCACCATCGGAGCATGGGCTGCGAGCCTGCCCGACCCCGACGCGTGACGAGGTCATCGACATCGCCGCCGACGGACGTACGCCAGCAAGCCGAAGAGCGCGGCGAACCGCCCGGTCCCGGACCCTCCGACGCGGCATCCGCCGTCGCCGTCTTCGGCGGCCGCATCGTCGCCATCGGTGTCGGTCCCGCTGCCGTCGGTCGCGCCGGCACCGGTTTCGCCGGCACCGGTTTCGCCGCCGTCGGTTCCGCCGCCGTCGGTTCCGCCGCCATCCAGCCCCCCGCCGCCTTCGCAGAACGAACGGCGCCCGTCGTCGCAGGCCGCCTCCATCTCGGACTCGATCCACTCTCGGTGCGCGGCCACCCTAGTGTTGATCGCTCCGTCGCTCGCGCAAGGCTGCGCCTCGGTCACGCGCGACGCGACGCCCACGACGAGCGTCTCGTCGTCGACGACGCGCAGCGCCGGACCTCCGGAGTCGCCCGTGCACTGTCGCGACTCACCCGGGCCGCCGCGCGTATCGAACTCCCAGGTCTCCAGCTGGTCCACCGTGGCGAGACCGACGTTCTTGACCCCCACGTAGCGCTCCATCCCCTCGGGGGCCTCCGGCAGACTCATTCCCCAGCCGACCAAGGTCACCTCGCCGTCCCGGGACAGGCCGTCGTCTCCCTCGGCGGGAACGCGGGCCGGCTCCACGTCGAAGACGGGCTCGGCGAGGAACAGCAGCCCCACGTCGCGGAAGTCGCCGACCGGACTGTCCTGCGCCTGGTGATCGAAGTCCGCCGGAATCACCCATCCGATGACCGCCACCGCGTCGGCCGGCGGCTCCGGAAACGAGAGCCCGATCTCCAGCCCGATCGCGTAGTCGAAGAGGTCCGGCTCTCGGGACCAGAAGAGCTCGAAGTCGGTGATCCCGGCCTGGGCGAAGATGCGTTCGTCGACGCAGTGGGCCGCCGTGAGCACCACGTCCGGCGCGATGAGCGTGGAGCTGCACTCGAAGATCGTGGTCCTCTCGCCAGGAGCGTCGGGCAGCTCCAAGCGGAGCAGGACGGCGCCGGTCATCGGGAATTCGTCCCGGTCGCCGGCGTCCCCTTCGATGATCGCGTGCGGGTCGCCCGGTGCCACGATGTCCGGCACCGACGTGGGCGCCACGGGCGCGGAAGCGAGAAGAAGGGCAAGGGGGGCTGCGGATGTGATGTACATGGTCGGCGTCGGGGTCATCCCGCTTGGAGCCGCGGTCGCGAGCCCGGTCCGAACGATCCTCGGCTGGAGCGTGCGCTCTCTCATTCCGCACTGTGCTGAGCGACTTCGGCTTGACAACATACCAACCGGTTGGTATGTCCATCGAGTGCCCAGGATGCCCCGCAAGCCCGATGCGCGCGCCAAGCTGCTCGACGCGTCGCTCAGCGTGATCCGGACCAAGGGATTCGCGGCCTCGACCGTCGACGAACTCTGCGCGACGGCGGGCGTGACCAAGGGCGCGTTCTTCCATCACTTTGCGAGCAAGAACCAACTCGGGGTCGCCGCGGCGGAGCACTGGTCCGAAATGACCGGCGCCTTGTTTGCGGATGCGCCCTATCACGAGCACGCCGACGCGCTCGATCGAATCTTGGCATACGTCGATTTCCGCAAAGACCTGCTGCGGGGCGAGCTGCCCGAGTTCACGTGCCTGGTCGGCACGATGGTGCAGGAGACCTACGCGACGACACCGGAGATCCGGGACGCGTGCGATCGCGCCATCGCCGGCCACGCGACCACGCTGGAGGCCGACATCAAAGCCGCGATTCGCGAGCGAAGCATGAACCCGGGATGGTCGGCGAAATCGTTGGCGCTGCACACCCAGGTCGTCATCCAGGGCGCGTTCATCCTTGCCAAGGCCAAGGGCGGAGCCGAGATCGCAGTGGAGAGCCTCGTGCACCTGCGCCGTTACATCGAAATGCTGTTTTCACCGTCCGCCGAGACCGGCGACGGAGCCCCTTGAATGCATTCACCCTCTGATCCAACGAAACAGAAACCGACCATGCCCAATCTCGTGACATGCCTGTGGTTCGACCACGGCCAAGCCAGCAAAGCGGCAGAGTTCTATGCCGCGACGTTTCCCGATAGCCGCGTCGAGCGGGTGAACAAGGCACCCGCCGACTTCCCCGGAGGAAAGGAAGACAGCGAACTCACCGTGGAGTTTACCGTGTTGGGTCGGCGATTCGTCGGTCTCAACGGAGGCTCGGACTTCACCCCGAACGAAGCCGTCAGCTTCACTGTGGTCACCGAGACCCAGGAAGAAACCGATCGCTTCTGGGACACGATCGTGCAAAACGGCGGTGCCGAGGGTGCGTGCGGCTGGTGCAAGGATCGCTGGGGATTCTCCTGGCAGATCACGCCGCGGCGATTGCTGGACCTGACGACGAGTTCCGACCGCGACGAGGCCAAGCGCGCCTTCGAAGCGATGATGACGATGCGCAAGATCGACATCGCGGCGCTGGACGCCGCGGTGGGTGAGGGCTGAGTCACGTCATGTCCTATGTCGACGGTTTCGTGTTCGCCGTGCCCACGGCGAACAAACAGAAGTTCATCGAGCACGCAAAGATGGGCGACTCCGTGTTCATGGACCTCGGCGCCCTGCGCGTCGTCGAGTGCTGGGGCGACGACGTGCCCGAGGGGACGGTCACCGACTACTTCAAAGCCGTCCAGGCCAAGGAGGACGAGACGGTCATGTTCTCCTTCATCGAGTGGCCGGACAAAGCGACGCGAGATGTCGCCTACGCCAAGATGACACACTGGATGGAGCATCCCGAGGACGCCGACCCCCGCATGGATCCCTCGAAGAATCCGATGCCCTTCGACGGCAAGCGGCTCATCTTCGGCGGATTCTCGCCCATCGTCGACCTCTGTGCTCGTCGCGAAGAGTAGGCGCCCTCCGCCTCGGGCCTGCCCCGGATGCCGCGCGGCCCTCGTTCCGCGAGCGCCTGCCGTACCCCTCCACCCTGCTTCTTCCGCGTCATTGGCGCTTCAAACACTCGAGGTTGCGGTAGCGGCTATGCTCGCGCGGCATGGCAGACGACGAAGGAAGCCTCGCGTGGCCGATCATCAGGCTTGGGCTCCTGGGCCTCGGCGGCCTCGCCGCAATCGGACTGGTGGTGACGATGCTCAAGCCCCTGCTGATCCTTGGGGTGCTCGCGGGCGTTGGCTACGTGGGGTACCGCGTCTACTCGGGTTCCAAGCGGGCGCTCGAGAGCGGCGGAGAACGAAAGGCGCTGAGCGCCGATGCCGACTTCGAACGCCGCATGCGGGAGCTCGACGAGGTCGATCGCAAGCTCGACGCGAAGATCCGCGAGCGGTCCTGAGGCCGGTCCCCTGCGGACAAGCCGGCGGGGCGGAGACCCCGCGCAGGCGTCGCTGCGAAACTCCTGCGGTTGACCGCTCCGTACGCGGCCCCGGATTCCATGTCGTGTCCGTGATCCGGGCGCGAGGCCGCGACGTTTCTACCGAGAGTGCGCCATCGCCCCAGGACGTCCACCACCTCAGAGCCGTGCGGAGCCCCGTCTGGGCACTGGCGCTTCCTCCGCTTTGAGTGCACGGTTCTGTGCGAGTCTGCGACGGTCGATCGATGAGGATCCGTGCACTCGACCAGGGAGCCAACACGCTGTGGCTCGAGGCAGGCGGCGCGACCGTGCTCTTCGACAGCTACATGGGGCACCCCTACGTTTCGAAGTCGGAGTGGTTCTACGCGTCCGCGCGTACGACGGCCCCTGAGTTGCTGCCCCAGTGGGCGCAGCGTCCGGACCTGGTCGTGCTCACCTCCGAAGAAGGAGACCACTGCGACACCGAGACGTTGCGCGCACTCCCACCGGGCACCCCGATCCTCGCCCAGAAGAAAGCATGTTCCCTCGTCGGCGACCTGGGCTTTGGCGATGTCGGCGTTCTCGGGCACGGGTCGACCGCGTCGTTGTTCGGCGGGCAAGTTCGGGTACTCGTCTGCGACGGCTTCACGCCCCGCATCTCCGAACATCTGGCGCTGTTCTTTCACGACCTACGGTCGGACGCGATCATCGGCATTGCGCCGCACGGCCTCGTGATGTCGCGCCGGTCTCGAGCGATGATCCGTCGCTGGCTACCTCCGCACCGTCGGCTCGACCTGTGGTGCGTCGGTGATTCGATGGCGCGTCTACGGATCCCGGGCATCCCGAGTCTACTGCTGCCATATCGCGGACGGCTCGCCGCCGACATCGACGACCATCGACTCGCCGTCGAGTTCATCAAACCGCGGCAAACCCGGTTGATGCACGACACCCTGGAAGAACGCACGGGTTTCGCAACGCGCCACCTTCTCGAGTTTCCACCCCTCGATCATCTCCCCGGCGTGCTCGCTGCGACGTCTCCGGTCATGGGCCGCCTCGGCTTCGAACCCATCGAGGTGGCCCCACCGTAGCGAGCCCCCGAGTGTCTCGGAGTCCGTTGCTCCACTGGACCGTCCTCGTAGAGCGCGATGTCCGGACCGGACTCAGGGTCTGAACTCGATCGTCGCCTCGGTACAGTGGCGCTCGGGGGTGCCGTCACGCGTGGCCGGCTGGTACGTCCACTCTTCGACCGTCTGCACCGCGAGCGCGTCGAACTCGGGCGTGAAGCCCTCCTTCACCGTGACCTCCTCGGTCTCGCCATCCTCGCCGATGCAGTAAGCCACCACGGTCTTGCCCGTAATCCCGGCTTTGGCGGCGTCGGTCTGCCCCACAGCCGCGGCGGTGGGCAGCGAGGTCTCGACGGCCTTGGGGCTGACGAGCACGGGCTGGGGCGGAGCGCACGCCAGAAGCGTCGCAATGAGGGCGAGGGGGTGGGGTCGGAGCATCGGGGCGCCGAGTGTATCCTGTTCCCCCGGGATGTCCCTCTCGCCCAACTGGGTGACTCATCGGCCCCGAGCAGGCATCAACGTTCGCGACGCTCGGGCCCGGAAAGCTCGGATCCACGGCCTCGCCGGTGCGCTTCTCCGCATCTACGACGTCTTCGTTCACGTGGAGCCACTGGTCGGGGCAGCGGGTCGAGGTGGCCCGTGACGGGGTCGGGTGCGACGATGGCGTAGACTCAGCCTTGTTGAACCCGTCGGACTTCTCGAGCTCGAGCGTCGTCGCAGTGGAGGGCCGAAGGCTTGCCGCCACCTCGTCACAGCGGGCATGCTGTGCCCGTGAAACCCGTGCTCCGCCGATGTGCACTCGCAGTTTGCTTCCTGTTCGCCTGCGATGGTGACGACAAAGGCGACAAAGGAAAAACCGTCGGGAAGGCCGAAGAGGCAGCCGAGGGCAAGAAGGCCGGTGAAAAGAAGCCCGCCGACGACGTCGTGCTCGCCAGCGCTTCGGCCAAGTCGTTCGATCCGTCGCACGACAAGTCGGGCATCGTCGCGCGCTCGGCGGCGGCGCTCGAGGGCGTGGAGAAGATCGACAGCGAGGATCTGCGCGAGCTGTCGCACCACATCGAGAAGCTGCCGAGCTTCGAGAAGGTGTGCGCCCACATCGCATCGATCCGCGGGGACGACTACGACACCGCGGAGTGCGTCACCGCGTATGAGCATCACGTCGTGCGCATCGGCCCTGAACTCTACGGCGAGGTCGCGAGCTGCGAGCTGGCGGCAAAGACGACTGCCGAGCTCGACGCGTGCGACGAGGCCGAGGCGGATGCCGAGAAAGCACTGCACGACGAGCCGCACGGTGATGGGCTCGATGCCAAGACTTGCGAAGGGTTCTTCGTGCAGTTCGAGACGCTCGCAATGGCCGACGCAGGCGACGACGCGGAGCTGGTCAAAGAGGTCCTCGAGGAAGTGAAGGAGGATCTGCTGGAAGCCTGCGCGGACCAGGGCACCAAAGCCGAGATCGACTGCGGCATGAAGTCGGAGACGTTGCACGAGCTACGCGAATGCAGCCCCGGCCTGCTGTGAGCGGAAGCCGTGACGACACAGAGCTGGGGCGAACGCGGCGGCGAAGCCGGCATGCTGAGGTGAAAGAAGACGCGCCGCGCCGCGTTGGTCGCCAGTGACGCGCTGGTTCGTGGGGATGATCGCGCTCGCCGTGTCCGTCGGCTGCGCAGACGCCGACCAGGCTGCGCAGGCCGCGACCGACGCGTCGACCGGGGACGACGCTCAGGGGGACGAGACTCCAGCGTGGTGTGGAGATGGCGTCGTGGACGAAGGGGAGGCCTGCGACCTCGGCGTCGGCAACGAGGTGGGTGCGGACTGCACCGCGACCTGCGAGCTGCCGCGCTGCGGCGATGGAATCCTGACGCCGCTGGAGGCGTGCGATGGGGCAGCGGCGGCCGATCGCCCGAGCCCGGGCCCGTGGTCCTGCGCGGAGGACTGTCAGTGGCGATCTCCGACGGTGTGGGTCGACGATTGGGCCGACCACAGCGGGCACGATGACGTCGCGATGGTGGTGGAGCCCGCCGGCGATGGGACGTTTCGCGCGCTGGGCTGGCAGGACGGCGGGGCGGGTCCGCAGTGGTTGCTGCGGATGCTCGATGCTCAGGGGGCACGCATCTGGTCCCGAGCACTCGATGCCGGGGCCTGTGGGAACCGCAGCCCGTGGCTCGGCGTCTCGGGCGATCTCGCCGCAGCGCTCACCTTTCGGTGCACGGACGAGGCCACCGTCGTGCAGGCGTTCGATTCCGAGGGGACGTTGGCCTGGTCGAACGATGGGCTCGTCCCCGAGTCGGCGGGTGCAGGGCTGTGGGGGTCGGCGGCCGGCTTTGCGGTGTACTCGGGGAGCCTTGCCGATGACATCGTTCGCTTCGATCTGCAGTTCATCGATCCCGAAGGGGAGCTCGTCTGGGAGGTGGCGCTGGACGATCCGCTGTGGACGACCGTCGCCGACGACACGACGCTGTATGGGGCGGGATCGGAGACGGTTTGGTCGCGACGCCTGTCCGACGGCGCGCTCGTAGACTCCGCCCCGCTCCCAAGCAGCTCGGCCTCTGCGGCGCTCGACGGCCGCGGCCAGCTCGTGCTCGCTCGCCAGCCTGGAAACCTGTCGGATCCGTTCAGGCTCGAGTCGTTCGGCGCCGCCTTCGAGGTCTCGTGGTCGGTCGACCTCGGCGATCCGCCCAACAGCCTTCGTCGCCGCTATGGTGTGGATGCCGGGGGCGGACGCATCGTGCTCGCCTTGGAGCAACAGGATCCCGGGCTGGGTGCCTTCGATAGCTACGCCGGCGTGCTCATCTTCGACGAGAGCGGGGCGCCGCTGGGCCAGCTCGCGCTCCAGGGCTCAGGGCACGGCCGCGACTTCGCCGTCGATGTCGCCATCACCGCTGAGGGCCACGTCGTCGCGGCGGGAGCACGGTCGCGCGCCGGGTCGGGGCTCGATGGGTTCGTCGCTCGTTTGGATGAGGACGTCGCGGGCGAGTCGCCCAGCGCCGTGCCGCTCCCGTCACCGCCGCGACCACCGTCCGAACGCGTTCGTCCCGTCGGCGCAGTCCCCAAGACGGTGTTCATCGACACCGCAGGGCCTGCGCTGCGGACCGGTTTCGATCCTTCCTTGGCCGAGGTCTCTTGCATCGACGGGGCGTTCGGGTTTCCGGCGTTGGGTTGGGACCCGGCCGAGGTTCAACTCGCCATTGCTGGGGCCCAAGACATCTTTGCGCCCTTCGCGGTTCGCTTCGTCTCCGAACCGCCTCCGAGCTACTTGTCCTACACCCGCGTGTTCGTGGGGGGCGATCCCGAGTCGTTGGGCAGCGCGGATGGCCAGCGCGGACTGGCCTGCGTGATCGACTGCGGTGACGCAACGTGGGTCGAGTCGCTGTTCGTCTTTGGGGAAGCGGCGGGGAGCCCCGAGGAGCTGACGCAGACGATCGCGCACGAGTTCGGCCACGCCCTTGGACTGGACCACATCGACGAGCCTGGCGACCTGATGAATCCGATCAGCAGCGGTCAGAACACGGACATCGAAGATGGCTGCCGCGCGCTGCTGGAAGACGGATGTGCCACGGCGCACGCATCGCACTGTGGGGAAGACCGCCAGAACAGCCACGCCGAGCTCCTCGCCGCGCTCGGGTCTCCGACCGCGGACCTCGATCCCCCCAGCATCATCATCGAGGCGCCGCGTTCTTCCGCGCCGCGGGATCCGGTCGTGGTGGTCGTCAGGGTGTCGGATGCGACGCCGGGGTTTGGGTGGCAGCTCTCGGTGCCCGAGCTCGGCTGGCGATCCGCCGGATCGACCGCAGGACGCGAGTCCTTCGAAATCTACCTTCCTCCGGGGGATTGGACGCTCGAGGTCGACGCGATGGACCAGTACGGGAACGGGCACACCGCAGCCGTCGAACTCGCGGTCGAACGCTGAGCCTGGCTGCGCTCGAGCTCGAGCTCGAAGAGGAGACCTACGCGTCTCCGAACGCACGCACGAACTCGAAGGTCTCCGGCAGGGTCTCGCGCCAGTCTCGCAGGGGTCCGCGCAGCGCCAGCCACAAGGTGGCGAGGTCGTGGGATCCTTCGTCGTGTCGGCGCACCACGTCGGCGAAGGATCGGATGACCGGGGCGAGAAGCGGGACTGAGATTGGGTCGTTGCCGTGTCGGGGCGCGATGGCGTTGACGTGGGTGGTCGCGCTGGCGAACAGGGTGGGGGCGCTGGGGTCGAGGGGTTCGACGAGCAGGAACAAGGACGAGCCGGGTAGGGGCGCTCCGCCCTCGGAGCTGGCTTGGGCAGCGTCGCGGTCGCGCACCCGCAGGTGCACGCCGATGAAGTCGAGCCGCGCGGGCGTGTCCTGCAGGGTGGCCCCTCGGGTCCGGTCCTGGCGCGCTCGGACGCGGGCATCGAGCGCGAGGTTGGACACGAGGCCCGAGGTCAAGAGGATGAAGGCCTTCTGGGGCTGCAGGCGCTCGCCGCCGGCGTCGAGGATGCGCTTGCTCTCCCAGAAGTAGTCGTCGCGGGCGGCGTTCTGGCGGTAGTAGAAGCGCACCATCCGGAGCAGGTCGTCGAACATCTCGCCGTGTTTGGCGAGGTAGCGGTCGCGGGCGTCTTCGGAGGCCATGCTCCCGCGGATCTCGTCTCGGGCGCACTGCGCTGCGAGCCATCCGCTGTGAAGCGCCAGCATGACCCCAGTGGACAGAACCGGATCGATGAACCCCGCGGCGTCTCCGACCGCATACCACCCAGGGCCCGCCGGTTGGCGGCTGCGGTAGCTCCAGTCGCGCTCGGCCCGAACCTCGCTGCGGCGCTCGGCGTCTGGGCCCAGCGCCTCCAGCAGCTCGGGGCACCCAGCGACCAGCGCGTCGTAGTCAGGTCGCGGCGCCGAGCGACGCCCCTGCGCGTCGAGCTGCACCACGCCGACCGACGCCCGGCCGTCCGAGAGGGGAAACATCCAAAACCACTGCTGGGCCTGCGCCACGAAGAGCGCTTGGCCCTCACGCGGGGGGGGCAGGCCGCGCACCCCCTCGAAGTGCGCCCACAGAGCCTGGTGCTGCAGCCCCTCGATGTGGTCGCGGGGCGCGTGCGCGCGGGAGACCAGCCCCGATTGCCCCGAGGCGTCGATGACGACGGCCGCTCGCGCTTCACGTTCACCTCCACCGTCGCGATCGTGCCATCGGACCCCGCAGACCCGGCCTTCCTCCTCGAGGACCTGCCGTACGGGCGCCTTGCTATGGGCCTCGACGCCCAGGGACGCCGCGTGCTCGAACAGCAGCGCGTCGAAGCGGGCGCGCTCCACGAACCACGCGTGGTCGTAGGCGTCGCTGTCGGAGAACCACAGGTCCCAGCGGGGTGTTCGTCCCCAGTCCACCAGCGTGCTGCCGGTCTTCTTCGTGAAGCCGGCCGCCTGCACCTTCGCCAGCGCCCCGATGTCGTCGAGGATCGGAATGATGCCCGGCAGCAGGCTCTCGCCGACATGCGGTCGCGGATGCGTCCCGGCCTCCAGCTGCAGGACGCGGAGGCCGGCCTTGGCACAGGCGGCGGCGGCCGTGCTACCCGCCGGTCCGCCGCCGATCACGATCACCTCGAAGCTGCTCACGCGCGTGGGACCAGGGTATCGCGAGAACGAACGCGGGGGCGGCGGCTTCAGCGGTCCCGCAGGCCCTTGCCGGCGAGGATGCGCGTAACGTGTTTGTCCACCCGGGCGTGCCGCGTCTTCGCCTGCTTCGCGCCGGTGATGTACAGGTTGTACGCCCGCTGTCGGCCCGGCGTGAGCGTCTCGAAGGCCTTCGCGAGCTTGGGATCGGCGTCCAGTCGGGCCTGGAGTTCCTCTGCAAGGACCAGCGCCCCTCGCTCGGGGAGCGTCTTGCCTTCGGCCTCGACCTCGATGGCCCTGCGGACCAAGTCGCGGACCGCCGGTGCGTGCTCGCGGACCTGGCCGACGCTGGTGAAGCACAGCCGGCGCGCCGAGCGGGTGTTGGCCCCCTGCTCCTTCAGCAGTCCGCGGGGATCGTCGAGCAGCGCACCCTTGAAGAACAGCAGCGCGAGGAAGTTCTTCATCGATTGGATGATCGCGATGTTGTTTTCGCTCGCGGTATCGCTGTAGCAGGGCTTGCCCCACTTCACGGACTCCTCGAGGCCGCAGCGCAGCAGGATCGCGCGCAGCTCCGCGATCTCCTCGGGCCAGCGCGTCGCGTCGGCGAGGTATGCGTCGACGTCGGGGTACTTCTTCATCTCCACCGTTCCATGCTCGAATGCCCGCGGGGCGTGATCATTGGTCGCAATCGCCTCGAAGATCCGGCGGCAGCTCGCCGTGCCAGCGCGCCACGCCCCGGGCCTCCAGCGCGGCGTGCAGTGCCGCCAAACGCTGGCGCTGCCAAGTCTCCTGCGCGCAGCCGCGATAGGGCTCGGCCTCGAACAGGGGCGCGGCGTCGTTGGGTCCGTCGAGTCCACCCAGGCTCACCGAGTCCGCGTACGCCGCGAGCAGGTCGGCGAGCGCCTCGACGTCTCCGGGCAGCATCGGCTGCACGACGGCCAGCGTCGAAACGCCCAGGGCCCGAAACCTTCGCAGCACCTCCGTACGCTGATCGAGTGAGGCGGCGCGCGGCTCGAAGTGGGCGAGCACGTCCGGATCGGCTGAGGGAAGCGAGACGCCCACCCGGGCTGCCCGGAGCGAGGCGATGCGCTCGGCGTCGTCGAGGACGTCGACCGAGCGGGTGAGAATCATGGTGGTGAAGCCCTCGGGTGCCTGTGCGAGCACGTCGAGGCACGCCCGCGTGATCCGGTAGCGCCGCTCCAGGGATTGGTAGGGATCGGCGACGATCGGGCAGAACTTGATCGGGCCCGGTCTCGCGCCGATCAGCTCTGCGCGCAGCACCTCGGCCGCATCGATCCGTACGTCGACGTAGCTGCCCCAGGGCACCTGTGGTAGCCCCATCATCGCGCGTGCTGGCGAGAGTCGGGTCTGGGCGTAGCAATAGCGGCAGCCGATCGTGCAGCCGACGTACGGGCTGAGCGTGTAGTGGCTGTGCGCGCCGAGCGAGCGCCACTCCAACATGCGATGCGCGCGGACCTCACGGACCCTCGGTGCGTCGGCGGCATCGGGAAGCGTGGGCCGCCGCGCGCCCAGGCGCTGCGCGAGCGCCTCGCAGACCGCCATCCCGTCCGCCGACGCCACCGGGGCATCCGAGGTGCCCGCGCGGTAGCTCAGCGCCCAGGGCCCCGACGCGACCGCGAAGCGCGGGGTGTGCTCTCGGAGGGCGACCTCCACGTCAACCGGGCCCGTGGGCGTGTCGAAACGAAGCCGCGGACCCAGCTCGGTGGAGGCTCCGGCAAACCGGATGCCAGCGGCAAGCTCGTCCCCGACCTCGAGGGGCTGCACCAGCGCATGCAGGTACGCGTGCAGGTCCATCAGGGGAGGATACCGCGGTCGCGCCGCGACGTGGATCGTGCTCAGAACACGAGCCCTTCGACCGTGTGGTTCGCAGCGGCTATACACCGCCCCCGCACGCCAGCTCAGCGTGACTCATCGGTTGCTGGTGTCCAACCAGCGCCCTCTTCTCGCCTTGATCTGACGTGCGCTGACGCCGTCTATCCGTTCAGAACCACACGGTCGAAGGACTAGAACGACGGCCAGGCGCACAGGCCTGCGTCGCCACCAGACCCACCGAAGCTCAGGCAGTCCATCCCGTCGGGACATGTCGAGGTTGGATCGCACCCCAGGGCGCAGACGCTCGCGTTTCCGATGGTGTAGCAGGTCGGCGCTGCGGTCCCGCTCGGCGCGGCAGCGCACGTCTGGGCGACCTCGCAATCCGGTGCGCACCACTGGGACCCAGAGAGCGGGCCTCCGTGGAGCTGGCAGGTGGTACCGGCGGGGCACAGCTCGTCGTCACCCTCGCACGGACCGTAGTCGCCCTGCACGCCGCCCGTCTCGCCGCCGCTGCTGCTGCTGGTGTCCGCGCTGCCCGATGTCGATGCGTCTCCAGACGATCCATCCGGCCCGGAGCCCGTGGTCGTGGACGTCGAGGTGCCCTCGGTGGTCGAGGTGGTCGAGGTGGCCCCCGTGGGGTCGGTCTGCGCGCTGGTGCTCGTCGGCGCTTCGGTCCCCGAGGAGGGCTCGTCGTCGTCGGGCAGGTCGCATGCCGCACCAAGTCCAAGCAAGAGCGCGAAGCAGATCCGTCGTGTCATGGGTCTGGGTCTAGCGCAGCCGCTGCACGCAAGACGGCTCGCGGGCCCGGAATTAGCGAGGGTTAACCGCGTTGAGCAGCGCGCCCGATGCTGCTCGAGGCCCCGGCGACCCGCGGGTGGGGCGATCGTCGCGGGTTTGTGCCTAGTGCGGGTGCTCCGGGGTCGGCCGTTGGTCTCCAGGATGCTGAAAGTCGCGAACGAGGCTTGGTGTGCGTCCCGACTTTCGATACTCCTCCGGCATGCAACGCTCTGCTCGTGCGACAGGAAGCCTCGCGTTTCTCACCCTGACCCTCGGCCTTGGCATCGGCGGCTGCAAGGACGAGGAGACCGAGGTCGGCGGCTACGTCGACTCGTGGTCGCGGCGCGTCTGCGATGCGGTCGTCGAGTGCAGCTGCGACTACCCCGGTGGGTCCAACTATGACCACTGCCTGCAACAGCTCGGGGTGGGGATCGCCACGCAGTCGGAGCTCAACGACGTCGAGGGGCTGCGCTTCGATGGAGAGTGTGCCGATCGTCAGGTCTCGGAGATCGGGAAGCTGGGCTGCGGTGTCTTCATGCCCGACCCCGAAGCGGAGTGTCAGCGCCCGTGCAAGGTCTGGGTGGGCCCGATGGGCGAGGGGGCCACGTGCACCTCGGTCAACGGCGTCGACAACTGTCATCAGGGCTTGGTCTGCGGCGAGGGTGTCTGCGTCAACCCCTGTGCCGAGCCGGACCTGCCCGCGGTCGGAGAGCCGTGCGCCAGCCAGTTCGGTTGTGAAGAGGGTGCGTGGTGTGACGACGTTCGCGTTCCGCTCCTGCCGACGTGTGCCACGCTGCCGCTCGAGGGCCAGACGTGTCTGGGCCCCGAGCAGGGCTTTGCATGCAACGTCGATCTGATCTGCGACCTCACCGATCCCGATGCCCCGGTCTGCGCCTCTTTGCCCGGCGAGGGCGAGGAGTGCCCGGTCGGGAGCTGCGCAGAAGATCTATTCTGCGACAACACCGAGGTGCCTGCGGTGTGCGTGGCACCTCCGAGCCTGGGCGATCTCTGCCCGCAAGGCCTGTGCGCTGCGCCCAATCTGTGCGAGGCCGGACTGTGCGTCGAGCCGAGGCCGCAGGTCTGCGGATTCTACGGCGGCGTGCCCGAGGGCCTCGATCCCGCCGGCACCGGCACCGGCACCGGTGGTCCCGAGACGACCGGACCTGAGACGACAGGTCCCCAGACGGGCGGAGCAGAGAGCACCGGTGGTGTGTTTGGGGACTGCCTCACGCCCAGCGACGTGCCCGGGTGCAATGATGCCGCCGTCGTGGCCTGCGTGTGCGAGTTCGAGGCCGCGTGCTGCACCGACGCCTGGTCCGAGCTGTGTGTCGAGTACGCGGTGACCAGCTGCGGGGCGTGATGCCCGTCAACAACACCAGCGTCGCGTCGTATCTCGAAGAGGGCTGTGGTCGGTGTGACCTCTTCAAGACCCCGCAGTGCAAGGTGCACGCTTGGACCTCGGCGCTGGTCGAGCTGCGCGCGCTGCTGTTGGATTCGGGGCTGACCGAGGAGATGAAGTGGGGGTCCCCCTGCTACACGCTCGGCGGGAAGAACGTCGTGATGTTGGCGTCGCTCAAGGACTTCTGCGCGCTGAGTTTCTTCAAGGGTGCGCTGCTGACCGACCCCGATGACGTCCTGGATGCCGCGGGACCCAACGTGCAGGGCGCTCGCCTGTTCAAGTTCACCTCGGCCGAGCAGGTCCACGAGCATCGAACGCACGTGGTCGGCTTCCTCCAAGAGGCGATCTCGCTCGAGGAGCGCGGGGCGACGGTGCCGCGCCGGGCCGCGCCCGAGCCCATGCCCGACGAGCTGCGGGTCACGCTCGATGGTGACCCGAAGCTGCGCGCGGCCTTCGACGCCCTCACCCCTGGCCGGCAGCGCAGCTATGCCCTTCACGTGGGTGGGGCAAAGCAGAGCAAGACGCGGCTCTCCAGGGCCGAGCGCTGCGCGGCGAAGATCTTCGAGGGCAAGGGGTTCAACGAACGTTGAGGGAGCGTATCGTCGCCCAATGTCGGACGACGCCCTCGCTATCGCGCTCGAAGACCTCGAGCTGAGCATTCGCAGTACGCAGTGGCTTCGGACCCTTGGGTTGAAGAGCATCGGGGACCTGCTCGCGCGACCCCGGCTCGAGCTTCCCGAGGACTGGCCCCCGGCGATGGCGCGCATGGTCGCGGCAGAGGTACAGGAAGTCTTCGAGGAGATGGGCGTGAGCTACGACGGAGAGATCGTCGTTCCGTCCACCACCGAGGCCTCCCTCCGCGCCACCGGCGACGTGCCCACCCGATGGCACACGGTCCGAAGCTGGCTGCAGCGCGAGCATCCAGACGTACTCCAGCAGTTCAATCCTCCCGCCTGCGCCGAGGCGGTGGCCGCCGCGGAGGCCGAGCTCGGCGTCTCCCTCCCCGACGACTACAAGGCCTTCTTGGCGCTGGCGGACGGGCAGGACGACTGTGCAGCGTTCGTCGGCCTCGGCGCGCTCATGCCCATTGCCGAGGTCGCCTCGACCAAGCTCATGGGCGAGGAGAGGGAGGTGCCTGCGGCGTGCGCCGGTCCGGGTGTTCGCGCGGTCGACTGCGCGACCGGATGGATCCCGATCAGCCGCAGTGCTCGGGGCCGAGACTACCTGTGCATCGATCTCGATCCCGCGCCCGAAGGCACGCGCGGACAGATCATCGAGTACGTGGCCGACGGTGACGCGCGACCCCTGATCGCCAAGAGCTTCGCAGATCTGCTCTCGCTGTACTTCGAGCAGGCGCAGACCGGGGAGATCGACCTCGAGGCGTTCATCGAGTAGCCGTGTCGGACAGCCTTCAGTCGGTGACCTCCACGCCCTTCCAGAAGGCCACGCGATCCTTGATCTCGCTCGCAGCCGACTTGGGCTCCGGGTAGAACCAGGCCGCGTTCTCGTTGACCTGACCGGCGACCTCCAGGTTGTAGTAGCTCGCGTCCCCCTTCCACGGGCAGTGACTGCGGTGCGCGGAGGCGGTGAAGTGCTCCTGCTTCAAGGAGTCGGCGGGGAAGTAGTGGTTGCCCTCGACGACGACGGTGTCGTCGCTCTGAGCCAAGACCGTTCCGTTCCATGTTGCACGTGCCATGTCCCCGAAGCGTACGCGAAGCGCGAAAGCATGACGTCGCGGACCTCGCGCCGCTCGGAAAGACGCTGCCGCCGCCGGCGGCTGGGCAGCGGTCAGTTGGCTTGCATCGACACGAAGATGTAGCCCGCACGCAGGGGCGTGATCCTGCCGTTGACGTAGGGGGAGAGCTTCGCGTTCCAGAAGAGGTTGGCCTTGCGGGGCTCGACCCCAACCAGCTCGTAGTAGCTGCCCTTCTCGCGCGCCTCGATGCCGACCTTGGCGGCGGGGATGATCCACGCGTCGTACAGGGCCTTGTCGATGCGCGCATTGCCGCGTTGGTCGTAGGTCTCGCTCGCCTCGACCACGGCCGCATAGTCCTCCTCGGAGAACCGCAGCAGCGCTCGAAGCGTCGCGGCTTGTCCCTGCGCGCGTTCGGTGACGTCCCATCGCACCTCGGTGGGCTGCTTGGGAAGCGAGATGAGGTTGGGAAGTGTGCCGACCTCGACGTTGACTTCGGAGGTTGGTGAGTTCTGATTCGGCATGGGGTCCTCGCATCCGAGCAGCGCGGTTAGGAGCGCCGAAACTATCGCCTTGAGCATGGCGTTTCCAGGAGAGTCAGGCGCTCAAAGCCGGTTTCGAGCGCGGCGGTTGTTGCTGGGCTGGCGCGTGCGGCCGATGGGGCGAATGCCCAAACTGGCGACGCCCAGCTCCGTGCCTCTCCAAGAGAACTGCTTGCGCATTTCGGCGGTGTGTCGATACCCGTGCGCCCAACCCACGATGACGAAGCGTCCGTTGGCGTCGTCCGGAAGTCCGGTGGCGATGTCGCTGGCCCCCGGGTTGAAGTTGTACTGGTCCTCGGCGTGGATGGTGAGCACCATCGAGAAGCTCGGCTCGCCCGCCGAGGACGTGCTGACGGTCACCGCTCCGCTGAGCCAGATCGCGTGGGCACCGATCGCCTTGGCCCAGTTCTCGGTCGCCGGATAGGGGAACTCCCGAAGATCTCCACCGCACGGGATCGCGGGGCCCGTGAAGCTGAACCTGTTGCGGCGGTGCTCTTGCCACAGCTTGATCGCAGCATCCTGGGCTTCGAGGATCACGTTGCGCAAGGTCGTCCGGCCCGACTCGTCGTTGGTGACGTAGCGTTCATACGAGAAGGTCCGAGGTCGGCCCTCGCCTTCGAGGAAGTGTCGGTAGGCACCCAACCCGTCCGTCAGGTCCGAGCGGAGCGCCTCTCCTCCCTCGAGCATGCCGTACCACTTGAGCAGCGAGAGGCGGTCCGCCCACGTCGGCTCTTCCCTGGGAAAGTTGGCGTGGCCGCTGTCGTGGCGAATGTCGGGGCGCTGCGGGGGCCCGAGGCGGTAGACGCCCAGCGTGTAGTCGGTCGAGGGGACGAACTCGTCCTGGCTGACGTTGCCCGGGACCTGGTTGCCGCGTCGATCCGTCGTGTCCTGCGTGGGGACTTCTTGGGGCGTCGGGTTTCGACCCATGCGGCCCGACTCGCGTGAGGACCTCGTCTGATTCGGGTTGCCCTCCTGACGAGCAGCCATCTTCTCGTCGCCGAATTGCTCCGCGACCTGTTGCCTGATCTTTCGAATATCAACCACAAGGTCCCACACCGAGGTTACCACCGCGGCTGGGGATCGGCACCCGTGATCGGCGACCGCGATGAACTTGCATCAGTCCCGCGTGCGGGCTCGGAGCATTTGTGGTGCTGTGGTTCACTCGATCGCTCGAAAGAGGTCCAACGGGTCGTCCGACTGTCCGGTCGAGGTTTCAAACCGGCGGCGAGGACCGTTCGATCAGGAGGTCCTCGTCCACCCCCGCCGGCAGCGTCCCGTACGCAATCCCGCCGGTGCTCTTCAAGCGCGCGCGTACGAAGGCGTCGGCGATCGACGTCGGTGCGTGCTTGCGCAGCAGCGACGCCTGCAGGAGCAGCGCGAGGTCCTCGGTGAATCGACGAGCGCGCGGCTCGAGCGACTCGGGGTCCGCGAGCATCGCCTTCACCGCCTCCAGCCTGGCGTCGATGTCCGGATCTCCTGCGGCTCCGACCTCGGCCGCGAACACCTCGAAGCACCCCGGGTCGCGATGGATGGCTCGGAGCACGTCGAGGCAGATCACGTTGCCCGAGCCCTCCCAGATGCTGTTGAGCGGAGATTCGCGGAACAACCGGGGCATGACCGACTCTTCGATGTAGCCGGCGCCGCCGTGGCATTCGAGGCATTCGTAGATCAGCTGCGGGCAGCGCTTGTTGGTCCAGTACTTGGCGACGGCGGTCGCCAGGCGGCTGAAGCGGGCTTGGCCCTCATCGACTCCGGCGTCGTCGAACGAGCGCGCGACGCGGAAGGCCATGGCCGTACAGGCTTCGACGTCCAGGGCGATGTCGGCGAGCACGTTGCGCATCAACGGCTGGTCGATCAGCAGCTTGCCAAACGCCTTGCGGTGGCGGGTGTGGTGGACGGCGCGGGTCAGCGCGTGCCGCATCATGCCCACGGGGACGCACCCCGCATCGAGCCGGGTGTGGTGCACCATCGCGACGATCGTCCGTACGCCCTTGCCCTGGGCCCCCACCATGCGGGCCCAGGCGTCGTGATACTCGATCTCGCCGCTGGCGTTGCTGCGGTTGCCCAGCTTGTTCTTGAGGCGCTGGATGAACACGTTGTTGCGGGTCCCATCGGGACGAAATCGCGGCACGAGGAAGCAGGAGAGGCCCTGCTCGGTGTTGGCGAGGGTCAGGAACGCATCGGACATCGGCGCGGAGCAGAACCATTTGTGGCCCGTCAGGAGATACTCGCCACCGGGGCCGCCGACGCCGGTCGGTCGCGCGCGGGTGCTGTTGGCCCGGACGTCGGAGCCGCCCTGCTTCTCGGTCATCGCCATCCCGAAGGTCACCCCGCGCTTTTGCTCGGCCGGCAGGAGGCGCGGGTCGTAGTGACCAGCGAGGATTCGCGGCGCCCACTCTCGGGCCACGTCGGGCTGGTTCGCCAACGCGGGCATGACCGCGTAGGTCATGCTCACCGGACACAGCACGCCGGCCTCGACCTGCGTGAGCAGGTACATCAAGGCGGTCCGGGCCACGTTGGCGCCGGGGCCTGGCCGCTTCCACGGCAGCGTCGGCAGCTCGTGCCGCGCCGCGAGGTCCATGAGATGGTGGTACGCGGGGTGGAACTCCACCTCGTCGATCCGGTGGCCGAAGCGGTCGAAGGTCTGAAGCTCGGGCGCGTGTTTGTTGGCGAGGTGGCCCAGGTGGAACATCTCGGGCGTGCCGACCTCGGTGCCCAACGCGACGAGGCGATCCTCGGCCCAGCCGGCACCCTCTCGTGCAATCGCCTCCCGCAGGGGCGTGTCGGCCGAGAATAGATCGAAGGCCGGCAGCTCGGGGACCTGGTTTTCGACGCTGTGGGTCGGCAAGACGATGTGGGGCGCGTGTGGGGTCATTGCGATATGCTCGGGGTGACGGCCTGTTGACAGAAGTGGACGAGATGGGTGACGAGGGCGTGACGTTCCGACGCGGACGTCATGCCACTGGGGGACAGGGGGCCGACGAGTGCCTCGGCGAGAGCACCGACGATTGCGGCGGCGGCGAGGTCGATGGAGGGCACAGAGAACTCGCCGCGGGCACAGCCATGCCCGAGGATGCTGCGGAGGACCTCGACGTAGGCGCGGCGGAATCGGAGGCGTGCGGCTTCGACCTCGGGCATCACCGGCTCGGCGATGAGTGCGTACGCGAGCGTGCGACCCTCGAGGGCTCGCGTCGCCCACGTGGTCACGGCGGCGGACAAGGCGGCGGAGGCGCTGGGATGGCCCGCGGCCGCCTCCTTCATGCGCTCGACTTCGCGGGCAGATGCGGTCACGAACACTTCGACGAACAGGTCGGCCTTGGACGGGAAGTGACGGTAGACGGAGCCCGTGGCGATGTGCGCTCGCTGGGCCACGGTTTGAATCGACGCCGCCGCGAAGCCGCCCTCGGAGACGAGCGCCCGCGCCGCCTCGAGCAGCATCTCGCGCTGCGCCTGCTTGCGGGCGCGCGTCTTGGGTGTCTCTCGATACGCCATGTCGCTAAACAAGTGAATCATGATTCATTTCTTTGGACAAGCGCGCGGGGCTTGTGATCGCCCGGCGGTTGACGGATCGTCATGCAGTGAGAACGGTGTTCCTCGTGGCGAGCGGGCTGCTCGCGTGTTCCTTCGACGAAGGGTCGGGGATCACCGCGACGCAGGGGAACGTGGCCCTGGGCACCACAGCCGATGGGGACGCCTCGACTGGGCGGCCCCCGGAGGGTGGGAGCAGCGTGAGCGAGGTCGGGACGGAGTCGTCCCAGAGCACCACCGATGCGAGCGGTGACGCATCGCCATCCTCCGCCGGCTCCGACCCGAGCGAGACCTCCACCGACGCGGGAGCGACCTCGACGACGGCGGGCTCGAGCTCGAGCGGCGATGGGTCCCAGGTCGACTGCAGCGCGCCGATCACCGTGACCCAGCACGCGCAGGACGCCGAGCTGGTCGAACCGATGATGCTCGGGCAGCACCTGGGCGTGAGCTACGCCTTCTCCGACGCTGCGAACGCTGGAGAGGTTCGCTTCTCCTTCGAGCTGCCCTGTCCTTCCAACTACCGCGTGTTCGGACGCGTCCGAGACGACGATCCTGGCACCCATGCGTGCTGCGATCCCGACTCGTTCGACGTGCAGGCGCCGGGGGGCATCACGACCACCTGGTACTACGGCTGTGACACGGTGTCGGAGGGGTTCAGCTGGGGCGCGCTCGAGGCTGACAATGGCGCGACGAACTGCGACGGAACCTCCCTGCTCACGCTGACCCTGTCGGCGGGCATCCACGAGATCGTCCTGCGCAATCGCGAGCCCAACGAGGGCGACGCACGGGCGGGGGTCGCGACGCTGACGCTGACCAACGACCCCGCGTTCGTCCCGGGCTGAATGCTCGGGAACCCTTTGCGCGCTGGTTCGTTTCAGATTCTCGGGTGATCGAACACGACTCTGCTGCCAGCCGGCCAAGGTGTTCGTCGATGCGTGCGCATGCGACGGACCTCGACCACATCGTTCGAGACTACGCGGCCATGGTGCAAGGCGCTCTGTTCAAGCTGGGTGTCGAGCCCGCGGCGCTCGAGGACGCGAGCCAAGAGGTGTTCGTGGTGCTTGCGCGGCGATTTGCCGAGTATGACGCCCAGCGCTCCCTGGCCAGCTGGCTGTGGGGCATTGCACGAGGTGTCGCCTCTACGCACCGCCGCAGCGCGCGACGGCGGGCGCGCCTGATGTCTTCGATCGCCGCGCAGCCCGAGCGCGAGCGGTCCCGCGCTCCCGACGAGCTCGCGGCGCTCGAGCAGGCTCGACGCATGATGCGGTCCTTCCTCCAGTCGCTCGACGAGGACAAATGTGCCGTGTTCGTGCTCTCGGAGCTCGAAGGCCGTACGGGCCCGGAGATCGCCGCGCGGCTCGGGCTCAACCTCAACACGGTCTACGCGCGGCTTCGGGCCGCACGTGGGCGCTTCGACGACGCGGTCGACCAGCACCGCCGCTCCGCCCTCGCGGTCGCCTCGGCCTGGATCGGTGCTCGCTTGGGTGGCGCCAAGGTTGCGACGGCATCGCTGTCCAGCGTCATGGCTGTGGCGGTGGTTGTGCCCGCGATGCAGCGTCAGCCCGAGCCGGCGGTTGTCATGGGCGCCGTGCGGCTGGGTGACCCGTCGATCGAGCCCGTGCTCGAGGCACGGAAGTTCCGTGGGCCGGCCAAGGTGAGGGGTGAACGAAAGGCCGAACCCATGCCCAAGACCCTGACGACCCTCGCGCTCGCTGCCACCCTCACCGCACCTGCTGCCGTCCTCACTGCGCCGTCCGAGGCGGTCGCCAAGCCGCCCAAGCAAGACGCCACGCCCGCGACGGGTGAAGACGCCGACGAGGCCGCGATGGTCTCCAACCTCGAGACCCGCGAGTACATCTTCGACAACGAGACCCTCGACGGCGACGTGAACCGACCCTCGGGCGACAACGTCACGGCGCGGGTGTCGGTGCGCCACGAGAGCCTGATCCGGATCCGCGGTCACTTCCTCGGCGAGCTGATCACGCTGGCGACGGACATCTGATCGAGCCGCGTCCCGGCCAGTGGGCTACTCGGGCGGTTCCAGTAGCGCGATCAGCAGCGCTTCGGTGATCAGCTGCACGTTGTAGCTGCGGCGGGCTGTCCGTCTCGCCGCGTTGCGCGTGATCGTGGGCGACCACCCGCGCGCCGACCCTTCGCCTCGAAACCCTGTCGCATGACGCCACGCGGACAGGTAGACCTCTTGCACGACGTCGTCAGCCGTCGCCTCACTGTGGGTCAGCGCAAGGGCGAGTCGACGCACGGACGCTGCATGCTGCATGTCGGCGAACGAGGACCGCGAACGCATCGCGATCCCCTCTGCCCACCGCACCGATCAGATCGGCATCCGCTAGCTCGTTCGGATCTTGCACGTCGAGACGCCGAACAGAGTGTACAGCGGGCACGTCCCCAGCAATCCGGTCAGCAGCGGGATCGCCCCCAAATAGCCCCAAGCGGTGTCCGGGCCCACGAAGGCAAGCGAGAGGACCACCAACCCCAAGGTGATGCGAAGAGTGCGGTCGATCGTGTGTTCATTGTGGGGGAGTAGTTTGGTGCCCATGTTCGAATCTCCTGTTGGGGTTCAGCCAGGAGAGCCAAACCGAAGCCCCGGACATTCCCGAGCGCAGTTGTTGCCGGCACGAGCAGCCGAAAGGACCCGTGTTGGTGCGGCGGACGTCGGCGCCCTAAGGCGCCGGCACGATCTCGGGCGGCAGGACGTTGATCCTGCGCACGGTCCACGGCAACAGGCCGATGCCGTCCCCGTCGCGGCCCAGCGTGATCTCGAGGACCAGCCCGCGCCACGGGATGCTGATCTCCCCTCCCGCTTCGAGTCGGTTCCCGTTCGAATGACGGCTGCCGATGTTGGTCGGCTTGACGACGTTGGCGGGAAATCCGAGCGCTTCGGTCAAGTCCACCGCCCGCAGTTCGGTGCGCTGCGGGTGAATGTCGACCCCGACGCGTTTGTCCGCGCCAGCGCCGACCGAATACGCGGACACCGAGTAGCGCTCGGCGAGGACCGGCAGCCCCTCTCGCACGGCGTTCGCTCCACGCTCCAGCAGCTCGAGGTCCTCCGCAAGCGCAAGGAGTGCGCTCGCGACCGCCTTGGCCGCCAACGGATCGGGGCCGTAGCGAAGCACATCGTCGTCGAACACGATCTGTACGGCATTCGCCTTTGCGTCCGCTTCGATGGGCTTGGTCATCCCGTCCTCGCCGTCCTGATAGCGCGCCGCGCGAGCGCGGATGACCAGCCTGGCGACCCCCCACAGCAACGGCGGCGCGTCCTCGCCATCCGCCACGACGGTCCACGACGGTGACATGCCCTGGTTGAGGCGCAGCTTTGGCGCCTCGATCCCCGCCGCGGCAGCGAGGTCGGTGACCAACACGGAGCCGGGCTCGACGCCGGCGTAGTGGGTCCCCACGCGAAGCTCGAGCTCCGCGGGCGCAGAGGTGGCCGAGACGATCTCCGCCAAGGGTTTGCCCATGAGCCCGGGCTTGCAGCTCAGCGCGCGAAGCGGAGCGATCAGCTTCTGCGCCGCGAGCTGCTGCGGACGCAGTCCCCTGGACGGCAGAGGCGGACAGTCGGCCGCCTTCCCCAGCACCTCGACCGGCCGTGTGTTGGGCAGCAGCGGAGCATCGTGTGGGGGCGCGCTGGGAGGCGTGACGGTCGGGGGCGGCTTCGGCACCTCGGGCTTTTCGTCGTCGTGCTCGTGCTCGTGCTCCTGCTCCTGCTGGGTCGCGTTCGCGATTGGAGGGGGCGGGTTCTTCACCTCGCCCGGGTCGGCGACTGGCTTCTCCTCGGCCGCAGGGCAGCCGAACAAAAGACCAACAACGAAGAGGGCCGACGGGGTCTTCATCGTTGGCAGCGTATCAGGCGCGACGCTTCCAGCCTCCGAGGCACCGCCTGGTCAGGCGGCCCTCAGCTTCAGCCGGGCTGGCCGCGCCGAGCAGCGCCCGACCCACGCGCCCACCGTGGGGAACGGGCCCAAGTCGATGCCGCACGAGGCCATCCATCCCAAGAAGGACACCAGGTGAAAGTCCACGAGTGAGGCCGCGTCACCGAGAATGTAGGGCCGCTCGCCAAGGTCTTGCTCGAGCATCCCGAGCAGCCGATCGATCTCCTCGCGAGCCTGCGAGGCGGTGGCCGCGTGGCGCAGCGACGCCTCGCCTTGCGTGTTCGCCAGCCAACGGGACATCGTGCTGCCCAGGGTCACGTTGGTCCAGACCAACCACTTCAGCGCCACGCCGCGCTCGGCACCCGGCTTGGGGTACATCCCACGCTCCACGCCGAACGTCTCGCCGAGGTAGATCTGGATCGCCGCCGATTCGAAGATCGCGGTCCCGTCGTGGACCAGCACCGGCACGGCCTGGTTGGGGTTCACGGGTCCGAGCTTCTCGCGCTTGTCGGCGGCGTCTTTGAGGTCGACCTGGACCGCCTCGTAGGGGATCGCGAGCTCCTCCAGGCTCCAGTGAACGGTGGCGGCGGTGGACATGGGGGCGAAGTAGAATTTGACGCTCATCTTGCTGTTTCCTGTGCTCGGGCGCTGCTGTGCGCCGGTTCGACCTCGTTGTGGCACAGGCAATTGACACCTTAGTGTCAGGTTTGATGAGCCGGCGGACCTACTCGCCCGAGAACGCCTCCCGCACGTACGCGAGCACGTCCGCAAACTCCTGCGGTTCCAGGTCCTGAGCAGGCAGCGTTCAAGGGGACCTCTATCTATTGGCTCCGACGCGTTCACCGTGGCCTGTGTGTCACTTCAGGTCAAAACTCACCGCTGTCGGAAGCGAGTGTACGTCGAGATACGACGTTTCAAGGGGCGACTAGTGCCCTGGATCGGTGATTTCTTGAAAAAGTCAGTCACTGGTCGGAGCCCCGAGAACCTGGATCGTCCGCTGCCCAAATCGCTTCACTGACTCGAGGATCTCGTCGGCGGTCTTCGTCCATGTGAAGGCCTTGCCCTCTTCGTTGTGCGCCTCGACGTATTCGTGGAGCGCTTTGCGGAGGTCCGGGACGCTCTTGTGAGAACCGCGGCGCAGGGCGTGCTCGGTCAGGAGGCCAAAGAAGCGTTGGACCAAATTCAGCCACGATGAGTAGGTCGGCGTGAAGTGGAAACGGAAGCGCGGGTGACGGGCGAGCCACCGCTTGACCGTGGGTGATTTGTGCGCGGAGAGGTTGTCCAAGATGACGTGTACTTCGAGGTCCGCAGGCACGCGTCTATCGATCTCGCGGAGGAAGGCGACGAAGTCCTTCGCGCGGTGTCGTTGCTTCGTCTTCGCGATCACTTCGCCTGTCGCCACGTTGAGCGCGGCGAATAGATCGAGGGTCCCGCGACGGATGTAGTTGTGCGTCTGCCGTTCGGGCATCCCGAGATCCATCGGCAGGGTGGGCTGAGCTCTCTCCAGCGCCTGAATCTGTGGCTTTTCGTCGAAGGAGAACACGACCGCGTGTTCCGGGGGGTTCATGTACAACCCAACGATGTCCCGAACCTTCTCAACGAAGAGCGGGTCGTTGGAGATCTTGAACGTCTTCACGATGTGAGGCTGAAGAGCGAACGTCCGCCAGATGCGGCCTACGCTTGCCGGGCTGATGCCGGCTGCCTTGGCCATCTTGCGGGTGCTCCAGTGGGTTCGCCCCTTGGGCTTCGTCTCCAGCGTCTTGACGATCACCTCCTCAACTTTTTCGTCCGAGATTCTCCGTGGCCCGCCGGGTCGCGGTTCGTCGTACAGGCTGGCGACTCCCCCGTCGACGAACCGCTGACGCCATTTCCCGACCGTCTGGCCCGAGGTCCGCAGCTTCTTGGCAACATCCTGGTTCGTCAGCCCCGAAGCGCAGTGCAGAACGATCTTCGCTCGTAGCGCGAGGCTCCGGTTGGTCCGCCAGCGTCGAGAGAGCCGGCCAAGCTCCTCACGCTCCTCGTCACTGATGCTGAGGTCTGCCTTCGGTCGTCCGGTCCGAGCCACACCAGCGTTAGATCAGACCCTCGCAACTTCTTCAAGACATTCCAGACCCAGGGCACTAGGTCCAGGGCTGGAATAGATGAGGTTCTCAGTGACGTAGAACGTATGCTCTCCTCCGGAGCCTCCGAATCCCGTCGTCGGCGTGTTTGGGGCCGGAAGGTCACAAGCTCCAAGGACAAGTGCTGTCCCCATCGCTAGGCGAAACGCCCTAGTAGCGCAGGACGCTGACCTCCGCGACTGTAGCATAGCTATTCGTGAGTTCCTTCTTCTCACCTTCGTTTCCTTTCGCATACGTGAACCGAACCGAGCCTTTTCCGATGCCGACAACAAATGGAGCGCCGCCTTCATCCGCGAGCTCCAGCAGCTTCCCGGTACGGATCCCGAACATTACACGAAATTCCGTCACCTCCGGATCCCGAAGATCTCCCGGGATCGCAGCGTCGGGCACAACACTTGCTTCGACAAAGGTTGATGCGAGGACTTCGCCAGCGAGAACGGCGTAACCACGGTCTTCGTCGATGATCCGGCCTGCGAGCAGTTCTCCGTCGAGGGCGAAGTCAACATACACCAGGTCGTGGCACCCTGGCTTACCGGTACCTGCGCGCACAGAGTGGCCCTGCGGGTTTACCACCAGTTGGAAAGGGATCTCCGTCACCTGATCCAGCTCCTTCCACGAGATGACAAAGGCATAACCACCCTCTAGCGCAGCGTTAAACGTCGCCGCATTGACCCCTGCAATCTGTGTCTGTTCCGTGAACTCAACGCCCCTGCGGGCGCAGCCAGGAGGACCGGAGAAGCGGGGATTAGGCGGTACGTCACCGGCGCCCGAACTACTAGCGTTCTCAGGTATCGTCATGGGCGCCGGCAACACCGAGTGCTCGGCGTCCGGCGGCGCGGTCTCGCATCCTTCAAAGACCACTGCCACTATCCCGAGGAGACGGAGAGAGCGACGCAGTCCTGCTCGAGGCAAGTCCTCGGTGCACCCCCTCGGGGAGCCTTGTAGCCTCAGCCGCCCGGGCACAGGTTGAGGGGCTGAAAATCTCCGGCATGCGGGGCTGGCTGCATTTAGCGAGCGAGCGAACGTCCCCTGGATTGCACTCATACGCTTGCAAGGGTAGTGCGCGAGAAGGATGCGACGGTCAAGGCGTTCTATGCGTTTAAGCGAAATGAAGTGGGAAAAAGGCGGGATGGAGGAGTACGGCGGGGGGCATGAGATGGCGGCGGGAGCGCAGGGGAGCGCCGGGGAGCAGCAGCGGGGTGTATGTAGAGCGAAGCTGAGCCAGCGAGTGCCAAACCATTCAACGAGAATACGCGCTGCGACAGGGGACCGCAGACGCACGGAGTCCAACTCGCAGGCACGCCGAGACGAGCGCGGTGCGAAACGAAGCGCTGGTGGAGCGAGACTCAGTGGACTGCGGGCGGTGGAGAGAACAGCAGCAGTTGTCCGACAGGAGGGGCTCGCGGCGGCGGCCGAGCACCGCGGAGCTCGGCGGCAATCTCCTGCGGTGTGGTGACGGCCCGAGTGACGCGTGTTGGCGGGCACTGAAGGCCGTCGAAAAAACGGCTCTCCTGACGTCTTAGTGGGTCCAATAAGGGGTGACGTGAGCAGGATGAGCCTCGAC
This sequence comes from uncultured bacterium, assembly GCA_963761755.1. Taxonomy (GTDB): domain Bacteria; phylum Myxococcota_A; class Polyangia; order Nannocystales; family Nannocystaceae; genus CAJXVA01. Next base: position 801,741 of record CAVXIC010000013.1, read on the forward strand.
GCCGCCGCAGCGTAGGAAGAGCATGGCGATGAGGCTGGACGCGAAATGAAAGCCGAAGGCGCGGCGGGTGATGACCCGAGCCTCGCCGTTGAGGCCTTCGACACGACCGTTGTTGAGACGAGTTCGGACGTACGCGAGGATCCCTTCGCGGTGTTTCTGGATCGTGTTTCCGGCCCGGACGAAAGGAGGCAGCCCCGACGACTGCGCCCAGTCGATCCACTCGTCGAGCTTGCGAGCGGCGACGTCTGGAGTCGTAAAGTTGTCGGCTGGCGCGTATTCGATCGCGAGGACAACGAACTCTCCGCCAAGGCCTTCGTCGAGATCTACGAAGCGGAAGGCGCCGACCCGGAGAAGCTGGTCCTGCATTCGGACAACGGTGGCCCGATGAAGGGCGCCACGATGGTCGCGACCCTCGAGTCGCTCGGCGTCACGCGCTCGCTGTCGCGGCCGAGCGTGAGCAACGACGATCCGTTCGTCGAATCGACCTTCCGCACCGTGAAGGGACGCCCCAGCTTCCCCGACAAGCCCTTCGAAAGCCTCGACGCCGCGGAGACCTGGGTCGCGGAGTTCGTCGCCTGGTACAACGAAGAGCATCGCCACAGCGGCATCTCCTTCGTGACGCCGGGACAACGTCACACTCGCGTTCACGAGGCGCTCCTCGAGCATCGAGAGCACGTTTACGCCGCCGCCAAGGCCCGCCACCCCGAGCGCTGGACCGGCAACACTCGTCGCTGGGATCGCCACGCGACCGTCCGACTCAACCCAACACACCTGCCTTCAAGAGGGCAGGCCGCCACCCCCGACACCGCAGCGGCGTGAAACGAGTTCATGCGGCAACTTTCTTGAAATCCACCGCCACGCTCCATCTGACGCGCCGCGGCCCACTTCTATTTTAACCCGGATCGGACTTCGGGCATGAGGTACTAGTGCCCTGAGCTTCCTGGGATGCGAGTAGAACGATGCCAATCGAAGACTTCCTCCATCGCTTCAAGCTGATGCTCGATGCGCTCACCTCCCATCCCCAGATCCGGGTGACGCACGTGTGGATCGGACCGCCCGCGGACGACGAGGAACTCGACGGGCTCGCGCAGGCTTGGGGTCGGCTGCCCAAGGCCATCGAGAGCCTCTACCGACAAGCCAACGGCGTGCAGCTGCGCTGGGTCGACCGTGGGGACGAGACCTACGACCCCGCGCGGGACGACGTGATGCAGTTCCAGGGGCCGTGGCGGCGGATGTTCGAGGAGGCGGGCCGATACGTGGGTCTGCTCAACGTCCCGACACTCGAAGAGCTACGGAACACGGAAAGCCTCGGCTGGGAGGCCAGCGCCGAGCCTGACGACCCGCTGCTGGGCGCCATGCGATTCGACAGCTACGGGGAGAGCCAGGACGCGGTGCTCTACTTCGCCGAGGGACCCGACGACCCCTGGGTCGTCATCGGCGATGACTACTGCGCCCACGTCCCGCCACCGGGGGAGATGACGCTGAGCACGTACCTCGATCGCGTGCTCGCGACTTGGGTCTCCATCGAGCATCGAGATCGGCCGGGTCCCAAGACGCTCGACGGGCTGCTCCGAGTTCGTGCGCCGCTGGATCCCACCCGACTGGTCGGACAGCGCGTGGTGTACAACGAGGGGCACCCAGACTCGGTGCGCATACATGGCCGGGTCTCGGGCCTCGTGGACGTGGTCGATCCCCCGCGCGGCTGGCAGTACGCGCCGACGGTGGCCGAGGTCGAGAACGATCTGGGTGAGACCGTCTACGTCCCGCTGCGCGCAGTCGACCCTCCAGATGACGCCGATCGCTACGAAGAGCTGCGCGCAGATCCTGGCGCGCTGCGTCGGTGCCTCGAGGGGCCCGTGCCCGCCATGTTCGACGCGCTCGGCCATGTGACCGAGTGCACCCATGGACTCGGCACGCTCGATGGGCCAGTGCTCATGAACCACGCGTGGGCCTACGTCGCGCTCACGAAGGTGCTCGAACCCGACGAGGCCGCGCGGCTGCTGTTCGCGGCGGCGCAGCGCATCGAAGAGCACCCCGACGTCCACGTCACGCGCCCCGCGAGGTGGCCGGTGACCCGACCACCAACCCGCCGCCGACCCGAAGTGCAGTTCTCCACCCTCGCCTCGGGCTTCTTCAATGCCGCCGTCATCCACGTCGGCCTGACCGGCCCCGCCGACCTCGCTGCGTGGCTCGGACGTCCAGCGGCCTCGCTGTTGAGCCGGGCTCTCGAGGGCTTTCGGGCCCGCAATCGACTCCGCGGCTACGACCCGCTGACCGATGTCGGAAAACCACCAGGGTGGCTGTACGCGGCGCTCCGAGGCGGGCCGACGGCGTTCGGGGTCAGGGATGGCATTCACAGGGGTGCCTGGCTCGGGCTGGCGGACTTCCGCGTCGTCCAACCATGAGGCTGTGTTCCGCGCACCGGTCATCAACGCGGCCGTCTCCGCGGCGCAGGTCATCGGCGGCGTCGTCGCCGATCCGCTGGCCTTGCTCGGGCCCTGCGCGGACAACGTGCGAGTACTGAACACGCTGCTTCAGCCTGGCCGGGCCCCTCGAGGTTCTGCTCATCGCCGCGTGGCACTGCCGAGTTTGCCGTTTACTACCCGTTAGCGACCTTGGGCCGCGATCGGTCGTTGAGGTGTCCACCATGTTCACTCAACGACGTCTTTCCATCCTCGCTTCTCTCGCGCTGCTGGGGCTGTCCGCAGCCGGATGCGCCGGCTCGTCGAGCATCCCGGCGCATCCACAGGCACGAGGGGTCGCGGTGTCCGGCGCAGGAGAAGCCACCGCGGTGCCCGACATTGCTCGCATCCGGATGGGGGTTCGCGCGCACGGAGCCGACGTGGCCAGCGCGACCACCGAGGTGCAGCAGCGCATGAACGCCGTGCTGGGCGCGCTCGAAGAGGGCGGCGTCGCGAAGCGCGACCTCGTGACCCGCGACGTTTCGATCTACGAAGACCACCGCGAGCCGGTCCCCTTGCCGAGCGAGGTAGGTCGCCCGATGGAACGCCCTTCGTCCTACGTCGCGACCAATATGCTCGAGGTCACCGTTCGAGATCTCGACGCGCTCGACGGGTTGCTCGCGGCCGCGACGAAGGCGGGCGTGAACGAGATGCACGGGATCACCTTCGAGCTCGAGGACCGCAGCGCTGCCGACGACGAGGCGATCGCCGAAGCGATGGCGCGCGCCGAAGCCCAAGCGCGGCGGTTGGCCCAGCTGAGCGGTCGCGAGCTCGGCGAGGTCGTGAAGGTCGAGATCTCCGACGCACCGATGCCGTCGTTCGCGGCGGGGCGCATGGCCATGGCCGAGGCGGCCGACGATGCGATGCCGATCGAGGCTGGTGAACTCACCGTCCGCCGAACCGTGCAAGTCCACTACGCGTGGAAGGACTGACGAGCACGGATGTCGTGATCCGCCGTGTCGTTCCACGCGACCCTCTGCGTGGCGCTGCTCCTGTTGATCCGCGATCGCATGCGCGAGGGCGAATCGTGGGAGGTCTTCGCCGAGCGGGAGGCGGACTTCATCGCCCGCGGCATCGCGCCCGCTCGCTGACCGACAGCGACCCGAGCTCCCCGTCGAGCGCCTCGGACTCCGACCCCTCGACACCGACCGCATCGGATTCGCCGTCCGAGTCCACTGATGCGACCGACACGGCGCCGGGAACCGACGACGCCACAGGAACGGACGACGGCACGGGCGCGGGCAGCACGAAAGCACTGGGGGGACATCACTGCCCGTGGTCGAGGTTCCGCCGCTGGGGTCGTCCGTCTCGCCTGGCGTTTGAGCGAAATGAAGTGGGAAAAAGCCGGGATGGAGGAGTACGGCCGGGGGGCATGAGATGGCGGAGGGAGCGCAGGGGAGCGCCGGGGAGCAGGATCGCGGTGTAGAGCGAAGCTGAGCCAGCGAGTGCCAAGCCATTCAACGAGAAAACGCGCTGCGACAGGGGACCGCAGACGCACGGAGTCCAACTCGCCGGCACGCCGAGACGAGCGCGGGTGCGAAAGGGACGCGCTGGTGGAGCGAAACTCAGGGGGCTGTGCGCGGAGCCGAGAACAGCAGGAGTTGTCCGACAGGAGGGGCTCGCGGCGGCGGCCGAGCACCGCGGAGCTCGGCGGCAATCTCCTGCGGTGTGGTGACAGCTCGAGTGAGGCGCATGGGCCCGCTGCAGCGCGAGCAAACGGAGATGTCGACGCGGAAGATGCGGGCCAGGAGCGTCATCCAGGGCACGCGAGAAGGGGCAGCATCGCGGAGCTGAGCGTGCAGCAAGGTGGTGATGGCGGGGAGCTCGAGCTGGCCGCGAGGGATGAAGAGGGACAGCTGCTTGGGCGCGGGCTCGGGTTCGTCGGCACGAGGCACGACGGCGGAGCGCAGCTTGTGGTGGGCCGAAAACACGCCGTAGTACAGGACGGTGTGGGCCCGCGGCGGCGGGACGAGTGCACACAGCCGGGCGAGAAAGGTGTCGGCGCTCATCTGGGCGAAGGTGGCCCCAAGCGTTTAGGCGAAATGAAGTGGGAAAAATGCCGGGATGGAGGAGTACGGCCGGGGGGCATGAGATGGCGGAGGGAGCGCAGGGGAGCGCAGGGATCAGGATCGCGGTGTAGAGAGAAGCTGCGTGAACCGACCCTCGGGCGACAACGTCACGGCGCGGGTGTCGGTGCGCCACGAGAGCCTGATCCGGATCCGCGGTCACTTCCTCGGCGAGCTGATCACGCTGGCGACGGACATCTGATCGAGCCGCGTCCCGGCCAGTGGGCTACTCGGGCGGATCCAGCAGCGCGATCAGCTGCTCTTCGGTGATCAGCTGCACGTTGTAGCTGCGGGCCTTCTTGGCCTTGCCGCTGGTCGATTCGGGATCGGCCAGCACCAGGTAGGTGAGATCGCGGGTGACCTTGTCGACCAGCGTATAGCCAGCGTCTTGGAGCGGCTGCTCGTAGTCGTTCTTCTTCTTGCCGCTGGGCAGCTTGCCGGTGATCGCGACGCTCCCCTTGCTGTCGGCGGCTGCACTCTTGGACGCTTCGAGGATCGCCTTGGCATCGACCGGCAGGATGGTGACTCCGTTGGCAACGAGCGCGTCGATGACGTCGGCGACCCCATCGATGCTGTCCTGAAGCCGATCGCCCAGCGTCGGCACGCCCGCCCGGGCGGCGAACTCGGGGTCCCGCAGGTGACCGCCGCGCCAGTCGGCCAGCGTGTCGAGCTCGCCGGGGACAGCGGTGAGCATGAGCTCGACGCGCCGAGGACCCAGTCCGTGGATGCCGAGCGAGCCCATGAAGAGGATCAGGCTGACCTGCCGTGAATTCTCGATCTCGGCCAAGATGGTGGTCGCCCGCTTCATGCCCAGGCGGATCTCCTTGTCGGCGTTGATGATGAGGGACGCGAGCAGTTCGGGGTCTTCGCGCAGCGTGTACAGGCCCGCGGGGTTCTCGAGGTTCATCTGCTCGATCAACGCCTCGCGTACCGAGTCGCCGATCCCTTGGATGTCGAGGCCCTTGATCCAACGGGCGATCTTGCCGGTGGACTTCTTGGGGCAGTCGGCATTGAGGCACACCGTCGCCACCCCGGAGTCTCCGCCGGTGTTGGTCCGACGGCCGACGGCGCCGTCGCAGAACGGGCAGACGGTGGGCTCGTCGATGGTGCGTCGCTTGCCCTCGGGGGCTCTGGCGATCACACGGATCACCTTGGGGATGATGTCGTTGGCCTTGATCACGAAGACGGTGTCACCGACCGCGACGCCCAGCCGCTCGACCTCCTCCCAGTTGTTGAGCAGGGCGTTCTGAACCGTGGTTCCGCCGATCTCCACCGGGGCCAGCTTGGCAGTGGGGACCAACACGCCGGTGTGCCCTCCGCTGATGTCGTAGTCGAGCACGACGGTCTCACCACCCTCGGACGCAAACTTCCACGCGGTCTGTCCCTTGGGGCGGTTGGCGGTGACGCCGAGCTTGGCCTGCGCCTGGAGGTCGTCGATCTTCAGCACGATGCCGTCGATCCAAAACGGGAGGTCGGCGCGGGTGGCTTCGATGCGCTGGTAGTACGTGACGCAGGCCTCGAGGTCCGGGCAGTGCTCCCATGGCATCAGCGTGAAGCCCAGCGCCTGCAGGAAGGCGGACTTCTCGGATTCCGTCTCGAAGGTCGTCTCTGCGGCGTCCACGTCGAAGGCGTACACGGACAGCATGTGCGCGTCCTTGCCGTTCTTTCGGCCCATGATGCCGTTGCCTAGGTTGCGCGGGTTCTTGCTGCGGGCCGGGTCGACGATGCCCCAGTGCTCGACGGTGAGGATGACCTCGAACCGGACGGCTCCCGAGAACGGGTGGCCGTCGGGACGCGTGGCGAAGACGGGCAGACCGCGAAACTTGACCGCGTTGGCGGTGATGTCCTCACCCACCGACCCATCGCCGCGAGAGATGGCCTGCACGAGCCGACCCTGCTCGTAGTAGGCCGCCGCGCTCGCGCCATCGCCCTTGAGCGAAACGTGCATCGCCGGACTGCCGTTCTTGGTGAACCATGTCTCGAACTCGGCGGCGGTGTTGACCTTGCCTTGGCTGCCCATCGGCATGCGGTGCGCCGCCTTCGTGAGGATGGCGTCGGCCGGCACGGGCGCGCCGACGATCGCCAGCACGTCGTCTTCGGGATCGATGGCCCGCAGCTCGTCTTCGAGGGCGTCATACTCGGCGTCGGACATGATCGCCTGGTCGCCGAAGTAGTAGGCCTGCTTGGCCTTGAGGATGGTGTTGCGCAACCAGGTCCGGCGCTGGGCGTCGTCCATTGCCTGCAGACTACTTCGGCTTTCGGGGACCGGGAAGCCAGTCCGGGTCGAAGGTGCAGACGTGCAGCACGACCATGCCCACGGTGAGGTCGGCGAAGTCGATCAGCACGAGCAGGCCTAGGTGCATCGCCAGCATTCCGGCCCACAGCCAGGGGCGCAGGCGCGCACATAGGGCCAGGGGCGCGAAGGCGATCTCGAAGCCGAGGGTCGACCAGCTCAGGGCCTGGAGCAGCATCGGGGGCCAGCGGGCCATCCAGGTGCGCAGGGCGGTGTCATGGGCCAAGGGGTTGGCGAGCACGTATGCGAACGCTTGGCCATCGATCCAGGAGGCTGCCGCGAGCTTGGTGACGCCGCTGTACGAGTAGCCCAGCGCCATCGCGATCCACAGCGCGCGCAGCATGGACGGGGGCCAGGCCCGTTCGGACCCCGCGACCCCGGAGGGTGTGCGAGCACCACACAGGGTCCAGGCGAGGAGCAGCAGGCCGACGTAGGGCATGGCCGGATTGGCGATGAGCGGGTTGCGGCCGAACAGACACGCGGAGACGAAGAGGGCCACCCCGGCCGCGACGCGATCGGCCTTCCCCGCCGCCAGCGCCACGCCTCCGACCGCGCCGGCGACCACCAGGGCAACCACGACCGCGGGCGCGTCCCACAGCGCGAGAAGGTTGGGAAACGCGTGCAGCAGCGGGCTCGCGGATCCGTCGGGCAGCATGCCCTCATTGGAGAACAACTCGGCCGCCCAGGGCAGCAGGCTGGCGAAGTGCGCGGCGACATAGCCCCCGAGGGTGACGCGGACGGCGAGGCGGGGCTCAAGCATGGCTGGCCTCCTCGCGGCAGCGGACCGTGACCGTGTCGATGGCCGGTAGTCCAGGGCGAACCTGGTACTCGATCGTGACGTCGGAGGCGACGGTGCGGGTGTCGATGCCGAGCTCGGCGAGCAGTGGCCGATCGCCGCACAGCCCGTGCTGGGACACGGCGTCGAACATGGGCGCCAAGTGGGGCTGGGTTTGGCCCTCCGGCAGGAACACGACGACTGCACCGTACACATTGCGCCGGTTGTAGGCACCCTGCAGTCGCGGGCCATCGGGTCGCAGCGGCAGGGCGTGGGCGTGACCGTGATGGTCGATCCAGCGCAGCGTGATCGCGGTGGAGAAGGGTTCGAAGTCGCCGAAGGCGGTGAACACCTTGGGTGCAGGGCTCGCGCCGGTGGCCGCCGCGAGTCCCGAGAGGATCGGCAGACCCAACGGATCCGCCACCATGCGCACGACGCCCAAGCCGAGCACCACCGCGGCGGCCGGGCTGGGTCGCTCTGGGTGCGGGGCGTGCACGTCCACCCCGACGAGCAGCGCACCCAGTCGCGCCTCGCGGTGCTCGGCGAATCCACACGTCCCCTCGAAGGTGGCCGGGTTCTCGAACGTTCCGAAGAGAATGTCCCAAAGAGGCAGATCGCTGTAGTTGTTGCTGTGTCGGTCCCGCTCGTGGTGGATGCAGTGCATCTCGGGCCGCTGAAAGACCCAGCCCAACCAGCGCGGCGTCGACACGTTCCAGTGGTAGACGAGCTCGGCGAGCCCGGTGACGAGCACGGCGATCGCACCCGCGCGGGGGCTCAGTCCAACGAGGCCGAAGAGGACCGCGGAGCTGAGCATCGCGTTGAGCCCGATCTCGATCGGGTGCTTGTAGAAGCTGGTCAGGATCTCGAGACGGGCCGGGCTGTGGTGCAGCTGGTGCACACCTCGCCACAGCCAGTCGATCTCGTGCCGGGCGCGGTGCCACCAGTAGTAGACGAAGGTGATGACCAGGTAGCCCGCCATCGCCCCGAGCCCGACGCCCAGGACGTCCGCGTCGAAGGGGGCGAGCTTGGCCCACCACGCATCGAGCGACGCGCCGATGAGATAGACCGAGGCAGCCTGCACGCCGTTGAGCGCGACGGCGCGGAGAAGGAAGCCCGAGGCCTTGGGCAGAGGCCGCCCGGGGGCGAGGCGCTCGACCACCATCATGGCCGCCGCCGCTGCGAGGACGATGAGCGGAATGTTCACGGAAGCTGGTCAGAGCAATCCGTGGGCCAAGCTTCAAGTGTCTGGAATCACTGATGGTCGGGGCACTCGGTGTTCGTCGGGTGATGGCCTGCGTACACGGGATGTACAGCGGCTGCCCACGACGCCGGCTCAGTCCTCGCAGAGCATCAGGTCCACGAGCACGCTGCCCAGCGGGGGCACGCCCTTCTTCTCGCACTTCTTCGCGTACACCTTCTGCCAGTGTGCGTACCCACCGAGGGTCCGCTGCTGGTGGACGAGCAGCTCGACGAAGGGGCGCCGGTCGTCGTTGGGGAGGCGCTCGAACATCTTCTTCTGCGGCTTGGTCATCGAGCAGCCGGTGCAGTGCCCCGCCCGCCGAAACTTGCAGACGTCGATGCAGGGGGACGGGAGCTTCTTCGCCATCGTGTGTCTAGACGTAGCAAGCGGAGCGCGCTGCGTCACGCCAATCGGATCCCAGCGCGCGGTAGCCGATGGCCTCGCCACGGGGTACCGTGGTCGGCATGGACGATCGCATCGTCGAGCTCGAGGTGCGCCTGGCCTTCCAGGACAAGCTGATTGCCGAACTCGATGACGTGGTGCGGGTCTTCAGCCAACGGGTGGAGCTGCTGCATCGCGAGCTCGAGCTGGTCAAGGAGACCATGAAGGCCGGCGTCCCCGAGGTGGGGCCGCCCGACGAGAAGCCGCCGCACTACTGAGCGCGGACGGGGGACGCTCGCGAAACGAAGACTGGTGCCCCGGGCGCGTCGACGAGGGCGAGGCCGGCTGCTGCATCAGTGGGCCGACGTGGGATCTGAGCGTCTTCGAGCGCTGAGCGGCCTTCAGCGCCGGCCGACGCCGAGCAGCGCCCCGCCCTGGGGCCCGCCGCCGGGGCCGAGCTCGACCTGCCAGTCGCAGGCGGCGATCAGGCTCTCCCGGTGCTCGGCGATCACGATCAGATCGCCGCGATCGATGAGCCGATCGAAGACGCCGCACAGCCGGACGATGTCGGCTTCGTGTAGGCCACCTCCGGGCTCGTCGAGCACGATGAGCGCGGGCGACTCGGTCTGCAGGAGACGGGCGGCGAGCATCAGGCGCTGCGCCTCGCCGCCGGACAGGGTGCTGCGCGGGCGGCCGAGCGCGAGGTGGCCCAGACCGGCGTCGACCAGGGCTTGCCCCGCGGCGACGAGCGTGCGCTCGGTGAACTCCGGCAGCAGCGACGCGATGTCCGTCTCGAGTGACTCGGCGATCGTGCGGCCCTTCCACCGGACCTCGAGCACCTCGGGCCGGAAGCGCCGGCCGTTGCACGTCGGACAGGGCAGGGCGAGGTCGGCGAGCGCATCCATCGAGACCGTCTCGACTCCGCTGCCCTTGCAGGTGGGGCAGCGGCCCTTGGGGCTGTCGAACGAGAACGCCGCCTTCGGCAGGGTGCCGCCCGAGGCAGCGGCGAAGAGCGCCTGCAGGGCGGGCCCGATGCCCAGGGCGTTCAGGGGCGTGTGACCCACGGGCCCGCGGGAGCTGCGGACCTGGGTGTATCGGTCCACTCCGGTGGTGGCCGCGCAGCCCACGGGGTGGCGGGCGTGGGCCGAGGCCACCAGGACGTCGAAGAGCAGGGTGCTCTTGCCGCTGCCCGAGGGGCCGGTCACGCCCACGAGCCCGTGCGTGGGGAGCTCGAGGTCGAAGCCGCGAAGGTTGTGGGCTCGGGCTCCGCGAAGCGTGACGCCAACCTCGAGCGTTCGGGCGGTCCGCGCCAGCGCGGTGGCACGGAGCGCGCGCGCGGTTGGGGTGTCACCTGCGAGGACCGCGTCGGGCGAACCACACGCGACGATCTGCCCGCCGTCGGGCCCGGCACCGGGGCCCAGCTCGAGCAGCACGTCGGCGCGACGCAGGACGGCGGGGCGATGGCTCACCACGATGACCGTGTTGCCCGCGTCCACCAGCGTGCGCAGCTGATCGAGGAGCGTGCCGACGTCGTCGGCGTGCAGGCCGGCGGTGGGCTCGTCGAGCACGACGGTGGTGTGGGTGAGGCCCGAGCGCAGCGTGTTGGCGAGGCGAAGCCGCTGCAGCTCGCCGGCCGAGAGGGTGGGGCTGCGCCGGCCCAGCGCGAGGTGACCCAGGCCCAGGGCGCACACGGCCTGCAGCCGCTGGGCCAGCTCGGGGCGCAGCGCGTCGTAGCCGGCCCTGGCGGCGCCCTCCAGCGCGAGCGCGTCGAGGGTCGAGAGCACGGCAGCGGCCGGCATGGCCATCAGCGTTTGCAGCCGCAGGCCGCCGACCTCGGTGCGCGCCACCTCGGGCTTGAGCCCCGCGCCCTCGCACGTGGGGCAGGGATGGTCCTCCAAGGGCACCATCCAGGCCGCGGCGTCCTTGCGGTTGGCGCGACGAATGGCCTCGCGCTCGACCAGCGGGCACAGACCCAGCCACGGACCCTCGAAGCTGTGCGACCCCGTTCGCTTGCCGCGGGCGAACGACCACGTCACCGACACCTGCAGATCACCAGAGCCGTGCAGCGCGACCTGCCGAACCGGGTCGGGCAGGTCCTGCCAGGGTCCGGTGAGATCGTTGGGCAGCCCCTTGGCCGCCAGCGCAGCCCGGAGCGTGGCGACGTGCTGATCATCGTCGGCGGTGAAGAAGGCCCCAGGCTTGGTGCCCGCCATCGCGCCCGCGCTCAGGGGCATGCCCGGGTCGGTCACGAGCAGGTGCGGCGCGCAGCGAGGCACCGTGCCCAGCCCGGCACAGACCGCGCACGCGCCCAGCGGTCGGTCGGGGCTGAAGTGCTCCGCCGTCCACCCGCAGGGCGTTCCCGCCCGGGACCACAGCAGGCGCAGCAGTGGCCCGAGCTCGGCCTGGGTCGCGACGGTCGAGCGCCGGTTGGCCCGCGCGCCTCCCTGCTCGAGCGTGATGACCGGCGTGAGACCGGTGGCTTCGCGCAGCGGTGGCCGGGCCTGCCGGCGCACCTGCTGACGGACCACGAAGGGCAGCGTCTCCGAGAAGCGGTGCCACGCCTCCGCAGCCAGGGTGTCGAACACCAGCGAGGTCTTGCCGCTGCCCGAGACCCCTGCGACCGCGATCAGGGCGCGGTGCGGCAGATCGACGTCCAGGGCCTGCAGGCCATGCGTGGTCACGCCACGCAGCGAGATCGTCGCCGGCGGGGGCGTCGGGTCTCTGGGGTCGCGGCGGCTCGAGCGCGGCCCGGGATCGAAGCCGACGCCGTAGCGTGCCACGCCATCGCGCACCTCGGTGCGCACGTCGGCGGCGGCCCACACGTGGCGATGGTGCGAGACGGCGACCACCGTGTGGCCAGCGTCGACCAGGGCGTCGATCGCGGTGAGCAGGCGAGTGATGTCGGTGGGATGCAGGCCGCGGTCGGGCTCGTCGAGCAGCAGCAGCGAGGGCTTGGCGTCCGTGGTGCCCAGCAACGTCGCCAGCTTGACCCGCTGCGCCTCGCCGCGACTGAGCTGGTGGCTGCCGTGCCCCAGGCGCAGGTAGCCCAGGCCCAGGGTTTGCATGGCTTGGCACAGCGCGTGCGCGGCAGGGTCGGCGGCGAAGTACTCGACCGCTTCGTCGACCGTCATCTGCAGCACTTCGGCGATGGTTCGGCCGCGTACGGAGACGCCGAGCACGGCCGGGCTGAACCGTCCCCCGTCGCAGGCGGGGCAGGTACGCTCGACGTCCTCGAGCAGGTGCAGGCCGATGCGCTGGACGCCGAGGCCTTCGCACTGCGGACAGCGCCCGGCCTTGTTGTTGTACGAGAATGCGCTCGGGCCGAGCTTGGCCGCCTTGGCCTGGGGCGCGGCCGCGAACGCCTTGCGGACCCGATCGAAGAGCCCGGTCCACGTCGCTGGGGTACTGCGAGGCGTGCGGCCAATCGGGCGCGCGTCGACGGCCGCGACTTCCGCATCCTCGAGGCCCTCGAGGGTCTCGAAGGGGCCGCCGGGTTCGGAGGCGAGCGCCGGCAGGAGGGTCGCGAAGACCAGCGAGCTCTTGCCGGCACCGCTGGGACCCATCACGACGTTGAAGCAGCCCACGTCCACGGTGAGGTCGGCACGCTGAAGGTTGTGCACGGTGGCGCCGCGCAGTCGCAGGTGGCCTCGGGCCGGCCGACGCTGCTCGCGGGGCACCGGTGGGGTGCCCAAGGGGTTGGTGGGGTCGAGCGGACCGACGAGGCGTCCGCCCTCGGATCCGGCGCCCGGACCCAGCGCGACCACGGTGTCGGCGTGGCGCACCATGTCGGGGTCGTGCTCGACGACGAGCAGCGTGTTGCCCAGCGCCACGATCGCATCGAGGGTGGCCCGCATCCCGGCGTGGGCTTCGGGGTGCAGGCCCAAGGTGGGTTCGTCGAGCGCGACGAGCAGCCCGCCCAGCTGCGTCCCCAGCTGCGCCGCCAGGGCCAGACGCTGCGCCTCGCCGCCGCTGAGCGTGTCGGTTCGGCGGCCCAGGTGTAGGTGACCGAGGCTGAGCGTCTCCAAGCGCCCGAGGCGGTCGCGCACGGACGGCTCGACGGTTCGCCAGACCGGCGCGTCGGGCAACCCGTCGAGCATGCGCTGCACGGAGACGACGGGCGCTGTGAGCAGGTCTGGGAGCGTCAGACCTTCGATGTGAGCCTCCCTGCCCGGGCGGGACAGGCGAGCCCCGCCGCACGCCGTGCAGTCCGTCGAGCGAACGAATCGAAGGATGTTGGGGTTGCGGTCCCGCCCGAGCGTGTCCTCGATGACCGGGATGAGCCCGCGGTAGTAGCCCTCCTCGCGCGGCCGGGCCGTGATGCCCTCCCACTTCATGCGCGACTCGATGCCGTGCTTGCCGAAGGGGACCTTCAGCACGTCGGTGCCGTAGAAGATGACGTGGCGCTGGGCCGCCGTGAGGTCCTGCCACGGTGTCGACACGTCGAATCCGTGCGCCTGGCAGATGGTGTTCATCACCTCGAGGGTGACCTGGCTGTAGACCGTGTAGCCGTTCTTCAGGGTGGGGACGAGCGCGCCGTCCCGAATGCTCTTTGTGGGGTCGGCGACGATCCGGGCGGGGTCGACCTGGTCCACCGCGCCCGAACCTCCGCACGTCTCGCACGCGCCGGGCGCGACGTTGAAGCTGAAGTGGCTGCGGGTGAGGGGCACGCCGCCGGGGTCGGTCGCGAGCCGGGCGAAGACGAGGCGGAGCAGATCCAGCGCGCCCAGGCGGGTGCCGACGGTCGAGCGCGCGCCCGCGGCCGTGGACACGCCGACGGCGAGCGTCGCGGGGAGGCCGGTGAGGCGGTCGACCTCGGCCCGGCCGAGCTTGCCCAGCATCTGCCTCGCCCGCGCCGACAAGCCGCCCAGGAAGCGGCGCTGGCCCTCGCGCACCAGCGTGTCGAACACCAGGCTGGTCTTGCCCGAGCCCGAGGGCCCGGTGACGGCGGTCCACGAACCCCACGCGACGTCGAGGTCGACGTCCTGCAGGTTGTGCGCTCGGGCGCCCCGCAGCGTGATCGGGCGCTCGGTCACTTGATCGTGCTGGACTCGGCGTCAGCCTGCTCGGAGTGGACCTTCTCCACCCACTTGCGCAGCCGCCGGGCGACCAGCGACTTCGCCCACAGCTCCACCCCGTAGCGCTCCTGCCGAATCTTGGTGCGCATCACCCTCTCGCGCACCGACAGCGCCGCGTTCTCGAGCGCGCCCAGCTCGGGGATGTCGTCGCTCTCCGGCTCGTAGCCGCGCGTGCGCATCATGTCGCCGGCGCGCATCTCGACGTCTCGCGCCCACTGTGGAGGGTTCTTGCGCCACGCCGTCGCGACCTTGGGGTCCACCTTGTCGTAGGTCGAGTGCGCGTGGAACTCGAGCATGGCGGGCTCGAACTCGACGCCCATGAACGTGCACAGACCGGTGAGCGCTTCGCGAGGGTTGGTGGCGATGTCCTCGAAGCGGACCTCCGTCCACGCGTCGTCGTCGAGCTTGGCGGCGAGCGCATCCCACTCCTGCTCGGACTCCAGCCAGCGCTCGGCGGCGGCGTAGGGCGTGCCGTCCCAGCCCATGCGCACGGCCGATGGCGCGACGGCCCTGGGGTCGCGGATGAGGTGAATGAAGCGGGCGTTCGGCCAGTGGTCCAGTGGACGCGCGAAGTGGCGGTGAACGGTGCCGCCCACCGCGGCGCACCCCGTGCCGCGCTGAAAGAGCAGCGACTCGATCAGCTCGCGTGAACTGCGAAAGGGATGGGCGCCGACCTCGAGCTTGGAGCGTCGGAACACCGCGTCACCGACCAGCTTGCCGAGCAGATCGAGAACCTCGGGGTGGGGCTCACCGGGCGGGGTGTAGTCGACGAGGAACTCCATCTGGTGGGAGAAGCTGAGCTTGCTGTGCCCATCGAGCATCAAGCGCAGCAGCGTGGAGCCCGAGCGCTCCGCCCCGACCACGAACGTGGGGGTGGCAGAGGTGTCGAGCCCGGGCACGGATGGAGCGGGGGCGTCAGCCATCGAGGGGCGAGTATGGGACCGGTGCCAGAGCCGTTCAACGGTTTTGTCTTGCGAACCTGGTAGGCTCACTGCAGTGGAACGGACGAGCGGGGCTCCAGGCTTCTACGCGGGACTGCCGGCGTTCGACCGCTTTGCAGACGTGCACGACCTCTCCCGCTACAGCGAGGCGCCCGCCGACTGGGACATGGTGGTGACCGACGTCGAGGGCTCCACCGCGGCGATCGAAGCGGGGCGCTACAAGGACGTCAACGCGCTCGGGGTCGCCTCCATCGTGGCGCTCCGCAACGCGCTCCCCGAGTTCGACCTGCCCTTCGTGTTCGGGGGCGACGGCGCGACGGTGCTCACGCCGGGCTCGGAGCGAGCCCGGGTGTCGGCGGCGCTCCGCGGCATTCGCAGCATGGCGCGCCAGGCGATGGAGATGACGATGCGGGCCAGCATCGTGTCGGTGGGCGAGCTCTCCGGCGATGGGTTCCGGGTTCGGGTGGCGCGATTCGTCGCCAGCCCGCAGGCGAGCTTCGCCATGTTCTCGGGCGCGGGGCTCAGTGAAGGCGAGCGCAGGATCAAGGACTCCGAGCTGGGGGCTCGCTATGCGGTCGACGACGCGGGGCCCCAGGAGGCGAGCTTCGAGGGCTTCGAGTGCCGCTGGAAGCCGCTGGCCACCCGGCGCGGCAAGATCGTGTCGCTGCTGGTGCACGCGAGCGCCGAAGACCGCGGGGATGCGGCGGCGATCTACGGCGAGGTCCTCGTCGCGCTCGAGTCGATCCTCGACGACGCGCAGGGACGGCCGGTCGCGCCCGATGTGCTCGCCGTGGCCTCGGAGTCGCGCGCGTTCGACACCGAGGCCCGGATCACCACCGGGCAGCGCGGGGGGCTGGGCTTCTTCGCGCGCAAGCAGGTCATCAAGGCGCAGGCGGCCGTGGGGCGGGTTGGCTTCGCGCGCGGCAAGGCGTTCATGGGCTTTCCCGCCGACGTCTACCGCGAGGAGACGACCAGCAACACGGACTTCCGCAAGTTCGACGACACGCTGCGCATGGTGCTCGACGTGACCGACGAACAGCACGCCGCGATCGAAGCCGACCTCGCGCGCAGGTATGCCGCCGGGGACATCCGCTACGGCACGCACGTCACGGACGCGGCGCTGATGACCTGCGCGGTCGGCAGCTACCAGGGAGATCACCTGCACTTCGTGGACGGAGCCGACGGCGGCTACGCGCTCGCGGCCAAGCAGCTCAAGCTACAGCGCTAGCCCCGCGAGAGAAGGCCCGCCCCGGGAGCGTCGCCAGCAGGCAGGCCGCGACCCCGAGACCCAGCGGGGCCGACGACGCCTCGAGCTGGGCCAGTAAACCGACCAGGAGCACCGCGAACATGCCGCCCTGGACGCGGCGACGATCGAGCGCGTGACCGGGTTGGTCGCAGTCGGTCTTCGGGGCGGGCAGCGTGGCGATCGACAGGAGCGCCGCCAACGTGACCGCGGCCACCATCCACGTGGCCCAGGTGCTCCCGAGCTGGATCGGATGAACGATGCCGTAGCCGACGACGATCGCGACGCACCCCAGCGCCCAGGCCCAGCGGTCCCCGCTGCCCTCGACGAGCAGCGCATCCATCACCAGGGCGGCGGCGATCGCGAGCCCGATGGTCCAGCGATCGCCGAGGAACACCGCCAACCCCACCACACCCACCACCGCCGCGAGGTCGGTGACGCGCGCGCCAGGTCCGATGGTGCGGCCCACGAGGCGAGCCGCCAGGATGCCGGCGCCGATCGTCCACAGGTCGACCTGTCCCTGCCACACCAGCGCCGCGCCACAGAGCGCGACGGCGATCATGGCGGTGTGCGGACGGTCGGGGTCGAGCTCCCGAGCCAGGGCCCACGAGGCGAACGCGACCACCGCACAGTGGCCGCCCCGAAGCAGGGCATCCTGCCACGCGTGGGTGTCGAACCATCCCCACACGGCGCCGGCCACCAGCGCCGCCGCCATCACGATGAGGATCGCCTTGTTGCTGGGGAAGCGGGGGTCGACCGGCCGTCCGAGCGAGGAGATCTTGTAGACCGGATGTTCGTGCGGCGCCGCGGACACGGGCGGAGCGTGGCACGCGGTGTGGGGCTTGTCTCGCCCGGGGTACCCTTGGGTTCGAAGCGCTGTGCGTGGGTTCCTTCAGTCCGCCGGCTCGGCGCCGCGCAGTCGCTGATAGACCCCCACCTCGGTCTCGCCGAGCATCGCGTCGCGCACGAGCGTGTATCCGCACTTCTCGGCCACGCGGATGGAGGCTTCATGCCCGTCCTCGATCACGCACACGGTCCGCGGCGCGCTCAGCTCGGCGTCTGCCCAGCGCAGACAGGCCTCCAGCGCCTCGGTGGCCAGCCCGCGACCCCAGTGGTGCTTGGCGATGCTCCAGCCGCTCTCCGGTGAACCGCTGTGGCTGGGCTCCATCGCGCGCAGGCCCTCGAGGAAGCCGGCTTCACCCACGACCGAGTCGTCCTCGCGCGCCTCCAGCACCCAATATCCGAAGCCGATCAGGCCCCAGCTGCCGATCATGCGCTGCAGCTGAATCCAGATCTCGTCGCGATTGCGCGTGCGGCCACCGACGTATTTGACGTGCTCGCGATCGCCCCACATGGCCGCCAACGCGTCGAGGTCCGTGAGGCGGTAGGGGCGAAGGCGAAGGCGGTCCGTCTCGAGGATCGGGATCTCGGCGATCGACCTCGGCGTGGCAGGAACGAGGCGCACGGGGTCCTACAGTACGCCTCGGACTCGAAACGCACCACGGGATCATCGCTTGCGTCGAGCTGATACCGTGTCAGGCCCCCGTCAGCGCGCCCCATGTCGTCGATCAAAAAGCGAACCGAGAAGTCCGAGAAGTCCGAGAAGGCCGAGAAGGCCGAGAAGGCCGAGAAGGCCGAGAAGGCCGAGAAGGCCGAGAAGGCCGAGAAGCCCAAGAAAGCCCGGAAGGCGAAAGCTCCGGGTGGGAAGACCAAAGCGCGTCTGCTCGTCCGGCAGCTCCGCATCGAGGACATCGAGGTCGTGCAGGCGCTGCATCGGCAGGTGTATCCGACGCTGGAGCCATGGTCTCGCAAGAACCTGGAGGACCATCTGGCGCGCTTCCCCGAGGGCCAGCTCGGGGTGGAACTCGATGGCGAGCTGGTGGCCACGTCGAGCTCGCTGATCGTGGACGCCGCGAGCCTGGGAGAAGAGCACATCTTCCGCGATGTCTGTCGCGACGGCAACCTGGTCGCGCACGACCCCCAAGGCGACATGCTCTACGGCATCGACATCGCCGTCACGCCCAAGCAGCGGGGCAAGAAGCTCGCGCGCCGAATCTACGACGCACGCAAGGAGTTGGTGACCCGGCTGAACCTGCGCGGGCTCATCTTCGGCGGGCGAATGCCCCGCTTCTACAAATACGCAGAGGAGATGTCCGCGCGTGATTACCTCTCCGCGGTCCTGCGCAAGGAGCTGCGCGACCCCGTCATCACCGCCCAGCGAGCTAACGGCTTCTCGGTCCGCGCGCTGCTCCCCGGCTACCTGCCCAACGACGCGGAGTCCCGCGGGTTTGCGGTGTTGATGGAGTGGAAGAATCCCTCGTGGCTGCCGGCTGGGCGAACGCGCCGCAACCGGGTGCGGGTGGCGGCGGTGCAGTACGAGATGCGCCCCATCGACGGCTTCGAGGCGTTCTCGAAGCAGTGCGAGTTCTTCGTCGATACGGCGTCGGAGTACCGAAGCGACATCGTTGTGTTTCCCGAGCTGCTGACCAACCAGCTGCTGGCGATGGTTCCTGCCGACTCCCCTGCCGACTCGGCGCGGGCGCTCGAAGCATTCACCCAGCCGTTCGTGGAGTTCTTCGGGTCGCTCTCCATGCGCTACAACATCAACATCCTCGCCGGGACGCACCTCACCTGCGAGGGCGATACGCTGTACAACATCGCGTACTTCTTCCATCGCGACGGCCGCATGAGCCGCCAGTACAAGATCCACATCACACCCGCCGAGGCGCGGTGGTGGGGTGTCTCACCAGGCAACCGCATCGAAGTGTTCGACACCGACTGCGGCAAGGTCGGAATCGCGATCTGTTACGACGTGGAGTTTCCCGAGTACGCGCGGGTGCTCAAGAGCCAGGGCGCCGAAATATTGCTCGTGCCGTACAACACCGACATTCGGTCGGGGCACCTGCGGGTACGGGCGTGCTCCCAAGCGCGTGCGGTCGAGAACCATATGTACGTGGTCACCGCGGGCGCGACGGGCAACCTGCCGCAGGTCGAAGGCGCCGACATTCACTACGCGCAAAGCGCCATCCTCACGCCGAGCGACATCGCCTTCGCGCGCGACGGAATTGCGGCCGAGGCCACGCCCAACATCGAGACGATGCTCGTGCATGACCTGGACCTGGGCGCGCTGCGCAAGGCCGAGGGGACGGGCACAGTGCGGCCGTGGGCCGACCGACGCACCGATCTGTATCGCGTGATGTTCAAGAACGGCACCGAAGATCAGGAGATCTGAAGCCGGACGGGCGCGGACGGGCGTTTTCGCATGGCGTAGCATCCGTTCGTCTGCCACGATCAGCCCTTGTCTGAGGCGGGGTCAGAGGTTGGAACAGAGGGGATGGGCGGGCCCCACGGTGCGTCTGGCGAGTCTGGCGATTCCGACGGGCTGGAGACGGCCCTGCAGATGGCCGGCATCTCGCGCGGGCTGTTCGGCGAGGCGTCGAAGCCGACCAAGCTCGGCCGCTTCGTGGTGCTCGATCGGATCGGGGCCGGCGGCATGGGCACGGTGTTCCGCGCCTACGATCCCGATCTCGACCGCAGCGTCGCCCTCAAGGTCATCCGCAGCGAGGCCCTGACCCGGGACCCGAAGGCCCAGGAGCGGATGGCCAAAGAGGCGCGCATCCTCGCCAAGCTCAGCCACCCCAACGTGGTCAGCGTGCACGAGGTCGGCGTCACGGACGGCCAGCTGTTCGTTGCGATGGAGATGGTCGACGGCGGGGACCTTGCGCAGTGGCTCGCGCAGCATCCGGGCTCGCCCGATTCGCCCGATGCGGCGAACCGGTTCGAGCGGACCCTCGACTACCTGCTTCAGGCTGGTCGAGGGCTTGCGGCCGCCCACGACGCCGGCGTCGTGCACCGAGACTTCAAGCCGGCCAACGTGCTGCTGGGCAGCGACGGTCGGGTGCGGGTCGCGGACTTCGGCCTCGCCCGCACCGAGGCGGTCGCCGAGCACCTCGCCTCCCAGGACTCCCAGGGGGTGCTGGCGACGATGGAGTCCGAGGAGGCCTCTCGCACCGGCGGCATCTCGGGGACGCCGGCATACATGGCCCCCGAGCAGCGGGATGGTCGGACGCCCGATGGGCTCGCGGACCAGTACGCCTACTGCGTCAGCGCCTGGGAAGCACTGTTCGGGGTGCGGCCGAGCGTCGCCGATCCTGCGGACCTTCGAATGCCGGCCCGCATGACGGCGCATCAGCGCTCCGTCGCCCGCGCGCTCCGGCGCGGACTCTGTCGAGAGCGAACGCAGCGGTTCGGGAGCATGGGCCCGCTGCTCGATGCGCTCGCGCGTAATCCCGGACGGCGGCGCCGTCGCGCGCTCTTCGGGGCGGGAACGGTCGTGCTGCTCGCGGGCTCGGGGGCGGCCTACGGCATGGAGCGGGCCTCTCGCTGTGACGAGGCGGCCGCGGCCGCGGGCGAGGTGTGGGACGCCGAAACTCGCCAGCGGGTGCAGGACGGTTTTGCCGCGGTAGACTTTGGCGGGACGGCCGACGCGTGGGAGCGGTTCTCGGTCTCGGTCGACGACTACGTGTCCGAATGGACGGGCTACGCGGAGCAGACCTGTCAGGCGGCGCAGGTCGACGGTACGCTCGACCCGCAGACCTACGCTGCGAGGACGGCGTGTCTCGATGACCGCATGGCTCGTTTGTCGGGCGTGCTGGACGTCTACGAGACGCCGGATCGCGACCTGCTCCTCTCACCGCCGCTGCTCGACGACGCGGTGGCCCCGCTGCGTTCATGCGTCGAGCGGCCAGGTCCGGTGGCGGAGGGGTCGCGGGAGCTGATGCGGGAGCTTGCGCGAGGGATGGGGGTGCTCGACACGGGTCGGCAGGCCGATGCGGCGCCCCTGCTCGAGGCGGTGGCCGATCAGGCGCAAGCCAAGAAGCAGGGCATGTTGGAGGCGCGAGCACGCTTCTCGCTGGGGCTGGCGATGGCCCACACCCAGGGGCACGAGGCGTCCGCCGCGATGCTGGAGCGAGCGTACTGGCTGGCGCTCGAGCACGGGGATGACCTGGTGGCCGCCCACGCGGCCCGCGAACTCTCCGGGACGCTGATCGCCGCGCGGGAGCTCGACGAGGGGGAGCGATGGCTCAAGCCGGCGGTCGTGCTCGTGCACCGGACCGATCCGGGCCCGGCGGTCTGGGCGGGGTTGGAGCGCGCCAAAGGCAGGCTCGCCCACGCGCGCGGCGATCTCGAGGCCGCCCAGTCCCACTACGAACGCGAGATGGAGCTGCTCCGGGCCGAGCTCGGCCCCCAGCATCCCAACGTCCTGGGCGCGCAGCAGCTGGTCATCGTCGTCTTGCAGCAGCGCGGCCTGATGAAGCAGGCGCAGGAACTCGGCGAAGAGCAGCTGAAGCTCCGGGCGGAGGTCTTCGGGCCTCGGCATTCTCGAACGGCGTCGGGACATGCGCTGCTCGGCCACCTGTACGGAAGCGGCGGGCAGCCCGAGAAGTCGGCCGAGCACCTCGAGGCCGCGATCGACATTCAGTCCGAGGTGTTCGGGCCGGACCACTGGCGGGTGGGCAACAACCTCGCCAACCTCGGGTTGACGGTCCGGCAGTTTGGCGACGAACGAGCCGCGCTGGAGCACTTCCGGCGGGCGTACGCCATCCTCGTCGCGGATCGCGAACCTGATGATGGACCCGCCCTGTTCGCCGTCGAGAGTCTGGGCTCGTCGCTGCTCTTCAATGGTCTGTGCGAAGAAGGTGCACCCCTGCTGACCGGTCTGGTCGCGGCGCTGTCCAAGGCCTCCGAACCCGCCGCGCAGCTGGGGTCCGTGCAGTGGATGCTGGGCAGCTGCTTGGTCCAGCTGGGGCGCTACGACGAGGCCCTGGCGCCCCTGGCCGCCGCCCGGGTCGGGACGAAGGACAAACCCACCAAGCCCACCGAGGCGGGCGCTGCACTGATCGCCCTCGCGCGCGCGAAGCGAGGCCAAGGCGAGCTCGACGCGGCCGAGCGCCTGCTGGAGGAGTCACGAGACGTCCTCGCCACCGAAGGCGCGGATCCATCGACGCGGGTCGAGGGGCTCGCCTGGCTGGGCCGGGTGCAGGCCGAGTCTGGCGACGCGGCTGGGGCTGTGGCCACGATGCAGACGGCGCTCGACCTGATGCGGGCCCACGTGACGGCGCCCCACGAGCGCATCGCTGCGCTCGGCGCTCTCGCACGCACCGCCGCGGTCGCTGGCGACCTGGAGCAGGCGCGAACCCTGGCCCAGCAGGCGCGGGACCTGCTGCGGTCCTCGAACCTGAAAGGCAAGCTCTCGCCGATGATCGAGGCCGAGCTCCCCCTCGTGCTCGCGCTCGCGCACCGCGATGCGGACCCGAGCGCCGCAAAGTCCTTCGCCGACGAGGCGCTGGCGCTGCTCGCGAAGACGGACGCCAGCGGAGTCCCGGCGCGCGCACAGGCGAGCGAGATCGCCGGCGAGTCGATTGGACGATGAGGGGGACGTGGCCCTCGGTGTCGTCACCGGCGAGCTTCGAGGTCCTCCTCGCGGTGAGCCAGCGCCTCGAGGATGACTTCATCGACGAAGACATGAGCGAGCTGCAGATGGGGGATCGCAACGTCACCAACCGTACGGTGACGGTGCGTGGCCGCCACCGAGACCGCGCGGTCGTCTTGCAGTACGCGGACTTCTACTCCGCGGCGATCAACCCCCTGGCTCCGGCGGTGTTCGAGCGCAACGTCCTCGAGCTGTTCGTCTCTGCGCCGCGGTTGACCTTCGAAGGCACGTGTCGCAGCCGCTCGGTCTGGGACAAGTTCCTGCGTTTGTTGGGTGCAGGGGGACTCGAGGGCGACGCGCCCCTGTTCGAGGTGTGCCGGGTCGACGCGACCGACCAGGGAAATCCGGCGAGTCTCCGCCACCGGCCGTTCGCCGACCGTCTCCAGCAGATGGCCCAGCGTCCGGGGTGCCGGAGGGTGACGATGCAGGCCGGCGCCGGCGTGGGCCCGCTGGTGATGTGGGACGGGCATGGCACGAGCCCCGACGCCGTCGTGGCCTGGCTCGATCAGACGGTGCTGCTGGCCGCGAGCCTCGACGAGCGGGCTACTCCAGCCTGAGGATCACGTCACCCTGATCGAGATCCGACTCGTTCTCCGGCACCACCTCCACGACCGTTGCCGTCGGCGGCAGCCCATCGCCGCCGTAGGTGACGCGGTTGAAGGTCTTCATCACCTCCAGCAGCGCGACGGTTTGTCCGACCTTGATGGTGTCCCCGGAGGACACGAATGGTGGCTGGTCCGGGGAGGGGCGCAGGTAGAAGCGGCCCGAGAGCGGAGAGCGGAAAGCGAGGCCGGTGACGTCGGCGGTGGCCTCGACGGCCGCGGCCGCAGCCGAGCCCGTGGCGGCCTCCAGGTCCAGCGTCAGCAGGACATCACCATAGGCCACGTCGCCGGGAGCCTTGGCGTTGCCCTCCCGCGCCGTGACGACGCCGACGGCGCCCGGCGGCGCCACCAGGCGGTGCAGCACGCCCAACGTGTCGACGAAGCCCAGCGAGAATCCGGGCTTGATCAGGCTGCCCTCCGCAGGTGCGTCGCGCCAGCGCCCGACCGTGGGGGCGCGCAGGTGGAAGAGTGTGCCGTCCTGCTCCAGGACCGCGACGTGTTGAGGTTCGAATGCTCGTCCGCGCTTCATCGCAAGCCCTCCGTCAGCACGGCGAGGTCGTGAAGCGACCAGATCCGCGGGTTCTTGATCCGGCGGTACCCGATCGACTGGTAGCTGGCCTCGATCAGCATCGACAGGTACGCGCGCAGCTCGCCGAACTCGACGATCTCGTCGGTGTCCATCTGGCGCGCAGCGACGTAGGGATCCATGTCGGCCTCGATGCGCTTCTCCACCGAGGCCATGCCCTGCTCGATGGCGGCTCGCTCCTTGGGATCTTGGGTGATGATCTCGAACTCGTCGTCGAGCTTGGTGTTGTACGTGGCGATGGCGAGCGTGCGCCCTTCCATCACCGACTGCCGCGAGAGCGTGGTCGACAGCTGCACGACCGGGTCGTAGGGCATGCCGGCCATGGCGTAGTAGCCGGCGCCCGAAGCCTTGCGCAGCAGCACCGTGAACATGGGCGTCTCGTTGGTGCTGTTGGTGTAGATGAGGTTGCTGCCGTACGACAGCAGGCCCTGGCGTTCGGCGTCGGCTCCGATGTCGAAGCCTGCGATGTCCTGCAGCCAGACGATGGGGATGCCGTCGGCGTTGCACGCCCGGGAGAACGCCGAGATCTTGGCGATGCCCGCCTTGTACAGGATGGACGCCGGGCGCCGCGAGCCCGGGTCGTCCGGGTTGCCCACCAAGCCCTGCCGGTTGGCGATGAAGCCGGTGTACAGGCCGTTCACGCGACCCACACCGCACATCATCTCCTCGCCGCTTGCGGCCATGACCTCCCAGAACAGCGACTGGTCGCACAGGCGCGCGAGCACTTCGGTGATGTCGTAGGCCTCGCGATGGTCGCTGGGCATCAGCCCCGACAGCTCGGCGGCGGGAAAGCCGGGACCGACCGGGCCCGCGTCGCCGCGATAGTAGGGCGCCGCGGAGCTGGGCAGGCGGGCGACCTCGTCTCGCAGGCAGGAGATGAGCGTCGCATCGTCGGGCACCCGGACATCGGCGCATCGGCTCTGGTGCACGTGCACCTCGGGCCCACCGATGCCCAAGCTGGTCATCTTCTGGCTCTTGGCGCCCTTGATCAGCGCGGCACCGGCGATGACCATGTAGGCCTGCTCGGTCATGTAGACGCGGTCGGAGATGATCGGCATGTAGCCGCCGCCCGCGATGCAGTCGCCGAACACGCCCGCGAGCTGCGGAACGCCGTGGGCCGAGAGCAGGCTGTTCATCTTGAAGATGTAGCCGGCTCCCTTCGCGCCCGGGAAGCTGCGCGACTGCTCGGGCAGGAACAGGCCGCTGCAGTCCACCAGGTAGACCGTGGGGAGCCGCATTCGCAGCGCCATCTGCTGCGCGCGCTGAATCTTCTCGGGCGTCATCGGCCACCACGAGCCCGATGCGACGGTGTTGTCGTTGGCGATGACCATGCACCATCGTCCGTGGACCTGCGCGAACGCGGTGACGACTCCGGCGCCCGGGGACTTGAGGCCGTCGTCTCCGAACTCGAGTCCGAAGTTGACGAAGGTGCCGACCTCGAAGCTGCGTGAGCCAGGATCCTTGATGGCGTCGAGCCGCTCGCGAGCGGTCATCTTGCCCTTGGTGTGCACGCGCTGGGCGTACTTCTCGCCCCAGCCGGCGTGCACCTCGGCCCGGCGCCCCCGGAGCTGCTCCTCGCGGGCCGCGAGCGCGGAGAGATTGTGCTCGAATGTCGTGTCGTCGCAGAACGAGGCGCGAGCGCGCCCGATGGGGGTGAGCGGTACGTGAACCATGGCGGATTACTCCTGCGTCCAGCCCGGAATGGCCCGGGTGTCGTAGTCGTTGGAACGGAAGGGTTCGCTGGCCAAGATCTGTCGATGCATGGCGGCGGTCGTGTGGACGCCCTCGCAGACGAGGTCTCCGAGCGCGGCGATCATGCGGTCGCATGCCTGATCGCGGGTGTCCCCGTGGGTGATGACCTTGCACAGCAGGCTGTCGTAGTGCGGTGGCACGACGTAGCCGGACTGCACGTGGGTGTCGACGCGCACGCCGTCCCCGGTGGGGCTCACCCACCGCTCGATCTTGCCCGGGCTGGGGCGGAATCCGTCCGAGGGGTTCTCCGCGTTGATCCGGCACTCGATCGCGTGCCCGGTGAGCGTGATGTCGTCCTGTCGCCAGCCCAGCTGGTGTCCGGCCGCGACGAGGATCTGCTGCTCGACGAGGTCCTTCCCGCTGCGCTCTTCGGAGACGCAGTGCTCGACCTGCAGGCGGGTGTTCATCTCCATGAAGCGCAGCACGCCGCCCTTGTCGAGCAGGAACTCCATCGTGCCCGCGCCGACGTAGCCGATGGCGGCGGTCGCTCGGGCGGCCGCTTCGAGGCTGGATGTGCGGACGGCCTCGTCGAGGACGGGGGAGGGGCTCTCTTCGATGAGCTTCTGGTGGTTGCGCTGCACCGTGCAGTCCCGCTCGCCGAGGTGCACGACGTTGCCG
Organism: uncultured bacterium; assembly: GCA_963761755.1. GTDB lineage: Bacteria > Myxococcota_A > Polyangia > Nannocystales > Nannocystaceae > CAJXVA01. The sequence continues at coordinate 828,268 of CAVXIC010000013.1, forward strand.
TAGCGATCGGCCATCACCTGGATCTCGATATGGCGCCCGCCCTCGATCAGCTTCTCCATGTAGACGCGAGGGTCGCCGAAGGCGGCGCGGGCCTCGGCCTGGGCGTCGGCATAGGCAGACGCGACCTCGTCCCCGCTGCGAGCGATACGCATGCCGCGGCCACCACCTCCGCTCTCCGCCTTGATCAGCACCGGGTACCCGGTCTCGTCGGCGACGCGGCGGGCGTCGTCGGCGTCCTCGAGGATGCCGTCGCTGCCGGGAATGAGCGTGAGCCCGGCTTCACCCATCGCCTTCTTGGCGGGCGTCTTCTTGCCCATCAGGTGCATCACGTGCGCGGGCGGACCGATGAAGGTGAGCCCGTGTGCTTCACACAGCGCTGAGAACTGTGGGTTCTCCGCGAGGAAGCCCCAGCCCGGATGCACGGCCGTGCACCGCGACTGCCGGGCGGCTTGCACGACGCGCCCGAGGTCGAGGTAGCTGTGGGTGGAGCGGGCCGGACCCAGACAGATCACCTCGCGACCCTGCAGGTAGGCCGCGCCCAGGTCCGCCTCGGAGGCCGCGAACACGGGCGTGATCCCCATCATGTCGCACGCCCTCGCGATGCGAACCGCGACCTCGCCGCGGTTGGCGATGAAGAGCCGGTGGAACAGTCGAGGCGCTCCCGCAGACGTCATCGCGGCGGACGTTAGCAGGACAGGTGGGGGTCTGGCGAGGCCGAGAACGCGCGCGGGTTGACGCTAGCGGAACATGTTGCGCACCCAGCTGGTGGCCCAGTGCACAAACGCATCCGAGGCGGCGTCGTGATGGTCGCCCTCGAGGTACGCGGGCCCCATGCGCACCGACGGCATGCTCGCCATCGCAAACTTGTGTTTGGCGTCCCGGGCGTTCTCGGCGGCGGCGTGTCGCTGCGAGAGCGCCAGCCCTCCGCTGCGCACGAACTCGACGACGCCGGGGAGCTCGCCGTACTCGAAGAAGGTGCCGTGCGCGGCGCAGAGGTCGACGATGATCCCCGAGATCGATCCGAAGTTCTTGCGAAGCATCGGGTTCTTGCACTGGGGGCAGTGGCGGTAGACGATCTTCGCGGTGGCGGTGCCCGGCGGAAGCGTCTTGCGCTGCACTTGTCTGGGTGGCGCAACGGCGGCCGTTCGCGCCGCGTCGTCGATCAAGCCTTGCAGCGTGGCTCGGTCGACCCAGACCCCGCCGCAGGTCTTGCACGCCTGGACCCGGACCGGATGCTCCGGCGCCGGCCGATATGGGCTCTCGGAGCGCAGCGGCCACGTCCCCAGCGGGGTCCCGTCCGCGCATCCGGGACAAGGGGGGTTCGGCGGTTCCACCCGCTGAGCCTACCAGTCCGCTCAGGCCCTGCGGGCCGGTGAGGCATCCAAGGAGAGCTTCGCTGGACGTGCGCAGGGCCGCGCGCCGCATCGCAGATGCGACGGAGCGTTGCGCCCCGCCGGACGGAGCGTTGCACCCCGCCGGGAAGATCCGTCAGGCCGGTGCGCGACCCAAGACGCGGATCTGGCGGAACACGCGGCGGAGCATGGTTCCCCACGGGGCGGTCCGGTACTCGATGCCGTGTCGCTCGCAGATCTCTCGCACCCGCGGCGCCACTTGGCGCAGGCGCCGGGGCGGCCAGCGAGGAAACAGGTGGTGCTCGATCTGGTAGTCGAGGCCGCCGCACAGGATGGACATCCACCCGGGCACCTCGAAGTTGTTCGAGGACCGAACCTGCATCGCGTACCACTCTCCCCGGCTCGAGGCCCGGGTGTTCGCCGGATACGACGAGGTGTCTTCTCCGACGTGGCCGGTGAAGATGGTGGCGGCCGAGTAGAGACTGCGAAGGACCTCGGCCATCCAGTTGCCGAGCATGACCTTCCAGAACATCGCCCCGGCCAGGAGCGGAAACAGGACGTACTCCTTGCCGTAGTAGGGCACCGTCTTCCGCAGCCACTTGCGGTGCGCCTCGACGATCGTGGACATCTTGCGATCGGGCAGGACGTCGGAGTTCTCGGTCTTGCGCAGGTAGACGTCGATCAAGCCCGTGAAGTGCGCGGCCATGCTGAACTTGAACGCCGGCCAGACGATCAGCGGGTGCAGATGCTGGTTCTCGTTGGCGGGCTCCCACGGGACGTGCTCGTTGAGCCGAATCCGGCCGTACTTGCAGTCCGGATCCTTGCCGACGACGTTGGTGTACTGGTGGTGGGCGACGTTGTGGCCGTGCCGCCAGCTCTCTTCGTCGATGGGCGTCTCCCACCAGTAGGTCTTGCTCTGAAACCAGGTGGCGCCGGGCAGCTTGTCGTAGGCGCCGTGCAGCACCGCGTGACCGATCTCGGAGCCGTGAAGCTGCTTGTGGGCTGCCAACGTCAGCACGCCGAGCCCGAAGCTGAGGGGTCCGGGGCTGAAGTGGATGAGCAGCCGGCCCGTGAGTTCGAGCCCGCGCGAAAAGAAACACAGACGCTTGAGCTGCCGGACGTCCTCGGACCCGATCTGGGGTTCGACTTCCCGGCGGAGACGATTGATATCGGCGGCGAAGGCCTTGTAGTCGGCCACGTTCGTCGTCATGGACGACTTTTTGTAATACAAGCGAATACAATGTCAACGGCAATCTGGAAACGTGCCGTGGGCGTGCCATAGTGGGGTGCAGGACCGCAGATGGCTACGGATCTTCGCAAGATGCAGAAGGCGGAGAAGCTTCGCTCGAAGGAGCTTCGCAAGGATCGACTGGTGCAGACCCGCGTCGATCGCCGGCTGGACGACGTGCTCCGCCAGGAGGCGCGCCGCCGACGGATGTCCGTATCCAACCTGGTGCGCGGCGTTCTCGAGGACGCGTTCGGCTTGGCCGACCCCGATGTGGGTCCGCTGCTCGAGGCAGCCCCGGAGGTCCCGAGCGAGACCATCGCGCTCGACCACATCTACGCCTGGAACGCGGTGGTGCTCGGAACCGATGCTCTGTGCAGCCGCTGCAAGAACGCCATGTCGTCCGGAGAGAGCGCGTTCATCGGGCTCAGCGACGATGCTCAGGCCGAGCGCGCCTGGCTGTGCGAGGACTGTTCCCGCGAACTCTGACGCGGTCCTGGCCGATGCGCGTTCGAATGCTGATCCTCGCGGCGCTGGTGGGCTGCTCGTCGAACGCCGAGTCGGACGACGAAGACGAAGACGACGTCTCGGAGGCCACCGGTTGCGGCAACGCGACGTGCAGCAGCGGTCTGCGAATCGCGCTGGTGTCCTCGGTCTTCATGCCCGGTTCGTACACGGTCTCGACCCGGGCCGACGGGCGCGAGTCCGTCTGCGGGTTCGTCGTCGGGAGTCCCGAAGACGGGTGCGGTCTGGAGGCGCTGTGCCTCCTGCAGGACGACTGCGATGCCGATGTCAACCTGTCGTTCCCGCCCCACAGCGTGGTGGTGACCGTGGGGGACGCGCCCGAGGTGGTCGATGTCGTGGTGCTGCGCGGGGGGACGGCGTTGATCTCCACGACCTTGGTGCCGGGCTACCAGCGCTACGAGCCGGCCGGGGCTGGATGTGACCCACTGTGCGAAGTCGCCGCGGCTCAGCTCGACCTTCCTTGAGCCCGCATGGCCCGGATCGCTGCGTGCCCCCCAAGTGGTCCGCTGGGGCCGATCTGCGCCCGGATATGGAAAGCGTCCTTGCGCGGCGGCGCCGTTCGTGGTCCGGTGACGGGAGAAGCGGGGAACCCATGAGCAATGAGAACGTCGACGTCGCAAACCTCGAAGTCACCGGTAAGAAGCCCGAGGGCGAGAGCGCAAAGGCCCTCAACTTTGCGGGCGACGTCACCATCGTCGTCTCGCAAGCCTTCGGCCCGACGGGCGAGAACCTCGTCGGTGTGTCCGACGTGAAGTTCGATGGGTTTCCTGCCCTGTCCCTCTTGGTCCGCAGCGGCGACCGAGAAGAGATGGTGCACCTCAGCCCCATCCATGGCGACGGCCGCAAGCAGGGTCTCGATGGTCTGCCCGCCGGCTCCAAACTCGAGCTCCTTTGTCCGGTGAGCAAGACGCCGCTCGACCGCATCGGGAAGGTCGTGGACGACGGCGACGCCGAGTACTTCGCCATCTATCTCACGCCCAAGCTCGACCGCGGCTCTACGATCTACGTCAGTGATGTCTGGGGACACCACCACTCGCGCATCGTCGACAACAACGAACTCATCTCCTACTGGGCCAGCGCTGAGGACGAAGGCTGAGCGCCCCCACGTCGTGTGGTGGGTCCTGGCGCTCGGGTACACCGGGCTGCTGATCGTGATGCTGCTGGGTCCGTCGGTCCCGCGGCCGCCGTTGTTCCCCCACGACGACAAAGCTTTTCACCTGCTCGCCTTCGCTGGAGTCGGCGGGGCATGGTGGCTCGCGCTGCGTCGGGTTCGGCCGGTGTGGGCCGTGGGTCTGAGCATGGCCGTGCTCACCGAGCTCGGGCAGGCCTTGCTCCCCTACGGACGCGCGGGCGATCCCCTCGACGCGCTCGCGGACGTCGCTGGCGTGGCCCTCGGCCTGCTGGTCGGTCGGTGGCTGCGTCGGACGTAGGCGAAAGAAAAGAGGCGCCCCGGGTGGGGCGCCTCTGTGCGGAGTCGGAGGGATTCGAACCCTCGGTACCGTTTCCAGTACGCAGATTTAGCAAACCTGTGCCTTCAGCCACTCGGCCACGACTCCACGGGATTACCTGGTTTTGGGGCCGAGAACCTAAACCCAAGCGGCGCCGGTTGCAAGCCCGCATTGCACCTGGGGTGTCCAGGTCGCAAACTGCCCCGCGTGAGTGATGGGACCCCCTCCGTCGGGCGAGGCCGCCTCAGCCTGGCGTTCGTCGAGGTCGGCCTGGCGCTGGGCGGGTTGCTGCTGGGCACCCTGGTGTTCTATGGGCTCTCTGCCGTCGGCCTGCTGCCCACCAAGGGCGTGCTGGGTTTGGGGGTTCGAATGGCCGGGGGACCAGCGATCACGCTGATCGCGGTGGCGATCTACCGGGCGGTGGTTCGTTTCTTCGAGAGCGGTCCCACTGCGCTGCTCGGCGTGAGGCTCGACCATCCCGCGCCGTTCCCGCGGGCCTCGGTGGGGCGGGGGTTTGCATGGGCGGGCCTGGGTATCGTCGCCGCCATCGCGGGCAGCTACGCGCTGGGCATGGCGTTCGAGCAGCTCGGGGTGCCGGTCGAAGAGCAAGAGAGCATCGTCGCGTTGGTCGAGTCGTTCAAGTCCGGCTCCGCGCTGACGCCGTTCCTCCTGCTCGCGGTCTCGGCCGTGGTGTTGGCTCCCTTTGCCGAGGAGTGGTTGTTTCGAGGGCTCGTCTTCCGCCGCATCGCGGCAAGCGGCCGCCGACTGCCCGAAGCCTTCGCGCTGTCGGCAGCTTCGTTCGCGGCGATCCACACCAACCCCGCCGGCTTCGCCGTCTACCTGTGGCTGGGCCTCGTGTTCGCGGAGGCCTACCGCCGCAGCGGTCGGCTCTGGGTGGCCGTGTTGGTGCACGCGGGCAACAACGCGTTCGCGCTCTCGCTGCTCGTGTGGGGCTGACCCCGACGCCCTCGCCGCTGGTAGCCTCCGGCCCACGATGGCGCAGCGCAAGCCGGAGAAGAAAGCGTTCAAGGATTGGTTCGACCGGGGCGCTGCACGGGCTCTCGCCGCGCAGGTTCAGGCGGTCCGGCCAACGTTCGACGCGGCGGCGTTCGAACGTCGCGCGACCGCCGGCCTGGGGACGCTCGAGTTTGGGGCTCGCGTGCAGCAGTTCGCCGATGCGCTGCACGCCACGTTGCCCTCGGACGTCCCTGCGGCGCTGGGCATCCTCGCCCAAAGCTTGCCGCCACCGATGCCGGACGCCGAGCAGGTGACCGATGGCTGGCTGCAGTGGCCGGTCGGGCAGTACATCGCCGATCACGGGCTGCCACACTTCGAGGACTCGATGGCCGCGATGGTCGAGCTCACGCAGCGGTTCAGCTCCGAGTTCGCGGTGCGCCCCTTCGTCGATCAGCGTCCCGCAGAGACCTTTGCCAGGTTGCTCTCCCTGACGGACCACGAGAGCCCGCACGTGCGACGCTGGTGTTCGGAGGGCGTCCGTCCGCGGCTGCCGTGGGGCAAGGTGCTGCGCGGCCTCGTGGCCGACCCTGGTCCGATCTGGCCGATCTTGAACGCCTTGCAGGGGGACCCCGAACGCTACGTGCAGCGCTCGGTGGCCAACACCCTCGGCGACATCGCCAAGGACCATCCCGAGCCGGCCGTCGCGTGGGCGAAGGCGTGTGTGGAGCGGGGCGGTGACGAGCGCCTATGGATCGCGAAGCACGGGCTTCGCGGTCTGATCAAAGCCGGTCACGCCGGCGCGCTGGCCTCGGTGGGATTCCTCCCGCCCAAGCAAGTGCGCGCCACGCTGAGCGCCTCGCCCAAGACGGTCCACGTCGGTGAGTCGGTGGAGCTGACGGCGGAACTCTCCAGCGCGCACGGCCGCGCGCAGTCGCTGCTGGTCGACTACGTGGTCCACTACGTTCGCAAGGCGAAAGCCAGCGGGGCCAAGACGTTCAAGTGGACGACGGTGGAGCTTCCCGCTCGCGGCGAGTCGACGCTACGCAAGCGTCACAACCTGAAGGTCACCACCATCCGGGCGCTGTACCCGGGTCGTCACCGCGTGGCGCTGATGGTCGGCGGCGAGGTGCTGGCCGAGACGGCGTTCACGCTTCGGGCTGCGCCATCTGGGTGACGACGGTGACGTGGCCCTCGGTCAGGGTACGGTGGACCGGGCAGCGATCGGCGATCTGCATCAGGCGTTCGCGCTGGGCGTCGTCGAGGTCGCCACGCAGCTCGATCCTCCGTTCGATCCGGTCGATCTTGGCGTTGGCCTTGGGCTTGGCCTTGGCGTCCGCCGTCGACTCGCATGCTTCGCAGTCGTGCGCGTGGACCTTGGCGTGGCGGAGGTGGCAAACCGCCTGCGTCAGCGGCCACCCCTTCCGGTCGGCGTACATGCGCAGGGTCATCACCGTGCACGAGCCCAGCGCGCCCAGCAGGTAGCCGTAGGGAGACGGGCCGAGGTCGGCGCCCCCGAACTCGGTGGGTTCGTCGGCGAGGAGCGATTGTTCGCCCACCGTCAGCTCGGTGGTGAAGCCGCGCACGGGGCCCCACGCGATCACGTCGTCGCTGGCCGAGGTGGGCTCCTGGCCTCGGGGCAGGTAGCGGTCGGCCCAGGCCGCGATGATGTCGGCCGCGAAGTGGGCGTCGGGCGGCCGGGTCAGCAGATGGTCGGCGTCATCGAGGGAGACGAAGCTCTTGGGGTGGCGCGCGGCCTGAAAGATTTCGGATGCGTTGTCGATGCCCACCGTGGCGTCGCCAGGGGCATGCAGGATCAACAGCGCTCGACCGAGCGCACCGATCGCCTCCTGCATCGCCTGGCCGCGGACATCGTCGAGGAACGCGCGCTTGATCGTGAACGTGCGGCCCGCGAGGACGACCGTGGCCGAGCCCTCCCGCTGCGCGGTTTCGACCTCGTCCTCCAGCAGCTTCAAGACGTGGTCGGGGCGACTGGGGGCGCCGATGGTGGCGACGGCGGTCACGCTCGGCAGTGAGGCTGCAGCGCGCAGGACGGCGGCACCTCCCAAGGAGTGACCCACGAGCAGCCGCGGCGGCTCGTACTCCCGCTCGAGCCACTGGGCGGCGGCGATCAGGTCCTCGATGTTGCTCGAGAAGTGGGTGTCCTCGAAGGCGCCCTCGCTGTCGCCCAGACCCGTGAAGTCGAAGCGCAGGACGCCCCATCCGTGCTCGACGAGCTTGCGGGACAGGTGCACCGCGGCGCCGAGGTTCTTGCTGCAGGTGAAGCAGTGGGCGAACACGGCGTACCCGCGCGGTCGGTCTCGCAACGGGCGGTCCAGGCGGGCGGCGAGCTGCTCGCCTCGGCCGTTGTCGAAGGTCAAGCGGACGGACTGCACCCGGTCAGGGTCGCATGGGTCGGGCTCGTACGGCGGGTCGATGGGCTGGTACTCTTGCATCGTGGTGCGGGGGGCGAGTCGGTTGGTCCAGCTGGGCGTCGCTGCCCAGCTGCTCGGATGTGGTCCGTCCACGTTCGTCTGCGCCGACGACGGCGAGTGCGGCGCCGAGGGCCGGTGCGAAGCCAGCGGCTGGTGTTCGTTCCCCGACCAGGCATGCATCTCGGGCCGCCGCTACGGTCGGTACTCGGGTGCGGGCGTCGCAGGAGCGTGCGTCGACGAGGAGATCGATCCGGCGACGGCGGGCCCCTCGACGACCTCCGCGGACACGTCGGCAGGCGAGGTCTCCTCGGACGTCACGGGTGCCTCGGCGGACGCCACCACGACCGTGGCGGTGGGGTCGACCTTCACCGGGTCCACCTCCTGCGGGCCCCAGGGGTGCGGACGCACCTCGAGCACGACCGCGCTCCCGGAGAACACGGGCGAAGGCGAAGTGTCCTCCAGCACCGGGCCCCAAGGGCCGCCGTGCGAGGGGTGGTCCGACGACTTCGAAGACGGCGTGTTCGACCCGGCCTGGGTGCTCTCCGGGGAGACCGGTGCATCGGGCCACACGATGGAAGAGGTCGACGGCCAGCTGCGCTGGAGCCTGTTGGCCGACCACGTCGGGCTGCGCGGGCTGTACCAACCCATCGCGCAGCCGGTGGGCGGCTTCGTGGTCGAGGTCGGGGAGCTGCCGCAAACCTCCGAGGCCCAGCTGGTCATCCTCGTGCGAGACGAGACCGCCGCGGTGCCGGACCTCTTCTTCGTCTGGACCGGCAACACGATGCAGTTCCGGAGCAACTCCACCTTGATCGCGTCGATCGAGGACCAGCCGTGGCTGGATGTTCGGCTGGTCGCCGGCACGGCGATCGTGTCGACATCGGTCGATGGGGTGGTGTTCGACGAACTCATCACCCAAGACGTCGAGACCGGCACCGACGGGCTCTCGATTCGGGTCTACGGCCAGACCTGGACCGAAGCGCCGATTCCCACGATGGGCAGCTTCGAGAGCATCTCGATCTGCGAGCCGTGAGGGTGCTATCTATGGGGCGCTCCGTGTCCGCGCCGATCTTCGACGACCTCTCCTCTACGCTCGGCATGCCGCTGCTGCGTCTGGGAGCGATCACGGTCACGCCGCTGTTCATCCTCAAGTTCGTGCTGCTCTTCGTCGGGCTGCTCGTCGTCGCGGGCATGGTGCGGCGCCGTCTGGTCTTTCGCCTGCTGCGCAACGCGACGGTCGATCCCGGGGTCAAGTACGCCATCGCGAGGATCTCGGCCTACGGGGTCTGGGTCCTCGGCTTGCTCATCGGCCTGCCGATGGTGGGCATCGAGCTCAACAGCCTGCTCGTCGCCTTCGGCGCGGTCGGCATCGGAATCGGACTCGGACTGCAGAAGATCGCCGAGAACTTCATCAGCGGCGTCATCTTGCTGTTCGCGCGACCGGTCAAGGTCGGCGACCGCATCCGCCTGGGGGATCGCGAGGGCAAGGTCATCGAGGTCCAGGGCCGCGTGACGCTGGTGCGCGACAACGACAACGTCGTCTACCTCGTGCCCAACTCCACGTTCATCTCCGACGAGGTCGTCAACCTCACCCACAACGACCGCATCGTCCGGTACCGGTTCGACGTCGGCGTCTCGTATGGCGCCGATCCCAACACGGTCCGCGACCTCCTGCTCGGGGTCGCCGACGAGCACGCCGCGCTGCTCTCGGACCCGCCACCGGACGTGCTCTTCTTGGGCTTCGGTGACTCGTCGATCAACTTCACGCTTCGCGGCTACTGCAAGGAGATGATCGACGTCCCCGACGTGCTCCGCAGCGAGGTCAACTTCGCCATCTGGTACGCCCTCAAGGGCGCCGGCATCGAGATCCCCTTCCCGCAGCGCGACCTGCACATCAAGACCGCGATCGGGCTGCAGGGCGCCCGCCTCCCCGACGCCGAAGAAGCGCCCCAGGCACCCAGAATCGAACGCTAGCGGCCCTGGCGAACGACCCCGGCGAGAAATCGCCAACGCCCGTCGAAACCGCTTGCGCCTGTGGGACCCCGCTGCTATCAACTGCGCCCACGCACCCTTAGCTCAGCTGGATAGAGCGTCGGTCTACGGAACCGAAGGCCACACGTTCGAATCGTGTAGGGTGCACTACTGAGAACCGCTTCTTCTGCAAAGAGGAAGCGGTTTTTGCTTTTGGTTCGGATGCCGAAGGGCAGTGCGCGGTGTCCCTGGGGACGCGCTCATCCCACGCGCACCGCATCGCCGACCCGGATGACGCCTGCGCTTCGGGCGATGGCGTTGCGGGCGAACTCGACGGCGCCGCTTTCGCCTCGGCGAAACTTGGCGAGCGTGCGCAGCGGTTCGCCGTCGGGGCGGGGGCGGTCGGGGCTGTGGGGGTCGAGTGTGGTGACGGAGCAGCGCTCGCAGTTCGTGACGCACTCGAGCACGCCATCGCCGAGCTGCAGGCGGGTCCAGCCGTCTTCGGCCCACGGCGTGTCCGACCGCACGACGACGTTGGGTCGGAAGGCGAGCATGGGCAGGGGGGAGCCTTCAATGCGGCGGTTGAGGTCGTCCAGCGAGGCCGTGTTGGCGACCAGGTAGGGGAAGCCGTCCGCGAAGCTGACCGCGATGTCCTCGAAGCCGGCGACCGGTCGGCGCGAGGGCTCGGGCATGGACACCAGCTGGGCGGGCTCGCCGAGGAGGGCGGTGAAGAACGCGTCGGCGTCGTCGGAGACGCGAGCCACCGCGACGGTGTCCTTCCAGACCTTGGCTTCGCCGGTGGTGACCGCGCTCGGCTGCAGGTCCCAGCGACACTCGCCAATCCCCTCGGCGGCCACGGCGACGGTGCCGGGCTCGAGCGTCAGCGCGCACCGGCCCAGGGCCGGATGGCTTCGCTGCGAGAGGAAGGTGCCCTCGGGAGTGGTGACCATGAAGCGGCGATCGTGATCGAAGCCGCGCTCGAGCATCTCGGCTTCCGTGACGGAGACACCGGGTCCGCTCTTGATGGGATAGATGTAGAGAGCCTCGACGCGCATGCCGTTGGATCGGGCGGAGCGTACCATCTCGCTGCCGATGCCGAACCCTGGGGACCCCGAGCGATTCGGTTCGTTCGGTCAGGCCCGGGGTGCGAGTCCCAGCGAGTAGTGAATGTCGTCATCACCCGAGGAGAACCCGCGGACCCGCTCGAGCGTGACCGTGGAGCCCAGCAGCTCCAGCCCGCGTTGGAAGTAGCCGATCACCGAGTACTCGAAGTAGCGGTGCTGAAGCTCGGGCGCAATGCCGTCGATCCTCAGCTCGACGCGTCCATCGTGGGTCTCGCTCCGGGCCTGTCCCTCATCGAAGAAGTTCGACCACATCGCCGGGGCCATGGCGGCAAACCGCTCGACGTCCCCGAGCTCCAGCAGCCCGCGATAGGGCCCGTGTTGCAGCGACCACTCGGCGCTCGCGCGCCCTACATCCCACAGTGACTCGGTATCCCCGCCGTACACCTCTTCGACGATCGCATCGATGAACGTCAGGAACACGGCGGCCGGGATGAGCGAGGTTGGAAGCACGCTGGCGGGCAGCCCTGGGTTCGTCTGCCGATGCCGGGCGACGAAGGCCTCGACGTGGGCCCGGCTGCCCAGCTTGGCCTCGAGGAGCTGAAGTCTCGCCAGATAGGCCGTCCCCTTGACCCGCATGCGTCCGATGCTCCCACACTCCGCGCCGTCGCGGGAAACGTCGTCTTCCGGCCGCTGGAGGGGGGCCACGCGCCGTTGCGTTGGCGGGCCGGCTCGCAGCGGGTAGACCCATGCCTCGTGGCCTTGCCCGCGTCCTTCAGGAGTTCCTCGACGACCCGCTGCTGTCCAAGCTCGTCCTCGCCGTGGTGGGGCTCGTCGTCAACATCGGGCTGCGCCGACTCGTTCGGCGGACCGTGACCCGGAGGGTAGGGGACGGTCGGCATTGCATCGGCGGCGCAAGAGGTCACGCTGATGCAGCCCTCCGTCGTCTCGGTCGACGTGTCGCGACGCGAGTCAGCGTAGGTCTGCTCGGCGACGAAGAACGTGACGTTGGCGGCCTCGTTGTTGCGCCGTCCGGCCCGTCGGCTAACCCGGCTGCGTGAAGTACTGCGAGACCCACGACAGTTTCATCCAGCGCGCATTCGAGCACGCGGGGTTGGATCCGTCGATTCGGGAGTATTTGTCGACGCCGCGGCGCGAGGTTCGGGTCGAGCTGGTGGTCGACCTCGACGTCGGCGGCACGGCGAGCTTTCTGGGTTATCGCGTGCAGCACGATGACCTCTGCGGGCCCTTCAAGGGTGGTCTTCGCTTCCATCCCGACGTCGAGCAGGACGAGGTCCGCGCGCTCGCGAGCTTGATGACGTGGAAGAACGTTCTGATGGGTCTGCCCTTCGGGGGCGGGAAGGGCGGTATCGCCATCGACCCGTCCAAATACTCGGTGCGCGAACTCGAGCGCGTCACCCGTGCCTTCACCGAGCAGATGCTGCCGCTGCTGGGCCCCGACCGAGACATCCCGGCCCCCGACGTCAACACGGGCCCGCGCGAGATGGCGTGGATCTTCGACGAGTATTCCCGAGCCTACGGCTTCACGCCCGCGGTCGTCACGGGCAAGCCTTCCAACCTTCACGGTCTCGCGCTGCGAACGCGGGCGACGGGCCTGGGCGTCGCCGTCGCGACGGCCCATCTGCTGCGCCGCCGAGCCGTCTCGGTGGAGGGCGTTCGCGTCGCGGTCCAGGGCTATGGCAACGTCGGGTCCTGGGCGGCGCGGGAGCTCGAGCGCATGGGGGCCAGGATCGTCGCGGTCAGCACCGCGGACACTGCCTACACCAGCCAGCGTGGATTCTCGGCGAACGTGCTGCGCAAGGCCGCGGAGGAGGGCGTGGAGGCGCTCGGCGAGGAGGGCGAGCAGGCTCAGAGGGACTCGCTGCTGCACATCCCGTGCGATGTCCTCATTCCCGCTGCGCTCGGCCATGCGCTCACCGAAGAGAACGCAGCCGGCGTGCAGGCGAAGTTCATCGTCGAGGGCGCCAACATTCCCCTGGATGCGGCCGCCGACGCGCTGCTGCGCGGTCGCGGGGTCACGGTCCTGCCCGATGTCGTCGCCAACGCCGGCGGCGTGCTGTGCAGCTACTACGAGTGGTCCGCCAACATTCAGCGCTCCATGCCCGACCAGTCGAAGCTCGAGGAAGACCTGGAGCGGCGTATGCAGGCGTCGGTCGATCGGGTGCTCGAACGCGCCGAACGGGAAGGCTTGGACCTGCGGACGGCCGCGCTCGTCGAGGCCGTTCAGACGCTGGCCGACGTGTTCAGGCTGCGTCGCGCGCACAGCTGAGCTCCAGCGCTGGACGGGCCATCGTCGCGGACTAGATCCCGACCATGCTGCGCTCGATCAACCCTGCCACCGCAGAAGTCCTTCAAGAGTACCCGGAGCACGGCCAGCCTGAGGTCGATGCCTTCATCACGCTCATGGCGCGTGCGCAGCGGTCCTGGAGCGCGCAGGCCCTTCCCGAGCGCGTCTCGCTGCTGACGCGATGCGCGGAGCTGCTGCATGAACGCGCGGACGCGCTGGCGGAGCTGATGGCGCACGAGATGGGCAAGCCCGTCTCCGATGGCCGCGCGGAGGCGGAGAAGTGCGCGAGCGTCTGTGCCTACTACGCCAAGCATGCCGAGGCGTTCCTGGCGCCCGTGTCGATTCCGACCGAAGCGGCCTCGAGCTACGTCTCGTTCGGCCCGCTGGGGATCGTGCTCGCGGTCATGCCCTGGAACTTCCCGCTGTGGCAGGTCTTCCGCGCCGCCGCACCCACCTTGGTGGCCGGCAATGGCATGCTGCTCAAGCACGCGTCCAACGTCACCGGCTGCGCCCTGGAGATCGAGCGGATCGTTCGAGACGCCGGCGGCGGTGATCTGTTCCGCACCCTGTGCATCAACTCCCAAGACGTCGCCCGCGTCATTCGACACGACGCCGTCGCGGCGGTGACGGTCACGGGCAGCGTCGCGGCTGGACGCGCGGTGGCGAAGGTCGCAGGGTCCGCGCTGAAGAAGTGTGTCTTGGAGCTGGGCGGATCCGACCCGTACCTGGTCCTGCACGATGCCGACGTCGAGCTGGCGGCCGAGGCGTGCGCCAAGGGGCGGCTGGTCAACAACGGTCAGAGCTGCATCGCGGCCAAGCGACTGATCGTGCACGCGTCCATCGCCGATGCGTTCGAGGAGGCGCTCGTCAGGCAAATGGAGCGCCGGGTCATGGGCGATCCGCTCGACGATGCGACCGACCTGGGCCCGATGGCGCGTGAAGACCTGCGAGATGAGCTGGACGGGCAAGTTCGCGCCAGCGTCGCGCTCGGGGCTCACGTGGCCTGCGGGGGGGAGATTCCGAGTCGGAAGGGGGCCTGGTACCCACCGACGGTCCTCACGAACGTGACCGCGGACATGCCCGCGGGGAAGGACGAGGTCTTCGGCCCGGTCGCCGCCGTCATGCGCGTCAGCGGAGAGGAGGAGGCCATCGCGGTGGCCAACGCTTCGCGCTTCGGTCTTGCCTCGGCCGTATTCTCCCGCGACGTCGAGCGGGCTGAACACCTGGCGCGGCACGTGATCGAGGCAGGGGCCTGCTTCGTCAACCAACCCGTCGCCTCCGACCCGCGGCTGCCCTTCGGGGGCATCAAGGACTCCGGCTACGGACGCGAGTTGGGCCGCTGGGGCATCCACGAGTTCGTCAACGCAAAGACCGTCTCGATCCATCGGGGTTGACGAGACGCCGTGCGCGGCTAGGTCTCCGATATGAGACTGCTGTGCCCCGCACTCTTGGTCCTGTCCGTGCTTGGATGTCAGCCCAAGGCCGAGGTCTCGGTGACGCCCTCGACTGCCGAGGGCGAGGCCGAAGGGGAGGACGCGACCGTCGAGGTCGAGAGCTTCGAGGACGGTTCCGAGGCATCCGCACAGTCAGGCGAAGCGGATGCGAACGCGCGTGCGGTGAGCCCTCAGTCCGAAACCGAACCAACACCGGAATGAACATCTCAATGAACACGACAAGACTCCTGATCTCCTCCGCGCTCCTCGTATCGATCGCCGCGTGCAAGTCCGATTCGGCGGCTGCGACGTCGAATCCCGAATCGGTCTCCGCCGAGGTCGACGGCGAAGGCGTCGCCGCAGGTGCATCCAATGTCGATGGTGCCAGCGCCGTCGCATCCGAAGAAGATGGCTCTGCAATGGCCCAGGGCGAAGAAGACGACGAGGCAAGCGCCGAAGTCACCGACGACGACGACCATCCGGAATGAGCTGGTCGCGTCCGGTGCTTCCGGATCAAGCGATCGACCACACAAGAGAGCCGCGGGATGAACTCGCGGCTCTCTTGCGTGGTGTTGGTCGCGCGAGTCAAATGACCCGCGCGGGGTGACTACTCTTCGGACTCGTCTTCGGCTTCGACGCTGGCTTCGGCTTCAGCGCCTTCGCCGTCGGCTTCGGCTTCGGCCATGTCGTCGCCTTCGCCAGCGACGGCAGAGGCTTCGTCTTCGTCGGACGAAGCGCCGGCGACCGCGTCGTCACCTTCGGCGGACGCATCCGCGGCACCGGGGACGGCGGTGGCTTCGGCTTTGTCTTTGTCGCAGCCCAGGGGAAGGACGAGAACGGAGAGGATGGGGAGGATGGTCGCTACGTTTTTCATGAGCAGCCCTTCTTGCAGGATTATCGGCGTCACGTCGAGGGCGTGAACGCCGCAGACGCTATCTTTTTGCGTCGGCGGGCGCCGCTTGGACGGTCCGGCAGATCTCCACCATCTCGTTGAGCAGCTGAGGTGAGGACGCGGCCTGGTCACCCGTGCGGCAGTGATAGGGCATGGGTCCGTCGGGGAACGAGGCGAAGAAACGGTAGTCAGAGCCCGTGGGATTGCTGATTTCCCACGCCACGACGTGGTCATCCTCCGTCAGGAAGCGCTCGAAGCGCGATCCGTATTCCCGCACCAGCTCGGCCAGCTCGGCCTCCATGTCGAGCCCTCCCTTCCCGATCACCATCTCGAATCCTTCTCCGGTCTCCAGAAGAACGCCATCGTCGTGTGCGACTACGCTCACACCCTCGTCGGCGGTGATCGAGGCTGCGAGTCCGTGCGGGCTCAGCTCGATGGTCACCGTGTCGGGACGCGCGGGTACCGGCGTGTCAGGAGCGGGTTCCGAGGTGGGTCCGGCGGAGCGGTCTCGCACGTCCTGAGGGACCTCCGGTGTGCCCACCGATTGCGGGTGGCACGCGGCCACGACCAGCAGGAGCGACGAGAGTCGAAGAAGAGGCCGTTTGCGCATGAGCGGGGTCTAGGACACTGCGAAGGCAGGACAACTCGACCCGGACGATCCCCCGTCGACCAGACGATCCCCGCTCTCTCCGCGTCGTCGTCCGGGGCGCGGCTCCCAGAGGCGCTCTAGAGTTCAACGTCCTTCTCCTCGGGCTCGGGCGCCTTGGGCATCGCGATCTCGGCCCAGACCAGGTAGTGGTCGCTGACGTCGCGATACGGGTCCTCTTCGATCGGGACCGTGGGCCACGGCGCGTCGGCGGGGTCTTCGGACTCTCGAACGATCTTCCCCTCGGCGGAGGTCGTGGCGCGCCGGAGGTCCAAGCCGCACGAGATGATGCGGTCGGCCGGTTCTCCCGCGGTGTTCGTCTGCCCGGTCTCAGCTGCCGAGTCGGCGCAGTCGTCCTCTTCGACGCGGTTGCTGCGGCCGGCGAGAATGCCCGGCGTCTGCTTGGCGTAGTCGTCGTCGTAGGGATGGGCCGCGGATCCGAGCGTGCCGGTGATCAGCAGGGGCTTGCCCTCGAGCTGCCGGCTGAGCTCTTTGCGCAGCGCACGGGCCTTCTTGCGCCGCTTCGACGCGTAGGCCGGCTGCTGGGACTCGTGCATGTGGATGGCGAGCACGGTGATGCGGTCGCCGGTCGGCAGCTCGATGTCGACGGCGAGATGTTTGTCGATGGCGGTCTGGAATCGACGCAGGTCGCTCATCGGAAACCGAGAGAGAATTGCGACGTGCTGGCCGGTCGCCTTGTCGTGGGACGGAAGCCACCCGATCTCGTAGCGATATCCGCCGCCGCTGCGCACCGCGTCGGCGATGTCGTACGCCTCGCGTTCTCCGCCGATCTCCGCGAGGGTGACGATGTCGAGCTCCTCGGCGATGAGGATCTCGGCGATGCGATCACGCTTCCACGCCCAGTCTTCGGGTGTTTTGGCTTGGTGAGGGCGCGCCCGCTTCGGGCGGGTGTCGACCTCGTCGAAGGCCCACTCCACGTTGAACGTCCCCACGGCAATTGCATCCTGGGGAACTTTGGGCGGAGGCGGGGGCGGCTCGGGCTCGGGCTCGGGCTCGGGTTCGGGTGCGGCCGCGGAGACGGGCGGCGGCTGCGGTGGGGGCGCAGGCTTGCACCCGGCGAGCGCGACCAGGGCAGGGATGCACAACAACGAGGACTTCATCGCACTCGTTCTCGTAGCGTCGGCGGGGTCTGAGCGACGGCCCGAAAGGGATTCGGCAGGGGTTCGGCTTGGGACGAGAAAAAGATCGCCGGGTTCGTAACCGATCCGCGATGCCTGCGTGAGGTGGGCATGACCGAGACGAACGACGTCGTGATCGTGGGTGGGGGGATCGCTGGCCTGGCCTGCGCCGCGCTGCTGGGCCGTGCGGGCCGGACCGTGCGGGCCGGACCGTGACCGTGCTGGAGGCGGGGCGCGAACCCGGAGGCCTGGCGCGCTCCAGGTCCAAGGAGGGATTCGTGTTC
>CAVXIC010000014.1:0-321079 GCA_963761755.1 uncultured bacterium
GTCGCCCGCGAGGAGCGAGCCGAGCCCCCCGGACGCAACGCGGTCGCCCAGTGGCTCGCCGCCGAATGCATTCGCGAGCCCGGCGACGTCCTGGAAGGCGGCATACGCCGCGCTTCGGCGACACCAGGCCGAGCGCATGATGCCTCTACCGAACCGCCGCGAGTTCGTTCGCGCGTGCAGGTCCCTCGGGGACCCGCGCAACGCCGGGCTGCTGCACGGCATCCGGCCGAAGGACCCGCCGTGTTGGAGGTCGCGCCCGCCGACTCGATCGCGGCCTTCTTGGAGAAGCACGCGAGCGAGGACGCGGGGGCGGCCTGCGACGTGCGCGTCGCCTGGGCCGCCTACGCTCGAAGCGTCGCGCCGCGCCAGCCCTCGCCGCGCTTCGAGGAGGTCCTGCAGGCCGCTCGCTCGGTCGGGTGACGTGGTGCGGGGGCTCGCGCTGCCGTAGCCCCGCCGGCCGCTTCCGGTCCTCAGTCTCCGCGCCTGATCTGGCGCGGGGACTTTTCTCGTGGCGCCGGCCCCTGCCCCGCAACGGGATACGGGCCGCTCGCCGCCAGCCAGGCTCCCCGCCGCCTCCAGCGGGGTAGGATCTGGGCGTGATGCAACCGATGACGCGAGAGGCCTTCCAGAAACTGATCACGGATGCGGTCGTAGGCGCCGGCGATGCGGCGCCGACCTTCGGAGACGAGCGGGTCGAATCCACGACCGACAACCCTGCGCTCTGCCGGGTCCGTGTGTACTTCGACCCGCCGCTCTCGCGCGCTGGCCAGGACGCCTTGAACGCGCTGAGCGGGTTCGAGGTCTGGACTACTCCAGTGAAGGCGCCCACTGGTGCGAAGCTGGCTACATCCGGACGCGCGAGTAGTGGGCATGTGGATCGGAGACGAGAACGACCTCCGGAAGCACCTCGACGACCCCGCTAGCCGTGAGGGGCGAGCTTTCGACTACAAGGTAGCGATCGATTCAAAATCGGGCGAGGGTCGGATTAGACTCGCCAAGGCGATCGCCGCGATGGCGAACGCGCAGGGAGGCCAACTGCTACTGGGTGTCCAGGAGGAGTGGGGCTCGGCCGACAGAGCGCGTTGGTGTCGGGGACCCGGAGACCGCAATCGAGCAGGTAGAGGAGGCCATGAGCCAATGGCTTTCGCCGATCGAGCCCCGGCCGACACTCGACGTCCTGCGGCTCGACGGCCTCGCGTTCGTTGTGGTCACCGTGCAGCCGTGCGTCCGCCTCGTCGCCCACCTCGGCACCAAGAACGAAAGGCATCGCATCATGTACCCGCAGCGTGGGAGCGACCGGACGTTCCACATGAGGCCCGAGGAGGTGGAGGCCAGGGTCCTCACCTACGGCCCGCGAGCCGAGAGGATTCGGATTCAGCAGCTTCAGGCTCGGCTCGACGAAAGGGAGCGGGTCCAACTCTACCACACGACATTCGGGGGTCCGACCGCGGAGCAGGCCGCCCAGGCCCACGTTCTTCAGACCGGCCCCCTCACGGAGAGACGTCGGGTCGTCCTGCTGCAGAACTCGGTTGCGACGCTGGAAGACTTCGAAGACTTCGGGATCCGGATCTATATCCGGGCGGTCAAGCCGCAAGCAAGCGGCGTAGTGCTGGTGCCGTATGAGTGGCTGACGCCGTTCGTTGCCAATCGACTCGGGGGCGGCACACAGCTTGCGCTGGTGCTCGGCGCGACCCTGCTGTTCCCGAAGAGA
Source organism: uncultured bacterium (assembly GCA_963761755.1). Classification (GTDB taxonomy): domain Bacteria; phylum Myxococcota_A; class Polyangia; order Nannocystales; family Nannocystaceae; genus CAJXVA01. The sequence goes on from CAVXIC010000014.1 coordinate 1,712, forward strand.
GCCGACGAGGGCGCGGTCTTCAACCTCGTCCCTATGCCGTAGACCCCGCCACGCCCTCACGCCCGCGCGGGGCTTAGTGTGTGTATGGACCCCGAGAGGCTTCCCGAGACCCGGCGAGTTCCTCGAACTCGCCGGACTGATCCGGGCGGCGACTAGCGGTACCGCAATCATCCGCGCGTGTGGATCGATTCCGAGGAAACCCTCCTAAGCCACCTCGACGACCCGGCCGCCCGCGAGAATCGGACGGTCGACTACAAGAAGGCGCTCGACAAGCGTGATCCAAATGGTCCGCGTGACGTGGTGGAGACGATCGCGAGCATGGCGAATGCTGACGGCGGCCAGGTGCTCATCGGGATCGACGAGAAAGGGGGAGTTCCGGAGCGCGAGATTGTCGGCCTCGATGACGCGGCGAAGGTTGAGGCGCGGGTCGAGCAAGCCATGAACGACATGCTCGCCCTCGTCGAACCCAGACCGAGACCGTGGGTACTTGCCGCGGAGGGGGAACAAATCGTAGTGGTCGACGTCTATCCTTCGGTTCGCCTCGCAGCGCTCTGGCACCCCGGCAAGAGGAACCAGATAACCTTCCCTGTCCGAACAGGGCAGGGCACCGACTACATGCGACCCGGCGATGTCGAGGCCCGCGTGCTTTCATACGGTCCGCGAGCCCAACGGATTCGAATCGAGCAGCTGCGAGAGCGAGCTGACGACGACCGCCTAGAACTCTTCCATGTCCACCATGGGAGCGGCAAAGACCAGGGAGAACGCCGGGTCGTACATCCCTGGGGGGACGGCACCGTCCGCATAGCGGCACTCGACGAGCTAGGCGTGAGCCTCTCGATCACCGGCTACACCCCGCTGAACGGGCCGGGGGTTTTGGGTGTCGAGTTGTGGGTTCCGTACGAGTGGGTGACGGTACACATGAGCGGTCGCCGGCTTGCGGTTGTTCTCCGGGCCTTCATCCAGCGGAATCCGGCAGGCCCCACACTCACGCCCCTTCCACCAATGAGCTAGTTCCCGCTCCGGTTGTCGCTTCTCGTGACCTAGAACCCCGCCACGCCGCCGCGCGTGCGCGGGGCTTTCTGCGTGTGAGCACTGACGCCGACAAGCTTCCCGAGATCCTCACCATCCCCGAGGTGGCTCGGTTCCTCCGTGTGAACCGGAAGACCGTCTACGAACTCGCCAACCAGGGCCGGCTGCCCGGGGCGCATCGGGTTGGGCGGTCGCTCAGGGTCTATCGGCGCACCATGCTACGTTGGCTTTCGGATGCTGAGCCCTCGCACTGAAAGGAGCCACACGATGGCAGTGCAGAAGGTGAAGCGACGCGGAAAGGAGGTGTGGCGCGCGAGAGTCCGGCTTGGACGACGCACGCTCACCGCCTTCCGCAAGTACAAGCGGGACGCAGAGGAGGCCGAGGCCGAACTCCGCGTCCGGATCAAACGAGAGGAGGACGAGCGCGCGTGCGGGTTCGAGAAGACCCCGACGCTGGCCGAGTTCGGCGAGGAGTTCCTGGCCTACTCGGACCGTGAGAATGGGCGGGCCGAGGCCCGATCGAAGCGGCAGCACTTCCGGGATCACTTGCTCCCGGTGTTCGGCGATCTGGCGCTCGATCAGATCACCACCGCACGCATCGATCGGTTCAAGGCGCGGAAGCTCTCGACCCTGGCGCCGGCGACGGTGGCCCGGCTCGTGGCAACGCTTCGGCGAACGCTGGTCGTGGCTCACGAGTGGGGAGCGCTGGAGACGGTGCCGAAGATCAAGCAAGTCAGGCAGAAGGCCGCGGACTTCGACTATCTCAGCTTCGAAGAGTGCTCCGCGTACCTTGAAGCCGCCCCGGTGCGCTGGCGCCCGTTCCTCCTCGTCGCCGTCCGGACCGGGCTGCGCCAGGGGGAGCTTCGCGGGCTCCAGTGGGGGGACGTAGACCTCGACGGACGGCGTCTCCGGATCGCTCGGGCGTTCACCCAGACCGGCTGGGAGACGCCCAAGTCGGGGAAGGGGAGAACGGTCGACCTCGCCGCCGAGGTGGTCGAGGTCCTCGGGGACCTGCGACCATCAAAAGCCACGCGGACGGCGCTCGTCTTCCCGGGACCCTCCGGGGGCCCGCTGGACGAGAAGGCGATCTACAAGGCGTGTCGGGCGGCAAGCGAGGTCGCAGGGCTCGGCCGGGTGCTGAGCGCGCACAAGCTGCGCCACACGTTCGCCAGCCACCACGCGATGCGTGGGACCCCGCTGCCCGTCCTTCAGGCCTGGCTCGGGCATGCCGACATCGGGACGACGATGCGCTACGCGCACCTGTGCCCGAGCACCTCGGCCAGGTTCGCCGACAACGTCGCCGGCGAATCTGGTGTGACCACAGGTGTAACCAGAAAAAAAAACGACGCTCGTGAAAGCGCCGTTTGAAGCTCCTCAGCACGGACTCGAACCGCGGACCTAGGGATTAACAGTCCCCCGCTCTAACCAACTGAGCTACTGAGGAATAGGGCGCGCTTCATACCGCTGGTGAGCACCCAGCGTCAAGCACAACCACGACGATGATATAAGCTGCCGAAATCAAAAAAGAATCCAAACCTCCCCACGTCCCCCCGAACAACCCTCAGCGACGCGCGAGTTGCGGGATTCTACCCGGGCGGGGTCCAAGGGAAGGCCCGAGATGGTCGCGGGGTGGATGGTGGGTCACGATTGGGCGGTGAGCGACGAGCCAGCCAAGACCGAGCGCGACCGAGCGGGCGTGCCGGGGAGGGTGGTGCCGTCGGCGTCGTCGATGCTGCGGATCGATGACCACGAGCACGTGTATGCCCAGGGGGAGAGCCATCGGGTGGTGCAGTGGCGGAACGTGTTGTTCACCCACTGGTTCGGGCCCGTGTCCGAGTTCGGGTTGGCAGCGTGCGAGCGGGCGAGCTTCGAGTTGGCGTCTCGGCACCCGCAGGGGCTGGTCGTGTTCAACGTGATCGAGTTCGGACTGCAGATCCCCTCGACCGCGGCGCGGAAGAAGGCGTCGGCGGTGCTCAACGCGACCGCAGAGCACGTGCGGCTGACGGCGACGGTGGTGCCCGGGGAGGGCTTCTGGGCGTCGGCGGCCCGGGCAGCGATCGCGACGATCACCCTGCTGTCGAAGGCTCGTCACCCGCATAAGGTGTTCGCGACCACCGACGACGCGGCGCGCTGGGTACTGCCCAAGGTGCTGCCCGAGCGCACCCCGCTGGGGCACCTGCAGCGCGCGCTCGATCGGCTGGCGCACCGACATCAGGTCTGAGGCTGGACGGGCGCGAGGGTCAGCGTCGATTCGCGGCGCGGTCCGGTCGAAGGAGCACGATCGCCGCGATGCACAGGGCGGCGACCGCACCGCCCGCGCCCAGGGCCGAGGTGATGCTCCAGCCCGCGGCCGTGCTCAGCAGCCACGACGACACCGTGACCAGGCCGAGCAGGCGGGCCCGCTCGAGCGGCCACGCCCAGGCGCGACCCTCGACCAAGCCGAGGATGGCGGCAAAGCTCGCGATCAAGACGGTGGCCGCGGCGGCGAGCTGCGCGACGCTCAGCCCGTGCTCGAAGAAGACGACGGTGCCCATCGCCGCGCCGGCCAGCGCAAAGTGGCCCAGCAGATAGATCCGCAGGGGTCCGGGCACCGCGGGTCGGTACTTCTGATAGGTGGCGCGGTCGACCTTGGTCGCCGGATCGGTGGCGCCCTCGGGTAGCCACGCGGGGTGAGCCACCCACGCCCACAGACGCTCGCGCCGCGTCCGGGACATCTTGCTCAGGGTGCGGATGCGATCCAGGTGCACGAGGTTGGCCCACAGCGGGCTGTAGCTGCGCAGCGGGACCGTGGTCCCGTACGTGGGGGTCTCGACCTCGGGCTCGAAGGTACCGAACAGGCGGTCCCAGAGGATCAGCACCGCGCCGTAGTTCTTGTCGAGGTACTGCTCGTTGACCCCGTGATGCACGCGGTGGTGGCTGGGCGTGTTGAGCACCCACTCCACCCACGCCGGGCCTCGGTCCACCACCTGGGTGTGGATCCAGAACTGGTAGAAGCGGTTGATGCCGTAGGCGGCGAGGTAGTGAATCGGGGACACGCCGACGAAGGCGAGCGGCGCGTAGAAGAGGAACCAGGTGATCGGCTCGAACAGCGGCTGCCGGAGCGCGACGGCGAGGTTGTAGTCCTCGCTCTGGTGGTGCACGCCGTGCACGGCCCACATCACGTTGACGACGTGGCTGACCCGGTGCCACCAGTAGAAGAGGAGATCCACCCCCACGATCGCGAGGATCCACGGCCAGACGCTGCCCTCCTCCCAGTGGACGAGCGCCGCGTGGTCGTACAGCCAGGCGTACGCGGCCAGGAACAGCAGCTGGAACAGCAGCTCTCCGGCCTGGAACACGCTGCCGCAGGCGAGATCGCTGAGCGCGGTGCCGAAGGCGTAGTCGTCGCGGCGGCGGCGGCGGGCGATCCAGACCTCGATGACGGTCGCCGCCAGGAAGATCGGCACCGCGAGGGCTGCCCAGTTGTACTCGCCGTCCATCGTGCCGCTCCCCCCAGTCTGCCGCGAGACGGGCCCCACCGCTACCAGCCATGAGGCCGCAAGCGTGGGCGGCGGACGGATCGCGCCCGGGCCCGGCCCCGTCTGAGGCGCGCACCCGCCGCTGCGGTCCAGCGTGGTCCACCTGGCCCGCAGCCGGCCGGGTTCGGGGGGTGCCGTGGTGTTGCGCGGACCCATGCCCGAACGCAGAGACCTCTGGCGGGACCGGGCCAGGCCCATGGGACCGCGCATGAAAGCATGAACATGGGCGACGACGTCATTCGACCTCTCCGCAGCGATGCTTCCCGCGCCGTGGCGCAGCCTCCCGAAGGCAGCCCCGGCGACATGTCCGAGAAGGCGGGGTTGGCCACGCTGCTGGGCAGCTGGCTCGGCCTCCTGCGGCGCTATCGCTATGTGGCGCTCGCCGCGGGCGCCCTCACCATGACCCCCTTCGTGCTCTACGGCTTCTTTGCGCTGCCGTCGTACTCGAGCGCCGGCGTCGTCCAGGTGGCCAACGAAGGCAACAGCGCCATGCCGATGCTCGACTTCATGGGGGAGTTGGGCGGCTCGCAGGTCGACACCGAGGTGGAGATCCTCCGCCGACGAGAGGCCGTCGTGGAAACGTTCAGCTCGCTGGGTCTGCATGTCGTCGATCCGCAGCGTCCGTTCCTGGTGACCCCCGACTGGGCCGTCGCGACCGGCCAGACCAGCCCCACGCCAGCGTGGCTGGGCGGCGTGCGCTCCTCCCTCGCCTTCGCGCAGGTGGCTCCGCAGCGCTTCACGGGCCTGAACGTGCGCCTCGAAGCCCTCGACGAAGAGCGCATCACCGTGACGATCGGCAAGGCGCCGCAGACGAGCGAACACGTGCTCGCCGTCGGCGAGACGCTCGAGGCCGGTGGCTTGACCCTGTCCTTTGCCACGCTGCCGATGGCCGTCGGCGAGTCCCATGACGTCTACGTCGAAGCCGAGGGCCAGATGCTGGACCGGCTCTTGCCGCAGCTCGCCGTCGCGCCCATCGGGAACCGCGACCGCGCCACCGATCTGGTGGGCGTGCGGTTCAGCCATGTGGACCGGTTCGTGGCCCAGGCCGTCGTCGAGGACCTGATGCGTCGCTACCTGCAGCAGAGTCTCGACTGGCAGGCCACCGGCGCTTCGAAGTCGGCGCAGTTCATTCGCCAGCGCCTCGACGAAGCCGACGAGGAGCTCGCGGCCGCCGAGGACAAGCTGCGCGAGTTCTCCGAGGCCGAGCAAGCGGTCCAGCTGGACACCCAGGCCAAGGTGACGATCGAGAACGTCGCGGTCATCGAGACCGAGCTGCGGCAGGCCGACGTCGAAGCCGCCGTGCTGGGTTCGCTGCACAAGGGCCTGCGCACGCGGATCAGCCGAGGCGAAGGCGCCTTCCTCACCGCCAGCTTCGTCGGCGATCCCGTGCTCGCCGCCTCGATCGGCGCGCTGACCGAGGCCGAGACCCACGTCGCCACGCTGTCGGCGACGCTGACCGCCGACCACCCCAAGCTCGTCGAGAAGAAGCGACAGCTGGCCAAGCAGCGCACGCAGGTGCAGCGCCTGCTGGGCACCGCACGCAAGAACGTGGGCAGCCGGATGGCCAACCTCAAGCGCGAACGCGACTCGGCCGCCGCCGCGCTCACCGACTTTCCGGCCAAGAACCTCCAGCTCGCGCGGTTGATGCGGGACGTCGAGGTCAGCCAGAAGCTCTACGCGTTCTTGCTGGAGCGCTTCCGGGAGGCGGAGATCCTCGAGGCCTCGACCACGATCGACAAGCGCATCGTCGAAGGCGCCAACGTGCCGCATGCCATGGCCTCGCCTCGTCGGGTGCGGATCTGGGCCTCGGGCTTCGCCGCCGCCATCATCGCCGCGTTCCTCACCGCCTGGCTCTCCCACACCCTGCGCCGCCGCTTGTCCTCGGTGGACGACGTCGCCGCGGAGTTCGACTTCGGCGTCTACGGCGTGGTGCCCAAACTCGGGGAGGCCGCTGGATCCAAGCGTCGCGACAACGCTCGCCTCCCGCACGAGACCATCTGGGCCGAGACCCACTCCCCGGCCGCGGAGGCCTTCCGAGCGCTGTGCGTCTCGGTGACGCTCACGCCGACCGAGGCCGGCCGGGGACGCGTCATCGCGCTGTCGTCTAGCCAGCAGGGGGAGGGCAAGAGCACGGTGGTCTCCAACCTCGCGGTCAGCCTCGCCCGGTCCGGGTCGTCGGTGCTCGTCATCGACCTCGACCTGCGGCGTCCAGTCCAGCATCGCGAGTGGCGGGTCAAGCGGGACGGCGGCTTCACCAACCTCCTGGCGCACGGCAAGATCTCCGACATCGGCGACTTCGTCCGGCACCAGGCGTGCGGTGTCCACGTGCTCACGGCCGGCCAGCGGGTGCCCGACTCGCTGCCGTCGCTGATGTCCCCCAAGCTCGGGGAACTCATCGAGACCGCGCGGCTGCGGTACGACTACGTCCTGCTCGACAGCGCGCCCTCCTTCGTGCCCGACGGATCGGTCGTCGCCCAACATGCCGACCTGCTCCTGGTCGTCGCACGGCCCGGCGTCCTGCAGCGTGCCCACGCCCGCCGAGCACGGGTGGTGTGGAGCCGCCTGAGCGCGCCCAAGGGCCTGGTGCTCAACGCGGTCGAGCGCGACCATGGCGGGGACGAGGGGTACTACTACTACGGAGGTGGGTACACCTACGCGTCGGAGTACACGCAGTCCGACGCCACCGACAACGAAGAAGAAGACGACGATGCGCGAGACGAAGACATCGCAGTCGCTTCCTGAGCTGTCCCGGCGGGCCAGCTTCGGCTGGACCCTGGCCGGGCGGGTCATCTACGGCGCCGCGCAGTGGGGCACCCTGGTGGTCGTCGCCAAGTTCGGCTCCGTCACCGACGTAGGCCGCTTCTCACTGGGCCTGGCGGTGACGGCTCCGGTGATGGTGTTCTGCAACATGCACCTGCGAAACCTGTACGCGACCGACGCTGGGGGGCGCTACGGCTGGGCGACCTACCGCCAGGTTCGGGGGATCACGACGCTGGTGGGAGCGCTGGTCTGCGCCGTGATGGCCGCGTCGCTCTACGACGGCGCGGCGGCCGCGGTCATCGCCGGGGTCGCGCTCGCCAAGGCGATCGAGATGCTCGAGGACCTGCGCTACGGCGTGTTCCAGCGGTTTGGCCGGATGGATGGGTTCAGCACCTCGCTGATCCTTCGGGGCGTGCTGGGGCTGGGAGCGCTGGCGACCATCCTGGCGGTGACCGGGGACGTACGTCTCGCCGTGCTCGGCATGGCCGCCGCGTGGATGGTGGTGTGGCTGCTCCACGACCGCCCGCGCTCGGACGCGCTGTTGGTCGCCCGCGGATCGTCGGCCAGCGCCGGCACCGGATCGCCGCGCGCCCTGGTGATGATGGCCCTGCCGATGGGCCTGATGTGGCTGATCGACTCGCTCAACCAGAACCTTCCTCGGTACATCGTGGAGGCCCAGCTCGGGGAGGAGCTGCTGGGGTTCTACGTTCCGATGACCTACGTCGTCACCGTCGGAAGCGCCTTCGTCTTCGCCCTCGGGGCCCCGGTTGCGCCGAGGCTGGCTCGGTACGCGGCCGAGGGGGACGCACGCGCGTTCGCCAAGACCTCGCTGGGGCTGTTGGGCCTCGCTGCGCTGATGGGTGCCGCCGGAGTGGCCGTCGCCGCCGGGTTCGGCGACGTGTTCCTGAGCCTGGCCTACGCCGAGTCGTTCGCTCGATACCAGTCCGAGTTCGTGTGGATCATGCTCGGCGGCGCCATGCACTTCGTGCTGGCGCTCTCGATGTACGCCCTGACGGCGGCGCGGGTTCTCAAGACACAGGCGGCGATCTATCTGCTCGCCGCGATCATCACCGGCACCGCGGCGTGGGCGTGGGTGCCCTGTCAGGGCCTGATGGGCGCTGCCCGAGCCAGCGCCTTGGGACTGAGCATCGGCGCCGGCTGTGCCATCGCCGCGGTCATCTGGGCGTGGCTGCGGATGCGTACGGGGGGGCACCATGCGGGATGAGGCCCGGAGCCAGGTCGCCTGGGCGACCGCCATCGGCATCTCGCTGTTCTTTCTGTCGGGTCGGTGGAGCCTGGGGCGTCTGCGCGGATTCGACGACGACTCCGTGCTCTACGAGCCGCGCGCGTGGATCGTCGTCGCCCTCGCCGCGATCGCGTTCTCGCCGGCGCTCTCTCGCTCCCTGCCGTTCGAGCCGCCGATGCGGAACAGTCTGGGCGCGCTCGCGGCGTTCTTGGGCTGGATGGTGGTGTCGGTCGCGTGGGGTCCGTCCTCGGACCTGCCGTGGATCAAGGCCTACGAGATGTTGCTCATCCTCGTCGTGCTCGTCTCCGTCGCTCGCATCGCGCAGTGGACCGGTGCCCGCATCCTGAGCCAACGGTTCTGGGACGCGCTCGCGCTGTCGCTCGGGGCGATGGCGGTGCTCGGCATGCTGTCGTGGGTGAGCGGGAGCGGGGAGCGTCTGGCGGTGCTCGGTGGGGGACCCAACGTCTTCGGTCGCAGCATGGCCGTGCTCTCGATGCTCAGCCTCTCGGCGATCCTCGGCGGCCGTCGCCGACGCGCGCTGTGGATGGTGGCCGCGGCCCTCGGTGCGGTGCTCGGGTTGCTCTCCGGTTCACGGGGCGCGATCGTCGGGATGATGGTCGGCGGCGCGACCCTCGTGTACACCAAGCGCCTCCCGATCGGACGCTTCGTGAAGATCGCCGCCGGCCTGGTCGTGTTCGCCTGGTTCATCGTGACGTTCACCGACGCCGGCCAGTCGGCGCTGCACACCTTCGAAGAGCGCTTCTTGGTGCTCACGCTGGAGGAGCGGCACGACGCCGGCCGCATGGACATCTATCTGTACGCGTGGAACATGGCCCTCGACGCGCCGCTGGTCGGTCAGGGGCTCGCCGCGTTTGCCGACAGCGGCTTCCACGTCTACCCGCACAACATCGTGCTCGAGGCCTTCTGCGAGGGCGGTCTGATCGCCGTGGTGCTCCTGCTCGCGGGGCTGTTGCCGACCGCGCGGCGCATCTTCGATGCCGACGCCGATCTGTATGCACGCGACCTCGCGGTGTTCGTCGTGCTGCTGGTGTCCGCGGCGTTCACGGGAGACCTCTACGACTCGCGGGGCGTGCTGCTGGTCGCGCTGCTGGTGTCGATGAACCGACGCTTCGTGGGCCACGGTCGGTGAGCGCCGCTCACAGTCCCGAGAGCTCGCGGAGCGTCGAGGCCAGCGCGTGTACGCGCTCGACCGTGCGCGGGATGACGAGCACCGTGTCATCTCCGGCGAGCGTGCCCAAAACGTCTGGATGGCGCATCGCATCGAGGTCCAGACCCACGGCCTGTGCGCGGCCGATCTGGGTCCGCATGAGGATCAACGCTTCGTTGCAGACCACCTCTTGAACCATGTCGGCGTCGAAGGCACCGCTGGTCACGGCGTGGAGGTGATACGCGAACTCGCCGTCCGCGCGCTGGCGTCGCTGAGCGTTGAGCGCCTTGAGATCGCGGCTGATCGTGCTCTGCGTCGCCTCGAACCCGCGTCCCCGCAGACGATCACACAGCTCCTGCTGGGTGCCCGTCTGGCCGCTCAGCAGCAGCTGCTTGAGCGCGAGGCGCCTTGCCTTGGCTCCCTTCATCCCAGCGCCAGCCGGGTGATCAGGGTTCCGATCCCTTCGTCGGTGAACAGCTCGCCGACGACGGCATGGGGGATGCGGCCATCGATCGCGTGGAACGCCGGGATGCCGCGCTTGGCGGCGTGACGGGCGAGCACCAGCAGCTCGGGGTCGGTGGCGTCGAAGCGCCCGCGGTCGAGGCCGGTGAGGAACGTGTCCGGCGAGAGCCGCTGAACGAGTCCATGCTTGTCTCGAAGGCCGCCGTCGGGCGCGAGCACGATCAGCTTCTGAATCCCGAGCTTGAGGGCGAGATCCACGATCGCATCCGGGGCCGGAGACGCGCGGGTCAGCAGGCACAGGTGTCCACGGTCGAGCTTGTCGTTGATGCTCACCGGATCGCCCGAGACCTTCACCGCGAAGCGACCCAGGTTGCGCATGTGCTCGGCGATCTCGTCGACCGCGGCCGCGGACGGCAGGACGGCCAGCGGCCTGATCCCCGCATCGAGGCACAGCTCCAGGTCTCCGGCGAGGCTCGTGACGGGCGTCTCGAGCCGCTCGACGTTGGACAGCACCACCATCGCGCGCATGCCGGCGAAGCGACGCACGTACGACAGACCTTCGCACAGCAGCTGGTGCTTGAGCCGCGGTGAGTAGGCGGCGAGCGAGAGGTTGCGGGAGACCCCTCCGGTGCGGGTCACCTCTATCTGTTTGGACTCGTCGGCGTTGATGCGGACGTAGTCGTAGCTGAGGTCGCAGCCGTACGCCGTCGCCGCGTGCTCTCCGTGGCCGATGTCGATCGACCAGCGTACGTGCGTTTGCTGCAGACCGGCCCGGAGCGTCGCACTGTTGTGTCCAAGCTTGGGGCCCTCCTTGTCGTACAAGAGCGTGCCCTGGACGGAGACCGTGAGTGCGTCGGTGTCGATCGTCAGGCCGAGGTCGGCGGCGATTTGACCGACGGCCATGCACACGCGCCCCCACTCGGGCTGACCGGCGAAGGTGCTGGACTTGACCAGGCTGCTGCGGCAGACGCCGCGGGCGATCGCGCGAGCCACCGCCTCCGACGGTGCGCTGGAGACCTCGACCTCGAGCAGGCGGGTCGCCCCTTCACCGTCTTGCGCGACCTGCTTGGCCAACGAGAGCAGCACGGCCTCCAGCGCGGCGGCGAACGCCGCCTGAGCGGCGTCACCCTCGACGTGCACCTCGGACGCGCCGTTGGCGAACGCCAGCACCATATCGTTGGTCGACGAGTCTCCGTCGACGGTGATCGAGTTGAAGCTGCGGTCGACCGCCGGGCCCAGCGCGGCGTGCAGCTTCGCGGGGGCGATCGCGGCGTCGGTCATCACGAACCCGAAGGTCGTGGCCATGTTGGGATGGATCATCCCCGAGCCCTTGGCGACCCCGAAGATGCGAATCACCGCATCCTGCCCGGGGAGCCGGAGGGTCGTGTGGGCGACCTTGGTGCAGGTGTCCGTGGTGAGGACGGCGTGCGCGAAGTCGGTGGGGTCCTCGCTGAGGTTGCCTTCGAACCCCGCGGCGACCTCCTCGATCAGCTCGACCGGGAGCGGCACGCCGATCACCCCGGTCGAGGCGGTGAGAACGTCATCGGCCGACAGGCCCAGGCTCTGCGCCGCCGCGTGGGCCATGCGGACGTTGGCCGCCTCACCCGAAGCGCCGGTCATCGCGTTGGCGTTGCCGCTGTTGACGATCAGGGCTCGAATCCCCGCGGCGGGCAGGAGCGCGGCGTTGCGATCGACACAGGCCGCGCGCGCCCGGTTCTGCGTGAAGCGACCCGCGACCACGGCGGGACGATCGGAGAGCAGGATACCCAGGTCCTTGCGCGCGTGTTTGATGCCGCACCGGGTGCCGACGAAGCGGAAGCCGGGGACGGTGGGAACGGGGGCGAGGGTGGTGAGCACGGGAGAGTCGGGCGTGGTCATGGAATTGCTCGGGGCATGGGGGGCACGTCGTTGCCGACGTGGCGAAGGGGTGCCGGCAGACCGGTCTGCTCGGACAGGCCGAGCCAGAGCTCGAGATTGGCCAGCGCCTGACTGGCGGCGCCGCGCAGGAGGTTGTCGATCGTGGCGAACACCGGGACGAGTCCTCCGGGATCCGCGGGGCCGACGGAGAGGATCGCCTGGTGGCTGCCGACCGCATGCGCCACGCCTTGGCCGGGGCCCGGCTCGGGGAGCACGGTCACGTAGGGGTGATCGGCATGGAAGGCCTGCAGGGTCTGCAGCACGTGGGCGGGGGAGCGCGTCGGCTGGACGAAGGCGGTGACCAGGATGCCGCGAACGAGCGGCAGCAGCTGGGTGACGAAGGTGACCGGTGCGCCGAGGTGTCGCGCGATCTCGGGGATGTGCTTGTGATGGCCGACGGCGTAGGGGAACGTGTTGCCGAACATGGCGCTAAAGTGGAGGTCGTCGCGCAGGCCCTTGCCGGCGCCGGAGGTCCCGCTCGCGCCGACGACCGCGATCGGACTGGGCGCGATGGCGCCGCCGCGCAGCAACGGCACCAGCGCCAGGAGCGTGGCGGTCGGGTAGCAGCCGGGGTTGGCGACGAGCATGGCCTCCGCCGGCGGCGCGCCCCACAGCTCGGGGATCCCGTAGTGCACGCCGTCTTCGAGGCGGCGCGCGTTGGAGAGGTCGATGACCCGAATGCCGGCCTCGACGAGGGCGTCGGCCCAGACGCGCGCCGGCGCGTCCGGCAGCGCCAGCGCCACGGCGCGGCAGTCGCGGAAGTCCTCCAGCGCATCTCGAGTCGGCTCCCGGTGCGCAGTCAGGACGGGGGTCATGCATGGGTGATGCATGAGAAGCGCATGGAGGACCTGGCCGGCATACCCGCGTTCGCCGAGCAGGCCGATGGGGGAGTTTGGATTCTTCACGCGCTCTTCGTCCGAGATTTCGGCGGTTCTACTCCGCCGCCCTGGCGGTCGCAAGGTCCAAAGACAGCCCTCGCTGTGAGGATCTATGCGCATGAAACGACGACCGGATGCAGGGAGCAAAAATGTACGAAATCATGCTTGACTCTCCGAGCGTGTCGGTTCACTATCCGCACCCCTTCGCGGGAATAGCTCAGTTGGTAGAGCGCAACCTTGCCAAGGTTGAAGTCGCGAGTTCGAATCTCGTTTCCCGCTCCAAAACGCCACGCCTCACGGTGTGGCGTTTTTCGTTGGTTTCGTCCGGGTCTTGGCGCGTCCGTGGCGGTTTTTCGGCGGTTTGCCGGCGGACCCGGCCGGACCCCGAGCGAGTTTGCTACGGTGTCCGGCGACCGTGAATCGTTCCCAACAGGCGTGTGCTTCCCTGCTGATCGCGCTCGGATTGGCCGGATGTCCCAGCTCCGAGTCGACCAACGTCGCGAAGCCTGGCGTTCGTATCGACGCCGAGCGGTATCGCGTCCCGCTGACGAGCGACGAGTTCGCTCGCGGCGGAGAGACGCCGCTGGTGACGGTCGTGATCTTCACCGACTACGCGTGCCCGCCGTGTGGGCGCACCTGGTCGGTGATGGACAACCTGCTCGAAGACTACGGCGACGACCTCAAGGTCGTCTTCCGCTCGTACACCGTGCCCGGCTTCGGCAAGGGCGAGGAGGCGGTCGAAGCTGCCTTCGCCGCCGGCGCGCAGGGCAAGTTCTGGGAGATGCACGGGGAGCTCTTCGAGCACATCGGTGCCTTCGACCGTCCCACGCTTCGCAAGCACGCGCAGAACATCGGCCTGGACGTGCCGGCGTTCATGGATGCGCTCGACACGGGCACCCACGCAGCGACCCGCATGCAGCATCGCCGGGAGGCCACGCGCCTGGGCATCGTGGGTCTGCCGGTCTCATTCGTGAACGGGCTGTACATGGCCGGCTACGCCGACGAGGCCACCTGGCACGGCATCATCGACGGTGAGATCGCGCGGTCCAAGGAGCTGCTGGCCGCCGGTACGCCGCGCGCCGAGCTGTACGCCACGATGATGCAGTCGGCGTCGACCAAGCGGGTGGGCACCCCCCAGGGGGCCAAGAAGCTGCAGGAAGCGCTGGCGGACAAGCGCAAGCTGCAGTCCCCGCCCACCGACCTCACGCCGCCCACGCACGACCAGCGTTACCGGATCGAGCCCGGCGCCTCGACCCCGCTGGGCCCCGACGACGCCCCGGTTGAGGTCGTGGAGCTGCTGGACTTCCAGTGCCCCTACTGCCGCAGTGCGCACGAGGAGCTGCTGGAGCTTCGCAAGCAGCACGGCGACGACCTGCAGCTCGTCGTTCGCCACGTCCCGCTCGAGATCCACGTCGCCGCCAAGGGAGCGGCCAAGGCGTCGGTCGCCGCGAGCAAGCAGGGCAAGTTCTGGCCCTACCACGACGCGATCTTTGCCCACGAGGGCGCGCTCGACCGGGCTGCCTTCGTGCAGATGGCCACCGAGCTCGGGCTCGATGCGGAGCAGTTCAAGGCCGACCTCGACAGCACCGAGGTCTCGCAGGCCGTCGATGACGACTTGCGGCTGTCCTTGAAGCTCGGGGTGGTGGCCACGCCTGGCTTCTTCATCAACGGGCGCTACGTCAGCGGGTTCCGACCCGGCAGGCTCGGTGGCGTGATCCAAGAAGAACTCGATGCCGCCGCCAAGCTCGGCGAAGACGGCGTCTCGCGAACAGAGCAGCGCTCGCGCCTCATGGACGGCGCGCTCGGACCCGAAAGATACCCAAACCCATGAAGACGCTCGCTGTGTACCTGGCCCTCGCCCTCTCCCTCTCCGCGGCGGCGTGCAACAAGAAGGGGGCGGAGCCCGACCCGACGCTCGAGGCGCTGCCCACGATGGAGGACGTCGACGACGCGTTCGCCGAGCAGGCTCGCGGCCAGGGCGATCGCGTGCGGGCGACCTACAAGTCCACCGACGCGATTCGCGGGGCCGCGGAGCCGCTGGTGACCATCGTCGAGTACAGCGACTTCCAGTGCCCGTTCTGCGGGACCTTCGCCTCCACGGTGCACGAGCTCGAGTCCGTCTACCCCGACGACCTGCGGGTGGTGTTTCACCAGTACCCCATGCCGATGCACCCGCAGGCCCCTGCGGCGGCCAAGGCGGCGATCGCAGCGCAGGCGCAGGGCAAGTTCTGGGCCATGCACGACCACATGTTCGCCAACCGGACCGCGCTCTCGCGCGAGCAGCTGGTCGCGGCGGCGGCCGATCTGGGGCTCGACACGGCGAAGTTCGAAGCGGCGCTGGACAGCGAGGAGACCGCCGCGCGCCTCGAGCTCGAGCAGACGCTCGGCCGACGCCTCGGCGTCCGCGGCACTCCGTCGTTCTTCGTCAATGGACGGCCGTTCTCGGGCGCCATGGATGCCGCCGCGATGGGGGCGATCATCGACGAGGAGCGCGCCTTCGCCAAGACGCTGATCGACGCGGGGGTGCCGCGCAAAGAGGTCTACGCGCGGATCATGCGGGCGGCGAAGGTCGCCGGCGCACGCTGAGCGACACGGGACGGAGCCGCAATGTCCGAGGAGACCCAGACCGAGACCCAGACCGAGACCGAGACCGAGACCTCGCGTGGATCGGGCCCCTTGATGGGGGTCTTGGCGTTCTTGATGGCGCTGGGCCTGGGCTTCGGCATCGGGCGCTTCGTCCAGGACGACGTCGTCGGGCCGCCCGTGCTCGACGACGACACGCGCTACGACGTCGCGCTGCGCGGAGACGAGCCCACACGAGGGCCTGCCGACGCCCTGGTCACCGTGATCGAGTTCGCCGACTACCAGTGCCCCTACTGCGCCAAGGCGCGCGAACCCCTGGATGCCGCCATCGCGTCGTTCGACGAGGGGGTGCGGCTCATCTACAAGCACTACCCGCTGCCCGGTCACCGGATGGCCTTGCCCGCGGCGAAGGCGGCTTGGGCCGCGCATCAGCAGGGGAAGTTCTGGGAGATGCACGCCGAGTTGTTCGCTGCCAACGCGAGCGTCAAGGGGATCGGCGCTCGGGCGGCAGCGCTGGGCATGGATCAAGAGCAGTTCTTGCGCGACTTCGCGAGCGCAGCGGCGGCCGACGCCGTCGATGACGACATGCTCGCCGGGGCCAAGCTGGGGGTGACCGGCACGCCGGTCTTCTACGTCAACGGACACCGCTTCGTGGGGTTCCGAGATGAGGGGCAGTGGAAGGAGGTGCTGGAGTTCGCGCTGGGCAACGCCGAGCAGCTCGTCGACGCGGGCACGCCGGCGACGGAGGTGTACGCGACGCTGATGCGCGACGCGGTGAAGCAGCGGCGGACGCGGGACCCCAATCCGCCCACGCCCCAACCCGAGCCGACGGGGCTCGACCCGAACGTGACCTACCCGGTGGACGTCCAGGGGCGGCCGGCGATGGGTCCCGATGACGCGCTGGTCACGGTCGCGGTGTTCAGCGACTTCCAGTGCCCCTACTGCAGCCGGATTGCGCCGGCGCTGCACGAGCTGGTCGAGCTCGAGCCCGATGTCCGGGTGGTCTCGATGCAGCTACCGATCCCCTCGCACCGGCGGGCCCGCGATGCTGCCAAGGCTGCGCTGGCGGCCGGGCGACAGGGCAAGTACTGGGAGATGCACGACGCGCTGTTCGAGGTGCAGAGCTCGCTGGGCTCCGCCGATCTGTCGGCCATCGCGCAGGAGCTCGAGCTCGACGTCGCTCGGTTCGAGGCCGACCTCGCCGATCCGGCCATCGAGGCGTCGATCGCCGCCGACGTGACGATGTCGCGCGAGCTGGGGATCCGCTCGACGCCCGCGACCTTCGTCAACGGGCACTACGTCCGCGGCGCGGTGCCGCTGAAGACCCTCCGGCAGGCCGTTGCCGAGCAGCGCCCGATGGCGCAGGCGCGGGTGGATGCCGGGACGCCCAAGGCAGGGGTTTACGCGGCGATCATGGCCGATGCGATGAGCGAGCAGCCATGAGCCGCGGATCTGCTACCGTCGGCGACGTGAGCGAGGCGAAGCCCCAGGCTCGGTCTGGTCCCGACGCGTTCGGGATGCTGGTCTACGTCCTGTACGTCGGCGTGGGCGGTCTGTTGGTGTTCATGTTCGCGTGGTCCCTGCGCGGCGCGGTCGACACCCAGAACGCTTCGGTCTGCCGCGCGCTCTCGCCGGAGTTTCGGTCCCGAGCCACCGTCACCGTCACCCGGGACGGCGCGCCCGTGGCCGACGTCGCGCTCAACCCCGATGCCTCCGGGAAGGCCGCGGCCACCACGGACGAGGCCGGCCAGGCCACGCTGCTGCTGCCCGACGGTACGCAGCAGGTCGTGGCCGTCGTCTCCGGCGAGGAGCCCGCCGCGTTCGCACTCGATCTGCCCGGCAGCGAAGAGCTCTCGCTGCAGCTGGAGCTGAGCACTGGCCTCGCCAGCATCGAAGGTCGCGAGACCTTCATGGCGCCCTCCTTCGAGGTGCAAGATCTGGAGGGCAACACCGTGTCGCTCTCGGACTTTCGCGGCAAGCTGGTGATCGTGAACTTCTGGGCGACGTGGTGCGAACCGTGCATCACCGAGTGGCCACAGCTCGACCAGCTCGCCGCGCGCCTGGGCGGCCGTGACGACGTCGTCATCCTGGCCATCAGCATCGACGAGAAGCGCGAGGACATCGTCCCGTTCCTCGAGCGCATGTCGTTGCAGGAGACCGGCGTCACCGTGCTGTGGGATCCGAGCACGTCGGTCAACATCGACTACGGCAGCGAGAAGATCCCCGACACGTTCTTCGTGGACGAACAGGGGCGTCTGAGCGCCGCGTTCGTCAACGTGCGCAAGTGGGGCAACCCCGAAGCGTTCCACTGCGTGGACGGCTCGGCCGGCGCCGGGTCCTGAGGCGCGGCCAGGTCACAGCGCCGCTGCGAGCCACGCCATGAGCTGGTCGGGCAGGGTGTGCGGCGCGTCGGCGTCCAGCGCCGGCGCGGGAAGACCCACGTGGCCACCACGGTCGAGCATCACCACCCGCAGGGCGTCGCCGGCGGCGCGCAGCGAGGGCAGGACCGTTGCCCCGGGGACCATCGGGTCGAAGGCGGAGCCCACGTACAGGGCGGGCGCGCACAGCGACCCCAGGTGCGGACCCACGCTCATGCTCTGGTGGTAGTCGGCGACGTCGGCGAAGCCATGGCGCGGCACGACGACGAGGCGGTCCCACTCCCGAATCGTTCGGATCTGCTCGACCGCAGCCAGCGGGGTGGGGGCCCGATGTTCGTGAGTTCGAACGACGGCCGCGTAGGCGTCCTTGAGGGATCGCAGCACGTGGTGCCGGTAGGCGAACGCGCGGCGCCGGTCGATCGCTCGGCACGACGCTGCGAGATCGACAGGGCTGCTGACCGCGATGACGGCGCCCAGACCCTCGACCGGCTCCAGGGCGAGGCGGAGGGTGGCGTGGCCGCCCAGCGAGACACCGATCACGTGCACGCGTTCGTGCGCGCGCAGGGCAGGGCTGCGCAGGGCGGCGCGAAGGTCTCCGGAAAGTCCGGCGTGGTAGACGTCTTCGCCGAGGCCGTCGGCGCCGCGTAGATCGATCCGCAAGCTCGACCAGCCGCGGTGGGCGGCAGCGCTGGCCAGCGCGCGGCAGTATCCGCTCTGGGAGGACCCGCCGAGCCCGTGGACCACCAAGACCGCCGTGTCGGCGGACGGCGCGGCGCTGAAGCATCCGCGCAGCTGAACGCCGCCGGTCGCCCCGCCGTCGACCGTGGTCGACCACGGGGTCGAGGTCGGAGGCGAGATCGGCCGGACCCGGTGCAGGGCGTCGGCGAAGACGGTCCATGCATGTCCGCCCAAGACCGAGGCGACCGTGCGCAGCATCGCGCCTACTCGATCGTCGCGTCGCCGGCTTGGTCGGGCGTGTAGCCGCCCTCGACCCAGCCGTCGAGGTCGCAGTAGACCCACGTGACGCCCTCGTCCCCGGACACGCGCGCGGCGTAGTCGTAGGTCCCCGGCGCTGCGAACTGCAGGTCGCCCTGGTACTCGTCGTTGTTGGGTGCGCCGACGTCGTTGCCGTTCCAACCGAGGTTGGGAGTCGCGGTGACCCACGTCCACGCTTCGCCGGGATCGGAGCCATCGTCTCCGTACCCGAACTCGACCACGAGCAGCGGATCGACGTTGTTGAGGGGGGTCAGGTCGGTCAGGCCTTCTACGTAGACGCGCGAGTAGGCCGTCGTCACCGTCTTGGTGGAGCCGACGATGGTCTCGGGAAACTGCAGGTTGCACCAATCGACGTCCCAGGCGGTCGGGCCGCTGGTGGTCTCGTCGCTCGACGAGGTGTCACCGTCGGTCGTGCTCCCCGTGTCCGTGCCGGTGTCGCCGCTGCTTTCGGTGTCGGTCTCGGTGTCGCCGGTGTCACCGGCGGTGCTCGTGTCGCCCGAGGAGGTCCCGGATGTGCCCGTGGTGGGGTCGGGGGTCGTCGTCTCGGACACGGACGTGACGGGGATGGTCGTCGCCACGTCGTCGGTGGTCGACGTGGTCTCGCCGTCGGTGGCGCTCCCGGATTCATCCCCGTCGCCGCCGTCACAGCCCGCCATCGCCAACCCACACCCGAGCACGGTCATCCACACCTTCATACGCATCCCATCAAGATATCAGGATGCGGCGTGAGGTCGATCTGCATCGAAGACTGCGCGCATAACCTGCGCCGAATCGTGGCTGCGTTCGCCCCGGCCCACAGACCGACCACGCCCGAACACAGTGCGGACGAACACTTGCGAGGACGGAGGACCAAAATGGGATGCTCCGTGGTCCCAATAGCGGGCCCACAGCGGGCCTGGCGCGCCGTTGACCGCATCTCGGGTTAGCGCTAGAACCCGCGCGTGCCGAGCGTGGACCACGCGGAACGCTCGGGGCCTCAGCTACGCTGGGTCCTCGGCGGCGTCGCCGTCATCGTCGTTCTCTTGGGCGCGGTCGGCTACCGACAGCTGGTCCGAAGCCGGGACCACTTCGCGGCGGTGACCACCCAGATGGACGCGGTCGGCAAGACTGTGGATGCGGAGGGCTGCGTGACCGAGGTGTTGAAGTGGCATGGCGAATGCGCGGCGAACAAACCGCTGTGCGACAACGGCGTGCCCATGGTCATGACCCACTGCCTGCTGGGCCGCGACCGCACCCCGACCTGCGAGTCGCTCGACCTTTCGTCCGCCAAGGCGCAGTGGGTGTTCGACCGGTGCGAGGAGCGAGGGAACGGCTGCTCCAATCGCAAAAATTGCGCGTGCGCCAGCGCATACCGGGCTATCGACAGTTTCTGCCGACACGGGCAAGAAGGGGTCGCGTTGTGAAGCTCCGAGACCTCATCGCTCTGACCAAGCCGTCGATCACCCGGATGTGCCTCATCATGGCCGCCGGCGGGATGGCGCTGGCCCCCGGGACGCTCGATCTGTGGACGGCCCTCGCGGCGTTCGTCGGCATCGCGCTCGCGGTCGGTGGCGCCAACGCCTTCAACATGTGGTGGGAGCGCGACACCGACGGGCTGATGGCTCGCACGAAGCGGCGGCCACTGCCCACCGGCCGGCTGCGCGCGAGCACTGCGTTGGCGTTCGCGTCCGCGCTCAGCGTCGCGTCGCTGGTCGTGCTGTGGGCTGGCACCAACGGCCTGACCGCCGTCCTCGCCGGGCTCTCGATCCTCAGCTACGTCGCGGTCTACACCCCGCTCAAGTACAAGACCCCGGCGGCGCTGATCATCGGTGCGGTCCCCGGCGCCGCCCCGCCCCTGCTGGGCTGGACCGCGGTCACCGACAGCGTCGACCCGCCTGCGGTCATCTTGTTCCTCATCCTGCTCGTGTGGCAGCTGCCGCACTTCATCGCGATCGCGCTGTACCGCAAGGCCGAGTACGCGCGGGCGGGCATCAAGGTCGTACCCCTGGTGCGCGGAGACGCGGTCGCCAAGATTCAGGCGGTGGCGTGGGTGCTCGTGCTGGTGCCGCTGACGCTGCTTCTGGTGCCGATCGGCGGCGCAGGCTTCATCTACTTCATGTCCGCCGCGCTGCTCGGCGCAGGCTTCCTGGGCTGGAGCTTCACCGGGCTCGACAACGGGGCCGGCGTTCGCTGGGCTCGCAACTACTTCTTGGCCTCGCTGGTGTATCTGCCGGCCCTGACCGCGGCGCTCGTCGTCGACGTGCTCCTGTAAACGATGGCCGTCCCGCCCCCAGACTACGTGCCCCCACCGTGGCTGGCGTTCTTCCGACGCCACATTTGGGTGATCATGGGGCTGCTTGCCGTCGTGACGATCACGCTGCTGCGCCCGTACATGCGGCACATCCCCGACCCGCCGCCGGTGATGTTCACGCTTCCGCAGGACTACGCGCTGACCGACCACGAGGGCCGGCCCTTCACGCCCGAGACGCTGCACGGCGACGTCTGGGTCGCGGGCTTCGTGTTCACGCGATGCCCCAGCACCTGTCCGGCGGTCACCCGAGCGATGCAAGACCTGCACGCGCGCTTCGCTCGCAACGGGATCGGCATCAAGATGGTGTCGTTTTCCGTCGACCCGGAGTACGACACGCCGCAGGTGCTCTCCGCCTACCACGACGAGTTCGCGACCGATGACGACGACGCCTGGCGCTTCGTCACCGGGGACACGGCCGAGATCACCGCGCTGCTCGAGGGCGGCTTCAAGCTCGGGGTGGGCGATCGCACCGAGAAGGACGGCCTCTTCGACATCGCGCACTCCACCAAGCTCGCGCTGGTCGACCACGAAGGCAACGTGCGGGGCTTCTTCGGTCTCGACCCGACGCCCAACGCGGACGGCGGGCTCGACGAACTCTACGAGCGCGCCGATCGGGTGCTCATGCTCGCCAAATCCGGCGCGGCGGACGGGACGTAGACGACATGCCTGCGCGAACGACCGTCCTGCTCTGCTTGACCGCCCTCGGCGGCGGCTGTGGCGATGAGCCGCCCAAGTTCACCGCGGCGCAGGTGCTCGGCGGCCAGGAAGTGAGCGCCGAGGTGCTCAACGCCGGACATCGGACCTACGAGATGCGCTGCGCCGCCTGCCACGGCGTCGACGGCTCCGGTCAGGGGCCCGCGTCCACCGGGCTTGCGGCGACGCCGCGGGACTTCCGGCAGGCCGACTTCAAGTACAAGTCGACGCCCGCGGACGCGCTGCCCACCGACGACGACATCGACATCACCCTCCGCAACGGCAAGGTGAAGAACGGCATGCCCGCCTTCGGCGGCTTGGCCGATGACGACCGTCACGCGGTCATCCAGTACCTCAAGACCTTCTCGCCCCGATGGGCGGGGACGACAATGGAGGCGTCGTGATGGGCTTGCTGCCAATCCACGCGCGCCGCGGCCGAGCCCCCGGGCAAGGCGATCGCGCCGCGCCTCGGGGTGATCACTCTCTCGCTCGCTCCTCCCGATGCGCTCGGGAGCGGGCCAGAACGAAGTTCTTTCCGGCGTCCGACCGGATTGAGTTGTTGCGGCGACCTGTCGCAATTGATACCTTCCGCGCCGGATTCAGCGGGATGTACGCACCTTCTCTCGCCGCGACACTCGCCCGCGGCCGGGCTCCCCACGGGGACCTCGGCAACGGAACGAGCTGCGATTTCGCGACGCCCTGCACAACCACTCAAGCAAACGTCGGGGACGACGGACTTGTTTCTTCGGGCGCACGATGCGTTCGGGCGAGCCGGTCCTTCACTTCCCCGAGCACGGTGAACTAGATGCCCGCCATCTTCCCTCGCTGGACGAACACCCTTCCAGTCGTTCTCGGACTGATCGCTCCCATTCTCGGGGCCGGCGCCATCTTTACGGTTTGGTACTGGTTCTCCCCGCAATACACCGATGTCGGCTACCAGCCGAAGCAGCCGGTGCCGTACAGCCACAAGCTGCACGCGGGCGAGATGGGCATGGACTGCCGCTACTGCCACAACACCGTGGAGTACGCGGCCCATGCGGCGATCCCTCCCACCCAAACCTGCATGAACTGCCACGACGGCCTCGTGCGCACGACCAACCCTGGCGGCCCCTACGAGGGCCGGATCGCCAACCTCAAGGAGAGCTGGGAAACCGGCGAGGCGGTCGAGTGGGTTCGTGTGCACATGCTCCCGGACTTCGCGTACTTCAACCACTCGCCCCACGTGGCGGCGGGGGTTGGCTGCGCGAGCTGTCACGGGCGCATCGACCAGATGGTGGTCGTCTCGCAGGACCAGCCGCTTTCCATGGGGTGGTGCCTCGATTGCCATCGCAATCCGAAGCCCAACCTTCGTCCGCTCGACCAGGTCACCAACATGGGCTGGGACGCGGACGCCGAAAACTACGACCCCGACCGGGACCCGGAGCGCAAGCGCAAGGTCAACCCGCCGGTCCACTGCTCGGGATGTCACCGATAGCCCCCTCGTTGGGGAAGTCAGAGCGGTTCTACCGATGAAGAAGCTCAACGTCGTCAATGGCAAGGCCGCACCGCAGCGGCTCGGCCCCATTCAGCCTCAGGGCGAGGTGGCCAACCAGGTCGTGAAGCGTGGCTCGCAGTTCTGGCGAAGCCTCCAGGCGCGCACCAAGGACCACGATGTCAATGCAGATACGTGGAAGGAGTTCCCCGAGGGAGCCGAAGAGCTGGAGATCCCGGCCGATGGCGTCTCGCGGCGAAACTTCTTCGGCCTGATCGGCTCCGGTGCCGCCCTCGCGGGCGTCTCCATGACCACCACCGGCTGCATTCGCAAGCCGAGTGAACACATCCTGCCGTTCAAGACGCGGCCCGAGGACCTGATCCCGGGCAAGCCGATGTTCTACGCCTCGGCCTTCGCGCTCGGCGGTTCGGTCGAGGGCGTCGTCGTCGAGAGCCACGATGGACGGCCGATCAAGGTCGAGGGCAACGGGAATCACTCGGGCTCCGGTGGCGCCACGTCCTTGTTCGCGCAGGCCTCGGTCCTGGATCTCTACGATCCGGACCGGAGCCGGATGCCCATGGCCGACGGCAAGATCAGCGACTGGGGCACCGCTCGCGCGGCGCTGTCGAAGATGCTGGAGTCCAAGGCGGCCGGCGGCGGCT
Source organism: uncultured bacterium (assembly GCA_963761755.1). GTDB lineage: Bacteria > Myxococcota_A > Polyangia > Nannocystales > Nannocystaceae > CAJXVA01. Next base: position 25,763 of record CAVXIC010000014.1, read on the forward strand.
CGGGGATGGCGTTCGTCGTTCGCGACATGCCCTCGCCGACCAACCGCAGCCTGCTTCAGGGCATCAAGCAGCGCTACCCGAGCGCGCGCTTCTTCGACGGCGATCCGATGCGGGCGACCAACGCAGTCGCGGTCGCCGAGCTGCTCGGCGGGGCAGGGGCTCGCTACCGCTACTCGCTCGATGGCGCCAAGGTCATCGCGTCGTTCGACGCCGACTTCCTGGGCGCCACGCACCCCGACACGACCCGCCTGTCCTCCGAGTGGGCCGGAACGCGCAAGGTCGTCGGTCCCACCGACCCGATGTCGCGGCTGTACGTGTTCGAGCCGCACCTGTCCAACACGGGCATGATGGCCGACCACCGGGCACGCATCCGGGGCAGCCAGGTCGGCGACGCTCTCATCGCGCTGGCCAAGGCGCTGTTCTCCGGGAAGTTCGAGGCGGTCACGACTCCCGAGGGCTTCTCGGCCGACGCGCTTCCGGCCGTTCAGCTCGACGAGGGCACCGCGGCGGTCATCGGCGTGCTCGCCGAAGACCTCGCCGAAGCCGTCGAGAGCGATCGCTGCAAGGAAGCGGCAGCGGCGGCTGCAGCAGGCGCCGAGCCGTCTCGGTATCGGCCGCTGTGCAAGTCGGCCGTGCTGGTCGGCGAGCGCCAACCGATGTGGGTCCACGCCCTCGCGGCGGTGGTCAACTCCGCGCTGCGGAACACCGGGACCACGGTCCGCTGGCGTCTCGATCGCTCGGCGATGCCGCTGGAGTCGCTCTCCGACCTGGCGCAGGGCCTGGGCGCCGGGATCGACACGGTGGTGTGCATCGACACCAACCCCGCCTACGACGGCACGTCGGACCTGGGTCTCGCGGAGAAGCTGGCGTCGGCCAACACGATCCACCTGGGGCCGTACCGGGACGAGACCGGGGCCATCGCCAAGTGGCACCTGCCGATCTCGCACTACCTCGAGGCGTGGGGCGATGCCGAGAGCAGTGATGGCACGATCTCGATCGTGCAGCCGCTCATCGATCCGCTGCACGACACGTACAGCGACACCGAGCTGATGCACCTGCTCGCCACCGGCAAGCTCGATCGCGGCAGCGCGGTCCTCAAGAAGTACTGGCAGGGCCAGCTCGGCGCCGGCTTCTCGGACAAGACCTGGCGCCGCTGGCTGCACGACGGTGTCGTCGCTGGCGCTCCTCGCGAGGCTTCGATTCCGCCGTTGGCAAACTGGGAGGCGGTCGCTGCCGAGGTCACAAAGGGACGCAAGGTCGTCGAGGGGACCGAGGTCAACTTCCACCTCGACCCGCGCGTGGGCGACGGGCGATATGGCAACAACGCCTGGCTGCAGGAGCTGCCGCACCCGGTGTCCAAGCTCGCGTGGGACAACGCGGCCTACGTGTCGCCGAGCACCGCCGAGCAGCTGGGCGTGGCCAACGAAGACATGGTCACCGTCGCGGTGACCGAGGGCGGCTCGATGACGCTCCCGATCTTCATCATGCCCGGCCAGGCCGAGAACACGGTCTCGATCACCATCGGCTCAGGTCGGAAGATCCTGCGGTGGGACGACCACGAGGCGGTCGTGTCCAAGGGCGCCGGCTTCGACGCCAACGTGGCCCGCACCACGGCGTCCGCCTGGATCGGTGGCGCCTCGGTGAGCAAGGCGGGCGGGACCTACCCGCTGGCCAACACCCAGGACTACGGCTCGCTCAAGCCGCCTGCGTACCTCAACAACTTCAAGGAGCGCCCGATCGTGCTCGAGGCCACCGCCGAGGAGTTCAGCGCCGAGCCGAACTTCGTCGAGAAGGCCAACTTGATGGACGAGGAGCGCCTGCGCCACCTGTGGGAGCCTCCGAAGCTCACCGGCAAACAGCAGTGGGGCATGAGCGTGGACCTCAACACGTGCACCGGCTGCCTGAGCTGCGTGGTCGCGTGCCAGGCCGAGAACAACATCGCGGTCGTCGGCAAGGAGCAGGTCATCAACGGCCGCGAGCTCCACTGGATCCGGCTCGACCGCTACTACCGAGCGGTCGACCCCCAGACGCGTAAGAACGAGTCTTGGGAGCACATCGACGACGTCGAGGCGGCCATCCAGCCCATGTTCTGCCAGCACTGCGAGTCGGCTCCGTGCGAGTCGGTCTGCCCGGTCGCGGCCACCGTGCACAGCCCCGAGGGGCTCAACGACATGGTCTACAACCGCTGCATCGGCACGCGGTACTGCTCCAACAACTGCCCCTACAAGGTTCGCCGCTACAACTTCTTCAACTACAACGAGGACATCCGTCCGGGCGGTTGGAAGGTCTATCGGCAGAACGACGAGGAGCGCAAAGAGCTGGAGGGCGAGGACGCCTGGCTGCGCCAGATGCAGAAGAACCCGGATGTCACCATCCGCTTCCGCGGCATCATGGAGAAGTGCACCTACTGCGTGCAGCGGATCAACGCGCAGAAGATCGAGGCCCACGTGGCCGGCAAGGACGTCGTCGAAGACGGCAAGATCCTCACCGCCTGCCAGCAGGTCTGCCCGACCGGCGCCATGGTCTTCGGCGACATCCACGACCCCGACAGCGCGGTGAGCAAGGCAAAGCGCTCGCCTCGCAACTACGCGGTGCTTCGTGACCTCAACACGCAGCCCCGGACCACGTACCTCGCTCGCATTCGCAACCCGCACCCGACGTTGGGCGCGGCGCGCAAGAAGGCCGAGCAGGACTTCGCAGCCTCTCAAGGCGAGACCCCTGCGCACAGCGATGCTGCAGCGGCCGAGCAGACTGGGGAGCATCACCAGTGAGCCACTACATCCCACCCACGCACGAGAACGATCCTGATCCGCTTCAGGGGCGGGCTGCTCTGGTCAAGGGCGACCCGACGTTCGCCGAGCTGACCAACGCGGTCGCGGCCCCGATCGAGATGCCGCACAAGCGGTGGATCATGTTCTTCCTGCCGGCGCTCGCGCTGCTCTCCCTGCTCCCGGTCAGCCTTGGGTGGCTGTTCTGGAAGGGCATCGGCGTCTGGGGCAACAACATCCCGGTCGCCTGGGGTTGGCCCATCATCAACTTCGTGTTCTGGGTCGGCATCGGCCACGCCGGAACGCTGATCTCCGCGGTCTTGTTCCTGTTCCGCCAAAAGTGGCGGACCTCGATCAACCGAGGCGCCGAGGCGATGACCATCTTCGCGGTCATCTGCGCCCTGATCTTCCCCGGGGTGCACGTCGGCCGCGTCTGGGCTGCCTACTGGCTGGCGCCGGTGCCCAACCAGATGGAGATGTGGGTCAACTTCCGCAGCCCGCTGCTGTGGGACGTGTTCGCGGTCTCGACCTACTTCACGGTCTCCAGCCTGTTTTGGTACGTCGGGCTCATCCCCGACCTCGCGACGATGCGAGACCGCTCCAAGACGACCATCCGGCGCATGGCCTACGGGTTCTTCGCGATGGGTTGGCGCGGCTCTGCCCGCCACTGGGTGAACTACGAGTCCGCCTACCTCCTGCTGGCCGCCATGGCCACGCCGCTGGTGCTCTCGGTGCACTCGATCGTTTCGTTCGACTTCGCGATCTCCAACCTGCCCGGTTGGCACACGACGATCTTCCCGCCCTACTTCGTCGCCGGAGCGATCTTCTCCGGGTTCGGCATGGTGCTGACGCTCATGATCCCCCTGCGGGTCTGGTTCAACCTCGAGCACATCATCACCATCAAGCACCTCGAGAACATGGCGAAGATCATCCTGCTGACGGGCAGCATCGTCGGCTACGCGTACAGCATGGAGTTCTTCATCGCGTGGTACTCGGGCAACGAGTACGAGGCGTTCGTCTTCCAGAACCGCGCCTTCGGGCCCTACGCCTGGGCGTACTGGACGATGATGAGCTGCAACGTGCTCACGCCGCAGTTGATCTGGTTCCGGAAGATTCGGACCAGCCCCACGGCGCTGTTCATCCTGTCGATCTTCGTCAACATCGGGATGTGGTTCGAGCGCTTCGTCATCGTGGTGACCTCGCTCCACCACGACTTCCTGCCCAGCTCGTGGGACTACTTCTCGCCCACCATCTGGGACGTGACGCTCTTCCTGGGCAGCTTCGGCCTGTTCTTCACGCTCTTCCTGCTCTTCTTGCGGTACCTGCCGCTCATCGCCATCGCCGAGGTGAAGTCGGTCATGCCTCGGGCGAACCCGCATTGGGTCGACCCGGACAAGACGGCCCAATCACGCGATCACCACGCCACGGCCGGCGAGGTGGAGGCGAGCCTCGAGCCCGAGCCCGAGCCGGCTGTCGTGCCGGCGCCGGCCTCCGAGCCCGAGCCCGAGCCCGAGCCCGAGTTGGCCTCCAAGCCCGAGCCCGAGTTGGCCTCCGAGCCCGAGCCCGAGCCCGAGCTGGCCTCCGAGCCCGAGCCCGAGCCCGAGTTGGCCTCCGAGCCCGAGCCCGAGCCCGTACCGGAGAAAAAAGAAGAGCTGCTCTTCTCTCCCCCTCCCGCCGGCAAAGCCGACACGAACAAGGACGGCAAAGACAATGGCTAAACGCCCCAAGATCTTCGGCCTCCTGGCCGAGTACGAGAACACGCAGGACCTCTATCACGCGTGTGAGCAGGTTCGAGATGCCGGCTATGCCGCGTGGGATGCCTACACGCCGTTCCCCGTGCACGGGCTCGAGAAGGCGATGGGCCTGCGCTCCTCGCTGGTCCCGTGGATCGTGTGCGTGATGGGGTTCTCCGGCGCTGCGCTGGGCTTCCTGATGCAGTACTGGATGGCCGCGGTCGACTACCCGATCATCATCGCCGCGAAGCCGTTCAACAGCTACCCGGCCTTCGTCCCGGTCACGTTCGAGCCCGGCATCTTGCTGGGGTCGTTCGGCGCGGTATTCGGGATGCTCGGGCTCAACAAGCTCCCGCAGCTGTATCACTCGGTGTTCAACTCGGAGAAGTTCATCCGTGCCAGCGACGACCGCTTCTTCATCGCCATCGAGGCGCGCGATCCTCGGTACCACGCCGAGGACACGACCAAGTTCCTTCAGGAGACCGGCGCGCTGAGCGTCGAGGAGGTCGAGGACTAGAGATGGTTGTTCAACATCGATCTTTCGCACCGGCTGCGGCCGCGCTCGCGCTCTTCGGGCTGGCCGGGTGCTGGGGCAACTACTCGGAGTCACCTCCGGTTCACCTCCAGCAAAACATGGACTTTCAAGAGCGGGGCGAAGCGCAGGAGCGCAACCAGTTCTTCGAAGATGGCCGCGTGATGCGGACGCCTCCGGTCGGCACGGTCGCGGTCGGGTTCCTCAAGGACGACGACCACCTGTGGCGCGGCACGGACGACCAAGGGAACCTCGCGGCGACGCTGCCCGAGGGCATCGAGGTCGACGCCGAGCTGCTCGCACGCGGTGAAGACCGTTACAACATCTACTGCGCACCCTGCCACGGTCAGCAGGGACGGGGAGACGGTCCTGCCAACCGCCGCGTCGCCGACGGCTTCGCGCAGGCGCCCGCCAACTTCCACAACGACCAGTACCAGCCCGTGCCCGTGGGGTACTTCTTTCGGGTCGGTAGCGAGGGGTACGGCGTCATGAAGGGGTACTCGGCGCAGATCCCCAACCCCGAAGATCTCTGGGCCATCGCCGCGTGGATCCGCGTGCTGCAGGTTTCGCACGGGGCCAAGAAGAGCGATATCCCCGCCCAGTTTGCCCAAGCCAATTCCCCAGCCGACAAGGGAGCCGGAAAATGAGCGCTCACGGTCACGATGAAGCAGTTGTCCGCCCCGAACAGGTGAACATCGCCGGCAGCTCCATGTGGAGGAAGCTCCCCATGATCGGCGGCGTGGTCGGCCTCGCGGCGCTGGGCGGTGCCTTTGCCCTCAAGGGTGAGGGGCACGACTTCTATTTCTCCTACCTCACCTCGGCCATGTTCTGGCTCGCGCTGAGCCTTGGCGGCTTGTTCTTCGTGCTCATCCAGCACGCTGCGCGCGCTGGCTGGTCGATCGTCGTCCGCCGCATCGCGGAGAACATGGCGCTCACGCTGCCGGTGATGGGCCTGCTCATCTTGCCGGCCGTCTTCTTGGGTGCGCACGACCTCTTCCACTGGACGCACACCGAGGTCGTCGCGAACGACCCGATGCTCTCGTGGAAGGAGCCGTATCTCAACGAGACCAGCTTCCGGATCCGGGCCATCGTCTACATCATCGTCTGGACCATCTTCGGCCTGTTCTACTGGCGCTCCTCCACTGCGCAGGACACCGCGAGCAAGACCGAGGTCGCGCGGCTGAGCCACAGGATGCGATGGGCGGCGCCGCTGGGCATCGCCGTCTTCGCCCTGTCGCTGACGTTCTCGGCCTTCGACTGGCTGATGTCGCTCGACCCCCACTGGTTCTCGACGATCTTCGGCGCCTACTACTTCGCAGGCGCGGTCGTCTCGACCCACGCCTTCATCGCGCTCGTGGTCATCTTGCTCCACCGCAGCGGATACCTCCGCGGCGTCGTGACCAAGGAACACTTCCACGACCTGGGCAAGATGATGTTCGGTTTCACGGTGTTCTGGGCCTACATGGCGTTCTCCCAGTACATGCTGATCTGGTACGCGACCATTCCAGAGGAGACCGAGTGGTTCAGCTATCGGGGCGCCGGCGAGTACCTCACGCTGTCGATCGTCCTGGTCTTCGCGCGCTTCGCGTTCCCGTTCCTCGGGCTCATCTCGCGGCACATCAAGCGCAACCCCAAGACGCTCGCCTTCTGGGCGGTTTGGATTCTCGTCGCCGAGTTCATCGACATGTTCTGGCTGATCGACCCGGTCGGCCCGCACAACGCCGGCAACCACCACCCGACCATCGACTTTGGTCTCGTGGACGTCCTTTGCTTCGTTGGCATCGGCGGCCTGTGGATCGCCGTGATGACGTGGGGTCTGTCGCGCAAGGCGCTGGTACCCCTCCAGGACCCCCGGCTCGCCGAGTCGGTCCACTTTGAGAACTTCTGAGGCCCCACGAAACGAGTTCCGACATGAGTGACGAACACGCACACGACGATGGAGCGCACGAGATCGACAAGATGCCCTCGGGGCGTCTGTTCAACATCGTTGCGCTTCTGGGCTCCCTGACGCTCGCGCTGTGCATCGGCGTCATCCAGCTGTTCAACCAGCAGGTGCGCACGATCGAGAACGAGCGGGTCGCCGGCGGCAACAGCTCGCAGCAAGAGTACGTCGCCGAGATGGGCGAGGTCGCCGACGGCTATGGCGCCTACGAGATCGTGACGCCCGGTGGCGAGGGCAAGCCGGACGCGGTCACCACCCGCTACTACATCCCGGTCGAGAAGGCCGAGCAGCAGCTCATCGACAACCCCGCCTTGCTCGCTGGTGGCCGCCCCGACAAGGACTGGGCGGGCACGGGAACCGGCAAGAAGGTCGAAGAGTGGGGCGGGCTCGGCAAGCCGACCCCGCGCGAGCCGGCGGCGCGAAAGCTCGGGGACGCCAAGGACGCAGCCAAGGCCAAGGGTCCGCGCGACCATCGCTTTGCGTTCACTGTCAGCGGCGATGACCTCGTACTCCTTGGCGAGGTGCCCTCCGATGAGGACAGCGCCGCGATCGAAGCCGCAGCCAAGAAGACCCACTTCGGTCAGAACGTTCGCAACAAGCTCAAGGTGACCAACAACCCGGGCAAGCCGGAGTTCAAGGCCGCCTACGAGCGTGCCGTCGCGTCCGTCGACCTCATGAGCTCGGGCACCGCGAAGTGGACGTCGGGCAAGCTGTCGGTCGAAGGCTTCGTGCCCGACGCCAACCAGGAGAAGTTCGACGCGCTCGCCGCCACCGCGGGCGGGCCGCCGATGGGGACGCTGGAGGTCGGAAGCACCGAGGCGGCGGACAAGTGCGACGTGGAGTTCCAAAAGGCCCTCCGCACGCCGATTCGCTTCGGCACCGGCGGCGCCGACATCGATCCCAAGTCGATGAAGGTCCTGGACAAGCTCTCGAGCATCGCCGGCAAGTGCCCCGGAAAGTTCGTCGTCGAAGGGCACACCGACGATCAAGGCGAGGCGAGCGCCAACAAGAAGCTCAGCCTCGAGCGCGCTAACGCCGTCTCCGCCGCCCTGGTCGAGAAGGGCCTCGACAAGGCCCGCGTTCGCGCCAAGGGGTTCGGACAAGAGCGACCCCTCGTTCCCAACGAGGACGAGGCCGGACGCAGCAAGAACCGCCGCATCGAGGTGCACATCGCCCGCTGATGCGGCAGGCCTGTGCATGCACGGACACCCTCACCGATGACGATGACCTTCCACCGCCCGCTGTTCCGCCTGGCCGCATTCGCGTTCGCACTTGCGTTCGTGATCGTGCCCGCGTGGGCAGCGGCGGCGCCGGCGGAGCCGCTCTCTCCGGAGATGCGCGCGATCGAGGTGACCGAGCACAAGGGGTCGCGCGTCGACCCCGAGCTGAGCTTCGTCGACCACACCGGTAAGGCCGTCACGCTCGGGGACTTCCTCGACGGCGACCGCCCGGTGCTGCTGACGCTCAACTACTTCCGATGTCGGGTGGTGTGCAGCGTTCAGCTCAACGGCCTGGCCGACGCGATGGCGGAGCTCGACTGGACCGCCGGGGACGAGAACTTCCGCATCGTCACGGTCTCCATCGACCCCAACGAGACTCCGACCGACGCACGCAAGAAGCGGGACACGATCCTTGCGGCGGCGACCAACGACGGGTCCGGTGCTGCTGCCGCCTCCGCCGACTGGCAGTTCCTCACCGGCGACGCGCTGCAGATTCGGGCCCTCGCCGAGCAGCTCGGCATCAGCTACGCGTACGACGCCGAGCAGGACCAGTACGCACATCCTGCGGTGGCGATGTTCTTGTCTCCCGACGGCAAGATCGCGCAGTATCTCTACGGTCTCACCTTCATCCCTCGGGATGTGAAGTTCGCGCTCATCGAGGCGAGCGATGGCAAGATCGGCTCTCCCATGGAACAGCTCTACCTGAGCTGCTTTGCCTACGACCCCACGATCGGTCGGTATGGCCCGTTCGCGTTCGGCATGGTCCGACTCGGCGGCCTCTTCACCGTCCTCATTCTGGGGGGCTTCCTGCTCGTCTTGTGGCGCCGCGACCGGCGTCGTACCCGAGAAGAAGCCCCTTGGATGGAGCTGCCGTTCGTGCGCGAACCCAGCGTCCCTGACCCCACTCCGACTCGAGCACGAGAAGGCGAGGTACCGAAGTGACCCTCTCCCTGTTCACGGCCCCCGAAAACGCCGACGTACAACAAGTCGCCGAAGCCGCTGGCGGCATGGCACAGACACCCCTTCCTCCGGTCGAGACCGCGCACCCATGGGCGATGCCCACGGCCGCGTCGACGTTCGCCGAGGGGACGGACAACCTCTACCTGTTCATCACCGTGCTCGACACGCTCTTCTTCGTGCTGATCATGGGGGCGATGGGCTGGTTCATGTGGAAGTACCGTCGCCGCAGCAAGGACCAGAAGACCAGCTCGATCACCCACAGCGGGATCATCGAGTTCCTCTGGAGCGCCGTGCCCACGGTGCTGCTGCTGGTCATCTTCGTCTGGGGCGAGTGCGACTACGTCAAGCAGTCGGTCGCTCCCTCGGACGCGCTGGAGGTCCGACTCACCGGGCAGAAGTGGTACTGGACGGTCGAGTACCCCAAGTACCCCGGCGTCTCGCTGAACTCCTCGACCGAGGAGCCCGCGCTCACGCTGATGGTGCCCAAGGGCAAGCCCGTCCGGCTGACGATGACGTCCACCGACGTGATCCACTCGTTCTTCGTCCCGGCGTTCCGGATCAAGAAGGACGTCGTGCCGGGCCGGTACTCCCAGACCTGGTTCGAAGCCACCCGCATCGGCGAGTTCAACCTGTTCTGCACCGAGTACTGCGGCGACTTCCACTCGAACATGACCGGTGTGGTCAAGGTCCTCGAGCCCGACGACTTCGAGCGCGAGCTCAAGAAGGCCGGCATCTTGGAGCAGTCCGAGGGTGAGTCGATGGCCGAGTACGGCGAACGCATCTACAAGCGCCGCGGCTGCGTGGCGTGCCACTCGATCGACGGCGCCGACGGCACCGGTCCGTCGTGGCAGGGCCTGTACGGCCGGACCGAGAGCCTCAGCGACGGCAACTCGGTCAAGGCCGACGACGAGTACATCCGCACCTCGATTCTCGAGCCCAACAAACAAATCGTTTCGGGCTACGCGCCGCAGATGCCCAGCTACCAGGGGCAGCTCGACAACACGCAGATCACTGCGCTGATCGAGTACATGAAGACGCTCTAGAGCGCCCACGGAGACAACGCCATGGCAGACGCACACAGCACCGAGTCCAACTACCTCACGGCCACCCACGGCCTGAAGTCCTGGATCTTCACCCTCGATCACAAACGGATCGGGTTGATGTACCTGGTCGGGGTCTTGGTCTTCTTCCTCGCCGGAGGCCTCTTCGCGATCACCTTGCGGACGGAGCTGCTCACCCCGCAGGGGGGAGACTTCATCTCCGCGACGACCTACAACAAGATGTTCACGCTGCACGGCGCAGTGATGGTCTTCTTGGTCATCATCCCCTCGGTCCCCGCGGCGCTGGGCAACTTCTTGTTGCCGCTGATGCTCGGGGCCAAGGACGTGGCCTTCCCGAGGCTCAACCTCCTGTCGTTTTGGATCTACACCCTCGGGTCGATCTTCTTCCTGTACACGCTGGCCGCCGGTCAGCTTGACACCGGCTGGACGTTCTACACGCCGTACTCGAACACCTCGGGCACAGCCGTCATCTCGGCGACCTTCGGCGCCTTCATTCTGGGCTTCTCGTCCATCTTGACCGGGCTGAACTTCATCGTGACCGTGCACAAGATGCGGGCGCCAGGCATGACCTGGAACCGCATGCCGCTGATGGTCTGGGCGCTGTACTCGACCTCGGTCATTCAGGTCCTGGCCACCCCCGTCCTGGCGATCACGCTGCTGCTGCTCATCGTTGAGCGCACGCTGATGGTGGGCATCTTCGACCCGGCCATGGGCGGCGACCCGGTGCTGTACCAGCACTTCTTCTGGTTCTACAGCCACCCGGCGGTCTACATCATGATCCTCCCGGGCTTCGGCATCGAGTCCGAGATCATCGCGGTGCACAGCCGCAAGCACATCTTCGGCTACAAGGCGATCGCGCTGTCCTCGGTGGCCATCGCGATCATCTCCTTCGTCGTGTGGGGCCACCACATGTTCGTCTCGGGACAGTCCGAGATCGCGGGCATCGTGTTCTCGTTCCTCACCTTCGCGGTCGCGGTTCCCACCGCAATCAAGACGTTCTCCTGGGTGGCCACCCTCTACAAGGGCAGCATCGAGTTCAACACGCCGATGCTCTACGGCCTGATGTTCCTGTTCACGTTCACCATCGGTGGACTGACGGGCATCTTCCTCGGCGCGCTCTCGGTCGACGTGCACCTGCACGACACCTACTTCGTCGTCGCGCACTTCCACTACGTCATGATGGGCGGCACCATCATCGCGTTCGTCGGCGGCATCCACCACTGGTGGCCGAAGATGTTCGGCGTGATGTACAGCGAGCGGTGGGGCAAGATCGCCGCGGCCTTCATCTTCGTCGGCTTCAACATGACGTTCTTCAACCAGTTCCTGCTCGGCCAACAAGGCATGCCGCGCCGCTACTGGTCCTACGCCCCGCAGTTCCAGCAGCAGCACATCCTGTCGACGGTCGGTGGCTACCTGCTCCTGGTGGGCTTCGTCATCATCGCCATCTACCTGGTGCACTCGCTGCGAAACGGGAAGAAGGTCGGGCCCAACCCGTGGAACGCACAGTCGCTGGAGTGGACGCACACCGCGAGCCCTCCGATCGAGCACAACTTCCACGGGCAGCCGCGCGTGGAGAACGATCCTTACAACTACCCCGAGATCGATCGCACCGGGGCCGCGCACTGAGGCTCTTGAACCGCCTGCCAAAGGGACTCACCCATGAGTGACCACGCAAAACCGGCGAAGGAGCACAGCTTCTTCCAGCACCACTACAACACGGTCGGGCAACAGGCCGGCGCGGCCAAGATGGGCATGTGGATCTTCCTCGCAACGGAAGTCCTCATGTTCTCCGGCCTCTTCCTGGCCTACTTCGTCGTCCGAGCGCTCTATCCGGAGATGGTCCTGAGCTCGCACGAGCTCCTCGACAAGACCATGGGCGGCATCAACACCGTCGTCCTGCTCACCTCGAGCTTCACGATGGCGATGGCCGTCCGCTACGCCCAACTCGGCGACAACAAGCGCTGCGCGACGCAGCTGCTGCTGACGCTGGGGTTCGCGTTCGTGTTCTTGTGCGTCAAGTACGTCGAGTACACCGGCAAGTTCTCCCACGGCGTCTTCCCGGGCATCTACTTCAACTACGACGAGGCGATTCAGTACGCGCACAGCCACGGGCACAGCTTCCGCGGTCTGCCCCACGTGTTCTTCGGCCTCTACTTCGTCATGACGGGCCTGCACGGCGTGCACGTGCTCGTCGGCATCGGCGTGATCTTCTGGGTGTACCTGCGCGCCAAGAAGGGCCACTTCAAGGACGGCTACTACGCGCCGGTCGAGAACGTGGGCCTGTACTGGCACATCGTCGACCTGGTGTGGATCTTCCTCTTCCCGCTTCTCTACTTGGTCAAATAGGAGGTCGACGTGGCTGACAACAACGAAAGCAAGCTCTTCTTCGGCGGCAAGGCCGTCGGCGACTTCGTCGAGAACGAAGAACACATCTCGCCCACCTCGATGTACGTCAAGGTGCTGGTGGCGCTGTTCTTCCTCACCGGGCTCACCTACGCGGTGTCGTACGCGAACTTGGGTCCGGCGTCGCTGCCGGTCGCGATGATCGTTGCGGCGGTGAAGGCGACGCTGGTCTGCGCGTTCTTCATGCACCTGCTGTATGACAACCGCTACCACGTGTTCATGTTCGTTTCGTCGCTGCTCTTCGTGGCGATCTTCTTCACGTTCACGCTGTTCGACCTGAACTCGCGCGACCGTCTGCATGAGGCGCAGGCCACCGACTACCGCCGCGCGGACGGGGGCTGGGACGACATGGGACGCATGTCCGCGTCCAACCACGGCACCGCGGGCAACAAGCCCGCGTGCTCGGACGGTTCGGTCCCGATGTGCGACCAGGCGTTTGCGGCGTGCAACCCTGCGGATGCACACGGCGGCGAGGCGTTCTTGGTTCGCCGGCTCGAGCAGGGCTGCTTCGTGTCCGAGATGGTGCCGGCGGTCAACGAGAAGGGCGAGCCCCTGGTCGAAGAGGGCGTGCCGCTCATGGTCGACGCCGGCTGCGTCTTGCCGGATCTCGGATGCGTCAACCCGCACACGGCCGAGGGCGTGAAGGCAGCCGCTGCGAAGGCAAACCCTGCCGCGGCAGAGGCTGCCGCGAAGGATGATGCCGCGACGGATGATGCCGCGAAGGATGATGCTGCGAAGGATGATGCCGCCGCGGGGGAGGCCGAAGCGGACGCCGACGCTGCGCAGTAGCGGGTGCGCCGAGCGCACCGATTCGAGGCCGCGTCTCTTCGGAGGTGCGGCCTTCGTCGTTCCCTCACCTCTGTCCGCGCTCCGAACCCGCGCCAAGGCCGCCTGGAGCGGTTCGCCAGCGCCGCCACTTCGCCGCGGGGCGCCTTGTGACGCGCTGTGTCGATCGCTGCGTCCGTTCGTCTCCACGAGTGCAATTGGGGGCTGCAGGCGGCTGCCAGGTTCCCCTCAGTGTGGCACCCTGGTGGCGTGCGACTCGTGCAACTGCGGCGAGCCCGTCCGGTCTCGGACGAGGGGTCGTCGCGCCGGTCGATACCGGCCAGCGCGGCCAGTTCGACCCGCGTCGATGCGGTCGATGCGGTCGACCTGGTCGACCGGCTCGATCGTCGCGTGCGCTACTTGCGGATTTCGCTGCTCGATCGCTGCAACTACCGCTGCACCTACTGCATGCCGGACGAGCCGATGGCGTTCGGTCGACGGGACGAGGTGCTCAGCCTCGAGGAGGTGGTATCGCTCGCCTCCGCCTTCGCCCGCTGGGGTGTCGAGCGTGTTCGGCTCACCGGGGGGGAACCCACGCTCAGGCGAGGCTTGGTCGAGCTCGTGTCGGGGCTGTGCTCCCTGACTACACAGCAGGGCCAGCCGCTCGAGGTGGTGATGACGACCAACGCCGAGCGCCTCGAGCCGATGGCCGGGCCCCTACGACGGGCCGGCCTCCACGGGCTGACCGTATCGCTCGACAGCCTCGACCCGGAGCGCTTCGCCAGCATCACGCGCCGGGGCAACCTCGACCGCGTGCTCGCGGGGATCGACGCGGCCGTCGCCGCCGATTTCCCGCAGCTCAAGCTCAACGTCGTGGCCATCAAGGGGTTCAACGACCAGGAGCTGGCCACGATCGCTCAGTTCGCGTGGGCGCGCGGCTTCACGCCCCGCTTCATCGAGCAGATGCCGATGGGCGGCGGGGCGCTCTTCGTTCCCGGCGAGATGATGTCCGCGGCCGAAGTGCGTGGGGCGATCTCCGAAGACCTCGGCGCCACAATCGAGCCCGACGCGGGTGCGGGGGTGCGCGGCCACGGTCCCGCGTCCTACTGGCGCGTGACCGCCGGGCCCTGGGCGGGTCGGCGCTTGGGGACGATCGGCGCTCTCACCGAGAACTTCTGCGCGAGCTGCAATCGGCTGCGCGTCTCGGCGACCGGACAGCTGCATGGCTGTCTGGCGCGGGACGAAACCGGAGATCTGCGCGCCGCACTCCGCGGTGGCGCAGCTGGAGATGTCGAGCGCGTGGTGCAGCGCGTGCTCGCAACCAAGCGCGATGCGCATGCCTTCGGCCTCGACGGCCAGGGCGGGCCTCGCAAAGCAATGATGAGCATCGGCGGGTGAACCCATGGCACTGAATCTCGGAAGCAAAATCGGTATTGGCGTCGTCGTCGCAGCGGCGATCGGCTACCTGGCGTTCTCGGATCCCGGTGAGGGGGTGCTGGAGTACGTCTACGCCGAGAAGGTCGTCGCGACGCCCGACAGCTATCAGGGGCGCACGATCCAGGTGCACGGCACGGTGGTCGAAGGCACCATCTCCAAGAAGAAGGGCACGACCGGCGACTACCGGTTCACGATCGAGAGCGCCGGTGAGCGTCTCGACGTGCACTTCACCAACATTCCGCCCGACACGTTCCAAGAGGGCGGTGAAGTGGTGCTGACCGGGCGGATCAACGAGCAGGGCACGCTGTTCGAGTCCGACGAGATGTCGGCGAAGTGTCCCTCGAAGTACGAAGAAGAAGACAGCGTCAAGCAGGACGGCCCCGCTGGCGCCGCCCCATCGCGAAGCTGACCTGGGATCGCGCCCTCCGAGCATCTCGGAGCTGGCGCGCCCGATCTCCGCCGAATCCAGAGCCCCACCATGACGATCTCAACCCTCGGCACCGTAGCAATACTCCTGCTGTTCCTGCTGACCCTGGCGACCGCCGCGATGGCGGCTCTCGCAGCGCATCAGCGCTCCGAGCGGCTCGCCGAAGGCGCGACGGCCGGGATGCACGCCATCTTCGGCCTAGCAGCGTTCGCGTCGGCGCTGCTGGTCTACGCGTTCCTGGCGGGCGACTACAGCATTCAATACGTCCAGCAGAACGGGCACCCGGCGATGCCGATCTTCTACAAGATCACGGCGTTCTGGGGATCCCTCGACGGCAGCCTGCTGTTTTGGGTGTTGCTGCTCTCGCTGTTCTCCTCGCTGGCGATCCGGGCCAACGCCAAGCGGCACCGGGATCTGATCCCGCACGCGGTGTTGGTGCTGGCGGTCATCTTGGCGTTCTTCACGGCCTTGTTGGTCTTCCTCAAGAACCCGTTCAACCCCTTCTTGCTGACCGACGGCAGCGTGCCGCCGCCGCAGGGCAAGGGGATGAACCCGCTGCTGCAAAACCCCTACATGATCTGTCACCCGCCCAGCTTGTATCTGGGCATGGTGTCGCTGGCCGTGCCCTACGCGTTCGCGATGTCGGCGATGATCACCGGCAACGTCGACGCGCAGTGGCAACGCAGCATGCGGCGCTGGGTGCTCTTCGGCTGGCTCTTCCTCGGCATCGGCCTGGTCCTCGGAGGGCTGTGGGCCTACGAGGAGCTGGGTTGGGGCGGGTACTGGGCCTGGGACCCGGTGGAGAACGCCGGCTTGTTCCCGTGGCTGACGTGCACGGCGTTCCTGCACTCGGTCATGGTCCAAGAGCGTCGGGGCATGCTCAAGGTCTGGAACCTGCTGCTCATCATCGCCAGCTTCTGGCTCACCATCTTCGGCACCTTCCTCACCCGCTCCGGCGTGGTGCAGAGCGTGCACGCCTTCGGCGAGGATCCGCAGCTCGCGTGGACCTTCGGCGTCTTCATGGCGGTCATTCTGGTCGTCTCCTTCGGTCTGCTCTTCTGGCGCCTCCCGCTGCTGCGGGCGCGCAACGAGCTCGAGAGCGTCCTGAGCCGCGAGTTCGCGTTCCTGCTCAACAACTGGCTGTTCCTGCTGGCGGCGTTCTTCATCGCCGGCGCGACCATCTATCCCACGCTGCGTGACTGGACCGGCATTCTCGCCGTCGACCACGAGTGGATTCGTGAAATCACCTTCACGACGGGCATGTTCAACGAAGAGGAGTGGATCTCCAACACGGCCGCTGGGCGTCCCCCCTACGACCGCATCACGATCGGGCCCGCCTTCTACAACAAGTACATGGTGCCGATCGGGCTGGCGCTCATCTTCCTCACCGGGTTTGGGCCGCTGGTCGCCTGGCGGAAGTCGAGCACCGAGTCGCTGGTCAAGCAGTTCCTCATGCCGCTGGTCGTGGGCGCGGCCACGGGGGTCGTCGCCTTCGTCGCCGTCGACCAGATTCACGATGTCCGGATCGGCGTCGCCGGCACGACCTGCTTCGCGCTGTGTGGCTTCACGTTCTGGACGATCGTCCAGGAGTTCTACCGGGGGGTGGGGGTGCGGCGTCGCAACCGGCCGCAGTCAGTCCTCGACGCCCTCATCGGGCTGGTGTCCAAGGCGCGTCGCCGCTACGGCGGGTACATCGTCCACCTGGGCGTGGTGTTGATGTTCTTCGGGTGGGCAGGCAACGCGTACAAGATCGAGCGCAAGCTCAGCATGCATCCGGGTGAGGTCGTGGAGCTGGGGCCCTACCAGGTCCGGCACGACGGTGCCCGGGCCGCCGAGGATTGGCAGAAGGACATGCTCTCGGTGGACTTCGCCATCCTGCAGGACGACGAAGTGGTCGACACGCTGACGCCGGCGAAGTGGTGGTACTACCAGAGCCCCGACATGCCCACGACCGAGGTCGCGCGGCACATGACCGTGGGGGGTGATGCCTACGTCTCGATCGACGACGTCGACATGACGACCGGCTGGACCCGCGTGAACCTCTACTACAACCCCCTGGTCAACTGGGTCTGGGTCGGGTTCAGCATCATGATCCTCGGCGGCATCGTCTGCATCGGCACCCAGAAGACGGAAGGAGCCTGAGCGTGGCCCAACCTGCCAACGGTCGCGGTGCGGCCGTGCGCACGGGAGCCCTGGTGGTCCTGGGTGCGCTCGGTTTCGCAGCGTTTCTCACCTTCGTCGCCGGTGCGCGCCCAACCGCCGCCACGGGGGGCCTCGTCGTGGGCGCGGGCGCGCTGGTTTTCAGCCTCGGCACGCTCTTCCGCATGGTGCAGGCGCTGGCGCGGCCGGGCAACACCATCGCGCCGCGGCCTCGCGAGCTCGGCGGTTCGGACCGCTCACAGCTGCGCGAAGAGAAGCGCCGCTTGCTGCGGGCGATCAACGAGCTGAAGTTCGACTTCGAGATGGGCAAGCTCTCCGAGGCGGACTTCAACGAGGTCAAACAGACCTACGAGCTTCGGGCCGTCGACGTCATGCGAGAGCTCGAGGGCACCCAGCGAGTGCACCCCGAGGTCGTCGCGTTGCTCGAGGACCGCGGGCTGTCCGAGGTGGTGCCCGAAGGGACGGCGAAGGAGACGACGGCGCAGCCCGCCGCGGAGCCGGTGGCGGCGGAAGCCTCGCTGGAGAGCGGCGAGAACGAGGACGAGGACGAGGACGAGGACGACGCGTCGGTCTCGTGCGGCGCCTGCAAGGGCAGCAACGACGTGGACGCGAAATTCTGCAAGCACTGCGGCAAGGAAATCTCGGCATGAAGACGCGCATCCTCTGGGGCACCACTCTCGCGGCAACACTCTTCCTTGCAGCAGGACCGGCGTCGGCGGGTCCACCACCGATGATGGACCCGTCTGCCATGTCCGGCATTCCGCGGCCCGATCCCAAGCTGTCGCCCGGTACGGTGACGGTGCGCTGCCTGGGCAAGGCCGGCTTCTCGGCGCCCGCAGTCGACCTCGAGGTGACGCTCGAGGTCACGGCCGCGGACGGCACCACCGAGACGTTCACGGCCAAGACGCAGGAACAGGGCAGGGCGACCTTCGACGCGCTCGCCGCGTTCACCGGCGCGACCGCAATCGCCAAGGCCACGCTCGGCGGCGTGGTGGTGGCCTCGGGTCCGATCCGGATCCTGCCCGAGGTGGGCACGGCGGTGATGCTCGTCGAGGGCGCTGCTGGGCCGGGCGTCGGGCCCACCGCTGCGCCCACCGATGCAGGGACAGCGGCTCGCGCCGCCGGCACGCCGGACATCCCGGCTCCGGGCAACGCCTTTCCGCTCGACGGCATGGACGTCGGCACGCTGACCATCGGCACCTTCGACCTCGCGGCGCGCAAGCCGATCGACGGGGTGACGGTGACGCTCACCATCACGCCACCCCAAGGAGAGCCGACCGTTCGGACGTTGACCACCGACGGGCGTGGCAAGGCCGTCTTCGATGGTCTTCTCCCGCCCGATGCCCCGCAGGGCAGCTCCCTCTCCGTCGAGGCCACCCTCGTCGAGGGCGGCCAGGTGCGCAAGAGCGCCCCGTTCACGATGTCCGCGGACAAGGGCATGGCGTTGGTGCTGGCCGAAGGCGCGGACGAGTTTCAAGTGCCGCCGACGCAGGCGCCGGTCAAGGCCAAGCGGCAAGCGCTGCCCGGACCTCGGATCCTTCGCACCCTGCCCACGGGCTCGGTGCGGATCAAGCTCTGGGACGCCGCCGATCAGCCGCTGGCCAATCAGAAGGTCCTGGTCGTCAAGAAGGCCGCGACCGGGCAGGTCGAGAAGTTCCGCGCAGTGACCGGGCCCGACGGCTCGGCGGTGGTCGAGGACGTGCCCGTCACCCAGGACTCGCTGTACTTCGTCGAGTCGCTCTACAGCCGCGCGCCGTACCAGAGCCGCTTCTTCGGGATGGACGACCGGGGCGGGATCGAGGTCAACATGCGGCTGTTCGAGACCACGGCGGACCGCAGCGTCGTGCGCTCCGCGGTGCAGTACGACGTGATCGAAGGCGAGAACGACCTGGCGCAAATCGTTCAGATCTTCGAGGTCATGGTCGACGGGGACAAGGCGTTTTGGGATCCCGAGCTCGAGATCGAATCGATGGACGGCTCCAAGGGGTTCACGGTCCTGCGGGCGGCCGAGGAGTTCCTCGACCACGAGGAGAAGGCCCCCTTCGCGACGCTGCACGGCCCCATCCCGCCTGGAGAGCTGACCAACCTGTCGATCGCCTACTTGATCGAGCACGACGGGTCGGTCGAGCTGACCTGGAATGCGCCCTTCGACCTGATCCAGACCTCGATTCTGATCGGGGAGCGGCTCGAGCTCGAGAGCGAGGAGAAGGAGCCTGGCGAGCACGACTCGCCCATACCAGAGCGCGAAGTCTGGACCCTGCCCTCGCGGACCCGGGGTGAGCCGGTCGAGTTCACCGTCAGCGGGCTTCGCCACCAGAGCCCCTTGATCAAGAACATTGCCTGGGGTGGCCTCGGAGCGTTCGCGTTGATCACCGTGTTCGGCTTGATGCGCAAGCGCCCGTCGCGAAAGCAGCAGCTGGAGGCGCGACGTGACCGGCTCCTGCGCGATCTGGAGGCGATGAAGGCGGACCGCGAGCGGTCCGAACCCCTGCTGGCGGAGCTCGACCGGGTCATTCGTCAGCTCGAAGTCCTGGGCGCACCCGCCGCTTGACGATGCCTCCCTCGGCCCTGCTCAGCTTGCGCGGCATCGGCAAGCACTTCGGTCGCTTGGCGGTGCTGCGAGGGCTGGACCTCGACCTGCACCCCGAGGAGATCGTCGGTCTCATCGGCGCAAACGGAGCGGGCAAGAGCACGCTCTTGTCGATCATCGCCGGCCTCATGCCGCCCAGTCGCGGGACCCGTGTCTTCGCGGGCAGCGAGGGGGTCGATCTCGCTGAACGCGCTCGCTTTGCGGTCGTCAGCCACACCGCGCAGACCTACCCGCGTCTGACCGCGCTGGAGAATCTCGAGCTCTTCGCCCGTCTTCGCGCCCAAGTGGGTGCCCACAGCGAGCCGTTGGCGCCCACCCTGGGTCGCCTGGGCCTCGCCTACGCCGCGGATCGGCAGGCCGGAACCTTCTCCCGCGGAATGCTGCAGCGGCTGGCGCTGGCTCGAGCCCTGCTCGGTCGGCCCGAGATGCTGCTGCTCGATGAGCCGTTCACGGCGTTGGACCGTCCCGGCCGCACGCTGCTCGCTTCGGTGCTCGAGCAGGAGCGCACCCGGGGTGCGGCCATTCTCCTCATCTCCCACGACCTCGAAGCGCTGGTGGCGGTCGCCGATCGCGTGGTGCTGCTCGAGGGCGGGGTCATCGCGGGGGAGACGAGCCGGCGCGCGGAGGCGGCGGACTTCGGCGCGCGGGTGCGCGAACTCGCCGGGCGGATGCCCGACGTCGGCACCGCAGAGGCCCGCGCGTGAACGCCGGCACGCTCGCACGGGGTCCGATCTCTACCCCGGGCGCGGGGCCAGGCGCCGGGTCTTCCCCGCGTGTTACAACGTCTTCGAGCATGGTGGCGCTGCGTCAGGCTTGGCTGCTGGCCGTCAACGACCTTCGGCAGGAGGCTCGGGATCTCGAGCTGGTCCTCACGTCGGCATTCTTCAGCCTCGTCGTGCTGATCATGCTCGGCATGTCGTTCTCGACCCTGGGCCCCTCGTCCCAGACGCTGGCGGTGCCGGGCATGCTCTGGCTGTCCGTCGCGTTCGTCGGTGCGCTCACGCTGGGTCGCATCTTCACCCGTGAGCGCGAGTACGACACGCTGCGCGCGCTGCTCGTCGCGCCGGTCGAGCGGGTGTCGATCTACCTCGCCAAGGCCTTCGTCACGCTGGTGATCCTGCTGGGATGCTGCGTCATCACCGTGCCCGGGTTGACCCTGCTCTTTCCAGCCGCCGCGCCGTTTGCCGAGCGACCGTTCGCGACCGCGGCGCTGGTGGTGATGGGGTGCACGGCCTATGCGGGGATCGGGACGCTCTTCGCGGCCGGTCTGGCCAGCAGCAGCGGCAAGAACGTTCTGCTGTCGGTCATCCTCTATCCGCTGACGATGCCGTCGCTGCTGTTTGCGCTGGTGGCCACCCGAGCCCTGCTCGAAGGCCACGCCTCATTCTCGACCTACTTGGGGCAGCTGTCCGCGACCAACGTCCTGGCCTTCGTCGTGGGGGCGTGGCTCTTCGAGCCCGTCGTGGTCGGCGTGCCCCAACAACGCGGCGGCGCTCGGCGTGCCGCGAGAAGGAGACCATGAACAAGTATCTGCCGTTCGCGTTCTTGGGCGCAGCCGCGCTCGTGTTTCCGACGAGCGTGAAGACGATCTTCTTGGACACCCCCATCGAACAGCAGATGGGTACGGTTCAGAAGATCTTCTACTTTCACGTCCCACTGGCCTGGATCATGATGTTGCTCGCCCTGGTGTGCGGCGTCGCGGCGGCGATCCAGCTGCGAGGCGACTCGAAGCGGGCCGAGGCCGTGTCGATCGCGTCCGCCGAGCTGGTGCTGATCACCGGCCTGGGGGTGCTGATCACAGGTCCCATCTGGGGGCACGCCACGTGGGGCAAGGCCTGGACCTGGGATGCGCGCCAGATCACCACCGGCCTGCTCTGGCTCGTGTTCGCCGCCTACGTGCTGGTGCGCCACTACGGTGCGTCGGGGTCCGAGCGGCTCGCGGCCGGTCTCGCGATCTTCGGTGCGATCGACGTCCCGGTGATCTACTACGCCGTGAAGATCTGGAAGACGACCCACCCGTCCAACGACGTGGCCGGCTCGCTTCCCCCGAGCATGTGGGCGGCGCTGTGGCCTGCCCTGATCGCTCTGCTTCTGACCTCGATGGCGCTGCTCCTCATCCGGGTGCGCCAGGAACTCACCGACGTGACCCTCGACGAGGCGTGGATCCAGCTCGATGACGCTGGCATCCCCGCCGCACCTGTAGGAGACGCATGATGGCCCCCGAAACCTCCAAGACCCCAGCGACCCCCAGCGGGGACTACGAACCAGTCGAAGGCCTCGATCAAGGGACCATCGCGTGCGTGCGCGCGTGCGAGTCGGAGGCGGCGGCAAAGACGGCGTCGGACTACGAGCACATCGTGTGGGCGTACGGCGTCATCTGGAGCCTCTTCGCGGTCTACGGGATCCTGCTGTGGCGCCGCGCGAGCCGCCAAGCCGTCGAGATTGCCGACCTGCAGCGTCGCCTCTCCTGAGCCTCCGGCATCGCCATGACCCTCGCGCACTTCATCTACATCCCGGGTCTGTTGGGGCTGGGGATGGTCATCGGATTCATCTTCGGGGGCCGGGCGGCCACGAGCGACAAGAACGAGGCCGACCACAAGGCCCAGCGGCGGGCAGCTCGGGCCGCCCGCCGGGCCGCCCGTGACAACCCCCCCGGATCGTGAGGCCCGCGTGTGCGTCCACGTGGCGGCCTGGGTGCTGCGTCTGATAGATACGGCTTGATGTTCACGCCAGCCTATTCCGAAGAGTCGCTTGCGTTGGCCGAGACCGCGCGCAAGTTTGCCAGCGAGTCCATGATCCCGGTCGCCGCGGAGTACGACGAGCTCGGCAAGATGCCCATGGAGGTGTTCCAGGCGGCATGGGAGCTGGGGTTGGTGAACGTCGAGCTGCCCGAGTCCGTCGGCGGCCTGGACGTGTCCACGGTCGAGGGCTGCCTCATCGCCGAGGAGCTCGCGTACGGCTGCGCTGGCATCGCCACCAGCATCGTGTGCAACCACCTCGGCGCGCTGCCGCTGATCATCGCGGGTACCCAGGAGCAGAAGCAGACGTGGCTCACCAAGCTCGTCGACGAGATGTGCTTCGTCAGCTACTGCTGCTCGGAGCCCGAGGCCGGCTCGGACGTGGCTGCGATGCGCACCAAGCTGGTCGCCGACGGCGACGGCTGGATCCTCAGCGGTCAGAAGCGGTGGATCACCAACGCCGCGCAGGCCAAGTTCTATACGGGCTTTGCCACCATCGACGCTTCACTGGGTCACAAGGGCATCACCGGGTTCGTCGTCTCCGCGGACGCGCCGGGCGTGAGCGTCGGCAAGAAGGAGAACAAGCTCGGGCAGCGGGCCTCGAGCACCTGCGACGTGCTCTTCGACGACGTCAAGCTCGGGCCCGAGAACATCATCGGCGAGGTCGGCAAGGGCTTCGCCATCGCGATGGAGACCTTCGACAAGTCGCGGCCCATGATTGCAGCGCAGTGCGCTGGCCTCATTCGCCGGGCGATGGACGAGTCGGCGAAGTACGCCAAGGAGCGCAAGACCTTCGGCGTGCCGATCGCACAGCACCAGGCGATTCAGTTCATGATCGCGGAGATGGCGATGGCCTACGAGTCGGTCCGGTTGCTGTACAGCAAGGCCGCGTGGGAGGTCGACAACGGGATCAAGCGCACCAGCACGTCGGCGATCGCCAAGGCGATGGGGGCCGACCTGGCGATGAAGTGCACCACCGATGCCGTGCAGATCTTCGGCGGCTACGGCTACACCAAGGAGTACCCGGTCGAGAAGCTCATGCGTGACGCCAAGCTGATGCAGATCTACGAGGGCACCTCTCAGGTGCAACGCCTCGTCATTGCCAAGAACATCCTCGTGCGAGGATGAGCTACCGTCCCGAGTCGTTGCCGATCGGAGTCTTCGACTCCGGCGTCGGAGGTCTGACGGTCTTGCGGGCGCTCCGCCAGGCCTTGCCGCACGAGTCGTTCCTCTACCTGGGGGACACGGCTCGGCTGCCGTACGGCACCAAGAGCGCCCGCACGGTCGAGCGCTACGCAACGCAGGCCGCCCAGGTCCTGGTGGACCGAGGGGTCAAGCTGCTCGTGCTTGCGTGCAACACCGTCTCCGCCGTCGCCGTCGAGCCGCTGCGCGCACACTTCGGGCCGCTCCCGGTCGTCGGCGTCGTCGAGCCCGGGGCTGAGGCAGCGTGTGCCGCCACGAAGACCGGGCACGTGCTGATCACCGCGACCGAGGGCACCATCCGAGGCGGCGCCTATGAACGGGCGATCAGGCGCCGACTGCCGGATGCCAAGGTCGTCGGGCAGGCGTGCCCCTTGTTCGTCGCGCTGGCCGAGGAGGGCTGGACCGAGGGGGACGTGCCGAGGTTGACCGCTGCGCGGTATCTCGAGCCCCGTTTGCGTGACGATCCTTCGCTGGACACGGTCGTGCTGGGCTGCACGCACTTCCCGGTGCTCGCCGACGTCGTCCAGCACATCGTGGGCCCCAAGATTACCGTGGTGGATTCCGCCCTGACCACGGCGAGCGCGGTCCGGACGCTGCTGGGCCAGACCGGCATGCATTGTGACCAGCAGGACGAGGGCAGCTTGAGCCTGCTGGCGACCGATGACGCTGAGCGCTTTGCCAGGGTGGGGTCTCGATTCCTGGAGACCACGCTCCGTCCCGAGCAGGTAGAGCTGGTCGACCTGTGATAGCCTGCCGGCTGCCTATGAGGCGACGTTCCTGGACGACAGTTCGAACTCGCGCGTGGAGCCTCGTGCTGGCCGGCACGACGCTGGGGACCGCGATCGTCTCCGCACCTGCGCCGGCGCACGCGTCCGTGACGGAGCCGACTCCCGAAGAGCTCTATGACGCGGGCCGAAAAGCCTACCGCCTCGGTGACTTCAAGACCGCGGTCGCGAAGTGGGAGCTGGCCTACGATCTCTCGGACAACGGGCTGCTGCTCTACAACATCTCGCTCGCCTATAAAGGTCTGTACTCGATCACCGAGGAACTCTCCGATCTTCGGCGGGCCCGCGCAATCCTCGACAACTTCATCAAGGTCGCGAACGCCAACTCCGACATCGACCCCGATGACGCTCCGGAGCGTCTCGCCGAGCTGGACGAGATGATCGCCGAGGCGGAGCGGGCCGAAGAGGAGAACAAGCCGCCGCCGCCGGTCGTCGTCGCGCCGACCGACGACGACGCCCTGCGCGAGAAGATGGGCCCCGACCCGGGCCGAAAGCTGCGCTTGGCCGGCATGGGGACGATGGTCGGGGGCGGCGCGATCGCGCTTGCCGGGGTCGCGATGGCGGCCTTCTATGGGATCAAGGGCCGGGAGTTCAGCTCCAAGCTTCAAAACTCGCTCAACGAGAGCGGCAGGAACAACTGCGGCGAGTCCTCGGCAACGGCCCAATGCCCCCGGATCGAGGGTGAGATCGCCACGTGGCGGAAGAACGGCAACCAGGCCAACAACCTCGCGGTGGCGCTTGGTGTCAGCCTCGGCGGCGCTGGTGCGGTGGCGCTCGTCGCCGGCGGCCTGGTGTTCAACGAGGGCAACAAGCGCACCAAGCAGTGGGAGCGGGGGCTGGCGAATCTCCGCATTCTACCCTCCTTGCGCGGTGTGGTCCTGTCCGGTCGGTTCTAGCCGCACCCCAAGGCCATGGACCTCGGGGAGATCCAACTCCTGTGCGAATGCTCATCGGCAGGCCACCCTCGGGGCGGCTTTGCTGGACGAGCGTAAGCACGGTGGGGGTGGGGCGTTGGAGCCTCAGCAGTGGTCCGGCTCGACAAAATGCAGGTGCGCATCAACCCATCACGCGGTCGGTGCTACGGGGTGCGTCGTTGTGTTATACCCGCGCAGCCCGAAAATGGGGACCCTGGGATTGCCCCCCGGAATCGCCGCTACGCCCCCGATAGGGGGACCCCAGGCCCGAGAAGGAGCCCATCGTGAACCGCGCTCGTTCGCTCAAGACACTCTTCCTGACCTTGCCGCTTTCGGTAGGAGCCCCCGTTGCCGGGCTCGCCGCAACGGGCGTGCTCTTGCTCGCCCCGCAATCTGCCGAAGCCGCTGAGAACGGCTCGATCGTTGGTGTCGTCACCAACGAGAAGACCGGCGAACGGATGGCGAATGCGATCGTGGTTCTGCAGTGCAACTGCCTTCAGGGCACACGCGAAGCGCAGACCAACTCCAGCGGTCTGTACGCCTTCAAGTCTCTCCCTCCGGGTACGTACACGATTCAAGTGCTCGCCGGTCAGGCCGACGTCTCCAAGGTTACGACGCTGCCTCGCGGCGCGAAGTTTCGCGCGAACTTCAAGATCGACCCCAACAACGAGTTCAAGCGCACCATTCGCGTCAAGCCCGTTGCGGTCAAGCAGGACACCTCCGTCGGCACGACGGTGAGCATGGATGAGTTCAAGAACATCCCGGTCGGCGACAGCGCCGGCCGCGACTTCACCCAGGTCGTCGAAGCCTCCGCGACCGCGTCGCGCGACTCGGCGGGCATCTCGCTCGCCGGCACGACCAGCGCCGAGTCCAAGTACACGGTCGAGGGCGCCAACGTGAACAACCCGAGCTTCGGTACGGTCGGCGCGTCGATCGTCCAGGAGTTCATCGAAGAGGTCGAAGTCCAAGAGTCGGGCTACGAGGCAGAGTACGGCGGCGCTTCGGGTGGCCAGGTCTCCGCGCGTCGGATCTCGGGCACCAACAAGGTTCGGGGTGTCGCTCGCTTCACCTACACGCCTCGACTCGCCCAGCCTCGCTTCATCCTCGCGACCGACAACGCCGTCCGGGCCATCGAGGTTCCCGACTACTTGCTGCAAGGCGTCGTCGCGGCGAGCGGACCGATCATCAAGGACAAGCTGTTCTGGTCGGCGGCGGTTTCGGCCACCGGTGGTCGGGCATCGCTGATCCAGGGCTTCTACTCGCGGGTCGACAAGGACAACTCCGGCGGCTTCGAGGACTGTCCCTACCAGAACGGCGACTTCGACTGTGTCGACGGCGGTGACTACATCCAGACCGAGAAGTTCGCCGAGCAGCGCTTCCGGACCGGCAGCGTCAACGTCGGTTACCAGATCGGCATCGACTGGGCGATCAACCCCAAGCACCGCTTGCGGGCCACGGTCCTGGGCGGTCCGGGCTTCCAGCGTCGCTCCTATCGGCGACCCGCGCTCAACTTGGATCCCTCCTCGTTCGGCACGGCCCAAAACGCCGACCCGCTGGGCGGCGGTGCCAACACCGCCAACGGCGTGGTCAACGACCAATTCGGCTGGGACCGCGGAAACTTCACGACCGTCAGCCTCGGTTACCTCGGCCGCGTGGCGGACGACAAGCTCGAGATCGACGCCGGCCTGAGCTTCTCGCAGTTCGCCAGCCAGGAAGCCTGGCGGCTGGACAACCCCGAGTTCTACGACCTGCCCGCGACGCAGCAGCAGGACGCTCAGGGAGCCAACCTCTTCACCTTCCTCGACCAGGACAACAAGCGTTCGCTGGTCTCGGGCGTCGAGGACGCCTGCAACCGCACCGACCTTCCCGGTCTGGCATGTCCGACGCGCCAGTGGCTGTCGGGCGGTATCGGCAACTACTCCTCCGACAAGTCGCGACGGGTCGAGGGGCGCTTCTCGCTGACGCACTTCATCAGCACCCGCCGCGCGGGCTCGCACCAGCTGAAGTACGGCGCGCAGATCGAGTACCTCGAGCGCGAGACGCTGAGCCGCTACTCCGGCAGCAACGACAGCGACTTCTTCGACAACTGTGAATCGGGCCAGACCGGGGGCGGCGAGTACTGCTACAGCCCCGAGACCGGCTACATCATCAACAACTCGACCCGGGTCGACAACCACCGCATCGTGCGGGTGGACACCGACAACCCCGACCGGCGCAGCGCGCTCGGCTTCGGACGTGTTCGCAAGGAAGAGGGACAGCTGCGCGCGATCGCGACGCCGCTGGGTGCAGGTATCCGGGCCGCGGCGTACAGCGAGACGACGTCGACGACCAACTACGGCATGTTCCTGCAGGACAAGTGGGCCGTCCTGTCGAACCTGTTCCTCAGCGCCGGCGTGCGGTGGGAGCTTCAGGACATGCGCGACATCAACGGTGACCGCGCGGTGTTCATCAACGACAACGTGGGTCCTCGGGTCGGCGTGGTCTATGACTGGACCGACGAGGGCAAGAGCCGTCTGTTCGCCAGCTACGGATGGTTCTACCAGCCGCTGCCGCTGCAGCTGAACAGCCGGGTGTTCGGTGGTCTGGTCAACGTGACGCGGACCTACCGCAACGCGGACTGCCGAGAGGGCTCGACCGTCACCGTCGACGGAGAAGAGAAGCTCAAGCTCCAGGCCGGGCAGCCCACCGAGTACTGCGTCGACTTCAACTCGGGGACGACGCAGCTCACCGAGGGCGCCGTGGTGCCGAAGCTTCGCGGCCAGTACCGCCAGCAGTTCCAGATGGGCTACGAGCAGGAGGTCATCGAGGACTTGACGCTCGGTGTTCGCTGGCTGCACACGGACTTGGGGCGCGCGGTCGAGGACATCTCGACCAACGGTGGTCTCAACTTCATCATCGCCAACCCTGGCGAGAACGTGTCCTCCTCGGACATCAACGCCGAGCAGGCGCGATGCGACAACCTGTCGGCCCAGATCGATGGGCTCGAGATGGATTCTCCGGAGCGCGCTCAGCTCGCCCGCGAGCAGCAGCGCTGTGAGTTCCTCGTCGATGCCTACGGCAAGGTTGGCTCGCTCTTCGACAAGCCCGTGTCGAACTTCGACGCGTTCACCTTCGAGGTGAAGAAGCGCTTCGCTCGCAACTGGCTGGTCATCGGTAGCTACACCTTCAGCCGCCAGGTCGGTAACTACGACGGCTTCGTCGACCCGATCTCCGGCGCGATCAACATCGGTGCCTCGACGCAGTTCGACATTCCCGAGCTGGTGCGCAACAGCTTCGGTCCGCTGTCCTTCAACACGCCGCACCGGTTCAAGGTCAACGGATTCTACTCGTTCGACCTTCAGGAGGCCGGCCGGCTGACGTTTGGCACCTCGGCGAACTTCCGGTCGGGCTACCCGATCTCGCTTCGGGCGGACAACAACCGCTACCCGGGTCAATACGCGGTGTACGTGCTTCCCCGCGGTGCCGGTGGTCGGGTCGAGCCGACCTACAGCTGGAACCTCAGCGTCAACTACGCGTACCCGCTTCCCGGGGACCTCGAGATCGAGGTCGGCGCGCGGCTGTTCAACCTGACGAACGCCAAAGCGGTCCTTCGCGTGGACGAGGTGTACTCGTTCTCCAACACGCGTCCGGTCGCGGGCGGTGAGCTGTCCGACCTCAAGCACACCAAGGTGCAGAGCTCGAGCAACCCGACGGAGTTCTTCCAGCGCACGATTCTGCCCGCGCAGGGCAACTACGGCGTGGAGTCGAGCTTCCAGACTCCGCTGGCCGCCCAGTTCGACCTCTCCTTGAGGTTCTAGGATCTCGCTCGTGCAATGCAAGACGCCCGCCTCGCGCGGGCGTTTTGCGTTGCAGCGGGCGCTGTTCTCCAACACGCGGCCGGTCGCGGGCGGTGAGCTGTCGGACCTCAAGCACACCAAGGTGCACAGCTCGAGGAACCCGACGGAGTTCTACGGACCGAGGATTCTGCCTCGGCAAGGCAACGACGGGGTCGAATCGAGTTTCCAGACCCCGCTGGCGGCCCAGTTCGACGTCCAGCTGAGGTTCTACAGCGGCGACCGCTACTCTTCGCCCAGGTAGGTCTTGGCGGCGGCGTTGTCGGGGTCGATGGCGAGGACCCGGCGATAGAGGCCCTCGGCGCTGGCCTTGTTGCCCTGCTTGGCCTCGAGCTTGGCGGCGAGGAGCAGCGCGGTCTTGTCCTTGGGCGACTTCCGCAGGACGCGATCGACGAGCGCGAGGGCCGACGCCGATCGGCCGAGCTTGTCTTGTGCCTGCGCCATGCACAGGGTGACGCGGGTGCCACCGGGCTGCAGGTCGTGGGCGTTCTTGAGGAGCTTGAAGCCTTCGGCAGCGCTGCCAGAGCGGACGAGCTGGCAGCCCTCCTCCAGGAGCGACGCAAAGTCGGCCTTGGGCTTCTTCGGCTTCTCGTCGGGCTTGGACGACGACTTGGGCTCTGGCTTTGACTCTGGCTTTGACGCTGGCTTCGGGTCGGGCTTGGGTGCTGCCACCGCGGGCTCTGGCTCCGACTTTGGCTCTGGCTCTGGCTCCGACTTTGGCTCTGGCTCTGGCTCTGGCTCTGGCTCTGGCTCTGGCTCTGGCGTCCCCGGGTCGGGGTCGGAGGGCACGTCCGTTGGCGCCGGACCCAAGACCGCGGTCCCGCGCGCGTCGTCGACGGGGATCTGCAGGGCCATGGCGAGCGGCTGGCCGGGGGTCTGGTCGAGGACGGCCTGGGCTTGCGCCTTGGCAGCGTCGGGGTCCCCCCGGCGCTCGAGCGCCATCGCGAGCAGCAGCCGGGTCAGGCCGGTCGCCGGCGACGCGGCGCGCAGCTGGGCGGTCAGGTCGTCGATCTCCGGGCCGGTGAGCACCTCTTCGGCGCTCGGCTCGGCGAAGAGTGGCCGGCTCAGGGCGGCGAGTCGGAGCTCGGGATCGGGGTAGTCGTGCATCAGCACGACCGGGTGCAGGAGCGCGATGTCTCGTCCCTGAGCGAGGTCGAGTCGAGCCTCGATGCGACCGACGGTGGCCGGAGCAGCGCCCGCTCGGGTGAGCTCATCGATGAGCGCGCGCCCGCTGGTCAGGGCGGTCGCGAGCTCCGCCTGGACCGCCGCGTCGGAGGAGGCGCGGCTGGCTCGCACAGACGCCTCGAGCGCGCGGACCGAGACGGCCGAAGCCCGCGCGAGCTTCAGCTCGCTGGCCCGCTGGGGATCGGTCGTCCGAGCCGCCGCGGTCTCCAGGTCCCGGTCCAGCGACGCGAGCGCGACGACGTCGAGGGTGCCCGAGGCCGTGCGGACGTGTTCGATCAGCTGGTCGGAGCTGGCGGGTTGGGCCTCGCTGTGAGCAGCGCGAGCGGCGGGGGCTTGCTCTCGCACGGCGAGCCGCCGCTGGGCCTGATAGGACCCGTACGCCACGATTGCGGCGATGCCGAGACCGCCGGCGATCCAAACCGCGAACCGACCGGTGTTGGGGTCGGGAGCTCCTTCGGAGTGCGTCGTCATAGACCAACGGGCCGAGCGCCAGGCCCGCAGCAGCATTGCAGGTCACACACCGGCGTGCAACCGGGATACGTACGAGCCCCGCGTCGGGGTCTTCGCATCAGTACATTTGAAGCGCTCGCAAGAGCCAGTACGCATCTTCGTAGCGCAGCGTGGCGACGGGGTCGGGCCGGCCTTCGCCGACGAATCCGTTGTCGTGGGCCAAGGTCAACAGCGCGCCGTCGAGTTGGCCGCACAGGCGCGTCGCGAACAGCAGGACCGCTCGGCGAAGCTCGACCTCGAGCCGCTCAATGCCCCCGGTCGAGGTGCGCCAGTGGGCGAGCTCAGCCGCCAGCTGTGCGCCTTCGCGGGGAGGCTGGGACGCGTTCCTCGCCGTCAGCGCCTCGGCCAGTTGCCGGGCGGTGCGACCGCTGGGTACGTGGCTGGGGCTCGCCACGCGTCCCAGCCCGTCGAGGACCTCCCCGAGCGGGACGCCGTGTCCGTCTTCGAGGATGGCGAGGCCGGAGGCGATCGACGTCGCCGCACGCGCGAGGCGGAAGCGAAGCTCGGCGACCGAGCAGACCGTGACCCCAGAGCCGAGCAGAATCGTGGGTGTGTCTCTGTTGGCAAGTCCGATGCCCCCCGGGAGTCGGGCGCGGCTCCAGGCCAGCGGAAAGTCGCAGCCCAGCGCGCGTCTCCATGGATCGACGATGGACTCGGCGAGGGCCAGGCGCGCCTTGGCCCCCGCGGTCGAGGGGGACACTTCGGCGTCGGGGGCACCGGTGAAACCGGCGAGCGCACCCCGAGCCGAGGCCAAGGCGCGACGCAGCGTGCTGCCGGCTTCGAACGGTCCGGAGGTCAGCGCGCTGAGGTCCGAGGGTGGCGCCGCAAGGGGGAGGCGCGCGACGAGGCTGGGGACCGGGCCATCGGGCACCATGAATGCCGTCACCTGGTAGAGGTTGCGCGCACGCTCCGCTTGACCACCGGCCTCGGCGAGTCGGGCGAGACCCAGCGCCAGGCCGGCTTGAAGTGGCCGACCCGAGGACCAGTGGGCGAGGTCGCGAGACAGCGCGATGCGGCCGCCGAGCAGCGAGCCGGCTGCGGCCAGCAGCGCGTCGAGTCGGGGCAGGGGACCGCGGGTGGCGACGTGGGTCAGCAGCTGCCGCAGTCCGGGAAAGAGGTACCGCTCCTGTGCGGCGGGTCCGTGCCGAAACCCCAGGTCGCGGGCGAGCGATCGCTGTCCGTGTCGGTAGGCTTCGGTCAGCGCGGCGAGCAGCAGCACCTCTTCGTCCGGACCCGACCGATCGCGGATTTCGACCGAAAGGTCCAAGACCTCGTCCCACCGCGACTCGGCGAACGCGAGCGGAAGCAGGCGCACGCTGGGGCCGGGTAGGGACGGCGCAGCCTCCGACGCCTTGTGGAGGGCTTGGCGTGCGCGACCCAAGACTCGGGCTCGAATCGAGCGCTGCGCAGCGCCGAGCTCGATGAAGGCTTGGGCCGCCGACATGTACTGCTCGGCCTGCTCCAGTGGATCGGAACTCAGCGCCGCGAGCTGCAGGCGCGTCTCTCCAACGGTGCTCCAATCCTCCGACTCCTCGGCCAGCTCGGCGAGAAGCTCCAGCAGCTCGCGGTGCGTCGGGTCGAGCTCCAGCGCCTGTTCCAGGACGGTGATGCCACGTTCGGAGCCGCCGAGGCTGCGCTCGCATCGGGCCAGCTCGAGGGACACGTGCGCGAGCTGAGGTGCCCGCCTGCGCAGGCTCGCTTCGTACAGGCGCCGCGTGATTGCGACTCGATCAGAGGGCGTCGCGCTGTGGGCGAGGATCGCGTCGAGCTGCGTCAGCGCGGAGTAGCGCAGGTCTGGGTCGTCGGACTGCATGCACAGCGGGCGCAGGAGTGCGGCCGCATCCTGAGGGCGGCCGAGCTCGGCGGCGATGCCCGACAGCTGAAGGTCGAAGGACCGTGCGCGGTCCGCTTCCGGCACCGCACACAGGGTCTCGTAGATCTCCACGACCGAGGCGTCGTCGGTACCTTGGCTCGTGAGCTCGGCGAGCAGGGCGAGCGCGTCGGCGTCGGTCGGGGAGACCTCCACGCTGCGGCGCAGCGCGTCCAGGGCCCGGTTGGGATCGCGCAACGCCGTCCACGCGAAGCGTGCGGACTCGAGTAGCGCGCTCGCGCGGGCGGCCCCGGTGCACCGTTGGGCGATCCGTTCGTACAAGGAGACCACCTCGGCGTAGGCGCCGCGCTCGGCGTAGGCATCGCGCAGTGCGGCGGCCGCAGAGTGGAGATCGTCCGCGTTGCCGTGCAGGCCAGCGGCCAGCTCGAGCTGCTCGTGGCCGGCCCAAGCCTCCAGTTCTCGGTCGCCCAGCGCGACGCCGAGTTCGCGCAGTCGCGCCAAGATGTGCACGCGCTCGGTCGCTTGCTTCTCGACGTCCAGCAGGCGCAGCAACCCGGACTTCTGCTTGCGGAGCGCGTGGGTCTCGTCGCCGTCGAGCGCATCGAGGTTTCGCTGCGCGGTGGCGGTCAGATCGTCGCTGGCGTGCGGGAGGTCGAGCACCCGCTGCGTCGCAGCCTCGGCAGCGACGATGTCATCGTCCGACATCCGCAGGTCGGCAGCGAGCAGCCACAGTCGGGCCCGGGCGGCGTCATCGAGATCCCCCGGCTGGGCCGCGATGCGCTCGAGTCGATCGGCGATGCGCCGAGGGTCGGGGAGCCTCGAGGTGAGCGCGGCGGCGCGGGTGGAGATGACCAGGTCGTCGGGGGCTTGGCTGATCGCCGACTCGATGTTGCGGACCGCCGAGTCCACGTCGTGCAGATGCTCGATGTACGTCTCGGCGAGGTCCAGGTGGTGGGCCGCTCGGGCGGGCCCCTCGGGCAGCTCCCGGATCGCCAGGTAGTGCATGTGGGCGACGACCGACCACTCCAGGCGCTGCCGCGCGAGCACCATCAACGCTTGCCTGGCGGCCACGTGCTTGGCGTCGGCGCTGACCGCTTCGAGCAGATACGCGCGCGCACGCTCGGCCTCGGCGCTGTAGGGGTCCGTGGTGGTCCCCGGCATCAGCAGGATCGCGCGGCGATAGGCCACCTCTGCGCCCAGCATGCTCGACAGGGGCAGCTGCGAGAGGTTCTCGAGGACGATCGCCTGCTCGGTGCCGCGTCCGGAGCGTTCATAGAGGCGCGCAAGCTCGAGGAGCGCGCGCTGGGAGTCCGGGGTGCGCTGCAGCGCGGACTTGAGCACCTCTTCGGCCTCGTCCGCGCGGCCGAGTTCGAGCAGCACGCGTGCAGCGACCGCCGCCGTCTCTGCGGCCCGAGACGCTTCGATCTCCGGGTGGACCGCAGCCGCCACCAGGGCGGGAACCGCCTCGTCGAGACGACCTTGTCGCGCGAGCAGTCGCCCCAGCGCCTCGGAAGACGCGGCGTGATCGGGCTCCTGCTCGAGCGCGCTGCGGTAGTGCGCCTCCGCCTCCTCTTCGAACTCGTCGTGGACCGCGAGCAGGTCACCCAAAAGAGCGAGCAGCGCCGGGCGGTGCGCAACCGGTAGGTCCGCGAGTCGATCCAGGAGCTGGGCGCGGACTCGGGTGACGGCTTCGGTCCCCGAGAGCAAGACGTGCGCTTTGGTCCCCGCCTCGCGGTGCGCGGTGGGGGCGGCGAGGTATGCGTCGAGGTAGTACCCCGCGGCCTCGTGCGGTCGACCCAGCGGGTTCTCGAGGAGCTGCGCGATGTGGACGGACACCGCGGCTTGCCGGAGGGGGTCGTCCGCCAGCGCCTCGAAGCGGACCTTGAGGATGCGGACGAGGTCTTCGTGCCGACCCGCCCGCTGGTAGGCGCGCGCGAGCGTGGCCAGTCCCTCGTCGGGCAGGCGGCCATACTGTTCGAGGCGCTCGTAGATCCGCGACGCCTTGGCCGAGTCGTCCAGCGGGCCTCGGTAGATCCGAGCGAGCTCGATCAGCAGCTCCACGCGGCTGGCTCGAATCTCATGCTGATCCGGAAGCCCGTCGATCTCCGGCGCCAAGGACCGCTCGAGGTAGATCGCGAGATCGACGTATCGCCCCTGTCCCTCCAGGTCACGGACCAGCTCGCCGCGCATGTCCTCGGCGAGTTGCACCGCCTCGGGGGAGGTGTCCTCGCCGAGGTGTTCGAGCGCCACGCGCAGCGCCTGCTCGGACCTCTGCAGGTCCCGCAGGTGTTGGCGGCAAAGCTGCGCGATCGAGCGGAGCAGGTGGCAGCGCTGCAGCCCGTAGACGTGCGCGACCTGGCGTTCCTGAAGCTCGATCAGCTCGTGCCACTCCCCCTCGGCTTCGAGGAGCTCGGCGAGCGCCGCACGGGTCGCGGGCCGCTGCGGATCTTCGCGCAAGACGGCGGTGAACTCACGGATGGCTTCCCGTCGCCGCTGCAAGGGACCGGCGAGGAGACGTGCGCGTTCCTCGAGGGCATCCAGTCGGGCCTCGCCGTGCTGCCGCTGGGCGACCTGCTCGAGCAAGGACGCGCGGTGGGCCGGGTCCTCGGCGAGCGTGCGCAGCTCGTCGAGCCTGCCGCGCGTGTTGCCGTGGTCGGGGTCGCGTTCGTGCGCGCGCTCGACGAAGGCCAGCGCCGACTCGTGGTCGCCGCGGGCCAGCGCAGCATCCGCCGCGCGGTGGGCGAGCGCGACGAAGCCCGCATCCCCCATCTCGACGTGGTTCAGGACCCGATCGGAGTACTCGAGGATCGACGCGAGATCGGGCTGCTCGAACATGTGCTCGAGCAGGGGCAGCAGCAGGTCGGGATCGGAGGGCGCCATCTCGGCCGCGCGCTCGAGGTATCGCAGGGAGCGCACCTGATCGCCGACGCCGTCGGCGGCGACGTGGGCCAGCTGCTTGAGCGCCGCGACGCTCGCTTCGTCGCTGTGGGCGTGCTCGACGGCCAACTCGAGGACTTCGAGCTGCTCGGCCAGGTGGCCTCGCTCGGCCAGCGCGTCCGCGAGGAGGTGAAGGGCCGAGGAGTCGTCGGTGTGAGAGCGGGCCTGCGCCTGCAGCAGCGCCGCGGCGTCGGCTCGGTCGAGCTGAGAGGCAAACCCGATGTACAGCTCGATGGCGCTGGAGCCGACGGGCAGCAGCGTCTCGGCCATGGCGTCGATGCGCGCCCGCGCGGGGCCGTCGGAACGCGGTGGCAGGCCGCCCGCGTGTCGGTTCTGAAGGACGCGGTGAAGCCGATCCATGCGGGGATAGGCGAGCAACCCGCGCCGCAGCGCGGCGTCGATGGCGTCGAGGTCCTCGTCGCTTCCTTGGACGAGACGGATGTCGAGCAGATCGCACAGCCCATCGGGGTCGTCATCGAGGAACGCCTGCTCGATCGCCGTCTCCCACGCTTCCCGCACGCGAAGGTCTCGGGGGGCCACGTCGTGGGCTCGCCGCACGGCGCGACGCAGCACGGCACCGTCTGCCGTCTGGAGAGCCAGGTGCAGCGCCCGCAGGGTCAACCCGGTGGCACGCTCTCGCGGAAGCCCCTGCGCCAAGCCGAGCAGGTGCTCGCTCATCGCCGCCTCATCGGAGCCCAACAGCCGGCGCAGTCGCTCTTGAAGACCTGCATCGTCCGGCGCGGCGCGAATCCGGTCTCCAACCCGGCGAAGCTCCTCATCCTCGCGCCCGAGTTCGTGCACGGCCCAGTCGCGCAGGTCCAAGAGGTCGGGGCGGTCGGCGGTCTCGTCGCTCAGCAGGTCGAGCGACACCAGCGCGGCGGTTGCA
Source organism: uncultured bacterium (assembly GCA_963761755.1). Taxonomy (GTDB): domain Bacteria; phylum Myxococcota_A; class Polyangia; order Nannocystales; family Nannocystaceae; genus CAJXVA01. The sequence continues at coordinate 62,583 of CAVXIC010000014.1, forward strand.
TTCCCCGAGCGCAGGGCGATCGTGGCGCGTTCGGTCAGGAGCGAGTCGCGAGACGACCCTTCGGGCAACGCTTCGATCGCCTGCTCCAAGGCGGCCGTGTAGCGGTGCTGAGCGTCGCAGTCGATCGCGATCTGACGCATCGACGAGAGCAACAGCTCGTCGGTCGGTGCTCTGCGCAGGGCATCTTCGAGACGCACCAGGGCGTCTTCGTGGCGCCCGGCCGCGGCGAGGAGCTCCGCCTCCGCGCGGTGCTCGGAGAGTGGCTGGTTGGGACCGAGCAGGGTCCGAACCCGTCCCCGGGCGTGGAGCTGCTGCTCGAGGGTCGCCCCGCCGTCGCGCGCAATCTCCATCCACGCCTCGGACAGCTCGACGTGACGCGTGGTGTCCTCGACGACGTGGGCGCTCACGCGCTCGAGCCAGCGCACGCTCTCGTCGAAGTCCCCGCGGCCCCGGTGGAGGCGCGAGAGCTCCATCATGAGGTCGCCTCGCGCGGCCGTGCTCGGGGTCTGTGCGAGCTGACTCTCCCGCGCGCGAACGCACAGCTCGAGATCGCCGGTCTTCGTGGCGGCTTCGGCGAGGTGCGCCCAGCCGGTCGCGCTCTCGGAGTCCACCGCCGTCGCGCGACGAAGTGGATCGAGGGCGTCCTCCGGACGACCGGTGGCGAGCGCGTACGCGCCCAGAGCTCGCCCCGCCGCACCCGCTCGTGGGTCCTTGGGCTCCATTTGCGCCAGGGCTCGACTCCAGTGCTCGGCTGCCCGTGCGTCGTCGCCGTCTCGATGCGCGGTGTCGGCCGCGACGAGCAGGGCGGTGACGTCGGTGGGATCCAGCTCGAGCCGCGTCTCGAACAACTGCGCGATGTCGGGGTCGTCGGCCGCGATGCGGCGAGGATCTTGCTGGTCGGAGAGCGCGCGGGCCAAGAGGCGGTCGATCGCGCCCAGCCGCTTGGCGGGGGCGAGGGTGGTGTCCCTGGCGCGCGCGCGCCACAGCTCGGTGAGATCGGTGTCTTGCCCGGCCTGCTCCAACAGCCCGACGAGGCGGTCGGCGAGCGCCTCGTCGTCGGGCGCTGCCCGGAGCGCTTCGTCGAGCAGGGCGGCGGCGGCGGGTCCGTTGGTGCGCGCGGCTGCGCGGGTCAACCAGTCGGCCCGGACGCGCCCGTCGGTGCGCGCCGCGGCTTCCTTGGCGAGCTGCAGCGCCTCCGCCGTCGCGCCGGCATGGGACAGCCCCTCGAACAGGGCGACGGTCGAGGCGTCGGGGGACTTCGTGCGATGCCACCGCCGATGGAGGGCCCGGATTGCGGACTCCAGGTCGACGCGGGTTCGCAGGCGCCGGACCCACGCGTCGACCTCGTCGGCCGGCGCGACCTCGACCGCGAGCGCAAACCCTCGTCGCTGATCGTCCCGCCGCAGGGTGCCCAGCGCCGGCCAGAGGATCTCCCAGACGTCCGCGGCGTCGCGTCCGAGGTCGTCGAGCAGCGCGGCCTCTTCGAGCCGGACCGCGGCGAGCTCGGGAGAGGGCGCGAGATGCTCTCGAAGGGTGCGGTAGACCCACAGCGCGGCCTCGAAGTTGCCCTGCGCTCGCTGCAGTCTGCACAGGTGCTCGAGCAGGGGCACGTCCAGCGGGTCGTCCTCGAGGGCGGCGCTGAGGTAGTCGGTCGCGTCCGGATGCTGAAGCTCCACCGCGAGCTGAGCCAGGACGCGACGAAGGGCGGGGGTGTCGGCCTCGGGTGGGTCTGCCGCGAGCAGCGCGCGAGCGTGGTCGAACGCGGCGGGTGCATCGCGTGCTTCGAGGGCCGCGCGTTGGGCGACCCGGAGCAGACCGACGTGGCGCGGGGCGTGCGTGAGCGCTTCGGCGGCGGTATCGAGGGCGGCTCGGGTGTGGCCTTCTCGGGCGAGGGCGGTCGCGACTTCGGCGACTCGATCGGCGTCGGTCTCGTCCCCGCGCCCCGCCGTGCGCACGAAGGCTCGCGCGCGCTCGGGTTCGTCGGCGTAGGCCAGCGCGTGAAGCCATGCGACCTCGCTTGCGCAGTCGCCCGCGAGGCGCGGGAGGGCGAGCTCGAGCTCGAGCCGTGCCGCCTCGCGGTTGCCCACGCGCCGAAGCAGGAGCGCGGCGTGGGCCAGCTGCGCGTGGGGGGAGAACTCGATCCTGCTTTGCAGGTCCTCGAGCATGCCCGGGGTGTCTTCGCGACGCGCCAGGAGCTCGAACTGCATGCGCTGCGCCGCGGCGTCTTCGGGAGACGCGCTGCGCCACTGCTCGAGGCCCATCTCGACGAGGGGCTGGAGGTCTTCATCGCGCAGCGCTGCCCGAAAGCCGAGGTGTGCGGTCCACTGCCACGCCGCCGCGTGGGCGTCTGGATCGAAGGCGAGCGCGCGCGCCATGTCGGCCGCACGCTCCACGGCCACGCCCACATCTCGGCGCGCGAGGGCGGCGCGCACCTCCGCGCAGGCCTCGGCGATCGCCTCGGCAAACGCTGGATCGCTGGGTCCGATCACGGTCGGCCTGGTGTCGCTGGGTGTCTCGGCGAACGACAGCCGCACGTGCTGTGCGTCGAGCTCCGCTGCGTGCAGCGTCAATCGTGCGGTGCGCGGCGCCTTCCACCCCGCTCGGACGAGCGCTCGACCCAGGGTCTCGAACACCGGGTCGACGCTGCTCGTCTCTCGCCCCAGCAGTCGGCGGACCAGGTCGTTCCACACCGCCTGAGGTTCCGGAGCCGACCGCCCAAACCACCACGAGACCGACGGGCGCAGCGTCAGGGACGGCCCGTCGTTCTCGGCTTCGATCCCCAGTCGAACCCACGTCCACGGGGCCCCCACCGTGCGGCCGACCAGCGTGATCGCCGGTCCCACGACGCCGGGCCCGAGCGCGGCGTCGAACGTGAGGCTGGCGCGCTCGACCTGCAGCGGCCCGACGCGTGCGCCCGTGATGCGCTCGGAGAACCATCGCGAGAGCAAGGCCGTGTCCACGTCGAGCTCGACGGCGACCGCGTGGCTGAGGCGATGCCGCAGCGCGGCGGGGGACGCCGGCGCTCGCATGGGAAAGCGAACCCCCTGAACCTCGGCCTCATATCCGCGGACGCGCAGTCCCTCGCGCAGCGTTCGCTGTTCGAGGGAGAGCAGCGCCTTGTGGTCGCGGCACAGCAGCGCCACGCCCAAGACGTTGCCGACGGCCGGCTCCTGCGCCATGAAGCCCGATTACATCGCACCCGAGGGGCTGCGGGAAGGGGCGCGTCTGGTCAGAGGCCCCCGAACATGCCCGCGCGGAGCAGTCCGCCCTGGTTGCCCACCCGGTCGCACACCGAGTACGGCTTGAACTGCTCGTCCTCGTCCTCGTACTTCGCCGGCCTTGGTCTCGACGTCGTAGGTGACCACCCGAGCGACCTTGTCCTCGGCGACGGTGATGTCGCCCTTCCCCTTGGCCTCCAGGCACAGCCGTTCAGCCCAGTTCGCGGTGACCGTCATGCCCTTGCGGGCCCAGGCGGCGCGATAGAGGTCCTCGCGGGCCTCGGCAAAACCCTCATCGCTCGCGGCTTCCTTCGACTCGAGGCCCGCGATGATCACTGCGCCCGCGGACTCGTACACGTCGGGCAACATCGCCGTGTCGTCTTCGGCGGCCCATGCGGCCTCGACCAGGTCCGGCATCAGGCCGAGGTTGGGAATCGGGGCGGCCTTGCTGAACAGTCCGGTCTCGCGAAGCTCGGCCTTGGGGCGGGACGCGGCCGGGGTCTGGACCGCGTCCGAGGGTGCCTCTGCGTCGATCGGCGCATCCTCGAGTCCGGGGACCGCACCGGGCGCGGCGAACACCTCGTCGAGCGACTTCCCGCCGAGCACGGCATCGCGGTCCTCTTCGGCGGCGCGCGTCGCCAAGGCCTTGCCCTTGCTCTGCTTGATCGCCTCGACCGCCAGCTCGCGCAGCGCGTCCTCCTCGGGGACGTCGCCCTCGCGCGTGCCCTCGACGCGCGCGATGAAGAAATCGTTGTCTCCCTCGATCACCTCGGACAGGGCGTCCGGCTCGAGCCCGCGCAGCGCCTCGTCGAGCGCCGGGTCGAGCCCGGTGCCCACCTTGATGCCCGTCCAGCCGAAGTCGCCGCCCTTGCGGGCCGTGGACTCGTCGCTCGACACCTCGCGCGCGACGTCGCGGAAGGACGCACCGCCCTCGATGCGGGTCCGCGCGTCGTCGAGCTTCGCTCGCGCTTGCGCGGCCATGGCTTCGCCGGCTTCGGCAGCCGGCTTGTCCACCGCGATCAGGCTGACGCGGATCTGCTCGGGAAGTTTCGTGAAGCGGGCGCCCTGAGTCTGCAGTGATGTCTTCAGCTGCTCGTCGTGCTCATCGAGCCACGCATCGACTTCGTCGGAGGTGGGGTCGACCAGGTCCGCGAACGGAGCGACGTCGTACCGGGCATAGTGAAGCGACAGCTTGTTGGCGCTGGCTTCGTACTGCTGCCGCAAGACGGGTTCGGGGACGATGACCGCCCCGCGGACGACGTCACGCATCGTGCGGGCGAGGACCTCGCGCGACTGCGTCTGCAAGAAGCGATTCTCGGGGATCTGGATCGCGCTGAGGAAGTTCTTGAAGGCCTTGTAGTTGAACTGGTCCAGGCCGGTCCAAAACATCGAGTTGCCCAGCACGATGAAGTGGCCCTTGCCGACCATCTCTTCGGCGTCGCGCTCGGTCGCGGCCAGGCCCATCTCTTCACCGGCGTGCGCGAGCAGCTCGCGCTCGATCAACGACTCGAGCACTTCCTCTTTGACCCCGAACATCTTTTGCATGCGCGCGTCCTTAGGGAGGCGCATCGTCCCGGAGACCAAGCTGTACTGCGCGCGATAGTCTTCGTCGCGGATGGTCGTGCCGTACACCTCGACGATCGGCTTCGACCCCAGCGACAAGCTGTCCGAGGGCAGACCAAAGGAGAGGCCGAAGGCGCCTGCGAGGACGAGCAGGATCAGCCACGCCCAAAAGCTCGTCGAAGACTGACGGAGGAAGTCGAGCATCGGTCCGGCGGAACTAGCAGGTGGAGCCCGGGAGGGGCAATCACTCCCGCGTCGTTGCTGCGGGTTTTGCGCCGGGAATAGGTGGTCTGCGGGGGGCGTTGAGCCGTGTCACCAGCTCCGAAGAGCTTGTGGGTGGCCAGAACACTATGTGTGACATCCGATCCGCTTGCTCCCCCGGTCTTGCGCGTGTAATTGAGGGCGTCTCGGTGTCGCGGCTCCGTTCGATGACCCACCAACTCCGCCATTTGCGCATTTTGCGCCTGGGCCGCCTGACGGCCCGTTCGACAGCCTCTCGAAACCCAATCCCAGATGCTCTTTGACTGGGTATACGGCCTGTTCAGCAACGACCTGGCCATCGACCTCGGAACCGCGACGACGCTCACGTACGTCAAGGGAAAGGGAATCGTGGCGCACGAGCCCTCCGTCGTCGCCGTCCAGAAGAACGCCAGCCAGAAGCGCGTGCTCGCGGTGGGCAAAGAGGCCAAGGAAATGCTCGGACGCACGCCGGGCAACATCGTCGCCATTCGGCCCATGAAGGAGGGCGTCATCGCCGACTTCGAGGTGACCGAGGCGATGATGCGCTACTTCATCACGCGGGCTCACAACCGGCAAACGCTGGTCAAGCCGCGCATCATCATCTGTGTGCCCTCGGGCATCACCGAGGTCGAGAAGCGGGCGGTCCGGGACTCCGCGCTCGCTGCGGGTGCGCGCGAAGTGTTCCTCATCGAAGAGCCCATGGCCGCTGCGATCGGCGCTGGGCTGCCGATCACCGAGCCTGGCGGCAACATGGTCGTCGACATCGGTGGCGGAACGGCGGAGGTCGCCGTCATCTCGCTGGCCGGCATCGTCGCGTGCAAGTCGGCGCGCGTCGGCGGCGACAAGATGGACGAAGCGATCGTCCAGCACATCAAGCGCAAGTACAACCTGCTCATCGGCGAGCGCACCGCCGAGAAGGTGAAGATCGAGATCGGGACCGCGGCGCCGACCGACGTCGTGATGACGATGGAGGTCAAGGGGCGGGATCTGGTCGCCGGCATTCCCAAGACGGTCGTCATCGACTCCGACGAGATCCGTGAGGCGCTCAGCGAGCCGGTCTCGGCGATCGTCGACGCGGTGCGGCAGGTCCTCGAGCGCGCGCCTCCGGAGCTGTGCGCGGACATCGTCGACAAGGGCATCGTGCTCACCGGCGGCGGCTCGCAGCTGACCAACCTCGACGTGCTCCTCAGCGAAGAAACACACCTGCCCGTCTTTCTTTCCGACGAACCCGAGTTCGCGGTCGTGCTCGGGTCGGGCGCCGCCCTCGATGAGCTCGACCTCCTTCGCGAAGTCGCGCTGGATTAGCAGCCTCGTCGCTGCGGCCGCCCGGCGAGTGCGCCGCCCCCGTTCGTCCGCCGTGAGGCGGCTCATGTCGTGCGGCCGGAATCCCCCGGAGTCTGGAGATACACGGTAGCGTTCCGCGAGCCCCTCCATGGCCGTTTCTCTGCGCAGCATTCAAAACGTGACGATCGTGACCGTCCTGCTCGCGATCCCCGTGATGTTGCTGCGCAACACCGCCGCGAGCCCGCACGAACTCAGCGCGTTCGACCGGTCGGTCCGGCGGATCGGCGCGCCCCTGGAGGCGGCCGTCTCCTACTCCACGTCCATGATGGGCTCGTTCTTCGAGCGCTGGTTCATGCAGGCGCGGCTCCAGGACGCCAACGAGCAGCTCGCGGCCGAGAACCGGGAGCTCGCGCAGCGGCTGCGCGAGCTGGCCGAGCTGGCCGAGGAGAACACCCAGCTTCGCCGGGCGCTGCAGATGCGGGACCGGGCGCCCGCCGACATGATCCCGGCCGAGCGGGTGGGGGTCGACCAGTCTCCCTTCTTTCGGGTGCTCAACATTCGCATCGATCGCGGCGGACGGTTTGCCCGGCCGGGCATGGCGGTGCTCTCTCCGGACGGCGTCGTGGGCCGGGTGGACAAGGTGTTCGACGACTACAGCGACGTGATGCTCGTGACCGACGCCCGCTCCAAGATCGCGGTCGAGGTCGCCCGCAACCGCGCGCAGGGGATCCTGCTGGGCGACAGCGAGTACGGCTGCATCGTCGACGTACCCAAGGACTACGAGGTCGAGCCCGGCGATCTCATCCAGACCAGCGGCGTGGACGAGCTCTTTCCCAAGGGCCACCCGGTGGGTCGCGTCACCCTGGTCGAGCAGCTCGTCGGCGACCAACAGCGCCTCCACGTGAAGCCGGAGGTGCGCTTCGATCGGGTCGGCGTCGTGTGGGTTGTGCTCGCCGGCGCGCCCCGACCCGACACCGAGGAACCCCGTCCCGCACCGCAGGAGATGGGGCTGCAGCCCATCCGATGAGCCTGGACCGCCGATGCTTCGCGCGCTCACATATCTGACCGTCGGCTGGATGCTCATCGCAGTCGTGGGCGGCTTGGCCGACGTCTTCATGATCACCGTGATGCTGCCGGCGACGTCGGTCGTGGTGCTCACGCACATCGCGTTCTCTCGAGCGCTGCCGCTCACGCTGGGTCTCGCGCTCGCGATCGCCTTCGGCTACCTCGAAGACCTGCATCAAGGCGCGCCGGTCGGCACTCTCACCCTGGCGTACGCGCTGGCGTTCATGGCGCTGGCGTGGGCGGCCGAGCGCCTGGCGATCTCCGGGTGGCCCACCCGCATGCTCTCGGCGTTCTTCTCCGTGCTGCTCGTCGATGTGCTCACCGCGGGCATCCTCCTGGCGCTGGCCGACCCGCTGGGCCTGCGCCGAGACACGCTCGGTCCCGCGCTGTGGGAAGCGCGCTGGCACTGCATCGCGACCGCCCTGGTGGCACCTCCGGTGTGGACGTTGTTCGAACGACTGTTCACACTGCTGAAGATCCAAGAGCCTCCCGCGCCCGATGGACCTTCGCCCCTGGGGGCACGTCGATGATCGGACCTCACCAAAAGGACGACCTCCGCGATCTCCGGCCTCGCTTTCAGGCCACGGTGATCTTCATCGTGCTGGTGTTCTTGTCGCTGGCCGGACGGCTGTGCCAGCTGCAGGTGCTCGAGGCCGATCACTACGACCGCCGCGCGGAGAGGAACTTCGTGGACAAGGTCGACGTCGAGGCGCCGCGCGGACGGATCTACGACGTCAAGGGGCACCCCCTGGCGACCAACCGGTCCTCGTACACGCTGTACATCACCGGCTGGAGCCGGTTCCGCATCCACCCCGATGGCGGCGTCGCCTCCACGCCCGAGGGCAAGCGCGAGCCGATGGGTGACACCACGCGGGATCGCATCCTGTCCCTCATCGACTTCATCGACGAAGCCGATCGCGACAGCTTCGCGGCGCTCGTCGAAGACCTTCGGGTCGACGAGGCCAAGGGGCGCTACGCTCAGATCGCGCGCAGGAACCTCAGCTGGGAGGAGTACGCCCGGATCGAAGCCCGGCTCGAGGTCCTCGACCCTTGGGTCGAGATTCGCGAGAGTTCACGTCGCTTCTACCCCGAGGGCGTGCTCACCGCATTCGTCACGGGGCAGATGGGCAACGTCCGCGCGAGCACCCTCGATGGCTCCCCACACCTGGGCTATCGGCTGGGGGATCGGGTCGGGCAGACCGGCATCGAGCGTCAGTGGGAGAACTATCTGCGCGGCCGCCTTGGCGCGCGGTGGCGCGTGGTGGACGCGCGGCGGCGCGAGGTCGCCGACGCGCCGAAGTGGGCCGTCGACTCGCTGCCGCCCGATCGCGATCCGATTCCGGGCCAGGACATCTACCTCACCTTGGACCTCGACCTGCAGACCGTCGCCTACGAGGCCGTCTCGGACAAGCTCGCCGGCGCGGTGGTGGCCATGGACGTCAACACCGGGCGCGTGCTCGCGACCGCGTCCGTCCCGGCGGTCGATCCCAACCGCTACGAACAACCGATCCCCGCCGCCGAGTGGAAGGAGTGGTCGGAGAGTCCGCTCAAGCCCTTCATCGACAAGACGGTGCAGGAGCACTTCTTCCCCGGGTCGACCTACAAGGTGGTCTCGGCGCTGGTGGCGTTGAGCGACCCCGAGTTCGACCCCGACGAGGAGATCGAGTGCCAGGGCTACGTCAAGTTCGGTAAGCGGAAGTTCCGCGACACGCACGTGCACGGACCGATGAACCTCGAACAGGCGCTCGTGCACTCGTGCAACTCGTACTTCTACGAGCTGGCGATTCGCAACACGCTGAGCCTCGAGCGCGTGGAGCCGGTAGCCCGCGCGCTGGGGCTGGGTGAACGGACCGGCGTCGGCATCAACGGCGAGGTCAAGGGGACCATTCCGACCGAGGAGTTCGAGGCTCGCGAGGGCACCTACCAAGGCGGTGTTCGGCTCAACAGCGCGATCGGACAGGGCAACGTGAAGGCCACGGTCATGCAGATCGCCGTGCTCTACGCGGCGATTGCCAACGGTGGCTACGTGCTCACTCCGTACCTGGTCGATCGCATCGAGACCAACGACGAGAAGCTGGTGTTCTCGAGCGAGCCGCAGCGACGCAGTGATGCGCCCGTGCTCGATGCGGGCGATCGCTCTCGGATCCATCGCGGTCTGGTCGGGGTGGTCAACAGCGAAGAAGGCACCGCGTACAGCGAGCGCCTCGACAACATCGTCGTGGCGGGCAAGACCGGCACCGCGCAGGTCGGTCGGGAGTACCGCACCGAGGGAGAGACCGAGATCGAGGGCTGGGACACCACCGCGGACCACGCCTGGTTTGCCGCGTACGCGCCCGCCGAGGACCCCCAGATCGTCGTGGTCGCGCTCGTGGTGCACGGCGGAACGGGAGCCGACGCCGCGGCGCCGATCGTGATGCAGGTGATCGACCACTACTTGGGCGACACGTCCTCTCAGACCGAGGTCCGACCGCGAGCGTACGGCGTGCCTCCGCCGCTGCCCGGCCAAGTCGAGGAGAGTCTGGCCCGGGCAGGAACGCCGGAGGCCACGCCGTGAACCCGTTGCTCGATGATCCGCGCAGCCTGAGCGCTCGTCTGCGCCACTCGGTCGACTGGGTCGTCGTCACGCTGACCGCCGCGATCGTCACGCTCGCGGTCATCAACCTCAACAGCGCCGGCGACGGCGACTGGACCGGCCGGGTGGCGACGCAGCTGCGTTGGATCGGACTGGGCTCGATGGCGATGCTCGTCGTCAGCTCGATCGATCACCGCACGGTCTACCGGCTCTCGTACGCGGCCTATGGCTTCGGCGTCACGCTGCTGCTGCTCGTTCCGTTCTTCGGCATCAAGGTCAACAACGCCCAGCGATGGCTCGGCGTGGGCGACTACCGCATCCAGCCCTCGGAGCTGATGAAGGTCCTGATCGTCGTCGCGCTCGCGCGCTTCCTGCACGACGCGGCGGCCAAGGACCTCTCCAACATCCGCCGCGTGGTCGTCCCCTTCGTCATGGTCCTGCTGCCTGCCGCGCTGATCATCCGGCAGCCCGACTTGGGAACGGGGATCATGCTGCTGCTGGTGTCGTTCTCCTTGGTCGTCGCCGCCGGCCTGCGGGTGCGCATCATCCTCGCGGTGCTCTCGGCGGCGGTCGTCTCGGTGGCGATCGGCTGGAGCTACATGGAGAACTATCAGCGGCGACGGATCGACGTGTGGCTGGATCCGGAGCTGTACGCGGACACCGACGGCTACCAGACCATTCAGGCGATGATCAGCGTCGGCAACGGTGGCTTCGTCGGGCGCGGGCTCTCGCAGGGGTCACAGAACGCGCTGGGGTTCCTGCCCGAGCCCTACACCGACTTCCCATTCGCGGTGTACTCCGAGGAGTGGGGCTTCGTTGGCACGGCGATGGTGCTGGTGCTCTTCATGAGCTTGACGCTGTGGGCGGTGAACCTGGCCTCGCAAGCGCACGACCGCTTCGGCTCCTTGCTGTGCATGGGCGTTGCTGCGCTCTTCTTCTGGCACGTGGTCGTCAACATCGCGATGGTGCTCCAGCTCGTCCCCGTCTCGGGCATCACGCTGCCCTTCTTCTCGGCTGGGGGTAGCAACGTGCTGACGATGATGGTCGGCCTCGGCGTGCTGATGAGCGTCTCGCGATCTCGCCATACGCGCTGATCCCCATGTGAGGGAGGGCGCGAACGCGGTTGCACAGCGGCTGTCGCGGCGAGCGTGCTATGTCTGGACGGCTTCGATGGCGACCGCGATCGGCGTACTGACCAACCCCAACTCGGGGAAGAACCGGCGAAACCCCGGCCGACTCGACGACCTCGAGCGAGCCGTGTCCGGCCATGGCGTCGTCCGGCAGACGCAGAGCCTCGACGAACTCGCCGCGGTGGTGCGCGAGTTCGCCGCGTTGGAGTGCCGATACTGGGTCGTCGATGGCGGAGACGGCACCCTGCACTGGCTGCTCTCCACGGCCAAGGCGATCGCGGCCGAGGCGGAGGCGCCGTGGCCGATGGTGATCCCCGGCAACGGTGGCAGCATCGACTTCGTCGCGCACAAGGCTGGGGTTCGCGGGCAGGCTCCCGACATCGTCCGGGCCCTGGTCGCGGCCATCGAGCGTGGAGAGCAGGGGCCCAGCAGCCCGTGCGTCGAGCTCGACACCCTGCACATCACCGGCCGGAGCGATGAGGAGTCCTTCGAGCGGATCGGCTTCGCCACCGCGATCGGTGGGGTCGCGCAGCGCTTCTTCGACAAGCTCTACAAGCGCGACCGGGTCGATGCATTCGGCATCATGGACGTGCTCGCCAAGGCGTCGGTCGGCGGCGTCGCGGGGAGCGCTCCCCGCTCGGTCCGGGACCGGCTCGTGCCGTCCTTGCAGCAGTACGCCGACGACATCTTCGAGCCCACGCGGGCCCGGGTGCGGATCGACGGCGAGCTGCTCGCCTTCGATACCTTCTCCAGCCTTCAGGTGGGGTCGATCGACATCAACCTCGGCGGCGTCGTCCGCACGTTTCGCCACGCCGCGGAGCAAGGGGTGATGCACGCGCAGGCGCTGTCGTCTTCGCGGCTGGGCGTGGTCGCCAACCTGCCCAACATCGTGCTCGGAACGAGAATCTGGGGACAGAAGGTCTTCGACGGTCCGGTGCGAGAACTGCGTGCCGAGGCCGTGTCCGGGGCTACGCTCGACCCGGTGATCGATGGTGAGTTGTGCTTCGGCTTACGTTCGCTCGAGGTACGGGCGGGGCCCCGGCTCCGGATTCCTACCGTCGTGTGCGGGTAGCGAGTCACGTCTGGCCACGCGGCAACAGGTCGGCTGGCCGCGCCAGGAGCAAACCTGAGAATCTGCACGCGAGGGTGACGTAAGCATGCGCGGGGCTCCGCGTTGGCCGGCCGAGAATGGTTGACAGCGTCCGCTGGTCTTCCTTTACTGCCCCTTCCTCTCAGGAGAACTTCCGATGAAGCGCACTTGCTTGCTTTCCACCGCCGCCATTGTTGCCTCGCTCTGCACCGCCTCGGTCGCCAGCGCCGAGACCAAACCTGCCATCGTCTACATCCCCACCGCGGATGTCGACCTGATCCCTTCGGGCACCGTCGATACGGTCTGCGAGAAGGCCAGCATGAGCGCCGACATCGGAGCGGCCGGCTGCGTTGGGAACCTCGCTGAGGCGACCACCCGCTCGCCCAACGGCGACGTGGAGAGCATCGTCGAGGGCGTGACCTCGGCGCTCGAGGCCTATGACATCACCGTCGTCACCGAGGCGCCTCCGATCTACGTCCCGGTCTACGCGGTGCTCACCGGTGCCGATGACTCCGAAGAGTCGGTCTCGCACACCTGTGCCGGCGCCGCGCTGACCTGCGCAGCCCGTGGCCGTGACTCGGTTGCCTTCACCAACACCGGAACGATGAACTGCACCGACCCGGACCTGGTTCAGTCCACGCTGTACGCCATCGGACGCCTCGCCGGCCTCGAGGGCAAAGAGGACGCCACCGACGTGATGTTCTACCCCCCCGACTACGAGAACCCGGTCACGGCGTTCGTCGACGCGTGTGGGCCGATCTCTCAGTTCCTGGGCGGAGACGCGGGCGACATGCCGGCGCCGCTCGAGTGCACCAGCGCCGACCACGAAGGCGACTGCGGGGCCGGGGAGCAAAACAGCAACGCGGACATGCTCGCCTACTTCGGGGCCGCGGCGCCGGACGCCGACGCGCCCGAAATCGCGATCGAGAGCCCGGCGGACGGCGACGTCATCGCCGAGGGCGCAGCGCTCCAGGTCATCGCGAAGGTGGACGACGCCTCCACCTACGCTGCCGTGAGCATTACGGTCGCCGCGGCCGAGCTCGAAGGCCAGATCCCCGGAGGCGCGTTCACGTTCTGCACCACGGACCTGTGCGACGTGAACTTCCTCGACAACGACCCGTTCAAGGTCACCGACAGCGAGTGGGCCACCAGCGAACTCTCGCAGCTTCCCGGCGGCGAGTACACGATCACGCTCGAGGCCTCCGACTACCACGGCAACGTGGCTGAGCCGCTGGTCATCACGGTCACGGTCGAAGGCGGCCCGGTCGACCCCTCTGGCGGCGACGACACCGGTACTGGCGGCGATGACTCCGGTGGCCAGACCAGCGCGGCGACCAACGGCGACAGCGGCTTCCTCACCTCCGGTGGTGACGAGAGCGGCGGCGGCAGCGACACCGAAGGCGGCTCCGGCGGGGCCTCCGACGACGGTGGCGGCTGCGCCGTCGCGACGCAGCCGGGCATCGGCGGCACCATGGGCCTGATGCTGGGCCTCTTCGGCCTCGGCTTCGTCCGGCGCCGTCGCTAGTCGACCGAGCCTTCGTCCCTAGCGGGAGCGCTCCACCGCCACGGTGGGGGCTCCCGCTTTGCATTGGTTGGGCGGTGGTCTGGGTGGGGTAGGGTGCGTGCCGTGGGTCGTCCTCGTTCCGAAGACGTGTTGGTCTCGACGCCGCAGCGCGTGCTGGAGGCCGCAGAACTCGAGTTCGCCGAGCGCGGCTTCGGCCCCGCCAAGCTCGCCGACATCGCGGCACGGGCCGGCATTCGGCGGCCGTCGCTGCTGTACCACTTCAAGAGCAAGGAAGAACTCTACCAGGCCACCGTGGAGCGAGCGTTCGCCGACCTCGGCGTCGCGCTCGGGGACGCCATGCAGGCCTCGGGCTCCTTCGAGACCCGGCTCTTGGACACCGCAGAGCGCTACGCGACGTTCCTGATCGAGAACGAAGCCGTCGCCCGCATCGTCCTGCGAGAGCTGCTGGACTCGCAGGGCCCCGGCCCTGGGACGGACATCCTCATGAACCAGGTGGTGCCCTTGGTCGATGTGGTCGAGCGATTCATCCAGTCGTTTGGAGGCGACGCCGTGCGCGAGGGGGCGCCGGTGCGTGCACGCGTGATGTGCATCGCCTCCACGCTCATCATGCGCGCCGCAGCGCAGCTTCGCGAGGCGCTGTGGGGCGGCGAGTCCCACGCGCGGTCGCTGGCGAAGGGGCTGTTCCTGCGATGAGTCAGCCGAACATCGTGCTGTGGGATGTGATGGGCACGCTCGTTCACGATCCCTTCTACGTCGAGGTCCCGGCGTTCTTCGGCACCACGCTCGAAGCGTTGCTCGCCGTGAAACATCCCGGGGCGTGGTCCGCCTGCGAACGCGGGGAAATGTCCGTTGAGGACATGGAACAGAACTTCTTCGCGGATGGTCGCGACTACGACGTGGACGGCCTGCGCGACACGATGGCTCGCAGCTACCGGTGGTTGCCGGGGATGTTCGGGCTGGTCGAGGGACTGCATGCACGCGGCGTCGACATGCACGTCGTGTCCAACTACACCCCGTGGTACGCGATGATCGAAGAACGCCTGCGCCTGTCGCAGTTCATGCGCTGGTCGTTCGTGAGCTGCGAGGTCGGGGCCCGCAAGCCAGCGCCGGCCTACTACGCCCGGGTCCTCGCGCAGCTGGGGGTGCCGGCGGCACAGTGCGTCTTCATCGACGACCGCGAGCAGAACTGCGCGGCCGCTCGCGACGCCGGCATGGTGGCCCTGCGCTTTGAAGACAGCGTACGGCTGCGTACGTCGCTTGCGAGCCTCGGTCTGCTCGAATCCCCGTCCTGACGAGCCGAACCCTCGGGCCTGTTTGCGGCCCAGGCGTGAACGCTCCTTCGCGGTACCCCGATGCCAAACCGTTTGGGCTTGAATGTTCGGCGCGTAGCGGAGCGCGGGGACGACGTATGCGGAAGTAGGCGCAGCGGCGCCTTGGCGGAGCGCTCCAGCTCTGGTGCACTTGTCCTCGATGTTCCGAAGGGTGAATGGGCGTCCTTCGGTTCCGAGTCCAACCGTTTCGCGAAGGGAAGGCACATGAAGCTGCCACTGGAGATTGTGTTCCGCAACGTCACCAAGACCGCTGAAGTCGAAGACCGCATCCGCAGCAAGGCTGGAAAGCTGGACAGGCTGTTCGATCGCATCACAGGCTGCAGGGTGGTCGTGGAGTCCCCTCACGACCACCAAGTCAAGGGCAACACGTATCACGTGTGTGTCGAAGTGAAGGTCCCCTCCGAGACGATCGTGGTCAATCGCGATCCCCAGAACCACGACCATGAAGACCTCGGTATCGCGCTGCGCGACGCCTTCGCGGCCGCGCAACGCCAGCTTCGGGCCTACGCGCGCAAGAGGAGCGCGTCACGATCACGCTCGGGCATGCGCATCACGGAGGTGCTGGCCACCTGAGGCCGGCCGCGCACGGGCGCATGACGGGGGCGGTGCTTCGGCATCGCCCCTTCTTCGTTCAGCCTTGCTCGTGCCGGTAGGTGCGTCCGCCGGGTCCGTAGTCGGAGGCGACCTGGCCGGCGCCCCGCAGCAGCCAGCGATAGGTCACCAGCCCCTGCACGCCCACGGGGCCGCGCGCGTGCAGCTTGCCGGTGCTGATGCCCACCTCGGCGCCGAGTCCGAAGCGGTAGCCATCGGCGAAGCGGGTGCTGGCGTTGTGAAATACGCAGGCGGCGTCGACCCGGGCCAGGAAGTGCTCCGCGGCCTGGGCGTCCCCGGTGACGATGCACTCGGTGTGTCGTGAACCGTGGCGCTCGATGTGGGCCAGGGCTGCCTCGAGGGTGTCGACCTGACGAATGGCCAGCACGAGGTCGCCGTACTCGGTGTCCCAGTCGGACGCGTCCGCGGCTTGGAGGGCTGGATGCAGGGCCCGCGTCGCCTCGCAGCCCCGCAGGCGCACCCCCGCAGCCTGCAGCGCGCTCACGCACGCCGCGAGGGCATCGGCGGCCCCCGGCTCCCACAGCAGGGTTTCGAGCGCGTTGCAGGCCGCCGGGTAGGAGGTCTTGGCGTCGAGCACGATGGACGCCGACATCGGTGGGCTCGCGCCGGCGTGCAGGAAGACGTGGCAGAGGCCCTCGGCGTGCCCGACCACGGGCACCTTGGACGTGGACTGCACGTGCTGCACGAAGGCGCCGCTGCCTCGGGCGATGACGAGGTCGACCAGACCCTCTTGCTGCAGCAGCGCGGACACCTCCTCACGCCCCTCGAGCAGCGCGACGGCGGCTGGGTCCACGCCGACCCGCCCGAGCGCAGCGTGGAGCGCTTGGACCATCGCAGCGTTGCTGTGGGTTGCTTCTCGCCCTCCCTTGAGCGCGATCGCGTTACCGGTCCGAAGCGCCAAACCGACGATCTGCGGGACGGCATCGGGCCGCGCTTCGAACACCACGCCGAGCACGCCCAGCGGGCACGACTCCCGAGACAGGTGGAGTCCTTCGTCGAGCTCCTGGGTTTGCAGCACCTGCCCGACCAGGTCGGGCTGGGCCGCGAGCTGCCGCAGGCCGGTCGCGAGCACGTCGAGCTTGGCTTCGGTGAGCGCGAGGCGCCCGACGATCGCCTCGCTCAGCTCGCCCCGCGCCTGCGCCGCTTCGGCCGCCCGCAGATCCCGTGCGTTGGCAGCGAGCAAGGTCGAGCGCACATCCGAGTCGTCGAGCGTGTCGGCCATGGCGCGCAGGACGTCCGCGCGAAGCTGCGCGGGTGCCCGGCTGAGGGCTGCACCGGCAGCCTTGGCGGCGCGCAAGCGGTCGGGAATCGAAGCGGTGTCTGCGGCGGTCATGTCAAACCAGCTCAAACCATCTCAAACCATCTCAAACCATCTCAAACGTCGGTCAAGACGAGGTTGTCTCGGGTGATGACGGCGTCGTAGCCCTGATAGCCGAGCACGGTGGCGATCTCGCCGCTGTGACGCCCCGCGATCGAGCGGCACGCGTCGGCATCGTAGTTGGTCAGGCCGCGGCCGTGCACGCGCCCCGACGCGTCGCGAAGCTCGACCACGTCCCCGCGGCCGAAGTCTCCGTGCACGCTCACGATGCCGACGGGCAGCAGTGAAGCCTTGTTGTGGCGCAGGGCCTCGAGGGCTCCGGTGTTGGCCACCACCGCGCCGCGGTGGGCGGCGGCGACGGCGATGTGGCGCTTGCGGGCGGACTTGCGGTCGGCGGGCCAGACGACCGTGCCCAGGGACTCACCGGCCAGGGCTCGCGAGACGACGCGCTCGGCCTTGCCGTCGAGGATCAGCGTGGGAATGCCGGCGGCCGTCGCCGTCGCTGCGGCCGCGAGCTTGCTGGCCATGCCGCCGGTCCCGGTCGACGAGGTGCCTCGGGCGCGCTGAAGCATGGCGTCATCGATGCCCTCGAGGGTTTCGATGCGCCGGGCGGTGGAATCCGTCGCGGGGTTGGCGGTGTGCATGCCGTCGACGTCGGTCAGCAGGACGAGCACGTCGGCATCGAGCGCGGTCGCGATCAACGCGGAGAGGCCATCGTTGTCTCCGAAACCTTCGCAGGACTCCTGGCGGTGCTCGATCAGCTCGCGGACCGAGACGCTGTCGTTCTCGTTGAGCACCGGCACCGTCCCCAGCTCGAGCAGCCGCAGCAGCGTCGTGCGCAGGCAGAGCGCCCGGTCGCGGTCTGCCAGGTCGTCTTGGGTGAGCAGGACCTGCGCGACGGTGACGTCGAGCTGGCCGAAGGCCTGCGCGTACAAGGACACCAGCTGCCCCTGTCCGACGGCTGCACAGGCCTGCCGAATGCCGAGCGAGCGAGGGCGCTCCCGCAGCCCGAGCCGGCGCGCGCCCATGGACACCGCCCCGCTGCTGACGAGCAAGACCTCCAGACCACGCCGCCGCAGGTCGGCCAAGTCCTCGACGATCGTGTGCAACCTGCCCAGCGCGACGCCCTCACCGCCGTGGGTGACCACGCCGGTCCCGAGCTTGACGACGACCCGATGGGCCGAGTTCAGGGCCGCGCGAGAGTTGCTCACGACAGCCAGCGTAGCGGATCGTCGATGCCTTCGGGAGCCCCGCCACGTCCCCTGCGGCGGGACCGAACGGCCTTTCCGGCGTCCTCGACCAGCGACGTGGGTACGTGGAGGGCCGCGGTCGGCCCTTCCAGGCGGAGGCCGCCGCGGACCCAGTCGCGCTTCACAGCCCGAATCTGGGGCAGGGCGATCCGCCTGGCCGCGCCACGCCGCGGGACCTCGATGATGGCGTTGCCGGTGACCATCAGCGCCGTGCGCGAGGCCCACTCGCGGCCCAGCACGAGCAGGGTGGGGGACAGCAGCGCCAGGACCGGCTTCCACAGGCCCGACAGCGGCTGGGACCAAAACGACGGCGCGAATCCGGTGACCAGCAGGATCGCGACGGCCGCTGCGCCGAGCGTGATCCCGGCCAGGCCGAGCTGGACGTTGGTCTTCTCGCTCCACCACACCAGCACCTCGCCGTGCTGCAGATGCACCGCCAAGTCGTTGGGACACGGGCCGGGGGACGGCGGAGCGCCCGGGGTGAGGATGCGGCGACCGCCGGCCCCATCCGCCTCCCTGGCCTCACCCTCGATGATCTCGAGCTTCATCGCTGGAGGTCCTCGATCCGAGACGTCGCGTGTCGCAGCCAGTGGTCGCATAGGGTCAGGGCGGCCATCGCCTCCACCATGGGCACCGCGCGGGGCAGCACGCAGGGGTCGTGACGACCGCGCGCCGCGTAGGTCGCAGGGTTGCCGTCGCGGTCGACGGTGTCTTGGGGCACGAACACGGTCGCCACCGGCTTGAACGCCACCGCGAAACGGATCGTTTCGCCGTTGGAGATGCCGCCTTGGATCCCGCCCGAGTGGTTGGTGCGGGTGCGGATCCCATCGCCTCCGCGGCTTCGCTCAGGGTCGGGCTCGAAGGGGTCGTTGTGGGCCGTGCCGCGCATGCCGGTGGCGGCGAAGCCCTCGCCGATTTCGAAGCCGCGGCTTGCGGGCAGGCTCATCATGGCGTGCGCCAGGTCGGCGGTGAGCTTGTCGAAGACCGGCTCGCCCAGCCCCAGGGGGGCGCCACGAACCACGCAGCGGATGACCCCGCCGACGGTGTCGCCCTGCTTGCGGGCGGCCTGGATGCAGGCGTCCATGCGGGCTGCAGCGCCAGGGTCGGGGCAGCGTACGTCGGTGGCGTCGATTTCGGCCCGGGTCAGCGCAGCTTCGTCGACCGGTCCGCTGCGAACGTCCGCGACCGCCTCGACCCACGCCACGATGGTGACGCCGACGGTGCGCAACAGATCCTCGGCGAGTGCGCCCGCGGCGACTCGACCGACGGTTTCGCGGGCCGAGGACCGTCCGCCTCCGGCCACGAAGCGCAGGCCGTACTTGGCGTCGTAGGTGTAGTCGGCGTGCGAGGGCCGGTACAGCTGGGCCAGGGCATCGTAGTGGTGGCTCTTGGCGTCCTGGTTTCGCACGACCATCGCGATGGGGGTCCCCAGCGTCTTCGAGGTCGCCGGGTCGATGCCCGAGAGCACCTCGACCGCGTCGGCCTCCGCCCGCGCCGAGGTCAGGCGACTCTGACCCGGGCGTCGGCGCTGGAGCTGGGCGGCGATCGCCTCGTGGGAGAAGGGATGGCCCGCCGGGCAGCCGTCGACCACGACGCCGACCGCCCCACCATGGGACTCGCCGAACGTGGTGACCACGAAGCGCTTGCCGAAGGAGCTGCCCGCCACCGCCCCAGGCTACCGCGGATCGACCTCAAGGCTGGTCGAGGAACCGCTCGACCGCGGTGCGCCAGCTCTCGGGCGCCTCGATGGCGACGGTGTGGCCAACATCGGGGATTTCGACGAAGTCCCCGCCGCACAGCTCGGCGAGCGCCCGCACGTCCGAGGGCGGTGCGAGGCGGTCGAGCGCCCCGCCGATCGCCAGGACCGGGCATTGCAAGCGCGCGGCGAGGTTGCGCGCCGTCCACGGGGCGTCGCTGGCCAGGGTCATGGTGTGTTCGAACAGCGCCTTGACGCCCTCGAAGCGGTTGCGCGTCGTGGCCGCTTTGACCATGCCCTCGACCAGGTGCGCGTGCTTTTCGAGGTACGCGGGCCCGAGGATGTCCGGAAGGCTGACGCGCGCGAGTGCCTCGAGATCGCCGGTGCGAAGCGTCGCCATCCACCCGCCGATGATCAGCTTCCCAACGACGCCGCGGTCGAGTGCAACCCCGGTGACGACGAGACGTCGAACGCGGTCGGGCAGCGAGGCCGCGATGGCCAAGCCCACGCGTCCACCGAACGAGAAGCCCGCGAGGTCGACCTGGGGCAGGCCCTTGGCGTCGAGCAGCGCCTCGAAGTCCGCGACGTGACGTTCGAAGCCACAGTCGGCGATGGACAACTCCGTGCCGCCCTGACCGCGGGTCTCGTACGCCAAGACCGGCCGGTGGACGCTCATGGGCCGCAGCTGCCCCGACCAGCTGGCCAGCGTTTGGGTCATGCCGCCGAGCAAGACCAGCGGGACCGCTCCGGGACCGTCTCTGTGGTCGACGTTGAGCGTACCCGATGCGGTCGGGCTCTCGACGGGATCGGGGATCTGGACCCGCTGGGGCATCGCCGGGACGCTAACAGGTGTGGACGCCGGTCGCCGGCGTTTGGTCTCGCCGACGACGCATGGCGCCCAGGAGTCCGAACAGCGCCAGCGTCCAGGGGGGCTCGCCCCCGACGCGGCAGCCCCCCGATGCGGTTGCGCCTCCGTCGGCGTCGGTGTCGGTGTCGGCGCGCGTGGTCGACCCCGCAGCGCCGTCATCGCCGGCGGGGACTCCGGTGTCGGAGGCCGACGCCGAGCCGCCCGCGGAGGTCGAGGTGCCAGTGGCGCTCCCGGGCGAGGTCGTGCCGGACGAACCCGCGCTGCCGCCGGTCGCGTCCGTGTCCGTGTCCGAGGTCGTGCTGCCGGCGGTGGCGCTGGAGCCCTCACCCTTACTCGTCGAGCCTCCATCTCCGCTCGAGGAGCCGCTGCTGCTGCCCTGGTCGATGATCTCGGGGTCCACGGTCACGAGCACTTCGTCGCGACTCCACTGGTCGTCCGCGTCGGTGACGAAGACCTCGAAGGTGTAGATCGCATCGTCGTCGAACCCGCTGACCGTGAGGGTTCCAGGGGCTGCGGGGGTGAGGGTCGCCGGCGGCCCGTCCAGCTGCGTCCACGTGATCGTCACGTCGTCGTCGTCGACGATCTCGGCCACGATGTCGAAGCTCTCCGCGTCGCCGGGGATGGTCATGTCCGGCCCCGCGTCGACGCTGGGGCGATCGTGCTCGAGCAACCAGGTGTAGACGCCGTCGCCATACTCGAGTGGGTCGTACGAAACCCAGTTGGTCTCGAATCCGCAGCCTCCAGCGTCCATGCTCCACGCCGAGCGCACGAAGCCGGTGGCGACGTTCTCGAAGGCCGGCGTCCACGCGTTGTGGGCGGTGTTCTCGAACATGGTGATGCGGGCCTGCGGGAAGGGGTGGTCCAGCCGGGCCAGGCACAGGTCGTTGTCGTCGGCGTAGAAGTCGGGCTCGCTGGCGCGATGCACCTGGCGAGCGACCCAGCAGGGGTTGAACGCCCCGGCGGCGATGTTGGTGTCCTGGTCGTCCTCGCCGTGGAAGGCCCACAACGCCGTATCTTCGATGCGACAGCCGACGTCGTTCTCGGCGATGAGGCCGCCGGGGCCGATCGTGGCGGCGGCCATGCGGCGGTTGTAGACGGCGATGTATTGCAGCACGGCGCGCCCGCCCTGGCTGTTGCCCAAGATGAAGAGCCGGCGCGGGTCGACGGGGTAGTTTTCGATGACGAACTGCACCAACGCGTCGAGCTCGTCGCGGTCGTAGTCTTGGGTCGAGTTGGTGGGCGCTCGGTTCTGCGGCTGGATGACGATGAAGGGCCGCGCCTCATCGTCCCAGACGCCTTGCCTCATTTCCACGGCGGGACCGCGACGGTAGACCCGGCACAGCCCGTCGACGCTCGGTGCCGCCTCGCACTGCGCGACCGTGCACGTCGGCGTCGCGTCGGGGCAGACCGAGCCGTTGTCCATCGTGCCGATGCCCCCGAGCGTGATGAGCATCGGGTACAGGTGGTCCTCGGGAACCGTCTCGAAGTTGCTCGGCAGGTACTCCCAGTAGCTGGCCGGCCACGGGGAGTCGACCGTCAGCGCGATACCGCGGAGTTGGCCGGGGGTGATCGCGTCCGCGTAGGGGATCTCGGCGGCCGCCTCGGTGGACGTCAGCACCAGGGCCGAGGCGAGCACACAACCCGCGCCGACGCGTCGTAGTCCAAGCATACCCGAAGACTACCAAGGGACGGTCGGCGCGCGCAGTACCGAGAAGATCGACCCATGGGCGTAGTGGACGATCTCGTCGCGCTTGGGCAGCATCTCGTCGGCACCGAACGCGTGTGCGAGCGTTGCGAGGATCGCGTCGTCGTCGTGCCCGTCCACCAGCGCGTGCGCGATCATGGCCGAGGGGGCTTCGTCCGGGGCGAAGAGCCCCGCGTCGTCGATGAAGGCGTGCAGGAGGCAGGCCGCAGCGGTCAGCCCCACGGCGCGTTGGGGTCGTCGTTGACGTCGTTGTCGCAGACCGAGCGGGCCAGTCCGCACAGGCCGAGGCCCTCGGCGAGCGTCTGCTGGATGCACGGGCCACAGGCCTCGGGTGCCTCGAGGCAGGTGTCGTGGCACTCGTCGTTGGCGCAGTACACCAGCGATCCGTACAGGCGCACGGTGGAGGCGGTGGTGCGCGAGAAGCACTGATCTGCGCAGGATCCCGAGGCGTCGGCTTGACAGCCCGACAGGCACGCCTCGAGCTCGGTGCACGACAGCTGCTTGTACAAGCCCGGCTCGACGCAGAAGCAGCCGTGCTGCGAGGTGCCGGTGGTGATGCAGCTCAGGTTCGTCAGCTCTCCGCACAGTGCCGAGCAGTCGTAGACCTCGAACGTCAGGGCGCTGGGGTCACACTGTTCAATCGTGTCCTGGTCCCCGCAGCGGTCGTCCGCGGGAAAACTGCAGTCGCCGGCGACGACCACCCCCTGGGTGGGATCGTCCTCGGTGTCGCCCGAGGCGGACTCGGCAGAGTCCAGCTCCTGGAAGAAACTTCCGCATCCGAGGGCGCACAACGCCATCAACGCTGCCAGTCGTCGCGCCTTCATCAGACCGAGTAGACCGGCCGGTACCCTCGCGCGCCAAATTTTCGGCGAGGGCGCTACCATCGGCGCGATGGCGCAGGGCGAGCTCAGCTTTCGGAAGGGCGGGCAGGGGCAGGCGGGAGGCAAGGGCGATGGACCGCCGATTCTCTCGGTCAGCCAGCTCGTCCGCGGCGCCAATCGGTTCCTGGAGCTTCGCTTCCCCAAGGTCTGTGTCGAAGGGGAGGTGTCCAACCTGCGGGTGGTGGCCTCGGGGCACGCCTACTTCACGCTCAAGGACGACTTCGCCAACCTGCCGGTGACGATGTGGCGCTCGAACGTGGAGCGCTTGAAGTTCCAGATGCACGAGGGGCAGATGCTGCGCGTCGTGGGAGGCCTGGGCATCTTCGTCAAGTCGGGGCGCTTCCAGATGTACGCCGAACGCGCCGAGCCGGCCGGGCTCGGTGCCCGCATGCAGGAACTCGAAGCGCTCAAGAAGGCGCTGCAGGCCGAGGGTCTGTTCGACAGCGATCGCAAGCGGGCCCTTCCGCGATGGCCGCGGGTGATCGGCGTCGTCACCTCCGGTCACGGCGCGGCGGTCCACGACATCCTCAAGGTCGCCCGGCGTCGCTGCCCGTCCCGCATCCTGCTCGCGCCGGCCGTCGTGCAGGGCCCCGATGCTCCGCGGTCGTTGGTGCGGGCGCTGACCCGGCTATGGGAGTACCAGGACGTGGAGGTGATCATCATCGGCCGCGGCGGGGGCTCGGTCGAGGACCTGTGGGCATTCAACGACGAGCGCTTGGCGCGGACCATCGCGCGCTCGCCCGTCCCGGTGGTCAGCGCGGTGGGGCACGAGGTCGACGTCTCGATCAGCGACATGGTCGCCGACGTTCGGGCCGCCACGCCCTCTCATGCGGCCGAGCTGGTCGTGCCGGACCGGGCCGCCCTCGTCGCCCACCTCGACACGCTCCGCAGGCGGTTGATCCGCTCGGTGGAGCGCGCGGCGCTCGACACCCGCAGCCGCCTCGACGGAGAGCGGGGGCGCTTGATGAGCCACGGGCAGCGCCTGGTGAGTCCGATCCGGGCGCGGTTGCGCAGGCTCGAGCGTCGGCTGCAAGCGGTCCATCCGCGCGCCAAGGTCTCCGCGGATGCGCAGCGTCTCGCGGCCCTGCGGGCACGCCTGGGGCGCGTGGGCGTGGCGCTGCCTCAGGCTGCACGGGCCCGCTTCGAGGACGCCCGGGACGAGCTTCACACCCAGGGCGGTCGCCTCGCCGCGCGAGATCGTAGGCGGAGCGAAGCGGCCCAGACCCGGCTCGCGCGGGCGGGCCGGGCGATCGGTGAGCGCGGGCGTTTGCGGTTGGCACGGGCCGCGGCGTCGCTGAACGCCCTGTCTCCGCTGTCGGTGTTGGCCCGCGGCTATGCGGTCGTCACGGCGGCCGACGGCACGGCGCTGACGCGCGCCGAGGGGGTGGAGGTCGGTGACCCGGTTCGGATTCGACTCTCCAGTGGTGCGCTCACCACCACCGTGGCCGCGGTGGAGCCCGATCCCGACCGGAGCCCCCGATGATCCTGCCCCAGTGTTTCGGCGTGCTCGGCCACCCGATCGGCCACTCGCGTTCGCCCGCCATGCACGCCGCGGCCTTTGACGCGCTGGGCCTTCCCCATCGCTATCTGGCGTTCGATGTCGGGGTGGACGATCTGCGCGGCGCGCTTCGGGGCGCGGCTGCGCTCGGCTTCGGCGGCCTCAACCTGACCGTGCCGCTCAAGCGCGCGGCGGTCGACCTCGTGGACGTCCTCGCACCGGGTGCCGCCGAGATCGGGGCGGTGAACACCGTGTGCTTCACCGCCGAGGGGCTCGTTGGCCACAACACCGATGGGGAAGGCTTCGTGGAGTGCCTGCCGGTTGCGGTTCCCCAGCAGGCCCTCGTGCTTGGCGGGGGCGGAGCCTCGCGCGCGGTCGTCCACGCCCTCGCGCAGCGAGGTGCCCACGTACGGTGGGCGTCACGGCGACCCGAGGGGCTGCCTGCGTGGTCTGGGGTCGAGCCCATCGCCTACGACGCCGTGGATGCGGCGCTGGGCGACGTGGGCTTGCTCGTCAACGGCACCACCGTGGGGATGAGCGGGGGGGCGGCGCGCTTTCCCGAGCCCGTCGACGTCGCGCGGCTTCCAAGCGATGCCGCGGTCGTGGACCTGGTCTATCCAGCGCCTCGCGGTGGGCTGGTCGAGCAGGCACGGGCGCGAGGTCTGCGGGCGCAGGACGGCCTGCCCATGCTGTGGGGGCAGGGTGTGCTGTCGCTCCAGCTATGGCTGGCCCGCTCGCTCGGCGATTCCGTGCGCCTCGCAATGCGGGCAGCGGTCGGCGCGCGCTGACTGCTCATTTGCGTATGTGAGACTTGGTCTCACACGCAAGCCGTGGAAATCAGTCGTTTTTTTGCGGACACGGATCGGGTCCCTGTATGGGTCGACCGTGCCTCGCGCCATCGCGCGTGGGGACCCCTTTCGCAACACCCGACGACGGACCACGACATGGCGCATTTCGAACTCGAGGACGCATATCCAGACCAAGCCCGCATCAAGGTGATCGGTGTCGGGGGAGCCGGCGGCAACGCGGTCAACACCATGATCGCCCACAGCGTGGAGGGCGTGGAGTTCCTGACCGCGAACACGGACGTTCAGGCGCTCGAGAAGAGCCTGTCCCCGACCCGCATTCAACTCGGCAGTGCCATCACCCGCGGGCTTGGAGCCGGCGCGAACCCCGACCGGGGCCGTGAAGCCGCGCTCGAGAGCATTCGCGAGCTGACCGCGGCCCTCGAGGGCGCGGACATGGTCTTCGTCACCGCGGGCATGGGCGGCGGCACGGGCACCGGCGCGGCTCCGATCGTGGCCCAGGTGGCGCGGGAATGCGGTGCACTGTGCGTCGGCGTCGTCACCAAGCCCTTCCGCTTCGAGGGCCGTCGAAGAGGCCGCATCGCGGACAGCGGCATCGAGACCCTCGAGCGGGCCGTCGACACGCTCATCACGATCCCCAACGACCGTCTGCTGGACGTCACCAGCACCTCGACGAGCCTGCTGGACAGCTTCAAGCTCGCCGACGAGGTCTTGCAGCACGCGACGCAGGGCGTCTCGGATCTCATCACGATACCGGGCATCATCAACGTCGACTTTGCGGACGTGCGCACGATCATGTCCGACCAAGGCCGCGCGCTGATGGGCATGGGGGTCGCCAGCGAGGAAGGCCGCGCCGTCGTGGCCGCCCAGCAGGCGATCAACAGCCCGCTGCTCGAGGATGTGACGATAGAAGGTGCTCAAGGCATCCTCATCAACATCACCGCAGGGCCCGACCTCAAGCTCCACGAGGTCGAAGAAGCGGCCTCCTTGGTGCAGGAAGCCGCCCACGAAGACTGCAACATCATCTTCGGTGCGGTCATCGACGAGTCGATGGGAGACACGCTGCGCATCACGGTCATCGCGACCGGGTTCGACTCGCATCAACCCGCCGAGGACGTCCTCGAGCACGCGATACAGAGCCACGGCCATCGCCGACAGAGCTCGATCGTTGCAGCAGGCACCCTGGGTCCTCGCGGCCGCCAGATGGTCATCCCCAACGGTGGTGGTCTGCGACAGCCCCAGGGCAACGCGTTCATGAAGGGTTCGCAGGCATCCGCCAAGGCGTCGTCGTCGCTCGTTCGCGGCGTCGGACAGCGCCCGGCGCAGCCCGATCCGCGTCCGTCCGTGTCGTCGTCGTCGAGCGGTGGCTGGCCTGCCCCAGAGGTCCAGAGCAACGACCCGCAGGACATTCCAGCGTTCCTCCGCCGCCGCGATTCGGGCGACGGCTTCGTGCGCTGATCGATGCTGGTCGCGGTCGTCCCGCACGCAAAGAAGGCGTTCCGGTTGTCGCCGGAACGCCTTCTGGCGTTTCCGCCTTCACGAGGCGGTGGTGGACCTAGAGCTCGGAGAGCCTAGAGGTCGTGAGGGCGGACGGTGCCGCGCTTGTTGTCTTGAGCGCGCTGGATGGCTGCCTCGAGCAGGTCGTGGACCTTTTCGGACACAGCCTGAACGAGCTCGCCGTCGCTGCGCAGGCCGGCGTTACGAACGACGTCCTTGACCTTGGAGCCGACGACGACCACTTCGCGGGGTTTCTTCTTGGATGCTTTCTTTGCCTTCGCCATTGTCTTCTCGCCTTGTCTTGAGTGCGGGGGCAGCGTCGAGCGGCCCGATGCGGTTGGATTGTAGGCAGGTCGGATCGCGTGACAACCGAAAAATCCGCCCCAGTCCTGCGAATTCCGGCCCCTACGGGTGGGTACCGAACGAGGGGGCGAGTCGGCGGATGAGCGCGCTGCTCTGCGTGCGCTGCTCGAACGGCACACCGCGGCTCTCGATGGTTTTTTGCCTTGCGGGGCGTGTCCCTGTATTGCCGAGATAAGACCCTCTAACTGGCCGAATTGCGCAGTTCTCTGCTCATGCCCAAGCGAACCCAAATCCAGTCCCGCCCCGGACGACGTCGCACCAAGGCGAGTGTCGCGAGCCCCCGCGGCAACCGGCGACGGATGCCCCGAGATGGGCGTTGTGGGCAGCAAGACGGGCGCGTGGGCACACCCCAGCGAAAAAAGAAGGGGGAGAAGATCCCCCCTCGCATGCTGAGCCGAGTGCCGAGTTGGGTGCGAACGTGCGGTCGGTGGGGTCTTCGACTCGGGGTCGCAGCGGGCCTCTCGTACGGGGTGCTCGTGGGCGCATCGCAGGCCTACGACTACGCGACGACCTCCCCCCGCTTCGAAGCGAGGGCGCTGGTCTTCGAGCCCACGCCCCACGTCAGCGATGCCGAACTCCGGGCGCTGATGGGCATCACGCCGGGCACCAACATCCTCTCGCTCGAGGTCGATGGTCTCGCAGAGAAGGTCACCGAGCACCCTTGGGTGCGCCGCGCGAGCGTGACGCGGGAGCTTCCCGATACCCTCATCGTCGAGCTCGAAGAGCACACGCCGCGCGCCGTCGTCTTGGCCGGGGAGTTCTTCCTCGTCGGGGACGACGCGGTCCCCTTCAAACCGCTCGCGGTCGGTGAACGCGGCACCTTGCCGATCATCACCGGCGTCGAAGCAGCGTCGATGTTCACGCATCCCGACCGCGCCCAGAAGGTCGTGAAGCAGGCTCTGGCGATTCTCGACGAATACGGCGCGAAGCAGCGACCTCGCCTCAGTGAGGTGCACATCGACCAGACCGGTGCGGCCACGCTGTACACCGCGGACCTCGGCAGTCAGCTGCGCCTGGGACGGACCAACGTCGAGGCTGCGCTGGCTCGCTACGACGCGTTGCGAGCCGCGCTCGGTGAGGAGTCCGACAAGCTGGCGGTGGCACATCTCGATGCATCGTCGGCCCTCCACGGGACCGACCGCGTCGTTGCGAGTTTCTTTCCGACCAAGGACGTCCCCGAATTCGTCGAGGACGCAACCGTAGAAGCCGAGGCGCGCGCGCGAGACCATCACGCGCAGCTCGAGGCTGACAAGAACGCAAAGAAGAAGTCCCGGAAGGGCCGGCGCGGCGAGAGTCGCTTGCCGCGATACGAGTGATCGGAGAAGTCATGGCCGAGATTGGAGACATCATCTGCGGACTGGACGTTGGGACCACGAAAGTGGCGGCCATCATCGGTGAGGTCACCGAGAACGGCATCGAGGTGCTCGGTGTCGGGACCAGTCCCTCCGAAGGCCTTCGCCAAGGGGTCGTCGTCAACATCGAGGCGACGACCGGCAGCATCGCGGCCGCGGTGGCCGAAGCCGAGCAGATGGCCGCGGCGGACGTGCAGTCGGTCTACGTCGGCATTGCCGGTGGCCATGTTCAAGGCTTCAACAGCTATGGGCAGGTCAGCATGCGCTCGCGCGAGGTGGAGGACATCGACGTCGCCCGCGTCATCGAGCAGGCCAAGGCCGTCAACATTCCCCTCGATCGAAAGATCCTGCACACCATTCCGCTCGAGTACATCATCGACGGCCAAGGGCAGATTCGAGATCCGATCGGGATGAACGGCGTCCGCATGGAGGTCAAGGCCCATGTCCTGACCGCCTCGACGACGTCGGTTCAGAACATCGTCAAGTGCTGCAACCGGGCCGGGCTCGAGGTCGTGGAGGTCGTGCTGGAGCCACTGGCGAGCTCACGTGCCGTCTTGCACGAGGACGAGCGCGATCTCGGGGTCGCGATCATGGACATCGGGGGCGGGACGACCGACCTCTCGGTGTGTGCCGAAGGCAGCAACGTGTTCACGTCCGTCATCGTCATGGGCGGGCACAGGATCACCCAGGACGTGGCGCACGGTCTGCGGACCAGCGTGGCCGAGGCCGAGGCGATCAAGCGCAAGCACGGCTGCGCGCTGATCAGCATGGTGGAGGGCGACGACGTGATCGAGGTTCCGGGCGTCGGTCCGCGTCCGCCTCGCGAGTTCAAGCGGCGGTTCCTCGCCGAGATCATCGAGCCGCGGGTCGAGGAGATCCTGCTCATGGCGCAGCAAGAGCTGTTGGCCAGCGGCTGTGCGGAGCTCGCCGCGAGCGGTCTGGTCCTCACCGGCGGCGCCTCGCAGATGCCCGGGATGATCGAGATCGCCGAGGACATCTTCCAGATGCCGGTGCGCCGAGGCGTGCCGACCTCGATCCCCGGCGGCGAGCGGCAGAGCGGCCTCTCCTTGGCCGAGGGCGGGTTCGCCTCCATGGTCGCCGATCCCAAGTTCGCGACCGGCGTGGGCTTGGTCCTGTACGGTGCGACCCACGAGCCCGTCGCCGACGCCCTCGAGCTGGCGCCGCGCAAGCGCATGGCCCGCGACGACGGGCCCGGGACGTTCCGTCGCCTGACCGAGTGGGTTCGCGATATCTTCTAGAGAGACGCCGCCGCGGCGGCAGGGCTCCATGAAGCACGAGCGATTCGAGATCGAAACACCTGATGGCATCGCGCTTCGGGTGGAGTCCTGGACACCCCAGGAGGTCCGCTGCGTCGTGGTGGTGTCGCACGGCGCGGGCGAGCACATCGGGCGCTACGCCCGCCTGGCCGAAGCGCTCGAGTCGATCGGTGCGCTCGTGCTCGGCCCCGATCATCGGGGGCAGGGCGAGTCCGGCGGGAAGCCGGGCCATATCGAGTCGTTCGATCAGTACGGGCAGGATCTGATGCACGTGATGAACACGTTCGCGCAGGACCATCGAGCGTTCTCGATGACCGCGGTCCCCTGGTTCATCTTCGGCCACAGCATGGGGGGCCTCATCACGCTCAACGCCGCGGTCGCCGGGAAGCTCCCCGAGGAGCTTCGTGGCATGGTGATTTCGAGCCCGCTGCTTCGGCTGGCGATGCAGCCTCCGGCGCTGAAGGTCTTTTTGGGCAACGTTGCCGCGTGGCTCGCCCCGGGAGTGACCCTGCCCTCGGGTCTCGAACCCGCGGACGTGAGCAGGGATGAAGAGGAGGTCGCACGCTACGCCGAAGACACCCGCCGGGTCGACGTCGTCTCCGCGCGCTGGTTTCAGAAGATGAAGGAAGCCAGCGCCCGCGTTCTGCAGTCGATGGCGGACGTTCGGACCCCGCTGCTGTGGATCGTGGGCACCGGCGACAAGATCTGCGACCACACCGCGAGCTTGGAGGCGTTCTCGGCGCTGTCTGCACCCGAGGATGACGACCAGAGCCTTCAGTCCTTCGAGGGCTACTACCACGAGCTTCACAACGAGCCCGCAGCTCTGCGTGCCCCGGTGTTCGACACCATCCGAACCTGGATCGCTGCGCGTTCGGATTAGTGGCGTTCGTGGAGGGAGACTTCGCAGTCTCCCCTCGGCGGTCGCCCTGGCGGGCTGGCGGGTCAGGAGACGTGGGTGGTGAGGGAGTCGACGGCGTGGACGGGGGCGGCGTCGCCCTTCATCAGGTGCGCGATCGAGCTGAGCACGAGGCGCTGCGCCTGGACTCGGTTCTTGCCTTCGAAAGCCTCGGAGGTGACGTCGAGGGTGTAGTGACCACCGCCTCCGCTCACCTGCACCACGGCGCCGGGGATCGCCGTTTCGATCGAGGTGCGGAGCTGGTCGAGGATCGAAGCTGAGTCGCTCATGGGCCGGAGGCTACTTCGCTTCGAGCTGCTCGACGAGGCGTGGCCCGATTCGGGTGATCGAGCCCGCTCCGAGGGTGAGGACGAGGTCTCCGCTGCGGCACATCGAGGCCAGCGCCTCGGGGAGTGCGTCGAAATCGCTGGCGTACTGCACGGAGCGTTTCGGCCCTCGCGCACGGATCGCGTCCGCGAGAGCCCGGCCGTCGACCCCGGCGATCGGCGCTTCCCCGGCGGGATACACGTCCGTGACGACCACCGCGTCGGCCCCATCGAGGCACTCCACGAACCCGTCCCAGTTGTCTCGGAGCCGGGTGTAGCGGTGAGGCTGGACCACGGCGATGAGGCGACGCTCGGCAAAGCTCGTGCGCGCGCCGGTGAGCGTCGCGCGAATCTCGGTGGGATGGTGGCCGTAGTCATCGACCACCATCACGCCCGCGACGTCTCCGACCTGCGTGAATCGACGCTGCACACCGCTGAACTCGGCCAGACCCTCCCGAATCGTCTCCGAGGGGATCTCGAACAGGTCCGCGATCGCGATCGCGGCCAGGGCGTTGGCGACGTTGTGGATCCCCGGCATGTGCAGCGTGAAGGTGCCGCGGTCGTGCCCCTTGCACAGGACCCGAAACGTCGTGTTGACCCCTTCGTGTCGCACCTCGGCGGCCACGTAGTCCGCGTCCGATCGCGCGATCGCGTAGGTCGTGATCGACTTGTGAAGCTGTGGCAGCAGCGAGGCGACGTTGGGATCGTCGAGGCACACGACGGCGCCGCCGTAGAAGGGGACGCGGTTGGCGAACCCGATGAAGGCTTCGAGCACCCGCTGCAGCGAGCCGTAGTGCTCGAGGTGCTCGTTGTCGATGTTGGTGATCACGGCGAAGGTCGGCGTGAGATACAGGAACGAACCGTCGCTCTCGTCGGCCTCCGCCAGCAGCAGGTCGCTGTGCCCGAGCCGGGCGTTGCTGCCGAACTGGTTGACCTTCCCGCCGATGACGACCGTCGGATCGAGGTTGGCGGCCGCGAGGATCGAGGCGATCAACGAGGTGGTGGTCGTCTTTCCGTGGGATCCGGCCACGGCGATGCCCTCCTTGAGCCGCATCAGCTCGGCCAGCATCTCGGCCCGGGGAATCACGGGGATCTTGCGCTGCCGCGCGGCGACGACCTCGGAGTTGTCTCGGCTGACCGCGCTCGAGGTCACGACGACGTCCGCGTCGCCGAGGTGCTCGGGGCTGTGACCCTCGAACACGCTCGCGCCGAGCTCGGCCAGACGCCGCGTGGTGTCGCTCTGGGCGATGTCGGTTCCGGTCACTCTGTAGCCGAGGTTGACCAGGACCTCGGCGATGCCGCTCATGCCGATGCCGCCGATACCGACGAAGTGGATGTGGGTGTCGCGCTTTCGGAACATGCCGGTCCTGACGCCAGACGTCTTAGCCCGAGGCCCCATGGCTCGCCAAGTCCCGCTGTGCGTGCCACGCTCCGGGCCGTGACGGACGCGCCCGATCTGGCCCTCGCAGCCGCCCTGGCGGCGGATCTAGGCCCCTGGTTCGAGGCCGGACATCGCGACCTCACGTGGAGGCGTACGACGGACCCGTACGCAATCTGGGTCTCCGAAATCATGCTTCAGCAGACGCGCGTCGAGACCGTCGAGCGCTACTACGCCGACTTCCTGGCGCGCTTCCCCACGGTTCGAGCACTGGCCGATGCAGACGAATCCGACGTGCTCCAGGCGTGGAGCGGGCTGGGCTACTACCGAAGGGCGCGCCTCCTCCACAAGGGCGCACGGTTCGTGTGCGACGAACACGGCGGCACTCTCCCCGACGAGGCACGGGCGCTGCTGGCCGTTCCTGGGGTCGGTCGCTACACGGCCGGTGCGATCGCCTCGATCGCGTTCGACAAGCCGCATGCACTGGTCGATGGCAACGTGGCGCGCGTGCTGTCCCGGGTCTGCGGCATCGAGGAGCCGAAGCAGCAGGATGCAGGCGCGGCTGGGCACTGGATCCTCACCGCCGCGATCTTGGAGCGAGGTGCGCCCCGCGTTCTGGCGCAGGCCTTGATGGAGCTGGGCGCGACGGTGTGCACGCCGAGGAATCCCACGTGCGAGGCGTGTCCCATCCGCTCGAAGTGCGCCGCGTTGGCGACGGGCCGCACGGACGTGATCCCCGCGCCCCGGAAGCCGGTGGCGCAGCCCGTCGACCGGCTCTGTGCGCTCGCGGTGGTCTCACGCCGGCGGGTGCTGCTGGTCCAGCGACCCGCGCAGGGGTTGCTGGCCCGGATGTGGTGCATGCCGCTGGTGACCGACGAGGACGGCCCCACCGAGGTGGGCTCGGTGTTCGAGGATCCCGACGCGCTGACGCCGTGGGCGGCGTCGGGGTCGGTCCGCCACGTCTTCACGCATCGGGTGTGGGAACTCAGTCTGCAGCGCGCAGACGTGTCTCGGCGGCCTGCGCTGGTCGGCGACGCCGCCACCGCTTGGGTCGCGCCCGGAGAGCTGCCCGCCGGAGGCGTCCCCACCGTGACCACGAAACTCCTTCGCGCGACTGGCTTCGCCTGACCTGCGGCAGCCTGCCCACAACTAAAAGTAGTAGCGGACCTTGACCGAGATGTCGCCAGCGGCGGCGACGAAGCACGCGTTGCTGCGCCCGCAGGGGCCATAGATGACGTACGGGGACCACGTGCCCTCGAGCACCGTGTCGAGCGGGACGTCCTTCCAGTGGATGGCCAGGCCCAGCGGCGGCTTGACGATGAGCCCTGCCTGGTTGGCGTCGAAACCAAGCGCAACCCCGAGCCCGATGTACGGCATGAAGTCGAGCGTCGAGTTGGAGACGAACACGCCTGGAGTCCACAGGTAGTCGAGGCCGACGCCGCCGTCGAAGAGGTGCAGGGGCAGCCAGGCGACGTGGAACTGCAGGGCATGCGCAGGGTGGAAGAAGTGCTTGACCGACAACCCCATCGGATCGCCGAGGCTCAGGCCCACACCGGTGTTGCCGCCGCGTCCGGTGATGCGGTTGCCCGGGGAGGGGGCAGCCTCCGCTTCGCCGGGGTCGCACAGCAGGACGCCGACGCCGATGGCGGACGTGATGAGAGCAGAGGCGAGGGTGGTGTGCGCGGAGCGTCTCATGGGGCGGCGGACCGACGGGCTAGCCCATGTCGAGCATCTGGCTAGTCGCCCGCAGTGTAGTACGTGCCGCGCCCCATGCCGTGGCGCTCGAGGTGTTCGTTGCGAACCAGCTGGCCGATGTGGAAGCGAAGCTTTCGCCGGCCGATGCCGGTCAGCTCTTCGAGCTGCTGCATCGTGGCCGTTTCCATGTTGGCGATGATCGGGACGAGCACTTCGGCGGCTTCCTCCAGGCTCATCGGTTCGTCGGCGTCGAGCTTGGACTTGAGCGTCTCGAGGGACGCGGCCGTCGACGCGCGGCCGGAGGCTTTGCGCTTGGCCGCCTTCTTCTTTCGGGCTGCAGGCGCTGCAGGGGTGGCCCGGACCGGCTTTGTCTCCGACGGGCCCGGCGGCGCGACCGAGGCCTCGGGCTCGTCCTCGGAAGCATCGGCTTCCTCGGAAGCATCGGCTTCTTCGGCCGTTTCGGCTTCCGCGTCGTCGCGCAAGAGCGCGTCGGCGAAGTCTTGCAGCGTCAGCGCGCCCATCGGCTCACTCCACCCCAACGCCCGGGCAGCGTCGATGATGTCGCCGACGGTCGCGTCCTCGGGGACACTGTCGGCGAGCGCCCGCAACACCGCGCGGCGCTGCTCAGGGAGCAGGTGACGTTCGAAAGAGGACTGGAACTGAGGTTCCACGGCGGCGGACCCTAGCAGCCCCGCGTCGGGGTCGCCATGATCGGAAGGGCGGCGCTACCGCACGGGGCGAAGCAGACGTGCGGGCCCCGGCCGGGGGGCAGCCAGGGCCAGCCACAGGGCCAGTCAGCGCCAGTCAGCGCCAGTCAGCGCCAGTCAGCGCCACCCAGCGCCACCCAGCGGCCACCCAGCGCCACCCAGCGCCACCCAGATCATAGAAGCGGGCCAAAGAGGTTGTCGACGGCTTCCCCTGCGGCCTCGGCGGCAGCCTCGGCTTGGGCGGCCTTCTCCTCGTCGGTCAGCGGCTTGGGGTAGTAACCCTCCATGACGCTGCCGCGGGATCCCCGAATCCGGCCGCGCGTGACGTCGACCGGGATCGGCTCGACCAGCTCGTACTTGTAGCCGCGCGTGTCGATCTTCATGTGGTAGCTGTGCCCATCGACGTCGAGGTGCCGGCCCACGCCCACGGGGACCTGCCCCACGCGCGTGTAGTCGCGGTGCTGCAGGACGAAGGCGAAGAGTCGCACGGCATCCATGTTGTAGAGCCGGTGGCAGCCGTGCGAGAAGCGGCGCAGGATCGACATGTAGTCGACGCTGCCGTGGGTTCGAATGGAGTTGTCGAACTCCGAGACGACGTTGCCCTCGGCGTCCTTGGATTGCTTGATGTGGTACGCGGCGACGAGTCCGTAGGCCGAGCGGAAGCCCGGCCCGATCTCGTCGTAGTTGACCCCGCGTCGGAACTTGCCGTTCTTCCACTTGCCCTTGATGAGCTCCGCAGGCGGCGTGGTCGCCGGTGGGATCCACACCGGCGCGGCCACGATGTCCTTCCACACCCTGGCACCGACGTCGGAGTTCTTGTACTTGAGCATGATCTCGCCGTCCTTGAACTCGTTGCGCCACGAACCGATCGTGGTGCGCCAGTGGACGAGCGGAATCTTCTGGTCCGCGTAGTGCACGTAGACGGTCAAGTGGGGGTAGCGCGATCGTGGCTGCCCCTTCTTCTTGCCATCGTCGGCGTAGGGGAACTCGTACCAGACATCTCCGCGATCGATCACGGCCGAGAACTCCATGTTGGGCCCGTAGTA
Organism: uncultured bacterium; assembly: GCA_963761755.1. Lineage (GTDB taxonomy): Bacteria > Myxococcota_A > Polyangia > Nannocystales > Nannocystaceae > CAJXVA01. Next base: position 98,771 of record CAVXIC010000014.1, read on the forward strand.
CGCGGGCTTGGGCGGCATCTTGACCGCGACGAGCAGGTTCTCGAAGTTTCCTTCGCCGAGGTCGGAGAGGCGCGCGAGCGCGGTCTCGGCCGATTGAGGCGTCTGCAGACCCAACGCCTCCACCGCCGAAGCGGTGTACTCGGTGACCAGGTCGCGCAGCGCGTGTTCCTTGCCCTGCGCATCCTTGTAGCGGAACTTTCCGCGCTTCCACTGTCCCGCCGAGCCGTCCTCGATGATGCCGCTGGAGGTGACCACCCGCTCGGTGACCACACGCAGGAGTCGAGCGTGGCTGGCCTCGTCGGGGGTGAGGGCCAGCATGTCGAGGTTGTCCCGCTTGAAGTGGCCCCAGCCCATCACGTCGTGCTTGCGCTCGAACGACGCCAGCGCGTGGGTCGTGGGCGAATCGTAGACGGCCTGCTTGAACTTGCCGCGGCCTTGGGCGCCGTTGTGGAACAGCTGCTCGCAGCGGAATCGACGCTGGGCGTGGTCGATGACGTCGACCTCGTCCTGGAACTCCCGCCAGTTCTCGTAGGCGGTCTTGGTGTCGGGGTTGGTCGCGGCGAGCTCCAGGTCGGCGGGCTTGGAGACGTCGAGCTTGGCCTTCCGCATCGCCTTCTTGAGCGATGCCTTGCGCGCTCGGGCCATGCGGTTGCGCTTGTCCTGCCCCGACTTCGAGTAGACGATCTTGCCGTCGAAGCGCCGGAAGACCTCGGGATCGTATCCTGCCTCCTCGAGACAGGGCTCGATGTCGGTGTCTTGACGGTCCCACTCATCCTTGATGACGGCCAGCGACGGTGGAATTCCGTAGAGCTCGAGGTAGTTGTGGCCGTGCTCGGGGAGCGCGTCGCCGTCGGAGTCGACGCGGTCGTTGGCGAGTCCGACGTAGGTCGAGCGGTAGGTGTTGTCGTTGGCGTCCTGTGCGCCGGGCGTCTTCTCGGTGAAGATGTACGGGGTCCAGGTGTTGGAGAGGTCGACGACCGTGTAGCCACGGGCTTCGGCCTGTCCGATGTCCATCTCGCGCGGCTCTTCGCCGGGCTCGAAGATCCAGGCCTTGCCGGCGGGGTGCTCGCGGAAGCTGACCTTGGTGATCTCCCCCAGCGGGAGGATCGCGTTCTCGTCGGCGGCCTCGGACGCCTCGGGGTCGGCCTCTTCGGCCTTGCCGAACGCGGTCGTCCGTCCGAGCTCGGATTCGGCCGGCTTGGCCTCCTTGCTGGTGCCCGAGCACCCCAACGCGAGGGACATCACCCAGACGAGGACGTGCCCAGTCGCGCCCTGTCGCCGCTCAGAAGGGTCGATTCCGCCCGTCTTGGCCTGGTTGCGCATCATTCCGATCGTAGCCTCCACGCCTGCGACGCGCCAAAGCACTGCAAGATTTCAGGGGTCGGAGAGGAAATCGGGCGGTTCGGCCGTCGCGCGATCGGTGCCGCGCGGAACTTTACATCGCGCCACAGCCGTGCAACGTTCGGGCCGGATCCATGCGGCCAATGCGAGTCCTTCGTTTCCTCGTCCTCAATGGCTTCGCCGTAGGCCTCGGCGCTGTCGTTGCGACCTCCTGCATCGACGTCAACTACCCGACGGTCGCCTTTCGCTGCAATCCGCGTCAGTCCGACAACTGCCCGGAGACGCACTTTTGCTGCTCGGATGACCCCGCGGCAGTCGGCGGCGGCATTCCGTCCTACATGAACATTCAGAGCACCGCTGGCGGCGGTGTTGCGTACTTCTCGGGCGCCAACAACGGTTTGGGCACGAAGGGCATGTGCGTGCGCACCGACGACATTCCCGCCGGATCGGGGTTGTTCGAGGGTGCGGCGGCCAACTGCCCGGTCCCCTGCAACCCCACGTGGGAGCAGGATGATCAGGATGCGGTGTGCGGCACCAACCGCGTCTGCTGCCAGACCGTCGAGATCGAGCCCGAGGACTGCATCCTCGACGGCGACATGTGGCGACCGGCCACCGGTGCGGACATCCTCGACGGCGCCTCGTCATGGTCCTCCGCTCGCCACGAGACGCACCAAGACCCCAACGGCCAGGGATGTTCGACCTTCGCGATGTCCGCGGACGTCAACAACGATGAGTTTGCCGGCTGCCTTCAGCAGCTCAGCGTCGCGGATCAGCGCGGTTTCTGCATGGCGCTGCAGCCCGGCCAGGCCTGCCCGACCGAGGTCGACACCTACCTCAACGCCTGCGAGCAGATCAACATGGGCCTCATCGCGCCGCCGGTCGCCGCCGGTTGACGCGATGACCGCCGGGCCGAGGGTGGCCCGGCACGTCTGGGATGGCGAGAAACGCGCCGTCCCGCGACGTTTCCCCGTGCACGAGGCCGCCAAGGTCTCGAAGCGCTGTAGCCTTCTGACTGCGTGAACGCGGCTGGCGTCGGGTTCCCTGCCCATCGAGCCTGACGGCGATGGGCCCCGTCGGTCGGCGTGCGCGTTCTCCGCGTTGGCGTTGTCCGTCAAAGCGCATACATTCGCGTCCCAACGCCCTCCCAAATGGCGGGCTTTGCGCTCCCCGCGCTCCAAGCAAGACCCCGATGGCCACTGCCAAGAAGAGCTCCTCCGCGTCCAAGACCTCCAAGAAGGCCGGAGCGGCGAAGACGTCGTCCTCCAAGAAGAAGGCTGCCAAGAAGAAGGCCGCCAAGAAAACGACCAAGAAGGCCGCCAAGAAGACGGCCAAGAAAGCGGTCGCCGAGAAGACGACCGAGAAGACGACCGGGAAGAAGGCGGCCAAGAAGACGACCAAGAAGAAGGCGACCGCGAAGACGCCCAAGGCGGCTGCGAGCGCGTCGGGTCGTCAGCTGGTGATCGTCGAGTCTCCTGCGAAGGCCAAGACGATCAACAAGTACCTGGGCAGCGACTTCGTCGTTCACGCTTCGGTGGGGCACATCCGGGACCTGCCGGCCAAGTCGCCCAAGGGCATGAAGCAGCCCGTCCCGGGCGTGGATCTCGACAACCGGTTCTCGCCCACCTACGAGGTGTTGCCGGGCAAGGCCAAGACCGTCAACGAACTCAAGCGGCTGGCCAAGACGGCCAGCCAGATCTGGTTCGCGACAGACCTCGACCGCGAGGGGGAGGCGATCGCCTGGCACCTCGCGCAAGAGCTGGGGGTCGACCCCGGTCAGGCCAAGCGCGTGGTGTTCAACGCGATCACCAAGGCCGAGGTCCAGCGCGCGTTCGCGGAGCCGCACGAGATCGACGTGGCCAAGGTCAACGCCCAGCAGGCGCGCCGCATTCTCGACCGGATCGTGGGCTACCAGGCCTCGCCGCTGCTGTGGAAGAAGGTCGCGCGCGGCCTGTCCGCGGGTCGCGTCCAGTCGGTCGCGGTGCGCATCATCGTCGAGCGAGAGCGCGAGATCGAGGCGTTCGTCCCCGACGAGTACTGGAAGGTCACCGCTCACCTGGCGCTCGACCCCAGCGAGGCCCCCGAGCTCGCGCAGACGTGGCAGCAGCTGCTGGACGAGCGCGACGAGAAGAACAAGCCGCCGACGCTCAAGGTGCGCAACGCCTGGCTGGCCGAGCACAAGGGCCTCAAGACCGAGCTCGTCTCGGTGGGCGGCGAGAAGTTCGACGTGGGCTGCAAGGCCGACGCGCCCGTGGACCTCTCCGAGAAGATCGCCGAGGTGGCGCGGGCCGTGGGCCTGACCGACGTCACGGTCGAGGGCACGCCCGACCCCGACGGCAAGGGCCCCGCAGCGGTCAAGCGCGTCGTCATCGGAACGCTCGACCCGCAGGCACGGTACGCGATCTCCTCCATCGAGACGCGGCGCACGACCTCGCGCCCGCCGGGCCCGTTCATCACCTCCAGCCTGCAGATCGCCGCTGCCAACCAGCTGGGCTTCACCGCGCAGCGGACCATGCGTGCGGCGCAGCAGCTGTACGAGGGGATCGAGGTCCCCGGCGACGAGGGGCAGGTCGGTCTCATCACCTACATGCGGACCGACTCCACGCATCTCTCGCCCGAGGCGATCGCCGAGGCGCGCACGTTCGTCGGCGAGTTCGGGCCCGAATACCTGCCGGAGAAACCCAACACCTGGTCCTCCTCCAACAAGGACGCCCAAGAAGCCCACGAGGCGATTCGGCCCACCTCGGCGGCGCGCCGGCCCCAGGACCTCGAGGCATCGTTGAGCCCCGATCAGTTCCGCCTCTATGACCTCATCTGGCGGCGCTTCGTGGCCGGTCAGATGGTGCCCGCGAAGTGGGATGCCACGGCCGTGTTGTTCGAGCGCGCCGACACCCAGACCGGTGCCACGCTCAAGGCCACCGGGCGCGTGCTCGCGTTCGACGGGTTCTACAAGGTCGCCGGCGTCCCGACCGCCAGCGACGAACAAACGCTGCCCGACCTCGCCGAAGGCGACATCGCGGCTCCGTTTGCGATCAACCCCGACCAGAAGTTCTCGTCCCCGCCGCCGCGGTACTCCGAGGCCTCGCTGGTCAAGACGCTCGAGGCCGAAGGCATCGGTCGGCCGTCCACCTACGCCTCGATCATCAGCGTCATTCAAGACCGCCGCTACGTCGAGCAGCTCGAGCGCCGCTTCTACGCCACCGACCTCGGCGAGGTGGTGACCGACAAGCTCGTCGAGGCGTTCCCCAGCTTGATGTCCGTCGGCTACACGCGCTCGATGGAGGACGAACTCGATCGCATCGAGGATGACGAGGGCGACTGGCAGGAGATGCTCGAGCGCTTCCACGGCCCGTTCACCGAGGCCCTCGAGGTGGCGCACGAGAGCATGACGCACGCGAAGGCCGAGACGCAGCCGGCGATCTACAAGTGCCCCGAGTGCGGATCGCAGACGCTGTATCGCTTCGGCCGCAACGGTCGCTTCCTGTCCTGCTCGGCGTATCCCGACTGCAGCTACTCCGCCCCCATCGACCGGGTCGGTCGACCGCTGCTGCCCGAGCGGGTGGACGTCGCGGTGCCCGAGGACGGGTCGCAGATGGAGCTGCGCAACGGCCGGTTCGGTCCGTTCCTCGCGTCGATCAACTACCCGGAGAGCACCTTCGTGCTCAATCTGGACAAGAAGGGCGGCGTCAAATACCCGTCCATTCCGCCGATCGAGACCGATCTCGAGTGTCCGAAGTGCGAGGCGCCGATGAACCTGCGCCGCGGCAAGCGGGGCCCCTGGCTGGGCTGCTCCCGCTTCCCGAAGTGCCGGGGGCGCCTGGGCTGGAACACGCTCGAGGACGACAAGAAGGAGACGCTCGAGAAGCAGCTGGAGGCGCACGAGGAGGCCAACCCGCTGCCCAAGATCACGCGCTTCACCGACAAGACCGAGGTCATCCCCGAGGGCATGCCCGTCGCGGAGCTGGTCGTCGTCGGGGGCGTGGCGGAGCTCGAGGTGCACCCGGACGTGGAGGTCGATGGCGACGTGGGTCTCAAGGCGGCCAAACGTCCGCTTCCGCCCCGTCCAGACAGCGAGTCGGCTGCGCCCGCGTAGCCGGGGTTCGCAGCGCACGTGGACGCGACCCATGCGAGTCGCAACCACGAAGAAGAGGCGAGCACGCTGGGAGCGGCTCGCCTCTTCTTCGTTCGGCCAGTCGACAGTCCGCTCAGCCCGGAGGCGTGAAGCTTGCGCCGTCGGGGATCTCTTGCTCGAACCAGGCCTCGAGGACCGCGAAGTCGGCGTCGGTGATCCCGTTGCCCTCCTCTTCGGTCTCACAGATCGGTGGGGCGTAGGGCATGGAGCGCAGCTCGACCACGCGGTACTGGGCCAGAGTCCAGACCGGCTCGCCCACGTAGTCGGCCGCCGTTCCGTCGTAGTCGCCCTGAAACTCCGCCAGCGTGCTCATCCGTGCGGCGCCGGTGTAGGGGAGCGTCACGTCGGAGCTGTAGTGGCAGCCGCAGTTGCGCGCGAGCACCTCGCCGACCGAGGTCGGAATCACGTCAGCCTCGTCGCCGGCTTCGATCGGGTTGGTCGCGCCCGGGGCGAGTGCCTCGAGCGAACACAGGGCCGGCTCGGCGTCGCCCGAGCCGCTGGACGCATCCGCGGAAGTGCCCGTGGTCGGGCCCCCGGAGGTGTCGCTCGGCCCGCCGGTGGTCTCCCCGCCCTCGGGGAACTCCACTCCGGCGACCCAGCCCACGATGATGGCGAGGTCCTCGGGGGACAGCATGCCGGGCGGGGACGGCATCTGGCTCCCCGCCGCGGGGCTGGGGAACAGCTTCTGGACGAGGTAGCTGTTGTCGAGGTCGCCGAAGGTGACCAATGGGCCGCCGATGCCGCTCTGGCTGATCCACGCGCCGCCGGAGGCCTCCGACAGGTCGGGGCCGGTCGCGCCCGGGACGTGACATCCCGGTCGGGCACAGCTCGCGGTGAGCCGCTGCTGCACGGGGCCCGGCACCAGGCTGCCGGAGCCATCGGTGTCCGAGCCTTCGTCGAGCTTCTTCACTTGGTCGCAGCCGGCGATGGCGAGCAGGCCGGCGACGAGGATGATGGGGGTGTAACGCTTCATTTCGAGGCCTCCTTCGCGCCGCCTGTCTTCTTGGCTTCGCGCTCTTTCTTCCACCGCGCGGCGTTCTTGCCGAGCGTGAACTGACGGATCAGGTTGAAGCCTAGGTAGAAGTTGAACTCGTTGAACGGGTTCTTCTCCTTGACGCCGTCGTCGGTCGTGAACGGGTTGCCCGACTGCCCGCCGGGTGCGGCGAGGTTGGGATGAATCTCGCGGTTGTTGGTGAAGAACAGCTGGAAGAAGTGTTTCCCGGTGGTGTAGCCGGCGCCCAGGCCCCAGGACCCGAGCTTCGTGCCGTCGGGGTCTGCGTCGCCGCCGCGGTAGTAGAACATCGAGGGGGTCGCGACGTCGGGGATCGGCAGGAAGTACTCGGCATCGATCGACCACTTCTTGCGCTTGCCCAGCCACACCTGCGAGGCGAGACCGACGACCAAGGTGCCGCGGGTGTCTTGAACCGGGACGGGGCCTTCGCCGTCGTCGAAGTCGATGAGGACCCGGGTGCTCTTGTTCGTGCCGGTGTGATAGCTGAAGGACAGCTGGGTGGACCAGCGCTCCAGCCACAGCCGGCTGAGCAGCAGCATGAAGTTGCCCGAGACGCGGTTCTCCACGTCGAAGTCGCGCAGCAGGTCCATCGAGACGTAGCCGCCGAGCGAGACCGGCATGTCGTCTTCTTGGCGGAGCCCGATGTACTTGGCGCTGAGCTCCCAGGCCTTGCGGGAGTTGGTGCGCGACAGGCCCACGTCGAGGCCGTCGACGATGCCGTACGCGACGCCCATGTTCATCACCACGCCAGCGTCCATGCCGAAGGCGCCGCGCTCGGTGCCGATGCGGCCGAAGCGGTGATCGATGCGGTACTGGAACGTGTTCTTGCCCAGCGACGACGTCGTCGGGAGCACGATGTTCTTCGTGCCGTGGAAGGGCTTGTAGGCCTTCTTCGGAGCCGCCAACGCCTCTTCGTCGGTCTCTGCGTCCGGCGCGGGGCCGGTTCCATCGGCAGAGGGGGCGTCCGTCGCAGCCGCGCTCTGGCTGGGCATGCTCGCGATCCACTCCCGGATGACCTCGAGGTCCTCGGCCGAGAGCGGATCGTCGCCCAGCGGCATGAGATCTTCCTTCATGGCCGGGGTGCCCATGACCTTGTCCATCAGGTAGCTGGCGTCGGGGTCACCGGGCGCGATGAGGAGCTTGTCGCTCTCGTTGGCCTTGCGCCCGACGAGAACGGATAGGTTTCCCTCGAGGGGAAACTCGCTGGGATCGTCGAGCGCCCCGCCATCGGCGTGACAAGTGGTGCACCATTCGTCGAAGATTTCGACCACCTTGGCCTCCAAGGCGGGGTCGCCGACTGGCGCGCTGGCGAGTGCGAGCGTGAACAGAACTGAAACCATGGGTGCCTGGAGCATACGAAAACCGGCCCTGGAGCGGGCAATTCTCGCAGAGAGCCGGCGCTTCGAGATCGACGCGCAAAGGCCGATGACGGCGCCGTCCTCGGGCTGCTAGCATCCGCGCCATGATCGCCCGCTGCGCCCCGTTGCTGGTTGTTTCGTTCGTCACGAGCCTTGCGGTTGTTGCGTGCGGCGGCGGAGGTTCCGAACAACCGGCGGCGACGGCGGAGGCCAAGAAGCCCGAGATCAAGGCGCCGCAGGACGACGCGAAGGAGAGCACCAAGCTCGACGAGGCCAAGGCGGATCCGCTGCTGCCGCCCGGGGGCGAAAACGACGACGCCGACGACGGTGCGGCCGATCCGTCGGACCCGGCGCCCGGTGCCGAGGGCGCTGAGGGGGCCGCCGAAGGCGCCGACGGAGCGGCGGCCGAAGACGACGCTGGCGCCCAGGACGATGGCGAGGCCCCGGCCGAAGATGATGCGGGCGCGGAAGACGAGGGCGACGATGACGGCGCGGCCGAAGGGGACGACGCCGGGGCTGGCAAGGACGCCGCCGCGCTCATCAAGGAGGCGCGGACCACCAAGACCACCGACGAGCGGGCGCTCGAGGCCCTCAAAGAAGCCGAGGAGGCCGGGGCAACGGTCAAGGTGCTCGCCTTGGCGGCCAAGGCTCGCGCGGACTACCTCTACAAGGATCCGGATCGCGCCAAGGTGTTCTACGAGTGGTCCGCGGCCAAGGACGAGGACTACGCCGAACCGCTCTTCGCGCTCGCGAAGCAGCACGCCGTGACCGGAGACGTCGTGGAGGTCGTCAAACTGCTCAAGCAGGTGGCCGAGCGCAAGGGGGGCAAGAAGCTGCTCGAGCAGATCGACTTCGACCCGACCTGGGACATCGTCAAGGAAGACCCCGACGTGCGCGCGCTGCTCTAGCGACCCGATGACCCGATGGAGGGATGGACGGATGGATGGAGGTAGTCCAGTGGGCGTCTTGTTCGTGTGCCACGCGAACATGTGTCGGTCGCCGCTGGCCCATGCGCTGTTCGTGGAGCGTGCCCGCGAGCGGGGCGTGCTCTCCATGCTCGAGGTCGATAGCGCGGGAACGTGGGCCGCGGACGGGATCCCGCCCCACGCCGGGAGCGTCCGGGTCGGCGCGCTGCATGGCCTGAGCCTCGAGGCCGCGGGTGTCTCACGCGGACTGGTGCCGGAGGATCTGCAGCGATTCGCGGAGATCGTCGTCATGGATCGCGCCAACTTGGGCGACGTGGAGCGCTTTCGCCGGCTGTCCGCATTCGGAGCGGTGCAGGGGGACCAGGCTCGCGTCCGGCTGCTCCGGGCGATCGGCCACCGCGGCGCCCGCGGGGTCGACCTCGACGTCCCGGACCCGGTTCGCGGCGGAGATCCGGAGTTTCAGCACGTCTTCGAGCTCGTCGACCAGGGCTGCCGGGCGCTGCTCGACGAGCTGTTTGGGAAGTGAGCGTCCACAAGTGGCGAGATTCGTCCGTGCTTTCGCGCAGATGAAGCCCGGTGGAGAACGCGCGGGAGGCCGCTCTATACTGCAGCCGCGTCCGATGCCGCCCTTTCTCCGCTACCTCGCCCCGAACCTGGTGACCTCGACGGCACTCGTGTTCGGAATGCTGTCCTTCGTCGCAACGTCCGAGCATCGCTTCGTCGACGCGGGATGGTTGATCATCGGCGCGGTCCTGCTCGATCGGATGGACGGGCTGGTCGCCCGCGCGCTCAAGGCCACGAGTCCCTTCGGGATTCAGATGGACTCCTTTGCCGACGCGATCAACTTCGGGGTCGCCCCGGCCATGCTCGTGTACACGATGCTGTCCTCGGTCCCGATGCTCGGGTTCGAATCAGGCTTCGGCCGCGCGCTGATGCTCGGTGCCTGCGGATTGTGGGTCTTGGCCACGGTCTTTCGGCTCGCGAAGTTCAACGTCGTCGCCGAGAACGACGACGCGCCCGACGTCTTCTTGGGTGTGCCGACGACCCTGGCCGCGGGGCTGCTCGTCATCTGGATCTTGGTGATCCACAAGTACGCCGCCCCGGTCGCGGCGCTGGGCGTTCCCGGGGTCTTCGACGAGCCGCGGGTCTTCGGAGGGCTGCAGTTCGGCCTGGGCGCGTGGAGCTACCTGCCGGCCGCGATGCTGCTGGGCGCGTTCTTGATGGCGTCGAATCTTCCGCAGCCCAAGCTGCGGCCCTCCAAGCACAAGATCCTCAGCGTCTTCATCGTCGGTGGCGCGCTGTCGGGCTTCTTGTTCGGGTTCATTCGCTTCATGCCCGACTACATGGCGCTGCTGCCCTCGACGTGGCTGCTGATCGCGCTGGTGTGGAGCGTGTTGTCCTCGCAGGCTCGCGGCATCCCGGCGCCCTCGTTCTTGCCCGAGGGTCGAGACCGGCGCCGAGGGTGAGCCTCCTGGCCCGCTACAGGGCGAGCCAGCCAGCGGCGACATCCCCGGGCTGCTCGGGGGCGGCGAACGTGTAGATCCGGTGCGGGTTCTCCACGACGTCGAGGTCGTAGGAGAGCAAGCGCGAGCCTCGGAACGCGGTGACCTCCACGCGACCGCCTGGACCCACGCGACCCAGCGCCTCGTCGACGTCGGCCTCGTCCCGGACCCGGACGCCGGCGATCGCGATGATCTCGTCGTCTCGCATGACCTTCGCCGCGGACGCCGGTGACCCAGGAACGACGTTGCTGACCCGGGTGCCCCGCAGGTCGATCCCGGTCCAGGCGCGCAGCGGGTCCGCGTCGGGCGCGTCGGTGCCGTCGCTGCGCTGCCAAGGGGTGCGGCTGGCGACCTCGACACCGGCGCGCTCCAGGAGGCTGGGCAGCGGAAGGGGCTCGGTGCCCTCGACGTAGGACGCGAAGAAGGCCGAGAGATCCTCGGTGGCCTCCGCCGACGCGGCGCGCACGATGTCTTGGGTGGTGATGCCCTTGCCCTTGGTGCCGAAGTCACGCATCAGTCGGCGAAACACGCCGGTCAGGGAACCCTTGCCTGCGCTGCGCATCCGGATCTCCAGATCGAGGGCGACGCCGACGAGGTCGCCTTTTTCGTAGTAGCTGATCGTCTCGTTGCGGTGGTTGGGCTCGGGTTGGTAGGCGTGCGTCCACGCCCGAAAGCTGACCTCCGACAGCGGCATCGCGTTGCGCCCGGGCTTCTTCAAGTAGGCCGTGTAGCTCTGCGCCAGGTCGTCGAGGAACTCCTTGGGCGTCCACAGGCCGCTGCGTAGCATCGCCTGGGCCTCCATCGTCTCGGTGAACCCTTCGTGAAACCACAGCAGGCTGGAGTAGGCCTCGCGGCTGTAGTCGAAGGGCACCAGCGCGCGGTCTCGGATGCGCTTGACGTTCCACAGGTGGAAGAACTCGTGCGCGGTCAAGCGCGCGGCCCGATCGTATCCGGACGCCTGATCGAACGCGCCGCGCTCCATCATCATCATGGTGCTGTCGGCGTGCTCCAGCCCGCCGCCTCCAAGGTCGGAGACGCGCATGAAGAACATGTAGCGCTGCATGGGGAAGCCGCCGAGCATCTCGCCGAACGTGCGGCTGAGCGCTGCGGCGTCTTCGACCAGGCGCGCCTGGTCGAGCGCGAGGTCCTCGGGGCTCGTCAGCACGTACTCGAAGCGGGTGCCGGCCTGTTCGTAGGTCTGGACGCTGGGCGTCCCGACTTCGATCGGGCTGTCGACGAGCACGTCGTAGTCCGGTGCGTGGAGCATCGAGCCGCGGCGGCGCAGCGGCGTGTGCACCGTCCACCCCTGGGGGGCGAGGATCTCGACGTCGCGGGGGCGCGAGACCTCGCCGGGCTCGAAGACGAACACGCTGGCGCCGTTGAGCGAGGCGTGCGTGTCGGTCAGGACGCTGGTCCGCACGCTCGCGGTCGCGGCGAACACCCGATAGCGAACGACGAAGGGCTCGCCGCCGTTGCGGACCTGCCAGGTCTGCTTGTCGAGCAGCTCCACCGGGAGCGGGTCACCGTCCGCCGTGGTGGCGGAGAACCCGAACACGTGCTTTGCGAAGTCTCGGATCCGATAGGACCCCGGCGTCCACGCGGGCAGGGTGAGGCGCGTGCGGGCGGCCCGGCTGGGCACACGTGCTTCGACGAGGATGGTTTGGTCGGCCCGCTCGCGCAGATCGACGCGGTAGTGCACCGCCTCGCGGGGCTTGGCGGCCACCGGTCGGGACGTGGCGCAGGCGGTCAGCGCGGTACAGAGCCACGCCCAGGAGAGCAAGCGCATCGGCTGCAGTGTACAGAACGACGAAGGGCCCCTGCTGCAAAGCAGGAGCCCCTTTCGTGATTGGGATGATGGGGATGATGGGGTGTCGACTCAGCGAGGCGTGCGAAGCATGCGAAGCATGGGCCGCGCGAAGAGCAAGGGCACCACCAGCAGCCCCGAGGCGAGCAGGTTGATGCCCGTCCCACCGACGACGGGGCCGCCGAAGGGCGAGAGCATCAGGTAGCCCGCGGTCGGCGTGCCGAAGAAGAACTCGCAAGCGGCGATGGTTCCTGCCGCGCCCAAGGACAGCACGCCCCAGGTGCGGCCTCGAAGCAGTCCGTACAGACCCGTCACGCCCAGGCCCAGGGCCGCCCAGTGCATGAACTCGGGTTCGGGGCTGGGGCCGAGGGTGTAGAGGATGAGAATGGGGATCGTGCTGCCGGCGGACTTCACGGCGCGGCGCATGAGCGTGAGCGACTCCTCCTGAAGGTTCCAGCGCTCGGTCGCGGCCTCGGAGTACTCATAGCGAGCCGCCATGCCTTCGCCGGCGAGCAGCAGAGAGATCGCGAGGTGCGAGAAGGCAAAGAACGCGATGATCGGCTCCATGCCCTGCTGCAGCAGGACGATCAGCAGCAGGGACCCGAAGTTCCCGACGCCGATTGCAAACCAGCGGGCCCAGAACCACTCGGCGGCCACGCCGATGAAGGCCAGCGTGTAGCAAAGCGTCAGTCCGAGGAATGCGGCGTACAGCTCGTGGGGACCGAGCCAGGCCGTCATGGCGAACTGGGTGACATAGAACCCCAAGAAGAGCAGTGCGATCGCGCGACGAATTCCAACCATGACGAATCTCCGGGCTAGCCTACGCCGCGGTCTGCGACCGTGCAACGCGCAGGCGACCATTGTCTGGTGTTAGGGACCAGGCGTACGCTCGTTGGACATCGGAAGGCTCGCGCCGGCGTTCGAACCTTGGCAGGGTGGGGGCGCGGGGGTTCGCCTCGAGCACGCATGGCACGCACGACACCCACGGGATGCAGGGGGGAGGGCTCGGGGCTCCGGCCCACGATGGCGCTGTGGGGGCTGGTTGGGGCCTCGGCGCTGCTGCTGGCCGCGTGCCGACCCGCGATGCCCAGCGCGCAGCCGCGGGTCCGGACGCTCGGAGGGGTGACGATCATGACGCCCAGGTGTGTCGAGGTGCGTTCGTGCCTGCTGGGGCAGGTCGTGGCGGCGGAGACCTCCACGCCGTTGGCGCGCGCAGCGGTGTTCTTGGTCCGCGAAGGCGAGGCTGGGGACGAGGCCGAAGACGCGCAGACGCTGCGAATCGTCCGCCTCACGGATGAGCAGGGGGTATTCACCGTCATCGACGCCCCCGCCGGTCGCTACTCGGTCTCGGTCTTCAAGGATGCCCGACGGATCTCCGCGTCGGGCATCGAGCTGGGCAACCCCGGCACGCTGGTCGTGCCGATTCGGCTGCCGCCGCCGAGCTGACCTGCGGGCCGCGTCACCAGCTGTAGAATCCCTGGCCCGACTTCTTGCCGAGCTTGCCGGCCTCGACCATCTCACGCAGGAGTGCCGGAGGCCTGAAGTGGGCGCCGTCCTCGAGCTTCTCGCTGAGGTACTCGGCGATGTGCAGGCGCACGTCGAGCCCGACGAGGTCGGTCAGCCGCAGCGGCCCCATCGGAAAGCCGTAGCCCAAGGTCATGGCCTTGTCGATGTCCTCAGGGGTGCCAACGCCCTGCTCGACCATGCGGATGGCCTCGAGGCCGATGACCAGCCCGAGTCGACTGGTGGCGAAGCCCGGCGAGTCGGCGATCTTGATCGTCTGTTTGCCGAGGCGCTCTCCAAAGCCGGCGCATGTCTCGTAGACCTGCGGTGCGGTGCGCGAGCCGACGATGATCTCGAGCAGCTTCATGATGTGCACGGGGTTGAAGAAGTGCAGGCCGATCACGCGACTTGGGTCGGGCAGGGCGTCGGCGATCGCATCGATCGACAGCGAGCTGGTGTTGGTCCCCAAGATGGCGCCCGGTGCTGCACCCTTGGCCGCGCGGCCGAGGACCTCGTGCTTGAGGGCGAGCTTCTCGGGCACCGCCTCGATCACGAGGTCGGCACCATCGACGGCATCCTCGAGGTCCGCGACGCCGCGCAGGTTGGTCAGCGCGGTTTGTTTCTCGTCGGGCGTGACCTTGCCTCGCGCGATGCCCTTGTCGAGGTTGGCCCCGATCTTTGCCAGGCCGGCCTCGGCGGCCTCGGCGGAGACGTCGAAGAGCGCGGTCGCGTACCCCGCCGCCGCACAAACGTGCGCGATCCCATGTCCCATCGTGCCGGCTCCCAGGACCGCGACGCGCTGCAGTTTCTCGCTCATACCGGCGTTTATGCCACGTTTGAACGCTGGTTGCGGGATGCGGCCGTCGCGAACCATGCTCGGAAAATCGCGGACCCGTCCTGTGTCGCCTCGGGCATACTCTCGGCATCGCGGCCCGCGGGTCGCGTCCTCCTCACCGTGTCCGAAGTCGTCCCAGCCGATGTGCCGCTGCTCCTGCTGTGTGCAGAAGACAGCGAGGTTGCGCTCGTGCATCTGGTCGACGCCCTGAACCGCAACGGTCGTTCGCCCGAGGTCATCGCCGGCGTCGAGCACGACACGTCCCTGCTCTGCGACGCCGCCGACCGGACCTGGGGGCCGGCGCTCTTCGTGCTGTGCCAGACTGAGGATCTCGATCGCAGCCAGGCGCTGCGGTTGGAGGGTCTGTTCTCCGCCCGCAAGGGTCCCGAGCACCACCTGCTGATCGTCGACGTGGGGGACCCCAGCGGTTTGAAGTGCTTGCCGCTGATCGAAGCCGCCGTGGAGTCGGTCGCGCGCGGGCACCATCTGTCTCCCCAAGCGTCGGCGGCGCGGGCCGCCCACGTCCCGACGCGCGACATCGTCGTGCTGCACGGGCACCCCGAGAACGAGCGACCCGCGGCGTCCGAAGGAAGGGCCCGAGCGCAGCGCGAGGCTGCCTCCGCCGACGCAGAGGCGCTCGCGCGAGCGCTGCACGACGAGATGGTGGCCGCAGAGGCCGCGATCGAACGTCGTCGATCGTCGCGAGGCGATACTGTGGAGGAGACGGACGCGCCCGGCGATGGGGTGCCCGTTGCGGTGCCCGCAGACCCCGAGGCATCCACCCGGCAGATCGAGACCGTGGCGCCTTCGGATTCGGCGTCCGGCGAAGCCACGACCGAATCACTGACCCGCAGCTTGTCCAAGGTCCGGGTCGCAGAGCCGCTGCGGGCGAGCACCGCTCCGGACACGATCACGACCGAGTTGACGCCAACGGCGCTGCGCAAGCGGCTGCGCGAGCCTGTTCGCGACGAGGATGTCGCGAGGATCCAGTCCGAGCCCGGTCCCTCGCGCAGCGGGCTGCTGCTCGGCCTGCTCGGCGCCGCTGCGCTCATCGGATTGGGACTGTTCGCGTTGGGCGGCTCCGACGAGCGGTCCGGTGAGCGGTCGGCTTCGACAGCCGCGCCGACGGTGGCCGCCGCTGCGCTTGCCGGGACCCACGCCGCGCGCAGTGACGCCGCCGTGACGCCGCGTCGCGCGGTGGCGCCTGCACCCAAGACGGCCCGCGCCATGCCAGCACCGGCGGAGGCGGAGGCGGAGGCCATCGCCGCGCCGGCCGTGCCGCCACCGGCAGAACCCCTGGCCCCCTCCGAGGCCGCGCCGGATGCCGACTCGCCGACTCCGTCCCCCATCTCGCCCCCGACTCGGCAGGACGACCCGGAGCGCACCGCCCCCACTCCGGTCTCCGCAGTGCCGCCGCCGCCGACCGACTCGGAGCCGCTGCGCATCGATCAGGCGATTCGAAGCGGACGCGTGCGGGCGATCGACTCGCTGCTCGTCATCAAAGCAGGAAGCGAGGAGCTCGCGTGGTCGCAAGCCAAGGCGAGCTGCCGAACGAAGCGGGTCGAGGGCCTCGGCGGTTGGCGACTGCCGTCGCGCCACGAGATCAGCCGGTTGCGCCGGGCCCGCGTGTTGACCTCCGGGGTCTACTGGTCACGCGATCGCGGAGATGTCGACGACGAGGCCTACGGGGTCAACGCCGCCACGGGTGCGTCGCACCGCTACATCACGATCGAGCCGGCCGCGCGTGCGCAGTGCGTCCGTCGACGCTAGTGCCTCGTGTCTGAGGTCGGTGCCCGGTGTCTGCAGGACCCCCCTTTGTGTGTGGGGGGGGGTCCTTCCGAAACCCTTCGGTCGATGGGAACGACACTCGGTACCTTCTGTCTTTTCCGCTGCGCATCCCTCCGGCACGCTCCGCTCTCTTGCCACGTACCGGTCGGGTGGGCGCAAACGCGGAACGGACCTCAGAACTGAGGTAACAGCAGCCTCACCACAGCTTCACGATGTGCGCGCCCGCGTAGTAGTGCGCGAGGATCTCTCGGACGTCCTTGCCCGCGCGCGCCATGCCCATCGCGCCGTGCTGACACAGGCCGACGCCGTGGCCGTGGCCGCCGCCGTGCAGGACGAAGCGGCCGAACTTGTCGCGCTGGGGATCGACGATGAACATCGAGCTCTTCAATCCCCCCAGGGCGCGACGGATGTGAAGCTCTCCGCGGATCGTCAAGGAGCGCTTCGTGCCGACCAACTCGAGCGTCGTCGCGCGTCCGCTTCGGCCTCGATCGGCGACGCGCATGGACTGGACCACGCCCAGGTCTCGAGGGACCCCGCGGTTCCCCGCGACCGAGGACGGATCGATCGTCTCGGTCCACCGATACGGGGTCTGCGAGCTGCCCTTGGGTGGCTGGCTGAACGTCGCGGGTGGATCGCGCAGGAACGCAGCCAGGTTGTCGGCGTCGATGCCTTCGGAGAAGGCCTTGCCCAGCCTGGGGTCGGGACGGCCGCGCAGCTGCGGGTCCGCAGCGCCGGGCCACACGACGTCGTTGTGCTCGGTGTGCCCGCCGCTGTTGGCGGAGTAGACGGTGTCGACCAGCTGGGTCTCCGAGGGGCGCATGGCGACGACGCCCACGGTCTGCTTGACCGCGGCCGTGGTCCGCGGGTGCTCGTGCCCGCGGCCCTTGTAGACCTGACAGTGCTGTTCGGCGCACACCAGGAACGGGTCGCCCAAGTGACGGGTGCCGACCTTGGTGACCAGCTGGCCTCGCGCGGCGACGGCCTGCGCCTTGAGTGCCTCGGTCGGCGCGCTGGCGTAGATCTCCGCGGGGACGAGGCCCGCCAGGAGGTCGGACTCGGACACCAGGTTGACGACGGAGAGCTTGCCGCTCGCGTCGAGGGCGACGTAGACGCTGCCCAGGTACTGCCGGTCGGAGCGCTGGCCCTCGTCCATGGTGGTCCCCCACAGGACATCGCGCACCGTCATCGGGCCGTTGCCCCGCGGCGTGAACCACAGCACGCCCTCGGCAGCGACCTCGACGTCGTGTTCGACGTCGCGTGCGACCATGCGTCCTCGGGAGCGTTGGTGCACGCTGGGGTGCAGCTTTCCGACGGCGCCGAACGTCTCCTTCGCCTTGAACGCGTGCTCGCGGGCGACGCTCTGGGAGCTGAAGCGGCCGCTGGTGACCAGGATGCGCCGGTTGTCCAGGACGCGCCCTTCCACGCCGAACACCGTGCCCACCTCCACGTCGTGCGGTTCGAAGCCGCGCTTGGCCCATCGAGCGATCGCGGGGTCGGGCCGCTGGGCGCTGGTACCCGAGAGTTCCTCGAGCACCATCGTGTAGGTTTGCTTGGCGGGCTCGGACTTGCCCAGCTCGATCACCAGCCGCCGTCCGGCACGAATGCGGGTGCCGCCATCGCCCGAGGGCAGAATGTCGAAGCCTTCGGGCGCCTCGAGCTCCACCCGCGTCTGCCCCGTCATCAGCCCCACGGTGATCTGCGGCTCGCCTCGCTCGTTGAAGTGGAACTGGTTGCTGTACAGCAGGTCGATCCGGTCCGACAGCGCCAGGTCCGAGGCGCGGGACCGACCGGTCCAGACCAGGTTCGAGACCGATGCGGTCGCCACTGCGGCGCCCACGGTGCGGAGCATACGGCGTCGAGAAACCACCATGGCCCCACTATGGCGGCGGAGACGGGGCTGCCGAAAAAACCGGGCTATGTATCGATCGAGGGCGGCTGGATCGCGCCGACGTGCACACGCGGCCGGTTGCGGGTGATGTAGGCCATGTTGAGGAAGTTGATCGTGAAGTGGGCCGCGACGGCCGCGCCAAGGTTGCCCGTGGCCCGCGTCAACAGCCCCAGGGCGAGGCCGAGCACGAACGAGCTCAGCGTCCAGGGCCACAGCGACCGCCTCTTGGGGATGTGCAGGAGTGCGAACACGAGCGAACTCGCCCACAGTCCCCAAGCGTCGAGCATCGCTCCGCGAAACAGCACCTCTTCACCCAGGGCACTGGCGCCGGCGAGCAGCAGCAGCTCCCAGGACGCTGGCCGCCCGAACATCGCCTGGAACTCGCCATGCAGATCGCTGAGCCATCGCATGCGCAGCTCGAGGGCACGGAACACTTGCACCGTCATCAGGCCGAAGCCCACACCCCACAGCGGTGTGAGCAGCACGGCGACCCAGCCCTGCTCGGGGTCGAGGCGCCACACGTCGTTGGTGTCTTGCGAGACTGCGTGCCAGAAGAATCCGGCGAGCAGCAGCGCTGCGTAGAACCCGACCACCGTGGCCGCTCGCGCCGGTGCCTCCCTGGGCGTACTCGGCTGCCGCGCTCCCATCGATCTCCAGGATAGCCCAAAAATGCGATCCGCCCCGTGCCCCTGCATCAGACGTGAAAAAGCCCGCCTGGCCGGTCTGAAACGGCGCTGAGCGGGCTCTTTCGAGGCTTGATTGTGCGAAGGGAGGGACTCGAACCCTCACAGGAGTTATCCCACCAGATCCTTAGTCTGGCGCGTCTACCAATTCCGCCACCCTCGCGGGGGAGGCGGTTGATAGCACCCTCGGGGGCGGTAGGCAACACTCTTTTTCGCGGTCGCCCACCCGCGCGCTCACTCCTCGGGCGGGGGATCGATGGCGGTACCGACCTCGTGCAGCTTGAGCAGGTTGACCGAGCGGCGACGCTGAATCGGGTGCGCAAAGGTCACGATGACCCGCGCGCCTGGGGCGAACAGTTCCCGGCGCAAGATCGCCTGGTCCAGGTCGATGAACATCGTCTCGACGTCGCGGCTGCTGGGGTTGAAGAGCAGCGGCGTGATGCCCCAGTACAGCGCGAGGGCTTGATACGTGTCCGGGTTGGACGTGAAGGCGATGATCGGGAGCCGCGGTCGGTACTCGGAGACGAGTCGCGCCATGCCGCCGGAGACGGTGAAGCAGCAGATGGCCTCGGTGTCGGGCCAAGCGTCAGCCGAGGTGACCGCCGCGAGCGCGATCGCGTTGGTGGTGTGACCCAGCTGCAGATCGACGCGAGGCCGGTCCCAGTTGCGCGGCGCGCTCTCGGTGCTGCGGATGATCTTGTCCATCGTGCGCACGACGAGCACCGGGTGCAGACCCGTGGCCGTCTCGCCGCTGAGCATCACGGTGTCGCTGCCGTCGAGCACGGCGTTGGCGACGTCGGACGCTTCGGCCCGCGTCGGGCGCGGCTTGTTGATCATCGAGTCGAGCATCTGCGTCGCGGTGATGACGAGCCGGCCCCGTCGGTTGCTGAGTTCGATCGCGCGCTTCTGAATGATCGGGACCTGCTCGGGCCCCATCTCCACGCCGAGATCGCCGCGCGCAACCATGATTCCGTCTGCGGCCTCGATGATCTCTTCGAGGCGCTCGACCGCCTCGGGCTTCTCGATCTTGGCGATCAGCGGCACCTCGCGCTTCTTGGCCCGCATGATCACGCGCGCCTCTTCGAGGTCTTCGGGGTTGCGGACGAAGGAGAGCGCCACGAGGTCCACGCCGAGCTCGAGCGCAAACTCCAGGTCGACCTTGTCTCGGTCGGTCAGCGCCGGAACGGCAAGCTTGCGTCCGGGGATGTTGATGCCCTTGTTCGACGACAGAAGGCCGCCCTGCACGACGGTCGTCATCAGGACCTCGCCCTCGGCGCCTCCGACGGACAGCTCGATGTTGCCGTCATCGAGCAGGATGCGATCGCCGGCCTCACAGTCGGTGGTGAGCGCCTCGTAGGTGGTCGTGACGCGCGCGAGCTCCCCGTCTTGGGAGACCGGTCCTTCGGGATTGGTGCTGATCGCCAGCTTGTGGCCCTGCTCGAGCATGAATCCGTCTCCGGGAATCTTCCCGACCCGGAGCTTGGGTCCCTGCAGGTCGGCCAGGATTGCGACCGGCTTGTCTCGCCGACTCGCCTCGCGGCGCAGCGTCTTGAAGGTGCGCGCGTGGTCGTCGTGCGATCCGTGGGAGAAGTTGAGCCGCGCCGCGTCCATGCCGGCGTCGATCAGCGCGCCGATCACCTCAGGGGACTGGCTCGCCGGCCCTAGCGTGCAAAGGATCTTGCAGTGGCGCCCGGGGTGTTGCATGCCCGAAGAATGGCCCAGTTGGCCGCGAAAGCCCACGATTCTGAGACGCCGCGGCCTGCGCGGATTTGAAGGACCGAGGCTTCCGTGGCCATGCAGCGATGCGGGTGTGACCGGATTGACACCTGCAGACGGATTCGAGGACTCTGAACGATATGCGATACGGGGGATTTTCGCTTTGCGGGCTCGCTCTCTTGACCGTGGCGGCATGCGATGCCGACGCGGACCGAGGCGGACAGGACTCACAGGGTACGCTGACCACGGTCACGGCCGGAGGCGGGGCAGGGGAGACCGACACGGATGGCGGTGGCGCCACGACCGGCTCGCCGTCCGGGACGACATCGGGTGCCGGTGAGCCGACGGGTTCGAGCGGCGTCCCGGTCGACCCCCCGGTGAAGTTCGACTTTGGGGCATTCCCCGACGTGGGCGGCGAGTTCTGCGGCGCGCCCAACCCCGTCTCCTGTGACGACGAGGACGACGATCCCTGGCACGCGATCGGGCTGAACTGCACGGGCGGTCCCCAGGTCGACGGCACGTACTTCGGCGATGCGCAGCAGGTCTACGTGCACGAGGGCACCTTCGGCACCTCGGGCGAGTTTCCACCGCGCGAGGGCAACAAGGTCGTGCTGCTCTCCAGCGGCGTCGCGCAGGACTGGGTGACCGACGTCGGGGTGACGATCAGCAGCCCGATGAACGGCGGCAACCTTTCAAACCTCCCGCCGCCGATGACCCGCACCCCGGTCTCCCCCGGTGGAGGGGAGGACTGCGCCGCCAACCCGGCCCTCATCGGAACCGGAGACTGCTCGAACACCATCGAGACGCAGTACTCCCAAGGGGGCAACGCGAACGACCTGGCGTACATGTCCTTCTCGGCGGAGGTCCCGGCGAACACCTTCGGGTTCACCTACGACTTCGCGTTCTTCTCGGTCGAATACCCGGTCTACTACCAGAGCCAGTTCAACGACATGTACGTCGCTTGGCTGGAGTCCGAGGGGTGGACCGGCAACATCTCCTTCGACGAGTTCGGGTCGCCGATCTCGCTGAACGCGGGCTTCTTGGACTTCAAAGACGCGCCCAACGGCTTCGACTGCGACGCACCATGTACGGCTCCCGAGCTTGCCGGCACGGCGGCGCAGAACCACGCGGGAACCCGCTGGCTGACCAGCAACGCGCCCGTCGTGCCCGGGGAGACCATCGAGGTCTACTTCGCGATCTTCGATCTCGCGGACAGTGCGCTCGACTCCGCCGTGATGCTCGACAACTTCCTGTGGACCTGCGAGGGCGGGCCCCCCGTCACGATCCCCGGCTGAACGTAGGCTCTGGTCGGCCTCGTGCGCGACTGGCGTGCCAAGGGCCTCGCGCAAGGAATGCCGGGGGCGTCGTCCCTCGGGGGCGCATGCTGTCCGGATGCGCGCATCGTCGAACACTGAACCTTGGGCTGAGCGGGGCGGTCGACTGCACGGAGACCACGAACGCTTCGACGCGCGCTTCGAGACGTTGTGCACGATCTGCCGCCACGGTGACTGGGCGGACGTGGACCGGCAGTGGGGCTCCTTCGAGAAAGACCTCAGGGCGCACATGGCCTTCGAAGAGCGCGAGTTGTTCGACGACTTCGCGGCCACGGGCGACGGCCCGGCGGACGTCGTGGCCACCCTCAAGGCCCAACACACAGAGCTGCGCAAGCTGCTCGGCCAGCTCGGCATCGAGACCCAGCTCCATGCCATCCGCGCCGACAGCATCGACGCGTTCGTCCAGGCCCTGCGCTTGCATGCGAGCGTCGAGTCGGCGCATCTGTACCCGTGGCTCGAGGCGAAGCTCGACGCGTCGGACCCGGCCCTCCGATAGGGCCCGCTCCCGGCTGGGTCGCGTCGCCGACGGCTACAAGATGCGCGAGCCCAGCGCGGAGGCGATGAGGTCGACGGCGAGCTCGGCCGTCTTGTTGGCGTCGTCCAGCGCCGGGTTGACCTCCACCATCTCCATGCTCGTCAAGCGCTTGGTCTCGGCGATGATCTCGAGGGCCAGATGCGCTTCGCGGTACGTGAGTCCGCCGAGCTTGGGCGTGCCGGTTCCCGGAGCGACGCGTGGGTCGACCGAGTCGATGTCGAAGCTGCAGTGCAGCATGTCCGTGCCATCCAGCGCGAACTCCAGCGCCTCCTCGACCACCGCTGCCATGCCGCGGCGGTCGATGTCCGCCATGGTGTAGGTGTGAATGCCGGACTCCTTGAGCAGGCGGCGCTCGGTGGCGTCGATGTCCCGCAGTCCGATCTGGCAGAAGCGCTGCGGGTCGAGCTTGGGTCCGGGATAGGCGATGTCGGTCAGCGCCGGTGGACCTTGCCCGAGCAGGCACGAGACCGGCATGCCGTGAATGTTGCCGCTGGGCGAGGTGTCGGGGCGGTTGATGTCGCCGTGCGCGTCGAACCAGATCACGCCGAGCTTCGGCGGGCCGGAGGGCTCCGACTTGGCACGGCGATGCTGCTCGAGCGCGAGCCCCGACAGCGTCCCGATTGCGATCGAGTGGTCGCCGCCGAGGACCAGCGGAAACCCGCCTTCGTCGAACATCCCGGGGATGGCCGCCGCAAGCTCCTCACAAGTTCTTGCGATCAGCGGAAGGAACTTCGCGTTCGCGTTGACCTCGGGCAGCGTCTCCGGAGCCGGAATCATCATGTCGCCGAGGTCGTGGACGGCGTAGTCGAGCCCTTGAAGCCGGCGATGCAGCCCCGCGATCCGAATGGCGGCTGGCCCCATGCCAACCCCGCGCCGGCCCGCGCCGTGGTCCATGGGAACGCCGATGACATGAATGGTCCTGTTGTTCGCCATGACGGTGCAGAGGGTACTGGATCCCGGACTGCAGGTCTCGCTCCGCACAGAGCCGAACCGGCGAGCCGGAAGTCTCGTTCGCGCCTCCCCGAGCCCCCTGATCGACCCAAAAACGAAGGCCCGAGGGCGCAAACGAGCGCTCTGGGGCCAATACGAAGCCACGAACCGACTTCGAACCAATGCACGAGGACGGCGACGCTCCTGGCGATGCCGTCCTCTCGGTCTATGCCCTGCCGTCACGGCGGCTTCGCCACGGGCACGCCATAGATCCGCGGCAAGAAGTACGACCCGTGCGGGAGCGTCGCGGGTCGTCCCGCTCTCAAGTTCACGAGCTGCTCCGCATACTCTACCCGCCACTCCGCATCACGCTTGAGTTGAGCAGCGAGCTTGTGCTTGTTCGACGCAGCGACGGTCGGGATCATCGTGAACCGGTCCTCCCACGACTTGGCCCGCTTCCACCACTTGGTCTTGGCCAGCTTCTTCACCCCCATGAAGCGACGGTTTTCGCGTTGGTACTCAGCCTGCTTGTCGCGCTGAATCTCCAAGCAGCGCTCCATGAGCTTGTCGAAGAGCTCATCGTCGCTCAGCTCGAGGAAGATGGCGGGCCGCACCCGAGTGAGGGTGATGAACTCGGGATTGTCGGGACTGTCGGGATCGTAGTACCAGTCGGGGCGCTCGAAGGTGCGAGTCTCACCGAAGCGCCAGCCATACGTGGTGAAGCCGGGCCACAGGTGGGCCCATTTGACCAAGCCGGACGTGACGGGGTTGCAGTCGGTATACGCGAGATCGTCGAGCGTCTCGAGATCGGTAGGCGCGACGGTGTCGCAGGATCCATCGCCGGACCAGACGCTGTCGAAGCGCCCGAAGCGGGCGTTGAGGCCCCGAGCGAGGTTGCCGTGCATCGAGTTCTTGAAGTTGGGCCGATTACCCAGGACGTCGGTGATGCTCAGGTGGTGATGGTTCCCCATCTGGCAGGCTGCGTGGGCCAGAGCGCCGTACTTGAACACGGCTCGGGCCAGCGTGTAGCCGTAGAAGTTCTTCGTCTGCTCCGCCGTGTGGCCCTTGCGTGGGTCGCCGAACGGCGAGAGGAAGAGGCGTCGGTCGTGACACCGCCGCGTGAGCAGTACTCGCGCACCCGGCACGATAGGCCGGGCACGCACCCGCTCGTGCGTGCGTCGGTTCGCTCGCGCACGGTTCTTCCTTCGGAGCGCTGCGCTGGCCTCTTTCCGAGACGGTGCCACTGGATAGTCTGGTCGACCGCCGGTGCGAACCGTTGCAGATTTTCTCGCTCATGGGTCTCCCTACGGCCCTCAGAGACAGGGCTTAGGTTCTCGGATCCAGAGACCCTCCGTCGAGCATCCTCAGCTCTTTGGTCGTCGAAGACAGCCCAGGAGCACCATGATGAGCCTAGCTCACGCGCCACCGTGGGCTCGTGCACTGCAGCCGCACGCTCGGTCTCGCAGCTCATGCGTGGCCTCGCATGGTCGATCCCCCGCGGCGCAGAGGTCCACGGCGTCGACGCAGACCTCTGCTCGAATGCGACCCGCATCTTCGTCTCGTCGCTGGTTTCCCGCCTGCGGCGGCTTCATCCGTCGGTGACGCGCCGGGTGAAAGAGACGGTCTGCTTCACGATCGCCTCGGCGTTGTAGGCGAAGATGGTGTTGTGGTCG
The DNA here is from genome assembly GCA_963761755.1 of uncultured bacterium. Taxonomy (GTDB): domain Bacteria; phylum Myxococcota_A; class Polyangia; order Nannocystales; family Nannocystaceae; genus CAJXVA01. The sequence goes on from CAVXIC010000014.1 coordinate 123,728, forward strand.
CCCTGCGCGAACATCTTCAGGGTGGCGCGCTCACCCGCCCACGCGGCGATCGACTTGGCGTGCTCGGGCGACACGATGTGATCGCCGGCCGCGTGAAGCACGAGCACGGGGGCCTTGGAGGCACGAAGCTTCGCGCGGTGGTCCAAGCACTCGGAGATGACGGCGTCGAAGCGTGCGGGGCTCAGGCCCAGCTCGCTCGGCTCGACCCGCAGCAGCAATCGCTCGCGGACGTCGGCGATGCCGCTCTCGATGATGACGCCAGCGACCGGACGATGCGCGGCGACGTGCAGCGCGAAGATCGAGCCGACGGAGCGGCCGTAGACGACGATCCGGTCGGGGGCGACGGGGGCAGCGTCGATGACCGCGAGCGCATCGTCGAGCATGGCCCCCAGCGCGGGGACGCCCGTAGAGCCGCCGTATCCGCGATACTCCGCGAGCAAGGAGCCGACACCACCGGCGCGCAGCCGTGGGGGCAGCTCGGGCGCCCAGTCGGCGACGGTCTCGCCGTTTCCATGAAAGTGCAGCAGCAGCGGATCGCCTGGGGTGTGCAGACACGCGAGCTCGACGTCGGCGCCGCGCACCACGAAGGGATCGGAGACTCGGTCCGGCCGGGGGAAGAAGTACCGGGAGCCGATATTCGGGTCGTCTAGGATCTCGCGTGCGTTCATGCGCACCACCGTCGCACGCCCTGGTCAGTCCAAGACCTGGCGCACGGTCATCGCGTCGTACCGCCGCTCTCCGACGATGTAGGTCGGCGTGTCGAGGATCCGCAGGGACCTCGCGGACTCCGCCACCGCTTCGGCCCAGGCCCACGTCTCCTCGCTGGCCCAGCACGCATCGAACGCGTCGAGATCCAAGCCGAGCACTTCGGCGCCCGGTCGCACGTCGACGTCGCCCTTGCCGGCGACGTGGGCGAAGAGCCAGTTGTCCATCTCCCAAAACTTGCCCTGGGCCCCGGCGCAGTGGGCTGCGCGGATGGAGCCGCAGATCCGAGCGTCGTGGATCTTGCACGTGTTGCGGGGCTGATGGCGCCGGACGACGCGGAACGACTCGCCTTCGACCAGGCGCATCTTCATGAGGTTGGATGCGATGGCGCAGTGCGGGCAGTGATAGTCGACGAACTCGTGCAGGGTGAGCGGGGCGTCGGGGACGCCCAGCCAGTGGTGTCCGTCGTCGTCGAGGCCGGTGGCCGCAGGCGGGCCCTCGTTCCACGATGCAAACACCCAGTAGGGTGGGATGAGCACGTTGGCGAGGCTCCACAGCAGCCCGGGGATTACCAGCGCGCTCACGACGACCCTGGGTTCGACCGGCTCCTTGTCGGGCATCTTCCAGGCGAGGACGGCCAGCGCGATGGCGATGAGGTGGACGCCCTCGCAGAACAAGCAGAACGAGCCGACGTGCAGCCACGACTCGAAGAACAAGGCGACCGACGCCGCGGCGCCAAAGGCGGCCAGGGGCAGCAGCAGCACCGAGCGCTTCCACGCTGCAACCAGCATCGAGAGGAAGCCAACCATGCCCCAGACGGGCAGGGGGACGCCGAGCAGCACCGAGAAGCGGGAGAGCGCCACGGTGGCGCAGTCGAGCTGCTCGCCGACCCGACAAAAGCTGTCGGCCGTCACGTCGAGGTACGTCTTGATGTGAACGTACTCGAGGACGGCCGAAAGAACGAGACCGGTCGCGGCCAACGCGACAGCGATGGTGCGACCGGTCTTGCGACGCATGCGTAGAGCCTACGCGATGACGGCCTAGCCCGCGATGGCGAACAGGCTGGTGCTGAACTCGGCCTGAGCCGAGACGGTGCCGCTGGCGGTGCTGCCGAGCTCGGCAAGAATCCCGCCCGCCTCGATGAAGGCCGGGATCACGCAGGTGATGCGGCCCTTGGGGACGTCGGCGAACAGGCTGCCCGAGGCGCCCGCTTCCGCGATGGCTTCGAGCTGGACGCGGATGTTGACCAGGGGCGGGGTGATGTCGGCTTCACCGTTGCCGGTGAGGTCGCCGTCGACGATGGCGCGCAGGCGAGCGAAGCCCTGCAGGATGGCTGCGCCACGGACCCGAAGCTCGTTGATACGAGCCTTGAACTGCGCACGCGCTTCGATGGAGAGCCCGGCGTCGAAGTCGAACGCGATCTCCAGCGAGGGCGGGGTGCACTCGAAGTTGGCTTCGGCTTGAGCCGAGGCCGAGGCCTGGCAGTCGGCGCTTGCTTCGCAGTCGGCCGACGCCGCGGGCGGGGTCGCGCTGCCTTCGCAGGAGCCGGAACACTCGCCGGAGCACTCGCCGCGGCAGGTGGGGGGCTCGCCGTTGCAGCTGAAGTCAGCCGAGGGCTCCTCGACGACGCACGAGCCCTGGCAGGAGCCGGAGCACTCGCCGCCCGCGGACATCTCGCAGGTGCCTTCGCACTCGCCTTCGCAGGCGCCTTCGAAGTTGCCTTCGGTGCCCTGGACTTCGCCGTTGACGGTGCAGGTGCCTTCGCAGGTGCCCGAGCAGCCGGCGGCGACTTCGAGGGCACAGGTGCCTTCGCAGGAGCCTTCGCACTCGAAGCCGCCGCCCATGACGGACGCTTCGCAGCTGACGGCGCCGGAGCACTCCGCATCGCAGCCGCCGGTACACTTGCCTTCGCACTCGACCGACACTTCGCCGGGGGTGGCCATGACGTCACAGTTTGCGCTGGCTTCGCAGTTGGCCTGTGCCTCGACGGCCAGGCTGACGTTGGCCGAGCAGCGGGGCGGCGCGTAGTTCAAGCTGATGCCGCCGCTGACGTTGGCGCTGATCTCGCCTTCGATGTGCGCCATCAGGCCGGCGACCGCGTCGGCGTTGATGTTCGCGCCGAGCTCGGTGTAGCCCCAGACCTCGGCGAGGCCGCGGATGTTGGCTTCGAAGTCGGCGTTGACTGAGATGAAGGCGCCGTTGAGGTCTCCGACGGCCTTGAAGAAGCCGTCGATTTGAGCGGAGCCCGAGATGCCGACAGCGCCTTCGGCGATGACGCCACAGGGGCCGCAAAGTCCACCTTCGTCGCATCCCGTGAGGGCGGTGGTGGCGAAAAGTCCGGCGGCGACGAGCGAGATGCCCTTGGTGATGGAAGTAGTCATGTTTGTCCGATTCTCCTGATTCATCGACCGACGTGGGGGTCGGTACACCTTGACGACCGGTTTCGGTTTGGGGGACGCGGCGTCCGAAGGCGCCGGGATACTCCCATAGGCCGATCTGGGAGGCAACTGCGTGGCCGCTTGCTTTGCAAAGGCCGGGTTGAATTGAGGGTGGCCGCTGTGACCTAGACCCCGGTCGTCGGATGGGGGTCGAGGTTGGGTGTTGGACCCCGTCGGGGTGCTGTTGTTCAAAAGTCGGGCCGTTTTTCGCGGGCCGGGTTTCGAGGGGTGTTCGCAGGGTAGAGGATGACGCCGGCGGGCGCCGCAAAAGCGGCCGAGTCGCCGAGTCGGGGTCTGGGGCTGGTAGTCCTGCGAGGGGGCGGCCGGATCCCTCGGTGCCTGTTTTTGCTAAAGGATGTCGGCGTTTGAACCGGCCGCTGGCCTCACGAAGCTGCCGAAAAAACCAATCCGTCGAGCACGAGTGGGCAGTGATCGCTCACACGTTCGTAGTCGAGGTTGGGGTAGGCGTCCGTAGAGGACAGCGGCCGGCAGACCTGCTCGGCGCAGTGCGCCCGCGGGGCGACTCGCAACGGTGGGGCATTGAGGCCCGCCCCATCGGCGAAGACGTGGTCGAGGGTGGAGGGCTCCTTGAACCGGTCGAAGCGTCTGCCTTCCCAGTAGGCGGTGCAGGGCAAGGAGGGGGCGGCGCGCTGCAGCCCGATCGCCTCGAGGTCAGCGGCCAGCGAGGCGATCTCGGCGTCCGGCTCGCCGCGAATGGACCCCGTTGTGTTGAAATCTCCGACCACGATCCGAGGCGCGGGCAGCTTCGAGAGCCGGGCGATCAAGGCCCGTCGCTGCTCCGCTCGAATGTCGTGCCCCGATCGCCCGGCCTTGAGGTGCACCACGGCGAGCGTCACCGGGCAGCCATCGAGCACGACACCCTGGGTCAACATCGGGCGCAACCGATCGGTCAGCGCCGTGCACGGATCGGTGCGGGCAGGACCCGAGGCCCGCACGCTGGGGCGCCGGGCGATCACGAGGTGCTGCCGATGGGCGCCACCTGTCTTCGAGGCCGCGAGCACGTAGTCCGGCAGCACCTGCCCGAGGGCGTCGGGCTCGGTCACCTCTTGGAAGCAGAAGACGTCTGCGTCGAGCTCGGCCAGCGCGGCGGCCAGTCGGTCCAGGTCATGGCCCGGCGCGTGCGCTGATCGGGCGGCGGTGTCCCCGCTGTAGTTGCGAAGGTTCCAGCTGACCAGCCGCGGCCCGCGTGGACGCGTCCCGCCCCGCGGCAGCAGGGCGTGCACGCCCACGGCACTCCAGGCACCCAGACCGACGAGGATCGTGCGTCGCGAGATCGGCATCCGCCCAAGAGGTCGGCCGCGAGCGCCCGCCGTTGCGCTCAACCTTCGAACTCGAACCGGGTCGCGTCGATCTGGAGCTCTCGCAGGGTGGAGCGAGGTTCGGCGGCGTCGAAGAGCTGCATGGTGTAGGTCCCCGATAGGGCGGTCACGGCTGCGGCATCCGTGACCAGGCCCGAGGCGATCACCAGGGAGCGGCCGCCGCCGGCCAGCGGCTTGCCGCGCCCGCTTTGTCCCAACACGGTCAGACCCAGGTCGTCGGCGAACGGTGCGCCGACGACCACGTCCGCTAGGGATACGGCCTGCGGGGTCTGCTCGAGCTCGAGCTCCAGCCGCACGCCCCACCGACGCCGAAGCGCCCGGGCGGTGATCGTTCGCAGCAGCGCCGCCGCGTCGAACTCATAGACCCCGTCGGGGTCCAGGCCGCCCAGACTGAAGACGGGGATCGCCAGGTGATAGGTGACTTTAAATGACTGCGGCGTGGGTGCGGAGTCGACCGCGCCCACGCCGAAAGCGAGACGAATGGCGACGACCGTCGGCGGGTCGAACATCGCGGGCCCCGCCGGCGATTCGATTGCCGCGGTGCCATCGGGGAGACGAGGAACGACGATGCGAGCCATGGGCTGGAGCATACCCAACCGCGATGGCTCGCTGTCATCCACCGACGAAAGCTCGACTTACCGCGACGACCGCGACTACCGTTCGTAGAGCTTCTTCCGCTCCCGACGCTTGCGGCGGCGCTCAGCTTCCCGAAGCTTCCGCTTGCTCGCGACGCTGGGCTTCTCGTAGTGACGGCGGCGCTTGATCTCGCGAAGCACCCCTTCGCTGGCCATCAGGCGGCGAAGCTTGCGGATCGCTCGCTCGACGCCGCGCTCGTCGACCTTCACTTCGAGCGGGCGGCCCTGCACCGGCTCGTACTGGGCGTTGGTGTCCGTGCCGACTTCGGGCTCGGCTGCTTCGGCGGGTTGCTCTTGCGGCGTCGTCATCAGAGGCGGGCACATATAGGAGGGGGAGCGACGGCGGTCAAGTCCGGATCCTGGAGGCGGGCGCCAAACGCCCCACTCAGGCGTGCCGTCCGCCCGCAGCCGCGGTCTGTCCGCCGTCGAGTATCAGGGTGTGGCCGCTGATGTGCGACGAGCGCGCGAGAAAACGCACCGCCTCCGCGACGTCGTCGGGGCTGCCGATCCGGCCCCGCGGGATCTTGGCCAGCAGGTGCTCTCTCGCCGCGGATCCCGCGTTCGCCCGATCGTCGGCTGGCCACAGGACGGTGCCAGGAGCGACCGCGTTGACCCGAAGCGGCGCAAGCTCGGCCGCCAGCCCGCGGGTGGCGGTCTGAAGCGCCGCCTTGGAGATGCTGTGATCGAGGTAGCCGGCCCACGGGTGCACTGCGCCGAGGTCGACGATGTTCACGACGCTGGCGCAGGGGGCCGCGCGCAGGGCCGGTAGGCACGCTCGCACCAGGGCCAGCGGCGCGACGAGGTTGAGCTCCAGCACCCGGCGCAGATCGTCGTCGGTGCGGCTCTCGAACGGACCGCGCTCGAACGACGCCGCGTTGTTGACCAGCAGATCGAGCGAGCCGGGCAGGGGAAGCGCCGCGCGGGCGGCTGGGTCGCCGAGGTCTGCGCACAGCACTGCGGCGATCGCTTCGGGATGCGCGGCCGCCAGCGCGTCCGCGGCGGCGCGCGAACGATGGCAGTGCACCCAGACCGTGTACCCGGCCTCGACGAGCGCAAGCACGATGCTGCGGCCCACCCGGACCGCGCCTCCAGTGACCAGAGCGATCGGCACCGCGGTATGATACGCGCCCGCGTTGACAGCGTCGCCCGGGTACGCCAGCGTTCGATGGCGTCGTGACTTCCTCCGAACATCCGTCCCCCCGGTGGCTGTCGCTCCGCGACATGACGCAGGGGGCCGGATGCACGCCGCGCACCGTCCGGTACTACGAGAGGCAGGGTCTGCTGCGAGCGCAGCGGACCGCGGGAGGACATCGGCAGTTCGCGCCCGGCGAACTCGAGCGGCTTGGTTTCGTCATCGCGCTGCGCGAGGCGGGGTGGTCGCTCGAGGACGTGACGACGCTGCTCGGGCTGCGAGACGCGGCCCCCAGCGATGCGCAGGCCTCGGCGTCGCTGCGGGCAATGCTCGACGCCCAGATCAGCGCCCTGCAGCAGAAGTTGGCGCTGCTCGAGCGCTTGCGGGCCGAGTTCGGCGAGACCGCCGAGCTGCTCGCGGTGTGCGAGGCGTGCACGTCCGTGCAAACGCGGGGGTCGTGTGCCGGATGCGATCGACTGCCCCCGCTGCACGCCCTGCCGCGGCCCTTCCGCCAGATCTGGCGGGCCCGGGAGCTCGAGCGCGCCGCGTACGACGAGGCGCTGGCCGGCGACGCATGCGTGGCGGCCATGGTATGAGCGCTGGGTGGGAGACGCTGCCGATGCCGCCCTGCAGGGGGCCGTTCGCACGCTGATCGACGCGTGCGGTCTGGACCCCGAGCACAAGGATCTGAAGGGAACGCCGGCCCGCGTCGCGGCGCTGTGGCGGACGTCGTTCCTGGCCGGCTACGCCCTGGACCCCGCGGAGATTCTCGGCGATCCCGTCCTCGGAGAGGCACCCACCGAGCTCGTCATCGTCCGAGACATTCCGTTTCACGGCATGTGTCCGCACCATCTGCTGCCCTACATCGGGACCGCGACGGTGGCATACCTGCCCGGCGACGCCCTGCTGGGCTTCGGCCGTCTCGCAGACCTGGTGCGCTGCTTCACGGCTCGCCTCACGCTGCAGGAGCGCGCCTGCAGTGACGTCGTCGACGCGCTGATGGAGCACGTCGGGGCACGCGGGGCCGGCTGCGTGATGCGAGGCGAGCACATGTGTCTGCGCATCCCCGAGCAGCGGCACAGCACCTCGGTCGTCACCTCCAGCTTTCGGGGCGACATGCAGCAGCGTGCCGCGCTCCACGACGAGCTCCTCGCGTGAGCGCGCAGAGCGTCTACGTCCTGCGGCACGGGGAACCCGAAGACCGCACCATCTTCTACGGACAGCGAGACGTGGGCTTGTCGGCGAAGGGGCGCGAGCACGTCGCCGCGCAGGCGCGCTTCTTCGCCGGGCGCGAGCTGGCCGCGGTGTTCAGCAGCGACCTGTCGCGATGCACGATCGGCGCGCGGGCGGTGGCCGCCGAACACGGATTGACCGTCCAGATCGATCCGGCCCTGCGGGAGATGCATCTGGGCGTGCTGGAGGGGGTGCCCATGCGCGAGGCGATCGCCTCGATGCCCGAGCTGGGTCAGCGCTCCTACATGGACATGCTCGACTTCGCCTTCCCGCAGGGCGGCGAGAGCGTCCGAACCTTGGCGTCGCGCGTCATGCCGGTCGTGGAGCGGGCGATCCGGAGCACCGATGGCGCCGTGCTGCTCTACGTGCACAACACCGTCGCTCGCGTCGTCTTGGCCGCCGCAGCCGGCCTCGGCCCCGAGGGCTACGTTCGCTTCGAGCAGCGCTACGGGGCGATCAATAGGCTCCAGGTCGACGGCGGCGCCGACTCCCCGTGGGGCAGGAGCAGCATCGTGTATGCCAACCGCGCTCCGTGAGGTGGCTGGCGCCCGCTGTGAGGGGCAGCAGCGCACAAGCACTCGCAACGGCGGCGATCCGATCTAGTCTACGAAGGCGATGTTCGACGACGACGAAGGGCTCGGAGAGGAGCTGCTTGCGGCAGTGCCCATCTTCCCGCTGCCCAACGCGGTGTTGTTGCCGGGCATGGTGCTCCCGCTCAACGTGTTCGAGCCGCGCTACCTGGACCTGGTCGACCACGCCCTCGCCGGGACGCAGTACATCGGCGTCCCGCTGCTCCGGCCTGGCTACGAGAACGACTACGAGGGGCGCCCCGAGACGGAGGCGGTCTTCGGGGTCGGACGCCTGACCTCGCACCAACGCCTGCCCGATGGCCGGCGCTTCATTCGGTTGGCTGGACAGCGCCGGGTTCGGCGCGTTCGCGAACTCGACCCCGAGCACGAGTTCCGCCTGGTCCACTGCGAGGTGTTGCCCGAAGAGGAGCCGACCGACGCCGACGCCGTCGCGGTTCTCCATGCGCAGCTCGAGCGCATCGCCTCCACGTTGCGCTCCGATGACGCGCAGTTGATCGACTCGGTGCTGCGCATCCCCGACCCTCGCATTTCGCTGTACGCCACCGCGGCCGTGATGCCGACGTTGGGGCTGGTGCCTGGGAACACGTCGTCGCAGCACTCCGCCATGCTCGCGATGCAGCAGGCTGCCCTGGATGCCGACAGCGCCGACGCCCGGGTGGCCGTGCTCAGCGAGTTCGCCGCGCAGCTGTGTGAGCGCCTGCTCGACGACGGGCGAATCCCTCGCAAGCTGCTGAACTGAGTCAGAGCGTCAGCTCGGCGTCGGCCTCGGCGGCGGTGTGGAAGCGCTTCATCTTGCGCTTGATCATCTCCTTCTTGACCCGCCCGACCATGTCGATCAGCAGCTGACCGGTGAGGTGGTCGTGCTCGTGCTGCAGCGCGCGACCGAGCAGGCCCTCGCCCTCGATCGAGAAGGTCTCGCCCTGCAGGTTGGTCGCTTCGATCCTGGCCCAGCGCGGGCGCTTCACGTCGACGAACACGTTGGGGAAGCTCAGGCAGCCCTCCTCGCCGACCGTCAGACCCTTTCCGGTCTCGACGACCTTGGGGTTGATGCAGACCACCGGCGGGCTGTCGTCGTCGCCGCCCGCGACGCGCCCATCGATCAAGAAGATGCGCTCGAGACGGCCGACCTGAATCGCCGCGATGCCGGCTCCGTTGAGTGCATACATCGTGTCCGTCAGGTCGCGGACGAGCTGTTGGATGCCCTCGTCGATCGTCTCCACGTCGAAGGTGGGCTCACGAAGGCGGGGATCGGGGTATTTGACGACGTCGAGTACGGCCATGGCGGGGCGTCCGGTAGGTTCGAGGGGGAAACCTGACGTAAAGGTAGCTTGGTGGTCAAGCGGGTGCTAGACACGGCCCCCGCCATGAGTGACCTCGCCGAGAAGATTCGCACCGCGCTGGCCTCGACCAAGGACCCTGCGACGGGGCACTCCATCGTGGCGACCGGACAGCTGGGCGAGGTGAGGGTCGGGGGCGATGCCGCCGCCACCCTCCACATCGACCTGATCTCGCCCGGTTTTCCCCTGCGAGACGATCTGGAGGCCTCGGTCCGGGATGCGCTCGCACCGCTCGAGCTGCCCTCGTTCGAGATCACCTGGGGCCTCAAGGTGCCGCACAAACCTGCGCGCGCCGATCTCAACCGGCTGCCCACGGTCAAGAACGTAATCGCGGTGGCGGCGGGCAAGGGGGGCGTGGGCAAGAGCACGCTGAGCGTCAACACGGCGATGGCGTTGCGGGCGCTCGGGGCCAAGGTCGGGCTGCTCGACGCGGACATCTACGGGCCCTCGGTACCCAAGATGCTCGGCGAGGCCGATCGCGAAGCGGGCACGGCCGAGGGTGGCGGCGGGATCGCGCCAGCGCTGTATCGCGGCATGCCGGTGATGAGCGTCGACTACTTCGTCGAGCCGGGCAAAGCCGTCATCTGGCGAGGCCCCATGATCCACAAGCTGCTCACGCAGTTCCTCGAGGACGTGCAGTGGGGCGAGCTGGATTACCTCATCGTCGATCTGCCGCCGGGCACCGGCGACGCGCAGCTCTCGCTGGGGCAGCTGGTGCCGATCACCGCCTCGGTGATCGTGACCACGCCCCAAGAGGTCGCGCTCATCGACGTTCGCAAGGCCGTCAACATGTTCAAGAAGCTCGAAGTGCCGGTCGTCGGGGTGGTCGAGAACATGTCGTACTACCGCTGCCCCTCCTGCGGCCATCACGACGAAATCTTTGGCGCCGGAGGAGGCAAGCGGCTGTCTGCAGAGTTCGGCGTCGAGCTCTTGGGCCATGTGCCGATCGATCCCAAGGTTGCCTTCGGGGGCGAATCGGGCCGGCCGGTGGTGGAGGCCGCGCCCAAGGGCGAGATCGCACAGTCGTTTGCGGCCATCGCGGCGCGCGTGGCGATGGAGACGAGCAAGCTCTCGGCCACCGGACCCAAGCGCTCCAGCTTGCTGCGCACGGTCGACTAGGCGGGCTCCAGCGGCCTTGCTCCAGCGCGGGCTGGGCGGCGGCCTTGCCGTTCGCGTAGGATATTGTAGGACCTGTTGTCGCGCAGCTCGTGCGTCGTCCTGGCTTTGCCCATGCCCTCCGCGTTCCATCCGCTCCTGCGCTTCGTCCCGTTGACGTGCGCGCTGCTGCTGGTGGCGCCGGGGTGCGCCGAGGACAGCCGACCGCCGCGGCTCGAAGCGGTCGCCGACCAGGTGGGGGCGGTGGGCAGCGAGCTGGTCATCACGCTCCGGGCGACCGACCCCGACGGGGACGACCTCACCTACGATTTCTCCGCCGACCTCGAGGACCTCGACGCGCGGGCGACCATCTCCGAGCGCCCCGATGGCACGGGGGTGTTTCGCTTCACGCCGCTGGGCGCCGACGTCGGCAGCTGGGCCTTCGACTTCTCGGCGAGCGACGGCACCCACACCGACACGGTGACCGCCAACGTCGAGATTCGGACCGCGCTCGTGGGCACCGCGCCGATCTTCCGGGAGCCTCTGGGCTCGGGAACCACGCTCGATCTGGGGGCCTTCGATTGCCTCGACCTCGCGGTCGTCGTCGAGGATCAAGACGACGCCGCCGTCACGCTGGGCCAGGCGGAGCCGCTGATCGAAGGGGCCACACTGACCCAGGAGACCGGACTCACCGCGTCGTGGCAATGGTGTCCCAACAAGGATCAGCTCGCCCGCGACCGCTTCCCGCTCACGCTGTTTGCGGACGACGGAGACCACGAGCCGGCGCTGAAGAACTATCTGATCGTGCTGCGACCCGGCGACAACGCGCAGTGTCCGGGCAAGGGGCCCGCGATCGTGCACGAGCCCGCGGACCTCGCGACCGTCCTCGACCTGCAGCTCAGCGCCGAGGTCAGCGACGATCTCGGGCTCAAAGGGCCGCCGCTGCTGTACTACACCCTCGAAGAGCCCGAGCTGCCGATCGACTTCAGCCAGCTTCAGCTGGTCGAGATGGAGCTTCAAAGCGGTGACCTGCAGCTGGGCATCTGGTCGGCCAGCGTGCCCAACCCGGTCGCAGGCGAGCCCGAGGGCACCACGGCCGCGCTTTACTACTTGATCTCCGCCGTCGATGACGACGACGCCGAGGGCGATTGCGACCACCTCACGGACCTGCCCGACATGGGCATGTTTGGCGTCGAGGTCCGCAACCCCGGTGGCAACGGTGGGGCGGGCGTGTGCGAGCCGTGCAGCGCCGACGTCCAGTGCGGCCGGGACACGGACCTGTGCGTGGTCGTGGGGGACCGCGGCCAGACCCACTGCGTGCAGGCGTGCGATGGCGGCTGCGATGACGGCTTCGCGTGCACCTCGGTGACGTCCGTGGACGACACCACCGCTGCGCAGTGTCTGCCGCCGGCGTGCGGAGGGACGCCCCAGCCGTGCGAGGACGACGATCTCGAAGAGAACGACACGCGTGCACAGGCCAGCCTGCAGGACACGCTCGAGCTCGGGGCTGCCTCCGATCTGGTCGCGTGCGAAGGCGACGAGGACTGGTATCAACTCAGCGTCGGTCAAGAGGGCACCGTAGGGGGATTGATCTCGGCCGGACCCGGCCTGGCAGATCTGGACCTTGGGCTGTACGACCTCTCGGGGGCCGAGGTGGAGATGGCCGCGACCGCCGGAAGCGATGAACTCCTCGAAGCCTGCGTTGCGCCGGGCACCTACTACTTCCGGGTGTTCTCCTCCACCGGCGGCAACCGGGACTACGACCTCCTGTATACCTTCGACGCCGAGAACTGCGCCGCCGCCTGCCAGGACGACGGCTTCGAGCAGGACGACACACCGGGCCAAGCCTCCGACGTCTCGCTGCCCTTCGCCTCGAACGACCGGGCGCTGTGTTCGGGTGATGCCGACTATCACGCCGTCGACCTGCACACCGGAGACACCCTCGTCGCCGACCTAACCTTCGTTCATGCCGACGGCGATCTGGACTTTCACTTCCACGGGACCGACGGGACCGACCTCACCCCGTGCAGCGTCGCCTCGCCAGCCTCGTGCAGCGTCGACGCCGGTCAGAGTGCGACCTCCAACGAGCACATCGAGCGTCTCATCCAGCAGGCCGGTTGCGCTCCGTGCACCTTCTACCTCTCGGTGCAGGGCTACGCAGCGGCGTCCAACGACTACGACCTGATCATCGACGTCGACTAGCGCTGTACCGATGCCGGGCTGGTGGGTCGCGGAGCATGCTGCTTCGGTCCGGGCCTGTTAGGATCGGTCCATGGTGCTTCGGCAGGGTGTGGGGGTCGGCTTGGGCCTATGTCTGGTCTCCGCGGGCTGCTTCTCCTCTCCCCCCTCGGTGGGTCCGGCGGGGGAGAGCTCTTCGGGAGGCGACGGAGCCTCCACCTCGGGGCCTGGCATCACCACCGACCTGCTGACCACCTCCACCTCCGCGAGCGCGACGGTGACCACGACCGACGTTGCGCCGACGTCCTCGAGTTCTTCGGACGCCTCGGGCTCCGGCTCCGAGTCCGCGGTGACCGGCACCAGCGGGCCAGGGGACGCGTCGACCACCGAGGAGGACTGCCCCCCCGGCAGCACGCCGATCGACGACCAATGCCTCGAGCCGTGGATGGTCACCGACACCACCGCGCAGCTGGGCGCGCTCTCCGTGTATCAGGGGGAGTGCATCACGCAGCCGTGTCCTGCGGGGTCGGTGCCGTTGGCGGCTGGGTTCGAGCTGGAGAACGTCTCGCTGAGCGCGGCCATCCCAGACCTCGATGCGTCATGGGCCCAGCTGTGCGGCGATCCGGTGCCTGCGGGCCTCAGCCGGTGGGCCGCATCGGCCCAGTGCGGCGTCGGGGAAGGGGACGTGATCACGGTGGTCACGACGGACGCGCTCGACCCCGATGACTCCAGCTGCATGATGGCCGCGTGTCCGAGCGGAACGACGATGGTGGGCGGCGGGGCCGAGTGGAGCGGGCCGTTCGGGCTTCAAACCATGCGCCCGACGGCGGGCAACCACTGGGAGGTCTGCGGAAACGCGAGCGGCGAGGTCACCGTCGACACCCACGCCCAGTGCGCCATCGTTCCGGACCAGACGCCTCCGTTCGTGGTCACTGATCTCGTGAACATCCCCGGGGGAGGGTCGACCGCCTGCGTCTCGGTGGAGTGCCCCAACGGCGGGGTCCTCCTCGCCGGCGGGGCTCGCCTGGCGGTCGGGACGGGGTTGATCCGCTCCGCACCCGACTCCGAGGGGGGCTGGCGGGCCTGCGGTTCCAACGTCACCGGCTTCACCGTCCAGCTCGAGGTCAGCGCCCTGTGCCTGCCGTGAGCGACTGACGCTCGCAACGAAGAAGGCCGCGCGAGCGTCGTGCTCGGGCGGCCTTCTTCGAGGTCCGTTCGCCGACTGGCGACGGTCGAGGTCGGTGGTGAAGCCTCAGACGTGACGGCCGAGAAGGTCGGCGATCTTGCTCTTGCTGCCGGGGTTGCCGACCAGCTGATCGACGACCTCGCCACCCTTGAAGACCAGCAGCGTGGGGATGCTGCGGATGCCGTACTTGGCGGGCGTCTGCGGGTTGGAGTCGATGTCCATCTTGACGACCTTCGCCTTGCCGGCCAGCTCGTCCGCGACGGCCTCGACATGCGGGGCGATCGCTTTGCAGGGTCCACACCACGTGGCCCAGAAGTCCACGAGCACGGGCGTTTCGGACTCCAGCACGTCGGAAGAAAAGCTGCCGTCGGTGGTGTTGGTCACGTTATCGCTGGCCATCGGTCCGCAACGTATCGCACTGCGGACGAGACCTGACAAGCACCGGCCGCCCACGATTTTTCAGGGCGTTGCCCGAGCGACGATTCGGCAGGAGCGAGCTCTCAGCGCGCCTCGAAGCAGGACCGTGAGGGCTGGCACGACTCGGGCACGCAGGGGTTTTGGTCCGGTCCCACGACGAACTGGGTCCGTAGGCACTGGTAGCTGCTCGAGTGCGAGGTCGCGTAGGCGTCGGGTGTGTCCTGGCCGTAGACGTGCAGCGCCTTGGTGCGCAGGTACCGACATACCGGTGCGTCTTCGTCACTGAGGCGGCGGGAAAACTCGTCGAACGTGGGCATGGGAGATCTTCAGTCGGGCAGGGGTGTGGCGGTGGCGGAGTGCAGGGCGTAGCGCAGGACGCCGCGGGCCAGTGGCACCTTGTAGGCGTTGCCCTCCAGCGGCTTGGCCACCGCCATGGCGGCATCGGCGGCCCGGGCGAACGCCTCTGCCGAGGGCGCGACGCCCTCGAGCGCCGCCTCGGCTTCCTTGCTTCGCCAGGGGATCGGCGCGACGTGGCCCAGGGCGACGCGGACCTCTCGCAAGACCCCGCCCTCCACCGTACATCGAACGCTGGCCTCCGCCAGCGGCCAGTCGTGCGACTGCTTCTCCTTGGCGAAGTGGTACGCCGATCGCTGCCCGGCCAATGCGGCCGGTAGCTCGACGCTGACGAGGACCTCGTCGGCGGCCAGCGTGTGTTCCTTGGTGGGGTCGACGGTCGGCGGGGCGAAGAGCTCCTCCATCGGCAGGGTGCGCAGGCCATCGGAGCCGGCGACGGTCACCGATGCGCCCAGGGCCACCAGCGGCGATCCGAGGCTGGAGGGATGCACGATGAAGCTGGGCCCGCCGCCGAGGATGGCGTTGTAGCGGTTGTCACCGCTGACCGCGAGGCACTCGTACCCGCCCTTCTTGAGGCACAGGAGGTCGGCGTGTCGGAAGTACCAGCACCGAGGGCGCTGCAGCAGGTTGCCGCCGACCGTCGCGGCGTTGCGAATGCTGGGTGTCGCGGCGTTGCCGGCGGCGGTCCGGATCGCGCCGTAGGCCGCGGGCAGATCCTCGAACCCGGCGACCTGGCCGAGCGTGACGAGGGCGCCAATGCGCCACCCGCCGTCGTCGGTACGCACGATGCCGCGCATGCGCTGGCCATGCTCGTCGGACACCGCAGCGAGCTCGATCAGCTCGTCGGGCTCGTCGAGCCCTTCCTTCATGCGGTCGAAGAGGTCGATGCCGGCGGCGCGATAGGTCCGACGCGCGGGCTCGGCGGACACGCGCTGTCGCGCGCCATCGAGGGTGGGGAGGCGAACGAGGGTGAAGGGCTTCATCCGAGTCCTTTCGTGCTGCCGGTGCTGCCGGTGCTGCCCGTCATGCCCAGCGCGGCGAACACGGCGGCGGGGGTCATCGGAAGCCGCCGCACGGGCTCCCCGAGGGCGTCGAAGACCGCGCAGGCCAGCGCGGCGGCGGTGGGAATGGTGGAGGGCTCGCCGATGCCGGCCGCGCCGGTGTTGTTGGCGCCCGTGTAGACGTCGGTGAGTTCGACCTCGATGACGGGGGTGTCTGCGGCCCCGCAGATCTTGTAGGACTCGAGGTTGGGGTTGAGCATGCGGCCGACGTCGTGGTCCATCACCCTGTCCTCCATCAGCGCGTAGCTGGTCCCGAGGATGACGCCGCCGTTGACCTGGCTGGTGGTCGTTGCGCGGTTCATGACGCGACCGCAGTCGTGCATGGCCAGCACGTGCTTGGCGCGGACGACCCCCGTCCAGGTGTCGACCTCGACCTCGGCGAACTGCACGCCGGCGATCTGGGGCATGTCGCCGCCGGGGAACGCGACCGGGTGGGCGCCGTAGGTGTTCGGCCTCGTCGCGGTCGCCGTGATCGACTCTCCGTCGATCTTCTTGCACGCCTGCGCGAAGGTGATCGACTTGGCGCCCGCGCGCAGGGTCCCGTCGCGATCCCAGGTGACGTCCGCCGGCTTCGCGCGCATCACCTTCGCGACGTGGGCGACGAACTGACGCCGAGCGTCCTCGCAGGCATTGCGCACCGCGGGCGTGACCGACGAGGTCGTCTGCGAGCCCCCGCTGCCGACGGAGCTGCCGAACTCGCTGTCGCCGTAGCGCACGACCACGGTGTCGAGCGGCCGCGCGAAGACTTCAGCCCCGATCTGCGCGAGGACCGTCGAGATGCCGGTGCCGATGTCCTGCACGCCGTTGCGGATCTCGACGGTGCCATCGCGCAGCACCGAGCAGGTCGCGACGGTCGCCTTGGGGCGCCCGAAGTCTCCCCAGATGGACGCGGCCACCCCATACCCTCGCCGGATCCGGGTGGCCGCCTTGCGCATGCGCGCAGACTCGGCCCGCTTGGCCGCCCAGTCGAAGCGCGCGGCGCCCCGCTCGAACTGCCACAGCCGCACGGGGTGCTCGTCGTTGGCCAGGCGCAGCTCCACCGGGTCCACGCCGAGCTTGACCGCGAGCTCGTCCATCGCCAGCTCGATCGCGAACGCCCCCTGCGGATGCCCCGGTGCCCGCATGGCCGTGCCCGGGCCCGCGTTGGTGAACACGTCGCTGGAGTCGACCAGGACGTTGGGGCACTTGGTGTAGATCGCGAAGGCGTTGCGGCCGACGCCCGCCCCCGTGCCGATCCCCGCGGTGCCGATCGACCGCACGTGAATCGCCGTGAGGCTGCCGCCAGGCTTTCCGGCGATCTTCACGGTTTGCACCGAGTCGGGTCGGTTGCCCGTGCACACCTGCTCTTCGTGGCGATCGAGCATCAGCTTGACCGGCGCCCCGGCCTTCTTGGCCAGCTTGGCAGCGATGGTGCCCAGCCTCGACCCGGGGGCGGATGCGCCGAACTTCGCGCCGAATCCTCCGCCGACGTGCTCGGTGTGGACGCGAACGTTGCTCGGCTTGAGGCCGAGGACCTCGGCCAGCTCGTCGCGCACGCTGAAGATGCTCTGTGTCGAGGCCCACACCGTCAGGTGTTGATCGTCGTCCCAGCGGACCACGATGCCGTGGGTCTCCAGGGCGGAGTGGGTCTGGACCTGGGTCTCGTAGATCGCCTCGTGCACGGTCGCGCCGCGCCACCCCTTGTCGATGTTGCCCCGCTTCATCGGGCGCAGCGGCCGAACGTTGCCCTGGGCCTCCCCGCCTCCACCTTCGGCCACGTGCCCCTCGGTGCGTCGCTCCTCGACCGCGCCTGGGTGCACCAGGGGCGCGTCGGCGGTCGCAGCGAACGCGAGGCGCGTCGTGTGCTTGCGTCGCTCGAGGTCTGCCGAGATGGTGCGCGCAGCGAGCCAGGCCTGCTCGGGCCGGCTCGCGGCGACGGCGGCAATGTCCTGGCCTGCGAAGAGCACCGCGTCGCCCGCTTCGGCGACTGTGAGGACCGCCTTGACCCCGGGCATGGACTCGGCCGCGCTGGTGTCGACGCCCAGGACCTTGGCCGCCGGCAGGGGCGAGCGCACGACCGCCGCGTAGAGCATGTCGGGCAGGTTGATGTCGTAGGTATACTTGGCGCGGCCGCTGACCTTGAGCGAACCGTCCCGGCGGGCGATGGGCTTGCCGACCACCTCGAGGGTGCTCTTCGCATCCCAGGGCATGGCTTCGCCCTCGGGGAGCTCCACCTCGGTCGTTTCGATCTGGGTGTCCCACCCTACGTCGATCGTCTGCTTGCTCATCGCGCGCGCTCCTTGCTCGTCTCGAGCACGGCCGTGACGACGTTGGGGTAGGTGCCGCATCGGCACAGGTTGCCCGAGATCGCCTCGGTGACCTCGTCCTCGGACAGCGGCGTGCTGCGTCCCGCGGTCCGGCTGAGCAAGGCGGAGCAGCTCATGAGCATGCCCGAGGTGCAAAATCCACACTGCAGCGCGTCGTGCTCGACGAACTTGCGCTGCAGAACGGTCAGGCGTCCGTCGTCCGCCAACCCCTCGACGGTGGTCACGCTTCGGCCCTGCACGTCGTGCGCGAGCATCATGCAGCTGTTGCGCTGCACGCCGTCGACCAGCACGGTGCACGCGCTGCATGCTCCGCGGTCGCACACCTTCTTGGGCCCGGTCGTGTCGAGGTCGACCCGCAGCGCATCCAGTAGCGTGGTGCGAGGTTCGGCGTCGAGGGTGACGGTCTTGCCGTTGAGCTCGAACGAGAGCCGCGAAGCCGCGGGCCCGATCTCGCCGGGGGCGAGGGCCGCGTCGGTCGAGGGCGCTGGGGTCCTCGCGCTGGGGGGGGTCTTCGCGCAGCCGGCCACGACCGTCGCCGAGCCGATGCCGCGAAAGAGCCCACGTCGGGTGAGCGCGTGTCGATCCGCCATGCGGGCGGCAGTCTATCAGTCCGCTTGGCGGTCCGCCTGCCGCCGCCGGTGGCGCTCGGCGATGAGGCCCTCGATCCTCGCCTGAAGTTCGCGATGCCCCGCTCCGGTGCCGCACGCCTCGAAGTTGGCGCGGGCGATGTCGGCGGAGAGCTCGGAGTCGGTTTGCACGCTGCGTTCGATCATCGCCCGCAGGACCGGGTCATGCCCGTACGCCTCGACCAGCTTGCGCTGGGCGGCCTGCTGGGCCTGCGCGCGGGCCCGCTCCAAGACCTGGGCATTGACGCACTGGATCACGGGATCGGGGGTGCGGCGGATCAGCGGCACCAGCGTGTCCTTGGTCAGCGGACGCCCGGTGTCGATCGTCTCGTCGAGTCGGGGATGGAACGCCACCATGAAGTAGGTGGGCGCGCCCTGGGCATCGTACGCCGCGCGCACCGCCGTCACGAACGTCTCGAACGACGCGGGGGTGTCGAAGCGGCCGTCGGGATCGATGAAGGTCGCGAGGATGATCTCCGCGTCCTGGTGGGTCGTGGTGAGGGCGGCGATGCCTTGGGCGACGGCGCCCGCGTCGGGGTCCTGCGCGATCCGAAACAGGGGACGGTGCACCCGGCCCTGCTCGCGGCTGCGCCGGGCAAACGGACACAGACCCAGTCCTTCGACCACCTCTTCGAGGTAGCGACCGTGGATCCGGTGGACCTCGTCGTCCTCGATCGGCACCGCGCCAGTGTACTGCTATCGTCGCGTCGTTGGCCGCACCTCGCGAGCGATTGCCGCCCGGCCTGACCGCCCTGTTGGTCGCGCTGGTGCTCCTGCGGGTGCTCTACCACTGCACCTACTTGGCCGAGGTCCCCTTCGCGCTGGCCACCTTCTCGGACGGGCGGCAGTACGAGAACGCAGCCCGGGACCTGCTGGCGCATCCGCCGTGGGGAACCGAACCCTTCTATCTCCAGGGTCTGTACGCCTACCAGATGGCGCTTCCGATGCTCATTCGCGCGTGGGTGTCGTTTGCGCTGCTCTTCCAGCTGCTGTTGACCGGTCTGACCCACGCCTGGTTCTTCCGGTCCGTGGCGCGGTGGCGAGGCCGACGTGAAGCGGCATGGGCGACGGTGACGCTGCTGTCGTGTCCGATGCTGGCGTTCTACGAGAACAAGTTCCTCACCGCGAGCCTGGCGGTCACCGCGAGCGTCGCGGTGCTCGCGGCGGCCGTTTGGGTGCACGAGCGCTCGAGTGCGGGGCGATGGGCAGCATTGGGCGCGGCCGTGGGAGTCGCCATCTTGGCGCGCCCCAACTTCGCGCTGCTCGCTCCGATCCTCGCGGCGGGGTGCTGGCACGCGACCCGGCGCTGGCCAAACCTGGCGGCGCTGGTCGTCGGGATGCTGCTGGTGCTCGCGCCGATGGCCGCGCGCAACGCGGTGGTCACGGGGCGAGTGACCGTATTTCCCGCGCATGGGGGTGGCACGTCGTTCTACATCGGCAACAACGCCCAGGCCCGCGGGGTGTGGAACGATGGTGGAGGGCTCCTGTCCGGCGATGTGTCTCGCGAACGTCAGGAGCTGCGCGAGACGCTGGGCGTCGAGGCGGGGACCGACGCCGCCGACGAGATCGCCGCGATCGGGCGGGCTCTGTACGCGCGGGGGCTGGACGAGATCGCGGGCGACCCCGGAGGATGGCTGTGGCTGGAGGTGCGCAAGCTGTGGCTGCTGATCGGCAACGACGCGCTCACCCAGGACTATGACCTGCACGGCGAGCGCGAGCTGCTGTGGTGCGCGCCGCGATGGGGCCTCCCCTTTGGCGTCGTGCTGGCGCTGGGATTGCTGGGGGTCGGCAGGATGCGGGGCTGTGGCCTGGTCGGTTGGGCTGTGGCCGCCTTGATCTGCAGCACCGTGGCGGCCAACCTCCTTTACTTCACCTCCGCGCAGCACAGGCTGCCGCTGCTGGTGCCGCTGGCACTGCTGGTCCCCGACGGGGTTCGCACGCTTCGCGAAGCGGTGGCGCAGCGCCGCATCGTGACGCTGGGCGTGTTCGTCGTGCTGCTGGGATCCTCGATGTGGCCGCGAACCCACAAGGACGCTCCGTCGGCGGTGCACTACTACAATCTCTCGGTTGCGTGGCTGTACGTCAGCCAGCCCCGCGAGGCGATCGCCGCCCTCGATCGGGCCGTCGAGATTCGGCCCGACCACCCCGTCATTCGCATCGAGCGGGCGACGCTCCTGCGCGAGCGAGGGAAATTTCAGCGCGCGGCCGACGACCTCGATGCGCTCGACGCCCTCCCCGAGGTCCCCAGCTGGATTCGCGCCCGCATGCACGACGAACGTCGCCGGCTGCACACCTGGGGCTTGCCCGGCCCGGGGCCTTCGGGGGAAGCTGCGCCGCGATGACCTCGGCGATCGACCAGGGACGGGCGGTGCTCGAGGCGTTCGGATTCCCGGCTGCTGCGGACCTGCAGCCGCTGGGCAGCGGGCTGATCAACGACACCTTCGCCCTCGCTGAAGATGGGCAAGAGCAGGTGCCGGGCGATGCCTCCGGCTGGGTCTTGCAGCGCGTGCATACCGTGTTCTCGCCGCTGATCCACCACAACATCGCGGCGGTCACCGAGCACCTTGCCGCGCGCAACGTGGCGACGCCGCGGCTGCGACCGACCGTGGACGGCGCGCTCTGGCACGAACACCAGGGGCGGGTGTGGCGGGTCATGTCGCGCTTGCCCGGCGTCACCTTCGATGCGGTGGTGCACCCGGGCCAGGCGTACGCGGCCGCGGCGACCCTGGGGCTGTTCCACCGGACCCTCGAGGACCTGCAGCACACCTTCGTCGGGCTGCGCACGGGGGTCCACGACACGAATGCGCACGTGCGGCGGCTCCGAGAGGCGCTCGAACTCCACCGCGAACACCGGCTGTACGATCGGGTCGCGCCGCTGGCCGCGTCGCTGCTGCGCGCGGCCGAGTCCTTGCCAGCGCTCGAGCACATCGCGCCCCGGGTGGCCCACGGCGATCCCAAGCTCAACAACGTGGTCTTTGCCGGCCGCGCCGGCGCCAGCGCGCAGCAGCCGGTCGGGCTCATCGACCTCGACACCGTGGCGCCGATGGGCCTGCATCTCGAGCTGGGGGACGCGTGGCGCTCGTGGTGCAACCCCAAGGGAGAGGACGAGACCGAGGCCCGGTTCGACATGGAGGTGTTCCGCGCGTCGGTCGAAGGCTACCGGTCGCAAGGACCGACCCTGGCTGCGGACGAGCTGGACGCCTTGGTGTATGGCGTGGAGATCATCTCGCTCGAGCTCGCGGCCCGCTTCTTGGCCGACGCGCTGCACGAGTCGTACTTCGGATGGAATCGCGAGCGGTTCGCCTCCGCCGGGGAGCACAATCTCGTGCGCGCGCAAGGGCAGTGGTCACTGCACCGAGCCTGCGTCGACAACCGGTCCGCCCGCGCAAGCCTGCTGCGAGCGTGAGCCTCGCTCAGCCCTCGTCGTCTGGGGCGGGCTTCTCGTTCTTCTCGTTCTTCTCGTTCTTCTCGGGGGCTGGGCCTTCGCCTGGGCTAGGGCCTCCTCGCGGAGCGAGATCACGCGCTCTTGCAGTGCGGTCTTCACCTTGGGGTCTGGGGAGCCCTTCTCCACGTACGCCTCGAAGAGATCGGCGGCCCGGGCGTGGTCCCCGGCCTGGGCCAGCAGCGTGGCCCGCTTGCGCAGGAGCTCGTGGCGCGTGCCGTCGAGCGCGTAGGCCCGCGCGTAGGCGTCGGCCGCTTCATCGGTGTAGCCGGCCTCGGACTGCAGCGCGTACGCGTACTGCTCGAGGTCGTCGGCGGTGGCGGTCTCCCGGGCGACGAGCACGCCGTAGGCGCTGCGCGCGGTGGAGAACTGCGCCTTGTCGAGCGCCATCGTCCCCATCCGTCGATACAGGGCGTCCTCGGCCTGCGCCGGGTCCGCACGTGACGCCTCGGCCAGGAAATAGCGCGCGTGCGCCACGTGCTGGTCGGCGGCGAACATGGTCAGCGCGAGCTCGGCCTCGCACTCGACGCTCTGGGGGATCCGGTTGGCGCACTTGCGCAGGGTCTGAATCGCCACCGTGGTGCGTCCTTCCCCGGCCTGCGCCTTGCCGCGCTCGATGGTGCGGGCGAGGTCCGCGGAGGGGATCTGGGTCTGGGTGCGTGGCCCCGGCGGGTCGACGTTGGGGTTGTGGAAGGGACCGTCACGCTCGGGCTTGACCCGGGGCTTCACCACCGGCTCGAGCTCCGAGACCTTCTTGGGCACAGGGGTGTCGCTTCCGCCGCAGGCGACGGCCATGCACAACGCCAGGGCCAATTCGAGCCGAGCCATGGTCCGCAGTATACTGCCGCGGTGACTCAGCGACCGCCTACCGGAGGCAGGACCGCCGTCTATCCAGGTTCCTTCGACCCGATCACCCTCGGGCACGTCGATATCTTGGAGCGGGCTGCCAAGCTCTTCGACCGGGTGATCGTCGCGGTGGGTCAGCATCCCACCAAGCGGGGGTGGTTCGAGCCCGCCCTCCGTCGCGATCTCATCGCCCAGAGCGCCGGGCACCTCGAAGGGGTCGACGTGGCGGTCTTTTCGTCGCTCGTCATCGACTTCTGCCAGGAGGTCGGCGCGGGGTTCATCGTCCGCGGCCTGCGGGCGCACGGCGACTTCGAGTCGGAGTTCCAGATGGCGCTCGCCAACCGCGACCTCGCGCCGGAGATCGAGACCGTCTTCATCGTCCCGCGCCCCAACCGGATGATCGTCTCCAGTTCACTGGTCCGGGAGATCGCCACCCACGGCGGGGACTACAGCCGCTACGTGACCCCGCCCGTCGCCGATGCGATCGCCGCTCGGATGCGCGACCATGGCTGACGACGACGACGCGACCAAGGGGCTGGCTCGTGTCGAGGCGGCGCCGCTGCGGTCCTGGAGCGGGGACGAGCACCGCATCCGCAGTGCGTCCGCCAAAGAAGCAGGACTCGACGCCGAAGCGGTCGAAGCGGACTTCTTCACGCAGGGGTTCAAGGCCGGCATCGTGCTTCAGGACGCGTTCGATGGGGCCATCGTCGCCCACGGCCGCACCGTCCTCAAAGAGCAGGAGCTGTTCGCGTCACTTCGGCCGGCGCTGCAGTACCTCGGTGTGCGCAAGGATGACTACAAGGTGAAGGTCACCGGGGACCGGTTCGAGCTGCGGGTGCTCAAGCACGTCGCGGAGCAGACCTCGCCGGTCCTCGAGTCGGCCAAGCTCGCGCTGCAGGTGTTCATCGGGTTCGGCATCCTGGGGTTCGCCGCCTATCAGTGGATGCCGCAGGCGGTCGCGGGCGTGATCTGGGGCGTCGGCCTGATGCTCGGAGGCTGGCAGCTGCGCAGTGGGTTGGTCAGCGGTCGGGCGATGCTCAGCGCCCGGCTGGCGATGGCGTTGGGCATGTTGGCGCAGCAGGAGCAGCTCATCTTGCCGCCGCCTGCCGAGGAGGCGGCACGGTGAACCCCGGGCTGTGCGGACGGTGCGAACATGCCCGAAAGGTCGTCAGCGCCAAGGGCTCGACGTTCTGGCTGTGCGGCATGCACGGCAAGGTGCCCGGCTGGCCCAAGTACCCGCCGATCCCGGTACGGCGCTGCCCCCACCATCGGGCGCCACCGGGCGCGGACCCGCCGTAGCGCGGTTGGACCGGGGGTCAGGAGACATCCCCCCGATTGCACGTTAGGGTCTCGGCCGCATGACCGCCGACGCTGATCTGCCGGAGCTCATCTGTGCGCTGTGTCGACAGTTCTACGACCTGGGCTGGGTCTCGGGCACAGGTGGGGGCATCTCGATTCGCGGCGAGACCGGGATCTTCATGGCGCCCTCGGGCGTGCAGAAGGAGCGCATCGCGCCGCAGGACGTCTACGTGCTCGACGCGGCCGATCTCGAAGGCTGCACGGTCCTGCGCGCGCCGCGGAACGCTGCGCTGAAGATCTCGGAGTGCCAGCCCCTGTTCTTCAACGCGTTCCGCGAGCGCGGCGCCGGGGCGGTGCTGCACAGCCACTCGGTGTGGGCGGTTCTCGCCGCCCGCGTGTTCGCGCCCCAGGGCGAAGCCGGCGCCTTCGTCTGTCGGGATCTCGAGATGCAAAAAGGCCTGCGCGGGAAGGGCTGCTTCGACCAGGTGCGGATCCCCATCATCGCCAACACCGCGCGCGAGGCCGAGCTGACCGACTCGATGGCCGCCGCGATGACGGCCCATCCGGACGTCGACGCGGTGATCGTCGCTGGCCACGGGGTCTACGTGTGGGGCGAAACGTGGGCCCAGGCCAAGACGCAGGCGGAGTGTCTGGACTATCTTTTTCGCGCCACCGTCGAGCTGCATCGCCTCGGCTTGGCTGGAGACCCGTCATGAAACTGCAGTGGCTCGAACCGTCCGATTCTGGCACTCCAATCTCCCAGGACGACCTGACCGCGGTCGGGGTGTTCACCCAGCGCCTCGAGGTCGCGACCGACGCGTACCAGCCGGCGCTCGACGAGCTCAAGGCGGCGCGGGGCTATGTCGAACAGGACATCGTGGAGCTTTCCCCGCAGACGCCCGAGCTCGAGGCGTTGTGCGAGAAGTTCGTCGGTGAGCACCTGCACACCGACGACGAGGTTCGCTACGTCCTGCAGGGCGAGGGCATCTTCGACCTTCGCTCCAAGGATGACCACTGGATGCGGGTCACCGTGGAGGCCGGCGACCTGATCGTCGTTCCGGCCCACCTGCATCATCGCTTCTTGCTGACCTCTCGCCAGGAGATTCGCTGCGTGAGGTTGTTCAAGGACAGATCGGGGTGGGTGCCGCACTATCGTCACGCCTCCGAGTCCGAGCGCTAGGGCCTGCGCCCCGAACGAAAAAAGAAAAGAGAACGAACATGGACACCAGCTCACAACCCCAAGGGGACTTCAAGGTTGCCGACCTCTCGCTCGCCGAGTGGGGCCGCAAGGAGATCGACATCGCCGAGAACGAGATGCCGGGCTTGATGGCTCTGCGCGAGAAGTACGGGGACAGCAAGCCCCTCAAAGGCGCCAAGATCGCTGGCTGCCTGCACATGACGATCCAGACCGCGGTGCTCATCGAGACGCTCACTGCGCTGGGTGCCGACGTCCGCTGGTCGTCGTGCAACATCTTCTCGACCCAAGACCACGCCGCCGCGGCGATCGCCGCCACCGGCGTGCCCGTCTTCGCGTGGAAGGGTGAGACCGAGGAGGAGTACTGGTGGTGCGTCGAGCAGACCGTCAAGTGGCCCGATGGCACGCCGCCCAACCTGCTGCTCGACGACGGCGGCGACCTCACGATCATCATGCATCGTGATCACAAGGACGCGCTGGCCAAGGAGTGTCGGGGCGTCAGCGAAGAGACCACCACCGGTGTCCACCGCCTCTATCAGATGGCCGAGAAGGGCGAACTCGTCATCCCGGCGATCAACGTCAACGACTCGGTGACCAAGAGCAAGTTCGACAACCTCTACGGTTGCCGCGAATCGCTCGCCGACGGCATCAAGCGCGCGACCGACGTGATGGTCGCCGGCAAGGTCGTCGTCGTGGCCGGCTTCGGCGACGTCGGCAAGGGCAGCGCCGCGTCGATGCGCGGGTTTGGTGCTCGCGTCATCGTCACCGAGGTCGACCCGATCTGCGCGCTTCAGGCGGCCATGGAGGGCTACGAAGTCCTCACGATGGAGGAGGCCGCACCCAAGGCCGACATCGTCGTCACCGCGACGGGCTGCATGTCGGTGCTCACCAAGGAGCACATGGCCAACATGAAGAACGAGGCCATCGTCTGCAACATCGGCCACTTCGACTCCGAGATCGAAGTCCAGGCGCTCGTCGACGACGCGTCGATCGAGGAGATCGAGATCAAGCCGCAGGTGGACCGCTTCCGGTTCGCCGATGGTCACTCGATCATCCTGCTCGCGCGTGGTCGCCTCGTGAACCTGGGCTGCGCCACCGGCCACCCCAGCTTCGTGATGAGCAGCAGCTTCACCAACCAAGTGCTCGCGCAGCTCGCTCTTTGGCAAGAGCCCGGCAAGTACGAGGCCGGCAAGGTCTACGTCCTGCCCAAGCACCTCGACGAAGAAGTCGCCCGGCTGCACCTGGACAAGCTGGGCGCGAAGCTCTCCGAGCTGAGCAGCGCTCAAGCCGAGTACCTCGGCATCCCGCGCAAGGGCCCGTTCAAGCCCGAGCACTATCGCTACTAGCGTCGATGCCATGAGGGGCTCGCGGCCATGCCCGAGCCCGTTCGTCGCCGCCGTGGTCTGAGGACCGCGGCGGCGTCTTCATGCGTCCTCATGATCATCATG
This sequence comes from uncultured bacterium, assembly GCA_963761755.1. GTDB lineage: Bacteria > Myxococcota_A > Polyangia > Nannocystales > Nannocystaceae > CAJXVA01. The sequence goes on from CAVXIC010000014.1 coordinate 150,591, forward strand.
GTGTTTCATCGGCGATGGACAGCGAGACGTTGTCGAAGTCGACGGTGCAGCCGGCCATCGCCGGATCGCTCTCCGCAAACGGGCCCAGGACCGGACTGACCACGATGTCGTCGACGAGAGCGGGGCTGTCGAACTCGAGCGTGAGGACGACGCCGCCATCGATCCTCAACAAGATCGACCCCGGCACCGCCACGTCGGGTTGGTCGACCACGAGTTCGAACTCGAACCACGCGCCGCGCGGAAGCGGCTCGAGGTCCGACTGCACCGGGGCCGAGGGGGGCACCACCGATCGGATGCTCGCCCCTCGCGATCCGGTGAACAGCCCGACGCGCGACACGACGGTCTGGCCGTCCTGGTCGAAGCGAAGCTCGAACAGTCGGTGCTCGGTCATGGAGGCGCATGCGTCGTCGATGCGCATGCGCCCGCGAAGCGTGCTCGAGGGGTTTGCCGCGGGGTTGGGGTTGTCGACCGGCCGGACGATGACCGAGAAGCTCTCGCCGGCGCCGATGCTGCCGCGGAACGCCTTCCCGCACGCTTCATCCTCGATGATCTGAGGGGGCACCGCGCCGGCCGCGTTTGGAACGGCCCATGGCCCGAAATCGTCGTTGGACAGCAACTCGAAGTCTTCGCAGAAGTCGGCATCCTCGGCGTCGCACTCACACTGCGGTGGCGGCGTGTCCGTCGTGCTGCTGCTGGACGCGTCGGTACCCTCGCCGCTGGTCGAGTCGGCGGAGCCCTCCGTGGTGCCCGGACCGCCCGTCGTGCCCGCCGTTTCCGTGGCTGCGCCCGAGCTTCCTACGCGCGAGGTCGCGTCATCGTCTTCGCCCGTGCTGCCTTGGCTCGACGTCGCTTCCCCGGTCGTCGCCGGCGGCTCGGAGAAGCAGCCCGCGAGGGATACGGCAGAGACCAAGGCGAGGCGTGTGCGCAACACCTCGCCAGTGTACGACGCGCGCGGCACCGATGGCACGCTCCACCCGGTAGACTTCGACGATGCGATCGGTGGCAGCTCTCGCGTTCGCGCTGGCGGTGGTTCCCGCGTGTCGTCCGTCGCCTTCGGGGGCGGGGACGATCCAGTCGCGACTCTCCGCGATGGAGCAAGAGCACGCGGCCATGCAGGCGCAGCTGCTGGCTCTGGAGTCCGACCAGCGCGCCATGGCGGCGGACGCCGACACCGCGGCCATCGAGCGTCGCCGGGCCCGAGGCGTCACCGAAGACCTCTCGGCCCGGGTCGCGACGCTCGAGCAACCCGCCGCACCCCTCGGGGCTCAGCAACAACCCGGACGCCCTGATCCCCTCGCACGCTACGCGGCCACGGTCGGGGACGCGCAAACCCGGGGTCCGGGCGATGCGCTGGTCACGATCGTCATGTTCCAGGACTTCCAGTGCCCGTTCTGCGCGCGCTCCAAGAAGACGATGGGGGAGATTGCCGAGGCGTTTGGCCAGGACGTGCGCTTCGTCTTCAAGCACAACCCCCTGGCATTCCACCAGGAGGCCTTGCCCGCCTCGCTGGCTGCCGAGGCCGCGGGCCGGCAGGGCAAGTTCTGGAAGATGCACGATCTGCTCTTCGACAACCAACGGGCACTCTCGGACCAAGACCTGCTCCGGTACGCCAAGAAGCTCCGGTTGGACCGAAAGCGTTTTCGACGGGATCTCGACGACCGCGCGCTGCAGCAGAAGATCGAGGACGACCAGACCCAAGCCCAGACCCTGGGCGCACGTGGGACGCCTGCGTTCTTCATCAACGGTCGGTTCCTCTCCGGTGCCCAGCCCTTCGAGAGCTTCTCGGCGCTGATCGAAGAGGAACTCGAGCACGCGCGCGGCCTGGTCGACAACGGCACGCCTCGCGCCGAGGTCTACGAGTCGTTGATGGCGACCGCGCTCCAGGGCGTCTGAAGTCGGAAGAAAACGGGGATCACATCTCCGGCTGGCGAGACTTCTCGTCGGCATGGATGGAGCAGGCTTCGAACGGACGACCACGGATGCGGACGAGGGGCAGCACCCCCCACGGCCACGGCGCTGCCGCGTCGCCATCATCGGGGGTGGTCTCTCGGGGCTGACCGCCGCGTACGAGCTGTCGTCGACCCCCCAGCTGCGGGCGAAGTATGCGGTGACCGTCTACCAGATGGGCTGGCGGCTGGGCGGGAAGCTGGCCAGCGGCCGCAATCCGCATGCGTCGATGCGCAACGAAGAGCACGGCCTGCACGTATGGTTCGGCTTCTACGACAACGCCTTTCGCATGACGCGCGAGGTCCTGGAGGCCTGGAGGAAGCCGCCAGGGTGTCCGCTGCAGTCGATCGACGACGTACTCGTTCCGCACGCGTTCACGCCCGTGGGAATCTCGGGCGCCGGGGGCTACGACGTGTGGAACGTGCAGTTCCGCCGCAACCGCGCGGTGCTCGGGGAGGACCCCGCAGCGGATTCCCCGGGCGTGTTGCTCTCGAGGATCGCTGGCGTGCTGGTGTCGAACCTGCGCAACTTCACCGGCTGCACAGGACGCGAGCCCACCGACGACCTCGACCTCGTTCCGCTGCCGCGGGCGGGCGTCGTGGCGAGACTGCTGGGATCCTCGGCGCTGCGATGTTTCGACCGTCTCGCGCGCCTGACCCGCGCAGTGCGGGGCAATCCGGGGCACCGCGACGTCACCCGAGCCCGGCGTTGGGTCGCACGTGTCCAGGCGGTGCTGCCGAAGCTCGATGCCTTCGTCGCGCCGAGCCTGCTCAACGCGCGCAACGCCCTGGAGTTCTTCGCCGCGTTCTTCATGGCGCTCACCGACCCTGCGTACCGAATCCTGGCCGACTTCGATCTCGACCGCGTCAATCATCTCGACTTTCGGGCGTGGCTGCAGCGCCATGGTGCGTCTGCAGCGTTGCTGGAGCATTGGCCGCTGGTGCGGGTGCCCTATGACGCGACGTTCCAGTACCTCGGCGGCGACCTGGACCGGCCCGCGTTCGAGGCTGGGACCGCGGCTCGGTTCTTCTTGCGCGCGTACTTCGGCTATCGCGGCTCGGCGGCCTACCTCGTGGGGGCGGGTATGGGCGAGGCTCTGATCGCGCCGATGTACGAGGTCTTGTCCCAGCGCGGCGTCGGGTTTCGTTTCTTCCATCGCCTGCAGTCGGTCGAGCTCGACGAGGCCAAACGCAACGCGCAGCGCTTGGTCTTCTTGGAGCAAGCGCGGGTTCGCGGCCGCTATGCGCCGCTGCGGACCCATCGCGGGCTGCGATGCTGGTCGACAGAGCCCGACTGGGCACAGCTCGAGGACGGCGAGGCCTTGCGGGCTCGTGGTGCCCGGTTCGAGACCGATGCGAACCTCGGAACGCGCACGGTCCTCGAGCGTGGCGCGGCGTTCGACGAGGTGGTGCTTGCACTTCCAGCGGGCGCTCTGCGAGCGCACGGCGGCCGACCCTCGTGCGTCGCGGAGGTGATCGACGCCGCGCCGGGTCTCGCGGCGTTCACCGGGGCGATGAACCTGGTGCCGTCCCTCGCGGCCCAGCTGTGGTGCACACCGTCGATGGAGGGCTTGGGGTGGACCCGGCCGCGCGCAGCCATGGTGTCGTGGGCGCTGCCCTACGCGATCTGGGCGGACATGTCGGAGGTGCTGCGGGTCGAGGGATGGTCCAGCGAGGGTCCGCAGTCCTGCCACTACTTGTGCGGAAGCTATCCCTTCGCCTTCGGTGGCGAGCAGGGGTGCCCACAGCGGGAGGCCCAAGGGCGTGGGCGCGCAATGGAGGCGCTCGCCACCCAGCTCGAACTCCACGGCGGTCGACTCTGGCCCGGCGCACGGGCGCCCTCAGGTGGGTTCGACTGGTCGGTCTTGTTCGATCCGCAGGAACGCGACGGGCCGGCGAGGCTGGAGGCGCAGTACGTGCGGGCGAACATCGAGCCCAGCGACTTGTGCGATGGGGCGGCTCCGGGGACCTCGGCGCTGCGTCCCGAGGCGCACGAATCGGGGCTCGACAACGTGGTCTTCGCCGGAACGTGGACGCGGACCAACGTGAACTCGACATGTGTCGAGGCCGCGACGATCTCCGGGATCGCGGCCGCGCGGGTGCTCACCGGACCGCGCCGCGCAATCCTCTCGGAGTCCTTCATGCAGCGCCCACGTCCCGTCGTGTGTCGTCCGCACGTCGAGGTCGGGCAGGCGCCCGCGTGGAGGCTTGGATGAACGACCCCAACGCAGCAGCGTTGATCCGTCTGCAGCAGCGAGAGCTCGACCTGCCCTGGCGTTCGATGGACGCCGGTGAGGTTTCGTCTCCCATGCCCGAGACGGTCAGCGTCCTGAGCGAGGGCGAGGTCGAGGTGCACGCCCAGGCGGGTCTCCTCGAGTTTCGCGAGGGCCCCGCCTTGATCGTCGAGGCGGCTCGTGTTCGGGCGCGGAGTCCCGCGACCCTCGCCGAGGTTCCCCTGGCGCGTCTGGTGGAGACGCTCGGCGCCGACGGTGCGCTCGGCCTGCTGTGCGAGGAGACGCGACGTCTGGAGCGCTGGCGCCATGACCAGCTGCGCCGTGACGACGACTTCTTCGCCGACGACCAGGGCGGCTTGGTGCCCGGCCCGTATCGATTCGGCCCCTACGAGGCGCTCAGCGTCGTGATGCGGGGGCCGACCGCGCACACGCTGCCCCGAGGACTCCGGCCGATTCCAGGGCTCGAGACCACGTCGATGCTCGTCTTTTCGAAGGTCGAGCGCTGCCGGGCGTTGCACGCCCAAAGCGACCACCGCGACCACGGATACCGGGAGGTGGCGACCTTCGTGCCCTGCTTGGGGCCGCGTCTTCGTCCGGGCTTCTACCTGCCCGAGGTCTACCCCGACGCCTACCTGCCGATCCTGCTCGGGCGGGAGGTCTACGGCTTCACCAAGCGGATGGGGCGAATCCTCGAGCACCCGCGAGGCTACGACCTCATCGCAGGCGGCACGCATCGGCTGCGGGTGCGCGTCGGCCCGCAGCGGCCGGCCCCCAATGCGCTCGAGCCGGTGATGCAGGTGTACCAGCGGCTGTCGCGGTGGGTTCGGCCCAGGCTCTACTTGCGCAAGCGCCTGCTCGACGTGCAGGCCGGAGCGCGGGCCCGCAACCGGGTCGACGAGCTGGTCGCCCTGCCGTTCTCCCTCTTCCATCTGGAGCCCGTGGACCTTTGCTCCGAGGTCGACGTCGAGTTTCCCGACGGCCGCTGGACGCTGCCGGGAACCGCTCGGGGTGCGCTGCGCTTGCGCTTGGGCTTCTCGTTCGAGGACGGGGTGGTCGTGCGTCGCCCCTGGTGGCGGGGGCGCCGATGAGCGGACGGACGCGCGTGCTGGTGCTCGGCGGCGGCTGTGCGGGGACGGCCGCCGCGCTGGCGCTGTCGGCGACGCCGGCCCTGCGGCGTCGGTACGCGGTGCGGGTGGTCGAACGCAGCTGGAGGCTCGGCGGCAAGGGGGCGACCGGGCGCGACCCCGAGCAGGGCTGGCGCATCGAGGAGCACGGACTCCACGTGTGGATGGGCTTCTACGAGCGCACCTTTGCCGCCGTCCGAGGCGCGCTGGAGGAGCTCGGAGACGACGCGGCGCCCCGGCTTCGTACCTTCGAGGATGCGTTCGCGCCTCGCCACGCGTTCTCGGTGTGGGACGAACGCGCAGAGGCGGCGTGGACGGTGCGGCTCCCACAGCGCCCGGGATTGCCCGGCGACGGCGGGCCATCGGCGACGCCGACGCTCGCCGAGGTGGCGGCCTCGTTCGCAGCGCTGGCCCGCAGCGCGCAGTCCTCCAAGCGTGGCCTTCGCGAGCTTGGCACGCTGGCGGCACTGGCACGCGTCGTCGCGCGCGGGCTGACGCGCCACCTCTTCCGTGGAGATCTGGCCGGGCTCGACGATCACGACCTGCGCGGATGGCTGCGCACGCACGGGGCCTGCGATGCGGTCGCCCAAGCCCCGGTCATCCGCGCGTTCTACGACATGACCTTCGCGTATCCCGGAGGCATCTCGGGTCCCAACGACGGTGCGGTCGCAGCCGGGGCCGCGCTGCGGACGATCGCTCGCATCCTCATGCGCTACCGCGGGGCGCCGTTTTGGCTGCTGAAGCATGGGATGGGCGACACCGCGTTCGGACCCGCGTACGAGGTCCTCACGCGGCGCGGTGTCCAGTTCTCGTGGATGCACACCCTGCAGCGCTTGCTGCCGGACGCCGGGGGAGAGCGCATCGAGACCATCGAGCTGAGCGCGCGTCCGCTCCCGGCACAGCCCATGCTCGTCGAGGTGGACGGACTGCGGGTCTGGCCGGGCGCGCCGAAGGTGGCGCCTGGGAAGCACACGGAGATCCGCCTGCGGCGGGGAGACGACTTCGACGTCGTCATCCTCGCCGTGCCGCTTCCAGCGCTGGAACACGCGCTCGCACCCGTGGCGACGCATCACCCACACATCGAGCGCGCCCTGCGAACGTCGGCGTCGGTCGGGACACGGGCCGCGCAGCTGTGGTGCCGGGACGCACCACGCCTCGCCGGAATCACCACGGGCTTCACCGGCGGATTTCCGACCTTCGCAGATCTGTCCGAGGTGCTGGGCTCGGAGCGGTGGGGGCACGGTCCGCGGCCCGGCGGGTTGGTGTACCTGGTGGATACCGTGCCCGACGCGGGCGCAGAGGATCCCGCCGAACTCCTGCGTCGCTGGGAGGCGCAGGCGCGTGCGCGGTTCGGTACCGGCCCGGTGCTGTCTCGATACGTGCGCAGCAACCTCGAGCCTGCGGACCGATACGTGCTGACGCTCCCGGGGAGCGTGGGGGATCGGTTGCGCCCCGACGATGCCCGCGTCGCGAACCTGAGGTTCGCCGGGGACTGGACGGCGACGTCGATCAACGGCGGCAGCGTCGAGGCAGCGTTCGAGTCCGCAGAGATCGCGGCCGCGTCACTGTAGGACGCCGAACGTCACGCTCGAGGGGTGGGCCTTGCTTCGCCACACGGTGTGGGTGGCCGAGACGAAGTCTGCCTCTCGCGCCTCGAAGATGTTCTCGACCCACGACTGCGGGTTGCGGTCGACGATGGGAAACCATGTGCTCTGCACTTGGATCATCATCCGATGCCCTGGCTCGAAGGTATGCAGGACGTCCTGCAGCGGAACTTCGACGGTTTCGACCGCGCCCGGCCGCATCGGCTTGGGCTTCGCGTAGTCGTCCCGAAAGCGGGCGCGAAACACCTCCGAGCGCACCATCATCTGGTAGCCCGAGACCGGCTGCACCACGCCCTGGTCATCGGGCATGACCGCGTCGTCGGGGAAGACGTCGATCAACTTCACCACGAAGTCCGCGTCCGCAGCGGTGGTGGAGACGTGAAGCGTGGCGTGCAGCGGTCCCGCGAGGGTCAGCGGGGCCTCGAGCGGGTCGCTCTGGTAGACCAGGACGTCGGGCCGCCGGGCGGCGAACCGCTGGTCGTCGGTCATGTATGCCTTCTCCATCCCGGTGCTGATCGTCTCGGAGTAGGGGACGGGGCGCGCGGGATCGCTGACGTATTGGTCCGCGGCGCGCTCGGCCGTCGGCCGCTCGTGGTCCAGGGATCCCTCGCCCAAGAAGAGTGTCGTTGCATTCGTGGCCGGCGGCCAGGTCTCGAAGCGACGCCAGCGGTTGCGGCCGGTTTCGAATGCAAAGGCCTCGGGCAGGTCGGGGTCTTCGCCGTCGCTGAGGTGATGCGAGAAGAATCGCGCCTCGATCTCCTCTTGGTAGAACGTCGAGGTCTCTGCGCCGAAGTCGATGCGGCCCAGGCGGCGGCCGGTGGTGCGGGCCCACCCCCCGTGCGGCCATGGACCCATCACCAGGGTGTTGTCCGTGTTCGGGTTCTTGGCCTCGATCGATCGGTAGATCGCGAGCGGGCCGTAGAGGTCCTCGGCATCGAACCACCCCCCGACCGTCATCACCGCCGGCGCGACATCGTGCAGATGCGGCAGCAGGTTGCGCGACTGCCAGAACGCGTCGTAGTTGGGGTGCTCGGTGATCGCGTTCCAGAACGCGATCTCGCCGTGCAAGTAGGACGCGTTGGCGTTGGACAGCGGGCCGAGCTTCTCGAAGAACGCGTAGCCGTCGTCGGTGCCGTGGTTGAAGCGCGCCGGCCACGCTTGGGTGGGCCCTCGGCGGCGCTGGCCGAACACGGAGAGGAAGTTGAACGCGTGAGGAAGGAAGAACGCGCCGTGGTGGTGGAAGTCGTCGAAGAACCAGTCGGCGATCGGTGCCTGAGGGGACACCGCCCGCAGCGCGGGGTGGGCATCGATCATGCCGGCGGCGGCATAGAAGCCTGGATAGGAGATGCCCCACTGGCCGACGCGACCATTGTGGCCATCGACGTGCTCGAGGAGCCACGCGATGGTGTCGTAGGTGTCGGTGCTTTCGTTGATGGGCGCGGCCGCGTCGCCCGAGACGTGGGGCGTCATGTTGATGAAGCTGCCCTCGGACATGAAGCGCCCCCGCACGTCCTGGTAGACGAAGATCCAGCCCTTGCGGGCGAGGACTTCGCTGGGGCCGAGGCTTTCGGGCATCTCGTCGGCCCCGTAGGGCGCCACGGAATACGGGGTCCGCTTGAGCATGAACGGGACCGGACCGTCCGCTGTCTTGGGCGTGTAGATGGTCGTGAAGAGCTTCACGCCATCTCGCATCGGGATCTGAACCTCGCGCTTGTCGTAGTGCTCGGCGATGTCGGGCGCGAGCGACTCCGACACGGCCGGGGCCTCGGCGCTGGGGCACGCCGCAGGTGTCGGCGCGTGCGTGGGCGCGAGGGGTGCGGTCGTCGGTGAGCACGCCGCGGCGATCACCAGCGTCGCGACGGCGGTCCCACGGGAGCGTGTACGCGTCATCGGGGTGGACGCGTCACTCTCCGCGCAGCTCGGCGAGCTTGTTCTCGACCTGGTCGACCTTTGCCTTCGCCTTGGCGAGGTTGCCCTCGACGATCTTCTTGTCCGCTTCGAACTTGGCGAGCGCGGCATCGGGCTGGGGGTCGTCCTCGGCGCGGCGCTTGGCCGCTGCGAGCCGGGATACGTTCTTCTCGCGCGCCTGCACCTCGGCCTCGGCCCGGACCAGCCTCTTCTCGTACCAGGCGATCTCGTCCTGCACGTTGTTGAACTTCGGGGGGGGCTCTTCGACGGGGATGCCCGGCGCCATGCCGACGCGACTGGGCAGCAGCTTGGCGTTGACCTTGCCCTGCGCAGCGAGGGCGCCGGGCGTGGGCTCGTCGACCGCGCGTTGGCCGACACCCCCGCCTCCTCGGGCCGAGGCCCCGGCGCCGGCTGCCCCAGCGCGCCCGCCGTCTCGTCCACCGTTGGCGATCTTGTCCTCGCCGTCCGCGCCCGTTGCGCCGTCGTCCGAGGGCCAGAAGACCAGCAATCCGACCACCGCGAGGATGCCCGCTCCGGCTAGAATCGCCGGGACGAGTCCGCCTTCGCTCTCCGCGTTGTCCGGGCCGGAATCGTTAGGATTCTCGCTTTTACCGGCTTTGTTGCTCATGGAGCCCACACTATACCCCAAAGCGCCCTCTGAGGCTGCGGACGGGGCGTGGATCGAGATTCACTTCTTGGTCGAGCTCGCGCTGCACGGCTACCGTATCGACCGGTTCCTTCAGGCACGCATCCGGCGGCTGTCCCGGACGCGCATCCAGAGCATCATCGCCCGCGGCCAGCTCAGGGAGGCCGGCGGCGGCGTGGTGATGCGCCCTTCGCACCGGGTGCGGGTCGGCGATCACTTCGTGTTGCGCCGACCAGCGCCCCAGGAGCCACCGGCGCCGCTGCACTACGCCGAGCTTCATCGCGACGCGACCTTGATGGTGATCGACAAGCCCGCCGGTCTGCCCGTGCACCCGACCGCCCGGTACCACCGCCACACGCTCACCGCGGTCATGCGCGGCCGCCTCGGCCCAGATCACGGCTGGCAGATGGCGCACCGGATCGATCGCGAAACCTCCGGGGTCCTGGCGCTCGCGCAGGGGACCGCACATCGCTCGAGGCGGGACCCTCCGTCTCCGGCCGGCGTGCTCAAGCGCTCGTTCGCGCGACGGGAGGTGCACAAGGAATACCTCGCGATCGCTCGCGGCGCGCTTCATCAGGTCGCGTGCATCGAGGACCCGCTGGGCTTCGATCCCCACTCGAGCATCGGCATCAAGATGGGCGCGTTGCCCATCTCCGAGGGCGGCTCGGCGGCGCGGACCCAGGTGGTGCCGCTGCAGGTCTCGTCGTTTCGCGGCGAGCCGATCACCTTGGTTCGATGCATCCCGCACACCGGGCGGCAGCATCAGATCCGCGTCCACCTCGCGCTGCACGGCCATCCCCTGCTCGGAGACAAGCTCTACGGGGTCGACGAGCGTCTCTTTCGCGAGATGGCAGACGGGCTGCTGACGATGGAAGAGGTCTCCGCCGAGGTCGGCTTGCCCCGGCAAGCTCTCCACGCGCACGTGCTGGATCTGCCGCATCCCTCCACGGGCGAACGCATGCGGTTCGAGGCGAGCTGGCCGGCCATGCTGGCGGACATCATCCCGATCCCCAGCTGAAGCGCGCGCGCCTCAGTCCAGCCGCGTCACGTCGATGCGGCCGGTGAGGACCCGCAGCTTGACCGTGCGGCCGTCCTTCACGTTCACGCTCAGCTGGGCGCTGTCGTATCCCTGGGCGAGGCGGAGCTCGCGGTCGGGGAGAACGATGAGGTTGACCCCCGGAGGCTCTTTGGACAGTCCGAGCCGCGCGGGGCCGCTGTCCCAGTGCATGACGCGGTCCTCGGGCGAGACGTCGGTCCGGACGTCTTGGTAGGTGGGGTTGATGCCGCGGCGCGCTTGTTCGCGCACGTAGTTCGCGTACCAGTTCGCGCCCCACATGGCCCCGATGGCGCCGACGAAGAGTGAACCCCCGACGATCCATCGGACCCGCCTGGACTTCTCATAGCCCGCAAAGGCGCCCTGGGCCCGGTCGGGCTCGGGGATGTCGGTGAGAAGCTCGTCGTGCCCGCCAGCGGTCGGCGCCACGCGGGGGGGATCGGCGTCATCGCTCACGGAGACTCAAATCCCCTCATCGCGGTTCGCCTCGTCGATGAGGCGCGCGCCCTCCATGAGCAGGTGCGTGGTGGACGACTTGATGACGTCCTCCATCTCGACCTCCATGGCGTTGAAGCTGAACGTTCCAGCCTTCCAGCTGAGCATCTCGTAGACCGACTCCTTGTCCGGGGTGCCCGACTCCCCGAGCTTGGCCGAGATGACCTGACCTCGGCGCAGGAACATGCGTCCGACGGTGCCGGTGCGGCTGTCCTTGAGAGACAGAAGGCCGTCCTTGCGCTCCATCTCCATCATCACCAGAAGGCTGGAGAGCTGGAGCTGCTCGAGGCGACCGTTGAGGGCGGTGGTCCTTCGCGGACGCATCGGCTCGCCCTGCACCGCGGTGACCTCGGCGGTCTTCGGGGGAGCGCGCAGAGGCTCCGGTCCTTGGGCCGGGGCGGTGGGGCGTTCGGGGAACGGCGGGGCGTAGCCCATCGCCGGTGGCTCCGCGTGCGAGCGCTCGCCGAAGCCGGGCGCGGGATTGGATGCGAACCCTGGGGCAGGTGTCGGCCGCGAGCGCGAAAGAGGCTGCGACGTCGGCGGGTATCCGCCGGGTACCGGCTGCGCGGCAGCGCCGTGGGCTGCCGGCGGACCCGAGGGCCGAGCGGGGGTGGCCAACGCCGCGGCCACCCGCTTCTCGAGCGCGTCGAAGCGGAACGGTTTGGCCAAGAAATCTTCGGGTCGCAGTCCGAGCTCGGCGATGCGGGCTTCGTCCTTGCCGAGGGCGGTGAGGAAGATGACCGGAATCGCAGACAGCCTCGGGTCGCGCCGCAGCTGCTCGACGAACGTCCACCCATCCATGACGGGCATCATCACGTCGGAGATGATGACGTCCGGTGGGTTGGCGCTCGCACGCTCGAGCGCCTGTCGACCCTCGCGCGCGGTGTCCACCACGTAGTCCCGCTTCTGCAGCGTGGCGGTCACCATGCGGAGAATCCAAGGGTCGTCGTCGACGACCAGCACCCGCGATCCCATTGGGTCCAGCGTAGGTCTCGGCGAAAACCTTTGTCAATCCGGACGCGTACGCTGGGGTCTGTTCACACCCGACGCGTCGTGTGCGGCATCCAGCTCGGACGAACCTGGGCCCACATCACGGCGGCGACCAGGCCGAGCTTGTCCTTGGCGAGCGCGGCAGCCCCGCGCGCGCGTCGCATGCGGTCGGAAACCGGGTAGCGGCGGGCATGCTGGGGTACGAGGCTGGAGCTGAGCGCGTGACGAGCGGTCTTGAAGTACTCGGCCAGGAAGACCGAAGGTCGCCCCTCGCTGCACGAGAGCAGGGACATCGAGCGACTGCGCGCCGAGGGGCCGCTGCCCCAGTACTCGAATAGGGCGCGACGAATCGCACGTGAGCCTTCGCGTTCTCCCCGAAACGCCTCGTAGATCGCGTCGGCGAGCGCCTGGCGCGTGGGGACGTAGCGGTCGTGCTCGGCGCGGTATCGCCTCAGCGACGCGTCGTCGAGCCAGCGAGCCTCGGCGGGGGCGTGCGCTCGGCTGCGCGCGAGCTCGCCCAAGGTCTGGGCGTCCCGTAGCCCCATGGTCATGCCGCTGGCGGTGATCGGGTGCGAGCAACCCCCCGCGTCACCGACCAGAGCAACGCCGGGCTGGACAGCGTCGGGCGCGGGCAGGTTGACGGTGGGCGCCATGTAGAGGTTGCCCGGATGGTCGCGGATCGCCTCGGCGACCTGGGCCGACAGCGGTGCCGGCAAGAATGGGACGTAGGCCTCGAGGAGGTGGTCCTTGAGGGCCGGGCCCTTGGCAGGCAGTCCCTTGGGCAGGTCGATCGTGATGCGGGTGGTGACCGTGCCGTCCTTCTCGTACTGGATTGGATAGGCCAGCACCGGACCCCACGCGCCGAGCATGACGTGCGCGTAGGTGTCTCGGATCAGGGTGGCGTTGGTGACCGACACGCCCGCGGTGAAGCCGATGGTCTCGCGCCCCTCGTCACTGATCCCCGCCAGCTTCCGGACGCTGCTGTTCTTGCCGTCGGCGCCGATGACCAGGTCGCTGGTCAGCTCGTGCCGAACCTTCTTGGGGTCGAGCACGGACACGCCGACGACGCGGCCCGCCGCGTTGCGGACCAGGTCCAGGAGGGACCAGCCCTCGCGCATGTCGACGTCGCCGGTTCGTCGAAGCTCGGCGCGCTGGGTTCGGACGAGGGTCTTGTGGTGGACGGCCAGACCGCGGGGCCGCTGGTTGGGCACGTTGGCGTAGTCGAGTTCGACCGGCTCGGCGTCGGCGTGCTCGAACGCGAGGAACCCGTCGACGTCGACGGCGCCGGCTTCTCGAAGCGGCTGGTAGAAGCCGAGGTCATCGAGGATCTGGGCGCCGCGAGGGTGGATGAACTCGCCGGAGAACTGCTTGTGGACGTCGACGCACTTGTCGATGAGCACGATGCGGCGCTTGCCGGAGGGGTCCGCCAGCCGCAGCGCGCGGGCGGTGGCGCAGCCGGCGAGGCCTGCACCGATGATCACGACGTCGAAGTGGTTGTCGTTGTGTACGTCCATGAGTCAACGTCCTGAGGGTCCGTTGGATGGCGAAGCGCCGCTGGTTTGCTGCACGAAGGTGCGCAGCGCAAGAGAGACCTCGCGAACCGTCGCCGAAGGGTCGTGCAGACGGGGGCTGAGGCCAAATCCTTGGCAGGAAGCGCCGCTGGCGTGCTCGAGGCCACGCCCGTGGCGGAGCACCGCGTCGGAGAGGTGACGGGCCGCCCGATGGCACTGTACGCATGCGCCGGACAGCTCGAGCAGGGCGGTCAGGGCCTGCGAGGTCGCCACCAGGTCGCCGAAGCTTCCGTCTTCGCGCTGACGGGCCCGCAGCCGATGCTCGACCTCTTGCCGCAGGGGGTGCGAGGGGGGGCAGGTCGCGACCGCCGCTTGGGCGAGCGCGGACAGGGTGCACGCCGAGCGGGTCTCGAACGCGTCCGCGGTCGCGCTCTGCATCCAGCGCACGCCTCGGGCCACCCGATCGTCGTCGATGCGGAACCCGGTGCGCCCCAGGTGAGCGAGGGCGCGCGCGGCAAGGCGCACGCGGTTCGGATCGCGGGTGCTGCCCATGGCGAGCAGGTCGGCGTCCGTCCAGGGGAACTTCCGCATGAACACGCTGGCCTCGCCTCGCTCGAATCGCGCGAAGCTTCCGGGTGCCTCCTGCATCGCGAGGAGGATGTCCGTGGCGCGGCGACGGGCTGCCCACGCCGGGGTGCGCAGCGGGCTGTCTTCGCCCAGCGTCGCGAGGACCGCCAGGACGTTGCAGGTCGCGTCCACGTCGAGGTGGTGTTCGGCGCCCGGCTCGTGCGGCCAACCTCCGGCCAGCGCGTTGGCTCGATCCTGCCACGGCCCGGGGGTGCTCAGCTCCATGCGCAGCAGCGTGGAGATGTCGCCGGGGTTCGGATCGGCCAGCACCAGACGCGCGGCGGTCGAGACCCGGGTCCCGCCCAGCCCTTGGGCCATGGCCGTCTCGCCTTCGGCGATGCCGCGGCGGATCACCACCTGTCCACGAGAGGCACGCAGGTGCGCGAGCCCGGCGAGGATGCGCGGATCGTCGGCGGTGGCGCCTTGCACCCGCAGGGCCATCAAGGACAGCAGGGTGGGGCGTGTCGAGAACCATCCACCGTGACGCTGCCGAGTCTCTTCGATCCACGCCACGGCCTGGGCCACGGCCCGGCGCCGCAGGGGGCCGCGGGGGAGCTTCTGCGACAGCTTCACCGTGCGATCGAAGGCCTGCAGCAGGTCGCCGGCCAGGCCGGGCCTGGTCAGTCGAGGGGACACCAGCGCGCTCGCGTCGGGGTCGCGGCGGAGCATCAGCGGCGACGGATCGGGCAGCCGAATCAGGGCCCCGGCACGCGCGAGGACGTAGTACGGGGTGAGGATCGCGCGCGCCCACGGCGACACGCGAGAGGGAGAGACCCACATCGAGCGCGGCAGCAAGAAGAGCTCGCCGGGGATCGCCGGCAGGAAGTCCCAGGGGACGGCTCCACAAAGGGCGAGCCACAGGCGGACCTCGAAGTTGGCCCGCTGCGCTCCACCGAGCGCATGCACCACCCGCTGCGCGCGGACCATCGACGCCTCCTCCGGATCGTCGCCCCCGCTGCGGCGGGCCCACCACCCCAAGACGGTCAGAGAAAGGTCGGGGCTTCCGTCCACGCTCAGCCACGCACCCGACGAGTCCTGCGAACCGCGAATCCATCGGAGCAGCGCGTCGCGCTCGGAGGCGTCGAGGTCGTGCAGCAACGCGTCGGCCAGGAGGACTTCACACGTCGGGCCGACGTCGGGGATGGCCGCCAACCATCGGTGCAGCGGGGCCGTCGCCTCCATCGAGGAGACGACGCGGCGTCGCCACGCCGAGGCGAGCGGGGCGATCAGTGCGAGACTCTGCTCGGCCGGAGATCCCTCGACGACGGCAGAGTCGGCGACGGCGGAAGGAGAGGGCGTGTCGAGCATGGCCAGATGAGCAGCGCAGGGGAAACGAGGACCGTGGAGATGCGAGTCTGTGCGGATTGCGCACTCTCGACGTTCCCGGACGCTATCATGGCCCCGGACCGCGTTCGGAACCCGAGACTCCAGCTGTGATCCGCGTCACCTCACCTGCGTGTGGGCGCCCCGGGGCAGGCCTGGAGTCCCGTCGGTTTGGGGCAGCCTGACCGTGGCTCCGGCGCGCTCCGGTGGGATATGCTGCGCGCGATGAGGATCGCCTGCGCTGCAGCTTTCGTCCTGGCCCCGTTGTTTGCGCTCACCGGCTGCTCAGACCCGCCCGCGGCAGACACCCACTCCTTTGTGAAGGTGTTGTTCGCGCGCGCTCAGTCCGAAGCCGATAGCCCCTACACGGGGACCGCCCAGGTCCAGATTCAGATGGCCTACGAGAACTGCTACCAGACGTTCTACGAGGCGAACCCGAACTGGGCGGTCGACGGAGAGGACGGCGCCGAGGTCTTCGGAACGGTCGAAGACGGCGGCGAGGGCTGGAAGGATCGACTCTGCGACGAGAACGTCTCGTCGCTCGCGGACTGCGAGGTCGTCGAGTTCCAGCAGCTTCTGGACGTCGCGACCCGCCTGACCGTCACCTACAACGTCAGCGGTCCGCTCGAGAACCGGGTGCTCTTGTTCGGGCCCCTGCCGGACAAGGAACTCGCCGACTGCGAAGGCGGCCTCTCGCCGCGGGTGCGTCTGGAGACCGGCGGAACCCGAGGCGTCGACGCATCCGGCGCCCAGGTGTGGGGCGTCAGCTCCGTGTCCTCCAGCGGCGAAGCAGTCCCCGGCGATGGCGCCGAGCTCGTCGTGAACGCCGCGCGCTGATGCGTTGGCAAGGCTGGCTCCTGCCCCGCGGGTTCGTCCTGCTGGGGCTCGGGTGCGGTTCGAGCGGGCCGTCGCCCGACCCGCAGCAGCCGCTGCCGCGAGCCGACGAGACCCCAATGCCCGCGCCGCCGCAGTGCGAGACGCTGGATCCCACCGGTTCGCTGGCTTCGTTCGATGGGGTGCCGTGCGGCTGGACCCTTCGCGCACAGACCGGCGCGGAGGTCGAGTTCACCCACGCGACGGCGCCGCCGTCGATGGTTCCCGGGGAGCTGCCCGAACGGTGCGCGGAGCAGCCGTGTCGCTTCCGCGGGGTGCAGACCCGGTTGGGTCCGCTGATCGTCGCCGAAGCCGTCGGGGTCGAGGCGGACGTGCCGCGTGGCGTCTGGCTCGGCTACGTTCGAGACGAGGAGCTCCAGTTCGTCGACCTGTGGGCGGACGCCGGAGAGGCGGTCATCGACGACGGCGTGTCGATCGGACCTCCGCATGCGCTGACACCCTTCGATTGCGAGGGCGCGTTGGTTCTGCTGGTGCGACCGCGCCTCGCGGGCGCCCAAGACATCTCAGCCCCGCCGATGCTCCATGAGCGCGAGGGCGTGCTGGTGGGCTCGGGCGAGGTGATCGACCCCATGCGCTGCGAGGAACTCGCGGTCGAGCTGCCCTGAACCGGCGCCGACCACCGACCCCCTCGGACCGCTCGCGCGGGCTCGTCCTCCGCTCGAGGGATCGGCGGTGGGGAGCGGACCGCCGACGCGCTACCTCTGCGGCGTGGCGAGCCAACCTTCCGCGGATGCAACGACACCCCCGACTCCTCCTGCACCCGACCTCGAACGGCTGCGCGGCGACGGAAGGCCGGTCGGTCCCGGCTTCGCCGGAATCATCGCCGCGTTGGTGCAACGGCCCGCCGACTTGCTGGCCGAGGCACATCGTCCCGGACGTCGTCCGCTCGCGCGACTGATCGCGCTGTCGCTGGCCACGATGCTCGCCGTCGGACTCGTCGTGGCGTCGTTCTCGGGCGGGTTCCAGCTGTTCGCCGTTCCGCTGAAGCTCTGCGTGGGCATGGTGGTCTGCGCGCTGCTGTGCCTGCCGAGTCTGTACGTCTTCACGTCGGTGGCCGGCGCGGGGCAGTCGGTCCGTGAGACCGCGCTGGCGCTCGTGATGGGCGTGGCGCTCACCGGCGTGCTGTTGGTCGCCTTGGCGCCGGTGACGTGGCTGTTCTCGCAGAGCACGGACTCGTCCGCCGTGATGGGCACCCTGCACGTTGTGGCCTTCTTGGTGTCCGCCTGGGTCGGCGTCCGGCTGATCGACAAGGTCATGCGCGCCTACAACGGGCGGGCGATCGCGGGGGTGCGGGCATGGGGCTTCGTCTTCGTGGTCGTGATGCTGCAGATGACCACCACGTTGCGTCCACTCGTGGGGCCCTTCGATGGCGTGTGGTCGTCGCAGCGCTTGTTCTTTGTGGAGCACTGGGCGGGGCCCGTCGCTTCGCGGCGAGGCCGATGACGTTGGCTCGGTTGCGCGGAGTCCTGGTGCTCGATGAGGCATTGGTCGAGCACGTCGCGCGGGGGCGGGCGTTGCTGCCGGTCCTCGCCGCCGCGGTCGCGGTGGTCGGTCTGGGATGTGGAGCGTACGGCGTGGCCATGGGGCTGTGGCGGAGCCCCACCCAAGCGCTGGGCGCGGGGATCAAGCTTCCGCTGATGTTCTTGGCTTTGGCCGGCCTCACCGCGGTGCTCGACGTCGTGCTGTGCGGGCTGCTGCGCGCACGCGTGTCGGCGGTCCAGGCGCTGACCGCCTCCGTCCTCGCGATTGCGATCATGGGCTCATTGCTGGGGGCGCTCGCGCCGATCGCCGCCTTCATCGCGCTGAGCGTGGAGCCTGCTCGCGGCGCCGCGTCGGTCGGGACCTCGCACTGGCTGCTCACCGCGCACGTGCTGGTGCTCGGGGCGGTGGGCATCTTCGCCGTGAGCCGTCTGCGGGGGCTGCTCGACGCGCTGATCCCCGACACCGCGGTCTCCCGGCGGGTGCTGTGGGCGTGGATGGTCACGCACGGGGTCGTCGGCGCGCAGCTGTCGTGGGTCCTGCGTCCGTTCGTCGGGAACCCGACGCTCCCGGTCCGGCTCTTCCGCGACGACGCCTGGACCGGGAGCTTCTTCGAGGCCGTGCTCGACATGACCACCGCGCGGATGGGCCCGGCGGGCCCGCTGTGTGTCGTGCTGGTCCTGCTCGCCGTGGTGGCTGCCGTCGCCGTGCGGCTGGACCCACCGATCGATGCCTTCGAGCTGCGGCCCGAAGATCTCCGCGCTCGGCGTCGCGGCGGCGCTCGGAGCTTCGTCGTGCGGTGGCAAGACGTCGTCGGCGTGAGTGCGGCGGCCCGCGGGGTTCGCATCACGTGGGTCGCGCCTGGGGATCTCGAACGTTGCTCCGCGGAGCTGCCGTGCAGCAGCGAAGCCGAGGTCCGAGACCTGTTCGAGCGCGTGTCGTGGGCGAGCAGCCGCGCGGGGCGCGTGGGCGAGGTGCAGGCCTATCGAGGGCGGCCTGCACCGTGACTCGCAGAGCACTCGAGCGGGACTCAAGCGGGCACGAAGCACGCGCCGATCGCCTCGAACCCGGGCGCCGGACCTTCGAGCACCGAGGTGCAAGTGGACGGCGCGCTGCAGGTGTCCGCGGCATCGAGGTCACAGACCGACACGCAGCATCCTGCGGTGCCGCAGCCTGGCACGAGCGCTCCGGAGAGGCACACGAAGCCTTCTCCGCAGCCGGCGTCGCCTTGGAGCTGGCAGGCGTCGCCACCCCCACCGACGTCGCCAGGCAGCGCATCGAGGCACGAGAACCGGTCTCCTTGGCGTCGGCACTGCAGCATGCCGGCGCATGCCGGCTCGAAGGGGGAGCAGTCGTCGGCGCAGTGGGGGACCCCGTCGAAGGGATCGGCCACACACGTCGCGCCCTCGCAGTCCGCGTTCGACTTGCACAGGGGGCGGCAGGTCCCAGCGTCTGCGCCCAGGCACACGGAGCCGGCCGTGCAGCCGTCGAGGCCGTCCTGCAGGCTCACGGTGCAGGCGTTGCCCAAGGGCGTGGTGCCCGACTCGCCGACGCACACGTAGTCGAAGGACCCGCCCGAGCGGATGACGGTGCACTTCTCCCCTTCGGTGCACGGCGCGCCGGTGACCGGATTGCATTCCTCTTGCGGGTCTTCGTCGGACCCGGTGTCCTCGCCTCCACTTTCCAGGAGGGACCCACCCGAGACGTCGTCGAGGTTTCCCGCCGACATGCCGTCGGTATCCGGGGGCGTGTTGGGCTCGTCACCCCCGTCGAGACGCTGGCATCCCGCAAGGCTGACGACCGCGAGTCCCACGCTCGCCCAGGAACTGAAGATGCGCATGTTCGTCACGATACCCAACACGCACCACGCGTGCGCGCTCGAAGCACTCAACGAGCAGGTCGGCGGCGCCTTACAGGGGCTACAGGCTCTCGGTGGCCGCGCCGCTGGAGCTCGACGATCCCGAACTCGAGCTCGAGCTCGAGCTCGAGCCGTCGCTTCCGGAGCTGCTCGACGAGCTCGCGTCGGTGCTGCTGGCGCCGGTCTGCGTGGACGTGGTGTCGTCGCCTTGGGTGGTGGTGTCGCCGCCGGCGGTCGTGATGGGGACCTCACCGCTGGTGGCCCAGCTGCCGGCGTCGAACTTGGGCGGAGGCGTGATGACCTCCTCGTCGGACTCGACGCTGCCCGCCACGCAGACCCCCGACTCGAGGTCGTTGTCGACGTCGTACACGCACTGGCCCGAGGCCAGCTTGCGCCCATCGGCGGCGCAGGCCAGGTCTCTGGCGCAGTCATCTGCACAGATGCATCGCTCGCCCTCCCGCGGGCGGCACGCCGAGGCGGCGAGCAGGGCGAGCCCGAAGAACCCCAATGCGCGAAACGTGGTCATTCGATGGCCTTGTACACGACGGAGACGACCTCGAGCTCGCGATCGCCCTTGGGAAGCTTCAGCACGGCATCGTCGCCCTCCATCTTGCCGATGAGGGTGCGGGCGATCGGAGACTTGAACGAAATCAGGCCGCGGTCGACGTCGAACTCGTGCTCGCCCACGATCGTGTAGGTGGACTCCTCGTCGGTCTCCAGGTCCAGGACCGTGACGGTGGCGCCGAAGGCCACCTTCTCGGAGTTCATCTTCGCGGGGTCGATCACCTTGGCGCGGCCGATGCGGTACTCGGCGAAGCGCATGCGGGCGTCGAGCTCGGCCTGCCGCTCCTTGGCGGCGTGGTACTCGGCGTTCTCTCGGAGATCGCCGTGCTCCAGGGCATCCTCGATCTCCTGGACGTTGTGCGGCCGATCGATCTCCCGGATCTGCTTGAGCTCGGCCTTGAGGGTGGCAAGGCCCTCGGGGGTCATCGGATAGGTTTCGTCGGCCATGGGGCACTCGTTGGGGTCGCAAGCCCCAGTCGCTAACGATACCCGACCCTGGGCACTGGTGCATCCGAAGCATCCCCTGCCGGGGGGGACACCTGCGCGTGATAGTCCTGCAGCGCGCGGGCCGAGAGCTTCCCGTCCTTGGCGCGTGCGGTCGCGATCGCGTGGGCGGCCGCGAGGGCCCCGGAGACGGTCGTGAAGTAGGGGATCCGCTGCAGCAGGGACGTCCGGCGCAGGGAGAAACTCTCCTTGCGGTCGGAGAGTCCGGCCG
Source organism: uncultured bacterium (assembly GCA_963761755.1). Taxonomy (GTDB): domain Bacteria; phylum Myxococcota_A; class Polyangia; order Nannocystales; family Nannocystaceae; genus CAJXVA01. Next base: position 171,563 of record CAVXIC010000014.1, read on the forward strand.
TGTTGATGACGAGCTGGATGTCGCCGTTCTTGAGCGCGTCGACCGTGTGCGGCCGGCCTTGCCAGACCTTGAGAATATCCGTGCAGGGCAGTCCTGCCCGTCGGAACGCCTCTGCGGTGCCGCGCGTGGCGACCAACGCGAACCCCGAGGCGTGCAGCTCGCGGGCGGCCGGGAGGATCGCATCCTTGTCGTCGTCCATGATGCTGAACAGCGCGGCCCCCGTCTGAGGAAGTGCGTCGCCTTCGGCCATCACCGCGTGCATGTACGCGGTGCCGAAGTCGGGGCCGATCCCCATGACCTCGCCCGTGCTGCGCATCTCGGGCCCCAGCAGGGTGTCGACGCCGGGGAACTTGCGGAACGGGAACACCGGAAACTTGACCGAGACGTGGTTGGGCTCGCGCTCGGTCAGACCGACGTCCGCGATCGACTCTCCGGCGGCAATGCGCGCGGCGAGCTTGGCATAGGGCACGCCCTGCGCCTTGGACACGAAGGGCACCGTGCGAGACCCTCGCGGGTTGACCTCGATCACGTAGAGCCGGTGCCCACGCAGCGCGAACTGGATGTTCATCAGCCCGATCACGCCCAGCTCTCGAGCGAGAATCTTCGTGGTGCTGCGAATCTGGTCGATGACCGCCCGAGATACGTTGACCGGTGGCAGCGAGCAGCTGCTGTCGCCGGAGTGCACGCCGGCCTCTTCGATGTGCTCCATGATGCCCGCGACGACGGCATCTTGACCGTCGGCCACGGCGTCGACGTCGAACTCGGTCGCGTGGGGAAGGAACTCGTCGATGAGGACGGGGTGATCGGGGGAGGCGCGAACGGCCTCTCGCATGTAGCGATCGAGCTGCTCGTCGCTGTGGACGATCTCCATCGCGCGACCTCCCAGGACGTACGACGGGCGCACGAGGACCGGGTACCCGATGTCGTGCGCGATCGTGAAGGCCTCCTGCGCCGAACGTCCGACGCCCCAGCGCGGGCAGTCGATGCGCAACCGCGAGAGCAGCTCGCCGAACCGCTCCCGGTCTTCGGCGAGGTCGATGGCCTCTGCCGGGGTGCCGAGCAGGGGGTAGCCTGCGGCTTCGATCGTCTTGGCGAGCTTGAGCGGGGTCTGGCCACCGAACTGCACCAAGACGCCGACGATGGTGCCCTTGCGCGACTCGGCGTCGAGGACCCCGAGCACGTGTTCGGCGGTGAGCGGCTCGAAGTAGAGGCGGTCGCTCGTGTCGTAGTCGGTGCTGACCGTCTCGGGGTTGCAGTTGACCATGATGGTCTCGTACCCGGCCTCTCGTAGCGCGAACGAGGCGTGGACGCAGCAGTAGTCGAACTCGATGCCCTGACCGATGCGGTTGGGACCGCCGCCGAGGATGATCACCTTGCGGCGGTCGCTGACGTCGGCTTCGTCCTCCTCTTCGTAGGTGCTGTAGAGGTAGGGCGTGAACGCCTCGAACTCTGCGGCACAGGTGTCGATGCGCTTGTAGACCGGCCGGATTCCGGCCTGCAAACGGCGGGCGCGGACGGCCTCTTCGCTCACGCCACACAGCGCCGCGATGCGAGCGTCGCTGAGCCCGTTGCGCTTGGCGTGGCGCAGCACGGTGGCGCCCGGGACGGTGCCGCGCCGGTACTCCCCGACCCGTCGCTCGGCGTCGATGATTGCGGCGATGTGGTGCAAGAACCAGGGGTCGATGTTGCTGCGCTCTTGGATCTCCTGGACGTCGACGCCCATGCGCAGCGCAGCGCCGACCTGCCACAGGCGGTCCGGGGAAGGCCGGCCCACGCCGGCGGCCACGTCGGCGGGCTCTTGGTCGCCGGGGTCGTAGTCGAAGCCGTTGCTGCCGGTCTCCAGGGCGCACAGGGCCTTGCCGAGGGACTCGCGGAGCGTCCGACCGATCGCCATCACTTCACCGACGGACTTCATCTGAATCGTCAGCGTGTCGTCGGCACCGGCGAACTTCTCGAAGGCGAAGCGCGGGATCTTGGTGACGACGTAGTCGATGCTGGGCTCGAAGCTGGCGGGCGTGACCTTGGTGATGTCGTTGTCGAGCTCGTCGAGCGTATATCCGACGGCGAGCTTGGCGGCGAACTTGGCGATCGGGAAGCCGGTAGCCTTCGACGCGAGCGCCGAGCTGCGCGAGACCCTCGGGTTCATCTCGATGACGATCATTCGACCGGTCTTCGGGTCGACCGCGAACTGAATGTTGCAGCCTCCGGTCGTCACACCGATCTTGCGCACCACGGCCTTCGCCTGGTCGCGCATGCGCTGGTACTCCTTGTCGGTCAGGGTCTGCGCAGGGGCGATGGTGATGGAGTCGCCGGTGTGCACGCCCATCGGGTCGAGGTTCTCGATCGAGCAGATGACGACGAAGTTGTCCTTGCCATCACGCATCACCTCGAGCTCGTACTCCTTCCAGCCGAGCACCGATTCTTCGAGGAGCACCTCGGAGTCCATGCTCTCGGTCAGCGCGCGCGCGACCTTGCCGTCGAACTCCTCGCGGTTGTAGGCGATCGAGGCCCCGGTGCCTCCCATCGTGAACGAGGGGCGGATGATGATCGGGAAGCCGTACGCATCGATGGCGGCGCTTGCGTCGCCGGGGCCTCGGATGTACATCGAGCGCGGGACGTCGAAGCCAAGCTCGATCATCGCGGCCTTGAACTTCTCGCGGTCCTCGGCGCGCTCGATCACCTCGACGTCGGCACCGAGCAGCTCCACGCCATACTTCTCGAACATTCCTGCGCGGTCACAGGCGATTGCGAGGTTGAGCGCCGTCTGCCCCCCGACGGTCGGAAGCACGGCGTCGATGTTCTCCTGCTCGAGGATGCTCTCGACGAACTCGGGGCGCAGCGGCTCCACGTAGGTGCGGTCCGCGATCTCCGGATCGGTCATGATCGTCGCCGGGTTGGAGTTGATGAGCACGACTTCGTACCCCTCCTCCTTGAGCGCCTTGACCGCCTGGGTGCCCGAGTAGTCGAACTCGCACGCCTGTCCGATCACGATCGGACCCGAGCCCAGCACGAGAATCCGCTTGATGTCCTCTCGTCGTGGCATGGCGGTCCTTTCAGCGCTTGACGACGATGCCGCCCTGGATGGCGTGGTCTTGGCCGAGGAGCTTGGCGATCGCGTCGGTGTGTTCCGAGACGTCCCACTTCAGGTCGGCGAGCCCGTCGAGGATGCGGGTGCGAAGGCGAAGGGATTCCTCTTCGGGGTTGAGGAGGCAGGCGACAAGCGGCGCCTTGCTCTGCTCTTCTCCGATGTCGACCAGCTGCTCGACACAGAAGAAGCGCACACCCTCGTCGTGATCCTCGAGGTATCCGGCGAGAAGCTCGTGGACCTTGGGATCGTCGATCTCGGCGAGGTGGGTCAGGATCTGCTGCTTCTTGGCGGGGTCTCGCTCGTAGCCGGGGGGGTGCTTCTCGAGGAGCGCTTCGAGAACGTCCCACTCTTGCGTTTCGTCGGCGACGTCCTCGAGGATGCGCAGCGCCCAGGCGACGTTCTCGGAGTCGAGACAGAAGCGCTTGGCTGCCGGAATGACCTTGGGTCCGATGGCGGCCAGCTCCCGGTACGCCCAGCTCTTCTCTTCCTCGTCCTCGATGCTCTTGGTCGAGACGATCGTGAAGCGCTTGAAGATGCTGTAGAGCGCTTCGTCGGAACCGTCCTTGAGCAGGTTCTGCATCGCCGCGTATCGCTCGGCCGACTGGGTGTACGGACTCGTTGCCGTCTTGGTCCACTTGTCGAGCCGCGACTTGGCGCGCCCCGAACTGCTGAATAGATCCTTGAGCGCCACGGTTTCGCGGTTCTTATCGCACGGCTCGTCTTCCCAGCAAGGGCGCGGGGAGGACGCGATGGGCGCGGGCTCACGCGCCGCTGCTGTCGCTGCTGCTCGTGCTGTCGCCGCTGCTGCTCGTGCTGCTCGTGCTGCTCGTGCTGCCGCTGTCGCTGTCGCTGCCGCTCGTGCTGCCGCTGGTCGTGCCGCCGCTGCCGCTGCTGGATGCGTCCGAGGTGCCCGAGGTGCCCGAGGTGGCGGTCGACGCAACTCCTGCGCTGGCACCTGGGCTGCACGCGCCCATGTTGGCCTCGACGTCGCTGCCGTCGCGATGGCAGCACCCGTCTGCCTCACAGGCGTAGTCCGGCGGGCACTGCGGGGCGTCGTCGCGGTCGCAAGAGAAGAGCACGTCGGCCGAGGGGGCGCTGAAGCAGCCCCACAGCGCGGCCATCGCGACCACCGCGAGCATGCGGAGCTTGGGGCCCATCAAAACCGGACCTCCAGCGACGCCGGGCCCAGCCGGGTTCGTCGGGCCGTCACGCCGGCGGGCCGGCGCCGGGCGTCGATTGCGAACAAGGTGATCGCGGCGATCGCCGTCGCTCCGGCGGCGGCCCCCAGGACGATCGCGCTGGTTCGAAACGCCTGGCCGCGGTCGAGGATGCGTTCATAGGCGGCTTGGCGGTCGCTGTAGAGCGATGCGCGGCCGTTCTCGCGATCGTAGCTGGCAGCGATGCGAAACGCGCGGTCCTCCTCCCGCTCGGCCAGCCCGCCGAGCAGGCCAGCGGTCGTGCCGAGCGCGAAGGTCGCCAGGACGTGGTACCAGCCCAGCCGCTGCAGCCGCGGCAACCGGTCCGGCACCGGGTTCGCATCGGTCGGCTCGGTCGGCTCGTCTGGCTCGGTCGGCTCGTCTGGCTCGGTCGGCTCGTCTGGCTCGGTCGGCTCGACTGGCTCGGTCGCCTCCTCTTGAATCCCCGCGCCCTCTTCGCCGGGGGGATCGGCCTCGGATGCGTCCTCGGCCGCGGGGGCCGCGGGTTCGGCGGCATACACGCTCGGGGTCGCGAGGACGATCGCGACCAGCAGACAGCCGGGTGCACGGAGCCGACGGGGCATGGCCGGCGGGAGTGTAGTCGCTCGCGCGCCGCAGCGAAAGCGGTCAAGGCGGCCGTGGGGGCCCATCGCGGACCTTCGTCACCTTTCGTGGGACGATCCGCACCTCCATGTCGTATCGATCTGGGCACACCAGCGTCTCCTTGTGTATGGTGCGCCCCGGTTTGGCCCCCCACGAAGGACGACGGCGCTTCGCGTTGCGCCTCTTGCCACTCGCCGGCTTCGCTGCCGTGGTGGGGTGTTTGGGTGCGAACTCCGAGCCGCCGCATCCGCCGCCCGAGGCGTACGAGGTCCCCAGTGACTTCTCCGGTGGCTGGCGGGGAGAGGTCGACGGGATCGCGGGCACGCTTCGCATCGAGCGTCTGGGCGAGGGCCGCTACTACGCCAACTTCCGGGGCAAGGATCGTCCCGAGCGGTACATCCTGTCGATGACGCAGAAGCGGGCGGATCTCGGCTCGGGGGCGACGGCGCTGGCCAACGTGTGCACGTTCACCTGGCAGGACGGTCGGGGCGCGGTGGGCAGCGGCTGGCTGCTGATCAACCGCGAGGACACGGCCCTCACGGGAACATACGGTCGCGGCGGGTCGATGTCCGGGATGGGCGTCTATACGTTCGTCCGCGACGGCGTCGGGCGCTGAGGCCCAAGCCCAGCAGGCCGAGCATCGCCATCGCGCCCCATCGGTTCGAACGTGTCGAACGTGGATCCGCGCGACACTGGCAGCCGGTTCCGCTCACGCCGAAGGCTTCGGGCGAGACGGGTTCGGTGGGATCGATCGGTGCGCCTCCGCTGCCCTCGCCCTCGCCGCTGCTTCCCGACGAGATGGTCGCGTCCGTGGGGTCGCCCGAGGTGGGGTCACCGGAGGTGCCGGGGGAGGAGTTCGAGGTGCCATCGCCGCTGCCATCCCCGCCGGAGGTCGTCGAGTCGTCTCCTCCGGTGCTCGCGCCGCTGACCGTCACGTCGACCGAGGCGGTCACGGTGCTGCCGTCGGCATCGGTGGCCTGTACGTCGAAGGTCCAGTTGCCGGGCGGGACGCCATTGAAGTCCCAGACGTAGGGAGGCTCGGCCCGCTCCTGCGTGATCGGCATGCCGTCGATCTCGGCCGAGAGCACGACGGTCAGGCCGCCGAAGGCATCGAGCACGTCGGCCTCGATGGCGAAGGCGGGATCGACGGTCGCGCCGTTGATGGGGGCGGTGATCGTCACCGCCGGCGGTCCATCGTCGACCCGGGCGCCGACGATGACGTTGAGGTCCTCGGTCGCATTCTGCTGCGCCGCGGGGCACCCGGGGTGGGCGGGGCAGGTGCCGTTGACGATGCCGGCGCACTCGCTGCCGAACTGCAGGCCGAACACGCTGTACGTGCCCATGATCTGGCCGACGGTGGATTCGTTCTCCAACCCCCAGCCAAAGCCGAGCCCGGTCAGCGCGTAGTAGGCGATGCGCCGCATGTCCGCCTGCTGGACCGCGGGCAGGCAGCCTTGGAACACGAAGGAGATGTTCTGCGCACTGCCGTCGCCGCAGTCGGCGAGCCCGATCGCCGGCGGGCAGTTGCTGTCGGCGAACAAGGTGTCCGCATCCGTCTCGCTGCCGAAGGCCACCATGTCGTACGCGCCGGAGGCGGGGCGTTCGAACACGTACTCGATGTCGAAGGGGGCGGTGGCCTCCTTCAGATAGAAGTGCAGCAGCGCCTGGTCTTCGGGGGACAGCGCGAACCCCGAAGCGGTGCCCGGCGTGAAGCCGTTGCTGGAATACGAGTCCAGGGTCGGATCCTGTCCGCTGTCGCTGTTGAGGACGACCGAGTTCAAGTTGATGAACACCACCCGCTCGGCGGCGGCATCGGTGGCGGTGAGCAGCGCCAACGCGCCCAGCGCCCACGGGACGCGGCGCGCCGTAAATCCGACCCAATCCATGCCCCATCGTACCGGGGGCGGGCCCTGTTCCGCCAGGGGGTGCGGGCGCTCGCAGACGCCGCTCAGCCCGCGCCGACGATGACCCGCGCGTTGGCCGTCGGGTCGATCTGCCCCTTGATGTCGGCCTGAACGTTCAGGGTGTGGGCGCAGCTGACCGAGGTGAACCCGCATTCGGGCGGGACGGTCAACTCCACGTCGATCGTCTGCTCGCTCGAGGCGACGACGTCGACGTCGACCGTCAATCGGGCTTGAGCCACCGTGCGACGGTCCCATGCCGCTCTCAGAGACTCGTGGCCATCCAGCTGTGCGGCGTCGGACTCCGCGATGCGGCGCCCTTCGCCGTCGGTCCAGTATCGGTCCGCCTCGATCAGCCGCAGGACGAGCGCGTCGACGCGCGCGTCGGATGTGCCGCCGGCCAAAGTGACGTGGGCCTGGAGCGTCCCACCGGGGATCATCGCATCTGGGGCTGGTGTAACCCTAAGTCGTACACCGCTGGCACCGAGACTCTCCCGCATCTTCTCCGAAAAGCTCATGGTGACCTGGGCACCGTACCGCGGCTGCGACCTGCGGCAAAGCACGATCGCCCGTATTGGGCCGGGAGGCGGAACCATGTCGTCCGCGGGCTCGGTATGCTCCGGGCCATGCGATCTTGGAGACCGCCCCATCGACAGGGTCTGGCGATACCGCTGGCCGTCGCGTTCCTCTGGAGCTCCACTGCTCTCCCCGGCTGTGACAAGGCCGAGGAACTCGTGGACAAGGTCGGAGGCAAGGAAGACGACACTCCCGCCGCGGACGAGAAGAAAGGGGAGGACGGGAAGGACGACGAGAAGGCCGCCGACGCCGATGGCGAGCCAGTCGCCAAAGCCCCGCCCGAGCCGATTCCGGTCGAGCCGCTGCACACCGGCCTCGACCTGATGCTCTCCTTCGTGCCCGACGCCGACGCGGAGTTCATGATCATCCGCGACGCGTCGGTGCTGACCGACTACTACGAGGAAGGCATGCGCTTCCTCGACGCGCCGCTCAAGGCGCTCGAGAACGCGGACAAGTCGCCCGACGAACTCGAGGAGGTCGCCGAGGCCTACGCGAAGATGCAGACCCAGGGCAAGCAGGTCATCGAGGCGCTCGGGGACTCCGGTCTGCGGCTCAAGGACGGCGGGGCCATCATCAAGAACAAGAAGGGCAAGAGCGTGCTGGTCTTTGCCGCCGACGACCCCAAGGCGATCGCCAAGCTCGCCGCGGCGCTGGGCGAGGACGACGTCGACACCGATCACTGCGGTCCGCTCGCGGGCCACGAGGGGTGGAGCGTCTGCGCCGACGACAGCGCGACGCTCGAGGCGTATCAGCCGGCCGAAGATCCCAGCGCGACGCTTGCGGCGCTGCAAGCGAAGCTGCCCGGTGTCGACCTCGAAGAAGCAAACATCATCGCGAGCCTGCCGATCGACGAGGGGCCCGCGACCTTTGCCATCACGACCCTGCCCGGGCTCGTGCACTTCGCCGGGGCCCTGCCGGTCGACAAGGAGGCGCGTCAGGCCTTCGACGCCATGGAGCCTGGCAACACCGATACGCTCGCCAACGTGCAGCCCGGTGCGGGCTTCATCTGGGGGCGGGCGAACGGCGTTGCGCTCGCTGCTGCGCTCAAGGGGGCGGCTTCGGGTGCGCCCCCGCAGGCGGCCGAGGTGTTCGGTACGCTGACGGGCGAGTTCGTGCTCGCCGGTTCCGTGGACCCCGGCGGCTTGGTCTTCCAGGCCGGAATCACCGATCCTGCGCCGTACTCCAGCCTCTGGGAGCTGGGTCTCGAGGCCTCCAAGGCGGCACCGAAGGAGATCCCGGAGCTGCCCGGAAGCACCCTGACGATCGAGAAGATTCCGGTCAACTTCGGCACGACCATGGCGGACGCGATCCACGTCAACGTCGGCGGTATCAAGGAAGCGCCCATCGTGGCGGCGTTCGCGGGGCTTCACTTCGACGGCTGGGCGTTTGCGGCCAACAAGGCGCTGACGATTGCGATCGGACCCAACACCGCGAACGTGGGCAAACTGCTCGACGCGACCGGGGACGGCATCAGCGCCGACACGCTCAGCTCGCTCCCCGGTCCGCTCGCCGATGGGTTCAAGCGCAAGGAGGTGGCGTTCGCGATGCACATGCCGGCCGACTTCATGCAGGGAGAGCACCTGCGCACCCTGCTTCGGGCCGCGCTCAAGAACGTGCCCGACGCAGACCCCGAGGTCGTCATCTCGGCGCTGTCGGTGCTGGCCCCCGTGTCGAGCGGCTCGATCTGGATCGAGAAGCAGGCCGGCGGCAACGCGCCCATCGTGCACATGGCGGTTCAGGGCATCGGCAACCGCGCGACCGAGGAGGGGCGAGCAGCGCTCGACGCCGCGCACGCGGTCACCGAAGGTACGTCTCCCAAGGAGGCGTTCGCGGCCCTGGCCCAGGCGTACGACAGCTCCGGCATGGCCTTCGCCTACCACACGCGCGCGGGCAGTGAAGGACCGGGCAGTCTGGTCGGCAGTGGAGTCGGGGCCGCGGCGATCGCTGGCGCGGTCGGCTACGCGTCGATCTCTGGCTTGGCGAACGAGACGCTCGCCGAAGACCTGGGCGTGAAGCCGGACGACCCCGAGCCCGAGATCGTCCCCGGGCACAAGCCGGTCGTGCCCGAGCACAAGCCGATCGAGCCCGACGACAAGAAGGCCGACGACAAGAAGGCCGACGACAAGAAGGCCGACGACAAGAAGGCCGACGACAAGAAGGCCGACGACAAGAAGGCCGACGACAAGAAGGCCGACGACAAGAAGGCCGACGACAAGAAGGCCGACGACAAGAAGGACGACGGTCCAATCGTGGAGCCCAAGAAGCCGCCCGTCCCCAAGCCGAGCATCGACGACGACAAGACGGCCAAGAAGAAAAAGAAGAAAAAGAAGAAGAAGAAAAAGAAGAAGAAGGGCTGACCGGGGAGGGGTAGGCTTGGGGAGTGAGCGGATCTCCCTCCTCGGGCGACGACGCCCTCGGCGTATCACGCGACGCGCTGCGTACGCTGGTCGGAGGGCAGTCGGCCCTGGACAACCCACGGCTCAACCTCGTCTCTGCCGAGGATGCGGGGGCGTTCCTTCGGGCGTATGGGTTCGATGTCGCGGACCCCGAGCAGCGTCGCGAGCTGCATGAAATCCGGCGCGTGGCGCTCGACTTCCTCGAAGCCGAGCTGCTGCCGCCGGATTTGCACGTCCTGCCCGAGGTCCGTCGCATGCAGGACGTTCGCACGCTGCTCGTGTGGGCCAGCCACACCGATCGCTCGGCCCGGCAGCGGTGGGCATGCACCCTGCTGAGGGTGATGCACACGTGTGCACACGCGCAGTCATTCACCGACGAGGCGTTTGGCGATCGCGTCCGCGCAGCGGTGGAGGCTCGGCTGGCGCCGCACCTCCACCAAGAAGGCGGGATGACCCGGCTGGGTCGCGGGGAACGAGCCGTCGACCTGGTTCGGGTCGAGTTCCGAGAGCCGAAGTCGTTCCGGTCGGTGATGGTCAAGCTGCTCAGCGCGGCGGAGAACGTTGCGACCGAAGTCTACGATCGGCAAGGTCTTCGCTTCGTCACCCGGGGTCGCCTCGATGCGTTCTTGGTCGTGCACTACCTGCGGGTGCATCACATCGTGATGCTGGCCAACGTCATGCCCAGCCGCTGCCGAAACTCGCTGCTCGATCCGGATTGGTACGACGCGCAGATGGATCGTCTGGGCGAGGCGACGGACTCGCTCACCCGCGATGAGCTGATCGGGTGGCTGCGAACCCTGGCCGATCGGCACACGCCCGAGACCAGCGCAAACGACCACAACCGCTTCAGCGGCAGCGCGTACCGCTCCATCCAGTTCACCTGCCGCGAGATGCTTCGGCTCACCGGCGGCGACGGGTTGCCTTCGGGGCGGTTCTTCTTTCCCTATGAGGTGCAGATCCTCGACGCCGCCAGCGATGATGCGGCGCGCAGCGGTGAGGCATCACATACCGCGTATCGCGCACGTCAGCTCGATGCCGCACGGCGCCGGGTCTTGGGTCCGCTGCTGGGCTGAGGACCTTGGCGCGAATCACGCTGCAGTCGACAGACCCTTACGTAAGGGGTAGGGTTTGGAGCACGGGCCCCAGCGGTTGACAGCTGCCATGGGCGCAGCCAGACTCCCGCCGCCTGGGCCCAAGCCGTCCCGTACCGTAAGGGTTAGACTCCATGACCACCTCCACCGACATCTCGCACCGCATGAAGGTTGGCGAGCTCGCGCGCAAGACCGGCAAGACCGTCCGGGCGCTGCGTCTGTACGAGGAGATGGGCCTACTGAGCCCGGTGCGGTCCGAGGGCAACTACCGGCTCTACGGGCCGGACGAGGTTGCCCGTATCTATTGGATCGCAAAGCTCCAGGCGCTGGGCTTCTCGTTGCCCCAGATCCAGGGCCTGCTCGAGACCGTCGAGAGCTCCCACACCGGGCCCGACGCGATGCACAGCCTGCGCGAGATGTTTCGCGCTCGGCTCGATGGCACCCGCAAGCAGGTCGAGAAGCTGCTGCAGCTCGAGCGGGATCTCGGCGAGAGCTTGGCCTACCTCGAAGGCTGCCGGGCGTGCAGCCACGAGCACCAGGTCGATGGCTGCGTCAGCTGCGAGGGCGTGCACGCCGACACCCAAGCGCCGTCGCTGGTCGCCGGCATCCATTCCACACCGTCGGGGCGCGCCGGTTCGGACATCGTCCGCATCCGCCCCCACGATGCATCCTCGAAGACTCAAACCAACGCGTGAACGCACCATGAGCGTCAAAACCCCCGTCTACTTCGATTACGCCGCAACTTGTCCCGTCGACCAACGCGTCGTCGACAAGATGCTTCCGTTCTTCACGAAGGCGTTCGGCAACGCAGCCAGCCGAACCCACGCCTTTGGATGGGAAGCGGAGGAGGCGGTCGAGAACGCCCGCGAGGAGGTCGCCAAGACCCTCGGCGCCGATCCCAAGGAGATCACGTGGACCAGCGGCGCGACCGAGTCCAACAACCTCGCCATCAAGGGGGTGGCCGAGTATCTCGCCGAGAAGGGCAACCACATCATCACGGTCAACACCGAGCACAAGGCCGTGCTCGACACGACCAAGTTCCTCGAGCGACGCGGCGTGGACGTCACGTACCTGGAGGTCGATGAGCATGGCCTCCTCACGCCGCAGCAGGTCGCCGACGCCATCACGGACAAGACCGTCCTGGTCTCGGTGATGCACGGCAACAACGAGACGGGTGTGGTCATGCCGATCGCCGAGATCGGTGCGGTCTGCCGAGAGCACAAGGTGCTCTTCCACACCGACGCCACCCAGACGTTCGGCAAGCTGCCGATCGACGTCGACGCCATGAACATCGACCTGCTGTCGTTGTCGGCGCACAAGATCTACGGACCCAAGGGCATCGGAGCGCTGTACGTGCGGCGTCGAAAACCTCGGGTGCGTCTGTCCGCCCAGATTCACGGTGGCGGCCACGAGCGAGGCAATCGCTCGGGTACGCTGGCGGTGCAGAACATCGTGGGCCTGGGCGAAGCGGCCCGCATCGCGCGAGAGGGCATGGCCGACGAGGCGGCTCGAATCGCGGGCCTGCGCGACTACATGAAGGAAGAGCTCACCAGCTCCATCGAGCACGTGATTCTCAACGGCCACCCCGAGCACATGCTGCCGGGCCACCTGAATCTGAGCTTCGCCTACATCGAGGGCGAGTCCCTGCTCATGGCCCTCAAGGACGTCGCCCTGTCGTCGGGCTCGGCGTGCACCTCTGCGAGCCTCGAGCCCAGCTACGTGCTGCGCGCGATGGGCCTCAACGACGAACTCGCCCACTCCAGCCTTCGCATGACGATCGGACGCCTCACCACGAAAGAAGAGATCGACTTCGTGGTGGGCCTGCTGCGGACCCATGTCAGCCGCTTGCGCGAAATGTCTCCCCTGTGGGAGATGGTGCAGGACGGCATCGATCTCGACTCCATTCAGTGGGCACACCACTGAGCCCCTCAGCCCCCGTTCAACGAAAAGGATCCACATCATGGCGTACAGCGAAAAGGTCATCGACCACTACGAAAACCCCCGCAACGTGGGCAGCCTCGACAAGAACGACGACGGCGTTGGAACCGGCATCGTCGGCGCCCCGGCGTGCGGCGACGTGATGAAGCTGCAGATCAAGGTCGAGAACGGCGTCATCAAGGACGCCAAGTTCAAGACCTACGGATGCGGCTCGGCCATCGCCAGCAGCTCGCTGGTGACCGAGTGGGTCAAGGGCATGAGCGTCGAGGAGGCAGGATCGATTCAGAACAGCCAAATCGCCGAAGAGCTCTCCTTGCCTCCGGTCAAGATTCACTGCTCGGTGCTCGCCGAGGACGCGATCAAGGCGGCGATCAAGGACTACCAAGAGAAGAACGGGAAGGCCGGAGACGCCCAGTGAATGCAGCAGCATCGCCACAGCTGCCTCGGCCCGCGGAGACTGAGGCTCCGGGAACCTCGCCCAACACGGTGACGGTGACGGCGCGCGCGGCCAAGGTCATGCGCGCCCAGCTCGAGAAGCGCGGGACGCCATCGGCTGCGATTCGCTTCGGCATTCGCGGCGGTGGCTGCACCGGATACTCGTACATGTTCCAGTTCGAAGACGGTGACCCCCGCGCCAGCGACCACGTGATCGATGCGTTCGGCGTCCGTGTGCTGGTCGACCCCAAGAGCATGGTGCTGGTCAAGGGCACTCGCCTCGACTTCGAGACGGGGATTCGCGGCCACGGGTTTCGCTTCGAGAACCCCAACGTCGACGACTCCTGCGGCTGCGGCGAGTCGGTCTCCTTCTAGCGCCTTGCCATCAGCCGCGATGGACCACTTTCAACGGCTCGGGCAGCCGCGCCAGTACGACCTCGACCGCGATGCGCTCGAGGCTGCGTATCTGGAGCGTGCCGCCGCCGCGCACCCCGACAAGGTCGACCCCAACGACACGTCGGCGAAGCGTCAGGCGATGGAGATCAGCTCTGCGATCAACGAGGCATACCGCACGCTGCGTGACTCGGTGCGGCGGGCCGAGTACCTCGTCAAGCTCGGCGGGATCGACCTGGACTCTTCGGACCCCCGCACCGGCGCGCCGCAGATGCCCAAGAGCTTTCTGATGGAGATGATCGAGCAGCGAGAGCAACTGGACGACGCGAAGGCCCAGGGTCCAGACGCGCTCGACGAGCTCCGTGATGCCGTCGACAGCCAGATGGATCGGGTCTTTGCCAGCGCGGTCCAGTCCGTCGGCGGGGAGGCGTTCACCGACGCGGCGGAGCATCTGGTGATTCGTCGCTACCTGCAGCGCCTCCTGGACGATCGAGATCGACGAGATCGACGAGACCGACGCCAGCGATGCCGTCGAAGACCGAGAGTGACCGATGAGTACCGATGACTTCGACCCCGGCGCGCTGTTCCAAATCGAGGAACCCAGCGCGTCCGCATCGACACGACGAGCACCCGGCCGAGGCATCGGTATCGACCTTGGTACGACCCACAGCCTCGTCGCGCTCGCCCCTCATGGGAAGGCTCCGCGCGAGGTCACGGACACCTCGGGGGAGGGCATCCTCCCCTCGGTGGTCTCCTTCGTGGAGGCGCAGGTGGTCGTGGGCACGCGCGCACGCGCGCAGCAGGTGGAGCATCCGCAGCGCGTCATCAGCTCGGTCAAGCGCTTCATGGGCCGGGGACGCGACGAGGTCGGTGAGCACCCGTATCCGCTCGCCGAACCCACCGACGCCCAGGACCAGGTCGTGCGCTTCGACATGGGCGCGCGCGTCGTGACGCCCATGGAGGTGTCGGCGGAGATCCTTCGGGTGCTCGCGGACCGAGCCGAGGCGGAGCTCGGCGAGCCGGTCGATGGCGCCGTCATCACGGTCCCGGCCTACTTCGACGACGCCCAGCGGCAGGCCACCAAGGACGCCGGTCGCATCGCCGGGCTCAACGTCTACCGTCTGCTGGCCGAGCCCACCGCCGCCGCACTCGCGTACGGTCTCGATCAGACCGACGGCGGCAAAGAGGGCCTGTTCGCCATCTACGACCTCGGCGGAGGCACGTTCGACATCAGCATTCTCCGGCTGCGCAACGGCGTGTTCCAGGTCCTGGCGACCGGCGGGGACTCGGCGCTGGGCGGGGACGACTTCGACCGCGCCTTGGCTGCGCATCTGCTGCAGGCCGCGGGCGTCGAGGACCCCACCGACAGCCAGCGGGAGGAGGCCCTGGCCGGTGCTCGCGCAGCCAAGGAGCGCCTCAGCACGCTCGAGGAGGTGACCGTCGAGCTGCCCTCGTGTGGATTGACCGCGTTCACGCTCACCCGCGAGACCTTCGAGGGGCTGGTCGATGCCATCGTCCGCCGCACGGTCAAGGCGTGTCGGCAGACGATGAAGGACGCCGACGTTCGCCCCGAAGACCTCGATGGGGTGGTGCTCGTCGGCGGTTCGACGCGCGTGCCCAAGGTGCGGGCGGTGGTCGAGAAGACCTTCAAGCGAGAGCCCCTGTGCGACCTGGACCCCGACCGGGTGGTGGCGTACGGGGCGGCGATTCAGGCCGATATCCTCTCGGGGAGCGCGCGGGAGGGCGTCACGCTGCTCGACGTCGTGCCGCTGAGCCTTGGGATCGAGACGATGGGCGGAATCGTCGAGCAGCTCATCCCGCGCAACGCGACCATCCCGATCGGCGCGCGGCAGGTGTTCACGAACTACTCCGAGCAGCAGACCGGCATGGTGATCCACGTCGTGCAGGGCGAGCGCGAGCTGGCATCGGACTGCCGCTCACTGGCGAAGTTCGACCTCCGGGGAATCCCGCAGCTCCCACCGTCGATGGCGAGGGTCGAGGTCACCTTTCAGCTCGATGCCGACGCATTGCTCACCGTCACGGCCAAGGAGCTGATGACGGGCGTCAAGCAGACGGTGCAGGTCAAGCCGACCTACGGACTGGACGAGGCCGCCGTCGACCAGCTGGTGATGGACAGCCTCGACCACGCCGAGGATGACTTTGCCGCCCGCAACCTCGCCGAGGGGCGCGTGGAACTCGGGCGCGTCGCGCTGGCGGTTCGCACCGCGCTCGAGGAGGTCGGCCACGTCGAACGGCTGCTTCCGCCCCAGGAGCGGGAGGCGATCATCGGCGCACTCTCGGATGCGGACACGGTGATGGCCGACCGTGGCGCGACGCCGGATGCGTTCAAGCGGGCTCGAGAGGGCCTCGAGAGCGTCAGCGAACCCTTCGCCCGGCGCCGCATGGAGCGGGCGCTCCAGTCGGGCATGGAAGGCAAGTCGCTCGGCGAGATCGAAGCGACACTTGCGGCCGAAGCTGCGCTCGAAGAGCGTCGCGGCAGCCACTCTCCCCAACAGACCTGAGCGAGGACTTAGCGATGCCCAAGATCATCTTCGTCGACCCCGAAGGCGCGACCACCGAAGTTCGCGTGGACGCCGGATCCGCCAACCTGCTGGAGATCGCAGAGGAACACGGCGCCAAGCTCGGCTCCGCATGCGGAGGCGTGTGCGCGTGCTCGTCGTGCCACGTCTACGTCAAGGAAGGCCTCGACTCGCTGGAGGAGATGGAGGACGCGGAGGAGGACCGACTCGACATGGGCTTCGACGTCCAGCCGAGCTCTCGGCTGGGATGCCAGTGCGTCGTTCAAGACGCGGACCTCCGGGTGGAGATCAGCGAGGAGTCGTTGCAGACCTGGTACAACGAGCATCCCGACCGGCGCCACGAGCAGCAGAAGTAGCGCTACTTGCCGCTGAAGGCTGGCGGGCGCTTCTCCAGGTAGGCGGCCAGGCCTTCCTTGGCGTCCTCGCCCTCGAACAGTCGCTGCTGCAGCTCGCGCTCGAGCGCGAGCCCTTCGCCCAGGGGCATCTCGGCCCCGCTCTGGCACGCGCGCTTGATGAACCCGACCGCCCGCGATGGGGCCGCCGGAGGGATGAAGCCGCGCACGTACTCGACCACCCTCGCGTGGAAGGCCTCGGACTCCTCCTCCCACACCGAGTTGACGATCCCCAGCTCGAGCGCCCGCTCGAACGCGAAGACGGAGCCGGTGCCCATCAGCTCGATCGCCTTGGCCTTTCCGACCACCCGGACCAGGCGCTGGGTGCCTCCGGTTCCGGGCAGGACGCCGAGCTTGACCTCGGGCAGCCCGCACTTGCCCGAACCCTTGCGGGCGATGCGAATGTCGGCCGCGAGCGCGACCTCCAGACCCCCGCCGACGCAGTGGCCGTCGATCGCCGCGACCACCAGCTTGGGCGTCTGCTCCAGGCGCATGAGCGTCTCGTTGGCGTGAAGACAGAAGTTGTACTTGAAGTACGGATCGGCCCCTTGGAGCATGTTGATGTCGGCGCCCGCGCAGAAGAACTTCTCGCCCGCGCCGCGCACGATGATCGCGTGGACGTCGGCGTCGAAGCGGGCCTCGAGGATGGCGGCGTCGAGCGCCTTCATCATCTCGTAGGAGTAACAGTTGGCGGGAGGAGCGCTCAGAACGAGCGTCGCGATGCCTTCGTGGACGGAGGTCTCGACCAGGGACATGCGCGGGAGGATACTCTGCCCCGGCGATGCGCGAAGGTGTGCACAATCATGTCGTCGAGGTTCGGTGGGGGCACTGCGATCCGGCCGGGATCGTCTACTTTCCTCGTTTCTTCGACATGTTTCACGAGGCGATGGAGACCTGGTTCTCCACGTGTCTGGCCGCCCCCTACCAGGACGTCATCGTGCGACGGAAGATCGGGTTCCCCTCGGTGCACACCGAGGCCGACTTCTCCAAGCCAACCGCCTTCGGAGAGACCATCGTGGTCGAGCTCCGGCTGGAGCACCTGGGGCGCAGCTCGCTGCGCTTGGGGTACCGCATTCGTGGGGCGCAGGACCCTGCGGACGCGCGGGGTCGCGGAGCCACCGTCGTCGCGGTGATGGATCTGGATCCGACCTCCACGGACTATCGCCGAGCGATCCCGCTACCCGACGATCTGCGGGAGGCGATGCAGGCATTCGGAGCAGCCTCGGCTCATTCGCCGTAGATCCGGCGGAGCTCCTCCTTCATGGCGTCCTCGTCCGCGCGCAGCTGGGCGCGACCGGGTTCGTCGTCCTCGCCCAGTTCGTCTTCGACCCGCTCTGCGGCCGCGTGACCGCGCATGTAGACATCGCGAGCGTGCTCGGTGTGCGACGCGTCCAGACGGCGCAGCTCGGCCAGAGTCTCATCGAGGATCGCTTGGGCCTTGGACCGCGCGTCGGGCTCGCTTCCGTCTCCGAGGCGTAGACCCGGCAGGGGCTGCGTTGGCGGCGGGGGGTCGGCCTGCAGCCGCGAAGAGCGAGCGCCGGGCTGCGTTGGCGTCGGTGACGGGGAAGCGGCGGACGGAGGCGACCCCGAGAGCTCCGCGGGCGCGGGCCCGTCTCGCCGAACCAACACCACGATCGCGAGCCCGAGCAGGGCGATCGCGACGAGTGCCATCGTGACGAGGCCGGTGCGCACCACGGCAACGTAGCAGCCCTTCGCGCCCGGCGTGTCGACGAAGCGCTGGCCGAACCGGAGTCGGCCGCGGCATGATGGTGCAGCCTGCAGGGGGCGTCCCGACCATGAACCTTCTCGTCCACATCGGACAGCGAGCGCGCCGCGGCTTTGGGCGGGTCGTGCCCGAGCCCTTCGTCATCGCCGTGGCCCTGACCGCGAGCGTGCTCCTGCTGGCCGTGTTCACCGGAACCCCCGCGGACGAGGTGCTTCGGGCCTGGGGCGGCGGGGACGGCCTGTGGGCGCTGCTGACGTTCACGATGCAAATGTGCGTGATGCTGGTGCTGGGCACCGCGCTCGCGATGGCGCCGGCGGTGCAGCGCGGCATCGCGGCGTCGATCGGCTGGGTCCGCACCCCCCGGCAGCTCGTCGGCGCGACCGCCTTCATCGCCATCGCGCTCGCGCTGCTGAACTGGAGCCTCGGCTTGATCGGTGGCGCCGTGCTTGCGCGCGAGGCCGGCCGACTCGCGCGGCGCCGAGGTTTCACGCTCCACTACCCGCTGCTGTGCGCGGCCGGCTACAGCGGGCTGATGACGTGGCACGGAGGCTTCAGCGGCAGTGCCCCGCTCAAGGTCACGACCGCCGCGGATCTCACCGAGGTGTTGGGCCCCGAGCTCGCGGCGCAGGTGGGGGTGCTGGATCTGGCGTCCACGCTGCTCAGCCCGCTGAACCTCATCGTCTCCGGAGGTCTGCTCGTGCTGGGTCCGCTGGTGTTCATGGGCATGACGCCGCTGCACGACGACGACGCCCAGGCGGCTCCCATCCCCGAGCCCGTCGCGCAGTCGGAGGCGCTTCCCGCTCCGGGCGCGATCGACCGGATCGAACGCTCCAGCGCGTTCGCTTTCCTGCTCGGCCTGCCGCTGCTGGCCGTCCTGACGATGGTCGTCGCAGACGGCGGCTTGACGCGGCTGTCGTTCGATACCGTCAACCTCGCGCTGTTCGCCGCCGCGCTGCTGCTGCACGGACGGCCGGACCGGTTCCTGCGCGCGTGCGACGAAGGCGCGCGGAGCTGCGCCGGGGTCATCGTTCAGTTCCCGCTGTACGCGGGTGTGATGGGCGTGATGACCGCGGCGGGGCTCTCCGCGGCGCTGGCCCGGGCGTTCTCCGAGGTGGGCCCCGGGACCTTCGAGGTGCTCGCGTTCGCGTCGGCGGGGCTGCTCAACCTGTTCGTGCCCTCCGGTGGCGGGCAGTGGGCGGTGCAGGGCCCGGTGCTGATGAAGGGCGCCCTGGCGACGGGGATCGAGCCGGGCAGGGTCGTCATGGCGCTCGCGTACGGCGATCAGTGGACCAACATGCTGCAGCCATTCTGGGCTCTGCCGCTGCTGGCCATCACAGGCGTTCGCGCGCGCGACATCATCGGCTACGCGGCGGTCTGGATGGCGCTGGGGGGCGTGTGGATCGTCGCGAACCTGTTGGTCGGGTGGTGAGCGGGGCGTGACCGGGTAGCCGCCCCGCCGAGGCTGCAGTAGCCTGCGGCCGTGGTTCGCCCCCTCGGTGCCCTGGCCCTCGTCCTGCTGCTTGGCGCCTGCAACACGCAGAAGCCCTCGGCCCCGCCCGAGCCTCCAGGCGAACCGGAGCGTCGGGCGCCCGCGGCGGTGCAGGCCGAGATGCTCGCGAAGCACGTGGACTTCCTGGCCTCCGACGCGCGGTCGGGCAGGGCACCGGGCACGTCCGGGGACGAGCAGACGCAGGAGTACATCGAGCAGACGATGCGGGCGTACGGGCTCGAGCCCGGCTTCGGCACCGTCTACCGTCAAGCGTTCGAGGTCGTCGACGGCGTGCGCCTGAGCGATGATGGTGTCTCGGAGCTGTCCACGGCAGCCGGACCCGTGCCGCATACCCTGCTCCCGTTCGCAGAGGGCACCCAGGCCAAGGGCGTGACCGAAGCTCCGCTGGTGTTCGTGGGCTACGGCATCACCGAGCAAGGCGGCGGCGCGGGCGACTATGCCGGCATCGAAGAGGCGGTCGAGGGCCGCATCGTCGTGGCGCTGGCGGGCGGGCCCTCGGGCGACCCCCACCTTCCCCCCGGCGCGACCCGGCCCCAAAACAAGATGATCGCGGCGCGCGATCGCGGCGCGGTCGGCTTCGTGCTGTGGGATCCAACCTCCGCGGCGCCCTATCCGAACCATGGTCGGGCCGACTCCTTGGAGCTTCCGGCCGTGTTCGTGTCCTCGGAGGGCAACGCCGCGATCCTGCGGGCCTTCGGCATCAAGGGCCCTGCCACGGTGACCCCCGAGGGTCCGGGGATCGACAAGGGCGCCAAGAGCAAGGCGCCGGCCCGCATTCGCAGCGATGTCGAACGCGTGGTGCACGGGACGGCGAACGTGGCGGGGCTGCTGGTCGGCAACGGCACCTCCTCGAAGATGGTGATCGTGGGGGCCCACCACGATCACCTCGGCATGGGGACGTCGAGCTCACTCGCGCCGGGCGAGGTCGCGGTCCACAACGGGGCCGACGACAACGCATCGGGCGTGGCGGGACTGCTGGAGCTGTGCGGCGCGATCGCGGCACTCCCCGCTGCGCAGCGCCCCTACGACGTTCTGTGCGTGACCTTCGGCGCCGAAGAGATGGGGTTGCTCGGGTCTCGGCACTTCGTCGAGACGCTGGACGACGTGCGTCGCGAGAGCATGGTGGCCATGGTCAACTTCGACATGATCGGCCGCGCTCGGGACAACGCCGTCATCGTCGCCGGCGTCGGTACGGCCCCGGCGTGGGCCACGGTGCTCGCGGCGCAGACGACCGGGCTGTCGGTCTCGACCACGCCGGACGGGCAGGGGCCTTCGGATCACGCCGCGTTCTACGACGACGGCGTTCCCGTGCTGCACTTCTTCACCGGGCCGCACGAGGACTATCACAAGCCCTCCGATGACGCGGACAAGCTCGACTTCGAGGGCATGGCGGCCGTCACCAACCTCGCCTTGGGCGTGGTGGACGACATCGTGCACGAACAGGTCGCGCTGGTCTTCCACAAGACCAAGGCCAAGGCTCCAGCGGGGCGTCGCGCGTTCAAGGTCTCGCTGGGAACCGTCCCCGACTACGCCGCCGACGTCGACGGGCTCGCGCTGTCGGGGGTTCGCGAAGGGGGGCCGGCGGAGGCGGCGGGCCTTCGCAAGGGCGACATCATCAAGAAGATGGGCGAGCGCGACATCCACAGCATCGACGACTACATGGCCGCCTTCGGCGAGCTCGTTCCCGGCGAAGCGATCACCGTGGTCGTCGAGCGTGACGGCGCAGCGGTGGAGTTGCAGCTCACCCCCGGTGCGCCCAGCAAACACTGAGTGATCCCTTTCAGTCCGAGCCTGGTTTTCCGGCCCCTGCGGCCGTGCTAAGGATTCGGGCCATGCGAACTCTCGTGCTGCTCTGCTCGTTCGCGGCGCTGACCGCCTGCAACAAGGACACGACCACCACCACGCCCCAGGACGCGGCGCCGGCGCCCGAGCCCGAGCCCGAGCCCGAGCCCGAGCCCGAGCCCGTCGACCCGCGCGCCGACCACACCCGCGTCTGCGAAGAGGGGAGCGACGCCGCGGTGTGCACGGCCCTAGCCGTCATGTGGGAGCGGGGCCGCGAGGGTCCACAGGACGAGGCGAAGGCGCGCGGCTACTACGACATGGCCTGCGAGGGCGGGCACGAGCTGGGGTGTTTCAACCTCGCGATCATGCTCCAGACCGAGCGCGGCGGCGCGCCCGAGCTGGACAAGGCCCGTACGCTGTTCGCCAAGACGTGCGAGTCCAACATGGAAGGCGCGTGCCTCAACGCGGCGATCATGTTCGAGGGCGGTCAGGGCGGAGACGCGGACAGCACCCAGGCCCGCACGATGTACGGGGCGGCCTGTGACGCCGGTGAAATGCCCGGCTGCAGCAACCTCGCGCGGCTGATGATCCTGGGCGAGGGCGGCAGCAAGGACGCGAAAGGGGCCCGCGAGAAGTACCAGCAGGCCTGCGACGGCGGCGACATGAACGGCTGCTACGGCCTGTCACTGGCCTGGCAGAAGGGTCTGGGCGGCAAGAAGTCCAAGAAGGAAGCCGCCGACCTGCGCGCCAAGGCCTGCGAGGGCGGCATGGAAGCCGCCTGCGACAAGTAGCCCAGGGCGCCCCGAGTCAGGCGAACGAAAGCTCGTAGCCCGCGGCCTGCAGGTAGTCTCGCTCGTTGGCGAGGTCTGCTCGGGTCAGCGGGTGTTTTTCGAGCCAGCCCGGAACGAACTTGAGCTCGACCGCGCCGCCGGCCGCGGTGATCTGGAACGGCGGGAGCGGCTGGGGATCGCGGCTTCGGTTCAGCGTGACCGCGAGCCGGAGCAGCACGGCGAGGCGCACCCCATCTTCGCCGTCGGTCAACGCGCGCAGCTGCTCGGCGAGCGCCGGTTTGAAGCGGCGGCGGTGCGACTCGATCAGCGCCGCGAGATGATGCTGCGCGCCCCGCGAGAATCCGGCCATGTCCGAGTTGGCGACGATGTACGCGCCGTGCTTGTGGTAGCCGCTGTACGACAGGCTCAGGCCGACCTCGTGCAGGCGGCAGGCCCACGAGAGCATGCCCCGCAGGTCGGGGTGGTGCAGGTTCCAGGGGATTGCGACCTGGTCGAGCCCGCGCAGCGCCGTGGACTCCACGCAGCTGGCGTGGCGGCGGTCGATGGCGTACCGCTCGACGAGCGACTCGACGGTGCGCACCCGGACGTCTTCGTGCGTGTTGCGTCCGATCGTGTCGTAGAGCAGGCCCTCTCGCATCGCGCCGGGGGAGACGGACATGCGGTCGATCTTCAGGCTCTTGAACGCCCCCTGGAGGATCGACAGGCCCGCGGGAAGCACGTGGACGCGCTCGGGCGAGAGTCCGGGCAGGTTGAGCTTGGAGAGCCGGCCCACGCCGATCAGGTGCTCACGCAGCTGTCGCAGCCCGGCCCGCGTGATGCCCATCTCGCTCCAGCCGTTCGCGCGCAGGATCTCGTCGATCGCGGTGACGGTGCCGGAGCTGCCGACGGCGCTCACCCAGCCGGTGCGTCGAAACTCGCGCTCGAAGGTCTCGATCTCGACGCGCGCGGCGGTCGTCGCCTCCCGGAACGCCTCGCGCCGCAGCCGACCATCGCTGAAGAAGCGGAGCGTGTGGCTGACGCAGCCGACGTGGACGGACTGCACGCGCTTGGGCTCGAAACGCTCTCCAATGATGAACTCGGTGCTGCCGCCACCGATGTCGATCACCAGGCGTCGCCCGACGTCGTCGGCGAGCGAGTGCGCGACGCCCAAGTAGATGATGCGGGCCTCTTCGTGACCAGAGATGATGTCGATGGGGTGACCCAAGGCGACCTCGGCCCGGTCGACGAACTCCGCGGCGTTCTTGGCCTTCCGCAAGGTATTGGTGCCCACCGCGCGAACGTCGACGCTGTCGAGGTCGGCGAGCCGCTGCCCAAAGCGTTCCAGGCAGGCCAGCCCGCGCGCCATCGCCTCGTCTGTGAGGTTGTTGGCCTCGTCGAATCCCGCGGCCATCTGAACGCGTTCCTTGAGGCGGTCGATCAGCTCGAGTTGGCCGCCGCGGACCCGCGCAATCATCATGTGAAAGCTGTTGGATCCGAGGTCGACCGCCGCGAGTTGCTTGGCGCGTGCCGGCATGCTGCGGCAGGTTTATCAGCCACAGCCGAAACCCTCCACGGCGGCCGCGGGTGCCTGGTACATTCGGCGTGTGCGGATACACCTGCTGCGACATGGGATCGCGCTGCGTCGCGATGACCCGCGCTGTCCTCCCGACCCGCAGCGCCCCCTCACCGACAAGGGCGTGGAGCGGACGCGGGCGGTGGCCAAGGGGATTCGTCGCCTCGGCATCGAGCCCGACCTGATCCTCACCAGCCCCTACCTGCGCGCCCGGCAGACCGCCGACATCGTGCAGGACGTCGTCGCACCGGGGGTGAAGATCAAGCAGCTGTCGGTCCTGGTCCCCGAGGGTGACCCGGCGAAGATGACGAAGAAGCTGGTGGAGAAGGTCGCGGCCACCGGGTCCAAGACGCTGCTGTGTGTCGGCCACGCACCGAGCCTCGACCTGTTGGCCGCGTACCTGCTGGGCTGTGGCGCAGCGGTGGTCCGGCTCAAGAAGGCGGGCTTGGCCAGCCTGGAGGGGCCGTCGCTCTCGCGAGGCGGCCTGTCGCTGTACGCAGCGCTGCCGCCGTCGATCCTGCGCGCGCTCGAGGCGTGAGCAGGGCGCTCGCGAGGTGGTCTACGTCGCCACCTCGAAGGTGCATCCGGTCTTCTCGCGCACCTCGTCCACGCTCACCCCCGGCGCGAGCTCGGTGAGCTTCAGGCCGCCGCCGGGCTCGACGAGGAAGTAGGCCAGGTCGGTCGCGATCTCGTGCACGACACGTTTGCCGGTCAGCGGCAGCGTGCACGCGTCCAGGATCTTGGGCGCGCCAGCCCGGTTGACGTGCTCCATCATCACGATGACCCGGCGCGCGCCCGCGACGAGGTCCATGGCGCCGCCCATGCCCTTGACCTTCTTGCCGGGAATCATCCAGTTGGCCAGATCGCCGTCCTTGCTGACCTCCATCGCCCCGAGCACGCACAGGTCGAGGTGACCGCCGCGGATCATCGCGAAGCTGTCGTGGCTGCCAAAGAAGGATGCCCCTGGGTTGGCGGTGACGGTCTGCTTGCCGGCGTTGATGAGGTCCGCGTCGACGTCCGCGTCCTTGGGGAAGGGTCCCATGCCCAGCAGGCCGTTCTCGCTGTGCAGGACCACCTCGATGCCCGGCGGGACGTTGTTGGCCACCAGCGTCGGCATGCCGATGCCGAGGTTGACGTAGTCCCCGTCGCGGAGTTCTTTGGCCACGCGGGCCGCGATTTGTTCTCGTGTGAGTGCCATGGCGCGCTCCTTCATTTCGACGTGTCGGACGTGGTCCGGAACTCGATGGGTTTGTCGTAGTGACGTCCGCGCACGATCCGTTGCACGAAGATTCCAGGCGTGTGGATGGTGTTGGGGTCGAGCTCGCCGGCAGGCACGAGCTCCTCGACCTCGGCGATGGTGATCGCGCCGGCGGTCGCCATGGCCTGGTTGAAGTTGTTGGCGGTCTTGCCGAACACCAGGTTGCCGTGGGTGTCTCCCTTCCAGGCCTTGATGATCGCGAAGTCGGCCCGCAGCGGCATCTCGAGCACGTACATCCGCCCGTCCAGCTCGCGCACCTCCTTGCCCTCTGCGACCGGCGTGCCGTAGCCCGTCGGGGTGTAGAAACCGCCGATGCCGGCGCCTGCGGCTCGAATGCGCTCGGCGAGCGTACCTTGGGGTACCAGCTCCACCTCGAGCTTGCCCGACAGATACTGCTCGGCGAACGCCTTGTTCTCACCGACGTACGACGAGGTCATCTTCCTGATCTGGCCGTTGGCGAGCAGGATGCCCAGGCCGACGTCATCGATGCCACAGTTGTTGGAGATGACGTCGAGGTCTTTGATGCCCTTGGCCGCCACGGCGTCGATGAGACGCTCGGGGTTGCCACACAGGCCGAAACCTCCCGACATCAGCGTGATGCCGTCCGTCATGTCCGCGACCGCTGCCTCGGGGGAGGGATAGGTCTTGTCCACGGCCGGAGTATCGCCCCGGGCGCCGGTCGTTCACAACCTCAGCGCGAAGCGGCCTCGCGGATTGCCGTGATCGCGCCCGCGTAGTCGTTTGGGTGCCTGGGGTTGCGGAACACCGCGCTGCCGGCCACGAAGCAGTCGGCCCCGTCGGCGTGCACCTCGGCCACGTTGAGGTCGCTGATGCCCCCGTCGACCTGGATGTGCGTGGCCAGCCCCTCGCGCTCGATCGCCGCGCGAAGGGTGCGGATCTTGGGACGGACCTGCGGGATGAAGGACTGCCCGCCAAAGCCCGGATTGACGCTCATCATCAGCACGAGGTCGCACAGTGGCAGCACGTGCAGGATGGACTCCACCGGCGTGTGCGGGTTGAGGGAGACGCCGGCCAGGACGCGCTCGCCGCCGTGGTGGGGCAGGGCGCGGATCTGCTGCAGGTTGCGGTGCAGATGCGGGCAGGCCTCGACGTGCACGGTGATGATGTCGGCGCCTGCGTCCGCGAAGTCCTCGACGTACTTCTCGGGCTCGACGATCATCAGGTGACAGTCCATGGGCTTGGCCGTGTGCGGGCGCAGGGCGCTCACCACGGCGGGGCCGATCGTCAGGTTCGGGACGAAGCGCCCATCCATCACGTCGACGTGGATCCAGTCCGCACCGGCGTCGTCGACCGCCCGGACCTCTTCGCCGAGCCGTGCGAAGTCTGCGCTGAGGATCGAAGGCGCAATGCGGGGTGGGTGGGCCATGCGGCGCAGGCTAGCAGCCCCGGACGGCGTTTCACCACCCGGGCCGGCGGCATCGGGCTCGGTCCGGGCTCACGCGACGTAGCTCATCCAGACGAAGCCCGCGAAGCCGCTGATCAGCACCAAGCCCTCCCACCGCACCAGCTCTCGGCCGGTGACCGCGAGCAGGCCTGCGAGTGCGGCGCACCCGACCATGACCAGGCTCGCGAGGCGAAAGCTGGGATCGATCGTGCCGGGGCCCAGGATGCCGGCGGTGCCGGCGACGGCCAGCGCGTTGAAGATGTTGGAGCCGACCACGTTGCCGATGACCATGTCGTGCTCCCCGCGGCGGACACCGGCGATCGAGGTCGCGAGTTCGGGCAGCGACGTGCCGACCGCGACCAGCGTCAGGCCGACGAAGGCCGAGTCGACGCCGATCTGCGAGGCGAGCTCGGTGCCTCCCCGCACCAGGAGTTCGGCGCCCAGCAGCGTCAGGCCCAGCGCGAGCAGGCCCATGCCGACCTCCTTGGGCCACTTGATCTGGCTGACGTCGGCTTCGTCGCCATCGGGCATCGCCAGGCCTGCGCGCTGGTCGGCGCGCGCCCAACGGACGACGAGGTAGGCCGCGACGACCATGGAGCCGAGCAGCGCGATGCCCTCGAAGCGCTCGAGACGCAGGTCGTAGAGCGTCAGCGCGAACCCGCACACCGCGACGAACATGAGGATGCCCTCGCGCCGAAGCACCCGGAGGTTGCCGCTCAGCGGCACCAAGAACGCGGTCGCGCCGAGGACCAGGGTTACGTTGGCGACGTTGGAGCCCACCGCGTTGCCGACGGCCAGGTCGACCTCTCCGGACAGCGCGGCGAGCACCGAGACGAGCAGCTCCGGAGACGAGGTCCCCATGCCGACGACCAGCGCGCCGATGAGGATCGGTGAGACCCCCCACAGCTTCGAGAGGCGGGCCGCGGCGAGCACGAAGCGATCGGCGGCGGTCGCCAGCAGGACGAGGCCGCCGACCAGCATGACGGTCGGGAGAAACCAAGCTCCCATCAGCGCGAACCGTCCTGACGTGATCGGGGCATGCGAGGGCCGAACAGTACCGCGAACCTCGGGGGGTCGGAACCGCTATCGAGCCCGGCAAAGCCGAGCGACGTAGAAACCCTCGGTGCCGTCGCTCTCGGGCGTCCACACCTTTTCATGCTCCAGGGAGGCCAAGCCCTCCTGCACGACGGAGCGCACGACGTCGGGGCCCTCTTCTGGAGCGAAGCTGCACACCGCGTAGACCATGGGTCCGCCGGGACGAACCCGCGCGAGGTTGCGCCGCAGCAGGCGGTCCTGCAGCGCGGCGCGGGCCCCAATGTCGTCGTAGCTCCGGGTCCAGCGAACCTCGGGGTGCCGCGCGAGGTTGCCCAGGCCGGTGCAAGGAACGTCGAGCAAGACTGCGTCGAAGGGGATCTCGTCGAGGGCGGGGTGTTCGTCCCCGAGATCGGTTTCGAGGTGCTCCACGTGCAAGGTCTCGGCGCTGAGGCGGCCGCGGCCCTGCTGGGCCTGTGCCTCTTCGAGCTGCCGCGCGTCGAGGTCGGCGGCGACGATGTGCCCGCGACCGTCCATCAACTCGGCGAGCTGTAGGGTCTTGATGCCCATGCCCGCGCACGCGTCGAGCACGCGCATGCCCGGCTGCGGCGCGAGGCGGATGGCGGGCTGCTGCGCGGCGAGTCCTTGCACCGACAGCAGGCCCTCGCCGTGCATCGGCCCGTAGAAGAGGTCGCCACCGCCACGGGTGCGCAGCGCCTGCGGCTGGCCGTCGACCGTCTCGATCTGAATCCCGGGGTGCTCCGCCGTGAGCCGTTCGATCGCCGCGGGCGCATCGATGCGGCCGAGGTCGAGGCGCAGGTCGACCGGGGGCGGAAGGGCCACCGCCGCGGCCCGGGCGAGTGCGGCCTCGGCTCCGAGTTGCTTGACCCACCGTCCTCCGAGCCACCGCGGGATCGACCAGCGGCGCTCCAGCACGTCCAAGGCCTTGCCGGTCGCCCACGCCTCGTCGAGCCCCGCGCCCTCGCGCCCGATCGCCCCGAGGATCGCCTGGGCCGCGCCGCGCAGAGGACCCGCTCGAGCCAGCGAGCGAAGCGCCTCGCTGATCGCGATCGCCGGCGGCCGCTGCAGCTCCAGCATCTCGAGCGCGGCGATCCGCAGCACCTGCCGCGTCTCCCCCTTGAGCCCCTTGGGGCGGCGGGCGTGGGTATCGATGTGGGCGTCGAGGCGGGCGCGGTGGCGAAGGACCCCATAGACCAACGTCGTGGTCAGGCCGCGGTCTCGGGGGTCGAGCCCCTGGTGGCGCTCGAGCTGTCGCGACAGGGCCCGGTTGCTGAACCCGCCGGTTCGCTCGATGTCTTGAAGCACCCGCGTCGCGAGTCGGCGCGCCGATGGACCCTTGGCCATGCGGTCGTCTACCACGTACGCTGGCTACGTGCGGCGCTTCGGACTCCTGATCACCGCGGTTCCGCTCGCGGCGTGCCTGGCGGAGGAGCCGGGGCCCCTGGACGTCCAGGACCCCGATGCGCGGGCGCTCCTGCAGGCGGTGGAGGCGGAGGGCTACCCCGACTGGGAGCCGCCGCCGACGTCCGCCGACCTGCCCCGGCGCAGGGTGGCCACCGGACCCCACGGCGCGTGGGTGGAGGTCTACCTGCACCCCGATCTGCTCGAAGCGTTCCTCAGCGAGGAACCGCTGGGCGCCTGGCCGGACGGGGTCGCGGCGGTGTGCGAGAGCTACGACGGCCAGGAGGCGCCTGATCCCTTCTTGATCAACGTGATGCGCAAGGATGCACAGGGCTGGTCTTGGGCCCAGCTCGACGCGATGGACCGCGTGCTCACCGACCCGCGACCCGACGACTGCATCGGCTGCCACGGTGCGGCCGATGACTTCGTGTTCTCGTTGTTCTTGCGCGAAGAGTGATGAGGCCATCGCCTCAGCCACGCGGAGGCCTGCGGTCGTTGAACCCCTCGACGCCCAGCAGGTCGGCGATGCGCCCCCACTGGAACAGGCGCACCAGGCCCTCGACCCGCAGGACCTCTCGACCGTGGTCGAACACCACGATCGCGACCTCGTCCGGCCCCAGACCCAGCGCGGCGCGGGCGGGGGCGCCAGCGTCCCACCCCGCACGCTCCCATCCGGTACTGTCGATCTCGGGGTCGATGTCGCCGACCAGCGCGCCCTTGGCCGCGGAGAGCTTCATCTTTCGCGCCATCGTCACCGCCCGCACCGCGGGCTCGAGCATCTTCTCGAGGCGCGCGTCGTCGTCCCCCTCGAAGCCTCCGGGGCGCATGCCCGGAATGTCGGCCCGCCTCACGCGCTGGGGCCCCGCGAACACGAAGGCGCACACGGTGCGCATGCACGTCGCCGTGTCGAGTTCACCCACGCTCAGGGTTGGCATCGGAGGACCCGGTGGAGGCTCCTGCGCCCCCAGCTGCACGCGCAGCGACTCGAGCGCATCGCCTTGCAGGCCGCCGCTGTGGCGCGCGACGACCTCGCCGTCGGGCCCGAGGACGACGATCCCGTGGTGTCCCTTGGGCAGCCCGAAGGTCTCGACGAACGTCCCGTCGAAGTCCACGTACAGGGGCAGACGAATCTCCGGGGCGTAGTTGGCCATGGTCGACGCGATTTCGCCCGAGAAGGCACCGAGCCCGCCGGCGTCCGCGATGACCACCCCGAGGGTGTCCTCGGGAAGGACCCACCGCGACAGCGCCCGGTTGGTTGCCTCACCCTCGGGGTTCTTCGCCGACCAGGTTCCGGTCACGATGAACACCACGGTCTTGCCCCGAAGCGCGGCGACTCGAAGCGGCGCTTGACCCTCGAGCCCCGGAATCTCGATTGCCGCGGGATCGGACGCGACCGGCTCGAGCGTCTCGGGGATGGTCTCGGTCCGACCGACCCACCACCACGCGGCACCTCCGAGGACGAGAAGGCCCAGCACGGCCGCGGCGAGGACCCCCTTCATGACTCCCCTTCGAGCTGCACGCTGCCGCTGAAGACCTCGCGACCGCGTCGGCACGCGAGGTCGAGGGACTCGGAGGAGGCGCACTGCGTACAGACCGGGACCGCCACCTCGTCGCAGGCGAGTCCGCCCAACGAGACGACCACGGGCTCGGGTCCGCTGCTGAGGATTCCCACCACCGGCGCGTCCACTCCTTGGGGAATGAAGTACACCGGCACCCCGCCCAGGACCGTGCTGGTGACCGGCGCGGTGATGTCGGTGATGTCGTCCAGGGCGCTCGGGGTCGGCTCGGCCGCCGCGGACCTGCCTTCGCGACGGTCGTCGAAGTGGCGCAGGAAGACGCTGGGGCCGTCGGCGTGCAGCGGCACGAACACCTGGCGGGACGAGAAGGCACCGAGCACGACCTGCGGGGGACCGACGCCATCCAAGAGGCTGCTGAAGCGGTCGCTTGCGCCGGTGGAGCGCTCGACCAGGCTGCTCGTGCCGGAGTCGACCTCGAACACGACCGTGCGCAGGCCGGCCACCCGCGCGCCGAGGCCGGGAATGCCACCGGTCTCGTAGGTGAGCAGGTCGCGAACGGGAACGATGCGCTCGACGTCGTGCCGCACCCCGACCGCGCTGATGGTGGCCGCGCCAAAGCGTGCGGTGCTCGGATCGATTCTCGCGGTGAGCAGCGTCCGATCGCCGGGCAGAGGCGCCTCGACGTTGCCGGTCAGCAGGGCCTCGACGACCACCAAATCGCCCAGCAGAAGGGG
Organism: uncultured bacterium; assembly: GCA_963761755.1. Classification (GTDB taxonomy): domain Bacteria; phylum Myxococcota_A; class Polyangia; order Nannocystales; family Nannocystaceae; genus CAJXVA01. The sequence goes on from CAVXIC010000014.1 coordinate 202,841, forward strand.
GCGGCCGAGCTTGGTGTACTCGTAGCCGCCGAAGTCTTCGTCGAGGTCGATGACGCTCTGCGTCTGTACGGCGGCCGGGGGCCACAGCAGGTCGGCGCCGAGCAGCCCGCGTCCCTCGTCCCCGGTCCGCCACACCAGGCGCAGCCGTCGAGCGTCGTCGATCGTTCGTAGGGTCGCGCTGGCGGCGAATCGCGGCTCGTCGGTGCGATCGAAGCCCGGCATGGGCAAGGTGATCTGCTCGGACAGGGCCCACCCCCGACCGTCCGCGGGAGCGATGATGATCGAGACCGGGTCGGTCGAGAGGTCGACGCCCATCAGGGCGCCCTGCTCACCGTGTCCGTGCGCGTCGATCGCGTCGGCTTCGAAGGCGACCGCGTCGTCCATCGACGCAGACAGCCCGGTGGGGCCGGCGGCTCCGATCTCGATGGAGACCTGCGCGCTGTCGAGTGAGCCCTCGGGGGTGAGCGTCCGCAGCTGTAGCGTGTGCGTCCCGGTGACCATCGAGCCCGCCAGGCGGATCGTCAGCTCGCCGGCGGACAGCTCGATCCAGGCACCGGGCTCCATCGCGGTGCCCAAGCTCAGCTCGTCGACGAAGACCCGCGTCAGCCCCGGCCGGATGCCGCGGACCCCCAGCGTGAGCGCCTCGGTCCGGTCCGCGCGCAGGCGCAGCTCGCCGCCGGCGGGCTCGAGGAAGTCGGGCTCTTCGAAGACCTCGTCCGAACCGGTGTCGGTCTCGCCCTCGTCCCCGTCCCCGCCCGGTGGTGCGCAGGCGAGCAGTGCGCCCACGACCAGCATGAGCTGCAGCCGCATGGGGAGAGCTTGCCCGATCGCCCCACGAGCGTCCAAGGGCGGAGGTCACATCGCCGCGGACTCAGCCGCCGCCGGCCAGCGTCCACAGCACCAGGCCCAGTCCGCCATGGACGGCACCCAAGGCGATCGCGGCCCGGCGCAGCCGCGGCGCGGTCGCGAGCACGACCACGAGCCAGCACAGCCCCAGACCCACCCCGAAGCGCATCAGGCTCGGGTCCACGGCCAGCGTGACGCGGGTGTCGAGGAGATTGCCGGTCGTCTGGACCGCGAGCCAGAGCGAGCCCCACCACGCGGCGCGCACGAAGATCGCGTTGAGGACCGCGCGGTGGACCCAGGCGTTTCGCGCGGTCCAGGAGACCCCTCGGTTCAAGGCGGCGGCCCCGGCGAACAGGACGCGCAGGACGATGCGGGCACGAGGGGCGAGGTCCATCGAGCGCCAGTGTTTCGGACCCAGCGAAGGGGTCAAGTTTTCCGCAAAAGCGCGGTGCTATGATGGCCCCATGCTCGGCGCGCTCTCCATGGCCCTCGCCGCGGTTTTGTCCGGTCCGGCCGACGACGGTTGGCAGCCCGCCGGCGCGCCCCCGCCCACCGCGTGGGCCCGCGCTGGCGCCCGTCCGTGGCGCGCGTGCGACTCCGCGGGGCGTCAGGCGCTCGCGATCCGCCTCGGGACGCAGGGCCGCGGCAAGTTCGAGCGGGTGTGGGGCGCACGCGCCCGGCAGTGCCCCCGTGAGCCCGACGTGCTGGTGCTCGCCGCGCAGGAGGCCGTCGTCGAGGCGGTGCCGGTCGGCTGGATGCCCGAGGCCGACCCCAAGCTCGACGCGACGGTTCGCAACCAGGAGGAGGCCGTCTGGGGCGCGGTCGCCCTGCTCGACACGGCGATCGAGGAGGCGCACCTGCGGGGGCAAGAGGCGCCCTTCGAGGCGTACTACTTTCGAGCCTACGCGTACTGCGTCCTGGGCGACGCCGCGGCGGTCCGGGCCAACCTGGCGCTGGCGGAGAAGGCCGGAGACGCCGAGCGCTGGCGGATCGAACGCATGGGGGCCGTCGCTGCGCTGTTCGCCGGCGACCTCGAGGAGGCCGTCCGCCTGGCGCACCTGGCGATGATCGACGCGCCCGTGGACGCGTCCGAGCGGCAGATCTCCCGCTACGTCTGGGCGTTCGTGCTCGACCGGGCGGGGGACTCCGCCTCCGCGCGCGACGTGTTTCGCTCGCTTCGCCGCGAGCCGGGCTCGATGAACGCCCGCCGACCGGTCGAGAGCTTGCTGCCCGCGCACGAGCGCATCTTCTTGCGCGCGATCGAACACCAGGCCCACGGCGAGACGACCAACGCGTCCCGGCTGTGGGATGCCTACCTGCTGCGGCCCGAGCCGGACGAGGCGGATCGGGTCTTGGCCAAGCGCCACCGCGACGAGCTCCGATGAAGATCCTGCGCGATGTCTCCTCTGTACGCGCGTGGCGGGGTGACCTCCCGGAGCCCGCGCGCGTCGCCTTCGTCCCGACGATGGGCTTCTTGCATCGTGGGCACCTGAGTCTGCTCGCCGAGGCGCGGCGCCACGTTCCGCTGGGGGCCGGCCCGCTGGTGCTGTCGATCTTCGTCAACCCCACCCAGTTCGGTCCCGGGGAGGACCTGCAGGCCTACCCGCGCAGCGAAGCCCGAGACCTCGAGCTCGCGGAGGCCGCGGGCGTCGACGTCGTGTTCACGCCGACGGACCCGGACGACATGTACCCCTCCCGCAACACGTGGGTCGAGGTCGAGGGCTTGTCTTCGACGCTCTGCGGCGTGTCCCGCCCCGACCACTTTCGCGGCGTGTGCACGGTCGTGACCAAGCTGTGGATGTTGGTGCGACCCGACGTCGCGGTCTTCGGAGAGAAGGACTTCCAGCAGCTGGCAATCCTTCGAAGGATGCATGCGGACCTCTTCTTGTGCGGCGCGATCGTCTCGATGCCGATCGTGCGCGAGGAGGACGGCTTGGCCATGTCCAGCCGCAACGCGAACCTGTCGGCGCAGGCCCGGGCGGACGCGCTGGCGCTGCCGCGATTCCGCGGCGAAGTGGCGCGACGGTTCGCATCGGGCGAGCGCGCGGCGGCGGCGTTGATCGAGGGCGCGACCGCAGCGCTGGCGCCTGGGACCATCGACTACGTGCAGGCGGTCGACGCCGCGACGCTGCAGCCGGTGCGGCGCGTCGACGCCCCGACGCTCGTCGCGTTCGCGGTCGAGTACGGGGGCGTTCGGCTGATCGACAACGTGGTACTCACGCCGTGATGCTCGACCCCGGCGCAGCGGCCGATCCTTCGCTGGGGATCGGACTGACGGTTGGCGCGGCCTTGTGCTGGTCCGGACTGGATGCGTCCCGAAAGGTGCTCGTGCAGTCGGTCACCCCGGTGGCGCTGCTGGTGCTGCTGACGCTGGGGCAGATGCCGCTGTTCGCCGCGTGGGCCGTCGCGTCGGGCGACACCATCACCAGCTGGGACTACGTGCTGCCGGGGCTGATCTCGCTGGCGCTCAACGTCGTGGCGAACCTGTCGTTCTTTCGGGCGGTGACCGTCTCGCCGCTGAGCCTGACCGTTCCGCTGCTCGCCTTCGTCCCGGTGTTCACGACGATCGCGGCCAACCCGATCTTGGGCGAGCTTCCGGCGCTGCATCAACTCGGCGGGATCGCCGTGGTCGTCGTGGGCGCGCTGACGCTCAACGCCGGCACGGCCGTTGGGCGCAGCCCGCTGGCGTTCGTGCGCGCGCTGTTTCGCGAGCGCGGCAGCTTGCCCATGCTCGTCACCGCGCTGTGTTGGTCGCTGACGATCGTCGTCGACAAGATTGCCACCGCGCACGCGGGGTTCGGCATTCACGGGGCGATGCTCAACCTGGGGCTGGGGCTGTTTGGGCTGGCGCTGCTGATCGCACGGGGGCGATTGGGCGAGCTGCGGGGGATTCGCAAGGCCTACAAGCCGTGGCTGTTCGCGATCGTCATGGGCGCGCTGGGGCTCGGTGGCCAGCTGGTCGCCGTGCAGCATCTCTTTGCGGCGCTGGTCGAGGCCGGAAAGAGGGCGATCGGGGTCACGATGTCGGTGATCGTCGGACGGGTGATGTTCGATGAGGCCATCACGCCCTACAAGGTGGCAGCGGTGGTCTTGATGAGCCTGGGCGCCGGGCTGATCGTGTGGAGCTGAGAGGACCGCGTGCGGCGCACCGCTGGGCAGGTGGGCTCAGCGAGCCGTCGATCGTTTTTCTCGCTCCGCGCGTGATCGTCGAGGGGATGGGCGGCACTATCCCATCATGAACGCTCGTTTAATCTTGGGAGCGCTGGCCGTCTCGTTGGGTGCTTGGTCGGTTCCGGGTGAAGCTCGGGCGTGCGGGGGGACGTTCTGCGACGCGGGGCCCAGCGTCATGCCGGTCGACCAGAGCGGGGAGAACATCCTATTCGTCATGGAGGACGGGATGGTCGAGGCGCACGTGCAGATCCAGTATCAAGGCGATCCCGACGCCTTCGCCTGGGTCGTCCCGGTCATGGCGCGGCCCGAGATCGAGGCGGGATCCGACGCGCTGTTCCAGAACCTGCTCGCGGCGACGGTGCCGACGTTCACGACGACCACCCGGGTCGAAGACTGTGGCACTCGGCGCATGGCGGGCGGGGGTCTGGGCGGATGCGATGGCAGGGGCTTCTCGGCGGCATCCAACGACGCCGCGGCCGGGGGGTTGTGGGAGGACGATGGAGGGGAGCCCGAGATCGTCGACACGGGCGTGGCCGGGGCGTTCGAGTACGCGGTGCTCGAGGGCGGCACCGTCGAGGGCGTGGTCCAATGGCTCGATGACAACGGCTACGCCCAGGACGACGAGGCGCCGGCCGAGCTGCGGGGCTATCTGGACAAGGGGTTCTCGTTCGTGGCGTTCAGGCTGCGGGGCGGGACCGGGGTCGACGAGATTCACCCGGTGGTGATCCGCTATCCCGGCGACGAGCCGTGCGTGCCGATTCGGCTCACCCGGATCGCCGCAACCGACGACATGGGGGTGCGGGCCTTCTTTCTCGGAGAGCACCGCGTGGCGCCCACCAACTACCGCGCCGTGGAGCTCAACCCCGCGGCGATGGACTGGGAGAACCCCGGCGCCAACTATGAGGCGGTCGTGACCCAGGCGATCGACGCCGCGGGCAGCGATGGGCACGGCTTCGTCACCGAGTACGCCGGCACGTCGTCGGTCGTCGCGACCGACGGGCTCTTGCTGGGGCGGTGGCAGTCCGAGCCCTTCCGAGGCGCGCCCGCCCAAGCCGCGCTGCGGGAGCTGCACCTGCAGGGGCTGCTGACCTGTGCGAACGCCGAGTGCCGGGTTGGGCATCCGCTGATCTCGGGCCTCATGGAGCGGTTCCTTCCTCGGCCGACCGGGGTCTCGTTCGACGCCTACTACAGCTGCATCGAGTGCTACGAGGACGATGGCGATCCCCCGACGTGGGATCCCGAGGCGTTCGCCGACGAGCTGGAGGCGCGCATCATCGGTCCGGGGGAGCACGCCGTGGACCTGCTCTCCTCGCATCGCTACCTGACGCGCCTCTACACGACGCTCTCGCCGCACGAGATGACGCTCGACCCGGTCTTCCACGCAACGCAAGACCTGGACGACGTGGCGGCCGACTACGCTGCGACGATGGTGATCGCGTGCGAGGGACCCAACTTCGCCGAGTTCGACGATGGCACCCGCGTGGCGGTCACGGGGGGCAGCGGGGCGCCGCCGGACCAGCCGGCGGCCCGCGTGGTGCTCGAGGTGCCGCTGCAGGGCGCGGCCATGACGATCGCCGACCTCTCCGAGGAGGTCGATGCGCAGCGCGAGGCCTGGAACGCCGAGGCGGGGCTGGCCGGGGACGAGGGCTGCAACTGCCGAGCCCGCAAACACGCAGGCTCGGGCATGGCGTGGTCGGTGCTCATGGTGGGGATGGGCCTGTGGGCACGCCGCCGTCGGCGGGCTGGCTGAGCCGAGCGCCCCGAGCCTGTGAGGTACACTGCGGGCGTGGACGCGCACTGGGTCGACTCTGATGACGCCCTCGAGGCGTGGTGCGGCAGGCTCCGTCGCGAGCCTCGCATCGCCGTCGACACCGAGGCCAACTCGATGTTCGTCTACCACGAGCAGATCTGCCTCGTGCAGGTGAGCACGCCGAAGGACGACCTGCTCATCGACGCGCTCGCGGTCGACCTCGCGCCGTTGGGGACGCTGCTCGAGGACCCCGCCGTGCTCAAGGTGATGCACGGAGCCGACTACGACGTGCTGACGTTCAAGCGCAACCTGGACATCGGGGTCGAGACGCTGTTCGATACCATGATCGCCGCACGGGTCCTGGGGTGGCCCAAGTGCGGCTTGGCGTCCCTGCTCGAGGAACACTTCGACTTCAAGGCGAACAAGGCGTTCCAGCGCTACGACTGGGGGCAGCGCCCGCTCTCCGAAGCCGCCCTCGCGTACGCGCGCTACGACACGCACTATCTGCTTCGACTTGCGGACCTTCAAGCAGAAGCGCTCGACGAGGGCCCGCATCGCGAGCTCTTCGACCGCGCGTGCTTGCGTCAGTGCGCCGTCGTCCCGCGCCCGCGCCCCTTCGATCCCGACGGCTACTGGAAGATGAAGGGCGCGCGCGATCTGGAAGAGCCCGGCCGGGCCGTGCTCAAGGCCCTGTTCGCCTGGCGAGAGCACAAGGCCGAGGCGCTCGACCGACCCCCCTTCCGCGTGCTGCCCGAGGTCGCGATGATGGGCCTGGCGCTCGCCCTTCCCGCGGATCGGCGAGCGCTCGGCGAGGTCAAGGGCATGCCCAAGCCGGTGATGCGTCGCGACGGTGAAGAGCTGCTCGAGCTCATCGCCCAGGCGCGAGAGACCCCCTGTGCCCCGCCGCAAAAGCAGCGGCCCGATCGCGCGTTGACCGATCGCGTCGAGGCGCTCAAAGGGTGGCGCAAGGCCGAAGCCAAGACCGTCGGCGTCGAGCCCGAGATCATCCTCGACCGCGCAAACCTGATGGCGGTGGTCGAGGCGGCGGACGTGTCCGTCCTCGGGGACTGGGAGCGCGCGCGCTACGGCGACGGGATCGCCGCCGCGCTGCAGAGCGTCGAGGGGTGAACGCTGCTACAGCGGCGGAGGCTCGGCGACCACCGTGAGGTCGAACTCTTCGACCAGCGTGCCGCTGTCGAAGGGGCTCAGCTCGACGCGCAGATGTGCCGCCTTGCCGTCGAGTGTCATCACGTCGACCCCATCGGGCATGATCACCCGGACGTACATGAACTCGTAGGTGCCGTCGCTGAGGACGTCGAAGGACATCGGGTAGTTCGAGACGCACTTGAAGTGTCCGCAGTAGCCCTCGGCCTCGCCCTCGACGTCGAGGATCACGTCGAGCACGGGCGCGCGCTCGTCGTTGTAGTCGGCGGGGTCGTCGGGGACGGTGATGTCGCCGGCTCGGATCGGCATGGGGAACATGGCCGAGCCCTGCGAACCCCACACCACGCGGAGCTCACCACCGTCCTGAATCGGGGTGAAGTCGGTCTCGCCGAAGCCCACCTCGAGGAAGCCGACCACCTCTTCACCGGACTCGGAGTCGGTGCCGCCGGTGTCCGTCTGGCTCGGCGGGGACCCCTCGCAGCCAGGGAGCGCTGCACCGAGGGCGAGGGCCACGCACAGGGCCGAGCAGAACGAGAGAGGGCGTCGGAGGCAGAGCATCATGGAGTCCAAGGGAAGAGCGCCGCGTCGGCGCGGACGCGGCAGGTACAGGATGCAAATCGGCGCGGGACGCCGCAAACCCCGGGCGCAACCGGCTCTGCTCGGGGTGCCGCGGCCCGACGCGGCGGTGTGACGCACGTGTCAGGCCTGACTGCGTAGCCAGCGCAGCGTCAGGCCAGCGCCTTGGACGTCAGCTCGAGCACGTCGCGGCTGAGTCCTTCGGTGTCCCGAATGCGACGCAGCGCCGCCTGCATCTTGGCCCTGCGACCCTCGTCGAAGCGGCGCCAGGACATGAAGGCGCTGCACAAGCGGGCCGCGACCTGAGGGTTGATCGGATCGAGCTCGAGGATCGTGTCGGCCAGCAGCGTGTACCCAGCACCGTCCGCCGCGTGGAAGCGAACCTGGTTGCGGACCGAGAAGGTGCCCATGAGGCTACGGATCCGGTTGGGGTTGCTCAGCGTCATGTCGGGGTGGTTGCGCAGCGCGTGCACGCGCTGCAGCGCGTCGGGGAGCTGGCCCAGCGCCTGGACGGCGAACCATTTGTCGATCACCAGCGGTTGCGCCTTCCAGCGCTCGTAGAACGCGGCGACGGCTTCGTCGCGCGCCGGATGGTTCTGGTGCACCAGCATGCTCAGCGCTGCCTGGGCATCGGTCATGTTGTCGGCATCGCCGAACTGAGCGCGCGCGGCCTGCACCGCGGTCTCGTCCCCGGTGGCGAGCAGGTAGCCCAGCGCGACGTTCTTGAGCCGCCGAAATCCGTTGGCCTCCTTGCTCTGTACATAGGGACGCGTGCGGGCATGCAGGTCCCGGTAGATCTCCCACAGCCGGGGGGCGTGCGTGTCGGCCAGCGCCTTGCGCAGGAACGTGCGCGCGGCGTGCAGGCCGTCGACGTCGACCTCGTCCTGACGCTGTCCCAGGACCCGCTCGCCCGGCAGCACGAGGGCGAGCGCGGCCAGCGACGGGTCGAGCTCCGCGTCGTCGAGCAGGGCACCGAAGGCGCGCACGAACCCGGGGTCGGCCTCCAGGGTAGACCCGTCGCGGTGACAGGTGGCCAGGCCGAGCAACAGATCGGCGGCGAAGGTCTGCGCGGCGTCCCAGCGATTGAAGGCGTCGGCGTCGTGGGCCATCGCGAGCGCGAGGTCTTCGGCCGAGCGCTCCTGCTCGAGCCGGACCGGCGCCGAGAACCCGCGCAGGACCGAGGGAAGGGGCGGCTGCGTGACGCCTTCAAAGGTGAAGCTCTGGCGTGCCGTCGTGAGCTCGAGGATCGCCGTCGTGCCCCGGACGACGACCGAGGGGTCGGCGGGGGTCAGGGGCAGGTCGGCTCCGGCCGCGTCGAGCAGGCCCGTCGCGACCGGAATGTGCATCGGCTGGTAGCTCGATGGGCCACCGACGGCGGGCGCGAGCTGCTCCAGGGTGAGGCGGTAGGTCTGGGCGGCAGCATCGTGCTCGCCGTGCACCCGAAGTCGCGGCGTGCCCGACTGGCTGTACCACAGCTCGAACTGCTCCAGGTCGCGCCCCGTCGCGTCGGCCATGGCGGCCCGGAAGTCGTCGCAGGTCACCGCTTGGCCGTCGTGCCGCTCGAAGTAGAGATCCATACCCTTGCGGAACCCCTGCTCGCCGAGCAGGGTGTGCATCATCCGGATGACCTCCGCACCCTTGTTGTACACGGTGGCCGTGTAGAAGTTGTTCATCTCGATGTACGTGTCGGGGCGGATCGGATGGGCGGTCGGCGACGCATCCTCGGCGAACTGGGCGGTCCGGAGCACCAGCACGTCCTGGATGCGCTTGACCGCCGGCGAGGTCATGTCCGCGGTGAACTGCTCGTCACGAAACACCGTGAGCCCCTCCTTGAGCGTGAGCTGGAACCAGTCGCGGCATGTGACGCGGTTGCCGGTCCAGTTGTGGAAGTACTCGTGGCCGATGACGCCTTCGACCGCTTCGTAGTCGTCGTCGGTCGCGGTGTCCGGCCGCGCGAGCACGTACTTGGCGTTGAAGACGTTGAGCCCCTTGTTCTCCATCGCGCCCATGTTGAAGTCGGACACGGCGACGATCATGTAGATGTCGAGGTCGTACTCGAGGCCGAAGACCTTCTCGTCCCACGCCATCGACTTCTGGAGGGACTCCACGGCGTGGTCGCAGGCGTCGATGTTCTGGTGCTCCACCCAGATCTCCAGCTTCACCTCGCGACCGCTGCGGGTCGTGAAGGTGCCCTCCTTGCAGCTGAGATCCGCGGCGACCAGCGCGAAGAGGTAGCTGGGCTTGGGAAAGGGGTCTTCCCACGTGACGCTGTGGCGCCCGCCGTCCAGGTCGCGGCGTTCGATCGCGTTGCCATTGGAGAGCAACACCGGATACTTCGCCTTGTCGGCGACGATGGTCGTGCTGTACCGGGCCATCACGTCGGGGCGGTCGAGGAAGTAGGTGATGCGACGGAAGCCCTCGGCCTCGCATTGGGTGCAGTAGGTATCGCCCGAGCGGTACAGCCCGGCGAGCTCGGTGTTCTCGTGGGGCTTGATGCGGACCACGGTCTCGAGCTCGAACGCGTCGGGCACCTCGGGCAGCGTCAGGCTGGCGTCGTCGACCGCGTACTGCGAGGGCGAGCGAAGCTCCCCATCGACCGCGACCCTGAGCAGCTCGAGTCGCTGGCCCTGCAGCACCAACGGTCCGGTGTGGGGTCCGTTGCGGCGCACCTTCATGCTCGTTCGCACGGTCGTGTGCTCGGGCTCCAGCTCGAAGTGCAAGCGCACCGCGTCGATCACGAACGCGGGCGGTTGGTAGTCCTGGCGATGGATCGGCTGGGGCGCAGGGTCCTTCATCGGTCCGCAGGATAGCGGCACCGCGGTCGAGCCGGGCCTGGGCTTTAGCGCAATATGCGCAGCCTCGGCGTCGTCGTGGCCGATCGCAACGCAACCGACCTGTACGCTGGTCATCTGGTATGACCAGTTGACCATTGGCTCATTTGCAGCCACGGTTCGAAGATGGCGCTGCAGAAGATCGATCGACGAACGCTGTCGGACGAGGTGTTCGACCAGCTTTCTCGAGAGATCGTCGATGGCCGCATGGAGGCGGGCGTGCTGCTGCCCTCCGAGCGGGAGCTGGTCGAGGTCCTCGGGGTCAACCGCGGCGCCGTCCGCGAGGCACTCAAACGCCTGGCCCAGAGCGGATTGGTGCAAATCCAGCAGGGCGGTGGGACGCGCGTGCTCGATTATCGGCAAACCGCGGGTCTCGACCTGCTCGGCGCGCTGATGGTCCGGGCCGACGGGGAGGTCGACGTGCGGGTGGCCCGTTCGGTCATGGAGATGCGCTCGGCGCTCGCCCCCGACGTCGCCCGTCTGGCCGCGAAGCGTCGCGACGAGGCGGTGCTGGTGCGCCTGCGGGGCCAGGTGGCGACGATGGCCCACAGCCCCGACGACCTCGCGGCGCTGCAGGCCGCGTCGCTCGAGTTCTGGGACGCGCTGGTCCACGCCAGCGACAACGTCGCGTACCGACTGGCGTTCAACACCCTGCGGGAGACCTACGAGCTCATTCGCGGCGCCATGGTGATCGTGATGGGCGACGAGGTCTCCGACCTGCAGGGCCATCGCGACGTGCTGGCCGCGGTCGTGGCCCACGACGAGTCTGCCGCGCGCGACGCCGCGGCAACCCTGGTCGGGCGAGGTGCCGCCCGCGTCTTCGCCCTGCTCGACGCCCTGGCGGCGGAGGCAGACCCACCCGATACGAATTCCATGGACCTCCCCACGGAGGACGAGACCGGAGCGTCATCATGAGCACAGCCACCCGTCCAACCCACCCCCGTACCCCCGGGCTGCAGCTCTCCGACGCGCGCCGCATCTTCTTTCGGCACGCGTCGCCCCGCATTTTGGTGGGCTTCTTGGTCTACGCGGTGGCGTATCGGCTGTGGGTCGGTGGATTCACGGGTTGGGACCTCGCGCTGGCCTCGCTGCAGCTCGCGGTGCAGCCGCTGACCGAGTGGCTCGTTCACGTCTTCGTGCTGCATCAACGACCCCGACGCATCGGCCGGTGGACCCTCGACACCCGGCTCGCGCGGGACCACCGGACGCACCACGAAGATCCGCATGCGCCGCGGTGGTGGTTCATTCCAGTGCCCAGCGGGATCTTGGTCTTCGGTGGGGTCGCGCTGCTGAGCCACCTCGTGCTGCCGCAGGGGCTCGCGGCGACGTTCACCCTGATGACCGTCGGGGTCGGCCTGTTCTACGAGTGGACGCACTACGTGTGCCACAGCACCTACAAGCCCCGATCGCGCTACTTCAAGTTCCTGGTGCGCCACCACCGGCTGCATCACTTCAAGAACGAGCACTACTGGATGGGGGTGACCGTCGTCGGCGGCGACCGCCTGCTGGGAACGCTCAAGAGTCCTCGCGACGTCGAAACGTCGCCCTCGTGCCGGGACGTGCTCGCGGCGTACAAGGCGGCGGACAGGTCGCCTCGATAGCAGCGTGCCCCTGGTCCGTGATAGGAGCGGGGCATGCGATCGCGGTGGTCCGATTCCGACGCGACGGCGGCCGTCGCACGATGGGGCCGCGCCCCTGGCAGCAACGAGGACGTGGCGCTGCGGGTGTACACCTCCCGCTTGATCGGGGTCGAGCCCACGCTGGTCCTGCACGGCGGCGGGAACACCTCGGTCAAGACGACCCTGGCCGATGACCTGGGTCACCCCACGCCGGTGCTGTGCGTCAAGGGCAGCGGCTGGGATCTGGGCGACATCGAGCCCGCGGGGTTGCCCGCGGTGCGCATGCAGAGCCTGGGCGAGCTTCGGACGCTGCCCGGCATGTCCGATGAGGACATGGTCAACGCGGCCCGCACGCGGATGCTCGACGCGAGCGCGCCCAACCCATCGGTCGAGACGCTTCTGCACGCGTTCTTGCCCCATCGCTTCATCGACCACTCCCACGCGGATGCGGTCCTGTGCCTGGCCGATCAAGAGGACGCCGAGGCGCTGGCCGGCGAGGTCTTCGGAGAGCGGCTGGCGGTCGTGCCCTACATCATGCCCGGCTTCGCGTTGGCCAAGCTGGCGGCGGAGGTCTACGAGGCAAACCCGCGGTGCGAGGGCTTGTTCCTGCGCCAGCACGGGCTGTTCACGTTCGGGGACACCGCGGCGCAGTCCTACGCGCGCCACGTCGATGCGGTGAGCCGCGCCGAGGACTTCGTGGCCGCGGCTCGTGCAAAGGTCTCGGTCCAGGTGCCCGCCGCGCGGGAGGACTACGCCGACCTCGCGCCGGCGCTGCGGGGGTGTCTGGGAGCGGTGGTGCTGGAGCGCCGCGGCACCGAGGCCGCGCGGGCCTTCGCCTCCGATCCGGCGGTCGCCTCCCTGTCCCAGCGGGGCCCCGCTACACCCGACCACGTCATCCGGACCAAGGCCGTCCCGGTGCTGCTCGATCCGGGGGCCGCTGGGGACGATTGGCCCGGCTACGTGCGCGCCCGTATTCAGGCCTACCGGGACCGCTACGGCGAGTACTTCGCCGCACAGGTCGCGGCCAAGGGCGCCACGCGGACCCGGCTGTCGGCCGATCCGGTGGTGGCCCTGGTCGCCGGCGTGGGCATCGTGACCGCGGCCCCGACCCACAGCGCGGCGTCGGTGGCCGCGGACCTCTACGAGCACACCATCGAGGTCATTCGTGGGGCCGAGGCCGTCGGTCGCTACCACGCGCTTCCCGACGGCGACCTCTTCGACATGGAGTATTGGTCGCTCGAGCAGGCCAAGCTGGGTCGCAAGGCCCCAGCGCCCATGCAGGGGCAGGTGGTCCTGGTCACCGGCGCGGCCTCGGGCATCGGCGCAGCAGCAGCAGCCGCCTTCGCACGGCAGGGCGCCTCGCTGTTCTTGGTCGATCGCGACGACGCGGTGGCGTCGGTCGCCGCGACGCTCGGAGCGGCCCATGCGGTGGCCGAGCTCACAGAGCGCAGCGCGGTCCGGGCGGCCGTGCGGGGCTGCGTCGAGGCCTTCGGTGGGGTCGATCACGTCGTGTCCAACGCGGGCACGGCTCCGCAGGCCGCCATGGATGCCTGCCCGCCGGAGGTGTTGGAGCGGAGCCTGGCGGTCAATCTGATCTCGCACCAGAGCGTGGCGTCGGAGGCCACCGCGGTGCTCCGGGCCCAGGGCCGCGGCGGCAGCCTGCTGTTCAACGTCTCGAAGGCCGCGTTCAACCCCGGGAAGGGCTTCGGCCCCTACGCGGTCGCCAAGGCGGGGCTGTACGCCTTGATGAAGCAGTACGCGATCGAGGGGGCCGAGGCGGGCATCCGGTCCAACGCCGTCAACGCCGACCGCGTGCGCACTGGGCTGATGTCCGAGGACGACGTTCGCAAGCGGGCGGCCGCGCGTGGGCTGGACGTCGAGGCCTACTTTCGCTCCAACCTGCTGCAGCGCACCGTGACCGCCGGCGACGTCGCCGACGCGTTCGTCTACCTCAGCGGCGCCCAGAGCACGACCGGCTGCGTCATCACCGTCGACGGTGGGAACATCGCGGCCAGCCCCCGCTGAGGCCGCTCGAGGACCATGCTCCGCTTGCCCGTCGCTGCCGCTGCGCTCCTGGGATGCTCCGGGTCGGCGCGTCGCGTCCGGGGGTCTCGATGAAGCGCGGCACGGTGCTCGCGGGCGCCGGTGGCCTGCTGGGCGCGGCGCTGGTGGCTCTGCTGGTCGTCCCGCTGCTGGCCCTGGTCACCTCGACCTCTGCCGCGGACCTGAGCGCCGGCCTGCGGCATCCGATGTTCGCGGCGGCGCTGGGACTGAGCCTGCGGACGACGACGCTGAGCCTGGCGCTGACGGTCGTGCTGGGGACGCCGCTGGCCTGGTGGATCGCCACCTCCTCGTCGCGATGGGCCAAGGTGGTGGCGGTGCTGGTCGAGCTGCCGATCGTGCTGCCGCCGGCGGTGGTGGGCGTGGCGCTGCTGCAAACCTTCGGACTCCGCGGGCTGCTCGGGCCGGCGCTCGACGCAGTGGGGCTGCGGGTCGCGTTCACGACGGTTGCGGTCGTGCTGGCGCAGCTCGTGGTGGCCTCGCCCTTCTTCGTGCGCGCTGCGGCCGGGGCGTTTCGAACGGTGGACCGGGACACACTGCTGGTCGCGCGCACGCTGGGTGCCTCGGGGGCCGGGGCCTTCGGACGGGTCGCGCTCCCGATCGCGGCGCCGGGCCTGCTGGTGGGCGCGTCGCTGGCCTGGGCACGCGGGCTGGGGGAGTTCGGCGCCACGCTGCTGTTCGCCGGCAACATGCCGGGGACCACGCAGACCGTGCCGCTGGCGATCTTCACCGCCCTGGAGTCGGACGTGCGCCTGGCGGTTGTGTTCTCCTTGGTCCTGGCCGCCGTCGGGGCGCTGCTCCTGGTCGGGCTGCGCCTGCTGCCCTTCGCTCGGCGGGGGTCCGCGTGACCGCCTGGCGCGCGTCCGTGCTGGCTCGGCTGGGCGCCTTCGAGCTCGACGTCTCGCTCCGCGGTGGCGATGGGGTGCTGGCGCTGGTCGGGCCCAACGGCAGCGGCAAGACCACCTTCCTGCGCTCCCTGGTCGGGGCGGTCCCGGCGATCCGCGCCGACATCGAGGTGTCGGGGGTGACCCTTGCGGACACACAGCGCGGTGTCGACATGCCGATCGAGCGCCGCCGGGTGGGCTATGTGCCTCAAGGCTACGGGCTGTTCGAGCACCTCACCGCGCTCGACAACGTCGCCTTCGGGCTCTCGACGTGGCCGCACCGGTTGGGCAAGGCGCAGCGCCACGCCAAGGCCCGGGCGATCCTGGGCGAGCTCGGGGTCGCGTCCCTGGCCGAGCGTGGGGTCGCGGGTCTGTCCGGTGGGGAGAAGCAGCGCATCGCGCTGGCCCGCGCGCTGGTGCTCGAGCCGCACCTGCTGCTGCTCGATGAACCGCTCGCCGCGCTCGATGCCACCACCCGCCGACGGGTGCGACGCTTCTTGACCGAGCGTCTGCGCGCATTCGGACGCCCGACGATCTTGGTGACCCACGACGTGCGGGACGTGCAGGCCCTCGGTGCCCAGGTGGCGGTCCTCGAGTGCGGGCGGCTGCTGCAGGTTGGGGATCTGGACGCCTTGCGCCGCCACCCCGCCTCGGATTTCGTGGCCGAGTTCGTGGATGCTCTGGGGCCGCCATTGCTGATAGAACCGGGCGTCCACGATGCCTGAGGCGCCGAACAACGCCGGCCTGCGCCGCTTCGTCACGCCCGACACGGTCGGCGCGGCGATCCTCGCAGCGAGCACGGCGACGCTGTACCGGCTCACGCTGTGCCCCACGGTGTACTGGTACGACAGCGCGGAATTCTCCGCGCACGCGGTCACGCTGGGGGTGCCGCATCCGCCGGGGTACCCGCTGTACACGATGGTCGCGCACCTGTTCACCTGGCTCCCGGGGGAGCCGGCGCTGGGTGTCAACCGCATGAGCTTGGCGTTCGGCGTGGTCTCGGTGGTCCTGCTCTTCGCGCTCGTGCGGGTCCTGGGTGGCAGCCTGCGGGCGGCGGTGATCGGCGGGGCGACCCTGGCGAGCATCCGCACCTTTTGGGCCAACGCGGTAGTGGCCGAGGTCTACACCCCGGGCCTCGTCATGAGCCTGGGAGCGCTGCTGCTGCTGGTGCACGCGAACCGGGACCACTGGCGCCGCGGCGTCCTGCTGGCGGGGCTGGTCGGAGGCCTCGGGGTCGGCATGCACATGTCGATCGCTACCCTGGGCATCGGGTATGCGTGGCTCGTGCTGGCGTTCGGCCTGCCCGAACGCATCCAGCCCCGGATGCTTCGCGACGCAGTGGGCGACGGGCTGGGCCCGCGTCTGAAGCTCGCCGCCGGCGCGGCCGGCATGGCGGCCGCTGGACTCTTGGTGTTCGCCTACGTGCCGCTGCGGAAGTTCGAGCGATGGGACGCGCGGGAGTGGACGATCTTTCGCAAGAACATGATGGGCGGCGCGTTCAAGCGAAAGTTCCTCCAGGACTACGACCTCGGCGAGCGGGTCGATCTGGTCGCGGGGATCTTCGTGGACAACCTGCTCGTCCTGGGGCTGATGCTCGCGGCGCTGGGCTTGGTCTGGCTGGTCGCGCGACGACGCAAGACGGGCATCGGGGTCGTCCTCGCGGGCACGGGCAACCTGTGGTGGTTCTTCAACTACCAGGTGCCCGATCTCGACGTGTTCTTCCTTCCGTGTCTGGCGGTGGGCTGCATGGGGGTCGGGCTCGGGGTCGATGCCCTCACCGCTTCGCTCGAGCGCCTTCGCCCGTGGCTCGCCCAAGCAGGCTGGCTCGCCCTGTTCCTCCCGATGTCGCTGGTGCAGCGCAACCACGACACGGTCGACCTCAGTGAGGACATGGGCGCCGCAGCGTACGGCGAGGCGGCGTGCGACGCCATTCAAGGCAAGGCAAGGGTGCTCAACTACAGCTCGCCGACCGAGTGGCGCTACTACTCGGTGTTCATCTACATGCAGGCCACCCAGCAGCGCTGCGCGCAGGCCGAGATCTGGAAGAAGCCGCGGTCATCCGACGTCGAAGAGGCGCTGCAGCGGGGCGAGGCGGTCTACGCCTTCCGCCCCCTGGCCTCGCTGCGGGCCCGCTTCAAGGTCACCGAGGCCGGGCCGGTGTGGCGCATCGAGTCTCGGACCACGCCGCGGCGCCGGGGCAGACGCGGCACGAACCCTCCGGCGCGCGGCAAGCCCACCCGCACGAATCCGTCGTGACCCTGCGGTGCGTCACGTACCTGGCCGCCGAGGACGGGGAGCCAGGTCTGCCTCGCTCGATGTTCGCGGAGATCTCCGCACACCTGGGACGCAGCCTCGGCTGCGAGTCCTCCCTGAGCGTCGCACGCTGCGGATCTGGCCCACGTGCGGCGGTCGATGATGGGTTCGGCACGGGTCGTTTCGACCTCGGATGGGTGTGCGCGCCGTCGATGCTCTGGCTGCACGCGCGCGACTGTGTCGACCTGGTGCCGGCCGGGATGGTGCTCGACGACCCGCGATGCCAGGGGCGTCCGGCGTACGTGTGCGAGGTGGTCGTGCGCGGCGACCACGGGGCGCGTGGGTTCGAGGCGCTTCGGGGCGAAGTCGCGGCCTTCAACGACCGGGCGTCCCTGTCGGGGTTCGGGTCGCTGCTGCACGCGACCGCGGCGCGGGGGGGCCAAGGGTTCTTCGGCCGCTGGCTGGAGACCGGGTCCCACGCGCGCTCGGTCGCGGCGGTGCGCACGGGGGAGGCTGCGGTTGCGGCCATCGATGCCAACGTGTGGCGGACGATTCCCAAGCAGGGACTGCGGGTCTTGGAGACCCTGGGCCCGTTCCCCATCCAGCCGATGGTGGTCCGGCGCGGCGGCCCGGATCCGGACGTGATCGCGGCGGCGCTGCTGCGGTGGCGGCCGGCAGGGCCGGGGCCGCTGCAGGGGTTCTCGCCGGTGCGCTTGTCCGAGATTCGCGACGGGGTGCCGTGGGCGGCGATGCAGGCGGCGTGGGCTTGACCCACGCGTCACCGCCGCGACGCGATCAGCTGGCCAGCGCGCGTTTTCCGTCCATGTCGCAGTGCCAGAAGCGGCGCAGGGCGGCACGGAGATCCGAGAGCTGCTTCCCGCGGACGTGATCCTGCAGCGCCCGCGCGAACCGCAGGGCGACTCGGTTCGCGGCCAGGTATCGCGCCTGCAGCTCCGCGGAGCCCGGCAGCAGCTCGAAGCGCACGAAGAGGCGCTCGACGAGCTGCTCGAAGGTCGCGAGATCGGTGGGCCAGCGATGCAGCAGGAGCATCGCGAGCTTGTCGACCTCCGCCTGGGTCTCGAGCTCCAGGCCGCTGACGGGACGCTCGCACCGCGCCGCCTCGGCGACGTAGGCGAGGTGACTGAGCCCCTCGAGGACGGGCAGGGCCTCGCCGAGGCCGTCGTCGCTGAGCGACTCGTCCAGCGAGCGCATCGCGAGCCGGCGCAGGGTGTCGCCCCCGAGCAGCAGCGTCACCTCCAGGGCACCGTCGGCCTCTCGCAGCAGCAGCGTCTCGGCCGGACCGCCCTCGATGCGGCGCACCAGGTTCGCCGGGTCCAAGCCCGAGCGGGTCTGGTAGAGCGCCTCGAGGCCCCCATACAGCGCCCGAAGCTTGGCGTTGGTGCAGCTCACTGGACGATGTCCGAGCGATCCGGATCGATCAGCACCCCGGCGGCGACGAGGCGCTGCAGATCCGCATCGCCACCGTCGCGGCGCCATCGGTCGTAGGTCTCGAGGAGCCCGGCATGCTCGCCGGCGGGCTCGCGTCCGGTCACCCCACCGATCACGTCGGCGACCTCGTCGAACATGCCCGCGAGCCGCTCCAGGACGTCCAGGTGCCCACCGCCGCGCCCGTCGGACACCGCCCGGTAGGCGGCGGTGCCGATGCCCTTGACGTAGCGCACCCCCACCGTGCTGCGGTTCATGCTCTTGGGCACCACCCCGGAGATGTACAGGGCGCGATCTCCCACCGAGCGCAGCGCCTTGGCGCGCTGGCTGCCGTGCTGGCCTCGCGCCTCGAGGTAGTCGAGCGCCAGGGGCCGAGAGGTGCGGCCGGCGACCTGGCTCCGGTTCGCGTATCGGGACAGCAGGCCGACGACGTAGGCCTCCACGTCGGTGGGCAGCCGGCGCTGACGCTCGGACTGCGCCCGCTCAATCTCTTCGAAGAAGAAGGACTCCAGCGTGTGCTTGGTTGCGAACTCTTGGGTCATCGGGAAGCGGCCTCTTGGACGGTCTCCTCTAATTGTGGGAGTGCTCACGGCCTGCGCCACACCTAAAGCGGATTTTTTTCATTTGGGGCGGTTGACCACCCTAGGCCGCGGCTTATGCTCCGCCCCGCTAGCACTCGGATATGCCGACTGCTACTCGCCTGAGATTCTTGCGTCATTTCGGCAATCCGTGCGCTCTGCGCCGTGCGCTGACGCATCAAAATCCAGCCGAAACCCCCTCTCACCGTACCCAACGAAATCTGGAGAGAATTCCGATGAAAATCCGTCCCCTTCACGACCGTCTCGTCGTTCAGCGCGTCCCCGAGGAAACCAAGACCTCCGGTGGACTCTTCATTCCCGACTCCGCCAAGGAGAAGCCCGCACGCGGCAAGGTCGTCGCCGTCGGCCAGGGCAAGCGCGACAAAGATGGCAAGCGCATCGCCCCTGACGTGAAGAAGGGCGACGAGATCCTCTTCGGCAAGTACGCCGGCACCGAGCTCAAGCTCGAAGGCGAAGAGCACATCGTACTGCGTGAGGAAGAAGTCCTCGCGGTCCTCGAGTAGCGCTCCCCCCTCCATCGATTTTTTCCCTCAACGCATAGGAACCATACAATGGCAGCCAAAGAAGTTCGTTTCGACGAGTCCGCCCGCAAAGCAATCCTCGCAGGCGTCAACACCCTCGCCGACGCAGTGAAGGTCACCCTCGGCCCCCGCGGTCGCAACGTGGTGATCGACAAGTCCTGGGGATCCCCCACCGTGACCAAAGACGGCGTCACCGTGGCCAAGGAGATCGAGCTCGAGGACAAGTTCCAAAACATGGGCGCGCAGATGGTCAAAGAGGTCGCCTCGAAGACCTCCGACATCGCCGGTGACGGCACCACCACCGCCACCGTGCTCGCACAGGCGCTGTACCGCGAAGGCCTCAAGATGGTCGCCGCCGGACACGATCCCATGGAGATCAAGCGCGGCATCGACCAGGCCGTCGTCGCGGCGATCGACCTGATCAAGAAGCTCAGCAAGAGCACCAAGGGCGAAGAAGAGATCGCTCAGGTCGGCACCATCTCCGCCAACGGGGACACCGAGATCGGTCGCCTCATCGCCGAGGCGATGAGCAAGGTCGGCAAAGAGGGCGTCATCACGGTCGAAGAGAACAAGTCGGCGGCCACCGAGCTCGACGTGGTCGAAGGCATGCAGTTCGACCGCGGCTACCTCAGCCCCTACTTCGTCACCGACCAAGAGCGCATGGAAGTCTCCATGCAGGAGCCCTTCATCCTTCTTCACGAGAAGAAGATCTCCAACATGAAGGACCTGCTGCCCATCCTCGAGCAGGTTGCCAAGCAGGGCCGTCCGCTGCTGATCATCGCCGAAGACGTCGACGGTGAAGCGCTGGCCACCCTGGTGGTCAACAAGCTCCGCGGCACCCTTCAGGTCTCGGCCGTCAAAGCCCCCGGCTTCGGCGATCGTCGCAAGGAAATGCTCAAGGACATCGCGGTCCTCACCGGCGGCAAGGCCATGACCGAAGATCTCGGCGAGAAGCTCGAGAACCTCACGGTCAAGGACCTCGGTACCGCCAAGCAGGTCACGATCGACAAGGACAACACGACCATCGTCGACGGTGGTGGCAAGAAGGCCGACATCGCTGGACGCGTCAAGCAGATCCGCGCGCAGATCGAGGACACCTCCTCGGACTACGACCGCGAGAAGCTGCAGGAGCGCCTTGCGAAGCTGGTCGGCGGCGTCGCGGTCATCAAGGTCGGCGCTGCGACCGAGGTGGAAATGAAGGAGAAGAAGGCCCGCGTCGAGGATGCGCTTCACGCCACCCGCGCTGCGGTGGAAGAAGGCATCGTCCCCGGCGGCGGCGTCGCGCTCGTTCGCGCTCAGAAGGCGCTCGAGAAGTTCGAAGCCGAGACCGAAGAGCAGCAGTTTGGCGTCCGTCTGGTCTCCAAAGCGCTCGAGGAGCCGCTGCGTCAGATCGTCCGCAACGCGGGCGGGGAGCCCAGCGTGGTCGTCAACGAAGTTCGCAAGGGCAAGCAGACCTTCGGCTACAACGCGCGGACCGGCCAGTACGTCGACATGGTCGCCGACGGCGTCATCGACCCCACCAAGGTCGTCCGCATCGCGCTCGAGCACGCAGCCTCCATCTCGGGGATGATGCTCACCACCGAGGCGATGATCGCCGAGGCGCCCAAGAAGGACGCGCCCTCCGGTGGCGGCGCGCCCGACATGGGCGGCATGGGCGGCATGGGCATGTAGCCCTCGCTGCACTGCGCACCGTTGGACCCTCTCTCGCCGCTGGCGGGGGAGGGTTCATCCTTTGGTTGGTCGGTGATCTGCGCGGTGAGCCGATCGCGTGGTGAGGTGCAGTACACAATGACCATTTGTCTCCGGGTGCCACCTTGCCGCATGCTGTTTGCGGGGGACGACGAATGGGGCTTCGAACGATCACCGCGCTGTGCGCTCTGGGCTTGACCGGCTGCTACTCGGGTTTTTCTGCGGATGGCAAGGCAGGGGAGGACCCGTCCGCGGGCGGTACGGATGCCGGATCGGACGACTCCGGCGGCTCGGATACCGACTCGGACGACTCCGGCGGGGTCGACGGTGACGCCGACCCGGGTCGCGTGACCCTGCACCGGCTCAACCGCGCCGAGTACAACAACACGATCCGCGACCTGTTCTTCGGCCTGGACGTCTCGCCGGCCGACGTGTTTCCCGCCGACGATCACGCGTTCGGCTTCGACAACGTCGCGGACGCGCTCAACACCACCCCGCTGTTGATCGAGCTCTACGAGCGCGCCGCCGACCAGGTCCTCGATGCCGCCTTCGCCGCGCCCCTGGGGGAGACCGTTCGGGTGGAGGCCGAAGTCGCGACCGGCAGCAGCGGCTCGGCCTGCTGCGGCGGTTTCTGGAACCTGAGCTCCAACGGCACCATCGACGCCACGCTCGACGCAGACGCCGATGGTGACTATGAGATCGTGGTGCGGGCGGCCGGGCAGGGCGGCGACGGTCCGGAGCCGATCATGGTCGTCAGCGTCGATGGGGTCGAGGTCGCGTCCTTCGACGTGACCGCCATCGTCGACGCCCCTGCCGACCACACCGCCGAGGTGACCCTGACCGCAGGCCCCCACCTCGTCAGCGTCGCGTTCACCAACGACACCTACGATCCCGATCTTGGCATCGACACCAACCTGCTGGTCGACTACGTCGACCTGGTGCCGGCGGGCGGCGCAGGCGGCGTGTTCGGCCAGCTGGTGCAGTGCGCTGCGTCCGAGCCCGGCTGCACGGACGAGACCGTGCGTCGCTTTGCCCAGCGGGCGTGGCGACGTCCGGTGAGCGAGGACGAGCTCGCCTCCCTGACCGCGTTCGTCGCGTTGGCCGAAGGCGAAGGCGAGAGCTGGGAAGACGGCCTCAAGCTCGCGATGAAGGCCACGCTGCTCTCGGCGAACTTCACCTTTCGGGTGGAGCTGGATCCCGACCCCACCTCGGCCGATCCGCACCTGCTCTCCGACTACGAGCTGGCCTCGCGACTGAGCTACTTCCTTTGGAGCAGCATGCCGGACGACGCGCTCTTCGAAGCGGCGGCGGCGGGAACGCTCAATGAGCCCGGAGCCATCGCGGCCCAGGTCACGCGCATGCTTGCCAATCCCAAGGCCAACGCGCTGGCCGAGAACTTTGCTGGACAGTGGCTCTACACTCGGGCGCTGAACGATGAGCTGGTCAAGGACCCGGGCACCTATCCGGACTTCGACATCGCGCTGCGGGAAGACCTGCGGACGGAGATGGAGATGTTGATCGCCTCGGTCCTCGAAGAAGGACGCGGCCTCGACCAGTTGTTCACGGGCCAGGAGACCTTCGTCAACGACAACCTCGCCGCCTACTACGGCCTGCCTCCGGTCGGCACCGACGACTTCGTGCGGGTGAGCCTCGAGGGCACCGGGCGGAAGGGGCTGCTGACGACCGGCGGGCTCATGTCCGTCCTGGCGCACCCCAACGTCACCTCCCCGGTCAAGCGGGGCGCGTGGGTGGTCGGCCAGCTCCTGTGCATCGAGCCGCCGCCGCCGCCGCCCGATGTGGAGACCACGGTCGAGCCGTCCTTCGAGGAAGGCCCGATGCGCGAGCGGCTGGCCCAGCACCGCGAGGACCCCAGCTGCGCCTCCTGCCACGAACTCATGGACCCGGTCGGGCTGGCGTTCGAGCACTACGACGGCATGGGCGCCTGGAGAGACACCGAAGGCCCCTACGCGATCGAGACCGCCGGATCGCTCCCGATCGGCGGCAGCTTCGACGACGCGCTGCAGATGATCGACCTCATCGCGAGCAGCGACGAGTTCGCGCACTGTGCCACCGAGAAGGTCCTGCTCTACGGCCTTGGCCGAGGCATCGAGTCCTATGATGACGAGGTCATCGGCAAGGCGGCCGACGCCTTCTCCGCTTCTGGCTTCGATCTGGAGGCGCTCATCGTCGAGCTCGCCACCAGCGACAACTTCCGAATGCGACGGGGCGAAGCCCAATAGGGAACGGAGACGAGACCATGAACGAGCGCTCTTCCATCCTCTCTCGCCGCACCTTCCTCGGAGGCGGCACCGCGATCGCCATCGCCCTGCCCATGCTCGAGGCGATGATGCCCTCACGTCACGCCCGCGCGCACGGTCCCTTGGATCCGCAGCGGTTGATGACCTTCTACGTGCCGTGCGGCATCAACATGGTGGACTGGACCCCTTCGGCCACCGGCGCCGGCTGGGCCCCCACGCCCATCCTCCAGCCGCTGGCCGATGCCGGGCTGCTCGAGGACATCACGGTCTTGACCGGCCTGGACAACGACCCGGGCAACTCGGACGGGGCGGGCGATCACGCCGCGGGGACCGGTTCCTTCGCGACCGCCGTGCACGTGAACAAGTCCGAGAGCGTCATCACCAACGGGACCTCGATCGACCAGGCTTACGCCGAGTTCATTGGAGCCCAGACCACGGTGCGCTCGATGCAGCTGGGCATGGACGGCGGCGGCAACGTCGGCAACTGCGACAGCGGCTACGGCTGTGCTTACATCCGCAACATCTCGTGGCAGGGCGACACGCCGCTGCCCAAGCTGACCGAGGCCCAGACCGCGTTCGACCTGCTCTTCTCCGGGTTCGATCCGGGCGCGTCGGCGGTCGAGTTGCAGCGCATCAAGGCCAAGCGCCTCAGCGTGCTCGATTACGCGCTCGACGATGCCACCGCGCTGAAGGCCAGGCTCGGCTCGAGTGACCGCGTCAAGATGGAGCAGTACCTCAGCTCGGTGCGAGAGCTCGAGCTGCGGGTGCAGTCCGAGCCCGAGGCACCGGCGTGCGAGCTCGACCCCGGGTTCCCCGGCGAGTCCGGCGGGGACATCGAGGCGCGCGTGAAGGTGATGCTCGACATCATCATCAAGGCGTTCCAGTGCGACCGCACCCGGGTCGTGTCCTTCATGCTCGCCAACGGCGGGTCGGGGCGGGACTACGGCTTCATCGGCGCGCCCGGTGGGCACCACAACCTGTCCCACCACGGCGGCGCGGAGGGGACGAAGGACCTGCTGACCGTGATCGACCGCTGGGAGGTCGAACAGCTGGCCTACCTGCTGTCGGGTCTCAAGAACTCGCCGGAGGGAGACGGCAGCAACGTACTCGAGAACACGATGGTCTACTTCTCCTCGGAGATCGAGGACGGCAACAGCCACAGCCACGGCAACATGCCGATCCTCGTCGCTGGTCATGGCGGTGGAACGATGCCCGTCGGAGAGCACCTGCGGTTCGACGGGGATCCGCTCGGCAACCTGTTCGTCGACATGCTCCAGAAGCTGGGCATGGACGTGAACAGCTTCGGCGACGACGGGACCGCGCCCCTGGGCATCTAGCCGCCTCGCTGGCGGTCGCGAAGGCGGCCGCGGCGGGCTGGGCCGTCCGGCGGCTTCGTGTCATCATCCGCGGATGGACCGCGTCGTGCTCCTCCTCTTGCCGACGCTCGCCATGGGGTGCCTGAGCTCTGACGTGACGTTTGGAGACGGCGGGAGCGACGACGGGGCCGACGCCGGAGCCGACGCCGGAGCCGACGAGGGATCAGGCGGCTCGGCCACCGCCGACAGCACCGACACGACGTCGTCCGGCTCGGCGTCCGTCGGTCCGGGGACCACCAACTCGAGCGAAACCACCGGGCCTCAGGGAGAATGCGAATCGACCCCGCTGCGCTTGGCCACCTTCAACATCGAGGGGGTCTCGGCGCCGGGCAGTGACCCGTTCGTGGGCTTGGCGGCGACGCTCGCTCGGATCGGCGCCGACGTGGTCTGCATGCAAGAGGTGGTCGAGGGGGAGGAGGGATGGTTGGACGAACTGGCGGCCCAGTCGGGCTACGACACGGTGATCCGGGCCGACTTCTCGCCGCCGATCGGGGGAGACATCTTCAACGCCTGCATGGGGCGCGTTCCGCTCGAACTCATCGCCAGCTACACCGGCAGCTCGCTGAGCTCCGACCCCGACGCCAACGAGTTGGGACGAGACATCCTCGCCGTTCGAGCCGAGCCCGCACCGGGGTGCTTCGCGGCGATCCTCGCCGTGCACTTGAAGTCCGGGGGTGACTACGAGGACCTGTTCCGGCGAGAGGTCGAGGCGGAGCGGTTGGCCAGAGGTGCGCGGCTCTACCGGGAGAACAACCCGTCCGATGCGGTCATCGTGCTCGGCGACTTCAACGAGCAGCTCGACGATGATGCGTTGGGCACCACGCTGGACGAGATCCCCAGCACCCTTCCGGCGTCGTACCGGCTGGGCAAGGACATCACGATACCGCTGCTGTACCACCCCTTCGCGCTGCTCACCGAGCAGGGGTTCCAGCTCGCCGAGGCGTTCCAAGAGGACAGCACCGTCAACGACACCTTCATCGGCGGCAGCTTCACCTCGCAGATCGATTACATCTTCTTCGGCCAGGCGCTGCTCGAGGGCGCCGAGGTCTACAACGGCTGCGCCGACAACGGGACCGACGACGACCCGCCGGGTGGATGGCTGCCCAAGTCGGGACCGCCGCTGTCCTGCACTTCGAGCCAGATCGCCTCGGACCACCTCCCGGTGTTCGCCGACTTCACCCTGCCGTAACGCGAGCTGCTAGCCGGAGGACTCCGCGAGCGCCTCTTCCATGGCGGCCGCGACGTGCTCGACCTCGGCGGGCGCATTGGGCCAGTGCGGGGCGATGCGGAGGCGTCCGTCGGGAAGCGTGACCGACACGCCGCGCGCGCCCATCCGCTCCGGCAGCGTGGTGGGGTCGAACGCCGCGGGCACGTCGAAGGCCAGGATCCCGGAGCGTTCACCGGGGGAGGGGGAGCGCAGGGAGTGCAGTCCGAGCGCGCCGAGCCTGGGCTCGAGGGCGTCGTGATAGGCCTGCACGTGCGCGTAGATCTCGGGCACGCCAATCGACTGGATCAGGCCCAGCGAGGTTTGCAGCGCGACGAAGCCCAAGGTGTTGTACGCACCGCCTTCGACCATCGACGCGTCGGTCTTGATCGGCCGATCGTAGCGAAGGTGACCCTTGCCGTCGAAGAGGAAGCCCAGACCGTCTCGATGGCTGAGCCAGGCGGCCAGCCGGGGGCGTAGCCTTGGACCGAGGCTGCGGCGAACGTAGACGAAGCCGGTGCCTTCGAGGCCCATCATCCACTTGTGGCCGCCGCAGCTGGCCATGTCGACGCCGAGCGCTTCGAAGTCGAGCGGGACGACGCCGCAGGCCTGAATTGCGTCGACGAAGACCGATGCGCCGTGCCGTCGGGCGAGTGCCGAGATGGCCAACAGGGGCATGCGCTGTCCGGTTTGGAACTGGACCGCCGAGACCGCGACGACCTTGGCGCCGCTGCGAAGCGCGACCTCGAGCTGGGCGAGGCCATTGCCCGGGTCGGGGGAGCCGAAGTCGGCTGCGGGGATCCGGTGGATCTGCAGGCCGTAGAGCTCGGCGGCCTGCTGCCATGGCGTGATGTTCGTCGGGAACTCGCCGTCGAGCAGCACGACGCCGTCGCCGGTTTCCCACGGGAAGCACATCGCCGCAAACGACACGCCCGACGAGGTGTTGGAGACGAATCCGATCTCGTCGGACTGGGCGTTCACCAAGCACGCGAGCTCGGAGCGGAGGGCCTCCCGCTGGTCGAGATAGGTCGAGAACGCGCCCATCCCTGCTTCGGTGTACTGCTGCAGGCACGCTGCGACGGCGGCCTGAACCGGTGCCGAAGGCGGGGAGATGGCGGCGTGGTTCAAATAGGCTCTGGCCTCGAGGGCCGGAAACAGGCTGCGGTCGCCGAGCTGTGCGGTGCGGGCCATGGCCGAGATGGTACCCGGCCGCTGACCTGGCCGCCGACCCGCCTTGCAAATCACCGGATCGGCGGCTAGGTCAGCGACATGAACGCCGACATTGCTGTCGTAGGCGCGGGGTTGGCGGGGTTGGTCTGCGCGCAGCGGCTCGTCGACGCCGGCCGCAGCGTCGTGCTGTTCGACAAGGGACGCAAGCCAGGCGGGCGCCTCTCGACGCGCCGGGCGGACCCGACCCGCTTCGACCATGGCGCTCCACTGCTGACCGCGGGCCGTGCCGACTTTCGTGATCAGGTGGAGCGCTGGGTTGCGGCCGGTGTCGTCGCGCCGTGGCTCGGGCGGTTCGTCACGGTCCGGGCGAATGGTGAGCACGCCCCGTGGCCGAGCGCGGCTTGGGTGGGCGTGCCGTCGATGAGCGCGATCCCGGCCGCGCTGGCCGAGGGGCTCGACGTCCGGGCCCCGGTGCGCGTCGGTGCGATGACCTCAGCCCACAGCGGGTGGGCGCTCGCGGACGAACACGGGGCAGCGCTGGGGCGCTACGAGACGGTTGTCGTCAATGTCCCTTCAGGGCAGGCGGAGGTTCTGGTGAGCAGCCTCTCCTCGCTGCAGGCCCAGGCGGCGTCCGCCGATGCGCACATGCATCCGTGCTGGGCGGTGATGGTGGTGCCTGTCGCTCCGTGGGACCCGGGTTTCGACGCGGCCGAGTTCGACGAGGGACCCCTGTCCCGTGTGGTCTCCCAGGCCAACAAGCCGGGGCGGGACGCGGTGCCCGGCTGGGTGCTGCACGCCCGCGCCGACTGGACCCGTGCGCACTGGGAGGACGACCCGCAGGCCGTGGTGGAGGCGCTCGTCGGGGCCACCTCCATGGGGGCGCTGCGCCACGCGCAGGCACACCGGTGGCGATACGCGCGCTCCACCGATGCCGTGCCGGGGGACTGCCTCTGGGATGAAGCGCATCGGGTGGGCGCCTGCGGGGACTGGTGCGGTGGCCCTGGCGTCGAGGGGGCGTGGCGCAGCGGCGTGGCGCTGGCGCAGGCCCTGCTCGGGTCATAGACCCCGTCCCAGGCCGGGCAGGAAGCGGCCTGTCGCGGCGGCGTAGCGGCGATAGGCCTCACCGTGGAGAGCGCGCAGGTGGGGTTCTTCGACCAACCGCACCTGGATCTGCAGCGCCACCAGGAGCGCGAACCACGGCACGATCAGCGCAGGGAGCCACAGCACGAGCGAGCCCAGGCTGGCCAGCATGCCAGTGAAGACCGGATTGCGGCATCCGCGGAACGGACCGTCGGTGCACAGCTCGGTGTCTTCTCCTTCCCGAACCCCGACGCGCCACGAGCGGCCCATGGCGAGCTGCGCGTGCAGGGTGTAGCCCAAGCCCAGGACGAAGCCGACGCCGCCCGCGATGACCCGGGCGGGGTGCGCCGCGGCTCCCGGAAGTGCAAGCGCGACGATGGGCGGCACGAGCAGACCGGCGGCGGCCAGGGCCATGAGCACACCGCCCCACCACGGGGCGCTGCCCGGTCGCCCGGACAGCCCGCGCCACCCCGAGTCGTCCGTGTCGTGTCTGTGCAACAGCGTTCGTCCGCCGAGGGTGACGGCCCCGTACAGCAGGATTGAAACGAGTGCTACCGTTGCGAGCGTTTCGCGTTCCATCCCCGACAAGGTGCGGCCTGCCGCCCCGGTTCGCGACTCGGATTCAGCGATCTCATGCCGGACCCCAAGAACACGCCAGGACGCCGCCGCCGGCCCGTTCAGGACCGCTCCCGCCATACCGTCGAGAGCATTCTCGAAGCTGCAACTCGGCTCTTCGACCGCGGCGCGGCGACCACCAACGGCATCGCGCGTCTCGCCGGGGTCTCGATCGGCTCGCTGTACGAGTACTTCCCCAACAAGGATGCGATCTTGGGCCAGCTGTTCGAGACCCACGTCGACGAAGCGACGCAGGCGCTGGCGAGGGCGCTCGACGAGCTCGATCCGGAGGAGACGGTGCTCGAGGACGGCGTACGGGCGCTGGTGGCCACGGTGCTCTCCGAGCACGTCGAGCGTCCGGGACTTCAGCGCTTGTTCCTCGAGCGCATCGCCGGGCTGCCGGCGGTGCGGACCCGGATTGCCGAGGCCGAGCGACGGCTGCGCGGCGTGCTGCAGGCGTGGCTCGCGTTGCACCCCGAGGTGGCCGTGCCCGACATCGAGCTGGCCGCCCGCGTGGTGGTGGAGGGCAGCAATGCGCTCGTGCACGGGTACGTGGCCGAGAACGAGGGGGTGGAGCCCGAGACGTTCGTGGACGAGGTCACGCGGCTGTGGACGGGCTACCTGTGCGGCGCCTCGACGGGCACCCCCGCCGCCGGAGACGCCGTCAAAGCCCCATCTGGCGGGCCGCGAGCTCCTTCATGATCTCCTCGGCGCCGCCGCCGATCGACAGCACCTTCGTCTCCCGATAGATCCGCTCCACCTTCACCCCGCGGGTGTACCCGGCGCCGCCGAGGATCTGCACCGCCTCCTTGGCGCAATACTCCATGCAGCCGGTCGCGGTGTTCTTGAGCATGCAGACCTCGGCGATCGGCCACTGACCCTGGTCGACTCGCCAGGTGAGCAGCTCGAGGTCGGCGCGCGCCGATTGAATGCGCTGGGCCATGTCGACGAGCTTGTGCCGAATGACCTGACGCCCGATCAACGGGCGTCCGAAGGTTTCGCGAGCCCGGG
Source organism: uncultured bacterium (assembly GCA_963761755.1). GTDB lineage: Bacteria > Myxococcota_A > Polyangia > Nannocystales > Nannocystaceae > CAJXVA01. The sequence continues at coordinate 232,965 of CAVXIC010000014.1, forward strand.
CGTAGGCGACCGCTTCGTCCCAGCAGACCTGGGCGCTGGCGATGGCCATGCCCGCGATCATCAGCCGCTCGTTGTTGAAGTTCTGCATGATGCCGCGGAAGCCCTCGTTCTCCGCCCCGATGAGGTTGGCGACCGGGACCCGGCATTGGTCGAAGTACAGCGTCGCGGTGTCGCTGCACCACCAGCCCATCTTCTTGAGGGGTGTCCGCGTGAGGCCGGGCGTGTCGCCGTCGATGACGAGCATCGAGATGCCGCCCATGCCCTCGCCTCCGGTGCGAACGGCGGTGGTGATCACCTTGGCCCGCATGCCCGAGGTGATGAAGGTCTTCGAGCCGTCGACGATGTAGTGCGCCCCGTCCTTGCGGGCCCTCGTGCGCAGGTTCGCGACGTCCGACCCGCCGGAGGGCTCGGTGATGGCCAGGGCGCTGATCGTCTCGCCGCGCAGGATCGCCGGCGCATAGCGCTGCTTGAGCGCCTCGCTACCCATGTTGATGATGGGGGGCAGGCCGATCCCGTGGGACATCAGCCCAGCGATGAGTCCGCCCGACCCGGGGCGCGCGAGCTCTTCGGTCAGGATCAGCCGGAAGAATCCGTCGGCCTCCGTGCCGCCGTACGCCTCGGGGAACCCGACGCCGAGCAGGCCGAGCTCGCCGGCCTTGGCGTACAGCTCGCGCGGGAACGCGCCCGCTTCCTCCCAGGCTTCGATGTGGGGGCTGATCTCTCGCTGCACGAAGCTGCGCACCTGGGTGCGAAAGGCGTCGTGCTCGGGGGTGTAGAACAACCGCTGGGCCATGCGCGGGGGGACGGGGGGATCCTCTGGACCAGGCGAAGACCAGCCGAAGACCAGGCCTAGATCAGAATGGCCGAGCAGGGGGTGGTCGACAGCCCGATGTCGCCGCCGGCTTCGGTCGCCTCTGCATCCACCGTCTTGAGGCACGACAGCAGGATGTCCGAGGCGTTCTCGCCCGAATCGGAGCGGTAGTGGACGCCCGGGTGCACCAGCGTGCCGCCGCCGCCTCCGGCCACGATGCAGGGCTGATCGAAGACGGAGTGGGTCAGGCCTGCCGCCGCGTCGCTGCCCAGCAGCAGACAGCTGTTGTCCAGGACGTTGCCGTCGCCCTCGGGCATGTTCTTGAGCGCCTCGAGCAGCACGCCAAACTGGCCCATCGTGTAGATGGTGGCCTGGTCGATGGCTTCGTTCTCGGCCGCGTCGTGGGTGAGGTCGTGGTGGCCTCGGTCGAGCCCCAGCATGTTGAAGACCGTGTAGCCCACCGAGCCGGTGAACTGGATGCTGGCCACCCGGGTGATGTCGCAGGCGAACGCGATCGCGAGCAGCTCGCTCATCACGGCGTTGACGGCCTCGAGGGGCTCTTGCCCGTCCATGTCGTCGTTGCCCTGCGTGGCTTCCGGGGGGAGCGTGCAGGCGGGGGCCAGCGCGTCGATCTGCCCGCGCAGCTGGGCGACGGCGTCGAGGTGGGACTCCAGCCGCATGCGATCGTTGGCACCGACCCGCATCTGCAGGCGCTGGACGTCTTCGCGCACGGCGTCGAGTGCCGAGAGCCGCGCGGGCTTGCTCGGGTCATCGGGCACGGTGAAGTTGCCGAAGAGCTTGTCCCACGCCTCGCGCGGGTCGAAGTAGGGTGCCAGCGGCTGGTCTGGGCCCTGGTGGCTGAGGTACTGCAGCGTGGGACCCTCACCGCCGACGATGCGCTTGGAGATCGCCAGCTGGATCGAGGGCACGACGGTTTGGTCGCCGATGCGGGCGGCTGCGACCTGATCGATGGAGGGACCGCCGAACTTCGAGGCGTAGTTGGCCCCGTTGGGGGGCAGCTCGATGAACGGATAGCCGGAGAAGAAGCCGGCGACGCCGTCGTGGTGGCCGCGACGGTGCTGGGCGGCGGCGGCGATGTCGAACCCGCTGAGCACCGAGCAGTACTCGAGGACGCCGCGGTCGGCGAGCGGCTGCAGCTGGGGCGTGGGTTCGAAGCCGGGCCCGGTCGCCGCGGGTGCGAAGCGGATGCCGGCCCCGGTGTTGCCCACGTCGGCGACGGCGCATCCGTTGCCGAAGAACCAGGTCACCAAGCGACAGGGCATGTCCGTGCCGTCGGCGTAGGCGTCCCCGTTGCCATTGAGCATGGCTTCGAGCACGGGCAGGCCCAGAGCGATGGTGGTCCCTCCGAGCATCCCCCGGAGCATGGTGCGTCGATGAAGTCGAAACGGTTTCATCTGTCGTATCTCCTCGTTGTGGGGGGCTACAGAGGCTCTCCGACGACCCGGAACGCCGGGCTCGCCACGATTTCCACCAGGGCCTGTCGCATGTCGTGACCGCTGTCCACGTACGCGGCGGTGATGGACTCGAGGACTTCGAGTTCGCTGGGCGTCTCGATGTGTCCCGTCGCGTGGCGGTAGAGGTTGCGGATCAGGCAGTCATGGGTGGCGACTTTGTCGCGCAGCGCGGTGCCGAGCTCGGCAGCGCCGGCCACGGTCACGCCGTCGAGGTCGGCCGTGTCGTCGATGGGCTTGCCGTTGTCCATCGTGCGGAAGGCTCCGATACCGTCGTAGGCCTCGAGCGCGAAGCCGATTGGGTCCATCAGGGTGTGGCAGCCCGCGCACGAGGGCTCGATCATGTGGACCTCGAGCCGCTCGCGGAGCGTCTCGGTGCCATCGCCCACCGGCAGCTCGGTCGAGACGCCCGGCGGAGGCGCGGGGATGGTCTGGCACAGCAGGTTCTCCCGAACGAACTTGCCGCGCAGGGTGGGGGAGGTGCTCGAGACGTGGGCGAGCACCGAGAGCACGCCTGCGTGGCCCATGATGCCTGCGCGGCGCTGGTCGTCGGGCAGCTGCACCTGCACGAACTCGGCCCCGAACTCGCCGGGGATCCCGTAGTGGGCGGCGAGCACATCGTTGACGAAGGTGTAGTCGGCGTCGAACAGCTCGGAGAAGTCGCCGCCCTCGAACGCGACGTGCTCGACGAGCAGCCGCGTCTCTTCTCGCATCGCCTCGGCGAGCGCGGGGTCGAAGCTCGGGTAGGCGACGGCGTCCTTGGGGATGCCCTCGAGCTCGTGGAGCTTGAACAGCTCCTCGGAGAAGTTGGCCAGGGCACCTCGGGCTGCTTCGCGCTCGAGCAGCGCGGTCGCGGCTTCGCGCAGGCCGGCGCCGTCGTCGAGCGAGCCCGACTCGGCGGCGTCGAGCAGCGCCCCATCGGGCGTCGCGCCGGTGAGGAAGAACGAGACGCGGGTCGCCAACTCGGTGCCGCGGAGGCGACGTTGGGTGCTCTGGTCGGGATCTTCTTCGCCGGTCTCGACCTGATAGAGGAAGAGGGGGGACTGCAGGAGGGCTCCGAGGGCCGACTCGACGCCGGCGTCGAAGCTGTCGAAGTCGCCGGCGGTCGTCAGACCCACGGCGGTGTAGCGGCCGCGCTCGTCCGCATCGAGGGAGCGCCGGAACGCCAAGCGCCCGAACCGCTCCACGAACTCGCCCATGCACGCCTCGTCGGTCGGTCCGGTGGGGGTGCAGGACATGTAGTCCAGGTGCGCGCCCTCGCCGACGGCGGCGGCCGCGATGTCGCGGGCCGAGGCTTCATAGCGGTCGACCTCGGCGCTGCCCAGCGCGAGCTGTGCAGCGCCCACGGAGGTGAAGCCGTTGATCGACGCGTCGGCTGGAGGATCGGCGGCTTCGGCGGCGACATCACCCAGCAGCAAGCGGACGGAGGACGCGTACTGACTCGACAGCAGGCGACGCAGCGAGACCGGAGCTGGCTCGTAGTCCGCGGGGATCGGGTCGTCGCTGTCGCTGCCATCGCCGTCGCCACCGGAGCTGTCGCCCGCGGTCGGTCCACTGTCCGAGGCCCCCGAAAGGCCTGCCAGCGAGTCGTCGACCCCGGTGTAACAACCGCCGGCCAACAACGCGGCGCCCAAGATGAACGATTCAACGCGCATAACTCATTCCCCCCACCACCATGGTGCCAGGGAGTCACCCGAGCAGGGGGCTCGTCTCCAACCAACCGCGATCGCGTCGATCGTGTCGGCCAGCCTACGAAGCCAACGAAGAGACGGGCGGAGTCGAGCCCGCGCAACCGAAATCGGGCCCGGCCCTCAGCCGCCCTTGGCCCAGGTGTCGCGCAGCGTGATGGTGCGGTTGAAGACCAACGCGCCGGGCGTGGTGTCGGGATCGACGCAGTAGTAGCCGAGGCGCTCGAACTGGACTCGGGTGCCCGGTGCGGCGTCGGCGAGCCCTGGCTCGACCCTCGCACCTCGTCGCACATGCAGCGAGTCAGGGTTGATCTGCTCGAGGAAGTTGGCCTCGCCGGACCCGGGGGTTTCGACGGTGAACAGGCGGTCGTAGTCGTTCACCGTCGCCGGCACACCGTGCTCGGCGCTGACCCAGTGCAGGGTGCCCTTGACCTTGCGGCCGTCGGTCGGGTTGCCGCCCTTGGCCTGGGGATCCCACGTGCAGACGATGCGCACGACCTCGCCCGCCTCGTTCTTCACGACCTCCTTGCAGGTGACCAAGGCCGCGTAGCGCAGGCGCACCTCCAGGCCTGGGGCGAGGCGGCGCCACTTCTTGACCGGCGTCTCCATGAAGTCCTCACGCTCGATGTACACGACCCGGGTCAGCGGAATGCGCCGAGGCGCCCCACCGTCGTCGCGTCCGGGGAAGGACGGGGCCTCGAACCACTCGGTGTGCCCTTCGGGGAAGTTCTCCAGCACGACCTCGAGTGGATCCACCACGCCCATCGCCCGGGCGCTGTGCGCGTTGAGGTCGTCGCGAACGGCATGCTCGAGCAAGCTGATGTCGACCAGGCTGTTGCGCTTGGACACGCCGACGCGCTCGCACAGGCCCACGAGGGACGCCGGCGAGAATCCCCGCCGCCGCATGCCCGACAGTGTGGGCATGCGCGGGTCGTCCCACCCGTGCACGTGCTTCTCCTCGACGAGCTGTCGCAGCTTGCGCTTGCTCATCACCATGTACGTGAAGTTCAGCCGGGCGAACTCGATCTGTCGCGGCGTGGCGGGCACGTCGAGGTGCTCGATGAACCACTCGTACAGCGGACGGTGGGCTTCGAACTCGAGGGTACACAGCGAGTGCGTGACGTGCTCGATGGCGTCGGACTGCCCGTGGGCGTAGTCGTAGGTGGGGTAGATGCACCAAGCGTCACCGGTCCGGTGGTGGTGCGCATGCAGGATCCGATACAGCGACGGATCCCGCATGTTCATGTTGGGGCTGGCCATGTCGATCTTGGCCCGCAGCACGTGCGCCCCGTTGGGGAACTCTCCGGCCTTCATGCGGCGGAACAGGTCGAGGTTCTCCTGCACCGATCGGTCTCGATGCGGACTGTTGGTGCCCGGCGTGCCGAAGTCGCCGCGGTTGGCCTTCATCTGCTCGGGGCTCTGGCTGTCGACGTAGGCCTTGCCCGCCTCGATGAGGTCCTCCGCCCAGGCATAGAGCTGATCGAAGTAGTCGGAGGTGAACCGGATGTCGTCCCAGGAGAAGCCGAGCCACTCGATGTCCGTCTTGATCGACTCGACGAACTCGGTCTCTTCCTTGACCGGGTTGGTGTCGTCGAAGCGCAGCGTGCAGCGGCCCCCGAACTCCTTGGCGAGTCCGAAGTCGACGCAGATCGCCTTGGCGTGCCCGACGTGCAGGTAGCCGTTGGGTTCCGGGGGAAACCGCGTGACGATCTGCTGGTGCGCGCCCGACTGCAGGTCGGCGGCGATGATGTCCCGCACGAAGTTGGGGGCAGCGGTCTCGTCCTTGGGCTCGGTCACGGCGCGCAGTATAGGAAGCCGAGCGGCCGCCGGCACCTGGCATTTTGGCGCGCCGCGTCGAGCTACGACCCAGGCCGCGCCACGGGCACGAATCCGGCCGTGCGCACCAACGCGGCCAGCGCTTCGGCATCCAGCGCGCCCTCGACCCGAGCCGAGCCGGGCTCGAGCTCGACGGTGCACGCGGTGACCCGGCCGTCTCCGTCCAGCACCGCGGTCAGCTTGCGGACGCAGCCCTGACAGCTCATGCCCTCGACGCCGACGTGTAGGGAGGCCGGCCCCGGCGCGCCTGATCGGCGGCTGCCCACCCAGGCCCGGAGGTCCTCGGAGGCGAACCAGACCAGCATGCCCAGCAGCGCGGCAGCGGATGCGCGCGCGATGAGGCTGGCCTCGTGCACGTGCTGGTGCGGCGCGGTGACCGACAGCGGCACGAAGGCATCGAAGGCGTAGGCGAGCACGACCGAGCCGATGACGATGGTGCCCAGGTAGACCAGCAGAGCTTTGCGGCCCAGGGCGCGATAGACCGCGCCCAAGGTGGCGAGGTTGGTGGCCGGACCCGCCATCAAGAACACCAGCGCGGCGCCAGCGGGCAGTCCGCCCGCGACCAGGGCGGCGGCGATCGGCACCGACGCGGTGGCGCAGACATACAGTGGAATCGAGATCAGCAGGGCCAGCCCCAGCGCGAGCACGTGGTTCGTCGCACCCGCGCTCGCCAGCCACGATGGGGGCAGCACGGTGGTGATGAAGGCCGAGAGCAGGACCCCGAACACCAGCCACTTCCAGATCGATCGCAGCACGTCGATCGCGTGGGCCCACGCCGCGCCGAGCGTGCGCTGAGGCGGCGGCTGGTCGGCGCTGGCCCGCGGCACCGCGGCCTCGGCGTCATCGTGGCTGATGGCGTCGGTGAGCCAGCCGCCGATGAGCCCGGTCCCGGCGGCTGCAAACAGCTTGAACACCGCGAAGGGCCAGCCCAGGAAGCTGGCCGAGACCAAGACCGAGTCGACGCCGGTCTGTGGGGTGCTGATCAGGAATCCCACGGCGGCGCCGTCGCTGGCCCCGTCCTTCTTGAGACCCAGCCCGGCCGGGATGACGCCGCACGAGCACAGCGGCAGCGGCACGCCCAGCGCGACGGCCGTCAGGACACCCCGGCGGCCGACGAAGGCCTTTTGGACGAAGCCGGGCGGGAGGGCGACGTGCAGCACCCCGGCCATGACGGCGCCCAGCAGGAGCCACGGCGCGAGCTCGAGCGTGACGCCCCAGGTCGCCTGCGCGAAGGCCGTCATCGGCCGAGTCCTCCGTAGCGGGCGAACACGTCCATCAGCTCGTCGACCTTCTCCTCGCGACTGCCCTCATCCCCGTTGGCGAAGGCATCGGCGACGCAGGTGCGAATGTGCTCGCCCAGCAGGACCTGCCCGGCCTTCCCAAGGGCGCCCTGGGCTGCGCTGATCTGAAGCAGGACGTCGACGCAGTAGGCGTCCTCGTCGAGCATGCGGCGCAGCGCTGCAATCTGCCCCTCGGCGCGCTTGAGGCGAGCGGTCAGCTTTCGTTTCGTGGTGGGATCGAGCATCGCGGATACCCTTGGGGGGTATGCGAAGCATGAACCCCCCGGGGGTATCGTGCAAGGACCAGCCTCGTGCCGCTTCGCGCGCCGATGGCCCGCGGAGAAGGCGGATCATCCTCCGGCGCTTCCTGGTACGATCGCCGCGCTCGATGAAGGCAGAGGACGACGGCGAGGCCACATCACGTCACGAGTCCTCGGAGGAGCTGCCGCCGACGCGGGTGGCCGCCCCGGTGTCTTCGAGCGACGTCCACCCGTTCGCGCCCTCGGGGGATACGGCCGCGTCGGCGATCGTCACGCCTGGGGATGCGCTGGACGAGGAGGAGCGGACACGAACCCGCCTGCTCGGCTTGTCCGGATTCGGTGTCAACGCCCTGGGGGCGCTGGCGCTGCCGCTGTTCGGCGGGACGCCGCTCTCGCGCGGCCTGTTCGCGGCCGGGCTGGTCATTCACGCGGTCTCGAACTTTGGCCTCTTCTACGTGTCCGCCCGCCCCGAGCGCTTTCATGCGCGGTCGCTCGGCATCTTGTGGCCGGCCTCCTTCGTCGGCCTCCAGCTGGTGATGTACTTCTTCGGCACGCTCTCGGTGGCCGCCGTGGCCCAAGTCCTGGGCCTGTTCATCGTGGGCATCTCGCGACATCGACGGGTCGCGCTGGCCTCGTACGCGGTGGTCGGCGCCGGTACGGCGCTGATGGTGGCGCTGCAGCTGCGCGGCGTACTGCCCGACGACGGCATCGTCAGCCTCTCGGGCCTCTCCGATCTGCAGGTCCTCGCGATGCTGGTTCTGCTCGAAGCCATCTTCCTGGCGATCTACGCGATCTGCCGAGAAGCGCGGAGCCGGCTCGCCGAGGCGCTCGAACAGCTGCGCGTCGTGACGCGCGCGGTGGCGCAACGAGACGCGGTGCTCGAAGAGGCGCGGGAGGACTTTCGCCGCGTGGCGCGGATCGGCGGACGCGGCCGATTCACCGGCGGGGTGCTCGGTGGGTTTCGGCTCGAGCATCTGCTGGGCCGCGGCGGCATGGGGGAGATCTACAAGGCCCTCGGTCCAAAGGGCGAGGACGCGGCGATCAAGGTGCTCAAGCAGGACGCCGTACACGACGACGACGCCCTGGCGCGGTTCTTCCGCGAGAGTCGGCTGGCGGCGTCGATCCGCTCGCCCCATGTGGTCCGCGTCCTGGTCGTCGGCGGACCCCCGGCGGACGTGCCGTACATCGCGATGGAGCGACTTCGAGGGCGAAGACCTCGCGTCGTACTCGGGCCAGCGTCCGCGGATCGAGGTCGCGGAGGTGCTGCGGCTGGTGCGTGAGGTGGGCCGGGGACTCACGGATGCGTCCGAGGCCGGGGTGACACACCGGGACATCAAGCCGCAGAACGTGTTTCGGCTGGACCCCGAGGTCGGTGGGGTGCGCTACAAGGTGCTCGACTTCGGCATCTCGACGCTGACGCGCGGGGGCGGCACGCTGACCCAGGGGGCCATCGTCGGAACGCCCGGGTACATGGCGCCCGAGCAAGCCCGCGCCGAACCGGTCGACCTGCGGACCGACCTGTACGGGCTGGCCGCCGTGGCGTACCGCTGCCTGGTCGGTCTCCCGCCGTTTCGAGGCCGCGATCCGGGGGCCCTGATGGCGAGCGTCACGCGGCGCATGCCACCCAAGCCCAGCGACGTGGCACCCCTGGACCCTGCCTTCGACGCGGTCTTCGCGGTGGCGCTGGCGAAGCGACCCGAAGCGCGCTTTCACAGCGCGGATGCGTTCGTGCGCGCGCTCGAGGACGCCGCGCGCGGCGAGGTGAGCGAGGCTGTCCAGGCGCGCTCCGATCGCTTGGTCGCGCGCTGGCCCTGGGGTCGAGATCCGCTCCCTCGAACCGGGGGCGACGCGGTCGACTCGGCGGCTCGCATGCCCGGCGCTGTGGTGTGACGCCCGCCCGCCTCGGCCCGCCCGAGTGCGGCATCAACCTCGTTGTGGGCGTGCGTTTCCAGGGGAGCGCAACGACACGTGGAACGCCGCGCCGCCCATGCGGGACGGCGCAACCCAGACCCGTCCACCACACTGCCGCACGATCCGCTGGACGATCGACAGGCCCATCCCGGTGCCCGGCTTCGACGTGTCGAGCCGCTGAAAGGGAGCGAAGATTCGCTCGGCGTGCTTCGGCTCGATACCCGGTCCGTTGTCCTCGACGGCGATGACGTGGGTGTGCCCGCGCCGCGTCGACCGGATGGCGATCCGGCAGCCGTCGTCTGGCCCGAACTTGAGCGCGTTTGCGACGAGGTTCTGCATCACCTGCCGAAGAGGCTCCCGCGCACCCAGAACGACCGGCAGAGGGTCGATCTCCAGCGCCGCCACGCCCTTTTCGCGGATCGCCGTGTCCAAGTCGGCGACGACCTCGGCGACGACCTCGGCGAGCGGGACCGGGACCAGTCGCATGTCTTGTCCAGCGCGAGCGAAGTGCAGCAATCCCCCGACCATCGACAGCATGCGCTTGGAAGCGTCGGAGACGAACCGAAAGTACTTCTCCTGCTCGCCTTCGAAGGTCGTGTCCTCGCGGATGAGATCGATGAAGTCGCTGATCGTGCGCGCAGGTTCGCGAAGGTCGTGAGACGCAACGTAGGCGAACTGCTCCAGCTCCTCGCGCCGGAGCGTGCCGGGGTCGTCCGACACGTCGCGGAAGATGCCGAACAACGCGATCACGTTTCCATCCTCGTCGAGCTCTGGACGACCTGAAGAGAGAACCGTACGGATCGCGCCGTCCGCCCGGATGAGGCGCAGCTCGAACGAGAACGGGGTGTGCTCCTCGATCGCACGCTCGATCGCGGCGTTGACGGCCGCCCGGTCGTCGGGGTGAAATGCCTCAACGCCTTTCTCCACGGTCGGGGTGTAGGAAGCTGGATCGACGCCATGGATCGCGTAGATCTCCGGCGACCACTCCACCACGTCGTGCACCAGGTCCAGGCGCCAGTAGCCCGCCCTGGCATACTCCAGACTCAGCTCGAGCAGTCGGATCCTTCGCGCGTCCTCCAGCGCCTTCTCCCGCTCGAAGGTCATGTCGCGAACGACGCAATAGTAGACGCCGTTTTGCGGGGAACTCGTCCACTCCAGCCATCGCCAGCCCCCATCCGCGGCCATGTAGCGGTTGGTGAAGCGCACCGTCGGCGCGCCCTGGGAAAGTGACACGGTCTCCCGTATCGTCGCCTCGACGTCGTCGGGGTGCACGAAGTCGATGAACGGCGTGTCGAGCAAGTACTCCGGTGACCAGCCGAGCGTCTGGGTCCATCCCGAGCTCAGCCAGACGAAGTGCCCCTGTGGGGTTGCGACACAGGCAAGGTCGAGGACATGCTCGGCGAAGCTGGAGAAGACCTCATGCTTGGTGTTCATGGGGACGCTTGGTCTCCAGGGCGAGGACCTCGTCGGCGAGCTGGGACGCCCGCTGTACGCTGATGGGCTTGGTCTCGAAGCCGCGCACGACCGGGTACCGTTTGGCCCGCTCGATGTCCGTCTCGTTCTCCGACGAGGAGAGCATCACGATGACGACCGCCGATGCTGCGTCTCGCCCTGATGCGGCGAGACGTTGATACGCTTCGAGAAACTCGAAACCGTTCATCCGGGGCATGTTGATGTCGAGAAGGATCAGGGCGGGGGGAAAGCTGCCAGGACTGGCTGCCCGAGTCGCCTCGTACTCCTCGAACATCGTCAGCGCTTCTTCGGCGGAGGCGATTCCATGCACTGGCCCCCAACGTCCCGACCTCTCGAGCATCAGGCACGTGTAGCAGCGGTCTGCTTCATTATCGTCGACGATGAGTATTGGTCTCTTCACGATCTCCCTTGATCCAAACCCTACGCCTCAAACCGCATCGAGCAAGGTCGACGATTCACACGACGATTCGCAGGAGACGTCGCCGCCGACCGGTCGAGGTGAACGCTGAGGACGAGGGCCACGGGGCCGGAAGGCCGGTTGTACGCGCGCTCGTCCTCGATCGCAGCGCTATCCTTCCAGCAGCGAAGCGGCGTCCTCGGCCAGCGCCTTGATCGTCTTCTTCGCCTCTCGATTCGCTCCCTTGGCGCACAGCGCGTCGATGGTGGCCGAATCGCCCTGCACGATCGCGTCCACGATTTGGCTCGCCAGCTGCACTGCGAGTACAGGGCTCGCGGGCCGATCGCGGATCCGACCGATGGGCGCGTCGTGTTCTGCAACGCACTCGAGCACCGGAAACGGGAAGCACCAGCGGTCGAGCAGGACGGCTCCGAGGTCGGCGCCTGTCGCTCCACAGGTGACACGCTCGGCGAGGTGGCGCGGCAGCTTGTCGAGCCTGCGCACATCGCAGCTGTCCCGGTACGCGTCCGGCATACGGCTCGCCAGCGTGAGGCGCCCGATTCCGTGCAGCAGTCCTCCGAGGAACGCCACCTCGGCGCTCTGGGGCGCCGCAAGGCGCTTGGCGAGCGCGGCGACCACGAAGCTTTGGCGCTGGAACCCGTCGAGGTCGAACACGTCGGGGGGTGGGGGAGGCGAGCTCCCGAACGCTTCAGCAGCGAGCACGGTTTGGCGAAGGCGTTCCCGCCCCAGATACAACACCGCATCCGAGACCGTCACGATGCTGCGTCGCAGGTTCAATGTTGCGCTGTTGACGAGGTGGATCGTCCGCGTCACCAGGCTCGGGTCCGTCGAGATGATGTCCGCCGCTCGGGTCAGGGGCGCGTCGGGATCGGCGAACAGCGCCTCCAGGCGGGCGCTGATGCGCGGCGCTGGCGGTGGCGTCCCGATGGAGTTGGTCAGCCGGATGATGTGCTCGTGCCGGAGTCGGCGAGCGATCGTGACGGTACGCCGCACGACGTCGACGACATCGGAGACGTCTACCGGCTTGACCATGAAGTGATGCGCCATCGGGAGCTTGCGGAGGGTCCCTTCGTACTCCGGGTTGCCCGACAGCACCACGCGCGCGACCGATGGATGACGGCGCTCGACTTCGACCAGGAGGGCGACGCCATCCATCTCCGGCATGCGCATGTCGGCGACCACGGCTTCGAACTCCTCGCGCTCGAGCATCGCCAGCGCGGCCGCCCCCGACTGTGCGAAGGCCGGCTGGACCATCTCGGGAAAATCGATGAGTTCGTTGGCCAGCGAGCGGAGTAGGCGTGGGTCGTCGTCGACGAAGAGCGTACGTAGGGACATGTCGGGCTCCGTATTCAGCTGGCGATCGCCAGGGGTAGTGCGAAGGACACGGTGGTGCCGCGGCCCTCTTCCGAGTCGATGCGGGCGTCTCCGTGTGCGGCTCGGACCAGCGCATAGACGCTGGCCAAGCCGATTCCGGTGCCCCGATTGACGTCTCGCGTCGTGAAGAAGGGGTCGAACGCGCGCTCTCGTACAGCCGCGGACATCCCCGAGCCGTTGTCCGAGACCTGAACGTTCAGCTGCCCGCCCTCTCGTACGACCCGCAGCTCGATCCTCGCGTCGGCACTGGGGACCCCCTCCACCGCCTGCACGGCGTTGCGCACCAGGTTGAAGAGGATCTGCTGCAAGCCCGAAGGGGCGATTGCCACGCAGCCGGCCGCCTCGACCGAGCGAACGATCTTCGCGTGTCGGCCCCACAGGGGGCGGGTCGCGGCGACGACGACGTCGATGCAGTGGGCCACGTCGGCCTGAACCTCTCCGGGCTGCGGGGATCGGCCCAACTGACGCGTCGACTCGAGCACGTCGAGGCAGTGCGACACGCACTCGACGAGGGTGCTCGAGCACTCTTGCAGCCGGCTCTTGGGGTCGACGACGCCCGGCGGAGCCGCAACGTCGAGCTTGTCCATGATCCGAGCGATCGTTCGTGCCGAGCTCGCGATGCATTGCAGCGGCGTGGCCAGCTCGTGCGCCAGCGCTGCGGAGATCTGGCCCAACGCCTCGAGCCGTCTGGACTCGAGCAGGTGGGCTTCGAGACGACGACGGCTGCGGACCACCTCCGCGCGCTGGGTGGCATAGCGGACGACGCGCTGCGCACCGCGGGCATTGAGCTGCTCCTTGACCACGTAGTCCTGCGCCCCGGCCTCGAGCGCGGCTTCCCCAAACTTCGCCTCGGACAGCGCGGTCGTCACCACCACGGTGGCCTCGGGAAAGGCGGCGAGGAACCGGTGGAGGGTCTCGAGGCCCGTGGACTCGGGAAGCCCGAGATCCAGCACGACGACGTCGATTTCGGGATCGGACGCGTAGTGCGCTTGGGCGGCCGTGAGCGTATCGGCGAAGAACAGGTCGGCGATGGGCTCGAGGTAGACGTTGAGGAGCTCTCGACAGGCGGCGCTGTCGTCGACCACCAGGACGCGGCGTCGCTCATTCATGGGGGGTCGCTCCGACGGTGGGGAAGCACACCGTGAGGCACGCACCGCACCCCGGCGACGAGGTTGCCGAAAGGGTTGCGCCGTGCCGCTGCACGATTCGATCGCACAGCGCGAGGCCGACGCCGGTGCCCTCGTACTGGTCGTCGGTCACGAAGCGACGAAACATGCGGCAGGCCTCGGGGAGGCGATTCGCATCGAACCCGATTCCGTCATCGCGCACATCGAGGCGTGCACGGCCATCGGCCTCTCGGATCTCGACGCGGACGCGCGCGTCCTGGTCGGGCTTGCGATACTTCACCGCGTTGGACAGTAGATTGTGGACGAGCGCGCGAATCTGTTGTTCGTCCGCTTCGATCCACACCGACGCCTGATCGCAGACGAGGTCCGCATGAGCCCGCGCGCCGATGGGGAACTCGTCGAGGATGCTGCGGGAGAGTGGAACGAGGTCGAGGGTCTGCAGCGGTTGGGCCGACTCGTTCATGCGGCAGTAGGTCATCAGTCCCTCGAGTCGTCGGGTGAGGGTCTGGGCGCCGTCTCGGATGTGCTGTAGCCACAGCTCGCCTCGAGCGCCGAGCGCCTCGGGGTACTCTTCGAGCAGCAGCCTCGCAAACGCGCCGATGGTGGTGGTCGGGCCCTTGAGGTCGTGCGACACCGCGTACAGCAGTGTGCGCAGATCCTCACGGGCAACCTCCGTGTTCGGCCGCGAAGCGCGGGACTGTGCATGGTCGGGCGGGACTGGGCAGGGAACGTCCATGGGAGCGGCGGGATTGCGCACATCGAAGAGGTTTCGATGCGTCTCCGTCATGTGTTCGGCCACGCATCGCCGATCCTGAAGGGGGCCTCCGACTCGGTCCGCCGCGGACCACATCGGGCCGCACCCCTCACCCTGTGTTCGCTGGACGCACGTACGCCCCCCGAGCGGATCAGCCGGGCTCGTCTTCGGGGACGTTGCGGAGGAAGTTCGCCACGTGGGCGAAGCGTTCGTCGAGAAAGGCCCGCACGTCGCCGGTCACGCCGATCTCATCGAGCGCGGCGTTCATCGACCGCAGCCACGCATCCCGCATCGCAATCGTGATGGGGACGTGGCGATGGCGCATGCGCAGCGCAGGGTGTCCGAAGCGCTGCATGTAGTCTTGCTCGCCGCCGAGCCACCCCACCAAGAAGAGCCCGAAGCGTTCGCGCGTCGCGTCGCTCACCTGGCCCGGGGCCTTGCAGGCGTGCACCGCGGTGAGCTCCGGTTCGTCGCGCTCCATCGCGTCGTAGAAGCGGTTGGCGAGCGCGAGCACCGCGTCGCGTCCACCGATCAGATCGTGAGGGGTCGCGTCCATGCGAGAGTGCGTCGGTCAGCATCGTGCCGGCATCGAATTGCCTGGATCACGGAGAGCCCCCTCAACGGCGGAGGCCCCCTCGAAACCGAAGATTCGTCCAGCAGCTAGTCGAGGATGGTGATCTTGACCATTTCGATCGGCTCGACCGGGCGGTCGCGCGCGTCGGTGGGCGAGGACTCGATCGCACCGAGCACGTCCATGCCCTCGACGACCTTGCCGAAGACCGGGTGCTTGGACTGGCCGGGGCTGAACCAGTCGAGGAACTCGTTGTGCTTGGTGTTGATGAAGAACTGGCAGCTGCCGCTGTTGGGCGCGCCGGTATTCGCCATCGAGAGGGTGCCAGGCTCGTTGGAGTACTTGGCGGTGTGCTCGTCTTGAATGTTGCCCTCGGGACCCTTGCCCGTGCCCGCGCGGGCGCTGGTGGGATCCTTGCTGTTGGGGCACCCGAACTGAGCCATGAAGCCCTGGATGACGCGGTGGAAGTGCAGACCGTCGTAGAAACCGGACTTGGCGAGCTTGATGAAGTTGCCCGCGGTGATCGGCAACTCGTCGGTGTAGAGCTCCACCTTGATGTCGCCTTTCGAGGTCTGCAGCAGCGCTTGCGTGTTGGCCATGTGCGCCTTCTACCACGAGCTGCGAGGGCTCAGGCATCGGGTGCGGCGCGGATCAGCGCCCGGCGGACATCTCCGGCGTTGCTCGCAGCGCGAAGGTCGGCGAGCAGCTCGGTCTCCAGGACGCATCGGGCCAGCTGCGAGAGCAATCGCAAGTGCGTCTGGCGATCCTTGGGCGGTCCGACCAGCGAGAGCACCACGTCGACCTTGGTCCCGCGGCCGTCGTAGTCGAGCGGCTCGGCGAGCACGGCGACGGTGAGCTTGGTGCGCAACAAGCCCGGCACGGTGGCGTGCGGGATGGCGACCCCGTGTCCGACCCCCGTGTTCTGGGTGCGCTCGCGTTCCCACAGCAGCGGCTCGAGCGCGTCGGCGACGATGCGTGGGGACGCGCCGTCGAACAGGCGCGCGAGCGCGGCGAAGAGCTCTTCCTTGTTGGCGACCTTCAGGCCCGTCGCGATCGCGTCCGGTTCGGGCAGCCCACCGGCGCCCTCGTCGTCGGGACTCGGGATGAATCGGTGCGCGGAGCGCTGCGGCGCGAGGAGCTGGAGGACGGCGCAGTGGGCAGCCTCGGTGAGCCGCTCCTCGGGCGTCGATAGCAAGATGGCGCGCCGAGAGTGGCGCTGATCGGCCGAGGTGATCGCCAAGTCGAAGCGCGCGGTGGCGTGAATCAGCGCATCGGTCGGGTCGCCGTCGTCGACGAGGATCTCCGAGCGCGTGGGGTGCTTGCACAAGCGCCCCATCTGGTGGTGATACTCCTCCAGCTCGCGTCGGGTCTGCGCGTCGACGCTGCTGGGCACGACGTTGACGAAGGTCACCTCGGCGCCGTGAAGCTCGGCCATCGCGTCGGCCGTCGTCGCGACCAGCGCATCGTGCGGACCCGGCTCGGCGTGCGCCATCACCTTGCGGACGGTTCGAATGCCCGCGTCGCGATACAGCGCGACGTTGCACGGCAGGTGGGTGGTGAGCCACTGCAGTGGGTCGCGAACGATGAAGCCTCGCTCGGCCCGGTCCCGCCATCCCATCACGACCCAGCGCGCGTGGTCCTGCGCCGCGTGGTCGAAGAGCGTGCCGCGAAGGTCGCGGGTGTAGACCACGTCGAAGTGCACCCTGACGTCGCGCTCCTCGCCCAGGTGCACGAGCCTGCGCTCGATGGAGCCTATCCGATCGTCGGCGCCGCGAGCGATCGCGGCGAGGTCGGTCTGCTCGGGCACCTCCTCGAGGTGCAAGACCGAGAGATCTTCCCCCGGCGTGAGGGTCATGCCCAGGCTGAGCAGCGCCTCCGAAGAGGCCTCGGTTCCCAGCAGGGCGACCGTGGTCGATGATGCGTGGCCGCCGATCTTCACCGCGTGTTCACGGGTGTCGTCGAGCAGGTCGTCGCGCTGCGCCATCTGCCGCAGCACCCCGAGGCGGTCGACGCGGCGGCGGCCGAACCCGAAGTACAGCGCGCTGCCCGCGACGACGCCGATGCCCACGCCGAGCAGCGGGAATGAGCCGAGGCTGAACAGGATCGCGCCGCCGGCCAGGATGCCGAATGCCTGCATATAGGGGTACAGCGGGGCCCTGAACGTCGGCGCGTACCAGCGCGCCTGGCTCTCCCTGAACACGAGCACCGAGACGTTGACCGCCATGAATGCCGCGATCATGAAGGCGCTGGCGAGCTTGGCGATCTTGACCACGTCGAGCGTGACCAGGAAGACGGCCATCGTCGCGGCCGAGAGCACGATCGCGGCGACCGGGGTGACGAAGCGGCGGTCGATCTTGGCCAAGGGGGCCGGGGCCAGCTTGCCGCGGGCCATGGCGAAGGGGAAACGGGACGCGGCGAGCAGGCCCGCGTTGGTCATGCCCAGCAGCGCGAACACGGCGGTGATGGCGATGACCCTCACGCCCCACGGCCCGACCGCAGCGGCCGCGAGCGTCGCGATTGGCGTCTGGTCACCGGCGAGGGCCTCGGGCGCGTAGGCGCGCGCGAGGACCCAGCCCATTCCCGTGTACAGCAGCGCGATCGTCATCAGCGAGATCAGCATGCCGCGCGGGATGGTGCGCGAGACGTCGCGGACCTCCTCGGCGATGGCGGCGATCTTCGTGACGCCCGCGTAGGAGATGAAGACCAAGCCGACGGCCGCGGCGAAGCCCCCGACGCCGCCCGACATGAACTCGCCCCCGGCGTTCGCGGCCGGCAGACGGACACCGCCGAGCACCACCAAGGCGGTCAGGACGATCAAGCAGCCGCCCACGATGTACTTTTGGATCGCGCTCACCCGGCGGACACCCACGACGTTGAGGACCGCGACGAAGACGAGCAAGAGCAGCCCGACCAAGGTCGTGGACACGTCGACCACCAGCGAGAGGTAGCTGCCGAGCACCGCCAGCGCGAAGGTGCTCTTGAGCAGCAGCGAGAGCCACAGACCGACGCCGGCGACCGTGCCGGCCAGCGGTCCCATCGCGCGCTCGATGTAGAGGTACGCGCCGCCGGAGTCGGGCATGGCGGTGGCGAGTTCGGCCTTGCTCAACGCCGCGGGCATCACCAGCAGGGCGGCGACCAGGTAGGCGAGCCACAGCGAAGGCCCGGTCAGCTGCGCGGCGACGGCGGGCAGAACGAAGATCTCGCCGCCAAGCATGGCGCCGACGGAGATCGCGACGACCGCGAACAGTCCGAGGCTGCGCTCGAGTGACTTCACCGCCGCAGATTATCAGCCTGCACTCGGCGGGTGCTCGCCAATCGGCCCCGGCGCCGAGGCGCTCAGCACGGCGCTGGGGTCAGGCTGACGTCGGCGCCCCGGGTGACGGCCTCGGCGTCGAAGGGTGCGGAGCACGCGGTGGACCCGTCGAGGCGCTGGACGTGCAGTCGCATCGCCTTGCCTCGGTGCTCCAGCGGGGCGAAGGGCTCGAGCCAGGTGCTCGCCCACATCCACCGCCCACGGCCGGCCTTGGTGACGTAGGTGACCAGCGCGTCCCCCTCATCGTCGGCGAGGCGCTCCCACCCGGCATCGGAGCGGACCTCGACCCGAACCCGGGGCGTGGTCTGAGCGTCGTCCGACCAGCGCGCGCGGCCGTCTTCGAAGCGCAGCGTCACGCTCGTGTCGAGCTCCAGCGTGGTGGCGATGGTCTCGGCCGCCTCCTTCGCCGGACCTCGCAGCGTGCGCGCGAGCCTGGCGGTCGAGGTCTTGCCGCGACCGCGGTAGTCGAAGGTGCCGACCCCCTCGACCCGAGGCTGGCGCACCAGCGCTTCGGCCGCCTGCGCCATCGCTTCACCCGCCAGCCGCCCATACATCATCGAGGCGCCCTCGTAGTGCTGCAGATCGTACTCCTGCGGGGTCGTGAAGTACGACAGGTACTCGCCCGCCAGGCCGATGCCGATCGCCGGTCCGACGTCGTCCCGCGCCGCCGAGACCCGCGACTCGATGCGCTGACCCATCGCGGTGGTGAACTCGCCTGGCAGCGCGACCAAGCTCAGCGGCCCCAGCTCGACCACACCCAGGGGGACGAACGAGGGAAAGTGGGCCTTGGGATGCCGCAGGGCGATCAACGCTGGGGGGAGGGCCGGACGCTTGGCCCCGTGCCCCTTCCGTCGGGCGCGGCGTACCGTTCGCCCTTCGTCGAATCCGCGGTCATGAAGCCACGTGCGGCCGTCCTCGGCGCCACCGAACTGCGAGCGGCCAGGCAGGGCACGTCGGCCGGTGCGGCCCGGCGCCGAGGTGGTCGGTGTGACGACCTCGGCGCTGGACATCGGAACGCGCACGAGGCCGTAGCCGACGGTGCCCCGCAGGGACAGTCCGTCCGTGTCGAGGGTCGCGACGATCGCCTGGCCCAGCCCGTCTCCGAGTGCCGTGGTGGCGCTGCGCCCCTGGGCCCGCCAGTTGGGCGAGACGTCCCCTTCGGGGCCGTTGAACACCGCCACCACGGCGTCGTCGTGGCCAGCGCCGACGAGGTCGCCCTGGGCCCGCCGCGCCGCGATGCCGAACAGATCGCCGTGGTAGACGGGGGTGCGGTTGGGCATCGCCGTCGCGTGCACGCCGAACACGGCCGCGACCGCGATCACGCCGTCGTCTTCGGGGCGACGGGCGACCAGCGCGTGCAGCAGCGGGTCGACGGCGTGGCAGGGGTCTGCGGCTTGCTCGGTGTCGATCCACGTCGCGTTGGCGGGATGGTCGCAGCCGGGCAGGCCCGCGTTGGCCTCGAGCAAGGCGGGCATCTCGGGGTTCTCCAGGGCCGGGGTCAGGCTGCGGTTGCGGGCCACCGTGGGGACCGCCGTGGTGTGCAGCGTCAGGGTCGCGGCCTCGCGCCGTGCATAGGCGTCGGCGGCCGCCCCGGCGAGCCGCTCGGTGAGCCAGTCGAACAGCACGGGGTCGAAGCCCGGCTCGGAGCCGGCGTGGTCCGCGTAGGCGGGCGCGGTGTGAACGTGCCCGGGGCCGTGGTGGGTATGCGTCGCGGCGAGGATGACCTGGGCGCGGCCCAGCGCCGACATGCCGTGCTCGGTCTGAAGTCGTTGCGTGAGGGCGTCGGGCAGCGCCGCGGGAATCGCCCAGAGATCGGTGGCGATGAGCACGACCGGCGTCCCGTCTCGGTCTTCGATGGCGATGGCCTGGGCGCGCAGCCGCGTCCAGACCCCGACGCTGCTGCGCGCTTCCATCGCGTGTCCGGCCATCCCGTAGCCGACCGGGGGCGTGATGTCGACGACCGCCGCACCGACCTTCCACGGCGCCGACCCGTCCGGGGCCGGGGTGGGGGTCGTCGCCGCAGCCGTGCTGCCGTGGACCCGCACGCAGCCCGGCGCGCTCAGGGCCAACAAGACGAGGGGAAGAACGCGTCGCATGATCGCCAAAGTCACCACCGATTCACCACCGATTCACCACCAGGTCACCACCGATTCACCACCGATTCACCACCGAATCACCACCGAATCATCGCCAAATCACGGTGAACACGCCCACGCCCGCGAACACGAAGAAGGCGGCCGTGATCGCGGGCACGCCGACCAGGGACCACACCGGAAGGCCGAGTCCGAGCGTGTACGTTCCGCACAGCAGGCACGTGATCGTCAGCCCGGTGCGGATCGCCCGGCCGCTGCGCGCGTCGGCGGCGGACTTCTGTTTGGCCAAGGTCTCGGGGTTGGTGCGGACGGTGAGCTTGCCGGCGCGAAGATCGTCGATGACCGCCGGCAGGGAGTGGGGCAGGGACCGGGCCAGCCGCGAGAACATCGAGAAGTCGCGGATCGCCATCTGCTTCATGCGTTCGGGGCTGTAGCGGTCGGCGACCATCTGCATGATGTAGGGACGCGCGAGCTCGATCGGGTCGAGCTCGGGGGCGATCATCTTGGCCATGCCCTCGGTGGTGATGATCGCCTTGAACATCATCGTGAAGTCGGTCGGCATCCGAACGTCGTGGCGCGCCGCTCCGGCGACGATCTCGGAGAAGAGCGTGCCGATCTGCACCTCGGAGAGCGGCAGCCCGGACAGATAGCGCTCGCCGAGGTCGATGACGTCGGCCTCGAAGCGCTGGTAGTCCACGAGCCCGGTGCGAATCGAGAGGTCGTAGAACGTGCGGGCGACCCCCTCGAGGTCCTCGTTGAGGACCGCGTGCAGGATGTCGATCACCTTGTCCTTCATCGCCGGAGACAGCCGCCCGACCATGCCGCAGTCCAGCACCCCCAGGCGGTGGTCCTCCATGACCAGGACGTTGCCCGGATGCAGGTCGCCGTGGAAGAAGCCGTCGACGAAGAGCATCTTGTAGGCGACCTCGAAGTAGGCGTTGGCGACCGCGCTGACGTCCTCGCCCTGCTCGATTGCGATGGCGAAGTTGCGCCCGCCGAGGAACTCCATGCACAGCACCTCCTCGGTGCTGAGATCGTCGAAGACCGCGGGGAAGATGACGTTGGGGTTGTCCGCGTGCAGGGCCCGGAACCGCTCGAGGTTGCGGGCTTCGATGCGGAAGTCGAGCTCTTGGAGGATCGACTTGGTGAAGCTGGTGATGGTGCCCTGCAGGTCCATGGCCGCCGCCTCGGGGATGGCCTCTTCCAGCCAGCCCGACAGCGCGTGCAGGACGCCCAGGTCGCCGGTGATCTTGGGCTTGACCCCCGGACGCTGGACCTTGAGGACGACCTCCTGCCCCGAGGCAAGGGTCGCGCGATGGACCTGAGCGATCGACGCCGAGGCCAGGGGCGTCTCGTCGAAGGTCTCGAATTGCGCGCGCCAGTCGGTCCCGAGCTCCTTGACGAGCTGTGATTCGATGTCCGAGAGCGGGATCTCGGTCACGCTGTCCTGCAGCGTCGCCAGCTCCGCGGTGATTCCCTCGGGCAGCAGATCCGTGCGGGTGCTCAGAATCTGCCCCAGCTTGACGAAGGTGGGTCCGAGCTCGTTGAATGCCGCGACGAGCCGCTTGCCGGTGTCGGGGGAGGCCACCGTGGCCTTGGTCAGCTCCATCCCCGCGAGCTCGACCTGCAGCTCCCGGCGCAGCTTGAGCTGGCTGTAGGCCCAGCCGAAGCCGTGCCGGATGAACACCCGGGCGATCTCCTGGAACCGTGCGATCTCGCGGGCCCCGGTGATCAGGGCCCGGGAAGAGTTCACCAGCGTGCGGAGCAGCGACACTGCGCGGGAGGATATCCCACGCGCTGGCCCTGGCCTACGTCGGTCCGGTGGCGGTATGGTCCGTGCGTTGACCCGCGCGCGCTCTTCGTTGCCCTGCATCGCCGCGAGCCTCTGCGCCCTCGGTTGCCCCGGCGTGGTTTGGGCGTCCGGGCTCGACGCGCCTCAGGTCGGCAGCCAGAGCAGCAGCCCGGTGACCGCCGATGCGGCCGCCGTGCACTGGAACCCCGGGGAGCTGGGATTCCTGGAGCGGGGGTCCTTCGACTTCGGCGCGGGGCTCATCTTCGGGCGCATCGGCTATCAGCGCGATCGCCGGGGGCAGTACCAGTACGAGGACAACCTCGACTTTGCCGAGCCGATCGCCGGCGAGGACCTCGACCCGAACAAGACCGGTCTCGATCGTACGGTCGCGGCGACCCCGGCCGGCCCGACCTTCGACGCCTTCGTCGCCGCCCCCGTGATCGCGGACCGTCTGGTGATCGGCGGCGGAGTGTACGTGCCCTACGCGGCGATCTTGAACTTCCCCGCCGACGGCCCGCAGCGCTTTGCGCTGCAGTCGATCAGCCTGGTGTCGCTACACACCACGCTGTCGATGGCGGTCAAGGTCCACGACAGGGTGTCGATCGGGGCCGGAGCGACGTACGTCTTCTCATTCCTGGAGCTGTCGAAGATTCAGGACTTCGGCGCGATCGATCTGCTCGGCGATGCGCTGGCCGACGACCCGATCGCGCAAGACAACGACTTCGGGTCCGATGCCCCCCCGACGGTCCGGGAGCTCGACGTGATGGCGAGGCCGATCTCGATCGAGCGGGCGGTCTCTCACTCGCCGAGCTTCAACGTCGGCATGGCGATCCAGGCCACCGATCGGGTGAACCTGGGGCTGGTCTACCAGCATGGCTCGCGCCTGCGGTTTCGAGGCGACTTCCAGCTGAACATGGACGACGACTTCTTCACGCAGGACCTCGCGGCCCAGGGCCTGCAGTATCCGGCGCTGGTTCGCGGAGACGCCGAGGTGGAGTTGCGCCTGCCCAAGCGGGTCACGGTCGGCGCCGGCATCGACGCGTCGTCCAGGATCCGGATCGACGCGTGGGCCAGCTACGCCACCTACCAGGAGTTCGACGTCATCGCCATCGATCTGGTCTCGCCCGACCTCGCGCAGCCCGAGCTCGGTCTGGGCACGCGCGCTTCGCAGCCGCTGGTCCGCGACTGGAAGGGCACCGTGCACGTCGAGGTCGCGCCGCGCGTTCGGGTGGGGAAGCGGCTCCAGGTCAACACGCTGGCGGGCTACCACTCGCCGGCGTCTCCGGACTCGACGATCGATCTCGCCTCGCCCGACGGGCACCGCATCGTGTTTGGAGGCGGGGTGGACGTCACGCTCAGCGAGCGGTGGTCGGTGCTCGCGGACCTCGAGGGGCAAGCGATCGTGCCGCGCACCGTGAACAGCTCTCAGGCCGATCTGGGGAACGGGCGCTACTCGATCATCCTCGCGCAGCTCGGGCTGCACGCGCGAATGCGCTTCGGTCGCCCCACGAAGTCCGAACGTGAATCCGCCCCCGTCGCCGCGGGGAACGCCGCCAAATAGGGCTCGCATCGCGCTGCGTCTTGTACGACCATGGAGCGCATGGTGTTGGGGTACGGACGGAGCACGCTGGGGCTGACGGCGGCCGCGCTGCTCGCCGGGTGCGGCGGCGAAGGCCAAGCCGCGGACACCGACGCTGCCACGGACACCGCCGCCGAATCTGGGGACGAAGGCTCTGGGGACACCAGCGGGCCGGCGCCCTCGGACTGGGGCCCCGAGGCGGAGTACGAGCTGCGTCTGGGGGCCCAGGAGGTGCCCTCGCTGACCCTGTCGATGAATCGGGACGAGGTGGCAGAGCTGTTCGGCGATCGCGCCGACGAGGTCCTGCTGCTCGAGCTCGACTCGACCGACCTGCTGGTCAACACGCTCGAGGAGGTCAAGCTCGCCTGCGGCATCGCGTGGCGGCTGGACAGCGAGAACCCCAACCACGACTGCTCGGTGACCGCGCTGGGGCAGAGCTTCGAGGGTCCCGACGGCACCTGGCGAACCTCTCCGGAGTACGCGATGGTGCGGATCCTGACGATGACGCCGGCCAACGTCGACGTCTCGGGGACGAGCAGCGCGTCGCTGCGGAACCTCGCGGATGCGCTGGGGGTCGGCGGTGGTTACTCGGAGATCCTCGCCAACGCGCTGGGCGTCTCGAGAACCCAGGAGATCGTCAGCACCGACGCGCTGGTCTACGCGTTCCAAAACGGATTCGTCGGCAGCCACCCCGCCGTGTCCGAGGACGGCTCCATCGCGATCTACCTCAGCGACGCCCTCGCGGATCTTTCGACGATGACCCAGACGCTGGGGCCCTCCGGTGGGCACCCCGGTCTGGTCGATCCCGAGTTCGTCGTCTCCGGCGAGGTGTTCGGGCCCAACTTCGCGATGAACGCGGTCGCGCAGTCGAATCTGCGGCTGGTCGATGGCCTCGACGCGGACCTCGGCAAGGGCTTCTTGACCGTCGTCGAGGATCGGGTGGGCCCCTCGTATGACGACGAGCTCGAGTTCGACTTCGCCGATCCCGAGCGGTTCTCGCTCGAGGGCATCGTGCCGGCCCTGGAGGTCGACATGCGGTTTGCGATCGGAGAGCACGAGGGCTTCGTCGACTCGTGCCTGGGCAGCCCGTGCAAGACCAACGGTCCGCAGAACCCCGTGGGGCCGGGCAGCGTATGGAATCGCGAGCCGTGGACGCTCGAGTACAACATCGCGCTGGCCGCCTACGAGGACTACAAGGACCGGACGTTCTCGGAGAGCTACCTGCTGGGGACCGCGAGCGTGGAGCTCGGGCAAAATGGCAACCCGCCGGGGTGGACCGAGTATTCGGTGCCCTTGAACATCGGCAGCCCGCCCGAGGACCAGTTCGTTTGGGAGACCATCTTGGAGGTGTCCCAGGTCGCGCTGCACAACACCCCGTTCACCACCTTCGGTGAGGGCGACGCGAACGTCGCCTTCACCGTCCGCGACATCCCGGTCGGCCTGACGGGGGCCGATGCGGCCGATGCGGTGCGGCCCTTCCTGCAGGGACAGGCCGCCGCGCTCTCGGACTTCATCCTCGGGGACTACCGCGAGGACGGCGACCGCGTCGACCTGTACTGGCGCCGCTCCGATGATGGCGTGCCCTATCTGTACTTTGCAGAGCCCGAGGATCTCGCGAGCACGGCCGACTACCAGACCGACAACCCGGGCTTCTTTGCCGCGCCCACGCTCGCGCCGGGAAGCAAGCTCAGCGCGACTGCGTTGCCCGGACTCTCCGACACCGCCCATGAGAAGTGGGCGCCGCCGGCCGGCGAGAGCACCGTCTACTTCGAGGACGACACCGGGACCGTGTATCGGCTTCGCATCGAGCGGGACAGCGAGGAAGACGAGAGCCTTCGCGTGTTCCTGGCGAAGGGGCAGCCGTGAGCCGCTGCAGGCCCAGGACTCCCATGGCCGTTCGCGTCGGCGTACTCGTGGGCTTGCTCGCGGCGGGCTGCGGTGAGCCCGAAGCGCTGGTCCCGGAAACGGGACAGGCCACGGCGCTGGAGATCGGACAGACCCGCACGGTGCGGCTGCGCCACACGCGGTTCGACGTCGAGGGGTTCGTCAAGACGAACACCCTCGAGGATCTGCGCAACATGCCCCGGCGCGTCCTCGAGGACATCTGGCTGCTCGACCTCGACGTCACGCCGCTGACGACCAACGCGCTCGAGCAGCTGCGAGGTCTGGAACCGCAGGAGGCGGCCGCCCTGCCGCAGTCGGTCCAGAACATGCGTTCGCTGCTCACGCTCACCCCCGACAGCGTCATCCTCGAGGGCACCAACCTCCAGGAACTCTCCGGCCTGTCCTCGGCGGTCGGGATCCCGACCGCGCGCGCGTTCGGCAACCTGCTCGAGGTCGGGGTGACCGACCCCTTCGTGCCGCCCGACATCGTGGCCGAGGTCATCGCCGACAGCATCATCGGCACGCATCCCAATGCGCAGACCCGCCGTGGTCCGGTCGACGCCCAGCACCCCGAGGGCCTGTATCCGGTGGCGCCGCGGTCCATTCCGCTCACGATGGCCGACGTCGTCACCAACTTCGAGGGGCTCTCGCAGCGCTTCGGGCCGGTCGGGGACCACCCCGGCTTCGTCATCGAGGCGACCGGGGTGAGCGTGATCGAGGAAGACTTCGCGATGCGCTCGCGGGTCAACATCAACGCGCTGCCCTACAAGGGGGTGGACCTCGGCGACGCGAGCGAGGCCTCCGTCGCGGCGGTCAGCGAGGAGCTCGACACCCTGCACGACTACGCGTCCGACGACTGGCTGCAGCTCGAGGGGCTCGTGGCCGATCCGCGGGTCGAGACGTTGACCATTCGCGTCGAGGAGAACCCGGGCTTCATCCCCGGCGGCACGTCTCGCGAGCCCGCGGGCAAGGGGAACAGCCCGGTGTGGGCCAACCCGGTCTGGGAGTTCGAGTCGTTCTTGGCCGAGATGACCCGTCGCACCGTCGAGCGGATCTCGGCCCACTGCGACGACTACGCGCTCGGTACGGGGGCGGTGGCGTTCTCGGCGTGCATCGACGAGGACGGCTGGGTGACGATGGAGACCTTCAACGACATCGGATCTCCGCCCGAACCGGCCTTCCTGTGGGACCTCAACCTGGAGATCGGCCAGGTGCGGCTGCACGACGGCGGCTTGGCCGAGGGCGAGGCAAACGTCGAGTTCACGGTCCGAGACTTGTCGGTGGGGATTGCGCCCGAGCAGATGCTCGAGCAGCTGCGCAAGAACATCCGGGCCAACCCGGAGGCGCTGCGCGAGTTTGCGACGCTGCTGCTGGACAACGCCTCGGGCGACGCCGACTTCTTCTACCGCCGCGACGGCGAGGACGACGAGCTGGTGTTCATCCTTCCTCAAGACGTTCGTCTCGATGACGACGGCGCGCCCGTGCGGCCCTACGACTACGCGGCGGTGGGCTTCTTCGGCGACCAGGGCCTGTCCCAACGCGTCTCGACCCAGGGCGAGGACGGACGGGAGGCGGTGCGCATCGAGCCCGGTGACGTGCTCTTCGTCGGCGATGACGAGGGCGGCACGTACCGCATCGACGTGGGTCGAAAACCAGGCCGCGCGCAGGTCGAACTCGACGTCACGCGCGTGGGCTGACGGCGAGCAGAACGTGCTGAAACCGGACACGACCTCTCCGCTCGTGACGCTCGGCTCGCTGCAGCCCTGCGTCGTCCTGGTGCGCCCCGAGGGTCCGCTCAACGTCGGGCTGGTGGCGCGTGCATGCGCCAATTTCGACGCGTCGCTGCGGCTGGTGCAGTGCACGGCAGACCTCGAGTCGGTCGAGTTTCGCATGACCAGCGTGCACGCCGAGCACGTCGTCGCGGGCATCGAGCGCTTCGAGTCCCTGCAGGATGCTCTCGCAGACCTGCAGTGGGTGGTGGGGACCTGCGGGCTGGCGCGGGACCCCAAGTTGCCCTCGCTGGGGCCAGAGCAGCTCACAGCGTCCGCACGCCGGCGCGAGGTCGTCCGGTTGGGGATGGTCTTTGGCAACGAAGCGCAGGGCCTCTCGAACGCGGAGCTCGGCCGGTGCGATGCGGTGGTGCGGATCGCCGCGTCGCCGCGTCAGCCGAGCCTCAACCTCAGCCACGCGGTCGCGGTGAGCCTGTGCGCGCTGTACCAACCGGGCATGCCGCCGGGCGAGCAGACCCGAGGGCATGCCGCGCTGCGTGATGAACTCGACCTCCTGCGGGACGGCTGGGTCTCGTTGATGCGCGACACGGGGTATCTGAGCGACGCCAACGAGACGCGCCTGCCCGCGAGCCTCGACCGGATGTTTCGACGGTGGGGCATGCTTCGCGGCGAGGTCCGCACGATGATGGGCATGCTCAGATACCTGCGGGAGCGCGGCGCCCATCTGCCGGACTGAACCGATCCGAGTTGTAGCGCGAGCCCTGGAGGCGCTAGCTGGGCCAGGCCTGGCGCAGCATCTCGCCGAGCGCGCCCGCGTCGGCGGGGCGCTGGGTCGGGTCCTTGGACAAGCACTGGTCCACGACGCCGCACAAGTCGTCGGAGAGGTCTTCGGGGCCGACGCGGGCGCGCAGCGAGATGACCGGAGACTGGGCGTGCGCCCGCAGCCACTCGAGCGGTTTGTCGATCCACGCGTCGATGACCTCGCCCACGATCTTGTCGGGGACGAAGGGGGTGAAGCCCGAGAGCAGCTCGTAGAGCACCATGCCCAGGCTGTACACGTCGGCGGCGGTCGTCAGCGTGTTGGTCTCGAGCTGCTCGGGCTGGGCGTAGTGCGGGGTGCCCACGAGCATGTTGCCCACCGTCGCGCTGCGGCCCACGACCGACGACTCGTCCCACGAGCGGGCGAGTCCGAAGTCCAGCAGCTTGGTGTGTCCTTGGCTGTCGATGAAGATGTTGGCCGGCTTGAGATCGCGGTGCACGACGCCGCGCGCGTGCGCCTCGCGGAGGCCCAGACAGGCCTGGTAGACGATGTGACAGGACCACTTGGGGTCGAGCCTGTTGTTGAAGTCATGGAACTCGTCGAGGGGCTTGCCGTCGAGCATCTCCATGAGGACGAAGATGTGCCCGTCGCGGTTGAGGCCCGCGTCGAGCACGGAGACCACGTAGGGGTTGCTCATCTCGCGGAGCACGGTGACCTCGCGTAGCGCTCGCGCGGCGGCATCGTGTCCGCGGACCGGCTCCCGCGAGAGTTTGAGGGCGAGCGGCTCGGCGTAGCGCGGGTCCTTGACCTTCCAGACCGTGCCGAACCCACCCTGGCCCAGCCGGCCCAAGATCTCGTAGTGCTCGTACTGATCGCCGGGCTGGAGGTCCATGACCGACTTCAGCATACGTCAGTTGGCACCTTGCGGGGACGCCTTCGTCCGGCGCTTGGCGTCGGGCGCGTCCTTGGGCTCGCCCCGCCGGCCGAGCCGGACCGGAGGGCCCGGCGGCGACGCGCAGTACCCGTCCTGCTGTGGGCAGGCGTAGCGGACGTGGACGTGGTCGCGATGGTTGGCGTAGTGGCGAAACAGTCCTGCGGGGGCGTAGGCGCCCTTGGGATACTGGAACAGTCGGTTCAGCTCTTCGGGCGAGGCCGCCTCGTAGCGGCGTGCCCACTGCACCATGATTCGCTGAACCTCATAGTCGAGCAGGGCCCACTGCATGCCGCCTGGCTTCCCGTGGGAGCTCGACAGCTCACGCAGGAGGGAGAACGTGGCGCGCAGGTTGAGGTTCTCGCGCGTCGCGTCCTCGAACACGCGCAGCCCGGGTCCGACGCGCTCCTTGTAGATGAAGCCGACGTCGACATCCCGCCCGCTCTGGTGGGAGACGTGGCCGGTGATGCGACCGCCGACCTCCGAGGAGAGGTCGCCGACCAGAACGCGATGGACGGTGGGGTGTTGGCGTCGAAGCTCCGCCAGCGCGGCGTCGAGGTGCCGCACGGTGTCGGCGGTCGCGAAGGCGGCGTTGGGGTTGCGAACGATGCGGTCGGGGCCCGAGGGCAGCCGCGTGGGTCGGTGCAGGTGTCCGTCGGAGGGCAGGCCTTCGCTTTGACCAATCTGCGGGTGGGGAGGGAACGCGTCGCTGTCGACGAGGCGGGGCGGCTCCTTCGCGGCGGCGGGCGAAGGTGGCGTCGACGGAGCCGGAGTCGGATCCGGAGGCACGACGGCGGACGCCGGCGGAGGAGAGGGGGAGCGCTGCAGGACCGTCCATGCAGCCCAGCCCGAGCAGACCGCTGCGATGGTGCTCGTCAGCGCGACCCAGATGCGCGCGGTGTCGGACACGGCCACAGGCTACCAGGCCGGCGGGGCGGCTGGACATGGCTACCTGACGTCAGTCCAGGGGCAAGAACAGGGCGCAGAGCGCTTCGCTCTCGATACACGCGAGGCGCACGGTGAGCTCCGCCATGCGGGTCGCGCCCTCGGGATTGAAGTGGGTGGGCTCGTCGAAGGAGTACATCTCCAGCGTCTGTTCAGGCCCGAGCCGCTCGTAGTCTCCGCGACTTGCCCGGTTGGCATCGAGCATCAGCATGCCCTCGTCCTCGGCGAGCTTGCGCGCGCTGGGCGGATAGTTGCCGAGTGAGGCTCGGGTGGTGCCATCGTCGTTGAACAGCATGCGGCCCAGCGAGGTGAGGATGACCGGGGTGGCGCCGGCGGCTCTGGCGGCATCGGCGTAGACCAGCAGCCGCTCTCGATATGTGCCTTCGTAGTCCGGTGCCTCGCCGGGATCGGTGTGGCTCTCGGGGTTGTCGTGAGAGTCGTTGTGACCGAACTGGATGAACAGGTACACATCTGGCCCTAGCAGCGCCTGCGCCGACGCCCACTGGGGGCGCTGCTCGAAGTCGAGGCTGGAGGCGCCGCTCCTGCCGAAGTTGTGCAGGTTCTCGGGAACCACGCCGAAGGGCGGAAACACGTTGCCCCAGCCCAGCTCCCCGGGCTGGCCGGTGTTGTTCATCGTCGAGTCGCCGATCGTCACCACCTGCGCCTGCGGGTACTGGATCGCCGGATCGCCGCATTGGCAGAAGCTGGGCTCCGCCGGCGCGTCCTCGCAGCCCAGGGACTCCTCGTAGACCGCGGCGAAGCAGGTCTCCGACTCCTGGTAGGCACGCAGGCACGTCTGGCCAAGCTCGTCGCAGACCTCGGCACAGCTCGTCGACGGCGGCACGCTCAGGGTGCAGCGAGACGTCTCCGCTCGGCAGGCGACCGCGCCCGCGACGACCTCGGAGATGCCCTCGCAGCTGGCGTTGGCGCCGGTCGAGGTTGACCCGTCCGAGGTCGGATTGGTGGTCGCCGGCTCCGTGCCCGAGGTGGTGGAGCCCGCGCTCCCGGTCGGGTCCGCGGAGGTGCTGCTGCCGGGATCGGTCACGGGACCGCCCGTCGGTCCCGTCGTGACTTCGGTGCCCGTCGCGCCGTCCGTGTCGCCAGCCTCGCCTCCCTCGCCAGACCCGTCGCACCCGCCGGTGCCCAGCGCGAGCAAGCCGATGGATAGCGTGAAGGCTCTTCGTCGTCGCCGAAACATCACCGAACGGTAGTCGAAATGTGGCACTCGGTGCAGCTTAATATGCATGTTCGCGCAGGCGGTGAGCGGTGCTACGGCGACGTCACGGAACGATGTCTGCCCGGCCCAACTGCACTCGGTTGGAAGTCGGCCAGACAGACGCACGATTTCGGTCGATGGGCGCGTCATGTCCGAGGCGCTCGCCGGCAATGGCCGGCATGACCATCAACATCCCCCAGGCGTTGCTTCGAACAGCCGTGCTCCTCCCCGTGCTCACCGCCGGGGCGTGCTCCGAGAGCGAGGACGACGTCGATCTCGAGGAGCGTCTCGCCATCGTCGCCGAGGCCAACGGTTTCGACGTCTCCGACGCCGTATTCGAAGACGGGCGCCTCATCGTGGACGACGTCGAGTTTGGGTCCGAGGACCTCGACGAGTACGACGTCATCATCTCGGGCGTGGAGCACCGGGCCTATCTGCAAAACGAGAACACCAAGGTCGTCTCTGCCCAGTTCCGGGACATCTGCTTCGAGATCGACAACGCCGGCAACGACTCGGCGATCGACTGGTGGGCCACGTTCGGGACCCTGTCATCCGACATCAACGCGTTGAACTCGACCCTCAGCACCATTCGCCGCACGAAGTCCACCGGGTGTCCCAGCGGGTTCGACGTCATCCATGTGTCGTCGGAGAACCTCTCCGGCAACACCCTGGGCCGCGCCGACTTCCCCGACTACAACACCTTCACCGGCAAGACTCGACCCGGGGACACCATCAAGCTGGACCGCGGCCGGAGCCCCAGCCTGCGCGTGGCGGCCCACGAGTTCATGCATACCGTCGGCTTCACGCACATCGACGCCAACAACCCTGGCGATTGGGTGCCCGGGACGTGCGCCTCGCCGATCGGCTGCGCGACGATCATGTTCTCGACCGGAAGTCCGGACCAGCAGGGCTTCCGCGCGGACGACACGGCTGCAATGGAGATCGTGTACTAGCGAGCGCGGGCCTGACCGGGATCGGCGTTCCCGGCCGCCTGGCTGGGATCGTCGATGTGGGGTGGGTCGTACGGCCGAACCGGAACGTTGCGGGGAGCGACGAGGGGCGCGGTGCAACACACGCTTCGATGAACATCAGTCCCTTCAGAGTCTGCTCGTTCTCGGTGCTTGCAATCCTCGCCCTGGCGTGTGGTGAAGACGGATCGGACGGTGAGACGACCGCGGACTCGAGCGGTGTGGTCAGCGATGGCCCGGCGGGCACCTCGGGGGAGACCTCTGGAAGCTCCGGCGTCGACGAGACCGGGATGGAGACGGGTTTGGCGGGCACCGACTCGACCGGACCTGGCGATGAGACCGGCGAGAGCGGTGAGGACAGCTCATCGAGCACGGGCTCGCCCGTCGTCGAGTGCCCAGACCGCGCGCAGACCTGTGAATCGCTGGCGCCGTTGCAACATTGCGACCTCGAAGCGGCGTTCGGCCTCTGCATCGAGTATCTACACGAATGTACGCAGCTGGGCGGGCTCGAAGACGGTTGCGTCGAATCGGGCGGAAGTTTTGGCGAGGGAGCGTGCCCGACGGCGGGTTCGGTGGGGACGTGCATCGAAGCTGCGGAGCTCCAGCTCGGGACCGTTCTGTACGAGGTCGACGGGGTGGACGCCGGGGTCTTCGAGCAAGAGTGCGTCGGCGGGGGCGGAACATGGTGTGGAGGCTGAGGCTGCGAGCCTCGTCCACGAACTGCAGAGCGGTCAGTCGCGGACGTCGTCGATGACGCGCTGGAAGTCCTCGATCGGCAGAGCGCCGCGGACTTCTCGTCCGTTGATGAAGAACGTCGGCACGGCGCGGACGCCCTGATCGCGGCACATCTGCGACTGTCGATGAACTTCGGCCCCGGTGCCGGGCGCGCGCAGGTCGTCCGCGAAGCGCCGAGCGTCGAGCCCCAGCTCGCCTGCAAGCGCGATCGCGGAGGCCTCGTCCACGACCGTCTCTCCCACGAGGCCATCGTAGAGGACGTCGTGCATCTCCCAGAAGCGTCCTTGCTGCTGCGCCGCGGTGCTCGCTCGCGCCCGTAGTTCGGCGTGGGGGTGAATGCGGACGAGCGGAAGGTGCGAGTAGAAGAACTGCAGGTCGGGATTGTTCGTCCAGCAACGCGTCGACGGTGTGCCGAGCACGAGCGCTGAAGGGGCACTGGAAGTCCGAACACGCGACCATCGTCACCCTGGCGCGATTGGGCGATGCGCCCTTGTGGGGCAGTCCGGCGGTCGGGATTGGGGACGGAGCGGCGGTGTCCGCCACCGCATCGTCCTGCATCCACCTCCATCCGGTCGCAGCGACCCCGACGGCGAGCGTCCCGCACAGCGCGATCGACATCGCGCTGCGCATCCTTGGAATGACTCGAACGAACGACCATCGGAGACCACCGTATCACGCGTCCGTCGGCTGCTAGAGCAACACGGTTTCGACCGGCCCGACCTCCCAATCTGATCCCGCGTCACTTCCCGATCTGTGCCGCGCCGACGGGCCGGGTTGCGTATTCGTGGGGAACTCGGCGCGGCGGAGTTGGTCCGGTCCTTGCTGAGGCGCATCGTGATGACACGCTCCGACTTCTCGTCTTCCTTGATCTTGCTTGCCCTCGCATGCACCCCAGCGTGCGCGAACGACAGTGAGGGAGGGTCCGTCGACACCGACGCTGCCGAGACCGACGAGCCGGGCACGGGCGGTGGCCCCGGTGGGGATGGTGGCGACGACGGCGGTGGCCCCGGTGGGGATGGTGGCGACGACGCTGGAGACGGAGGCGATGGCGGAGACGGAGGCGACGACACCGGTGCGCTCCCCGAGGAAGACCACGCGCTCGGTACGATCGTGCTCGGCGAACATCACCAGTCAACCTCCGCCACGGCGACCGGGTCCGTCTCCGCCAGCTTCATTCCCGATGCTGCCGCGGTCGGTCAAGGATGCTCGGAGGTCGTCGCGGGGTGCGAAGTCTCCGTCGTGGCCGATTGCCCGACCGGCTGTGGCGACGGCCAGTACTGCGGATTCGACGACACCTGCACCTCGGCGTGTTTGGAAGTCTGTGATGCCAGCTGCGGCAACGGCGAGGTCTGCTACTTCGCGGCCCCCGGACAGGCCGCGTGCCGAGACAAGGAGGACTTCGACGCCGGCTCGTTGACCT
Organism: uncultured bacterium; assembly: GCA_963761755.1. Lineage (GTDB taxonomy): Bacteria > Myxococcota_A > Polyangia > Nannocystales > Nannocystaceae > CAJXVA01. The sequence continues at coordinate 267,306 of CAVXIC010000014.1, forward strand.
TCTCGGGAACGACCGCTCCGATTACGCTGCTGCCTCCCTATGCGCTGAACGGTCTGGACACGGGCTCTCCGTTTCCTCCAGGCGGAACGGTCACCGTGGCGGCCAGCGGCGCAGTGGCGGCCGGATTCACGGCCTTCAGCGCCGATTTCTCCGCGACCACGCTGATTCAAACCCAGCTCGACACGATCACCCTCAACGAGGCGTACGGCAACGCCGACATGCCCGTACGGTGGGCCGCGGGCGGAGACGAGGCGACCATCACGGTCGCCGTGACCGGCATCGAGGGTCAGTCGGGGACGGTGGTCTGCCGGGCAGACGACGCGGCGGGAAGTTTCAGCGTGCCCCGAGAGGCGATGCGTGCGGCGGTGGACGAGCAAACCGTGGCCGGACTGAGCGTGACGGTCAGTCGCCGTCGCACCGAGGTGAAGACCGGTCTGACGACTGTTGGACAGCTGCTGTACGCCGACGTACAGCCCGTCGGATGGCTGGAGTTGACGTCGGTTTCCAGCGAGTCGCACACGATCGAAGGGTGCAACTTTGGTGAGGCGGTCTGCGACGACGCGTGCGTCGACGTGTTCTTCAGTCAGGCGCACTGCGGCGGGTGCAACCAAGCCTGCGCGGGCGAGTGCTACGACGGCCAGTGCTTCGAGGACGAAAACACCAACGCGCGCTGCGACGACGGTGAAGACAACGACCTCGACGGCTACATCGACTGCGACGACTTCGACTGCACCGACAATCCCAACGTCACCGTTTGTGACGACGGAGGCTCGGACGAAGGTGATGCAGGCGACGGAGGCGGAGACGGTGGCGGAGACGGCGGCCCCGACAGCTGCATCGGTCTGTGCGGAGGCGCGTCGACGAACTGCTACTGCGACGCGGCATGCGTGGGGAAGGGCGACTGCTGCGCGGACTTCGACGACGTCTGCGGTTGAGTTCGAACATCGCAGCAGCGCGAGGCCGGCTCGGAAGCCTCGCGCGCGCCGTGGACCTGCGCGAGGCGGCGTTCGGCGCCCGAGCGCGAGTGATACCGTCCTGGCGATGACGCGGAACTCGGTGCCGACGCCGTGGCCTTTGCGGGCCACAAGGGCCCGTCGTCATGAGACTCGCCGCCTGAGCGCGGCCAGGCCGAACGAGACCAGCGCGGCGAATCCAGGGTCTTGGGATCCTGCCACCGGGCAGCCACCGTTGGCCTCGTTGCGGTCCTGTTGACCCCCCGGAGGGATCGTCGGCGGGGGAGTCTGGTGTGCCGTGCAAGGTTGGCAGCGGCTGCCGGTCTTCGGGGCTCGCGAAGCGCCCGGCTGCGAGAACTCGACTCCTGTGGCATGGGGCTGGGGAAGACCAACGTCGCAGGGCCGGGCATCGCAACCCTCGGCATGTGAGCATCGCGCGCGGTCGGGGTCGCCGCGCGAACCTGGTATCAGCGCCGCCTCCTCGAGGACGGCGCCTGACCGCACTCGTCGCGCTCCCGCTGCGCTCCTCGCAGGCGCTAGCGCGGCAGCTGGTGGGCCAACATGCCGAGCGCGGCGGCCAAGGTGTTGGATGCCACGATGCCCACGCCCAGAACGAAGAAGCGTCTGCGGACCGAGGGGAGCTCGGGCTCAGTCGCGAACGCCCGCTGGGGCCAAAGGCGAATCGTGACCCAACCGAAGAGGCCGATGGAGATTGCCGAGCAAACCAGCTTGCCCAGCATCAGCAGGTGCCAGGGCTCGATCGGTTCGCCGGCGGGAACCCGCCACCGCCAGATCCCCGTACCCACGATTGCGAGCGCGCCTCCGAGAACCGGCCAGCGCAAGCCTTGGACGACGGTGAAGACGAAGTCTTCGTGTTCGGCACAGACGCGGAACCACGTCTGGGCGCGCGGCGTGAGGACGAAGAGGTTGAACCCCACCGCTCCGATCCACACGCCGCCACCGATCCCGTGCACCCCGGCGACGAGCGCCGGAAGGAGGGCCGAGAGAAGTTCTTCCACGCTTTGGCGAGCATGGACCCGGGGCCACGACCCTGCCAAGCGCGATCAGCGGGCGACGATTTCGGCGAGCTCCACGGTCATCTATGCTCGGGCGGATGTTCGCGCCAGATGTGGTCGCATACACCGACGGCGGCTGCCGAGGGAACCCAGGGATCGGCGGCTGGGGATGCGTGCTGATCCACCCCGCCACCAGGACCGCGCTGGAGCGGGCAGGGGGCGCGGCGGAGGCGACCAACAACCGCATGGAGCTGCAGGCAGCGCTCGAGGCGTTGACGAACGTGCGTCGGCCCGCCAGTCGCGTGTTGGTGTGCACCGACAGCCGCTACGTGATCGACTGCTGCTCCAAGTGGATGGCCGGCTGGAAGGAGCGGGGCTGGACCCGCAAGGACGGCGCGCTCAAGAACGTCGAGCTGCTCGCGGCTCTCGACGACGCGCTCTCGCGCCACGAGGTGCGCTGGCAGTGGGTCGCCGGTCACAGCGGGGACGATGGCAACGAGCGCGCAGACGCGCTGGCGAACCTCGCGATGGACGCCATCGCCGGCGGTCGCGACCCGAGCTACACGCACCGAACCCGGTGGTCGGGCGCGTTGCCGTGAAGCTGCGCCAGAAGCGCAGGCCGCGTCGAATCCGGGCGTGGTGACGCATGGGTCGGTGTGGAGGTCTCGCAAACGAGCGTGGACGATGGAAGCGATGGATCTGGGACGGATCGCGCCGACGGTATCGGACCTCACCTGATTCGCTGATCGGCCGACCGGGGTTGGCCTGCCGCGGGGTCTTTGCGAAGAATGTCCCCATGACCTCCTCGTCCCTGTCTCGGAAGCGGTTCCTTCAGCTCTGTGGTGGCGCCGTCGCGCTTGGCGTGACCGGGTGTGACGGAGACGGAGACGACAGCGGCTCGGGCACCGAAGGCACATCCTCGACCGGCGGGGCCACCAACCCCTCCAGCTCGGACCCGACGAATCCCAGCGCCGGCCCCTCGGGTCCGGTCACGGACCCCTCGGATCCGACGACCATGACCAGTCCCTCGACCGACCCCACCACCGACGGCTCGGGCTCGACCGACGGCAGCTCGTCGGGCTCGGACGGCAGCGGAGACTCGACCGGCAGCAGCTCGGGGTCGGGCAGCGGCTCGAGCAGCTCGTCGACGGGCGCAGGCGATCTCTTCTGCGAGAGCGGTGCCGAGGCGATCGCGGTCTCCGGTCACCCGCACACCCTGGAGATCGCCGCGAAGCAGCTGCAGCCGGGGACCCCGCTCGCGGGGCTGATCATGGGCGGAAATCACCCGCACACGATCGACCTCTCCGCGGACGACGTGGACATGCTGCTGGCCGGCGGGGAGGTGACCGTCACCAACGCCGACGCGAACGCAACCCATCCGCACGACGTCACGATCGCGTGCGTCTAGCGAGGCGCCAGCTGAAGGCGCGGCTGTGGCTGCGTCTCGCCTCGGCCGCCGACACGGGGGCACGGTGGCTGGACGACGCGGCCCGGGTCGGGCGCTTCCCGTCCGAATCCAGCCGGTTCATCCCGCGGGAGGATGACGTGTTCGTCGCCTCCTATCCCCGCTCGGGCACGACGTGGATGCAGGCCATCGTGTACCTGCTGCACCTGCCCGAGGGGGCGCCGCTGCGCTTTGGGTTCGAACACATCGATGACGTCGTGCCCTGGTACGAGCGCTCGCTGTCGGTCGGGACCCGGCGGGCCGCGGACTTCGAGGCGATGCTCGGACCGCGGTGCTTCAAGACCCATCTCGTGCCGCGACTGATGCCCGCAGGAGGCAGGGTGATCCTCATGCGTCGCAATGCGCTCGACGTGGGGCTGTCCTACCATCGCTTGTACGCCGACTACCTGGGCTTCACGGGGTCTGCCGAGGCCTTCTTCGAGCGCTTCCTCCAGGGGCGCGTGCAGTACGGCGCTCCGGCAGCGCACTGGGCCGCATGGCAGCGGCGCGAGGGGCCGCTGCTGGAGGTGGCGTACGAGCAGCTTCGGGCCCAGCCGCAGGCTCAGGTCGAGCGCGTGGCTGCCTTCTTGGGTCTGCCCTCGTCACCCTCGCGGATCGAGGCCGTCGTGCAGGCCAGCGACATCGAGGCCATGCGCGCGGCACAGGACAAGTTCGACCACGCCACCGCGATGCTGCGCGAACGAGGCGTACGTGCCCGCAACTTCATTCGCGACGGGCAGGGGGGGGCGCGGTCCAGCTCGGCGCTGGAGTCGATTGCGCGACGAATCGAGCGGGGAGAGCACGCCGACGCGCGGGCGCCCCTTCACTCCTTCTTGCGCTGAACCGGTCGCAACGGGTCTGCGTAGACATCCTCGCCGCGCGTCACATAGACTCGCGGCCCCCGCGCGCGCACCCGGCCGTGCCAGTCCCCCTCGAGCGCGGGAGATGCCCAGCGGAACAGCCAGCGGGCGTCGTGCGGAGGCAGGTTGGTGCAGCCGTGCGAGCGGACCGTGCCGAAGTCGTCGTGCCAGTACGCGCCGTGCAGCGCCAGCGAGCCCCAGTAGTACATCGTGTAGGGGACCTGGTCGATGTCGTAGCTGCCGTCGATCGGGTCCGCGCCCTGCATCTTCTTGGTCGTGTACTTCTTCTCGATCCTGAACAGGCCCCGCGGCGGCTCGTAGCCTTCCTTGCCCGAGGATACGAGCGTCGCGAGGATGGGTGTCTCGCCCTCGTAGGCGACGAGCACCTGGCGGTCGAGATCGATGTGGACCCACTGATCGCGCGTGCCGACGCCATCGGGACGCTCGGCCAACTCGGCGAGTCGGACCGCCGCGCGCGGGAGTCGTCCCCGCGGGGTGACGATCTGTGCGGCGTCTGGACCCGCGACGATCGCCTCGGCGGGCGTGCGGGCGAACTTCTCGGCCACGCCGATGGTGTCGCCATGCTCGTCGTACACCGGGGTGTCCTCTCGGTACACGAACGCGAGCGGAAGATCCTGCGCGCCGTCGAGGGCCTGCGCTCGCATGGTCTGCGTCTTCGGCGGATGCGTGTGAGCCTCCAGGACGTAGCGTCCCCGGACGTCGCGCAAGAACACCGTGCCGTCCTCGCGCGTCTGTTTGCGATGCAGCGCGAGGAACACGACGCCGGTGGTGCGCTGCAGGACGCCAGAGGTCTTGACCCCTGGCGCCGCTTCGGCCCGGGCCTGCTGCGCGGCGGTGGGCATGCGCGCGTACAGCGGGGTATCTTCGTCGCGGACCTTGGCGTAGGCGAAGGGCAGCGGAGCGTCCTGGGGCGCGCGGGTGCGCAGGCGCTCTTCGAGCTGCTGGGGGTCGTGTCCGACGGCCCAGCCCTTGCGTGGGCACACCCAGCCACCGGTGCTCAGTTCCCACCAGCTCATGCTGCAGCCGGGCGCCTTGCGAGCGCGCGCGACCGCGATCGTGGTGCCGCGTCGCCCGAAGCCCACGATGTCGTCGCTGCCCGCCGCGGTGTAGATCGGGGCGTTGAACTGCCACGCGTACGCGCGCCGCCCGGTGGGAGGCTCCAGGGGGTCGGGTTCATGGGGGTCGGGGAGCGGCTCGGTCGGCGCCCGCAGGATCAGGCCGTCGTCCTGCGCCGAGGCGCCGTCCGTGCTCGATCCCCCTTCGGAGTCTGGGTCGCCGGTGGCCTCCGCCGGCTCTTGCTCGGACGGATCGTCTTCGGTGGCGACGCCAGGGGGGACCGACGCGAGCACCTCTTCGAAGGTCTCGCAGGCCGGCAGCGCCCACCCCAGGCAGGCCGTCAGCGCAGCCGCGACGCGTTCAGTCCTCGGGGAGCGCATCGAGGACGGCCTGGACGTGGAGTTCGGGACAGCGATGCGGCCGGTGTCCGGCGAGGTGCGCCAGCTCGCGGCCGATCTTCCGGATGAATCGGGTGTATCCGCGGACGGCTCGCTCGTCTCGAGCGTGCTCGTCATCGAGCCGCTCGAGGAGCTGGGTTTGCCGATGCAGCATCAGTCGGGACTGCGGTTCTCGCACCACGTATGGACACGCACGTGGCCGCCGGGAATCGAAGGTTCGGCCGCCCACCGTGTAGACGAAGCCGAGGTCCGACTCGGGCAGCTTCGCTTCGTAGAGGCGGTCGAAGTAGGCCTCGTCGCGGGCGCTGCCCGACAGAGACCAGCCCACCTTGACCGTCGCGCCGCGCCTGGCCATCTGCTGCATCTGGGCCAGCTGGAAGGCTTCGTAGGGCGGCAGGTTCCGGACGCAGGTGCCTTGGTCGACCGCGCTGCCCAGGACGATGCGGACCGGGAAGCCCAGCGTCTCGCAGACCCCCCGCAGCGCCGACTCGGTCCGGGCCGCGAGCGCTCGCACGTCTTCGGGGTCGAAGCCCACGGCGACGGCGTTGCTGTCGGCCACCAGGCACCAGGCATGGGGCGCATCGAGGGCGCGGCGCGTCCGCTCCAGACCGCACAGCAAGGACAGCGCGTCCACGGGCAGGCCCACGCTGAGGCGACTCGAGCACAAGCCGATACCGGCCCACGGGACGGCCCCTGGCTGGACCACGGGCGCCGGGTGCCGGGACGTCGGTGCGAACAGCTCGCCACGCAGGTCGAGCGGTACCGCACCCTCCTGCGGCGCCTGGAGCGGGAGGGCAAGCGCTTCCACGGCACGTACTTTGAGTGCAAACGATTTGAATCGCAAGAAGCCGTCGGCGGCCGGCCCGGGCGTGAAAATCTGCGCGATATGCGCAGTGTGCGCAGTGGCTGCCTAGCCGGGCAGTGCGGCGAAGAGCGCCGGAAGTGAGGTGTCCAGCCGATAGTCGATCGAGGAGTGGTTGTCGTCGAACTCCTCGTACGTGTGCGGCACGCCGGCGGCCTGGAGCTTGGCGACGAAGCGGCGAGCGCCGTAGTGCAGGTGGTACTGGTCCTTGAACCCGCAGTCGATGAACAGCGAGGACAGCGAGCGGAGATTCTCCTGCGCTGCAGGCTCGTCCACGATGTGCAGGGGGTCGTGGGCCAGCCAGCGTCGCCATTGCGACTCGTCGACCTCGGCGGTGTGCAGATCGACCGGCAGCGAGATCCCCAGCGGTGCACCGGGGTCCGGCGCGTAGCTGGCCGCCATCGCCAGCAGCATCAGCGCATGAAAGTCCGCCCCGCGCACCTTGGGCGCCGACTCGAACCGCTCGACGAACGCCGCCGGATCCCCACCGGTGCGGGCCAGCGCATCACACAGCGTCACGAGCTCCCGGCGGTAGACCAGCTCGAAGCCGATGTCGCCGCTGTGGCAGGCCACCGCTGCCCACTGGTCGGCGTGACGCAGCCCCTGGATCAGCGCCCCGTAGCCGCCGCTGCTCTTGCCATACACGACCCGGTGCTCGCGTCCCTTGCGAAGGCGGAAGCGCGCCTCGAGGGCGGGGACCAGGTCGCGGGCGATGAAGGTCTCCCAGCCGCCCAGCGCCGCCGAGTCCACGTACTGGTTGCCGCCCAGCCGGGTGAACGCGTCGGGAAAGGCGAAGACGGCGGGGCCCATCTCGCCCTGTGCGACCAACCGGTCCACGCGCTGCGGCACGCTCAGGCCGTAGGCGGTCCAGGCCAGGCGCTTGAGTCCCGAGGACGTATACGCCGCCAGATCGACGAAGAGCGGATAGTCGGCGTCGCTGGTCTCGTAGCCGGGGGGCAGGTAGACCGCCACGGTCCGCTGCCACGGATCGCCCAGCAGGTTGTCCTTCACGCTGGGCGCCTCCACCGTCACCTCGACCAGCGTGCCCTGGGGGCGGGTGTAGCCGTGGCGGGGCATCACTCGATCCAGTCGGCCAGGAACACGTTGGTGTCGCCCATCGAGGCGTTGTTGCGGTTGGACGCGAACACCAGGGTCTTGCCGTCCTGGGAGAACATCGCGAAGCCGTCGAACGAGTCGTTGTGGGTGACCCGCTCCAGGCCCTTTCCGTCCACGCCGATCAGGTACAGCTCGAACGTCCGCCCCAAGGGCGAGTCCATGTTGGAGCTGAAGATGATCCGATCGCCGCTGGGATGGAAGTAGGGGCCGAAGTTCGCCTTGCCGTTGTCGGTGATCTGCGTCTGCTCGGAGCCATCGGCGTTCATCACGAACAGCTCCAGGCGGGTGGGGCGGACGTGGCCCTTCTCGATGATCTCGGTGTACTTCGCCAGCTCGTCTTCGCCCTCGGGATGGTTGGCTCGGTAGACGATCTTGGTGCCGTCCGGAGAGAAGAAGGGGCCGCCGTCGTAGCCCTTGGCGTCCGTCAGCTGCGTGACGTTGCTGCCGTCGATGTCGGCGACGAAGATCTCCGGGTCGCCGGTGCGGGTGGAGGTGAAGACGATCTTGTCGCCCTTGGGGGAGACGGTAGCCTCGGCGTCGTAGCCCTTGCCCCCGATGAGGACCTTCGGATCGCTGCCGTCCGCGCCTGCGGTGTAGATGTCGTACTCGTCGTAGAGCTTCCAGACGTAGCCCAGGCTCCGATCGGGTGGCGGCAGACAGCTGGGGTCTGCACCGTGGGTCGAGGCGTACAGGATGCTCTGGTCTCCGGGCAGGAAGTACGCGCACGTGGTGCGCCCTTGTCCGGTGCTCACCTTCTTCACGTCCGTGCCGTCGAGCTTCATCGTGAAGATCTGGTCGCACTCCATGTCGTCCCGGGTGCTTTGGAACACCAGCTGCGACTCGTCGAAGCTGAAGTACGCCTCGGCATTCTCCCCGCCGTTGGTCAGCTGCCGAAGGTTCCCCAGGTGCTTCTCTTGGGGGTTCGCATCGAGTCGTTGGCCCGGCACGAACGCAGGCGCGTCCTTGGTCTCCTCCGGTGCGGGGTCGGCCTTGGGCTCGGCTCTGGTTTCCGCCTTGGGCTCGGCTTTGGCTTCCGCCTTGGGCTCGGCTTTGGCCTCCGCGGCGGCGTTCGTCTTCGCGTTTGCGTCCTTGGGCGTGTCGCCGTCCGAGGCCCCGTCACAGGCGAGGGCGGCGAGCAGGGGGAGGATCCACGGAGATCGCATCGAGCGCAGCCTACCCCGCTCCGAGGGCTGATAAAACCGGATCCATGAAGCCTCGTCCCTGGACCGTCGAGCGTACCGAGCCCCAAGGGGACTACCGCGTGTTCTCCGTCGATGCGCTGCACAGCCGCCGGGAGGGGGACCCCGATCCGCACGTGTTCTACCGGATCAACGCCTCGTCGTGGGTCAACGTGGTGTCGCGCACCCCCGAGGGCGACTTCGTGATGGTCCGACAGTTCCGGCAAGGCTCCGCCTCGGTGACGCTGGAGATCCCCGGCGGCATCGTCGACGATGGCGAGGACCCAGCCGAGGCCGCGGCGCGCGAGCTGGAGGAGGAGACCGGGTATCGGCCGGCCTCGGTGCGCAAGATCGGCGCCGTGAATCCCAACCCTGCGCTCTTTGCCAACACCGTGCACACCTACGTGGCCGAGGGCTGCGTGAAGGTTGGAGACGTGCACAACGACAGCGCCGAGGAGACCATCGTCGAGGTCGTGCCCAAGGCCGACATCCATCGCCGGGCGGCCTCGGGCGAGATCAACCACGCGCTGGTCCTCGCGGCGCTGTACTGGCTGTCTCAGGACGGCTGAGCCGCTACAGGCTCGTCTCGGGTGGGCCCTCGCCCTCGGGCGCGTAGTCGGGATCGAGCGCCATCACGAACTTGTCGAACTCGAGGCCATCCTCTCGCATGGCCCAGCTGATCGTGTGGACGCCGGGCTCGGTGATCTCCAGCCAGATGTTGGCATCGCGCACGCTGACCTCGTCGGTGCCAGAGACCCCGGTGTGCTGGGACCCGCCGCGACGGTTTTGGGTCCACACCCAGCCGCCGGGAAACTGCATGCGCATGCTGCTGGGGTCGATGAGGTCGTTGTCTGGCCAGGCGCCGTCGAGCCCGAGGTGAATGCCGTTGGCCGCCGGCCCTTGCCCGCGCGCGTGCCCCCACACGTAGTAGCGACCGGTCTGCGTGAAGTTGACGCGGTAGATGAGCACTGCGGCGTTGGTCGGGTCGTTGACCACGCCCAGGTTGCCGGTGCCCGGTTCACTGTCGTCGCGGCGACGGTCGGGCAGCGCCTCGACGTACGCGCCGCCGATCGCCTCGGACGCGGGAATGGCGTCGGGATCACAGTCCGCGTATTGGTTGCACGCCGGCGCGTTGCCTCCGTTGCAGGTCACGTTGGTGACGCACTCCACCTCGGGGTCGGGCTCACCATCGGCGAACGTGTACCAGGTCACTTCGGTGGGCGCGTTGTTGAGCTGCTCGAAGTAGTGCTCGGCCTCGACCGAGACGATGCCGTCGACCTCCTCGAACTCGGCGTCGATGGGCTCTCCGCTGGAGCTGCCCTCAGCGGGTCCCGAGCTGGAGCTGGCGTCTCCGGAGGTGGACGGATCCGTCGTGGAGGTCGGAGTCGTCGTGGTGGTGGGCGAGGTGCCGCTGGCCGTCGATGGGTCGGTCGTCGGGTCGGTCGACCCGTTGCCGGTGCTGCTCGCGGTCGCCTCGGCGCCGCTGCTCCCCTCGGTCCCCGACCCCGATCCATCGTCTCCGCCACAGGCCACGACGAGACACAACGCGCTGCAGATCCACGGCTTCATGGGATCCAGTGTACCGAGGCGACCCAGACCCGCGGAGCGTTCTTTGGGTAAGGCCGGTCATGCTCCCGTTCGAAGCGGACGCGTTCAGCTGTCGGCGGCGTTGGTCAGAAGCGTCCGGCGAGGCGAACGCCCGCCCCGGTGCGCGAGAGCGCGGGACCGATGGAGAGCGCGCGGTCGCGGGTGTAGCCGCCATGCCGCCGACGATAGGTCTCCGCGAAGCCCAACATGCCCGCGCCGCTGGCGACCATGGCGGCCGAGACATCGCGGGTGATGAACGCCATCAGGCGGCCACCGTTGACGCATCGGGCGGTGCCGCAGCTGCCCACGACGCCCCAGGCGGCCGCGCCGGTGGTCAGCCACGAGACGACACCAGCACCGACCAAGCTGATCCCCGCGATCCGCAGGCCGGCGACCGTGCGGCGTCGCCCGGGCGGATCGAAGACGTCGGCATAGGCGTCGGCGTTGGCGCGGGTCATGCCGCCGGCGGTCGCGAGACCGACCGCCGCGAGCAGCCCGATGTCCGAATGCACCCGGAGCGCCACGGCCGGCAGCACGCCCGGAGCACACCCTTGGAAGACGTCGCCCACGTCGCCGGTGGTGTCGAAGTCGCCGCGTCCGATCGGGTCGATGCAGCGCGTCTTGACCAAGCGATGCCCGATGATCTGCTCGGTCAGCGCGACCGCGAACGCAGCCCCGGCGCCGATGAATAGGCCGGTCCCGCGAAACGGCGGTCGCTCGGGCGGCGGGAGCGTGAAGGCCCGGGGAAGGGCCGGGGGATCCGGCTCTCCGATGCGCGGCGCGGCGGTCGGTGATGAGGTGGGGGACGAGGTCGGGGACGCCTGAGCTGGGGCGGCCTCGGGCTGCGGTCCGATCGACTCGGGCTGCGGCGGCTCTTCGGCGGTTGGGACGGAGAACGTGCCCTCGGTGGCCCGACGTGGGCGCGGCTCGGGCTCGGGCTCGGGCTCGGGCTCGGGCTCGGGCTCGGGCTCTCGAGCAGGCTTGGGCTCAGGCCTCTGGGTCGCGGGCTCGGGCTCGGGCTCGGCCTCCGGCGCGGACTCGCCGGGAACCGGGGGCAGGGTGGGTGGACCCGCGAGCGTCAGTGTCAGGGCCCAGGCGAGCACGCCCCACGGTAGGGGCGCGCCGCAGACCGGTCAACGTCTCTGGAATCGGGGGGACGGGATCAGCAGGGACCCTCGGACGCGACGACCTGCGCGGCGGCGTGCGCCTCGCAGGCGTTGCCGTAGGTGACGCCGTCGCAGCCGCAGACGGGGGCGTCCTCGTCCTCGCACGACTGCGGGATGGCGATGCACAGCCCCACCGCGTTCTCATCCTCGCATGTGTCGGCCACCGAGAGATCACACAGCAACCCCGCGCCGCAGACGATGCCGGCGCCGGGTCGGCAAATCTCGAACTCCCCCGCACCGTCGGCCTCACAGGAGCCCGGGATGTGGCTGACCCCGGCGGCGTCCGCCTCACACGCGTTGCCGAAGGTCGTGCCGTCGCAGCCGCAGACCGGAGAGAACACCTCCAGGCAGGTATCCGGTTGCACCGCGCACGATCCTCCGTGGTCGGTGCGACCGCAGTTCGCCTCGGGGGGGAACCGGCAGAACAACCCATCCGCACACAGCGGGTTGATGAGCGAGCCGCACGCGTCATCGACTTGCCCTCGGGCGCTGGGATCGAAGGGAGCGCCGTCGTCCTCGCAAACCTCTCCTGTGCCGGCTTTGCACTGGGCGGACCACAAGCCGTCCGCGCAACACATGGTGTCCGCCTCCATGCCGTCGAGGTCGTCGAGCTCGCAGCAGACGCCGAGGTCGTCGGCCTTGCCACTGCCCATTGGGTCCGAAGCCGAGCCGTCCTCAGAGGCATCGGCGCAGGCGAAGAGGAGGGCGGGGGTCAGGAGCAGGGCGAGTCGTTTCATCGTGGCCTTCGCACACAAGGTATGGGCAGGTGCGGCAAGGTGCTATGGGCCGAATGCACCAAATCAGTCTCGATGTGACTCCTCGTCGTGGGGTACTTGCTGCAGGACCCAGCGCGTCAGCGCGGCCCGCGTGTGCAACCCGAGCCGGCCATAGATGTTCTCGAGGTGACGGGACACGGTGCTGGGGCTGATGCACAGACCCCGTCCGACCTCCGCGTTGGTGAGGCCTTGGGCGACCATGCGCGCAACCTCCCACTGTCGGGCGCTGAGCTGGGGCACCGGGGCCGACCCCTCCGAGGCCGCGTGGGGCACGGCCGTCTCATACTCCAGGCGCAGCGCGACGACGGTGCCCAGCGACACGACGTCCCCAGGTACCAAGGTGGCGAGCTCGACGACGACCCCGTTGACGCGCGTGCGGTTGGTCGAGCCCAGATCCATCACCATGACGGTCTGGTCCGCGGCCACGATGAACTTCGCGTGCCGCTCGGACACGCCGGTGCTGTCGAAGCTCAACGTCGCGTTGTGACGTCCTGCGGTGGTCTGCGCGTGGAGCAGCGCGTGCTTCTGCCCCCGGGAGGGTCCCCCCACGACGACGAGCACGGGCGTTCCCTGGGGCACCGGGACCTTCGCGTCGTCGTTGGGCGTCGTGTCCACGGCTGCCGCTCCATGGTAGTCCCATCACGATGCCTACGTCCATGCACCGCGGCGACGCGGTCGGGCGATACGTGCTGCTGGGCCCCTTGGGGCGGGGCGGAATGGGCGTCGTCTTCGAGGCGCTCGATCCAGAGTTGGATCGCCGGGTGGCGATCAAGTTCGTGGCTCCCAATGCGGACCGAGGTGCTCGGTCGCGCGCCCGCCTGCTGCGGGAGGGGCAGGCGCTCGCGAAGCTCGCACACCCCAACGTGGTCAGCGTCTTCGACGTCGGCATCTCGGCCGACCGCGTGTTCATCGCGATGGAGCTGGTGCGAGGACGCGACCTGGCCAGCTTTCGGCGCCCCGGGTCGTCGGTCGACACGCTGGTGGGGCTGTTCGAGCAGGCGGCCAAGGGGCTGCACGCGGCCCACGAGGCCGGCTTGGTGCACCGCGACTTCAAGCCCAGCAACGCGTTGGTCGACACCGACGGTCTCTTGAAGGTGTCGGACTTCGGCCTGGCGAGGCCCAGCCCCAGCCACGTGGATGCCCAGGCGCATCGCCGGTTCGCGGCGCGTGATGCCCTCGGTCCGCTGTCGGGGCCCGGCGTCGGCGGGACGCATGCCTACCTGGCGCCCGAACGGCGTCGCGGCGGTCCCGCCACGCCCGCGTCGGACCAGTACGCGTTCTTCGTTGCGTTCGTGGAGCTGCTCGGCGGGGCGCCGGGCGGGGTCCACCTGCGGGAGCTGCACAGACTGCATCGAGTGCCCGGGCGCCTGCGACAACTCATCGGTCGGGGCTTGTGCGCCGAGCCCGAGCGCCGCCACCCCTCGATGGGGGGCGTCGCCTCGGCGCTGGGTCAGCTTCGCGCTCGACGAGCCCGGCGCGTCGTCTTTGCCGCCGGGGGCGTGGTCGGGGCCGCGTTGGTTGCAGGGTTGGCCGGTACCGGTCCCTCTGCAGCACCGTGCAGCGAGAGCGTCGAGGGGGTCTGGACGGGATCCGAGCGGGCAGCCTTCCGATCCGCGTTCGGCGAGCACGACGAGGCCCGTGGTCAGCCGATGGTGTCCCATGGGGGCAGTGATGTCGACGCGTATGCGGACGAACTGGAGGCGATGCGCGTGGCGAACTGTGAGGCACGCGCGGACCATCGACTCGCCCCCGCCGTCGCGCGGGCCACGGACGCATGCCTCGTTCATGCCCGCCGGAGGTTCCGCGCGATCACGGCCGCCGTCGCGGCTGGAGCGCGGACCGAGGCGCTGCTCGAGCAGCCGCGAGGCGCGTTCGAAGAGCTGGAGACCTGCACGGCGCAGGCGCAGCAGCTGTACGCGTTGCCCGCTCCACGCGACCTCGAGACGGCCCGAGACGTGTCCCGACTTCGCGATCGCATCGCCGAGGCGGCGGCGATCGGTTGGCTGGGCGAGGGGGATGAAGCGCTCGCTCGCCTGCAGCCGCTGCTCGAGCACGCGCGCGCCGTCGGCTACGACCCGCTGATCGCGGAGGCGCTGCTGGAGGCTGGTGCCGCGGCCTCGGCCGTCGGTGATCTCGAGACTGCCGCGAAGCAGGTTTCGGCCGCGCATTGGACGGCGATCCAGCACCACCACGACCAGGTTGCGGCACAAGCCGCCGTGACCATGCTGACGATCGTGGGGATCAACCTCGGCGACGAGGCGCGAGGCAACGACTGGTTGGAGAACGCCAAGGCGTCCGTCGCTCGCGTGGGTGGGGGCACTGTGCTGGCGGGCGACCTCGCGGTCGCGGAGATATCGTTCTACGTCCGGTATGGACGCCATCAGGACGCCATCGACGCGTTCGAGCGCTTCGAGACCCAGACGCTCAGCACGTGGCCACCTCACTGGCGGCCGGTGCAACGAGCCTGGATTCACGAGGCGGCGGCGGTGGCCTATGAGAGCGCCGGCGAGCTCCCTGCGGCGCGCGACCAATACACTCGGGCCACCGCGTTGCTCGGGGACGCGCTGCCCGAAGACCACCCCGACATCGCGCAGCTGCTGGTCAACACGGCGCTCTTCGAGGCGGTGGATGGGAACCCCGCGGGCGGGATCGACAAGCTCGAGGCCGCCCTCTCCATCCTGCGGACCCGGTACGCGCCGAACCATCCCGCGACCCTGCGGGCGGCCTCGAATCTCGGCGCCTTGCTGCTCGAGCTCGACCGCAACGACGAAGCGCTCGCGGTGCTCGAGCCGACCGCACGGGGGGTGGCGGTGACCTTTGGCCCCGAGCACCCGATGCAGCCCGTGGTGCTGATGAATCTCGCCGAGGCCCAGCTGGCCGTTGGCGCGGTGGCCGACGCCCAGACGAGCATTGCAGCGGCGGGCGAGACGATCGGGGACGCCGTGCCCTTCGACTCGGCCGAGCGGGTCGTCTTCGAGGTGATCCGTGGCCGGGTCGCGGTGCGGCTCGGGCGGATTGACGATGCCCAGGGCGCGCTCGCCACCGCGCGTGAAGTCCTCACCCGCGTGCGTGGAGACGAACTCACGCTGGCCGAGGTAGAGACGCTGAGCGCCGAGCTCGCGGAGCATCGACGCGACTGAAGCGCGCCGTCGTCAACGCCGGTCGTTGAGCACCGGGAACTTGACCCGCGCGTCGGCGACAACCTGAGGATCGACCTCGGCGAGCACCATCGTCTCGGCCATCGCGGCGGCGGCGATGGGCTCGCCCCAGGGATCGAAGATGCGGCTGTCCCCGCTGTACTCGAGCGCGCCCCCGGTGCCGACGCGGTTGATGCCGACCACGTAGGCCTGGTTCTCGATCGCCCGCGCGCGTAGCAGCGTCGTCCAGTGCTCCCGCCGCTTCTTGGGCCAGTTGGCGATCACCACGTAGCAGTCGGTGCGCGCCGCGGTGGCCCAGAACTCGTCGGCGAAGCGCAGGTCGTAGCAGATGAACAGGGTGCAGCGCACGCCCTCGACCTCCACGGTGACGTGCTGCGTGCCGGCGTCGTAGTGCTCGTGCTCCCCGGCGAAAGTGAAGGGGTGCATCTTGGCGTAGCGGTGCACGGCGCCGCCGGGCTCTGCGAGCACCAACACGTTGCGCGGCCGTCCGGTCGGGGTGCGCTCCGGCACGCTTCCGGCGATCCACACGCCGTGCTCGGACGCCATCTCGCGCACGAAGGCGGTGCTCGGGCCGTCGACGTCCTCGGCGATGCGGTCGGCGTTCATCGAGAAGCCGCAGGCGAACATCTCGGGCAGCACGACCAGCTTGGCGCCGGCGGCCGCAGCCGCGCCGACCCACGGCCGCAGCGCGGCGAAGTTGGAATCGGGGGCTTCCCAGACGATGTCCGATTGAATGCCGGCGACTCTCATGACGGGCTCCCCGCGGCGCTGTGCAGGTTGCCGATGTTCTTGCGCAGTCGCGCGATGCCTTCGTCGAGGACCGGGTCGGTCTTGCAGAAGGCAAAGCGCACCAGGTGTTGGCCGCGGCGAGGGTCGAGGTAGAACGCAGAGTTGGGAATGGCCGCGACGCCGACCGCTTCGGGCAGCAGTCGGCACAGCGTCTTGTCGTCCGAGAACCCCAGCGCGCGAATGTCGACGCACGCGAAGTAGGTGCCGGCGGGCTCGAGCACGGTGAAGCCGACGTCACGCAGCCCGGTGCACAGCTTGTCCCGCCGGACCCGATACTCGTCTCGGAAGGCGCCAAAGAACGCGTCGTCCATGCGCAGCGCGTGGGCGATGCCGTGCTGGAAGGGCGTCCCGTTGCAGAAGGTGACGAACTGGTGGCTGGTCCGAATCGCGCGGGTCAGATCCGGGCTCGCGCAGGCCCAGCCGATCTTCCAGCCCGTCAATGAAAAGGTCTTGCCCGCCGACGAGATGCACACCGTTCGGTCCTTCATGCCCGGCAGCGTGCTGATCGGCACGTGCTCGCCCTCGAAGACGAGGTGTTCGTAGACCTCGTCGCTGAGCACGAGCACGTCGTGTTGGACGCACAGCGCGGCGATGTGCTCGAGCTCCGCCCGCGAGAACACCTTGCCGGTCGGGTTGTGGGGGCTGTTGAGCACCAACACCCGGGTCTTGGGCCCGATCGACAGCTCCAGCAGCTCGGGGTCGTAGCCGAAGTCGGGGGCGCGCAGCGGGATGACGCGGGGGGACGCGCCGGCCATCGCGACCGTGGCGCGATAGCTGTCGTAGAAGGGCTCGAACAAGACCACCTCGTCGCCGGCCTCGCACAGGGCCATCAGGGTGCTGGCAATCGCCTCGGTGGCGCCGGCGAACACGGTGACCTCGTGATCGGGATCGTAGCGCAGATCATAGAAGCGCTGCTGATGGGCGGCGATCGCCTGGCGCAGGGCGGGGATGCCCTGGCTGGGACAGTATTGGTTGTGGCCCGCGCGCATGGCCGCGATCGCGGCCTCCTTGATCTCCTCGGGACCCTCGAAGTCGGGAAAACCCTGCCCGAGGTTGACCGCGCCATGCTGGGTGGCCAGCGCGGTCATTTCGGCGAAGATCGTGGTCCCAAACCCCTGCAGTCGAGTGGTCAGATACGGCAAACGCGACACCGCGCCAGCGTAGCGCGTTCGCGTCGACATCGTCAGCCCGGCGGCGAGGCCTCGAACAAGGTGAAGGTGGCGCCCTGCGGGTCGGCGACGACGCTGAAGGTGCCCACGGGCATCGTCGTCGGGGCGACGAGGACGCGGCCCCCGGTCCGAGCGGCATTGGCGACGGCGGCGGCCAGGTCGGCGACGCCGAAGTGGATCCTCAGGTGCGGCGGCTCGCCCGCGGAGCCGGCGGCCATCGGGATGATGCCGCCCACGTCGCGGTCGCCGACGCGGACGAGGGTGTAGGGCGTGCCGCCGGTCTCGGCGCGCGCGTAGGTCCAGCCGAAGACCTCGGCGTAGAAGGCTTGGGCGCCCTCGACGTCCCGGGTCACGACCTCACACCACGACAGCGCCCCGGGCTCGTCTCGACGCTCGACGCCCAGGTGCTGCAGGGGCTTCCAGACGCAGAACGCGGCGCCCTGGGGGTCGGTGAAGATCGCCATCGTGCCGGCGTCGAGGATCTGCAGTGCGGGCATGACCACCGCGCCGCCCAGACGGGTCACGGCGGCCGTCACCACCTCGATGTCGTCGACCCGGATGTACGCGTTCCACATCGGCGGCACGCCTGCCGCCTCGAGCTCGGCGGTGCGCTTGCCCATCCCCGCGACGGTCTCGTCTCGCAGGTGGAAGTTCGCGTACGGCGGTCCGCCCTGGGTGTCTTGATCGTCCCGCCTCCAGCCCAGGAGCGCGCCGTACCACGCCGCGGCGGCGTCCATGTCGGTCGTGCTCAGATCGACCCAACAGAAGGTCCCGTACGGATGCTGCGTCCTCTCGGCCATCACGTAGAGGATACCCGGGCATGCGGGCTTCCGTCCGTGCCCGGGCCCGGGCCCTACATCGCGTGAAGATCGAGCACGTCGAACATGTCGTACAGGCCCGGTTGCTTACCACCGACCCACCGCGCCGCCCGCAGGGCGCCTCGGCTGAAGATGGCGCGGTCGTGGGCGCGGTGCGTGAGCTCGATGCGCTCGGACTCGCCCAGGAACATCATCGTGTGCTCTCCGACGACGTCACCGCCGCGCAGCGCCATGATGCCGATCTCGTTGCGGCCCCGGGGCCCGACCTCGTCGCGATTGGTCTTGATCGCTGCCCCGAGCTTGCGTCCGGTGGCCTCGGCGACGGCCTGCCCGATCCGCAGCGCGGTGCCGCTGGGTGCATCCCGCTTGTGTCGGTGGTGAATCTCGAACATCTCGGCGTCCCAGTCGGTCCCGAGCGCCTTTGCGGTTGCGCCGGCGAGGTGAATCATCACGGTGACGCCGACCGAGAAGTTGGCGGCCGCCACGATGGGGATCTCCTGGGCGGCCTCGAGCACCTTGGCCTGGGTCTGATCGGTCAGCCCGGTCGTGCCGAGCACCAGGGGCACGCGACGCTCCACGCACGTCGCGAGGTAGCCCTCGGTCGCCTCGGGCAGGGAGAAGTCGACGACGACGTCGTTGCGGCCGGGTGCGAGGCTGTCGCTGAGGCTGATGCCGACGCCGCGGTGGCCAATGAGGTGCCCCACGTCGTCGCGCAGCCCAGGCGCGCCGGGACGGGCGACGGCGCCCGAGAGCGTCATGGTGTCCGAAGCGATCACCTCCGACATGAGGCTCTTCCCCATGCGCCCGCGGGCGCCGACGACGACGACGGAGGTGAGGCGATCCTCGTTCATGCGAGCTCCAAGCCGCGCAGGGCGTCGATGACCTCGGCGTGGGCGGGCTCGCCCTGGACGACCGGTTGCAGCGGACAGCGAACCTCATCGCGCATGATCCCCAAGGTGGCCAGGGCGGCCTTGAGCGGGCCGGGGTTGCTGGCGGAGAACATCGCGCGGTTGAGCGGCTGCACCCGATACTGCAGCTCGCGTGCCTCCGCGAGATCGCCGGCGGCGACCGCGGCGCACAGCCGGGAGAACAGGCCGGGCACGATGTTGCTGCTGACCGAGATCACGCCGTCGCCACCGGTGGCGAGGAAGGGCAGCAGGGTGAAGTCGTCACCGCTGAGCAGCGCGAAGTCGGGCCCGCACAGCTCGCGAATCTCCAGCGCCCGGGCCATGTCTCCGGTGGCTTCCTTGATGCCCACGACCAACTCGTGCTCGGCGAGCGCTCGGACGGTCTGGGGTTGCAGGTCGACCACGGTCCGCGAGGGCACGTTGTACAGGACCGCGGGGAGCTTGGAGGCCTCGACGACCCGCAGGATGTGTTCCCGCATGCCCTGCTGGGAGGGCTTGTTGTAGTAGGGCATCACCTGCAGCGTCGCGTCGACGCCCAGCGCCTTGCAGGCCTGGGCCATCTCGATCGCCTCGATGGTGTTGTTGGAGCCCGCGCCCGCGATGATCGGCACCCGGCCCGCGGAAGCCTTCACCACGGCCTCGACGACGGCGATGTGCTCCTTGTGCGAGAGCGTGGGCGACTCACCGGTCGTGCCGCACGGAACGAGCCCGTCGAT
The DNA here is from genome assembly GCA_963761755.1 of uncultured bacterium. Classification (GTDB taxonomy): domain Bacteria; phylum Myxococcota_A; class Polyangia; order Nannocystales; family Nannocystaceae; genus CAJXVA01. The sequence continues at coordinate 287,297 of CAVXIC010000014.1, forward strand.
GCCGCCTTGAATCTGCGTGTCGACGAGCTTTTCGAGCGCCTCGATGTCGACGCTGCCATTGCGAAATGGGGTGGCCAGGGCCGTGAATGCGCCGCGGAACATGATCGCCGCGGACGGTAGCACGACACCCGTCGGCCGTCAGGCGCCGACGACGTCGGTGGACCAGACCAGGGGGCTGGTGACCGCCTCGGCGATGAACCCCTCGGGTCCGACGAAGCCCAAGCAGATCGCTGCGCTTCCCGGCTCCCCAGGGCGGGCGAAGGTGCACACTCCGCTGGACTCGTTGCAAGCGACCGACGTGACCTGGACCCGGGGAACGGTGCCGGCCCCGAGGTAGGACACGACCACGACGTGACGCGCTGGAGCCTCGCGGACCGCCTCCCACGACACCTCGAGGACCGTGTCGTCGACAGAAGCGATGAGGGTGGGGCACTCGGTCGTCGCGAGGCGCTGCTGGAGGTGCAGCGCCGCTCCGTCGCCGGGGGTTCGTTCGAGGAGCGCGGTCAGCATGCGTGCCGCCTTTCGCCGGTGGCCCTGCGCGATGTAGAGCCGGGCGATGGTCGTGCTGGCGATCGGGTCGCGGGTGGAGCCAGGGGAAGAGGCGGTCATGGGCGCGCGGAACCTTGTGTCGTGGTCGCAGGGGTGAGGGTCTGGGCCAGCGCGGCCTCGGTGAGCACGCCTCGCGCAGCGTCCGCGTCGCGCTGCATCTGGGCGACGAGGGCGTCGGCGCCCGCGAACTTCTGCTCATCGCGGATGCGCTGCACGAAGGCGACCTCGACCTCGAGGCCATAAAGCCGCTCGCCGAGGTCCCGATCGAGCACGTAGGTCTCGACCGTCAGCGGGGCGCCGGCTTCGGTGAAGGTGGGGTTGTGGCCCACGCTGGTCACCGAGGGCCACAGGACGCCGAAGTCCGGCGCGTCGGGGCTCCACACCGTCAGGGCGGTGGCGTAGATGCCCTTGGGTGGCACGGTGCCGCCGGCAGGTTCGAGGTTGGCGGTCGGAAAGCCGAGCTCTCTGCCGCGTTTGGCCCCGTGCACGACCGCGCCGGCGACGGCGTGCCAGCGACCGAGCAGGGCACCGGCCGTGGCGACGTCACCCCGCTGCAGCGCGTGCCGGATGTCGCTGCTGCTGACCTTGTGATCGTCGCCATGACCATCACTAGAATCATCATCGGGCCCTTCGGCACTCAGCAGGTCCACCACGTCGACGCGGATTCCGCGTGGCTCGAGCAGGGTGCGCAAGGTGTCGGCCGTGCCGGCTCGACCCGCGCCGAAATGGAAGTCGGTCCCGACGACGACCGCCGCGGGCGCGAGCCCCTCGGAGAGGTAGGCGCTGACGAACGCCGCGGGAGCCATCTTGGACATCGCGCGGTCGAAGGGAAGCAGGACCAGGTCGTCGACGCCCAGCGCCGACGCGACGCGCTCGCGCTGCACCGCGGCATGCAGGAGCGAGGGCATGTGGTCGGGTGCCAAGACCGCCGTCGGGTGAGGGTCGAAGGTCACCAGGCCCACGCGTGGCGCGTGGCGGCGGGCGCGGTGGATCAAGGCTTGGTGACCCCGGTGAAGGCCGTCGAACGCGCCCAAACACACCGCAGTGTTGGCCGGGAGCGCTGCGGCGTCGCGTTGCACCGAGACGGGCACGGGCGGACGCTATCACGGCTTGCGGCCGGAGCTGGGGTGCTCGACAATGCCGCGATGCGGCTCGCCGTGGCGGTCGGATGGGTGGCGTTCGCGGTGTTTCTCGCGTTCGCCTCTCCCGCGCACTTCTGGCTCGACTCGGGCGAGATCGGCGCGTCGGGTTTCGAACTCGGGGTCATGCACCCACCGGGGGCGCCGGGCTACGGCTTGTTGCTGCACGCGGTCGCGGGGCTCCCGTTGGGTCCGGTGGGGTTCCGCATGGCGGTGCTGTCTTCGCTGCTGGCGGGGGTGACGGTCGGCGGACTCGTCGCGCTGCTTCGCGCCCGCGGCGTGCATCCCTGGGTCGCCGTCGGAGCCGCCGCCTGGCTCGCGGCGGGCTGGACGTTCTCCCGGCAGGCGCGGGTGGTCGAGATCTATGCGCTGCAGGGCGCGCTGATGGTCGTGGTGCTGTGGGGGTTCGCCCCGCTGGCACCCGGTGAGGGCGGGACCCGCCGGCGGCTGTTGGCGACGATGGCCGCGGTGTGGTCCGCGTGGTGCTTCGGCGATGCACGGCTGGCGCTGGTGCTGCCGGTGATCGTGGGCTGGGTCGTCGCGCTGCGCCGCCGCCGGGCGTGGGCGCGATGGGCTCCGGTGTTCGTGGTGAGCATGAGCGCGGTGGTCCTCGCGATCCCGCTGGCCTCCGTCCGGGCACCCGTCACCGACTGGGGAGATCCCGACACCCTCTGGGCGCTGTGGGATCACCTCATGGCCGGGTCGATCCGCCGCGCCTATCAAGACCAGATCTGGCCCACATCGCGGTCGATGTGGGCGCTCAACATCTCGGCGGTGATGGCCGGGCTCGCCGAAGACCTCGGCCCCGTCGGTCCCGCGCTGGGACTGTGCGCCGTGGTCGCGCTCGCCTGGAGGCCCTCCGCCTCCGCAGGTGAGGCGCGGGTCGCCGCCGGGCTGCTGTGGCTGGTCGCGGTGGAGCTCGTGTACGCGGTCGCGATCAACCCGATGGGCGTCGCGCAGCGGCAGACGGGGCTGGTGACCGCCTTGCTGCTGGCCGTCGCGGTCGCCGAGCTCGCGCGCCGTCACGTGCAGCCTCGCGGGCGCGCGGTGTGGGCGGTTGCCCCGCTGCTCTTCGTTGTGCTGGCGCTTCCCGCCGCGCTGCGCACCGGATCCGACCTGGCCAACACCCGCTCGTGGGGTCCGGCGTCGTGGACCCGAGGCGCGCTGGGACAGCTGCCGCCGGGGGCGTTGGTGCTGACGCAGTCCGACGACCTGGCCGCCGGCTTGTTGTCCGCGCAGGTGCTCGAAGGCGCCCGACCCGACGTCGTGGGGGTGCCGGCCCAACATCTATACAAGCCCGTCCCCGACGCCTGGTTGCCCGGCTCGGTCGGGCATGCGGTCTGGAGCGCGGCTGGATCGGCCGACACGGAGTCCCTGCGGATCGTCGCGGCAGTGCAGGCCCACGCGGGCCCGGTCGCCCTCGAGGCGCCTACGGTCTCGATCTTCGCGGAGGTTCCGTGGTGGTCCGACCGGGGCAGGGTGCCGCTGCGGATTGCCGGCCGCTCCCCCCGGCTGCAGGCCGCGCTCCCGCCGAGCCCGGACGTCGAGGCGCTGCTGGCCTACTGGAGTCCGCGCTTGGTCGCCCCCGAAGACCGGGCGCGCCTGGCGTGGGCGATGGCCAACGAGGCCCGGGCGCGCATGCGGATCTACCAAGATGCCCACGGGGCGCTTGGCGTGCTGCAGGCCGTCACCGAGCGGGTCAGCGATCGGGAACCGGGTCCGTGGGTTGCCCTGGGGGCGCTTCAGGATCGCTTCGGAGACCGCGACGGCGCGATCGCGTCCACCCGCCGGGCGCTCGACCTGGCGCCTGGGCGCGCGGCCGCGCTCGAAAACCTGGCCCTGTACCTGTCGCGCGACCGCGCGACCCTGGACGAAGCCGAAGCCCTGGCCCGGCACGCGGTCGCGCTTCGCCCGGGGCGCGACAAGGGATGGCTGCGGCTGGCCGCGGTGCTGCAGGCCCAAGGAGACGATGCCGGCGCAGCGCAGGCCCGGCAGCAGGCCGATGAGCTGCTACAGTAGTCGGCGATGTCCCGCCTCGTCCTCGTCGCCGCGCTCTGTGCATCCGCTGTCGGCTGCACGGAGAGCAAGTACGACGTGTACATGCGCGGCTTGAAGCTCGAGGGCGACGCCGAGCGCGGACCCTGCAAGCTGCACTACGCCGAAGGGGAACACGCCGCTCGGCTGGACCGCTCCCAGCTCACCGCCTGCCTGCTCGAGACGGACAAGGCCCTCGCCGAGTACGAGAAGGCCAAGGCCTTGGGCTACGACGAACCCGACTTCAACAAGGTCCATCAGCGCGCCATCGAGCGCCGGGCCAGGCTCGTCGAGATGATCGAGATGGTCGGCGAGATGCAGCGCGATGCGGTGACCGCCGAGCTGCCCGGGGGGCGCTAGGCCTCCACGCGTGGAAGAGGCCTCTCGAAAATGTCGAAAAGGCCCCTCGCTGCGGCCGACGAGTCGCCCTTCGCCTCGCGCGAAACGGGCGCCTGTTGGCGCCGCCGAGCCCTCCACCATTCCGCTCTGAGGCTGCGTACCGGTCCGGTGGGCGCAAACCCGGAACGGGTTCAGGACTGAGGTATTCGTAGCCCTCCGGAGACCTTCGCCGAGACTGGGGCCGCTGCAATGACACCACTGCTGTACGACGAACTCGTCGACTTCTACCACCTGCTCGATCCGCTCGAGGACCACGCCGATGAGGCGGCAGAGTACGGCGGCGCCTTGTGCAGCGCCGTCCGGGGCGCCCGCAGTCTGCTCGAGCTCGGGGCTGGGGCCGGGCACGGCGCGCACTTCGTCAAGACCCACTTCGAGGAGGTGATGCTCACCGATCTGTCGGCCCCGATGCAGGCGCTGTCGGTCCGGCTCAACCCCGACTGCGCGCACGCGCTCGGCGACATGCGAAGCCTTCGCTTGGGCCGCAGCTTCGACTGCGTGCTGTGTCACGACGCGATCTGCTACATGCAGTCCGAAGCGGACCTCCGCGCCGCGTTCCAGACCGCCTTCGAGCATCTGCGTCCAGGCGGCGCAGCCCTGTTCGTGCCCGACTGCATCCAGGACACCTTCGTGGAGAGCCACGAGGTCCACGTCGGGGAGGACGACCAGCGCGGCCTTCGATGCCTGACGTGGTCGCACGACCCCGACCCCGGCGACGACACCTACGTCTACGACTTCGCGCTCCTCCTGCGGGAAGGGCGGGACGTCCGGGCCGTCCACGACCGGCACGTCTGCGGCTTGTTCTCGCAGGCCACGTGGCTGGGCCTCGCCACCGAGGTCGGATTCGACGCCCAGCCGGTGTCCCGAGCGCTTCCCGAGGCGTCTGCAGCGTCTGGCTACGCCGAGGTCATGTTCCTGCTCCAGCGGAGCTGAGGCTCACGGCTGCGCGCCGTCTTCGATCCACCGCGCCAGCATCACGAAGTCTCCGTACGGGAGCGCTGTGTCCCCGGGGGGCATGGCCTCGCCGTAGATGCCATCGAGCGGCGCTGCATCCTTGCGCATGACCTTGTGCAGCAGGAAGCTCTCCGAGGGGCGGCGGGGCGTGACCATGGGGTATCCGGTGTCGCGGAGCCGACTCTCGAAGACGAGGTCGGCGTAGGCCGACGCGGGGGTGCGCAGGTCGAGCAGCGTGGAGGCGTCGTCGTCGGAATCGCGGTGGCAGCTGCAGGTGGGTCGCTGGGGATCGAAGAGGCCGCCGGACTCGAAGAGCGAGGTCAGGGTGACCGCCGGCGCAGACTCGTCGGGCGGGAGTCGCGGCTGGGGCCCCTGGACGACGTCGAACTCGAGGAAGAAGTTCGCGCCCGCGCCGTCCAGCTCCGGGACCCACCCCGCAGACTCGAGGTCGGGCGCTTCGCCGGACCATCCGGTCGCCGCGTCAGCCAGCCGCACGCGGTACCGAACCCCGGCGGTCATCGCCTCTTTGGGCGTGACCGTGACGACGCTACCGGAGCACCACGGCTCGGACGCGTCCGCCCCCAGGGGCTCACCCCCCGGACCGGTCCAGGGCCGGAGCTCCAGACCGACCCTGGCGTCGGTGAGCAGGCTGCCCGATCCGATGACCGCGTCCACGTCGGTCAACGACCTGGGGTCGAGCAGATCCGACCAACACAGGCGTGGGGACGCCTGCGGGAAGGCTTCGCCGCCGGCCTCGGGCACGCTCGCGGTGATCTCCACCATCTCGGTGGTGGGATCGAAGCGCTGCGTGTCGGACACGCGGGTGCATCCCGTCGACAGCAGGGCCACGGCGAGGACGCAGGGCCGAGGACACACCCGTTGCACATGCGTAGCCTACCAAGCGCGGGGGCCGATGGACTGGACACCCGCACACCTCTACAGTCGCAGGGTCACGAGCGTTGGTTGGTTGACCCTGCGTCCAGGCGGTTGCTATCGTCCGCGAGCGCGAAAAACGCCAGCGATGCTCGGGACCTAGCGCCGGATGTCCGCCCCGAGCTCATCTTTCGCCCCTGGACGGCCGGCCTCCGCACCCGTGCGTACTCGATCCCATCGATCTCCTTTGCTTCTCGTCGCTGCCGTTGCTCTGCTCGGTGGATGCGGTCCGTTCGGCTATCTCGGCAAGGTCTCGCGCGATGCGACGAAAGCCGTCGCCGACGCCGAGCAGGCCGGCGCCGAGCAGTACGCGCCCTACGAATACTGGGGCGCAGTGACGTACCTCGAACAGGCAAAGGTGCTGATGTCGTACAGCGAGTACGAGCGCTCCTTCGACTACGGCACGCGCGCCAAGCAGCTCGCCGAGGAAGCCAAGCGCAAGTCCGACAAGCGCGAAGCCGGCCAGATGAAGGAGACCCTCGACGAGGAGGAGACCCTCGAGCCGAGCCAGGGCCAGAGGGCCAGGGCCAGGGCCAGAGCCAGGGAACCGTCGAGGCGGCCGACGGCGAGACGAGGCCTCCGGTTCGATTTCGGTCGGAGGTGGCAAGTGAGCGCACGTCGGCAAGCCTTCGTGCGGGGGGCGTACCTCCTGGTGCTGCTCGCAATCCCCGGCTGCCTGGGACAGAAACTGCTCGGCGAGGTCGAGGGCACCCAGACCCAGCTTCAGCGGGCGATCCGCGACGGATCGAAGTCGATCAACTGTGCGCCCAAGGAGACCGCGATCGCCGAGGCGAACATCAAGTTCGCCGAGGATGCGCTGGCCATGGGGGAGTACTACCGCGGCAAGCAAGCCGCCGATGCGGCCGCCTACTACACCGAGAAGGCGCAGAAGCTCACCGATCCGCAGCGCTGTCGCGACAAGCCCGTGGCGCGGGTCGGCGACCGCGACGGCGACGGCTACGATGACGAAGCCGACGGCTGCCCCGACGACCCCGAGGACTTCGACTCGTTCGAGGACGACGACGGCTGCCCCGACAAGGACAACGACGGGGACGGCATCCTGGATGCGTCCGAGTTCAAGGACGGCGAGTGGGTGAACCTCGACCAAAAGGACGGCACCGACTGTCGCAACGACAAAGAGGACGTCGACAACTTCGAGGACGAGGACGGCTGCCCCGATCCCGACAACGACAAGGACGGGATCCTCGACGAGCCCGATCAGTGCCCCATCGATCCCGAAGACATCGACAACTTCGAGGACGAGAATGGATGTCCGGACGCCGACAACGACAAGGACAAGATCTGCGATCCGTGGGTCGAGGGCTCGCCCAACGCCGACAAGTACAAGGATCTGTGCAAGGGCAAGGACCAGTGTCCGGACAAGCCCGAGGACTACGACGGTGACCGCGACGACGACGGATGCCCCGACCTCAAGGCGGAATTCGACGGCTGCTCGGTCAAGATCAGCGAGAAGGTCTTCTTCAAGTTCAACAAGTCGGAGATCGACCCCAAGAGCTTCGAGCTGCTCAACGACGTGGCCACGGTCATCCTGTCCGTGCCCGAGGACCTCAACTTCCGGGTCGAGGGGCACACCGACTCCAAGGGCGGCAACGGCTACAACAAGAAGCTGTCACAGCGCCGTGCGGACGCGGTCGCGCGCTACCTGCAGGGTCGTGGTGTGGGCTCGGGCCGCCTGGAGCCCGCTGGGTTCGGTGAGGAACGTCCCATCGACAGCAACCGCTCGGCCTCCGGACGCGCCCGCAACCGCCGGGTCGAGTTCAACGTGTCGAACGTGCAGTGCGAGAAGTGAGCTCATCGCGCTCCTGCGCGAGGCGGCGCGCTCCTGCGGGGGCCGCCGCCGACTTCGCTGCGTCTCCCCCTCGAGGCGAGGATAAAACCCGTCGCGTCTCGCCAATCCGCGTGCTGACGTAGTAGAAACGAGGGCGGTGAGCGGATTCGGACAACGCTGCAATTTGTTTGTGCGCCGTGGTCGCGCCGCTCTCCTTGCGACTGCGGTCGCGGCGGGCATCTCGCTGCTTCCTGCGCTCGCGCAGGCTGCCGACCCGCGAGACGACGTCGCGAACGCATACATCACCGCGTTCGAGCAGCTCGAGAACTTCGAGCTCGAGGGTGCTCAAGCGACCCTCGAGGCCGCGATCGCCACCGGCATCTCGGCCGGCCTGGCCGGGGACCCCTCGCTCGCCAAGATGCACGCGATGCGGGCGGGCATCATCTACTCCCTCTCGCAGGACGCCGCGCAGGCCCAAGCAGCGTGTCTGGAGGCGGTGAAGCTCGACCACAACATCCAGCCCCCGATCGAGCTGCGCTCCGAGGAGCTGCTGGGGCTGTGCGATCAAGCCCGTGCGAGCGTGGCCGCGCCGTCCGAGGCCGTGGTCCACACGCCGCCGGTGGGGACGCCCAACGCCGACATCGAGTTCGTCGCGCTGGCGAACACGACCCTGCCCGAAGGCAGCAGCCTGGTCCTGTATTGGCGCACCGCCGGAACGGACGCCGAGTTCGAGGGCCGCGACATGTTCGGCGATGGGGGCAACTGGGGCGCCACGACGATCACGGCCGCGGAGCACCAGGGCAAGGACATCCAGTACTTCTTCTACGCCTTCGACCCGACCCGGCAGCCCCTGGTCAACCGCGGCGACAAGCAGAGCCCGCTGCTGCTGGAGATGGACGAGAACGCGGTCGTCGCGGCCGGCGACGCGGACCCCGGCGAGGGCAGCGACGAGGGCGGAGAAGACGCGGACAAGGGCGAGGACGCGAAGCCGGCCCGCGGCAAGTCCAGCCTCCCGCGCGTCTTCATCAACCTGGGCATCGGCACGGGGGTGGGCATCGCCCGCGGGACGGCCGAGCTCACCTACGAGCAGTACACCCCCGGCATCCCCGGCGCGGTCTACGGTCCGGCCGAACAGGCCTGCGCGATCGAGCGGTGGTACGGCGACCCCAACGGCCTCGCCCAGGATCCGTTCACCTTCCAGCAGCACCTCGCCGCGATCGAGCCCTACGGGGCGGTGCCCTACACGCCCGGCGACGAAGATGCCCGCGCTCGACTCTCGAGCGTCTACGATCCGGGCTACTGCGGCAAGCGTCACCCGGTCAGCACGGGCCTGGCCGTCGCGCCGTTCCACATCGCGCCCGAGATTGGCGTGCGCGTCGGTCGGGCGGTGGTCGTCTCGGTCTTCGGTCGCCTTCAGGTCGTGACCGGGTCCAAGGTGTTCACCGACGACACGACGCTGCCCCAGGACGTCAGCTACAGCACCCAGGTCCGCAGCACCACGCCGCCGGGCGTCCAGCAGAAGCCTGGCTTCACCTGGGCCATCGGGGCCAAGGTGAAGTACTTCTTCGGCAAAGACGACCGGAAGTTCCGCTTGTTCGGCGGTGGCTTTGCCGGCTACGGGCAGGCCCGCCTGCGCGTGCCCATGAACTTCTCCAACGACCGCAACGGCAACAGCGTGCCCGACCTCGGTGAAGTTGGACTCACCGGTCCTCTCAACGACATGCAGCAGGTCGATCCCGACACGTGCGTGCCGGTGTGGCCCTACAACAACGGCTGCGTAGGCGGGGAGGTGGGGCAGGCGGATCGCGACCTCGCGGTCGGCCTTCGCAACGCGACGCCCCGGGACGATGAGCGCGTGGACACGGTGGTCATCGGCCCGGCGATGTTCGGCGCCGTGTTCGGCTTCCACTACCAGCTGCACAAGAACTTCGCGCTCTTCGCCGAACTCAACGTCGGGGCCTGGTTGCCCGCCACGTCCAGCGCGTTGTTCGACCTCAACCTCGGTCCGTCGATCACGTTCTAGCGCGAGTCCGACAGCTCGAGGATTCCGGAGTCGTCGGGCTGCAGGTCGGCCACGAACACCGGCAGTCGCAGCGTGAAGCGCGTGCCGGTCCCCGGCGCCGAGTCGCACATGATGTCGCCTCCGTTCTCGGCGACGATGCGGTGGACGATGGCCAAGCCGAAGCCGGTGCCCGATGCCTTCGTCGTGAAGAAGGGCTCGAAGACGCGCTCGATGTGTTCGGGCTCGATACCGGGCCCGTCGTCGAGCACGCTGACTTCGATGGCGTCGTCGACCAGGCCCGTCTCGATGACGATGGTGCCCGAGCCTTCGAGAGCCTGCCCGGCGTTGCGCAGGAGGTTCCACAGCACCTGCGCGAGCTGAGACGGGTCGACGTAGGCCTCCATGCCGTCCTTCTCCCCGCGGCGCTCGATCGCGATTGCGGCGACGGCGGGGTCGATGCGAAAGGCCTCCACGGACTCGCGCACCACCTGGTCGATGTCGGTGCGGCGGAGCTGGGGCGGGTGGGGTCGGGTGAACGAGAGAAGGTCGGTGATGAGGGCGGAGAGTCGGCCCGACTCCCGGCGGATGATCTTCAGGAGTTTCTCGTCCTCGTCGGCGAGATCGGCGGTCGCGAGCAGCTCCGCCGATCCGCTGATCGCCGCGAGCGGGTTGCGGATCTCGTGGGCAACCGAGGCCGCCAAACCGCCGACCGCGGCGAGACGATCGTTGCGCCGCACCTGCTGGGAGAGCTCGTGAAGCCGCGTGAGGTCCTGAAAGTTCACCACGTGACCCAGGCGAGTCTCGTTTGCGTCGGTCAGCGGGGCCAGGCTCAGACCCACGCGGACCTGGCGAGCCCCGCGGGTATGGACCACCAGCTCCTGGCGAGCGTCGACGCTGGCGGGAACGTCGAGGACACACCCGGGCAGGAGCGCGTCGATGGGGCGTCCGATGTCCGCGTCCTCGAGGTCGAGGATGCGGCGGGCCATTGGATTGAAGTACAGAACGTGCCCGCGCATGTCGACCGTCAGCAGCCCCGAGCTGATCGAGCGGACGATGTTCTCGTTGAGCAGGCGAAGGGTGCCCAGCGCCGAGACCGACGAGGTCAGCTGCCGGTTGAGGTACGAGGACAACACCGTCACCCCGACGATGCCTCCCACGGTCCGCAGCACGCTGAAACCCAGCGCGCGCGGACCCAGTGGGACGTAGGGATCGAGCGTCAGCGGGAGCAGCACGCCCGTGGCCTCGAGCAGCGCGCCGCCGACGTAGAGCCCGGTCGCCACGATTGCGGCGGCCCAAGTGTGGCGCGGCCCACCCATGATCGCCGCGCCGAGCACGGCGATGAGGTACAGCGTGACCAGGCCGGAGTCGAGTCCGCCCGACAGATGCACCGCGAGCGCCGCCAGAAGGAGGTCGGTGGCGCTCTGGATGGCGGCGAAGCGCTCGAGGTCCCGCGCTCGCGGCAGCACGCGGGCGAACACGACCGTCAGCGCGAAGCCTCCGCCGACCACCGTCCACAGCAGGGTGATGTGTGCCGTTTGAAAGTCGTCGGCGCGCGTGAAGGTGACCAGGCTGGCGAGCGCCGTCAGACCCGTGAGCATCACGAGTCGAACCAGCATGAAGTAGCTGATTCGGCGCGCGTGCTCCGAGAGCGGGGCGGGGACCTCGGTTGTCGTCGTCACCGGGCTACTTGATGTTGCCGGCAACTTCGAAGATCGGCAGGTACATCGCGATGAGCATGCCGCCCACCATCCCCCCGAGCCCGACGACCATCAGCGGCCCGAGCAGCGCGGTCATGGCTCCCACGGCGACGTCGACCTCCTCCTCGTAGAAGTCGGCAATCTTCTGCAGCATCTCGTCCATCGCGCCCGACTGCTCGCCGACGCCGATCATCTGAACGACCATCGGCGGAAAGATGCCGGTCTCGAGCAGGGGGGAGGCGATGTCCTTGCCCTCTTCGATCTTGCCGCGCGCGTAGAGAATGGCGCGGCCGACGACCAGGTTGCCGGACGTCTTGGCGACGATGTCCAGGGCGTCGAGGATGGGCACGCCGGAGTTGAGCAGCGTGCCCAGGGTTCGAGTGAAGCGCGCGACGGCGATCTTGCGGATGACCGGACCGATGATCGGCGCCTTGAGTAGGACCGTGTCGATCGCATAGCGCCCCTTCTCGACCCGGGAGGCTGCGACCCCTCCGACGATCATCAGCGTCAGCCCAAGGATGACGACCACGATGTTCTCGGCGATTCCGTGGGAGATCGCCAGGACGAAGCGGGTCAAGGCCGGCAGGCTGCCGGCGCCGAGGTCCTTGAACATCTTCTCGAAGACCGGCAGCACCTTGGTCATCATCACGATCATGACCACGATGCCGACCGCGAGAATCGCCGACGGATAGATGAGGGCGCGGAGGACCTGGCGCCGCAGCGACGCGGACTTCTCCATGTACGTCGCCAAGCGCCGGAAGATGATGTCCAAGATGCCGCCGGCCTCGCCGGCGGAGACCAGCGCGCAGAAGAGCTGGTCGAACACGCGGGGGTGGAGGGCCATCGACTCGCTGAGCGACTTGCCGGTCTCCACGTCCGTCTTGACGGCCGCGAGGACCCGCCGGAAGTGCAGGCTCTCGGACTGGGTCGCGAGCATCTCGATCGACTGCACGATCGGCAGGCCGGCGTCGATCATGGTCGAGAAGGTGCGGGTGAAGACGACCTTGTCCCGAAGGCTCACGCCCGAGCCGATCGCCGGCATCCGAAGCTCCATCGGCTTGCGCTTGAGCTTGGTGACGTTGAACCCCTGATTGCGCAGGCGCTCGTGAACCACGCCCTCGCTGTCCGCCGTGACGGTCCCGCTGCGGAACTCTCCCGCGCGCGTGGTGGCTTCCCAGATGTACGTTGGCATGGTCGGTGTCCTCGTGTTCGGTCCGGTTCGGAGCTCGCTGCGTGCCGGCTCGGATCCGGATCAGATCCGGCGCTTGACCTGTTGTAGGCCCTTGCCGGACTCGATCATGTTGCGCAGCTCGTCGGGGTCGCTCGAGCGGGCCATCGCGATGTCGAAGCTGATGACGCCGCGCTGAACGAGATCGGAGAGCGACTGGTTGAAGGTTTGCATGCTGTGCTTGCCCTGACCCAGCTGCATTTGCGAGTAGATCTGGTGGAGCTTGGCGTCCCGGATGAGCGCCCGGATGGCGTCGTTGGGAATCATCACCTCGACACCCAAGGCCCGGCCTCCGCCGATCTTGGGCAGCAGGGACTGGGTGAGCACTCCCTCCAAAACGAAGCTCAGCTGCGTCCGCACCTGGTTCTGGCGGAAGGACTCGAACATGTCGATGACGCGGTTGATCGTCTGGACCGCCGAGTTGGTGTGCATCGTGCCGAAGGTCAGGTGACCGGTCTCGGCGAGGGTCAGGGCGGCCTCCATCGTCTCCATGTCCCGAATCTCGCCGACGAGCACGATGTCCGGGTCCTGCCGCAGCACGTACTTGAGCGCCTTCTTGAAGCTCTGCGTGTCGGCGCCGACCTCTCGCTGGTTGACCAAGCAACCCTTGTGGTGATGCAGGAACTCGATCGGATCTTCGATCGTCATGATGTGCGCGCGACGCTCCTCGTTGATCAGGTTGATCATGGAGGCGAGGCTCGTGCTCTTGCCCGACCCGGTCGGTCCGGTCACCAGGACGAGCCCTCGCGGCTTGCGGGTGAGCTCGGCGATGATCGGCGGTAGGCCCAGCTGCTCGAGCGGGGGCATCTCGTAGGGGATCAAGCGGAACGCGCCCCCGGTGGCGCCGCGCTGAACGAAGAGGTTGGCGCGGAAGCGTGCGAGTCCCTTGACGCCGAAGGAGAGGTCGAGCTCCTGGTTCTCCTCGAACCGCTGCTTCTGCTTGTCGGAGAGGATCGAGTAGCAGAGGTTCTTGCTCTCGACCGGCCCCATCTTGGGCGCCTTGAGCGGAACGAGGTCGCCATCGATGCGCAGCATCGGAGCCGCGCCCGTGGTGATGTGGAGGTCGGTCGCGCCCGAGTCGACCATCGCGCGAAGCAGCTGGTGCAGCGTGATGCTCACGGCCTCTAGAGTATCGAACATCACTGGGGGAACGCGAATCCGCGGCCCTCGATGTAGGCAGGCTCCGACCTCCCCGCGGGCTGCTAGTCGTTCGCGGTCACGCGCAGGACCTCTTCGAGCGTCGTCACGCCTTCGCCGACCTTGTTGAGCCCCGAGCGGCGCAGCGTGGCCATGCCCATCCGGATCGCCTCGCCCTTGAGCTCGGCGGTCGAGGCTCCTTGAAGCACCAGGTCCTTGAGGGCGTCGCTCATCACCATCACCTCGTAGAGCGCCACTCGGCCCTTGTATCCGGTGCTTCCGCAGGTCTTGCATCCCTTGCCCCGCTTGGGCTTGCAGGCCTTGGCCTCGTCCGGCTTCATCCCGGCCTCGATCAGGGCCGAGTCGAGCACCACGTCGTCACTGGTGGTGCAGTCCTTGCAAATTCGGCGGGCCAGACGTTGGGCGAGGATCATGTTGACCGACGCGGTCACCAAGAACGGCTCTACGCCCATGTTCAGCAGTCGGTTGATCGTCGAGGGCGCGTCGTTGGTGTGCAGGGTGGACAGCACCATGTGTCCGGTCAGCGCGGCCTTGACCGCGATCTCCGCCGTCTCGAAGTCCCGAATCTCGCCGACCATGATGACGTCGGGGTCCTGCCGGAGGAACGAGCGGAGCGAGGCCGCGAAGTTGAGCCCGATGTCCTCGTGCATCTGGACCTGGTTGATGCCGGCGAGGTTGTACTCGACCGGGTCCTCGGCGGTGGAGAGGTTGACGTCCTCCCGGTTGAGCTCCGAGAGCGCCGAGTACAGCGTCGTCGTCTTGCCCGACCCGGTGGGACCGGTGACCAGGCACATGCCGAACGGACGATGGATGCACTCTTGGAAGTGGTCCAGGGGCTCCTGCTCGAAGCCGAGGCGGGTCATGTCGAGCTGCAGGTTCTCCTTGTCGAGCAGACGCAGCACGATCTTCTCGCCGAAGAGCGTCGGCAGCGTCGACACGCGGAAGTCCATCTCGCGGTTCTTGCCGATGCGAAGCTTGATGCGTCCGTCTTGGGGAAGCCGGCGCTCGGCGATGTCGAGCATCGCCATGATCTTCATGCGGCTGGTGATCGCGTTCTTGAGCTTGACCGGTGGGGTCATCTCCTTGTGCAGCACCCCATCGACGCGGTACCGGACCCGGTAGGACTTCTCGTAGGGCTCGATGTGGATGTCGGAGGCGCCCTTTTGAATCGCGTTGAGCAAGATCAGGTTGCAGAGCTTGACCACCGGGGCCTGCTCCGCCTCCGCCTGCGAGTCCAGGACGTTGAACTCGTCCTCGAGGTCGTCCCCGAAGTCGATGTCCTCGAAGTCCAGATCTCCGATGACTTCGTCGTACGTGTCGAGCTGGCTGGGCTGCTCGTAGTAGCGGACGATCGCCTCTTCGATCGCGGCATCGGTCGTGACGACGGGCTCGATGTTGAGCCCGGTGAGGAACTTCAGGTCGTCGATCGCGTAGATGTTGCTCGGATCGCTCATCGCCACGATGAGCGTCGAGCCGGCGCGCTGCACGGGAAGCACGGTGTGCTTGCTCGCGACCTCCTTGGGGATGAGGTCGATCACCTCGGGGTCGATCTCGAACTCCGAGAGGCTGATCGACGGGACGCCGTACTGCTTGGCGAGGAACTCGGTGAGTTCCTTCTCGCCGAGGATGCCGAGCTTGGCCAAAGAGTAGGCCAGGCGCTTGCCCGACCCACGCTGGTCGTCTTGGGCATCTCGCAGCTGCTGGGTGGAGATGATCGATTCTCGTACGAGGATTTCGCCGATACGGTCGCTGCTCATGGATTTGGCTTCGCCTCCGGGGACGCGGGGCCGGCGCGACCCCTCGCGGTCAAGGTTAGCCCCCGCAGGTGCTTTTCCGCTATGTTCCCGCGACCGACATGGCGCCGTCTTCCCCAGGCAACAAGACCCGCGCGCGTGGCAGCAAGCGTGACAAGGGCCCACAGAAACCTACCGTTCGCCGGCTGGGCCGCGAGCGCGGACTCAAGATCGCCCCGCCCGCGGTTCGTGGCGTTCAGGCCGGACACCCGTGGGTGTTCCGCGACAGCCTGATGCGGACCCTCGACGGCGTCGAGCCCGGCGCGCCAGTGCAGGTGCACGACGAGGACGGCCGCCCGCTGGGGTGGGGCCTGTACGAGCCCGATGGGGCGGTCGCGGTCCGCATGGTCAGCACCGAGGTCGACTTCACGTGGGGTCCAGACGTGATCGACGAGCGCATCACCGCCGCGCTGGCGCATCGGGAGAGCGTGCTGGACGAGGGCGTGTCCGAGGCGTGCCGGCTCGTGCACGCCGAGGGCGACGGCATCCCCGGTGTCTCCGTCGATCGCCTCGGCGACTTCGTGCTGGTCTACAAATACGCGCGCTGCGTCGACGCGTTCCTCGAGCCGCTGATCGACATCCTGGAGGCGAAGCTGTCGCCGGCGGGCATCTATCTGCAGGACCGGGTCAAGCCCGTCACCGCCGAGGAGCGCCGGCCGGGCGCCGCCCACATGCGGGGCAAGACCGCGCCCACCGATCTCGTCATTCGAGAAGATGGCCTGTCGTACATGGTCGATCCCAGCGCCCCGGTGTCTCCGGGCTTGTTCCTCGACTTGCGCGAGGGGCGGCGCTGGGTCGAGGAGCTCGCGGGCGGCAAGCGGGTGCTCAACCTGTTCTCCTTCACGGGATCCCTGGGCATGCGGGCGGTTCGCGGGGGCGCGCAGGCGGTCGTCAACATCGACGCCGCCGCGAGATCCCACACCCGCTGCCGGCAGAACCTCGAGGCTTCGGGTCTCGACGGGCAGGCGTGCAAGCCGCTGACCGGGGATGTCTTCAAGCACCTCGAGAAGCTGCGCCAGCGCCAGGAGATCTTCGATCTGGTCGTGGTGGACCCTCCCCCGTTCTCGCGGGTCAAGGGGAAGGTCTTCTCCGCCCTCAAGGACTGGCACTCGCTGATGGAGGCGATCGCTGGGGTGTGTGCCCCTGGGGCCGACGTGATCGCGATCTCCAACGCGTCGCGTCTCCCCGAGGACGACTTCATGGCGGCGCTGGGCGGTGGCGTGCTGGCCGGGGGCCGGGTCGCCCGGTTGCTCGGCGAGCGCGGTTTGCCGCCCGACTTCGCCGTTCCGCCGGCGTTCAACGAGGGGCGCTACCTCAAGATCAAGCGCCTGGGCCTGCGCTGAGTCCTCGATCCGCCGGCACGGCTCCGAAACGTTCGTTCAGCCCCGTCCCCCGAACGCGGCGGGTTTTGTCGGCGCAAAGTGGCCTGATGTTCGATAGGTTGGAGGCATGAACGAGATCTTCGACCGGGTCCTTCAAGCTGCGCGCAAGCTCGGCGCGTCGGATGTCCACCTCAAGGTTGGACTACCCCCGGTCTTTCGGATTCGTGGATCGCTGCGCACGCTCAAGGACGTGCCACCGATGACCAGCGACGTGATCAACACGTTCGCGGTCAACATCATGACCGAGAAGACGCACCAGAAGTTCATGGACACCTGCGACGTCGACCTGGCGTACGCGACGCCCGACGCCTTGCGATACCGGGTCAACGTGTTCAAGCAGCGCGGCGAGACGGGCATGGTCATGCGCGTGATCGCCGCGGACATCCCCGCGTTCGAGCGCCTCAACCTGCCCGGGCGCGTGCGCGACCTCGCCGCCGAACAGCGCGGTCTGGTGCTCGTCACCGGGATCACCGGCTCGGGCAAGTCGACCACGCTCGCCTCGCTCATCAACCTGATCAACACCGAGCGCGCGGCCCACATCATTACGATCGAGGATCCGATCGAATACGTGTTTCGCGATCACCGATCGGTGGTCAACCAACGCGAGTTGGGCTTCGACACCCACGGCTTCTCGGCGGCTCTGACCGCGGCCTTGCGCCAAGACCCCGATGTCGTCCTGGTGGGCGAGATGCGGAACCTCGAGACGATCAGCACGGGCATGTTGGCCGCCGAGACCGGTCACCTGGTGTTCTCCACGCTGCACACGCTCGACGCTCAAGAGACGATCAACCGCATCGTACAGATGCATCCGCCGCATCAGCAGAACGCGATCCGGCTGCAGCTGGCGTCGATCCTCACGGCGATCGTCTCGCAGCGCTTGCTCCCGCGCGCCGACGGTCGCGGGATGATTCCGGCCGTGGAGGTCTTGATCAACACCCCACGAATTCGCGACCTGATCGCCGACGAGGAGCGCACGCATGAAATCGTCGACGCCATCAAGGACGGCTCGCACCCCTACGGGATGATCTCCTTCGACCAGTCGCTCACCGAGCTGGTCAAGCGCAACCTCATCACCTACGAGGTCGCAATCGCGGCGGCCACCAACCCCGACGACTTTGCCCTCCACTTCCGCGGCGTCGGATCAGGCGCGGGCAACATGGAGTTCGAGCAGGGGTATTGATGCCTCGCGCTCGGTGTGGCGCCAGGTTCGCGGGGAACCCCTCTACGTCCGCCCCATAACCTGCTACGAGTTGACTCGTCATGACCCTCTCCGCCAATGAGGTTCGGCAGCGCTTCGTCGATTTCTTCGCCGACCGCGGCCACACGCACGTCCCCAGCAGCTCGCTGGTGCCGCACAACGACAAATCCTTGCTGTTCGTCAACGCGGGGATGAACCAGTTCAAGGACGTGTTCACGGGCCGCGAGACCCGGGAGTACAGCCGAGCGGTGAGCGTGCAGCGCTGCCTCCGAGCGGGGGGCAAACACAACGACCTGGACAACGTCGGGTTCACGCCGCGGCACCACACGCTCTTCGAGATGCTCGGGAACTTCTCGTTCGGCGACTACTTCAAGGCCGACGCGATCGAGTTTGGCTGGGAGTTCCTCACCCAGACGATGTCGATCGATCCCGAGCGTCTGGTCGTCACCGTCTTCAGCGGCGAGGGCGAGTCGGCCCCCGAGGACACCGAGGCGTACGCGCTGTGGGCTCGCTTCCTGCCCAAGGAGCGCATCTACAAGTGCGCCGCCGGGGACAACTTCTGGTCGATGGGCGACACCGGGCCGTGCGGACCGTGCTCGGAGATTCACATCTACCGCGACGGCGCCGCGCCGGCGCACGCGGGGACGCCGGGGAAGGGCCCGGAGTTCGAGGACGGTATCTACCTCGAGCTGTGGAACCTCGTGTTCATGCAGTACGAGAAGCACGGTGGCGCGCCGATGACCGCGCTGCCCAAGCCCAGTATTGACACCGGTTCGGGGCTCGAGCGGGTCGCGGCCGTCGTGGGAGGTCACGACAGCAACTACGGTTCCGCGCTGCTCGCTCCGCTGGTGGATCTGGGCAAGGAACTCGCGCATGGCTACGCGGACAAGGGCGAGGCCCCCTACCGCGTCATCGCCGATCACGCGCGCGCGACCGCGTTCCTCATCGCCGATGGCGTCTTCCCCGACAAGCAGGACCGCGAGTACGTGCTGCGCCGGATCATGCGTCGGGCGATCCGCCACGGCGCCGACCTCGGCCTCGACGAGCCGTTCTTCCACCGCATCACCGCGAAGGTCGTCGAGATGTTCGGCGAGCAGAACCCGGCGTTGGTCGCCCGCGCGGCCACCATCGAAGAGGTCGTCAAGACCGAGGAGGAGGCGTTCCGGCGCACGCTCGCGCGCGGGACGAGGCTGCTGGAAGCCCGTCTGGCCCACCTGTCTCCCGGGGACGCGCTCGATCCCGACACGGCCGCCGACCTCTACGATACCTACGGATTCCCGATCGACCTCACGGGCATCATGGTGGCCGAGGAGGGCTTCACGCTCGACGAAGAGGGTGCCAAGCAGGCGGTCAAGAAGCGTCAGGAGCATGGATCCGGCGGCGCGGGCGGTGTCCACAGCACCGTCGCCGACGTCTACTTCGAGCTGCACGCGCAACACGGCGACTCGCGCTTCACCGGCTACGCCGCGACCGAAGGCCAGGGGAAGGTCCTGGCGATCATCAAGGATGGCGCTGCAGCCACGTCGGCGTCTCAGGGGGAGCGCGTCGAGGTCGTGCTCGACGAGACTCCGATGTACGCGGAGAGCGGGGGGCAGGTCGGCGACGTCGGCTCGCTCCGCTCGGGCGCGGCCCGGTTCGACGTCTCGGGGGTTCACAAGAAGGTCGGCGCAATGCATGCGCATGCAGGGACCGTCAGCGAGGGCTCGCTGCAGGTGGGAGACACCGTGACCACCGCCGTCGACGTTGCGCGACGGGACGCGATTCGCCGCAACCATAGCGCCACGCACCTGCTGCACCTCGCGCTGCGGGAGGTCCTGGGGGAGCACGTCGTGCAGAAGGGATCGCTGGTCGACCACGACAAGCTCCGGTTCGACTTCAGCCACCGGGCACCGCTGACCCCGAAGGAGACCGCCTCGGTCGAGCAGCGCGTCAACGCGATGGTGCTCGGCAACGCCGACTCGGTCACCGAAGTGATGAGCCCGGCGCAAGCCGGAGACGCCGGCGCGATCGGCTTGTTCGGCGAGAAGTACGGTGACCAGGTGCGGGTGGTGCGAATCGGCGGCGACAGCTTGGAGCTGTGCGGGGGCACGCACGTGGCCCGTGCCGGCGACATCGGGCTGTTCGCCATCACCACCGAAGGTGGCATCGCGCAGGGCGTCCGGCGCATCGAGGCCGTCACCGGGCTCAACGCCGTTGGGCACGTCCAGTCGATGCGCACGGTCCTGGGCGATTCGATGGGACTGCTGCACGTCGGAAGCTCCGGCGAGCTGCCAGGACGGATTGAGAAGCTCCAGGGCGACCTCAAGGCCAAGGACCGAACCATCGAACAGCTCAACGAGAAGCTGGCGACGGGCGGAGGCGCCGGCGAGGCCGAGGTGTCCGAGGTCGCCGGGGTCAAGCTGATGGCGCGCAAGGTGGCCGTGGCGGATGGCAAGGCCCTGCGTGCGGCTGCCGACACGCTGCGCGACCGCATGGGCTCGGGCGTGGTCGTTCTGGGTGCCGAGACCGAGGGCAAGGCCACACTGCTCGTTGCGGTCACCAAGGACCTGACCGACCGCGTGCACGCGGGCAAGCTCGTCGGCAGCCTGGCACGATTCGTCGATGGCCGAGGCGGTGGTCGGCCCGACATGGCGCAGGCAGGGGGCTCCAACGTCGCCGGCCTCGATGCGGCGCTCGAGGCCGCCACCGAAACCCTAGGAGCGATGCTGCAATGAGCGAACTCGAAGACCTTTTGTCTCGCGAGGATGTCGAAGATGCCGACAACCTCCTCGACTGGGCTCGCCAGCGGGC
This sequence comes from uncultured bacterium, assembly GCA_963761755.1. Taxonomy (GTDB): domain Bacteria; phylum Myxococcota_A; class Polyangia; order Nannocystales; family Nannocystaceae; genus CAJXVA01. The sequence goes on from CAVXIC010000014.1 coordinate 308,339, forward strand.
CGCGCAACTGGTGCCCGAGGTGGGTGAAGACCCGGAGCTGGGCCCGCTGCTGACCACCGGCGGTGACGCCGGTGAGGCTCCTGCGCGCATCGACCCAGATGCCGACGATGCTCGCGCGGAGGCCCGCGACGCAGCTCGAGCGGAGGCTCGGGAGGCAGCTCGAGCGGAGGCTCGGGAGGCGGCGCTCCAGCAGGCTGCGCGGCGCGAGGCATCCAACGCAGCGCCACTGCCTCCGATCCCGACGGCAGCGGCCTCGCCCGCGACCCCCGCGACTGCCGCCGAGGACGAAGAGCTCGACGACGACGAAATCGAAGAACTCGACCTCGAAGAACTCGAAGAACTCGAGGAGACGAGGACGACGAGGACGACGAGGACGACGAGGACGACGAGGACGACGAGGACGACGCGCAGGCTTCCGAGGACCAGCTTCCCTCCACCTCGTTCGGGCCTCCGGACGGCAACGAGGTCGTGCCCGAGTGGAAGGCGGCGCTGATGAGCACCCAGACCGAGACCGACGAGGAAGCGGCTGCGCAGGTCAAAGAGGCCTCGACCGCGGGGCCGCTGCCCGGGCCCGCCGACCTCGCGCCGCCGGCCCCGGGCCGACTCGAGGCCGAAGACGACGAGATCTCGCAGCACTCGGTCGACCTGTCCGACCTCGACAAGGCGTAGTCGGGGACGCCCCTTAGAGCGCTGGGCAGTCCTCGCCGACGCACTCGTCGGTGGGGCAGTCCTCGCCCTCTGCACACGGATGTCCCGCGGGTTCGGCGGGCTCGGCGGGCTCGGCGGGCTCGGATGCGTCCAGGGGCTCCGGGCACGCCGCGAACTCGCAGGCAGGCCCCGAACGGACGACGGTGCTGCCGTCGTCGCAGACCTTGGCTTCTTCGGTGCAACCGACCGGCGTGGGGGTGGCGTCCGTCTGATGAGCGCAGGCGCTGAGGAGGCCAGCGAGGAGGAGGAGGGAAGCGAATGTCTTCATGTGGCCCGGAACGTCGACCAGCGCGGCGTGCTTACGGGCGCGCTCTAAAATTTGAAGCACGGACGGTCAGCGACGAAGCACGGACGGTCAGCGACGCGAGGTCGAGCCGAGGGCGTCGCCGGCTCGGAGTCCATGCATGCAAAGTCGATCTGCTACCGTTCGCGCGATGCAAGAGCGGCTGATCTCCTACAAAGAGGGTGATGATGATTTCGACGCGTTCGTCGTGACGCCGGACGGTGGTACGGAGCGGCCGGCAGTCCTGGTCTGCCACGCGTGGGGGGGCCGGGATGCCTTCGCGGAGGCCAAGGCGCGAAAGCTCGCCGAGCTCGGCTACGTGGCGGCCGCCATCGACCTGTACGGCGTCGGCGTGCGCGGGACCGACAAGGACTCCTGCGTGGCCCTGATGTCGCCACTGCTCGAGAATCCCGACCTGCTCCGGCGTCGCCTGACCGCCAGCTTCCAGGCGGTGCGCACCGCCGATGGCGTCGACCCCGAACGCATGGCTTCGATCGGCTTCTGCTTCGGTGGCTTGTGCTCCCTGCTCATGGCGCGCATGGGCCTTCCGCTGCGCGGCAGCCTCAGCTTCCACGGCCTGCTCAAGGTCGGCGAAAGCCTCGAATCCAAGCCCAAGGCGCGCATGTGCGTGCTGCATGGCCAGGATGACCCGATGGTGCCCTCCGAGGACGTCGCCGCTTGGGCGGCAGAAATGAAGCGGGTCGACGCGGACTGGCAGCTCCACGCCTACCCGGGCACGATGCACGCCTTCACGGTGCCCGAGGCGAGCGACCCCGACTTCGGCACGGTCTACAACGCCGCTGCAGACGCGCGGTCGTGGGGGACGATGCAGTCGTTCCTGGCGGAGGTCCTCGCGTAGCGCGAACCGCCGCCAGGTTCCGCCGGCTACCGCCGGGCGGTCACGACACTACGTGGGGGGGACGGGAGACGGGCTCGGTGTCGGGTTGGGGGGCTTGGGCGTAGGCGTGGGGTTCGGCTTGGGCGTGGGATCTGGCTTGGGCGTGGGGTCTGGCTTGGGCGTGGGGTTCGGCTTGGGGTTTGGACCCGGGTTGGGCGCGGGATCGGGCGTGGGCATGGGCTCAGGTGGCTCGACGCCCCAGGCGGACGCCTCGACCGGAGAGGGGGAGGGAGCCATCGCCTCGAGGGCGTCCAAACCCGGGCTTGCGGTGATCGGGCTGGCGGCGCCGATGGTGATTGCGAGGAGTGAAGCGAACATGTGCTCTGGTTGTGCAAGCGCTTTGCCCAGCGCGAAGAGCGGATAAAAATCAGTAATTTCAACGGACGCGCTCGCACGCAGGCTCGACCGTGCGTGGCGATTGCGACGCACCGAGCGGTAACGCCCGTCAGCCGGTAGCGCCCGTCCGCGAGCGCGTGGCGCGGCGCGAGGGCACCCCTCATGCGGCGGCGGCATGCTGGGTTGGGATCGCACCGTGTGGCAGTGGCTGACCGAGAGCTTCGATTTCGCTCCGCCTTCCGCGCTCGGCCGGTGACGCTGCGCCACGAACTCGGTGGCCGGGCTCAGGGCAAGAAGATCGCCTTTGCGTTGACGAACTCCTTCATGCCGAAGCCGCCGTGTTCGCGACCGTAGCCCGAGTCCTTCACGCCACCGAAGGGCATGTTGGGGTCGGCCGCACCGAAGGAGTTGATGCGGACCATGCCCGTATCGAACTGCTCGCGGGCCAGCTTGACGGCGCGCTCCTCGTCCTTGCTGAAGATGCCCCCGCCAAGGCCATAGCGGCTCTCGTTGGCGATGCGCATCGCGTCTTCATCGTCTCTGGCTCGAATGATGGAGGCGACGGGTCCGAAGATCTCGTCGTCATAGGCCGGCATGCCCGGCTTGACGTCTCCCAACACGGTCGCCGGGTAGTAGGCGCCCTTCCGGTCGGGTACCGAGCCCCCGCACAGCACGCTGGCGCCCTTGGCCACGCTCTGCTCCACCTGCGTCTTGACGGTGTCGAACTGGTCCTGACTCGACAGCGGGCCGAGCTGGGTGTCCGGGTCGGTCGGGTCTCCCATCGTGATCGCCTCCATCTTGCGGACGAACGCGTCGGTGAAGGCGCCATAGACCTTGGCGGTGACGACGAATCGCTTCGCGGCGACGCAGGTCTCGCCGTTGTTGTACAGCCGGCCTTGGACGGAGTACTTCACGGCGAGCTCGATGTCCGCGTCCTCCAGCACCAGGTAGGCGTCGTTCGAACCCAGCTCGAGCACTGTCTTCTTCAGCGCCTTGGCCGCGACGGCGCCGACGTGTCGTCCGGCGTCGTCGCTCCCCGTCAAGGTGACGGCCCGGACGAGGGGGTGCGCGATGAGCTTGTCACTGGTGTCGTGGTCGATGAGAATGACTTGAAACAGGTCTTCGGGCAGGCCGGCCTCGATGCACAGCGCACGCAGCCGCAGGCCGGTCCCGGTGCAGATGCTGGCGTGCTTGAGCACGCACCCGTTGCCGGCCATGAGGTTTGCCGCCAAGACCCGGACGGGCTGGTACAGGGGAAAGTTCCAGGGCTGAATCGAGTAGACGACCCCGATCGGTTGATAGCTGACCACGCCGCGCTTGCCCTTGGGCCCGTGGGTGCGCTCCTCGTCGGCGAGGACCTCGGGGCCTTTGGCGGCCGCGTAGTCGAACAGCGCACCGCACAGCTCGACCTCGCGCTTGCCGTCCTTCAAGAGTTTTCCGGTCTCGGCGGTCATCAGCGCCGCCAGCTCGTCCGCGTTGTCGCGCAGCTTCTTTCCGATGGCGGTCAGGTAGCCGGCGCGCTCGCGGTGGGGCAGGGTGCGCCACTTCAGGAACGCCGCGTGGCACGCTTCGAGCCGCTGGGTCGCGTCCTGCTCGGACATCAGCGCGTAGTCTTGAATCTTCTCGTCCGTCGCCGGGTTGATCGTGGTGATCGTTGCCATCTGGAGGCTGGCCTAGCTCGGGAATGCGGCGAGGCAATGGCCGCGCCCGCGAGAATCCTGGCTGTCGTCGACGCTGAGCCCGCCGGCCGCCTCCGCCCTCGAGGCGACGCGTGCAGCTACGCGCCGTCTTCGACCACGGCCCCGAGCCGACGCAGCGCCCGCACTGCGGCCTCGGGGTTGAGCGTCGCCTTGGCGATCCGGTTGTGCGTCGGATCGAGGTCGACGCCGCGGGCCTGGTGCAGTCGAGCTCCGCGCAGGTCGGTCTCGTGGAAGGTTGCGCCGCCGAGATCGGTCCCGGAGAAGTCGGCGGTCCGCAGGTCGGTGCGGGTGAAATCTGCGAACGTCGCGTCGCAGTCCCGAAACCGCGTGCCCTTGAGGAAGAGCCCCGAGAAGGCCGCGTACTGCAGGATGGAGGCCCGAAACTCCACCTCGATGCCGACGGGTCGTACGGCAATGAAGTCGACGCCGACCAGCTTGCACTCGACGAACGTCACGCCCGCGAGCCGAGCGTCCGGCAGCGACGCGTTGCTGAGGTCGCAGCCGATGAAGGTGCAGTCCTCGAACCGTGCTCCGGGCAGGCTCGCGCCCGAGAACACGCAGCTTCGGATCGTGCAGCCGTCGAGCTCCAGGCCTTCGAGCACCTCGCCGGGGTACTGCAGGCCTTCGAGTACCGCCTGGGCATGCTCGGGCTCGGCGCGGAGGTCGGGCGGGCTCACCGAGATCTTCTACGCGACCCCGCCGGAGGGCTCAAGGTTCACGCCGGGCTCAGCCCTGCCCGGACGACGCGATGCCCTCGGCGGTCTGGTCCCCGATGACCTCGAGCTCACCGGGGCAGCTCAGCGCCCCGAGGAAGGCGACCAGATCCCCGATCTCCTCGTCGCTGAGCTGCTTGTCGGTGAGCAAGGGGTCGACGGTGATGCCGTCCTTGGGTGCACCACCGGAGGCCATGGTCTTCACGGCGTCTTCGAGCGCCGCGACGCTGCCGTCGTGGAAGTACGGCCCGGTCTTGGCGACGTTGCGCAGCGTCGGCGTCTTGAAGGCGTACTTGTCCTTGTCCTCTTCGGACACCTTGAATCGCCCCACGTCTGCGCTGTCGTCCTTGGGATCGATGCCGACGCCGACGACGTGAAAGATGCCGTCGCTGAAGTTGGCGCCGTTGTGGCACGTCATGCATCCGCCCTTGCCCATGAACAGCATCTGTCCGCGCTTCTGCGACTCGGACAGCGTCTGGGTGTCGTAGCCCGTGTCGCCGCACAGCAAGGTGCGTTCGTAGGCCGACAGCGCCATGGCGATGTGATCGGGCTCGACCTTGGCCCCTTGGGCCAAGCCGAAGACCTTGGCGAAGGCCTCGGCGTACTCTGGGAGCGCGCCGATCTCCGCCGCCTTGTCGGCGAGACCTTCGCCCAGGCCCATGTTGCCGCCTTGCAGCGCGCCGATGGCCTGCTTCTCGAGGGTCGGAGCGCGCCCATCCCAGTACAGCGAGCGCTGTAGCCCCACGTTCCAGATGGTCGGGGAGTTGCGGGTCAGCTCCGCGTTCTTGGCCCCCAGCGCCGTCTTGCGACCGTCGGCGGCGCCGTGCTGGTTCTGGTGGCAGCTGTAGCAGCTGCGTGAGTCGTCGGCGCTGAGCCGCTTGTCCATGAACAGCTGATGCCCCAGCGCGACCTTCTGTGCGCTCATCGGGTTGTCTTGCGGGACCTCGGGGGCCACGGTGATGCCCGCGGGCAGTGTCCAGGCCCACGCTTCGGCCTTGGCGGGAGCATCGGGTGCTGGTGCCTTGCCCTCGGCGTTCGCCTTCGCGGCGGCCTTGCCTTCGTCGGAGGGATCCTTGGCGCGGACGCGCGGCTTGGCTGGCTTGCTGGGCGGGCTCTCGCCGCCACAACCCACTGCGAGGGACAAGGAACCGAGCATCGCGAGCAGGAGCGTGCGTGTCATGGCCGCACTATTGCCCGACCCGCTCGGCGCTGCAACGCGGGGGCCCGGTGGCCTACCGGGCGGCCCGGGGCGGCCCGTCGAAGTCGGCCATCAGCGCGTCGGAGAGGACGCGACCGAAGTGCAGATAGCCCAGCGGCGTGAGGTGGAGGTGGTCGTCCTTGGCCAGCTTGGGATCGGCGGCGACCCAGGCGGGCATCGAGCCCAGCCCGCCGGTGAGCCGAGACGTATCGAAGAAGCCGCAGCCGCGCGCGGTGGCCACCTCTCGCTGTACGGCGAGGATCTCACGCAGCCGCGAGCGGACCCCCCACGCCTGGGATTCCTCGTCCTGCAGCGGATAGTCGACGGGGCCCACCAACACGCAGCTGGCCTCGGGGGCCGCCGCGGCGAACCGCTCGAGCACCGCCTCGAGGTTCTTGCGATAGATCTCGATCGGCTCGTCCTCGTCGACCGACTCGTTGGCCCCGTAGGCCAGCACGTACAGGGCGGGCGCCCGCTCGTGCAGGGCTTGGGTCCACATCGGCGTGTCCCAGTTGAGCATGTTGGCCGACCGCGTGCCGCCGATACCGAGCGCGTCGACGACGACCCCGGCTTGGCTGCGCTCGAAGATCCCGCCCATCAGTCGCACCTCCCCATCGCCCGACGCCGCGACCGTCATGGGCAAGAACCGTTCGGGGAGCGGGACGGGCAGGGTGCGCAGCGTCGGCGACTCGGCCTGCGTGTCGAAGGTCTCAACGGGGGCCTTCTTGCCCTTGCCGAAGCTCAGGGTGAACGTGCCGCCGCCGGGCTGGGCCAGGAATTGCAGCGCGAAGCTGTCGCTGTCGGCGAGTTTGCAAATGGCGTCGCCGCGGGGGATGAGCGTGCTGCGAGCGCGCTTGTCGTCGCTGTGTGCAGAGGCGCCCAGCAGCCCGTAGAAGCCGTCGAGCTTCCCGGTTTCTCGCTGTCCATGCTCGATGCGCCAGCGAGCGTTCGCGTCCAGACGCAGCGCGTCGTGACGATGCCACCGCCACAGCGGCACCAGCGCGACGAAGCCGACGCCACCGTCGCCGAAGCGATGCTGCAGGTAGCCGCGCAGATAGGCCGGGTAGCGATCGGCGGCGACGCTGCTGGCGCCATAGAACGCGACGCGGACCTTGTTGCCCTCGGCCGTGCCCGCCTGGAGGTCGCGGAGGGCGGCATGGAAGGACCGGAGCGCGACGCCGGAGGGATCCTCGATCGGTGCGAAGTGCACCTCGGGATGCGCCGCCAGGGGGTCGCCGTTGAGGGCGGCCTGCACCGACGCGTGGGCCGCCGTCGCGGCGGGCGAGGGAACCGGCGCGTCAGGCTCGGGCGCGACCGAGGTCGTCGCGGGGACGACGTCCGGGGTGTCCGGCTGCGCGGCGGCCGGCTGCTCGGTCGGCGCCGGGCGAGCCGAAGGACCCTCGGGCGACGAGCACCCTGGCACCAGGAAGGCCGCGATGGCGAGCGAGCGCATCACAGGGGCAGCCTAGCAGCCGCCGCCGATCCCGGCGAATGGTGGGGCATCACTCGGTGGCGTCGATTGGCCAGCCGGCGCTCATCAACGACCTGCAGGTCGCGGTGTTGGACACCGGCGCGTAGGCGAAGGGTCCGCTGACCACCTCGTGCGTGTCGTCGGCGACGACCGAGAGGCAAGCCCCCTTCGCGCCGAGGATCTCCTGGTCCACCGTGACGCGAGCCTTGCCGCGCAGCGCGTCGCCCTCGAGCACGGCGCGGGCCTTGGTGCGCGAGCGGTTGCCCACGTAGAGGTCGCCGCTGCACACCGGGGAGTCGACGTGCACGGTCATACCAGGGTGTCCGTCGCCGTCGACGTCCTCGCGGCGCCATGAGACCTCCGATTCGCCCTTGAGATCGACGCCGTTGGAGCTGAAGTCGAAGTCGTTGGCCGGAAGACCCCGTGCGTCCATGTGCACCTTGACCCCTGCGACGGGGCGAATGACGACCATGCACGCGTCTTGCGTGAGCGTGATGCGGTCGTCCTCGTGGCGGACGCGGGCGAGGGTCCACGTGTCGGTGCGGGTCTCGACCTCACCCTTGAAGGGGACGCTGCGCCGCCCGAAGCTCACTTGATGTCCCGCCCAGACCTGACCGTCGAGCGAGGCTGTGGCCATCGCCGCCAGGGGGTCGGAGAACAGGGGGAGGGCGGTGATGGTGGCCAAGATGAGTACGCTCATGGCGTCATCCCTTCGCTCGACTCAGCGTCGAGGGCCGCCGTCGTCGCGCGAGCGCGCTCTCGATCGTTCGCAGCGCTTGACGGACGTCGTCGGCGGGCACCACCGCGCCGCCGCGCTCGTCGACCAGGGGTCCCAGGCTCGCCGCGCCCTGTCCACCGATCACCCATGGCGTGCCCTCGCACGCATCGGCGTAGGCGTCGACGAGCTCTCGGGCTCGGTGGGGCGGTGGGGCGATGGTGACGGAGAGTCCGACGCATGCGGGCTGCAGCTTGGCCACGGCCTGCCGGATCGCGGCCGGAGGCGTGCGCGCTCCGAGCATGACGGTCCGGAAAGACGCCTGCGCCAGGTGGAGCGCGATGCCGTACAGCGGAAGGGTGTGCTCGTCCTCGGCGAAGCACGCCAGGAGCACCCTGCGGGCCCCGGGGGGAGGCTGCAGCAGCCCGATGAGCTGACGCGCGGTCGTCTCGAGGATCTGGGTGGCGAGGTGCTCCTGCGCGATCGTGATCTGACCGCTGTGCCACAGGGACCCGACCTTGAACATCACCGGGACGATGACGCGCTCACAGATGACCGCGGCGGATCCCAGCGTGAGCGCCCGGTTGACCGCCATCTCCAGCCCGTCGGGGTCGAACTCGTCGACCGCATTGAGGATCTGGTCCCGGACCTGCTGGTAGGGGTCGGTGAGCAGACCGATGCTGACCGGCGCAACCGTCTCGGACCCGGCCTCGGCCTCGGCGAGCACGACCTTGGCCGCCTCGCTCGGGGACATGCCATCGTTGCACAGCGAGCGGAGGCGCTCGATCAGCTCGATGTCCTCGTCGCTGTACACCCGGTAGGACGACTCGGTCCGCCGCGGCACGGGGATGCCGTAGCGCCTCTCCCACGCGCGCAGTGTTGCGGCGGAGATGCCCGTTTTTTGGGCGACGACGTTGATGCGGTACTTGCCTCCGTCTTCCGGCATGGCTTGCTCGACTCGCTTTGGAGTCTGGTGTGTAAAAGGTTTATTGTCAAACCTTTGGTCAAAGTTATACTGAGGGTCGATGACCCACGCACCCTCGAGCGCTCCCTCGGACTCCCAAACCCCTCACGCTATCGTGATCGGCAGTGGTTTCGGGGGGTTGGCCGCCGCCATCCGCCTCGGAGCTCGAGGCTATCGGGTGACGGTCTTGGAGCAGCGGGACCAGCCTGGCGGTCGAGCCTACGTCTACCGGCAGGACGGCTTCTCCTTCGACGGCGGTCCAACCGTGATCACGGCGCCGTTCCTGTTCGAAGAGCTGTGGACGCTGTGCGGCAAGAAGATGTCCGATCACGTGGATCTGCGGCCCGTGTCCCCGTTCTACCGCATCCGCTTCGATGATGGGCAAACCTTCGACTACACCGGCGACGAAGACGCCATGAAGGCCGAGGTCGCCAGGTTCAGCCCCGACGACGTGGCCGGCTACCAGCGCTTCTACGAGATGAGCCGAAAGATCTTCGAGGTCGGGTTCGAGCGGCTGTCCTTCGAGCCGTTCTCGAGCTGGTGGGACATGGCGAAGATCGTCCCGGACATGGTCAAGCTCAAGAGCTACCGCACCGTGTGGGGCCTGGTCGCCTCCTACGTCAAGAGCCACCACGTCCGGCAGGTGCTCAGCTTCCACCCGCTGCTGGTCGGCGGGAACCCGTTCGAGACGACCTCCATCTACTCGCTGATCTGCCACCTCGAGCGCAAGTGGGGGGTCTGGTTCCCGATGGGCGGGACCGGAGCGCTGGTCAAGGGACTGGTCGAACTCATCGAGGCGCAGGGCAACGTGGTCCGCACCGGGCAAACCGTCGAGCAGATTCGGGTCCACGACGGCAAAGCGGTGGGCGTGACGATGGCCGACGGGACCGAACTCGACGCGGACATCGTGGTCTCCAACGCCGACTCCGCCTGGACGTACAAGAAGCTGATCGCGCCCGAGCATCGCAAGCGCTGGACCGACGAGAAGGTCGACAACGCCCGGTACTCGATGAGCCTCTTCGTCTGGTACTTCGGCACCGACCGAAAGTACGAGGACGTCGCGCACCACACCATCATGCTCGGACCTCGCTACAAGCCGCTGCTGACCGACATCTTCAAGAACAAGACCCTCTCCGAGGATTTCAGCCTGTACCTGCACCGCCCGACCGCCACCGATCCGTCGCTGGCTCCCGAGGGCTGCGATGGCTTCTATGTGCTCTCGCCCGTGCCGCACCTGGATGCGGACGTCGACTGGGAGCAGGAGACCGAGCGCTACCGCAAGAAGATCGAGCAGCGCCTCGAAGAGACGATCATGCCCGGGCTCGGTGCGTCCATCGTCACCTCTCGCTGCCTCACGCCGCAGGGCTTCCGAGACGACCTGCTCTCGGTCAAGGGCGCCGCGTTCGGCATGGAGCCGGTGCTGCTCCAAAGCGCGTACTTTCGGCCGCACAACGTCAGCGAAGACATCGAGAACCTGTTCCTCGTCGGCGCCGGGACGCACCCGGGCGCGGGCGTCCCGGGCGTGCTCTCGTCGGCGAAGGTGCTCGAGCGGGTCCTGCCCGAGCGTCCGGAGCGCGCGCAGTCTTCGGGCACGGAGCCCGCGCCACAACCGGCGCGGCCGACCTCGAGCGCGTCCGATGCCGCCTGAGGCGACCAGCGCCCTCGTCGCGACCGGCGCGGACGACCTGGCGGTCTGCAAGCGCCTGCTCGCCGAGGGCAGCAAGAGCTTCTCGGCGGCCTCGTGGCTGCTGCCGCGGCGCATCCGAGACGACGCGGCGGCCTTCTATGCCTTCTGTCGGGTGGCGGACGACGCGGTCGACGACAGCGGTGATCCGGCGCGGGCGGTCGCGCGTCTGCACGTTCGTTTGGAGCGGATCTTCGCCGACCACCCCGAAGACGACCCGGTCGATCGGGCGCTGGCGCGCGTGGTGCATCGCCACGCGATGCCACGCGCTCCCTTCGCGGCGCTGCTCGAGGGCTTCGAGTGGGACGCGCAGGACCGCGACTATCGAACGCTCTCGGACGTGCTCGCCTATGCGGCCCGGGTCGCCTCGGCCGTCGGGGTCGTGATGACCTATCTCATGGGCGCTCGGGACCGCGACACGCTTGCGCGGGCGTGTGACCTGGGCGCCGCCATGCAGCTGACCAACATCTGCCGGGACGTCGGGGAAGACGCGCGCCGAGGCCGAATCTACGTGCCCGAGGACTGGCTGCGGGAGGCGGGCCTCGACGTGCAGGCGTGGCTTGCGGACCCGCGGTTCGAGCCCGCCGTCGCGCAGGCTACCGCGCGTCTGCTCGACGAGGCTGACCGGCTCTACGTACGCGCGCAGGCCGGCATCGGCGCGCTTCCGTCCGACTGCCGCCCCGCGATTCGGGCTGCCGCGATGATCTACGGCGACATCGGCCGGGTGGTGCGGGCACGCGGCTTCGACTCGGTCTCGGGCCGGGCTCGGGTCGGCTTGGGGCGCAAGCTGTGGCTGCTCGCGCGCGCCTGGATGCGGACGAGCGATCCCTCGGTCGGACTGGACGCCGCGCCTGTGCCCGAGGTGGAGTTCCTGCTGCCATGATCGAAGCGGTCCGGTGGGCACCGTTCCTGCGCTGGTTCACCCGGCAAGCGACCGCGCGGCTCCGCTCGACCTTTGCCGCGGTCCACGTGCGCGGCCTGAGCACCCTACAGGCAGAAGCCCGAGGTGCTCCGCTGCTGCTGATCGCCAACCACACCGCGTGGTGGGACCCGCTGGTGGCCCTGTGGCTGTCCCTGAGGCAACTCGAGGGGGTGGCCAGCTACGGGATGATGGATGCGGCGAACCTGCAGCGCTTCCGCTTCTTCAGATGGATTGGGGCCTTCGGCGTCGACCGAACCTCGCGCCGAGATGGCGCGCTGGCGAGTCGGTACGCGATCGGCCTGCTGCAGCGGCGCGACACCGCCCTGTGGTTGTTTCCGCAGGGCGCAGAGCAGCCACCCCACGTGCCGCTTCGCTTCGAGCCCGGGGCCGCGGGCATCGCCCGGCGGGCCCCGGCGGTGCGGGTGATCCCCGTCGCGTTCGCCTACGTCTTCGAGGGCGAGGAGCGGCCGCAGGTCTACGTCAGCGTGGGTGCCGCGCTGCGGGCCGAGGACGCCACGGACCCCCGAGCGCAGGAACGAGCGGTCGAGGCCGAGCGCGCCCGGATCCGGCGGCACCTGGAGACGCGCGACGAGGCGTTCGAACCCATGCTCGTGCACCAACCGTCCACGCTCGGGCGCTTGGCGACGCAGGCGCTCGACCGCCTCGCCGGCTGGCTCACGCCTCGTCAAGCCAAGCGGCGGGCCCTTCCTGCGGCCCCCGGCGGCTCAGCGGGGGACGGTCGAGGTCAACCGCCCGCCCCGGTCGAGCCGTAGCACGCGCCCGCGCCACGCCACCTCGGGGCGGCCCAGCGCGCGCGTGAAGGCCATTAGCAGGACCACGTCGGCGAGCAGCCACTCGAAGGACGCTGCAGCGAGCCGACGCCCGCGCGGCGCGGACGCGGCGAGCGCCACGGCGATCCGGGTGGCGAAGACCAGGCCGAACAGGACGAGGCCCCAGGCGGGCGCCGCGAGCATCAGCAGGAGCAGCAGCGTGAGCAGGATGGGCGCTGCGGCAAGCAGCAGCGGGTAGCTCGCCAGCAGGGTGGGGCGCTGGGCTCGGATGACCCACAGCCACCGGGTGTACCGGGCCAGCGTCCCCGACCAAGCGCGGTCGGTCGCGATCGAGTGCACCGGGCTGCGGTGCATCCGG
>CAVXIC010000015.1:0-24133 GCA_963761755.1 uncultured bacterium
GATCACCATTCTGGAAGTAGTGCGCTGACACCGGTGTCAGCGAAGAGGGAGTCGGCGGGCCGAAGCTCGAATCATCCGGGCGCGGCCGCCTCGCACCCGTCCTCCGGGGCCGTACTCACCTGGCCACGAGGGCCAGGGTCGCAGCCCTGCCTTCGACCAAGAACCAACACGAGCGGACGAGCCATGGCTCGCCTCCCGCAGCTCCCGGTTGTGACCCCGGGCCTATGCGGCCCGGAGCCAGTCCGGAATCGGCTCGGTCGCCACGGTGTGCCGCAGCCGCATCCGGACCGTTCCCGCCGGGAAGACGACGTCCCGCTCGCCCGCGTTCCACCGGACGAGCGCCTCCTCGTGGTCGCGAATGAACGCTTTGCGGAGCGTCTTCATCGCGATGCGCTGCTCGAGGGTCGCGGTCGAAAGCGTCGGGTTGAGCCCGAACAACTCCTCGCCGTTCCTGGGAACGGTGGACCAGTGAATCTTCAGCGCCGCCTTCATCCCCAGGACGGGCTTTCCTGCCCGCTTCTTGGCAACCTCCTCCTCCCGGACCTCGAGGGCTCCGCGAATCCTGGCGCGAAGCTGGGCATCGGAGAGCTCGGGCATGATGGGCGGCCGGTCGAGCATGAGGACCGCGGTCTCGGGCAGGGTGCACCGCTGGGCGAAGGCCGCCCGCCCCGAGCGCTGCGAGCTCCGCCGATGCTTGTGCTGAACCTTCTTGGACCACAGCCCCACCCGCGGCCTGGCGACCACATACTCCTTGCCGTACTCGAGCCGCCGGGAGTTCGAGCCCTTCCACTGCTTGGTCGAGCGGACGATGCCCGCGGAGACGGCGTTGGCGAGCGTGTAGACGCAGTGCTCGAAGACCTTGTCCTCGCCGAGCACGGTCTGGATGCCCGGCTCGCGGTCGAAGAACGCTCCGCTCCTGCCGCGCACCGCGTTGAGCTCGCGCGCGATGAGAGCGTTGAGGTCTTGAAGAAAGTCGGTGATGCGGCCGCAGGCGTTGCACGCCACGAGGTGGTAGTGGCTCGAGAGGAACTCGAACTCGTAGAACTTCATCCCGTAGCGCAGGCGGTAGCGCATCGAGATGACGGCGAAGCAGTAGTCGACGACCCTGCGGACCACCGCCGTCGGCACCAGGCGATAGCTCTGGTGCACGCAGCGACAGGTGACGAAGACGGTGGTGCCCGAGTAGAGGTTCCGCGGTTGTGACATCGCAGCGGTGTAGTCGGCCGTCGGCGTGGACTGTTGCGCTCGTAGAGCGAGGTCTCTCCTCGTAGGCGCGATCCTGTCCGTCAGGTGCACGTCCTTGGGGGACTCTCTGCGAGGGTTATCCGAGCGGGGGTTCACGTCGCGATCGCGGCCCGTCGCTTGCGCCCCGACCTCTTGAACCTGCGGAGGCAAGCTGCAAGCTGCTCGACGGCGTGAGGATGCAGGAACACGCCGAGCTTCGAGGGCTCGCTCGGTCGTGCCCTCCAGAAGAACGTCATGAACGCCACCGAGGCGCAGCGCGGGTTCGACCAGCCCGACGTGCGAACCAAGACCGGGCTGCGGGATCGCGCGATGCTAGAGGTCTTGTACGCGAGCGGCATCCGTCGCTCCGAGCCTTTCAACCTCACGCTCGACAGCATCGACGGAGAGCGCGGCGTCCTGACCGTCCGTGAGGGCAACGGCGACAAGGACCCAGTGGTGCCCATCCTGCCCCGCGCCATCGCCGGGGTGGAGCGCGATGCCGCCGACATGAGGCCCACGCCGCAGCCCGAGTCCGAACACGTCCTGCTGCTGACCGTGCAAGGCCGGTCGATCGCCCCGAACCGGCTGACGATGAGCGTCCGCGAGTACATCCGGGCCGCCGACACCGGCACGAGCGGCTCGTGCCACGCCTTTCGGCACAGCCTCGCCATGGGGATGATCGACAACGGGGCCGACATCCGTTGCGTCCAGGCAGAAGAACAAGGACGGCAACGGGTCCTGGATGCGGAGTTGGGAGCACTGCAGCGACGACGACGGTCGGGGCAGTGCTCCGCAGGAGGTTACGGCACAAGACACCGGCCCCACGGGGAACACCGACTCGAGCACCGCACACAACGCCGGCGGCGACGGTGGGAAGTCCGGCACGGGCGGCGGTTCGAGTTCGGGGATGAACCCGCGCGGCGAACGTGGGCCCGCGGTGTGGTGGCCTTGGGATCCTTGGTCGGACAACCAGGTCGAGGTTGTCGTCCCTGCCGCACCGCCACATCCCTCGAGCTGGAGACCTTCCTGGCTGCCGAGTACGGCGGATGCTGGTGTCGTTGGCGACTACCTCGAGTACATGATCGGGGAGTCGCACGGGGCCGGTACATTCAGCGTTTTTGGCCCGCTCTCCTTCATTCCCGGGCTGGTGGATACCTCCTCCGACGCGTATCGGCCAGGCGAGGTCATGGGCGTGGCCGTTTCGCTCGCCATCGGTGCCGGAGAACTCAGCTACGGAGCTTGGCGACTTGGGGCTAGGTACTTCGGCCGGACTGCCGCACAGGGGGGACCGAGGTTGGGTATCGGCGGCTCCGGCGACACTACAGCCGGGACCGTCCTTCGCGAAATCGGGAACGGCGAGAAGGTCTCGGCCATCGTGTCCGAGGCGAAGTCCCTGACCTTCACGCTGTGGTGAGCCTGAAGGATGGCACGCGAGTCCTCGTGCAGGGCGGCGAGAAGGGGATGAGCCTCGGCCATCTTCCAGGGCGCCGAGTCCTCGGGCACGCTCACCCGTACCACACTGCACCGACAGGGCCCTCGGGCGCGGACATCTCGGCGCTACAGTTCCTCGGACAAAAGTCTTCGTACCTGTTTGAACACGGCGAGCTGTTCAGGTTCTGGGTTCCCTAGATGGCGATCAAGACACATACAGACGAGTGCCAGATCTGCGGGCGACCCGCCGGAGATGGGCCAGATGTGGTCCTGTTCCCGCCGTTCGTGGCGGATGCAGGCGACCCCCTCTATCGCTTCAACGACGGGGTCTTCCACCGAGGATGCCTCGAGTCGGACCCGGACGGTGTGCGGGCTCTCAGCATCATCGACGCCGTTCTTGCCGCCGGCCGGCCCGACGCTCGAGTTTGTGCCGTGTGCGGGGAGATGATCGGGGACCCGGACGACTACTTCGGCACCGGGCTTCTCACCACCGACCCGCGCTCCCCGCTGCACGCCTTCAACTTCATGCACCTCCATCGTTCACATTGGACACGGTGGTCGCGACGTGAGGAGTTCCGGCAGGCGCTGGAGGAGGCCACGCGCGCAGGATGGCTCGGGCCAGAGTTCGTACTCGAAGACGGGCGCCCACGATGGACGGGCAAGAAGTCGCGGCGAAGGTAGCGGTACTTCGCACTAGGCTCTAGGGTCAACGGATGACGATGACCGCCTCCCCCACCGTCTTCTCCTGCGTCGAGTCGGATCGGGCGGCTCCCGAGGATGCTGTTCGCGTTATCCAGACGCCCGATGCGGTGGCATTTGCTGTTGCGGATGGGGCCGGAGGTGTGGGCGGTGGAGCACGGGCGGCTCGTCTAGTCGTCGATGGATTCGAGGGCGTCATTGGTGAGATGGCACCGGGAGACGGCACACCGGAGCGGTGGTGTGAGTTCCTGCTTCGTCTAGACGCGGAGCTCCAGCGCGACCCGGACGCGGGCGAGTCCACAGCCATCGCGGCCGTGGTCCGTGACAACGAAGTCGTGGGGGCAAGCGTGGGCGACAGCGAGGCGTGGGCGATGGGACCTGACGGCGCCTGCAAGGTCCTCACCTCGGGTCAGCAGAAGTGGAGGCTCGGGTCTGGCCGCGCGAACCCCGTGGGGTTCCGGGCGACGGTCATGAACGCGGTGCTCCTCGCCGCGACTGACGGCCTATTTCATGCCGCCAAGGCCGACACCATCCGCACCGCGCTGCTCGGGGCCCCAACGCCCGAGAAGTTGGTAGCGTTGGCTCGTAGCCGCTCGGGGAAGCTCTACGATGATGTGGGCCTCGTGATCGTGACGGTCACCTGACTGCGAGAACGTCAAGTGTCGGCGCACCTTGAAAAGCAAAGCAACTTCACGACTCCATCCGGTCGCTCCTGCTCGCTCAGTGGGACCCGATCGGCATCAACGACGTGCCCGAGGCCAGAGACGAGTACGTCTCGGGTGGCGGGTTCGAAGGTGTACGTCTCGAGGGGATACGTGTTCTCGCGGGGCGCAACAAATGGGGCGAGCACAAACTCGCGGCGCTCCAGAACGCTCTCGACAACCTCGTCACCGTGGACATCAACCACCCGGATGTGCTCGACGCCTACGTCGATGGTGCGGAGATTCTCGGGTGGGTCGCCCGTCTCGTTGCGCTCGCGACGGACGTAGCGCTTGATGATCTGGCCGACGGTTCGCCATGCAACGCGCATGAGGGTAGAGACAGTGGTCTTGTCCTTTCGCTGGGCGTGGTAGGCGACATGGCGCTCCATCGGGAGGGTGAAGCGGCTGCAGGACTCTGCCCATGGGACGGTCTCGACGACCACGCCGCGCTTCTTGCAGCTGACCCGGCGCGTCCGGTAGCGCAGCAGCGTCTTGACGCCTCCGAGATCCAGGTGACGCCAGGTTCGAGCGCGGGAGTCGTAGACGCTTCGCCGCTTCTTGCCGCAACCGCTGCAGCGGGGAATCTGCCAGCTCGGCTCCACATCGGCGATGAGCGCCTCCTCGCTGAACTCGAGGGCGACGACACTGGTGGCGCGCATGCGGGTCGGGCTGCTTTTGGTTGGTGTCGGAACCCCAAGGGTACGCCCTCACCCGCTGCGCGCTTCTAGGCGCTGCCCAACTACGTTCACGCCGCAGCACGCCCTCGCTTCGCCCCTTCTCCGTTCCTGGCCGCCCACGAAAGCGTCAGGAGGGCCCACTTTTTCGGGGGAAGCCCAGCCATCGAACACGCGGACCGATCTCAAGATGCCGTGTGATCAAGTCGTTTCGATCAGGGACCATAGTACACTCGACGCGAGACGCACGCCCGGCTCCGAGTTTCTCGGCCGCCGCAAGGCGGCGTAGGGCCCGGCCGAATAGAATCGCCCTCGTCCGCTCGACGGGAGCGCGTCGCTTACTAGGCGACCTGGCAGGGGATGGGTGTAGCTCGGGCAGAACTGGCGACGAATCTTGGCGAGCGGCACTCGACGCTCGATACTGCGGCACGCGAGCAGGTCTTGGAGCGGGCGCTGGGCTACGCGTTCTCGACCGGTAACGCCGTTCGGCGGCTAAAGAACGGCGACGAGATCTTTCCCGAGATGCTCGACGCCGTGAAGAACGCGCAGCACACCATCGCGTTCATCACCTTCGTCTACTGGACCGGCGACATCGCGGAGACCTTCGCGTCGGCGCTCGCCGAGGCCGCTCATCGGGGCGTGACGGTGATGATCCTCCTCGACGCGGTCGGGGCGGCAAAGATGCGGCCCGAGCTCGTGGAGCGACTCGAACGCGCCGGCGCCCAGGTCGTTTGGTTTCGGCCCAAGAGCACCTGGAGGATCTGGCGCATCAGCCACCGCACCCACCGAAAACTGCTCGTCGTCGACCACGCGGTCGCCTACACGGGCGGGGTCGGGATCGCCAAAGAGTGGGAGGGCGACGGCAAGCGGCCCGGGTGCTGGCGCGATGACCACTTTCGAATCGAGGGACCCGCCGTCGAGACGCTGTGGTCCGCTTTCGTGGGCTCTTGGATGGAAACGGTTCAAACGCTTCCGCTGGGCTGGAGCGAGCCCCGACCAACGCCGAACAGGCGCCGCGGCCACCGGGGCAACGCGTCCCTTCAAGTCGTTCGAGGGACCGCAAGCGTCGGCTGGAGCGACGTCGCCACCGCGCTCCACGCCACGCTCAGCCTCGCCGAGTCTCGCATTCGAATTCAGACCGCCTACTTCATGCCGGACTCGCACCTCAACCGGCTGCTCATCGACAAGGTGAGGTCTGGTGTCGAAGTGCAGATCCTGGTCCCGGGCCCGCACCAAGACCAGGCCCTCGTCGCTCTCGCCAATGACGAGCGCATCATCCCCCTGCTCCAGGCCGGCGCCGAGCTCCATACCTACATGCCATCGATGATGCATGCGAAGATCGTGACCGTCGACGGCGCGCTCGCGATGTTCGGCTCGGCGAACTTCAACTACCGCTCCTTGCGCAAGGATGACGAGCTCATCGTGACAACGTCAGACGCCGAGCTGGTCGCTCAGCTCGACGCCGACTTCGACGAAGACCTCGAGCTGTGCGAGCGGATCGAGCCCGGCGACGTCGTGAGCCGGCCTTGGTACAGACGGCTGCTCAGCAAGGTCGTGTCCTCCTTCCGCACCGAGCTTTGAGGCCGTAGCTGGAGCGGCTGTGTCCGATGATCTCTGTGTCGGACTGAGCGCATGCCCGTCCAGCGAACCCGAGGAGTCGCGTCTCGAGATGGCGTGCAGAGCGGACGATGCCGCGGTGAGCAAGTGTGGCCCGCTCGAGGTCGATGAGGCCCAGTACGTGACAGACTGCCAAGCGTCGGAGCCAGAGTCCGGGACGCGGCTCGAATGTCGTGCTATGGGGTTGGAGAAGGACCGCGACGTCGACCGCGTTGGGGAGGTCTGTAGAGATGAAGGGGATTCGGTGCCGGGCCGTCCACGGCCTGCTGAACACGCTGGCCCTCGTCGGGGCTTTGGGGGCGGCCGGGGGCTGCCAACCGTGCTTGGACTTCGACTGTTCTGGAGGTTTCGTATGGGTCGGTCTCGTGCCCGATGGAGCGCAGGAGGTCGAGGTTCGGGTTGAGACACCCCAGAGCGTCTTCGTGCACGAGTGCACGCTCTTCGGCGACGCAACGAGTCCGGAGGATCGCTGCGTGCTGGAGGTCGAACGCCTCGGTCCGGACTCAACCGAACAGAGCGCCGGAGCTGGGCCGGATCGTCTACGTGGTCCGCGACGGAGATCAGGCCGTGCTCCGGCAGCACCGTCTGCGTGACTGAGCGCGGTGCGAGCGGACGCGGGCGGCTACCGTGACAGGAGCCGGTCCTGCTGCAGCCGCCACATGATCTTCGCCATGCGGCCCGCTACCGGACCCGCGGTGTCGAAGAGCAGGCCAAAGCGCCGACCGTCCTTGCGGCGGACCTCACACTGCAGCAGCAGCTCCAGCGAGCCGTGCGTCAGTCTGAGCGAAAGGACCGCGCCGACCTCGACCCGCTGGGCCCGCAGGGCGTCCATCTCGATCAGCAGGCCGCTGAGGCTGATGTCGACCGGCTGGACGCCGCCGCGCACCCCTTCGCCCTGCACGATGGCTGCGGTCAGCGATCCCGGTGGGACCGGAACGCGGACCGCGGAGCGTCGCGTGCCCGCCTGCAGCCGCGCAGGGATCGCGAGCGTGACGATGGCCCCGTTCGTCCCGCCGTTCGTCCCGCCGGCGGGACCCTGTCCCGTGTCGACGGCGGTGATCTCCGAGACGAAGCCCTTCGTTCCGTCGTTGGAGGGGTAGGTCACCGCCGCGGTGCTGCCCAGCAGCGTACCGTCGGGGGGGTTGGGAATCTCGATCAGGACGCCATCGTCCGATGCCGAGCACAGCCGTCCCGTGCATGAAACGGACATGTGCGCGGCCATGAGCGAGACCGGGGTCTTCGAGCTGCACGCAACCTGAAGCAGGGGCACCACCAGCGAGCGGAGCGCTCGCTGGGCCTGCGGGGTGTTGCCTTCGTTGCCGGTCATCGCGGTCGCCCCTGCGAGGGTACGGCCTCCTCGCGCCCCCTGTCATCCGGCGTCAGGCGGGGTCGCGCTTGCTGAGCGTCCCAAGATAGTCCCGCTTGCCGACGCCGACGCCGTTGTGTCGGAGGATCGCGTAGACGTGGGCGGCGTGGAAGTAGAAGTTCGGCATGACGTGCTCGAGCAGGTAGTCGTGCGTGTCCATCACTTGGCCCTTCCATCGCGGCTGCGTGACGGTGCGGCTGGCCGCGTCCCCGAAGTCCCCTTCGGACAGCGTCTGCAGCCCCTCGAGCGTGGATGCGATGCGGGCGCGCAGCTCCGCGATCGTCGTCTCTTCGTCGGGCTCGGACGCCGTCTCCTTGCCCGTGATGCGCGAGGCGCCGAGTCGAGCCGTGTCGCATGCGATTTGGACCTGGCGGCCCAGGGCGAACTGGTCGGGGGCGAGGCGCTGGGTCACGAGCACGTCGACGTCGAAACCCTTGGCCTCGGCGTGCGCGGCTGCGGTGGCGAGCCACGTGTCCATTTGCGCGAGTTGCTTGGTCAGCTGCCCGAAGATCTGGAGGTACATCGCGCGCATACTACAGCGCGCGCGCGGTGCTGACCGATCCGTCGGCGCTTCTCAGTCACGGTCGGACAGGAGCAGGCAGACGTCCTGTCCCTGGCCGGCGGCTGCGACGATGTCCGGGACACAGTCGTCGTTGACGTCGACGATCTCCATCCCGGTGACGCTCTGCGGGCACTCGAAGGCCGTCGCATCGGTGAAGCTCTGGTCGCCATTGGAGAAGCGGACCTCGATGAACGCGGCTGACCTGGTCACGACGTCGTCCACGCCGTCGGCGTCGATGTCTGCGACGCGAACGCGCTGGAGCGCGTCGGCGACGATGGTCCCCGGGGTCGTCGAGACGCCGCCGCCGGCCTGGCCGTAGAACACCCGCAGGTCGTCGGCCGTAGTCAGCGCGAGGTCGAGCAGCGCGTCGCCATCGAAGTACCCGACGTCGGCACCGGTGATCGTCGACCCGGTCACCAGCGTCGGCTCGGCGGTGAAGACGCCCGCCCCATCGCCCGCCAAGATCTGCAGCTCGTTGGAGTTGTACTCCGCGGTCAGGATGTCGACGTTGCCGTCCCCCGTGATGTCCGCGATTCGGATGACGCTGCCGTTGTTTCCGCCGTAGCCGACGGGATCGCCGTAGTCCTCCGTGTTCGCGCCCAGGCGCACATCGAGGTTCACGGCGCCGACGTAGGCGATGTCGAGGATGTCGTCTGCGTTCAAGTCGCCGAGATCGATCGCCCGGACGTAGGTGAAGTCGTAGATCTGCCGGCTCGGCCAGTTCCCCGCACCGTCGCCGCGCATGACCCACAGCTCGACCGGGCTCTCCATGTGGACGAAGAGGTCGACGGTGTCGTCGGCGATCGCGCCCAGCCGAACGCGGTCGGGGAAGCCGTCGCTGTCCAAGATGACCACGCCTTGGGAGGTGAAGCCTCCTTCTCCATCCCCGAAGAAGGACTCCACGGATCCTTCGCTGCGCGCGACGGTGATGAAGTCGACGTTGCCATCGCCGTTGATGTCGGCGACGTCGACGTCGGTGCTGCCGTGCTCGGTGAGGACGGTCGTGAGCAGGTAGGGCGCCTCGGCAGGGGTCGGCGCGCCGCTGGGGCAGTCGGACGGATCGCCGGTCGAGGACGCGTCGGTCTCGGCGGTCGTCGGATCCTCGGTGGTACCGGAGTCCGCGGTCGGTGAGGTCGTCGGCGCCTCGGTGGTGCCCGCGGACGGGTTCGGATCGGTTTCGGTCGGCGTGGTCGCGGTCGAGGTCGGTGGCGTCGTCGCCCCCGACGTCATCGTCGTGCTGCCGGTGCCGTCGGTGTCTGCGCTGGTTTGCTGCGGATCGTCGGGGTTGAAGCAGCCGCTGAGCGTCAATCCGCACAGCAACGCGCCGGCCCGCAGCGGCGCCCTTGAAGAATCCCTGCCACCTCGAGAGCCGTTCGCCCTGCCAACCAAATGCATGGCTGCATCCTACCCAACTGCTGGCGCGTGTGGTGATGGCAGCCTCGGTGTAGCCTCAGGCCGTGGCAGCTCCGCTCCAGCCCCGGTTCGAACGCGTCGCGGCGACGCTCTCGCTGCAGCCGAAGCAGGTTCAGTCGGTCGCGCGGTTGCTCGAGGACAAGGCCACCGTCCCCTTCATCGCGCGATATCGAAAGGAAGCCACCGGGTCGCTGGACGAGGTCGCCGTCGCGGCCGTCCGGGACCAGCTGGGGCTGCTCGCCGAGCTCGACAAGCGCCGCGAGGCGATCGTGGCCTCCCTCAACGAGCGGGGACTGCTCTCGGCCGAGCTTGCCGGTCGCATCGCGGGTGCCCAAGGCCGCGCCGAGCTCGAAGACCTCTACTTGCCCTTTCGTCCCCGGCGCACGACTCGGGCCAGCACGGCGCGGGAGCGCGGCCTGGAGCCGCTGGCCGATGCGATCGCCGCTGCGGATGGCCGCCGGATCGACGCGCGGGCCTTCGTGGACGGCGAGCGAGGCGTGGAGAGCCCCCAGGACGCGCTCGCAGGTGCGCGGGACATCATCGCCGAGCGCATCAGCGAGGACGCGGCGGCACGCGGGGAGCTGCGCGCCGTGTTCGCGGACCAGGGCCGATTGACGGCCAAGGTCATCAAGTCGAAGCGAGAGGAGGGCTCGAAGTACCGCGACTACTTCGACTGGGGCGAGCCGCTGCGACGCGCGCCTTCGCACCGCGTCCTGGCGGTGCTGCGCGGCGCGGCCGAGGGCTACCTGCGCGTGACCGCTCGACCCGATGAGGCCGAGGCGCTGCGTCGGCTGCGTCGGCGGTTCGGTGCGGGGCGAGGGGTTGCAGCCGAGCAGCTCGAGCTCGCGCTCACCGACGCCTACAAGCGGCTCCTGCAGCCCTCGCTCGAGAAGGAGGCGATCGCGGCCGTAAAACTCCGGGCGGACCAGGAGGCCATCGACGTGTTCGCGACCAACCTGCGCGAGGTGCTGATGGCGGCGCCACTGGGGCACAAGCCGGTCTTGGCGGTCGATCCGGGGTTTCGGACCGGCTGCAAGTGCGCCGTCCTCGACGGCTACGGCGCGCTGCTGCACCACATGACGATCTTCCCGCACACCGGTGGATCCCGAGCCGAAGCCGCCGGTGCCGCAGTGCGAGAGGCGTGCACCCGGTTTGCCGTCGAGGCGATCGCGATCGGCAACGGCACCACCGGGCGGGAGACCGAGGCCTTCGTCCGCAGCCTGGAGCTGGACATCCCCGCGATCGCGGTCGACGAGAGCGGCGCGTCGATCTACAGCGCCAGCGCCGTGGCGCGAGAGGAGTTCCCCGACCTCGATCTCACGGTGCGCGGTGCGGTCTCGATCGGGCGGCGCCTTCAGGATCCGCTGGCCGAGCTGGTCAAGCTCGACCCGAAGTCGATCGGCGTCGGCCAGTACCAGCACGACGTCGACCCGCGCGCGCTGGCGGCCAGCCTCGCCGACACGATCGAACGTGCCGTCAACGCGGTCGGGGTCGAGCTCAACGCGGCCAGCCCGCAGCTGCTCGCCCACGTCGCCGGGCTGGGCACCAAGCTCGCCGCCGCCATCGTCGAGTACAGAGCTGCGCACGGTCCGTTTCGAGACCGCGCCTCGCTGACCGCGGTCCCGCGCCTGGGCGCTCGGGCCTTTCAGCAGGCGGCGGGTTTCCTGAGGGTCCGCGATGCCGCGCACCCACTGGACCGCAGCGCGGTGCACCCGGAGCGCTACGCCCTGGTGGAGCAGATCGCCCAGGACCTGGGCTGCACGGTCCTGGACCTGCTCGGCGATCCCCAGCGGCGGGCGGCGATCGACATCGACGCCTACGTCACCGACGAAGTCGGGCGCCCGACGCTCGAGGACATCGTCGCCGAGCTCGGCAAGCCGGGGCGAGACCCGCGCCCTGCATTCGAGGTGTTCCGCTTCGCCGACGTCCACGACCTCGCAGACCTGCAGCCGGGCATGGTGCTGCCGGGAATCGTGACCAACGTGACGAGCTTCGGCGCGTTCGTGGACATCGGGGTCCACAACGACGGCCTGGTGCACGTGTCCCAGCTCGCGGACCGCTTCGTGCGCGACCCGAGCGAGGTCGTGCGCGTCCGCCAGAAGGTGCAGGTGACCGTGACGCAGGTCGACCTCGACCGCAAGCGAATCGCGCTCTCGATGCGGTCCGATGGGGGCGGGTGCTAGCACTGCTCGCTGCTTGGACTCACGTTGCCGCACAGACGGACCTCGATGGCGTGCACGACCGCCCTGCGCGAATGCTTGCGTTCCCCTCTTGGCCGATCGCTGCGCGTCGACCACACTGTGCCCGCGCCCGGGGTCCTGACCAACGAGGCGCCCGAGAAGTCATGCAGCACTACACCGCGCCCATCGACGACATGATGTTTCAACTCGCCGCCTTCGGTTACGACGAAGTGGCGAAGCTCGACCGCTTCGAGGCCTTCGATCTCGAGACCACGCGGCTGTTCCTCGAGCAGACCGGCACCCTGGCATCGGAGGTGCTCCTGCCGTCCAACCGCGCCGGCGACACCGAGGGGACGTCGTGGGATCCGCAGACGGGGGATGTGACCACCGCCCGCGGCTATGAGGCGGGGCACCAAGCCCTGGCGGAGAACGGGTTCTACGGGCTGACCGCCGACGTCGAGCACGGTGGCGGCGGCGCTCCGATCTCGCTGGGCACGTTGGCCAAGGAGATGCTGATGTCGGGCAACAAGTCGCTGTCGATGTGCCCGGGCCTGACCAACGGGCTCATCGAGGCGATCGAGGCGTTCGGATCGGACGAGCAGAAGGAGACCTACCTGCCCAAGCTCGCCTCGGGCGAGTGGACCGGGACCATGTGCCTCACCGAGGCGCACAGCGGTACGGACCTCGGGCTGCTGAGCACGAAGGCCGAGGTCCATGGCGACCACTTCAAGCTCACCGGCGGCAAGATCTGGATCACGTGGGGGGAGCACGGGCTCTCGGACAACATCGTCCACTTGGTGCTGGCCCGGCTTCCGGACGCGCCCGCGGGCATCAAGGGCATCAGCACGTTCCTCGTCCCGAAGTTCCTTCCCGACGGCAGCCGCAACCCGATCACGTGCACGGGCCTGGAGCACAAGATGGGCATCCACGGTTCGCCCACCTGCGTGATGTCGCTCGAGCAGGCGGAGGGCTGGCTGGTCGGCGAGCCCCACAAGGGGATGCGCACGATGTTCGTCATGATGAACGCGGCCCGGCTCTTCACGGGTCTGGAGGGCGTGTCGCTGGGAGAGATCGCCTACCAGGCCGCGCTGTCGTTCGCCAAGGAGCGCCGACAGAGCCGCGCGATGGCGCCGGACAAGCGCGAGGAGGGCAAGGGCGCGGACACCATCCTCGTGCACCCCGACGTGCGACGGATGCTGCTCGACGTCAAGTCGACGACCCAAGCCCTGCGCGGGCTGGCGGTGTTCATCTCGGCCAACATCGACCTCTCGGCGGGTCACCCCGACCAGGCCAAGCGTCAGGAAGCCGAGGACCTCGTCGCCTTGATGATTCCGATCATGAAGGCCTACGGGACCGAGCGCGGGTTCAAGAACGTGTCGGACTCCATGCAGGTCTGCGGCGGCATGGGCTACACGGTCGACGGAGAGATCGAGCAGTACCTGCGAGACCTTCGCATCGCGATGATCTACGAGGGCACCAACCACATTCAGGCCCTCGACCTGGTCGGGCGCAAGCTGGGGTTGGCCGACGGCCGGCTGTACAGGGTCTTCGGCAAGAAGGTGCGGGAGGTCATCGAGGTTGCGGGGTCCAACGAGTCCACCGCGTCCTTCGGGACGGCGCTCGGGGAGGCGCTGGGCGCCCTCGATGCGGCCACGATGGCGCTGGGGAAGCGCGCGTCGAAGGACCCGGAGGTGATGGGCGCCTCGGCGTCGACGTACCTGAGCGCGTTTGGCCTGGTGGTGTGCGGGTTCTCGCTGCTCACCCAGGCCAACTACGCGGTCGCGGCCAAGACGGACAACGCGCGCGCCAAGCTGGGCGTGACCCGGCACTTCTTCGACCGGGTGCTGCCGGAGATTCAGGGGCACTTCGCGATCTTGGACGCGCCGCACGAGGCGATCACGACGTTCGACGACGCGGACTTCTGAGCGGCTAGAAGAGCTCGTCCCGCCGGGCCAGGAGCTCGCGGGCCTTGCCCTGCTCGATCCGGTTCTCGGCGGTGATCCTCGGGATCACCGCCTCGTCGGCGGCGAGCACCTCGGCCAGGAGTCGGTCGAAGGTGGCCTCGTCCTGCTCCTTGACCGCGAGCTCGGCCGCCCACAGGACCTTCGTCGAGAGCACGTCGGCGGACACGGCCAGGGCGGCCTCGAAGTGCTCCCGCGACGTCTCGAGGTCGCCCCCGGCGATGGCGGGTGCGACGGCGTAGTAGACGCCAAAGTAGGCGTGCGGCGCACCGCCGAGAAACGTGGGTTCGAGCGCCAGGACGCGCTCCATCGTGACCTTGATGTCGTCCTTGCGTCCCAGCATGACCGCGATCCCCTGCTTCTTGGCCCACTTCCCCAGCGCGGTCGCATACCAGAACATCGCGGGCACGCCGGTCGGACCGACGCGCGCGATGGCCTCGGAGTACTTCGCGTCGTCGGCCATCGCGGCGGCAAACTCGGGCGAGGCCGCCAGCATCGCGCGCTCACCCCACCGCACGCCGCGGTCCAGGGCCTCGAGGTAGGCATCGTCGTCGTCGCGAAGGTAGCCGTCGGCGAGGAAGTAGTAGGCGTGGGTCAGCTTGACCAAGACCTCGGCGTCGCTGGGCTCGGCCGCGATGGCGCCCTCCCAATGGGCGATGGCCTCGCGGACGTTGTCAGGGTCGGTGCGCGCCTCCCAGCGCGCGTCTCCCAGCGCGACGGCGTCGGCGACCTCAGCGCTCGGCGGCGCCGCCTGGGTGGGCGCAGGGGTCTGCGCGTGCCAGTCGGGCTGACGCCCCGCGCAGGCGAGGAGGACGGCACTCAGCGCGGTCAGTGCAAGGGCGCGGTTCATCGAAGCTCCGGGTCGATGGTAGCAGCAACGTGGTTCCGCCAGCGCACCTGGCGCCCGGTCGGTCTGCGCATTCACCCTCTGGCTCTGGTAGCGTCTGGGTCGATGGTGCGGTTCGGCGTGGGGTTGGTGGTCCTTGGACTCGCCGGTTGCTTGGGAGACCCCGGGATCGCCGACGACGAACCGCAGCGCGGCAGCACGTCGGGTCCGGTTGCGGAGAGCGGGGCGTCGAGTGAAGCGTCGCAGACGAGCTCGGGGGGCGCGACCGAGGAGACCGATCCCGAGCCGACGAGCTCGCCGTCCGGCGGCGCGATCGTGCGGTTCGCGACCTGGAACATCCTGCGCGTGGACGCACCGGGCTCGCCGCAGTTCGAGGCCCTGGTGGACATCGTGCTGCGCCTGGACGCGGACGTGCTGTGCCTGCAGGAGGTCGGCGAGGGCGAGGAGTCCTGGCTGCAGGAGGTGGCCGCGGCGGGCGGCTACACCGACGGCCTGCTGGCGCCCTTCTCCGGCCCCGACGGGTCGGGCATCGCCAACGCCTGCATGAGCCGGACGCCGGTCGCCGACGCGGCCTACCTGTGGTCGAACTGGATCTCCGTGGACGACGCGGCCCGCGATCTGACCCGGCCCTTCGTTCGCCTGCGCTTGCAGGCCCCCGGGAGCGACCGCTACGTGAGCGTGGTGACCGCCCACCTCAAAGCCGGCGGGGGCGACGTCGACCGATTCCGCCGCATGGTGGAGTACGTCCGCTTGGGACAGGCGGCGGAGAACGAGTTTTCGGAGTATCCGGACAACGCAGTGGTCGTCCTGGGCGACCTCAACGAGCGGGAGGACCCGTCCGTCGTCGTCTTCGACGCCCTGCCGGCAGGGCTCCCGAGCTCCTACGAGCTGGGCAGCGACATCGTCCTGCCGCTGACGTATGAGCCCACCAAGCCGCTGCTGGACGCGGGGCTGGAGCGGGTGGAGACGGCCTACGAGGAGACCTTCATCCCCGACGGCCGCCGGCTCGACTACGTCTACGCGGGCGCGGCCGAGATCGTCGCCGCCGAGGTCTACGACGCCTGTCGAGACGAGGCCGGGCAGGGCGTGGCGAAGGCCGGCGAGCCGCTCGAGTGCGGACTCAGCGAGCGCGCCTCCGATCACCGACCGATCGTGGTCGACCTCCGCCTGCGCTGAGGGCAGTGGAACGCGGGCACGCGCTGGGTAACATCCCCGGGTGATCCGGTACGACCACTGGCGATGGAGATCAGATCCTCGAATCGCCCCGCGCTCGCAAGACTCTTCGGAGCCGGCGCGTTGTTGGCAACGGTCCTGACCGCGGTGCAGGTCAATGCGTACACCCACAACACCACGACGGTGATCGAGGAGGTCATCGTCCTGCACGACGGAAGCTTCTACTTCAAGCTCCACGACGAGGTCTGCAGCGAGGCGGGGTACAAGAAGATCGCGTACGCGTACAAGGGCGTCGCGATCAACGGCATCGTGCCCAACGACCCCGCGATGGACAGGATGCTCCGCGTGGGCATGGCCGCCCAGCTCAGCGGAGCGACGGTGCAGATCTATGCCGAAGACGGCGGCGGTCGGTGGGGATGTCTTCTCGGGGCGGTCAAGATCCGGTGATCGGCTGGGTTCGAACATCCGCAGCGATCTCGGCTCTTTGGCTGTTGTTCGGTTGCGACGAGGGGCCGAGGGACCCGGAGGACTCCGGGCTGGGTGCGGCACGCATGGGGGAGACCGAGCAAACCGTTCGGGTGGTGACGGCCAATCTTGCGCACGTCTCGTGGTCACCCACGATGCTGGACCGGAACGACGTCGACGACCCCCAGCTCCTGGCATGGTTGCAGGTGCAGTACCTCGAGACCCTCGAGAGCCCGGGACCGACGATCTTCAACACGCAGGAGATGTCCCAGGGCTACTGGAAGACCGGCTTCTCGCTGTGGCCGACGGTGTTCCGCCTCTCGCTCGGTGGCAGCGCGTCGGACCCCGAGTACGCGGACTACGGCGCATGGTACCAGCCGATTCTGTCCTCGGGCGAGGCGTCGTGGGGCAACGCCATCCTCACGAACCTCGAGGTCCAGGACGACGAGGCGTGGAACCTCAACGCAGCGTGGAGCTCGGGGGACGCGTGGGACCCCGCCGACGTGTCGAACCCCTACGCCTCCTGCGGCGGGACCGCGCAACGTGGGGCTCAGGTCGTGCAAACGGAGGTCGGCGGCGTCGATCTGTGGAGCGTCGACGTCCATCTGGAGTTTTGCGCGGGCGGAGACTTCGCCATCAACGCGTGCAACCTCGAGCGCCTGCTCGCGCGGCTGAGGACCCTACCGAGCGACGACGTCGTCCTCGTCTCGGGCGACTTCAACATCCGGCAGTCTGCGCTTGCATCCGATGACTGCCCGGGCGCCCTTCACCCGGCGCGCTTCGACCAGATGGTGCGCGGGTTCGCAGACCAGCAGTTCCTCCGCGTCGAGACCGTCCTGGTCGACCATGTCTTCTTGCGCGACCCGAACTTCGAGCTCACGGGCATGCGCAACCGCACCTTCGCCGCGGACTACGAAGCGGACCGCACGTACGAGATGAGTGACCACGACTTCATCGAGACCGAGCTCGAGGTCGGCGGCCAAGGGATGTCGCCGGCGATGCTGCCGCTGTACGTGACGCTGAACTGAACGCTGGTCGCTCCACGTGCTGACCAGCCTCGCAGCCCAAATTCGGGCTGTCGAGTTGCCCCGACCCGCGCTGCCGTCGCGCGATCAGCCCATCGCCTTCCAGGCGAACAGGAAGTTCTTGGTCCGCTTCACCACCGTCCACGCGTCGGTCCGCTCGTCGAAGTACCCGTGGATGAGTCTTCGGTGCTTGGGAACGTCGGCGATGAGGACGTGTCCGCGTCTGCGGGTCAGGCGTGTGGCCAGGTCCAGGCCGGCGAGGCGCTCGTCGTCGTCGAGGAGCAGGTGCAGCACGCGGTCGAGGAGAACCACGTCGAACTTGCGACGCGAACGGAACCCGAGCAGGTCGGAGACGACGCCGGTCACCTCGAGCCCCTCCGCCTTGGCATCCTCGGTCATCTGCGCGATCCCGATCGCGCAGAGGTCCACGCCCACGACCGCATGGCCAAGACGAGCGGCGAGCAACGCATCGCGGCCTTGCCCGCAGCCCAGGTCGAGCACGCGGGCGCGTTGCCGGTCGTCGCTGTCGAAGAAGGCCACGAACTCTGGGAAGGGGTCGCCGCACTGACCTCGGCCCGCCCGGTAGTGCTGGTCGTAGTTCACCAGGGATCCCACGGCCCCGGTGTAGCGCATGGAGCCGCACAGGTCGACGTCGTGGGAGAGCACCGGAGCCACGGTCGACGGGGTGGCGTGTCATGAAGCACCTCAGCGATAGGCGACCAGCTCGAACAACCGCCGCGCCGAACCACGGGCGCGTCGATCCAGCTCGTCGACCGCTGCCGCGGTGGTCGTCACGAGGCGCTCGAGATCCGCACGGACTGCGACCAAGCCGCACGCGAGAACCTCAGCACCGGCATCGACGTCACGGGCCAGACGGTCGCGAATGGTCTGGATCCCCTCCACCACGTCCGAGTCGAGCTCCGCAGGTCGGCTGAACTCCAGCGCCGCGTCGAGGCGAAAGAGCAGGCGCGTGACGCTGACGCTCAGTCGCGCCTCGACCGAGGCTCGCGAATGCGTGCCCACCCTCGAGCGCTGCGTTGTGGAACGCCTGGCACCCGCGGCCCGAACCTCGACCGCCCCCAGCATGCCACGCGAAGCTCGGAGGGCGACGAACACCGATTGCGCCGCGCGCGTGCGTTCCGCCATGGTCGGCACCACATCCAGCAGGGCTCCCACCTTGGCTGCGTGTGGACCTCCAGCGGCCAAGACCGCCTCCACTGCATCCGCAAACGCATGGTCGAAGTGGGCCGCGACCCCCTCGAGCGCCGCCTGCTCGGCGTCGAGCTCCGCGAGCGCGGCCCGAGCTCGATCGTCCTGCTTTGCGTGCGGGATCGCCTCCAACGCTCGGCGCCGTGCAAGCACCGTCGCAAGTCGCTCGACAGCGTGCTTGAGTGCGGGCAGCGATCCTGGCGTCTCGCGATACACCATCGGGAGCGTAGCATCGCGCGCGTCGCTCATCGTGCGTCCCGACGTCGCCACTGTTCGTGAAGAGGGAGGGGGACGACGCCTCCGCGCTGTCGGTCGAGGACTCGGGCCAGGAGCGTGGGGGCGCACGTGATGGCCGGTCGCCGCGAGCCGGACGAGCGGCTGCTGTCCGCGCAAACGCAGCGCCTGCGCTACTCCAGCATTCGGTCGCGCACGAATGCGCCATGTCCTCCAAGGTCATTCGGACCCCATCCACCCGCGACGGAGGCACCCGGCGCGAGAATGCAGCTGGAGTCCGGTTGGCAGTTGTCGAGCTTCCAGGCGGTCCAGCTGACCTGGCTCTGGTTCATCCAGTCCCGCCACGCCATGGCCTCTGCTTCGCAGACCACGCCGTCGAGCCCGCCATCGGCATGCGTCGCAGCCCACTCGGTCGCGAACAAGGCGAGCCCCTGGCTCAGCGCCACGGTGCCGCGGTTGCGAGCCTCTTGCCCGTGAGAGCACGCGTAGAAGTGAATCGTGTACATGAGGTTGGTGCCCGCGACGGGGTCAGCGGCAGCCTCGTCGACGGCAGAGGACCAGCTGGGCGTACCCAAGATGATGACGTTGTCGGGATCGCCGGCCCGAATCGCGGACACGAGGGCCTCGTGATACGGCTTGACCGTCCCGCTCCACGAGACCTGCAGCGGCTCGTTGTAGGGCTCGTACAAGACGTTGGGTAGATGCCCGAACTCGGCGGTCATCATCTGAAAGAACGCGATCGCCTCGGCTTGGTGCTGCTCGGCGTGGTGGTCGTGCCAGTCGATGATCACGTACACACCTGCGGCCACTGCGTTGTCGACGATCGTTCGCACCTGACTGAGCGCCTTGTCGGGGTTGGCGAGGTAGGCCCCTTCGGCGTCGACACCCATCGCGGCACGAATCACGGTGAGGCCCCAGCTGTCGCGCATGTACTCGAGCGCGGACAGACTCTCGGCGTAGCCTTCGTTCTCCCAGTTGAGCCACATGCTGCTCACGCCTCGCAGCTGAATGGGCTCTCCGTTCTCGGCCCGCAGACGCCCCTCGGCGACGTGCAGCGCGCCGTAGCGTTCGGTCGGCAGGCCGCCGGGGTTCAGCCCGGTGTCCGTGACCTCGCCGGTTGCGTCGGTCGGGTCCGAGTCCCCGGTCGAACCAGCCGTTGGGTCGGTCGGATCCGTTCCGGCCGATCCCGCGCTACCCCCGGGCCCGCCCGGTCCGCCGTCATCGTCGGAAGGGCTCGAATCCGGGCCCGCCGTGGAGGAGGAGGCGTCTGTGTCGGTGTCGGTCGTCATCGAGGACGAGCTGTAGGCGTCACAGCCTCCAGCACCGAGGGCAACCGCAAGGGACGCGACCGCGTGTTGGGAGAGTGTTCCGAGGTCCCTCATACGCGACTGGGGTGGGGGGCAGCGCCATAGAATGATGAGAAATTCTGTCGGGGCCTGAGGCGCCGGCCGGTCTGCTGCCCCGCGCTCGGGCAGTCGGGGCCGGACGCGCCCCCGTCAGCGGGCCGTGTCGCCGTGGTCGTCGAGCAGCGCGGCCTGCTGCGCGGCCATGGCTGCCGCGGTCAGCCGCAGGAACCGGCGCACCACCTCCAGCTCGGCGTCGTCGAACTGCTCGAGGACCTCGTCGGTCCGTCGCCGGACGGGGGCGAGGTACCGGTCGGCCACGGCGTGGCCCTCGTCGCTGACCTCGAGCAGGATCCGGCGCCGGTCGGCCACGTCGCGCACGCGGCGGAGCACGTCCGCCCCCTCGAGCCGGTCCACGAGCGCGGTGACGGCGCCCGAACTCAGCCCGAGCTCGCGGCCGAGCAGGCCGGGCGTCATGGGTGTCGCCGAGCCGTGGGCGTCGAGCACCGTCACCAGCGCTTCGACGTCGGTGGCGTGCATGCCCTGCGCGGCCACGAATGCGGCCGTCACCCCGTCGGCTGCGGCGACCAGCGCCTTGGTCAGCGTCATCACGTCCTGAGGTTCGTCCGGGTCCACCCGTCGCGGCATGTCGGCTCCTCCACAATTATCTTTGCCATCGAGAGTGTTGCTCGTCAAGATAGTTGGCGTGAGCGCCTCGACCGCACACACGTGGCGGAAGCTGCTCGTTTGGCTGCACGTCGTCGCCTCCGTGAGCTGGCTTAGCCAGGCGGCCGCGATGGGCGTCCTGGTCGTGCACAGCGCGACCTCTGCACCGGGCGGGACCAAGGTGGCCGCCGCGCAGATGGCCCACGTGCTCGACCTGACGGTGTTGGTCGCCTCCGCAATCACCGCGGCGACGACCGGTCTCGGCCTGTCGGCGGTCACGGCTTTTGGCTTCTTCCAGCACCGCTGGGTGACGACCAAGTTCGTGCTGACTTTCGCCCAGATCGGCATCGGCACGGGGCTGGTCGCTCCAGCCATCGTCGAGCTCGGGGACGCGGCCACGCTCGGTCGCGACGGCCCATGGGTGCTGGCCGTCGCCGGGCTCGCCGTCGTCGCGGCCGGGCTCGCCTTCCAGGTGTGGGTGTCCATTGCGAAGCCGTGGGGGCGCACCGCACACGGCGACCGGTCCCGGGGCGTGCTGCGGACCGGGCCGGCGTGGGTCGTGGCGATGATGTTCATCGCGCCGCTGCTCGACCTCCCCGTGCTCGCGGTCCTCGGCTTCCCGCTGCCTGTGTTCGCGCTCACCGGCCTCGCCCTGGCCCTGCGCGTCCGCCGGCATAGCGTGCGGCAGCGTGCGGCCCACGACCGGGAGCCCGCCTCGTCGTCCGTCGCCGCGGCGTGCTGAGCGTGTAGAGCGATGCCGCAGACCTCGAGGACGTGCCGTTCGCTGCTTCGGCCGGTCCTCGAACGCGGCGAAGGCCAGCAGGAGGTTGGCAAGAAACGTGCGCTCGGACTGTCGCCGGGCTCGTTGGTCGTCATCCAAGGCCGCGAACTGCGAACTGCCCATCGGGCCCTTGGGTCGTCGGCGTGGTTCTTCGAGGGATCGGCGGTGGTCCTCCAGGACGTTTGTGCCGGCCTCGGCCTTTCATGGGCCGCGCGGTCTCTACGCCAGCGCGTCCTCGCCACCCAAAAAACCGCCCGCGCTCGCCGAGTTCAGGCGAGCCATCTCCTCGCGCAGGACATCACGCGGATCTCGGTGATCGCCAACAGCATCTCCGCCAAGTTACCAGGCGGGGACTTCGTCGTCGTTTGATTTCGCCGTGCTCGCTACTCACCGAGGGTTGGGGGGCGCTTGGGTGACGTGGCCTTGCACGCCCGCGCGATCGAACGCCACCCGTTTCGCGCTCGAGCTGCCCTGGCGAGCACGTCCTGCATCTCCTCGGGGTCGAACTCGCTCTCGAAGTTCGAGAGCCGAGGCGCGAGCTCGTCGATGAGCGCCAGCCTGTCCTTCTTCGCCTGGGCCGACGTCGAGATCCTGGACCAGAACTCGCACGCGTACGCGAACAGCTCGCGCTTGCGAAACTCGATGTCAAGCAGCCACTCGGATCGCCCGCGCTCGGCGAGGCCGACGTACCGACGCTTGTTGTTGTGCAGGAGATGGGCGGCCTCGTGCACGACGTAGTCGGCGAACAGGTCGGCCTCGAGATCCTCGAAGTACCGTAGGGAGACGTAG
This sequence comes from uncultured bacterium, assembly GCA_963761755.1. Classification (GTDB taxonomy): domain Bacteria; phylum Myxococcota_A; class Polyangia; order Nannocystales; family Nannocystaceae; genus CAJXVA01. Next base: position 22,361 of record CAVXIC010000015.1, read on the forward strand.
CAGCGCTGGTTCTCGCTCAGCCCGAGGAGGCCGTCGGCGACCGGCGCCAGGGGCACCCCCCCAATGCTGTCGAGCCAGATGCGAGCCACGTCCCAGTTCGTCCTCGGCCACCCACTTTCCTTGAGCACCCGGTCGACCTCGTCTCGCGTGAGGAATGTGATCGAGTCGACGAGGGTCCCGAGTACGACGGCTTGGTCCTCGGGCTCGAAGATGCCGGTGACCATGGGCGCCAGCTTCAGCTCGAGGTACGCTCGGGAAGTACGGTCACGCGGCACGGGGATTGGATCACAGCCGGCCTTGAGGTCCCGAATGCGCGCGAGGAGTGCGTCGCGGAGGGCGTTCGCCTGCGCGGTCATCTGCTCGATGGCAGTCCTCCCCGGATACCGCCGCCAGGCGTTCGCGTCGTGCTCGCCGGTGGCCACGTAGTGGGCGACCTCGCGCTCGATCTCCGTGGCGAAGTCGGCCGAGTCGAGATCGAGCACGACGATGAGGATGGCTCGCCCGAGGCCGACGATCAACCCGCGACGCTCCGAGGCTAGCACTCGTCGGCGACGAGCCTTCGAGAGGGGCCCCTGAGAATCGTCGTCCGAGTCCGAAGCCAGTCCTCCCACGCCGCGGGGAGGTCCGCGTGACGCCGCTGTAATGCTCCGAGGATATCTCGGTTCAGCGAAATGTGCTCGACGAGCCTCGTCGCCACGTCGTCGACGGCGACCACGAACGCCGCCCGTCGGAAGAGTTCACGCATGGCGGATCGTACCCTCAGAACGATTCGGCGCGTCTTGTGCTCGTCCAGCGAGCAGACTGACACGCTGGCACGATGTCCCGCCGAGTCGCTGGCCGCGTGCACGAACATCACGAACTCCAGCCCCACCCGCGCCATGCGGAAGTCCCCGAAGCGGAGGCGCGGCGTCCTGCCAAGGTGGATAGCCTCCGCGACGACCCCGCCAAGGCCGATCTCCAGGACCCCAGCCTCGCCAGCGACGATTGGTGTCGGAGTGCGGGGCGAGGCGGGGCCTGATCGACGACATCCGAAGGATAGAGTGGGAGCGCCGTCACCCCGGAACCGACCTTGCCGGTGAGGAGTGAATCGAGGAGCGCGAGCGTGCGGTCCGGGCCCTCGACGGCGACTTCGCCGGGGCGTTGGTGGCGCCGGGGTTGGCGGAGGCGTTGGTGCGGGCGGTGCGTCGGGGGTGACGAGCCCAAGCGCTGTCGAAGTCGCCCCTGCCGGCCGACTGGCGTCGGAATGATGTGCGACCGAAAGAAAGCCAGCGGACATCGTGGTGAACTCGGATAGAGCGTGCCGCTGGCCTTCCAAGATGACCCAGGGTGACCCTCGCCGCCGGCTCGTGCCTCGCGCGCAGCCTTCGCGTCGAACTCGGCCCTGACGCTGATTTTGATCCGGTCACCAACGTCGAGCACTCGGCCGCCAGCATGTTCGGCGGTACCGGTTGCGGCGGGATGATCTCATCCAGCGTCGGGAAGAAGCCCTCCGAGGGAGGGACTGCGGAGACCTCCAAGATGGCCGGCTGGTCGTGATTAGGGGTCGGCTGACCGTGGAGTTCAACCTCCCGCATTCCGGGCTCAGGCGGGAGGATCTGGAAGCGATCCGCATGGCGCAGCGACCACCTCACCGGGCCGGTCGTGAGGACGACGAAGCGTCGCTAGATGGTCTGGGACATGGCGAGACAAGATGACCGACCGCCACCACCACCGCCACCAAGCCCGACCACAAAAGGAAAACGCCCGGATTCCGAAGAATCCAGGCGTTTATCT
>CAVXIC010000016.1:0-95220 GCA_963761755.1 uncultured bacterium
GTGGAGACCTCGGCATCGTAGCGGCGAGAGATAACCTCGTAGAGCAAGTCCGCGAGGTGGCTGTCGTACCGGAGGTATCCGAGTTCATCGACGACGAGCAGCGTCGCGTTCTGTATAGCGGCGAAAGCCGCTGGGTCAGCATCGACCCCGTCAGGCCGCCGAGCGCAGCCAGCATGTCGCTGGCCGAGGCGTAGTGCGTGCTCACGCCGCGTGAGACCGCTTCGTAGGCGAGGTTGCGCGCAAGCATCGTCTTTCCGATCCCGTTGGGACCGACGAAGACCACGTTGGTCCCTTCGCCGATGAAGTCCAGCGTGAACAACTCGTCGACCTGCAGGCGGTCGGCCTTGGCGGGGTGCTTCCAATCGAACTCAGAGCGGTCCTTGAAGGCGCCAATCTTGGCGTTCTTGAGGCGGTACTCGCGGGCGGCGCGCTGTCTGCCGGCACGTTCCATCTCGAGAAGCTTGGGAACCCACGGCGACTTCGCGGATCTCGCTCCAGTTGGCCAGGAGGCCATATAGCCGCAGTTTCACGCCGACTTTTCGCAGTTCGTCAGGAAGCTTCGCCATCGTCGGCCTCCGCGAGCGCGTCGTAGTAGAGGTCGGCGACCGACCACCGACGTCGAAGCCGCTGGTCGGTGGGTCCACGCTGGCGCACGCCGGACGGGTTGATCAGGGTTCGCCAGGCGACCCGAACGGGGCCGGCCCCGACGCGTCCGCGGGCATTGGCCGGCGTGACGCCTTCTCGATTCTGCCGCCGTACAGGTCGAGCAGCTCCAGGGAGTTGGCGACGAGGTCGTTGATCTGCTCTCGCCGTCGCCCGCTCGAGCATGAGCGCGGCGGCCTGGAGCCGATCGGGTCGGAGCCAGAACTCATGCCGGCCCCTTCTTTCGCACGGCGCTTCTTCGCAACGAGGTCGCGAAGGTGCGCCGGGTCTTCGACCGTGGCGCGCCGGTCGAGCTTGTGAGACATGTCGGCGACCATCTCCCCGTCGACGACGATCCGAACGCGTCGGTGGTCGGCGACGACGGTCACCTGCCGGCGGACGTGCGCACACGGCAGGGAGTCGTTCGTCGAAACGAACGAAGGGCGTTCGGCCTACGCGAACCTCGATGTGCTCGGTCGCCTCTGTGCAGGGTGTCGCGAGGAGGGCCTTCAGTGATGCACCTTCCTCTTTGAACTGAGCACCGACCGTCGTGCGGTCGTCTTCTTGCCAGCGCCTCGATGTGCTCACCTGCATGGTCCAGTCCAGCGCCTGTTCGTTGAGATGCTCGATGTCCCGGAACTTCCGGGCGGCGAAGAACTTGTCCGAATGTACCGGATCGCCGGCGAACATGCTCCTTCTCGTTCCCCTCGTCGCGGTGCCGCGAGCTTCTGGTCGAAGCTGAGTGCGTTGACCTTGAGCAAGGACGTGTTGAACACAATGGCGTGGCCTTCTCGCTCGACGCAGGCGCTCTTGAGGTTGTCGTAGACAATCCGCCGAGGCACCCCGCCGAAGAACGCCAGAGCGTCCACGCGTCCGCGCAGGAAGCTGGGACGCTTCATGTCGTGAAAGAACTGCAGCCACGTCATCCGCGACCAGCACAGCGTCATCACGAAGGCGTACAGAGGGCGGCGGGCTCGTCCGACGTCGACATGCCCGAAGTGCCCCCAGTCGACCTGGGCCTGCTCGCCAGCGAGCATGTGCAAACGGGCAAACGGCTCGGGCTCGGGCCGCGGCCGCATCGTGGCGATGAGTCGACGAAAGTGCGAAACCGCCGCCCTGATATCCGCGATTGCGGACCATGTGAAACAGGCGCGAGGCGTGGAGCTTGGAGATGGTGATACGATCGCCTCGATGAAGGGCAGGTAGGCGTCGAGCATGCGTTTCCGAGTGACGGTCACCGTGGTGATGGGCGAACTCGCCTCTGGCGCTGCGCGAGGACGCGTCGAACCACGTCGTGGTGCACACCGAGTTGCCGCGCGACCGTTCCGATGGGCGCAACCGTCGACGAGATGGTGGCGAACGATGTTGTGCTCGACTTGAGGGTCACCTTCTTCACCGCTCACCTCCGCGGTGGGGCTCGAGGTGGACGCCCACGTCTTTCGCGCTCGGTCGCGCGTGGAGCACAAAGCGCCAGACGCTCGGTTCGCACGTACGGGCCGCACCAGCGGCCGCAGATGCAGCAAGGACGCTGCCCTTCCTGCGGTCGTCCTTGCGTCGTCGTGTTGGCTTCCTTCTTGGAGCCAGCCTCCGCTGGAAGGGATTGAGGGGTTGATTGTTGCGTTTCATCGGTTGAGCGCTCCAGCTTGGGAGCGGCTTGCACCGTGGACTCGGGGACCACCAACTCGGAACCCTGATGCGTCACGCTTCTCGCCGCCGTTGCCTCTCCCGCTGTGGGCGCTCCCAAGTCGCGCCGGGCTTCGCGGTGCTTTGCGCGACCCCTCGCTGTTGCCTGGGAGCGCCGCGCCGCCTCCCGTCGCCGTTGCACCCGGGCCCGCTCGCTGCACTCCGGACCGCATACACGTTCCCGCGGTCGCACTTGCGGCAGATCACCACCAGCCGGCGACAGCCCCGACAGCAGAACTGCCTTCCTTCATGGGCTTCGGCTGTTGGGTCTGTCGCGTCGATGAGCCTCCAGGGCGCATCGAGACGAAGTTTCCACCTGCGCTCCGCACTCTGCGAAACACGGGACCTGGTCGACTCCCCTGAGGGACGTGGACGGGTATTCGAGGTCGGCGACGTCTTCCAGGACTGCGGCGCCGGCCTCGTTCTTTTTGATGGCCGCGTGGAACCTACGCCGCTCGCTGCTCGTTCCAAAGAAACGCGGCGGGGTCGTCCGTGTTCACGCCGGCACCCTCGCTCGCGCACGGATTGCGGATCCCCGTGATTGCCGACACCATGGCCGAGGTCACCCATCTCGCCGAGGTCTTCTACATGAAGAGCAAGAGCCAGGCCGCCTTGAGCAACGTCATGAAGCCCGCCGTCGAGCGCTGGACCAACCGCTACAAGCAGGCCTACCAAGACGCCGAGCAGGCCCGCATGCTCTTCGAGCGCACCGAAGAAGACCGGCGACGCCGTCCTCATCGCCAACGCCGAAGGCGAGCTCAAGGACGCCAAGAAGGAACTCGACGCCCTCGGCAGCTTCAAAGCCGACCTGCGCAGCTTCACCCGCTACTACGAGTTCATGAGCCAGATTGTCGACTACGACAGCACCGACCTCGAGAAGCTCAGCCTCTACACCCGCCACCTCTACCCCCTCCTGCGCGAGAGCAGCCCCGAGGGCGACGTCATCGACCTCTCCTCCGTCGAGCTCAGCCACTACCGCCTCAGCAAGCTCAAGCAGCAGACCCTGAGCCTCGCCCGCGACGCCCACCAGGGCCTCTCCCCCGCCTCGTCCGTGGGCACCCGAAAGCCCCGCGCGACAAGAAGGAGGAGTTCCTCTCGCAGATCATCCTCGCGGCTCAACGAGCTGTTCGTCACCGACGGCCTCACCGAGAACGACCTACTCGTCTACGCTCGGACCATCGCCAACAAGGTGGGCGAGAACAGCGCCGTCACCGACCAGATGCGCAACAACGCCGCCGAGCAGGCGATCCTCGGCGACTTCTCCCCCGCCGTCGACGATGCCGTGATGGAGTCCGGCGAAGCGCACCAGAACCTGATGAACCAGGCCGCCGACCAACGACGTCTTGGCGGCTGGATTTCGGCGGGTCGTGTTCGACCTGCTCGTTGCGCAGATGAAGGGCCAGCTGCCCGACGGCGGACCGATGGGTGAGGGTCGGGGGTAGCGACCAGACGTTCATTCTCCCGCGCTCACGCGACCGCGGACACCTCGCCGATGGTCTCCGAAGGAACCCTTGAGTCGGTTCCGGGCCGAGAGGGCGAGCGCGAGCGCGTTGTGGAGCCAAGGGACCGACCGGGGGCGGCAGGTGGGATTGCGAGGGCAGTTTAAGATTGGGGAAACGGCCATCTTGGCGTGGGGGACGAACTTCGCCAAACCCTACAAAGAAGGGGTTCTAAAAGAAAAATGTTCCTGTCCCTCGAGGCCAGGGGCGCGCTCACACTTTGCCCATGTTGCCCCGCTTTAAGCGTGACCGTGTTGCACCCGACGTGAGATGACGCGATTGTCTTTGATCGTGGGGGCTCAGCGATTGAGAAGCTCGATTGTTGGTCGGGCAAGCCGAGGTTGGGATCGGCGGCGCCCCGCGTCTCAAAAGCAGTCCACGGTCTTCTCGGGTGACCAAGGTCGCCCCTCGGGCGTCCGTTGCTACGGCCCGAAGGAGAAGAGGGCTGTCCACTTGCACTGTGTCGAGGTCGGCGGATAGCAGGACGCCGTCAGCGTACCACCGCGTCGCAAAGAGGTCGTTGTCCATCTTGTGACGTTGGCGGTCAGAGAGGACGCTCGTCCCGCAGGAAACCGTGCGCCGTGTCGTGATTGCCCTCATTTTCGCCGAATCGCGAGAACCTGGCCGTACTTCACGTTCAACCGAGCGACGACCGGGAGCTCTGAGGTCGCCGCAACTACGGAATGCATCGACGTCGGTGGCTTCGAAGTAGAACTCCTGGGCTTCGAGTATACGTCGTTCAGCCTTCGATCGCGTAGCTTTCGCCATTCGCTTCGAACGTCGCCAGCATCCGGAGCGCGCCGCGGAACACCGATCTGGCCCGTGGCGACTTCCTCTATGCCGAACGTCGGCTGCAGCATGTCGATTGAGAGATCTTTGATCGAGAGCTGGAGCGTTGAGCCGTCCGGGCATGTGTCGGAGTGACCCCACAGGCCCTCGCGTTCGACACCGAACGACCCTAAGAAGAACGGGCGATAGCCGTCCGCGTCCTCGTCGGTTGTCTTCGAGAACGAGACAACGCCTTTGGTCGTCTTGGTGGTTGTTGAGCCTGGGGTGATAAGCGAGACGTTGGTGTAGCCTGACTGCAGCTTGAGAACGCGTTCTGTCTTCTCGGCGAGACCCTGGGGCTCGGTGCGACTGTTAGACGGGCAGGCGAGGCGCTGCAAAGAGCCTCGTCGAAGTTGAAACAACACGTCGTGCGGAGGTCGCATGTGAGGCCGCTGCTCTGGCCGAATAGTTCCGACCCGGAGGCGAGGCTGTCGGCGATTCGCGGCTCGCTCCCGCTCGAGTTCACCGAGATTAGGGTGGGAGTTCCAAAGGCGCTCGTGGAGTCGCAGGTTGCCGTCACCTCCGGCTGGTCCGAGTATTCCTGAGCGCACGCTCGCGCGCACATCTCGCTGACCGAGTCGAGTTCCGCGGCTGTCGGGTTGAGCAGGTCGCCGACCCATCCGCGCGGGGTGTGGACGACCCATCCGCTGCCTGTCGTCCCCTCGAAGTTGAACGTCGGTGGCAAGAGAGGGTCCGTCTCTTCGTCAGCCGTCGAGCAGGCTTCAGCGACCGGGGGTTGCTGCGCACGAGTGCTCCTCCACAACGAGCTGGCTTGGGGTGCAGGTCCAGGCTCCTTGGGCAAGGCCGCAGTAGGCGTCGGGGTCGTCGAGTTCATCGCGGGTGACCTCGAGGCTATCGACGAGAATCCGGCGAACAATGCTGTCGCCGGGCCGTAGTAGGCGAAGGCGTACAGCGACAAGTCGCTCGGCGTTGACATTGCCCTGGTCGCAGAACCGAGCCAGCGGGATGCGGACGGTGTGCATCGCCGACGTTGCCGTGCAGTCAGTCTCGAGCGATGTGCTGAGCGCGTTCGCGACCTGTTGCTCCAGCAAGGGTCCACTTTCAGCAGCCGAGACCGACGTCTGCATGCCGTTGTCCTCGAACACGAGTTCGATATCGATGTTCGCGGAGGCCTCGTTCGCCGACAGGCAGGTGTCCTGGGTTACCTTCTCAAAGACCATCCCGAGTCGAAGGCTCAGGTAGCCGTGTTGGCTGACGTCAAGGGGCGGCGTCTGCCACTCGATCGTTGCGCCATCGTTGGGTACCGTGTCGTCCCAATCTGCGCGGAGCAGGGTGGTCTGATGTCGGTCGAAGTCTTGGTCCGTCTGCGTGTGCAGATCATCCGTGGCGAGGTTCCCGTCGCCGTGCCAGAGGCCGATCCCCGGAAGGCCGCTGACGGTCACTGACGCGAGGTTCGGAAGCGAGTCGGCGGCGGTCGGCGATAGCCAATCGGCGGGCTGTCCACTGCCGGTGCCAAGGGATTGAAGCTCTCCAGCGGCGTCGCGCCTGGCAAGGGTGTCGATAACGATCCGATCGAGAACACCGTCACTTGTCTCTTCGAGCGGGCGTACGCCTTCGCTGAAGTTCACGTAGATCGGAGGGCGATCCTCATAGGCCGTGTAGAACTCCTGTGCGCCGAGACTGGTGGCGACCCATAGGTTGGGATCATCAAGCTCGGGGATGCCGGTGCCAGTGGCTTCTGGGTCCGCCAGGTTCTCGAAGGCCTGGCGGAAGACAGCTTGATCGGCGTCTGCCATCTGCCACGACAGGAACGTGTCGACCGCGGCGGAGGAGACAGCACGTCCAATGTCCTCATTCGCGGCCGCGCCAGCGGCCGCGCCCCCGAATGAGATATGTCGAATCGCGTAGGACCAGACGATCGCCTTGTCGTGGGGGCTCATCGTCGCCTCGTCGGAGGCGTCGATGTTATCCTCCGGAGCGACGGCGTCGTACATGGAGAGCGGCTGGCCGCGCACGTCTTCGTCTGCAGCAGCGGCGACAACGAGAAACGGAACATCGCGCCCGAGCGGTAGCGGGACGTCGCCCTCCACGTTTGCCGCGTCGGTCATGAAGTCGTTCCACCGTGGCCCGATCCCGATCGAGGAGCACAGCTCAAACGACGACATCTCGTCAACGGTCGCCTGAAAATCCGGCCACAGCCGTGTAAGTTGGAACACGTCGCCGCCGCCGCGGCTATGGCCAGCGAGGGCCAATGCTCCGCTCAGTCGCCCGTTCTGAGATTCAGCCCAGCCAGCCGCGGCTCGACTCCAGATCGACGCGCACGCAAGCTGGCTCAAGCGCACCTGCTCGTTCGCTGACGCTGCTTCGGTCTGGACCGCGACCACAACCGCTCCACGTTGCACGAGCGGTTCGATGATGTGGTCGTAGTACCGCTCGCTCGGCGGCGGTACATCGCCCGCGTCGTTGGTGAGCGAGTCGAAAGCCTCCAGGCCGTTCCCGGGAGTGATCAGGACGAGCGGAAGCTGCGCGCTTGGCCACTGACCGTTGCCTGCGTCTGGTCGGTAGACGAGAAGCTGCAGTGTATCGTCGCGCGCAAGCCCAGACTCCGAGGTCAGCTGGTCGACGATGATGTTTGACTGGTCGCAGTAGAACGGAACACCCGACGTACCCGCGTTGTCGAGCTCGTTGTCGATATCCAGCTCGACGAGGGGCTCGATGATGACGCCGAAGGCACTGCCGTCGGCATCGAGTTGGTCATCGCAGATATCGGGCGCCGGATCCGTCTGCGCCCGATGTCGTACTGCCCGAGGAGGTTGTCGTGGTGCCGTCGGTGTCACCAGTGCCGCTTGCCCTGTCGTCCGCGCAGGCCGTAGCGAACAGCATCCACAGAGCGAAGAGAGCGAAGAGCGGGGTGGATCGGAGGAGCCTGGACTGATGCATGACAGTGTCCGCGCCTAAGGGTTGGAAATGAAGATCTCGGTTTGGTAGATGAGGTCGCCTGACGAGTCCGGGGACCGGGAGTACCCGACGAAGTCGGCGATGCCGTCTCCGTTGAGGTCTCGCGTTCCCCGCAGCGCGCGTCGCAGGAGAGTGTCTGGCGCGACGAAATCCACGAGTTCCGGTTCGAGTACGGAGTCGGAGAAGTACAAGTGGTCGCTGGTCCAGAAGAGGCCGTCGATGTCTCCGTCGCCGTCGAAGTCCTGCACGCCGAAGAGCGCTGTATCCGCCGGGTAGGGAACTGCGACGCCGTCGTCGAAGCTTCCGTCTTTGCGTCCGCGCATCCAAGACAGTGAGAGCGGCGGTGGCCAGTTGCTTCCGTCCACCTCGGCGACAATGTCGTTGCGCCCGTCCCCATCGACGTCTGCGAATCCGAGAAGTCCCGAGACTGGGAGGCCCGTAAGAATCTGAACGGGCTCGGGATGGAACGACGAACCCTCTCGGATGAGGATCGACAAGATTCTCCGCTCCGGGTCTTCTAGGCTCGGGAGGTAAACGTCGCACAGGGAGTTCGAGCCGAAGACAAGAACGTCGAGGTCGCCATCTTCGTCCACATCGACCTCGGCGTGTGTCCACGCGTCGTTGCAGACGTTGGTCAACGGGATGCGGGGACCGTGCGGAACGAAGTCGCCGTTCGGTTCGAGAATGTGCTGTTGAACCCCATCGGTGAACGCGACCAGGAGTTCGGGCTTCCCGCCGTTACCGCGACTCGTCAGGGGGAAGGGGCCACCCTGTAGCCAATCCCCGAGTGAAACCAGTTCCATCCTCTCGAACGCGAGGTCTGCGTCCGAGGCCTTCTGGAGATAAGCGTCGAACTCTGGAAAGCCGGAGCCGGCGGGCCCGACGATGTCTGTCCTTCCGTCTCCATCCCAATCGAAAACAAAAAACTTACGTGACGCGTTCAGCCTTTCCGATAGGCCGCCGCCCAGTTCGAGTTCCGCGAGGACGCTGGGCTCCCATCGATCATCGATGCGGTCGGCTTCGAGGAAACGAACGACTCCGGCATTAACCACGCCGACGCGGGGGTTAGCATCTTCATCGTCATTTCTCGCGAACATCGCAAGCTGGTCAGACTGCTCGGAGCGAAGCCCGGTTGAGACGACGTTGAAGCAGTACTCTCCAGAGACGGGCAGTCCATCTCCACACGACCGCCCGTCCTCGGGAGGAACGTCGCTGTCGGGCGTAGGCTCGCCCTGATCGACCGTGGGGGTAGAGTCCGATGCCGAGGAGTCCATGCCTACAGAGGCCGGGTTGTCGTCCCCGCACGCGCACGTCGTTGCGGCCGCAACAGCCAGTATCCAGCGCATTTGCCAAAGCCAAACAGGCCCGCATCTTCACCATGGCCGAGGTCACCCATCTCGCCGAGGTCTTCTACATGAAGAGCAAGAGCCAGGCCGCCCTGAGCAACGTCATGAAGCCCGCCGTCGAGCGCTGGACCAACCGCTACAAGCAGGCCTACCAAGACGCCGAGCAGGCCCGCATGCTCTTCGAGCGCACCAAGAAGACCGGCGACGCCGTCCTCATCGCCAACGCCGAAGGCGAGCTCAAGGACGCCAAGAAGGAACTCGACGCCCTCGGCAGCTTCAAAGCCGACCTGCGCAGCTTCACCCGCTACTACGAGTTCATGAGCCAGATCGTCGACTACGACAGCACCGACCTCGAGAAGCTCAGCCTCTACACTCGGCACCTCTACCCGCTGCTGCGCGAGAGCACCCCCGAGGCCGACCTCATCGACCTCTCCTCGGTCGAGCTCAGCCACTACCGCCTCAGCAAGCTCAAGCAGCAGACCCTCAGCCTGGCCCGCGACGCCCACCAGGGCCTCTCCCCCGCGTCATCGGTGGGCACGCGAAAGCCCCGCGACAAGAACGAAGAGTTCCTCTCGCAGATCATCTCGCGGCTCAACGAGCTGTTCGTCACCGACGGCCTCACCGAGAACGACCTACTCGACTACGCCCGCACCATCGCCAACAAGGTGGGTGAGAACAGCGCCGTCACCGACCAGATGCGCAACAACGCCGCCGAGCAGGCGATCCTCGGCGACTTCTCCCCCGCCGTCGACGACGCCGTGATGGAGTCCGGCGAAGCGCATCAGAACCTGATGAACCAGGTCCTGACCAACGACGTCTTGGCGGCTGGATTTCGTCGGGTCGTGTTCGACCTGGTCGTTGCTCAGATGAAGGGCCAGCTGCCTGACGGCGGACCGATGGGTGAGGGTCGGGGGTAGTGTCGGGAGAGTCCGCGGTTGCGTCAGCGGGTGTGGCGTGCCCATCGGCCGTTTGATCTCCGACCGCAACAGGGTCGGACCCACATCGGTGCAGGAAGGTGCAAGAGCGGCGACCTCGCTTCGGCGGTCGACGACCCTTCCTGCGACTCGTGTGATGCGGTAGAAGCTGAGTGGAAGGCGCCTGAATCCTAGGATGGCCCCCGCATCTCAACCTCCCCTGCGCCTCGGCGGAGACGCCCAAGCTGTCCAAGTACTCCGACTTGTCCGGTAGCTGCTTGCTGCCGCTCAGTCTGCTGCATCCAGCGCAGTCCTTCCCAGGATGCAGAGCGTACTCCTCTCGCACCTTGCCGTAGAGACGATCCTCGGTTGCATCTATGAGCGTGTCTGCCCTCAAAAGAGGAAGAAGGACAAGGCGAAGATGCAGGACATCGAGCCAGCTGTGTTCGAGGCGCTGAAACCCAGCGTTTCCCGCCCTGCGGGGCTAGACACGCTTCGTCAAGCCCGCAACATGGTCGCACACGATGGGTGCACCCCATCCGCGGAGGACACGCAGCGACACATGGCCCTTGCTCGCAAGACGTGCGCGGAACTCGTTCGCGTCGTGTGGGACGAGGATATCAACTCCATATCGCACATTGACCTGGTGTCATCAGCGAAGGAACGGGAGTTGCTGCGCCTCGCCGATGGTCTCCTCGAAGGAACCGTGGAGTCGGTTCCGGGCCGAGAGGGCGAGCACGTTGTGGAGCCAAGGGACCGACCGGGGGCGGCAGCGGGGATCGCGAGGGCAGTTTGGGATCGGGCGAACGTCCATCTTGCGTGGGGGACGAACTTCGCCAACCCCTACAAGAAGAGTTCTGAAGACCGGCTTGAGCATGACGAGCACCAATACGAACGCCGGCGGGCTGCGGAGGTTATTGCAGTTGCCCTAGGGGTCTCGCTCGCGGACCTCAAGCGCTTCTACAAGAATCCGTGGGACTCACGTCGCGACCACGCCGGGGACATCGTTCCTCCACCTGACCCACAACGGAATCGTCGATGCGGAAGACGCCCGCTTTGCGGTTGAGTTCACGGTGCACTGGATTCTCGCGACCGAATCACACCGCGACCAAAGCATCGACCTCGACGCAGTCCTGCCCCGCCTTGTGACGCCACCGTACCTCAAGCGATAGGTGTCCGTAAGGGCGACCGCCCTCGGGGTCGAAGGCCGAGGCCGGTCCTCAGGTGGGACTCGAGCTATCCGGCGGCGAGCCCAGCTTCCAAGCGGCTGGCATGAGCTCCGACGTGAAGCACGCGACCGGGTCGACCTTGGCGAGCTGGCAACAGCGCAGCATCGTGTAGATGGAAGAGCGGGGGAGATCGGAGGAGCCTGGACTGATGCATGACGGTGTCCGCGCCTCCGCGCCTAAGGGTTGGAGATGAACAGCTCGGTTTGGTAGATGAGGTCGCCCGACGTGTCAGGGCGCCAGGAGTACCCAACGAGGTCGGCGATGCCGTCTGCGTTGAGGTCTCGAGTTCCACGCAGCGCGCGTCGCCGGGGAGTGTCTGGCGCGACGAAATCCACGAGTTCCGGCTCGAGTACGGAATCGGAGAAGAACAACTGGTCGCTGGTCCGGAAGAGGCCGTCGATGTCTCCGTCGCCGTCGAAGTCCTGCAAGTCGACAAGGATGGTCTCCGCCGGGTACGGGACTGCGACGCCGTCCTCGAAGCTCCCGTCTTTGCGGCCGCGCATCCAGGACAGTGAGAGAGGCGGTGGCCAGTTGTCTCCGTCGACGTTGGCCACGATGTCCTTCTGCCCGTCTCCATCGATGTCTGCGAATCCGAGAAGTCCCGAAACCGGGAGGCCCGTAAGAATCTGAACGGGCTCGGGGTGAAACGACGAACCCTCTCGGATGAGGATCGACAGGATTCTCCGCTCGGGGTCTTCTAGGCTCGGGAGGTAAACGTCGCACAGGGAGTTCGAGCCGAAGACAAGAACGTCGAGGTCGTCATCTTCATCCACATCCACCTCGGCGTGCGTCCACGCGTCGTTGCAGACGTTGGTCAACGGGATCCGAGGTCCTTGCGGAACGAAGTCGCCGTTCGGTTCGAGAACGTGCTGTTGAACCCCATCGGTGAACGCGACCAGGAGTTCGGGCTTCCCGCCGTTGCCGCGACTCGTCAGGGGAAACGGGCCACCTTGTAGCCAGTCCCCGAGTGAAACCGGCTCTATCCTCTCGAACGCGAGGCCTGGGCCCGAGGGGCTTTGGAGGTAGGCATCGAACTCCGGAAAGCCGGAGCCGCCGGACCCGACGATGTCCGCCTTTCCGTCATCGTCCCAATCGAAAAGCAAGAACTGCCGCGCGGCGTTCAGGCTCTCTGACAGGCCACCAATATCGACCTCCGCAGCGACGGGAGTCTCCCACTGGTCATCGACCCGCTCGGCTTCAAGAAAGCGAAGGACTCCCGAGTTGGCCACGCCGACTTCAGGAGCGGTCGCCGCGGCCCCCCTTGCGAAGATCGCTGCGTCGTCCGAGTGCTCGGAGCGAAGCCCAGTCGAGACGACATCGAAGCAGTACTCTCCAGGGACGGGTAGCCCATCACCACACGACCGCCCGTCCTCGGGAGGAACGTCGCTGTCGGGCGTAGGCTCGCCCTGATCGACCGTGGGGGTAGAGTCCGATGCCGAGGAGTCCATGCCTACAGAGGCCGGGTTGTCGTCCCCGCACGCGCACGTCGTTGCGGCCGCAACAGCCAGTATCCAGCGCATTTGCCAGCTCCTCTTCACGCTCAAGAGCGTAGGTGCTCTGGAGCGCAGTTGATAGCGCTCGGACGGGTAGCTCAGAACGTTGGTCCTGAGGCTGGGAATCGAAGTGCGCGTAGAGCGGCGCCGCAGTGTCCAGGTTTTAGGTCATCCGCCCGCCGCAGGCGGACCCCTCCACGCGAGCACCAAACCGGGGCCGTTCTGTTGGTTGCGGGGCCTGAGATGGGCGGGACTCAGGTGTTCGCTCCGGGGCGAGTGCTGCCCGCGAGCCGCAGGAGCCAGAGCGCCACCGAACCGCATCCTCTTCGATGATGAGCTCGCCGTGGGCACAGTTCCCGCGGGCGTAGGTCAGGCTGGCGCCGAGCCCGTACATTCTGACGATGCCGCGGGTATCAGAATGGCATCCGTGTCGACGGCGAGAAGGTCTTCCACTCGGTCATCGTCGTCACCGACCGCACCGTCCTCGACTCCCAGCTGCAGGACACCATCTACCAGTTCGAGCACGCCGACGGCGTCGTCGGGAAGATCAACCGCAGCGAGGGCCAGGGCAGCAAGAGCGAGAAGCTCGCCGCCGCCCTCGAGTCCAGCACCCCTGTCATCATCGTCACCATCCAGACGTTCCCCCACGTGCTGGCGGCCATCGAGGACAGCGTCAGCCTCAAGGAGCGCAAGGCCTGCTCGGCGAGAAGTTCACCGAGAGCAACATGAACCCCGGCCTCAAGGGCCGAGACATGCGCAAGGCCTTCGACACCCCCGACTACACCGTCATGATCGTCGCCCAGAAGTTCCAGACCGGCTTCGATCAACCCAAGCTCTGCGCCATGTACGTCGACAAGCCGCTGGGCGGCCTCGAGTGCGTCCAGACCCTCTCCCGCCTCAACCGCACCTTCCCGGGCAAGGACAAGACCTACGTCCTCGACTTCGTCAACGACCCCGACGACGTCCTCGCCGCCTTCCAGGAGTACTACCAGACCGCCACCCTGCTCGACACCAGCGACCCCGACCACATCTGGGAGCTCGAAGAGAAGCTCAAACAGGCCCGCATCTTCACCATGGCCGAGGTCACCCATCTCGCCGAGGTCTTCTACATGAAGAGCAAGAGCCAGGCCGCCCTGAGCAACGTCATGAAGCCCGCCGTCGAGCGCTGGACCGCCCGATACAAGCAGGCCTACGAGGACGCCGAGCAGGCCCGTATGCTCTTCGAGCGCACCAAGAAGACCGGCGACCCCGTCCTCATCGCCAACGCCGAAGGCGAGCTCAAAGACGCCAAGAAGGAGCTCGACGCCCTCGGCAGCTTCAAGGCCGACCTGCGCAGCTTCACTCGCTACTACGAGTTCATGAGCCAGATCGTCGACTACGACAGCACCGACCTCGAGAAGCTCAGCCTCTACACCCGGCACCTCTATCCCCTGCTGCGCGAGAGCACCCCCGAGGGCGACGTCATCGACCTCTCCTCCGTCGAGCTCAGCCACTACCGCCTCAGCAAGCTCAAGCAGCAGACCCTCAGCCTCGCCCGCGACGCCCACCAGGGCCTATCGCCCGCGTCATCGGTGGGCACGCGAAAGCCCCGCGACAAGAACGAAGAGTTCCTCTCGCAGATCATCTCCCGACTCAACGAGCTGTTCGTCACCGACGGCCTCACCGAGAACGACCTGCTCGACTACGCCCGCACCATCGCCAACAAGGTGGGAGAGAACAGCGCCGTCACCGACCAGATGATGACGGCTTCTGAGGCTACCACTGGCTCGAGCGCTTCCTGCCCCGCACGACCGACAGCAGCCGTTGCGGACGCCCTTCGCCGTCAGGTGGCTTGTGCGATGACCTCGACGATGGCGCACCTTCGGCACATGAGGAAATACAGCGCGAGCTCCCCGAGGAAGAATGGCTCATCCCCCCGAGCCGGCCTGCTTCCCCCTGGTATCCGACACAGGCCACGTCGTCCATCGCCACCCCGCACGCACACCTCGCACGTTCCGGATCATCGACCCAGAGTGGCTCTCCTCCCACCCGAACAAAGGAGTCCTCGCCGAGGAACGTGTCTTGTGCGTCGTAACCAGGCGAGGCGAGCGTTTCTCTCCCCAGCGCCGGCCGCAGCCTCAGCGGCACTTCTGGGAACGGCGTCGACGGCAAGTCTTCCGGATCGCACGGTCGCGATGTAGGTCGTCACTTCGAGGACTCCGGGTGCGCTCTGGCGTGGTCTGACATGCGGTCGGGAGCGCACGCGACCAGGAGTGGCACGAGGGCGGACGTCAAGGTGGCGAAGGTGGCGAATCGGGGCACGACAGGTCGCTCGGGCGAGCGTAGGTACCGCGCGACGAAGATCCAAGAGGTCCCTCCGAACGCGGCCAATCCTCGGGGGAACGCGCGAACAGGCGTCGATCGTGCGAAGAAGAGCCGGCCCCGGAAGGCCGAGGCACGGACGCGCAACGTCACGGCCGCGCGCGAGTGAAGTGGTCCGAGCGCGCGCAGTTCCACAGCAGCCTCCGAACCCACGAGGACCGCCGAACCGAGCGGGAGCGGGGAAGCGCGGCACTGCGAGGACTGTTTGAGCACGGTCGGACCGCCTCACTCGCGCGAGAGGCCGCGTACGTCGAAGTCCGCATGTCCGGGCCACGAAGCGGCGCCCCCATCGAAGCCCGAGGGGAGAGCGCGGCGTCGAGGGCGACCAGGCTGCCGAGCACCAGGGGTACCCGAGGTCGATCCCCCCGAGGACATCGTCTCGGTCATCGTCTCGGATGCGGCGCTCGTGCCGGCATCGGTGTCCGTGTCGGCGGGGTCGATGACCTCGTCGGACGGACTGAAGCAGCCCGCCACGGCGAACGCGGCCAAACTCGGCAAGACCAGGCGAAAATCCATGTCTAGGAGGGGCGCGCGGATGACGGGACGTCACAAGGGACTCCGGCGTGATCGTTTCACTTCGAAGTGACACTCTCACCCACAGCATGACTCTCCGTCCATTCTTGGCTTCGCTTCTGCTGCTCTCGGGTTCCGCTTGCGTCGTCCAGACCACCGACGACGATGACGATACGGGGGGAGGTCCGGGCACGAGCTCGGCGTCTTCAACCACCGACGCAGGCTCGTCCAGCTCGGCCGAGACCGGCGCCATGGACACCTCGGGGACCTCGGGCTCTGCGGATGGCTCGTCGGGCGTGGTCTCGGGCACCGGAGACTTCGAGCCGGACTGCTCGATGTGCAACGCCGAGGTCGACCCCGATCCCCTCTGCCACAGTGGGTACGATCCAAAGCTCGACGAGTGTGTGTGCGACCCAGGCTACGTCTTCGAGAGCGGATCCGATGACTTCACGTGCGTAGTGGACTCTGGGCCGGACGACTGTGGGGATGACCCGAACGTGATCGTGTTGCCCCGCGGCGGCTGCATGTGCGCCGAGGGCTACGACTGGTGCTCGACCGAGCCCGACGATCTCACCTGCTGCGAGGTGTAGCTGCATCCTCGCCGGAACACGCGGCGCGAAGCTTCTTCGCCGCCGCGGGTGAAGCCGTCGCCGCGTGATCGTGTCCGTCGCGTACGTGCACACGATACGGCCCTCGTCGTCCACCGCCTGACAGAAGCTCGTCTGCGGCAGCCTCCACTCGCACGCGACGACGCAGCTGTCGTCTGCGTAGAGCACCTCGATCTCCCCGATCATCCCCGATCATCCCCGATCATCCCCGATCATCCCCTCCACCAAGACACCGCCGTCGAGCTCCGTGACGGCAGCCCCTCGCGGTGCGCGAGGTCGCGTTCGCCTCCGTACGACGAGCCGAGTACTCTGGCGGCGTGACGCCGAGTCCCCCACCTCTGTTCAGGGACGATCGAGTGACCTTCTACGGCCTGGAGCACGTGTTCGTCGCGGTCTGGAACGATGCACCACAGCGCGCACAGATGATGGCCTTGGCAGAGCACGGCCGCATCTTCGAGTCGACCCATGGACCGGCCGCGCTGATCAACATCGCCGCCAGCGGCACCCCCACCTTCTCCGACGACGTGCGTCGCATCGCGATCGAGCTGACGCGGGACCCCACGCTCTTTGCGCTCGCGCGGGCGCACGTCATCTTGATGACCGGCTTCGTGGGCGTCGCCGTCCGCTCGTTCGTCAACACCTTCATTCTCCTGGGCCGCCCACCCACGCCGACTCGAATGCTGTCCTCGATCGACGCCGCGGCCTCATGGGTGTCCGTGTTCCTCCCCGAGGGCACCTGGTCCACCGATGCGCTCACCGATGCGGTCAAGGCGCTGACACCCAGCTGAGCGGGCGGCTCGCCGAAGCGCCCCACGCCCGCCTGAGTTCACTCCGCCTCGGCCAGCGCCGCGTCCCAGTCTTCGGGGACCTCGGGCGACTTCAGCTTGCCCTTGAGGTACAGCAGCCTCGCGGTGATCAACTCGAAGGTCTCGATCAGCGGACGCACCGCCTCGGGACCCTCGACGATCTCCAGCAGCCGCACCGCGGCCTCGAACGTGGAGACGCCGCGAGCGTCGTGCTGGGTGCGGACGCGCCAGATGCTGGGCTTGCCCTCCGGCAGCATCACGCAGGGCGTGTCGCGAACGACGGGGACCCGGCGGGCCATTCGCGAGCACTGGTGCCAGGTCCCGTCGAGCACGATGAATCCGCGCCGCTTTCCCGGCGCGGGAGGTGGGAGCGCGTCGATCGGGGTCGCGTCGTCGCGCAGGAACAGGTTGTAGTACTCGACGTCGGGGTCGAGCAGCGGACCGGGGTCGAAGGCCGGCTCGCGCATGCCGAACGGCAGGATGGGCACGGCCGGGACCATTTTGGCGAGCAGGCGAGCGGTGTTGGTCGGTTTGAAGCGCTCCCTGATCTGCTGGACGATGCAGACGGGAGTGCTCAACTGCACGGTGGGCATCAGCGCGCACGCACAGCTGTCGGGCTTGAGGCCGCAGCCCCAACACCGCTCCTTCTTTCGGTTGCGTTGAACCATGGGTGGTGCCCTATCGCATCTCGGCGAACGCCTCGCGGATCGGCTCGCGCAGCTTCGGCGGAAAGATGAGGCGATAGTGCACGAACGTTTCGTTGCTCAGACCGCGCAGGACCGGTGAGACGTCGAGCAGCCGGTGCAGACGACCTCCGGTATGGACCATCATGCGGTCGTCCTCGTAGTAGGCCGCGACCTCCACTCGGTCGACCGATGCGAAGTAGTCCGGACCATCGTGCGACGCGTCGAGGACCTCCCGCAGCCGCGCCATCGCCCGAGGCACGGGCACGTCGTGCCGCAACCGAAGCGTCTTGAACAACCTCCGGTAGCGCAGACGCTCGGCCAGGTCGCGGAGCACCGCGTCCTCGCTCGCGCAATAGGTCTTGAGCGCGGTCTCGAACGCGTGGTCGTCCAGGTCGAGGAATTCACCGAGCGTCGGCTCTTCGCCTCGCAGCAGCTTCGCCATGCCCGCTGGCGTGCCCGGCTGCGGCTCCAGCTCGGTGAGCCGACGGAAGAGCGCCCGCATGACGGCCTCGGCCGCGCGCACGGCCTTGTGCAGGTAGACCTGACGATACATGTACAGCCGCCCCAGGAAGAACCCCTCCACCGCGGTGAGTCCTTTCTCCCCATCGACGGCCATCCGGGCCCGCGTTTCTCCGGGAGCGACCATCAGCCGCATCGACTGCAGCAGCCAGTCGAGGTCCAGCACTCCGTAGCGCACCCCGGTCATGTAGGAGTCGCGCAGCAGGTAGTCGCAGCGGTCCACGTCGAAGGTGCCCGAGACCGCCCGAGACAGGTGCGGGATGTCGCCCTTGCCGTGCACCAGCCGCTCGACCCGCCGTGGCGCGTCCTCGTCGATCTCCCGCAGAACGCGGTTCACGTCGGTCGCGGGATCGAGGATCAGCTTGGAGGTCCAGTCCTCGTGGGTGAACGGGTGGGGCAAGACGGCCTCGAACGCGTGGGAGTAGGGCCCGTGGCCGAGGTCGTGGAGGAGCGCGGCCGCCAGCGCGACCTGGGAGGTCTCCCGATCGACGCGGTCGGCGGCGGGCAGTTCATCCGACAGCACGCACACCCGGTCCAGGTAGCGCTTCATGACGTGCGCCGACCCCACGGCGTGGGCAAATCGACTGTGCTCTCCGCCCGGAAACGCCAGCGATGCGGGCCCCAAGCAGCGAACTCGCCGGAGTCGCTGAACCTCTCGGGTGTCGAGCAAGCGCGAGACGATCGACTCGGCAGGCCCCTCGAACGAGATCAGGCCATGGACGGGGTCGCGGAGGATCACGCGGCAGAGGGTGACGCGGTTTGGGCTGGCGCACCAGGGCCCGATTCGGACGCGAGCGCCGCGACCAGCGGTGGTATCTTCGCGGCCGGGACGGGACCCCTGTCGCACACCATGGCGAACTGCACGAACTGCGGATTTGAGTTGGACCCCAACGCGGCGACGGTGTCGTGCCCACGATGCGGAAAGCAGGTGAATGCCGGGCCTGGAGCGCCTCCAGCGTTTGCGTTCGAGGAGCGGCCGGACAACACCTTGTTCGGGTTGCCGGCCGCGGGTCAAGACGCCGAGGAGCTCGAGGAGCTCAACTTCACGCCGCCCCCCTCTCAGGGCGCGCCGAGCCTCGACGCGCTGGATGACCTGGATGACCTGGATGACCTGGATGACCTGGATGACCTGGATGACCAGCAGGGGCTGGGCGCCCTCGGTGGCCTCGATGGCCCAAACCCATCCACGACCCCAGCGGAGAGCTTCGGAGAGGTCGAGCTGCTCGACGACGGGGGCTCCCTGCAGCTCGACCTCGGGGGAGGTGCGCACAGCGATGGCCTGGACCTCCCGGCGCCTGCACCCCCGCGCCCCCCGGCGCCCCCTCGAGCCCCCGGTCCGCCCGCGCTTGACCTCTCGGCACCGAGAACCGTGAATCCCGCTGGTCTGGACCTCCCCGTCCCGGCGGCGCGTCAGGGTGGGGCCCACAGCCTCACGATTCCCGGCGCAACCCGATCTGGCCCCGGCGGTCTCGATCTTCCCACCCCCGCGCCGCCTCGCTCGGGGCGCGTGCCCAAGGCGCCTCCATCAGCCCCTCCTTCGGCGTCCGCTTCGGGGCTGGACCTTCCGGTGCCGGCACCGCGCTCGCGGCCCGGGCCCAAGGCACCCCCGCCCCCACCGTCGCACGGCACCGCGCCTGGGCTCGATCTTCCCACGCCGGTGGGCATCGACCTGCCCGCGCCTGCCCGCGGTCGCAGCCCGAAAGCGCCCCAGCTCGACACGGACCTCGACCTGCCGCGCCCGGTCGGTCCATACGGCCACGGAGGAGACTCGCTCACCCCGGTCGGGGTCGAGCTCGGGACCGACATCGACCTGCCGCAGCCGGCCAACCTCGGCCTGCAGCCCGCACACCTCGACATGCAGCCGGCCGACAACATGGTCGCGCCCGCAAACCTCGACCTCGAGCCCGCGGGCGTCGGACTCACGCCAGCAGAGCAAGGTGTGGAGTCCCACGAAGCCGGCGGCCTCGCGCCCAAGTACGGCGGAGCGTCCGCCCGGGCCGCGACTGCGACCGGGGCTCCGCGCAGCTACGCAGAGCCACGCAGCCCCACGCCGCGCGCGATCTCCGAGGGCGGACGATCCCGCGCGCTCATCTACGGTGCGACCGCGCTCGGCCTGATCGTCGCGCTCGGCGGGGTCCTCTACGTCGCGGGCGTCTTCGACGAGGATGTCGACACCAGCGGACAGCGCGGGATCGCGAAGGGCAAGAACACGCCCGACCCCAAGGCCCCAAACGCCGACTCGAGCGCCGCCGCGAGCGAAGCTTCCGAGCGCTCGCCGGAGGTCCTGGCGCTTCTCGACAAGGACACCCCACAGGACTACATCGCCGCGAATCAAGCCGCGTTGGCGGCCGGCGATGCCGTCGGCCAGGCCGAAGCCTTGTTGCTGCTGCACCTGCGCTATGGACCCGACCTGGAGTCGGCCAAGACTGGCGCCCAAGCATTCGAGCCCTTCGCGGCCGGGACGCAACCATTCGTCACCCGCGTGTCGGGACTGATCGCGATCATCAACGGCGACGGCGACGCTGCGAAAGCGGCACTCGCGGGGGATGGCCCGCGACTGGCCGCCTACCGGGCATTGGCAGCCCTGGCGCAGGACGACCCGGAACGAGCAGCGCGCGAAGCCGAGCAAGCCAAGTCCCTGCGCTTGGGCAAGGCCTTGGCGCTGGAGGCCCTGGTCGAGACGAGACCCGAGGAGGGCTACGCCGCGCTGAAGGCTGCGGTCGATGCCGCGCCCGAGCATCCCGGCTTGGGCTTGCTGCTCGCACGGCAAGCGCTCGAGCGCGGCGCGATCCGAGACGCCGAAGCGGCGCTCGCGAACCTGCCTGTGCAGGACAGCATGCCAGCGCCGTATCGAGCCGCGGTGGCTGCAGCGAAGGGACGCGTCGCGTCGGCCCAAGGAGCCACGGCCGAAGCACTAGCGGAGTTCGACCGCGCGTTGGAGCTGTCCCCTGCCAATCCCGAGGTCCTCGAGTCCAAGGTCCATGCCGCGATTGCGGGCAAGCAGTTTGCGGCCGCGACCGACGCCATGACCGAACTTCGCGAGGCTGCGCCCGCGTCGGTCGAGGTCGCCCTCCTCGACATCGAGCTGAAGATCGCGGCCGGCAAGGGCGACGAAGCGCTCGCGAGCCTCGACGCCATCGCCGCCGACATTCCCGACCGCGTCGAGCTGCCGTTCTACCGCGGCGAGGTCCAAGCGATGCGCCTTCAGGTCGATGAAGCGAAGGCCGAGTTCGACAAGGTCATCGCCAAAGACCCGACGTTCCATCGCGTCGCACTCGCCCAGTCCGCGATGCTCGACGCCGCGCGGCAGCCGGTCGAAGCCGTGGCAGCACTCGACGCAGGCGTCGCTCGACTCGAGGAAGCCAGCGGTCGACCCGAACAGATCGCCGAGCTCCTCACCGCGAAAGCGCGGCTTCAGCTCGAGCAAAAGCAGGTGAAGGCTGCCCTCACCGCGCTGGACCGGGCGCTCGAGGCGGACCCCGGCGCCAACGATGCCCAGGTCCTCCGCGGCACGACCAAGATGGACAACGGCGACGCCGAGGGCGGCAAGGCGGACCTCATCGCCGTCTACGAGCGTGCGGGTGCATACCCCGGGCTCGTCGTCCCACTCGGTCGCTCCTACGCGGCCTCCGGCCAGCTCGAGGAGCTCGAGGCCCTCGTCGGCGACCGTGCGGAGAGCCCGACCGCATCGCCCGAGGTTCAGCTGGTGGCCGCGCGACTTCGCCTCGCGCAGGGCCAACCCGAAGAGGCCAAGACGCTGCTCAGCGCCGTGATCGCCAAGCAACCCAACGCGTGGGAAGCCCAGATGCTGATGGCGCAAGCGGTGCTCGACACCAACGATCCCCAAGAAGCCCTGTCGCGGATCGAAGCGGTCCGTACGCCCGAACCGAACGCAGAGGTCGCGGTCCTCAAGGGCAAGATCCTGGAGTTCAACGACAAGCACGCCGAAGCTCGGGTGGAGTACCAGCGCGCCACCGGACTCGATCCCGACAACCTCGAAGCACACTTCCTCCACGGCCGGCTGCTCGCCTACGCGGGGCAGGCCAAGCAGGCGCTCGGGGAGCTGGAGCTCGTCACCGCCCAGACCGACGCCTTCCCGCGCGCCTTCCTCAACATCGGCCGCGCCCGCCGTGACCTCGGACAGAATGACGAGGCCGTTGCCGCGTTCACCAAGGCGCTGGATCTCGACGAGACCATCTACGAGGCGCACTACCTCAGCGGGCGCGTGTTCCTCGAGCAGAACAAGATCGGTCCTGCCACCAAGTCCCTGGCGGCCGCGGCGGTGGACGCCGCCAAGACCGAGCCTTGGTACCCGGAGGCGTGGCTGTTCCTCGGGCGCGCACAGGAGAAGTCTGGCAAGCGCGGCGAAGCGAAGGCCTCGTACGAGCGGTTCCTGGCCGTCGCGCCCGAGGACCACGGGAGCCGCGTGGCAGTCCAGCACTCCATCGAGAAGCTCTAGCAGCCCCCTAGTCGTCCAGCTCGCTCGCGGCGAGGGCATCGACGACCAGCTTGAGGTCGCCGTCGTACCGGGCTGCGACGGGACCAAAGACCACGTCGCCGGCCAGGCGACAGGACACCTCCACCGACCCCCTCGGCCGCGGCGCGACACGGACATGGACGTGGCGCTGCTGCGGGGCCGGACGGCCGGAGCGCGAGCGGGTCATCCGGAGCGTGCCGTCGTCACAATCGGCGCGAAGTTCGGCGTGAAGCCCCGCCTCCCGCAGGTCGTTGATGAGCGGCAGCAGCGCCTCTGCCTCGGCGTGGTCGCGAAGGCACGCCCTGGCCACGTCCCACGAGAGCTTCAGATCGGCTTCGATCCCGCGCTCGGCCCACGGAGGAACGATCCACGCGGTCCGACGAACGAGCAGCGCCTTCGATTCGCGCACGAGCGTCGTCGGAGTGTCGAATCGGAAAGCCTCGCCACAAAGAACACAGAACGTGTACGTCGCGAGCGAGCGATTCAGAGGTTCGTCGCGGTCGAGATCCAGACGGATCAAGACGGAGTGCTGTCCAATTCCAAGGTCGCCACACGCGGGGCATGTCGTCGCGGCGGCGCGCCCCCGGGCCATGACGGAACGCATCGACCGGCGCCCCTGAAACCTGTACCCCTCAGCGCGGTTCCAAAGCCGGACTCCTACTCGAACCTACCCATTGCCGCGTCGTTTTTTGGCGCCCGTTGGCCGTCTGTGTGCAGGGTGGTCGAGCCCATGGGCGTCGCACAATCCTCCTCAGCTCGGGTCACTCAGGCCTTCGCGCCCTCGGGTGACATCGCGTCCCAGGCCGGGCCGCTGCTTCCGGCCGGAGCGCTGTTCCACAGCAAGCAGTATCGCATCACGGGTTTGCTCGGTGAGGGCGGCATGGGCACGGTCTACCGAGCCTACGACCCGATGCTGGAGCGGGACGTCGCCATCAAGGTGCTCAAGGCCGGGCTCCCGGTGCCGGTCCGGCAGCGCTTCCTCGCCGAAGCCCGACACGGCGCACGTTTGGGCCATCCGCATCTTGCCCGGGTGTACGACCTGGGGATTCAACTCGACACGGGGCTGGATTGGTTCGCGATGGAGTTCCTCCAAGGCCGCGACCTCGAGACCCTGCTCGAACGCGCTCGACGCAAGCGGTTGCGTCTGCCCACGCCCCTGGTCGGAATCATCTTCGAGCACGTCCTCGATGCGCTACAGCACGCCCACGACGCGGGGCTCGTCCATCGCGACATCAAGCCCGCCAACATCTTCGTCGCGCGGCGACCCGGCCGGGACCGCGTGTCCACGAAGCTGCTCGACTTCGGGGTCGCGCTCGATCGCAGCCGTGATCGTGGCCCCACCGACATCTGCGGCGACCCTCGCTACGTCGCGCCGGAGCAGATTCGCGGATGCCCCGAGATGGATCAGCGGGCGGACATCTACGCCGCAGGCATCAGCCTGTTCGAGACGCTCGCGGGCTGGCACCCCCTGGAGTCGGTCATGAACGAGGGCACCCAAGCTCTCATCGCGGCGCAGTGCGACGCGGAGCTCCCCTCTCTGGGCGCGGCCCTTCCATCCCACTGGTCGGCGACGATGCGATACCGGCTCGAAGCGGTCGTCGAGACCGCATGCGCCAAGGACCCCCGGGAGCGCTACGCCAGCGCCGACGCCATGCGCAAGGCGCTGAAGAGCGCACTGCGCCCCCAACTTTGCTGAGCGGAGCGCTCACTGAGTGGCCGGCAGGACGCCACCGTCTTCGATCAGAACCTCATACTCCGCCTTCTCCTGCGCGCTCGCCCCGATCCGCTCGAGATGCTCCAGCGCGCGGCCAGCCGCTTCGACCGCACGACTCGGCCGCCCGCGCTCAGCCTCCACGAGCGCCCGAGCGCCCTCCAGCGACGCGAGCATGGAGGGGTCGTGGAGCGCCGCATCCTGCTCACACAGATCGATCGCTCGCTCCAGGTTGCGCGCGGAGTCATCGAGGCGGCCCTCGTCCTGGTCCAGGCCGGCCAGCACCATCGTCAGGTTCACGGTCGACTCGCGTTGGCCTGGCGTCGAGGTGGTGAGCGTGGCCAACGCGCGGGTCACCACATCCCGCGCCTGGGCGGTCTCGCCCTGAAGTGCGAGCGCACGGCCGAGAAGCTCGGCGCCCATGGCCATGCGCGGATCGGCTGCCCCGAACAGCCCCGAGACCGTCGTCATCGCCTCGCGGGTCAGCGTCACGGCCTCCTCGGGTCGATCGTTCATGATGAGCTGGTCGGCCAGGGAGAACGCCGTCATCGCCGTTCGAACGTGCGCGGTGCCGTACAAGCTCGCCATGCCCGCGTGCGTCTGCTCCAGCATCTCCAGGCTCTCTTCGAACCTGCCCAAGCGCGACAGGTAGCTGGCGAGCGTGCGCTTGGCGTTGAGCGCGTAGGGGTCCGCGGGACCGCCCGCGGCTTCGAGAGACCCGATGGCCGCGGACAGCATCGCGACGCCTTCGTCCACGTCGCCTGCGGCAGCCGCATAGCGTCCCTCATCGGCCAGGATGCGACCGACCGAGGGATGCGACGCACCGACCTCCTGCACGAGCAACGCGCGAGCCTGCGCTGCGACGGCCCGAGCCTCGTGCATGCGGCCGAGCTCGAACGCACTCATCGCGACGTTGGCGAGCGCCCGGCCCCGCTCGTAGGCCATCGTGTCCTCCGGAAGGAGCTCGACCAGCGCTCGACCGAGGTCATCGGCCTCTTGGAACCGCCCCTCGTAGATGCGCTCGAACACCAGCGCGCCCAAGAGCTTCCGCTCCAGGTAGGGCGGGTTGCCCAGTCGGGCCGAGCGCGCCCGGGCCAGGGCGCTCCAGCGGTCGGCGTCGTCGAAGCGACCCATGGCACCCGACACGCGCACGAGGGTGATGGCCGCTTGCGTCGCGGCCGCGTCGAGCCCCTCGGACTCCGCCAGCGTGTCGGCCTCGATCAGCGAGAGACGAGCCTCATCGAGCCGCTCGCGTTCGGCGAGGACGAAGCCTGCGGCCAGCAACGCTTCCACGAGCAGCGTGGGGTCGCCGATGCCCCGCGCCCGGAGAACGACGGTCTCGGCGAGCGCGAGCGACTCGGACTCGCGACCGGCGTTCGCGAACGCCCTGGCCCGCATGATGTCTTCGAGAAGCTCCTCATCGGACGCCGGGACCCCGGACACGCACCCCTCCAGGTCCGGAATGTCCCGCACGAGAGACATCATCATCGTCGGCGTCGTGCCGCCTCGTTCGGCCACCGAGAGCGAGACGTCGGCGCTCGTCAGCCACTGGTCCAGGCAGCCGAGCGCCGCGGCATCGTCCGCATCACAGGCGGCGCCGAGCCCCTGGCGCCAGTCCTTCAAACGACCATCGAGGCGGCGCTGGGTCGCCAACCACATGGCACCGTCCCCAGCGAGCAGCTGTGCCCCGATCTCCTCCGCACGGGCGCCGGACCAGACGGTGTCGGCTCGGGTCGCGAGGGCAGGACACCGGGCCGAGTCTTCAGACACGCTCTGCGCTCCGACGACGGCGAGACCGATCGCCGCGACCCCCGCGAGCAGGGTCGCCGTGGCCCTCCTGCGGGGCGCGGCTGCCGTCGCCAGCGCGTCCGCGAGCGCCGCGCAGGAGGGCCAGCGCTTGCTGGGCGTGGGCTGCAGACCCGCGAGCAGCACCCGATGCACCGCCTTGGGCACGGGTGTCCCCTTGGGCCGGGCGCTGATCTTCATCGCGCACTTGGCTTCGTACAGCGCCTCGAGGGTCTCGCCGACGAAGGGCCGAACGCCGTAGAGCGCCTCGAACAACGAGACGCACAGCGCATACTGGTCGGAGGCGGCCCCGACCGCGCCGGTCCCGACCGCCGCATGTTGCTCGGGCGGCATGTACTGCGGCGTGCCCATGACCGTCCCGTGAGACGTCAGCTGGCTCCCCGACGGCGCAGAGCCTCCCGTGGCCGAGACCCCGGTGCTGTCGTGCTCGTCGGCCTCCCGCGCGAGCCCGAAGTCGATCACCTTCGCGACGCCCTCGGGAGTGATCATGACGTTGTCCGGCTTGAAGTCCCGGTGAACGATCTCTAGCGCGTGCGCAGCCGCGAGCCCTCGGGCGGCGCCGACGAACGCGTCCACCACGTGCCGCCAGCTCGGCGGTGGCTCGCCCCTGGACCAGGCCCGGACGGAGTCGCCCCGAAGCATCTCCATGACGATGTACACGCCGCCGGACCCTCCCAGCGCGTCGTCCACCCCGACATCGAACACGGACACGACGTTGGGGTGCTCGAGCCGTGCGAGCATCTGCGCCTCGCGAACGAGCCGGGCCTCCCACTTCCCGCCCCCCTGGCCCCGCTTGGGCAGCACCAGCTTGATGGCGACCATGCGGTCGAGATCTGGATCGTGCGCGGCGTAGACGGCTCCGAAGCCCCCGCGCCCGAGCTCTCGATGCATGCGATAGCGCCCGATCGCGACGCGCTTCTGGCTGCGACCGATCATCCTCGCAGCAACGCGCTCGAACGCGAGCCGCTCGTGCCGCGCGATGCGTTCGTCCGAAGGCGTGCTCGATGGGACTCCGTCCACCGCGTTCATCGTAGCAACGCCGATGCCTACGGCTCGTGGAGGGCGAAGATCACCGCTCCGACGCGCGTGCACCGAGGGCCGGGAACCTTTCCAGAGAACTCGGTTGCAACGGGCGCAGCTGGCCGGGCCGGACTGATACGCTCCGTGGATGCGCATCGTCGTGGGTTGGCTCCTGGTCGCGGCCTTTCAGTGCGGGCCACGACCCAGCGCCCCGGGTTCGGGCTCCCCCTCGCCCGAAGCGACCGCCCCCGTGGGCTCGGTCGAGCGACTGCTCGCCCAACAGCCGCCGACCATCTGCGAAGGCTGGTCTCCCGCGCCCGAAGCGGATCTGATGGAGGCCTCGCAGGTGGTCGCACGAGCCGACCACGCCTGTGTTCGCATCACCAGCGGGCGCGTTCGATGCTGGGGCGCCAACGCCAACGGCGAGCTCGGCACCTGCGAAGACCTGCCCCACAGCGCAGTGCCGCAGACGTTCGCGGGCGTCGAGTCAGCCCGCGACGTCGCGGTGAGTCGCCACGGAACATGCGTGGTCGATGAGGCGGGCCAGCTTTGGTGTACGCAACACATTCGAGGCCTGCTCGGCGCGGAGGGCCCTGGCCGCATCGAGGGCGTCGAAGGAGCCGTCGCGGTGGCCGTCGGCGACGACCACGCGTGCGCACAGCTCGGGGACGGTCGCGTCTTGTGCTTTGGGCGCTGGGACGCCGCCGAGACCCTCGGACCGCGGGCGCAGCTCGTCGACGAAGGTCGAGACACCGGGCGTGGCGCCGGCTACGTCGAGCTGCGACAGCCGCAGCAGCTCGTCGCAGGCGCCGCCCATACATGTGCCCTCGAAGGACAGGGACGAGTGATGTGTTGGGGACAGAACGCGCTGGGCCAGCTCGGCGACCCTGAAACAGCCGCCGACCTCGACACCAGCCGCGGCACGCCGCGTCGCGTCGCCGGGCTCCCCTTCGTCGCATCGATCCACGCCGAGCAAGACACCAACTGCGCCGTCACGGACGTCGGCGAGGTCTTCTGCTGGGGGCAAGGTTTCGGCCCCAAGGCCATGGGCGTCCGCGTTCCGCAGACCCGCGACGCTGCGATGGGCCCGGGGTTCGTCTGTCTCGCGACCCGAGCCGGGACGCTATGGTGCGGGGGCGAGTCGATGACCTTCGCGCCCGACCTCGAGTCCGGAGCGCTTCGAGGCTACGACGACACGGTCGGTGTCGCCGTCGGCAACGGTTTCGTCTGCGCCCACCGGAAGGACGGAATGGTGCAGTGCCAAGGCGCCAACGATCGGGGGCAACTCGGTGGGATGCACTCCGACCAGGCGCAGTGGCTGAAGCCCAGCAAGGTCTTGATGGGCGGCGTCGCGATCTGATCGGGCTAGTACCTCAGTTCTGAGGTCCCTTCCGGTACCGAGTGTCGTTCCCATCGACCGAAGGCACGGACTCCAGACACGAGGTACTAGCAGGAAAACTCGAGGTTCGCCCCCTGCAGGAAGCACGGCAGCGGGGTGCCTTGAACGAGGAGCGACGCGCAATCGAGCGTGCTCAGGCAAGCGAGGTAGTCCGTGTGCGCCAGCGAACACGCAGCGGAGATCGAAGCCGCGGTCTGCCGCGCATCCTCGCAGTAGCCCATCTCGGTGGCGTACTCGAGCTCGGGAATGCACTCGGTGTAGAGCTGGACCAGGTCGGGGCACGGGTTTCCGGGCGGAGGAGGCGGCGAGTCGTAGCCCGTCGATCCGTAGTCGCCCTCATCACCCTCGTCACCGCTCGTTCCAAAGTCGGTGTCGAACCCGCCCGAGCCGTCGGAGGGGCCGTTCCCGGTAGAGCCGCCCGAAATCTGGCCGGTTTCGCCTTCACCGGGCCAGCCACTCTCGTCGCCGCCGTCTTCGGCCCCGTCGCCCGCGCCGTCCTTGGAGTCAGCGCCGGTGGTCTCCAGCGGGTCGGTCCACGGGCTCGCACCGCGAGAGTCGTCGCCATTGCCAGGATACGGGGTCGGTCTGGGCCCCGCCCCGTCGGCGCCCTCGGCACAGCCCGTACCCAGCAGGCTTGCCAAGAACACAATGCTCCCGAACGTCTCTTGATCCACGATGTCTCTCCCCATGACGCCGGCGAGGAAGCCAGCGTCGGAAGGGTAGTTGGGACAGCCTCACCAAAGGTTCCCGGAGCTATCGAGAGCCTGGTTTCAGGACCTCGAGCACCCGATCGGAGAGCTCCTTGGCCAGCTTCTCGCGTGCCGCAGCGTTCGCGCGGCCGTCTCCGACGCCGGACGCCGTGACCTCGACGTCTTCGCGCCCCAGCTCCCCAGCGCCCCAGACCTCGTGCACGGAGGCCTGCGCCGATGCCTCGAACCAGACCCGGTTGCCACCCGCGCGTCCGGCGAAGCGAGACTGCGCGGCGACCAGTACGACGACGTCCACACGCCCCGCCATCTTGTCCGCAAGCGACACCAGGACGCGCGCGCGCTCGGCCGGTCCAGCCGCACGGAGGCTGCGGACCGCGTCGGGCGTGAGCGGGACCTGCGGTCCGAGCGACGAGCTCAAGGCGCTCCGGAGGCCGTCGGCGAACCCGTCGTCCGCGTCGGTGCCCTCATCGAACACCAGCGCCCAGCGTCGAGGATCGATCGAACGCGCCTCGACCGAGGTCGGCGTCCCGTTCCACTGGACGGCGAGGGGTCCCATGAAGCGCTCGACGTCGACCCGCACGGAGACGGCTCCGGGCCAGGACGCGCCGACCTCGACCGGCAACACGGCTTGGCCCGCTTCGTCCGCCCGTGCCCAGAGGGTGCGGCCATCGGGCAAGCCGACGACCAGCGGCATCCCGGACACGGGCGCTCCGTTCCAGGTGACCAAGAGCGCGACGGGACGCAGCACCATGCCATCTGCGTCGACGGGGACACCGCCGCGCAGGACCGTGCCGATGGACAGACCCGCGGCCAACGACCGGAGCGCCGCGTCCTGCTCGTCGGTCGGAGACGCTTCGCACGCGACGGCGAAGAGCGCGGCCCGCTGCTCGCACGTGACCTTGGCCGCGTGCGACGAGAACGCCTGGTACAGGATGTCCTGCCAGACCTCGGGGGCCTCGAACGTGGGCTGGGTGTACGTGAACGCGTCCAGGGTGGCCGCCGCCCGCCCCTCGTGTAGCCCGACGGCCACCTCCCAGCCGTCAGCGGTCTCGACGGCATCGTAGGGGTCGGTCGCGCGGTCGTGCAGCTGCATCGGCATGACCGCCAGCCATCGAGCGTCGCCGAGCAGCGCCTCGGCGAGCTGGTTGGTCGCCTGGACGTAGGCCTGCTCCTCCTGGGCGCCCGCCCCTCGTCCCGACACGAACGCCTCGACGTCGGCGTGCGCTGCCGGGGCCGGCGTTGCGGACACGGCAGCCCCCGGAGGCACCGAAGCGGTCCCGTCCTTCTGGCAACCGCCGAGCGCGAGCACGATCAGCCCGACAACTGGCGTTCGAACGCGTCCCAATCGATCCCCTCACTTCCCAACGTCTCGGACAGTGCAGCGACTCCCTTGGCCCGCGCGGCCTCGAGGTCCCGGTCCTGCGACGTCCAGTCCACCTCGGCTGCGCCCAGCTCGAGGCCCTCGGCCGCCTCGAACACGGTGGTTTCCATCGAGAACCGGTACACCTCGGCGAACCGATTGCCTTGGAGGTCGAGCCGGGCGACGCGGGCGATGAGTGGCCGAAGGTCGGATCCGAACGCGTCCTCGAGCCCCTCGCTGCGGGCAAGACGCCCGTACGTGCGGATGACGGCGCCGAGCTGATAGAGGTAGTTGTCCGCCTGTTCCGCGAGCTCGGGGTCCAGCGCGTCGGTCCCCTCGCCGAACTTCATCAGCATGGGCACACGGTCGGCGGCGTCGACCAAGATCTTGCGCATCATCGGCTGGCCGACCTCGACCAGCACTTCGCGATCCTCCCCGACCCGCAGCGTGATGCCGCGTGCCACCGCCCGCAGCAGGAACCCACGGAAGGCCGCATCCTGCATCCGGCGCGTCGCGGCCTTGGTTCCCTGCGACGAGTAGATTCCGGCCAGCTCCGGGTCGAAGGCTTCATCGACCACGTCGGCCAAGAAGGTGAGGTTGGCGCGACTGAGCAGCGCCCCGGTCATCAAGCGAGCGTTGCGGTCACCTTCGGTCATCGAGCGCGAGACCACGTCGTGCACCTGGATCTCGAAGAACTCGTTTTGATTGCTGATGATCTCGTTCTGCTGGACGACCACCCACAGCTGGAGGAACGGAATGGAGGCCGCAAGCACCGAGAACAACCACAATGACGTGCGCCGCCGGACCGTGAACCGGACGCACGACTCCATGAACACCCGGGCGCGCGCGAGGATGTCCTCCCGCGTCGGCCACTGCTCGCGAGGGCCGGTCATCCCACCCACCGTCTCGGCGAGGTCTCCGAACGAGCGGACGACCTTGCTTCGATCGAGCAACGGGAGCAGCCAGCGCCCTCCGGTCTTCACCGCTGCGACCCGCGCTTGGCTGGCGGCGGCGTGTTGCTGCGCAATCGCGGCCAGCCGAGCTTCGAGCTCCTGGTTGCGAGCGGCAAGTCCAGCGAGCTGATGCTCGAGCTGGGAGATCCGCGGATCGCTCACCCTTCGCGTGTATCACGTTGTCGAGGCTCCTGGCATCATGGGGCCGTGTCGGTTCGGCACCTTCCTGCACTCCTCCTGCTGCTCTCGGCGTGTCGCTCGGGAGGCACGGCCGCGCACGCGGACGAGTCCTCCGAGCCCCAACCCACCATCGCGCGGGGAGAGCACGCGCAGGCGCGGCAGGGCTCGGAGGGCTACGACCCGCGACCTCGGCTTCAGCGCGCGGAGAGCTGCAGCGCGGATGCGGCCGTGGTGGAGGGCGCGGGGATCTGCATCGTGCTGCCCGCGGGCTACGCAGTCGGCCGCACCCACCCCGGTCTGCAGCTGTTCGAGCATCCCGACGCCCCGCCGATCACCGTCCGCTGGAACCCCGTGAGCGTCACCTCCGCTCAGGCACACGCCAAGGCGCTGGCCCGCCTCGCCGACCTCGACCCGTCCGCGGTCGTCGGCCCCACCGCGGACGGCGTCGGCACCTTCGCCTACGCGGTCGAGACGCAGGCCGGCAACCACCAGGTCACGCACGCCGCAAGCACGCTGCGTACCGGTGACCACGAGGTGTGGTGCAGCGCCTCGGCCCCGACCAGCGCTGCGCTTCCCCGAGCCTTCTACGAGGCGTGCCAATCACTCCTGGTGGCGCCCTCGCAGAAACGGTGACCCTACCGAAGCGGCACGTTCCAGAAGGTCAGCAGTCCCAGCCCCGCCTCGCTGGTGACCCAGGGTCCGGAGAGGACGTGGCCCAGATAGGTGACGCCCGTCGCCCCGGTCGCGTCGCCCGACAGGGTCAGCCGAACCTCGCCGGCGCTCGCAGTGCCGCTGACTACGGTGACCCCCGCCCCCTCGACGACGAAGTTGGCCTGTGCCCCCTCGTCGAACACCATGGGCTCCTGGGCGTTGCGCAGGGTGATGACGATCTCGGTGCCGCCGTTCTCGAGCGTCGCGCCCATCGGGTTGGGGGGCTGCACGTCCACATCGGGCGTCTCTCCATAGAGGTCGCGCCCGAGCAGCGCCGCGTATCGATTCCCGAGCACCTCGTAGCCCTCGGCGTAGGCGTAGTGGCAGCCGTCGTGCCCATCGAGGGCGGTGGTGGACATGACGGTGATGCCGTCCATCGCGTCGGGCAGCGTCCGCTGGAATTCCTGCGTGCGAATCGTGTCGCCGCCACATCCGGCGCGAAGCTGCGTCACGTAGATCTGTTCGGGTGCGGGGAAGTCCTCGGCCCAGTCCGCCAGCAGCGCCTCGAAGCCCGCCTGATGGACATCCCAACCCGCGCCGTCCGACTCGCCCTGGTACCACAGGATCCCACGCACCCGATCGGAGATGCCTGCGGTCTGCATTCGATGCAGGAGTCGGCCATAGTTGGTCGCCAAGTCGAGCGGGTCGTCGTCATTGCGCTGGAAGTAGCTGATCGGCTGCCCTCCCAGCGATCCGTTGACGACGGCGATCGGGACCTCGTGCGCCTGAGAAAGCACGTTGGCCATGCGAATCGCCCACTGGCCGATCCCGCCCGGACCGGCGGAACCGTTCCCCGCCGCGGTGTACCAGGCGACCGTGTTCTGCGTCGTGCCAGGATCGGTCGAGTTCACCCCGAAGCTGCGAAGGAACGGGGTCTGATTCACGTTCGCGTCGCCATTGAACTGCGAGGCGAACGCGTTGGACTGCCCGTTGATCAGGTAGATGTCACCCGCCACGAGGTCGGTGACCGCCGCGAGCGAGGCCTCGGCCTCTCCCACCGCCGCGACAAGCTGGACGTCGAAGGCCTGGAGACGCGCCGGGATCGGCACGTCGAGTTCGAAGGGCAGGGGCGCGGGGCCACAGATCGGGATCGAGACCGAGTCCACGACCACGCCGTCGGCCAGCACGTTGGCGCGGATCTCCGCGAAGCCGTCCGTCTCCAGCGTGCCGGCGAAGTGAGCCGTGCCGAGGTTCGTCTCGAGGTCTCGGGGCAGCACCGCGCTGGCGAGGGGCGCGGCGTCCAGGGTCGCCATCGCCACCTCGGGAGGCGCCGCCGCGACGGTCGACACGACGACCGTGTCGATCGCATTCGCGCCATCATCGTCGGTCACGTCCAGCGTGACCTCGACGCAGCCGGTGCCTTCGAGCTCGACCGAAGCCGTCTCACCGGTGGCATCGCTGCCCGCCCAGGACCAGGCGTACTCGACGATCTCGCCGTCGACGTCGGAGCTCTGTGAGCCATCGAGCTGCGCCGTCCAGGGCATGACACCAGAGAGCGGGCTCGCGGTCGCAACGGCGACCGGCGGCTCGTTGGACGCGGGTTCTCCCGAGGAATCGCTCCCGCTACCATCGTCGGCGCTCTCGTCGGTCGTCGCGTCTGGCACCGTCGTCGACGCGGGCGAGCCCGTCGACCCCGTCGACGCCTCCGTCGTGCTGCCACTGCCTCCGTCGGTCTCCGCCGAACCGTCGTCGCCTCCGCAAGCGCCCAGCAGCGACACCGCCGCGATGATGTCCAGCCTCTTCATCTGCACCTAAAATACCCCAACGAACCAAAGCAAAGCGCCCGGAGGATGAAGACATCCGTCCGGGCGCAACCGATGAAATCGGCGAGAGGAGGACTACTCCGTCTTCTCTTCGTCTTTCTTGTCGTCTTCGGCGCTCTCGGACTCCATGGCGCAGGTCATCACGCCCTTCATGTCCGAGGCACCCATGACGCAGTCGCTCATCTTCTTGAACTTCTCGGGGTCCTTCTCTTGCTCTTTTTTCCCCTCAGCTTTGCACTTCTCAAGGTCCTTGAGCTCTTTCTTGGCTTCCTCGGGGAGGTCTTTTTCTTTCTCCGCGAGCTCGGCCATCTTCTTGCAAACCTTGGTGACGTCGTCATCACAACCGGTCAGCGTGGTTGCAGCGAAAGCGAGGCCGAGGAGGAGTGTTGTCTTGCGCATCGGGTGTTTCCTACTTCTTCGTGGAGTCGTTCGGCTTTGCGATGCGTGCTCCGGGGACGGAGCCCACCAAGTCGGTCGGCGGAACGAGTGGTCGACATAGTGCGACGCGATGGCCAACGGTTCAATCGGCTTTCGCGTCGATTGCCCTAAAACCTATCCGCGAGCCTCAGAACGGCGTTTATGAGCCGTTCAGCGCTCTTTACACAGGGCTGCGGGGCGGGGTGGGGCACCGCGGCCCGGTGCAAAACGGTCCTGGAGCGTGCCTACACGTAGGATGCCCGGGTGTCGGTTGCACTGCCCTTCAGCGACCGCTCAGAAATCGGAACCGCTGGAAGATCGCCTCGGGCAAGGTCCGGACCACGCTCATGATCGGCAGCCAGTACCGCGGCACGAAGGCCTCTCCGCCGGGGCCCTCGAGCAGCCGAACGATCGCGTCGGCGACCCGGTCGGGGGACGCGAACAAGGCGTTCTTGGCGTGGGTCTGGGTCATCGGCGTGTCCACGGGGCCGAGTTTGAGTGTGTGCACGTCGACCCCGGCATCCCACAACCGACTTCGCACGCCCTGTAGGTAGAGCGTCAACGCGCCCTTCGCCGCCCCGTAGGTGTAGTTGCGCGGGCGGCCGCGTTCTCCCGCCACGGAGCTCATGACGGCCAAGTGCCCACGTCCCTGCTCCTCGAGCAGGTTGGCGATCGGGATGACGAGGGACACGACGCTGAGCAGGTTGGTACGCAAGACGGCCTCCGCACTCGTCCAGGTCTGCTCGGTTTCGAGCTGGTCCCCGAGCAGTCCGTGAGCCACCAGCGCGATGTCGACCGAGCCCAGACGATCGACCGCCTCCCCGACCCTGCGCGCGTTGGCGTCCGTGTCGTCCAGGTCTGCCGGCATCGACCCGATGCATGCCGGCCCCAGGGCGTCCACCAACGCTTCGAGCTTGCTCGGGTTGCGTCCGACGACGAACAGCCGATCGCCTCGTTCCGCATAGCGTGTCGCCACCGCCTGCGCGATCGCAGAGGTCGCCCCGAAGATGAGCACGTTGGCCATGCGGCGGAGGCTACCGCACGGCGGCCGTGCGGTTGACCGCCTGGCGGCGGACCATGACCAAGCGAATCACGCCACCGGTCAAGACCGCCACGCCCGCCGCGGCCACGCCGATCCCGGACCAACCCAGGCGGCACGGCTCATGGGTGTCGAGTCCGGCCTCGGCCAGCGTCACCATCGCCGCTTTCTTGGTGCCCGGGCCTCGATCGGGCAGCGTGAACCCATGCGCGCCGCGTTCGTCCTTGTGCTCGCCCTCGTCGGATGCACGATCCAGCACACCCCTGCCGAGCCGGAGTCCGTGGTGGTCACGCCACCCGACGAGGACGGCACGCGATACGTCGCGGTTCACGGCGGCCCCATTTCGTCGCCAGGTGTGCTGGCCCGACAGTGGAAGCGAGAGGCCAAGCGGGCCTGCGACGGAGACTACGTGACCATCAACGACGAGCCCGGAGCATCGCGTCGCGGCGGGCTGATCGCCGAGCGCATGCATGAAGGTTTCGTGCGATGCATGTACGAAGGCGAAGAGCTCGGCGGCCCTCCGACACGAGCGAAGCGCGCTCAATGGTGAGGCGACGTTTGGTCGAATGGCGCCGGCTTGCCCAGAGTGTCATCGAGCTATCGCTTCGGGCAGCTGACGGCGAAAAACCGTAGATCACGGGTCACCTTGACCGCCGACGACTTCGCCACCCTGCGAGCCGGCGGCACGGTCGTGAAGTTCAGCTGCAACGGCGGCGACCACGAGTATGTGCTCAACTGCAGCGGCGGCGCGGAGCAGCCCGGCGACCCCGCAAAGCAGTGTGCCGATGATCCCGGCTTCGGTGCCTGCGGGTAGCCGCCCTTGGTGAAGCCCGGGCCTGCGAGTGTCCTAGATCGACAGGGTCGCGAGACGCGAACGCATGCGCTGGGCGTCTCGAGGCATCTCGATCTCGGCGTAGGTCTCGGCTAGCGCCGAGTACATCTGGCGAGCATCGTCCACGCGTTTCATGTCGACCAGGAGGTCGGCATGGGCCTCGCGAACCTCTGCCCACTCCAAGCTTTGGACCCCCAGTGCCGAGGCCAGCTCGCTCTCGGACCGTTCGAAGCGCGTGAGCGCGGCCGCGTGCTCGCCCTTCTCATGGTGCAGATAGGCGTACGTGGCCTCGAGCTGCGCGGTGAGGACACGGTCGTCGGACAACCGGGTGGCGAGATACTCATCGGCTTGTTCGAGTCGCCACGTCGCCTCGTCGAATCTCCCCAACCCGATCTGATATTCCGCGAGCTTCTTGATGTTCCAAACGAGCGAGTGATCGATCGCTCCAGACTGCTCGGCCGCGTCGACCAGTCGTTGCGTGTCCACGCGGGCGGATTCCAGGTCGCCGTCGTGCGCAGCGATCGCAGCGCGCGTCCCCAGCAAGCGCCACGTCTCGGGCCCGCCTTCGGGTTCCACGGAGAGCGCGAGCGCCATGGCCTCCTCGATGACCACGCCTGCTTGGTCCCACTCGCCGCGCAGCGTGAGCGTCTGCGCCAGACCGTTCTTCGAGCGCGCAACGTACGGGTGGTCGGCTCCGAACGCCTCGCCCATGAGCTCCACGGTCCGACGCAGCGTCCGCTCCGCGTCCTCGAGCCGGTTCATCGCCTGATAGTTGTTGCCGAGGTTGCCGTACCCGACCGCGACCATCGGGTGCTGCGCTCCGAAGTGCGCTTCTGCGACCTCCAGCCCCTCTTCGTAGTAGGGAAGCGCGGCCTCGGGCCCCTCGGAGGCGAGGACTGCGGAGCCCTGCGTCGCGAGGAACTCCGCGAAGGTCTCGGGATAGTCGTCGGCGATCGGTCGCAACAGAGCATCGGCCCGCTGCAGCTCGTCCAGAGCCTCTTCCCCCTGCCCGCGTCGCTGTAAAAGGTGCGCGTGGGTGTAGTGCAGGACGGCTCGGTCGACGCTCCGCTCCTGGGCAGGTTGTTGATGCGCGAGCAGGTCCATTTGGACCAGCGCGTGGCCATACCAGCTCTCCGCCGCGTCGAGGTCGGCGGTGCCGAAGGTGTGCAGCGACATCGAATAGCGCGCTGCCTCCATCGCCACGAGGTTGGCGTCGCATCGCACCCCCTCGAAGTACGCTGCCTGTGCGTGCTCGAGCGCGCTCTCGAAGTGCCCGCGATCGTTGTCGACCTTCGCGCGAAGGAAGAAGCTGGCGGCCTTCGTCGGGCAATGGTCCGACTCGGCAGCAGCGCGTGCGGCCTGCTCGGCGAGGGTCTGGGCCTGATCGGCGTCGCCGACCGAGAGCGCGGCCGAGCCCCGCTCGAGCAGCATCTGCGCGCGCTCGACCGCATCTCGCTGGGCGTCCGAGACCACCGGTCGTTCTGCCTGCAGCGCGCAGGAGGCCGGGGATCCCAGCGCCCCCACCATCTCCATGCTCAGCCGCACCGTGTCCGGGTTGGGCTCCGCGAGCTCGTCGGCCACGGCCGAGAGCTCGAACAGGCGCCCCTTGAGACAGTCTTGCTGAGCTCGGACCCGCTCCACTTCGCACCCGGTGGGCCACGCCTCGACCCAGCGCGCCGCGTAGTCGTCGAGCTCGCCCACGACCCGCGCCGCCGAGGCTTCGGCAAAGGACAGCTCCGTCTGCACGAACGCGCCTCGTACCGCGTCCCGCTGCGGCGCTGCCCAAACGTCCGCCAAGATGGTCTCTGGCGCCTCGCAGGGCGCCTCGTCACCGATGAAGAGCAGCGCAGCGCCACTCGCGGCTCCTGCCACGCCCGCGGCCCCCAGCAGCTGCCACCGGGCTGTGCGGCGGGGCAGCGCAGCCCGGTCGAGCGCATCGACGAGCTGCGGAATCGACGGCCAGCGTTCCGTTGGATTGGCCGTCATGCCGCGGACCACCGCATCGTGCACGGCCACCGGGACCGCGGAGTCTGCCGGCCGCGGCTCGATCTTTCCGCCCCACTTCTTGCGCGAGAGCGCTTGATGCCCGTCCGCCTCGAAGGGTCGCACCCCGTGGAGCGCTTCGAACAGCGCGACGCAGAAGGCGAACTGATCGGTCGCGGGCGTCCCCGGAGCTCCCGCCTCTTGCTCCGGCGCCAGGTAGTAGGGCGTGCCGACCACCGTGCCGGTCTGCGTCAGGCGGTCCGACTGTAGATACACGTCCTCGGATGCCCCGCTCGGCGCTGGCTCGCCCGTCGTATCCTCGGTGGACACCGCCAAGCCAAAATCCATCACGCGCACCCGACGGACGAGGGCCCCGTCCGTCTCCACCATGACGTTGGCCGGCTTGAAGTCGCGGTGCACGACGCCGAGCCGGTGCGCCGCATCGAGACCCGCCGCCGCCCGCTTGAACACGTCGAGCACCTGCTGCCAGGGCCGCCGCTCCTCGAACCACTCCCGGAGGGTCTGGCCATGGATGAGCTCCATCGCCACGAACACGTCCTCCCCCTCGGTCCCGACGTCGTAGACGGGCACGACGTTGGGGTGTCGGATTGCGGCCATCGTCTTGGCTTCGCGAAGCAGTCGGGACGCGGCGGTCCACGACGGCTCGCGGACGACCTTGATCGCCACCTCGCGATCGAGGCGCGGGTCGTAGGCCCGCAAGACCTGCCCCATGCCCCCGGAACCCAGGTGACCCCGGACGACGTACCGCCCGAATCTCGGCTCCTCGACCGTCACCGAAACCACGATATCACGCGGCTGCAGCGCCGGCGCCGGCGGTGGGTGACCGACACCACCGCTTCCCCATTCCCCAGCTCGCTGCTACCGTGGCGTCATGCGCACGGTGGTGTTGGGTCTCGGGATGGTCGGTGCGATGGGCGGCTGCTACGAAGCCCCTCCGATGACGCTCGAGGGCAACCTCAGCGTGCGCGGCGAGGTACTCGGAGCGTGGGAGCTCGACCCGGGCATCTGCGCCGGAGGCTTCTACAAGGGCATCGACGTGTCCAGTGCAGACGGCGAGCGTTGCGTTCGGTTCGTCGACGACCCCGAGCTCGGACCGCACATCATCGCGTTCGTTCCCGGGACGCTCGACGGCTTCATCTTCACCGAAGATGACTGCGAAACCTTCTACGTTCGCCTCGACCGCGTCGTCGATCAGCAAGACCAGCTCTACAACCACGGCGGCGAGATCGAGCTCCAGTGCGCGACCGAGGCGGGCACCATCGAAGGCCGCGTCGAGTTCGACGGCTGCTGGTAGACCCTTCGACCTGCGCCAGGGTCCCGCGGGCCATCAGCCTGCAGGCTCCCCACCCCACCGACGCCTTCGTCGACTCGAGCGGCCAGCAGTGGCCCGACGACGGAGCGGTGTGCAACGGCGCGTACTCGCCGTGCTGACGTGAAGAAGGGCGCACCCCGCATGGAGTGCGCCCTTCTTTGCGGGCTCGAGCCCGACCTCTACTGCGCCGAGAGGATCTTGAACTCGATGCGGCGGTTCTTCGCCCGGCCAGCCTTGGAGTCGTTGCTCTCCAGCGGCTGGTCGGGGCCATAGCCCTGCACCGTGATGCGGGACTCGTCGATTCCCTTGCCGACGAGGTAGTTCCTCACCGACTCGGCGCGACGCTTCGACAGATCCATGTTGTACGGGTGGCTTCCCTGGCTGTCGGTGTGACCCGAGATCTCGATCTTGATGTCCTGAAAGCGCGTCAGGACGTCGGCGGCCTGGTTGAGCTTGGGCCGTGACTTGGGCTTGATCGTGTCCTTGTTGAGATCGAAGTAGATCCCTTCGATGACGCCCGAGAAGGCCTTGACCTCTTCGGGGAGTTCGTCCGGACACCCGTCCTCATCCTGATAGCCGTTCTTGGTCTCCGGGTCGTCGGGACACTTGTCGACGTCGTTGAGGATGCCGTCCTTGTCGCGATCGTCATCCGGGCAACCGTCCGGGGCGATGCCCGGCACGGTCGGACACTTGTCGTCCGGGTCGAGGAATCCATCGCCGTCGGTATCGGGAATCGGGCACCCCTTGTACTCGGGTACGCCGGGGACCTCGACGCACTCGTCGTCGGGGTCCATGATGCCGTCGCCATCGGTGTCGATTGGACCCTTCTGTGGAGGCGCCGCCGCCTTCTTGCGACCAAGCGTGAGCGAGAGGCCCAGCAACGCTTCGAAGTTGTGGTTTTCGCCTTCGCTGACGCCCCGTCGCGAGCCGATGACGTCGCGCAGGTCCAGACGCATCGCGACCCAGCGGTTGAAGAAGACCTTCACGCCACCACCGATGTGCACCGCCGCGTCGACGTCGTTGCCGACCGCGTCTGCACCGCTGCTGACGCCCAAGCCACCGGCGCCCGCGACGAGGAATGGCGTCACGCTCCAGCGAGGCAGCTGGGCGATTACGTGACCGCGAACCGTCCACAAGGTGGCGGCCTGGTCGTCGACGGTCGACGCGAACATGCCGCCGCCTTCCATCTCTACGCCCAAGAAGCGCAGGGGGTAGTAGCCGACGCGGCCGCCAATCTCCGGAGCCACCGCCTTGAATTTCTTGAAGCCGAGCTGGTCCGCGGCCGCGTCGAACTCGAAGAGCTCGTGGTTGGCTCCGGGCAGGAAGACACCACCGTAGATGCCGAGCTCCCACATGTTGCGCTCGGGCTTCCAGCGCTCGATCCACCGGAGTTCGGTGCGGTCGTCCGGGTCGACGGCGTCGGCGTCCGGGTCGGGCTCGTCGGGCTCAGGAGCTTCGGGTGGAGCGGCGTGAGCCTCGGAAGCCGCAAAAAAGATGACGAGAGGCGTCAGGAGTGCGAAAGTGCGCGCAAGGGAGGCCATGGCGATTCGTGTTCGGCCGATAGGCACGTTTCATACCAACCGTGGATCCTGGCGTTCGCTCGCCACCGTAGGTCCAAGTGGGGCCATGTGGTACGTGGCGTTTTGTCCCACCGGGGCATTTTTACCCAGCACTGGCGTCTATCGCGCAGGCTTTGTCAAGCGGCCTGCGCAGGGCCGGTCGTCTAACCGGCTGAAAAGGCGACCTTCGGCCGGTTGCTGATCGCGCGTGGCACCGGGAGTGCACAGGGCCGACGAACCATGCGTCGGGCATACATCTCCCTACTTCTGACGTCGTGTTCCTTGCTTGCGGCGGGATGCGCGGATCCGTGTGCGGACGACGGTCTGCTTCAAGACACCTCGAACGAGGGCTGCGCGGCGGATGCTGCCGCCTCGATCGGTGCGAGTGATACCGACGCGACGGCCAGCGACACCGACGACAGCGAGAGTGCCAGCGACAGCCAAGAGTCGGAGTCGGACTCCAACGACACCGACGACGGCGAGCAGTGGTGCCTCGACCAAGACGGCGACGGCTTCGGCGACCCCGACGAGTGCACCAACGTGCCCGACGGTGGCGACCCGCCCGATGGCAGCGTCCCCAACGACGACGACTGTGCGCCCGACAACCCCTACGCCTTCCCCGGCGCGGCGGAGAACGAGACCCCTCCGGGCGACGAGGCGTGCATGGAGGACGAGGACGAGGACGGCTACGGGGACGTCGATCCCCCCGACGGCGTCGAGCCGGGCACCGACTGCGACGACAGCAACCCCAACACGTTCCCCGGCGCTTCCGAAAACGAAGAGCCCCCGCTGAACGAAGCCTGCACCCAGGACGAAGACGGGGACGGCTACGGGGACAACGATCCCGATGACGGTGGCAACGGCGTGACGCCCGGCACGGACTGCGACGACAGCACCGCCGAAGTCACCGACGAGTGTCTCAGCGTCGATGCGGGCACCTGCGTCACCTACGAACCGCCCACCGCGGCCGAGCTCACCGCGATGGCTTCGGGCGGAACCGGCGAGTACACCTACTCCTGGACGCCCGGCGCAACGCTCGACTCCGACGTCGGCATGACCGTCAACGCCTCGCCCACCAACTACGAGACGTACACGGTCACGG
Organism: uncultured bacterium; assembly: GCA_963761755.1. GTDB lineage: Bacteria > Myxococcota_A > Polyangia > Nannocystales > Nannocystaceae > CAJXVA01. The sequence goes on from CAVXIC010000016.1 coordinate 42,402, forward strand.
TCGACGACGGCGTCGACATGGCCGAGGACACCGTCACAGTGGTCTCCGCCGAGCCCTTCGGGCTGCAGAGCGCCTGCGAGCTCATCCAGCTCGACGTGCTCGACGGCGACATCGGCATGGACGCCTCGATCACGTATCAGGAGTCCGGCACCCAAGCGTGCGAGGACCTCAACAACGATGCCGGCCTGCACCTGTGCGACGTCGTGTTCGAGGACACCGCCTTCGAGGGCCTGCTGCGGGTCGAGAACCTCAGCCCGGACATCAACAACGGCGACAACGACGTCGTCGGCTTCGTCTGGGGAGCGCAGGACGCCTCGCACTTCTACGTGTTCAGCTGGAAGGCCAGCGACCAGTCGGGCGACGCCGGCATCGACGTGTGCCCCAACTCGCCCGACTTCCTGTGGCCCGGCGGCATGCTGGTCAAGAAAGTCCAGGCCCCCTCGGTCGGAGCGATCAACTCCGAGGACGTCTTCTGCGACATCGACACCGCCAACTCCGAGGTCCTGCTCTCGCCCGCCGAAGCATCCCTGGACGGCTGGGAGTTCGCCACCGACTACAACGTGGTGCTCGAGTACACCTCGATGGGCAGCAACATCACCGTGTCGGGACCCGGCGGTCAGATCGCCGACATGCAGATCAACGACAACACGTTCCAAAATGGCCGCTTCGGCAGCCTGACGTTCTCGCAGTCCGGCGCATGCTCGGGCCCCTGGAACGCGACCTGCCTGTAGGCGTCGCGCGACGCTGATCCCAAACGGGGCGTCTCTTCGGGGCGCCCCGTTTTGTTTTGCCTGGGCGAGCATGAGGACGGAGCCCGCCCAGCGACGCTGCGTCGGCCTCGTCAGGAACCAAGCGCGATCGGCAGGTACGCGCGCGAGGGCTTCGCGTCCGGTGGGAGCGCGAGCGATGGCGTCGAACAGGACGGTGCGCAGCAGTGGATCTCGCCGTGCGCGCCCCTATTTCCCGCGTTTCTTGCGTGGTTTTATTGGTTTGCCCCCCACTTTTTTGGAGCGCCCCGAATTGGTCCTTGAGGCGGTTCTGAGGTGCGCTCCGCGTCGGTTCGCCATTTCACGCACCAAATCATGTGGTTATTATTTCTTTTGACTGGCGCCACCAGCCTGATAATCGACAATCGAGGCTAGCGCGCGGCTGAGAATCAAATACTGCACATCGCAGTAGATTGGACTTCGCCCGACAAATGCACGGTTGATCGATGTTGAATACGAGCTACACCAGCGCGCAGACGTCTCTGCCGACACATCTGCGGGAGCCCGCCGACGTCCTCGCCTGGGCGGCGCAACGCTTCCCGCGGGGGCTCGTGTTGGCGAGTGCGCTGGGGCCACAGTCGATCGTCGCGATGCACCTGGCCGTGCGTCGGCGTCTCGCCTTCAGCGTGGTGCTGCTGGACACGGGCGCGCTCTTCGACGAGACGCTCGAGCTTGCCGAGCGGCTCGAGCAGCACTTCGACATCAACATCGAACGCATCCGACCCGAACCTCTCGTCGCGCAGCAGGCCGAGGGTCTGTGGCAGCGCGACCCGGCCGAGTGCTGCCGACTGCGAAAGGTCGAGCCGCTGGCGAAGCGGTTGCGCAGCGCGACCGCGTGGATGACCGGCCTGCGCCGAACGGGCTCCCTGACCCGGACCGAAGTGCAGAGCGTGGAGTGGGACGACACGCATGGCCTCGTGAAGATCAACCCGCTCGCGTGGTGGTCACGCGAGCGCGTGCTCGAGCACCTCGCCGCACACGACCTCCCCTACAACCGGCTGCTCGACGAAGGCTACGCCAGCGTCGGCTGCCAACCCTGCACCTCTCCGATCCAGCCGGGCGAAGATGAACGCGCGGGTCGCTGGCGTGGCCGCGCCAAGACCGAGTGCGGGATCCACCACCGTCTGATCGCCGCGGGCACCGTCACGGCCACCAACACCGAGAGCCTTTCATGAGCAACGTCCGGCCTTCCATCGCTGGTCCCCTGCCCGCGGTCGCGCGCGTTCCCGATGCGGCCCGAATGATGGTCGCGCTCAAGCCCAGCGGATCGGGCATCGCGATCGGTCGTGGCCGCGAACTCGTCGCCCGCGCCCGGTACCTCGCGCGAAGCGAGACCCCGATGTCGATCTGGACCGACGAAGACCACGTCGCCAAGATCCTGGCCCTCCCGGAGGTCGCCACATTTGCTCCGAGCATCGTCGAAGTCCAGGCCGGCACCTACGCCGACCCCGAAGGCCGCTTCGAACTCCACACCCACATCCCCGAGCCCTTCGATATCTCGCGGTTCGCGGTCGTGTTCTTGTGCGACCTCGACGAAGACCTGTCGCGCCGCTGGCACGCGCATGGACACGCCCACGGCAAGCTGGTCAACGATGCGGACGTGCCCCATCGATGCGACTTCGACGTGCCGGCGCTTCACTGCGATGGTCCCGTCCGCGTCGCGATCTCGACCGCAGGCCTCGGACCCGGCATGGCGGGCCGCATCCGCAAGGAGATCGCGCTGACGCTGCCCCGGACCGCCGGCGAAGCCGTGCGACGCTTTGGCGGGCTGCGAGCCTGGAACAAGACACGGTGGGGTCGCCCTCGACTGCGTCGTCTCGCGCAGAGCGCATCGTTCCAGGAGCTGGCGACCCTCGACACGGGCGACGAGCTCCGAGCGCGCCGCACCCTCTCCCAGGTCGCCGACGATGGTCGCGTGGTGCTGATCGGGGCCGGCCCCGGTGACCCGGAGTTGCTGACCCTGTCGGCCTTGCGATGGCTCGCACGCGCCGACCTCATCGTCGCCGACCGACTCGTCGCCAAGGCGATGCGCGAAGGGCTGGAGGAGATCACCACCGCCGAGTGGAGGGTCGTCAACAAACCGCGCGGCGGGGCGACAGCCGGGCAACGCGAACTCGAGACCTGGACCGCGGAGGCGGCCTTGGAAGGCAAGACGGTCGTGCGGCTCAAGAGCGGCGACTGTGGTTTCTTCGCCCGTACCGGGGAAGAGCTGCACTGCTATCGCGCGCAAGGCATCGACGTCACGGTCGTGCCCGGCGTGAGCGCCATCCATGCATCCTCCGCCGCCGCCCAGATCCCGCTGACCTGGCGCGGCTGCGCCGACCGGGTCCACATCATCACCGCCGTCGGCCGCGACGACAGCGAGCCGGTCGCCCCGAACTACGACCCCGATGCCACGTTGGTGATTCTGATGGGCATCAACGTGCTGCCTCAGCTCGTCGAGCGGCTGATCGCGTCTGGTCATCCCAGCACCCTCTCGGCCGCGATCGTCGAGAAGGCCGCCTCGCCCGACGAGCGTGTGTTCACGGGAGCCCTGATCGACCTGCCGAAGTTGGTTCGCGAACACGGCATCACGGCGCCGGCCACCATCGTCGTGGGCCAAGTCGTCGCGGTCGCGCAGGCTGTCCCCCAGCGGGAGGCCTCGTCCCCGCCGCTCGCGTACAGCGACGCTTCGCTCGCCTAGCTAGGGCAGCCCGTGGTGAAGCGAGGGGCACGAGCGCTGCCGCCAACACGCCCGGGGCACACCATCTCGACAGGGGTGCCATAACTTCTCCACGAGAGCGCAGCAGACGGTGTATGGATGCTCACAATGGCGAAAGACCCGCTCAGGCAGATGCTCGCGGATCCTGAGCGCACCCCGATCCCCGGAGCGCTGCCGGTGGTGACGGTCCGCCCCGATGACGAGTCCGACTACCGCGACGCGGTGCGCCGGGTCGAGTCGCAGCGCATCGATCTGCAGCGCCGCGGTCGCGATCACGGCACCATCGTGGAGCTCCTCCGCCCCGACCTCGCGCCCAAGCCGGACACGGCGCAGATGCAGGCGTGTTGGAAGGCTGCGGACCCCTTCGTGATCCGCGAAGCCGCCGAGCCGTCCGACGAGGCGACCGCGATGCTTCCCGAGGGCTGGGCGGCGAGCCACGACGAGTCCGCGCGATGGGAACGCTGGATCGAAGACGCAGCCTCCGAGTCGCTGCGCTTCACCGACGTTCGCGTCGATCCGGAGCGTGACCTCGCAAAAGCCCTCTGCGACGATCGCGAGGCCTGGGCGAAGCTCGGGCGATTGTCTACCGCCGAAGGGGACGCTTCCCGCCGGATCGCGTTCGGCGTGGGCGAGGAGGTCCGCGACGATGACCACCCGGCCGCCGCGCGTCACCACGAGGTCTGGGCGTGGGCGAGCGCGACCGTGCCTGCGCTGGGGCACGCGTGGCCCGAGTCGTTGCGCAAGCGATTGGGTGGCGCGTCGGGGATGAAACTCGTACCGAGCAACCCCATCATCTACTGGAACCGTCCCGACGGCGGGGCGCTCTTTCACCACGACGCCCTCCCGGGCTACCTGCCCAGCGAGGGCAAGGAGTCGGCCGAGCCTCCCCCCAGTGGCCAAAAAGGCGTCGTCTACGTGCAGGGCTCGGGCCAAACCGTATGGGTCGCACTGTCGATTCGAGCCCTCGCCCAGCGCGCGTGCGAGTTCATGCGCGACGTCGTCGACGGTGGTGCTCCCTGGCTGTTCGACACGTGGGTGAAGGAAGGCGTCTGGCAGCCGCTGTTCTTCGCGACGCTCGACGAAGCACCGTGCATGCGAGCCTTGGCGCGCTCGGACGCCGGACCGCTGCGGCCGCTGGTGCACGGGTGCCTGGAGTTCACCGGCTTCCTGATCGACTCCGGGCACGCCGCGGTGCTTCGCCCCGGGGATGCCATCGCGCTCCCGAACCACGGCCTGGACCGCACCGCCATGCACTCGGTCTACTGCGGAAGCGCCGGACCCAACGTCGGGTTCTCGATCGGCCTGCGCACGGGCAGCTAGTCGTGTCGGGTTTCACCACGGGCTGCTAGGCCCACAGGGCGCGACGAGCGGTGCCGAAGGGGGTAGGTTGCGCCCGTGGCGTCCTCCCGGCCCCCACTTTCACGGCTGCTCTCTCACGCCCGGCACCACCGGCGAGCGATCGTCACGGCGTCGATCTACAGCGTGCTCAACAAGCTGTTCGACCTCGCGCCGCCCCTGCTGATCGGCGCTGCGGTCGACGTGGTCGTACAGCGCGAGGAGTCCTTCCTCGCCGGCTACGGCATCGTCGACGTGGACAGCCAGATCCTCTGGCTCGCCATTGGCACGCTGGTCATCTGGGGCCTCGAGTCCGTGTTCGAGTATGCGTTCGCGCTCGCGTGGAGGGGCCTGGCCCAGACGCTGCAGCACGAGCTGCGAATGGAGGCCTACGACCACGTGCAGCATCTCGAGCTCGCCTACTTCGAGGATCGCTCGACCGGCGGATTGATGACGATCCTCGGCGACGACATCAACCAGCTCGAGCGCTTCCTCGACGACGGAGCCAACGAGATCATCCAGCTGACCACCACCGTCGTGGTCGTCGGGGCGCTCTTCATCGCTGCCGTACCGAGCATCGCTCCGCTGGCCATCGCCCCGACGCCGATCGTGATCGCAGGCTCGCTGTGGTTTCAGAGACGACTGGCGCCGCTGTACGCCGAGGTCCGCTCGCGCACATCCGACCTCGCGGCCGGGCTGGCGAACAAGCTCGGCGGGATTGCGACCATCAAGGCCTTCGTCGCTGAGAAGGCCGAGTCCGAGCAGCTTCAGCGGGACAGCCTGGCGTATCGAGAAGCCAACGGCGCCGCGATTCGGTTGAGTTCGGCGTTCGTTCCGCTCATCCGCATGGGGATCGTGCTCGGGTTCACGGCGACCTTGGTGCTCGGCGCCCGCATGGCCCTCGATGGCACCCTCGAGGTCGGCCTCTACAGCGTCCTGGTGTTCATGACGCAGCGACTGCTGTGGCCGCTGACGCGTCTGGGCAACATCCTGGACCAGTACCAGCGCGCCATGGCCTCCACCCGCCGCATCCTCGACATGATCGACACGCCCCGCGGAATCCAGGACGGCGACACCCCGCTTGCGCGAAGCGACGTCGCAGGCGAGGTCGTCTTCGAGGACGTGCAGTTCTCCTACGCCTCCGGGCCACCGGTGTTGCGCGGCATCGACTTCACCATCTCGGCGGGATCCACCGTGGCCTTCGTCGGTCCCACGGGTTCGGGCAAGAGCACCCTCGTGAAGCTGCTGCTGCGGTTCTACGACCCCACCGCCGGCGCCGTCCGGCTCGACGGTCACGCGCTGACCGACCTCGTCCTCGGTGACCTGCGACGCGGGATTGGCCTGGTCAGCCAAGACGTGTTCCTCTTCCACGGAACGGTTCGGGAGAACATTGCCTACGGGGTTCCGGGCGCACCGCTCGAGGACGTCGAGCGCGCGGCTCGACTTGCAGAAGCACACGACTTCATCAGCGCGCTCGCCCGCGGCTACGACACGGTCGTAGGTGAGCGCGGACAGAAACTGTCCGGAGGGCAACGTCAACGCATCTCGCTCGCCCGCGCCATCTTGCTCGACCCGCCGATCTTGATCCTGGACGAAGCAACCTCCGCGGTCGACAACGAGACCGAAGCTGCGATCCAGCGCTCTCTCGAGCACGTCTCACGCGGTCGCACCACGCTGATCATCGCGCATCGCCTCTCGACCATTCGCAACGCGGACCGCACCTACGTCCTCGATGGCGGCCGCATCGTCGAGGACGGCGACCACCGTGCTCTGTTGGCGCGCGGTGGCATCTACGCGAGCTTGTGGCGCGTACAGACGGGCGAGCGTGCGGCCTAGCAGCCCAACCTCGACGCGCTCGTGTCGAGCTCCGAGCAGCCGTCGGTCGAGCTGGCCGCGGTCGTTCTTCACGATCTGTACGCCAACGCGAACCAGGGGCTGCCGTTCGTGTGTCGCAGCGTCCTCGAGAAGATCCGCTACCCGCGCATGTAGGAGCCACCGAAAGGTCAAGAATCGCCAAGACCGGGTCTCGGTCAACTCATACGTTCCGAGCCGTGACCGAACGACTTCGTGCTGCGCTTCTGTTCGCCCTCCAGCAGCTGCTCATCGCCGCGTCCGGCTTTGCGATGCTCTGGCTGATCCGTCGGTTCACGGGGCATACGGTGCACGGAGCCGCGGACGAGGTGGGGTTCGTGGAGGCGCTTGCGATCCTCGTGGTCTATGGCCTCCATCTGCTGATCACCGTCGGGTTGTTTCGTCGGGCTGCTGCAGACCGGTCGCTCGGTTTGGCGCCCTCGGGCCGGGGCCTGCGGGACTGTGTGCTCGGCTTCGGGGTCGCGCTGCTGCTGTACGGCGGTCCCTGGATCGCGGGACTGGCGGTCGGCGACGCCCGCATCACCGATACGCTTGCCGCCCACGCGGCGTCGATCTCGGGGGTGCAGGTCGGGTTCTGGGTGCTCGCGCTGGTGGTGAACAGCGTCGTGGAAGAGGCGACCTGCCGCGCCTTTCCCATGCAGCTGTGGTCGCGCGAGCGGCTGTGGTTTCGCGTGCTGGTACCCGCGCTCGCGTTCGCTGCGTTTCATCTGATCGACGAGCCGTTCGACGGTGGGGCGTTCTTCTTTCGCAGCAGCGCAGGGGTGCTGTTTGGCTTGGCCTATGCGACGACGGGCAACGCGTGGCTCGCGGTGGGGCTCCACACCGGGCTCAACTACGCGAGCATCGCCCGCAGCGGGCTCTGGCACGCGGGCGCGTGGGCTCGGGTCGAGGGGGTGCCGGTCGTGCCCGTGGAGGTCTCGACGCTCGCCGCCATCGCGATCGTCGGCTGGATCTTCGTCGCCCGAAACAAACTACGTCGGCCGGAAACGGCCGGGGGTGGCACCGGTGACCCACCGGAAGTGCCGATAGAAACGGCTCAGGTCGTCGAAGCCGGTCGAAGCCGCCGTCGCCGCGATGGGTCCGCCTCGCAGGAGCTTCGTCGCGGCTACGAGAACCCGCACCGCGTTGCGGTACTTCAGCGGGGTCAGCCCAAAGTCTCGCTTGAATCGGCGGGTCATCGCTGCGTGGGACACTCCAGCGGCGGCGGCGAGATCGGCGATCGTTCGCTGCTCTGCGAAGCCTCGGTCGAGCGCCCGCTTCACGCGGCGGCTGGTCGACGCCGGCCGAGCGCAGCGGGCGACCGGCTCGCGCTCGGACGCGGACGCCAGCACCCGGCCGACATCCGCCACAGAGCGCGGCGGATCGGGCGCGTCGGCGGGGCAGTCGAAGACGAAGGGCACCTCGGCGTCGATGGGCGGATGCGCGTGGGAGAGAAGAATGCGACTCGTCTGGTGGGTTCGAACGAACGCGGGCTCGACGAGCGAGCCCGGCGGCATGTAGAGCCCATAGCGCCGCCCGGGCGCAGGGACGCGCCGCCCCCCGACCGAGAACTCGACGGCGCCACGCGTGGTCTCCGACAGCGCGAGCAGCCAAAGCGGCCCTGTCACGTCGATCGCCGAAGTCGTGGCGTCGAATCGATGCACACGGTCACACGCGATGAGGTCCGGGTCGAGGACGCGAAAGCGCCAGCTGCCGTCCGTCGTCTCGAGTTCCATGGCCAGCCGCCGGCACGATAGCACCGCGAAGGTCAAGCCCCACAACGCGCTCTACGAGCGGCTGGCCACGCTGTCGCTGCTGCCCGACGTCGCAGGCATGCGGGGGGGTGCTAGACGCGGGATGCGGGCCGGGGCTCTACGCCGAGGAGCTGCTCGCTCGCGGCGCCGAGGTGGTAGGGGTCGACGTCACGCCGGCGACGGTCGACCTCGCGCGGCAGCGGGTCGGCACGCGCGCGACGAACCATCGGGGCGACTTGGCCGAGCCCCTCGAGTTCGCGGCCGACGAGAGCTTCGACCTCGTGGTGTGACCGCTGGCGCTCGACGAAGCTCCGCGACGGGCGCCTCGACGAGCGCCAGGCCGCCCGGATCCTGCAGCTGGTCCATTGCCCACACCCAGGGCTTGGCCGAGCGCTACGCCGAGCGAGCGGTCGAGCACGTCGCCCGCACCCTGGGCCAGGCCGCCGACGTCGACGCTCAGCTCGCCCTGGTGGTCGCGGCCGCCGAGCGCGTCAGACGGAACCTCGACGACGACGTGAAGGCCAACCTCGTGGGCGAGCTCCGCAGCATCGCCCGGGCCGACGGCGCCAACAACGAGGCCGAGCTGCAGTTCGTCGAGGCGGCCGCCAAGACCCTCGGCGTGGACTGAAGAAAAGATCGGAGGGCTGTCGATCTCGGCCGCGCCCGTTCGTCGAGCGGGTGACCATGACGATCGACGTCTCCTCCCTCAACGTGTCCTTCACCTTCGTGGCGCTGTGCACCTTTGCGCCCTTCCTGCTCACGGCCTGGATCGGCATGCGCCGCGGCAAGCTCGGCATCCTGCGCGGTCACGGGGACGATGCCGAGCTGTTCTGGCGCTCGCGAGTCCACGGCAACTTCACGGAGAACGCCCCGCTGGTGGCGCTGGCCCTGCTCGTGGCCGAGGCGGTCGGGGTCTCCGACCTCTGGCTGTGGGCCACGGTGGCCGCGTTCTTCGTCGGGCGGGTCGCGCACGCGCTGCGGTTCGATCACAAGGACCGAGCCCTGGGCATGACGCTCTCCACCGGGCCCGCGATGGCGCTGGGCATCGCGGTGCTGCTGCACCTGTGACGCTCGGCGAGCCTGGGTCAACACCGAGCGCCTCCTGTCGGACAACTCCTGCTGTTCTCGCCATCGCCCGCAGCCCCCTGAGCCTCGCTCCACCAGCGCGTCGCTTCGCACCGCGCTCGTCTCGGCGTGCCTGCGAGTGCATTCCGTGCGTCTGCGGTCCTGTGGGGTCGCGCGTTTTCCCCTGAAATCGCTCTGCTCTCCCTGAGCCCTGCTTTGCTCGACATCCGGTTGTAGCTCCCCGCGCCCCCCCGCCCTCTCCTACCGCCCGCCCTACTCCTCCATCCCGGCTTTTTCACACTACATTTCGCTTAAACGCCCGAGGGGCGCTTCCACGGTAGGAGGCTACCACGCGGTCTAGCCTTCATCGGAGCGTCTCGATCCACGCGTCTATCTGCACCACCTGCGCGGCGTAGTTCGGACCGAGCGACTCGTGGAGCTTGCGCGACTCGAGCGCGGCGGCGCGCGCCTCCTCGAGGCGGCCCAGGGCCTTCAGTGCGCGCGCCTCGTTGAACTTCACGTCGGGCTGCGAATTCACGGCGTCGGGCGGTCGAGTCTCCCAACACGCCTCGACGGCCTCGTACTCCGCCAAGGCATCGGCAGCACGGCCAACCTCGAGCAGGGCGTCGGCGAGGATGGCGGACGTGGACATCACGGGCTGCGAGCACGGCTTGGACAGCTCCAGCATGCCTTCCCGGGCGCGCTCGGCCTTGGCGAGAGCCTCCGCGGGCTTGCCCTGCTCGATGAGCACGGTGGCGAGGTTGATCGTCGCGGACAGTCGATGGGGATGATCGGGCGGGAGCTGCTTCGCGAGCAAGGCATCGGCCGCCTCGAGCAGCTTCGCTCCGACGTCGTTCTCGCCCAGGGAGAGGTAGGCGGTGGCCTGCTGCAGCTTGAACACCCCGATGGTCGGGTGGTCGGGGTCGACCGTGCTGGAGAACAGCGCGATCGCACGCTCGAAGTCGGGCAACGCCTCGCGTGGCCGCCCCATGTTGACGAGGAGCTGCCCGCGGTTGCCGTAGGGCGCCGGGACGGGCATGCCCAAAGCATCTCGCAGCGCGATCGACTCGTCGAACAGCGCCAGGGCGCGCTCGTCGTCGGGCACTTCCATGTAGTCGACGGCGAGACTCGACAGCAGCTTCGCGACCGTCGGGTGCCGCTCTCCGAGCTCCGCCCGCGCGAGCGCCAGCGCTTCGGTCCGGATCTCGACCGCCTTCTCTGGCTCGCCCATCACCGACAGGGTGCTCGCGAGCTGATGCATCGCGACGATGCGGGCGACCTGCGGCAGCTCGGCGGTAGCCTCGACGAGTTCCATTGCAGACTGAAGGGCTTTCAGCGCGCCGGGGTAGTCACCCGCGACCTCCATCGCTCGCCCGAGCGTGGTGAGGCGCCGAACCTCGAGCTTTGGCGGGTCGTCGAGGCGATGCACCGCAGCCTCGGCGCGACGCGAGAGCGCGTCGAGGGGCTCGGGCTGGCTCTGGAAGTCGACGACGTTGGAGAGCAGCTCGATCCACGCTTCGGCCGCGATACGATCGACCCGGTTCGACTCCGCCACGTCGATCGCGAGTCGAAGCTGCGTCTCGGCCTCCTCCAACTTGCCCAGCTCCTGCCCCGACTTGCCCAGAACGAGCAGCGCTTCGGCGCGCGCGGCTTGCCACTGGGCGGCGTCGGCCGCTGCGAGGGCCTCGCTCGCGGCGCCATGGGCTTCTTCCATGCGGCCCGCAGCGATCGCCGAACGGGCGTGAGCGATGTGTTCCTGGGCCACGGTCGCGTTGGGGTCGTCGGGCGGCAGGCCCACCGCTCTCAGGTCTTCGACCCGCTCGCACGCCTGGAGGTCGGGGAGTTCGAGCACGAGGCTCTCGGCGCGGCTCACGACGCCCGCGTCGGCCTCGGCGAGGATGGCCACCAACGCCTCGAGGTCGATCCGCGCGCGCTGCAGGCATCCCATCCGCAGGTCGTGGGCCTCGTCGGATTGGACGCCCTCGCGAAAGGTCTGCTCGCACGAGGACCGCGCGCCGTCGGACCACGCCGCGACATAGCCGTCCACGCTGTCCACCGTTCGCGACCAGGCCGCCGCGGCATATGGCTGCGCGGTGTCCTCGAACGCCTCGCGGCCGTTGGCTCGAGCGGCCTCGTTCCACACGTCGTCGAGGGCATCGTCGAACGCTTCACAGGGATCGGTGGGCCGACCGTCGGACGAGAGCGCCCACGCGGCGCCCAGCGCTCCGACGACGCCGAGGGCGAGCGCGGAACGCTTCCAGTCGCGAGGCCGACGTCCACGCTCGATCGCGTCGACCAGGGCTCGCATCGAGGGGTGACGCTGCTCGGGATCCTCGGCAAGCCCGCGCGCGACGATGCGCTCCAGCCAGCCCGGCATGCGCTTGGCCGGCTGCGGCCCGTGCGAGATCGACTCCCGCAGCGCCGCCACCGTCGGTCCGGGAAAGGGCGGCCGCCCTTCGAGCACCCGGTAGACGGTCACGCAGAACGCGAACTGATCGGTCCTCGCATTCACCGTCGCGCCGTCGAGCTGCTCGGGAGCCATGAAGGCGGGCGTGCCGACGAGCGCCCCGGTCTCGGTCTTCAGGACGGCCACTCGATCCAGCTGCGCGCCGAGCCCCGACGTCTCGGCGCTGGTCGCCCCGTCGAAGGTGACCTCGAGTTGCCCTTGGCGCGGGTCGGTGGCGAGCCCGAAGTCCGACACCTTCGCGCGGCCGTCTCCCGTGACGAGGATGTTGGCCGGCTTCACGTCGCGGTGAACGAGGCCCTGCAGATGTGCAGCCTCGAGGCCCTCGCCCGCTTGGACCAGCCACTCGAGCAGCGTGGCGAAGTCGGTGGTCTCGACGTCGGCCAGGCTGCCGCCAGAGACGTGCTCCAGCGCCATGAAGATCTCGGCGTCGACAGTCCCCACCTCGTGGATCGACACCACGTTGGGGTGGGAGAGCTTCGCCAGCGCCTGGGCCTCGCGGAGCATTCGCGCCTGCCGATCGGGGTTGGCCTCGCCGCCACCGCGCAAGACCTTCAACGCGACCTTGCGATCGAGGTGCGGATCGTAGGCGGCGAAGACCGTGCCCATCCCGCCTTGCCCCAGCCGCCCGATGATCGTGAAGCGTCCCAGCGTGGGCACTTCGAGCGCGCTCTCGCCAAAGAGCTTGGACTCCAGCCGACGCTTGAGGTCGCGGGTGTCGAGTCCGTCGTTTGGCAGATCGGTGGACATGGGTCAGCTGCGGAACCAGGCCAGGGTCTCGGCCAAGCCGTCCTCGAGCGAGACCGACGGGGTGTAGCCGAGCACCGCGCGATCGTGCCCTAGATCTGCGCAGGAGCGGAGAATCTCGCCTGCGCGCGCGGGAGCATGCTCGATGCTCGAGGTGTTCCCCGCCTGCTTCGCGATCGTGCGGGCCAGCGTTTCGACGGTGGTTTCCACTCCAGTGCCCACGTTGAACACATCCCCGGCGAAGTCCTTGGACGCGGCGGCGAGGATCGCCGCGACGACGTCGGTGACGAACACGAAGTCGCGGGTCTGCGCCCCGTCGCCGAAGATCGTGAGGGGCTCACGGGCGAGCGCGCGCTTCATGAAGATCGAGATCACGCCCGAGTACGGGCTGCTCGGGTCCTGGCGCGGACCGTAGACGTTGAAGAAGCGCAGCGAGGCGGTCGGTACGCAGTGGGTGGCGGCGTACGCTCGCAGGGCGAGCTCGGAGCTGAACTTGTGAAATCCGTAGGGGCTCAGCGGCCAACGTGCGGCGTCCTCGCGAACGGGGATCTCGTCCACGTCGCCGTAGGTGGCCGCAGACGAGGCCAAGACGACGCGCGTTCCCGGGCTCGCGCGTGCGTACTCCAGCACCTGGAGCGTCGCGCAATGATTGCGACGTGCATCCTCGAGTGGGCTCAGCAGAGAAGCAACGACAGACACCTGGGCGGCGAGATGCACGACCGCAGTCGGCTTGCCCCAGTCGCCCTCCACCTGCGCCATGCCCATCCACAGACCATCACAGACGTTGGTCTCCACCACCTCAGGAGATTTCTGGCTCGCCATAGACAGGTGCTCGCGAGCTGATGCATCGCGACGATGCGGGCGACCTGCGGCAGCTCGGCGGTAGCCTCGACGAGTTCCATTGCAGACTGAAGGGCTTTCAGCGCGCCGGGGTAGTCACCCGCGATCTCCATCGCTCGCCGAGCGTGGTGAGGCGCGAACCTCGAGCTTTGGCGGGTCGTCGAGGCGATGCACCGCAGCCTCGGCGCGACGCGAGAGCGCGTCGAGGGGCTCGGGCTGGCTCTGGAAGTCGACGACGTTGGAGAGCAGCTCGATTCACGCTTCGGCCGCGATACGATCGACCCGGTTCGACTCCGCCACGTCGATCGCGAGTCGAAGCTGCGTCTCGGCCTCCTCCAACTTGCCCAGCTCCTGCCCCGACTTGCCCAGAACGAGCAGCGCTTCGGCGCGCGCGGCTTGCCACTGGGCGGCGTCGGCCGCTGCGAGGGCCTCGCTCGCGGCGCCATGGGCTTCTTCCATGCGGCCCGCAGCGATCGCCGAACGGGCGTGAGCGATGTGTTCCTGGGCCACGGTCGCGTTGGGGTCGTCGGGCGGCAGGCCCACCGCTCTCAGGTCTTCGACCCGCTCGCACGCCTGGAGGTCGGGGAGTTCGAGCACGAGGCTCTCGGCGCGGCTCACGACGCCCGCGTCGGCCTCGGCGAGGATGGCCACCAACGCCTCGAGGTCGATCCGCGCGCGCTGCAGGCATCCCATCCGCAGGTCGTGGGCCTCGTCGGATTGGACGCCCTCGCGAAAGGTCTGCTCGCACGAGGACCGCGCGCCGTCGGACCACGCCGCGACATAGCCGTCCACGCTGTCCACCGTTCGCGACCAGGCCGCCGCGGCATATGGCTGCGCGGTGTCCTCGAACGCCTCGCGGCCGTTGGCTCGAGCGGCCTCGTTCCACACGTCGTCGAGGGCATCGTCGAACGCTTCACAGGGATCGGTGGGCCGACCGTCGGACGAGAGCGCCCACGCGGCGCCCAGCGCTCCGACGACGCCGAGGGCGAGCGCGGAACGCTTCCAGTCGCGAGGCCGACGTCCACGCTCGATCGCGTCGACCAGGGCTCGCATCGAGGGGTGACGCTGCTCGGGATCCTCGGCAAGCCCGCGCGCGACGATGCGCTCCAGCCAGCCCGGCATGCGCTTGGCCGGCTGCGGCCCGTGCGAGATCGACTCCCGCAGCGCCGCCACCGTCGGTCCGGGAAAGGGCGGCCGCCCTTCGAGCACCCGGTAGACGGTCACGCAGAACGCGAACTGATCGGTCCTCGCATTCACCGTCGCGCCGTCGAGCTGCTCGGGAGCCATGAAGGCGGGCGTGCCGACGAGCGCCCCGGTCTCGGTCTTCAGGACGGCCACTCGATCCAGCTGCGCGCCGAGCCCCGACGTCTCGGCGCTGGTCGCCCCGTCGAAGGTGACCTCGAGTTGCCCTTGGCGCGGGTCGGTGGCGAGCCCGAAGTCCGACACCTTCGCGCGGCCGTCTCCCGTGACGAGGATGTTGGCCGGCTTCACGTCGCGGTGAACGAGGCCCTGCAGATGTGCAGCCTCGAGGCCCTCGCCCGCTTGGACCAGCCACTCGAGCAGCGTGGCGAAGTCGGTGGTCTCGACGTCGGCCAGGCTGCCGCCAGAGACGTGCTCCAGCGCCATGAAGATCTCGGCGTCGACAGTCCCCACCTCGTGGATCGACACCACGTTGGGGTGGGAGAGCTTCGCCAGCGCCTGGGCCTCGCGGAGCATTCGCGCCTGCCGATCGGGGTTGGCCTCGCCGCCACCGCGCAAGACCTTCAACGCGACCTTGCGATCGAGGTGCGGATCGTAGGCGGCGAAGACCGTGCCCATCCCGCCTTGCCCCAGCCGCCCGATGATCGTGAAGCGTCCCAGCGTGGGCACTTCGAGCGCGCTCTCGCCAAAGAGCTTGGACTCCAGCCGACGCTTGAGGTCGCGGGTGTCGAGTCCGTCGTTTGGCAGATCGGTGGACATGGGTCAGCTGCGGAACCAGGCCAGGGTCTCGGCCAAGCCGTCCTCGAGCGAGACCGACGGGGTGTAGCCGAGCACCGCGCGAGCGTGCCCTAGATCTGCGCAGGAGCGGAGAATCTCGCCTGCGCGCGCGGGAGCATGCTCGATGCTCGAGGTGTTCCCCGCCTGCTTCGCGATCGTGCGGGCCAGCGTTTCGACGGTGGTTTCCACTCCAGTGCCCACGTTGAACACATCCCCGGCGAAGTCCTTGGACGCGGCGGCGAGGATCGCCGCGACGACGTCGGTGACGAACACGAAGTCGCGGGTCTGCGCCCCGTCGCCGAAGATCGTGAGGGGCTCACGGGCGAGCGCGCGCTTCATGAAGATCGAGATCACGCCCGAGTACGGGCTGCTCGGGTCCTGGCGCGGACCGTAGACGTTGAAGAAGCGCAGCGAGGCGGTCGGTACGCAGTGGGTGGCGGCGTACGCTCGCAGGGCGAGCTCGGAGCTGAACTTGTGAAATCCGTAGGGGCTCAGCGGCCAACGTGCAGCGTCCTCGCGAACGGGGATCTCGTCCACGTCGCCGTAGGTGGCCGCAGACGAGGCCAAGACGACGCGCGTTCCCGGGCTCGCGCGTGCGTACTCCAGCACCTGGAGCGTCGCGCAATGATTGCGACGTGCATCCTCGAGTGGGCTCAGCAGAGAAGCAACGACAGACACCTGGGCGGCGAGATGCACGACCGCAGTCGGCTTGCCCCAGTCGCCCTCCACCTGCGCCATGCCCATCCACAGACCATCACAGACGTTGGTCTCCACCACCCTCAGGCGGCTGTGGTCCAGACCCGCCAGGTTGTCCCGCTTCCCCGACGAGAAGTCGTCGAGCACCACCACGCGCTCGCCCGCGTCCAGCAGCGCTCGGACGACCGACGACCCGATGAAGCCCGCACCTCCGGCGACGACGTACATGTCGATGAACTGTACCGCGCCTGGCCTTCACCCAGAAAAGGACCGTTCTGCTCAAGGTTCGGCCCACCACGGTCGAACGACCCCCGGGCGGCGCCAAGCGGAAACACGACGTCGACGCCCGTCTCCGACAACATGATCGGCTGTCCGTCGGGCGAGACGTGCTGGGTCGTCCTCGCCGCGCAGTCACTGGACGATCGGGTCGAGATCTTTGGGGCCCCGGCGGGCACGACCACGGCGTATCGCGGCGCAATCGACCTCGACCTCGACCTCAAACCCGGGACCGACGTCGGCCCGCTCGATGAGCCATCCGGGATGGTGCTGTCGGCCACGGGCCTGCACGTCATCACCGGGCACTACCCCCAGACCACCCAGGACCGTACAGCGCACCGCCGACGGGCAGGTTCGGGTGCACTTCAAGAAGCTGGGTCGCTTCGGGGCCACCTTCGCCCAGATGAGCGCCGACACTTGTCTCGCCCGGCTGTGTGCCCTGGTCCCTCCTCCGCAGGCCCACACCGTCCTGTACTACGGCGTCCTTCGGCCCACCACAAGCTGCGCTCCGCCGTCGTGCCTCGTGCCGACGAACCCGAACCCGCGTCCAAGCAGCTGTCCCTCTTCATCCCTCGCGGCCAGCTCGAGCTCCCCGCCACCACCACCTTGCTGCACGCTCAGCTCCGCGATGCTGCCCCTTCTCGCCTGCCCTGGATGACGCTCCTTGCCCGCGTCTTCCGCGTCGACATCTCCGTGTGCTCCCGCTGCAGCGGGCCCATGCGCGTCACTGGGGCCGTCACCACACCGCAGGAGATTGCCGCCGAGCTCCGCGGGGCTCGGCCGCCGCCGCGAGCCCCTCCTGTCGGACAACTCCTGCTGTTCTCGGCTCCGCCCGCAGCCCCTAAGTCTCGCTCCACCAGCGCGACGCTTCTCACCGCGCTCGTCTCGGCGTGCCTGCGAGTGCACTCCGTGCGTCTGCGGTCCTGTGGGGTCGCGCGTTTTCCCCTGAAATCGCTCTGCTCTCCCTGAGCCCTGCTTTGCTCGACATCCGGTTGTAGCTCCCCGCGGCTTTCATGAGGAAGGACGGCGAGGTGGACCAAGTCGATGCGGGACGGGTGAACATCGCAATCGATGTCCCCAAGCTCCCGTTCCGCGAGCACCGAAGGACACGAAACGGCGAGAACCGAAGAACCGCGTGACGTTGTAGTCTCACCGGTCCATGCGTTTCGCCAAGACCATCACCCTCGCGGCTCTCGGCGGATGCGGGCTCGTCACGGACGAGATGTCGGACGAGTCCGGTCCGGGCGGCGCGACGTCGACCCCGGCGAGCTCGACGAGCGGAAGCTCTTCTGGCGCTTCCGCAGGGACGTCGACCGACGGTCCGCAGTCGGACTCGGGCGGGAACTCGTCGAGCCACGACGATGGCGATGCACCCGTACGCTTCGACTTCGGCGGCCTTCCCGACGCGCCCGACACGACCGAGCCTTGCGTGCAGAACGTGGACATCGTGTTCGTCATGGACGTTTCGACCACGATGGGTGCGTTCCTCGGCACCCTCGCCGACGAGGTGATCGCCGTCGACCAGGCCCTCGCCGAGCTCGATCTCCCCGAGGCGCCGCACTACGGCCTCGCGGTGTTCGTCGACGACGCGCACATCCTCAACGGCGGCATGCCCTATGCCGACGCGGCCGCGCTTCAGGCCGACTTCCAGAGCTGGAGTGCGTTCACCGCGACCAACCAGCAGGTCGGGGGTGGCAACTCCAACTCCACGTGGCCCGAGAACAGCCTCGACGCCCTCTTCCTCGCGGCGACCCAGTTCGACTGGCGGCCGGCCGAGGACACCACGCGCCTCATCATCCACACCACCGACGACACGTTCTGGGAGGGCCCGAGCACCCAGAACGGCGTGATGATCCAGAACGACTACGCGGGCACCGTCACGGCGCTGCAGCAAGAGACCATCCGCGTGTTCGCCTTTGCCGACACCATCGGCGGCTCGTGCAGCTGCCTGGACGTCTCGATGGGGTGGTTCGGCGAATACGAAGGCGCGCCTTCGATCCCCGCGTCCACCGACGGCGGGGTCTACGACATCAACCAGATCCTCGACGACTCGGTCTCTCTCGCGGATGCGATCACTGCGTCGGTGGAGGAGAGCTACTGCGAGGACTACAACCCCGCGGGCTGACGGCGCGCAGCCATCAGGTCGAGTCGCCCATGGCCTCGATGATCTGCTCTCGGAAGAACGCACAGACCGGGTCGCGATCGGTGCGGTCGTGCCAAACCAAGTGCATGTCCATGCGGAGGCCGCCGTCGGGAGTCTCGATCACCTGAAGCGGCGCGGCCTCTCCGAGCGAATCGATGAGGCTTCTGGGCACACCCGCGACCAAGTCGCTCGCGGCCGCCACGCGAGCCGCCGCGGTGAAGCTGGGGACGATCATGGCGATGTCCCGCTCGACTCCCATCCGCCCCTCAGGCCTGGGCTCTGGTGTCGTCGGCGCCCGTGGCGACATCCGCCGCACATCCGGCTGCGGCCGAATTGTCTCGGGCCGGCTCACCCGGCTCCGGTCGCCCGCTCGGACCAGTCGTACCGTCGGACGTCTCTCACCTGGCGTTTCCATCTGCAGCAAGATGGTCGTGAAGTCCTGCCCCTCGACCCCGCTGCGACGTCGGCGACTGACGATCTCACTCACCATCTCGCCGAGCCGGACCCGGGCTTTGTCGCGGCGTCGGAACGCGGGAGTCGGAAGCTGCGCGTTGAGGTATGCGATCGGCACGATTCCCCGCTCGAGCGCGTCATAGATGCGCGCAACCTCTTCGCTCATCTCGTTGCGAAACTCGGGACCGAGTAGGCAGTGACTCGAGGTGAATCTGGTGAGGGTCTGCATGTAGTCGTAGATGTCGATGACACCTTGCGCCCCCCCGACACCCGCAGGCTCCGCGCGCCTCGTCAGCGGCTGCGTGGTAGAAGGCTTGTGAGGTCCCCTCGCGATGCGAGATGCGACTTCGCGACAGTGCGTCCACATGCTCGATGTTCGCCCCATCACCGTCGCGGGCATCCCGACGGCGGTCCACGTCGGCGGCCGGACCGACGGCTGCGAGACCGTGGTCTTCGTCCACGGGAACCCCGGTCCCCTGGATGACTGGGAGTCGGTGATCGAAGCGGTGCCGCCGACGATGCGCGTGGTCGCGATGGATATGCCTGCGTTCGGCCGCGCCGCACGCTCCAAGGCCTTCGACTACAGCATCGAGGGCTACGCCAGGTTCCTCGGTGACCTCTTGCGCGTGCTCGAGGTCGAGCGGGTCCATCTCGTTGCCCACGACATCGGCGGAGCGTGGGCGGCGGCCTGGGCCCAGCACCAGCCCTCGGTGCTGGCCTCGCTCACCCTGGTGGCCACGCCGCTGCTGCCGGAATTTCAATGGCACCTGTGGGCGCGCATGTGGCAGACGCCCGTTGCGGGCGAGCTCTTTCAACTCATCGCCTCGCGCCCCCTGATCGGCGCAGTCATGCGGTGGGGCAACCCAAGACCGCTGCCGAAGAGATTCGTCGACCGCATCACCGGCCACGCCGACCTCGCGCAAAAGCTCCGCATCTTGCCGCTGTACCGGTCGGCAAGGGACCCACGTACGAGCTTCGGTCCCCTTGCGGAGACGCTGCGATCGCTGAACGTGCCCGCATGCGTCATCTGGGGCAGGGACGATCCGTACGCTAGCGTGCGCTACGCGGAGCCTACGGCCGCGCTCTTCGCTGCGGCGGAGCTACACGTCATCGACGGTGCGGGGCACTGGCCGTTCATCGACGAGCCGACCCGGGTCGCGGCGATCATCTCCGAGTTCTTGGCTCGGCACGCCACGACGGGTGCGGCGTAGCCAAGCGGCGATCCGGTGCGACGAGGAGGCGCCCGTTGGAGATCAACCGCACCTTCATGCAGCCCAGCGACCAAGCGCTGCTCGAGACCCGCGGCAACCTGGCCGAGGTCCTCGTCGGACTCGGCGATTGCGAGGCCGCAGAAGCCGAACGCCGAGCCATCATCGCCGCCATCGAGCCCAGCGCCGATCCCCACTCTCCCTGGCTCGCCCTCAACCGCATCCGCCTCGCCCACGTGTTGCTGAAGCGCGGCAAGGGAGGGTGCTCGAGAGGCCCGCGACTGGCTGGCGAAGCATCCTGGGTGAGGCGAATCGGGGGTGCCTCGCGCCACAGAACGCGGCATCTTGAGCTGTGTTTCGTGCCCTGATCTGCCCGAGCTGTGGAGGACCCCTGCCGAGCGACGCTCGCGACCGCGTGCAGTGCAGCTACTGCCGGGTGTGGGCACGGATCGAGTCGACCGGGACGACTCCCGTGGACGACTCGCCACCTCTCCCACCACCAGCCGCCTCGATCGAGCTGCGTCACACCTTCTTCGACTCCGTGAAGGACGAACTCCAGCGTGTCTCGGACCCTCGCGCCGCGCTGCGCACTGCGCTGGCCTCGCACTTCGGTTCGAGCGTCGACGCCGAGACCGTCATCGGCGTGACTCTCGCGCTCGCGAACGACGTCCAGTCCCTGCTCGACGTCGACGTGTCGGAAGACGCGAACGCCTTGTGCCGGTTGGCGGAAGCCTATCTCAGGGCGCAGGCCCCCTTTGCCCGCGGCGAGGTCGCACGCATCGAGCTGCCGTTCATCGCAGCCACGCCATCGGGGCCCGTCCACTATCAGCGCACGCTCTCGCTCGAAGAGCTGCGCGCCATCGTTGCACAAGGTGCGCCCACCCCCACCACGAGGCCGTGGTGGAAGTTCTGGTAGCGGCGACCCGCACCTGGCTCATGTCGGCCGTGCTGCGCTCTGCAGGCGAAGCCTGACGAAGCCGAGCAGGTCGGTGTCGTGCGGCCGAATGCCACCGGCTTGCTCGAGCGCCTCCAGGTACGTGTCGGCGGCTCGATCATCGTCGATGGGCGCGTCTGGCACGGGCACCTCTCCGCACTCGAACGATGGGAGCGCATGGTCTGGGATCGTGGCGAGTTTGCCCAAACGCGTTCCACGATTGATCTGCACGACGTAACTCCCGCCGTAGGTCTCCCCGACTTTGTAGAACACGCTCCCGAGCACTGCCGGAA
The DNA here is from genome assembly GCA_963761755.1 of uncultured bacterium. GTDB lineage: Bacteria > Myxococcota_A > Polyangia > Nannocystales > Nannocystaceae > CAJXVA01. The sequence goes on from CAVXIC010000016.1 coordinate 63,906, forward strand.
GTTCCTCGGCCTCGACGGCCTCCGCGGCGTGCACCGTCGCGATGTCGCGCGCCCAAAAGGGGACCGCATCGCGCTTCGAGGGGTCGACCGAGAGGTCCGCGGCCAGATCGAGGCTCAGCACGCCCGACCGAAGCACCTCGAGGTAGTCGTCCGTCACCCGCAGCGTGGGATCGGGTTCTGTCTGCGGGAGCTGAAGTCGGTCGCGGTAGGGTTCGAGGAGAGTGTGGAGTTCCATGGCGTTCGCAGACGTCTATGAATGCACGTTCTGCGAAAGCACGTTCTGTGCCAGCGCATTCTCGGCGTGATTCGAGCGGTCGGCCGGACTCGCTCGGGATGGTCCCTGCCCAAGATGCGCAGCCCGGCTGCGCACGACGGGCAAGCGATTGCCTGCCGCTTTGCAGCGCAGACCTCGGCGAAGAGGAAGGGCATCGGGTGGGGCATTTGGCGGTCGAGCACCGTCTGCCGGTGGTCTATCGGGTGCACGACCGGCCCGACGAGGCCCGGGTCGAGCGTTTCACCGGGGTCGCCGGCCTGAGCGCGACGCCAAGAGCCTGCTGTGCGCCGCGTCCATGCGCGATCGCATTGGCGACCGGTTCGAGGCCGCGATCAACGGCATGTCGCAGGGCGGGCTGTACGTCACCCTCGACGCGCCCGCCGTCGCGGTGGGCGACCGTCTCGTCGTGGAGATCAGCGGGGTGTCGCTGCAGCGCCGTCAGATCGAGATGGCCGTGGTCAGCAAGCTCAGCGGGTGACTCAGGAGGGCAACTCGAGCGAGCGCAACGCTCCCGGCCACCGGGCTAGCCTCAGCAACCGCCTTCGCTGCTGTCGGCAGCCCCAATGAGCGTTTGCTCGCTCGACCCGTCGGTCGACATGGTGCCTGCGTACACGGAGATGCTCAGCGACTCCGGGCAGTCATCCGCCTCGTTGACACTGCCCGAGCCTCCACCGCCGGATCCGCCATCACCATCGCCATCGCCACCTCCGTCACGTTGGCAGCTCGAGCGCGTGACCAAGCGGCCACTGCGATGCGGGCTCGCGCTCGAGGCCGGCGAGGGGGTGGGCGATGACGGTGACGCCATCGTCCACCGCGACGACGTGGCGGACGTTCTCGTCGGGTATGATCTTCGTGGCGTCGGGGTGCTCGGCCTCGAAGGCGGTCAGGGCCTCCTCGAAGCTGCGCCGCTCGTCCTCTTCGGGGTGTAGGCTGGCGGCGGCCCGCAGCGCGTAGCCCATCAGCGCCGGCGCCTCGAAGGCTTCGGCGAGGCTCGCGGCGGCGTGCCACAGCTCCGCCTGGGCTGCGGCGTCGGCCTGCATGTTCTCGAGCGGGATCGCCAGCCCCGATTCGCACGCGTTCATGGCGTCTTCGATGCGGTCCTCTTGGGCCAGCGCGTAGGTCAGCCCGAGCAGGGCGAGCTTGTGGCTGGGCATCTCGGGCGCCTCGGGAACTTGCAGGGCGCGGCTGAACGCAGCCATCGCGTCGTCGAGGCGCCCCACGCTGCGGTAGGCGAAGCCTGCGTCGACCAGCAGCTGTCCCGCCACCGGATCGCCGTCGCGCGCGAAGCCCTTGGCCGCCTCGATCCAGGTGTCGGCCGCCTCTTGCAGCGCACCCTGCTCGGCCAGCGCCTCGCCGAGCTTCGCCCGGCTGCCCGCGGCCTCCGGCGTGTCCTCCCCGTACAGCGCCGCGTCGAACCGGACGGCGCACCGCATGCCGAACACGGCGTCGAGGTCGATCATCTCGTGCACGAGGGACGCCGCGTCGTCTCGGGAGTCGGGGAGTTGATCGAGCAGCGCGTCGAAGCGGTCTCGCAGACGAATCAGGGCGCGGGGTGTCGCCATTGGGGGGGGATAGCTCAGGTGAGGGCGGGGGAAAAGGCCGCGGTTGTGCGGGGGATGGCGAATCGAGCTCGAGGATTGCGGCATACGGGCGCTATGCTCGCCTCACATGGCGGCATTCGAGTGCTCGAGACATGCGATCCTGCCGCCATCTCTTGCCGCCCGCCGTACTCCTCAATCCCGGCTTTTCCCACTTTATTTCGCTTCAACCGCCGCGCCGCCCCTTGCGAATCGTCGCTCTCGCAATCACGGTTGCTGCCGAGACCAGCGCGCCGCCGCCGTATCCCCGGGGTCAGTCGCCTTGTGAACCGCTTCCGGCCTCGATGCAAACGGCGAGCGCGGCCGCATCGTCGAATCTCGTCTCGATACAGGACCACCGTGCCTGCGACCCTTCGAGAGCCGCACAGGGGGATAGATCCGGTGTGGACACCGCGAGGGCGTCTGGCCAGTCGGCAGATTGGTCTTGAAAGGACACTCTGAAATCGAGGCTGGCCTCAGGTCCGACCATGAAGACGACCCGCGACTCGTCCGTGATGTCGGAATCGCCCCCAACCGCAACCACCAAGAACGGGTCGCCGGCTTCGAACGACTCGAACACGCACCCGAGAACCTCGATGTTCTCCGCGATCTCGGGACACTCGAGGGGATCGGAGTCTTCGTCACACTCAGGGCCGCCTGTCGACCCCGGCTCATCGGGCCGCACGAAGCTGCCGCAGTGAATCTCGTGTTCGGACGGGCACTCGACGTAGGCCGGTCCAAGCTCTCTGGGCTCGAGGCAGGCGCACAGAGGGTGGTCATCGTCGAGCGCCCCCGTGGTGCTGCTTCCGGACTCCGATGAAGGCGCGGCGTTCGTGCTGGAGGCGCTGCTATCGGACCCCGCGGACGGGCCGCCGGTCGTACTCGTCATCTCTCCCTGCGGAGTTTCGGTCTCGGCGGCTGGAGAACAGCCGATCAGGACAATGGCCAAGAGGACGGGATTCGAGAGTGTTTTTAGTCTAACGATGCAATTCATGACGGCCTCCACGATGGGGATCGTGCCAACGAGTGTGCATGCATCCGCGTCGGTCACCACGAGTTCTCCAGTTTCGAGCAGCCGCTCAGACCATCAACACGCACGCCGCGTCGCGTCGATGAAGGAGATACCGCGACAGCGAGGTGTCCTCGTTCGTGAGTCCCGACGGCTCGCGCAAGAACGAAAAGCGAGGATCAGCCTCGCGGCGCAGAACGCGAGTATGGTCCGCGCACCGCGGGGTTAGCGGCGGCAGCGGGGTCGCGCTCTCACTGAGGAGTCACTCCGCGAAACACCTGGTGGAAGTGGTGCGGGGAGAAATGAGCCACCCGCTGCCCCTTCCCCTCCAGGATTCCCGCGGCAGCAACCTTGCCCCACAAAGGGGGCCGATGTCGCCCCGAGCGGTGAAGGACGAGGTGCGAATCGAGAGGCCGTGCACCACTCGAGCGGTGAGAAGAAGTCGACGCAGTGGCTCCTCGCGTGCTCGATCGAGCCGAAGCGTACCGGGAACTCGGGGCGGTACTTCAGCGTCTTGAACTGGGCTTCGGAGAACCGGTTGTCGTCGGAGACGTGCGGTCCAGAGTGGGTCTTGGTCACGCCGAGGTCGGCGCAGAGGAACGCGACGGGCTTGCTGGTCATCGACGAGCCGCGGTCGGCATGAAGCGTGAGCTGGCCCGGCCGGATGTTCTGCTTGCGGAGCGTTTCCTCGATGAGCTTGCGCGCGAGCTGCTTGGTCTCGCGATGGGCGACCATCCTCCGGGACGGCCTAGAATGGGCCTCGACCGGTCCTCCTCCCGACCGAAAGACAGATCGAGGCCGGCTATGCTCGACGACGCAGAACTGATCGATGACTTCGTCGAGGAGGCGCGTGACCACCTCAACAGGATCGAGACACTCCTCAGCGACATCGACACGTCCGATCCGCGCTACATGGACGCGATCAGCGACGTCTTTCGGGGCATGCACTCGATCAAGGGTGCAGCGGGACTTCTCGAGCTCCCCAACGTGCGCGACGTCTCCCACGCGGCTGAGACGGTCCTCGCCGCAGTCCGAGGCGGGACGCACGAACCCACGCCGACGACGACCCAAGCTCTCCCGCGTGGACGCGATCGCCTCTCGGAGACGGTCGACGAGCTTCGGCGCGAAGCGGAGGTCGACGCAACCGCCGAGATCACCGCGCTCAACGCCCTGCTCGCGGAGAAGGTTGCGACGCCCCAGGACGCGTCTCCCGAGTCGCAGGCCGAGCCCGCTGAGGAACTCGACGGGGCGACCTCCGATGACGAGCCCGAAGAGGAGGTCGACGAAGCACCCCCGAGCCGGTCCACAAAGCGGCGGTCGTCGGCGAGCTGCGCCGCGGTGTCCAGCGCTTGAAGATCGCCGCGGGCGGCGACACCGCCTCCAAGGGCCTCAAGGTTGCCTAGGCGATGCTCAAGACCCTCATCATCGACGAGTCTCGAGGCTTCCGGTCTCGACTGAGCACGGTGCTCCAGCGGAAGCTCTCGATCGAGGTGGTCGGGTCGGAGTTCTCCGACGAGCGGGGGCTCGAACGACTCTCCAAGGGAGACGTCGAGCTCGTCCTCCTCAACCTCGGGCCCGGCGAAGGCTCTGGCATCGGCTTCCTCCAGGCATGGAAACAGCTCCCGCCTTCGCGCCCCTTGGTCCTGGTGATGAGCAGCAACTTCGGCGAGTCCGCGCCGGAGGTCCTCGATGCCCTGTCCTTGGGCGCGGGCGGTTTTCTCGCCAAGCCCGAAAGCGGTGTAACCGGGGTGCTGGAGGGACTGTGCGCCGAGCTCGAACGACTCAGCATTGGCGGACACGTCGCCCCCGGCTCCTCCCCGGTCCGGGCGCTCGGGGCCGAGCGGAACACTCCAGCACCCGTGATGACTGCCGCCGGTGAGCTGGTCGCCATCGTGAGCTCGACCGGAGGACCCGAGGCGCTGCAGATCCTGCTCGGCGGACTCAACAACTCGTTCACGACGCCCATCGCGATCGTGCAGCACCTTCCGCCGGGTTTCGCGGCTTCGTTGGCCAAGAACCTCTCTCGCCGATGCGGTCGCAACGTCCAGGTCGCGACCAACGGCCTGCGCCTCGACCCTGACATCGTGGTCTTGGCCCCCGACCACGCTCACCTCGAGGTGGTCCGTGAGGGAGCGGGCCTGGGGTGCGCGCTGATCGATGGACCCAGAGAACACGGATGCAAGCCATCGGGCAACCGACTGGTGCGGTCGGCCTGCCGGGTGACGCGGGCAAAGATGACCGGGGTCTGCCTCACCGGGATGGGCGCGGACGGAGCCGAGGGGTTCCGAGAGCTGGCCGACGCGCGAGGTCCGGTCATCGTGCAGGACGAGGCGACCAGCGTCGTCTGGGGCATGCCCGCTGCAGTCCTCGAGGCAGGCGTTCGCGCCACCATTCTACCGATCTCCATCATCGCCGATACACTCAATCGAAAATCATCAAAGGCAGCCGCGTAAGGGGGAGCAAGACAACGCTATGTGAACGACACGTCAGAGATCGCTGAACTCCTGCGCGAGCTCACGGGTGTCATCATTCCTTCTCGCAAGACCTAGCTTTCGAGCAGCGGCTCACCCCGCTCCTCGCGGAGCGCGGGCTGACCTGCATCCTGTATCGAGGATCTCGCCGAACGCGTCCGAAGCGAAGCGTCCACGCGACGGGCCTTCTTGCACGCGCTGACGACCCACGAGACGTCGTTCTTTCGCGACAGTCACCCTGGCTCAAGGCCTGCCCCTAAGAGACATACTGGATCATCGAGCGCGTTCGGTCGAAGGTCTCGCGGCCTTGACACCGGGCCCCATCGAGGTTATGCTGTGTGGGCTGCGCAGCGTTTCATGCTTCGCGGGCGCTCATTTGCGCTCACGATGGCAAAGGCGGCGCAGGAAGCGGTGGAGGCCCGGTCTCCGCCCACGTTCCGAAGTCATTGCTGGAGGGCTTTATCGCTCCCGCGGAACGTTTTTTGCCAACCCGAACCCAGGAGTCTCATGTCCGAAGCCACCACCACGTCGCCCCAGTCCGAAACCTCGACCAATGGGCCTGTCCCGCTGGTCCTACATACGAAGAAGCAAGAGTGGGGACGAGCGTTGTTGTTGTGGCGGCGTGAAGAGAAGCGCGCGTACCAGTTCGAAGATGGAAACATGCGCGTCTTCGCCGAGCGATTCTGCAGCATGCTGCAGCCCGCGCGACAGCCTGATCCCGTGCTCAGAGAGCGACTTCGCGAACGGGCGGTCGCCGACGGCCACGTGCTGACCAACGGCAGCAAGGGCAGAGGCAAGGCCGTTGCGAACGCGGGCCCGACCCCGACGGTCGCCGACCAGATCGCAGTGTTCGGCAATCTCTTCGATGGAGGCTTCCTGGGCACCCAGTGGCGCGACGCGTGCCGAGCACGGGAGAAGGGCAAGGCGCTCAAGCGCCACCTGGACCCGGTGATCGAGCAGGCGCAAGTGAAGCTCGCTCAGGACACGCTCCGGGGCCACATCGAGGCGGGTAACCCCGCAGTGGTCGTGTCGACCATCCTCGACCTCGTCGGACAGACGACGTTGGCGACCAAGAAGCAGCTCGAGGCGTTCCATGAGCTCGTCGTTGACAGGGCGCTCGCCCATGCGTTCGTCGACTTTCTCTATGACGTCTCTGGCGTCAAGCGCGGTCCGCTCAATCAGCTTCGCATGGCGCTCGCCAAGCAGGATCTGAAGAAGGTCCCGTGGACGGTGCTCACCGCAGCCCGCGCGCTCGTGCACCCGGAGACCCACGTCTTCGTGCGCCCCACGACGTTCCGCGAACAGGCCAAGTCGCTGATGCCCAGCTTCAAGCTGACCAGCGTGCCCAAGCCCGACGCCTACGCTCGATGCCTCGAGATGGCGATCGGCGTGCGCTCTGCTCTCCGAGAGGCGGGGATGCAGCCTCGCGACCTCTTCGATGTGGCCGAGTTCATGCGGGTGACGCTCTCGCGGAGCAACCGGGATGAGCTGGTCGGCGCCATGGCCGAGCGGGCAAGGGCCAAGGCCCCTGGCAACGCAGCCGTTCACTGATCAGCGGCGGCCCACTGGGCGCCCATCGGCGACGTCGGTTGACGGCGACGCGACGAACGCGAAGACTGGGGCATGTTTCGGGCAACCGTTGCAATGCCCCTTCTCTTCGCGCTGTGCATGGGTGGATGCGACCGAAAGCCCGCGACGGACGAGCCGGTTGACGGATGGGCGCTGACACGCGCCGCTCTCGTCGACGGGAAGAGCTGTTACGCGGAGACGGCAGCCTTGTGCATCACCGACGAGGCGTTCATCGACAGCGCCATCGAGGAGACGCTGGAACGTCGATGGAAGGGCACCATGCCGACGTCTCGTCGCGACGTCGAGAGCGTGATCAGCAGCGCGCGCGGACACTATCGAACCTCCCTGCTCTCGCCCGTCGGGCGCAAGGCGATCGAGGCGCGCGTCGAGCAGGTCTACGGTTCCCCCGCGATCGATGCCGACACGCTGCCCGGGGTCGTGTCCATCGACCTTGGAGCTGTGCCCGGCGAGGTCCGCGAAGGCCTTCGGCGCTCGCTCCGACTCGGCGACTCCGACTTCATCGAGACCTTCGACTGGTCCCCAGCGGAAGCCGGGCGCCAGCTGGCCAAGTATGCGCAGGCGCATCCCGACGCGGAAGAGATCCGCATCGAGGTTCGGGCACCCATGGGGGTCGCGAGGCACTACGTGTATCGGTACCTCCGCGAGGAGAACGTCATCGTGCACGAGGACGTTGGTCGAGGCGTTGGCGGCCGGAGTCAGTACGTCTCCAAACCGATCGCCGGTGGCATCGACACGATGCTGAGCGGACGACTGACCCTCGGCGACGAGGACGGGAAGAACTGCTACCGATCGTCATCGCTCGACGACACCCGGTCGTGCTACCGAACCGATCGCTACGCGGAGCAGCGCAAGCGTCAGGCGAAGGCGAAGCGCTGAGGCTGGACTCAGTCTGACACCGAGCGCGCATCGAGGACGAAGCCCAGGGGGTCGTGGAAGTCCGGTGCGGGACCGGGGTGCTGCAGCGCCCAGAAGGAGGAGCCGCCCGCCGTATCCCGGACCACTGCGGTGAACGAGAGCCGGCCGGGCTCGGCCAGGCCCTGCAGCAGCGGACCACGAGCCTCGATGCGCAGGCCTTGTGGATACCGCTGTGCCACCACGCGGACGGGGGCGTCCACGACCGCCGAGGAGCGGTCTCGGTAGCGCTCGAACTCGAACCTCGTCGCCTGCCCGGTCGGCGAGAAGTTCCACTCGAGGTAACGTTCGCTTCGCGCGTCGCGGACGAACACCTCGGCGCAGGTGTGCTCCCACAATCGCAGGGGGTCGAGCGGCGAGGTGGGCACCACGAGCTGGTCGAGCTCGCCGGTGATCCAGTGAACGACCGCGAGTCCCTCTGGAACCGGCGCGAGATGGCAGCCAACGAACCGTGCCGCCGCGCTCGTTCCCGCGGCATGCGGGGTCAACACGCCGGAGAGGAGCGGCTCGGGTGCATCCAGGCGCTCGGGCTCCCCCTGGAGCGCCAGGGTGCACGACGGCCCGAGCTCCAGCACGTCGTGGACATCAACCTGAGCCCGCTCGCCGGACAACCGACGGTCTCCGACGAACACACCCGCGGCGCTCCCGAGATCGACGACCTCGACCGTGCCCGCCTCATCCACTTCGAGGGAACAGTGTCGCCGGGCGACGCCGGGAACGGAGAGGACGAGGTCGCAGGTTTGGCCGTGGCCCGCGAGCACGGAGGACTGCTCGTGGACGGTGATCCGCTCGACGTCGCCGCCGACCCGAACGCGCAAGGTGATCCGCCAGGACATCCCGGGTCAGCATGCCCGTCGAAGCCTGGTCGAGGCAACGACGATGCACTCACTCCTGGGGCACAGGTGCGCTCTCGTCGAGTCCGATCACCTTGGCGTTGCCCGAGGTCTTGACCTCACCGACGACAACCGTTCCCCTGAGCTCGATCACCGCGTTGCCCGACGCATCGATCGCCGGATTCCCTTCGATTCGGCCCTCCTCGAAGACGAGCTTGGTGTTGCCTCCCGCCCGAAGTGCGAGGCCCGGCGAGGTGAAGGTGCTCTTCTTGATGGTGGCATCGCAGTTCCCCGTGGCGTCGAACGCTGCGCCCCAATCCGCGGCCTGTTCGTCGTCCAGCTCGAGCTTGAAGCTGCCCATGCCGGCATCGTTGTTCGTGCAGACGAACTGCTCGTTGATCGTCTTCGGGCCGAGCACGTCGCACGCCGCCACCGTCAGGATCCCCAGAACCATCGCAAGGTTGCGCATGGGTCTTCGTCTTGCACGGGGCATGCCCCTCGCGATTCCAACCCCTTGCGACGCGCGACGGCCGGAGCGCTGCTCGAGTTGGGCAAGCCGTTTCTCATGTCAGCCCGCGGCCTTCCAGCCCAAAGGCGCAAGCGCCCAGGCCGCAACCACGATGCACACGAGCAACACGACGACCGGAAGCGGAACCGAGGCCCCCGGAGCGTCCGCGCGTCGACCTCGCTGGGCGAGGCCCCGCCAGGGAATGCAAAGCAGGGCGACGAGCAGCGACGCCCCGACGTAGGGCATCGAGTTCAACAGCGTGATGTTCAGATGCAGGCCGAGAATCAGCGCGGCCCACGTCAGGCGCACGCGGGGCCCGAACAGCAGCAGGAACGCACCGCCCTCGATGATCAGCGTCGCCACGGATGCTGCGGCGGCCAGGTCGGGCGACTCGATGAGGGCGTTGCGGTACGCCCCGAGCCAGGACCAGCCCGCGATCGGCTGCTGCTGGAGCATGAGTGCGCGGACTTGAGCACCATCGGCCCACGCAGCTCCCGAGGCGAACAACTTGCTGAGCGCAGAACCGACGTACGCGGCCGCGAGACAGCCCAGCGCTCCGGCTTCGGCGAGGCGTTCGCGAGCCGCTCGCGTCGCGGCGGCGTCGAGGTTGATCGCCCAGACCTGCCCGAGCGTCCAGCCGAGCACCACGAGGCCCGGAAAGAACGCGTTGCGGGATGGCGAGCCGAAGATCTGGGTTTGCCACTCGCTGAGTACGGCGGCAGCGCCCAACGCCACCAGACCACCGAGGATCGGTCGTCGGTCTCGAGCGACGCCCAGCAGTCCCAGCACGATGATCGCAAGCAAGGCCCACGCGGCCCCGGGCGCGGCACCGAGCCACTGCGAGAGCGCAGCGGAGACCGGATAGCGCGCTGGCACCCGCGCTTGCCAGCTGACTTGGTAGGCCTCGAGCGCCTGGGACAGCGCCATGATCGATGCCACGCCCACCCGCAGGGGCGCGCGAGACGAGGCATCCCAAGACGAGCCCCACGGCTTCATCGGCGGCGAGCCAGACATCGTGCCACGGGGCAGTCCGAGGTGGCTGGCGTCCCGGGTGCGTCTGGGAGACGATAGGCGCGAGACACCAGCGTCACCGCCTCCCGCCCGTCCCCGTGGTGACGCTCGACGTACTCCCGTTGGTCGCGCTCCACATACTCCAACAACCGGTGCGCCTCGCCGCACGCCTCCACGATCGTCGCTTCCTCCCAGGTGCACGACCAGTCATCGAACGCGTCGACCTCGCTGACCCTCCCGTCGGCGTCGAGCACGAGCATCCGCGCGACCACGTCGCGAGCCTTCCCCTGGTACATGTCGAAGACCGAGAGGGGAAAGAGGTTGCCCGGACCTCGCGCGGCGAGCAGGTAGGTGACGAAGACGGCCACCGCCACGACGTGCGCGGTCTCCGGTCGTCGAGCAGAGTCAGCCACGGAGGACGAAGGTAGCCCACATCCTGATATCCTGCCCTCTCATGGCTCGGATCGGTTGGTTGGCAATCGCGGCGCTCGCGGGATGTACGTCGTCACCGTCGGCGGGCGAAGGCACGGCGGAGACTGGCCAAGCATCGACGAACGCCACCGCACCGACGTCCTCGACCGACGATGCATCGCCGTCGACATCCTCGACGGGGTCGCCCGTCGGTTCCTCGGACGGCGACACCAGCTCCGACACGGGCACGAGCGACGACACGACGGGCGCGGACGTGCAGCCCACCGAATGGACGCCCGACGTGTTGGACCAACAGTTGCTCTGCAAGCTCATCTCCGACGAGAGCACCGCAGACCCCACAGCCAACGACACCCACCACCGGGCCAACGTCCAGGGTACGGATCTCGGCATCCCGTTGGTGATCGACGGTGCTCTTCACCTATTCTTCGGAGACACCCAGGGATACCGCGTCATCTGGGCCATCGGCGAGGACCCAGACAGCGTCGCGCGGGTGGACGCGGCCCGGGTGCGCGCGGATCCTCGCGCCCTGTGCGACGGGTTGGAGTTCCTGGTGACCCCGGACGATCCCTCGGTCGCGGCCGGGGTAGATCCCGCCATCGTGCGCGACTTCGCGGCCGGCACGATGACGCCACCGCCGGGACAGGCCCTCTCGGACTACATTGGTCAACACCCGCCCCCGTTCCCCAACATCCCCGGGACGTTCGAGGTGCCCACGGGCGCCGTACGGATCGGCGATGCGGTCTACACGTTCTGGGCGGGGCAGACGACCTTCGATCCTCGTCCGCAAATGAACCTGAGCTACGTGGCGCGCTGGGACCCGCCGCGCACGCTTCCCGACTACCAGATCGTTCGCCCCTTCGATGCGCGCACAGGAGGCGCGCTGGGAGGTCACTTCATACAGGTGCTTCCGTTCGTCCAGGACGACGAGGTCTACGTCCTGGGGACCGGGGACTATCGTTTCGGCGGCGTCTCGCTGATGCGGTTCCCGGCGGCGGAGATCGAGACGGGACTCGGAGCCGAGGTCTTCGACCCTGGCACGCAGACGTGGCTGGACGCCCCAGCGACCGATCCCGAAACGCTGGCATCCCTCCCCACGCTGTTCGAGGACGACGGGGTCGGCGAGCTCGGCGGCGTCTTCGTGCCCGAGCCCGGCGTCTTCGTCGTCCTGTACCAACGCGAGCTCCACGGCCCCGGCGGCGACATCGTGGACAACCGGGTCGTGCTACGGACCGCCGCGTCCCCGCAGGGACCGTGGAGCGACGCGGTCACGGTCATCGACATGGCGGACCCGGACTTCACGTCTCAGCACTGCTGCGGCGCAGGCGGCTGCGAAGGCGACCAGATCCTCAACTGCTTCGTCGCCGGCCTGTACGGCGTCTACCCACTCCCAGAACCGAACGTGATCGAGAACGCCGACGGTACGGTCGAGCTGGAGATCGCGTTCGTCGCCTCGACGTGGAACCCATACAACGTGGTGCTCTTCGAGAGCCGCGTCCGAGTCTCGCCCGGGTTTGGCACGGGGCGGTAACCTCGAGAGGCGGCGCGGCAGCTGGCCCCAGCCCCGGTGGCTCCGATGCCGACGAAGTGAGCGCCCCGCGCCTGCAGGGCTGCTAGGATTGCACCCGTGAAGGTTCGGCATCTTGATGCGGTGTGCCTCCTCCTCCTCGGGAGTTGCGCGTTCGAGCCCGTCGGATCGAACAACTCGGTGCCCGACGTCGCCAGCACGTCCGGCCCGGCGACCACCACGACCCCCGGGGGTAGCACCAGCGGGACCCCCGACGCGTCCGCCACCTCGGCAGCAACGGTCGCCGACGGCAGCGGTGATGATTCGACGTCCGCACCCACCACCGACGAGGCCACCACCGCAGCAACATCAGGCACCGACGGGCCCGGCTGCGGCGACGGTGTCCAGGATGCCGACGAGGAGTGCGACGACGGCAACGCCAACGAGTTCGACGGCTGCACGACCCTGTGCACGATCCCGACCTGCGAGGACGGACGGCACAACGGAGACGAGTCGGACGTCGACTGCGGCGGCACCTGCAAGACGTGTGCGTTCTGCGAGGCCTGCACCGTCGGAGAGGACTGCCGGGACACCCTCGTCTGCGGCGCCGACAACCGGTGCGTGACCCACTACGAGATGAACGTCGAGTGGAACGCCAACTGCGGCTCCGCAAGCCAGGGCGCCACCATCGGCTCCCTCGCCGCCGGCACCTACCGCGCCACCGCAAGCCCCAGCGCCGGCTCCCTCTGGCTGCCCCCCCACAACCCCCCCACCACCGGCTATTTCTTCCTCGCCGAGTGCACCGGCGTCACCTTCAGCCAGATGCGGACGCCCACCGATCAGGCCTACGCCGACGCCGACACCGCGTTCGCCAACATGGTCAACGAAACCGAGACCTTCGACTGGGGCGGTGGAGACCTCACCTGCTGGATCACCGACAAGATCTGCGGCGACAACGACGGCGGCGTGTCGTTCTCCCTCGAGTACGTCTGCGACCCTTAGAGCGGTGAGAACCTGCTAGAGCGGCGCAGCCGCGGTGGGACGAGACCTCGCTTGCCGCGGACGATCCGACGATCCAAGTCGGTCGCGGCGTCGCGGCAACGCGGCAACGCGGCAACGCGGCAACGCGGCAACGCGGAAGGAAGCGAGACGAAAACGGGCAGCTAGACCTTCCTAGCTGCCCGTCTCAGAGCGGAGGAGGAGGGATTCGAACCCCCGGTGGGTTGCCCCACAGCGGATTTCAAGTCCGCCACCATCGGCCACTCGGACACTCCTCCGTGCGGCGGAAGGTAGCGGATCTCCGCGGCGGGCGCCACCGAATCGCGGTCGGGAGAGGGACGGGGGCGGCGAGCGCTATCGCCGCGGAGGGGCGGGTCTGTTCGTTGGGGGTGGGCGGTGTCAGACTCGGTGGATGTGGTTCCCCGCGCTTCGAGTTGGCGGTCTGCTGGTCGGAGCGTCCGGCGTCCTGGTGACGGCGGGATGCGGTGGGTTCGTCGGGGCTGGCTGCGAGACGGACGGGTGCGCGTCCGAGTCGGAGCAGGGCTCGACGACCAGCGTCGACCCGACGTCGTCGATCCCCATCGGGACCTCGGGCGGTGAGACGAGCGAGGCGACCGGCACCACGAACGTCGACCCCACGGCGCTCACGACGACCTCGTCGGCAGAGACGACGGACACCTCGGACACGCAGACCTCCCAGACAAGCACCGATACGAGCACGACCACGGGGACTGACACGACGGGGACCGAAGGCGAGAGCGCCGACCCGCTGTGCGGCGATGGGATGGTCGAGGGCAGCGAGAGCTGTGACGACGAGAACATGGTGGAGACGGATGGCTGTCTCTCGACGTGCGTGGTGCCCCGCAGCTGCGCCGAGATTCTGGCCGAAGTGCCCGGCGTGTCGGACGGGACCTATGACATCGCCCCCGATGGGGCCCTGTTGACGACGGCGTGCGACATGACGACGGAGGGCGGAGGGTGGACGTTGGTCGGGAAGGTCGACCATGCGGACATGGATGGGGTTGCCGAGCCGGTGGACTGGTTCGGGACCGCGAGCAACCCCGCGGGTCTGGCCGTGCCGGACTTGACCCTGAACGCGAGCCCCGAATCCCATGGTGCGGGTCGGTTCTCACCGATCATCGCCGAAGGGGCGTCGCTCACGAGGTTCGAGCTCATCCAAGGCGGCAGCCTCGACGAGTCCGTCGAGTGGTTCAAGTTCGTCAGGACGACCAACAGCTTCGAGTCCTGGTTCAGCGAGGTGGACACCGACGCCTCGATGGTCTGCACCGACGTCGCGATGACGGCCAACTGCAGCGACGCCTCGATTCAAACCCAGGGGGGCGGCAACAACGTCACCGCGCTGGGAGGCATGCGAATCACCCACTACCTGCCAGCCGGCGACGACTATCCGATCCACATCCGGCAAGACAACAACAACCCCAGCGGCAGCAGCGGCGTCATCAGCGGGACGGTCGGCCTGGCGGAGTGGACACCCGGGTATGGCGACCACAATGGCAATGGCCTTCGCATCTGGCTCCGCGAGTAGGTCCGCCCCCGGCTCGAACGCTGTCGTCTTTGGCTAGCAGGTTGGCGCGACTCGATGGGGCGCTGTCGCCCGGCTCGCGCTAGGCTGCCGGCACCAGGTGGCCATGCCCAAGCTCGAAATCGACGACACCCTCCCCGTCTGTGTCACGGGCGCCACCGGCTACGTCGCCGGTTGGATCGTGAAGCGACTGCTGGACGCGGGGCTCACCGTGCACGCCACCGTCCGAGACCCCGACGACGTGAAGAAGCTGGCCCATCTGCGCGAGGCGGAATCCGACGCCCCCGGCACGCTGCACTTCTTCCAGGCCGACCTGCTCGAAGCGGGCTCGTTTCGCGAGGCGGTCGAGGGCTGCGGCATCGTGTTCCACACCGCCTCCCCGTTCCAGATGAGCGTGAAGGACCCGGAGGCGGACCTGGTGAAGCCCGCCGCCCACGGCACCCGCAACCTGCTCGAGGCCGTGAACGCGGCGCCCTCGGTGAAGCGCGTGGTGCTCACCAGCAGCTGCGCGGCGATCTATGGCGACAACGCCGACCTCGAGCGCACGCCTCGCGGCGTGTTCGACGAGGAGGTCTGGAACACCAGCAGCTCGCTCGAGCACCAGCCCTACGCCTACTCGAAGACCCAAGCGGAGCGCGCTGCCTGGACGATCGCCGACGCCCAGTCGCGGTGGAGGCTCGTCGTCGTCAACCCTTCGCTGGTGATGGGTCCCGGCCTCAAGGTCCACCGAGGATCGGAGAGCTTCAACATCATCAAGCAGCTGGGCGACGGCACGTTGAAGGCCGGCGTGCCCGACATGGGCTTCGGCGTCGTCGACGTTCGCGACCTGGCCGACGCCCACCTGCGCGCCGCGTTCGTCCCCGACGCCCAGGGGCGGCACATCGTCTCGGGGCACGACACGGCCTTTCCCCAGATGGCCAAGGTGCTGGTCCCCACGTACGGCGAGCGCTACCCGATCCCCCAACGCACGCTCCCCAAGTGGGCCGTGTGGCTGTTCGGGCCCCTGATGAGCGACGCGATGAGCCGCAAGGCGATCTCGCTCAACGTCGGTCACCCGTTCAAGGCCGACAACGCCAAGAGTCGAGAGGCCCTGGGCGTCACGTACCGCCCGCTGTCGGAGACGATGAACGACTTCTTCGCCCAGCTCGTCGAGGCGGGTGAAGTCGAGGCAGCGTGAGTGGTGCCAAGGACTACCGGCTCGCGCCCGTCTGGCACACCGTGATCGCGGACATTGGCCTCCACGCCGCCGATATCCTGCGCATCGCGGGAATGCCCGAAGACCTGCTCTCGCAGCCGGTGGTTCGCGTCGACGCCGAGGACTTCTTCCGGCTCTGGCGCGCCGCGGAGTCGCTGTGTCCCGGCATCGACCTACCGCTCGCGGCTGTCCGGCACGCATCTGCCGAGTCGTTCACGCCGCCGCTCTTCGCGGCGCTGTGCAGCCCGAACCTCGCCGTCGCGCTGGAGCGGCTGGCGAACTACAAGCAGCTGTGTGCCCCGATGCGCATCGAGCTCGCCTGGAAGCCCGACGGGGGACGGTCGGCCAGCCTGCGCTGGCTCAGCGCCGCCGATTCGCCTCCGCCGTCGCTGTGCACCATGGAGCTCGCCTTCCTCCTCAAGGTTGCGCGCATGGGCACACGACGAGAGGTCTGCCCGACCGCCGTCGCCCTGCCCGAGCGTCCGGCCAACCCCGCGGCCTACGATGCGTTCTTTGGGGTTCAGCTGGAGTACGGCGGGGCCGGGTCGATCTCGTTCTCGCGCGAGACCCTGCAGATCCCCTTCCTCACCTCCAACGACGAGCTGTGGGAAGCGTTCGAGCCCAGCTTGCGGCAGCGCCTCGCAACGATCCAGAGCCAAGCCACCACGACCGATCGCGTCCGCGCCGTCCTGCTCGAGTCGCTGCCCAGCGGCCGAGCCAACGTCGCCGACGTCTCCTCCCGTCTGGGCCTGAGCGCCCGGACGCTCCAGCGCCGGCTGAGAACCGAAGCCTCCAGCTTCAACACCGTGCTCGCCGACGTCCGCGAAGAGCTGGCCCGGCACTACCTCGACAGCACCGACCTGCCCTGCAACGAGATCGCCTTCCTGCTCGGCTACGAAGAGCCCAACTCGTTCTTCCGGGCGTTTCACGGCTGGACCGGGCAGTCGCCGGAACGTCACCGCCAGACGGCCTCGCTGCAG
This sequence comes from uncultured bacterium, assembly GCA_963761755.1. GTDB lineage: Bacteria > Myxococcota_A > Polyangia > Nannocystales > Nannocystaceae > CAJXVA01. The sequence continues at coordinate 80,744 of CAVXIC010000016.1, forward strand.
TAGCCCGACGGGCTGCTCAGTCGGTCATCGCGACCGCCGAGGACGCGTCGAAGAAGCGGTGCGGATGCGCCGGCCGGACGGGATCCGGATCGCACACGTAGCGCTGTGATTCGAACGCGACCACGTGCAGACCCTCGGGAAGGCCGTCGTCGACCGCAGCCAGCAGCGCCCGCGCCCGCGCCCGCCGACGCGCCTCGTCGTGCTCGGTCGCGAAGAACCGGCACACCACCTCGCCCACCCGCACCTCGACCGCGCGCCCGAGTTCGTCCTGAAGCGACTCGGGCAGCAGGCGATTCGCCGTGTCCAGATCGCCCTGGGCCGCGTGCGCCGAGGAGCGCAAGAACGCGATCGTCTTGTCGCCGACCGCGAGCCCGAGCGCCGTGTCATAGGCAGCGGCCGCCTCGCCGAACTTGCGCTCCGCCGCGAGCACGTTGCCCATGTTTCGCCACGCGCCCACGTGCTGCGGGTCGGACAGCAAGGCGCTCCGATAGCACCGCAGCGCGGCGAGCGGCTCGTCGCGTCGGTCGAGCAGCGCGCCCCGAGAGACCCACGCTTCGGTGAACATCGCGTCGGCCGCGTTGGCGCGCGCGTAGGAGCGGAGCGCGGCGTCGAGGTCGCCACCTTGCTCTCGATACATCCCGATCTGGTGGTGCACGCGCGCGTCGTCGCCGATGACCGCGAGCATGTCGTCGAGGACCTGTGCGGCGTCGAGCGGACGCCCGCGCTCCAGCTGGACCTGTGCGTAGGCGGCCGCCCGAGTCAGCGGATCGGCCCCGTCGAGGTCGTGCTCGAGCGCCTCCAGAGCGGCCTGGACGCCCTGTGGGTCCTTGGCCGCGACTGCGGCGCGCAGCGCTTCGAAGCGTTGGCGGAGTTCGATCGTGCTCATCGCGAGGCGACGCATCTTGACCCGAGAGCGGTGGGCTGTCACCGGGCTGTCACAACGGACGCGCGATCGCGAGCATCCCTGTGTTTTTGCGCTCGGTGGGGCCAACCGCGCAGCCGGCCAACCCACCTCGCAGCGTGTAGGATGTGTCATCTCCTGGGAGACACTCGGACCATGCGTGCCCCTGCCCTTTGCTTGTTGCTTGGAACTTCAATCGCTTACGCGGGTTGCACCGTGGACGCACGGGACAATAATCCCGGTCAATCCGGAGAAGCGGGGGGGACGCAGGACGACAGCAGCCCCGGCTCCACCTCGGTTGATCCCACGACTGGGTCCACCTCCAGTGTGAGCGATGAGACGAGTTCGGGCGGAGACTCCTCCACCACCGTCAATCCTACCAACGGGCCGCTCCTCGACGTCGGCCCCGAAGACACCGGCGGCGTCGAGCTCGCCGAGGTCTTCGGTCACAGCGGCAGCACGCTGTACCGCCTCGACCCGGAGACCCTCGACGTCGAGATCGTCGGTGACTTCCAGGGCTGCGATGACGGCCCCATCGTCGACATCGCGCTCGACCAAGAGTCGAACATGTTCGGGGTCAGCTACGGCGCCCTCTACGAGATCGATCGACTCACCGCCAGCTGCACCTTGATCGCCACGGGCAGCTACCCTTCGTCGCTCTCCTTCGTTCCCGAGGGAACCGTCGATGCGACCCGCGAAGCGCTCGTGGGCTTCAACAACGCCGACTACGTGCACATCGACACCAGCGACGGCTCGTCTTCGACGATCGCCACCTTGGCCGATGGCCTCGCTTCGAGTGGCGACGTGGTCTCGGTGAAGAACGGCGGGACCTACCTGACCGTACGTGGCCCCGGCTGCGACGAGACCGACTGCATCATTCAGTTCAACCCGAGCAACGGGCTCGTGCTGCAGAACTTCGGCGCCTTGCCGTATGACTCGGTCTTCGGTTTGGCCTTCTGGGCCGGCAAGGCCTACGGGTTCGCGCGGGACGGCGCGGTGTTCGAGGTCGAGTTCGTCGGCGGTAGCGCCGTCACCACGCCGATCCCGGTCAACAACGCGCCGGAGTTCTTCGGCGCGGGCTCGACGACGTCGGCGCCTCCGGTCGCGGGCTGAACCGAACCGGGCGGATCCCCTTCATCTGTGGTTGAATACCCTCCAGCTTGGGTGGGAACCGCAATGAAGACTCGCTGCTTGAACATCTCCTCCATCGCCGCGGCGATGCTCCTGGCGTGCAACGCCGACTCCCCGGCCGTTGACGCCGACGCCTCGGGCGGCCTCACCAACGTTACGACCTCCGAAGCGGGCAGCTCGACGGGCGCCGCGGCAACCGGTGGGGGCTCGCAGTCGGGCTCCGAAACCACCGCACCCGGGGCCGATAGCAACGGCGGCTCCGAGGACAGCGATCCGGGGCCCATCGTCTTCGACATCGGCACCATCCCCGACGCAGGAGAGAACGTCGGCGGATGCCAACCGGGCAACTCGGGCCGCGGCAAGAAGGGTGAGCCCGACTTCTCGTACCTGTGGGCTGCCAACAGCGGCCAAGGAACGATCTCCAAGATCGATACCCAGACCGTCACCGAAGTCGGCCGCTTTCAAACCCGTCCCGATACCCTCGGCAGCCCGTCGCGAACCTCGGTCAGCCTTTCTGGGCACGTCGCAGTCGCCAACCGCAACGGCGGCATCACCAAGATCTACGCGACCGAGGAGTCCTGTCAGGACACCAACGGCACCGCGGGGATTCAGACCTCGACCAACAACACCGCGCTGGCGTGGGACCAGGAGGAGTGCCGCGCTTGGTACATCCCCTTCGACTACGACAGCCAGCGACCCGTCGCGTGGGCGCCCGGCACCTGGAACAGCGCGACGTGCTCGTGGGAGAACGAGATGCTCTGGACGGCCGGTCGCATCGGCAGCGGCACGACCGACCACGTCATCCTCATCGACGGTGACGCGGGCGTGGTGGTCGATACCGTCGACATTCCGGGCCTCAAGTCCGACCCATACGGCCTGTACGGCGGTGCGGTCGACAGCGAGGGCAACTTCTGGGCAACCGGCTGGGCGAGCGGCAACCATCTGGTCCGCGTCACCCTCGATTCCCTCGCGGTCACGGTCTGGGACGGCCCCACCAGCACCGGTACCAGCTCGCACTGGTACGGCATGACGGTCGATGTCGACGGGTTCGTCTGGAACTGCGGCAGCCGGGCAGCGCGCTTCGATCCGATGGCCGAGTCGTGGACGGTCAGCCCCGAGCTCAACGTCTCGTCGGGATGCATGGCAGACGGCGAACCCGGCGGCCTGCTGTGGATGTCGTCTTTCGGAGGTGTCCGAGGGATCGACCGCGAAACCTTCGCGGTCCTGCACGACTTCTCCACCCCGGACTCCTACGGGGTCAGCATCGACTTCTACGGCAACGTGTGGGCGGTCAACGGCAGCGGTGCCCATCGCGTCGACCCGACCGATGGGACCGTCACCTCCTACAACGGCCTCGTCGGCGCGTACACGTACTCCGACATGACCGGCCACGCGCTGAGCGTCGTCGGTGGCGGCACACCCAGCGGCTGATCCGGCTGAACCGCTCAAACCCGCCAGCACACGCGATACACCGCGCCGTCGTCGGTCCCGTCGTACTCCACGGTCACGTCCTTGCGCCCGGCGACTTCCATCACCGCACGGATGCCCGAGGCGACCCCGAGGCGGCGGAGGTCGGGCATCTGGGGCCACTGGGTCAGCACCACCGTGGCGCGACCGGGCCCATCGATCCTGGGGGTGATCTTGCCCACCGAATGCCCGCGCTCGTAGATGAGCGGCGTGCGGCGGAGCAGCGCCCGGTCGGAGGTCAACCGGAGCAGCACTCTCCACACCGAGCGAAGGGTCGCGGTGATGCCCTCCTTGACCACCTCAGGGTAGAAGCCGTGCAGGTCGCGTCCCGCCTCAGCTCCGATGGCGTAGTAGAAGGTGTCCAAAACGGTCACCGGGATCCACGCAGCAGGCACGGCAGAGTCCAAGACGTCGCGCTGCTCCTCAGTGAGCGACGCCCGTGCGCGGTCGACCACGGCATCTCCGACCGCTTCCCGAAACATCTTCTCGTTTCGCAGAAAGACGGCTCCGGAGAGCGATGGAACCGTTCGATGAGGCACGGAGCTCGAGTGTACGTGCTCTTCTTCGAGGCGCGAAATCGGCTCCGTGCCCCGTCTTAGGTGCACCTCGATGACATGTCCCTTGCGCACGATCACCGGTTGCTCCAAGGTAGAAGGACCGTGGCAGCACCCACCAAAGAGCGCCGCAAGCGACGGGCGACCCAGGGCCGAGCGCACGGCGTCCGGTTCGACTGGGACGCTCACGGGGCCGAGGGCTACGCCGTTGCGGTTCAGGAGCGCTCTCACGAGGACTCCGGCGACCTCATCGCGGCCAAGATCCGCCGCGACTGGGACGAGCCCAGCGAGACCGGCCCAGACGAAGAACCCGACCCGACCGACGCGGACTGACACGGACTGACGGGCTGCTTAGGCCAGGCCGATGTCGCGCAGGCGCTCCATCATGAAGGCGTGCGCGAGCACCTCCGGCTGCTGCTGCAGCACGGCGTCGGGTCGCGGGTGGCAGAAGAAGGGCATCGAGAACCGGGAGCGGTTGGCATCACCGGGTGGGTTGACGACCCGGTGCGTCGTCGAGCGCAGCCGCCTCCCGGTCAGCAGCTGCATCATGTCCCCGGTGTCGCAGACCATGACGTTGGGAGGCGTCTGCACGTCCACCCACGCCCCGTCGCGGGTCATCAGCTGAAGCCCGGGTTCGGTCGCCACCGGCAGCACCGTGATGAGGTTGATGTCCTCGTGGGCAGCGGCTCGCACCGCCCCCGGCTCGACGTCGTTGGACAGCGGCGGATAGTGAATGATGCGGAGCACCGAGTTGCCGCCGCGGGTGAAGTCTTCGAAGAACCCCTCGGGCTTGCCGAGGTAGGCGCCCACGCTCTCGAGCAACGTCGTCGCGACGCGATCGAGTTCGGCGAACAAGCGGTTGAACGTGGTGGTGAAGTTCACCGGCTCCGCGGGCTCGATGTTCGGCGGCACGTCGCCCTGGAGCCGGCCCACGTGCCAGAACTCCTTGATGTCGGGCACCAACTGGTCCTTGGCGTGCTCGACTCCCAGCGACGTGTACCCACGCTGTCGACCGGACTCCACGTCTTCGTACCGACGCTTGGTATCTTCGGGCAGCGCGAAGAACTCCGCTGCTCTCGCGTAGGACTCGCTCAGCAGCGCCTCGGGGACGTCGTGATCGATGATGGCGACGAAGCCGAACGTCTCGAGCGCCTCACCGAGCGTCCGCACGGCGGCGTCCCTGCGCCCCGCGGGGGCCAATTCGTGCAGGCTGAGGACCGGAATCGAGGCGTCTGCCATCGGCGCAGAGGGTACACTGCATCCGTGTATCGGCGCCGCAATGCCCGGGGGCAGCTGGAGGACCACGGAATCCGGGAGGTCGAGCTCCCCTCCAACGCGGACACCCCGGCGGGATGGGAGCGGGCCGATGGCGCCCCGAGCTACGCGCCCTCGGCCCACGTCATCTTCGACCCCTCGGGACGACCCCAGCCGGGGATGGCGCCACTGAGCGGCACGGCCGCGGTCACCACAATCCTCAAGTTCTACAATCTCACCGTCCTCGAGCGGCAAGGCAGGCTGGACCCCGAAAAGAGGCAGGAGAGGCGCAACCTGCAGATCCAGCTGCGCGATCCTCCCAACCCCCGCGGCCTTCGCAACTGGATGCGCATCCCCGTCAGCGTGAACGTTCGGCTGGGCGTCAGCTCGAGCGATGGACACATGACGGACATCAGCGCCGGCGGCATACGGCTGGATCGGGTGCACGGGCGCTTCATGGTCGGAACCCGGCTGGAGGTGCGGATGCCGTTCAGCGTGGCCGAGCAGCACGGAACCATCGTGTTTGCGACGCGAGTAGCGTGGGCCAACGACATGCGGCAGACGCTCGGGCTCGAGTTCACCTCCGCGCCTCGCTGGCGAGATCGATGAGTGTGCGCGAGCTGATCGCGCTGGGCACCGGGTCGCAGGTCCCTTCGCGCTACCGCAATCACAATGGCTATCTCCTGCGCTGGGACGAGGAAGGCGTGCTCTTCGATCCCGGCGAGGGCACGCAACGGCAGATGATCTACGCCGGCGTCGCGGCCAGCGCGATCACCCGCGTGTGCGTCACGCACTTCCACGGCGACCACTGCCTGGGTCTGGCCGGCATCACGCAGCGGCTCTCGTTGGACGAGGTCCCGCATCCCATCCACGTCTACTTCCCAGCCAGCGGTCGCAAGTACTTCGACCGGCTCCGCTACGCGTCGATCTACCGGGAGCGCGCAACGATGGTCCCGCATCCCATCGAGGACGAGACCGCGGTCATCGAGACCCCCGCGTTTCGGATCTCCGTCGCCCCGCTCGACCATGGCGTGCCGACGCTCGGCTATCGCATCGACGAGCCGGCCGGACACCGGATGCTGCCCGAGAAACTCGAGGCGCTGGGTGTTCGCGGCCCGGCGATCGGCCAGCTCCACCGCGCGGGCAGCCTCGAGGTCGACGGCCGCACCGTTCGCCTCGAGGAGGTGAGCGTGCCCAAGCCCGGCCAATCGGTCGCCTTCGTCATGGACACCCGCCCGTGTGAGGGCGCGCTCGCACTCGCGCGCGACGTGGACCTGCTCGTGATCGAGTCCACCTACCTGCACGAAGACGCGCAGATGGCCCACGACCACGCCCACATGACCGCGGTCCAGGCGGCGACGATCGGTCGAGACGCGGGCGCACGACGGGTCGTGCTCACGCATTTTTCACAGCGCTATCGATCGAGCGAACCATTCTTGGCCGAGGCGTCGGCAATTCACCCGGACGTCGTCGCGGTCGAAGACGGTCAGCGCGTCCCCGTGCCCGCCCGCCGCGACTCCTGAGGGGTGTGGTATGCACCCGAGGATGTGGGGTGGAAAGTTTCCGTGGGTGCTGTCGCTGAGCCTTGCCGCGTGTGGCTTCGACTCGGACGCAACCGGCATCGACACCGACGGCAGCTCGTCGACGAGCGACCACGCTCCCGGTGATGGCGACGGTGCGGGGACCTCGGCTGGCTCCACCACCGCCGAGTCCGAGGGCGGCGAAAGCGGCGGCTCGGGCGGAGCCAACGACGTATGCACCGAGCAAGGCGTGCCCGCGACCTGGCAAGAGGGCGAGCTGATCTCTCCGTGCGGTCGCCCCAACCCCCTGGGCATCCCTGCCGACTCGGTCGCCGCCTACGCCGAGATCGGGCAGCGCTACGCGCTCGAGTACCCGGTCGAGAGCACCGGAATCCTCATCCCCGAACGCCCGCTGCGTCTGCTCATCGAGGGCAACCCCAACGATCCTCTGCGGCAGCTCATGTCCGAGCTCCTGCCCGCCTTCACCGGCGTCTCCTCCATGGAGGAGATCTACGACCAGCTCGGCCTGGTCCGTACCCCCGAGGGCGAGTACTGGGGCGTGACGATCATGAACACCGAGCGGGGTGCGGGCCTGACCTTCAGCTGCGCGACGTGCCACGCCGGCCGCGTGTTCGACTCCCCCACCCTCGGCCTGCACAACCGTCGGTCCCAGGCCAACAACCTGTTCGTCATGTACAAGCCGATGTTCGAAGCCGTCGGCCCGAACGCATTCGCCTTGGGCACGGGTGCCGATGCTGGCGAGACGGACCTGTGGCGACAGTCGCGAGAGAACATTCGCTATGTCCGCAGCGTCGAGCCTCGGGCGCTGGGTCTCGACACCGCCCTGGCCCACACCATCCTCTCGCTGGGGACGCGTGAACTCGACCCCTGGGCGACCCGCACCGAGACGTCCTGGCAGAACCCCCGCGACAACCCGCTGGAGAACTACCCCAGCGAGGTCAAGCCCGCCACATGGTGGCTGACCAAGTACAAGAACAAGTACTTCTCCGACGGGTCGCTCGTCAGCGGCAACCCGGTGCTCGGCGCCCTGCTGGTCAACGAGTTCGGTCGGGGCTCGGACTTGGTCGCGCTCGACCTGTGGCTCAACGAGAACTGGCAGATGATCGAGGAGTTCACCACCGGGATCTTCGCGACGCAGGCCCCGAGCTTCTTCGACCACTTCGAACCCGAGGCCTTCGATCTGCAGGCCGCCCAGCGCGGCGAGCAGCTGTTCATCGACAACTGCGCCAAGTGCCACGGCACCTACGACAAGGGGTGGAGTGAGCCCGACGCCGGGTCACTGTCGATGCGCGAACAGCTCGAGACGACCCGCGTGGTCTACTTCGCCGACACGCCGATCCACGAGGTCGGCACGGATCCTCATCGACGCAAGAGCGTCGAGTACATCCAGGACATCAACGACCTGGCCATCTCCGAGAAGTACGACCTCGTGCTCACGCCCCAAGAGGGCTACGTCCCCCCGCCACTCGTGGGCATTTGGGCGCGGTGGCCCTACTTCCACAACAATGCGGTGCCCAACCTCTGCGCCGTGCTCACCCCGGCCGCACAGCGACCCAGCGTCTACCAGTACGGCCCGATCACCAACAAGGTGGTCGACTTCGACTCAGGGTGCAACGGCTACCCGCTCGCCGCGCCGGCTCACTTCGACCAGGTCTTCGACACCAGCGAGCCGGGCCTCTCGGCCGTCGGCCACGACGAGGGCATCTTCATGGACGACGGCGTCGAGCGGTTCACGCCCGGCCAAAAGACGGACCTGATTCGCTTCCTGCAAACGTTGTAAGCGGTCCCCTTCGGCGAAGCCGGCCTCCTCTGCGGGACGCGTCCGCTCGACCTGCACGCCAATCGCCCACGAAGGCAAGACCCTCGACCGCTTCGGTTCGGCCTCGCGCACGACCCCATGCCCCGCGACGCCAGCGGCAAGACCTGCCCTACCTGCATCCCTCCATTTCCGACTTCATTTCGTTTCCTCCTCCCGGCGTGCCCCGGCACGGAACGCTTTGAGGCGGCACAGCTTGTCGACGAATCCATCTTGATTCACGTCCACGACCCGCAGCACCTTGAGGTCTTGCTCGGCGAAAGGGCCCAGGGGAAGCTCGGGACGCCAGCCCCCGTCCTTCTCCGGCATCCTCGACCGTCCACAGCGCCTCGTACGCCTCGATCCCTCCATTTTCCCACTTCAATCCGCGATTCTCGCCCGGCGAAATGACGGACCTGATTCGCTTCCGGCAAGCGTTGTAGGCGGCAGCGAGCGCGGCGATCTGCGCTAGCCTACAGCCCCGATGCAGGGAGCGCTCATCCACGACCTTGGCGTCGTCACGGTCGTCGCCGCTGCCACTGCGATGCTCGCGCGCCAGCTGGGCCAGCCGACCATCCTCGGCTATCTGCTCGCCGGCCTCATCGTCGGCCCGTACATTCCGGTCCCGTTGTTCGCCGACCCGGCGCGGATGGGCGAACTCGCCGAGGTGGGGGTCGTGCTGGTCATGTTCGCCGTCGGCCTGGAATTCAGGGCCCGCAAGCTCCTCGAGATCATCCCGATCTCGGGGTTCACGGCCGCCATCCAGATCGGGGCGCTGGCTTGGGCTGGATTCAGTGTCGGCTCGTTCATGGGCTGGACGACGGTCTCGAGCGTTTGCCTGGGAGCCACGGTCTCCATCTCCAGCACGATGGTCGTCAGCGCCGTCCTGCGTACCAACCCGATCAACCCCGACATTCGTCGACACGTCTTCGGGATTCTGATCGTGCAAGATGTCGCTGCGATCGTGCTGATCGCGGTCGTGACCGCGCTGGCTGCCGGCGAAGACATCGGGTTTCGGGCTCTGGGACAGCTCGTGGTCCAGCTCGCGGGCGTCGTCGCCGCGATGCTGGTGGCCGGCTTGTTGTTGCTGCCCCGATTGGTCCGCATCGCGCTGGCGAAGCGGGACACCGAGGTCCTGGTCGTCCTCATCGCCGGAGCAGCCTTCGGCCTCGCCTTGGTGGCGGAGGGCTTCGGATACTCCGTCGCGCTGGGTGCGTTCTTGGCCGGCATGGCGGTTGCCGAGTCCGGACGCGGCCACGAGGTCGAGAAGGCCATCGAGCCCCTCCGCGCGCTCTTCTCCGCGATCTTCTTCGTGTCGATCGGGATGGCGGTCGACCCCCTCGTCGCGTGGAAGAGCATGCCGCTCGCCCTGGGTTTGAGCGCTGTCGTGATCGGTATGCAGTTCATCTCGGTCTCGGCCGGGACCGTGCTGACCGGTTCGTCCGTTCGCTCCGGCATCTACGCCGGCCTCGCGCTTGGCCAGGTCGGCGAGCTCTCCTTCATCTTGGCCACCATCGCAATCGCCGGCGGCGTCGTGCCCAAGGAGACCCTGCCCGCGCTCGTGACCGTGGCCACGATCACCGCGTTCACCACCCCGATGTTGCTCTCACGGGCGCAGGGCATCGTGACGCTCTTCGATCGCTGGATTCCCGACCGCGTCCAGCAGGTTCTCGTCGCCTACCAGAGCTTCATTCGGACCATACGGACACCCCGCGAGGGCCCCTCGTTGCGCCGGCCCGCGACCGCGGTCATCCTCGACTGGTTTGCGTTGGTGGTGCTCTTCGTCGCACGCCAGGCGGTCCAGCCACACGTCGCAGATGCGCAGCAGCTGACGCTGGACGCCGCCGCAGCCGTGGTGGCCGTTCCGTTCGTCATCGGCCTGGTGCGCAGCGGTTCTCGCCTCGCCGCCAACGCTCGGGCACTGGCGCAACAGGACTCGGCGCCCACGCCTCGCGCGCGCGCCGTCGAGGCCGTTGCGCTGCTGTTCGTCGTCGTCGCGGTCGGTCTCCCCACCCTGGCGATCCTGCAGCCACTGGTGGGTGGCCACTGGGGAGAGGTCGCGTTCCTCTCGGTCCTGATCACCGTTCTGGTCGTGCTCGGCCTGCGGCTGGGACGCGTCGACAACGAGTACACCTCGGGCGTGGCCCGCATCGCCACCGAGCTCGCCGACCACGTCGGCACCGAAGAGAGTATCCCGGGCGTCGCCCCTGCCCCGACGCCACTGGGAGGGCTCGATCATCACCCGCTGCGCATCGACACGGACAGCCGCGCCGATGGCTCGACGCTGGCCCAGCTGGACCTGCGGTGTCGAACCGGAGCGACCGTCGTCGCGATCACCCGAGGAGACATCACCACGACCCTGCCCTCCGGCGACGAGCAGATCGAAGCCGGAGACGTCTTGGCCGTCTCGGGATCTCCGGATGCAATCGAGAGAGCCCGGGCACTCCTGGACGGACGCGACAGGTAGGCTATCGTTCGGCGATGACCCGCCCCTACGCTTGCCTGACCGCCCTGCTCGCGACTCTTGCTGCGTGTTCGGACGATACCTCGAGCACCGGCGGCAGCGACGACGGGTCGTCGGGCAGCACGACCGGGACCGCCGCCACCGGGACCGCGCAGTCCTCCTCCGGGGGCGATACGACGGGCCTCGAGGCGACCTCGGTAACCTCGAGCACCGGAGCGCCAACCTCGGCGGGTGACACCGAATCGTCCAGCTCCTCGAGCAGCTCCAGCGGCCAGGACAGCGGGTCGTCGGACTCGAGCACCGGGGGCGAGGCGGTCTGGATGCCGCCGGACTGCGACATGGTCACCGGGACCGGCGCGGTCACCTTCACGTTCGACGAGGGCAACACCCTCGCGCCGATGGACGGACAGATTCTGCCGGTCACCTACACCTTTGGCCTCGTCGCGTTGGGGCAGCCGGGCACGCTGCTCGCGGCCAGCGGCGACCAGATCCTCGCGTCGCCCGACGCCGGCTGCTCGTGGGATTCGGTGGGTCAGATCACTGGAGGAACGCCGGTGCTTCGCGCCGCCGGAGACACCCGAGCCTACGGCTTCGTGGACAACGGCGAGGGCCTGACCCGCATCGACGATGGGGTGCTCACGGCGCTCTCCTCTCCGGTTGGCAACGTCGTCGGCCTCGGCGTCGACCCCACGGACCCCGACCATGTGCGCATCGGCGACTCGGAAGGACAGCTTTGGGACTCGACCGATGCAGGCGAGCAGTGGAGCCTTCAAGGCGTCGCCTCGGGTGCGGGACCTCTGGTGTACCGGGCGTTCTTCGACCCGACCGACCTCGACCACGCAATCTTCGGCGTGGCGGTGCAGGGCGCGTGGGTGACGATGGACGGCGGCGCACGATGGTCGCAGTCGACCGGCTTTGGTCCCGGGAATGCCAACGCCTTCACGGTGTCCATCTCGAGCGCGGATCCCAGCGTCGTCTGGGCCGAGGGATACGACCTCGCGAACCTCGATGACGCGACCGCGCGGCACGTCTTTCGCTCCGAGGACGGGGGGCTCACGTTCGCCCCGGTAGTCGACGCCGACGAGGCGACGCTCTACAACGGCAACCACCTCTTTCCCCATCCCACCGATCCCGACGTGCTGTACTTCGTGTTCGGCAGCAACTTCCAGAACTACGGGACCGACGTCTATCGCTACGACCACGGGACCGGAGCGGTCACCCTCTCCCACAACCCGTGGCACGACGTCGCGGCGATCACCTTCCTGCCTGGCGATCCCAGCCTCATGTACTTCGGCCTGTCGATCGAGCCCTGAGCACGACCATCAGTAGGACGGTTCGTGAACGGGCGCTTCGGGCCGAAACCGCAGCCGAAGGCCGGTCAGGACGTTCCGCAGCACCTGGTCCAGGCACGTGCGATGGTGCTTGTGCCCCGGCTTGCGAAACAACGCGCTCAGCTCGTGCGCGCTCATCTCGTTGCCCGCCAGGCGGAGGACCTCGAGCAGCTCGTCGCTCGAGAACGCCATCGCGATCTTGAGCTTCTTGAGGATGAGGTTGTTGTCGAGCCGCGACTCCACCCTGGGCGCGGGGCCCTCGCGACGACCGCGTCGCTCGACGATCAGCCCGTTGAGGAAGTGCGCCAGCGACTTGTCGCTGCAGTTGCGGTACGCGGGGTCGTCTTCCTTCTTGAGCCAATCGCTCACCTCGGCTCGGGTGACCTCCTTCTCTCCCAGGGCGAACAGCGCGATCATCTCGTCGTCGCCGAAGTCGAAGACGTAGCGGATGCGGCGCAGGATGTCGTTGTTGGTCATGACGACTCAGGCGGTCTCGGCGAGCTGCACCTGCAGGCGGGCCAACGTGGCCGCAGGACCACGGACCTCGAGGTGCGTGCCCAGTTCGTCGTGGCGCTCGCTGACCACGGTCGCCGCGTCGTGGATCCGCGAGACCACGCCCTGTGCCGCCCACGGCACGAACAGCTGCGTCTGCTCCATCTCGCCGTCGAAGCTCTCCACGATGAAGTCACGAACGGCGGCAACGCTGGCGGGGTCGTGGGCCGACACGAGCATCGCGTCGGGGAACTCCTCCGCAAGCTCCGCCTGGACCTCGGGACCGAGACGATCGCACTTGTTGAGCAGCAGCTTGGACGTGGCCTCACCAGCCCCGATGTCGGCCAGCACCTCGCGCGTCACCGCGAGCTGTTCGCGAAACGACGCGTCGGAGGCATCGACCACGAACAGCAGCAGTGCAGCGTCGAGCGCTTCGTCCAGCGTGGACCGGAAGGAGGCGACGAGTTCGTGCGGAAGCTTCTTGATGAAGCCGACCGTATCGCTCACCAGGATCCGCGGATCGACCTCTGGCCGCAGGGCCCGAACCGTCGTGTCGAGGGTCGCGAACAGCTTGTCGGCGACCTGCACGCCACTTTCCGTGAGCGCCCGCATCATCGAGCTCTTGCCGGCGTTCGTGTAGCCGATCAACGCGGTCCTTCGCTGCCCCTCGCGGCCCTGACGGCGCGTCGCGGAGGTTCGATCGATCTCGGCCAGCTCGCGACGCAGGTCCGCGATGCGGGTTCGGATTTTTCGCCGGTCGAGCTCCAGCGACGACTCCCCCGCCCCCTTGCCGCCGATGCCGCCGCGCTGGCGGTCCTTGCTGGCCCCCGCCTCGCGCAGGCGCGGCGCAACGTAGGTGAGCCGAGCGATCTCGACCTGCAGCCGCGCTTCCCGGGTGTGGGCATGCCGATGGAAGATCTCCACGATGACGTGCGTCCGGTCCAACACCTCGGCACCCGTCGAGCGCTCCAGGTTGCGATGCATCTGCGCGGTCAGCTCGTGATCCACGACGACGACCGTTGCGCGCGGCTCCTCGCTCTCCGAGCCGTCCTCGTCCACACCCAGGATGAACGGCACGGGCTCCTCGGTCTCCTCGCCCAGCTGCTTGGCGCGACGGAGCTCGGCGCGGTCCCGGCTGGCGATGCTGGGGGCGATGCTCCCGTCCCCACCCGTCCAAGCACAAAGCTCGCTGAGCTTGCCTTCGCCGACCACCGTCGTGGGCGACAGTCGAGACCGCTTCTGCCCCACGACCCCGACCACCTCGAGGCCCAGCGTATGGACCAGTCGGCGCAGCTCGTCGATGTCCGAGGCATGCTGGGCATCGTCGACGTGGGGCAGCTGAACGGCCACCAGCACCGCGGTGGCTCGCTTGGGGGAGTTGTCGGGCAAGGCGGGAGCATAGCTCAACCCGAGGGAAGGGCATGCATGGGAACGAAGCTGCGACCGAGGACGAGGGGATCCAGTCTGGAAGACGAGAACGAGTGGATCCAGTCGGCGCGGGTGATCCAGTCCGGGTGATCCAGTCTGGAAGAGGTGGGTGGGGGGTG
>CAVXIC010000017.1:0-38202 GCA_963761755.1 uncultured bacterium
ACGTGCAGCCAAACGAGCAGCTTCCGCCACGTGTGTGCGGTCGAGGCGCTCACGCCAACTATCTTGACGAGCAACACTCTCGATGGCAAGAGATCGTGGAGGAGCCGACATGCCGCGACGGGTGGACCCGGACGAACCTCAGGACGTGATGACGCTGACCAAGGCGCTGGTCGCCGCAGCCGACGGGGTGACGGCCGCATTCGTGGCCGCGCAGGGTATGCACGCCACCGACGTCGAAGCGCTGGTGACGGTGCTCGACGCCCACGGCTCGGCGACACCCATGACGCCCGGCCTGCTCGGCCGCGAGCTCGGGCTGAGTTCGGGCGCCGTCACCGCGCTCGTGGACCGGCTCGAGGGGGCGGACGTACTCCGCCGCGTGCGCGACGTGGCCGACCGGCGCCGGATCCTGCTCGAGGTCAGCGACGAGGGCCACGCCGTGGCCGACCGGTACCTCGCCCCGCTTCTCGGCGACGGACCGACGAGGTCCTCGAGCAGTTCGACGACGCCGAGCTGGAGGTGGTGCGCCGGTTCCTGCGGCTGACCGCGGCAGCCATGGCCGCGCAGCAGGCCGCGCTGCTCGACGACCACGGCGACACGGCCCGCTGACGGGGGCGCGTCCGGCCCCGACTGCCCGAGCGCGGGGCAGCAGACCGGCCGGCGCCTCAGGCCCCGACAGAATTTCCTCCGATCATTCTATGGCGCTGCCCCCCACCCCAGTCGCGTATGAGGGACCTCGGAACACTCTCCCAACACGCGGTCGCGTCCCTTGCGGTTGCCCTCGGTGCTGGAGGCTGTGACGCCTACAGCTCGTCCTCGATGACGACCGACACCGACACAGACGCCTCCTCCTCCACGGCGGGCCCGGATTCGAGCCCTTCCGACGATGACGGCGGACCGGGCGGGCCCGGGGGTAGCGCGGGATCGGCCGGAACGGATCCGACCGACCCAACGGGTGGTTCTGACTGGGGACTCGGACCCGACCGACGCTACCGGCGAGGTCACGGACACCGGGCTGAACCCCGGCGGCCTGCCGACCGAACGCTACGGCGCGCTGCACGTCGCCGAGGGGCGTCTGCGGGCCCGCAGCAAACGGAGAGCCCATTCAGCTGCGAGGCGTGAGCAGCATGTGGCTCAACTGGGAGAACGAAGGCTACGCCGAGAGTCTGTCCGCGCTCGAGTACATGCGCGACAGCTGGGGCCTCACCGTGATTCGTGCCGCGATGGGTGTCGACGCCGAAGGGGCCTACCTCGCCAACCCCGACAAGGCGCTCAGTCAAGTGCGAACGATCGTCGACAACGCAGTGGCCGCAGGTGTGTACGTGATCATCGACTGGCACGACCACCACGCCGAGCAGCACCAAGCCGAGGCGATCGCGTTCTTTCAGATGATGACCGCCGAGTTCGGGCATCTGCCCAACGTCTTGTACGAGCCCTACAACGAGCCGCTGCAGGTCTCGTGGAGCGGGACGGTCAAGCCGATGGACGAGGCCCTCGTGTCCGCGATTCGGGCCGGCGATCCCGACAACGTCATCATCTTGGGTACGCCCAGCTGGTCCTCTGCCGTCGACGAGGCTGCCGCTGACCCCGTCGCGGGCACCAACCTCATGTACACGATTCACTTCTACGCGTGCTCTCACGGGCAAGAGGCTCGCAACCGCGGCACCGTGGCGCTGAGCCAGGGGCTCGCCTTGTTCGCGACGGAGTGGGCTGCGACGCATGCCGATGGCGGGCTCGACGGCGTGGTCTGCGAAGCAGAGGCCATGGCGTGGCGGGACTGGATGAACCAGAGCCAGGTCAGCTGGACCGCCTGGAAGCTCGACAACTGCCAACCGGACTCCAGCTGCATTCTCGCGCCGGGTGCCTCCGTCGCGGGTGGATGGGGTCCGAATGACCTTGGAGGACATGGCGCATTCGTGCGCGACCGAATGCTGGAGTAGCGCAGGCGCTGCGTTTGCGCGGACAGCAGCCGCTCGTCCGGCTCGCGGCGACCGGCCATCACGTGCGCCCCCACGCTCCTGGCCCAAGTCCTCGACCCACAGCGCGGAGGCGTCGTCCCCCTCCCTCTTCACGAACAGTGGCGACGTCGGGACGCACGATGAGCGACGCGCGCGATGCTACGCTCCCGATGGTGTATCGCGAGACGCCAGGATCGCTGCCCGCGCTCAAGCACGCTGTCGAGCGACTTGCGACGGTGCTTGCACGGCGCCGAGCGTTGGAGGCGATCCCGCACGCAAAGCAGGACGATCGAGCTCTGGGCCGCGCTCGCGGAGCTCGACGCCGAGCAGGCGGCGGTTCCAGGGGGTCGCGGCCCACTTCGACCATGCGTTTGCGGATGCAGTGGAGGCGGTCTTGGCCGCTGGAGGTCCACACGCAGCCAAGGTGGGAGCCCTGCTGGATGTGGTGCCGACCATGGCGGAACGCACGCGTGCGGCGCAATCGGTGTTCGCCGCCCTCCAGCTTCGCGTGGCATGCTGGGGGCGGTCGAGGTTCGGGCCGCGGGTGCCAGGCGTTCCACAATGCAGCGCTCGAGGGTGGGCACGCATTCGCGAGCCTCGGTCGAGGCGCGACTGAGCGTCAGCGTCACGCGCCTGCTCTTTGCCTCGACGCGGCGCTGGAGTTCAGCCGACCTGCGGAGCTCGACTCGGACGTGGTGGAGGGGATCCAGACCATTCGCGACCGTCTGGCCCGTGACGTCGATGCCGGTGCTGAGGTTCTCGCGTGCGGCTTGGTCGCAGTCCGTGCGGATCTCGAGCGCCTCGTGACGACCACCGCGGCAGCGGTCGACGAGCTGGATCGACGCGCCCGTGGTTCGGCGCGGCGGTTGTTCGAGCTGGTCGCCTATCGCTGAGGTGCTTCATGACACGCCACCCCGTCGACCGTGGCTCCGGTGCTCTCCCACGACGTCGACCTGTGCGGCTCCATGCGCTACACCGGGGCCGTGGGATCCCTGGTGAACTACGACCAGCACTACCGGGCGGGCCGAGGTTAGTGCGGCGACCCCTTCCCAGAGTTCGTGGCCTTCTTCGACAGCGACGACCGGCAACGCGCCCGCGTGCTCGACCTGGGCTGCGGGCAAGGCCGCGATGCGTTGCTCGCCGCTCGTCTTGGCCATGCGGTCGTGGGCGTGGACCTCTGCGCGATCGGGATCGCGCAGATGACCGAGGATGCCAAGGCGGAGGGGCTCGAGGTGACCGGCGTGCTCGACCCGCTCGGGTTTCGTTCGCGTCGCAAGTTCGACGTGGTTCTCGACCGCGTGCTGCACCTGCTCCTCGACGACGACGAGCGCCTCGCCGGCCTGGACCTGGCCACACGCCTGACCCGCAGACGCGGACACGTCCTCATCGCCGACGTTCCCAAGCACCGAAGACTCATCCACGGGTACTTCGACGAGCGGACCGACGCGTGGACGGTGGTGAAGCGGACCAAGAACTTCCTGTTCGCCTGGAAGGCGATGGGCTGATCGCGCGACGGCAGCGCGGGTCGGGGCAACTCGACAGCCCGAATTTGGGCTGCGAGGCTGGTCAGCACGTGGAGCGACCAGCGTTCAGTTCAGCGTCACGTACAGCGGCAGCATCGCCGGCGACATCCCTTGGCGACCGACCTCGAGCTCGGTCTCGATGAAGTCGTGGTCACTCATCTCGTACGTGCGGTCCGCTTCGTAGTCCGCGGCGAAGGTGCGGTTGCGCATGCCCGTGAGCTCGAAGTTCGGGTCGCGCAAGAAGACATGGTCGACCAGGACGGTCTCGACGCGGAGGAACTGCTGGTCTGCGAACCCGCGCACCATCTGGTCGAAGCGCGCCGGGTGAAGGGCGCCCGGGCAGTCATCGGATGCAAGCGCAGACTGCCGGATGTTGAAGTCGCCCGAGACGAGGACGACGTCGTCGCTCGGTAGGGTCCTCAGCCGCGCGAGCAGGCGCTCGAGGTTGCACGCGTTGATGGCGAAGTCTCCGCCCGCGCAAAACTCCAGATGGACGTCGACGCTCCACAGATCGACGCCGCCGACCTCCGTTTGCACGACCTGAGCCCCACGTTGCGCGGTCCCGCCGCAGGAGGCGTAGGGGTTCGACACGTCGGCGGGGTCCCACGCGTCCCCCGAGCTCCACGCTGCGTTGAGGTTCCACGCCTCGTCGTCCTGGACCTCGAGGTTCGTGAGGATGGCGTTGCCCCACGACGCCTCGCCCGAGGACAGAATCGGCTGGTACCATGCGCCGTAGTCCGCGTACTCGGGGTCCGACGCGCTGCCACCGAGCGAGAGGCGGAACACCGTCGGCCACAGCGAGAAGCCGGTCTTCCAGTAGCCCTGGGACATCTCCTGCGTGTTGAAGATCGTCGGTCCCGGGCTCTCGAGGGTCTCGAGGTACTGCACCTGCAACCATGCCAGGAGCTGGGGGTCGTCGACGTCGTTCCGGTCCAGCATCGTGGGTGACCACGAGACGTGCGCAAGATTGGCCGTCACCACCCGAACGGTTTGCTCGGTCTCCCCCATGCGTGCCGCACCCAGCCCGGAGTCCTCCGGGTCCCTCGGCCCCTCGTCGCAACCGAACAACAGCCAAAGAGCCGAGATCGCTGCGGATGTTCGAACCCAGCCGATCACCGGATCTTGACCGCCCCGATAAAAGACATCCCCACCGACCGCCGCCGTCTTCGGCATAGATCTGCACCGTCGCTCCGCTGAGCTGGGCGGCCATGCCCACGCGGAGCATCCTGTCCATCGCGGGGTCGTTGGGCACGATGCCGTTGATCGCGACGCCCTTGTACGCGTACGCGATCTTCTTGTACCCCGCCTCGCTGCAGACCTCGTCGTGGAGCTTGAAGTAGAAGCTTCCGTCGTGCAGGACGATGACCTCCTCGATCACCGTCGTGGTGTTGTGGGTGTACGCATTGACCTGCACCGCGGTCAGGACCGTTGCCAACAACGCGCCGGCTCCGAAGAGTCTTGCGAGCGCGGGGCGATTCGAGGATCTGATCTCCATCGCCAGTGGTCGTACCGGATCACCCGGGGATGTTACCCAGCGCGTGCCCGCGTTCCACTGCCCTCAGCGCAGGCGGAGGTCGACCACGATCGGTCGGTGATCGGAGGCGCGCTCGCTGAGTCCGCACTCGAGCGGCTCGCCGGCCTTCGCCACGCCCTGCCCGGCCTCGTCTCGACAGGCGTCGTAGACCTCGGCGGCGACGATCTCGGCCGCGCCCGCGTAGACGTAGTCGAGCCGGCGGCCGTCGGGGATGAAGGTCTCCTCGTAGGCCGTCTCCACCCGCTCCAGCCCCGCGTCCAGCAGCGGCTTGGTGGGCTCATACGTCAGCGGCAGGACGATGTCGCTGCCCAGCTCGTAAGAGCTCGGGAGCCCTGCCGGCAGGGCGTCGAAGACGACGACGGACGGGTCCACCCGCTCGTTGAGGTCGCCCAGGACGACCACTGCGTTGTCCGGATACTCCGAAAACTCGTTCTCCGCCGCCTGTCCCAAGCGGACGTACTCCACCATGCGGCGGAATCGGTCGACGTCGCCCCCGCCGGCTTTGAGGTGGGCGGTCACCACGCTCACGTAGCGGTCGCTCCCGGGGGCCTGCAAGCGCAGGCGAACGAAGGGCCGGGTCAGATCGCGGGCCGCGTCGTCCACGGAGATCCAGTTCGACCACAGGTAGGCCGCGTCGGCGACCGGCGTCCGGCTCATGCAGGCGTTGGCGATGCCCGACCCGTCGGGGCCGGAGAAGGGCGCCAGCAGGCCGTCGGTGTAGCCGCCCGCCGCGGCCACCTCCTGCAGCCAGGACTCCTCGCCCTCGCCGACCTCCTGCAGGCACAGCACGTCCGCGTCCAGGCGCAGCACGATGTCCACCAGGGCCTCGAACTGCGGCGAGCCCGGTGCGTCCACGCGCAGGATGTTCCAGGTCGCGAACCGCACGATCGCGCCGCCGGACGGCGAGCTCGTCGGCTCGGGATCGGTCTCCTCGGTCGCGCCCCCCAGCTCGTCTGCGACGCTTCACTCGACGCCCCGCTCTCCGCAACCGGACCCGACGTGCTGCCGCGCTGCGGTTCGTCGTCGGCGATCCCGGGGTCTCCCAAGCAACCGGCGAGGCCCAAGGACCACCAACCCCACGCCGAACCGCACCATCGACCCAGACGCTACCAGAGCCAGAGGGTGAATGCGCAGACCGACCGGGCGCCAGGTGCGCTGGTGAACGACGTTGCTGCTACCATCGACCCGGAGCTTCGATGAACCGCGCCCATGCACTGACCGCGCTGAGTGCCGTCCTCCTCGCCTGCGCGGGGCGTCAGCCCGACTGGCACGGCGACACCCGCGCCCACCCAGGCGGCGCCGCCGAGCGCTGAGGTCGCCGACGCCGTCGCGCTGGGAGACGCGCGCTGGGAGGCGCGCACCGACCCTGACAACGTCCGCGAGGCCATCGCCCATTGGGAGGGCGCCATCGCGGCCGAGCCCAGCGACGCCGAGGTCTTGGTCAAGCTGACCCACGCCTACTACTTCCTCGCCGACGGCTACCTTCGCGACGACGACGATGCCTACCTCGAGGCCCTGGACCGCGGCGTGCGGTGGGGTGAGCGCGCGATGCTGGCGGCCTCGCCCGAGTTTGCCGCCGCGATGGCCGACGACGCGAAGTACTCCGAGGCCATTGCGCGCGTCGGTCCGACCGGCGTGCCCGCGATGTTCTGGTATGCGACCGCGCTGGGGAAGTGGGCCAAGAAGCAGGGGATCGCGGTCATGCTGGACGCAAGGACGACATCAAGGTCACGATGGAGCGCGTCCTGGCGCTCGAACCCACGTTTCTCGGCGGTGCGCCGCACGCCTACTTTGGCGTCTACTACGCCGTCGCACCCGCCATCGCCGGGGGCGACCTCGAGACGTCGCGGGAGCACTTCGAGGCCGCCCTGGCCGTGTCCGCCGACGTGCTCTCGACGAAGGTCCTGTGGGCGGCCGAGCTCGCGGTCAAGGAGCAGGACGAGGCCCGACCTCGACCCACTCCTGGCCGAGGTGCTCGCCGCCGACGAGGCGGTGATCCCGAGGATCACCGCCGAGAACCGGATCGAGCAGGGCAAGGCCCGCGAGCTCCTGGCCCGGCGGGACGAGCTCTTCTAGCCGCTCAGAAGTCCGCGTCGTCGAACGTCGTGATCGCCTCGTGCGGCGCGTCCAAGATATCGCGAAGTGCCCCTGAATCTCCGGCAGCACCCGGTCGAAGAAGTGCCGGGTCACGCCCAGCTTGGCGCGCGCGTTGTCCGTCTTGGCCGCGACCGCGTAGTTGGCCTGGGTGAGCAGCGAGAACCCGCACACCACCAGGCCAAACGCGCTCAGGTACGTCGACGCCGAGGCGCCCATCACCTCCGGGTCCTTCGACGCGCGCTTCCCCAGCGCCATCGTGGCCGCATCGAGGGCGCCCAGCGCCTCCCCGAGCGCCGTCCCGAAGGACGCGGTGGTCGCCGGACCCCGCAACCTCGATGACCTCCCGCACCTTCTTGCCGAAGACCCTGTACAGCCGGCCGTCGGCCAACCCCAGCTTGCGCCCGACCAGGTCGAGGGCCTGAATGTGGTTGGTGCCCTCGTAGATCATCGCGATGCGAAGGTCTCGCAGGTACTGCTTGATCTCTCCGTCGACCGTGTAGCCCATGCCGCCGCAGACCTGCATGGAGTCCGACACGTTCTTGAACCCGCGCTCGGTCCCGTAGGCCTTCATGATCGGAATCATCAAGGCGACGAGGTCCTCGGCTTCCTGACGCTTGGCCTGGTCGGGGTGACCCGCCGAGAGGTCGATGTTGGCCGAGATGAACACCGCCAGCCCGCGCAGGGCTTGGGTCGTCGACTTGACGTTGAGCAGCATCCGTCGGACGTCGGGGTGCACGAGGATGGTGTCGGCGTCGTGGTCGTGGTCGTGCTTGGCGGGGGCGATCGCGCGGGACTGTCGGCGGTCCTTCGCGAACGCGAGCGCGGCCTGGTAGGCGTCTCTGCGAGCGCCACGCCCTCGAGACCCGTGATGAGCCGGGCGGCGTTCATCATCATGAACATCGTCCGCATCCCCTTGTCGAGGTCGCCGACGAGCCAGCCCTTGGCCTGTTCGAGCGTCAGGACGGAGGTCGGCGAGCCATGGATGCCCATCTTGTGGTCGAGGCTGGTGACGTGACCGGGTTGCGGCTGCCGTCGGGGAGGAACTTCGGGACGAGGAAGCGTGAGATCCCCTTGATGCCCGGGGGGGCGTCCGGGGGCCGGGCGAGCACGAAGTGGACGATGTTGTCGGAGAGTCCGGGGCACCCGCGACGTGATCCAGATCTTGCCGCCGGTGAGCATGTAGTGGTCGCGGTGGGACCTCGGCCTTCGTCGTCAGCAGCCCGAGGTCCGTGCCGCAGTGGGGCTCGGTGAGGCACATGGTTCCGGTCCACTCGCCCGAGTCGACTTGGGCAGGTACGTCGCCTTCTGCTCGTCCGTGCCGTGCGCTTCGATCGCCTCGATGAGCCCGGTGGTCAGCCCGGGCACATCGACAGCGACTTGTTGCCCGACATCAGCATCTCCTTGGCCAACGTGCCCAGCGAGATCGGAGCGCCGCCGCCACCGTGCTCGACGTCGGCGGTCAGCCCGTAGAACCCGTTCTCCGCCAGGGCTTGGTGCCCCGCCTCATAGCCGCGGGCGGTGGTCACATCCCCCGTCTGCGGATCCCACGACGTCCCCTCGGTGTCGCCGGCGCGGTTGGACGGCAGGAGCACCTCCGATGCCAGGGTGCCGGTCTGCTCGAGGAACAGCCGCGTGGTCTCGAGATCGAAGGCCTCGAAGCGGTCGAGCTTCGCCACTTCGTCGTAACCGAAGGCGGCGAGTTGAAACATCATGTCGTCGATGGGCGCGGTGTAGTGCTGCATGACTTCTCGGGCGCCTCTTGGTCAGGACCCCGGGCGCGGGCACAGTGTGGTCGACGCGCAGCGATCGGCCAAGAAGGGGAACGCAAGCATTCGCGCAGGGCGGTCGTGCACGCCATCGAGGTCCGTCTGTGCGGCAACGTGAGTCCAAGCAGCGAGCAGTGCTAGCACCCGCCCCCATCTCGGACCGCATCGAGAGCGCGATTCGCTTGCGGTCGAGGTCGACCTGCGTCACGGTCACCTGCACCTTCTGGCGGACGCGCACGACCTCGCTCGGGTCGCGCACGAAGCGGTCCGCGAGCTGGGACACGTGCACCAGGCCGTCGTTGTGGACCCCGATGTCCACGAACGCGCCGAAGCTCGTCACGTTGGTCACGATTCCCGGCAGCACCATGCCCGGCTGCAGGTCTGCGAGGTCGTGGACGTCGGCGAAGCGGAACACCTCGAATGCAGGGCGCGGGTCTCGCCCCGGCTTGCCGAGCTCGGCGACGATGTCCTCGAGCGTCGGGCGCCCGACTTCGTCGGTGACGTAGGCGTCGATGTCGATCGCCGCCCGCCGCTGGGGATCGCCGAGCAGGTCCAGGACCGTGCAGCCCAGGTCCTGGGCGATCTGCTCCACCAGGGCGTAGCGCTCCGGGTGCACCGCGCTGCGGTCCAGTGGGTGCGCGGCATCGCGGACCCTCAGGAAACCCGCCGCCGTCGTAGGCCGAGCGCCGACAGGCGCGGCGATCTGGGCCAGGCGGAGCGCGGCTCGAAACCGACCCGCGGCGCAGCTTCTTGTACCGACGATGGCGGCGGCCAGCTCCTCGGTCAAGCCCGGCGATGCGGGCGAGCAACTGGCGCGGCCGCGTTCGCCAGCTCGACCAGGTCCTCGTTCGACGGCACGTTCGATCGTGTCGGCGAGGCTGGCCGCCAGCGCGCGCGGGTCGACGTCGTGCTGGTACTGGCCGACGCCGATCGACTTCGGGTCGAGCTTGACCAGCTCGGCCAGCGGATCCTGAAGGCGCCGCCCATCGAGACCGCACCGCGCACCGTGAGATCGAGGTCGGGGTATTCTCGCGCCACGGCGCTGGCGCTGTAGATCGACGCGCCGCTCTCGTCGACCGCGATCGCGGGGATGTCCAGCTCCAGGCTGCGGACGAAGGCCTCGGATCCGCCCGGTGGTGCCGTTGCCGATCGCGATCGCCTCGACGGCAAACCGGGTGCACGCCTCTCGCACTGCGGCACCGGCGGCTTCGGCTCGGGATCCACCGGTGTGCGGGAAGATCGTCATGTGGTGCAGCAGCGCGCCGTAGCCGTCGAGGACGGCGCACTTGCAGCCGGTCCGAAACCCCGGATCGACCGCCAAGACCGGCTTGTGCCCCAGTGGCGCCGCCATCAGCACCTCGCGCAGGTTGGTCGCGAACACGTCGATGGCCTCCTGGTCCGCCCGGAGTTTTACGGCCGCGATCGCCTCCTTCTCGAGCGAGGGCTGCAGGAGCCGCTTGTAGGCGTCGGTGAGCGCGAGCTCGAGCTGCTCGGCTGCAACCCCTCGCCCCGCACCGAACCGCCGACGCAGCCGACGCAGCGCCTCGGCCTCATCGGGTCGAGCGGTCACGCGCAGGTAGCCCTCGGCCGCGCCGCGCAGCACCGCCAGGACGCGGTGCGAAGGCGCGCGTCGCAGCGGCTCGCCCCAGTCGAAGTAGTCGCGGTACTTCGAGCCCTCCTCTCGCTTCGACTTGATGACCTTGGCCGTCAATCGGCCCTGGTCCGCGAACACGGCGCGCAGCTCCCCGCGTGCCGCCGCGTCCTCGCTGATGCGCTCGGCGATGATGTCCCGCGCACCTGCGAGCGCGTCCTGGGGGCTCTCCACGCCTCGCTCGCCGTCCACGAAGGCCCGCGCGTCAATCCGGCGGCCATCCGCAGCGGCGATCGCATCGGCCAGCGGCTCCAGGCCGCGCTCCCGCGCCGTGCTGGCCCGAGTCGTGCGCCGGGGACGAAAGGGCAAGTAGAGGTCTTCGAGCTCGGCGCGGCCTTGGGCACCCGCGATGCGACCGGCAAGCTCGGCCGAGAGCAGTCCCCGCTCGTTGAGGGAGGCCACAATCGCCTCGCGGCGCTTGTCGAGCTCGGCGAGCAGCCCCAGCTGGTCCCGGACGGCCGCGACGGCGACCTCGTCCAGCGACCCGGTGGCTTCCTTTCGATATCGCGCGATGAAGGGGACGGTGGCCTTGTCCTCGAGCAACCGCGCGACCGACTGAACCTGCTTCGGCTGCAGCGAGAGCGTCGCCGCGACGCGTTCGAACCGGGGCTGGAGCGGAGCTGCCACGGCCTGAGGCTACACCGAGGCTGCCATCACCACACGCGCCAGCAGTTGGGTAGGATGCAGCCATGCATTTGGTTGGCAGGGCGAACGGCTCTCGAGGTGGCAGGGATTCTTCAAGGGCGCCGCTGCGGGCCGGCGCGTTGCTGTGCGGATTGACGCTCAGCGGCTGCTTCAACCCCGACGATCCGCAGCAAACCAGCGCAGACACCGACGGCACCGGCAGCACGACGATGACGTCGGGGGCGACGACGCCACCGACCTCGACCGCGACCACGCCGACCGAAACCGATCCGAACCCGTCCGCGGGCACCACCGAGGCGCCGACGACCTCACCGACCGCGGACTCCGGTACCACCGAGGATCCGACGACCGCCGAGACCGACGCGTCCTCGACCGGCAATCCGTCCGACTGCCCCAGCGGCGCGCCGACCCCTGCCGAGGCGCCCTACCTGCTCACGACCGTCCTCACCGAGCACGGCAGCACCGACGTCGACGTCGCCGACATCAACGGCGATGGCAACGTCGACTTCATCACCGTCGCGCGCAGCGAAGGATCCGTGGAGTCCTTCTTCGGGGATGGAGAAGGAGGCTTCACCTCCCAAGGCGTGGTCATCTTGGACAGCGACGGCTTCCCCGACCGCGTTCGGCTGGGCGCGATCGCCGACGACACCGTCGACCTCTTCGTCCACATGGAGAGCCCGGTCGAGCTGTGGGTCATGCGCGGCGACGGTGCGGGGAACTGGCCGAGCCGGCAGATCTACGACTTCACCTACGTCCGGGCGATCGATCTCGGCGACTTGAACGCAGACGACATCCTCGACATCGCCTACGTCGGCGCCGTGAACCTCGATGTGCGCCTGGGCGCGAACACGGAGGACTACGGCGATCCCGTCGGCTACGGCGGAAACAACGGCAGCGTCATCCGAATCGCGGACATCACGGGGGACGGCAACGTCGACATCCTGACCGCGGAGTACAACTCCAACGAGCTGCAGATCTTGGCGGGCGATGGGGCGGGCGTCTTCACCGCCGAGCCGACGCTGGTGACCGGGTCGACGATCACCGGTGCCGACGTCGGGTACTTCGATGGCGACGCGCTGCTCGACCTCGCGCTGACTACGGCCGACGACCTGCGGGTGTTCTACGGCCAGGCCGGCGGCGGCGTCTCGACGACCCCGGGGACCATCGTCGCCGACGCGCTCCAGCGCGTTCGCGTCGCAGACATCGACGCCGACGGCGTGGACGACGTCGTGACCAGGTCAGCCGCGTTCATCGAGGTCCGCTTCTCCAATGGCGACCAGAGCTTCACCGATGCGACGGCCTTCGAGTGCCCGCAGAGCGTCACCGGGATGGAGATCGTCGACGTCAACGACGACTGTGTCCCGGACATCGTCGCAGCCGCCGGCCAGGGACAGGACGTCTGCCTGCTCCTGTCCGACCGTGACTGAGAAGCGCCGACGGATCGGTCAGCACCGCGCGCGCGCTGTAGTATGCGCGCGATGTACCTCCAGATCTTCGGGCAGCTGACCAAGCAACTCGCGCAAATGGACACGTGGCTCGCCACCGCAGCCGCGCACGCCGAGGCCAAGGGTTTCGACGTCGACGTGCTCGTGACCCAGCGCCTCGCCCCCGACCAGTTCGCCCTGGGCCGCCAGGTCCAAATCGCATGCGACACGGCTCGACTCGGCGCCTCGCGCATCACGGGCAAGGAGACGGCGTCCGAGCCCGACGAAGAGACGACGATCGCGGAGCTGCGCGCCCGCATCGCATCCACGCTCGAGGGGCTGCAGACGCTGTCCGAAGGGGACTTCGGGGACGCGGCCAGCCGCACCGTCACGCAGCCGCGATGGAAGGGCCAAGTGATGGACACGCACGACTACCTGCTCGAGCACGTCATGCCGAACTTCTACTTCCACGCCGCCCACGTCTACGCGATCCTCCGACACAACGGCGTCGGCGTCGGCAAGCGGGACTATCTTGGGACGCTCAGCAAGCGCGACCCCGCCTGACGCCGGATGACAGGGGGCGCGAGGAGGCCGTACCCTCGCAGGGGCGACCGCGATGACCGGCAACGAAGGCAACACCCCGCAGGCCCAGCGAGCGCTCCGCTCGCTGGTGGTGCCCCTGCTTCAGGTTGCGTGCAGCTCGAAGACCCCGGTCTCGCTCATGGCCGCGCACATGTCCGTTTCATGCACGGGACGGCTGTGCTCGGCATCGGACGATGGCGTCCTGATCGAGATTCCCAACCCCCCCGACGGTACGCTGCTGGGCAGCACCGCGGCGGTGACCTACCCCTCCAACGACGGAACGAAGGGCTTCGTCTCGGAGATCACCGCCGTCGACACGGGACAGGGTCCCGCCGGCGGGACGAACGGCGGGACGAACGGGGCCATCGTCACGCTCGCGATCCCTGCGCGGCTGCAGGCGGGCACGCGACGCTCCGCGGTCCGCGTTCCGGTCCCACCGGGATCGCTGACCGCAGCCATCGTGCAGGGCGAAGGGGTGCGCGGCGGCGTCCAGCCGGTCGACATCAGCCTCAGCGGCCTGCTGATCGAGATGGACGCCCTGCGGGCCCAGCGGGTCGAGGTCGGCGCGGTCCTTTCGCTCAGACTGACGCACGGCTCGCTGGAGCTGCTGCTGCAGTGTGAGGTCCGCCGCAAGGACGGTCGGCGCTTTGGCCTGCTCTTCGACACCGCGGGTCCGGTAGCGGGCCGCATGGCGAAGATCATGTGGCGGCTGCAGCAGGACCGGCTCCTGTCACGGTAGCCGCCCGCGTCCGCTCGCACCGCGCTCAGTCACGCAGACGGTGCTGCCGGAGCACGGCCTGATCTCCGTCGCGGACCACGTAGACGATCCGGCCCAGCTCCGGCGCTCTGTTCGGTTGAGTCCGGACCGAGGCGTTCGACCTCCAGCACGCAGCGATCCTCCGGACTCGTTGCGTCGCCGAAGAGCGTGCACTCGTGCACGAAGACGCTCTGGGGTGTCTCAACCCGAACCTCGACCTCCTGCGCTCCATCGGGCACGAGACCGACCCATACGAAACCTCCAGAACAGTCGAAGTCCAAGCACGGTTGGCAGCCCCCGGCCGCCCCCAAAGCCCCGACGAGGGCCAGCGTGTTCAGCAGGCCGTGGACGGCCCGGCACCGAATCCCCTTCATCTCTACAGACCTCCCCAACGCGGTCGACGTCGCGGTCCTTCTCCAACCCCATAGCACGACATTCGAGCCGCGTCCCGGACTCTGGCTCCGACGCTTGGCAGTCTGTCACGTACTGGGCCTCATCGACCTCGAGCGGGCCACACTTGCTCACCGCGGCATCGTCCGCTCTGCACGCCATCTCGAGACGCGACTCCTCGGGTTCGCTGGACGGGCATGCGCTCAGTCCGACACAGAGAATCATCGGACACAGCCGCTCCAGCTACGGCCTCAAAGCTCGGTGCGGAAGGAGGACACGACCTTGCTGAGCAGCCGTCTGTACCAAGGCCGGCTCACGACGTCGCCGGGCTCGATCCGCTCGCACAGCTCGAGGTCTTCGTCGAAGTCGGCGTCGAGCTGAGCGACCAGCTCGGCGTCTGACGTTGTCACGATGAGCTCGTCATCCTTGCGCAAGGAGCGGTAGTTGAAGTTCGCCGAGCCGAACATCGCGAGCGCGCCGTCGACGGTCACGATCTTCGCATGCATCATCGATGGCATGTAGGTATGGAGCTCGGCGCCGGCCTGGAGCAGGGGGATGATGCGCTCGTCATTGGCGAGAGCGACGAGGGCCTGGTCTTGGTGCGGGCCCGGGACCAGGATCTGCACTTCGACACCAGACCTCACCTTGTCGATGAGCAGCCGGTTGAGGTGCGAGTCCGGCATGAAGTAGGCGGTCTGAATTCGAATGCGAGACTCGGCGAGGCTGAGCGTGGCGTGGAGCGCGGTGGCGACGTCGCTCCAGCCGACGCTTGCGGTCCCTCGAACGACTTGAAGGGACGCGTTGCCCCGGTGGCCGCGGCGCCTGTTCGGCGTTGGTCGGGGCTCGCTCCAGCCCAGCGGAAGCGTTTGAACCGTTTCCATCCAAGAGCCCACGAAAGCGGACCACAGCGTCTCGACGGCGGGTCCCTCGATTCGAAAGTGGTCATCGCGCCAGCACCCGGGCCGCTTGCCGTCGCCCTCCCACTCTTTGGCGATCCCGACCCCGCCCGTGTAGGCGACCGCGTGGTCGACGACGAGCAGTTTTCGGTGGGTGCGGTGGCTGATGCGCCAGATCCTCCAGGTGCTCTTGGGCCGAAACCAAACGACCTGGGCGCCGGCGCGTTCGAGTCGCTCCACGAGCTCGGGCCGCATCTTTGCCGCCCCGACCGCGTCGAGGAGGATCATCACCGTCACGCCCCGATGAGCGGCCTCGGCGAGCGCCGACGCGAAGGTCTCCGCGATGTCGCCGGTCCAGTAGACGAAGGTGATGAACGCGATGGTGTGCTGCGCGTTCTTCACGGCGTCGAGCATCTCGGGAAAGATCTCGTCGCCGTTCTTTAGCCGCCGAACGGCGTTACCGGTCGAGAACGCGTAGCCCAGCGCCCGCTCCAAGACCTGCTCGCGTGCCGCAGTATCGAGCGTCGAGTGCCGCTCGCCAAGATTCGTCGCCAGTTCTGCCCGAGCTACACCCATCCCCTGCCAGGTCGCCTAGTAAGCGACGCGCTCCCGTCGAGCGGACGAGGGCGATTCTATTCGGCCGGGCCCTACGCCGCCTTGCGGCGGCCGAGAAACTCGGAGCCGGGCGTGCGTCTCGCGTCGAGTGTACTATGGTCCCTGATCGAAACGACTTGATCACACGGCATCTTGAGATCGGTCCGCGTGTTCGATGGCTGGGCTTCCCCCGAAAAAGTGGGCCCTCCTGACGCTTTCGTGGGCGGCCAGGAACGGAGAAGGGGCGAAGCGAGGGCGTGCTGCGGCGTGAACGTAGTTGGGCAGCGCCTAGAAGCGCGCAGCGGGTGAGGGCGTACCCTTGGGGTTCCGACACCAACCAAAAGCAGCCCGACCCGCATGCGCGCCACCAGTGTCGTCGCCCTCGAGTTCAGCGAGGAGGCGCTCATCGCCGATGTGGAGCCGAGCTGGCAGATTCCCCGCTGCAGCGGTTGCGGCAAGAAGCGGCGAAGCGTCTACGACTCCCGCGCTCGAACCTGGCGTCACCTGGATCTCGGAGGCGTCAAGACGCTGCTGCGCTACCGGACGCGCCGGGTCAGCTGCAAGAAGCGCGGCGTGGTCGTCGAGACCGTCCCATGGGCAGAGTCCTGCAGCCGCTTCACCCTCCCGATGGAGCGCCATGTCGCCTACCACGCCCAGCGAAAGGACAAGACCACTGTCTCTACCCTCATGCGCGTTGCATGGCGAACCGTCGGCCAGATCATCAAGCGCTACGTCCGTCGCGAGCGCAACGAGACGGGCGACCCACCCGAGAATCTCCGCACCATCGACGTAGGCGTCGAGCACATCCGGGTGGTTGATGTCCACGGTGACGAGGTTGTCGAGAGCGTTCTGGAGCGCCGCGAGTTTGTGCTCGCCCCATTTGTTGCGCCCCGCGAGAACACGTATCCCCTCGAGACGTACACCTTCGAACCCGCCACCCGAGACGTACTCGTCTCTGGCCTCGGGCACGTCGTTGATGCCGATCGGGTCCCACTGAGCGAGCAGGAGCGACCGGATGGAGTCGTGAAGTGGCTTTGCTTTTCAAGGTGCGCCGACACTTGACGTTCTCGCAGTCAGGTGACCGTCACGATCACGAGGCCCACATCATCGTAGAGCTTCCCCGAGCGGCTACGAGCCAACGCTACCAACTTCTCGGGCGTTGGGGCCCCGAGCAGCGCGGTGCGGATGGTGTCGGCCTTGGCGGCATGAAATAGGCCGTCAGTCGCGGCGAGGAGCACCGCGTTCATGACCGTCGCCCGGAACCCCACGGGGTTCGCGCGGCCAGACCCGAGCCTCCACTTCTGCTGACCCGAGGTGAGGACCTTGCAGGCGCCGTCAGGTCCCATCGCCCACGCCTCGCTGTCGCCCACGCTTGCCCCCACGACTTCGTTGTCACGGACCACGGCCGCGATGGCTGTGGACTCGCCCGCGTCCGGGTCGCGCTGGAGCTCCGCGTCTAGACGAAGCAGGAACTCACACCACCGCTCCGGTGTGCCGTCTCCCGGTGCCATCTCACCAATGACGCCCTCGAATCCATCGACGACTAGACGAGCCGCCCGTGCTCCACCGCCCACACCTCCGGCCCCATCCGCAACAGCAAATGCCACCGCATCGGGCGTCTGGATAACGCGAACAGCATCCTCGGGAGCCGCCCGATCCGACTCGACGCAGGAGAAGACGGTGGGGGAGGCGGTCATCGTCATCCGTTGACCCTAGAGCCTAGTGCGAAGTACCGCTACCTTCGCCGCGACTTCTTGCCCGTCCATCGTGGGCGCCCGTCTTCGAGTACGAACTCTGGCCCGAGCCATCCTGCGCGCGTGGCCTCCTCCAGCGCCTGCCGGAACTCCTCACGTCGCGACCACCGTGTCCAATGTGAACGATGGAGGTGCATGAAGTTGAAGGCGTGCAGCGGGGAGCGCGGGTCGGTGGTGAGAAGCCCGGTGCCGAAGTAGTCGTCCGGGTCCCCGATCATCTCCCCGCACACGGCACAAACTCGAGCGTCGGGCCGGCCGGCGGCAAGAACGGCGTCGATGATGCTGAGAGCCCGCACACCGTCCGGGTCCGACTCGAGGCATCCTCGGTGGAAGACCCCGTCGTTGAAGCGATAGAGGGGGTCGCCTGCATCCGCCACGAACGGCGGGAACAGGACCACATCTGGCCCATCTCCGGCGGGTCGCCCGCAGATCTGGCACTCGTCTGTATGTGTCTTGATCGCCATCTAGGGAACCCAGAACCTGAACAGCTCGCCGTGTTCAAACAGGTACGAAGACTTTTGTCCGAGGAACTGTAGCGCCGAGATGTCCGCGCCCGAGGGCCCTGTCGGTGCAGTGTGGTACGGGTGAGCGTGCCCGAGGACTCGGCGCCCTGGAAGATGGCCGAGGCTCATCCCCTTCTCGCCGCCCTGCACGAGGACTCGCGTGCCATCCTTCAGGCTCACCACAGCGTGAAGGTCAGGGACTTCGCCTCGGACACGATGGCCGAGACCTTCTCGCCGTTCCCGATTTCGCGAAGGACGGTCCCGGCTGTAGTGTCGCCGGAGCCGCCGATACCCAACCTCGGTCCCCCCTGTGCGGCAGTCCGGCCGAAGTACCTAGCCCCAAGTCGCCAAGCTCCGTAGCTGAGTTCTCCGGCACCGATGGCGAGCGAAACGGCCACGCCCATGACCTCGCCTGGCCGATACGCGTCGGAGGGGGTATCCACCGGCCCGGGAATGAAGGAGAGCGGGCCAAAACGCTGAATGTACCGGCCCCGTGCGACTCCCCGATTATGTACTCGAGGTAGTCGCCAACGACACCAGCATCCGCCGTACTCGGCAGCCAGGAAGGTCTCCAGCTCGAGGGATGTGGCGGTGCGGCAGGGACGACAACCTCGACCTGGTTGTCCGACCAAGGATCCCAAGGCCACCACACCGCGGGCCCACGTTCGCCGCGCGGGTTCATCCCCGAACTCGAACCGCCGCCCGTGCCGGACTTCCCACCGTCGCCGCCGGCGTTGTGTGCGGTGCTCGAGTCGGTGTTCCCCGTGGGGCCGGTGTCTTGTGCCGTAACCTCCTGCGGAGCACTGCCCCGACCGTCGTCGTCGCTGCAGTGCTCCCAACTCCGCATCCAGGACCCGTTGCCGTCCTTGTTCTTCTGCCTGGACGCAACGGATGTCGGCCCCGTTGTCGATCGTCCCCATGGCGAGGCTGTGCCGAAAGGCGTGGCACGAGCCGCTCGTGCCGGTGTCGGCGGCCCGGATGTACTCGCGGACGCTCATCGTCAGCCGGTTCGGGGCAATCGACCGGCCTTGCACGGTCAGCAGCAGGACGTGTTCGGACTCGGGCTGCGGCGTGGGCCTCATGTCGGCGGCATCGCGCTCCACCCCGGCGATGGCGCGGGGCAGGATGGGCACCACTGGGTCCTTGTCGCCGTTGCCCTCACGGACGGTCAGGACGCCGCGCTCTCCGTCGATGCTGTCGAGCGTGAGGTTGAAAGGCTCGGAGCGACGGATGCCGCTCGCGTACAAGACCTCTAGCATCGCGCGATCCCGCAGCCCGGTCTTGGTTCGCACGTCGGGCTGGTCGAACCCGCGCTGCGCCTCGGTGGCGTTCATGACGTTCTTCGGGAGGGCACGACCGAGCGAGCCCTCGAAGCGCAGCGAGTTTCCTGCATCCTCACGCCGTCGAGCAGCTTGCAGCTTGCCTCCGCAGGTTCACGAGCTCGGAATCTGCAAGCGACGGGCCGCGATCGCGACGTGAACCCCCGCTCGGATATCCCTCGCAGAGAGTCCCCCAAGGACGTGCTCCTGACGGACAGGATCACGCCTACGAGTAGAGACCTCGCTCTACGAGCGCAACAGTCGACGCCGACGGCCGACTACACCGCTGCGATGTCACAACCGCGGAACCTCTACTCAGGCACCACCGTCTTCGTCACCTGTCGCTGCGTGCACCAAAGCTATCGCCTGGTGCCGACGGCGGTGGTCCGCAGGGTCGTCGACTACTGCTTCGCCGTCATCTCGATGCGCTACCGCCTGCGCTACGGGATGAAGTTCTACGAGTTCGAGTTCCTCTCGAGCCACTACCACCTCGTGGCGTGCAACGCCTGCGGCCGCATCACCGACTTTCTTCAAGACCTCAACGCTCTCATCGCGCGCGAGCTCAACGCGGTGCGCGGCAGGAGCGGGGCGTTCTTCGACCGCGAGCCGGGCATCCAGACCGTGCTCGGCGAGGACAAGGTCTTCGAGCACTGCGTCTACACCCTCGCCAACGCCGTCTCCGCGGGCATCGTCCGCTCCACCAAGCAGTGGAAGGGCTCGAACTCCCGGCGGCTGGAGTACGGCAAGGAGTATGTGGTCGCCAGGCCGCGGGTGGGGCTGTGGTCCAAGAAGGTTCAGCACAAGCATCGGCGGAGCTCGCAGCGCTCGGGGCGGGCGGCCTTCGCCCAGCGGTGCACCCTGCCCGAGACCGCGGTCCTCATGCTCGACCGGCCGCCCATCATGCCCGAGCTCTCCGATGCCCAGCTTCGCGCCAGGATTCGCGGAGCCCTCGAGGTCCGGGAGGAGGAAGTTGCCAAGAAGCGGGCAGGAAAGCCCGTCCTGGGGATGAAGGCGGCGCTGAAGATTCACTGGTCCACCGTTCCCAGGAACGGCGAGGAGTTGTTCGGGCTCAACCCGACGCTGTCAACCGCGACCCTCGAGCAGCGCATCGCGATGAAGACGCTCCGCAAAGCGTTCATTCGCGACCACGAGGAGGCGCTCGTCCGGTGGAACGCGGGCGAGCGGGACGTCGTCTTCCCGGCGGGAACGGTTCGGATGCGGCTGCGGCACACCGTGGCGACCGAGCCGATTCCGGACTGGCTCCGGGCCGCCTAGGCCCGGGGTCACAACCGGGAGCTGCAGGAGGCGAGCCATGGCTCGTCCGCTCGTGTTGGTTCTTGGTCGAAGGCAGGGCAGCGACCCTGGCCCTCGTGGCCAGGTGAGTACGGCCCTAGAGGACGGGTGCAGGCGGCCGCGCCCGGATGATTCGAGCTTCGGCCCGCCGACTCCCTCTTCGCTGACACCGGTGTCAGCACACTACTTCCAGAATGGTGATCTCACTCGGATAACCCTCGCAGAGAGTCCCCCAAGGACGTGCACCTGACGGACAGGATCGCGCCTACGAGGAGAGACCTCGCTCTACGAGCGCAACAGTCCACGCCGACGGCCGACTACACCGCTGCGATGTCACAACCGCGGAACCTCTACTCGGGCACCACCGTCTTCGTCACCTGTCGCTGCGTGCACCAGAGCTATCGCCTTGTGCCGACGGCGGTGGTCCGCAGGGTCGTCGACTACTGCTTCGCCGTCATCTCGATGCGCTACCGCCTGCGCTACGGGATGAAGTTCTACGAGTTCGAGTTCCTCTCGAGCCACTACCACCTCGTGGCGTGCAACGCCTGCGGCCGCATCACCGACTTTCTTCAAGACCTCAACGCTCTCATCGCGCGCGAGGGCAACGCGGTGCGCGGCAGGAGCGGAGCGTTCTTCGACCGGGCGCCGGGCATCCAGACCGTGCTCGGCGAGGACAAGGTCTTCGAGCACTGCGTCTACACGCTCGCCAACGCCGTCTCCGCGGGCATCGTCCGCTCCACCAAGCAGTGGAAGGGATCGAACTCCCGGCGGCTCGAGTACGGCAAGGAGTACGTGGTCGCCAGGCCGCGGGTGGGGCTGTGGTCCAAGAAGGTTCAGCACAAGCATCGGCGGAGCTCGCAGCGCTCGGGGCGGGCGGCCTTCGCCCAGCGGTGCACCCTGCCCGAGACCGCGGTCCTCATGCTCGACCGGCCGCCCATCATGCCCGAGCTCTCCGATGCCCAGCTTCGCGCCAGGATTCGCGGAGCCCTCGAGGTCCGGGAGGAGGAGGTTGCCAAGAAGCGGGCAGGAAAGCCCGTCCTG
The DNA here is from genome assembly GCA_963761755.1 of uncultured bacterium. Taxonomy (GTDB): domain Bacteria; phylum Myxococcota_A; class Polyangia; order Nannocystales; family Nannocystaceae; genus CAJXVA01. The sequence goes on from CAVXIC010000017.1 coordinate 21,725, forward strand.
GGGATGAAGGCGTCGCTGAAGATTCACTGGTCCACCGTTCCCAGGAACGGCGAGGAGTTGTTCGGGCTCAACCCTACGCTTTCGACCGCGACCCTCGAGCAGCGCATCGCGATGAAGACGCTCCGCAAAGCGTTCATTCGCGAACACGAGGAGGCGCTCGCCCGGTGGAACGCGGGCGAGCGGGACGTCGTCTTCCCGGCGGGCACGGTTCGGATGCGGCTGCGGCACACCGTCGCGACCGAGCCGATTCCGGACTGGCTCCGGGCCGCATAGGCCCGGGGTCACAATCGGGAACTGCGGGAGGCGAGCCATGGCTCGTCCGCTCGTGTTGGTTCTTGGTCGAAGGCTGGGCTGGGACCCTGGCTCTCATGGCCAGGTGAGTACGGCCCCGGAGGACGGGTGGAGGCGGCCGCGCCCGGATGATTCGAGCTTCGGCCCGTCGACTCCCTCTTCGCTGACACGGGTGTCAGCACACTACTTCCAGAATGGTGATCTCCCGCTGACACGGATGTCAGCACACTACTTCCAGAATGGTGATCTCTAGAATGGTGATCCCTCGCCGTCAGTCCACGGGAACCCATGAAGCCCCAACAAACTACCGGTCCGAGTTGTCCTCCTCGAAGTTGATCTCGGGGACGCCCGCGAGGGCGTTTTCATCCTCCCATTCGCGGATTTCCAAGTTCTCCGGCACCTTGACCCGCGACAGCCTCGCACCGTAGCCGCAGTTCGTGCACCACAGAAGCCCGTAGCCAAGCCGAGTCGCCGGGTCACCGACGAACCGACTCTGCACATCTTCGTGGCCACACTTCGGACATGCGGCCGAGTCGCCAGCGGCGATCTGGGCGTAGGCCTTCGCCCAAGCGACGATAGTCATGGGTCACCGTCCTCCTTGGAAGAACTGCCAAAACGTCTCCTCGATGCCGTACGCCGCCCGCTCGTTCAACATTCCGTCTTCGAGACCGCGTACTGGCCCAAACAGCTTGAACTGCATCAAGTGGGTTCTCTCGTGGCCAAGTGTCTTCACCAAGTTCTCCGTACTGCTGAAGGCATCAGGATACAACGTGATTACGCCCTTCTCCGAAGCATGGCCATACAGCCCCTTACCGATCAGCTCGGGGTCTCGGACGATCTTGAGCTTCACGCCCTTAAGTCCGACTCCCGCTTGCTCAGCGAGCCGCTTGACGGTCCTCATTTGCATGGGCACCTCGAGCGACGAGAACGCGCCGGTGTTCGCGATTCGCCGAAACTGACCTCCCCCCTTTGCGGCCTTGCCGAAGAACCTTACCCCAAGTCGCCATGCGCCGTAGCTGAGTTCTCCAGCCCCAGCCGCCAAGGAAGCAACCATGCCGACAACTTCGCCGGTCTGGTACTCCGGGGCAGAGTAGTCCACCAGGCCCGGGATGTACGACAACGGACCGAAGATGCTGAACGTACACGCGCCGTGGCTCTCGCCGATCATGTACTCGAGGTAGTCGCCAACAACGCCGGCATCGGCGGTACTGTGCGACCATGACGGTCTCTAGCTTGAGGGGTGTGGCGGTGCGGCAGGGACGACAACCTCGACCTGGTTGTCCGACGAAGGATCCCAGGGCCACCACACCGCGGGCCCACCTTCGCCGCGCGGGTTCGTCCCCGAACTAGAACCGCCGCCCGTGCCGGACTTCCCGCCGTTGCCGCCGGCGTTATTCGCCGTATCCGAACTCGTGTTCCCGGTTTGGCCACTGCTCTGGCCCGGCAGACTCTGCCCAGCCGCGCCGTCGGTCTCCTTTCCGTTGGCGCCCCGGCCCACGCCGTCCGTACCTCTGCAGTCGAGCGCCCCTTTTCGCACGTTTCCGCCGCCGGCCTCGACCAGATTCCGAGGGACGCGCGGGTCATCGAGCGTCGGGGTTTCTTGCGCTTGGCATGCCCGGACGTTGCCGGCCCGTGAGCCCCGGGCTACGGTCGAACGATGGCAGGACCGCTAGAGAACGAGCTCCAGTTCGAGCGCCAGCGCAACTCCCACCTCGGACGAATCGGGGAAGCGTTTGGTGAAAGAGACGATGAAGCCCACGACATCGCCTCGCTCATCATGGACCGACGCGCGCGGCCCCAGGAGCGGGGTATCGGCGCCGGTATGCTGGAGGAGCAACGCCGCGCGCGAACGTGGAAGCTCATCCTGGCAGCGGTCCTGGCGGTCACGCTCGTAAAACTGGTCATCGAGATGATGGGGTAGCGAGGGACCGAGCCGCCTCGGCGGTCCATGCATTTGACGGTCCATGAGGCCCTCGCACCACCCCGTTTCGGCCCCACGCCCCCGCCCCCACCCCGGGCTCCCTGCCCACCTTGCGAGTCATCCGTCTCCACCCATCTGCCCCGATGCCACCACCGAGTCTCCCCGCGAGGTTCACCTAAGCGGTCAGCGTGGGTCGCGTGGCTTCGTCGCGGAGCATCGCGATCATGTCGGTGACGCCGGGATCACAGCCCTGCTGGGTGAGCAGGGTGGTGATCTGGCCGCGGTGGTGGGTTTGATGGTTGAAGACGTGCGCGACCGACCACCACAGGGGAGACTCCTGGCGTTGGCCGCGGCGCGTGATGACCAGCGGTGTCGCGAGGTGTTCAGGAGTGAGCCCGGCGACCCAGGCCGACAGATCGTCGTCCGTCCGCACTCGCTCGCGGCGGAGTTCCTCGAAGTCGGCGTACAGCTCTTGGTCGAGCGTGCGGATGCCGCTGGGGCCCATGAAGCCGTCCGGCACGGTCACGCCGGTGAAGCGGCCGAGCCAGACTCGGTCGGCGAGCAAGATGTGATTGAACGTGCCGTGGAGCGACTTGAAGAACGCGCCGCCGTCCCGCTTGCGGTCCTCGTCGCTCAACGTAGCGGCGAGCCCGTACAGCTTGTCGTTCATCCAGCGGTTGTACCGCGCGAGGGCACCCAGCCATTCGGGACTCATCATCACGATCACGGTAGGACGGCGTCACGGCCCTGCCAAGCGCCGCCCGTCCCCAACTCCCGCGCATTCCCGCGCAGTCCCGCGCCGGCCCGCGCAGGCCCGTCCCCAGTCCCGCGCCGGCCCGCGGACCAACGTGGACATGCATGCCCGCGGTGTTTTCTTCGAGGTTCCACGGCGGGGACGCTGAGGCCTCGATTCTCGGAATCGAGGCCCCGCTGGACGGTACTGACAGGGCATGAGACCCGAGACGTTCCGCTCCAAGATCGACACCTGGCTGGACGCCGCCGTGTCCTGGCTGCGGGCTCGACCCTGTGGTCCTGGACTCCGGTGTCCACACGAGCGCTCGCCGGGCCGACCCATCTTCGGCGGTTGCGTCTGGAAAAGTCCGAGCCCTCGAAGGAGGTCGAGTAGACTCGTCGTCGTGCCTTCGTTCAGTCGCGTCTGTGGCGTCATGATGCTGACCTTCGCCGTGCTCACCGCGGTCGGCAGCTGTGACAAGCCGTCCGCGTCTCCGCTCGACCTCGGGTCGGAGTCGGTCTCGGACGAAAGCGGGGAAATCGTGGTCGAGATTGCGCTGCTGGACCGCCCGGGCAACGAGACCGAGCTGCGCTTCGCGCTCACCGCGGTCGGCACGCAGGAGATGGACAAGCTCGCGCTGGACGTCGCCCTCGACGAGATGTTCTTGGTCGAAGGCGGGGCCCAGTGGTCCGGCTTCGTCCCGCCCCGCCAGCCCCAGTCGCACCGCGTGGTGGTCAAGCCCGTCGACAACGCAACCGCACCGGGGGTCCGCATTAGCGTCAGCCGCTTCCGCGACAGCGAGGTGCTGATGCTGCGGGAGGTCCGCTTCACCCCCGAGGGCGGACACATCCCTGAGTGAGCGGGCGGCTACGCCGGCTTGCGGTACACCGTCGCAAGCCACGGCTGCTCGGACCTGGGCCGGCCCGGCGGGCGGTAGTAGTGCTCGATCTCGACGAAGCCGCACCCGGTCACCAGGCTTCGCCAGCGCGCGTGGTCGTGGAAGCTCCCGTAGCGGGCGCCGTTGAAGCCCTCGTGGTTGTCGCCGCGCGGATTGGACGCAAACAGCACGCCCTGTGGCCGCAGCGCCGCCCACAGCTCGGACAGCACCCGCGGCAGCTCTTGGGCCGGCACGTGAAAGAGCGAGGCGTTGGCGAAGATGCCGTCGAACGCCTCGTCCTCCAGCGACAGATGCAGCAGGTCCTGGTGGAGCACCTCGCACCCCGCGTGCGCCCGCGCCATCTCGCAGAATCGGGACGCTCCATCCAACCCCACCGGATCGTGACCCGCGGCCGCGAAGGCGATGAGGTCGCGACCGGGTCCGCACCCGAGGTCGAGAATCCGCGCCGGAGCCTCCGCCCGCAGATTCCGAAGCAGCGCATCTCGGTTCTGGCTGACGTCGTGGTCCCGCGTCCCCTCCCAGAAGTCTTCGGCGCGCGACTGGTAGTGACCGAGCGTGGACGCGCTGATCTGGGCCAGTGCGTCTTCATCCAACCGAGGCACCTTCGACATCGCGTTGGATGTACCGCACCTGTGGGGGGGGGTCACGTAGCCCTACTTCGTGAGCTTCTTGAGCTTCTTGCCCTTCTTCTTGCCTTTGCTCGCCTTGGCCGGCACCGCGCCGCCCTTGGGTTTCGCGCCCGGCAGCTTCGAGGGCCCGGCCCGCGGCGTGCTCCCGGGCTTCAGCGGCAGCTTGCCCTTCGGCGGCGGCGCTTCCTTGTCGGACATCGAGTACCCGACGCAGCGCTTGTCGGCCTCCGGGCACCCGAAGCGGATGTGCATGTGGATCGTGTGCCCGGGCTCGTGGCTGATGAACGCGAAGTACTCCTCGGCCAAAGCAGCGCCGACATCGGCCTCGGCGGCTGCGCGCAGCCACGGCTGCTCGGTCCGGTTGAGGAAGATGTCTCGAACGTCGCTGTCGTCGATCAGGGTCTTGACCAGGAACCATGTGTGCTCGGCGTCGAAGCCGTCCCCGGCCGCGTTGGCGATCAGCCGGATGTCGACGTCTCGACCCGTCTGGTGCGACTGGTGCCCGTAGATGTTTCCGCCGCGCCGCGCCGAGAGCTCGCCGACTTGGACGGGGTCCGATTCGGGGAACCGGCGTCCGTAGGCGACGAGCGCGGCGGTCACGGCGGCGATCGTCTCGGTCGTGGCGAACGCCCGACCGCGATCGGGGGGAAGGCGCCACGCGGGCCCCTGCGGGAGCGGGACGCCGCCGATCAGGCGGCCATCGTTGGGCGGGCCGATCGACATGCTCTGCCCCAGCGCGGCCGTGTGCACGATGACCTCCGCGCCGGCCTCGATCTCGCCGCCGCTGGCCAGCTCGGGGTTGAGCCTGCGGAGCACGTCCAGTGGGACCGTCCACGCCCCGCTGAGTTCCTCGAGCGTCGCGGGGACGTCGGTCGTCCAGGCGATCTCGTCGAGGGATGGGACGACTCCGGCCTTCTTGGACGCCACGGCCGCCGAGGTCAGCGCCTCTGCCGCGGCGGACGCAGCGGCCGCCTTCGACGCGTCCACCGCGTCCGAATCGTCATCGACGACGCGCCCGGACGCGTCTGCGGTCGCGTCCGAATCGTCGTCATCGTCGGAGGTCACGACGAAGTACGCCGCAACCCCCAGGGCGAGGACGCCGAGGAACACGGCGCCGGCCAAGACGGCCTCCGCCGATCCCCCGCGGGGGGTCGGGGGGCGCTGCACTGGACGCTGAGGCGTCGAGGGCCCCGGAGCGTTCCATTCCCATCCCGACGAGGTGGAGCTTGAGTGGTCTGGGCGCATGGTCCTGCTCCGCCCTGAGCATGTTGGACGCACGGCGGCGTCGGGGGCGTCAACTCGCCCAGGATACCGGACGCGAGGCGCTTCTCGGGCGCTCCAGCCCCACCGATGTACCCTCAAGCAGATGCGCCGCACCCTCGCCCAAGTGATCATCGTCGGAAGCCTGGTCGGGATCGCGCCGGGCTGCGGCAGCGCTGACCCTGGCGCGGGCGACACCCAGACCGCGTCCAGCAGCTCGGAGACGACCGACCCGACCGGCGCGGACTCGACGAGTCCCGGTCCCACCACCGACCCCAGCGACAGCGGGACCGCCGCGAGCACGTCCAGCGCCTCGACGACCTCGGGCACCGCCAGCACCGAAGGCGACGCATCCTCGAGCGGCGATCCGTCAGCGTGTCCCGACACCGTCCTCGAACCCGGCGACTACGTCGACCTCGAGCTCGAGTTCGACGGCCGCACGCGGACCTACAGCCTCTTCGTTCCCAGCGGCTACGACGGAACGGCCACCCCGCTGGTGCTCAACTTCCACGGCTTCACCTCCAACGCCGCACAGCAGATCTTCTTCTCCGACTTCAACGTCGACGCGCAGGAGCGGGGGATGATCGCGGTGTACCCCAACGGCGTCGCGAACTCCTGGAACGCCGGGGCGTGCTGCGGCGTCGGCGTCGCCGAAGACGTGGACGACGTCGCGTTCGTCCGCGCGCTCCTCGACGAGATCGCGCAGACGCTGTGCATCGATCGCGACCGGGTGTATGCGACCGGCATGTCCAACGGCGGTTTCCTCGCTCATCGATTGGCGTGCGAGGCCGCCGACATCATCACGGCGGTCGGCCCCGTCGCAGGCCCGCTGGGCATTCCCACCCAAGACTGCCAGCCCGCCCGTCCCGTCCCCGTGATCCACTTTCACGGCACCGCCGACACCGTCGTCCCCTACCTCGGCAACCTGACCGGATTTCCTCCCGTTGAAGCGTCGCTGCAGGGATGGGCGGACCGCAACGGGTGCGACGCCGAGTCCACGGTCACGCTGGAGATGCTCGACGCGTCGTGCCAGACCTGGGATGGCTGCGACGAGGGTGCCACCGTCACCCTGTGCACCCTGCTGGGCGCCGGGCACTGCTGGCCCGGCCAGGCGTTCTGCCCCGGGGCGCTGAGTTCGCTGACGATCCGGGCCAACGCGCTGATGCTGGATCTGTTCGAGCAGCACGCGCTGGAGTAGTCACCGCAGCCCCCGAGCCCGGCCGAGGGTCAAACCCAGCGTCGAACGCGACGCTTGTACGCGAGGTACGCGTCGCCGAACGTGCGCTCGAGGTAGGCCTCCTCGGGCTCGATGGCGAGCTTCTGCACGACGAAGGCGGCCAGCGCGGCCGTGATCGCGAACCACCCGTTGCCCAGCACGTAGCCGATCCCGACCGAGACGAGGGCCATCCCCAGGTACATCGGATTGCGGGTGATCGCGTAGGGGCCCTCGGTGAGGATCGCGGGGCTGGGGCGCCAGGGCTTGGGGTCTTGCCCGGTCCGGCGGTGCTGGCCGAGCGCGTTCGCGATCAGGGAGATGCCGCCGAGGACCGACAGTCCACCGACCACGAAGCCCAGCCACCCACCGACCCATGGATTGCGCGGCCACATCCATCCCAGCACGCCCGCCACGACGAGACCGGCGACGAAGACCAAGGGCGGCGGCACGCGTACGGTGGCCGCATCTTCGATCTGCTCGTCTCTGCCGGGTTCGTGATCGGTCATTGGGCACCCTACTCCTTCCATGGCCGCCGCGCAGCAGCAGAAGTCCTCGAGCGAAGCCGCCCATTTGCGACGCCGCCCCGCACCGGGCAATCTGGTGGGGATGCGACCGGAGTTCCTCGTCGCCATGGAGCGGCTCGGCGTGCCGCCCCATGCGCTCGAGCGCGCGCTGGGGACCGTCCCGTTCGGCGTCCTCGTCAGTCACGTCGAAGACGGCTGCATCTACGCGAGCGACGAGGTTCTGCGCATGTTCGACATGGATTGGAACGCGTTCAGAGGCTTCGGGTGGATGTCGGCCGTCATCCCGGCCGACGTCGAGGCGCTGCGTGCCACGTTCGAGCGCTACCAGCAGGACAAGACCGAGATCGAGGTTCAGTACCGGATCGCGGTCCGCGATGGTTCGACGCGTGCCGTCGTGGCGACCGCAAGCCCGGTGCTCGACGCCAACGACGAGCAGATCGGCTCGGTCGTCGTCGGGCGCCTTGCAACCCTGGAGCGGGCGCTCGCCGAGCAGAGCACGCGGTCCCAGAAGCTCGAGGCCATCGGTCGGCTCGCGGGGCGCGTTGCCCACGACTTCAACAACGTGCTCACCCCGATCATCTGCTCGGCATCCCTGCTCGAGCACGAGCAGCTCACCGACGAGGAGCGCGAGTACGTCGCGACGATCGTTCAGGGCGCCCAACATGCGGCCGCCATGACCCGTCAACTGCTCGGTCTGTCGCGCCCGTCGGAAGACACCGCGTCGCTCTCCAACCTCGACGCGGAGATCGGAGCGTTGCGCACGATGTTGATCCAGCTGCTCGGCGAGCAGGTCGAGCTCACCCTTGATCTACAGTCCCCGGGCGCGTGGGTCGGCCTGGCCCCGCACGAGATCGGCCAAGTCCTCCTCAACCTGTGCGTCAACGGCCGCGATGCCATCGGGGACAGCGGCCGTGTCACCGTCACGACCCGTCGCGACCGCGCGTTCGTCGAGTGTCGGGTGCGGGATTCTGGGACCGGGATCACGCGGGCGGTTCAGGAGCGCATGTTCGAGCCCTTCTACACCACCAAGGCACCCGATCGCGGCACGGGCCTGGGTCTCTCGACGGCACGCGACCTCGTGCGACGTGCCGGCGGTGACATCACGGTCCGCTCGAGCTTCGGCTCGGGCACGCAGATGATCGTGCGGGTGCCCAGCCTGGCCTCGACGCGCACCGCCAGATCCTGCGGGCAACCGGCGCGTCGAGATGGACCCCCAGCGTATCCTGATCGTCGACGACAACGCGGCGCTGCGGCAGACCCTCGCGTCCGTGCTCGCGCGGAGCCACCACGAGGTGACCACGTGCGCGAGCGTTGCCCGTGCCTCCCAGTGGCTTGGCGAGGTGGCGTTCGACGTCCTCATCACCGACGTCCTGCTGCCCGATGGTCGCGGGGATGCGCTCGCCTCCGCCGCGCTCGAGGCTCTCGGGGAGCTCCGGGTCGTCTTCATCACGGGCTTTGGCGGCGATGACGTCGAGTTCAGCGCGCACCGCAACGCGCGCTCCACCGTGCTCCACAAGCCGTTTCATCCCGACGACATGACCGACGCCATCGAGCAGGTGCTTCGGGCCGACCTCGCGGTCGGATCCCTCTAGCAAGGCGGATCGCGGAACGGGTCGCAGGACGGGGACGCTCAGAGCTCGGCGTCGAAGGTCGCCAACATCCGCGACCACGCCCGCTCGGCCTGCGCCTGGTCGTAGACCGGCGAGTCGGTCACGCACCACCCGTGTTGCGCGGGGTAGACCTCGATCTCCGCGGCGCGGCCGGCGTCTTGGGCCGCCTTGCGCAGCACCACCTTCACCTCGGGATCGCGGGCGTCATCATTCTCGGCGATGCAGATCAGCGCTGCGGCCTGCATCGTCTCGAACAGCAGGTGCGGGCTGTCCTCGCCCTCGCGGACCAATCCGCCGCCATGGAAGGACCCGATGGCGCCCACGCGCTCCGGTGCCGCGGCGGCCGTCCGCACGGTAAAGGGACCGCCCATGCAGTACCCGGTGGTGCCGATCTTCCGCGCGGGATCGACCTGCGGTTGCGTGTCGAGCCAGGCCACGAAGGCCGCGGCATCGCGCGCGATCGCGTCGTCGGTCAACGCCTCGCGCATCGGGGCGATCTTCGCCTTCCCCTCCTCGGTGGTCCATTCCGAGAACGTCTCGAGGATCGGAAGCGACGACGAGCGGTAGTACGGGTTGACGGCCAAGGCCGCATACCCCTCGCCGGCCAGGCGGGTCGCCATCTGCTCGAAGGCGTCGCGGAGCCCGGCAACGTCGGGCCAGATCAAAACGGCGCGGTGCCGCCCCTGCGCGGGCGCGACGAAGAAGGCTTCGGCCGACCCGTCGGGCGTCTCGATGGTGACGATGCGGCCCATGGTGGAGCCATCCTGGGTGCGGGCGGGGACGACGTCGTTGCCCTGGGGGGGCGGCGATGCGGGCGAGTTGCTCGACGCCTGCGGGGGACTCGTCTTTGGACCGCATCCCACCAGCAGCGCCGCGCCGGCGCCCAACCCCAGCTGACGCCGCTGGATCTGGGCGGCGAGAAAGGCCTCGTTCTCGGCTTGGGTTCGCTCGTCACACATCGCAGGACGCTCGCTGTCGTCGAAGGGTCATCATCGCGCCTACTCTACGCGCCCCAGTGACCTTCGATCGAGCCCGCTTCGGCCAGCCGGCCCGCTCCGTTCGACCACGAAGGGCGACGCACGGCGCGGCCGTCTCATGCGACCATGGTGCGCATGCGGGCCGCGACCGACGAGCAACGGCGCCCTGGCCGCGGAGCGGCTTGGGACCCCGAAGAGGTTCGCCCCGCAGCGGGCGGGCACACGACGGTCCTGTTGATCGAGGACTCGGACCCAGACGCGGATCTCGTCAAGGAACTTCTGTCCGACGAGGCGCCGGAGATCGACCTGCACCGCGTCTGCAGGCTGTCCGAGGCCGAGCGCGTCCTCCCCAACACCTTCGAGCTCATCCTGCTGGACCTTGGACTGCCCGACGGCGTGGGCCTCGAGGTCGTCAAGCGGGTCCGAGGTCTGGCGGGCACCACCCCGATCGTCGTCCTCACCGGCCTCGGAGATGAACGCCTCGCGCGTCAGTGTCTCGAGCACGGTGCCCAAGACTTCGTCCGAAAGGGCGACCTGGACGGATATCTCCTGATCCGCGCGATCGAGCACTCACGCGCCCGCGAACGTGCTCGGGATCTCGAGCGACAGCTCGAGTCCGCCGACCGCCTCGCCACGCTCGGTCAGCTCGCCGCGAACGTCGCGCACGAGGTGAACAACCCCGCGACCTTCGTGCAGCTCAACAACGACGAGCTGCTGACCGTGATCGAGGAACTGCTCGAGCAGCGGGGTATCGATGGACCGCTCGGCGGCGCGCTCGAAGAGATGCGTGCCCTCCTCGAGGAGAACCGCACGGGAATCAACCGGATCGTCGCCCTCGTCCGCGATCTCCAGGCCCACACCAACAACGCCGTCCGAACCGTCTCCACTGCGGACGTCAACGCGCTGTGCCGCTCGACCTGCAGCCTCGCCTCACGCCGCCTCAAGGACCGGGTCACGCTGCGCTTCGACCTTGCTCCGGTTCCCATCCTGGAGCTCGATCCGGGCCGACTGGGACAGGTGCTGATGAACCTGCTCATCAACGCGTCGCAGGCCGGTGCGGAGGGCGACCCCCAGCTCGAGGTCTGTGTCGCCACGCGATACCGCGAAGGGTGGCTGGAGCTGAACGTCTCCGACACCGGCGTCGGCATCGCGCCCGAGCACCGCCGGCGCATCTTCGAACCATTCTTCACGACCAAGCCGGCCGAGAAGGGCACGGGGCTGGGCCTGTCGATCTGTCGCGACCTCATCGAGACCATGGGCGGCACCATCACGGTCGCGGCAGGGCCGGTGCGGGGCTCCGTCTTCTCCATCCGGGTTCCCGCCCGGCCTGCCGCCGCGCCCCAGCCTACGGAGCCGTCGTTCCGCGCCTCGCCTCGCAAGCGCGTGCTCCTGGTCGACGACGACCGAACCATTCTTCGCACCCTCACCCGCGCCTTGGCGCCCTACCACGACGTGACGCCTGCGAACGGTGGCCATGAGGCGCTGCTCAAGGCCGCGCAACAGCAGTTCGACGTCATCGTGTGCGACCTGGTGATGCCCGAGATGGACGGCGTGCAGCTCATCGAAGAGCTCTGCTCCCGGTATCCCGAGTACACCTCGCGGGTGTGCGTACTCTCCGGTGGTGCGACGACGATCCGAACCGCCACCTTCGTCGAAGAATCGGGCATCCCGCAGCTCACGAAGCCGGCGTCGGTCCGTGATCTTCGATCCATGATCGAAGAGGTCACGCGCACACCTACCGGCTCGGAAGCTGCGCGGCGCTGAACCAGAACCGCTCGAGCGTCCCCACGAGCCGTTCGAACTGCGCCAGCTCCACGGGTTTGGTGAGGTAGCAGTTCGCGCCGAGATCGTAGGCCGCCCGTACGTCCGAGTGTGCGTCCGACGAGGTGAGCATGATGATGGGGACGGCCCGCAGTGCCGGATCCGACTTCGCCTCCCGCAGCACGGCTCTGCCGTCGACCTTGGGCAGATTCAGATCGAGCAAGACGAGATCGGGCAGGAGCGTAAGCGGGTTGCGGAGGAGATCGAGCGCCTGCTGGCCGTCGGTGGCCACCTCGATCTCGTGGTGCATCGCGGTCGCCGCAAACACCTCGAGCGTGAGGTCGACATCGCCTGGGTTGTCTTCGACCAGGAGGATTCGGATGACGCTGCGGTTCATGATTCGCCGACTCCGCGGGGCAGCGTGAAGAAGAAGGTCGCCCCCTGCCCTTCTCGCCCTTCGGCCCAAACGCGTCCCCCATGCCGCTGCACGATCTTGTGCACGATCGCGAGACCGACCCCGGTTCCGCCGAACTCGCCGCGGCCGTGCAGGCGCTGGAAGACCTCGAAGATGCGCCCTGCGTGCTGCTGCTCGAAGCCGATGCCGTGGTCGCGAACGCGGACTTCCCACCCCTGCGAGGTCTCGCGCGCCGAGACCTCGATGCGCGCAGGCGCATCTCCGCTGAACTTGACGGCGTTGCTGAGCAGGTTCTGAAACACTCGCGCCAGCTGCACGCGGTCGCCTTGCACCGTCGGAAGCGCGTCGACGGTGAGCGTGGCATCGCTTCGGTCCAAGGCCAGCGCCTTCGAGGCCTCCTCGAGCACCCGGTCCAGGGGCACATCTTCGAACGGATGGGCGTCGGAGCCCACACGGGACATCTGCAGGACATCCCGAAGCATCGCTTGCATTCGACTCGCTCCGTCCACGGCGTAGCCGATGTACTTGTCGGCGCGCTCGTCGAGTTGACCCTTATACCGCTTCTCGAGCAGCGCGACGTAGCTGGAGATCATCCGCAGCGGCTCTTGGAGGTCATGCGAGGCGACGTAGGCGAACTGCTCGAGCTCGGCGTTCGAGCGCTCGAGCTCTCTTTGTTTGGAGACCAGCTCCGTCAGATCGACGACCGCGGCGAGCACCAGCGTTCCTGTGGCCGTCTCGACGGGGTTGATGCCGACTTGAACCGGGAAGCTCGAGCCCTTCTTGCGCCGCGCCGTGAGCGAGCCGCCGTCCCCCTCGGGCGGCGTGGGCACGATCATCCCGAGCGGCTGACCGACGAGTTCGTCCCGACCATAGCCGAACATCGTCTCGCACGCCGCGTTCACCAGCACGATCCGCCCCTTTGACGACGCGACGACCATCGCGTTCGGAGAGGCCTCCACCGCGAGTTCGAACAGCGCCTCGGCGTGTTTCTTCTCGGAGATGTCTCGCCACGCCGCGCGGCTGAAGGTGATGTGCCCGGCCTCGTCGCGGACCGCGGTCATGTTCATGCTGACATCGATGCGCTTGCCGCTCTTGGTCCGCACGACGAGCTCCGCGTTGTCGATGCGGCCGGCTGCAGCGAGCCCCTCGAGGGCGGCTTGGGCGTCGCGGCGAGAGCTGGGGTCGTACAGGTCGAGGAACGACTTGCCCAGCAGCTCATCGCTGGCGTACCCGAGGCGCTTCAACGCCGTCTCGTTGCACTGCGAGATCGTCCCGGTCTCCGCGTGCACGGACACGTACATGTCTGCCGCGTTGTCGTACAGGTCCCGATACAGCGCGGTCTGCCTGGCGATCTCGGCCTCGAGCTCGTCGGGCGAACGCCAGCGCATCGCCCCTCGGGCGGCGGGAATCATCGCCAGCAGCGTTCCCCACGAGACCACCGCCGTGCACAGCTTGTTCAAACCCGCCAGTCGGTACACCGGCATCCAGAAGATGACCGCTTCGAGCAGATGCCCGACCCCGCAGAACGCGATGAACGCCCCAAACCACCAAAAGATGGGCGCGAAGGGCACGTTGTCCCTGCGAATCACGAAATAGGTCAGGACGGCAGGAATGCACATGTACGCGCTGAAGATCGCGATGTCCGAGCAGATGTGGAGCCAGCCGAGGGCGTCCGTCCAGTTGCCGCAGTGCCACCGCGCGGGGAACCCGTCGGTGTCGAAGAGGGAGTCGAAGACGTCGGGCATGCGATGCGCTTGCGAGCACCGTACCAGCGCGACCGGGCCTCGCTGCGGTTCGGGGCTTGTGACGCCCCGAACGCAGTTTACGCGCCGTCATCGGGCGTCGACGAGCGCGCGAAGCCACGTTTCGATCGCCGCATGGACCCTCGGGTCCCAGCAGCAGGTCCAGATGCGCCGCCCCCGGAACCTCGAGGGTGTGCTCGGGCGGAAACGCCAACGTCTTGTCCGGCGCGTCATGCCTGCCCAGAGCGCTGTCCACGGGGACCAGTCCGTCGCCGCCGCGGCCTCGTCGGCCGGCGACGGCGTAGCAGGACACGCCCGCGGGCAGGGGAGAGGACTGCGGGCATCGGCCCCGGGTTCGAAGCGGTCGCGCCCTCGCCAGTGCTCCTGCAGCACGTTGCCAAAGCGAAGGTCGGTCACACCCGCGCTGCGAATCTTGCCGAGGCCCGCCAGCGGGGCGCTGTAGGGGCTGACCTCCAGCAGCACGTCGATCCAGTTGCCGCCCCGCTCCAGCGGCGCCCCGTGGTGCGGCGTGCCCAGGCAGACCAGACCCCGGAGCGAGGACCGCCAACGCCGTCCGACCGCTTCGGCCGATCGACACGCCGCTCGGGCGACGAGACCGCCCATGCTGTGGGCCAGGATGACGATGCGCTCGACCTCGACGGGCCAGGCCTCGTGCAGCGCCTCGAGCTGGTCCGCGAGCAGCTCGCCGTTGCGCGAGACGTGCAGTCCGCTGTTGTAGAGCACGTCGACGCGGGTCCAGCCGAGCGCACCGGCGAGCGCGTCTGGATGATCGTGCCCCCGGCGTCGCCACTGAAGATTGTTCATGCACGAGCCGTGCACGGTCAGCAGGATGGTCCCAGTCGCCTCGGGCAGCGCACCGGCGAGCGCACCGGGGTCCGTAGAGCGGCAGCGGCGTCCCGCTGCGACGCAGCTGCATCTGCAGCGCGAGAGGATTGTCGGTCTGCTCGGATAGTCGCCGAGCACGCCGCAGAGCACCGAGAGCACCGCCTCCGACCCGGGCCCGCCGTGCTCTCACCCAGCAGCGGACCCAGACGCGCCAGCGCACCATCGATGCCCGCCCCGATCGCGCTGCTCACCCCACGATCGCCCGTAGACGGCGGCCGTCCCCACGCGCATCGGCGTCTGCAGCGGCCGCCCGAGCGCAGCGGGCCCGCTGCCGATCGTCCGATGCATCGCCTCGACCAGCGCGGTCACGCCCCGCGTCGCCTCCAGGGCCAGCCGACCGGCGCCGCGAAGATCGTCCACATCGTCGGGAGTTGTCGGCCATCGCGACAAGGATCGCACGTCGGCACCGGGAAGTACCGCGGTGGCTCGACGCTCGCGCGCAACGGCTGGTGAGCGTCACGCAGCCGGCTGCGCCGACGGCTGGGAATCCGCGTCCACACGATCAGCCCGGTCACGGTGATCGCCGCGGCGGCCAGCAGCGTGCAGCCCGAGAACCCCGCGTCGGCGTAGATCCACCCGGCGACGGCGCCCCCGAGCCCACCGCCCACCTGGCCGATGGCGACCACCAGGCTCATCAGCGCGCCGCGCTCGCGCGCGCTCGACAACGCGGTGAGCAGGGCCTGGAAGGGGAAGATCCGCATCGCGACCAGCACCATGATCACGAAGAACATCACCCACGCCGTCGCGGCGGAGACGACGACGAAGGTGGTCGCCGCGAAGACCGTGGCGTCCGATGCACGACGCGAGGATGAGCGGACGCCGGCCGAAGCGGTCCGACAGCCGGCCCGCGCGCGGTCCAACCAGCACGTTGACCGCCCCGATGCCGAACATCAGCGCGATGTCGGCCGAGTCCATGCCCAGCCAGGATTCCCCCACGCGGGCAAGAAGACCACGAAGTTGGAGATCGAGAAGAACATCGCGGCGTAGGCCAACGCGGCGCCTGCGATCGCCGGCTTGGCCAGAAGCCCCGCGTAGGCCCGCAGCGCCCCCGAACGCTCAGGGCATCGGAGCGCTCGACCGCAGGCTGCGGCAGGCGCGTTGCCGTCACGATGAACGCGCCCGCCATCGCGACCGCGAACAGGATGAAGGGTGACTCGTAGCCGTAGCGCCCGGCCAGGAGCGTCCCCGCCGGCACGCCCGCGATCTGCCCCACGGCGAAGCCGCTCATCACCCATCCCGAGGCCCAGCCGCGCCGCTCGTAGGGGAAGTAGTCGCCAACGTAGGACACCGCCGACCCGGTCAGAATGCCCCCTGCCGCGCCCGCCGCGATCCGGGCCGCCAAGAGCGTGGCGTGGGTGTCGGCGAAGGGGTGCAGGCCCAGCGCCACCGTCATGGCCCCGGTCCCCCACAGCAGGATGCTTCGGCGTCCGATCCGGTCCGACACCGGGCCAGCGATCAGCGCCATCGCCGAGAGCGCGACCGCGTAGCCGGTGATGAGCGTGCCCAACTGCCCTTGGGGCACCGACAGGGCCTCGGAGATCCGGGGCAAGATCGGCGCGATGATCATGACCTGGCTGCTCGAGGCCAGGACCATG
>CAVXIC010000018.1:0-32237 GCA_963761755.1 uncultured bacterium
TGCCGCGCGAGCCGGTCACGTCGGACGAGCCCGGGCGCGCGGGGACCTGCTCTGGCTGCCTTTCGGATCGCCCTTCGGGTCCCGTGGCGGGGCTGCTCGCGACCGACGCTGCCGTGGACGGGGCTCGGACCCGCGGTCTGTGGCGCTTCGCACCGCCGCAATACGGAGGGCAGACTCCTCGACCGGATACCG
The DNA here is from genome assembly GCA_963761755.1 of uncultured bacterium. Lineage (GTDB taxonomy): Bacteria > Myxococcota_A > Polyangia > Nannocystales > Nannocystaceae > CAJXVA01. Next base: position 193 of record CAVXIC010000018.1, read on the forward strand.
TTGCCATACGCCGACGTTCACCAACGATGCATGGACGCATCGGAGCGTTGGGATAAGGTGGCGCCCTGATATGGGCACGTTGAAACGACGAACGTTCGTCATCCAATCGATGACGGTCTTCGCGGCCGGCCCGCTGGTGAGCCTCGCGGGGTGTCGCGCCAGTGAGGAGGGCGACGCCGGTGAGGAGGGCGAGTCGAGCGGAGCGGGCTCGTCGACCGGCTGCTGCGCACCTGATCGGGGCACGATGAGCTCGACGGGCGACCTCAGCGAGACGACGAGCTCGAGTGGATCCCTGGATGTTTCAGAGGAGACTTCAGGACCGGGCGCAGGCTCCGAGAGCACCTCGGCTGCCGAGACCACCGCGGAGGGATCCAGCAGCAGCGGTCCAGGGTCGACGGGCGAGATGTCCTGCGAGGCAACGCCCAGCGATATCGAGGGTCCCTTCTATCGGCCGGGCATCCCGATTGGCGGAGACCTCGACGTGCACGGGGACGATGGGCAGCCGCTTCGAATCGAGGGGCGCATCCTCGACGCTGGCTGCAGTCCAATCTCCGGCGCCGTCGTCGAGATCTGGCACGCCACCCCGGTCGCGCCCGCAGGCCAGCCCGGCGATACCAACGCGAGCTACGACGACACGGACGAGTATCGCTACTACGGACAGGTCGCGAGCGACGCGACAGGGGGGTTTTCCTTCACCACCCTACGCCCGGGCTGGTACCTCAACGGCGGGGCCTATCGCCCTGCGCACGTCCACCTCAAGGTCTGGGTCGGTGGTGTCGAACGGCTGACCACCCAGCTGTACTTCGACGATGATCCGTTCAACGACGAAGACCCCGGTTCAACCCGCTGATGGCGCTCGAGCTCGACCCCAACGGGCAAGCCGAACTCGACGTCGTCGTGTCGTCTCGGTGAAGCGATAGCGCACCAGCCTGGCGCTCGCCCGCAAGCATCACAGCTGGCCCCTGGATTTGCTTCTCTTGCGGCTGTGGGACGAGCACCGTGCGCGGCAGGGCGAGCCACGGCGATGCTGAAGCGGACACCGATACGGACACCCCTCGAACGACCCCTCGACACCGACCGCATCGGATTCGGCGAAGCTCGATCGTACCAACCGGCTTCTCCGGGAGGCGCACCAACCCTTCGCCAAGCTGGCGGAGCTGCGGTGTACGGACTTCGAGAGAGCGGAGCGCACCCCGGAGGGGGACCCGAGCGCTTCAATCCACGATGTAGCGATCACGCCACTGCGGCGGAGGCAAGGCGCAGCTGTCGTACTGTCCGAACCATCGATAACGGTTCCGCCCCACGAACGCGTACAGGCGATCGAGCAGCCAGGGCAGGGGAGGCACGCGCAGGACGTGGTAGCCCCAGGCCAGCCACGGGAAGAGGATGCCGCCGACCTTGGCGATGGCGCGCCAGCCTCGATAGACCTCGCCGCGGTCGTACAAGGTCACGCCGGACATGAGCTCCTCGGGGGAGAGGTCGCCGAGCAGGCGGCGGGCGGTGGCGCCTTGCAGGGCGGCGTGGCGCAGGCGAGCCCTGCGGTCGAGGCGGATGGTGAGCTGGACGCTGCGGTTACACAGCACGCACTCGCCGTCGTAGAAGAGCACCTGCTGCGGGTCGGACGGGGCGGGGTCGGTCATGCGGGGCTCCGGCGGCGGATCTGGTAATGCATGGTGAGGTAGGGCAGACCGGCGAGCCACATCTCGTGGCGGGCGACGAGGGTGGAGCCCGGCGCGGCGGGAAGGTCGGGTGGGGCGTCTCCGGCAGCGTACACGGCGATCGTCTCGTCGAGCGGCAGGCGCAGCGGTCTGCCGCGGCGGACCAGGTACACGCCTTGATCGCCGCCGGGGTTCGGTTGGTGACGGCTCGTGAGCGTGAGCGCCCCGTCCGCGGCGCGGCCGAGGTGGAGAATCGACGTCATGTTGAAGCCCCCTGGCAGCGGGAACGCGATGTTCATGCAGCGGACGCCAGCGCGCACGTGCTCGGCGTAGGCCGCCACGTAGAGCACGCGGCCGTCGTGCTTCCAGTGGCGCACCCAGCCGCGCACGTTGGTGCGGCCGTCGAGGGCGTCGTCGACGTCGACGATCCGGCTGCTCAGCGCGGCATCCTCGAGCGTATGCCCCGGCGGCGGCAGGCCCAGCTGGCTCAGCGCCGGGGCGATGACCTTCGACCACAGCCACCCGCCGATCACGAACGCACCGTGCCAGCGACCGTGAAGGTCGAGCTCGAAGGCGGCGGTGTCCTCGTAGAACGCGATGACCTCGGGGGGCAGGGCGCGCGGGTCGAAGTCGTCGCGGGCGTAGGCTGCCAGATTGTCGCTGAGCCCGCGGACCTCGCGCGACTCCTCGCCGAGCACCGCCGCGGTCACCGGTCCCCGCGCACGCAGGCGCGACAGTGGGGCTTGCAGCGGCCCGCGGCGTCGTGGCGGCCGAAGCCAGGCCAAGGCCGCCAGGCCCAGCCCCGCGTGTCCGACTGCGTTGACGAGCCCGTGGTAGCGGACCATTTCGTCCATCGACAGCAGTGGGTGTCCCCACGCCCAGCCGATCGCGGGCACCAGCGTCACGACGGGCACCCACAGCGCGAGCCCGAGGAGAAGCCGCGCGAGAAGAGGCCCCTTCGGGCGCGCGGCCACGCCGTAGAGCACCGCCTGCGCCACGAACAGACCGCCATAGGCCGCCGCGCCCACCTCGTCGAGCAGCGGCACCCCGGTCAGCCCGGCCGCGACGCAGGCGAACGCCACGGGGTGCACGAGCAGCACCCCGTGCATCACGGCGCGGGCGCGGCCGTTCGGGATCGTTCGCGCCATCCAGGCCGAGACCGACAGCGCGCCGAAGCCCGCGGCCATGAAGTGCGACGCGGTCAGCCAGGTCCACGGCGCGCCGAAGCCCAGGCGGCTGCTGTCGGTCAGCCAGGCCTCGAGCCAGAACGCAGCCCCCATCGGGAACACCCAGGCCAGCGCCAGCATCAGGTCCTCCAGCGCCAGTACCGAGCGGCGCAGGGCCCGGATCGCTTGCAGCACGAACATCGCGAGCGCACCCAGGACGGGCAGGATCAGCAACGCGACCGCGCCGACGTGGCTCACGTCGCGACCGTACCGCTGCCCTCGGGTCCTGTCACCCGAACCGACGCGATCGTGGGCTGCGGCCGAGTCGTCGCTCGCCGACGAAGGCCGTGGGCAGCATCCGCGCGGCGAGCTCGGCCCGGTCGCGCTGGGCGTGGTGCGGCCGGAAGCCGCGCCCAACATCGAAGTGCCGCTCGATCAGGCCCGGTGGCGATGCGACCGCTGAGCAGCGCGAAGCCGATACCCTCCACCGTACCCGAGGTACACGTCGTTCGTGCGGCCGCTGCTCAGCCCGTAGACTGGGAACAACACGTCGCCGCGCATGGCCCGCTTCTATACGAAGCAGGGCGCGGGCTCCGTCCCCACAAGACAGTTATCCGCGCGCCCTCGAGATCCGAGCCCGCACAACGCTCTCGTGCGAGCTCAGGCGATGTGGCCAACGAGGATGTGCTACAGCTCGGCCGCGGGGGCGTTGGTCACCGCCGCTGCACAGGCCGTAGCGCGCGCCCGCGGCCCGCGGTAGAGGTATACGAGGCCAGCGGGAGATGGGGCAGCTCGTGCTCGAGCCGATGATCGAAGACCACCGAGCGGGATGAGGCTTCGCGATGGCGTCGGCGGCCGCCAGAACATGACCCGTGGTCTGTGACCCGGTGGCCACCACTTGCTTTGAGCTCGCACCGGTCGCGTACTGCCGCCCGCTTGGGGTTCGCCGAGGGCGGCGGAGCGTCATCGGACGCGCCCACCCCAGCGATCGTATTTGCTGCCGATCTGCCCCGGGGTACCCGGGAAGCACGCCATCGAGCCGGACTCGCCGACCACGGTCGAGACGATGCACTTCCGGTAGAACTGCGCCCGCGGAAGGTTGCACTCGGCGGGCTTGGTGGCGGGCGGCGGGTGCCCGAAGACCTGCTCGAACACCGAGCACGCCAGCTTTCCCGGCGCCCCTCCGACGTCGCACACGTTCGTGCCGAGGCTACAGGCAAGAATCCAGCCCCGTCTTCACCCCCGCGCAGAAGTCTTTCTGACGCTGGAACGCGGCGCTCATCTGCCCCTCGGAGCACTTGGTATCCGCACCGCCGCCGGGCGCGATGATGCACACGTCGCCGTGAGGTCCCTCGACCGTCCCCGGAGGACACGGGCGCTTGTCGGGCTTGGGCTTGTTGTTCGGCGGCGGCGACGGGGGTGGAGGGGGTGGGGGCGGCTTCGAGCAGCTGCCACCCTTGGGCGCCGGCGTCTTCGAGCGATCGACGTTGACCGATCGGCGCGTCCACGCCTGCTCGAACTCGGTGGCGAGCGCCGTGCGGTTCGACGTTCCGGCCATCGACTTCTTGTAGACGAGCATCGGCGGGTTCTCCCAGTCGATGACCTCGGCCTTGGAGTCCCCCAGCATCGTCCACCACGAGGACTTGTTCCGCTGGGCGAGCAGCGCCGGCTTCCCGCGATCTTGCTGATAGATGCCCACGAGGCGGCCGGTCTTGACCGCCGTGAAGATCGCCAGCCCCGCCGTCCGGCTCGAGCCTCCGCGCTGCACCATGATGGTCAGCGCGTACTGGGCGTCGACGTCGATCCGGTGGTCGATGAAGTCGCAGACGGTATACGAGGCGCTCGGCGAAGGGGCCGCCACCGCATGGGCGGTGAGTCCACTCGCGGCCAGCAGCACCGCGGCCGATGCCGCGATCCGCATTCGGAAGCGTGTCTTGGGGGGTCGAGCGATGATCATGCGTTCGTCTCCTCGGGGGTCGGAGAGGCTGACGCGCATCCAGCACGATGTGACCGGACTTTCTCATTCGAGCGCGGCGAGCACCCCGAGGTCTCTGCGGGCGGCGCTCCATGCGGCGCACCCCTGGTCGTCGGGAACCGCGTCGATCGGAAGCAGTAGGGCCAGAGGTCAGCTCCATCTTCCCGGCGGGCTCGCCGGGGCTGGACTGCCCATGACGCGGTGCGGCTCACGAACTCTGCTAAATCGCACGTTTCGCCAAAACTTCAGGCGGCGGCGGGAATGGCAAGGCGGGTCATCTGGATCGAGCACGATGCGCATCGCCAACCAAACCATCTCCATCCACCACTCGGAACTCGTCGCGCTCGACCAAGGGCGTCTCAGAATACCCTCGCAGCTCGTTGCCAATGGCCGGACGCGGTGGGAAATGGATCTGCCCGACGGCTCGAAGGTGATCATTCGCGAAGAAGCGCACGGCCTGGGCCCAAACGTACCCTGAAACCACCGTCCATCCGCCGGTCGGCGGGTTTGGCACTACAATATCGAATGGCAAGCCCGGGCTGCCAACGCCGGCCCCCGGTCCGGCAATCGCTCGGTCTTCAACCTCCACGCGGCAGTGTGGTCCAACAACGGTGATGCCTGCGTCGCGGTCTACAACACCGAGTATGTGTCGCGTCGCGTCACCAACCGGCGGTGCATTTTCTCAGAGTGCACGCCCGACGATGGAGACCGCGCCCGGTTTCGCGAGGCAATCGACGACGTCGCGCGCGAGGTTCAGCGCCAACTCGAACAGGTCGCACAGATGGCCGGAATCGTCGTTCACGCGCTCTGGAATGTGATCGTTGCGTTGGTCACCTTCATGTTCGCGGTTCTGATGCTTCCGTTCGGAGGGAGTCATCAGCTCGCTTGAGCGCGCCGGGCCCCGAGGATCGCTGCGTCGTGTCGTCGAGCGTGGCGAACCGCGACGGCGGCAGGATCGTCTTCGAGGGCACGCCCCCGATCTCGTCGCGGCTCGCTCGACGTTGTCGCGCAAGCACCTCGCAGCGTAGGTCGGCAAGTGATCGCCCACGGATGCGCGCGCAGGCGTCGGTACGGAGGTACGGTTCTCACCGATGAGCTCGTTGTCGGTGTCGGGGTGGCTGCGACGGACCGCCAGCAATGCCTCGGGGACCTCGGGCACGGATCCCTCGGGCACCGATCAGTACGGGTTCACCGGGACCAGCACGCCCGCCTGCGCCCCCACCGTGTCCGCCTCGACGCTGGCGGTGACGCTCGGCTCCAGCGACACGGTGTCGCCGGCCTGGAGTCGCCAAAGCGGCAGGGCTTGATAGGTCAGTGGAGTGCCGGGCTGGCACACCTGAGGCGTGCCGACCCCCTCGACCACGTAGACGAAGCCCTCACCGTAGACCGTGGCCTGCCCGCTCGGTCCGATCAGCAGAGCCGTGCCTTCGTCGACGCCCACGGCCCTTGGCTCCGTCGCGGTCTCATCTTGGACGAGGCGGCCGAGGAAGCCGACGATGCGACCCATGCGGTCCCGCTCGTAGAAGTGGGAGTCGGTGATGACGCGCTCGAGGCCGGCGAATGCGAACGGACCAACGTCGAGCTCCATGAACTGGTTGTAGGGGTCCTCGAGCACTTCTTCGGGGTAGACGGTGCCTTGGTAGGCGGCAAAGACGTGGCCACCTAGGATCGCCAGCCCCGCGCTCGTTCCACCCACCACGCCGCCGGCTTCATGCACCGCCTGCACGGCGTCGGCCAGGGCCGAGTTGGCGTACAACGTCATGTAGTCCGCCTGATCACCGCCCGCGAACCACACCACCTCGGCTGCGCCGACGCGGCACGCCACGTAGGGGTCTTGGGCGAGCGCCGCGCTATCGACGAGCAGCGTCTCGACCGAGTCGACGCCGCCAAGTTCGGAGAACAAGTAGTCATTGTAGCCGTCGGCGCCCGAAGCTCGCACGACCACGACGTCGCCACCGTCGGCGAAGGCGAGTGCGGCCTCGAGGGCCGTGTCCACGTCGGGGCCGCCGCCCATCATCAACAGCGCAGGTCCGCTGGGTCTCGCGGCAGCGTCTTCGTCATTGCCGACCTGCCAACGGGTGAGTGCTCCCGGTGCCGCAGGGCAGGTGACCGGGTCCGCGCCGCCCGTGGTCGCCTCGTCCGACCCCTCGCCGGAGGTGCTGGAGGCTTCCGCGTCGGAGGTACTGTCCGCGGCGGAGCTGCTCGAGGGGGGCGGCCTCGGATCGTTCGTGCTGGAGCCAGTCGCGACCGTGGACGTGAAGCCGGTCGGATCCATCGCGGTGTCACCGGTGGACGCGACGGTCGTCGTCTCGAGCTGGCCGCTGCTGCTGCTGGCCGCGGTCGAGCTGTCGGCGCCGCACGCCGCCGAGAGCAGCGTGAGGGCGAGGGGGACGGGTGCGTGGCGCACGAGAGCGGACCAGGGGGTCATGGTGGGGAGCATACGGGTTGGTGCGGTCTCCTGCGGTCTCCTACGTCTGCTCCGAGCGCACCCCTCGTGCCCTCCTGGATCGAAGCGTGCTGCGCTTGACACCTTCGGCAACAGTCGGCGCTGTCCTTGAGAGTTCTCCATCCGAGGGCGAACATCTCTGTGTTGAATATTGAACCAATCACCGCCCACGGGTCGAGGCGACACACCTCACTGCGTTTCGCGGCATGGGTCGGAGCGATCACGTGCTCCACCTCGCTTGCGTCGCTCGCCCACGCCGAGGTCACCACGGCGGCCGAGCTGGTCGACGCGGTCACCAACGGCGCGCCCGGGGACATCGTCGAGCTCGCGCCGGGGACGTACGAGATCGACGAGCCGCTGCGCCCTCCGCCAGGCATGCAGATCCAGGGCGCTGGCGTCGGCCTGACGATCCTCCAAAATGCTCCCGGGTGGGCGCCCGGCACCGCAGGTCTCGACCAAGACGAAGGCGCCACTGCGGGTGCGATCGATTGTGACAACTACCTGTTCGATCTCGGCAGCGACAGCGTCGACGTGGTGATCTCGGACATGACGCTGACCGGGCCCCTGCTCCACGGCGGAATCTGTGGGTTCGGGATGAGCGGCCTCGAACTCGCGCGGCTCGAATTCACGACCTTCCTGTGGGCTGGGCTGCGCGCGTTCATCATGGAGGGCGCGCTGATCCACGACAATCAGTTCTTCGATGCCGGGGGCAAGTCGAACATCACGAGCGGCTCGTCGGGCGGCGCGCTGTTCCTCACCTACACCAGTAGCTCCGAGATCTACGACAACCACTTCGCGCGTAGCGAGGGGAACGACGGCTACGGCGTCAAGGGCCGGGAGGCCCGCAGCGTGCGGATCCACCACAACACGATCGCAACCAACTTCGCGATCGAGCTGCCTTTCGAGAACGACCACTTCGTAGAGATCGATCACAACTATCTCGGCGGTGCGATCTCGATCCCCAAGTTTGGCGGAGGCGGCTTCCCGAAGGGGGGCTACACCTTCCACGTCCACCACAACTACTTCGTCACGTCCTACGCGCTGGAATACCAGCGCAATGGCATCGAGATCGATCACAACTTGTTCGATTTCTCGACCGACGCCGACGGTGGCAACTTGATTTCGAGCTTCGATTCGGTTCCAGCCGTGGGAGGCACGAAGATGCACGACAATCTCATCAGCAACCCCGGGCGCGGGCTCTACTGGAACGAGGGGGTCTACGATGACTTCGCGTTCTACAACAACCACGTGCGGGGAACGACGACCGTGACCCCGCGCACCGAGGGGCTGTTCGAGTTCCGCCCCGAACGCGACGGCACCGCCACGGACTGGGACAGCATCGTGCTGCGTGACAACATCATCGAGCTCACGGGTACCTTCCGTCCCCTCATGCGCAACGCGCAGAGCTACGCGGCCGACATCGAGAACAACACGCTGGTCGGGGTGAGTGATGACGACGCCTACGCCAACCCGGACAGCGGACAGCCGCGGGGGCCGCTCGAGCCGCTTTGCATGCGGCTTGGTGCGCACGAAGAGTGGACCGTCGACGGTTGGACCGTCTCGAAGACCCCGCGCCCGGTGCCAGCGGGCGAGTGTGGCGAGATCGAGCCAGGCGGCAGCGGCGGGAGCAGCGGCAGCAGCGGGAGCAGCAGCGACGGCCCGCCGGACGACGATACGACCACCACGGCGGGCGGCGAGAGCGGTGTCGAAGCAAGCGCGGGGAGCACGGGCGGCGGCGTGTCGTCGGGGTCGACCGAGAGTTCGGCCGCCGCCGACGAGGACGGCGGCTGCGCGTGCCGCAGCACGTCCCGCGACCCGTCGGGATCCGCGGCCGTGCTCCTGGTGATGCTCGGCCTGTGGGGGACGCGCCGCCGCCAGGTGAAGACGACGCCCGCGGCGACTCGAGCGGTCACGACTGGCAGTGCTCCAATCTCGGGACCCACGGATACAGTCGCGAACATTCTGTGACGCGCAGGAAGCTGCGGGTCCCGTCCAAGCGCGGCTGAGTTGCTCGGCTTGCGCGGGGTTGTTGCCCGTGTTGAGCAACGTCCATCCGTTGCGCAACTGCAAGTTGTTGAAAACAAGAGGTTATGTGTAGGGCACGGGTTCTGCTCTACCACGGTCCGTGAACGCGCCTCGGACCCTTCCAATCCTGCTCGCCATGCTCGCGTCGTGTTCGCATCGGTCTGCACCGACGGAGGCTGGACCCGAAGAGGCGCAGGTTCGCACGGTGCCGGATGTCGACGCCGTGCAGACACCGGCCCGCACGATTCCACTCGAGCGGATCACCTCCGGCTCCCGCCGACGGGAGGTCGAAGAGGTCGTCATCGTCGAGGACATCCCCGAAGACGTCCCCGAGGAGGTCCCCGAAGGTTCGTACATCCTGCGGGCGCCGTCGGTCATTCGCGTCGCGCCCGACGCAGATGCGGTCGCGCTCGGCGTGCTCGCGGTCGGGACCCGACTGCCGCGGACCGAGCCGATCGACGCCCCCGGATGCAAGGGCGGGTGGGTTCCGGTCGAGCCGCGCGGCTTCGCCTGCGTGGCCCTGGATGTGGTGGACGATGCGCCTCGGGCGTTGGTCCAGCCGGTGCTCAGCGGTGACGCGATGCTGCCCACCGTCTACGGTCGCGTGCGACGCAGCGCGAGGGTGTATGCCGACGCAGACGCGGTTCGAGCCGGACGGAGCGCGCCGCCTTCGGTGTCGCTCACCGTCGAGCGCCGCGGGTCGGTGACGATTGCGGGCAAGCGCTACTGGCGAACCCGGCACGGCCTCATCGCCTCCGGGGACGTTCGCCGCCTGCGTGGCTCTCGCTTCGAGGGGGTGTCGCTCGACGAGGAGATCACGCTGCCGATCGCCTGGACCCTTCCGGGCGAGCGTCGCTCGGTGCCCGTCCGTGCGAAGCCTTCGATGCGGGCCCGAACCAAGGGTCGTCTGGCGGCCCACACCGCCCTGCTCGAGCCCGACGCGGCCGCCGACGCCGACTTCGTCCAGGTGATCGGGAAGGGGTGGGTGGCGCGGACGGACGTGCGCGTCGCCCTTCCCGCGGAGGCGCCCGCCGATCTGCAGCCCGACGAGATGTGGCTCGACGTGGATCTGAACGAGCAGACCCTCGTGGCCTATCGCGGCGAGACGCCGGTGTACGCAACGCTCGTCTCGACCGGCAAGGCGCGCTACGAGACGCCCACCGGCGAGTTCCGCATCGAGCGGAAGGTGTCGATGCGTACGATGAACAGCCGCCAGGGCGCGCAAGAGACCTACGCGGTCGACAAGGTGCCGTGGACTGCGTACTTCAAGGACAGCTACGCGCTGCACACCGCGTACTGGCACTCCGGCTTCGGCCGGGTGCGCTCCCACGGCTGCATCAACCTCTCGCCCGCCGACGCGCAGCGCATCTACGCCTGGATGGGGCCACACGCTGCACCGGGCTGGCGCGAGGTGTACGCGACGGACGACCAGCCCGGCACGCGGGTGCGGATTCGAAACGGCTGACGCCGCCCCATCTCGAGCGGCGCGTCGGACGGAGCCGGGCCCGCCTACCAGCGGTACGTGAACAGCAGCCGCGCCTCTTGCGAGTCCGCGAACGTGCCCTCGGCGAAGGCAGTTTCTTCGCGGCGGTTCTGGTAGACGGCGGAGGCGAAGAACACGTTGCGCCACAGGTAGACGTGCGCGGCGGTTCGCCACTGCGTCGACTGCAGCTGGCGCCTCAGGTCGGCCTGGACGTCTTCGGGAGGGTCTTCGAAGTCCGTCGCGAGGAACTGTCCGAAGTCGCCCGCGAGCAGGATGCGCTTCTCCCAGGCGAGGAAGCCCAGCTGGATGTTGTAGGCGTTCTGGAAGTTCTTGAACTCCAGCTCGCGCTTTCCGTAGTACTCGCCCTGCAGGTGGAAGCGCCAGTAGCGGAACACCGTCTGGGCGTTCCAGGCGGGGTAGCGCTCCTGCGCGCGCTGGTCGTACTTCACGCCACCGACCACGGCCAGCGTCATCGGGGACTTCGTGTACAGGAACGGCGTGTCCCAGCGGTTGTAGTAGCCGATCAGGTTGGACCAGATCTGGCCACCGACGGACCACGTGTAGCGGGTGTTGCCGTCGGGGAAGAACGTGCCGCCCAGGTTGCCGGCGAATCGGCCCGAGCCGCCCGCTCCGAACGCGCGATACAGGAAGCGGCTCTTCTTGTCGATGGGACCACCGAACTCGAAGGCTGCGCCGTTGCCCTGCTCGAAGGCGTTGTAGAGGTAGAAGGCTTGGTCGACAAGCAGCCGCTTGTGGACCGAGCGAACGGGCTCGAGCGCGAGACCTCCGCCGCCGCTGTTGATGTTGAAGTAGTGCCCCTTCTTGCCGATCGGCACCTGGAACAGCGCGAAGGTGACCCGGGGGGTCTTCTCGAGTCGCGAGCTGATGAGGAAGAACGAGTTTTGGATGAAGGGCATCTGGCCCAGCACCCGGAGCTGCAAGCTCTCGAACTCGGTGTTGAATTGCTCGTTCTCGAAGTTGTAGCCCAGCGCTTCGATCCGTCCGACCAGCGAGAGTCGGAAATCTCCGGTGGGCTGGCAGATCGTAACCTGCGTGTCCAGACGGCAGCCGATGTCCTCGCAGTCGATGCGACCGTCGTCATCGTTGTCGATGCCGTCCGAGCACAGGACGTTGGAGTTTTCGCCGAAGTTGTCGTCCTCGGCGATGACCGTCGGGACGGGCGAGGAGGCTCCGCCGGCGGCCCCAGCGATGGATCCTGACCCCGCCGCGGTGGATCCTCCGACGTCACCACCGGACATTTCGATGTCCCAAGAGCCGTAGCACGCGGTGCTGCCGTTGCAGTCATCGTCTTCGCAGTCGACGTAGCCGTCGGCGTCGTTGTCGATCCAGTCCTCGCAGCGCTCGGGCGTGTTCTCGGGCTCGCCGTCGGAGGCGCAGGCGGGATCCTGCTTGCAGTCGCTGTCGCCGCAGTCGAAGACCAGATCCCCGTCGTTGTCCTGACCGTCGTCGCAGACGGTCTCCTTGGCCGCACCGTCGGGCGCGGCATCGGCGGCGAACCCGGTGAGGAACGTGAAGGCGAATACGACCGGCCCGAGCAGGCGCAGCAGTGTGGTGGAAGAGCAGAGCGTCATCGGATTACTCGGAGTCGGAGTCGGAGTCGGGTTCGCCTGCCGGAGGGCGGGTCGGGCCCGTCCATTCGCAGACGCGGCCCTGGGTCGGGCACACGGTGACCGCGGGGTCGTAGGCACAGTCGAAGTCGTCGCAGTCGACGAACCCATCGAGGTCGTTGTCTTCGCCGTCACCGCAGGCCGTGTCGCCGCCTGCGCTTTCCTTGCAGGCGAACTGGGTCTCGAGGTCCTCGGCGCGAGAGCAGCTGAAGTCGGCACAGTCGATGAATCCGTTGCCATCGTTGTCGATGCCGTCGGTGCAGCGCTCGAAGCTGCTCTCTCCGACCGTCTTGCAGTACGCGATGCTCTCCGGGGTGGCACCTCTTCCGAGCTCGGTGCAGCCGCGGTCTTCGCAGTCGATGAAGGTGTTGTCATCGTTGTCGATGCCGTCCGAACACTTCTCTTCCGTGTTCTCGGCGCGTTCGGCACATGCGGCGAAGATGGACTGGTCGTCGCTCATCGAGCAGCTGAAGTCAGCGCAGTCGATGAAGCCGTTGCCATCGTTGTCGATGCCGTCCGTGCACTTCTCCAGGGTGCTCTCCTGCTGCTCCTGGCAGAGGACGAAGACCTGCTGGTTCGACGACATCGAGCACCCGAAGTCCGCGCAGTCGGTGAACGAGTTCTGGTCGTTGTCGATGCCGTCGGAGCACTGCTCGAGGGTGTTCTCCTCTTCGGTCGGCTGGCCTCCGCACTCGAAGAAGCAGTCGATGGCGTCGTCACAGTCGACGAGCCCGTCTCCGTCGTTGTCGCGCCCGTCGTCGCAGCTCACGGCCTCGGTGCAGCTGGTGGCCTCGGCGCAGTCTTCCTCGTCGTCGCAGTCGATCAGGCCGTCCCTGTCGTTGTCGACGCCGTCATCGCAGAACGCGGCCTCATCGCAGGGGCCGATGCCCGCGCAGTTCTCGTCGTCACAGTCGATGCCGTTGCCGAAGCGATCGTCGTTGTCGTTGTCGATCCCGTCGCTGCAGCGCTCTGGGGAGTTCTCCGAGCAGATATCGACGAACTTCGCGTTGCGACAGCCGAAGTCTTCGCAGTCGGCGAAGCCGTTCTGGTCGTTGTCGAGTCCGTCGCTGCACAGCTCGTTGGTGAACTCCAGCAGACAGCAGGTCTCGGCGATGTTCTGGCACTTGCGGTCGCCGCAGTCGAACTGGCCGTCGTTGTCGTTGTCGATGCGGTCGAAGCAGAGGTTGAAGTCGTCCTCCGGAGTGACGATGCCGTCATCGGAGACGATCTCGCCGCAGAGCACCGAGAACACCAGACACTCGGGATCCCGACAGTCGATGAGACCGTCGAAGTCGTTGTCTTGGCCGTCTTGGCAGGCGAACTCGTCCACTTCGTAGCCGTAGACCGGCAGCGTGGGTGCCTGGCAGGACGCGACGCCCAGCGCGAGCAGGGCGCCGGCCGCCAGCAGCCGGGCTATTTGAGACACGAGGCCCGTCCTTCACCAAAGCGGCGCTTGAAGTCGACGTGAATCATGCAGGCCCCGTCGCTGCGGTGCTGCTCGCCGAACTTCCCCGCGTTGACGTAGTTGGAGAGCAGGTGCTGCTTGAAGGCCTCGCGGTCGTCCTTCGCGATCGACCGGTCGACGTGGTGGAACTTGGCGAACTCCGTGACCGTCGCCCGGAGCTGCTCGTCGGAGAGCCCCGCGATCCACGAGGACGCGACCGTATCGGACTTGAGCGCGGTCGTGACGGCATCCACGCCAGCGTCGTCGACCTCGAAGACGTTGTGGCAGACCTTGTCGCACTCGCTGTAGCGGTTGGTGTGCTTCCACTTCGCGGAGTGGCCGTCGTCGCTGGAGACCAATCGGTTGTAGGTGCCGTGGCCGTCGACGTCCTCTTCGACGCTGTGCAGCGAGGTGAGGATGAACTCGGGCACTCCGTGCGCCCACATGCCGCGGCGGTTGGCGATGGCGTCGCGCTGGGCCTCGACGAGTTCGGGCTTCGCCGGCTCGTCGTCGATGCTCATCGCGTGGGCGTACCCGCCCCGCACCAGCTCGGTCGCAAGGTCGGGGCACCACAGCAGCATGCGACCGTAGGTGTCGGTCTTGCCGTCGGTCTCGCAGTTCCACACGCCCTTGCGCGCGTGCAGGGTGGCCATCTTGGCGATGACGTACATCTCCTTGGCCGTCCAGTCCCCCCAGCTGTGCACCGCGCCGTAGGACTCGAGCGTGTTGTAGCCGGCCAGGCGAGCCTTGGTGCCCTGAAAGGAACCGCCGAGCACCCGGAAGCTATCTCCGTCGTTGAAGAAGACCGGCGTGGGTTTGCCGTTGATGAAGACCTTGGTCTGCGGTTCCTTGGCGTCGGCGCTGGGAGTGAGCAGCGCTGCGCCAGCGACCAGCAGGGCAGAGGCGAGTTTCCAGGTGCGGTGCGACATGACGAACGGGGGCCCCGGGCCGCGGAGCCGCGCGCATCATGCGGGAAGGACCGCCCCGGAAACAACCGAAACTGGCACGCGAAAACGCCGCTCCACCGCGGGAGCGTCGCGTGCAGTTCCCCGCAGTTGCGGCTCTCGGAGCGCTCTGGCCCCGAATCGTCACCGAAACGTTTCATCGCCAGGCCGGGGATCGGTGGGTGGGCCCGCGGACCGCCTCTGCGGGCTTCGGCAGCTTTGGCCGTCCGCGCGCTACACTGCACCCCACATGGACGCGTTCGCAGGAAGGGTCGCAGTCATCACGGGGGCAGGAAGCGGGTTGGGACGGGCGCTCGCCCACCGGTTCGGGGATGCGGGGATGCGTCTGGTGCTCGCGGACATCGACGGGAGTCGGCTCAACGACGTCGGCGGCGAACTCGACGACAAGGGCGTGACCGTCGCCACGCTGGTCACCGACGTGTCCAAGGGGAGTCAGGTGGAGGGACTCGCAGATTTTGCCTACGCGCACTTCGGCTGCGTCAACCTGCTGTGCAACAACGCCGGCGTCGCGGTGGTGGGTCCGGCGTGGGAGTGCACGCTCGCGGACTGGGAGTGGGCGATCGGCGTCAACCTGTGGGGGGTCGTGCACGGCCTTCGAGCGTTCTTGCCGCGCATGCTCGAGGCGGGTGAACCAGGGCACGTGGTCAACACCGCGTCCGCGGCGGGCATCCTGGCGCCACCGCTGAGCAGCCCCTATGTTGCGACCAAGCACGCGGTGGTCGGCCTGACCGAGAGTCTCTACCACGACCTTCGCTTGCGGCAGTCGAAGGTCGGGTGCTCCGTGCTCGCGCCTGGCTTCGTGCAGACGAGAATCGCCGATTCGGAGTCGGTCCGCCCCGAGGAGCTCAAGAACCCCCGGCCGCCGACCGATCCCATGGTCGGGGAGGTCGGCTCCTACTACGCCAAGGAGGTCGCGCGGGGGATCCCGGCCGAAGCGGTCGCCGACGCGGTCCACGACGCGGTGTTCGAGGACCGATTCTACGTCTTCACCCATCCGGGTATGAAGCCCGCGTACGAGGAGCGCTTCGCGCGTCTGCTCGACGGCAAGAACCCCAAGACCCGGCCCCTCGCGTCGTCGATGGACGCCAAGGACTAGCCGCCGAGCTTGGCGTCGACCTTCTCGATGCGTCGCTTGGCGGAAGCGACGCCCAGTTCGTCGGCCTCGACGTACTCGGACCGCGCGCTCGAGAAGCGCCCGAGCTTGAAGTAGGTGTCCCCGAGGAGCAGGCGATACTTGGCGTTGCCGGGTACCTTGCGGACGGCCTTCTCCAGCAACGACGCCGCCTGCCTGTAGTCGCCGCGGTTGAACGCGTCGTTCCCCTCGCTGGCCAGATCGGACGCGGATCCGCCGGAGTTGCTCGAGGGCGAGGCGCTGCTCGAGTCCGGCTTGGGCCTGGGTTTGGGCTTGGGTTTGTCCGCAGCCGGCTTGGGCGTGGGCTCGTCCGCAGCCGGCTGGGGCTTCTTGGGCGCGCTCGCCTCGGGCGCGCTCGCCTCGGACTCGGGTTGCTCGGGCTCGGGTTGCTCGGGCTCGTCCGTGCCCGGTTCGTCCGTGCCTGGCTCCGGTTCGCGCGCCGGCGCCGGCTCTGGCTGCACCGCTGGCTCCGGCTCCACCGCGGCCGCGACCTGCTGCTCGTCGGCCGCGTCCTCCGGCTCGCTGAACTTGATCAGGCCATAGAGGACGGCTGCGAGGCCGACCGCGGTGCCCAGCCAGAGACCCCACGGCTTGCGGGGCACCTGGATGTCGTCGAAGTCGTCGGTGGGGACGGGGGCGTCGAGGTGCGCAGGGGCGGGGAGAGGAAGGTCAGCAGGCGCTTCGACCGGAGGCGGAGCCTCTTCGCGCGCGACGACGGGTACGGGAGCGGGAGCCGGCGTCTCGACCGCGGCCTCGGGCGGTTGCGGAGCGGGTGGCTCGGGCGCAGCGGGTTCGGGCTCCGGAGGGTGTGGAGCGGGGGCGTCGTCTGCCTCGCCGTCGTCGCTGGCCAAGGCCTCGAGCTCGGCGTCGGTCGGCGCCGGGCGAACCGGCACCACGGGTTCGTCCGGCGCGAACTCGTCGTCGGCCGAGTCCGGAGTTTCGTCGATCGGACCCAAGCCCGTCGTGACCCAGGGGGTGGACTGCGGGAGGTTGAGGGGGCGGTCGTCCGTCGCAGGGCCGGGCGTTCCGGGCTCGGGCACCGCGGCAGGCGGGTCGCTGACGGGCGCAGGGGCGGGTGCGTCGATGGGTGGCGCCGGGATGTCGAGCTTGGCGATGGGGGGCGCCGGCACGTCGCGCTTGGCGATGGGCGGCGCCGGGATGGATGTCCCGACGGGGGGCGCGGGAATGGGTGTTCCGACGGGAGGCGCCGGAATGGACGCTCCGATGGGCGGCGCGGGAATGGATGTTCGGACCGGGGGCGCCGGAGCTGGGGGCTTGGCGGCGCTCGGTGTCGGGATGATTGGCGGCGCGACCGGATAGCGAACCGGAGGCCGCGGTGCCTGGCTCGGACTCGGCGGTCGAACGAAGCCCGTCTGCGACACCACGCCACGCTTGACCACCGGCGCCGTCAACGATGGGCCGACCGGCTTGGGTACGGCCGGTCCGGGCGATTGCATGTGCGCCGGTTTGGGGAACGCCTTGGCATTGGGCTGGGTGACCAGGTCCTCGATGTCCGCCGCAGGGGGCTTGGGCACCACCACTGGGCTGATGGCCGTCACGGCGCTGTCGAACGCGTCGGCTTTGCTCGGCGCGGGCCGCTGGGGCTCGGGGGGGCTGACCGGGAATGAACGGCCCATCTGCGGCGGCGGCCGGTGCACGTGCAGCGGCTTGGTGCCCTCGGAGCGCGCGGGCTCGGGGATGCCCACGAACTTGGGCGGCGGCAGAGGCCTGGACGATCCCGAGCGCGGAGGCGGGATCGATAGCGGCTTGGTGTCGGGGCGGGGTGCTTCCTTCGGGACCCCGGCTGGGGACTTGGGTCGGCGGTTCGCGATGAGTTGCTTGCGCTTCTCCTCGACCGCAGCGGCGAGCACGTCGGCTTCGTCGATGGTAATCGGGCGGGACTCGGCGATCTCGACTTCGGACGCGACGCCGAGGTTCTTCTCCTCGCCTCGTTGTGCCTGCAGGCCGTGGAGGATGGCTTGCCTCCGCACTTCGTCCACGCGCGGCAGCGGGAGGTCGTCCCACGGCGTGTGAATGCCAGCGTCGATCTGGGCCAGGCAGAGCTCGGCCTCGAGCTCGGCCATGTCGGCGAAGCGGTCCTCGGCTTCCTTGGCCAAGCAGCGGTGAATGACCTCGATCAGCCCCTGAGGGGGAAGCCCCTTGGAGCGGAGCCGGGCCGCGATGGGCATGGGGTCCTCGATCGCGTGCCGGCGCGCCACGGCGACGGAGTTGCCGGTTCGGAACGGCGGAGACCCGGTGAGCATCGTGTAGCCGATGCAGCCGACGAGGTAGAGATCCTCCTTCTCGGAGCGCGACAGACCCAAGATGCGCTCGGGCGTCACGGGGTGCTGACCCGCGGCGATGTCGGGGATCGCGAGGTCCGCGTTCATCAAGCCCTGAAGCGCGAAGTCGGTGAGGACGACGGTGTCGGGTCGACCCTGCGCGCCGGTGAGCAACACGCTGCCGACGCTCAAGGCACCGTGCGCGACGCCAGCACGATGCGCGAGGCCCAGGGCGCGCACCACCTGCCGAAGAATCGCGAACACGCGGTTCGCCGGAAGCGCGCGGTTGCCGAGCTGCTGCGACAAGGCCGTCGCTTGCAAGAACTCGGTGATGACCGCAACGCGATTGTCGGCATACGGAACGACGTCGATGACCCCGTTGATGGACGCGTCCACGACGCCACCCAAGACGTTGGCCGTGGCCCGCGCAGCGTCGAGGTGGCCGGGGGTGAGCCGGCCCGCCGGATACAGCAGCGTGAGCACCACGCGGTCCCCGGTCTCGCTGTCGACCGCGGAAAAGACGTCACCGAGCGGGTGGGACCAGCGCCGACCCCGGGTGCGGTACCGAGCCATCGATTCGCTGCCCGAATCGGGCATGGCCCGTCGCACGGTCCGCTGGTCGTCCAATGGGTTCGGTCGCAGGTGCGTCTGCTGATCGTCCGTTGCGACCGGGTCGAACGATGGTGGAGCGATGCGTGGCGAAGCCCGCCGGGTGTGCCGGAGGCCACCCGGTGGTGGTGGCGGTGGCGGAGCTTTGCTGCCGGGGCGATCCGACGACAAGACACCCAGAGAGTCTCACAGACGGAGCCGCTCGTGCCGCAGCAATTTCAAGGACTCCCCCATTGTTGCTACGCTCGGGCTTGGAAATGTTGCGCCTCGCAAAGTACAGGGCTGCCCGCGGTGCCGCGCTCGCTGCGGCATTTGCCGTCGTGGCGACCCCAGTTGGCACCGTGGCGGCAGCGCCCAAGAAGCCTCGGGTGGCCGTGATGCCGCTGCTCGTCGAGGGAGACGTGCCCGGCGAGGTCCGCTCCGACGCGAGAGACGACATTGCCGCGGCGCTCGAGTCGCGAAACTATGAAGTCGTCGACGGACGCCCGCCTGGCGCGAACTGTACGGATTATGAGTGCATCCACGGCGTTGCGGAGGAGGCGGATGCACAGTGGGTCATCCAGCCCGCCCTCTCGACGATCGACCGCGACTACGGCATCGCGGTGCGGCTGTACGACGCGGCGGGCAACCTGAAGGTGAACGAAGAGTCGACCTGCGAGATCTGCAGCTACGCGGATGCGGTCGAGGCTCTGGTTCGCGAGGCCACCGAGGTGAAGGAGCCGCTGCTCGCGTTCGTGGCGAACCCCTACGGCGACCGCGAACAAGCGGTCGAAGACGGAGGCGTGTCGAGACTGGCGATTCGCACCGACCCTCCCGGCGCGGTGGTGAAGGTCGACGGCGAGCGCATCGGCAAGACCCCGCTCGAGGTCGAGGTGGAGCCGGGCCTTCGAGATCTCGAGCTCTCCCTTCGCAACCACGATGGCATCGTCACGACCGTTCGCGCGCGCCGAGACGGCACCGAGCTGCTCGCGTACGATCTGGTCGAGAACAAGGGGGCGCAGACCCGTGCCTTGCGCATCACGGGGTGGACGTTCTCGATGCTCGGCGTCGGGCTGATCGGGGCTGGCGTCCCGCTCCTTGCCCTGGAGGAGGAGCCGGTCAAGCGCCGCTGCTCCGGCGACAACATCGACTTCAACGGCACCTGCAGGTATCGGTATGACACGCTGCTGCCCGGAGCCCTGCTCACGGGCTTTGGCATCGCCGCGCTGCTCACCGGGATCACCACCGGCGTGATCGCGGCCGCGCGTCGCAACAAGGGAGCGTCCAAGAGCCCGATCGACTCCATGGACGAAGACACGATCTCGGTGCGGCCGCTCATCGGACCCACGAGCGCGGGCGTGAGGGTGAGGTTCTGATGGCCCTGCGAATCCGTCTGGGATGTGTCCTCTCGCTCTCGACGACCCTGCAGGTGGGGTGCATCGAGGAGAACCCGTTCTTCATGGAGACCGACGCTCCCACCTCGACCGGGTTCGACGCGCCCGACGATACGACCGGCGGGGACGACGCTTCGGGCACGTCCACGACGACCACCAGCTCGACGGAGCCGGGCACCAGTACCAGCAGCTCTGGCGGTTCGGCTGCTTCGAGCAGTGGGTCGAGCAGCGGCTCGAGCGGTGATGGCTCGAGCAGCAGCAGCACCAGCGCGGCTACATGAGGCCGAGGCGGCGACCGCGGTCGCGAATCTCGGCGTCGGCGCCGAACACCGTCGCGAAGACGGCTGCGCGGATCCACATGCCGTTGCGAACCTGACGCCACACGACGAAGCCGGGGTGGTCCTCCCACTCGTCGGGAAGCTCGTTGACGCGCGGGAGGGGGTGCATCAGCACGCAGTCGGGCCGGATGAACTTTCGATACTCGGTGTCGAGGATGAAATCTCCGGCCGCCCCGAGCTTCTTGCCGTCCGCGGGCTGCCCCTGAGCGTCTCCGTCGTCCCACTCCTGCTGCAGCCGCGTCATGTACATGGCGTCGATGCTCTCGCCATGCTCGCGCAGCAGCGGCTCGATCGCGTGGTGTACGTGGACTTCGATCTCGTGCCCGCGAATGTACTCGAGCAGGTCGTCGTCGGGCTCGTAGGCGGGCGGCGACACGAAGTGAATCTTGGGCTTCTCGAACTTCGTGAGCAGGTAGGCGAGCGACCGACCGGCACGGTTGCGGGCGATGTCGCCGACGATCATGACGGTCTTGCCATCGACCCCACCGCGCTCGGCCAGCGAGTACCGAAGCGTGTAGAAATCGAGCAGCGACTGGGTGACGTGCTGGCTCTTGCCACTGCCCGCCGAGATCACGGGGATGCAGCGCCGGGTCTTGGACAGGGCCCAGGACGCTCGAATGCCAAAGTCGTCGTCGGGGTGCCGGGCGACGATCGCGTCGAAGAAGCTCGACAGGGTGCGGACGCTGTCCTCGACCGACTCTCCCTTGGAGAAGGAGCTGGTGCGAATGTCGGAGACGAGTCGGCTGTGCGCGCCGAGCTTGTCGGCGGCGGCGACGAAGGACTCGGCCGTTCGCGTGCTGGGCTGCGCGAACAGGTTCATGATCCGAGCGCCTCGCAGCAGGTTGCGCAAGTAGTCGCGCCCCTCGACGTGTCGGTCGAGCCGCCGAATGGCGGTGGCCGTGTCGCACAAGTTGCCCAGCTCTTCCTTGCTGAACTGCTGCGAGATCAGCACGAAGAAGTGCCGCCCCTCGCGTTTGAGAACCTTGGCTCGCCGGCTGCGGCTGGCGAGACTGTCACGAAACTCTTCGAAGGATAGATCCATGGCGACCTCTGAGGCGGTTTGCGCAGCAGACTACCGTAGCCATGTGACAGGATGGCTTCAGGAATTGCGAAGCCCCGCGCCTGGCGGTCCAGGAGCGGGGCTCGTTCAGTGAGATCGCGCGCGGGTTCCCGCTACTGCGGCTTGGGCGTCGCCGCGGGCTTGGCCCTCGCCGCGGGCCGGTCGTGCGGGTTGGGCTGCGCGGCGCCGATTTCGATCAGCTCCACGTCGAAGACGAGCATGCCGGCAGGCTTGCCGGGGCTATCGTTGTACGCCAGCTCCTTGGGGATCCAAAAGCGGGTCTTCTCGCCGGCGACCATCAGCTGGAGGCCTTCGGTCCAGCCGGGGATGACCCGGCTCAACGGGAAGGTGGCGGGCTGGCCGCGGGTGATCGAGCTGTCGAACATCTTGCCGTCGGTGGTCCAGCCCGAGTAGTTGACCGTGACCGTGCTCGCCGCGGTGGGCTTCTGGGTGCCCTTGCCCTTGGTCAGCACCTTGTAGGCCAGACCGCTTTCGGTCTTCTGCGCGTCCTTGGGTGCAGCGGCGACGTCTGCGGGAGTCTCCGGCGGCGGGGGTGGCTCGGGCTGGTCGGTGATCTCGAGCAGCTCGACGTTGAAGACGAGCATGCCCTGGGGACCGGGCTTGCCCTTGTAGGCGAGCTCTTCGGGGATCCAAAAGCGCATCTTCTCGCCTTCGACCATCATCGGAATGCCCTCCGTCCAGCCTGGGACGACGCGGTTGAGCGGGAACTCAGCCGGCTTGCCGCGCGCGACCGAGCTGTCGAACATCTTGCCGTCGGTGGTCCAGCCCGAGTAGTGGACGGAGACCTTGTCCCAAGGGTCGGGGTGCTTGGTGCCGGTTCCTGCGGCCAGCGACTTGTAGGCGACGCCGCCTTCGGTCTTCTTGGCATCGGCCGGAGCCGCCGCGACGTCCTCGGGTGTCTTGGGCGCGGCGATGATCTCCAGCAGCTTCACGTCGAAGACGAGCATGCCGGCAGGACGGCCCTTGCGGCCCTTGTAGGCCTGCTCTTCGGGGATCCAGAAGCGGACCTTCTCACCCTCGTGCATC
Organism: uncultured bacterium; assembly: GCA_963761755.1. Classification (GTDB taxonomy): domain Bacteria; phylum Myxococcota_A; class Polyangia; order Nannocystales; family Nannocystaceae; genus CAJXVA01. Next base: position 22,824 of record CAVXIC010000018.1, read on the forward strand.
AGCTGCATGCCCTCGGTCCAGCCGGGGATGACCTGGCCGACCTTGAACGTGCTGGCGCTGCGACCATCGGTGGTGTCGAAGGTGGCGCCGTCGGTGGTCCACCCTGTGTACTCGACCTTGACGCTGTCGTTGGCCGTGGGCGTCTCGGTGGACTCTGCGGGCGCGGCCTCGAGGATCTTGTACGCGAGACCGCTGGCGGTCTTCTTGGCGTCGGCCGGAGCCGCGGCGACGTCGGCGGGCGCGGGGACCTGCTTGCCCTTGGGCGTGGTCGGCTCCGCGGGCGTGTCCGGGGCAGCCTTGGCTTCGGCCTTGGTCTCTTCTTTCGTGTCGAATGCCTGGCCATCGACGCCGGCGTTCGCGGCGGTCTTGGGCGGGGCATCGGCGGTGTTGCCGTCGCAGGCCAGCGCGAGGCAAAGCAAAGTGAGGCTCGAGGTGCGCGATACGCTCAGCACGGCGCGCACTGTAGCAGCCTCTCGCACCCCGGGGCGCGGACTTTGTCGGACCCGATCAAGCGTCGTTTTCGGCGTCGTTTTGCAGGGTTTCGAGGGTTGCGGCGAGCTTGAGCAGCCGCTGCGCGAGCTTGCGCGTCTCCTCCGCATCGAGCTCGACGGGTTGGCCCGTGCTCGTGACGGCCTTGAGCTGAACGCAGCGAGGTGCGTCGACCCATGCCATGGCCTCCTTGACCCGCACCATTTCCGCCGTCGTGTTCATCGGTCGCGGACCATAGCAGAGCGCGCGGACCGACGTCAGCCCGGTCCCGCCGCGCTATGATTTCGCCATGGTACGAAGGTTGGGCGCGTTGCTTTGTCTTGTGGCGGCGGCGTGTCGCTTCGACAGCGCTCCGGGGGGGACCGGTGGAGACCTCGGAGGCAGCACGGCGGCGAGCGAGTCGACGTCCTCCACGGGGCCAGCCCCGTCGAGCACGTCCCTCACGACCACCGGGGATGATCCTCGGCTGACGACGACTGGCGCGGGCGCCTCCTCGAGCGCGTCTGCGACGACGACGGATTCGGTCGACACCTCCTCGAGCAGCGAGTCGGGACGTGCCACCACGACCGGAGGCGCGCTCGAGCTCGAGGTCGCCGAAGCGCTGCTCGTTTCGCTGGACGCAACCAAGGGCGACTTGTCCGACGAGGCATGGATCAACCGTGGGTCCTTGGGGGACTTCTCGACGATCGGGAACCCGATCCCGGGCGTCAGCAATGGCGTGATGGCGGCACGCATCTCCAGCGACAACGGCTACGTCAGCGCGGACGAGGCTCCCGCGACGCTCGTGGGGGTGGACCCGACGCGAAGTGTCGAGGTTTGGGCCTACAACCCCTCGACGACAGCCGAGGAGACGATGGTGGCGTGGGGACGTCGCGGAGGCCCGGCCGGATCCAACTTCGGGTTCAACTACGGGGACAACTCCAACTTCGGCGCGATGACGCACTGGGAGATCGACCTGGGGTGGGGAGCGATGGTTCCCGAGGTGGGTGTGTGGCACCACCTCGTCTTTACGTTCGATGGGGGGGTGGCCCGGGCCTACGCCGACGGTGTGCTCGCGAACGAGAGGGCTTTCGCCTCGGGGGAGATCGACACGCACGCCGATGAACGCATCCTCATCGGCGCGCAGTGGGAGGCCAACGGTTCCTACAGCCGGTGGGGCTCGCTGTCGCTGGCCCGGGTGCGCGTGCACGCGGGGACCCTCTCCGAGCGCCAGATCGCGGCGAACTACGAGCTTGAGCGGGACGAGTTCCAGCCCTGAGCTGCGGCGCTGAAGATCCCGCGCAGCGCGTGGGGCCCGCGACAGTGTCCGAACCGGACAGAGCATTGGCCGATCCCGACTTCGACCTCGCGCGGATGCTCCGCTCAGGCGTCGAGCTCGGGATAGTGTCGGAAGATGCCGTGTTCGTTGAAGGGGAGCGCGCGCGGTGAGGCGAGGTAGGCGGCGACGTTGGGCCGAGCCTCCACCCGCCGGGCGAGCGCGAGCAGGGCGGGGATGCTCGGCGCGTGGGCGGCGAACGCCTTGGGAAACGCGTGCTCGAGGCCGCGCAGGACGACCCGTGCCATGAGGTCCGGGTAGGTGAACCCCGTGGCCAAATGCTGGCCGTCGCCGTGGGTGACCACGCGCTCGAAGTGCTGCAGCCACTTGCCGAGTCGGTCGGCGAGAAAGTGCTCGGCGCGGAGCCTCGCGGCGTCGCGCTGCTCCTCGTAGGTCAGTCCGACCGCCAGGGGATGGTGGGTATCGTGCGCTTCGAGCAGGAGGTCGCTCCAGCCCAGGAAGTGCTGCTGGGCGAGCGCACGACCCTCTTCGGTCGGGGGCGCGAGCCCGTGCCGCTCCGCGAGGTAGCGGACGATTGCGGCGGACTGACTGAGGACCAGCGCGCCGTGTCGAAGCACGGGCGGTGCGAAGGGCCGCGGCTCCCCGAGCTCACCCTCGCGAACGTCGAGCACCGCGTCGATGCCCTGCTCCCGGGCGACGTCACGGTATGTGGCGCCAGCGTCTTCGAGCACGAGGCGGATGACCTCACCGCGCCCGGGGATCATCGGCCAGTAGTAGAGTTCGTAGGAGGCCGTCACGGGGGCTACGATGCCTCAACAGGGGACCGCGCGCACGAAGCTGGAGCGCAGCGCTTCACCGTCGGCCAAGAGGTCCTGCGCGGTCATGCTCCCGGTCGCGTCGGCGTAGCGCTCGAGGACCCCGCGGAGGGTGTCGAGGGCGTGGTCGTCGAGCGCTTCGGCGACGACGTACTCCGCGTTGAGGGCGGCGCGCTGATCGGCGCGAAGGAACAGCTCGCCGCCGGTCATGCCGGCGCCGGCGTTGGCCTCGAGGTCGCCGAGGATGACGACCGTGCCGCCGGTCATGTACTCGCACGCGTGCAGGCCCGCACCCTCGACCACCGCGATCGCGCCGCTGTTTCGGACCGCGAATCGGTCTCCGGCCCGACCGCAGGCCCACAGGCTTCCGCCGGTGGCCCCGTACAGGGCGCCGTTGCCGAGGATCGCGTTGGACGAGGGGGGGAAGGCCGCGTCGGCACAGGGGGTGATGATGACCGTGCCTCCCGACATCGACTTCGCGACGCCATCGTTGGCTTCGCCGTACAGCCGCACGTGCATGCCGGGGGTTGCGAACGCGGCGAGGCCTTGGCCGGCGCTCCCTCGCAGGACCAGACGCACGGCGTCGTCCACGGGCCACAGCGGCTCCGACGCGCCGCGTTCTCGGTTGCCTGCGCGGATCTTCGCCGCGCGCTCGGCCAGCGCACCGGCCAGCCCCGCGCCCACGGCCCGCTCGGCGTTGTTCACCGCGAGCTCGATCGTGGCCTGGCCGGCCTCCTCCAGCTGGGCGAAGGCCTGCGCGATGAGGCCGTCCTCCCGGCTCCGATCGGGCGCCGAGGGGGCGGGGCGGGACGACGGAGCGTCCCACGCGATCGGGGCGAGCAAGGACCCGATGTCGAGGCCTCGCTGCACCACGCAGCGCTCGTGCTCGACCGCGGCGCACAGCCACTGTCGACGACCGACCAGGTCCTGCAGGCGCCCAACCCCGAGCTCGGCCAGGAGCGCGCGAACGCCCTGCGCCATGCGGGTGAGGAAGGCCACCACGTGCTCGGGGGTGCCCTTGTACTTGGCCTTGAACTTGGGGTCGTGGGTGGCGATGCCGGTCGGGCAGCGGTTCTTCTCGCAGATGCGGGCCATGATGCAGCCCTGCGCGATCAGCAGGCCCTTTCCGAAGCCATACTCCTCGGCGCCGAGCAGGGCGGCCATCACGACGTCTCGCGGGGTGCTCAAGCCACCGTCGACCCGCAGACGAACCCGAGAGCGAAGGCCGTGTTCGACCAGGCGAGCATGGACGTCGACGAGCCCAAACTCCCACGGCAGCCCCGCGTGCTTCATCGAGGAGATCGGCGCGGCCCCGGTGCCACCATCGCCGCCGGAGATCTGGATGACGTCCGCACCCGCCTTGACCACGCCCGTCGCGATGGTGCCCACGTTGGCGCCCGACACGAGCTTGACGCATACGGACACGCCAGAACGCAGCTGCTTGAGCTCGTAGATGAGCCCGGCGAGGTCCTCGATGCTGTAGATGTCGTGCATCGGAGGCGGCGAGATCAGGCTGACCCCCGGTCGCGAGAAGCGGGCCTTGGCGATCTCCTCGTTGACCTTGACGCCCATCAGCTGACCGCCTTCGCCCGGCTTGGCGCCCTGGGCGATCTTGATCTCGATCTCGTCTCCGGTGACGAGATACTCGGCCGTCACTCCGAACCGGCCAGAGGCGATCTGCTTGGTGACCGCCGTGATCCCATCACTGAAGTAGTAGGGGTTCTCGCCCCCTTCGCCGCTGTTGCATCGCCCGCCCAGCGAGCGCATCGCGATGAAGATGTCGCGCTGAGACTCGGCGCTGATGGCTCCGAAGGACATGGCGCCGGACCCGAAGCGTCGCACGATGTCGGCGACCGGCTCGACCGCGTCGACGTCGATGGGGTGCTCTCCAGGGCGAAGATCGAGCAGGTCGCGGGGATGCAGGGGGGCGACCGCGGTGTCCTGGGTGAGATAGGCGCTCCAGATTTCGTCCGGCGTGCGGTCTCGCAGGCGTCCACGGACGAGGTCGTGCACCAGGCGGCTGCGCTCGGCGGTCATCGCATGGCGCTCTCCACCGTCGGCGCCTTCGAGCTTCCACGACCCCTTGCGCTCCTTGTGTTGGTAGCTCGAGGGGAGCGGTTCATCGAGCGCGACGCGCTCGGCGTGCCCCCAGCCCCGCTCGAGGACCTCGGCCACGCCCGCGAGGTCGAGGCCTCCGATCGGGCTGCGCGTGGTGCCGAAGTACGCGTCGACCAGCGCATCTCCCAGGCCCAGGGGCGTGAAGAGCTTGCTGCTCTGATAGCTGCGCACGACCGAGATGCCCATCTTGGCCATAATCTTGAGCAGGCCCGCGAGCAGTGCGTCGGTGAGGTGGCGTTCTCGGACGGCCGCGTCCTCGGCGTCCGTCGCCTCGAAGCGCGCGATCTCCAGGGCGAGACGGGGGCAGACCGCGGTCGCGCCGAACCCGACCGAGCACGCCAGGGCGTGGGTGCTGCGGATGTCGGCGGTCTCGAGCACGAGGGACGCTTCGAGTCGATGTCCGTGGCGGTTGAGGGTGGTGACCGCAGCCCGCAGGCCGAGCAGGCTGGGGACCGAGGGGTGCGAGAGCGTCGCCGAGCGGTCGGAGAGCACGATGATCGAACATCCGTCGCGGACCGCTTCGAGGGCCTGCGTGCCGATCCGCTCGAGGCTCTCCGCGAGCCCTTCGCCGCCCCGAGCTCGCGCGTAGGTCAGCTCGATCTCGGTGGCGAGCGTGCGCATGGCCGATGGCTTGCGGACCATCATCGCCCGCAGGATCTCCATGTGTTCGAGCCGAAGCAGCGGGCTGTCCAGCGCGAGCGCAGGCGTGAGGGGCACGAGCTCGGCGGGCGCGAAGATGTTGGGTCGCTCGCCCAGGTGCGTGGACAGGTTGGTGACCATCGCCTCGCGCAGGTAGTCCAGCGGCGGGTTGGTGACCTGGGCGAAGTCTTGGATGAAGAAGTCGAACAGTGAGCGGGCTTGGTCCGAGAAGATCGCCGGGCGGGCCGTGTCGCCCATCGAGCTGATCGGCTCCTTCCCGGTCTTCATCATCGGCTCGAGCACCCGGGTGCGTTCCTCGGCGGTCACGCCGAACAGCGCCTGACGCCCCAGCCGGTCCGCGCGCGGCTGCCCCATCTGCGCGCGGGCGTCGGAGTGCAGCAGGGCGGGAGCGTCCTCGATGGGCACCAGTCGCGCGTCGAACGTGGCGGTCGCGTTCCGGCGCGCGGTGCTGGGATCTCGCATGTGGACCTTGCCCGAGGGGAGCCGCACCGTGACCCCGGACCCGGCGCGCAGCGTACCCTTCGCGACGACCGTGGCGTCGTCCACTTCGAAGGCTCCGGCCTCGGAGGCCAAGAAGAAGGCGTCCTGGGTCATGCACCACCGTGCGGGCCGAAAGCCGTTGCGGTCGAGGCGTGCGCCCACGATCTCTCCGTCGGCGAACGCCACCAGGGCAGGTCCATCCCAGGGCTCCATCGCGCGGCCCCAGAAGTCGTAGTAGGGCGATTGCGCGTCCGCAGCCGGGATCATGATCGCGAGGATGTTGTCGATGTGCGGCAGGCTGGAGCGGTACTTGAGCGCTTCGACCATCTCACCGAGGCTGCCCGAGTCGCTGATGCCCGCGCGCGTGAGCAACTCGTCTCGCCCCAGTCCCCCGGCGCGCTCCCGAGAGTTGGCCCAGGAGCGGTTGCCCGCGACCGTGTTGATCTCTCCGTTGTGTGCGATCAGCCGAAACGGCTGGGCCTTGTCCCACGTGCTGCGGGTGTTGGTGGAGAAGCGGCGGTGGAAGAGGCCGAAGCGCGTGACGAAGCGAGGGTTGGCAAGGTCGGGGTAGAACTGATCCAGGTCGACCCCCCGACACAGCGCCTTGTAGATGATCGTCGTGGTCGACAACGAGACGACGAACAAGTCCGTCCATGCGTCCGCGGCCTTGAGCTTGGTCCGCATCAGCTGCTTGGCGCGATACAGCTGCGCGTCGAAGGACGCGTCGTTGCGCGCTGATTCGGGTCGCTGCAGGGTGGCCTGCACGATGACCGGGCACGTGGCTCGAGCGGCGGTCCCGAGGACGTCGTGGTTGATCGGGACGTCGCGGTAGCTCTCGATGTGGATGCCCAGGAAGCCGAAGGTGGACTCGAAGACCTCCAGCGCGCGCGCTCGGCGGCCGGCGTCGGCGCTGAGGAAGAGGGTTGCGACCGCGACGGTCCCGGGCTCGTGTCCCAGCAGCGCGAAGGGGATGTCGGTCATGATCCCGGCGCCGTCGCTGCTGCGTCCGTCGGGTCCAACCGCGCCGCGATGTTCGACACTGGTCAGGGCGCGCAGCGTCGAGCGGACCAGGGCGTGGGTCCGCCGGTTGTCGCGAGCGGCAACGAAGCCGACTCCACACGCTGCGTACTCGGACTTCTGCTCCATCGGGACGGATGATGAGGGTCCGGTCGCTTCCCGTCGAGCCATGGAGGATCTCCTCGGCTCGGAGGAGAACTTCAGCGACCACCCGAGGACCACGTGTAAATCACTTTACAGGACCGTGGACGCTTCACGTTCTCATCGTCGCCGCCCCGGTCGACCCTGGCCCTTCGGCTCGGCGAGGGCGACGAGATGGCCGGGATGGACCACAGCGAACACCGTGAGCAGGGCTACGGATTGCTCGACATTCGCATCGGAGCGGATCGGGCGGACCCGGGCACCGTCTGAGCGGCGCAAGGCGTGTATCCTCTGGCCATGGGTGGGGTGAAACGAGGGCTGGGCGTCATGGCGCTGGTCGTGGTGGCGTGTGGGGGCGAGACGCCCGCGGGCGGGCAGGCTTTCGACCCCGAGGCATCAGGCGGCGTCGGAACGTCGGGGGACGGTGAAACCGGCACCCCTGGGTCGACGACCAGCGGTGGCACGAGCGGTGATCCGACGCCCACGGCCTCCTCTGGCACTACGGCAGCGACCTCGGGCGAGACCGGCGACGGCTCGAGCGACGCGTCCACGGGTGCGTTCGACGACTGTCCGCGCGCTCGGGTGGTCGTCGGTGTCGGCCTGACGCTCAACGTTCGGCCGGACCCGTCGACCGTCAACCCCCCGGTGGCCTCCCTTGCGAACGGTGCGCTGGTGGACGTGCTGGACGAGGTCGTGGGCGAGACCATCGACGGATCCGACCTGTGGTACGAGATCGACACCGGGAGCGTGCAGGGGTTCATCTTCTCGGGCCTTGCCGAGTGCACCCTCGAAGAGGCGCCCGAGCTCGACCCCAACGGGTGGTACCTGCCGCTGCCGTGCGGCACGACGGCACCGATGACCCAAGGCAACAACGGCGCGCTCAGCCACAACGGCACCTCGGCCTTCGCATTCGACTTCGGACTCGGGCTCGGCTCGTCGCTGGTCGCCATGGCGGACGGCGTCGTGACCCACACCTACGATGCGACCGGACCCGGCGACCCCTGCTACGACGGCGGCGGCATGGAGTGCAGCGGTCTGGCCAACTACGTCACGCTGCTGCACGCCGATGGCACCAAGTCGGTGTACATGCACCTTCAGTCGGTCTCGGTCGCCGTCGGCGACACGGTCCCGATCGGCACCGAGGTGGGCCTCTCGGGGTCGACGGGGTGGTCGACCGGTCGGCATGCGCACGTGATGCGGATGGAAGACTGCGGCGGGTCCTACTGCCAATCGGTCCCGCTGGCGTTCTCGGACGTCGCGGGCGATGGCGTCCCGGTCAGCGGCGAGATGGTCACCTCGGGCAACTGCCCTTGAGCTGCGCTAGGGGAGCCCAGCCGCCGCCGAAGCATCACCGCGGCGACAAGTCCTCGCGGATCGAGGCGAGCAGCTCGTAGGAGCGCAGGCGAGCGTCGTGATCGTAGAGCATGGCGCCGACGATGAGCTCATCGGCGCCGGTGCGATCGATGAACGAGCGCATGGCGTCGCAGACGGTCGGCGGCGATCCGATGGCGGAGCACGAGAGCACCGACTCCAGCAGCTGCTTCTCCGCGGGGCTCAGGGTCTCGTGAAAGCCGCGCTGGGGCGGGGGCAGCCGACTGGGGCGTCCACGGCGGAGGTTGACGAACGCCTGCTGGAGCGAGGTGGCCAGATGCCGGGCGTCCTCGTCGGTGTCGGCCGCGATGACGTTGTAGCCGAGCATGACGTAGGGCTCGCTCAGCTGGGCCGAGGGGCGGAAGTGCGCTCGGTAGTGCGTGAGCGCCTCCATGAGGTGCGTGGGCGCGAAGTGAGACGCGAAGGCGTAGGGCAGGCCGAACGCCGCTGCGACCGAGGCACCAAACAAGCTCGAGCCCAGGATCCAGATGGGCACGCCGAGCCCGTGTCCGGGGACCGCGTCGACGGGACCGGTGCCGGCGAAGTAGGCCTGGAGCTCGCGCACGTCGTCGGGAAAGGCATCGGGGTCGCTGTGCAGCGTGCGGCGAAGGGCGCGCGCGGTCGGGCCGTCGGAGCCCGGTGCGCGACCGAGCCCGAGATCGATGCGTCCGGGGTACAGGGCCTCGAGCGTCGCGAACTGCTCGGCGACCATCAGCGGGGCGTGGTCGGGCAGCATGATGCCGCCGGCGCCGACGCGAATCGACGATGTGGCGCCAGCGACGTGCCCGATGAGCACCGCCGTCGCCGCGCTGGCGATGCCCGGCATGCCGTGGTGCTCGGCCAGCCACATCCGCTGGTACCCCCAGCCCTCGGCGTGCTGGGCCAGCTCGACCGAGCTGCGGAACGTCTCGCGGACCGAGCCGTCTTGCGTGATCGGGGCCAGGTCGAGAATGGACAGAGGGAACATCGCCAAGGGAGTACGTCGGCGGACCGGCTTGGATTACGTCCGTGGATTCAGGCGTCCGCGAGCGGCCAGACCACCTGGGT
>CAVXIC010000019.1:0-39829 GCA_963761755.1 uncultured bacterium
TCCCGCCCGAGCCGGTCATGTGGGACGAGCCGGGGCGCGCGGCGACCCCTTCTCAAGCGAGGACAACCTGGATGTCTCGCGTGGAGCAGTCTCCAGATCGCTTTCGCTTCAAGAGAGCGGAGCGCCCCCGGGAGGGGGACCCGAGCGCTTCAATCCATGATGTAGCGGTCACGCCACTGCGGCGGAGGCAAGGCGCAGCTGTCGTACCGTCCGAACCATCGATATCGGTTCTGCCCCACGAACGCGTACAGGCGATCGAGCAGCCAGGGCAGGGGAGGCACGCGCAGGACGTGGTAGCCCCAGGCCAGCCACGGGAAGAGGATGCCGCCGACCTTGGCGATGGCGCGCCAGCCTCGATAGACCTCGCCGCGGTCGTACAAGGTTACGCCGGACATGAGCTCCTGGGGGGAGAGGTCGCCGAGCAGGCGGCGGGCGGTGGCGCCTTGCAGGGCGGCGTGGCGCAGGCGGGCCTTGCGGTCGAGGCGGATGGTGAGCTGGACGCTGCGGTTACACAGCACGCACTCGCCGTCGTAGAAGAGCACCTGCTGCGGGTCGCATGGGGCGGGGTCGGTCATGCGGGGCTCCGGCGCCGGATCTGGTAGTGCATGGTGAGGTAGGGCAGACCGGCGAGCCACATCTCGTGGCGGGCGACGAGGGTGGAGCCCGGGGCGGCGGGAAGGTCGGGTGGGGCGTCTTCGGCCGCGTACACGGCGATCGTCTCGTCGAGCGGCAGGCGCAGCGGTCTGCCGCGGCGGACCAGGTACACGCCTTGATCGCCGCCGGGGTTTTGTTGGTGACGGCTCGTGAGCATGAGCGCCCCGTCCGCGGCGCGGCCGAGGTGGAGGATCGACGTCATGTTGAAGCCCCCTGGCAGCGCGAACGCGATGTTCATGCAGCGGACGCCAGCGCGCACGTGCTCGGCGTAGGCCGCGACGTAGAGCACGCGGCCGTCGTGCTTCCAGTGGCGCACCCAGCCGCGCACGTTCGTGCGGCCGTCGAGGGCGTCGTCGACGTCGACGATCCGGCTGCTCAGCGCGGCATCCTCGAGCGTATGCCCCGGCGGCGGCAGGCCCAGCTGGCCCAGCGCCGGGGCGATGACCTTCGACCACAGCCACCCGCCGATCACGAACGCGCCGTGCCAGCGACCGTGAAGGTCGAGCTCGAAGGCGGCGGTGTCCTCGTAGAAAGCGATGACCTCGGGGGGCAGGGTGCGCGGGTCGAAGTCGTCGCGGGCGTAGGCTGCCAGATCGTCGCTGAGCCCGCGGACCTCGCGCGACCCCTCGCCGAGCACCGCCGCGGTCACCCGTCCTCGCGCACGTAGGCGCGACAGTGGGGCTTGCAGCGGCCCGCGCCGTCGTGGCGGCCGAAGCCAGGACAAGGCCGCCAGGCCCAGCCCCGCGTGTCCGACTGCGTTGACCAGCCCGTGGTAGCGGACCATCTCGTCCATCGACAGCAGCGGGTGTCCCCACGCCCAGCCGATCGCGGGCACCAGCGTCACGACGGGCACCCACAGCGCGAGCCCGAGGAGCAGCCGCGCGGGAAGAGGCCCCCTCGGGCGCGCGGCCACGCCGTAGAGCACCGCCTGCGCCACGAACAGACCGCCATAGGCCGCCGCGCCCACCTCGTCGAGCAGCGGCACCCCGGTCAGCCCGGCGGCGACGCAGGCGAACGCGACGGGGTGCACCAGCAGCACCCCGTGCATCACGGCGCGGGCGCGGCCGTTCGGGATCGTTCGCGCCATCCAGGCCGAGACCGACAGCGCGCCGAAGCCCGCGGCCATGAAGTGCGACGCGGTCAGCCAGGTCCACGGCGCGCCGAAGCCCAGGCGGCTGCTGTCGGTCAGCCAGGCCTCGATCCAGAACGCAGCCCCCATCGGGAACACCCAGGCCAGCGCCAGCATCAGGTCCTCCAGCGCCAGCACCGAGCGGCGCAGGGCCCGGATCGCTTGCAGCACGAACATCGCGAGCGCACCCAGGACGGGCAGGATCAGCAACGCGACCGCGCCGACGTGGCTCACGTCGCGACCGTACCGCTGCCCTCAGGTCCTGTCACCCGTACCGACGCGATCGCGGGCTGCGGCCGAGTCGTCGCTCGCCGACGAAGGCCGTGGGCAGCATCCACGCGGCGAGCTTGGCCCGTTAGCGCTGGGCCGTGGTGCGGCCGGAAGCCGCGCTCGACATCGAAGTGCCGCTCGATCAGGCCCGGTGGCGATGCGACCGCTGAGCAGCGCGAAGCCGATGCCCTCCACCGTACCCGAGGTACGATCCACACCCCCGGAACTCTCTTCCACAGAGAAGGATGGTAGGGTCTACCAGTGCGAAAGGGCTGGCTCGCGAGTTTGATGCTGGCGGTGGGGTGCCCAAGCAGCTCGCCGCTCGCCGAAACATCGACCGGCGAGAAGAACCCAGAGAGCACGGCCTCGACCACTCTGCAGGCGAGCTCCACCTCAACGACCGACGCCACCACCTCGCTCGATGCGGCGACCTCGAGCAGCTCGACCGACGACGACGTGACTCACGGGCAAGGGTTCATCACCGACCCCGACGGCGGTCTTCCGTGGATCGAGTGCTCGACCATCGAGCAGGATTGTCCGCGGGGCGAGAAGTGCAACGCATGGGCGAACGATGGAGGCGCAGCCTGGATCGCCGCGAAGTGTTTTCCCATCGCTCCGGATCCCGACGGCATCGACGAGCCCTGCACTGTGGAGGGCAACGGCGTCTCGGGCATCGACTCCTGCGATCTCGGCTCGATCTGCTGGAACGTCAGCGGAAAGACCCTCGAAGGAACCTGCTTCCCCTACTGCACCGGTTCAAACAATGCACCCGTCTGCGACGACCCGGACCGGCGTTGTCGGATCAGCGCCCGTGGCGTCCTCGCCCTTTGCGTGCCTCAGTGCGACCCGCTTGACCCACACAGCTGCCCGGAGGGAGCCGGGTGTTATCCGATCGACAACCGGTTCATGTGCGCCCCCGATGCCTCGGGAGCCGCCGGCGGATCCATCTTCGAAGGCTGCGAGTTCACCAACGCCTGCAACCCGGGCCTCTTCTGCGTCAACCCGAGCCTCAGCGCGATGTGCCCTCCGGGTATCGACGGCTGCTGCCTGCCTGTCTGCAACACATCGGCCCCTGACTGCCCTGCCGCGATGGTATGCGAGCCGTGGTTCCCCCCAAAGAACGTGGAATCGGGGGACGAGAACATCGGCGTTTGTCGACAGGAGGCGGGATGAGACGTCGGATGCCATATCTGTTGCTCGCCGCCGCCTGCGGGACGACCCCCGTAGCGGGAGCTGAGAGTTCTAGCGGGCAACCGACGCCGGCGGGGAGCACGACGACCGACGCAACAACCTCGACGACCGAATCCCTACCCACCGCCTCGAGCAGCGCGACCGCAGCCGACGAAACCGCAGGGTTCGCCTTCATCGCCAACCCCGACGGAGGGCTTGTGCACATCGAGTGCTCCCACTTCGAGCAAGACTGCCCTCGCGGCGAGAAGTGCAGCGCGTGGGCGAACGATGGCGGAAACGCGTGGAACGCCACGCACTGTGTTCCGATCGACGCGAATCCCGACGGCATCGGCGACCCGTGCTCCGTAGAAGTTGCTCCGCTCTCAGGTGTCGATTCCTGTGAGCGCGGCAGCACGTGCTGGTTCATCGGTGTCGACGTCAATGGTGAGGGTGCCGGTCGCTGCGTTGCGAACTGCTCAGGCAGCCTCAGCGCGCCCACGTGCGAGGATCCAAACAGCGACTGCGTGCTCACCCGCGCCCTCGCCCTGTGCATCCCGAACTGCAATCCGGTAGTTCCGAACCCGTGTGGGGCAGGTCAGGGCTGCTACCCACTCGACAACCGATTCGAGTGTCAACCCGACGCCTCCGGAAAGACAGGCGGAGCCTTCGAGGGCTGCGAGTTCCTCAACGGCTGTGACCCTGGCTTCGCGTGCATGGGTTCCGACGTGGTCGGACTGTGCGACTCCGGCGTCGACGATTGCTGCACACCATGGTGCGACACCACCGCCCCCACCTGCCCTGGCGGGACACAGTGCGTCCCCTACTTCGAACGAGGATCCACCCCGCCGGGATACGAGGACATCGGCATCTGCGGGCAGGCTCGGGGATGACGCGGCCGCCAGGACAAGGTCAACCCCGGTTCGGTCATCCTCTCGGGCGAGATGATGCTGCACTTCATGGGCTGGACCGAGGCCGCCGACCCCATCATCAGGGCATGGACGGCGCCACCGGTGCCAAGACCGTGACCGACGACTTCGCGCGGCTGATGGAAGGCGCCACGCTGCGCAAGTGCTCGGAGTTCGGGTCAGATGTCATCGCGCACATGTAGAGTTCGCCATGCCGACGCCGCGCGCTCAGCAACGTCGTGAGCTCGGTCGCGGCTGCCGGGCGCAGCTGATTGCTGATTTGCGGGCTTCGTGCCCGAGCACCAGGCGCTGATGGAGGTGCTGGTCGCCTCGCTGCCGCTGCGCCAAGAGCCGATCTCGATGTTCGGCAAGACCCACCTGACGCCCCGGCTGACCAGCTGGCACGGCGACCCCGGCTGCGCGTACCGGTACTCCCGGCGGCTGTTCGAGCCTCAGCCGTGGACGCCGGACCTGGCGCAGCTGCGTGCGCGCCTGGTCGGGGCCACCGGCTACGCGCTTCAAGCACGGGGTCCCGCGGACCAAGAAGCCGGTGGGGCCGCGGATGAACCTGACGTTCCGCGTGGTGGTGGGCTAGCCCCCGAGGTAGTCCTTGCAGTCGTCGTTCAGGCAGTACGTGCCCGGCGGACAGTGGCTGTGCAGGGTGCACTCGGAGCCGGCGTCGCAGTAGCCGGTGCTGCAGATCTGGCCGTCGTCGCAGTCCCCGTTGACCTCGCACCGCACGTTGGGCACGCAGCTGAAGTCGATGCAGCCCTGGGCCGGCGCGCATTGATCGTCCTCGGAGCACTGCCGTCCGCCCCGACAGGCCCCGCCCTCACAGCGCAGACCTTCGGGGCAGTCGGCGTCGGTCGAGCAGGAGCTGCACGCGGTGATGCAGACGCAGGCCCCCTCGACGCAGATCGACGTGTCCGGGCACTCTGCGTTCACCTCGCACATGTCGGGACCTACGGTCTCCGAGCTGCTCTCGCTGCCGGCGGCCGTGGAGTCATCCGCGGCGCCTGCAGTGGCCATGTCCGAGCGTCCGCAAGACACGAGCAACCACAGGCACGCCACGCAGACGTGGTGCCAGCTAGGCATCGTCCGTGGGTGCGCGAGCGGGGGCGAGTCCGTGAAGAAAAGATCGGGCGACCGAGTTTCGGCGACGACGGTCGCGCCTACCCCTCGCACAGATCCACGTCTTCTTCCCCGCCCTCGCACCCCGCGCGCTCCGGGAAGGAGCACACGCCGGCGCGAGCACGCCCGAGGGGTGCGTGTGCAATCACCGATGAGGCGGCAGTTGTCTCGACGAAGCACTCGGGGTGGGTGCGCGTTCCTCTTCTTCAACCCAGGGATAGCGCACGTCCGGCAGACTGCCTCGCGCCCTCGGCCGATCCGCTGCAGTCGCTTCTCCCACATTTAGCAGGGAAAGATCTTGAGTTCGAACAGGTCGCGCATGTCGACGGCGCCGCGCGTGTCGACGGCGACCACCTGAACGTCGTGAACCCCCGGGCCTACAACGCAGGTTTCTCCACACGCAGCCCCATCGACAAGCCAATACTCGTCCTCGATGTCTCCATCGGGGTCCGTCGATAGCAGGGACGACGACGGCAAGGTGACTGAGCAGGTCCTCCGTGGGGCGCCAAGGCCGGTCGGGATGTCGTGGGTCGCGACAGGCGGGTGTTCGTCAGCGGCGAGCGGCAGGGACAGCGTCGCCGTTCCCAACGCCTGTAGCGCGAAGGAGTAGTCGAGGTCGAGACCCTCGAAGGTGACGTCTGCGAAGACGAAACCATCGTTCTCGGTCACGAACGAGTGATGCCCGGATCCATAGCCCGTCCCCGCGATCTCGAATTCGATGCCCAGACGAAGTGCCCCCGGGGCGAATGCAACCTTGCCCAGCGAGATATTCTCGATTCCGAGGGTGGACTGCATCAGTTCTACGCGAAGGTCGCTGAATGTCCGGGTGACGGTACTGCCGGTGTCGAGCTTGACGGGGACCGTCCAAGAGTCAGACATGTTGTTGGCACTGAGGCTTGCCTGGAAGAATGGGCACACTGCTTCCCCGCACTCGTCGTGCGAGAACTCGGCCGACCCATAGACTGGGTGTGTGACGTCGTGCCTGGTGCTGGCGTAGTCGACCGAGACCGAGAACTCTGGGCTCGCCCCAGGAAAAGAAAACGCGAGATGACGAGCGCCGCGCGTTTCCGGCGTGATGAGACCTGCTTCGGGGGTGTTGACGACGTACGGCCGGGCGGATGGCACAAAGGAGTCTGCGCAGTCATCGGTCAGGTCGCAGCTCAGCGGAAGTGGCGTAGAGCCTCCGCCGACGGACGACCACGGGACGCCAATACCGTAGGGGTCGTTCTCGTTGAGTTCGTCGGGCACCGAGCAGTTGAACCCATCGGAAGGCTCCCATCCCGATGGCGTAATCGGGATCCCGAACGACGCCGCTTCGCACTCTGGAGGGTCGAATCCAATGCCCGCTCGGTTCAGCTCGTTGCACTTTTGCTCACAGTGTGGACGAATGGCAGACTCGTACCGTGGGTACGTTCCAGTCATCCAGTCACCGATCGCGTCGAGGCCCGGCGGGCGCCCGTTGCCAACACAGGCGTTGCCGATGGACTGAGGAGTCGGGCCATCGGAGTTGTCGTAGGTCTTGCAGTAACACACATCAAAGTTCGAATCGCAGCACCACTCAGCCCCGACGCGACAGCCCCGATCCGGCGGAGTCCCCGGATCACACTGGGTCCAGTAGTAGTTGTCTGGTGCGGCGCCGCCTTCGCCCCCGCCTTGGCCCCCGCTGCTTCCGTCTGCCCCGGAGTTCGGGCTCGTAGGGATTGAGCCGGGGTTCGCGCAGGCAACATAAACACCGTTGCATCCGCCGACACAGATATCGAGGTCCGGGCCGCCGCTGCCGCCGTCTTCTCCGTCCGGCAACTCGCCGCCGCACCCGAGAGCCGCAAAGGCCGCCCCGAGGAGCGTACACGCAAGGCTACCTTGGATCGAGAACCACCGGTTTGTGCTAGTCTTGGGGCTGGCCACGAATCGACGACTCCCATGCTCGAAAAAGAAAACACAAGAGAAATCGGGCATATCAATAGTCCGGCTGGCCGGCTTAGGGCTGATGTCTATACCGCTCCATGGTGGTGCGTGCGGATCAGAGGTTGTAGAGATCCAACTTGGAAAGCTGGTCGAGATTCACAACGAATCCGGCGAAGACCTGTGCCCCGCGACAGCCTCGCATACTGACGCGTTTCTCGAGGATATCTTCTTTACCTTGGGGGAAGAACCGCCAACCAGACGCTTCGTCGAATATCGATGGGGCGGGCCATCGTATTCGGGCCTGGCTTGGAAGGCGGGGTCGACAGTCACAATCGAAGCAGGCATCCCTCTCCATGAGCACGAACTCGTTCATGCGGTTCACCTCGAGGCGTGGCCTCGCGGGCCGGCGTTCCTACACGAGGGCCTTGCCGAGTTGCTCGGTAACTCCTTCCTCCATCAGGACGCGGGACCGTCTCGCCCCACGGGAGCTGACTTGGACGAGGTACTGGAAGGCCGTGCAGAGTCCCTGAACTACGGGACCGCATGGCTGGTGGTCTCTCAGATCGTTTTGGAGCACGGGCTGCCTGGGCTGCGCGAGTTCTGGTTCTCGCTGCAGGATTCGTCGTCGATGTCCGATGTTCGTGCAGCCTACGAAGAGTCCTTTGGTGGAAGTCTCGACGACCTCACGCAGCCCTTCGAAATGGTCATCGACGGGAGACCATCGGAGTTCATCCGGGGTGTGTGCTGGGTCGTGCCATGTACCGGGGAGCCCCTTCCATGGGAGGACGGGCGCGTGGTCGCACACTCGGTGACCGGCTGTGACGAAGAGGCGGCCGTCTCGGCCGCACCCGCGGTCGGGCGACTGTTCCCCTGGCGGGATTATCTCGTGCGGGGGGACGCCCCCACCGTTGGCCCGGCCACGGTCCCCGGTGTCTACGTGGAGATCAAGCAGTGCGGCGTGCTCACCTGTGACCACTTCACCGTCCGCGATGCCGGACTCGCAAACCCTCCCCGGGAAGCCTGGGAGCGAGACGACACGTACCGCGTGCGCGTTCAAGCCGACCCCGCCATGCTCGATCCGGGCGTCGATCCCACCTTCGAACTCCTCGCAGAGTGACCTGAGAGGACCAGCAGTCTCGATGAACCGAAGGCCTACCTGTCCGTCCCGCGACTGCGAAGCAGTGCCCCGAGGCCGTCGTCGAAGGGAGAGCGGAGCGGCCCCGGAGGGGTCGCGCAGCGGGAAGGAACGCGGAGTCGGCGAGCACAGGTTCCCCGTCGAAGGCGCCGAGCGGAGCGTCATCGGACGCGCCCACCCCAGCGATCGTACTTGCTGCCGATCTGCCCCGGGGTACCCGGGAAGCACGCCATCGAGCCGGACTCGCCGACCACGGTCGAGACGATGCACTTCCGGTAGAACTGCGCCCGGGGCAGGTTGCACTCGGCGGGCTTGGTGGCGGGCGGCGGATGCCCGAAGACCTGCTCGAACACCGAGCACGCCAGCTTTCCCGGCGCCCCTCCGACGTCGCACACGTTCGTGCCGAGGCTACAGGCAAGATCCAGCCCCGTCTTCACCCCCGCGCAGAAGTCTTTCTGACGCTGGAACGCGGCGCTCATCTGCCCCTCGGAGCACTCGGTATCCGCACCGCCCCCGGGCGCGATGATGCACACGTCGCCGTGAGGTCCCTCGACCGTCCCCGGAGGACACGGGCGCTTGTCGGGCTTGGGCTTGTCGTTCGGCGGCGGCGACGGGGGTGGAGGGGGTGGGGGCGGCTTCGAGCAGCTGCCACCCTTGGGTGCGGGCGTCTTCGAGCGATCGACGTTGACCGATCGGCGCGTCCACGCCTTCTCGAACTCGGTGGCGAGCGCCGTGCGGTTCGACGTTCCGGCCATCGACTTCTTGTAGACGAGCATCGGCGGGTTCTCCCAGTCGATGACCTCGGCCTTGGAGTCCCCCAGCATCGTCCACCACGAGGACTTGTTCCGCTGGGCGAGCAGCGCCGGCTTCCCGCGATCTTGCTGATAGATGCCTACGAGGCGGCCGGTCTTGACCGCCGTGAAGATCGCCAGCCCCGCCGTCCGGCTCGAGCCTCCGCGCTGCACCATGATGGTCAGCGCGTACTGGGCGTCGACGTCGATCCGGTGGTCGATGAAGTCGCAGACGGTGTACGAGGCGCTGGGCGAAGGGGCCGCCACCGCATGGGCGGTGAGTCCACTCGCGGCCAGCAGCACCGCGGCCGATGCCGCGATCCGCATTCGGAAGCGTGCCTTGGGGGGTCGAGCGGTGAGCATGCGTTCGTCTCCTCGGGGGTCGAAGAGGCTGACGCGCACGCAGCACGATGTGACCGGACTTTCTCATTCGAGCGCGGCGAGCACCCCGATGTCTCTGCGGGCGGCGCTCCATGCGGCGCACCCCTGGTCGTCGGGAACCGCGTCGATCGGAAGCGGTAGGGCCAGAGGTCAGCTCCATCTTCCCGGCGGGCTCGCCGGGGCTGGACTGCCCATGACGCGGTGCGGCTCACGAACTCTGCTAAATCGCATGTTTCGCCAAAACTTCAGGCGGCGGCGGGAATGGCAAGGCGGGTCATCTGGATCGAGCACGATGCGCATCGCCAACCAAACCATCTCCATCCACCACTCGGAACTCGTCGCGCTCGACCAAGGGCGTCTCAGAATACCCTCGCAGCTCGTTGCCAATGGCCGGACGCGGTGGGAAATGGATCTGCCCGACGGCTCGAAGGTGATCATTCGCGAAGAAGCGCACGGCCTGGGCCCAAACGTACCCTGAAACCACCGTCCATCCGCCGGTCGGCGGGTTTGGCACTACAATATCGAATGGCAAGCCCGGGCTGCCAACGCCGGCCCCCGGTCCGGCAATCGCTCGGTCTTCAACCTCCACGCGGCAGTGTGGTCCAACAACGGTGATGCCTGCGTCGCGGTCTACAACACCGAGTATGTGTCGCGTCGAGTCACCAACCGGCGGTGCATTTTCTCAGAGTGCACGCCCGACGATGGAGACCGCGCCCGGTTCCGCGAGGCAATCCACGACGTCGCGCGCGAGGTTCAGCGCCAACTCGAACAGGTCGCACAGATGGCCGGAATCGTCGTTCACGCGCTCTGGAATGTGATCGTTGCGTTGGTCACCTTCATGTTCGCGGTTCTGATGCTTCCGTTCGGAGGGAGTCATCAGCTCGCTTGAGCGCGCCGGGCCCCAAGGACCGCTGCGTCGTGTCGTCTTCGAGGGCACGCCCCCGATCTCGTCGCGGCTCGCTCGACGATCCGGCCGCCGTCGCGGTTCGCCGGACGACGATACGACCACCACGGCGGGCGGCGAGAGCGGCGTCGAAGCAAGCGCGGGGAGCACCGGCGGTGGCGCGTTGTCGGGGTCGACCGAGAGTTCGGCCGCCGCCGACGAGGACGGCGGCTGCGCGTGTCGCAGCACGTCCCGCGACCCGTCGGGATCCGGGGCCGTGCTCCTGGTGATGCTCGGCCTGTGGGGGACGCGCCGCCGCCAGGTGAAGACGACGCCCGCGGCGACTCGAGCGGTCACGCCTGGCAGTGCTCCAATCTCGGGACCCACGGATACAGTCGCGAACATTCTGCGACGCCCAGGAAGCTACGGGTCCCGGCCAAGCGCGGCTGAGTTGCTCGGCTTGCGCGGGGACGTTGCCCGAGTTGAGCAACGTTCATCCGTTGCGCAACTACAAGTTGTTGAAAACACGAGGTTATGCGTGGGGCACGGGTTCTGCTCTACCACGGTCCGTGAACGCGCCTCGGACCCTTCCAATCCTGCTCGCCATGCTCGCGTCGTGTTCGCATCGGTCGGCACCGACGGAGGCTGGGCCTGAAGAGGCGCAGGTTCGCACGGTGCCGGATGTCGAGGCCGTGCAGACACCGGCCCGCACGATTCCGCTCGAGCGGATCACCTCCGGCTCCCGCCGGCGGGAAGTCGAAGAGGTCGTCATCGTCGAGGACATCCCCGAGGACATTTCCGAAGACGTCCCCGAAGGTTCGTACATCCTGCGGGCGCCGTCGGTCATTCGCGTCGCGCCCGACGCAGAGGCGGTCGCGCTCGGCGTGCTCGCGGTCGGGACCCGACTGCCGCGGACCGAGCCGATCGACGCCCCCGGATGCAAGGGCGGGTGGGTTCCGGTCGAGCCGCGCGGCTTCGCCTGCGTGGCCCTGGATGTGGTGGACGATGCGCCGCGGGCGTTGGTCCAGCCGGTGCTCAGCGGCGACGCGATGCTGCCCACCGTCTACGGTCGCGTGCGACGCAGCGCGAAGGTGTACGCCGACGCAGACGCGGTTCGAGCCGGACGGAGCGCGCCGCCTTCGGTGTCGCTCACCGTCGAGCGCCGCGGGTCGGTGACGATAGCGGGCAAGCGCTACTGGCGAACCCGGCACGGCCTGATCGCGTCCGGGGACGTTCGCCGCCTGCGTGGCTCTCGCTTCGAGGGGGTGTCGCTCGACGAGGAGATCACGCTGCCGATCGCCTGGACCCTTCCGGGCGAGCGTCGCTCGGTGCCCGTCCGTGCGAAGCCTTCGATGCGGGCCCGAACCAAGGGTCGTCTGGCGGCCCACACCGCCCTGCTCGAGCCCGACGCGGCCGCCGACGCCGACTTCGTCCAGGTGCCCGGAAAGGGGTGGGTGGCGCGGACGGACGTGCGCGTCGCCCTACCCGCGGAGGTGCCCGCCGATCTGCAGCCCGACGAGATGTGGCTCGACGTGGACCTGAACGAGCAGACCCTCGTGGCCTATCGCGGCGAGACGCCGGTGTACGCAACGCTCGTCTCGACCGGCAAGGCGCGCTACGAGACGCCCGCCGGCGAGTTCCGCATCGAGCGCAAGGTGTCGATGCGTACGATGAACAGCCGCCAGGGCGCGCAAGAGACCTACGCGGTCGACAAGGTGCCGTGGACTGCGTACTTCAAAGACAGCTACGCGCTGCACACCGCGTACTGGCACTCCGGCTTCGGCCGGGTGCGCTCCCACGGCTGCATCAACCTCTCGCCCGCCGACGCGCAGCGCATCTACGCATGGATGGGGCCCCACGCTGCACCGGGCTGGCGCGAGGTGTACGCGACGGACGACCAGCCCGGCACGCGGGTGCGGATTCGAAACGGCTGACGCCGCCCCATCTCGAGCGGCGCGTCGGAGGAGCCGGGCTCGCCTACCAGCGGTAGGTGAACAGCAGCCGCGCCTCTTGCGAGTCCGCGAACGTGCCCTCGGCGAAGGCGGTTTCTTCGCGGCGGTTCTGGTAGACGGCGGAGGCGAAGAACACGTTGCGCCACAGGTAGACGTGGGCGGCGGTTCGCCACTGCGTCGACTGCAGCTGGCGCCTCAGGTCGGCCTGGACGTCTTCGGGAGGGTCTTCGAAGTCCGTCGCGAGGAACTGTCCGAAGTCGCCCGCGAGCAGGATGCGCTTCTCCCAGGCGAGGAAGCCCAGCTGGATGTTGTAGGCGTTCTGGAAGTTCTTGAACTCCAGCTCGCGCTTTCCGTAGTACTCGCCCTGCAGGTGGAAGCGCCAGTAGCGGAACACCGTCTGGGCGTTCCAGGCGGGGTAGCGCTCCTGCGCGCGCTGGTCGTACTTCACGCCACCGACCACGGCCAGCGTCATCGGGGACTTCGTGTACAGGAACGGCGTGTCCCAGCGGTTGTAGTAGCCGATCAGGTTGGACCAGATCTGGCCACCGACGGACCACGTGTAGCGGGTGTTGCCGTCGGGGAAGAACGTGCCACCCAGGTTGCCGGCGAATCGGCCCGAGCCGCCCGCTCCGAACGCGCGATACAGGAAGCGGCTCTTCTTGTCGATGGGACCACCGAACTCGAAGGCCGCGCCGTTGCCCTGCTCGAAGGCGTTGTAAAGGTAGAAGGCTTGGTCGACCAGCAGCCGCTTGTGGACCGAGCGAACGGGCTCGAGCGCGAGACCTCCGCCGCCGCTGTTGATGTTGAAGTAGTGCCCCTTCTTGCCGATCGGCACCTGGAACAGGGCGAAGGTGACCCGGGGGGTCTTCTCGAGTCGCGAGCTGATGAGGAAGAACGAGTTTTGGATGAAGGGCATCTGGCCCAGCACCCGCAGCTGCAAGCTCTCGAACTCGGTGTTGAATTGCTCGTTCTCGAAGTTGTAGCCCAGCGCTTCGATCCGTCCGACCAGCGAGAGTCGGAAATCTCCGGTGGGCTGGCAGATCGTAACCTGCGTGTCCAGACGGCAGCCGATGTCCTCGCAGTCGATGCGACCGTCGTCATCGTTGTCGATGCCGTCCGAGCACAGGACGTTGGAGTTCTCGCCGAAGTTGTCGTCCTCGGCGATGACCGTCGGGACGGGCGAGGAGGCTCCGCCGGCGGCCCCAGCGATGGATCCTGACCCCGCCGCGGTGGATCCTCCGACGTCACCACCGGACATTTCGATGTCCCACGAGCCGTAGCACGCGGTGCTGCCGTTGCAGTCGTCGTCTTCGCAGTCGACGTAGCCGTCGGCGTCGTTGTCGATCCAGTCCTCGCAGCGCTCGGGCGTGTTCTCGGGCTCGCCGTCGGAGGCGCAGGCGGGATCCTGCTTGCAGTCGCTGTCGCCGCAGTCGAAGACCAGATCCCCGTCGTTGTCCTGACCGTCGTCGCAGACGGTCTCCTTGGCGGCACCCTCGGGCGCGGCATCGGCGGCGAACCCGGTGAGGAACGTGAAGGCGAATACGACCGGCCCGAGCAGGCGCAGCAGTGTGGTGGAAGAGCAGAGCGTCATCGGATTACTCGGTGTCGGAGTCGGAGTCGGGTTCGCCTGCCGGAGGGCGGGTCGGGCCCGTCCATTCGCAGACGCGGCCCTGGGTCGGGCACACGGTGACCGCGGGGTCGTAGGCACAGTCGAAGTCGTCGCAGTCGACGAACCCATCGAGGTCGTTGTCTTCGCCGTCACCGCAGGCCGTGTCGCCGCCTGCGCTTTCCTTGCAGGCGAACTGGGTCTCGAGGTCCTCGGCGCGAGAGCAGCTGAAGTCGGCACAGTCGATGAAGCCGTTGCCATCGTTGTCGATGCCGTCGGTGCAGCGCTCGAAGCTGCTCTCTCCGACCGTCTTGCAGTACTCGATGCTCTCCGGGGTGGCACCTCTTCCGAGCTCGGTGCAGCCGCGGTCTTCGCAGTCGATGAAGGTGTTGTCATCGTTGTCGATGCCGTCCGAACACTTCTCTTCCGTGTTCTCGGCGCGTTCGGCACATGCGGCGAAGATGGACTGGTCGTCGCTCATCGAGCAGCTGAAGTCAGCGCAGTCGATGAAGCCGTTGCCATCGTTGTCGATGCCGTCTGTGCACTTCTCGAGGGTGCTCTCCTGCTGCTCCTGGCAGAGGACGAAGACCTGCTGGTTCGATGACATCGAGCACCCGAAGTCGGCGCAGTCGGTGAACGAGTTCTGGTCGTTGTCGATGCCGTCGGAACACTGCTCGAGGGTGTTCTCCTCTTCGGTCGGCTGGCCTCCGCACTCGAAGAAGCAGTCGATGGCGTCGTCACAGTCGACGAGCCCGTCTCCGTCGTTGTCGCGCCCGTCTTCGCAGCTCACGGCCTCGGTGCAGCTGGTGGCCTCGGCGCAGTCTTCCTCGTCGTCGCAGTCGATCAGGCCGTCCCTGTCGTTGTCGACGCCGTCATCGCAGAACGCGGCCTCATCGCAGGGGCCGATGCCCGCGCAGTTCTCGTCGTCACAGTCGATGCCGTTGCCGAAACGATCGTCGTTGTCGTTGTCGATCCCGTCGCTGCAGCGCTCTGGGGAGTTCTCCGAGCAGATATCGACGAACTTCGCGTTGCGACAGCCGAAGTCTTCGCAGTCGGCGAAGCCGTTCTGGTCGTTGTCGAGTCCGTCGCTGCACAGCTCGTTGGTGAACTCCAGCAGGCAGCAGGTCTCGGCGATGTTCTGGCACTTGCGGTCGCCGCAGTCGAACTGGCCGTCGTTGTCGTTGTCGATGCGGTCGAAGCAGAGGTTGAAGTCGTCCTCCGGAGTGACGATGCCGTCATCGGAGACGATCTCGCCGCAGAGCACCGAGAACACCAGACACTCGGGATCCCGACAGTCGATGAGACCGTCGAAGTCGTTGTCTTGGCCGTCTTGGCAGGCGAACTCATCCACTTCGTAGCCATAGACCGGCAGCGTGGGTGCCTGGCAGGACGCGACGCCCAGCGCGACCAGGGCGCCGGCCGCCAGCAGCCTGGCTATTTGAGACACGAGGCCCGTCCTTCACCAAAGCGGCGCTTGAAGTCGACGTGAATCATGCAGGCCCCGTCGCTGCGGTGCTGCTCGCCGAACTTCCCCGCGTTGACGTAGTTGGAGAGCAGGTGCTGTTTGAAGGCCTCGCGGTCGTCCTTCGCGATCGACCGGTCGACGTGGTGGAACTTGGCGAACTCCGTGACCGTCGCCCGGAGCTGCTCGTCGGAGAGCCCCGCGATCCACGAGGACGCGACCGCATCGGACTTGAGCGCGGTCGTGACGGCATCCACGCCAGCGTCATCGACCTCGAAGACATTGTGGCAGACCTTGTCGCACTCGCTGTAGCGGTTGGTGTGCTTCCACTTCGCGGAGTGGCCGTCGTCGCTGGAGACCAATCGGTTGTAGGTGCCGTGGCCGTCGACGTCCTCTTCGACGCTGTGCAGCGAGGTGAGGATGAACTCGGGCACACCGTGCGCCCACATGCCGCGGCGGTTGGCGATGGCGTCGCGCTGGGCCTCGACGAGCTCGGGTTTCGCCGGCTCGTCGTCGATGCTCATCGCGTGGGCGTACCCGCCCCGCACCAGCTCGGTCGCAAGGTCGGGGCACCACAGCAGCATGCGACCGTAGGTGTCGGTCTTGCCGTCGGTCTCGCAGTTCCACACGCCCTTGCGCGCGTGCAGGGTGGCCATCTTGGCGATGACGTACATCTCCTTGGCCGTCCAGTCGCCCCAGCTGTGCACCGCGCCGTAGGACTCGAGCGTGTTGTAGCCGGCCAGGCGAGCCTTGGTGCCCTGAAAGGAACCGCCGAGCACCCGGAAGCTGTCTCCGTCGTTGAAGAAGACCGGCGTGGGTTTGCCGTTGATGAAGACCTTGGTCTGCGGTTCCTTGGCGTCGGCGCTGGGAGTGAGCAGCGCTGCGCCAGCGACCAGCAGGGCAGAGGCGAGTTTCCAGGTGCGGTGCGACATGACGAACGGGGGCCCCGGGCCGCGGAGCCGCGCGCATCATGCGGGAAGGACCGCCCCGGAAACAACCGAAACTGGCATGCGAAAACGCCGATCCATGGCGGGAGCGTCGCGTGCAGTTCCCCGCAGTTGCGGCTCTCGGAGCGCTCTGGCCCCGAATCGTCACCGAAACGTTTCATCGCCAGGCCGGGGATCGGCGGGTGGGCCACCGGACCGCCTTTTTGGGCTTCGGCAGCTTTGGGTGTCCGCGCGCTACACTGCACCCCACATGGACGCGTTCGCAGGAAGGGTCGCAGTCATCACGGGGGCAGGAAGCGGGCTGGGACGGGCGCTCGCCCACCGGTTCGGGGATGCCGGGATGCGTCTGGTGCTCGCGGACATCGACGGGAGTCGGCTCAATGACGTCGGTGGCGAACTCGACGACAAGGGCGTGACCGTCGCCACGCTGGTCACCGACGTGTCCAAGGGCAGTCAGGTGGAGGGGCTCGCAGATTTCGCCTACGCGCAGTTCGGCTGCGTCAACCTGCTGTGCAACAACGCCGGCGTCGCGGTGGTGGGTCCGGCGTGGGAGTGCACGCTCGCGGACTGGGAGTGGGCGATCGGCGTCAACCTGTGGGGGGTCGTGCATGGCCTTCGAGCGTTCTTGCCGCGCATGCTCGAGGCGGGCGAGCCAGGGCACGTGGTCAACACCGCGTCCGCGGCGGGCATCCTGGCGCCACCGCTGAGCAGCCCCTATGTTGCGACCAAGCACGCGGTGGTCGGCCTGACCGAGAGCCTCTACCACGACCTTCGCTTGCGGCAGTCGAAGGTCGGGTGCTCCGTGCTCGCGCCTGGCTTCGTGCAGACGAGAATCGCCGACTCGGAGTCGGTCCGCCCCGACGAGCTCAAGAACCCGCGGCCGCCGACCAATCCGATGGTCGGGGAGGTCGGCTCCTACTACGCCAAGGAGGTCGCGCGGGGGATCCCGGCCGAAGCGGTCGCCGATGCGGTCCACGACGCGGTGTTCGAGGACCGATTCTATGTCTTCACCCATCCGGGCATGAAGCCCGCGTACGAGGAGCGCTTCGCGCGTCTGCTCGATGGCAAGAACCCCAAGACCCGGCCCCTCGCGTCGTCCATGGACGGCAAGGACTAGCCGCCGAGCTTGGCGTCGACCTTCTCGATGCGTCGCTTGGCGGAAGCGACGCCCAGCTCGTCGGCCTCGACGTACTCGGACCGCGCGCTCGAGAAGCGCCCGAGCTTGAAGTATGTGTCCCCAAGGAGCAGGCGATACTTGGCGTTGCCGGGTACCTTGCGGACGGCCTTCTCCAGCAGCGACGCCGCCTGCCTGTAGTCGCCGCGGTTGAACGCGTCGTTCCCCTCGCTGGCCAGATCGGACGCGGATCCGCCGGAGTTGCTCGAGGGCGAGGCGCTGCTCGAGTCCGGCTTGGGCCTGGGTTTGGGCTTGGGCTTGTCCGCAGCCGGCTTGGGCTTGGGCTTGTCCGCAGCCGGCTTGGGCTTGGGCTTGTCCGCAGCCGGCTTGGGCTTGGGCGCGCTCGCCTCGGGCTCGGGTTCCTCGGGCTCGGGTTCCTCGGGCTCGTCCGTGCCTGGCTCCGGTTCGGGCGCCGGCGCCGGCTCTGGCTGCACCGCTGGCTCCGGCTCCACCGCGGCCGCGACCTCCTGCTCTTCGGCAGAGTCCGCCGTCTCGCTGAACTTGATCAGGCCATAGAGGACGGCAGCGAGGCCGACCGCGGTGCCCAGCCAGAGACCCCACGGCTTGCGGGGCATCTGGATGTCGTCGAAGTCGTCGGGGGGGACGGGAGCGTCGAGGTGCGCAGGGGCGGGGAGAGGAAGGTCAGCAGGCGCTTCGACCGGAGGCGGAGCCTCTTCGCGCGCGACGACGGGTGCTGGAGCGGGAGCCGGCGTCTCGACCGCGGCCTCGGGCGGTTGCGGAGCGGGTGGCTCGGGCGCAGCGGTTTCGGGCTCCGGAGGGTGTGGAGCGGGGGCGTCGTTTGCCTCGCCGTCGTCGCTGGCCAAGGCCTCGAGCTCGGCGTCGGTCGGCGCCGGGCGAACCGGCACCACGGGTTCGTCAGGCGCGAACTCGTCGTCGGCCGAGTCCGGGGTCTCGTCGATCGGACCCAAGCCCGTCGTGACCCAGGGGTTGGACTGCGGGAGGTTGGGGGGGCGGTCGTCCGTCGCAGGGCCGGGCGTTCCGGGCTCAGGCACCACGGCAGGCGGGTCGCTGACGGGCGCAGAGACGGGTGCGTCGATGGGCGGCGCCGGGATGTCGAGCTTGGCGATGGGGGGCGCCGGCACGTCGCGCTTGGCGATGGGCGGCGCCGGGATGGATGTCCCGACGGGGGGCGCGGGAATGGGTGTTCCGACGGGGGGCGCCGGAATGGACGTTCCGATGGGCGGCGCGGGAATGGATGTGCGGACCGGGGGCGCCGGAGCTGGGGGCTTGGCGGCGCCCGGTGTCGGGATGATCGGCGGCGCGACCGGATAGCGAACCGGAGGCCGCGGTGCCTGGCTCGGACTCGGCGGTCGAACGAAGCCCGTCTGCGACACCACGCCACGCTTGACCATCGGCGCCGTCAACGATGGACCGACCGGCTTGGGTACGGCCGGACCGGGCGATTGCATGTGCGCCGGCTTGGGGAACGCCTTGGCGTTGGGCTGGGTGACCAGGTCCTCGATGTCCGCCGCAGGGGGCTTGGGAACCACCACTGGGCTGATGGCCGTCACGGCGCTGTCGAACGCGTCGGCTTTGCTCGGCGTGGGCGGCTGGGGCTTGGGGGGGCTGACCGGGAATGAACGGCCCATCTGCGGCGGGGGCCGGTGCACGTGCAGCGGCTTGGTGCCCTCGGAGCGCGCGGGCTCGGGGATGCCCACGAACTTGGGCGGCGGCAGAGGCCTGGACGATCCCGAGCGCGGAGGCGGGATCGATAGCGGCTTGGTGTCGGGGCGGGGTGCTTCCTTCGGGACCCCGGCTGGGGACTTGGGTCGGCGGTTCGCGATGAGTTGCTTGCGCTTCTCCTCGACCGCAGCGGCGAGCACGTCGGCTTCGTCGATGGTGATCGGGCGGGACTCGGCGATCTCGACTTCGGACGCGACGCCGAGGTTCTTCTCCTCGCCTCGTTGTGCCTGCAGGCCGTGGAGGATGGCTTGCCTCCGCACTTCGTCCACGCGCGGCAGCGGGAGGTCGTCCCACGGCGTGTGAATGCCAGCGTCGATCTGGGCCAGGCAGAGCTCGGCCTCGAGCTCGGCCATGTCGGCGAAACGGTCCTCGGCTTCCTTGGCCAAGCAGCGGTGGATGACCTCGATCAGCCCCTGAGGGGGAAGCCCCTTGGAGCGGAGCCGGGCCGCGATGGGCATGGGGTCCTCGATCGCGTGCCGGCGCGCCACGGCGACGGAGTTGCCGGTTCGGAACGGTGGAGACCCGGTGAGCATCGTGTAGCCGATGCAGCCGACGAGGTAGAGATCCTCCTTCTCGGAGCGCGACAGACCCAAGATGCGCTCGGGCGTCACAGGGTGCTGACCCGCGGCGATGTCGGGGATCGCGAGGTCCGCGTTCATCAAGCCCTGAAGCGCGAAGTCGGTGACCACGACGGTGTCGGGTCGACCCTGCGCGCCGGTGAGCAACACGCTGCCGACGCTCAAGGCACCGTGCGCGACGCCGGCACGATGCGCGAGGCCCAGGGCGCGCACCACCTGCCGAAGAATCGCGAACACGCGGTTCGCCGGAAGCGCGCGGTTGCCGAGCTGCTGCGACAAGGCCGTCGCTTGCAGGAACTCGGTGATGACGGCAACGCGATCGTCGGCGTACGGAACGACGTCGATGACCCCGTTGATGGACGCGTCCACGACGCCACCCAAGACGTTGGCCGTGGCCCGCGCAGCGTCGAGGTGGCCGGGGGTGAGCCGGCCCGCCGGATACAGCAGCGTGAGCACCACGCGGTCCCCGGTCTCGCTGTCGACCGCGGAAAAGACGTCACCGAGCGGGTGGGACCAGCGCCGACCCCGGGTGCGGTACCGAGCCTTCGACTCGCTGCCCGGATCGGGCATGGCCCGTCGCACGGTCCGCTGGTCGTCCAATGGGTTCGGTCGCAGGTGCGTCTGCTGATCGTCCGTTGCGACCGGGTCGAACGATGGTGGAGCGATGCGTGGCGAAGCCCGCCGGGTGTGCCGGAGGCCACCCGGTGGTGGCGGCGGTGGCGGAGCTTTGCTGCCGGGGCGATCCGACGACAAGACACCCAGAGAGTCTCACAGACGGAGCCGCTCGTGCCGCAGCAATTTCAAGGACTCCCCCATTGTTGCTACGCTCGGGCTTGGAAATGTTGCGCCTCGCAAAGTACAGGGCTGCCCGCGGTGCCGCGCTCGCTGCGGCATTCGCCGTCGTGGCGACCCCAGTTGGCACCGTGGCGGCAGCGCCCAAGAAGCCTCGGGTGGCCGTAATGCCGCTGCTCGTCGAGGGAGACGTGCCCAGCGAGGTCCGCTCCGACGCGAGAGACGACATTGCGGCTGCGCTCGAGTCGCGAAACTATGAAGTCGTCGACGGACGCCCGCCCGGCGCGAACTGTACGGATTATGAGTGCATCCACGGCGTCGCGGAGGAGGCGGATGCACAGTGGGTCATCCAGCCCGCCCTCTCGACGATCGACCGCGACTACGGCATCGCGGTGCGGCTGTACGACGCGGCGGGCAACCTGAAGGTGAACGAAGAGTCGACCTGCGAGATCTGCAGCTACGCGGACGCGGTCGAGGCTCTGGTTCGCGAGGCCACCGAGGTGAAGGAGCCGCTGCTCGCGTTCGTGGCGAACCCCTACGGCGACCGTGAACAAGCGGTCGAAGACGGAGGCGTGTCGAGACTGGCGATTCGCACCGACCCTCCCGGCGCGGTGGTGAAGATCGACGGCGAGCGCATCGGCAAGACCCCGCTCGAGGTCGAGGTGGAGCCGGGCCTTCGAGATCTCGAGGTCTCCCTTCGCAACCACGATGGCATCGTCTCGACCGTTCGCGCGCGCCGAGACGGCACCGAGCTGCTCGCGTACGATCTGGTGGAGAACAAGGAGGAGCAGACCCGTGCCTTGCGCATCACGGGGTGGACGTTCTCGATGCTTGGCGTCGGGCTGCTCGGGGCTGGCGTCCCGCTCCTGGCCCTGGAGGAGGAGCCGGTCAAGCGCCGCTGCTCCGGCGACAACATCGACTTCAACGGCACCTGCAGGTATCGGCATGACACGCTGCTGCCCGGAGCCCTGCTCACGGGCTTTGGCATCGCCGCGCTGCTCACCGGGATCACCACCGGCGTGATCGCGGCCGCGCGCCGCAACAAGGGAGCGTCCAAGAGCCCGATCGACTCCATGGACGAAGACACGATCTCGGTGCGGCCGCTCATCGGACCCACGAGCGCGGGCGTGAGGGTGAGGTTCTGATGGCCCTGCGAATCCGACTGGGATGTGTCCTCGCGCTCTCGACGACCCTGCAGGTGGGGTGCATCGAGGAGAACCCGTTCTTCATGGAGACCGACGCTCCCACCTCGACCGGGTTCGACGCGCCCGACGATACGACCGGCGGGGACGACGCCTCGGGCACGTCCACGACGACCAGCAGCTCGACGGATCCGGGCACCAGCAGCAGCAGCTCTGGCGGTTCGTCTGCTTCGAGCAGTGGGTCGAGCAGCGGCTCGAGCGGTGATGGCTCGAGCAGCAGCAGCACCAGCGCGGCTACATGAGGCCGAGGCGGCGACCGCGGTCGCGAATCTCGGCGTCGGCGCCGAACACCGTCGCGAAGACGGCTGCGCGGATCCACATGCCGTTGCGAACCTGACGCCACACGACGAAGCCGGGGTGGTCCTCCCACTCGTCGGGCAGCTCGTTGACGCGCGGGAGGGGGTGCATCAGCACGCAGTCGGGCCGGATGAACTTTCGATACTCGGTGTCGAGGATGAAATCTTCGGCCGCCCCGAGCTTCTTGCCGTCCGCGGGCTGCCCCTGCGCGTCTCCGGCGTCCCACTCCTGCTGCAGCCGGGTCATGTACATGGCGTCGATGCTCTCGCCGTGCTCGCGCAGCAGCGGCTCGATCGCGTGGTGTACGTGGACTTCGATCTCGTGCCCGCGAATGTACTCGAGCAGGTCGTCGTCGGGCTCGTAGGCGGGCGGCGAAACGAAGTGAATCTTGGGCTTCTCGAACTTCGTGAGCAGGTAGGCGAGCGACCGACCCGCACGGTTGCGGGCGATGTCGCCGACGATCATGACGGTCTTGCCGTCGACCCCACCGCGCTCGGCCAGCGAGTACCGAAGCGTGTAGAAATCGAGCAGCGACTGGGTGACGTGCTGGCTCTTGCCACTGCCCGCCGAGATCACGGGGATGCAGCGCCGGGTCTTGGACAGGGCCCAGGACGCTCGAATGCCGAAGTCGTCGTCGGGGTGCCGGGCGACGATCGCGTCGAAGAAGCTCGAGAGGGTGCGGACGCTGTCCTCGACCGACTCTCCCTTGGAGAAGGAGCTGGTGCGAATGTCGGAGACGAGTCGGCTGTGCGCGCCGAGCTTGTCGGCGGCGGCGACGAAGGACTCGGCCGTTCGCGTGCTGGGCTGCGCGAACAGGTTCATGATCCGAGCGCCTCGCAGCAGGTTGCGCAGGTAGTCGCGCCCCTCGACGTGTCGGTCGAGCCGCCGAATGGCGGTGGCCGTGTCGCACAAGTTGCCCAGCTCTTCCTTGCTGAACTGCTGCGAGATCAGCACGAAGAAGTGCCGCCCCTCGCGTTTGAGAACCTTGGCTCGCCGGCTGCGGCTGGCGAGACTGTCACGAAACTCTTCGAACGATAGATCCATGGCGACCTCTGAGGCGGGTTGCGCAGCAGATTACCGTAGCCATGTGACAGGATGGCTTCAGGAATTGCGAAGCCCCGCGCCTGGCGGTCCAGGAGCGGGGCTCGTTCAGTGAGATCGCGCGCGGGATCTCGCTACTGCGGCTTGGGCGTCGCCGCGGCCTTGGGCGTCGCCGCGGGCCGGCCATGCGGGTTGGGCTGCGCGGCGCCGATCTCGATCAGCTCCACGTCGAAGACGAGCATGCCGGCAGGCTTGCCGGGGCTGTCGTTGTACGCCAGCTCCTTGGGGATCCAAAAGCGGGTCTTCTCTCCGGCGACCATCAGCTGGAGGCCTTCGGTCCAGCCGGGGATGACCCGGCCCAACGGGAAGGTGGCGGGCTGGCCGCGGGTGATCGAGCTGTCGAACATCTTGCCGTCGGTGGTCCAGCCCGAGTAGTTGACCGTGACCGTGCTCGCCGCGGTGGGCTTCTGGGTGCCCTTGCCCTTGGTCAGCACCTTGTAGGCCAGGCCGCTGTCGGTCTTCTGCGCGTCCTTGGGTGGAGCGGCGACGTCTGCGGGGGTCTCCGGCGGCGGCGGCGGCTCGGGCTGGTCGGTGATCTCGAGCAGCTCGACGTCGAAGACGAGCATGCCCTGGGGACCCGGCTTGCCCTTGTAGGCGAGCTCTTCGGGGATCCAAAAGCGCATCTTCTCGCCTTCGACCATCATCGGAATGCCCTCCGTCCAGCCTGGGACGACGCGGTTGAGCGGGAACTCAGCCGGCTTGCCGCGCGCGACCGAGCTGTCGAACATCTTGCCGTCGGTGGTCCAGCCCGAGTAGTGGACGGAGACCTTGTCCCAAGGATCGGGGTGCTTGGTGCCGGTCCCTGCGGCCAGCGACTTGTACGCGACGCCGCCTTTGGTCTTCTTGGCATCGGCCGGAGCCGCCGCGACGTCCTGGGGTGTCTTGGGCGCGGCGATGATCTCCAGCAGCTTGACGTCGAAGACGAGCATGCCGGCAGGACGACCCTTGCGGCCCTTGTAGGCCTGCTCTTCGGGGATCCAGAAGCGGACCTTCTCACCCTCGTGCATCAGCTGCATGCCCTCGGTCCAGCCGGGGATGACCTGGCCGACCTTGAACGTGCTGGCGCTGCGACCATCGGTGGTGTCGAAGGTGGCGCCGTCGGTGGTCCACCCGGTGTACTCGACCTTGACGCTGTCGTTGGCCGTGGGGGTCTCGGTGGACTCCGCGGGCGCGGCCTCGAGGATCTTGTACGCGAGACCGCTGGCGGTCTTCTTTGCGTCGGCCGGAGCCGCGGCGACGTCGGCGGGCGCGGGGACCTGCTTGCCCTTGGGCGTGGTCGGCTCCGCGGGCGTGTTCGGAACAGCCTTGGCTTCGGCCTTGGTCTCTTCTTTCGTGTCGTATGCCTGGCCATCGACGCCGGCGTTTGCGGCGGTCTTGGGCGGGGCATCGGCGGTGTTGCCGTCGCAGGCCAGCGCGAGGCAAAGCAAAGTGAGGCTCGAGGTGCGCGATACGCTCAGCACGGCGCGCACTGTAGCAGCCTCTCGCACCCCGGGGCGCGGACTTTGTCGGACCCGATCAAGCGTCGTTTTCGGCGTCGTTTTGCAGGGTTTCGAGGGTTGCGGCGAGCTTGAGCAGCCGCTGCGCGAGCTTGCGCGTCTCCTCCGCATCGAGCTCGACGGGTTGGCCCGTGCTCGTGACGGCCTTGAGCTGAACGCAGCGAGGTGCGTCGACCCATGCCATGGCCTCCTTGACCCGCACCATTTCCGCCGTCGTGTTCATCGGTCGCGGACCATAGCAGAGCGCGCGGACCGACGTCAGCCCGGTCCCGCCGCGCTATGATTTCCGCATGGTACGAAGGATGGGCGCGTTGCTGTGTCTTCTGGCGGCGGCGTGTCGCTTCGACAGCGCTCCGGAGGGGACCGGTGGAGACCTCGGGGGCAGCACGGCGGCGAGCGAGTCGACGTCCTCCACGGGGCCAGCCCCGTCGAGCACGTCGCTCACGACCACCGGGGATGATCCTCGGCTGACGACGACCAGCGCGGGCGCCTCCTCGAGCGCGTCTGCGACGACGACGGATTCGGTCGACACCTCCTCGAGCAGCGAGTCGGGACGTGCCACCACGACCGGAGACGCGCTCGAGCTCGAGGTCGCCGAAGCGCTGCTCGTTTCGCTGGACGCAACCAATGGCGACTTGTCCGACGAGGCATGGATCAACCGTGGGTCCTTGGGGGACTTCTCGACGATCGGGAACCCGATCCCGGGCGTCAGCAATGGCGTGATGGCGGCACGCATCTCCAGCGACAACGGCTACGTCAGCGCGGACGAGGCTCCCGCAACGCTCGTGGGGGCGGACCCGACGCGAAGTGTCGAGGTTTGGGCCTACAACCCCTCGACGACAGCCGAGGAGACGATGGTGGCGTGGGGACGTCGCGGAGGCCCGGCCGGATCCAACTTCGGGTTCAACTACGGGGACAACTCAAACTTCGGAGCGATGACCCACTGGGAGATCGACCTGGGGTGGGGAGCGATGGTTCCCGAGGTTGGTGTATGGCACCACCTCGTCTTTACGTTCGATGGTGGTGTGGCCCGGGCCTACGCCGACGGTGTTCTCGCGAACGAGAGGACCTTCGCCTCGGGGGAGATCGACACGCACGCCGGTGAACGCATTCTCATCGGCGCGCAGTGGGAGCCCAATGGCTCCTACAGCCGGTGGGGCTCGATGTCCCTGG
Source organism: uncultured bacterium (assembly GCA_963761755.1). GTDB lineage: Bacteria > Myxococcota_A > Polyangia > Nannocystales > Nannocystaceae > CAJXVA01. The sequence goes on from CAVXIC010000019.1 coordinate 25,839, forward strand.
CCCGGGTGCGCGTGCACGCGGGGACCCTCTCCGAGAGCCAGATCGCGGCGAACTACGAGCTCGAGCGGGACGAGTTCCAGCCCTGAGCTACACTTCGCCGGTGCCGACCGGGCCACAGTGCCTCGACGAAGCCACCGTGGTGGCGTTCCTCGATGGCGAGCTGCCTCGGGAGGTGCGGGCCTCCGTGGATGCCCACCTCGATCTCTGCCCGGCCTGCCTGACCTTGGTGGCGAACATTGGGCGCGCGACGATGGGCGAGTCCGAACGAGCCCCCGAGCGGTACGAGATCCGCGATGAGATTGGCGCCGGCGGGATGGGGCAGGTGTTCGAGGCCTACGACACCGTGCTGCGCCGGATCGTCGCGCTCAAGTGCGTACGTGCGGGGCCCGCTGATGCGGCGGCAGCCGACCGCTTCGAGCGGGAGATGGCCCTCACGGCCCGGCTGCAGCATCCTTCGATCATCCCGGTCTACGACGCCGGGTTGTTCCCCGACGGCAGCCGCTACTTCGCGATGCGGCTGGTCGAGGGCCAACCCCTCGGCGAGGTCATCGACGCTGCATCGACCCTCGGCGAGCGCCTCGAAGTGCTTCCGAGCATTCGACGAGCCTGCGAGGCGGTGGCGTACGCACACACGCGGGGCGTCCTGCATCGCGACCTCAAGCCGGCCAACATCCTGATCGGTCCGTTCGGCGAGACGGTCGTGCTCGACTGGGGGCTCGGCAAGGCGCTGGACGACTCCGTAGAGGAGGACGAGGCCGAGTTCACCCACATGGACGCGATGGACGCGCGCCAGGCCGAGGGCATGACGCTCCCGGGCGCGGTCATGGGTACCGCGGGCTTCATCGCGCCCGAAGTCTCCCGGGGGGAGCCTGCGCGACCGTGTTCGGACGTCTTCAGCCTCGGCAAGATCCTCGAGAAGCTGCTCCACGGCGACGACGGTTCCTTCGAGGGCCACCGGGAGGTCCTCGAGGACTTGCGCGCGATCGTGGTGCGCGCGACGGCCGACGATCTGCAGGACCGCTACGCGAATGGGAGTCAGCTGTGCGCGGATCTTCGTCGCTTCGAGGCGGGGCAGACGGTGTCGGCCCGCGACTACTCGGTGCGCACACGGATGCGCCGCTTCGTCGGCCGCCACCGCCGACCGATCACCTTGTCTTCGGGGTTCGTCGGCGTCGGCGCCATCGTGGGCGCGGGTGCAGCGACGCTGATGAGCACCGAGGGCACGCCTCCGTGCAGCGGCGCGCAGGAGGCACTCGCGGGGATCTGGGACGAGCCGGCGCGAAGCAGCGTCCGAGACGCGGTCACCGGCGTCGGCAAGGCCTACGCACAAGACGCCCTGGCGCGCACCGAGCGGGCGCTCGATGTCTACGCGGACGACTGGGTTCAGCTCCACGAGGCCGCCTGCCGAGCGACGGCGCGAGGCGAACAGTCCTCGACCCTGCTCGACCTGCGCATGGCCTGCCTCGACCGGGCCGCGACGGAGCTGCGCGCGGTCGTGGAGGTCCTCGCCGACGCCGACGCGGACGTCGTTCAGAAAGCAGACGGTCTGCTCGGAGCGCTCCCCGATCTCCGACGATGCAGCGATCGGGAGTCGCTCGAGTCCGAGACCGAGCCGCCCTCGCTCGACGATCGGGGGGTTGTGGACGCGGTCCGAGAGCATCTCGCTCGCACCAACGCGCTACGAGCCGCGGGCCGGTACGACCAGGCCCTTCGAGCGCTCGAACACGCGCAGGAGACGGCCGCCACGGTGCAGTACGAACCGCTTCGCACCGAGCTCGCGCTCGCACGAGGACGTCTGCATGAGGGGCGCGACGAACTCGACGCCGCGGAGTCGGCACTCGCGACCACGATTCGTCTGGGCACCCGCGGCCGCCAGTGGGACGCGGTTCGGCGAGCCCTGCTGAGTACGATGATGGTGGTCGGCGGCGCGCAGCTGAAGACCGCCGAGGCGCTCCGCTACCGCGAGTTTGCCGAGGGGCTCTCCTCGGGGACGCCCGCCGATGAAGCCAGCTTCCGCCACGCCCTCGCGGTCGTGCTCGCCTCGGCGGGTCGATTCGATGAGGCGGAATCCGAGCTCCGGGCGACCATCGCCCTGCGCGAGACCAGCGACGATCCCCTCGACGTCGCCCTGGCGCAGTTCATGCTCGGGCAAGTGCTCACGCAGGTCCAGCGGTTCGAAGATGCGGAGGAGCTTCTGCGGCAGGCTGGGCGAGGTCTCGCGAGCCTCGGCAAGGCCCACCCTCGGGTCGCGCACCTGAAGATCGCGTTGTCCGAAGCGCTCCGAGAGCAGGGGAAGTACGCCGAGGCCGAACGCGAGGCTCGCGATGGGCTCGCGCTGCTCCTGGCCGCGCTGGATCCCCAGCACGGGGCGGTGGCTGAAGCGCACAGCATGTTGGGGACCGCCCTCGCCGTCCAGGGCAAGGAAGGGGAGGCCGAGCGAGAGTTCGAGACCGTCATCGAGATCTTCGAGGCCACGCGGGCCCCCGACGACCCCATGGTGGCGCTCTCGCATACCGCGCTGGGCTCGCTGCGACTGCAGCAACGTGCCCTGCCCGAGGCCGAGGCGGAGTTTCGCACCGCACTGCGCGGGGGCGAGGCTTCGCTGGGTAGCGATCACCCTAGCATCGTGGCCGCCCGCCAGGGCCTCGCGGCGACCCTGACCGACCAAGGAAAGTTTGCCGAGGCCGAGGCGGAGTTCCGGGACTTGCTCGCGCTCTTTGTGAGCACGGGCCCGGCCGACGATCCGATGGTCGGGTGGGGTCGAAGCGACCTTGCGACCAATCTCATGCTCCAGGGCAAGCTCACCGACGCCGAGACGGAGCTGCGCGCGGCGCTGGAGATCCTGCACAGCGCGTGGGGAGCCGAGCATCCGGCCGTCGTCAACGTCGAGGCGATGCTGGCCGAGGTGCTGCTCCAGACCGGACGAGCCGCGGTGGCGCTCCCCCACGCCGAGCGTGCGTGGGTGCACAGACAGCGCGACGCCGTGCTGCCGCCAGAGCGAGCCGACACCGCCTTCCTCCTGGCCCGTATCCTCTGGATCGTCGATCCGGAGCAGCGCACGCGGGCGCGCGAACTCGCCGAGGACGCCCGGTCCACGCTCCATGAGGCTGGCGGTGAAACGCGAGAGATCGAGACCTGGCTCGCGGAGCACTGAGGCGGGCTCTGCGCGCCCTGAGTCCCGAAGGGTGCGGTCGATCGGCCCACATCGATGGCTCTGGGGAGCGCCTGTCGATCCCCGCGAGCTCGAGTCCAACGGGCTACGAGGACCCCGGTTCAGCGGTAGGGGGAGACGTGTTCGTACTCGACGCGGGCGTCGACCTGGCGGCCCTTCCAGCGCGGGGGGATGCGCCCTTCATAACGAACGATGGTGCGCGTCCCGGTGGCGAAGGTCATGCGCATGGGCGGGACGGAGCGTCGAACGAAGGGGCTGCTCGCGCGCATGGTCACGACCGTTCGGTCGCTCTGGGAGGGGGCCATCGTCAGGGTGAACGCGTAGCTCCGACGGCGCTCGGCGACGACGAAGCGCACCTCGATGACCTCCCCACGGCGGAGCCTGTCCCAGCGGGTCGAGACGAATCCGAAGAGGGTTGGCCCGGTGACGACCGGAGCGCGCAGAGGCTCGGACCTGCGTCGGACTCGGCCTCGCTCGTGGCTCTCGAAGATCACCGTCCCGCCGTCGAGGACGACGACCTCGCTTCGAACTCCGAGCTGCTGATGGTCTTCGACGTATCGGTGCAGGGCGTAGGATGCGTCGTGCTCCGCGGCCTGGACGACGACGGGTTCTCCGTCGTCGGCGCGAACGCTGCGGTGAATCGAGGTCCATGCGCGACCCCCGGTCCTGCTGTCGCGGGTGTAGCGAAACATCGGGGTCCCCTCGGGCCCGTAGACGCTGCCTTCGTAGACTCGGGTGCCGCCGCTGGGTACCGTGGGGACAGCCGAGGACGCGGTCGAACAACCGGCGAGGACGAGGGCCAGGAGCGTCATGCGCATGGTCGCAGCGTGCGGGCTCGGCCCGGCTCGCGACAGTGTCCGAACCGGACAGAGCATTGGCCGATCCCGACTTCGACCTCGCGCGGATGCTCCGCTCAGGCGTCGAGCTCGGGATAGTGTCGGAAGATGCCGTGTTCGTTGAAGGGGAGCGCGCGCGGTGAGGCGAGGTAGGCGGCGACGTTGGGCCGAGCCTCCACCCGCCGGGCGAGCGCGAGCAGGGCGGGGATGCTCGGCGCGTGGGCGGCGAACGCCTTGGGAAACGCGTGCTCGAGGCCGCGCAGGACGACCCGTGCCATGAGGTCCGGGTAGGTGAACCCCGTGGCCAAATGCTGGCCGTCGCCGCGGGTGACCACGCGCTCGAAGTGCTGCAGCCACTTGCCGAGCCGGTCGGCGAGAAAGTGCTCGGCGCGGAGCCTCGCGGCGTCGCGCTGCTCCTCGTAGGTCAGTCCGACCGCCAGAGGATGGTGGGTATCGTGCGCTTCGAGCAGGAGGTCGCTCCAGCCCAGGAAGTGCTGCTGGGCGAGCGCACGACCCTCTTCGGTCGGGGGCGCGAGCCCGTGCCGATCCGCGAGGTAGCGGACGATTGCGGCGGACTGACTGAGGACCAGCGCGCCGTGTCGAAGCACGGGCGGTGCGAAGGGCCGCGGCTCCCCGAGCTCACCCTCGCGAACGTCGAGCACCGCGTCGATGCCCTGCTCCCGGGCGACGTCACGGTATGTGGCGCCGGCGTCTTCGAGCACGAGGCGGATGACCTCACCGCGCCCGGGGATCATCGGCCAGTAGTAGAGTTCGTAGGGGGCCGTCACGGGGGCTACGATGCCTCAACAGGGGACCGCGCGCACGAAGCTGGAGCGCAGCGCTTCGCCGTCGGCCAAGAGGTCCTGCGCGGTCATGCTCCCGGTCGCGTCGGCGTAGCGCTCGAGGACCCCGCGGAGGGTGTCGAGGCCGTGGTCGTCGAGCGCTTCGGCGACGACGTACTCCGCGTTGAGGGCGGCGCGCTGATCGGCGCGAAGGAACAGCTCGCCGCCGGTCATGCCGGCGCCGGCGTTGGCCTCGAGGTCGCCGAGGATGACGACCGTGCCGCCGGTCATGTACTCGCACGCGTGCAGGCCCGCACCCTCGACCACCGCGATCGCGCCGCTGTTTCGGACCGCGAATCGATCTCCGGCCCGACCGCAGGCCCACAGGCTTCCGCCGGTGGCCCCGTACAGGGCGCCGTTGCCGAGGATCGCGTTGGACGAGGGGGGGAACGCCGCGTCGGCACAGGGGGTGATGATGACCGTGCCTCCCGACATCGACTTCGCGACGCCATCGTTGGCTTCGCCGTACAACCGCACGTGCATGCCGGGGGTTGCGAACGCGGCGAGGCCTTGGCCGGCGCTCCCTCGCAGGACCAGACGCACGGCGTCGTCCACGGGCCACAGCGGCTCCGACGCGCCGCGTTCTCGGTTGCCTGCGCGGATCTTCGCCGCGCGCTCGGCCAGCGCACCGGCCAGCCCCGCGCCCACGGCCCGCTCGGCGTTGTTCACCGCGAGCTCGATCGTGGCCTGGCCGGCCTCCTCCAGCTGGGCGAAGGCCTGCGCGATGAGGCCGTCCTCCCGGCTCCGATCGGGCGCCGAGGGGGCGGGGCGGGACGACGGAGCGTCCCACGCGATCGGGGCGAGCAAGGACCCGATGTCGAGGCCTCGCTGCACCACGCAGCGCTCGTGCTCGACCGCGGCGCACAGCCACTGTCGACGACCGACCAGATCCTGAAGGCGCCCAACCCCGAGCTCGGCCAGGAGCGCGCGAACGCCCTGCGCCATGCGGGTGAGGAAGGCCACCACGTGCTCGGGGGTGCCCTTGTACTTGGCCTTGAACTTGGGGTCGTGGGTGGCGATGCCGGTCGGGCAGCGGTTCTTCTCGCAGATGCGGGCCATGATGCAGCCCTGCGCGATCAGCAGGCCCTTTCCGAAACCATACTCCTGGGCGCCGAGCAGGGCGGCCATCACGACGTCTCGCGGGGTGCTCAAGCCACCGTCGACCCGCAGACGAACCCGAGAGCGAAGGCCGTGTTCGACCAGGCGAGCATGGACGTCGACGAGCCCAAACTCCCACGGCAGCCCCGCGTGCTTCATCGAGGAGATCGGCGCCGCCCCGGTGCCACCATCGCCGCCGGAGATCTGGATGATGTCCGCACCCGCCTTGACCACGCCCGTCGCGATGGTGCCCACGTTGGCGCCCGACACGAGCTTGACGCATACGGACACGCCAGGACGGAGCTGCTTGAGCTCGTAGATGAGCCCGGCGAGGTCCTCGATGCTGTAGATGTCGTGCATCGGAGGCGGCGAGATCAGGCTGACCCCCGGTCGCGAGAAGCGGGCCTTGGCGATCTCCTCGTTGACCTTGACGCCCATCAGCTGACCGCCTTCGCCCGGCTTGGCGCCCTGGGCGATCTTGATCTCGATCTCGTCGCCGGTGACGAGATACTCGGCGGTCACTCCGAACCGGCCCGAGGCGATCTGCTTGGTGACCGCCGTGATCCCATCACTGAAGTAGTAGGGGTTCTCGCCCCCTTCGCCGCTGTTGCATCGCCCGCCCAGTGAGCGCATCGCGATGAAGATGTCGCGCTGAGACTCGGCGCTTATGGCTCCGAAGGACATGGCGCCGGACCCGAAGCGTCGCACGATGTCGGCGACCGGCTCGACCGCGTCGACGTCGATGGGGTGCTCTCCGGGGCGAAGATCGAGCAGGTCGCGGGGGTGCAGGGGGGCGACCGCGGTGTCCTGGGTGAGGTACGCGCTCCAGATTTCGTCCGGCGTGCGGTCTCGCAGGCGTCCACGGACGAGGTCGTGCACCAGACGGCTGCGCTCGGCGGTCATCGCGTGGCGCTCTCCACCGTCGGCGCCTTCGAGCTTCCACGACCCCTTGCGCTCCTTGTGTTGGTAGCTCGAGGGGAGCGGTTCATCGAGCGCGACGCGCTCGGCGTGGCCCCAGCCCCGCTCGAGGACCTCGGCCACGCCCGCGAGGTCGAGGCCTCCGATCGGGCTGCGCGTGGTGCCGAAGTACGCGTCGACCAGCGCATCTCCCAGGCCCAGGGGCGTGAAGAGCTTGCTGCTCTGATAGCTGCGCACGACCGAGATGCCCATCTTGGCCATGATCTTCAGTAGGCCCGCGAGCAGTGCGTCGGTGAGGTGGCGTTCTCGGACGGCCGCGTCCTCGGCATCCGTCGCCTCGAAGCGCGCGATCTCCAGCGCGAGACGGGGGCAGACCGCGGTCGCGCCGAACCCGACCGAGCACGCCAGGGCGTGGGTGCTGCGGATGTCGGCGGTCTCGAGCACGAGGGAAGCTTCGAGTCGATGTCCGTGGCGGTTGAGGGTGGTGACCGCAGCCCGCAGGCCGAGCAGGCTGGGGACCGAGGGGTGCGAGAGCGTCGCCGAGCGGTCGGAGAGCACGATGACCGAACATCCGTCTCGGACCGCTTCGAGGGCCTGCGTGCCGATCCGCTCGAGGCTCTCCGCGAGCCCTTCGCCGCCCCGAGCTCGCGCGTAGGTCAGCTCGATCTCGGTGGCGAGCGTGCGCATGGCCGAGGGCTTGCGGACCATCATCGCCCGCAGGATCTCCATGTGTTCGAGCCGAAGCAGCGGGCTGTCTAGCGCGAGCGCAGGCGTGAGGGGCACGAGCTCGGCGGGCGCGAAGATGTTGGGTCGCTCGCCCAGGTGCGTGGACAGGTTGGTGACCATCGCCTCGCGCAGGTAGTCCAGCGGGGGGTTGGTGACCTGGGCAAAGTCTTGGATGAAGAAGTCGAACAGTGAGCGGGCTTGGTCCGAGAAGATCGCCGGGCGGGCCGTGTCGCCCATCGAGCTGATCGGCTCCTTCCCGGTCTTCATCATCGGCTCGAGCACCCGGGTGCGTTCCTCGGCGGTCACGCCGAACAGCGCCTGACGCCCCAGCCGGTCCGCGCGCGGCTGCCCCATCTGGGCCCGGGCGTCGGAGTGCAGCAGGGCGGGAGCATCCTCGATGGGCACCAGTCGCGCGTCGAACGTGGCGGTCGCGTTCCGGCGCGCGGTGCTGGGATCCCGCATGTGGACCTTGCCCGAGGGGAGCCGCACCGTGACTCCGGAGCCGGCGCGCAGCGTACCCTTCGCGACGACCGTGGCGTCGTCCACTTCGAAGGCTCCGGCCTCGGAGGCCAAGAAGAAGGCGTCCTGGGTCATGCACCACCGTGCGGGCCGAAAGCCGTTGCGGTCGAGTCGTGCGCCCACGATCTCTCCGTCGGCGAACGCCACCAGGGCAGGTCCATCCCAGGGCTCCATCGCGCGGCCCCAGAAGTCGTAGTAGGGCGACTGCGCATCCGCAGCCGGGATCATGATCGCGAGGATGTTGTCGATGTGCGGCAGGCTGGAGCGGTACTTGAGCGCTTCGACCATCTCACCGAGGCTGCCCGAGTCGCTGATGCCCGCGCGCGTGAGCAACTCGTCTCGCCCCAGTCCCCCGGCGCGCTCCCGAGAGTTGGCCCAGGAGCGGTTGCCCGCGACCGTGTTGATCTCTCCGTTGTGTGCGATCAGCCGAAACGGCTGGGCCTTGTCCCACGTGCTGCGGGTGTTGGTGGAGAAGCGGCGGTGGAAGAGGCCGAAGCGGGTGACGAAGCGAGGGTTGGCAAGGTCGGGGTAGAACTGATCCAGATCGATTCCCCGACACAGCGCCTTGTAGATGATCGTCGTAGTCGACAACGAGACGACGAACAAGTCGGTCCATGCGTCCGCGGCCTTGAGCTTGGTCCGCATCAGCTGCTTGGCGCGATACAGCTGCGCGTCGAAGGACGCGTCGTTGCGCGCTGATTCGGGTCGCTGCAGGGTGGCCTGCACGATGACCGGGCACGTGGCTCGAGCGGCGGCCCCGAGGACGTCGTGGTTGATCGGGACGTCGCGGTAGCTCTCGATGTGGATGCCCAGGAAGCCGAAGGTGGACTCGAAGACCTCCAGGGCGCGCGCTCGCCGGCCGGCGTCGGCGCTGAGGAAGAGGGTTGCGACCGCAACGGTCCCGGGCTCGTGTCCCAGCAGCGCGAAGGGGATGTCGGTCATGATCCCGGCGCCGTCGCTGCTGCGTCCGTCGGGTCCAACCGCGCCGCGATGTTCGACACTGGTCAGGGCGCGCAGCGTCGAGCGGACCAGGGCGTGGGTCCGCCGGTTGTCGCGAGCGGCAACGAAGCCGACTCCACACGCTGCGTACTCGGACTTCTGCTCCATCGGGACGGATGATGAGGGTCCGGTCGCTTCCCGTCGAGCCATGGAGGATCTCCTCGGCCCGGAGGAGAACTTTACGACCACCCGAGGACCACGTGTAAATCACTTTACAGGACCGTGGACGCTTCACTTTCTCGTGGTCATCGCCCCGCGAACACGCGGTTCGCGGGCGTTGCGTTCGCCCCCGGGGTTGGGGAGCATGGCTTCCCATGCAGGCAACGACGTCCGTGGACTCGGGCACGACCGCATGGATGCTCACCTCGACCGCGCTGGTGCTCCTGATGGTGCCCGGTTTGGCCATGTTCTACGGCGGCCTCGTCCGCACGAAGAACGTGTTGGGCACGATGCTGCACAGCTTCGCCGCGATGGCGATCATCGGGGTGCTGTGGGTGGTGGGCGGCTACGCGATGGCCTTTGGACCCAACGCCCTCGGCGGCTGGATCGGCTGGGATCCAGGGCTCCTCTTCCTGGAGGCCGCCGACGACAAGATCATGGACGAGGGCGTGCCCGAGTACGTCTTCGCGATGTTCCAGGGCAAGTTCGCGATCATCACGCCGGCCATCATCGCGGGCGCGTTCGCGGAACGGGTCCGCTTTCGCGGGTACTGCGTGTTCATCTGCCTTTGGGGGCTGTTGGTGTACACGCCGCTGTGCCACTGGGTGTGGGCGTCGGACGGGTTCTTGTTCAACCTCGGCGCGCGCGGGGCGATCGACTTTGCGGGCGGGACCGTGGTGCACATCTCCGCGGGGATCGCAGGGCTGGTGGCGGCACTGTACCTCGGGGGCCGACGTGGCTATCCCGAGGCGCCCATGGAGCCGAACAACCTCGTGATGACCCTGATGGGCGCGGGCCTGCTGTGGGTCGGGTGGTTTGGGTTCAACGCGGGCAGCGCCATCGCCTCCGATCTGCAGACCGCGCAGGCGCTGACGGCGACGCAGGTCGCGGCGGCAGCCGGCGGGCTGGTGTGGATGCTCATCGAAGCCGGACACCGCGGCCGGGCGACCAGCGTGGGGGTCGCTTCGGGCATCCTGGCCGGCTTGGTCGTGATCACCCCGGCGGCCGGCGTGGTGCAGCCCAAGGGCGCGATCGTGCTCGCCGCGCTCGCGGCCGCGACCAGCTACGGCGCGATCCTCGTCAAGACACGGCTCCGCTACGATGACACGCTCGACGTGTTCGGAATCCACGGGGTGTCGGGGATCGTGGGCGCGGTCTTCCTGTGCTTCTTCATCCGTGACTCGTGGATGCTCGAGGCCGCGCTGGCGTCGGGTGGCGCGTGGACCACGTTCGACCAGCTGCTCGTGCAGCTGGCCGGGGTTGGCGTGACGGTGGTCTACGCTGGAGCGCTGACCCTGGGAATCTTGGTCGTCGTCGACAAGACAGTGGGCCTCCGGCTCGGCGAGGGCGACGAGATAGCCGGGATGGACCACAGCGAACACCGTGAGCAGGGCTACGGATTGCTCGACATTCGCATCGGAGCGGGTCGGGCGGGCCCCGGCGCCGTCTGAGCGGCGCAAGGCGTGTATCCTCTGGCCATGGGTGGGGTGAAACGAGGGCTGGGCGTCATGGCGCTGGTCGTGGTGGCGTGTGGGGGCGAGACGCCCGCGGGCGGACAGGCTTTCGACCCCGAGGCATCAGGCGGCGTCGGAACGTCGGGGGACGGTGAAACCGGCACCCCTGGGTCGACGACCAGCGGTGGCACCAGCGGTGATCCGACGCCCACGACCTCCTCTGGCACCACGGCTGCAACCTCGGGCGAGACCGGCGACGGCTCGAGCGACGCGTCCACGGGTGTGTTCGAGGACTGTCCGCGCGTTCGGGTGGTCGTCGGTGTCGGCCTGACGCTCAACGTTCGGCCGGACCCGTCGACCGCGAACCCCTCGGTGGCCTCCCTTGCGAACGGTGCGCTGGTGGACGTGCTGGACGAGGTCGTGGGCGAGAGCATCGATGGATCCGACCTCTGGTACGAGATCGACACCGGCAGCGTGCAGGGGTTCATCTTCTCGGGCCTTGCCGAGTGCACCCTCGAAGAGGCGCCCGAGCTCGACCCCAACGGGTGGTACCTGCCGCTGCCGTGCGGCGCGACGGCACCGGTGACCCAAGGCAACAACGGCGCGCTCAGCCACAACGGCACCTCGGCCTTCGCGTTCGACTTCGGACTCGGGCTCGGCTCGTCGCTGGTCGCCATGGCGGACGGCGTCGTGACCCACACCTACGACGCGACCGGACCCGGCGACCCCTGCTACGACGGCGGCGGCATGGAGTGCAGCGGTCTGGCCAACTATGTCACGCTGCTGCACGCCGATGGCACCAAGTCGGTGTACATGCACCTTCAGTCGGTCTCGGTCGCCGTCGGCGACACGGTCCCGATCGGCACCGAGGTGGGCCTCTCGGGGTCGACGGGGTGGTCGACCGGTCGGCATGCACACGTGATGCGGATGGAAGACTGCGGCGGGTCCTACTGCCAATCGGTCCCGCTGGCGTTCTTGGACGTCGCGGGCGATGGCGTCCCGGTCAGCGGCGAGATGGTCACCTCGGGCAACTGCCCATGATTTGGCCGTGATCTGGCCGTGATTTGGCCGTGATCTGGCCGTGATCTGGCCGTGATCTGGCCGTGATCTGGCCGTGATCTGGCCGTGATCTGGCCGTGATTGGGGAGCCCAGCCGACGCCGAAGCATCACCGCGGCGACAAGTCCTCGCGGATCGAGGCGAGCAGCTCGTAGGAGCGCAGGCGAGCGTCGTGATCGTAGAGCATGGCGCCGACGATGAGCTCATCGGCGCCCGTGCGTTCGATGAACGAGCGCATGGCGTCGCAGACGGTCGGCGGCGATCCGATGGCGGAGCACGAGAGCACCGACTCCAGCAGCTGCTTCTCCGCGGGGCTCAGGGCCTCGTGAAAGCCGCGCTGGGGCGGGGGCAGCCGACTGGGGCGTCCACGGCGGAGGTTGACGAACGCCTGCTGGAGCGAGGTGGCCAGATGCCGGGCGTCCTCGTCGGTGTCGGCCGCAATGACGTTGTAGCCGAGCATGACGTAGGGCTCGCTCAGCTGGGCCGAGGGCCGGAAGTGCGCTCGGTAGTGCGTGATCGCCTCCATGAGGTGCGTGGGCGCGAAGTGAGAAGCGAAGGCGTAGGGCAGGCCGAACGCTGCCGCGACCGAGGCACCAAACAAGCTCGAGCCCAGGATCCAGATCGGCACGCCGAGCCCGTGTCCGGGGACCGCGTCGACGGGACCGGTGCCGGCGAAGTAGGCCTGGAGCTCGCGCACGTCGTCGGGAAAGGCGTCGGGGTCGCTGTGCAGCGTGCGGCGAAGGGCGCGCGCGGTCGGGCCGTCGGAGCCCGGTGCGCGACCGAGCCCGAGATCGATGCGTCCGGGGTACAGGGCCTCGAGCGTCGCGAACTGCTCGGCGACCATGAGCGGAGCATGGTTGGGCAGCATGATGCCGCCGGCGCCGACGCGAATCGACGATGTGGCGCCAGCGACGTGCCCGATGAGCACCGCCGTCGCCGCGCTGGCGATGCCCGGCATGCCGTGGTGCTCGGCCAGCCACATCCGCTGGTATCCCCAGCCCTCGGCGTGCTGGGCCAGCTCGACCGAGCTGCGGAACGTCTCGCGGACCGAGCCGTCTTGCGTGATCGGGGCCAGGTCGAGAATGGACAGAGGGAACATCGCCAAGGGAGTACGTCGGCGGACAGGCTTGGATTACGTCCGTGGATTCAGGGGTCCGTGAGCGGCCAGAACACCTGGGTCTTCCAGTCCGCCGGGTCGGGCACCTCGCCGGGGTCGGTCAGGTAGACCTCCCAAGGCGCGCCGCCCGGGCGTGCACCGTGCTCCTTGATCCACGCTTCGAGCGCCTCGTAGGCGGTGCCGAGCCCTTCGTAGGGACCGGTGTGGACCGTGGTCGCGGCCGGCCCCGCGGGCAGCTCACCCAGCGCGATGTCTCCATCGCCGATGGCGCCAGGCGTCACGGGCATGCCGCACTCGATCGCGACCTCCTGCTCGTCGCGCGCGGTGTAGCGCACGAACGGAGGGCCGACCATGGTGGCGCCGGACTGGGTCGCGTACCCGTAGACCTTGGGCAGGAGCTGCCCGAGGACGGTGGCAATCTCCGCCAGCGGGGTGCGCCCGCTGCAGAGCAGGACCGGTTGCGCGGGGAGGGTGATGCGTTGGACTTCGTGGTTCATGACTCGTCGCTGGGTTCGAGGTTCGTGGTGGACATCCGGTACAGGCCGATGCACGGCCCGACGTGACGGACGATGCTGGCGTGGCGGTCGAGGGCGGCGGGCGAAAGGTCGACGTGGCGGGTTCGAAAGTCGCGCGGGGAGGCGTCGAAGTGGCGCCCGAACGCTCGCGTGAAGCCCTCGTGGCTCTCGAAGCCGACCTCGAGCGCGATCTCGAGGACCGAGCGGTCGGTGCACACGAGCATCATCGCCCCGGCCTCCAGCCGCAGGCGGCTGTCGTAGCGCTTGGGTGATTCTCCGACCAGCCGCGTGAAGGTGCGCTGAAAGTGCGACGGCGAGCGCCGAGCCTGCGTGGCGAGCTCTGCGAGCGAAGTTGCGCGCGTACGGTCGCGCGCGATCGCGTGCAGCGTGGGCAGCAGGTCTTCGAGCGTTGGAGCCACCGCATGACCGTAGCAGGGCGCTGGGGCGAGTTCTTGACCGAACGTGCGATCTGAGCGGTCGGCGGGCCGCTCGAGGACCTCGTACCCTTCATCGAGGTGGAGGACCTCGCGGCCACCGAACAGGCCGTCTATGTCGGGCAATATGAGTAGCCCAGCCCG
>CAVXIC010000020.1:0-154785 GCA_963761755.1 uncultured bacterium
AGCTGATTGTGGCCTGTCGAGTCACCGCAGCGGCTCACAGGAGCCCCTGCACACCCTGCACACCCGCATGTCTTCCGGACAGGTTGCTCCCCGCCACCGGTGGCCCCAGGCGTGCACTGGCGCGTGGGGTTTAGCGGTTCGCCTCTCTAGAACCCGCTGGGCGTGGGGAGGCCGCAGCTCATACCGTTGTTGTGCATGAGATCGGAGATCGAGCTCTCGTAGTTGGCGTGGGCCGTTGCGCCGACGGCGGGTACGCTCTTGCGGACGTTGACGTCGTAGTCCGAGTAGTCGCACATCGTCAGACAGTTGGCGTAGGTGGCGGTTTGAAACATGTTCCGCATGTTGAACCACGTCGAGTAGAGAGATGCCACGAAGTGGTCGCCGGACCCGGGGAGGTTGGGGTCGTTGGGCGCCGAGCTCGCGACGCTCCGTCAGTCGAGCCTGCAGCAGGTCAGCGAGCAGCTGCTCTCGCTGATCCAGCGCATGCTCAGCCTTTAGAGCACGGGTAGTCGACGGGGGTCCTGCAGTTCGTGAGACACGCGGCGAGCTGGCAGTCCAACAAGGCCGTCGCCGCCTCGGCGGCCGAGTCGTCGACCCCGCTGCAGCAATCCTCGAAGCACAGGCCTTCGATCGCGCACTGCCGGATGCACTGATGAATGCTGGGGCACTCTTCGTCGGCGTCGCACGTCGTCGCCTCGTCGAGGCAGACCCCGCGCTCGGCCGAACACGTCACGCACGACGAACAGCCGATGGCGTCTTCGCAGCTCCCCGGACCGGTGTCCGAGCTACTGGAGCTCGAGCCGCTCGAACTCGAGACGTCGATTGAGGTGCTCCCGCTCGTGGTCTCGCCGGAACTCGTCGAGGTCGACGACGACGTCGGCACGACCGAATCTCCCGTTTCGGTTCCGTCGAGACTCGTCGTTGCAGTCGACGTCGACGCGCTCGCGTCCCCGGGTTCGCCGGTCGAACCCGCCGGCACCACGGGGACGCACTGGCTGGCGACCCCAGCCGCAGACTGGGCGCCGTACCTTCGGCCCGACGGGCAGTCCTCATCGGGGAAGCTGCAGTATTCGTTGTCTTCGCAGGTACCGTCCGCACCGCACTGCGAGTCGGCGACACACTGAAACACGTCGTCGTCACCACAGCCGGCAACCGCCAACACGCCACAGATGGCTCCGACCAGGACGCCTCGCATGGTTGGGAGCGTACCACCCGGTGGGCCGTGAATGCGGCCTCACGCGTCGGCGGCGGACTCGAGCTTCTGACCTGGGCGATGATGGCGAGCCGGTCGACGAGGCGCTCGTGGCCTGCGTCCAGCTCGGCCTGCCGCGGCGTGCTCTCGGACCTTCGCGCTGCGCTGCGCTGCACCGCGCTCGTCTCGGCGTGTCTGGGAGTTGGACTCGGTGCGTTCGTCATCCCCTGTTGCAGCGCGTTTTCTCGTGAAATGGCCTGGCACTCACTGGATCAGCTTCGTTCTGCTCCCCGGCGCTCCCCGCCGCCAGCTCATGCCCCCCCCGCCGTAGTCCTCCATCCCCGCTTTTTCTCACTTCATTTCGCTTGAACGCCCCCCGCCCCGCCCCGCTCATGGGCAGGGGATGACGGCCGCCGATTCGAACCCACCCCAACCGGGTATGAGAACGCGGTCCAGCTCCTCCCAGACAAACGCGCTGTTCTCGACCTGCTGCGGGGCTAGAATCCGCAGCTCGGCGGAGGTCGCGATCAGAATCCGACGCCCGTCCATCGCGGTCCGCACGAACGTATCCCCGAGATCCGAGGCGAGCTCCGGCCCAACACCGAAGAACTCCCCGGTTTCGTCCAAGCGTCCGCGTCTGACACCCGTGACGCCCCCCATGGCAAAGGCCTCAACGCTGTAGCGCTCGTCGAGGGGCTCGATGCCGCTCCGGTCTTCCCAGGGCCCGTTGGACAGCGACCAGCTCTGTGCGTCGACCGAGACTCCGACCACCTGCCCATTGGGAGCGCGCGAAACCATGATCCCTGCCGCGACCGAGGGCAACCAGAGGAAGTCGTCGGCGCGCGGCACCTCGCGGTCGGTTGCCAACGCGTCTTCGGGATCGAGCACGAGGCCCGCGTAACCCAAGGGCAGGAGCTGAAGAGGCGCCCCCGGGAGCGCGAGCCACAAGCGGTCGGTCGTTTCGTCGACGGCCATGCGCGGAATGACCTGCGCCTCGACACTCGCGACGTCGAGCAGGACCAAGCCCCCATCTGCGGCATCAATGAGGTGGACCTCGAACCCAGCCTCAGTCTGCGCGGTCACGAAGAGGAGTTGCGAGGCCTGTGCACAGGCCAACTCAAGGGCGCCATCGACCGCCACGCCCGGAGAATCCGGCGCGCCCAATCCCTCGACCGATTGAACCAGTCCGCTGCCGGGAGAGACGAAGAATGCCCGAGACCCACAACGCCGCACCGAACGAGCCAGGCTCTGTGCTGCTGGCTGGTGGATCCCGACGGTACGCGCGGCCTCCACATGCAGCTGTCCATCGCTCTGGAACGACAGCGTTCGAAGCGTGCCCAGATCGTCGCCGGCCCAACCGACCCAACAGTGCCGCTCCCACTGACACACGCCCGAGCAGCCATCTTCGGATGCTGTGTTGCCGTCGTCGCAGGACTCCGGAGAATCAACGCGCCCGTCGCCACAGAGGACGACCCGCCGGCAGCGGTCCCCGTCGCAGACCAGATCATCGAGGCAGGCGTCGGCTTCGCCGCAAGGGCACCCCTCTCGACCGACGTTACACGTGATTCCAGCATCACCCCACGCGCCGGGGGGGCCGCTTGAGGACTCGCTCGAGGAGGTCGCTGCCACCGACGCCGTGGTGGGACTCGTCGTCGAAGAGGAGGAGCTTCCGAGCGCTCCCGATTGCCCCGACGCGCCGCAACCCGCGACCGCGACCGCGAGCAGCAGGAAAGGAACGCAACGCATCTCGCCCATCCTACGCGCTCCGCGTCCGGGTCGCGGGCCGGTTCACCACTGACCGCATCCCACTCGGATGTGACCGTGGGGTGCACGCCCGCACGCAGGGCCGCGGCGTGCAGCCGGGCCTGTCGGTGGAAGTTTAAGTCTGTCTCCAAAGCCCCTCCTGTCGCTCGGCGCGGCGATCGGTTGCGAGACGACACGCGAGGCATGCCATGGCAACGTGGCGGCGAGACCCGCGAACGTGATGAAGGAAAGTCGACCTCGCGAACCGCGCGGGCGCAGGCAGCCCGGCGCTCCCTCGTGATAGCTTGCGCGGCCATGCGTGACGCCATCGCCATCGTCGTGCTCCTCGGCACCGCCTGCGGATTCACCCCGGAACAGCAGGTGGGGGAGGCGAGCAGCACCGGGCAGGACGCGTCCACGGGGACGACGTCGGTGGTCGAGTCCTCGAGTTCGAGCACGTCGTCGGCGCACGACTCGAGCGGAACAACGGAGATGTCGCAGCCCGACGTGCCCCCGCCCGACACGGACACCGAGAGCACCACGACCGGCGAACCCCTGCAGGCGTCGGACTACTGCGAGTCGATCGTCGACAGCTTCTGCGAGTTCTATCTCCGGTGCGGTCGCATGGACGTCGACTCGGTGCAGGCCTGCCACGCGCCGTTCCTCGAGTCGTGCAACACGGTGTTCGAGCCCCAGTACGCCGCGCTCGAGGCGGCGGGGTTGCTGAGCCTGAGCGTCGAGGGGCTGGCGGCATGCGAGGAGCACTTGTCCGACGTCGCGTGCGAGCAGCAGATCTTCGAGCTGACGGGTCCCTGCAGCCAGATCTGGTCGGGCACTCAGGCTGCGGGTCAACGCTGTGGCCTCGACACCGAGTACTACGTTTGCGATCCATCGGCCGCCTGCACGATCGGGCTCGACTTCTGTGGGACCTGCGAGGCGGTGCTCGAGTCGGGCGACGACTGCACGGGGGACGGTGTGACGTGCGGTCCCGAGGCGTTCTGCGAAGCGGGCACGTGCAGGGCTCGCGTGCCCAATGGTGAGGCGTGCTCACCCGACGACCGCTGCATGGCCGGGTCGGGATGCATCGCCGGGCTCTGCCAGGGTCCGACCTTCGTCGCACGGGGCGAGGCTTGCGACGCAACCCACCGCTGCCCGTACCTCACCGCCTGCGTCGGCGGGTCGTGTACCCCCACGGCTCGACTCGGCGAGGCCTGCTCGGCCGGGGTCCCTTGCGAAGCGGGCACCTGCGAGGCAGGCCTGTGTCAGGCCCCGGCCGCCGACGGAGAGGCCTGCAGCGGCAACTCGGCGTGTAGCTCGGGCTTGTGCGTCGAGAACGTGTGCGCGCCTCGGCCCTCGGCCTGCATCGCGGGTTGATTCTTCAGGCCGAGTCGCTCGTGCGTGACGGATGCGAGGGGCGGCGGGGAGTGGGAGGTATGCGCTCGATGCTCTCTTTCCTCCTTCTCTCCGCGTCAGTCTCTGCCTGCGACCTTCCCGACATTGGGGATACGACCAGTGGCGGTC
This sequence comes from uncultured bacterium, assembly GCA_963761755.1. Lineage (GTDB taxonomy): Bacteria > Myxococcota_A > Polyangia > Nannocystales > Nannocystaceae > CAJXVA01. The sequence continues at coordinate 4,457 of CAVXIC010000020.1, forward strand.
CGGCGCCAAGCACCGGGGCGTCGGCCACCGACCCCACGGTAGCGAGCGACACCGCCGCCGAAGACGGTGACGGACACGCGTCGGGAGAGACCGGCGAAGACACCGACGGCGGAACGACGAGCGGAGGCTCGCCGGACGAGTCCGACACGACCACGGGCGGTATCGGTAGCAGCGGCTACGAGACCGAACCTGGCACCCCGCTTCCGCTACCGGACACGGACACGGACACGGACACGGACACCGATGATGGCGAGGTCTGAGGCTTCACCGAGGTCTCGACCCCCTTCGTGTCTGCAGCCGAATCCGGGGACCCGTCCCCCCGGCCCTGAGAGTTCGAATCGTGGAGTATGTTCGACATGCATGCTAGATTCGATCCTATGGCGTTGCGATTGGATTGTTCGCGGGTGTGGGTCTTGGGCGCTTGCTTGCTGGCATGTTCCGAGGACGGAGCGGCGGAGCTCGGGCCGGTCGACGAACCCGAGCTCGACTCCGAGGCGCAGGCGTTCTTGCGCGAGTACGAAGGGGTTCAGCGCGCCGCGGCCGAGATGACGGCGGAGGACTTCCTCCAGACCTACCCGCAGCCGGAGTTCGTCACCGAGCTCGGTTACGACCCGTCGTCGGCAGCGGGCCTCGACGCGATCGACCAGGCGTTCGGCATGTCGGATCCGCAGCACCAGGTGCTGGCGGACAATGGCTTCGTGGTGATGGCGTCGGACACTCCGAACACCCCCGAGAACCTCTACCACCAGGTCTACGACGCCGACCTCCCGGTGCTGATCACCACCGACAGCGTCGCGTATGCGCTGCACCGCTCCTTCGACTCCATGCTGGCGGAGACCGAGCGCTCGTTCCTCGCCGCGGAGTTCGAGGGCATCCTCGAGGCCTTGCACGGTCAACTGGGGGCCGAGCTGGGCAACATGCCGTCGTCGATGAAGGCCGCCGTCGCCGACCTCGACGTCTACCTGACCGTCGCGCGTTCGCTCCTGGCGGATGCCTGGCCTGACCCCGTTGCCTCCGTGTCCGGAGGTGCCGTCGACGATCGCGTGGCAGACATCCTCGCCGCGGTGCAGACCGAGCTGCCCGCGGACCTGCGGCTCTTTGGCAACGCCGTCCTCTACGACTACAGCCAGATGAAGCCCCGCGGCCACTACGAGGACGATCCCGTGCTGCAGCGCTACTTCCGGTGTCTGATGTGGTTGGGGCGGACCGAGCTCGCCATCGTCACGTTCCCAGACGGAAAGACCACGTTCCATCGTCCCGCTTTCGACGCGGCCGCGATCCTCGACCAGTTGCTGACCACCAGCGGGGCCCGTCCTCGATGGCAAGCGGCCGACCGCATCCTTCAGACGATGATCGGCGAGCAAGACAGCATGAGCCCCGACGACATGCAGACGTTCGTCCAGGATCAGGATCTCGCCGCTCTCGGCGACGTGGCCACGTTGTCCGACGAGGAGGCACTCGCGGCGATCATGGGGCGCAACTACGGCCTGCAGCGGATCATGTCGCAGATCATGTTCACCGATCCGCAGGAGCCGCAGCTCGTGCTTCCGCGGGTGTATCTGCTGTTCGGTCAACGCTTCACGCTGGACTCCTACGTGTTCAACAACGTGACCTACGACCGCCTCGTTCAGCCCGGAACCGACACGAAGCTCACGCGGATGCTCCCCGACGAGCTCGACGCCCAGTTCGTATTGGGTAACGACACAGCCGGCCATCTGCTCGCGCCCGAGTTCGAGACGTCCCCCTACCAGGGGGCCCTTCACCAGCTGCGGTTCCTCGTCGACAGCCACCCCGAGGCGTTCTGGACCGAGAGCTTCTACAACGGTTGGCTCGCGGCTCTTCGAGCGCTCAATGCGGGGGAGGCCGAGCGCGGCCAGTATCCCGCGCCGATGCGCACCGAAGCGTGGCAACACAAGACCCTGGCCACCCAGGCGGCCTCCCGCGCGGAGCTTCGCCACGACACGCTGCTGTACGCCAAGCAGTCCTACTCGGGCGGGATCGAGTGCGAGTACACCGATGCGTACGTCGAGCCGGCCGAGGGCTTCTTCCGCCGGATGCACACCATCGGGACGATCGGCATCCAGCTCAGCGACGAGATAGAGGCTGCAGGCTACGAGTTTGAGCGTGGACGCTCGTACTTCGAGAACTGGTCCGACATCATGGACGACTTGGCCGAGATCTCGCGCAAGGAGCTCGCGGGCGAGACCCTCACCGGGGAGGAGATCGCCTTCCTCGGTGGCGCAATCGAGCAGGAGATCGTCGGCTGCGGCGAGGTCTCGTACGACGGCTGGTACGCCTCGCTCTTCTTCGACCGTGAAGACCTCGGGGACTACGCGCCGACGATCGCCGACGTGCACACCGCCCCCACCGACGAGGCCGGGGCCGAACGCGGCTGGGTGCTTCACGCCGCGACTGGTCCCGCGCAGTTCATGGTGCTCACCGTCCCCGGCTGCGACGGGGTCGACGGCGCGGCCGCCTTCGTCGGTCCGGTCTCGAGCCCCCGCCGCGTCCTGACCGAGGACTACGAGCGTCTCACCGACGCGGAGTGGAGTGGCCTGGTCGGCGAGACGGACTCGCGCCCGAAGTGGACCGAGTCCTTCACGGCGCCGTAGGGGAGGACGACGATTGGGGGCCGCCTGGCCCGTTGCTCGGCACCCCGAAACGGTCGTTTCCGGGGGCATGCGCGCTCGACGTGTTAGGTTCGAGTTCCAAGCCATGAGTCGATTGGCCGTCTCACTCGCGTCGTTCCGGACCCGGCTCGCGGGCATCCCCCTCCCCCCAGGTCACGCGAAGTTCGTGGCGTCGTACCTACGCAGTCATCATCGCGACGGAGACGTCCTGCTGTGGCTGGACGAGCCGTGGACGGAAATCGAATGGGACGAGCTCGCATGCGACGGCCCCGTCTCGCTCGCTGTGTTCGAGGCACCGACCATCACCGAAGGTGCCCTGGTCCTCTCGAACGAACGGTTGCTCGACGACCCCATCGCACGGGACGACTCGTTCTATCTGTTCCTGGGTCCGGTGCGGTGTCGTGACATCGTCACGCTGCCAGATACGAACGCGGTGTTCTCGGGCGGGCTCGAGGTCGACCGGCTCGCCTGCCTGCTCGCAGGCGACGCCACCACCTTCGTCGCCAAGCAGCTCCGGGCCTCCATCCTGGTCTCGGAGTGCTCGATCTCCTCCTTGAACCTCGCGCCGGGGACCGACCGGTCCGTGACCCACGACATCCGCGACCACGAGGCGCTCGAACGCGCCTGCGAGGGCGTGCTCGAGCCGCTGGGGGCGCTGGTCGACTTCGACGACAGTGGCACCAACGCGTTCTGGGAGGCGGCCCTCGCTCTCGCGGATGACGAAGTCTCACTGGCCTGAGTGCGTCTCGATGCGTCCGACAAGAGGATGAGCGCCCCCACGTCTCCACCTCTCGGGCGGGCCGCCATTCACCCCGCAACCGCGACACGGGATGCTCCCGGTGGGGAATTGGATGATGATGAGAGGTTCACTGCGCGCTGGAATCTGGAGCTTGGGGCTCGTGCCCCTCACCACGGCGGCCCACGCCGACAGTGGAGTGGGCGCTGACCCCTGCACGCACACGTGCGAGATCGCGGCACCCGTCGACCCGCAGGCGCACCCGCCGGGGGTCGACTGCGCCTTCAACGAAGACACCGGCAGCTTCGCTCTACACCCCGATGCTGCTCCCCGGCGCTCGCCTGCCATCTCATGCGCCCGCCGTACTCCTCCATCCCGGCTTCTTCCACTTCATTTCGCTCAAACGCCGACTGACGGCGTCGCGCATCCGCAGCGATCATGCACCCGGGCAGCCATTCGGGGCCAGGGGAACGCCTATGCCGCGATGCTGCCGGCGGCTGAGTAGGCAGCGAACCAAGGTGATCGCGTCCTGCACGCGTCGGTTGGGCCAGGATGGTATGGTCGGACCGATGCTGACGCGCGCGACGCTGGCGGTGCTGGTGGTACTCACCGGTTGTTCGCCCGTTGATGCCTCCGAAGGAGAGGGCGGGACCGAGGGAGCGGGCGCGGCCGAAGCTACAACCTCACTCGACTGCGTCCCCACCGATACCGATGGCTTCGACGAAAGCTCGAGCACCGGAGCCCTGCCGGAGGCGGACCTGTCGAGGTGGGATGGCGATCCTGAGCGGGGGGTCTACTATCGGCGACCGACGGAGGCGGAGCGCGAGTCTGCCCTTCTCGACGAGGACACTCTTTTGCTGATTCTCCCGGCCCCCGTGATCGAGAGCTTCGACAGCGGGGATGCGACCGTCAGGCTCCCGGTGCCGATCGACGGCGAGCTCATGACGCTTGGGCTTGAGTTCGTTGGCATCATCGATGGCGTCCCGGCCGTAGAGGTTCGTTGGACTGGTGAATGCTTCGTCCGGGAAACCCTGCACCCCACCTTCTTCGAGTACCGGTCTGCGGGGCACTACATCGGGCAGGAGTTCGACTACGACGGCGACTACATCATCGGTCGCGCGTTGGCCTGGGACCTGCGCGATTCGGTGGTCGTGACAGGAGCAACGGCGAACGTGCGTTTCTCCCTAGATGGCCCGTACGCCCCCGATGCGCTCGAGTTGACAGAGGGACTTCCGCTGGGTCGGCGGAGTGTGCACATCGTCCAGGTGTGGTCAAAAACGTAGCGGCGGAGAGCGGGGGCGAACGGCGTCAATGACCCGCTTCGGGTCATCACGCTACGCCAAAGCCAGCGTGATCGAATCCTCGGGGCACGCCACCACGCACAGCCCACACGCCCGGCACGGGTCAGCGTTGGGCGTGTACGCGGCGTGATCAATGAAGCGCAGGCTGAACATGTTGCCGTCGTCGGGCCGCTCGAGGGCCTGGAGGAGGATGTTGCCGAGGTGGCGGTCGTTGTTCCCGATCAGTGCGTCGAGCGCCAAGGCAGCTCCCAACGTTCGTAGTTGTCGGCCTGCTCGGCAAACGCTCGCGACCACTGTACCGACTGGTCTTCGAAAGCCGAGAAGACCAGCCTTGGCGGCATCATGGAAGTCCATCTGCACGCCCTGGCCACCGACGGTGCTTCCGAAGCGCTCCCCGACGCAGGGACGGTCTTTCATCCTGCGACCGAGCTGAACGACGGTGACCTGCGCGTCGTCCTCGTCGTGGTCGTGCAGCCGGCCATCGCTGTGTGCGCCCAGTCGTCCTCGTCCTCGCCCACCCTACGTTGGCGTCCGCGCCTTCACGCCTCGTCGTACGTGCACTCGGCATGAACCTGCATGCGGCCAACGCGGTGGCTGGCCGCGACCGCCTCCGACTCGAACGTGTCGCTTGGCCGCCGGCGGAGACGGCCTCTCAGCGCCGGCGGTCAACCCGCCATCGATCCCCGGGAGCGTCCGCCTCGTCTGCTCGGGAGTCGGCTTCGATGAACGTCCAGTCGTCCCCTGAAAGCCCGTCGGCGACCTCGTAAGCAGCGCTTGGAGTCTCGACTTCGACAAGCATCAGCCGCGTGGAACCGCCACCGATCCCCGTCCGGGCGCCGTACGCCACCACACGACCGTCCGGGGAGAAGCTCGCAAATGTAGAAGCCTCGCCCGGCTCCGATCGGCCGCTCAGCAACACAGGCTCCTGCGGGGCGTCGCTCGAAAGGTCGATGCCGTAGATCTGTCGATCTTCCGCTTCGCCGACGAAGGCTGAAACCAGGAGCATGGATCCGTCGCGCCGGATGTCCTCGAAGCTGATGGCGCTGAAGGGCCCAGCCAGATGCTCCGGCTCGGTGAGCACGCCGCCGACGATACTCTGTCGTTCCACATTCCACTGCTGTTCTGCGTCCGAGAATCGCGCCGCGTACAGTTCATTGTTTTGCGATGACCACGCGAAGGTTGGGATTCGCAGATACTCGACCGGCTCCCCGAGGGTGACGATGCTCGGAGCGTGTCCGTCCGCGAAGTGAGCGTGCGACACCTGATAGGTGTCGCTATCGTCACTGGTGATAAAGAGGAGATCGCGTCCGTCAGGAGCCCACAGGAGCCCCGCGCCATGGACCCCGGAGTCATGGAGGGCAACCGGAGGCAGAGCGGATCCGTCTTCAACGCCGTAGTAGCTGAACTGAATATCGAACTTCGTTCCGATGCCGAGAACGATGCCCATGGCCTCGACGTGCGGCCGGACGAGACTCGCCGGATACCACCAGTCGATCTCCGCTGGCGGGGCAACGTCAGAAACGAGGGACACCGTAGGCGAAGGCTCACCAGATGCCAAATCGACAAACACGACACTTTGGGTCTGGCCGTCTTCGCTCATGAGCAAGAATCCACGGTCACCGGAGACGGACAACACCGGAAGCCTTGCGTACCCGGTCGCGTCAACGTCCGAGACCAAGCTCATGACGTTGTCGTCGAGGGAGATCCGGCCAATGTTTGACCCGCCACCTTCGGATGCGACGTCGGCAAGGACGTAGCGCCCCAGCGGATCCAACCCCACGCCGTCCGAATACAAGGAGGCACCGAGTGTGGCGATGCCCACCGGGGCGGAGGCCTCGAGCCCTTCGAGGTCCACGCGGTACAGGGTGCTCTCGTCCGTGAAGATCACGATCTCACCGTCGCGCGCTGAGAGCGGAAGGCTCAGCAGCCCGACACCACCTTTCCCTGGCGCATCCAGACGCGTCGTCTCCGCGGGCAGAGGATCGTCCAACGTCCCCAGGTGAAGTTCCATCGCCCCACCATTGCCGTTCGTCCTGTAGATGACCCGGTGACCGGGGATGGGCGTCGGCTGCCAGTTCAGCGGTGCCGTCCCGTCGTGCGCGAGGATGAGTCCGTCTGTGACCCCCTCGGTAACCCGAAATCGGTAGTTCCGCCGCCAGCCCGCCGCGTCTTCCCGCTTCACCAGCAACTCAAACGAGGGCGGACCCTGCTCTTCGGTGTCGGTGTCGGTGTCGGTGTCGGTGTCGGTGTCGGAACCCGTGTCCGTATCGGACGCCTCACCCGTCGTGGGCCCGGTCCCGGTGTCGCCCGAAGTACCGCTCGACCCCTCCGCTGGGCCTACGCCGCCAGTGGTCCCACTGCTCGTTCCGGTTGTTGAATCCTCCGGTGAACTCAACGCGTCATCGCCACAGCCTCCGACGAAGAGGCAGAGCGCAACCGCCGCGCGCCGAGGCGTTATGGATAGGGCCTGCGCAATACAAAGTCTCACACCCTCAAGAGACCCCGCGACGGATTTTGGATTGCGGAAAGCGAAAACGAAACGCCGTGTGGCGGAGGTCGGCCTGTCGGAGGCCCGCCCCTCGAGGCCGTACCCGCCCGGCTGCAGCTCCGACACGCCCGCTGCTCTCCGCGCATCCCGCGCGCGAGCCGCCCCGTACTCCGTCATCGAAGCCGTCGCCGAGCTGGCGGTAGGGTTACCCTCACCAGCTCGGCGACCACACCCCGCAGGGCCCGGTCTTAGAAACTTCGTGTGTGTGCCGGCGCGGACGCCGAGAACGATAGGCCTGCGAAGCTCGCGGAGGATGAGCCGCGGGCGGTCATTCGAATCGAGGAGTAGTCGAACGTTCCATTCCTGCGGTCGTGAAACGTCATGACCTTGTGATAGCTGACGTAGGAGGCGCAGGAGTTGGAGGGGTCGCGACTGTCGAGCAAGGTCGTCGTTGTGACGCCAGACGGGCTGGTGTAGATGTTTTCCAGGGTGTTGGAGCCTGTGTCCACACAGAGCGATTGAACGGGGACTCGCGACCAGGTGCCTCCGCTTCCCGACCGTGCTTCGGTGATCGATTCAGTCCAAGCTGCACGGTCTCCGACGATGTACGACGTGATCCCGTTGCGGGTCTTGAGTCGGATGTTGCCGATGACGTGGGCAAACCACCCCGAGGAGCTTCGGAGCGTGAGTTCGTCCTCGCCCTCGGGAGCGGGGCCAGAATCCGCGACATAGCTCTCGGTGAAGGCTTCGATGTCATCGATGCTCTCTTCGTCCAGCGCCATCTCGACTTGAATTCGCGTCAGCTCGATGGCGTTGGCTCGGCCAAGTTCTTCGCAAAGATCGTCATACAGCGCACATTCGAACGGCGCCGTCAGGCGTGCCATCGTCAAGTCGAAATCTTCGTCCGGGACGTAGTTGTGATGGAGGTCTCGGACATCCTGGTCTTCGAGTCCGAACAGCAGGCCTTCGCGTTGCTCGGCGAATGCGACGTCTTCTGAGGACGTGTCGCACCCGAGGTTAGGGGCTGCCAGGGTCGCGAACGCCAAGCATGTGAGTAGCAGAGTGGTCTTCACAAACCAGAGGAGCACGCGCCGCCTGCAGCGGATCACGCCCAGAGCCGAATTTCACCACTGCAATGCCCCGGAAGTTCCGGAGAGGTGGTTGCGCAGCGGTTTAGGCGAAAAGAAGTTGGAAAAATGCCGAGATTGAGGAGTACGGCGGTCGCCGAACCACCCCATCGAGACGTCGAGGCAACTGCACGACCCTCCGGTGTCGTCGGCGAAGTTAAACACCCGGATCGTCTCGTCTTGCAGGGCTTGGACCGTCCCGGGGTAGTCGTTGTCGATCATCACGCCGTTGTGCGTGCCCGGGCCCTCCAGAAGGTGTCATCCGTGGTGTGGATGATGAGCCGTGTGGTGTTCTCGGCCGGCCGGCCGCCAATCGAAGTCGGTCGCGGCGAGGTAGGCTGAGAAGGACGCCGAGGCGAAGAAGGCACGATGGACCCCCGAGCTCACGGCGGAGGTCGACGAGCTCACGTCGCGAACCCACCGCAACCTCGGCGCGGCGCTGAGCAAGATCCTTCCCAGCAAGGTTCGCACCGAGGGCAACGCAGAGCGCGACGCGTACCGCCATCCCACGAAGACGCTGAAGTTCTTCGGGGTGACGCCCAAGTCGCACGTCTTCGAGGTGGGGCAGGGCGCGGGGTGGTACACCGAGATTCTCGCGCCGCTGCTCGCCAAGGAAGGGAAGCTCTACCTCGCCGGCTACGATGCGGGCTCCGACGACCCGGCGGTGAAGTTCAACGCCCGACGGGCCGAGCTGTTCGTCGAAGCGGGTGGCCCCCTGTACTCGAAGATCGAGCTCGTAACGCAGTCCAGTGACCCGTCCGCGCCGATCGAGTATGGCCCCGAGAACTCGCTCGACGCGATCCTGGTCATCCGCATGCTGCACAACATTCATCGCGCGGGCATGTGGGACCAGATGATGCCGGCCGCGTTCGAAGCACTGAAGCCCGGAGGTGTGCTCGGGATCGTCCAACACCGGGCCCCCGAGGGCGCCAATCCGGACGAGACTGCGCCCAAGGGCTATCTCGCCGAGGACTTCCTGGTCGAGAAGATCGAGAGCTATGGCTTCGAGCTCGCGGCCAAGTCCGAAGTCAACGCCAACCCGAAAGACACCAAGAACTACGAGAAGGGGGTGTGGATGCTTCCCCCCGGTCTGGCCAATGGTGATGCCGACGAGGAGAAGTACCGAGCGATCGGTGAGAGCGACCGGGTGACGCTGAAGTTCGTCAAGCCCAAGAAGTAACCATGGGTGCCTTCCTCGGGCTTGCGGTCGCAGGCTGGCTCACTTGGATGTGGCTGACGTGGGCGCGCAGGGGCGCCGTTGCGTCTCGAGAGGCCGAGCTGCGGATCGCCGAAGACCGAGCGCGTCCGGGGGCCCTGCCGTCGTCCGCGATCGACGTGGTCTCGGCCGCGGCGATCGAGCCTCAGGCCCATAGCGTGCCGTGCGCTTGCGCGGCTACACTCTGCGCACGTGGGCGCGCAGGACGACCTTGTCGCAAGCAAGTACCTCTCGTGGGTGCTCCGCCACGATCCACAGGCCCTGGGTTTGACCCCCACCGCGGACGGCTGGATTTCCGTCGAACGACTGCTTGAAGCAACCGCCGCGGACGGAAAGCCCCTCACCCGCGCGCGTGTTTGCGAGCTCGTGGCCAACAGTGACAAGCAACGATTTGCGCTGAGCCCCGACGGCCTGATGATCCGTGCACAGCAGGGACACTCGATCCCGGTGCAGCTCGACTATGCATCGGCGGTGCCGCCCGCCGTCCTCTTCCACGGCACGGTCGCCGCCGCCCTGCCCTCCATCCGCACCCAAGGCCTGCTGCGTGGCCAGCGTCATCATGTTCACCTCACCCCCACGCGAGAAACCGCTTCGCGCGTAGGAGCACGCCGCGGCAAGCCTGTAATCCTTTCGGTGCGGGCGATGCAGCTGTCCGAAGCCGGCTTGGTCTTCTACGAGACCCCCAACGGGGTGTGGCTCGTGGAGCACGTACCACCGAACTACATCGACTTCGACTGATCTCGCTGCGTCGGCCGCACCCGTGGCGGCGCACGCAGTCCTGGTCGAGCACCGCCTACCTGAGGTTCGGTGGCGGCAGTGGGTGCTGAGCCTCAAGAGCCCGATGAACACGCTCTCAAGGCCATAGTGACGGCGCAACGAGCGACTGGAACTCCCCCTTGGGTCTGCACGCCCACCTCGGCCAGGACCAGGCCGAGGTACTGCTCGCCCCTGATGAACGGTGCCATCGTTGCGCGATGGCAACCACGAAGGAGCCCAAGCCACCAACACCCGTTGCGTGGGGCGACCAGCTCGACGGCATGGGGTTCACGGGCAAGGAGGGCGATCCGATCCGATCCATGGTGGCGCGGCTGTTGAGGTCCAGATCTCGCGCGCGGCCGCGTGGGTCTCCGCCCCCGGTAAGGACACGGAGGCGAAGGTGAAGGAGGCGTTCGATCCCGGGCGGCAACTCCATGTCTGGGACGAAGATCTGCATCCGAGGGAGGACACTGCGTACTTCTGGTATCACGAGGTCGGGCAGTGTTTGTGCGCGGCGATCTTCAAGCCGACGAGCAGCGTTGACGGCGACAGCTACTACGAGTGGCCCGCGCCGCTGTCCGTAGGGCGGGGGCTCGTGATCGCGGCACGGGGCATCATGGGACCAGGCGCGAACGGCAAGAAGGTCGTGAACGCTCTGCGAACGGCGCGTCGTACGTCCCTACGCGCGCTGACTTCATGCGCCTGGACCCACGGTTCCGGTTGCCCGAGGTGCTTTTCGACGCCGTGCCTGCGTACGCGGACCACGGGTTCGCGGTGTTCCAGCTCGAGCCGGGCAACGTGACGGTGCACCCGATGGCGATGAATTTCCTGACGCGCGAACCGCAGCGGCTGTTCTTCCCCACGGTGCACGTCCACGACGGCACGTTCCACCCCACCGCGAAGTTCGATCACACGCTGTACTACCAGCTCGAGGGCGGTCCCTACGAGAATCTGGTCTCGCCGATGAAGCCGCAGCAGGACTATGCGGGCCTCGTCGATCCGACTTGACGAAGTGGCACGTGCCGCCGAACGACTTCGACTGACCTCGCTCAGTGCGCGGGGCACAGCAGCGGGATCAGGATCTGCCTCACCCCGTCCCAGTCGAGCGCGTGAAGCACTCCCGGCGGCGCCTGGCGTCCTCGCTTTTGCGGACCGTACAAGATCCGCACGCCCACAACCCCAGCCAAGCTCTGGTGGATGTCGGGCCTGTCGTCGACGAAGGCATCCAGGCCGAGGCGAAGCGCGTGTGGGGCCTTGTCCGGTCGCTTTCGGCAGAAGATGACCCGGTCCTCGCGCATGCCGGTTCGCTCGTAGAAGCGATGGTGTCGCAGCCACCGAAGGCTTCGACGCGCGATGTTGGGGCCGCACTTGGAGATGATCCAGGTGCGACCGCCGACCAGCGCGTTGACCTCGGCGATGACATCGAAGGCACCCTTCATCGGGGGCGTGCGCATCGCGTCTTCGTCGCTGCCCGAGAGGAAGGAGGTGTCTTGCGCCCCGTCGCCGGCGTGAATGATGACGCGGCCAATATCGAAGCCGACCTTGGGCTTGGCGCCCAGTGAGTAGGTGTTGTGTTCCATGGCCGTACCATGAAGCCCCCGCGTATCTCCGGGAAGAAGTCTTTGGCTAGTAGGTATTCAGAAACGATATAGTCGGGTCGATGTCACCCAAGCTCGACTGGCTCGAGGCATTCGCAGAGTTTGCGGAAGACCTCAACTTCACGCGCGCCGCGGCCCGCCTGCACATGTCGCAGCCCGCCCTCCACACCCAGGTTCGCAAGCTGGCCGAGGCGCTGGAGGTGTCCCTGTACGAACGCCGCGGACGCCGGCTCATCCTCACCGACGCTGGCGTGGAAGCCCTGCGTTTCGCCCGTGAGATGCGCAGCCGCACCCACGACTTCATCGCATCGGTTCGCGGACAAGCCCCGACGAGCCCGATCGTGTTCGCGGCCGGGGAAGGCGCGTTCTTGTATCTGTTGGGGCCAGCGATTCGGGGTTTCGTGCGCTCCGCGGTGGCACCGCTGCGGTTGCTCACCCGCGCTGCCGAGCCCGCCGTCGAGGCGGTCCGACTCGGCGACGCACAACTCGCCGTTGCGGTCGCCGCGGAGGTGCCAGACCAGCTTGAAGGCGTTGTGCTCGCCGAGGTCCCGCACATCGCGGTTGTGCCCAAGTCTCACCCGCTGGCGGCCCGCAAACGCATCGCCTTGGCCTCGCTCGCCGGGGAGCCGCTGGTCGTCCCAGCGCAGGGCAGCCGACTCCGACAAACCCTCGCCACTGGCTTCAGCGCCAGCGGGCACGAGCTGGCCGTCGCGGTGGAAGCATCAGGGTGGGAGCCGATGCTGCACTTCGCCTCGCTCGGGCTCGGCCCCGCCGTCGTCAACGGGTGCTGCCGCGTACCTCGCTCGATGGTCGGGATTCCGATCTCCGACCTGCCACGGGTTCGCTATCTGCTCCTGCACGCGCGAGGTGCGTTGGCCGACCCGCGCTTGGCCGCGCTGCACAGGGCCATCATCCACAAGACGGAACCGTAGAGCGTCGGACCCCCCAAAGACCCGCTTCCGCCAGGAGTTCGACGGCAGGCCCAGGATCTGCTTGGACTCCGCCGATGCTCCGTCTGGGCGCACTGATCGCGTTCAAAGCGAAATGAAGTGGGAAAAAGCCGGGATGGAGGAGTACGCCCGGGGGGCATGAGCTGGCGGCGGGAGCGCAGGGGAGCGCAGGGGATCAGGATCGCGGTGGCCAGCGGTGCCCGCTCGGCCCAAACCGCCCGGTCCCGAGGCACAGCCCCAGCGCCGCGTTCCGCCGCGTCCCTCTCGCTCCGCGGCCATCGAGGAGCCCGAGGCCCCGACTGCGATCGACGCCTCGACGCTCGCGGCCGAGACGGACCTGCTCGAGCAGGCCCGGGCCGAGCTCCACGGTGCCGACCCTGCCGCCGCGTTGCGGCTGCTCGATCGACACGCCGCCGAGTTCCCACGCGGCCTGCTCGCCAACGAGCGCCGAACGACGCGGGTCAGGGCGCTGTGCCAGCAGGGCCGCCGCGCCGACGCGGAGCGGGAGGCCGGAGGGGATGCAGCGGAACAGGTGGTCCAGGCGATTCACGACGGGCCGGTGCTCATCGCCAAGGACGGCTGCGACTTCCGCTGCAACCGGTGCGACTTGCGGGGCACGGTCAACGTGCAGGCCGAGGGCGACGCCTCGGTCGAGATCACCGGCTCGGGCTTCACCGCGTCCGAGCAGGTGGCCTCGGTTCGCGACGATGCTCGCGTGAGCCTCACCGCCGTCGGCATCGACGCCACCGACGCCGACCCGGCGTTTCGCGTGCAGGACATGCCGGCTCGATGAGCGCGGTCGAGAGCTGTCATACTCGAACCATGCGCGCGCGAATCACCAAAGTGCTGGTCGCGGTTCTCCTCATGTCGAGCGCGGCGTGGTGGTTCGCGTCGGGCGAGCCCGAAGACAGCTCGGCCGAGCTGCTGCCACATCGCCTCTGGGTCGACCGAATGCCGACGAGCGAACGAGACATCATCAAGAAGTTCGCCGTCGTCGACAGCATCGACCACGGTCGCTACGGCGTGAGCGAGTCCAGCTCGGTGTGGCGCCATCGCACCGAGGTGTTCAAGTGGACTCTGGACGGTCGGCGCCTCCAGATGCGGTTTCCCCAAGACCGCACCCGAGCGACCGCGCGGGTGCGGACCTGGGACTGCGAGGGCGAGGCACCCGAGGGTTTCGAGCTCTGCCTCGAGCTGCGTGGCGAGAACCGGACGGTTCGACTCTACAGTCGCCGTGACTGGGTGCTCAGGCCGCGGCCCTCGGACGACCTGCTCGACGACGGACCGCTGGGCCACGAGTTGCTCCCGAGCCCGGACGCGGCGGCACCGCTGGGCGACGCCGGGGTCGCGCTCGACCGCCTCTGGCAGTGACTACTCGGCGATCGGCCAGAAGATCTGGGTCTTCCACTCGGCGGGGTCGGGCACTTCGCCGGGGTCGGTGAGGTAGACCTCCCAGGGGCCTCCGGACGGGGTGATGTCGTGCTCCTTCATCCACGCCTGCAGGGCCGAGTACGCGCCGGGCAGGCCGTCGTAGGGCCCGGTGTGAATCGTGGTCAGGGCCGGGCCTGCCGGAAGCTCGCCGAGCTCGATGTCGTCGGTGCCGGCGGCCCCCGGCGCCACGGGCATGCCGGCCTCGATGTCGAGGAAGGCAGCCATGTTCTGGTAGCGAACGAACGGCGGACCGACCATGGTGGCTCCCGAGGCGGTGGCGTGCCCGAACACCTTGGGGAGCAGCTGGCCGAGGACGTCGGCCCCGAAGCGGTCGAACTCATCGGTGTTGGACGCCTTGACGTAAGCTTGCTGACCCCACACGGAAGCGCTTCGGATCAAGAGATACGCTGCCCCGCTGACGGACGCGGAGTTTTCGTCCTGCTCGCCGTTCACTCCCGTCGCATCACTGTCCTCGCCAGTGGCGCCGACGGCAAGCACGTCTCCTGCCAGCGCGACCGCGCCGCCGAAACCGTCAAAGGTCTCGAGGTTGGAAGCTTTGAGATATGCCTGCTGAGTCCATAGTGCGCCGTTGCGCTCGAACACGTACACGGCTCCGCTATTCGTCGCGCCATTGTTGCCCTCGCCGGTCCCATCGCTGTCTTCGCGGGGAACACCCACCGCTAGCGTGTTCTCCGAGATGGTGAGGATGCCACCGAAGAGGTCGCCATTGCCTGGGTTCGAGGCCCTGATGATCGCCTCCTGAGCCCAGACAGCGCCAGTACGGAGGAAGACGTACACCGCGCCGCTCTGTGAGATCGAATCATCTTCGCCGTCTTCCCCGGTCGCCCCGACGGCGAGCGTGTCACTCGACAGGGGATCGGTCGGCAGCGTCGGCATGTTCGTGTGCGCGAACACCCGCACCAGCTCGGCCACCACCGCCCGGTAGGCTGCGCAGGCGTCCAGGTGAGCCTCGAGGGCCTCGTGTTCCTTCGGCTCGAGGTCTCCCGGAGACGAAGGCCGCCACGACGTCTTCACTGGGGCAGCCGGCGACGGTCCACTGGGACACGGCCGCATGATACCGCGGTCGCGTGGGCCGGAGTCGGGATCGATCGCCCGTTGCAACCCTCATTCGACGGTGCGACATTGCGCTGGCTCGCGATGACCGACCTGGTCAACTTCACGCCGTTCGCCGCGACTTGCATCCCGTCGATGTCCAAGGACGACGAGCAGCTCATCGTCGTCGTCGTGACGGGGCGCTTCGTGCTCCCCAGTGCTGGATCGGCGTCGGTCGGCCCGCTCGAGGTTGCCGAAGACCAGGCCGACATGCCGCTCGGCGATCTCTACAGCGACGACGCCGAGCCCCTGCTGCTGCGGGAGGGACAGGCGGCCTACACGCGACCCGCGACGGATGTCTACCTGACGGGGACGGCCTGGACCCCGGGAGGCAGACCGGCCACGCAGAGTTCGCTGGGGCTCAGGGTCGGCCCGCTGCAAAAGGGCGCGGTCGTTTTTGGCGATCGCGTGTGGACCCACCACCTCACGCTCGGACCGGGGAAGCCCAATCCGTTCACGTCGCTCCCGATCACGTACGCACGGTGTTTCGGTGGCAACCCGCCGAACCCGTCTCGCGGCGTCGCGCGTGCCGCCGCGCGCAACCCGGCCGGAAGGGGTCTACACAACGGTGAACGCGAGGCGTTGGGGCAACTCATGCCGAACTTCGAAGACCCCAGCCAGCTCCTGTCCGCTGTCGCGGACCGGCCGCCGCCCTGCGGATTCGGACCCATCGCCCGGCATTGGTCGCCGCGCGCCGAGCACGGAGGAACCTACGACCAGGCGTGGATGGATGCACGCCTTCCCCTGTGGCCCACCGATCTCGACGTTCGCTTCTTCCAGGCGGCCGCGCCCGGCTTGCGGGCGTCCCCCCACCTGAAGGGCGATGAACCCGTCCGCATCGTCGGCGCCTCCCCGGACGGGGCCCATGAGTTCAGGCTCCCGCGGTACGATCTGCAGGTTCGCTTCGAGTCCGATGCGGGCATGGTGCGCAGGCCGATGATCCTCGATGCCGTCGAGTTCGATACGGACGCCGCACTCGTCTCGATGACGTGGCGGGTGGCGCTGGCCGCTGACCCGCTGACGCTGGGGGGCGTCATCGTCCGGGTGGTCGAACCCTGGGAGAACGTGGCGTGACTCCGCCGGTGCCCGCGAATCGGATCATGGGGTTGGGGCTCGCCTGTCCCGTCGGCCTCACCTACGCAGCAGCCGAAGCCGCGCTGCGGGCCGGGATCTCCAGGATCGTGGAGCAGGAGTCGGTGGGCGGTCCGACCGGCCCGGTCCGAGGGATGATGCTCTCGACCCTCGACCCGCTGGCTGATCGCGTCCACCGTGCGTTCACGCTGGCCCGCCATGCGCTCGTCGAGACGCTCGCCGCCCACGAGGCGTTCGCGCGCCAGCGACCCATTCCGTGCTTCTTGAGCCTCCCGGCTGCGGACGATGGCCCGGCCGTGACTGCTGCCGACGCGACGCGAGCGCTCGGTCGGGTGGTGCTCCCCTCGGGGGAGCCGGTCTCCTTGGTAATCGGGCCGAAGCGGTGCTTCGCCACCGGGCGCGCCGGAGCCTTCGAAGCGCTGCGCTCGGCCCTCGACCTGCTCTCGCTGGGCACAGAGCCGTGCTGCGTGGTGGGTGGGCTCGACTCCAAAGTGGACCCCGACACGCTCACCGCGCTCGTGGCCGAGAACCGCTTGTTGACCAAGACCAACCCCGACGGCGTCATCCCGAGCGAGGGTGCCGGCTTCCTGCTGCTCGGGACGCCTGCTGCGGTGTCCGGGCGGGAAAGCTGGGGACGCGTGGTGGCCCATCACGTCGCGCACGAGGCGATTCCGTTCGCTGCGGGAGGCACGACGGTGAGCCCTTCGCTGGGGCTGAGCGCGGTGTTTCGGGAGCTGCGCGCTCGCGTCGGGTTCCGCGTCGACGAGGTCAGTGCCGGGGTGACGGGGCAGGTCTACTACGGCCGCGAGTTCTCCCACGCCTACCTCCGCAATGCCACGCTGATGCCAGAACCACTGGTCTGCCGCCCCCTGGGGGACGAGCTCGGCGACGTCGGGGCCGCCGCCGGCGCGATCGCCATGGTCCGTGCGGTGACCCGGCTGCGGTGCTTCGGATCGACGGCAGCCGTGAAGCACGTCCTTGCGTACGCCTCTTCCGAAGGCGGCCGTGTGGGGGGGTGCATCTTGGGCCCGACGTGAGCAGGTCCGAGGTATCCTTCGCGGCATGGCCAAGGTGTTTGCGAACGGACGGTCGATCCTTCACGCGGGTGATGGAAATACCCATGTCGCTGCGCCCCCCGACGTCTGCAAGACGCCTTCGCCCGGCGGCCCGGTTCCGATTCCCTATGTCAACGTCGCCTCGGATAGCGACCTCGCCAAGGGCACGAAGAAGGTCAAGGTCGAGGGCAAGTCGGCTGCGATCGCGAGCTCCAACCTGAGTACGAGTGTGGGAGATGAACCGGGTACCGCCGGTGGTGGACTCATCTCGTCCAAGACCAAGGGGAAGCTGACCTGGGCGACGTCGAGCGGCGACGTGAAGTTCGAAGGCAAGGGGGTCGTTCGATTCATGGACGTCACTCAGCACAACGGAAACACCTTCAACAGCGCGTTCACGTCGATGGGGGGCACTGGCCTGGCCTATGCCGACGACTTCGAAGGACCGTGCCAAATCTGCACGAAGGGACCCGAAGCACATCGGGTGATGGAGACGGACGAGGTTGCCGCCCGTGCCATTCGGCTGCTCGAAGCGCTCGACGAAGGCTTCCGCGGCGCGACGGATGACGCCGGGCGGGCGCGTTATGCCCGACAAGGCGACGATGGGTCGTTCAGCGGCTACATGATCGGCGTGATGGCGTGCAAGCACGACCCGCCGCAGTATTTCGCGGCGCACTCCGGACCCGCAAACCTGCCCGGCTTCGCCGATGCGGCCGGTGAGGCCAGCGTGACGCCGCTCGACACCGGTGGGCTGGCTCGCGCGAACGTGCAGGACTTCGTGAGGGCCAACCAGTCGGACTTTTCGAGGGGTCGCAAGACCGAGAAGATCCAGGCGGCATTCGCGTCCGCCAAGGCGAGCATCACCGCCGGGCGCTCCGGCTTCAACGGCCCCGGCACGTGCGCGGGTGCGAAGCTCATTTCAAAGGCCGGACATGCGCCGCGATCGATGTCCGAGATGTTCTACGAGCCGCCGGCATACGGCTGGCAGGGGGTCTACCAGGTCGTCACCACCTCCGAACGCGCAGCGAATCCGAGCACGCGACACCTCAAGAAGGCGGCCGACTGGGTCACGCAGGTGCTGGCGAACCGCAAGGCCAAGAAGAGAAAACACAAGTTCTCCGCTGGTCAGAGCGTCGCCTCGTGTCACTCGTGCCAAGAGATCCTGTTCCTCACGATGTGCCCGGAGCGGAACTGCTGATGGACTGGCAGCGCGTCTTCGAGTTCATGACCGCGCGGGGGCGGAAGTTCGCGACGCGGGCGATCGGGGTGCCCCCTGAGGCGATCGCAATGGTCGAGGAGAACTGCGAGGTGAAGCTCCCGCAGACGTACGTCGACTTTCTGCTCTCGGCGGGCGAGGACCCGGATCGGTTCACGCCCTTCGGCATCGGGCAGGACACCGACTTCTACGAACTGGTGAAGCTGCTCCCGACCGAGCGTTATCCCTGCACGCAGTACTGGCGCATTACCCGTCACGTCGACACCAGCGTCGACGTCCACGAGCACCTCTTCATGGACCTGGCCCGTGCCGAGCCCGGCCACACGCCGTTGGTCACCATCGCGCTCAGTCACAGCTTCGACCCCGCGATGGTGGAAGACCTGGGGATGACCCTCGAGGATGCGTTCGTCGGCGGTGCGTTCCGCATCTTCGAGCTCGAGGCCAAGCACAGCCGCATGGTCGTTCATGCCTTCGCAGACGGGCTCGAGGAGACCCAGGAGGTCGTCGAGGAGTCGCGCCGGGTGCTGGTGGCGATGGGGCTCGAGCTCGTCTTTGGCCCGACGCCGCGCTTCACCTGCTTCATGGACGAAACGCGGGCCGCCTCGGTCGAACAGGAGTCCGAGACCATGGTCGTGATCTCGTTGGGGGCGGACACGCTCGAGCGCGTGGGCGCGATGGCCGAAGGCCTGACGGCCAACCTGCCCAACGCACACGTGCACACGCCGGGCATGCGGCTTTGAGCTCAGCACGGGCCGCGATTGCGGCGCCCGTGGTCTGAGGAAGTCCCGCCGACACACGAAGGTAGCTTCAGGTCGACACGGCTCAGCTGCGGCTGAACCTTCCGACCCGCACCACGGTGTCGTTCGTCTGCGATGGAAGCGGGTGTTCGGGCTCGTTCGACTTCCTCGCCCGTACTGGCACGTCTCTCGCGGCGGACTTCGCGTGGGATCAGACCAAGCTGGTCTCAGGTGGTGTTGGCGGTGGCAGCGTCGCGCTTGGGAAGGACCGCCTCGGCAACATCACCCGGGTCACAGGTGAGCTGGACTTGGACCCCACGAAGTCGAGCGGTAGCATCCGTCTGTGGGGCACTGGCGAGGACAGCTACGGCGGCGACTTTGCTTCGGTGACCTTCGACCTGTCCGGCCCGATTGGGCCCTACGCACCCTGACGGCGCCGGATGAAGACTGAATGCTGCGACCGTCGCACAGCAACTTTGCTCTCGTGTTTCTTCTCGTCGGTCGGCACGACCTGGTGATCTGCGTCGACACCCTTCAGAGCCCAGGCGTGGATGATCGCGGGCTCTTGCGACGTGGCGTCCAGGACGCGCTCGAGCCCGACGGCAGCGTGGTGCTGGGGCTACCCAACTGCCGACACGTCGACGGCGAGCTCCTGCACGGCGCGAGGATGGTCAACTATCGTCAGCCCGAGCTCTCGCTCATGCTCGAGGGGGTCGCCTTCTACAAGAAGTACCTACAGCAGCATCGCAAGCGCGTGTTCATCACGGGGAAGCACGAGCTGCTGGTCACCGCCGTTCCCTCCACCAGCTCACCAAACCGACCACCAGCATGAGGGCTCCGAACGTCGCCAGCGCCGCGACGGTCCAGCCCCGGCCGACGAGCTCGTAGAGGTCCACGAGGGGGCTGGTCATCAAGACCCCGGCCGCCTCCCCGCGCTCGACGGCGCGGAAACTTTCGTTGGCGACGTAGGCGGCGAAGAAGGACACCCCGCCGACGACGAGCCCCGCGACCAGGTTGATCCTCGCGCGCTTCGCCGAAGGGGGGCGGTACCCGGGGTTAGGGTCGTGCATTGGAAACCAGCCGAACCGAGCCGTCGAGGTTCAGTACCCCGCCATCCTGCTCGAAGTGTTCGCGGGGGATGCTGAGGCTCGGGCCCTCGAAGCTCAGCTCGCTCGGATCGACGATGCCGTAGGTCAGGTCGAAGGTCTCGGCGGAGCCCTCGAGTTCGACCGAAGCCGCCTCGACCGAGGAGACCCGATACCATCGAAACTCGGTCCCGCTGGGCTCGCTCATCAGCAAGAGGGCGCCCTCGCTCGGAGCCTCGAAGACCGACTCGACCCGAGCCATCGCATCTTCGGCCGTGGCGGAGGAACGTGCAGCGAGCCAGGGCTGGGCGAGCCCCCAAGCCAGAGCCGCGGACGCCAGCACCATGATGATGGACAGGACCACTCCAGCCGCCGACATCGTGAAGCGCTTCGAGGGCTTCGGCGCTTCGCGGCTGAGACGATCGAATGCATCTCGAAGCTCGGGGGTCCAGTCAGCAGCAGGGATCTCCCGCCCCGAATACGAACCGATCGCCGCTCCAGAGAGGTCGTGGGAGACGTAGACGCCGAATATCGACGTGGCCACGCGTCGGCGCACGATCAAGACGACTTGCTCGCCGGGAAGGTCCGGGTGGGAGAGGGACGAGGCTCGCTCGAGGATCGGCTCGTGTGTGGTGATGACTCGGATCATGGCGCGACGGCTGTGCAGTCGTGTACGGCTGCCGAGTCGGAAACCTAGCAGACCGGCGCGTTGGCGAAACTCGCGTTCGGGCGAGGGGCTCCATAGCGCCGCAGAGGCAACTTCGTGGTCGAAACGGGCGACGGTCCTCTCTCGTGACTCGCATGCCCTCGCTCCAGTCGGGGGCGTTTCAGCGAAATGAAGTGGGAAAAAGCCGGAATCGCGCGACCCCAGAGGACCGCAGACGCACGGAGTGCACTCGCAGGCACGCCGAGACGAGCGTGCTCGTCGGCACGAGGCACGACGGCGGAGCGCATGGCGTGGTGGGCCGAGAGCACGCCGTAGTACAGGACGGTGTGGGCCCGCGGAGGAGGGCCCCCGAACGCCACGGAGAATCCCGGGCGTTCGCTCTGCACCGTGAGGCTTTGGTAGGCGAAGGGCTGGGGCGGGGTCTCGGGCATCGGAGGCGTCCGATGGAATAAAGGAAGGACCTTGCATGGGGGGCCCTCGCCGCCGACCCTCGCGGCGCGACCCGGTCGTCATCGGTACTGCGATTCGTGCTCGTACTCGACGCGCGCATCGACGGCCTTCCCGTCTCGACGCGGGGGGATGCGCCCTTCGTAGGAGAGGATCGTTCGGGTGTCGGATTCGAACGACATCCGCATGGGGGAGACCGCCAGCGTCAGGAATGCACCTCTCGGGCGCATCTCCACCATCGTTCGTCCTCCACTCGGCTGCGCCATGTGCAGGACGAACGGGTAGCTGCGGCGTTTCTCGGCGACGACGAAGCGGATCTCGATCTCCTCGCCGCCCGAGAGCCGTTTCCAGCGCGTGCGCACGAACCCGAACAGCGTGGGGCCCGTCACCACCGGAGCATCGACTCGCTCGGAGCGGTGGCGCACGCGGTCGCCCTCGTGGGTCGTGTAGTCGAGCCGCCCGGGTACCGAGGCCGACACGACGCTACGCACCCCGAGCTGCACGTGCTCCTCGACGAACTCGGACAGGGTGTACGTTGCGTCGTGGCGAGCCGCCTGCGCCACCACGAGTTCGTGCGTGTTTGCGTCATAGCTGCGGTGAATCGAGACCAAACGCTCGCCCTCGACGCGACTGTCTCTCGTATAGTGGAAGATCGGCACGCCCTGGGGGGTATGGACGTCGCCCGAGTAGATGCGCGTGCCGCCCTCGGGCACCGCCGGCGGCATGCCGGGCGCGCGAGAACACCCCAGCGTGACCAGTACGAGCAGCATCGTCATTCGCATGAGGCCATCGTGAACCCTTGACCTTCCCGCCACCATTGGCCGAACCTGACGATCCGTTGGCGGATCTGGACATCGACGTCTGCAACGTGCGCCCTGCGTTCGAGGCCTCGTTGGCGGCGGGCATCAGCGAGGCCGAGCTCGAGTCACGCCTCGGCTGGTCGCGCGAGTTGCTCTCCACCGACGGCGCCACCGTGTCGGGGACGTCCACGTACGAGCACATGGAATGGATGGCCGACCGTCCGAACTTCGCGGCGTTCGTACTCGACACCGTCGCCCGACATACGCCGGCGAGCCTGGGCGTCGTCGGCCTGGCATGCAAGACGGCGGCATTCATGGGGGAGGCGATGGCGCGCCACGGCCGCTATCAGGCTCTGACCAATCGCACCGCGCGGTACGATCCCAGGCTCGAGGGAGAGATGCTGTGCATCGAGGAGACTCGGTTCGGACCGCCGACGCGTGGGTCCGTGCTGGTGTCCGACTACACGATCCTCGTCGCCGTCCAGCTCCTGCGAGGGCTCCTCGAGTCGGAGTTCACGGTCACGGCCATCCGGTCTCGGCGAACGCAGCTCCGTCCCGAAGAGCGCGCGGCGTGGGAGGGGTTCGCGGGCGCGCCGATCGAGACGGGGCATGCCGAGGCGGCCTTGGTGGTCCCGGCGTCGGTCGCCGCGCAGCCCGTGCCCTCGCACGACACCGAGCTCTCTTCGTATTTCGCCAAGATCCTCGAGCGGGCCGCGCCCGATTCGGTCGACGCCTCGTGGGCCGAGCGGGTCCGTCGGACGATCGAGCGCCGACTCTCCGACGGAACCCCGACGGCGGCGTCCGTGGCTCGGGAGCTCGGCGTCGGGGATCGCACCCTCGCACGCCGGCTCGGCGAGGAGAGCGAGACGTTCGGTGAGCTGCTCGGATCGATCCGACGCGAGCGCGCGCGAACCCTGCTCGCCGACCCGAGGGTCTCGCAGGCCGAGGTCGCCTTCATGCTCGGCTACCGCGATCAGGCGTCCTTTCATCGTGCGTTCCGGCGATGGTTCGGGACCACGCCGGCCGTGTTTCGGCGAGGTCTGAGCGCAGGGTCCTGAACCTTCACTCCGGATCCCAGTCTTCGAAGGCCCACGGCTGGACATCCTCGGCGCTGAGCGTTCCCAGGAATGCGATGAGAGCCCGAACCTGCGCGCTGGTGAAGCGACGGCCGAGCTGATGGCGCGCCATCAAGCGAACCGCCTCGTCGAGCGACTCGACGCTGCCGTCGTGAAACCATGGACCCGTCCGTGCCACGTTGCGCAGTGAAGGGACCATGAACACCATCTCGTCGCTCGCCTGTCCGGTCACGTGAAACCGGCCCCGGTCGGCGCTTCGATCGCGGGGCCAGGGGACTTCGGTCCCGAGCTTCTCGAGTCGATGGCCCCCGACTCCCGGCCCGTCATGGCACTCCGTACAGTTGCGACGGAACAGCCGATATCCACGACGCTCGTGCCGGCTGAGCGCGTCCCGGTCACCATCGAGAAAGTCGTCGAAGCGCGATCGTCGAGGGAGCATGCGCTCGTACGCGGCGAGCGCGACGGAGACCTGCTGAAGCGTCGGGCTCTGCTCTCCGGGGAAGGCGGCGTCGAACTCCTGCGCCCATGCTTCGCCCACGTACGCGAGCAAGCCGGCCTCGGTCTGGCCCATCTCGTCGACGGCAAACAAGGGTCCGGCGACCTGCTCCTCGAGTGTGTGCACGCGTCCATCCCAGAACTGCCGGTCCTTGAGAGCGGCGTTGAACACCGAGGGGGCGTTGCGACCGACGAGCAAGCCTCCGGTTCCCTCGGACCGAGGCAGCCCGTCGGCGCCGAAGAGACTCGGAGCGTGGCAAGAGGCGCACGCGACGTCCCCGGCCCCGGAGAGCCCAGGGTCGAAGAACAGGCCGTGGCCCAGACGCACCCGAGCGCGCTCGGTCGCATCGAGCTCCATGGGATCGGGGTCGTCGATCGAGGCGAGGTCGCCGCAGCCTGCGAGCGCCACGCCGAGCGCAAGTGCCATGAAGCCAGTCAATTTCATGACTCCACCTTGAGGCGAGCCGCGGCGTCGGGGCAGTGGCGGATGGTGCCAGAGCGTTGCCCGATCCGGACAACGGCAGCCGAGAGGAGATGGGGCCTCATGCCCCCGCACGGAGTGCATTCGCAGGCACGCCGAGACGAGCGCGGTGCGAGACGACGCGTTGATGGAGCGAGACTCAGGGGGCTGTGGGCGATGCCGAGAACAGCAGCAGTTGTCCTACAGGAGAGGGACGCATCCACGCCCAATCTGATCGCGGTGGCGCTGTGGAATTCGGTGGCCAGTCGGGCCGAGATTCCCTTCCGGCTCGAGGCGAGATGAGGGAGTCTCGAACGATCCGCACCCACCGACTCGGCTGCTAATTCAAGGGCCGCGGCGGCGGCCTGATCTGGCGGCTCGAGTTCTGAGGGTTGGGCTAGCCCTCGCCCAGCCGCTCGTCCAGCCAGGCCTGAACCTCGGCCCTCGAAGCTCCGTGCTCGGCCGAGTCGCCGTAGCTCGCCAAGGCTGCGCGCGCGAGCTCGAGGCTCTCTGACGGGGCCGCTTCGGTGGGGTCGGGGGCGAGCGCTCGGGCGAGGGTGAACTGGGCCAGCGCGCGGGCAGCCGGGTCTCGGCCGTTGGCGTTGCGGAGCGCGACTGCCCGGCGCGCCGGGTCGATGGCGGCCGCGGGATGCCCCGCGGTGAGCTCGAGCTGAGCGGTGGCGACGAGGGGCAAGGCGAGGGCCGGGTCGTCGCTGCCGAGGGCCGCGGTCCAGTCCGCCAAGACCTCCGCGTAGCGCTCGCGAGTGCGCTCCGGCTCTCCGGTCATTTCGTCGAGACCTGCAAGGTTCGATACGGTGGCCCACACGCTTCCGTGGCCGGCTCCCAGGAGCTCGCGCCGGATCTCCAGCGCGCGCTCGAACATCGGCCGCGCGACGTCCGGATGCCCGTCCATGGCTTCGAGGATTGCGAACTCCTCCAGCAAGTCGGCGACCACGACGTGGCTGCGTCCGTAGACCGTCTCGCGAATGTCGAGCGCCCGCTGGAACTGGCTGCGGGCGCGCTCGGGGGCGTGGGTGTCCCGATGGATCAGGGCGAGGTTGTACAGGACGTTGGCGACGTCCGCGTTGACGGGTCCCACGGTCGCCTCGAGGCCCAGGCGCGCGCGCTCGTAGTGCGCCTTGGCCTCGTCGAGGCGGCCGGCCCAGTGATGGATGGTACCGATCGCGTTCGAGGCGTTCGCCGTCTTGGGGTGCAAGGCGCCGAAGTGCGCCTCGTAGATCTCCGCCGCGCGGGTGGCGTGGTCCAGGGCAGGCTCGAGCTGTCGAAGATCGATGTGGGCGCTCGCGAGGTTGCTCAGCGCCATCGCGACGAGCACGTGCTCCTCGCCGAGCGCGCGCTGGTAGATCGCCAGGGCCCGTTGGGCCAGGGCGAGGGCCTCGTCGTGCTGGCCCATGGCGCCGCGCGTGTTGGCGAGGCCCTGCAGGGTCTGGGCCACGTCGGGGTGGTCCTCGCCCAAGGCCTCTCGACGGATGGCGAGCGCCGCCTCGAACTGGGCCAAGGCGTCGTCGAAGCGAGACCGCTCCTGGTACAGGTTGCCCAAATTGTTGCGCGTGCGTGCGACCAGCAGGTGATGCGGGCCGAGCTCGGCCTCGAACGACTCGAGCGCTTCGAGGTAGCCCGCCTCGGCTTCGTCGAACCGCTCCAGCTCCTTGAGCAGGCTGGAGCGGCGGTGCAGCTGCGCGGCGCGGCGCAGCGGGGCCTGGCCGCGCACGCGCTCGTGAACCTCCGCGAGCCGCATCCAGAGCATCCCTCGGGCAGGCTCGTTGCGCAGCCCGCCGAGCAAGGTGGCGAGCTCGAGCGCAATTGAGCTGGCGATGTCGACCCGCTGGCTGTCCACGGCCTCGAGGTATCCGTCGACGAGTCGGGCCTCGGCCGCGTCCAGGTCGCCTCGACCGCTGAGCGCCCGCCCGAGACGCAGGCTCAGCTCCGCGTGCACCGGGGCCCAGCTGGCAGCGTCGGGACGCGCATCGATCGCCCGCGCCGATTCCACGGCCGCTTCGAACTGCGCCGTCAGCAACAGAGCATCCAGCTCCGCGAGCTCGTCCCTCAACCCCTCGACCCTGGGCCGCTCGGACGGTGGCGGCAGCGTGCGGACGCGCAGCGCATCTTCGTCGAGGCAGTCGTCGACACCACCGAGCTCGGACAACGCGGGCACGAACTGCAGCAGGACGGCGGGTTCGTGACTCTCCGCGACGGCTCCGAGGGTGGAGGCCACGGTTCGGCGCTGCTCGTCGAGACACCACAGGGCCCGCTCTTCCACCTCCTCGGACCACTCCCCGCGAACGCGCGAACGCAGGCACGCCTCCGTGCGAGCGCCCGACCACGCGCTGGCCATGTCGTCGAGCAGAGCCGACGCGGAGGCGAGCGTGCGCGCCGATGTCTCCTCGCCGAGCGGTTCGAACGCGTCTCGCAATCGGGACTGGGCGCCATCGTTCCAGACTCCGTCGATGGCGGTGCCAGCGGCCTCGCAGGCCTGGACCCGTCGGCGTTCGTCCACCACGTTGCCCACCCACACGGCCGACGACACCAGCGCGACTGAGGCGACGCCCAGAGCCGCCCGGCGGCGGGTCGCACGTCGTCGCCCCGACTCGATGGCGTCGAGCAGCGCCTGCATCGACTCGAAGCGCTCGGATCGATCGGTGGAGAGGCCGCGCTCGCACACCCGCAGCAGCCAGGTGGGTACCTTCGCGCCCTTGGGGACCGGCCTGCGGGTGCCCTCGGTCACGTGCATGCCCAACGCGAGGATCGAGTCGCCCGCGAAGGGTCGCTCGTCGAACAGGGCCTCCCACAGCGTCACGCAGAAGCTGAACTGATCGGTGCGCGCGTCGGTGGCCACCCGCTCGAACTGCTCGGGCGCCATGTAGGCCGGCGTGCCCAACATGCTCCCGGCCCGCGTCAGCTCGGGCTCACCGACGCCCGTGTCGGCGTCGGCGTCGAACGGCTCGGGCGTGGAGCCGGGCTCGGCATCGCTGCGGACGAGGCCGAAGTCCATCACGCGCACCCGCCCGTCGCGTCCGACCATCACGTTGTCGGGCTTGAAGTCGCGATGGACCAACCCCTGGGCGTGCGCGGCCACCAGCCCGCGAGCGGCGCGGCCAAGCACGTCGAGGACCTCTCTCCAGCCCGCGCGCGTTCGAGTGCGCCAGCTGCCGAAGGTCTCCCCATCGATGAACTCCATCGCGATGTAGACGTCGCCGCGGTGTCTGCCAACCTCGAAGACGGTCACCACGTTGGGGTGGTCGACCATCGCCATGGCCTGCGCCTCTCGCATCAGGCGCGCGCGGCCGATGCTCTGATCCGAGCCGGGCTCGACGCGCAGCAGCTTGATGGCCACCTTGCGGTTGAGCTCGACGTCGTACGCGGCATAGACCACGCCCATCCCCCCGGCCCCGAGCCGCTCGAGGATGGTGAAGTGCCCGACCGCCTCGCCACGTTGGGGTGCCCCAGGCTCGAGCTCGAAGTCCGCGTCTGCGGACACGTCGGCTCGGGTTCTTACGGACGACGGAGAGGGGTCGCCGCTCACGGACGATAGAGTACCGTAGCTCGGTGCCGGACCCGCGTCCTTTGCTATTCGGCGCTGCGCTCGCGCTGACGGCGTTTAAGCGAAATGAAGTGGGAAAAAGCCGGGATGGAGGAGTACGGCCGGGGGGCATGAGATAGCGGCGGGAGCGTAGGGGAGCCGGCAAAGGGTGAGCGTGCGCCAGCCGGCGAAGCTGACTGCGGATCGCGTCGGCCTGCGCTTCTGAGGCGTCGCGCCTAATCTGGACCGTGCCGTCGACCTAGTCCAGCTTCCACAGCGCGTCGCGCTGGGGTTCGAAGCGAGGCTCGATCGAGGTGAGCACCAGCGGCGAGTGTGTCGCGACGATGAACTGCACCTCCATCTCCTTCCAGCCTCGCATGGCTTCCAGCAGGCTGGGGAAGCTCACGACCCGATCTCCAGGCGCGAGATTCGATCGCCGGTAACGGTGAACCGGAACCTTAGCTGCAGCGGGCTGCCCGGAAAGCGCCCGGACACGCGGGCGGTCACCGTGCTCTGGGCACCATCGGTCTCCGCCGTCAGCGGCTCGCTCACGACCCCGAACGCCACCGCGGCTTCAGCATTCCATGCCGCGATCGCGGCCCGACCGCGATGTTCACCGCCATCGTCGCGCACGACGGCGTCCTCGGAGAAGAGCTGGGCGAACGCGAGAGGGTCGGTCGTCTGGTGAAGGAAGAAGCTCGCGATCGGTTCGTCGAGTTTCACCGAGTCGGTGGTGGGCAGCTGCATCGCCGCCAACGTAGGGAGGTGGTATCCATGGCGCAAGAACGCACGAGAAAGTGGGGTACATACCTTTGAGTAAGCATGAACATCACACGCCCATCTCTGCTGCCAGCGGCATCGAGGACGCGATACGGATGCTCGAAGGGCGATGGAAGCTGCTGATTCTCTTCAACCTCTTTGGGGGCAAGGTGCTGCGCTTCTCGGAGCTCGAGCGCGCCATCCCGGAGGTCTCCCAGAAGATGCTCAGCCAGCAGCTGCGGCAGCTCGAGCACGACGGCATCGTCGAACGCACCGTCCACGCGCAGGTGCCCCCCAAGGTCGAGTACTACCTCACCGACTGGGGGCAGTCGTTGTGCCCCGCGCTCGACGAGCTGCTCGTATGGGCTGAGAGACGCCCCCGCTCAGAGTGACCTCGCAGCGAGACTTCCGCCAAGGACACGCGATTGACCCCCTCGTGAACAGTGGACAGCATTGAAAAGCCGCTTCATCCCTACTCGCTGCTGAGCCGTCGCGACGTCTGGATCGTAGCCAGGTCTCGTTGTGGGCGAGCACGAGGGTGGGTCGCTGCACGTGCTCGACGACGTTGGCGATGGTGAACGTCTTGCCGCTGCCCGTGATGCCGAGCAGCTGTTGGTAGCCTTCCCCCGCCTCGAGACCTCGGACGAGCTTGTCGATCGCTTCGGGCTGTACGCCCGCCGGCTTGAACTACGAGACCAGCTCGAAGGGCCGGTCCAGCGGCTCGGGCAGCTGCACCAGGTTCGCGTCCCGGTCGTCGACGGACGGGTCGACGGACGCAGGCGCAGCGAGACGGTCGCGGACGGGCATGGGCGGGAGGATACGATGGGATGGTTTCGTTGAATGCCTACCCGTTCGGTGGGCGTCGAACGCCGGCATGCGCTCGGTGGCTGCAACCACGATTCTCTTCGCGGTCGTCGCGTGCGCACCTGCGCTCGGGTGGCGCGGGCACACGCTGGACGCCCACGTGGGCGGCTCCAGCGACGCGTTGACGGTGTCGGTGAGCACGGTGCGCTCACCGTTTCGGGCGCAGGACGACCTCAGCCGGTGTTACAGCGCCAAGGCAACGACCGTGGTGACCATCGACGGGCGACCGGCGACGATCGTCAGCCCGGGCGGGGCGACGGCGGGACCCATGATCTCCGGCATCGAGACGCCCGGCCACTGTGCGCCGCTGCGCGCGTCGCTGCAGCCCGGCCTCGAGCCGCCGTTCGTCGTCGAGCTGCGGGAGGGCGGGAAAGTGCGTGGGCGCGTACGAGTCGGACCCGGCGGCAAGCGCCGAAGCCCGAGCTGGCTGCGGCACCCGACCACCCATACCTCGAACTCGACACCGAGACCTGGCGTGAGGACGGTGGATGCCTGTTCGACGTCGTGGGCCACGGTCGCGCCTACCGACCCATACCGGGGCTCGACGTGTTCGGCGACACCCCCTCGAAGGCGTTCTTCGACCGCGACGAGGATCCGCTCGAGCAGGCGATCCGCGCGGTGCCGGGCACGACGCGACCCATCCGCGCCACGCACAACGGCAGCCACTTCGTCCTTCGCATCCCGGGTGTGCAGGTCGTTCACCAGGTGCCGGTCGACTGGTGGATGGACGACGAGTTCTGTACCGACACGCCGAACGTTCGCCGGGTCTTCGGCGACCGCCGCACCGGCAAGGTGGTCGTGGAGATCGACTACATCAGCGGCGCGCGCCTCTGTGACGATGGCGTGTACACGCGGGTGATCTCGGTCCCCGACGCAGCGTTCGATGCCATCGACGCGCGGCCGACCAGTGCCGTTCCGAAGGTGGAAGACCTGTGGGCGGCCACCGAAGGCTGAGCTGCCGTACACTTCGGGACGTGCGATTCGAGGAACGTCCGATCCACTCGGCGCTGCGGCCGTGGGTGGCGAGGCTCTGGGCCTTCGAGGCGGGGTTCGACTTCGGGCTCGAGCGGCGCCTCCCTTCGGGGCTCACCGAGCTTCTGATCAACCTCGACGACGACGAGACCCGCACGTATGCCTCGCCCTCGTCGGCGCCGACGCGGCATGCCGGGACGGTGGTCGAAGGCCCCCGCCGTGAGCCGATGATCATCGACACGCTCGAGCAGCGGCGGGTCGTCGGGGTGGTGTTTCGTCCGGCCGGCGCGGCTGCGCTCCTCGGCGTACCTGCCCGAACCCTCCTGCGTCGACACGTGGCGCTCGCCGATCTTTGGGGATCATTGGGAGCTAACCTGCGCCCTCGGTTACTGGAAGCCCCTGCGACCCGGCGTCTCGAAGTTGTCGAGGGGGCGTTGCTCGAGCGCCTCGGTCCCGATCTGCCCGACCCGGCCGTGGTGGGGGCCGCGGCTGCGCTCGAGGCCGGCGCCAGGGTGGGCGAGGTGCTCGAGCGCGTCGGCATGGGCCGCAAACGTTTCGGCCGCTGCTTCGAGGACGCGGTCGGGATGACGCCCAAGCGCTTTGCAGGGATCCGACGGTTCCGCCGGGTTCTCGAGCGTGCGCATGCGCTCGAAGCCTTCGACTGGGCGTCCTTGGCCCTCGACTGCGGCTACTTCGACCAGTCTCATCTCATCGCGGACTTCGGGCGCTATGCGGGACTGACACCGTCTCGCTACGCCCCGCGCAGCGATGACGCCATCGCCCACCTGGCGATCTGAGCGCGACCATTTTTTCCAATCGTCCTCGGTCGGTCCTGACGCAGGCTGGCGGCATGACCAGCCCCCTGACACCCCGCTTGATCGTCACCGACGCCGCGAAGGCGCTCCAGTTCTACGCTGCCGCGATGGGAGCCAAGGAGCTGGAGCGCTACCAAACCCCGGATGGACGCATCGTCCACGCCGCGTTCGAGCTGCCGAACGGTGCCGTCGTCGCGTTGGCCGAAGAGGACGCTCGGTACTGCAACGTGGCGGCGTCCTCCCTCGAAGCCTCGCCCGTGATGCTGAACTGCATGGTCGAGGACCCCGACGGGACGGCAGCAGCGATGGCCGAGCACGGGGCCGAGATCCTGATTCCGATCGACGACCGGTTCTACGGCCACCGCGAGGGGAGGGTGCGCGACCCGTTCGGCCACCTTTGGATCATCGGCAAGGTGACCGAGGAGCTGTCGCCCGAGGAGATCGAGCGCCGCCTGGCGGGGAGCTGAGCTCAGCCCGGTGGCGGGTCGGCCTCGAAGGTGCCCATCGGCTGTGGTGACGCGTCGCCGTCGGGGCCCGCGGGGGCAGGGTCGGGCGAGATGCCGTTGTCCGGATCGGCGTTCGGGCAGGCCGGGAAGTCGCAGTCTGGACCCGAGCGCACGACGCTGGAGCCGTCGGGGCACACCTTGGCCTCCTCGGTGCAGCCGACGACCTCGTCGGGAGAGGCGGGCGGCGGTGGATTGCACGCCGCGGCGACCGCGAGACCGAGCATCGAGAAGACGGTGGAGCGCAACGTCATGCCTCACCGTACCCCACTCACGTTCCTCAGCGACTCGATTCGAGCGCGGCGCGTACGACGTCCCGGCGGCGGTTCAGCGCGCGAAGGATCGCCAGCCGGTCGGCGACCTGCTCGTCGAACGAGCGCGGCCGGCCCGTGACGCAGTCCGAGCTCAGGCGCCCCTCCATGGCCGCCCGGGCCTGCTCGGCGTCCATCGGGCGAAACAGCGCCGCTCCCTGGCGGAGGCGATGTGCCACGAGCTTCGGATCCAGCGTCACGAATCCTCCTCCATCGCCTCGAGAGCTTCGAGATCGGCCAGGTCCTTGGGACGGCCGGCGAGGCGCTTCATCGCGATGAGCGTGGGCTTCGAGACCAGCCGGAGCGGACCCTCGGGCAGCCGCACCTCGACGGTGTCGGTCAGAGATCCCTCGAACGGACCCGTCGCGCTGATGAGGTCGAGGACGAGATGGGCGCCCTGCTCGACCTTCGTGATTCGCTGAACGGTGCGCTCACGGTGGGTTCCTTCCTCGAAACGCAGCGGGAGCGCCGCGAAGAGGTATCCGAGGGGGCGGACAGCTTCGAGGGCGTCGGGCACGTCCTCGGGCGCGACCAAGATGTCCAGATCATCGGTGGACCGGGGCGCTCCATAGGCGGTGACGGCAACGCCTCCGCACACGGCGTACACGATGCCAGCGCCATCGAGGGCGGCGGCGATCGCATGCATCTCGGCGACGAGGTCCACGACGACAGGGTACCGCGCTGGGGCCTCAGAAGGCGCCGGAGATCCGGGCTCCGCCGCCATACCGGCCGGCGAGAGGCTCGACCCGGAGGTCCTCGGGCAGTCCCAGCCGCTGGCGGAGCCAAGCGTTCTCGCTTCGGGCCATGCCGATGCCGACCCCCATCAGGACACGCCTGCGTCGCGCTCGGGACGCGAACTCTCGCGCGAGGTCGGGCCGGTCGACGTAGGCGCAGCACTCGAGCGCCGTCAGGGCCCGGCCTGCGCCGGTGTGAAAGCTCGGCTCCCGAGGGATCGTCTCGTCTCCCCCCACGTCGTCGAGTACGTAGATGGTGTCGACGATGACGCGCTCGGCCTCGTACCGATCGACCGCGCTCTGCGGTGCGGCCATCATTCAGCTCCTCGCCGGTCATCTTGCCGGTCGGCCAGATGAAGTTGGCCGCGAACACGCACAGCTCTTCGCACCCGGGCACATCGTCAAACGCCGCCTCGATGTCCTCGGGGTAGATGTTCTTGCCGCCCTCGGTGACGATCATGTTTTTGGCGCGACCACGCAGGGTCAGATGCCCCGAGATGTCGATCTTGCCCAGGTCGGCCGTGTGCAGCCAGCCGTCGATGATCGTGTCGGCGGTGAGCTCGGGGTTGTCCAGATACCCCTTCATCACCGTTCGGCCGCGCACCCAAACCTCGCCCACGCCCTCGTCGTTGGCGTTGCGAATCTCAACCTCGACGCCCTCGACGGGTCGACCCACGCTGTCGCCCCGAAACGGCTTGAGGTCGTTGACCGAGATCACCGTCGTGGCTTCGCTGAGCCCGTAGCCGATCGCGACGGGAATGCCCAGCTCGTAGAAGAACTCCACCAGCCCTCGGTCGATGGCGTTTGAGCGAAATGAAGTGTGAAAAAGGCGGGATGGAGGAGTCAGGGCGGCGCTTTGGGTCGACGTGGGATCTTCGGTGGCCCGGGCGACCCAAGCCGGTGGCCATCTTTGTGTCGAAAAACGACCACTGCCTCTACGACCTGCTGCTGCGACACCGCGCGGGCGAGCTGTCGTGCGACATCGGTCTCATCGTCAGCAACCACCCCGACCTCGAGCCGGTCGCCAAGCAGTTTGACGTGCCGTATCACGTCTTTGCGATCACCAAGGACACGAAGGCGGCGCAAGAGCAGAAGGAACTCGAGTTGCTGGCCGCCCACGACATCGATCTCGTGGTGCTCGCGCGCTACATGCAGATCCTCTCCAACGATTTGTGCGCGCGCGGCCGGGCAGCATCATCAACATCCACCACTCGTTCCTCCCCGCGTTCATCGGCGGCAAGCCGTACCACCAGGCGCACGAGCGCGGCGTCAAGCTGATCGGCGCCACCGCGCACTACGCCACGGCCGATCTCGACGAGGGACCGATCATCGAGCAGGACGTGGCGCGGTGCAGTCATCGCGACACCGTGGCCGACCTCATCCGGACCGGGCGCGACCTGGAGAAGCAGGTGTTGGCGCGAGCGGTGCGCGTGCACTTGGCCGATCGGGTGCTGGTGCACGGAAAAAAGACCGTGGTGTTTGCGTAGGAGCGCTGAGGGCCCTACAGCAGGCGGCGACGGCACACTCCAGCACCTTCGCCGCCCCGTTCTCGTCGCTATCGGCCGGTCGATGACCGCCGGCCGAACCTTGGGACGATGGGCATATCAGCCGGCGTCACACTCGACCCCGAGGCCCTTCACAAACCAGCTCGTGTGCATCTGCAGGCCCGTGATGGGGTCGCCACCGCACCCCAGCCAATACTGCTGGGCTGGCGTCTGGCCCAGCTCGAGTGGGACCGCCTGCGTCGGTGCGGAGCCATCGTCGTGGTCTCGGCAACCGGCCGTCCAGACCCCGTCGAGGCGGTCGTCATGTTCGTAGACCAAGAGATGGTCGAGTCGTTGCCCGGCGCCACACAATGCGGTCTTCACTTGGTCCGGCGCTCTGGTCAGATACCTATCGTAGTCTTGCGACAACGCGGGATAGCTTCCCAGCGCGTCGCTCCCGCCGCCATGCGCCACGGTCAACGCCCAACTTCCCGGAAACCATCCAGCGTCCACGAAGACCTCGGGCATGCAGATGAGGCCCAGAACACCGACCAGATCGTTGTAGATCGCCTCCGCACCCGTGACGCCAACAGCGATCATGTCGTCGGGACAGGAGACGCGCACGGCTTCATCCTCCGTTCCGCCAAGGTAGTCACTGTCTTCCACCGCGCCCGAACAGATCGGCTGCAATCCTGTCAGCCAGCGCCGGGTGTCTGCCCCGATGAGGTTGCTACGCGCCTCGAATCCGACGAGCACACCACTATCGTCACACACGTCGCCGAGCAAGCGCGTACCGTCGCTCCGCGTGCCACCCACGTTGCCCACGGTGTTAAAGATCGTGTAGCCGGGTGCGAAGGTATGATCCTTGGTCCATGCTCGGTGGTCGGCGCACATCAAGGTCATCTCGTGGACGGAAGCGCCGGGCGTGTCTCGAGACTGCATGTAAATTGCGGACTGCCCGGCCGCACAGACCTCCTCGAAGGCTGTTCCTCCCCCGCCCTCGCCACCAAAGGCGTCGCTCCAATACTCGGCGTCGCACGCCTGGCCTTGTTGGAGGCAAGACACGGGCGAGCACCGGACGGCGAGTTCGTCGATGAGCCAGCCTGCTCGGCCACGAATGCCAGTCAGCGCAAATCCGTCTTCGCACTGCAAGAGAGCTCGCGGCACCGTGATGTCGTCGAACGCACCGCGGGCGGGCGGGCACAGAGACTCCGAGGCCGAGTTGTCGGCGAGAAGATCTGGGTCGCAATCGGCCGGTAAGTTGTCCTGATCGGCATCCGAGGCCGCCGCACGCACCCAGAGTTGGTTGAGCGATACCGTCTGGATCTGATTGGAGGTGAGCGTTTCGCCGTTTTCGTAGGCCAGCGGCGCGTTGTCGAACGCGTTCTGGCGGGTGCTGATGACGTGCCGCTGCCCTTCGATGGGAGGAACTGCAGATCCTCGGTCGTGCATGATCGAGCCCAGGATGGGCCCGCCCGAATCGCCTCCCTCCGACCAAAGGTCGGTGGTGTGCGAGAAGTACCCGTCTCGCGGAGCATATCCCGGACCGTTGAAGGTCGAGATGTCGTCGATGGGCGCGGGCACAAAGTCGACGTCAGCGTATTCACGAAATGTGGGGTCCGACTGTCCGACCGCCCGCATCCGATCGGCTGTGGCTTCCGCGTCCACGCGCGCGGGTCGAAGATCGCTGGTCCGCAGCCGTGAGGACAGAAAGACTTCGGAGAGCCCGGGCACGAACGTCACCCGCTGGTCGTGTCGCGCTGGCCAATCATCGAGTCGGATCTCTGCGGCGATCTGCGCGTCGTTGAGGTCGCTCCACCACTGCGGCCAGTAGTCCTCGACGGTATAGGGGTTCACCAGGCTCTTTGTGCCCGGAAGCGACACGTTGGAGTCGGGCCATTGAATGCTGCCCGTTCCGGGGCAATGCGCAGCTGTCAGCACCGCATGGGGCCCGATGAGCGTGCCTGTGCAACCTGGGGTTTCCGGGACTTCCGGATAGAGCCCCTGGCTGATCGATTTGGGCTCCGTCCACACGGGTACGCCGGGCGCCCCTGCGAGTCGGTCCTCGCCGAAGTCCTCGTCGGGATCGCCTGCGGAATCGTCGTTGGCGTAGCCCCCGTCGGGATCGGCATCGGAGTCACAGCCAACCGCGAGTCCAGAACAGATGGCCGCGATGAGAAGAAGTGAAGGTCGCTGAGGTGGGGGGAGTTGTTTCGTTTGCATGGGTTTCGGTTCTCGAGGGGATTGGTTCCGGAGGGAACGAACCAAGCAAACGAGCGAAGAGGAGCATTGCCTCACGAAAACGTCACCGGCCAACGGGCTCAGCACTCGCAAAGCTGGCGCGACCGGCCGAAAGGGTACGACCGCGCACCTGACAGACGACCACCTTCGCCGATACCATGCTCCTATGGGACAGGTTGCCAAGCTCCTCGCCGTGCCCGCGCTGGCGATGGGACTGAGTCTGTGGAGCGGGACAGCCGCGACCCACCCCGGACCCACCGCGGAGCTTCGCTCGCTCGACGCCCGCGTGCGCGATGCGCCACGAGACGTCGACCTGCGAGTGCGGCGCGCAGAGGCTCGCCAACACAGCGGTCATCCTCGTGACGCTCTCGCCGACCTCCGCGTTTTTAAGCGAAATGAAGTGTGAAAACGTCGGGATGGAGGAGTCAGGCGGGCGGCAGTAGAGGGCGGCAGGTGGGCGGCAGGTGGGCTGGGGAGGTGCAGCCAGGGGTCGAGCGAAGCTGGGCCAGGGAGAGCCGAGGCATTTCCGTGGAAAACGGGCCGCCACAGGGGACGGCGGCCGCACGGAGTCCAACTCGCAGGCACGCCGAGACGAGCGCGGTGCGACGCACACGAGAGGGAGAATCATGCCAGCCTCTACATCGACGCCGAGGTGATGGTCACCTCGTTCGAGCATGAGCGCACCGGTTCGGCCATCAACTCCCTGCTGTGGAACGCCGACAAGCCTCGCGAGGTGATCGATCGAAGCCTGCGAAAGGCGGAGAGTCTGCGTCGCATGCTGTCCGCCCCTCGTCTGTTCGAGGGGCTACTCGCCAATGCGCATCATCGACGCGATTACACCCAGCTCCAGGTGAGCTGGCCGCTGCGTGAGGGACAGCAGCAGCTCGCGGCCAAGAGCCTCACGCCTCCTGCGCTGCGCGTCCCCGTGCCCGCGATCGATGCCCTCTGCGATGGCGCGTTGTTCTGCGGCCGCAGCCGGGGCCTCCCCGAGGCCATGCTGGTCCGAGGCGCCCTCGATGCGCTCGGACGGATCCGAGGGTTCGGCTTCAGCGTGCGCAGCCTCAATATCGGTCGGCGCTCCCTTCAGGCCAACTACGCGGCCTACGCTCGCGTGCCCTCAGCCGATCTCGGCCTGGTGAAGGCCGCGCTCGCGCTCGCCGAGATGAGCATGACCGCAACCACCGTCGAGGACATCGAGGGCCCGGTCATGATGCTCCGCGCTCCGGACGAGGACGTCCCCGCCATCCTCATGACCCGCACCGATCCCGAGGCCGTCGCTGGCGACGACGGCGAGGACGTCAGCCACGGATGGCTGACGGCGGTCGACGACCCGAAGCGCCTCGCGTGGCTGTTGGGTCTGCCCACCGACGAGGGGGCCGCCCCGTTCGCGTACGGCGAGGTCCCGGATCTGTGGCGTCTGATTGCCACCGTTCCTGACGCGGTCGACGAGCTCGGCTTCGCCCGAACCTGGGCAACCGAGCGCGCCTCCAAGGCATCGCTGGGGATCGACGAAGGCCAGATCCTACTGGTGATGGACCTGGCCGTCGTGCCTCAGGGCGAGTAGACCCGCCACCAGTCACGCCCGGTTCTTGAACAGGGCGCCGGTATCCAACACGGGCATGCTCGCGTCGCCGACCATGACGTCGATGGTCTTGCCGACGGCTCTTGGACGTAGGGGACGCCGTGGCGCTCGCACACCGCTCGGACTTGGGCTGGATCTTGCTGTACTGGAGCACGGACATGTCCGGTCACAGGTGATGCTCGATCTGATAGTTGAGCCACCCGCAGAAGATGTCCATGGAGTCTCGGCCGCAGGGGAAGTTGGTGCTGCCGACGATCTGGCGTAGGTAGAACTCACCGCGGCCACGAGGCGTCAATCGGCACAGAGGCCGGAGGCGGGGGCGGCCCGGCTCCTGCGCGCATCCGCCCGTTGGCGGTGCGTGCTAAGACGACCCGCCATGAGGACGATCGAGGAACTCGTCGAGCTTGGAGAATCGGCACTTCCGATCATCCGCGAGTGGTTTGACGCGGCCAGCAATGGGGTCGCCGTCGTCCCTACGACACGCGAGGCAGGTGAGCAGACGCTGGTTGCGTTGCAGGTGACGACGCGTTCGCCGATGGGCGCGGTCGCCCTCGAGACCGGTGGCGTGCTCATCGATGATGGGTGGGTGAGGGTGCTGGGAGGCTCGCCAGATCTCAGCTGCAATCTCGCGCTGTGGAACCAGCGCGACGGCAAGCCGCGGCTGCCCGGAGCGCTCGTGGTGGCAAACGATGCCGTCGGAGGGTTCTTCGCGATCAACGGCGGTGCGTTCGGGGGCGACCCTGGAGCGGTGCACTACTTCGCTCCGGATACGTGTGACTGGGAATCGCTGGAGGTGGGGTACAGCGACTGGCTCAGCTGGTTGTGTACCGGAGATCTCGAGCTGTTCTACAAGGGCGCGCGATGGCCAAGCTGGCGCGAGGACGTCCGGCAGCTGCAACCAGACCGAGCCTGGTCGAGCTACCCGCCACTGTGGGCGGAGGCCGGGCCGAACGGACGGTCGCGACGAACGGTGCCGGTTGAAGAGCTCTGGAGCTTGTACATCGAGTACGCGCGGCAGCTTCGCGCTGAGGTGTAGCGCCGCGCTGTTGCTCACGTGCGCACGGTGCAGCCGTAACGTGGTCAGTGCATCCTGGCAATGTGCATGGCGCGGCCCATCCCGACGGCTCGGCAGTCGAGGCTGATGCCCTGCATGCTCGAGGAACGCCGCGTCAGCGGCAGCGAAGGTAGACGTCGACGAGCTGACCTGCGGTGGCGTCTTGGGAGAAGACGTCCGCGCGTTCGCCTAGGCAGTTGCCGTCGGCGTCGCACTCGAAGGGGTTGTCATGTGCCAGCGATAGGCGCTGCAGACCGGTCGAGTCCAGCGAGCGCAGCTCGTCGTGCGTGGAGTGGCCATCGCCGTTGTGGTCGGACCACAGGAGCAGTGCGGACCAGGCGGAGTCTCGCGGAGTGATGGCGCCATCGGCATCGTCGTCGAGCTGTGCGAGCGCTTCAAAACCGTGACGGGCTCGGCCGCCGTCCGGGGCCCGGGTCCCGGTCCCGAACAGCTCGGCGCCGGAGCTGATCTGCCCGTCTCCATCTCCCCCTCTGTCAGGGTAGTTGCCGCATGAACCGGGCGACGGCGTAGAAGCCGGAGCCTACGGCAGTCGGGGCGCGAAATGAGACGAAAACCATGGCGTATTCCGTCGCCTTCAAGGCGAGTATGATCAGAAAAATGACGGGCCGCGGAGCGGTCACGGCGACAGCGTTGGCGGATGAAACTGGGGTTTCGCAAGGCACGTTGTCGCGGTGGAAGCGAGACGCGAGTAGCGTGCTCTACGTGGCCGTCGAAGACAAACCCGCCCCGCGAGAAGAACCGGGCA
This sequence comes from uncultured bacterium, assembly GCA_963761755.1. Classification (GTDB taxonomy): domain Bacteria; phylum Myxococcota_A; class Polyangia; order Nannocystales; family Nannocystaceae; genus CAJXVA01. The sequence continues at coordinate 44,556 of CAVXIC010000020.1, forward strand.
AGCGTGCTCAGGACTGGACGCCGGAGGAGAAATTCCAGGCGGTGATGGAGACCGGCGAGCTGAGCGAAGCCGAGCTCGGCGTGTACGTGCGTCGTCACGGCCTGCACGCCACCCAACTCGACACGTGGCGCGCCGAGGTGCACAAGGCCGCCGTAGCTGCGCTGGGTGGTGCCGCGGCGAAGGGCAAGCGCAGCAACGAGCAGCGCGAGATTCGGAGGCTCGAACGCGAGGTCCTGCGCAAGGACAAGGCGCTCGCGGAGACCACCGCGCTGCTGGTGCTCAAAAAAAAATTCAATGCGTTGTTCGAGGACGAGGGCGACGACACGAACCCGAGGAACGACAGATGATCCTCAAGCTGGTCCGTGAGGCTCGCGCTGCAGGAGCGCGCCTGGGTCCGTGTTGCGAGATCATCAACATCGACGTGCGGACCGTCCAACGATGGCTCAAACACGGGCTTGAGGGCGGCGAGGATGGGCGTCGAGGCCCGAAAACCACGCCGGCGAACAAGCTCAGCGATGTCGAGCGGGCGCAGATCCTCGAGCTGGTGACGTCCGCCGAATTCCGCGACCTGCCGCCGTCCCAGCTCGTGCCGCGGCTCGCCGACATGGGCATCTACGTTGCGTCGGAGTCGACGATCCACCGTTTGCTGAAGCAGCACTCGCTGAACGCCCACCGTGGGCGACATCGACAAGCGAAGAACACCAAACCTCGCGAGCACTGCGCGACCGGACCCAATCAGGTGTGGTGTTGGGACATCACGTACCTGCGCGCGCCGACCCGCGGCGCGTTCTTCTATCTGTACCTCTTCCTCGATGTCTGGAGCCGGAAGATTGTTGGCTGGCGGGTGCACGATCGCGAGGACAACGAGCTCTCCGCCAAGGCCTTCGTCGAGATCTGCGAAGCGGAAGGCGCGGACCCGAAGAAGCTGGTCCTGCACTCGGACAACGGTGGGCCGATGAAGGGCGCCACGATGGTCGCGACCCTCGAGTCGCTCGGCGTCACGCGCTCGCTGTCGCGGCCGAGCGTGAGCAACGACAACCCATTCGTCGAATCGACCTTCCGCACCGTGAAGGGACACCCAAGCTTCCCCGACAAGCCCTTTGAAAGCCTCGAATCTGCGGCGACCTGGGTCGCTGAGTTCGTTGCCTGGTACAACGAAGAGCATCGTCACAGTGGCATCTCCTTCGTGACGCCGGGTCAACGTCACACCGGCGTTCACGAAGCGCTCCTCGAGCATCGTGAGCACGTTTACGCCGCCGCCAAGGCCCGCCATCCCGAGCGCTGGACCGGCAACACTCGTCGCTGGGATCGCCACGCGACCGTCCGCCTCAACCCAACACACTTGCCCTCAGCAGGGCAGGACGCCAAGGCCAACACCGCCGCGGCGTGAAACGACTTCATGCGGCAACTTTCTTGAAATCCACCGATCTCGGTCCAACGCGAGCCATGGGGTGGTGGCGCTCGGCCAGTCAGTGCCCGCACACGCGCGCTCGCTCGACCAGTCGAACATCGGCCCCGCCTCGAACTGGACCGACTGCTCCGGGGGGACGAAGACCAGCGGACATGCCCACCCAGTGCCCGAAAGCCCGGCTTCGACCAGGAGCTGGGCCCGCTCTTGGGCGAGCTCGGAGTGATCACTCCAGCGAGATGGTTTGGACTCCGAGCGTTCGTACTGGCCCGCGCGTGAGAGTTGAATGGGTGCGTAGTGGCGGTCCGCAGCCGTCCGCGGCGCGTGTTCGAAGCCAGGCGTCACTCCTGGCGGAGGCGTGAGCACGCAACCGGTGGACAGAGCGAGGGCGAGAAGGAGTGCACGCATCGACAACCTCAACGTACTTTGATGACGCGATCGCGCAACCGCTTTGGAGGTGATCCGCGCCACCGGTCGTCGGCGACGGAAAGGTTCAGGGCCGAGGCGTGGAGCCACGCTTCGCCTGTGTGGGCTTCATGATAGCTTGCGCGGACGTGCGCGAGGCCATCGCAATCCTCCTGTTCGTGAGCAGCGCTTGCGGGACCCCCTCATCGCAGACCGTCGACTCGACGAGCACGGGGAAAGCCACGGACGAGCATCGGCGAAGCCGGTCGCGGCTCGCAGGGCGCGGGTCCGAGAGCACGCAGCGGCAGGCCGAGCTGGACGCAGGCCACGAGCGCTTCGGCCACAGGCTCGCCGTCATCGCCGCCGACCTCGAGGTGCTCGGCCAGGTCGGCGTGCAGCCGCTGCAGCGTCCGCCACAGGTCCTGCTCGCCGAGGCTCTTCACAGGCATGAACGCGACCGCGTCGCCCACCACCGCCGGCGCCTCGAAGCAGCCATCGGTGACCAGCGCATGCAGATGCACGAACAAGCCCAGGTCACTACGAAAGCGCTGCACCACGATGAGCACCCCGGGGTGCATCGATTCGGTGGTTCGGGCGGCCGATCAGGGCGCCAATCGCCTCACCCATAGATCCGGCTTCACCGAGTTTGTGAACCCAGCGACCGCGAACCATCCGTCGGGTGAAGCCGCGAGGCCGGCGATCTGCTCGTCCGCGCGGAGCTCCCACCGCTGCGTTGCGTCGGCTTCGTAGCGAGCGATCCAGGCGCTGTCACCGTCCGCGACCATGTTGCCGCACGCGATGAAGTCGCCGTCCGGGGCGACCGCGATCCTCGACTCGGTCGACAGGTTGTAGCCGGCAGGAACGTCCATAGCCCAGATCTCATCGCCCCTGCCATCGAGCTTTCGGATCCATCCGTCGTTGCCAGGATTCTCGCCGGAGGCGCGCCGAGAACCGATCACGAGCAAATCACCTTGCGCGGTTGCGGTCACATCAAGGCCTCGTATGTCGACACCGTCTTCTTCGGTGACCACCTCCCAACGCATGACTCCAGATGCATCGAACCGCGCGACGCGGCCGCCGACGGACCCAGCGTCGAACGTCTCGCCGACCACGACGATTTCGTCGGCGACGAAGGCGACCCCGTGCGACTGGTCGTTGACGCCGCTGTCAAAGAGCGCCTCCCAGCGCAGATGACCGTCCGGATCGAATCGGCGCAACATGCCGTCCCTTTCTGCGACGGGCGTGTCCCCCTCCAAGTCGACACCGTCGGTGTTGGCCAACACGATGATCGCATCGTCGGGTCCAATCGCGACTCCCGTTGCCGTGTCCCAGCCCGGACCCACATAGAGGTCTTCCCACTGCAGCGCTCCATCTGGATCGTACTTGCCGGTCCAGAGGTCGGCCTTCCCGGTGTCGTTGAGGTGGCCGGCAACGATGACGTTGTCGGCCGAGTCGATGCCGACCGCGCCGCCGATCATGAGGGATCCCGACCCGTAGGTCTGGGTCCACAGCACGTCCGCGGCGGGGGAGTACTTCCGGACCCAAAGATCGTCGCCGACGGTGCCGGTCACCAGCACGTTGCCTTGCCCGTCGATGGCGACCGCGAAGGCGCGTTCAAATCCGTCTTCGTCGTGGTAGCGGGTCCACGTCGGGTTGCGCTCGTCGTCGAGCGGATCCGTGTCCTCGGCTGAGCTACTTTCGTCGCCAGGCCCGCGTCCGGCCGATGCATCGTCGCCAGCCGATGGCCCGCAGCCGCAGGCCAGCAGCAACCCCATCGCCCATCGACTTGACGGCAACCCACCCACGCGCTTCATCCCTCGGGTCGTTGCCGTGCAACGCATTCCGCTCCCTGTGACCTCGCAGATTTTTCTACAATATCACCCGCGCGGGCGCTCAGAGGCCGAATCCATCGCAGGAGCGCGCCACCGCGTCCATCTCGCCGAAACGCGTACGCCAAGCCGAGCGCCCCGACCCCGCGCCAGAGCTCCGTGCGGTGGACGGAGCCGAGCCCAACCCCTCCGTCGTTCGAGACCGAGGCTCGTGGCGAGCTCGTGCACTGCGAATCTGGCACGTAAGACTTCGTCCGAATCAACGGACCGCTGCGAGACAACCCCGACTTGTCCGACGATCTCGGCCTCGAGAGCGTGGCGAGCTACGAGGACGCGCAGTCGCTCGTCGACGACAGCCTCGAGATCATCGAGAGCTTCCCCTCCGAGCCGGTCGGCGGCGACCGGCGCACAGTTCGTAGGTAGTCGAAGGCGACGCCCTGGTCCCGGGCGAGGTTGCCGAGGCGGACGCGGACGGATGCGCCCACGTTACGACCTCGACCACTCGTCATGCCAGCGACTCCACGTACGGCATCATCACCTTGCGAACGCGGCACGCGTCCGCCGCCTCGAACAGCGCGTCCATGCTTCGACCGCGGCGGCCCAGGTATTCGCGGAGCGCCTCGAGGGCGACGTCGAGGCCGACCTTGCTACGAAACTTGAAGCAGTCCGCCACGGTCTTCGCGGCCGAAGTGATCTTGGCGGTGGCACCCTCGATCGCGTGCTCCTCTACGCCGTGGCTCCACGCTTCGCCCGAGAACTGGACGATCTCGATCGGCGGCCAGTCCACGCGAGGCAGCCGCGACCCGCGACGGACTGCCATCCGGACTGTATGCGGGACTTGGGTGCCCAGGCCATGAAACGCGAGCGCGGACAGCAGGCAGATGACGCCGTGCGGGACGCGAACCGCAGCCTCCGCGAGGGTGCGATGCTCCGAGGGCGGCGCCGTCTTCCAGACGTAGAGCCCCCGACCGACGCGCTCGAGTTTGCCCTCGTCGAGCAGCTTGTTGATCTGCCGCCACGACAAGCCCATCTCCTCGAGCGCGGCGCGTCGGACGACCTGCTTTTCGTCGGGTGGAAACGTCTGCATTTGTTGACAAGTGAGGACGTTTTCTACCGCACGCAGGTTCCGAGTGCAACTTGTCGCTGAGACGAAGCGTTTAAGCGAAATGCGACTGAAACTCTGAGTGGTCCCGACGGCGGTGCGTCTTCGAAGACCGGTGCTACCCTGCTCGCCTGATGGCAGTTTCGATGCGCGCGCTGTGGTGTTTGCTCCTCGTGGGGTGTGGATCCCCGGCTGCGGACGCGATGGACCTGGAGCCTGAGGGTGCGTCGAGCAGCAGCACGGGCGGAACCACCGTGGGCGCGGACACCCGGCTCGATCCTGGAACCACCACCACGTCCACCGACCCGGGGACGACCACGGCGCCTAGCACCACCGGCTCTGCAGACGCCAGCACGGCCTACGACACCGACTACCCGATCGAGCCCGGCTGCGACGGGGGGGACGAGAGCTACGGCGGCTACATCGAACCCGACCCGGGCTCGGGCGGCGGCGAGTCGGGGAACACGAGCGGGGTGGAGGAAACCGGCGTCGGCATGGGCGACATCCCGCTGGGGGCCACGGTCTTCGAGGTTCAGCAGGGCATGCACCCGGCGGGCACGTACGTCCAGCTCGAGGACGTCGTCGTGACGGCGCCCAAGGTCCTCGACGACGATGGATCCTCCGAGCTGGTGTTCGTGCAGGAGCACGATGGGGGCCCCGAGTCGGGCATCGTCGTCCGCTTCCCGGTAGGCGACTCCGTGCGCTCCGACGTGAAGATGCGCGATCGCGTCGCCATCACCGGTGTCGTCGTCGACCGCTACGTGTTCAAGACGATCGAGGTCCGGGCGGCGTCTGGCGCAGTCTCCGCGCTGGGCGTCGCGGCGCTTCCTCCCCCGGTCGGCGTGACCCCGACGATGCTCGAGCCCGGGAGCGCATCCGCGAAGCTGCTCGAGAGCGTCCCGGTCGAGATCCGCGACGTGCTGCTCGTCGACCCCGACCCGTGCGACGGCGAGGTCGAAGTGCAATCCAGCCTTCGCCTCGACGACCGGTTCCTGCGCCTCATCGGCGAGAACATCCCGCTCCCGCCCGAGGGCCTCTACGTCCAGGTTCGCGGGCCGCTCATCTACACCTATCGCGGCTTCGAGATCGCACCCCGCAACCTTGATGACGTCCTGTTTTGAGTCGGGGGCCGAAGAAAAACCGAGATTGCGCCGATCGAATCGGCGCAGGTCGTCACTCGTGGGTCATGCAACGTGAAATGCACCTGCCCACCGACGGAGCGGAGGGCCTGACATGAGCGCTCAGACCAAGCCCTGCGCGACCTGCTTGCAGTTCATGCTCGCCGACGAGCAGCGCTGCCCGTTCTGCAGCGCCCCCTCGCGATCGTCGCGGGCCCTGCTGACGCTCGGGGTGGTGCTCGGGTTGGGCATTTCGGCGTGTGACGCGGATGACGACGGCGCGACGACCAACGCCACCACCGCATCCTCGTCGAGTAGCACGACCGAGGCCGGGAGCAGCACGACGGCGGTCGGGAGCAGCAGCACGACCTTCACGCCGGACGACACCACGACCGACGGTGGAGGTTCCTACTACGCCGGTCCCCCGGCATCGACGAGCACCTGGGGAAGCTCCAGCTCGACGACCAACGACGATTCGAGCTCGACCACCGACTTCGGTGGTTCCTACTACGCCGGGCCTGCATCCACGGGCTCGGATCGATCGGTCTGGGACGAACCGACGACGGACGAAGAGGCGTGAGGCTTCGCGACGCCAAGCGCCACCTCCCGATCGTCGACGCGCTCCCGCCTTCGCGGGGGCGCGGCTTCGAGGCAACCCTGCCGGGGGAAGTCCCCGTTCCGCGACTCGCCGTCTGGGAGCTGACGCTGGCGTGCGACCAGCGATGCCTGCACTGCGGGCCACGGGCAGCCGACGCTCGGCCCGACGAGTTGACCACCGCCGAAGCCCTGCAGCTCGCCGAAGAACTCGCCGAGATGGGCGTGGGGGAGGTGACCCTCATTGGAGGTGAGGCCTACCTTCGCAACGATTTCATTCTCATCGTCCGTCGCATTCGAGAACTCGGGATGTCGGCCACGATGACCACGGGCGGCTACGGGCTCACCAAGGCGCGCGCCGAGGCTCTGGTCGAGGCGGGCATCGAGAGCGTCAGCATCTCGATCGACGGCCTTCGGGGGAGCCACGATCGCGTCCGCAACACCAAGGACAGCTGGGAACACGCGCTCCGAGCCCTGAGGTACCTGCGCGAGGCAGGCTCGGAGGTGGCCGTGAACACGCAGATCAACAGCTACACCCGTTTCGAGCTGCTCGAGATGCTCGAACTCATCGCGGCCGAGGGCGTGCACTCGTGGCAGCTGCAGATCACGGTCCCGCACGGCAATGCGGCCGACAACCTCGAGCTGGTGATGCAGCCCTACATGTTGCTGGAGGTGTTCGAAACGCTCGACCGCGTATGCGATCGGGCCGAGGAACTCGGCGTGCGGATCTGGCCGGCGAACTCGCTGGGCTACTTCGGGCCCGTCGAACGCAAGCTTCGCGCCAAGCAGCGCGCCCGCACTGGCCACTTCGGAGGCTGCGAGGCGGGCAAGTCTACGATCGGCATCGAGAGCAACGGGGCGATCAAGAACTGTCCGTCGCTGGGCGGTCCGACCAACATCGGTGGTTCCTGGCGCGAGGAGGGGCTGGCCACGATCTGGACGCGGCCGCAGATCGACTCGCTCCGTCACCGCACCCGCGCCGACCTGTGGGGCTACTGCGCAACGTGTTACTACGCCGACGTCTGCAAGGGCGGCTGCACCGCGGTGTCCGAGCCGCTGATGGGGCGACCGGGAAACAACCCGTTTTGCCACTTCCGCGCCCTGCAGCTGGATCAGCAGGGCATGCGCGAGCGCATCGAGCTGGTCAGGCCGGCGGGCCCGGACGGGTTTGCGTTCGCCCTGTTTCGCATCGTTCGCGAGTGGACCGACGAAGCCCGCCGCGCGGCGGAAGGGCCGGTCGCGATCGAGGAGCCGCGCGTGGATCGGACGGTGGAATGGACGGGGTCGGGACGCACCGTGAGCATGCCGAGGTGACGTCCCCCGAGCGTGCGCGCACCATCGCGCTGCGATGGGCGCCGTGGGCGATCGTTGCGGCGGTGTGGGTCGTCGGAATGCTCACCGCCTCCGACTACGGGGCGACGACCGACGAGCCGTGGCGCATGCTGTGGACGCGGCGGTGGTGGGAAGTCCTGGGCCGGGGGGACACGGACGGCTTCGCGGCGATGCCCCTGAACTACGGGTTCTTCTACGACGCGTTGGGCCGGCTGTCGTGGCTGTTCGATCATCACTGGCTGGGGGGCGACGACGAGTTTCGGCTCCGCCGCGTCCTCAACCTCACCACGGGATGTCTCGCCCTGCTGGGTACCCACCGACTCGCGCGGCAACTCGCGGGCGAGCGGGTCGCGCTCGTGGCCCTGCTGCTGCTGGCCACGTGCCCCCGCTTCTACGGCTCGGCGTTCTCCAATCCCAAGGACATTCCGTTCGCGGCGGCTGCGATCTGGTCGGCGTGGGCCATCGTCCGCGTGTCCGCAGCGCCGAGCCGTCGCCACGTGATCGTCGCTGCGTTGCTCGCCGGGATCTGCGCGGCGGTCCGACCCCATGGGGTCGTGTTGATTTTCGTGGGAGCACTCGCAGCCGCGGCGTTCGCCGAGCGCACGCGGCTGGGCCCGTGGCGCGCGCTCGGCCGAGCGCTCGGGTTCGTGCTGCTCGCGTATTCGGTCTGCTTCGTGCTCTGGCCGGTGCTCTGGGTGCAGCCGCCGTGGCATCTGATCACCGCATCGATCCAGCTCTCGCGCCACGACCACGGCTCGGTCAGCCTCTTTGCCGGAGACGTGCATCCGTTCACCGACGCACCGGGTGCGTATGTCGTGGGGTGGCTGGCGATCACGCTGCCGCCCGCGGTGGCGATCGCGGCTCCGCTGGCGATCGTGGGCCTGGTCGTCGCAGCGCTTCGCAACCGGCCGGGGCGTGCGGCATGGTTCGGCTGGGGGCTGCTGGTGCTGTGGGTGGTGGGGCCGTCGCTGGTGCCGATGCTTCGACGTACGACGCTGTACGACGCGGACCGTCAGCTGGCGTTCATGGTCCCGGTCTGCTGCATCCTCGCGGCGTGGGCCTGGACGCAGCTCGCACGCCTCGCCCGTCGGGGTCGACTCGTCGTCTGGGCCACGCTCGCCGCGTGCACGGTCGCCAGCGTCGTGCAGATGGTCCATTTGCATCCCTACCAGAAGCAGTATTTCTCGCCGCTGGTCGGCGGACTGCCGGGCGCCCATCTGCGCTTCGATGTGGCGACCTACTCCAGCGCCTATCGCGAGGGACTGCAGTGGCTGGCTGCCCATGACCCGCATGCCGCCGTGCACATCATCGGCAACGGATCGGCGGTCGGCTCGTACTACGCGTGGAAGCTCGGCCTGGACCTCAATCCCGATCGGTTCGAGTACTTCTTGTCCGAAGTGCGGCAGGGCTGGGAGCACACGCTGCCCGGACGCACGGTCCACGTGATCTCGCGCGACGGCGTGCCGCTGCTGCAGATCGTCCGCGTCGACTCGATGACCGCCGCAGCGCATGGCTGGGTGCGGTCGGGGCACGTCCAGCGTCCAGGAACCGGCGGGCCCTCGCTCGCCCAGTGGCGCGCACTCGAGGCTCGGGCCGGACGGTTCGCGGTGCGCGAGGAGCTGCACGATGGTCCCGGGGCCATCGCACTTCCCTTCGAGGTCCGAGAAGACGGCGAGGTGACGCTTCTGCTCTGCTACTACGTGGGGCTGCGGCTGTGGATCGACGGCGAGCTGGTCTACGACGGGGCGGAGATTCCCTTCCAGTATCGAGGCACCGAGAACTTCCCGAGCCTCCACCCGATCACGACCGACCTGCGCCAGGGAACCCACTGGCTGGTTGCCGACCTCACCCACAGTCGACAGGCGTGGAGGTTCGGCGTCTTCGCCCAGGCCCGAGCGATCGACTTCGACGCCGCGGCGAGCTACTCAGGCGTCGACAGCTCCTCGAGAAACGCGTCGACCTCGGCGAGACGTTTGGCGGCGCCCGCTTCGCGATAGGCGTCGGCGGCCCGGCGCGCGAGGACGTGGGCGCGACGTGGGTCCGTCGCGGCCAGGGCCTGGGCGAGCGCGAAGCGGACGCGGGCGTAGTCGTCGGTGGACGCACCGTCTCGCTCACACAGCTCCAGCGCCCGCTGCAGGACGGCGGCTGCGGCAGACGTCTCCTGGCGGCCGAGCTCCGATCGGCCCAGTGCGTACAGCCACGGGATCAGGCTGGAGTGATCCCTCCCGACGGTCTGCTCGCGAGATGCCAAGCCACGCCGGAGCTGCCGCGATGCTTCGTCGTAGTGCTCGAGTCGCCGCAGGATGAGGGCGAGGTTGTAGCGGGCGTCCGCGACCTGTGCGTGGCTGGAGCCCAGGGCGGCTTCGGCGATCTGCAGGGCGCGCTCGAGTCGGGTTCGGGCTCTGGGGAGCTCGCCGGTCCGCATCAAGGCCATGCCGACCATGCTCTCGGCCCGCGCGGTGTTCGGATGCTCGGGGCCCCAGGTCGTCGGGGCGGCCGTAGCCACGGACTCGAGCTCCCGAAGGGAGTCCTCCGCCCGACCGGCCCGGCCCAGCGCGTTGCCCAGGTTGACGCGGGCGCTGAGCACGTCCGGGTGCTCGGCGCCGACCGTGTCGCGAAGCAGGGCGACGGCCCGCACGTGGTCGCGTAGGGCGCCCTCGTGGTCCGGCGGTCGGGCCTTCGCCTTGACCGTACCCAGGTTCGCGAGCAGGTGGGCACGCAGCAGCGGCGGGTCGCCGATCGTCTGCAGGGCGGCCTCGGCCTGGCTGGCGAGCTGGGACACCTCGCCGAAGCGCTCCGGATCGCTGCCGACCACGTAGATGAGCGCGGTGAGCAGCCGAGCACGGATGCGATCGTCCCCCGCGACGTCCGCCCGCGCGACGCCGCGCTCGAGCAAGGCCTCGGCCTGCACGAGCTCGCCCGAGTCCATGGCGGCCCGTCCGAGCACGTCGAGCGCCTGGGCTTCGGTGGACGCGTCGGAGAGCCGCTGGGCAACCTGGCGCGCGTGTTCGGCTTGGGGTTCGGCGCTTTCATCCCGGATGAGCGCGGTCCACAGCTCGGCACGGGCCTCATCGCGCTTCGTTGCCGTCTCGATGTCGGGCGGAACCACCCACGTCGAGAGGCGCCGCTCGTCGTTGCATCGGCTCGGATCGCCCAAGCGCGTGACGAAGCTCGAGGCTCTCCGTGCGGCGTCCGACCCGGGGCTTGCGAGCTCGCCGGTGATACGGGCGAGGTCGTCGCCACGCATCTGCAGGCAATCCAGGCTTCGTCGTTCCAGCTGCGGGTCGCGAGCCGGCGATGACGAACACGCGATGATGCGTTCGCGCGTCCACGTCTTCGCGTAGTCGTCGAGCAGCCCTTCGGCAGCCGCCCATGCCGTGGGCGCGTACGCATATGTCGACGCTTCGGCGTTTGCCCTGGCCGCCGTCCGAACGTCGGGGTCCCAGACGCCCTCGAGCCCACCAACGTCCGAGCAGTCGTCCCCGGTGGACCACAGCAAGGCGCCTACGGCGAGCCCCGTCGTGGCGAGGCCGATCCCGAGGATCCAGCGCTTTGGGCGGATGCAGCGCTGGATGGCCGTCAGAAGCGTCGACATGTCGGGCCATCGCTCCGACGCGAGGTCGGCTCTGCCGCGCACCAGGATCCGCAGCAGGGCCGCCGGCGCCGGGGTGCCCGCGAGGGCTTCCTCGAAGGCCACGCAGTAACCATATTGATCGCTTCGCGGGTCCACGGCCGTGCCCGCACGCTGCTCGGGCGACATGTAGCCAGGCGTCCCGGCTCGACCCGTCACGGGTTCACCCTCGCCCCCTTCGCCCTCTGCCGCTTCGGTGGTCGAGCCCGGCCGAACCAGACCGAAGTCGGTGACCCGCGCACGTCCCGTCTCGTCGTCGACGAGCACGTTCTCGGGCTTGAAGTCTCGATGCACGAGGCCGCGTCGATGCGCCGCCGCGAGACCCTTGCCGGCTTGCAAGAACTTGTCGGCGATCTCTGTCCATGGCCGAGGCTCCAGATCGAGCCACCGCCGCAGGGTCGTTCCCGGGACGTACTCCATCGCGATGAAGAGCCCGCCCTCGTGCTCGCCGACCTCGTAGACCGTCACCACGTGCGGATCGCTCAGTGAAGCCTGCGCCCGCGCTTCGGCCTGCATGCGAAGCCGCGCCGACCCCGGGTCTGCGCCCAACGGATGCACGACCTTGATCGCGACCGGCCGATGGAGCTCGGGATCGTCGGCGAGGAAGACCCGCCCCATACCGCCGGCGCCAAGGAGGGTGCGGACTCGGAAGCGCCCGATCGCGAGCGTCTGCTCCACCCCGAACAGTCGGCTGGCGACCTCCTCCCGAAGCACGCGGTCGGAGACACCCAGCGCACCCCCGTGGACGCTGCGCGCGGGAGGTTGGCGGTCGCTCACCCTGCCTCCTCTCGGCCGATCGCACGGCGGACCTGGCTCGCCCACAGCTCGAGGTCGTCGAGCGAGACCTCGGTCTCGGAGGAATCTCGAGCCATGAGCGCCGCCTGTACGCGCGAGCGCAGCCGCTCGGTACATCGAGCCAGCTTGCCCCTCGCCGCAGCTTCGCTGATGCCCAAGGCCTCTGCGATCTCTCGGCCCCCCATCGCCTCGAAGTACCGCATCTCGAGCAGGGTTTGGTCGTCGAGCGGCGCGTGCCTCAGCGAGTCGACGAGCGCCTGCGTTTCACGACGCCCGGTGATGATCGAGCTGGGCGAACGCGGTGCCAACACGGCTACGCACACCACGGCGAAGTCCAGCTCCTCTCGGCGCCGCTTGTACTGCTTGCGAATGAACTCCAGCAGCACGTTCTTGGCGACCGAGTAGGCGAACCTGCGAAAGCTCGTCTCCCCTCGGAACCGTTCGCGGCCACTGACGATCCCGAGAAAGGTCTGCCCGACGAGGTCGGACACCTCGGGTTCGGGCACCTTGTTGAGGAAGAAGCGCGTGATCTCGCCGACCCGGCGCCGGAACAGCTCTTGGCCAGCGCGCTCGTCGCCCGTCTGCCAAGCCGCGAGCAGGTCGGCGTCCAAGTCTCGGGGCGAACGGTCGCTCACGGCACAGGCAGAGTACCGCAGGCCTCCTACCATGTGCCCTCATGGGCGAGGGGTGAACCCAGCTTTGCGCACCAGCTCCGCCACCGCGTCTGCATCGAGGCTGCCCTGGACGGTGGCCGACCCGGGGTCGAGCTCGACGGTGGCCGACTCGATGCGGTCGTCCTCGCCGAGGGTGCGGGTGAGCTTGCGAACGCAGCCCTGACACGTCATGCCGTCGACACCGACGGTGAGCGACGACGGGCTCGCCGCCGGGGCTTTGGAGTGGTTCTGCCAGGCGCGCACGTCTTCGCTGGCGAACCAGACCAGCATGCCCAGGAGCAGGCCGGCCGAAGCCATGGCGATCAACGATGCCTCGTGGGCGTGCTCGTGCGGTGCGGTGATCGAGAGGGGAACGAGGGCATCGAAGGCGTAGGCGAGCCCCACGGAGCCGACGACGATCGTGCCGAGGTAGACGGCCAGCGCGCGGCGGCCGAGCGTGCGATAGACCGAGCCGAGGGTCGCGACGTGGCCGGCCCGGCCATCAGGAACACGAGCGCAGCGCCGGCGGGCAGGCCTGCGGCCACGAGGGCCGCGGCGATCGGAACCGACGCGGTGGCACACACGTACAGCGGCACCGAAATGAGAAGCGCGAGCAGGGTCGCAAAGAAGGGGTTGTCGCCCCCGACCGCCGAGAGCCACGCGGTGGGCAAGGCGGTGGTGATGAACGCGGAGAGCAGCACGCCGAACACGAGCCACTTCCAGATCGATCGCAGCACGTCGATCGCGTGTTCGCGGGCGGCGGCTGGATGTCGCCGCTCCACTTCTTGCGCGAGAGCGCCTGGTACGACTCGGCGAGGAAGGGCCGCTGCCCGTACAGCCCCTCGTAGAGCGCGACGCAGAACGCGTACTGATCGGTGGCTGGCGTGCCGGGTGCCCCCGCCTCACCCTCGGGCGCGAGGTACGACGGCGTGCCGACGATCGCACCCGTCTGCGTGAGGCGATCGGACTGCAGATACACGTCGGCGGATGAGCCCGAGATCCGCAGGGACTCCGTGTCTTCGGTGGAGACCGCGAGACCGAAGTCCATCGCCCGCACCCGCGTGACCTGCCCGTGCACGCCGAGCTCGACCATGACCGTTGTCGGGCTTGAAGTCGCGATGCACCACCCCGAGCCGGTGCGCAGCGTCGAGTCCGTCGGCAGCCCGCACGAAGACGTCGACCACCTCTCGCCAGGGCCGACCGGGCTCGAGCCAAGCCCGCAGCGTCTGCCCCTCGATCAGCTCCATCGCGACGAACACGTCGTCACCCTGGGTGGCCACGTCGTAGACCGGCACCACGTTGGGGTGGGTGATGGCGGCCAACGTCTTGGCCTCGCGAAGCAACCGGGCCGCGGCCGTGGCGGTCGGCTCCTTGACGATCTTGATCGCGACCTCGCGATCGAGCTGCGGGTCGTAGGCCCGCAGGACCTCGCCCATGCCGCCAGCGCCCAAATGCCCACGGACGACGTACCGTCCGAACGCCAGCGCCTCACCCTCCATGGGCACAGGATATCACCCCGGGACGAGGCCCTCGCAACCCACTTGGCGCGCACAACCCGAGCAAATGCGGAGGTTCCCGCGCTGCGCGGCCGCTTGCTCGGGGCCGCCGCCTTGCCCGCCGAAGTCCTCCGGGCTCTCCGTGGAGAGCACCGTGGCGCACGCGTCGGAGATGAGCTGGACGCTGTACCCCGCCCCCAACGTGGCCGGCTCGCCCGGGTAGTCGATCGAGCCTCGGTTCGACCACGGGGCCACCTCGAGGTTGGTGCTGACGTCCAGCAGAATGGTTCCCACGTCGTCGTCCACGACCGCCTGGCAGGGCTCGCCCCCGTCGTTGCGCATGTTGTAGCCGACCCAGAACCCTCCGCCGGGCACGTCGACCGTGGCGTCGCTGGCCTGGCCGTCGTTGGAGGCCACGGACACCTGACTGAAAGCGTAGCCCTGAGAGAGGCAGCCGCAGCTCGAGACATTCCACGCCGCCGCCTCGCACTCGGCCCGCAGCGCTTCGGGGCACTCGGGCATCTCGGCCATGGTCTCGTCGAGGATGACCCAGGCCTCGCCCTTGCTCAGGCGGACGTCCACCGAGCCCGGAAGCCCTTCGACGCACACGTTCCCGCGGTTCTGGTAGTCGCCGTCCGCGTCGTTGTCCTCGGTGACGATGGAGAGGTCGTAGATGAAGGTGCGGGGGAGCGTGACGCGGAGATCGGCCCCCACGCGGATGGGCTGGACCTGGCCGTCGTAGTACACGGCCACCTGGCACCCGTCGCGCCACGGCACCTGGGGCCCGACGCAGTCGTCGGCAGGGTCGAACATGTGGGGTGGCGGCGGAAGCTGGGCCACCGTGGCCCTGATCTCGAGCGCCTCGAAGTCGGCATCGGCGATGGCCTGCGAGGTCGTCATGGTGAAGCCGCGCATCTCGACGATGATGCGGTCGGAGTCGTGATACCGAACGATCACGTCCCCGCGGTTGTTGAAGTTGTCGGATCCTTCGTCTCCGATGAGGACACTCGAGATCGCGACCTGGCCGCTGGCGTCGTAGGTGGAGAACGGCTGATCGATCACCGTCCGCCAGTCCTCGCGAAACGGGCGCATCTCGCCCGACTCTTCGGCGGGGTCCCCGGTCGTCGAGCCGTCTCCGTCTCCTTCACCGTCGGTGGTCCCGACATCGGTGTCCTCGGGCGTGACGGCGGGAGAGCAGGCGGTGAGCAAACAGAGCCATGGAAGACAGTGTCGAATCCTTCGCACGCGCCGAATCTACCAGCATTGAACTTCATCGACCGAAGTTCGCGAACTCGATCAGCCGGTCCGCCTCGATCTCCAGCGAATCGTCCAAGTGTTCTCGGCTTTCGCCAAAAATTGGACTCGACCATCACGGCGTGAGACGCCATCACCACTCGTGCCGCGAAACTCGAGTTGGTCCGTGTGCTTTGGGTGCCGGGCCGTTCTTTTTGGTTGCCGTTCTGGTTAGCCGATCGCCGCGGTTGTCGCGAGATTTGCGCGCACTGCCGCTCGGTCCATCCGTTCAGAAAACCGCGCTTCTAGGCGACCATCAACACACACCGTAGTACAGGACGGTGTGGGCCCGCGGCGGAGGCACGAGGGCGCACAGCCGAGCGAGAAAGGTGTCGGCGCTCATCTGGGCGAAGGTGGCCCCGAAGCGATTGGGCTTCTTGAAGTGCACCCGAACCTGTCCGTCGGCGGTGCGCTGTACGGCATCGAGGGCGAAGGCCGGTCTCAGGAGATAGCGACACACCCGCTCGAGACGCTTGCGGTCGCGGCCGTCGACAGTGACGGCGGCGTGCAGCTGCATGCCGAAGCCGCGGACGAGCATCGGCGATGCTGGCGGCGCGATGACGATCGCCTCGCTCGCAGACCTGGGCTTTTACACGGTCAATACGCTGGCCGCAGATCCCTGGAGACTGCCCGTTTCGTCGCTGCACGAAGGCGACAGCATGACCGCGTCGTTCGGATGCGAGCCGCTGCGGTAGAGCTTCGGTGGTGGAGTCCGAGACCAGTCCGGAAGAGGGTTTTGGTTTCAAAGAGCAGTTCACGACTTCCGGACTGGTTTTGGTTGTCTCTCGGCGTGTTCCTAGGGGGTCAATCGACGAACCGGACCTCGAAGTTCAGCGTCGTCTTCACGGCGCCGACCTTCCGAACGACGGTGAACTGGACCGGGCTCGGAATTGGGGAGAGGGACGCAAGCGCAGCGTCCATCGCGGCTTCCGAGTCGAGCGTGATTCCGTCGATCTCGGTGATGATGTCGTCGTTCAGGACCCCGAAGGCGTCGATGAGGTCTGCGGAGTCTTCGCCGCGGTCGACCCCGGTGAGCCGAACGCCCTTCGCGGGCGACGTGACCAGGCTCAGCAATACGCCGTCGTCGTACAGCGTCGCGAAGCTGGCAGTCACGTTGTCGATGAGGACACGGTCGGCGGTGCAGATGTTGTTGGCGTTGCAGCTGACCAAGGATGGCAGGTCACCCCACGGCCCGACCGCGCCAGAGCCTGAGCCTGAGGACCCGCTCGAGTCGACGCCGCTCGTAGCCGAATCGTCGCCGCCGCCGCCGCCTTCGCCTTCGCCTTCGCCACCGCTGGTTGCAGTGTCTGTGTCCCCTTGTCCCAGCTCGGGGACATAGTCGCAGCTTTGGCTTCCTTGCAGGATCTGGGAGCCGGGCGTGGAAAGCTGTGGAACCTGGTCTCCTCCGCCGAGAACCTCGTCGAGTTCGTCGTGGATGGCCGCGCGAACGTAGATGTCGCAGAGCGCCTGCGCGTCAGCGAGGACGCACGACTGAATACCTGGGATTCCGGGGTCGATGTCCGTGTACTCGGTAACTTGGGTGTTCAGGTCGTCGCCAATGAGGTGCGCGACGCACTGTTCGACGCCCGCGTCGGCGATGTCGTCGACGATGTTCTGGTAGGTGGAGAGCTGGTTGGCGTTGAGTGATTCGTTTCCGAGGATCGCGGCGATGGCGGCCTTGAGCGTGTCGTGTTGGGCCTGGCTGTCGGTGCACGCCCGGGCGATGAAGAAGCCTGCAGGCGGGAGCGGAGGGTCGAATCTCAGCGGACTCGCTCCGCCGTTCTCGCAGTCGAGGTCGAACTAGTGGTCTTGGTCCTGGTCTTCGATGAGCGGCCGATGCTCCCAGCAGTGGACGCGACAAACGTCGCCTGAAGGGCTGTAGCAACCGCCTAGACCAAGAAATGTGACAACACCGAGGGTGGCGGCCGAGAGCTTCGCGCGATGTAGAACGGGGGACATCAGGACCCCCCTTCTTGCGGCGGGGGGTTGTCCGAGCCACAGCTTGTCAGATTCCTGCTCTCCTGTTTGCACGGTGCATCCTCAGACGGTGACGTCGTCCAATGCCGGTTCTGCTCTTCGCAACTCAAGGCCGCCATGCATGAGCTGTAGATGGCCCATTCGCCTTCGCAGGCGTCTGTCCCGTCGGTCTGCGGTCCCCAGTGCCAGACAGAGTCCGTCTTCGCACATTCCTCAATGCAAGACTCCACGCTCTCGAACATCGGGAAGTTCGGGTGGTCGGTATTCCCGCACTCGGGGTCGAGGACGATCCGGCACTCCGTCCGGCACGGTTCGATGCGGCGCTCCACGAGCTCGACGGGAGGTTCTGGGTCCTCGACGCTCGGGCCACATCCGAAGACGATCGCGGACAGTCCAAGCCCAAGGGTTTTTCTTCTTGCTGTCTGGTTCATCGTGAACTCCTGTTCCAAGTCAGAGAACACCAGCGAGCCCGGACATGCAACCGCGGGCGTCCTGTGGGCAGGTCGTGACCAAGCCGGCTGGCATGTTCTGACGCGGGGTCGCGCCACTGCGAGAGGTCAGGCGTCGTTTGCTGTGGGAGGGCGCAGGAGCGACGGTGGTCGGTGTGGCCGGAGGCGGGTCGTCACGGGCGGCGCTGGCACTCGGGGATGCTGACGGAGGTGAGCACGCATCAGGTCCGCCGCGGCGAGTCCATGACGCGGGGAGGGAGCACCCGCAGGGCGACGTAAGGCACTCAGCGGCCTCAGCGTCAACGGACGTCGGCATCCAGAGTGCGAATGAATGCACGCAGGAAGTCCGCATTCTCGAGCACGGTGAGGTGCCCGCCGATGTCTGTGAGGTTGTGCAGGCCGATCAGATCGCGCAAGGGTGTGTCGTAGATGGTCAGCGATCCGTCGATGGTTCGAAGGCAGGCCAATGAGGCCACAGAACCAACGTCCCCTTCGATCCGGACGCTGCCGGTCGCTTCGCCCACCTCGCTGGCTGCCTCCACGTCGTCCAGGCTGTCCAAGAGGAGGTCGCCCTCGTGAACCTCGGTACACGATGAGGAGCCGGCGCTCTCCTGCATCGCGGTGGAGGACGAGGTTCCGCTCTCCGAGCTCGTCGAGGAGGTTGCCTCCCCGTCGCTCCCCGCGGCGTCGCCGCTGCTCTCGGGGCCGTCGTCACCACATCCGAGCATCACCGCGGACGCGACGACGAGGTGAAGGACCGAGCGCATGCTGTATCATCGTCGCATATGAGCGGGCGGTATGGATGGTTTGCGCTCGCGCTCGTAGGCTGCGGGACGCCCGACTCGGGTTCGCAATGGGATTCGAACAGCGCTTCGGACTCCCCGGGCGAATCGGGGGAGGCGTGCGAGATCTGTTTCGAAGCGCCGGTGCGCGTGAGCGACGGCCACGGAAGGCTATCGGTCGCCCACCTTCCGCAAGCGGACGCGGTATTCGTGGACAGCCGGGCCGTGCACGTTCACATGCTGTTTCGCGACGGGGCAGGCTCGCTACGCGAGCAGTGGTTCGGCGGCAGCGATGAGCGCCTCTACGGATCGCTGGTCGACCTCGACGACGACGGCTTCGACGACTTCCTGTACTGCAGTATCCACTCGAGCGTGTGCCAGGCCCTCGCGTTCGAGGACGACCTGCTCGTTCCGTTCGCGTCCATCTACGCCGGATTCGGCGGCGTCGCGGGGGTCCCCTCCCAAGACGGGCTTCCCGCGCGGATCCTCGAAGTCTATGGGGACACCACGTGGTTGATCTTCGCCAGCGGTGCCACCCGAGGTGCGCCGTTGCCCGTCGAGCCCACCGAGCCCGTCGTCGCGGGGGACTTCGACGGTGACGGTGAAATCGAGGTCGCCGCACCCGTCGACGACCAGCTCGTCGCGCTCGAACTCGACGCGGCCGGTGTGGCCTACGACGTCGCCACCACCACGACCCTCCCCGTCGACGCCGTGCCCATCGCCGTGACCGACCTCGACGGCGATGGGCGAGACGACGTATTGGTCAGCACCCGCGAACAGACGCTCGTCGTCCTTCGGATGGAGGCCGATGGGTGGGTGTCGGCCGATCCGATCACGCTGACGCGACAGCCACTCTCCATCGGGATCGGCGACCTCGATGAAGACGGACGGATGGACCTCGCGATCGAGGACCAGTCGACTCCCGCACCCACCAACGAGCCCCCCCAGTTCGACCGCGTGCTGATCCTCGCCCAAACCGAGCTCGGCGACTTCGAGCGCCACTACGTGCCCTTCCCCGACGTCTCCTCCGTTGCGATGTTCGACGTCGACGACGACGGCCACTTGGACCTCGTAGTCAGCAGCCCCGACGGCATCCACCACATGCTCGCCGACCGTTGAGGTCCGGCCTCAGGGCACGACGCACCCGAGCTCGAACAGCTCTGCGCCCGAGTTCACGCCCAACGCGAACAGCCGATCGCCGTCGCTGGCCACCGCGATATCGTACGACCAGTCGAACAGCACGTGGCCGACGAACTCACCTCGGGAGTCCAGCGCCGACAGCAGGGTGCGAACCGAGCCTCCACTGGCTGCATCGCCCACCGCGAGCCAGCCACCGGGGCGCGGGTGGACCGCGTCGAGGTTGCTGTTGAAGACGTCCCACACCCGCGGCTCGATGATCGGAGGGAGAGCCTGGAGGGGCTCGGACACCTGGCCCGAGGGGTCCAGCCGCATTCGGCCCATCGAGAAGCCATATCCTCCGAGGTAGACGTAGAAGCCTCCCTCACCATCGGGCACGGCTCGGGCCTCCATGCGCGGGATCTCGTCGATGGACTCGGGCGAGGGGGGCGGCTCGATTGCCAATGTCGGCGCTGTGGGGTTGCCGTGCAGATCGATCATCTGGGTGACGATCTGGGCCGGCGCGTCGACCCGCAGCATGGCGACCAACGCGGACTCGGGCCCGGCCGCGACCGACACGCTCGGGCCCCACGACGACGATCCCCCGTCGAACAGATCGACGATGGCCTCGTGCCCGCCCGTTCCCGCTCGGGTGACACGAACGCACGAAACTCCGAACTGGCACTCCGACGCGAGGTCGAGCCAGGCGATCAACGCTTCACCTCCCGAGGTCCACGCCGCGCTCGGCACCGCGAAGCACTGCGTGGGCTGCTGGGGATGCACCGATGGTGCCTCGGCGTGTCCGTCGGTGTCCACGAAGGTCCAGCCAGGAACGCCGTCGTTGCAGTGCGTTGCCACGACCCCGGCTTCGCCCGACCACCATCGCGCCCCCGCCCACATCGCGTCGATGGGCTCTAGCGGACCGACGACATCGCCCTCGGCGGTCAGCTCGAAACCGTATCCGCGCGGGTCGACCTCATCGCGGTTGCGCACGCTCGCGCGCAGCCCTGCAGGTCCAACGAAGAGCCCGGGCGAAGCCCACCGGTTGTCCTCCTCGCCTTGGGCGAGGAGCTCGACGCGGTGCGAGGCCAGGATCCCGAATGCCCCACCCGCGGCGAGGCACGCGTCGTTCGATTCGCTCGGGTCTCCCGTCGCTCCGCTCTCCTCATCGGTTCCGGTCTCAGCCGCCGAATCCGAGTCGAGCGTCGGCTCGGATTCGGGATTGGTGCAGCCCAGCTCGAGGCACAGGGTGAGGACGCCGAGGACGGTTCGCCCTACCCCTCGTCCCCCCTCCATCGTTCGAGTCTAGCACGGCGTCCCTTCGTCACCTGCCGCGAGCCTGCTCGAGCTTGCATTCCTCCAGATGAGGACCACGTCAGTGTCCAGCTGCACCGCCTCGAAGACTGAACCTCGACCACCGCTCGTCGACAGCGTTTTAAGCGAAGTGAAGTGGGAAAAAGCCGGGATGGAGGAGTACGGCCGGGGGGCATGAGATGGCGGAGGGAGCGCAGGGGATCAGGATCGCGGTGTAAAGCGAAGCTGAGCCAGCGAGTGCCAAACCATTCAACGAGAAAACGCGCTGCGACAGGGGACCGCAGACGCACGGAGTGCACTCGCAGGCACGCCGAGACGAGCGCGGTGCGAAACGAAGCGCTGGTGGAGCGAGACTCAGTGGACTGCGGGCGATGGCGAGAACAGCAGGAGTTGTCCGACAGGAGGGGCTCGCGGCGGCGGCCGAGCACCGCGGAGCTCGGCGGCAATCTCCTGCGGTGTGGTGACGGCCCGAGTGACGCGCATGGGCCCGCAGCAGCGGGAGCAAACGGAGATGTCGACGCGGAAGACGCGGGCCAGGAGCGTCATCCAGGCCACGCGAGAAGGGGCAGCATCGCGGAGCTGAGCGTGCAGCAAGGTGTTGATGGCGGGGAGCTCGAGCGAACGAGAACAGCATCTTGGACACGATCGCCCGGTCACGCAGCGCCACCACGTTCTCGCCCTCGAACGAGTCGAGCAGCGCCCGTACCAACTCGGGCTCGAGCACTGGGGTCTGCCCTTCACGCTGGGACACGCGCGGTCCTCGAACCACCTTGAAGGGGTTCCAGTCGAGCACGCCGCTGCTCGCGAGGTAGTCGCACAGGTTCGACAGCGCCGAGAGCCGAGCCTTGATCGTCGCCGGCGCCTTCCCTTCGACTTCGAGGCTCTTGATGTACGCCGCCGCTTCGGGCGGCTCGAGTTCGGCGAGACTCATCCCGTTGATCTCCAACCACGCCGAGAGCTGCGCGGCCGCGTGGGCGTAGGCCCGCCGCGTGTGGTCGTTCCGCAGATGCGCGGTGAAGAACTCCACGAACTTCCGCTCGGCCTTTCGGCCGAGCTCCACGACGACGGACGGCACCAGGCCGCGCACGGGCACGCGCATGTAGACCCCCTGCTCGGCCCCGTCTTCGAGGACGCCATCGCCGAGCAATGGGCGCCCCACATCGACACGATGGTCGACTTCTGGGCGAGCGTTCTCTTGGGTGCGGGTCGCTACTCCGGCAATCCGCGTGCGATTCATGCCGCCGTGCCCGGTATCTCGCCGACTCATTTCGAGCGGTGGCTCGAGCTGTTCGAGCAGACGCTCCAGGCCACCTTCGACGCCGAAACGGCCGCGCAGATCCACACTCGCGCCCGAGCGATGGCTCGCGGCCTGATGAGCGGCATCCACCGCGAGACCCGCGTGACCCTGCGATCTCGAGGCGAGCCTACCGTCTGAGCGGCGCCCGCGGGCGCGACCGACCGAGACGAACGTGGCCCGGACGTGCGGCGTCGAGTATGGGCGACGCGACCTCGCGCGCGGGCGAGCCCCGGCCCCAACCCTCCTCGCGCATTCGGAGCCGAGAGACTCTGGCCGACGCCCTCACGCAGACGTCAGCTCGGCCGTCGGATCGGCGTGGGTCGTTGGAGTCGGGTTTGCGATCTTGGTGTGGGCGCAGCGACGAGTCCAGCCGCCCCACACAGTGCGAGTGTGACAAGGAGCTTGCTCAGGACTGCCGCCACGAACCCGGGAGGGTACCGGAGGATTCTCGGGATGACCTACGAGATGGCCGCGCGACCGCGCTGACTCCGGACGATCGCGCAACGCTGGGCTTCTCGGCGCCGCAGCGTGACGAGCAGCAGGGCTGCCAGGCTCCACGGGGCTGGCCCGGCCGGAGTCTGACAGCCGCACCCGTTGGGCTCTGTACCCGCCACGCCCCCAGCTCCGGGTGCCGTGGTGGATCCTGAACTCGTCTGGGGCCCGGTGCTGGTGTCCTCGGGTGCACCGCTCGAGCTGCCGTCGTCGTGGTGAGGGCCAGACTCGCTGGTGTTGCCGGGGTCCCCGGTCGTACCCGAAGTGGAGGATGTGCCTTCGCCGGAGTCGGAGTCGGTGTCGGACTCGCCATCGAGGTCGCCACACGTGGGCTCACCTCCCAGAGCGCCCACGCAGGACTCGGCCCAGGTCGACGGGACCGCGTCGATGTCGATCGGGAAGGACGCACATCGGTCGTCGGGATCCCATTGGCCGCCACTGTCGAAGCACGGTGTCAGGTCTGCCTGCGTTTCACTCTCCATCCACTCGACCAGCGGGCTCAGAAGCGTGTACCGCGAGATCGCTCCGTTGCCGCACTGGTTGCCATACCCGGGCTCGATTACATGTCCTTGGGGGTAGACGATGGACTTGGCCGCGCCAAAGAGGCGCCAACTTCCGTCGGGGAGTTGAACGAACGCGGAGCCACCCCAGTCCCGGTGACAGACGCCGTCGAGGTTGTCGTAGAGGTCGACCTCGGCGGTGTCTTCACGAACGAGTTCCACCTGAAGTTCACCGAATCGCTTCGGCCCGAACCCGGAGTGCCCGAGGGTATCCGAGGTCACGGAGTTGCCATACCCGACAATGACCGTCGGCGTGCCGTGGCTCAGTACCTCCGTCTCGCAGCCCATGAGGAGCGGAACGATGGGAACCCCCTCAACTGGTTCCGCGAGCTGACATACGGCGAGGTCGATGCGCTCGTCGCCGAAGAACGCCAGGTTGTCGACACAACCAGCGATCGCAACCTCCCCGTCGGGGAAGATGGCATTCTCGCCAAAGGAAACGGACTGCGGGGCTTCCAACAGACATCGCGCGGCGGTCACGACGAGCGACGGATGGATCAAGGTGCCGCTACACGTGGGCAGCCCGCGACCGTTGACCAGCCCGACGGTCGTGGGCCAGTCGCATGCTCCATCGACCTGACGTCCTTTGACCGCGCCGGCCTCGGTGGGAAAGACCATCATGAGGACCAGGAGGCTCAGGGCGACCGGACCCACGAGAGTGTTTGGAGGACGGAATCTCACTGCGAAGGTGCTGGTTGCCCAGCTCGGCGCTGCGCTCCCCACGAATTCGATCTTTTGCGGACCGATTAAGCGCCGCGTTAACTGAGCGCGGGCGAGACTGACCCCATGTCCGACTTTCACGAGCTCTTGCTCCCACGGCGTGCCGGTGCGGACGTCCGAGGTGTTCTTCGAGGACTCGTCCTCGCGTGCGTGGCTGCGGGCTGTGCATCCGGCTGCGGGGACGACGCTGGCGCTGGGTCCGGTCCTACCGGCGGTTCCACGGAGGACACCTCGGCCACCGGCGGCGACACCACACGACCCTCAACCTCGACGGGCGGCATAGGGACCGATGCTTCGTCCGCAGACGGAGGGAGCGGGACGGACACGGGAGGCGGCACCACGTCCAACGGCGAATCTGGGACCGACACGGCAGGGTCCTCTGCGCTGATCCAGTATTGCGATGCGGCGGCCACATTCGTCGAGGCGTGCGGCGAGACGCTCGACGCGTGTGACCTTGCCGAGTTCACGGCGTGCCTCGAGGTCTTCGACGTCGAGCGCGAAGAGTTGCTCGAGGCGCGAGCCGACTGCGGGTTTCCTGAGGACTGCCGCTCGCCGACGAGCTTCGAGCAGAGGCTGTGCATCCATCAGGCGACCGAGTCGATGATGCCGACGGCTGCACAAACACAGCTCGCCGAAGCCCTCTGCACGACCTGCCTGCCCGACTCGAAGAGCTGCATCGACGACGCCTTCTTCGTGCCGGAGCCCATGGAGGGCTCGACCGGGGTGGGCGGAGTGGGGACGAGTGTCTTGAACTACACGGAGTCGGTCGTCGCGGACCTGCAAGCGAACTGCGCCCCTGCGGCCGGAGCCAACTGCGTGCAAGCGTTTCTCGACTGCCGCGACAGCATCCTCGAGGGGGAGCAACCGGCCGCGGTCACGAGCGCTTGCGAAGTTCCCGAAGGTCCGGGTTAGCAGCCCGTGGTCTCCCCACCACGCGGTCTCGAGTCTCCAGGACGGACAGTGGTGTGATCGTCGCGAAGTAGCGGCGCAGCACCAACAAGTTCTTCAACCTCATGTCGTGCGCGACGCCGTCGAACTGCCGCAGCACCTCGGTGACCGAGTCGGGGAATCGACGGACAAGCTCGTGCAGCTTGCGACCCAGTACGCCGGGGCGTGTTCGCAGGTGTGCGAGGGCCGCTGTCACATCGTCCGAGCGCAACAGGGCCTCGGTCCGCCCCGCGAGCCGCCAGCAGCCGAAGCATGTCGGTCGGGGTCTTGAGCAGCCCCGTCGCGGCCTCCTCCTCGCCGCCTTGCCAAAGACATCGGAGCACCAGCGCCTGTGGTGGCTCGACCGGGCAGTGCGCATGCGCGATGGCGCGAGCACCAGCTGGGACCCGGCGGAGTTGCGTCTAAGGGAACCTCTATTTATTGGTCGGAACTTCTCAGAGGCGCGGGAACCACGCTGGCGTTCGTCGCTGAGGAAGCCAGTTCGCAGGCTGGGTCGAAACGATGGAGAAAGGATGGTTCGAGGTTCTTGATCGACATGAAGATCACGTGGTCGTAAGAAAAGAAGATGACGTGGCAACTGGGTTTCTCGGACCTTTCAGAACGACTCGAGCAGCTCGAGAAGCAGGGGGACCCGCTGGCTCGACTCGCTGAAGTCGTCGACTTCGAGATGTTCCGCGCACAAGTTGGACGGCTCTGGGAGAACCCCGAACGCAAGTCTGCGGCGGGGCGCAAGCGGGAGACGCCGGAGTCGGTGTCGGGGACCTCTGGCATCCGCGATCGACGCCATCCTGCGATGTCCGGCACCACGACGTCCTCATTGAGGTGCACTTCGGGCTCGAACAGCAGCACCCACCCCCCGGGTCCTCCGCGCCCTCGCTGGAACGGCGACACGAGGTCGGTTGCAAGGCCGGTGACCGCGTGGGCGTGCCGCGCTGCCGGGCGGGGTTGAGTGTACAGAACCCCGCCGAGCAGCTCCGCAATTCGGTCGGCGGGGACGGCCTGCAGGTCGGCGTATGTCGCACGCTTCTCTGCCGACGGACTCATGTCGAGAAGGATAGCGGATCGCTTGGGGCCGCGCCTGGCTCGGAGAGGACCCCGTTCAGAAGCCGGATGGCACTTCGGGCGCGAGCCACTGTGATATGGAGTGACCCCCGGGCAAGCTGCCCGTCGGAGCGACTCATCCACCACAGCGACCGAGGGGACGCGACTCTGCTCGCGATAGGACAAGCGACAGACTGGCGGTCGCCACGCTATATGACCCTCATATCACCCACGACTTGACGCCATCGTCGCCGCCGGCTATTGGACCAAATACTGCTATGGACGGCGATTTTAGAACTCGGCTCTCGGCTCTCGGCTCTCGGCTCTCGGCTCTCGGCTCTCGGCTCTCGGCTCTCGGCTCTCGGCCTGATCGGCATCGGACTGACGTCCTGCGATTCAGGAGCGCGCGAACCGCGGGCGGACTCTGGTTCAAGCCTTCGGTTCGCCGACGCGTCGAACAAGATCCCAACGGAGAACTCAGGTCGCGACTATAGGGTGGAGTGCGAGATGGCGGGGGTCCCCGTTCCGCGGAGGTTGCTGGATGAGAGCGACGGATGGGTGAACCGCGGCGAGATCACCACGGAGTTCCTCTCACCCGCGCTCGAAGCCGAGCTATGGACGTGGGAGACTGCCGAGGGGATCTGCATGGCGCTTCCTCGGTGGTTCGAGGACGACGATCAGGCCCAGTTCTTTGGTCTCATCTGTTTCGGATACGAAACAGGCAACACTTGCTTCTGGGACAACGAGGCTGGAGATTACCTCGCCCGATACCAAACGCACTCGATCGACGCGCTGATCGGTGGCGCAGCATTGGATAAGAACGCCCAGGGCGTCTGTAGCAACTGCCACGCAGGCGAGAACCCGTTCATCATCGATCCATACGAGGCGGGCGTGTTCGGTTGGCTCTGGTCCGACGGTCAAACCGAGTGGGAGGCGATTGTCGCCGACGAGTGGCCTACGCCAATCGTTCACGAAGACTGGATCGGAAATCCGGGGCCGATCTCGAGTCTTGGCCCCGTGGCCGGGGGACAAGGAGAGTGCACCGAGTGTCACAACGCTGCAATGGGAATGCGGTTTCCGCTCATCCTCGAGGAGCACACCAGCACGCCGGGGTATTGCGGCAGCGTTCTTGGCATGACCATCGAGAAGTCGGCGACCGCCCCGATGGCATCGATGCCGCCCTGGTTCGCGAGTACGCAGACGATGAACGTTCAGGCCGAGCGGCTCTGGGACTACTGTGAGAAAGGGCCGCCATCCGACTACGGTGAGGAGGTGGACTTCGACCCGCCAGGGCCCTCGGTCCTCAGCCCGCTCAACCTCGGACCCTACTACGCTTGCGCAGATACGGTCGCGGTCCGGAACGCGAAGCTCGGTGCGACGGTGGAGCTTTCAACGGATACCCAGGGCCCCTTCTTCAAGCTCGCGACGGGGCCGACCGTCGTCTTCGAGCTCGACGAGCCGCTCGCCAAGAACGAGAATGTGTACGCGACGCAAAGCCTCGACGGAATCACCTCACCTTCGAGGTTCGAGCGGACCCAGGTCTGGGAAGGGGATGTCCCAACTCCGAAGTTCATCTACACGCCTCTGTACGCGTGCGCCGGGTCTGTCATGGTGGAGAACGTCCCGGGGGCTGACGTGGTCATCGAGCATCGCAGGCAAGGCAACTTGGTGCAGACGGCCGAGACGTCCTCGTTCGCGGCTCACTCGGTCGTCGACCTCCCTCTCGAGGACTTTCAGGTCGGTGACAAGCTCTTCGCGCAGCAGCGCCTGTGTGAGCCGAGCCCGCAGTCGCCCGCGAAGAGCGTCGAGCTGTTCACCGATGAGATGTCCACACCAACCGTCGGCACGGTCTTTGAGGGGCAACCCGCGTTGGCTCTCTCACGGCTCGTTCAGGGGGGAAGTCTGGAGGTCGTCCACGACAGCCAAGGAAGCCTCGTGGCGGTCGACTCGAATCCTGGCACGAACCGCCGCCTAGGACTGCTGATCATCTCGGGAGTCGCCAATGAGCCCCTCGAGCAGGGGGACGAACTCACCATCACCCACAGATTATGTCCCGACGACCTGCGGCAGGTCGTGACGGAGGTCGTCGCGTGTAATCCTGCCGGCATGACTCCGAACGTACTTCCCGCCTTCGAAGGCAATGGCTTCATCGTCGTAGAGGACGGGATCCCGGGCGCGACGATCGACGTCTACGCAAAGGGAAGCCACATCGGGAGTGGAAGCGGATCGGAAATCAACCTCACCAGGAACCTGGCGAAGGACGAGACGATTCAGGTTACGCAGTCGCTTTTGGGATGCACTCCCTCGACCGCGTTCGAGCTGACGGTTCTGTGAGAGGAAAGACGATGAAGAAGATCTGTAATGTATGCCTATTGGTATGTGGCCTCTGCTCTCTCGGTGCTTGCAATGCCTCGAATGAGTCCCCCTACGAAAACCTCCGGACGTGCACGCCAGAGGACGGCACGCTGGACCAGGAAGAACTGACGACGTTCGAGGGGTGCCAACGGCTTGATGGCACCATCATCCTTCGCAATGGCTTTCCTGATCGCGAGAATCTTGCGTCGATCGTCGTGGTCACGGGAAATATCGCTGGTGGGGGATATATTGGTGACCCATTATCTCTCGAGGGCCTCGACTCGTTGGAAGTGATCGAAGGTAGCTTCCACTTTCTCGAAGACAATTTGGTCGACTATCGAGGCGTCCCTAGGCTACGACGCGTTGGTCGTTTCGGCACTTATGGGGTGCCGGAGCTGGTCGACTTTCGCGGGCTCGAGAGCCTCACCGAGGTCGAGGGAAACTTCTCGATCACGGCAAATCCGAAGCTGCAGAGCCTTGCGGGGCTCGAGGGTCTCGAGCGCGTTCATGGAGACGTTCGCATCAGCGACAACCCGCTGCTACCCGAGGAGGAGGTCGAGGCGTTCCTCGAGCGGGTGACCGTTGACGGGGAGATCAAGGGGCTATAGTCCGTCGCGGAAGACTTCCGGGGGCTTACCGGCCAATGGCCCACTATGGCTAATGTCTTCGGAACCCCTCCGAAAGGACTCGACTCGCGGCGCGAGAGCGGATCGGAAGTCAACCTCACCAGGAACCTGGCGAAGGACGAGACGCTTCAGCTCATGCAGTCGCGCTCGGGATGCACGCCCTCGACCGCTCTTGAGCTGACGGTTCTGTGAGAGGAAAACGATGAGGGGGATCTACAACGTATGTTTGTTGGGACTTGGGCTCTTTTTCTCTCGGTGCTTGCACTGCCTCGAACGAGTCCATCTACGAAGACCTCAGGACGTACGCGCCAGAGGACGGGTCGCTGAGCCAGGAAGAACTGACGACGTTCAATGGATGCCAACGGCTCGATGGCAGCATCGTTCTTCGCAACGGCTTTCCGGATCGGGCGAACCTGGCGTCGATCATCGTGATCACGGGGAACCTCGGCGCGGGGGGTTACGTTGGAGATCCGGTGTCCCTCGAGGGGCTCGACTCGTTGGAGGTGATCGAAGGTAGCTTCCACTTCGTCGAAGATAACTTGGTCGATTATCAAGGCATCCCGAAGCTGCGGAGCGTCGGTAGCTTTGGCACTCGTGGTGTGCCGGAGCTCGTCGATTTTCGCGGGCTCGAGAACCTCACCGAGGTCGAGGGGAGTTTCACGATTACGAGAAATCCGAAGCTGCAGAGCCTTGCGGGGCTCGAGGGTCTCGAGCGCGTTCATGGAGACGTTCGCATCAGCGACAACCCGCTGCTACCCGAGGAGGAGGTCGAGGCGTTCCTCGAGCGGGTGACCGTTGACGGGGAGATCAAGGGGCTATAGTCCGTCGCGGAAGACTTCCGGGGGCTTACCGGCCAATGGCCCACTATGGCTAATGTCTTCGGAACCCCTCCGAAAGGACTCGACTCGCGGCGCGAGAGCGGATCGGAAGTCAACCTCACCAGGAACCTAGCGAAGGACGAGACGCTTCAGCTCATGCAGTCGCGCTCGGGATGCACGCCCTCGACCGCTCTTGAGCTGACGGTTCTGTGAGAGGAAAACGATGAGGAAGATCTACAACGTATGTTTTTTGGGACTTGGGCTCTTTTCTCTCGGTGCTTGCACTGCCTCGAACGAGTCCCTCTACGAAGACCTCAGGACGTGCACGCCAGAGGACGGGTCGCTGAGCCAGGAGGAACTGACGACGTTCAATGGATGCCAACGGCTCGATGGCAGCATCGTCCTTCGCAACGGCTTTCCGGATCGGGCGAACCTGGCGTCGATCATCGTGATCACGGGGAACCTCGGCGCGGGGGGCTACGTTGGAGACCCGATGTCCCTCGAGGGGCTCGACTCGTTGGAAGTGATCGAAGGTAACTTCCACTTCGTCGAAGATAACTTGGTCGATTATCAAGGCGTCCCGAAGCTGCGGAGCGTCGGTAGCTTTGGCACTCGTGGTGTGCCGGAGCTCGTCGATTTTCGCGGGCTCGAGAACCTCACCGAGGTCGAGGGGAGTTTCACGATTACGAGAAATCCGAAGCTGCAAAGCCTTGCGGGGCTCGAGGGCCTCGAGCGCGTTCATGGAGACGTTCGCATCAGCGACAACCCCCTGCTACCCGAGGAGGAGGTCGAGGCGTTCCTCGAGCGGGTGACCGTTGACGGGGAGATCAAGGGGTTATAGTCTGTCGTGGAGGGCCTACCGGCTAGCAGCCCACTATGGTTGATGTTTTTCGGAACCCCACCGAAAAGGACTCGACTCGCGGCGTGAGAGCGGAGCGGAGATCAACCTCACCAGGAACCTCGCGAAGGACGAGACGATTCTCCTTATGCAGTCGCTCTTGGGATGCACTCCCTCGACCGCTTTTGAGCTGACGGTTCTGTGAGAGGAAAGACAATGAGGAATATCTGCGGTGTAATGTTGTTGGGATTCAGGCTCTGTTCTTTCGGTGCTTGCAATACCTCGAACGAGCGTTTAAGCGAAATGAAGTGGGAAAAAGCCGGGATGGAGGAGTACGGCGGGGGGCATGAGGTGGCGGCGGGAGCGCAGGGGAGCGCCGGGGAGCAGCAGCGGGGTGTAGAGCGAAGCTGAGCCAGCGAGTGCCAAACCATTCAACGAGAAAACGCGCGGTCACAGGGGACCGCAGACGCACGGAGTCCAACTCGCCAGGCACGCCGAGACGAGCGCGGTGGGAATCGACGCGCTGGTGGAGCGAGACTCAGGGGGCTGCGGGCGGTGGAGAGAACAGCAGCAGTTGTCCGACAGGAGGGGCTCGCGGCGGCGGACGAGCACCGCGGAGCTCGGCGGCAATCTCCTGCGGTGTGGTGACGGCCCGAGTGACGCGCATGGGCCCGCAGCAGCGGGAGCAGACGGAGATGTCGACGCGGAAGACGCGGGCAAGGAGCGTCATCCAGGGCAGGTGGAGGGGGCAGCATCGCGGAGCTGAGCGTGCAGCAAGGTGGTGGTGGCGGGGAGCTCGAGGTGGCCGCGAGGGATGAAGAGGGACAGCTGCTTGGGCGCGGGCTCGGGTTCGTCGGCACGAGGCACGACGGCGGAGCGCAGCTTGTGGTGGGCCGAGAGCACGCCGTAGTACAGGACGGTGTGGGCCCGCGGCGGCGGGACGAGTGCACACAGCCGGGCGAGAAAGGTGTCGGGGGTCATCTGGGCGAAGGTGGCCCCGAAGCGATTGGGCTTCTTGAAGCGCACCCGCACCTGTCCGTCGGGGGTGCGCTGTACGGCATCGAGGGCGAAGGGCGGGCGCAGGAGATAGCGGCACACCCGCTCCAGACGCTTGCGGTCGCGGCCGTCGACGGTGACGGCGGCGTGTAGCTGCATGCCGAAGCCACGGACGAGCATCGGCGAAGCCGGTCGCGGCTCGCAGGGTGAGGGCCCCACGGCACGCAGCGGCAGGCCGAGCTGGACGCAGGCAACGAGCGCTTCGTCGACAGGCTCGCCATCATCGCCGCCGACCTCGAGGTGCTCGGCCAAGTCGGCGTGCAGCCGCTGCAGCGTCCGCAACAGCTCCTGCTCGCCGAGGCCGATGGCCGGCATGAACGCCGCCGCGTCGCCTGCCACCGCCGGCGCCTCGAAACAGCCATCGGTGACCAGCGCATGCAGATGCACGAACAAGCCCAGGTCACTGCGAAAGCGCTGCACCACGATGAGCACCCCGGGGTGCAGGTCGCTGCTGCTGCGCAAGCCATGCTCCCGCTTGCTCTGCCGCGCAGCGTCTGCATCACCCGCTTGGCAAAGCACTGACACACCCGCCCGAGCAGCGGCCGGTCGTAGCCCAGCCGGACCGCCATCGGGCCCTCGAAGCTCAGCACCCACTGCCGCCACGGAACCTCAGGCAAGCGGTGCTCGACCAAGAGCGCCGCGGTCTCGGCCATGCGCCGGCCCATGCATGAGGGGTAGATGGCCCGGGAGTTCGAGGTGGGCTTCACCATCGAGTGGTGGTGCAAGCCACTCGTGGGAAAGTCTGAGAAGACGACCCTCCGCGTGGGTGTCCCGATGACGGTTCACGACGACCCCAGCGAGCTGTTCGCGCACGCGCACGCGCACGCGTCGAGCTGGACCCACTTCTGCCCACCGGGTTACGAAGTCGCCGAGTACGACGTGCAGTACGGGTATGGGCAAACCGAGGCCACGACCGGCGCTTCGCAGGCCAACTGCCGCCGGGTCCATGCGCACAAAGTGAAGCCGAAGGCGGGCAGCAAGAACAAGCCCAAGAAGAGTGCCGAGGTGGTCGACATGGAGAACTACGCGTGGACCCTGGCCAAGGCGCGCGATGCCAAGGCTACGCTCAACGCGGCCGGCATCGACACGGTCTACGACCTCGCCAAGACCGATCTGGCCAATCTCACCAGCGTGGTGGGAATCAAGGGTGGCAAGACGCTCCGCGCCTCGGCCGTCAGCGCGGTCAGCAGCTCGAGCATCGTCGACCCGAACTGGATCTTCGACGAGTACTACCTCATCGATCCCTCCTGGTTCGTCAATCCACGCATCCGCGGGACCAAGAGCGCGCACAACAAGATCGACGCTGCGCAGAGCAAGCTCATCAAGCTCCAGAAGTCGGGCATCGTCACGGTGCGCCAGCTCGCCGACGCCTCGCCGACGGCGGTGGCGAAGCTGATTGCGGTCCCCGAGTCCGAGGCGACCGGCCTCATCGATGCCGCAAAGCTCAAGACGGTCCACCAAGTCAACGGGCGCGCGCTGAAGATCAAGCCTGACTGGGTCCTGCACCCGGTGTGGCTGGTCGATCCGGGGCTGCTGCCCTCGGTCCGCGTGGTGCGGAGCCAGCCCACGGTGAAGCCCGCGGGCCCGACCGTCACCGTCACCACGCCGCCGAACTACGGCAAGCTGCCGCCCTCGACCACGCAGCCTCCCGGTGCGAAGCCCTCGCCCCACGGCCGCAAGATTCCCAAGATCGAGGTCAACCCGGCGAACGCGCGCAAGATCCCAGGCGGATCATCGGGCCGCAAGACCGCGGGGGGTTCGAAAAAGAACAAGTCCGGTCGGGGCTCGAAGGGGACTCCCGAGGGTCGAAGAGAAGGTCGCGGATCCAGGGGCGAGTCGAGCGATCGCAAGACCGGGGAGGGCTCGCGCGGAACCGGTGGGCGCTGGGCGCTAGATGGCGGTCTGAGGCGAGGCGCGGCGGGCTCTCCGCTGCGATAAAATCGACGAACCTCGACAACGATCGCCGGGTCGGTGGCATTGCCTGGATCGAGACCCGATGAACACGAACCTGCACGATGTCGAGGCGTTCTTGGCGCAGGCGCCCTGGCTGCGGCGCCTAGCGCTGCGGCTGGCCGAGCCGGCGGACGCCGAGGACCTGATGCAGGAGACCTGGGCGAAGCTGGCCGCCTCCCCACCCCAGCACGCGGACGCGCCGCGTGGGTGGCTGGCGGCCGTGCTTCGCAACGCACGCAAGATGCAGCTGCGCGGTCGCGAGCGCCGGAGCCTGCGTGAGACGTCCTCGAGCACGCCCGAGCCCCTGCCCGACGCCGAGACGCTGCTCGCTCGGGCCCAGCAGTTTCGGGCCCTGACGCGAGCCGTAGAGGCGCTCGAGGAACCCTTCCGTCGTACGGTCCTGCTGCACTTCTTCGAAGGCATCAGCCTGGCCGAGATCGCGCGACGCGAAGATCGACCCTCGGCCACGGTTCGGGCTCGCCTCCGCACCGGCCTCTTCCGGCTGCGCGGCGCCCTCGACAACGCCCACGATGGCGACCGCGCGGCCTGGCTGCCTGCGTTCGCAGCCCTTCGCCCCGCCGCCCTCGCCATGAAGACCACGACCAAGCTCGCCTTCGCCTTCGGAGCCCTCGCGGCCGCCACCGTCACCGTCACTGCCGTCGCCTCGGGCTCATCCGTGCCGCCCCACCAGGACGCGGCGCAGACCCATGCAGTGGAGCCCGAGGGCTCCGCATCGAGAGCCCAATCCGCGGACCCCGAAACCGCGGCGCCGCCCAGTGCCACGGCGAAGCCCGAGAGGAAACCCCGGGCCGCAACCTCCACGCTGCCCCGCCCAGACATCAATCTAGCCCGCTTCGGCGATGCCCCTGGCCGAGACTCCAAGCGAGACGCGATCCAACGCGCCCGCCTCACCCGCCTCTCAGAGGCCGGCCTCCCCGAGGACCTCGTCCGCGACGCCGGTACCGACATCAAGCTGCTCGGCGACATTGAGCAGATGATGATGAGCGAGGACGCGAGCACGATCGGAACCGCCTGTCTTGAGGCCTCCCCGCCCGCACAGCCCGGTGTCTACACGTTCTCCGTCGCGTTCGAAGGGGAGCCCGACGTCGGCACGATCATCACGGACGTGACGAGCAAGGACGAGCGCGACGATGATGCCTTCACCACGTGCGTGCGCGAGAGCCTCTACATGCTGTCGATCTCTCCGCCGGCCGAGGGCGGCACCCAGGTGCTCGAGGTCTTCTTCGACACCGACGCCGACCCGCTGATCACCGGCGTGCAGCAGCCCCAGTGAGCCAGCCCCCATGCGGCATTGGTCAATTTGGCCGATGCCCGCCTGCCCCGGGCGATTAGGTGAAATGAAGTGGGAAAAGGCCGACGGGCGGGACGCGAAGCCCTGGCCCGTCGATGAAGCTGCGCTGAGCGTTTAAGCGAAATGAAGTGGGAAAAAGCCGGGATGGAGGAGTACGGCGGGGGGCATGAGATGGCGCAGGGGAGCGCAGGGGAGCGCAGGGGAGCAGCAGCGAGGTGTAGAGCGAAGCTGAGCCAGCGAGTGCCAAACCATTCAACGAGAGCAGGTCCTGCGGCTTCGCATCCACGCTCCGTGTCCAAGCTGCGGCAGTTGGTCGTCGCAGTCGTCCTCCGCCAGCACCCCGTCGCCGTCCGCACGCAGCATGCAGGTGTCGTCGACCCCGTATCCTCGGGCACTTCTCCTTCGGCATCGTCACGGCGGCGGCCCTTCATGCGTCGCTCCCTCCGGTGGCCGCTGCGAAGCAAGTGACACATGGGACCGCCCCATGGACGCCCGCCCGCCGTCCCCCAATGCCCGTCTCTATGTGACTGATCCTGCGGACAAAACCGTCTGGCCAACATTTTGCTCGCTTCGGCGACCATGAGTCCCAACCAGCTTGTTCTCAGATCCCTCCTCTCGCTTGTTGTCTTCTCCATCGCTGCGTGCGACGTGAAGGACGAGTCCCTCGTCGCCGAAGTGGAGACGGACGACCTCGAGTTTCGCGGCCTTTCCGGCCCATACGACAACGAAGAGGTCTTGATCCAGAGCGCCGAAGAGGGCACCTGTCTGGCGTTCGATCCGAATGCCGGCTCGAGCCCGCTGCAGCTTCCCTGCGACCCGAAGGACCACACGCAGCTCTTCACGCTTGGCGCTCAAACCTACGAAGAAGGCGCCGGATTCATCTACAAGGTCTGTTCGGTGGCAGACCCGTCGGTGTGCTTGATGCACGAGAGCAGCGGCACTACAGCGTTCCTAGACGAGGCGAAAGTACAGGACTTGGGGGGCGAGTGGTTCGACAAGGTTCGAATCCAGCAGGGTGAGCACGAATCATTCATCGAGTTCCGATACTCGGGCCTTTGTCTGACCTTCGGAGACCCGCCCATCGCACAAAGCTGTGACGGGTCCGGTTCTACCGAACAGCAGTACCGCATCCTCGGCGACTGCGACATTTGGAACCAAGACTGCACACCACAGACGAAGTGCGTACCGTATGCCTGGGGCATGGACCGATGCGTCCCCATGGTCCCCGCCGATCAGAGCATGGGCCTACCGCGACAGTCGGGCGACCCCTGCACGGTTGCGAGCGGTCGGGACAATTGTGACCGCGGCAGCTTGTGCCTCTACGTTTCGCCCGACACCAACGAGGGTATCTGCACCTCGTTTTGCACCGGCAGTTCCAACGCCCCCGACTGCAACGACCCCGCGAGCTCGTGCGTGAGCTATGCCGGTGCTCCAGTGTGTCTCGCCTTCTGTGACCCGATCACGCAGAACTGCGGCTCGGAGCAGGTGTGCGCGTTCGCGTCGGGCAGCGACACGTTCGTGTGCTTTCCAGACACCGTACCCAACGGTATCGGCGTCTACGGGGCGTCGTGCTCATCGGACGATGCGTGCAACCCTGGCCTGGCATGCGGCGCGCAGAGCGACGTACCTGGCTGTACCAATCCGGGCGGGTGCTGCTCGGATTTCTGCGACCTCGCCGGACCCAACCCGGACGGTGACTGCTCGGGAGTCTCAGGTGGCCAGATGTGCGAGCCTTGGTTCGGCAGCAACAATATCCCCCCGGGCTACGAGAACATCGGCTTCTGTGCGGTCCCGTAGCCGTGAGCGGCTGCTTGTGGACCTCCGCAAGCGCCGCGCTGACATCCTCCGGGCACTCGTTCTGCGGCCGCGCAGCGAGCGGCATCTGGTGCACCCACCAGTGAGCGCGGATCTGCCGGAGGCCTCGTGAAGCATCGCCCGACGTGGTATCGAGCCTTGATGGCGTCTGGGTCTGGGCGTAGCAGCGTCTCCGCGACGCTCACCGCGACGAAGGACCAGCCGAGCGAGGCACAGCCTCGCCGCGCCCGTCTGTGCATCGTGGCGCCCCGAGCCTTGCGCGGTGTTCTCCGGCTCGACACACCCCCGGTGACGTTCGGGCGAGCGTCGGCCCCCGACGTGGTTCAGATCGACCACGGCACCGTCTCGCGGCGCCATCTCACTTTGACGGAGGTCGCATCGGGCACCTACCACGCGACGGACCCGGGCAGCCGCAACGGAACGTGGATCAACGGCGTGGCTGTGGGGTCGCTGCCCTCGACCGTGCAACAAGGCGACGTCCTTCGCATGGGCGAGGTCGTGGCGGTGTTCGAGACCGGCGTCGAATCCGAGGCGGTTGACGTCGGGGGCGATGCCGATCGGATTCCCGGTCAGTCCCTCGCGGCGATGCAGCTGCGGGCTGCCGTCGTCCGGGCGGCGCGCTCGGGGGGAACGACCCTGATCGAGGGAGAGAGCGGAACGGGCAAAGAGTTCGTCGCCTCGGAGCTGCATCGCCTCGAAAAGGTTGGGGGACCCTACGTGGTGGCCAACTGCGCGGCGCTTTCGTCGAGCTTGATCGACAGCCAGCTATTCGGGCACGAGCGCGGGGCGTTCACAGGAGCGGTCTCCGCCCACGATGGCTTCTTCCGGGCGGCGGATAGCGGCACATTGTTCCTCGACGAGATCGGCGAACTTCCGCCCGAGCTTCAGCCCAAGCTGCTGCGGGCGGTCGAGCTCGGCGAAGTCATCGCGCTCGGCGGTACCAAGGTGCATCGCGTCAAGACGCGCGTCGTCGCGGCGACCAACCGCACGCTGCAGACGGAGGTGGACGCGGGTCGTTTTCGGCGTGACCTCCTTGCGAGGCTCTCTCTGCAACGCATCCACGTTCCGCCCCTGCGAGCGCGCCGTGCCGACTTCATGATCTGGTTCGATCTGCTGCACGAGCGGTGGAGCGCCGCCCACTCCACCCTGACTGTCGAGCCGGTCGAGTTCACCGCCGAGGCCCTCGAGGCCCTGCTCTTGCAGCCATGGCTCGAGAACCTCCGTGGGCTCGACCAGGTGGTTCACGGCGTGGGCGGGCTGCTGCTCACGCGCGGCAAGAAAAAGATCTCCGTCGCGGACGTCGACGCGTGGCTGCAGAGCGACGCTTCCAAAAAGCTCGCGCCCCGGGCCCGCACGCCAGACTTGGCGCTCCCGGCGGAGAAACCCCCCAAGCCAACCCGTCAGGAGTTCATCGCGGTGATGGAGCGCGAGGGGTGGAGCGTCCGCGGAACGGCACGACACTTCGCCCGCGACCGACGGCAGATCTACCGCTGGATCCAGCTGTTTGGCATCATTCGTCCTGACGACGCGATCGACGACTGAGCGCCGCGTCCACGACCCGCAGCCGACGAGCCGGCGTTTGGTCGTGGGAGATCTCCAGTCGCTGTCGCAGCGCCCCCGCGGCGTCTTCGAGCCTGCCGACAAGGTCGCTGTCTACGACGTCCCCGCGGACCGCCAGCTCCAGCAGCGTCAGCGTCGCGCGTTCGTAGTCGAGCCAGGGCGCAGGGGGCTGGGCGTCGAGGACCGCGCGCGCATCCGCGATGGAGGCGAGGGCGTCCGCTGGCGCTCGGCCGCCGATCGCCAGCAGCGCGTCGTTCATCGCTCGCCGGGTCTTCCAGTCCGGCTCGGACCGCGCCTGCTGCGGTGCTTCCTCAAGACACGTCGACGCGCGCTCGGCCGCGCTGTCACCCAGCTCAGTGAGCTGCCAAAAGCACAGGTGGCACCGGGTCCAATCCCCGGGCAGACGAGACTCCAAGCGCTCACAGATCGGCCGCATGCGCTCACGAGCAAGGTCGTCATCCACGGTCGACTGTGCCCGCAGCAGCTCGATCTCCAGGGTGCGGCCGTGGGTGACGCCGAGCGTACGCCGCGAGAGCTCCGTGGCCTGCTCGAATCGTCGGTCCCGTGCTGCTTCGTCCGAAGTCCGAAGCGCGACGTTGAGCAGGTAGCCGACGCGGTCGACCGGCAAGACGTCGGCAGCGCCCTCGGTCAACGCCACCGCCTGCGAGAACGCCACGTCGGCGGCCTCGGTCTCGCCTGCGATCGCATGATGAACCCCGACGTTGTTCTCCACGAGCGCGCGCAGCCACACAGGGGCTCCGGCCCGCTTCGCGAGTGCCCGCGTCACGGCCAGCTCGTGCGGTGCGATGGCGCCAGGACCATCGATCATCGTACGGACGAAGACTCGGCGCGCCGCGGCCTCGGCGGCTGCGAGGTCGGCTCCAGCGGCAAGCCCCACGGTCTGCGCGTGGTCGAGGGCAACGCCGGCCTGCGGCCAGTCCATGCGATCCATGGCCAGCCTCGCCGTCACCAACGCGGCCTCGGCTCGAAGCGGTGCATAGTCGAGCGCCTCGGCGCGCGCGTCCAGCACCTCGAGCCGCTCGAGTGCCGAGTCGAACTCACCGGCGGCGTGAATCGCCTCGACCCGTGCAAGTCCGTCGCGAAGCTCGGACACCTCGCCTTCGATCGCGGGCGAGGGCGGGTCGACACCTCTGTGGGCAAGCGCGTCGTCGGTGCATCGTTCGATCAGCGGCAGGCGGCTGGTCGCGTCAGCGAGGGTGTCTCCGAGCTCGGCGCCTCTGCGCTCGATCACGCCGACCGTCGCATCCAGGCTCGAGAGCCGTCGTCGCAAGCACGCATCGACGGCGTCGTGCGTGTTGCGGGTGAGTCCCCCGTCGCGTGCGACGAGGCAGGCCTGCCGGTGTTCGACCGTCCACGCAGCGGCGTACGCATCCAGGGCGTCGAGCACCGACCGACTCAGCGTCGCGTCGGCGCTTTGCAGTGCATCGGCGACGTCGGCTGCGCGGGCCGGACTCCAAACTTCGGCCACCAAACGCGAGGATCCTCCGCACGGATCCTTCTGGGCCCAGATTGCCAAGGGCACGGCGATCAAGGTCGTGGGGATCGCGATTCCC
Organism: uncultured bacterium; assembly: GCA_963761755.1. Lineage (GTDB taxonomy): Bacteria > Myxococcota_A > Polyangia > Nannocystales > Nannocystaceae > CAJXVA01. The sequence continues at coordinate 84,815 of CAVXIC010000020.1, forward strand.
AGGCCGAGGTGGACCCGCGAGGAACGCGTCTGGGCCCGCTCGACGACGCGGAGCATCGAGGTCACGTCGGGGTGCCGCGCGTTGGGCTGCACCGATAGTCCTTTGAGCAGCGCGCGCCGGATCGCCGCCGGGCCCACGGGGGTTCGCGGCGGGCAGACGTGTCCCTCTCGCACCCGTTCGCGCCAGTCTTCCAGGACTCCGCATCCAAACGGATGCACGCCATAGAGCGCCTCGTACAGGCTCACGCACCACGCGAACTGGTCGGTCGCCGGGCTGGTCTGGCCTCCGGCATGCTGCTCGGGAGCCATGTATCGGGGGGTGCCCATGATCGCGCCGTGCTGCGTCAGGTTCGCCTGCAGTACGGTGCGATCGAGGCCGCCCGCCGCCACCCCGCCCGAGTCCTCGTCTGGGTCGAGCTCCGCTGCCAGGCCAAAGTCGGCCACCCGAACGCGGCCATCGTCGCCTACCAACACGTTGCTGGGCTTGAAGTCGCGGTGCACAAGCCCGGCGCCGTGCGCTGCTTCGAGCCCTCGACCCGCGGCGAGAAATAGGTCGAGCACGTTGGTCCAGGCCAGCTCCGCTTCGAGCCGCTCACGCAGCGTTGTGCCGGTGACGAGCTCCATCGAGATGAAGACCTCGTCACCGTGCATGCCCGCGTCGTAGATCTGCACGACGTTGGGATGGGACAGGCGTGCGAGTGCGAACGCCTCCCGCAGCAGCCGAGCCCTATCGCGCGCGTTGGTCGCCGTGGTCGGCAACAGCTTAAGCGCGACGGTTCGACCGAGCTCTCGATCCTGCGCGGCGTAGACCCGCCCCATGCCGCCGGCCCCCAACAGGTCGTGCAGTTGGTAGCGGCCCCCGACGTTGGGCGGCTTGGAGCCCGCGGCGGCCGTAGCGTCCACCGGTGCGTCGCGCGTTTCGTCATCGATGGTCGTGATGCCAGTTCCTCGCGCAAGCTCGTCGTCCCATGTGACACTGTCCCTGTGGCGTCCCATGGGACGCGCGGTCCCATGGGACCTGGGCAGCCCAGAGGGAGCAGGAATCGTGCCCACGCATCTTGGCACGTTTCTCGCTCTATATTACAAGATGGACGTGATTAAAAATAGTCTTATTGGCTTTGCATGTTTCGGAGCGACAGCGCTGGTGGGCTGCGCGGAGTCTTCCGACGAGCCGGTCGGAGATTCGCTGCGTTCCACCTACGTCGTCGTGTCGGGCGGCAAGTGGGGCTGCAAGACCTGCGGATTCACCAACTCCCCGCACTTCGGCGACCTCGCGGTCGATGCCGCGACCTACGACGGCTACGGCTCACTCACGCTGCCGCGGTACTCCGCGCTCATTGATCCCTCCGGTCAGTCGTGGGACGTGACGTTCGACCACGGAGAGCTCTTCGCCAGCGACGGGACCAGCAAGGTCAGCCAGTATGGCCTGATCGGGTGGACCTTGCGCGCTAAGCGGGCCTCGGGCGAGGAACTCGATGCGGAGATCTACGCGTTCAACTGGGTCCTCGACTGGACGGACGCCGGCGGCGCGCTGCCGACCTACGGCCTGGCATACCTCGACCCGGACACCGAGACCTTGACCAACGTGTGCGAAGGCATGACGCTCGACGAGACCTCCGTCGTCTTCTTGGAGGGCGAGCGGTACGACACCAGCGACGGCTCGGTCATCCCCAATCAGGACCACATCGTCAGCGCCGCCTGCCGCGGGCACGCGATCGCCAAGATGGCGATGGTCAAGTACGTGCCCTACGACGGCCAGACCTCCCCCGAAGAGCGCGAGGCGACGATTCGCATGTTTCGCGCCGACTACTGTGGCGACGGCACGTCTTACACCGCAGACGGAACACCGCTTGAGTTCACCGATATTGGCGCGCACAACACCGTCGAGTTCGACCCCGACACGATGAGCGACGTGCTTGAGGCCCACTGGACTTCGGAGGGAGCCACGTGCGTCGCGAAGCCACGCCTACCGCTCTACCAGCTGCAAAAGCAAAACGCGAACGACAACAGCTTCCTTCCCTGCCACCCACCCGAGTGCGACGAGTTCTTCGACGGCAACGGCCAGGGCGTGTGGACGTCGCTGGTCCCTTAGTGGTCTTGATCTGCAACCGGCACGCGGCGGCAAGCCGAGCTGGATGCAGGCCACGAGCGCCTCGTCGACTGGTTCGTCATCGCTGGCGTCGTCGAGGTGCTCGGTCAGGTCGGCGTGCAGCCGCTGCAGCGTCCGCAACAGGTCCTGCTCGCAGAGGCCCATGGCGGGCCTGAACACCGCCGCATCGCCCGTCACCGCCGGCGCCTCGAAGCAGCCATCGGTGACCAGCGCATACAGCGGTTGGAACGCCCCAAGGGGGGCGTTTTGGGTGGTGCAGGACGCCGGCACGACCGGTCCTCGAGCCTACGGCGCTCGCATCGCGTACAAGCGGTCACCGGGCGACGACTTCGTCGTGGCCTGGCAGCTCGCGCGCAACAACCAGCCCGGGTTGATCCAAGCCCGCGAGGTCGAGCCGCTCAGCGGGACAACGCGGCCGATCATCGAGCTCGCGACGGGGACGGCAAGATCTACGTCGCGCACCCCGTGTCGCTGTCGGACCTCTACGGGCCCAGCATCGACGGCTACTTCGTCAACGGTGCCTGGTACACCACCACCGGCAGTTTCGGATGGAGTCCGCTATCCACGGCGTGGTCCGACCAAGCCTACGACAAAACGTCGTCGGCGGATTCAGTCCGGTGATGGACACGTTGTTCGGCGTGTTCGAGCGCGATCGGCCGGTGACGCCACCGGGGTTGGACGACCTTTGGATGTCCTTCGAGGACGTGCCGATGCCGTGAGGCCTCCCTCACGCGAAGGAGCACACCAATCTGGAGCACCCGCCCTACTCGTGAGTCCCGGCTTTTTCACACTTCATTTCGCTTGGTTCGACCATCCGAGAAGCCCGCTGCGTGTCGCTGTCGTGATCCTGATTCAGTGCTGAACGATATTCTCGGGGGTGTTCGCGGCGATGTGCACACCCACGCTTGCGCCGAAGATGCCTCCCCACTGGTACACGCCACCTCCGTAGTTGGCGTCGTTGTGCTCGATCCGGGCGCCGTTCGGTCCATCGATCACGGGAAATCCGAGGGACGACGGTGCGTACCCGGGGTCCATGTACACGCCGCCTCCGTAGCGCTTTGCTTCATTGGAATGAATGCGGGCGTCGTAGGCCAAATCGATCGAGCCATTCCGAAGCAGCACTCCGCCGCCGTGGTCTTCGACGGCCGTGTTGTTGACGATTTCGGAGTCGTCGAGCACGTAGACGTGCCCGTCCGTGACCAAGATGCCGCCGCCGCGGGCGGCGGCATTTGTGTCGACGCGGGCATTCCCGAGCAGCTGCAGCTGGCCCCCGGTCGCGATCGCAATCCCGCCTCCTTCGTCCGCTCGGTTGCGGCCCACGCTCGCCGGAACTCCCGAACTGGCCGGTGCCGAACCGGCCAGCAGCAAGGTCGCGTTTGGGGCGACGTAGGCTCCGCCACCTTGGGCGATGGCGACGGCAGACTCGGCGACGTTGTTGTAGATCTTGGGCGATTGCGCGTTCACCGATCCGGCCACGGCGAGACCGCCCCCTCTGCGAGCCCGGTTCGTCGAGACATCCAGCCCGCGCAGAAATCCAGAGCCGATCCACATGCCTCCTCCCTCGAGCGCCTCATTGGTCGACAGGCGGAGTCCATCGCTGTCGAGCTCGTCGACGTGCATTCCTCCTCCGGCGAACCCAGCGGTGTTGTCGGCGATCCTCACGGAATATGCGTCCGTCGGTCCCTCGATGTATGCGCCTCCGCCGAGCAGCCCGGCGTGGGACTGAAGGATGTCGACATGCTCGAGCGTGACCGCGGCGGGGCCGAAGTGGGCCAGTGCTCCACCTCGGGCCGACGCCGCGCCCTGTCGCAACGTAACGCCCTGCAGCCGCAACGGCCCAACGGCATGGACGAGACCACCGTCATCGGCGCTTCCGTTCTCGATGGTCAGCCGACGTACCGTTGTGTCGCCCTCGAAACGAAACGCTCGGCCCTGCCCATCCGCCGAGACGATGCTCGCACCAGCCACGCCGCGGATCGTGAGGTCTTTTGTCGTCCCGATTTCCTCTCCGAGTTCGACCTTGCCCTGCCCGGGCTCGTTGAACTCCGCTGGATCGAAGCAGACCATTCCGCCGTTGCGAACCCGCGCTACACCCTCGCGCAACGACCCGGGACCGGAATCCGAACGGTTGTCTACGACCTGATCACAGAGAAACAACTGACCCTCGATCACCTCCTCGTCGAGTTCCCACATCACGTCGGCGAATGGTTGCGAGGCGAGTTCGACTTCGAGGCTCGAAACCCGGGTGACGATTCCTTCATCGTCGACGAACTCCGCGTAGGGCTCGGCCCAAACTTCGCCGAGACCGTCGTGGTTCATCGATAGCTCCACCTCGCCGCCACGGGTGAGAACAAACAGGACAGCTGTCTGCTCCTCGTTTTCGAGGCCGTCGAACACCAGCTTCAACGATGGCTCGACAGCGAGCAGGTCTAGGTCCAGCGGCGCGTCGGCGATCATGTGAGCACCGCCCGAAGACCGGTGCGCAGAGGGACCTCCATCGTTAGGGATCGGCGTGCACGCTACGAACGTCGGAGCCAAGACCGTGAGCAGACCAATGAGTCTCAGATGCATTCCGGTGGAGCTGTGCAGCCCGTATGCCAAGACGTCTCGCCGTCGTTGAGCCCGCGTATTCGACGAGTGAGGCGTGTCGCGCCCCTGGGACAAGCAGGTCGTGTCCCATGAGACGGGCCATCAGTAGGCACACCAATCTGAGAGCGCACCAATCTGAGAGCACACCAATCTGAGAGCACACCAATCCCCCCCGAACACCCGCAAACCAACGCAAGCGGACGAGCCTCGGCTCGCCTCCAGCACAATCGACCTTTTCTTCCCAACCTACCCGGCCAGGAGCAGGTCTGGCGGCATCGGCTCCGTCTGCACGTTGTGCCGCAGCCGCATCTGAACCGTCCCCGCCGGAAACACCGCCGTCCGGTCACCCGCCCTCCATCGCGCCAGCGCTGCCTGATACTCCGCCAGAAACTTCTTCGTGTGCAGCCGCTGCAGCGTCCGCAACAGCTCCTGCTCGCCGAGGCCGATGGCCGGCATGAACGCGACCGCATCGTCCGCCACCGCCAGCGCCTCGAAACAGCCATCGGTGACCAGCGCGTGCAGATGCACGAACAAGCCCAGCTCACTGCGGAAGCGCTGCACCACGATGAGCACCCCGGGGTGCAGGTCGCTGCTGCTGCGCAACGCATGCTCCCGCTTGCTCTGCTGCCGCAGCGTCTGCATCACCCGCTTGGCAAAGCACTGACACACCCGCCCGAGCAGCGGCCGGTCGTAGCCAAGCCGGACTGCCATCGGGCCCTCGAAGCTCAGCACCCACTGCCGCCACGGCACATCAGGCAGCCGGTGCTCGACCAGGAGCGCCGCGGTCTCGGCCATGCGCCGGCCGATGCACGAGGGGCAGATGCCGCGGCTCTTGCAGGCGAACGGGACCCGCAGGCTGTCGCCGCAGCGGCGGCACTGGGCCACCAAGAAGCCGTGCTCGAAGTCTCCGCAGGTGATGAACGCTTCGAGCTCGTCCCGCACGAACCCAGGCAGCGAGCCGGCGCGCTCCTCGAGCCGCTCGCGGAACGCAGGCCAGTGCTCGCGCACCAGGGCGAGGGCGTCGCTGTCCTGGGTGGTCCGCGGAACGTAACGCGCCTGGGCGTGACAGCTGGCCACTGCGCGGCGCTGCTGATGCGCATGCTGGGCCGCTCACGACGCGCCGTGTTCTCCCGCCGTTGCGCGGCTCATGGGTCGCCAGGTGGCCCGCGGGCGGGCCACCGGACCACATCATTGGCCACGACGTCGAACGCGAGCCCGCGAGACAGCAGCTCCTCTCAGGCGGCATCGCCACGACGACCACGACGACCCCGGCCGGAAACGAGAAACTCCCGCCGAGGACGGAGGTCGAGGCAAAGAGCAGGCCGATGCCGGCACCCCGCAAGACAGCGAGGGCACGGGCGCCAACGCGAGCGGCCCGCCTCCAGCGGGCTGGCGAGCAGCAAGGCCCCGCAACCGAGCGGGTATAGGGCGGGGGTCCGAAGAAGCGTGGCCCCGTGAGCCCGTGGGGCACGGGTCGCCACGGGAGTGGGAGTATTCGGAAGCGGCAGGTGCAGAGGGCTCGTTTCCAACCTCGACTTCGGTGACCTCGACGCAGATCCTTGCAGGAGCTGCCCAACACGGAGCTGGCCTTCTCGTCGCCGTGCAGCGCGAACACGGTCCGGTTCATGATCCCATCGACTTTCTTTCGCATGTCCTCACTCCGTGGTTCAGGGGCCCGTCGCGACGCCGGGTTTTTCTTCGGTGCCCGCCGCCCCCTCATGCGCGTCTCGTGAGCGGTCCTCGGGCCGGGCCGCTGCGACCCGCGCATAGATGGCCGGGAGCACAAACATGGTCACGAAGGTCGCGCTGATGAGCCCGCCAATGACGACCGTCGCGAGCGGTCGTTGCACTTCCGCTCCGGCACCCGTGGCAATCGCCATCGGCAAGAACCCGATCAGGTCGGTGAGCGCCGTCATCAGCACCGGACGCAGCCGCGAGCCGGCCCCCTCGAAAGCGGCTTGGCCGGCCGGGACTCCCTCGGCCTCCAAGTCGCGGACATAGGAGATCAGCACGACGCCGTTCATCACTGCGATCCCGAACAGCGCAATGAAACCCACCCCCGCGGAGATGCTGAAGGGCAGGCCCCTCACCGCCAACGCCAGCACGCCCCCAGATGCCGCAAGGGGGACGTTCAAGAAGATCAGCAAGGCGGGCCGCGCCGCGTTGAATGTTGCGTACAGCAGAGCGAAGATGAGCAACAGCGCGATCGGAACCAGGATGACGAGCCGGCTCGAAGCTCGCTCTAGATTCTCGAACTGGCCGCCCCACTCGAGCACGAATCCCGACGGCATCTCGACATCGGCCCGGATTGCCTTCTTCGCCTCCGCGACGACGGACGCGATGTCTCGGCCCCTGACGTTGAGCTCCACCGTGAGCCGCCGCTGAATTCGTTCTCGACTGATCTGGGCGGCACCTGCTTCGACGTCGAGCGTCGCCAGCTCGCCAAGCGGAATCAACCGCTCTCCTACGCCGGCAATGGGGAACTGTCGGATCTTCTCGATGTCATTGCGGACCGAGGCCGGGAGGCGGACCTGGAGGGCAAACCGTTTTTGCCCCTCGAGGATCACACCCACTCGCCTGCCTCCAAGAGACTCGACGGCGTCGAGCACGTCGTCGGCGTCGACCCCATGCCTCGCTATGGACTCCTGGTCAACGTCGATGGTCAGGATCGGCAGGCCCGACACTTGTTCGACCTTGACGTCGCTCGCACCTTCGATGCCGCTGACTGCTTCGGCGATGTCCTCCCCGACCCGAAGAAGGTCGTCGAGATCGTCGCCGAACACCTTGATCGCGATGTCCGAACGCACTCCGCTGATGAGCTCGCTGACCCGAAGTTCGATCGGCTGGGAGAAGCCGAAGGCGGCGCCAACGATCCGTTCGTTGACGTGCTCCTCCATCGCCTCGATGAGTTCTTCCTTGGAGTCGTAGCGCCACTCGTCCCGTGGTTTGAGGATGACGAAGACATCGCTCATCTCGACCCCCATCGGGTCAGTCGCAATCTCCGGCCTTCCGGTCTTCGAAAGCACTGTTGAGACCTCCTGGTCGAACTCCCTGAGCAGTACTTGCTCCAACTGCGTCGACTGCTTGGCGGCCTCGTCGATCGAGACGGACGGCAGGCGCCAAACCTGCAATGCGATCGACCCTTCATCGAGCTTGGGGATGAACTCCGCACCCATGCGTGACCCGACGCCGACGCTTAGCACGAACAGGCCCGCCGCGATCCCCACGACCACGAGCGGGTATCGGATCGCCCTCCTCAACAGCGGGTCGTAGCCCCGTCTAGCGACCCTAACGGAGACCGTGTCTTTGTCCCGAATTCGCTTGCGGAGGAAGAAGGAGCACAACACAGGAATGACGGTGAGCGCGAGCACCATCGAAGCGAGGAGCGCGAACATCACGGTCCACGCCATCGGACGGAACATCTTCCCTTCAATGCCGGTCAGGGTGAGGATCGGAACGTAGACCAACACGATGATAGCTACGGAGAACGCTACGGGTCGAGCGACCTGGGTCGTGGCGCGGCGAATGTCACCCGACGGGTCGTCCGGCCCGTCGCCGCGGAGTGCCCGGACCCGCACGACGTTCTCGACCATGACGACCGCGCCATCGACGATGATGCCGAAGTCGACCGCCCCGAGACTCATCAGGTTTCCGGATACGTTGGCCTGCATCATGCCGATGAACGCGATGAGCATCGACAGAGGGATGGCGGCGGCAACGATGATGCCGCCGCGGAGATTGCCCAGGAGCAGGAGCAGGACTGCGACGACGAGAAGTCCGCCTTCGAGGAGGTTGGACGTGACGGTCTCGATCGTCCGTTCGACGAGGTCGCTCCGGTCGTAGAAGGGCTCGATCGACACGCCCGGAGGCAAGCTCGCCTCAAGGCTCTCCAGCTTCTCTTTGATGCGCCCGACGACCTCACCGGAGTTCTGGCCCATCAGCATCATGACGATGCCTACGACCGCCTCCCCGTTGCCGTCGCGGGTCACCACTCCCTGCCGGACCATCGGGGAGAGGCGGACTTCGGCGAGGTCGCGCACGTACAGAGGCGTGCCCCCATCGTTCGTCCGAACCACTACGTTTTCAACGTCGGTGAGAGACTCTAGGAGTGCCTGCCCCCGGATGACGACCTGCTCACGGTTTCTCTCGAGATACGCTCCGCCCGCGTTGCGGTTGTTGCGTTCGAGGGCCTCGAACAGATCGGAAAGCGGCAGTTTGTGGGCGCGCAGTGCGACCGGGTCTGGCTGAACCTCATAGGTCTTGAGCTCTCCCCCAAACGTGTTGACCTCGACGATGCCGGGGACGCTCTTGAGCTGGTATGCGACGAACCAGTCGAGAATCGTGCGGAGCTCCATCGGCGTGTAGCAGTCGGGGGTGTCCTCGGCCGTCGGGCACGCCGGATCTCCGCGAACCTCAAACTGGTAGATCTCTCCCAGCCCGGTCGAGATGGGGCCCATCTCTGGGTCCCCGTACCCTTCGGGGATTGCCTCGCGCGCCTCCGTCAGCCGTTCCTGCACGAGCTGCCGCGCACGATAGATGTCGGTCCCCTCAAGGAACACGACGGTCACGACCGACAACCCGAACTTCGAGACCGAGCGAATCTCCTCGAGGTCCGGGATGCCGGCCATGGCGGCCTCGACGGGGAAGGTCACCAGACTCTCCACCTCGATGGGTGCCAACGCCGGCGCCTTCGTCAGGATCTGCACCTGGACGTTGGTCACATCGGGAACGGCGTCGATAGGGAGCTTTCGGGCCTGCTGGACGCCGAGGGCGAACAGGACGACGCCGATGATGACGACCAGCACTCGGTTGTCGAGCGACCATTTCACGATGGTCTCGAACATTACTCGTCCTCCCCGAGCTCGGATTTCAGCAACTGCCCCTTGAGCAGGAAGCTGCCGCTCGTCACCACGGTGTCCCCTGGCGCCAGGCCGTTGAGCACCTCGACGCGATCGCCGGCCCGGTCCCCCGTGTGAACGCGTCGCAGCTCGAAGCTGGTGTCGCCGACGCGCACGAAGACCGAGGGATGGTCGTCGATGATCTGGACCGCTGCGGCAGGGATCGCCAGCAGCTTGCGGGGCGCGTGTCGATGCGCTCCCTGGAGGTATGCCTCGGCGAACATCCCAGGGCGAAGCTTGCCGTCCTCGTTCGGCAAGACGACGCGCGCACGAACGGTCCGCGTCTGTTCGTCCAACGTCGATCCGATCTGACTCACCTCACCGAGAAACCGCTCGTCTGGATATGCTCGAACTCGGATCTGGACCTGTTGACCGAGCTGTGCGAGGTGCATGTCGCGCTCGTAGACGTCGGCTTCGAGCCAGACCTCGCGGAGGTCGATGACCTCGAGCAGGGTGTCGGTCGAGGAGACGCTTTGCCCTGCAACCGCCTTCCGCGACACGACCGTGCCATCCACGGGACTCCGGAGGATGACCCGTCCACCGGTCCCCGTCGGCCCAGCGCCCAGTGTGCCTAGCAGGGCCCGTAGAGATTGCTCCTCGGCCTTGGCGACCCGGAGGACCCCCTCGGCTTCCTGGGCTTCCTTCTGCGAGGTTGCTCTGCCCTTGAGGAGACGCCTCTCTCGATCGCGGTTCTTCTGCGCGACTTCGACTCGTGCCCTCGCGGCCGTGAGGCTTGCCCGAGCCTGACCGACTTCCGGGCTGTCGAGCGTGACCAGCTCGGCACCCTTGGTCACGTCATCACCGACGTTCACGGTCACGTCGCGGACACGGCCGGTGACGAGCGGACCGACGAAGCCCGTGCGGTCCGGCGGGGCCCGGAGCTCTGCCGTGACCGACAGCGCGGGCGACAGCTCCACGACCTCTGCCTCGGCGTACTCGAGTCGAAGGGCTTCCACCGCCTCGGGGTGAAGCTGCAGTCTGTCCGGGGCCTCCCGCTCTTCGCCGCCCTCCTCCTCGCCCGCCTGCTCAGCGCCTTCCTCGTCCTCCGCCCCGCGGTCCGCGAGCGCGCAGCCACCGAGCGCCACCAGGGCAGTGAGAGCCGCCACAATCGGTCGTGTCTTTATGAGCTTCATCTCGTTCCCTTCTCGCCCCACGACCCGACGGGCAGGCCGGCCGCGCTCTCGACAGCGGCGCGCGCCCGCGCGACGTCGAGGCGAGCCTGCACGTAGCCCAGTTGCGCCTCGAGTAACTCCCTTTGCAGCAAGACCAGCTCGACGTACGTCACCTTGCCCTCGCTGTACTGCTCCCGCAGCAGCCGTAGATTCTCGTTCTGCGCTCTCAGCACACCCGCGTCGTAGACGGACGCGGCCTTGCTGGCCGCGATGAGACGAGCACTGCTCGCCCGGATCTCTGCCTCCGCACGGAGTTCCAGAGCCGTTGCCTCGGCACGACGGCGCTTGGTCGTCGCGCCCGCTCGCTGACGTCTCCCTCGGTTTCGATTGAGCGTAGGCAGCCAGAGGCCGACCGTCCCCAAGATGACGCTGTCTTGCTCCTCGAAGCTGTATGTTGCCCCGAGGCTCAAGTCCGGCCACGCCTGCGCGCGTGCGAGTGATTCCCCGTGAGCTGCCGCCTTCGTCCGCCGCGACGAGGCGAGAAGGTCGGGGCGTTCCTTGGCCGCCCTGGCAACGAGCTTGTCGACGCCGGGGATGTCGGCGACGCTCGGAAGGGCTCCCTTGGGAATGAGCGGGCGACTTGGGGGCATCCCGACGACCGCAGCAAGCTCAACCCGCGCAGCAACGGTGTCGGCCTCGGCAGCAAGCGTCTTGCGTCGGGCCTCCGCGACGCGGATCTTGGCCGCGTTGAGTGCCGTGGGCGAGTCCGCACCAGCGTCCACGCGAGTCTGCGCGACGTCTCTGATCCCGGCGACGAGCGCCTCGTTCTCCTTCGCGAGGCGAAGTCGCTCCTCTGCGGCGAGACCGTCGAGGAACACCATGGCCACCAGGAGGTCGAGCCGCCTCTGGGTGTCCGCGCTGTCGTACTCCGCGGCCTCCAGCTCGTCGCGGGCTGCCCTGATTCGCTTTCGGCGTTGTCCGGCGACCTCGAAGCGCTGTCGCACGGACGCCTGGAACTGGGGCTGCAGCGCCGGCGAGCCCACCGTGCTCAGCCGCGGCCCGAGGCCGAACTGCACGTACGCGCCGTCGATGAGGAGCGCTTTGCTGGTCGTGAGATCGCCGCGCGCCTGACCGACGCCCGCCTTGGCGGACTCCAGGACGGGGCTATGCTCCCTCGCCAGCTCGAGGGCGGTGTCGAGGTCGACCGCTCTTGCTCCGGTTGGCGGTCCGGCTTTGGCCACGGACGCCTTGACGAGGAGCGCCAACACCGTCAGCGCGAGTATTTGAAAGGTTCGGTTCGTGCTCACTGTTCATCCATCCGTCGATCATCGATCACACAGGCAGCAAGGCGGTCCAGCGGACACCTCGCCTCCTCTGGGTTTCGAGATCAGCGGGGAGGATGAAAGACCCGGGGACGAAAATCCCTGGGCGAAGCTTGATGCACCACCCAAGCATGGTTGGCTGGCCTTGCGACGATAGGCTCCACGCCACCGACTGACGCCGGCCTCGTGAAACCGCTGCCGGGGCAGCAAAGACACCCGCACGGTTCGTTGTCTTGGTCGGCGGGCTCCTCACGCTCGTCTTCAGGGCTGGACTCTGCCGCCGGACCGGAAACTCCGTCCGCTGCTGACGCGTCCTCGAGACCGGCAACCGGCGAGTCACACGCGCAAGCCTCTCGCATCGTCACGAGGGCGAGGATCACCGCAACGAGGACCGCCGCGATCCGGCCGATCATCGAGGCCTCCGTCCGTGTCCCAGGTGAGCGAGCGCCTCGTTGAGCATTCCCAACACGCAGCCGTCGACGGCGGAGTAGTAGACCAGTTTGCCTTCGGCGCGAAAGCGGAGGACCCCCGCGCGACGCATGATCTGAAGGTGGTGGGAGACCGCCGAGACCGACATCTCCAGAACCTGGGCCAAGTCGCAGACGCAGAGTTCTTCGGAGGACAGGGCCAGCAAGATCTTGGCACGCGTGGGGTTGGCCACCGCCTTGAACAAATCAGCTGTGGCCAGGGCGACCTCGTCGCCGAGCAGTGACTCCCGCACACGCCGAACTCGATCCGCGTCGAAGGAGAAGACCTGACACTCCGCGCCGGGATCATCGGCTCGTGCTGTGCTGTGGTTCTCGCTCGCCATCCTCTTATCCACGACATTCAAGAGAATGTTGGATCGTTTGTCAACCGCCAGGCGTGGCCAGACTGCCGACTACGCCTAGAATGTGGCATAAATAGTTGTATTTACTGGATAAGTACCATGGTCATTCGCGCTTGCGTGGGCTCCTCGATCCTATATCCTCTCAAGTGTTCGAACGAGGCTCCATGCAAGATCCGACGTACGCCCTGACCAAACGCCTCGCCTCCACGAGCTTCGAAGACGCTGTGCGGACCGCGACCGACGCTCTGAAACGGGAAGGCTTCGGCATCCTGACGGAGATAGACGTCAAGGAAACTCTGAAGCGAAAGCTGGATGTGGAGTTCCGGCGCTACTTGATCCTCGGCGCCTGCAACCCGGCGCTCGCGCACCGAGCCCTGTCGGCGGAGCCGCTCATCGGCTTGCTTTTGCCATGCAACGTCGTGATTGCCGAGGAAGACGAGGGCACGACCGTCTCGATCGGCAACCCGCGGGAGATGTTCCGCATCGTCGACAACCCCGACTTGGACAACATCGTCGATGAGCTCGAAGCCAAGCTCCGACGCGTCGTTGCAGGGCTATGAGCGCCAAGACGGATCGAGAACGGACGGGGCGCCAGCAGGAGGGCCGCGGCACGCCGTCGGGAGCATGCGGCGTCTTTGTCGTGGACGAAGAGCGCGTGTCCAGAGCACGCGAACACGCACTTGATCGCGTTTAAGCGAAATGAAGTGGGAAAAAGCCGGGATGGAGGAGTACGGCGGGGGGCATGAGATGGCGGCGGGAGCGCAGGGGAGCGCCGGGGAGCAGCAGCGGGGTGTAGAGCGAAGCTGAGCCAGCGAGTGCCAAACCATTCAACGAGAAAACGCGCTGCGACAGGGGACCCAGACGCACGGAGTCCAACTCGCAGGCACGCCGAGACGAGCGCGGTGCGAAACGAAGCGCTGGTGGAGCGAGACTCAGTGGGCTGCGGGCGATGGAGAGAACAGCAGGAGTTGTCCGACAGGAGGGGCTCGCGGCGGCGGCCGAGCACCGCGGAGCTCGGCGGCAATCTCCTGCGGTGTGGTGACGGCCCGGATGACGCGCATGGGCCCGCAGCAGCAAGAGCCTTGGTGCCCTGATCAACACCAAACGCGGCGATGGCGCAAAGCCCACCGAGAACGCGGCTGTTCATGCCACCGCCTTCAGATCGGCCCGCGCGTCGCGGATGATCGCCCATGACGAGTGCAGGAACAGCACGCCGTAGTACAGGACGGTGTGGGCCCGCGGCGGCGGGACGAGTGCACACAGCCGGGCGAGAAAGGTGTCGGGGGTTATCTGGGCGTAGGTGGCCCCGAAGCGATTGGGCTTCTTGAAGTGCACCCGAACCTGTCCGTCGGGGGTGCGCTGTACGTCGCCCTCTTTAAACTCTGGCTCGAAGTGTCCCACCGGATGTTGTCACGCAGGGAGCGGAGACCGCCGGTCCGGGACCTTCTCTCTTCTTTGCAGCAGATCCGGCACCCACTCGAAATCCCGAAGCCCCCACAAAAAATCGGACAGGCTCGAGGCAGGCGTTCCGGCTCACCGGTTCGGGATCATCCTGCGTCCGTCTTAGCTCTTTCGCTGCCACGGCGTTCGTTGCCACTCTCCGCGCCTTGTTCCCTCTTCAATGGCGGCTACATAGTCATCCAAGAGCTGCCAAAGGAGAACGTGCTCCGGATGGACACAACGGAAGTTGAACCCCCACAGTGGGCTCTGAGGGTTCGAACTCGCAAGCCCGGTCGTAAGCATCCCGGCAAGCGGATAGTCGTCGCGGCGCCGCACAGCCAGCACCTTTCCCGGCGGGACCCGAGTCTCTTGTTTTCCACACACCTCGCATACACTGGCAGAATCCGAGTGAGCACGCGCGCGCGACATCATACGGACTCCGGTTTCATACATGGGATGTGCCTTGAGACAACGCTCATGGAAAATCCCCGACGAGAGTTCGTATAGTCTGTCTTTTCGATTCGCTGTCAGTCCCCGCATGCTTGCCGGCCGTTCAGAAAGGAACGACTCTCCGCAAGCGTCGCAAGTTGTCCTATTCGTTACCAGGACCATGATTTAGAAGCCGTAGAATTTTCCGATGGTGTACGTCCCGTCCTCGAACAGTTCAATCAGCCACGAACTGGACTGCGTTTCACTTTCTCGAAGGAACGAAAGGTCGCTTAGACTAGGACCATAGCGTTTAAGCGAAATGAAGTGGGAAAAAGCCGGGATGGAGGAGTACGGCGGGGGGCATGAGATGGCGGCGGGAGCGCAGGGGAGCGCCGGGGAGCAGCAGCGGGGTGTAGAGCGAAGCTGAGCCAGCGAGTGCCAAACCATTCAACGAGAAAACGCGCTGCGACAGGGGACCCAGACGCACGGAGTCCAACTCGCAGGCACGCCGAGACGAGCGCGGTGCGAAACGAAGCGCTGGTGGAGCGAGACTCAGTGGGCTGCGGGCGATGGAGAGAACAGCAGGAGTTGTCCGACAGGAGGGGCTCGCGGCGGCGGCCGAGCACCGCGGAGCTCGGCGGCAATCTCCTGCGGTGTGGTGACGGCCCGGATGACGCGCATGGGCCCGCAGCAGCAAGAGCCTTGGTGCCCTGATCAACACCAAACGCGGCGATGGCGCAAAGCCCACCGAGAACGCGGCTGTTCATGCCACCGCCTTCAGATCGGCCCGCGCGTCGCGGATGATCGCCCATGACGAGTGCAGGAACAGTCCGGCGATCCCGAACGCGACGATAAGATCGGGCCAAGCGCTGCCCAGCCAAACCACTAGCCCAGCGGCGATAACGACTGCGGCGTTGCCGATGGCGTCGTTACGCGAGAAAAGCCAGACAGCGCGCATGTTCGCATCGCCCTTGCGGTACCGCAACAACGGCAGCACGGAGATGACATTTATCACAAGAGCAATCAGGCCCAGAATCCCCATCAATGTGGCGTCTGGGGTTGTCGGCTCGAATGCCCTTATGATGGTCGTGCTAAAGACCCCAAGGCCAAGCAGGCCGAGAAAGATGCCCTGGATCAGGGCAGAGCGTGCCCGCCAGAGAAGGCTCCATCCGATGGCAAGAAGCCCCAAGAAAGTGATCGCGCCATCGCCGATGAAATCCAGCGCGTCGGCCTTCACCGCCTGTGACCCGGCAATAAACCCACCAATCATTTCCAGAACGCCGTAACCGACATTTAGAATCACGACGATCCAGAGCGCGCGGCGGTAGCCCGGGTCCTGATGGGCCGCACTTTGCTGAAGGTCCTCGTCGCTCTCGATGCGGTCGAACCCATATCCCGTTGTCTCAACGGCTTTTTCAATCTCCGGCAGGCTTGCTTCAGGGACTTTCAGAGTCATGATATGGGTCGCCGCTGATACTTTCACTGCGTCGGGCGCGACACCCGCAGACTGCGCCGCCCGCTCGATCTGGGCGGCATCCTTGGCGCAATCCATTCCGGAAACCCGGTAACGGACGGGCGACGTATCTGCTGTCGATCGGGTGCTTTCGGTGTTGGCCATCGGTGCAATACTCCTGCTAAAGTGGATCAAGTTCAAACATATCAGCAAGGAGTGATATGATGCAAGTCTTCGCCGATCGCAATGCTGCGGCCGCTGGCATCGAGCGTAGGGCAAAGCTCTTTCGCGGTCTTGCGTTTAAGCGAAATGAAGTGGGAAAAAGCCGGGATGGAGGAGTACGGCGGGGGGCATGAGATGGCGGCGGGAGCGCAGGGGAGCGCCGGGGAGCAGCAGCGGGGTGTAGAGCGAAGCTGAGCCAGCGAGTGCCAAACCATTCAACGAGAAAACGCGCTGCGACAGGGGACCCAGACGCACGGAGTCCAACTCGCAGGCACGCCGAGACGAGCGCGGTGCGAAACGAAGCGCTGGTGGAGCGAGACTCAGTGGGCTGCGGGCGATGGAGAGAACAGCAGGAGTTGTCCGACAGGAGGGGCTCGCGGCGGCGGCCGAGCACCGCGGAGCTCGGCGGCAATCTCCTGCGGTGTGGTGACGGCCCGGATGACGCGCATGGGCCCGCAGCAGCGGGAGCACACGGAGATGTCGACGCGGAAGACGCGGGCGAGGAGCGTCATCCACGGCAGGCGAGAGGGGGCAGCGTCGCGGAGCTGAGCGTGCAGCAAGGTGGTGATGGCGGGGAGCTCGAGCTGGCCGCGAGGGATGAAGAGGGACAGCTGCTTGGGCGGGGGTTCGGGCTCGTCGGCACGAGGCACGATGGCGGAGCGCAGCTTGTGGTGGGCCGAAAGCACGCCGTAGTACAGGACGGTGTGGGCCCGCGGCGGAGGCACGAGGGCACACAGCCGGGCGAGAAAGGTGTCGGCGCTCATCTGGGCGAAGGTGGCCCCGAAGCGATTGGGCTTCTTGAAGTGCACCCGAACCTGCCCGTCGGCGGTGCGCGCCACGGCATCGAGGGCGAAGGGCGGGCGCAGGAGATAGCGACACACCCGCTCGAGGCGCTTGCGGTCGCGCCCGTCGACGGTGACGGCGGCGTGCAGCTGCATGCCGAAACCGCGGACGAGCATCGGCGAGGCGGGCGGCGCAGCGCAGGGCGAGGGTCCGACGGCACGCAGCGGAAGGCCGAGCTGGACGCAGGCCACGAGCGCTTCGTCCACAGGCTCGCCGTCATCGCCGCCGACCTCGAGGTGCTCGGCCAAGTCGGCGTGCAGCCGCTGCAGCGTCCGCAACAGGTCCTGCTCGCCGAGGCCGATGGCCGGCATGAACGCGACCGCGTCGCCTGCCACCGCCGGCGTCTCGAAACAGCCATCGGTGACCAGCGCATGCAGATGCACGAACAAGCCCAGGTCACTGCGGAAGCGCTGCACCACGATGAGCACCCCGGGGTGCAGGTCGCTGCTGCTGCGCAACCCGTGCTCGCGCTTGCTCTGCTGCCGCAGCGTCTGCATCACCCGCTTGGCAAAGCACTGACACACCCGCCCGAGCAGCGGCCGGTCGTAGCCCAGCCGGACTGCCATCGGGCCCTCGAAGCTCAGCACCCACTGCCGCCACGGAACCTCAGGCAAGCGGTGCTCGACCAAGAGCGCCGCGGTCTCGGCCATGCGCCGGCCCATGCATGAGGGGCAGATGCCGCGGCTCTTGCAGGCGAACGGGACGCGTAGGCTGTCGCCGCAGCGGCGGCACTGGGCCACCAAGAAGCCGTGCTCGAAGTCTCCGCAGGTGATGAACGCTTCGAGCTCGTCCCGCACGAATCCCGGCAGCGAGCCGGCGCGCTCCTCGAGCCGCTCGCGGAACGCAGGCCAGTGCTCGCGCACCACAGCGAGGGCGTCGCTGTCCTGGGTGGTCCGCGGAACGTAGCGCGCCTGGGCGTGACAGCTGGCCACTGCACGGCGCTGCCGATGCGCGTGCCGGGCCGCTCACGACGCGCCGTGTTCTCCCGCCGTTGCGCGGCTCATGGGTCGCCAGGTGGCCCGCGGGCGGGCCACCGGACCACATCATTGGCCACGACGTCGAACGCGAGCCCGCGAGACAGCAGCTCCTCTCAGGCGGCATCGCCACGACGACCACGACGACCCCGGCCGGAAACGAGAAACTCCCGCCGAGGACGGAGGTCGAGGCAAAGAGCAGGCCGATGCCGGCACCCCGCAAGACAGCGAGGGCACGGGCGCCAACGCGAGCGGCCCGCCTCCAGCGGGCTGGCGAGCAGCAAGGCCCCGCAACCGAGCGGGTATAGGGCGGGGGTCCGAAGAAGCGTGGCCCCGTGAGCCCGTGGGGCACGGGTCGCCACGGGAGTGGGAGTATTCGGAAGCGGCAGGTGCAGAGGGCTCGTTTCCAACCTCGACTTCGGTGACCTCGACGCAGATCCTTGCAGGAGCTGCCCAACACGGAGCTGCAGTCGGGCGGGTACGGCCTCGAGGGACGAGCACCGGGCAGGCCGGGAGCGTGCGTTGGTGCGAAGAGTCCTGGTCGTGCCCAATCCCCTGGCATCTCCCCAAAAAGGCCGCAAACCGGGGGCGTGAGCCCTGGGCCACGATTCTCTTCCATCGCCGCGATCGCTGCGCTCCTCGAGAGGTTCGGGGGGCAGCTTCGAGCTCTGGAGCCTCGCGTCGTCCGGGGCTGGTGGAGACGGCTCGCGATCGGCTGGGTGCTCACTGCGCTCTTCGTCGTCGGCGCGAGTCTCTGGGTCCGACGCTGGGCCGCCGACGCGCAGCTCCCCTGGGACTCATCGATTCTGCGGGCCGTCGTCGAGTCGGGGGTCTCGCTGACCGGAGCGCTGTGGCTGGGCACCTGCACGAACACCGTGTTCATCGTGCCGCTCGTCCTCGTGCTGAGTGCGTGGTGGATTGGGCGGGGCAGACCGCTGGAAGCCTCGGCGACGCTGCTGGCGATCCCGGGGACCGCGACCACCGTCGTGCTTGGCTGGTGGCTCGCGGGGCGCGAGCGGCCGACATTTCTGCTTGGCTCCGAGCTCGACAGCTCGTTCCCCTCGTTCCCGTCTGGGCACATGGCGCAGGCCGCCTGCTTCTATGGGTTGCTGTGCTGGTTCTGGCTGCGTCGCAGCGGCTCAGCCCTCGAGCGCGCGCTGATCGTGGCGCTGTGGCTGATGATCTGCGGCGCGACGGCGTTCGTCCGCTTGCGCATCGAGACCCACTGGCCGAGTGACATCCTCGGCGGGCTCGTCGTTGGCACGGCATGGCTCGGTACGCTGGTGTGGGCCCTACGCGGCGCGAAGACCAACGCGTGACGCTCGAACTCCGCGGCGGGCTCGGCCTCTGAGAACGTCTCGAGCGGCAGCACGAACGCCCTCAGAACCTCCCGCGGCCGACGTGCGGGTACAAGAACAGCGTTCGGTTTTCCCGAACCCCGGATCTCGGCCACTCGATAAGCGATTGAAATCGTGCAGCTTTCCATCCTGTGAGGGGTTGAAGGATCGGGGCCGCGCTCGTACGCTGGCGCCGTGCTCGCAGCTCGAGCCCCTTCAGACCTCAGCCCGCCGCGCGCCGATGTGCGGCGGCGACGCGCGGTAGGTGTTCGAGGAAGAAGCCGAACCCTGCCTCGGCACCCTCGACGATCTCGTCGACACACAGGCTGCCGCCCGCGCTGTGGAGGTCGGACAAGAAGGCTCGCCATCGCTCCGGCGCGCCCGCGCCGCGAAGGAACCCGAGGCCGTCACGATGCAGCCCGAGAGGCTTGGCGATTCGCCGCGCAAGAACGCGTCCCCCGAGCGCCGAGCCTTCGAGTACATACGCGGTTCCCCATGCCTGCGCTGCCCCGCCCTCCCATCGCGTCATGGACGGACCCGGTGTCGCGTCTGCGCCGAGGTACCGCAGATCTGCCCGGAGCAGCGCGACTCGGTCGGCCGCGGACCATCGGCTTCGATGCGGCTCGGCCAGCCGAAGCCTGGCACTGTGCTCCCAGCGCTCTACGAACGAAAGCTGTATCCGCAGGAACTCGCGATAGGCCACGAGCGAGTGCAGGACCGCACCGTCCTCGAGCAACGCCTCTGCGGCGACATGCCCGGAGCGCGTCCGCTCTCGCAGGCTTTCGTGAATCGAGCTGGCCATGAGCCATGGTTTCTACAAGACCATGCGTGGCAAGGTCGACCTTCAGAACTGCCACCTCGAACCGATCCACACCCCCGGCGCGATTCAAGCGCACGGCGTCCTCTTCGTCTGTGACGAGCCCGACCTGACGATCCTCCAGGTCAGCCAGAACGTCGAGTCCCTGCTGGGAAAGTCGGTCGATGCGGTCCTCGGGGAGCCCATCCAAACGGCGATCGGAGCGGCCGCCGCGAGCATGGTCCACGACGCTGCAAAGGCGGAAAACGCGAGGTTCCTGGAGCCGTTCGCTGCGCAGATCGAGGAGCGGCACTTCGAACTTTCCGCTCACCGCACCCGGTCGGGGCTCATCGTCGAGCTCGAACTCGGGCGAGGACGGCCCGACCCGCACATGGGGTTGATCCGAACCTCGCTGATGCGTCTGCGCGAGGGCGGCTCGGTGTTGGATCTGTGCCGCATCGCGGCGGAGGAGGTCCGCCTCAGCACCGGTTTCGACCGAGTGATGATCTACCGCTTCAGTCCCGAGTGGAACGGCGAGGTCGTCGCGGAGGCAAAGAGCCGGGAACTCGGGACGTTCCTCGGACTGAACTATCCCGCCGCGGACATCCCGGCCCAAGCACGTCGGCTCTACGCACTCAACCCGATCCGAGTGATCCCCGATGTCTCGTACGAGCCCTCCGAGCTTCGACCGGAGATCAGTCCGCGAGATGCCCTTCCGGTCGACTTGTCGCATGCGGCGCTTCGCAGCGTCTCCCCCATTCACTGCGAGTACCTCCGCAACATGGGCATCGGCGCGTCCATGTCGATCTCGCTGATGGTCGACGGCAGGCTGTGGGGTCTGATCGCGTGCCATCACCGAACGCCGCTGTTGATCCCGAGCTCGGTCCGAGCCGGCTGCGAGCTGATCGGGAGCTTCCTCGGCTCCGAGATTCCCGCGGCCACACAGCGCGACGTGTCGCACCGAGCCCGGGCGATGGAGCCGCACTTCGACGAGCTCGCCCGCACCCTCACCGGGCCCGGCGATACCGGCTTGCTCCTTCGGGAACGCGGACCCGCGCTCCTCGAGGCCACCGGCTGCGACGGTCTGGTCACCTTCCGTCGCGGCGAAGTCGAGAAGGTAGGACTCACCCCACCCGACGAGATGCTGGTCGAGATGGCGGCGACCATCTCCGAGCGGCTCGACGAGAAAGGCCTGTACCACACCGACCGCCTTCGAGAATCATTCCCCGATCTCGACCTCGGCGAGGTCGCCGGCGTCCTCGGGCTCGCCTTGTGGTCGGACCAAGAGCTGTTGCTTCTATTTCGCCGTGAACACGTCACCTCCGTCGCCTGGGGCTCGAGACCGGACAAGGAGGTGAGCGTCGTCGACGGCATCCCGCGCCTGTCGCCCGAAGGCTCCTTCGCGATGTGGAAACAGACGGTCGAGGGCAAGTCGATGGCGTGGGAACCAGAGCTCGCGTTCTTGTGTCGGCGACTGCGTGGGATGCTGAGCGCCAACCTGTCGGAACGAACCCTCGAACTCGAACGGGTGAACGAAGAGCTCGCGGCGGCCAGCCGGGCTCGCGACGAGTTCCTGGCGATGCTCTCCCACGAGCTGCGCAACCCACTCAACGCCATCGTCGGGTGGTCCAAGATGTTGCAAGACGGCACCGTCCCCAAGGGCGAGATCACCCGGGCCGCCGATGTGATCCACCGCAATGCGAACGTCCAGCTGCAGCTCATCGAAGACTTGCTCGACAGCTCGCGCATCATCAACGGCAAGATGCACATCGAACCGCAGCCTCTGGATATCCGTGAGCCCGTCCAGGCCGCGATCGAGACGCTGACCCTCTCGGCTGAAGCCCGCAAGATCCAAGTGTCGACCATGCTGGACGACGAAGCCGTCGTCCTCGGCGACCCGGGTCGCCTCCAGCAGGTGTTTTGGAATCTCCTGAGCAACGCGATCAAGTTCTCGAGCCGGGGTGGCTTGGTACGGCTCTCGTCCATCCGCGACCCGGCATGGGTCACGATCCGCGTCGAGGACAGCGGTCAGGGGATTCAGTCTACCGACCTTCCCACGCTGTTCGACCGCTTCGTTCAAGGACGCGGCGGCCTACGTCGCGGCGGCCTGGGGTTGGGTCTGTCGATCGCCAAGAGCCTGGTCGAGCTCCACGGCGGCACGCTGTCCGTCGAGAGCCCCGGCATCGGCTTCGGCTCCACGTTCTCCGTTCGGCTCCCTGCTGTCGCGCCGCGCTGAGGCGTCACGACACGGCGTCGACCCCAAGGACGCTCTCTCCCCTCGCGGCGCTCAGCAGGCGATCCACCATGCTCTTCACCGCGTCGTCGATCGACTGGCTGGCATAGCTCAGGTACACGGGCAAAGCGCAGTCCAGCTCCGAGAGCACCTGGAGTCGCATGTCGGCCAAGTCCGACGCGACGACGCGCCGAGGCAGCGCGACCGCGCCCCGATCCTTGAGCGCCGCCATGCGCAGCACGGAGAGATCGTCCGACTCACCAATCACGTCAATCGAGACCCCGATGGTGTCCAGGCACTTGTCGACCTCGAACCGCCACGGCGAGCCGCTGGTGAAGTGAACGAAGCGCAGGCCGTGCTCCCCGTAGTGCCCGACGTGCTGGGCCACGAGCAGCAAGCGCAGGTTCATGGCCAGATCCGTGTGGACACGCTCGGCGATGGGTGACGACGGCTTGCTGTCGCTGAGGACGACGTCGAGTTCCCCCGCGCCCAGCTTCTGCATCAGCTCCGACGTGGTGCCGTTGCGAATCCGCGGCATCAACGACTCGTCGTCGAACAGCGGCAGCAGAAAGTCGGCCGCGAACGAGCGGGAGACGCTCGAGGTGATCCCGACCTCGACGACGGTTCGAGGAGTCGTCTCGCGCTCGAAGGCTTCGAGGAGCCGGTCGGCCGCATTGAACATGGTCTCGGTGAACTCGAGGCAACGACGGCCCTCGTCGGTGAGTCGCAGTCCCGTGTTCGTGCGGTCGAACAGCTTTCGGCCCAGGAGCGCTTCGACCTGACGCACCTGTTCGCTGACCGTGGACTGCCGCAGCCCCAACTCTCTCGCGGCCGCCGCCTGGGATCCGAGGCGTGCGACCATGTGGAAGTAGTAGAGGTGGTTGTAGTTCACGTGCGGAGGGATATCGTCGTTCCTGCGGATCGTGCAACGGCCCAATACCCCTGTGAGGTCTCTGCGAAAGCGACGACCGCACTCTCGGCAATGTAGCGAGGAATGCTTCGGCGCAGAGCTGTTGCAACCGGGCCGCGCCGAAACCCGTCCCTCACGCTGGTCCCGGAGAGGTCCGCGATACGAGCCAGTCGTCGTTGTGCGGAGCCAGGGCAACACCCCATTCCACGTCGATCGTGGGCTGGCCGGCAGCGTCGAAACTCGTCCGATGGAACGTCTCTCGGTCGGCGGAGCCTTCGAGTTCGCTGGTGAACGAGAAGACCATCCACCCGTCGCCGTCGCCGTCGCCGTCGCCGTCGCCGTCGCCGTCGCCGCGGGCGCAGGCGGCGCCGGTTTCTTGACTTTTTTCCCAACCGATCGAGGTCCTACCCCCACCTACTTCTGAATACGGCGACGGACCTCGCCCCTCGATGTGCCGAGGACCCAGAGCGCCCCAACCTCGATCTGAGAACGAACCATGAAGAACGCGTCCCTCACTGCCCTGATCCTCCTCCTCGGCCTCCCCGCGTGCGACTCCGCGACGCCCAATCCGGCCGCCCCCGACGTCCCCGAGCTGACCGGCAAGGCCGACGGCGCGGCCATCTCCGTCACCCCGGAGGGCGATTTGGACCGCGTCGTCATCCGAGGAGACGTCGCCATGGAGCTCTTCGACGGTATGGCCGCCTCCGGCTTCTCCCTCGAGGACGTCGACGGCGTGACCGTGGCCCGCGGCGAGTTCATCGCGTGCGGCAGCGTTGGATCCGATGCGGCGTGCTCCCTGCTCGTCAGCAACCTGCTCGACCCGTTCGAATCCGGCACGCTCTTGCTCATGTGGGAGGCGGATCGTGGCGCAGCGGCCGAGATCTACGAGGCCCTGCCCGACCCCGGTGCACTTCCGCTCGAGAGCTTCTCCTGGCGGTGGGACTGCCAGGACATCAGCGGCAGCTTCATGTGCCAGATCAACGACGGCACGCGAGACCTGATCGTCGCGATGTCCGGTCGGCTCGAGACGGCCCCCGAGGGCTTCGTTTGGCAGGCGTGGCTCGAGACCGACAGCGGCTTCGAATCGATCCAGCGCTTCGAATCCGACCCCGCGGTCCAGGGCGTCGCGGACTTCGGCGCGGCCGAGACCGTCTTCCGCTTGGCGGACGTTCCAGCGTCGCTGGGGGCCACGTCCACGGGTCTGGTCGTCTCTCTCGAGCGCATCGACAGCGCTCCCACCAAGCCCACTGACGTGGTGGCCCAAGGCTCGTTCGACGGCGCTCGCGTCGTGCTGACGTTCGCCGATGGTGAACGAGCAGGCGACGCCCAGTGGGACTAGCAGCCCCTGGTGAAGCCCGGTGCGGCGAATCGCGAAAGAGACGAGAGCGACGTCGTGGCGGGTTTCACCGCCGGCTGCTAGAGGTCTCCGCGATTCGATGACGCACTCGCACGAGCATGACGACGTCGCCGAGCGCCTGCGGGCGCTGGGCGGGGCCGATCCGTTCGAAGAATGGTTCGCCCGGACTCAGACCGAGCTCGAGCTCTTCGGGGAGGCGGCGGCCGGGCCGACCGTCGGCCGCTACGTCCTCAAGTCCCGGATCGACGCGGGGGCGATGGGGACCGTCTATCGCGGCTTCGATCCCGAGCTCTCTCGCGACGTCGCCATCAAGATCATTCCTCGCGCGCCGACCGAGCGGGCTCTAGACCGCGACCGAAGCCTCCGCGAGGCGCGGGCCTTGGCGCTCGTCTCTCACCCCAACGTCGTCGCCGTGCACGACGTTGGCGTGGTGAGTGACGGCCTGGGCGGCATCGTTCCCCCCGACTCGGTCTACGTGGTCATGGAGCTGCTCCAGGGGCAGTCGCTGCGGGAGTGGATTGCCGTCTCGGGCGCGGATCGGTTCGACGACGCGCTCGAGATTCTGTGCGCGGTGGGGCGAGGGCTCGCCTGCGCTCACCGCTCGGGCGTGGTGCACGGAGACGTCAAGCCGGCCAACGTGCACGTCGGCACCGACGGCCGCGTCTCGGTGGTCGACTTCGGCCTGGCGCGGACGAGCCGGGGTGGGCTCGATTCGCACGACTCGACCGCACAACCATCATCGGAGGACACGGACGCATCGCAGACCTCGGTCGGCGGCACGCCGCCGTACATGGCGCCCGAGCTGAGGCGCCGCGAGGATGGTGCGGGTGCGCGCGCCGACCAGTTCGCGTTTTGCGTGATGGCGGCCGAGTTGCTGTTCGGTGAGCGCCCCTGCGCCGGCCGTCTTGCGCCCCAGATCGTCGCCTCCGGGCCAGACCACGCCCGAGCGCGCGCCATCAGCCGCGTGCTCGAGCGCGGCCTCGCGACCGACCCCTCCGCTCGATTCGACTCGATGGACGCTCTCGTCGAGCAGCTGACGGCGACGAAGCGAAGACCTCGCTGGATCCGACGGCTCGGCCTCGCGGGCTCGGTGGCGTGCGCGCTGGGAGTCGGCCTGATGCTGGACCCGACCGAGGCCTGCCCATCGGCCCGAGACGAGCTGTCTGCGCACTGGAACCCGAGCATCGAGGCGCGCATCGCCGCGGCCCTCGAGGCGACTGGAGCGCCCCACGCCCAGGAGGCGTGGTCGGTGACCCGTCGCCACGTCGAGCACTTCGTCGCGAGCTGGACCGAGGCGTACTCGAGCACGTGCACAGGATCCGATCCGGTCGAATCCTATCGCCCCCAGCGGCGGTGCCTGTCCCAGCAGCTCCTCGAGCTCTCCAGCGCGACGAGGTCGCTCGAGAACATGACGGCCCCGCAGATTCATCGAGCCCCCACCGTGGGCCAACGACTGCCGCAGCCATCCGAATGTCTGCAGGGATCAGAGCTTGCCCGGCTGGGCGACGGACAGAGCCCCGCAGCGCTTCGCCTCGACGAGGCGCTTCGAGACGCGAAGTCGTCGTGGTCGGCGGGGCAGGTCACCGAAGCCCTGGACGCGGCTCGTCGCGTGGCGGAGCGCGCGGAGGCGGCCGAGCTCGTCGGCCTCGAGGCGGCGGCGCGAAGCATGCAGTGTCAGGTCGCGATGGAGCTCGACATCCAGCAGCAACCGCGAGAGGGACCGAGCACGCGCGATGTGTGTACGGCTGCGCTCACGGCGGCGGAGCGCCTCGACGACCCGGTCGAATCCTTCCATGCCCAAATTCGGCTCGCCATGCTCGAGACGCGTTCGACCAACGACTTCGATCAGACGCGCAGGTCCCTGGCGATGCTCGAAGCGCGACTCGAAGCGTTCGACGATGGCCCGAAGACTACGGTGCTGCGAGCATCGCTCCTCGATACGCGCAGCCTCTTGGAGATGTATGCCGGTGACGATGCGCTTTCGCTGGAGCTGGCCCAGGCGGGCCTACGTCTGCTGCGCACCGAGTACGAGCCCGAGGACCCGCGGCTCGTGCAGGCCCAGGCGAATCTGGGGGCGGCATACATGTCGATGGGGAGGATGGAGGAAGGCCATCAGGAACTCGAGCAAGCGCTGCGCATTGCCGAGGCATCCTTGGGCGCGCACCACCCCCTGTGTGCAAAGCTGCACACGAACCTGGGAACCGCTGGCGCAAAAGCGCGGGAGCCTCGAGGAGGCGGGACGACATTTCCAGCGCTCGATCGACATCCTGGACCGTCCAGGCTTGCCCTCGTCCTCGATCACGTTGACCTCGGCCCGACACGCGCTCGCCCGACTTCGGCTGGCCGAGGGGGACGTGGACGCCGCCGAGGCGTTGGGGCGCACGATCTTGGCGTCGGCCACCGTTCCCGAAGATCCCGCGCGGGTCGCCGCATGGCTGCTGCTGGCCGACATCTTGGCACCCCGCGGCGAATGTGGAGACATCGGCGACGATCTCCGCGAACTCGATGCTAACCTCACCCTGATGCAGGCGTCGCGGATGTTCGATGCAGATGTCGCGATGGCGGTCGCCCGCTGCGACCGCGCACAGGGTGATGAAGCCGGTGCGCTCCAGGCCCTGCAGCGCGCGGTGGCGCGGTTGGAACGACGCTATGGCACCGACGACCCCCGGCTCATCGTGCCGCTCTCGGCGTTGGGAACTCCCGCCGCGTCCGCGCGGGCCGAGGCCATCGCAGCCGCTCGAAGGGACGCGGGACCTCCGGGGTAGTGGCCATGTCGCAGGAGACCTCGGACTTCGACCTGCTCGCGGCGTGGAAGCAGGGCGACACCAGCGCGGGCAAGCTGCTGGTCGAGCGTCAGTTCTCCACGGTCTTCCGCTTCATTCGACGCCGGGTGCGAGACGCCGACCTCTGCCGTGAGCTGGCGCAGCGGACGTTCGTGACCTGTCTGGAGTCCGGATCCCGCGTTCGAGGCGATCGCTTTCGGCCCTTCGCGCTGGGGGTCGCGCGCAACATCGTCCTCGCCCAGGGCAGGGACGACGCCACCCGCAGCGCACGCGCCTCCGAACTTGGAGAGCTGCAGCTCGACGCCACGTCACCCAGCGCGGCCGCGGCCGCCCGGCAAGAGCAGCGCGCGCTGGTCATGGCACTGCGTCGGCTCCCTCCGGTTCTGCAAGTCGTCATCGAGCTGTACTACTGGGAAGACCTGACCACCCGAGAGATCGGCGAGGTCCTCGACACGCCTCAGGGCACGATCAAGTGGCAGCTGTCCGAAGCGCGAAGCCAGCTCAAGGTGGAGATCGAGCGTGGAAACCCAGCCCACCTCGCCGCATCGACGATCCGCGGACTCGAAGACTGGGCCCGATCCGTCCGTCGACGGGTCGAAGCGGGTCCAGGGTAGACGACACCATCCACCGTCATCCACCGTCATCCGCCGTGAACGAACAACTCGAGCACCAACTCCGAACGAAGGTCGCGGAACACCTCGAGCTTGCGGGCATCGAGAAGGTCGAGGTCGTGGTGCTGCCGGCGCTCGAGGTGCGGATGGAACCCGTGACCCGAGCGAGGAAGGGCCTGCTCGCTGCGAGTCTCGACGCTGAGTTGTACGCACGGCGCGACCGGACGAAGACGCCCCAGACCCCGACGCCGCTCGATGATGCTTCGCTCGGTGCGGTCTGCCGCACCTGTCGCGGTGCGTGCTGCAAAGCTGGCGAGAACCACGCCTTCCTGACTCGGGCGGTCCTCTCGCGGGTGAAGAAGGAACGCAGGTTTGCGACCGATGCTTCCCTGCTCGAGTCCTACCTGGACCAGGTGCCGACGCTCGCGCGCCGAGGTAGCTGCATCTATCACGGGGCTGATGGCTGCGCGTTGCCTCGGACCATGCGAAGTGAGACCTGCAACCGGTTTCTCTGCTATCCGTTGAAGCAGCTCGGCAAGGATTTTTCTCGTGCCGGATACGCACAGCTCGTCGTGTCTCCCGTCGCAAAGAGCGAGGATCGGATGCTGCTGCTGCACGATGGCGAGGCGACGCCTGTGCACGAGTTCCAAAATGTGCCGCCCTGCGGATGAATCCCGACCGCTCAGCCCGGCCCGATAAGGCACCACGCAAGCGGTGGGAGGCGTCGGGTGCGGGCCTGCGATGACGCGCGAAGGTCGCCAAGCCAAGGGGTCGCGCTCGAGAGATCAGACGAAGGAGAGGGCGAGAGGCCGCGATGGTCGGTGTTTCTTCGGGCAGTCGCGAGTCCGTGTGGTCTGCGCTACTCTCGGCCAGGCTGGTGGTCCATCCACGCGAAAGAATCGAAGCGCTTCTCCTCGAGATCCGTCGGAGACACTCCGCTCTAGCGCGCGCGTGGGACTCGCACGTCTTGGACCGAGTGGCGGCAGAGCTCTCACGACGATTCGGCTTTGAAGAGGCCTTGGTGCGGGCGCTCATTCGCGATGAGATCGGCGACCGCACAGGGCCGGTTCCAACCCACAATCAGTCCCGGACACGTTCCGACCTCGAAGCCATGAAGCCCGACGATACGTCCGGATCATGACTGGGTCTGCAGCCGCGTCCTCCATCGGGCGGTAGGCTTTCGCTTCGTCCACCGGTTGCGGCCGATGGGCCGGCCCTCGAACTGCTGGCGCGGCCACGCGGCCACATGCGACCGTCGTGCCGTGTCGACGAGGACGTCCCATCCGATGAAGAAGCTGCTCCGTGTTTTCGCCCCGATTGCGCTGTCGCTCGCGGCCTCGACTGCCTTCGCCTCCGAAGTGGTCGAGAGCTACGACGCGTCGGTCGGCGAGCTCCCCGAAGGCGTGGCGGTGTCGCCCGCCGGCGACATCTACGTCACCCTGGCCGGGACCGGCGAGCTGCGCCGTCTCGATGGAAAGACGTACGCGGGCGAGACCCTCGCGAACCTGCCCGTCGGCGGCGGTTTCCTGCTCGGCATGGCCTTCGACGAGGACGAGCTCTACGTGGCCCTCGCTTCGTTCGACGCCGCGACTTCGGGCATCTGGCACGTCGACGACGACGGGGTCACGGAGCGCGTGGTGGTGTTCGGGGGCGACGAGTTCCCCAACGACCTCACCTTCGACGACGGGGGCAACATGTTCATCACCGAGTCGATCTCCGGCTCGGTCTATCGCGTCCCGGCAGGCTCGACCGAGCGAGAGCTCTTCATCCAGGACCCGCTCTTGGTCGGAGACGTCGCCGTCTCCCCGGTGCCGTTCCCCATCGGCGCCAATGGAATCGTGTACGACGATCAGGCCGACATCGTCCTCGTCGCCAACTCGCAGGTGCCCGGGGTCATCGAGATCGAAGACGACTGTGGTGCAGCCGGAGCGGTCAGCGTGCTGTCGGCAGGGGAGAACCTGCGTGGCGCCGACGGCCTGTCGATCGACAAGCGCGGCGACATCATCGTGGTCTCCAACTTCAACTCCACGGTCTCGGTCATCGATCGCGACACGGGCGTTGCTGAGATCATCGCCGATCAGAGCGACGGCCTCCTGTTCCCGTCCACGGTCGCCTTCGGTCAGCGTGGGCGAGACAAGCGCTCGCTGTTCGTCGCGAACTTCGGGTTCGGTGCGGGTCCGGATGCGCCCGTTTCCATCCTCAAGATCGAATACGGCGAGAAGAGTGAGAAGAACCCCGCCGGCACCTGAGCCCGACGAGGGCTACGAGGGCGCAAGGCCATGTCCGGCACAACTCATGAGAGCATTCTTCAAGTCCGTCGTGACGGCCGCGAGCTTCACTTCTTCTCGAGCGAATGGGTCGACGAGCCCACCCCTCGAGCAGGAGAGAGCAGGAGAGGCGGTCCTCGGCGATCGCAAGCAGCTCGTCCCGGCGCGTCGGCACGGCCTTGAGGCCGGTTCGCAGGGCACCGCATCGTCGCGGTGGCTGCCCCACGGTCCGTGTGACGACTTCGCGTGACCGCCCGCAGATGGATGGCGCACCATGGCGCCCATGCGCCGAAGCACCTCGTCCGACTCGCGTCGCTGCACCTCGCGGCTGTTCCGATGCGTCGGGATCGCGCTGCGTTCAGCCGCCGTGGGATCGCTGGGACTGACCGCCGCGGTCGCCCACGCGGCCCCGACCGACCCGTCCGCGATCATCGGCGGCGGGCCGTCGCTGCCCTGCGCCTGGCCATCGACCGTGTTCCTGGAGAACTGCACCGGCACGCTGATCCACCCCGAGATCGTCGTGTACGCGGCGCACTGTGGTGCCGACCGTGAGCGGGTGTGGTTTGGCGAGGACATCTCCTCGGGGACCGCTGCTGCAGGCGAGGGGTTCTCGGTCGACACCGAGTTCTGCATGACCAACCCGGTGTGGGATACGGCCGAGGACATCGGTGTGAGCCGGGCGAACGACTACGCCTTTTGCAAGTTGGCCCAGCCGGTGCTCGATGTCCCGATCGTGCCGCCGGTGATGGGGTGCGAGACCACCGTGCTCGACTCTGGCGCCCCGGTGACGCTGGTGGGGTACGGCGGCACCGACCAAGACACCTTCGCCGTAAAGTTCGAGGTCGAGACCGAGCTGCACTACATCGACGACTGGGGCGCCGCGGTCATCGGCGGCGACGGCTCGAGCCCATGCGCGGGGGACTCCGGCGGTCCGGCGTTCATTCAGATGCCCGACGGCACCTGGCGCAGCTTCGCCATCGTCTCGGGCCCGAACTTTGGCAACTGCGGCGACGCGATGTGGTTTGCGACGATTCACGCCGCGATCCCCTTCATCGAGTTCCACTCGGGCATCGACGTCAGCGCATGCCACCATTCGCACGGGGAGTGGAATCCCAGCCCGAGCTGCGGCGGCTTTCCGACCGAGCCGTGGGACGGCGAAGGCAAGTCGTGGGCGGACGGCTGTGCGGGTGGCCCGGTGGGACCCGACCCGGACCAGACCTGCGGCCCCGCATTCGACGGCGAGGGCGACCTGGCCGCGCCTGAGTCGACCATGACCGCGCCCGAGGACCGCATGCGCTTCGATACCGAGGCCGGACAGGACACCGTCCTGATCGATGTCGCGGCGGAAGCAGGCGACGACGGCAGCGGGGTGCAGCGCGTGGAGCTGGTCATCAACGGCATGATCGTGCCCACCTCGCTTCGCCTCGGGCCGCCGTACCAGTGGCCGATCACCCTCGGCGCGGGGATCTGGGAGATGCACGTGGTGGCCACCGACTGGTCGGGCAACGAAGGCGTGTCTGAGAGCATCGTCGTCGGCGTCGATCAGGATCCTCCGCCACCCGAGCCCGAGGGAGCGAGCAGCAGCGGCGCAGGGGACGACAGCGGCGAGGCGGAGTCGGGATCCAGCACGAGCGCGGCGGGCACGACCGGCGCTGGCGCTTCGACCTCCGGCGGCGAAGACTCGACGGGAAGCGGCGCGCAGCTGGCCGACGACGACGATGGATGCGGCTGTCGACAGACGGGATCCGCCTCGGGCGCTTGGTTGCTGCTCTCCTTGCTGGGGTTGGTCCGACGACGCCGGCGGATCGCTGCGGTCGCAATCCCGCTGAGCCTGCTGGGCTGCGGCGATGACGGAGCCACCGCCGACGCGGCCAGCAGCAGTGGCGCGTCGACGACCACCGACTCCACCTCGACGACGCTCTCGGCGGCCAGCACGACGGGTGCCGACGAGACGACGAGTTCATCGACCGGGCCAGGCGGCGCGGAGACCACCGACGCGTCGAGCTCGTCGACGGGGCCGGCGTGCGAACTGGGCAGCGAAGCGTGCGGTTGCTTGCCCGATCTGTCGTGCGGCGCCGGCCTCGGCTGTGCGCTCGATGCGTGCGTGCCGTGCCCCGCCGGCACGCTCAACTGCCCCTGCGATTCCCGCGGGGACGAGTCGGGCACGTGCGAGGGTGACTTGATCTGCCAAGGCGGCTCGTGTGTTGGCGGACAGCCCTGTCCGTTCCTGGAGAACGGCTCCTGCGACGAGCCCGAAGGCAGCGATGTCTGCCAGCCGGGCACCG
Source organism: uncultured bacterium (assembly GCA_963761755.1). Classification (GTDB taxonomy): domain Bacteria; phylum Myxococcota_A; class Polyangia; order Nannocystales; family Nannocystaceae; genus CAJXVA01. Next base: position 117,614 of record CAVXIC010000020.1, read on the forward strand.
ATGCCTACGACTGTTGCGCCGTCGTCCCCGACGTGTGTGAAGAGCTCTCTGCGGGCGGTCGCTGCCCGGATGGGTCGGACCCCGAAGACTGCGAAGGCTCGGGCACCGGTACGACGTCGTCGGGGACGGATGGCTGACCGCTTCGGCTGCGCATCACGGCCTGAGCCCAGGCGTGCCACTCGCGCGACCGACGACATCCTAGCTCGAGTGCTAGGCCTTGCAGCACTCGGCGACCCAAGCGCAGCTCGAGGCGGGCCCACACGTCCCAAGGTGGGCGACGAGCCCGCCCAGGATGCCGCCGGCCAGGAGTCGCGACCATGCAGCGCGCTCTCGCTGGTCGCGCGTTCAAGCAGGGGGAGGATGATGATGCTCCGACGTTCGAGCGAAACGAAGCGTCAGGCGACGGTCTGCGATCGACGCACCAGCAGCCGCTCCGAGAGCACAAACCCTCGGCCGGGCTCGCTCCACGGACACGCGTGGATGCAGATACCGCACCCGTGAGTCTCGGCAAAGTACGGCGCACACGCGTCGAAGTCGACGTACCACTTGCGCGCTCCCCTCACGAGCTGCTTGTCGGGGAAAATCGCGTTCGGCGGGCAGTTGTCGGTGCAGATCTGACAGTTCGCGCAGAAGTCGTCGACGCCGATGTCGACGGCCGCATCGCAGTCTGCGGGAAGGTCGGTGAGCACCACCGCCAGGCGTACGTTGGAGCCATGCTCACGGGTGATGAGCGAGCCGTGTTTGCCAAGCTGGCCCAACCCCGCTGCCAGCGCGACCGGGACATGCAGCACCTCGGTGGCATCCGGGCTGATGTTGGTCGAGGCCCGCGCCGACCATCCAAGCGCACGGATTCTCTGGGCCACCGCGATCGCGATTCGGTTGGCGTCGACGTACGCGCGCTGAATCTCGACCCCGGACCGGTTGCTGGGGGTGTGGAGCATGTCTTCACGATCCATCGGAATGCCGATGCAGATCGCGTGCTCGAACGGCATGTCGAAGTCGTGGTAGCGCATGGTCTCGATGAGCTTGGTGATGCCCACGAGCGTGGCCCCTGCATCACGGGCCCATGCCTTGATCTCCTCGGCTGCCTCCGAGGTGGACAGCCTGGCGGGCTCACGAAGCGCGACCGGAGCTACGCGTCCACCGACGAGACTAGCGACCCCCGGGTCCGGCGAACCTACGCCGACATCTTCCGCGCCACGGCTGAGCTCTTGCTCGAGCGCGGCTGGGATCACGTCACGCATGCCCACGTTGCCGAGCACGCCGGGTACTCACGAGCGACGATCTACAAGCACTGGCCCAACCAGCACGACCTGCTCCGTGCGGCGTTCCTGCACATGGGTTCGATGCCCCACGGCGAGCGCACCGGAGACCTGCGCGAGGATCTGATCTCCGAGCTGGAGGCCTACCGCAAGGTGTTGGTGGACGCTCGTTTCGCCCGGGCCGTGGTGGCGCTGGCGGAACGAGCCGCGGCCAACCCCGAGATCGCCGCGGTCCGAGATGGTTTTCTTGGTGGAGGCCAGGCGAAGACCCGGCAACGCATCCTCGAGGCCGTGCGTGAGTCAGGTCGAGAGGCCGACGTGAACGTCACCGCTGCGGCCGACATGCTCTCCGGCGCCCTCACCTGGCGTACCGCGATCATGGGCGAGACGGTCGATCTCGACTATGTGCACGCCGTCGTCGACGTGTTCCTCCGCGGCCTCGAGAATACCTGAGCGCGTTCAGCCTCTCCGCCTTCACGTCCGAGTCCAGGATGGACCTCGACGCCCACGATCCAAAGCGGGGACGGGTGCGCAAGGCCCGAAGCGCTACATCTTCGTCGCGTCGAACAGGGTCCCTTCGGGAACGAACTTGGGGCCGCCGCTGTAGTCGCGGCGAATCGCGTTCGTTCTGCCGGCCTCACGTCCGCCCGGCGGTACTGGGCGACGTGATGGGGCGGGTCGCCAAGCTCGATCTCTCCTCGGCGCTCACGCAGCTTCGCCGCGTCGAGTCGTCACTGTCGATCTCGGTGCACGAGGCGATGGGGATCATGACGGCGGTCGTGAGCGCTCCGGAGTTGACGCGTCCGTCCGAGTGGCTGACCGAGCTGTTTCGCGAGGATGGCTTGGCCGACGCCGAAGAAGCCAAGTCGGTCGTGCACTCGATCATGGCCGTCTACAACGCGATCGTCACCGGGCTCCAGGACGGTCGCCTCGCTGTGTCGCGCGCTCTCGAGCGGCTTGGCAGGCTCGTAGTAGGTCTCGTGCGCCTCACCGATGACTTCGCGACTCCCAAAGCGTCGGCCGTGCTGGCGACGTTGCCGTGCTCGGCCAGCGCCACGAAGACCTGAAGGTCTCGTAAGTCGGCGTCCATCGCCTTCGCCTTATCATACAAGATTGGGGACGACCCCTACGGCGCGACGAAGAGACAACGCGTGATCGGCTGGGAGACCGTAGGTCACCGAGCCGGACTGCGCAGGCGCACCATCGTGCGGCACGCAGCGAACGCGGTGGTCGACCAGCGGTCCGACCCCAACTGGCAGGCATACACCGGAAACTACCACTCGCCTTCGGATAGCTGCACCTCATGTCCCTACGTCCAGGACTTTGAAATCGAGCAGATGATGGACATCCTGGACGACAACAGCCGAAACGACTCCCTGCTGCTGGCACAGCAGTTCGCAAAGAAATATGCAGAAACCGTCGACTACACCTTGTCGAGGAAGGACCTGACAGACGAGCAGAGGAGGCTCGCGGTCGGCTCGCTCGACACCCAGAGCTTTGTCATCGAGCGGGCAGGCCGGGGACGAACGGGGGAGGGCGAGGCAGACACGGCGCTGCGTGAGGTCCTTTCTGAAGAAACCTCCAGCAATGAAATGCGTAGGCAGCTTCTCAGCGCCTCCAAGAAGTAGTAGGTAGCCTGCAGTAGACCGCCTGTTGTCCGCTGTTGACCAGATTCATGCGCCTCGCCCTCGACATCTCTGGAGTGACTCTTGTGGCGGGCGCCCTGGTGGTATTCTGGGCGTCGGGGGTCTTGGTTCCACAACTCCACGTCCTGCTTTGGATCTCCAGCGTCGTACTCGCCACGGAGTGCGGCGTTCGGATGCTTCGTGCACGTGGGAGGGCCGAGCGTTCCGAGGCGGCCGGAAACAGGCTCCACTGGCTGTATCCTGCCTGCTTCTCCGCGAGCCTGGCGGCAGGATCGTTCCTATACACGGTAGAGGCGCAGGTCGGCACGGAACTGTACCTCCAGGTCCTCGGCTTGCTCCTCGTGAGTGCCGCCTCCCTCCCGGCCTTGGCCTCTGTGCATCGATGGGCCAGCTCCTGGCCAGGTCGCTCTTTTTTTGCGATCGGCACGGTCCTACTTGCGCACGACCTTGGCCGGGAGGCAATCGGCGCACTGAGGGTTGGTGGTCGCGTAGGAGTCGCGGTCCACTCTCCATTCCCAAAAGCCGTCGTTGTCCAGGGGGGGCGAGCCCGTTGACGAACCATCACTTTCTTTCCGGAGAACAGCGGCATGGGCTGGACCTGCTTCCGCTGTCGACAAACACGGAAGCTCCAACGCTTCTGCCGTGCGAGGGGCAGATGGTCCACTCCCCCATTGATGGTCTCGTCGATCGCGTCGTCGACACAGGGAAGGGACGACGCCGAACCGAGCTCGAAAGGTTGGCCGGGACATTCGTTGTCCTGTCTTACTCCGAAACATCCGAGAAGCGCGGCCCCTGCGGATGGGTCCTACTAGCGCATCTCGAACCCGGGTCAGTCCTCGTCGCTCCTGGGGACGAGGTTCGCGTGGGCCAGTCGCTCGGGATGTGTGGCCAGAGCGGGTCAGCAAGCCAACGGCACCTCCATCTTCAGGCGCAGAACGCAGACAAATTGGCTCGGGGTGTAGCGACCTGCCCGCTCATCTTTGGCGATGCAGCTCGAGCAACCATGCGCAACGATATCGTGGGCTGGTGATGCCGGGCCGCTGAGGCCGGAGGTGTCCAGGTGCACCACCAGGCGGTGCCACTGCCCAAAGGTGATCGGGGTGAGAGAGAGATTCTGCCCCAGCTTCCACTGGTTCTCCTCGGCGATCATCGGGTCGGTCGCCTGCACGTAGTTCAAGGCGTCGAGGCGCAGGTACAGCGCTTGGCCCTCGCCCTCCAGGTATTCCGGCGTGATGTTGCCCGGGCTGAGCGCCAGCCACAACTTCAGCGTGTCGGGCGATTGCGGGTAGCTGCCGTCGACCGAGGAGTACAGGAACTTGAACCGGTTGCTGATGCTACCCGCCACTTCCTCGATGTACAGGATCCATCTCGAACGGGACGTCGCCGGGGATGTGGTCGAGTTGCCGGATCCCGTGGTCGGGCTGTCCTCCGTGGTCGCGGAACCGCTCGTTTACGCCTCTGCGACAGGCTCGGTGGCGTCGTCGTTCGTGGCGACGGCTTGTCGCAAGAAAAGCCGCGAAGGCCAATATCGCCGGTACGATCGCGGTGTGGACGAGCGACTTCTACTCCGTCCCCGATCCAGTCCCCATCGTCGTCCCCGACGTCGTCCCGGCCGGAGGCTCGCAATCGAACTCTCCCTCCGCAAAGCAGAATTTGGCCGAGAAACATCGACGAGCCGCACATCACAGGCTTGTCCCAGAAGAGGTCCGCCTGGTACGCCTCCTGCCTCTGCCGTCCCGTCACCGAGCCGGGTGAGGGCTCGCCGATGGGGCTCCCAACCCGCACGACATCGTCGCGCTCGGACAACGCGACAACATCCGCAGCAGCGCCGCCGTCTGCTAGCCCAGGCCGTGCCGCAACCCTCGTCGTGCGTACTACAACACGATCGAAGTCGAGGTTCACAGCGACGACGGCACGCTCATCGAAGACGGTCTCGAGACCCTCGAAGGTTTCTCGCCCAGGCTCTGGCGCCCCCCCTGCCCCGGGCGACGACACGGTCAACGTGCACACCGTTCCCGACGACGACTGCGCCGGGTACGACGAGCAGTTCGAGTTCACTGTCCAGGAGGCCTCCGTGGCCCGACCGCGACGCAGGGCGTCCGCTGCTTGAATCTGATGGTTCCCGAACAGCACGTCGGGCCGTCCCGTGGCCGCGGCACACGGGACGGCACATGTCCAGCACCTGTCCCTGACGGCCGTGGTCGTGACGGCCATCTTGGCAAAGCCTCGCGTTCCCGTATTTTGTCCGCATGCATTCCGCAGTCATTCCAGTCGTCCTCTCTATCGCCAGCCTCCTGGCCGTGAGCACATCAGAGCTCACGGATGCCCCTTCCACCCTTTCCCCTCGACAGTTGCTCTCTCGGCCCGCGCTCAAGGGTCTACGGTGGAACCGAAACTCAAGTGCATGAGGGGGAACGTCGTCATCGGACTTTGCGGGTCCCCCGGCGGACTCCTCCCGGCATGCGGATCCAGCTACAAGAAGTCCTGCGAAGCTTCGGGCGGAACGGCCCAACCCTGCGGGCCGGATGGCAGTGGCTACAGCAGCGTCATCACTTGCAGCGACAACTCTGAGCTCTTTCACGACTGCGACGAGAAGTTCATGTCGACATGCGAAGACAAAGACGTCGGAGGTGATTTTCAGTGCACCGGGGAGTGCGACGACGGGACGTGCTGCGCTGGTGAATGCACCATCGGTGGATGAGAGGTAGCCTTTCCTCGTGACCATGCGGCCTCGCACGAAAGCTATCGTCGGATTTCTGGCAATCGCCGTTGCAGTCGCCACGGCGCTGTGGATGTCCTCGCCGGCAACCCCACAGCGCCCTGAGTCACCGACCCCCTCGTCCGCGACCATGGTCCCTGGGCCGCAGGTCCAGACGCAAACGCAGGAGGTCGACCTGCGAACGGTCGCCGTCGTCGATGCGAAGACAGCCGCGCCGGTTCCACGCGCAGGCCTCCGCGTGTTGGGTCAGGACCCCTCGATCGTGTGGGCCAACGCTTCCGGGGAGGTCCCGTGGTCGACCGAGGCTCCAGTCACGGTCATCGTTTCGGCCAGCGGCTACCCTCCTCAGCGCGCGCGCATCGGCCCCGACACCGCGGTTCTTCCGATCAGCCGAGGTGGCCACAGCGTTTCGGGGGTCGTCCGGGATCTCTACGGCGGGACCGTGCCCGGGGCACTGGTCCGCAGCTCGGGCGACGCGCTCGCCCGGACGGACGACGAGGGTCGGTACACCATGAGTGTGCCATCGGGGAACTGCAAGCTCGAGGCGCACGGCGACGACTACTTTCCCCAGTCCCGACTCGTCTCCATCGTTGATGACGCCACCATCGACTTCGAGCTTCTGCCCGGTGGAGCCATCGAAGGGATCGTCGTCGACGAGACAGGGGATCCGGTGCCGTCCGCCTGGGTGAACTACTCCATGCTGGTGCCAAGGGTGGGAGGATTCTCGCATCGCAGCACCGAAGATGATCAAAGGGTGAAATCGGATGCCTCGGGCCGTTTTCGCCTCGCCCCACTGGCCCCGGCGAACTACCAGGTGGTCGCCAACACAGACGACGCTTCGACCGTCGCTCCGGCCGCCGTCCGCGTCACTCTGCTCGAGACGCGTGACGACGTGCGGCTCGTCGTCCGGCCCGGGAGCGCTGCCCACGGCGCGGTCATCGACGACAAAGGCGAGCCGGTCGAAGACGCGGTCGTCTACGCGAGGCATCGGTCAGGAAGCCGGCTCGAAGCGTCAACCGACGCAGCCGGTCACTTCGAGGTCCGCGGCCTCCATCCTGGGTCCTGGAATCTCTCGGCCCACGCACCGGGTCGCAGCCTCGTCGAGACCGTCGAGCGGGTCGTCAGCGCCCAAGGCGAAGTCCCCGCGGCCCAGTTGGTGCTCACCCGCGGTGGGCGTATCGAAGGTCGCGTGCCCGTGGGCCAAGGCGCACGAGTGTCGCTGGAACTCCCCAGGACCGCGCTCGGATTCTCGGATTTCGCGCGGCGCAACCTGGTGCGAGGAGAAGTTCGCGTCGTCGAAGACGATGGAACCTTCGTGTTCGAGTCGGTTCCCTCAGGCGCGTGGCAAGTCCAGGCCAACATGGACGATGGTCGCTCTGGCTCCGCATCGATCGACCTCGAACCGGCCGGTCTTGCCCACGTAGAGGTCGACCTCCTCGCGGGCGCCACGATCCGTGGGGTCATCGAGAACCGAGGCGGTGACCTGGATGGGCTCCGGGTGCGCCCGCGAGGCTCGGTTGAACTCGCCTCGGTCTCTCTCGCTGAGGATGGGGCGTTCTCCATCGATCATGTGCCGGCCGGGTTGTGGACGATCGATGTGCTACACCACGGCGCCACGATCCCCGTCGTAGAAGGTGACCCCACGGTCGCCATCGAGGATGGGCAGGCCCCCGAGGTTGAACTCGTTGTCGACGCCGCCGCTTCGCAGCTGCGTGGTCGGGTGTCGGACACCGACGCGGGGCCCGTCGCCGACGCGCTGATCACCGTCTCACCCAAACGCGGCGGGGATCCGGTCAGCGCCGTCAGCGATTCCGAAGGCCGCTTCACGGTATCCACGAGCACCGGCTCTCGATACCGAGTCGACGTCACCGGGCCCCGCGGCCTCGGTCTCGCGACCCAGGAGGACGCCGAAGCAGACGCTCACCTCGAAGTGACCTTGCAGGAGCCCGCCTCCATCCGGGGGCACGTCTTGCTGCGAGGCCAACCCGTGACTCACTTTCAGGTCCGGCCCCCCCGCGCACGAGCCTACCCCCTGTTCATCGAGGATCCTCGCGGCGCCTTCGACCTGTTTGACCTCGCGCCGGGGCCTGCTGTCGTCTCCATCCTGGCGAACGAAGGCGTCGCCGAGGCCCAGGTGGAATTGCACGAAGGAGAAGCGACCGAGATAACGGTAGAGCTTGAGCCCTGGGGCACCGCACGTGGGCGTGTCGTCGATGCGGCGGGCGCCCCGGTGTCAGGCGCGAGTGTGCGGGTCAGCAGTGAAGCCGGACGCGCCGACGGCTCCACCGACGCAACAACCGACGTCCGCGGCGACTTCACCCTCGAAGGACTGGGTCCCGGCAGCACCGTGTTCGAGGTTCGGGGCGGCAAGGCGCCCCTGCGCACCGACAAGCAACACGTCGCACCGGGTGCCGAAGTCGATCTCGGCACGCTGACGCTCGACGAATAGCTTATGACCGCCCTTCCTGCCAGTCGTCGCACCACCAGTCTGGGCGCCACCAGTGGCGTCGTCCTCGGCGCGGGGATCTTTCCCGGCATGTCCAATCTGATCGCCGCGGAGGCCATCGCCGCGGTGCGAGCATGCAGCTCGATCGAGCTCGGCATTCGCTGGAATCCCATGTCGGCAGGCGGCGCCGGCGTGGTGGCCCTCGTCCCCACCTCCTCGTCGGACCTACGCATCGCGTCGTCGACGGTCGATGTGTCGAAGGCCCGCCGATGGGCCCAGGCGGCGAGCTTCCTTTCTCGGATGGACGACACGCGACGCATGGCGGGCGATGTCGTCGGACACACGCGCCTCCCCGGTCGCGAGGGCGACCAGCCACGGACCCCCGTAGGCCAGTGGGGAGGACGGGACCGGGTCTGCCACGGACGCGCCCGGCTGAGGCCACCTCGACCAGCACCGACACCAGCACGGGCTGGAGCGCGGGCGTGGGCGATGACGGCCCGGGCTCAGCCACGGGCGCACTCGACAGCGGAACCACCGGGGCCGATACCGTTGTCGACGACACCGGCGCCGCGTCGCTGACCGGGCCAGCGAGCACCGGCGTGGCGACCTCGGCAGGCACGACCACGACCGGCGGCGACGACCTCGATGCCGTGCGGCGGAGGGCGGCGGCTTGGTACTTCATGAACGGCTCCTCCAGCGACGACAACGACATATGCGACGCCGACTGCGGGTTCGTCGACGACGGCGACCTGCGAGACTTCTGCTCCGGAAGCTGTGGATTCATCGGCAACTCGGACCTGCGCGACTTCTGCAACGATGACTGCGGCTTCATCGGCGACAGCGACCTGCGCGACTTCTGCAACGGCGACTGCGGCTTCATCGGCGATGGCGACCTGCGAGACCTGTGCACCGGAAGCTGCGGCTCCATCAGCAATAGCGACCTCCGAGACTTCTGCAACGGCGACTGCGGCTTCATCTGACGGCCGCTGGAAAGACCCTAGAAGAAGCGACTTGCTCGAGGTGTCCGGTCAGCATTCCGACGAGACCGGAAGCGAGGAGAGCGGACCCTGACCACGCCTCTTCGCCCCGACATGATCGAACCCGCCCCGGGCGGCACTACCCCCCTGAGATGCCCGCCGTGCGCCGCCCCCTGCTCCTGCTCTCCCTCCTGCTCCTCGGCGCCTGCACCACCGAAGAGCCCGCCGCCCCGTACTGCCCTCAGGGCTTCGACGACGACATCGAAGCTCCCACCGCCGACGGGTACTGTAGCCTCGGCAGCTACGCCGAAGCCATCGAGGCCGACCGGGGGGTCTACGGGTTCGTGAAGTCGATTGCCGGCGGATGTGGACCCGGGGACAACGCATGCAGCGTCACCTACGAGGACGCCCACCCCGTCGAGATCTACGCCGTCGACGAGGTGCTCACGGTCGAGGACTGCAGGAACCCTCCGCCCGACACCTCGGACGACGCCTCGCCCATCGATGGGCTCGACGTCGCCCCCATCCTCGTCGTCAACACGGACGACCAGGGCCGGTACTGGACGTCGCTCGAGCCCGGCACCTACTGCGTCAGCTCGATCGACACCATCGACGACTCCCGCTGGGCCACAGTGGTGACAGTCGATGAGGACCTGACCAACGCGACCTTCGTGTTCGACCACGGCTTCATCTAGCAGCCCGTTGGCTTTCAACGAACGGATGGTCGTGCGGTCGCAGCCGTGCTCGAGATCTCCGCAGGTGTGAACCCCATCATCCATTTGGACGGACGAGCGTCTCCCAACCTCCACCCTTTATCCGGCCAACAGTTTGGCCACTCATTGACCAAACGTAGTTCTCTCCTCTCGCGAGAAACGCAAACTCCAAACCCGACTCATCATCACACTCGACCTCCCGGAACTCGACGCCATCAAAGACGTCTATCCCACTGGTGTGGCCAAGGTACGCGAGGTCACCCAGTCCGGCGACTCCATAGTAATCTCGCCCTGGATGGGGCCCGACATGATGTTCCCATGCCGAACCCGCGCCGATGAACAAGTTCGCAGCCGAACCGACCAGCGCGTATTTCCCGCTGTCAAGCCGCGTTGCGCTGGATATCTTCATGGTGGTTGGCAGCTGCAGATCAACCCACTGTTTGCCATCGAACCTCGCTGCAACGCCATGTTGCGAAACCGCGATCAGGTCTTTCTCGTTGGCACCGCAAATATCCTTGATGGTCACCGGCTCATCGTAGATGTCGAGAAATGGAAAGGCTGTGGGCGCACTTTCAACGATCTGAAAAACCTGGCCGAAGGACCCCACGCAATACGGAATGTCGTCGATGACACGGGTTCGACGCATTGGGCCGCGCTCGGCGGCGGCGGCGTTCGGTATCAGAGCGCGTGAGGACTTCAGTTCCGATTCCGTTTCCTTTCGCCAGTCGAAAGCGATCACCGTGCCACGCTCTCCCATCACGAACCCCCTGCCATCTGGCGAGAAACTCACTGAAACGAAGGGCTCTCGGGACGCACGGAACCGAATGGCATGGTTCGACCTTGCGATGATCAGCTCGTTCTTGGAATCCTCGTCAAAATCGTCACCGATGGTGCAAGCCAAGAGCAAAAGGTCGTCTCTGGGCGCCGCGCCCTCCTGAATGAAGCTTTGCTCACTGAGTAATTGATTGGAAAGAGTCTTCATTGCCTTGGTCATCGAAAACGTCGGTGCCGGTGGTTGCCGGTGGTTGCCGTGGCGGTTCGACCGTTCCCGACCTGCTGCCGGCGCTTTGGCGAACCGCTCAGGTCACCGGTGCGACCCCTTTGCGGATCGCGGACCGCCCCTCGCGCGCCTTGGTGCGCACGAGCTTGTCCAAGATCGTCTCCTCGCGGCCGCGCACGAGGTTGAGCGCCGCCTGGAGTACACGGGAGGGCCGACGGCCGTATTGCATCGCGTAGAAGGTCGCGAGCATGGCGAACTGCGCCGTGGTGAGTTGTCGACGGCTCCAGCCCTGGCGATAGCTGCCTCCACTCGCCGCGGCGCGGAGCAAAGAGCCATAGCGATAGGCATCGTCGTGGGTGATCATCCCGGCCGCGTCGAGCTCGGCATAGAGCGCGCTTCCGGGATACGGCGCGAACACCATCACGCCCAGCGAGTGCAGCCCGTCGAGCGCCATGCGCTGCGTGAAGACCCACGTGCGGAGGAGATCGCCGAGCGACTGGCCCGGCATGCCGAGGATGATGCTGGCTTCGGTGACCAGGCCGACTTCGATCGCAGACTTCAAGGAATCGCGGAGCGCGGGGAGCTTGACGCGTTTTTGCATCCGCTTGAGCTCCGGCTCTGAGCCGCTCTCCGGCGCGTAGCAGAAGTTCCGGCATCCCGCGGCGAACATGGCGGTCGCCGCTTCGGCATCGACGGCCTCCGACCGTGTTCCCGAGGGTAGCTGCCAGGTGACCTTCAATCCGCGACGCGTGATCGCTTCGCAGAACTCGAGGATCCACTCCTTGGTGAGCAGCGACGTCAGGTCGTTGATGTTCACGTTGCAAACCCCGTACTCGGCCTGCAGCTCGGCGATCTCATCGACGACGTCGTCAGGGTTCCGGCGGCGGTACCGAGTGGTCCACATCTGCGGCGATGAACAGAACGTGCACCGGTAGGGGCAGCCGCGGCTGGTCAACACCGGCATCGCGGCGCCGCGATCGACCCCACTCCCCAAGCCGCGGCGCAGGTACACCTCGACCCCGAAGAGGTCCCACGCTGGCCTCGGCAATGCGTCGAGATCGTCGATGCGCGGCCGCATGGGATTGGCGACCGGTTGCCCCCGAAGGCGCCACGCCAGCGAAGGCGCGTCGTCGAACGGGCTCCGATCTGCAACTCGATCGAGCAGCTCACAAAACGCCGCCTCACCTTCGCCACGAATGCACGCATCGAGCTCGGGGCAGTCCTCCAGCATGCGCTTCCAGTATGAGGTCGCGTTCTCCCCCCCGCCACCGTGAGTGCATGCGGCCGCGCCCGCTTGACGTCGATGATCAGCCCACGCAGCACGTCCCACTCGTGCAGGAACATGTGAGCGAAACCGACGACGTCGACCTCGCGTGGAATCCTCGAGATGACCTGGGCGTTGCTCAGCCCCTGCACACGAAGCCGACCTACGTCCGTCTGTAGCGGCCGCGATTGACCGAGTGCCGCGCCTGCCGCATCGACCACCACCACGTGATGTCCGGCCGCACGCGCCGCTGCGGCCACGTAGGCCAACCCGAGGTCCGGAACGGCGCCGTAGTAGCTCAAGGACCACGGAGCGGTGACCACCGGCGGCCGCACCAAGCAGACGCTCAGCGCCCGTCCTCGCCGGGCGTCGGCCTTCGGCTCTTCTTTAGGCTCGACACCCACGCTGCGAGAATAGGCGAGTGACCGCGAGGATGTAAAAGCACCATCACGAGCACCATCACGAGCACCATCACGCCGTCGCCCAGACGTCAGAGACGAATGAGGCGCCAAGGGGGCACACAGCCGGGAGTCGCTCCGGCACCGCGCCTTCACAGCCGGGGCTTCGAGGGGGAGAGTCGGGGGACTGGTGAGGGACTCAGACTTCGCCGCCTTCGTGGCGAGAAGATGGAGGGATGCCTACGGCACCTCGCTGATCGCCGAGGCCTGACGGACGGCGTATCTCGACGGCCACCACGGGTGAGCACGCGCGACGCGCTCGGTGAATGTGTTCATGGCAGGTCCTCGCGCGATTGCGCCTGTACCCTACTGCACCGCCGCCGTCGGTGAAATCGGCCAGGTCTGTACGCGCCCGCGGTGACCGGGTGGCGCACCCGTTGGGCGGTTCTTTTTGCGGTGTTGGGACACGCCTGCATTTTTTTGTCAGGGTCGAGGCCCTAGTGGGGAGAGGAGGTTGAAGTGTTTGCGGCGAAGACCAACGCGCCACTGTGCGGCCTTTCGGCCGGCGGCAGTGCCCAAGCGTTCACCGAGCTGGTTCGGAGGACGCAAGGGGCCGTCTGCGCGGTGACCTACGCGGCGACACGTCGACGCGAATCAGTGAGGACTTGGCCCAGGAGACCTATCTCGTGGCGTGGAGTAAGCTCCGCGAGCAGGAGCTCCAAGAGCCCGAGAAGGTCGCGGGATGGCTGGTCGGCATCGGGCGAAATTTGGCCCGCAAGACGACTCGAGAGGTGATGATCCTCTACTACCGCGAGGAGCAGTCCACACCTCGGGTCAGCGAGCTGCTCGGGATCTCCGTCTCGGCGGCCGAGCAGCGGCTGTCACGGGGCCGCAAGATGCTGCGCGCCAAGGTCGAACACGCGCTGGGTGAGGAGCTCCTCCGTACCCGCCCGACGGCAGCCTTCACCGATCGCGTCGCCGCGGCGCTGCCCCTGGGGTTCTTGGCGCCCGCGGCATCGCCCGCCTCTTCTTCGCCGTTCACCAAGCGTTCAAGCGAAATGTCGACGCGGAAGACGCGGGCAAGGAGCGTCATCCACGGCAGGCGAGAAGGGGCAGCATCGCTGAGCTGAGCGTGCAGCAAGGTGGTGATGGCGGGGAGTTCGAGCTGGCCGCGAGGGATGAAGAGGGACAGCGATGGCCGGCCTCGGCGCCAGTCGTGAGGACTCCGTCGCCAGCCTTCGCCGTCTCGATGAGGACAATCCGCGGCCCGATCCCAAGTGATCGAGGCTTCGAGGATCGAAGGGGGCCACAGCGCGGTGGAATGAGCAGAAGATCGGGCGTCGGTTGTGGACAGTCCGGTGGTGGCGAAAGCCCGGCTGGGCGATCAGGGCTCGGCGTGGTGACGCAGCGCGCTGAGCTGATCGCCCCACCACATCCCCATCGACCCGACGAACGCGGCCACCGCCTGGCCGTGGCGGGCTGGATGATCGTCGCGGATGTCGGCCCAGCCGCGGTGCGTCACTGTGACGTGGGTGCCCGAGCGAGTCGGGGCAAACTCCACCTCGACGCTCGTGTGCTCATGCGGCGCGAAGTTGACGTTGCGCCAGCGAAGGCGGAAGCCGTGCGGGGGGTCCCAGTGGGTGATCTGCCCAGTCTCGATCACTCGGGTGCCGCCCTTGCTCTCGAATGACTCGAACACGCGCCCACCAACGCCACCTTCGAGGGCGATGATGCCGCGGCGGTCCCCCGCCACGCGGTACTTCTTGCCGCGCCGCCACCACTGGTCGATCTCCTCGGTAAACAGGCGAAACGCCTCTTCCGGGGGTACGCGCACCAGCACGCTGGCGCGCGCCTGGTCACCGGGTCGGGGCGTGACCGTCATGTCTTGCGCCCTCGTTTTGGGCGCGTCTCGGCGTGGACCTTGAACGCCTGCAGTTGGTCGTCCCAGAAGGCTTCGACCTCCTCGATCCAGTTGCGCAGAGCCCCGAGCGGCTCCGAGCGCAGGCGGTACAAACGAACGCGCGCGTCGTCGTCGGGGCTGTCCTCGCTGACCAGGTTGGCCCGCCGAAGCACCCGCAGGTGCCGGCTCATCGCGGGTCGGCTCATCGCCAGCGCGTCGGCGATCTCCGACGCGCGGCGGGGTCCTTCCCGCAGCAGACCGATCACCGCGCGACGCGTCGGATCGGCCAGCGCCGACAACGTGGTGTCGAGATCGCTCACTGTCCCTGTTCGCGGACGCGCTGCATGAACCACCAGCGGTGACCCTCGAGGTCCTCGGCCGCGTACGCGCGGTCGGCCCAGTAGTCCTCGCCGTAGTCTTCGGTGGCGGGCTCGGACACGATCGTCGCGCCGGCGGCTCGGGCGTGGGCGCAGTGGGCATCGGCGTCCTCCACCGCGACGCAGAGCGCCTGGGTGCACGCGCGATCGGGCAGTGACTGCGGGCTGCGGGCCGGGACGGGGTTGGGACGGCCGGCGCGCACGGCCGTGCTGCCGACCATGATCAGACCGAGACCCACGCCCTCGGCGTCGCCGAACACGAGCTCGGAGTGCTCGATCTGCCCGCCCTCACCCTCGATCTTCAGGCGCACCTCGAAGCCAAACGCCTCGCACAGCCAGTCGATTGCGGTCGCGGCGTCATCGTAGAACAGCGCGCTGGAGACGCGTGGCCAGCCCTTGGGAGGCGGCTTCATGGCGTGAGACTCCTGGTCTTGACTGTTTTCGACATGGTTAATAGTTAACGCATATCGCAACCATGTGCAACCCCGAAGCGGCGTGCTTGTTCCCAGAGAGGCTGCTGGATCCACCCCGACCGCTGGTAGTCCGTCAGCACCGAGCATGCAGGCTACCCGCCCCGATTGAGGACCCAAAAGGCCAGCCCAGGCACAAGTCGAGCCATCCACTTCAGTGCCACAGACTGCCCCGGGGTGATCTCTTCCCGACCTCGTTCGAGCCCGCGCAGCAATGCGTTGGCCAAGACTTCGGGGGGCATGCGTGAAAACGAAGGATCGAGGTTCGTCGCCAGAGGCGTGTCCACCACCGGCGGCAGCAGCTCGACGACTCGTACCGACGTGTCGCGCAGCTGATGGCGCAGCGAGCGGGTCCACGCGTGAACGAACGCCTTCGCGCCCGAGTAGACCGGCGCTGCAGCGTACGGGACGTACGCCAGGCCCGAGCTGACGTTGACGATGCACCCACCTCGCTCGAGCATCCCCGGCAGGAAGTGATGCGCCATGCGAAGCGGGCCCATCACGTCGATGTCGACCTCTTGCGCCTGCTTCGCGATCGGGTGCCCCGCCTTGACGTCGAAGAAGTCCATCACGCCGGCGTTGTTCACGAGCAGCTCGGCGCCTCCGCGTTCGTCCACGGCGGCGAGCAGCTCGCCGATGGCGGCGTCGTTGGTGACATCGCACGCGAGTCCCTCGATGCGTGGGTGCGTGTTCGCTGCGGCCTCGAGCCGCGCGCGGTTCCTGCCGGTGACGACGACGTTGGCTCCGGCGGCCGCCAGCGCCTGGGCAATGTTCAGACCGATGCCCGATGAGCCTCCGGTGACCACCGCCAGCTTTCCTGCGACCTTCATGACTGCTCTCCCCTCGGTTGGGCGGCGGCTCCGTGCAGGCCCGCGAGGACCGTCGAGACGAACATGCCCAGCGAGAGCAGCACCCGAGGCACGTGGAGAGCCAGCCACATCGTTCGAACGGCGTCGGCCTCCTGCGCCGAGTAGCTCAGCCCCCGCAGCGCCAGGTTTTCGGGCAGGTGGTAGGCCGAGGTGATCAGGGAGTTGATGACCCACAGCACCAGCGCGATGGTCCACCACCGGCGCGCTTGGGGCACCGAGGCCGCGTTGCGCCGCGATACGAAGATCCCGATCAGCGCGAGCAAGAACGCGGGAATGATGGCGACTGCGAAAGAGGTGAACTCCCCCCAGAATCCCGCCTGCCATTCCAGCGCGTCCATCTTCAGCCACCGGACACCTGAGATGCCGATCAACAGGCCGCCACCGGTAAAGATCCCCGAGCCGACGATCGCGAAGATGACGGGGTTTTGAGAGATGCGTGGCGACTGACTCATGGGGTTTTCTTCGATGGGAACGAGCGGAGCATTTCGAAAGGCAGACGGGCTACGCCCTCGCGGTAATCGACGCGACCGAGTCTCTCCTCAGGAGCCTGCGGATGACGTACACATGGGAGATCACCAGGACGGGAGCGACCAGGCCCTGGAGGAACCACATCCCGCCGATGTCCGTCGCGAACACGTCCGCACGCTGGATGACCAGCGAGACGGAAGCGAAGTCGGCCAGACCGACCACGGTCAACAGCCACGCCAAGGGGCGCGTTGCGGCGGAGCGCTGGAAAGCGGCCGCGGCCGCCGCGAGTCCGACCACGCCCGCAGCCAAGTCACCGAATGCGATGGTCTGCAGCGCTGTCAGATCTTGCGCCGGATCGACCTGGCCGGGCGCTAGCAGCGTCAGGCCCAGGAAGCGAAAGCCGTGCACGAGCAGCATGGGTGCGAGCGCAGCGTGAAAGTCGACGATCTCCAGCCGCGGGCGCACGTATTTTGCGAAGATGAGGCCGTAGGCAGCCAAGCCCATGGAGAACTGAATCGCGACAATGAGAAACGGATGCATGACTGTGCTCCTCGCCGCGCCAGAGCAGCGGACGACTTACTTGCACTTCGCAATCTACCTGATAACTTGCGAGGTGCAAGTGGTTTTTCGAGGCGCGCTTCGAGGACGTCGTGACGGCGATGGGTGAGCTGCGCTCATGCTGTCCGATCGCCGCCTCTTTGGATGTGATCGGCGATCGCTGGACGCTGGTGATCCTGCGCGACCTGCTGCTTGGCGGGGCGCGACGATTCTCCGAGTTCGCCGTCGCGGAGGGCATCGCAACCAACGTCCTCAGCGAGCGACTCGAGCGACTGACGCGCGAGGAGCTCATCACCGTGAATCGAGACCCCAGCGATGGCCGGCGCAAGCTCTACGCGCCGACGGAGGCTGGCATCGCGCTGATCCCCGTCCTCGTCGAGCTCGCGGCTTGGGGACTCGCCTTCACGGAGGCGACCGGCGCCGAAGAGCTCGTGGCGCAGATGCGCGAGGACCGGGACGCCGTGATCACCGGCCTCACCCAGCGCGCTCGGGGTGGCCAGGCTCCGTAGACTTTGGCGGCGCCCACCTCGGCGTGCCCAGGGGGCGGGCACCCTCGAGCGCGAAAGCCGGGCGACGATCGCATTCGACCCGCTCGAAGCTGCGCTCCCGCTCCCGCTCCCGCTCCCTGGGACGATGGCCGCGATGCAGGCCGTGCTCGTTCTCGAGGCTCTCCGGGCCTCCACCGGTGTTGCCGTCGGCCCAAGCGAGGTGCGTCTTGCGGACGCGGACTCCAAAACGACATCTGGGGTTGCCCGTACTGATCGCCAGCGTTTCGTGAAGTCCGGCCCTTTGGCTTTCCTTACGCGAACGGCTCGTTGACATCCCTCCGAACGCGCGGCGATCGTGAGGTCGTGCGGCGCGGGGCCTCAGCCATCATGCTCCTTTGGGCGGCGAGCGGATGCGCGTCCGATGTCGGCATCCCGCTTCCGGATACCGAGCTACGCTACGACGGACCCCATCTGCGACTATACGTGGCCAATGGCAGATCGGTCTGCGACGGGGCAGGGCTTCGTGATCTGCGAAGTCCATCGCCCGAAGTTCTTGCTCAAGGAGCGCGACCCCGCCGGGCTCGAGTCGTCTTTCTAAGCCGACTCCCGGTGGGCCTGCGCCACCTCGAACACTCACGCTCCCGGGCAGTAGGAGTGGATGTCGACCGTGGCCATCATCGTGTCGCGATCCGCATCGACGGTCGCGACGAGAAGAGTCTTCGAGGCGGGGTCAAAGGAAGTCGCGCCACGTAGATCGAGCGACGTGGAGGGCCCTGCCGGAAGCGCCTTGATCGAAAGCGGGGCATCGAGGTCTTCGGGCCGTACGACCGCAAATGGTTCACCATCGACGGGGAACAAGTCGAGCAGCGTCCCCTCGAGCACGATGGGCACGGAATTGATCACCCACCCGACACCGGGTGATGTGCGAACCATGCTCGTATCGGATGCGACGAAGACCGTCTCGCCGTCGTAGGCAAGTTTGCAGTTCAGCGCATCCGAGAGTTCCGCCACCTCGACGTTGCCGTAGTCGAGACCTCCGAGCCCAGAGGTCTCGAAGTAGAAGCACGACAAGGGCACCCCGTCGACGCTGAGCGCATCACCGGCGTAGGACACCGAGGACTGAAACTTCTCGACCTCCGACCAGACTCCGGCCTCATCTCGACGAAACTCAGTAAATGATGAGTTGCTCTGCGTGAAGCCATGAACGACCCCACCGGCGGTGACGACCGTGTGGACGAGGCTCGAACTCGCGTCAGGATCGACGGCCTCATCCGTCCCGTCCTCACAGACGAATCGAACCCCGGCATTCGACCGCGATGCCAACGCGCAACGAACGCCTCCAGTGTCGACAGCATCGACGCCGAATCGTAATCCCACGAGCCCAGAGAACCGCCCGGGCACTTGTCCAACGACCCCTTCACCGCCAGCTGTGTTTGCCCACACGAGCGCCGTCGAGACCCCGTCGTCGCCGGACGTGTCTACGACGTGCTTGGCGAGTAGAAGCTCGACGTCGGGACCGGTCGAGAAGAACCCCTGCACAGCGGGTGTAGTCAGGGACGTGCCCGAACCACTGCTCGAGGGGACGACCTCGACGGGGATCTGAAACGAACGTACGCCCGGGGTGCAAGAGATCGGCTCCTCACCGGTTCCGGCGGTTCCGGATGAACCGCCCCCATCGTCCTCGTCCTCGTTCTCCGTATCGACCGAAGCGTCGGTCTCTCCTTCGGAGACAGCATCGTCGTCCCCGCAACCCGTCAGCAGAACCGCCGAAGCGAGGACCTGAGCGATTCGCTGCTGCATCGGCCTCACTGACGGCGCATCGTCTCGAGTATTCAAGGGTGCGGCTCAGGTCCCGCTGAACTGCACGTTCTCGAACACCATCGACGGCGTTCGGAACATCGAGTGCTCCCACGGGTCGTTGGCGAGCTCATCCAGAGCGCCGAAGAGGGTGAGCAGGTTGCCGGTCACGTTCATCTCGCCGACCGGGCTGCCGATGGCTCCGCGGTCGATGAGGTGGCCACGCAGGCCGAACGAGAAGTCGCCGGTGGTGGGGTCCGCGTTGCCGCCGAGCCACGAGGTCACGTAGATGCCCGTTCCGACGTCGCGCAAAATGGTGGCGAGATCGCGGCGACCCGGCTTCACGACGATGTTGCCCCAGCTCCCCGTGGTGGGTTTCGCGTCCAGCTTGCGGGCGTAGTAGGTGTCGAGGAAGTAGTTCTTCAGCGTGCCGTTCTCGATGATCGGCATCTCGAACCCCGCGACGCCCTCATCATCGAAGGGCTGGGATGCAATCGCGCCGGGGATCAGCGGATTGTTGGTGATGCTCAGCTTCTCGTCGACCACCTTTTGTCCGAGGCGGTCCGCCCACATCGAGCGACCCTGCTGCACCGACGCGCCGCTGGCCGGGCTGAGCAGGCGAACGATCAGCGAGGTGGCCGCATCCCGATCGACGACCATCGTGGTCTTGACGGTCGGGCCCTTCTTGCTGCCCAGGCGCCGGCGGGCGCGAAGCATCGCTTCGTCGCCGATCGCCTCGGGGCTGAGCAGTTGGCCGAGATGGCGTGCGCTCATCCCCCAGCCACCCTCGGGGCGCTTGTCGCCCTCGCCCTGGAGCGTGACGTTGGCGTACATGCCGGTGGACGTGCCGCTGAACAGGCCAGAGAACCCGTTGGAGCTGACCGCGCCGCTTTGGCCGTAGCCGACGTAGGCCGACGAGCTGGCCGAGATGACGTCTTCCTTGCCCGCGACGCGGGCGTTGAGGGCCATGGCCTGATCGAGCTGGGCTTCGAGCTGTTGGGCCTCGACCGCCGGGTCGTAGAGGTCGAGGTCGGGCAGCGCCTGGGCGTATCGCGACGGGTCCGGAAGCTGCCGGAATGTGTCCACCTCGAGCGCCCGCGTGAGCGCAACGGCTTGCTCGACGAAGGACCGCAGCGCGTCGGGCCGCAGGTCGTTGGTGTCGTGGCTCGAGTAGCGGCCCTCGACGTACAGCTGCAGTCCGAGCGAGGTGTCGGTGCTCTCTTGGACCTTTTCGAGCTCGAGGTCTCGGACCTCCAGCGACACGCTTCGCTGCCGGCTCATCGCTGCGAACGCCCCTTCGGCTCCTGCAGCCTTGGCCAAGGTGATGGCCATCTCGGCCCCTTCGAGGAGTGGATCAGCCACGGTTCTCACCTCCGACGTTCATGCTGGAGACCAACACGGTGGGCAGGCCTTGAGAGACCGGCACACCCTGCCCATCCTTGCCGCAGGTCCATCCGCCCGTGTCGAGCTTGGAGTCGTTGGCCGCCATCGTGACCGCCCGCAGCGTCTCGGGGCCGTTGCCGATGATGTTCGTGTCCTTGATCGGCGCGGTGACCTTGCCGTCTTCGATGAGCCAGCCGTTCTTGATGTAGAAGGTGTAGTCGCCAGCGCCGATCTGGACCTGCCCGTTGGTGAAGGTCTCGGCGATGATGCCGTTCTTCACCGAGGCGATGATCTCGTCCTTGGTGTGGGGGCCGTTCTCCATGTATGTGGCGCGCATCCGGGGCATGGGCGGGTGGCGATAGGACTCGCGGCGCCCCGAGCCCGTTGGTGCCACGCCGTAGTGGCGAGCGCTGATGTGGTCGTGCAGGTAGCTGACCAGCACCCCGTTTTCGACCAGCACCGTGCGCTGCGCTTCGTTGCCCTCGTCGTCGACGTTGAGCGAGCCTCGCTCGTTGTCCATGGTGCCGTCGTCGACGATGGTGACGAAGTCGGGGGCGATCTTCTTGCCCAACATCTCGGAGTAGATCGAGATGTTCTTCCGGTTGAAGTCCGCCTCCATCCCGTGACCGATGGCCTCGTGCAGCAGGATCCCGCTGGCCCCGGCCGCGAGCACCACCGGGAGCTCGCCTGCCTGCGGACGGCGAGCGTCGAAGAGCACCATCGTTCGGTCGCGCGCCTCCTCGACCACGGTCTGCAGGCGCTCGTCGGTGTAGAACGCGATGCCGTCGCGGGCGGCCAGGTTGGATCCCCCGACTGCGTCTGGCCGTTCTTCTTTGCGGTGAGGCTGATGCTCAGTCGCGTCATCGGCCGGGCGTCGGAGATGAGCCGGCCGTCGAGCGTCGCGACCAGGACCCGCTCCTCCCCGTCGGACCAGTGGATCGAGACCTTCTCGATCGAAGGGTCGGAGGCGGCCGCCATCTTGGCGACGCGCTGGATCAGCGGCAGCTTCTGGTCGACCCCGACCTCGGACCACGGGACCCGCAGCGTGTACCGCTGGGGCATGCCGACGGACGCGAACCTCTCGGGTGCGGCGGCGGGCGAGCCCTTGGCGAACAGCGCGGCGCTCTTGGCCGTGCGCTCCAGCGCGGCGGGTGTGAGCTCTTCGGTGTACGCGTATCCGATGCGGTCACCGAGCACCACCCGCATCCCCACGCCCTGCATCACGTTGCTATGCGCGCTGGCGATGATGCCGTCCTGGTACGCGATGCTGTTGTTCCGCGCATGCTGGAAGTAGATGTCGGCGTGGTCGGCACCCCGGGAGGTCAACACCGCCATCGCCTTTCGGACCGAGGCCTCGTCCAGCCCGTACCACGCCTCGAAGGGGTTCTTCGGAGGTGTGCCCGTGGCGAGGGCTGCCGGCGACGCCGGAGCGGTCGACTGGCCGGAGTTCGAGCAACCGGCGAGGAAGCCGGGAACCGTGAGCACGGCTCCGCCGGCGCCCTGCAGGAACGATCGTCGGTGAAAAGCGTTGGTCATGGGGGGTCCGAGCACCAGGGGAACCCCGGGTCGCGCGTTCGACCCCGGAGGGCCGCGGTGGGTTTCAGAAGCAGTCGGCGACAGCTCACATCCTGCGGACGGGGCCGACGACGATGGTGGCGGAGATTTGCTTGGGGTTGTCCCGCGGAGCCGCGACGAGCGCTCGCGGGGAGGTCCTCGGCCGGGATGGGGTCGGAGGCCCGAGATTCATGCCGGGCTTCGGCGCGATGGGCACGGGTCGCGGCACGGGCAGTGGGGCAGCCGCGACCCGGGGAACTTCGGGGACGGGGGGCCCAGGCGCGAGGTCGGTCGATGGCGGCCGACGCGGGGCCATCGGTCGTTCCACCGCGTCCGGGCGAGCGGCCGCGGGTGCATCGGGGACTGGGGGTGACGGCGGTGGGGCAGCGACGGATCGGTCCGCGGGCGGCCGGGGTGGTGCAACCGTGGTCGCCTCCAACCGAGGGGCTTCGGGAGAGCGCGGGGGAGCGACCGGGGCGAAGCGGGTGCTCGGTGGCGGCGGGGGCGGAGGTGGAGCAGGAGCGAGGTCGGTCGTCGGCGGCCGAGGGGGCGGCCGAGGAGGCTCGACGGTGGCGGCCTCGAAGCGAGGGCCTCCGGGCGCGCGCGGAGAATCGACCGTACCCACGCCGCTGCTGGGCGGGGACGGTCGCGTCGGCGGCATCGACGACGGCGCTGTGCCCGGCGGTCGCGGACGTGGTGCGAGACGGGTCGGTGGACGCACGGGAGACGCTCATTCCGCGGGCGGCGGCCCGGCGGGCCTCTCGGCCTTGTACGCGCTCGCAGGGGACCGCGTGCCGCTTTCCTGTGCGTTGTCGCCCCACTCCGAACCAACGGCAACGGGGGTGTAGCGCGGCTTCGCCTCGTCCGTCACGTTCGTCACCTGCGTATACGCGGATGGAGGAGCATGGAACTGAAGGAACAGCTTCTCGCTGAGCCCCCTGATCCGCCCGGCTCGCTCGACGGGAGTCCATACGCCGTCTTCGATGACCCACGGCATGTAGTCATCAGCACCGCCGGGCCCCGCCTTCCGATACTCGGAGAGCACCTCGAGACCGTCCGTGTAGTCTGCCCACGCTTGCCTGAGCACCTTGGGCTGTAGCGACAGTCCCGCCACCTTGTTTTTGTCCTCGCTATGCTCGTTCTCCCATGCGGACATCAGCGGCAGCCCGAACGGATCTTCCAGAGAAGCGTAGACCCGCAGTTCGGCCCAGCCGTTGATATCGCCCAAGTCGAACAGCCCATCCGAGATGGGGAGCACGTAGGCTTCGGCGGGCCAGGGGTCGGAGACGTACCAGGGGGAGTTTCTGTACGAGACGATGTTGAAGCTGTGATTCAGCCCGTGGCTGACCGTCACGATGCTTAGATACGTCGTCGGGTCTTCGTCGGCGAGGAAGTTATCGAGCGTCACCTCCTGGTCCTCAGGCCTAACCGAGTTGGGCATCGAATACATCGACATCAACCCGGCCCCCACGGCGGAGAGCGTCGAACAAACCCCGGCCCCCGTTTTGACCCCCCGATAGAACCGCGCCAGCAGGTCGACGAAGGGGGGGGCGAACTTGCTGATCCGTGATTCGAGAAGGTTCCCGTTGGTGTAGAGAAAATAGGGTTGAATCGGCTCACAAACGTAGGAAGGAGCAACCGACTCGTCGATCTTCCCATTTGCGTCGTAGGGGAACATCGCGTTGTTGACGGGCCCGTACCGAAACTGCTTCCTCGATTCTCGAACGCCTCGCGTCGCGGTTCTCACCGCCTTGTAGATGTTCATGAGGGCCTCGGGCTCCTCCCCCACTTCCTCCTCGGTCTGGCGTTCGGGGAACTCCGTCCCCGGATACGACTTGGAGTAGGCCACCAACGGCCGGTTGTGTTCCGTATCCGCAACGACGGTCCAGTCGTTGTGGGGCTCCTCCGTGTACTTGGGGTCTCGGTTGTTGTTGGTGTAGAACTGAATCTCGATGGGCACGGATCTATCTCTTCTCGTGGTGGGTTTCGATGGCTTCTCGGAAGCCGTCTCGATGCTCGAGGAGCCGAGCTGCATGGTCTCGAAGCGCGCGCTGGCTCGAGATGTCATCGACGTGGTCGAAGGAACCGAGACCGAGGTTTGCCAGCCGCCCCAGAGCGCCCGACCACGAATCTGCCGGGTCGAGGTGTCCGAGCGCCACGGGGGCCTCGAAGGAGAAGTCCGCCTCCTCCAGCCGTAGTTTCAGCCAGGCATGATGCGCATTCGGTCGAATCTCGACCGAGATCGTGCCGGCATCGTCGGTCGAACCTGTATGAACCTCGCCGTCGACCGTCAGCTCGAAGTCCGCACCCGCGAGGGGCTCGCCCTCATCGTCGAGCATGCGAAGGTTCAGCCACGCTCTGGGCCGGGTGAGACGGAAGCGGTGCACCTTGTCCACGGGGCACGACTCCCTCGGCTCCACCGTCTTCGGTGGAAGCATGACCTCGTCGCCAGGGAGGAGGACCTGGGGATCCTTTCGGCGCTCCCGAAGCTCCGCGTTGGCGGGGTCGTCCCAGACCCGTTTCCAGCTGTCGAAGCCCCCTTCGTAGGCGAGCTGCAGGAGGCTCTCTCCCTGTCGAACTTCGTGCTTCTTGGCCATCGTCTTCACAGGGGGTGGGCGCTCACGTAGCTCCACGCGGCGTCGTCGAACTCGGGAAAGCAGACCTTGCAGGCGCCGGGCTTGCGGAGCTCTCGAAGCTCTGCTCGGCCGTGGTCGTCGAGAACGCCGCGATGGGTACGGCCCTCGGGATCCACGAGAAGGTATTGGGCGCCCCGAACTGGGCGGTCCTGCACATCGACCAGCTCCAGGACGACGGCATGGATCGCGATCTCGGCCGGCTCGTCGGCGACGAGGCCGGCGAGTCGCTGCTCGTCGTCGGGCGGGCTGACGAGGCGAGGCGTCGCTCTCCAGGGTTCGTAGCTCAGTCGGCCGCTGTCCAGCGCATGCATCGTTTGCTCGACCAGCATGGCCGCCGAGGAGGGCATCGCGTCCAGGAGGTCGGCGAGCGCGCGCGAGCCCGACGGCGAGTCTGCGAACGAGCAAAGCTCCGCTTCGACCGCCCTGGGAATCCCCGCGGTGACGGGAAAGCCTCGCGAGGAGACCACCAATCTGCCGAAGCTCAGCTGTACGAAACGCGGCACCGATTGCAACCGTGCGCGGCCTCGCCAGGGTCCCAATCTCAGGTTGATTTCATCGCCGTAGTCACTGCCGATAGCCGAAGCCTATGCTCCGAATAAGGAATGAGTATTGGCGCCTGCTTCGGCGCAGAGGCTCCCGCAGAGGCTCTGTGCGGGCGTTCGAGTCGTCCCATGGAGGGCGGGACTTGCGAGACGAGGGTGCGGAGGGCGTGGTGCTCGTCGAAGATGAGGCCGAGCGCTGGCGGTGTCGTGGGCGCATGAAGGTGTGTCGTTCACACGTTCGGGTCCGCCTCACCCTGCGGACCCACGCGGAAGTCGGGGGGCGCATCGCGCGTACTGGATGCTCCTGCCTCGGCGCGCTGAGCGCGCGTCAAACGCACGCTGTGCCGGGCCCGGCGGCCTTGTGGTGGGGTTCGCGCTGGGGTACTCGGGTTCGGCTCTGGCCGCCGAAGAAGACCTGACTTCTTTGCCCGACACCGCTCCGAAGCTGTTGAGCGTGACGTTGGAGATGACGATCGTCCGCCGCGTGTTTCGGCTGGGCGCCTGGGTCATCTTGGCGATGCTCACCCAGTTCTTCGTCAACTACTTCGACACGCTGATGGTGGGGCGACTCGAGCCCGAGCTGGCGACGGCGTCGCAAGCCGCGTTGGGGCTGGGGATGCCGGTGTTCTGGGCGGTCGGCGGCTTCTTTGCCGCGATCGGTGCGGGCACGCAGGCGATCACCGGGCGCCGGTTCGCCGAGCGCAAGGAGATCGCGGCCGGCCAGGTCCTGTTCAACAGCTTGTGCGTGGGCGTCGTCGCCGGGGCGTTCGGCAGCGTGTTCGGCTGGTACACCACCCCGCTGGCCGTCGACGCCCTCGCCAGCGCCAGCCCGCTTCAGGCGGCCCTGGGCGCCGAGTACACCCAGATCCGCATGATCGGGGTGGCCGGCATGGTGGTCACCTTCAGCTACAAGGCGTTCTTCGACGGCATCGGCCGCACCTACGTGCACCTGTGGGCCGCGCTCGCGATGAACGTGTTCAACATCGGGCTGAACTACCTGTTCATCTTTGGGTCCGAGCCGCTCAACATCCCGCGCATGGAGCTCGCTGGGGCCGGCTACGCGTCCGTCACCAGCACCTACCTGGGGCTGGCGATCATGATGTGGGTCAGCGCCAGCGGTGACTGCGGCTCGCGCTTCCAGATCTACAAACACCGCAAGCTCGACGGCTCGGTGGTGTGGAACATCGTGCGGCTGTTGGTGCCCTCGGGGACGGCGACCGTCATCCTCATGGCCGGCTTCGCGCTGTTCATGTACTTCGTCGGGCAGATCGACGCGCAGCTGGGCGCCGGCACCAACACGTACACCGCGGCCACCAAGGCGATCATGGACACCGCTGCGCTTTGCTTCATGCCCGCGATCGCGTTTGGCACCGCGACCGCGACGTGCGTCAGCCAGAGCCTCGGCGCGGGCAAGCCCAACCTGGCGGCCCGCTACGGCTGGGAGTCGGTACGGCTGGGCATCTACGCGATGCTGGTCATCGGGGTGGTGTTCATGGCGATCCCCGAGCAGATCATCTCGGTGCTCGCGCCGAACGACCCGGAGGTCCCCAGGGCGGCCGCGACCTCGATGCGGATCATGACGCTGTCGCTGCCGCTCATGTCGGTGGGCCTCATCTTGGCGCAGGCGCTCTACGGCGCCGGAGCCAACGTCTTCGTGGCCGTCGCCGAGGGCATCCTGCACTTTGGCGTGCTGGTGCCGCTGACGTGGCTGCTCGGACCCAAGCTCGGCTACGGCATGGAAGGGGTCTGGTTCTCCGCCGCGCTGTACGTGTCCCTGCTGGGCATCGTCATGGCCGCGAAGTTCGCCAGCAAGGGCTGGCGCGACATCAAGCTCTGACGCCGCGCTATCCCGCGCGAATCACCGGCTCCAAGAAGGGTGGGGCGCCGTTGCCCATGAAGCTGATGCTCACAGGGCGCAGGGTGCCTCCCACCAGCCCCTCCAGCGGGATGAGCGTGCCGCTGTCGGCCACGTAGGGGTCGCCATCGACCATCAGCATCCAGACCCGGCCCATCGCGTCGATGTCCAGCGACATCACCCGGCTGGGCAAGGCCCCAGTCGCGGGATAGCGCGTGATCGTGCCGGTCGGGTCGCGCACGAGTACCGCGGGCGGATCCTTGGTGGCGACGGCGATGAAGCCCTGCGGGGTGGCCGCGAGATCGGGGGCCTCGAGTTCTCCCGGAAGCTCGAGTTTGGTGACGACCTCGCCGGAGATGAGCGTGACCGCATCGTCGGTGTGCGCGACGACGCCGAGGTCTCCGACGCTGCGAAGCTCGGGATAGTGCTGGAGCTCCGCGATCGTGGACACGGTGATCGCGTCCCCGTCGAGCTTCGCCCGCACCACGCCATGCTCCGCGGAGATGAGGACGCCCTCGCCCTGCGCGATGAAGGGGTGCAACGCGCCGCGCTCGGCGCGAAGCTTGGTCGCGTGCCACCCGCTGGTGTCGTGGGCGTAGACGACCCTCCCCGCCATCACCCAGACCGCGCCGGCGGGCGTGTGCACGACGTCGAGGGACCCAGAGGGCAGGGGTGGATCGATGTCGGAGACGCCGTGAAGCTCCCACGCGCCGTCGATGAGTTCGCCGATGATTGCGGGCTCGTCGGGCGCGCCCGGGTTGTACGAGACCCAAGGGCCTCCGTGCGGACCGGGACCGTGGGCGCAGAGGGACCCCGCGCTGACGTCCGCGGGGAACTCGGGAAACACGGTCGCGGTTCCGTCGGGGCGATACTGCCCATACTGGCCGGCGGTGACCCGAAAGAAGAAGCCGTCGGGGAGCGCAGTGTAGACGCCCCCGCGCACGCCGGGCAGCGCGGCAATGCGGCCGTCGTAGAGCGCGAACGTTCCCGCTGCGTACGCAAACACCGTGACGTCGCCGCGGAGCTCGGGGGGAGGCGGGGCGCCTTCGAGCGTGAGCACCACTTGGGTGCCCGGCTTCGCGGAGATCACGTCGATGCGAAGCGTGTCGCCCCGAGCGAGCTCCAGCGTGCTCGACTTGGCGAGCTGTGACGTGTCGGAGGCCTCGGACCAGTTGTCTTCGGTGCGGACCCAGCCCAGACCCTGAGCGGCGGTCACGGCGACGATGTTCGCGGGGTTCACCCGGTCCGGCACCCGGTAGGTCAGCGTGGCCTTGCCTGTGCCTTCGCCCGCCGTCGCGCAGACCACCGCATCGTCCGTGGGGATCAGCCCCTCGAGGTGTGGCTGGGCCCAGAACTCCGGAACGTTCACGGCCTCACAAGGAGCGCATTCCCCGATGCCGAACGCGCAGAGGGTTTCACAGCCGGCAAGGCCGAGGGACAAGCTGACGGCGAGCGCAGCAACGCGAAGAGGGTGCATCGGCGATGTCAGCTCTGTTGGGAGTCCAGGCGCCCGGATCAAGAGCCGGAACCGCTTTGGGCCACCCCCAGCCGCTCGCGGAGTCGGCGAGCCACGTGTCGAGGTTGCGCAGGTGCGAGCGTTCGAGACCGACGAACGTGAGTGTGTCGAGATGAGACATCGGGAGACCGGCCGGACACGAACTCTGGCCTTGACGAGCCTTCCGGGCGTACGATCGCAGCGATGATGGCGGCATCACTTGGACTCGTCCTGACGCTGCTCGAGCCGGCGGAGCCGCTGCCGGAGCCGGACTACACCCCGACGTCGTCGAAGGCGCCCGATGCCGAGCCGATCGGGCCGTCGCAGCCGGAGCCCGAGCCCGAACCGGAGGCGCAACCCGAACCGGAGGCGCAGCGCGAGGCCTCGCCGCCGTCGCCCAAGTTCAACCGCCACGGTGTCGGCGCGCGTGCGGGCATGGTGGTCGTGCCGACGTGGATCCTCTCGCGGTGGGTGGAGACGCAGACCAACGCGCTGTGCCGGGGTGAAGCGGTCGGGGGGTACGCGCGCGAGCGCGGCTTGCTGCGCACCGACGGCTGCAACTTCTACGCGGGCTTCGAGTACGTCTACAGGCACTCCCGGGTCCTGGACATCGTGGGATCGGTCGGCTACCAGAGCGCAAAGCTTCCCGAGGGCTTCTGGCTCGACAAGGGGCGCTACCGCGGCACGTCGGAGTCGCTGGTGGCCGCGGACTACACCGAGGTCGACCTGGGCATGCTCTTCTTCGAGGCGGACGTCATCGCCCGGGCGCCGATCATCGAGGGGGACAACGTCGAGCTGGGCATCGGCGGTGGCGGCGGCCTGGGGCTGGGCATCATCTTCGGCGACATCTACCAGACGGGCATCGGCAACAGCCCCGACGGCTACGTCCCGGGCCAGGGACCCACGGCCGCGGACACCTGCCAAACGCCCGAGGACCTCGGCGACTTCAACCGGTGCACGCCGCGCTACGACGTCACGCTCGACCCCGACGGTGCATCCCCGAACCCCGACGATCTCGACGACCCCAACAACGAGCTCTACGCCAGCTGCAACGGGAAGGGCTGCAGCAAGTCCGACCTCGCGGCGTTCGGCTACCGCACCAAGTCGAGCAGCATTCCGCCGGTGATCCCGGTGGTGAACCTGATCCTCAGCGCGCGAATGATCATCAAGGACACGGTCGGAGTGACGCTCAATGGCGGGTTCAACACCGGCTTCTACTTCGGCGGCTCGCTCACCTACTTCTTCGGCAAGGACTTCCAGAGCCGATGACCACAGACGGTGCCGACAATGGATCTGCGGCGGAAGACTGGCTGAAGGCCGAGCTGGTCGACGCCGTCGACGAGGAGGTCGAACTCGAGCTCGAAGACGCGATGCTGAGCCTCGAGATCGCGCGCATCTACCGGGAGAAGCATCCCGACGAGATGGACCGGCGCACCTACTTCCTCGAGTTGCTGAGGCTGCAGGCCGAGCTGATCCGGCTGCAGGAGTGGGTGGCCGAGCACGGCAAGAAGGTCGTGGTCATCTTCGAGGGGCGCGACAGCGCGGGCAAGGGCGGGGCGATCAAGCGGATCGCCCAGAGGCTCAACCCGCGGATCGTTCGAACCGTCGCGCTGCCCGCTCCCAGCGATCGCGAGAAGAGCCAGTGGTACTTTCAGCGGTACGTGCCGCACCTGCCGGCCGGTGGCGAAATCGTGCTCTTCGACCGCAGTTGGTACAACCGCTGCGGCGTCGAGCGGGTGATGGGATTCGCCTCGGAGACCGAGGTCGAGGACTTCTTCCACGACGTCCCGGAGTTCGAGCGGATGCTGGTCCGCTCGGGGATTCGCGTGATCAAGTACTGGTTTTCGATCAGCGATGAGGAGCAGCAGATGCGCTTCTTGATGCGGATCCACGACCCGCTCAAGCAGTGGAAGCTCAGCCCGATGGATCTCCAGTCGCGCGTGCGCTGGGAGCAGTACACCAAGGCCAAGGAGGAAATGTTCGAGCGCACGAACATTCCCGAGGCGCCCTGGTACATCGTCGAGGCCAACGACAAGAAGCGGGCGCGGCTCAACTGCATCGATCACCTGCTGAGCCTGATCCCCTACGCGGAGGTGCCCCACGAGCAGCCCGCGCTACCCGAGCGGGTCTTCAATCCGCAGTACGAACGCGCAACGCTCCCACAGGAGCTGTACGTGCCCGGAAAGTACTGACGCGCCGGACTCGCGGCTCAGGACGGGGAGGCGCGGACCTTTCGTTGGGAACCTTCGTCACCCGCGGCTGTCCGTGGGTGTAGATGCGAGGCGCGTGCTGGTGGGTCCTGATCCTGCTCAGCGTCGTTGCGTGTGTGCGTCCGGCGGTCTCGCCACGCACGCCCGCGCCGCCGCTGCTGCAGGCGCAGGTGCGAGGGGTGTTCGATCCCCTCGCGCAGGTCGAGGGTCGTCCATCGTCGCACGAGGCTGGCCCGCTCCGGGTGCTCGACGTGCAGCCCGTCGATCGGAGCGGTGGGTTGCCGATTCAGCTGCGCTTCGATCGGCCGGTCGCACGGGCCGACGCGCTGCCCGAGGCGGGGCTGGTGGTCGAGCAGCAGCGCCGCGATGGACGGTGGATCAACGTGGAGGGCGTGAGCGCATGGGCGCGAACGGACCGTTTGCGCTTCGAGCCGCGGACGCCGCTGCCTGGGGCCCATCGGATCCGGGTGCGGCTCGAGGGGGCGGTGGACGGCATCGAAGATGTCGGGTGGAGCTTCGAGACCCAGCCTCCTGGGCTCGACCTCGTCGAGGGCTGGCGGACGCGGCGGAGCGACGAGTCGTTCTGGGTGTGGTGTGACGAGCTGCTCTCGCCCGACGTGCTGGCGGCCCACCTCGAGGTCCGAGACGAAGCAGGGCGAGCAGTCCCGGTCCGCGTCGAGCGGGCGACGGAAGAGGACGACAGCAGGGGCTCGATGCTCGTCGTGTCCCCCGCCACCCGCTGGCCGCCCGGTGAGACGCTGCGGGTGGAGGTCGAAGGGGACTTTCGCACCGACGGGGGTGTCCTGCCCTTGGGCGAAGCGCTGGTGTGGTCGCTGGAGACGCTGGCGCCGTTTCGGATCCGCGGGATCACCTGCGCGGACGGAACGACGGGGCCGTGCCCGCTGGGTCCGGTCACCCTCGAGCTGGGCAACGACCCGGAGGCGCTCGAGGGAATCCGCATGCACCCGAAGCCCGAAGGCTTCGCGGTGTGGTGGGCTGAGCATGGGGTGGTCCTGGGCGGAAACTTCGAGCCTGGGCGTCGCTACACGATCATCCTCCCCCGGGACCTTCAAGACGACGACGCGCAGCGTCTGGAGGGTCCCCGGACGACGACGGTGCGCTTCACCGACGTCCAGGCACCCGGCTACGCAGCGCTGCGTCTGTCGAGCACCAGCGGCGTGTTCGCGCAGCCGCAGGACGCGAGGATCGGCGTGCTCGGCGGGCGGGTGCGGGCGGTCGAGGTTCGGATCTCGGTGCTCGATCCCACAGCCGCCGCGCCGTACCTGCGCCACAGCAACGACGTGCCATGGCCCACCAACGCCCCGACGACGCGCCTGGAGGTCGAGCTCACAGGTGGGACGCGGGTCCTGGATCTGAGCCGCTTCGCGGGGCGCGGAGACACGGTCTTGGTGGAGGTTCGGCCGACGTCGTTCGCCGAGCACACCACCGCGGAGATCGAGCCGGTTCGCGGAGTGTTTCGGATCAGCGCGCTCGGGGTCTGGACGCACAGCGGGCCCGCGCGGGGGATCTTGCGGGCGTCGGCGCTGGACACCGGGCACCCCATCGCGGGCGCGCACGTCGAGGCGGTGGACGAGGCGGGGACCCGCGTGCTCGGCAAGACCAACGCCGACGGCCTGCTCGCGCTTCCGGGCGCGGTGAACCTCGACGCCCCCACCGTGCTGGTCGTGCGCTCGGGGGACGATGCGTTGGCGGTGCCGCTTCGGGCTTTTCCGTGGGGCGCCGACCACCGGAATTCCTGTCGCGTCGATACCCGCGGACGCTGCTCGTATCGTCGCGCTCGGGACTTCGAAGGAGAGCACCCACAGCCCGCTCCGCCCAAGCCCCTCCGACCCGGCGAGCGTGCCTTGGTCGAGCTGGGCATCGGTCGCTCGGTCTTCATGCCCGGTGAGACGATCCACGTCGCGGGGTGGGCGGGCGTGTCGACGCCCCACCGCAAACACAACACGCGGCGGGTGCCCAAGGGGACGACCGCGGCGCTCACGCTGGTTGCGGACGGCACCACCGTGGCGAGCAGGACCACCACCGTCAGTG
The DNA here is from genome assembly GCA_963761755.1 of uncultured bacterium. Taxonomy (GTDB): domain Bacteria; phylum Myxococcota_A; class Polyangia; order Nannocystales; family Nannocystaceae; genus CAJXVA01. Next base: position 150,693 of record CAVXIC010000020.1, read on the forward strand.
CCGACGGCAGATTCGTCGAGTCGATCCGAATCCCGCAGGAGGCCGCGCTGGGGTCCTACGCAGTGACGGTGGAGATGCTTGGCGGGAGCGACCGGGTTGGGCTGGCGGTTTCGGAGGTCCGACTGCCGACCTTCGAGGTGGACGCCGAGCCCAAGCGGGACGAGATCGTCCGGGGCGAGGTGCTGGAGGTGGACGTGCGGGCGAAGTATCTCAGCGGCGAGCCGGCACCGCTCCGGCAGCTCGATTGGACCGTGGACTGCCACGGCGACGGGGCGTACCTGCCGGACCTCGACGAGGCCTTCAGCGTCTGGACCGACGCCGCGGTGCCGCTGTGGACCCGCCGCGGGCGTTTGACGGGCACCGGGACGACCCTGCAGCTGCGTCTGGCGACCGATACCCTCGACCACCGCTCGGCGCGGTTCTGCGCGGTCTCGGTCGCAGGCCAGGACGCTTCGCACCAGCCGGTCGGGACGGACACCTGGGTCTTCGTGCATCCGGGGCCGGGGTACGTCGCGCTCGCAGTCCCGCAGCCCCTGCGCGGGGGAGACCGGCCGCTGCTGCGGGCGATGGTCGTCGACCGGCAGGGCCAACCGCTCGCTGCGGAGCGGCTCGGGGTTGCCCTGGATCGCCTCGAGGGGCGCAAATCCATCCGATTGAAGCAGTGCGAGACCGAGTCGGTCGGGGCCGGCGTGCAGGTCCGCTGCCGGGCCCCCGCGCTAGCGCCCGGGAAGCACGAGATCCGGGTCTGGGCGGAGGTGGGCGGGGAGACCCTGGAGCTGGAGCGCCATGTCGAGGTTCAGTCCCCGCCGCCGCCGGAGGTTGCGAAGGCTGCGAAGGTTGCGACAGCGAGCCCCGAGGTCGCGCTCCGTCCACCCGAGCCCGAGCCGACGCTGGAGATGCACGGCCCAGACGAGGCGAAGTGGGGCGAGCCGATCGCGCTGAGCATCACCGCGCCGTGGTGGAGTGCGGAGGGTGTGCTGACGGTGGAGCAGACCGGGCTGCGCGAGACGAGGCCGTTCACGCTGCATCGCGGCAAGGCCCAGCTGACGGTGCGGGCGGCCGAGGGTGCGGGACCACTCCTGGAGCTGACGGCGCGGGTGGATCGACCCGACGCGCCGCGCCCCGACGTGCCGCGGGCCCGGGCAGAGGTGGTCACGGCAAGCCATACGGTCCACGTCGAGGACCGGACGCATCTGAAGGTGGACGTGCTCGCCCCCGACCAGGTCACGCCTGGCAGCGAGACGGCGTTCACCGTGCGGGTCCACGATGCGCAGGGCCACCCGATCGACGCCCGACTCGCGGTGTGGGTCGTAGACGACGCGGTCCACCAGCTGCGCGGGCCGCCCCGCGTCGCGTTGGAGCAGACCTTCAATCCGCCTCGCCCGCTCGAGTCCGTGTTCACGGACATGCGCGCCGCGTTGTTGGAGCCGTTCAACCCCTTCTGGAGGTCGCGGGGCGTCGGCACGCCGCGCATACGGCAAGCGAAGGCGGAGGTCAGAGGGGCGCTCGACGTCGTGGTGCGCCAGCGGTTCGACCCGGCGCCCCTGTTCATCGGAGACATCGGGACGGGGCCGGACGGATCGGTGCGCATTCCGTTGCGGCTCGCGGACGATCTCACCCGGTTTCGCATCGAGGTGATCGCGTCGGCGGAGCTGGCGGCCGGAACGGGTCCGGCGATCTTCGGGCGTGGCGAGGCGCGCATTGAAGCGACGACTCCGCTTCCCGTCCGCGCGGCGCTGCCCCGCACCCTGCGTCCGGGCGACACGGCACAGCTGGCGGCGATCGTGACGGTCGCCGAGGACGGAACGCTCGAGGTTCGGGCACAGACGAAGGCCGAAAGGATCCAGGTGGTCGGTCCCACGGCTCGGGTCCGTCGCGTGCAGGCCGGTCAGGTGGTCCGCGTGCCGTTCTCGGTCGAGGCAGCCCGGGTAGGGGACGACACCGTCAGCTTCTCTGCCATCCTTCGGCGCCCGGGGGGAGAGGCGCTGCGCGGCGCGGTGGCGCGACCGCTGGCGGTGCAGCCGGAGCGCACGTCGGTGGAGCGAGCGGCCGTCTACGGAAGCGTGGCGACGGATCGTCCCGTCGCGATCCCGGTCGTGCTGCCGACGGCCGCGCGCGGGTCCATCGATGTGGCGGTCACGACCACGGCGCTGGGCGACCTGCGGGACGCGGCGGAGTATCTGGTCGACTACCCCTATGGGTGCGTGGAGCAGACGGCCAGCCGCCTGATCCCGCTGGTGGCGATGCGCTCGCTGCCGGGGGTCCCCAACCCGCAGAAGCGAATCGCGGAGGCGATTGCCCACCTGCAGTCGATGCAGCTGCCTAGCGGTCACTACACCTACTGGCCCGGCACCACAGAGGTCTCTCGCGTGGGGACGGCGTACGCGACGTGGGTGCTGCTGATGGCCCGGGACGCGGGGGTGATGGTGCCCGCGGAGGGGCTGGCGCGGGCGCTGAACGTGCTTCGTGCCGATCTTGCAGCGTCGCTGCCCGACACGCCCGCGGTGCGGGACAACGCGCTGGTGGAGCGGGTGATGGCCCTGCGCGCGGTGGCGGAGTCGGGGCCGGTGTCACCCGACGCGATCGAGCGCGTCTGGGTTCACCGCGGGCGCCTTCCGGCGTTCTCACGCCTGTTGCTGCTGCAGGCGCTGCATCGGATCGATCCCACCGACGTCCGAATCGCGCCCCTGCTGATGTCGCTGTCGTCGTCGATCGAGCAGCGCCAGGGCGTGGTCCACGTCGTGGATCCGTCCGAGTCGCAGTGGTGGTGGGCGTTCGCCTCGCAGACGCGTTCCGACGCGATCGCCTTGATGACGCTGCAGCAGGTCGCACCGGACGACCCTCGGATCGAGAAGCTGGTCGCGGGGCTGCGGGAGGCCCGGCGTGGCGGTCGCTGGCGGAACACCCAGGAGAACGCGTTCGCCCTGCTCGCGCTGTCGCGCTACGCGAGCGCCGCGGAGTCGGTGACGCCCGAGCACCGGGTGCAGGCGTGGATCGGGACCACGCGGGTAGTCGACGTCGAGCAGCTCGGCTTCGATGTGCGACCCCGCAGCGGCGTGGTGTCGCTGCGGGAGGCGCTGGGCGATCGAAGGGGCGACCGCGCGCACGTGGTCATTCACCGGGAGGGCCAGGGCCGCGCCTACTACCGCGTCGGGGTCGAGTGGACGCCCCAGGACGCGCCAGCCCGCAGTCAGGGGCTGTCGATCCACCGCACGATCCCGACGGAGATCGGGGTCGGAGACACCGCAATGATCCAGGTGTCGCTCTGGGCGGACGCGGCGGTGCATCACCTGGCGGTCGAGGTCCCGCTGCCGGCAGGTCTGGAGGCCGTCGACACCGCGCTGGGCGGCGGCGCTCGAGCACGGGTCCTCGGGTCGGAGACGCACTCTGCCTTTCTCAGCCACCGCGAGGTCCGGCCCGATCGCGTGGTGCTGTTCTTCGACAGCCTGCCCCCGGGTACGACGGAGCACACCATCCCCATCGTCGCGACCACACCGGGGCGCTACACGATGCCCGCGGCGGTGGCCGAGGCGATGTACGAGCCGGAGACGCGGGCGCGCACGACCGTCGGGGTGGTGCGGGTGTTCGAACGGGCCCCTCGAGCTTCCCGCCATCACGAGCCTGCTCGAGTCCCAGCTGCGTTCGGTCTCACCCCGTCGACTCTCCTGGATGACGCTCCTGGCTCGCGTCTTCCGCATTGACATCTCCGTCTGTCCCCGCTGCAGCGGGCCCATGCGCGTCACCCGAGCCGTCACCACCCCCGAGGAAATCGCCGCCGAGCTCCGTGGCGCTCGCCCGCCCCCGCGCCCCGAGCCTCCCGGACAGCTGCTCTTGTGCTCGCTCGCTTGACGAGCGTCGCCGTCAACGACACCGTGCTGGCCTCCCAGCGCGCTGGCCCTCGTGCGTCCGCGCCTCGCCGCCGACCTCCTCCTTCGTCACTGTGGCGCGCGGACACCCGCCAGTCTCGCTCCGAAGTCGGCGGCGGAACCCGCCTCCTTGCTTGAGACAACGCGCACTCTCCGCGGAACACCCCCAGGCCTACCTCCACTAACCGAGCCTCCCTCTGATTTCCCACTTCATTTCGCTTAACCGC
>CAVXIC010000021.1:0-36730 GCA_963761755.1 uncultured bacterium
GACGACATGTCGTGCTCCGTCTCGGGCGCCGGCCCGAGCGTTGCTCTGGGATTCCTGGCCCTGCTGGGGCTGGTACGACGGCGAAACTAGGGGCCGGGCCCCTACGCTTGTCGAAGTCGGAACGACCCCGCGGACCGACTGCGGAGGCCCGCTTCAACGAGTTCAGTCGCGATGATCCGCTACCGGAGACCCGACGCTCCTCGGACCCATCGTTGGCCTCGGGCCGTTTGCCTTCGACGACGAAGGTGTGCTGTTCGCGACCAGCAGCGGCAACCTCGTGACCATTGACCCTCGCACCGCCAGCGGTACGACCGTGGGCGAGAACGGCCTACCCATCGAGGGCCTGTACTACACCGGCACCGCCAACGATCGATTGCGTCACCGACGTAGCGCCAGGGCCGCGCCCGGTCGGGGTTCGCCCCGACCTCCAGAGCATCACCGTTGCAGCCTCGCTACTCCACCAACCCTTCGCACCCGACCGCGCGCACACAGCCCGCGCACACGCTCAGGTTCCCGCGCTCGTGCGCCTCCTGCTGGTCTCCGTTGCCCATCCCGCCGAAGTCCTCCGGGGTGCTCCGTACCCAAGACCACCTCGCAGCGATCCGACCGAAGCGCGATTCCATAGCCCGCGCCTTGCAGCCCCGGCTCCGGAGGGTGGTCGAGCAGCCCTTCGTCGAGCCACGGTGCCGCGTTCAGGTCCGTGCTCTCCGCAGGCAGCAGCACCCCACTGCCTGCATCCACGCTCGACACGCAGCCCGCTCCGTCCGGCGCGTCCGGGTCCGAGTCTGGCCGTCCATCTCGTTGCGCAGGCTGTAGCGACCCCACAGCTGCTCCGGAACGTCTACCGTGGCGTCGGCCGCTCGACCATCCCGCCGCGTACGACCAGCGAGTTCCCGACCCCCGCCAACGCCAGGCACGGGCAGCTGGAGATCCAGCCCGCCTCTTCGCACGCCTGGATATCCTCCGACGCGCAGATCGGGAACGGGTTCAGATCCGCCGCCAGGGACACGAACGCCTGCCCCGCCCCGAGCTCGATCTCCCCCGAGCCCGCCAGCCCCTCCACGCACACGTTGCCGCGGTCCTGGTAGTCCGGATCCGCGTCGTTGTCCTCCGTGCCCAGCACCAGGTCGCCCGTGAACGTCTCCGGCAGCGTCACCCGAAAGTCCGCCCCGCTGCGGCCCAGCTGCACCTGCCCGTCGTAGTACACCCGGATCTGACACCCGTCGCGCCACTGCGCCTGACCGTCCGGATCGATGCACCCCTGCGAAGCGTCCATCTGCGACGGCGGCGACGGGTTGCCCAGCGTCTCGTAAGCCCACAGGGACAGCCGATCGAAGTCCGCGTCCGCTGCCGATTGGCCCGATGCCGACGTGGCCGCCGCATCCGGACCCGGATCGATCCGTCGCCGCGTACTGCACAGTGATGTTCCCGCGGTTCGCAAGTTGTCCGCGTACTCTGATCCCCCGATGACCAGCGTCTGCACGGCCGCCGCATCGAACGGCTGGTCGATCTCCAAGTCCAGTCGTTCCACCGGTGGTTCCCCGCGAATGGAAAAGCGTCCGCACTCCCATCCGTGTCCCCCTGCCTGGATGGGGGGTCCTTGTAGGGCACGCGCAGATAGCGGAGCGCAGATCACCAGTCGTCGCGTCAGCATGCCCGTCCAACGCGCCGCCCCCGACGCCCTTGCGCCGGCAGGGACGGTTTACCCGCTCCCAGGGACGAATCGTCCCCGGCCGCCTGGGCTCACCGCCCGCGGCGGTGGGAATCCGGCCAAGCCGATCCGCGCGGTGGAGCCGATGCCATTCGAGCACACGCAGCTGGTCCCGCTTCTCGAGCGCGCCACCTGAGCCGATGCCGATGGGCATGTCGTTCGATGTTGCGCCTGGCAGCGAAGCTGGGACAGGGAGAGCCGAGGCATCTCGCATCCGAGCTCGCCCCGCCTACGGCATTCGGGGCGGCACTCGAGCTCGGCCCGAGAGCACCACGACCACCGCATCCTCGTGGGCGATGCCGCGTTGATCGGCAACGACCAGGTCGAGGCGATGGATCTCGAGGGTCCAGTTCACCCAGTCCGCGCTGGTATCGTCGAGCGCGAGCTGCTCGGTGAGCTGGCCATCGCCAGGCGGAGGCACGCGCGTGTCGTCCACCGTGCGCACGTGAGTATCGAGGCCGTCGGGGTCGGCCGTACGAGCGAGCCAGCGTTGCATCGAGATGCTGGCCTCCGATCCGCCGGCGGTCCAGAGCCTCAACACTCCTCTCCGGAACACGTCTCCCGTGGGAAACGAGTGGCCGATCACGGCGCCGGTGAGTTCCACGTCGACCGACAGTGATCCGTCGGCGGTCCGGCGCGGTCGGACCGAGACATCGACCGCGGAGGCCAGCAGATCCGGAGAGCCCAGGCCGACGAACTCGTGCCCCCTGCCGCCGGCGCCGAGCCCCATGTGGCAGTCGACACAGGTCGTCCCCTCTCGGAATGCGTCGCTCTTGCGCCATTCGTCGAGCGTTGCCTGGAGCGGTTCTGTCGGGTCGTGGACCCCGTCATCCGCGTGGTCGAACTGGTGACACGTTCCGCATCGCGCAGGGCTCGAGAGCCCGCCGTCGATTCGCACAGGATGCGCGGCCCTTCCGGCTTCCGAGCTCCGCGTCCCGAGGATCGTCTGGCCGCGGACATGGCAGCTGGCGCAATCGACTCCGTGGGCGTCGACGCTGCCATTCGGAGGGGCGTGGCATGCCCGGCACGAGTCCTTTGGCGCGGGATCGTACTCGGCGCGGAAGACCGGGTTCGTCCAGGCCTGGGCGTGCATTGAGCCGCGCCAGGCGTCGACGATCTCAGCGTGGCAACGCTTGCACCCTTCTGGTGAGGGGTCCAGCTCCGCACCACGTACGGGAGACGTCGTCACGGCGGGAGGTCGCATCAGGACCGCCATCGCGCCGACGAACACTGCGGTGGTCGCGGCCGCAACTGCGGCCTTGCTCGTCATGGTCGGGCAACCCAGGTGTCGCGGGCCGGGGAGTACTCCCGAATCTGCACGGAGATGCTTGGGAGCTCCCCGAGGCTGTCGATCGACGGCCAGAGTACCGGATCGACTTCCACTCCCTGCATGCCTGTGAAAGAGATGCTCTGAACCTCGAGGTCATCGTGGCCGTCGCCATTCGCGTCCAAGAGACCATAGCGAGACGACGACTCATCGCTGGGCGCGAGGTCGGTGAGAGTCCAGCTCGTGTCGAGCTCGTACTGCGCCGTCCCGTCCAGTCGCAGGATCCGCACGAAGCGGCCACCGAAGGAGAGCTCGCTCTCGCGAAACCCGGTCATCTCTCGTTTTCCGAGCACGTCGACGACGACCTCGGGCGCACCGTCGCCGTCGAGATCCGCGTCGAACAGCGCGCGGACCTTTCCGATCGTACAGGGCACGCCGATGGCCACGGGGTCGTCCAGTGTGATCTTCGGCCCCAGCGTCGAGCGCACGAGCCACGCCTTGCTGCATCGGGAGTCGTCGGGCTCTCCCTCCTCGGAATCCCCGCGCAAGGACTCACGGCACTCCTTCTTGGTCGATGTCTTCAGGCACTCGTCGAACGCACTGAACTCGTAGACGGCCCACGCTACGCGTTCTCCCTCGGCAGGCGTGACGACATGGGTGCTCTTCACAGCGGTCTTCAAGCCGTGCTTTGCTCGGAGCGCCTCGCGAAGCTCCGCGAGCTTCGCTGCCGACAAGGGGACGGAACTCCCTGTGGGCTCCTTTGGCTCGTCGGGCTCGACGAACTCGGGCTCGTCGTCGCTCTCGTCGGCCTTCGCCGGGCCTCCCGGCGCGGCGGGTGGTGGCTTCACGAGTTCTCCGAGCGTGCCTGCGAGTCCCGACTTCATGAGGGGATCGAACCACGCTGCATCGCGAATGCTCTCGAGGTCCGGATCCTGCCGAGCCCGCTTCTCCACCGCGCTCGCGTCTCGCCGGAGAGCTTCGGTGAGTGCGACGCGGGCCGTGTCTTCGTCCGCCGCGAGCGCGGAGGCGCAGGCGAGGTTGAACGGATGCTTCCACGGTTCCGGATGTTCGAGGGTGAGGAGGGCGAATCCCGCTTGCGCCTCCGCGTAGCGCTCTGCCTGCAGGTGGCCCCAAGCCTTCTCTGCGAGCTCGGGCCCCGAGTCGGCTTCGATCGCGAGCTCGGCGAGTCGGCCGATATCGGACGACGCCTTTTGCTCAGGGGCGGGTGGGACGCTGGTCTGCTCGGGCTCTTTCGGGGGGACGGCGCGTGGCTGGGTTCGGTCTCCTTCGGTGGGGTCGACCTCGGATTGCCTCGATGGCTCGTCGGGTTGCCGAGCTTCGCGCCCGGAGACATCCTCCGCAGGGCCAGAGCGATTCGCATCGCATGCCGCGAGGGCGATCATGGCGAGCCCGCAGCAAAAACGGCCCGCGAGTAGGCTCCCGCCTGCTGACACTTTCACCTCAGAACAGCAATACCACGAAGGGAGCGGCGAGTCGCTGAGCTGGCGACCAGCGCCGATCGCTTCCTCGCCCGGATGATCGACCACCCCGACCTCGTGCCAGCGGTCCAACAGGCCGACATGCAGACGTTCTGTGCGGTGCTCGACGAGGTAGGCCTGGCGGACCCGGCCGAGTTGCTGGCGCTCGCGACCGCGGAGCAGTTCGTCGCCGCGATCGACGTGTCGATTTGGGACGGTGATGGGGGAACGAGGCCTTCGACCACCAACGGTTCGTCACGTGGCTCGAGGTTCTGTTCGAGGGTGGCGGCGCGTTGGCGGTTCGGCGACTGCTCGAACTCCCAGAGGAGACCATCACGCTCACGTTCGTGGTGATGATGGCGAGAGTGCGAGTTCAGCTCACGAATCGGCTCTCGTCGCGGTGACTCGCTTCAGCTCGTCGTCGCTCGCATACACCTCGGAGACCCCCTCGTGAGCTTCGAGCCAGGCTCCGAGAGCCTCGGGGCGCACAGGGCCCTGGAGGAGCGCGAGATCCCAGGCGGTCGACTCGCCCAGGTGGAGCTCGATGGCCTCGTGCTCGACCAGCCGCACCAGGAGTTCTCTCGACTCTCGAAGCGCGCGTTCGGGCGGGTAGCGCCTTCGGGCGACCGGCGCGTCCTCGGGTACGGCCGCGGACGAGTCGAGAAACGGGTTCAAGGCCGCGCCGCGGTGCCGCCGCGCGAGCTCGACGATGGTCGCCGGATCGAGTTCTCGCTTCGGCCAGTAGATCAGGTCGGTCAGCCGCGGCTGCTCGAGAGCCGCCGAGAGCAGCTCGAGGGCGTAGTCGGACTCGCCACGGCCACCATCGAGCTCACCGTTGACGACCGCGGTGAGCAGCGCGACGCACTGTGCCTCGCTCAGCGCCGGCGGTCCGAGCAGATCGGGTTGAATCACGTGCCCCACCAGGGGCTCGACGCCGTCTCCGGACTGGGCGCCGTGTACGTCCATCCACCCGAGGACACGGCCGGTGGCGTCGTAGAACTCTCGGACGGCGACCGGATCACGGTCTTCGACGCGTGCGGCGACCTCCACCCAGCGATCGAAGACCTCGGGGGCGGGATATTTCGGTTCAAACCCTGTCGGAAATACGCCCATCGCGAGCAACGACACCCCGGCGGCGACTCGATTGCAAGCGATCGGTTCAGTCGTCGAAGCCGGCGAGCACCTTGTCGGGCGTGATGCGCTCGTAGAGGCCGCGCCACTTGAGGTCATCGAAGCCCCGGAGGGCGGCCTTCGCATGGAGACGCACTTGGTGTGGCACGACCGCACCGATCGCGACCCGGTCTGTGCGTGGAGTGGTGACAGCCCGAGCGACGAGGAGAGCAGCGACGCACCAGGCGGCTGCTGGCACCCGCGCAGCGGATGGGCGCGCCGTGGTCGCCGGAGACGATGCCCCGCTCCTGCGGAATCTCGGTCGGCTTCGCGTGCGTCAAGTGCCCGGTCGCGGGGGAAGGACGACCGCCGGGATCGAGATGCGAAACTTGGGGGGCACTCGCGGGTCTTGCATCGAGCGCGGGTCCGAGACCAGCGTCTCCGGATCGAGCGTGAGCCGCGGCGCTTCGTCTTCCTCCGCGCCATCAGGACCCTGGTCGACGAACACGAACCCGCTCACCGCAACGTAGATCGCTTCGTCGCTGTTCTCGAGTTCCTCGGCCTGCTGTCGACACTGCCACAGGCTGAGCGGGCACAGCACGCCTTCTCCGCCATCGGCGGGAGGAAGACCTTCGATGTCTTCGCCGGGGAGAACCGGCGGAGGAGGCTCTTCTTGCCCGGGGCCGACATAGTGGACGGCACGCTCTGTGACGGCGCCGTCTGGCCCGTACTTCTCGTCGACGATCGACAGTGAGCCGTCGCTGTTCAGGCTGGTGTCGCGACGATAGCCCCCACCGGCATCGACCCTCACCTCGATGGTATTTCGGTTCCAGTTTCCGAAACGATCCTGATATCGCGTCACGTTCACCGTGACTCCAGGCTGCGACGTGTCCGTCTTCTGCCAGACGGAGCTTCCATCACCGCCCTCGCCGATCTGCGTCCAACCATCTGCAGCCAGCGAATCGCTGTCCTCGGGCATCCCCGCTGCGAAGTCGCCTCCGGGCACGTCACCTGCTTCGAAGCGACCCGAAGGCCATCCCGAATCGTCGTAGCCGCCCGTCTCGTCGGGCATGAAGTCGATGATCTCGAGACCGATGAGCGCATCGAGGAGCTCGGACAACTCGCTCATGTACTCGAGATCCTCGCCGAATCCTGTGTCGCCGAACGCAGCCTCTCGAACCGCCAGCTCTGCGGCGGAGTGTTCGAGCTCCACGTGACTGGCGCGGAGCGCCCGGTGGGCGTGCATCGCGACCGTCTCGACATCGTAGATGTCTAGGATCAGGTAGCCCTCATCCTCGAGCTCTTCGAGCGACGCGTTCTCGATGAAGTCTTCGTCCGCCTCTTCGGCGTGCGTGGTACCGCCCAGCAGAAGAGCAGTCACGAGTGTGAGGGGTGGAATGATTCGTGTTTGCATGGGTGTCGCGGAGTCAGTACCCACCGGCGTCCCGGTGTTTCCTCCTTTCGCTCCGACCAGACTCCACCACCCCGCTGCCGCTGAGAACTGCTGGGTCTGGATCGCCTGAGCCGATCGGGTGCGCGGCTCGTTGGCGAGAACTCAGCTCCCCATCCTCCGCGCCGTCGTTCTTGATCAATGGCGCAGCGCGTCGAAGTGCGACGCGATCTCGTCCGCGGCAGGCTCGATCAGCTTCGGGTCGTCGTAGAAGTCGATCTGCCCCCGCGACTCCAACCAGACCTCGCGTTTGTGGCCGGGGAGCGAACCGAAGAACTTGCGGGCGAGCGCGGGCGCCAGGGCGCGCTGGTACTCGACGCCCATCGAGGTCGACGGATTCGACCTCGTGGTCGCCCATCATCCGCTGCAGTCCCGCTCGACCGCGGGCAGCTGGCTGCGCGAGGCGATCAGCGCTGCGCTGGCTCCGTGACCAAGGCGAGGCCTACCGAGGCTGGCTCGTATCCGACGAGGTCGGCGCGTTGCACGATGCCACAGTTCCTCCAGGCGCTCGTCGCCGCCCACGAAGCCGCGTGCAGCCCGGGCCTCGACGCCGCCAAGGCCGAGCTGCTGAGGTCGTCGATGCCCGTACGGCCGGCATGATGCTCACGTTCGCCGAGCGCCTCACCCCCGGCGCGAGATTGGGTGATTGCACACCGTCCGCATCGTGCGGCATCGTTCGAACCGCGTGGCCATCGATGACTCTGACGTCACACCGGCTTCGGCGGGTACTTGGGCGGTGCAGGGCGGCACCGCTGGATCCGTGGACGATCTCGGGGACGCGATGGAGGCGGTGGGAGACGCGGAGTCGCTGCCGATGCGGCTGGCATTGGCGCGCACGCGGTCCCGGCTCTTTGGCTACGAGCCAACCCCCACGCGGCTCGGGAGGTTCGAGCTCCGCGAGGTGATCGGGCGCGGCGCAACCGCTGCGGTGCACGAGGCGTACGATCCGCGCCTGGATCGCGTGGTCGCCGTGAAGGTGTTCAGCCGCGGCCTCGACGCGGCGACGGCGTCCCGCGTGATGCGGGAGGCGAGGCTCGCCGCCACCTTCGACCACCCCAACGTGGTGACCGTCCTCGATGTCGGGGAGACCGACGGGAGACTCTGGGTGGCGATGCAGCACGTCGAGGGGCGGACGCTCCGCCATGTTCTGCGGACGACGGAACCAAAGTGGACCGATCTCGAAGCACTCTTCCTGCCCATCGCGATCGGTCTCGCGGAGGTCCATCGACAGGGGATCGTTCACCGCGACGTGAAGCCGGAGAACATCCTGGTCGATACAGCCGGGCGGGCCCTGTTGACGGACTTCGGTGTCGCGACCTGGGGCCCGACCTCGGCCGAAGCCGGTGCCGGCGGAACGCCGTCGTACATGTCTCCCGAGCAGCTCGGCGGCGGCTCTGTGGGGCCTGCGTCGGACCAGTTCTCCTACTGCGTCACGCTCTTCGAGGCGCTCGAGGGACGTCGCCCCTTCTGCGGTGCGTCGTCTGTGGAACTGCTCGAAGCCATCAGCGATGGCACCCAGGCTGCGTTCTCGAACGTGTCGATGCCGAAGCGCCTTCGCGATGCCATCCGGCGGGGACTCGCCGTTGATCCCGAGGACCGTTTTTCGACGATGTCCGACCTCGCCGCAGCGCTGGGTCATCGCGGCTCGCGACGGTGGATCGTCGCGATGGGGGGCAGCGCGGCAGCGATCGTCGCCGGGGCGTGGTTCCTCGGAACGGATGCGCCCGAGAGCTGCGTCGATCAGGGTCGTCCAACCCGAGCATCGTGGCTCGCCGTCCGCGACGACGTCGAGATCGCGTTCGCTTCGGCACCCCAGTCGTTCGTCGTCGACGGGGGACCACGAGTCCTGTCGAACGTCGATCGCTATGTCGAGAATCTGGCCGACACCCGCGTTGCCCTCTGTGAGGCGACGAAGCGTCGCGGTGTTGCGCCCGCTTTCGCCAGCGCGCGCACTCGGTGTCTCGGGCGGCGCCAACACGAACTCGATCGCTTCGTCGCGAGCCTCCACAGCGCACAGGCGCGCAGGAACGCGATTGCCGACAGCTATGAGCTCGAGCGCATAGAGTCCTGTCTCGAAGACGTCGAGCCTCCGGCCGTCCCGAGCCACCTCGCCGCCGAGGTCGAGGCTCTGGACGCGGAGCTGGACGCGTTTCGAGACAGCGAAGGAGAGGGCTCCCCGCAGCAGGGCGTGGCCCGGGCCGAAGCGCTGGTGGTCCGTGCGCACGCGTTGGGATACGGCCCGACCTCGATCAGAGCTCGCTCTGCCCTGGGCAACGCTCGGAGTAGGATGGGAGATGCCCAGGGGGCACTCAACGCCTGGGAGCAGGCATATTTCGCTGCTCGGAAGGAGGGGATGTGGGGGCGCAGCCTGGAACTCGCAACGGGAATCGTCGGGGCCTTGGCGACGCTCGGGCACTTCGAGGACGCGAAGCTGTGGATCAAGCACGCCCGCGGAACCCTGGGCCAGGCTCCGGGGCCACTCGCCACCAGCCGCGTCGACTACGCAGAGGCCACCGTGCTGCTCATGCTCGAACGTCCGTACGCCGCGCTTCGATTGTTCGAGAAGGTGCTGGAGCGCCGGGAGACGATCATGGGAGACGACCACCCGACCGTCGCCGATGCCCACCTCGAGATCGGGAATACGTACCTGAGCCTCGGGGAATTCGACCGAGCACTCGACGAGCTTGGAATTGCTCGCGAGGTCTACGAGGCCGCGTTCGGCCCTCACCATCCGCACCTCGCGATCGTCGACAACAACCTCGGAGCCGTGCAGTTTCACCTCGGTCGCACCGACTCCGCCACAGAGCACTGGACGCGTTCGCTCGCCATCGCGAGTGCGGCTCTCGGGGAGCAGCACATCTCCGCGCACGGCACCTTGACGAACCTTGCCAAGGCCGCCGCAGTCCAAGAGCGCTGGGAAGAGGCCGAGGACTACGTCGACCAGGCGCTGCGGATCTGGGACGCGTCGGGACCGGGCGAGCAGCACCCCGAGTTGGTGGGAACGCTGGAGATTCAGGGAGAGGTTCTCCTGCGGCGAGGGGCCGCCCAGGAGGCCTACGCGGCGTACGTCCACGCGATCGAGATCTGCGACGAGGTCTATGGCGCGGTAGAGATCCCAACCCTCGGCCCCCTCGCTGGTGCGACGCGGGCTGCCTGGGAGCTCGGGAACGCGGACGCGGCGGTCGTGCACGCACGGCGGTTCCTCGACTCGCCGGACTCGAAGCTCTTCAGCCCGCAGGCGCGCACGGGAATCGTTTGGTTGCAGGCACAGGCGCTGCAAGAAACGGGTGATCGAGAGGCTGCGCGAGTTGCTGCGAAGCGTGCCCGCGAGTCGTATCGAGAGCTAGGCGATCGTGATGCGACCGACGCGATCGACCGGTGGGTCCTGGCTCACGAGGTGTGAGGCGCCGAAGACCCGCCGCGCAGAACGCCGAGTCTCGCCGTCAGGAAGGCGGACAGAGTGTCGCTGTCGACCTTCCCGCGGAGCGATGCCGGGCTGGCCGGGCTCGTCCCAGACGAGCCGACCACGCCATCCCGAGCATGTCGGCGAGCGCGGGATCGTCATCGACCATCAGGATCGACGGGCCGGACATCCTCGACAGCCAGGATGACGCGGATCGGCGCCCGGGGCGAACCCTCCCCGCCTAGCCGCCGCCGTAGGATCACTCCCACGACAGGCTGAGGAAGTCCTCGTAGGCCGTGCTCGCGGTGCCTTGGGTGTGCCGAGGATGAGAGACTGGCGGGTGATGGCACGGATCCTCGCGATCGGCAGCGGCGGCTTCTTCGAGCCCGAGGACGCGGCGATGCAGCGTTACATTCTCGCCGCGACCGACGCTGCGCGCCCGCGGGTGTGCTTCCTGGCGACGGGCAAGGGCGACAACCCCCAGCACTACGCGTGGTTCGACGAGGCGTTCGGGGCGCTGCCGTGTGAGACGAGCCATCTGCGGCTCTTCGAGCGGACGGAGACCGACCTCGAGGCGTTCGTGTGCGCGCAGGACATCGTGCTGGTGTGGGGCGGCAACACGGCGAGCCTGCTGGCGGTCTGGCAGGCGCACGGCCTTCACCGGGTGCTGCGTACGGCGGCGGCGTCCGGGGTGGTGCTGGCGGGCTTCTGCGCCGGGGCGCTGGCTTGGTTCGAGGCGGGGATCACCGACTCGTTCGGCGACATCGCGCCGCTGCGGGGCGGGCTCGGGCTGCTGCCGGGCAGCCTGTGCCCGCACTACGACGGCGACCCGCGTCGCAAGCCGATGTACCTGGACGCGGTGGCCTCGGGCACGATGGCGCCCGGCTACGCGCTCGATGCCGACGCGGGCCTGCGGTTCGAGGACGGCGTGCTCACCGAAGCGTTCACGAGCCGCCCCGGGGCGAGCGCGTGGCGGGTGGATTCCGCTGGTGCGTCGGCTCTTCCGACGCGAGCGGTCTAGCGTCGCATGAAGCCGATGATCGCGACCCGAGGTCCGCGGACGACGGGGCGCACCGCGTGCTCGGTCTGGGCGAGGAAGAGCACGAGGCGGTCGGCGACATGAATCCTCCGGTGAACTCAGCGCCTCATCCCCACAGCCTCCTACGAAGAGGCAGAGCGCAACCGCCGCGCGCCGAGGCGCTATGGATAGGGCCTGCGAGATCTGCAGCGATGAAGACGGCGCTGCCGCCGAAAGCAGCTAAAACTGCTCTTTTCGTTTGACGGGAAAAATAGCTAAGTTAGTTTGGATCGTGCGCCGAGCTTGGATGGCCTTCCTGCTCGTCGGCTGCGGTCCCGCAGTGGTACCCATCGGTGGCGGCGGCTCCTCCTCTTCGGGGGATGAACCGCCGCCACTGGATTCGACGGCCACCGAGCCCCGGCCGCCAGCTCCCTCGGGTTCGACGAGCGGCGGCTCGACTTCTCGGTTCGGCTCGGACAGCTCGGCCGCCGATGACGACGCGAGCACCGGTTCCACCGGCGCCGGCTTCATCACCGACCCAGAGACCACCTGCGGAATCGTCCCCGATGGGGTTCAAGCCCACTGCTCCGCGTGCTCGCCGATCTCGCAGGACTGTCGCCCGGGCGACGCCTGCAGGGCGTGGGCGAACGACGGCGGCGATGAGTGGAACGCGACCCGGTGCACGCCCGTGTCCGACGACGCCGGCGGGCGTGGGGACCCCTGCACGGTCGAGGGCTCGAACGTGTCGGGCGTCGATACCTGCGACGCTGGCCTGATGTGCTGGAACGTGGATCCCGACACGCTCGAGGGTACGTGCGTCGAGTACTGCGAGGTTGGCTTCGTTTGCGACGATCCGTCGGGCACCTGCAGTGTGTTCAATGAAGGGACGCTGCCGCTGTGTCTGCCCACGTGCAACCCGCTGATGTTCGACTGCGGCGAAGGCTTTGGCTGCTACCCCACCACGGACTTCTCATTCGTGTGCCTCCGCGAAGACGAGCCCGTGCACGCCTCCGGGGTGTCCCAACCCGACTGCGCGCCCGGGACCTTCTGGGCTTGGGACGAGCAGATCGACGGATGCACCGACGAAGAGTCCTGCTGCGTCGCCTACTGCGATCGCTCGGGACCCCCCACGTGCGACGTCGATGAAGAGTGCGCGATGCTGGTGCCCGAACCGTCTCCGGAGTTCGAGGACCTCGGCTACTGCCGCCCGGGCGCGTAGTTCGTGCCGTGCCGTGCCGTGCCGTGCCTCGTCGCGTCCGACTTCGCGTATAACGCAGCTCATGCGACGCCTCTCCACCCTGTCCGTGCTGGCCCTCCTGCTGGGATGCGACAAGTCCACGCCTGCGCCCGAGTCTCCTGCCGATGCGACCGCGGCGACCCCCGCGGCGACCTCGTCCACCGACGACGCAGCGACCGAAGAGCCCAGGGCCGAGGACGACGCCGCAGCCGCAACGGCGGAGGCCGAAAAGGAGATGGCCGAGCGGATCGCGAAGGCTGAGAAGGACGCCGAGGCGAAGAAGGCACGATGGACCCCCGAGCTCACGGCGGAGGTCGACGAGCTCACGTCGCGAACCCACCGCAACCTCGGCGCGGCGCTGAGCAAGATCCTTCCCAGCAAGGTTCGCACCGAGGGCAACGCAGAGCGCGACGCGTACCGCCATCCCACGAAGACGCTGAAGTTCTTCGGGGTGACGCCCAAGTCGCACGTCTTCGAGGTGGGGCAGGGAGCGGGGTGGTACACCGAGATTCTCGCGCCGCTGCTCGCCAAGGAAGGGAAGCTCTACCTCGCCGGCTACGATGCGGGCTCCGACGACCCGGCGGTGAAGTTCAACGCTCGACGGGCCGAGCTGTTCGTCGAAGCGGGTGGCCCTCTGTACTCGAAGATCGAGCTCGTCACGCAGTCCAGTGACCCGTCCGCGCCGATCGAGTATGGCCCCGAGAACTCGCTCGACGCGATCCTGGTCATCCGCATGCTGCACAACATTCATCGCGCGGGCATGTGGGACCAGATGATGCCGGCCGCGTTCGAAGCACTGAAGCCCGGAGGTGTGCTCGGGATCGTCCAGCACCGGGCCCCCGAGGGCGCCAATCCGGACGAGACTGCGCCCAAGGGCTATCTCGCCGAGGACTTCCTGGTCGAGAAGATCGAGAGCTATGGCTTCGAGCTCGCGGCCAAGTCCGAAGTCAACGCCAACCCGAAGGACACCAAGGACTACGAGAAGGGGGTGTGGACGCTTCCCCCCGTTCTGGCCAATGGTGATGCCGACGAGGAGAAGTACCGAGCGATCGGTGAGAGCGACCGGGTGACGCTGAAGTTCGTCAAGCCCAAGAAGTAACCATGGGTGCCTTCCTCGGGCTCGCGGTCGTTGCGGTCGCAGGCTGGCTCTCTTGGATGTGGCTGACGCGGGCGCGCAGGGTCGCCGTTGCGTCTCGAGAGGCCGAGCTGCGGATCGCCGAAGACCGAGCGCGTCCGGGGGCCCTGCCGTCGTCCGCGATCGACGTGGTCTCGGCCGCGGCGATCGAGCCTCAGTCCCATAGCGTGCCGTGCGCTTGCGCGGCTACACTCTGCGCACGTGGGCACGCAGGACGACCTTGTCGCAAGCAAGTACCTCTCGTGGGTGCTCCGCCACGATCCACAGGCCTTGGGCTTGACCCCCACCGCGGACGGCTGGATTTCCGTCGAACGACTGCTTGAAGCAACCGCGGCGGACGGAAAACCCCTCACCCGCGCGCGTGTCTGCGAGCTCGTGGCCAACAGTGACAAGCAACGATTTGCGCTGAGCCCCGACGGCCTGATGATCCGTGCACAACAGGGACACTCGATCCCGGTGCAGCTTGAGTACGCATCCGCGGCGCCGCCCGCCGTCCTCTTCCACGGCACGGTCGCCGCCGCCGTGCCCTCCATCCGCACCCAAGGCCTGCTGCGTGGCCAGCGTCATCATGTTCACCTCAGCCCCACGCGAGAAACCGCTTCGCGCGTAGGTGCACGCCGCGGCAAGCCTGTGATCCTTTCGGTGCGGGCGATGCAGATGTCCGAAGCCGGCTTGGTCTTCCACGAGACCCCCAACGGGGTGTGGCTCGTGGAGCACGTACCGCCGGACTACATCGACTTCGACTGATCTCGCTGCATCGGCCGCACCCGTGGCGGCGCACGCAGTCCTGGTCGAGCACCGCCTACCTGAGGTTCGGTGGCGGCAGTCGGTGCTGAGCCATCGTGACGGCGCAACGAGCGACTGCTCAGTGCGCGGGGCACAGCAGCGGGATCAGGATCTGCCTCACCCCGTCCCAGTCGAGCGCGTGAAGCACTCCCGGCGGCGCCTGGCGTCCTCGCTTCTGCGGACCGTACAAGATCCGCACGCCCACAACCCCAGCCAAGCTCTGGTGGATGTCGGGCCTATCGTCCACGAAGGCGTCCAGGCCGAGACGAAGCGCGTGCGGGGCCTTGTCCGGTCGCTTTCGGCAGAAGATGACCCGGTCCTCGCGCATGCCGGTTCGCTCGTAGAAGCGATGGTGTCGGAGCCACCGAAGGCTTCGACGCGCGATGTTGGGGCCGCACTTGGAGATGATCCAGGTGCGACCGCCGACCAGCGCGTTGACCTCGGCGATGACATCGAAGGCACCCTTCATCGGGGGTGTGCGCATCGCGTCTTCGTCGCTGCCCGAGAGGAAGGACGTGTCCTGCGCCCCGTCGCCGGCGTGAATGATGACGCGGCCAATATCGAAGCCGACCTTGGGCTTGGCGCCCAGAGAGTAGGTGTTGTGTTCCATGGCCGCACCATGAAGCCCCCGGGTATCTCCGGGAAGAAGTCTTTGGCTAGCGTGTATTCCGAAACGCTATAGTCGGGTCGATGTCACCCAAGCTCGACTGGCTCGAGGCGTTTGCCGAGTTTGCGGAGGACCTCAACTTCACGCGCGCCGCGGCCCGCCTGCACATGTCGCAGCCCGCCCTCCACACCCAGGTTCGCAAGCTCGCCGAGGCGCTGGAGGTGTCCCTGTACGAACGCCGCGGACGCCGGCTCATCCTCACCGACGCTGGCGTGGAAGCCCTGCGTTTCGCCCGTGAGATGCGCAGCCGCACCCACGACTTCATCGCATCGGTTCGCGGACGAGCCCCGACGAGCCCGATCGTGTTCGCGGCCGGGGAAGGCGCGTTCTTGTATCTGTTGGGGCCAGCGATTCGGGGTTTCGTGCGCTCCGCGGTGGCACCGCTGCGGTTGCTCACCCGCGCTGCCGAGCCCGCCATCGACGCAGTCCGACTCGGCGACGCACAGCTCGCCGTTGCGGTCGCCGCGGAGGTGCCGGACCAGCTTGAAGGCGTTGTGCTCGCCGAGGTCCCGCACATCGCGGTTGTGCCCAAGTCTCACCCGCTGGCGGCCCGCAAACGCATCGCCTTGGCCTCGCTCGCCGGGGAGCCGCTGGTCGTCCCTGCGCAGGGCAGCCGACTCCGACAAACCCTCGCCACTGGCTTCAGCGCCAGCGGGCACGAGCTGGCCGTTGCGGTGGAAGCATCAGGGTGGGAGCCGATGCTGCACTTCGCCTCGCTCGGGCTCGGCCCCGCCGTCGTCAACGGGTGCTGCCGCGTACCTCGCTCGATGGTCGGGATTCCGATCTCCGACCTGCCGCGGGTTCGCTATCTGCTCCTGCACGCGCGAGGTGCGTTGGCCGACCCGCGCTTGGCCGCGCTGCACAGGGCCATCATCCACAAGACGGAGCCGTAGAGCGTCCGACCCCCCAAAGACCCGCTTCCGCCAGGAGTTCGACGGCAGGCCCAGGATCCGCGGCCATCGAGGAGCCCGAGGCCTCGACTGCGATCGACGCCTCGACGCTCGCGGCCGAGACGGACCTGCTCGAGCAGGCCCGGGCCGAGCAGGGCCGCCGCGCCGACGCGGAGCGGGAGGCCGGAGGGGATGCAGCGGATGGGTCGACCGAATGCCGACGAGCGAACGACTCTGGAGGGTCGGCGCCTCCAGATGCGGTTTCCCCAAGACCGCACTCGAGCAACCGCGCGGGTGCGGACCTGGGACTGCGAGGGCGAGGCACCCGAGGGTTTCGAGCTCTGCCTCGAGCTGCGTGGCGAGAACCGGACGGTTCGACTCTACAGTCGCCGTGACTGGGTGCTCAGGCCGCGGCCCTCGGACGACCTGCTCGAAGACGGACCGCTGGGCCACGAGTTGCTCCCGAGCCCGGACGCGGCGGCACCGCTGGGCGACGCCGGGGTCGCGCTCGACCGACTCTGGCAGTGACTACTCGGCGACCGGCCAGAAGATTCTGGGTCTTCCACTCGGCGGGGTCGGGCACTTCGCCGGGGTCGGTGAGGTAGACCTCCCAGGGGCCACCGGACGGGGTGATGTCGTGCTCCTTCATCCACGCCTGCAGGGCCGAGTACGCGCCGGGCAGGCCGTCGTAGGGCCCGGTGTGAATCGTGGTCAGGGCCGGGCCTGCCGGAAGCTCGCCGAGCTCGATGTCGTCGGTGCCGGCGGCCCCCGGCGCCACGGGCATGCCGGCCTCGATGTCGAGGACGGCAGCCATGTTCTGGTAGCGAACGAACGGCGGACCGACCATGGTGGCTCCCGAGGCGGTGGCGTGCCCGAACACCTTGGGGAGCAGCTGGCCGAGGACGTCGGCGATCTCGGCCATCGGAACCTGGGCCGAGCAAAACAGGACGGGTTGGGTCTGCACGGTGGTGCGCTGGATGTCGTAGCTCATGATGCGTCCGAGAAGTCTGGAGTCGTGGACATGCGATACAGGCCGATGCACGGCCCGACGTGGCGGATGACGCTGGCATGCCGGTCGAGCGCCGCAGGGGATAGGTGGGCGTGGGCGCTCCGAAAGTCCCGGGGCGAGGCGCCGAACCGGGTGCGAAACGCTCGCGTGAAGCCTTCGTGGCTGTCGAACCCGACCCCCAGCGCGACGTCGAGGATGGCGGTGTCGGTGCAGACGAGCAGCATCGCCCCTGCCTCCAGACGCAGGCGGGTGTCGTACCGCTTGGGCGACTCGCCCACGAGCTGCGAGAACGTTCGCTGGAAGTGACTCGGCGAGCGCTGCGCCAGCTCCGCGAGCTCCCCCAACGAGGTGGCCCGAGTCCGCTCGGCCGCGATCGACTGCAGCAGCGGCAGCAGATCCTGCAGGGTGGTGCCCACGCGCCGACCGTAGCAGGCGACGCCGGCGGATTCTCGACCGATCTTGCGATTCGGGGTGGTCGCGCGATCAAATGTTCGCGGCAGCGCGCCGGTCACCGTGCGGCTCACACCCCCGAGAGATGACGGGCTCCCACCGCGAGAATCCCCGCAGCTGAGCTAGAATCAGGAGATGCGCTTCGCGGTGGATCGGGTCGGGTGCGCGACTGGGCGAAGACCTTCACCGCTTCGAACGCGCAGCTCGGGATCAGTGCGGGGGGTGTTCGACGGGGCGGGTTCGCTGGTGGTGAGCATCTTTGGGGTGCGCAAGCCTCTAGGCGGCGTCTGGGCGCGCAACCTCGAGCCTCGGCGTCCGTCGACGTTGGGGATGAACGACTGGCTGCGCAAGCTCGACCGGGGGATGAACGCGATCACGACCAGGGCCCTCGAAGTGACCGACGATGCTCGCAAGACGCTGGCGATCGGTGTCGGCGAGCTGGACGTCCAGTTCGAGGGGCGGACTCGGCTCGGGGATACGCTGCAGGGCCGCGTCGGGGTTCGGGTCCCCGAGCCGCTGGAGGTCGATCGGGTCGTCGTCACGCTGCGCGCGCGACAAGAGCGTGTCGGGGTCGAGCGCAACCACCACGGGCGGCTCGACAAGGTTCGCCGCAAGCACACCCTGTTCGAGTACGAGGTCGAGCTCATGGGCGCGGGGGCGCTGGACTCCCGCTCGTTCGGCTTCCAGATCCCCACGCCATCCGACCTCGAGGCCAGCCCGGGGGCCGATGTGGGCGGAGTACTCGGGGACGTTCTGAAGTTCGCCGGAGAGGTCCGGGCGATGACCAGCAAACCGGTCGTCTGGACGCTCGAAGTCGTCGTACACCGACCCTGGAAGCGAAACCTCCACAAAGAGGTGAGCGCGCCGGTCACGTCGTAGGAGAAGAAAAAACACTCGGTGCCGCAACCGCTGGGCCGAGCCACCGTCATGAAGGGCGTGCCGCGTCTACCTACCCGTTCGGTCGTCTTTGGGCTTCTCTCCCTCGCCTACGCGCTGTACTCCGCGTTTGCGTGCTTGCTGCTCGCCATCGCTTCGCTCGGGTTTGGAACGCTCTTCGCGCTCGATCCGGAAGTTCCGACGTCGTTCGGTGCGGCCTTTGGGCTGTTCGGGGTGGCCGCGGCATCCATCGGCCTGGTCTTTTGCGCGGTGCAGTTCGCCGCCGGGGTGTGGATCCTGCAGCGGCGTCGAATCGGATGGGCGCTGGGATTCGCTGGCGCCGCCCTGAGCGTGATCGGGGCCTTCGGTAGCGACTTCGGAATCGAGTGGTGGAACGTGGCCTGGGGTGCATTCGGCGTCTGGGCGCTGTGGACCTCCCGCGCCGCGTTCCGAGCCTAGTCGAGGGGAGTCAACGAGAACCGGGCGTCCCCGCACCCTTGCGAGGACGCCCGTTCACATTCAAGGAGCTCGTCGAGCGGCCATTTGAGAACACGCGCTTCGAGTTGCTGAAGAAGTTGTTGCGCCGCTTCACCGGTGGGGAGAGTTGCGAGGACGGCTCCGAGGAGCACCCAGTGGTGGCCGAAGGGTGTCAACCGCGCCTAATCGTGTGCGCCGGATGCAGGTGGGGAGGAGACGATCCTGCCACGAAGGGCCGAGGCAACAGGGTGGCCATGATGAAGATCAATAAGACGAGCTTTCTGCGTTTAGGCGAGATGAAGTGTCAAAAAGCCCGGATGGACGATTCGGGCGCGCGGCAGGAGAGGGCGGGAGGTGCGCGGGGAGCCATTCGAACACGCACGTGACACGGACGGGCTCGGGGTCGGCGTATTTCGGGCGCCCCTCAATACGGTGGGGGGGATGTGGCGGGTGTACGCGTTCCCGTTCACTCGCTGGGCGGGGTGAGCTTCGACGCGTCCCAATAGGTGGCCTCGATCTTGTGGCCGTCGAGGTCCCGCACAAAGCATCCGTAGTAGGCGTCGGAGTACTGGGGGCGTGCGCCCGGATCGCCATCCGTGGTCGCCCCGGCAGCGATCGCGGCCGCGAAGAAAGCATCGACGTCTTGTTTGCGCGCGGCGAAGAATCCGATGTGGGTTCCGTTGCCCAGGGTCGCGACCTCGCCGTCGATCGGTGTCTGCACCCAGAACTCGGGAAACTGCTTGCCGTACGCGACGGCGCCGGGGTGCTCCAGTTGCCGGGTGCAACCGATCGTCGCGAGCACGGCGTCGTAGAACTCGACCGCAGCCTCGAATGCGTTGGTTCCCAGTGAAACGTGCGAGATGATGCTCGGGTTTTCGACTTCTGCCATGTCTGGTCCTTCGTTCTCGGGTTGACTCATCAGATTCGCACGCAGACCTCGGTGAGGAGGTCTGCGGGTGGGGTCGAAAGCGGCTCGTTGAGATAGATCTCGATGACGGGTTCGTCGACGAGTTCGTAGTCCCGGTGGGGAAGCCACCGACCCAGCAGAGCGACGTAGGTCTCGGTCAGCGTTTCGTGGGGCCCGCGGTGGGTCGCGACCGCATAGCGGCCTCCGGGAATCGTGCGCACGGTCGTTCCAGCCGGGGCCGCGTTGCGCCGAGGGGCTGGCGCGAATTCCAGACAGGCGTCGTAGCGAAGCTGATCCGCTGCGGTCACCTCCGGGTCGTCGTAGGCCATGCCCAGCGAGCGCCCCCTCGGAGGGAGCTCGGGGTGTCGGGCGACGATCGACTCCAGCTCGGCCCAGGCACGGGCGCACTCGCCGTAGTCGCCCACGAACCGGCGGGTCAGGCAGGTGCTCGGTGCCCTCTCGACAATCTGGACCTCCAGCTCGGCCACGGAGACTCGATGCTGCTCGCGGAACATCGAAGGACTGGTGCCGAAGCGCGAGCGGAACGCCCGGGTGAAGGCCTCGTGACTGCCATACCCACTGGCCAGCGCGACGTCGGTGACCGGTGAACCTCCGAACTTCAGCCGTTGGGCCCCGCGCTCCAGTCGTAGTCGGCGGATGAAGCCCATCACCGACTCACCGACCATTCCGCGAAAGACTCGATGAAAGTGGTGCGCCGAAAATCCGGCGACCTGGGCCAGTTCGGTCGGCGACAGCTCGCGCTCGAGATTGGCCTGAATGTAGTCGGTGACCCGCAGGATTCGCTCGGACCACGCCCCCGATGTCGACATGCGGACCACCCTAGCCGCCGGGTGGACCTCGCGCTTGACCGCCAGTGCTGAGGCGGCATCGCGGTCGCGGATGCGACACGACTGCTCGGGCTCGCTCGTGCCGCCGACGCTCGCTCGTCAGATCTCGGCATGCCTGGAGGGTCGCCCGGCCGAGGCATGGTGTGAGCGGCTGCCCACGCTCCCGGAGCTGCCGAGCTGCCGAGGTGGCCAATGATGCCGTCGGCTGGCCCACCCGCGGACCACCTGGCGAGCCACGATCCGTGCAACGACGGGAGAGCACGGCGCGGGGCCCCTCGCCGATCGAGCAGGGCCGGATGCGGGCGAGGTTTCCCGTCGAGTCCGGCAGCACGAGGGGGGCGGTGGACTCTCGTCCGACCAACTCGGGCGGAGGCTCGAGCACGACGGCCATGAAGTATGGATAGTCCGAGTCACCGGTGAGCCCCAACGCGTTGGATGCTTCGCAGTCGCCGACCGTCTCGTAGGCGAAGCGATCGCTGGCGTCGGGCCAAGCAAAGCGTTCCAGCCCGTCTCAGGTACCGATCTCCGAGTACCAAGCGGGTGCGCTCGCGAAGAACTCGGCTTCGAGCTCTTCGAGGGTCATTCCGTACCCGTCCTCGATCCGCGCGCGGATCTCCGCGGTGGTCGGGGTCGGCCTGTCGAGCAGCGCCTTGAACGGCTCAGGGCCGTAGGCCTCGACGAGCCATCGCGTAAAGTGACCGCTGAGAGCATGCGCTCGTACGCGGCGAGCGCGACGGAGACCTGCTGAAGCGTCGGGCTCTGCTCTCCGGGGAAGGCGGCGTCGAACTCCTGCGCCCATGCTTCGCCCACGTACGCGAGCAAGCCGGCCTCGGTCTGGCCCATCTCGTCGACGGCAAACAAGGGTCCGGCGACCTGCTCCTCGAGTGTGTGCACGCGTCCATCCCAGAACTGCCGGTCCTTGAGCGCGGCGTTGAACACCGAGGGGGCGTTGCGACCGACGAGCGAGCCTCCGGTTCCCTCGGACCGAGGCAGCCCGTCGGCGCCGAAGAGACTCGGAGCGTGGCAAGAGGCGCACGCGACGTCCCCGGCCCCGGAGAGCCCAGGGTCGAAGAACAGGCCGTGGCCCAGACGCACCCGAGCGCGCTCGGTCGCATCGAGCTCCATGGGGTCGGGGTCGTCGATCGAGGCGAGGTCGCCGCAGCCTGCGAGCGCCACGCCGAGCGCGAGTGCCATGAAGCCAGTCAATCTCATGACTCCACCTTGAGGCGAGCCGCGGCGTCGGGGCAGTGGCGGATGGTGCCAGAGCGTTGCCCGATCCGGACAACGGCAGCCGAGAGGAGATGGGGCCTCATGCCCCCGCACGGAGTGCATTCGCAGGCACGCCGAGACGAGCGCGGTACGAAACGACGCGGTGGTGGAGCGAGACTCAGGGGGCTGTGGGCGATGCCGAGAACAGCAGCAGTTGTCCTACAGGAGAGGGACGCATCCACGCCCAATCTGATCGCGGTGGCGCTGTGGAATTCGGTGGCCAGTCGGGCCGAGATTCCCTTCCGGCTCGAGGCGAGATGAGGGAGTTTCGAACGATCCGCACCCACCGACTCGGCTGCTACTTCAAGGGCCGCGGCGGCGGCCTGATCTGGCGGCTCGAGTTCTGAGGGTTGGGCTAGCCCTCGCCCAGCCGCTCGTCCAGCCAGGCCTGAACCTCGGCCCTCGAAGCTCCGTGCTCGGCCGAGTCGCCGTAGCTCGCCAAGGCGGCGCGCGCGAGCTCGAGGCTCTCTGACGGGGCCGCTTCGGTGGGGTCGGGGGCGAGCGCTCGGGCGAGGGTGAACTGGGCCAGCGCGCGGGCAGCCGGGTCTTGGCCGTTGGCGTTGCGGAGCGCGACTGCCCGGCGCGCCGGGTCGATGGCGGCCGCGGGATGCCCCGCGGTGAGCTCGAGCTGCGCGGTCGCGACGAGGGGCAAGGCGAGGGCCGGGTCGTCGCTGCCGAGGGCCGCGGTCCAGTCCGCCAAGACCTCCGCGTAGCGCTCGCGAGTGCGCTCCGGCTCTCCGGTCATTTCGTCGAGACCTGCAAGGTTCGAGACGGTGGCCCACACGCTTCCGTGGCCGGCTCCCAGGAGCTCGCGCCGGATCTCCAGCGCGCGCTCGAACATCGGCCGCGCGACGTCCGGATGCCCGTCCATGGCTTCGAGGATTGCGAACTCCTCCAGCAAGTCGGCGACCACGACGTGGCTGCGTCCGTAGACCGTCTCGCGAATGTCGAGCGCCCGCTGGAACTGGCTGCGGGCGCGCTCGGGGGCGTGGGTGTCCCGATGGATCAGGGCGAGGTTGTACAGGACGTTGGCGACGTCCGCGTTCACGGGTCCCACGGTCGCCTCGAGGCCCAGGCGCGCGCGCTCGTAGTGCGCCTTGGCCTCGTCGAGGCGGCCGGCCCAGTGATGGATGG
Organism: uncultured bacterium; assembly: GCA_963761755.1. Taxonomy (GTDB): domain Bacteria; phylum Myxococcota_A; class Polyangia; order Nannocystales; family Nannocystaceae; genus CAJXVA01. Next base: position 23,123 of record CAVXIC010000021.1, read on the forward strand.
TACCGATCGCGTTCGAGGCGTTCGCCGTCTTGGGGTGCAAGGCGCCGAAGTGCGCCTCGTAGATCTCCGCCGCGCGGGTGGCGTGGTCCAGGGCAGGCTCGAGCTGTCGAAGATCGATGTGGGCGCTCGCGAGGTTGCTCAGCGCCATCGCGACGAGCACGTGCTTCTCGCCGAGCGCGCGCTGGTAGATCGCCAGGGCCCGTTGGGCCAGGGCGAGGGCCTCGTCGTGCTGGCCCATGGCGCCGCGCGTGTTGGCGAGGCCCTGCAGGGTCTGGGCCACGTCGGGGTGGTCCTCGCCCAAGGCCTCTCGACGGATGGCGAGCGCCGCCTCGAACTGGGCCAAGGCGTCGTCGAAGCGAGACCGCTCCTGGTACAGGTTGCCCAAATTGTTGCGCGTGCGCGCGACCAGCAGGTGATGCGGGCCGAGCTCGGCCTCGAACGACTCGAGCGCTTCGAGGTAGCCCGCCTCGGCTTCGTCGAACCGCTCCAGCTCCTTGAGCAGGCTGGAGCGGCGGTGCAGCTGCGCGGCGCGGCGCAGCGGGGCCTGGCCGCGCACGCGCTCGTGAACCTCCGCGAGCCGCATCCAGAGCATCCCTCGGGCAGGCTCGTTGCGCAGCCCGCCGAGCAAGGTGGCGAGCTCGAGCGCAATTGAGCTGGCGATGTCGACCCGCTGGCTGTCCACGGCCTCGAGGTATCCGTCGACGAGTCGGGCCTCGGCCGCGTCCAGGTCGCTTCGACCGCTGAGCGCCCGCCCGAGACGCAGGCTCAGCTCCGCGTGCACCGGGGCCCAGCTGGCAGCGTCGGGACGCGCATCGATCGCCCGCGCCGATTCCACGGCCGCTTCGAACTGCGCCGTCAGCAACAGAGCATCCAGCTCCGCGAGCTCGTCCCTCAACCCCTCGACCCTGGGCCGCTCGGACGGTGGCGGCAGCGTGCGGACGCGCAGCGCATCTTCGTCGAGGCAGTCGTCGACACCACCGAGCTCGGACAACGCGGGCACGAACTGCAGCAGGACGGCGGGTTCGTGACTCTCCGCGACGGCTCCGAGGGTGGAGGCCACGGTTCGGCGCTGCTCGTCGAGACACCACAGGGCCCGCTCTTCCACCTCCTCGGACCACTCCCCGCGAACGCGCGAACGCAGGCACGCCTCCGTGCGAGCGCCCGACCACGCGCTGGCCATGTCGTCGAGCAGAGCCGACGCGGAGGCGAGCGTGCGCGCCGATGTCTCCTCGCCGAGCGGTTCGAACGCGTCTCGCAATCGGGACTGGGCGCCATCGTTCCAGACTCCGTCGATGGCGGTGCCAGCGGCCTCGCAGGCCTGGACCCGTCGGCGTTCGTCCACCACGTTGCCCACCCACACGGCCGACGACACCAGCGCGACTGAGGCGACGCCCAGAGCCGCCCGGCGGCGGGTCGCACGTCGTCGCCCCGACTCGATGGCGTCGAGCAGCGCCTGCATCGACTCGAAGCGCTCGGATCGATCGGTGGAGAGGCCGCGCTCGCACACCCGCAGCAGCCAGGTGGGTACCTTCGCGCCCTTGGGGACCGGCCTGCGGGTGCCCTCGGTCACGTGCATGCCCAACGCGAGGATCGAGTCGCCCGCGAAGGGTCGCTCGTCGAACAGGGCCTCCCACAGCGTCACGCAGAAGCTGAACTGGTCGGTGCGCGCGTCGGTGGCCACCCGCTCGAACTGCTCGGGCGCCATGTAGGCCGGCGTGCCCAACATGCTCCCGGCCCGCGTCAGCTCGGGCTCACCGACGCCCGTGTCGGCGTCGGCGTCGAACGGCTCGGGCGTGGAGCCGGGCTCGGCATCGCTGCGGACGAGGCCGAAGTCCATCACGCGCACCCGCCCGTCGCGTCCGACCATCACGTTGTCGGGCTTGAAGTCGCGATGGACCAACCCCTGGGCGTGCGCGGCCACCAGCCCGCGAGCGGCGCGGCCAAGCACGTCGAGGACCTCTCTCCAGCCCGCGCGCGTTCGAGTGCGCCAGCTGCCGAAGGTCTCCCCGTCGATGAACTCCATCGCGATGTAGACGTCGCCGCGGTGTCTGCCAACCTCGAAGACGGTCACCACGTTGGGGTGGTCGACCATCGCCATGGCCTGCGCCTCTCGCATCAGGCGCGCGCGGCCGATGCTCTGATCCGAGCCGGGCTCGACGCGCAGCAGCTTGATGGCCACCTTGCGGTTGAGCTCGACGTCGTACGCGGCATAGACCACGCCCATCCCCCCGGCCCCGAGCCGCTCGAGGATGGTGAAGTGCCCGACCGCCTCGCCACGTTGGGGTGCCCCAGGCTCGAGCTCGAAGTCCGCGTCTGCGGACACGTCGGCTCGGGTTCTTACGGACGACGGAGAGGGGTCGCCGCTCACGGACGATAGAGTACCGTAGCTCGGTGCCGGACCCGCGTCCTTTGCTATTCGCCGCTGCGCTCGCGCTGACGGCGTTTGAGCGAAATGAAGTGGGAAAAAGCCGGGATGGAGGAGTACGGCCGGGGGGCATGAGATAGCGGCGGGAGCGTAGGGGAGCCGGCAAAGGGTGAGCGTGCGCCAGCCGGCGAAGCTGACTGCGGATCGCGTCGGCCTGCGCTTCTGAGGCGTCGCGCCTAATCTGGACCGTGCCGTCGACCTAGTCCAGCTGCCACAGCGCGTCGCGCTGGGGTTCGAAGCGAGGCTCGATCGAGGTGAGCACCAGCGGCGAGTGTGTCGCGACGATGAACTGCACCTCCATCTCCTTCCAGCCTCGCATGGCTTCCAGCAGGCTGGGGAAGCTCACGACCCGATCTCCAGGCGCGGACGAGCTTGTCGATCGCTTCGGGCTGTACGCCCGCCGGCTTGAACTACGAGACCAGCTCGAAGGGCCGGTCCAGCGGCTCGGCAGCTGCACCAGGTTCGCGTCCCAGTCGTCGACGGACGGGTCGACGGACGCAGGCGCAGCGAGACGGTCGCGGACGGGCATGGGCGGGAGGATACGATGGGACGGTTTCGTTGAATGCCTACCCGTTCGGTGGGCGTCGAACGCCGGCATGCGCTCGGTGGCTGCAACCACGATTCTCTTCGCGGTCGTCGCGTGCGCACCTGCGCTCGGGTGGCGCGGGCACACGCTGGACGCCCACGTGGGCGGCTCCAGCGACGCGTTGACGGTGTCGGTGAGCACGGTGCGCTCACCGTTTCGGGCACTGGACGACCTCAGCCGGTGTTACAGCGCCAAGGCAACGACCGTGGTGACCATCGACGGGCGACCGGCGACGATCGTCAGCCCGGGCGGGGCGACGGCGGGACCCATGATCTCCGGCATCGAGACGCCCGGCCACTGTGCGCCGATGCGCGCGTCGCTGCAGCCCGGCCTCGAGCCGCCGTTCGTCGTCGAGCTGCGGGAGGGCGGGAAAGTGCGTGGGCGCGTGCGAGTCGGACCCGGCGGCAAGCGCCGAAGCCCGAGCTGGCTGCGGCACCCGACCACCCATACCTCGAACTCGACACCGAGACACGCCGCGTTCGAGCTGCCGAACGGTGCATTCGTCGCGTTGGCCGAAGAGGACGCTCGGTACTGCAACGTGGCGGCGTCCTCCCTCGAAGCCTCGCCCGTGATGCTGAACTGCATGGTCGAGGACCCCGACGGGACGGCAGCAGCGATGGCCGAGCACGGGGCCGAGATCCTGATTCCGATCGACGACCGGTTCTACGGCCACCGCGAGGGGAGGGTGCGCGACCCGTTCGGCCACCTTTGGATCATCGGCAAGGTGACCGAGGAGCTGTCGCCCGAGGAGATCGAGCGCCGCATGGCGGGGAGCTGAGCTCAGCCCGGTGGCGGGTCGGCCTCGAAGGTGCCCATCGGCTGTGGTGACGCGTCGCCGTCGGGGCCCGCGGGGGCAGGGTCGGGCGAGATGCCGTTGTCCGGATCGGCGTTCGGGCAGGCCGGGAAGTCGCAGTCTGGACCCGAGCGCACGACGCTGGAGCCGTCGGGGCACACCTTGGCCTCCTCGGTGCAGCCGACGACCTCGTCGGGAGAGGCGGGCGGCGGTGGATTGCACGCCGCGGCGACCGCGAGACCGAGCATCGAGAAGACGGTGGAGCGCAACGTCATGCCTCACCGTACCCCACTCACGTTCCTCAGCGACTCGATTCGAGCGCGGCGCGTACGACGTCCCGGCGGCGGTTCAGCGCGCGAAGGATCGCCAGCCGGTCGGCGACCTGCTCGTCGAACGAGCGCGGCCGGCCCGTGACGCAGTCCGAGCTCAGGCGCCCCTCCATGGCCGCCCGGGCCTGCTCGGCGTCCATCGGGCGAAACAGCGCCGCTCCCTGGCGGAGGCGATGTGCCACGAGCTTCGGATCCAGCGTCACGAATTCTCCTCCATCGCCTCGAGCGCTTCGAGATCGGCCAGGTCCTTGGGACGGCCGGCGAGGCGCTTCATCGCGAGCAGCGTTTGCTTCGAGACCAGCCGGAGCGGACCCTCGGGCAGCCGCACCTCGACGGTGTCGGTCAGAGATCCCTCGAACGGACCCGTCGCGCTGATGAGGTCGAGGACGAGATGGGCGCCCTGCTCGACCTTCGTGATTCGCTGAACGGTGCGCTCACGGTGGGTTCCTTCCTCGAAACGCAGCGGGAGCGCCGCGAAGAGGTATCCGAGGGGGCGGACAGCTTCGAGGGCGTCGGGCACGTCCTCGGGCGCGACCAAGATGTCCAGATCATCGGTGGACCGGGGCGCTCCATAGGCGGTGACAGCAACGCCTCCGCACACGGCGTACACGATGCCAGCGCCATCGAGCGCGGCGGCGATCGCATGCATCTCGGCGACGAGGTCCACGACGACAGGGTACCGCGCTGGGGCCTCAGAAGGCGCCGGAGATCCGGGCTCCGCCGCCATACCGGCCGGCGAGAGGCTCGACCCGGAGGTCCTCGGGCAGTCCCAGCCGCTGGCGGAGCCAAGCGTTCTCGCTTCGGGCCATGCCGATGCCGACCCCCATCAGGACACGCCTGCGTCGCGCTCGGGACGCGAACTCTCGCGCGAGGTCGGGCCGGTCGACGTAGGCGCAGCACTCGAGCGCCGTCAGGGCCCGTCCTGCGCCGGTGTGAAAGCTCGGCTCCCGAGGGATCGTCTCGTCTCCCCCCACGTCGTCGAGTACGTAGATGGTGTCGACGATGACGCGCTCGGCCTCGTACCGATCGACCGCGCTCTGCGGTGCGGCCATCATTCAGCTCCTCGCCGGTCATCTTGCCGGTCGGCCAGATGAAGTTGGCCGCGAACACGCACAGCTCTTCGCACCCGGGCACATCGTCAAACGCCGCCTCGATGTCCTCGGGGTAGATGTTCTTGCCGCCCTCGGTGACGATCATGTTTTTGGCGCGACCACGCAGGGTCAGATGCCCCGAGATGTCGATCTTGCCCAGGTCGGCCGTGTGCAGCCAGCCGTCGATGATCGTGTCGGCGGTGAGCTCGGGGTTGTCCAGATACCCCTTCATCACCGTTCGGCCGCGCACCCAAACCTCGCCCACGCCCTCGTCGTTGGCGTTGCGAATCTCAACCTCGACGCCCTCGACGGGTCGACCCACGCTGTCGCCCCGAAACGGCTTGAGGTCGTTGACCGAGATCACCGTCGTGGCTTCGCTGAGCCCGTAGCCGATCGCGACGGGAATGCCCAGCTCGTAGAAGAACTCCACCAGCCCTCGGTCGATGGCGTTTGAGCGAAATGAAGTGTGAAAAAGGCGGGATGGAGGAGTCAGGGCGGCGCTTTGGGTCGACGTGGGATCTTCGGTGGCCCGGGCGACCCAAGCCGGTGGCCATCTTTGTGTCGAAAAACGACCACTGCCTCTACGACCTGCTGCTGCGACACCGCGCGGGCGAGCTGTCGTGCGACATCGGTCTCATCGCCAGCAACCACCCCGACCTCGAGCCGGTCGCCAAGCAGTTTGACGTGCCGTATCACGTCTTTGCGATCACCAAGGACACGAAGGCGGCGCAAGAGCAGAAGGAACTCGAGTTGCTGGCCGCCCACGACATCGATCTCGTGGTGCTCGCGCGCTACATGCAGATCCTCTCCAACGATTTGTGCGCGCGCGGCCGGGCAGCATCATCAACATCCACCACTCGTTCCTCCCCGCGTTCATCGGCGGCAAGCCGTACCACCAGGCGCACGAGCGCGGCGTCAAGCTGATCGGCGCCACCGCGCACTACGCCACGGCCGATCTCGACGAGGGACCGATCATCGAGCAGGACGTGGCGCGGTGCAGTCATCGCGACACCGTGGCCGACCTCATCCGGACCGGGCGCGACCTGGAGAAGCAGGTGTTGGCGCGAGCGGTGCGCGTGCACTTGGCCGATTGGGTGCTGGTGCACGGAAGAAAGACCGTGGTGTTTGCGTAGGAGCGCTGAGGCCCCTACAGCAGGCGGCGACGGCACACTCCAGCACCTTCGCCGCCCCGTTCTCGTCGCTATCGGCCGGTCGATGACCGCCGGCCGAACCTTGGGACGATGGGCATATCAGCCGGCGTCACACTCGACCCCGAGGCCCTTCACAAACCAGCTCGTGTGCATCTGCAGGCCCGTGATGGGGTCGCCACCGCACCCCAGCCAATTCTGCTGGGCTGGCGTCTGCCCCAGCTCGAGTGGGACCGCCTGCGTCGGTGCGGAGCCATCGTCGTGGTCTCGGCAACCGGCCGTCCAGACCCCGTCGAGGCGGTCGTCATGTTCGTAGACCAAGAGATGGTCGAGTCGTTGCCCGGCGCCACACAATGCGGTCTTCACTTGGTCCGGCGCTCTGGTCAGATACCTATCGTAGTCTTGCGACAACGCGGGATAGCTTCCCAGCGCGTCGCTCCCGCCGCCATGCGCCACGGTCAACGCCCAACTTCCCGGAAACCATCCAGCGTCCACGAAGACCTCGGGCATGCAGATGAGGCCCAGAACACCGACCAGATCGTTGTAGATCGCCTCCGCACCCGTGACGCCAACAGCGATCATGTCGTCGGGACAGGAGACGCGCACGGCTTCATCCTCCGTTCCGCCAAGGTAGTCACTGTCTTCCACCGCGCCCGAACAGATCGGCTGCAATCCTGTCAGCCAGCGCCGGGTGTCTGCCCCGATGAGGTTGCTACGCGCCTCGAATCCGACGAGCACACCATTATCGTCACACACGTCGCCGAGCAGGCGCGTACCGTCGCTCCGCGTGCCACCCACGTTGCCCACGGTGTCAAAGATCGTGTAGCCGGGTGCGAAGGTATGATCCTTGGTCCATGCTCGGTGGTCGGCGCACATCAAGGTCATCTCGTGGACGGATGCGCCGGGCGTGTCCCGAGACTGCATGTAAATTGCGGACTGCCCGGCCGCACAGACCTCCTCGAAGGCTGTTCCTCCCCCGCCCTCGCCACCAAAGGCGTCGCTCCAATACTCGGCGTCGCACGCCTGGGCTTGTTGGAGGCAAGACACGGGCGAGCACCGGACGGCGAGTTCGTCGATGAGCCAGCCTGCTCGGCCACGAATGCCAGTCAGCGCAAATCCGTCTTCGCACTGCAAGAGAGCTCGCGGCACCGTGATGTCGTCGAACGCACCGCGGGCGGGCGGGCACAGAGACTCCGAGGCCGAGTTGTCGGCGAGAAGATCTGGGTCGCAATCGGCCGGTAAGTTGTCCTGATCGGCATCCGAGGCCGCCGCACGCACCCAGAGTTGGTTGAGCGATACCGTCTGGATCTGATTGGAGGTGAGCGTTTCGCCGTTTTCGTAGGCCAGCGGCGCGTTGTCGAACGCGTTCTGGCGGGTGCTGATGACGTGCCGCTGCCCTTCGATGGGAGGAACTGCAGATCCTCGGTCGTGCATGATCGATCCCAGGATGGGCCCGCCCGAATCGCCTCCCTCCGACCAAAGGTCGGTGGTGTGCGAGAAGTACCCGTCTCGCGGAGCATATCCCGGACCGTTGAAGGTCGAGATGTCGTCGATGGGCGCGGGCACAAAGTCGACGTCAGCGTATTCACGAAATGTGGGGTCCGACTGTCCGACCGCCCGCATCCGATCGGCTGTGGCTTCCGCGTCCACGCGCGCGGGTCGAAGATCGCTGGTCCGCAGCCGTGAGGACAGAAAGACTTCGGAGAGCCCGGGCACGAACGTCACCCGCTGGTCGTGTTGCGCTGGCCAATCATCGAGTCGGATCTCTGCGGCGATCTGCGCGTCGTTGAGGTCGCTCCACCACTGCGGCCAGTAGTCCTCGACGGTATAGGGGTTCACCAGGCTCTTTGTGCCCGGAAGCGACACGTTGGAGTCGGGCCATTGAATGTTGCCCGTTCCGGGGCAATGCGCAGCTGTCAGCACCGCATGGGGCCCGATGAGCGTGCCTGTGCAACCTGGGGTTTCCGGGACTTCCGGATAGAGCCCTTGGCTGATCGATTTGGGCTCCGTCCACACGGGTACGCCGGGCGCCCCTGCGAGTCGGTCCTCGCCGAAGTCCTCGTCGGGATCGCCTGCGGAATCGTCATTGGCGTAGCCCCCGTCGGGATCGGCATCGGAGTCACAGCCAACCGCGAGTCCAGAACAGATGGCCGCGATGAGAAGAAGTGAAGGTCGCTGAGGTGGGGGGAGTTGTTTCGTTTGCATGGGTTTCGGTTCTCGAGGGGATTGGTTCCGGAGGGAACGAACCAAGCAAACGAGCGAAAAGGAACATTGCCTCACGAAAACGTCACCGGCCAACGGGCTCGGCACTCCCAAAGCTGGCGCGACCGGCCGAAAGGGTACGACCGCGCACCCGACAGACGACCACCTTCGCCGATACCATGCTCCTATGGGACAGGTTGCCAAGCTCCTCGCCGTGCCCGCGCTGGCGATGGGACTGAGTCTGTGGAGCGGGACAGCCGCGGCCCACCCCGGACCCACCGCGGAGCTTCGCTCGCTCGACGCCCGCGTGCGCGATGCGCCACGAGACGTCGACCTGCGAGTGCGGCGCGCAGAGGCTCGCCAACGCAGCGGTCATCCTCGTGACGCTCTCGCCGACCTCCGCGTTTCTAAGCGAAATGAAGTGTGAAAACGTCGGGATGGAGGAGTCAGGCGGGCGGCAGTAGAGGGCGGCAGGTGGGCGGGGGAGGTGCAGCCAGGGGTCGAGCGAAGCTGGGCCAGGGAGAGCCGAGGCATTTCCGGGGAAAACGGGCCGCCACAGGGGACGGCGGCCGCACGGAGTCCAACTCGCAGGCACGCCGAGACGAGCGCGCTGCGACGCACACGAGAGGGAGAATCATGCCAGCCTCTACATCGACGCCGAGGTGATGGTCACCTCGTTCGAGCATGAGCGCACCGGTTCGGCCATCAACTCCCTGCTGTGGAACGCCGACAAGCCTCGCGAGGTGATCGATCGAAGCCTGCGAAAGGCGGAGAGTCTGCGTCGCATGCTGTCCGCCCCTCGTCTGTTCGAGGGGCTACTCGCCAATGCGCATCATCGACGCGATTACACCCAGCTCCAGGTGAGCTGGCCGCTGCGTGAGGGACAGCAGCAGCTCGCGGCCAAGAGCCTCACGCCTCCTGCGCTGCGCGTCCCCGTGCCCGCGATCGATGCCCTCTGCGATGGCGCGTTGTTCTGCGGCCGCAGCCGGGGCCTCCCCGAGGCCATGCTGGTCCGAGGCGCCCTCGATGCGCTCGGACGGATCCGAGGGTTCGGCTTCAGCGTGCGCAGCCTCAATATCGGTCGGCGCTCCCTTCAGGCCAACTACGCGGCCTATGCTCGCGTGCCCTCAGCCGATCTCGGCCTGGTGAAGGCCGCGCTCGCGCTCGCCGAGATGAGCATGACCGCAACCACCGTCGAGGACATCGAGGGCCCGGTTATGATGCTCCGCGCTCCGGACGAGGACGTCCCCGCCATCCTCATGACCCGCACCGATCCCGAGGCCGTCGCTGGCGACGACGGCGAGGACGTCAGCCACGGATGGCTGACGGCGGTCGACGACCCGAAGCGCCTCGCGTGGCTGTTGGGTCTGCCCACCGACGAGGGGGCCGCCCCGTTCGCGTACGGCGAGGTCCCGGATCTGTGGCGTCTGATTGCCGCCGTTCCTGACGCGGTCGACGAGCTCGGCTTCGCCCGAACCTGGGCAACCGAGCGCGCCTCCAAGGCATCGCTGGGGATCGACGAAGGCCAGATCCTACTGGTGATGGACCTGGCCGTCGTGCCTCAGGGCGAGTAGACCCGCCACCAGTCACGCCCGGTTCTTGAACAGGGCGCCGGTATCCAACACGGGCATGCTCGCGTCGCCGACCATGACGTCGATGGTCTTGCCGACTCGAGTCCACATCGGCTCTTGGACGTAGGGGACGCCGTGGCGCTCGCACACCGCTCGGACCTTGGGCTGGATCTTGCGGTACTGGAGCACGGACATGTCCGGTCACAGGTGATGCTCGATCTGATAGTTGAGCCACCCGCAGAAGATGTCCATGGAGTCTCGGCCGCAGGGGAAGTTGGTGCTGCCGACGATCTGGCGTAGGTAGAACTACCCGCCACTGTGGGCGGAGGCCGGGCCGAACGGACGGTCGCGACGAACGGTGCCGGTTGAAGAGCTCTGGAGCTTGTACATCGAGTACGCGCGGCAGCTCCGCGCTGAGGTGTAGCGCCGCGCTGTTGCTCACGTGCGCACGGTGCAGCCGTAACGTGGTCAGTGCATCCTGGCAATGTGCATGGCGCGGCCCATCCCGACGGCTCGGCAGTCGAGGCTGATGCCCTGCATGCTCGAGGAACGCCGCGTCAGCGGCAGCGAAGGTAGACGTCGACGAGCTGACCTGCGGTGGCGTCTTGGGAGAAGACGTCCGCGCGTTCGCCTAGGCAGTTGCCGTCGGCGTCGCACTCGAAGGGGTTGTCATGTGCCAGCGATAGGCGCTGCAGACCGGTCGAGTCCAGCGAGCGCAGCTCGTCGTACGTGGAGTGGCCATCGCCGTTGTGGTCGGACCACAGGAGCAGTGCGGACCAGGCGGAGTCTCGCGGAGTGATGGCGCCATCGGCATCGTCGTCGAGCTGTGCGAGCGCTTCAAAACCGTGACGGGCTCGGCCGCCGTCCGGGGCCCGGGTCCCGGTCCCGAACAGCTCGGCGCCGGAGCTGATCTGCCCGTCTCCATCTCGGTCCAACGCGAGCCATGGGGTGGTGGCGCTCGGCCAGTCAGTGCCCGCACACGCGCGCTCGCTCGACCAGTCGAACATCGGCCCCGCCTCGAACTGGACCGACTGCTCCGGGGGGACGAAGACCAGCGGACATGCCCACCCAGTGCCCGAAAGCCCGGCTTCGACCAGGAGCTGGGCCCGCTCTTGGGCGAGCTCGGAGTGATCACTCCAGCGAGATGGTTTGGACTCCGAGCGTTCGTACTGGCCCGCGCGTGAGAGTTGAATGGGTGCGTAGTGGCGGTCCGCAGCCGTCCGCGGCGCGTGTTCGAAGCCAGGCGTCACTCCTGGCGGAGGCGTGAGCACGCAACCGGTGGACAGAGCGAGGGCGGGAAGGAGTGCACGCATCGACAACCTCAACGTACTTTGATGACGCGATCGCGCAACCGCTTTGGAGGTGATCCGCGCCACCGGTCGTCGGCGACGGAAAGGTTCAGGGCCGAGGCGTGAAGCCACGCTTCGCCTGTGTGGGCTTCATGATAGCTTGCGCGGACGTGCGCGAGGCCATCGCAATCCTCCTGTTCGTGAGCAGCGCTTGCGGGACCCCCTCATCGCAGACCGTCGACTCGACGAGCACGGGGAAAGCCACGGACGAGCATCGGCGAAGCCGGTCGCGGCTCGCAGGGCGAGGGTCCGAGAGCACGCAGCGGCAGGCCGAGCTGGACGCAGGCAACGAGCGCCTCGTCCACAGGGTCGCCGTCATCGCCGCCGACCTCGAGGTGCTCGGCCAGGTCGGCGTGCAGCCGCTGCAGCGTCCGCAACAGGTCCTGCTCGCCGAGGCTCTTCACAGGCATGAACGCGACCGCGTCGCCCACCACCGCCGGCGCCTCGAAGCAGCCATCGGTGACCAGCGCATGCAGATGCACGAACAAGCCCAGGTCACTACGAAAGCGCTGCACCACGATGAGCACCCCGGGGTGCATCGATTCGGTGGTTCGGGCGGCCGATCAGGGCGCCAATCGCCTCACCCATAGATCCGGCTTCACCGAGTTTGTGAACCCAGCGACCGCGAACCATCCGTCGGGTGAAGCCGCGAGGCCGGCGAGCTGCTCGTCCGCGCGGAGCTCCCACCGCTGCGTTGCGTCGGCTTCGTAGCGAGCGATCCAGGCGCTGTCACCGTCCGCAACCATGTTGCCGCACGCGATGAAGTCGCCGTCCGGGGCGACCGCGATCCTCGACTCGGTCGACAGGTTGTAGCCGGCAGGAACGTCCATAGCCCAGAGCTCATCGCCCCTGCCATCGAGCTTTCGGATCCATCCGTCGTTGCCAGGATTCTCGCCGGAGGCGCGCCGAGAACCGATCACGAGCAAATCACCTTGCGCGGTTGCGGTCACATCAAGGCCTCGTATGTCCACACCGTCTTCTTCGGTGACCACCTCCCAACGCATGACTCCAGATGCATCGAACCGCGCGACCCATCCGCCGACGGACCCAGCGTCGAACGTCTCGCCGACCACGACGATTTCGTCGCCGACGAAGGCGACCCCGTGCGACTGGTCGTTGACGCCGCTGTCATAGAGCGCCTCCCAGCGCAGATGACCGTGCGGATCGAATCGGCGCAACATGCCGTCCCTTTCTGCGACGGGCGTGTCCCCCTCCAAGTCGACACCGTCGGTGTTGGCCAACACGATGATCGCATCGTCGGGTCCAATCGCGACTCCCGTTGCCGTGTCCCAGCCCGGACCCACGTAGAGGTCTTCCCACTGCAGCGCTCCATCTGGATCGTACTTGCCGGTCCAGAGGTCGGCCTTCCCGGTGTCGTTGAGGTGGCCGGCAACGATGACGTTGTCGGCCGAGTCGATGCCGACCGCGCCGCCGATCATGAGGGATCCCGACCCGTAGGTCTGGGTCCACAGCACGTCCGCGGCGGGGGAGTACTTCCGGACCCAAAGATCGTCGCCGACGGTGCCGGTCACCAGCACGTTGCCTTGGCCGTCGATGGCGACTGCGAAGGCGCGTTCAAATCCGTCTTCGTCGTGGTAGCGGGTCCACGTCGGGTTGCGCTCGTCGTCGAGCGGATCCGTGTCCTCGGCTGAGCTACTTTCGTCGCCAGGCCCGCGTCCGGCCGATGCATCGTCGCCAGCCGATGGCCCGCAGCCGCAGGCCAGCAGCAACCCCATCGCCCATCGACTCGACGGCAACCCACCCATGCGCTTCATCCCTCGGGTCGTTGCCGTGCAACGCATTCCGCTCCCTGTGACCTCGCAGATTTTTCTACAATATCACCCGCGCGGGCGCTCAGAGGCCGAATCCATCGCAGGAGCGCGCCACCGCTTCCATCTCGCCGAAACGCGTACGCCAAGCCGAGCGCCCCGAGCCCGCGCCAGAGCTCCGTGCGGTGGACGGAGCCGAGCCCAACCCCTCCGTCGTTCGAGACCGAGGCTCGTGGCGAGCTCGTGCACTGCGAATCTGGCACGTAAGACTTCGTCCGAATCAACGGACCGCTGCGAGACAACCCCGACTTGTCCGACGATCTCGGCCTCGAGAGCGTGGCGAGC
>CAVXIC010000022.1:0-90186 GCA_963761755.1 uncultured bacterium
GGGCTGCATCGCGCTGGACGACGCGGACCTCATCGACCTGCGCAGCCGCCTGGGCCAGAGGATGCGGACCCACCTGCTCATCGTGCCGTAGCGATGCGCGTGAAGCGCTGGTGACTTCTCCTTCGTGTCGCGGTGATCGTTCGCATCGGCCGGGGCACTATCGTGTCATGCGCTTGATCTCCTGTTCCTCGTGCGCCCGTCCCATTCGGCGCGGCTATCGCTGTCCTCATTGCGGTCGGTCGGCCCACTTGCCCTTGGCCGTCGCCGTGCTCTCCCTGGGCGCCCTGGTCGGATGCGACCCAGAAATTGAGCCCGCCTACGGTGTCGCCACCGGCGAGGTCATGAGCTCCGGAGGGGCACCGAGCACTGACGGCGACACGGACACGGACACGGACACGGACACCGACGGCACAACTGGAGACTCGACGACCTCGACCGGCGCCGACGAGACGACCGGCGGCAGCGGCGACTCCAGCTCCGGGGGCAGCAGCTCCGGCGGGTCCTCGTCGTCGAGCGGAGGCACCGGGGGAAGCAGCACCACCGGGGGCTAGAGCGGCGACCAGTTTGATTCCGGGTGCTGAGGTGCGTCTGGGGCCGTTCCTGGGTAGGAGCGTGGCCGAAGTTGTGTCGGGCACACCACGAGCGCCGCGCGACACCGTCAGGTGCGGCCCCAGGCGTGCATCAGCGCATGGAATCAAACTGATCGCCGCTCTAGCAGCCCGTGCTCAAGACGATGAGCGGCCAAACCGTTCTTGGACGTGATCGGCGAGGGCCTCGACGAAGCAGCGGGTCTTGGCCGGCACCAGGCGCCGGCTCGGGTAGACCACCCAGAGATCGCGGGTGGGGGACGGTTCGCTCTCGAAGACCCGCTCGAGGCGACCGTCGGAGAGCGGCTCGGCGACGACGAACCAAGGAAGGCGGGCCAACCCGCAGCCTTCGAGCACAGCGGCCGCCACCGCCTGCAGGTCATCGACCACCAGCGTCGGGCCCACGGGTATCGCACGCCCATCGATCGTCCACGTCTCGTCCTCACGGAAGCCGACGACGGGATAGTTTCGCAGCTGCGCCGGTGCGGGCACTCCGCGCTCCCGAATGAACGCGGCGCTGCCGACGTACACCAGCCGCTCCGCTCCGAGCTTGCGGCGGACCAGCGACGAGTCGTCCAGATCCCCGATCCGCACCGCGGCGTCGAAGCCCTCCTCGACCAGGTTCACCCTCCGGTCGGTGAGGTGGGCCTGGATGCTGAGGTCGGGATGCGAGCGCAGGAGTCGCGCGGCAACGGGCGCCAAGAAGAGCCGCCCAAAGGCTCCAGGGACCGACACCCGCAGACGTCCCGCTGGGCGTCCTTGCATCCCGGCGAGTTCGGCCTCGGCCTCGCGGATCACCTCGAAGACCTCGCGGCTTCGCTCGAACAGCCGGCGGCCCGCGTCCGTGGGGTGCAGCGTTCGGGTGGTGCGATCGAGCAGACGGACGTCGAGTTCAGCCTCGAGCCTCGCGATCTGCTCACTGACCGCCTGACGGCTGATGTTGAGCTCCCGTGCGGCGCCCGAAAAGCTGCCGGCACGCACCACGCCATGGAACAGCAGCAACCGGTTCACGTCCATCCGCGCATTGTCAGCCGTTGGTTGACAGAGTGTCAACGAGGCAGGGCATTGTCCTGGCTAGGCGGCGGCCTAGGCTAGCGAACGAAAGAGCCCACGATGATCAGCCCAACCGACGAACGCGAAATCCGCAACCTCGTATCCCGCTACAACCTCACCACCGACTCTGCCGATGCGGACGGGTTCATGGAGTGCTGGGTGGAGCCCAGTGAATTTGGTGGCTATGAAAGCGGCCCCTTCGGGTCGATGAAGACGTGGGACGAACTGTACGCGTTCGAGAAAGAACACGTCGGCCCCGGCGGCATGGCCAACGGCAAGCGGCATCAGGTCACGAACCTCTTCATCGATGTCGTCTCCGCCGACGAGGTTCGGGTGACGCATGACCTCATGGTGCTCGAGGTTGCGGCGGAGCCCCGCATCATTGCCACGGGTCGGTATTCCGAAGGGGTGGTCGTGCGCACCCCGAAGGGGTGGCGATTCAAGTCGCGCAAGCTCGACGTGGACCCTGGCTTCTTCATCATCGCGAAGCAGTGGGAAGAGGCCGGCCAATGAGCGCCCTGGAAGGAAAGCGCGTCGTGGTGTTCGGCGCGTCGGGGAACGTGGGGCACGGAGCGGCCCACGCCATGCTGGACGCCGGAGCCCGCGTGGTGGCGCCCACCCGAACCGAAGGGGGCGCTCGGGCGCTCGAGGAGACCTTCTCCGGGCGGGCCTTCGAGGCGGTGGTCGGCGACATCAGCGACCCGCAGAGGGCGCCCGAACTTGCCGAGCGCGTCGCAGCAGGAGGCGCGATCGATCACGTGTTCGTGTCGCTGGGGCCGTGGTGGCAGGGAGGCCGGGTCGCGGACCAGGACCCTGCCCAGTGGACCCGGGTTCGCGCGATGCTGCTCGATGGGCACGTGCACGCGGCCACGCTGTTCTTGCCGCTGCTCGAAGCGCACGGCGGCGGCTCGTATACGATCGTGACCGGCATGGGTGCCCATCACCCGATGCCCGGAACGAGCCTCCTGTTCATCGCTACCGGCGGGGTGCTCTCGCTCTCCAAGGTGCTCCGCACCGAACACGAAGGCGCCACCGTGCGGGTCAACGAGTTGCTCATCTCGGCGCGCATCGAGAAGACGCCGCGAGCTGGAGTCGTCCCTTCGGCCACCTTCGGAGAGGCGGCGGTCGCGATCGCCACCGGCAGCGTCTCGGGGCAGGTCGTGAAGTACCCCGCGGGGTAGCCCGGGCCTGTCCGGAGGCGCAAGCGAATGGGCCCCGGGCTGGGTTGGCTCGACGAGAAGAAACACCGCGCGGGCCGCCAGGCGGCATTGACGCGCGGCAGGTCACCGCACGCCGGCGCGCTCGAGCATGGCGTGCAGGAGCACGTTGCAGCCCGCGGTGATGTGCTCGGGCTTGGCGTCTTCGATCTCGTTGTGGCTGATGCCGTCCTTGCACGGGATGAAGATCATGCCGGCGGGCGCCAGGCGGGCCATGTAGATGGCGTCGTGACCGGCGCCCGAGACGACGCGCATGTTCGAGTAGCCGAGTCGCTCGGCGGCGCCTTGGACCGCCCTGACACACTCCTCGTGGAAGGGCTGGGCCGCATACTCGGAGACGACCTCCAGCTCGATGGGCAGGCCCGACTCGCGCTGCACGTCGGCGATCACGCTGCGCAGGTCCGCGTCCATCGCGTCGACCAGCTCGTTGCTGCTGTTGCGCAGGTCGACCGAGAACTTGACCTGGCCGGGGATGACGTTGCGACTGTTGGGATGGACCGACACGTTGCCCACCGTGCCCCGGCCGTGCGGCGGGTGGCGGTGTGCGATCGCGACGACCTCTTGGATGAGCTTCGCGGCGATCTGCATCGCGTCCTTGCGCAGCGCCATCGGGGTGGGGCCTGCGTGGGCCTCCATGCCCGTGACCGTGCAGTCGTACCAGCGGATCCCGAGCACGCCGGGCACGACGCCGATCACCACGTCATTGTCCTCGAGGACGGGGCCCTGCTCGATGTGGGTCTCGAAGTAGGCGCCGATCGGGTGGTCGCCGGGCTCTTCGTCTCCGATGTAGCCGATGCGCTCGAGCTCGGCCTGCACGGAGTGGCCCTCGGCGTCCGTGGCCGCGTAGGCGTGCTCGAGCGAGAACGCCTTGGCGAACACGCCCGAGCCCATCATCACCGGAACGAAGCGAGAGCCTTCTTCGTTGGTCCAGAACGCGACCTCGATCGGCGCCTCGGTCTGGATGCCGTGGTCGTCGAGCGTGCGAACGACCTCGAGTCCGGCCAGCACGCCGTAGTTGCCATCGAACTTGCCGCCGGTCGGCTGCGTGTCGATGTGGCTTCCCGTGACGATCGGCGGCAGGTCGTCGTTGGTGCCCGCGCGCCGCAAGAAGCCGTTCCCAATCTTGTCGACCGTGACCGTCATCCCGGCCTCCTTCGCCCAGCCGATCACGAGATCACGGCCCTGCTTGTCGAGGTCGGTCAGCGCCAGTCGGCACACGCCACCCTTGGGGGTCGCTCCGATCTCGGCCAATTGCATGAGGGACTGCCACAGGCGTTCGCCGTTGACACGAAGCTCGTCGATCGTCGCGTTGGCCATCGTTTCGGGCACACCGTACCACCCGAGGCGCCGGTGGCTCAGGGCCTGCGGTCCGCAGCTGGATTCTCCGGGCTGGATTCTTCGGGGAATGAAGACCCGACCCCAAGCCCCGGGGCTTTCGCTGGTACCGAAGCCGTTTCAACGCTCGGTCAGTCGAGATAGCCCACGCAGAGGCGAACGAGCTCGTCGGTGGCCGCCGCCGGCTCGGGGCTGCCCAGCACGGCCTCGTGCACTCCTGCGCCCATGGCTGCTGCGAGGATTCCGGCCTTGATCGCAGGCTGCTCGAGCTCGGGCCGCAAGCGTTGCATGTGTCCCATGAGGTCATCGCGGACGGCGTCTCGGAGGTGCTCGACCCGTGAGCGGATCGCGGGGCTTGCCGTGATGTGCTCCTCGAACAGGGCGTGTACCGCCGGGTGTCGACGGTGGTGTCTGGCGATCGCATCGACGTAGGCGCGAACGATGACGCCGAGCTCGGTCTCCTCGGCCAACGCGACGCGAAGCTGGTTCAGCAGCGCTTCGCCTTGGTCCAGATGCCGCATCGCGACAGCCTCGAGCAGCGCCTGCTTGTCGGCGAAGTACTGATACACGGACCCGACGGAGACGCCGGCCGTCTCGGCGATCCGATTGGTGGTGGCGTCGAGTCCCTCCACTTCGAAAACGCGAGCAGCGCCCTCGATGATCGCGTCCACCATGGCGACCGATCGGCTCTGACGAGGCGTTCTGCGGGGTTTGTCGGGCATCGGGAAGGGGTGGAACGCGAGTAACGGCGGGCCGCCGACGGTACCATGCTGCAGGGGCATGGCGGCCCCATCCCCCATCGGCTTCGTCGGTACCTTCGTTCGCTTTGCGGTCCCGACCGCCGCGCTGCTCTTGGTGTTCGAACTCGTCATCCCAGCGCTCTCCCAAACCGGGCTTCGGATGCCGCTGCCATGGTTCGCTGGAGGAGCCGTCGTCTTCGCGGGGATGGCCGCCGCCGCTGTGTTCACCCTGAGGGCCGAGGGCGTGCGGTGGTCCTGGTCGAGCGTGGCATCGCGGCTGCGGCTGCGACCGATGGACCGTGCGGACTGGCTGTGGTCGCTCGGCGCGGTGGCGGCGATCGGAGCCCTCATCGGGTTGACCATGGGGCTTGCGAGCATCGTGACGTCGACGTTGGGGCTACCGGCGATCGCCCCGACCCCCGAAGCGCTCGCGTTCGAGCCACTGAAGTCCGGTGAGCGATGGATTCTCCTGGTTTGGCTCCCGTTTTGGGTCATGAACATCGTCGGCGAGGAGCTGTGGTGGCGCGGCGTCATCCTGCCCCGGCAAGCGCTGGCCTTCGGCGGACGCACATGGTGGGTTCACGCGCTGGGATGGCTCGCGTTCCATCTCGCCTTCGGGATTCAAATGTTGCTGTTCGTCGCGCCGATCGTCTTCGTGCAGAGCTGGGTCTGCGTGCGTCGCCGCAGCACGACCGTGGGCGTGGTCATCCACGGTTTGGTGAACGGTCCCGGGTTCGTCGCCGTCGCACTCGGCTGGCTGTGAGCCTGCGGGGCCATTACACGAGGACGCTCGGCCCGACACGCAGACCGAGTGACTTGGCCTTCCTCGCAACCATGCACCTCGGCGTCCGTGTCTGGCTCGCAAGCGGAGCGGCACCGAGTCCGTGCAACGGGTCTCGCCGAACGCCGCGCTCATGAAGCGCTCGCGCACCCTCCAGGCACTCATCCTGCTCGTTTCGTTCGAGCGCAGCGGTCGGCTACGATGGCTCTTCGCTCGCGATCTGGCTGACGCGTCGGAGGAGCGCCGTTCTGCCGTGGTGGGCGAGCGTCTGGTGAATGCCGTGGGCCCAGATCCCCTCGGTCGTGTGGAGGGGCTGGCCGGTGCCGCCATCGAACAAGGCGTAGTACGTGCCGCCGGAGCTGTCGCGGGCGAGCACCCGGATCGAGCGCAGCGGCGGCTTCGCGAGCAGCTCTCGGGCGAGCACCCCACCTGGGGAGAAACCCACCCCGAGCCCGACGAACGAGGCCAGCCCCAGGGCGGTGAGTGCATGGGGGAGCCCCTGCGACTGCGGAACGCCGAAGTCGATGTACAGCGCGCCATTGGGGCCCTGTTGGTATCCGATTGGAGGTCCAAGGAGTTCGGCGAGCAGCGCGGGGAACTCGGCACCGGTTGCCGCGGCCGCGAAACCATCTCCAAACCCCGCCGGGCCCTGCAGTGGTGCTCGGTGGGCGATGACAGCTCGACCGACGAGGTCCAGGGCCTGACCGGCCTCGAGCTCGCCGCGCTGCGTCGCCAAGGCGATCCGGTGCAGAGTCGATTCGATCGCGGGGTCGGCAGCCCACATCTCGCCGCGAGCCGCCGCAGCTCCGCTGGGATCCGCGCTCGTGGGCCGCACCGCATCCATACCCGGCTCCGCGCGAGTTCCCGGCGGCAACGCACCGAGCGCGCGGAAGAACTCTCCAAGAGCATCGCGATAGACTTCGATGAGTGAGACCATTCCGCTCGGGCCGTACACCTCGAGGGTGGCACCCTTGAAGAACGACTTCTCGAACTTCACCGCGCTCATGTGCTCGTAACCCACGGTGGCCGCGAGCGCGTTGCGTTCGTTCTTGACCGATGCGTAGCCGCCGAGCACCAGGCGCGTGTTGGTCAACGCCAGCACCGCGAGGTGGAGGGTGCCGCGGGGCTGGATGTGAAACCGGACCGCGGCGAGGACGTGCTCGGCGCGGTACAGGTCCAGCCCCGAACCTGAGAACGCACAAGCCTCCGACCCCCACGCCGCGGCTTCTGGACCAACCTTCACATTGGTGGGCCCATCGACCGGGACGCTCGAGAGGTGGCGATGAATGAGGTCTTGCAGCGCGGCCATATGCGTCAGCAACGTGAGACGGACGCGTGGCCGGTTCGTTGCGGGTGAGATCGTGACGCTTCCGCGGCCTTGCGTACAGCACAGTGTCGCGATCGGCAGAAAAGGACACCAAGGCACACAAATGCGGGGCACTGAGTGACATTGACCGACATGGTGTCACCGTCATGAGGGCTCGACTGCTGCTACGGCTGATCAGACCTCGTCGCCCGAGCTGCACCCGCTGGCGAGGCCTGCGCCGAGGTCTGCGCGGCGTTGGCGGCGTTCGCCCTGGGCTCCGTGTGCAAGGGCTGACCCAGCCCGCCTCGAAGACGTATCAGGCCGCGAACTTGCGCTCGTCTCCGCCCGAGCTTCCGACAGCACGATCGAGCGTCGACACCACAGCGCACGTCATCCCGGCGTAGGCGTCTTCGAGAAAAAACTCTGCGCGAAACTGCGAGTCGCATCGTCACCATTACGACCGCGCCCTCACACTCTGCATCACGCACGGGATTTGGTCGCGGAAAGAAGTCTCAGATGACGAACACAATCCTTTCCATCGTGTCCTCCGCGTTGATCCACATCTTCTCGCCCTCGGCGGCATCCGACGCTGCGACCTGCGAGATGCCCGAGGCCCAAGTTCAGGCCGATGAGGTGGCCGTCTCCGACGAACAGGCTGCTCAGGGACCTTGGTATGGTGGATACTGCTACAACGATTGCAGCTCCTGCTGGGATCGAAGCGACTGCGGCGGATTCCCCTGCACGGCAATTCGGCTCTGCTAGTGAGAGCCTCGCGAGGCCTGGCCCTCGCTCGCCCCAGAGCGTGTCTACGTTGACCAGCTCCAGCAGGTTTCGCGGCGGTCGCTCTGCCAGCTTGTCATTCTTCCAAATGCCCCCTTCGTCAACGATGGGGCTGCGTGAAGGTGTCTCAGCGAGTCGCTGAAACACCTTCGTCAAAAAGACTGCGCCTATCGGCTATGGCGTTCTTGTGAGTACTCACTGCGCGATTGTGCGCTCAACGAAAGAGAATCTGATGAAGAAAAACGAAACAGAAAAGTCCTTTGCTTTCAAACTCGCGACCGCGACCACTCCTCGAGAGGCCGGCAAGTGGCAGGCGCGCGACGCGGTCTCAACAGCCGGATGCTCCGGCCCGGACTACCGTGCCGATGCGACGTGGCCTCACCGCGGCCGCGATCAGGGCATGTGGTGCTAGTGTCCTGAGGGACAAGGCCGCGACGTCGGCAGAGCCGCGCTGGAAACAGCGCGGCTTCTTTGATTTAATATAATGTATGCGCGGACAGCCGTTCGTTGACGTTGCGTCCCGATTCCGTCAGCTCGCGACTTCCTTCAGTGCACCAGACTCCATCATCATCACGCGCGTGACGTTCAGCATCGTGCTGGTTTCGTGGGTGACGATGAGCGTTGTCGTGTTGTCGACCAGGGGGCGAAGCGCCGATTCCACTCGCTCTCGCCCTGCCTCGTCGAGTGCGCTCGTCGCCTCATCCAGAATGAGCAGTCGGGGACGACGAAGGATAGCCCTCGCGATTGCGACCCGTTGCTTCTGGCCCCCGGAGAGCTGGAGTCCTCGGGTACCCACCGGCGTCTCATAGCCATCGGGCAGCGCAGCGACGAACTCGTCGACTTGCGCATCGCGCGTCGCCTCTGCAAAGGCTTCGTCCGTGGTCTCGTCGGCGTTGAGGCCCCCGAGGATATTCTCCCGAATGGTGCCAGCGAAGAGCGACGGTTCTTGTTCGACTAGGGCGACGGACCGCCGACACTCCGCCATCGACAAGGAGCGCAAGGGACGGCCGTCGACGAGGATCTGGCCCTCGTCGGGGGTGTAGAGTCCTAGGAGGAGCGAAGTGATGCTGGTTTTGCCACTGCCCGACGCGCCAACGAGAGCGACCGTTTCACCGCGTCGGAGCTCGAAGGAGACTCGGTCGAGTACGCGTTGCATCGGACGGGACGGATAGGAAAAACTGACGTTCTCGAACGCAATCACGACGTCCGCGTCGTGGTGCTTCCGAGACGCTCCGAAGGGCGCGACCGCGGGCTCACCCGCCCGGTGTTCGCGTCCACCGTCTTCCTCGGGGCCGTCGTGGAGTTCGAGAAGCGCAAAAGCGGACTCAGAGCCGCCCCGGGCGACAGACCAGTCGTGGTAGCTCATCTGCAGGGAGGAAACTGCGTTCGCTGCGAGTGCGGCGTACATGAGAAACTGGGAGAACTCGCCTACGGTCAACGCGCCGTCACCGACCAGCCGGCCGCCGACGCCTACAACGACTCCGACGCCAGTGAGCCGCGTGAGCATGTCCACGGCGATGACCACCGAGATCCAACGGGCAGTCGTAAATGAACGCAGCTTCGCTCTCGTCGCGGCCGCGCTGTAGCGTCGTGTGAACGCATCGAAGAGTTCGAGGATGTGGACCTGCCGAATATTGGCGAATCCCTCAACTGCCTGATGGGAGCAGTCGGCAAGGGCGTCCTGCGTGTCCTTCGACACCTCCAGGATGACGCGACCCGACCATCGTGTCACGATGAGCGCGGGCAGGAATACGATGATGCTTAGCAGCGCCAGCGACGGCGAAAGGAAGATCAGCAGCGCTACGCTGCCAAACAGCACGGGGAGTGATTGCGCTATCGCGGGGGCTACGCCGACCAGAACGATTTCGAAGCGCTCCACGTCAGAGGAGATCCGACTCGCGAGAGCACCGACGTCCTGCTCATCGAAGAACTCGATCGGCTGTCGGAGCAGAACCGAGTACAGGCGGGTCCGTAGAGACGCCACGACCGCAGCTGCGGTCGTGCGCGTCAAGTATCTCTGCGCCGTCGACGCGAAAGTCCCCAACACAGTGAGCACCGCTGCCGCGAGCAGTCCGTAGCTCCAGAACTGAGACACGTCACCGGACGTGAAAGCGTCGACGTAGTCGCCGGCGACCATGGGCAAGATGAGCTGGGCCGCAACCGCCAACAGAAGACACACCGCCGCGACCGCAAGGCGACGCGTGTAGGGACGCAAAAGTTGGAACTCCACTGGTTACTCCAGGCGATCCTCGAGAGGTGCCCACCCGGCGCCGTCGGGGAGATCGACTCCCCTGCGGCGGATGTACAGCTCCGACGTCGTTCCGACGAGCGCGTCATGCCATGGATCGTCTGTTGAGCAAACGGACTCGGCCCCGATACGGCCACGGAGCGCTCTTGCGAGTTCCTGAAACAGGACGTCGCCAGGGTCAACGGCGGTCGCTGGCAACCCCAGATCGGCCAGGTCCTCTACATGAATGGGGAAGAAGTGCGAGGGATACCCTCGTACGAGCGTAGTGATGATCTCATCGGGGTCTCCGTCGATCTTGCCGTGAAGCGCCATCAGCTCGACGCCGATCCGTATGACCTCTCGTTCGCAGCGGTACAACGATGTGATCGTGGACGGAAAAATGGACGCGGAGACCAGGTCGCTTGCCCTGTGAGCGGCGGATGCGGCATCAAACTCGAACCATCCAGAAAGCGCCATCGGCAGACATCGAAGATCTTCGGAAGACATCGACCCCACTTGCTCGTTGCCGGATGACTCCAGATGCGGGTCGCAGGGCGAGAAAAGGGTGAGAGCCCCGCCTATGATCTCATGCCCCGCGAGTGCGAGCAGCGTGCCTGCCGACTGGCAGTAGCTCGGTGCAATGAACGACACGTGTTTGGCAAATCGATGGAAGAGTTTGCCGATGCTTCGAGCAGCTGTAACGGCGCCGCCTTTCGTGTACAAGAGCACGTCGAGTTCATCGACCGGGCCAACCTCCGTGAGGCACTCGAGAATCCGCGGCAAGAAGCTGTTGTCGAATCGCGTGGCGCCGAAGACGATGAGGGGGCGACGACGTCGCGCTTCCAGCTGGCGAACCGCTCTGTATAGGGATGGCAGGTTGGGACGCATGATGAGTTGATAGTGGGCGGCGACTCGCGATGGTGGCGAGTCATGGAGATTGACGCTCGTCCTGCAGCTGCGAATGAACGCTTTGCCAGTTTGCGTCGCCGATCGAGCCGGATGCGACAGCGCGAGACGTTTCATCGACCATGATGTAGCTTGGAACCTGTACTGACGGGTTGAGCACTCGTCGTGCCCCCTTCCCGAGTAGAAGGGTGTTGCGTGCCAGGAGCGACACCGACAACATCCGGCGTACATGCGAAGGGGCCCCTTCCCCAATGACCCACAACGTTGGCGAGTCACCGTCAAGACTTTCGGACAACGATTCTACCTCGGGCAGCGTGTGTCGACAGGCAGGGCAGCCGGGGGCAAGAAAGACGAGAATGCTCGGTTTGGTGCCGGGCAACGCGACCCTTTTCGCCCCGACCAGCGCGCGTGCGGTGAACCGAGGGATGGCGCGACCCTCGGGAAAGAAGTCGGGAAGTGCCGCAAGTTCGAGACGGGCAACCGAGTTTGTCAAGCGCAGTACGATCGCCGCAATGAAGAGGACGATGGCCGCGAGTAATAGTGTGACGATCTCGAGCATTGGCGCTATACCAAGTCTTCCATTCGGTCTGCGGTCGTCGACGTCTCAAAGAGCATGGCAATTGCAGACACGTTGATGGCGAGAGAGGCAAGTGTCGTGCCAATGCTCAGAGAGAGAAGGTGCGCCACGGTGTCCTCGAGTGATGCGAGTGACAGCGCTGGGGCCGATGCGCTCCCTGCCGCCATCGCGAGCAGGAGTAGGTTTCGACCAATGTCGTGCTGCGTCGCCGGGCGGCGCTCGCCGAAGCAGCTGCACATGAAGGTCGCGCCCTGTCGAATCTTTCGCGCGATCAGCATCGAAAACACTGCGAGCGAAGTTGCGGCGAGCAAGGCCCCGAGCCAAGTCGCGGTCAGCAGCAAGACCACCACCGTCCACTCGAGCCCAATGACGACCCAGGCAACCGCGCCGCTGACCGTCGAGAGGCGACCGGTGCCAAGAGCCGACTCGACCGAAGCGCGGAACGTCTCCCTATCTCGAGTTTTGGAGAAGGCCGCGCGGAAGAACGTTACGAGCAGCCCCCATCGTGCAACGTCCGCCAGCGTCTCGAGGGCGACATGGAGGGTCATCGGCGTGGTGGCGGCGGTATCCATCAGTGTTCTCGTGAGGCTGTCGCGATGAGCCAGTCGACAACAGCGTCGGTGATTCGAAGGTCGCTCACCCGCTGTTCGACGAAATGGAACTGTCCGTTCGGGTTGTTCTCGAGGAAGACGTACTCTCCCAAGGGCGTGCAGATGAGGTCGATGGCGCCGAACGTCAGACCGTAGCTGTTTACGAACGATATGCAGCGGCTGGCAACGTCGGGCGGTAGCTCATACCGGGAATAGGGGACATCGACGCTGTAGTCGCGGAAGTCGATGCTCGTGCGCTCCGATGACTGGGAGTCAATTCGTGCGCAGAAGACTTCGTTGCCGACGACTGTCGCGCGCAACTCGTATCGCTTGCTCTGGTACGCTTGGAACAAGCACGGGGTCGCAAGGTCGTCCAGCATTGCGTCATGCTCCTCGTCGAGGAGAATCGTCGGGATGTTGTCGGCGTCGAAGGCCTCATCGCTCGCCATTCCGGGCTCGCTGATGGTCTTATAGATGATCCCACCGTCAGTTTCGTCGCGGAACCGGCGCACTTGGGCGGGGTCCCCGGAGACCAAGGTGGGCGGAACGTTGAAACCCATGCGTTTGGCGCGCTTGATCTGTTCCGCTTGAAAGTTCGCGTAACGATTGGCGCTCGGATGGTTCATCCATCCCGCGTTCGTAGCCAGAAGCATTCCCATCAGAAAGGCGTGCAACTCGCGAGACGCGAAACGCTTTTCTACGTCGCTCAGCGCGGTACTGAAGTTGAAGTCCGCGGGCTTGCGCGCCCAGATGGCGCCAAGCTGATCGAACTCCATGGTTTCGCCAGAGAGCTTTCGGAGCGTGAAACCGTTTCTGTCCAAGCGCGGCCAGTTCGCGTCAAAGCTGGCCGGGAATGCGTCTACATTGAGGCGAAAGTATTTGGCGTCACGCGCTGCCAGTTGGACTTCAGCGGCGTCCGCGTGAACGTCGTGCTCGTGCGTGAGGATCAGGATCGTGCGCATGGTCGGGAGGCACAGGGAAAGGGGGTAGAGGCACCCTGGACCCGAGCTTTGCTGGGAGGCGAAGTCCCACGCCCCCCGGTACCGCAAGCCCCGTACTCCAGATCGCGACGCAAAGCGTCGTAGTCACGCCTCGAGCGACGATGGTGCGCTGCGATTTGTTGACGACCCATGCGTCGAACTCGCGCACGAAATCTTCAGTTTATTTGTCGGTGGACAGCGGGTCCAACGTGCGCTTCTGGCGGTCCGCGTCGTCGTCGAACACGGGCCCGCGGCGCACGGTGCGCCCCAGACCCGCCGCGATACTGGCGCGGTGATCAGACCTCTGCGGTCCGCATGAACATCGGCTGGGCGAGCAGCCACAGGCTCAGCATGCTCATCAGTACCATGCCCACCATCATCACCAGGTGAATCCGGAAGGCGGCCTTCTTCTCCCGATACAGCCGGAACGCGGCTCGCTGGGCGACGAGGATGCCGTAGATGTGGCCGATGATGATCAGCGCGACCTGGAGGTACCAGATGCTCTCGGGGGACCACAGCGCCGAGAGAGGCGCGCGGGCGGTGCCGAAGAAGTCGGTGCCCCAACCCAACGGGTCGCTGGCCAGGCGGCGCAGCTTGGACCACTCGTAGAAGACGTGCGTGGCGTTGTGGGCCAGGTGGTAGAAGAGCGCGACGGGCAGCAGGGTGTAGGCGAACTTGATGAACAGCTGGCGGGTCGAGTAGTCGCGTCGCCCGCTGACCGCTCGCATGGTCCAGCACAGGCCCCAGTAAAGGGCGCCGGGGATGACGATGCAGGCGATCATCATCAGGGTGAAGGTGAGCAGGCCGCCACTGTGGCCGCTGAAGCCCAGGACGTCGCTGCCGAACACGCTGATCTGGGTGTCGATGATCCAGCCGCGTAGCGCGTCCTCCCACTCCATCCACAGGGGGATCATCGCGGCGCCATGGAACGCGCTGACGATGAACACGAGGACGGCCATGTAGGCTTCGTCGGGCTTGGAGCGGTGCGGGTGCAAGAGGTCGGCGCCGCTGCTGCGAACGTTGAGCGCGATGTTGTCGTGAGGACAGCTCTTCACGCACTCGGTGCACAGCGTGCAGTACTGGTTCTCGTTCATCCCGCCCATGTATTCGCTGGTGGGGCAGGGCAGGCCGTGGTCTTCGCGGCCGTGATAGCAGTCCTTGGTGCGGCACGCTCGGCAGACATCGGGGTCGCGGCGGCGCAGCTCGAGCATGCCCATCATCGCGTACTGACCGCTCACGCGCCCCACGAAGCAGACGTAGCGACACATCGCCTTGCGCTGATAGACGACCAGCAGGATCCACGCCATGCCGATCATCCCCAGGCCCAGCACCGAGGTGAGCCAGGGACGGTTGGCGGCATCGAAGACGATCTCGAGCCAGGTGACGAAGGCGAACAGGATGATCGCTGGCCACATCCACGCCTTGGCCTTGGGGTAGCGCTTGGCCAGCCCCTTGATCGGCTTGGTGCTGATCAAGGACATCCGCATCACCCAGTCGGGGATGGCCGTCCACGGGCACATGAAGCACCACAGGTTGCCGAAGAAGAACACCGCGAAGATCAGGCCGATCCACCAGATGTTCCACGTCAGGACCGGCGCGATGTTGCGGCCGGGATTCTGCGAGCCGATCAGGCCGATGACGATCACGGCCAAGAAGGCGATGACCACCGGGATCTGGACCGCGGGCTGGAACCACCGGCTCTTCATCGCCCGGCGGAGCCAGCCGAAGCCGGTGAGCTCGAACTTCCAGTAGTTGCGCGCGTGCGAGCGGGGGTTCTTGTTCTTGCCGTAGCGCTCGAACACGAGGAACGACAGCAGCAGAATCACGACGCCCGCCCCAAAGAACACCTCGTTGGGCAGGCCGGGCATCAGATGGACGTAGGCTTTCGTCTTGACGGTCTTTGCGTCTTCGAACGCCTGCGGGTCGAAGAAGCCACCTTGATCGAGCTTGGTCTTGGTGGCCGTGTCGATGCCGACCTCTCGTGCGCCGCCCTCGTCGAGGATGATGGCGCCCGACTTCGACCGCTTGCGACCGAAGCGGTCGACCGTGTACTCGGCCTCGTCCTGCTCGGGCGTGATGTCCTGGACCGGAGGCATCGGGGGCGCCGGCGTGATGTCCTCGACCGGAGGCATCGGGGGCGCTTCCGCGAGCAGCGTGCCGGAGACGCGGCTCTCGAGGTCGGAGTGCACCTTGACGATGCTCTGCGCGGTGTTGCGCGCCTCCACCCGCTTGGCGCCGATCCACACCAGGCCGACGACGGCCAAGATCAGCGCGAAGGCTCGGGCGAAGCGGCCACCGCGGAGCAAGATGAGGGGGTCTTCGTCGGGCTCGTCGTGTTGGCCCAAAACGGGGAGGTGCTTCACGTGCCGCCCTCCACCTGCGCGACGACCAGGACGTTCGGGCCTCGCCTCCACGTGGTCGTGTCGCTGGGGGAGGGGGCCGGAGCATGCCCGCCGCCGCCGTCGGTGAGGTCGGAGACGCTCGCGGTCATCGTGCATGGGTCGTCTGCGCCCTCGAGCATGGCCCACAGCACCTTGCCAAACACCGCGTTCTGAACGTTGCCCAGCTGGGTCGGGCCTGCGCCGATCAGGAGGTGCTCGCCATCGGGGGCGACCGCGAGTGCATAGGGCGAGAGGATCTCACCCTCGGTCAGCCATGCGTCCTCGAGCCCGGGCAGCGTGTTGCAGATGCCCGTGGTCGAGATCACCTGGACGCCCCGATCTCCGTCGGCAGCGAAGGCACCCTGGGCGAGCAGCCAGTGGCTCGGGCCAAAGCGGACGATCTCCCCGAGCAGGCCGTCGCCGTCGGCGACGTCGATAGGGCTGAAGGCACAGTCCGGGCTGGGCGTCACGCTGTAGACCTGTGATGCCGTCGCGTTGAGCGGGGTAGGGCCGAGGCCGACCAGGACCCCGCCCAAACCGTCGCTGGCGAGGTAGCGGGCTCGGCGATCGTTCTGAAACGGGAGGTTGCACAGCGTGCCCGAGATGCCGGCGGCCGCATCCGCCGGCGCGCGCGACAGGTCGCCGAGGTCCAAGAACGCGATCGCTTCGTTGCCATCGCACGCGACCGCGGCGGTGCTGTCGTCTCCGAGCAGCACCATTTGCGACGCGCCGAGACAGTCGCCACCCTCCAGGCCGCTGAGCGTCGCGAGGGCGAAGTCCGTGGGGTTGGCGGCGTCGACCACCGCGATCTTTCCCGGTTCGGTCCAGGTGTCCTCGGCCGAGAACAGGTCGTTGGCGAACACGCTGACCAGCACCTTGTCCTGCACCGTCTGCGAGAGCGAGAAGATCGGCTCGAGCTCCTGGAGGCGGGTCTCTACGACGCCCTGGGAGAACGCGCCTCCCGAGAAGAACTCGTTGGTCGGGATCAGCGATGCGTCGCGCGCGTCGAAGAAGGCCTTGGGGAACGTGAGCATCGCGCCCAGCTCCCGGGTGGGGTAGTGACCGGTGATGACGTGAAGGCCCGTGTCCGACAGCGTCATGCCGAACGGCTCGTCGAGCGGGCCGAGCTCGGTGCCGGGCTTGAGGTCGAGATTGATGCCGCCGCGGTAGGCCGGCTCCATGCCGGCGGGCGCGCCAAACACCTCGACCCGATCGTCGAGCGTCTGCGCCGCGAGCACGACCCAGCATGTCTCGCCGCTGGGGCAGCCCAGCATGTTGTCCACGGTGGGCGTCGACGTGGTCTCCCCCGAGCCAGACTCGGTGTCGCCGGTCTCCGCTCTCGTCGGGTTCTCAGCGAGACAGCCGCCGAGGGCTGCAGAAGCAATCAACGCAGCCCAAGGACCCGACCTCATGGCGCAGACGGTAGCAAAGCGCCGCGCCGGGACAAAGCAGGCGGGTCGGGCGCCTCAGGCCGCCAGCGTCCGAAGCTCGTCCAGCGCGCCGTACGTGGGCAGGTCGGCGTCGCTGACCTCGAGGGCGCGGGCGACGGCCCTGCCCACCCCCACGAGCGACACGGACCGCTTTGCATAGCGCTGTTGGGTTGCGGTGCCGAGCAGGATGGCCAGGCCCGACAGATCGACGAAGTCCACCCCGGACAAGTCGAAGACGATGTGGTCCGGACACTCCGCCATCAGCGACGACACCGCTTCTTTGAGGCTCGGCGAGGTGAACAGGTCGATCGAGCCGCGAACCGCGACCACGGAGAAACCATCAACGTTGTGTGTTCGCAAGTGCACGGGCTCGCTCCGGACGGCCGCAGAAGGCCGGCCCTGGACGACGCTTCGACCAGCGTGGGCCAGATCTTGAGGCGTACGGCTCGTCTCGGAGAGCCCGGGCCGAGGTACAGTCGTCGTACATGTACGTGGTCACCGGAGGCGCAGGGTTCATCGGCTCGCAGCTCGTGCGCGACTTGCTCGGGGACGGTCAGCGCGTCGTCGTCCTCGATGACTTCTCGTCGGGCCTTCGGTCCAACCTCGCTGGCCTCGAAGGCCCGCTCCAGTTGGTGGAGACCAACGTCGTCGACGGGCTGTGGGCTGGCATGGCGCAGGTCGATCCGTCGTGGGGCAAGCCGACCGCCATCGTCCACCTGGCAGCGCAGGTTTCGGTGGTCGCCTCCCTGCAAAACCCGCTCGAGGACGCGCGTCGCAACCACGGCGCGACCCTGCAGGTGCTCGAGTACGCCCGGCATCACCCAGGGACACGGGTGGTGCTGGCATCGTCGGCGGCGACCTACGGAGACGTCGACGAGGTCCCGGTCCGCGAAGTCTCCGCCCGATGGCCGCTGAGCCCCTACGGTATCCACAAGTTCAGCTCCGAGCTGGCGCTGCGCGCGTATGCCACGACCCACGGCGTCCCCACGGCGGCGCTGCGCTTCTTCAACGTCTACGGTCCGCGCCAAGACCCGAGCAGCCCCTATTCGGGCGTCATCTCGATCTTCATGAAACGGGCGCTCGCCGGTGACCCGATCACCATCTTCGGCGACGGAGAGCAGACCAGAGACTTCGTCTTCGTCTCCGACGTTGCGGCCGCGATTCGCAAGGCTGCGTCCACGGACCATGCGGGCGACGTGTTCAACGTGGGCACGGGCGTAGAGACTTCGGTCAAGACGTTGGCCCACACGATCGTTGGGGAGGCCGGGTCTTCGTCCAGCATCGGTCACGCACCCTCCCGCGAGGGCGAGATTCAACGCTCCTGTGCCGAGCTGAGCCATACCCGCGACGTGCTCGGCTACGCACCGACCGTCCAGCTGCGTGAGGGGTTGGCCCGCACGCTGGCCTGGTACCAGCAGCTCGTTTGTTAGCGGCGACCGAGCGCGGTCTTCATCAGCAGCAGTGCCTCATGCCCTGCGTTGGCGACCAGCTGGCTCTCTTCGGGCTCGCCTTCGACGGGCTTCAGACCGCCCTTGCCCATGGTGAAGTTGGAGTCCAGCGTGCGGCCCCTGAGCTGCCCGAGAAAGGCGTCCTTGGTCAGCTCCAGGTTGCCCCGATAGTCGTAGACCCGCACCCGGCTGATCTCGCCCTTCGTGTTGACCCCGATGCCGACCTCGAGGGTGAGGATGCCGCCGTTGAGCACCTTCGGCTTGGTTCGCGGGTCGATGAAGATCGCAACGCCGAGGAATGTTCCGTCGGCGCCGTGGGCCAGGTAGAACTCTGGCGCTTTGTCCTCGGGGTACAGCTCGAAGCCGAGCTGCTTCTCGAGGAACTTCACCTCGTCGTCGCCGTACTGGTAGCGCTTGATCTTCCAGGCGTTGGGATCCGCCTCGGGGAACAGCTTCATCAGGTTGCGGTGGGTGATCTCCCAGCTACCCCACTTGGCCAAGTGCGCCTCGGCCGGCGCGGGCGGGAGCACGAAGAGCCCGCCCAGTGCGAGGGCGAGGGTGAGGTGTTTGGCAAGACGGAGCATGACGACTCGGGGGGAGGGAGGCCCGCCTGATGGTCGCGGTCCATGCCCTGAGACGTCAACCGGAGCCTGGTGTTCAACTCTTGGAGCAAAGAGCCCCGAGCGTCAGGTCGCGTACTTGATCTCGATGATCAGGTCGTTGTTGATCGCAACCTGTGTCTCGTCGGACGTGCCGTCGCAGTCCAGGTTGTTGAGCACGTACCGGCCGCGTTTGGGGCCGGAGGAGCAGCGGATGTACGTGTGCACGATCGTGTTGCGGCCATTCCGGTCGCGCTCGATCGTGTCCGCTGGCGGGCCCCAAGCCATGAACAGCGCGAACTCGTGATAGCCGACTTCGATGTCACCGCGCGCTGCCGCCTTGCGCTCTTGTGGGCTCAGCGCTCCCCACTGCGCCCACAGGCCTTCGTCCTCGAGGAAGTCCTGGCGCTGCTCCTCTTCGAGCTCGAGGAAGGCCTGCTGCTGCTCCGGCTTGGGCATCACCTCGTAGAAGCGGCGGTCGAGGTTCGGCAGCCGCTCGGGCGTCATGGCGCAGGCGGCAACGACGAACACGCCGAGCAGGCATGCCCGCGAAAGCCGCAACTTGCCGAAAACGCTGCCGAATCGCATCGTGGCGGAGATTAGCATGCGCGGCGTGGAAGGCTGCCCAATCGGTCCGGAATTCACCGTCCGCTTTCGCTCCCGCGGAGGTTGCGCCTTGCGTGGTCCATGCGCGGATTTGCAGACTCGCGTCGAGCCCTGCTCGGGCTACACTAGATCGGCGCCGCCGAGGTGCGCCCGAGCCCTGCGCCCCTCCGCATGTCACTCCGACCCGCGTTCATCCCCCCTGTTCACTGGTACGCACCTCCCCGCCGGGCATTGACGGGAATCGCGGTAGCTGCTAATTACACGCCGCCTACGTTGCCGATCGTGCGGCGTCATTTGCGCGAGAGTTTGCGCACCACCCCGCGGAAGCGCCGCGCCAAGGAAGCGATTCGACATGGCCGATAACTCGTTCAATGTAGGCGAAAAGACGGTTTACCCAGGACATGGCGTGGCCGAAGTGGTCGGCCTCGAGGAGCAGGAGATCTCCGGACACTCGCTCACCTTCTACGTGCTTCGCGTCCTGGAGAACAACATGACCGTCCGCGTGCCCAAGCACAAAGCCGGCGCCGTCGGTCTTCGGCGACTGGTCAAGGACGAAGAGGTCGGGCGCGTCTACGAGGTGCTCAAGCATCGCGGCGACAAGATTTCCACCGCGACGTGGAACCGGCGCTACCGCGAGTACATGGAGAAGATCAAGACGGGCTCGCTCGTCGAGATCGCGACCGTGCTGCGAGACCTCTGCCTGCTCCGCACCGACAAGGAGCTGTCCTTCGGCGAGCGCAAGATGCTCGACACCGCCCGCTCGCTGCTCGTGCAAGAGCTCGCGCTCGCCAAGGGCGAAGAAGACACCGCAGTCGCCAAGCAGCTCGACGAGTTGTTCGCCTGAGCGTACTCCGATCGTGGTGGAGCGTGATGGAGCGCGATGTCTCTCGAGGACATCGCGCTCTCTTCGTTCCGGCCTCGCTCAGCCGAGCTGAAGGTCGCCCATCAGGAGCTCCAGGATCGTCGATACGGGGAAGCCGCTGCCTCCGGGCGTGGTCACGCCGTGCGCCTTGCTGGCCATGGCTGGGCCCGCGACGTCGACGTGCATCCAGCGCTTGCCCTCGGTGAACTCGCTGAGGAACAAGCCAGCCGTGAGCGCGCCGCCCCACCGCTCCCCGGTGTTCTTCATGTCGGCGATCTTGCTGCGGAGCTGCTCCTTGAGCTTGGCTTGCAGCGGCAGGCGCCACATGTGCTCGCCGCTTCGGTCGGCCGCGGACATCCAGTCGGCGGCGAGGCGCTCGTCGTCGGTCATCACGCCGGCGATGTAGGGACCCAGTGCGACGATGCACGCGCCGGTCAGCGTTGCGAAGTCGATGATGATGTCCGGCTCGAGGGCGGCCCCGTACACCAAGGCGTCCGCCATCGTCAGCCGACCCTCGGCGTCGGTGTTGTTGACCTCGACCGTCTTCCCGTTGGAGGCCGTCAGCACGTCTCCGAGGCGGTAGGCGTGTCCGCTGACCATGTTCTCCGTGGCCGCCACCAGGACGTGGACCTCGTAGCCCACGCCCAGCTCGACCAAGCCCTCGAACGCCCCGATGACCGCCGCTGAGCCGGCCATGTCGAGCTTCATGTCGAGCATGCCGTCACTGGTCTTGATCGAGTAGCCGCCCGAGTCGAAGGTCACCCCCTTGCCGACGAGGACGACGCGACCCCTGCTCGTACCCTTGGGTTTGTAGCTGAGGTGGATGAACTTGGGTGGCTCGTCGCTGCCCTTGGCGACGCCGAGGTAGCACCCCATGTTGCGGGCTTCGCAGTCGGCTCGCTCGAGCACCGTCAACGAAACGTCGGCGCCCGCGGCTTTGGCGACGATCTCCGCGGCCGTCTCGGCGAGGAAGGATGGCGTGACGAGCTCGGCGGGGCCGTTGGCCAGGTCGCGCGCGCGAGCGATCGAGGCCGCGATGATCTGGCCCTGCGTCGTGCCTTCGCTCGGCGATGTGTCGTCGGCCCAGACCGTGACGCCGACGACCGAGTTCGGCTTGCGGTTGTCTTCGGAGAGGAAGCGGTCGTAGGCATAGGTCCCCAGCTCGAGTCCTTGTGCGATGAGTCGTCCCGCCTTCGCAGCGTCGACCGCGTTCCACTGCACGGTGTTGGTCTGGAGGTCGAGCACGACGTGCGTGGCTCCGACCTTCCCGCTCTCTCGGACGGCGTCGTGGCCGAGCTGGCGAATCGCTTCAGCATCGATCAGCCCCTCGCCTACGCCGAGCAGCAGCACGCGCTCGAGCACGTCACCGTGCAGTCGCGTGAAGTCGAAGACGGTCGCGGTCTTGCCCTTGAACGACGCCGCGTCGACTGCATCTCGGACGGCCGAACCGAATCGGGACTCGAGGGTCGAGGGGTCGAACTCGGCCCGAACCGGAACGGCGAGCACTTGGCCAGCCGCGGCTTGCGGCTGATCGGAGGTCCACTGGATCTTGAGCATGAATTTTTTTTCTCGTCGGGGCTGGTGTTCACGCGGCCGCGCGAATTGCGCTTTCGGCGTGTCGGCACGGCCACTTTAGCCCAGCTGAGGCGGCGTGCGGTCCGCGCGTCAAGCGGAAAAAAGCGTGAATCTTCCATGCTTTGCGCGTTTCCCGACCTTGTCGGGGCTTGTGAGACATAAGAGACCTATAACTCGCTATCACGATCACTCACCTTGCCCAAACGATCCATTACCTTCGTCTAATTGCATGACAAAGACGGCTAATTACTATTGACATGCGCTGATCCCGACCGTAAGGTCCGTGCGTACCGTTGCCCCTTTGAAGGAGGGCCAGATCTCATGTCCGCAGCAGCAACAGGGGCCAAAAAGGCCAGCCGAAAGACCGCCAAGAAAAAAGTCGCCAAGAAAAAAGTTGCCAAGAAGAAGGCAGCTAAGAAGGCGACCAAGAAGAAGGTAGCCAAAAAGGCGACCAAGAAAAAAGCCGCCAAGAAGAAGGTAGCCAAGAAGGCCACCAAGAAGAAGGCGACCAAAAAGAAAGCTGCCAAGAAGGCCACCAAGAAGAAGGCGGCCAAAAAGAAGGTAGCGAAGAAGGCCACCAAGAAGAAGGCCACGAAAAAGAAGGCGGCCAAGAAGACCGCCAAGCCTCGCACCAAGAAGTAACCCACTCGGGTAGCTTCTCCGCCGCCGTCTCCGGGTTTCCCGGCCGGCGGCGGTGCCGTTTAAGGGGTGCTTGCTCCGCCGGTCCGGCTCAGCCGAGCTCGAGCGCGTCGGCGGTGGCCGCGAGGTTGGAGAGCGCCCGGGGACCCGAAAAGATGAGCGTGGTGCTGGGAACCATGTCCACGTGGTCCGCGATCGCATCGAGCTGATCCGCGGATACACGCGGCCGGCGGCCCATCGCGTCGACCCGAAGCCAGGCGGCCCGGTGATAGAGCACCTCGGGGTCGCCGGGCTCTGTGTTGGGTCGTCCGGCGACGAAGGCCGGGCCGATCGGCGAGACCTTCAGGCTGGTCGCGAGCGTCGTCGTCTCCGCCGGAGCCCAGAGGCCTTCGGGTTCCCAGACGATCTCGAATCCCTCCGCCTGGCGGCGTTCGATGAAGGTCTGCAGCCGCTTCCGTCCCACCGCGCCCGGCGTCAGGCTGGTCGGCGTACGCACAGCGATGCGCTTGGCGCCCAAGGCCTCGTAGCAGGGATGGACGGCATCCCACGCTCGTTTGACCTCGTCGGTGTCTTGAAGTCCGCCGAACTTTCGAGGATCACCCTCCAGCGTGCGGGAGCTGAGTCCCCGCAAGCCGTCGTCTGGACCGTGGCTGACCAGGTGCCACGTGTACGGGATGAGCTCGGCGTTGGGGAACAGCCGGCGTACCTGAGCGCCCCAGCGGGCGGCCGGACCAGCGCGCGGCGGCTCGAACAGGGTTCGTTCCAGCAGGACGATGTCGACCAGCGGCACGGGGTTGCGCTGGCGACGAGCATTGTCGTCCGACAGCAAGACTCCAAGTTTCACGGGCATGCGGAGCGGGGGAAGCTACCAGCCCGCCGCGAAACCTGCCACCGGCTTCAGGCGCCGGCTTTGTAGCGCGGCACTCGAACCGTCACCACCGTGCCCCGTTCGCCATTCTTGTCCAGCATCACGCGGCCCTTGAGGCTGCGCACGATGTCGTTGACGACCGGCAAGCCGAGGCCGGTGCCCCCGGAGCCCTTGGTGGTGAAGAACGGCTCGAAGACCCTCGCGCGCAGGGCGTCATCGATGCCGGCACCGTCGTCGCGGACCTCGAGCACTCCCCAGTCGTGCTCGTACCAGGTCCGAATCTCGATGGTGCCGCGCTCGCCCCCGTCGCCGTCGCCGAGCGCATCGATCGCGTTGGTGATCAGGTTGAGCGCGATCTGGTGCATCTCGTCCTTGTCGGCGTGAACGATGACGTCCTCGTCACCCCGCTGCTCGGACGAGAGCTTGATGCGGCGCAGTTTCCCGGCGCGCCGCAGCAGCACCAAGATGGCGTCGATGGAGTCCGAGAGCATGACCGCGCCCCGCGTCCTGACCCGAGGGCGCAGGGGCTCGAGAATCTGCTCCACGTGCTCGTGCACGCGGCGGACGCTCTCGCGCATGATTCCGATCATGCCCGAGCCCACCGGGTCCGCGTTGCCCTTTTCGATCATCGTCAAGTATCCGATCAGCGGGCCGAGCTCGTTCTTGATCTCGTGGGCAGCGCTGCCGGCGAGCAAGCCGATGGTTGCGAGGCGATCGGCCTGCTGCAGCTGGCGGCTGAGCTGCTCGTACGCGGTCTCGTAGTAGAGCAGCGCGATCACGTAGCGCGTCCGGTCCTCCCCCTCCACGGCGGGGGTCTCGCAGACCGACAGGCTCATCTTCGCGGGGAGATGCCGCCCCCGACCCGCATGAACCGTGACTTCGCCGCGCCAGTGTCCCGCGGCGACGGGACCCGTGGCCAGCGCGATGACGCGGTCTTGAATGTCCCCCTCGGTCGGGTGCGGTTCGAACAGCTCCCGAATGTCGATGTCGAGAAGCTCGTACAGCGGCTCACCGACCAGCGCGACGAAGCTCTCGGATGCGTCGACGAGGTGTCCTCCCTCATCGAGCACGAGGATGCCTTCGACGGCGCGGTTGTACAGAACCGACAGCAGCATGGCCGTCCGCTGGTGCCGGATCGCGAGCTGGCGGTGTTCCTGCTGGAGCCTCTCCTGGGCGTGCTTCTCGACCGCCACTTCTCGGCGAAGCGCGATGGCGCGCCCGACGGTATCCAGGAGCTGGGCTCTGGAGACCGGCTTGGTGAGGTAGTCGAACGCGTGTTCGCGAACCGCCTCCGCAGCGGCTTGCACGCTCTGGTCAGCCGTGACGATGATGACCGGAAGGTCCGGATCGCGGCTCTCGATGTGCTTGAGCAGGTCGAGCCCTGTCCCCCCAGGCAGCAAGAGATCGGTGACGACCACGTCGAAGTCGTTCGACTCCTCTCCAAACCGCTCGAGCGCTTCGTCGTAGTCGCTCGCGATCGTGACCTGGAAGCCGCCCTTGCGCAGGGAGAGCGCCAGCGCATGGACGACCAGCTGGTCGTCCTCGACCAGAAGGACGGAGTCCGTGCCGCTCGTTGAGCCCTTCCGACTCACGCGGCAGGTCGTTTCATTCGGATGCTGAGGACTCCGTCTGCGAACGATGCGGAGCCGTCCGACCCCAGACAGTCCGCGATGCTCTCGACCGAAGGCGTGGGCCAGTTGACGAGGCTGCCATCTGCATCCTGCAGCCGGACCTCCAGCGTGCCCTCGTCGACGACGATTCGCGCTTGGAACGGACCCGAAGCAGCCTCGGCTGCCGCGACGATGCCGAGCATGAGCGTCACCATCGCCAGGTCCGTGGACGCAGGCCCATCGAACTCACGCTCGACCTGCTGCTCGAGCGTGATGCGATGGCGCTCGAAGCGGCGCCCGAACATCGCGGTGGCTCGGTCGAGTGCCGCCACGACTCTCCCCGGCCGATCGGTGTTGCGAACGAGGGCGGCGTACGCGTGCAAGAGGTCGCGCATCCGCTCGGCGGCCTGCAGCGACTGCTGCGCTCGGCGCGGAGCTTCGGCGACATCGTCGTCCTCCATGCCCAACTCGCACAGCACGGTGATCGACTGGAGCGGGTTGCTCAGGTCGTGGGTGAGAATCGCCGCAAGGTTGAGCAACGCTCCTCGCTCCGCAACAGCTTTTCGTCCGACAGCCTCTACGTCCACAGGCGAACTCTAACGGGCCCCCATGCGACGCACCACCAGTGTATTGTCCCGGTTCGAGAATGGGCCGCCGCGTTCGCCAACACGTCAACCCGCTCGCGCTCCGGTACACGACGCCTCGAGCGTCTCGGGCCGAGATGCCGTCCCACCTTGGGCCAGATTGTCCCGTGGACGTCGAGCTGGGCTGTGCCGATGGCCAGTTCAGCTTTCAGCTCGCAGCGGCGGATCCCGGTCGCTTCGTGGTCGGTCTCGAGATCCGTGAGAAGGTCGTGGCGGTCAACCGGCGCAAGGTCGAGGCCGAAGGGCTTCGCAACCTCTCGTTCGCCTACGTGAACATGGACGTCGACCTCGACCGCGTCTTTGCGGCCGAAACCGTCGACCGGTTTCACATCCTCTATCCCGATCCTTGGTTCAAGAACCGGCATCACAAGCGCCGGGTCGTGAAGCTGGGCTTGTGCGAGACGATGGCTCGCCAGCTTCGACCGGGTGGTGAGCTGCATTTCGCATCCGACGTCTACGAGGTCGCGTTGGAGGCGCTCTCGGAGCTCGAGGCGCCCGAAGTCTCCGCGCTGGGCTTTCACAACATGGCCGGTCCGTGGAGCTTCTGGCGAGGCAACCCCTATCCCGCGGCTTCAAAGCGCGAGGACACCACCAAGCGACGCGGCCAGCGGGTCTGGCGGATCCGCTGCCGTTATCGGCCTCAATCGTAGGGAGGCGCGAGCTCGGCCGCGGGTGGAAGCGCAACGGCATCCTGCAGCCCCTCGCAGTTCTCGTAGGCGTTGGAGGCTCCGCGCCGCTGCTCCGGCTCCTCTCCGGCGTCGTTCATCTTGGTTTCGATCGTCTCGACGCAGGTGCAGTACGACAGGGCCGCGTCATGAAGCTTGGGCTCGGCGCACCGGCTGAACTGCAGATCGGTTGCCCACGCGTTGAAGTGGGGTCGGCAGTCCAGGCTGGGAAACTCCACGCTCCACACGCAGCCGCATAGACCCTCGTCTCGCTCGGGCTCGATCTGGCCGCCGCACAGCTCTCGCATGTAGCGGTCGGTCGCCCGTAGCCGCTCGTCGAGATCTCTCGCGCCGCCGAGCACCGTTCCAACGAACGTGGGAATCACCCAAACGACGCACACCGCGATGACGGGCAAGGCCAGCACCACCCCCAAGATCAGCCCCGGCACCCGCGACTTGTGAGGTTCATCGATGTCGGCCAGCATCGGCATACGGGCTCAGTCTAACGGTCGGAGCGCGGTTTGGCTTTCTCCGCGTTGATCGCGCCCACTTTGAAGCGCAAGCGGTCCCCGGCGTGTGACCGATGCTGACGCAGGCCCTTGTGAAGCCTGGACCTGCGTATGATACTCCGCCACCAGCTTCTGGCCGAGGCTCTTGTCCCATGCGTATCCACGCCGTCATCGCGAAACTGACGTCTCCCACCCTCGCTTGCGCACTCGCGCTCGCGCCAACCGTTGCGGTCGCTGCGCCCGCCGAAGGTGACGCCGCGCCGGTCGACGACGCCCCTCCAGTCGAAGATGATGCTGCGCCGGCGGAGGGCGACGAACCCGACGAACCCGCCGATCCCGCCGACGATGCAGAGGGCGATGCAGCCAACGATGCCGAGGGAGAGCCCACCGAGGGAGATGCAGAGCCAGGCGAAGAGCCTTCCGACGAGACCGCGCCGCCAGAGGATGGCGAAGTGATGCCGGAACCGCCTCCCGAGCCCGAGCCCGAGCCTGAGCCGGAACCCGTGGCCGAGCCCGAGCCCGAGCCTGAGCCTGAGCCTGAGCCGGACCCAGAAAGCCTCCGGCCCGAAGAGCCGACCATCAATGGCAAGCCTCGCAACGGCAAGGGCTTGATGATCGCCGGCGGCTCAGCGCTCGTTGCGGGCATCGGCCTCACGGCAGGCTTCGCCGCGATGACCCGGGGCTGCGACCTGGACGGTCCGCTCCAGTGCAGGTACGAGACGCAGGACACCCTGCTGATCCCGCTCGGAGCGGCGGTCATCCTCACCGGCACGCTCCTGCTGTCGGTCGGTGTCGGCTACCACTTCCACTACAAGAAGTGGCAAGCGTGGAGCCCCGAGTCCGACAACAAGAAGAAGCGACGCCTCCGTGCGAGCCTCCCCGCGCCAACGCTCATCAAGGGCGGCGGCGGCGTGGGCTGGATGGGTCGGTTCTAGCCCCGCTCGCGGCGGCGGTGCACGACCGCGCTCGCGATCTCGGCGAGGAGCTCGAGGTCCTCGAGCCGCGCTCGGTGCACCACCGTGCTGAGCTTGGCGCGGGCGACCCCCTCCGGGCTGGTCTGGCTGAGTTCATGCGCCTCGGGAAGCATCGCGCCGACCGAGATGCCCATGCCATCTGCGATGCGCAGAAGCGTCCGTAGACCTGGGCTGCTGTAGTGCCCGTTCTCGAGGCGCGAGACCATGTCGGTGGCGATGCCGGCCGCCTTGGCCAAGGCGTTTTGTGTGAGCCCGCGTTCCTCTCTCAGCGACCGCACGCGCTGGCCGAGCTCGTACATGTAGCTGCGTTCGTGATGTCGCCGACTGAGGCCGTCGTCCGGATCTTCGTCCACCATCGCGGAGCGCGGAGCATGCCACACTCGCCGGCACTCTCGCGTCTTCCGCTTCCGATGCGTGCACCTGGGCCCAGCCCCGAGCGCTTCGGCTCAGGCTTCGCGCCCACTTCCCGTGACCAGCTCAGAATCATTGGAGAAATAGACCAGCCCACCCATTGCACACCCGTGGACACATGACCATTTCGACCAGGTCCATCCTCCGCACCGCGACCCTCACTGCCGGCCTCTGCTCGGTCGCCGCCTGTAGTCGCGGCAACGCGGACCGCACGTCCTACACCCCGGACCAAGCGTTGGACTCGTCTCAGAACGCCCCCGCCGCCCCGGCGGATGATGCCGCCCGCGTCTACATCGACGCGAAGATCCTCGCCGCTTGCGGACTCACCCTCCCGCAAGCCTATTTCTCGTTCGACTCGGCCAAACTCGGCACCGATGACGAGCAGGAACTCCAGGCCGTCGCGGATTGCCTCGTGAGCGGCAAGCTGGCCGAAGCCTCCGTCACCCTCGTCGGTCACTCCGACCCGCAGGGCAGCAGCGCCTACAATGAAGACCTCTCCGAAGACCGCGCTCAGTCGGTGATGCAGTTCCTCGAGCGCGCCGGCGTCGGCGTTGAGCGCATGGAAGTGATGCCGATGGGCGAAGAGGTTGCATCCGAGGACCCCAGTGAGTGGCCGGCGGACCGACGGGTCGACATTCGGCTCGTTGGCGAAGGCTGATCGGATGGTCTGAATCCGGTCGGGCCCGAGTGTTCGTGGGTCGAGAGCACCCACCCGGACGCTGGCTTCCCGGACTCAGTCTTCGCCCGGACTCAGTCTTCGATCGCTTCGGCCAAGACCTCGAGCAGTCGCTCGACGTGCACCAGCCCGAGCACGCCTCCAGACGCGGTCCAACACACCAGGGGCTCGAGTCGCAGACCCGCCGGTCGTGCGCTCGCACGACGCGCAGCCTCGACCAAGCCGGTGTCAGGTGTGACCAAGAGCGTGGGGGTGACGCCGGGGCGGTCCGGGTAGGCCAGCCCCACCGGTCGTCCCTCGTCGCCCAGCACCACTGCCGGTACAGAGGGGGCGAACACCTTCGTGGCAATGGGCCCTTCTCGTTGTTCGACCGGGGTGCGCGCAAGAAGAGCGACAACGGTCGTTCGGTCCTCCGAGGAGGGCTGGTCGTCGAGTGCCGCCTGCGCCTCGGGCCTGAGCCCGCTCCAAGGCGGCTCCGGGCGCGCCAGGAAGTAGCCCTGTCCCAGTGGGGCACGTAGCTCGGTCAGGGCGTCGAGTTCCTCCACACACTCGATCCCCTCGGCAATGATCCATGCGTCGATGCGCGAGGCAAAGTCGCCGAGCATCCGGACGATTGCACGTTTTGCTGGGTCGGCGTCCACGCCCTCGA
Organism: uncultured bacterium; assembly: GCA_963761755.1. Lineage (GTDB taxonomy): Bacteria > Myxococcota_A > Polyangia > Nannocystales > Nannocystaceae > CAJXVA01. Next base: position 29,626 of record CAVXIC010000022.1, read on the forward strand.
TCAGCTTCCGGTCGAGTTTCACGAACTGGGGGCGAAGCTCCAGAACGTGTTGCAGGCTTGCATAGCCTGCGCCCGCATCGTCGACGGCGACCATCGCCCCGGCGGCCCGAACAACCCCGACCGCTGCCTTGAGCGCCGCGTAGTCGGCGACTCGCTCGTGTTCGGTCAGCTCGAACACGATCTTCCCGAGGTTGCCGGCCTTTCGCAGCACCGACATGGCCTCCTCGCTCAGGAGCGTGCTCGGCGACACGTTGAGTGAGAGGAACGTTTCGGGCGGGAGCGCGTCGCGCATGGCCAAGCCGCGTTCGATCACCCGAACCTCGAGCTCGACCGCTTTGCCCAACCGCGCCGCCGCGTTGAACCACCGGTCCGGTGTCGCGTTTGGGGGGCCGTCGAACCGACTCAGCGCTTCATAGCCCGCCACCCGTCCGCGCTTGAGATCGATGACGGGCTGCATGACCAGGCGCGGCTGGTCGGGGGTACAAAGGACGCGCGAGATCGCCTCGGGCCAGATGTTCTCCTCTGCGGGCTGCTCGGCCATGCGTGCTGACTACGCGTCCGTCATCTTCGCTTTGACCTGGGCCACCACCTCGGGCGGAACGTCGGTCATCTCGTGGTCGGCCTTGGCGTGCTGCGCGACCTGTTCGAGCAGCTCGCCCTCGGATTCGGCTTTGAACGTCGCCTCGCAACCAGGCACCACATCTCCGCAATTGAACTGCTTCATCTCACGCTCCATGGCTACGATGCCGCAGCGCGCACGCGACTGCAAACGCTGTTCCGGGGCAATCGCCCGCCGTGTTGGCGGGTGAGAGATTTGCCAGGAAGGACGGGGACGCAGGCTGCTAGGCACCGAGACAAATGGCCAGCGACCCGCGCGGAACCACGCGTCGGCCGGCGCGCTCAAAGTGCCTCTCTACAACGTCTTCAAGGAGCACCGTTCGAGTACGGAGATCCGCGAGCGGCTAGACCGCGTACCTGCCATACCGATACTTCCCGAGCTGGCACAGCTCCCAGGTGCACTCATCCACCAACCGGCTCAGCTCCCAGTCTGAGATCGCTGGCGGGAACCTGTCGACGCATCCCACTCGGTGGATCGACTCCTCGATCAACTCCACCTCGGCCGCGTCCAGGACCACGATCGGGTCTCCATGCCGACCGATCGGCGCTCGGTACTGCATCGTGACGTGGTCCATGGATAGAAGCCCGGTGCTGTAGTCAGAGATCATGTCGCCCGCCCATGGGTGAGGTTGGGAAACAGGCGACTGGGTTTAAGGAGCGGCTCGATTTTTCCGTCCCGTGCGAGAAATGTGAGCCGGGGTGCGCTCGCGACGGCTGCGCGGGCTAGATCTGGCGACCACCGCGGAATCGGCCGAGTTCGACGGAGCCTCGGGCTTCCATGATCACGAACGGCCGGTCGATGTAGGTCAGGGTGCCCTCTCCGTCGTGGCGGACCGCCGACACCGTACCCATGGCGTAGCCCATCGCGCCGCGGTCGAAGTAGCGGACACGGGCGGACACGGCGGCGGGGGTCTTGCCGGGGCGTGAGACCCACGCCTCGGGCCCGAAGCCGTCACGCACGTCCGCGTGACGACGCCCGCTGCCCTTGCCGAGCGGTTCGACGAGCAGGTCGACGTCGGTGGCGTCGGTCTCCCAGTCGGCGACGAGTCGCAGCGACGCTGAACTCGATGGACGAACCCCGGCGGCGCGAAGCCGTCGATCCACCGTCGGATCGGCGTCGGCGGTCGCGGCAAGCCATGCCGCTGCGACGAGCTCCCGATCCTGCCGCAAGAGGGCCTTGGCGCCGTTGAAGCGGCCCGGTGGGGTCGAGATCTGCAGCGCATCCCCGATCACTTCGAACGCTTCCTCGTACCGCTCGTCCTTGGCCAACGCCCATGCGAGCAGGCGATGACCGTTGATCTGATCGGGGCGCTGTTCGATCGCCTTGCGGTAGGTATCGATCGCGAGTGCGCGGTGGTCTGACCCCACCGCTTCGAGTCGGGCCCCCGCCGCGCGCCGCATGTCGGCGCGGGCGGGGTAGAGGTCGATGAGTGAGCCGTAGACCCGAGCCGCCAACGCCGGTCGTCCTTCGATCTCCAGCATCTCTCCCAGGGCGACGATCGCCAGGGCGTTGTCGGGTTGACTCGTGGCCCACGCCCACGCTTCGGCGCGCGCTTGCTCGGTCTCTCCGTCGGCCACGAGGCGCTGCAGGGCGGCAAAACGACCGGACTGCGCCGAGCCGACCCACTGCGGTCCGTCGGATGGATCTCCGCGTCGCCGGCGGGACTGAAGGGCTTGCCGTGCCGACCGTCCAGCCCGCGCCGGGGCAGGCATGCTCCCGCTGCCCGGCGTCATCGAGAAGGGATAGCGAACCGAGACGGTTGCGCCCCCGGGGGGCTTGGGAAACCTCCAGCGCCGCACTGCCTTGGCCGTGCACACGGCAGCGGAGTCGTCTGCAAGGGTGGACTGGTCCACGGCGGCGGTGGTGACACGCCCGTCCACGCCGACGACGAACGCAACCTCCACGCGCCCGGCGACATCGGGGTTGGATCTCAAGGCGCGCTCGTAGCAGAAGCGGACCTCGTTGATGTGGGCCCGGACGATCCTGCGCACGATGTCCACGTCCAGCGATCCCTCCACCGTCGCCCTCCCGCCGCGAACGACGGGAACCCGAGCACCGCGCCCGCCAAAGCCGCCGTGCGAACCGGCCGCGGCAGCGTTGCCCGACGCTCCCCGGCCAAAGCCCGAGCCGATGCCGGGTCCGCTGCCGATCAGGCCGACGTTGCCCAGGCCGATGGTGCCCTCTCCGGTACCGCCGCCGCCTCGGCCCGTGCCCTCGAGTCCACGTTGGTCGCCGGAGATCCCAAGGCCGCCAAGTCCGTACGATTCACCCACTTCGGTCCCGGTGAGTCCTCCCCAGACATCTTCGTCGTCATCTCCCACCGAGAACGCACCGCCGGCGGGGGAGGCCAAGAAGTGTCCGCTGCTGCTCTGCATGACGCCGAGCACACCGCTGTCGTCGGCGGTCGTGACCTGGTCGAAGGCGCGCGCCATTTGGGGAATGACGTCGCGCCGCGCGTCGTCGTCGGACGAGGCGGTGCCCGTGGGGCCGCGTCCGCGCCGGAGCAGATCGATGCCGCCCGGGCCGACGGTCAAGATGTCGGCCAACGCCGTCCGATCGATGTCGTATCGCCGGTAGTCCTGTTCGCTCTCCAGGACCAAGAGGGCTGTCTGCGAGGTGAGGATGCGATGTCGCAGGGAGAGCTCCAGGAGGTCCGCTCGCAGAGCGGACGTGGCAGCACGGTCGCGCGTCGTGCCCAGCAGCGCCGTGAGCTCGGCCGCCCGGGCTGTGGCCACCGCACGTTCGACCAGCGGCGACGCGCCCTCCAGGGTCGAGACGACGTGCCGCCCCAGTGCAGGGTCCGAGAAACCGACCTCTATCGACGCGGGTGCATCGGCGTCGAACCGCGCGTAGACGACCACGTCGTCGCCGGGTGCGAGGCCCTCGAGCGAGCGGGGATACGACCATCGAGCTCCGAACACGTCGACCCGAACGTCGTCGAAGCCCTGCTCGGTCAGTCGGTGCGCCAGGCTCGGCCCGTTCACGTCGGGGCCGACCACGAAGCCCGTTCGTGATGCCGCCGCGGCGAGCTCCGACAGGACCGACCGATCTGCGGACATCGTCGTCGCGTAGGCGTCGATGCGCTGGACACCGAGCGCGGCTGCGCGCTCGACGAGCGACGCCGTCCCGGTTCGTCCCGCGGTGGCGACCCCATCGGACCACACCAGCAGTCGATGTCCCCTCGCGCTCGCCAGCAGAGGGTCCTCGAGCGCCGCACCCAGATCTGAGGCTCCGAAGGCCCGTCGCTGGCGAAGCGCGGCCAGGCCTTCGCCAGGACCCTCGCTCGCCTCGCCCTCGAAGACCTGCTCCACACCCTGGTCGAACGCGATCACGCGGACGGAGGTGTGCGGAGGCAGTCCGCGGAGAAAGCCCTCGAGCCGGTCGACCTCGCGCTCGAAGATGCCCGCGCCGGACGCACTCGTGTCGAAGAGGATGGTCAACGCATCGATGGGGGGACCCTGCGCAGCCTCGGGAAGCCGTACACGCACGGCCGCGAGCCGCTCGCTTCGAACGCCCGCGGCCAGCCCCGCGCCCTCGAGCGCCACCACCAGATCCTTCTGGGGCGCGAAGTTTCGCTCGGAGACCTGCACGACGCGCGAAGACGCGGTCATGAATCGGTCCGAGTCCGCTTCGCCCGCCGTCTTGACGATGACCCGAACGTCGAGCGCTTCGAGTTGCGGGAGTCCGGCGAGAGGGAGGCGGTACCCCCCGTGCTCGCCGATCAGCGGTTGACTGTAGGACACGACGATCTCCTTGTCCGCCAGCGGCTCGATCGGAAAGACGCGCGCCGAGATGCGGTTGGCGGCCGCCTTCTCGAGCAGCGCCGGGTCGACCCGAGGCCGCTGATGAATGAAGGTTTCGAAGGTCTTCCGTGCCTTGGCCCGTTCGACGACCTCACCCTCCATCCACGTCCCGCCGATCTTCATCGCAAGTCGCGAACACGCCGCGTCCGGGGGCAGGTCGACTTCGAAGCGACCTTCGCGACGACGCTGCTCGGGGTTGTGGAACACCAGGTGAAGCTCGGTAAAGGCGACGGGGTCCTCGACCACGACCGTCCCGGTCACCGACCGAAGTTGAAGCCCGGACCCGTCGCCCGCCGTCAGGGACATCGGCACCCGAGCCGCCACCGAGGCCTGCCACTCCACCAGTGGGACCACGGGCGCCAGCGTGTGTTGCACCAGCGTCGGGCTGTCTGCGGGATCCTGCGCCGCGGAAGGCCGCGGCTCGTCTCGCGTACACGACAGCGTCCACAGCAGGGTCAGCGGGTCAACCACAGCAGGGACGACCAACGACTCTCGGTGCGACTGAACATCAAACGGAACCCTTCGCTACGACATCGCGACCGGCCCAGGGTTCCCACCGCTGGCGTAAACGCTGCGAAGGCCCGTCGTCGCCACGGTCTCACGGCGGAGAGCGAGGCCGGCACAGACGGAACTCCACGGGCACCTGTATCGGAGCGATCGCGCCAGGGCTCGGATCTCCGAGGGTTGGTCGGCAGGGGTGGTCGGAGACGCACAGACGAGCGCTTGCGCCTCCGCTGCGCGCTCAACCGAATACGCCGTCGAGGTCGTCCGACGCCGCCGCGCTGAAGGCACGGAGGTTGCAACCATCACGGAACATGCCCAGATGGACCCAAAAAGACGAACGCCAGTACGAACATGTCCTCGAAAGTGAGCTCGAGCGGGGCCGAGGTGAGGACCGGGCCGAGGAGGTGGCTGCTCGAACCGTGAACAAGCAGCGTCGCAAAGAGGGGCGCACTCCCAACCGCACCACCTCGGGCACCGGCAACCCCACGACGAGTCTCGAGAGCCGCACGCGGGACGAACTCTACAACCGCGCCAAAGACCTCGGCATCTCCGGCCGCAGCTCGATGAGCAAGGCCGAACTGGTGGACGCGGTACGACGGCGCAACTGAATCTGTTGGCAGTTCGATGGCGCGCGCTCAGTCATCTCCGCGAAAGTCCGCGTGTTGCTGGGCGAGCTGGGCGAGCGACATCACCACCGGGCCGTCCACCGCCCGCTCGGGCAAGATGTCGTGGGGACGGAAGTCCTGCCACTTCTTGAGCTCGACGACGCCGACGTGTCCGTTCGGACAGACGCTGATGCGCAGATCCATCTTCATCTGATCCTTGGGGACCATCGGAATGGTGTGCAGGACGCCCACGTCGACCGCCTGCACGGCGGCAGTGACCTGCGCCTCCATGTCCAGCGGGAAGTATGCGTCTTCGCAGTCGAGCTCCTTGCCACAGGTCGCGCACTTCTCCACGCTCGTCGAGAACGCGAACATCGCCAAACCGACCAGCGCCAGCCCGGCGGCGACGACGTAGAGCGTCCACTGGGGTAGCGCGAAGCGGCGGATGGAGATGGTCCATTCGGTCAACAGCGCCACACACACCACGCCGCCGGCTGCGGCGAACAAGCCGAGCGCCGTCGCCACGCCGCTGGCGCTCGCCCCCTTCTTGATTCTCGAGTCTTGCATGTCCGGTACACTGCGCGCCGCGACGAATCGATCACCGTTGTGGTGTTTTTTCTTCGAGTGTCCGCCACCGCGCCGCTATTCTTCATCCCGCTGGACGAAGCCGTCGGCTACGGACACGGTCGTCGACGAGGCCTCGCTGGTGCACTTCAAGGCCTTCGCCGACGACGGGTACCGACCGTCCCTCTCGGCCAAGCTCGACGTCGCGGTCTCCGACCCCGCCGAGGCGGAGCGCCTGTACGTCCACGGCAAGGGGCGCTGCCACTCCCGACGGCAACATCGCCACCTCGACCGCGTCCGTGCAGATCTCGCGCCTCGACAGCTGGAACCTGGACCTGTTCTCCGATCACGCGGTCTCGTTCGACCACTGCCAGATCGACGTGCGGCTCGCCGGAGTGGACGGTGCGGTCTCGCGACCGCTGGGGACGTACTGCTTCCAGGATGGCACCACGGTCTCGGGGGACTGCCCCCAGTCCGTGCTCCCGCCCACCCCCCCAGCGACTCGGAACTACTGCGATGGATCGGGACCGAGGCGAAGTTCGAGGACGGACTCGAGCTGGCATTCGAGCTGCAGCCCTCGGTGAACGCGGGGCACGAACTCGAGGTCGCCGCTCGCACGGTCTGTCTCGTCGATGGCATCCACTTCTTGGAGTCCGAGTCGGTGTCGTTCTCCGGCGGTGCCTTCGACTTCCTACCGGGGGAAACCTACGGCGGCAAGATCACGGTGTTCGATGACGACAAGTGGTCGTCGCTAAACCTCGGCGCGGCGACCTGTCAGGTGACGTTCGAGGCCGAGGACCCCTCCCTCTTCGAGGACGCAAATCCCCACCGCATCCACACCGTATGCTCGCGAGAGGGCGCCCTGACCGACGGCCCTTGCAAGGGCTTCCCATCGGCGAGCTTCACCGAGGGCGAAGGGCTCGAGGAGATGAGGGTGCGCGAAGTGGAAGGCACCATCGCCCCCTCGATGTTCGGGAACGCACCCGACCTGCGCTTCTCCCTGGAGGTCACCGCCGCGGGCCCGATGGGCGGTTCGGTGTATCCGAAGGTCGTCTGCAAGGGCGCAGGGGGCCCCCGAGAGGCCATGGCCCGATGGGATGGCACCGACCTGACGGACCTCCGCAAGGGCGAGAGCGCAAGAGTCTGGATCGATCGCGCCGACGACTCGACCCCCGTCGACGCCCTGCAGTGGTGCGAGCTGCAGCTGACGCAGCTCGGCAGGGACGAGCCCTTGGCGCGCTACTTCTGGAACGGGAAGAAGACCCGCGAGCAGGGCTGCGAGGGCTGACTCGCCTTGAGGCGGACGTCACCCGACGAATCGAGTCGTGTCAGTGGTTGCACTTGTCCGATGACAGCGGCGATTTGCTCGGGGGTGATGACGGCCCGAGTGACGCGCATGGAGCGGTGTCGCGAAAACTTCCAGTACCATCGACGCGTCATCGGAGACAGAGGCGGCTAGGAGTGCGAGGGTGATCACGCTTGAAGTCGCACGCTCGATCCGACACGATACTCCTGATGAGCGGACAGACCCTTTCAAAAGCGAAGAACGCCGCCAAGTTCGTCGTCTTCATGGTGGGATTCTACGGCTTGCTCTTCGCTTGTTCGCTGCCCTACTCCTACTTCCTGGGGCGCGAGCAGGGGGCGTCCTGCACAATGGGAAACCAATGTACGCAGGGGCATTGGTTCGGACAGTGCGTGCGTGGCGACGGTCCGAACTACTGCGCCGCCAGGTGCGACCACGACCGACCGTGTCCCAACGGCTGGCGATGTGGAACGCCTCCCCATCTGTCTGACACCTATTGCGTTCGATCTTGAGATCGAGCGCCGGCGGACCACGTAAAGGACCAGGGTCCTAAGGGGCGACACCTGCCTGTTTCGTCTCGTCCATTTGCCAGGCCGATTTCGATACCGCCCCGGGGACCGCGACTCCCTGGGGCAAGCGAAATCAATTGGGAACTCAATTGGGAAATCACCGTACGTGCGCGCGTGGTCACGGGCTCCTACGTCACTGGTGCGGATCCGGGGGGTACCGGACCCGGATCTGAATGCTCGCACGCGTGCGATATCAGGATCGTATCGCCGTTACTGCAGTTCCATACGGCTTGGCACGAGTTGGGCGCCGCGTTGTTGCCGTTGACCACCTGGTAGAACGTGCACTCGTAGCCGCTTCCGCTGGGAGGCGGCGTCCCGTTAGAGCTCTCCGGGCCGCGAGAGCTGATGGCACCCGTGCCGCCCCAAGTACCGCTCGCACCACCACCACCAAAGCCACCGCCGCCACCAGAGAACGGGTCCCAGGGGAGGTCGCCGCTCCCGCCGAAGAAGCCGTCGGGCCAATAGTACCACTTGCCATCGTCGAGCGTTCCGTAGCCGATGACGTCGGCCTGCAGGTCGTAGTCGCCGAGTTCTTGCGCGAGTTCCAGCATGTCAGCCGTATACTGGACCGCTTCCTGCAGCGTGGGAAAGTACTCGTAGTAGAAGACTCCGTCGTCGAGAACCGCCGCCTTGTACTGGTAGTTCTGCGCGATCAAGCTGTGATAGCCCCAAGCCCAGTGCGGGCCATAGTCGATGTGGGCGCCGCCCGGGGATGGATCAATGTAGGCGTGTGCGGTAGCGGGCGCGGAGAGTTCAGCACCGAATCCGGCCGCGGCGACGACCGCACAGCACAAGAGATGACGAAGCCAGAACGGAGTTCCCTGGATTCCTTTGCGTCTCATGATCCCGTCCTCGCCTCCGGGCGCCATGCTGCACGTTGCACGAACTGCGCAATCCGTGGCCGGCGGGCGCGTCGACTCACGCAAGCGTGCCCACGGCCTGACGAGTCGTGCTGCCCTGCTCCCGGCCGGCCTCATCGGCAGCGTGCTGCAGTCCCATGCCGCACCGCCTCGTCGTCGTCGTCTTTCTCGCCGCGTGTCACTCCGGCAGCACCGCCCCGAGCTCCGAGCCTGCGACGCCGAAGAACGCCGAGCCGCTGCCGGCCGAGCCCGCCCGGGACGAAGTGTGTGCGGCCGAGCACGTCGAGGCGGCGATGGACGACTCCGCGAAGCACGGTCTCACGTGCCGAACTCGAGCTTCCTGGCCTCCAGCACGTGAATGCGGTCGCGAATCCGTGCGGCCTCCTCGTAGCGCAGCTCCTTGGCCAGGGTCTGCATCTCACCGCGAAGCTCGTCGATCCGACCCTCCAGCTCAGCGGGAAGCAGGTCGGAGTCTCGAAGCTCGCCCACGCCGACCGGCAGCGCGTCCGCCTCGGACTTCTTGCCCCGGCCGCGGCCCTTCCCTCGGCCTCGGGCGGTGGGGACGGCGGTCTCGGTCTTGTCGTTGGAGACGGTCGAGATGGAGCGCTTCGTCGAGGTGGGCGTGATGCCGTGCTCGACGTTGTAGGCCTGCTGCATTTCCCGCCGCTGCTCAGTCACATCGAGGGTCTGCTGCATGCTGTCGGTGATCCGATCGGCATACATGATCACGCGTCCCTCGGAGTTGCGCGCGGCCCGGCCCACGGTTTGAATCAGGCTCCGGCTCGAGCGCAGGAATCCTTCCTTGTCGGCGTCGAGGATTGCGACGAGGCTGACCTCGGGAATGTCGAGTCCCTCGCGAAGCAGGTTGATGCCGACGAGGACATCGTAGGTACCCTGACGAAGACCTCGAATCAGCTCGATGCGTTCGAGGGTGTCGATGTCGGAGTGGAGGTAGCGGACGCGGACGCCGAGGTCTGCATAGTATTCGGTGAGGTCTTCGGCCATGCGCTTGGTGAGCGTGGTGACGAGCACCCGCTCGTTCTTGTCGACCCGCACCTTGATCTCGTCGAGCAAGTCGTCGATCTGGCCCTGGATCGGGCGGACCTCGATCGGTGGATCGAGCAGTCCGGTGGGGCGAATGATCTGCTCGACGACGTGGCCGCCGGTCTTCTCGAGCTCGTAGTTGCCCGGCGTCGCGCTCATGAAGATCGCTTGCCCGATGCGCTCCTCCCACTCCTCGAACTTGAGCGGACGGTTGTCCATGGCGCTGGGAAGCCGGAATCCGTGGCTGACGAGCGTTTCCTTGCGGCTCCTGTCTCCGCGGTACATCGCGGATACCTGGGAGATGGTCTGGTGCGACTCATCGACGACCATGAGGAAGTCGTCGGGAAAGTAGTCGATCAGGGTCGGGGGAGCCTGTCCCGGCTCGCGGCCGGTGAGGTGCCGAGAGTAGTTCTCGATCCCGGCGCATCGACCCATCTCCTGCATCATCTCGATGTCGAACATCGTGCGCTGCTCGAGTCGCTGCGCCTCGAGCAGCTTCTCGTCCTTGCGCAGCGCGGTGAGGTGCTGCTGCAGCTCGTCTTGAATTCCCGTGATCGCGCGACGGAGCCGGGCCCCGGGCGTCACGTAGTGACTGGCGGGAAAGAGGGTGACCTGCGGGAGCGTCTGCTTGGGCTGGCCGCGCAGCGGATCGATCTCTCGAATTGCTTCGACGTCGTCGCCGAAGAACTCGATGCGAATCGCGGTGTCGTCTTCGTAGGCGGGAAAGACCTCGACCACGTCTCCGCGCACTCTGAAGGTGCCGCGGTGGAAGTCGATGTCGTTGCGCTCGTACTGCATCTGAATCAGGCGGCGCAGCAGCTGGTCCCGGTCGAGCTGGTCGCCCACGGTGATCTGCGCAACCATGCCCAGGTACGCCTCGGCCGCACCGATGCCGTAGATGCACGACACGCTGGCGACGATGAGCACGTCGCGGCGGCTGAGCAGGGAGTACGTGGCCGCGTGCCGCATGCGGTCGATCTGCTCGTTGATCGTCGAGTCCTTCTCGATGTACGTGTCGGTGCTCGCGACGTACGCTTCGGGCTGGTAGTAGTCGTAGTAGCTGACGAAGTACTCGACCGCGTTGTGGGGGAAGAGCGCGCAGAACTCCGAGTACAGCTGCGCGGCGAGGGTCTTGTTGTGGGCCAGGACCAGCGTCGGGCGCTGGATCCTCTCGACGACGTTGGCGATCGAGAACGTCTTGCCGCTGCCGGTGATGCCCAGCAGCTGTTGGTAGGCTTCCCCGGCCTCGATGCCCTGTACGAGCTGTTCGATCGCAGCGGGCTGCCCACCGGCTGGCTTGAACTGGGAGACGAGCTCGAAGGGACGGTCCAGCGGCGCGGGAAGCTGGACGAGGTTCGCGTCCCAGTCGTCGACGTTGGGGTCGACGGACGCGGGCGCGGCGAGTCGTTCGCGAACGGGCATGGCCGGGGGAGTCTACGCCGGCGCGGAGTCGCGGGCCGCCGAGGAATCTCCGGTGAAGAAAGGATGCGGAGGCCCGTGCGCGTGCTACCCGCCAGCGCAGGCCTCGGACGTGATGGCCCAGGTACTGCTAGTTGGGGGCCGCGCGCAACTCCACGGTACGGCTGCCGCCCTTGGCGTCGGCGATCTCCAGGCGCACCACCTGACCGGCTTCGAGGCGCTCGGACTTCAGGAGACGGGCGGCGAGGCTGGCTCCGAGCGTCTCGACCGACTCGCCGTCGATCGCGAGGATCCGCATCCCTGGGGTCAGCTGAGCATCCGCTGCGGGTCCATCGTTGGAGAGCCTGGCCACGAACAGCTTGGGATCCTCGCTGGGCGCACCCGTGGGTTCGAGGGTGTCCTCGGCGGTCGGGGCGTCGAACCCGGCGCGGACCGACATCGCGAGGGTGCCACGCGCGTCCCTGCCCACGACCTCTGTGCCGAGGACCCGGACGTCCCCGACCTTCACTCTCTCACCGGGTTCGACGTAGAAGAGGGCGCCACCTCGGTCGAGCTCGTGCCCAGCGCTCCAGGCAGCGTCGCTGAAGGTGAGCTCCCCCCGTCCTGCCCCGACGCCGTCCAAGGAGAAGTGACCGTCGGGCCCCGTAACGACCTGGTCCTCGCCGGAGAATGCGGCGGCGAAGGGCGTGCGATCTTCGCGGACACCCCCGGCCGAGGACGCGGACAGCACCAAGCCTGCGACGGGGTTGCCGTCCTCGTCTACTGCGCGGCCTTCGACCGTCGCCCACGCCCCCACGTCGAAGGTGGCCTCCGCGACTTCGCCTCCGGTGACGGCCAGCCTCTTCCCGACGCCGCCCTCGGCGGCCGTGACGGTGATGAGGGGATGACCGGGCTGCAGGTGTCGGAGCTCGAACCGGCCGTCCTCGGCATAGAAGGCCCTCGAGGTGACCGCGCCCTCGACCGTGAAGGCCTTCACCGGTGAGCCCCCCGCGGTCACCACGCCGCGAATCGTGCCCAACGGTGCGAGGGTGAGCTCCAGCGCCTCGCCCGTGGCGACGTCGTCGCGCTCGACGGTCGCGTCGCCCCGGTTGCTCCGAACGTCGATGTCGTAGGTGCCCTCGGCCAGGGACTCGAAGGCAAAGTGGCCTTCGCGGTCGGTCACCGCGACCAAGGATCGGTCCAAGGGGATCTCCCCATCGTTCGGACTCAGGCTCACCCATGCGTCCACGTGCGCAGCGCCCTCGGCATTGAGCACGCGTCCCTCGATCATCCCGCTGGGTCGCTGCACGCGCAGCTCCACGCCGTCGAGCGGTGTGTCGTCGACCGTCACCGGCAGGCCCGCATCATCCATGGTCGTTCCCTCGCGAGGGAACGCGACGCCTCGGTGATCCTCGACGCTGAGCAGGTACCGACCGGAGGTCAGGCCCACGAGGGCGAAAGCACCGTCCTCGTCGGTGGTCGTGGTCTTCGCGCCGACCTGGGCTCTGAACTTCGAGCCCGCGCCCTTCGCGTCGCCGAGATCGTCCTGGAGCCGAACCGAGACCTGGCCGAGGGGTCGGCCCTCGACATCCACGACCCGGCCGCGCACGGCGGGGCGTGGCGCCATCTCCAAGCGAATGTCGCGGGTAGGTCCCTCGCCGACCTCGATCTCCAGCTCGCCCGCGGAGCCATCGACCGCTTCGGCGACGAGTTTCCAGGAGCCACGGGGTGCGCCTGCGAGCGTGAAGCTGCCATCGGCAGCCGTCGTGACCTTGGCGTGCTGAACCTTGACCGACTGCAGCAACACTTCGATGCCACCGGTGGACCCTCGCATCGCGAGCCTCACCTGGGCGATCCCCGGCGGCTCGATGCGTCCAGAGATCTCGGTGCCCGGCTCCAGCGGGATCTCGACGCCGTCTTGGTCGGCGTCCCGGATGGTGATCGAGACCTCGAGCATCGATGGGATGGCGGCATCTGACTCCACCATCAGCGGATAGGTCCCCGGCAGCATCCCTGCGAGCGTGAAGCTGCCGTCGGGTCCTGTGACCGCTCGTACCGGCGCGCCGTCCGATATCGTCGAGACCGTGACACCCGCGATGCCCGCCGAGGGATCGCCCTCCACGAAGACGGTCCCGGTCGCGTTGAAGGCCGGATCCACGGTGACGACCACGTCCTCGACCTGGTCGGCGATGCCGAGCTCCACCCGGGCCGGAGCGCGCGTCGCAAAGTGGTCGACGTTCGCGAACAGGGCGTACTCGGCGGGGGCGAGGCGCTGCAGGCTGAACCGCCCGTTTTCGTCGGTGACGGCGTTGCCCTCCTCGTCCGACCGGTCGCTGCTGAAGCCGCCGCCGAACTGGACGAGCTTCTCGTACGAGATCACCGCGCCAGCGACCGGAGCACCGCTGCCTCGCTCGACGACGCGTCCCGCGATCGTGGCGGCGGGGACCAGCGCGAAGTCGACCTTGGCCCCGGCTCCCTCCACGCTCACGCGCTTGCGGTCGTCTTGGTACTGTGGGTCCCAGACGCTCAGCTCGTAGCCGCCGTGCGGGAGGTGGAGCGCGTAGCGACCATCGTCGTCGGTGATCGCCGAGGCGGGGAAGCCTGCGGCACCCTTGGCGCGCACGGTCGCGCCCGCGATCGGTCCTCCGCCCACGTCCGAGACAACGCCCGACAGCGACACGCCGCCGGCGGCGAGCTCGACCTTCAGCCCGCGAACGTCCTGGCCAGCGGAGACCTCGAAGGGAGCGGGCGCGGACGGCAGACGGCCAGGCGCGGTGGCGACCGCGGAGTATCGCCCCGGCGGGAGTCCTCTGAGCATCCAGCCCCCCTCGTCGTCCGAACGAACCACCGCGGGCTGCGGCGAGTCGCCGTGCGACGGCATCAACACGACGGCGCGCGTGGGTCCGATGATCGTGACGACGGCGCCCTCGATCGGTCGCCCAGCGCCGGCATCGACGACGAGACCGAAGACGGCGCTCGACTCGGTCGGCGCGTTGCTTCGTGGCGTGGTGGGCGTGGCGGCGGTTCGCGCCGGGGCGACGGTTGCGGCTGCGATCGTGGAGTCTTCTCGGCGATCGAGGGCGACGTAGCCCACGGCGAGCGTGGTCACGATGGCGGCTGCGGTGAGGGAGAGGGTCTTCATGGAGATGGCCTTGGCGAACGTGGTGAGCGGCAAAGAGGAGGTGGGCGCTGTCGGGGGAGCCAGCGCCCCCAGGGGCAGCGCGGCGGCGACGCGGTCGGTGAAGGCTGCGGTCGGGCGGGTGCGGAGGAGCTCTTCACCCAGGGCGCGTTCGACCTTGGCGCGAAGCATCTTCCGGCCCCGTGACAGCCGCTGCTCGGCGGCCGAGACGGAGATTCCGAGCAGCTCGCCGACCCGGGGGGTGGACTGCTCCTCGCGGTAGAAGAGGATCATCACCTCGCGGTAGCGTTCGGGAAGCTCGGACAGCAGCGCCCACACGCGGTCGCGCTGCTGCTGCTCGGCAGCGATGTCCTCGATCGTCTTGTCATCACTCACGAGACCCTCCGCTCGATCCAGCGACTCGCTCGTTCGCTCTCGAGTCGTCTTGCGCGCCAAGTTTCGGCCGATACCGACCAGCCATCCCGCGACCTTCTCGGGCTCGTCGAGCTCCTGCTGACGGAGTTTCTTCCAGGCCACGAGGTAGGTCTCCTGCGCCACGTCCTCACTGATGTCGCGTCGACCGGTCGCCGCATAGGTCACCGCACAGACGGCACCCTGCGTGCGCCGAACCAGCTCGGTGAACGCTTCGGCGCTTCCGCCGGCCGAAAGGCCACACAGTTGCGCGTTGGTCTTCGCCGCAAACACTTCAACCTCCTCTCCCCACAGGGCCCTCGACCCTGACAAAAAAATGCAGTCGTGTCCCAACGCACGCGAAAAGAACCGCCAGACCGGTGCGCCACCGGGTCACCGCGTTCGTTGACACCCCATGAGACGACGAAACCTGTGGGGGCTTGCGGTGGTCATCGTGCTGAGCGCGAGCTGCCAAGACGAGAGCGAGCAAGACTCCGATGGCAACCCCTTCGAGAACGGCTGCGCCGCGGATGAGGTGTCGGTGAGCATCTACGGACCCGAGGAGGACGCCGAGCCCGAGGAGATCTGCGAGCCGAAGCCCGCTCCCTGCGAAGTCGAGGAGCCCTGTGGCGACGAGGCCTGTGTCGACGGGCTGTACGCGCTGTGTGAAGCCCCGACCCTGGGCACCAGCTGCGCGTCCTTCGACAGCGAGACCTTCGTCGTCTGTTCCCAGTGAGCGGGCACCCGCAGTTCAGGACGGCGAGGGAGCCTCGTGGTCGCCGAGCCATGCGTCGATGTATTCGCGGACCTGGCTCGCTCGGCCTTCCCGCTCGGGGAGCGCCTCTCGGGCCCGAAGCGCCAGCTCGCGGGCACGCCGTGGATCTTCGCCCGAATCCCACAGAGCCCGCGCGAGGCCGATCCGAGCCCGCGCCAGCGGGATGATGTCGGTCGGATGCTCCGCGCGGATCGCCAGAGATCGCTGCAGGTAGTCCACGGCCGCGCTCGCACGTTCCGACGCCAGGTAGGCCTCACCGATCCCTCCGATCGCGTGGGCGATCAGCGGGTCGGTGGGATCGAGTCGCGACTCGAGGTGACGCAAGGCCCGACGGAATTCGCGCTCGGCGTCTTCGGGGCGCTGCGACATCAAGCCGAGGTCACCGAGGTTGACCGAGACGTGTCCGGCCAGGAGCGCATCGTCGGTGCGCTCGGCGAGGTCGCGCAAGCGGGTGAAGGACGTGCGCGCGTCCTCGATTCGACCCGTCAGCGCGAAGGTGCCCGCAAGGTTCTCGAGCGTATCGAGCACGGCGTCGGATTCTGGTCCCAGCGCACGCTCGTAGATCGACGAGGCCTCCTCGAAGTTGCCGATCGCCTCGTCGTAGGCGTTGAGCTCGACCTGGTTGGCCGCCACCGAGAGGAGCGAGTCGGCGACGTCGGGATGACTGGAGCCGAGCTGCTCTCGTCTGCGGGCGAGGTTGGCGACGTGCAAGGGCAAGGCTCGATCGGGGCCGGAGCGCCGCCCGACGGCGATGGCGATGTTGTGGGCAATGGTCAGCGTCGTTGCGTTCTCGATGCCCGCGCGGGCGTGGAGCTGTTGCGCTCGGGTCAGCACCTCGAGCGCCTCGTCGAGCTCCCGGCGCTGCGTGTAGAGGTTGCCTTGAACGAGCAGGACGTCGGCTGCCGGTCCCGCTGGCGCGCCGAGTCGCTCGTTCTGGGCCTGCGCCTGCCGGATCCAGCGCTGCGCCTGCTCCAGCGCGTGAGCGCGCAGCAAGATGCTCGCCAGATCTCGACTCGCAAGGAACGCGACCTCGTGCTGCCCCTGGGCACTCGCGCGCCAGTAGGCGTGCTGCAGCGCCTCGTCAGCCTCCTCGCCTCGGCCCAATGCGGTGTAGGTCGCACCCAAGGCGTAGTGGAAGCGTGCCTGGACGCTGGGATGCAGCGTCGCCGCGCCCTCGGCCCGGCCACCGCGTTCGAGCAGCTCGAGGGCCTCGGTCGGCTGGCCCCCACGGACCAGGGCCTGCGCCCGAGCGATGACCGCTTCGAGTGCAATCACCGACGGGTCATCCTCCTCGTCGACGGGGGTCTGCTGACAGGCCTCCGACCCCTCCGGGCACAGCGCTTGCGGAGCATCGAGCGCGCGCAGGACCACGAAGCCGGAGACGGCCGCGGTCGCCACGAGGGGGCCCATCCACAGCAGCGGTCGCCGCGACGCGTTCCGCTCCAGCGCGCGCAGCAGCGCGGTCATCGACGCGAAGCGCCGCGATGGATCCCGCTGGGGAGGAGAAAGGGGAGAGGGGAAGAAGCGGGAGGCGAGGGAAAGGGGACGGTTCGTCAGAAGGACGGGATCGCAACCCGCGACGAAGCAGCCGACCAAGCTTCGCTGGGACCGCGCGAGGCAACGCGACCCGCCCGTCCTCTCCTCGCCGCGGACGCGCGCCGGCCAGGGCCTCGCACAGGCTGACGCAGAACGCGTACTGGTCGGCGAGCGGGCCAGCCTCGCCGGTCTCGCGCTGCTCGGGCGCCGCGTAGGCCGGGGTGCCTCCCGGCGAGGTGCGGGCGTGCCCGGGGTCCTCACCGCTGAGCGTCTCGGCCGTGACCCCGGCCAGTCCAAAGTCGGCGATCCGGGCCTGGCCCGCGGCGTCGACCAAGACGTTGTCGGGCTTGAAGGCTCGCGGATGCACGACGCGTACGGCGGCGAGCGGGCAGCTCGGGTCCGGCTGCTGGGGCCGCGTAGGCCGGGGTGCTGGCGAGGTGCGGGCGTCCGGGGTCCTCACCGCTGAGCGTCTCGGCCGTGACCCCGGCAGTCCGAAGTCGGCGATCCGGGCCTGGCCCGCGGCGTCGACCAAGACGTTGTCGGGCTTGAAGTCGCGATGCACGACGCGGGCGGCGTGGGCGGGAGGCGCGTGCCGCGAGACCGTGGCCCGCCCCGACGAACATGGACACGATCGCTGCGGTGGAGCGTGGCGCGAGCTCGAGCCACGAAGCCGACGGACGGTAGGGCCCGCAATGTGCTCCATCGCGAGAAAGTCGCCGAGCCCGCACGAGACGAGGCTGTACACCTGCACGATGTTGGGATGCGCCAGGCGTGCCATGACCTGGGCCTCGCGGGCGATGCGGGCGGTCTCCCCGTACAACACCTTGAGCGCCACGGCTCGTCCCAGCTCGGGGTCGCGTGCGGCGTATACGGTGCCCATGCCGCCCGAGCCCAGCACGCCCTCCACGACGTAGCGACCCACGTGGGTCCCCGCCGGCAGGGCTTCACGGTCGACATGCCCCGCCCCGACCCGAGCGTCGGAGTCGAACAGTGCCGCCAGCATCCGGCGGCAGGTCGCGCAGTGGTCGACGTGCGCCTCGACCCCGGCGCGCGCTTCGGCGTCGAGGCTCCCCTCGACCATCGCAAACAACCGGGATTCGGACAGGCAGCGGCGCACGACGCCCTCGGGTAACGCTACCATGGAACCCGCGTGACCAGCCCCGATGAGCACCCGATCGAGGCGCTGTGGACCGAGGCCCGGGCGGTGTGGCCCCAGGTCGAGGTCTCGCTGGAGGCCTTCGGTGCCGCTGCGACCCCGCTCCTCGAGGAGGGACCGATCGCGGCCGATCGGCTCGCCGAACTCTATCTCGCCTGTGGGTGCGCGGCCGGGAATCGACGGGCGCTCGAGGTGTTCGAGCGGGACTTCGTCGACGTCGTTCCAGGGGCGCTCCGCGGGTTCAACCTCCACGACGCCGACCTGGACGAGGTCCGGCAGACCGTTCGGCAGCGGCTCCTGCTGGCGACGGATGGCCCACCTCGGATTCTTCGCTACGCCGGCCGCGGCTCGATGCGGGGCCTGGTGCGCATGACCGCGACCCGGGTCGCGATCGATCTCGTCCGACGCCGCGACGGCACCCGCGTCGACGGTGCGGACGACCTGCTCCGTCTTCCCGTCGGCCAGGACGACCCCGAGCTCGCCGCGATGAAGGCCGAGTTCCGGACGGAGTTCAAGGTGGCCTTCGAGTTCGCAATGGCCGAGCTGACGTCCCACCAGCGCACGCTCCTGCGTCTGCACCTCGTCGACGGTGTCCCGCTGCAGAAGCTCGCCGACGCCCACGGTGTGCACCGGGCCACGATCGTCCGCCGGATCTCCGCGGCGAAGACGGCGCTGCTCGACGCCACGGTGCGGGTCCTCAGCGCGCAGGCCGGCGCCGACCCGGACGAGATGCGCAGCGTCATGCGCCTGATTCAAAGCCGCGTCGAGCTGAGCGTTCGCCGGGTGCTCGGTCGGGACTGACGTCTCCGCAGGCGTGAGCCGGTGCATGTTCCCCGATGACCGCCCCGGTGCGCGCGACGATTTTTACCTCCCCTTCGAAGATCTCGTCCTTCTCGAGCCGCTCGACACGGAGGATGGCTTTGCCGCAAGCGCAGTCTCGGCCGATGACTGCGAGGTGTTCGGGGCCGTCGCCGACCCGCAGGGCAATCGCCGACTCTGGCACGCCCGACGCGGTTGAGGTGGAGGCGACGGATCCGGCCTCCCTGCGCGCATCGGTTGCGTCGGCGACGAACAGAGGCGACGGCGGCCCCGGCCGAAGGGGTGGGATTCTAGGGCTTCGGCTCAGTCCCAACAACCTGGAACCCGGCCCCGTCAATCAGGCCCCGTCACGGACGACGTGCGGACCGCCGCCCGTTGGTGAAACTTCCCGACCGGATGTGCGACATCGTTGTCGCGCCCTCCGACACGGTTGCCCGCCATGGCGCAACCGATAGGAACGCGAGCCCCCATTTCGGCGCATTTTCCCGGACAGCCGGAGATGGCACCGTCTTCGCAAGAGGTGCCGTCGTCGGCATGCTTGACTCGAACGCGAAGACGAACTGGTCCGTCCTGATCCTGGCTGCGGCGGCGCTCGCCGGCTGTACGGAGGGGCAGGCCTCCCCTGCGCCCGGCGACTTCGTGTCGGACAACCCCTACGGCGGCGATGCGAACGGTGGCGGCGACACCGGTGCGGACCCCTCCGGGGGTGACGCAGAGGGCGACGGCGACGACGGCGGAGACGACGGCTCCCGCGACATCGCCGAGGCCGACATCGTCCACGTGGAGGGCGACCGTCTGTACGCGCTGTCCCGCTATGGTGGCCTGACCGTCATCGACATCTCCACCCCCGACCAGTTGCCGGTGCTCGGACGCTTCAAGGCGAACGCCGAGCCGTTCGAGATGTACGTCGACGGTGGGCAGGTCTTCGTCATGTACCAGGGCTGGGGCGAGTACACCCAGGACCCACAGACTGGCGCGTACACGTGGACGAGCACCAGCCGCCTGATGGCTCTGGACGCGTCGAACCCAGCCGAGATCACGACCAAGGGCGACTTCTCGATGCCCGGCTACCTCTCCGACTCGCGCCGCGTCGGCGATGTGCTCTACGTCGTCACCAAGGAGGACCAGTGGTGCTGGAGCTGCCAGGTGGATGAGAGCGCCACGGTCGTCACCTCACTGGACGTCTCCGACGAAGCGAACGTGCAGATCGTCGACCAGCTCCGGCTTGCGGACGAGGTCGGATGGGGCGGGCAGCGCAGCGTCAGCGCCACCGACCAGCGGCTGTACATCGCCGGGCCCGACTGGGGCACCGAATCCGACCAGGACTCCACCATCGAAGTCGTGGATATCAGTGACCCCAGCGGGACGCTGGTGGCGGGCGCCAGCGTGGCCATCGCGGGGGTGATCGACAGCCGATGGCAGATGGACGAGCACGAGGGCGTGCTGCGGGTGATCAGCCAGCCTGGCTGGGACACCAGCGAGGCGCCGAGTGTGGAGACGTTCTCGGTCGCCGCGGCCGACGACGTCGCTCCGCTGGCCAGCCTGACGATGCAGCTGCCTCGGCCCGAGCGGCTGCAGAGCGTCCGCTTCGACGGCACCCGCGCCTACGCGATCACGTTCGAGCAGACCGATCCTCTGTTCACGATCGACCTCTCCGACCCCGCGGCGCCCCAGCAGGTCGGTGAGCTGGAGATTCCCGGCTTCGTTTGGCACATGGAGACCCGCGGCGACCGGGTGCTGGGCATCGGATTCGATCGCGATGCCGAGGGCGGCTCGATCAACGCGAGCTTGTTCGACGTCTCCGACTTCGCCAACCCGACGATGATCGAGCGCGTGCACTTTGGTGGAGAATGGGCCTCCTTTGCCGAAGACCAGGACCGAATCCACAAGAGCTTTCAGGTGCTCGATGATCTTGGCCTGCTGCTGGTCCCCTTCAGCGGATGGGACTACGACCAGGGCGGCGACGACTGGTGCGGCGAGTACCACAGCGGAATCCAGCTGATCGACTGGGTCGACGACACGCTGTCGCTGCGTGGCGTGGCACCGATGCGCGGCAGCGCCCGGCGAGCGCTGGTTCATGACGACCGGCTGATCGGGGTGTCGGATCTGTCGGTGGACGTGTTCGACATTGCCGACCGCGACGCGCCCAGCAAGACCACCGACCTGGCGCTGGCCAGCCAGGCCAACCGGGTGGCGATCGGAGATGGTGTGTTGGTGCGCCTGGCGGCGGACTGGTGGACGTCGCAGACCCGGCTGGAGGTGGTCGACGCGGCCACGCCCGACAGCCCGCTGGCCCTGGGCGCGCTCTCGCTCGACCCGCTGGTGCCCGAGGTGCCCGAGGGCCCCGAGGCGGCGGAGTGGGGCTGCTTCCACTACGGCTATCTCCAGGCAGAGATGTACATCCATGCGGGGTTCGTCTACCTGGTTCGCCAGAGCTCGCCGTGGGACTACGGCGAAGACGCGACGACGACGATCGACGTGGTCGACATCACCGACCCCACGGCGCCGGCCTACGTGGAGTCCCTGGAGGTCCCGGGGATGCGCAGCTGGAGCCAGGGACCGTCGCTGTCCTCCGACGAGCAGTACATTCAGATCATCGGGGACACGATGGTGATGCTGCACGGCCAGCAGCACTGGGAGGATGACGGGCCGGGCACGTCGAGCAGCCGGTTCGAGCTGATCGACCTCTCGGATCCCGGCCACCCCGTCCACGCACAGACGGTGTCGCGGCCCGACGCGTTGGCCCACGGTGGCCTGCAGACCTTCGATGGTGTGGCGGTTTCGTGGCACATGCAGGCGGTCGAGGACGACCCCAGCAAGGTCCGCTTCTACCTCGATCGACTCCGCGTGCCCTCGGCGGCGCAGGCCCAGGCAGCGACGTCGATCAACGTGCCCGGCGCGGTGGTGGCGTGGGACGAGGGGACGTCTCGTGCGGTCGTTGCCGACTTCCAGCTCGAGGATGCCGGTGCGCTGGCGGAGGACGACTGCTGGTCCAACCCGCGCTCCTGGTACGACTATCAAGACGACAGCTGTCTGCTCGCCAATCGCCCGCTCCACCTGGTGCAGGTGATCGACGGTGGCGCGTCCCTTCTGGACACGGTATCGCTCGAAGGGGATGAGACGGCGGTGCGTGGCGCGGCAGCCTCGGACCAGAGGCTCTTCGTCCACCTACAACAGGGCAGCTACAGCTGGTACGAGGAGGGCGCTGGCGGGTATGGCGGCTCGGAGCTGCCGAGCGCCGAGGTCGTGGTGTTCTCGGATTGGGCTACGGGGGACCTCGACGTCGATGGCCAGCTGAGCATCCCCGGCGCCGGCGGATGGCTCGGGCAGCTGCGCGCGATCGGAACCCGGTTGATCTTCCAGGCCGAAAGTGGCCTCGGAGAGATCGACGCCTCGGACGCGAGCGCCCCGGCGGTGGAAGTCCACGACCTGTGGGGCTACTCCTGTGGCGACCTGAAGACCGACGGTGAGATGGCCTACTGCGCGATGGGCAGCTGGGGCATCCAGGCGGTGGAGCTGTAGCGTCCGGATCACGCCGCCCTCGTGGCGTGGCGGCTCAGTCCGCGCACGCCACCAGCTGGGGCGCGACGGCGACGACGTTGGGGTTGGATGCGCCGAGGATGGCGATGGTGCTGGTGACCTCCTGGGCCGCGATGTCGACGACGAACACGCCGTCGTCACCCGCGATGTTGCCCGAGGGCACGAAGGCCAGCGTGTCGGCGACGTTGATGTCGACGTCGCGGGAGGCCGCGCCGGCGGGGAGCGCGAGGGCGGTGGCGGTCGAGGTGGAGGTGTCGATGAAGTGCAGCTGGCTGCTGTCTTCGGAGGCCACGATGAGCGTGCCGCCATCGGCAGTGATGTCGATACCCCACGGATCGTCGCCCACGGCGACGCTGACGTCGGGGACCGACATCGGGACGCCGTCGGTCGTCGACACGTCGAAGACGTGGACCGCGTCTGCGCTCCGGTCGGTTACGTAGATGGTGGCTCCGTCGGGCGCCACCGCGAGGTCCCACAGCGAGCCGCCCACCTCGACCGAGGACCACATGTCCGTGGCGGGGTCGTAGGTCATCAGCGCACCGCCGTACCACTCGACCACGTAGATCTGCCCGGTACAGGGGTTGAGCGCCATCTTGCCCGCATCGGCGCCACCAGGGGTGGGGAATGAGGCGATCTCGACGTGTCCCGCGACGTCGAACGACGTCAAGCTCGCGTCGCCCCGGTTCGCCACGAACGCGGTCGCGCCGTCGGCGGTGAAGAGCACGTCGACGGGGTAGGGGTCCTCCACCGAGAGCGTGGCCGATGCGATGATCTCCGAGGTGACCGTGTCGATCGCGACGACGCCGTCGCCGGAGGCTCCGACGAACCACACCTCGGTGCCATCGGGTGTCATGGTGGCGTCGTAGGGGTAGGAGCCCTCGGGCAACAAGCTCACGGGTGCGCCGACGGCAACCTCGGTCACGGTGTCGAACACGGCGAACGCGTTGCCGGTCGACAGGCCTACGAAGCCGGGGTTGTCGGTCGTTCCCGCCCCGGTGGGTTCGCCGGTCGACTCGCTGCTGGAGCTGCTCGAAGAACTGCTGGAACTGCTCGAAGAACTGCTGCTCGAAGAACTGCTGGAGCTGCTCGAGCTCGAGCTGCCGGTGGTTCCGGTATCACCACTCGTCGAGCTTCCCGTGCTCGATCCCGTGGTCGTGCTGTCCGTACTCGCGGTGCGACCCGTCTCGTCGCTCGAACCGCTTCCCTCGCTCGTGACGGTGCTGTCGCTGGTGCCAGAGGTGACGCCGCTGGTCGTTGGGACGCCAGAGTCTCCCGACGAGCTGCTGTCGTCTCCACTCTGCGAGCCGCCGCTCACGGCATCATCACCGCATCCAAGGATGGTCAGGCAGGTCAGGACGACTGGCAGAGCGTGGAGTCGAGAAGACATGGGTCGCACCCTATCCGAACTTCCGCACGAGGCCAGTCGCGACGCTCCGCGTGGGTGTGAGCCAGCCGAGTACGCGCACGCCACCCTTCAGCGACTCCCGCTGATCACCGACGGCTCCGACCTCCGTGGATGTGCGGGCGCCGATGTGCGGGCGCCATGGCTCCGAGTGGGCGTATGTGCACGACTGGGGGCGAGGAAGCGCATCGAAGGGGCGCTGAAGCTGCCCAGAGTCTGGGCACGACCCTTGCACGGTCCGTGCGGCATGACCACGATCTTCGAAACACTCGAGCAGGACCACCGCGAACTCGAACGGCTCATGGACGAGATCGGGCAGACGCAGGGGGACACGGCCGAGCGCAAGCAGCTCTTCGAGACGTTTGGCGCGCTGCTCGAAGCGCATTCGCATGCCGAGGAGCGGGCGTTCTATTCGGAGGTCTTGGCCGATGCCGAGACCCGGGAGAAGACCGCTCACGGCACCAAAGAACACTGCGAAGCTGCCGACGCACTGGAGAAGCTCCGCGAGGCCGACCCCTCGCACGGCAGCTGGCTGCAGAGCTTCAAGAGCCTGCGCGAGGATGTCGAGCACCACATTCGCGAGGAGGAGAACGAGCTGTTCCCCAAGGCGCGCAAGGTGCTGAGCCCTTCAGAGTCCGAGACGATCGGTACGAGGTTCGACAAGCTGAAGCGCCAAGAGCGTCATACGGCTTCGGCCTAGCGTGCTGAGTCTCGCACCGAAGTTCGGAAGATCGGAAGATCGGAAGATCGGGAGACCAGACGTGGCCCTCTCCCGCGCCAACAAGCTCGCGAGCAGCCCCGCGATGCCCCCATGAGTTGCCGCCCGTCGTCGTTGCACTACAGTGCGGACCAAATGACGACGTCCTACGACGTGCTGATGGCCATCGGCGGAGTGCTTTTCCTGGTCTTTGGCTTCATCGACATGATCTCCACAACCGTCGTCACCAGCGACGGTGGTGGCCTCGTCACCCGACGCACGATCAACTACGCCTGGAGAGCGTGGCGGTGGGTCTCCAACCTCACCGGGCTACACATCTCCCTCGCTGGCGCACCGATCCTCGTGATGGTCTTCGTGCAGTGGCTGCTCGCCCTGCTGCTGGGCTGGGCCCTGCTCGCCCGCGCCCTCACCCCGCCCGCTCCACTGTTCGATCAGGTCCTCTCGCTCCTGTCGCTGGCCATTGGCCGGGGCACCCCCCCATGTGATTTCCCCGCCTGGATGGCCATCGGCGTCGGCATGTCGGGCGTGGTCCTGGTGTCGCTGACCATCAGCTATGTCATCGCAGTGGTGGGTGCGATCGCCTACACCCGACACGTGGCCGTCCACCTGCTGACCCTGGGCTCGACTCCCACCGCGGTGTTCAACCGCAGCTACGCTGGCGATGCGCCGGCACCCAAATTCGAGCTGCACCTCATCTCCCTCACGCCGCTCATCACCTTCGTCGCCACCAAAACCCTGGCCTTCCCCGTCATCGACGTGTTCCAGCCCTCGAATCCAGCCCAGGCGATTTCGGTGCGGCTGGGCTGCGTGGTCAAGGGCCTCGCCATGGCCCACGAGGACGACTCGATCGAGCTGATCCCCCGGGCGGCCGAGCAGCCCTTCCTCGAAGCGGTCGACCACCTGCTTGACGTTCATGGCTACCTCCACGACGACGACGACGACGACGACGACGACACGATGGCGCCGCTGAAGAGGCGCCTCGAGGACATCGAACGCTGGGTCGAGCAGAGCGGGTGGTCGTGGCCCGAAGACGGGCGCCGGCCCGACGCCGAGCCGGGCCCTGGGACAGCCGATGGATGAACCCCGATCCCGGCAAGTTCGACCGCCGTGCGTGAGCCCGTTGGCGTTGGTGCTGCAACGTTGGACCCCTCGCTTCCGAGGGTCTCCCGTGGCACCCTAGTGAGCGGATCGATGGAGTCCCTGTTCGACGAAATGGGCCTACGATCGGGGCTCGCACCGATCATACGGATGGCCGCGCTGAAGCGAGCACTGGCACGCGCTGGGCTGCAGCCCGACGAGCTCACTCCGACCAGCCTGCGCACGGCGCTATCGGAGATTCACTCCACGCTCAGGGTCTATCTCGACGACGTCGAGGCGCTCGCGCGCCTGAGGACGATCGAGACCCTGGCCGCCTCGACGGAAGACGACGGATGACCGACACAACGCAAGACATTCAGAGCGCCGCGCCCGATGCCGGCCCCTTCGGGCGTGGACCGGCCCAGCTGTGGACCGCCAAGCCCAACGGGGCGCTCGACTGGGTCAACGAGACGGTCACGAGCTACTTCGGTCGCACGTTCGACGAGATGATCCAGTGGGGCTGGTCCGCGCTGGTGCACCCCGACGACTTCGCAGAGGTGGGCGAGCGGTGGGTGGCGGCGATCGAGTCGGGTGAGCCATACGAGGTTCGCTTCCGCCTCAAGGCCACCGATGGCGCCTACCGATGGCACGTCGGTCGGGCGACGGCGACCAAGAACGCGGCGGGCCAGGTGGAGCGGTGGGTCGGGGCCAACCTCGACGTCGAGGGCCTCATCGGCGAGCTGTAAGCGCGCGGCAGTCCCAAGCGCGGCGAGCTCAGCACCGAAGCTGAGCGTGAAGACGAAGGGAACAAACGACGGAGTACTCGGAAAAGGGCCGTACGCCGACGACTTCTCGAGAAGAGCATTTGATTGAAACTCGCAGGCCTGAGCCGGCTCAGGCCTCATCCCGGAGGCGTCTGGGGATCGAAGGTTCCCATCGGCTGCGGAGACACCTCGCCGTCGGGTCCGGCCGGTGCCGGATCCGGGGAGAGGCCATTGTCGGGGTCGCCTGGGCACTGGGCGAAGTTGCAATCGACGCCGGTCCGACCGACCGTGCTTCCATCTGCGCAGACCCGGGCCTCCTTGGTGCAGCCTTGAATCTCGCCCGGCGTCGCGGGTGGGGGAGGCTTGCATCCAGCGGCCAACGCGACGAGTCCGATCCAGGCGAGAGAGCGTGTACCCATGGCGGCTAGCATAAGCCCGATCGCGGCCACGTCATCGGACGCAGCCGATCAGCTCGCAATACGCCACATGCCAAGCCTCATAGGGGTGGTCGGTGGCTCCGTAGTCGACCGGGTTGCGGGGTGACTGGGTGGGGACCTGGGCCTCGTCGAAGCCCCACAGGCGCGTGAGCTTGCCCTGCGCGTTGCGCTCGGCAACCCACGCTCGGCCGCCGGGCAGGACCGCGTTGTCGGCGAAGAACTCGAGCCCGTCCTCGAGGAGGTCGTCCTTGGAGGACTCGCGTGCGCTCCCGAAGGCGAGCTGCTCGTAGCGCACGCGTCGCGTCGTGCCGTCCGCCGTGTAGAGCAAGGCTTGGTCGTGCGGCCCATCGGGACCCGCTGAGACCGTGTACTGCGTGCCGCCGTGGGTGACGGCGCTGCGTGGGTAGGCCGGGTCGTTCGTCTGCCCGTCGCCGTCGGGTCGCGACCACCCGATCGTGCCGCCGGCCACGTCGACCGAGGATGCGCTCCAGTACCAGCGCTGCGCACTGCTCTGACTCGTGTGCACTTCGCGGACTGCGTCGTCGTCGAGGGAGTCGAACGCGATCGAGGGCATGACGCCCTCGTCTTCGTCGGGAAAGCGCCGCCCGTCCTGCGTCGACCAGGACACCGAGCCATCCCGCTGAACCCGGCCGACGCGGTACCAGAGGTCGTCGTCGAAGAGGTCGGGATCTTCGTGAACCTCGACGAGGACGCCGTCGTTGTTGAGCGCGACCGCCGGACGGTTGCCGGTGTCGTAGCGCTCGTGATGCATCCACCGGATGCTGCCGTCGGGCTGGAGCTGGCCACTCCACGACCACAGAACCTCCTCGGATTGCGATTGGTGGACTTCCACGACCTGGCCGGCGTCGTTGATCGCGATCGCAGGATCGACACCGCGGTCGCGACGATAGTCGAGCTGGCCGTCTTCGCTGCCCGTCAAGACCAGGACGAAGCGGTCGCGCATGTCGGCGACCCACGGCCAGCTTCCGTCGCTGCGGAGGTGCTCGGGGGTGTAGAGCCGCTCGCCGAACTGCGTCTCGAGCAGGGCATTGAAGGCGCCGAAGTTGCCATCGTCGGGGTGGTCGCCCGCGAAGGTGTCCTTGAGGTCGATGTAGACCGTGATCGGTGAGTGACCCCAATGGGTGTCGGACCATTCGACCAGCACCGAAAACCATGCAGCGAGGGCATCGGTCGTCGGATTGCCATCCTCCATCCAGACCTCGTCGCCGGGGCCGTCATGACCGATGCGATAGCCCGCCGCGGCGAAGTCGTCGGCGTGAACGTCGAACTCGACGGTGCGGACGCCCGCGTCGAGCTGGGCCTGCATCGAACCGCGAGCGCCACCCTCGTCCCCCGAGTAGGAGTTGTGGGTCGCGGCCGCCGGGGCCTCGTTGTACGGCACCTCGAGATCTTGCTCGGGTGCACACGTCGCCGAGCAGCCGTCGTTGGAGGTCGTGTTGCCGTCGTCGCAGAGTTCGCCCGGGTCGACCTGGCCATCACCGCACCGATCGACGGCGCCCGTTTCGGCGGAGTCTGCCGCGGTGGAGGCGTCCGCGCCGGTGGTTGGGTCGGTCGAGGTCGGGGTGGTCGAACTCGCGTCGGCGTCTGGCGAGGCCGAGTCGGTCGTTGCCGTGGTCGAGCCATCGCCGGCGGGGGGCGCCCCATCGTCCGCGCCGCACCCCCACAGCGAAACGGCGAATAGCAACACGGACAATCTGCGAGGAGCTACCACGGTATCGACTCTAACACCGGCGCCATCGAGGTTCGGGGCCGCCGGGCCGCGGAGCGACTCGGGCCCTACTCGACTTCGGGGGACGGACGGGCGAGCTGCTCGAGCCAGGTCTGCACTGCGCGCAGTCGCGTGGGCTGATCGGCCAGCTGCGCGTAGATCGCCCGGGCCCGCTGGGCCTCGGTCCGCGCGGCATCCGCCTTGCCCGCAGCGCTGAGAATGCGAGCGCGGCGAAAGCGGGCCTGGGCGTGCTGATGCGGATCCGGATCCTCGGACTCGTACTGCTCTATCGAGGCGTCGATGGACTGCTGGGCGAGGGACAGCTCGCCCTGGGCCAGGTACACCAGCGCGAGCCGGCCCTGAGTCTCGGCAACCTCGACGCTTGGCTCGCCCGCGGTCTCGCGCTGCACGGCCAGCGTGGCCTCGAGCTCGCGACGCGCCGGGTCCACGCGGCCCAATCGCAGCAGCACGAGGCCGAGCTGGCTGGTGATGTTCGCTCGTCGGCGACGATCACCCGGCATCACCTCTTCGAGAATGGACAGGGTGGTCCGCAGCGCCGCCTCCGCCTCGGCGAAGCGACCGGCTCGCAGCTGGATCTCTGCCACCAGGGCCCAGCTGGTGGCCACGGTGGCGCTGCGGGGCCCGTGAATGGCCTGCTCGATCTCCTGCGCGCGCTGGACGTGGAGCAGCGCCTCGTCGTAGCGCTCCATGAACAGCAGCGTGGTGGCCACGTTGTACGCGAGCACCGCCACCGAAGGGTGCTCGGGACCCAGCAGCAGCTTCAGGGAACGATGCGACTCCTCGTAGAGCTCGAGTGCGTCGGTGTAGTGCCCGTGCACGAAGTGCGTGGTGCCCAGGTTCTGCAAGATGGTCGCGTACTGGGGGTGTTGGTCGCCGTAGGCTTCGCGCAGCACCTGGCGCGCTCGCTCGAGCAGTCGCACCGACTCGGCGTGTTCCCCCTTGCGTGCGTAGGCCATACCCAACTCGCTCAGCGGCTCGGCCACGACGTAGTGATCGACGCCCCAGTGCTCTTCGCGGATCGCGAGCACCCGTCGACCGTCCGCGATGGCGCCGTCGAGATCACCGAGCCGACGCTTGGCCAGGGCGCGGGTGTTGAGCAAGTTGGCGAGCGTGTCCGGCCACTGACCGCCCTGAGCCTCCAGTGCAGCCAGACCCAGCGCGACCCAGCGCAGGGTGGCCAGATCCCTGCCCAATCGCTTGGCCTCCAGATCGCTCAGCTCGGCTGCCACCTGGGCCACGATTCGATCGTGGTGACTCGCGACACCCAATGAGAGCGCGTCGTGAAGGCCCGCCTCGGCCTCCTCGAAGCGACCGGCCAAAAGCTGGGCCTCTGCGACCGACAGCTTGGCCTCGGCGCGCACGGGCACGTACCGCAGCCCCTCGGCCTCGAGCGCCGCCGCCTGGGCCGTCGCCAGGTCCTCCTTCAGTCGACCAAGCGCCCGCTGCACCCCGGCTTCATCGAGGCGGGCGCGCACCGTGGCGATCGCCTCGGCCTCGCCTTCGGGTACCGGTGGCAGCTCGCGACCGAGCGCCGCCGCATCGAGGCAAGGGCCCAGATCAGGGAGCAGCGCCACCGCTTCGGGTGCCCGCATCACGGTGTCCGCGTCGGCGCGAGCAAGCTCTTGGGTCATGGTCGCGAGAGTCGCGTGGCGATGGGCCAGGCACGTCATGCGCGCGGACACGACCGCGGGCGGCTCACGGCCTTCGACCGCGGATCGACATGCGTCGGTTTGGACGCGCACCCATCGCTCCGCGTAGGTATCGAGGGCGGCGCTGACCCGCTGAGCCACGTCGGGAGCAAAGGACTGCTCGGTCGCCGAGAATGCGTCCGTGATCGCGGCGCGGCGCGGCGCGTCCCATACGCCCTCGAGTTTGGACGCCACGTCGTCGCAGTACGCGACCGGCTGCACCGATGCTCGGTCCGAAAGGGCCACCGCGGTCCCGCCGGCCGCCACACCCAGCACCCCGATGGCCGCCACGGCCCGCCAGGTGGCCAGCGCCTTGGGACGCAGGGCCTGCAGCAGCGCGCGCATGTTCGGGTGGCGCTCACTCGCTTGGACGCTGAGCCCACGAAGCACGGCCCTACGAAGCCACCTTGGTACTTCGCTGCCGCGCGGCGCGGGCTGGACTCGGCCCTGGAGCACAGCGGTGACCAACTCCATCAGACTCCGCGCTGCAAACGGGCGCTCCCCGTACAAGCCTTCGTACAAGGCAACGCAGAACCCGAACTGATCCGACAGCGCGTCGCAGCGCTTGCCTCCGAGCTGCTCAGGAGCCATGTACGCGGGGGTCCCCACCAGCGCTCCGGTCCGGGTGAGGGTCACGGCCAGCGCCGAGCCCGAGCCCGAGCCCGAGTCGCGGGTTCTCATCGACGGGCTGACCCCCGGCTCGGATTCGGGACCGCGCGACAGGGGCCGGGCCAGCCCAAAGTCGGTCACGACCGCGCGTCCGTCCGCGTGGATGAGCACGTTGTCGGGTTTGAAGTCGCGATGGACCAGCCCGGCTTCGTGCGCCGCAGCCAGCCCGTCACCCGCCTGCAGAAACACCTTTCGTACCTGCCGCCAGTGCCGGGGCTCTGTCCGCAGCCACTGGGTCAACGTGCCGCCCTCGACGAACTCCATCGCCAGGAACACCTGGCCCTCGAAGCTGCCCACGTCGTGCACCGTGATCACCCCGGGATGACTCAGCCGCGCCAGCGCCTGCGCCTCTCGGAGCATCCGCGTGTTGCGAGAGGCCTGCGAGTCGGTCGAGGAAGCCTCCGCATCCTGCCGCAGGACCTTGAGCGCCACCTTGCGATCCAGCTGTGGATCGTAGGCGGCATAGACCACCCCCATCGCTCCTGCGCCCACCGCTTCGAGCACCGCGTATCGGCCGAGCCTCGCGCCCTCCGGCAACGGGAGGTCGTTCGACCAGCCATTCGACTTGGCAGCTCCAGCCTCCGTGGACTCGAGCGCGGCCGAGGACTGCGCCAAGTCGTGAGGCTCGGCCTCGGCGACGCCCTCGGCGAAGGACGACGCAAAGAGCTTGGTCAGCTCCGCGATGACCTCCGAGCACATGGGGCACAGGTCGAGGTGTGTCTCCATCTGCGCCCGTTCGTCGGCCGGCATGTCGCCGAGCGCGAAAGCATCCAGCGCATTCTCGTCAGGGCAGATCATGACGCGGAGCGAGTTGATGTTCCCACGGAAACGGGCCGCATCCCGATGGCGTCTCCCCGAAAAAGAGAGTACTCGGCGTTCGCGGCTCCGGCTGGAGATCCGCCGCCCTCCGACGCGTGCGTGGGCGAAGTTCTGGGCGGAAAGGTCCTCTGCCGCCGCACGCACCTCCCAAAGGCGTGCGTGACTCCCGCATCCACGTGACAGATCGCTGCGAAGTTGGTCCACAAATACCCCCGGCGACGGGGACTCACTCAGCATGCACACTTACATTCGTCGAACTGTCCCCATCGCGCTGTTGCTGAGTCTTGCCGCGTGCATCGAGGGGAAGGAACAGTGTATCGCCGACTGCGACGCAGAATCGACCAGCGAAGCCGGGTCGTCCGAAACCGGGTCGTCCGAAACCGGGTCGTCCGAAACCGGCGGCGCCGACTCGGGGCCGCCGCCTTCAGCGGCGTGTGAGGCTGCAATGGACGCGGCCGGCGCGTTCGTGGAGGCGAACCGAGCCTGCGAGACCGCCGCGGACTGCCTACTCGCGCCGGGAATCTGCAGCCCGGAGTCCACGTGTGGGAACGTGGCGCTGACCCTGAGCGCCGATACCTTCGTTCCGTGGGAAATGCTGAGCACGGCGGTCGTCACCGCCTGCGGGTGCGAGATCTCCACGACCTGTGGCGCGACGGTGACGTGTACCGATGCCGGCCAGTGTGAAGCCGTGTACGCGGGGGAGTGCGAGGAGCTCGAGCAGAACGTTCAGACGTATCTGGAAGACAACCGCAGCTGTGAGCAGGACGAGGACTGCCAGTACTTTTCGAGCCAGTGCTATGTCGACGACTGCGAGTCGGTGACGGTGAACCGCGACGCCGATGAGAGCGAATGGCAGGAACTCGAAGGGCAGCTCCTCTCATGCGATAGGTACTACGATATCCCGGGGTTTCAGGGAGCGGGGTACTGCAACATCCTTGGAGACTGTGGGTATGACATCCGATGCAGCGACGAAGGCCAGTGCACCCCAGTCCCAAGGTAGAGCCCTGTCCGGAACAGCGACAAAGCTCGCCGCCCCCTACGGCGTGGTCGGGGTGCTGGCGGGTCGACACCCCAGATGCGGGCTTCGATCTCGACATCTCCGTCTGCGACCCGGGCTTGATCCCCACGTCGCGATCACCGGCGCCATCGAGGTTCGGGACCGCCGGAGTTCTCGAAGACCCGCACCGCCCACGCCATCACCGCCCGGACCTTGGGCAAGCGGGCCCTGGAACCGTGCACGACCATCCACAGCGCGCGCGACGGCACCGGGCCCAGGTCGAGCGCGCCCACCTGGGCCGCATCGACCTCGACGACCTCGTCCAGCCGCAGCGCAAATCCCCGTGGCAACACTGCCACGCCCAATCCGGCGCGTACGGCCATGCCCAGCGATTCCAGGTCCTCGACGAGCAGTCGAGGGTCTCGCCCGGCGAACGCTCGCTGTGCGTGCTTCTGCTCCTCGATCTCCGCGAGCGATCCCGCGAGGCCCAGCCAGGCCACAGCCGGATGGAGATCCAATCGTCCGGACGCGAACAGCCCGTAGTGTTCGGTGTGAATCTTGCGCGCGACGAGGTCGCCGCGCTGGGGCCGGACGAATCGCAGCGCGATGTCTGCTTCGCCGGCCGCGAGCGAGGTGACGCGGTTGTTCGCGAGCACCCTGAGATTCAAGCGAGGGTGCCGGTCGTAGAAGTCGGGCAGGGCGGGGACCAGCACCCACCGCACGAGTTCGCCGACGGTCGCGATCGAGACGGTCCCGTGCAGCTCGGGGGTGTCGTCCAGCGCCGCCTCGGCGGCCAGAGCAGCTTCCATCATCGGCGCGACGGCGGCGAGAAGCTCCGCGCCTCGGGGCGTGAGCGTGATGGGCGTGTCGCGAAGCACAAGGGGGGAGCCTGCCCGCGACTCCAACCTCTGCAGTTGGCGACTCACGGTGGACTGGCTCACGCCCAGCGCCTTGGCGGCTGCGGTCAAGCTTCCGAGCCGCGCGACGGACTCGAACGTGCGCAGGTGGTCCCAGTCCATCACCGACAGTCTCGCCGGCTCGACCGGCGTTGGCCATCCGAATGCGGATGACTGTCGTGCAGGCGTGCCCATTGGCGGAGCCTGGCGGCGGGGCCAAAGTCCCCACGATGGAGATTCAGCAGCTTCGTAGCGCCACCATGCTCGTCTCGTTCGGACAGCACCGCCTGCTCGTCGACCCGATGCTGGCCGACGTGGGCGCGATTCCTGGCTTCAAGATGTGGGGCGGCGGACGCAAGCGCAACCCGCTGGTCCCCACTCCGCCGGGGACCGCCGACGCGCTCGCACGCGCCACCGGGGTGCTCATTACCCATGAGCATCCCGATCACTTCGACCTCGCCGGGCGCGCCTGGGCCAAGCGCTCGGGGCTGCCGGTTTGGGCCAATCGGATGGACGTGCCGCGGCTGCGACGCAAAGGGCTGGACGCGCGCGCGCTGGAGGACGGCGAGCTGGGCGTCGACCTGGAGGTGATCCCGTCGCGACATGGCAGAGGGCTGCTGGGATGGGTACTGGGACCCGTCGCTGGGTACTACTTCGCGCCGCAGGGGGAGCCGAGCCTGTACATCACCGGCGACTCCGTCCTCACCGACACGGTCGTCGACGCCCTCGAGCGCCTGCGTCCCGACGTGGTCGTGGCTCCCGCAGGCGCGGCCAACATGGGCATCGGTGGCGACATCCTGTTCTCGGTCGACGAGCTGGTGACGTTGGCACGCCTGGCGCCGGCCGACGTCGTGTTCAACCACCTCGAGGCGCTCGACCACTGCCCGACCACGCGCGCCGAGCTGCGCGATCGCATGCGCGCAGAGGGCCTGCGCGATCGGGTTCACGTTCCCGAGGACGGTGAGTCCCTGCGCTTCGATCACGCCTCGACGCATCGCCCCGTGACCCGAGACGTCTCGCTGCAGCCGGGCCTGCAGAAGTGGATGACCTCGCCGCTGGCCGGCGGTTGAGCGGTGGCATACGCGTCTCCCCGGGTTTTTTCATCGATTTCGGGGGGGAGCGGCCACATGATGCACGCATGATGGGGCGCAAAACGCTGATCTCCTGCTGCCTGGGTGCACTCATGACGTTGGTCTTGGGCGGCTGCCACGACGATCGGGCGGCCGAGTGCGCCAACGGCGAGTGCATCTGCGCCGCGGGTGCCGACTGCACGATCCCCTGCGCCGCGCCGCCCTGCCAGGCCACGTGCGAGCCCGACTCGACGTGCGAGAGCGAGTGTGCCAACGGGGACTGCACGTGCGAGCCCGGAGCACGGTGCACGTTCGCCTGCGCCGCGCCGCCCTGTCACGTGGCGTGCGAGGGAGATCACGAGCAGTGCGATGGCCAGTGCGCCAACGGTACCTGCACCTGTGGCCCCAACAGCCAATGCGCCTTCGAGTGCACCGCTCCGCCGTGTCACGCCTCGTGCGAGGCGGGCGCATCGTGCTCGCTGCGGTGCCCCGACGGGCTCAACGGCAACTGCTCCCTCGACCAATGCGACGGCGAGCTCACGATGTGTCCCGACGGGGTCACCGCCGTCTGCGGGGTGCCGTGCCCGGAGCCACCGATGTGATGGACTCCGCCCGATTGCCCTGGGTCATCAGCCCGGCGGGTTGGTGACGCTCTTGAGCTGACCACCGGTCATGTCGCTGTAGACATAGTGGACCCCGCTGACGAGGACCTGCTCCATTGCGGGCACGTTGAGCGGGTCGATCTTCCACGCCCAGCCCGACTGATCGACCAGCCAGACGAAGTTGTCGACATCGATGCTGACCCCGATGGGCGTCGAGCACTGGGCGAGTTGGTGTTTGGCGATCAGCGTCCGGGTCTGGCCGTCGATCTCGACGAGCTCACAGGGGCTGTTGGAGGCGACCCACACGTGGAAGTCTTGGTCGATCGCCATCCCGCGGTGACATGCGGAGGTGTCGGCGATCGAGACCCAGCTCTCCGTCGCGACGTCGTAGGTCGACACCGGCCCCGAGCAGCCTGCCATCCATGGGTCGCCGTTGGGATCGACGGTCATGCCGTAAGATTGAATGTTCGCCGGCTGGGAGATCCGCGTGACGTCGACCGGGTTGTTGCCGGTGTTGACCCGGACGAGCTCGCCCCGGAGTCCGGTGAACCAAGGGCGGTCCTGAGGGTCGAGCGCACCGCCGTACGGCGCGTACCCGTTGCCGACCCAGCCTGGGACGACGAGGTCCTCCTCCTCGGCGCCGCTGGTGCCATCCAAGCGGATCAGATGGGCTGCTCCGTCTGCGGCGAGGTAGCCCAGCCAAACCTTCTGGTTGATGAACGAACAGGTCGCCTCGTTCCAGTCGCCGATGGTCCAGGTGATCCCACGCGGGCCCTGCTGCTGGGCGCCGCCCCACGCGGCGTGCACGGTGGTCCAGACGACGCAC
This sequence comes from uncultured bacterium, assembly GCA_963761755.1. Classification (GTDB taxonomy): domain Bacteria; phylum Myxococcota_A; class Polyangia; order Nannocystales; family Nannocystaceae; genus CAJXVA01. The sequence continues at coordinate 65,965 of CAVXIC010000022.1, forward strand.
TCGTCGGTATCCCAGGCCAAGATGTCGGTCGCGTTCTGCGACGTCGTGATCATCCCGTCCATGTTGCGGTCGATGCAGTCGTCGATGTTGGCCGCAACCGCCGTCGAACGCCCCGTGCCGCGAGAGTTGACCACCACGAAGCGGCCGTCGCCAGAGACGGCCGTCCGCGACGCGCTCTCGGTCGCGCCGCTGGGCCCGATGTTGTAACGCGCGACCTCGATCAGCGTCCGAGTGTCGATCTTGGCCACGGTGCCGTCGCTCGTTCCGGGCACCCAGATGAAGCTCTCGTCGATGTCCGCACCACCACCACCGCCCGCGTTGCAGCCCGTGGGGACGTCGGGGTCGACGGCGACGTCGAACTTTGGGCCGTCGTCGGCCGAGTCGGTCGAGTCGGCGCCGCTGGTGCCCGCGCCGTCACCCTTCGACCCAGAGGCGTTGGAATCGGTGCCGCCCGAGTCGGTCTCGCCCATCGTGCCAGCGCTGGAGAGTCCCCCGATGGTCACGCCCTCGTCGCCGGACGCGGTGTCTCGCTGCGACGGATCTCCACAACCTACGAGCGCGACGGAGACGAGCAGCATCGACGCTGCGAGGGGGCCGCGGTCTGTGATGGGCATCCACATGGCGCGCCCAATTTCCCCTACTTCGGGTGTAAAGCACAAGTGGGGCCGGTTCTGTAGGTCCGTCGGTGACACGTGCGGTGCAGGTCCGACACGGACCGCATCGAACCTCCGGAGGTTGCGGTCGGAGCGCGTCCAGTCCATGACGGGGATACATGTTCGAGAACAAGCACGTGCTCGTCGCCGGAGGCACCAGTGGCATCAACCTCGGAATCGCGAAGGGGTTTGCCCGCGCAGGCGCCAAGGTTTCCGTGTTCAGCCGCAAGCAGGACAAGGTCGACGCAGCCGTCGGCGCGCTCAGCGAGCTGGGATCGCCCGCCCACGGCGGCGTCGCGGACGTGCGGGAACCGGAGCAGGTCAAGGCGGTCATCGCTGCCGCCGCCGACGCTCGAGGGTCGATCGATGTCCTCGTCAGCGGCGCGGCGGGCAACTTCCTCGCCCCCGCCGTGACGATGTCGCCCAACGCGTTCGGCTCGGTTGTGGGCATCGACCTCAACGGTACGTTCCACGTGCTGCGCTACGCCTTCGAGCACCTTACCAAGCCGGGCGCGTCCATCATCAACATCTCCGCCCCGCAGGCGTGGGTCCCAATGGTCGCGCAGGCCCACGTCTGCGCCGCCAAGGCAGGCATCGACATGCTCACCAAAACCCTCGCGATGGAGTGGGGCCCGGCGGGCATCCGCGTCAACTCCTTGGTGCCCGGACCCATCGAAGGCACCGAGGGCATGGATCGCCTCCTGGTCGACAAGTCGCGAAAGGCCGCGCTTGCCAAGACCGTCCCCCTGGGTCGCCTGGGCCAGGTGGAAGACTGCGCCGACGTGGCCATGTTCCTCGCTTCCGACGCCGCCCGCTACGTCAGCGGCGTCGTGCTCCCCGTCGACGGCGGGTGGTCGCTCGGCGGCGCCTCGATAGCGATGGGGCAGATGATGGGCGGGTGAAGGAGTGCGTGGAGTGGATCCAGTCCGGAAGTAGTTTTCCATGCAACGCGAGCCGGTCGTGGTCGACCGGTCTCGTGCAATGTCGCAGCCCAGGAACCTCTACTCTGACACCACCCTGTACGTCACCTGTCGCTGCGTGAACCGCAGTTTTCGCCTCGTTCCCACCAAGCGGGTCAGGCGCATCTTCCGCTACGCCTTCGCGGTCGTGTCCGAGAAGTACAGGAGGAAGTTCCTCATGAGGTTCTTCGAGTTCGAGGTGCTCTCCACCCACTACCACCTCGTCCTCCAAAACGGGCTGGGCAAAGTCACCGACTTCCTTCAGGAACTCAACTCCCTCATCGCTCGCGAGCTCAACGCCGTCCGTGGTACCAGCGGCAAGTTCTTCGAGCCCGACCCCGGCATCCAGACCATCCTCGGTGACGAACGCGTCCTCGAGCACGCCGTCTACACCCTCGCCAACGCCGTCGCGGCCGGCCTCGTCAACACCACCACCGCCTGGAAGGGCGAAAACTCCCTCCGCTTGGCCTACGGCAAGGCGTACCCCGTCTCCAAGCCCAAGATTGGCCTGTGGTCCAACAAGCGCAGCTTGGCCAACCGCAGGGAAGCCCGACGCTCCAAACGCGCTGCCTATTCCGGACGGTCCACCCTCCCCGAGCTCGCCACCTTGATGCTCGATCGCCCGCCAATCCTCCCCGAGCTCTCCGATGCTCAGCTACGCGCCAAGATCCGCGAGCGCCTCGTAGAACGAGAGCAGACGATCGCCAAGCTCAGAGGCCGCCGCGCCGTGGTGGGCATGAAGGCCGCGCTCAAGGTGCACTGGTCGACGATCCCCCTCAAGGGCGAGGAGATGTTCTGCATGCGACCGACCCTCTCCACGCAGACCAAGGAGCAGCGCAAGCAGATGAAGCGCCTCAGGCTGAAGTTCCTCGCCGAGTACGCCGAAGCGCTCAGGCTCTGGATCCTGGGTCGCCGGGACGTCGTCTTCCCGGCCGGCACCACCCGAATGCGGCTTCGCTTCCTCGTCCCCTGCGAGCCCCTCCCGCTCGACCTGCTCCTCGCCGGCTAGCCTGCGACCAACAATCTCGAATTGCTGAAGGCGAGCGAGAGCTCGTCCGCTTGCATTGGTTTCGCACCGAATACCAAGGTCGCGACCTGTCTCTCGCGGCCAGGCTTATACGTCCCTGGTGGACGTATGAGCAGACCGCGCGCGCCAGAAAAGTACTGGAAATCTCCCTCTGACGCTCCGACTCGAGAAGAACCAGCACACTTCTTCCGGACTGGATCTCCCCTCCTACTCCGCGGTCGCTGTACAGTCGCCGGCACCATCGGGACGCCACATGCGGATGTACTCGAAGGTCCCGACCACGTCGGGCGACGCTCCCAGGTCGGGCTCGGTCCCGTTGCTGTTCCAGCCGTTCGTCATCAGACCGACCTGGAGTGCGCCTGGCATGTCGCTTCGGTTGTACGAGTTCGTCACCATCCACGCGTCCTCACCGTCGAGCTGGCGGGCCAAGATGAACTCGGAGCCAACGCGGCAGATCCGCAGCATACCGGCCGTCATTCCGCTGACCGGCGTGAGGTCGAGCACCGAGTTCGAGTTGGTCGTCGTCTTCCCCTCGGAGGAAAGACCGACTTCCAGTGACTGGTTGCCCACGTTGTGGATGATCCAGTTCTCGCTTCCGCTGGACGACGCCGGGTCGCGCACCATGAGGCCCGCAGAGTTGTACAGACCCGTCGGGGGGCTCCCCGGCGATCCGACCCGATCGGCCGAGACCGTGACCTCGACCACGAAGTCTCCCGAGAGGTCCTTGTAGAGGAAGGGCCCCGAGAAGTCGCCGTACCACCCGCCGGCGGTGGGCGTCATGGTGAGTCGACCGTCGCTGGTCATGGAGACGTCGAGGGTCGAGTACGGCGCGTCTTCGCCCTCCGTCTCGTGCAAGCGGGTCCACTGCGAGAGCGTGGCCGGGTCGTCGAACTCGTCGTCGAACCCCTCCGGCTCGGGACTTCCCGTACCCGATCCGTCGGCCGCGTTCGAGTCCGTTTCGTCCGTACTGTTGCCGGTCGTCCCACCGTCGTTGCCGCTCGGGTCGCCCGTCGGGCTGCCGGTGGGGTTCCCGCTCATGCTTCCACCGTCGCTGTCACCGATCTCGGTGTCGCCGCCGGGACCCTCCACGTCATCTGCACCGCAGGCCGCGGCGAGGGTGGCGAGGCTCAGGGCCAAGGGGCGAACGATCGTTCGAGGGCCGTACACGAACTGGGTTTAGCTCGTGCCGCGGGTAGGTCAAGCTGGGCCCGTCGTATGCATGCTCGGAGCCCTGGCGCACGAGATCGGCGGCACCCGCACCCCGATTCTACCTACACTCCGCCGAACGGCTCGGCTGACGTGGGACTACAGCGACTCGATGAACGCGACGACGGCGTCGCGATCGTCGGCGTCGAGCGCCAAGAAGGCGTCGCGATAGGCGGCCGCTTCTCCGCCGTGCCAGGCGACCGCTTCGGTCACGCTTTGGGCGCGCCCGTCGTGAAGCAGCCGCATCTCGCCGGTGACCTCCGCCAGCAGCCCGATGCCCCACAGCGGTGGGGTTCGCCACTGCTGCGCGAAGGGTCCGCCGGGGTCGGCGAGGTCTTCACCCATGTCGTGGAGCAGCAGATCCGAGTAGGGGCTGATCACCTGGCCGCGCAGCTCGGCGAAGGGGTGGCCCTCGCCCGTGACCAGCTCGGCGCGGTGACAGCCTTCGCAGCCGAGGTTGCCGAACACCTGCTCGCCGCGCTGGACCACCGGGTCCATCGGTGCGCGACGCGGCGGGACGGCGAGGAGTCGCATGTATGCCTCGAGCTGGTCGAGGGCAGCCTCGTCGAGCTCGGGTTCGCTCGCCCCCATCATCGCCGTGGACACGCCCATGTCCTGGTCGAGAGCATCGGCGATCTGGTGCCGCACGTTCATCTTCTCGGCCTTCCATCCGAAGCGACCGAGGCGGACCTCACCGGAGAGGGGATCCTCGACCAATGACGCCCGTCCGGTGATCGCGTCCCCCGAGTCACAGTCCTCGGAGACCGCTCGCTCGAGGATCATCTCTTCGTCGACCGCTTCGAGCAGCCCGAGGCCGACCAGGCGCCGGGCGACACGAATGGATGGCTGCAGATCCTCGTCCAGCCCGGCGTAGATCGGCTTGTGGAGCTCGAGCGTCGAGCCGTCGCCCAGCTCGACCTCGGACATCGCGTAGCCCTCGCGCAGGATCTCGGCCTCCTGAGGCTGGAGCTGACGGCCCAGGTCGCCGCCGGCGTAGAGCTTCACGACCGTCGTCTGGAGCGGTGTCCCCTCGGCCTCGATCACGTTTCGGCCGTTTCGGGTGTGGCAGCTCGAACACGAGGAGACGTTGAACAGCGGCCCGAGTTTGTCCGTGTGCTCGGCAAAGACCGGGTTGCCGCCCTCGGAGTGCTCGCCGCTGCCGAAGTCGGTGTGGAACAACCGACGTCCCCGCAGGAAGCCTCGAACGTTCTCGGGCTGCACGTTGAGGGCCATCTGCGAGAAGTAGAAGTCGGGTTCGGCGTAGACATAGGGGATCGTGGCGTCACCGCCCGGGGCGTGCTCGGGTGAGGGGCCGAGGGTGCCGCTGGTGTCGGCGTTGGTGGCCGTCAATCCGCCCACGCCGACCTGGTAGCGGAAGGTGTCGGTGTAGTAGGAGGTCCGGCCTTCGATCGCGCCCGGGTCGGCAGGGTCGAACCCGGCGATGAAGACGCCGAACTCGAACTCCATCACGTCGCCGACCTGCAGCGCTCGGCCCTCGCGGCGGTTGTCCTCGATGGTCGCCTCGAGGTGGGTCAGGTCGATCGAGTCGAGGCCACGGTTGTCGTAGAAGACGTTGCCGTCGCCGTAGATCTTCCACACCCGCAGGTTGGTGCCCGGGCCGTGGGTGGTGACGTTGGCTTCGGGCCGGTAGGTCACCACGATGCGACTCTCGCCAGAGGCGACGTGGTCTTCGATCGTGAAGCCGTAGCTGCGGTTTTCGAAGTAGCGCTCGCCGTAGGTATTGTAGGTGCCCTCGAGCTCGTGTCGCTGACGAACGCGGCCGGCGGCGCGCGTGACGATGACCCCGTCGTCGCGGGTCTCGATCACCGGCGGTCCGTCCGGCGCCGCGTCATACAGGGCGGCGAGGTCGGGCGTGGCCTGGCACTCTGCCGAGTCGCCCGAGGTCGGGGCGCCTCCGCTCGACTCGTCCTCGCCAGCGGTACCCTCCGAGCCGTCGGCGCCGTGCGCATCCGGTGCGGAGGTCGCGTCGGCACCCCCGTCCCCGTCCGTGCCCCCACCCGCAGCCTCGGGCCCTTCGTACCCTGCACAGCCCGTCAGGGCGAGCATCGTGAGCATCAGCGTACGCATGTCGTGTTCGAAACCCATCATCGTTCCCTCTCCATCGTTCCCGGCGACCGCAAAAACGGCTCACTCAGCTGTTCCCGAGCGGGGACGGAACGGCTCGATGAAAAACGTGTGAGCCGCTTCGCGTGGCTGCGGGAACGAGGAGGAGGATGCTCTCCGTCGTTCGATGCGCGGTACCGGACAGCGGGGGCTGGATCCCCCTGAGTGTCGGCTACCCTCGTGTGCACGGGCCGATGTCGCTGGCGCTGCAGATCACCCAGGACGTGTTCGCGATGATGGCGCGGACCTTGGAACCGAGCCCCGTCGTGCATCTGCGTCCGGTCTCGTTGCTCGACCGCCTGAAGTCTGGAGACCCCGACGCCGCCACCGAGTTGTTCGAGCGACACATCGACACGGTCGAGCGCGCGATCCATGGCGTACTCGGACCCGACGCCGAGTTGGAGGACCTGGCCCACGACGCGTTCTTGGCGGCCTGGAAAGGCGTGGGTAACTTTCGTGGTCCCGAGCAGAAGCTCGGGGCGTGGGTGCGGGGTATCGCGGTGAAGCTTGCCCTGAAGAAGCTGCGATGGCGCCGACGAAAGCGGTGGTGGGGCGGACCGGGCACCGACGCGTTGCCGAGCATGGCCGGGCCAACCGACACGGACACCCAGTCTGCGCTGCGGCGAGCGTTCGCGCTGCTGAGCCAGCTGCCCGACGTGCAGCGGGCGGCGTTCGGGCTGCGCTTCGTCGAAGGCATGCAGCTCAAGGAGGTCGCCGAGTCGTTGGGCGTGTCGTTGGCGACGGCGAAGCGTCAGCTGAAGGCGGCGCGGGAGCGGTTCGAGGCGATGGCGGCCAGCGACGCGCTGCTGTCGAGCTGGTACGAGAGGCAGGGGCGGGCATGAGGACCTCGGCCGACGATCCGGATGACCTGGATGATTTGGTGGATGATTTGGTGGACGATTTGGTGGAGCAGCTCGCCCAGACGCAGGCGCAGGCTCGCGACCGGGGTCGCGCCGAGCGGCACGCGCGGGTTCTGGACCGGCTGCACGCGTCGATCGAAGACGATGCGCCCGCGCGGCGTGGCCCGTCCCGTCGATGGATAGCAGGCGGCACGGTGATCCTCTCGGCCGCAGCGGCGCTGGCCCTGTGGATGTCCAGGCCCAGCCCGCTGACGTTCGAGGTGGAGGCGCACCGCCAGGCGATTGCGTCGTCGTCGGTCGTGGTGGCCGATGACCAGCCGCTCACCATGCGCTTCTCCGACGGCAGCACCATCGCGCTGCAGCCGGGCACCCGGGTGCGGGTGGCGGAGCGGCGCGTCGACGGCGTGGACTTGGTGCTCGAGCGCGGCATCGTGGACGCGAACCTCGAGCCGGGCGAGGGCGGTCGCTGGACGCTGAGGGCGGGTGCTCACATGCTGCAGCTTCGCGCCGGGATCTCGCGCATCGAATGGACCCCCGAGACCGATCGGTTGATCATCGCCGACGTTCCGGGGGAGACGCTCGCGCTCGTTGAGCCAGCGCCGGTCGCGGTCCAGGAAGCCTCGGTGGAACCGCTCGCCGAGGAGCCGTCACCGGCGCCTGCGGTGGTCACTCCGACGCCGCGCAAGCGAGCGCCGCTCCGCGCGGCGGAGCCCCACGAAGATCCAAAACCCCCCGCGAACCTTCGCGAGGACTGGCGCGCGCTGGCGGGGCGAGGAGCCCACCGAGAGGCGCTGGCCGAGGCTGAGGCGCAGGGCTTCTGGGGGTTGTGCGAGAGCCTGAACGCCGAGGTGCTGCTTCAGCTGGCCGATACGGCTCGCTATGCCCGGAAGTCGGCGCGCGCTCGCGAGGCGCTGGGTGCTCTGCGGCGCCGCTTTCCGGGCACCGAAGCCGCCGCGACGGCGGCCTTCGATCTCGGTCGCCTGGCCCAGCAGAACACGCCCGGATGCGCGAAGTGGTTCCGCGCGTACCTGGGTGAGCGCCCACAGGGCTCGATGGCCGAAGCGGCTCGACAGCGGCTCGAAGACTGTGAGACCTCGGAACCCGAGGCTGTCGCGGAATAGTGCCGAGCACGAGGATCGCATTCGGACGACGAGGGAACCGACGCTGGATAGCGTGGGTTCCGCTCGTCATGTGCCTGCTCGCGCCCGGCCCCGTCTTCGCTCAGTCGCCCGACAGTGCCGAGTTGGTGGCGGGGGGGACGGTCGCGGTCGTTGGGGCGGCTTTGGACCCGGTCACGATGCGGCTGGCCGCCGAGCTTCGGTTCGCCGGGTTCGATGTCGAGGTGATCGAGCCGCGCGAACGGGCGTCCGCGGATCGTTTGGTGGCCTTGACCAGAGCGCGTCGTGTGGATGCGGTCGTCCAGCTCGACGGCGACACGGTCTGGATTGCCGACCGCGAACGGGCGGAGTCGATGCAGCTGTCGCTGCCCGTCGAGGCGGACCGCGAGCGTGCGGTGGCGGTGCTCACGGTAGAGTTGGTCCGGGCGCGCCTGGAGCCTGAACCGCCGGAGCCTGAACCGAAGCCCGAGCCTGAACCGCCGGAGCCGGAGGACGAACCCGAGCCGCGTCCGCGGTTCTTCCTCGCCCTCGAGGCTGCTTTCGGGGGCTCTCCGGGTGGTGTGCCTGGGGCGGGGCATGTTCGGGGCCGGGCGCGTTACGCCCCGCATCGCAACCTGGGCCTGGTGCTCTCGGGCACCGCGCCCCTGCACGCGGTCTCGGTGCGCGGTGCGGAGGGGACGACGACGCTGCGCACCGGCTGGGTGGGCGTGGGGCCCTGGGTCGGCCTGCGCGGCAAGGATCATCCGGTGGTGTTGCCGTCGCTGTCGGCGACGGTCGGACCGGCCTTCGTGGGCATGCAGGGGCAGGCCAGCGCGCCCTATCAGGCTCGCCGGGCGCTCCTGGTCGACGCGATGCTGGAGGTGGTGGCGGCAGTGGATGTGGCGGTGTGGCGATCGCTGCGGGTGCGAGGTTCGGTGGGGGCGGGGGCATGCGCCCGGCAGATTCGGGTGCGCTTTGCCGAGCGGACGGCGGCCAGGTGGTGTCGGCCGGAGGCGTTCGGTACGCTGGGGATCGGGGTGGTGTTGCCGTGATCCGGACCGCGATGGTGGGGCTGCTCGGGCTGGTCGCCTGCGGCGTGCTCGATGGCGAGCCGATCACTGCAGCAGGGGAGGGGTCAGGCGGGGGCACGTCGGCGACCACCTCGTCCTCGAACTCGACCGGCCCGACGAGCACCCTCGGCGAGGGCGGTTCGGGTGGGGGCGAAGGCACGTCGACGAGCACGGGCGCGTTCTCCGGCTGTGGCTGCGAGGGGCTGGGAACGGGCGAACGATGCCTGCGCTTCCTCAACGGGTGCGATCGAAGGGTTTGGGCCGGAGCCTCGGGGGAGACCGTGCCCCCGGAGGCGTTCGAGGCGGGGGTCGAGCTCGCGCCCGGAGAGTGCGTGGGGCTGCCGTTCCGCTCGGTCGTCGGAGGTCGTGCGTGGGGCGGGACCGACTGCGTCGGGGACGAGTGTGCCAGCGATGGTGGGTCGGGGCGCGGGACGCTGGTGCAGTTCGACGTGCCCCAGGACGGGTTGTCGCTCTACAACGTGTCCCTTGTGGACGGGTTCAACCTACCGATCGAGCTGCGGCCCTCCGGGGTGGAGATCGCTCGAGATGACGGACCGTGTCGTCCGGCGCGGTGCGCCGCGTCGCTGGAGGTCGGGTGCCCGGAGGTGCTGCGGCGCTACGACGAGAGCGGCGGCGTGGCGTACTGCGAGAGTATCTGCCGGGCCTGCGGCGCGTGCGAGGGGTGCAACGACTGCGGGGATCTCGGGGCGGACGCGTGCGCCGAGTGTGCCGACGTGGCCGAGGTTTGCTGCGGAGGGATGGGGTGTGAGAGCAATGCGTATACGGAGATTTGGGAGAGCCTGTGCCCCGACGCGCTGACGTATGCGGGGGATGCGGCCTACGTGGGGTGTGATCGGGTGACGGACTTCGATCTGACCTTCTGCCCGTGATTTGGACCCCCAGCCAGAGCGAGACGTCGTCGATTCCGGTGGGCTGGTCGACCCGGCGCCTGTTAGGCTCGTCGAAGCGATGCCTGTAGAGCTCGACGACTCGACCTGGCCGGTCGCGACGCTTCGAATCGTTGGGACAGCCTCGGCGGAGGAGGAGGCGTACTTCACGACGTCGTCGGTCCGGTTTCCGGAGCGTCGCGAGCACTACGTGGCGATCATCGATCTGCGCGAGGCAGCAACGCCAACGCCCCGATTCGTGCGGTCCCAAGCCGCCGCTCAGAAGGCCCACCTCGAAGAGCTGCGCGCCTACTGTCTGGGCGTCGCGTTCGTCATTCAGTCCGCAATGCTCAGAGGTGCGCTTCGGGCAATCCTTCACCTGCAGGACCTGCCGAGTCCATATATCGTGGTGAAGACGATTGAGGACGCTCGAGCGTGGGCGACGGCGAGGCTCGCAGAGAGCCTACGATGACGGGGCGCCGTCGGTCTGCGAGCACCACTACAATTGTCAGCGCTCGTCGTCGCGGTGTGATCGGATTGACGCTCCGAGCATCACGTCACTTGCGTGCCGACCGAAGCGATGTCACTTGCACCCGATGGACGATGCGCGGTGGCAGGCGGTGAACACGAACGGGACGATCCTTACGGCGCGTTATCGGTTCCCCGGCGGAACCTCGCGGACCACGATCGTGCGCGGTGACGATACGGCGATCGTCTACAGCCCGGGCCTGCCGCTCGCGAGGGGTGCGGCGCAGGGGGTCGGGGCGGTCGCGCGCGTCTGGCTGGTGGCCCCCAGCGCGGGGCATACCCTCGGGGTCGCGGCGTGGCAGCAGCAGCTGGCCCACGCGCGGGTGATCGCCGACGCCCCGACGGCGGAGCGACTTCGCAAGCATGGCGTGGACTGCATCACGCCCTTGGACCTGGCGAAGAACGAGATCGCGTCGACGGCGACGCTCCTCGCTCCGCCGGGCAACGGGACCGGAGAGCTTTGGCTACGCGTGCCCAAGCCCGCGCAGACGTATTGGATCGTCGCCGACGCATACATGAACCTCGCCGCGCTCGCGCCGGGCTTTTGGCTGCGCTTGGCGCAACGGCTGTACGGGCTTCGCCTCGGACTCGATTTCGGGCGCGTGTTTCGTTCGCGCCTCGCCGACCGCAATGCCTATGCCGCGTGGCTGCGGGACCAGTTCGCGACGCTCGGCGACGGCACCACGCACGTACTCATCCCGTGCCACGGCGAGATCGACGACGGCGCGGACCTGCGCGCGCGGCTCGAAGCGGTCACGCAGCCGAAGCGCCGAGGCGATAGATCGCGGAACGACGGGTAGGCTGCCGGGCGTGTGGCAACTGCGGCCACAGGGGTTGGGCCACGCGACCCATTGGCTCGAGCAGATCTCAGGGCAGTGGGACGACGCGCTCCAGCGGTTGCGTGCGCACGTAGACGGCTAGCGCCGCCGTCGGGGCCGCCGAACCGCGACGCCGAACCCGAGGCCGAGCAGACCCAGCAGCCACGGCTCTTCGCCGGATCCGCCGAGCCGACAACCGCCGCCCTCATCCTGCGCCCGGCCGGATCCGGAGCCGGATCCGGACGTCTCGAGATCCGCGGTCGGATCGGTCTCGCCGCTCTGTGCGTCGTCTCCACTCGTTTCGTCGGCTCCAGTGCTCGTACCAGGCATCGGCGGCGGCGGATCGCCGACGCTCACGGTGATCGCCTCGGACTCGGCCTCGTTGCCACCCCAGTCGCGAGCAATGCCCACGAGGGTCCACGACCCCTCGGGCAGCTCGACCTCGAAGGTGTAGGGGGGCTCGTTGCGCTCGTTGGGGAGGAGCTCCCCGTTGATCGAGAGCCGCACGTCCCGGACGCCCAAGCCATCGGCATCCTCCGCGCTCACTTCGACCACGACGACGGACGGCGCGTCGGGAACGTTCGCGTCCGGGCTCGGTGCGTCGATCGCCACTGTGGGGGGGGTCGGGTCGGAGCTGCACACGCCGCCGTCTCCGCCCAGGGGGCCGTCGCTACACAGGGGTCCGAACCAGGTCCCGAAGTCGTCCCCATCCCCGGCGAAGAAGCCCTGACAGTCGGGGCCCGGGTCCGGAAAGCCCTCGGCGTCGTGGCAGGGCGAAACGTCGATGCCCGTGACCTCCTCGATCCACGGCACGCGGCTGTGAAGCGCCATGTACATGGCTGTGTCACCACATTCTTGACCCGCGGCAATCCCCACGGTTCGCCAGGATCCGTCTTGCATGCGCGAGAACGCCGGAGACCCAAGATCGCCGCTGCAGGGCCCAGCCTCTCCTTCCACGATGATGATCTTTTCGTCGACCTCGCGGACCGTGACCAACGCCGCCCGCTTCGCCCGGTTGCTCTCCGTTCCGATATCGCCGAAGCCAACGATGATGAGCTCGGTGCCGGCGTCGAGCCCCCCCTGCTCACAACCGAACAGCGGCGGCGCGTAGGGCAAGTCGACCGGCTCCTCGAGGGTGCAGACCCCGAAGCTGTCCGCGTAGTGGCAGTTCGTGACGGGTGTCGAGACGTATAGACCCGGGTTGGGCGGGAACCCCCCCGAAGCGTAGCCGAACGAGAACACGAAGGACTCGGTGGTCGGAGCCACCGACGACAACCCCTCGGTGAGCGCGACCACCTGCGGGTGGATCAGGACAGCCGCGAAGCTGTAGCTGGACGCCGATGCGCGCGCAGCCGAGGGCCACGCGCAGGGGTCCACCTCAGCGCCACCGATGATCGTCTGGGGGTCGATTTCGGCCGCCGCGTTGGGAGGACTCGCCACCGCGAGCAGAGCAGGGCCGAGCGAGAGGAGCGTGAACGCGGTCATGAGCATGAGCCTCAACCCCCAAGAGTCCAGACCCCCGACGGCGGATCACCCAACCCCAAAGAGTTTCGGGGTTGACGGCGAAACCGCCGTCCGCCAGTCTTCCGGCCGCGCGTGACGCGATGACGCGCCTCGAAGCCGTCGCCCCGTGTTTTGCACGAGGTTCGATTCCTCGCACGCGTGGACGGTGAGGGGGTCCCGATCGAGCGGTCCTGAAAGCGCGCCCGGGCTGCTCGGTAGGATGACCAGGTCCACGCTGAAGGACATCCTCGAGCGTCATTGGTAGAGTCTCGAAATGCATCCGCCGCCGCAGGGCTACCCACCGCAGCAGGGCTACCCACCGCATCAGGGCTTCCCGCCGCAGCAAGCCTTCCCGCCGCAGCAGCAGCAGCCCGCGCCCCAACCTCCCAGCGGGATTCAGTCGGCGGCGGCGCGGAAGCGAGAGAGGCGCGCAGAGAAGAAGGAGCAGGGCGGGAGTGGTGCGCTCGAGTTGATCCTCGACAAGTCGATCGACTTCGCGCTCATCTTCGTGGGCCTGTACGCCGCCACCTCTCTTCAGCGGTGCCAGGACGCTGAGAGAGAGAAGAAGGAGTACGTGTCGCTCCTCGGTGACTTCAAGCGCGAGCTCGATGCCAACGTCGCGCAAGAGGCTTCCATTGAAAAGGACCTCGGCCCGATCGGTGAAAGCACCCCGGGAGAGAATCTCGGGCCGATGAAAGAGACCTTCGGCCACTTCTTCGAGGCGCTCGGGGAAGACGAGAAGATCGTCGGATGCCTGCACGACGAGTTCGTCGCCAAACACGCCAGCGACGAGGAGTCACACGCGCCCGAGGGCTGCCACGAGCTGTACAAGCAGTTCGACAAGGGCCACTCGGGTCACGACACCGGCTTCTCGTTCGAACCCGCCGTCCTCACGCCCTTCTATCGCCGCGAGGTCTGGCAGCTCTACCTCGCCGATGGCGTCAAGACCTTCCGCAACAAGGAACTGGCCGTGAGTATCGCCGAAGTCTACGCCAACGCCGACCTCGTCGAGGAGCAGGTGCAAGACATCGAGGAGACCTACAACGAGGCGTTCATGAAGCAGGTCGGCCGTACCGCTGCCACCGATATGGAGCTCGCCGAGATCATTCATGACGAAGAGGCCGGCCAGGGGCTGTCCGACGCCGACATGACCCTCTTGCTTCACGTCGACGAGGCGATCAAGGGCGAGCACTACGGTGCGCTCGAAGCCCAGCGAGCCCTCGAACTCAAGGTCGAGCGCATGAAGAAGACCGTCCTGCTCATGCGGTCGGAGATCGAAGCGGTGAAGGCCGCGATCGACGAAGAACTCGCCGCTCAGGGTGCGAACGACGAGCCGGCGGAGTAGCGAAGCTCTGGCTCCCTCGAACCCGGTGACGCGGCAGTGTGGGTCCTGGTAGGCTGGCCGGCCCGAGTTCGTAGACATGGACTCTCGCTGTCCCGTGGTGAAACCCGACACGACGTCTCACTTGGTTGCACACGCGTGTTCGTCGCAGGCGCAGCCAACGTTCCGGTCGTCCCGATCAGGGCCGCTTCGGCGGGCCCTGCACCTTCAGCCGGCGAACGATGTTGCAGGGGCCCTCGCGACGTCGGTACAGTCGATCGAACTCGTGACGCCGATGGATGCCGATCTCTGCTTCTCCGCAGAACTGCTGGTCGCGCGATCGCAGTGCGCTGACCTCCCGCTGAGGTGGCGTGATCACGACTGCCGATACCACCGGCCGGCGGCAACCCGCTGCTGACGACGAAGCACTCGATGGCAGTTCTCGACGCACAAACCGGCCAGCTCTTGATTCGCGTGACCTACGACGGCTCGGCCATGTGTGGAAAGACCACCACGGTCCGGTGCCTCGCAGAGCTGGTGTCCATGACTCTGCAGACGCCCGATGAGGTCCAGGGCCGAACGCTCTACTTCGACTGGCTCGAGTACGTTGCGGGGACGTACGATGGCAAGCCGATCCGTTGCCAGATCGTCACGGTGCCTGGCCAACAGGAACTCGAGAGTCGGCGCTGGCATCTGGTCGATCGCAGCGATGTGCTCGTCTACGTCATCGACAGCACTCCCGAGGGCTTTGAAGAGAGCTTTCGACAGCTGGAGCGCGTGCATCGACGGCTCGTCGATCTCGATGGACTCACCCCTGGCATCGTCCTGCAGGCCAACAAGCGAGACGTGGACGGCGCGGTTCCCATGGAGGTCATCCGCGAGCGAGCGGCGAACCTGGGCGACGTTGCCGTCGTCGAATCGGTCGCGACGAAGGCCGATGGTGTTCGGTACGCGTTCGTTCTCGCCGTACGGCTGGGTATCGATCGCGCCCGTGCCCTGGCGGCACGAGGCCAGCTCCGAAGAGATCCCGCGCATGTGGGAGACGCCGAAGCGCTCCTCGCACAAATCCGCGATGAGGAAGCGGGCGAGGCGCTGCATCGACCGGCGACGCCCCTCCCGACGATCGACGCTGACACCTCCCTTCAGGCAGGCCCCAGCGAGGACCCGCTCGGATCTGAGCGTTCGGAGATCCTCGACGACGGTTCCAGACCCGTGCCGCCCGACTCGGACGTGCTCCCGGGAATGGTATGGCCTCCCATTGGCGGCCGAATCATGTTGCACGAGTACTCCTCCGAATGCAGCGCGCCGGCCGTCCGCCATGGGACGCAGTGGCGAGCAGACACCAAACGATGGCTTGGTCGCACCGACGACGAGCAGGAATTCGAAGACGAAGAAGAAGCCCGCGAGACGCTGATCGAGTGGGCTCGGCTGCACGCGCTACTCGGAACCGAGCTGTCCTCGAGACGATGCTTGGTGGGCTCCAGGTCGGGGGGCGTCTGGCGCCTGTGGCAGATCGTGCAGCGTGAAGACAACCTGCTCGATCTCGTGGAACGAGCGTCGTCCGGCGACGCGCGTGCGACAGGGCGCGGACTGGTGGAGGCGGCCGACCGTCTCGTCGCGGCTTCCACGAGCTTCGCAAGAGCGGGGCTTCCGTGCACACTGGAAACCGTGTCCTGCACGGACACGCCGCACTACGTTGGCTTGGTGCCGCGGCAGAGCGCCGGGGGGCAGCCGATCGCGCCCCAACAACCCGCCGACGAAGTGCTCCTGCGGCGCGAGCTGGGCGGCCCAATTCGTGAGCTGGTCGGGGCCGGCAGCATCAACGTTCTCAAGATCATCGACGCCATCGACGGCAGGCCTTCGTCGGCCACCGAGGTCCTCAAGGCGATGTTGATCGGTCACTGAGCGCTTCAGGCCCTCGAGCGTCGGCGGTCCGCCATGATGATGCAGCCAGCGACACAGGTTGTTGCATCCTCGCAACAGCTCTCCTCGGGCGGAGGCGTTGCTTCTCAGCTCCCCATCGCGTACGCGAGCTTGGTCTCGGCGACGCGGAGATCGATGCGAGCGTTGTACGCCTGGAGGAAGCTGTCGAGCCGCTGCCCCTCCGCCTCGATGACGTCGGTTGCGGTGGCCTTGCCCTCAGCGAACTGAATGGCGACCACTTCGTAGGCTGCGTCCGAGGCCTCGCTGGACACCTCGGAGAGCTTCAACCGGCCCCGTGCCGTCTTGTGATCGATGTAGGCTTGGCTCACTTCCATGCGAATCCCGCGACGCAGCGATTCCTCCTGGGCGTTGAGCGAGCGGCGCTGCCCCTGGAGCTCCCGAATCGACTGGCGGGCGGTCAGAGGGCCGTTGATCGTGTAGACGAGTTGCAGGCCCACGGACCACGTTGCGTTCCATTCCGCGACCAGCGGAAAGTAGCGCTGGTTGGGGTTGGCGTAGGTCGCCTCGCCAAACGCAGACAGACGGGGGTAGTACCCGGCCTTCTCGGTCTTCATGCCGTCGCTGATCGCCTTGTCGTTGAGGTCGAGCGCCTCGAGTTCGGGACGATTGCGCAGCGCCTCCGCCACCGCCGCCTCGAGCTCGGGCCCGAGGGGCTCACCGTCGGAGGTCATCACGTCCTCGCCGACCGCCCACGGCTCGACTGGCTCGTTCATCAACATGCTCAGCTGCTCGCGCGAGAGCTCTTCGAAGCCGCGAGCCTGAACGTTGGCCGAGGTGGCGTTGGCGACCAGCGCCTCGATGCGCTTGACGTCGGCCTCCGTCCGGAGCCCCGCATCGAAGGCGAGCTTTACGTCCTCGAGACGTGCGTTGGCGCTGCGGATCGTCTCCTCGGTCGCGACCACCTGGGCCTTGGTCCGCACCCAGTCGTAGTAGGCGATGCGAGCGTCGACGGCGACCCTGCGCGCTTCGGCGTCGGTGGTGACTTCGGCCGCTCGCTTGGAGCGCTTGGCCGCCTTGAGCCCGCGATACGTCCGCAACACGTAGTCGGAGATCGGCACGGACACCTTGGCCTGCAGGCTGAACTGATCGAGCACCTGAGGGATGTCGAAGGCGGCCGCCCCCACCGGAGCACCGCCGGAGTCCACGACACACTGCCCGCCACTGCCGTCGGGGCACATGCCGACCCCGAGCAGGCCCGCGTTGGCAGCACCCACCAGCGCGCCCGAACCGAACTGTACGTCCACGTCGGAGAGCCGGGTGTAGCTCGCGCTGAGCGTGACCTGGGGAACGAAGGAGTTGACCACCCCGTTCACCCGGGCTTCGGCAAGGTCCACGTCCGCTCGCTTACCCTCGATCGACGGGGCGGCAGCGACCGCCTTCGCCGCCACCTCGTCGGCGGTCAGGCCACCGCTGGAGACCGGGATGGGCTCCAACCGCCCGACCTCGATGCGATCGTCCTGGTTTGCTTCCGGCTGAAGCTGAATCGTGGCGGGGCTCGGGACGGGCGCGAGGCAAGAGAGGGTGAGAAGGAAGGCAAGCGTGTTCATCGTGCGTCGGCGGGCGTCTTGGCGCGCCCGGTGAGGGAACGGATCAGCGAGTTGTCCGCGAGGCGGTCGAAGAGAAGGTAGACCACGGGCACGACCACCAAGGTGAGCACCGTGGATGTGATCATGCCTCCGATGACGGCCATCGCCATCGGAGCACGCGTCTCTCCGCCTTCACTGATCGCCATCGCGACCGGCAGCATGCCGAAGATCGTCGCCCCGGTTGTCATCAGAATGGGCCGCAGCCGAATTCCCCCCGCCGAGACGAGCGCATCGAACGTGCTCTTGCCGCTCGCGCGCTCCGCGTTCGCGAAGTCCACCAGGAGGATGGCGTTCTTGGTGACCAAACCCATCAACATGATGATGCCGATCATCGAGAAGATGTTGAGCGACATGTCGAAGATGAACAGCGCACCGAAGGCGCCGACGAACGACAGCGGCAGCGACAGCATGATCACGATGGGCTGGGTGAAGCTGTTGAACTGCGCCGCCAGGATCATGTAGACGAGCACGACCGCCAGGCCAAGCGCGATGAACATGTTGAGGAACGACTCCTCCATGATCTCCACGATGCCGATGAACCGCGTGTCGATCTGCGGATCCAGCAGCCTGTCGGCCGCGTCCTGGACGACCTTCTGCGCGTCGCCCAGGGCCATGCCGTCCAGGTTGGCCACTACGGTGACCTCGCGCTGTCGGTCCAGCCGGGAGATCACGCTGGGACCCTCGTCGCGCTGGACGTTCACCACCTGCTCGAGCGGAATGAGCCGACCCGACTTGCTTCGCACCTGGATGTTGGGCAGGCGGTCGACGTTGGACCGCAGGTGCTCGGGCATCGCCAGCGTGATGTCGGCCGTCCCCTCGCTGCTGCGAAGCTCACCCACGACGTCCTCGGCCATCAGCGAGCGCACCGTCTGGGCGATGCTTGCGACCGATACGCCCAGGTCGGCCGCGCGAACGCGGTCGACGGTGAGGGCGATCTCAGGCTTGCCGTCGGACGCCGTGCTGGTGACGTCGGCCAGCCCGGGCACGTCGCGAAGCTCCTCGACCAGCGCGTTCGCCCCCGCGGTGATCAGGCCGAGGTCGGAGCCCCGCAGCACGAACTGGATGGGCGCCTGGGACTGTCCCGAGCTCACCGCCGAGAGCTGCTCTACGGTGATCTCGGCCGCCTCCTGCCCCGCGTACCGAGCCCGCACCCACGCCATCGCGTCCTGCTGCGAGAAGGCGCGGTCCTTGGATCCGGTCAGCACCACCTCGATGCGTGCCTTGTTGACCTCGGAACCTCGCGCGTCGCCGACCGTCGCGAACGTGCTGATGAGGTTCGGAAGGTTCTCGCCGATGTCGGCCGCCACGGTCTCGACCAGGGCGTTGGAGGCTTCGAGGGAGGTCCCGGCGGGGGTCTCCACCGCGACCACGAACTGCCCGCGGTCCTCGGGCGGGGTGAACTCCGACTTCAGGCGTGTGGCGAGCCCGATGGCGCCCGCAAACGCCACCATGGCGGCGAGCACGGCGACCGAGGGGTGCCGCAGCGCGCCCCGCAGGATGGCTTCGTACATCCGCGTGATGCCGCCCACCACCCAGTCGACGCTGCGCGCCATCAGCCCGCGGGTGTGCTCGCTCTCGGGTCGGAGCATGCGGGAGGACAGCAGCGGCGTGAGCGTGAACGAGACGAACATCGACAGCGCCACCGCCACCGCCACCGTGATGCCGAACTGGAAGAAGAACTGACCGATCATCCCCTCCATCACGGCAACGGGGACGAACACCGCCATGATCGACAGCGTCGTCGCCAGCACCGCCAGCCCGATCTCGTCGGTCGCGTCGAGTGCCGCCTGGCGGCCCGACTTGCCCATCTCGAGGTGTCGGTGAATGTTCTCGATGACGACGATGGCGTCGTCCACCAAGATGCCGACCGACAAGGACAGGGCCAGCATCGTGAGGTTGTTGAACGTGAAGCCCAGCACCTGCATGACCAGCAGCGTGCCGGCCACGGAGGTGGGCAGGGCGAGGGCGCTGATGAACGTGGCCCGGCCGTCGTTGAGGAACACGAAGATGATCAGCACCGTCAGTGCGGCGCCCAGCAGCAGGTCGACCTGGAGGTCGTCGATCGCATGCTCGATGTAGACGGAGTTGTCGGTGGGGACGCTCACAGAGACCCCCATCGGCTCGACCCGCGTGCGGAGCTCGGCCAGGGTCTCGCGGACGGCCTCGGCGACGGCCACCGTGTTGGCGCCCGATTGCTTGCGCACCACCAAGGCGATCGCCGAGGTGCCGTTGAGTGCGGCGGTGGAGCGCGCCGTCTCCAGCCCCTCCTCGATGGTGACGACCGCCGACAGGGGCAGGTCACCTTGGGCGGTGGGCACCACCATCTGTCGCAAGTCCGTCAGCGATCGGGCCTCGCCGCGGACCTTGACCGACAGCTCTTGCGAGCCTTGGGTCGCAAACCCCGCTGGCATGTCGATGCTCTGCGATTGAAGCGTGCGGGCGATGTCGTCGACGGTGATCCCGTACTGGGTCAGCTTGCCGGGGTCGACGAGCATCTTGATCTCGCGCTCGCGGGCACCGATCACGTCCACGCCGCCCACGCCCTGAACCTGCTCGAGCTCGGCCTTGACCTCGTCCTGGGCGATGCGGGCGAGCTCGGCGGGCGCAAGCTCACCGGCGACCGCGACCGAGAGGATGGGCGCGGCACCGATGTCGAACTTCTGGATCGTCGGAGGCTCGGCGCTGGAGGGCAGGTCGCCCCGAATGCCGTCGATCCGCTGGCGGATCTCTGCAATCGCGGCGTCGGCGTCGACGTCGAGGTCGAAGCTGACGATCACCTGCGCGACCGACTCCATGTTCTTGGACGTGAGCGAGTCGATCCCGCCCAAGCTCTGCACGGCCTCCTCGATGGGGTCGCTGACCTTGTCCTCCATCGTCTCGGGGTCGGCACCCGGGTAGACCACCGTGACGGTGATGATCGGGGTGTTCACGTCGGGGTAGAGGTCGACGCCGATCCTGGGGTAGCTCAAGGCACCGAAGATCACCATGGCGAGGATCATCATCGCCGCGAACACGGGGCGGCGGACGGAGACGTCGGCGAGTTTCATCCGACGTCTGCCTCTTGGGACGGTTGCGAGGGGTCCGAAGGTTGCGAGGGTTCCGAGGGTTCCGAGGGTTCCGAAGTCTGCGACGCTTCGAACGACATGCCCGGCTTGATCGAGAGGTCGGGGTTGTCGATCTCGCAGATGATCTCGATCGTGCGCGTCGCCGGATCGACCGCGATTCCGGAGCGAACGACCTCGATGGTGCGCTTGGTCCGAAGCGCAGGGATGTAAGCCTCGAGCTGTCTGCCGATCGGATACTCCGCGAGGTCCGCCTCGGGCACATCGAAGCGTGCCTCCAGGGTGCGCCGATCCTGCAGCTCCAGGACGACCGTCGCGGGCGCCATCGTCACCGTCTCCCCGGGCTCCTTGAGACGCGCGGTCACGATGCCGTCCGACGGGGCTCGGCTGACCAGGTCGACCACCCCGGATCGACTCATCGAGACGTTGAGCCGGGCCTGCTCCACCTGAAGCTGGGCGGCCTCGTGCTGCGACTGCGCCTGATCGACCGAAGCCGAGGTTCCGGCCCCTTTGTCGAACAACCGCTTCAGCCGGTCGCGCTCACGCTCTGCGGTTTCGGCCTGCTGCTCGGCGATCTCCAGCGCTTTCTTGGCGCTGGAGAGGTTGAGCTTGGTCGAGGTTCCCGAGATGCGGAACAGCGTGTCGCCCTTCTTCACCGCGTCTCCAATCCGAACGTTCACCGTGGCGAGGGTGCCTCCCGCTGACGCGGCGATGCGCACCGTCTCCTTGGCGGCGAAGGTCCCGACCGCGCGATCTTCGAGCGCGCCGCCGGCTTCACTCTTCGCGGGCTCCGCCACCGCGAGCACCGGAGCGTTCTGCTCGGGCTCCGGCAACGGCGAGTCCGCGGTCGCGTCCGTGCAGGCCGGGAGCAGGAGCATCACGAGCGCCAGCGTCGCGCGCAGCGGGATCGGAGGCGGGAAGGTAGAGACCACGGCCGGCGACTGTTCAGGAATCGCGCCAACTCGTGGCATCGGCTGTTGGAGGCTCAATCGCAACACGTGCGCGGCACCACCGGTGCGTTTCGGGCCGACTGGTCCATTTCTCCCCGGTGCCGCCTGGGCTTGCATCGGGCCCGGGCTGCCCCCAACGTGTGTGCATGGACGACGCGACTCGGGTCCGCCTGCTGTCCCGAGTGGGGCGGATCCAAGGCGTCGCCTACCTCGAGCTTCCGGTTCCCTTGGGTCCCGTGGACCTCTCGGAGGACGTGCGATCCTTGTTGGGCTTGGACTTCGGGCAGCCGCGCGACTTCGCCGACTACCTGCGCGAGACGATCGTGCCCGAGGACCGCGACGCGGTGGACCGCTGCGTTCGGCACACCGTCTCCGAGGGCGCGGGCTTCGACCTCCGCTTTCGAATCCGGATCGACGCCGGGGAGCGGCTGTTGCATGCGGTGGGGGAGCCGGAGGTCGACGAGGTGGGCACGGTTTGCCAGATCCACGCGGTCGTCGTCGACGTCACGCCTCAACACGCCGAGGAGGAAGCGGAGCGACGCAGGCTGCTCGCGCGATTCGTGCAGAACATCCTCGGCGCGGTTCCGGCGGCGCTGTTCGTCCTCGACGAAGAGGGGCGCATCGAGTTCGTCAACGACAAGGTCCCGCTGGAGATGCGGGAGGGCGGGTTGGTGGGGAAGACGCTCGACGCGTTGGGCGGCGGGGGCGAGCACGGCCCGAGGATCCTCGAAGCCGCGCGACGACTCGGCCGCGGCCCTGCCGATGCCCACGAGATGTGGGAGACGGAGCTCACGTACGCCGAGCAGGATCGGGTGCTGCAGTTCTTCGTGGCGCCGCTGCCCGCCGCGTTGGCCGTGGTGGGGCGTCCCGCCGTGCTGCTCGCGATCACCGATCTCACCGAACAGCATCAGGCGCGGGCGGTGCTCGAGAGTCACGCCGAGCAGCTCGAGGCGAAGGTGCAGGCCCGAACCGAAGAGCTTCAGGCCCGCGCGCGCCAGCAAGAGGCCCTCGCGCAGCTGGGCGCGCTGGCGCTCCGCTCCGGCTTCGAGACCGTGTCTCGCGCGGCGCTGGCGATGCTTCGCGACGCGGTGGGGCTGGAGGCGGCAAGCATCGTGGTCGCGCTGCGGCACACCCACGTCGCCCTGCAGCTGTCGACGCATACCCCCGCGGGGCTGGAGGTCCCGCTGTCGGTCATCGACGAGCTCGAGGCGGCCACGGGCGCGGTGCCCCGACCCAGGCCCTTGCACTCCAACCGCCCGCTGCTGCGATCGTTCCCGCTGCGCGTGGATCAGGAGACCTATGGCGCGCTGTGCCTGCACCTGGACAGCACCGACGATCTCGACGAGCACCAGCGGCTGCTGGTGGTCTCGGTTGCCCACGTGGTCGCCGAAGTGCTCGCGCGCGAGCAGACCGTCCTCCAACTTCGACACGCCGACCGCCTGTCGTCGGTGGGGCGGCTCACCGCAGGCATCGCCCACCAGCTGGGGACCCCGCTCAACGCCATCAGCGCGCACGCGAGCCTCATCGCTCGCGGACGCGTGGACGGGGAAGACGTGGTGGCCAGCGCCCGGGCGATCCAGGAGCAGGTCGAGCGCGTCAGCGAGCAGGTCCGGGCGGTGCTCGACTACGCCCGGGCCGGCCAGCTCTCCACCCAGCGGGTCGACGTCCGCGCTGTGGCGCGCAGCACCGTTCGGGTGCTGGAGCCGCTCGCCGCGAGCCGGCGCGTCGCGCTGGAGCTGGAGCTGGACGAACAGCCCTGCTGGAGCTCCGTGCCCAGCCAATCGCTGCAGCAGATCATCACCAACCTGATCGACAACGGCATGGACGCGCAGCCCGGCCGCGGCGTGGTTCGCATCAAGGTCACGCAGGATGACGACGCCGTTTGGATCCGGGTTGAGGACGACGGGGAGGGCATCGCGCAGGAGGTCCGCGGGCACATCTTCGATTCGTTCTTCACCACCAAGCCGGCGGGAAAGGGCACCGGGTTGGGGCTTCCGGTCGTGCGCGGGCTGGTCGTCGAAGCCCGCGGAACGCTCTCTTTCGCCTCCACCGTGGGGTCGGGCACCACGTTCACGGTCCGCCTGCCCAGCGCACGATCGGAGTGAATGGTGCATCATTCAGCGGTGCGGGGCCGAATCCTTCTCGTCGAAGACGACGGCGTCCTCGCCGGAGCGCTGGCGGTGGGGCTTCGGGCCGAGGGCTTCGAGGTGACCACCGCGGCGTCGGCCGAGGGCGCGCTGCAGGTGCTCAATGAAGAGTCGTTCGACGTCGTCGTCTCGGACCTGCACCTCGGGGGCATGAACGGACTCGAGCTGTGTGCGCACATGGCCGAGCGCGTGCCGGGCACGCCGCTGATCGTGATGACCGGATTTGGCAGCTTCGAGACCGCGGTGCAGGCCGTGCGGGCCGGCGCCTATGACTTCCTCTCCAAGCCCGTCGATGTCGATGTGCTCACCATCTCGGTCGAGCGCGCACTGGAGCGAAGCCGTCTGATTCAAGAGGTCCGCGTGCTCCGGGATCGCGTCGACCAGCGGCGGGGATTCGCGGGCATCCTCGGCGACAGCCCGGCGATGCAGCGGATCTACGATTTCCTCGAGCGCGCCGCACCCTCGGACGCCACGGTGTTG
>CAVXIC010000023.1:0-35018 GCA_963761755.1 uncultured bacterium
CCTACGGCTGGACCTGCGATGCGTGGAGCGTTCCGCCGGGGAGCCACCGCTCGCCTGCGCGGTGTCGAGCCTGAGGCTCGGAGCATGACCCGATCGCCTGCCACTCCCCAGATCGTTGCGAGATACTCGAGTCGCTCGTCCATCGCGATCGGCTGGGCCAGCCCCTCCGCGCCCGAGTCGATCATCAACTGCCCCACCGCGCAGGCTCGGCCATCGCGGTCGATGAACACCGGGTCACGAGCGTCGATACTACCCGCCCCTTCGGTTCGAGCGCTGCACCACGATGCGCACCCCGTGCTCGCTCTTGTTCTGCTGCCAAAGCGTCCGCACGGCCCGGCGCAGGTTAGGCCGGCCGACCACATGGCGGGTCGCATCCCGCCGCTCGGAGCCTCGATCACGGGCCCAGGGGTGCGCCGCGCTGCGGCTCGAACGTTCCCTCCCCATGGCTCAACCCACCGGGCGATTGCGTATGGGGTCGTGATGACTCCCGAGCACGCTTGCGATACCTCGTCCGGGCAAACGTTGTCGGGCCGGGCGGGTGCGTATACGCTGCCTGTCTCGATGTCGGAGGGTCGGCAGCGCATTGCGGCCTCACAGCCGGATGTCGCGGTGATGCGGACGGTGTATCGGCAGGCACGCACGATCGCGCGGGCCGTCTTGCGCTCGCGTTCGCGTGGCCGTGAGACCTGGAACACGCACACGCTGGTCAACGAAGCGTTCACGCGACTGCTCGGCAGCGCATGCGCGGAGCAGATGCGCGACGACCCGACGTCGATCGTGCCGATGCTGCGCACGGTGATGCACAACGCACTGACGGACCACGGGCGGCGCAAACGGTCGGACAAGCGACCCGACGGGCAGGCACGGTCCCGGGTCCTCTACGACGACGCGCTGGTCGCATTCGACGACGATCCCGAGAGCCTGCTCGACATCTTGGACGCGCTCGCCGATCTGCGCCACGGCAACGCGAGCGGCGTCGACGTGAGCGCTCCGGCGCAGCTCGCTCGCGTCCTCGAACTCGGATTCGTCTTGGGTTGCACCACGCGCGAGATCGCGGCCGAAGTCGACCTGCCACAGTCGACGGTTGCTCGCTGGCTTCGCTACGGACGGGCGCATCTGAGCGCTCGGCTCCAGCGCCCGCGCGTGGAGGCCGACGATGGCTGACGACCCAGAGCTGTTCGACCAGGTGATGAATCTTCCGGCCGATGTGCGCGAGGCTGCGATCGAAGCGGCGTGCGCGGGGAATGAGCGGCGGGCGCACCGACTCATCGAGCTCGTTCGCATCGCGACCGAGGCCGAGGCGGACCTCAGCGATGCAGCCGCCCCCTTGGACAAGGGCACCCGATTTGGGCGCTACTGCGTGGTCTGTGTGCTTGGCGAAGGGTCGTTCGGGCAGGTCTACGATGCACTCGACCTCGACCTCGAGCGTCGGGTGGCGCTCAAGGTGCTGCACGTCGACCGCAGTCGCTCGGAGGCAGACGACCGTCGCTTCCAGCGAGAGGCGCGGCTGTTGGCGCGCATCGACCACCCCAACGTCGTACGCGTGCATCACGCGGGCGTGCACCAAGGCCGGCGGTTCCTCGCGATGGAGCGGGTCGATGGCGCGTCCCTGCGCGGCTGGATCCGCGATGCGCCGGCGCTCGGCTGGTCGGCGGTAATCCAGCGCATGTTGCCCGCGGCGCGTGGTCTCGCGGCCGCCCATGAAGCGGGAATCGTGCACCGGGACTTCAAGCCGGAGAACGTGATGTTCGACGAGGTTCGCCAGCGGGTCGTGGTGGCGGACTTCGGCATCGCGCGGGTGATCCGTCCCGGCGAGGTCCCGACCCCTTCCGAGGGCCCGCTCGAGGCCGACGCCCTCTCGACGGCCTCGACCCTCGGAACGCCAGAGTACATGGCGCCCGAGCAATTCTATGGCGAGGCGTCGGCGAAGTCCGACCAGTTCGCGTTCTGCCGAGTCGTCCTCGAAGCGCTCGGCGGCATCTTGCGTCCCGTCTCCCTGCCCACGCTCTCTCCGGGCGCCCAGGAGTCCACGGTCGAGCCCGAGCCGGTCCGTGCGCCACGCTGGCTTCGTCGCGTGCTCGCGCACGGCACCGATCCAGAACCCACCGCGCGCTATCCGGACATGGCGGCGCTGATCGAAGCGCTCACCGCGTACCAGCGCCGCCGTCGAGGCACGCTCGTCGGCCTGCTGGCTGTCGCGGCGACCCTGCCCTCCGCCTACGCCGTGGCCCAGCAGGATGCCAGCCCCTGTGAAGCGTGGGATCCGGCTGCGCTCGAGCGTTCGCTCGAGCCGCAGTGGGAGCGCATGCAGGCTCGGGCGCTCTCGGAGTCGTCCAACGCCCTGCTGTTCGAGATGCGCAGCCGGACCCGTCGCAACCTCGAGCGGTGGGCTTCGGCTCGAACCGAGAACTGTCTGCAGCACGCGGCGGGGCTGGTGGATGACGCCACCGCCGAGGCACGCGACCACTGCTTCGCCCGCTGGCAGGGACGCTTGACGCGTCGGGTCGCGTGGACCGCGGACGTCCCCGATGCGCTCGTGAGCCCCCGGGTCACGCGAGCGCTGCCCGACGACCCGGAGCGCTGCGGATACGTCAGCCCGGTGGGCGCGCGGCCCGAGCCGGTGGACGACTCGACGCGCGCTGCCCTCGAGCGAAGCATCGACGACGCCGAAACGTCGTGGGTCCTGGGGCGCTACGACGAGAGCCGCGCCGCCGCGGAGGAGGCCTTGGTGCGAGCACGGGCCGCAGACCACGAAGCGTTCGGGGCCGAAGCCCTCCATCAACTGGGCGTCCTCGCGGCCCGCCGGGGAGACGCCAAGGCGGCGGTCGGAATCCTGCTCGAGGCGCTGGAGTTCGCCCAGCGTCAGGACCAAGAGGATCTCACCTACGCGATCCAGTACCACCTGGCCGAAACCCTCATCGTCCAGGGCCGGATCGAAGCGGCCGAGCCGGTGCTCGTGCTCGCGAGGGCCCAGCTTGCCCGCCTGGGAGGGCGACCGCGACTGCAGGCAGAGCTGACCGTTCTCGACGGTCATCTTGCGCAAGGCAAGGGCCAGCTCGCGTCGGCAGGGAAGGCCTACCGAGACGCTGCCGATCGATTCGCGGAGCTCGATGACGGGGCCCAGGGCGGGGCTGCGGCACGAGAGTTTCTCGCCGAGATGCTCTCGGTCCAGGGGCAACACGACGAAGCGACGCATCTCGCAGATCGTGCATTCGCGGATCGCGTCCAGACCCTGGGAAGCGCCGAGCACCCTCTTGTGATCGACGCGCGGGTGCGCGCTGCGGGTGTTCACGTGCGAGCGGCGAAGGCCGCGTTGGGTGCCGACGAGCGACGGCGTCACCTGGTGGCGGCCAGGGAGCACGCCGCGGCAGCGACCCGCTCGAGTGCGCTGGTTCATGGCCGCGTCTCTGCACCGTTCGCGTGGGCGCTGACCCTTCGAGCCCGGGTCGAGCTCCTCGGTGAAGAAAAAGTCGGCCCGTCTGTGGCTCAGGATGCGACTGAACTCGTAGACATCCTCGAGACGCTCGATGACCTACCGCAGGCACACCGGGTGGAAGCGCTCCGCGTGGCGCGAAACGTCCAGCACGCACGCGCCGACTGGGCGCGGGCCGAAGCGGCCGCAGCCCTCCTGGTGGAGTCTCACCGCGCCGCACGCCCACGCCTATCCACGGCCGCGCGAGATGACGAGCTGGTCCTGATCTCCTACCTCGCCCACAACGGAAACACCGACGAGGCGCGCCGCCAGCTCCGACTCCACCAAGCCCAATACGCGACCGACGACACCGACGACGCGGACTACCGAGCCAAGCTCGAACGCCTGCACCAAGGCCTCTCCTCCTCCAGCGAAAGCGAAGACCCATGAAGAACACCAACAGCTCCCCATCCAAACTTCGCGCATCGGTCCTCGAAGCCGAACAGCTGCTGGCGCTCGCGAGCGACCTCGAACGATCGAGACGCAGCTCGCCCTCCCGCGCTTCGGTCGTCGAAGCCCTGCAGGACTGGGTCGAGTCGGTCGTGGCGCACGCGAGCGCGCTCGAGTCGCAGGTGAAGGAGATCGCCCCGGACCTCACGCTGCCGGAGGTGCGCAGCCGGCTGCGGCGTGCGAAGCCGATGGTGGCACCGCAGCCGGCTGTGAACGTGCCGCCTCCGGGCGAGTCGGTCGGCGCCCTGATGCAGCACTTCGTGCGCAGCCAGAAGGATCCCAACCCGGTCGTGTGGCTCCTGGCGCAGAACGAGCCCGGGGGGATTGCAGTCTATGAACAGCACGGGGCCGGCACCCCGCCCGGTGCGTCCACGGTGCTGATCGGCCCAGAGCACTGGGTGCGACGCACCGATGGCGTGTGGCAGCAACTGGACTACGCCGCGCCCGAAAGCACCGTCTACCAGGTGTGTGTGTTCTGGAGCGGGCTCGAGAATGTGACCCTGTCTTCGACGCCCCCCGGCGACTGGACGTCCACGCCGTGGACCGACGACGGCGAGCAGGTCGGGACCAAGTTCTGCAGCACCTTTCCCTTCGCCAACATGCGCGGCGGTGGTGTCATCGAGCTGAAGATCGAAGTCGACCGGGGTCCGAGCCACACCTTCCAGCTCCGGATCGACAACCCCAACGCAAGGGACGGTCGGGGAAGCGGCCTACCCGAACCGATCCTCATCCCCACCGAGCCGACGGATCCACCGACCGGTCCGGGACCGATCCTCATGCCGAGCGACTTCGCGACGCTGCCGGGCATCGATCCGCGCGACGTCGGACACATCCTCGAGCTCTTCGAATCGTTTCGAGTCGAGGCTGAGCGTTCGCTGCCGCGGATCGTACGAGACGCGCTGAACGCCACGCACATGCTCGACGACCAGGGCGCAGCGCTGACGTCCTTGCTCGATGCGGCCGCCGCCGGCTTGCTCGAGACCTGAACCCAGCCGCGTTCGCGCGGCCGCTCATCGAATCCTGAACCGACCGCATGCTCCTGGTGCGCGCGCATGGCTGCGCGTGACGGTGTCGCACGCCCGTGCGCGGGTCGCTGACGCCCGGCGGTCGGCCGCGCCTCATCACTCCCTTCCCACACGCCCCACAGTCCCAATGTCGTCGCCAAAACGCATCCCCAACGCGGTCGTGGAGAAGGTTGCACGCCTGACCTCCGACCTCACCCCGTCTTCCGACCCTGCGAAGCTCTCCCGGGTTCGAACACTCGCCTCGTCGCTGGTCGCCCGGTCACGGCCCGCACAGGACGATCCCGTGCTGGTCCGCAACCTCGCGGGCATCGCCGACCCTCTTGGGTTGACGCTCGACGAAGAGGCGTTGAAGACCCTCTCGGAGACACTGCGAGCGGACATCCTCGAGCGCGACGGGCGGGGCGAAGGCGAGGAGGCCGAGGTGGTCGAGATGCGCCGCGTCGAGGACGATGCGGCCACGAGGTTCTTGGCCGTCGACCGTCTCAGTGGCCTGCGGGTGAGCGAGCGCATCGGTCCGTTCAACCTCGGCGCGCGCGAGGTGTGGTTCGAGGCCTTCTTCGTCGCCAAGGCGATGCGGGTCGTACGCACCGGTGAGGTTCGGCCCCTGCTCGCGTTCAGCCAAGCGCGTCGAGCGCGGACCTCTCGCGGTACGACGACGCTCGACCTGCAGGCGGGCACAGTCTGGGTTCGCGGTGACCTGATCAGCAGCGCACTCCCTGCCTCAGCCTACGTCGGCATCCAGATCCGCGACGGTAGTCTCGCGCTCTCCGGCTCCGCATCCGTCGACGGCAACACAATCGAGGTCGGCGATGCCCTCTGGGGGACGCTGACGCTCGAGCTCGAGGCGCCGACGGTCCAGACCCACGAAGGCGGTTGCCGTGCGGCGGCGGCCACAGTCGAGCTGCCCGAGAAACTCGTCCTCGCGTTCAAGGACGGAACCCTCCGGACCGAAGGCTCCTCGGGCCGCGCCACGGCATGGGACCAGAGTTTCGACTTCGAGCAGCCCCGCTCGACATGGTCGTACATCCCCGAGCGATGGACGGTCGTGCTGCACTACGCGGTGAAGCCCGATGCCTTCTCGTTCGAGCCGTTCTCCGACGAGCTCGCGACGTTCACCGGAAAGGCCCGTATCGAACGAGGCGGTCTCGGCTTCCCCGTGGTGTCCGTTTCCGATCCTGCCGTCCTGGACGAAGCCTCGGTCGCGCCTCAGTTCTTTCTCGACCTGCGGGCGTTCTCGTGCCGCTGGTACGCCCCCGACGATCGGTTCCACGCGATCGCACAGGCCTGGCTGGCGATCTCGGCGCGCGGCACGACGCTTCTCGCCAACGCCGTCGCGCCCCTGTCCCCGGCCGTCGAGCACGACCACGTGTTGTGGGAGGCCCGCGAAGCGGGCGGCCGAGTCCCCTGGACGCATCGCCACCCCGCGCCCTTCGTGCTGTTGCACGCCTGCGACGTCGCCGTCGGTGAAGCTTTCGTGGTCAGCGGCGAGGGACAGGTCTCACTCGACCGTCCGCTGCAGACCAACGCCGCGCCGATCCTGCCTGCACGAGGGCGGGGCGTGTTCGCGCTGCGTCGCCGAGGCGAGGCGGTCGAGGCGACGCTCTTGGTCGTGGAGGCGTCGCCCAAGACCGCCATGCAGCTCGCGCTGCGCAACGGACTGGTCTGGATGAGCAAGCCCGTCTACATCGTCGCAACCGGCCAACGCAGCCGTTCCGGAGTGATCGATGCGGGGCGCGCCGTGCTGTTGATGGGGTCGTACGGCTGGTGCCCGACCCTTCCCGACCCCTACGTCTCGAACGTGTGCGCCGCGTCGCCCAGTGCGAGCAGCTCGTCACCCAGCGCACCGCTCTTGGCAGAGATCGCGTGGGCGAGTCCGTCGAAGGTCTCGGTGTCCTTCGAGGGCCAGCTGGGCCGCACCCTCGCGAAGCCGGTCCGCGGCACGGATCCGCAGCACGACGACCACGACCAAGGCCCGGTCCATCTCGGACTCACGCAGGTCGACCAGCATCACTTGCGGCTCTCGGAGCGCGAGCAGGCTCGCTGGGACAAGGCCCAGAGCCAGGAGCAGCAGGGCCGCGCGAAGCGGCTGGACGCGGCGAACCGCTCCAACAAGGAGTCGGAGGACCTGCTGGGGGCCGTCTGGAACAAGGTCCACCCGGCGCGGCCAAACGTGGCTCTCCTCGACGTTTCCACCAACCAGGACCTGCTGGGGGTCGCCGTGGAGGCGAGCAACAGCAGCGAGCCCCTCGTGGCGGCCTCCCATCTCGTGCCCGGGTCGAGGTTCACCGTCGAAGGACTGGACGTGCAGGCCGAACTGGCCCGCCTGGTCGTGATGACCTTGCCCGCCATCCAATGGGAACCCGTCCGCACCCTCGATGTCGACCAAGACATCGCCACCTTGGGCTGGTTTCCAACCCCGCTCGCCTCTCCGAACGACGGGGGACCCAGTGTGGTCGGGGTTCGGTCGCAGCGGCTGGTGCCCATCGTGCCCGACGCTGCCCTGGAGGGCACCCAGGCCGAGTTCGACGGCGGCAACGCGGTCGGTCTGCGAACGACGCTTCCGTTCGGGCTCATGGCCACCGCCGTCGTCAACCCCAACGCCAGCAGCGTGCGCAGGGCAGACCTGCTTCAGAACACGCGCCCAAAATTTCCCGAACGCGACTCGATCGGCGGCCACCAGATCACCGCAATCGCCGAGCATGGGCGTCCGCCCGGAGGCGTCTCGCCCACGTTCGCGGGCGCGATGCGGCAGACGATCAACGGCGTCGACCTGGCCACGAGCGCGCCCTTGGGCTTGTCGGTGCTGGGCTCCACGGGGGAACCGACCGGCAGCGTCGAGACCGTGTTCAACAACGACATGGCCTCGAACCCGCGGGTCCCCGTGACGCGCTTCGACCTGTCGGGCTACGGCGCCTCGAACTTCAGCGAGTGGGAGAATCCATTCGCAGCGTTCGCCGACACGGCGAAGGTGCAGTTCAGCGTGATCAAGGGCCGGACCGCGATGGAGATCATCAAGGTCAACAGCGTCCTGCATCCGTGGGGCATCCGGGTGACCCGCTCGGTCACGGTCGAACGCCGCCCCGGCGGCGGGGTGATCCGTCGCGATAGCGGCTGGCAACCGATCACGCCGGGCATGTTCGACTACCGCTACGCGGATACGACGGGGAACATCCTCAGCGCGCCCTACCGCTTCGACGCCGGGGTCTTCCGGGGCATGTTCGCGGTGCGTTCGATTCGACCTGCGCCTGGGACCGAGGTCGCCACGGGCAGCGCCACGTTCGTCCCCTACTACTTCGATGCGGACGTCGCGCTCGACGGGGCCAGCGGGCGGACGCAGGCGATCGGCATGTTGGGCTATCTGCAGACGGCGCCCAGTGGAGAGCCAGCC
The DNA here is from genome assembly GCA_963761755.1 of uncultured bacterium. Lineage (GTDB taxonomy): Bacteria > Myxococcota_A > Polyangia > Nannocystales > Nannocystaceae > CAJXVA01. Next base: position 8,336 of record CAVXIC010000023.1, read on the forward strand.
CCGGGCGCTGCGCTGCGTCATCTCGTCGAGTCGCAGGGTTCGATCGGGGGTCCGCTCGACGCATGGATCGACGTGGGTGACAGCGGCCTGCCCTTCCGCGTACGGCGACTCGAAGTCGCGATGGCCTTGGACATGGGCGGCCCCGTGTTCGTCGCCACGGTGCGGGGGGTCCCGCGTCTTCCCACCACGGGTGCCTGGTCGGTGGTCAAACGCGCCGTCGCGGGCGTCCCCGACGAGCAGCGCGAAGCCGTGCCCGTCAGCGAGGGTCGCGGCGTCCCCTTGATTCGCCGCTATCCGGTGACCTACCCCGCGGGCAGTCAGGCCGTCTTCGCCGAGCCGCCGCTGACGGGTTCGGTCGGGCCCTATCGCTTCGCCGACCCGGCCGATCTGTACGAGTTGAGCGTCCCCGAGCAGGAGTACGCGCTCTTGCAGAGCACGCCGACCCACGCATTCCTCTTCCCCCGGCCGTTCATTGCGAACACCGGATCCAAGCAGCTGAAGACCGCGGGCACGCCCGCGCTTGCGGACGTCATCGCGAGGACCACGTCCAAGGGAGCGTTTCCACCACCGCCGAACACCATCGACCTGTCCGGCGCCTTGTTCTTCAACGTGGCACCCAGCGGCACGCTCTCCCTCTCGACCCCGGTCAATGTCGCGGGCCACCCCACACCGCTGCGCCTTTCTGGCGAGGATGGGCACGGGACGAAGATGGAGTACGAACACGCCACTTTGCGGATGGTCATCGACCATGCTCACTGGGAGGCCGAGTTCACTGGACTGGAGATCTACAACGACATTGCGGGTCTGGAGAGGATCAGCGGGTCTCGCTTGAGGGTCGTGGGGTCCACGCAGCAGCGGCCTCAGATCGCCGAGATCGAGTCGCTCGTGCATGACGACATCGAGTCGATCATGCAGTTCATTCCCCTCTTTGGCCAACGGGGTACCGACGGTCCCATCGAGCTGGGCACCACCAACGCCAAGCACGAGTTCAAGTTCGAGGCATCGCTGGCGGTCGACGTACCTCGAGTTTCGATCACGCTGTTCGCGGGCGCAGACCTCAAGCTCAAGCTCAAGCTGGCGGCAGCCACGGGCTTCGACAAGGACACCGGCCTCGTCAAGAACTCGGGCAAGTTTGGACTCGCGCTCGAGGGGAAGATCCCCGTGCTCTCGATCGGCCTCGCGTCCGTCTTCGTCATCGTCTCGGTCGGGGCCGACTTCGCCATCGACAGCACCGCGGGTGGAGTGAGTTCGGAGAAGCTCGCACTCGAAGCCTTCGCCGGCGTCGGTGTCGAGGGGGCCATTGGGCCGTTCAAAGCCTACGCGTTCCTCGGTGTCGGCTTCATCCTCAGCTACGACATCACCAACGACAAAGCGAAGTACGGAGGCCTCGTCGCTCTGGAAGCGGGCATCGACTTCACCATCGTCAAGGTCAAGGTTCGCGCTGAACTCAAGGGCCTTTGCTACGACGACGCGGGCACAACGAAGTGCGACTACTCGGGCTCCGTCAAGGTTCAGGTCGACATCTTCCTCATCTTCTCCATCAGCGCCTCCTACACCGTCTCGGACACCACCACCCTTTGAGTTTAGCGAGGAAGAACACATGGCAACGCCTCACAAGATCACCCTCGTCCCCTATCTGCAGTCCTGGGATCACGCGTCCCGAACGCTCACGGTCCGCCTTCTCCTGGCCCCCACGGGCAGTCCGCTCGAAGCGCTGTCTCCGGGAGAGCCGGCCTTCTCGGACGCAAAGCTCGCCTTCGAAGCGTCGATCTCCGATGCCGTCGAGGCCCTGCCGCAGCGCATCAACGTGCACCAGAGGGAAACCTGGCCCGCGGGATCAACGGTGGCGGCCCCCGACGCGCGCACCATCTTCGGTGCGATCAAGACGGCGCTTTCGATCCCCGACACCGCCGCAGCCGATACCTTCTCGCCCCAAAGCCGCGACCTCACGGTTCAGATTCGAAAGTATCTGCCCCGCAGCTATCGGCGCTCGTTCGCCTTCGTGCAGCCACGCACCGAGCTCGCGGTCATCGACGACACCTATCACTGTGCGATGCGTTGCCCGCCCGAGGCGATTCCGCCGGTCGCCGCCACCGTCATCGGGTGGGGGGAGGCCCTCGCGTTTGCGCTGCGACGTCCCCGTCTCGCAGAGGCGTTGGGCCTCATCCACGAGATCACGCTGACACTCGACGCCGCACCTCGCCTCGAGAACGGAGGATGGCTCTGGTTCGACCTTGCCCCCTGGAGCGACTTCGCGGGCGCAGTCGCCTCCACACCGGGCTACACGCGCTCGTTCGCGACTCGGGTGCCCCCGCTCGCCCCCGCCGAGAGCCGCTCGTTGTTCACCCCCGTGGTGTTTCCGGTGTTCGAGACCGCTGCCGCCGCTGCCGCGGCCGGAAACTTCGACAAGGTGTTCGTCGAAGCTCTCCGTTTCGACGACGGCTTCTCCAAGGTGGTCCACGCCCGCCAGCCGCTCAGCGCCGACATCCTCGACGAAGACCGGACGGGCCCGCCGATTCCGCGGGACGAAGGCGTGCAGCTGGGCTGGGACGACGAGGACATCCTCGAGGGCCAGAACCGTTCGCTGGGTGCGCCACCAGCAGGAGAAGACCCCGTGGTCGCTCCGCGCGGTGTGCTCGGATATCGCGTCGATGTCCGCTACCACGGCCAGAGCGCGTGGCATTCGCTCTCTCGCGTGAACGCCCCACTCGTCGTCGGCGTCGACCTGGGCACCGAGGAAGAGGAGCGCTGGACCGAGGTCGTCCCCACCGCCAACGCCGATCAGCTGTGGCTTCCCGCGTGGTTCGCCAAGTGGAGAGGCTCGTCGCTCGTCATCGACACCAACGACGAGCAACGCCTCATGGAGGTGCCGCCGGGCCCGGCCGCTGCGGAGGTCCCCGTCGGCGCCGACGATGTCCCGCTTCGCTACGGTCGGCGCTACGAGTTCCGCGTACGCCTCGCGGACACCACCGGCGGAGGCCCCGACATCGACGACGAGCCTTCGCGACCCGGGGAGTCACCGGTCGGGAACCTACACTTCAAACGCTGGCGTCGGCCTGGACGACTGCACATTCGGCCCTTCGCGGTCGGTACGGACGGCCGCACAGACCGCATTCGCCTCCTGCGTCCACTCCTGGGATACCCCGAGGCCGCCTTCGCCGCCGGACCGTCGGTTCGCCCGGTGTTGCGCGCCCAGATCGCCAGCAACGACGCCGACCCGGCGAATGCGACCCCGGCTGGGATCCGGGACGTCGACGTGGCATTCGCGCGAATCCGCGTCAGCGTGAAGGCACCGACCTACGACCCCGCCGCCGATGAAGACGGCTACGTCCATTGGTACGAGACAGGTCGCGCCTTTCCTCCAGATCCCGAGCACACGCTGGAGGTCGACCTGACCTGGCAAGACATCCCCGACCTGGATGCCCACGACGTGAGTGCGCAGCTCGGAGCAGACGGCACGATCACCGGCCCGGTGCTCGTGCCCACGGCACGAGACGTTCGCATCGAGGTCATTGCCGCGGGCCGCGACGATCTCACCTACTTCGGCGACGAGCAGGCGCGCTTCGGCGAGTCCGACAGCATCGACATGCACGCCCGGGCAAGCATCAGCGCCGAGCAGGACGTTCTGGCCACCCTGCCCGCCTCCGACATGCTGCGGTCCGTATTCCTGCGGCCCGACCCCACCGGAGGTCGCGCAGACGTGCGCCCCGTCGTCGCCCAGAACGACCCCTCGCCGGTCCTGCTGGGGCGCCTGGCGGAGGCTGCCGATCTCGTTGCCGACGGCGACTTGCTCGTCGGCCGGCCCGGTGAGCGGGTGGCCTTCGGCTGCTGCGGGCTCACGCATCACGCGGCTCCCGACCTCACCAGCCTCGAAATGGCGGAGCCGAGCGAGCTCTCCGGGCAGTGGCTCAACGTGGCGCAGGCCGTGATCGCACGCGACTGGACCTGGCGTGGGGCGGGTACCCCGGCGGTGAAAGTGATCCGCACGGTCTCCAACCCAATGCAGCCCTCTCTCCCCGCGGAGGTGACCGAAGTCGGCCGCATCGAGCTGATGCCGACGGTCAACGTGCAGGCGCGACAGAAGCCCGAACGAACGTACATGCGCCTCGTCTTCGTCGACGCGTTGCCTCCTCCACTCGATGCAGACATCCGCCCCCACGAGGTCGAGATCTCCTACACCTTCACGTTGGCGATCGAGGACGGTGGTGAGGTCACCCAGACGGTCGACAGCGTGCTGCCGATCGTCACTCCGCCTCGTCAGGTGCCCAAAGTCGTCGCGGCAGGCGTTGCACTCACGCCCTTCGAGCGCGACACCGAATACGACGCGACCGGACCGCGGACCAAGCGGCTGTGGATCGAGTTCGACGAGCCGCTCGCCGACCCGCGCGACGCCTACTTCGCGCGGGCTCTCGCCCGCGCACCCGATCCGATGCTCCTGCCCAACGCCGAACCGCTCGCCGATCCCGACGTGGTCGAGAGCATCCCCATCGACCCCGAGCTGGTCCGCGTTATCACGCCTGGACAGGTCCAAGACCTCGCGGGACTGGCGTCGATGCAGAGGCTCGAGCCAGCTTCCGACTCGGACAGACGCTTCTTGTTGCCGTTGCCACCCAACACCGACCCCTCGTCGCCGGAGCTCTTCTCGTTCTTCACCTACGAGTTCCGCGTGGGGCACGACCGCGGCCCGGTCGACGACCCGCTGTGGACGACTGCCCAGGGCCGCTTCGGGCAGCCCCTTCTGCTCGAAGGCGTGCAGCACCCGGCACCGGACCTCCGCTGCAGCGCCCTCGCGCGGCCCCACGGTGCCGTTGCGCTCCTCGCTGCCTACGCCACGCCCTACGTCGGCCTGCGCCAGGCGGGGGCCGATCCATCCAACACCGAGATGTGGTTCGTCTTGTACGCCCGGGTTATGCAAGCCGACGGTTCGACGCGTCGCAACATCCAGATCGGCCTGCGCCGCGCCTCCCGAATTCGCCGCAGCAACGGGAGTTCCGTCTCTCGCTTGCCCATGGCCGGAACCCGGTGGACGCGCCCCGAGGTGGAGACTGCCCTCGACTCGGCAGGGCTGCCTCGCGAGAGTCCGCTGAGCGCCCTCGCGGTCGAGCTCCTGCCCGAGCCCAACGGTACCTTCCCCGACCCGCTTGGAGCACAGTTGGGCAACGTCCGGATCCTTCGCACCTCACCGCTGGCGGCCGTCGACCACGACTGCTGCTGACCTCGTCGCTGACCGAGGCACCCGGAGTGCGGTGTCGAGTATCTGCATGCGTACAGGGGTGGTGCCAGGCGAGCGAACGTCCGGGCTCCTCAGGCTCGATTCTCAACGGGGCAGGACGGATACGCACGCGGGTCCCCCGCCACCACGAGCGACGGCTCTCATACGGCCGATGACGTCCTCGCGGATGCTGTCGGCATCTGGCGGCTGCTCGTCCCAGGCGGGGTCCTGAGCTTCGACAACTTCTTCTTCTTCTTCTTCTTCTTCTTCTTCTTCTTCTTCTTCTTCTTCTTCTTCTTCTCTGCCCCCTTGGGCGGCCGCGTCTCGACGAACTTCAGCACGACTGCACATGAACGCGACGCCGCCGAACATCCTGCGCTCGCTGAGCCCGTCTCGGGGCCCAAGGGCGTCGCGAACGCGTTCGGCGAGGCGCTGGTCATAGACGTTGCCCCAGCGGACCCTGACCGCTACCGTCGAACGACGATGAAGCTCGTCATCGACCACATTCACGAGACGGAGTTTCCGCCGCTTTGTGTCGTGTGCGGTGACCCCCACCCCGTCTGGGTCGAGGCGCGCACGTCCGAGGGCACGGACCTCTGGCCAACCCCCATCCTCCCGATGTACGCGACCCGGGTCTCGATGATTCGCTTCCCGCTGTGCGAACGGCACCGCCGCAGGACCCGGCTCTCGCGATTGTTGAGCAGACGGCGCCTGTGGGTCCTCGTTCTCATGGTCGTGCTGTGGATCTGGCTGTGCTTCGGTCTGCTCATCCAAGTCGCCATCCTGGTCTCCGATCCCGCCCCGGGCGTGCCCGCGGGGTTCGGCGAACCAACCTTGCTCGCCACCGTCGGGATTCCACTCCCGCTGGTCATCATCCGCCTCGCAGCCCGCCGGCGCTCACCGCTGACGTTGATGCGTGTGGACGCCTCCGGCACCGGCACACTGCTGCTTCGCAACCGCGACTACGCCCGAGCGCTGCGCGATGCGAACCCTCTGCTCGTTCGCGCTCCATTCGACTGAGGCTCGACCCGCCGGGGCGTCCGCGCGCCGTCGCCGAGCCGAACCGAACCGACCCCTGCGGACTCCAGCCTCTCCACCTCGGCCCGAAGCGCGTCGGGCTCCGGTGGGTCGTGCTGACCAGGCCCCCGCCGAATCGGCTTGCACACCGTGCCCTCCCGGTTTATTGATTGGTTAACCAACAAACTTATGGGCCGTCCTTCCAACGCGAGCGCACGACGCGCGCAAATCGTCGAAGCCACCGTGCGCGTGATGGCGCGCGCCGGCTTCGACGGTGCCTCGGTGCAGGCGATCGCATCCGAGGCGGGGCTGAGCGCAGGGCTCGTGCACCACCACTTCTCGAGCAAGGCGGAGATCCTCCACGCGTTGCCCGAGCACCTCGAGGCGCTGCTTCAGGCGCGACTCGAGCGACTCTCCACGCGGGAGGCAGGTGCGTGGGGCCGACTGGATGCCTGGATCGACGCGCATCTCGACCTGGGAGACGGCGCGCATCCGGACGCCGCCGCCGCGTGGGTCTGGCTCGGGGCGCACGCGCTCAAGGACTCGCGGCTGCGGGAGCTCTATCGAGACGTGGTCGAGCGTCGCAGGGCCACGCTCGAACGCCTGCTGCGCGACGTGGCGCGGGAGCAGCGGGTGAGCATCGATGCGGTCGCGCTCTCGGTCACGACACTCGCGACGATCGAGGGCTACTACCAGCTCGCGGCCAGCACCGACCTCGTCCCCACCGGAAGCGCTGCCCGAAGCCTGCGCGACACCTTGCGTCGGCTCCTCGACCCGGAGCCACGCCGATGATCGATGCACGCTTCTCGGTGCGCTGGCCACGGGTCCCGCTGGTGCCCGGCTACTTCGTCGTCACCGCCTCGGTCGAGGGCCGGTCGCTATCGGAGCTGCTGACGGCGGCCGAGTGCGTCGCTCGCCGGGAGGCAGCGCTTCGCTTCGGCGATCCGGAGTGCTTCACCCTGCTGTGCAATGCCGGACGAACCCGCCGGCGCTCGCACCCACACGTGCACGTCATCCTGGCGCCCAGCGTCCGGGCCAAGCGACGCGCGCTCTTGTGGCTCTCGCTCAAGCATCTCTCGCGCCCCTGGCGATGGCCGCTGCTGCGGCGCTGGGGGTGGGAATGACCCCTCCAGCGACGGCCGCCAAACTCGGGCTGCTCGCGACGCTCTACTTCTCCCAGGGCCTGCCGTTTGGATTCTTCACCCAAGCCCTTCCGGCGGTGATGCGACAGCAAGGCGTCTCGCTGACGGCCATCGGCCTGACCGCCGTCCTCGCCCTGCCCTGGGGCCTCAAGTTCCTGTGGGCCCCGATGGTGGAGCGGCGCGGGCACAGCCGGTTGGGTCGTCGCCGAGGGTGGCTGCTCCCGCTGCAGCTGACCAGCGCCGCCGTGCTCGTGCTGCTCGCCCTGGTGGATTCGACACACGCCCTGGGCTGGTTGGTGCTGGGCGTCCTGCTGACCAACCTCCTGGCCGCCACCCAGGACATCGCGACCGACGGACTCGCCGTCGACCTCCTCACCCGCGCCGAACGAGGTCTGGGCAACGGCATCCAGCTCGCCGGCTACCGCGTGGGGATGATCGCGGGCGGAGGCGCCCTGCTCGTCGCGTTCGAGCACCTCGGGTGGACATGGACGTTCACCATCGCGGCCGGGCTGATGCTCCTGGCGACCCTCCCGCTGTGGCGCCTCCACGAACGTCCCGCCCCCGCCGTCCGTGGCGTGACGCCGGTCAGCGTACGGGACACCCTGCGGTGGTTCCTGGAGCCGCCACGACGTCGATGGCTGCTCGTGATCGCGGTCTACAAAGCCGGAGACAGCGTGGCGACCAGCATGCTCCGCCCCTTCTTCATCGACGAGGGTCTCGGTCTCGCCGATCTGGGCTGGCTGCTCGGGGCGGCAGGTTTCACCGCAGGGCTGCTCGGCGCGCTGGCGGGAGGCGCAGCGGTGGGGCGGATCGGCCGACATCGATCGCTGGTCGCGTTCGGCGTCGCGCAGGGCATCTCGGTCGCCAGCTACGCGCTCGCGACCGGACCCGAAACCAGCGCCGCGTTATTCTACGGCCCGGTCGTGTTCGAGCACTTCGCGTCCGGCATGGCCACCGCCGCGCTCTTCACGGTGATGATGGACCACACCCGCCCCGAACACGCCGCCAGCGACTACACCCTGCAGGCCTCGGTGGTGGTCCTCGCGACCGGTCTCGCGGGCGCCCTGGGAGGCGTGACCGCGCAGACGATCGGCTACGGACCCAACTTCCTGCTCGGCGGGGTCGTGTGTCTCGCTGCGCTCTTCCTCCTGCGCGTGAACACCGAGCCCGGCGTCGCTTCGAGGGCGCCTTAGCGGCCCGTGCACACCACCATCAACGAGGTAGTGTGCCTCCATGCGCACTGGCCCGACGACCCGAGACGCGACCGAGGCCGACGCCCACGCCGCGACCGACGTACTCCGGCGATCGATCACCGAGCTGTGCTCTGCCGACCACCGCGGCGACCCGGCCGTGCTCGCGGACTGGCTCGCCAACAAGACTCCGGAGCGCTTTGAGGCGTGGATTGCCCGGCCCGGGCAGTGGGTCGTGGTCGCCGAGCGCGGCGGCGTGCTGTGCGGAGTCGGCCTGCTGCGAGCCGACGGCGGCATTCGGCTGTGTTACGTCCATCCCGAGCATGCGCGGCGCGGCGTGGGGCGTGCGTTGATCGACGCCCTCGAAGCGCGCGCGCGGGAGGCGGGCCTGATGCGACTGCACCTGGACTCGACGATCACCGCCGCTCCCTTCTACGAGGCGATGGGGTACCGACGGTGCGGCAACCCCAGCCCCAGCTTTGCGGGGACCGACGCCTGCCCCTACGACAAGCGGCTTCCCGAGCACGCACGCAACCTGACGCCCTGACAGCCGGCCTACGGGGCGTCGGGGCAGAGCGTGAACTCGAGGCGGCCGGCCAGGCTGCCCTTGGGGCTGTGTATCTTGAGCGTCGCGGCGCCGCTGGTGGGGCTGGCCTCGACCGCGCTCGGCCGGCGGACTTCGGGCGCCGCTACGGCGGCGGGTCTTCCCCGAGCTCGACCTCGTCCAACCGGCCCGGCTCGCCGATCAGTGCGGGGCGTGCTGGGGACGGTCGACCGATTGCCCCGGGATGCCGATCCTTCGCAGGTGGTAGAGCAGCCATCGTTGTTGGCCCTGCGTCGCGACGTTGGGGACCATCGTTCGATGCGTGCCGTCGGCGAGCACGGCGTCGAGTCGCTGGCCGGTCGACTGGGTTCGCAGCGTTTGAACGCTTCGCCCGTGGTCGGTCACGAGCGTCCTGGTGGGCACGAAGGCGAGGGCACGGATCTGCGAGCACTCGAGCTCGACGCGAGAGGGCATCGGGAAGGGAAGTGGCGCACAGGTGTACGAGAGCCTGTGGGCGTCGGCTTCGAGGCGCGACCGGTTGAGGACCGCCGCGGCGAGGGCGTAGGTGGTGAGGATGACCCCCGCGCCGAGCAGGCCGACGGCGATGATTGACGCCATGCCCGCGAGCAGCATCGTGACGAGGGCGAGGAGCGCGAGGAGGGTCCCGAGGAAGAAGACGAGCGCAGCCGAACGCCACGGTCTCGTGGCGCAGAACCGCCCGGGCTCTGCCTTCTTGCACGTCCACGGCGTGGGCGTCGGGGGCTCGTCGGGAATGACGTCATGCGTCGCGAGCACGACGAGCGCCCCGCAGGCCTGGCACGAGGTCGAGTCGCTCTGCTCGGCTTCGGGATCCACAGACTCTTGGCAGATCGGACACTGCATGCGGAGAACTTCAGGTCACACGGGCGTCGACCCTCGCGCACGCGCTTCTCCTGCGCCCTGCCGAGTCTGGGTCCACGCCGTGACCACCATCGCAAGGGTACCAAAGATCCCAAGGCCTTCGATCTCTGCGACCAACGCGGTGAACCCGGCGACCCCTCAGTCCACCGCGGGACGCAGCGTGACGAGCGTGGCACCCCAGCCGCCCTCCCCCATCCCGCCGAGCCGATACGACGCGACGGCCCGGTGCCGCTCGAGCAGGGCGTGGACCGTGCGGCGGAGGTTGCCGATCCCCTTGCCGTGCACGAGCCGCAGCTCCACGATGCCCGCCTGTAGACACGCATCGATGTAGGCCTCGACGACCTTCGACACGTCCTTGGGTCGAAAGGGATGCAGGTCGAGCTCACCGTCGATGGCCAGCGTGCCGGGCCCGAGCTCGTCCTGGGCGAGCATGCCGACCCACGGCGCATGCGGGAGACGCCCCGGCGTGCCCCACTGCACGTCCGCCGGCGCGGCGCGGCTGTTGTGCAGCAAATGTCGCTGCGGCGCCCGGAACCACCGCCTGTGGGGGCCCTGCCCACCGGCCTCGACCCAGCCGGATTCGGTGTCGATCTCGAGCGTGTGTCCTGCGGGTTCGCTGCCGTGGGTGTATGCCCACACGCGGGCGCGTCCGAACAGCCCCGCCGCCAGCAGCTCCAGCGCCTCGGGGGCGTCCGCGCCTTCGATCGCGCGCGACCACGGGCCCAGATGCACCCGAAGGCCATCACTCCAGTGCAGCGCGACCTCGAGCGCCCCGAGAACCCGCCACGGCGTCTCGGCCGGCGGGTCGACGTGCAGCGCGATCGACCATGTCGTCAGGCGTTGCAGCAATCCGTCCGGCAGGGCATCCATGGCATCCCACAGCGGTCGTTGAGGCCCGACGCCGGGTGCGGCATGATCACCGGGACGATGCCGCCTGTCGAGCCAAACGATGCCAGCGGGCTGGTCTCGGACGACGCGGACGCCGCGACCGTCGTCGAAGGCGAACGCGAGTCCGTGTCCGAGGGTGAGGGCGAGGGCTCCGCGCTCGCCGCCCTGACCCCCGGCACGCGGCTGGGTCGATACGTCGTCCTCGAGGAGCTGGGGACCGGCGGCATGGGCGTCGTCTTCGCAGCCTATGACCCCGAGCTCAACCGCAAGGTCGCGCTCAAGCTGCTGCGACCGCGGAACCTCGAGCGCAAGCGCAAGGCCTCGAGCAATCGGCTGCTGCTCGAAGCGCAAGCGCTGGCCAAGCTCGCCCATCCCAACGTGATCACCGTCTACGACGTGGGCACGTATGGAGACCAGGTGTTCGTGGCGATGGAGCTCGTCGAGGGCGACACGCTGCGCGGGTGGATGCGGGTGAAGCCACGGCGGTGGGACGAGGTCTTGGAGGTGTTCATTCCCGCGGGGCGGGGCCTTGCGGCCGCCCACGCCGCGAACCTGGTCCACCGCGATTTCAAGCCCGAGAACGTGCTGATCGGACGCGACGGCCGGGTCCGCGTGATGGACTTTGGGCTCGCGCGCCCGATGCAGGGCGACAGCGAGACGGGCAGGATCCCACCGGGCCCAGGCGACGCGCCGGACGACGACACGGACGAGCCGCCCGCCGCGGGCGAAGGCGGCGAGCGCAACGTGGTGGACCCGATGCTCACGCAGACCGGCTCGACGCTGGGGACGCCCGCGTACATGGCCCCCGAGCAGCACTTGGGCAAGCCCACCGACGCGCGCAGCGATCAGTTCTCCTTCTGCGTCTCGCTGTTTCACGCGCTCGTCGGGGTCCGCCCCTTCGATGGTGCCGACGCCGCGGCGCTGACCACTCAGAAGTCGACCTCCGAGATCGTCTCCCCGCCGGGCCTGTCGCGGGTCCCCACCTGGGTGCGCAGACACGTCCTGCGCGGTCTCAGCCCCGACCCGGGCGCGCGCTTCGAGAGCATGGACGCCCTGCTCGAGGCGCTCGAGAACGACCCCCGAGTGCGGCGGCGAAAGGTGTTCGCGATCGCCGGCGCGACCGTCCTGGTGGCCAGCGGCGTGGGCGGCATCCAGTACTGGCGCAACCGGGCGCCGTCGATCTGCCTCGACGGTGCCGATCGCGTGGGGGCGGTGTGGAACGAGGACCGGGCCGACGCGATCGAAGCGGCGCTGGGCGGGCTGAACCAACCGGGGACCGCCACCGCCTGGGCGACCGCGCGCGGCATCGTCGACGGCTACGGGGAGGATTGGACGCAGATGTACACGGAGGCCTGCGAGGCGACCCACGTCCGCGGCGAGCAGTCTGCCCGACTGCTCGAGCTGCGTCGAAGCTGTCTTCAGGAACGCCTCGACGAGATCGACGCGTGGGCGCATCTGCTCGAGACGCCCGATCCCTCGATGGCCGCTCGAACGGCCCACGCAGCCGCCCACATCAGCCCGCTGTCAGCATGCGCGGACACCGAAGCGCTCGCGTCGGCCGTCGACCCGCCGCAGGGCGAGACCCTGCGCGAGGCCGTCGCCGCGCTGCGGACCGACCTGGCCAAGGTCAAGGTGCTCGGCGAGCTCGGTCACTACGACGAGGCCGTGTCGCTCGCCCGCGCCACCTACGATGCGGCCGGCACCGTCGACTACCCGCCCGTCCTCGCCGAGGCTCGCTTCCGGCTCGGTCAGGCCCAGGGGATCCGCGGCGACACCGAACAAGCCGAGGAGAACCTCGAAGAGGCGCAGTGGAAGGGCGCGTCGGTCAAGCACGACGCGATCGCTGCCGCCTCCGCGAGCGCGCTGGTGCATCTGGTCGGCCGGCAGCGCGGCGATCACGAGGATGGCCTGGGGTGGTCGCGTCACGCCGAGGCCGCGATCAAGCGGATCGGGGCGCGCGGCTCCATGGAAGCGCGACTGCTCCATGACGTCGGCGTCATCCGGCGCGACGCGGGAGATTCTGACGGCGCGGCAACCGACCTCCTCCGGGCGCTGGAGATCTACGAGACCGTGCCCGCTTCGCAGCTCGATCAGATCGACGCGACGCGTGCGTTGGCGGAGGTCCGGCTGCAGCAGGGTCAGCTCGGCGAAGCGCACCACGCCTTCGAAGACGCCCGCGCTCGCAGCGTGGAGCTGCTGGGGGAAGGTCATCCCGACGTCGCGCTCGCCGCGTTCGGCCTAGCCCGGGTGCTCGACGCCCAAGGACGACACGACGAAGCGCTCGCCGGCATGCAGACCGCCCTCGCCGCCGCCCGCGAGGTCTACCCCGCCACCGACGTCGCCCTGGTGCCGATGCTCGAAGCGCTCGCGGACAGCCACGCCCAGCACGGCGATCACCCGCAGGCCGTCGCCCACAAGCGACAGATCCTGGAGCTGCAGCGGTCGCGACTGGGCGATCACCCGCAGGTCGCCGCGGTCCTGTACGACATTGGCCGCGAGCTCGAGGCGTCCGGGGCGCTCGAGGAGGCCGCCGACAGCCACATGCTGGCGCTGCGCATGTGGGAGCGAACCCGCGGCGAAGACCACCCCGACCTCGCCTACGCGCTGACCAGCCTGGGCTTGCTCGACGTCCGCGCCGAGCAAGCCCAACGCGCCGTCGAGCGACTCGAGCGCGCGCTCAAGCTTCGCGGCGGCCGAGGCCTCGACCCCAACCTGCTCGCCCGCACCCAGTTCGCGCTGGCGCAGGCCCTGCACGCGACCGGGGGCGACCACCCGCGCGCCAGGGAGTTGGCCACCAAGGCCCGCGACACCTTCGCCAAGGGCAAGCGACCCGACGCGAACGCGGCCCAAGAGGTGGACGTGTGGCTCACCGCAGCCTCCGCCCGCCCCGACGAGTGACCGCCCAGGCGCGGCGCACTCAGGACGCTAGCGGCACGCCTCGCACGCCTCAGTCGCCTGCTCGCACCGCGCATCGGCCCGGGTACACGCCTGCACGTACGCGTCATCGCCCGCGTGCGCCGGCTCGTCCGCCAAGGCGCAGATGCGCTCCGAGACGTCACAGATTGCCTGCTCGAGGTCGCAGATTCGCTCGCAGCGCGCCACGCCGCCGTCCTTCGCCTCGTCCTTCTTCGTCCCGGCCGCCTCCGGCTCGGGCGTCACCTCACCCGCCCGGAGGATGCCCTGCGCGGACAGGTCGGCGTCGAGCGAGTCGAACTCGGCCTGCAGGGCGTCCAGCCCCGACGAGGCCGCGAATGAGCGGCCAGGTGCGCGCGCCTCATCGTCCTCATCGTGCTCCGCGGCGTCCGCCCCGGGGTCGTCCATCGAGGGCGCCTCTTGTGGAGCACTTGCGGTCTCCGAGGAGGCACGCTTGGCGCAGCCCACCGCGACGCAGGCGATCAGAGCCAGCCCGACGCGCCGGTTCATGGCGTCCCTCCGAGTTCGCGCTCCAGCAAGAGCGCGTTGATCTCGATCGCCTTCTCGTAGGCCGCGAGCGCCTCGTCGTCGCGGCCCTGCGATTCGAAGAGTTCGCCGCGAAGTGCCCACAGGCGGGCCGTGAACGGGTTGGCCTCGTCCTCGCCGAGGGCCTCGTCGGCGGCGCCCTCGCCCAGCGCCTCGTCGACCACGTCCAGCAGCGTACCTTCGGGCACGGGGTCGATGTCGGGATGATCCATGCGCAGCCGGACGAGCCGCCCGTAGGCGTCATGACGCAGCGCGACCGCGACGGGCGTCGCGTCATCGGCCGAGGGCCACGGTCCTTGGCGCAACCCTTCGAGCGAGGCGATCGCCCCGGCGATGTCGCCGGAGTCCACCTTGAGGTCGACGGCTCGGTGCTCGACCTCGAGCCGCTGCCCGAGCGCCACCAGGACATCGGGCCGAGCCGGCGCGAGGCGGTCGGCGTGGGCCAACCCCGCGAACATCGCGGCGGCACCCAGCCCCATCCCCAGGGCCAGCGTGCCCAGCGAACCCAAGCGGCGTGTCATGGTGCACCTCCGGCGGTCCCCGGCGAGGCAAGCCCCGCGAGCAGTTGCTGGCGGACCGCGCTGCGGCCATCGTCCACCTCGACGCCGATCGCCGCCCGAGCGGTCGGGGCGAGCAGCTCGAACTGGGCCGACAGGGTGCCGGACATCCCGTTCGCGGCGGCCTCGCGCTGGGCGACCGCGCCTGGCTCGGGCTCGGGCTCGGGCGGACGCGCGGCGAGGAGCAGCACCGCCGCCGCCGCGCCTGCGACGGCAAGGCCGACACCGACCCGCCAGTCGAGCATGCGGCGCCACCACGGGACGAAGCCAGACTCGGCGTCGATCTGCGCACAGAGCTCGGCCCACCCCGCGTCGACCGCCTCGGGTTCGAGCACCTCGGGCCCCGCGGCGTGGCGGAAGAGATGCACGACGGCGAGCTCCTCCTCGACCGAGCCCCGCCCGGCCTCAGCCTCCTGACCTGCGCGAAGCACGTCTTCCCAATGGGGGTCGAGCACCCCTGGTCTCTCGTCACTCATGACCTGTGTCGCCTCTCTTGTGCTGCCGGAACGCCGGTGCTGAACGAAAGCTTACGGCCTCTCGTTCGTTGACCACCGGCTCGGAGACAGACGCCCGCGGGCGCCTGTGTAGGGTGGAACGCTGGTAGGGTGAAACGCTGGCGGCTCCCCCGCCGGGACTTCGCAGTGGATCGGTTCATCGCAGCTCTCCGGCCAGGGGCACGCCCTGTTTCTCGCAGGCGACTCGAAACGCCTTGCACGCCCGGAAGAGCAGCACGTCGAGGGTGCCGACCTTGACCTCGAGCGCATCCGCGCAGGTCTTGCGGTCCAGATCCTCGAGCAGGCGCATCCTCAGGACGCTTGCATACCGAGGGTTCATCGTCTCAAGGACCGACTCGATCTGCGCGCGAAGCTCCGCGCGGCGCACCTCCTCCTCGCCGGCCGTACTCGGCGGCGGGGGACCGCCGATCGACTCGACGTGATCGAGGAAGGATCCCCGCAGGCGCTGGCGCCGCCCAGATGCGCGCAGAAGATCGCGCGCCTTGTTCTTGGCGAGCGTCTTGATCCATCCGTACACACTCGGGTCGCGCCAGGCGTAGTCCGGCAGGGCCCGGTGCGCCGCCATGAAGGTCTCTCGAAGGCAGTCGTGCGCGTCGTCCCGGTCCCCGAGCATCGGTACGAGCACGTACCCGTAGATCGTCGACGCATAGTGGCGGTAGAGCCGTTCGAACGCCTGTCGGTCACCGCGCTGGGCCCGCTCGACGATCGCCCGCTCGTCGTGCAGAGGTGTAGGGCGCGCACTCACGCAGGTGGAGGGTAGCGCGATGGGCGGCCTCTGCGCCAAGCTCCGGCTGATGCCTCGTCTAGACCTGCTCGTGGCCCGAAACAAGCCCATGTCGCGCCGCGAGGTCACGCGAGCGTTTCGGGCCGGCCGGGTGCGGGCGCTCGACGGGACGGCGCTGGCCGCCAAGACCAACGTGCCGCCCTCGGATCTTCCCACCGAGGTGCTCTTCGATCACGCACCGCTCACCCTGCGGTGCCGCTACGATCTGATCCTCCACAAGCCGCTGGGCGTCGTGACCGCGCACGAGGATCGCAGGCACCCGACGGCCTATGCGCTCCTGCAGGACGCCCCCCTCTACTCAGAGCTGCGGGCCGTGGGCCGGCTCGACAAGGAGACCTCCGGGCTGCTGATGTGGACGACCGACGGGACGCTTCTGCATCGGATCACGCACCCTCGATATGCCGTGCCCCGCACCTACCACGTCGCGCTGGCCACAGAGCCGCAGGAGCGACCCGAGACCCTGACGCTCCACGACGGCTACACGCCCGAGATCCTCGAGCTGACGCGTCGGGACCCCGCCTCGCTCCACCCGGCGCTGGATCGGCCGGCCGACGCGGAGGCCTTCGCATCGATCACGATCACCGCAGGACGGTTCCACGAGGTGCGCCGGATCTTCGCGGCGCTCGGGTCCCATGTCGTGGGTCTGGCGCGCGTGCGCTTCGGGGACATCGAGCTGCCCACCACGCTGGACAGCGGCCAGCACTGCCCCTGCGACCTCAAGGCTGCCTTCTCCGGCATACACCCTCGTCCCCTCTGAGGCGGCCCGGCCGCGAACGTCGGGGCTCAAGCCGGACCGGTCTCGGACGATGAGGCCAGTGGACCGACGATCGATGAACGCCTCGAACCACCTGAGTGCCGCATTGCTCATGACCAGCCTGCTCACCGCCGGCTGCGATCTCGCCGTCTACCCGACCACCTCGGACTACGTCGCTCAGGAGGCTGCGCGCGCCTCGGTGGACCTCGGCGTCGAGGCGATGCCTCGGGACGCCGACGTGGTCGAGGTCGAGCTGACCGTCGACAGCGTCGCGCTTCACCGCGCCCACGACGATCGGTGGGTGCTGCTCAGCGGCGATGAAACGCCGGTCACGCTCATCGCCGAGCCCCGCTCGGGCGCGATCGCGGACGTGCCGATGCGCATGCAGTCCTACGATAGGATCTCATTCGGGCTCACGCGGGTTCGGGTCGCGACGGCGGACGGCTGGCACGAAGCCAGCTTCGACGCCGACGAGATCGACGTGGAGGGCGACTTCGTCGTCGATACCGACGTCACGGTCGCCCTCGCGTTCGACCTCGACGCCGGACTGTCGGGAAACCCGCGCTCGGGCTTCACCTTCGAGCCCTTGGTCGCGGCATCCATCGAGCACCGTCGCTGAGCGTGATAGGCTGAGTCGCGGGCGAGATGGCAGCTCCGCCCGAGCTTCGGTTTGTCGCCCGGAGGGGTCCCTGCGGGCGGGGCGTGGCCTGCACGGAGGAAGGGGCGGGATGGGGGTCGGAATCCTCGAGCGCAATCGCATTGCGCCCGTGTGAGGTCGCGCAATCGTTTTCGTTCATGGCCGGCCAGCGATCGCCAGCGATCGAGAGTCTCGCTCGTTCGCAAAGAGTCGAAGGGCTACAGGTCGCAAACTGCTCGACCAAACTGGCTGGACCCGACGACCGTCACGCCGGCGAACCCATCCGGGCAGTTCGAGGCGGCTGGTCCGGCCAAGGAACGTACACTTACCCCCGGTAACGGACCGGCTGAGCTCCGTGGGCGCGCACAGCTACAGCTCCGACGACAACGGCAACGTGCTGACCGAACGGCCAGCGCACGCTGACGTGGACGGCGCAGAACAAGGTGCGCTCGCTCCAGCAGGAGGGCAGGCGTGGTCGCTGCTCTACGATGCAGACGGCACGCGCGTGGTCCGGGAAGAGGCGTCGTCGAACAGCGCGACGTACAACATCTCGGCGACCTACGAGCTGCGCTTCGACGCCGCGAGCCTGAGCGAAGCGCGGATCTCGGTGCTGAGTTCCACGGGCCGGGTCGTGACCGAGGTCTTCGTCGAGCGCACCGAGGTCGCCGCGAACGAGCGCTGGGAGAGCGTGAAGAAGTTCGTGCACGACGATCATCTCGGCTCCACGCACATGGTCACCGACCGCGAGGGCGTGGTGGAGTCCAGCGTTATGTACGGGCCGTGGGGGGCGGCACTTGACGGCGACGACTGGGCCAACCCCGCGACCAACGCCGATCTCGAGGAGCTGCCGGCTGGGTTCACAGGCCACCGGCCCGAGCTCGATGCAGGGCTGATCAACATGCGCGGGCGCATGTACGACCCCGAGGTCGGCCGCTTCATGAGCGTCGACCCGGTGATCGAGAATGCGCTCGAGGTCGGGACGTGGGCTTGGGTAACATCACGCAGAAGTCGGGGCAGGGCACGTTCGTCTACGAGGCCTCGACGGATCGGCTGACCTCCGTGGGCGCGAACCCGTACAGCTACGACAACAACGGCAACGTGCTCTCCGACGGGGAGCGCACGCTGACGTGGACGGCGCAGGACAAGGTGCACTCGCCGAATCGGGGCGGCGAGGCGTGGTCGCTGCTGTATGACGCAGACGGCACGCGGGTGGTCCGCGAAGAGGCGGCGGCCAACGAGGCGACGTACAACGTCTCGCCGACGTACGAGCTGCGCTTCGAGGGCACGAGCCTGAGCCAGGCGAAAATCTCCGTGCTGGGCACGACCGGGCGCGTGGTCGCCGAGGTCGTCGCCGATCGCACCGAGCTGCCGGCCAACGAGCGGTGGGAGAACAAGAAGAGCTTCGTGCACGACGACCACCTCGGCTCGACACACACCGTCACCGACCGCGAAGCGGCGGTTCAGTCGAGGGCGACGTACCGGCCATGGGGACGGCCACGCAACGGCGGCAACTGGTACCTGCCTCTGAGCGAGGTCGACCTCGAGGACCTTCCGACGGGCTTCACCGGGCACCAGCCCGAACTCGACGCCGAGCTCATCAACATGCGCGGGCCCATGTACGACCCTGCGGTTGGCCGGTTGATGAGCGTGGATCCGGTGATCGAGGACGCGCTCGAGGTCGGGACGCGGAGCGCGTACAGCTACGTGCAGAATCGGCCGCTGTCGAGGGTGGATCCGACCGGGCTGGCGAGTGAGGAGCCGATCGATCGGGAAGCGTTCGTCAAGATGGAGGCCGCGTTCGAGGTTCTTTCCGAAGGCGGGTATGTCGATGCCGATGGGGATGGGGCGGATCTTCGGGCGGACTTCCTGATGGCGAGTGGGTTGGCAAATATCGAAGATGTAAGAGAGGGAGA
This sequence comes from uncultured bacterium, assembly GCA_963761755.1. Lineage (GTDB taxonomy): Bacteria > Myxococcota_A > Polyangia > Nannocystales > Nannocystaceae > CAJXVA01. The sequence goes on from CAVXIC010000023.1 coordinate 27,848, forward strand.
CCTTGTCGTCGCCCTTGACCCAGACACAGGAGAGTGGGGGCACTTTACGGTCGGAAAGTTGATTCGACGGCACGACTCTGGACGCCTCGTTCGGCTCGATGGTGACGGCGAGCCGTTGATCCCGTCTGACGAGCATCCGTTTTGGCTGATCTCCAACTCTGGCCAGGATCCGAGACCGGAGATCGCGGGACGAGACGGCCTGCGCGCTAAGTGCGGAGAAGCCGGAGTCCTTAGCCGCGGCGTCCTCGTTCACAACAAGCCGTACATGACCTCCAAGGGATGGGCTGCTGACTATGCGAACCAGCGACTCAAGCATTGGAAGACTTCTGGAGTCGGAACAGGCGCTACATCTGGACAACATCGCAAGCCGTTCGCCAGAGCTGCTGCCGATATCCCACGTACAACTCGCGCGAAGAGCGCAGGAACGGCGAACGGTGAGTTCATCGGACTCGATGCCGAGGTGCTCGCGGAGCTCGCGAAGAAGGAAGTTGAGTTCTTGAACCGAGCAACAGGCTACAACCATGCCGTCAAGCAGCAGCTCTAGCTCGTGGCGCTCCGCGACGGAGGCCTACATCGATTGGGGATGGGGTCGGATTTCTGAGGAGGCATTCTCTGCCGCTTTCGACGACCTCCCTGCTTCCATTCTCTCGATTCCGGAAGATGAACGGAACGAGGCACAGGCGGAGGTTTGTCCGATACTCTACGACTTGGGGGAGACCGAGCTGTTGGAGGCTTGGTCCGGTCCGGTCTTCAATCCTGTTGTACATGTCTGGCTCGCATATGCGGCGTTCGATCGCTCCGATTGGCTAGAGACCGTACTCCAGGTCGACCGGGCCGAGAGACTGCTCGACATGAATGACGTTGACTCCGCGAAACATTGCGAAATCCGCCTCCTTGCGAGGATGCATGTGAACGAGGAGGCTGTGCTCCCTGAAGATTTCTCGGAGTTGATCCGGCGCTACCGGTCGAATCGTCTCGGCCGACTCGAGCCACTCGAGTTGCGACAGTGGCTTTCGAGTCCGCATGCGGAGAACCTCAGGCCCGAACTCCGAGACGTGGCAAAGAACACGCTCGCCACGCTGGAAAAACTCTATCGCACGACACCTGAGTTTCCAGAGTAGGAGCGCGCCCGGAAGGTGTCAACAAGTTTGAGACCACGAGGTCGATTGTTTAGTGAGCAGCTCGGCCGAGCTGCGGGTTGGGTAGGAGTAGTTCGGGCTGGTTGATCCACACCTCGGTTGGGGGCATGGGGGGGATGGGCGGGCCGTTGGGGAAGCGCTCGGGATGGAGGGCGTGCGCGGCTTCGAGGACGCGTGCTCGGGCTGCGACACGCTCGGCGGCGAGTCCATGGTGCACCTCGTTGGGGGTGAGCATGGCGAGCCCGCTGTGGCGGTGCTCGTCGTTGTACCAGGAGAAGAAGTCGACGCAGTGGCTCCTCGCGTGCTCGATCGAGCCGAAGCGTGCCGGGAACTCGGGGCGGTACTTCAGCGTCTTGAACTGGGCTTCGGAGAACGGGTTGTCGTCGGAGACGTGCGGTCGAGAGTGGGTCTTGGTCACGCCGAGGTCGGCGCAGAGGAACGCGACGGGCTTGCTGGTCATCGACGAGCCGCGGTCGGCATGAAGCGTGAGCTGGCCCGGCCGGATGTTCTGCTTGCGGAGCGTTTCCTCGATGAGCTTGCGCGCGAGCAGCTTGGTCTCACGATGGGCGACCATCCAGCCAACGACGTAGCGACTGAAGACGTCGAGGATGACGTAGAGGTAGTAGTAGGTCCACTTCCGCGGCCCAAGGAGCTTGGTGATGTCCCAGCTCCACAGCTCGTTGGGGCGCGTCGCGAGCAGCTCTGGCTTGACCAGGTCCGGGTAGGCGCGGACGTTGCGTCTCTCTCGGCTCTCGCCGACTTGATCGGCGATCCGGTACATCGTTCGAGCCGAGCAGAGGTACGTCCCCTCGTCGAGCAACGCCGCATGAACCTGTGGGATAGCGAGGTCGACGAAGCGCGGCTCGTGCAGCACATCGAGCACGCGCTCCCGCTCCACGGGCGTCAAGGCTCTGCCTCCCGAGCGGGGTTTGGGCGGGCCGAACACGGGGTCGTCGACCCAGCGGTAGTAGCTGCCTCGCGGCACCCCAAGCACCCGACACGCGGTGCGGATGCCCACCGTTGCGGCCGCGCGTTGAACGATCGCTGTCACTTCGGCTCGCTCTCCGCGCCCGAGTGCGGTTCGAACAGCGCCGCCATTTTTTTTTGCATCTCGACCATGAACTCGGCGCGCTCGGCTCGCGCTCGCAGCTTGGCGTTCTCGCGCTCGAGTTCGACGATGCGCTTGGCGTTTTCGTCGACGACCTTCGGCTTCGGCCCACGCTTGCGGGGTGCTCCTACGAGCTCGCCTTGCGCTCGCGCTGCTCGCCACGCCGTCAGGTGCGAGGAGTACAGGCCTTCGCGGCGCAGCAGAGCGCCGACCTCTCCCGGCTTCGTGCAGCTGTCAGCTTGCGCGAGGATGTTGAGCTTGTACGCGTTCGTGAAGCGCCGTCGCTTGCCCTTGGCCGCGACCTCCGGGTCCGGTTTCTTTGCCATGGAGATGGGGTTCGTCATCGATCATCACGTGCCTGCCCTCTTCAGTAAACTCGGGGTTGCAGGTGGTCTCAGACTTGTTGGCACAGAGGGGCCGCGTGGTCGCAGTGGGCTTCCCCCGAAAAAGAAGGCGGTTCACGCCAGGGAAGCCCATTCGCATCGGCCGAGGCGATCGTTCGGCTGATCGTCGCGACATCGGGAAGTTTCCGGACGCTCTAGACTCGGCGAGCCCACGGGTCGTCCGTCCACGTCGTGTGGCCGCAGCGGGACCGCCGCTGAGATCCGAACCCCGTGCGCCAGAGGACCGCGACCAACGCCCGGTTCCGAGGCCCGGTGATCCCACGAGAGCACGCGCCAATGAGCGCCCGGACCTCGACCTCGGTGAGACCCTCGGGCGGAAGCAGCTTGCCGCGAGTCGGATGCGGCGCCAACTCAGCCGAGTCGCCCTTCCCTGCCGCGGTGCCGAGTCCGCTGACGACCTCGTCGAGTTCGAGTTCGGCAACGACGGGCTCGATGGCGCGGCGGTGGAGCCAACCAGCCTCCGCATCGACCTCACCCCTTCCCCTTTCTCGAGGAACGACAACCCCGCCGCGCTTTCGATCACCGGCGCATCGGCGCATCAGCCCTTCTCTGAAGCCGGACCTGAAGCCCTCGCTTGCTCGTCTTGGACCCTGGAGGTCCTCCCGCGCGGAAGGGGGTCTACGGGGAATACGGGAAGTGGGCCTGGCCGGCGAGCCTTCGTCGACTTCGCCCTGCGGGTCGTCCGCATCGCCAGGCAGACGCGCGTCCGCAGTCTCGGCGCGCATCGGTTCTCGCGCGAACTCATCGGAGCGATTCGCGTCCTCCAGGGCTGACTCGACCTCCATCGCCGGTCTTCGGCAACGCTCATCGGCTCGACGCCGAAGCGAAACCGCGTCCGCAGACCGGCCAAGACGAGACTTCGGCCAACAATAGCTCCCTCTCCCTCGGCAACACCGCAACGCGTGGTGCCACCGACGTGACGTACACCGCGCCGCCCAAGCCAGAGGGGTCGCTGCAGTCGGACCCGAGGACGACTTGGGTCTCGCTTCTTTCAGGGCTAGCGAGGCGCAAACTCGTCTACCCTCTGCGCCATGCGGACTCCGCTCGCGCTCCTCCTGCTGGCCGCCGTGGGAACCGGCTGTTCCTCGAAACCGGCGCCCGCGACCAACCCACCCTCGGACGCCGACACGGCCGGGCCGGCGCCGAGCGAGGCTCCCGCGGCCGACCCCGCCCCGATCGCATCGACCGACCCGCACCCCTTCGGCGTGCGGGACCTGCTGGGCATGGATCGGATCAGTGACCACCAGGTGTCGCCCGACGGGGCCACGGTGGTCTTCGTGCGCCGGGTGACCGACCTCGAGGAGGATCGCGGCCGCACGGATCTGTGGTCGATTCCAACCGCCGGCGGGTCCCCCACCCGCCTGACGACCGACCCCGCCGGCGACTTCAATCCTCGCTTTTCGGTCGACGGCAAGACCCTGTACTTCCTGTCGACCCGCAGCGGTTCGGCGCAGGTCTGGTCGATGCCGGCCGCGGGCGGCGAGCCCACGCAGCGCACGGATCACCCCATGCCCCTGAGCGCATTGACCGTCTCCCCCGACGGCGCGCACCTGGCGTTCTCCACCGACGTCTTCGTCGATTGCCCCGACCTCGCCTGCACCGCGAAGCGACTCGAGGAACGGGCCGAGGGTCCGCGGACCGGGCGCCTGTATGACCGGCTCTTCGTGCGCCACTGGGACACCTACAAGGACGGTCGCCGCGCCCACCTGTTCGTCGAGCCGATCGAGGGCGGCACGCCGGTGGACGTCACCGCGGGCGTCGACGGCGACGTTCCGACCAAGCCCTTCGGGGGTGCCGAGGACTTCGCCTTCTCGCCCGATGGAGCGCAAATCGTCTACACGGTGCGTCTGGCCGGGAAGACCGAGCCGTGGTCGACCAACTTCGATCTCTACGCGGTGCCGAGCACCGGGGGCACGCCGCGCCTGCTCACCGCGGACAACCCGGCCTGGGACGCACACCCGGTGTTCTCCCCGGACGGACGCACCCTGGCCTTCGCCTCCATGAAGCGCCCCGGCTACGAAGCGGACAAGTTCACCATCCGGACCATGGCGTGGCCCGAGGGGACCCCAACGTCGCTCACCGAGCACTGGGATCGCTCGGCGAGCTCGATGAGCTTCGACGCCGATGGCGCGTCGCTGCTCGTCGTGGCGCAGAACTTCGGGCAGCGCTCCTTGTTCAGAGTCCCCCTCGAGCCCAAGGCCGAGATCCGCGAGCTGGTCCACGACGGGAGTCTCGATGGCCCCGTGCCGCTGGGGGACAGCATCCTGCTCGCCAAGCACGACCTCCAGCACCCGACCGAGCTGTACACGGTGCCGACCGGCGGCGGGCCACTGACGGCCTTGACCCACATCAACGACGACAAGGTCGCAGCGGCTCGTATGGGGGACCACGAGCAGTTCTCGTTCCGCGGTGCGGATGGCGACACCGTGTACGGCTACGTGGTCAAGCCGGTCGATTTCGACCCCGACAAGACCTATCCGATCGCCTTCCTCATTCACGGAGGCCCCCAGGGCTCCTTCGGCAACATGTTCCACTACCGCTGGAACGCCCAGACCTACGCGGGCGCCGGATACGGAGTCGTCATGATCGACTTTCACGGCTCGACCGGCTACGGCCAGGCGTTCACCGACGCGATCGGGGACGACTGGGGCGGCAAGCCACTGACCGACCTGCAAAAGGGCCTCGCGTCCGCCACGAAGGCCTACCCCTGGCTGCAGGCCGACAACGCCTGCGCCCTGGGGGCCAGCTACGGCGGCTTCATGATCAACTGGATCGCCAGCCAGTGGCCCGACCGGTTCCGCTGCCTGGTCAACCACGACGGCGTGTTCGACGCTCGCATCATGTACTACGCCACCGAGGAGCTGTGGTTTCCGGAGTGGGAGCACGGCGGCCCCTACTACGAGCGGGCCAAGGCCCACGAGAAGCACAACCCAGCGCTGCACGTCGACAAGTGGAAGACCCCGATGCTGGTGATCCAAGGTGCGCTGGACTACCGGGTGCCCGAGGACCAGGGCCTGGGCACCTTCACCGCCTTGCAGCGGCAAGGCGTCGAGTCGCAGCTGCTGTTCTTCCCCGACGAGAATCACTGGGTGCTCAAGCCCAACAACAGCCTGCAGTGGCACGAGGTCGTCTTCGACTGGATGGAAGCGCACACGAAGAAATGACGCGCGGACGGCACGAGCGAAACATCGAGCCGCCCGTCACCGTAGCTTCCGTGCAGGCATGACCCCGCCCCGCCCCTCCCCGGCCCTCGAGGCCATTCGCAGCGACCTCGGCGCGCAGCAGCGCGCCCGTCGGGCCCACTTTCGGCCCGCGCTGCTGCTTTCGCTCGTTGTGGTGCTCGCGCCGCTGGTGATCATGGGCGTGCGGCCCGACCTGTGGCAGCTGCCGCCGGCCCAGCTCGGCGTGCAGGTGCTGCTGTGGGTGCTCTGCCTGGTCGTGTTTCCCGCGATCGGGGTGGGCCTGCTCTTCTTGGGCCGCACCACCCGGGTCGTCCTCGCGATGGCAGCCGTCGCCCTGACGGTCGTGGCCTCGACCGGATGGCCGCTGTCGGGGCTCTCCCACGACCACGCCCGGGAAGGCGCCTTTGTGGGCTGCTTCTCCGTGACGGTCGCGATCGGCGTCGTGATGCTCGGGATCGGCGTGGTCAGCGGCGCCTTCGTGCAGCGCAAGCGGGTGTCGGCGGTGTTCTGGCTCGCCTCTGGGCTGGCTCTGGTCGCGCTCAACGTGGTGACGTGGCACTGCCCCCACTCGGGCATGCTCCACGTGCTGCCCTCCCACGTCGGGGGCGCCGCCGCGCTGCTGGGCCTCGCCGCGGTGATCGGCGTGCTCGTCCGGCGCCGCGAGGCCCAAGTGAGCCCCCCGAACTGATGCTCCGCGTAGCGAAGATCGTGCCGCAGACCACGGCCGAGGGTCCGTTCGAGCGCTGCGCCCTGTGGGTCTCCGGCTGCGACCTGGCCTGCCCGGGCTGCTGCAACGCCGAGCTCTTCGACCCGGCCTCGGGACGCGCGATGTCGGAGGCGTCCGTGGGCGACGTGCTCGACCACGCCGCGGCGTCGGGCCTCGAGGGCATCACCGTGCTCGGCGGCGAGCCGCTGCAGCAGATGGGTGGCGTGTCCTGGCTGCTCAGGGAGGCGCAGCGGCGAGGCTTGGGCACGATCGTCTTCACCGGCTACACGCTCGCCCAGGCGCAGACGCGGCCGGGCTTTTCGCCGGTGTGGCAGCACGTCGACACGCTGATCGATGGCCGCTTCGATCTCCAGCATCGCGAGCCCGCGCGACGCTTCATCGGCTCGAGCAATCAACGCCTGCACCACCGCACGGATCGCTATGCGGACCCGTCGCTGTGGGCGGGAGGGGCACGGCTCGAGGTCCGCATCGGACCCGGCGGCCAGGTCGAGGGGCACGGCCTGCCCGGTCCACTCGCCCGCCTGCGTCGCGCCATGAAGTGACCGCGCCGCCGCCTTGTCCCCAAACCCGGCGCGCCCTGTTACGGTCGGCGCGCCCATGGCATCCAAGCG
>CAVXIC010000024.1:0-26325 GCA_963761755.1 uncultured bacterium
GGGCGCCGAGATCGAACGGTTCGGGCTGTCGACCGATGGGGTGGCCGAAGAACGAACCGAGCCGCCGTTCGCGTGACGCGTTTCGCCGCGAGCGCGCAAGCGTCGCTCCCGCCGGACCTCGGGACTGAATCGACGCGTGCTCAGTCCACCAGCTCGACCCGCACGTGGTCGATGTCCCCCGCGAACGCTCGGCTGCCGCCGTTGAAGGCTCCGACGCACAGGGGCTCTTCATTGACCACGATCCCGCGCATGCTCGCCGGGCTGGTCGCCACGACCTCGTCGTCGACCGTCAGGACGAGCTCCTCGGCAACCGCGTCCCGGACCACGCGGACGTGGTGCCACTGGCCGTCGCTCACGGCGCCGCCGGAGACCGCGGCGTTCTCACAGCTCGTCAGCAGCGCGCAGGCCCCCTCGATCAGCCCGCAGTTGATCTGCGCGCCGGGGCACTGCGACATCAAGAAGCGCACCTGGCCGTCCTCGACCCGGAGCCACCACGCGGGCTCGGTGCCGACGGCGGTCTTGGTGACGAGCGCTCCAGACTGGACGGCGCCGCCGCTTGCATGGGCCTCCGTGCGAAACGAGACCTCGACCGCGAAGCTATCCCGCCCCCCGAAGTCGAAGGCGTTGTGGGTCGGGCCCGTGCACGCATGGGCGCCTCCGCCGAGGTGCAGGGCGGTGGAGTCGTGCTCGCCCTGCACGAACACGGCGCCCCCCTGGGCGGTCAGCGGCAGCGAGAACCCGCCGGCGCCCTCCAGGGAGTCGCCCTCGAAGGTGTAGGTGGCGAGGGAGGCGTGGTCGAGCCACTCGGGGGCGAAGCGCAGCAGTCGGAGCTGGGCGTAGGCCTCCAGCGTGGGACCGAAGGTGCTGTTGCCCTCCACGATGACGCCGATCCGCCCGTCGGCGAGCGCGACCAAGTCCGAGTAGGCCGCCCACCCCGGGTAGGCTCGGCGCGAGCGCTCCCACGTCTGACCGTCGTCGAAGCTGGAGTACAGCCGAAGGTCGTGCCGCCGCCCCGCGTTGGTCCCGTACTCACCTGCCGGGAACGAGAACAGCAGCCTCGCTTCGTCACCGAGCCGCTCGCTGCCCTCGCGATACAGCATCGACCCGTGGACGACCGGTCCAGGGAACCGCGCCGTGCGAGCGAAGGTCGGACGGTCCGGGTAGCCGCCGTCGGTGTCGACGTGTCCCAGCGAGCGGAAGCCCTGTCCGGCCTCGGCCTCCTGCTGCTCGAGCGAGCGCTGGTAGCGGGCGTTGATGAGGACCCGGCCATCGGACAGCTCGGCGGCCGTCGTCTCGTTGACCGAGATCGGCGTGGTGGTGTCCTCCGCTCCGATCGACCAGCTCGCGCCGTGGTCGTCGCTGACCAGGAGATGGGACTGCGCGCCGTGTTTGGCGGTGACCACCAGGCGCCCGGCATCGGGGCCGCGCTCGAGCCGGATGCCCGAGCCTGGCCCGAGCAAGACGCCGCCCCAGCCCTTGCGCGTCACGTCGGCGGTGATCTCTTCGCGATCCGTCCATGTCTGCCCGGCGTCGTCGCTGAGGTACAGCGAGTGTCGCTGGGCGCCGTTGCAGGAGCACCCCGAGCCGGTCTCGCACGGAGTCTCGAGCACCATCAGCGCGATGCGGCTTCCGTCGGCGATCGGGGTGGGGTTGCCGGCCTTGCCGTCTCCGGCCCTCGCGATGACCTGCAGGTCGGACCACGTCTCGCCGTCGTCGAGGCTGCGCTTGGACACGACGTGGATCTCTCCGAAGTCGCACTCGGCGTCGACCCGGCCCTCTGCGAACGCGACCAGCGTGCCGTCTTCGGTTCGGACGATCGCGGGAATCCTAAAGCTGGTGTAGCCCGGATCCTGACTTCCGACGAACACGGGGCGTGCGTCCCATTGCGGCGTGGGCTCGGGGACGTCCACCAACCCCGGCAGCAGCGCGAGGCGGTCGAGGCTGCCTTGGAACGGCATGAACACGCTCAGCGCCCCGTCCTCGGACAGATCGCCCAGGCCATCGGGCATCCGGGCGACGTCGTGGCCGTCGACCACCAACACCAGCGCTTGCGCATCCCGATCGCGCAGCGCGGTGACCTGATGCCAGCGATCGTCGCTGACCTGCACCGTGCTCGAGACCTCGGTCGTCCCGGCCTCCGACCACACGCGCCAGACCAACAGACCCTCGCGGACCAGGAGCGCATAGCCCCGTGCGTCGCCGCGCGTCAGCAGCACGTTGCCGTCTCGCGGCCCCGCATAGGGCGTGCGCACGGTGGCCTCGACGCGGAACGAGGCGTCGCCGAAGTCCGTCTGTGCGGCGTGCTCCACCCGCAGCTGTCCCATGCCACTGCGCGCGGCGATCCGGCCCTTGCGCTGGCCGTCGATGAACCGCAACGCGCCCATCACGTCGCCCCCCTCGGGGAGCGGCGCATCCTCGACCACGCCGCCCACCGCCTGCGTCTCGAAGGTCCAGACCATGCCCCCGGGCTCCCCTGGACCGCCGGTGTCCGTGTCGGTGTCGGTGGCCGTCGCATCCGCGGCGGTCGTCTGGGTCGAGCTCCCCTCGGCGCTGCCGCGGGTGGTCACTCCGGCGGAGCCCGAACCGGGTCCGGTTCCGGTCGAGCTCCCCTCCGTGTCGATCCCGGCAGAGTCCCCACCGCACGCAATCACCAAGGAGAGCCCCAACGCGAGACGGTGCACCATCGCCCGAGTCTACCAGGCGGACGATCGCTGGACGTCCCCGCATGTGTCCTGTGGGGCAGCGACGATCCTTCCTCGCTCGGCACGTGAGGGACGGCGCGTAGTCCCTCCGCCGTCGAAGGCGCCTACGCGGGGGCGCTTCATCGATCATGAGCACGTGTTCTCAGGCGGGCGGCAACATCGCGTCGAGTCGTTCCGGAAAGTCCTTCGTCGGCCGGCCGCTCCAGAGAATGATGCCGTTTTGGTCGACCAGGACCAGACGCGGCAGCGACATGCCAAAGGTCTCGTAGATCTCTGTGGTGGCGCTCTCGCTCAGTGCATGCATCCACGGCATCGGCCACGTCTTGCGAACCTCCTCCAGCACGCTCTGACTTTGCATCGAGATGCTCACGAACTCGAGCCCCCGAGGGTGGAACTCGTCGTAGAGCTCGTGCAGATGTGGCATTGCTGCCATGCAGCCGACGCACCACTTCGCCCACAGCTCGAGCATGTAAACCCGCCCCTTCATCGTGTCGGTCACGTTGAATGGACGACTCGGTTCTCCGGGACGGCTCAAGCTCCAGGCGACGACCGCAGGCATCGGCTTTCCGCGCTTGATCGGGCGCTCCGGGTCGAGGTCCTGGGATAGACTCTGCGCTGCTGTGCCTTCGAATCGCGGTGCCCGAAGCGCATCGAAGAGCTCGCGAGCGTGCGCCTCCGCGTCGCTCGCGTCCGCAACTCGGAGCCGCTCGGCGAGGACGCTGCCGGCAACCGCCGGACTCGGGTGTCCCGCGATGACGGCGTCAGCATAGGCCTGAGTGTCCCTGCTCGAGAGTTTCAGGGCTGCCAGGAGACCTCCATCCGCGATCGCCCACGTTTCGTCCGTTGGGGAGAGCTCAGCGATGGCAGCGTCCGCGTAGGCAACTCGTTGTTGTTCTTCGATGCCCCAAGCCGAAAGAGAGAGCACCAACGCTGCAGCTCGGACCTCTGGCACGTTCGTCGACTCGAGAACCCGCTGGATGCGCGGGCCGAGCGCGTCGAGAGCCTGCTGCGCGCTCGAGTCCTTCTTCTCCGGGGCCACGGCGGCGAGGTGCTTCCGCTTGTCCCACTCGTGCTCGGCTTCTACGACGTCCAAGGAGAGCGCCGCCGTTCGAGCCGCCACAGACGTGGCCGGGGTGAACTCGAACGTGGGACGACTCGTCATGGACACTGGCCCGAGCATGATGTGGAGTGAGACTGGCTCGTCGGTCAGCCTCAGCGCGAACCTTCGTGGTCCGGGCACCGCGAAGGTCTGGAGGAAGGCGTAGCCCCGATGGTCCGTGCTCAGATCGCAGCTCGACGTGGTCTCGAACTCACACACGGCGAGCGAGGTTCGCCCGTCGAGGGCGAACAGCTCGATCGCGCCCGCCCGATGCGGCGTCCCGTCGTGGCTGGACATCGTGACCATGAGCGGAACGACGCTGTTGGCTTTGGGTTCTGGAGACGGTTCGGATGCGGATGCGGATGCGGATGCGGATGCGGGTGCGGGTGCGGGCTCGGCGATCTCGACCGGCGCCGAGGTGGCCGCCGAGCACCCCAGGACCATCAGGAGACAAAGCCACAGCCAACGACGCCGCGCGACGACCCCGCCAGGCATCGTCGTGTAGGTGACCGCGCAGATCGGCATGACCCAGGGTAGCGGCTCCTTCGGCGACCAAGTCGGATGATTGGGCCGGCTCCGAATCTTTTTCCTCGACGTCGCTGCAGCCGCTCCTTGCGCCCGGGCGAGAGCGCTCGACGGCTGTAGGCGTAGCCCCGGGGGGCTCGCTGGAGGCGTCACGACCTTCGCCCGCGATGTGCTCTAGACTGCGCGGGAGTGCATGGATTCGAAGACCCCGCGCTGACGGTCGCCCTGGCGATGCTCTTGGGTATCCTGTCGCAGGGCGTCGCGCGCCACCTGAAGGTGCCCGGGATCGTCGCGCTGCTCCTGGCCGGGGTCGCGCTGGGTCCGGACGGCGCCAATGTCATTCGGCCTGCCACGTTGGGCACGGGCTTTTCGACGATCGTCAACTTTGCGGTCGCCGTCATCTTGTTCGAGGGAGGCCTTCAGCTCAACATCGGTCAGCTCCGGAAGCAGGCGATGGTGCTGCGCCGCTTGGTGAGCATCGGTGCCGTCGTGACGGCAGCCGGCGGCGCGGCAGCGGCAGCGCTGATGCTGGGCTGGCCGTGGGATCGAGCGGCGCTGTTCGGGACGCTGGTCATCGTCACCGGACCGACGGTCATCAACCCGCTGCTCGCGCGGATTCGGCTGCTCTCCCGACCCGCGACCATACTCGAGGCCGAGGGCATCTTCATCGACGCCGTAGGCGCGACGATCGCCGCGGTCACCCTCGAGGTCGTGCTCGCGCCCAAGACCGAAGCCTGGGCGGTCGCCGGCCTGGACCTGCTGCAGCGACTCGGGACCGGAGCACTGGTCGGAGCGGTGGGCGGTGGCCTGTTGGCGCTGCTGATCCGTTGGCCGCGGGTGGTCCCGATCGGGTTGCAGAACGTGGTCGGGCTCGCGTTCGCGATGGCGGTCTTCCAGGTCGCGCAGGCGATCTCCCACGAAAGTGGTGTCACGGCGGCGATCGTGGCGGGGATGGTCGTGGGGAACGCCCGCGGGCATCATCTCGAAGAGTTGGTCGAGTTCAAGGAGCAGCTGACGGTTCTGCTGATCGCGATGCTGTTCGTCTTGCTCTCGGCGGACGTACGCATCGCGGACGTCGTCGAGCTGGGCCTGCCCGCGGTGGGCGTGCTCGTCGCGCTGATGGTGGTCGTGCGGCCGCTGACGGTCTTCATCTGCTCCATCGGCACCGAGCTCAGCACGCGCGAGCGCCTGTTCCTCTCCTGGCTCGCGCCGCGCGGAATCGTCGCGGCCGCGATGGCCTCGCTGTTTGCGGTTCGCATGGCGGAGGCCGGGGTGCCCGGCGGCACGGAGCTTCGGGCGATGGTGTTCTTGGTCATCGCGGGAACGGTCACCATCCAGGGCCTGACCAGCGGACCCCTCGCCCAGTTCCTCGGCGTTCGCAGGCCCGCCGACTCCGGATTCGTCATCCTCGGCGCAAACCCGCTGGCGCTGGCGCTCGCGGAGCGGCTCAAGTCGCATCACGCCGTAGCCGTGGTCGATTCCAACCCGGAGTCGGCCCGCAAAGCGGAGGGCCGCGGGATCCGGGTCGTCTTCGGCAACGCGCTGGAGGAGCGAACGCTGAGGCGCGCGGGCATCGACGGTTCGGCGCGGGTCGTCGTGCTCTCTCCCGACGAGCAGGCGAACTTTCTGGTGGCCAAGAAGGTCAAGGACGTCGCGCGGGAGTCGGAGGTCTTCGTGGCCCTCGAGAACGGCCCCAGCGGAGTCACGCCGGCGATGGTCGAAGCGCAGGGCTGCCACCTGGCGTTCGGTCGCGCGCGGGGACTTCGCCCGCTGATCCGCGCCTTGGCCAATGATGCGGCCGATGTTCGCCGGTTCCAGCTCGAAGCGTCGGAAGCCGAACCCACCGATCTCGAGCGGGCGCCGGACGGACTTCTCGCCATGCTGCGGGAACGAGGCGCGGCGCTGGAGGTCGTCGGCGACAGCTCGCCCTTCGAGGAGGGGGACGTCGCGACGTTTGCCGTCGTGCGGGCGCACAGTGAGGCCGTCGTCGCGTTCCTGGACGAGCACGGCTGGTCCGAGGTGCTCTAGCTAGCTCGTTGGAAGCTTGGAGAGGGCGGCGGGCTTCAAAGACGAGGCGGGCGGGCCGGACTGTTCGCCCCGCGGCGTGAATCAGCCGAGGTGGGAAAGAACCCCGGAACGATCAGGGGCTTGGTGCTCCCGATCACTACCCCGGGTGTGGACCAAGTGGGTCTCCGAGGAGGGCGGAGGTCCCCCCGCAATCTGCTCTGGGGGGGAGGCGGCTCGAGGTTTCGACTGCCGGGGGGGCTACTGCGACGACGTGCGGCTGTATTGCGACTCGCTTCCGTTCGGGATTTCGGTGCCGTCCTATACTTTCACGCCGTTCTTCTCTGAGGAAGACAGCGGCATCGCCTCGGTGACCTCCGTAGGCTGGTACCGGTACGACAACAGCTTTTCCGAGGTCTGTTACCGCTCCAATGCCGCGGGCATTCTGACCGGAATCCGTTGCTCGGGCGACAACTGCGACAACATCTCGCTCGAGTGCGCGATCCCTCAGACGAACTTCGAGGGCGTCGCTGAGCCGGTCGACTACGCATCCTGCTACTGGACCGACGAGTACTCCGAGGAGGATCCCCCTTTCTACGCTTCGTACGGCGACTTCATCACCGGCGTCGAGTGCAACGGTTCCAGGTGCGACAACAAGCGCTACTACGTCTGTACCGCTCTGCCCGCAGCGAACTCGTGCGAAGGGAGCTGCGGAGGCCAGGCCCGCGGCGGGTGCTTCTGCGACGCCCAGTGTTCGAACTTTGGCGACTGCTGTTCGGACGAAGCCAGCGTCTGCTGAGGGACACGCCCCCGGTCATTCCGTCCGGTCCCCAACCGAGACTCCTCGTACACGGTAGACGAGGGGACGAGGGGAGCGCCGCCGCGTGGGGGGACACCGCAGCCGCCGGCCGCCGAAGATCAGCATCGCCGCCGCGTTGCAGGCGCCGACCTCGGGGCCTACCCCGGCCGGCATTCTTCGCGGACTGAGCCGGGCGCTCTTCTGAGGCGGGTGAGATTGCTGGTAGCCTCGATCCGTGTCCGCATCGCTTCTCCGCAGGCTCCAGATGGCAGTATCAACGGGAGCCGCGCTCGCCACCGTTGCGGGCTGCCACACGCAGAGACGAGCGAGGCACACCTCGCTCTCCCAGCGTCAACCCCGGCCGAGCACGTCGCCACCGGATGCGCAAACGTCTCGCGCCGAGGCTCGACTCGCCGAGCTCGAGCCCTACCCCGCGGACGCGCCGGGGTGCTACGGCAAGCGGCACGACGACGGCTATTACGGCCAATGTTGCGTCGACGTCATCTGCTACACGCCCCGGGGTGATGACCCCTGTGTCGGCCCCGGCGGAGTGCGCTCAGTTCTTGGCGACCTCCTGCCCACAGAGTCGGGAACGTGCAGCTGCGGTGTGGCAAGCGGCGACTCCTCGGTGGAGGGCCCCTATGCGCCCGGCGCGGAGGATGAGGACCAATGCTGCTACCTCTCCGGTTCGATCGGCTGCGACGGCCGAGCGTTCCTCATGTACGGACAGCCCCGCGTGGCCCCGGTCGTCGAACGCCAAGACTGGTTGTCATGAGCAGCAGTCTGCAGGCGTTTGCTGGCCAAACCGACCCCGACGTGCGCAAGCAGGTTGCCCGCCGCTGGTTGAGCGCAGCCCAGGCTGAGCACGCCTCAATCGCCTCATTCAATCGTTTCTCCCTTCAGCTCTTGGCTGTCGGCGCGCCCGGCCGCCTGGTCGAGCGATGCCAGCGTGCGGCGTTGGAGGAGACCCACCACGCCCGGCTGTGCTTCGGCATCGCCTCCGTCTATCACGGGGCAGCCCTAGGCCCCGGCGAGCTCCCCATGACCGGCCTCTCGGACACCGACTTCAGCTTCAGCGCCATCGTGCGCGGCACCATCGAGGAGGGGTGCATCGGGGAGACGCTCGCGGCCATCGACGCCGAGGCCGCGCGCGATGCAGCCGCACACCCCCAGCTCCGCGAAGTGCTCGAGACCATCCGTCTCGACGAGACTGCCCATGCCGAGTTCGCGTTCGAAGCGGTGGCGTGGGCACTGGAACGAGCGCCTACGCTCCGCAACGTCGCTCTCGTGACATACGATCGAACACTGCAGCGGCACCGGGTCGCCGGACCCGCATCGCCTCCAACGCAGCAGGACCTCGCGCGCCACGGCCTGATTGGCGAGTCTCAGCGCCGCAGCCTGCGGGAGAAGGCACTGCCGGAGATCTTGCTCCCCGCCAAAGCCGCGCTACTCGGTGGAGAGTGTGGCGTCAATAGGAAAGAAGATTGACTCCACCCGTGAGCTGGATGGCGCTGATCGAGTCCCTGCGATACACCGTGTACTACCGCTCGGAGAACGAGGCGCGAACGCTGCGGGTTGGCGAGCGCAGCGCGGTGTCGGAGCTCACCGCCTTCGAGGCCACGCTCGACTGGCGCTTTCCACCCGCCTATCTCGAATGTGTCACGCAGCTGGGGCGAGCTCATGCGGAGGCCTTCGTGCTTCAGGACGGCAAGCGGTACGGGCCGAGTCTCCGCGAACGGATACCAGGTGCGCGACCAGTTCGGCCCAATCGAAGCCAGGGGGCGGAGAGGTGGACACGGGGGCTGTCCTTCAGGATAGCAGCATGCACCTGCGGGTAGCGCTCGGCGCCGCCAAGCAGGAGCTACAGAGCCTGTTTCGGCTCGTCTAGTCGGGCCTCGACAAGAGCTTCGCCCGACTCCGGGGGCAGACGGCGACGCGCGGATAGAAAACCTGCGACATGTCCGGCGGGGCGGTGATGGGTGGCCATGCATGCATCCCCCAAGCAGCGATGGCTGCTCGCTGGCACTCTCTCCTTCTGCGCATGCGGCAACTTCCGGGCTGCACACACCGAGGAGACCAAGCTTCCCTATCGGGCCCACATCGACCCGCTCACGCGCGCGCAGTACACGATCCTCGAGCCGGTCGTCACCGACGCCTGCGCCACACAGATCGCGCTGTGGCCGATCCCGATCCTGTTCGCCTTCCACAAGAAGGACGCGCAGCAGCGGATCTCGGATCCCACGGACAACAGCACCTCGCGGAGCAATGGCGACCCCAGCGGTGATGGCTCACCGGCTGCGGGCGGTGGCGAGGGCGTGCTCGGGCAGCAAGGCAAGAAGGGCTACCGGGTCGAGTTCTTCCGGACCGCGCGGCGCAAGGCGATCGAAGCCGCGTCCCTGAAGGGCCTCGAACAGTTGGAAGGCAAAGCGGACGTCGTCTACTCGCCCAGCTTCGTCAGTGAGGAGAAATACATCCGTTGGTGGCGTCGAGACGTCTGCGTGAAGACGTCGATGACCGGCGTCCACCTCAAGCGTGAGGGGGAGCTGAGCCCCGAGCAACGCGAAGAGACCACCCGCAGCACCTCCACCGTGGTCAATGACGCCGGCGGCACCCTCCGCGACGTGATCGAGCAGTGACGATGAATCGGATCGCGCTCACCACGAGCATCGCCTTGGCCTCCTGCGCGCCCCGCCACGACCTGTTGCGCAGTCCAAGCCGTAGCCGGAACCGGTCGTGATAGCCTGAGCACCGATGGCACGATGGCTGCGATGGGGGCTGGCGAGCGTGCTCGTCTCCGCCTGTACGACGGTCGAAACGGACTCGGGCTCGCCGGCGTTCAGCGCTGGCCCGACCGGTGCAGCCTCGGACAGCGCGGGCTCGTCGGAGGCCGGCGGATCGGCGACGTCCTCCGAGCCGGCCGAGGGCACGGCGGCTGTGGCCACCGGCGCCTCGACGGAGAGCGGCTGGGATCCGGGCGCGGACGCGACCACGAGCACGAGCCTGCCCGGCGAGAGCACGACCCACGTGGACTCCGGTGGAACCACCGAAACCACCGCGAGCGGGGCCGAGACCGCGGGCGCATCGGCGACCTCCGATCCCACCACCTCCGGCGGCATGGCAGACGACGACCTGTGGCGCCGCGCCGCGGCCTGGTACTTCCTGATGGGCTCCTCGTCCGACGGCAACGACATGTGCGACGCCGACTGCGGCTTCGTCGACGACGGCGACCTGCGCGACTTCTGCAACGACGACTGCGGCTTCATCGACGACGGCGACCTGCGCGACTTCTGCAGCGGCGACTGCGGCTTCATCGACGACGGCGACCTGCGCGACTTCTGCAACGGCGACTGCGGCTTCATCGACGACGGCGACCTGCGGGATCTGTGCAATGGAGACTGCGGGTTCATCGGAGACACGGACCTGCGCGACTTCTGCAATGGGGACTGCGGGTTCATCTGAGGCCGGAGTGTCCCGGGATTCCAACCCTTCGCAGGTGGTCGAGCAGCTCGACGCGAGACGGTAGAGCCGGTCGCGATGTCGCCGTGGCCCAGGTCGGCCCCCGTGTGAAACCACGGGGGCGAATCGACGATCGATGATTCCGATCTCGTGCTGGTAGTCGCCGACCCGGAACTCGACGTAGCCGGGCCCACGCCCGGCGGCCTCGCTGGTGAAGTACGGCGGAGCCCCGAGGATCTCGGTGTACCAGCGGGTGGCGGCGCTCAGATCAGCGGCCCAGAGGGTAGTGGTGCTCATGCCTCGCAACCGTGCTGCTGACCTGGCCGGCCTGGTACCTGCTCGTGTGGGACCATCTCCGCGACGCCGTGCGGGCACTGCGGGTCGATCGCATCGAGTCGGCGAAGGTACAGGACACGCAGTTCCGCGTGCGCAGCTGGCAGGCGATGGACTCGACCCTCGACGACGTGTTCGCGCGGCTGTAGATCCCGCGGGTTCGAGACCGGCAGGCACCGCCCGCCGGCCTCGACGACGCGCCCAGCCGTCGACCCGTCGCTGCTGATCTGCGCCCAGGATTGGGGCCGCCCGGCTTCTGGGCCGCAAATCCCTCGGGAACGCTTCGTTCGGTTCGGCAACGAACTGTGTACCGGATGACCCCGATGCGCCCCCTCCATCGCCTCCTTCCATCTCTCCTGCTTCTCGCGCCCACGGCCTGCGACGAACCCGATGCGCTTTCGTTCTCCGAGCTCGACCCGGTCTTCCGTGCCCTGACCACCGCCGAAGGCGAATACTTCGAGGTCGCGACTCGACCCTCCGGAGGTGCCGGGGCGGCCGTGCGATCGACGGGCCACCTCATCGTCCGCCTTCAAGGGCCCGCGGCGACCGGCCCGGCGAACCCACCGACGGACACCGACATCTCGGGCACGTGCGGGGTGACGTTCGTGTCGCCGACCATCGCGGTGACGGCGGGCCATTGCCTTCCAGGCCTGTCCGAGTCCGATGAGGTCGAGGTTCGAACGCCCCGGGTCACGGCCGGGTTCTCGCCCGATCCGACCATCACCGGGACGTTCCCCGCATACAACCACACCGACGCTCCAGGGCACGCCTACGATCGCTACATCTGCGAGGTGCGCTCGCGGTGCTACTCGGGAGATACGCCGATCAACTGTGATATCACGGCCGCGGACGTCTCGGTTCCCTTGTCGCTGCCCTCGCTCGACATCGGAATACTCGACTGCGAAGCACTCGATGGCGCGCGGCACGACTACGTCGAGGTCGCCTCCTCGCTGGCGGACGACGATGGGGTCGCGCTTCCCTGGTACCACGAGCTGTACGAGCCGCCCTCGACCGGGCCGTCGGCCTCGGACTTCGACGCGCACTACGTCCAGCAGGGGAGCTACGCCTCCAACTATCACTACTTGGGCGCGGGCGAGCGACATCAGATGCTGCCGCTGCTGTCCACGGACTACGATGGCGATCGGTGGAAGGTGGTCGCTCCACCCTCGGGTACCGTGGTCAGCACAAACCTGCGTGGTCGCCACGGCACCTCCGGCAGCGGGGTGATGCGCAAGAACGACGACCTTCAGCCCGAGTTGATAGGCCCGGTCACGACCGGGGGCGGTTCGATCGCAGGCTTGTTGTGTCACGTCGCCGGCGCCGACTCGGACGGTGCGGCCACCCTCAACACGATGCACCCCGAGATCACAGAGTACTTCGTCGACAAGTACATGCCGCCCAGCTGCGCGGATCCGAGTTCGTTTCCGTACCAACTGGCGTACTGGCTGGCCTGCGACCGGTTCAGGGAGGAGCTCCAGTACGACGAGCTGTGGCGCTTCAGGCCGGGGGTCTGTCCGGCGTGTGGCACCTTTGCACGCCTGGACCTCGCGACGCAGTTCGCGATGCGATTCGCGACGACGACCCCCATGAGCCTGGGGCTCCAGACCGGCCAGATGGGGCAGCGCTATCGGGCGTCGGTCCGGGTGTGGTCCAACGACTTTCCCTCGACGGTCGAGCTCCGAATGGGCAGCACCGTTATCGCGACCCACACCTTCAAGGGGGTCGACGAGGACTGGGAAGGCAACTACGCGTCCAAGGTCCTCTCTGCGAGCTTCGTGGCCGACGCCTCGACCGCAGGTCCGCTCACGATCGCGACCACGCAGAATAGCGCCGCCGAGAAGCTCTCGGTCAGCCAGGTCCTGCTGGTTCCCGACGGGCACACGGCGGCATTCGACACGATGCACCGCCGCATGGGCTACGGCGTACTCGACGTTCAGAACCTCGGCGGCGACGCCCGTCCGGCCACCTACAACGCCTCCGGCACCGGCGGTTTCGCGGCGACGTTGGAGCCGTGGCAGCGCTTGGTCGCCACCGGGCTCGCGCTGACGCCCGATAGCTCCTGGCATCTGGCCCTGTCGGGAGACCCAGCCAGTCTGACCTGCGGGCTGATGTTCGCGGACGGCTCGCAGACCCAGGTCTCGTGCGCCACCAACGACGGCGGCGTGACGCTCGACGGCAGCGGGAAAGACGCCCCGGTCGCGCTGTTCGTCGAGACCGACGGCAGCGCACCATGGGTGAGCCTTTCGGACCTCGTCGTCAACGAGGTGCTCGCGTGCGCGCCTGCCCACAGCACCTGTGACACGGGCGCTGCGCTGGAGACGGGATGCGACCCCTGCGTCACGGCCGTCTGCAAAGCGGACCCCTACTGCTGCGAAAACGAGTGGGACGCGATCTGCGTGGGCACGGTGTTGACGGAGTGCGCCCAGGTGCAGTGCGACTCGAGCCTGGGCAGCTGCGCGCACTCGATGTGTGCCTCGGGCGAGGAGCTTTCGGCCAGCTGCGATACGCCGGTGTCGCCCAGCTGCACCAGCGCCATCTGCAACGTGGATCCGTACTGCTGCAACACCGCGTGGGACTCGGTCTGCGTCGGCCAGGTGGCGAGCGTTTGCGGCCTCAGCTGCGGCTGATTCGGGCTGTCCATCGGTTCGCGTCCGTGCCGAACTCGAATCGCGACCCCACAAGGGGTCGTGTTTCGACCGCACGACGATGCCCGCTTGAACGTCCTGCGTTGCAATCTGCAACAGACCGAAATCACGTCTCTTTCCCTTGCATCTCCCCGCCTCGGCCCCCACGCTTGAGCGTATGGCTTACTCGCCCTCGACGCTCCGACTCGCCTTGCTCGGCGGACTGCTCGGACTGACCGCATGCTCTCCGCTCGACGCCGTGCTCGAAGCCGCCGGGCCCGAGTTCACCCTGAGCGTCGACGAGCCCATCGCCGAGTTTGACGTGGTCTGGTGCCTCGATCGACCGGGCAACATCCGTTGGTCGTCGACGGGTGCGAACGTCGAGTTCGAGCTGGAGATCGCAGGAGCCGCGACCGGTTCGTTGGTCGCCACCCTCGACGCCGTGGGCGATGCCGAGGGCGACCGCGCGGAGCGGGACCTGGCCGTCGCCGAGGAGCGATCGCCCGGCCTCTACAGTGAGCTGGAGCAGCTGGACGGCTCGGGGCGGGCGTGCACCGCACCGCAGCGCGTGCAGTTCGAGTTTCTCGGCGAGGACGACACCACCCAGATCCAGGTCGCCTGGACCGCAGAGCTGTTCGTGTCGTACGAGCCGGGCTTGCGTGGCGACAGCATCGACGAGGGCGACCTCGAGATCGAGATCACTCCCGTCACACAGTAGCCCCGCTGCGCTACCGCAAGGCGGCCATCGCCGCGTGGGCTTTTGGGTGCTCGTAGGCCCGCCGAGCGTGGCTTCGTGGTGCCCCACGACCGGGCTGCTAGATCTGTGATCGAGTGGTGTAGAGGCTCATCGTCATGCACACGCTGTAGGGATTGCTCGTGTATGCGCCAAACGGTGCACACGGCGTGAAGCCGGCCTTCGCGTACAAGGCACGTGCGGAGGCGAAGGCTTCCATCGTCCCGGTCTCGAGGCTCACGCGGGCATGGCCGCGCTCGACCGCGAACGCGAGCAGGTGCTCGACGAGCGCTCGCCCGATCCCCTGCCCCCGGTGCACCTCGTCGACATGCATCGACTTGAGCTCCGCATGCGCCTCGTCGAGGGTCTTGAGCGCTCCGACCCCGAGCAGTTCGCCCTCGCGGCGCGCGCTGAAGAACGTGATCGAGGGATCGAGCCGACCCTTTACGTCGAGGGCGTGTACATGACCCGCAGGGGTGACCGCGTGGGAGCGCTGCAGGTGTCGCTCCAACAGCGCGAGCACATCGGCACGCTGGGGGTCGTCGACGAGGATGCGCACGGGTGCTCCCTATCAAGGATGCGCGGGCCGAGGCAATCCGCGGTACGTCAGGCGATCTCGAGCCACCCGCCCGCTGTACCCCCTCCATCCCGCGGAGAGCCCCAGCATCGTCGCGATCAACGCAGCCAGGATACGGTGCGCAGACCGTGGGCGCCCAGCACCGCCGCCATCAGCAGCGCCGCGGGGACCACCAAGATGGGCACGCTCTGACCGGGCGCCATCCCGAGCTGACTGGTGAAGGTGTGGTCTTGGAAGACGGTCGCCGAGGCCCCGGCCATGCAAGCGGCCAGCAGCAGCACCCAGGCGAGGATCTGCGCGGTGAAGTCGGAGCGCCGGGCCCATCGCGTCGCGGCCCAGAACATACCCGGGGGAGCAGCAGCGCGACGGCGAGTCACCACGCCCCGGGGGCCTCCAGGAGCCGGAGGAACCGGGCGGCGCCTCGCTCATGCTGCCATCGGCCTCGCCGTAGCTATCCCGCCGTCGGCACGATCCCGTACCGATCCCGTACGGCGGCCAGCGAGTCTTCCCACTGGTCCTCCCAGGCGACCGTCAACAGGGGCGCCGCGCGCTGTCCGGTACGGTACGCCTCTCGCACGCCGTGCCGGAGCACCGTCCACCGTCGCTCCAGGACGATGTGCTTGAGCGTCCCGAGGCCGACGATCATCGCCGAGTTGGGCAGACCGAGCATGCCCCAGCTGAAGGCGTGCACGAGCACCTCTTCATGCCCGCGCGTTCCAAGCCCCATCAACACGTGCCAGATGTCGTGTGTCTGCCGATACCTGTGCACGAGGTATCGGACGTCGGGGTCGGCGATGAAACGGTTCGATACGGGGTCGCGGTAGACACCGAGGCCGTTGCGCTCGAGATGGCGAACGTACGACCCACCCAGCGTCGTCTCCGGCAGGCGGCGCAGGGCCGCGAAGTCCACGCTCTGCTCGTCGATCTCCGGCCGGCGGCGCAGGACGTCGTTGCAGGGGTCGCGCTCGCGCTCCGCGACCAGCAGCTCGGTAAACCGCCGACGCGCCGTGATCTCGGAGACGAGGTGGATGTCGGCGATGCGATTTGAATCGCGGAGCACCCGGAGCGTGGAGTGAACGACGTGCCCCCACTCCCGCAGGCTGATCCGCGGCACATCTGCGTGCTCGATCCCCATGCTCGGTCGATGCTACCCCATCCTCCGGGGGTCGGGTTCGCGCCCACACGCGGGCCGGCACGCCGTCATCTTCACGCCCTCGCCCGTTCGGGCAAGGTCCGTCGAGAGGTTCCAGCTGCCCTCGAGGCCGTGTTCGAGTCCATTGTCGACGTTGAGGACCGCGGTGGTGTGGTGGAACTCGCGCTCTGGGTCCACGTCGTGCCAGAGGGGCTCGAAGCCGATGTCTGGGAAGTGCTTGACGTCGTGCTGAATGCGTCTCCGAGGACAAGGGCGGCGAGTGCACCACATATTTCATCGACTCGTTCGGCAGTGGCGCAGAAAACCTGGGCCGGATCAACGGCTGGAAGGGCTTCAACTTCTTGCGGATGGACTACGGGAAGGAGCACGTCATCGCCAAGCCGCAGATCGGGCTCTGGTCGAAGAAGAAGCGCCACAAGCACCGCAAACGCTCACGACCCTCGGGTCGCGCGGCCTTCGCCAGCCGCTCGACCATGCCTGAGACCGCCGTCCTCATGCGGTTGCGACACGAGGTCCCGGTCAGGACTGTTCCGCTCGACCAGCTCTCGACCGCGTAGGCCGCGGGGTTGAAAACTGGGAGCTCCAGAACACGAGCCTGGGCTCGTCCGCTTGCGTTGGTTTTCGGGTCCGAGGAGGGCCTCCTACATGGCCACCAGGGACGTGGGGCTATGTCCCTGAGGGACAGGCAAGACCGCAAGCGAGCCGACGATCGAACGCCCGAGCGCCGACGGTCGGACGTCCTCACTGTCGCGGTACGCGCGGCGCACGACTTCCACACTGGTAGTCTCTCCTTGCTCGTTGGCGAGAACCGCGAGACTCTCGTCGGAATCATGCAGTGGACCTTCTACCTGCTCCCGGTCGTCCTCATCGGAGGCTACTACGCGTACTTCTATCTGGGCGGGGGTAAGAACCGGTTCCAGCGGCAGTATCGCGACAAGTTCGGTTTGCAAGACGGGGAGCAGCTGCACGCGGTCTACTCGGGGTACTTCGCGTTCCAGGGTTCGTTGGGCAACGATGCGCTCTCGCTGTTCGGCGCCGGCGAGCGAGGTGCACACGTGCTCTTGGGCCTCACGAATCTCGGTCGTCTCGTCGTCGGCCACAACGAGGCGGGTGGCCCTCCGCTCGCTTTTGCCCAAGGCGAAGTCCAGGTCATCGGCAGCCCCATCAAACCCAACCACAAGAGCCTCGCCGGCTCGACCGGGAAGCAGGAGCCCTCGAAGGTCGTGCAGCTGCAGTCCCCCCGCGGCAACGTCCACCTCGAGCTGCCCGCGGGTGCCGCCGGGGCGATCCAGACCTGGGCCGGGGGTGGCGGCGTGCCTCCGCTGCCAATCGGCTAGGGGCGGCGGCCGCACGGAGTGCAACTCGCAGGCACCCCGAGACGAGCGCGGAGAGAATCGCGGTGCTGGTAGAGTCAGGGGCCAGCGGCGGGTGCCGAGAAGAGCAGCAGTCCCGTGGGGGGTGCGCTGGACGGCATCGTGGGCGAAGGGCGGGCGCAGGAGATCGCGAAAGATGATCTACGAGGGGTCGTAGGGTGCGAGATCGCCGTTCGGGGCGAACATGCGGCCGCTGGTGCGTCGGCGCTGACCACTGAGCCGAGCTGCCATCACGAGGCGCGGTCTGGCGGCCTATGCTCGGACGATGCGATGGGGCACGACCGCGCTGACATGGGCCCTCCTGGCCAGCTGCGCCGACACGCCGCGGGGCGATGGAGGTCCGCCGCCGCCCACAACCGCGCGGCGCATCGCAGCCCCGGTGTCCGTCGCGGTGGAGGCCGCGCGCGATGGTCTGAGCGCGTCGGGTTCGATCGCTGCAGAGCGACTCGCGGTGCTGGCGGGTGCGCGGCTCGCGATCGGAACGGGCGAGGTCGCGGCGCAGCACGCCGACTCGCTACCCGCGGCCCTCTCGGAGGGCTATGACCGCATGGAGGAACTGGGCGCCGTCTGGACCATGGTCTCGGCCGCGGAGGCTGGCACTGCGGAGTCGCTGATGGTCATCGAAGGCTCGGGCGAGCCACCCACGCTCGGGGTGGTGTTCCTTCACGGCTACGGCGGGCGCTTCGCCATTCAGTGCTGGCACGTCGCGCGCACGTTCACGCGGGCGAACGCACGGACGGTATGTCCGAGCGTGGGGGCCAAGGGGCAGTGGGCGACCCGGCGGGGTCGGCGAGCAGTTGAGACATCGATCGCGTATCTGAAACGAGAGCAGGTCAACCGATTCGTGCTGGTCGGGTTGTCCAACGGCGCGCGGGGTGCCGCTCGCTGGGCACCGACTGTCGAACCGACGCTGGCTGGCGTGGTCCTGATCAGCGGGGGCGACCGCACGAAGCCGCCGCCGGGGGTCCCGGTGCTGGGCCTCGGCGCAGCGAAGGACCGGATGTTTTCAACCCAGACCGTGCGCCGATACGCGCGGCAGGCCGGATCGCGAGGTCGCTTCGTCTCCCTCCCCGGCAGCCACTTCGCGTTCTTGGAGTCTTGGCCGCTCGCGGCAGAGGCCGTGGACGCGTGGCTGCTCGATGCCGTGCTGCAATGAACGACCACGTCAGACCGTGGCGAAACCCGACACGACGTCTCACTCGGATTCTCGCTCCTGGCGGCGTCGCCGAAACTTGCAGTACGCCCGGTACAGCTGCGTTTCGGCTCCTACCCAGGAGCGAAGAATCCGATCCGATCCGCCGCGCCGGGTTTCACCATGGGCTGCGAGCGACGAGAGCCCCGGCAACATCGCGATCTATCGCCGGCGTGTGATGCCACCAAAACGAGGCAATTCTATGTCTCCCCGAGGATGGAAACTTCATCCTTCGGGGAGCTCAGTTTACCCCTCTCGTTAGAACGTCCGGCTGAGCGAACTGGGGGTGGCGCTCAGGTCTTCTCCGTTGATCTCTGCATCCGCGCGGCCTCGAGCGACAATCCTGAAGCTCGAGAAGAGCCCATGTTTGTCGTAACCGTTGTTCCGGCTGTGATACGTGCGACTCTTGTGAGAGTTCTCGTCGCTGACGCAGGACTCCGAGGGATCCAACGACTCCATATTCTCGGTCGAGCATGGAAGGCCCAATCCACAGACCGTGACATCCTGCGTGTTCGTCCCGGTGTCCACGCAGATCTGGGTTGCCTTGCGAGAGCCCCACGTACCAAACGAGTTGCGACGCTGGGTCTTCGCCTCGGTCCAGGCTTGTCGGGATCCAATGACCGGCGTCGTGATGCCGTTGCGCACTTGCAGACGAACGTTGGATTCCGTATCCGTCCTCCAGGGTCCAGAGTCGCGATGGACCGTCTTGCCCTCCTCGGGCTCGTACTCATCCATTGCAGCCATCAGGAATTCGTCGTTGAACTCGTCGATCTCCTCCGGCGTGGCGCCGCCCAGCGCGAGGTCCACAACCTCCGCGGTGAACGCGATCGCCATCTCGCGCCCGATCTGGTCACAGAGATCGTCGTACAGGGTGCAGTTGAACGGTGCCGTGAGGCGATCCGTGGTCAGAGCGATGTCTTCGTCGCCCAGGTAGTCGGCATGAAGCTGCACGACGTCGGGTTCTTCGAGTCCGAACATGAGTCCTTCTCGGAGTTCTCCCTCTTCGCCAGCTTCGGCTGCACAGCCAGCGACCGCGGCGACCAGAAGGAGACCGAGAATCGAACTTCGTTTTTGTTTCATGGCGGGATAGAGGCGGCTTCGTCCGCATGGATCACCTCTTTCGAAGAAAAAACGCTTCCAGCCTCCACCGAGCCCTCGAGGCGGATGCGATGCCATCGTGGCGGGTCAAGCCGACTGGATGAGGACTGCCTGGACGCGCCGAATCTCGGCGGCCATCCCCGAGCTCCGCGACCGCGTCTGTGTCAGTCCGATTCCAACAGGCTGCGAGCAGCCTGCAGACACCGTCAGTTGTCGGGCGCGCCCGCTTCGACCCACGCGCGCACCGTCGCGAGCTCGGCCGCGTCGAGCGGCTCGTAGAACGGAGGCATTGGCCCACCGATCGCCCCCGACTGTGTCGCCTCGACCTTCTGCACCAACACACTGGCGTCGGCGTTGCCGGGCTCGATGAGCATCGCTTCGGGGTTGAGGAGGCTCGCAACCCCGACCGCTCCCGTCTCCGGGTCGAAGGGATCGGCGAGGTTTGGGCTCTGCCCGCCGAACGAGTGATGGCAGTACGTGCACTTTCCCCCGCGCGCTCCCAGGCGCGTCTCGTCACCGAAGATGGGCGCGATGGTGTCCGCGAAGGTCTGGTCGTCGTTGGCCCCGGCATCGATCCACGCCCGAAGGTCCGCGAGTTCGTCGTCGGTGAGTCGCTCGAGGTTGAGCGGCATCGGAGCGCCGCCCACGGAAGGATCGGTGACGTATGGATCGACGAGCTTGTCGATCAAGAAGCTGGCGTCCGGCTCTCCTGGGGAGACGTTGAGCATCGGTGTATTCCCCTCGGGGTACGCCTCCGCCCAGGTGTTGAGCGAACCGACCAAGCCGTTGGGTTCGGAGAACGGGTCCGCGATGTCGACGTCGATCGCCGAGTCGTCGTGGTGGCAGACCAAGCAGCCGTGTACGGCGAAGATCGGGCGAACATCGGCGCTGTAGCTGACCCCATCACCACCCGATCCGCTCTCTTCAGCGCTGGTGCCCTCGGGAAACTCGACGCCCGCGACCCAACCCACCATCAACGCCAGGTCTTCGGAGGCGAGTACGCCCGGCGCGAGCGGCATCTGGCTGCCCGCGCTGGGTGCAGGGAACATCTTTTCGATGAGGTAGCTGTTCTCGATATCCCCGAACGAAACAAACGGGCCACCGGACCCGGACTGCGTGACCCAGGCGCCACCACCGGCGGCCGAGAGGTCCGGTGCGACGGAGCCAGAGTGGCAACCCGGCAGCGCACAACTTTGTGTGAGGCGCTGCTGAACGGCGTCAGGCACGGCGCTGTCCGGCCCAGAGTCTCCGCCTTGTTCGATTCTTTTGACCTGCTCGCAGCCCATGAGGGCGAGCAGGGCTCCGAGTGCAAGTTCGCGCTTCATGGGGATAGGCTTTCCGCTGTGGGTTGCCGTCGCCGTCGCCATCGCCATCGTGGCGCGGCAAGCATCCGGCGAGGTGCAGACACCCTCGTGCCCACTCGGCTTAGCATCGAACCCGATGCGGCGTCCCTATGGCTACCATAGCGCAGCGTGATGCGAGTCCAACAAGTCGGGACCTCGGGCGCTGAGCCACCATCACCCCCAGTGGCCGACATCCGCGTCCATATCGACACGCTCGAATACACGCGCAAGGGGCTCAAGACCCGCGAGCCGATCAGCCGATCGACCTGACCGTCGGGCAGCACAACCGCGTGATGCTGGTCCGGCCGGAGCGACGGACGCCCATCGGCGACGGACGCGGCGGCTTCCAGCACGACTCAAGTTTTCCCCTACCCGCCACGCTATCGGTCTTCTGGCACCCGCGCACCCCGCTCTCGGTCTTCCGGCACCTCCCCTCACCGGTCGAGCACTCGCCCACCGACGGGGTCTTCCAGCTCTATGCCCACGCGGCCGCATCGGGCGACGACGACTACAATAAGGGGCTCACCGACCGCCGCGCCGCGGTCGGGCTCGCCCTGCTCCGTGCCGACGTCGACGCTTTCAAGGAGGAGCTGGCTGCATCCAGCTATGAGTCGCTCGAGTATCGCCAGGTCATGCGGCGCGTGCTGGGTTGCGACCCCGGCCCCATAGATGGGGACTGGGGCACGCTGACGGAGCAGGCCGTCGCGTTCTTTCACAGACGGTACGAGGCCGGGGACTTCCATCGCCATACGCCCGCCACCGCGCTCCACACCGAACCGTTTCCGGAATCCGGCGAGTTGGATGATGTCACCGTCAACGCGCTCATCGAGGCCTTTGTTGTGGCGAACGGAGGCCACGTGCCCGCGGAGAACGTGCATCCGTCTCACCCTGAACAGGGCTGTTCCGAGTTCAACAGCCTGAAGGACGCAGAAGACTGGGAGCAGAGGCGGCTGACCCTCGTCTCCTACGCCGCGTTACTGTTTTCACCCAGATGCTCTGCCCGGCCTCCGGCCTTGCGGTCGACTTTCTAGGGTCCCTCGCGAGCGGAGAGACGCTTGTCGACCCCTTCGTCATCGAGGGTAGCGATCTCCCCAAGACGCTACCTGGCTCCGTCACCCGCGTTCGTCGGTACCATGGCCATTGCTGCCGCCGCATTCTGCGGTTGGCGTGTCATCAAAGCAGGTTACCTCGTCCTCGACCCTGAGCGCGGCGAGGTCCTCTACTCGGGCCAACGCATTCCCTTCGACAAGATCCTCGCCCCCAAGGTCTCAAGCCTCGAGGTCGAGTTCACGAGCACGCAGTGGCACCCCATGCGGGGCTCCGCCAGCGGCCTGGAGATCACCCGCGGTCGGCGAATTCTCTTCAACGCCGGACACTCCGATCGTGACCTCGAGCGACTCGCCGAGCTGTTGGCGGCGATGGTGTCGGAGTATCGCGAGAAGGAAAGGTCCGAACATGGCTCAGAGAGTTCGAGGCGCGGCAAGACAGCGGCTGAGCCCACCGGACTTCCACCAACTCCCCTCACCCGAGGCGTCGGCATGGCTGGGCCCGCCGTCGATATCGCCGTCTTCTGATGGGATGTTCGGATGTTCTGCGCACTGTTGGACTGTTGGACGACCACTCGCAGCGCAGCGCTGCGCTGCGCTGCGCTGCGATGGCCAAATCGTCGACATCGGGCTCAAGCGCCAACAACATCGGCCTCGCCGCGGGGACCGGGCGCCCAGCGTTCGAATCCAAAGAGGCCTGGGTCAACGCGGTCACCGACTCGTCGACCAGCGCGACGTCGGGGGCGAGGCCCCGCCCAGCTGCGGCAAGGACCTCGCGCCGGCGCGAGGGTGGTTGTTGGTCGAGCTGGCCAGCCTCGACGGGCAGATCGGCT
Organism: uncultured bacterium; assembly: GCA_963761755.1. Taxonomy (GTDB): domain Bacteria; phylum Myxococcota_A; class Polyangia; order Nannocystales; family Nannocystaceae; genus CAJXVA01. The sequence continues at coordinate 22,891 of CAVXIC010000024.1, forward strand.
AGCGCGGGTCGACGACCCGGCCCATGAACAGGATCGTGCCGGTCTCGGCGTGCCGCAGGAAGAACATGAAGGGGCGATCGATGGCGAGAGGCTTGGGCTTGGCGGGGATGCTGGTGGTGGTCATCCCCACGGCCGTGGCCGCGGCGGCTTCGGTTCCGTTCTCGTCGACCTTGATGAACCCCTTGTGAAAGACGCCGGAGATCTTCACCCCGGCGTCCGCGGAGGTCACCATGCGATCGAACTGTGCGGCGTCGGTGAACGCGCGCCGCAGGCCCATTTCACGCAGGGCCTTGCCGAGGGCGAGGGAGGACGAGGGCTCGATGCGGAACTTCGGCATCGACAAGGCGATGCGCTCGGACTGCAGCGACGCCTGCCACGCCCGGAGCGTTGCGGGATCGAGGGAGTCCTCCAGCGCCCCGAGGCCGGCGGGCTCGGACGGCATGGCGATCAGCATGGCGAAGCCGCCGCCGGTGTAGGGCAACTCGACGAGGGTGACGTCGTCCGTCGCGGCGTAGCGGTAGGACGCGGTGTTGCGCATCGTGGGGACGTCGACGGCCTTGCCCGCGGCGGTCGAGAACGGGGCGTCGTGGGTGGCCCCTTCCTTGAACGTGTGTTGCCACTGACCCTTGAAGTACACGGCGTTGGCGAGGACGAGCGCCGTGTCCGCGTCGACGCCCGAGCGCGGGATGAGGTCCACGATGCGATCGTGGGTCTGATCCTCCACCCAGTCGTTGATGTGCGTTCGCGCCCGGTCGGGCGCGCTGAAGTCGAGTCGCTCCATCGGGGCTCCGTAGGCGCGCTCGCTCGCCTCGAGGAACGGCTGCTCGAACGTCAGGCGATCGGCGCCGAACAACCGATTGGCCAGCGCGACCTCGGGCGGAGGCGTGCGGTGGTCTCCGGGGGGCGGTGTGGTCCAGGCGCTGCCCAGCTGTCCCATCGCTGCGTGCCACGTCTGCGGCTCGAGGTTCGATGCCTCGACCCGAAGCGCCGTGCGCAGCTCGGCCGCGGTCTCGCCGGTCGCGCCCTGATAGGTCATGCCCAGCGCCATCGCGACGCTCGCGGGCGAGAGGATCAGGTTGCCCCGAGCGTCCGAGACGCGTCCGTAGAGGTCGGTGGAGAAGGCGTCGAGGCTGGCGGCGGCGGCGTCGAGATCGCTATCGAAGACGGTCACGGGGGGGCTGGATTGGGATGGCGCGTCGGCGTCGTCGGCGTCGGCGTCGGCCTCAGGCGGCGTGCGAGGTTCGGATGGGTCGGGCTGCGTCGGCGCGGGGCTTGCCTCCCGCGTGGACGAACAGCCGAGAACGAGGATGAAGGGGAGGGCGCGGCGGAGCATCGCTCGGATCATCAACGCATCGTTGCGACCGCGGGTCTACGGGGGCAAGCACTGGATGTCGCCGAAGCGTGTGAGGCCCGCGGACATGCTCCCGACCGTGCTCACTCGATGGTGAGCACCATGGCGCTCGCCGTCGGACCGCCCCGTACCGACGCGGAGAGCGTGGCCTCGGACCAGCTCCACGGATAGACCTCGCAGGTTTCCTGGCCAGCTCCGCAGTCGCACGTCATCCCGTCGCCGTCGCAGTCGGTCGAGGCAACGATGTCAAACGTGTACTCGCCGTCTGCGAGTTCGTGTTGGCGGTCACAGGTCATCGAGCACGCACGCTCTGCACACTCGATAGGAAAGTCGACGAAGTCGTACTCGGCGGGCGTCCAACCGTAGGTATACGTCGCCCCGGGACCGATCCGGAGCACCGTGTTCTCGGGACACGCCCCGCAGTCGAAGCACTCGCCCCCCATCACCTCCTCGCAGCTGGGCGTGCAGAAGCGGCCGTTCCAGTTCACCACCGATCCATCCGCTCGGGTGATTCGAAACAGGTCAGTGAAACACGCGCTCTCGTAGCCGACGTACACCGCGGTGGCGAGCGTGTTGGTGATCTCGATCGGAATGACGAGGTTGGGGAGCGGGCCGTTGCGGAGCTCCGCGCACACGCCTGCATCTGTGTCCGACGTGTCCGACGTGTCCGAGTCGTCCGTGCTCACGACGGAGGTGGTGTCGCTCGAAGACCCAACCGATCCGGACTCCTTGTCATCCCCGTCGACGGCCGGTCCGCACCCGAGTGCCAGGCCAAAGAACACGACAAGGCTACGGCGGTTCACCGTGACAACGGTAGCACCAGGTCTCCTGCTGATGAAGCAGGCGCCCGACGGTGAGCGTTGCGCGTGGGCTCCACTGACGCGCATGCATTTGGCATGGGCTCCGCTTGTCTTCGCTGTCGTGGCTTGTCGTGCAAACGCACCGATCTCACCAGCTCTCAGCGACCATGCTCCGCAGCCAAACCGGGATCTGCTCCGCGTCCACTTCAAGAAGCCCAACCGCTCGACGTTGGACACCGCTACGTGTTGAAGGTCAGCGGGTCTGGACCCACCCGCCCATCGGGGCGATCGAGCGCGTCAATTTCGCGGAGGTCGGCGTCGGTGAGCACGAGGTCTGTGGCACCGAAGTTGTCCTCCATGTGGTCGCGCGAGCCAGCCTTGGGGATCGCCGCGACGTCGCGCTGCAGATGCCACTGCAGCGCGACCCGGGCTGCAGAGACGTCGAGACGGTCGGAGATACCGCGCAGGACCGGGTCCTGCAGCGCCTTGCCGTGCCCCAGCGGGCTCCAGGCCTGCGTCACGATGTCGTGCGCGTCGTGAAACGCCCGAAGCTCGCGCTGCTGAAAACCCGGATGAAGCTCGATCTGGTTGAGGACCGGCCGAATCCCGGTCGCGTCGTCGAGGACCCGCAGGTGATCCGCCGCGAAGTTGGACACGCCGATCGACGTCGCCTTGCCCTCGTCCTGGATCGCGACCAGGGCCTTCCACGTGTCGATGTACAGGCCCTTCTCCGGGCACGGCCAATGAATGAGCACGAGATCCACGCGGTCGCGCCCCAGCCGGTCCAAGCTGGCATCGAAGGCTCGCCGGGCTGCGTCGTAGCCGTGATCGTCGTTCCAGATCTTCGTGGTGACCCAGACGTCGGGAGCCTCCCGCAGCGCCGCACCGACGCCCCGCTCGTTGCCGTACATCGCCGCTGTGTCGACGAGCGTATAGCCGACCTCTACCGCGCCGCGCACGGCGGACTCGGCGTCGGAGTCGTCGAGCTTGTAGGTTCCGTAGCCTAGCTGCGGGAGGTTGCGTCCGTCGGCGAGTTCGAGTGTGGGGATGGCCATTGGGCTGCGGCCTGAACCCTCGCCGAGCGAGTGCAAGCGAAGCACCCCCGGCGCCGCATCAACGCTCTCAGATCGCCTTGTCACAAGTCTCGACCTCGGCCGGGGTGACTTCCCTTTCGAACAGACCGGCGAGACGGCGAGACCCGGTCGTCGCCGTTCTGAACCGGCTGATTGGCAGGGGAAGGCCGAGCTCGACGCTGGCCCAGTACCCGCGCACTCGAATCGACAC
>CAVXIC010000025.1:0-5022 GCA_963761755.1 uncultured bacterium
GGTCGAGCGAGCATGGTCCACTTCGTCTGGTCCCCGCAAGGCGCCACCGCCCGCCGCCTGCTCCGCGACCTCTCCCCCGAGGAGCTGATGTCTGGCGTGCCCCTGTACGAGCGCGGGCAGGTGTACCGAGGCTGGCGCGCCATCGCCAAGGTCGCCGGCATCCTGTTCCCGTGGCTGGCCTGGGGCTACCACGTGCTGCGGGGAGGCGTGGATGCCTCGCTCAAGGGCTCGGCGAAACCGTCGCGATCAGCCCGCTGGCGGCGGCGGCTCGTACAACTCAGAAGCGGCCCGCGACGGTCAGCCCGGTGTGGCCGACGCCCATCGCCGGCACGATCTGGAAGGGTGCCCGGGCCGCGCCCCGACGCCGAGCGCCACGGCGTGCAAGACCGTAGGACAGGAGACCTGCACCGGTCGCTGCCAGCGCAAACCCCGACATGACGCCCGCGGCTTGTCCGACGAAGCAGGGCTCGCGCTGGCACCGGGGCACGACCGTGAACCGCAGCGTCCATGACGCTATCCAGCCCGCCGTGCCCACGCCGAGCGCCGCGGCACCGGTCCCGATGAACACCCGGGTCCGCCGAGACTGGACGTCTCCAGACACGCCCCATGCCGCATCATAGCGCCCCGCTCGCAGACCCGCCGGGATCGCCAACGCGACCGAGGTGACATTCGCAACGCCACGGACCACCTCGAGGGGAATGATCTGGTGAACGCATCCCTCGAAGCCGCAGTCCGCTCGGTGCGCGGCGATGATGCCTCCAGCGGCCCCCCAGGCGATCGCTCCAGTCCCAGCGGCGGCGATGGCCAGCCCGCGTCCATGGCGTCGCCGCACCCACGGTCGGGAGTCTTCGCGCCTGCCCGTTTCGGTCTTCGCCTGCGAGCCTGGGTTGGTCTGGCTCGCAGCAGGGGCTGCAGCCCAGGCCAGGGAAAGGATGACCGCGCCTGGCAGCAACACGCCGTCAGCTTAGCACCGACGCGAGAGCTGAGAGGTGAGGGACCTCGTACTCGCGTACGAGTCCCGACGGGCCGGCGCCTTCTTTCGGGAACGATCGAACGCGTCGAGCAACGACACTCGTGGGTGCCTCACTTCTCATCGACCATCCGCCTCGGGTGCTGTTCAGCATCGTTGCAGGGGCCTGCGGCTCGCGGCCCCCTGCGAACCACCCCCAGAGTCAGTGAACGGGGCATGGCGATGTCGCTCACGGTGCCTGCGATGCGCAGGGGCCCGCCGTGGGTTGCCCGTGCCCACGTGCTCGCACGATGTCTCGCGGGACTCGACACCAACCCGGCGTGGATGCCACCGTGGTGAGGTGCGCCGCCATGTCCATGCCAGGAGTGTCCTGAATCTGCTCCGCGCGGCGGCCTGTGGCCTCGCCGCGGCGGCCTGCGGGCCCGGTGTGGACGGCGACGGCTCGGCCAGTGGCACCGTCGGCGGCACCATGTCCGACGACACGACCGGGACAGCCGCGACCGGGACCGCATCGTCGACGACCGTGGGCAGCGGCGACACCACGACCGACGGGGTCGACACGGGCGCGGCGTGCCCCTCGGGCGACGACGACGACGGCGGCGTGAAGCTGGACATCGGCGCTTTCATCGAGTGCAGCAGCTTCGAACAGGACTGCCGCGAGGGGTTCAAATGCGTGCCCGATGGCTACTCGACGCGCCACTGCGTGCCGATCGACGCCGATCCTCTGCCGGACGGCGTCGGCTGCGTCCCCGGTGACGCCGATCCGTGCGGGCCGCTGTCGTGGTGCGGCCTGCCCGATCCAACGTCGGGGGACCCCGTCTGCACGCCGCTGTGCGTCGGATCGCCGACGGAGCCCGAGTGCGCCGAGGGCACCGTGTGCATCATCGACGACGAGGACATCGTCGCGGTCTGTCAGCGCCCGTGCGATCCGTTCGCCGACGCCTGCAGCGACTTCACCTGCCAGCCGACGTCGCAGGGCTTCGGTTGCATCCCTTCGGGCAGCGCCGGCGCGAGCGACCGATGCTTCGAGGACGACTCGTGCGCCGCCGGCCTGGTGTGCGACGCCGCTGCGCCCGAGTGCTGCGGGACTCGCTGCTGCACCGCGCTGTGCGATCCGCAGCACCCCTGCGCCGAGGGCACCTGCGTCGCCTACGACCCGCCAATCCCCGGCCGTGACGGCGTGGGCCGCTGCCGCGTTCCGCCGGAGTGATCCGGCTGGACACCCGCATTGGCGCCGACGGCGACTATGCCCCACGCCGCGTGCTGCTCGTCCTCAGGGGCGCGCAGGATCTACCGATCGCGTGGTCCGTGCTCTACCAGCGCCGAGACATGTCCCGCTCTCCGGACGAGGAGCCCACGGTCTTTGCGACCGTAGAGCTCGCCTCCGGCCGACTGTAGCGCTCGTCGCAGATGTTCTCGAAGTCGGTCGCAGCGTTCCGGTCCCGGTACGACCAAAGAGCCGCGCTCGAGTCCTCTGCCCCCGGGGTGTGGCTCGCGGTCAGCGAGGACGACGGCGAGCTCGTACGCACCTTCCATGGAGAGGATGCCCGTCGAGTGACCCAGCGATCCGAATTACGATCACCGTCAAGCACGGAATCTGACCCGACCCCGCCTCAAAGCTCGCGCACGCTGGCCCCAAACGGCCCAGCCGTCGGGACACACAGCACGGGCAGCTCGATGTCCACGGTCGCCAACCGGTTCTCGTAGCAACCCGCGGCCAGCGTGTTGGCCTTGAACTGCACCCAGGCGCCCTCGTCCTGCGCACAGAAGCCGGGCTCGCGGACCCAGATTCCGAAGTTCTCGTTCTCGAAGTACTCCTCGGTGTAGCGCGGCTCCGGAATCGTCTGGTTGCGGCGAACCGCGGCATACAGACGGCTGGCCTCGAACCGGTCGGGCAGTCGCGTCTTGTCGGGGCACTCGGCGTCCTGCCACTCCACCGTCTCGTCGCTGGGGAGCAGGTAGTAGACCGGCCGAATGCGACGTTCGGCGTAGTCGTCCAGCAGCGCATCCACGCGGTCGAGCTCGGTCTCGTCACAGCCGGTGAAGTCGCCTTGCACCGCTCGGTCCCAGCAGGTGGCGATCGAGTCGCTGATCAACGCCACGGCCTCACCATCATCGAGGTTGAAGACATCGCGCATCTGAGCGGCACGCTCGATCAGTTTCTGCTGGTTCGCGGCGGAGCTGCCGAACTCTCCGGTGCCGTAGATCGCAAAATCGTAGGGGACCTCGGACTCGAGGATGGCGCCGATCTCTTGATGGTAGATGCTCGAGACCGTGGCGTAGGCCCGGGCATGCTTCTCGACATTGGTGAGGGCCCCGGCGATCTGGTTGTCGTGGGCGCGGAAGGCCTCGAGGGAGGCGGTGTCCTTGGGAAAGTTTGTCGCGGTGCGATAGGTGCGCTTGGAGACGCCGACGGGAGCTGCCGAGCGGTTCGAGTTGTCCTCGTAGCCTCCGATGCTCTCCGAGGCGCAGCCGCCTCCGTCCGCGCATTGGTCCGCGTCGATCGAGGTGTTGAGGTCGGTTTTGATCTTCTCGACCAAGCCGGCAGCGCTGTCGAGCGGATTGCCTTCGATGGCGGCCAGGCTGGCGCTGGTGTTGAACCCGAAGGCTTCGGCTTTCGCGGAGATCCGTGATGCCCGCTGCTCGAGGATCTCGGAGACCGATGTTTTGAGCTCGGCGCCGACCGTCGCTGGGCCCGCGCTGATGCCACTGGCCGCGAGCTGGCTCTTGATCTCTTCCTTGTCGCGAAAGCTCTCGGTCTCCACCGAGATGAGCACCCGCAGTTCGGCGCCGTATTCGACGCCTTCGATGAAGTGCGTACCGCAGTGGCGAGCGAACTCGGCGGGGCTGCTCTGCGCCAACGCGAGCGCGTCTTCGGTGAGCGCTACGGGGTCGCGGTTGACCACGCCGTACGACGCGCGGGCGCGCAGCAGCAGGGTCAACGTGTTCTCGTTGGAGGTGAACTCGTTGTTGAAGGAGCCCCCGGCGTCGACACCCAGTGGACCGGCTTTGACCTGCGCCTTGGCGTCGATGCCCAGCGCGCTGTGGAACTCTTCGAGGGACTCGACGACCGTCATGGTCTCGCTCCAGGCGGTCGCGCCGGCGCGGTAGCGGCGGGCTCGTGGTTCGACACATTCGATGCCCAGCGCGTTGTCCGTGACCACGTTGTAGCCACGAAAGATCTCCACGCCTCGGTCGGTGGTGGGGTTGGGGCCGTCCGCGAGCGCGTCTTCTTTGCCGGCTTCGGGGTAGGCCCAGGATTCGTCGGGTTCCGCGTCGCCGCCGCCGCCGTCACAGGCGAGAAGGCTGCAGGCGAGGAGTTGCGGAAGGAGCGCGCGGACCGTGCGGAAGACGCGGGTTGAGGAGTTCATGCCCGTGAGGACGGGGGACCCCCAAACTTGGATCACGCAGAGGTCGTGGCGACCTGATTTCGCATCGCACAGGCCCATTCGCCCAGCGAGCGCAGGGTTGCGTCGACGTTTGCGCCCGCGACCTCGGCCGCGAGCGCGACGCGCAGATCTTCTTTGGCCCGGCGCAGCCTGCTCTTGATCGTGCCCAGCGGGAGCTCGAGAACCTCGGTCAGCTCGGCCTGGGTCATGCCCTCCCAGTAGTGCAGGGCGACGACGAGCTGAAGATCGAACTCCAAGGTCACCAACGCCCGGGCCAGCGCGGCTCGCTGCTGCTGGTCCGCCGCGAACTGGCTGGGCGTCGTTCGCTCGGCGATGAGTTCGTCGATCTCGACCGCGCCCGCGTCCTGGGTGGGGCGCTTGCGCCGAAGATGGTCGATGAGCTCGTTTTTGGCGATGGTGAAGAGAAATGCGCGAAAGCTGGACGCTTTGCGCAGCCGGTCACGGGCACGGACGCAGGAGAGCAGGGTGCGTTGGACCAGATCTTCGACGTCGGGATCCGAGCGCGGGCCAAAGAACACGAGCAAGCGATCGAAGTACCGCTCGAGCAGCTTGTTGCCGCAAGCGTCATCGCCCGCGGCCCAGGCCTCGAGAAGATCGACGTCGGTGTCGTTTGTTTCAGCCACCGTTTGCGCGGAGCTTATC
>CAVXIC010000026.1:0-188381 GCA_963761755.1 uncultured bacterium
CACAGCACCAGGCCGGTGGCCACGAAGGCCAGGCCGACGCACAGGCCCCACCACAACCCACTGAGGCCCCAGCCTCGGCGCCACGCCAGCCAGGCGCCCAGCGGCAGGCCGAGCGCGGCGTAGCCCACGAGATTGAAGGCCGCCGCCGGCAGGGTCCGGCCTCGGCCGCGAAGGATGCCGCCGCTGACGACCTGGAGCGTGTCGAAGAGCTGAAACAGGCCCACGATCGGCAGCACGCTCCCGGCCAGGTCGACGATGCCCGGGTCCGAGGTGTACAGCCTCGGCAGTACGCCGCGCAGCGTCACGATGCTCAGCCCGGAGCCGACGGCGATCACCACGGCGACGCGCAGCGCCACCGCGGCGCTCCGATCCGCGGCCCGAGGACGACGCGCTCCGATGAGGTTGCCCACCCGGGTGCTCGCGGCCGCGGACAGCCCCAGCGGGACCATGAACGCGATGGACGACACGTTGAGCACGATGACGTGCGCGGCCAGGTCGTCGGGCGGAAGATGTCCGGCCAGGACCGTCACCGCCTGAAACGCCCACACCTCGAAGCTGTACTGCAGACCGACCGGGACCCCGAGGCGCGCGATGTGGACCAGCGGCTCCCAGGCCAGGACCTGCGGGGACCACGGGACCCAGCCGCCTCGGTGCAGCCGCGATCGCAGGATCCACGCCACCAGGCCCAGGCACAGGACGAAGCGCGTCAGGCACGTGGCCACCGCCGCGCCTTCGAGGCCGTGGGCAGCCACGCCGCAGTGGCCGAAGACCAGCACCCAGTTGGCGACCGCGTTGAACACGTTGGCGCCCAGGGTCACCCACAGCGCCGGCGCCACGATCCCGCGCCCCTGCAGGTACTGCCGCAGACAGTGGAAGAGCAGGAACGGGAGCAGCGAGGGGATCTGCAGCTGAACGTAGCGGGCCGCCAGCACCCGCAGCCGCGGCGGAAGATCGAGCAGGCCGAGCGCGGCCTCGGTCCCCATCCAGCTGAGCCCCACCGGGATCGACAGGGCCACCGCCACGAGCAGCGACCGCTGCAGCGTCCGACCCAAGCCCTCGACGTCTCGGGCGCCGTGGGCCTGGCTGACGAGCGGGTCCATGCCCAGGAGGATTCCCATCGCGAAGGTGGCGGTGCCGAACAGCCACAGGTTGCCCAGCGCCGCGGCGCCGAGTTCCTCGGCCCCCACCCGGCCGAGCATCGCGGTATCGACGGCCCCCAGTCCCACGTAGCCCAGCTGGGTGAGCGCGGCGGGCACGGCGAGGTCGCCGAGACGACGCAGCTCCGCCCAGCGCGAGCGCGACGACGTGCCGCGCACCTCAGCTCGCCAACAGCAGGTGTTCGAGCAGCGCCATGCGCACGAACATGCCGTTGCGCATCTGCTCGAAGTAGCGGGCCTGCGGGCTCGTGTCCACGGCTTCGGGCAGCTCGGAGCCTCGGTGGAACGGATGAAGGATTGCGGCATCGTGGCGGACGAGCCGCAGGCGCTGGGGCGAGAGCACGTAGTCGGACGCCGGACGCTGCGTGTAGCGGCTCGTCGGGTGGCCGGGCTCCTCGCCCCACAGATAGACCACGTCGGCCTCACGCAGCGCGGCCTCGACGTCGTCGAGCACCGTGACCGTGGCCGGGGAGCTCGGATTGGAGCCCAGGTGCTCGGGCGGCAGCTTCAGCTCCGGAGGCGAGACCAAGATGATCTCGTTGGCGAAGCGCGAGAGGCCGCGAAACAACGAGTGCCCGACGCGACTGTGGGCAAGGTCGCCCCACAGCACGACGCGCAGCCCCTCGAGGCGGCCGAAGATCCGTCGGATCGTGAACAGATCCGTGAGGGCCTGGGTGGGATGCTCGTTGGATCCATCGCCACCGTTGATGAGCGGCACCGGGCACCTCGCCGACGCGAGCGCGGTCAGCTCGTGACTGGGCGTGCGCACGACGACGATGTCGGCGTAGGAGGCGATGGTGCGGATGGTGTCCGAGAACGACTCCCCCGCGGCCCCGTACCGCAACGCCTCCAGCGGCGGGAGGCTCAGCACGCGCCCACCCAGGCGGAGCATGGCCGCCTCGAAGCTCATCCGCGTCCGCGTACTCGACTCCAAGAACACGGACACGAGGGTGCGCGCCAGGGGCCGGTGCGCGGCGTCCGGATGCTCGAGGAAGCGCGCAGCCCGAGCGAAGATCGCCTCGATCGCCTCGGCGTCGAGGTCGTCGATCGAGAGCAGATGACCGCGACCGGGTCGGTCGAGCAGGGGTGTGTGGCGCAGCGGTTTCATGGCGGGAAGTCGTGCAGAGATGAACTCACGCTCGGCGAGCAGGCGTGACGTCCTGCCCGCGCCCCAGTCCGGGGAGGTCGAGGTAGCGCCGCAGCAGCGCCGCGATTGCGTCGCTGCGATGGGGATCGTCCCCGGAGCAGATGCGAAGCGAGCACTCGCCGGTGTCCTCGTGACGCAGGATCACGTTGGTCAGGCTGGGGAAGTCGAAGCCGAAGCTGTCGCAGTACCGAGCCGGCACGTGTGCGGCCCGGGCGAGCTCGACGAAGGCGTCGGGGCAGTGCGCGGAGCCGCCGCGGTAGTACACGATGAAGAACAGGTCGTGCCCGAAGCGCTCGATTCGCAGCCGCTCGCTGCGCGCCGCGAGGAACGGCTCGAGTGCGCCGACGATGGCGCGGGTCGTGCTCCGAATCCGCTCCGTCCGGGCAGCGGTCAGGCGCAAGAACTCGGGATCCCACAGGAAGGGATAGAGGTCCTCGTGCACCGCCAGCAGGCCGCCCAACGACAGCGACTCCACCACGGCGGTGCCGATCGCCTCGTCCTCATCGGACAGGAGCACCACCGAGCCGAGCAGGCCGTACTCCGCCCCGAGGCAGTCGAGCTTGAGATGGCTGCGCACCGCGAAGAGCGGGAGCCGCTGCGCGTCGGCCCAGTCGATGATCCGCTGGATGTCCGGCGAGCTGAGATCCCACGCCGTGGTGTCGACGACCAGCGCGTCGAGCTCGACGTCTGCAACGTAGCGCAGGGGGTCGGTCACGAGCGTGCTGCTGTCGAGCAGGCCGATCCGCCCGGTGTCGGAGCAGGCGACGCTCAGGCTCCCCAGGACCCGCGACGACTCGAAGTAGACCTGGGGACTCAGCAGCCTCGCCTCGGCGCCAGGGAACCGGCCGCGGAGCGCGAGCCACAGCCCGAGCATGGCCGACTGACCGCTCCGGGTGAAGCGCCCCACCGCCCGCCGCTTGGACCGCAGGTTCGGGTAGAACACCTCGAGCGGCGCGGCCTCCCCGTCCACCGAGAAATCCTGGCGCTGGTATCGGTAGTCGATCCGCTTCCCGTACCAGAGGTCGGGAACCTGCCAGATCTTCGTCACGCCGTTGCGCAGCTCACGAAGGCACGACGCCTTGAGCGCCTTCATCGCCCTGAACTTGGCGTCCGTGGACACATCGAGGCGTTCCACCGCGAGGGCCGGCGCAAACGACTCGAACCACTGAGCCTCCGCCTTCTTGTGTTCGAGATGGATCACGGCCCGCAACGCCTAGTCGCGTACGGAGGGCCAGCGGTTGGAAGAAAGTCGCAAAAAAACTCTCGGGCAGGCGACTCCCCGGCCGGGCGGCCCGAATCCCCGCAACTCAGCCCCTGCGGCAGGTGTCGACTTCCGCGAGCGACTCTGCCGACTCGATGCACTTGAGCTCCTTGACCCAGGGCATCTTTCCAAACCGCGGCGGCGTTCTCATCCGGGTGACGCACCTATCCGTCTCCACGATGCCCATGTAGTCGCCCTCTTCCTTCATGAGATCGGCCACGTTCGCGCATACGTCTTCGGCGTCCGGCGGCACGAGCCAGCCCACGTAGAACACGCCCGCGGCACCCGCGAGGAGGAGAACACCACCAGCCACAACCTTGAGGAGCGTCTTCATGGCCAAGGTGTAGTCACAAACTGCACTCAGTGCCACTTTTTATTCTCGTGAATTTCCACGACCGCGAACCCGCGGAAAACCCGCGGAAAACCCGCGGATTCGTGGGGCCGGCCTACGGCGTCACGCCCAGGCGGCTGAGGCCGGAGACGTCGGTGGTGCGCTCGAGGGCCTTGTGCTTCTCGGCGGCCCGGAACATCGCGTTGCGGCTGCGAACCTTGTCCTCACTCAAGAGCGCCTTGTAGCTCGCCAGCGGCTGGACCTGGTAGTTCCACAGCGAGTCAGCGTGCTCCCACTGCTTGTTGTAGATCGTGCGAAGCACCAGGCTCTCCGCGTCGCCGGGCAGGCCCGTCACGTTGGCCACGTACTGCTTGCTGTACGTGTAGTACTCCTCGGCGTTGGACAGGTAGAGCACGCGAATGGGGACCTGGAGCTTGGTCGCCGCGACACCGATGCTCGTCATCGTGTCCGCGCCCGTCAGGTCACCGTCCATCACGCGCACCCTGCCGTTTCGATACAGCGTGCGGATGTGCTCGAAGTAGTCTGGGTTGGACAGCCAACTGGTCTGGGTGTCCCCCTGGTTGCGCTCGATGACGTGCTTGAGGTGCCGGAAGATGGTCTCTCGTGACGCGCGATAGGTCTGGAGCCGAAGTCGACGCGTCTTCGCATCGGCGTCGGCGTAGGCCTCTTCGAGCAGCGCGATCGTGGCGTCTTGCTCGCTCTCGTCGAAGCGCTGGTGGAGCTGCTCGGGCGTTTCGGACACCCCGAGCAGCACACCGTAGTTGTTGTGCACATCGACGACCATGTGGTCGATGTCGAGGATGAACATCAGCTCGGCGCCTTGCGCTGCGGCCACCGTGTAGCACTGGTCCGGACCGACCCCGATGAACGCGCCCCCGATGCCTTCGACGTAGGGAAACCAGACGTCGTGTCGGCGCTCGTTGCTCTGCACGTAGTGGTTGGGGAGCGGCTCCCCACCATCGGTGGGGCCGGCCAGGAAGATCTCCCGGTCCTCGGCCGACAGCGGCGCCAGTGGGTCGACGGGAGCCGGTGCCTCCGCCTGCTCGACGGGCTCGGCAGCCTCGGGTTTCGCCGCAGCGGCGCCTGGCTCGGCGGCGACCGGTCGCTCCGAGGCCGCCGGCGTCTTCGTCGCGGTGGCCGGCGGGAGCGTCTCGTTGGTGTCTCGGTTGCTGTTGGGGCCGCAGGCCAGCAAAAGAGCAAAGGATAGTGCGCCCAGGCGGAGCATGGACGGAGTCTAAGCAGACCTGAGGCCCGCCGTCGAACTACCGGCTGAACCGGCGTCCGAGGACGTCGGCCCGACGGGCTCAGCGCGGTTTTCCCAGCACCTCGGCGGTGCGGACCTGGTGCATCCGAAACTGCCGCTTCTCTTCGATGTCGAGATCGAGACAGTTGAGCAGCGTCATCGTGCGCTCGACGACCACCGCCTCCAGACGCACCCTGCGCTCGGTGACGCCACGCGCACCGTCGTAGATGATGCGCAGCGGAGCGTCGTGGACCCACGCCTGCTCGACGGCGTCGCGGACCTCGGCCGATGCTGCTCGCGCCGGCACGCCGACCCAGGCGAGGGTGGACACCAAGCGACCGACCTCTTGCTGGCGCGCCTTGGGCAGCGCGCCCTGGACCTTGTCGATCGCCGAGCGAATGGTCTCGACGAACGGAATCTGGCGCGTCCTCTCGAGCCAGCGGCCCGCCGCCACCAAGATCGCCGCCTCACGCGTGGTGAAGTTGACCGGGGGCAGCGAGTACGACTTGTCGAGCGCGAGCCCCCCACCCCGGCCGCGCTCGCCGACCACGGGCAGCGCCGCCGCCCGCAGGCCATCGAGGTCGCGGTAGATGGTTCGCACCGACACCTCGAAGCGGTCCGCAAGTTCCTCGGCCGTGATGCCACTGCGGCGAGCTCGAAGCAGCTCCGCGATCGCAAACAGCCGGTCGGTCCGCCGCATCCGCGTCGAGCATCGCACAGAACATGACAAAAATCTGACACTCCCTCGGGGGACTCGGGTTGTTCTGGAAGCCACCGGGCTCCCGGCACTGGCGTCATCCGGGGCCGGCTGCTCTAGAAGCGCTCAGCGAGGGCCGGTCTCTCCGGCCAGCGGATACACCGGCCGAATGTCCACGGGAATCCCGTCGAGCTTGCTCAGCGCATTCGTCATCGCCTCGCTCGCCACCCCGTACGCGTCCAAGAATGCCTCCACCGCCTCGCGATCGCCTTCGTGCTGCAGCATCACCAGGTCGTGCACCAGCTTCGAGATGCTCGCCTCGAGCTTCGGGAAGTCGATCACGAAGCGCCCCTGCTCGTCGAGTGTCACCGCGCCGTCTTCGATGAATCGGTTGATCTGCACCGCCGCGCCACGTCCGTGGGCCTCGGCCACGCCGAAGCGCACGCTGCGGAAGAGGCCCCCGAAGTACGACACCAGCAGCTTCTCGCGGAAGTCCTCGGGCAGCTCGCCCTCGTCGATCATGTACAGGATGTTGTAGGCACCCATCACGTCGGCCTTGCACTCCTCGATCGCCGAGTACGCCGGCCCGATGGCGACACGCACCTCGACCTTGCGCCCGTCCTTCTTCGTGAACGCGGGGCCCAGCGAGTGCGAGAGTTCGTGGAACAGCACCTGATGGAAGAACGCGTCGCCCGAGAGCATCGCGTGATGCTGCGGCGCCAGCACCTGCTCCCCGATCGGCTTCATGATCGCATCGAACTTGGTCTCGATCAGGTTGCGCAGCAGCACCTTCTTCGCGCCCTTTTCCTTCCGCACGCGCTCGTCGTTGGGAAGGTTGAACGCGATCGTCTGCACCGATGTGCGTGCATCCCCAGCGGTGTAGACGAGGTCGACGACACGGATGGGGCTCTGGGAGCCGCGCTTGGTCTTGACCGCGTCGTCGACGGGCAGGTTCTGCTCCATCTTGGGCAAGTACTTCTTGTACTTGGCCAGGTCCTTCGAGGCCTGAGGGTCGCTCACCGTCACGAACGACTCGAACGACGCCTTGTAGTTCATCAGCTTGTCTTCGTAGGTCTCGTAGGGCCCGATGGTGATCTCCACCCGGCTGTCGAGATCCATCCAGGCCTTGTCCGAGGCGTAGTAGTCGTCGGTCCGAAAGCCCTTCGCGCGCAGGTTCAAGAACTTGCGCAGCGACTTGTTCGACGTGGTCTTGGCGGCCTGCTCCAGACCCTGCGCGGCGGGCTCCAGCCACTTCGCGTAGGCCTGCGAGTACGGCACCGCCTTGTACGCGTCTCCCTCGCGCTCGATCACCGTGAACAGGCCCTCGAAGGCCGTGCGGTCCTCGGGGTGCGCGGTCAGCCACGCCTCGAAGTCCTCGGCGGTCATGTCCTGCGGGTAGAACCCCGCACCCTTGGGGTGTGGCCGCGTGATCGCGAACGGTGCGTGATCGTCTTGGCGGTCCCACGGCCCCCGCATGATCCGGAAGTAGGCGTAGCGCGCCTTGCCTTCCTCGTCGGTGGCGCCCGCGAGCTGCTGCTCGAGATCCGGATTTCCGGCCCAGGCCTGCCGGTCGTAGATCGGGTCGAGGTGCTTGGATGCGGCGATCAACGTCGCCAGCGTGTCCTGCTCGCTCTGCGGCAGGTCGGAGATGTCGGCGGTCAGCTCGGCGACCGCAAACTGATCGACACGCTGCTGCATCGTCGTCTCGGCTTCGGCCTGCGGCGCGTCCGGGGTGGTCTCCGAACGGCTCGGCTCGGACGCAGGCGCGGGATCAGGTGCGGCGGCCGTGGACCCAGAGGCCGAAGCCTGCACCTTGCAGGCACAGAGCAGGACGAGAGCGGCGAGCGAGGGGGAGCGTTTGACCATCGTGCCGGAGCGTACAACGCCAGCTCATCGTGCGCTGGGCTCGGCACAACGAGCTGAGCGTCTGCTGACGCCCGTCGTCGAGAGACCGCCGGGCCAGCGGTAGACGCCCGGGCCGACATTGCGTAAAGCCATGTTCATGTCCGACGCCTCCACGCACGCCCACCACGCCATCGACTACATCGAGCTGACCGTGCCAGACCTCGCGACCGGAAAGGCCTTCTACGCAGCCGCGTTCGGCTGGACCTTCAACGACTACGGGCCGAGCTACTCGGGCATCGTCGGAGCGGACCGCGAGCAAGGTGGTTTGAGCCAGGGAGAGCCCCCCGGGCGCGGGGGTCCGCTGGTGATCCTGTACTCCGAGGATCTCGAGGCGACGCTCTCCGCGGTGAAGGCCGCGGGCGGCGAGATCACGACCGAGCCCTTCGACTTTCCCGGCGGCCGCCGGTTCCACTTCGCAGACCCGGGCGGCAACGAACTCGGCGTGTGGACGACGGGCCGCGACGCCGACGTCAACGAGCCATGAGCGCCCAGAGCACGGCGACGCTGACGATGACGGCCAGGGCCCCGCCCACGACCAGCACGATCTTCGCCCACGACAGCGGAGCATCGCCGATCACGCAGCTGGGGTCTTGGCCATGCACGACCGCCCGATAGGTTTCGTTGCCGTAGCGGTAGGCCAGGACGAAGGCCGGGAACGCGAGGTGGCGCGTGCTCAGTCGCGAGGGCAGCACGCTGACGTGCAGGTTGCGGACGCTCGACCCTGGAATGTGGGGTCGAGCCTTGCCCTGGGCGACGCGCTCGAGCGCTTCCGAGATGATCTTGCGGGCGGCCGAGCGCTGAACGCTGAACTGCTCGACGGTGGCGCCTTCGTGACCACGCGGCTCGGGGCTACTGCGGCTCATGTCGTACCTCGCCACGAGCGTGCGGCATTCGTCCGTGGACAACCCGACCGATGCCGGAATGACCACGTTGCCGACCTCCATCTCGAACCGCCCCGAGTGCGGCGCCCAGGCCGAGCGACCCGACCCCGCGTTGGAGTCCGCCGCCCAGCAAACCGAGGCCTTCGCGTCGAACATCCACCCCACCCACCACAGCGGCTTGAGTCCGTGCACGGCCGCGCGATGCTGTAGATCGGATGGCCGGAAGAATCCCATGGTGCCCAGCCACGACTTCAGAGCCGCCCGCGCCTGCTCCTCGGTGACCGCGAAGTCGACGTAGGCCTCCGCTTGCTCGACCGGGTCCTCGGGCGTCTCGACCTCGAGCACCGCCCGGCAGAAGTCACACCGTGGCGCCTGAACCTCGGCCGAGTAGCGAACGGCGGCGCCGCATCCATTGCAGCGGAGGATCTGCGCGACCGCCTCCGCGGGCAGGTCGCCGGGCAGAAGCGCTGGCGTGGGCAGAGCACACACCGCACAGCGCAGGTCTTCGACCTCCAAGGGGCTCTCGCATCGCGTGCAGTTGCGCTGGACGGCGCTCATTTGGACACCACCAATGCAACGACCGCCGCGGCGGCGAGCAACGACGCCACCAACGCGATGATCTTGACCCAGGATCGCGGCGGGCGCCCGATGAGGCTCCCGGTCTGCCCGTTGAGGACCATGCGCACCGGCGGTTCATCGGCGGCGTACTTGACCGCCAGGACCCACACGGGCAGCAGCACGAGCGCCCCGTGTTCGTTCGAGAAGGTCGTGGCGTAGTTCAGCGATCGATGGCTGTCTCCGGGCATGTGCGCCGACACGCGGCGACCCACCTGCGCGACGGCTTCGTCCCGCGCCATCGCAGCGCACTCCCCGACGCTGCGCGATGGGTCTTCGGCGATCCACCCCGAGAGCAGCTTCGGCGTGTAGCGGTGAAGCGCACGAAGATCGAAGGGTTCGACGGCCTCGAGCTCCGCGTTGTCGAGGCCGCGCGACGCGGTGACGATGATGTCGTCGAGATAGGCCGACCACGTGCCCGAGAGCGACCGCCACTCGGTCTCGACCCGCGTCCGGGTCCGGGTCACCGTGCGGCCCTGCGAGTCAGTCGTCGTGTAAGTCTCGGTGACCGTGTAGTTCTCCCCGATCTGCGCGGTGTACTCGACGCGGGCCGAGCCCGAGTAGAGGTAGGCGGGCAGGTAGACGCCCCGGACTTCGCTGACCGCGGCCTTCTTGAAGGCCGACTTGACGAACCAGGTGCGGCGCTTCCAGCGATCCGCGCGCTCCCGGGCGTCAGCCTCCGGAATGACGAAACCGACCACGAACGCAGGGTCCGCCACCTCGGCGCGCGGGCGGGCGACGACGCTGGGAGAGTCGCAGTACGGGCACCTGGCGGTGCGTTCGCCGGCACCGACGTTGAGCGATGCTCCGCAGGCCTCGCATGCGAGCCCGTCCCAGTCCTGCGCGACCCTCGGTTGGGGTTCCACGGGTTCACAGTACCAAGAAGTGCCCCCGACGATTCCCACCTGGGGCCGAAGTTTCGGCTCGCACAACGGCCGCGTCTGTCGCACGATGCCGGTGGTGCTCGAGGGTCCGCAGTATCGAGTCGCGATGTGTCGCATGACGCTCGCGCGCGTTCGGACCCATCCCGCGGGTCCGAGAATCCTCGCCCAGGTGCGGCCGCTCGCGCTCGAGACCATCGACAGCAGCCGCAGCTTGACCTGGATCCCCACCACGCCGCTCGACGAGATCAGCAACGCAATGTTGCTCGAGATCGGCCCAGAGGCCTTCAAGGACTTCTATGCCGAACACGTCAACGGATGGTCGAAGACCAAGCTCTTCGGGCCCTTGATGGAGTCGGCGACCCGAATCTTCGGGTCGAACCCGGCGGGCTATCTCAAGTGGCTCGGTCGCGCCTGGCAGGTCACCACCCGGAACATGGGGTCGGTCACCACGACGGAGTTCGACGGCGGCGCTCGGGTCTCGTATCGAGACCTGCCCCCGTCCCACTGCGCGGAGCGCATGCTGCTCTCGGCCGAAGGCAACATCCGCGGCATCGTGCAGCACCAAGGCGCGACCGCCAGGATCGAAGTCGACACGTCGGACTTCGAGCAGGGCCGTCTGACCTTCGACGTCAGCTGGTCGTGAATCGCTTGACGCCATGGGGCGCAGGTGGCCTCCTTGGAGGCGGAGCGCCACGCAGGATGCGCCGACCACCCCTACTCCTCGCGTGCTCGGCGGTCGCCGGGATTCTGTCCACCGGCTGCGACACGCCCGCCACCGACGGTACGGCCAAGCCGGTCTTTGCGGGCGAGCCCATGCAGGTGCGCCAGCCCTTTCCCTCGCAAGCGCGCGTGGAGGCGCTCTCGATGCGAACCGTCGACCAGCCCCTCGCCGTGGTCGGCACGCTGGTGCCCGTCTCCTCGTGGTCCATCGATCCAGCCGTGCCCGACCACGACTGGCGCGCGCCGTATCGAGGCGATGAGCCCAATGCCGCGGCCTTCGCCGCGTGGGTGGACGAGACGACGCCGCAGGTCGTCGCGTCGGCCTCCGCCACGTGCGTGGCCCAGCAATACGCAAAGTTCCGGGCTCAGCACGCCGACGGGGTCACCAGCGACGACATTCTCACCTTCGTCCACGCTCGCTGTGGGCTCCCGTTCGACGACGTTCGCGCGTCCCTGTGGTCGTTCCAAGCCCAGGACTTCCGACCACTGCAACCCGACGCGCCGCAGCCGAAGGTGCTGGAGACCCTCGAAGGCCTCTCGGAGGGCTCGATCGTGGGGCTCGGCGTGTGGACCGAGGGCAACCTGACCGTCGCCGCGGTCGTCAGCACCGAGCCCAAGGTCTTGCTCGAACCCATCGCCTTCGACACCGCCACCTCCGGCATGGTTCGCGTCACGGGCACCTACGTCCACCCCACCGAGTGGCTGCATGCCGTCGTCACCGACGGGCCCCTGGGCGCCAAGGTCTGCACCCGGATCCCGGTCAGCGGTCCGACCGGTTCGTTCGGCTTCGAGTGCCCCACGAACACCTCGGATCCGGCGGGTCTCATCGAGCTCTCCGCCGCCCCCAAGGGTTCCGTGGTCGGCTCCACGCTCGCGCGCCTCTTCATCTCCCCGGATGGCTCCCTGCCGACCACCTACGAGGCGTCCTCCATCGACCTCCCGGCCACCGAGGCCGACTTCTCGTCGTCGGCGGTACTCGCTGGGATCAACGCGTTGCGCACCCGAGCCGGGCTCGGCGACGTCCTCGGCGCGCCCGAGCAAGACGGCGAGAGCGCGAACCTCTTCCCCCTCCTTCAGGGCAGCACCGAACCGGGCGTCCGCAACGAAGCCGGCTTGGGCGCGATGGCCGGGTGGCACATCTCCGAGACGATCCGCTCGGCAAGGTTCGAGACCACGTTCGCCCCCGCCGACGCGACGCTGTCCGGGTTGCTGGGCGGCGCGCTGCTCTTTCCCAGCTTCAGGTCGGTCATCCTGCATCCCCAGACCCGGCGCCTCTCCATCGCCACCCTCGAGTCTCCGGGCGCTCGCGGGCTGATGGCGGTCGCCTACGAGGTCTTCGAGCCCGGCGACTTTGCGGCCGAGGAGAAGGCCGTGTTCGATGCCCTCGATGATGCCCGCGCCAAGGCCGATCTTCCGCCGGTGACCCGGGTGGAGGGCGGCGTCGACGAAGACGCGCTGGCCAAGAGCGCCGACCGCATCCGCACCGGCGCGAGCACGCCCAGGGCCGAACTCGACCGGATGCTGGCCTACTTCCAGGACAAGGTGAAGCGGGACTTCTACGGCGTCATCTACGCCCCGACGCGCATCGAGGGGTGGACCCCCGATTTCTCCGACGACTTCTTCGAACACGAGGACATCGCCGTGGCCACGACCGTCAGCTACTTCGAGCCCCCTGGGGCCGCGTGGGGGCAGCACGTCGTGTTCATGGTGTTCACCCCGCTGTGAGATGGACCTGACGCGTTTCTTCAAGACGCCCCTGCCTCGGCCAAGCATCCTGGACCCATGGCTGAGACCACCGAGACCCTGCACACCGGAAGCTGCCACTGCGGCGCTGTGACGTTCGAAGTTCGGGCCGAGATCGCGGGCCTTGCCGAATGCAACTGCTCCATCTGCTCGCGCGCGGGCTGGCGACTGGCCTTCGTCCCCGAGACCGCGTTCACGCTGAAGCAAGGGGAGAGCGCGCTCGCGGACTACCAGTTCGGCAAGCACCACACCCATCACCTGTTCTGCAAGACGTGCGGCGTGCGGCCCTTCTCGTGGGGCAACGGGGAGGACGGCACGAGGACCTACGCCGTCAACGCGCGGTGCCTCGAGGGCTTCGACCATGGGTCGCTGCCGGTGCAGCAGTTCGACGGCGCCAGCCTATAGCTCGCGCTGATAGCTCGCCGGCGGGACGCCGACCAGGCGCCGAAAGTCTCGGACGAAGTGGGCCTGGTCCGCGTACCCGAGCTCGGCCGCGAGCGCCGCGAGGTCCGGGGGGCTTGGTGACGCGAGCCGTTCGGCGGCCTCGTGAAGCCGCTTGCGCTGGATGACCCACTTGGGGCTGACACCGACGTGGCGAGCGAAGAGCCGCTGGAGCGTGCGGACGCCCAAACCCAAGCGGGACGCGACGTCGTCCACCCGCAGGATGTCCGGGTCCTCGACGATCAGCTGGACCGCTGCGCGGGCCTGCTGGGCAGGCGGCTCCTCGCAGGGCGCACACGACTCGAGCATTCGCGCGAGCGCGGCCACGCGCGCCCCGTCATCGGATGCGCCGAAGACCTCCTCTTCGAGCGCCGGAACGTCGACGTCGAAGAGTTCGTGCAGCGGGATCCGCCGATCGGTCAACTCCGAGATGGAGCCTGCGTAGAAGGCCGAGAACCCTCCGGGCCAGAACATCGCCGAGAACACCCGGCCCAAGCCTTCCAAGCGCCGGGTGAACTTGCCCGTCATGACGCCGACCACCTCGGAGCAGCCCGGCTCCAGCACCAGGTTGATGCTCGGGTGCGGCAGCACGTCCTGCTCGTAGCCGGGCTCTGCGCGCAGATCCCAGTGGGTGGTCCAGAAGTGCTCGACGAAGGGCGCGAGCGACTCGGGCGGATGGAAGCGAGCACCGCCGAACTTCTCCAGGCCCTTGGCGCGCCGCAGCACGCCCTTGCCGAAGCCGGGTTTGGGCGTCGGGCCGCTCATCCGTCCGTGGGCACCAGCTCGACGATGTACTGATGGGGCAGCGTCTCGCGATCGGAGCGTACGTGCGTCCAACCAGCGGCGCTCAGCTCGGCCACCAGCGCGTCGTGAGCCACCCGCATCGCCGGCGGAGGTCCCGGCGCATCGGCAGCCGCGTCCTTGCGGAAGTCCACGATGACCAGTCGGCCCCCCTCGCGAAGCTGCTCCCGCACCTTTGCAAAGTAGGCGGGCCGATCGTCGATGTGGTGATAGACGTCGCACATGAACGCGATGTCGGCGGGCTCGGGCAGGTCGGGCGCGCCCGCGCTGCCCTGGACCGCGATGACGTTGGACAGGCCGTCCTTCTCGGCGCGCTCGCCCATGTAGCGGACCATGTCGGGCTCGATGTCGTTGGCGAGCACCTTGCCCTGCGGAACCGCGGCGGCCAGCTTCACGGCAAAGTAGCCGGTCCCCGCCCCCAGGTCGGCCACGACGGCGTCGGCTGCCGGGGCGAGGAACGCAATCACAGCGTCGGGTTTCTGCCACGCGTCGCGAGAGGGGTCGTCGAACTGCTCGGCCCACTGCTCGGCGTTCTCGAACCGGTGGTGACCGTGACCGTGACCGTCGTGTTTCGCGTTGGGTCCCGGCCCGTGTCCCGCGTCGCCGTGCGGGCCGTGGCCATGCTCTGCGGGCGGCGGTGGCGGGGTACCGCCCTCGGCCGCGTTGCTGGCACACCCACTGAGGGCGAGGGCGAGCGAGAGCGACGAGATGAGGGTCGGCAACCGCATGGCGGACGGACGGTAGCAGGCGCGA
Organism: uncultured bacterium; assembly: GCA_963761755.1. Classification (GTDB taxonomy): domain Bacteria; phylum Myxococcota_A; class Polyangia; order Nannocystales; family Nannocystaceae; genus CAJXVA01. The sequence continues at coordinate 14,601 of CAVXIC010000026.1, forward strand.
GGCAGGCCGGCTACTCCGCGTAGAGCTGCTCGAGCAGCGCTCGGTGGCGCGCAACGATCGACGCGCGCTTGAGCGAGAGCTTCGGCGTCAGCTCGCCGCCGGCCACCGAGAACGGCTCGGGCACCGGCGCCCATCGCTGCGGAACGTGTCCCTCCCAGCCTTCGAAGCACGCCCCGATGGCCTCGTCGACCTGGGCTCGCACGACCGCCTCCACGCTGGCATCGTCCTGGGCCAGCTCTCGCTCGAGCCTCCACCGCTCCAACGCCTCATGGTCCAGGTCGAGCAAGGCCACGGCGAAATCGTGGTCGTCTCCGTAGATGAACGCGCGACGAACGAACGGGCTCAGCTCGAGGCGATGTTCGATCGGGGTGGGAACGACGAACGTACCGTCGGCGAGCTTGAACTGCTCCTTGCGCCGACCGGTCACCGTGACGAAGCCGGCGGGCGAGAGCTTGCCGAGATCTCCGGTCCGAAATGCACGAAGCCCGTCGAGGTCGAAGACGACGGCGTTGGTGCCCTCGGTGTCGCCGTGATAGCCGAGCATGACGTTGGGCCCAGCGACGACGAGCTCGCCTTCCTGCCCAGGGCCCAGGACGCGCCCCTTCACGTCGCAGACGAACACGTCGACCCCCGGAATCGATCGTCCGACGGTGCCCAAGCGTTTGGCGTCGGGCGTGTTGGACGTGACGATCGGCGCGGTCTCGGTGAGCCCATAGCCTTCGTACATCTCGATGCCGATGTCCTCGATGAGCTGCGCGACCGCCTTGGACAGAGCAGCGCCTCCGGACAGGGCGTAGCGCAGACGGCCACCGAAGTGCTCTCGGATCTCATCGAAGAGCAGGTTGTCGTAGAGCGCGTACTCGGCCTCGAGCCGGAGGCTTCGCTCTCCCTTGGCGAGCATCTCTCGCCGACGCCGCGCCACGGTGAGCCCGCGCTCGAACATCGCCCGCTTGGCCGGGGACGCGCCGGCGAACTTCGTCTGTAGACGCGCGTGGATGCGGTTCCAAACCTGGGGCACCGCGAACAAGACCGTGGGCCGAATCGCCTGCAGATCGTCGTCGAGCGAGTCCATGTCCTGGGTCAAGCCGATGGATGCGCCCGCGCTCATCATGCAAAACAGCTCGCACGTCAGGCCGAACGCGTGCGCCCAGGGGAGGAACGCGCAGCTGACGTCCTCGGCCCGCACGTCGTGCACCTGATGGATGGCGTTGACGTTGGAGATGATGTTTCGGTGGCTGAGCACCACGCCCTTGGGCGCTCCGGTCGTCCCGGACGTGTAGAGGATCGTCGAGGGCTCGTCGGCCCGAACCGATTGCCGAGGCGCGTCGACGTCGTGCCCCCGCACCAGGTGGCTCGCGAAAGCGTAGGGCCTCCCGGTCGCCTGCATCGAAAGCACGTGTTCGACCGCCGGGAGCTCGGAGCGTAGCCCCTCGATCACCCCTCGCATCACATCCGACCCCGCCAACACCACCTTCGCGCCGCTATCCCGCAGCGCGAAGCCGATGGCGGATCGCGGCAGGTTGGGCATGATCGGAACGTAGACGGCGCCCAAGCCGTAGGTCGCGAACGCCCCCACCGCCCAGAAGATGCTGTTGTCTCCGACCACGGCGACCCTGTCGCCTCGCGCGACGCCGAGGGACGACAGCGCGCCTCGAAAGCCGTCGACGTCGTGGCCAAAGGCGTCGTAGGTCGACCATGCAAACGCGCCCCCAGACTGGACGCCGAACATGCGAGATCCCGCATAGAGGGTGCAGACGCGAGCCTGCAGGTCGACGAGGGACTCGAATCGATGGCGCATGGCGACGGAGCGAGGGAAGGGGTCGAGGACGGACCACGGCTCGTGGTTGGACCCCGGCCCGCCGAGGGCAGAGGTTACCACGCGACGACGCGTGCACACCCACGAGGGGCTGGTAGGCTTTGGAGGATGAACGTCACCGAAGCCCTGGCGACCACCGAAGTGCTCGACCTCGACGGAAACCCGGTCAAGCTGGGCACGCTGTGGGCGGACGGCACCGCGGTTCTGGTCTGGCTGCGCCACTACGGCTGAGTGTTTTGCCGCGAGCAGGTTGCTCGCTTCACCGAACGACGAGCCGACATCGAGGCCAACGGCGCGTCGCTGGCAGTCATCGGCAACGGGACGGCGCTGATGGCCCGCGACTTCGCCGAGAAGTTCTCCGTCTGCGTGCCCCTGTTCACCGACCCCGAGCGCAAGAGCTACGACGTTGCCCGGTGGCGCCGCCCCACGGCATCGGCGGTGCTGAAGCTGGGGACCACACTCAAGGCGAGCGTTCGCGCGATGAAGGGCGGCTTCCGACAGGGCAAGACCCAGGGCGACGCGTTCCAGCTCGGCGGCGTCCTCGTCCTCGATCCCAGCGGGGAGATCCTCTTCGAGCACGGAGACGCCGCCGCCGGGGACCACGCCAGCATCGACGCGGTCCTCGACGTGCTCGCCGGCTAGTGTCCTGAGTCCGTAGTTCGTGCCGAAAGCGCCGGGAACGGTGCTATTGGGGGTGGATTCCAAACCGGTCGGCGCTCTAGCAGCCCGGCGGGGGCCCATGGTAGACGCAGGCCATGCGTTGGTCTCTGGCTCTGCCGCTGGTCCTTGCCGCCTGCACACCTCGCGCGGATACGACCACCGAGCCTGCGACGGCGGTCGAGCCGGCCTCGCACACACGGGCCTGTGCCGACGTCGCGGCGGGGACCCTGAACCTGGGCCCGGACACCGCCGCGCCGCTCCTGGCCTGCGGCGAGCGCGTGGAGGGCTGGGTGGGCCAGATCGATGGCACGGTAAGCGCGGTTGGACGCAGCCAAACCGTGGCCTGGGCCCTCGCCGAGACGACCCTGAACGCTCAGACCGAAGGCCGGACGTGGACCATTGCCCTGGGCGACATCGAAGGGACGGACGTCGCCGCCGGGTTCGGCACGGCCGCGTTCGTGCTCGACGGAGTCTCGGGCGCAGTGCATCGCACCGACGGTGCGGCGTTCAGCCTGCTCACCGGGGACGTCTCGCTGAAGAACGCGCGGTCGCTCGTTCGCATCGGGGGCGCGTTGTTCGTGGGCACGCCGCGCGGCATCGTGCAGGTTGGGCTCGCCGACGGATCGGTCTCCGTGCTCCGGCGGGGCCTGGACGTCGTCGACCTCGCCGTCGACGACGTTGGTGCCCTGCTGGTGCTGATGCCCGACGGCTTGGCACGTCTGTACCCTTCGGGCGAGGACGCGCCGCTCTCGGTGGAGGCCCTCGATGCCCGCCGCATCGCCTTCGACCTGACGACGACCGAGCTCCTCGCCATCGATCACGCCGGCGCGCTCCAGCGGCACCCCTATGCCACGCTCGTCCCCGACGGTCCCGCCAGCCGCCCGATGCCCCGCGGCGACATGGCGCCGTTCGTGGAGCACGGCTACATCCTCGCGGGGGCCGAGTTCTGGCCGCACCGCGGGTCCACGCCCGCAAAGTACCCCGAGGAGATCCTCTGGGGCTTTCATCCGACCCAAGGCCAGGTCTACGAAGGCTCGGTGGCTGCCGCGACCGTCACCGACGCAGCGCTCGCGTGCGCCCAGCAGTCCTACGCGGCGCTTCGCGCCTGGATCCCCACGGCGACCGCCGAGCTGGCCGCAGCCACTGCGACCGGCATGGCGCCTCGGTTCTACCTGTGGGTCAACGACTACTCCGAGGCCGACGACCCCTTTCCCGCACCGATGCGCGCGTCCAAGCTCTGGTACTGGGCGCGCGAGCCGGCCGTGGCGGGGCGCATTCCCGGCTACTTCAAGTGGGAGACGGTGCTCGACCAGGACGGCGAGTGCCACTGGCCCGGGTCCGCGCAGGCCATGGACTTCCTGACCCAGGCCGCTGCGGCGCCGTAGCGACGCCTCGCCCGGAGGTCATGACCCCGCGGCGGTCGTGGCCCGAATGAGGCGGTCGCGCAGGGCCGCCCACGCTACGGTCTTTGGCGGCATCACCACCACGATGCGCGGGGGCCCCTCGGCTTCGAAGCGACGCAGCACCGCGTACAGCTCGCGCGCGGCGACCGAGGGTGAAGCAAGCGCGACGCCGATCGCGGAGTCCGGCAGCGGATGGCCGACGGCGAGCACGCGGTCTTCGGGACCGATCTCGAGGCCGAGCGGGTCGGCTTCGGTGCGAACGCACGGGATGTCGGGCGAGTAGTGACGCACAGACTGACCCGGGCTCGCTTGCGCCGTCGCGCCGTCGACGTGCTGCTCCAGACTGTCGACCGGACCGACCACCTCGGTCAGTCGAGCCACGGAGATCGGACCCAGTCGCAGCACGCAGGGCGTGCCGGTGCTGACGTCGACCACCGTCGACTCGATGCCGACCCCCGTTGGACCGCTGTCGAGCACCATCGCAATGCGGCCATCGAGGTCATCGAGCACGTGCTGGGCCGTCGTCGGGGACACGTGCTCGCTCCGGTTGGCGCTCGGCGCCGCCACCGGGCGACCGAGCGCCTCGATGAGCGCCCGCGCGACCGCGTTGTCCGGGACCCGCAGGCCGACCGTGTCCAACCCCGCGCAGACCGATGCCGTGATGCCCTCGGCGCGCCGGACGATGATCGTGAGCGGGCCCGGCCACAACGCGTCCGCGAGCGCCTGTGCCACCGGTGGCCACTGGCCTGCCCAGGCCCTCGCCATCTCGACCGAGCCGACGTGGGCGATGAGCGGATTGGTCTGCGGACGACCCTTGGCCGCGAAGATCTTCGCCACCGCGGCGGGCTGCGTCGCGTCGGCTCCGAGCCCGTAGACGGTCTCGGTCGCGAACGCGACCAGGTCTCCGCCGCGCAACACCGAAGCCGCCAGCTCGATGTCGGCGGCCCGGGGTGCGTCGGTGTCGACCAGGATCCGCCGCGTCACCGATTCAAGCCCAGCTGCTTGCGCAGCTTCAGATACGGCAAGCTGACGCTGTAGCCGATCAGATCGGCGATGCGCTCCTTGGCCGACACGGAGCTTCCCTCGTCGCCCTCCCGGGTCATGAGCGCCGCGGCTGTCTCGATGGAGTCACACAGCACGAAGCCAGCGCGCGTGGTCGTGTAGGCGACGCCTTCCACGAACGCCTTGGCGTCGAACGCCTCTCCCTCGAGCAGGGGAGCGCTGAGCAACTTCAGCTGCTCCACGCGAGCGGGGGCCAGGTGTCCCAGCATCTCGTCCGCGTACGTCTTCGCGCCCTCTCGCACGTCCTCGGGGAGCTCCGCACCTGGATTCGACGCCAGCGCGGCGCCGTAGACGACGCGGCGCAAGCCGCTGGCCGAGGGCAGCACGGTGGTGAGGATGTTCTCCGGGCGCGCGCGGGCGACGGCTCGCCCGGCCCGGAACTTCATGCTCACCTCCGAAGCGTCCTTGGTTGCCCCGTTGCCCGCGATGAGCGAGGGGAAGACCGTCGCCTTGCCGCTGGAGCTGTCGACGAGCGCCATGACGCGCATCCCCAGCCCGTCGACATCGCGATGGAAGAGATCGGGCACCGAGACGTCGAGCATCTGACAGGCGTGCGCGACGTAGCGCGCCAGCCCAGCCTGAGACTTCAGCGAGACCTCGACGCGATCCTTGCGCGCGACGTCGAAGTGGGCGTGGGACTGAGCTTCGCGGGCCGCGACGACGGCCCACACCAGCGAGAGGATGTCGGCCGCGCGACCGTCCTGCGCAGGGTGAAAGACCGACTTGCGCCACGACTCGCGCGAGATGGCGGCCCGGACCTGGCCAGGCCCCGACGCGGCCTCGAGCAGCTTCAGCTCGGTCTCGTTGGCCTTCTTGAGGAAGCGGAGCGTCTTGGCGACCGCACGCGCGCTCTGCTCGTTGCCGACCTTGGCGTAGAGCTCGACCAGACGGTGGTAGTTCTCCCAGTCCACCGGGTCGTTCGCAATCAAGGCGTGCGCGTGGAAGGTGGCCTTGTTGAGCTCGTCATCGCCCAGCGAGATTGCGAGCTTGATCACCTGCTCGCGTCGCTCCTGCAGCGCGTCTGCGCTCGCTCCGCCCTTGGCCGCCATCCGCACCGACTGGTCGTAGGCAGCGACGGCCGTCTTGGTGTCCGACATCTTCTGATGCGCCTGACCCAAGCGCTCGAAGAGGGCCGCCAGGCGCTCGGGCGGCGTGCTCTTGGGCAACCCCTTGAGATGCCCGCGGACGGCCTTGGACACCTCGGTCCACGACTTCTTCTCGACCAGGCGCTCGAGATAGGCCTCGAAGGCCTTGGGGTGATTCGCGTCCGTCTCGATGACCTTGTGCATCCAGTCGGACGACTGGTCGGGCTCGTCGAGGTTGTCTCGGAAGATGAGCGCACCCGCGTACAGGTACTTGGCCTTCACGACGTTGTTGTCCTGCGCCTCGGCCAGGCGACCGAGCACGTTGGTCGCCTCTCGCCAGCGCTGCTGGGAGGTGAACACGTCGAGCATCTTGTGCAAAACCGCAGGATCTTCGGGACTGGTCTCCAGCACCCGCTCGAGCGTTCGGACGGCCTCGTTGGGCAGCTCGAGCTCGCGCAGCTGCAGGTCCGCAACCTCCATGAGCAGAGCCGTGCGCCTGGCGACCAGCTCCTCGGTCTCGGCGGCGTCCTCGGATTGATCGATCTGACGCAGCAGCAGGTCGCCCATCCGCAGCTTTGCCTTCGCGGCGGCAGCAGGCCCTCCGCCCTCGCCCCCCAACTCGATCAACAGATCGACGGCGTCCGCGTTGTTCTCGTCGAGGTCGAGCGCGCGCTCGAGCATCTGGCCGGCCTTGGACGTCTCCTCCATGCCGATGCGCGCCCGAGCCATCTTCACGTAGAGCTGAGACTGCTCGGCCGCGGGGAGCTTGTCTCCCATGCCCAGGACGACCGACTGGTAGTTGCGCAGCGCGTCGTTCCACTGCTCGGCGTCCAGATCGAGGTCGGCCAGGAGCTGCAGGACGTCGAGGTTCGTGGCGTCGAGCGCCCGCGCCTTCTGCAGGTACTCGCGCGCCTTGTCCTTCTCCTCGACCGCGAGAGCACAGCGACCGGCGAGCGACAGCGCCCTCAGGTTCAGCTTGTGATCCATCGGGGCCTGCGACTTGACCTGCGTGACGTAGACCTGAGCGTGAGGCCAGGCTCGCGCGAGATCGTTGACGGCGATGAGCTGATCGAGCAGCAGGGTCATCGCATCGCGATGATCGGGGTCGAGTTCGACCACCTCCTCGAGGGTCTCGAGACCGCGGGTCGGACGGTCGAGGTCCCCGACGAAGGCCTTGGCCGCCTCGAACAAGGAGCGCACCTTCTCGGCCCGATTGGGGTTGTGCTCGGCCGCGGACATCAGCGCGTTTGCAGCCTTGAGCGGCTGCCCGAGCTCCGCGTAGATGTCTCGAAGCGAGGTCCAGGCCTCGACGAGGGTCGGATCGATGGCCACGGCCTCTTCGAGGGCTTCGATCGCGCCTTCGGTCTTGCCAATCTTGGCCCGCAGCAAGCCACCACGGAGCAGCAGCGCCGCCTTGCGGGTGGGGTCCGACTCCGCGAACACCTGCGCACGAATCAGCGGCCCGGCCTTCTCGAACTCCTCACCGGCCAGGTACTTCTCCAGCAGCGCGTCGCGCCACTTGGGCTCGTCCGGTGCGTGCTTGGTGAGCGCTTCGAGGGCTTCGACCGCACCTTCGGAATCGTCGAGTGGACCATCACAAAGCTCGAGCAGCCGCGCCCAGGCCTCGGCACGGAACTCGGGCGTCACGTCGTCGGCGTTGGCCTGCTGTCGGGCCAGCTCCGCGAGCTTGACGGGATCGTCTTGCCGACGATAGGCCGACTGGAGCCCTTCTGCCGCGTCCTTGGCCAACGCATGATCGGCGGGCAGGAGCTCCAGGACCTGCTCCCGACAGTCGACCGCCCGGTCCTTGCCGTCGGGCATCTGGTCCAGCAGCGCCGCCTGCTCTGCCAGCAGCGCCGCCTTCTCTTCGGGAGCTTCGGTCTGCTCGACGAGGTTCCCCAGCACGTCGACGAGCGGGCCGCGGACGGAGACGTCCTGCGCGGCGGCGGGCCGAAGGAGTTCGGCCAACAGCGACGCCGAGTCGCGATCGGTTCGGTCGTGCTGCGTGAGCGCGATGAGCTGATCGATCGCCTTCGACTCGTCTTCGAGATGCTCGATCGCCACGGCGACTGCCTGCTTGCGAAGCGTACCGACCTCGTCGCCACCGGCAGTCTTGGCACGCTGCGCCAGGATGTCGTAGAGCACGTCCCAGCGCTCCAAGGAGCCGGCCAGCGACTCTCCGATTTCCAGCGCTTCGGGAGACTCCGGTGCTTCGCCGAGCACGATCTCCACCGCGCCAAACGCCCCTTCTTCGTCGCCGAGGGACTCGCGAAGGAGCTTGGCCGCTGCGAGCAGCGACGCATGCCGTGCACCATCGCTCTGCAGATCGGCAAGGGACAGGTACGCGCCCACGAGCTCCGCGTCCTGACCGAGCTTGCGGTGCAGCGGAACCGTCGCGGAGAGCCACGACTCGCGGGGCTCGATCTCCAGCGCCCTGTCGTAGGCGGCGAGCGCCTGTTCGTGGGCACCCAACCGCTCCGCGTGCACTTCGGCCAAGGTCGCGAACAGGCGGGCCTGATCCTCGGGTGCGGGCGCTCGCTCGGCCAAGACCCCCAGCGTCTCGGCTGCCGGCGCCCAGTCGCCGGTCTCCTCCGCGAGCCGCAGGACCTCTACGGAGAGCTTGGTCTGTTCGCCGACCTCCACGGTCTCGATCAGCGTCTGCAGGATTTCGAAGGCGGAGCGCGGTGCACCCAGTTCCGTCTCGAACAACGACACCATCTCGCGCAGGTACTTCACGCGCTCCTGCTGCCGCTGGGCCCGCTCCGCCTTGACCCCGAGCACCTCGACCAGGCGATCCCAGCGCTTCGCTTCACGGGCGTCGTCCTCGATGCGGTCGATCGCCTGCCGAGCCTCGAGGTGGGTCCCCTTGCGCTCCAAGATCGCAGCCCACGCCTCGAGATCGTCCGGGTCGTCGGGCGCGGTCAAGCCGATGGCGCGCGAGCCCTGCTCCTCCGCAATCGCCTGCGGCGCCGCGGACGAGCTCGTCTCGGCGCTGCGGCCGAGCTTGCCGAGCGCGACGCGAAGCTCGTCGAGCGACGATCGCTTGGTGGGGTCGTGGTGGAGCGCGTCCCGCAGGAGGCCCCGGACCGAGCGCACCAGCGCGATGACCTCGGCGGAGGGGCCCTCGGCAGAGGGCTGGGCCGCGACGTCCGCCGTCGCCGACTCGATCGCCGCGAGGACGGCTGCGGTGTCCTCGTCCTCGTCGGCATGGAGGACCTCGATGCCGTATCGCTCGGCATAGCCGGCAGCGTCGACGCCCGAGGGGAGCACCGCGAAGTGGCGGGCGCCGGGACCCGCGTGGGCGACGGCATCCAGGACGCGCGTGAAGTCGGGATCACCGGGAGCGAATCCGAGGAACAGCACCGTCCGCGTGCGAACGATCTCCTCCACCAGCGCAGGCACGTCCCCGGGCGTCGGCACCGAGGCGACGAAGAAGTCGTCGCGGCCGGCCAGGGACAGATCCGCGAGCGCCGATGCGCTGATCAGCGTCGCCGCATCGTCACCGTCGCTGAAGACGGCCTGGGCAACCCGAGGGTAGGTGCTCGCCAAGCAGGCGCGCCAGGGAAGCTTGGAGATCGCCTTCGCACCCTCGACGAGCTCGAGCCCGTCGCTGGTGACGTCGGCGAGCAGCTTGATGACGGCCTCCTCGCCGAGGCTCTCGTACACGTAGGCGGCCACCGCTCCCCTCGCCCCTTGTTCGAGGAGAATCTCCAGAGGCTCGCGCGCATCCTCGGGGCACCGCGGAATGAGCATCTCGAGCAGAGCACTCCACCCAGGTCGGTCGGCCAAGGCACCGAACCCGGTACCGACCCAAAGAACACAATCCCCAGCCTGGATTGCACGCGCAAGTTCGTTGGAAACGTCGACCATGAAATGCGCGCCAGGGTACTGCCGGCGCGCGGGAACGCGCAAGAAACGCCCTCACACTTCGAGACGCGTCCACGCACGTCGTGCTGCTCAGAACTCGTCGAATGGGTTCTTGAGGCCGCCGTCCTCTTCGGGGGGCGCCGTGGGTCCCTCCGGAGCCGCCGCAGGATCGGGCTCGATCGGCGCGGCGGCGTCGCCCGCAGCGGAGGGTTCGCGCGGCAACGGAGTCGCGGGCGCCGATTTTCTGGGTCGATCGGGCTGCACCCCGACCCGAGCCGGCGGCGGCGGTGCCTCGGGGGGTGGTGGGTCCTTGGGCTGCGCGTGCTCGACCGGCAGCGCCGCTTCGAGCACCGGAATCGGGTCGGGTGCGGGCGGCAGTCTCGGCGCCGCGACCTCGAGGTCCGCGGCAGCCGGCAAGGCGCGACGCATCGGCGCGACCGATGTTGGCGGCGCGCTGCCGCGGCCCCGACTCCACATCCACAGACCCCCCACGGTCACGCCCATCGAGACGAGAACGGCCACGATTGCGGCGGTCACGACCCGGGTGCTGGCCTGCGATTTCCCGGACGCATAGACCCGCAGTCGCCTCGTCCAGGGCACCCACCCCGCGACCGGCATCGGTCGACCGAACAGCGCGGCGTACAGCTCCTCCATGGACGCGTAGCGGTCCGTGGGGCGCTTGGCCAAGCAGCGCTCGAGCACCGCGCACGCGGCCTTGGGGACATCGGAGCCGGCCCGCTCCGCGAGTCTCGGCGCCGGCGCGTGCAGGTGCTGCCGGACGATCTCCCCCAGCTCCCCCACGAAGGGCGGACGGCCGGTGATCATGGTGTAGGCGACGCAGCCCAAGCTGTACACGTCGCTGGCCGGGCTCAGGTCCATGGTGCGGGTCTGCTCGGGGCTCATGAAGTGCGGCGTGCCCAGCACCTCACCGGCCGTGGTGATCCGGGTGCGCCGCGGTGCCCCCGCGATGCCGAAGTCGATCACCTTCACCGTCTCGTCCCCCTCGAGCAGCACCAAGTTGGTGGGCTTGATGTCTCGGTGGATCACGCCGATACGGTGCGCAGCGGCGAGGCTCTCCATGATCTGCCCGAGCAGCGCCTGCGCCTGCGCCCACGTCATCGCGCCACCGTCGCGCAGGGCCTCGAGCAGCGTTCGCCCGACGAGCAGCTCCATCACGATGTAGGGACACCGCTGCCAGTGCCCGTAATCGATGACGTTGACCACGCCGCTGTGATCGATCTCCGAGACCAGCTTGGCCTCTCGAAGCATGCGCTTGGTCGCCCAGTCGTCGTCGCCCCCGACGAACTCGGCCTTGAGGATCTTGACCGCGAACAGCTTGCCCAGCTGGGTGTGACGGGCCCGCCACACCTCTCCCGACGCACCCTGCTGGATCGGGGCTTCCAGTACGTAGCGCCCGCCGAGGACGACACCTGGCTTGGGCCTGCTGGGCGGCAGCTCGTCCAGAGGGACGGTCTTGGCGACGGGGGGATGCACCGGTACGGCGAGGGTACGTCAGACCCCCACATGGTGGATCGGTGTGACCTCGACTTCGACGCCGTGCTCGCGCAGGGTCTCGTCCACGAGCTGGGCCACCTGCGCCACGACACCGGTGCAGAACGCGTGGCGTTGCGCGCCCTTGAAGTCGCCGTGCGGTGCGGTCATCGAGTTGCAGATGAGGTCCGGGCTCGCCCCGCGGTCGAGCTCGTTCTCGATGCGGTGCTGGTAGGCTCTCGATGCTTCGATCAGCACTTCGGTGGCGGGGCCGGTGGGTGAGGGATCGCCCAGGAACTCCCCCAGAAGGAGCTGGCCGGCCACGATCGCACCACAGGTCCCCTGTCCGGTGAGCCCGCCGCGGCGCAGCGACTGGTACGCGGCCGTCGGTCGGTCGAAGGCCTCGGCCAGCGCGATTCCGCACGAACGGTGCGGCGTCCGGGTCCCTTCATACAGCGTCAACGCCTTGCTTCGAATCGGTCCGTTTCCCTGTACGCCCTCGCCCATGCGTCGGAGTGTAGCCCCGCCGCGCGCTCGATGAGGCACACTTCGCTCGTCGTGACTTCGAAGGCGAGCATCCTGGGACTGTGTGGATTGTTGGCCGTCGCGTGCGGGGACGATGCAGCCGGCGCCGACGGTGGCTCGGGGGACTCGACCGGGGGCAGCACGACCGCCGGCTCCACGTCCGAGGGGACCTCGCCAACCTCCGGTGGCACGCTGGAGTCGAGCTCGAGTTCGGGCTCGGGCGAGACGACCGGCGGCGAGGCGGTGGTGGACTGGCCCAACCTCGAATGCGACCCGCTGGTGCCCACGTACTGCGGCTTCCCCTTCCCCAACAACGTGTTCTCGGTCGCGGATGCGTCCACGGCCAGCGGTCGACGCCTGGCGCTGTCGCGCGCGACGATGCCACCGACGGTCGACGGGACGCACGGCGCTCCCGATGCGTTCAACGACCGCGACGGATTCTCCCCTGGCGGCACGATCCTGGCGCATCTTCCAGAGGCCACGGCGGCAGGCCTGCCGGACCCGCTGCACATCGCGGACTCGCTGGATGAAGCGTCGCCGACGATTCTCCTGGACACCAACACGGGCGAACGCGTCCCGCACTTCTCGGAGATCGACATCAACGCGCCCGCCGAAGAAGCGTCGCTGATGATCCAGCCCGCGGTGACGCTCGAGTACGGCCATCGCTACATCGTGGGGGTGCGTGGACTGCTCGATGCAGCCGGCGCCCTCGTCCCCGCATCGGAGGCGTTCGCGGCGCTCCGAGACGGCACGCCCAACGACGAGATCGACGAGCGTCGCCCCCTGTACGTCGACATCTTCTCCCGACTCGAGGACCAGGGCGTGCCCCGAGACGATCTGCAGCTGGCTTGGGACTTCACGGTCGCAAGCCGCGAGGACACCAACGGACGGGTCGTGATGATGCGCGATGCGGCCCTCGATGCGGTCGGAGACGGACCCGTCTTCGAGATCACGTCCGTCGACGATGACGTGTCCCAGAGCATCTTTCGCCGCGTTCGCGGAGAGGTCGAGGTCCCGCTCTTCCTCGACGATCCCGGCGTGGGAGGCGTCATGGTGCTCGACGACGACGGCAACCCGGTTCAGAACGGGACCGCCCGATACGGGTTCACGATGATGATCCCCTACTCCGCCCAGTCCGCGCCTGCGCCCGGCGTGCTGTTCGGCCACGGGCTGTTCGGCAACCGCTCGCAGGTCGAGGCCGAGGCGTTCGGTCAGCTGTCGAACGAGGCGAACATCATCTTCGTGGGTCTGGACTGGATCGGCATGTCCTCCGAAGACCCGACCCTCGTCGGGCTCATCGTGCAGAGCGGCAACCTCAGCGAGTTCCGCACCCTGCCCGAACGCCTGCAGCAGTCGCTGATCAACTTCCTCGTCGCGACGCGAATGCTCCGAACGTCGATCGTCGACGACCCCGCGCTCGACTTCGAGGGCAGCTCGATGATCGACCCCGAGAACACCTACTACTACGGTGGCAGCCAGGGCGGCATCATGGGGGCCAGCTACATGGCGCTGGCCACGGACGTCACGCGGGGCGTACTCGCGGTGCCCGGCCAGTCGTACAACCTGCTGCTCGAGCGCAGCGTCAACTTCGATGCGTTTGCCGACATCATCGACTCGACCTACCCGCAGGCCTTCGATCGCCAGATGCTGTTGGGGCTGGTCCAGCTGCTCTGGGACCGTGCCGAGCCCTCGGGGCTCTCCCGCCACATCATCGACGACACCTTGCCGGGCACGCCCAGCCACCAAGTGCTCCTGCTGGACTCGATCGGCGACCATCAGGTCTCCACCTTGGCCGCCCACGTCATGGCCCGAACGATCGGGGTTCCCCTCCTGGCCGACAATCCCCGCGAGGTCTGGGGTCTCGAGACGACCCAGGGGCCGCTCGCATCCGCGTTGATCGAGTACGACTTTGGCCTGCCGCCCGAGCCGCTGGGCAACGAGCCGATGCGCGAAGGTCAAGATCCCCACGGACGCTTGACCGATGTCGCGCCGGCCGTGCAGACCTCGATCCACTACTTTCAGACCGGGGAGGCCGTGAACTACTGCAGCGGCCCCTGCGACCCCCAGTAGGCTCGACCCCCCGGGGCCGGCGGCGTCGTCGGCCCGAGCACGGCCGCCGCCGTGGGACCCGGGGACTCGATTTGGGCCTGGATGGTGAGTGGCCCCGCCACGCCACGGCCGTACACAGCGACCGGTGCCCTTCGACTCGAAGGTGTTCTTGCTGTTTTGCGCGGTGGTCCTCGCGGTCCACCATCAGCAGCGGATCCCATGGTTCGTGCGGCGGCTCGCTCTTCTGGGGATGAGCTACGGCTTCTATGCGTCGTGGTCCCCCAGCTATCTGCCGTTCTTGGCGCTTTCGACGGTCTTGGACTGGGACATCTCCAAGCGGATAGCACGGTCCCGTGCACCGGTTCGGCGAGCCGCCCTCCTGGCCGCGAGCATTGCGCTCAACCTGGGGCTGCTGGGGTACTTCAAGTACGGGCCGTTCATTCAGAGCTGGTTTGGGGACGCTGCCGAGCCGGGCACGGTCCCGTTCGTGCCGCTGGGCATCTCCTTCTTCACGTTTCAAACGATGTCATACACGGTCGACGTCCATCGCGGCCGGATTCGACCGTGCGAGCGGCTGAGCGACTTTGCGCTGTTCGTGTCGTTCTTCCCACAGCTCGTCTCGGGCCCGGTGGTACGCGCCGAAGAGCTGCTGCCCCAGCTGGAGCGGCCGCCCGAGCGCGTCCAGTGGGGCTTCGGGGGCTTTCTGATCCTGCTTGGCCTGTTTCTCAAGATGGTCGTCGCCGACGGCTTGCTCGGCCCCATCGCCAATGTGCTGTACGAAGCGCCGAGCTCGGTCTCGCTGCCTGCGAGCGATCACGTCATCGGGATCTACGCGTTCTTCGGTCAGCTCTACGCCGACTTTGCGGGGTACTCCAACCTCGCGATCGGATTGGCCCTGCTCCTGGGGGTGTCGCTGCCGGAGAACTTTCGCAGCCCCTTCGCCGCGACGAGCGTCCGCGAGTTCTGGAGGCGCTGGCACATGACGCTCACGCGATGGTTTGGCGACTATGTCTACAAGCCACTGGGCGGCAACCGCGTGTCCAGTCGCCGGGCGGTCCTCAACGTCTTCGTGGTGATGTTCCTCGTCGGGCTGTGGCACGGGCCCGCATGGACGTTCGTCGTCTGGGGGCTCGCCAACGCCGCCCTGCTCACCGCGGACCGTGCCGTCGCGCGGTTGGGCTGGGGCCGACACGTCCCCGAGGTTCTTCAGGCTGGCCTCGTGTTCGCCCTCGTGGGCCTGACCTGCACCCTGTTTCGAGCCCACGACCTGCCGCACGCCGTGGAGCTGATGCTCGGGCTGATGCCGCGATCGGGAACGCTGACGTCGGTCTATGGCAAGCTCGACGTGCTGTGGTGGGCGGTCGCCTTGGGCGGCCTGTTCGGCGCCCAGTGGGTCGTGCGCGACTGGGATCTGGCGCGTGTGATCGAGCGGGTGCCGTGGTGGGCTCGCGCGATCCTCATGAGCGCGATGCTCATCTCACTTTGGATGCTTGGAGGCACGCGCAATGCATACCTGTACTTCGAGTTCTAGCAGGCTGGTGACGCCGGGAAGAGCACGAGAGACCAGTGTCCCTGCTCGTCGGGCGTGGGCCAAGGCGTGGGTGAGCAGCGCGTTCGCGTTCGTCCTGAGCGTCATCGGCTTCGACCTGCTCGGCGGGGCATGGGACATCCCTGCGTCGCTGCACGACGAGCCGGCGCTGTGGGCAGTCTCGCGGGAGCGGATCGAGCGGAGCTCGCAAGACGCCGTCGTGCTCGTCGGCGCATCCCGGTCTGCGTTCGGCACCGACCTGCGCGTGATCGAAGAAGCCCTGTCCGGAGTGAAGGTCACCCAGCTCGCCATTCGAGGAGCGAACTGGACGCCGGTGCTCGCCGACCTCGCGCGACAGCCCCCGGCGGGCGGATGGGTGATCATCTCTTTGGCCGGGCCGAGTCTCGAGACGGCAAACGTGGCCCGCGCGCAGGCGTACGTCGGCTACTACCGCTCGCAGTGGAAGCCCGCGCTGGCCTGGGAGCGAGAGGTCGATACCTGGATACACCTGCGCAACCGGGCGCCCGGAGCCCTCGACGAACTCACCCGCCGCATCCGGCAATTGATGCTCGGTACGTCCCAGTGGAGCGACCGCAGTATCACCTCGGAAGATCGACAGGTGCGCAGCCCGGCCCGCCAGCTACGCAAGAGCATAGAGGGCCCAGCGCTGGAGAACCGTCGCTCCATCTACGAGCGGCAGCGCCGAGTCCACGCCCTCTCCCCGAGGGAGTGGCGAGATGCACTCGAGCCCGTGCTCGCGGACGTGGATCGGCTTCGCGCACGAGGCGTCGAGGTCGCCTTCGTTCGCTACCCCTCCTCGGAACCCCACCGCAGCGTCGAGCAGGCCTATTATCCCCGCGCCCACTACTGGGATGTCCTCGCCTCCGAGTGTGAGCGACGCGGTTGCACGACGCTCCACTTCGAGGACGTTCCGCGTCTGCGACAGTTCGTGGCCGAGGACGGCTCTCACCTGCCGCACGAGACGAGGGGCGCGTTCACCAGCGCGTTGGTGAAGAGTCTGCGCGAGGTCGGGTTCTTGGAGTGAGACTGGGAAGGGCACCGCCGTTGCCGCGCGCCTCGACCGGTCAGCGAAAGAGCCGCAGACATTCTTGCACCCGGCGCGACGGTTTCTTCCTACAGATCCAACAAGAGCTGCTGCGCGGGACCGTCCCCGTAGGCGACGGCCTTCTCCAGGTGGGCCCGCGCCTTGTCCGAACGACCCAAGGCCATGTACGCCTGGGCGAGGAGACGGCGGTTGTCCGCCTTGCGCGGCTCGATCTGCACGGCGACACGCAGGTGCTCGACCGCCCTGCGCGGTTGCTTGCGACGCAGCGCGATCTTGCCGAGGCCTGCGTGCGCCATGCGGTTGTTCGACTGCGCCTCGAGTGCGCGCTCGAACATCTTCTGCGCGGTGGCGAGGTTGCCCTCCTCGAGCTGACGGTTGCCGACCGTCGCCCAGCTTCGAGCCGCCGTGCGGTCATCGGGCGCCGGCTCGCCCACCATCACCGCGGGCTCGGGCTCGGGCTCGGGGACTTCGGCCCGCAGCACCACCACGGGCGCGTCCGACGGGGCTGCCGGCTCGGCGCTGGCGCGCGTCGGCACGAGACTCCATCCCAGCAGGATGACCGCAACGCTCGCTGCCGCTGCGCTTCCCATGATCCAGCCAAACGAGCGGCGTCGCGGGTTCCAGGTGACGAGGGAATCCGCGGGGGAAGGCGCGCTGGTCGACATGGCCGCAATGGCGGCCACCATCGGGTTGGGCCGGGCGCGAAGCGGTGCGACGCAGGGAATCGGCTCGGCGGGTGTGGTCACGACGGCGGGCTCGGGCGTCGGCTCGGGCTGGACGTCCATGATCGCCGACAGCTCCAGCATCGGAATCGAGTCGGCAGGCGCCCATTCGTCGTCGATCGGGAGCACATCCGAGTCTGACAGCTCGATTGCGGAAGGCGGCAGCGCAGGCATACCGCCTCTCTTTAGCACCGTGAATATGAGTGACGCAAGTTACAAATAAATCTTCTTGTAAAAGGGCTTTTTCGAGCTCCCGTCCGATGGGGGCGAACCCGCACCGATTGCGGGGCTGCCCTGCACCAGAGGTGATACGCCGGACGAGCCCCATGAACGTACGAGAGATCATGACGACCTCGCTCGTGACCGCGACGGACGAGGACTCCGTCGCCCACGCGCTGCGCCTGCTCGAGGACCAAATGATCCGACATCTCCCGATCGTGGACGGCAAGCGCCTGCTCGGCATGGTGAGCGATCGCGACCTCCGTGAGTACCGACTCCCGCTGCTCGACGAGCTCGACGACCCCGAGCGCGCCGACGACCTGCTGGCCACACCGCTGTCCGCGGTGATGAGGGGCGCAATCCTCTCGGTGGAAGCCGACGAGTCGGTGGCGACGGCGATCGATCTGATGGTGAAGTACGGTATCGGCGCAATCCCGGTCACCGCAGGCGACGACCACACCTTGCTGGGAATCGTCAGCTACGTCGACGTGCTCGAGGCACTGCGCCCGATGCTCGATGAGGACGGCTAGCAGGGGCTGGTCCCTCGGTCCCTCTACACTGTAGCCGAATGCTCCACGAACTCGGAGTAGGCATGGGTCCGACCAGGTAGGACCAAAACGCCCAAGCAGCGCCCGTCGTCCGCGGAAGGGGTGCCACGAGATGGTACGCTGGTCTCATGAGACGGCGGAAGCGAGCAACGGCGGGGTTCTTCGCAGGGCTTGGCGTACTCGCGCTCGCTGCGATGAGCGTGGGGGTGCCCGATGCGTGCGGCTTGGCGTCGAACGCGGTGATCGGACCCGAAGGCGGCGTCATCGTCTCCGAGGACGGCCGGCTCAGCCTCGAGATCCCCGAGGGAGCGCTGGCCGACCCGACCGAGGTCTCGGTCGAGCTCACCCCCTGTGAGCACGAGGCGCTGGCGGACTGCTACGTCGTGGGCCCCACCGAAGTCCAGTTCTCGCGACCGGTGGTCGTCGTCTACGAGGCGGGCGAGCTCGCGAGCATGGACGAGGTCTCCTTGCTCTACAAGGGCGCGTCAGGCTGGATGCGCATGGCAGACGCTCAGATCGATCGTGAGGACGAGATCGTGATGGGGACGATCATGTTCACGTCTTCGATCTCCGTTGATGCCCGATAGGGTGCTGTGGGTCGGGAAGGACCCACCACGAGCGCCGACGCAGCTCGAGCTCATCGTCGAGCGTGACGTCCAGCGGGCCTGTGCCCTTGCCCGAGACGATCGTTGGGACGCGGTCGTCGTCGAGGCCACCGAGATCGAGATCGTTCGCGCGGTCCTCACCGCCGTGCGCAGCGGCGGGCATGGGGCCCAGCGCATCGCTGCGTCCACCTATGCCGAGCTCCCCGAGCTCATCCGCGCGGTGGAGGACGGCGTGATCGAGCGCGTCCTGGCCAAGCCCGTCGAAGGCGCACAGCTCGCGCGGGTGGTCGTCGGCGAGGACCCGAGCGAGTCGGTGCTCGGCAGACGTGCCCTCAACGCGCCGGGCGAGCTCTCGGACGCGGCGGTCGACGAGCGCCTGCGGACGCTGGTCACCCGCATCGTCGACATCCCCACGACGGTGATCCGCCCCATCGCAGCGAACGAAGGCGTGCCCACGGTGCAGCTGGTCGCTCCGGTGACCGAGGCGCTGCTCGAGCTGCAGCGCGACCTTCCTCGACTCCTGGGTTGGCCACTCAAGGCCCGCGGTGCGGCGATGGGGAGCGCCTATCGAAAGCACCCGCTGCGCCGGATCCTCGGCAGCCTCTCCGAGGCACAGGGCGTGTACTGCATCGGGCGCGACAACTTCGCCTACGTCGCCTGCTTTCCCTGGCAAGACGGCCGCAAGGTCACCTTCGTGATCGGTGAGCGCGACCCGGCGTCGGGACGCGTCGCGACGCTTCACGAGCACGCGGTCGGCCAGGCGATCGAGTTCCCGCTCCCGACCCGGCACCGCCAGTCACCGCTGCTGTTCTATGACCCCGACTACGACTGGGTGATCACCGAGAACTACGTCGGCCCCGATCGTCGCCGCAGTCGAACTTCGTTTCTGAACCGATACGCGTTCCGCGGCCGGCGCAAGGAGCTCATCCCCAACGAGTTTCGCAGCGCGGGCACCTTCGTGGATGCCGCACCGCGCTGGGCGTGGCTGGGTGCTGCCGCCTTCATCGTGCTGTTTGCGATCGACACCGGGGTCACGGCGCAGTGGGTGGGGTCTGGGAGCGTGGGAGAGCTCAACCCCGCGATGCGCTGGGCCCTGAAGCAGGGCTTGGTCGCGTTCCTGACCGCCAAGACCCTGCTGGCGGTCGGGGTGCTCGTGGTCCTGTTGCGCTGGCACCTGTGGAGGCCCGGGCGATGGATCTTCGCCGCGTGTCTGGTGCTCTACGCGGCGATCGACGTGAACTGGGCGCTGCTCTACCTCGCCGGCAAAGCAGGATGACGACCGCGAGAACGTGTGGCCCGAAACGCGCCGCGAACCCAAGGCTCACGCGACCCGAAGCGATTCTCGACGGACGGCGGCGCGGTCGCTCCGGCGCCGCCAGCCCAGGGCGCCAAACAACGCCAGCCAGAGCCAGTGCGTGTCGGACGGCACGTCGGAGGCGACGCATCCGCAGCCATCCTCGGGCTTGGGCGGGGGCGTGGTGTCGATGCAGTCGCACGTGGAGCACCGTCCGGTGACGTCGATGCCCGAAGCATCCCGCATCCAGCACAGCGGAACGTGCGAGACCGCGTAGATCCCCCCCGTCCCGCACACCATCGAGCCGCGCGACGTGACTCCAGCCAGGCGGCGTTGACCGTCGGGCAGCTCGACGAAGACGGGGCCCCCGGAGTCGCCCGTGCAGGAGTCCTTCCCGTCGCCGCCCGCGCGGAATTCCAGGCCCCGCGGCGAGAATCCATCGATCGGGACCGTCAGCTCGCGCTTGGTGCCGTCGCTGGTGACCATGGGATCCGGATCGACGTTGCCATAGCCCACGATCGTCACGAGTGCATCCCACCGCATCGCCGCGTCCCATTCCGCTTGGTCGGTGATGGGCGTCGCATAGGGCCCCCCGAGCGCGCGATCGATGACGATGTAGCCGTAGTCCAGGGTGTCCGACGCCGTGGGGTCGGGGATGTAGTCCGGGAACGCGCCGAACTCGAGCCCGAGCGCCTCGGGCATGCCCTCGCGCGCGGTGCCGGTATGGACGGCGATGAACGCGTCCGGCGGGAGATTCACCACGCAGTGGGCGGCGGTGAGAATCAGCGTTGGCGCCACGAGCACCCCCGTACACGTCGACCCTGACAACTCGAGCGCGACGACCTCGGTGAACTCGCCCTCGGGGACCGCGTCGCCGCCGACGATGGTCTGGGGGTCGGACTCCGGCGTCCGCAGCGGCTGGACCTCGGCATGGGCCACAGCAGGCACGCTAAAAAGGACAGCGGTCAACGCGACGCGGCGCACGGGGTTCATGGTGCCATGCCCGCTGCGCGACCGAGCTGCGCTCCTAGCACCGGTCCCTCTTGCGGGCCCCCGTCGCGCTGGCTAGGGTCCCCGCGTGTCTGCGCTGTTCTCCACCCACGCGCTCGAGGAGCGGATCCAGGCCCTCGTCCCGAAACTCACCGCGATCCGGCACGACATCCACCAGCATCCCGAGCTGGGCTTCGAGGAAGAGCGCACCCAGGGAATGGTCAAGGCCTGGCTCGAAGATCTCGGCTACACGCCGCGCGTCAGCGCCCAGACGGGGCTGATCGCGGACGTCCGACCCGACCTGGCGGAGAACACCATCGCCCTGCGTGCCGACCTCGACTGCCTGCCGATGCAGGAGCACACCGAGCTTCCCTATCGTTCCGTACATCAGGGCCGGGCCCACAAGTGTGGCCATGATGGCCACACCGCGGTGCTCATGGGCGTCGCGCAGATGCTCGCCGAGCGCCGCGACGCCCTGCGCGGCAACGTCCGTCTGTTGTTTCAACCCGCCGAAGAGGGGGTTCGCGGAGGCGGTGCCAAGGTGATGGTGGCCGAGGGAGCGCTCGAGGGGGTGCACGAGGTCTACGCGCTGCACAACTGGCCCGGCTATCCCAAGGGCGAGGTCAGGGTGCGCGGCGGCGCGATGATGGCCGCCACCGCAGAGTTCGACGTGACGATCACGGGGGTGGGCGGACACGGGAGCCAACCCCAACAGTGTCGCGATCCCATCGTTGCCGCAGCCGGCATGATCAACGCGCTTCAGACCGTCGTCGCCCGCGGCGTGTCCTCCGAAGGGGGTGCCGTAGTGAGCGTCTGCAACCTGCACGGCGGCACCACCCACAACGTGATCCCCGACCAGGTCAAGCTCGGCGGCACCATCCGCACCTTCTCCGAAGCGGTGACCCAGCGCGTCTTTGCCCGCGTGAAGGAGGTGGTCGAGGGTGCCGCGGCGACCTACGGCGTCACCGTAGACCTCGAGCTACGGCGCGGCTACCCCGTCCTGGTCAACGACCAAGGGTGCGCCGACACGGTGGCGCGGGTGGCTGAGCGCGTCGTCGGCCCGCAGCGCGTGACGGATGCCGAGCTCCCCATGGCCGGAGGAGAAGACTTCGCCTACATGGTCCAGGCCATTCCCGGGGCCTACTTCTTCCTCGGCACGGGCAACGCGGAGCTGACCACCCCAGGCTGCCACCACCCGGACTTCGACTTCGACGATGACGTCATCCCGCTCGCGCTGAGGATCTTCTTGGGGATCGTCGAAGATCGTCTGCAGGGGTCGCCCTGACGCTCAGGCGCTCTCGAAGTGGGACAGCGCCACTTCGTGCAACGCCCCGTTTGTGCTGATCAGGCTGCCGCCACGGATGTCTCGAGTCCCCGAGACGGTGGTCGCCATGCCGCCGGCTTCTTCGACGATGACCTGCAGCGGCGCGATGTCCCACGGCATGACGATCGGGTCGCACGCGATCTCCCCGCAGCCCTCGGCGACCAGCATGTGCTGGTAGAAGTCACCCACGCCGCGCTGCCGCCACGTCTTGGCGAGCAGCGCGGGGATCCTGGCGGTGTTGGGCACGGCTTCGGCACCCGCGAGCGAGGTGTGGAAGACCTGGGCGTCGCCGAGCGCCTTGACGCCCGAGACCCGGAGCCGTCGGTCGCCACTGAACGCCCCATGCCCACGGGCCGCGTGCCACCGCTGACGCAGCGCCGGGGCGCTGACCATGCCCGCGACGACCTCGCCCGCGTCCTCGATCGCCAGTAGCGTCGCAAAGATCGGGATGCCGCGGGCGAAGTTCGCCGTCGCGTCGATGGGGTCGATGATGAGCCGACACGTCGCTTCGGCGTTCACCTGACCGTGCTCTTCACCGAAGATGCCGAGATCGGGGAAGCGAGCCGACGTCGTCTTGCGCAGGGCCGTTTCGACCTCGAGATCGGCCTGCGTGACCAAGGATCGGTCCGGTTTTGCGTCGATGTGAAGATCTCCAGCCCGGAAGTACCGAAGCGCGATCGCGTCGGCTTCGTCGGCAAGCTCGCGGAGAAACGGAAGCCAGTCTGCGCTTTGCATGGCGCGAGGACCATAGCAGGACACTCGGAATCGCGCTCGCGGCGCGCCCGGGAACAAAGGGGGACGGGGGGTCAAGACCCGGCGGCAACGGGTCGAACCGGCTGACATGATGATCACGTCCCGTGCCCTGGTTGCGGTCCTCGCGGTGGGAGCCTTCGCAGGCTGCTCCGGCGACGATGCTGCTACGACTTCCACCGACGGTGAAGGCACGACCTCCGCCGACGACTCGACCAGCTCCGACCCGAGCGGCGACTCGACCTCCGACCCCACGACCCAAGGCGGCACCGAATCTGGCCCGACCAGCAGCACGAGCGCCGAAGGCTCGACCAGCGCAGCGGGAAGCTCGAGCGGGAGCGCCACCGAGGCCGACACCAGCGGAAGCGACACCGGCTCGACCGGGGGCGATACCGACGAGAGCAGCTCGAGCGGTTCGGAGCTCACCGCCGGCAGTTCCTCCTCCAGCACCGGACCGGGCGCGGAGTCCTTCTGCGGCGACGGATTCATCGATGACGGCGAGGAGTGCGACACCGGCGAGTTCAACGCAAACTCCTCCAGCTGCACCGCTGCCTGCACGCTCAACGTGTGTGGCGACGGTTTCCGGGACACGCTGACCGAGGGCTGCGACGACGGCAACGACGACCCCACCGACGACTGTGTCTCGTGCCAAGCCGCGACCTGCGGCGACGGTTTCACGCACCTGGGCGTCGAAGAGTGTGATGACGCCGACGGCGACGACCTCGACGCCTGCCACAACGACTGCTCGACACACGACGTCATCCAGCTCGCGCTGGGCAGCAACTTCACGTGCGCGCTGTTCGACAGCGGCAACATGAAGTGCTGGGGCAGCGGCGCGACGGGCCGCCTGGGCTACGGCAACACCAACAACATCGGTGACGACGAAACCCCCGCAGACGTCGGATTCCTCGACCTCGGTGGCGCAAGCGTGGAGTCGGTGACCGCTGGCGGATCGTACACCTGCGTCACCCTCGACGACGGGACCGCTCGATGCTTCGGCGCCGGTGCGTACGGCCAGCTCGGCTACGGGAACATGATCGCCATCGGTGACAACGAAGCGATCACCTCGGTCAACCCGATCAACTTCGGCGGTACGGTTGCCCACCTCGGAGCAGGCGGCGGCGCGAACCACTCGTGCGCCGTCCTCGGCTCGGGCACGGTGAAGTGTTGGGGGCAGTCGACGAACGGGAAGCTCGGCATCGTCGGGCAAACCACCAGCGTGGGCGATAACGAGTCGCTCTCCTCCAGCCCCGCGACCGACGTCGGAGGCGCGGTTCTCGAGCTGGTCACCGGTCAATCGCACACCTGCGCCATGATGGCGACGGGGACCGTGCGCTGCTGGGGAAGCGGTGCCAACGGAGCGTTGGGATACGGCAACGCTTCGACGATCGGAGATGACGAGACGCCGGCTTCGGCTGGAGACGTTCCGCTGAGCGACTTGGTGACCGACCTCGCGGTCGGTTGGCTTCACAGCTGCGCCATCCTCGAAGGAGGCGCCGTGCAGTGCTGGGGCCGCGGAAACGACGGCCGACTCGGCTACGGAAGCTCCGCATACGTGGGCGTCGGGCAAACGCCTGCGGCCGCCGGCACCGTGAGCATCGACGGGATCGCCCGCGAGATTGACGCCGGGTTCGCCCATACCTGCGCGATGCTCGAGTCCGGAGAGGTGCAGTGCTGGGGCTTCGGTGCCTTCGGTCAGCTCGGCTACGGCAACACCGACAGCATCGGGGACGACGAGCTCCCCTCCGATGCGGGGACGCTGCCGCTGGACGTCGGCGTGCGCAGCATCGCGGCCGACGGCTACCACACCTGTGCGATCATGCAGACGGGCAGCGTCCGGTGCTGGGGCAACGGCGGAGATGGTCGACTGGGCTACGGCAACACCGACAACCTTGGCGATGACGAGTCACTCGAGACGCTCACCGACGTGCCCCTGTTCCCGACCTCCGAGTAGCCCCGCTGCGTGAGCGCAGCTGCAGCCCTTCGCATCATCGAGATGCGAAGGGCTCATTCATTGGGGGGTCAGCCGCAGTGGCGGCGCAAATCGCCCCGCGGCGGTGGTCGCCAAGTCGTGTACGGTGGGGCCGGCGAGCGCGCTGGGATCGACCTGGCCACGGGCTCGCACGAGGACCACCCGACGTGTCGCGCTCGCTGATCGTACTCCTCTCGACCTGGGTCTGCCTCACCGCGAACGTGGTGGCGGCCGAACCGCCAGCGTCCGATGTCGCCCCAGCGGCCAAACCTGCCGCCCCCGCCCCCGCCCCAACGCCGACCCTGGCCGAGCCTGCTGCCACCCCGACGCCCGACCCACGGGATCCCCCCGAGACCGACGACGCACCCGAGGTCGACGCGCAGGCACCGATCGACGCGGAGACCCCGACCGACGAAGTCGAGCCCGCCGAGAACGCGGAGCCCACACCGCAGGTCGATCCGATCCGCGAGCGTGCTCAGCAGGTTCGCGATCTGGTCGACGGCACCCTCGACGTGCGGGTGCAGGCCCCAGATCTCTTCGTTCTGGACCTGACCGATCCGCTTTGGGCAGGAGATGCAGGCCAACGTTTGTCGCGGATCCTCGCGCGGGTCGGCGCGGACGCTCCACCGCGGCGAAAGAAGGCGCCACCGCGACCCGACCTCGCCAGCCTCGATCCAGACACGGCCCTGGAGACCGCGTACCGCGAGTTCCTCGGTCTTTCGGCAGAACAACGCGAGCAGCGCATCGCCACCCATGCGCAGCGACGCACCGACGCCAAAGTCCAGGCAGCCAAGGAGGAGGTCGAGCTCGTCGCCGCGCAGGCCCAAGCCGATCAGCTCCGGGCCTACCTTGCTGGCACCCTCGACGTTTCGGTCGACCCTCAGCCACTGCTTCGGCTCGACCTCTTGGCCGCCGATGAGCTCGCGCTCGACCCCCAGCGACGGGCGCGGTGGCTCGGGGCCGACGTCGACGCGGGGACCGAGCCCCCGACCAAGCTCGACTTCTCGCGCGCCGATCTCGATCTGCAGAGGCGTCGATACCTCGCCCTCCCGGCAGAGGATCGCGAAGCCCTGGCCGAGACCCATCTGCGACGGATGGCCGAAGCCCAGGCCCAGGCCCAGGCCCAGGCCCAGCTCGAGCGTGCCCAGGCTGAGGCCGCGCAGGCACTCGCCGCCCAAGCCGAGCGGGGCGACGCCGAACCGCAGGATCCCAGCGAGACCGAGCAGGCCATGGCCGAAAAGGAACGCGCCGCCGCCCAGCGCAAGGAGGCCTCCGCCCAGCTCACCGACGCGCAAGCCGAAGCGTCCAGGCGGGCCCAGGACCGAGCCGACGCGCTCCAGGCTGCGGCCCGGGCCGACACCGACGCCAAGCGAGCACTCGCCAACGAGCGCGCGCGCCTGCTGGGCATTCAAGAGGAACAGGCCAATCTGGAGGCAGACCTGGCCCGCCGCCGGGTCGTCCGAGCCGAAGACCACGACCGCGTGCTGGACTGGCAACTGCGCGTCACCACGCTGGCCGAGTCGCCGATGTTCCCGAGCGAAGTCGCAGCCGAGGCCGACCCGATGTATCGCGACATCCGAGAGGATCTGGGCGTCGTCCGCCAGCGCCTCGACGACGACCTGGTCGATCTCGAGACCGCCGGCGAAGACGTCCCCGGCGTCGGCACGCCCCTGGATGCCGCGCTCCCCTCCCTGCTCGACCGCGGCGACATCCCCGAGCTGCGCCGCAAGGTCGCGCGCAAGCAGGCCGACCTGTCCACGCTGGTGCAGAACACCCGATGGGAGCTGGCCGGACAGACGCGCGACGACGTCGTCGCGCTCAACAACAGCCGGTTGCGACTGCTCGACCTCGCCAGCGCAGACCTCCGGCGCTCGGTCACGAGTTTCGGTGCAGAGGGCATCGACCAGGCCAAACGCGAGTTCAAGCAGATCTCGCTGGAGGTGGGCTACTTCCTCGCGAGCCTGCCGAGATATCGAGCGACCTTCTTCCACGAGCTCGTCAACTCCACGGTCCAAGTGGCCATCGCCCTGGTCAAGTTCGTCGCCGTCCTCGTGGCGTTCGTGTGGTGGCGTCGGCGGGGCACGGCGATTCTCGAGAAACTGGAGAGCGCGCTGCGGGCACGCAGGCCGATGAACTCCCCGGTCCGGTTCGCGATCGCATCGGTCTGGTACCTGCGACGCGTCCGCCGTCCCCTGGTCGTGCTCGGGGTGATCTGGGGCCTGCTCTACGTCGTCGAGGGCGTGCGCGGACTGCCGAGCTTCAGCTTGGTATGGACGGCAGCGACCTGGATCCTCCTGGGGTTCGCCGCAATCCTGCTCATCGACGCGCTGGCGGCACGCGAGAACCTCTACTCCGCCTCGAAGCGCGACAACTCCGAGCTGCGCATTCACTCCTTGCGAGTGGTCGGCGCCAACGTCATCGCCGTCGGTCTCATCTTGGCATTGACCTCCGAGATGGTCGGCCGGGGCGCCATCTACAGCTGGATGTTTTCGACGTGCTGGTGGCTCAGCCTACCGGTCGCGATCTACTTGATTCACCGCTGGAAGCCGATCATCGTCGAGCTGGTCGCCGAGCGCCCCGAACAAACAGCCTTCACGCGGTGGCTCGCCAAGACCCACTCCGGGGTGCGCAGCTTTCCGGCCGCAACCGCGGGGGCAGCGTACCTGCTGGGCAAGGGCTCGGCGGGCTGGACGATGCGTCAGCTCTCGGGTCTCGAGGTGACGCGCCGGCTCCTGGCCTACTTGTTCCGTCGCGAGCTCGCCAAACAAGCCGCGGCCACGGGTGCCGACGGCCGCTTCCGCCCCATCGGCGCGGAGGTGCGAACGTTCTTCGCTCCCGAAATCACCCCCCGCGAGCTGCTCGCCGTGGTTGCAAAGAACCAACTCGAAGAGGTGATCGTGCACGCGCGGTCGGGGAGCCGCACGCTCTCGGTCGTGGTCGGGGAGCGCGGCTTGGGCAAGAGCGCCTTCGTTCACCGCTTGAGCGCGGGGTTCGAGGACATGAATGTCCACTCCCTTTCCTGCCCCGAAGAGGGTCTGCGCGCCATGTATCGCCAGTTGGCGGAGCACACGGGCAACCCGTCGCTCGAAGGCCCAGCTCTCATCGAGGCGGTCCGCGGTCTGGGTCGCTGCATCATCGTCGTGGACGACCTGCAGCGCCTCGTCATCCCCGCGGTCAATGGACTTCGAGATCTGGACGCCTTCACCGCGTTCAGCCGCGAGGTCGGCGGGGAGGTCTCGTGGGTCGTCACGATCGGCTCCGCCTCGTGGCAGTACATCCGCCGAGCTCGGGGTGATCGCGTCTCCTTCGAGCAGGTCGTCGTGCTTCCGAAGTGGTCCGAGGAGGAGCTCGGCGCGCTGATCAAGGCGCAGTGCGAGCAAGCACGGATCGATCCGAGCTTCGACGGGCTCATCGTCCCGCGGCAGAACAGCGAGCCACTGCCAGACCAGGGCGACCGCACGGAGGCGAGCTACTACCGCCTGCTCTGGGATTTCTCCAAGGGCAACCCCGCCGTAGCGCTGCATGCCTTCCGGGAGTCTTTGTTCCAAGACGAGCGGGGCAACGTCGTCGTGCGCTTGTTCAGCGAGCCTCCACCCGAACAGATCGAGTCCCTGACGCTCTCTCAGCTGTTCGTCCTGCGAACCTTCGTGCAGCTCGAGCTCGCGGTACCACACGAAATCCAGCGCGCGACGCAGCTACCGCTCACCGACGTGGAGGACGCGATCCGCTTCTGCAACTCACGGGGCTACGTCGAGCCCTTCCAAGGCGGCTACCGGCTCTCGTGGCCCTGGTATCGAACCATCACGACCGTCCTGCAGCGGCAGCACCTCCTCTCGTCCCTTTGAGTCCCCGATGCCATCGATGTTCCCCGCATTCACGAGCCTCACCGTCCTCCTTCCGGGGTCCATCGGCCCGCTGGTGGCCGAAGCCGCGCCGGACGTTCAAGCGCTCGGACAGATCGCTCGCCTGATCCGCTGGAGCGGCGTGTTTACGTCGCTGTTCGTCATCATCGGAGCCGCGATCGCGATGCGGTTCCTCAAGCAGTCGGTCAGTGGCCTGAGCCAGCGGTTCCCCAACCGCCGCCTCCTGCTGCAGAAGGTCGCCACCTTCGTTCAGTTCCTGCTCTATGTCGGTACCGGCTTTACCGTCATCTATCTCAGCTTCGACTTCAACGACAGCATCATCGCGCTGATCGGCGGCACGGTCGCCGTCTCGGTCGGCTTCGCGATCAAGGACCTCGTCGCATCCTTCATCGCTGGCATCATGATCATGATCGACCGTCCCTTTCAGGTCGGCGATCGGATCACGTTTGGAGGCGAGTACGGCGACATCACGGCGATTGGACTGCGATCGGTGCGATTGCAGACGCTCGGCGACAACACGGTCACCATCCCCAACAACAAGTTCCTCAGCGACATCACCTCCAACGGCAACTACGGCGCACTCGACATGCAGTGCCAGATGGATTTCTTCATCGCGCCCGACCAGGACGTTCGCCGCGCCCGCGAGCTCGCCGCAGAGTGTGCGGTATCGAGCCGCTATACGTTCCTCGAGAAACCCGTCGTGGTCTTGGTCAACCAGGTCATCACGGAGAACTATCTCGCCGTCCGCCTGCGCGTGAAGGCCTATGTCCTCGATACGCGGTACGAGAAGCTGTTCGAAACCGACGTGAACCTTCGGGTCATGGATGCGTTTTCGGAAGAGGGCATCCTTTCGCCGGCGATCGTCGTCCGAAACGCCGACCGCCCGTCCAAGCTCTCCGCCGTCGTCGACGCGACGGAATCTTGACGGTTCGGCGCTCGCGCGGGCCGTTCTCCACGGCCGGACTATTTCTGGCAGACTTCACGGACGCCGATCAGGATGAAGAGACGTGCTGATGAAAGGACTTGCCGCCGCACTGATAGCCCTCGGGGTCGCTGACCTGGTGTGGATCAACGCCGAGCTCGGGCCGCGAGCATTTCCAGCCGACCCGGTCGGCGCCGATGCACCCGCGCTGGAGGCCTCCGAACAGGTGGGACCCGCGCCCGAGGCTGTGCCCGCGCCCCACGCTGTGCCCGCCCCCCCAGCTGTGCCCTCGCCCGCAGCTGTGCCCCTGCCCCAAGCTGTGCCCGCGCCCGTGCCCGAAGCAGCGCCCGAGCCCGCGCCAGAAGTGCCAGGGATGGCCGTCGTTGTGTTCGCGACGTCGGAGGTCCGACTCGCAGATCCTTCCGCGCTGGCGTCGGTCGTCGAGCTCCTGGCGGCGGACCCTCGGCTCAGGGTTCAGCTCACCGGGCACGCCGATGAGCGCGGCTCCGAGCGGACCAACTATCGCCTCGGACTTCGCCGAGCGAACGCGGTGAAGCAGTCCCTCGTCGAGGGCGGCGTCTCGACCGGACGCATTACCGTTCGCTCGCAGGGAGAGACCAACCCGCTCGCGCTCGGGGAAGGCACCGCCGCCCACCGGACGAACCGACGCGTCGAGGTCGTCTTCTCGACGCAGGAGCCCCGATGAGCCCCCTGGCCATCCTCGCCCTCGCGACGACCGCTGGCGCGGTCTCGTTTCTCCTGGCCGGTTACCTCGTAGGACGCTCTGGGCACCGGGCACTGGCGGCCCCCGCCCAAGGGCCGAGTGCATCGGAACTCGAGGCCATGCACGAAGAGAGACAACAGCTTCAGCTGGCCGCATCCAACGCGGAGTTCCTGCAGCGAGAGGTCGCCACCTTGCGCAAGTCCGCCGACATGGTGGACGCGCTGCGCAATGAAAACCGCGAGCTGAGAAAGACCGCGGCCGCGAGCCTGAGCATGCGTTCGGAGATCAAGTCGATGGAGGCCAGGATCGCGAGCATTCACGAGCTGCGGGCCGAAAACGAGAAGCTTCGAGCGAGCGCGGCGCATCTTTCGAGGGTGCAGTCGGAGCTGCATCGCTTGCGCCCCAAGGCCGCCCAGCTCGACGCGCTCCGCACCGAGAACCGAAGGATTCAGCATCAGGCGAGGTCTGGCAGCACGATGGAGTTCAGCACCGGCGATCTCCAGCTGCCCGGCGACGCCGACGACAAGGCCATGCGGGCCGAGCTCCGCAAGCTTCGGACCCAAGCGGCTAGCGTCGACGCGCTTCGGGCCGAACTCGAAGACGCTCGAAACAGGCTGCGGGCGCTGGACGCGTAGCGGCGCCCGTGGTGGACCGCGGCGCGGCGGCTCGCTACGGCGCAGGGGGTGGGCAGGTCTGCGTGAAGCCGACGCGGGCAGCGAGGTCGGAGCACTGCTCGCCGGCGACCTGGGCGGGCTCCGCGGGGTCGGGAATGCATGGAAACCCCCCTTCCGCAGACCACAGGGGCTCGCCGGTGGGCTCGCCGTCGACGAAGCGCTCCGTGACGTTGGCGCCGACGGGCGAACCGTCACCAAAGGGGTCCGCCATGTTGCTGTCCTCGGGCACGTAGATCAGGCACTCGCCCGCGCCCGTCCCGACGCCGGTGGCCGAGAGTTCGAGGTTGTCCCGAGCGTTCCCGGCATCGTCGTAGGGATCGTCGTCGGCCAGCGATGGGAAGTCGAGGTCGGGCGACCCCGTGATGCTGCTGTGGGAGAGGGTCCAAGACTGGGGTTCGGCTTCCAGCCAGAAGCCGGTGTTTTCGCCGCCTTCGATCAGCAAGCGCTCGAACGTGACGGAGCAATGGTCGTCGGTGCACGAGGACGCATCGGCCTCGGCCACCCGGACGGCGGTACTCCCTGCCCCGAAGACGCTGACGTTCCGCAAGAGGAGGTCGTCGGGATGCCGAATCTCGATGCCGGTGCTCGCTGTGCCGACCACGACGACATCTTCGATCATGGCGCCGGTGGTGGGGATGCCCTCGGCGTTGATGCCCACAACGAAGCCGCGGTCGTCTCCGAGCGACAGCGACTCGACCACCCGGATGCCGCGACCGGCAGGCTCGTCATCCTGTCCGATGCCCCCCAGGAGCTGGTAGCCGCGCGCGCTGCCTTCGCTGACGCAGTTCTCGAGCAGGATGTCGTTGCTGTGCTCGACGTAGAAGGAGTTGTCGCCCCGCTCGGCACTCCCCGCCGAGCACATCGGGCAGTCGGTATTGCCGCGCAGCTCCGAGGACTCGGGGTCGGCGCAGTCGACGAGGTCGGGGCACGCGTCCAGATCGGGCACCTCGTGCGAATGGGCGTAGCAGCGCCGGCACGTCACCTCGTCGCTCTGGTAGAACGAAAACCCCGAGCGAAAGAAGTCGTGCGCTTCGACGTCCTCGAACAGCACGCTACGACTCGCGGAGGTAATGAAGGCGTGCTCGTTGAAGTAGCGATTGGTGTGGTGCCCGAACACGTGCCGAATCACCACGTCCTGCGAACCGTAGACCGCAACCACTGCTGTCCAAGCACCGGTGTCGTCTCTCGCGTTGTCGGCCGAGACGATCGAGAGGCCGCGTACCCGCCACTGACTGCACCCTTCGACCAGGATGCCGTAGCCGCGGCCCTCACGATCGATGACCGCCTGCAGATCATTCTGCGCTCGAACGAAGATCGGGAGGGCCTCGGTGCCCGATCGTGCGTTGCCCTCCTCGCAGTCGACCTCGACCGTGCCAGAGACTGACTGGACGTAGCGACCGTCGAGAACGACCAGGCTGTCCCCGGGGTTCAGCTGGCCAATCGCGCGTCCGAAGCTGGCCCAGGGTGCGTCGCGCGTCCCGGGGTTGGCGTCGTCGCCACCGGGACCCAGATACAGACAGCCATCGAAGGTCGCGGGGTTGTCGTCGTCGCAGTCCTCGGCGGCGCAGCCGGGCCCGACGCCAACACCGTCACCATCGCCGTCCACACATGCCTGGGGTCCGCCCGTGTCCTCGCCGGTGCCGGACGACTCCCCTCCCGTGTCGCCGCTGGCGGTTCCGTCGTCCGAGCCACCGGTTGCCCCGCCTCCCCCGGAACCGACGCATTCGCCCGCGAGCGCCGAGGAGGCATGCTGGCTGTAGCGCGACCCCGCATCGCAGTCGGGATCGGGAAAGCTGCAGTACCCCGACGCTTCACAGGAGCCTGCGAGTCCGTTGAGCACGCAGCCGGCGTCGTCGGAGCACGCGAAGGTGTCGAAGCGCACACAGGATGCAAGCGCGGTGAGCCCCAGCAACCACAGTCCAGACCGCGCGATCGAAACCCCATCCACGACCTCGAAAGCGTACCATTCCGGCTGGGTGGAGAGGCTCGACGAAGACCTGTTTTCGGCCTGGCGATCCGGAGACCCTGCCGCCGGAGACGCGCTCGCGCGGCGCCACTACCAGCCGATCCTGCGGTTCTTCGAGTACCGCACCGGACAGGCCGCCGAGGACCTGGTTCAGCGCACGTTCGCGGCGTGTTCGGCTTCGTTACCCGAGTACCGGGGAGACGGTTCGTTCCGCGCGTTCCTGTTCGGCATCGCGCGCAACGTCCTGCTCAACCACCTTCGCCAGCGCCGGTACGACGATTCACGGAGCCGGCTGGATGCCCCCGATGCCCCCGAGCAGCGCACGGGCATGAGCACCATCGTCGCGCGCCGCGACGAGCAACGGGTCCTGCTGCAGGCGCTGGTCGCCCTGCCCGAGCCACTGCAGACGGCGCTGGTGTTGTTCTACTGGGAGGGCATGAAGGCCCAGGAGTTCGCCGACGCGATCGGGTGCGTGCCGAGCACCGCGCGAGGCCGCCTCGCCAAGGCTCGGGAGGCCCTTCGCGAACACATCGATGAGTTTGCAGCGTCCAGCACGACGCGAGAGCGGCTCGCGGCGGATGTCGACGGCTGGCTTCGTTCATTGACCCAGCGGCGTTGAGTAGGCGCCGGGCTGCGAGTATGCTCGTCCGCGAACGTGATTCCCGTCGTCGTCAGCCTCGCGGTGGCCATCGCATCGCTCGGACCCGTCGACGACGCGATCGAACGTGCGCGCACCCAAGCCGCGCAGGGGGAGCTGCCGGCGGCGATCGAGACGATTCGCGAGGCCCGCGTCGAGCACGACGATCCCGACCTGCTCTACATCGAGGCGCAGCTCCACCGCATCGGCGACGACTGCCCATCGGCGGTGCCGCTGTACGAGGCGTTCCTCGCCACCGCCCCGCCCGAAGAGGACCGCGCCGCGGCCCAGGCCTCGCTCGAGCAGTGCCGCGATGCAGCGGTCGTGCCCGAGGTCACCCCGACCGAACCGGAGACGACGCCTGCCGAGCCGCCACCCCCGGTCGTCCCTCGAGCCGCTCCCCAGACGCAGACGCAGACGCAGCCACCTGCCCCTGCAGAACAGGCCGTGGATCGCACGGGCCTGGCCCTGTGGATCGGCGGAGGCGTCTTCGTCGCCGCTGGCGCCTCGACGTACGGCGCTTCGTGGGCTTTGAAGGCGAGAGCCAATCGCGGCGGCCCCACACTCGACGACTACCTCGGGCGCGAGCGCCGAGCATCCACGCTCAGCGGCGTGGGGATTGCGATGCTCGGGGTGGGAGCGGCGGTGCTCATCGGCGCGACCATTCGACACTTCGTGCGAAGGCGCTGAGGCCCCATGGTATCGTCGCAGCGCGTCGGTGGCGCAGGGCGATGACGGACGAGGACGAGGTCAGCGACAGCACACCCAGCTTGGTGGGCCGACAGCTTGGTCGCTACACGTGTCTGCAAGAGATCGGCGCGGGCGGAATGGCGGTGCTCTACCTCGCGCAGCGCACCGGGGCCAAGGGCTTCACCAAGCGCTTTGCGCTCAAGCGGATCAAACCCAAGTACGCCGCCGACCCCAACTTCACCCGTATGTTCATGCGGGAGGCACAGCTCTCCGCCTCGCTGGATCACCCCAACATCGCGGCGGTCGTCGACTTCGGCCAAGACGGGCAAGAGCACTTCATCGTGATGGAGTACGTGCACGGGCCCGACCTGCGCCGACTCCTGCGCGCCAGCGACGGGGCCAAGCTCCCGATCGAGTGCGCGCTCTCGGTCGCGACCCGCGTCTGCGCCGCCCTGCACTACGCCCACGATCGGCGCGATCCATCGGGCCGGGTGCAGGAGCTGGTCCACCGCGACGTCTCGGCGACCAACGTCCTGCTCAGCCTCGACGGCGCGGTCAAGCTGACCGACTTTGGGATCGCCAAGGGCTTTGCCGCCGACGGCACCGGCACCAGCTCGAGCATGCTCGTCGGCAAACCCGGGTACATGTCGCCGGAGCAGGTCCGCTGCGAGGCGCTCGACCGACGCAGCGACGTGTTCTGCGTCGGCATTCTGCTCTACGAGATGACCACGGGTCGACGATGCTTCTTCGGCGACAGCGTGTTTGCCGTCCTCAACGCGACCCAGCGCGCGCAGTACGTCCCGCCCCAGCGCCATGACCCAAACTTCCCCGAGGGCCTGGCGGCGATCATCGACCAGGCCCTTCAGGCAGATCCTACCGCGCGCCATGCCTCGGCCCGAGAGCTGCAGCTCGCCCTCGAGGAGTTTGCGCTCGACGGTCGCATCCGCACCTCGGACACGGTCTTGGCCGACTACATGGCCACCCTCGACCTGGCGCTCGACGACCCGGACGCCATCGTCTCCGCAGGATCGCCATCGGGCACCTCGATGCGCGACGCCGGCGGCACTGCCTTCATGTTCTCGGGCGCGGCCGAAGTCGGCCCCCCGCCCCGGTCGGCTCCACCCGCACCGCCGCGCCGCGCATGGCTGCCGTGGACGCTGGGAGGGAGCGCGCTGGGCCTGCTCGCCCTCATCATCGCTCTGCCGCGGGCCGACAACCCAGAGGTCGAAGCCAACCAGTCGACGGCGGTCGTCCGAGACCCGGCCCCCTCGGTCGCCTCCGAAAAGCCACCGATGGTCGCCGGTCCTTCGGCGGACCTCGGCTCGGACGCCGACCTCGATGTCGAGATCGACGTCGAAGGAGACGACGCGGACGCGGTAAACCTGGGCGATCCAAGCGACCCGCCCCCCAAGCGCAGCAGACCCCGGCGCCCGAACAAGAAGCGCACGAAGAAGGCCGCGGGCGCCAAACCAGACGCCGCGGCCCTCGACAGCCTCCTGCCTCCCTCCCGCCGCAAGGGCTAGAGAAGCCCCGGCACTCCCGAGGAGAAGTCGCCGAAGTCGCCTTCGTACCCAGCGGCTCGCATCGCGGTCAGGGTCGCCTGCGCGGGGTGCATCTGTTGACCGTCGATGTGCTGACCGGCGACCAATCCGCCTGCACGTCCCGCGACGAGCGCGGACATGTTCTGCGTGGAGTGGGTGCTGTAGCCTCCGTCCAGCGGGTCCTCCCCGTGGCCGCCCTCGAAACACAGGACCAACGAGGTGTGGTCCAGCATGGAGCTACCGTCCCACTCCGGGGTGTCCTTGAGCATGCGGACCAGCTTTGCGAACTGTCCGATGTGCCAGCCCACGACGTCGCCCATCGCTTCCTTGGGCATCGACCCGGTGTGCCCGATCTCGTGAATGTCGATGTCCCAGCCGGCGCCGATGTTGCTGGCGCCCATCCAGGACTTCCAGTTGGTCAGCTGCAGCGTCGCGTAGCGCGTGATGTCGCAGCTGAAGGCCATCCGAATCAGCTCCATCTGTCGCTGGGCGCGGGTGTCCTCGTCGCTCCAGCCCAGGCTGCCGTCGATCTGGTCGACGCCGGCGACCTGGCCGCCGAGCGCAGGATCGGGGCCGGGATCCATCGGGCCGCTGCAGGCGCCCGAGATGTCTCCGGCGCCCGCCCGAAGCTGCGCCTCGAGCAGCTCCACCTCGTGAAGATGACGCTCCATCCGCAAGCGGTCCGCGGTGCCCAGCTGCGACATCAACTGCTGCGCTGCGCCCCCGACCTCGCCCAACACGCCCGCACGCCGCTCGATTGCGGCAAGCATCTCCGGCGAAGCATCCGGGGGCAGGAACACGGAGTTGAGGTAGTTGAAGGTCTCCCGCGGCGACACGAAGGGATCGATCGGCACGATGTTGTCGCCATCGCGTTTGAAGGAGATCCGCCCAGCGGACCCGCCGTTGCCCCCCATGTAGTCGATCGGCTGGACGCGCTGGCTCAGCGACGGCACGACCGTGTCCGGCGCGAGCGACTCCACCATCAGCTGGTCGGAGCTCGGCCCTTCCATGCGTGCCTTGATGATCGCCTTGAGTCCCGAGAGCTGGGGCGTGACCGTCGGCCCGAAGTGGAAGTCGAGGCTGGTCACCCTGCCTCCAGGAGCCAGTCCGCTCTCGTTCCCCCAGGGGATCATGAGGTTCGAGACCAGTGAGATGTCGCTGGCGACCCCCTCGGCGATCAGGGGCTGGAGCGCGTGCATCGACGCGCCGACGGTCCCCAGCTCGCCGTAGCTGTCGGGGACGAGGATCTCCCCCTCGTCGGGGGTGCGGTAGCGGCCGCTCGAGGTGCCCGCGTAGCAGAACACGTAGCGCCTGGGGATGCCGTTGTCCTCCGCCTTGGCGCGGCGGGGCATGAACGCCTCGAGCGTCGGCAAGCACAGCGCGGCGCCTCCGGATGCGGCAAGGAAGCTTCGTCGTGAGAGTCGTCGGGCCATCAGTCGTTCTCCGTGTGGCGGCGTGCGAAGCCGAAGGAAGGGTCGGTCACGTGCTGCAGGAGCAAGTCCTTGAAGCGGAAGTCGCCGTCGCCGAGGTTCTCGAGCGAGCGCGCGACGATCGCCTCGTCCACCTCGTCGAGCTCGGTACGGCCGACGGCAAAGCGGTACGCCTGCGTGGCGAGGCACTCGTTGAGCATGGGGCTCTGGGCCATCAGCGCTCCGAGCTCCGCCGGGCCGTTGAAGGATCCGAGGCCGGGCACGTCGCCCTTGCCCTCGATCGTGCAGTCGGGCTTGTCCACGTCGTGGGCCCGCCACTGGCCAAACTCGTCGTAGTTCTCGAGCCCGAAGCCGAGCGTGTCGAGCATCGCGTGGCAGCCGGCACAGCTGGGCTGGGTCAGGTGTGCCGCGGCCTCGTCGATCTTGCAGGCGCCAGGCTCGGGATCGGGCGCTGGGGGCACGCTGGGCGGTGGCGGCGGCACCTCGAGGCATAGCAGCATCGTGCTCACGACGTGCCCGCGAACGATCGGGCTGGTGTCCCCGTCCTTGAACCCGTTGGAGAGGAAGGTGCCGTGCGACAGGATTCCGGCCCGACCGCTCTGGCCGTAGTCGACCCAGTCGCCCTCGGCAGTCTCGGGCGCTTCGATGCCATAGTGCTCGGCGAGCACGTCGTCGACGAAGGTCTCGGATTCGCGGAAGAGGTCCTGCCAGGGGCGTTCTTCGTCGAATACCACCCGGTCGATGACTGCGGCCGTCTCGGCCCGCATGGCCTCGCCGAGCGTCCCACCGATCGCCATGACTTCATAGCCCATCCACAGCGAGTGGAACCGATGAACGCGGGCTCGGGCGCGCTCGTCGGCCAACATGCGGACGGCCTCGGTCTCGATGTCGGTCGGGGTACCCAGGCGGCCGTCGGCGGCGGCGTCGAGCAGCGCGTCGTCGGGCCCGACGCCCCAGAGCAAGAAGGATAGACGCGACGCGACGGCCCAGTCGTCGAGGCGCACGACGTCGGCGTCGTCGGCCACGACCTCGCCTCGATCGATGCGATAGAGGAACTCGGGATGTTGCAGCAGCATCCGCACCGCGGTCGCGACGGCCAGCGAGGGCTCGCTCGCGGCGTCCGCCTGCGCCAGCATCCAGCCTCGCCAGCGCTCGAGCTCCGCGTCGGCGATGGGACGACGCAGGGCTCGACGACCGAAGCCGGTGATGAAGGCATCGAAGCAGGTCGCGTCGACGGCGTCTCGTGCACAGGGGACGAGCGCCGACCAGCGCGCGTCGTCTTCGACGATCGCTGTGGCCACCTGGCCAGCCAGCGCCTCGATCGACACGACGAGCGACGCAGACTCTGCCTGCGTGGTGTAGTCGTTGTCGAAGGGGATCAGGTCATCGGCGGGCAGCGACGTCTCGACGCCCTCGAGGCGGACGCCGGTTAGGTCTTCGACGGTCTCGACGTACTCCACGCGGGTCAGCCGGCGCATCCCGGACCGTGAGACGAGCGCGGGCGTCTGGGGCGTCTCGGCGTCCTCACCGGTGTCGCCCGAGTCGTCCTCGCCCTCGCTCTCGCCCGACGCTCCCGCCGTCGGTTCATCTTCGGCTCCTGCTCCCCCTGCCCCGACCTGCACGCCGGAGTAGCACCCCGCGAGCAGGGCGAATCCGCACAACGCGGATGCCGTCTTGAACTTCATCATCGGGGGTCAAGTAACGGCAGGGCCGAAACTGTCCGCGCCCGAGTGCACTTTTTTTCAATCGCCGTCGAAACACGCGTTTTCTGGGGCCGAAAGCCGGCGGAATCTGCGCAGACGAGCCCGCACCGACAGGTCGGGGTTCGTACGCCGACCCACCGTCCTCGGGCTCGCTGCGCGTTCGACAGTCGAGGCCAGCCCGTGCCAGCCTTCCAAAGTGGTGGGTGAGATGAGACTCGGGCGCGCTTCGATCCTGTGCGCGGCACTCCTGGCCAGCTGCGCGGGTGCCGAAGAAACCGACAGCGCGCTCCCCTCGGGAAACGCCTCGCTGGGTGACAGCACCGGCGGCGACGACGGGAGCACGGGGGACCCCACGAGCCCGGGCGTGACGAGCAACGTCCCGACGACCGACAGCTCCAACAGCAACCCGACCAACCCCTCGGACACCACCGACCCCACCGGCGGCTCGGGTGCCTGCCTCGGCTGCATCAACTCAGCCGGCGTGTGCCAAGCCGGCGAGTTCGACAGCGCCTGCGGGCAGGGCGGCGAGCCGTGCATGCCGTGCGAAGCCCCCAGCGAGTGCGCCGAGGGCGAGTGCGTCGCGCCGCCCACCTGCGGCCCCGACAACTGCGGCGGGTGCTGCGACGGAAACACCTGCATCGAAGCACCCACCGACGCGCAGTGCGGCGCAGACGGCTCCGAGTGCACCGAGTGTGGCAGCACTGCGACATGCTCAGCCGGCACGTGTGCACTGCCCTGCGAGGACACATGCTTCGGCTGCTGCGACGCCAGCGGCAACTGCATCGACGACGAAGATCAAACCGACGCAGCATGCGGCTTCCTCGGGCTCGACTGCGAGGCCTGCGGAGGCGACGAGACCTGCGATTTCGGGGTCTGTTCCTCGCCGACGTGCTTGGAGACCTGCAACGGCTGCTGCATCGGCTCGGAGTGCTTCGACGGGTACTCGGACTTCGCCTGCGGCTTCCAGGAAACCTGCGCAGTCTGTTCGGGCGGCACCAGCTGTGACTCCTTCGGCGTCGGTTGCGAAGTCACCGCGGGGCTTCAGTGGCAGGTCAACCTGCTCGACGGCGAGATCGTCGCCCTGACCGAGGGCGCCGCCTGGGACAGCTTCGGCGGTGCTCCCGACCCCTACTTGATCATCGACGAGCTCGACGTGGAGTCCAGCGTGCAGGACAACACGCTCGCTCCCGCGTGGAACGAGGCGCTCACCAGCTCACCGCTCACCGAGGACCTCCAGGCCCAGCTGACCTTCAGTATGTGGGACTCCGACCTCAACGCCGACGACCTGATCGGCACCTGCACGGTCAACCTGCCCGACGACGCTTTTGGCGGTCTGCATGAAGTGACGTGCAACGTCGGCGGGAGCTTCGCGTGGTCCGTGCTCTTGTCGATCCAGACGGTCCAGAAGTAGAGCCCCCCGGCGGCGGAAGGTTGACACAGTGTCGGCCCGAACATCTGACCCGGCCGAGACGCAGCCGTCACACCGGGCGTTCACCATGGGCTCGCCGTGAACATCACATCCCAGAGCTCGCTGATCAGCCCTCGCACGCTCACCGTCGAGTCGCTCCACGACGCGGCCCGCGTCGCGCTCCGAGGGTCGGCCCCGCTTCGCGCGTGGCGCGGAACCGGACGCGATCGACAAGAGGTCTTCTTCTATCGCGACCTCGTCACCCACGTCGCCGCCGACGGCAGCGCTGGCCTGCCAGCGCTGCGCAAGATCCTCCTGGGTCACGCGGACCCCTTCAACCTCCAGTTCGGCCGCTGGCCAGGCCGCCACACCATGTTGATTCAGTGGTCGCACCTG
This sequence comes from uncultured bacterium, assembly GCA_963761755.1. Classification (GTDB taxonomy): domain Bacteria; phylum Myxococcota_A; class Polyangia; order Nannocystales; family Nannocystaceae; genus CAJXVA01. The sequence goes on from CAVXIC010000026.1 coordinate 55,531, forward strand.
CTCGACGCCGTCCAAACCGCCCCCAAACGCCGCCGGGCGCTCGAAGAACCGGTGCGCTACACCGACCCCAGCGAAGCGACCGTACCGCTGCGGCAGTGAAGATGACGTCGAGCTAGAGCTAGAGCCCCGTCAGGCCCCGGGTGCCGTGCGAGGCGGTGGTCGTGCGGCGCCGCAGTCCCAGGCCCAGCAGGATTGCCCCGGTCACCAGCGCCGCGCCGCCGACGGCGAGAACGGCGTAGCCGGGGGGTTGGGTGTAGCGCTCGCGCAGTGGGTCGTTGGGCAAGGGCTCCGGTGGCGCGAGAACGAGTCCGAGACCGGCACCAGCGGCCAGGGCACCGACCGCCAAGACGCCGATCCCTGCCTTGGCCTTCGCGTCCAGCCGCTCGGGCTTCGTGTTCGTCGTGGCGGGCGGCTGAGGATCCTCGACCAGCCGCGGAGGCGGCGGCTCGGGTTCGGCTTCGGCTTCGGCTTCGGCTTCGGCTTCGGGCTCGAGGGCTTGCAGCGACGTCGCCACGTTCGCGAGTTCGGCTGCGATGTTTTCGATCAGCTCCGCCTCGGTGCACAGCGAGCAGGTCTCGGTCCAGGTCTCCTGGGGGTCGTCGGTCGCGTTCACGATTCGAAGCTCGTAGGCGAAGCCCGGTTCCTCGCCTTCGATCGCGCGAACGGTGATGCGAACGATGGGGTCATCGTCGCGTCCGGCGGCGATGTCACGATCGCGGAGGACCTGCGAGCCTCGCTCCAAGAGGCGGTCTCGAAGGATCGGACCGATCGTGCCCATCTGGTCGGTGTCGACCTCGAGCACCGCCGCCGTATCGCCGGCCGGCTTCGCTCGAGCCCGGACGGACAGACACGCCACACAGAGGCTGAGGATCGTACTGAGGATGCGGTTCATCCATCGGCTCGTTTCTGACAGATGCGCGACCACTCCACCACCTCGGGGTCACGGCTTCCCTTGGCCTTGGAGGCGCACTGGGAGAATCGTCCGAGTTCCTTGAGCGCCAGGACCTCGAGCTTCTTTCGCTCGGCGTTGCTCGTCCAACACGCACGCTTGCCGACCTCCTCGAGCACCGGCTGCCACAGGTGCTTCTTGTGGGCCTGTCGGGCCCGAGTCTCGACGCCGCTGCACCGCAGCGAGACGCGGCCCTCCGACTGGGGGGCGCGCGCCACGACGGGAACCGGATCGGGGGCCAGCTCGGGAACCCGTTCGGGCTGCTGCGCTTCGACGGGAGGAGGAGGCGCCGCCGGCTCGTCCTCGACCCCGACCTCGACCTGGACCTCGGGTGCGGGTTCGGCGACGGCCACGAGGACGGGAACGCGAACGCGGCTGAGCCCCGACTCGAGGGTGTGAGCCTCGGGGCGTAGCAGCCATGCCACCGCGCCTGCGAGCAAGATCGTGGCCACGCCAACCGTCCACCCCGCGAAGGCGCGACCCGTCGGACGGGGACGCGGCTGGGCGCTCAGCTGTGCCGTCGGCGTATCGGCGGCGTGGTCTCCCTCCGCCTCCAGGCGGAGCGCCACATCGAGCGCGGTCGAAGGGCGCTCGTTCGGGTCCCGCTGCAGGCACTCGCCGACCACGTCGGAGAACCACGCCGGTACACTCGGCTGCACCTCGCTGAGCCGAGGGGCGGGGACGTTCGCCTTCGCCTCGAGCACCTCCGTCACGTCCTGGCCCGCGAAGGGCGGTCGACCCGAACACATTTCGAACAGCAGCACCCCGATGGCATAGATGTCGAGCGCCGGCGTGCCGGGCCGGCCCTCCACCTGCTCGGGCGCCATATAGTCTGGAGTGCCCAGCGCCACGCCTGCCCGCGTTGACCTGCGCCCTTCGCTCTCGAACGCGATGCCGAAGTCGACCACCTTGACCACCTGCTCACCGTGGCGCCGAAGCAGCATGACGTTCTCGGGCTTGAGGTCACGGTGCACGACACCGGCTTCGTGCGCGGCGTGAAGCGCTCGAGCGACCTGTGCTCCGATCTCGGCGGCTGCGACCGCGGGGAGGCAGCCCGCCGTGCGAATCGCGTCCAACACCGTCAGCCCGTCCAGGAACTCCATGGCGATGAACGGTCGACCATCGTCGAGCGTCCCGGCGTCGAAGACGTCGACGATGTTGGGATGCCCTGCAGCGCTCGCGGCCCGGGCTTCGGTTCGGAAGCGTTCTCCGACCGGATGGTTTGCCAGCCACGGCTGCAAGACCTTGACGGCAATCTTGCGACCGAACTCGACGTGCTCGCACGCGTAGACCTGACCCATCCCGCCCTCACCGAGGGCCCGGAGGACGCGATAGCGCCCGGCCAATACGGTCCCGGGCTCGTACGCCTCAGCGGTGAGCTTGGCGTGCTTGTCGTTGGGGGGTTGCGGCATCTGAAGCGTGGAATCGACGCGCCTCGCGTATGCTACGGTGCTTCGGCACGAGGGGATCGCGTGAGTCGAAGACTTCTTACCATCGCCGCGTCCGTAGCCCTGCTGTCGGCGGCCTGCGTCCGGCTCAACGCCGACCACTGTGGCAACCAGGCGGGGGACGCCACCTGCAGCAGCAGGGCTGCGCAAACCCCGTTCTGCGACATTTGCGTGGCAGAAAACGACGGCTGTGTGGCTCAGGCGCCGCCCATCGGGTGCGGGCTCGGAGACGCTGGTGCGGACGTCGCGACGGCCACGAGCCCGACGACGACCCGGGGCGTCACCTCGGACACGTCGAGCACCCGAAGCGGCTCCGGCGACGACCCGTCGACATCCACGGGTGTGGACACGACGGACACAGTGGATCCCCCCGATCCCTGTGGCAACGGCCAGCTCGACCCTGGCGAGGAATGTGACGGCGACGACCTCGACGCGCAGAGCTGCGCGACCCTCGACCTCGGCGGCGGCGATCTCTCCTGCCAAGACAGCTGCTTCTTCGACACCTCGGCATGCACCAACATGCCGGTCTGCGGCAACGACGTCCGCGAACCCGGCGAGATCTGCGACACCTCGGAGGTCTTCGACTGCGAGGACGCGGACGCGGACAGGTACATCGGAGGCGACGTGGTCTGTACGGGCTGCACCTTCGACTACGGCGACTGCCTGGCGTGCCTGGGACTCCAACGCGATCTGCAACCAGGAGAGCGACATCTGCTGCCCGGGAACCTCGTGTGAGTGCGCACTCCTGAGCGGCTGTCGCTGCAGGAGCTAGCAGCAGCAGCGGGGTGGACGTGGCGGAACCGAGCTGCTGATTCCTTGCACCCACACGGGGGGCGGTGGGCTCCAACGCGGCACCAACCCCCCCATGAAAACTCTGCCCCTTATCCTGTCCGCTGGTGTTCTCCTCCTCGTCAGCTGCAAGAAGGCCCCCGAGCCTCAGACGGAGGCTCCCGCCGCCGCGGCGGGATACGACGACGAAGAGGGCGAGCCCTCCGATGACGACCCGCCCACCGAGGCCGCGGTGAACATCGATGACCGTCTCGCCAGCCTGTGCGGCCTGCCCGATGCTCGCTTCGAGTTCAACTCCTCCAAGATCTCCAAGTCGGCGACCGACACCCTCGATGCGCTGGCGCAGTGCATGATCGACGGCGCGGCCAAGGAAGAGTCCGTGCAGCTGGTCGGTCACGCAGACCCCCGCGGCGAGGAGAATTACAACCTGTCCCTCGGTCAGCGACGAGCGGGTAGCGTCGCGAAATACCTGGCAAAGGCGGGCGTGCCCAAGAAGCGTGCCAGCACCACCAGCCGTGGAGAGCTCGACGCCTCAGGTAGCGACGAAGATGGTTGGGCCTCCGACCGTCGGGTCGACATCCTGCTCGCCAACTGAACCGACCACTGCGGGCTACACGATGAACTTCGCCGATCTGTTGTCGGAGTCCTCCGGCCTCACGGCGGGGGTGTTGTGGCTGCTCCTGGCCGCGGCCATCTCGGTCTGGGTGCTGGCGGTGGCCAAGGGCCGTCAGCTCGCCCGGGTCTTGCGGGCTGAAGAAGGGTTCGAGACCGAGGTCCAGGCGGTGACGACGCGTCACCAGCTGGAGGCGGTCCTCGCCAAACACGCCCACGCGGCGGGGGCCCGGGTTCTCCGTCGTTTGTGCGATCAGACCTCCGGCGATGCTGGATTGCTCGAGGCCGTGGGAGCCGCTGCGGTCGCCACCGAGCAGCGCGCCCTGGCGCAGCTGGTTCCCGTCCTGGGCACCATCGCCGCGACCGCACCCTTCGTCGGCCTGCTCGGGACCGTCTGGGGGATCCTCGACGCCTTCCATCGTATCGGCGTTCGCGGGTCCGCCGATCTTGCCGTCGTCGCTCCCGCGATCGGGGAAGCGTTGGTGGCCACGGCCCTGGGCCTCATCGCAGCCATCCCGGCGGTCGTGGCCTACAACGCCCTCGCGCGTCGGCTGGGCGAGCTCGTCGCCCGCCTGTCCGAGTCGGCGCGGGTGTGGTCCCACCGCCTGGCCATCGCCCACCGCGAGGAGCGATGGTGACCGGAAACCAGCCCGACGGCTTCCGAGAACTCAACGTCATCCCCCTGGTCGACGTGATGCTGGTCCTGCTCATCGTCTTCATGGCGACCGCACCGCTGCTGCATCAGGGCTTGAACGTGCAGCTGCCCGAGCCGGGCGTGGACGTCGCTGCGCTCGACGAGTCGCCCGGCCTCGACCTCGCGATCGACGAGACAGGACGCACGTTCGTGGACGGCAAGGCCACCGACGACCTCGCCGCGCGGCTGCGCGGGATCCCGGCCCGGACCACCGTCTCGGTCCGCGCGGATCGGGCCGTCCGCTATGAAGCAGTGGCCGAGGTGATCGCGGTGGCCCAGGCCGCCGGCCTCGAGCGGGTGACGCTCGTCGTGGATGGACGCTGAGGTGACCGGCGACACGCAGCTGACCTTCGGGGACTTCGGCGTGGGCTCTGCGACGGCCGTCTTGTTCAGCGCCGCAACGTGGTGGCTGCTGGCGAGCGCCGCGCCCGAGTCACCGCCGCCGTCGATGGCGGTCGTGGTCTCGATTGCGCCCGCGCATGGAGGCGGCCGGACCGAGGCTGCCGGTGGGCGGGCGTCCCCGTCCGACGCTTCGGCTGGCGAGGACTCGGCATCGCCCAAGCGTCGCTCGCCCGCGAACCAGCGGCGCCAATCGAGCAAGCGCGGCCGCCCCGACGCGTCGACCCCCTCCACGTCGACCCCCGAGGCCCCGTCGCCTGAGGGTGAGGGCGGCGAGCCTGGGACGGCAGTCTCCGGGTCGGGCGAAGGCGGCGGCGAGCCATCCTCGGACGCCGAGACCATCGCCACCTACCGGGCCGAGCTCCTGGGGTGGTTGTCAGGACGCTTCGTGGTCGAGCGCTCCGGGCTCGAGGCGGACGTCCTCGCCGCGCTGAAGATCCGAGCCTCGGTGGCGATCGCCGACGACGGCACGGTCTCGGGGTTCTCGATCACCAGCCCCTCGGGTCACGAGGTCGTCGACCAAGCCGTTCGCGACGCACTCGATCCCCTCGTCGGACGTGCCGTCCCCGCGCCGCCGCCGGGTTACCCGGGCACCTTGCCACCTACGCTCACCGTCACCTTCGTCTGCTCCAAGAGCCGCTGCTCGTGAACGCCATGCCCACGCTGCTGTCCATCCTCCTCCTGCTGGTGGGGCCCGCCTCCGAGCCCCCCGCAGACGATCTCCTCGGCGAACTCGTCGTCGAGGCGAGCGAGGGCGACGATCCCCGGGCGGTGCATCGCATCCGCGTGGCGCTCGACACCAGCGACACCGCCTTTCGCGACGTCCTCGACGTCTTGGCCCGCGACCTCGAACTCACCGGGGCGCTCGTGGTGGTCCCGGCCGAGGCGACCCCTCGGCCCGAGCGGGTCGTGCGACTGCGGACCGAGGGATCACACTGGGTGGCCGAGGTCGTCAGCGAACGCGGGTCTGGAGCGTCTGTTCGCATCGAGGAGAACGACACCCTCCGGCCCGGCCGCGACCATCGCTTTGCCGACGCCTTGGTCGAGGCGCTGACGGGGACGCCCAGCGACTTTGCGGGACGAATCGCCGTGGTGCGCCGCAGTGAGGGGACCCGGCGACTGTTCATCACCTCCACCGATGGAGACGAGAGGGCCCTGACCGATCCAGGGGTCGTCGTCGCCGGCGTGGGCTTCGATCCTCGCGGTCGCCTGCTGTGGACCGCGTCGAAGGAGCACGGCCCGTTCGCGCTGTGGCAGGAGGGCGCCGCCCAGCCGCTCGCGCTCGACCCGGCCGGCTCGGTCTACGGCTTCGCCTTCCACGACGATCGCTTCGCCGCCGCCATCGCTGACGGGAGCCGCATCGAGCTGTGGGAGGGCGTCTGGGGCAAGCCGCTGCGCCTACGGAGTCGCGGCCCAGCCAGCGTGGCACCGGCCTACGCGACCCCTAAGGCGATCGCGACCATCGAGGATCTCCGCGGTCCCCCGCGCGTGATGCTGCGAGGACGAGCCATAAGCCAAGCCGGCCGCGTCGCCACCGCGTTGACCGTGTGTCGCGATCCGGGGACCGAGCGCGCCCGGCTGCTGTGGGTCGAGCAGGGCAAGCGTTCGAGCTATGTCTTCCAGATGCCGATCGGCGGTCATGGCGGTCACTCCACGGTGGCCTGGTCGGGGCGCGGAAACGTCCGCAGCCTCGCGTGCAGCCCGGACGGTCGCACCGTCGTCTTCGGCTATGACGGCGGTGATCTCGACGGTGCGGGCACCTATCTCATGTCCGCACGCGAGGGGCTGTGGCCCTCGCCCGTCCGGATCGGGGAGAACGTGGCCACGGGTGTGGCTTGGGGGCCTGCGTAGGGAACGTGGCGGCGGGAGACCAGTCTGGAAGTAGTGTGTGTCACATCCAGCCGTAGTTGCCTGAACCGCGATCCAAGGTACGAGAGCGGGGAGACCAATCTGGAAGTAGTGTGTGTCACATTCAGCCTTCGTTGCTAAACCACCGCGCATGGCATCAGCGACACCGTCGCGGGCTGCCCGCCACCTGGCCCTGAGGGCCGTACATCCCTGGCCCTCGCGGCCAGGTACCCGGCACTCCCCGCACGCGAGAACCAACGCGAGCGGACGAGCCTTGGCTCGCCTTCAGCAGATTCTGGTTGTTACTCCTGGCCTTAGGCGGCCAGGAGCAGGTCCAGCGGGATGGGCTCAGTCGGCACCTTATGCCGCAGCCGCATGCGGACCGTGCCCGCCGGAAACACGACGTCGCGCTGGCCGGCGTTCCAGCGGTCGAGCGCCTCGCGGTACTCCTGCAGAAACTCCCGCCGTAGCTGCTTCATCCGGCGTCGCTGCTCGGCCGTCTGCGTCGAGAAGGTGGGCCGGCGAGTGAACAACTCCTCTCCCTGCCTCGGGACGGTCGACCAGTGCACCTTCTCGGCGGCCTTCATCCCCAGCACCGGCTTCCCGGCCCGCTTGACGTGGAGTTCCGCCTCGCGGACCTCGAGGTCGGCCCGGACCTTCGCTCGCAGCTCGGCATCGGACAGCTCGGGCATGAGCCGAGGCCGGTCCAGCTTGAGAATGGCGGTGTCGGGCATCTTGGAGCGACTCGCAAACTTCGCCCGACCCGAGCGGCGAGAGCCCTGCCGGCTCTTGTGGCGCTGTTTCTCCGACCACATGCCGAGCTTCGGCTTCTTGATGACGTACTCCCGGCCATACTCCATCCGGAAGGAGTTCAAGCCCTTCCAGTGGCGAGTCTTGGTGACGATGCCGGCGGCAACGGCATTGGCGAGGGTGTAGACGGCGTGGGCGAGAACGCGCTGCTCGCCGAGAACCGTCTGAATGCCGGGGTCCCGGGCGAAGACCGAGCCGCTCGTGCCCCGGAGGGCGTTGAGTTCCCGAGCGACGAGGGCGTTGAGCTCCTGGAGGAAGTCGGTGATCTTTCCAAAACGGTCGTAGACGACCAGGTGGTAGTGGTTGGAGAGGAACTCGAACTCGTAGAACTCCATGCCCCACGTCCTCCTGTACTTGTCGGACACGACCGCGAAGACATACTCGAGAATGCGCCTGACGCGTTTGGTGGGGACGAGGCGGAAGCTGCGGTGGACGGCGCGGCAGGTCACGTAGAGGGTGGTGTCAGGATAGATGTTCCTCGGGCTCGACATTGCACGGGTCCCGTCGGCCACGGCCCGTTCCTGTTGCATGAAACATGTCTTCCAGACTGGAGTTCCCCGCCGTCGGCCACGGCCCGTTCCTGTGCATGAAACATGTCTTCCAGACTGGAGTTCCCCCACCCGCTCCGAGTCACGACGTGGTCACGAGCGTGCGAAAGTCGCGAGCGGCATCGTCCCAGGTTCGCCGAGGCCGGTGCGCTCGGCTCACCGCTCGCAGTTCGGCGACGTAGCGCGGATCGTCGACGTAGCGGCAGAACTCCGCGGCCAGCTCCGCGATGTCGTCGACGAGGCGCCCCGAGGGCACGCGCCCCACCAGCTGCGCCACATGTCCTCCGCGGCGGGCCAAGACCGGCACGCCACAGGTCTGGGCCTCGGCGATCGCCATGCCGTACGACTCGATGCTCGCTGCGGACAGCAGCACGTGCGCCCGCGCGATCCTCTCGATCGCTTCGGCCGGCGGACGCGCGCCATGGAACACCACCGGGAGCCGGCGTGCGGCCGCCTTGCAGGCCCGCGCGTAGTCACCGTCGGCCGCGTCATCGCCGAGCACGTCGAGCCGCCACGGCCGTGCCGGAGGCGAGGCGCGCAGCGCCTCCAGCAGCGGTAATATGCCCTTGCGCGGGGTCAGCGTGCCGACGAGCACGGCGGCCACCACGTTCGAGGCGGGGTCGACCACCGGGGCCGCCGCGCTCACGCCAGGCTCGACCAGCGCGAGCCGGTCGTCGGACACACCGAGCGCCGACACCGTGTCGCGCATCCAGCCTCCGGTGCACACGACCACGGCCGCGTGTTCGAGCGCCGCAGACTCGAACGACTCCAGCGACGCCCGCCCCTCGAGTACCGACGGCAGGTAGTGCGCCAACAAGCCCAGCGGACGCCGGGCCCAGCGCTCCTCGACATCGGGGAGGAACAGCGAGTCCACCCATGCGAAGCCTTGGCTCTCCTCGAGCGTCTCCACGACGCTCACGCGATCCCCGAGCCGGGCGAGCGCGTCGCAGAGGAATCGGTTGTAGAGCGTGCCGCCGGTGATCGGGCCGTCGAGCGCCGGTGCCACCAGCCGGTGATGCGGGCGCTCGGTCACCTGCGGCCTTGGTCGTCGATCCCCGGCGCGCCGGCGGGCAGGTAGGGGACGAGCTCCGTGCCTGGCTCGGCGCAGCAGCGGGCCAGCGCGCGCACCGTCATGGAGAACAGCCCCTCGTGGGCCAGCAGCGGGCCGCGCCCGGAGTTGATCGCAAGCCCGTCGACGAACCCCTGATCACGAAACTCCTCCAGCAGCGCCGGATCGCGGGCGAGGATGTGCATGGGCACGTCGAAGCTCGAGTCTTCACGGGAGAGCAGCGGCGGCTGGTGGTCTCCCATGATGATGACGATCGCGTCGCGATCGAGTCCCTCGAGGTAGCGGGTGAGCAGTTCGAGATCGTAGCGGATCGACGCCGAGTACGCGTCGATCTTCAGCGCGTCCGCGTGACCCATCCACATGTACTTGGGCTTGCTGCGCTGATATCGGCGCATGCGAGCGAGGAACTCTTGCTGCGGTGTCGCGAGCGGGTCTTGGGTCTCAGCTTCCGGTGGCGCCTCGACCTCGTTGAGCGAACGCCAGTCGTCCTGAAGCTCGGGAATCATCTGCCACGGCGCATGAGAGCTGACCATGTGAAAGTTGAGGAACATCGGCCCATCGATCTTCGAGACCACGTTCTCCTGCGCGAAGCCCAGGCTGTACTGGTCTGGGATCACCCCCCAGCCGAAGCGAGGCCCGGTGTACTCGAGGTCGAGCGCCCCGATCTGCTGGTCGTAGTTGTAGCGGTTGACCGACTCCACGCCCGGGCGGGGCCGAACCTTGGGCGCGAGCAGGACGGTTTCATATCCCTGGGTGTCCAGGTACGCGACGAGGTTGGGCGTCTGCGAGATGTCCGCGACCAGATGCTGGAAGACTGCCTCGAACCGGACGAAGATGCCGGTCAGCAGCGTGCCCTCAGCCAGCCATGAGCGGCCCCCCGAAATCGGGGCGCGGGAGAATGCGCTGACCATGTGCCATCCATCGTCGCGGAGCCGAACCTCGAGCCCCTCGACCTGAGCGCGCCACGCAGGCCCCGCTTCAGGGTCGGAGATCAGCAAGCGGCCGTAGCTCTCGACGAGCAGCAGGTGAATGTCGGGGCGCCGGCGCAGCGGGACCTGCTGCGCGTAGCCAGCGTAGGGCGAGGCCGTGATGCCCCGCTGCAGCGCGCGATACATCCGGATCGACGCGGCGGCGTTGATCCTCAGCGCGGGGGTCGTCCAATGCACGAGCCGCTCGTACCGGGGCGTCCTGCGCATGCCGTCGATGGCGCTTCCGAGCACGACCACCGCGGCGAGGACCCCCGCACCGACCAGCTGGGACCGGCGGGGTCGGGCGTGAATCCCCTGCACGCTCGTCCGCACCAACACACGTCCGAGCAGCACGAGCAGCACGATGACCACGACGATGCCGAGCAGCCCGAGACCGACCTTCCAGCTCCACATGTCGAAGATCAGCACCGCGAAGTGGCGCAGCAGGAAGGCTTGATCGTACAGCGGCGGACTCTGATAGATGATCGATCGCGCGATCAGCTCGTCCCAGAGATAGATCCACAGCACGACGCCGATCACCGCGGCACCGCGCCGCAGCCACAGACCGTGTCGCCACCGCAGCGACAGCACGCAGACCGCCACGAGCAGCAACAGGTCACCGCTGGGGGCGAGCAGCGCGAGCGGCCGATCGGGCACCTGCAGCGCGACGCCGGGCGCGATGAACAACACGTTGAGCGCGAGGAGCGTGACCCACGGCAAGGACGCGCGAACTACAGGGTGTCGTCTGATCTGCTCCAGCACGCGAAGCCGGACCGTAGATCACCGCGCTGCGGTTCGGTAGTCGGTCGGTGGATTCCTGCAGACTCGGAGTCAGCTCCAGCCCATCGAGCGATCCAGCAGCCGCTCCAGGCGCGCGGTGTGCGGCGCGAAGTAGGCCCGCAGGCGGTCGGCGGTCTGCTCGTCGCGCTCGACCCTGGAGGCGACGTTGAGCTTGCCTCCGCCAATCCCGGAGAAATTGAAGGGCTGGAGATCGAGAAAGTCACACAAGCGCTCGAGCACCCTCGCCTGGCTCTCGGGCTCCCCGAGGTCTTCTGTGCGCACGACCGCCACCTGGTCGGCCGGAAAGACGCTCAGCCACCGCCGGAGGCTCTCTTCGTACCGACCCGGGGCAAGGTATGGACCCCGCAGGCCCACCGCAGACGCCCAGCGTTCCCGCTCGAAGTCGCGGCGATAGTCGGACACGAAGCGAAACAGCCATCGCCCCTCCCGCTTGAAGCGGACGTGCATCGCGTGGTGGGAGAAGGCCCGTGCGACCGGATCTCGAACGACGACGATCAGCTTCACGTTCGGCAAGACGTCGAAGATCCGGCGCGGCCGCACGGCCATCAGGACGTTCGCCGAAGCCTCGCCGGTGATGTAGCGGCGGCCAGCCACGATGGGCTTGGACAGCGTCGTCTCCACGATCTGATCGCGCGCGTCGAGGTCGAGCACCTGGGTCTGCACCGCCGCGTCGTCCACCGAGGGGAAGAACGCCCGATATGCCTCGAGATCTCGCCGCCGCAGAAGGTCGGGCTTGGAGAAGAAGTGCGTCTCCTTGACCGAGCACGGCAGCACCGCGGGGTGCTCGGTGAGGTAGCGGTACAGGGACGTCGTCCCGCACTTGCGCTCGCCGATGATCATGAAGCTAGGAAGCAGCCCGGTCATTCCCCGTGAGGAGGGCCACCCTATCAGCACCCGGTAGAGCAGGAGCGACGTGGGGCGCGCCCCCTAAGGGGGTCACTGAGGCGCCCCACCGGCGGCCCCGATGCGGTGACCCTGGTACTCTCCTGGGACGTCGTGCCGCAAAAGGCGCATGCTCCATGACCTCGCCCTCGTTCGACGCCTCCTCTGCCAAGGCCCACGCCCCTCCGGGGCCAGGCGCGCTCGCCTCGTTCGGGCCCAAGCGAGCCTGGACACTCCTGCTGACGCTCGTCGAGCGTCTCCGCCGCGATGGGGCGATCACATCGCCGACGGGTGTCGCCCTCGAGCAACAGGAGCGTCTCATCGAGGTTCACCCCGCCCACGCGCCCTTGGTGCTCGACCCGGCCGCGCGTCGCGGCTGGTCGGTCCCCGAAGCGCTCGAAGGCGAACTGCCTCCGGCGACCAGTGAGCTGCTCGACCTCTTCGTTCCGCTGTGCGTGGGTGCGGCTGCGACGTCCTTGGTCCTTGCACACCTCGCGCAGTCGCTCGATGGCCGGGTCGCCACCACCTCGGGGTCATCGAAGTTCATCAGCGGGCGCGAAGATCTCACGCACACCCATCGCCTGCGGGCGATGTTCGATGCGGTGCTCGTCGGCGCACGAACCGTCGAGCACGACAACCCGCGCCTGACCACTCGTCTCGCGCCCGGCCCCAACCCCACCCGGGTCGTCGTCGATCCGTCGGGACGTCTGCCCAACACACACCACGTCTTCACCGAGGCCGACGCCCCCACCCTCTTGGTGCGTGGGCCCGGCCGATTCGACGCACCCGCGCACGTCGATGTCGTCGAGCTTGAGCTCGAGGGCGGCTGGATACCGGCCCCCGTCCTGCTCGACGCACTCGCCCAACGCGGTCTTCGCCGGGTGTTCATCGAGGGTGGAGGCATCACGGTCTCGGGATTCCTGAAGGCGGGCGTGCTCGACCGCCTGCACATCACGGTGGCTCCGGTCCTCATGGGTTCGGGGCGGCCGTCCCTCGAGCTCCCCGAGATTGCGACCCTCGACGAGGCCATGCGGATCGCGTGTCGTCACTTCACGCTGGGTCCGGACGTGCTCTTCGACTGTCCGCTGCGTTCGCTGGACCGCTGAACGCCGTCGCGACGCAGCCAAAACCACACCCCGGGCAGCGCGGCCACGAGGTTGACCGCACCGAACGCGGCCGAGGCCGCCACTCCAGCGGACGGATCGAGTCCGGCGACCTGGAACAACGCAGCGGAGGCGGCCTCGCGCACGCCCCAGCCTCCCACCGACAGCGGCAAGGTGGTCAACGCGAGCAAGGTGGGCGCAATGAAGACCAGCTGCGAGAACCGCAGGGACGTCCCGATCGCGTCCGCGCAGGCTGCATACGTGACGACCAGCAGGCCGACACTCAGCAGCGAGAGCCCCAGCTGAGCGACCCACGCGCCTCGATGGACGAAGGCCTCTCGAGTCTCCGCGACTGCGGTGGACCACCAGCGGCCGACGCGGCTCCGAGCGATCGCCGGGATGCGCACGATGAGCGCCGTCAGCACCGCGACGCCCACGGCCGCGACGAGCACGAGGAGCGCGACGCGAGCACCCCGTTGTGCCCCCCACCCGACGAGTCCCACGAGCACCACCAACCACAGCGAGAGCTGGCCCGACACGCGCTCGAGCACCACGCTTCTCGCAGCGGCACCTCTGGCGCGAGGGTTGCGGTGACCGCTGCGGACCGCTCGTCCTACGTCCCCCACGATGCCTCCGGGCACCACCCGATTGATCAGCATCGAGACGTAGTACTCCCGCACCGCCGTCCACAGCGGCAGCTCGAGGCCCATGCGCCGGGCCGTGAACCGCCAACGCGCCGCGATCACGACGACGAGCGGAACCGACACCAGCAGCGCGAGCAGGAGCGGACCCACCCGAGCGCCAGCGAGCGTGCCGAGCACCGCGTCGACGTCGACCCACCACGCGGTCACCGCGAGCAGCGCGAGGGTTCCACCGATCTGCAGCGCACGACGAGCGTTTCGCGAAGCGGCCATCACTCCTCACGCACGTCGGTGTTGGACCACCCACGCAACCGAGCGTGCGAACGATGCCAGGATCCCCAGCCCGCCAGCAGCGGCCAACCAGTCGAACGGCGCCCACTCCACCGTCAGCGCCGCCGTCAGCCCGACCATCATCAGCGAGAATGCCCAGCGGGCGGTGTTGCGGGTCGGCTCCGGCTCGGACGCAGACGGGGCCACGACCAGCACGAACGCGTACCGCAATCCGCCGACCACCAGCATCCACGCGCCCACACACCCTGCGTCGAACGCGACCATCGACGCGAGCGCGGTCATGAAGGCGTCGGTCTCCATGTCGAACGCCGCCCCAAACCCCGAACTCTGGCCCGAGCGGCGGGCGAGCCAGCCATCGAGGCCGTCGAGGGCGAAAAAGGCCATGAGAAGCAGCCCCGCGCCTGGGCGTCGCAGGTGCGGCGGCAAGGCCAGCATCGCAAAGGCCAGCAGAAGCCGAATCAGCGTGACCGCATTGGCGGCACCGAACCGGCCGCTGGGCGTCCATCGCCCTCGCGCGCTCCAGATCCACGTGCCAAACATCCAGACCGCGACGACGCACAGCGGCCGCGTCTGCCCCGAAAAACCAGCCCACGCGAAGCCCAGGCCCAGCGCGAGCGCGTGGTCGAAGGTGCGGCGTGGATCGAGTGGGTCTCGCTCGGAGTTCAGCAGCCCGAGAGTAACAAACCTGAGAAAAGCGTGACGGAATCGGGTCCCGGGGGACATACCTATGCGTGAAGACACGCTTCATCGGAGTCCTGGTCCCGTTCGCGCTCGCGGCGTGCGATGGCGCCGCGAGCCAGCCGCAGAGCACGACGGACCGGCCGCCCATCGCAGAGATCCACAACGGATCCGAAGCCGGCAGCTGCCAGTGGCCGAGCACGGTCGCGCTCCTGAGATCCGATGGTCCGTTCTGCTCCGGTACGCTGATCCACCCGCGCTTCGTGGTGACGGCCGCCCACTGCATCGACGACGGTCAAGTTCCCGACGCCATCGGCTTTGGCGAGAACGGCCACGCGCCGGAGCGATCGGTCGGCGTGCTCGGCTGCACCAACAATCCGCTGTACTACTCCGAACCGTACGTGGACATGGCGATTTGCGAGCTCGCGACGCCCGTCGTCGACGTCCAGCCCGTCCCGATTGCGTTGGGTTGCGAGCTCGATGGCCTGCAGCCGGATTCGATCGTGCAGATCGTCGGCTATGGCAACGAGCAGAGCTACTTCAACGAGTTCGGGGAGTTCGTCTACGGCGAGGGCATCGGACCCAAGCGCTTCACGCCACAAGCGGTCTACGAGGTCCGGGATGAGGCGGAAGAGGTCGACCTCGTCGGCGTCGACGCGTTCTCGAGCGCATGCCACGGGGACTCAGGTGGCGGAGCGTTCATGCAGCTGGCCGATGGTTCTTGGAGGCTCGTCGGTATCGCGCAGAGCCTCTATGTTCCACCGGACGAGGTGCCCGCAGGCGAGACTTCGACGGGCGGCACCACCGGCAGCACCACCGGCGGCACGTCCACCGGCACCGGCGGCACGTCCACCGGATCGTCCTTCATCGATCCGACGAACGGAGGCGCCCCCTTCGCGGTGTGCGGACCCGGCACCACCTACACCCTGATCGCGCCGCAGATGGCGTGGCTCGAGCAAGTCATGGAGCTCGACGCGTCTGCGTGCTTCACCCCCACCGGGGACTGGGACCCCGGCCCCGCATGCACGCCGTTTCCGATGCAGCTCGACCAGAGCGTCGGTACCTGGGCCGACGGATGCGCGGGGGCCCTGGGTGGAGAGCCACAGTGCGGCGAACTCGTCCCCGCGCCGGAGGGATCGACCGGAGAGGACCCGGACACGGATGGGACCACGACCGGCGGCGAAGGGACCGAGACGACCTCCGGCACCGAGGGCGGAAGCACGGGCTCGACCACCGACGGCCCACCTCCTCCCGATGCGTCCACCGGCGACGCGCTCGCGCCCGGGAGCACGAGCACGGGCGGTGACGCGGAGGCGGACGCTGGGGAGCGGGACGCATCCGGCTGCGGGTGCACGAGCAGTGAGGACGCGGGAGCGCTCCCGATGCTCATGGGCCTGTTCTTCGTGGGTCGACGCCGTCGGCGACGCTCACCGAAGCGGTTTCACAGCGCGCCGTCGTAGGCCGCCCAGGCGACGTGCGACTCGTGCAGGGTGACCTTCATCGACGCGAGCCCATCCGACCCAGGCCCGACCACGCCCGAGTCGATCTTGGCCTTCATCCGGTCGAAGATGACCTTGGCCA
Organism: uncultured bacterium; assembly: GCA_963761755.1. Classification (GTDB taxonomy): domain Bacteria; phylum Myxococcota_A; class Polyangia; order Nannocystales; family Nannocystaceae; genus CAJXVA01. The sequence goes on from CAVXIC010000026.1 coordinate 71,642, forward strand.
AGGCTTCGGTCGTGGTGTTCACGCCTTCGAACTCCGCCATCTCGTCCAGGTTGCGGTAGGCGTAGTCGGCGACGATCGCTTTGAGCGCGTCGGAGGCCCGACCGATGTCCACGACGAGGCCGTTGGGATCGAGCTGCGGCCGGCGGAACTCGACGTCGACGACATAGGTTGCGCCGTGCAGGCGTTGTGCGGGCCCGAAGACGTCTCCGCGAAAGCTGTGGGCGATCATCACGTGGTCGCGAACGCAAACGGTAAACATGGGGCCCTCAGTAGCAGATTCGGTGGCAGAGGACCTCGGCCGCGGGATCCGCCACGCGCGCCATCGTCGCTGGAAGGTCGCTGAACGCAGACTCGCCCGAGATCAACGCATCGAGGGCATCGACCCGGAGCAGCTTCAAGGCCGTGTCGAGGCGGCGGCCGTAGCTCCAGCGAGGCACACGGTCCGGCGGAAGACCACCGACCTGAGACGACACCAGCTGCACGCGCCCGGGATGAAACCCCGCGCCCAGTCGGATCGACACCGGGCGATCTCCGTACCAGCTCAGCTCCACCACGCGCGCGTGGTCTCCCGCAGCGTCGAGCGCGGTCTGTAGCCCGGCACCGCTCGCGCTCGCGTGAAAGACGACATCCGCCCCCTGCCAGGCCCGATCCGGCATGGCGAACTCCACCCCGAGCGTCGTGGCGAGGTCGGCTCGGCGCTCGTTCACGTCGACGAGCTGAACGTTCGTACCTGGAATCCCCCCGCACAGGTAGGCGACCAGTGAACCGACCACTCCGCCCCCGACGACGACGACTCGGTCACCGGGCCCCACGCGTCCATCCCACGTCGCATTGAGGGCGGTCTCCATGTTCGCTGCGAGCACGGCGCGGCGTGGCGGCAGACCGTCCGGAAGGTCCCGGACCGCATCGGTCGGGACGCACACCCAGCTTTGATGGGGATGCAGACAGAACACGCGACGTCCGGCGCCCTTGCCGTCGACCACTTCGCCGACGAGGCAGTAGCCGTACTTGACCGGAAGTGCCAGCGAGCCGTCCTGGTGAGGGACTCGCATTCGCTCGTATTCGCTCTTGGGGACCTGACCATGAAAGACGAGCGACTCCGTCCCTCGGCTGATGCCGGTATAGAGCGTGCGGAGGCGTACCTCCTGGGCTCCGGGAGCGGGAACCTGCACCGACCGCAGCTCACCTCGCCCCGGTGCGATGGTCCAAAACGACTCTGCCGTGATGGGGACGGACATGCTCGAGCACCCTATCACCCGCGGTATGATGCTCGTGGTGCAGGCGTCACCAACCACGCGAGTCGAGGCGTACCTCGGATCGATCCCTGGAGGCCTCGATGGTCACCCGGAGGCACAGGTCAAGTTCTCCGTCGTCGACGGGTGGCTCGACGGGTACGATCCCCTCCAGCTCCGCGGTCTCCTGCCGGCGCCCGTTCAGGCGTATGTGGGACACCGCGTCCCGGTCACCCGGTGGATCCCCGAAGTGCATGCGCACGTGGTCTACCTGGCCCTTCGCGATCAGTACTTCGCAACCGACGCGGATTTCATCGCCGAATCGTTCAGTCGCAACCGGGCGCTCTTCCAGCGCCCCATCTACCGCGTCTTGTTGCGGATGCTGTCCGCCATTCGCATCGGACAAGGTGCTGCGCTCATGCACGCCCAGCTGCACCGCGGCACCTCATTGGACGTGAGCCCCACCGACGACCGCTGGACCGTCACCCTGCGTCACCCTGCGCACCTCATTCCCGAGCTGATCGGCCACTGCTACGGCACCTCCTTCCGAGCCGTGCTGGAGATGAAGGGCGCCACGTCGATCGAAGTCTCGACGATCGTGTCCACACCGACGGAGCACACCTACTCCATCGCGTTCGAGAGCGCGACAATGTCCTAGCAGATTCGGATACTCTGCCGGCGGTGGAGGATTCACCGATCGCGTGCGTCCAGGCGTACCTCGACTCGATTCCCGGGCGGCTCGCAGGCTATCCCGAGACGCTGGTGAAGTACTCGGTCCTCGACACCTGGCTCGAAGGACACGACCTCACAGCGCTCGCGCTCCAGATGCCGGGCTCGCTTCACTACCTCTTCGAGCCCGGTTTTCCCGTGAGCAAGTGGGTCCCCGAGGTTCACGCCATGGTCACGTATCTGACCCAGCGAGAGCTCTTCTTCGACAGCGACGACGCGTTCGTTGCCGACGCGCTCGAACGCAACATCAAGCTGTTTCGCAGGCCCATCTACCGGGTGTTGGTGCGCTTGATCTCGATGTCGCTCGCGGCGCAGGGACCCGCGCGGGTCTACTCGCAGATGCACCGAGGGACCGAACTCGCGGTGATCGCAGCGCCCAACGCGTGGACCGTGAAGCTCACCCATCCACCCCACCTGATTCCTGCCCTGCTCGCGCGCTGCTACGGCACGGCCATGCGGGCAGCGATCCTGGAGAAGGGCGGCACGAACGTCGAGGTCGTGTCGCTGTCCACGACGCCCGAGCAGATGGTCCACGAGATCAGGTTCGACACGTTTCGCTAGCAGCCGAGGACTGCGGCGCGGTACCCTTCGGCGTGCGCTGTTTCCGTCCTGGGGCTCCGGGGAGCGTTCTCCTGCTCGTCACGGGGTGGTTCGCGGCCTCGGCCTGCAGTCAGGGAGAAGGCACCGCGGGCACCCTGCCCTTCGGCGGTGAGACCCTCGCGACGTCCAGCACGCCGACGTCGGGGTCGACGGGGTCCGCCGACGGAAGCGATGCAGACTCGAGCTCGGCAACTGCGTCCGCCGGAACGATCGACCCCGTCACCGGACCCGCCGACTCCAGCGACGGAAGCGACAGCACCGGGGCCTCGGTGCCCGGCTGCGGAAACGGGGTGGTCGAGCCCGGCGAAGCCTGCGACACGGGCGGCGAGTCGCCCCGCTGCAACGACGACTGCTCCATCGCCGCGTGCGGAGATGGCATCGTCAACGCCGCCGCAGGCGAGACGTGCGACGATCAGGGCCCCAGCCCCACCTGCAACGCTGACTGCACCGTGCCTGCGTGCGGGGATGGAGTGGTCGACGCGGGAGAAGTCTGCGATGGGGACGGCGCGGGCACGCCCGGCGCGACCGCGGTCTGCGACCTCGACTGCACGGCTGCGGAGTGCGGCGATGGGGTCCTCAACATGTTCGCGGGCGAGGCCTGCGACGACATGGGCGAGTCCGCAACCTGCGATCTCGACTGCACCGCGGTCCAGTGTGGGGATGGCATCACCAACTCCCTCGCCGGCGAGACCTGCGAAGGCATCGGCACCGCAGATTCGCCCTGCGTGAACTGCTCCTTGCCCGCGTGCAATCCGGATCCGGTCGCGGCCGCGCTGGCGGCTTGCGGCGCGCACTGGATGAACTGCGTCGAACAAAACGGCGGCGTGGTCGGCTTCGACGATCCGCTGTTGGTCGGGTCGAACTGCGGCCCTCCGACCAGCGCCTGGCGCTTCTACTGCACCGTGAACGAGCCGGGCACGGCCAACTACAACTGCTCGGCCTGCACGGTGGGCCAAATCCTCGCCCCGCACGACCCCTGCAGCTGCAGCGCAGGGACGTCGCCGGTCCAGGGCTCGTTCTGCACGCCCTGAGCACCCCGACCAGGCGCATTCCGACTTGGCTCGCGCATTGCACAGGTGAGCGCGCATGCCTTCGTTCACCCTCCCCAGCCTCGCCCTTGGTTTTGCCGCTGCCTCGGCAGTGGCGCTCGTAGCGGCGCCCGCAGAGGCCGCCCCGGCCCGCGAAGGCGCGCAGATCGAGGGTCTGATCGGCGGCTCCAACTGCCTGCCTGGCCGGGCCGAGTGCTCGCCGGACAATGACACCCTCTCCGGAACGACGCGCGGAGCGGTCGGCGGAGGCGCGCTGGTCGGCTGGCGTGCGCTCCGCTGGATGACGCTCGGCGTCGCGTACCGCGGCGGCATGTTCCGACCGGACTACGAGCTGGACTACGCCAACGCCTACACGCGTGGGGCGCAGCACTCCGTCTTCGCCGTGTTTCGGCCCACGATCCCGATCTGGCGCCTCGATCTCGGTGTCAACGTCGCGCCTGGCTACTCCCGCCAGATCTTCCGTTATGACAACGGAGACCAGGACTTCACCCAAGGCTTCTCGTTCATGACCGGTCCGGTGGTGGACGTCTACCTCACGGATCGCTTCTTCCTCGGCTTCGAGGCGGACTTCATCTTCAATGCGCACAAGGACGTCTGCAACCGGCGCGGCAGCAGCACGGCCTGCGTGCGCTACGAAGAGCGCTACCCCAACCCAGTCCACCAGGCGATCTACGGGCTGCACATCGGCTTCAACGTCAACTGAGTGAGCGTCCCCGAGCGCGCGCGTACGCTCGACTGCGCGCCTCGGCACGACGGCCGACGCGCCCTGAACCTCCGCGGCGCTGGGCCGAGGCTAGAGGACCGAGGGAACCGCGATCCCGAAGACTCCTAGGCACATCTCGTCGAGCGTCTCCTCGCCGAGCACGACGTCGACCGGCCCATCCAACCCCTGCTCTTGCAGCGCCTCGACGACATAGGGGTTGTTCATCGAGTTGTCGTACTCGCAGCGCAGGTAAATCTTGTCGCCCCCGATGGCCACCGGCAGCTGATCGAGGTCGGCGTCGTAGCTGTAGAGCCGCTGCCACTCGAAGCTGTACTGCGGCGTCTGCAGCATGCAGTCGTCGTAGCTCTCGCCCTGCATGCGGATCATCATGTCGGTGCCGACGTAGTGCATGTGCGAACCGACCGACCACACCCGCAGCTGCGGGATGTTGGGGATCTCGAACACCATCTCCTCGACGTGCCCCTGCGCGCCGGCGGGAATGCGGAACTCCGGGGTCGGGGTTCGATCGCCATCGTTGGGCAGGAGCTCGTCCGGGTCGTTGGTGTTGCCCACCAGCTGCATCTCGCCGCGCCACGTCGGCTGCTCGTCCATCCAGTCGAGCTGCACCTGGGTCTCGCCGTCGAGCTCGGGGCCGAGCCCGGTCGGGTGGTAGTGCACGTTGATGACCACCCGTGAGCCCTGGGTCACGCGCATGCCCACGTCGGGCGGCGTCCGCATGGGAACCGAGCCCGGTGCCCACGCGCCCAGCAGCGTCCCGCCGATCGCCCCGCCGCTGCACTCGAAGTAGCCGTCCTCGCCAGCGAGCGCCTCGGACTCCCCCGTCTCGTCGAGATAGACGAGCACGTGATGCACGACCTTGTCGTTGCCCGGGACGATTTGCATGCCGTTGAAGTAGCGATCCGCATCCACTCCGGGGTCGAGACTGAAGCACAAGAACTGGTCGTTGACGCCGTCGATCGTGACATCGTTGGGGATCTGCAGCACGGTGTCGACGGGATCGAGTTCCGTATTCGGAGGCGCCGGAAGCTCGGCCGCCAGCGCGGCGTCCCCCTCGGGGGCGTTCGCGTCGGCCCACGACCGAATCATCGCGATCTCGTCGTCACTGAGCGAGATGTCGTCCTTGAAGCCATGCGGCGGTGCGCACTGTTCGGTCACCTGAGCACCCCACGGCGGCATGCTGCGCGACTCGACAGATGCCGCGATCGCACCGGCGAGCGGGGCGGTGCTCTCGTAGTCGGTGAAGGGATACGGCGCGATGCCGCCATCGGTATGGCAGCCCGAGCACCGCTCGGAGATGACAGGCGCGATGTCGGCGTGCCACGTGGGGGCATCCTCGGGCACCAGTGCACCCGAACTTCCATCGCTCGATGGCTCGGTGTCATCGCCGCCGGTGGACGTCGGCGCGCTGGTGGATCCTCCGGGGTCGGCCTCGGTTCCAGTGCCAAGCTCACCGGCGCCGGCGTCTTCACTGCAGCCCGCCACGCCGACCCAGAGCACCCCGGCGAGGGTCAAGATCGATCGTCCATTCCAAATTCCGTCGAGCATCATCCAACGTCCCATCCCGTGCTCGAGACTGTGCCACACTCCTGGCCATGCGGGCACTGATCACCGTTGCGTTGGCCTTGCCCGCCTGCGCGGACACCCAGCCGGGCGGCCCGGAGATACAGGCCACGTCGAGCACGGCTGCGGACGAGGAGACGGCGAGTTCCGGGTCGGGCGGAGTCGTCCTCCAGGGCACCACGTCGCTGATCGACCTGGCAGCGTTCGAGAAGACGCCCCGAGACCAGGATCCGTTCGACGACCGGCCCAGCGACGTCGTCTGCGAGTTCGGCTACGGCCTCGAGGATGGCTTGTTCGAGCTCGAGAGTGACCTGTGTCGCTATGGCGGGTTCGTCCAGCCCTCGCTGGCACCCGTCCGGGTGGGGGACACCCTGGAGCTGTTGCTGCTGCACGACAACCTGGTCTCGGACGACCCCGATGCCCAGGCCCACGTGGCCATTGCGCTCGGCGATGACGTCGTCTGGGAGACCACCATCGACATCCCGGCCGAAGCGAGCTTCATCGGACCCTCGTGGACCTCGACGGTCGACGCGCCCGCCGGGACCCCCGTGCACGTTCACGTGCACAACCACGGGGTCAACAGCTACAGGCTCACCGAGCTGACCGTGACCTACGCCGAGACGTAGGTCGGCCGGGCATCAGTCGAGGCCGGCGAGTGGGTCCTCGGAGTTGCCCGAGACGTCGAGCTTGGGCTTGTTCTTGCCCGGCTCCTCTTCGGTCTTCGGCGCCTCCACCTTCGCTGCCTGCTTGGGCGTGATGGTGACCGCGATCGCGAGGTTGCCCTCGATTCGCAGCACTTCGCGCTTCTTCACCTTGGCATCGAAGGTGTACGGCGCGACGATGTCCTTGCCGCCGCGGGCGTAGGCGAGCGTGACGCTGAGCTTGTTGCTGTTGCCGTCTCGGTCGACCCGCAGGGCGAGCTTGTGCTTGGTGCCGTCCTTCTCGATCGACAGCGAGCCGTCCTGGTTCCAGTCGAGCTGGGTATCGCCCTTGACGACCTCACCGCTCTCTTGGCGAATCTCGACCTCGACGCCGGCGACCTGCTTCTTCTGCTCCGCTTTCGCGGCAGCTGGGCTGGGCTGGGGTGCGGACGCGAGGGCTGGAACGGCACAAAGACCAACGACGGCGGCGAACGTGGCCGCCAGTGCGCGGGGAGTACTCCGATGTCCTTGCATGGTGCGTAGTATGGGACACCACGCACACAGAAGCTTCCGGGTGGCTGGGAGAAAATGCGACGTGAATGGTGCAATGTTGACCGCGTTTTCCGAAGGCGCGAATATCGCGCCATTCCGCACTCGTCTCGGCGTCCCCAACGCCGAAGGGTTCATGGCATCCTGAGAGGCGATGGGAAGGCGGTTGTGGTGGACTTTTGCGCTGTTGGCGGTGTCAGCGTGCTCCAAGCCCGCGGTGTTCGCCTGCCTGGACGACAGCTCCTGCGCGAACGGAAGCGCAGCGGGCCGGTGCGAGGTCACCGGATACTGCAGCTTCCCCGACCCCAACTGCGCATCGGGGCGGCGCTACGGCGAGCTCGCGCCGGGCAGCCTGGCCGAGCTCTGCCTGCCACCGGGAGAGGGCGGCACGGCCACCGACGGTGGCACGGACGACGGTGACACGGGTGATGACCCCACCGATGCGACGCCCGAGGTCTGCGGTGACGGCGTGCGCGAGCAGGACGAAGCGTGCGACGCGGCCGACCTGGGCGACAGCACCTGCCAGAGCGAGGGCTTCATCGACGGCAACCTGCGCTGCAACGCCGAGTGCACCCTCGACACGAGCCAGTGCAATCGCTGTGGCGACGGCGTGGTCGATGCAGGCGAGCAGTGCGACGGCACCAGCTTCGGGGAGACCGACGACTGCGCCGACGTCGGCTTGGGTGCGCCGACCGAGCCGCTGGGATGTACCGCGGATTGCCGCGTGGAGTACTCGAGCTGCTCCGCCTGTGGCGATGGAGAGATCACGGCACCCGAGGGTTGCGATGGCGACGACCTCGGCGGACTCGGATGCACCGACGTCGGGTTCGAAGACGGCACGCTTGGCTGCCTGCCCGGGTGCATCTTCGACACCTCCGGCTGCACGGTGTGTGGGAACGGGGCGCGCGAGGGCGTCGAAGCCTGTGACAGCGCCGACCTTGCCGGACAGAGCTGCGAGTCGCTGACGTTCGACGGGGGCGCGCTGGGGTGCTCGGCCGACTGCACCTTCGACACGAGCAACTGCGCGAGCTGTGGGGACGGCGTCGCCTCGGGCGAGGAGGCCTGCGACGGGTCCGACTTCGGTGGACAGACCTGCGCGGACGCGGGCTTTGCCGACGGCACGCTCGACTGCACCGACAGCTGCACGATCGACGCCTCTGGGTGCAGCACGTGCGGAGACGGTGAACGCCAAGGCGCCGAGGTCTGCGACAACCTCGACTTCGACGGCCAGGACTGCGACTCGCTGGGCTTCAGCGGTGGAACGCTGGCGTGCGCCGACGACTGCGGTGCGTTCGACGTCGAGGACTGCGTGGGCTCGGGCTGTGGCCCCACCGCCCCGTGTGCCGCCGGCGAAACCGAGGTCGAGACTTGCGGCGACTGTGGCTCGCGTTCCCGCACCTGCACGCTCGACTGCATCTGGGGCGGATGGAGCACCTGCTCGGGCGAAGGCCCTTGTTCGGCCGGCTCCTCTCAGAACCAGGCTTGCGGCGACTGCGGCACCGAGACGAGGTTTTGCAACGCGAGCTGCCAGTGGGAAGACTGGGGCAGCTGTTCGGGCCAGGGCGTGTGCACCCCGGCCGAGACGGGCACCGAGGCCTGCGGAAACTGTGGCTCCCGCTCGCGAACGTGCAACGGATCCTGCGGGTGGGGCAGCTGGGGCACCTGCACCGGCCAAGGCGTGTGCGCCCCCGGTCAGATGGGCCAAGAGTCGTGCGGCGACTGCGGTACCCGATTCCGGACCTGCAGCGGAAGCTGCGGCTGGGGTTCGTGGGGCAGCTGTGGCGGCGAGGGCATCTGCACTCCCGGAGAGACGCAGACGAGCTCCTGCGGCTGCGGCAACACTGGCCAGCGCCAGAGAACCTGCACGTCGAGCTGCGGTTGGGGCCCCTACGGATCGTGCCAAGGCGGCCTGGTCTGCCCGGGCGGAACCTCCTGCATCTGCGGCGGAGATCTCTGCGGTCAGCCAGGCCAGGCCTGCCCGTGAGTTACTTGCTGGGTGTGCCGGCGTTGGCCAGCGCGAACCCGGTCATGTCGCTGTAGGTGTACGCGCCGACCAAGCCCGTGAACGTGTCGATGGCGAGCGTCTCCGGGTTGATCCGGTAGGCGACGCTGCCAGCGATGGGGACGCCCCAGACGTTGCCGTCGAAGTCGATGCTCACGCCGTGAATGTCCTGGTCGAGGTCGATGCTCTGAACCAGTTCCATGGTCTCGACGTCGATCCCCAGAAGCGGGTCGTGGGAGAGCCACATGGTGCCGTTGCCGTCACTCATGCAGCCGCCGTACGAGCTGTTGATCGTGTTGTTGTGGTCCCAGACGCCCGTGACCGGATCGAGCCGGTGGACGCCGAGGTAGCAGGTCCAAGGCTTGCCGTTGTCGTCCACCGCGATGCCGTAGCTGTCGCCCGGCCCGGCATAGATCTGATACTGAAACGTCTGTCGGTCGACGAAGAACAGCTGGCTGCCGCCGCTCTGGTGGCCCCAGAAGTTGCCGTCTCCATCGACGGCTCCCCCGTAGGTGATGTTCGTGAACTCGGGAATCGCGATCGTCTGCTCGATGGCGCCGGTCTCTCCGTCGAGCAGCATCACCCGCGTTCCGGGATCGTCACCGCCGCGCGCGGTGGTCCAGAACTTGTTGTCGACGTAGCGACACTCCGACTCGCTCCACTCCCCCGGCGCCCACGCGGCGGGGCGGTTGGAGGTGGCGTTGATCGGCGTGGACCACCGCAGGCAGTCGTCTTCGCCCCACGGCAGGACGTCGGCTCCACCCGAAGAGGTCTGCAGCCCCGGAACGCCGTTGGCCATGGGGTCGCAGTCATCGGGGTTGGCCCAGAAGGCCGTGACGCCGCCGTTTCGGTTCGCGACGGCCATGTTGCCGTTGAGGTTGACGGACGTGCGCGAGGGCGAGCCCGCGCTGTCGGCACGCGTGATGTAGCGCCCCTCCTCGACCATGGTCTGGGTGTTGATCTTGGAGACGGTGCTCTCGCCGCTGTTGGCGATCCAGATGTAAGAGAATGTACGCCGCCGCCGCCGCCGCCGCCGCCGCCGCCCTTGCCACCGCCGCCGCAGGCCGAGCCACCATCGGGATTCGGAAGGTCGAACTTGGGCCCCTCGGAATCGTCTCCGGTGTCGTCGGAGGCTCCGGTCGTCGCCGTTCCGTCGGAGGCTTGCCCCGAGCCCGACTGGCTGTCGCTGTCGCTATTGCCGCTGCCCGAGCCGCTCTCGGTGGCCGTCGCGGACGTCAAGCCCGTGAGACCGCTGCCGTCACCGCCAGCGTCGTCGGGGCCTCCGGCGCCACCGCAGCCGACCAAGAGAATCGCACCCAACCCAAGACGGCGTTCCCACGCTCGTTCCATCCGCATGCAACTACCGTATCGAACCGAGTGAAAACCCGCAATGCGGGCGCTCAGTCGACCGCGCCGTCGAGGCTGAGCAGGTAGGCGGCGAGCTGCTCGCGCTGGGCGGCGTCGAGGCTCGCCACCGCGTGGCAACCCGAGCAGACCGTCGGGCAGCACCCCCCTCGCGCGTCCGGATCTCTCCCACGCGGACTTGGGCGCGACCATCTCGCTCCAGGTGACGCCGCCTCCGTTCTTCACCGCGTACCAGACGAGCTCGTGGCCGACGTTGGCGAAGTAGGCCTTACGTGCGACGCCCTCGGAGTCGTCGAGCGTGAAGTCACCCCGGCGATCGGCTGGGGCGCCGTGGGAATGCTGACGGCGCCCCAGCACCGTCCGCGGTCCTTCGGCAGCGGTCGCGATCAGCAGGTTGCCGATCACCTGGACCTGGTCCACCCGCATCCCCGGCTCGAACGCTTCTCGATGCACCAGCGTGGGGTTGAGGGGATCGCTCGCTTCCACGATGTGCAGCCCGTTGTCCGAGCCTCCGACGTAGACGTGAGCAGCTGCTCGAGGCCTCCGTCGAGGACGCATCTCCTGGGCCAGCGCCGCTCGTCGTGGCACCCTGCGTCTGGGTCGGGCCACCGGTCGCGCCCGTGGAGCCGAGCCCGCCCGACGGCTCGGATGACGCAGATGCGGAGCTGTCTTCCTCGCCGCCCTGCCCCGCTCCCTGACCGCCGTCGCACGCCATCACCACGATTCCAGACAACGCGATCGCGCGGGTTCGCGCCGACATCCTCCACTCGGTTCCATCCGCCAGCACGATCCGCATGCTGAGCTGCGGGTTGAGGATGGGTCAAGACATGGTCCTCGTCCGACCGGTTTTGCATTCCGAGCGCGTAGGGCGCCCGAGGCAACGCAAATTCGACCACCTCAGGACGCGGGCTCTTTGGCCTGTTGGACCTGTCTCCTGCGCGAAAACGGGATTTGATTACGGAGCGCAGTCGTGCAACAAAACGTCTCGAGATCGACGATGAAGCTCCGTGCCCAGCTCGACGCTGCTGCAACGCTCCTCGACGATGGGGCTGCACGATCCGCCGTTCGGATGCTCCGTAGTTCCTGGGAGCCCGAACTTTGCGCGGACGATCTCGTCCCTCTGTACTGCATGTGGGTGCGGGCGCTGTGTGACGTCGGCGAGCTGGAGCATGCGCTCACGCTCGCCGAGCGTGCGGCCGACGAGTTCCCTCGGGAGCCCGACGTGCAGATCGCCGTCGGCAACGTCTATGACCTCTTGGGACATCTCGAGAAGGCGCGGGATGCTTTCCAGGCCGCCATCGAGATCTCTCCCAACGGCGCGCTGCAATACTACAACCTCGGGGCCGTCCTCGAGCGGCTCGGCGACGAAGAGGGCGCGGAGACCTGCTACCGCGAGGCGACGGCCATTCAAGCGGAGGGGCCCACGCTCTTCGAGGCCAGTGCCGCGCTCGGTGCCCTGCTGCGCCGCACGGGCCGGCTGGACGAAGCCGCTGGCGTCTACGAGGCCTACCTCGAAGAAGATCCGATCAACGTCGATCTCCTGGTCGAGCACGGCATCTGCCTGAGCGATCTCGACGACTACGAGAACGCCATCGACCGGTTCGAGCTCGCCCTGACCCTCGACACCGACCATGCCGGCGCTTGGTACAACCTCGCGATCACCCAGTACCGCATGGGTCGCCACGAAGAGGCGCTCGCGTCCATGCAGTGCGCCCGCGATGTCGACCGACAAAGCCCGCTCACGCTCGCGGTACTCGGTTCGTGGCAGCTCGCGCGCTCCCGCAACCCCGCCGAGGGGGCCGACTTCGACGAATCCCTCGCCAACCTCTACGGGGCGCTGGACATGCTTGGGCGCCTCGATGGCGACGGCCTGAGCCCCAGCTACGCGGGCCTGGTCTGCGAAGAGGTGTTCGAAGCGCTGTGGCAGAACGAGCGCATTCGTGAGGCCCGCGAGGTCGCTCGCATGGCCGGGCAGCGCGATTGGATCACCGCGCACATGCTCAACACCCTCAACGAAGCCGACCACGGCCGCGCCCCCTCGGTCGAGACCTTCACGGTTCAGGCCCGCGCCGAAGCCGGGGAGACGCCGGAGTACTGGCCCTCCGACGCCCAAGGCTTCACCACGGGGCTCACCGTGCTGGCCGCCGACGAGGATGAGGCGCGCCGCTACTCGCTCGAGTACCTGCGGGGCCTCGAGCCCTCCCCCACGATCGACTTCCGGATCGAGACGGTCCGTCCAGGTGGACCCGAAGACGTCGGCACGAGCGAGTTCTCCATGCAGCCTCGGGCCCGCGGGGTCGTCGGCGTCGCGCGCAACCGGGCGTACTTCCGGCTCTAGACGCTCGTGACGCGGCTCCCCGAGAGCGTGCCCCGGTGGCTGCGCGACCATCGGGCAGCCACCGTCTCTCACGTCACCTCCCTCCCCTCGACGCAGGGCCGGGTCTGGAGGGTCGACACGTCCGAGGGCGCAGCGTGGGCGGTCAAGCGATCCTCGAGGGCCGCGATCGACCGCGAGACTCGAGCGCTCGCGCTCGCGGTGGGCTCGACCCCTCGCCTCGCGTGCCGGCTCGACCCCACCACCGTGTTGATGTCGTGGCACGACGGTGGCCCGAGCCTGGACCCGGCGGCCCTGACAGCCGCGGGAGCGTGGTTGCGATGCCTCCACCAGGTTCCGTTCCGCGACGACGATCCCGTCTGCCTCGCGCAGGCCCTCGAACGTCGAGCCCGCGCGTGGGCCCTCCGTGCGCCCAACGAGCTCCGCCACGTCCTCGATGCGCTCGATCCCTCCGCCTTCGAGGGTCGGCGGCGGGCCCACTGCCATCGTGACTTCACCCCCGACAACTGGCTGTGGACCCCGGAGCGTCGGCTCACGGTCATCGACTTCGGCCAGGCTCGGCCCGACCTCCCGCTTTGGGATCTGGTCAAGCTCGAAGGCGACCTGTTCCGCCAGCGCCCCGAGCTGCGCGCGGCGTTCTTCGAGGGCTACGGTGAGCTCAGCCCGCGCGACGCCGAAGGGCTGCGGCAGCTCACGCGCCTGCATGGCCTGCAAACGGCCGTCTGGGGCGATTTTCATGCGGTGCCGGAGCTCTCGCAGCTCGGTCGCACGATCCTTGCCGGTTGAATCGTCCGCGGGAAACCTTTGCACCCGATGATGGGTCCAAGGCGCGCATATGCCTGGCGCTGCGCTGACCATCCGCGACTTGCACAAGACCTATCCGGGGGACGTCCGGGCGCTGCAGGGCATCGATCTGGACATCGCCCCAGGCATGTTCGGGCTCCTGGGCCCCAACGGCGCCGGCAAGTCGTCGCTGATGCGAACCATCGCGACCCTCCAGGAACCCGACCGCGGCTCGGTCCATCTGGGCGACATCGACGTCCTCGCCAACAAGGACGCGATCCGTCGGGTGCTGGGCTACCTGCCCCAAGACTTTGGTGTGTATCCCAACGTCGACGCGGTCACCTTGTTGAGTCACTTCGCGATGCTCAAGGGCATCACCGCCGCCGGGGACCGCAAAGCCGTCGTCGAAGCGCTGCTCAACCGCGTCAACCTGTGGCAGCACCGCAAGAAGAAGCTCGGCGGGTACTCGGGCGGCATGCGGCAGCGGTTTGGGATCGCGCAGGCCCTGCTGGGGAAACCTCGCCTCATCATCGTCGACGAGCCTACCGCCGGGCTCGATCCGCAGGAGCGCAGCCGCTTCCTCAACCTGCTCTCGGAGATCGGCGAGCAGGTCGTCGTCCTGCTGAGCACGCACATCGTCGAGGACGTCGCCGACCTGTGTACGAACATGGCCATCATCGCGGGCGGCCGGGTGCTCCAGACCGGCGCTCCGCTCGAGGCCATCGACGCCCTGGCGGGCAAGACCTGGCGAAAGGTCATCGACAAGGCGCAGCTCGAGGACCACCAGGCGCAGCACACCGTCATCTCGACCCGGCTCGTCGGTGGTCGCACCGTCATCCACATCTTCGCCGAGCAGGACCCCGGCGACGGCTTCGATCTGGTCGAGCCCGACCTCGAGGACGTCTACTTCACCACCCTTCGGGGCGACCGAGCCGAGGCAGCCTAGCCATGAACGGCTTCCCCGCGATCGTCGAGTTCACCCGGTTCGAGCTGAAGCTCCGCCTCCGCTCTCCGTCCCCGTACCTGTTCGCGCTGCTGTTCGGCCTGCTGTCGTTCGCCGCCGTCACGACCGATGCCGTCCAGATCGGCGGAGGCGGAGGTCAGACGCTGATCAACGCCCCCTACGTCATCGCGCAGATGCTAAGCATCATGAGCGTGTTCGGCATCCTGCTCGTCACCGCCTTCGCGGCGGGAGCGGTGGTGCGCGACTTCGACGACGGCGCCTACCAGCTGTTCTACACCAAGCCCATCCACCGCCGGGACTACCTCCTGGGTCGGTTCATCGGAGGGCTGCTCACCTCCATGTTCGTGATGGCTGGCTGCTCCGTGGGCCTCTTCCTCGGCACACTCATGCCCTGGCTGGATCCCGAACGCCTCGGTCCGGTTCAGCTCGCGTCGTTCGTTCAGCCGCTGCTGGTGTTCGTCTTTCCCACCCTCTTCGTGACCGGGTCCATCTTCTTCGCGGTGGCCACGTTCACCAAGCGCATGCTGTGGGCCTACGTCGCCGTCGCTGCGTTCTTCGTGCTGTTCGGGGTCGCCGAAGCCTTCGTCGGCGACCTGGACAACGACACCATCGCGGCGCTGGTCGATCCCTTCGGATTGTCGGCGTTCTCGCTCGAGACGCGGTACTGGACGCCCGATGAGCGCAACAGCGCCCTGGTCCCGCTCGCGGGGTCGCTGCTGCTCAATCGAGTCGTCTGGTCCGCGGTCGGCGTCTGCGCGTTGGTCTTCACCATCGCGCGCTTCCAGCTCACCGCCCCCACCATCGGATCCAAGAAACGCGACACCAAGGAAGCGACGTCCGACACCGAAGCGGCCATTCCGAACGTCCGACCCGACTACGGCGTCATCAGCCAGCTGCGCCTGTGGGTCTTCGCCACCCGAGTGGAGCTTGCAGGCGTGCTCACGAGCACCGCGTTCATGGTCCTGTGCACCTTCGCGGCGATCAACGTGTTCGGCAACGCGTACGGCACCACCGAACAGCTGCTCGGCACGCCGGTGCTTCCGGTCACCCAGCTCATGCTTCGAGTGATCGAGGGCGCGATGGGGCTGTACCTGCTCATCGTGATCACCTTCTACGCCGGCGAGCTGGTGTGGAGGGAGCGAAAGGCCGGCATGGCTCGGGTCACCGACGCGATGCCGGCACCCGATTGGGTATTCTTGCTGTCCAAGCTCACGGCCCTGCTGGGCGCGGTCGCGGCGGTGTGCGTCGTATCCGTGGTCACCGCGATCGGGGTGCAGCTCTTCGGTGGGTTCACGACCATCGAACCTGGCCTCTACGTGAGCGGCGTCTTCGGGGTGCAGTGGACCACGTGGGCCCTCGTCGCCGTCCTCGCGATGTTCTTCCAGGTGATCACCGACCACCGCTTCGCCGGCTACGGGCTGATGGTGCTCCAGTTCGTCGCGACGGTGGCGCTGCCGATGCTCGACTTCGAGCATCGCCTCTACCGCTACGCCAGCACCGCCGACGGTCCTTACTCCGACATGAACGGCTTCGGGCACTGGATCGACCCGATGGCGTGGTTCCGCGGCTACTGGGGCTTCGCAGCCCTGGGCCTCGTGCTGCTCGCCGACATCATGTGGGTGCGGGGTTCGGACCCACGGTTCAAGCTGCGGCTCGCCGAGGCCAGGCACCGGCTCACCCCGATCAAGCTGGGGTTGTTCGCCTTCGCCCTCGCCGGGTTCGTCACCAGCGGCGTGTACATCTACTACAACACGAACGTCCTCAACACCTACCGGCCCTCCAACGTCGGCGAAGACGAGGCCGTCGCCTACGAGGAGAGGTACAAGCAGTACGAGGACCTGCCACAACCACGCGTCGTGGCCACCAAGCTCGACGCCGCGCTGTTCCCCGAGGAACGCCGGCTCGATCTCGGCGGGACGATCACCCTCGAGAACCGGACCGACGCGCCGATCGAGACGCTGCACGTCACCCTCGACACCGACATCCAGTGGAGGTCGCTCAGCCTCGATGAGTTCCACACGCTCGAGCACGACGACACCGAGCTCGGGTACCGGATCTACCGTCTGGCCAAGCCGCTCGCGCCGGGTGACTCGATGGGCGTTCAGTTCGAATCGCGCTTCGAAGAGCCCGGCTTCAAGAACTCCGGGTCCAACACCGAGATCGTCGAGAACGGCACGTTCTTCCACAACGATCGCTACATGCCGCACTTCGGCTACAACCCCGCGTACGAGCTCTCCGACCCGGACGAGCGCCGCAAGCGGGGCCTCCCCGAGAAGCCTCGCATGCGCTCCATCGACGACCCCAAGGGGCTCGCGGACACGTACATCTCGCACGAAGCGGACTGGATCGACTTCGAAGCCACGGTCAGCACGAGCGCCGACCAGATCGCGCTGGCGCCCGGCTACCTCACCAAGGAGTGGACCGAAGGCGACCGTCGCTACTTCCACTACGAGATGGACGCGCCCATCCTCAACCTCTACGGCTTTCTCTCGGCCCGATACACCGTCGCGCGCGACTCGTGGAACGACGTCGCGATCGAGGTCTATCACCACGCACCGCACGACTACAACGTGCAGCGCATGATCGACGCCGTGAAGGCGTCGCTGGACTACTACACCGAGAACTTCTCACCGTACCAGCACCGCCAAGTCCGCATCGTCGAGTTTCCTCGCTACGCCAAGTTCGCCCAGTCGCTCCCCAACACGATCCCCTACAGCGAGGACATCGGGTTCATCGCAGATCTTCGGGACGAAGACGACATCGACTACGTGTTCTACGTCACCGCCCACGAGATCGCGCACCAGTGGTGGGCGCACCAGGTGATCGGCGCCAACGTCCAGGGCGGCACCGTCATGTCGGAGACGCTCGCGCAGTACTCGGCCCTCATGGTCATGGAGAAGGAGTACGGGCGCGCCAAGATGCGGAAGTTCCTGCGGCACGAGCTCGACCGCTACCTGCTGGGCCGCGCGTCCGAACGCGACAAGGAGCTGCCCCTGATGCTGGTCGAGAACCAGCCCTACATCCACTACGCCAAGGGCAGCGTCGTCATGTATGCCCTGCGCGAGTACTTGGGCGAAGAGGCGCTCAATCGAGCGCTGGCGGCCTACATCGCCAAGGTGGGCTTTCAGAAGCCGCCATACACGACCAGCATCGAGTTCGTGGAGGCCATTCGGGCCCAGACCCCACCGAAGTATGCCTACCTCATCGAAGACCTGTTCGAGACGATCACGCTGTATGACAACCGCGCGCTGGAGGCGAAGGCGACCGCGAACGGAGACCGGTGGGACGTCGAGCTGAAGCTCATGAGCACCAAGTTCCGCGCGTCCCAGAGCGGTCAAGAAACCGAGATCCCGCTCGACGACTGGATCGAGGTCGGCGTGCTGGACGAGGACGGAGAGTTCCTCTATCGCGAGAAGCACCAGCTCTCCGCAGCAGAGACGACCATCACCGTCACCGTCGACGGCAAGCCCTACGAGGCGGGCATCGACCCGATCGTGATGCTGGTGGACCGCAACCCCGACGACAACGTCCGCAAGGTCGAGTTCTAGCCGGCGCGAGCCGCTGCTAAGACGGCGCGTCGATCTTCATCTCGGCACACCACCCGAACCCCGAGCTTCCCGGCTCGTAGGTGTGGAACTGCAGCTGCTGTAGCGCCTGCCCGCCCTTCATCAGCACCATGTGCACGCAGGCGCCGTTTTCGTCGTATTCACCGAAGTTCCAGAAGTCGTCCTGCTGAAGGGGTGAGGCCCCCATCTGGGCTTCGACCTTGGCGAGGGTCTTCTCGAAGTCGTCGCCTTGGTCGATCGAAGCCTTCAGCGCGACGAGCTTGCCCCCCCTGTGCTGGGAGGCTTCGGCGGTCGGCTCCGTCGCGTCCGCCTTCGCGTCGTCGCAGGCCGAGCAGAGCGAAAGGAGCAGCGCCGCAGCGATGGTGGTCTTGGAACGCGAGAGCAACATGGCTGTACCGGGAGTCTCCGCCGGCCACGAAGTGATCCCTCAAAACGTCGGCAACGCCTCGTCGAAGCCATGGTGCTCCAGAGGACCCCAGGCCACCACCGCCTCGAGCATGGCGCAGCGGCCGGGTTCCGCCGACCACGCGCAGGTCTCGTAGGCCGCCTGCAGCGCGTCGATCGGGATCAAACTCTTGGTGCGAGGCCGCATGACCAACGAGCTGCGGCCCCCGGGGAAGCCGGGCTCGTCACGCTCGGCGTCGTGGCAGACGAAGCAGGTCGTGATGTTGCCGTGCTCTTCGTTGCGGATGCGGTCGAACGCGGCCGACCTCGGCACGGGTGCGCTCAGAGGAAACGCCAGCTCAGCCTTGACGCTGCGCGTGGCGCAGACGTGCTCTCCAAACTCGATCAGGTCTCGGCCCTCGCCTTCGAGGGCCGCGGTGATCACCAGAGCGTCCCCGCTGAACACGAACAGCCGCGGGCTGCGGGCCCCATTGGCCGGCTGCGCGCTCGCTCGGCTCTTGGACGCCTCGATGCGCAGCGGTCGGTCCAACGCCTCAATGAAGCACGCCGCCGTCACCGGAAAGGAAAGCCCGTTGAGGAGTGCGATCGCTTCATCGACGCTGTTGGGGCTCCCCGTCGTCCCCGGCGCCGGCTTGCAGCGACGCAGGTCCAGCCCACGAAACGCCCGTCCCGCGCTCGTCGGCTCGCGAGTGCAGCCACCGGCAGCGACGATGGTCGCGAACGCCAGCGTCCCGATGCGGGTCCGGTCCACGGCCGCAGCTTGGCGCATCCGGGTCCGGTTCGACCATCCGCCGCCTGGTGAGGAGCTGCACGCGAGGGCTGCGATATGTTGGCCCCGATGAAGACGGTCGAACGCATCGAGTTCACGACGACGGGAGGACGACAACGGGCCGGCGTGGCCGTTCCGGCGCAGGCGCCTCGGGCCGCCGTCCTCGTCGCGCCCGCGCTGGGGGTCCGCGCGTCGTACTACGGCAAGCTGTGCGCGGCCCTGGTGCAGCACGGATTCGCCGCGGCCGCGGTCGACCAACCTGGACAGGGCGAGAGTCCGGCGCGCGCCAACCGACGCACGGACTGGGGATACGCGGCGCTCATCGAGCACTACGCCGCTTCGGCGCGGGCGCTGCACGACGCCTTCCCCGCGGTGCCCACGTTCCTCGTCGGCCACTCCATCGGAGGGCAAGCGGCGCTGATGGCTGCCGGGAACGAGCTTCCGGGCGTGGCCGGCGTCGTCGTGGTCGCCTCGGGCTGCCCCTACTGGAAGACCTGGGACGGCCTGTACGCGCACAAGATCCGGGCCGCGACATGGAGTGCCGGCGCGCTCGCGCGGACGCTGGGCGTCTTTCCCGGGGACAAGGTCGGCTTCGGCGGCCGCGAGCCCAAGACACTGATGATGCAGTGGGCCCACGCCGCGCAAACCGGCCGCTACGTCCTGGGAGACTTCGACGGCGACGCACTGCTCGCGCGCCCGGGTCCGCCGACCCTCGCCATCCGCGTGGAGGGCGACGCCTGGGCGCCGGAGAGGTCGATGAAGCTCACGCTGGGCCGACTGGTCAACCGCGAGGTGACCTTCGAGCGCTGGGACGGGGCCCCACACGGCGGGGATCACAATCGCTGGCCCTCGCAGCCCGAGCACGTCGCCGCGCGGGTCTCGAGCTTCGCCGGTCGCGTCGGGTAGGCCCGATCGCGAGCAGCCCCAGGAGGAAGAGCGCGGCGCCCGGGTCGGATCCGCTGGTGCATCCACAGCCCGCGGCGGAGTCCGCCCCAGCGCCGCCGCCTTCGGTGTCCGTGTCCGTGTCGGTCTCGGTCTCGGGCAGGTCCCCCGTCATCCTGGAGGTGCCGAACCCATCGCCGGACTCGGATCCGGAGCCCGAGTGCCCGGCTCCTCCCGAGCTGTCCGCGTCCGCGCCCGAGCTGTCCCCAACCTCGCCGGTGGTCCCCGTCGGATCCTGCTCCGGCGGCGTGTCGAAGACGATCGGCAGGGACTCGAAGTCCACGGCGTCGGTTTGGTCCTCGACCAGCGGCACGCGCAGCTCGAACGGCGCGAGCTGAAACTCCTGGAAGGCGATCTGCAGCTCCACCCCCGGATAGAGCAGCAGGTCGAGATCCGAGTGCATCGTGCAGTGCAGACTCGCCAAGCGCTCGACGGGGTCTTCCTCGGGGTCCGCGATGGTCAACACCTCGAACTCGGCTTGTATCGTGCCGACCTGCGCGCTCCCGCCCTCGACGTCGATGCGATCGCACGCGAGCGTCATCTCGATGTCGAAGCTCGCGTCGACGAAGAAGTTGCCGCTGGCGATCAGCAGGTCGACGATCGCGTAGTTGAACACCTCGACGGGCGTCGTCACGTCGTCGAGGACGACGGGGCGATCGTCGTTGCCCGGGAGCAGGTAGGGGGTGAACGTGGCCTCGCGGAAGATGCCCAGCTCGTAGGGCCCGATGAGCGACGACTCGAACTGCTGCCCCACCAAGTCGAACCGAAAGCGGCCCTCGAGGAGCACGCCGATGTCCACGTCGAACGCCCCGCCGTCCTCGTCCCCGACGAAGTGGACCTGGCCCGTGTCCCAGTCGAAGACCGCGTCTCCGGGCATCTCGATCGCGACGTCGTCGTCGGCGTGGGTCAGGAAGCGGACCTGGATCGCGCTGCCCGACGGCTGCCAGCCGGTGTCGGTGTCGATGCCCTGCAGCCCGAGAAGCTCGAAGTCGTACGTCGGCTCGAACCGATCGACCTCCAAGGTCTCCGCCGAGGCGACGGCGGGGACGAACATCGCGACGACTCCCAGGAACCCCCCAAACCGCATGCAGGGCGCACTGTATCAGCCGCGCGAGTCAGGTCTGAGCACGAAGGGGTAGGTGACCACCGCGTCCCCGGCCTCGGGCTTGGGAAACTTCCAGCGCTTCACCGCCTTCGCGATGCACACTTCGGTGGCGTCGTGGTCCAGGGTGGATGAGGCGATCGACGACGCGGAGACGTCCCCCGAGGGTCCGATGGTGAACTGAACGTCCACTCGGCCTGCGAGCCGGGATCCATCGGACAGCCCCTGGTTGTAGCAGTAGCGAACCTCGCTGATGTGGGCCCGGACGATGCGGCGAAGGAGGTCTCGGTCGAGGGCTCCGTCGACCTCGGGCTCGGAGACGGGATCGGTCTCTGGCTCGGCCGCGGCCTCGGCGGGCGTCTCCTCGTGGATCGGCGGGGCCTCGACCTCCGCGGGGGTCTGCGGGGCTTCACAGACGCAGGTGCACGGCGTCGGCGCATCATCCTGTTGGGCGCCGAACAGCATGAACGCGGCCGCGGTCGCGGCGGTGGCCGCCATCGCGGTGGACAGGACGAACAAACGGACCGGACTCGCGAAGAATCCGTGCGGCTCGGGGGTGGCACTGCTCATGAACACCACAGACACGCCGCAACCCAGCGAAGTTCGCGACGCGCCGAAGATCAGCCCACCGGGGCGATGAAGCAGTCGATGTTGGTCGAGATCCGGAAGTTGGACTCGTTGGTGTGCCGCTCGGCGTGGAAGATCTCCATCGGGTAGGTCTGACCGACGGAGAGCCCGAGGGTGTCCATGTTCACCGTGCCCTCGAGGGCGGGGTGCAGGCCCCCGAGGTCCAGGGCCAGGCGCCCGTCGACGAAAAGCCACAGATCATCATCGCCGCGGAAGGTGAACACCTCCCCGCCCTGGTACGTGAACTGGGTGTGGAGCTCGGTGGTGAAGTGGTAGTTGTGTGGGTTGCCCTCATCGCCAAACCCCGTGCCGTCGAGGGGGAAGAAGGCGCTGTTGTCGTAGGTGTACGTGCCGGGCGCTTCCTCGACCAGCGGTAGCTGGACCTCGAACGCCATGTTGGTGCCCGCGACGTCGCGGTACCAGTCGGCGAAGGTGGCGGCGCTGGTGATCATTGGCGCGCCAGCGTATGCCGCGTTCAAGACGGGCTTGCCCGCGGCGTCGAGGTCGGTCTCGACGAGTCCGACCGACGCCGCGTTGCCGCTGTATGCCTCGAAGTCGGGGTGCGAGGCCTGGAAGTCGCGGACGGTGGCGACCAGCTCCGAGCAATCCTCGCCCGAGGTCTCCCCACCGGCGCCGAAGTCGGGAAGTGCACCGAGGTCGAGCTTGGGAACCCCCGCCGACGCGCTGCCGTCGGTGCCCGCCGAGGTCCCCGAGCTCGCGTCGTCGCCGGTGCCCGAGGAGGTCTGCGCATCATCGCCCTTCCCCGTCAGCCCGGCCGTCAGTCCTCCGACACCGCTGCCATCGTCTTGGGGAGGTGCATCCCCGCATCCGACCACCGCCATCGCCATCGTCACGAAGACCCCCGAAAAACCCCGCATGCCTATGGTTGTAAGCGAAGCCCGAGGAACGTGCGCCTGCGGATCCACCCTGTAGGACGCGTGGATCCCCTCCGCGCGCTCACGCATCGCCGCGACCGAACGACGACTCGATGCGGTCGCCGAGCTCCGCACGAATGCCCTTTTCGAGGGCGCGGGCGAGCTCGACGTCCACCACCGTACGCGCCATCGGCCGCACCCGACGCACGACCTCGGCCAAGCGCTCGCCCTCCTGGGGCGGTGGAAACGCGTTGGGACTGACGACGTCGAAGATGTGCTTGGCGATGAGACCGACGAAGCGATTGGCGATGCGCTCGGCGTCACCGCGGAGGGCCTCGATCTGGTCGAAGAGCACCGGGAGCGGGATGCCTTCGCGGACGAGCTCCGCGCCGACCTGAAGGATGCGAAGGCTCGGGGCGAGGAAGCGGGCTCCATCTCGACGCACCAGATCGATCTGCAGGGCCCGCTCGACGATGGCCGGGGTCACGTTCTCCAGCCCGAACATTTCGACCAGCTCGCCGAGGGTGACGTGACTGGGCAGCTCGTTGGACCACGGCGAGGTCAGCGCTTCCTCCAGACCGAGCAGCTCGGGCACGCCCGCGCCGCGGTCGAGGGCGTCGACCATCTCGGCGATGTTGGTCAGCGTGTAGCCGCGCTCGAGCAGCCGACCGATCAGCTGCAGACGCGCCAGGTGCACGTCGGAGTACACGGAGCTCCGGCCTTCCTTCCGCGGTGGGGCGATGAGGCGCTTGTTCTGGTACGCGCGCACGTTGCGAACCGTGGTGTTCGCCGCCCGCGCGAGCTCGCTGATCGAGTACTCGCCCATCCGAGGGAAAATCGAGAGGTTTCGCCATCCTAGCCTCGAGCCTCGCCGGGTACAAGCACGCCACTTTCGAGTGAACATTGACATCGGGCGCTGACGACATCAGCCTTGAATGAAGTCTGGAGGACCCGTGCACGACACCCCGCATGCTTCGTTTCCCGTCCGCAATCTGTCCTTCGACTTCTCGGCCGTTCCCGATCGATGGCACGGGGGTCGGGCGGCGGTCAGCCTGTTCTTCGACAACCTCTCGACGCTCTTCCCGCTCGGCGAGCGCTTCTTCATTCGCAGCGTCGCGCACTATCGCGACCGCGTCCGCGATCCCGAGCTCCGCGCGGACCTCCGGGCGTTTTGCTCCCAGGAGGCAATCCACACCCGCGAGCACGAGTCCTACAACCACATGCTTCGACGCCGCGGCTACGACCTCGATCGGTTGGAGCGCGGCATCTCCCGGCTGCTCTCGCTGCCCAAGCGGCTGCACCGACGGCGCGCCCCCTTGGTGAGCCTGGCGGTGACGGTCGCGCTCGAGCACTGGACCGCGATGCTCGGACACTTCGTGCTCGAGGACGACTCGATCATGAACGGGGCCGATCCGCAGATGGCCGCGGTCTGGCGGTGGCACGCGGCGGAGGAGTGCGAACACAAGTCGGTCGCGATCGACGTGTATGAACAGGCCGCGGAGGGTGACTACTGGACGCGGGTCCTGGTCATGTCGTTCACCAGCGTGCTCTTCTGGGGACGCGTCCTGCGGCAGCAGTGGATGATGATGCGCGCCGACGGCATCGCCCTGTCCGCGCGAGAGTGGCTCGACCTCGGACGCTTCCTGTTCGTCGAGCAGCGCGCGCTGAGGCGACTGTTCCCGATCTGGCTGTCCTTCTTCGCACGCGGCTTCCACCCCTGGCAGCTGGACGACGCAGAGCTGCTCGAGCGGTGGCGTGGCCGCCCTGCGTTCGCCTCGTGAACTCCAACCGGAGGGCTGCTATCGTGGACGGAGCATGTCGAGAGCACGAAGACTCGGCGCCGCGGCGGTCGGCGTCTGCGTGCTCAGCTTCGCGTCCGCTGCGTCGGCGGGGAACGGCCCCGAGCCCAGGACCCCGATCGACTGGACCGGCGCGCCGTGCATGACGATCGTGGACCGCTCGGTGAGCGCGACGGTGCACCTGGACTACGGGATCCCGATGGAGGACGTCGAGGTGACGGACGACGAAGTCGAGGACAGCCGCACGCTGCAGTTCTTCGGGTTCTGTCGCGCGCTTGATCCTCAGACCTACCTGCCCCGGTGGATCACGCTGGCCGACGTCGAGCGAGCCCGAGACATCGGCATCGCCCCGGAGACGGTCAACGCCCAGAACGTGATGGAGACCAACACCGACTGGGTCGACTGCTGGCATCGCATCAACGCCGATGACGACCGGCGCCCCATCACCTACGCCGCCGCGGAGGAGGGCATCCTCTGGGACACCACCGGCCTGGCCGTGGGGACGTACGTGGTCGAGGGCTACACGTGGGAGCCCCCGCTCAACATCTGGAGCTCGCGCCCGGGGGTGATCAAGGTGGTCGACGATCCGGACCCGGCCCTGAGCCCGCCGGCGGTGGGGATCACCAACACGAAGGAGATCATCGATCAGAGCGAGTCGGTGACGATCGGGGGATGCGCGAGCTCCGAGGACGGGTCCTGGCTGACCGCCGCGTGGGGCGTGCCCGCGGGGGAGGTCACCTGGAACACCTTCATCGAGCACGAGCCGGTGCTCGGCGAGAGCTTCGCGATCGAGTTCGACCCACCGCCGGAGCTCGCGGGAGAGTCGGTGATGATCCGCGTGGAGATCACCGACCCCAGCGGTCGCAGCGACACGCACTACATGCGAGACCTGGTCTACATCCTGGGCGACCCCTATCCCGAGTGCGAAGAGAGCGCGTTCATCGACCCCGGGTGTGACGAGACCGGCAGCACCGGGGACGCGGAGACCGGAGACGTCGGCTCGACGTCCGCGGCAGGCTCGACGTCGTCGGCGGGCACGACGTCCGGGACGGGCCCCGCGCAAGACGGAGTGGACGACGACCCTGGCGGATGCGGGAGCTGCCGCGCGGCGTGGCCAGATGCACCAGATGAACCGGTCCGCGCCGGGCTGCTGCTGCTGGCCCTTGCGGGCCTGCGCCGGCGCCGGGGTTCACTCGGCGGGCGCTGAGAACCGACGTACCTGGTTGGCCGCGGCGTCGGTGATCCACATGTTGCCGTCGTCGTCGAAGGCGAGGCCCATCACGCTGCCCGCGGAGAAGCCGGTGTCGAGCCAGTCGAGCACGTTGCCGTCGAGGTCGAAGGCGTAGACTCGCCCCTGGACGGGATCGGTGACGAAGAGCATCCCGTCATGGAGCTCGATGCCCGACGGGGTGGTCATCTCGGCCTCGAGCGCGCTGCCGTCCACGAGGGTGACCAGCTCGGCATCGTTCATGTAGGCCATCTCGCAGCCGTCGTAGTTGGGGATGATGGAGTTGGCCTCGACGGCGACCGAGGGGTCGAGCCGAACGATGCGTCCGTTGCCGGAGTCGGCGGCATAGACGTAGCCGCCGTCGAGCACGACGTGGGAGGGGATCGAGGGCGAGTAGCTGAGCTCGCCGTCCGCGTAGCGATAGATCTCGCCGTCGGTGTGGTCGGTGCCGCCCAGGCCGTGGGTGGCGTTGAACATGTAGCGGGTGAGCGAGCCGTGGGTGCCGTCGACGACCCAGTAGGTGTTCTCGGATTCCCACGCGATGCCCGAGGAGAGCGGGCTGTTGTGGAGCATGTCGAGGTGGCTCTGATGCCCACCTTGAAAGACGTCGTAGTCCCCACTCCAAAGGGTCGGGCCCATGAAGCCACCGTCGGCGGGGTCGCCGGGCTGCGTGACCTCGTTCTCCTGCTGGGCGGTGGCAAAGGACGAGCCATCGGGATTGAAGGCGATCGCGGCGGGCTTGGCGAGGAAGTGCGCACCGTTGTCACCCCCGGCCTGACGCTTGTCGGCGAACTGGCTGGGCAGGCCGGCATCCTGATAGATGACGATGGAGAAGTCCTCGCGGTTGGTCACCCACAGCTCGAGGGTCTCGCCGGGCTTGAACTCGAGGTCGGTGGGAAAGTTGAGGCCGTCGTCGGGGGTCGAGATGATGGTGACCTCGACGTTGTCGATGTCGTGGGTGCCGTCGCCGAGGACCGGGATGCCCGAGACGGCCTCGCCGCCGGTGCTCTCGTCGGCCATGGTGCCCGAGCCGGTGTCGCCGGTCTCGACGCTGCCGGTCCCGGACGCATCGCCGGTGCCGCTTCCGTCCTCGGTTTCAACCACCGCCGTGCCGCCATCGGCATCGCCGCCGTCATCGCCCCCGCCCTCGTCGCCGTCGGCAGTGCAGGAGAAGGCCAGCGCAGGGAGGAGCACGAGGGGAAGGATGCGTTCGTTCACGGGATGAGCCTCAGATTCCGCCAGTCCCCGGTGGGATTGGTGGGTTCTTGTACCACCCCTACAAAGGCGCGAAACCCGGGCTGGCCTGGTCGGATGCGCTCAGGGGACTGGGAGGCCGCTGGGAACGCTGTTTGGGCGCAGATCCGGCAGCGAGAGGACGTCGGGGTCGGTCAATGTCTCCAGGAACTCCCGAAGGTTGGAGAGCCCGATGAAGCTCGGCTCGACGACGAGGTCGCGCGAGAGGGTCCCGACGATCTCGTCGACGTGCTCGGGACTTTGCTGAACGGTGGCGACCAGCTCGGGGAGCAGCCCCTGCGGATCGAAGTCCGCGATGCTGGTGGCCGGCGAGGCGTAGTGGACCAGTGCGCGCTCGAAGTCGATGAGCGCGCCGTCGTGCATGTAGGGCGCGGAGACCTCGACGTTGCGCAGGGATGGGGTGCGAAAGCTGAAGCGGTCGTGGGGATCGCCGGTCACCAGCTCGCGCCCGTGGTCGAACGGCGCAGAGGCACCGCGGCCCGGACCCAGCTGCGGCACGCCGGTGCTGTGAAAGCGGTGGTCGGTGAGCAGCGGACCCGAGTGACACTCGCCGCACCCGGCCGAGCCATAGAAGCGCAGGGCGCCGACCTTGGCGGCGTCGGAGATCGCGGAGCTCGAGCCACCGAGATAGTCGTCCCACGGCGAGCTGGGAAAGGAGAACGCCTCGCGCTGGTAGGCCGCGAGCGCGTTGGCGGCGTGGGCGAAGGTGAGGGTGTCGAAGCTCTGGCCGAAGGCGGCGTCGAACAGCTGCACGTACTCGGGGATGTTGCCCAGACGCTGCATGAGCGCGTCCCAAACGGCAGGGCGCTCCTCGTCGTCGAAGGCGGCGAGCTCGTTGACACCGCCGAGGACGGTGACATCGCCGGGCTGGCCGCGCATCTCCTGGCGGTCGAGCACGGGGAACATGGCCTGGGCGGCGAGGGCAGAGTCGAGGCCGGGCAGCAGGTCGGGACCGGCGGGAGTCTGCAGCTGGCCGCGGTCGTCGAGCTCGACGCGTCCATCCCAGAACAGGCGGGTGAAGCTCGGGTCGCCCAGGTTGAACAGCGCCTGCGCGTGGCGGGGCACGAACGGAGGGTGCGCGCCCTCGGCCCGCGCGGGACCCACTCCGACCGCGCCGGTCCCCAGCGTGAGCGACAAGCCATCGCTGGAGCCGAACGAAGGGTGGTGGCACGTGGCGCACGCCGTGTCCATGTTGCCCGAGAGGACCGGATCGAAGAACAGCGCCTGACCCAGCGCGACCAGGGCTGGATCCTGCGCGGGCGAGGGCTCCAGCGGCACGACGGGGACGGCCTGAGCCGCGAGGAGCTCGGCGAGCTGCTCATCGAGGCTCGGCGGGTCGCCTGTGGCGCCCGACTCCAAACCCGCGGTCCACTCGGAGGTGGTGCTGGCGGAGTCGGTGCCGCTGGATGGGTCGGCGGTGGACGCCTCGCCCAGGTTCGAGGTCGTGCCGGTTGGGCCGCCGCTCGTGCTGGGGTCGTCGCTCGTGCTGGAGTCGGAGGACGGCGCGTCGGAGGTGCAGTGCAGCGCCGCGATCGCGAAGAGGCACAGCGCCACGATGGGGGCGCGGCGGCGCGGGACGCTGGCTGGTGAGGCGCGGAGCATGAAGGGCGCTGGGTCGGGGATACCAGGCTGGGCGGACGGGGACCAGCGTGGGGGGGCGCACCGGGTCAGAAGTGTCTCGGCCCCGCCTCAAACCACCACCCGAGCACCGCGCGCGCGTGCTACGAGCCCCAGTCCTCGCCGACGCACACCGTGGGGCCGACGGATTGTACTTGGCAGATCTGGCCGGCCGGGCACTCGTCTGCCGACACCTTGCAGGGGATGAGACAGACCGGAGCGACCCCGCCGAACAGAAACGCGCAGACGCTGTCGGGGTTATCGCAACTCTGCTCCCCGGAGAGGGTCTCGCAGTAGGGAACGCAGGAGCCCGTGACTTGATCGGCAGGGCTGTCGATTTGGCAATACAAGCCCAGTGCGCAGTCGTCGTATCCGGTCAAAGGCTCCGCGACGTGGCACTCGTCGCCGGTGACTCTCGACCCGGTGAGCGGGACGCATCGAACCGCGTCGGGTACTGCGCCGCCCTCCGAGGCCCAGATCGTGCACTTCTGACCGGCCGGACAGTCCTGCTCGAGAATGTCGCAGACGGCTTCAGGCTCGCCGCCAGAGCTGCTCGCCGCGGTGTCCGATGTGCTGCCTTCGGCCGATGGGGGCCCGCTGGTCTCGCCGGGCGCTGTGGACTCGCTGTCCGAGGCCGCGGTACCGCCGGTGCTCGTGCTGCCCCCCGAACCACCGTTGGCTTCGGTGCCGCCCACGTCGCCCATGGTTTCGCCGCTGCCAAAGCCCGACGATCCGGCCGGCGCGTTCGCCGAACAGGCGGCGACCCCGAACGCGGCGAGAACCCATCCGACGAGGCGGGTCGAGGCGGGACGAGGCATTGCGGGGGGTCTCGTGAAACGTTCCACCTCGGTGAAGTGTCGACGACCGCCACCGGGTTTAAAGCGGCAACGCGTGTTTCGTCTTTCGTGCGCTGCTGGCCACGTCGCGATCATCGAACGAAGCCCGGCCGTCGTATGCGGCGCAACCCCGCGCTCCACGCGGAGGTGATGCTGGTGGGCTCAGAAGCCGATGTCTTGGCTGCGCCAGAGCTCCGCGTCGGATTCGGTGCTCGGTGCTGGGGGAGGCGTCGCGGGAAGGGTCCGCTCGAGCGCGTCGTGGCCCAGGACGTCAGGGAGGTCGGCGCGCTCCAGCTGTTTGCCGTCCTTCCACCACGAGGGGAGGATGCCGCTGCGGGCATCGAGCGCGAGCGCGACCTGGTGCAGCGTCTCGCAGACCTCCTGGTCGCTGGCACCGACCCGCCTCCACGAACCGGCGTAGCGGCGCAGCGCAACCTCGCAGACGCGAGCGCCGAACGGGTCTCGGGGGTCGTCGAGCGGGAGCGGGACGAGTTCGTCCGCGGCGCCGAACGGGGCGGCCTCCAGCGAGGCCACGACGGCGATGGAGTTGCCGCAACTTCGCGAGGCGACGACGCCGACCTTTCCGTCGAGCAGCCGCTGCGCTCGGGTCCGGTAGCGCTGACCGACCGCGCCGAGGGCAAAGCTGGCGAGCGAACCAACCACTGCGAGCATCCAAAACGTCCGGCTCATCGAGTGCCCCTTGCGGAGTCGAGTTGGTCTGCGCGGGCCGCCATATAAGAGGCGAAGCTGCGCAGTTCTTCGAGCTTGAGCTGTTGACCGGCCGTCACGTCGCGGCCTTCGTCGATTCTCCGCTCAGCATCCTTCGCCATGAGCCCGGCGTTCCTTCGGAGGATCGCCGGGTCGTTCATGGAAGGGTGCGTCCATCTCGAGAAGAGGGACTGCCGCAGCGCGACCGCGGACTCCGAACCCGGCGGCAAGGGGAGTGTGCCACCCAGCCTCGACGCGGCAACGCAGTTCACGTAGCGCCGACACATGGGCTCATTGACGTGCTGCGATCCGTTGACTGACGAAACGAGGTCCGCCCGGCTGTACACGATGGTGCCTTCGCCGAGCCCATTCGCCCGCTGCACCACGTAGGTCAGTCGATACGCGCAGACCTCCGCGAGACCACGCGCGTACGTCTCTCCGCACGCGAGCCGTTCCCGGCTCGCAAGGTGTGGATCCGAGAGGGCCCCGATCGTCCGAACCCACGCGTGGTTGTCGCGCTCGATCTCGGCGAGGAGCGACACCGGAGCTTCAGCGAGAGCACGCCACGACGCGAGCTGCTCGTGCGTCGCGGAAGGCTCGAACGCTTCGTGGTCGTCGTCGATGACTGCGGGGGCCCGCGTGCCCGCGGCGAGGGCGAGATCGATCGGTGCGCTCTGCGGATCCGGTACGCTCCGCGGCTCGAGGGTCGTCGGGAAAGGCTGCGTTCCCCAGGTGCGGTATGAGGCCGCCCCAAGTGCTGCCGAGGCTGACCATGCGGCGAGGAGCAGGGCGGCTTTGGCGGGGAGCTTCATGGGATGGCCGGCTGCTCAGCTGGTCGCAGCCCAGGACGAAGCCGCAGCGCGGAGGGCTGCTCGCTTGGTTGTTCCACCGCGGGGCACGGGTGTCAGCACACTACTTCCACAATGGTAACTTACCGTGCCGTCAATGCTGTCGAGCGTGAGGTTGAAAAGCTCGGAGCGACGGATGCCGCTCGCGTACAAGATCTCCAGTATTGCGCGATCCCGCAGCCCGGTGTTGGTTCGCACGTCGGGCTGGTCGACCCCGCGCTGCGCGTCGGTGGCGTTCATGACGTTCTTCGGGAGGGCACGACCGAGCGAGCCCTCGAAGCGCAGCGAGTTTCCTGCATCCTCACGCCGTCGTGCAGCTTGCAGCTTGCCTCCGCAGGTTCACGAGCTCGGAATCTGCAAGCGACGGGCCGCGATCGCGACGTGAACCCCCGCTCGGATAACCCTCGCAGAGAGTCCCCCAAGGACGTGCACCTGACGGACAGGATCACGCCTACGAGTGGGGACCTCGCTCTACGAACGCAACAGTCGACGCCGACGGCCGACTACACCGCTGCGATGTCACAACCGCGGAACCTCTACTCGGGCACCACCGTCTTCGTCACCTGCCGCTGCGTGCACCAAAGCTATCGCCTGGTGCCGACGGCGGTGGTCCGCAGGGTCGTCGACTACTGCTTCGCCGTCATCTCGATGCGCTACCGCCTGCGCTACGGGATGAAGTTCTACGAGTTCGAGTTCCTCTCGAGCCACTACCACCTCGTGGCGTGCAACGCCTGCGGCCGCATCACCGACTTTCTTCAAGACCTCAACGCTCTCATCGCGCGCGAGCTCAACGCGGTGCGCGGCAGGAGCGGGGCGTTCTTCGACCGCGAGCCGGGCATCCAGACCGTGCTCGGCGAGGACAAGGTCTTCGAGCACTGCGTCTACACCCTCGCCAACGCCGTCTCCGCGGGCATCGTCCGCTCGACCAAGCAGTGGAAGGGCTCGAACTCCCGGCGGCTCGAGTACGGCAAGGAGTATGTGGTCTCCAGGCCGCGGGTGGGGCTGTGGTCCAAGAAGGTTCAGCACAAGCATCGGCGGAGCTCGCAGCGCTCGGGGCGGGCGGCCTTCGCCCAGCGGTGCACCCTGCCCGAGACCGCGGTCCTCATGCTCGACCGGCCGCCCATCATGCCCGAGCTCTCCGATGCCCAGCTCCGCGCCAGGATTCGCGGAGCCCTCGAGGTCCGGGAGGAGGAGGTTGCCAAGAAGCGGGCAGGAAAGCCCGTCCTGGGGATGAAGGCGGCGCTGAAGATTCACTGGTCCACCGTTCCCAGGAACGGCGAGGAGTTGTTCGGGCTCAACCCGACGCTCTCGACCGCGACCCTCGAGCAGCGCATCGCGATGAAGACGCTCCGCAAAGCGTTCATTCGCGAACACGAGGAGGCGCTCGCCCGGTGGAACGCGGGCGAGCGGGACGTCGTCTTCCCGGCGGGAACGGTCCGGATGCGGCTGCGGCACACCGTGGCGACCGAGCCGATTCCGGACTGGCTCCGGGCCGCATAGGCCCGGGGTCACAACTGGGAGCTGCGGGAGGCGAGCCATGGCTCGTCCGCTCGTGTTGGTTCTTGGTCGAAGGCTGGGCTGGGACCCTGGCCCTCGCGGCCAGGTGAGCACGCCCCTGGAGGACGGGTGGAGGCGGCCGCGCCCGGATGATTCGAGCTTCGGCCCGCCGACTCCATCTTCGCTGACACGGGTGTCAGCACACTACTTCCAGAATGGTAATTTCGTAATTGTCGAAGGCGGGGTAGCGACCCTGGCCCTCGCGGCCAGGTGAGCACGCCCCTGGAGGACGGGTGGAGGCGGCCGCGCCCGGATGATTCGAGCTTCGGCCCGCCGACTCCATCTTCGCTGACACGGGTGTCAGCACACTACTTCCAGAATGGTAATTTCTTCTTCCAGAATGGTAATTTCTTCTCAGTCGTTGCGTTCGAAGTCGTAGCGGGTCCCCACGGAGTCCTGGCACTCGAGCTCGTCGTCGTCGATCTCGCAGTCGAGGTCGATCGTGCCCCGACAGTCCACGCCCGCCACCTCGAGCTCGTACTCCCCGTCACCGTCGGCGTCGACGTCGATGTCGATGTCGCAGACGGTGCAGTCGTTGAGGACCAACCGTCCGTCGCCGCGGTAGTCGTCGTCGATGTCGAACTCGGTCCGGGCCGCGCAGCCGTTGGATCGCGCCTCCCACTCCCCCCACACGGGGTCGACGTAGGGCTCGTCTTCGCATGCCGGGAGCACGCAGAGGAAGGAGAACGCAAGCAAGAGGGTCGAACGCATCGTCATCTCGATCAGGTCGTTGCCCGTCCCCGCGATGCGCTCCCCCCTTTCTCCACGGGCTCCCCAGTGCCCTCAGTCGGACTCGGGCGGCTCCATCACGCGGTCCCCTTCGCAGTCGGGTTCGCCCCACAGGTACACGTCGTAGAGCACGCCGGTATAGGTGCCGAAGCTGACGTGCTTGACCTCCCCGCTGGCGAAGAACTCCATGTCCGCTTCGATCTCCATCGCGAGCTCACCGTTGGTGGGCGTCACGTACTCGGGCGAGGTGCCTTCTTTGGCGATCCAGTAGCGGTACACGACCTTTCCGTCCTCGGACGAGACTTCGTCGGCGATCTCCGGCCCGAAGCCCCCACCTCCGCCACCGGCCTCTCCGGGGCCCGAGACGGCCACGCAACCGCCGCCCGCGAACTCCGGCTCTCCCCCAGGCTCGGTGCGCATCATCACCTCGTTGACCCCGACAGTCTCGGAGTCGCATCCCAAGACCCCGAGCGCGAGGAAAAAGCAGGAAGACCATAGAATGGAGTCTCGGTTCGTCATGGTAGGTCCAACTACGCGCGAGCGGGTTCGGCTTTTCCTCGGTGCGCGCATCTCAACAACGCTCCGCCGCAAAGACCCCCGACAACCCGGTCAGGCCGTCGGTCGGAAAGGTCAGATCGAAGAACTCGCCGACGATGCAGTCTTCGTCGACCGCGTGGATCCGCAGGGTGCCCCCAAAGCCGAGGGTCGAGCTGTGGATCTCGTCGCGGGAGCAGCCCGCCCCCGTCGCGCCGCGCTGCAGCTGCACCAGCGTTGCCACCTGCTGAGCCGACAGCGACACGTCACTGGGGACGAGCAGCGCATCGTCGATGGCGATCTCGAACGCCCACAGCTCCGGGCACGCGTCCGGGCGACCGAAGGCGTCCTCGACCGGCACGCCGCACGCGATCGCGTGGTTGGAGAACTGCAGCAGCGTCGTGCCCTCCTGATCGACCGCCCAACCCGAGCGCAGGCCCGGCATCACCACGCTGCCCTCGGGCGGCGACGCGCACACCAGCTCGGAGGCGTCGCGATCGGCGGGGTCCTCGTCGCTGGGTTCCAGCGCAGCGGTCAGGTTGCCCTCGGGGCCTTCATCCGTGTAGATCGCCCTGTCCGCGCTACATGCGCAAAACACCACGGCCGCACTCACCCACAGTCTCGTCATCACCTGGACATCTACGATCAACGGGCCACCGATTTTCCTCCCCGAAAACAGGCAAGATCGATCCCCGCCGCGCGTAGTGGGCAGAGGTCGCAGTTTCCTTGGCCGTTTGGACATCCGTGTTCGCGAGCATCATCGCATCGACCCTCGTGGCCGAGCCACCCCCGGGTCCGCCGGTCCCTCCCGCCGTGCGTGTACGCGTCGATGGCGCCCCCGAATCCGATGCCCGCGTTTCGCTGCTGCGTGGGGCTGCCGCGGTCCGCGTGCTCGAGCAGGACGCCTGCCTGACCACCGGACCCGCCGACGTCACGGTCGACATCTCGGTCGGACGCGACGACACCTCCGTGGTGATCGATGACGGCCTCGACGTGCGTCGCCACGTCGCGCCCGGTTCGGATGCCCTGGCCGCCCTCGAGGTGCTGCACCGCCTCGAAGCCGGCCTTCGTGCCGCAACGCCGGAGGTCGTCGAGGGTGCGGCCTGCCGCGACGCCGCGATCGTCGTCCAGGCCCGGGGCGACCGCGACGCGCCGTGGATCGGGCAATGGCTCGATGGCCTCTCCCGCAGTGGTCGCTCGCTCGTGGGCTCGGCCCAGGACGGAGACCAGACGCCCGTGTGCCTGCGCCGAGACGCCGACGCGCTGGTCGTCGGCAGCGGAGGAGACTGCAGCGAGGCCGTGCGGATCTCCACCGAGGCGACAACGACCGATGCGTCGCCCGTCGACCAGGCGGTCGGCGCCGCGCTTGCACTGTCCACCCAGGACCCGAAGCCGAAGCCGGACCCGAAACCCGCCCAGGCCCAGGCCCAGGCCCCACCCCAGGCACCCGCGCCCCCGCCCGTCGCCCAACCCGAACCCGAGCCCGAACGCCTCGCAACCCTGCACGCCTTCGTCGGCGGCGGCCCCTCGATCCGCCCCGGCGGACTCGATGGCGCAGCCCTCGGAGCCATCGGCGTCGCGATCGGTCCTGGACCCTTGCTCGCCGCCGAGGTGATGGTCCAGCGCTCGCGCCTCGAGCAGGAGGTCGTCACCGTAGACACCGACGTGCTCGGCAGCATCGGCTACCGCCTCCGTCTCGCCCAGCGCTCAGGCCTGCGCGGCGCGATCTCGGCCGGGGCCCGCCTGCACACCTGGCGGGTCGATCGCGCCCGCACCCGCGTCGGCGACCCCACCTGGCTCGCCGGAGGTGAGCTCGCCGGTTGGTGGCGCGCGGGCCAACGCATCACCCTCGAGCTCGGCCTTCGGCAGCAGGTTGCCGGGCGCGGCTGGATCCACGAGGTCGGACTGAACCGCGTGGGTGAGCGCGGCCGATCGACCACCACCATGTTCGTGGGGGTCGGGTGGATCGGGAGGCACCGATGAGCGTGGGGATTCGAGACCTCGATCGCGAGCTGCTCACCGACGCCCCGAGCCTCTCTGCCCGGGTCGACGCCGTCTACGAGCGCCACCACCCCCGCGTGTATGCCCTCGCCCTCAACTACGGCGGGGGGAACCACGCGTGGGCCGAGGACGTCACCCAGGACGTCTTCTTCGCCCTGCTCGACACGATCGCGGCGATGCCCGACCGCGGCGACACCTGGCCGTGGCTTCGGCGCGTCACGATAAACCGCTGCATCTCGCTGCAGCGACGCCGCCGGCTTCGGCAATCCCTTTGGGTCCGCTGGGCCCTCGGCGACGAACCCGATCGCAGCCCCGCGGTGGACCAACACATCGACGCGAGCGCGCAGCTGCAGCGCGTCTGGGCAGCCGTCTCCCGCCTGCCCGCCAAACAGCGAGCCGTGTTCTCGCTTCGGCACTTCGACGACGTCCCTCAGACCGAGATCGCCAAGACCCTCGGCCACTCCGACGGCTACGTGTCCAAGCTGCTGCAGCGCGCCGAGGCTGCGGTGCGCCAGGACGTTCAGCGACAGGATGGTGAAGATGTCTGAGCGACCCGCTTGGCGCGAAGAAGCCCGGGCGATGTCCGACGCGGTTCCCTACGCGCGATCGCAGCGGATCCGCCGACGCCTGCGCCAGCGCGCGCAGGCGTCGACCACCCGCCAGCGCCGCCACTGGTCGGCGATGGCCGCGTTCGTAGCCGGGGCGGCGCTCGTGCTGCTGTCGGTGCTCGTCCTGCGGCCCTCCCAGGTCCACGTCGCCGAGGCGTGGAGGCCCTCACCGCCCGTCATCGCAGCCGCGCCCAGCCCGGATCCGGCCTTGCGCGCGCTCGGCTGCGGGGGCGGTGCCGAGGCCCTCGCCGACGGCCGGTCCGCCGCGCTCGTCGGCCCGTGTCGGGTCTCCGCCCCCGGCCTGAAGATCGTCGTCGCCCGCGCCGCGACGCTGGCGGGCACTGCCGACGCGATCACCCTCGATGCCGGCGAGGCCCAGTTCGACGTCGACCCCGGACACCCACGAACCGCCCCGTTCTCGGTGACCACCCCCGCGGGCCGAGTCGAGGTCACCGGCACGCGCTTCACCGTGCGACACGACGCCGACGGCGGCGCGCTCACCCTGCACGAAGGCCACGTTCGCATGGTCACCGCCGACCGCGTTCAGCACGTGACCGCGGGTCAGCAGGTCACGTGGAGCGCACAGGGACCCTCGTACCGCATCGACACCCCCTCGAGCCCCACCCACCAGGCCCCGTCCGCCCAGGCGCCAGCGCCCCGATCTGCCAAGCCACGCGCCCCCGCGCAGACCCCCGGCCCAAGCTCCCGCGCGCTGGTCGAGGAGATGGAGCGGCTCCGCGCCGCCGGGGCCCACACCCGCGCCATGACCATCCTCGAGACGGCCCTTCCAACCCTGCCGCGACGCGAGCGCGAGGTGCTGTCGTTCGAGCTCGGCAAGCTGATCGAACGCAGCCGCGGCTCCAAGGCCGCCTGCAGCCATTGGGATGCCTACGCCGGGGCGTTCCCTCGAGGGCGCTACGCCGACCTGGTCGACGAAGAACGCGCGCGGCTGTCTTGTGACCAGCCCTGAAGGACTGATACTCGTGCGCCATGAGCAATCCCACCGCCACGATGGAAACGTCCTTGGGCTCCTTTGACGTGGAGCTGTTCACGACCCAGATGCCGATCACCGCGGGCAACTTCGTCAAGCTCGCAAAGAGCGGCTTCTACGACGGGCTGCACTTCCACCGGGTCATCGATGACTTCATGATCCAGTTCGGCTGCCCCCACAGCCGCGACCCCAACTCCGGGCGCGCGGGCACCGGCGACGGCCCCGACGGCTGCATCCCCGACGAGCATCCCCCCGAGCACAAGCTGTCCAACGAAGTCGGCACGCTCTCGATGGCCAACACGGGGCGCCCCGGCAGCGGCAGCTGTCAGTTCTTCATCAACACCAAGCACAACGACTTCCTGGACTTCTTCAGCCCCGGAAACTCCAAGCACCCAGTGTTCGGCAAGGTCGTCAGCGGCATGGACGTGGTGAACGAGATCGGCACGACGTCCACGGACGCCAACGATCGCCCGCGGACGCCCGTGAAGATGATCAAGGTCACCGTCAACGAGTAGCCGGGCGTCCTGCGGCATCGTCGGGCAGGGTGAACCAGAACGTGCAGCCCTGACCTTCGATCGACTCGACGCCGATGGTGCCGCCGTGCTGCCGAACCACTTTTTCGCAGGTCGCCAGGCCCAGGCCGGTGCCGGGAATGGATGACTGGGCATGCAGGCGAACGAGGGGCTTGAAGACCCTCTGCGCCTGCTCCGGTGCGATCCCGATGCCGTTGTCGGTCACCGAGATGCGCCACATTTCACCGTCTCGATGCGCCTGAACGTCGACGTGTGGAGGTTCGCTGCCCCGATACTTGAGCGCGTTCTGAATCAGGTTCTGAAACAGCTGCTGCACCAGCGCCCGATCCACGTCGACGGTGGGAAGGGCACCACGGCTGAAGGAGGCCTGCGCTGCGTCTTCTCCCTCCCGGAACTCGTCGAAGAGCCCGTCGACGATGGGCTCGAGGTCCACCGAGACCCGCCGAAGCGGCTCGAGACCGACGCGGGTGTGGCGGAGCAGCCCATCGAGCAGCGTGGACATGCGGTCTGCGGCGCTCAGAATCAACGTGAGGTACTCGGGGACCTCGGTCAGCTCGCCGTCCTCGAGGTCGTTGGAGATGAGGGAAGCAAAGGAGCGGATGTGGCGGACCGGCGCCTTGAGGTCGTGCGCCGCGATCTGAACGAACTGCTCCAGCTCCTGCCGGGTCCGCGTCGGCTCGCTCGCCAGCGCTTGCCGATCGATGGCTCCGGCGATGGTTCGCCGCAGCGTCAGAGCGTCGAGTGCCGCCTTGGCGAGGTAGTCGTGGCAGCCCATTCGCAGCGCCCGAACCGCCAGCTCCTCGGTTCCCGCCGAGGTCATGAGTACGACCGCCACGCCACGCTCGAGAACTGTCGGCGCGAAGTCCAAACCGGACATTCCCGGAAGCCGGTGGTCGAGCAAGACGCAGTCGACGGCCTCCTGGTCGAGCATCGTCGTGGCCTCCTCCGCGGTGGACGCAGACAGGAAGCCGTAGTCCGGCGGAAGGAGCCGCCTGATTCGCTGATGCTGGATCGAATCGTCGTCGACGACGAGGATGTTGCGGGGTGTGGGCATGATGAACTTCCGACCTAGCGGACGGCGCCACCGGGAAAGGTGCCGTTCTCCAGCAGGAGCGCCACGACTTCGCTGAAGGACGCATAGTCGTCGCCCATCTTGGACTTCTGAAAATACCCGGCGACGTTGTGAGCGAAGCTCGCCTCGATGTCCCGACTCTGCGCCGAGGTGGTGAGCACGAAGACGACGCTCGCGCTCAGGTCCGGGTCTTCTCGCATCTGCGCCAGGAACTGCAGCCCGTTCATCCTCGGAAGACTCAGGTCGAGCACGATGAGGTCAGGAAGGTGCTGCGGGCCTTGAGCGCGAAGCCACGCCAGCGCTTCGACGCCATCGTAGACGTGATGAAGTTCCCGAGGGATGCGATGCTGCTTGTACAGGCCACGCCGCAGCGACTGCGCGACGACGTCGTCGTCCTCGATGTGGAGCAGTCGCGCCCTCATGCGTCGTCGTCCTTCATGCGCTTGGGCCATGTGAAGCAGAACCTGGCACCCCGAGGTCGCGCATCCTCCAGCCACACGCGCCCGCCGTGGCGCTCGACGATCTTCTTGATGATCGCCAGACCCATGCCCGATCCCTCGACCTGATCCCGCGGCCGGAGGGTCTCGAACATCCCGAAGACCTGCTCCTGGTACTCCGGCGGGACGCCGGGGCCGTCGTCGGAGATGGAGAACATGTGGTGGTCCTCGTTCTCCACCCACCCGACGGTGACGGTTTGTGCCTCCCGGTCGTGGTGTTTGACCGCGTTGCCGATCAGGTTCTGAAACACCTGCATCAGCGGTGTGCGCACGGTTTCCAACCGCGGCAGCGCGTCGGGGACCTCGAGCGTGACGCTCCCGGGGAGCGCGAGCAGGGCTTCGACCTCTCGAAGACACTCGCGGACCTCGACGGTCTCGACCTGCACCGGCACGCGTCCGGCCCGTGAGTACTGGAGCAGGTCGTCGAGCAATCGCTCCAGCCGCTCCACCCTGCCCTGCATCATCTCGAGATGCTCGTGGGACTGCGGCTCCAAACTGTCGCGGTTGTCCTCGGCGATCCACCGGGCCAAGGACTTCACACCCTCGAGGGGACCGCGGAGGTCATGGCTCGCGACATAGGCGAACTCGTCGAGGTCCCGGTTCGCGCGGGCGAGCTGCTCGACATTGGCCTCGAGCTTCCGCTCCGCGCGTCGACGCTCGGACAGATCGACGACGCTTGCGACCAACCCCGGACCGCTGGGAAGGTCCAGAGGGTTGATGCGAATCTCCACGAAGCGCTCCGAGCCATCGTCGCGAACGATCGTTCGCGTGACGCGGCCTTCATCCGCGGGGACGCTCGAGGGCAGGCGCAGCACGCCGCCGGAGATGAGCCGCTCGGCATCGAGCCCTCGGGACGCTGTCTCGGCGATGCCGAAGAGTTCGAGGGCGGAAAGGTTTGCATACTCGATGCGGCCGGAGGCCGACACGATCAGCATGCCCGCCGGCGACGTCTCGAGGATGGAGCGTTGGAAGGCTTCCGCAGCGCGAAGCTCCGCGGTCCGTTCGGCAACCTCACGGGCCAACGCTTCGGGCGACCGCAGCCGAATGGCTGCCGGCATCGCGTAGATGAGCACGCCCACCGTCGCCCACGACACCGTCGCGGTGATGAACTTCGAAAGCCCCGCAACGCGATAGATCGGCACCCAGAAGATCGTCGCCTCGATCATGTGGCCGATGCCGCAGGAGCAGATGAAGGCCACGAACATCCACAGCACCCGCGGGAACGGGAGGTCAGCGCGGCGGCGGATGAAGAACGCCAACACGCAGGGGATCGCCATGTACGCGAAGAAGATCGCGACGTCCGAGCACACGTGAAGCCAGCCGTGGAACTCGGCCCAGTTCCCGCAGTGCCATCGCGCCGGGAAGTCGGCGGTCTCGAAGAACCTCGCGAAGTACTCGTCCACGGCTTTCCCAAGGTACACCTCCCGAAAGCGGCACCCTAGGGATTGGACGACCGGACACGTGGACACCTTCGGTTTCGGTGCCCGACGTCAGGGAAGCCCCGTTGCGAAAGACGCAGCCGACCGGTTGTTTCACTCTGGAGTCGGCTGCGCCGCGCGCCCCGTGATGCGGGCGCTCCGTCCTTCGACGGCGGCGCCCGCGTGTACGCCAGCCTCAGGCAGCCTGCTCGCCCGTCACGCAGATGTCGCTGGCATGCGACTGCTCGAGGATGCGCTTCGCCTTCTTGCGATGGTCGAGGTCCTCGACGTGAACCGACATCAAAATGTTGCCGCCCTTGATCTTTTCCTCGTACTGCTTGGCTTCGATCTCGGGGATGCCGAGGCCGACCAATGCACCAGTGACACCACCCACCGCCGCACCGGCCGCAGCGCCGCTGAGCGCGGCCAGGATGGGACCGGCGGCGATGAAGGGTCCGAGGCCAGGAATGGCGAGAGCTCCGATGCCGGCGAGCAAGCCGAGCGTACCGCCCACGGCACCACCGGCGCCTACGCCCGCGATCGCGCCCTCGGGGGCCTTGGTGCCCTGCTCATGCGCGAAGTCGCGGGTTCCCTCTTTGTCGGGGAAGAGGACGGAGATGTCGTTGTCGACGAAGCCGCTGTTGCGCAGCGCCAAGACGGCCTGCTCTGCTTGGGCCTGATTGCTGAAGATACCGATGACTGCTTTGTTGGACATGATGAGATTCCGCTGTTCTGTCGCTAGTTCGCGACGACTTCGAGTTGGCTCTCGACACGCGTCGGGGTTGCTGCCGCCCGGGCGATCGTTTCGATGGTGGTCTTCTCCTCGTCGGACGCGACGGGACCCCGTAGCGTGACGAGGCCGTCGGCCGTGATGATCTTGACGTTCTTCGCGCCGATGGAGAGCGACTCGTCTTCCATGAGGCCGGATCTGATCTTCGCCGTGAGGTCGACGTCCGCCGAGTCCTCGCTTTGGTCCAGAGGCGTCTTGGTCGCGTCGTCGCGATCGCGCTCGTTGGTCTTGGTGTTGTCGGCAGGCTTGGCGTCAGCATCGTTGCTGTCACAGGCCGGCACGGCGAGCAGGAGTGAGATGATGAGTAGTCGCGTCACGTGGTACGCCTCCAGTTGGCGCTCCACCCCCTTGTGCAAGCCGTGTGCCCAACGCTTTTCGACTGTTGGCGTTGCCTTGGGGCGGGGCGCGCCCCCTCCCCTGATGCGCCAGGGCTCAGGTCGAGCGCGAGCGCTCAGCACGGTCGCCGAGACGGCCGGCCACACACCGCGAACCGTCTGCCGAGCTACGGCTGCGCAACGCCCTCGACGAGCACCGGGCAGTGATCGGACACCGCGGTGAAGTCGGGATCCATGTCTGCGGGGTCGGCCACCCGGCACGAGAGCCGCGCACACAACCCGTGCAGCTCGGGCGTACGCCAACGTCCGCCACTGGCCACCACGTGGTCGAGGATGGACGGCAGATAGGCTTCTCGACCCGGCGACCGGTAGTACTCGGTGCAAGGGATGTCGGTCGTGAGCAGCGAGAAGCCGGCCGCGGACACCCGTTCCCGGACGAAGTCGGGTTCTTCCGGCGGCGCGGTGGTGAACCCGGTGCTGTTGAAGTCACCCAGCACCAGCACGGGCATGCCGAGCTCCGCCGTGAGCCCAGTCTGAATGGCGATGATCTTGTCCCACTGCCGCCGGCGCGCGGGAAATCCCTGCGGGTGGGCGCTCAGATGCACCGAGAGCACCGCCACGTGTTGGTCGCCAGGACCCTCGAAGACGCCGACGAAGCCCGGCTGCAGTTTGCCGCACGCGCCCTTGCCGTCCGGGCGAAGCTGGGGGTAGTCGCGGGTCTCCAGCAAGCTCCAGCGCGACGCGTCCCAGACCACCCCCGTCGTCAGGCCGTAGCGCGGGTGCCGACAATGCGACAGCGCCACGCGGTAGTCGCGACCGCTTCGCGCCGACGCGTCTTCGAGCACCTCGACCAGGGCTGGTTCCGAGACGATCTCTTGGACCGCGAAGATGTCGGCGTCGAGCTCCGCGATCGTCCGAGCCACCCGGGCCGGATCCGTCGCGGGCCCTGGGAAGAGGCGAATGTTGAACGTCGCAACCCGCACCGACGGCGTGCAGCTGCATCGTGCGAAGACCCAGCCGAGCAGGACCAACGCGGCGATGGCCCATCGTCGGCGGCGTCTCACGATCCGGGGCGAGTCCATAGATCGAGCGTATCAAGCGAGCCTCCGAACCGCAGGCCGACTCCGGCCCCCGGGCCCGCTACTGCAGCGGCCACGGCGTGAGGACGTCGTCGACGCCATCGCCGTGGCAGTTCTCGCAGACGCTCAACGCGACGGCGTCGGCCAGCACGTCCCCGTCCCAGACCTCGAACCAGTACCACTGGCCCTGGTCGACCTCGCGCTTGACCATCACGGACCAGCCGCGGATCGACTGCCCCGGTCCGTACAGCTCCTTGACGTTGGCCGCACCGATGGGGTGCAGGTCGCTTCCGCCCTCGAAGGAGTCGACCAGGACGTTGTTGAAGAACGTCCGCACGTTGCCGAAGTGTGGTCCATCCGACTCGTGGATCCCCGACTCCGCCTGCCAGTCCGCATAGCCGCCGTCCTGCAGCCACGTGATCATGGAGGCCACGTCCTCGGGCGGGAGCTGCGGGACCAGTCCGCCGGTGGACTCGTCACTTTCCCCAACCGACGTCTCGCCGGTCGTCGCGTCCGCGTCGGTCGTCGCGTCCGCGTCGGTCGTGTCCTCCGCCCCTTTGCTCGTCACCGAGGTCGACACCGAGGTGGGGGAACCGGTCGGGCCTTGGGTCGGAGCGGTGCTCGCATCGTCGCCGTCGACGCCGCTCGAGCTCGCAACGCCCCCGGTCGACGCGTCGGTCTCGACCGAGTCTGCGGGGCCGTCCGACTCGCACGCACCAACCACCAGAAGACAGGACATGAAGAGCGCGGACCGAGGCATGACGGCAAGGAGTACGCTCGCGCACGCCGTTTCGCGACCTCCGAATCGTTCGAGATTTTCGAACAGGCGGTTGCGGGAACTGAAGTCAACACGCCCGAGACGTGATCGAGGCGCAGCAGACCGCGATCCTCGCAGTCCGCCGCGCCATGGTCGCTCAGTTCGTCGAGCAGATGCCCGTCGCGCCGTCCACGGGCACGCAGGACTCGCCGTTGGGGCACGCGGGCGCGGCCAGGTCACACGTGGGCACGCAGCAGTCGTAGCCGACGCAATGGAAGTTCTCCGCTGCCGGGACGCACGCGTGGTCCATCTCGCAATCGAACGCGCCCCAGCAGTCTTGATAGGCCGGGCTGCCCCCCTCGGGTCCGCATTCGAACTGGCCGGTCCACAAGTCGGTCAGCGAGCAGGCGAGGCCGTCGGCGCAGTCCTGAGCGTTGGGGTCGCAGATCGGCGGCTCGGTGTCGAAGGCGACGTCGACGGCCAGGTCTCCGTCGCCCATGCTGATCGGTCCGACGCCATCGACGTAGAACGTATAGGTGACGATGGTCGTCGAGAGCTCGGAGACGGTGGCGCTCGCGGGGTTGGCCGAGATGAGCCGCGCGTCGATGGGGAATGATTGTGCGGAGAACGGGTCCCACTGCTCGACCCACCAGCCAGGCTGAAGGTGCAAGCTGTAGTCTCCGGTCGGGACATCCATCGTGAGGTACTCGGTCGTATTGGGGTCCATCTCCGTGTCGAAGGAGACGAAGACGGGACCCGAAGCGTCGATGTATCCGGAGCGAAGCCGGTAGTAGTTGCCGTCGGCGTCTTGACCAGCAACACCCATGCGGAGGCTTCCCGGTTCGGTCGTCGGAGATTCACCGCACGCCACAGCGGGAGCGACGATGCACAGAAGGGGGAGCAGAATGCGGGGATGGAAGTTCACGTTTCTCTCCATAGAGGTGTCGATCGAAAA
The DNA here is from genome assembly GCA_963761755.1 of uncultured bacterium. Lineage (GTDB taxonomy): Bacteria > Myxococcota_A > Polyangia > Nannocystales > Nannocystaceae > CAJXVA01. Next base: position 116,607 of record CAVXIC010000026.1, read on the forward strand.
GTCACCCCCCGCAGCAGTCCCAAGCTGGGAAACGACGAGCCCACGGGCCGTGCTCCCAAATCGAGTCCTTCCGCCAATGCAACCGTCGTCGTGACGGTCCGGGCGAGGCGTACCGCGAGCAGCCCGGCCCCAGAAGCGTCTTCGGGATGATTCGAGGACGTTCCAGCCTACAAAAACCTCAGACCCCGCGAGAAATCGCTCGTTCTTTAAACTCAACGTCCCCTCGCCTCACCTCCCCTATGGAAGGGCGCTCCTGCGCCTGCGGAGACGGGAAAAACCATGAGAAACGAAAGCACGGGGAAACACATGTTGGGTGGCTGGAAAAACGTATGCATCGCGATCTCGGTCGCCTGCGGGGTGTCCGGCTGCTACGAGGGCGTCGAATCTAGCGAGGAGCTCGATAGCCAGAGCATTCCTGACTCGGACACCTTTCCGGGCGCGGAGCTACCTCCCGAGCCCGAGACGTTTCCCGATGACGATGACGTCCCCGGGCAAAGCCAAGCGACGGTCCTGCCCCCGGCTGACAACGCGTTCCCGGTCGCAGGATACGTCATGACGGAATCGTGTGGGGACGGGTTTGGGGACCCTCGACCAGGGGGGCGTACCCACAAGGGTCTCGACTGCTTCGCGACCGAACACCACGCACCCCTGGTCGCCGTGGAGAACGCGACGATCCGAGCCGTGAAGACCGCGGGCGAGGGAAACTCGTTCTCGGGCAACAGCATCTCCATCCGAGGCGACAGCGGCTGGCGCTACTACTACGGGCACATCGACTCGACGCCGTTCAAGATCTCCGATCAGCACGTCACCCGCGTCCAAAAGGGCCAGGTCATCGCGTACATGGGTTCGACCGGAACCTCGGTCGAGCACTTGCACTTCGAGGTCGCCCCCGACGACCGGGACGCGGTCAATCCGTGGGGGTTCATGGGCACCTGGCAGCGCCACGCCGGGAGCGGTTCCCCACCGGGCCCTGCGGCCGAGCCCACGCCGCCCCCAGGGCCGCCACCGGCAGGCTGCGGGCTGCTGGTCCCCGGTCAGGTCCTCGCGCCTGGAGAGATCATGTACTCCTGCGACGGTCGGTTCCAGCTGCAGCTGCAGACCGACGGCAACATGGTGCTGCGCATCGTCGACTACGTCGCGCTTTGGACCTCCGGAACACACGGCACGTCCCCTTCGGGCTTGGCCATGCAGGAGGACGGCAACCTGGTGCTGTACGGCACCGATGGCAGCGCGATCTGGCACATCGGGACGCACGGCAACGCGGGCGCATACCTGACGCTTCAGAACGACGGAAACCTCGTCGTCTATCACGGCACCCGAGCCCTTTGGAACACGGGCCCCGCATAGCCGGCCTCCGGGGTAGAATCGGAGGGTCGAATGTCCGGTGGCACTGATCCTCTGCTCGCCGCGCGCCCTCGGCTGGGCGCGGAGGCGGCCGCGATCGCCTCCAGGGTGCTCGCGATGGTCGTCGTGGACGCGCCGCTGGCCGGACGGTATCGCCGCGGCAAGGTCCTGGGTTCGGGGTCGTACGGCGTGGTGGTGTCCGCCCACGATCTCGAGCTCGATCGCCCGGTGGCGATCAAGCAGCTGCGCTCGGCGGGGCCCACTGCGACCGCCAGCATCGTCGAAGAGGCCCGCGCGCTGGCGACGTTGTCGCATCCGAACGTTGTGCAGGTGTTCGAGGTCGGCCTCGACACGGAGACCGACGCGCCCTACACCGTGATGGAACTCGTCGAAGGCGAGGCGCTCGACGTGTGGCTCCGGGTCCGGGCCCGGCCCTGGAGGCGCGTGGTCGAACTCGTCGTTCAGGCGGCGCGGGGCTTGGCTGCTGCCCACGCCGCCGGGGTCGTGCACCGAGACATCAAGCCCGCCAACCTCCTGCTCGGGCTCGACGGTCGGCTTCGCGTCGTGGATTTCGGGCTGGCCAGAACGCAGACGCCCGCGACGACCCAAGCCGATGGCGAGAGCCCAGGCGAGAGCCCAGGCGAGAGCGGCGAGGCCACGACGGGTGTGGGCACGCCCGCCTATCTCGCGCCCGAGGGCTTCGAAGGGCGGGTCAGCCCCGCTTCGGATCAGTTCTCGCTCGCGGCGGTGCTCTTCGAAGGTCTCACGGGGAGCCGCGCGGTGTCGGGTACGAGCCTCGACGAGATTCGCGACCGTCACCGTCGCGGCATCGCGGTCCCGGCCGCGCTTCCCGGAGGTCGCGTCCTGCGTCGTGCACTGGAGCAGGCTCTCGACGCGGATCCTCGTCGACGCCACCGAAGCATGGACGCGTTCGCCGACGCGCTCGAGCGCTCGCTCCGACCCCGGTCCAGCTGGACGCTCGCGGTCGCGGGGCTGGGCGTGCTCGGGCTGGGCATCGCCCTGTGGGGCGGGTCCTCGAATGACGCCTGCACCACCGATCCTTCGGCCTGGGTGACGGCGCTGGGCCGGGCTGGCGTCAATGAGAGCGTACGCGGAGCGGGTCGTGCATACGCCGACGCGTGGAAGGCCGCGGAGCAGGACGCGTGCCGAGCCAGCGCGCCCCTGAGCCCCGAGGTCCGCCTGTGTTTCGACGGACTGCGCTCGGACGCCGAAGCGCTGCTGGAGCTCCACGGTGAACGGGGATGGTCCGACCACGATGCCGCGGTCGAGGCGGTCCTCGACCTCGCGGAGCCCGCGGACTGTACCGACGGGTCCGCAGGACGAGCGGCCCCACCCGTCTCCGCGCTCGCACGCGTCGCGGCCGCGCAGCCGAAGCTCTCCAAGCTTCGGGCGCTGACGGTCGCGGCGAAGATCGAGGAGAGCTTGCAGTACTCGCGCGAGGTGCTCGTTGCCGCCCGCGAGACGGGGTTCGCCCCGATGATCGTCGAGGCAGCCTCTCTTCGTGCGCGAGCCCTGATGCTCGCCTCCGAGTTCGAAGAAGCGCGGGTCGTCTACGAAGAAGCCTACTTTGCGGCCCGAAATGCTGCCCTGCCAAACGCCTCGGCCGCAGCGGCGTCGAATCTCGCGTTCCTGGTCGGCTCCAAGTTCGACGACGTCGAGGCCGGCTACCGCTGGGCTGAGCACGCCAAGGCGGCCTACGAGAGAGCCGGCGACGACCCGCTGACCCACGGTATCTATGCGCAGGGCCTGATCAACCTGGCCCAACGCGAGGGTCGCTTCGAGGAGCAGGAGCGGTTGGCCCGCGCCTCGGAGCAGGCGGAGATCGATGCTGGCCGCCCCGACTCGGAGGTCCGCGCGACCATGGTGGGCTACCGCGGCATGGCCCAGTACATGCGCGGGGACTACGAGGAGGCGCTGGAAACCTTCGAGCAGGGCAGCGTCCTGGCCGAGGCCCGCTACGGGCCGAACTCGGCGCCGGTCTCCGCCCTGCTCGACAATCGCGCGAGCGTCTTGACGACTCTGCAGCGCTACGAGGAGGCCCTGTCGCTCGCACGAGCGGGCGCTCGTGATCCGCGAGAAGAGCTATCCCGCCGGGAGCGTGGACTTGGCGTATTCTTACGGCAACCTCGCAACCCTCTACGGCGAACTCGATCGCTTCGAGGATGCGCTGAAGTACGCCGACCAGGCCATGAAGATCTTCGAAGACAAGCTCGGCCCCTCGAGCGGTGACCTCGCAAAGGGGCACCGCATCCGCGCGGACATCCTGCGCAACAGGGGCGAAGAACACTGGCCCGAAGCGCGCAAGGGGTACCAGGCGGCGCTCGTCATCCTGGCAGATGCAGGCGAGGAGTTCGCCGGCGATGTGGAGGGGATCGAGGCCGGACTCGCCGAGCTGGGACCGGAGCTCCGTTGACCGACCGCCCCGACGGCGCGCTCCTCAAGGCATGGCAAGGCGGTGAGGCCAGCGCCGGCCAGACGCTGGTGACCCGTCACCTCGAGTCGGTATATCGATTCTTCTCGAACAAGGTCCGGGACTCGACCGAAGACCTGGTGCAGCAGACCTTTCTCGCGTGCCTCGAGTCGGCGGACCGCTTCGAAGGGAGGTCGAGCTTTCGATCGTACCTGTTCGGCATCGCTCGCAACCTGCTGTACGGCCACTACCGGGAGCGCAGCCATGGGTTCGACCCGCTGACCTCGTCCACCCACATCTTGATGGTGGACCCGTGCTCGCCCGCCGACGCGATGGCCGAGAAGGAAGAACAGCGCCTGCTCTTGCGCGGCCTTCAGCGGCTCCCGCTGGACCTGCAGACCCTGCTCGAGCTCGCGTACTGGGAGTCCCTCTCGGACCAAGAGCTCTCCGAGGTCCTCGAGCTTCCGGTGGGCACGGTCAAGAGCCGGCTGCGAAAGGCCCGCATCGAGCTCGATGGCCTGTTGGGCACGGTCTCCAGCGACCCGGACCTCCTAGGGTCCACGCGCCACACGCTCAACTCCTGGGCCGAGAAGGCCGGGCTCGGGCTCGCGCCGGCCCAGCCCGGAACCCGGCGCTGAGCAGGCGCGCTCTCGCGGTCCTCGAACGCAGCACGATTGCAACTCGCCACTCGCAGAGCGTTCGGCCGCAGGCGTTTGACGCTCGCCGACTCAGCGCGGTACGACCGATCCATGGGGCGAAATCGGGGGCTCGGGTGCATCGTTGCGGTCTTTGCGGTGAGTTGCGGAGGCGCGAGCAACTCCGATCCCTTCGGGGGGAACAGCGGCTCCAGCTCCTCCACCTCGGCCGCCGGACCCACCACGGCTGCGGACGCGAGCTCCAGTGGCACCGCCTCCAACGGCACCACGACGACCGACGATCAGCCCAAGCTCGATCTGGCCATTCCGGACTTCAACCCGTCCGACCCGCCGATGCCCAGCTGCAAGGTCGTCGACGACATGGACGCCGTGGGCTCCTGTGACGACGAGGCGCCCCCCGACTCGTTCGAGCCCGAGGTGCAGTGGTCGTGGGAGGGAGGGTCCTCGTCCGTCACGCCGCTGGTCATCAACCTCACCGACGACAATGATGACGGAGCGATCGACCTGTGCGACACGCCCGACGTCTTGGTGACGACGAACCGCATCCACGTGCTCGATGGAGAGACCGGGCTCGAGCACTTCAGCATGGGTCCGGTCAGCAGCTTCGTGACCCCGGCCGTCGGCGACATCGACGGCGACGGTGAACCCGAGATCATCTCCGCCAACAACTTCCTCGTCGGTTCACTCGCCTTCGTCGCGTTCGAGACCGACGGAACCCAGATGTGGGCGACGGATGCGGTCTGGGAGCACGATCAGGGTGGCGCGGTGGGCATCGCGGACTTCGACAACGACGGCACGCCCGAGATCTACGGATCGGGGGTCATCGTCTCCGCCACCGGAACGGTGCTCTTCGACGCGCCCGAGCAGCAGGGGTGGTTCATCGCGCAGAACAACACCGCCAGCATCGCCGCGGATCTCGACGGCGACGACGACCTCGAGCTGATCCTCGGGCAGTCCGCCTACCACCATGACGGCAGCCTCTACTACCAGGACCTGAGCATCCTGCCGGGCTATCCGCAGGTCGCCAACCTCGACGGCGACCCCGAGCCGGAGATCATCGTCAACAACGACGGTGGCATCACCATTCTCGAGCACGACGGCACGATCAAGAACCAGGACATGAGGCCGACCGGCGACCCTGCCGGGTTCGGCGCCTGGTTCCGCCCCTCGACGGTGCACGACTTCGACGGCGACGGGGTCGCGGAGTTCGCGGTCAGCTCAGCGTCGAGCTACAGCGTCTTCGAGCCCAACCTGATCGTGAACTGGTCGGTCGCAGTCCAAGACGGCAGTGGCTGGGCTGCGGGGACGGCGTTCGACTTCCTGGGAGATGGCGTCGCCGAAGCCATGTACGCTGACGAAGTCTCGTTGTTCATCTACAGCGACGACGGAGCGGTCGAGCTCCAGGTCCCCCGCTCCTCGCCGACCTTGATCGAGTACCCGGTGGTCGCGGACGTCGACAACGACGGCTCCGCGGAGATCGTCGTGGTCTCTTCCGCCGACGATGGCGTTCAGACCTCGCCCACCGTCCAGGTGATCCGGGACGTCGAAGACCGCTGGATTCAAGCCCGGAGAATCTGGAACCAGCACACCTATCACGTCACCAACGTGCGCGAGGACGGCACGATCCCCAGCGTCGAGCCCAAGTCGTGGGAGCTGCTGAACACGTACCGAACCAACGCCCAGATCGAGAACGGCTCGGTCTGTCAGCCTCCCCCCGAAGGCTGATCAGATCTCGATCGGCTCGTGCCCGCCGTGAAAGCGGCGCGCGAGTACGTGCTTGGTGACGCTGCCCATGTTGCGCACCAGCGTCCCCAGGCGCCCGAGATCGGCGCTGGGCTCATCTCCGGCGGCCATTCGCTTCATCTGCTCCTGGTACCACCACAGGTTGAGCAGGTCGTCGAACAGCCGCACGCCCACGGCGGTCTCCCCCTGCGAAAGCGCCTCCTCGGATCCGGCCAGCAGCTTCTGGGCGAGGTCGGGATCCACCGCGAAGGGTCGCGCGATGCCGATCACGTCGACCGCCCCCGACGCTCGTGCCTCCAGCATTCCGGCCCGCGTCCGGAACCCGCCGGTGACCATCAACGGCATCTTGACCGTCTCACGCATGGTCTCGGCGTACTCCTGGAAGTAGGCCTCGCGCGAACGGGTGCTCGCGCGGGCGCCCATCATCGCCGGCTTCTCGTAGCTGCCGCCGGAGATCTCCAGAAGGTCGAGCCCCTCGGCCTCCAGCGCCTCGGCAACCCGCACCGAGTCCTCCGGCGAGAATCCGCCGCGCTGGAAGTCCGCCGAGTTGAGCTTGGCGGTGATCGCAAAGGAGGGGCCGGTCGCAGCCCGCATGGCCCGGGCGATGCCCACGATGAAGCGCATCCGGTTCTCGAGGCTTCCGCCCCAGCGATCCGTCCGCTGGTTGGCCAGCGGCGAGAGGAACTGACTGGCGAGGTACCCGTGGGCCCCGTGAATCTGCGCGCCAGCAAAGCCCGCGGCGTGGGCCTGCGAAGCAACGAAAGCGTACCGCTCGATCAGCGCCTCGATCTCTCGCTCCTCGAGGGGGCGCGGAACGCTGAACACCCCGGGGCGATTGACGGGCACGGCCGACGGCGCGACCGGCTGCCACGTGACGGCGCGCATCGTCTGCCGACCGGCGTGGTTGATCTGCATGATGAGCTTGCTGCCGTGGGCCTGGGCGGCCTGGGCCCAGCGCCGGAGCATGGCCTGATGCCGGTCGTCCTCGATGACCACGTTGTGGGGTTCGGTCCGACCTTGCGGGTGCACGATGACGTTGCCGGTGATCAGCATGCCCGCCCCACCCCGGCCCCATCGTTCGTACAGCCGGATCAGCCCCTCGTTGGGCGCGCCATCGGTGCCGCAGAGGTTCTCACTCATCGCGCCCTTCCCGATCCGGTTGGGAAGGGTCACCGCGTCGGTCAGGGACAAGGGTTCGGCGAGCGGGTCGGTCATGGCAGCGGGATGTTCGCACCTACGGGGGCCGGAGTTACGGGCGAATCGGCGCTCAGTTGGGAAGCGCCGAGTGCAGCCGAAACCAGGTCGTCGTGCTCCCGCTGCACGTTCCGCACTGCGCGTCCACCCGGCGAAGCCGCGTTCCGCCCAGCTCCTCCACCTCGTGCTCCCGCACGTGGAGCGCACCACCACACCACGGACACGGCCGCCGCTCGACCTGCGGCTCAATTGCGGCCGCCGAGCCGACATCGATCGGGGTCGACGGAAGCGCCCCGGGACGATCACGATCCGCTTCGATCCGTCGCTTCGCGTCCTTCCCCGCGATCGCGACCCGCCGCGCCCGCGTCGACCACATCCACAGCAGCCAGCCGACGCACCCGAGCACGGCAAGTGAGAGCAGCGGTCCCAAGACCCTCGACGTGATACCCCATCAAACCTCGAAGCGTGCCGTCGACGAGGATGCGGGCGTTGATGCCCCAACCCGAGCGGTGAGCGCCGAAGCACTTTCGTCCGCACAAGTGGGCGCTTCCGCTCACTCGCGGGACGGATTCACCGAGCAAAGCAGCTGGCCCGTCAGTTGCAAACACCCCTCGCCAATGTCCAAGACGTACATCGCCACCTTCGACAATGTTCCTCAAGCCAACCGTGCGGTCTCGAATCTCTTCGCCGAAGGATTCTCGCAGCGGGAGATCAGCATGATGGTCTCCGACACGGTCCACAAGGAACACCTCGCGATCGAACCCAACACGAAGGCGCCCGAGGGAGCGGCGATCGGCGGCGTCGCGGGGGGTGCGATCGGTGCGGTGGTCGCCGGGCTCACGGCGGTCGCCGGCATCGTCATCCCGGGAATCGGCTTCTCCGTCGCCGGTCCTCTCGTGGCCGCCCTCGCTGGCCTGGGCGCTGGCGGTGCCGTCGGTGGGCTCACCGGCGCGCTGGTCGGTCTGGGTTTCACGGAGCTCGAAGCCAAAGCGGTCGAGAATGCCGTCAAGGAAGGCAACGTCGTGGTCGCGGTGACCACCGACGACAAGGATCGCTTCGACCTCGGCAAGAAGACGCTCGACGCCGCAGAGCCCGTTGCAACGGCCAAGGCTGCTTGAACCGACAGCTGAACGCCGGAGCCGCCGCATATGAAGGACCTCGATCGAATGGGAAACCGGGCCAAGCGCAACGCGAGTGCCAAGGTTCGTGAACACGCGGAGAAGCTCGAACTCCTGGCCAAGATCGGCTGGGGTGCCAAGGGGGCGCTCTACGTCACCCTCGGCATTCTGGCCGTCATGGCCGCATTCGGCGAAGGCGGTGCCCTGCATGGAAGCAAGGGCGTGCTGCGGTGGGTGTCTGGCGAGCCCTTTGGTCAAGTCCTGCTCGGCGCCTCGGGTGTCGGGTTCATTTGTTATGCGCTCTGGCGCTTCATCCAGGCCGCGGTCGGACCCCGCACACAAGGCAGCGGCGCGAAGCAGATCGCGCGCCGCATCGGGAGCGTGGTCAGTGGAGCGATCCACGTGAGCCTCGGCGTTGCGGCCTTCCAGATGCTGCTGGGCGGGGATTCTTCCTCGTCCAAGGGCACCTGGCTCGCCAAGATCATGTCTGCGGGCACGTGGGGCCAAGTCGTCGTCGGCCTGCTCGGCGCCATCATCATCGGCGTCGGACTCTTCCAGTTCAAGAGGGCCGCCAAGCTCGGCTTCATGGAAGACGTGGACCAGCGACAGATGAGCAGCAAAGAGCTCGGGCTCCTGCGCTGGGTCGGCCGAGCCGGTCACGCTGCCCGGGGCGTCGTGTTCCCGCTCATCGGATACTTCCTGATCGCGTCCGCATACAACCACAATCCCTCCCAGGCCAAAGGCGTCGGCGGAGCACTCTCGGAGCTCGCCCAGACGAGCTGGATCGCCCTGGCGGTCATCGCCCTGGGCCTGACGGCCTACGGCGTCCTCAACCTGCTCTACGCGCGGTATCGGAGGTTTCCCCTCCCGTCGCGAACGCCATGACCTGGCCTCTCCACGCCGCGCTCGTCCTTTCGTTGACGGGCGCGTTTGCTGCGCCCGAAGCCCTCGATAGTCTCCTGTCCTCCAGCCCCGATGCGGACGCCACCGCCGAGGCGGCGAAGGTGGAGATGGTTCCCGATGAGCGGCTCGGAGAGCGCATCCGTCAAATCTACGCCGAGGTCGACGGCCTCGAAGAAGTCTCTGTTCGGGTCAAGTCCGGCGTGGTCGACCTCGAGGGCGAGGTGCCGTCCGAGGCCAAGCGGACCAAGGCCGTGCGACTCGCTGCCTCCACGCCCGGCGTGGTCGACGTGGTCGACGAGACGGAGATCACCACCCAGGTGTGGGCGCGGGTCAAGCCGACGCTCCAGAGCCTGGAGAAGAAGTTCTACGGACTCATCGCCCGCCTGCCCCTGCTGCTGGTGGCGTTCGTCGTTGCGGCGGGATTCATCGTACTTGCGAAGCTCGTCGCGTCCCGCGACCGACTGTTCGGACGGCTCGTCCGCAACGCCTTCGTCCGTTCACTGCTGCAGCAGGCCGTCGGCACGCTGATCGTCATCCTCGGTCTGGTCACCGCCCTCGACCTCCTCGATGCGACCGGCGTCGTCGGAGCGATCTTGGGCGCCGCGGGAATCGTAGGCCTGGCCATCGGCTTCGCGTTCAAGGACACCGTCGAGAACTACATCGCGTCGATCCTCATGACGCTGCGCCAACCCTTCGGGCCCAACGACCACATGCTGATCGGGGACCACGAGGGCCGGGTCGTCCGACTCACGTCGCGCGCGACCATCCTCATGACCCTCGACGGCAACCACGTCCGCATCCCGAACGCCGACGTCTTCAAGTCGACGATGGTCAACTACTCGCGCAACCCCAGACGTCGATTTCAGTTCGACGTGGGAGTCGGCACGACCGACGATCTCGTCGAAGCCACGACGCTCGCGGTCGACACCTTGTCCGCGATGGAGGGCGTCATGGACGACCCTAAGCCCGAGGCCCAGGTCCTCGAGTTGGGCGACTCGAACGTCCAGGTGCGGGTGTTCGGCTGGGTCGACCAAGACGCCTACGACTTCATGCGGGTCCGCTCCGAGGCGGTTCGACTGGTCAAGACGGCCTTCGACGACGCCAAGGTTTCGATGCCCGAGCCGACCTACAACGTGCGGCTGTGGGATGAGAACCAGGGATTCAGCCCAGCGAAGGCCTCACCACCCGCCCCACCCAAGGTTGCGCCCAAGGCCGTGCGCGTCGACATCCGGCCGGACCGGAACATCGAGCGACAGGTCGCAGAGGAGCAGGCGAAGCAGCAAGACCTGCTCGATGCTCGTTCGGCGCAGGAATAGCTGCCGCACTCACTGCAGCGCTGAGAGCGGCAGCACGACGGTGGGCGCGGTGTCCGACCAAGGCTGAGGGCCATCGAAGGTCATGATGCTCGCCTCGAGCCTCGGATCCGGGAGGGACGTGTTCACGTCGATCAGCACGAAGTTCTTGATCGCGTCGTAGCACTCGATCTGCCCGGTGCTTCCGCTGCACTCGCCCAAGCCCGACGACAGCGGAGAGGAGACGATCTCGTGCCAGGTGCGGCCGGCCGCGTCGAAGCGGCGGTACTCGCTGACGTGGGGGCCTCCGGAGAGGAAGACGACGCCGGTGACGCCCGCCTCGGCGATGCGGCCCAGGAGTGCGTCGCGCGCGACGAGGAAGGGCGTCCACGCCTTGGGCCCTCCGCCGTAGAAGCGCGTACCGGCCGCGATGAACTTGAAGGTCGCGGTGCTGCTCGCGAGCCCCTCGACGAGCCAGTCCGTTTGCTCCGCGCCCAGCGGGTCCTCGGCCGGATCGCACGCGACGGGTCCGTCCTTCGTCTCGCACTGTTTCGGGCGATGCCAGCGGGCGTCGATCACGAAGAACTCCGCGTCGCCGTGGCGCGCGACGAAGTAGCCCGCGTCGTCGCCCGGCCTGGACGACCTGGAAGGGTTCGAGAAGTATTCGTCGAAGACCTTGCCGGTCATCTCTCTGCCCTCGACTTCGCGGTGGGCATAGTCGGTGTCGCCGCCGAAGTCGTGGTCGTCCCAGGTTCCCAGGAGCGGCACGCGGGCGAAGAGGGTGTGCTTCTCCCAATGCGCCGTGCGGTACCACCACCGCATCTCGTCCCGAGCAGCACGAAGGTCCTTGGTGCCGCCCTCGTCGAAGAAGTGGCGCTGGAGCACGTTGCCGTAGTGATAGTCGCCTACGCTGAGCAAGAACGCGGGGGCAGAGTCGCGGACCGCGTCGTAGTTGCCGTGCGCGAACATTCGGGCACACGAGCCGAGCGCAAACGTGAACGCACCGGCCTCGGCGCTCGGCGGCGGCATCTCCAGGCGATAGACGCCCGAGGGGTGCCACGCGTCGCCTTCGATCGGCGCGTGAAGGGCCCCGTCGATGTGCAACCGGTAGTAGTAGACGCCGCCGGCGGCGAGTCCCTCGAGCTCGAGCTCCCCGGTGAAGTCGTCCTCGCTGCGGGTTCGGAGCTCGGCCGCCACCGCGGCGTCCGTCATGTCCGGCGACGCCGACACCTCGATGCTCACCGCGCGGGGTGCATCGGTCCGAACCCACACCGTGGCGCGACCCGCATCCGCATCGCGTGCCCCGACCATGGGACCGTGCGAGAGCCGCATCTCCGTGTCGCGACCTCGGTCGAAGCAGCTCGTGCAGTCCGAGGTGGCGCCACCGTCGAAAGAGACACCGGTTCCCAGAGCGTCGGGGAAGTCGCGGGTGCACAGCGCCGGCTCGTCGTCGAAGGCCACCTGCAGGCACGTCGGAGATACGTCGAGCGGGGCGGCCGAACGGAGTTCGAATCGGTCGAGCGCGGTCCGATCGAGCGAGAGCGCGTCGAAGGCGTGCACGTCGAACTGCAGGGGTCCGTTCTCACGCTTGCCGGCGTCGTCACGCGCCGGGCGGAGCAGCTCGAAACAGGTCTCGTCACTGACGCACAGCTGCAGGCCTGCCGCGTCGTAGACGTCTTCATCGACGCTGGGCACCGCGAGCGTCACCGTGATCGACTCGACGGGGCCCGCGGGCCCTGAGGTGGTGTCCGACGTGAGACTCGCCGTGGGTTCGGAGGACGTCGGCATCCCCGACGTCGTCCCTGCGGTGGACGCAGCGTCGGAAGAGCCGTCGACGCTCACGTCCGACGTCGATGAACCGGAGCCCCCAGGCGCGCTCGGGGACGGAGACGACGAGCACCCCGCCAGCGCAACCAGGAGCACCACGGCAGCCCGCGCCGGCCCGCAAACGTTCATGCCGACGTAGGGCGCTGCGGTCACCGCCACAGTCTACGAAATCTCGGCGTAGATTTCGCAAGCTCGACTCGGGCTAGAAGAAGATGCCTTCGGGGAAGCCGCACTCCGTGACGGCCGTGTCGCCGAAGTCCTCGTCGAAGCATGCCTCGACGCCCAGGCTGGGGAAGGTCGCGCCCGGCACGTCGTTCACGCTGCAGATGCAGGTCGTCGCATCGCAGTCGACCCGGTACTCACTGCCGTCGAGGCAATCCGAGGCTAGGAGCGCGCAGTCGTCCGGGCCGCCGCCGCCGCCGCTGCCGGAGCAGAAACCGAAGAGCTCGGGGCACGCGGCGTTGCCCGCGATGAGTGCTTTGCTGCAGCCGGATTCGAGCTCCTTGCAGTCGAGTTCGGACAGACACGCGAAGTAGTCGGTTCGTGCCTCGACGCATCCCTCGCCGTATCCGGCGACGTAGTCCTCATATGCAGCACACTGCGCGAGCACCTCTTCCTCCGTGTACGAATACTTGGGGCGGTAGCAGTCGGAGTAGCTCGTGTAGGAGGCGGCGCAGGCTTCCACGAACGGGCTGACATCGACGCCCGTCGTGCTCGAACCAGAGGACTCGCTCGAAGAGTCTCCGCTCGACGAGTCCGAGCTGCCACTCGAGCCTTCGGTGGACGCCTCGCCGGTCGTCGAGAGGTCGGTCGTCGCCGCGTCCGTGGTGCTGTCGTCGGCTGCCGTTCCGCTGGACGGCCCGCCCGTCGTGTCGTCAGCGGAAGCGACGGTGGTCGTTCCCGACGTCATGCCGGTGCTCTCGGTGTCGGCAGGTTCGTTGGCCCCCCCGACGCAGCCCATCGTCATCATCGAGAGGATCCACAGGCGGTTCTTGTTGTCGGTGTAGTCCATCCCCAGACGCTAAGTCATGGGTTGACGGGCAGCAATGGGGCATGTGACCCAAGGTGCTCGACCGCACCTCCCATGACCTGAACGAACACTCCCGTCAGGTCTCGGACGCGGCGGGCTCATCACCGGTGCAGATCTCGCCGGAATCCTTCTGCAGGATGTCGATCTGCTCCTGCGCCTTGTCCTTGTAGTGCTTGGGCGCCTTGGTCTTCTTCTGCCGCAGGGCGTTGAAGTAGGCGATCGCGTTCTTGCACTGGCCAAGCTTCGCGAAGGCCAAGCCCGAGTAGTACAGCGCGTCGGGGACCACGGGATCCTTCGGCGTCTCCTGGATGATCCGGTAGTACTCGCCCAGCGCCTGCCGATACTCGCGCGCGGCGAAGAACGTGAGGCCGATGTTGAACCGGACCTCGGCGATCTTGTCGTCGGTGGGATAGCGCGACTCATAGGTGCGCCACAGCCGACGGGAGGTCTTGTAGCTCTTCGCCTTGAACAGCTTCTCGGCCTCCGCGAAGAGTTCCGTCTTGCTCTCGGGGATGTTGGTGGCCTCGTTGAGCTTCTCTTCGAGGGTCAGCAGACGCTCGTCGAAGTCACCGCGAAGCTCGGTCAGCTCCTGCTTGGCCGCCGTGGCCATGAAGTCCGCATTCTCGGCTGCGCCGCGAAGCTCTTGAACGTCGACCTCGAGGTTGTCGACGCGCAGGCCCAGGTCGGCCTGGTTGCGCCGCAGGACGTCGTCGAGCTCGCCGATCTTGGTCTCGAGCTCGGCGGTGAGCGTCTCGACCTTGCCGATCGTGTCGCCGGTGTTCTGGTCCTGCTCGAGGACCTGCTTGCGCAGCTTCGCAACCTCTTCGGCCAGATCGTCCTGGTCCGCCTTGAGCGCGATGCAGCCGGTGGACAGGATTCCGCAAAGCCCGAAGGCCCCCACCGAGGTGAGAGCCTTCAAACGTCGCATCAGCAGGGTGTTGTTGCTCATGCTCTTCATGGAGTGATTCCCTACGGGAAGATGAACTCGACGCGTCGGTCCTTGGACCACGAGGCTTCGTCGGTTCCGGCGGCCTCCAGGTTGCCCTTGGAGATGACCTGGAGGTTTTCGCCCGTGACGCCCTTGGTCTCGAGGTAGCTCTTCACCGACTGGCCGCGGCGATCGGTCAACATGATGTTGTACTCCTCGGTGCCGCGGGCGTCCGCGTGCGCCTCGAGGTAGATCAGCGTGCCCTGGTCGATCAGGCACTGGGCGATCTGATCGAGCTGCTGCTGAGCTTCGGGCTGAATCTTCGGGCTGTCGAAGCCGAAGTAGATTGCGTCGATTCCGCATGGGTTGGTGCCGCCTCCCTCGATGCCCGAGAAGACGCACATGCCCCCGTCGCAGATTTCATCCATCGCGCACTGCTCGTCGGTCGTGCACTGGCCGCCGGTCGCGCCACCGCCGGTGCAGGTGCCGGTCGCGAGGTCACACGTGCCGCCCTCACAGGCGAGGTCGTCGACGCAGTTGGAGCACTGACCCGCCGTGCAGACCAGGCCGCCGGAGCAGTCGAAGCTCTGCGTGCAGGGCGAGCCGAGGGTGCCCTGCCCGCCTGCCCCGGTCGGGATCTCGCTGGGGTCGGTGCAGCGGAACTCGAAGCAGACCAGATCCTCGCCGTTGGGACCCTTGGCCGTGCAGTCGGTATCCGTGGTGCAGTTCTGGCACTTGCCGTCCACGCACTTCTCGCCGAGGTCGGCCTTGCAGTGCTTGTCCTTCTTGCACTCCGGATACGTGGGCTTCTTGCAGCCGACGAGCGGGGTGCTGAAGACGAAGGCGGCGGCGAAGAGGGAGAACGAGGCGAGACGGGGCAGGAGAGATCGCATCGTGGGGGTCTTTCTTGGCTGAGATCGGCCTACGGGCGCCCATATTTGGGCCCACGCGGCGGTTGAGGGCGGTTCTAACACGGCCGGGGAGGGTGTCAACCGCGCGAAACCGCGGCGCCAATGCGGATCTCGTAAACCTGCTCACCGACCCGAACACGCCGCCGTAGGTGGCCGTCCTTCGCGGTCTCGATGTCTGCCCGGGCAACCGCGAGGGCTTCGTCTTCGAGTTGGAGCGCCGGTCCAACCCCCAGCCGATGGAGCAAGTAGTCCCCCACGGCCACCGCTCGGTAGGGGGCTTCGGCCACCTCGAGATCCCATTCGATCTCCACCGCATCGGGGTGATGATGAGGCACGACGGCCAAGTCGACGCGATGTCGACCCCCCGGCGTGAGCAGCAGGGCCGAGAATTGCAGGCGGTGGCCGTCACGAACGGTGACGGACTGCGTCTCCAGGACCCGAGGCAGGCGACCGTGGGTCGGTCGCGACGTGGGGGTCACGTCGACGATCTCGACCGAGACGTCCAGCGGCCACAGTTCCCGGGCGCTCTGGCCGGTCATCGGGGTCGCCAGGCTGTCCGCGGCGAGGCTGGGGGTCGGGGCAAACGAGACGGTCGCCAGGCCGAGCACGGCCGCGGCGATTCGGCGGGAGCTGAACGTGCGTCGCATGCTGCCAAAGAGGCACGGGTCAGCGACCAATCTCAACTTTTTGGCCCGCCGTGGGCAGCCCCCGGCTTCTGCAGGAAAGTTGCGTCCGGCCAAACAGGTTGCGTGCGCCCGAGGTTCCGCGAGAGCATTGGAAGAAAGCGAAGTATTTTCCTCCGGGAAAGAATACCCCCACCTACATGGGCGTCGCAGGAGCTGGATGAGCGGACCTCTTTACTGGATCTGGGGAGCCGGGCCGAAGGCACCGGGTGCAAAACGAGAAACGGAGCACGTGCTGGGCCTCGCGCCCGGGGCGTTCGATCAGGCGTGGCGGGACTACCGATCCGGCAGCCTGACGGAGCCTCCGATCGATGACCTCGCGCCCGGCGCGGTCGACCGGCTCCGCCAGCGCGTCCGTTCCGCCCCCGAGCCGTCCCTCTTCTTTGGCGCGCCGAGCCTGCGTGAGATGTGCGGCGGCTTGGTGTCGCGGACGCGCGAGCGCGGGCGGCTCGCGAGCAAGGTCGTGTTCGAGGACCACGGCATCGTCGGCCCGGGCGAACGACCCGATGTCATGCTGTTCTTCGGGCGAGACGCGGTCTCCATGCGCACGCTCTCCCGGCATCGCCGATCCTTCGAGCAGCTTCGCGCCGGCCTCGCTCCCGATGCCGCGATCTACATGATCCATTGCTATGCGGCCGCCGATGGCTGCCGCCTGATCCAGGCGATCAGCCGCATCGTCGGCGTTCCGGTGTACGCGGCGGATGTCGAGCAGTTCGTCGGAAACCAGGCGCTCGAGGGCTCGGGCTACCGCGCCGACGCCCACAGCATCCGCCACGTCCCGTCCTTCCCCCGCTCCGTGCTGCACTTCGACTGACCGCATCTTGCCGTCGCCATCGAGGTGCAACCTCCAGGGGCGCCGTCCGTCATCAAGCCGATGGGATTTTTCGACAAGGTCAAGACCTTCGCCGGCGGAGCGAGCATGCTGAGCATCGAGTTCGTCGAGGTGGAGCGGCAGGACCCGCGTGGACTCTCCGTTCCGGCGGGAGATACCGGGGTCAAGGGGAAGTTCCGCGTCACGTGCAACAAGGAGTGCACGGTGCTCGGGCACATCGACGAGCTCAGGACGCGTTGCCAGCCCAAGGACGGCGAGATTGGTACCGTGCAGGTCTCCGAAGAGTCCAACGCCTCCGATGAGGTCATGGGCCGTGACTGGCAGTTTCCGCTCGAGATGAAGCCCGGCGATGCGGTCGACATGTGGTTCATGCTCTACGGCAAGGAACTCGGCTCGTACTACGCCCAGTACAGCGTTCCGGTGGGAGATCCTTCGGTCGAGTTCTTCATCAAGGTGACGGTGGACGTGAAGGGCTCGCCCTTCGATCCGGACGCCGAGCTGACCTTCAAGGTCATCGCGTAGCCGAGGGTGGGACTGCCCGCAGGGTGAAAATCCGGCGCGGTGGCGCACCACCTCCTCACTTGCCCTCCTCCCGCCCAAGCGGCAACCATGTCGTGGTGGGGGCACGCGAGGGACGGTCGGCGAGAGCTTCGCTGATGGCGGCGGTGTTCCTCGCCCATGCCGCGACGGCGTCCGCACATCCGGGCGAAACCGCGGAGCTTCGGCAGCTCGGCGGTCGCATCCGTGGTGATCCGCAGAACGTCGCGCTTCGGATTCGATACGCGGAGACAGCGACCCGCGCGGGTCACCTGCACGACGCGCTGGCGCAGGCCTCGGAGATCGCTCGCCTCGAGCCAGGCGAGCGAGAGGTGCATCGGATCCGTGGCGAGATCTGGCTCGCGCGGGGCCGGTGGAAGAATGCCGAGCGCGAGTTCACCGCGTACCTCTCCGACGGGGTCGAGAATGCGGGGTCTGGCCGAGCTTACGCCGCCCGGGCCCGGCTCCGGCGCGACGCGGGACAGCTCGAGCTCGCGCGCGCCGACTACGACGCGGCCATTCCGTTGAGCCCCACCCCGGAGCTCGTCCTCGAGCGGGGAGAGCTCGATGAGGCGCGCAACGATCTGCTCGCGGCGGCGACCGGCTACCGAGAGGGTCTGGCGCTGCTCGGACCCGCGGTGACGATCCGACTCGCGCTGATCGATGCGCAGGCGCGGCGTGGGCAACCGCGGCTGGCCCTCGAGTCCCTCGACGAGCTCCTCTCGCACAGCCCCACCCGCTCCGATTGGATCCTGATGCGCGCAGAGCTGCTCGACCGCCTCGAGCAACCGATCGCGGGCCTCGTCCACCGCGTGGCTGCGCTGTACATCGCCCACCGGAACTCGAGGCGTCGGCCCACCCAATCCAACCGGCTCGCGCTCGCCCGCGCCCAGTCCGCCCTCGCCCTCCGAGACGCACCATGACCACCCCTCGCCTCGCGCTCCCCTGCCTTCTCGGAGCGATGCTCCTGCATCCCGCGGCGGCCAGCGCTGCGGATCTGGAGCGGTCTGCCTATCTGCAGTCCGCAACCTCGTCGTCCATCGTCGTCGTCTGGACGACACAAGCCAGCTCCAGCGGCGCGGTCGAGTTCGGACTCGCCCCCGGGGCGCTCGACGAACGCCGCGACAGTGCGAGCAGCGGGACCCAACACGAGGTCCACCTCACGGGCCTCTCGCCGTCCACCCGCTACTACTATCGTGTCCTCGGAGACGAGGCGCCTCTCGAAGGCGGCGACGACGAGCACTCGTTCGTCACGCCACCTCCCGAGGGCAGTCGAACGAAGCTTCGTGCGTGGATCGTGGGGGACTCCGGCACCGGAGGCGCGGCCCAGGGACGGGTTCGCGACGCGATGCTGGAGCACGTCGGAGACCACCTCCCCCAGCTCTACCTGCACTTGGGGGACATGGCATACACCGACGGCACGTACGCCGAGTTCACCGAGAACTTCTACGCCCCCTACGCGAGCATCCTGCGCCGCGTCCCGGTGTGGCCGACGCTGGGCAACCACGAAGGCCACAGCTCGGACTCCGGCACGCAGTCGGGGCCCTACTACGGTGGCTACGTCCTGCCCACGGCTGGCGAGGCGGGCGGCTTGCCCTCGGGCACCGAGGCCTACTACGCGTTCGACTACGCCAACGCGCACTTCGTCGTCTTGGACTCCCACGACTCCCCCCGAGGCGCGGGGTCCCCCATGCTGGTGTGGCTGCAGAACGATCTGGCCTCGACCGACCAGGAGTGGATCATCGCGTACTGGCACCATCCGCCCTACACGAAGGGCAGCCACGACTCGGACACCGAGGGTGCGCTGGTCGACATGCGCGAGAACGCCTTGCCGATCCTCGAGGCCGGTGGCGTGGACCTCGTGCTCGGCGGGCACTCGCACATCTACGAGCGAACCTTTCTGCTCGACGGCGCCTACGACACGCCCTCGGTCGCCGGCGCCGGCGTCCTCGATGCCAACGATGGGCGTCCGCTGGGCGACGGTCCCTACATGAAGGCGCCGGGCGTCTCCTCCCATGAAGGCGCGGTCTACGTCGTCGCCGGCCACGGGGGCGCAGGCGTCTCGCAGGACGCCGAGCACCCGCTGATGGCCTTTGCGGAGGTCGCCAACGGCTCCTGCATCCTCGACGTGCAGAACAACACCCTGACGCTGTTCAACCTCCGAGATGACGGCGAGATCACCGATCGCGTCGCAATCGTGAAGGGAGACGGGGTCGTCGTCGCTGATCCCGACGGCGGCGAGACCCTCACCGCCGGCGACGTCCACGAGGTGGTCTGGGCCACCGCCGGCAACGTGCCCAGCGTGCGGTTGGAGTACTCGACCGACGACGGCGAGAGCTGGACCACCATCGAAGACGGCGTCGCCAACACGGGCTCCTACGACTGGACGGTCCCCGGGGTCGACTCGAGCACCGCGCTGGTCCGGGTCTCCGACGCCGATGACCCCAACACCGCCGACGAAAGCAACGCACCCTTCACGATCTCCAGCCAGGTCCCGATCACCGTCATCGACTTCGACCACACGTGGACCTACGACGACACCGGCGTCGACCGGGGGGAGGCGTGGCTGACCCTCGACTACGACGACACGGGCTGGAAGACCGGCCCAGCCCAGCTGGGGTACGGGGACGAAGACGAAGCGACGGTGCTCCTCGACGCCGACCCCAACGACCCCTCCGCGTACTTTCGCACCGTCTTCGACCTGCCCGAAGACGGGGATTTCATCGCCGCGGAGCTCACCGCTGTGTTCGACGACGGACTCGCGGTGTGGGTCAACGGACAGCAGGTGCACGCCGTCAACGTGGACGACGGGGTCGACTACGCGGTGTGGGCATCGGCAGCGTCCGAGGACAACGAGGTTTCGGTCACGGAGGTCGACCCGTCCCTCTTCGTGCCCGGCCCAAACGTCGTCACCGCGATCGTCAAGCAGGCGAGTGAGAACTCCAGCGACCTCTCGTTCCAGCTCCGGTTGATCGTCACCAACATGGTCGACGTGCCGCCCCCGATGGGGGGCTCCAGCTCGGGCGGTGACGATGGCGGGCCGGGCGACGATGGTGGCAACCCAAGCGGCGGCGACGACGGTGCGAACACCACCGGCGTGACCGGAGGCGGCGCGGACTCGGCCGTCGACACCGACGCCGGTTCATCCCTCCCCGGCGCGGACGAGGACGCGGCTGGCTGCGGATGCACCTGCGGACCCGACAACGCCCCGTGGCTGGCCCTGTTCGGGGTGGGCGTCTTCCGCCGCCGGCGCCGCCGGAGTGCCTAACCAGGGTCCTAAGGAGCGCCCGCTTCAATCCACGCCCGCACCAAGCCCACCAGCTCGGGGTCGAGCAGCGTCGGCGCGCTCGCGGGCATGTGTCGCACGACCGTGCCATCGCCGTCCGTCGGTTCACACTCCGAGAGCAGTCGGTACAGGTAGCTTCCTTCGGGATCGCCGGGCGCCACGCGGGGCAGGCTGGTGGGGGCCGTCGACGCAACGTCGACCAACGCATCGCGAGCAGCGTCGCCCAACAGCTGAAGGCCTCCGGCCCCGCCGAATCCGTGGCACGACGAGAAGCTGCACCAGGGCCCGAACACGCGGTCCGCAACGTCGTCGAAGCTCGGCGATGAGGCTGCATCGTCGTTGCCCTCCACGTCCTGACAGGTTGGGGGCTCCGGCACCGGCTCGTCCGCGATGGGCGGCAGCATCAAGGGGCCCTCGCGCTCCTCTCGCGTCGGCAGGTCGTAGGCCCGGCCTCGGCGGGCGGTGGCGATCTGGCAGCGCCCTTCGAACTCCTTGACGCCGTCCTCCACGGCCATCAGTGCAGAGCTCCCGGGCGCGACGCCACCCACGATGATCCGAGGGCCGACCGCAAGACCGAGGAACACGCACATTTCGTCGATGCCGATGCCCCACGTCAGCGCCCGATCGTAGGGGTTGTCGTAGCCGCAGGAGAACTTCAGCGTGCCCGGAGCCTGGAGCTCGATGGGCGGATCGAAGGTCTCCCCGAGCGCCGAGGCGTCGAACCCTTCTCGCTCGATGATGGAGATTGGAGTCCCGGCCGAGGGCGTGAAGGACAAGCTCAACGAGGCGCCCGCGCCGTGGTAGTGCGGGAGGACGTAGTGGAGCTCGAGCGGTAGCGAGCTGATCGTGCTCTCCTCGTCGCAGGTCGCGGTGAACCGGGATCGGTCCATCGCGGGAATGTCCAGATCGAAGTAGCTGAGCATGATTGGCGACAGCACCGCTTCCACCAAGCCTGGGTGAAGCAGGTCGAGCGACAGCCACGCCGCCGTGCTCCGCGGATCGGGACCCAGGTTGAGCAGGTGGACGTCGGCCACGAGCTTGGACCGCGGGGGGATCCGGATGACGACACCTTCGGCGAACGAGACCGACTCGGCCTGCGCCTGCGTCGACTGGGCGAACAACACCGTCCCCGAGAGCGCGGCCGACACCTCGTCGTAGGCACGCGACGCGCACGGCCAGTAGCCGTCGTCGCCGGGATAGACGTCCTCGGGGACGATGAACCAGTTGCTGTGGTGAAGCGAGCCGCCGTTTTGGAACGCGACGCCCTCGACGTACATCGGCTCGTCGTTGTCGATCGTCCAGCTGTAGCAGACGACCGACTCCTGGCTGCCCTCGAGCTCGAACGGCTCGACCGCGTGCACGATCGTGGCTCGAGCGTCCGCTTCGTCCGGAGGGTCGGGCTCGGGCAGCGGGTCGCGAGCCGCGGAGAGTTGGACCTCCTCCACGGCGCAGCCGGTCGTGTTCGCAAGCGTCACGAGCGCACCAAGGAGAACGCACGCGCTGGGGAGATGCGAGGTCACGGTGCTCAGTAGTCGACCCGGAGGCCCAGGCTCGGAAAGATCGGCAGGCCGATCGCGTTGACCCGAGAGGTCAAGTCGTAGTCGTAGATGTACGCCTCGGGGTTGACTCGATTGTAGACATTCTGGACGTCGACGTATGTACCCACTTCGATCCGATCGAGGATCCAGGATTTGTCGACCCGCAGGTCGAGCTGGTGGAAGACCGGGAACCGCTCACCGTTTGGTGGTCCGGGGGCGCCGGAAGCGAACGGGCTGTCGCCGACCCAGATGGCGCCCGAGAATCCCGTGAAGGGGGAGCCGCTCACCACGCGGAAGCGTCCGCCGAGCCGCCAGTTGCGCGGCAAGCGGTAGCTCGCCAGCACGATGAGGTTGTGGCGCTGATCGAAGCTCGAGGGGACGGGCGCGCGGCTGACCGCCTGGCCGGCCGAGTCGAGCACGCGGGTTTCGGCGCGAGATAGCGTGTACCCGAGCCAGCCCCACAGGCGCGGCCCGAGGCTGCGCCGGGCGAGCACCTCGAGGCCGTACGCGTTGGACCACGTCGAGACCACCGGGACCCTGCTGCCGTCGGCTTGGAACGCGGTCCCGTCGGCGTTGTCGATGACGCGCGCCCACGCCCCGAGCTCGAAGAACCACCAGTCACCGACCTCGCGGCCCAGCGCCGTGCTGGCCTGCGCGGCCCGAGCGACGACGATGGCGTCGGCGACCGGAGCAAAGCCCGCGCGTGGCTCGAGGGATGCGACCGACGACGGAAAGACGACGGTGCCGGCGACCTGTTGGGTGAGCTGCCCGATGAAGCCACCGCTGGCCGACCGCTGAGGCACGAGCGCCTGCGAGTACAGGCCCAACCCCATCGACCACCGCCAGCGCGGGGCGAACGACCAGTGGGCGCCAAGGCGCGGATCGATGGCGGCCTCGGCCGCGCTGCCCAGGGTGAACGCGCTGACGCGAAGCCCCGGCGCGAGTTCCCAGCGTCCGAGCCCCAAGCTCAGCTGCGCATAGGTTCCCAACGAGCTCTGGACGCCGCGCTCGACCTCGTCGCTGTTCGCGGGCGCGCCCAAGGCTCCAGAAAACGCCTGCGAGGCATTCGACACGCGCGCCCGATAGCGGTCGACCTCGAGGTCGGCCCCGACCAGCACGGTGGCGCGGCGAGACAAGTCGCGGGAGGCTTCGACCCGCAGGCTCATGATCGCGTCGTTGCGAATCGACTCGCTGGGGAGCCTCGGGAGCTTGGTGGTGTTGCGTTCGAAGCGAAAGGACGGCGTCAGCCAGAACGACCACTGCTGGTGGCGAACCCGGTACGAGAGATCCGCGCGATGAAACTGTGAGCCGAGCTCGAACGCGACCTCGCGCTCACCGCTCGTGGCGAAGGCCAACGTTCGGCTCTGGATTCGGTCCCCCGCCCCGAGCACCCTCGCCGAGAGCGTGCCCCGGCGTCCGAGCGGGTGCTCGAAGAACGCCTGGTAGTCATAGTAGCGGGGCAGGAGGAAGGTTTGTGTCTCGTCGATCGTCTCGACCGTCCGAAGCACCGCATCCACCCAGCCGCGCTGCGCCGCGACGAGATAGGCGCCCTTGCCCAACGGGCCACTGGCGAGCGCCCCGGCGCCGAGCAGGTCGAGGCGCGCGTGACCGTGGGTTCCGCGACGCTGAAGCTCGGCGGGGTGCAGCACGACCACGCCCCCGGTCGCGTCGCCGTAGCGCGAGCCGAAGTTCCCCGGCACGAACTCGAGGCGGTCGATCGCCGCTGCCGGCACGACGCTGGAGATTGCCAGGGCATGGAACGCGCGCGGCAGCGGGTGCCCACCCAAGAAAACCCGCGACTGGTTGGGCGCTGCGCCGCGCAGCACGAGCACGCCCAGGCCGCCGGGACTGCGGGCGACCCCGGGCAGGTTTTGAAGCGCGCGCAGCGGGTCGCCCTGGGTGCCCGGCGCGGTGCGAATCTCCTCGGCCTGCATCGCCGTGCTCTTGACCCGAGCCGGGTCCGGCTTCTCGGGCGTCTCCACGACCGTCCGATACGCCGAGCGCGCCTGGGGGGCGACGAAGAGCACCAGACCACGCCGCGGAAGATCCTGAGGATCGACGATCGCCTCCAGGCGCATGTGGCCCGCAGCGACCACGATGACCCGCACGCGCCGCCCCTGCACGTCCGGGAGCGAGAACCTGCCCTCGTCGTCGGTCTGGGCCGTCTGGACCCACGCCGGCGGATCGGCGGCGGGGTCGAGGAATTCCCACGCCTTCCGCGGACCGACGCGGGCGTCCGCGGGCGCCGGTACGACCAACACGCTCGCGCCCGAGATCACCTCACGGTCTCCGGCGCGGCGCACCGTCCCGCGCAAGCCCTCGCGCGCCTCGGACACCGGGGCCGCGGGCACCGCGATGGTCACCGGGGACGGCAGTCCGAGGAGCAGCGCAAGCGAGCCGAGGACACCGGTGCTCAAGGCTCGCGCACCTCGAACTCGAACGGGGCTGCCGCCGCACCCCCGATCTCATCGCTGAGAACGACGTAGAGCGTGAACCGAGCGGCCGAGTCGGGGGCCCACATCACCCAGCCGAAATCGGACCCGTAGCCGAGGATGCCGGGCGTGTCGATCGAAGGGTGAAAGTTGACGAAAGAAGTTGTCTCGCGGGGGCCGCTGAGGTCGACGAAAACGAGGTTCTGGTCATCTCGGGGGTCGGAGGTCTCCAAGAAGAGGTAGCTGACGCCAGGTTCGAGCAGCGTCACCTCATCGGGCGATGCATGGAACGCCCGCGACTCATCCAGGGTGGGCCCATCGTACAGCGGCGCCATGCGCAGGGGCACGATCTCCGGGTTGAAGAGAGGAGCGACCGCCACGTCGAGTTCGGACGGGTCGACCTCGAACTCGGGCACCTCCACGCCCTGCGCGATCGCGACGGTCAGGAGTCGAAGCAGCGGGCCATAGCGAACCCGGAGATAGCCCATCATGCAGGGACCCCAAGCGGGGCGGTCGGGATCCCCGATGCGCTCGAGACAGGCTTCGGTGCTCATCGTGTCGTCGATGTGGCCCACCATCGCGACGAGAAACGCAGCCTGCTCGCTCAGCGAGCGCGTCGGGTCCAACGCAGGCACCGTGAAGCGAGCCGACGGCAGCCGGCACGCCGTGCTCTGAGGCGGCAACTCTCCGCACGGCTCCAGCGCGACCGACTCGCGCAGCGTGGAGATGCAGCCGTTGCGAGGACACAGCAGCCACACCGGGTCGAGCTCGTCGAGCGGCAGCTCGCCTTCATCCGAAGCCACCAGCGCCGAGACCTCGATGACGTCGCCGGGCAGGGGTTCGTAGCGGACGCGGTCGGCCGGGATCGGCAGCAGCCCCTGCGCCGAGTGGGGCCCCGGCTCGACGACCTCGACCCGAGCCGAGAGCATCCGCGGCGTCGGTCGCAGCTCCCACGGCGGCAGCGGAAAGTCGCCGCAGCCGACCGACCCAGCGCACGCAGCCACCATCCACGCGGTCATCCGTCCGAACCGCACCGTCACCGCCCGAGTATCCCCGCTGCGGCGGCCATCTCCAAAACCAACCTCTCGGCCGCCCGGCGTCGAATGCGCCGGCCGCCCTTCCCTCGCCGCGCTTGATTTGGCATCGTCCCTCGCACGTGCAGCGAGCGATCCTCTTCGGCGCCTTGTGCCTCGCGTCGTGTTCGGACGCCACGGAGGAGTCGCGCGCCCAGCTCCCCGCCTTGATCGAGGCGCTCGAGCCGTTCTCGGTCGCTCCGGAGGTGGCCGACACGGAGGTGGTCCGGCTCGCCTACCGAGCGCCTACGCAGGCCTGTCCGCACGTCGTCCGCATCGTCGTCGACAACGAGCCCGCCCTGATGCACGAGCCGGACAGCACCTCGTTCCTGTCCCTCGCCGGCCCCGGTGGGTCTACGGGCACGGAGGCGGCCGAGCTCACCACCTTCTATCGCGGCTTTCGGGCCGAGCAGGGCGTGGAGCGCGAGAGCACGATGTCGGACGCATCGGTCGGGCCCGCGTCGCCGACCGCGGGCTGCCTGCCCAAGACCTGGGACCCAGTCCAGGACGCGATGACCTTGGGATGGCCGGTGCTGACGGGGCGACTGACGGCCATTGGCGAGCGCTGGACGGGGCACCGGGTCGCGGGCAAGTGCAACCGAGCGGCGTGCGTCGATCCCAAGACCGGGGGCGGCGGACCCGAGAACCACCACCGAACGTGTGTCACCGAAGACTGGCAGAACGAGCTGCTCGGCGTGTTCGAACACCAAGGCGAGCGCTTGGCGCTGGTGCAGGGCACGTGGACCGACGGCCACGGCGCGGTCGATGCCGCCAACACCACGGGGATCTGGGCCAAGCGGCTGACCCTGATCAACGTCGAGCACGGCCGCCCGATGTGGTCGCGCCACCGCCTGCACCACAGCTTCCCCCAGCCCACCGCCGACAAGTCGTGGGCTCCGATCGATCGAACCTGGGAGATGCAGAGCGCCGATGCGTGCCCGGGGAGTCTGGCCGCGCACGGATGGGCGCGGCCGGCCGACGTGATCGCGGGGGTCGAAGACCAGCTGGCCCTCCAGGCCGACCCCAGCTCGCTCCGGCGCCGACCGGCATCACCTCGGCCGCCGGTTCGGCAGACCCCTACGCCGTCTGCGCCTGATTCGGCGCAACCCTACATCGTACCGATCCCCAACCCGGACGCCCAGCGGCCGCCGGAATAGCCGGCGCTGCTCCACGCGTCGACCCCCCGAATCCTCATGGACAAAATCGTCATCGAAGGTGGCCCCGCCCTCCGCGGAACCGTGCACATCAACGGCGCCAAGAATGCTGCGCTGCTGATCCAGTGCGCGGCGCTGTTGGGCGACACCGCATGCACGCTGCGGCACATTCCCAATCTCTCCGACGTCCGGACGATGGGGAAGCTGCTCGCCCAGCTCGGCTGCGAAGTGGACACCCCAGCCAAACACACGATGCGCATCGATCCGCGCGGCGTTCACGACGGGCCCTTGGAGGCGCCCTACGACATGGTCAAGACCATGCGCGCCTCGGTCACGGTGATGGGCCCGCTGCTGGCGCGCTACGGCCGGGCACGGGTGTCCCTGCCCGGCGGCTGTGCGATCGGAGCCCGGCCCATCGACCAGCACCTCAAGGGCCTGGAGGCTCTGGGCGCGAAGATCCAGCTCGAGAGCGGCTACGTCGTGCTCGAGGCCGATCGCCTTCGGGGAGGCTCCTTCGTCTTCGACAAGGTCACCGTCGGCGGCACGCAGAACGTCATGATGGCCGCGACGCTGGCCAAGGGGACGTCTCGGCTCGAGAACGTCGCCCGGGAACCCGAGGTCGAAGAGCTCGCGCGCTTCCTCAACAAGATGGGGGCTCGGATCAGCGGTGCGGGGACCTCGGTCATGGAGATCGAGGGCGTGGACAACCTCAACGGGGTCGAACATGCGGTCATCGCCGACCGGATCGAGGCCGGCACGCTGGCGGTGGCCGCGGCGATCACCGGGGGCGACGTGCTGCTCGAACACGCGCCCGTCGACCACATGCACGCCATCATCGCCAAGCTCGAGGAAGCGGGGGTGGAGTGCAGGGTCGAGCCCGATGGGCTGCGGGTGCTGGGGCCCGACGAGATCCGCCCCATCGACGTGAGTACCCGCCCCTTTCCTGGGTTTCCGACCGACATGCAGGCCCAGTTCATGGTCCTGGCCCTGTGCGCCAACGGGCAGAGCCTGATCACGGAGACCATCTTCGAGAACCGCTTCATGCACGTGCCCGAGCTGGCGCGCATGGGTGGGGACGTGCAGGTCAACGGCAACTCAGCCGTCATTCGGGGGCCATCCAAGCTGATGGGGGCCACGGTGATGGCCACCGACCTCAGGGCGTCCGCGTCGCTGGTCGTCGCGGGCCTCGTCGCCTCGGGGGTCACCGAGGTCCTCCGCGTGTACCACCTCGATCGAGGCTACGAGGCGATCGAAGAGCGCTTGCGGCCCCTGGGCGCCCGGATCCGCCGGCTCTCGGGCGCCCACTCTTGACGCCGCTTCCTGCCCCGCAGGCGCCTCGACCTGGGCTACCATGCACCGTGGTGGTGGCAGCCGGCCTCACGTTCGCCCTTCCCAAGGGGCGCATCCTCGAGCAGGCGACTCCGTTGCTTCGGGAGGCGGGCGTCGACGTGGCGGCTGCACTTGCCGGCGCGGGGAGAAAGCTGACGCTCGACTTGCCCGGCGGGCATCGCATGCTCCTGGTCAAACCGACCGACGTCCCGACCTACGTCGAGTACGGCGTCGCGGACATCGGCATTGCGGGTCGCGACACGTTGGCCGAACAGGGGCGTGACCTCTACGAGCCCGTCGACCTGGGACTGGCCCCGTGCCGATTGGTCGTCGCCGAGCCCGAGAATCAACCGATCAAGCTGCGCCGCGGCGCGACCGTCTGCGTGGCGACGAAGTATCCCAACCTCGCGCAGCGTCACTACGCCGCCAAGGGCGTCGCGGCCGAGATCATTCCGCTGTACGGCTCGGTGGAGCTCGGCGCGCTCACCTCGTTGGCCGATCAGATCGTCGACCTCGTCGAAAGCGGCGAAACCCTGCGCCAAAACGGACTGGTGGAAGTCGAGACCGTGCTGCAGGTGACCAGTCGCCTCGTGGTCCACCCCGCCAGCCTCAAGTTGAAACCATCCGTGTCCGATGTCATCGAAGCAGTCCGTGCGGCCATCCATACGAGAAAGACGTCGGTGGCCTAGGTGAGCCGGGGTTCCGATCGTGAAGCGGACGCCGAGCGCGTCCGAACGACCCTCCTTCAGGAGCTCAAGGTCCACGTGCGCCTGAGCGACCAGGGGTATGCGCCCGATGAGGCGCAGCGCAGGACGCTCGCCGGAGCGCTACCGTCGCTGTCGGCGTTTTCCGACCACCGGTTCCGCTCGGTTCGCGTCGTGCTCGACTGGGACCATCAGCTCCCCAGCCAGTTCGTGCTCCTGCGCGTGTTCGGCTGCTACGACGATGAGGCCGACCAGCAAGTGCAGCGTCAGCTCGACGCGCGCGACCGCGAGATCGCCGAGTCGAACCTGTATCCGGAGTTCGACGTCCCCGACTACGGCGAGATCGAGGGCAGCGAGACCTACGTCGGCGTCATGAAGCCGGGCTCCACCGAGTTCGAGGACTTCCGCTTCCTCAGCGGGTGGCGCAAGCAGGTCGAGCCCTTCGTCGCCGACGCTGCCGTCCGCTGCGTCCGGGCCTACGGCGGCTACAAGCAGGCCGCCGCGTCCCGATCGTCCGAGGGCTTGGGCGGCCCGGTCATCATCGGCTGGGCGCCTCCGTGCTTGGCCGAGACCGAGGACTGGGCCATCGAGATCTGGCTGCTGACCCAGTTCGACGGCCAGACCGGCAAGGCCCGCGTCTTCATGGTCGACCCGGTCGCAGATCAGGTCACCCGAGAGTTCAACACCGACGTTCAGCTGGCCTGAACGCTCGCCCGTGCGAGCGCCCATGCGATCGATATCGGGCTACTCGAGTCGGCACACGCCGACGCGCTCGTAGCCGACGGGCGCGTCGCCGTCGGTGTAGAAGGGGCTGCAGATCTGGCC
This sequence comes from uncultured bacterium, assembly GCA_963761755.1. Classification (GTDB taxonomy): domain Bacteria; phylum Myxococcota_A; class Polyangia; order Nannocystales; family Nannocystaceae; genus CAJXVA01. The sequence goes on from CAVXIC010000026.1 coordinate 146,377, forward strand.
ATCGTCGGGGCAAGAAGCGCCCGCGTCGAGGTCGCAGAGCTGGGTGCAGCACCCTCCCCCATCACCGCCGTCACAGTCCGCGACGCCAAGACCCTCCGCGGGCAGACAGATCGTCTGGCCGGTGCAGGCCACGGCCGGCGAGTCCTCGGGCCAGCACTCGTCTCCGTATCCGGGGCTGGTGCCGGCAAACTGCGGGACGCAGATCCAGCTCTCGCCGGACGCGGTCGGCTCGCACTCCTGCGACGTACCCTGCGCGTCGGGACACGCCGTGCCCAGAGGGTTGCACGGCTCCGCGTCGCTCCCGCCCAGCCCCTCGCAGAGGCACGCACAGGGAGCCGCGTCCGAGCCGTCGTACCGGCACTCCTCGTAGTCGAGCACCGCCGCGCCGCAGGGTGCGGGCAACGTGAACCACTCGAAGATGCCGTCGCCGAGGTCCCGGGTAAACACGGACATGCCATCGACGCATGCGTAGGTCTCGAGGCAACCGTCCCCGAAAGACTCGGAGGCGATGCACCGGCCCCCGACTCCCTCCCCCTCACCCTCGCTGCAGGTCCCATCAGAGGTCTGCACGTCCACCCAGGCACACTCGATGTCGTCGAGCAGATCCGCGGCTTCGCACGCCTGCTGGTCCAGCGCGGCACACGGGTCCGTGGCACCTCCCGTGGACGCGGTTTCGACATCCCCGCTGGACGTACCCATCACCTCGCCCGTGGTCTCTTCTCCCACGGTCGCTCCGATCTCCGTCGACTTCGCGTCGCAGGCGAGCAGCGGGACGGCGAGACACAGGGCGGCGGCGGGCACGATCCAATCAGTCATCAAGCTCTTCATGCCTCCTTCGTCTCCAGCACCCGCGCGCTCCGTCATTCGCGGGTCGATTTTTCTTCCAGGCCGCACGCGACACGGACCCGACCGGCCAGCGTTGCGGTGGGGTGCGCCTTGACGAAGATGCGGCCCGCTCCGCGGCCCTGGGTCTGATTGCCGAGCTCGCACAGCGCGATGGCCCGGTAGGCCTGGCGCTCGAGGGTGAGCTCGCCGGTGGCAAATGCCTCGGCGTGACGGTCCAGGTTCGGCAACGCATCGGCGGGGCGGCCAGCATCGATAGCCCTCCGCACGGCACCGATGAGCGCCACCTCTTCACGAAGCCGATCCTCGGGGGCCTCGGCGCGGGACGGCTGGCGTGGAGGGTGAGGGCGCACGACCGGCTCGGGCTCGACCTCGGCCGGCGCCGGCGACCGCGAGACGGCCACCGCGGGCGCAGGCCCGTCGACGGAAGCCTCCGGCGTCATCGCGACTTCGACCGGCGCACGACCACCCGCCGATGGCTCGTCGGACGCCACGGCTCGCGCTCCGAACACACCGACCACGCCCAGCGCGACCGCGGCCGCGACCCCCTTCCACAGCCCCCAGAGCACGATCGGTCTCGTCGCCAGCCGCACCGCCAGCGCGGCGGCAACCCGCCGGTCTGCTCCGGTGGGTGGCTGCGTCTGGGCGCGCGCGGCCTCGTAGAACCGCGTGTCATCCTCGACCCCGAGCGCCTTCAGCCGCGCGCGAACGATCCGGCGCCCGGCTTTGATCCGCGAGTACGCGGTGTCGACGGGCAGACCCAGCATCTGCGCGATCTGGGGACCGCTCATGCCCTCGAGCACGTGCAACATCACCGCGGTGCGCTTGTCGTCGTCGAGGTCGTCCAGCGCGCGCAAGACGAGGATCGCGGCGCGCTTGCGGTCGAACTGCGCGTCGAGGCACTCGACCCGCGGCGGTTCGAGGGCGAGCGCTCGGGCTTTGCGTTGGGCCCGCTCCGCTCCGCGCCGCTGACGAAACGCGACCCGGCGAGCGATCGAGAACAGCCACGTTCGCAGCTGGCTACGCCCTTCGAAGTCGCTCAGGCGACGAAAGACGATCAGGAACACGTCCTGGCACGCGTCGTCGAGGTTGGCGAAGGGGACCCCGAACCGCGCGAGGCTGGACCAGACGAAGCCATGATGCTCCCGGTAGATCGCCTCCAGCCGGGGTTCGAGCGCTGCGGGCCCCGCAGCCTCTGCCATCGTCATCGCCACGCTCGCTCAGTCTCCGCCAGACGACGCATCTGTCACGCGCCCACTAGAAAAATCGTACCTCGACGCCCAGCGACCCGCGCAGGGCTCCTGGACCGGTCTCGAACAGGGTGCTGAGCTCCCGGACGTGGAACCGGGGCCGACGGAGCGCGACCGCGCCTCCGGCTGCCGCGCGGATAGCGACACGGGGAACGGGTGCGAAGACCAGCGATGCGTCCGCCGTGGCGGCCGCGAAGAGCGATCCGCCCGAGCCAGGCTGGGCGACCCCTTGGGCCCGCCCGCGAAGACTGCCCAGCTCGGCGCCCCCGCACAGGGGAAACGAGACCCGACCCGACCGCGGGACCCAGCAGCCGACCGCACCCAGGGTCCACAGGTCGAAGGTGCCCCGGATGGATGCGTCTCCCGGATAGCGACGCGGCTGGGGCGCAACGTAACTGCCACGAAGCTCGGCTCGCCACCGGTCGCCCGACACGGCGAGCGCCCCGGCCGGCCCGGCGCCGACGAGCTGCGGGAGCAATCGGAGGGCCTGGATCATGCCCTCGGCCCGTAGCGCGAGATGAATCGGCGGGTCGCGTTCGTGTTCCGGTTCCGGTTTCGACGCCGTGGGTGACGTCGATGCTTCCGGCCGCACCGGCTCCGGTTCGAGTGCGTCCTCGAGATCGACTTCGGGCTTCCGGCTCCGGCTCCGGCTCCGGCTCCGGCTCCGGCACCAACGCCTCGGGGCGTGCTTGTGGATCTGCCGCGACGGCAATCAACAATCCCGCCGTCTCCGCAAACGAGGCACAGGAGTCGCTCTCGATCGTCCGCGACTCCTCTCCAGCAACGCCTTCGATCCGAAGCTCCAGCCGATAGCCACCGCCGGCGAGGGTGACGGTGGCCTCGACCTCGACCGGCGACCGCTCCCGCCCTGCGTGTCTCTCGAAGGCCTCGGAGACGTCGAGCGCGGTGGGGCAGCCCGCTGGGGCGTCCCAACGAAGGCGGAGTTCATCACGGGAGAGCGGGGCGATCGAGAGGATCGTCGACAGCAGCGCCTGCAATCCCACGAGCACGGCGTGCAGCGTAGCAGCGCTCTCGACGACCCAGAATCTGGCGCCCAAGGCCCCTCAGCGGCCCGATCTTTGACATAACAAACAGGTTATATAACATCATGATGACACCTTCAGAACGCGCGGACTCGCTCGCGAACTCACAGTACGCGATGACGTAGGTGTGAAACCCTGCGTGCTGCCCGATGGGCCAAAGCGACACCCCATGAAGCTCTCCCGTGCAGCCCTCTCGTTCTTGCTCGTCTTCTCCGCTTGCTCAACGAGCTTCTCCGCCTCGACGAAGAAGCCGCGCACCGACGATGCCAAGCCTGCGGCGTCGACCGACGGGACCGACAGCGATGCGAAGTCTCCGGCCCTGCCCTCGGACCCGACCGTTCGCGTGGGCAAGCTCGACAACGGGCTGACCTACTACATCCGCAAGCATGAGGCGCCCCAGAACCGCGCTGCCCTCTGGCTCGCGGTCGACGCTGGCTCGGTCCTCGAAGACGACGACCAGCAAGGCCTCGCGCACTTCGTCGAGCACATGGCCTTCAACGGCACCAAGCGCTTCGAGAAGAACACGCTCATCGACTACATCGAGAAGTCCGGCATGGACTTCGGCGCCGACCTCAACGCGTTCACCTCGTTCGACGAGACCGTCTACCAACTGACCGTCCCCACCGACGATCCAGAGATCGTCACGCGTGGCTTCGACATCCTCGAAGACTGGGCATCGGCCATCTCGTTCGACCCCGCCGAGGTCGACAAGGAGCGCGGCGTCGTGATCGAAGAATGGCGGCTGGGTCGCGGAGCTTCGCAGCGGGTCTTCGACCAGCAGTGGCCCATCTATCTCGAAGGCTCGGCGTACGCGGACCGCAAACCGATCGGCAAGAAGGAGATCCTCGAAAACGCCCCGGTCGAAACGCTCAAGCGATTCTACAAGGACTGGTATCGCCCCGACCTGATGGCGGTCGTCGTGGTGGGAGACCTCGACCCGGCCCAGGTCGAGAAGGAGATCAAGTCTCGGTTCGGCAAGCTGAAGAACCCCGACCAGGCCCGCCCCCGACCCAACGTCGAGGTGCCCATCCTCGACAAGACGCGCGCCGCCATCGTGACCGACCCCGAGGCCTCGAACACGCAGGTCTCGATCGCGATCAAGCGACCAGCCTCGCCGATGAAGACCGAGGCCGACTTTCGAGACGAACTGGTCGAGGACCTCTTCCACGGCATGCTTCGCGCTCGGCTCGACGAGATCCGTCAAGATCCGCAGTCGCCGTTCATGTTCGCGTTCTCCTTCTCGAACACGATGGGTCGCGCCGCCGACGTGTTCCAGATGTTCTCCATGGCGAAGACGGGGCAGGCCCAGGACGCGCTGCGTACCTTGCTGACCGAGGTGGAGCGGGTCGAGAAGCACGGCTTCCTGCAGACCGAGTTCGACCGGCAGAAGGCGGACGTGCTTCGCGAGTACGAGAAGGGCGCGGCCGAAGACGACAAGATCAAAGGACGCAGTCATGCGTTCCGCATCGTTCAGTCCTTCCTCACCGAGGACGCGCTGCCCGGGTCGGACCAGCAGCTCGAGATGGCCAAGCGGATGGTTCCCGAGATCACGCTCGCCGAGGTCAACGCCATGGCCAACACGTGGATGTCCAGCAAGGACCGCGTCGTCATGGCCAGCGGACCGGCCCGTGACGACATGCCCAAGGAGGCGGCGCTCCTGGCCGTCGTCGAAGACGTGCGCAAGTCGAACGTGCAGCCCTATACCGAGGAGGCTTCAACCGGGTCACTGATGGCCGCCATCCCCGATCCGGGCACGATCGTCGAGAAGAAGCAGCTGGACGAGATCGGCGCGTCGGAGTGGACGCTGAGCAACGGCGTCAAGGTCGTGGTCAAGCCCACCGACTTCAAGAACGACGAAGTGCTCATGCAGGCGTTCAGCCCCGGCGGCACGTCCCTGGTCCAGAACGACGCCTTTGCGTCGGCCCGATTCGCCTCGGCCGTCGCAGGTGCGGGCGGCGTGGGTGACCTCGACGCGGTCGCCCTTCGGAAGGCGCTGCAGGGCAAGGACGTCTCGGTGCGAGCCACGATCGGAGAGCTCGAGGAAGGGATGCGCGGGAGCGGGTCGCCGCAGGACCTCGAGACGATGATGCAGCTCATCCATCTGTCGTTCACGTCCCCCCGGGCGGACGAGAAGGCGTTCGCCGCGTTCAAGGAGAGCCAGCGAGAGTTCATCCGCAACCGCGATCTCAACCCCCAGTCCGTGTTCTTCGAGCGTCTGCAGGCCGAGACCAGCAGCAACCACAAGCGCCGCATGCCGGTGCAGATCGAGGACATCGACAAGGTCTCGCTCGAACAGGCGATGGACACCTACAAGGACCGCTTCGCCGACGCGAGCGACTTCACGTTCGTCTTCGTCGGCAACATCGACAAGGAACAGCTTCGCAAGCTCTCCAAGACGTACCTAGCGACGTTGCCCACCGCCAAGCGCAAGGAGAACTGGAAGGACATCGGTGCCCGCGCCCCCAAGGGCGTCAAGACATTCAAGGTGGAGAAGGGGCAGGACCCCAAGGCCTTCGTCATGATGACCTTCCACGGCAAGGCCAAGTGGACGCCTGAGTCTCAGGACGACATCGAGATGCTCGCCGACGTCATGGGCATCCGCCTACGCGAGGTCCTGCGCGAAGAGATGGGCGGCGTGTATGGAGCCTTCAGCGTTGGACGCATCGAACGGCGCCCGCGCGGTGAGTACAGCTACTCCATCGGGTTCGGATGCGCGCCGGAGAACGTGGCCAAGCTGAAGAAGGCCGTCTTCGAGATCATCGACGAGGTGAAGACCGAAGGCCCGACCGATGACGTCATCGACAAGGTCAAGGAGACCCGCCGACGCCAGCTGGAAACGGACCTCGAAGAGAACCGGTTCTGGCTGCGTGAGCTCGCCACCCACTACACCTTCGGGACCGACGCGACCACCCTCGCCGATACCTCCAAGGCCACCAAGCGGGTCTCGAAGGACAACGTCAAGGAGGCTGCCAAGCGCTACTTCAACACGAAGCGCTACGTGGACGGCGTGCTCTTTCCCGAAGACCCCGCGGGCGCCAAGCCCTCTGGGGCGATGACCACGAAGACGGCGCAGTAGGGTCCCCACCCTCCCGACGGGCTGCGGTCCGTGCGACACTTCGCTCATGGGCTTGCGGGTCTTGATTCTCTGCGGTCTGGCGGCTTGGGGCACGGGCTGCAGCGCCTCGGCGACCCAGCCCAGCGCTCCGAGCGTCCCCGTCGCCGAGTGCGAGGATTCGCCCGTCGCGCCCGTCGTCGAGGTCACCCAGAGCGCACCGCAGCCGCCGCGCGATTCAGGGCCGCTTCAGGTTGCCATCACGGTCGACGACCTGCCTTCGCACGGACCCTCGGTGCCGGGGCTCGATGGAATCGAGATCCATCGGCGGCTGCTTGCTGCCTTCGCTGCACACGACGTCCCCCAGGTGTTCGGCTTCGTCAACGCCCAGAAGCTCGTGCAGGCCCCTGAGCTTCGTGGTGCCCTCGAGGCATGGGTCGCTGCCGGGCATCCACTGGGCAACCACACCTACAGCCACCCGAGCCTGCGGGAGATGAAGCTCGATGCCTACTTCGACGACATCGCCGCCAACGAGGCGCTGCTCGAAGAGCTGCAAGGTGGCGAGCGCACGGCCACGTTCCGGTATCCGTTCCTGCTCGAGGGGATGTCTCGGGACGACACCGCGGCGATTCGCGCCCACCTGGACGACCGCGGGTATCGCGTCGCGGACGTGACGATCGACTTCTACGACTGGGCATTCAACCCCCCGTATGCCCGCTGCACCGAGCTCGGCGACGAGGCCGCGCTCGCCGCACTGCGCAAGACGTTCATCTCGCACGCGATGGAGATGCTCGCGTGGTCCGACGTCGCCGCCCAAGACCTCTATGGTCGGCGAATCCCTCAGGTGCTGCTCCTCCACGCCGGAGCGTTCGACGCCGAGATGATCGAGCCCCTGCTCACGGCCATGGAGGACCGCGGGGTCGAGTGGATCCCCCTCGATCAAGCGCTGGCGGACCCAGCCTACGCAGACCGACCCATTCACGACGGCCGAAATCAGGGGACCTTGCTCGACCAGAAGATCGAGGCCGAGGATGGCCCCCACCCCCCGTGGATCCAGCAACCACGAGCCCTGCTCGAGGTTCTGTGTCCGCGGTAGTGGGACTGGCGCTTTTCTCCTCGAATCCGGGAACCTTCAGGGACCCCCATCGCACTACATCCGCGAGCCCTCTACGGGGATACGCTTGTCGGTCGAGTTTCCTGCATGCTGACCGTGCTTCCAAAGAAAAGCATGCGGGATCGAACACTCTCCCCACCCTCGTTCGAGTTTCCGTAGAGGGCTCCTGTTTCATTCTCGAGCATGGCTCGCAGGCCCGCTGGGTCGAGGCCATGAAGCACCTCGATGACGACGCGTGGTCGCCCGGCGGCTACCTTGGACAGCCGATGAGTCTGCCTCCGTGCACGCGGTGGCATCATCTCCTTCGCGACACGAGCCATCGGCTGCCATGGGAGCGACCGATGATCTCGTGTTCGACTCGAAACACCGAATCTTCAGAGGGTGCAGTCGGAGGACGCGACGTGAGCAGCAATGCGCGACTCGTCGAGGTCTCGGTCGAGTTCAGCTGGGGGTGGCACGTGGGTTGCTGACGTCGAACGCCGCGCCGGACACTTGCGCCGCCACTAGGCGGCTGCGAACCAGCGCGAGGCGTCGTGTCCCAGTAATCCTGCCAGGGCGCGCGTGTCGGCCACGATGCACCGTGCAGTCTCCTCGTCATCCGAATCTGATGAGGGGAACCAGATGAGTGCGAGCACGCGCTCACACAGACCGCGCAGGGCCTCGAGCTCGTCGCGGTCGAAGGCGCCGGGCGGAACGTCGGAGAGGGTTCGTGCGACGCAGACGTTGATCTGACGTGCGGCCTCGCCGGCCTTGCTGGGGGCGTCGCTCAGCAGCGAGAAGTTGCTTTCCCAGCAGGCGTCGGGCGTAGTCGGCTTCGCAGCGCTGCATGCCGACCAGCCGACGCGTCTCCTCCAACGCGCTGGGGCATCGCGTCAGCTCGGCGATCGACGTCTCGAGACCCAGGCCCAGATCGAGCAGTTTGCTCCGCGCGGCCGTGCACTTGTCCAAGAGACCGACCGTAGGTGCGGCGTCATCGATGAGGCCGTCACCGACGGAGATCAAGTCCGCCAGCCCGGTGCAGGCGATCGCCTCGAGGGTCGCGGTCTCGTCCTGGTTGTCGTCAGCGGCGAGCGCAGTCTCGACCGACAGCTCGACGAGGAGCAGCTCGAGCGCTTCGGTCATCGACGCGAGCGCCCGACGCGTCTGCGCGATCCTCTGTCGCGCCGCCTTACGGTCGACGACCGTCGTCACGTCGCGACGATCGAGATCGAACGCCATCGTCGTCGCCACGACGAAGGCCGCGTGCGCCGGGGATTTGTCCCGGTGGGCGGACCGTGGGGTGGATCGGGGGAGCGACAAATGGTGGCACGTTCGGTTCATGTGGCGTCTCCGGTCGGGGTCCACACCTGCGTTGCGAACGGCGGGCCGAGATCGCGATGCAAAGGTTCTGAGCAACTTGGCCGCCGGGCGGTGTGCGGACCCGCCACGATGCGCCCGAGAGCACGGGCGTATGTGGCCCGTGTCGCTGGTCGCGCCCCCGGAGGGCGGGTCGAGCGAGCATGGTCCACTTCGTCTGGTCCCTCTACCCTGCGCAGCCAGCCGTAGCGAGGAGGACCATCGCCACTCCCGCGTGATGACGAGTCTCCATCCTGGGACGACCACCGTTGTTTGTTACCCCATTCGCGAAGCACGAGCCAGCAGGCCTCTCCCCCGCGGATGGGGCATGAGAGGCGGGCGCCCTGCAAGGCGCCACCGCTCGCCGCCTGCTCGGCGACCTCTCCCCCGAGGAGCTGATGTCTGGCGTGCCCCTGCACGAGCGCGGGCAGGTGTACCGAGGCTGGTGCGGCATCGCCAAGGTCGCCGGCATCCTGATCCCGTGGCTGGCCTGGGGCTAGCTTGTGCTGCGGGGAGCGCCACGGCGTGCAGGACCGGAGGACAGGAGACCTGCACCGGTCGCTGCCAGCGCAAACTCCGTGATGTGAGGCCAGTCGAGCGTTGGCCCGATGCGCCGAGGATGGCCGGGAATGATCCGCTCGGCGCCGCCCGGCGTTGTTGGGAGCATGACCTTCCTCCGTTCCTTCATCCTTCCCTCCCTCGTCCTGTTCGCCGTGGCCTGCGATGCGCCCGAGTCCGAGGAGTTCCACGACCAAAGAGCCGGGCTCGAGTCCTCTGCCCCCGGGGTGTGGCTCGCGGTCAGCGAGGACGACGGCGAGCTCGTACGCACCTTCCGTGGAGAGGATGCCCCGGCTACGACCCAGGTGCGGGCAGTCCCCATGGCTCCCGATGAGCAGCTGTCCGCGACCCAGGCGCAATGGTGCAACACACCCGCTCCGGGCGAGGAAATCGTTTGCGACGTCCCCGTGCCCGACGGCAAGGACGAGACGGAAACCCTCTTGGATCTGTGGGCCGACGATACGTCGTCGAGTGGCCCATCGATCCGAATTACCATCACCGTCAAGCACGGAATCTGACCCGACCCGGCCTCAAAGCTCGCGCACGCTGGTCCCAAACGGCCCAGCCGTCGGGGCACACGGCACGGGCAGCTCGATGTCCTCGGTCGCCAACCGGTTCTCGTAGCAACCCGCGGCCAGCGTGTTGACCGTCGTGGGCGCGGAAGGCCTCGAGGGAGGCGGCCAGGCTGGCGCTGGTGTTGAACCCAAAGGCTTCGGCTTTCGCGGAGATCCGTGTTGCCCGCTGCTCGAGGAGCTCGGAGCTCATCAGCCGTCGCGCCAGGGCGAGCCATCACCGACCATCGTGTCCTCGTTGCCCGAGCGCGCTTGCTCCCACTGCAGGGCGGACACACATGCCGGTCGATCTGCCTCCGCGGGAGGAGACCCGGACTCAGCCGGTGGTGTCGGGCTCCCCGCCGCCCCCGCAGGCGTCCTGGGACGCGCCGATCTCCGGCTCACACGCGCCGCCCTGTGAGGAGGACTCACAAACATCCTCGGCGAGGCACGTGTACAGCGACAATGTCGGCCTCGGTGCAGGCGGGGTTGGACTCGCGGGTGTCGATGAGCCCCTCGACGCAGGCGTCGATCTCGGGTTCGACCTCCTCGATGAAGCCACAGTCGGCGCTGTGCTGGATGTACGCCTCACACGCCGCTTCGATGGCCTCGAGCGCGGTCGGCTCGTCCTCGTCGTCGGCCGCATTGCACGCCAACAACCCCGTGGCGGCTACGGAAATGAGGACGCATCGGGCGAGATCACGCATGCCTGGAACCGTACCGGAACGCGCAGGTCGACGCGAACCCCACCGCCATTCGTGGAAGCCAGGCAACGTTCACGGCGCGCACGGCCGGGGTATGCTGAGCGGGTGCGGAGGCGTGGACTGTTCGTCGTAGTGCTTGGAGCAACCGCGTGCCTGGTCGAGAACTCCTCCGAGACCGGCGAGGCGTGGCTGGAGACCGACGCGGCGCCTTCGTCGTCTTCGTCGTCCTCGACCTCCGGTGACTCCAGCTCGACCACGTCGTCCGCCTCGACCTCGAGTAGCTCCAGCGGCGGCGAATCGAGCGGCAGCACCACCACCGCGGTGCCGACGACCAGCCCGCCCGACGACGACGGAGGCGGGCCGCCGTCGCTGGGACCGGCCTGCAGCGTTCAGGAGGTCACCCGCGGCGCGGAGTACAACCCCCTGCCTCGCGCAGAGCCGGGCGCGTTCCCGTTCGAGGTCGCCGACGCCTTCGAGGACTTCTGCGGATGCCACACGCTGGCCGACAACGAGCAGAACATCGAGTGGGAGTTTCTACGGCCCCCCGATGCCACGTTGTTCCTCACCCACGCAGACCTCTCGCGCAGCTACGACGGAGGCACGCTGGGCGAAGCGATGGCCACCGCGCTCGACGGTGGCATGCCGCCGGGCAGCTGCCCCCACCCCGACGAGCCGCTCGCGCTGCTCGCCGAATGGTTCGCGCAGGGCATGCCCCCGCAGGAGTGAGCAAGGGCGGATGCGGCTGATGAGAGGCGCTCGCCCCCTTCACCGCGTGTCGCGGTAGGCCAGGACCTTGAAGCCACCGCTGGGCTCGTGCTCGAGGATCGATCCCAGCATCACGAGCTCTCGCTCGTCGCCCTGTTCGTCTGCGACGACGAGGACGGGGCGCCGATGAAGCACGACCTGTCCCCTGGGCTCCGATGCTCCGACCTCGAGCCGTACGAACGCAAGCGGCTGCCCGCCATACCGGACCAGCGCCGTCTGCATGTCCCCACGGGACTCCCCATGAAGCTCCGCCCATGCCAACGCGGCGCCCAGACCGAGTCCGGAGGGGTGGTTCACGGTGAGGGGGAAGAAGCGCTCCGTGTACTCGTGCTCGTCGATCGCCAGCGCCTCGAGGCTCTCGGCATCCTCGTGCCGCAGCGCCTCGACCAGCGCCGTCCCCAGCGCATCCAAGGATTCGGCCGCGCCGTCCATCGGCGCCTCTCCCACGTCGAACGCCGAGTAGTCCACGCTCGCCGGGGCCTTGGGCACGTAGGGCTTGAAGCGCGGATCGTTCTTCGCAAGAGGAGGTCCAGGAGCAGCCTCGCTGGCCTGGACCTCCTCTTGCTGCCGAACGGGCGGACCGGAGTCCGGCCTGCACCCAGCGGGCAGCACGAGGAGCACCCACAGGAGTCGTCTCATGGCACCGCGCTGCTCGCTAGACGCCGTAGTTGGTCCAGCCCAGCGTCCAGTTGTCGCCGCCGGGCTCGACAGCGCCAACGTAGTCGGTCGCTTCGAAGGATCCTCCCGGCGCGACGGCACCGGACTCGACGGGGGATCCGGCGCTCGGTGCGATATCGGGGTTGCCCCACTGTGCCGAGCCCAGCATCGGGTCCGCTTCGGTGTTCCCACCGTCGTCGATGAAGGTCTGCAGGTCTTCGGCGACCCACGTGATGTCCGAGCCGTCCTCGTCATCGACACCTGCGGCGCCCGAGCCCCAGTAGATGTTGCCCTCGAGCACGATGCCTCCGCCTTCGGCGATGCGCTGGGTCTCCACGTTCTGCAGGAACACCAGCTCGTTGGTGAAGTTGCCGAACACGGAGTTCACCAGGGTCGCCTCGGTGCCTTCCTTGAGGGTCATGCCCTTGCTCTTGTCGCCACCGGCACCGGAGCCGACGATCGTCCCGTTCGCCACGGCGGGCGAAGTCAGCGGTGTGGCCGAGAAGTCGGTCCCCTGGTTGCTCCACTCGAACGCGTTGTCGCCGATCGAGGGGTCTTGGTGCACGAACACGAACTGAAGATCGCCCTGAAAGCCCTGGTCGCAGTCGATGCTGTCGTCCTCGGCGCCCGTGACCACGATGTGATCGGCGGAGAAGTTTCCACCGAACATCTCGATGCCGTCGTCCGCGCCCATGTGCACCTGCACGTGGCTGACGGAGGTGTCGGTGCCGCAGGCGTAGAAGGTGATGCCGTTGAGCTCGGAGCCCTCGGCGATCGCGAAGCCAGCCCACTCGACGCGCAGGTACGCCAGCGATCCGCAGTCGTGCGCGGCGTCGCTGCCACCGTAGGAGGGGGGATTCGCGAATCCTTCCGCTTGCCCGGTGCCGCCCTCGAGGTTGGTCGGTGCCGCGCCGAGCATGACCAAGCCGCCCCAGTCTCCTCGGCCTCGTGCGCCCTCGGCTTGAATGGAGGTCATCACGATGGGCGCGTTGGCCGTGCCTTCGGCGACGATCGTCGCATCCTGGTCGATGACGAGCGCGGACCCCTCGGTGCCCTTGATCGTCGTTCCAGCTTCGATGGTCAGGGTACCGCCCCGGACGAAGATGATGTCTTCGAGCACCCAGACGGTGTCACAGGTGAGCATCATGTCGCCGTCGATGTCGGCGTTGATCCCCATGGTGGGTCCGCTCGTCGGGTCCGCACAGCCGGTGGGCTCGCCGGTGTCGCCCGTGGGGTCCTCGGTCTCGCCCGTGGGGTCTTCGGTTTCGCCCGTGGGGCCGTCGGTCTCGCCCGTGGGGTTTTCGGTCTCGCCCGTCGGGCCGTCGGTCTCGCCGCCCATGGCGCCGGTATCCTCGTTGTCCGAGGCGTCACAGGCGGTGAGCAGGGCAGCAGCAACCAGGAGTCCAGTGAACTTGTTCATGATGGCGTTCTCTTCGTACGGTGCGGGCGTCTGCCGCATCCAGCGACGTTATGGACTCCGAGGGTGACGTCGAAGGGGCGACTTCGCGAACCCTTCGTCACAGCGCGTGACGTGTTGGCAACACCGGCCTACTCTCGGTCGCTGCGATCGTAGCTGTAGGTCAGCCCAAGCGTGAAGGCGACCCCATCGCGCCAGCGCTCGAGCACCTTGTCGGCCTGCCGCCACTCCCATGCCGCGTTTGCGACGTTGTGGGCCTTGAGATCCAGGTCGAGCCCCTTGTAGAGACGCTGCGTGAAGGTGACGTCGATCTGGTGTCGGGGCGAGAGATACACATCCGGAAGACCCAGACCCCCGACGTTGGTGATCTTCGGGCCGGCGATGTTGTACAGGACCCGTGCCCGCGTGCCGCTCTCCTCGTTGTCGTAGTCGAGATACGCGTTGATCACGAACGGCGACTGATCCGCGAGCGGCCGGACGCGCGAGGTGGAGACGTCGGATTGCGAGAGGTCCTCGCACGGCATCATCTCGGTGGGCGTACACCGCGGCCGGAGCTGGACGCGGGACCACAGCATCGTGAAGTTCGATCCGAACGAGACGTCGTCGAGCTTCTTCCACACGAACTCCAGGTTCTTGCGTGCCTCCAGCTCGAAGCCCAGGTTTTGCGCGGCATCGGCGTTTCGATAGCTGGACAGGAAGGGAATCCGCGGCAGCTGAACCCGCTCGATCGGTTCGTCGAGGAACTTGTAGAAGGCCGAGGCAGCGATGACCTCGCTGCCGCTGGGGAACCACTCCCACCGCACGTCGGCATTCCAGATCTTGGTCTGCTCGAGATCCGGGTTGCCGACGACCTCCGTGCCCCCGACGAAGTCCGTGAACGCGAAGGGGGCGAGTTCCCGGAACTCCGGCCGAGCCAGCGTGCGCGCGCCGACGATGCGAATGTTCTGCTTGTCGGTGGGCGAGAAGATGAGCGAAACCGACGGAAGGACGTCGAGGTTGCTCACGCGCACCGGATCGAGCAACTCGTCGGCCTGGCCGTCGGGGTCCGCATAGGGGTCGTAGGGCCGAACGCGGATCATGCTCTGCTCCAGCCGCGCGCCACCGGAGAGCTTGAACCACCGCACGAACGGAATGTCCGCCATCGCGTAGCCGGCGTAGATGTCCTGGCTCGCGCGATAGTTGTCGGTGGGACGGGTCGCTTCCTGAAGGTAGAACGCGTTCTCATCGGGGGCGCCACCGATGGTCGAGTCGTTGATGATGTTGCCGGTTCCCTGGGGGATGAGCTCCGTGACCCCGCCTTGGAACAAGAAGCGGCGAACGTCGAACTCCCGCTGCTTGCCCTCGACCCAGGCGCCGGCCTTGACCTTGCCCTCGAGCTGGCTCCACTGCTCGAACGGCATCGTGAGGTTCCCGGCCGCGCTCTGGGTGTTGTCCGTCAGGTCCAAGAAGGTCTGCTTGCCACCATCGTTGCCGCGGTCGAAGACATACACACCGTCCCCAGCCGCGTCGGTGAAGAAGTTCTCGCGGATCGCAGGGTCGTCGCGGCGCGCCTGAGCGAACGAGCCGAACCAGTCGAGCTCGAGGTCCTTTGCCTTGGGAAAGGTGTGCCGACCACCCAGCCTCGTCATCGCGATCGAACGCATGATGTAGCGAATCCGGGTCGAGATGACCGGGTCGGGACCGGACACGTTCCGGGCGATGCCGTCGAGCTGACGGGTCTCGTCGTTCGCCTCTCGCGAGTAGAACCCGAGCAGCTCCAGGCGGTGGTTGTGGTCGAGGTCGTACTTGACCAACCCCACCGTCGACCACGCAACCGTGTTGGTCGTACGCCGGCCTCCGTAGTCGATCGACGGCGTGTCGGCGAGGTTCTCACCGTCGCTGAGGGAGTACTGACGAAGCGGCGTCCGGTACCGGTTCGTCTGGTGCTCGTTCTTGTACTGCGCGGACCACAAGAACCCGAGCTTGCTGTCCTTTCCATGCGGCCGGAATCCGTAGCCGATGTTCGTGTTGAGCCCGAAGTCCGGGGGCGCGGTCGCCGTCCGCATTCGGGTGTCGGTGTACATCGCGTCGCCGAAGGCCTCGATCTCCTCGGGCGAGTAGACGGGCCGGAAGTCGTCATCGAGCACGCCTCGACTCGCAGGTGTGCTCGTCGGGAGCGCGTCGGGCAGCGCGCGCGGAATGTTTCCGAAGCCAAACGCGTCGGCCGCAAACGGCCCGTTGGTCAGCATCTGCCGAAAGGTCGTCTCGGTGTTCCCGCCGACGTTGGCACCCACCGACACCATGAGGTCGTCGGGAACGTCCCGGCTCTCCAGCTGCACCGACCCGCCCGCGAAGTCGCCGGGAACGTCGGGCGTGAAGGTCTTTTGGACGTTGATCGCCGACAGGGCAGCCGAGGGGAAGATATCCAGCGGCACCGTGCGAAGCTCGGGCTCGGGACTCGGGACGCGCGCACCGTCGAAGAGCGTGTTGACGTAGCGGTGGCCGAGCCCGCGCACGAACAGGTACCGGCCCCCGACCACCGTCACGCCGACGATGCGTCGCGCGACCGCGGAGGCGGATCCCCCGCCCGACTTGGAGATCTCGTCGCGGCTCATGACGTCCCGCGCCGCGGTCGACTCCTTGCGCTGTTGAAGCCGTGCAGCCTCGCTCTCGCGGTTCATCTCGGCCTGGACGACCACGGTCTGCCCCGCGCCTTCGAGTGGGCGCAGCTCGGAGTTGATCGTTTGCGGCTCCCCTTCGGCGACGACCACGTTCGAGATGCGACGCGGCTCGTTGGCGTCGGAGCGCACCCGGATCTCCCAGGTCCCGACCGGTAGCTCGAGCGTATAGTTGCCCTCGGGATCGGTCTTGGTCTTGTACTCGGTGCCGATCGCCTCGACGTACGCGCCGATGAGTGGCTCGCCGGTGGACGCATCGAGGACCCGCCCGGTCACGGTGCCCGCCGCACCCTTGACCTTCTTGGTTTCGACCTTCAGCTCTTCGGCGAGCGCCTCTTCGTCCTCGGTGAGGTCGACGAAGTCGAACTCGAAGTCCCCCTCGTCCTCGGGCTCGACATCGGCGACGGAGGGTTCTTCCGGAGCCTCGGGGGGTGCCTCAGGAGCCGGCGCGGGTGCCTCGGCGGGCGGCGGCGCGGGCTCGCCCGCGGTCTCATCGCGCGGCCCGGGCGCGACGACTTCCACCTCGCCCGGACTGGGCTCGGGTCCGTCCCCGGGGCCCTGGTAGTCGCGACGCAGCGGCGGTGCGTCGTCCTCCGCCATCGCGCGCGCGGGCACCAGAAGCAACGCGCTGCCGAGCAGCGCCCAATGAGCTCGCCGAGAAGACATCGCGTTACTCGAGTTTCTTGGTGATCATCACCACCGGAGCCGCCCCGCCGACGCGGGCGTAGTCCACCCCGAGCAGGACGCGGCCGTACGCCACGTCATCGGCACCGTCGACGTACAAGACGTTGTCCGGCCGCGCGTTGAACATGCGGCGGAGGCGTGCGCTGACCTCGGCCTCTTCGATCGCGACGGAGTTGACCTCGAACGCGCCGTCCTCGGAGACCGACAGCACCAGCGGCTTGTTTGGGTCGTTGGCGTCGTCGAGCTTCTGATCCGTATCGTCCTTGGGCGGCAGGCGCACGTCGAACCCTTCGGTGACGACCGGCGCGAGCACCATGAAGATGATGAGCAGCACCAGCACGACGTCCACCAGCGGCGTAACGTTCATGTCGGGCTTGACCTTGGTCTTGCCGCTCTCGCTGCCGATGGACATACCCATGACTCAGCCCTCCCCTTCTTTCCACTCGGCGCTCACGCCGACGGCGAGCGACACGGTGGGGAACCCGATCTCCTGCACGTCGCGGAAGAAGTCCCGCACCACCGCGTAGCGCAGGCCCGCGTCGGCCCGAAGCATCACCCGCTGAGCGTCGTCTCGCGCAAACTCGCTGCGCAGTCCGTCGAGCGCGGCCTCGCGCGACACGTCGGCGTCCGACCAGGTGTAGACCTCGTTGATGTCGATGGTGACCGTCAACGGTTCCGCGCCCTCGGCGTGTTTGTCAGCCTTGGCGACCTTGACCATCTCGACCGGCTTGCCGCCCTGCACGTCTGGCAGCACCACCATGAAGATGATCAGCAGCACCAACACGACGTCGACCAACGGGGTGACGTTGATGTTGGGCTGCGCGCCCTTCTTGGCCTTGCCGCTATTGAGCTGAACTCCCATGAGCGATCTCCAGGTAGTCGACCAGCTCGCTGGCGGCGTGCTGCATGGTCTGGTCGAAGGCGTCGAACTTGGTGCTCAGCGCGTTGAAGACGAGCACCGCCATGATGGCGACGACGAGGCCGACCGCGGTCACGATCAGCGCCTCGGCGATACCCGCAGACACGGCACCGATACCGCCCCCGCCGGCCGCGGCGATGCCTTGGAACGCCGTGATGATGCCGATGACCGTTCCGAACAGGCCGATGAACGGCGCGGTGGAGCCCGTGGACGCGAGAATGCCCATGCCGCGTCGGGACTCGGTGCCCATCATCTCGAGCTTTCGGTTGAGCTCACGACGCGCCATCTCCACGGGGCCGACGGCCTTGTCATCGACGTTGGCGCGGTAGGACTCGAGCCCGAACTTCAGCAGCCGCGGCAGTGGTCCGCGAACGAACTCCTTGCCTTGGGTCAGGTCGTAGAGTGCGTCGATCTCCTTGGCCTCCATGAGCGGGCGAGCCTTGTCCGCGAACGCGACGCTGATGCGATGCGCCTTGAGCAGCACCAAGAAGCGCTCGATGGCGACGAAGGCGCTGGCGATGCCCATCGCGACCAGTGAAATGGCCACGGCCTTGGACAGGATGCCCATTTCGGCCCAGATTTCGAGAAGGGAGAGTTCCATCGTTTCGCTCCTGTTTGGGGGTGCTCAGTCGGTGAGCTCGAAGGGAATGTTGACCTTGTGCCAGACCGAGATCGGCTTGCCCGCGAGGGTGGCTGGCGTGAACTTCCACGTCTTGACCACGGTGATCACCGCCTTGAGGAAGGCATTGGCGGCCATCGTCTTGTCGTCTTCGGTGGTGGCGCTGGTCTTCTTGGACAGCACCTTGGCTCCGCGAACGGTCCCGTCGCGATGCACGTGGAGCTTGAGAACGATGCGCCCGGTGATGCCGCGATCCCGCAGCGTCTTGGGATAGCTCGGCTGCGCGTTGGTCGGCACCGGCTTGGGCACGGTGGCGTTCTCGGGCCGATCGACGGGCTTGGTGGGGTCGATCGCCGCCTGCTTGTTTCGCTTGGGCGTGGGCTTGGGCGGCTCCGCCGGCTTGGGCTTGGGCTTGGGACCCGGATTGGCGCTGGGCGCTCCGTCTCCCCCGCCGAAGCCCGTCCGACTCGTTGCACCGCCGGCGGGCACCTCGTAGACCTTCTCTTGGTCGGTCTCACTGGCGGCCTCGGTCGGCACCTCGGTCGGCGTCACCGGCTTGGGACGCGGCGTCACCTTCTGAACGACCTTGACCTTGGCATTCGGTGGCGGCGGCGGTGCTGCTTCCGGCTCCGGCTCCGGCTCGTCGGGGTCGTCCTCTTCGACCGCAAAGTCGGTCAGCTCGGGATCGGCGAGCGCGACCTCCAGAGTCTCCTCTTCGCGCTCGAGTTGCGCGAGGTAGGCCGCACTGGCCGCAAACATCACCCCAAGGGTGATGGCGCTGGGCAGAGTCCTTCGTTCGAAGAACCAGCCTTGAAGCTCTGGGCGGAAGCCGTCGAACATCAGCGGCCGCACTATGAGCGGGGAGCGTGGCTCGAGCGTGTCGCGTTTGTCTCGGATCCGTGACAAGCCCGCACGCGTTCTGTGACGCCGTGTCGACGCACACGAGACATGTGAATTCGCCGCAGCGTTTGCCCGAACGTCACCGAGCTGTCACGAGGGCCGGGCCTACTGACCGCGGTGGCGCCCACAATCCTCATCGTCGACGACGAACGGGATCTGGTCAGCACGATTCAGTTCTCGCTCGAACGCGAGGGCTGGCAGACCCGGGTGGCATACGACGGCCGCTCCGCCCTCGACACCGCGGCTGGAGATCCCGTCCCGGATCTCATCCTGCTCGACCTCATGTTGCCCGACATGACGGGGACCGACATCTGCCGCGTGCTTCGCTCGCGGGACCGAACCAAGGACGTCCCCATCATCATGGTCACGGCCAAGGACGACGAGATCGATCGCGTCGTCGGGTTCGAGGTCGGTGCGGACGACTACGTGCCCAAGCCGTTCTCGATGCGGGAGTTGCTGCTGCGAATCAAGGCGATCCTCCGGCGCCGCGACAAGCCTCGGGACACGGCGGTGGACCTCGCGTTCGGGCGACTGAAGGTCGACGAAGACGCGCATCGGGTGTGGGTGGATGGAGACGAGATCACCTTGACCGCGCTCGAGTTCCGGTTGCTGAGCACGTTCTTGTCCCGCAAGGGGCGCGTTCAGAGCCGGGACGCCCTGCTGCACGACGTCTGGGGCCATACCCCCGGCCTGCCTACACGGACGGTCGATACGCACGTCCAGCGACTGAGGAAGAAGCTCGGACCGGCCGCGGACTACATCGAGACGCTCCGGGGTGTGGGCTATCGGTTTCGCACGGAGAAAGCCGAAGCGAGCTGAGGTCGGCGCGTGGCACCACCGGTGCCACAATGGTCCGATGGACACCGCCGCAGACCCGGGAATCCGCAAGAGCGCCTCGCTCTTCGCGACGCTCGCGTGGGGCTTGATCCCCGTCAACTTCGGCCTGTGGTGGCTCGCGGTGAGCGAGAGCCTCGGCGTCCTGCAGCTGGTGTTCTCCTTCGTCGCGTTCGCACAGTTCGTGCTCGGGCTCGCGGCGATCGTTCAGGGCGTCCGTGCACGCAAGACCGAGCAAGGCGCGAACATCGGTGCCGCGATCGCGGGCGGAGTGGCCATGGTCGGCGCGCCCCTGGGTTGGATCGTGGGCATCATCGGTGCCAACCTCGGAGGCATCAGCGGAGGCGCATGGGGCCGGCCCCTGCGGGTCCGCGGCACCCAGCTGCACTGCGACCTGCGCGAGGGCAGCGACTGGACCCGCGGCGAGCGGCCCGATCCCAGCGGACTCGACGAACCGACGCGGCGGGCGCTGGAGGTGCTGTGGCTGCACGACGCACAGAAGGAACACGCCTCCGTCCCCGCGTTCTCGCGCGTCTCGTGGATGCTCGCGGCCGTGGGCGCCCCCGCGGACCTCCTGGAGTGGTGCCACCGCGCGGCGATCGAGGAGATCGAGCACACCCGTCGATGCTTCGCGCTCGCGGCGGGTTACGGAGGCCTCTCGCACAGCGTGCAACCCATGCCCGAGCTCGTCGCGTCATTCGGAGCGACGGACCCTGGCCAGGACCCGTTGGTCGTGCTCGCCCAGGAGAGCCTGGCGGATGGATGCCAGCTCGAGGACTTCAACGCCGACGTCGCGGCCGCGTGCGCATCGGCATGCCGAGAGCCGGTCACCCGGGCGGTGCTCGAGCAGATCGCGGCCGAGGAGCGCTCGCATGCCGACCTGTCTTGGGCGATTCTCGAGTGGCTACTCGACGACCACCCAGACACGGTCGCACCGGCGCTGGAGGGCGGACTCGAAGCCCTGGCGGCCTATCCTCGACCGACCGCCGTCGGCCGCGACAAAGCTGCGATCGTCCGGCGCGCGCAGCCCCAGCAGCTGCTCGAACACGGCCGACTCCCGGACGCGCGGTGGGCCGAGCTGTGGGCCGAGCGACTCGGCCGCACGCAGAGCCGTTTGCGGCCGATGCTCGACACGACGCCGCAGGCGCGCGCGAGCTGAGCCTCTACCCCCGCGTCGGCGTCAGCGTCGTGCGGCTCACGGGCGGCGAGCGTCTGTCGCCGCCAGCGGTCGCTCGGACCCCGAGCCCGGGGAAGGGACGGGTCCGCGGTACCGCGGGAAGAATCCGGCGTCGGGAGGACATCCGGCACCGGTGCGGCGTCGAAGGAGACGGTGATAGTCGGACTCGTCGAAGATGACGTGCCAGGTTCGGTAGGTGGCTCGCAGCGGGGAGAAGCGGGCCTTGAATCGAAACAGGCTGTCTCGAGCCGCTCCCACGCCGCCACCGAGATGGAGCCGCGTGGCCCCACGCGCTCTCGCCCATCGTTGGGCCTCGTGCAGGATGACCTTGGACGCGTTGAGCTTGCGCCCCGCGGGGGTCGATCCGCTGAGATGGTACTGGGCGGTGGTTCCGGTCGTGACGAACAACGATGCGGCCACGGCGACCCCTTCGGCGTCTTTGGCCATGCCGACCACCAACGAGTCACCGAGCGTCGCGACCATGGTCTGGTAGTAGTCGCGAGAGAAGAAGTAGCCTGCCCCAGCATCCACCCTTCGCATCGTGTCCTCGTAGATCGACATGAACGACTCGAGGACGGGCAGCAGCGGCTCGAAGGTGACCGAGAGCCCACTGCGGCGTGACTTGCGAATCTCGTTGCGGACGTTGGAGGCGGTCTGAGACCACAGCGTCTCGTCGTCTTGCGTCACGTCGACGTAGACCGTCTCCCCTCGGTCGCAGCACTGACCGATCCCCTCGGTTACTGACGGCACAAAGGGGTGAAGGCGAAAGAAGCCACTGACGGTCCCGCGCGCCGCCATGGTCTCGGCAAACGCAGAGACTGCCGCCGAGGAGAACTCATGGTTCGCATCATGACTGAGCGGACTAGAGTAGCCATAGGCCGAGACGAGATCGGTCTTGTGTTCTCCGGGTTCGAGGATGTCCTCGGGGACGCTGCGCACGATGTAGGGGATGAAGAAGGCTCGACCACCGTCCTGCACAAGCGTGGCCTCGGGGGTCCCGCCCTCGAACCGGGCCATCGCCTCGACGTAGCCGGGGCGATGATAGAAGTCGTGCTCGACCGATGCGAGCCACTGGGCCCACCGTTCGTCTCGGGGCGTGAGGATGTGTAGTTTCATCGTTCCTCGTCTGGTCGGCGAGTGTGGAGCGCCGCCAGCAATTCGGCGCGTTGGATCTGCCCGCGTACCGAGCGGCCCAGACGAAGCCAGGGTTGTTCGTCGTCGTTGCCCTGCCCCAGCGCGAGCACCCGTCGCTGCGGGTCGAGGTCGGCCAGCGCAGCGACGAGACCGGGATCATCGAGCGCGGAGGGGACCGGCACCCGAAACCATCCCGAGCCCAGGCGACCGACGGAGTGACCGCCTGCGGAGGTCTCGACCTGAAGCATCGAGAAACCGAACGCGTGGTGAACGGCATCCGCTTGGGGCAGCCCCTCGACTCGATACTCGGCCGCCGTGGCCACCGGCAGCGGCCGCTCTAGCCACGTCCGGCCAGTGGTGAACGCAAACCCGAGCGCTTCGTACCAACCCCGAGCCCGCGGATTGTCGTCGAAGACATCGAGCACGACGTGGCCCAGGAGCGGGTGTTCCCCCAGCGCGTGCCGCAGCAGCTCGGTCCCCACGCCTCGTCCGCGGACCCGCGCGCCGACGAAGATGTTGTTGATCATGACGGTGCGGACGTCGACGCGACGCAGCTGCAAGAACGCGTCGTCTCCCAACACCCAAAACTGCGAAGACCAGCCCCGGCCTCGCTCTTCGATCAGCGACTGCACGTAGGCGGTGGCACCATGACAGCCCAGGGCGGTGCGCGGCACGACCCATTCGGCGGCCGCCTCGGCATAGAGCCGCACGATCGAAGCCGCGTCGGATGGCTCAGCCAAACGAACTGCAGCATCAAACATCGGCGAGTCTTCCGCGACGCTCGACGTCCAGGTCTTGCATGAGGCTGCGAGGGTCCTCGACCACGCCGCGCCCAACGAACACGATCTTGACGGTCTCGAACAAGATCCGCAGATCGTTCCGCAGCGAGAACTGCTCCACGTAGTCCGCGTCGAGCCCGAGTCGCTCATCCCATGCCACGGTGTTGCGACCGTGGATCTGGGCCAACCCGGTGATGCCCGGCGGCACGTGGAACCGCTTGCGCTCACGCTGGCTGTAGTAGGGCAGATAGCCCATCGTCAGCGGCCTGGGGCCCACGAGCGACATGTCCCCTCGAAGCACGTTCCAAAGCTGCGGGATCTCGTCGAGCGAGGTCCTGCGAAGGAATCGACCGAGCGCGGTGAGGCGCACGTGGTCGGGAAGCAGGTTTCCATCCTCGTCGCGCTCGTCGGTCATCGTCCGGAACTTGTAGACGACGAACGGTCGCTCGTTGCGACCCGGCCGGCGCTGCGCGAACACGACCGGGCCTCCCATCTTGGCTCGGACGACCGCGGCCGTGGCTCCGATGACGGGGGATAGGGCCACGAGCGCCGTTCCGCTGACCCCGATGTCGAACATTCGCTTTGCCGCTGCGGCGAGCCGAGAGCGGCCCGACGCCTCACGCAGCACGGCGCACCTCCACTGCTCTTTCCAAGACCTGCTCGAGGGAGCGAGTGAGCACCTCGCGATCGAAGCGCTCGCGAGCCAGGTGAGCCGCCCCACTACGAAGCCGCGCCATCCGGGCGCCATCGCGGAGCGTCTCGTGCAGCGTACGAGCAGCGCGATCTGGTCGGCCGAAGGGAAGGACGATTCCCGCCTCGTAGGATCCCAACAGGTCTGCCTGCCAGCCTCCGTAGTTGAGCGCCACGGGCACTCCGTTGGCGAGCGCGTCGAAGAACTTGTTGGCGCTGTTGTCCTCGAGCTCGCGAATCGGTGCAGCGGTCGAGGTCGCCATTGCTGAGGCGCGCAGAAGCTTGGGAACGTCGGCCTTGGGTACCGGAGGCCGCACGTAGAGGTTGCGGTCCACAACGCCCTCGCGACGTGCTCTGGCTTCGACCTCCTGCGCGAGCGCCCCCCCGCCCACGAGCGCAAAGCGAACGTTGCCGTCGATTGCGAGCATCTGTCGAGCCACGTCGACCAACCATCCAGGATCGTGGGAGATGCCCATGTTCCCGGCATACGTGACCAGGGGCTGATCGGCGCGCATGTCGGGGAAGAGACGCGCGCGATAGGCCGCGACCTCCGTTGCTGAGACGTCTTCGAGGTCGATGTCGCAGCCGTTGGGAATCACCGTCACGCGCTTGGTGGGAAAGCCCCGGGCGGTGACGTCCTTGGCCATGCCCGGGGAAAGCGCGACGACCTCGGCGCTCCCATGATAGGCGACCCACTCGAGCGCCCGCGCGGCGACCTTGGCGACGGGGTGTTGCAAGGCACCCAGGGCGATCGGCAGCGTGGGCCACGAGTCGCGCACCTCGAACACCAGGGGCACGCGCTTGGCGACCCGCGCAAACAAGCCGGGAAGTGCGACCGTGAGCGGGGTGGAGGTCGCGAAGACGACGTCGGCGTCGTGACGCGTCGACTCCCTTGCTGCCGCCGCGGCGAACTCGAAGAACGACATGATGCGTCGCGAGTAGGACATGCCCTGGTCGTACGCGACCGGCAGGACCACCAGCCGGAAGCCGTCACACTCGACGAGCGTACGCTCGGTGATCCCGGCGTACTCGGGCATCAGGGCGTTGGAGGTGACGAGGGTGACCTCGTGACCCCGCCGCACCAGACGACGTGCGAACTCGTACGAGCGCGTCCCACCTGCACCCGATGGCGTGACGAAGTATTGGTGGATGTAGAGGACCCGCATTTCCGACCCGGCTCCATCGCTCGTAACGTCGCGGAGCTGCCGCGCAAGCCCCCTGCGATGCCCGGGTGTCCCCAAACGAAACCGTTTCGGCACCGGGAGAAGAAAGATCGAGCGGAAGTCACGAATGGAGGCGCGAGCCGGCCACCCATGGGCAGGAGCGTTCATGGATGCATTGCGGTTATTTTCGGTGGTGATGATCACGCTGTCCATGGGCGGCTGCTTCGGGTGGTTGCGATTCGACTCCAACTCCGACACGGACTCCGAGTTCGACCCCCTGTGGACCACCGGGACAACCGACGATCGCGACCTCTGCGAGAAGTACGCGGACAACGAGGCATCGTGCGACCACACCATCAGCGAAGAGGCCGTGCTCACCGTTTGCTACTCCAACGCGGTCGAGTTCTCCTCAACGTCCTACCCCTGCGTCCACGCGTACGAGGACCTGCTGACGTGCGTGCTCGACCAAGGCTGCTCGGCCACCGAGCCGGGCGAGTACCCGTCCGCGTGCTGGGAGGAGGAGGCGACTTTCTACGCCAGCTGTGAAGAAGGCGGCACGACCGGAACGAGCGACACGGGGGGCACGAGCGACACGGGAGGCTCGACCGGCACGGGAGGCGACGCTGGCTCGACCTCGGGCGGACCCGGCTCGACCAGCACCAGCACCAGCACCAGCACCGGCTAGCGTCGGCGTCGTCGCTTGTTCGGCTGCCCGGAGGGCTTGCGTCGTTGGTACGCAGCGGGAATGGTCGGGTCGAGTCCCGCGTAGCGCTGCGTGTACTCGTCCCGGGCGCGGCCGAGCGCGGCGGCCAGCCCAGGACACTCGACCGCCTCCTCGCCCTCGCCGGTCTTGGGCACGCTCACCCGCGACAGTGTCCCCAGCAGGTAACTGTCGGGGCTCTCCTTCGCGGCCCGGAGCGCGCGGTCGAATGCATCGCAGGGCACCTCCGCCACGCTGGCCTGCCATAGGTCGAGCGCCGTTTGGAGCGGCTCGTTGACCCGATCACCCTGGCCTGCCGCGCGAAGGTGCTCCGTCGCTGCGTGGCGCGACGCGTAGGACAAGGGGGCA
Source organism: uncultured bacterium (assembly GCA_963761755.1). Taxonomy (GTDB): domain Bacteria; phylum Myxococcota_A; class Polyangia; order Nannocystales; family Nannocystaceae; genus CAJXVA01. The sequence continues at coordinate 172,291 of CAVXIC010000026.1, forward strand.
TTCTGAACGTTGACCCACTCCGCGAGACGGTCGTGACCGCGCTCGCCGAGCAGGTCGATGGCGATCCGCGAGGACAGCTCCCGGTGAACCGGATCGTCGAGCAGATCCCAGAACGCCTCAGCGAACGCCTCGTCGTCGAGCAAGTCGGGCTTCAAGGCCAGCGCCGATCGGTAGCTCTCGAGGGCGGCCGTCGCGTTGGCCTTGCGTCCGAGCGCCACCAGCACGCGACCCATCCGCCAGTGCAGACCCGGTTCGTCGCGGTAGACCTCGAGCGAGGGTTCGATGGTGATCCGGGCTGAGTCGTACTTCTTGGACTCGATGAGCTGGTCCACCGACTTGAACGTCGCCCGAAGCGCGCGCTCGGACTGAGACTCGTCGTCGGCACCGTCCTCCTGGTCGCCCTTCGGCGTCGCGTCCGAATCGTCGTTCACGACCACGACGTCATCGGACCCATCAGCGCCGGGGGCCGAGACCTCGTCGGTCGGCGCGCCTGCGGCCACGGCGGTCTCCGGCGCGGTGTCGGAGTCCTCTCCTTCGGGCCAGACCGCGATGAGGAGCCCCAGCAAGCCAACCGCGCCCACGCCAATGACGGGAAGCAGCCACCGCGGTCGCTCGGCGGTCGCGGTCGATGACGCCGGTGGCGCGGACGGAGGCGGCGACGGAGGCGGAGGCAACGGTTGGTGCGCGGAGCGGTTGTCCGCCAGCGTCTCGCGATCGTCCTCCGGGTCGGCTTCGGCCCCGGCGGCCGCCGTCGCCGCGAGGGTCGGATGGACTTCCGGAACGGCCGGGGGCTGGGTCGGGGATGCCGCCCGCCGAAGTGCCGCGGCCGCGGTCGTCGCGTCGGTGAAGCGCTCCGCAGGATCCTTGGCCAGCAGCTGCTTGACGAAGCCCCGCAGCGAGCCCGGGATCGAGTCGGGGAGCGCGGGGGGCTCCTCCGCGATCTGCTGGCGCAGGAGCGCCATCGCGTCCTCTCCGTGGAAGGGCAGCTCGCCCGCCAGCATCGCGTACATCACGATGCCGAGCGAGTAGAGGTCGCTTCGAGCATCGGTCTTCTCGCCCCGTGCCTGCTCCGGGCTCATGTAGTGGGGCGTCCCGAACACCATGCCCGTCTGGGTGAGCTGCTTGGCTCCTGCGCCGTGGCTGACCTTGGCGATGCCGAAGTCGAGCAGCTTCACCTGCTCCCCCGCCTCGGTGTCGAGAACGAAGATGTTCTCGGTCTTGATGTCGCGATGCACCAGCCCGTGGGTATGCGCGTGGGCGAGCCCCGCGAGCACCTGCCCCACCAGGTCGACCACGCGAAACGGCGGCATCGGCTCCGTGACGAGCTCGGCGAGGTCCTTGCCCTCGAGCTTCTCCATCACGAGATAGCGGCGCCCCTCGTCCGTCGAGCCGAAGTCCATGGTGCGGACGCAGTTGGGGTGGTCGAGCCGCGACGCCGCCGCGGCTTCGCGGTCGAAGCGCGCGACCATCTCATCGTCTGCGGTCAGCTCGGGATGCAGCAGCTTGACCGCGACATCCTTATGCAGACCGAGGTGATGGGCCTTGAAGACGCTCCCCATCGATCCGTGACCGAGGATCGAGTCGAGGCGGTACCGACCGGAGAGAGTCACGCCAAGAAGCTCTTCGGCCGCCTTGGCTCGGGCGTCTGGGGCGGGGAGGCTCACGACCGCGAGTGTAGAGCCCCTTCGGCCGCCTGCCCATGCCTCCCTCGCGGTGGCGGTGATGCGCCGTGAGCCGCGCAAGGTGCTCGAAGTTCGGTTGTGGGCTTCAGAGGCCGTCGATGAGCCCCCGGTGGCCACACTTCCGCGATGACTCGGATCGTTTCGATCGACGACGACGCCTCGATGCTCGGCGTGGCGATCGGTGGGCGGCCAGGTCGAGGGTGGCGACGAGGGATCGTCTCGATGACGAGGGATCGTCTCGATGCAGCCTGAGCGACAGCGACCAACCGCGCGCTGGGAGCGCTGAGCGGTCGAGCGCTCGCGCCCACCCGGCGTCGCGAGAAGTCGCCTGATTCTGGTCGTCCCCGACTTGGCACCCCGCGTGCACAAAGGGCCTGGCCATGAACGTTTCCATCCGAACACTTCTCCTTTCCTCCTGCGCCGCCTTCTTCATGATCTCCGCCCCCGGCTGCGACGAGGATGGTGATGGCGCGGGCGTCATCGAGGAGATTCAGATCGAAGGATCGTGCAGCGATTACTGTGAGAAGGCGGCCGAGTGTGACTCGAACGTCGACGCCGACTCCTGCCAGTCGGACTGCGAATCGACGGTCACCGACTGCCAGGCGGATGAACAGGACGAGACGCTCAACGTGCTGGACGAATGCGCCGAGAACGCTTGCAACGAGTTCGCTGGCTGCACGATCGACGCCGGCCTCCAGTGTGCATTCGGCGTGTGAGCCGACGCCCGCTCGGGCCTGAGCGTGTTGCGGGCGACCTCCGCTTCACGCTACAGGTGCGGCCATGCGAAGCTCGGTTGCGCCGTGACGCTCGCCTGACGCTCGGACGCTCGCCTGAGGCTTCATGTCCGCTCCTTCCGACCGCACCGACGCCGCGCTGGATCGCGTGCGCAAGCTGCTGGCCCTCGCGACCTCCGACAACCCCCACGAGGCCGCGCTGGCGGCTTCACGGGCGCAGGCGATCATCGAGACCCACCGACTGCAGCGCTGGCTCGATGCGGAGCGGGCCGTCGAAGAGGATCCCGATCCGATCGTCGACGCGCGGGACCAGCCCCTGGAGGTTGCCCGGCGACTCCGCCGCTGGAAGAGCGCCCTGGCCTCGGTGCTCGCCGACGCCAACGGCTGCGTCGCCTACACGCTGAGCACCCCATCCCCCGGACAGCCCAAGGCCTGCGCCATCGTCCTGGTCGGGCGCGCGCGGGACCGGGCGGCCGTCGGCGCGCTGTGGGACTGGCTCGTCAAGCGCATCGAGTGGCTCTCGGCCACGCACGGAGACCGGCGCTCCAAGAAGTGGCACGACGCCTTCCGCCTGGGCGTGGTCGATGCCGTTGCGGAGCGTCTGCGCGACGCCTCCGCGCAGACCAGGACCACCCTCGATGCAGCCGCCCTCGTCATCGTGGACCCGGCCCGCGCCGCGCACCGCGAGGCCCTCGATCGCTTCGTGGCCGACGCGCTGCAGCTCGGACCGGGTCGGAGCATGAGCGTGGATGCCCGCGCCTGGGAGCAGGGCAAGCGCGCCAGCGAAGACCTCGAGCTTCCCTGACGGGCAACGTCGAATCGGCTGGAACCGCGGCCGAACACTGCCGGGCGAAGACCTTCGAGGCGACGCGTTGGGACCACATCGTCGCCTGCTACGACCTGCTGGAGCCCGAAGCGGGCCTCGCGTTTCTCGAGCGCGTCGCCCCCCCCTCCTGGCTCCACGCCTCCTTCCAGTGGTTCGCAGTGCTGGCCGACCTGCACCGCCGCTGTGGGCACGACGACGAGGCGACACGCTACCGCGCGCTGGCGATGGACGCTGCGCCCACGCCCGTGCTGCGCAGCCTGCTGGAGCGCCGCCTGAGCGCATCGGGATCGGGCTAGCAGCCTACGTTCGGCGCCCTTCCAGGCGGGGACGGTGGGTGACGATGGCGTCCACCATCGCGTCTCGAAACGTGCGAAGGCGCGGACTTCGTCGAAGGTCGGGGTGGACGAGCACCCACAAGTCGAAGTGTGGTCGAGGTTCGCTGCGTCGGCGCAGCGTCGCGTCCGCGAGGAAGCACGGAAGTAGGGACAGCCCCATGCCGGCCGAACACGCCGCTCGCTGCAAGGCAGGGTCGTTGAACGCCCCGCAGATCGGCAGATCGGGGAAGGGGGTGTCGCGGATCCAGGGCCTGTCCTCGCGCTCGCCTCGCCACCCGATCCACTGCTCGCCCTCGCCGTACACCGCCTGGTAGGCCGTCGCGGCTTTGCGTCCGGTGAGGTGTTGATCGGGCGGGGTGGCGACGGGCACCGCTCGAATGGCGATGTCGGCCTCCCGTTTCTCGAGATCTGCCACCTGATACGAGCTCTCGACCCGAAGCTCGATCCCCGGCCAACGCCGCTGAAAGGCGACGAAGTCCGGCATCAGGAGCTCGCTCGCGATGATGTCCGGGACGGTGACGCGAATGGGCCCGCGCAACGAGGGGTCGGCCGTCTGCGCGATCCGTCCCAAGGCATGCACCGCCCGTTCGACCTCCTCGGCAGCGAGTCGAAGTTCGGAAGCCTCGATGGTGAGATGCAGCCCGTCACGTCGTCGCTCGAACAACTGCAGTCCAAGTTGCTCCTCGAGCGCGCCGAGACGACGACGCGCGGTGGGGTGACTGAGCCCGAGTGCATCGGCAGCGCCTCGAAGACTGCCCGAGCGGACCGTCGCCAAGAACACGCGGAGGTGGTCCCAGTCCAACTCGTCGAGGGACGCCATGGTTCATAACCGTACCACCAGCCGTCGAAGATGGTTCTTTTCCTTCGCATCACCCGGGTTCATACCTGGGTGGCGATGACGCAATCTCGAAACAACCACACGGTGCTCGTGACGGGCGCGAACTCGGGCGTTGGCTTCGAAGCCGCCGCTCAGCTCGCAGAAGCGGGATGGGGCACGGTGATCCTCGCGTGCAGAACGGTCGACAAGGCCGAGCAGGCACGGGCCAAGCTGACGGAGCGGGCGGGAAAAGACGTCTTCGTGCCCCTGGCGATCGACACATCGGAGCCGGGTTCCGCCCAGGCCGCTGCGAACGCGCTCGCGACGAGAGGAACGGCCATCGACGGACTCGTGCTCAATGCGGGTGCCTCGTCCGCAACCCCCAGCTACAACGCCGAGGGCGTGGAGATCACGTGGGCCTCGACCCTCATTGGGCACCACATCCTCACGATGCAGCTGTTGGAGACGGATCTGCTCCGACCCCACACACGGATCGTGATCGCGGGCTCCGAGGCGGCACGCGGCACGCTTCCAGGCGCGGCACTTCACGACGTCTCGGCGCTCGCGACGGCGAGTTTCGGCGGAGACCGGGCCGCTGCCATCGTCGCCTTGGCGAGAACGCAGGTCCAAGATCGGTTCGTCAACATGCAGGAGTACGCCACCGCGAAGCTCGTCGTGGCCTGGTGGGCCGCCGCGTTGTCACGCCGGCTTCCCGACGGCATGACGGTCAACGCCGTGTCTCCGGGCTCGGCGCCCGGCAGCAACTTCGCCCGCGGGGCAGGCCTCGGGATGAAGCTGTTGAACGCATTCATGAAGACCCTCGGCCCGCTGGTGGGCATGGCCGGGTCGCTCGAAGCCGCTGCCCGTCGGTACGTGGACGCGCTGGAGTTTGCAGACGGGGAGACGGGGCACTTCTACGCGACGGCGCACCCCAAGAAGCTGGTCGGGTCGATGGGCCGACAGGAGACGTTCGAACACTTCGAGGATCACGCTCTGCAGGAAGCGGGCTTCGAGGCGATCGTCCGACTCACGCGGGTCTCGGCTCCCGAGGCGACAGCCGCCGCGCAGTGATGGCCCGGGGTCGACGCGACGCGCCCTCCGAACTCAAGCCCGGATCAAGCCCAAGCTTCGGGCCCGAGCGACGGCCTGCGTTCGACGGTTGACGCCGAGCTTGCCGTAGATGTGTTCGAGGTGCTTCTTGACGGTGCTGGGGGCGATGAAGAGCTTGCGGGAGGCTTCGGCGTTGGACATGCCGATCGCGACGAGGTCCAAAACCTCGAGCTCACGATCGGACAGCGCCTCGGCGAGTGAGGCCTCGACGTCGGGGGTCCCAGGTTCGCCGATGGGCGGCGGTTCGACCTCGGGGCAGATCGGGTGATGCGCCTCGGCGAGGATCCGGGCGAAGGCGGAGTGGCCGTGCGCCGCCGCAATCGCAGCGTGCATGAGGTTCTCGAACTCGAGGAATGGGCCCACGAGACGCTCGGGCGCGGCGAGTGCGATCGCGTCGTTCAGCACGACGGGCTCCCCCCGCGCGGCCGCAATCTCGGCCAGCAACAGCAGCGCCTCGACCTGACACACGACGCGGCCCGCACCCCGTGCTCGGGCCAAGAGCTCTCGGGCGACCGTCGCCGCCTCGTCGAGTTCGCCGATCTGCCCGAGCGCACGCGCGAGCACGAAGCGGGGATGATCGACCTGCACACCGGGCATCGGGTTGGGCCGATAGACCTCGTGGGAGCGATCGCGAATGCCCGGCTGCTCCAGCCAGCGACCCGCATAGGTCCGGCCGTCGACCCTCGAGCGCGGGTGCATCGCCAGCCGCACCCGCTGGGCCTCGATGCGAGGCACCGACGTCATCTGATCGAGGGCGTCGAGGTGCCGAATCGCCTGATCGATGGTCGAGCGCCACTCCTCGCCTTCGCCGGCCTGCACCTGCAGCAGCGCCCGAGGCATGAGCAGGCACGACACGTAGCCGTGGCGACGCCCCAAGTCCTTGCCCAGCGTGCCGGCAATCTTCGACAGCTCGGCCGCGCGGGCGAGATCGTGGCGGTGGAGCATCACGTAGATGCCGGTGCCGAAGCCCACCAGCGCGCTGCTGGGCGGCGCGCCGTGGTACCGCCCCATCACCTCACCGAGCAGCACGTCGTGGGCCCGACGTGAATCCTCGAGCTTGCCTCGCAGCAGGTCCACGTGGGCGATCTGCCACTTCGCCCACACCTCGGCGTAGGGGTCGTTGGTGCGCCGCACCGCGATGCGCGTGCGCTCCAGCTCCTCACGCGCCTCGTCGAGCCGGTCCTGCATCAGGGCGAGCACGGCCGTGTGCATGGACTTGAACGCGTGCAGATAGGGTCGATTGGGCGGGAGGTCCCCGACCCGTGCGAGCGACGCGGCGGCGGTGTCGAGGTCGCCCGCCTCGCCCGCCACCATGCTGATCAACAGCTCCAGTTCGGCCGAGAGCGCGGGGGAGAGATCGAGACCCCTGGCCTGGCGCAGCAACTCCAGCCGACGGGAGAGCGCCGAGAACTTGAACTGATAGTAGTCGAGCCAGCCCTCGAGCAGGCCGACTTTAGGGTTTGCGTCCGCATGCGCCGGCGGGATCCGGGCGATCAGCTTGGCCAGCGCGTGGCTCTCCCCGCGAATCGTCGAGCTCATCACCAGCGGCACCAAGAGCTCCACGGCTCGCTCGTAGTCCTCGGCGAGCAGCGCATGATCGACCGCGTCTTCACACTGCCCCTCCGCCTCCAGCGCCCGGCTCGCTCGACCATGGAGCGCCCGAAGCTCATCCCGGGAGACCGAAGCCTCGAGCTCATGCTGCAGCAGGGTGCCGAACAAATGATGATAGCGATATGCCGTGCGGCGGCTGTCGAGCGGGATGGTGAACACGTTGCTGCGTTCGAGCGTATCGAGGACCTCTGCCCCGTCCTCGCGCCCGGTCACCGCGTCGACCAGTGGAGCGGTGAGCTGGCGCAAGATCGAGGTCTCCATGAGGAACGATCGGGCGCCTTCGGGCAGTCGCTGCAAGACCTCGTCCATCAGGTAGTCGAGTACGTATCTGTGGCTGCCCGCGAAGCCCTCGATGAACGACTCCGCGTCGGCACGGCCCTGCAGGGACAGCGCTGCCATCTGCAGGCCCACGGCCCAGCCCTCGGTTCGGGACTCCAGCCGCGCGATCTGTTCGTCGCTCAGCTGCACCCCCATCACGTCGCCGAGGAAGGACGCAGACTCCTCGCGGGTGAAGCGGAGCTCGGTCGCGCGAATCTCCGCGAGCTGACCGCGCGCCCGCATGCGGCTCAGCGGCAGCGCCGGATCGGACCGCGTTGTCATGACGAGATGGAGGTTGGGCGGGCAGGCGTCGACCACGAACGCCAGCACCTCGCACACCCGCGCCTCATCGAGCACGTGGACGTCATCGAGCACGACCAGGAGCGGCGCACCGAGCAGCGTGACCTCGTTGACCACGTCGGTGGCGAGGTCGAAGGGGTCTTCCATGCTCACCGCCTTGGGGTCCGAGAACAGCGTCCCCCCGAACCCTTCGTACTGGCGCGCGATGGCGGCCACGAAGTAGCGGAGGAACCGCGCCAGGTCGTTGTCGCGCTCGTCGAGCGAGAACCATGCGACCGGGCGCTCCGACTCCCGCAACCAGTTCGCGACGAGCGTGGTCTTGCCGCTGCCCGCGGGGGCCGACAGCAGCGTGAGAGGTCCGGCCACCCCACGCTCCAGCAGCGCCTGCAGCCGGGGCCGAGGCACGCAGGCCGCCCGCGTCACGGGCACGAACAACTTCGTGGCGAGCAGGCGGGTCTCCATCGCGCGCGAAGACGAGTCTGGTCGCTCGCCCTCGCCTTCGTCAACGTGCCGAAGCGTGAACACCGGTCGTCGCCACCCTCACTCGTCGACCTTGAACACCGACAGTAGCGTGCATCCCGTACATTCGAGACGGCGCAGCAGACCGTAGAGCGCCGCCTGGTCCGGGACGAGCCCCTCGAACACCGTGCGGCCGTGGACCTCGAAGGCCTTCAGAGGCTCGAGGGCTGCGCGCAATCGCCGACCGAAGTGCCCCTCCACGCAGATTCGATACGTCGCGGCACCGCCGGATGTTTCGGGGGGCATCACAGCGCTCAGGCTAGGACCCTGGACGGCGAACCGCAGTTCGCCAAACGGCGAATTTTTGCGGTGTTCGGGCCTGGGGACGAGGTTTCGCCCTCGAATTCGCCATTCGACCCACAGCGCGTTCGCGTCCCCGACCCTAGCTTGGGGCCCGGAGCTGCTGATGAACCCCCGAAAACCGCTCGGTGTCCTCGCGCTGGCCGCCCTCGCCGGCGCCCTCGCGTTCCCTTTGATGCAATCCTCGGACGCTGCGGTCGCCCCCGCGCCCGAGCGGTTCAAGCGCGTCGTCACGGCTGAGGCCAAGGCCACCGACTCGTCCCGCGCGCTTCGCTTCTCCGGGGTCGTCCGGGCCAAGCGCGACGCGAACCTCTCGTTCATCGTGCCGGGTCGAGTCATCAAGCGATGGGTCGAGGTCGGTGATCGCGTCGACGCCGGGTCGGACATCGCCGCCCTCGACCGCCGCGGAACCTCCAACCGGATGGCCCGAGCCGAAGCCGGCGTCCGCCAGGCCCGAGAGCAGCTGGCCCAGGGGCGGCGCGATCGCAAGCGGACCGGTCGGCTCGCCGCCCAGAAGGCTGCGTCCGAGGTCGAGCTCGAATCTGCCTCGCACGCGGTCTCGCTGTACACCGCCTCCGAAGACGCCGCGCTGGTCGAGCTCGACGAAGCCAAGCGAATGCACCGAGACGGCATGCTCCGCGCGCCCTTCTCGGGAACCATCGTGCGGGTCGACGCGGAGCCCGGCGAGTTCGTGGGGGCGGGGCAATCCGTCGCGACGCTCAGCGGCGAAGCGCTCGAGATCGAGGTGCAGGTCCCCGAGACCGTGCTCTCGGACATCGCAACCGACGACACGGTCGACCTGGCGCTGCCGATGCAAGGAGGCCGCGAGCTGCGGGGTCGCGTGACCTCCATTGGTCACGGGGGCCAAGGCGCCGGGCGCTTGTTCCCCGTCGTCATCGCTCTGCCCGAGGGCACAGCGCTCGTCCCGGGCATGACCGCCGAGCTCGTGCTCGCGCGTGCCGACGACGACGGCGTCACCATACCCGTCTCCTCGGTGGTCGACGCGGGCGCCGGCGAGACGACCGTCTTCGTGATCGAGGACGGACTCGCCCAGCGCCGTCCCGTGCAGGTGGTGGGGCTGGTCGGCTCCCGTGCGCTGATCATCTCCGGACTCGAAGCGGGGGAGGACGTGATCAGCGGCGGTCACTTCGGCCTGGTCCCCGGGCAAAGCGTCCAGGTGAACCGATGAACGCCATCGTCCGCATGTTGGGCCAGTCCCGACTCATCACGACGGCAGCCACGCTCCTCGCGGCCGTCGGCCTGTTCGCGTGGCTGACCATGCCGCGCCAGGAGGATCCCGACATGACCGTCCGTTGGGCGCTCGTCTCGGTCGAGTTCCCCGGTGCCGACGCGGAGAAGGTCGAGAGCCTGCTGCTCGATCCGCTCGAGGAGCACCTCGCCGAGGTCGACGCCCTGCGACGGACCTTTGGCACCGCCCGCGCCGGCTTTGGCAGCGTGCAGCTGGTCTTCCGAGATAGCGTCGACGCCGACGCGATGGACGACGCCTGGAAGGACGTGGAGGACGCCCTCGACGCCGCCGAGATCGCGTTCCCCGACGGCGCCGGGGATGCCCATCTCGACCGCGGGATCTCCGATCAGACCTCGGTGGTCTGGTCTCTGACCGGCACCGGCGATCCTGCGGTGCTGCACGAGCGCGCCCAGGACATCAAGGACGACCTGTTCGCGACCCCGAACGTCGCCAAGGTCGAGATCATCGCGGACCCCGGTGAACAGGTCACGATCGAGATCGACGACGCAGCGGCCCACCGGTACGGCCTCACACCGGTCTTCCTCCGCGACCAGCTCTACGCGCGCAACGCCGGCGTTCCTGGAGGTGCAGTGCGGGTCGGCAACAAGATGGCGTCCCTGCGCCCCGGCACCGAGTTCCGCAGCCTCGACGAGCTGCGAAGCACCGCGATCGTGCTGCCCACCGGCGTGACGGTGCCGCTCGAAGAGGTGGCCGACGTGCAGTACGGCGAGACCAACCCGAGGATCGATCGGGTGCGCCACGATGGCGTGCCCGCGGTCGCGCTGGCCGTGGTGCCTCGAGAGGGCATCAACCTGGTCGAGTTCGGCGAGGCGATCCGCGCCCGCGCCGACGCGTTGCGCACCCGCTACCCCGACGTGGAGTTGGAGGAGATCATCTTCCAACCCGACCAGGTCGAGCACCGCATCGCGGACCTGGGCCGCTCTTTGCTGATGGGCATCGGCGTGGTCGCGCTGGTGCTGTGTCTTGCGATGGGCGTACGCATGGGTCTGGTCGTCTCGGCGGTCATTCCCCTGGTGGCCTTTGCGGCGCTCGCCCTCTACGCCGCGGCCGGTGGGATGCTGCACCAGATGTCGATCGCCGCCCTGGTGATCGCGCTGGGCATGCTGGTCGACAACGCCATCGTCGTCGCCGAGGACGTCCAGGGGCGCATCGACGCGGGCGCCGCACCAATCCAGGCCGCCGCGGCCTCGATCCGCGACCTCGCGCTGCCGCTGGGCGCCGCGACGGGCACGACGATGGCCGCGTTCGTGCCGATGCTGCTCTCCGAGGGCGGGGTGGGCGAGTTCACCCGCGCAATCCCCATCCTCATCATGCTCACGCTGGGGATCAGCTACGCCTACGCGATCCTCGTCACTCCGGTGCTGTCCAGCTGGCTCCTGCGCAAGCGCAAGGCGGCGCTCGAGGAGTCCTGGCTGGAGAGGTTCTCCGGCGTCTTCGGGCGGTTCTCGATCCGGCGCCCGCTGCTCGTCATCAGCCTCGCCCTGGCCACCGTGACGGCCAGCTTCGCCTCGATCGGCATGGTCGAGCAGCGGTTCTTCCCGACCTCGGACCGCACCCAGATCCTCATCGACCTGCGACTGCCCGAGGGCGCCCATCTCGACGAGGTCGACGGCTACGCGCAGCGGCTGGAGGCGGACCTGCTCAGCCGCGACGACGTGACCGGCGTGGTCGCGTACGTCGGCCGCTCGGCGCCGCACTTCTACTACAACCTCAGCACCATCCCGCGCGCGCCACACTTCGCGCAGCTGGTGGTGAACACCACGCACAAGCGTGAGAACCGGCCCCTCATCGACCACGTGCGCAGCTTCGCCGCCGAGGAGATGGCCGAGGTCCAGGTGGTGGCGCGCGGACTCGAGCAAGGCCCCGGCCTGCCCGCCCCGGTCGAGATCCGACTGACCGGGGAGAGCCTCGTGCAGCTGCGCGACGCCTCCGAACAGGTGATGGCGCAGCTGCAAGAGATCGACGGTGCGGTGGATGTCCGCACCGACGGCGGCCTGGGCGTGCCGAACATCGAGATCGACGTGGACGATGCCGCGGCCGCCCGCCACGGCGTCACCCGGGTCGACGTGGCCGATGCGCTGCGTGGTCACACCTACGGCCTGGGCGTGGGCCAGTATCGCGGCGGCGAGGATCCGGTGCCGATCATGGTGCGTTCTCCCGAGGGCGAGGACACGCCCGTCGACGGTCTGCCGGCGCTCGAGGTCGGACGGGATGCCGCCTCGGCGGTGCCCCTGGCTCAGATCGCCCAGACCTCGGTCACGTGGCGTCCCGCGGCGATCTACCACTACAAGGGCGAGCGCAAGGTCTCGGTGCTCTCCGAGGTGGCGGCCGACCACACCTCGGCCGCCATCGTGGCCGAGCTGATGCGCCGTCTTCAGGACGCGCCGCTGCCCGAAGGCGTGACCCTGGAGATCGGGGGTGAGAACGAGGGCAGCAGCGAGGCCAACACCGCGCTGCTGCAGACGCTGCCCCTGGGCATCCTGATGCTCATCGGCTTCCTGATGGTGGAGTTCAACTCGTTCCGCCGGGTGGGCATCGTGATGACAACGGTCCCTCTTGCGGCCGCGGGCGTCATCCCCGGGCTCGTGTTCGGCGGACAGCCGTTCGGGTTCATGTCGCTGCTGGGCGTCATCGCGCTGGTCGGCATCGTGGTCAACAACGCCATCGTCATGGTGGACGTGGTCGAGCGGCGCCGCCGCGAGGGCATCGGGCTGGACGAAGCGCTGGTCGAGTCGGTGCAGAAGCGCGCCCGGCCCATCCTGCTCACGACGGTCACCACGATCGCCGGCCTGCTGCCGCTGGCGCTCTCGGCCACCTCCCTGTGGCCGCCCCTGGCCTGGGCGATGATCAGCGGGCTCGTCGCGTCCACCGCCCTCACCCTCGTCGTCGTGCCCGCGCTCTACAAGGTGCTCTTCGGCCGCCAGGCGAAGCGCGCCGTCCAGGAGGCCGCATGATCTCGTTGCTCGTCCTCACCCTCGCGGGCCCCCCGGTCGATCTCCCCGTCGACACGGTCGCCTCGGTCCTGCATCCCACCGACGGGGGGCTCACGGCCGATTTCAGTAAGCTCCCGCACCCACTCGAAATCCCGAAGCCCCGATCTCGAATCTCGACGATAGATCTCGATTTTTGACGGCACATGGACCTATATGCGTTCGATGCGAAGGAATACATCTTCGCTGTCGAGGCCTTCGGAAGCGTAGATCGACAGGCGGTGGTCGCCGCCAGGAAGCGAGACTTCTGTAGGCGTGTTCGCTTCCACAAAGACGGGTTCGACGTCGCCTTCTTCTACCTGGGCGGGCTCTTCTTCAACTATCCCGTACGTGCACCGTTGGATGAACATGCCGCGGCCTCCGCTGATAAGAACCGAGTACACTCCTGGCTCTGGCACAGGAATCACTCGCTCGATTCCAAGGTGTGTTGAGGCCGGAAAAGGCTCACCAGCTCGAGAAGCGCGGTCGTCCGCGCACGTTACGGTCAGCTCTTCTTCTAGTTCGTCGCCTTTGAACCCGAGTTGCGGTACTGTGCATTCGCTTGGCGAGGGGTATCTCCATGGGGCGGTGGCCTCGTACTCCTCTTGTAGCTGTTCGATGCTCAAGCCGAAGACTGCGACGAAGTCTTCGGTCTGAGCTGCGCGGACGACGCTATCCAGGCCCTCAGTCTCTATAAGCCATCTGGTGAAGTGCCCGGCGGTTTCGTAGTCTACGTCCCGAGAACTTGCTGCATTTATATTGTCTACGACACGGGCGCGCCCGGGGATGATTGGTTTGTTCCCAAAAACCTCAGCTATGCCTTCCCTCCAGAACACCCCGGGGATGGCCAGCTGATCTGTGATGGCATGGACAATTTCATGGTCGAGCGACCGTGACATCGTGGCGATGTCCGGCGATAAATAGCAGCCCGTAAGGCCTAGGGGGCAGTTCGAGACTGGGAACGTGTCGGTGAGTCTGATGATAATATTGGGCGGCGCCTCGACCTGGAATCGTTGTTCAATGGCGGATGCGTGAAGGTCGATGCGGTCAAGTTCCCCCTGGCACAACGGCTCTTCGAAGTCTGTCTGCACTATGGTATATTCGGTCCTGTACTCTGGTCCGGGGTATTCGGGGACTCTCCGTATACCAGCCTCAGGAACCTCGCCTGGCGTGCAGCCAGGCGAGAGGAAGAAGAAGGCGCATGCGGCCTCTATATGCCGGAGCATGCAAGGAGTCTAGCACGTCTGCAGACTGTGCGGATGTGCCCTGCGCGCCTGCGCGTCGATTCTCAGCCGGCGTGGGGATAACGGGGGAGATCGCCTGAGGATTACATGAGCGTCTCCCCTTCCCCTTTCGTCCGTCTTGCGTGTCTTCTGCGTTGGCGTCGCAGCGTCGGGTTAGTTGATTTCGTAGCTCAGGCTGACTGGACTGCCAGATCGGGAGACCACGACGCGAAAAGTCGTAGAACTGTAGAAATCGTTGTACGCGCTCCATGCGTCCGCGTCAGTGCGAATCCTGCGGCCGTTAATCTCGGAAACTTGATCGCCATTCTGAAATCCGAGTTGGTCGAAGAAGTCTCCAGATTGGATGCCTGTAAAGCTGTAGCCTCCGCCGGGGACGGGGTGGACTCGAGCTCCGTCGTGAAGGAGCTGGCCAGGGTGATCAAGTAGGTCGTCCCAGCCTCCTTGGTCGATTTCGTAGGTGCCCGACTGGTTCTGGGAGACGAAGCTTCCCGGTGTCCAGTTTGCGGCCGTTTCCGCAACTGCTTGATCGCAGGTCCACCGTCCGTTCGGAGCGGAGTACGGACTCGGGCAAGTTCCGCTTCCGTCGGCAGGGAGGCATCGTGGCACGCAGTTGTTGCTGCCCGGCGCGCAGCACGTGAAGTGAAGTTCGTCGGATCTGCAGGGGGTGCATGGTTCTCCTCCAGTGCCTCCTGCGCTGTCCTCTGCATCGTCATCCTGCTCGTCTGTGCATCCGATCGGTGCGGCGAGGATCGTCCCGCCGTCGGCGGGCTGATGCATCTACGGAACGTCGAGGCAGATGCCCCGGTCGTCGGAACCCAGGATCGAACCGTCCTCGAGCCAAGGTGTGCAGTCCATCGTGCCAGGACAGGGGTGCGGGTCGGCGGCTCCAAGGGGCCGGTCCGGGTGATAGTTTGCAGGCCGATGACACGTCTCGCGTCCCTCGCTGCAGCCCTTTGCATTCTGTCGCTCGCCTGTGATTCGGGCGACGAGCCCAAGGAGCGTGCAGAGGCGAAGGCTCCAGCCGAAGCCAAGCCCGAGCCCTTCCCAGGGGCCCTCACCGTCGCGGTGGTCGAGGGTCTCTCCGACGAAGCCAGGCCCAAGCCATTCGACGCCTGGAGCGACGCCCTCGCCCGCGTCGAGTCGAAGCTCGGCAAGGTCACCACCGTCGACGGCAACAACCACAGTTGGGCGGTCGTCGAGGGAAGCACCTGCGCCTACTTCACCATCGAGAAGGATGGGGCGAAGGTCGGGGCGGTCGATGGCCCGGGGAAGATCGACGCGATGATGAAGTCCATGTTCGAGGAGTGCGTCTCCAAGTCCGGCGCGAAGATCGAGATCCCGGCCGAGGACCCCGACGCTCCTTCCCCGCCCTCCGATGGCACATCCGTGAAGCCGAGTGTCTTGATGGCCGGAGTGAAGGGCGCCCCCAGCAAGTGGCTGGGCCAGGAGGTGACCGTGGACGGCGTCTTCATCAGCACCTCGAAAGCATCCGCGAACGGTTCGGACGACGTCACCATCACCGTCTCCATCCGTGACAACGCGCAGACCAAGGGCTCGATCGGCTGTTCGCTCGCCAAGGGCGGCGAAGCCCCGCAGCGCAAGCAGTTCGACCCGATCAAGGCCAAGGGCACGGTGTCCGACACCTTCGGCGGCGGTCTCGAGGAGTGCCAGATCGTCCCGTAGTGGGATGGCGCGAGGCTCCGACTACTCGTCGGGCGACGCGAACTCCTCGGGCGACTGTGCATCCCAATCTTCGTAGGCCCATGGCTGAATGTCTTCGGCATCGAGCGTCTCGAGAAACGACACCAGCGCGCGCACTTGGGCGCTGGTGAACGTTCGACCGAGCTGGTGGCGAGCCATCAGCCGAACCGCCTCTTCGAGGGACTCGACGCTGCCATCGTGAAACCACGGGCCGGTCTGCGAGACGTTGCGCAGGGACGGGACCACGAAGAACATCTTGTCGTCGGGGTCTCCGGTGACCTCGAACACGCCCTGGTCCTCCTGGCGGTCGGCGGGCCAAGGAACGTCTTCGCCGAGCTTCCGAACCTCGGCGCCC
>CAVXIC010000027.1:0-104667 GCA_963761755.1 uncultured bacterium
CGTGGCGAAAAGCATGCTCAGGACGAGCAGCTGTAGTGGGACACGCCTCCGGCGTTGAAGAACTCCGCCGGCGCGAGCCGGTCGTACTGGTCTTGGATGTCCCCGGACTGCTCGTCGTACGGACGACCGAGCACGTCCTGCAGCTCGTGCACCAAGCGGTAGTCGCCCTGCGCGGCCTGCTGGTAGGCGGGAACGACCAGCCACTCCCGCCATGTGTACTTGGGGTTGGCCTGCTTCATCCGTTCGGAGATCTCGGAGGGGTCCCCGCTGCTGTGCAGAGCGTCGCGCCAGCGCAGCAGCCACGCTTGCCATCGCTCTTCGAGCGGCTTCGAAGGCTCAGCGTAGAAGCTCTTCTTCAGGGGGGCGATGTCGCCGGGGATCTGGGAGAGCGCGCGGAAGAAGATCGTGTAGTCGACCTTCGTCGCGACCATGAGCTGCAAGAGCGGCTTCACCAGCGCCGCCTGGTGTTCGGACGAGCCGAGCTTCGCGGACCACATGTCATCGAGGCGCGTCACCATCTGCGCTGCGAAGCCGCGCCGCACTTCATCGAGGCTCGCGCGTGCTTCAGGCTCATCTTCGAGGAGCGGCGCCAGGGCCGAGCAGAAGCTGTGATAATTCGCCTCGGCCGCGGCGGGCTGGTTGAAGAACGAGAAGTGCTCGGCGCCGCCGATCCACGGCTGAAACGCCGGGTCGAAGCGCTCACAGAATCCGAAGGGCCCGTAGTCGAGGGTGAAACCACCCGCCGCGCAGTTGTCGCTGTTGAAGTTGCCCTGGCAGTACCCAACGCGAAGCCAGTGGGCCACCAGCGAGGTGAGGCGCGTCCGGAATGCCTTGGCCAACTCCACCAGCTGGGCAGCAAACGAAAGCGCCGGATCGATGTCGGAGGCGTACTCGCGCTCGATCAGGTGAGCCACGATCATGCGCAACTCTTCGAGGGCACGCGGATGGGCGTTACTCCGCGCACGACGAGCGAACAACTCGAGTTGTCCCACGCGCAGAAAGGACGGCGCCACGCGGGTCGAGATGGCGACGGGATTGTCGACGAGGACATCGGGCTCGCGACCGCGCGAGTGCTCCGAGTACCAAGGCCGAGCAACGGTCTCGGACTTCGAGACATACAGCGTCAGCGAGCGCGACGTGGGAACGCCCAGGGCGTGCATGTGCTCTTGTGCGAGAAACTCGCGCACGCTGGAGCGCAGGACGGCGCGTCCGTCACCCCCACGACAGTAGGGCGTGGGGCCGGCCCCCTTCAGCTGCATCTCCCAGCGGTGACCCTCCAGCACGCCTTCGAACACGGAGATCGCGCGACCATCGCCATACCCATTGCCCGTGCCGAACGGGCACTGTTGCACGTACTCGTTGCCATAGATCGACAGGGCATAGCCCGTCGCCCAGCCCACCCGTCGCATCGGCTCAGGGGCCACCGACAAATCGCCCGAGAAAACCCGAGCAAACGTGTCGTCGTGCACGAGGTCGTCGTCGAGCCCGAGCTCTCGAAAGAGCGTGCGGCTGTGGGCGACATACTCGAGGTCGGGAAGCGGTGTCGGCTTCACCGGGACGAAATGACCCGCGAAGACCTGCCTCGGGTCATGGTCGACGCCGTCTGCGGTGGCATCCGGATCCGCGTGCAGGGACTTCATCAGCGAATAGTCCGCCGACCTTGCGAATGCGTCGAAGGTGGAGCTGGACGGAGAGGATTTGGCGGGGGAACCCAGATCGGACATTGCGGCTGACGACGCGCTCGGGAAAAAATGGCGTCTCATGCGAGGGTGGCACACCGCCGAGGCGCCTGCCGCAGCTGCCCGCGGTTGCGGTCTGTGCTGCTCGTCCGCGGCTTGAGGATCGCGACGCCCACCGCGCGCTCGGGAAAGCTGATGCTGGTGACCGGGGGGCGCTGGTCCGAGCCGTGCGTTCCTCCAGCGGCCGGGGCGCTCTCGATTTCTATTCGTGTTTCTCCTCGCGCCCTGTCGCGTGCGGTGATGAACTGTCCCTTACGGGCATGACCTGCCCCTCCGCCGCCCAAATCCTTGCCCAGCCCCCCGCGACCTCCTACGTTGCGCGCTTCGATGCTGTCGCAGCTGCACGAGGTGCTCGTCGCCATGGTCCGCGAGAGCGAAGGCCTAGCCCGCGCCATCGCGCAGTGGGCCACCGGACACCCCCTCCCGGACGACGTCATCGGCCCCGACCTCGTGCCGATCGTCGTCGACCGGAAGGAGGCCGAACGACTGCCCGCGCTCTCCGTCCTCTCCGTCATCGCGCACGGCAAGACCGCCCGGGCCCTGGACGTCGGCCGCGCCGCGCTGCACGCCACCGACACCCTCGACGAGTCCGACAGCACGCTGTACGCTGATCTCATCCTCCACCACCTCGACGCTGCCGCCCGGCAGGCCTTGGAGCGCGAACGCATGGCCCTGAAGCTGAAGAACGAGTACGAGTACCAGAGCCCAACCTTCCGGCGGATCCTTGCCGAGGGCAAAGCCCGCGGGATTCGAGAGGGGAAGCTCGAGGGGAAGCTCGAGGGGAAGCTCGAGGGGAAGCTCGAGGGGAAGCTCGAGGCCTTGGAGGTCCTCCTACGCGCGCGCGGTTTCAACCTCGACGACGCCAGCCGGATCCGGCTGCAGGCGTGGGACGCGAACGAGCTGGATGCGCTCGTCGTTCGGGCCACGACCATCGAGAGCCTCGACGAGCTCTTTGGCGACTGAACGATTCGCCTCAACGCCGACGTCGATACGGACTCGTCTTGCCCCGCCAATGCCAACGGCAAAGAGAACCAGCTTCAGGAGACTTGGCCAGACCGATCGCCAATCGGAGGATCCGTGGGCCCTGCGCAAGGAGCTCTCGCGCGCGCTCTTCCTCGCCGTTCGAGAACAGACAGATGACCGAGCCATCGGGCCGACGCTGGTAGTACGAGTCCATGGCTTCACCTACCCCCCGGCGACCTTCGTCTCCTGAAACCACCACGCGGGCATCGGCGCGTCCAGCTCCCAATCCACGCGCATCGGCTTGGCCCCAGTGTGCCCGCCATATGTGCACAGGCCCAGGCACAGATACGGCAGAGTGTGTCCGCGTGAGTCCTTTCGGCGCTGCCGCACGAACAGTAGGACCTTCTGCTCTGCCCCGGCCTTTGCCGCCAGGTATCTCCGACCCGCGGGTGTCTCGGGGTGCGCGGCGCTCTGGGTCTCCCACCGGAAGCGGGTCCGGGTGATCGGGAAGTCGTTGTACAGTGTGCTCGGCGAGTAGTGCTTTTCGCTCTTCTCCAGCTCCACGAACAGCAGCTCGGTCCTCCGCGACTTCACGTCGTGGATTCCCGACTGCGTGCGCAACACCCCGCCGTTCTTGTTGCGCTCGTCGAACGCCGCGAAGATCTCGTCTCGCGAGTACGTCCCGTGCAGCCGAAGCGGGACGTCGTCCAGCGGCGCCGCCATCGGCTCGAAGAGGTGTCGGCTGCGGTCTCGAAGGAGGCGCAGCAGCGACAGCAACTCCTCGCGAAGCCAGGCCCGCTTCCAAAGCGCCTCCCAGAACGTCCCGAGGTCGTCGAACGATTTCCGCATCTGCCCCAGCGCCACGTACAGCAACCGCTGGTAGGCATCCGAAGCAGCTCCCGGCGGTGGATTCGCGACGTCGAGCATGCCCGCAAAGCGCTCGAGCCTGTCGTCGTCGATGTGCAGCATGCGGGACAGCGCTCGCTCGACGACCGTCTCCCACGGGTCCGCAGGCTCCCCATGCAGCCCAGCCCGGCGCCGCAGTGACGTCCAGCAGCACGCCTTCGCGTAGAGGTCCTCCAGGTCGGTGCCGGTTCGCGTGATGAACTGCTCCAGCGTGGGCTCCCCATCCACCGCCATGGCGCGCAACTCCTGGGCGAGGGCCTGCTGCTTGCCGCCGACGACCTTGCGGACGTTGTCGAGCACCGCACCCTGGGCGATCGCGTCGAGGTGGATGAAGCAGCCTGCCGGTAGCGCAGGGAAGCCGTCCTGTACGTGCCGCTCGAGCTCGCGCCGGGTGCCGCCTACGATGGCCCGGTAGCGGGCGTCGAAGCGGAAGTTCTTGTGCGCGTGCCCGATGAAGTCGAGCACGGTGCACACCTCCTTGCCCTCGGCATGCCGCAGCCCCCGGCCAAGCTGCTGCAGGAACACCGTCGCGCTCTCCGTCGGCCGCAGGAACAGGATCGTATCCACCCGCGGGACATCGACCCCCTCGTTGAACAGGTCGACCGTGAACACCATCTGCACTTCGCCGGCGTCCAGCGCCCGCAGTACGGCGTCGCGCTCCGCCGACGAAGACCTTCCCGAAACCATCCGCGCCGCGATTCCTCGGCGTTCGAATTGCTCGGTCATGAACCTTGCGTGGGCCAGGTCGACGCAGAACCCCAGCCCGCGCATCGTCGAGATGTCGCCAACCTTCTGCTGCGTCTCCTGCAGCACCCGAAGGGCGAATAGGTGGTCGCCCGTGTACACATTGCTCAGGGTGCTGGGGTCGTAGCGCCCGCGTGACCACTTCACCCCGCGAAGGTCCGGCGCATTGCCGATGCCGAAGTACTGGAAGGGGCACAGCAGCGACTGGTCCAGCGCTTCCCACAGGCGGATCTCCGAGGCGATGCGTCCGTCGAACCACTCCAACACGCTCTGCCCGTCGGCGCGCTCGGGCGTTGCCGTCAGCCCCACCAGAACGCGCGGCGTCAGCTTCTGCAGCAGGCGGTCGTAGGACGCGGCGGCGGCGTGGTGGAACTCGTCCACGATGACCACGTCGAACGCATCCGGTGCGAGGGCGTCGATGCGCTCGGGCGTGAGCGACTGAACGTTGGCGAAGACGTGCTTCCACTCGTCGGGGACCTGCCCATCCCCGAGTCGCTCGCCGAAGCCTCCATCGCGGAGCGCCACCTGAAACGTCCGGTGGCTCTGCTCGAGGATTTCTCGGCGGTGGGCGACGAACAGCAGCCGCGCGCGGGGCAGCTGCGCGCGGAGGCGTCGGTAGTCGAGCGCCGCGACCACCGTCTTGCCCGTGCCCGTCGCCGCGACCACGAGGTTGCGCCAGTGCCCCGCCTCGCGCTCCGCCGCGAGCTCGTCGAGGATGCGCGCCTGGTGGGACTTCGGCTCGATGTCGAACCGCAGGAAGGGCGCCGCCCGTTCCCGCCGCTCTTCGCGGATCGCATCGGCGAAGGTGTCCGCGTCGTACGCTCGAAAGCTCCCGTCGGTCCAGTACTGCTCGAACGCCGTCGCGAAGCGCTGCAAGATGCCTGGGTTGTCCGCCTGGGCCAGACGCACGTTCCACTCCAGCCCGTCCACCACCGCGGCCGCCGAGAGGTTCGACGACCCCACGAACGCCGTCGAGAACCCCGAGTCACGATGCATCAGCCAGGCCTTCGCGTGCAGTCGCGTGTGGCTGCGGTCGTACGACACCCGAACGTCCGCGCCCATCTTCAGCAGCGCCTCCACGGCGCGTGGCTGCGTCGCGCCCATGTACGTCGTGGTCAGCACCCGCACCGACCCCGGTCGGCGCTCCAGGTGACCGCGAAGCACGTCCTCGATGATTCGCAGCCCGCTCCACTTCACGAAGGAACACAGCAGGTCCACCCGATCCGCCGACTCGAGCTCCAGCCGCAGCTGTCGCCCCAGGCTGAGGCCATGCTTCCCGCCGAGCAGCAGGTCGCTCGACCGCAGTGAAATCGCCGGCCTCTGCGGCGAGCGCGGTTGTGCGGGTGCTTCCGCCGCCTCCAGCACCGCCGCCAGCCGCTGCGGCGGTGCTGGGATCGTGTCGGTGGCGTCCGTCCCACTGGCGGGGACCGCCGACAAGAGCTCGAGCACTCCGTTCGCGAGCGCGACCTGTCCCGCCAGCTTGTCCTCCGGCCTCTCCCCGCGGACCGCTCGCAACGCCCCGCGGAGTCGAGTCGCGACAGCGACCACGAGGTGATCATGCGCATCGTCGAGGCCCAGGGGTAGGACCTCCGCCAGGTCTGACTCGAGGGTGCCGAGCGCAGCCTGCAGCGCGCGGTCGACCAGCTTGTCGTAGAGGCCTGGAGGCAGTCGCGGCACGCAGGCCGCAGTTTCTCACGGGTCGCCCGACTGACGTGATTGGTGTGCGCTCCACCACGACGATGTGCCTTCGCCGGCCACGGTGTCCGGATATGCAACACGGTGTAGGCTCGAAGTGCACATTTTCAACTGCGATGGCTGCGCATCGCAGAGGCCGTATCCGGCAGGTAAACGCAATTCAGCGCCCGTTCACCCTATTGTTCGTGATTGCGAGCGAAGTTGCTCATTCTGATTAATTTGTGAGGTGCATGGGTGTGAAGAACCTTGGGTTTTTGGGACTCCTTTCTGCGTCGATGGTGTCCGTCGGATGCGGCGACACGTCGGGCGCTCGAGACGACGATGACTCGGGCGGCATCGAGGTGACGGAAACCGAGGGCACGTCGATGACGACGACCGACGGGAGTGGGTCGAGCTCGACGACGACCGACACCGACACCGACACGGGGGGCGAAGAGGGAGATGTGTGCGGCGACGGTGAGCGCGGAGCGACCGAGTCCTGCGACGATGGCAACATCGAGGTCGGCGACGGTTGCGACGAGACCTGCACGGTCGAGCCGGACTTCCGCTGTCCGGTCCCCAACGTGCCGTGCGTCCCGATCGTGTGCGGCGACGGGAAGGTGGAGTCGCCCGAGATGTGCGACGACGGCAACGCCGCCGGAGGCGACGGCTGCGACGAGTCATGCGGGCTCGAGGCTGGCTATGCCTGCATCCTTCCGGGGACCCTTTGTCAGGCCGCCGAGTGCGGGGACGGAATGGTCGCCGGATTCGAAGTGTGCGACGACGGCAACGTCGACGTCGGGGATGGCTGCGACGCCGGGTGCAAGCTGGAACCGGGTTTCTACTGCCCCGACGAGGGGATGCCCTGCGAGGCGACGGTGTGCGGAGATGGCCAGGCGCAAGGCCTGGAGAACTGCGACGACGGGAACCTGCTGCCCTACGACGGCTGCACGCCGCTGTGCACCAACGAGCCCAACTGCTCGGGTGGAGAATGCGAAGCCATCTGCGGGGACGGCATCATCCTTCCAGGCACTGCCGAAGAGTGCGACGATGGGAACAACTTCAGCAACGACGGCTGCTCTTCGACCTGCGAGGTCGAGGAAGGCTTCGAGTGCGTCCTCCAGGACGTCGAGCTGCCCGAGACGCTCCGGCT
The DNA here is from genome assembly GCA_963761755.1 of uncultured bacterium. Lineage (GTDB taxonomy): Bacteria > Myxococcota_A > Polyangia > Nannocystales > Nannocystaceae > CAJXVA01. The sequence continues at coordinate 7,180 of CAVXIC010000027.1, forward strand.
GCCGATCCTGTTTCGTGACGTCCGGGGCTACAACCACCCCGCCGATCCCAGGCACATCGACTTCAACAACGGCAGCGGCTCTGGGATCACCTTCAACATGGTGGAGCCGGACCTTCCCGCCGACCGACGGCCCATCGCCAACCCGGCCTTCGTGCCCAACGCCGCCTCCTACCACTCGGCCGCGTCCTTCTTCGAGTGGTATCGTGACACGCCCGGGACGAACCTCCCCGTCGTCGATTGGCTCGACCTGCCTCAGACGGGCGGCGGGGCCTATGAGTTCGACAGCAACGCGTTCTTCCCGATCGACGACCGGGGCTATGCCGATCCCGCATCGGCCGATCCCGAGATCCTCTTCAACGACCACAACTTCAACTTCACGTCCGAGGTCCGGTACTGGTTCGAGTTCGCGGGCACCGAGGAACTTGCGTTCCGGGGGGATGATGACGTGTGGGTCTTCGTGGACGGGCACCTGTGTCTCGACATCGGTGGCCTGCATGGCGCGGTCGGTGCAACGATGAACCTTGGAGATCCGACGGCGGAAGCCAACGCCACCCAGCGCGCGATCGTCCAGGAATGCGTGGACCGCCTGGAAGTCGGCCGGGTCTACGAGCTGGCGGTGTTCCACGCCGAGCGGCACACGACGCAGTCCAACTTTCGGCTGACGCTCTCGGGCTTCGTGACCCAGACCTCCGAGTGTGACTGGGTGTGCGGTGACGGGATCGTGACCCCCTTCGAGGTGTGCGATGACGGGACCGAGAACAACACCGGAGACTTCGGAATGTGCAACTCCGACTGCCTCGGGGTGGGACCGTATTGCGGCGACGGGATCGAAGATCCCGAGTTCGAAGCGTGCGACCTCGGACCCCTCAACGTGGGGAGCTATGAGGGATGCAACGTCGACTGCACGCTCGGCCCCTACTGCGGCGACGGTGTTCGCGACGCGGACCAAGAGGAGTGCGACGCCGGTGACGACAACGGCAAAGCCGGGAGCGGATGCCGCAACAACTGCACGCTCGCGCCGATCGGCTGACGTCTCTCGCGCGCGCAGGGCGCAGCGCGCCGTACCAGTGCGGGACACTCGTCGGCGCGCATCCTTCCCCCTCCCGTCTTGGCTGGGGGCTTGCTTCAAGCGGGGTCATGGCAAGCCGAGTTTCAGCACGTCGACGTCGCCGCGCGTCAGGGCACGAGGAGTTGGCCCCACCCATCGACCTCCTCTCCCATCGGTGCCGCCTGCTCCGCCGGCGTGGTGAGCACCGCAAGGCGGTCCAGGCGTTGCGTGATCTCGTGGCCCGGGATGGATCGGCGGCGGCCTGGGTCCGGCTCGGGGTTCAGCTCGGCCATCTCATGAAGTTCGACGCGGCCATTGACGCCCTTGCGCAGGGTCGATTCTTGCACCGACGCGCCGGTCACCGCAGGCGCGCCGACGTGGTGGATGGGCTGATTGCACGGGCCCGGGAAGACCGATGCGCCGCCGCGTGAGAGGTTCAACCAAAGGAGAAGCCCCGGGGGACGACCGGGGCTTCGGAGAGAATCGGGGACGACGACGAGCGTTCAGCCCTCCAGCCGACGGCTGAGGACACCTGCGGTCGCAGGGGGTGCGTAGCCGAACAGGGTGGCAAGGGCGTTGAAAAGCCGGGAGATCGTGTTTTCCTGAGTCATCGTCGTCTAGCCTCGCCATGGAAGTACCCACGGGGCGCAGATCGATTGCGACGCGATTGAAGAAAAGAATCTCGGCCGGGCAGGGCGCTATCGCGGCTCGATGCGCAGCTCTCGAGGCCTTCCGGCGCGGTCGTAGACGAGCGTCGCCGCCGGGGTCTCGAGCAGCCGCTCGAGCACGGCCATGAGGACGGCTTCGCTACCGAGCGTCGTCCCATCGACGGTGCGCATGATGTCGCCGTTCTGCAGGCCAATGGCGGCGGCGAGATCGGTGCTCGGCTCCCCGCTGTCGAATCCTTCCAGCCGGACGCCGGGATAGCCGACCTCGTTGGGCCCGAGCAGCCGCATCAGTGCCCCGTCCGCTTCGACCTGATCGGAAGCGGCAAAGACGTTCTCGATCAACCCCGGCGCGTACGTACACGACGTGAAGGCCTGGTTGCAGTGGACGAGGGTCTCGACGTCACCGAACGGAGGTCCGGCGCCCTCGCCCGTCTCATCGACGCCGGAGGTCTCGTCGCCGCCGGTGCCCTCATCTGCACCCGAGCCCTCATCGGCGCCTGAAGGATCGCTGCCGCCGCCGTCCCCCTCGCTCGAGCTCTCTTCACCGCCGCTGGATTCGCCGTCGCCCGAGGGCGCTGGGTGCTTGTAGAAGTGGCACCAGCCTCCGCCTCCCACGACGTCGACGCCAGAGTTTTCGGAGAAGGGCCGCTCGTAGGAGGCGCCGAGGTCGAAGTCGAGGTAGCGGGCCCGCATGGGGTTGACGATGTAGGCGGCGCACACGTTCGCGGACGAGATTCCGTTGCAGTTGAGGTAGCTCTCGTCGGTGAGGTAGTTGACGCAGTCCGCGCGCATCTGCTCGATCATCGATTCGATGACGGGGGTGTAGGTGTCCTTGTGCGCATCCGACATCGAGGAGCCTGTGCCGGCCTCGATCGCGGTCATCATCTCGTCGAGTCGCTTGAGCTCGTGCTGGTTCGTGACCTCGATCTCTCCCGCGTAGACCTGCTCAATCGCGCTCACGTAGAGTTCAAGCTCTATCGCGCTTCCGTCGTCGGAGTTGAGACACATCAGAGGTGTCAGGCTTGGATTTAGAGCCGCATCGAGAGGAGAGGTGCCGGCCATCATCCCGCTCAGATGGTAGGTCTTCTCGAAACACATGACGTTGGGGGTCAGGCAGGCGCTGGCGGAGGATGCAAGGATTCCGATTGAGAGGAGCTTCATTCTGTGGTTCATTGCGTTCTTCTTTCGTCTACTCGGGAAACTGTATTTGGCAGTCTCCGTAGTCTTCTGCAGCGCTGAGGCATGGCGTCTCAGGGAGTCGAGTGGGATCGTTCGTGATGATCCACTGCGTCTCGCATGAATCGTTTTCTGCGCATTCGTAGAGCCTCTCAAAAGAATCAGCACAGGCGTCCGTGCCGTCATCCTGCAGCCGCCAGTACCTCGCGTCTTCCGAGAGGCACAGATCCATGCACTCTTCGAGTCTTCGTAGATCTCTTCCTCCGAACCACACTCGGGATCCTGTACGAGTCCGCAGAACAGTTCGCACGTGGGGCGTCGGCGTTCGAAGGTCCTGACCTCCTCTTCCTCTTCTTTCAGTTCTGGGCCGCAGGCGGCGAGGGAGAGGAGGAACGGAACGGTGAGCGTGAAGAGTCGCGTCTGAAACATGGGTGCTCCTATCGTCCGTCGGAGGATACGCGCGCTCGGATGCGCTCGTCTGGAGACCGTGATGTCAGGTGCTCGACGAAATCGCTCGAAAGAAATCGGGCGAAGGACACCTGTCCTCGGCGCCGTCCTCGACTTGACGCGCGGTTTTCCGGCCCGGCGGTTTCCTCCGCCTCTGGCCAGGGGCCGGGAACGATGGCAAGCTGGTCACCGCGTGATCATCCGACGAGCTGCGCCTCTCCTGGTTCTGTTGAGCCTCTCCAGCTGCGACACCGATGCGAGCGAGGACGGATGCGATCCGAGCGACGCGCCGGCGTCGGTCACGGTCGACAATCGAACCGGCGGCGTCATCGAGTCGGTCACGGCAACGCCGTGCGATGGGGGCGACGAGCGAGAGCTGCCTTTGCCAGACGCGGGCATTCCCTTCCCTGAACAGCTCACCGTCGAGCTTCCCGCCCCGGGATGCTGGCTGCTTCACTGGAACGGCAGCGGATGCACCAACGATCCGCCGTATCGCACGTCGCCCGATGTCTGCGGAGGCGACGCCCACGCCTGGATGGTCACGATCGACGGACGCGTCTGCGAGGCCGGCTGGTAGACGAAGTCGGTACCGGACGGGGCTCGAGACGTAGTCGTCGGGAGTCCCAGACTCAGACTCGCCCAGCGATGGCGTCGGACCTCGCCCCATGCTTCACGTCCGAGGCGCTGGCGCCATACGGCGACCCGCCCCCACCTGTCCGGCGCGCGCTCGGTTTCTTCCTCGGTACGTTGGGGCTCACCGCTCTCGCCCTCCTTGCGACCATCCAGTTTGCAAGCTCGGTACCCTTCCTCCTCCTGACCGCGGGGGCGCTCACGGCGATCTGGCGGTTCACGCGACGCGAAGAAGCCAAGTTCCGCGCTGTGGCTGCGCACCTCGATGCTACGTCTGAGGCGCTGGAGGCCAGACGGTGGAGCGACGCGGCCGAGCTTGCCGCGCAGATCTGCTCGGGCCCGCAGATCGCCGCCCCCGACAAGTGGCGTGCTCTGTTCATCCTCGGCGTTGCTCAGATCGGCGGCGGGCTGGTCGACGAAGGCGTGGCGTCACTCGAGCTTCTGCGAGAGGTCTTGCGGCAGACTGAGGTCCGTTCCTCGACCCTCTGGGCCGATTGCACGAAGACCCTGGCGGAGGTGTATGCGAGTCGAGGCCCGGCCGAGCGGGCCCGGGTTCTGCTGGCGGAGCGCGGGATCAACCTTCGGGAGCCGGAGCACACGGCGATGCGGGTACGGCTTCTGGCGCGCGAGGGCGCGTGGGCCTCGGTGATCAGTGAGGTCCGAGGGCTGAATGCAGCGACAGCTCACAAGGTTTCCCTTCACGACGGGCAGATCCTGCACGTCCTGCATCTGTTTGCGGTCGCAATGCTTGCCAGGTCTGGGCTTCGTCAGCCATCCGATGAGGCGACCACCATTCCGGGGTCTGTTGGGCTGCCGGACCAGGTCGATGCGAGTCTCTGCGCGCACTGGCCAGCACTTCGCGAGTTTCTTGCCCACCTCGGCGTCGCGGTCGCGGGGTAGGCGCTGCAGTCGAGCAAGGTGATGTGGGAAAGGCACGCCCAGCGTATAATCGGCGGATGGTGCTGGAGCCGACATGGTGAGGGCTGCGGCGCTCGTCCTCGCGGCGCTCGCGTTGCACGGCTGCGGCGGGTGTGCCGACGTTGGATGCGACCACCCTCTCGCGCTGGTCGTGGCGTTTCCCGATGCATCGCTCGACCAACCGGTCTCGCTCGCGGTCGACTACGACGAGGAGCGACGCTTCGTCTCGTGCCCGCCCTTCGAAGCCTGCGAAGTGTCGTGTGGGAACGAAGTCTGCCCGGACGGCGATCGCGACGTCGTCGCGACGCGCGACGCGGGTGTGATGGAGATCTCGATCGGACACATGCGCCAGCGCGAAAGTGATGGGGAGTCGAGCTGCCGTGGCGCTGACTCGTTGCGGCTCGACGTGTCTCGAGGACGCGCTCAGTTCGAGCTCGTCGAGCTCGCTGTGGACTACGAGCCCAACGAGGCGTACGGCGGGCCCGGTTGCGGCGACGCCGACGCCCCGGAGACTCGGGAAATCGCGCTCGCGTATCGTTGAGTGCACGCGCCCCCGAGCATGACGGCCGCAGCGGTGATGTTCACGTCGGCCTCTCGTCCTGACTCGCGCACGGCCTCGACGATGCGTTGCCGGGTCTTTGCCTGGCCTGCGCCGAGGAAGTCATCCCGAACCGTCGCGATCTCGGGGCCGTGGCGGCGCGCTCGGCCAGCGCCGTGCTACGACTCCTTGGCGCGGTAGAAGGTCTCGCCCTCGTAGTGCTGCAGCGTTTTCTTGAGCTCGGCCGGATCCTCACCGAAGAAGAACACGGTGCCGTAGTGATTGCCGAAGCCCGCGCGCTCCACCACCTTGTGGGCGATGGGTTGATACAGGTTGTGCTTCTCGTAGTAGGCGTGCTCGAGCAAGCCGTCCGGCAGGTCCAGCGACTCGATGAAGCCGGCCTTGGGGTAGACCAGGAGGTTGCCCGCGTAGCCCTTGCGGCCGGTGACCTCGTCGGGGAAGAACGCGTCGAGTTCCTCCTGGGTGGCGTCCGGATCCGAAGCCAGGATGAGGGCCTCGTACGCGTTGAACCCATAGGCGCGCGAGATCAGCTCGAAGATGTTTCCTCCCGGCACCCGGTTGGCCACCTCGCCGAACGCGAGTTCGCCCTGGCCATCGACGAAATACTCCGGGTGAATGACGCCGTAGTTGATGTCGAAAGCCTTGACGAGTCTCTCCACGGCGGCTCGAATCTGCGGCCGGCGTTCTTCGAGGCTCGGGGTCGGCGGCGTGAGCTGCGTATACCCCAGGTGGATGTACTCGTTGATGTTCATGAACTGGATGCGTCCGTTGTGGATGAACGCTTCGCAGGAGAACTCCTGACCGCCCAGATGGCTCTCTGCCAGCATGGGGAAGCCGTCCTCGGGCACATCGTCGACGTCGGCGGGGACGCGAATCATCCGGTGCCCGACGCTGCCAGCGGCGCTGATCGGCTTGACGTGAACCGGCTCGTACTCGTCGCCGGGAAGCTTGGTGTTGGCCTCGTTGACCCGACGAAAGAAGCGGTTGAGCTGTTTCCGGTCCTCGACTTCCTCGAACACGCCCACCCGGATGCCCATCATCTGGGCTTTGCGCTTCATCATCGCCTTGTCGCGAAACAGCATCGCCCGGTTGAACAGACGCGGGTTCTTCAACAGCGTCCCGTTGATCGCACCGGCCCACTCGACGGTTTCCTCGTACAGCGGAATCGACAGCCGAACGCCCATCTCCTCGAGCTTCATGCGGAGGTTGGCCGAGTTCTCGTTGATCGTCCCGAACTCCCACTCGACGAAGGGAATGTCGTGTTTCGCGACCACCTCACCAAACCCCGGTGGGACCACGCAGAGGAAGTCGTAGCCCAGGTTGGTGGCCGCCTCCATCGACTCGACGCTGTACCCTAGCAGTGCGATCTTTTCTCCGCGTTTCTTGTCGCTCACCAGCACACCCTAGCCGACACAGCGGCCTTTGCATGTGTCTTGGCTCAGGTTCGCACGAATCGGCCCCTGCGCAGCTTCACGCCGCGCGGCGGCGTCGGAAGAGTCCGGCGATGCCCAGCAGCAGCAGCCAGCTCGTTCCCGAGGACCCATCGCTGCGACATCCGCAGCCGGGCTCGCCTTCGTCGGCGCCGGGGGTGGGGCCACCGGAGCTGCCGTCGCCCGAGCCCGGGTCGCTCGTGCTGCCGCTTCCGTCGCCGGTTCCCGCGTCGCCGGAGCTGTCATCGCCGGCGCCGGTGCTCTCTTCGGGGAGTGGGGGCAGCTCCATGCCGATGGCGATGCGCACAACCTCCGACTCCCCGATGTTGCCGCCCCAGTCCTCGGCGACGGCGGTCAGCTCGTAGATGCCCGCGGGGAAGTCGGCAGCGAAGCCGTACGGTGCTTCGCGGAGCTCGGCGGGCTGCTCCATGCCGTTGATCGCGATCCGGACCGCGCGCACGCCGTGCCCCTCGCCGTCGTTGGCGTCGATGTCGATCTGCACCTGCACGGGCGCGTCGGGCACGGTGCTCTCGGTGATGGGGTTCGTGATGCTGACGATCGGGGCGTCGAGATCGGCGATGGCGTCGAAGGCATCACCACAGGTCGCGCTGGGCGGGCTGACTTCACCCAGACAGAAGTCACCCCACTCCCGGTCGGGGTCGAGAGGATCGAGCTCGAATCCCTGGCACCAGCCCGTGGGATTCCAGGTGCCGTCGGTGTCGTGGCAGGGGGTGATGTCGAGGCCCGAGTCTTCTTCGATCCACGGCACCCATTCGCTCATCACGGTGTAGAGGTCCGCTCCACCTCCGCACGGCGGTGGACCGCCGGAGACGACTCCGTAGACGTGCCAGGAGCCGTCCGGGTACTGGATGTAGGCCGGGCCGCCAGAGTCCCCGCCACATGCGGCGTCGAGGACTCCGCCCACATACACGCCGTCCGCGAGGGAGGCTCCCGGCATGCCCGCAATTCGGGTTTGCCGATAGCGCTTGATGCCAAAGCCGACATCGTTGTCTCCGTCGAAGTTGTTGTTGCCGATTCCGACGATCCACGTCTCCCGCCCCGGCGAGATGATCTCGGTTTCGCAACCGTAGATGATGGGCGTGAACGGGACGTCGTAGACGGGCGTCGTGAGCACGCAATACGTGATGTCTTGCCCGTTGACGCCGTTGTTGAAGTTCGGATCGTACTCGGGGTTCCGTCGGCAGTAGTCGACGGACAACAGCTGCGCGGGCGCGTTGACGACGTTGCCCATCCGAAAGTCCGGGGGCGCGTCGTTGTTGCCCATGCAGTGCGCTGCCGTGATCGCGACGTGCGGGCTGACCAAGGTGGCCGTGCAGCCGTTGAGCATCAGCGTGGTCGGAAACTGGCAGCCCTCGGTCTCGGTGCCGTCGTAGATGTGAGGCACGGGCGGGGCGGGCTCGGACTCGAGCGTCGCGGGTGCCAGGGCGAGGAGCAGAGGGAGCGCAACCACCGACGTAGGATAGTCGAGTCGAACGCTCTGCGCAGCCGTGGCGGGACCGATGGGCCAGACCGATGTGCGGGCCCGCTGTGCGGGACGGGGGCTACCGCCGGAAGCCGTCGCCGCGGAACGGAACGTCCACGACCCCTCGGTAGGCTTCGGACGCCCGCAGCGCCGCCTCGAGCGGCGCCAGGTCGGAACGGCGCAGGATCCTCGGCGCGCGGTGGAGGCCCAGTCCTAGGCACAAGCGTGCGGCCTCGATGTAGATGGGCGTACCGGACGAGCGCACGCGCTGGGTCGCCTGGATCTGCAGGCGGCGGTCCAAGGTGGCGCGGGGAAATCGATGCGTCACCTCATCGGCGGCGACCCACAGCGCTTGAGCGAGGTACGCGGTCGCCTCGATCTCCAGGTGGAGCCCTCGGAAGCTCTCGAGGTCTTGATAGGCGTGGATGAGCTCGTGAAGCATCGCCCCACGCGCCGCGGGGTGGGCGAGGTTTGCGGTCGTGAAGTTGACGATGTCGTCCCGCTGGCCGTAGGAGGCGAAGGCGCCCTCGCGCAGGGATGCGTCGGCGTTGAAGTCGAGCGATCCGAAGGAGGAAAGCAGCCGGGCGTAGGTTTGTTCCGTAATTGCGAAGCGCCCGTTCGTGCTTTGGTATTCGAAGCCGAAGCCAAACCGCCGATGGTAGCCGGTGGCGTCCTGCAGCACCTCGCGAGCCATGCGCTCGGCGACGATGCAGCCTCCGTGAGAGACGCCGCCGGGCGTCCATGCCGAGACGACCCGACCCTGCGACTGAGCATGATGAGAACAAACCATCGACCCCTCCGGTGACGAGCTCGGCAGGCCCGAACCCTCCGCGTCACACCATTCGAGACACCGGGCCCTCCGGAGAATTCCGGCCGCCGGTCGCAAAAAAATGCCAGCGGCCCGGGAGTCCTCAGCGCCCGCGGCCGGCCGGGTCGAGGTAGGTCGCCGCTGGCGCGGATGTGCCGCGGGGCGTCCCGGTCTGCCACGGTCCGCAGTCCCAGCCGCCGTCGGACCATCGGCACTCCTGCCACACGTCCATCGGGTCGACCGAGCCGGACTTGGGCTTCGTGCAGCTGGCGCCGACGCGGTAGCGGACCCGCATCGCGCCGTCCGCTCCGGTCCACGTGTCCTCGAAGACTTCGGACATCGTCAGGCCTCCACGTCGGCAGTTCATTTCGCTGGCGACGAAGCCCTTCGACGGGCGATGGCCGCCGCCGCAGCCGATCGTAGACAGGAGCAACGCCGCGAGGAGGGTCGAGCGCATCCGCATGACGATAGTCGACGCAGGGCCGGACCGGCCAGCGGTGCGGCGCTTCGTGTCATAGTGCCCGCGGATGCGTGCGTGGCTCGTGACCTCCCTCGTGTCGACACTCGCGTGTCGTCCGGAAATCGCGCCACCGCCTCCGCAAGAGCAGGTCGTCGCCGAGCCACGTGCGAAGGAACGCGCGCGGGTCGGCGAGGACGACGGGTGCAGGCCGCTGGTCGAACCCGACGTCGTCGCCGAGGCGTACGCGCGCGGCGTTTCGAAGCTGGACGAGAGCCGCGATGGTGAACACTACGCGGTGGCTCCGTTCGAGGCCGGCATCGGGTCGCTGAAGGTTGCGGCGCAGAACGGGAGCCTCGAGGCGCAGTCGCTGTACGGGCGGACGTTGTTTGGCGTGCGCTTCACCAACCAGGCTCCAACGCCCGACGAGAGAGAGGACTACACGTCCGCGGTCGCGTTCCTCCGCATTGCGGCGAAGGCCGGAGACGAGGACGCGCAGGCGTACCTTCCCGGCTTGACGACCGACGCGTCGGCGCCGCTCGAACCTCCGCTCGACAGCCTGCCCGAGGGGTGGGTGCAAGAGGCCTTCGGGCGCGCGGACGCGTGGATCGAGTGCTACGGGCTGCGCGGGGAAGGCGGCTGAGCGAACTGCGGTTGCTGGGGCTGCAGCGAGCCGACGCAGGTCTGCTCGATGCGGCGCGCGACGGGCGTGCCAGGCCTGGTGCGCAGCAGAGCCTGGGCGCGCTGGCGGGCCTGCTCGGGACGGTCGAGGTCGCAGAGCGCGGTGACCCACAGCGCCGTCCGAAGGTCGGGCTGCGCGGGCTCGGGAAAGGTCGTTGCATGTCGCTCGAGCAGCGCGAGCGCCTCGCCGGGGCGCCCGCCTTGCAGGGCTCGGTTGATGTCCTGAAGCAGTCGCGTGTCTGCAGCGAGGTCGGGCACCTCGGCCCTCGGGGCGCGTGAGGGCGAGGGCCGCTCGGCGGGGGCAGGGGACGGGCGCTCGGCAGCCGGTGCGGGTGCGGGTGCGGGGGGCCGGGGATCCGGAGCAGCCTGGCGAGGCGGTGGGTCGGGCGTGGACACCTGCGCTGCTGCGCGCGTGGGCGCGGGGGACTCCTGCGCGCCGGGCCAGCCCACGACGCTGACGGTTCCCACCACCGCGACCGCGACCGCGATCGCGCCCCCGAGCACGGCCGCGCTGCCGACCGCGGGGGCGGCGAGCCAGGGCTGCAGCAGCATCCAGCCCTGCACCGTCGCCGATGGGCGTTCACGTCTCGCCGCCTCCAGGCTGGCGTCGTCGATCGAGGCTTCGAAGCGCCGCCGCAGGATTCGAACCCGGCTGTAGAGCGTGGGCAGCTTGCGACCCAGCGTGGCGGCGAGCTCGGGGCCGGTGAGGCCGTCGACCTCGGAGAGCACGAACAGCTCGCGATCTGCAGGGCTGAGGGTGTCCAGGAATCGATCGAGGGTGCTCCTGGCCAGCACCGTCGCCTCGACGTCCATGCCGAACGAGGGCTCGAACTCGGCCGCCGTCGCATGTCGGGCGTCCCGTCGGACCTGGGTGCGGCGATAGTTGCTCGCGACCCGTCGTCCGATGCTGTACAGCCACGCGCGCGGACTGCGGCCGTCGAAGGTGTCGCGCCGCCGGTACGCGACGATGAACGTGTCGTGGACGGCGTCCTCCGCCAGCATCGGAACCACGCCAAATCGCCGCACGGTGGCCCAGACGAAGGCGTAGTGCTCGCGGTAGAGGTGGTGGAAGGAGGCGACGGCTTGCATGGGCCTCAGGGGCCTCAGGAGATGAATGTCCGAGGCCGAGCGGATCTATGAGCCTTGCTCGAAGAAATAGAACTCGACGCCCACGATGCCCCGGACGGAGCCGGCGCGAGGATCGAACGCTCGCTCATCGTCGACCTGGATGGGGGTCCCGACCAGGGGCCCGGCCCCCTCGATGGCGAGGATGCCTCCGATGCGGCGCCCGCGACGGACCACGCCGGCACGGAGCAAGGGTGCGAACCACCGACCGGCGATTGCTTGGGAACCGTCGGGCCGAGAGACCTGCGCCAGCGTGACCCCCGCTTCGAACCCGAAGCAGACCGGAAACTCCCATTGTCCCGTTCCTGGTACGCCGCAGCCCCGGGCGGCGGCGCCGACGATCTGCACCTGTGCTGGTCCAAACGTGCCGGGGATGCGCCGTGGCGCCAGCCACATCAGGTCGCCCTCGACCCGCGCCCATCGTCGCGCGTACCCGAGGCCCCCCGCGACGCGCACCGTGGCGCCGGGCAGCGCTCCGGCCTCCGGACCGATCGAAGTCGTCACGTACAGAGGGCGCGGCAACGGCCGAACCTCGGAGGCCGGCTGCAGCTGCGGCTGCGGCTGCGGCTGCGGCTGCGGCTGCGGCTGCGGCTGCGGGGGTCCCGGTTCGACGATTGTGGGCAACGGCTCGGGTGGTGGCTCGGGCGGCGCCGTCTCGGCCGCGAGCTCCAGGTCGACGGCCACCGCGAACAAGGTGGCCGCGGCCTGCGCCAACTCGCCGCAGTCCGTCGCTCGCAGCTTGCGGACGTCCGTGTACTCGCCCATGCGCGTCACCAGCTCCAGGCGCCACGTGCCGGCGTGCCGGCGAACGACCCCGTGCGCCTGCATGACCCCCTCGCCGGTCGGCGTGCTGATCAGCAGAGCGCGGTACATCGACTCCACGTCCGCAGCGCTCGGGCACTCGTCGGGCGCATCCCAGATCAGCTCGACCGCCGCCGGAGGCTCCGGTGGCGACAGCGGCGTGGGTGCAAACATGAGCACGAGGCCGAGCACGGCGCTCCGATGATAGCCGTGATGTGCTCAACCGCCCGCGTTCACATCACATGTGAATCCGTTGACGCACTCGTCCTGCCCACCGCACTCGCAGATGCCTTCGGGGTTGCACTGCTCCAGCAGGCACGGCGTCCCGATGTCGCAGCGTTCGTAGCAGTAGGTCGCGCCCGCGGCGGTCACGGCCCCGCACCCGTAGCCACTGCCCAGCGGCGCGCAGGCGTCCTCGCCGTCGCAGAGCACGACGCACTGGGGAACACCATCGACGTCGTGGCACGTCGAGCCGGCGGTCTGGGCCTCGCACTGTTTGTCGGTCTCGCACGGTGCCGGGACGCACATGCCCTCGACGCAGCCGAAGTTGCCCGGAAACTCGAACGAAGGACACGGTTCGAGGCCGGCGGGGCAGCAGTCGGCCGCGAACTCGCACATCTTGCGGCACGTGGACACCGCAGGCATGTAGGCTGGGCCAGGCGTCGTGGTGGACGACGACGAGGAGCTGGTCGTGGTCGCGCCGCCGGACGAGGATGACGCGGCGGCGCTCGTCGAATCGCTCGACGTCGCCGCGTCATCCTCCCCTGCGCTTCCGGCATCGCAGGCCAAGCACAGCGCCAACATTCCCCACATGAACCGCACGCCCGGAGTGTACCGCGCCGCGAGTGGCCCTCACAGCGACAGCGGCAGCTGCAGATGACGCGCGTACATGCGGTCGCGGTGCTCGAGCAGCACCGGGTCCAGCGCGGCCCGGGTCGGCGCGTCGAGCCACTCGAAGGTGGTGCGGGTGGAGGGATGCATCGCGCACGCGGCCTCGGGCAGGGGAGCGAACAACGCGAGGCTGCAGGCGAGGTGGACGTCGGCGGCGGTGAGCGTCTCGCCGAAGACATAGTCTCCTGCCGAGTCCCGAAGTCGCTGCGCGAGGGAGCCGAGCAGCTCGTGCACGCGGGCGCTGTCGGCCGCGGCTGCCTCCGGGTGGTAGCCGTACTTCTTGGCGAGGTAACCCGCGACCTTGGGGTGAAAGCCTCCTTCGCCCCCGAGGCCGGCGTGCACGGCCTGCAGGCGTCGCGACCAGCACAGGCCGCCTTTGCCCAGCAGCTCTTCGCTCAGGGCCATCATCGCTGCACGCGCGGAAGGATCCACGGGCACGAGCGAGGGCGACGGCGCAAGTCGTTCGGCGAGCGCGAGGATCTCCGCCCACCCGCTTCGGGGCGGCTCGTCGTCCACGATGGCGATCGGAGCGCTGAGCTCTCCGGCCCACGCCTGAAGCTTGGGGTCGTCATACACCAGCCGCGTCGCGGTCCACGGGATTTCCTTGATCTCGAAGATCCCCTTGGCGGACTCGCCCCACGGGCTCGGGACCCCGCCGATCACGACCATGCGCAGTCCCGGTCGGGCGATCGCCTCCTCGACGCTGACGTATTCGAACGACATGCCCGAGTGTGCCCCCCGTGCGGACCTGCGAACAGGCCCAAGGATCACTCGGCTTCGCACTGGGCCATGATGGTTCGAAAAACCGGATCGAGCAACGCTGGAAGCCCGCGTCGGTCCACAGAACGACGGTTTCGGCAAGGCCCTGACCGCCGAGGCGAGAGCGCTCGTCGGTCTGGGCCGGCCTCGGAGGCTCTCCCGCTGCTTGCGCGCGCCCTCCAGCTCGTCCGCGCCGCGCACGGTGAACACGGGGCCGCTGCGGTCCGTCTCCAAGCCGAGCTGGAGGCGCAGATGGAGAGCTCGCGCTGAGCGAGCCTCACTGCACCGGGTGGAGCGAGTACTGGCAGCCGCCACCGGGGAAGATGCCGTAGTAGAGAACCAACAGCTCGGGAAACAAGTGCCCGTCTTCGATCGGCGCCGTCCCGGGCGGTGCCACCAACAGCGCGATGCTGGGCGCGGAGCTCGCTCCATCGATGGCCACGGCTGCGGCGGCCCCACACAGCCCGTTCTCGCTGAAGAAATCGGGGAGCGAGTCGCTCTGGTAGTCCCACAGGTCTGCTGGAAGCACGCCCTCGCATGCGATGGATACCCCGTCGTAGGGGAGTCCGGGCTCGGAGCTGATCGTGCAGATCGTGCCATCGGGCAGATCGTCACACGCGAAGTAACCGCCCCCGTCGTCGTGGTCGAGCCGAATCCGGAACGTTCCGTCGACCTCGCACTGCTCGCACGCGAACGACCCCGCGCCGCCACAGGCCTCCTCGACCGTGAGCGGATCGTCCAGCTCCGGCTCGCCCGTGCTGGAGGAGGCGTCGCCGTCACTGCTCGAGCCATCGGCGGAGTCTGATGTCGTCGTCGTCGCCGGCCCCCCGGAGGTGCTCTCCTGCGAACTCGACGTCGAGCTGCCATCCTCGGATGCATCGGCGGTCGTCGGGGTTCCATTCGTCGGCGCCGCGCTCTCGGTGTCGACGCTTGCGTCGGTCTCGACCTCACCACCGTCGACGTCGACGACGCAGGCGCTCGCCATGACGAGACAAGAGATCAAGGCCAACGGTGCGACCTTGCGTGTGTACAGGTTCCGGTGTGGTTGCGTATCCATGCGCATGGAGACGACGGCAGTTCGGGCGTATTTCGACCGCTACCGGCTCCTGTGCCCTCGATCGCTTTGGGTCCGATTCTCGTGCGACGGCCGGGAGGCTCGTCTCGTCCACTCCCCGGCCGCATCTCATCTGCGCCGAGGGGCGGCGAAGAGTCGCCGGAAGTTTGCACACATTGCGCAGGTTGGGGTTGCCGGCCCATGCCCTACGGTGAGGAGGTGGATTCGACCAATGGCACGATGGGGACGATCGCGGTGGTGGCCGCGATCTCGATGGTTTTGGGCGTCAGCGCGTGTGGGGGCGAAAACGCGAGGCAGGACCTCGCGGACGCCGACCCGGGGTCGGACGCGGCGACGGCCGGCACCGAGGACACGAGCGACGGTGACGGGACCGGTGGCACGGATGCTGGTGACGAGACGAGCGCCGGTGACGACGACTCGAGCGGCGACGGGGACTCGACCGGAGCGTCCATCGACGAAGATGCCTCGCTAGAGCTCGTGTCGGTCAGCATCGATTCCGAAGCGTCCAATCGCCTGCGGCTCCGCTTCAACCGGGCGGTCGGGCCGACCGACGGCGCCGGGGTTCGCTTGGTCGGTGGTGCCGCATCCATCGCGGGTCCGCCGTCGCAAGACGATCCCTTCGTGCTCTCGTTTCCGCTCTCGGACCACGTCCTCCCCGACGACGCGTTCACGGTCAGCATCTGGCCCGAGCAGGGATTGATCGAGTCCGCGACGCCGTCGGAGCACGACGACCGACTCGCCGCGATCGAGGGGGTCCCGGTCGAGAGCGACGTCGAATCGTACGCGGGTGAGGGCAGCGTGTACTACGTCGCCGCCGATGGGCGCGACGGTGGCGACGGCTCCCGCGACGATCCCTTCGCCACGCTGGCCCGCGGTGCTCAGGAGGCGGGGCCGGGCGACTACGTGCTGCTTCGGCGCGACGACACGTTCACCCTGCCCAACGGGCCCGGCGGGAGCTTTCGCGGGCACTTCGAGCCGCCCACGTCGGGCGAGCCCGGGCGGCCGGTCACCTTCGGGGCCTACGGGGCGGGTGCCAAGCCGCGCGTCGAAGCGCCGTCCGGGTCCGGGTCCACGATCGCGATCCGCAACGCCGACTACGTCCACCTCGACAGCCTGCACGTCGTCGCCGATGGGGGCGACTACGGGATCCTGTTCTCGGGCTCGTCGATCGAGCCCACCGTCTCCAACTGCTCGGTCACCGCGCGTGACGACAACGGCGGCTACGGCGGGATCTACTACGCCGCCTCGGTCGACGGTGCGCACGTCCGCCACCCGGTCGTTCAGTTCAGCGACGTCCGAGGGTTCCGGACGAACTTCAGCAGCAACGGCTACGACATGAGCGACCGCCACGAGGTGCTCGACGGAGGTCTGCTCGAGGGCAACGTCAGCGGCGACGTGACCATCGACAACGGACACGATGGCTTCAAGGCCGCGCGGGGCGAGTTCAACGGTCTGGTGATTCGTAGGAACGTCATCACCGGCTGGCTCGATGACGGCCTCGAGACTTTCGGTGCCCAGGACGTAACCGTCGAGCACAACATCCTGCATGCACCGCAGCCTCCGGCCATCACCGAGGGCGCGGGCAACCATGCGAGCCAAGGGATCAAGGCCGGCGGCACCGACAGCACCAACGGCTACTACGCGGCGCGGATCGTCGTTCGCTACAACGAGGTCTACGACCTCCCCTACGACGCGGCCTCGGTCGGCATCAAGGTCAACGGCGGCCGCTCTGGAGAGATCTACGGAAACGTGGTCCACGACGTGCGCCGGATCGGGATCAAGGTCGACTGCGACCCGTGCGAAGAGGACGGCTGGCGGGTGCACCACAACACCGTGGTCGCTGCGGGGACCGATGGCATCCAGGTCTACAACGGCGGCGACTTCGGGCACCACGTCGAGATCTTCAACAACATCCTCGATGGCGCGGCTGAAGACCTCAGGGTCACGGCCGGCAACGGTCAGTCGGCCGTCGGAGGCAACAACCTCCTCGTCCATGGCTCGGTCGGCGGAGACTACCAGGGGAGCGCGGACTTCGAGGCAGCCCTGGACTCCCTGTTCGAAGACCTCGACGGCCGCGACCTTCACCTGCGCTCGGGCGCCGCAGCCATCGACGCTGCCACGCTGATCGAGGACTACGCGATCGACCGCGATGGCATGCCCGTGCCCGCCCTGGACGGTGACGTCGGCGCTTACGAGCACACGCCCTAGCAGCTTTGGGCCGAGCCGGGTGTCCTGTGCGTACGCGCCAAGAAGTGACGGCTGAGCGCCGGGTCGCGTCAGAACGTGGAAACGAAGATGTGGAGGGCCTGTAAGTGCTCGTCTTTGCGGGTCTTTTCGAGGTGTAGAACGCGAATCGTCGGGGGCAATTGGTGGGCGCACACTCTCGACATGACCCTCATGCTCCAGGCGCGAACGGCCTACTTCGAGGCCAACGGATTCGGTGAAGACGGCGGGTACTCGAAGCCCACGGTCACGGTCTACCTGTTCGGGCTGCCCATCGCGTTTCCCAACACGGCGGGCCGGAAGGAGGCGGTGGTGTTCCATGACATGCACCACGTGGTGACGGGCTACGCGACCAGCAACTTGGGGGAGGCCGAGATCGGAGCCTGGGAGTTGGGGTCGGGCTGCGCGGGGGTTCGCGCTGCGCTCGTGCTGAACACGCTCTCGCTGCTGCTGGGCGTGTTTCGCAGCCCCCGGCGGGTGTTTCGGGCCTTCGTGCGGGGCCGACAGACGACCAACCTCTACGGGGGCGATCCCGCCGCCCTGCTGGAGCGGGAGGTCGAGGACGTCCGTCGTGAGCTCGGGCTGGAGCGAGCCGTGCGAAGGGCGACGGCGGCCGACGCTCTGTCGTTTGCCGGCTATATGGCGCTTTCGCTGGCCGCGGCTGGCGTACCGCTGATGCTCATCGGGTGGCTGTTGCTTCGTCTCGTGTGAGCATCGTCTGCGCCAAGAAGAGTGCGTCGCTGCGGAAGGCCTCGAGGTCGAAGGGCTCTTCGACCCGAATCCGAGCGACGAAGGCACCGCGCAGGCCCCAGAACAACATGTGCGCACGCCGCTGAACGACGGCCCTCGAGCCCAACCGAGGGTGTTGCTGCACCATCTGCTCGGCGAATCGATGGACCATGTCATCGAAGGTCCGCTGCACGTCACCGAGCCGGCCCGCAGCGTCGAGCAGATCGACGAGCTGACGCAACAGTTTGGGCGGGGTGAGGCGGGGATCGCCGAACAGGGCCTCGGCAAAGAGCCGAACGCTCTCGTGCGGGGTGTCCCCGCGCGCCTGCGTCAACGCGGCCATGAACGCCTCCTGGTCACTGCGAAGAGCCCGGTCGATCAGCGACCGCAGCAGCACGTCGCGTCCGGGGAAGTATCGATACAGAGACCCGACGCTGACACCGGCCACCTTCGCGATGCGGGAGACCTTCGCCTTCGACCAGCCCACCTCGCGGACGACCCGTTCGGCCGCTTCGAGCACCGCGTCGGCGAGAAAGCGAGAGCGTGCTTGTTTGGGCTCGTGAGGCTGTCGAACCCGGGGGGCCACGTGGTGAAGTGTAGCGCGTCAGTCCGGGGAGCTGTGCTCGACCATTGCGAAGACCTGAGGGCCGACGACGTGGCCGCTGCGGTCGTTGGCGTGGAAGGTGCCGATGTGCGTGAGCTGGCCCATCTCCAGCGTGCCCGAGAACTCGAAGCGCTGGGCGAAGGGGTGTTCGGCTTCGCCGTCGACGAACATGTCGGCCTCGAGCTGAAGCTGGACGTGGCGGTCTTGAAGGAAGGGCTGGGCTCGCATCGCGAACAAGTTGCTGTCCCTGCCGGTGCCGACTTCGAGCTCCATGGGGGAGCGGTTGCGACCCATCAACATCGGCGCCAGGAGGAGGCTACAGCCGTGGGGTTTGCACACCGCTGCGTCGCGGATGGGCTCGGGCACGTCGGCATCGCCAGCGCCGCCGGGGTCGACGACGAAGAGCCGCAGCGTGATCAGCTCGGGTGCGTGCGGGACGACCTCGAGCGTCGACGGGGTTGGGCTGTTGGAGACGGTGATCACCGGCTCGGTGTCATCACACTGGGGTGCGTCGGTGGCCTTCGTGGAGGATGCACAGGCGAGCGAGAGGACGAGCGGGAGGAGCAGTGCGCGAGGTGAATGCATGCCGGGTCCGTGTGCAACCTCGATGCCAACGGAAACCCGCCAACCTTCGGGATGCGCGGCGGTCGACGGCGCCAGGCCGTCGGCGCTACGCGAAGCGACGAGACAATCTGGCATTCACTCCCGCGTCGCGAGCTTGCTGCTCTGAGAATCGAGCGCGAGATCGGCGAGGAGCGTGCTGAGCTGGATTCGGGCCTCGAGATGATCGTTGTGCAGCGTGCTGACCCGCAGCAGCGCCGCGTCGAGATCGTTGCCGACCGCGCGCATCCGTTCGGCCAGCTGCGACGAGAGCGACTTGGCCTCCTTGACCTTGCGAAGGAGAGTCAGCTGCGCTCGGAGCTCGTTGACCCGAGTCCTCAGCGCGTCCACGTGCTCTTCCTCGGTGACGAGCTTCTCTACGATGGTTCGAGACGCGTCGTGGGCTGAAACCAGGCGCTGCAGCTGCTGCGCGAGCGCCGGGGGAGCCCGTCCCGACTCGATGAATCGCTTGACCGTGATCGCACCCTCGGCGGATCGGAGGTCGAGTGCCGTCTCGATGGGCATGGCCTCGGTCAGCGCGAGGCGGGCGCGTTTGCCCGCCTCGACGCGAACGGGGACCAGCACGTCGTCGCCGTATCGCTCGGTGCCCGTGGGCGGTGCGCGAAGGGTCCAGCCCGAAGGGACGGTATGACGCACGTAGACCACCGCCGTCTTCGTTCCCCGGTTGTGCACGAGCGTCGTGGACGTGCGCACGCGTTCGGTTTCGGTGGTCACGACGCCGCGGCGGGCCGTGAGCAGGCGCTGAATCTCATCGTGGGTGTCGCTCTCGGATCGGACGCGAAGCATGCGGTCGAGTGCGTAGGGAACGAGAGCGTGGGTATGGGGAGGGATGGGGTCGGCGAGGCCTTCTCCGAGGTACTGACCCTCCGCGTAGACCGTGACCGGCCCGGAGTCGAGCGTGTGTTCGGTCGGGTTGGCGATGCGCACCGCGTTGAACGCAAAGCGCGTAGAACCACGCTCGCTGGCGGGGTCGAAGAGGTAGACGCGCCGAGCGGATGTCGGGACTTCGAGCAAGGTGATCATCGCCGAGTGGCCGACATCGAGCGAGACCGGGTCCTTGGTGTTGAACAGCGCGCTGCCGCGAGGTTCGTCTCCTCCTCCATCGGGCGCGGCTTGGGTCATCGCCGGGCCATCGTCGGCGGCGACGATCTGGACGGCGGTGCTCGGGTCGTCGACGGGTCCTCGGCCTTCGGCGACTTCGATCCGGCTCGGTTCGACTCCGTACGCGATGAGCTGCTCGCGCACGGTGTTGGCCCGTCGCAGTCCGACCTGGGCGTCGTCTGGCTCGCTGCTGAGCCGGTACCCCTCGATGCGCACCCGTCCCGACTCGATCTGAAGCTGATTGGCGAGCAGCACGAGCGGATCGGCGGGGGGCTCCGGTGCATCCTCAGGTTCGGCCCCGCCGACCGTGCCATAGCTGGGCTGGCTCACGTTCGAACCGTCGACGGTATACTTGCTCTCCGCCCTCGTCGTGCCTGCGATGGCGATGCCGGCCGAGTTCGAGGCGGTCGCGCTCGATTCCACCATCTGGGTGAAGTCCCGTCCGGAGCTGGTGCCGGTGGGGATGTTCCTGAACTCTTCCATCGAGATCGATTCACGGACGGAGTCGGCGGAGACCTCGGCGAGCAGCCGCCTCTCTCGTCCGCCCGTCGCGTAGGCGCTGCCGCCCTTGGGAGGCGCCATGGCGATCGCGTTCCCGTCGTCCAGGGTCTGCCGCTCCACCATTCGGACGCTGTGGAGGTCGTAGCGAAACGAGAGCGCCGAGGTCGATCCTACGCCCACGCGGACCTTCTCCCACGGCTCGTTGGAGATGTTGTCGACGACTGCCAAGGACTGCAGGACCGCGCTGTCCTCGTCCTTCAGCATCACGCGATAGCTCGGCTTCCACGCGGGGCTCTCCGTCACGTAGGTGATGAGCACCTCTCGTGCGCCGCGTGGCAGCTCGATCGTCATCTTGACCGACGCACCTCTCGTTTCTCGGGGCGTGCGGTAGGAAACCGCGAGCGGTGTCTTGCTCTGGAGGTCCACCACGGTGAGGGACTTGAGGAAGTCGTCCACGCGATCGCGGGGAACCTCGAGGGAGAACGAACCTTCGACGGTTGCGCGCCTCTCGAAGTAGGCGACGCCGTTTCGATAGATCACGACGCGCCCCAGCGGCGCATCGATCTTGGCCGCCCGGTGAGCGCATGCGGGCGTCGCCATGAGGACGGCTGCCGCGAGGAGCGTGCTTCGAAGTCGAGTCATCGCCACTGCAACGCGGGGAGAACGAGCCTCTTGCGGAATAAGTGACGGATTTCGACGAAATATCGGGCGAGGATTGTCGGTATCCTCGCCGCCCATGACCGTTGCCGAGCTGATGCAATCCGTCGTTCAAGCGGGGGCTGCCGTCGCCGTTGGAGTCGGCGCGCTCCCCCTGGCCCTCGGCGGGCTCGCGTACGTCCTGCAGCAGCGGTCGAGGCGCGCACACAGCCAGCGCGTCGCGAACGTGAGCGTCGGCATCGCCTTCTTTGCGCTTCTGGTCGTCGGCTGTTGGACCGCCTACGCGGCGACCGTGCCTGGGATGATCGGGGCGACCAACGTCTTGGTGTTCGTCGCCCCGGTCTATCTTCTGGCGGCCAGCTTCGCCATCGAGCACGTGCTCCATCCGGGGCAGCAGGAGGATGTTCGGCAGCGGGTCCGCAAGGTGGTGCTCTTCGTGACGATCTTGGGCGTGCTCTATCTGGTCCTCAGCCGGCTCAACATGCACATGTTGATTTGGACCAACGTCACCGGGTTCATCTTCTTCATCATTGCGCTGATCGGCATCCTCTACCTACTGATTCGCAAGGTGGTCTGACTCTGATGTCAGAGCGATTGACGGGTTTGTCACATTGAATTCGTCGTCGAGGCCGCGCACACTTCCTTCATGGCTTCGATGATCCCCTGCACCTCTTGCCAACGCCTTCACGCCCGTGCGGAGGCCGCGTGCCCCTTCTGCGGCGCCAAGGATGCCGGGGGTCGATGGCGCGGGGGGGTGCTCGCGGCCGTCGCAATGGGCCTGTCCCTGGGTGCATGCGTCGCGGAGGAGGACGACACGGACCCGGTCGCGAGCACGGCCGGCAAAGTCGATACTGAGACGGCTGAAACGGCTGAGACGGCTGAGACGGCTGAGACGGCTGAGACGGCGGGCGAGGCAACCTACGGCGGTCCCCAGATCGACACCGACACCGACACGTGGGACAGCACAACGGGCTCGAGCTCGAGCGGGACCACGATCGGAGACACCGATACCGATACCGATACGGACTCCGCGACCGACTCGGACGGGGAATCGGCGAGCAGCTCCTCTTCGTCCAGCACCGGCTGAGATCAGTTGGGCGTGACCCGCCGGTAGACCGAGACGTTGGCAGGGCTGTGCCCGTGGGGCAGGCGCACCAGCTGAGTGATGCGCATGGCCTGTCCCGAAGCATCCAGCTGGCGCTGCGCGACCATGAGTTCGCGACCCTGGTGGTACGCGTAGGTGTTGAGCTCTCGCGCGGAGACGGCTTCGACCGCAAAGCTGTCCACCAGCTCACTCTCGAACGGGACCTTGACGCCGTCTGCTTTGCCCGAGAAGCTGACGGCGTCTTCTTTGCCGTCGGCGTCGGTCCATCGGGCGGTGAACATGAGGGTGCCGTCGTCCTGCTCCTCGATTTGGTAGGAACCCGACGTAGGAGCGTCGCCCTGTTCGTACTGACAGCTCTCGGGGATCAGCTGCCACAGCCCCAGGAACTCGCGGTAGAGCTTCACGTTCGCCATGGGTCGAGGCATCGTACCAACACATGCTGACGAACCGAACGCGCTCCTCCCTCCTCTACGTTCTTTCCGCGAGCATGCTCCTGAGCGCATGCGGCGACGATGGGGGAGGCGACGGCGCGACCGAGGGGATGGGTGGCACCGACGCCGGGAGCTCGACGACCAGCGCGGAGGCGACAAATCCGACGAACGTCACGGACCCGAGCGAGGGCACGACGACCGATCCGAGCGAGGGCACGACGAGCGTCACGGGGACCGGAGGCGCCGACTCCGGCTCGGGTTCAGGAACGGACGGACCGACGGACCCGACAGACCCGACAGACCCGTCTTCGGGGGGAGAGGAGGGCGGCGGTTCGATCGACGTCACCCTGACGGGGTGTGACGTCGACTTCGGTGGGACCGTGGTCGTGACCTACAACGGCTCGCTGGGGGTCGCGTCGGTGTACGACTCGGGGGCGACCCTGTCGGGGAGCTTTCAGTTCGACCTCGATGGCAGTACCGGAGACATGGAGCTGTCGACCCAGCACCGGATCGACACCAACAACGTCGTCAACATGGTCGACACCGGCCAGGGCACCTGGACCAACATCGATGGCGCGGCCTCCGGCAGCGGCGTGGACCGCATCAGCGGCACGTTGACCATCGATGTCTGGGATCCCTCCGAAGGACGCGCCGAACTCGCCTTCGACGGGGTGACGCTGGTCAACATCGTCAGCGATACGGTCTGCACGATCGACGGCACGATCACGACCGCCTCCCTATATCCCTAGAGCGGCCCGGGGTGAAACCCGGCGCGGCGGATCGGATCGGAAAAAGACGCGTGAGATGTCGGGTCGGGCTTCGCCACGGGCTGCTAGAGCGGCGACCAGTTTGATTCCGGGCGCTGAGGTGCGTCTGGGGCCGTTCCTGGGTAGGAGCGTGGCCGAAGTTGTGTCGGGCACACCACGAGCGCCGCGCGACACCGTCAGGTGCGGCCCCAGGCGTGCATCAGCGCATGGAATCAAACTGATCGCCGCTCTAGCGCGGGAGGTGCCCGGTCTTTTCGAGCAGCTCCTCGTGGAGGCCCGGTCGGCGTGCGGCGTCGACGAACCATCCGTTGCGCCACGGCCACTCCTTCACCGCGCCGCGATAGTCGGGGATCGACCGAGAGTAGGCGCGGAGTCGGTTCTTCATGGCTTCGCGCTCGGCCGCATCCAGGTCGAGGTCGAACGCGGGCATGCCCCACTGCAACAGCTCATCCACCAGCTGGGACAACAGCTCGCCATGTTGTTCGACCACCGCGCCGACGGGTTCTCCGGTGTGCTCGCACAGCAGCCCGAAGCAGCAGTTCCACAGGAGCTTCTCCAACTCGGTCACCG
Organism: uncultured bacterium; assembly: GCA_963761755.1. GTDB lineage: Bacteria > Myxococcota_A > Polyangia > Nannocystales > Nannocystaceae > CAJXVA01. Next base: position 31,445 of record CAVXIC010000027.1, read on the forward strand.
CGAACGCGCTGGCGTCGACAGAGGCGGCCGGGACCTCGAGGCGCTGCAGCCACTGGACGACGGTGTCGGCATGGGGGCCCATGAAGGGGCTCTCTCCCCCGGGCTCCAGCGGTGCGCCCCTGGCGGGGACGGCGAAGAACAGCAGCCCGCGCGTGCACGCCTCGAGCCCCCGCTCCCTGAGCCACGGCCGCAGCATCCCGTTTTGGGTGAAGACGAGTCGGGGGTGATGGCTCGGGTCGATGCGGTCGAGCACCGCGGAGAGATCGTCGTTGCGGACCGCGACGAAGATGGGGTCCGAACTCGACGCGATCGCGTCCCAGCCCTGGCTGCGATCGACGAGCACGTGCTCGATCTCGGCGTCTTGGGCTCGCTGAGCGAGCGCCCCTCCCACGCGTCCGGCACCGATGATGATCATGCCGAAGGAGTACCAAATCCAAGGCGCTCTATCCGACCGCGATGCACGGTGTGGCAGATGCTGGTCAGCTCGGTCAGCTCCGTACAGTCGTCGTTGGTCTCGCAGGACCTGTGCGCGGCGAGGAAGGTGTCGACATCGCGCTCGAGGTTCTGGCAGAACTCGTCACCGCCAAACACCGCCGCGCACTCCTGGGCATGCAGGATGGACGTCTTCATCGAGCTCGAGTGCCGGCGGGCGCCGGATCTTGTGGAGCGATCTCCGATGAGGGCAGGATCCGGTGGTCAGTCGTAGCGGTGCACGACCTGTCGGACCTCGTCGCAGGGCCGGCACAGCGCGCTGGCGAGCCCGGTGTTTCGGCGGGTCCGGCCAGCAACCGCCTTGAACACGGGGCCACTGATGTCCTCATCGCACTGCAGGCACGCGTTGAGCGAGCCATCTTCGGTGTGATAGGTCGCGTTCAGCAGGTCGAGGCAGACCTCGAGGCACTTGGTGCGGGTGTTGGTGGTGTTGTAGCTCCAGATCTGCGCGCACGGTTCCGTGAAGCCCAGCTCGCCCAGGCACTCGCGCTGCGCCTCATCGCCCCCCGAAAGCCCGGTGAGCCCGCACGCGCGGACCGGTTCGGTCAGGTCGGGGTTTCGCATGTAGACCGCGAGGTCTTGGAGCGGAGAGCAGGCCCCGCACGCGCCGTCGTGCGTGACCTTGGCGCCGGCGGCCTCGGCTGCCGCGTCGTCGTCGAAGGTCTGAAGGCTGTAGGAGGTGCCCTGCGCAAGGACTGCGCACACCGACGTCGCGTCGAGCGGGAAGTCCTCGGGTGTCGCGTAGGGGTCGTCGGTCAGCGTTTCGATGCTGGTCGTGAGGATGAGGGCCTCGAGGGCTTGGATGTCCGCCTCGGTGTACTCCGGCGCTTTCCAGCCGCCCTGGCATGGACACGCCGGCCTGCACTGCTCGGCGCTCAGGCCCGTATTCTCGTTGGGGCGCCCGTACAGCGCGGCGCACTGCTGCGCGCCGGAGGTCCCGGTCTCGGTGGACGCGGCACCCGTATCCGCATCTTGGGTCGACGACGCAGCATCATCGGGAGCCTGCTCGGCCGCGGTGCCGCAGCCCGCCACGAGAGCGAGAGCGAGATCGAGAGCGAGCGCGAGCGAAGCTCGTTGCGACACCAGGACCACAGAGATTTCCAAGACTATGCCGGGACGCTGCACACCCCGAGGTCGACGAATTCCGGCGGTGCCTGGCCTTCCTCGAAGAAGGGGAGGCACTCGTGCCCGGCCTCGATGCACGACGGGGCGGTGATGTCGCAGAACGGGGAGCAGCACGAGTCGAAGCAGCCCGGGCCGAACGCGCTCTCGATCAAGCACGTGAGGCCGGGGTCGCATGCGTTGAGAAACCCGCAGAACTCACCGTTGGCTCCGCCCTCGTCCGACGCGTCTGGCGCACACAGGAAGACATCGTCGAGCGGGTAGCAACCTTGTCCGTCCACGCAGTTCTGCAGCAGCGGATCGCAACCGGGCAGGCACAGGTTGAGCGAGTCCTCGTTGGAGATCGCGCACGATGTCCCCGCTGGGGCACACGTGGGCATGTCGGGCGAGCCGTCGCACAACGCGATGCACACCCCAATGTTCGTCTCGTCATCGACGTCCCAGCACATCGCCCCCACCTCGCATGTGTCCACACCGGACACGCCGCTGCCTTCGACGCTGCACGGCTCGCCCGGAACGTTGGGCGCGGGATCGACGGGAAAGCAGCCCAGGGCGTTCCAGGCGCTGCCGCCGTCGTTGGCCCACGGGTTGCACTTCTCGCCGTCCGGGCAGTCTTGCAGGTAAGAGTCACACTCCAGGTTGGGTCCGGTGTCCGACGGGTCGATGAACGCGATGAATCCGAGTCCGGTGGAACCGGTGGAGCCCGAGCTCGAGTCGTCGAGTGAGGTGCTGGAGCTCTCCATGTCTCCGGTGCTCCCAGAACTACTCGAGGTTCCACTCGAGGTTCCACTCGAGTCGGTCTCGCCGGTCGTGGTGGCCGCGTCCGTCGTGCTCGACTCGGGACCCACCGTGGTCGACGGGGTGCCGGTCGTCGAGGTCGAGGTCGAGGTCGGCGTCGACGTGGTCGTGATGGGCCCACTGCCGACGCCCGTGGTCGTCTCATCCGACGACGTCGACGAACCCGACTCGTCCAGGCCCGGAACGACGACGCTGTCGCAACCGGCCAACGCAACCATTCCAATCATGATCAAGCGCAATTTCATGGGACCCATGGTGCCGAGAAATCACCAGGCGCTGCAACCTCTGGGTGGTTCTTTCGTCTTGTCCTTGTGGACACAACGCGATGAAGCTGCCCACACCGCACCCGGTCGACAAGAACACCCTTCAAGCCTACCTCCAGCAGGCGTTCCCCACCTTCGAGGTCGGACCACGTCAATCCTTCCTGGTGGTGAAGAAGACCGGCTGGGTGGGTGCCAACGTGGTGGTGCGGAAGGACAAGGTGCTCGTGGTCGGCAACTTCGGGTCCATGGGCCTGCAGATCGCCTTCGTGCTCGGCGTGGTGCTGTTGGGCTTCCTCGTGCCGCTGGTGCTGTATCTCATCTTCGTGTTCGGCAAGCAGCGCGCCTTCGAGAAGGAGGTTGGCGCCGCGGTGCAGCAGTTCCTCGCCGTAGGGGGCCAGCAGCCCGTTGTTCCGGGAGCCTACGCCCCCGCGATGTGACGGTCCACGAGGCCACGGGCACGCCTGAAACGGTGTGCTAGGTCCAGAAGATGACCCGGCGCGCATCGACCGACCCATCCCTGGAACCGCTCACGGAGACGCCCGAGCTTTGCGCCCTGACGCCCCTGCTGTACGTCGCCTGGGCCGACGGAGCCCTGGGGTCGGACCAACTGGAGCAGATCCGAGAGGTCTCGAAGCGTCGGTTCGGGGCGGAGACCTGCGCGCCCTTGCAGCCGTGGCTCGACCCCGACGCGCCCCCGAGTTCGACCGCGTTGATGCAGCTGTATCGCTTCGTTCGCGAACACGTCTCTCAGCTGTCGGCCGAGGAGCGGGGCGACTTGGTGGATCTGGGTGGCCGGATCGCAGAGGCGGTCGCGCCCGAGGGCGACGTGGGTGCGTCAGCCCTCGCGCTGCGGGAGATCGAAGCGATCCTCGGTGTCAAAGGTTCGGAGACCGCGCGCTACTACTTCGAGGTGAGGCCGCCGACTCGGCAGCACTTCGAAGAGGTGGTGCCCCCGTTCTCGATCGCGGAGCTGCGTCGCGTGCTCGATGGAGAACATCGAGCCTTGTGGGACCAGGTGCGCGCCATGGTTGCCGAGCCTTCGTTTGCCATCGAACCGGGTCTGTCGACGCAAGTCCATCGTGAACGCGTACGGACGTGGCTGCTCGATCTCGCCGAGCGTGGCGTCGGACGGCTGAGCTTTGCCGAGGACCACGGAGGTGTCGGCGACCGCGGCGGGTTCATGAAGTTCTTCGAGGCTCTGGGGATCCACGACCTGAGCTTGGTGGTGAAGATGGGGGTTCAGTTCGGGCTCTTTGGGGGTGCCATCTCCAACCTCGGGACCGACGAGCAGTGCAAGGCCTATCTGCCCGACGTCGCCAGCGGAAAGCTCTTGGGTGGATTTGCGATGACCGAGCTGGGGCATGGCTCCAACGTCCGCGATCTGGAGACCGTGGCGCGGTACGACGCGGGGCGCGGCGTGTTCGTACTGCACACGCCCTCGATCTCGGCGCGCAAGGAATGGATCGGAAACGCCGCCGTCGACGGGCGAGCGATGGTGGTCTTCGCTCAGCTCGAAGTGGATGACGAGCGCAAGGGAGTCCACGCGTTCTACGTCGACGTTCGCGACGAGAACGGACGCGTGGCGCCGGGATGTCACATCGAAGACTGCGGTGACAAGATGGGGCTCGCTGGCGTCGACAACGGCCGGCTATGGTTCGATCATGTCGAGGTTCCCCGCGGGCAGCTGCTGGGACGGTACGGAGAGGTCGACGCCGAGGGCGGCTACCACAGCCCCATCGCCGACGACGCGCGCCGCTTTTTCACGATGTTGGGCACGCTGGTCGCCGGCCGGATCAGCGTCGCCGCGGCAGCCATCTCCGCATCCAAGGTCGCGCTGGCCAGCGCCGTGCGCTACGGGGCACTTCGGCGGCAGTTTGGTCCGGCCGGTCGAGCCGAGATCCCGATCATCGAGCACCGGGCGCTCCAGCAGAGGCTGATGCCGCAGGTCGCGGCAACGTACGCGTTCCACTTCGCCGTGGAAGACCTTCAGCAGGCGTACCAGAGCCACCCCGAGGGCGGCGACTCGCGGGCTCTCGAAGCGCGGGCGGCCGGCCTCAAGGCGCTGGCGACCTGGCACGGCATCGAGTCCGTGCAGGCAGCGCGGGAGTGCTGCGGCGGCATGGGGTTCTTGACGGTCAACCGGATCTGCCAGATTCGACGCGACATCGACGTGTTTGCCACCTTCGAGGGCGACAACACGGTGCTGCTGCAGTTGATGGCCCGGGCCCTGTTGGGAGGCTTCGCCAAGCGCCTTGGCGACGACCTGCTCGCGACGGTGGTCTCCGAGATCGGCCGCCGCGCTCGAGAGGCGCTCATCGAGCAGAACCCGGTCGCACAGCGGCGGGTGGATGGCGAACATCTTCTCGACGCCGATTTTCACCGGGAGGCCTTCGCCTTTCGCAGTCACAACCTGCTGGTCTCCGCCGCTCGCCGCTTCAAGAAGCGGACCGACGAGGGACTCGATCCGTTCGTCGCGTTCGGTGAGATTCAAGACCACTGCGTCGCCCTCGCGCGCGCACACACCGAGCAGCAGGTGCTCGAGAGCTTCACGGCTGCTTGTGCCCGGGCCAGCGACCCCGACGTCGCCGCGGCGCTGGAAAGCCTGCGGGCGCTGTGGGGCGTGTGGCGTCTTCGCGAGGACGTCGGGTGGTTCCTGGAGAACGACTACGTCAGCCCCAAGAAGGCCCGCGCAATTCGAAAGACGTTCGGGGACCAGTGCGCCGCGGTGCGCAAACACGCGGTCGCGCTCGTGAACGCGTTCGGAGTCCCCAACGAGGCGCTCGGCCCCATCGCGTTCGAGGGCTACACGCAACACGCAGGCCTCGCGCGCCGCGAGCCTGCGTGATCTCCCGTGTGGGCGAGTGCCAGCGATGCATCCGTCGTGGCATGCTTGCCGGACCGTGCGCACCGTCGACGAGCTCGAACGCCTTTGGAAGGCATCCGCGGCCCCGGCCGCAACCCGGGGCCCGGTGCAGCTGTTGGTGGCCAGGCTCGGGGGAGGCAAGCACCGCGAGCTCGAACGCGCGGAGCTGTCGTCCGAATGCGGTCTGCGGGGGGATCGGTGGATCCACGGCGCCAACGCAGAGCTTGGTCGACAGCTCACCCTCATGAACGCCACGGTCGCTGCGCTGGTCTGCGACGGCCTGCCGCTGCACCTCCCCGGCGACAACGTCTTGGTCGACCTCGACCTGAGCGAGGACACCACGCCGGTGGGCACCCGCATTCGTCTCGGGACCTCGCTGATCGAGGTCACCGACAAGCCGCACTTGGGATGCAAGAAGTTCCAGGCGCGTTTCGGCGACGGCGCCATGCGCTGGGTCAACGCGGTGAGTGGGCGCGTCCGCCGGCTGCGGGGCGTAAACGCGCGAGTGATCGAAGATGGCGAGGTCGCGGTGGGTGACCTGGCCGAACGTCTGCCCTGAGGACGCCAACTTCGTCACGATGTCCGCGGCTCGGCGCTTCGCGGTCGGGTATCCTCGCATCGATGCGGATCGTTTTGCTCACCGCCGTGGGGCTGTCTCTGCTCGCCTGCGGCTCCGATGGTTCACAGGGCATGCGCGGGTCGGGGACGGGGGGCGGGGTCACGATCGGCGATGACAGCGACGGCAGCGGCCCTGGAACGGAGTCGACCTCGGGCAGCCCGTCGACGACCAGCCCGGCCAGCACCTCGGGTGCCGACACCACCGCCGGGACCACGCGCGTCGACGCGAGCACCGGCGGCGGGCCCACCTTCGACGTGGGCGACGGCGAGACGGGCGAGAGGTCTTGTGTCCCTGTGGCGGACGAGGAGCAGACCTGCGATGGCGTCGACGACGACTGCAACGGGTTCATCGACGACATCGACGAGGGCGGAGACGGAATCTGCGACTGCCTTGCGATTGCGATCGTCGGCACATCGGGAGGCCTCGCCTCGTCGCAGTTTCAGCAGTGGCTGATCGACCGAGGCAGCAGCGCCGACCGCATAGACCCCGCGCTCGTCGACGCTGCCGTGCTGGCCGACTACGACGTGGTGATCCTCGACCAGCTCACCCGCGAGTACACCGGAGCCGAAGCGGCGGCGTTCGACACCTGGGTCAGCGCCGGTGGTGGGCTCATGTCGATGACCGGACACACCGCCAGCCCGGTCAGCGCCCAGCAGTGGCCGAACACGATCTTGGGTCCGATGGGGCTGGAGTATCAGGGGCCGCTGCTCGATGGGCCCGTCAGCGACTTCGAGCTGCACCCGATCTCCGTCGGACTCACCTCGGTCACGTTCCTGGGCGGGTTCGAGGTGGTCGCCGCCAACCCGGCCGCGAACGACGTGGTCGGACGACTGCCCGGCGGCCAAGCTGCGGGCGTGGCCCAAGAGCGGGCGCTGGGGAAGGTCTTCGTATGGGGGGACGAGTGGATCGAGTACGACTCCGAGTGGGCGTCACTGCCCGAGATCGCCCAGCTGTGGGTGAACATCTTCGAGTGGATCACGCCCGTCAGCCTCTGCACGCCACCGCCGGGCTGAGCCCTCCTGCGTTCGCGTCGACCGCGGTATCGTCGATGCGATGATTACCAGGCGCACCGCGTTGGCGGCCTCTTTCTTGCTCGGTTGTGGGGCTGGCGGCGCTGGCGGCGACGGATCGGAGGCGGGTGGGTCGTCCGACCCGCCCCCTCCCCTGACGGCTTCGTGCGAGGCCCCGGCGGCGCCCTCGCTCTCCGCTCCGACGCAGGTCGCGACCGCAGATGAGCTTCGAGCGGCGGTCGCGGCGGGCGGTGAGGTTCGGTTGACCGCCGACATCACGGCCGACGCTCCGCTGAACTCCACGCGCCCGGTCGTCATCGACGGAGCGGGACACACCATCAGCGGCGGAGGCTCGACGCACCTCTTCGTCGCCGAGGATGCCGACCTCACGCTCATGAACATGACCCTACGCGACGCTGTGAACCGGGTGCCGGACGACGAGCACTTCAGTCGCCGCAGCGGAGCGGCGGTGATGATGCGCGGCAACGGGCAGGGCACGCTCTGTATCTTCGAGGTCACCTTCGAGAACAACCGCATCGGCGATACGGGGCCCGGCGACCTTCGCGGCGGCGCGCTGTATGCGTTCGCCGTACCGGACGTCGTGATCGTGGACTCGGTGTTCACGAACAACGAAGGCAGCAACGGCGGCGCCATCGGGGGCTTGGGCAGCAGCTTCACGATCGTGAATACGGCGTTCACGGACAACCGAACCACTGGCCGAGGTGGCAGCGGGACCCTCGAGGGTCGAGGCGGCGCAGTTTCTCTGGATGCGCTGTCACAGAACGGGAAGACCGCCTACCTGCAGGTGTGCGGCTCGTTCTTCGAGAACAACCGGGCCAAACATGCCGGCGGCGCGATCTCCTTGGTGACCCACCAGTGGCAGGGCGCCACCGTGGTCGTCGATCAGACCACCTTTCGCGGCAACAGCACCGACGACACCTCGGGGGGCAGCGGCGGCGCGATCTACCTGCTCGACGATGAGAACTACCCGCGCGAGCGGGACGCCAACCGTGCGCTCATCTCTCGGAGCACCTTCGAGGGCAACGAAACGCTCGGTGGCGGCGGGGGGCTGTGGTTCCTGACCGAGTCGGGCCGGCTCGAGCTCCACAACGACACGTTCGTCGGGAACCGCACCACGGCCAGCATGGGGATGGGCGGCGCGGTGGCGTTGGTCGGTGGGCCCACCGAAATCACGCACTGCACCTTCGCCGAAAACCACGCGCAGTTTCACGGAGGCGGCGTCCAGGCGGCCAAGGACGCGCAGGTCATCGTCACCAACTCGTTGTTCGTCGACAACACCTCCGATCGTGACGGAGGCTGGGCGTGGTTTCACGCCAACCGCGAGCTGATCGACGGCGGAGGCAACATGCAGTGGCTCGACCCTTCACTCGAGATCGACGTCAACTCCAACGAACTCGTCGTGGCCGGGGCCCGCGTTGCCGATCCGCAGATTATGTCTCTGGAGGACAATGGCGGCCCGACCCCGACCATGGCCCTTCCCGCGGGGAGTCCGGCGGTGGATGCGGGGCTCGGACGTCCGCTGTCCGAGGATCAGCGTGGCGAATCCCGTCGCGATGCCGTGGATGTCGGCGCCTACGAGCTGCAGTGAGGTGCTTGCACGGCGCACGATGCCGCGCACACACGGTTGGTCACAGCTCGTACATGGCCGCCAGCAGCACGGCGGCCTCGGCCCGAGTGATCGCTGCGCTGGGACAGTAGCGCAGGGGGTTCGTCGCGCAGGCGCTCACCGCAGAGATGTCGAGCGCCGCCTCGATCCGTCCGTACGCCCAGTGCGAGGTCGAGACGTCGTTGAACGTTCCGATCGATGGGTACGCCGGCGCAAGCGAGGCAGCACGGCCCACGAAGGTCGGCGCGGCGGCGCGGCTGATCGTTCCTTGCGGGCAGAACTGGCCGCCGCCACAACCCGAGATGATACCCAGGGCGCTGACTTCTTGGACCGACGCGCGTGCCCAGTGGCTGGGCGGAACGTCGCTGAAGGTGGGGCCGGAGGTGGTGTTCACCTCGTTGAGGTGCGCGATGGCCCACGCCAGCTCGGCGCGGGTGAAGGGCTGGTCAGGACAGAAGAGTCCGGCCGCGCACCCGTACAAGGCGCCTGCGTCGCGAAGGGCTTCGGCGGCCGCGTGTCCGGGGTGTGACGGCGGCAGGTCGTCGTAGCTGCAGTCGCTGCACGAGGTGGAGACGCAGCTCCCCTGCGCTTGCAGGATCTCGATGTCCTCTCCGTAGTAGGCCTGGAGAATGTCGACGTGGTCGTAGCCCAAGGCGTTCTCGAGGCAGCGCGCGCCCCATTGCGACATGCAGCCTCGGTTCTGCCCATAGCCGTAGTCGCCGACGTCGTGCACGAACCCCAGGGGCGTTTGTTCGACGCCAACCCCTTGCTCGCCCTCGTTGTAGGTGACCCATTTCTCGGTCCCGACCGCCTCGTTCCCGACGCAGCTGGGCGCTGCGGTTTGGGAATCGCCGGCGACGTAGAATCCGTAGGTCAAGAAGCCGCTGTGGCTGAGGTATTGACCGCGCGTGGCTTCCACCGCAGCCACCGCCTCGGCGGACGGGGGGTGGTTGCACGTATAGACCTGGCACGCCTGGCTGTCGCAGATCGACCCATAGGTGGCCATCGCGTAGTAGGCCACGGACCTCGCGGCGATCGCCTGCGCCCGGAGTGCCTCTGGGCCCGCCCCGCCGTTCTCACACGTCACCACGCGCGGAAGGTAGTCGTCTTCCATGGAGACGGTCCCGACGCCATCGACCACGACGTCGCAGTACGCCGCCGTGAAGGCCACCACCTCACGGAGCTCGTCTCCGGGGAGCTCCGATGCATCGCTGCCGCAGCCGAGCAGGGTGGAATACAGCACGAGGCTGGCTCGAGAGGTCTTCGCCATGGCTCTGATGAACACGGCCCAAGTCTGCGCTGGGATCGGTGCGTGGAGGGGGTCTACGTGGCGATATTTGCAGGATGAGTCCGCAAACATCGTCGGGCTGGATACCGTCGGCGCAAACCGCTGGCGCGAAACCTGCGTGAACCTGCCGCAAGGTGCGACGTCGCTGCCGTGGGTCTGCGCGTCGGCGTTGACTTACGGAGGCTTCACGGTCCTCGGCTTGCGCGACCACGGACCCCTGCGTACAACTGAAAACCAATTTCATTTGCGAAGTCTGATGAGCCTCCATCGAACCACCCTCCTCGCCCTCTTCGTCGTCGTCGCGGCTTGTGACGATGCCAGCGACGCCAAGCCCTCCGAAAACGGGAAAGCCCGGCCCACTGCGGCCGCGCAGGCGCCCGAGAACCGCGTGAACCTCAACACCGCCCACGAGGAGGACTTCAAGAAGATTCCCGGCGTGGGCGAGAAGATGGCCCACGAGTTCGACGAGTACCGGCCCTACGCCTCGATCACGCAATTTCGCAAAGAGATGGGCAAGTACGTCGACGAGGCGACCGTCGCGGGCTACGAGGCGCACGTGTTCGTGCCGGTCGCGTTCAACGACTGCGACGCCGCGACCCTGCAGCAGATCCCGGGCGTCGACGCCGCGGCCGCCCAGACGCTGATCGCCGGGCGACCCTACGATGGAGACGTCGCCTTCTTGACGAAGGTCGGCGAGGTCGGGGGCGAAGCGGCGGAAACCGCAGCGATGGATCTCATCGTCAAGGAAGGCGAGTGAAGGGGCCAGCGCTCGAAGCCCGGCTTCGCAGCGCCCTGCGAGTGGGCGCGGCTGTCGTCTTCGTGATGACCCCCCTCGAGCTGGTCTTCACCGAGCACGTCGAGTCCACCCTCCAGCTGTTTCCGTTCGTCGCCGCCGGGCTCGGGCTGGTCGCGCTGGTCGTGTTGCGTGCACGCGGCGTTTGGGCGTCGCGGCTGGCGGCCACCATGCTGGTGCTCGTGTGCCTCATTGGCGTGCTCGGAATGTGGGAGCACTTCGAGCACAACCTCGCCTTCGAGCGGGAGATCCACCCCAACCGCGCGGTGGGGGAGGCCGTGCGCGGCGCGTTCTTCGGAGCCGGCCCCGCGCTCGCGCCCGGCATCCTGATGCTGGGCGCCGGCCTCGCGTGGGCGAGCGCTCTTGGTGGCTTTGCGCCACGCCGGTCGAGCGCGAACTGAATGCGGCTCTCGACACCAGCGGGCACGGTGGAATTCTAGTTGTTGACTTTGATTTTCAAAATCGTCAATATGTGACGCATGAGCGACGGAACCCACCCCATGTCCCACGGAGCCAAGGCGGTCGTCGCCCAGAGCCCAATTCTCACCATCGAGGTATGTGGGTGCGGGGTCATGCATTTGCACTTCGGACCCCTCTCGATGCGATTCACCGAGGAGGGCCTCGAGTCCATTCGACGCACGATCTCCGAGGCGCTGGTTCGCCATTCGACGAGAGCCGCCGAGACCGTCATGCCTCTGTTCTCGCCTCGAGGAGCGGCTCGTGGCGAGGCTTGACCCTTCGTGGGTCGTCTCCGCGGCCGACTACGAGCGGGTTCGTTCGAGCTACGGGCGGGCCGTCTCTTCGGAGCGGACGCGTCGGCGTCTCCGTCTGGGCCGCGCCTGCAGCCTCCAGTTCGAGACTCGAGAGTTTGCGCTGTGGCACGTGCAGGAGCTCTTGCGCGTGGAAGGCTGGACGCTGCCGCGGGTGCTTCGGACGATCGATGACGTGCAGCCGTGGTGTCCAGCGGCAGGAGAGCTCGTCGGCACGGTGATGGTGGACACCGACGACCACGCGCTGGGTCACTCGCTCGCTCGGGCGCTTGCGATCCCCGGCGCGATCGTTCTGCGCATGGGCACGGTCGCGCTGCGCAGCGAGACTGTGGAGGCCGGGTACCCGGGCGATCCGGTCTGGTACCTGCGCTGGCGGGTGGGCCCGCATTGGAACGCGTCGCTCGCATCGGGGTGCACGTGCACGACCCGGTGGGACGACGCCCTGCGCAGCCTACCTGGGATCACCCGGGCTGCTCTGGCCAGCGACTTGATGGAGGCCGAGGGTCCAGGGCGACCCATGCTCCATCACCTCATTGAACGAACCACGAACCCGGTCGGGGATCGCAGGCGGGAGCTCTCGCTCAGCACAGCGCCGAACCGGCGCGCCTGAAATCTCGTTCGCGCTGCCACAGCGATCAACGGCGCTCGAAGAATGATCCTTCGAGCGTGCCGTCGGTCGCGATCAGAGCCCGAGGCAGTCGGCGACCTCGGGTGCCACTGGGGCCGCCATGATCGACGCATCGGTGGTGAGACCGAAGGCGAATCGGGTGATCGAATCGGCGGTGGTCGCGACGCGCTCGTAGCTGCCCTCGCCAACCGCTCGTTCGATGCCATCGGGCCACGCGACGCGCATCCGCGTGCCGGTGTCGCTCTCGTCGTACCCGGGGTGCGGTGCGAAGTCGTCGCCGTCGAAGATCACCCGGCTGTCGCCTTCGGGGTTCATCGAGCTCCACTGCGCACCATCGGCGCTGGAGAACCATCCCACGTTGTCGCGACCGCTGACGAACATGCCGTTGCCGAACGCGAGGGTGCGGGACGCCTCGGTGCCGGGCATTCCGGACGATGTGACCTCCCAGGACACGAGGTCTTCGGAGCGCATCGCCGTGCCGTAGCCTCCGGTCGCGACCCACCAACCGTTGCCGTACTGGATCTGCCCCGTCCACTGTCCAAATGCAGGGTTCTCGTCTCCGGTGATGTCCTCCCACTCCAGGCCGTTCTCGGACACGAAGATCGCGCGCCACGATCCGGCGATGAACATCCCGTGCCCGTAGGACACGTTGCGGAGCAAGAACGGGGTATCGAAGCTCTGTCCCGCAGGATCATCTGTGCGCCCGGTCGCGCACCAGGTGAGGCCGTCGTCGAGACTGACGTAGCGGGCATGGGCAGCGCCTACGGCGACGACCACCGGGACGGTCTGCTCGACAGGACCGTCGGAGTCGGTGTCGGTGTCGGTGTCGACGCTCGTGTCGGTGTCTGGGGCAGTGGTCGTCCCCGAGTCGTCGCTGACCGTGGTCGTCCCACCCGAAGTCGGAGACGTGGTGGTCGTCGCCGGATCGGGGGCCGAGGTCGGCGGCACCGTACCGCTCGTGCTCGAGGGCTCGGTGGTCCCCGACGAGCTGCCACCGTCGGTCTCTGCCTCCGTTGAACTCGATCCACCGTCGCACGCTCCCAAGAGGAGGACCATCAGTCCTCCGGCCATCCATCGCATGCGAACAACCTACAGTCGCCCGCGGGAATTCGACAACGAGAACACGCTGTTGTGTCTCGATCGTCAGGCCGGGAACGCGTCGTACGCCAAGCTAGAAAAGGGGACGAAATAGCCGTGCGAACGACACACATCCTCGAGGCGCGGTTCACCTGCCGACCCGGGAGCGTTATCCTCGCGTACGAGGTGAAGGACGACTCCGAGCTGCTCGCCGCGTGGCGAGGTGGTGACGCAGCGGCAGGGGATGCGCTCGTTCGTCGGCACCATGGAGATCTGGTCGGCTTCTTCCGGTTGCGGGTCCCGGCCGCGGCGGAGGATCTGGTGCAACGCACGCTGCTCGCCGCGGTCGAGGGTCGGGGTCGGATCGCCTCGAGCTTTCGGGGATTCGTCTTCGGGATCGCGCGCAACGTGCTTCTGAAGTATCTCGACGAGCAGCGCCGCAGCCCGGACGACGCGACCATGTACTTCTCGCCGGGGGCGCGGCCGTCCAGCGTAGTGACCCCCAGCGGCGCGGTTGCGATGCGGCAGGAGCACTGGCTGCTGCTGCAGGCGATCGAGCGCCTCGACGACGAGCAGCAGATCGCGCTGGCGCTCTACTACGTGCAAGGGTTGACCACCGGTGAGATCGGAGAGGCCTGTGACGTGTCGCCCTCGACGGTGTCCAGCCGGCTGCATCGCGCCCGCGCGGCGCTTCGAGTGGCGCTCGCCGAGGGGCGTGCTCCGGCGTCCGTGCGCGAGGCGGTGAGCACCGATCTCGAGACGTGGGTGAAGAGCCTCGCCCCGCTGCGAAGCCGGCTGCCGGGGGTCTCGTGAGCCAGAGGGTCGTCAGCGCACGATCCCTCGTCCATGGCGCTCGATTGGGTCGATATCGCGTCGCACACCGACTCGGTGTGGGCGGCATGGCCGAGGTCTACCTCGCCGTCGCCGACGGGCCCGGTGGCTTCGAGAAGCGGGTCGCGCTCAAGCTGGTTCACGCGCACGCAGTGGGCGACGTCGAGCGCGTGGCCGACCTCCAGCGAGAGGCCCGGGTCGCCGCGACCCTCGAGCACCCGAACATCGTCCAGGTGCTGGACGTCGGGCGCGAGGACGGCGAGTTCTTCGTCGCCATGGAGTACGTGCACGGTTGTGACGTGCGGGAGCTGCTCGTCCAAGAGAAGCGAGGCCGGGCGTTCCCGCTGGACTGCGCGATTCAGGTCGTTGCCGAGGCGGCACGAGGGCTGGCCTACGCACACGAGCGCCGAGCACCCGATGGTCGACCGCTTCACCTCGTGCATCGCGACATCTCGCCGTCCAACGTCATGGTGAGCTGGGATGGGGCCGTGAAGGTGACCGACTTCGGCCTGGTGAAGGTCGACACGTCCAGCGTCGACACGCACAGCGGCGTGCTCAAGGGCAAGTTTGGATACATGTCGCCCGAGCAATCGCGCGGCGAGTCGGTGGATCGGCGCAGCGACATCTACGCGCTCGGCATCCTGCTGTACGAGCTGAGCTTGGGACGCAGGGCGTTCTCCGGGCTCAACGCGTTCGAGATCATGAACAAGGTCCTGCGCGGTGAGTTCGCGGCGCCCACGGCGGTGGACCCCGCCTACCCGGAGACGATCGAGGCGGTCGTCTTGCGGGCGATGGCGCTCGATCCCGACGATCGCTACTCGACGGCCTACGAGTTCGAGGCCGCGCTACGAGAGGCGGCCGCGGAGGAAGGCATGCGGCCGAGCGCGGCTGCTGTGGCGACGCTGATGCGAGAGCGACTCGGCCCGATCGAAGATGCCCCGATCGTCTTCGCGTACGACGATGCGCGCGAAGACGACGCGCGCGAACGTGCGGCGCCGGCGTCGCGACGCGGCGTGGTGTTGGCGACGCTCGGGGTCGCCTTGGCCGCTGGCCTCGGAGGCTGGTGGGTGGGCGCCGACTCGGCTGAAGAACCCGCGACCGTTCCGTCGAGTCGAGGGGTCGTTTCGCAACCTCCGGCATCGGCAGAGGCGCCGACACCCCCCGACGAGGTGACGGTGTCCGAGGTCGATGCCCCCGAGACCGCACCCGTCGCAGCACCGCGGCCCGAGCCCGAGCCCACTCGACGGCGAAGGGCGGCGGGCCGTCGTGGCACCAACCGGAAGGCGTCGGGTTCGCACAAGCCCGATGACGGTGGTAAGCGTGACTTGGACGCCATGTTCCCGCCGCCGATGCAATGACACCGATCCTCGTGATGATGTTCGTCTCGGGGCCCGCGGCGGCCGCAGACTCGCTCGCTGAGGCCACCGAGGCCTTCGAGGCGGAACGGTGGTCCGATGCTGCCGCGGCGTTCGGTCGCGTCTACGAAGACGACCCACAGCCGAAGTATCTCTACGCGCAGGCGCAAGCGCTGCGCTTCGACGGCGACTGCGAGGCCGCCGTCGACGTGTACGAGTCGTTCATCGACGTGTCGGCGTCGCCCGAGGCGGACGCCTACGCGGCGGACGCGATCGAGGTGTGTCGGACCCAGCTCGCAGCCGCAGCCGAGCCCGAGCCCGAGCCCGAGCCCGAGCCGCCGCCGCCCACGCTCGTGGCGCGCGAGCCCGCCCCGACCTCAGACGCGGTGGAGCAGGACCCAGCACCGACCCGGTGGCATCGCGATCGGCTCGGGCACGGCTTGACCTGGTCGGGGGTCGCGCTCTCGGTCGCCGGCGGCGTCATGGTCGGCCTCGCGCGGCAGCAGGCGCGGGTCGCCGACCAGCAGCCGTCCGAGACCTCGTACCGGCGGGAGCTCGACGATGCCTCGGCGCTCAACGTCACCGGGTTCACCGCCCTGGGCCTGGGCGCGACGCTGATTGTGGGGGGGGTGGTGCGCTTCATCGTCGTGTCGCGGACACGCGATCGAGGGACCGCGCGTGCCTCGGTTGTCCGGTTCTGAGAGGCTCGGCTAAGCTGGGCTCGATGGGGGGACGTGGGTTCGGACCGGCGGCGCTGGCCCTGGTGATCGGCGGGTGCTTCGAGCCCAGCGTCTACCCGTGTCGAGGTCCCGACGCGTGCGACGCCGGCGTATGCGAGCCCAGCGGCTTCTGCAGCTATGTGGACGAGGCGTGCACGTCGGGTCGTCGATACTCCGCCCTCGCTGGAGAGGGGCTGGCCGGGCTCTGTGTCGACCCGACCGACCCTGCGACCACCGGCGGATCCGAGTCCACCGGTGGCGGGTCGACCGGGAGCTCGTCCTCGTCGACCTCGGGGTCGACCACCGCGCAGCCGGTGTGCGGCAACGGCGTAATGGAAGGCGACGAGGCGTGCGACGACGGCAACGACGCGCCAGCCGACGGCTGCAGCCCCCAGTGCGTGATCTCGGGGACCCCGATCTGGGAGACGGTGTTGGCGGGTGACGCCGGTCTGGACGATCGCGCGTGGTCGCTGGCGATCCTCGCGCCGTCGGACGTGGTCATCTGCGGACTCGAGGGAACGACGGAGGTCACGACGGAGGCGTTCTACGGGCGCCTCAGCGGCAGCGATGGCGCGGTGCAGTGGTCCGACACCTTCCCGGCGGATGACTCCGTTGCGGAGGCCGTCGCCGTCAGTCTCGCCAACGAGCTCATCGTGGGCGGGTCTGCGGACGGGTCCCCGTGGCTGCGCAAGGTGGATGGCGACGGAGAGGTGATCTGGGAGACGAGGCCCGCCATCGCGAGACTTCGTGGCATCGCGCCGAACGTCGGGGGCGCGATGCTGGCCGGATCGGCCTCGGACGCCGATGGAAGCGCCCAGGCCGTCCTCGTCGGGATCCGAGCCGAAGACGGCGACGAGGAGTGGAGACAGGTCCTCCCAGCGGGGGACGCGTTCACGTCGATTGCTCGCCGGAGCACGAACGACGTGCTGCTCTTGGCCACCATGGGGTCCAACCGTGCGCTGGTGCAGGGCGGCAAGGATGGGGTGGACGTCCTCGCGGTCATCGAGGCCCTCGCAAACGACCAGGCCCAAGGCCTCGGGCTTCGAGGCGACAGCGCGGTCATCGGCGGATACGTCGACACCGCGGACGGCTTCGACTGGTGGATCGGCGTCTATGACGGGGCGACCCAGCGTTGGGCCCAGAGCAACTCCTTCATCGAAGGCGTCGCGGTCGCGGACGAGTTCGAGGACGTCGCGTTCATGCCGGACGGATCGGTGGTCGGGGTCGGCCTCATCACCAACGACGACAAGGACATCTGGGTGGCCGTGTTCGATGCCGAGGGTGGGATGACGTGGTCTCGCGTCCTCCCCGAAGACAACCGGGGCGATGACGTCGCCCGAGCGGTGGCGGTCGCCCCGGATGGGTCGATCGTGGTCGCGGGGGAGATCACCGTCGATGACAGTCGAGACATCTGGATCGCCAAGCTCGTTCCGTAGTCGCGCTCACGCACCTTTCCTGGGGACGAGGCGCGAGCTGGGCGGACTCCCTTACGGATTGATGATGCGAATGCCGTGGTCGAGGCCCGTGGGGGCGATTGTGTGTCTGGCCCTTGGTGGGTGCTACGCCGGCATCGAGGTCGATGCCGCCGACAGCTCCATGCAAACCGCCGGCGGGACGAACGGGGAGGCTGGGTCGGACGATTCGGGCGGTGTCGGTGAAACCGAGGGTGACACCGACCCTTCCGCCACATGCACACCCGACGCGGGCAAGACGAGGCTGCGTCGCCTGACGCGCGAGCAGTACGCGAACGCGGTGACCGATCTGCTGGGGCTTCAGGGCGAGTGGGCCGAGAACCTCGAGTACGACGAGAAGATTGGACCGTTCTCCAGCAACTACACCTCTCCGGTGTCGGGGGTCTTGGTGGACCAGTACATCGCGTCGGCCGAGGCGATCGGCGAGGCGGTCGTGGCCAACGTGGACACGGTCGTGTCGTGCGACCCCGGAACATCCCAGTGCGTCGAGGATACGGTCATTCGGCTCGGCCGCCGCGCGTATCGGAGGCCGCTCGAGCAGGACGAGCAGGCGCGGCTGGTCGCCCTGGTAGAGGGCGCCGAGACTGCCGACGCCGGGATCGGGCTGCTCGCGCGCGCCCTCCTGAGCTCGCCGAACTTCCTGTACCACGTGGAGGTCGACGACGGTGCGATGGCGACCGTCCGAGATCATGAGCTCGCGGCTCGGCTGTCCTTCTTCCTGTGGAACAGCATTCCCGACGACGCGCTGCTCGACGTTGCCGATGACGGCAGCCTCGCCGACCCCGAGGTTCGCCGGGCGCAGGTGGAGCGCATGCTCGACGACCCCCGGTCACAGCGCGCTTTGCAGAGTTTTCACCTCCAGTGGCTGGGCCTCGACGGCCTCTCGTCGCTCCAGAAGAATCCCGAGCAGGTGCCCGAGTTCGAGACGCTGCGCGACTCGATGCACGACGAGTTGGCACGCTTCGTGGATTGGGTGATCAACGAAGGCGATGGCACGCTCGAGTCGCTGCTCACCGCCCCCTACGCTTTCCCCGACGCCGCTTTGGCCGAACTCTACGGGCTGAAGCTTCCCGCCGGTCATGACCCCTCCGACCCGCTGCCCGTCGAGCACCGAGCGGGGCTGCTGACGCTGCCGGCTTTCTTGGCGACGCATGCTCACGACGCTGCGTCCGCGCCGATCCGTCGCGGGGTGATGGTGCGCAGCAACGTGTTGTGCAACCCGCCGCCGCCGCCTCCGCCCAACGCAGACACCGAGCCACCCGATCCCGACCCCGACGCGACGACGCGCGAGCTGTTCGAGCAGCACACCGCTGACCCCTCGTGCGCGGGGTGTCACGTGTACATCGATGGCATCGGCCTGGGGTTCGAAGGCTACGACGGCCTGGGTGTCTATCGCACCGAAGAGAATGGCCTCCCCGTCGACGAGAGTGGCGAGCTGGTCGCCGCGGACGTCACGGGTTCCTTCGACGGCGTGCCCGAACTCGCGGAGATGCTGGTGCGCAGCGAGAACGTGCAGCAATGCGTGGTCCGGCAGTGGTTCCGCTACTCGCTCGGACGCTTCGAGCTGGACGAGGACGCATGCACCCTCGAGATGCTGGACGCGGCGTTCGAGGACGCCGACCACGACATCCGCAGCATCCTGGTCGCGATCGCGACCAGCGACGCCTTCACCTACAAGCGCTTCGAGTCAGGAGAAGAGTGATGCCCAAGTCGCGATTCAACCCCATGTTCTCTCGCCGCGGCATGCTGGCGGCGTTGGGTGCCTCGGCTGGGCTGGGCTCCTTTCTTCCCCTGCTGACGCGCGAAGCCGAGGCGGGTGGGGGCATGCCCAAGCGACTGATCCTGTTCTTTCATCCGCACGGGACGATCCGCGAGAACTGGCTGCCGACGGGAGGAACGGAAGACTTCACGCTGCCCTCCATCTTGCAGCCATTGCAGCGCCATCGATCCGACATCGCGGTGATCGACGGCCTGCAGATCTATCCGCAAGGCCCGGTGGGAGGCCCGCACTCGGTCGGCCCGTGTTACCTGTGGACGGGCTCGCGCATGGAAGACGGCGACGCCTTCGACCACGGGTGCTGCACGCCGCACGGCTGGAATACACACGCCTCGGTGGACCAGGTCGTCGCCCAACAGCTCGGGACGCAGACGGCGTTTCGCTCGCTGGAGTTCGGCATCGGCACGGGTGGCCGGCACCCCGGTCAGCGCATGAGCTACGAAGCGGCCGGCGGCGTGGTGCTCGACCCCGAGCGGAGTCCGCTGGCGATGTTCAACCGGCTCTTCGGCGACTGGAGTGGGGACCCGACCCAAGCCGCTCGGCTCAAGGCCGACCGCCTCGCGGTGCTCGACGCCGTCGGGCCCGAACTCGATGCGCTCATGAGCCGGGTGGGTCGAGAAGACGTCCCGAAGATCGAGGCCCACATGGGAGCGCTGGCGGACATCGAGCACCGCCTCTCGCTCCAGCACGACTGCCAGAGCCCCGATGCTCCGCCAGATCTGAACGCCGAGCTGCAGGACAACGTCCCCGAGATCTCTCGGCTGCAGATCGATCTGCTGGTCGAGGCCATGGCGTGCGGGCTCACGAACGTCGGCTCGCTGATGTATCGCCGGGGCGAGAACGATAATCAGCCCTATCCATGGCTGGGCATCGATGCCGCCCACCACGAGACCAGTCACGCGGGGAACTCCAACGTGGAGGCGCGGCAGAACCTCACCGACATCTACACCTGGTATGCCGGGGAGTTCGCCTACCTGCTCGATCGGCTCGCGGGTGTCGTGGAGGCCGACGGCACGCGTCTGCTCGACAATACGCTGGTGGTCTGGGGCTCCGAGATCGCGACCGGAAACACGCACTCGTGGGCCAACATGCCCTTCGTGCTCGCCGGATCGGCGGGCGGCGCAGTACAGACCGGACGCTTCGTCACCCACGAGGGTGTCAACCACTGTCGCTTGCTCACGACCATCTGTCAGGCGATGGGATTGGGCGAGATCGACACCTTCGGCAACCTCGACGACGGAACCGGCGCGCTCGGCGACATTCTGGTCTAGCGCTAGCGGGCGTTCGACCTTTCTTCCGCTCGCCTCATGAAACCGGGCCGGTCGTGGTCACACATCATTGGAGGGCCCATGTCCTCCCTTGCTGGAGACCTCGACCATGCGCTTGAACTTTGCATTTGTAGCTGCTCTCACAACCCTGGCCGCACCCGGCTGCGACGCGGTCGACGACCGACCTGCCCGCCCCGGGGAACTCGGAGCGGGTGACTTCCTCTACGTCTGCGTCGGCGACGCGGACCCGCTGTGCGCGCAGCAGAGCGTGGCGGAGACGTTCCCGGAGCGCATCGCCGTCGGCGCCCGATTCGGGCTGGACTTCAGTCCCCGCGGGTCGTTCTCGAGCGACGGCGTGGCGCTGCGCGTGGAAGCCCCCAACGAGGCCGTCGTCTCGGCCGAGCTCGACACGTACAGCATCGAGCAGGCCGGCTACCAGGTGTTCTTGGCCGTCACCAACGAGCGCGAGGTCGTCGACCTCAAGCACATCCTCGCGGCAAACATCGAGCGCATCTCGGTGCGCACGATGGACAGCCAGGACCTCGACACCATCGACCTGCTCGTAGGGGAGTCGATCACCGTTACGGCCGTGCCGCAGGACCGGCTGCGGTCCACGCTTGCCGGTTCTCTGGACTACGCGTGGTCGATCGCCGACGCAAGCGTCGCGGAGGTGGTCACCGTGGATGAAGACTTCGACGTGACCATCGAAGCGGTCGCGGAGGGGTCGACGACCCTGATCGTTCGAGCGGGTGCGTTCACCCAAGAGTTGGCGGTGGAGGTCACGCTCGAAGACACCGAAGGCACCGACGGCACCGAAGAAGGGAGCACCGGAGCATGAAGACCGCGACACGACGCCTTCTCCTCCCCGCCCTGGGCCTGATCGGCTTGGGCTGCCAGCCGGCCTACGACACCATCTCGCTCAGCGTCGAGAGCAACCCGCCGGCGACGGTCACCGTTCGAGGCGGTCGCGTCGAGCTTCCCGCTGGGCTCGCGGTAGTCGTGCACGCCGACCTTCGAAGCCAGACGCGTGAGGACTACCCCGGCGACGGGGAGCTCGAGCTGTTCTCGTCCGATGCGTCCGTGTTCGAGGTCTACCCGCGCCCCTCGGACCAGCAGTTCGTCATCATCGGCATCGAGCCGGGCGAAGCCTGCATGGACGTGGTCGTGGACGGCAACCTCGAAGACTGCGTCGAGGTGACCGTGACGGTTCCCGCCCTGTAGCGTGCGGGTGCGAGCGACGGATTGGTTCGTCATTGCGGCCGGACTGGAGGCCAATGGGGTGTGATGAGCATTCAACACGCCGTCTTTGGGCTTGCAGGCCTCCTCACGCTCGGTCTCACCGGGTGTGATTCCGGCCCGAATGGCGAGAGCGACGCCTCTTCTTCGGATTCGTCCGGAGACTCGGGTACATCGGCCGGCGCCGGTGAGAGCACCGGGGCGCAGACGGGGATGCCCGGAGGGACGAGTGGAGGCGTGACGGGGACCTCGTCTGGCACCGACGGCACGAGCAGCAGCAGCAGCAGCAGCAGCAGCAGCGGGGAGGCCGAGAGCAGCAGCACCGGGGAGGCCGAGAGCAGCGGCACGGGCGCAGAGTCCTCCGGGTCGACGGGCGAGCCTCCCATCGCGCCGATCTGTCCCAACATCATCGACGCGTGGGACACCTGCGACATCCAGGGTCCGTACGATGAAGAGGGATGCGAGTTTCACATGGGGCAGCACCCGGGCGTAGGGGCGCCCGAGGACTGCACGGACGCGATCCGAGACCGCCTGGACTGCTACGCGATGCAGGACTGCGAGACACTCGAATCATGCAGCCTCTGGGGCTGCTCCATCGAAGACCCCTGTCCCGTCGAGCAGGCTGCCGTCGAGGCGGCGTGCGAGCGGACTCCGTGTGAGCAGCATTGGGACGCCACGATCGCCTGCGGGCTGCCGCAAGGCGTGACGCAGCCCGGATACTGTGAGTACGTCAAGGCGCTCAACGGACTCTTCGTCGACGACTACGACGCCTGCGCCGCATCCTACGACGCTCGCGCAGCATGCTTTGCGCAGCTCGACTGCGAAGCGTTGGCGTCGTGCCAACCGACGCTCGACAACGCGTGCATGAGCGACGGGATGGTGGCCTGCGCCCCCGAGCAGGCTCAGTTCGAGCTGGACTGCTGAGCTCTGCTGGCGCTCGGGCTCACCGCTTCAGGTCGAAGCGGTCGGCGGTCATCACCTTCGTCCATGCGGCGACGAAGTCCTCGGCCAGCTTTTGCTTGCTGGCGAACGCGTAGACCTCGGCCACGGCGCGGAGCTCAGCGTTGGATCCGAACACCAGATCGACCTCGGTCGCGGTCCAGCGCACCTCGCCCGAGCTCCGGTCCCGGCCTTCGAACACGCCCTCGGACCCCGCGGACGGCTTCCAGGTGGTGTTCATGTCGAGCAGGTTGACGAAGAAGTCGTTGCTGAGTGTGCCGGGGCGCTCGGTGAACACGCCGTGGTTGGTGCCGCCAGCGTTGGCACCCAGCGCTCTCATCCCGCCGATCAGCACCGTCATCTCGGCGACGGTCAGCTCGAGCTGGTCGGCCTTGTCCACCAGCAGCTGCGAGGCCGACAGCTCCCCGGTTTCGCCAACGTAGTTGCGGAACCCGTCGGCCTTGGGCTCGAGATACTGGAAGGAATCGACGTCGGTCTGCTGCTGGGTCGCGTCTGCGCGGCCTGGCGCGAAGGGAACGCGAATGTCGACGCCCGCGTCCTTGGCGGCCTTCTCGATGCCAGCCACGCCGCCGAGCACGATCACGTCGGCCATCGAGACCTTCTTCTTGCCCCCGGATTGCGCCGCGTTGAAGGCCTGCTGCACGCCCTCGAGCTTGGCGAGCACCGAGGCCAAGGCCTCGGGGTCGTTGGCCGGCCAGTCCTTCTGGGGCGCGAGTCGAAGGCGGGCCCCGTTGGCGCCGCCGCGCATGTCACTGCCGCGGAACGACGCCGCCGAAGCCCACGCGGTCCGCACCAGGTCCGAGACCGGGATCCCGGTGGCCAGGATGTCCTTCTTGAGGCGCTTGACGTCCGTCTCGCCGATCAGCGGATGGTCGACGGGGGGAACCGGATCTTGCCAGGCCATCGGTTCCTTGGGCGCATCGGGACCCAGGTAGCGGGCGCGCGGGCCCATGTCGCGATGGATCAGCTTGAACCATGCCTTGGCGAAGGCGAGCTCGAACTCTTCGGGGTGTTCGCGGAAGCGCGTCGAGATCTCGCGGTAGCTCGGGTCGAACTTCAGCGCGAGGTCGGTGGTGAACATCACCGGCGGGTGCCGCTTGGACGAGTCGTGGGCGTCGGGGACCATCTGGGCGGCTTCGTCTCCCTTGGGCTTCCACTGAACGGCGCCTGCGGGGCTCTTGGTCTGCTCCCATTCGAAGGCGTACAGGTTGTCGAGGTACTGGGTGCTCCACTGTACCGGCGTCATCGTCCAGGCGCCTTCGAGTCCGCTGGTGATCGTGTCTTCGGCGTTGCCCTTCCCACACTTGTTGTTCCAGCCGATGCCCTGCTCGGCGACGCCCTCGGCCGCGGGCTCGGGGCCCAGGCACTCCGCGGGCTTGTGGGCGCCGTGTGCCTTGCCGAAGCTGTGGCCGCCGGCGATGAGCGCGACGGTTTCTTCGTCGTTCATGGCCATGCGCCCAAAGGTCTCGCGAATGTCCTTGGCTGCCGCGAGGGGGTCGGGCTTTCCGTTGGGTCCCTCGGGGTTCACGTAGATGAGCCCCATCTGCACCGCGCCCAGCGGCCGCTTCAGCTGCCGATCGCCGTGGTAGCGCTCGTCGGCCAGCATCTTCGTTTCGGGCCCCCAGTACACCAGCTCGGGCGACCAGTCGTCCTCGCGCCCCCCGGCGAAGCCCAGGGTCTTGAAGCCCATCGACTCCATGGCGACGTTGCCCGTGAGCACCATGAGATCGGCCCAGGAGATCTTCTGGCCATACTTCTGCTTGATCGGCCACAGCAGCCGCCGCGCCTTGTCGAGGTTGCCGTTGTCGGGCCAGCTGTTGAGCGGCTCGAAGCGCTGCTGCCCTCCGCCGGCACCCCCGCGGCCGTCGGTCACGCGATAGGTCCCGGCGCTGTGCCAGGCCATCCGAATGAAGAACGGCCCATAGTTGCCGTAGTCCGCGGGCCACCAGTCCACCGACGTGGTCAGCAGCGTCGAGATGTCCTTCTTGACGGCAGCGAGGTCGAGGGTGGCAAACGCCTTCGCGTAGTCGAAGTCCTCTCCGAGGGGGTTCGACCGCGCCTCGTTTCGTCGCAGTGGGTCGAGGTTGAGCGAGTCGGGCCACCAGAAGTCGTTGGGCTTGGGTTGCCCAGCGCGCACGGTTCGTCCGTCCTCTTCGGTGGCGGCGTCGGTCGACGCGTCCGTCGAGGCTGGGGGCGCGGTCGCCGGGACTGGGGTCGTCGAGCAGGCCGTCATCAAGCCCAGCGAAAGCAGGGCGGCGGTCGACAGGAGCGAACGGTTGGAGTGCGGGCCAAGCATGTGCCGCTGTGTTGCACGGCTCGGGCCGGCCCGCCAGGCCTCCAGCCCTGGCGTGGAGCTGAGCTCAGGGCACGAGGGCAACGGCATATCGTCGCGAGCAGTCTCGCGCCATCGACCGCTCGCCGGGGTCTCCCCGCGGCCTGCCTTCGCGCCACCCAACGGCCTCCGAGCCAGCCACCGATCTGGCCCAATTCGAACCCTCGGTCGTCTGCGGGGTCGGAACGGCGTTGCAGAACCGGTTCGGCCCAACCCGAGGGCCGGAACGTCGATCTCCCGGTTAAACCTTCGTTGAATGATCCGACAACTCTAGATAAAGATAGAACGTGGGGGAGAAATCAGGGTGCGAACACATCCTCGGGGAGCGGTACGCGCCTCGAGCCCTCATCGCTCGAGGATCGTCCGCCGACGTCTTCGAGGCGCTCGATATGTCTACGGGAGACATCGTCGCGGTCAAGCTCCAGCGCGTCGGATCGAGCCACGAGATGACGCGGCAACTCTCGACCCACGGCGAGGTCTCTCGACGAATCTCCCACCGCAACTGCGTCCGAGGACTCGACCGAGGCGTCGAAGTGGGGCGGGCCTACGAAGTGATGGAGCGTGTCGTCGGCGAGCCGCTCTCGACCCGCCTCGGCACGCCCGTTCCCGAGGCTACCGTACGCGCATCGCTCGAGGGTCTGCTGTCGGGCCTGGAGCACATCCACCTGCAGGGCTTCGTCCATCGCGACGTCAAGCCCGACAACATCGTCCTCCGTACCGGCGTCCCACCGGTGGCCGCCCCAGTGCTTGTCGACTTCGGGAGCGCTCGGCGCAACGTCCTGGCTGGTGACGAGGGCAGCGTTGACGCTCGTGGGGCTGATGTCGGGCACGCCCGCCTACATGAGTCCCGAGCAGGCGATGGGCCTGGAGGCCGACGGACGCAGCGACCTCTACTCCGTCGGGCTCATCGCCCACGAGCTGCTCACGGGGCGGCCGGCGTTCTCCGAGCGCGATCCGGTGGAGCTGCTGCAGCGCCACATCCTCGATGATGTGCCGTCGCTCCCGCATGTCTCGGGCGACCTCGAGGCGCTGGTCCTGTGGCTGTGCAAGCGGCTTCGACGAGACCGTCTCGCGTCGGCGACCGAGGCGCTGGCGTGCCTGCGGTCGTTGCAGGTCAGCGGGATGCCCGAGCGTTCGGCGTTCGAGCAGGATTCGCTGGCCGATCCCGCTGCCATGGCGTTTACGCTGGGGGCGATGCGGGTCGTCGGGGCGGTCGGGGCCGTGGTCGTGTCGGCCTCCGACGGCATGGTCGTCGCCGCGGCGGGCGACCCGCGGGTACGCGAGCAGGCGCGCATGGACATCGTCGTCGTTCAGGCCCAGCTCGACGTGCTTGGAAAGCTCGGTCGCGCGAGCGAGGAGGTTCGCGAGTTCACGATCACGTTGGGCGATGTGGTCCAACTCATCTACATCTCGAGTGGCGGCCGGCACATCGGCTTCGTCTTCGTCGATCGAAGGGTCGGGAACTTGGCGCTCGCTCGCAAGGGCCTGGCCCCACTGCTGGAACGCGGCCTGCATCGCCGTGAAGATGACGTCCCTGCGCACGATCCTGGCGCCCGCCTCGGGCGCTCCGCGGAGGCCCGCAGTGCCGAGACGGCGCCGCGCGAGACCGACACCGGGAGCTGAGGGGCCGCCAGACCGAGCACGTCCATCGCGATGCCGAGGTGGTCCCTGCGGTGATACACGTCGATTCTCCACGCGATGAGGGAGTCTGACGCGCACTTTGGCAAAGGCGACGCCGAGCACGAGGGGCCGCTGCCTGGCTTGACATAGCAGCCGCTGCGGGAGCAGCTACCATGGGTGCATCACGATGTCGGATGCACTGCGGGCATACCTCCGAGAGCACGATCTCGGTGAACTCCTCGACCTCGTCGCTCTGGGCGGCGACTTCCCGGGCGAGCACGGGCGCGCACTGCAGACCCTCGCGGTCGCGACCGACCGGGGTACCTATCTGGTTGGGGCATCCGATGAGCTGGCCTCCACCCACCTCGATCTCGGCCGGGCGACCGGGCTGATCTATCGCCAAGCGATGCTCGGCGACACGATCGAGATCGGTGGGGCATCGCTGTCGGTGCCGACGGGCAAGGCCGGGCGGGTGCTGGATGCGTTGGCCACCGGGCGCGTGCTTGCAAGCGGTCCGCAGACCCCGTCGCTCGCCTCCGAGGCCTCGTCGTACCGCGAGTCGATGCGGAGGTCTGAACGCGCGTGGCTCTCGATGTGGCTCGAGCCGGGCGAGCGGCTGCTGGCGTGGCTGCACACCGACGAGGCGCGCCCGGTGGTCTCGGCGGTCTTGGGCGACACCGCTGCGCCGCTTCGCTACGTCCTCTCCGATCGCCGTCACGCGCTCGTCGGTCTGTCGCCGGTGGGGGATCCCGTCGTCGAGACGCTGCCGTGGTCGAGCCTGGTCGTCGAGCGGTCCGTGATGCGCGGCGGCGTCGTCCGGAGCCCGGCGACGTGGAAGACCACGCGCAGCAACGCGAGCTCGTACCGGGCGCTGAAGGCGGTGCCTGGGATGCCCTCGACCCAGGCCGCCCGCGAGTTCGCGCGCTTGCTTTGGCGGCAGGACAAGCGCGCCGCGGAGGATGAGCGACGAGCCCGAGAGCTGCTGCGCGTGCAGCCGACCGACGCCCTGAGCGCACTCAGCCTGGCGTGCATCCTCGATGCGCCCAAGGATGGTCCGCAGGAGCTGTCCGAGGCTACGCTCGACGCGCTGAGGCTGTTGCAGGTCGAACCGAACGCAGACGAGCTGCTCGCGGACTGGGCCTCGCGGTGGGCGCTTCCTCCGGCCCAGCAGCGGGTCCTCATCGCGGCGCTTCGAACGCTCGACCGGTCGCACGCAGTCATGGCGCTGGAGCTCCATGGCCGCCTGCACGGCACTGCGTCTGCCGACGCGCGGAGTGTGGCGGCCGACCACGAACTCGCGGAGCATCTGCTCGAAGTCGGCGCGCCCGACCGCGCAGCCGCGGTCCTTCGGGCGACCCTCGAGCGCTTGCCCGGTGCCGGGGTCTACGAACTCGTGGCGCCGCAGGGTGGAGATGCGCAGGCCGAGACCGAGGACGAGCAGGCCGCGCTCGGCGGTCGCCGCGCCCGGATTGCGACGCTGCAGATCCTCGTCACTGCGACGACGGGCCCCGACCGCACCCAATGGCTGCGCGAGCTGACGGCGCTGCAGCCGCTGAACCCCCAGCGGTTCGTGGACCTGGCTGAACACCTCGACGGCGAGCTGGACCCGGCCGAACGCGACCTTCGAGCGCGCGCCGAGGTGGTCGCCCGCTTGCTGACGGAGCCAGACGCACTGTCCGAGGACACCCGTCCGCTCGCGCCCGATGTCCGCGCCCTGGAGACGCGGCAGATCGACGAGCATCTGCGGCATCCCGAGGCACGGGACGGCGGCCTGATGGGCAAGCTGCAGACGATGCTGGCAAAGGTCTCGATTCCGGATGGCTCGGCCGTCAAGGCCTACTGCGAGCGCGTGCAGTTCAAGGCTCAGCCGGATCTCGACGCCGCGATCACGGCAGCGACCGTGATGCTCGGCGTTCCGTCGATGCTGGCGTACGTCTCGCGCGGTGAAAAGTCGGTCGGCATGCGGGCCTACGAGGGAGAGCTGCCCTTCCTGGTCGTGGGCGGCGACCACCTCGATCCGAAGGCCGACGCGTACTTGCCTCCCGCGGCGCTTCATTTCGCCGTGGGGGCAGAACTCGCGCACCTGCGTTTGGCACACTCCCGCGTGACCCCCGGAGAGGTCTGGGCTGGCGGGCTCGAGCTGGGGGTCGAGGGCCTGGGGGTCGTGTTCGCGGCCGCGCCGCTCCTCAAGAAGGTCTACGACACGATGTTGGGAAGGGTCTTGGGCACGGTCGGAGGACCCCTCGTCGAGCGCGTGCGCGGCAAGCTCAAGGCGAACAAGAAGACGCCGCGAGGTTCGCTCTCCCACGACAGCAGCGAGTTGGTGGCGGCGCATCGGGTCATGCAGTTCACCGCCGACCGGGCGGGCCTCGTGCTCGCCGCGTCACCCACCGCCGCGATTCGGGCGATGTTCGCCGGACACCCCGCGAGTCTTGCAAAGTGGGGCCTGGTCCGGCGTCATCCGCTCGTCGACGTGTTGCTTCGCGGCGAGGATGCGTCCGAGCGCGACACGATGCTCGCGGTACGGGTGGCCGCGATGCTCGCGTTCTTCGTGTCGTCCGACTACGCGACGCTGCGAACGGCGCTCAGCCCCGTCGGCGATCGCGATCAGAAGCCGGGGTCGCCGTAGGCGCTGGGGTCGCAATCGGAGGCTGCCGACGCCCAGAACTGGTGGAAGAGGTGGTTCTCCGGGTCGGCCGCGTAGGGGCGCGGGCCGAGCACCTCGAACTTGAGGATCGGCCCGCAGCTGCCCCCAGCGTCGGACGTATCGTGGGGCGCGGCCAGCCGCGTCGCGTACATGAAGTCGCGCTGAGCCCCGGTAGTGTCCAGGGCACCCGAGCTCTGAAAGAGCGAGACCCGATCGAGCCCACCGCCGGTGGCGTCGAGGATGGCGATCGTCGAGCCGTTTCGCACGACGCTGTCCGCGACCTGGTATCCGGAGGGGACGGCGAGCGTTCGGGTGGAGGTTTGCGCGAGCGTCGAGGCGTTGAAGGTGACCTGGTCCTTGGCACCCACCACCACGGCTTTGGGCGACGCGAAGGCGTCCACCGACAACGCGATGCGTTTGTTGGAGCCCGCCAGCGTCGTCCAAGACGTCGGGGGGGTGGCGATGGTCGATGTGGACCAGGTGCCCGCAGACTCGTCGTAGCGGGCCAGTCGGAACAGCGCCGGAGAGCCGGACAGCTGCTCGTACAGCAGCGCGAAGTGGTCGCCCACCGGGTCGATGTCGTAGTCGAGCACGATCTGGTTCTGCCGACCAGGCGTGATCGGGGGCAGCGCGACGGCGTCGCCAGTGACGAAGTTGCAGTTGTAGTCGAAGGGAACCGCCTCGAACGTGTAGCTCGGCAGACTCGTGGGATCGAAGGTCCCGAGCACCGCCCACATCCTCGCTCCAGCGAACGTCCTGGGGCTCGAGGGATCGTCGGCCACCTCGAACACCGTCTCGCCGGCCGGGGTGGCCCGCCGCGCGTTGAGTGAGTCGGTCTTCGGATCCCAGCACGCCACCTGCTGCGTGCTTCCCGACGAGGTCCCGATGGCGATCACCTTCGGGTCGCTGTGGGAGACCGCCATCACGCTGCCGACGTAGGAGCCTGGATACTCGGTCGAGCGGATGTAGCGGCCAAGGTCCACGAACGTGCACGCGCCGACCAGCGCGAGAGCACACGCGCCGAGCGCGATCTTCGATCTCGTCGCGCGACCCTTGCCCACGTGTTGATGTACGGCACCGTTGTTCTCGAGTCGTCTCATGCACCGGTTGTCCCGGCGAGCCGACGCTTGATCACGGAATCCGAAGGGAATCGACGTCAGAAGGCTCGTCGCGGCCGTGAGTCATCTCCCGAGTTGCACGGTCGCCGGTTCGACGCCTCGCGTGTTTGCTGGTCTCGACGTACCTCTTCGGACCTCGTGTTCGTGCTGCAGTCCGTCGGAGGACTCGCGTACGCTCCCACGCGACGACCGTGGACACGACCCTCCCCAGGTACAAGCAGGTGATCAGTCGTGGCTTGCCGTGGGTGTCCCTGGCCGTGGGCATCGTGTCGGCCTTCATGATGGATCGTGGACCCAAGCGCGCGTTCCTGGTGACCGGTGCGGCGCTGGGGTGCTGGTTGTCGCTCACCATCGTCGTGTGGATGCGGCCCAAGCTGGAGCAGCGGCAGAGCTTGCTGTGGAGAAGCGCCCACTTCTCGACGCTGATGCTCACGCAGTCCGCGATCCAGCTGTCGTTCTTCTTTGGACTCCCCTTCTATTGGAAAGCGTGGGGCGGCACCCCGGAGCAGGCCGTCTTCATCGGGGTGATCAGCGTGGCTGCAGCGGCGTCGCTGTGGGATCCGCTGACCGAGTGGTTGTTTCAGCATCCCGGATGGGCGCCGGTGCTTCCCGGCCTCGCGACGTTCTGCGCCCTCAATGCGGTGCTGCCCGGGGTGGGCCTGTCGAACTCCCAGAGCCTCTGGCTCGCGGCGCTCTTCACCGCGGTCGTCCTGCCGATGGCCGCCATCTTGCGCCCGGTCTCGGTGGCGAATGGCGATCCGATCACGCCGCAGAAGCGTCGGCGCACCGTCGTGTGGACCCTGGTCTTCGCCCTGGTCTTCCCCGCGGGGCTCTGGCTCGGGGGGGCGCGCGTCGTGCCTGCCGCTCCGCTGGCGCTGCTCGAGGCGGACATCGGCACCCATCAACGGGGGCGGTGGGTCGCAGATCCGATCGAGCGCCTGGAGCGTCGGCCCTCGGCGCTGATGTGCGCCACCTCGATCTGGGCGCCCCTAGGGGTCAAGGAGCGCCTCTACCACGTGTGGCGCCAAGACGGCGATGTACGCGACCGCATCGAACTCTCGATCTCCGGCGGACGGGAGGAGGGGTTCCGAACGTGGTCTCGCAAGCGCAACTTTGGTGCCCACCCCGAGGGCACCTGGACGTGTTCGGTCGAGACCGGCCTCGGGCAGCTGCTCGGCCGCCGCGAGATCATCGTCGGCGCCGAAGCGGCTCGCTAGCGCTAGTCCTTCTCCGGGACCGGCACCTTGCGCTCGCGCAGCACCTTCTTCACCAGCGCCCACACGGCGCCCGCGTCACTGCCGACGTCGTCCCAGCGCCCCGGGAAGCGGCCGCAGAAGCTGCTCTTGAGGACCTCGGCCAGGCTGCCTTGGTCGCCGGCGAACAGCGGATGCTTGAGGTAGATGCAGGCTTCCTCGGTGGCTCGCACCGAGAGGCTGGCGGGCAGCTCGTCGCTGTTTCGAACGGCGTCGGCCACCGCGACGCAGTGCGCGATGATGCCGACGGGAAGGTCTTCGTGTCGCCCCTGGAGCAGCTTCAGCTCCTCCTCGGGGGGCAGATAGGTCATCTGCAGCGGGGCGAAGCGATCGAGCTGCGCAGCGTCGATGCCGAAGGTCGCCGAGAACTGGCTGCCGCGGTTGACGGCGGCGACGAACTGCACGTTCGGCGGGATCTCGATGAAGCGGTTCTCGATCGGGTGGAACACCTTTCGCGTGCTGTCCAGCGCGGGCATGAGCGCGTTGCGGGCCGTCTCCTGGCAGCGGTTGAGCTCGTCGAGGAAGACCAGGTAGCGCTTGTCCAGGTGCTCGTGCGCGGACTCGAGGGCCACCAGCACGTCGGTCTTCACGAAGTCGGTCACCGGTGATCCGCTCGCGGACGCGCGGACTTGAATGGTGGCGAAGAAGTCCGTCGCCTCGACGACGGCACCGCAGTTGAAGAAAACGAACTCCATCCCCAGCGTTGTGGCGATGGCGCGCGCAAGGACCGTCTTGCCGCAGCCCTGTGGACCGTCGAGCAAGATGTTGAGACCACTCTCCAGCAGGACCTGCAGCTTCTTGCTGATCGCGGGGTCGAGGTAGACGCCTTCGATCCGGAACGGCGCCGGCCCGACGTATTCGACCTCGATCGATCCGCGGTCGTCTCGTTCGGGCTTGTCGATCCCGGCGATCCTCACCATGCAGGGCGCCCCCGCGACGATGCGCTTGTCGGTGCTGAGCACGACTTTGGGCGCGCGCCGGCCATCGAGGTGCGTCGCCCGGAGCCGGTGCTTCGAGTCCTTTTGCGGGTTGGGCCAGAACACCGCCTCGAGGGTCTTGCCGACCGGGAGTTCTTCGATCTTCCACTTCTGTCCAGCCATGGTCGTGTTCGTTCGTTGGGGTTCAGCGCCGAAGGGCGCGGCGGGCGAGGCCGGAGATGATCTCTCCGAAGCGCCGAACGGCGCGGTCGAGCTCGGGCTCGAGCAGCTCGATGTAGTGAGGAAAGCAGACCTCGGTCAGGGGCCGTACCGCGACCTGGGCGCACACAATGCCCTTGCGACGGCTGAGCTCGGAGACCAGGTTGCGAACCGACTGGACCGAGCACTCGGTCGGCAGGCCGTCGGAGATCATCACCAGGAGCTTGGCGCGGCGGGTCGAGGTCGCCGCCACGGTCGCGGCGTAGTAGAG
This sequence comes from uncultured bacterium, assembly GCA_963761755.1. Lineage (GTDB taxonomy): Bacteria > Myxococcota_A > Polyangia > Nannocystales > Nannocystaceae > CAJXVA01. Next base: position 64,790 of record CAVXIC010000027.1, read on the forward strand.
CCCTGCGGCGTCGTTGTTGCCGCCGCCAGGCTCGAGTCGGGTGACGCCGCACCTCTGGTCGCTCCCCGCGTCGTAGATGACGCTGTCGGTGAACCCGAAGAAGCGAGCATCGACGCCAGGCAGGCCTCGCGCGGCTTCGGCCAGCAGGACGCCGAATCGATGGGCCTTCTCCATGCTGCGGCCCGCCGACATCGATCCCGAGCAGTCGATCACCACCCCGATGAAGAGGTCCGTGTGGACCTCGAGCTCGCGCGCCACCAGCATCCGGGGGTCTTGGCGGGTCACCACGGCGCGGACGCGGGTGCGGTCGAACGCGCGTCCACGGAGCCGAGCCCGGCGAGGAACGAGGGAGAGCCCGATCTCTTGAAAGTACGTGCGGAGCCGAAAGGCATGTCGCCGCACCTCGAGGGCGATCTGTCGATAGCGCTCCCGCTCGGGCGGAATGCGCTCGACGCGGTTGATCTCGCGAAACGCGTCGTCACCCCCGACGTTGATCTGCAGGCGGCCTCGCTTCGAGTCGCGTGGCCCTCCCGAACCGGGGCCGGGTGGCTTGAGGATGCGCTCCACCTCCTGCTGGACCTCGTCGTCTCCGATGCCGCTTCCATGCACGGACCCTTCGCGATCGCCCCACTCCAACGACTCGTGCCCGCCATAGGCCTTGGCGAGCGCGCTCTGGCTGCCGTAGAGCAAGGAGAGTTCCACCGCCACAGCGTAGAGTCCTCGCATGTCGTGGTGGCGAAACCCACCCTTGAACAGCGACAGCGCTCGCTCGAGAAGTGGGTCGCCGTGGCGGTTGCCCAGGCCCATGCGCATGGCTCGTACGAAGCGAGCAAAGGGATGCCCGCGGCGGTCGAGCTCGCGCAGCACCAATCCACTGTCGACAACGACGCAGTTCTCCTCGAACGCGACGCCCAGGGCTTTCGCGGAGAGCGCCTCGAAGCTGGACGCCTGAAGCATCGTCAGCAGATTCGCGACTGCGAGCTCGCGGTTGGTGTGCTGGAACGCGTACGCGGCGAGACGCTTGAGACGATCGCCGTAGGTCGCGTCGAGGGCACGAAGGCGCCGCTCGAGGTGTTCGTCGGCGACCAGGTTGAGCAGCGAGCCGATCCCCTCTTTGTGGGCCCGGTTCCAGATGCGCTGTGACTGCGCGTCGCGGTGGTAGAGCTGGTGCCCGTACTCGTGGAGGATCAGCGCCTCGACGACGTCGCGTCCGTGTCGGTCGCCGCGCATCAGGGGCAACGCAGACACGTAGATCGTGTCCTCGGTCATCCGCGTGTAGCCGAGGTCCTCGCGTCGCTGCGTCATGTGTACGGAGAAGAGTCGACCCGTGAGCTCGCGTCCCTTGCGAACACCCCACGCGAACAGCTCCGAGACCTGACCCAGCTTGACGTCTCGGAGACGGCCCTGCGTGACGTCGCCGACCAGCTGTTCTCGCACCTTGGCGTCCGAGCCGTGCATCAGGAGCCGCTGAAGGGCGGCGTCGCGGGTCTCCGTGTCGATGGACGTCGAGCGAACGAGCGCCGCGCAGCGCTCTTCGGTGCAGTGGTCGCGGCCGCCCAAGAGAGCCGCGTCCACGGTGTGGGCGACGAGCCGGGCTCGCTGGTCGCGACCGGCCCGACGAAGGAGCCAGTCGTCGCTCGTCTCATCCGAATCGAGGACCTCTCCGAGGCAGACCACGACGCCGCAGTGGTCACCGTGCTCGAGCAGGCGACGCGCAGCGGCGCGGCGGAGGTATGCCGGACGATGCGTGCCGGCGCGCAGAAAGACCCGCAGCGCGGCCAGGCTGGGGGCATCATCGTCGCCGCACTCGAGCAGCCAGTTCACCGACCGCTGATAGGCGTGGGGGTGGGGTGACCCGACGAGCGCGACCGACAGCGTCTTGGGGTCTGGGACCGCACGCCGCAGGACGTTCCAGTCCGCGACGGTCAGCCAGGTCGCCGGACTCGGTGCCGCGGCGGCCGCGAGCGCGACCACGCCCCATCCGTGCTCCGGTCGCTCGTGCAGCGCCACCGCGATCCGGAAACGGAGCTGCGAGGGGAGCGTGTCCAACCTCGCCATGCCGCGCGCGCGCTCGAGCGCCTCGTCGTCCGTCCAGAGGCTGACGCTCTCTGCCACCGCCAGCATGGCCGCCTCGGACGGCGGCTCCGTCAGCAGCCCCAGCAGCGCCCGCTGTCCGCGGCGTCGGAGCTCGACCAGTCGCAGCACGGCCTCGTGCACGACCCCGACGTTGCGCGAGGCGCAGGAGTCGACCAGCCAGTCGATGTCGTCGGCGGTGCGAATGGCCAGGATTCGGTCCGCGCTGAGCTTGGCGACGCGGATCCGTGCGGGCGTCCCTCGAGCGCCGAGACCGTCGATGCGCACCCATGGATCGAGCTCGCGCCGGGTCGCGGCATCCATGTCGGGCGCGAGCATCACGACGTGATCGCGGAGGCGGTCGAGGTGCTCGGCGGCGAACGTGGTGCGGTGGAAGGTCGCGAGCATGCGGGCGGCGTGTGGACCCAACTCCGTGTCGAGGTGTTTGACGAGCAGCGTCATCACCCCCGCCGTCGACCAGGCCTCGAGGCGGGCACCCTGGCGATAGCGTCGCAGGAGGACCGCGCTGGCGATGCCCTCCCACAGGATGCGTCGGGGCAGCGCTTCGTCGAGCGACGCGGAGGCGTGGAGCGCCTCGCCGAGACCGCCGGGCAGACCATCCATCCACGCCAGGAGCGCGAAGCCGTGCCGCTCCCAGCGGTGCAAGAGCGCGTTGCCCAGCGGTGGGAGCGCGATGCTTCCCTGCCATGCCTCGACCGCACGGGGTGCGAACTCGACGACGAACGCATCGCTCGCGTCACCGAAGCGGTCGAGCTGCGCGGCGACTTCACGGAGGGGATCGCGGCTGCCCAGCAGAGCCACGCACACCGCGACTGCCGGCTCTGCAGGCGTGTTGCGCCGTCGAAGCGCGGCGCAAAGCCCTCGGGAGGGCGTCTCGAGGGCGGGGCGGAGCGCACTGGGAAGCCGCGCCTCGTCAGCGGTGGCGATCGCATGCATCTCGTCGATCGTCAGGTCCCGCGCTCCCACCGTCCTTCGGGACGAGGGCGCCTCCTCCGCCTTCAGCAGCCCGAGAACCTCCTCGGCCCACCCAGAGACGTCGGCGTCGGCGTGCTTCGAGAGCGCCCTGGCGATGGCGACTTCCTCGGCGCGCGGGATCGCGAGCACCTCGGCGTGCCGGCAGAAGAGCTTCTGCACGGCAGCGTCGAGCGCCACGATGGTCGGAACCAGCCGGTCGACGCCCATGCTGCGCAACAGGTGCTGCAAGACGATCTGCGGACCGTCTCGGTCCCCCAAGGGAAGCAGCCGCGCGCACAGCTCGCGTTGATCGTCGGGAGCGAGCTTGGGGAGGAACGCGTCGGTGATCTTCCGCAGCGTCTTGGCGGCGGTCTCGCTGCGGGCGAGCGTGGTGAGGACCGTCGCCCCGGTCGCGCCGTCCAGCCACGCCACCAGCCGATCGAACATCGTCAGCAGCGGCTTCTTGGCGTTGTGCTTGGCAGCGGTCGACTGCGAGAGCCAGTGCGGGGCTGCGGCGGCGGCGAAGCCTGCAGCCGCGTCGGCGTCGAGGGCTGCCAGTCGAGGCAGGAACCACGTGGGGCCTCCGACTTCGTCGTCGGGAAGCTCCGCCAGGGACGACCAGGCTCGGGGAGTCGACGCCACGCGCTGCACGAGCACCTCGTCGCCTGCGATGCGACGAAGCGTTGCGATGGCCTGGCTCGGAACGAAGGCCGCGAAGACTGCCGCCAAGGACAGGTCGAACGACGAGCCGACACCGACGAGCGGGCTCTCGAGCAGCGCGTCGACCACCGCCGGCTTGATGCGTCCGAGTCGAGCGCGGTGCAGCGCCAGGCCCTGCGCCGCGAGGCGACGCTCATCGACGGTGAGGCCTTCGCCGAGCAGGATCGTCGGATGGCACGCCGCGCAAAGCTGCAGCGTCTCGGGAAGGTGGCCGTGCGCGTGGCCATGCAGGAGCAGCGCGAAGGCCGTCCGAGCGCGGAGACCGTGGCCCGGTGCGAGCACGGCCTCGGCAAGCCGCAGGAGGAGCGCGGGTCGTTGCGCGTCGCAGTCCCAGTAGACGCGGCACCACAGGTCGAGGAGGTCGCGCTCGGCGGAGGACGGCGCGTTGCCTTGCTCGAGCTCGAAGAGGCCGTTGCCGACCTGTTGCGCGGTGCGCCTCACGCCCCGCACGAGCAGCGTGCGGAGGTCGAGGCTCGGCATGCGCGAGAGCGCCTCTCCAGCTTCGGCACGGTCGACGTGGCCCCGCAGCAGCATGTCGAACACCAGGCCCGTGGCGGCGGTGGGCCACGGCGCGCTGCGGGCCAGGTCGCGCAGCTCGGGGTCGGCCCGCAAGTAGCACCGCAGCGCGTCGAGCTTTCCAGGCGGCTCGACGTCCATGGCCAGTCGTCGGACGTCGAGGCGAGGATGGAACATCGCGTGCGCCCAGCGATACGGCGCCGCTGCGACGCTCTTCCGCAGCGCGCGCACGGCCTGGCTGCGAACGTCGGCGTCCTCGTCATCGAGCGAGGAGACGATGCGCTCGAGACCGGTGTGGCCGCGAGCGCCGGCCAGCAGCGCGACCCCAGCGCCGCGAATCAGCGGCGAGGTGTGCACGAGTAGCGACTCGGCAAAGCCGAAGAACGCGGCGCGTTCCCGAGGACCATGCTCGGCGAGCGCGCGGACCGACGCGGCCAACTCCGCGGGGTCCTCGTCGGCGTCGATGTTCGACAATCGCTGCCATAGCTCGAGATCGTTCATGCCAGTGAGCCATCGGAGACTATCAACCAACGCCGAAACCGATCGCGTCGATGTCGACGGATCGGTGTCCGGTCCGCTTACTTGCCGAGGAGATTGCGACTCGAGGCGAGCGCTCGAAGGTGACGCATGCAGCACGGTGCCACTGCATGCACTCGTAGAGCGCGCGCTGCGAGTTCGTGATCTCCAGACTCGACTCGGGACGGACCGGTGCCCCGTTGGCAGACGCAACTCCCGTGAACACACGGGCGCGCGCCTCGGAGGCGAGGTCCTTGGTCGATGGCATGGTGGGTTGGTGGCCCAAAGACTCCGCGCCACGATGGTCTTGGCGGAATCAGGCCTCGCGTCCGACTGCTCCCATCCGAGAAGTCGCCATGGCAGACGCGCCCCTGCGCGTCACCGCCGAGGCGGGCGCGCGAGCATCAGGATCCAGATTCGAGCCCGAGTGGCGACGCGTTCAGGCGTGCAGGCGGACTCCGACCGGAGCTGAAACCGCCATCAACCCGAACACGCCCGCTCTCGCGGCAAGCACGGTGCAGTCATCACGATGCATTCGACATGCCTCGTTTGACCGAACCGCGTGATCCTTGCGGAGCTGGTGTTCTGATTGGTGTGGTCTCTAGGCTCACAGTGCACCTCCAGGTGCCGGTCGAGTCTGTGTGGATGAAACCGCCTCGCACGAGGCAGCGGCGGACCGTAGCACGGCGCCCTCGGGCGTCAAGGGCGGATGGCCCGAGAAGAGCGGATTCGAGGTCGTACGCTACACTCTTCGCGTGCCGGACTTCGAGCTGCGCCGCTTCGCGGGCCCTGTTGCCTTCACCGAGCAGCTCGACGGGATCCGCGTCGCACATCTGACCGATCAACACGTCGGCCGCGTCACGCCGCACGCCGTGCAGATCGAAGCCGTCGAGCTGGCCAACGCCCAGGAGCCCGACCTGGTCGTTCTCAGCGGCGACTTCGTGTGTCACAGCCAGATGTATCTCGACCAGCTCACCGACGTGGTGAGCCGGTTCAACGCGCCCGTCTTCGGGGTGCTGGGAAATCATGACCACTGGTCGGGTTCCGACGAGGTGCGCTGGGCGCTGCGAAAGGGCGGGGTCGAATTGCTCGACAACGCCTGGAGCACCATCTCGATCCGGCACCAAGAGCTGCAGGTGGTGGGGGTCGACGACGCCTACACGGGGCATGCAGATCTGATCCGGGCGACCAAGGGTCTGCGAAAGGGGCTGCCGAGCATCGCGCTGTCGCATATCGCCGAAGAGGCCGATGCGCTGTGGGACCGGGGCATTCCGATGGTCTTCTCCGGTCACACGCACGCCGGGCAGGTGACACTCGCGCGCCTGCACGAGTTCATCCTCGGCCGGGTCGTCGGCCACAAGTACGTGCACGGCCTGTACGGTGAGCGGGGAGGGGATCGTCCCGGAGCCGTCTACGTGGGGGCGGGGATCGGTGCGGCCGTGATGCCGCTGCGGCTCGGGGTTCGCGGCCGGCGGGAGGTCGCGGTGTTCGAGCTCGGCGCGCACATCGGCGCGTTCGAAGAGGACCACGAGGAGCAGGCGCCGTCGCCGGGGAGGAAGCCTCATCCGGACCTTCGGCACAAGCGGATCCTCGAGGCTCAGCGCAAGAGCGCCAAGCGGCGCGCGCTGGCCCGTCGCAAGGGCATCAATCCGCTGGGCGAGTGAATCGATGCGTCCCGGGCCGACGCGCACGACTGCAAAACGACCTGAATCGGGACCTGCACGGGGGCGCACCTTGCCCGCGCGCGCCATCGTCGTACCATCGCTTCGATGTCGGACTACGACGTGTGCGTGATCGGGGCGGGGCCGGCGGGGTTCGCCGCCGCGATGCGGTCTTGGGACTTCGGCAAGCGCGTGGCGCTCATCGAGAAGGCCGAGCTCGGCGGGGCCGGCGTTCACAACGGAGCGCTCAGCTCCAAGACGATGTGGGAACTCTCCCGCGACTACCGCAACGCGACCCGACGCGACCGAGGATTCGTCGCACATGGCCTCGAACTCCACTACGCGGCGATGGCCGAGGCGGTGGAGACGGCGACGCAGTCCAAGGTCAACCAGATGGCCCGGCAGCTTCGCGAGCTCTCGAAGCCGCGGCCCGGGTGTCCGGGCTCGATCAACCTGCTGCAAGGCAACGCGAAGTTCATCGACGCGAATCACGTGCGGATCGAGGGCGGCTCGGCGGGATCCGCCCGCACGATCTCGGCCTCGGACTTCATCATCGCAACGGGGTCTCGGCCGCGTCTGATTCCCACGATCGACGTCGACGGTCACACGATCATGACCTCGGATCATGTCGCGCTGCTCGACCGCTTTCCCCGGAGCCTGGTCATCCTCGGCGCCGGTGTCGTCGGCTGCGAGTTCGCGACGATCTTCGCGAACTTTGGCCAGACGAAGGTCAACCTCATCGATCGGGCCGAGCGAATCCTTCCGTTCGAGGACGCGGACATTTCGCGCCTGTGCTCGACCAACCTCGAGGCCAAGGGGGTGACCATTCACCACCGGGCCAAGCTCATCGACATGAAGCGCGTCGCAGGGCAGGTCGAGTACACGATCGAGCACTCCACCGGTGGGCGCGAGACGATTCAGGTCGAGAAGGCCATGATCTCGATCGGTCGCGTGCCCAACACCGATTCACTCGGTCTCCAGGAGATCGGGGTCGAGCTCAGCGAGCGTGGGCACATCGAGTGCATCGACACCCAGACCTCCATTCCGAACATCTGGGCCGTCGGGGACGTCACCGCGAACGCGGCGCTGGTCAGCGTCGGAGAGATCGATGGTCGGCACGCCGCCGAGCGAATCTGCGGCGCGACGCCGCTACCGATGGCCTACGACAACCTCTCGACCATCATGTTCCTCGACCCCGAGGTCGCGGCGATCGGGCTCAACGAGCAGGAGGCACAAAAGCAGCGCATCCCCTACAAGGTCGCCGTCTACAACTACTCCCTCGTGAACCGAGCGATCGCCATGCGAGCGACGGACGGGTTCGTGAAGCTGCTCGTCAGTGATGACGACGAGATGCGGATCCTCGGCATGCGTTCGCTGGGCGTGCATGCTTCGACCAGTCTGGAGGCGGTGTCGCTGATGATTCAGCACGCTCGGTCTGCACGTGAGTTGGCCGAGCTGTTGCACCCACATCCGGCCGTGACGGAGGGCCTGCAGGACTGCGTTCGCATGCTCACCGGAACGTCGATCTACAAGCCCGAGGTGTTTCGTCGCGAGCTGCGATTGTCCCGAATCGGTTACTCCGAGCAAGGCGAACCCGAGTCGCGAAAGTGACCCGGTCACAGCGCGAAGTCGCCCAAAGCTTTTTTTGGCCGGGCTCGCTATGATGAACGATAGATGCCGGGCTGGATGAAGCGGCTGTTTGGGTCGCAGGAGGACGCGGAAGCGGTGCAACAACCCGCGACGCCGGAGCCTGGCGCGACTCATCCGAACCAGCCGAATCATCCGGCCCAGCCGATTCATGGCAACCTCGCCGCGAAGACCTCCGCGGACCGACGCAGCTGCGCGCGCGTCAACCTCGATCTCCAGGTCCGATTGCGGTTCGAGACCGCAGAGGCGATGGTGGCATCGAGGACGTTCGACCTGAGCCGCAGCGGCGCGTTCATCTCGATTCGCGATCCCCGGCCCAAGGGCACCAAGGTGCGGCTCACCCTGGAGGTCGAGGGGTCCGAGATCGTCGTTGGTGGTGTCGTGGTGCGCTCGTGCGACGGAAAGAAGACCAGTCGTCGAGGCATGGGCATCCAGTTCACCGAGGTCACGCCTGCTGCTGCCGAAGCGCTGGGGCGACTGCTGGCCCCCAGCGGAGGCTGACGGGTACTTACAACCGCGCCTGGGCGTGGCAAGCTGCCGCGCATGGCGGACGCCGTGTACAAGCACATCCCGTATCGGCCCGAACGTCTCGACCACGAGGCGTCGATCGCGAGGGGGGAGGCGTTCTATGCCCAGATGGATGCGCGTCGATCCGTCCGCGACTTCTCCGCTGACTCGGTGCCGCGTGAGGCCATCGAACTCGCGATCAAGACGGCGTCGACCGCCCCGTCGGGCGCCCATCGGCAGCCCTGGACCTTCGTGGTGGTGAGCGACCCGGAGACGAAGGAGCAGATCCGGGAGGCTGCGGAGGAGGAGGAGCGCAAGAGCTACGAGGGGGGCCGCATGCCACCGGACTGGATCGAAGCGCTGGCGCCTCTGGGTACCGACTGGCGAAAGCCGTACCTGGAAACCGTCCCCTACATCGTCGTGCTGTTCGAGCAGGTGACCGGCTTCGACGGCCAGGGCAAGCCGCAGAAGAACTACTACGTGCGCGAGAGCTGCGGCATCGCGGCGGGCATGTTCATCGCGGCGTTGCACCAAATGGGGCTGTCGACCCTCACGCATACCCCGAGCCCCATGGGGTTCCTCACTCGCATCCTCGGTCGGCCCAAGAACGAGCGCCCGTTCATCCTGTTCCCCGTCGGCTACGCCGGCGAAGACGCGACGGTCCCCGCCATCGAGCGCAAACCGGTCGACGCGGTCAGCGTCTGGAATCCCAAGGGATAGCAGCCCGTTCGAAAAAGATCGCGACGTCTGGCCGGCTCGCGCGTGTGGGATGTAGAAGGCCACCGATATGACGATCAAGACCCTGTCCCCTTGGATGCTCGCGTTCTCCCTGCTCGCGCCCCTTCCCGCCTGCGATGACGACGACGACGGCGGTGACGACAGCGCCGGCGATTCCGCCAACGACCAGAGCGGTGGCGGAGACGAGGACGGCGGGGGCGAGCAGGGAGGAGACGAGGCCACCAGCAGCAGCTCCGAGACCTGCATGACGAGCCACTCCTGCCTCAACGGCGTCTGCCAGTGCGAGACACCCGGCATCGAGGGCGCGGCGTGCACCGACGACGAGGAATGCGTCGATGAGTGTGAGATCTGCGGTTAGCAGCCCGTGGTAGAACCAGGCGCGGCGGATCGCGAGACGAGTGAGACGTCGTGTCGGGTTCGCCACGGGCTGCTAGAGCGGCGATCAGTTTGATTCCATGCGCTGATGCACGCCTGGGGCCGCACCTGACGGTGTCGCGCGGCGCTCGTGGTGTGCCCGACACAACTTCGGCCACGCTCCTACCCAGGAACGGCCCCAGACGCACCTCAGCACCCGGAATCAAACTGGTCGCCGCTCTAGCCCCGTGTCTTCGCGGCCAAGAAGCGCTCGATGCTGAGATCGAGGCGGCTCGCGATGAGACCCATGAGTTGGTCGAACTCGCGACGATCGATGGAGAGTCGGGCGTGCAGGAGTCGGCGGGTGCCCGAGAGGAGGTCCTGTCGGGCCTTGGCGACCCGCCGGGCGGCGCTGCTTCGGTGGACCCGGAGCACGGCACCCAGCTTGTCGATGGAGAGCCCGTGGATGTAGTGCAGTCGCAGCACGTTGCGTTGCTCGGGCGTGAGCGCAGCCAGGGCATCGCGGAAGGCGTCAGAGAACTGAGCCTTGTACTGCTGCTTGAAGGCGAGCATGTCGGGCCCCGTCGCGGACGCTTCGATCGCCATCAGCGCGTCGTCGGAGTCCAGCGCCCGCCGCCGCTCCGACCGAACCGAGTCCAGGGCTTCACGAACCGCGACGACCCGAATCCACGTGAGCAGGTCGCCCTGCCCGGTGTAATGGGCGATCTTCGGGGGGGTGGTGCCGTCGGAAACGAAGAGCTTCGTCCGAAGCCGCTGCTTGATCTCGTCGATGAAGGCTTCCGAAGCGTCGACGCGGCCAATCACCGGGGCCAGACCGACGATCATCGAGGCCTCGAATCGGGCCATGGCGCCCGGATGTCCTCGTCGAGCTGCGAACGCGAGGTGCAGATCGACCACGTTGAGTCGCGCGATCTCAGCGGGCTCGGCATCGTCGGGCACGCATCGCGCGAGCTCGGAGCCGAACGCCTCGAGGTGGGGCGGCTCGGTGTCCCACGCCGCTCGCACGGCTTGCGCGATGTCTCGCAAGGCGCGACTCAGCTCCGTCAGGTCTTCGTGCGGCCCGATCCAAGCTGCCAAGAACCCCGCTTGCAGGTCGCTGACGTCGACGTGAACCATCCCTGAACGCTTCCATGTCTACCCCAAGCGAGCCCATGTCCGAAGCACGAATCGCCGCATACCTGCGCGGGGAGCTCAGCCAAGCCGACCGTGCGGACGTCGAAGCGGCGATGGATGCCGACCCGCAGTGGCTCGGCGTCTTGGCGCTGTTGGCCGCCGAGCAGGACCTCGACGCTGGATCGACGAGCGCTTCCCAGGGGTCGACTGTCGATCGCCTCGACCGTCAGTTCTCCAGTCGCCTCCATCCGGGGCAGCGGGTGGGTCGCTTCGAGGTGTCGCGTCCGCTGGGTCGTGGCGGCATGGGGTCGGTCTACGCAGCCTACGATCCGCAGCTGGATCGAGAGGTTGCGCTCAAGATCTTGCACGCGTCTCGGGCCTCCGAGCAGCCGCAGCTCCTGTCCGAGGCGCGGGCGCTGGCGCAGGTGAACCACCCGCACGTCATCACGGTGCACGACGTGGGACGGTGGGAGCAGCGCGTGTTCCTGGCGATGGAGCTCTTGGATGGGGACACGCTGCGGCAGTGGCGTTCGGAGCGGACACGGGACTGGCGTTCGGTGCTCGAGGTCTACATCGATGTCGCGGGCGGGCTGGCGGCAGCCCACGCCGCGGGGATCGTGCATCGAGACGTGAAGCCCAGCAACGTGATGATCACCCCGTCGGGCCGCGTCGTCCTGGTGGACTTCGGCCTTGCGGTCGAGCAGGACGGGCGACGAACGTCCCCACGGAGCGAGCCTGAAGCGGCTGCCACTGGGGCGCCGAACCGCGCTGGCACCCCGGCATACATGGCGCCCGAGCAGCTGCGGGGGGAGCCATCCACCTCCGCCTCGGACCAGTTCTCGCTGTGCATCGCGCTGCACGAGGCCCTGACCGGTGCGCTGCCGGATGCGTCGTGTGAGGCGGGGAGAGCCTCCGGATTCGAGCCGTGTCCCCGAGTCCCGCGCCGGATCCTGCGAGCCGTAGGTCGGGGTCTGTCGCCGCAGGTGGCCGATCGCCATCGATCGATGGAGGCGTTGATCGAGGCGCTGCGAAGGGCCGGAAACACGCCGCTGTGGCCGGTCGGTCTCGGCGTCACGGCGGGTCTGCTCGGGCTGGCGCTCTGGCCTCGCGACGCCAACGAGCCGGGTCGCTGTACTGGCGCAGACGCTGAGCTCGCGCGGGTCTGGGTCCCGTCGCGCCGCGACGCGGTGGCGAGGCAACTTCGAGCCCCTGGCGGTGCGTGGAGCGACCGCGTGGCCGAGACCACCCTGTCTCGCCTCGACGCGTACGCGTCGTCGTGGCTGATCGCGCATGCAGACGCGTGCCAAGCCGAGGGCGACGATGATGTGCGTCTGGGCGCGCGCATGCTCTGTCTCGACCGAAGGCTCCGCAAGCTCGACGTGCTCTTGGACGTCTTCGAAGCGGGAGGATCCGACGTCGTCGTGCATGCGGTTCAAGCGGCGGATGCCCTGCCCGCCATCGAAGACTGCGGCCAGGCCGAGACGCTCGCCCGCGATGGCGTGGCGGGCGACCCACAGGCCGAGTCGATCCGGGACCGGCTGGCGTACGCGGAGGTGCTGCGCGAGTCGGCATCCCTGGACGAAGCCGAGCAGACCGCCCACGAGGCGCTCGAAGATACGATGCCGCGGCGAGACGCCTCGCTCGAAGCGGAGGCTCGCCTGGTGCTGGGGTGGATCGAACACGACCAGGGGCGCTATGAGGCCGCCGAGGAGCAGCTCCGTCTGGCGCTGGCTGCCGCCACCGTGAGCCGCAACGATCTCGCGGTCTCGAAGGCGCTGCACCGGCTGGCGTGGGTGGTCGGCTACAAGCTCGGGCGTCATGAGGATGGGCGCGACCTGTGCGATCGCGCTGAGGCGTGGAGCACCAGGTTGCGGGGTGTCGACGTTCAAGCCGCCTCGTTGGCGCTGTCGAGGGGGTGGATCGAGCACGACGCGGCAAACTTCGACGCTGCGCTCGCGCACTTCGAGCGCGCGGCGTCGCGGGCTCGTCAGGCGTCGCCCTCCAATGCCGAAGCGACCTACGACCTCGGCCTGGCGCTCAACGGGATTGGGTCCGCGCAGCTGGCCCGTGGAGACCTCGAGGCTGCCGAGTCGGCGTTCGACAGCGCGGCGTCCCTGCTGGGCGCACGCTTGGGTGCCGAGCATCCCCGCGTCGCCCAGGTGCTGAACAATCGCGCCAGCATGTTGCGCGCGCTCGGTCGACCCGAAGAGGCCCTCGAGGTCTTGGAGAGCACCCTCCACGCGTTCGTCGACGCGTACGGTCCCGAGCACGTGGTGGTGGGCCACAGCGAGGCCAACATCGCGGTCGTGCTCAACGACATGGCGCGCTACGAAGGCGGGATCGAACACGCCAACGAAGCGATTCGGATCCTCTCGACCATCAACGGCGAAGATCATCCTCTGGTGGCCAAGAGTTTCGCGCTTCGCGGGGATGCTCAGCTGGGAGCAGGTCGGCTGGTCGAGGCCGAGCGGGACTTCCATCGCGCGCTCTCGATCGAGACCCAGGTCCTCGGACCCGAGCATCCGAGCATCGGAATCACAGCGTCCAACCTGTCGATCGTCTACGACAGGATGGGGCGCATCGAGGAGGCCGTCGAACATCAGGAGCAGGCGCTTCGGATCCTGGAGGCTTCGTATGGAGCCCAGGGGGACCTGGTCGCGACCGGACGGATGAACCTGGCGTTCCTCGAGCGGCGAAGGGGTCGCTACGCGCGCTCGCTGGAACTCTACGAGCAGGCGCTCGAGCACGTCTCGGACCTGTCGCGCGGCATCGCGCTGTTGGGAACGGGCGAGGCGTATTTGCTGGTGGGTCGAACGCAAGACGCGGTCGAGACCCTCCGTGACGCGGTCGAGTTCTTGAAGGATCGTCCTCCCGCGCTCGGGTCGCGGGGCGAGGGTCTGTTCTTGCTCGCGCAGGCGTACTGGACGCTGGACCAGCGCGCGGAGTCGAAGGCGCTCGCCGAGCAGGCGGTCGACGTGCTGCTCGCCGAGGAGGATCCCGAGCTGGTGCTCGAGGTTCGCAGGTGGCTCCGGGCTCCGCGAACCCTCAGCGCCCAGATGGGCGACGGACGGGGGTGAAGGCGGATCCCGGCGAGTGTCCGTCGTCCGCCCCCTTTCGCGGGTTCGGCGGTATGCTGCCGTCATGGCGGACCCCGACGACGACGCGATGACGGTCGAGGAGATCGCTCGTCGTGCCGGGACCACCTCCCGAAACGTTCGCTCCTATCAGACCAAGGGCCTGCTCCCGCATCCTCGGAAGGCGGGGCGGGTGGGGCTCTATGGTCGGTTTCATCTGGCGCGGCTGCGGCTCATCTCGACCATGCAGGAGCGGGGGTACTCGCTCGCCGCGATCAGCGATCTGCTCGAAGCTTGGGACAAGCGCAAGACCGTCGGTGAAATGCTCGGGCTGGAGCGCGCGCTCTCGAGCCGCTACCACGACGAACGTCAGAAGGAGATGACGCGGGAGGAGTTGACGGCGCGATTCGGCGCTCTGCGCACCAACCCGAGCCTCTGGGACCGAGCGATCGAGCTCGCGCTGGTGGTCCCGAGCTCCGAACGCCACTTCGTCGTGCCGAGCCCTCGGCTGCTGGACGTGGCGCAGACGATGCTCGACGTCGGGGTCCCCCCAGATGTCGCGCTCGACGAGTTGGCCAACTTACGTACGCAGCTCGGTGCGATTGCGACCAGCTTGATCGATCTGTTCAAGGACCACGTCTGGAAGCCGTGGGTGGACGCGGGTCGACCCATCTCACAGCTGCCATCATTGCTTCGCAAGATACGAAAACTACGTCCGCTACCGACCGTGACGATCAACGCGATCTTGGCGCAGGCGATGGACGCCGAGCTCCAAGCCAATGTTGGCGAGCTGTTGTCGCAGGTCTCGAGCGATGCGTCCGGCTCGGAGTGATATCATCTGCCCCAATGAACGTGCGAGTGCTTGCCTTGGTGGGGATGGTTTCGGTCGCGTGTGACTCCGATGGCGATGCCGGGGACACCGATGCCTCGACGGGCGGCTCCACGAGCACGACGTCGGCCAGCGCAACATCGGCGACGACCCAGCCGGATCCATCCGCGTCCGAGACGGGAGCTCCGCAAACGTCGACCAGCACGACCGATGCACCGACCAGCGCTGGAACGAGCAGCAGCGGCGACGGCGATGGCGACAGCAGCAGCAGCAGCACCGGCGGCGCCTTCGGTAGCCCGGGGTGCGGAACGGCGCCGACGCTCGTCGACGGCGAGAACACCTTCTCTTTGGACGGCTATGATCGTCGGTACGTCCTGCGACTGCCCGAGAACTACGATCCGGACCAGGAGTGGCCGCTGATCTTTGCCCTCCACGGCAACGGCGGAAACCCGGGCTACTGGGATGGGATCGGTGGCGACCGCGACATTCGTACGGCCTTCGCCACCGAGGCGATCCTCGTGATCCCCGAGGCGATCAACAACGCGTGGCGCGACTATGACGCCGACTCCTCGACGTGGCCGATGTTCATGGACCTCGAGCTCGCGGCGTTCGACGAGATGCTCGCCTCGGTTTCGAACGATCTGTGCGTCGACCAGAACAACGTGTTCTCGATGGGATTCTCGGGCGGCGGATCGTTCTCGGGCGTGCTGGGTTGCCGGCGCGACTACATCCGGGCAATCGCGGTCGGGGGCAGCGTGATCTACTTCGAGGAGGCGGACTGCACCGAGACTGCCGCGGCCTGGATTACGATCGGCGATGGTGAACTCACCGGCGGGCGCGAAGCCTATCGAGACTTCTTCCGCGACCACGACGGATGTGAGGCGACGTCCACCCCCGTCACCCCCCAGGGGTGCATCGCCTACGACAACTGCGGTCCTGACACGCCGGTGGTGTTCTGCAGTCACCCCGCGGACCACGTGTGGCCGTCGATCGGCACCGACGCCGCCCGCGCCTTCTTCCAGCAGTTCTACGCGGGCTGAGTCGAGACCGCGCCCAGGTGTGCTAACCCTGGGCGTAGATGCGGCGCGAGTGGCTGCTGGCAGCGATGATGGTTCCCCTTGGCGGATGCGCGGGGGAGGCGGTGACGCTTGCGGCGATCTTCTTCAGCATGAGCGCGGCCGCGTGGATCGTGGGTCGCGGACGCCAGCGAAACGCCCTGCACGAGGCCGAGTCGATCAAGCTGGCGATCGGGACCGGAGAGCATCGCGGTCTCGAAGAGCAACTGCGACAGGTGCTGGCCCTGGCCGAGGCCGGGGAAGCCGTGAGCGAGGAGCGCCAGTGGCTCGCACGCGCCCAGCTCGGTGGCCTCCTGGTCGCGGAGTGGCGGCTGGACGAAGCCTCGGCGATCTACGGGAAGACCGACGGCCACCGAATGCCCCCGCACTTGCGTGCGCTCGCGGCGTTTGGCCGCCACGAAGTCGCGCTGCTCACTCGCACCGCCGACGCGCAGCGGCTCATCTCGATCCGCCGCGATCGGGACGAATGCCTCACGCACGTGCCCGCCGTCTTCCGGCGCGACATTCAAAAGGCCTGGGCCGCGCTCGAGGGACTGTGTCTGGTCCGCATGGGGCAGGCGAGGGAGGGGGCTCGGCTGCTCGAGGACGGCATCAAGGCCCTGGAGTACAACCCGGCCCTCGTCGTGTACCTCTTCCACCTCGGCCAGGCCTACGAACACGTCGGCGAACGCACCCTCGCCGTGGAGCGCTACGGACAAGCGGCGCGGGCCTTCCCGGGGACTCGCCTTGCGAGCGAAGCCGCGTCTCGGACCAAGGCGCTGGGCGCTGGATCGGAAGACGGGCTCTTCCGCGGCATGCTGCCCGAGCGGCCAGAGCCCCATCGAAGTGCGGCGCTGGCCAAAAGGGACGAATCCTGAGCCGGCGCGTCGCAATGTGCGGCAATGTGAGAGGATGTCATGTCGTCTCGTGAGCCCGTCGGCCCGGACGCCAGGGTGACGTCCGCCCGAACCTCCGCGGACCACCTATACTCCGGCAGCGCATGAGCTCCCATCCCCGTGGCCTTGGATCGCAGTCGCTGCTGACCCTCGCGGCGTTGGTCGTGATCGTCGCGGGGCTTCGCCAAGCGGACACGCTGCTGCCGCCATTCATGCTCGCGGTGCTGCTGTCGATTCTCGTCGCACCCCTGGTGCTCTGGCTGGAGCGGCGACGCGTACCCGCTCCGCTGGCGGTTTCGGTTGCGCTGGTGTTCGTCTTCGCCGCCCTGGTGGCCTTTGGGGCGCTTCTGACGAGCGCGTTTGCGGGCTACGAAGAAGCACTACCCGGCTACCGCGAGGAGATGACCGCGCGGACGACGTCGATCCTCGCCTTCCTCGAAGCGCGAGGGCTGGAGGTGCAGTCGGCCCAGATCGCCGATGTTTTGCACCCCGAGCGGCTGCTCGAGCTGTCGATGAACTTCCTCGGTGGTCTCGTTGGAGCGGTCTCCAACATGGCGCTGGTCCTGCTGACGATGATGTTCGTCCTGCTCGAGATCACGACGTTCCCCAAGAAGATGCGGGCGGTGCTCGAGGACCCCAAGGACGGCATCGATCACTGGCGTTCGATGCTCGTCGAGATTCAGCGCTACCTCGCGATCAAGACGATCGTTTCGATCGTCACGGGTGCGAGCGCAACCCTGTTGCTGTGGGCCCTGGGCGTGGACTTCCCGCTGCTGTGGGGTCTGGTCGCGTTCTTGCTCAACTACATCCCCACCGTCGGTTCGATCGTCGCGTCGATCCCCGCGATCGTCATCGCGGTCGTCCAGCCCGACCTCGGGCTCGGTGTCGCGACGCTCGTCGCCTTGGGCTACCTGGTGATCAACATGGTGTTCGGAAGCATCATCGAGCCGCAGCTGATGGGTCGCCGGCTCGGGATCTCTCCGCTGGTGGTCTTCGTCTCGTTGGCCTTCTGGGTGTGGCTATGGGGTCCGCTGGGCGGACTGCTCTCCGTGCCGCTGACGATCGTCGTGAGACTGGTGCTCGAACGAAGCGAGGAGCTGCACTGGGTCTCGGTGCTGCTGGGGTCGAGCACGAAGCCCGAGGTCGCTCCTCCGCGTCGCCGGGTCCTGGCCAAGGTTCGCTTGCCCAAGGACGTGGCTCCGGAGTCGATCCTTCGGACCGATGCGCTCGACCGCGTGCGTATCGAACAGGGCGATCCCAACGCGTCGATGCTCGGCGAAGTGGACCCCGACCTCGACGTAGGTGAGCCCGCCGCGCGGTCGCACCACGAGTAACTCGCGACTCGTTCTCGTCGTGCCTGGGCGACCCGAGCCTGGCCCATCGTGGATCGACCTCGGGGGTACACGTCGGTCCACGCCGGTCGAACCGTTCGTTGAACCTGCGTGGATCGGGCAGCGATGCCTGATCCGCTCCGAAGGAGCGCGAACACTCACCATCCATGATGAGCGACGTCCGCCGTTTTGGCGTCGCATTCGACTGCACCCACAACCCCGAGGAATGATCCGCGTCGTCGACCGGCGCGGCTGATTGCTGCCGTGCCCTCGAACGCTGCGCGTTCGGGGAGCCGTGTGCCGTGCCCCGCGACCCGCGTCGTGGAGGCAACACCGGAGGCTTTGCCGTGGCCGCTGACCCATCTCGAATCCCAACCCGAGGACCATGAATCCCAACTCGAACTACGACCGGAGGCTTTCAGCTCGCCGAGGCGGACCCGCGCGGTCTCCTCCGTGAGCGACGACCAGAGTCACAGAAGGGGCCGCACGACTGCGCGGACCTCCATAATCTCTTGCTGAGCCGCGGCAAGTAGGGCAGACGAGCCCTTCTTGGGTCGCATGCATCTTCTCGTGTTCCGAGGTGGATGAGTGTTGCCTGGGGGGTATAGCGCCGCCGTGGTTGGTCGAGTCATCAGGTGAATCCGACGGGGTTAGGGCGCGTCGCCCGACCTACTGAAAGGGACCGCAACGATGACCTTCTCGATGATCAGCAACGCCACCAGCCTCGGCACTCAAAAGAACTTCATGATGACCCAGAACGCGCTGGGGCAGTCGATCGGCCGGCTCAGCTCCGGCCTACGAATCCAGCGCGCCGCAGACGATGCGGCGGGCATGGGCATCTCCTCGGTGATGACCGCCGACATCCGCAGCGTCAGCCAAGCGGAGCGAAACGCCAACGATGCCATCTCCATGATTCAGATCGCCGAGGGAGCGATGAGCGAGCAGCAGAACATCATGGGCCGTCTGCGCGAGCTCGCGATTCAGAGCGCCAACGGTGCTCTGTCGGGCAACGAGCGCGCCTTCATCGACGTCGAGCAGCAGCAGCTGGTCGCCGAGATGGACCGGATCTCGGGTGTGACGGAGTTCAACAGCTTCAACATGCTGGGCGCCGACTCGGGCACGTACTCCATGCAGGTCGGCAAGGACGCCGTGCTGGGGACCGACACGATCGACATCAACTTCAACGCTACGGATGCGGTCTCTTTGGGCGTCAACGCGATGGACTTCACGACGGCCGCGGGCGCTCAAGCTGCTCTGGGCACGATCGACACCGCCATCGCGACCCTCTCGTCGAGTCGAGCGGGCATGGGCGCGGCGCAGAACCGCCTCGAGGTGACGGTCTCGAACCTCCGGGTCGAGGAGGAGAACCTGACCGCCGCAAACTCGCGCATCCGCGACGTCGATGTCGCTCGCGAAACCGCGACACTGGCTCGCCATCAGATCATGTCGCAGGCGGGCGCAGCGATGCTGGCCCAGGCCAATCAGCTCCCCTCCGCGGCGCTCCAGCTGCTCGGTCAGTAGAACGGGGACTAGAATCTCATCGTTGCGCTGAGACCCGTCATCCGAGGCCCGAACAGCGGCGTGACCATCGCGCGCCGCCTGGCCCGGTTGACCCGCCTGGCCCCGACCGCGACCAGCGCGATACCGGCGGCCACGAGCACGCCGGCGACCGCAGCGCTCCCGAACGCGACCCGCTCCCGGCGATCTGCTCGCCGTGTGTAGCGCTGCTGGCGGACTTCGTAGGTGGCGTTGACACGGCCGGAACGCGTCGTCGTCAGCCTGAAGCCGAAGACCGTCGATCTGGTGCAGGGAGATCGATGTGTAGTCGACGAGGTAGCCCGTATCGTGGTTGCTGATGGCCAGCAGCGTCTGCCGCTCGTCCTCGGCGCCGGGCGAAACCTCGCCTTCGTGCACGTCGAGGTAGACGCCCGACTCGTGGAAGGGAAAGTTGTCCGAGGTCTGCACGGAGAAGGTGAACGACGACCCGCGAGCGAATCTGGACGACGTGGACTGGCTGTCGTCACAGCCGCTGCACTCCACCAAGAACTCTGCGTAGCCAGCTCGCCCTGCAGCACCGGTCGTGTATCGGACGAGTCGAGCCCGCACCCGAGCACCACCGACACGCCCAAGCACCACACGCCCCACGTCCAACGACCGGTTCCGGATCTACGCGCCATCGTGCTGCCGAGCTGCCGAGCTGCCGAGCTGCCGAGCTGCCGAGCTGCCGAGCTGCCGCGGTGTGGCCAATGATGTCGTCGGCTGGCCCGCCCGCGGGACACCTGGCGACCCACGAGCCCTGCAACGGCGAGAGAACACGGCGCGTCGTGAGCGGCCCGGCACGCGCATCAGCACCGCCGTGCAGTGGCCAGCTGTCAAGCCCAGGCGCGCTACGTTCCGCGGACCACCCAGGACAGCGACGCCCTCGCCCTGGTGCGCGAGCACTGGCCTGCGTTCCGCGAGCGGCTCGAGGAGCGCGCGGGCTCGCTGCCGGGGTTCGTGCGGGACGAGCTCGAAGCGTTCATCACCTGCGGAGACTTCGAGCACGGCTTCTTGGTGGCCCAGTGCCGCCGCTGCGGCGACAGCCTACGCGTCCCGTTCGCCTGCAAGAGCCGCGGCATCTGCCCCTCATGCATGGGCCGGCGCATGGCCGAGACCGCGGCGCTCCTGGTCGAGCACCGCTTGCCTGATGTGCCGTGGCGGCAGTGGGTGCTGAGCTTCGAGGGCCCGATGGCAGTTCGGCTGGGCTACGACCGGCCGCTGCTCGGGCGGGTGTGTCAGTGCTTTGCCAAGCGGGTGATGCAGACGCTGCGGCGGCAGAGCAAGCGGGAGCATGGCTTGCGCAGCAGCAGCGACCTGCACCCCGGGGTGCTCATCGTGGTGCAGCGCTTCCGCAGTGACCTGGGCTTGTTCGTGCATCTGCACGCGCTGGTCACCGATGGCTGTTTCGAGGCGCCGGCGGTGGCGGACGATGCGGTCGCGTTCATGCCGGCCATCGGCCTCGGCGAGCAGGAGCTGTTGCGGACGCTGCAGCGGCTGCACGCCGACTTGGCCGAGCACCTCGAGGTCGGCGGCGATGACGGCGAGCCTGTGGACGAAGCGCTCGTGGCCTGCGTCCAGCTCGGCCTTCCGCTGCGTGCCGTGGGACCCTCGCCCTGCGCTGCGTCGCCCGCCTCGCCGATGCTCGCCCGTGGCTTCGGCATGCAGCTGCACGCGGCCGTCACCGTCGACGGCCGCGACCGCAAGCGCCTCGAGCGGGTGTGTCGCTATCTCCTGCGCCCGCCCTTCGCCCTCGATGCCGTACAGCGCACCGCCGACGGACAGGTTCGGGTGCACTTCAAGAAGCCGAACCGCTTCGGGGCCACCTTCGCCCAGATGAGCGCCGACACCTTTCTCGCCCGGCTGTGTGCCCTGGTCCCGCCGCCGCGGGCCCACACCGTCCTGTACTACGGCGTGCTTCCGGCCCACCACAAGCTGCGCTCCGCCGTCGTGCCTCGTGCCGACGAGCCTGAACCCGCGCCCAAGCAGCTGTCCCTCTTCATCCCGCGCGGCCAGCTCGAGCTCCCCGCCATCACCACCTTGCTGCACGCTCAGCTCCGCGATGCTGCCCCTTCTCGGCTGCCGTGGATGACGCTCCTCGCCCGCGTCTTCCGCGTCGACATCTCCGTTTGCTCCCGCTGCTGCGGGCCCATGCGCGTCATCCGGGCCGTCACCACACCGCAGGAGATTGCCGCCGAGCTCCGCGGTGCTCGTCCGCCGCCGCGTCCCTCTCCTGTCGGACAACTGCTGCTGTTCTCGCCATCGCCCGCAGTCCACTGAGTCTCGCTCCACCAGCGCCTCGCTTCGCACCGCGCTCGTCTCGGCGTGCCTGCGAGTGGACTACGTGCGTCTGCGGTCCTCTGGGGTCGCGCATTTTCCCCTGAAATGGCTCGGCACTCGCTGCCTCAGCTTCACTCTACACCGCGATCCTGATTCCCGGCGCTCCCTCCGCCTTCTCATGCCCCCCGGCCGTACTCCTCCATCCCGGCTTTTTCCCACTTCATTTCGCCTAAACGCGAGCGGCGCATTGTACGGGCGGTGTGGGTGTCCGCCAGCGGAGGTGCCGCCGCACAGCCGAAGCACGTCGACGGTATATCTGCCGGCTGGCCGGCCGGCAGGTAGGCGGTACAAAAACGCATCCTGCAGTGTCGTAGCCTGCGGTGTCGTAGCAGATGCAGTTGGCGATGCTGCGAGCGCGAGTGTCCGCTCGAGGCTTGAGCGGACGGTCTGGCCGCATGAGCCTCGCCAAGACGTCCTTGTCTTCGACGCGCCGCCGCCGTACCCTGCAATTCGGTTGGTTCGGGGAGCGGGCTCACCGCCTTCGACGAGTCGCGGCCTTCATGCCGAGCTCGGCATGATTCGTATGAGTCTACTAGACTCGCGCTCGGGTATGAACTCTCAAGAAATGACCGTCATGCTTGGGCTGGTGCTGTGCGGCTGCCAGGAGGAGGACATCGGCCGGTCCGACGTCATCCCGCTGTACTTTGCGAGGGGAGAGGAGCCTCCTGCGGGAACGACGGAGGAGTTGGAGGACTCGTTTGGGATGTCCCTTCTGCTCCATGACCAGGGCTACGGGGCGATTTCTGTCTTTCTGTATGACGAACTCTCGGACGATGGTCTCGCCGGAGAAGCTTCTTCCGGCGACTTTTGTGCGGGGGCGTTGTGGTCAGTGAAAAACTCAAAGGTCCTCGCCCACGAGGTGGGACATGCGCTGGGATTGCAGCACGTAGACGACCCCACAAATATGATGTTTCCGGGCGCCAATGATGGGCTCTTGGATGATGAGCAAATCGATACCGCGCGTCGCTTCGCGTGGTTTCATGAAGAGTGCAGGAAGGAAATACGAACATGGTGAACAGGAAATTGACCTATGGAACCCTCTTCGTCGCGATGATCGGTCTCGCCGCGTGCAGGGGGGATGACGACCCCAACGCGCCGCCCCCGACGAGCGGAGGGGGCGGGCCCACGATCGGAGGGATCTCCACCGGGGGCGGTTCAACCTCGGCTGGTGACTCCTCGAGCGATGGGGAAGGCGGCGGAGCCGGAGGCGAGGCGTCGTCATCCGACCCCGTCTGCGAGCAACACCTCACGTTCAGCTGCCGCGGATATCGCATCGGCCAGTACAAGAATGGCACTGCATCGACGTGGAACCCAACCTCAGATGGAGCGACCATTCAGTGCCTCGACTGGGACGAGGTGGAGGTGTGCGCTCCCTCCACCGGGGCGATCGACCTGCAAGACCCCGACGACCCGATGGTCCAGGAGATCCTCATGAGGTGCGAAGACGCCTGCGACTTGATGCCGGTTCAGGAGCAGTCGTTGCCTCTTCTGGTTCCCGGTGGTTGGACGAGGATTAACACGGCCTGTGTCTTCGAGGCGGACCCCGTCGACGACACGGCGCCCGCTGGCTTCGGAGGGTTCACGCACGCTTGCGGGTCCGTGACGAGCCTGAATCAGCAGATTCGATCGACCGGGGTTTGCGACGGAGGGCCAGGAGATCCGACCGAGTGCCCGATCGGAAGCGAATGCGAATCGTGGAGGCCCCAGCGGTTCGTCTACGCGTCCGGAAGCCAGAGCATTATCGACGTCGACTTCTTCGATGCCCTCGATATTGGGACGATGTTTGCGTGTGACTCCCCGAGCTTCGTGTACAGCTCAGACGAGACGGGGACATCGTTTATCGATGGGGTTGAGCGGGGCGACCTGCTGTATCAGGTCGGTCTTCGAGACGGGATGTTCGACTTCGAGATCCGAAAGTCCGCGGGGTCTTGGTATCCGTTGAACACATACGCAGAGATGCTCACCGCGTTTTCGTCCCTGGGTGGGGTCACGGAGTTTGAGCTTCGGTACTACCCGGCCGGGGCCTCGACGAAGACCGTGAAGACCGTCGAGGTCAAGCAGTGTGGCAGTGGCTGTGACCACTCGGACCTGTAGCGGAAAGAGTAGGCTCCGATATCGGTTGCGCGTCGCACCGTCGCACGCTGCGGAACTCTCGCCTTGTGGAGGCGGTGGACGCGATCGAGCGCTACACTTCGGTATGATTCGTTGTCGCTGCCTGCTGCTGGTGCTCACCACCATCGCGTGCACCGTACCGTCCAGCGCGACGCCGCCGGGCGCTGAAACCGACGGTCCGAGTGGCCCGGGCCCTTCGTTCACTTCGGCTTCTGACGGTTCGGAAACGACGGCTGAAAGCGGCTCGAGCGGAACGACCGGCATCAACCCGGAGGACTGCGTCGTCTTCGTGCGTGCGGACGGGGGAGACGACGGAGAGGATGGTCGAGGGTGGGGCAGCGCGAAGCAGACGGTGACCGCGGCGCTTGAGACTGCGGCTCCGGATGGGTGCGCACTGTGGATCGCAGCGGGGGTCTACACTCCGACCGAGGGCGAGGACCGCACGGTGTCGTTCGAGCTGTTCCCGGGCGCCGAGCTGTACGGTGGTTTCAACGGGACGGAGGCTGCGCTCGATGAGCGCGACCTCGAGACGTCGCGCGCGACGCTCTCGGGAGACATCGGGCTCGCGGGCGATGCGAGCGACAACACTCACCACGTGCTCATTGGAGCGGACGAGGCCCTGCTCGACGGTCTGATCGTCGAGGACGGAAACACCAGCGCGGGCGGGGGGCAGGTCGCTGAATCGTTGGGGGGTGCGGGTCTTCTGCTCATCGCGGACTCGATGAGGGTCGTCAACACGACGTTCCGTCGCAACCGTGCCGGCGGCGTTGCGCCCGAGAATGGGCAGCTCGCAGGCTCGGGAGGGTCCGGTGGGGCGATCTACGCTTTCAAGCGCCGGTTGGTGGTGGAGGACTCAGAGTTCTTGGACAACTCGGCGGGGAACGGAGCTTCGGGTCCGAACAATGGGGGTGGAGGCGGCGGCGGTGGGGCGATTGCGTTCGTCGAAGGGACCGAGCTCATCATCGTGAACACGACGTTCTCTGGAAACCGGTCGGGTGATGGCGGCGGGGGCCGAGGAGGCTTCGCGGGTTCTGGCGCGAGCGGAGGTGCCGTTTTCTTTACTGGCGAGCTCTTGACCGTCGATGGATCCTCGTTTGACGGCAATCGCACCGGTTCGGCCGGGTCGACGGGAGCGTTCGGAAGCCAGGGCGGTAGCGGTGGCGCCATTGCCGTCGTGTTCGGGCCGGCATACATCGCAGACTCGAGTTTCGTCGGTAACCGAACCGGCAATGGTGGTGGTGGGGCCGAGATGGGCGGCGCAGGGGGCTCTGGAGGCGCAGTCTCCGCAAACGGTTTCAGCGACTTCGTCCTCGTGCGCAGTCGCTTCGAGGACAACGAGACCGGCGTCGGAGCGGTCGGCGACCTCGAGAACGGCGCGGCGGGAAGCGGTGGTGCGGTCTACGTGCGAGGCAGCGACGATGGGGTGTGGCTTGCATCGAGCACCTTCGATGGCAACCGAACCGGTGACCTCGAACAGGCAGGCTCGAACGGAGGGGCTGTTGCCATCATCGCTATGACGCGTGATGGTCCGTTCGGCGCCAGCACGATCGTCAACAACACATTCTCGAACAACGAGGCGTACGTCGGTGGCGGTGTCTTCGCGCAAAACAGCGGCAGCGCCGCGCTTGAGTTTGTGGGCAATGCGTTCGGCGGCAATGCTGCGACGGCCTCAGGCGGTGCGCTGGCCTACGAAGCGCTCGAGCCTCTGGGTCGCGTCCCCGCGATGCTGGCCAACTCGGTGCTCTGGGGGAACACCGCCCCCATGTTCCCCGAGCTGTTGGCGGAGTCCAGCGCCGGCAAGGGCCTGGGAAGCCCGCTGCTGGTGGTGTCGACTTCGATCCAAGACGGGTGTGTGCCCGCGGAGGCTCTTGAGTGCGGCGCCGGAGTCGAACCTGTCGATCCCGGTTTCACGGACGTCGCGACCGGAGACTTGAGGCCGTCTGGAGATGCCCTGATCGACCTCGGCGATAACGCAAGCATCCCGGCCGATGAACTCGACCTCGATGACGATGGCGATGTCGAGGAACCGTTGCCCTTCGATCTGGATGGCGATCCTCGGATCGTTGGGGCCGCGGTCGATCTTGGCCCCTACGAGAGCGGATGAAGGCTTGGGGCGTGCGCTGGGCCGTCCGCGTCACTGGCAGTCACCGTCCAGCTCATACACCCCGATGCTCCACGGAACACTCCGCGCACCAGCCGCGCTCTCCCGCCGCCCGCCGTCCTCCTCGCGCGGGCACGCCGGCATCATGAGCGCGCGCAGGACGAGCGGAGCGGGGCAGCGGGGAGACAGAGCTTGGCACGCGAACCCGGTCGGCCGCGAGGTGTCTGGTGTTGCAGGAAAAGATCCGACATGCACCGCAGGGGCAGGGTGCACCGGTCTCTCAGGGCCCCTGACCGATCCAGGACGCTCCGGACTCCGCGACCTCCTTCTTCCAGATCGGGACGTCGTCCTTGAGCCGCTCGATCGCGGCGCGGCAGGCCTCGAACGCCTCGGCCCGATGCGGCGCGCTGGCGGCGATCACGACCGCGGTCTCCGAGATGCCCAGCACGCCGATTCGGTGGTGGATGGCCACCTTGGCACCTTCGATCTCCGCCTCGATGTCGTCGGCGATCTGCGTCATGACGGCAGTGGCCATCGGCGCATAGGCCTCGTACTCGAGTCTCTGGATGCGCTCGCCGCGGGAGTGCCGGCGTACGTTGCCGGTAAAGGTGGCGATCCCGCCCGCGCCGGGGTGTTCGACGCAGCGGACGACCTCGCTCAGCAACAGGGGCGATCCGGTCAGCAAGATCCGCGGGGGTCCGTCGTGGCCTCCGCTCACCGGTGGGATCAGCGCGACCTCGCTCGTGGCGTGGATGGGCTCCTGCGGGTCGGCGAAGGCCTGGTCGATTGCGACCCGGGCACCGGCCACCCGTCCCCGCAAGCGGGGGATCTGCTGCTCGAGCAAGACCAGAAGTTCACCCGCCGTGCAGCCCTCGGAGATCTCTACGCACACGCTCTCCGAGCCCGCGGCCTCTCGCAGCCCTGCAAACAGCAGAATCCTCAGGGTTGTCATCAGGGGGTCCTCAGCGTGGTGCGTGGGAGATCACGGGACACAAACACAGCACTGAAGAGACTCGCACAGCGCCACAATCCAGAGAACCTCGCCACTTTTCGAGGATCGTGAGCCGTCGCGGGAATGCTGTCCACAATTTCCAGCGGCACGGGGCCCGGATCTAGACTTGGAGCACGCAACCGCGATGGCCGCCTGGTGCCCTGGCTCGATGGGCCGTGGGGCGCCGCATTTCACCTCGCCTTCGCGATCTCTGACGCCATGATTCAAACTGCGCAAGGCCCCGCTGCGGCCGTACGCCGTCACGACTGCTCGCCGATGAGCTCCTCCAAGCCCCGATCCCAGCGCTCCAGCGCTCGTGCCGCAAAGCAGGTGCGGGCGGATGCGACGCGGCCAGAACCGGCCGAGGAGGACCTGGTTCCAGATCCGGAACTCGGCGCGGAGGACTTTCTCGATTTTGAAGTGCGGGCCGAGCCTGCCGAGCGCGGATGGCCGATTCTCTCGGCTGCCGAGCAGGAGGAACGTCGCGCAGAGCTCCAGTCTCGGCTCGGCGCGTACCTGCGCTCGGGAGCCGCGCGGGTGGTGCTGACCGACAACACCCACTCGATGGTCACGATCAAGCGCGGCGACGGGGTGTCGACGTTTCGGGTGCCGGATCGCGCAGCGCGCCGAGGCGGCGGCGAAGGCCGCGGGCGCCGCCGACGAGTTTCGCGGCTCTTTGCTGATGAATCGGTCGTCACTCGAGTTTGCGGCCGGACAGTTCGCGGCGGCCGAGGAACTCGCGGAGCAGGCGCTCGCGCTCCGGGATCGCGACGAGAACCCCATGCAGTGGGCGGACGCGGCGTTCAATCTGGCCTCGATTCGGCTCGCTGTGGGCCACGAGGCAGAGGCCGTCGATACCCTGCGAGCGTACATCGCCACGTTCGAGGAGGAGGTCGGGCATGTGCATCCCGACGTGGCGTTGGGCTACCAAACGCTCAGCGTGGCGCTGCTGGGGAGCGGAGACATGGTCGCGGGCGAGACGGCGCTCCGGACCGCGCTCGATATCTTCGACCGCACCATCGGGGACGAGCATCCAGCGTACGCGAACCCGCTGTCCGACCTCGCGGAGTTGGAGGCGAATCGCGAGAACTACCATCAGGCGATCACGCTGGCTCGTCGTGCGCTCGAGCTGCGCCTCGAGCACGGCGCCGAGCCGCTCCGCGCCGCCGGGAACCGCCTCTCGATTGCACACTGGCTCGCCGAGCTCGGCCGCCTGGACGAAGCGGATCGTGAGCTCGAACAGGCGCAGGTCGAAGCGGTCGCGGCGGTGGGCGAGGCCCACCCCGCGCTCGCCGAGTACCACGTCGTGCAGGCGGGATTGGCTGCGCTGCGGGGACGTCGGGCCGAATCGTTGGCATCGATGGAGCGAGCCGAGGCGCTGCTGGTCGCGGCGCACGGCGAGGATCACCCGCGGGTCTGGCTTCATCGGGTCGCGTGGGCCCAGGAACTCGTCGTGCTCGGCGACGACGCCGGTGCCATCCAGACGCTTCGAACGCTGCTGGCGAGGATGGACGGCAAGGATGCGGGGGTCGCAGAGCCCCTGGCGCGCTTCGAGCTCGCCAAGGCGCTCTTGGAACGAAGCCCCAGAGCCCCCGAGATTCCTGCGCTCACCGAGGCCGCGCGCCGAGGCTATCGAGCGCTTGGGCGCGCGACCTCGGCCGAAGAGGTTGCGCTGTGGCAGACCGCTCAGGGCGCGTCGATGACGTACGCTGCGCCGTCGTCGACCGCAGACGACCCGCTCTGATCGTGCGGGACGGACACGCGACACTCGCCTTCGGAGACATTCCCAGCGTCGTCGGTCAGCTCGAAGCCGATCCGGTAGACCCGGCCGTTGCTGCCGCCCTGCCGCTCGGACCGCAGCGCCACGCGATCTTCGGCCACGATGGCGACGTCACCTTCGGTGTTGCCATCGCCCACGGCGTCGTCGGCCTCGTCGCTGGAGACCCATGAGACGCGTGCATCGACATGTTCGTCGCAGTCGTCGATCTCGATGATGCAGTCATCGAGCGACACTTCATGCATCTTGTGGTTCGGGGGCCACAGCTCGATGTCCTCGATCTCGTACAGGGGTGCGTGCTCGTCGACGACGTCGAGTGTCGCGGTGCACACGACGTCTCCGCTCGCGGAATCCTCGATCTCGATCTCGTGGGTGCCGACCTCGAAGGGCCCCTGCACGCATTGAAGATCAGCGTCGTCGCTGTGTAGTCGACGAGGTAGCCCGTATCGTGGTCGCTGATGGCCAGCAGCGTCTGCCGCTCGTCCTCGGCGCCGGGCGAAACCTCGCCTTCGTGCACGTCGAGGTAGACGCCCGACTCGTGGAAGGGAAAGTTGTCCGAGGTCTGCACGGAGAAGGTGAACGACGACCCGCGAGCGAATCTGGACGACGTGGACTGGCTGTCGTCACAGCCGCTGCACTCCACCAAGAACTCTGCGTAGCCAGCTCGCCCTGCAGCACCGGTCGTGTATCGGACGAGTCGAGCCCGCACCCGAGCACCACCGACACGCCCAAGCACCACACGCCCCACGTCCAACGACCGGTTCCGGATCTACGCGCCATCGTGCTGCCGAGCTGCCGAGCTGCCGAGCTGCCGAGCTGCCGAGCTGCCGAGCTGCCGCGGTGTGGCCAATGATGTCGTCGGCTGGCCCGCCCGCGGGACACCTGGCGACCCACGAGCCCTGCAACGGCGAGAGAACACGGCGCGTCGTGAGCGGCCCGGCACGCGCATCAGCACCGCCGTGCAGTGGCCAGCTGTCAAGCCCAGGCGCGCTACGTTCCGCGGACCACCCAGGACAGCGACGCCCTCGCCCTGGTGCGCGAGCACTGGCCTGCGTTCCGCGAGCGGCTCGAGGAGCGCGCGGGCTCGCTGCCGGGGTTCGTGCGGGACGAGCTCGAAGCGTTCATCACCTGCGGAGACTTCGAGCACGGTTTCTTGGTGGCCCAGTGCCGCCGCTGCGGCGACAGCCTACGCGTCCCGTTCGCCTGCAAGAGCCGGGGAATCTGCCCCTCATGCATGGGCCGGCGCATGGCCGAGACCGCGGCGCTCCTGGTCGAGCACCGCTTGCCTGATGTGCCGTGGCGGCAGTGGGTGCTGAGCTTCGAGGGCCCGATGGCGGTTCGGCTGGGCTACGACCGGCCGCTGCTCGGGCGGGTGTGTCAGTGCTTTGCCAAGCGGGTGATGCAGACGCTGCGGCGGCAGAGCAAGCGGGAGCATGGCTTGCGCAGCAGCAGCGACCTGCACCCCGGGGTGCTCATCGTGGTGCAGCGCTTCCGCAGTGACCTGGGCTTGTTCGTGCATCTGCACGCGCTGGTCACCGATGGCTGTTTCGAGGCGCCGGCGGTGGCGGACGATGCGGTCGCGTTCATGCCGGCCATCGGCCTCGGCGAGCAGGAGCTGTTGCGGACGCTGCAGCGGCTGCACGCCGACCTGGCCGAGCACCTCGAGGTCGGCGGCGATGACGGCGAGCCTGTGGACGAAGCGCTCGTGGCCTGCGTCCAGCTCGGCCTTCCGCTGCGTGCCGTGGGACCCTCGCCCTGCGCTGCGTCGCCCGCCTCGCCGATGCTCGCCCGTGGCTTCGGCATGCAGCTGCACGCGGCCGTCACCGTCGACGGCCGCGACCGCAAGCGCCTCGAGCGGGTGTGTCGCTATCTCCTGCGCCCGCCCTTCGCCCTCGATGCCGTACAGCGCACCGCCGACGGACAGGTTCGGGTGCACTTCAAGAAGCCCAATCGCTTCGGGGCCACCTTCGCCCAGATGAGCGCCGACACTTTTCTCGCCCGGCTGTGTGCCCTGGTCCCGCCGCCGCGGGCCCACACCGTCCTGTACTACGGCGTGCTTTCGGCCCACCACAAGCTGCGCTCCGCCGTCGTGCCTCGTGCCGACGAGCCTGAACCTGCGCCCAAGCAGCTGTCCCTCTTCATCCCGCGCGGCCAGCTCGAGCTCCCCGCCATCACCACCTTGCTGCACGCTCAGCTCCGCGATGCTGCCCCTTCTCGGCTGCCGTGGATGACGCTCCTCGCCCGCGTCTTCCGCGTCGACATCTCCGTTTGCTCCCGCTGCTGCGGGCCCATGCGCGTCATCCGGGCCGTCACCACACCGCAGGAGATTGCCGCCGAGCTCCGCGGTGCTCGTCCGCCGCCGCGAGCCCCTCCTGTCGGACAACTGCTGCTGTTCTCTCCACCGCCCGCAGCCCCCTGAGTCTCGCTCCACCAGCGCGTCGTTTCGCACCGCGCTCGTCTCGGCGTGCCTGCGAGTGGACTCCGTGCGTCTGCGGTCCTCTGTCGCAGTGCGTTTTCCCCTGAAATGGCTCGGCACTCGCTGCCTCAGCTTCACTCTACACCGCGATCCTGATTCCCGGCGCTCCCTCCGCCTTCTCATGCCCCCCGGCCGTACTCCTCCATCCCGGCTTTTTCCCACTTCATTTCGCCTAAACGCATTCGAGGGTCGGTGGTCGGCCGCCACTTCGCCCGAAGCAGTCAAGATGTTGGCGAGTCACGTTGTCTATGCTTCTGCCCGGGCTCAAAAGCACGGCGTTGACCTGATTGATTTGAAGCCCCCGCTAGGCCAAGAGGTCGAGCGCCTCCGAGCGAAGCTGGCGCAGTTCCTATCCGATGATTCTTGTTCAGAGGTGAGGCTTGCTCTTCAGCTGCTCGATTTTCCACCATTCGTCCAGGACCAGTTCTGCTAGTCGCTGGTGTTCTCGAGGACCGTCGACACCAGGCCGTGAAACGAGGCCCATCGGCGAAGCTGCCACGTCTTTTTTCGTGACTTCGCACCCCGTTCGCGGCGACCGTCGCTCAAGTGCGACTCGAGGATCGACGCCGCGTCGACATCGGGGTGAACGAGCGCGCATGCGACCGCGTCATGTGCATGATACGGGCGGCTACGGCAATACGCGGTTCGAGCGGCATCTCGAACAAGATCGGGTGGGTAGACGGCCCACAACGATAGAAGGATGCGGGCAAGCTTGGTCGCGCGGCTAGGGGAGACCCCGTGCGGCACCGCGTCTCCCGGATTTCCGAGCGCGAGTTTTCGTAGGGGCACAATCCAGGATGCGCAAGCCTTCGCAAGAGTCGCCGGTGGGAACGGCTCGCGGAGAAAAGCGCACAATGCAAACGCGTCAGGATCGTCGTCGAAACTCTTGACGATCGCTCGCCACAACGCAGGCCCCGCTGCGGCTGCGCCGAGGAGCCGTTGATGACGAGGAAGAAAACTCAGTAACCACCGGGTCGGACTGATGCCCTTCAACTCAAGACCCGTATAATTCGCATCTCGGGGGCGAAACGTGAGCAGACGAAGTGCAACGAAGGATGTTTCGACCCTTGTTGGTCGGATTCGTTGATACTCCGACCAGTCTACGGGGGAGACTGGTGGTCCATTCGATGCGCTCACGGCCTTCAGCATACCAGTCGGGTCGGTTCCGAGCTGCTGTTCTCTCCATCGCCCGCAGCCCACTGAGTCTCGCTCCACCAGCGCTTCGTTTCGCACCGCGCTCGTCTCGGCGTGCCTGCGAGTTGGACTCCGTGCGTCTGCGGTCCCCTGTGGCCGCGCGTTTTCCCCTGAAATCGCTCTGCTCTCCCTGAGCCCTGCTTTGCTCGACATCCGGTTGTAGCTCCCCGCGCACCGCCCGCCCTCTCCTACCGCCCGCCCTACTCCTCCATCCGGGCTTTTCCACACTTCATTTCACCTAAACGCCGCTTTTCTCGAAAGGCGGGCATCATCGCCGCACCCTATCGGGCAAGCCGGTGATGGCGAAGACCAGCGGGATCGAGTCCCTTTCGAGATGGTGATGGGCTCGCACGGGCCGGGGCGTGTGGGCGCGCCGACGCCAGTCGTCCATGATACCCATCCCCCATGCACCGAAGACTCCTAGCCCCCCTCGTCGTCGCCTCGATGGGAGCCTGTGCATCACCTCCGAACGCCGACGTCGCGAGTCCTGCGCCGGTCCCGTCCGGGCGCGCGCCAGCAAGTTCGGTGGACGTCCGCCTGCCCCAAGACACGTTCGTGCTCGTCTGGGTCGATGCCGCCCTTCATCGAACGCTCGACGACAAAGAGCCGCTCCAAGCCTACGACTTCGAAGGCAGACCGCGTAGCGAGCACCCGGGCCAGGCGTTCGTTGCCAGCCTCAGGGAAGCTCGTGGCCCGTGGCGCCGGGTGGGCGCGGTCTCCACGTGGCGTCGCGATGGCCGTCCGCTGCATTGCCTCGGGAATGACATCTTCGTGGGCCGAGGGCTCGATGTGGAGGTCTGGGTCCACGAGCGCGACCTGATGCCGGTGCTCGCCCAGCCCTTCGAACGTCGCTTCGACGACGGCACGTTCATTGCCCTCACCCCTGGGACCCCCGTCTTGGCAGGGCGGCCCTGGGCAGGGGTTTCTGGTTTCCCGTGCAGGTCGATGGTGCGCACGTTGGGTCGGAGTACAAACCCACGCCCGGAGCCAAGGCGCCAGCAGGGGGAGGTGCATACTTCACCATGGCCTCGTTCTCCGGCCTTCTCGACGGCAGGCCCCGTACCGTGGACGCAGCCGGTCTGGAGCTACGCCGAGGAGGCGAGAGGATACATCGTCGCCGCAGACACCGGTGTGTCGCATCTACCGTACTCCTCCATCCCGGCTTTTTCCCACTTCATTTCGCCTAAACGCCACGTCCGCCCTCCGCCATGGCGGCTCCAAAGCGGCCCGCCACGAGCCCGTAGATGCCCACGGGCGCGGTCCACATGACGATGCGGACCATCTTCATCATCACCGCGTTTCCGGCGTCGATGATGCGCACCAGCGGCGCTCCCTGCTCTCCGATCGTCGTGAGCACCGCCCCGAAGAACAGCGAGAAGAGGATCACCGGGACGAGCTGCATCTGCGCCATCGATGCGAACACGTTGCTCCCCACGAACCCTAGCGCGACGTCTCGGAGGTCGCTTTGCGGGGCCTCGCTGGCGTTGAGCGCGAGTCCGGCCGTGTCGATCCCGACGCCGGGCTCGAGCACGTTGACGACCACGAGTCCAACGACCGCGGCCACCAGCATGGTCGCTGCGTAGTAGACCACCGTCCAACCGCCGAGTTTGCCCAGGCGCCGGACGTCTCCCCCAGATCGGTGATGCCGCTCATCACCGAGAGCATGATGAGCGGCACGATCAGCATCTGCAGCAGCCCGAGGAAGAGCTGGCCGACGATGTACACGTGCGCCGCAGCGCCTCCTGCGAGGAGGACCGTCGCGACCGCCGCGACGATTCCAATGACGATGGCGATGAGGAGACGATTGGACATAGCGTCGGCCGGTGGCGGGGGCATGAACACGCCCGCCACCGGCATAGTCAACGGCGGTGCGCCGTAAGAGCTGCGGTCACCCCCGCGCGGCGCTCTAGCTCTCGCAGCCTGTTGAGAAATTCGGCGCGGAGGATCGGGAAGCATTTTTCGCTCCTGGGTCGGAGCCGAAACGCCGCTGTAAGGACCTGGAAGGTTTGCTATCCGACATCGTCCCGTTCCATCGAGGACTTTGCCGTACCGCGCTCGCGATCCCACGCAAGCAGCTCGATCTCGCGTCGGTACGGCTCGGCGTCTGGGCGCGGGTCGCTTGGCCCATGCGCGGCCATCCACTCGGGCTTGGGTAGGGGCCAGATCCACCGAGAGAGGAGCACCTCCCGAGGCGGGCGGTGCTCCTCATCGCGCCAGTGGGCGCATACGTAGCGAGCGTAACGCGCGCGAGCGGCGACGGTTTCGGCCCTGGAGTTTCCCGTGGACCTTCTGACGTCGATCGATAAACACGTAGGGATGGGCTCGTTGCCCGATCAGGACGCGGTCGTCGAACGCCGGCTCGACCTCTCCGGATTGGTTCACCACGTCCACGATCAGCCAGCTTCGAGCGCGTGGAGCGTTGGGCGAGAACATCCCCCAGAACTGCGGGGTATTGGTGATTCGCGCCCAGGTCTTCGTTGCCGAGCGGAGCGCTGGTGGAACGTCTACGCGCAGGTGGGGGAGATCGAGCGCATTGACGATGGTCGCGATCCCGTGCCAACCGATCATCAGCGCGACCGCGACCATCACCCACCGTGGGCGAGTTGCGGCCGATCGCGTGGCGGGCACGAACGGGCGGCAGAGCGACGGGCAGGACGCGTCCGACCTCTTCACCCCGGAACAAAACCAGCGCGCTGAACATCGTGGCGGGAACGAACAGCCCAATATTCAGTCAGGCCAACAGCGTGCCGGTAAAAACGAACGACAGCGGGACCCAGATCCATCGGGCTGCACGCCATGCCCTCGGGCGCCAGCGGGTGCCGAGCCACAGTGCGACGCCGACAAGAGGCACGGTCCGCTGGGACCAGAACCGCGATCCAGGTGGCCCAGCGCAGCGCGTTGGTGCCGAAGGTGGATAGCAGCCACCACGGTTCGAACCGGTACCAGCGGTCGTTCGCGACGATCCAGTAGAACGCCGACCCGTCGGTATAGGTCTGCCCCGTCTTCGCCCAGCCCGCGACGCCGTAGGCCACGCAGAACTGAGCGATCATCAGGGCTCGCGGCCACGCTGGGATCTCCAACACCCGGGCACGGCCGCCGCGTCTCTCGAGCCACTGATCCACCGAGTACGCGGCCCCGCAGCGAGAGGCACAACAAGAAGAGGTACGATCCCAAGACTTGCTCACCCGCCAGCGGAAGGCCGTTGCGCAGGACGAGCGACGCGAACAGTGCGGCGGTCACCCACTTCGTGACCCGTGTGAACGCTCCGACGGTGAACATCGCCGCAGACCCGATCAACGCCAACAGCAACGTCGTCGCTGCTGATGCACCGGGGACGTGACACAGCAGCGAGGACGACCGCAAGCCTTCGACGCAGGCATCCGCGGACGGGGCGATTCCGTCCTCAGCGTAGAGGTACACGCGATGGGGCCACAGCGTCAGGACGTCGAGCAAGAGGCAGGAGCCGAGCGCGACGCGGAAAGCGGCAATGGACCGAGGGTCCTCGGTCCGCTGCAGAAGCTGCCACACGTCAGCCTTTGACCCGCAAGCCCCGCCTTCGCGCACGCCCGTCACCATCGACCTCCCCGCCCCCACTGACCCAGCGCCACGCCCCCAGCAGCGCGCCCGCGCCCGAGTCGAAGATCGCGTAGCCGGCCCCTTCGCTCTCGATGCCATCGACGCTGGCGCCGCCCTGCCCATCGTTGCTCCACAGCACCCACGCTCGCGCACGACTGCGCGCGTCGAAGGCGTACATCAGCAGCTCGGGGTTGCCCTGACCATCGACGTCCGCGAGCGGTTCGACCGGGCAGGTGTCGCCTCGGCTCGGTCACCAGCGTTCGATCTTGGTCGAGATTTCGAGATTGCAGCCACCGCTGCCGCGCGCGAATGCATCGAAGCGCGCAGTGGCCGGTTGAAGGATTTCAGACATGACGACTCCACCCCGGCAGCCGGCCGGGACGGCAGACAGTCGATTGGAAAGAGGAGGGGCGCCCACTCCTGTCGGGCACCCGGGAACCTAGGCTCGGCGGTCTACTGGGTCTCGAGCGCTTCCACTGCCGCCCGCAGCAGATGGTCGAACGCTCGCGGGTTCTGCGAGAGCTGCATGGGCGTCATCGTCTCCCGCACGACCCGGGGAAATGAATCGCTGCGAGTGGACTCCGTGCGTCTGCGGTCCTCTGGGGTCGCGCGTTTTTCCCCTGAAATGGCTCGGCACTCGCTGCCTCAGCTTCACTCTACACCGCGATCCTGATTCCCGGCGCTCCCTCCGCCTTCTCATGCCCCCCGGCCGTACTCCTCCATCCCGGCTTTTTCCACTTCATTTCGCCTAAACGCACTGCACGATCTACGGGGCACCCAGGGGCCGAAGTGCCGTTCAATCTGCCGCTGGGCAACATGGTGCAGTCGTGGCCGCGCCTGCGGTCCAACTGTCTCGCGTTGGGCCGGCTCCGGCGGTGAGCCGGCGTCACCCGCAGCCGGCCCCAACCTGACCGAAGGCGTCCTTCCACGCGCGCCGCTCGTGGGCGGGAACGATCTCGATCTCCGGGGCCAGGCGCGAGAGCTCGTGTAGCTCGCCGACGACATGGTCGGCGTCGGCGCCACTGGAGTCGGTGCGGCGCAGACCGGGGGATCGGCCGCGCAGGTTGGAGATCTGGCGTCGGTTGTTGACCGCGTCGCCCACGTGGAAGATGCGACGACCGTCGGGAAGATTGACGAAAACCCCAACGCTACCCGGGGTGTGACCCGAAAGCGGGACGACGACCACGGACCCGTCGCCGAACAGGTCAGCGTGTCGATCGAAGATCTCGTCAGCGTCCCCGCAAAGTCGATCGGGACCGCCCGTGGCGCCACCGACTCGGCGTGCGCGGGAGTCACCTCGAAGGTCGGCGTCTTCCGACCACGTTCGATCGTCTCGATCTCCGCGGGGGCGAGCAGCACGGGGGTCGCGGGCAGGTCGAGGAAGCCGCCGAGATGGTGGCGTGTGGGCGTGCGTCGGTAGGAGCCAGCGTAGACCCGCCGGATCGACCCCTGCCTCGCGCAGCCGGGTGGACAGCGGGCGACGCAGTTTGAGGTTGCCGGGCAGTAGCTGAAACCAGCGCCGGTCTTTGGCGCCGTACACCGCGATCTCGGCGTTGAAGTTCGTGCTGTTGCCCCCATCGATGAGCAGGTCCCCGGCCGGATGGCGCACCACGAGCGCGGAGGCGGTAAAGCCGGCCGCGCGGCTGGTCTCGACCCAGCAGGCCCGCAGCTGGGCGGGGGCAGTGGCGGACCCCGGTGCGCGCGCCGGCGCCTCGATCGCCTCGATTCGGGGACGGCAGGCGGCCAGGGACCAGGCCAGGGCCAGCCAGAGGCCAGCGCGTCGGTACGTCATGGCCGTAACCTACGACCACGGTCGCATGAAAAAAAGCTCATAGTGTTCATGCCAGACATGAGCGATATCGATTTTCGGACCCTCAACCTCAATCTTCTGCCGACCCTCGATGCGTTGCTCGCCGCGCGGACGGTGGGGGGCGCGGCGCGGCGGATGGGCGTGTCGCAGTCGGCGATGAGTCACTCGCTCGCCAAGCTGCGACAGGCCCTCGGCAATCCTCTCCTGGTGATGAGCGGCCGTCGGATGCGGCTGACACCGCGGGCCGAGCGCTGCTCGGTCAGCTGCCCAAGGCGCTCGAGAACCTGCAGCGCGTGCTCACGGGCGACGAGCCCTTCAATCCCGCGACGTCTTCGCGCACGTTCACCCTCGCGTCCCTGGATTACTTCGACTTCGCGGTCCTGCCCACGCTGCTGGCGCACCTGCGGCGCCGCGCGCCGTCGGTCCGTCTCCATGTCGAGCGCGCGTCCTCCGAGAGCATCTCGCGACTCGCGGCCGGGGAGATCGACGTCATGCTCGTGGGAAGCTCCGCTGGCATCCCCACGCAGGGCTTGCACCGTCGGGAGCTGTATCGCGATCCGTTCCGGGTCATCGCCCGCGCCGACCACCCTGCGATCCGGCGGCGGCTGAGCCTCGAGACGTATCTGCAGCTCGAGCACGTGTTGGTGAGCGTGGACGCGGGTGGGGAGGGCGCCGTCGACCGCGTCCTGCGGGCGCAGTCCCAGACGCGGCGGGTGGCGCTCCGCGTGCCGCACTTCGCCTCGGCGCCGCTGGCCGTGGCGACCTCCGACCTGGTGTGCACGATCGCGAGCACGATGGCGCAGCGCGGCCGGGAACTCTACGGTCTGCGCGTGTACGCGCCCGTCGCCGTCGACCCGGCACCGATCGTGATGTACTGGCCGGCCGCGCACGACGCCGACCCCGGTCGCCGCTGGTTTCGTGGCTGCCTCCAGGCCGGCGCTTCGGTACCACCGGGGATCCGCAAGCTGATGGCTCAACACGCTGCGGCGGGAGGCTGACGCCCAGTCCGCGAGCGCATCTCGGCGGCTGCTCTATCCTTGCGGGGCATGAGCGAAGAGACGCTCGCGGCGACGGAGTCCGCCACGACCAAACCGCAGGCCGGTCACCGAGAGGCGGAGCTGTCGCGCGGGGACGTGCTCGGCCGCTACGTCGTGCTCTCGCCGATCGGCTCCGGCGGGATGGGGGTCGTCTACGCCGCCTACGACCCCGAGCTCGACCGCAAGGTGGCAATCAAGCGCCTGCGCGGCGACGCGTCGAGCGCGCACGCTGGCGGCGACGGGGGCCTACATGGACTCCACACTGGCACAGGATTGCCTCGAGCGCGCGACGGCATTGGAGTGGCTGCCGCTGATAGCCTCCCGAGGGTTGGTCGGTCGCGCCCTCGGCGAACAAGGCCGCTTCGAAGAGTCGGAGCGCGCCCTCGAGGCCGCGTACTTCGAGGCGGCCTCCTCCGGGGCCATGAGCCAGGCCCTCGACCTCACCGCGAGCCTCGTGTTTACCGTCGGCTACGCGCAGGCGCGGCATGCCGAGGGCTTGCGTTGGGGCAAGCATGGGGAGCTGCTGCGGACAGATGCAATCGACCCGAGTGGCTACGGCCACGCGCAAGAGCCGCGGCATCTGCCCCTCGTGCATGGGCCGGCGCATGGCCGAGACCGCGGCGCTCCTGGTCGAGCACCGCTTGCCTGATGTGCCGTGGCGGCAGTGGGTGCTGAGCTTCGAGGGCCCGATGGCAGTCCGGCTGGGCTACGACCGGCCGCTGCTCGGGCGGGTGTGTCAGTGCTTTGCCAAGCGGGTGATGCAGACGCTGCGGCAGCAGAGCAAGCGCGAGCACGGGTTGCGCAGCGGCGGCGGCCTGCACCCCGGGGTGCTCATCGTGGTGCAGCGCTTCCGCAGTGACCTGGGCTTGTTCGTGCATCTGCATGCGCTGGTCACCGATGGC
>CAVXIC010000028.1:0-142780 GCA_963761755.1 uncultured bacterium
CACACAGGCGCCCGCTGCCGCGTCGAATCCGAGGATCCGGATCGAGCGCGGCTCTCCCATCGCGATCAAGGCGGAGGCTTGCGCTGTCGTGTCCTTCCAGGCTGTCCAGGCACATCCCGAGCCGAGAGACCACGCGATACCAGCCCACGCTAGGAGTCGCTTCATTGGAGTCAGTAGAGCGCCAGGTGATTCATGGCGCAACGAGAGACGATCACAGCAGCGTCGCGCTGTGATCTCGGACAAGGTGGCCTGCTCGAGTCCCCCGGGTGAGGACCTGCCTGCCCCGACGACGGACATCGTAGACATACCCGCCACCGGGGCTGGCGTAGCGGCGACGCGCGGCCATTCGCCAGCCCGCGGGGCCGTCCGGTGTAGCAGAGGGTTGTGTGTGACGACGAGCACGCCGCGCCCCCATCCCTCACCCCTGGCAGGCACACGATTGCGCCAACACCATCTCCCGCGACGCCTCGGTGCCGACATAGCTCCAGCTTTGCGTCGAGTTGGCGTCCATGTTGGTGACGACCTCGGCCATCGTGAAGCCGCTGAGGTCCGCCTCGAACTCGAAGTTGGTGATCGGCTGGTCGTCGGTGCCGCTCATGTCGACGGGCTCGCCATTGGGCAGACCTCCGGCCGCACACAGGGCGCCCTCGCAAAGCACGCTGCCCTCGGTCGTGTAGTCGACGATCTGCGGCGGGGCCCAGGCGATGGTGGTGCCGCTGAGCAGTCCTTGGGTCACGCCGCAGTCATCCGGGCCAGCTTGGCCGGAGATCTCGGTCGTGACCGTGGTGGCACCGTCGACGACGAAGTTGACCTCCATCGAGTACGACACCATGCTCGCGAGTCCACCGGGCGCACCGCCCATGTCCGTCGTCTCCGTCTCGAGGTGCCCGCGGAGGCGACCCGCCAGTCACGACCGGTGACGAAGACGCTCGTATCCGGGTAGGCCAGTGAGAACAACGCACCCAACGCACCCTGGCGAGGAGATCTGCCCGCCAAGGCAGGATAGACCCGACGGCCGCCTTCGGAATGTCCAGAGCCAGGGAACGCTCGATGTCTTGCTCGACATGGGCAACGACAGTGCTCAATATGGGCAAAGCTATGATCGTGCTAGCTTTTTTTGAAGGAAGTGACATACCCCTGATGTGCCACAGGCCGACCAGGAAATCCGACGGCTCTACCACGCTGTGCTCGAAGATCCCGCCTTGCACAGGGTGAACTTCGAGTATCGGGGGCTACCCGTCAACCGTTCGGAGATCGAGTACGTTCATCGTCATACGAAGTTCTCGGTTTCCAACGGATCCCGAGCGTACTACAAGGCGAACGATGATTCCCTGGAGATCCCGGTTTCGTACTATGAGCGATGGGGCCCAGGCAGCATCCGCAACGTCGCCGTTCACGAGCTCGTGCACGGTATCCAAGACAAGTATCCCCGCATCACGAACGGCTGGAAGGTTTGGGAGATCGAGCTCACCGCCATGCTCGCCCAGGCGATCGTGCAGATCTCGCACAACGGCCGCTCGAAAGATCCCCCGTTTCCGGCTTTGTACAGCCTGCTGGAGAGCCGAAGCTACAACGGCGGCACGTACTTCGACCTCCACAATCAGAGGCTCGGTTCTCTCCTGGGCACCTCGACGCCGCACGGAGTCAGCTGCGCCTGCGCAGGAATCCCGACGGGTCGCCTTCCTACGTGAACTTGGACGAGACCTCCAACTGGTCGAACGGGATCCGTTGCCTTGGATGCGGCTGATATCAACGAGCAGCGCCGTTGAGCCGTACCGACAGCGCGCCCACCCATCAAAGTCTGTCGTGCTCTCCAGGAGACGACCGAGCTCTCCGTGCTCGCCGCGGTCGATGGGGGCCCACGACTGAGACTTCGCCATGACAGGCAACGGCATGGTCATCACCGAGGCACGAAGATGATGATGACGATTTCATCTTCCTCGAAGCCGTCAACTCCAGACAGCGCCGGTCGATGCATCACAATAGACCCACATCTTGTGGTCTTGTGGCGGAGGGTCGGGTCCAGGCTCAGCTTTGGATTGTACTCTTTGATGATCTTGGGATCGCCGCGAACACCTGTGAATCCCCCCGGCCCGAGAAAGCTCCCGTCGGGAATGCCGTCGTCGAGGGCCGCCCTCAGGGTCGACAGGGCCCCGTGCGCGGGGTCCATCATGAAGACGCCCTTGATGCTCCTGAACAGCGTGGCGAAGAGCCCACGGGAGACGTCGAACAAGGGGGGTCGAGGTCAGACCTGGGTGGATCGTGAGCACCTTGACGTTCGAGCGGGGCGGAGTCTTCTTCAGATGTTCGCGCAGTCCATCCCTGAACTGAACTGCCGCGATCTTCGACACGCATAGACCTCCCAACGTTCCCCGGGTCGTCTTCGACGGCAACGACTTCGTCCCACACCCCGGCGACGACGAGAGCGAGACGGGCACCCCGCCTGCGCGTCGCCTGGCCCGACGACCTCGAGCGAGCGGTGGGCCAGGGCAGCTACGAGCGGGTCGCTGCCGAGTACAGCGCCGTCACTCGCTCGCTTCCAGGACGCTGGCGTAGGCGGTCATGACCTGGGTCATCTCGGCGACCTCGGGATCGGCGAGCGACTGCTCGGCCGTCGTCAGCCACTGCACCATGTCGTGAGCGACCGTTCGGGCCTCCTCACGCTTGGCCTCGGCCCACAGGTCGCCGATGACGATGAACGCCTGG
Organism: uncultured bacterium; assembly: GCA_963761755.1. Classification (GTDB taxonomy): domain Bacteria; phylum Myxococcota_A; class Polyangia; order Nannocystales; family Nannocystaceae; genus CAJXVA01. The sequence goes on from CAVXIC010000028.1 coordinate 2,707, forward strand.
GCGTAGGCGACGACGACGTCGCCCTTGTACAGCTGTTTGGCGTCGGCGACGACGAGTTGGCCGATGGGGACCTCGAGCTCTGAGACATGTTGCTCGAGGGTGATCGGGTCGGCGTAGGTCGCCTTGGCTTTGATCTGGTGGTCCTCGTAGATCGCCGATCCGCCGCACGACTGGATGATCTGATGGAAGCTCATCGCGTCGTTCGGCGCGAGGTGCTGCGGCTCGACCTCTGCTGGGTCGGCGCTGTATTCCTCGCCGTGGAACTCCTTGATCCCGAAGTACCAGGGCAAAGTGAGCTCCATCTGCACGTTGCGGGCAGCGACCATCATGTTCTGGACGAAGTGCTCTTCGAACATGCGATGCGCTTCCTGCTCGCGGTCGACGAATACGTACGCGCCCTTGCCTGCGTCGGTCACCTCGTCCATCAGGGTGTCGCTGTATCCGCTGGCGTCCCCTACGCCCACACCGACCAGGTAGATGCCCGCACCATCGCTGTCCTCGGCCTGCGCGGCGATGAGGTCGATGTCGGTCACCCCCGTATTCGCGCCTCCGTCGCTGAGCAGCATGACGCGGTTGAGCCGGTCGGTGCGATAGTAGGCGTTGGCAAGCTCGTAAGCCCGCACGAGACCGCCATGCAGGTCGGTGCTGCCGTCGGCCTCCATGTCGTCGATGACATCGAGCAGTACCGGGTCGTTGGGACCGGTCACGGTGTAGCCTTCGAGGGGCACGGCCTGAGAAGACTCCCACTCGACGATCGAGACGACGTCTCCTTCCTCGAGGCTGGCCGCGGTCGCCCGCATGGTCTCCCGGAGCAGGGCGATCGGCTCTCCGCTCATCGAGCCCGAGGTGTCCGCCGAGAACACGAGGTTCATCGGAGGCCGAGTCGCGGGGTCGACCTTCTTGCCCTGTGCGTACAGCAGGAGCACGAACTGGTCGGTCTCCTCGTCGATGCGCCGCATCTGGATCCCGACCTGTGCAGCTGCGTCGCTGGGGTTGTCGTAGCTGAGATCGTAGTAGTTGAGGAACTCGTGGATCCGTACCCGGTTGGGGTCGACGATCTGCTGGTCGCCCACGATGCGTCGCACGAGGATCGGCGAGGCCTGCGAGTTGCTATCGTCATTGGACATGTACAGGACGACGGGGTCCTGGGTGTCCGGGCACGTCAGAGGGTCTTGCTCGGCGTAGAGCGGACGTGGGGCTTCAGCGAGATCCGGACTGCGCGGGATCGAGGCCTTTCCGTCGCCTTCGGACCCCGACGTGCTGGCATCGGTGTTCGTGACCGTGTCCGTCCCGTCGGTATCGGTGTCCGAATCGCCACCGCTGCTCGAGCTCGAGCTCGAGGAGTCTCCGTCGGTATCGGGGCCCGAGGTCGTGCTGCCTCCCCACCCGGTCGGATCGTCGCCGCCGGTGCCATACCCCGCAGTCGCGCCACCGCCACCGTCGGGTTCTCCTTCGTTGGAGGGCTCGCCGTCGCCACCGGGAGGGTCGAAGGGCGGCCGTGGCCACTCGGCATCGCCGTGGTCGAGCACCGCGGCCGGGGCGGCCTCTGGGGCTCTGCACGCACAAAGAAGGGCCGCAGCCCCGATCCATTTCCATCGCCAGTCGAGTTTCATTGTCCAAGTCCAAGGTCGGGGACGAAGCCCCGGCAAGCCGCCTTTGCGAACTGCATTCCTGATGCCAATGCGACGGGAGGGCTGGTCAGCTGTGTTGGGCCGCGCACCGGCACCCGCCACATGACAACCTTGTCGTGAGCAGACAAGGATGTCGCGGCGGCGTGTTCGCGTGCCACCGGATGCGGAGGCTGCTCGGCGGATGGCTCTGGGCTGCGAGCATCGTGGGTTGCACGACGACCCCCGGCCTACGCCAGCGGAGGCGATCGAGGCGAGGTCGCATCCAAACGAGGCGGTCTTGCCCCCAGCGAGCAAGCCCGGCGACGGGGACGCCCCCGCTCCGCCCTCCGTCGTCGCCGCGTTCGATGTCTGGCTCGGTGGACCGCTTCTCGATCTCTCGCTGACCGCCATCGATCCAGCGGACGATCGTTGCTTGTCCAGTGTCCCCGAGCTCTCCCCTTCCGAAGCCGGGCGTCACACGACCGGGTTTCGCAGTATCCACAGCTGCGGGATGTTGGATGCGCTCGAGACAATCTGCGAACCCGATTGGGGCACGCTGCGCGACCCCGGACGTCGAGGCTCGTGCCGCTCGACTCATGGCGCGCATGCGGTGGAGCTCGCTCGACCGAGCCTCGAATCGGCGGAGGCTCAGCCTCGCTCCGGAAGCAGCGTCACCATCAGGACGGTTCGTCCCTCGCGCTCGGCGAGATAGAACTGTGGGCGTTCGCCTTCGAAGACGGGCTCGTCGAGGAGCGACGCGTATGCCTGCACCATGTTCGAAACCACGTCGCGCATGACGATTCGTTCTTCGCCGGTCGCGAGGTCGTGGTGCGTGATATCGGTTGTTGGGCTCTCGCGTGCGAAGGACAACACCTCGTCGCGCCCGACGAGGCTCATCCCTCGGTCGGTCCCGAGGTAGACCAACTCTGGGTCGGACCCGTCGAGTGGGAAGGACCACAGCTCCGGCATCCCGTCCTGGTTCTGGAAGCTCAACACGACGGCGTCGTTCCAGCCGTTGACGTATACCGGCTGGGAGAACTCGCCCTCCCAGTCGATCAACATCCGGCCGGTCTCGACGTCCCAGACCTGCAGCCCGTCCCGCAGCCCGGCCGGTAGCGAGTAGCCCAGACTGGTTTCGGGCGAGACCACCCGCGGCGAGGCACGCAGCCCCTCGGGCAGCGGAAGCGTCACCCCGGTGACCGGGTCGAAAAAACCGTCGGGCGTAAACAGATATCCGCCCTCTACGTGTAGCTTCGTAAGCTCCGGCCCCTCGCGCTGCGTGCCATCGGTCAAGTTCACGAGCGAGGGCTCGAACCGCTCTGCCCCCGCATCGTCGAGTCGCTGCAAGATGACGACGTCCTCGACGGCGAGGAATGCAGCAACGTCTTGCGAGACAACGCGAGTGCTCTGATCCAGGCCCACGTGCCAGAGTGTGTCGTCGTCGTCGAGCAGCAGCGGGCCGTCCGCATACGCGACCTGCCTGGGTTCGTACGTCACGTGCTGGAACACCGAGAGCGACTCGAGGTGGGAGAACGCCGACGTCTCGGCTGTGGACGCCATCAGAAGCTCGGTCGGCCGCAGCTGGCCATCTGCCGTCACGGACACCAGCCGCCCTGAGTCGACCCGACGGAACAGCGCGAACTCGGACCCGCCCGCGACGCTGTCGCACTGCAGACCGCGGTCAATCTCTTCGCCCAGCGCGCCGGTACGCGAATCGATTGAGCGAAGCGATCCATCGTTCACATCGCAGCCGAACAAGCGGTCCCCGATCACCACCGGCCACGCGTTCTCGGGCAGTGGAACCCTCGCGCCGCCGCAGGGGTCGATCGTGTAGCTTTCGAAGCCTTGCTCCGGTTCCGCGCCTCCAGCGAGCAGCAGCCATCGATCTTCGACAGTGACCACCGACGCCCAGTCGCGGTCTCCCTCGAACGAGAGCAGCTCGACCGGACCCGTCTGGCCGCACACCCGCGGCTGGTGCGCCTGCGGCCCGTCATCTGCTTCAGGCCCGCACGCGAGGCCCCCCACGAGCATCAGGAGGCCAGCGAGTCGACCGATGCGCGTTCGTGTCTCGACCACCATGCGGTGAGTAGACCACGAACGGCAGACTCATGCGGCGTCTAGCACGCATCCCTTCGCGACCCCGGAGGCCGCCAAACCGGTGTGACTCCCCGCCCGCGTCAGTCCGGCGGGCAGACTTGGTTGCCTTCGCCGAAACCGGCCACGCACGTCTCCAAGTCTGGGGTGGGCTCGCAGTCGGGAAGAGCGGAGGGATTGGAGCACCGCTCCATGAAGACCGTTCCGCTGTCGGTTGGGAGCCAGTGCTGGGTGTCGTACTGCGCGGTTCTCGACGGCATCGGCGGCCTACCAAGATGTTCGATGGCCTGGCGGTTTGCCATCGATACGGCGCATTGCGATTGGCGCCGCAAACCTGCTTCCCGACCGACGTCTACAGGACGTGCACACGATGTTCCATGGCGCGTTGCCGGTCATGGAGAACGTGAAGCGGTCGTTCTTCGGCCCAAAAGCGGACGCTGGCCACTGGGACGTGTCTCGGGGGCGTCGAGGTTGGCCTTCTTTGCTGCGTCGCGTCGACCGAGGTGCAAGGATGGGACTGGAGCTTCGATCGGTGGACGCCTCGACGAAATCATGGAAGCCGGGTTTCGCGGAGGATGAACTCGAGGCGCTGAAGAGGTTCGGTGCGTACCTCGAGCAACACCGGGATGAGGTCCGGACCCGCGTTACCGCCACCGCGCCCCAGGCGCTGGCTGCGGGCAAGACGGAATCCGACCGTTCCGCGAGGCTCGAGCAGCGAGCGCTGCAAGGGGTGGAGTGGGGGCCCTACGTGGAGAACCTGCAGGTGCAGGGGCAGCGCTACGCAGACGCGGGCATCGACCTTCGAGAGTGGTTCCCGCTGGTGCGCGGCGCGAAGAGCATCCTGCTGCCCAAGGCGCTGATCGAGTTTCGCGACGACCACGACGCGCTTCGTCAGGTCATCCTGGGCATGGAGCTGCACATCGACAACGCGATGGCCCTGGTCGCGGGTGCCTATCTCACCCGCAAACGTCAGCTCCTGGCCGAGGCCCGGCAGAACCTCGAGTTGTTCGAGCGAATGTTCGAGCACGCGTCGCTGGGCATGCGCATTTTCGAGTGGGAGTCGCCGCCCGATCCCGGATCGTTTCGTTTGATCGCGCTCAACGAGGCGGCCGCGGTCATCGCGGGCGCGCCCGTCGATGGACTGCGCGACCGCGAGGTCGGCAAGATGCTCGCCGAGTTTGCCCCCCACGTCATGCAGACCGATGTCCCGCAGCGGTACGCGCGGTGCATGCGAGAGGGCGAGGCGGACGTGTGGGAGATGAGCACCAAGCGAGACGGGCGGCGCGCGGACTACTCGCTGCAATGCTTCCGTCTGAGCGAGCAGTACCTCGGCGTCGTCTACGAGGAGATCAGCGAGCGAAAGCACATGCAGCGCAAGATCGCGCGCTACGTCCGCGATCTCGAGCGTTCCAACCGTGAACTCGACGACTTCGCCTACGTCGCATCGCACGACCTCAAGTCACCGCTCCGCGACATCCAGAACCTCTCCAGCTGGATCAGCGAAGACCTCGCCGACACGCTCCCGGACGCCTCGGCGCGCCACCTCCAGCAGCTGCGCGAGCGCACCGGGAGGATGGAGCGGCTGCTCGAGGATCTGCTGCAGTACTCGCGCGCGGGTCGGGTGGTGCCGGCCAGCGAACGCCACACCGTGCGAGCTGCGATCTCCAGCGCTCTTGCCATCGTCGCGCCACCGGAGGCCTTCACCGTCGAAGTCGAGGGTGACGACCCCGTGCTCTTTGGCCCTCGCCCGCCGCTCGAGGTCATCATTCGGAACCTGGTGTCGAACGCGATCAAGCACCACGATCGTGACGCCGGGTCCGTTCGCATCCTGGTCGAAGACGGCGAGGATGCGATTCGCCTCACGGTCACCGACGACGGGCCAGGCATCCCTCCCCAATTCCACCAGCGGGTCTTTCGCATGTTCCAGACCCTCAAGCCCCGTGACGAGGTGGAGGGCAGCGGGATCGGCCTGAGCATCGTCTCGAAGATCGTCGACCACTTCGGTGGCACCGTGAGCCTCGAATCCTCCGGGGAGCGCGGCGCGGCGTTCTCCTTCCCCTGGCCCAAGAGTGTGGAATGAACGAACACGTCTCCGACCGAACCGTGAAGATCCTCCTGGTCGACGACAACATGGTCGATCAGGAAGCCGTCCGCCGCGCGTTCGTGCGTCATCGGATCGCGAACCCTCTACTCATTGCCAACGATGGCATCGAGGCCCTCCGGGTGCTGCGCGGCGCTGATGAGCAGAACGCAGGTCTGCGCCGACCCTACATCGTGTTGCTGGACCTCAACATGCCCCGCATGGGTGGCATCGAGTTCCTCGATCACGTCAGGGACGATCCGAATCTGCACGACATCGTCGTATTCGTGCTGACCACCTCGAAGAGCGACGGGGACAAGCTCGCCTCCTATCATCACAACGTCGCCGGCTACATCGTAAAGGACGACGTCGGTTCTGGGTTTCAGCGCCTCGTCGATCTGCTCCAGTACTACTGGCGGATCGTCGAGCTTCCCCCAGAGAGGGGGTGACCATGCAGGGGCGGGTTCTCATCGTCGACGACAACGCCGTGGATCGCGAAGCGATCCGACGGCGGCTTGGAGACTCGGCAAACGTCCAAGAGGCCGCGACCGGGGCCGACGGTCTGGATCGGGCGCGTCTGCAGTCGATGGCGTGTGTACTCCTCGACCACCGGCTCCCGGATGCCGAAGGTGTGGACCTCGTGTCCAGCTTCGTCGAGCTAGGAGCGCCCGTCGTGATGCTCACCGGGCAGGGCAGCGAGCGCGTCGCCGTCGAGGCGATGAAGCGGGGGGCGTTGGACTACCTCATCAAGGACCAGCTCACCGATGAGGGGCTGCGCCGTGCTGTCCGACACGCCGTGGACACCGCAGCACTCGAGGTGCGCCTTCGGCAGCAGCGGTCGCAGCTCGAGCGACACGTCGCAGAGCTGGCCCTTCGCTCGCACCAGCTCGAGAACTCCAACGCCGCGCTACAGGCCAGTGAGCATCGGCTGCGCATCGTACTCGAGCAGCTGCCCGCCATCGTCTGGACCACCGATGGGGCCCTCAAGTACACGTCGCTGGCAGGTGCCACGTGTCGAGCCCTCGGCATCGACCCGGGGGAGGTCGTCGGCTCGTCCGTGGTCGAGCACCACGGTGATGCTCAGGCGGTCGAGGCCCACCGCCGGGCGCTCGCGGGCACGCCGGTCCGCTACGACCTGCCGTGGGGCGCCCGAATGCTGGAGGCCTGCGTGGAGCCGCTGCGAGGCAGCGATGGCAGCATCGAGGGCGTGATCGGGTTCGGCCTCGACGTCACCGAGAGCCGCCAGATCGCCGACCGACTGCGTCAGGCCCAGAAGATGGAAGCGGTGGGGACGCTCGCCGGAGGCGTGGCCCACGACTTCAACAACTTGCTCACCGCGATTCAGAGCTTCACGCAGTTTGCGGCCGACGGTCTGGACGACGAGGATCCCGCCCGAGAGGACCTCGACCAAGTGCAGCGGGCCGTCGACCGGGCGGCCGAGCTCACCCGCCAGCTGTTGGCGTTCTCGCGCAACCAACGGATCGAGCCCCGAAGCCTCGACGTGGGCGAGGTGGTCCAGAATCTGGAGAAGATGCTGCGGCGGCTGATCCAGGAGGACGTCGAGCTCGAGACCCACGTCGCCGAGGGCCTGTGGCGCACTTCGATCGATCCCGGAAGCCTCGAGCAGGTCATCATGAACCTGGTCGTCAACGCCCGCGATGCCATGCCCGAGGGTGGTCAGCTGACGATCGAGCTCGAAAACGTCGAGCTGGCCGAGGGGGACCCCTCGCTCGCCCGCCACCAGCTCACCCCGGGAGACTACGTGTTGATGGCCGTCAGCGACACGGGCGAGGGCGTCGCGCCCGAGCTTCAGGACAGCATCTTCGAGCCCTTCTTCACCACCAAGGACGTCGGCAAGGGCACGGGCTTGGGCCTCTCGACCTGCCACGGGATCATCCGTCAGGCGGAGGGCAACATCTGGGTCTACAGCGAGCCTGGTCGTGGCTCGACCTTCAAGGTGGTCCTGCCGCGTACCGTCAGCGGGCCGTCGGAACTCATCCGGCAGGCGGCGGCCCCGGTCGAGCTGGATGGAACCGAGCGGATCCTGGTCGTGGAGGACGACGACCAGGTTCGCGCGCTCGCGGTTCGGGCGCTCACCCTGCGTGGCTACCGCGTCGTGGAAGCCGCCAACGGGGCGGCCGCCCTGCTGCGGATGCAGGAATATGGCGAGCCCATCGATCTGCTCCTGACCGACGTCGTCATGCCCCAGATGAGCGGCCCCGACTTGGCGAAGCGCCTTGGTGCGAAGTTCCCAGAGCTGCGCGTGGTGTACATGTCCGGCTACACGGCAAGGGTCGCGACCCAGCAGCGGCTGCTACCCGCCGACGTGCCGCTGCTCGCAAAGCCGTTCTCCCCGCGCTCGCTCCTCCAGCGGGTCCGCGAGCTCCTCGATGGGCCCACGCTTCAGACCTGATGGGAGGGCAAGTCAGCGTTCGCTCCGCGGACGACGGCGCCGAGGAGCAACGGTGGCGGTCGTCCGAGTCGTTCCGGGAATGCATCTGATCGAAGAAGAGCGGGCCCTGCGCTTCCTTCGCGGGTCGCCGAATCGCGTCCTCGCTCTGGCGGCCACGACGGTGTAGGCTGGGCCGGTTCCGGTTGACCGTCCATGGGGGCAGCAGCGATTCCACACGATGAGCTGGAGCGGCTTGCAGCTCTGGACCGCTACCAGATCCTCGACACGCCGAGGGAGGCGGAGTTCGACGACGTCACGAAGCTGGTCTCCGAGATCTGCGACACCCCGATCGCGGTCGTGAACCTGATCACCGACGGGCGCCAATGGTTCAAGTCCGAAGTGGGGCTGGGCGTTCGAGAGACTCCAATCGACAGCTCGATCTGCGCGCACGCGATCCTGCAAAAGGGCCTGGTCGTCGTCCCCGACACGACCAAGGATCCGAGGTTCGCGGACAATCCGCTGGTGACCGGGGATCCGCGTCTTCGCTTCTACGCCGGCTCGCTGCTCGAGACCCCAGACGGTTTTTCGATCGGGACGCTATGCGTCTTGGACACGGAGCCACGGGAGCTGACCGAGCATCAGGCCGCCGCGCTCGAGACCCTGTCCCGACACGTCATGAATTTGTTCGAGCTGCGGCGGACGACGCGGCGACAAATCGAACTCAATCGGCAAGTCGAAGCCATGCTCCAGGGGCACAAGCGGGTGCTCGCGATGGTCTCGCACGACATTCGTGGGCCACTGGGCACGATCGCGATGGGGTCGGAGATGCTGATGAGGGAGGCCCCGGCCGGGACACACAACGCGATCGCCGAGCGCATCTCTCGGGCAGCCAAGAGGGCAGCCAAGCTCGCCGACGACCTGATCGACGTCGAGGGCCTCGCGCGCGGCAGCCTTGCGCTCGAGCGCGTGCCCACGCCGCTGTCGGCGGTCATCGACGACGTCGTGGACCAGTATCAGTCCGCTGCCCAGGCTGCGGGGATCGAGCTGGTCGCACGGGTCGTCCGTCCCCTCTCGCCGGTCTGTGGCGATGCTGCCCGGCTCGCGCAGGTGCTGTCGAACCTGATCTCGAACGCGATCACCCACACGCCGGTGGGGGGAAGGGTACGCGTCGAGGCCTGCTCGGATGGCGCCACGGTGATCATGGGGGTTCGAGACAGCGGGCCTGGTGTGCCCGCCGAGTTCGCAGACAAGGTCTTCGAGCCGTTTTGGCGGGGGCGGGAGGGCGCCTCGACCAAGGGACTGGGACTGGGTCTGTCGATCGTGCAGGAGCTGGTCCATGCGCACGAGGGGACGGTGGCTCTGAAGGACAACGACGAATCTGGGGCTCACTTCGAGGTTCGCCTGCCCGCGCTCGCCGGCCGCTGAGGTCGGCGGGGCGGTCACGGCGATGCCGAGCTGCTCGAGGCGCGCGAGGACGCGACGCATCGCGCCGGGGAAGGCTTCCGGCGCGTCCACGAGGGTGATTGCGGTGAGCGGATGGGGGGCATCCTGCTCGATTGCATCGGCGACCGCGTGCCAGCGCTGCCCTTCGCAGGGAGGGAGGTCGCGGGTGACGTGCCACAGTGTGTCCCACCAGGCGGAGATCGGTTGCCCCGACCATCCCTCGAGCGCGAGTGCAGCGCGGTCGTGCAGGAGTCGTCTCGCGGTGCCCCACGGGTCGGCCACGGGTCGGCGAGCAGGGAGCGCGTGTAGTACCCGGGCTCGGCGCAGTATACGAGCAGGCCGGACGACGCCGAGGAGCCTCGGCGGGAGAAAATCCCAGGGGCCCGGTGATCGTCTCCGGGGTGGGCGACACTACCGGCGCCGATGCTTCGCTTGGCTTACTTCGTCGCCGCGCTCACCGCCGGCTCCCTGATGATTTCCGTCCCAGCGGCGGCGTGCGATTGGGCCCCGATCGTCTACGAGTCGCACGAGGTCGTCGGCGTCCTGCCCGACTGCCTCCGCGTCGAGCCCGACCACCATCCCGGCCAGGGCTACGACCTCGAAGGCGCGGTGATCTCCGTCCGCGTGTGGAACTCGTGCGAGGACGAGGAGAACGTCACGCTCCGGCCTGCCGACTGCATGGACTGCGAGGTCGGGGAGATCGAGGGCGCCCTCGAGTTCGAGACGAACATGGTCTACGACGACCACGTCGGCGAATCCGTCCGCATCGACCTCGAGTGGGCAACGGTCGATGCCAGCGGCGTGGCCACCCTCGACGTCGCGCTGCCCGAGGTGCACCCCTCGGAGCAGACCGACGGGTGTGGGGACAGCTGGGGCCCGGAAGAAGACGGATCGGGATCGGGGTCGGGCTGCAGCGTCGGCAGCCCTGGTTCAGGCGCGCTGGGCGGATGGCTGGCGCTCCTCCTCGTCGCGATCCGACGCCGCAGTCGAGTCGGCTGATACTCGTCATGCCGATGAGCGACGAGCCCCGCGTCGTCGGCCCCGGCTTCCACGCGAAGGCGTTCGCGGTGGTCCGTCGCGTTCCTCCCGGCCGCGTCGGCCAAACCATGACCGCGGAGCAACATGCTCGCGATCGCCAGCTTTCGCTGCGCTTTCGAAGGGCGGCGGTTCGTGAACGCTGGGTGAATGCCGTCGGTCTGGTGGCTCAGGTGGTCGGTCGCACGCTCACGGTGCGGTGTCGTGGTGGCCGGCGCGGCACCGCCGACTATCATGGAGGGTCGATGCGACGGCTTCGCGCGATCGGGATGGGCATGGTCCTCGTGGCGGCATGCGAGACGCCGCAAGCGCTCGCGCCGCGGAGCGAAACGGCGCCGGACGCCGACCCGCGATCCCCGTCGAGTTCCGAACGCAGGGCGCCCCCCGAGATGGATGCGCCCGCGCCTCCAAAGACGCCGCGAGAGGCGTACGAGCAGCAACTGAACCGATCTGGACTCGCCGCGACGCCCGCCGGACGCGAGTGGTTCGAGCGCGGCGCGGCGCTGCTCGAGGCGCCGGCCGAGGTCGATCTACCGCTGCTCGAAGACGTCGCGTTTGGGCCGCAAGGGTCGCGAGGCAGAGCCTTCGCGTTCGAACTGCGCGAGGGACACCGGCTTTCGGCCTCCGCCGACGGCTCCGACGCGTCGAGTGCTGCGCTGCTCGATCTCTTCTTCGTCGATGACGAAGGTCAACGCCTGATCGAGCTCGGTTCGCGCCGATCGTCTCTGTCCATGGTCGCACCCGTGGACGGCCGGTACATCGTGCGGGTCCAGCCCGCCCTCGAGGACCACGCAACCCGCCGCCTCGAAGTTCGGGCGAGCCCGTCGCTTCGGTTCCCGGTCGAAGGACGCGGTCGCAAGTCGGTGCAGAGCTTCTTCGGGGCGTCTCGCGAGGGCGGCAAGCGCTCCCACCACGGCATCGACATCTTCGCGCCGCGCGGCACGCCGGTGCTGGCGTCGGCGGGGGGTCGTGTGGTCCGCGTCGGGCAGACGCCGCGAGGAGGGAACGTCGTGTGGCTGCGCGACGACGCCAACGCGCTGGCGATCTACTACGCGCACCTGGAGCGGGCGACGGTCGAACTGGGCGATCACGTCGAGGTCGGAGATCCGGTTGGTGAGGTGGGAAACTCCGGCAACGCCCGCTACGGCAAGCCGCACCTGCACTTCGGCATCTACCGCCGGGGGCCGACCGACCCGCTCCCCTTCGTGCACGTTCGGCCCCGCCCCGAGCGTCCGCCTACGACCAGTCTCGCCCTCGGGCAGCAGCATCGAGTCCGACGCGGCACGCTCCGACTTCGCACCGCCCCCTTGCGTGGAGACGTGGTCGCAACGCTCCAGCGAGATGCGCCGGTGGTGCCGCTGGCCGCTCGCGGTTCATCGGTGCTGGTGCGCACCGCCGACGGAGCGCGCGGCTGGGCGCCCTCCCGGTGGCTGGAGCCGGACCCCGAGGCGGTCGACGCGAAACGCTTCGACGGTGACCGGGTTCGGTGAGCGCTTCAACGATCGGACGCAGGCGCTGATCGACCTCCGGCAAGGAGCGCCCCGCCACCCTGACGAGCCGGCGTGCCCGGGCCCATGGGTTCGACGAGTCGCGACACCCGCGGTTCGTCGATCGCGACCGGACCCTCTCGCTCCCGCCGCCGCGGGTCTGTCCACTCCCGCACGATCCGGTAGAGCCCGTGATCGAAGGGCACGCCCGGCGCGGCAGCGACCGGTTCGATGCGCTCGCGCTGTCCGGCGCTGTCCATCTCCAGCGCGCGGTGGTGGCAGAACGGGTTGTTGCCGGGCCTGCCCATCAGGGGTTCGGCGGTGGCGGTACAGCCCCCTCGGCACGTGTCGGCGTAGTAGCACTGCGCGCAGTAGCCCCACAGCTCGGCGGTGCTGCGCTCGCGAATGTAGGAGAGCTCGGAGGAGCGGGCCCAGATGTCCGCCAGGCTGTGGTCGCGGACGTTGCCGCCCACGTTCTCGGGTCCGCCCAGGCTGGGGCAGCCCTTGACGTCGCCGTGCGCCTCGATGCCCAGCTGCAGCCGTCCGGCCGCGCACCCCTTGTAGTGGCGCTTCTGGACCGAGCGAAGCTCGGCCTCGAGGGGGCCGAAGTAGCCCAGGTTGTTGCCGGGCCACATCTTGATGCCCAGCTGTCGTGCGCGCCGAAGCACGTCCCGCAGCACGTCGTAGACCTCGAGCATCATGTAGGGCTGCAGCAGCAGGTCGGGTTGATCGGCGGCGTTGCCGAAGGGGGACGTGATCTGCAGCTGCCAGCCAAACGCTCCGGCGTCGGCGATGCGCTCGAGCAGCATCGGCAGGTCGGCGAGCGTACGGCGATTGATCTGCGTGTTGACGCCCACCGGGATGCCGGCGGCTCGGACCCGCGCCAATGCTTCGAAGGCCCGAACGTGGCTGCCGGAGACACCCCGGAGTTCGTCATGGGCCTCGGCCAGCCCGTCGAGGGAGATGGAGATCGTGCGGATGCCGGCCTCACGAAGCGCGTCGACCCGCTCCTGAGTGAGGTTGAGGCCGCCGGTGGTCATCGTGACCGACATGCCGTGGGCACGCAGCTCATTGACGATCAGGATGAAGTCGTTGCGCAGGTAGGCTTCGCCGCCGACCAGCGTCACCTCGCCCACGCCGAGCGCGCCCAGCTGGCGGGCGACATCCAAGCACTCGTCGGTGGTCAGCTCGTCCTTGCGGGCCTTGCCCGCCCGCGAGCCGCAGTGCATGCAGTGCTGGTCACACGCGAGGGTGATCTCCCAGACCGCGTACAGCGGCGTCGGCACCGAGCCCGTGGCGTGCTCGCGAAGGCGCCGGTCCCGAGGCGCCGGGAGCTCTTGCAGCACCCGCAGGCGCTTTCTGGCCTCCTCTAGCCTCACGCCGGGTTGCACACGTTCGTGGTGAGGGCCGCGTCCAGTGCCGGCTCGCAGACCTCGCCGTCGACGCAGGCCGGGTCCTTGGGATCGCAGGTCTCGAAGCACAGGGGCAAGGCGCCATCGAACTGCAGTAGGCACGTGCCCTCGAGGCACGTGGGCTCGTCGGAGCTGCCGCCACACGTCTCGACACACACGCCCTCGGCGGTCTCGGGGTCCACGTAGAAGCACATCGCCCCCGGGGCGCAGTTGTCGATGCCCGTGGACCCACTGCCTTCGACGGTGCAGGGGTCGCCGACCGGCACCGCACCGAAGGGGGTGCAGCGGCTTGCGTTCCATACGTCACCGCCGTCGTTCGCCCAAGGCGAGCATTTCTCGCTGGCGCCGCAGTCCTGCATGAAGACGTCGCACTCGTAGGAGACGCCGCCCGTTTCGCCCGGGCACCCACCGTAGAAGCCGCACGCGGTGTCGGCGGTGTCGTCGTCCCAGGTGGTGCTGCCGCCGGTGCTGGAGGTGCCCAGGCTCGTGCTCGAGGACATCGCCATCGTGGGATCGGTCGTCCCGGTGATGGACATCGTCGTGTCCTCGCCGGTCGACCCCTCGCCGCCCTCGCTACCGCTGGAACTCCCCGAGGAGGACGCTTCGAGCGAAGCTCCATCGTCGACGACGGCAGGGCCGCACGCGGTGAGGACCGAGCCGACCGCGATGACGATCGCGGCGGCGCCGTTCCACGGGCCACGGCTCGAGCGCAGGGGAGCGGTGCAGAACGGGCACGCTCGCTCATCGCCGCGGACGTGGCGATCACAGGACGGGCAAGGGAGCATGTTGGGATTGTAGCTCTATGCGCGTGCGTTTTGTTGTTTTTTGTGTGATGGAAGGCGCGATGCCGCGCATGGTTGGCTGTGCGGGGTCGCGATTCGTCGTCATCGTCGCGCCAAGTCCAGCGAGGAACTCTTGCAGGGCGTGGAGTTCGGCGTCGCTCTTCACGTGGACGTTCTGCGTGGCGATCCGCGACGCGGATCCTCGAGAGTTCTTCATCCACGTCGGAAAAGCGAGGGTGCGGACAAGTCGCCTCTGGACTCCGCGACCCTCCGAAGCGCTACCGCAAGAAGAACGCAGACCGACTACACTTCGCGGCCCATGGCGTTCTCGCTCGATCCCTCGCGGTTCCTCGGTTGCGGCTTGGTGGCGCTTGCCTTGCTGTCGGCCGCCGGTTGCAAGGTCGGTGGGGCGGCACGAGCGGTTGCGCCCCGCGTCGAGTATGACCCGGCAGGTCAGACCAAATGCGGTGTGGCCAAGAGTTCCGATCGACCGCTCATCGTGGAGTGGCCTTCGGCGGACCGTGCCGCGCTCGAAACCCAGAAGCGCAAGGGGCTCGTCGTCGTCCGCTACGAGGGGTGTGAGATGCAGGTGCTGCGACAGTGCAGGGCCGTGGGCGAATATCAGTTCGTCGGCGTCGAGGCGAAGAACGAAACCGTCTCGATTCGCGACGCCGACGAACTCTACGCTCGCATGCCGGTGTACGCCGCAAAGTTCGAGGCCAAGCTCGAGCGCGCGGGCATCCTCAACGTTGCCATGACCATCGTCGGGAGCTACGAGGCGTCCAAACTCCCCACCGACACTTCGGGGCTGGAGGGCCGATGCGAGGGCGCCACGCACGTGGTCTCAGCGCTCACCGCCGGCGCATTCGAGTTCTATGCCGGCAGCTCGGCGGATGTCGGCGGCGGGGTGACCGTGGGCAACGTGGGTGGAGGCGCCTCGAGCTCGACCAACCACGAAACGCTCACGCGCGATGGTGCCGTGAGCTCTTGCTCTGAAGCGCGGAGAGACTCCGCCGACCCACCCCTGGGGTGCGGGGCATTGCTACGCGTAGAGGTCGTGCCGTTGGCAGCGACGCTCGCCGCGTCGGCTCCGGACACCACGGCCTCGTCGGCGCCCCCTCCGAGCCCTGGTGCCTCGGTCGAGGGCACGCCCACCGACCCGCGGTCGGTCCGACGAGCCCGCAGCGGAGCGGTCGTCGGATTTGCCTCCGGCGGTATCGCGCTCACGCTCGGGATCGTAGCCGGCGTCCTGACCGACACGAGCTTCGAGGGAAGCATCGGAGCTGGTGCAGGCGCGCTCGTGGTTGCGGGCGTGGGCATCCCCGTCAGCTGGGCCCTCACCCGGGGGGCCCGCGAACGTCAGAGGGACGTCGGCATGGTCGGCCTGCGCGCGGGAGGGTGGGTCGGCTACGCCTTGGCGATGTCCGCCGGGATCGCGACGGTGGGCGTCGGCGCAGCGCAGGTCGAACCTCCGGCCGGGCTCACCTTCTCGATCGCGGGACTGGCAGCAGCGTCCGGCGCGCTGATGGGCGCGGACGGCCTGGTTTCCGCGCGGCAGATGCGTCGAGCCGGCAAGACGGCCCAGACGTTGCGGCCAATCGTCCTGACGCTGCGCGAGGGCACGGCCGTGGGCGTGGGCGGTCGCTTCTAGCGGCACGCCTCCCGCTGCGGCTCCGCCACCGTGATGCGCCCCCGGGCGCCCTCCGATGGTGCGGACGTCGGCGGCAGCGGCGGAACTCAATTATACAGCAGTGTCATCGTATTTTTTAACGCTGCCCTGCTCCACGAATCCTCCACTTTGGGGGATATTCTCGGTTGGAGTTGCACTTTCTCTCGCGAACGACCAGCCTTTCTTCGTGGCACGCTCCTTTGGTTCCCACTTCGTGGTCACGGCCAACACGACGGATGCCGGGCTCCCGGTCTACCTGCGACCCGACGCCAGCTGGACGGCCTCGCTCGACGAGGCACATCCGATTGCGACCGAAGCGGAGCGCGACGCCCTGCTGTCGGGTGCGAAGGCTCAGGAGCGGCAGGTCTGCGACCCCTACGCCTTCAAGGTGAACGTCGACGGCGGCAAGGCCGTGGCGACGACCACCCGAGAGCGCATCCGATCGGCGGGCCCGACCACGCCGCTGCGTCGCCCCGACGCCACCTAGGACCACGACCATGTATCGATACGACGCACACGACCAACGCATCGTCGACGAGCGCGCCGCCCAGTTTCGCGGCCAGGTTCAGCGACGGCTCTCCGGCGAGATCACCGAGAACGAGTTCAAGCCGCTGCGCCTGCAAAACGGGCTCTACATGCAGTTGCACGCGTACATGCTGCGCGTGGCGGTGCCCTACGGCCTGCTCAGCGCCGATCAGCTGCGGGCGATGGCCACCATCGCCCGCGACTACGACAAGGGATACGCCCACTTCACCACGCGGCAGAACGTGCAGTTCAACTGGCCCGAGCTGGAGAACGTCCCGAAGATCCTCGACGTGCTCGCGTCGGTGCAGATGCACGCGATCCAGACCAGTGGCAACTGCATCCGCAACACCACCTCGGATCCGCTCGCGGGCGTCGCCGCCGACGAGATCGAAGATCCGCGGCCGTACTGCGAGCTGATCCGGCAGTGGTCGACGTTCCACCCCGAGTTCGCGTTCCTTCCCCGCAAGTTCAAGATCGCGGTCACCGGATCGGTCACCGACCGGGCCGCGGTTGCGGTTCACGACATCGGCATCCGCATCGTCGAGAACGCCGAGGGCGAGCGAGGGTTCGAGATCCTCGTCGGCGGCGGCCTGGGCCGCACGCCGCACATCGCCAAGGTTGTGCGCGACTTCCTGCCCTACGAGCACCTCCTGTCCTATCTGGAGGCGATCCTGCGCGTCTACAACCGCTACGGTCGGCGAGACAACAAGTACAAGGCGCGCATCAAGATCCAGGTCGCCGAGTGGGGCGTCGAGACGTTCGCCGCCGCGGTCGAGCAGGAGTGGGAGCACAGCAAGGACTCCGCCACCACGCTCACCCGCGAGGAGATCGATCGCATCAAAGGCCGCTTCGTCACCCCACGGCTGGAGCAGCGGCCCAACGTCGACCTCGACGCGATGGCGCTGACCTCCAACCGAGAGTTCGCCCGCTTCCTCAAGAACAACCTGCGCCCGCACAAGGTGTCCGGCCACGCGGCGGTCGTCATCTCGACCAAGCCCAAGGGGCGACCGCCCGGCGACGTCAGCGATACGCAGCTCGACGCGCTCGCCGACCTCGCCGATCGGTTTGGCTTCGGGCACGTGGTCGTCATGCACGACCAAAACGTGATGATGCCCAACGTGCGGCAGGCCGATCTTCCCGAGCTCTACGCCGAGCTCGAGCGCTGGGAGCTGCACACGGCCAACGCGGGTCGGGTCACCGATCAGATCTGTTGCCCGGGGCTGGACTTCTGCAACCTCGCCAACGCGCGCTCGATCCCGGTCGCGCTGCGCATCGCCGAGCGCTTCGACGACATGGACTATCTGGACGATCTGGGCGACGTCACGGTGAAGATGTCGGGCTGCATCAACGCGTGCGGTCACCACCACGTGGGCAACATCGGCATCCTGGGCATCGACAAGGCGGGCGTGGAGGCCTACCAGCTGATGCTCGGGGGCGACGCTGGCAACGAGGCCGCGCTCGGCAAGATCGTCGGCCGGGCGTTCTCCTCCGACGAGATCGTCGAGGCGGTCGCCACCGTGCTCGACACCTACGCGACCAAGCGCGAGAGCGCCGAAGAGACCTTCATCGACTTCTACCGCCGGGTCGGCCTCGACCCGTTCAAGGAAACCCTCTATGGCTCTGATCAAGAACCGCGCAGTCGCGCCCTGTGAACCCTGGACGAGCGTCGAAGACGATGCCGCGCTGCCCGGCGACGGCGACGTCCTCGTCACCGTCTCCCGCTGGCTCGCAGAGGCCGACAATCTCCGCGCGCGCTCGGGCCGATCGGGCATCTTGGTGCAGCCCGACGACGACGTCCTGCGGCTGCAGGGCACGCTCGATGGCGTCGCCGTGATCGCGGTGGCGTTTCCGAAGTTCACCGATGGCCGCGGCTACTCCTCGGCCCGTCTGCTTCGCGATCGCCTGGGCTACGAGGGCGAGCTGCGAGCGGTCGGCGACGTCCTGCCCGACCAGCTGTTCTACATGCACCGCGTTGGCTTCGACGCCTTCGAGCTGGCCGAGGGCAAGTCGCCCGAGACCGCCCTCGAGCAGCTGAAGACGTTCTCGGTCACGTATCAGGCGGCCGCGGACACCGACCAGCCGCTGTTCCGCCGGGTGCAGCGGCCGAGCTGAGCGAACGCCCCACACGTAGCCGTCGAAGTCCAGGCTCAACCGGAGACGGCCATCGGCCAGCTCGAGACCTCGAAGGTTTCGGCGTCGACCCGGACCAGTGTGCCCTGCCCGAGCTGGCGCCCCCAGAAATTGGCCTCCGCGTCGATAGCCGCGCTGCTTCCGTTCCGCTAGGCGATGATGCCGAGCTGGGACGCGGTCGCTTCGGCAGGGATCGAGATCGGGTGGCCAACTCCCGCGGCCGCCCCCCCGCAACGAGCTTTGGATGAGCGAATGGCCTTCGCCACATCGCATTCTCCGGGGCCGGTGATCATCACGAACGAATAGAGCCGGCCAACCGGAACATTCTGTGGATCGCTGATTTCCGCGACTCCACAGAATCGTCCCGTTTTGGAGCACGCCCCGATCGATGCATGATGTGCGACCCGTGAAACCGGGAGGAGTACGACAACGTGCAGGCGATCTTCGACCTCATCGAGCGCAGGCGTAGAGCCTACGAGCAACATCCCTTCATCCGCTTCTTGCGTGACGAGAGCATTCCAGCGCAGCAGCGGCTCGCGTACGCGCCCTACGGCAGCCACTTCGTGCTGACCTTCGGCGACTTCAACCGCAACTACCTGCGTCGAGACGAAGCCGACAGCCCCCAGCAGCAGATGGTCAACCGCCACGCGGAGGAAGACTCCAAGCATTTTCCGTGGTTCCTGCACGATCTCCAGGTGCTCGGATTCGACCCCGAGTGCAGCTTCACGTCGGCGGTCCGCTTTCTGTGGAGCGAGGAGGGCAAGCACGCCCGCGACTTTGGGAACTACGTCATCGCTGCGACCCAAGGCGCGAGTGGACCCCTGCGCCTCGTGATCGTCGAGGCTCTCGAGGCCCTCGGCAACGTCTGGCTGACGGCGACCGTCGAGGCCGCGCGCTCGCACCCCGAGCGTGACCGCCTCGTCTACTTCGCCCAGCACCATCTCGATCGAGAGACGGGCCACGCCATGGGCAGCGACGTCGAGGCGATCGAGGCCACCGTCTTGCCCGAATCCCTGCGTCCGCGAGCCCAAGAGTTGGTGCACGGGATCTGCGATCGCACCGAAGCCTTCAGCGAAGAGATGCTGCAGCGCACGCACCGTGCCGCCGAATCCGAGTCGACGAACTTCCTCGAGTACTGAAACGCCACGTCATGCAAAAGCCCCACAAGACCGAGTATCTCGTTTTGGGCGCGGGTCCGGCCGGACTCCAGCTCGCCTACTTCCTCCAACGGGCCGGGCGCGACTACGTCGTGCTCGACGCCTCCGATCACGCTGGATCGTTCTTCTCACGGTATCCGCGGCACCGAACGCTGCTGTCGATCAACAAGCGTGCCACGGGTCGCGACGATCCCGAGTTCAACCTGCGCCACGACTGGAACTCGCTGGTCTGTGACGACCCGGAGCTTCGGGTCACCGAGCTCACGGAGGACTACTTCCCCTCTGCCGACGTGCTCGTCGAGTACCTCGGCGCGTTTGCGGCCCGCTACGCGCTGCCGATCCACTTCGAGCGCCGAGTCGCCTCGGTCGACCGCGACGCGCAGGGAACGTTCCACGTCGACTGCGAAGGCGGCGAGCGCTACGAAGCGGCGTGCGTCGTCGTGGCCACCGGCGTGGGCAAGCCACACATCCCGGAGGTGCCCGGCATCGAGCTGGCCACGGGCTACGAGACGATGTCCGTGGAGCCGAAGGACTACTGGAACAAGAACGTGCTCATCCTGGGCAAGGGCAACTCGGCCTTCGAGACCGCCGACAGCCTCATTCCGACCGCGGCGGTCGTCCACATGGTCAGCCCGACCCCGGTGATGCTCGCGTGGGACACCCGCTTCGTCGGACACGTCCGCGCGGTCAACAACAACTTCTTGGACACCTACCACCTCAAATCGCAGAACGCGATCATCGACGGTCACATCCACGAGATGTGCCGCACCGAGGCGGGCAAGATCCGCGTCAGCTTCTCGTCCATCCACGCCGCGAACGAGATCGAGCAGATCGAGTACGACGAGGTGCTTCGCTGCACCGGCTTTCGGTTCGACACGAGCATCTTCGCGGACTCTACTCGGCCGGCGCTCTCGGATTGCGGCCGACTCCCCCGGATGTCGGCCTCGTTCGAGTCCGACAACGTGCCCGGCTTGTTCTTCGCCGGCGCGCTCACGCAGTACCTCGATCACAAAAAGGCACAGTCCGCCTTCATTCACGGCTTTCGCTACAACACCCAGGCCCTCGCCGCGATCCTCGCGGAGCGTCAGCACGAAGAACCGCTGCCCTACGCCGAGCTGCCGCGGGATCCCGAGGGGCTTGCCCGGGGGCTGCTGGCCCGCATGAATCGCGTGTCGTCGCTGTGGCAGCAGGTCGGCTTCCTGGCCGACATGATCGTGGTCCGGGGCGAAGGCGAAGCGCCGCGCTACTACCACGGCCTGCCGTACGCGTACCTCGTCGAGCACGGCCCACGCATCAGCGAAGGCCACGATTTCTACATCTCGATGTTCCGCCTCGGGGACAACCCTCCCAACGCGCACGACTACGACCGCAGCACCGACGTCTACGATGGCGCGAGCAGCACGAACATCCACCCGGTGGTGGAGATGCGAAGCGGCGCGGACGGAGCCCTGAAGTCGGTGTTCCACGTGCTCGAGGACTTCCTCGCCGACTGGGAGGGGCGCGAGTACATCGATGCGTGCGCCGAGTACTTCACGCGCTCGATGCGTGGGGAAGGTGTCGAGGCCCGGACGACACCGGCAGCCCGCCGCATCATCCGCGACGAGAACATGCGCCTGGTCGACACCGTTAGCGAGGCTGGACGATGAAGCACATCCGCAACCTGATCATCGGTGCCGGCCCGGCCGGCCTTCAGTTCGCCCACCTGCTGCAGGAGCGAGGCGAAGACTACGTCGTGCTCGAGCGCGCAGAGCGAGCCGGCGCCTTCTTCGAAGAATACCCGCGGCACGACCGCCTGCTCTCGATCAACAAGGTCTACACGGGCTACCCGGATCTCGAGTCGCGCCGCCGCTACGACTGGAACGCGCTGCTGTGCGAGGACGAGGCGCTGCAGTTTCGCGAGTTCTCGCGCGAGTACTTCCCGACCGCCGCACAGCTCGTCGAGTATCTGGGTCGGTTTGCCGAGCACTACCAGCTCGACATCGTCTACGGCTGCAGCGTCGAGAAGGTCCGCAAGGACGGCGACCGTTTCGAGATCTCCGCCGCCGACGGCGAGCGCTGGTCGTGTGAGCGGTTGTTCGTCGCGACGGGCATCCCGCTGGTCAACAACCCGGACATCCCCGGCGTCGAGCTGTGCGAGACCTACGACCGCTTCTCCGTGGACCCGCAGGACTACGTCGACCAGCGCGTCTTCATCGCGGGCAAGGGCAACTCGGCCTTCGAGACCGCCGACAGCCTCATCGAGACGACGCGCAAGATCTGGGTCTGCGGGTCCAGCACGGTCAAGCTCGCGTGGGCGTCCCACTACGTGGGCCACCTACGCGCGGTCAACAACAACTTTCTCGACACGTATCAGCTCAAAGCCCAGAACAACATCCTCGACGGAGAACTCCGAGCGGTGCGCCGCGACGATGCGCAGGGCGAACTCGTCGTCGACGTCTGGTTCGAGTCGCGGCAGCAGCAGCTGTCTTACCGATGCGACCGCGTCCTGCTGTGCACCGGCTTCCGATCCGACCTGGGCATCTTCGACGAGTCCTGCGCCCCCGCACGACGCTCGTGCGGGCGCCTTCCCGCGATGACGAGCGAGTGGGAGTCGACCAACGTGCCCGGGATGTTCTTCATCGGCACGCTGATGCAGTCCCGCGACTACCGCAAGACGATGTCGGCGTTCATTCACGGGTTTCGCCACAACATCGCCTCGTTGGCGTCGATCCTCGACAGGCGCGACGGCAAGGGCGCCTGGGTTCGATGCGCGGGCATGCCCGGCGACGGCCCGGCGCTGGCGCGGGCGCTCATCGAACGGATGAGCACCTCGGCCGCGCTGCTGCTGCAGCCGGGGTTTCTCGGCGACGCAATCGTCCCCGGATCCAACGGGCGAGCCGCGGAGCACCTCCCCGACGTCCCGGTGGACTACTTCGACGACACGCTCGTCCGCGAGCACGAGTCCGTCTATCTGATGACGCTCGAGTACGGAAAGTCCGACGAGTACATGGACCCCTTCGCGATGCCGCGCGGCGTCGGTGTTGCCGAGGACTTCTACATCCATCCAATCATCCGGTACTACGAGCGGGGAGAGCTCGTCGACCGGTTCTTCCTTCCCGACGATCTCGACAACGACTGGCGCGGCGACGACCAGTACATCGAGGACCTGGGGCGATGGCTGGGAAAACACCGCGTCGGCGGGGACGAGGAGGTGCGATATGGACTGTCTTCCGCGCGATGAACGTGACGTCGACGTGTGCGTGGTGGGGCTGGGCGTCTCGTCTCTCGCCCTGATCAGGCGTCTGGCCGCCTCCGACGCGCGCTTCGTCGTGATCTCCGAGGTCGACTTCGGGGTCTGGCACCGGCTGGCAGAACGCGGCGACGACTTCGATCTGCTGTCGTCGAACGCGGTCGCGGGCTTCTCGTGGTGGGACTTCGATCTGGACTTCCACTTCTTCAGCGCGAGCGACTACTACGAGCGACTGAAGGCCGAGGTCACGCCGGCGATCGAAGCGCGAGTTCGCCGCACGCGCGCGACTCGCTACGTGGAGCGTGAGGACGGCTCGTTCGACGTCTTCACCGCCGACGCCCCCGACGCGCCGATCCACTGCCGGCACCTGGTCATCACCGCGGCCCAGACGGTGGACGGCGAGGGCATCTGCGAGACGCTCGAGGAGACGTTCCGGATCCGCAACGAGACCGTGGTCATCGACGGCTACGGCGACACGAGCAATATGTACATGTCGCGGCTGATGCTCGGCGACAACCGGGTCATCTTCTGCACCGAGCACTTCCAAAACCTCGACAAGGTCTTCTACATCGAGGGGCAGTCCACCGGTTGGGCACCCCTGGACATGTTCGAGCCCTATCAGTACCTGGCCCACTACAACCACGAGCGCTCCTATCGCAGCGCGCTGTGTACGTCGGTCTCGCCGTACGCCGACACGTGGCTGTCTCGCAAGTTCCGCCGCAGCTCTGGGCTCGACGAGCTCATGACGCCCGAGGACTTCCATCGCGACGATCTGCCTCCGGCGTGGCGTAGTTACCTGCTGCGCACGGGGGTCAACGCGGGGTTCGGCCTACCGGTCAAGTACTGGTCGGTCGACTCCTTCTTCGCCCACTTCGATGGGGAGTACCGCGAGCGCATGCTCGAGCACCGCATGCTGCTCAACGACCCCTACTTCTTCATGAAGCTGGGCAAGCTGCAGGTGGTCCACCCCAAGCGCGTGGAGTGGGTCGACGAGCACGAGTGCCTCATCGACGGCGAACCCGTCCATGTCGACCGGCGCATCAAGGCCGGCATCGCGCGACCCAGCCCGGTCGAGATCACCGAGCGCGACGGCGGCACCTGGACCTACCGCTACACCGACTGCCTCTACGGGCTGTGGAACGCGAAGCGCCCCAACCTGTACTTCGTCGGCGTCGAACGGCCGACGACCGGGGCGTTCGCGGGCACCTCGGAGATCCAGTGTGCGCTGATCCATCGCCTGATCGATGACGAGGCGTTCCACGCCAAGCTCGTCTCGGAGTGCGACGGCCGGATCGCGGAGTGGAAGCACCACTACCTGCAGTCCGGGCAGGAGTACGAAGGGCTGGAGCACACGCAGTTCACGGGCATGACCAACGAGATGGTGGCGGGCGTCCTCGACGTGCGGCCGCGCCTTTGGGCGTCCGTCAAGGCCGGGGAGTTCGCCGACTACCTCACGGGGCCTGGACTGCCCTCGCGCTATCCGAAGCTGACCGAGGTTCGCGAGAAGTATCGCGAGTACTGCCGGCGGTGGACCAACATGTTCGCGAGCGGCCTGATCGCCAAGGTGCTCTGGCTGCCGCTGTTGGCGGTCAACTTCTTGCTGCTCGGAGCGGCGCTGCGCTCGTACGCGCTGCTCTTCTTGGGCGCCGTGCTGCTCGCGATGCCACTGGCGCGCAAGTTCGTCAACGCGGTCACGTACGACACGCTCTCGTTCGGCGAGGTCACCAGCATCTACCAGCACCTGGCCAAGGCCAACGCGGCGTGCGTCGCGTTCAATGCCGTCGTGCTCGCCGTCGGTGGCGCCTGGGCGACCGGGCCGCTCGTGCTGGCCCTGCGCACCGGGTTGCCGCAGCTGTTGGTGATCGCGGCCGTCGACATCGCGCGCGCGTACTACGGCAGCCGCCTGCTGTTCAACGACGTGCGCGGCAAGGAAGCCTACGTCGAGCAGTACGAAGCCTACCTGCACGAGGTCGAGCAGACCCCGTGGTACCAGCGCTACGCGTCCACCCCCGCGTCCTCGCCAGAGGCGGCCTCGGGCACCGAGCCGACCCCTCGCTCGCGCTCGGCGGTCTAGTTCGCCCGATGGTGTACTTGCTCGTCCCGTGGCGGAGCGCGAGACGAGGGGAATCCTCGACTCATGGCGCGCTGACCCCAATGGCGGTTGCGCTCCAGGTCGGGATCGTCCTGAACGCTTCCTCCCCGTTTCGCCTCCGGTACGAGGTTCGGCTATCATCCTCGGGTGACCTCGGCTGCATCCAAGCGTGCGACGTACGCGGACCTGCAAGCCGTCTCGGACGACAAGATCGCGGAGATCCTCGATGGCGTGCTGTATACGCAGCCGCGCCCGGGGAGCTCGCATGCCTTCGCGGTGAGCGGGCTGAGCGCGGACCTCACGACACCCTTTCAGCGGGGACGTGGTGGGCCCGGCGGGTGGGTCATCTTGTTCGAGCCCGAGTTGCACCTGGGCGAGGATGTCCTGGTCCCTGACATCGCTGGCTGGCGGCGAGAGCGAATGCCCGAGGTGCCTGTGACCTCGGCGTTCGTGCTGGTACCCGACTGGGTGTGCGAAGCGTTGTCCCCAAGCACCGCCGGCCGCGACCGAACGATCAAGCTCCAGATCTACCGTCGCGAGGGCGTGAAGCACCTGTGGTTCCTCGACCCGCTGGCCAAGACGTTGGAGGTGTTTCGGCTCGACGCGGAGGGCTACCGCCTCGCAGCCACCTTCGCGGGCGATGCAACGATCCGGGCTGAGCCGTTCGATGCGATCGAGCTCGAACTCGGCCTGCTGTGGCTTCCGTCCCCGGACGGACGCGGTGGGACGCAGGCCTGAGCGGCCTCGGGCCGCTCCTGCAGCGCCAGGATTGTCCTATATTCTAGACTCGTTTTTGAATTTCGCCGAGCCGTGGCCACCCATGGACACTCGTGAGTCTCTCATTGGCCGCTTCCTCCACGCCCGCGCCCGCCGTCGCCTCCGTCGTCGAGCGGGCCCGCGAGGGTGATGAGGGCGCCCAGGCCCAGCTGTATCGAGATCATGCCGCGACGCTCACGCGGCGGCTGGCCCACGCGTGCGGCGACGACGAGCTTGCGCGGGACGTGGCCCAAGACGCGTTCGTGACCGCGTTCGACCGGCTGGCACGGTTCAGCGATCGATCGTCGTTCTCGACCTGGCTGCACGGCATCGGGTTCAACCATCTTCGCGACCGACGCAAGCGGCGCGCCCGCGAACGCACGGGCGAGGCACGGTTGGCGCTGGTGAGCATCGAGACGACCTCGCTCGAGGAGAGGGCCTCTTCGCGGCAAGCCGTCGCCCGGCTCGACGCCGTGCTCTCCGAGCTGAAGCCGAAGCTGCGCGATGCGTTCGTGCTGCGGGTGGTCGAGCAGCTCTCGCTCGAGGAAGCCGCCCAGATCCTCGGGGCTCGGGTGGCCACCGTGTCCTACCGAGCCCGCAAGGCCGAGGCGCTCGTTCGCGCCGCATTCGATGAAGAAGGAGCACCGACATGAGCTATCAAGACGCGATCGAGGCGATGCGCGAGCGCAGCGTCCAGCCCGCACCGATCGAGCGCCTGCGGGTGAAGCAGGAGCGCGCTGACGTCCTGCCCAAGCGGGTGCGCAGCGTCGCGAGGAAGGCTACCGTCGTGGCGACGCTCGGCTTCGGAGTGCTGTTCCTGCGCAAGGCGGTCTCCGAAGCCGCGTTGTTCCATGAAGGCAGCTTGACCCTGCATCTGGCGGCCTTGCTGCCAATGTGCATCCTGCTGTGGTCGCTGCGCCGCATCGACGAGCCCCGGCTGGGCCCCCAGCTGTCGTGCCGAGCGGTCTGGTGGTCCAACCTGGTCGTCGGTGTGCTCATCTCGATGAACTACGGAATGGTCGTCGACCGGATCGTCGGCGTGGTGATCGCGGCCGCCTGTGCCGTCGCGCTGCGTTCGGCCGGCGAGCGCGGACTCGACGTGCAGGAGGCCGACCATCCCTTCGCGCCGGTTCGCTTTCGTGGTCACCTGCTGCTGGCTTTGGTCATGGCGGCTGCCGACGCGCTCACGCTGGCATTCTCGGCGCTGCTGCAGCTGCGGCTCGAAACGGCGAACTGGCAGCTCGGCTCCACCATCGCCTACGCAGGCCCCACCTTGGCCGCGGCCCTCGTCATGGGAGTCGCCGTCTGGGGCGTCTATCGGCTGCGCACCTGGGCGCTGTTCCTCAACCTGGTCGCCAACATCGCGATCGCCTACCTGGCGCTGGAGGGCACCCTCAACCTGTCTCCATCGGTGAGCGTCGCGCTGGCCACCACGGCTGCGATTCAGAGCTTCATCCCTGTGCCGATCCTTGCCGTGGCGCTGGGCGATCGCCGAGCCGGACAGCCGCTGATCGCCCGGGTTCGAGAGACGCTGATGCTCGTCGCCCTGTACGGATTGGTGACGGTCTCCCTCGTCGGCAGCATCGTCGGTGGTGCGGACGGCTGGGTCGACGGCCCGGGCCGCTCGTTCGTCCGCGGGACTGGGGCGCGCAGCACGGGGGGGCGAGGGCCCTTCCATCCAGACCATCGCGAGCGGCTCGGTGCGGTCGGCAATGACCTACGAGATTGGAGCTTCGCAGACCAAGTCCTCACCCGCGCAGACTTCGATGGAGTCGACCTCCGCGGCGTCTCGTTCGAAGCCGCTCGACTGCATGGTGCACGATTCGCCGAAGCGAATCTGGGGGGCGCCAGCTTCGTTCGCGCGGACGTCAGTGGGGTCTCGTTCGAGTCCGCGAAGCTCGCGGGCGCCGACTTCACCGGAGCGTTCACCACGGACACCGTATGGCCCAGCACGGGCGGATTCACATGCCCCGATGGGCGGC
Source organism: uncultured bacterium (assembly GCA_963761755.1). Classification (GTDB taxonomy): domain Bacteria; phylum Myxococcota_A; class Polyangia; order Nannocystales; family Nannocystaceae; genus CAJXVA01. The sequence goes on from CAVXIC010000028.1 coordinate 30,582, forward strand.
CTGCCTACGAGGTCTACGGGTGCTACAGCAAGCGCGGCACCGTGCCCCGAGACGACGAGCGCGACGTGGTGGTGGTCGAGCCCGGGACCGGTACGGGTTGCCCGGACGAAGGGGCGGTGTCGGTCGCCGACGTTTCACAGGACGGCTATCTACGCGTGCTCGGACACGAGACGGTGATGCTCTACGACGGTGGCGTGTCCATGCGATGGGTCGACCGCGTCGACGTCGAGGGATCCCGCTGGACGCTCGAGGAGCGAGGGTGCAGGGGGGTGGTGATCGACGTGGGGCCGAGCCCCTTCGACGAGATGGTCGTCGGCGGTGGCGGTGGCACCCGCGACTTCAGCGGCCGCACGATCGGCAGGGTCGATCTGCGAGGTCACGACCTGAAGGCAGCATCGTTCGAACGGTCGACGCTCGACGAAACACGGCTCGATGAAGCCGATCTACGCGACGCAAACTTCCGTCGGGCCGTCCTGGACCAAAGCCCACCGACGTTCTCGGGTGCCGATCTCCGGGGCGCCGACTTCACCGGCGCGGGCACGGTCCCGGTGATGTGGCTCGGGGTCGAGCCCTCGGCGCTCGCGGGGGCGACCTGTCCCGATGGTCGGCTCGCCCACCTCGAGACAGGCTGCAACGAGCGTTCCGGCCGACTTCGACTCGACCCGGTCCCGGCCTCGACGACGGTCGTCGAAGCCGAGGGCCTCGGAGAGTCTTGTTCCGGGGTGGGTGAGGAGAGCGACGTGTATGCGTTCTCCGACCGAATCCACGTCGCCGGCCTCTCCTTCGTGCCGCTGGATGACGGTCGCTTCATGTCCAGCGACGGCACGCTCGAGGTCCAGGCGGACGGGACATGGGTCGTCGACTCTGAGGTGTGTGGCCGCTTGCGACTGCGCCCGCGCGGAGCGATACCTCTGGACGACGCGCTCGTGGACCGCGAGTGAGACCGCTACGCCGGCTGCGGTGGTTCGGATGGCGTTGGTGGCTTCGCGTCCGGCTCGGCGTAGCAGCGCTCCTCGACGCCCGGCGGTGCGGGGCGCACTTCGACCGGGCCCCAGATCGTATCGACGAAGACGACGCCGTCGTCGCCCGTGGCGACCTCGGCGGTGCTCGACGCGCAGCCCACGACGCGGTTGGAGTCGGGGGCGAGCAGGAGCGTTCCGGGCGTCGACCACCGGCGCGGGTAGTCCTGCGCTTTCCCAAAAGAGCGCGGAACGCGACCCATTCCTCGGCCGCACATCCCCAGCCCCCCCGAAGATGGACCGACGGCGCTGCGCGGAACGTATCCAGTGAACCGTACGTCGACGGAGGCGCAGACCTCGACGTAGGAGATGAGCAGATGGTTGCCGGAGCGTCCGAGGGTTCGAACCTCAGCCACCGCCGGGATCTCGATGAGCGGCCGTCCGCCGGGTTCGTCGAGCAGGGCTACCTTGCGCGTGACCGTGGCGTACTCGGCAGTCTCATACCCGTCGTCCCCGAAGGGCGTTTGGTCGTGAAACGCTCCGACGCTCTGCGCCGGAGCCCAGCCCGCCAGGGGCGTGCGGTCGACTCGGACCTCGACCCAGTCGCCCTCGCGCTGATCGATCGTGAGCGACTCTCCGGACCCGACCTCCACCCTCGAGGCTCGAAGGCGTGCGGCCGGTCGTGGCCGGAGCGCGAAGGGCTTCACCACCAGCGGCTGTAGATCGCCCGGGCTGACGTGCACCAACAAGCGAACGCCTCCTTGCCGGATGGCGACCCGGGGCTCGTCACCGTCCTCGACCAGGGTCACGTCCACGCCCCGATCGAGGCGCGCCACGTCGGGGTCGCCGAAGGCGGTGGCGCCGGGGATGAGCCGAGCGGAGCGCGCCCAGATGATGCGCCCGTATCCCTCGCCCTTCATCCACCTCTCGGAGAGGGCGGCTCGCTCCCGCTCGCCGAAGCCGTCCAACTCGACGCGGGGCGCTGGCGCGGAGTCCGGAGATGGCGCCTCGGAAACCTCCGGCGGACGCGGGTCGGCCGCCTCGGCGACCGGACGTTCCTCGGGTGCCGCCAAGGCAGGCGCAGGCGTGGCCTTGCACGCGAGGAGCAGCGCGGCACTCAGGGCCAGGGCGGAGCCACCGCTGCGCGTGGGGTTTGCTCTCATGACCATCGGACGGTCGAAGGGGAGTGGGGTTGCGGACGATTCGCGGAACGCTCGCGTTCGGCGTCGACAACGCCTACGCGCGGTGATGGGAGGCGCGCATCAGAGCAGCAAGGGCGCGTACCACGTCTACGGCGCGCCCCGATTCGCGGGTCAGAAGACCTCGATCGCGGCGCCCTCGAGCAGCTGCCTGTCGCGCTCACAGGGGCATCCACGCGAAGGTCGGGGTCGCCGAGGTGCCTGCGTCATCGTAGTAGCGCTCGAAGGCGATCTTGAACGCGTTGCCCGAGCCGGTGAGGACCACATAGGTGAGCGCCTTGGGCGTGAGCACGTGGGTCATGAAGTTGTAGTCGTACCAGTCGGCAAAGACGTAGTCGGGGTCGTCGTTGTCGTCGTCGCCGTCGGGCTCGTCGACCCGGAAGCCGTCGGCGGGAACCTGGGTGATGTCGTCGAAGGCGGCTTCGAGCACCGCGACCTCGGCCCCTGCGGCGCCCGAGATACCGCCGTTGGTGGCGACGTGAAAGCGCTTGAAGGCGAGGTCCCAGTCGGGGTCGGTCATCGGGTCGTCGACCTCGAGCTCGGTGCCCGTCTCGAGGTCGAAGTAGACCCACGCTTCCTCGTCGGTGGCGTCGATGACTGTGCGCTGCCCCGTGCCTTCACGGGGTTCGTTGATGGTGTGCGGACCGACCCTGCCCTCGGCGGGGGGCTCGACCGCATCTCCACCGAGCTCAGCGTCGAGGTCTCCAGCGCAGGCGATGGCGAGGGCAAGAAAGAAGGGGCAGAGGTGTCGGGGGGTGCTGGCCATGATCATAGTTCGTGCTTCGAGGCTGGGGGGCTGGGCTAGTAGCGGACGATGAGGCCGCCGTAGTAGCTGCGCGGAACGAGGGGGTTGTCGGTGGCGTTGCCCGCGTCGAGGATGTTGTCGACGCCGACGTAGGCTTCGACGTAGCGGGTGAAGGTCTGGCCGATGCGGGCGTCGAGGGTCGCGAACGGATCGGCGTGCAGCGGCTCGAGCACGTCGTCGTCGTCGGCGTCGACGAAGAAGGTCCGGGGCCCGGTGAGCGCGGTGCGGACGCGGAAGGTGGTGCCCCAGGCGCGTCGGTGGTAGCGGGCGCCCACCGTGCCCCGGTGGCGGGCTCGGCCGGGAAGAGCCCGTCCGGAGTCCAGATCTCGGGTGTGGGTAAAGGTGTAGGAGCCGTCGAGCGTCATCGGTCCCCACTGCACGCTGGTGCTCGACTCGAGGCCGCGGCTCTCGGCGTTGCCGATGTTGTCGTAGCCGAACAGGGTGAGCGTGCCGTCGGAGTCGTCGAGCGTGTCGATGACGATCGTGTCTTGCAGGCGGTGGTCGAACGCCGCGACGCTGATCGAGGCCCAGCGCACCGGGAGGTACTGCGCCGAGACGTGGGTGCTCCAGGAGGTCTCGGGCTGCAGGCTCGGGTTGCCCTGCACCCGGTACCCGACGCCGGCGTTGGTGAAGCGCAGGTACATCTCCCGAAACGTCGGCGCTCGGTAGCCGCGGCCGTAGCTGGCCCGCAGACGCCACTTCTGGCCCGGGCGCAGCATCATGGCGATGCGCGGGGTGGGGTAGAGGCCAAACAGCGAGTCGTAGTCGAGGCGCACGCCCGGAAGGATCGACAGCGCCTCGAGCGGGGTCCACTCGTCCTGCGCGAAGATGGCGTAGCGCTGTCGCTGCACGTTGCCAGGCTCGATGCGATCGGCAGAGAGGAACTCGAACTGCCCGTCGGCGCCGGCGGTGAGCACGTGCGCGCCGATCTTCTGGCTGAGGATCGCGGTCCCCTGGGCGACGTGGTCGAACGTGTCTTGGGAGTCGTCCAGGGCATCCGAGCCCCGCTGGTCGTTGAAGAACTGATCGCGAAAGAGGCTGTAGCTGGCGGTGAACCGAACGCTTCCGTCGTCCCAGGTGGCCGACGGCGTGACGTTGGCGGTGATCGTCTCGCTGCGGTTGACCCGGTCGAACACCGCGCCCTGCTCGAGCGCGTCCACGCCTCGGGTGGTGCGCTGCAGGTACTGCGCCCAGCCGTCGAGCGCGAACATGCCGCGAGAGGTGAAGCGCTGCGAGGTGCTGGCCTCGAACTGTCGCGAGGCGGGGCCGGTGGTGCTCTCGTTGGACGGGTCCGCGTCCCACCCGGCGGTGTCGTGCACGCCGGCCGAGATCGAACCGCTGTAGCGGTCGCGGCGGTGCGCGACGCGTCCGGTGAGGTCGAGCGTGTCGAAGCTGCCGTAGGCGGCGTGGGTCTCGGCCTCCCATGGCTTGGACGCGCGACGGGTGATGATGTTGATCGTCCCCGCGAGCGCGTCCGCGCCATAGAGGACCGAGCCGGGGCCGCGGACGATTTCGATGCGCTCGATGTCGTCGGCGGGGAAGCGGGTGAGGTCGACCGTGCCGTCGATGCGTCCCGAGACCCGCTGGCCGTCCACCAAGATGAGCGTGTACTTGGGGTCGAGCCCCTGCAGGAGGACGCCGGCTCCGCCCACGCCGCGGTCGATCTGCACGCCGGGGGTCTCCTCGAGCACCTCGAGCGCGTTCTCGGCTCCGGTATCGATGATGGTCTGGCGGTCGTAGACGTCGGTGGCGATCGGAGCGTCGTTCTTGTCGTGTGCCGTTCGCGTCGCGGTCACGACGACCTCTCGCGATTCGCCCTCGAACGTGCGCGGGGGCGCGGTCTGCTCGGTTTCCAGCGGCGCGGGCTCGGCTGGGATCTCGGCGACCGCCGGAGCTTGGTCCGCCTTGGGCTGGGCGAGCGCGGCGATGACGAGGAGTTCGGAGATCACCGGCTGGGCCTCCTCGTCAGGCCGAGCAGGCCCAGCAGCACCCACGGCGCGCCCCCGGACGCCCCGCGGCAGCCGCAGCCCTCGCCCGCATCCATGTGGCCGACCGGCGCCCCCGAGCTGCCCGACTCGCCGACGTCGGTCGTGGTCCCCGACCACGGGTCGCCACCGCTCGAGGTCTCGCCGACCCCGGATTCGTCGCCCGAGTCGGTCGCGTACGAAGTGCCGGTTCCGGGCTCGGGCACCATCGGGCAGGCCTCGTCCATGGGGTCCGCGCTCACGCAGATGTTGGCGCGGGCCGGGCCGTCGGCGACGATCGAGAGCGCCCCGACGATCCAGTAGCCGCCCGGTGGCAGACCTTCGTAGATCCGCTGCCGACCCGGTGTGTCCGAGAACCACGTTGCGATGGGGCCTCCCACCGCGCCGTCGGCCGCGAAGTCGCCGACTGGATGCAGCGAGAACGCGACGCCGGCCAGCGCGTCGTCGGCGACGAACCAGGCGTCGCCCCCGGGATGGTGCAGATTGTAGTAGCTGGCCGCCAGCGGATAGAAGCGCGCGTCCAGGGCGATCGGCCCGCCTTCGGCGTCGGGGTCGATGCCTTCCAGCAGCGCGGCGTAGGGGTGGCTCTGGGCGGCGCCGAAGCGCGCCCCGGTGGCCAGGTTGTACCGGGCGAACGCGGCCCATGCCGACTCGAGGTCGTCGTCGCGCGCCGCGAGCAGGCCTTCGAACTCGACCTGCGGCGTCCGTGCGTCGTCGCCGAGGGCTTCGAGGAAGTCGAGGATGATGCCGACGTCGTGGCGCTCGGAGAGGAAGTCGAACCACAGCGCGGTGCCGTAGGCGAACGAGGGCACGGGGCCGCCGGGGGGCTGGTAGACGGGGCGCCCCGGGTCTCGCAACAGGCCGTTGCACAGCCGCAAGAAGTCGGCGGACTCGGGATCGAACAGTCGCTGCGCCCAGGTCGCGGTGCCTTCGGAGACCCAGTCGGGCAAGAAGGCATACGCTGCCTGCACGCCGTGAAAGCTCTCGTGCGAGGTCACGGTGGTGATCCCCTCCTCGATGGTGGCGTAGCCGTAGCCCGCGAAGTCGTTCTCGACCACGTAGAAGCCGGCACAGCCCGCGTTGCCGCAGCCGTCGATGCCGAAGCGGCCATCCGCCGCCCCGCCGAAGTCGATCAGGTACACGTCGTAGGCGGGGCTGCCCCCGAGCTCGGCCTCGATGGCGCTCTCGGGGACGGGCGCTCGAAAGCCGAGCGAGGTGTACAGCGAGATCGCCTCCGCGGTGCGTTCGGCGACGTCTTGGGCGTAGTCGGGGACGCCGTCGTCGTCGAGGTCGCCCAGCCGCGTGACGTTGGGCCCGCTGATGCTGTAGTGCACCCGAACGCTGCTCGAGGCCTCCTCCCAAGACTCGACCACGTCGACGTCGTCGAAGGACCAAAGACCGCCCTGCGTCGGGCGGTCCTCGGCACATGCGAGCCGCGGCAGCACGCACGCCACCAGGATCAGCGGCGCGCCGAACCGGCGCATCTCATGGATGCTTCGGTCTCGAGTTCGCTTGGAGTCGTGCACGGCGCTAGTCCAAGAAGGCCCAGCGCCAGGTGAAGTTGGCGCTGCCCATGCCCATCGATCCGTCCGTGTTGCACGCCTCCTGGCCGCTCTCGTAGTACGACTCGACCATGAACTTGACGTGCCGTCCGTCCTCGAGCGCGATGACGAAGGGGACGTAGGTGACGCCGACGCAGCCGGGGTAGAACCACCACGGCGTGAGCGCATAGTTGGCTCCGCCCGCGCCCGATCCGTCGTCGACGATCGAGCAGGATTCGTCGTAGAAGGCCTCGGAACGCATCATTGCGTCGTCGGGGACGGCGTCGACGGCATCGAACTCCGCGTCGGGCAGGGACGCGACCGTGACGCAGCCGGGACCGCTGGCGCCGCTGTTGAGCCGGACACCAAAGCGCTTGGCGGCGATGTGCCACGCCCCAGAGGTGAGCGCCTCGATGTCATCCACTTCGACCTGCTCGAGGCCATCGTCGGTGAAGCGCAGGTAGGTCCACGGGTTGTTGGGAGCCTCGACGATGCCCCCCGCGGTCGCGTCCACCTGCGAGACCCAGCCCTCGCCGTCTGCGGTGCTGCTGATGCTCCCGCTGCTGACGGTGCCGGAGACCAGGCCGAGGTCGAGGATCATCTGATCTTCGCACGGGACCCCCTCTTCTTCGTCGCAGACGTCCGCGCCGGTGGTGTCGTCGGTGTCGTCGGGATCGTCGGTGTCGGAGGGGTCGTCGGTGGGGTCGCCCGTTTCGGTGCCGGGGTCGGTCGGATCGGGGTCACCGGTCGTGGTGTCGCCGGTGGGATCCGTCGGGGTCTCCGTGGTGGGATCCGTCGGGGACGAGTCGGCGTCGGTGGTGCTGCCCGACGCGTCGCCGGTGGAGGCATCGCCGTCGCCGTCGCCTCCGTCGTCACAGGCGGTCAGGGCGAGGAGGAGGAAGAGTGAAAGGCTTGGAGTCTTCATGTTGGGCCAGGTGTGGTCAGTTCTGCGTCGGGGCTGCAGCTCGCGGCGGTTTCGCCTGCGCAGCGGAAGGACATGCCTCGGCACCGCGCCGACCAACTGGTCTCCGACCAGCCCACCGAGATGTCCGCGATCTCGATCTCATCGGGAGCGCAGCCGGTGGCGGGGGAGGAGGAGCGGGCCAGGTCCGAGGCGCAGCCGCCCAAGAGCAGGCCGAGCAGCGCGGCTGAGTGCCGGGGCAGAGGCATGTCGGACTTAATGAAATTGATTTTCAATTAAGTCAACAGAGTGGAATTACCCGCATGTTGACGGGATCGATGGGGAACACTCGTTGATTTTAACTTTCATTTGCGTATTGATCCCCGCATGCGTACCCTCAGCTCGCTCGCTCTGCTCGGTCTGCTCACCGCCTGCTCCGCCACCGTGGCCGACAGGGGGATCGAGGTTCCGACGACGTCACCGCCCACCTCGGCGCAGTCCGATCCCTTCGCCGCCCGACCGCTGGGTAGCGACGTCGAGGCCAACGTTCCGGTTCTGCCACATGGGCTCACCTCCTTTGGCGCGGTGGAGCACGACGACGTGCTCTACGTGCTCGGTGGCTACTCGGGGACGCCGCACGCCTACTCGGCCGAGGACCAGCACGGGGAGCTGCTTGCCCTGGATGCCGGCGGTGAGTGGTCGGTCGTGGGGAGCGTGCCGCCGGTGCAGGGTGCGGCCCTGGTCTCCCACGCCACCGGCCTGATTCGCGTCGGCGGGATGCGGGCGATGAACGCGACGACCGCCAAGGACAGCGAGCTCGTCTCGATCGACACGGCGCAGCGCTTCGATCCCGACACCGGGACGTGGTCGGACCTGCCCGCGCTGCCGCAGGGGCGCAGCTCGCATGACGCGGTGGTCGTCGGCGACACGCTCTACGTCGTCGGAGGTTGGACGCTCGACCACGACGAGATGGAGGGCGTATGGCCGGCCGAAATGTTCACGCTCGATCTGTCGTCGGCCGAGGCGACGTGGGAGCGGAAGACGACGCCCTTCGCACGTCGCGCGCTGGCCGTGGCGACCGCGGGCGGCAAACTGTTCGCGCTCGGTGGCATGGATGGTGAGCGAAAAATCTCGCAGCGCGTGGAGGTCTACGACCCGTCCTCCGACACCTGGTCGCGGGCGACGGACTTCCCCGGGAAGGGCTTTGGCATGGCGGCGGTCGGCTCCGGGGACGCGGTGATCGCCAGCGGTGCCGACGGTGTGGTTCACCGCCTGGACGTCACGGCGAACGAATGGAGCGTCTCGAGCACCATGGCGATGCCCCGGTTCTTCCATCGCCTCGTCGCATCGGCTGACGGCACAGTGTGGGCAATGGGCGGGATTCGACCCGACCATGGCGGCGGGCGCCTGTTGATCGCCGAGCCGGTCGCGGGCGAGCGGGCGTCGCAACCGATCACCGTCCGCGTACCCTCCCCGATGCCCGGCAAGAACCGCCAGGGGGTCGCCGTGCTCGGCGACGGTGTGTACTTCTTCGGCGGCAACGACAGCCTAGGGCAGCACGACTTCGCGCCGGAAAACTTCACCAAGGATGGGTTTCGTTTCGACCTCGCCACCTTGCGGTGGGTGGAGATCGCGGACTACCCCGTGCCTCGCCAGACGATGTCGGTCGCCACCTACGAGGGAGACATCTACGCCTTCGGAGGCTTCGGCCACGACGAAGAGGTAGCCCGCAGCCACCCGGAGGTCTTCGTCTACAGCCCCGACGAAGATCTGTGGACGCCGGCCGACGGCTCGCTGCCCACACCGCGGGGCCGCACCCAGTTCGGGCTCGCCAACGCCGAGGACCGCTGGTGGGTGTTCGGCGGCCTCGACTACGACCCCTCGCGATCCAAGGACGACCAGTTTCGCCACGAGCAGGCGATCCTCTCCGCGCCCGTCACTTTGGGCGAGGGCTTCGAGCCCAGCGGGGCCTCGCTCAGCGAGCCACGTCGGGCCTTCGCAGGCACGACCTTCGGCGAGCGCTACGTCGTGGTCGGCGGGATGAAGGAAGGCTTCGAGCTGGTGGACACCTGCGAGGCCTTCGACTTCGAGACCAAGGCGTGGTCGGCCTTCCCCTGTCCATCGACGCAGCGCCTCTCCGGTCACCTCGTGGCGGTGGGGGAAGACCTGGCGATGGTCGCCGGGTCGTCGAAGAGCAAGGACGGCGCGCTGGCGCCCGATCCCACCATCGAGGTCTATGACGGCTCGACGCAGGCGTGGCGCACGGCCTCCGTGCAGCTTCCGATCGAGCCCAAGCACCTGCACGCCTTCGGCTGGAACGAGGCCATCCTGCTGCTCAGCGCCCACAACGACGCTGGGATGCTGGACCTGGTGGTGCTCAAGCCCGACGCGCTGAAGTGACGTCCGCGCCCGCGGGTCTCCTACCGGTCGCTGGTCGGCGCTGGATGGTCGTCGAGCCAACCGGACCAGGTTCCGCGGGGGCCGCCCCAGTTGTCTTCGCCCTCCAGCGGCGCGGGGGGGAGGGTGTCGAGCGCCTGTTGGGCGTGGATGCGGGCGTCGTCGAGCTTGCCGCGGGCCGCGAGGTTGCGGGCCATGGCGTACAGGGTGCGTCCGAGCTCGGGGCCCTGCGTGCCGGCCTCCTGGTGCAGCGCCATGGCGCGCGCGAGTGGTTCGGCGGCGGCGTCGTGGCGGCCGAGCCGTTCGTAGCCGGTCGCCAGCCACGTGTATGCGTACGTGCGCTCTGGGGACTTGCGTTCTTCGAGCTCCACCACCACTTCGGCGAGCTCTTGGACGCCGGTCTCGGGGTCGCCGTCGTCCATCCGGGAGATGGCTTGGTTGACCCGCGCGTAGGCCTCGTCGCTCGCCGCCTCTGGGGAGTCGATGCGCGCGTAGGTGGCCATGGCGCGCTCGAACATCTCGAGCTCGCGTTCGTGGGCATCGTCGCGATGCGCCGTCATGGCCGCGCTCACCAGGGCACTCGCCGCGTCGAGAGAGGCGGGCCCACGAGCTCGGGTCCACACGTCGGCGGAGCGCTCGAAGTACACCGTCGCGTCGCCGAACCTTCCGCTGTTGGCGGAGGTCGAGGCGAGGTTCCCGTAGACCTGCGCGACGAGCGGGTGATCGTCGCCGAACGCGCCCCTCATCACGTTCACCGACGCCTCGATGTACCGAATGCCTTCGGCCCACTTCCCGCTGAGGTGGTAGCTCAGGCCCAGCTCCATCAGCGAGCGGCCGATGTCCGGGTGGTCTTCTCCCAGCGCCGCACGCCGCACGGTGAGCGCCTCGGTGTGCAGGGCGATCGCACGCTCGAGCTCCCCCTGGTCGTGGCGGATCACGCCGATGTGGTTGAGAAGGTCGCCGCGCAGCCGCGCGTCGCCGAAGCGATCGACCTCGGCCTGCGCGTGCTCGGCCCACTCGAGCCCGCCGGGGTGGTCGTGTTTGAAGAGGCCCAAGGTGCGCACGAGGAACACGGCCGCGCGGGTGCTGGTCTCGTCATCGCCCACCCGGCGGGCGTCGAAGAACGCGGCGCGGAACGCTGCCTCGGCTTCGTCGACGTGTCCGGTGCGCAGGCCGAGCATGCCCTCGCGGAGCGCGACCTCGGCCGACAGCGGCGCGTACTCGAGCTCGGCCGCCTCGGGCTCGACGACCTGCACCATCTCCCAGCCCTTGTCGTACTTGCCTGCGAGCTCCAGCGCGTCGATGTCGGCGAGGCGGTTGCGGAGCACCCGGACCGGCTCGGCGAGCTTCGGGTCATCGGGCGGCGGGATGGCGGCCGTGACGTAGTCGACCTCGGAACACCGGGCGATCGCAGGAAGCTGCGCCGCAGCGTCAGAGCCCTTGGCGATCACGTCGTCGTCGGCGTCGACGAGCGTCTTGGCCAGCGAGGCGAGGCTGCGCAGGCGCCCGTCGAGACACCGCATGCGGGCGTCCATCAGCTGCGTGGACTGCTCGCCGCGCGTCCACGTCGCCTCGCATGCGTCGGTATGCGCCAGCTCCCACTGCGCTGCGTAGGTGTCGAGTCGTGCCACCGTATGTGCCCCCGCATCCTTTGCGAAGGGCAGGTCGCTGCGGGCGAACGCCCTGCGGATGGCGGTCGCGGTCTTCGGGTCCCACACCCCTCGAAGCTTGTCTTGGGCACCGGTGCAGACGCCGACGGGTTCCTCTTCCGCTGGAACGCCGAACGTCCAGGCGGCGACGGGCACGAGCGCCAAGCCCAGCAGCCAGACGCGCCTCTTGCGTGGGGCGTCATCGTGGGCGAGCGCCTGCTCGACTTCGGCCATCGAGGGCCAGCGGTCCTCGGGCTCGACCGACAGCCCGCGGAGCAGGAGCTCGCGGATCCACGCGGGAACGTCGTCCGAGGGCGGCACCTCGACGGTCCCGGCCATGACCGAGGCGCCGATCGACAGCGCCGTCTTCCCGGCGAAGGGGCGCTGCCCGTAGACGGCTTCGAACACCGACACGCAGAACCCGAACTGGTCGGTTCGGGCGTCGGTCTCGGAGCCTAGGAACTGCTCGGGCGCCATGTAGCCCGGCGTGCCGAGGACCGTGCCGGCGCGGGTCAAGCGGGCCGCCCGCTCGCCGGTCGACTCGGCCCCCTCGGACCCGTCGGACCCGCTGGTGTCTGCGCTCGGTGTCGTGGTCTCGGCGGCGTCGTCGACCATGTGGGCCAGCCCGAAGTCCATCACGCGCACCCGCCCGTCGTCGCCGAGCATGACGTTGTCGGGCTTGAAGTCGCGGTGCACCAACCCCGCGTCGTGGGCCGCCCGGAGCCCGCGCGCAGCCCCTCGTGCCACCTCCAACGTCTCGGCCAGCGATCGCGTCTGGCTCCTCTGCCACGCCGTCCACGTCTGGCCGCGAACGAACTCCATCGCGATGAACACCATGTCCCAGTGCTGGCCGACGTCGTGCACGGTGATCACGTTCGGATGCGTGAGCCGAGCCATCGCCTGCGCCTCGCGAAGCAGACGCTGCCCATCCTCGGCGCGCCGGTACTCTCGCCCCGGCCGCAGCAACTTGATCGCGACCTTGCGATCGAGCTCCGGATCGTACGCCGCGTAGACGACCCCCATACCCCCCTCGCCAAGCTGCTCGAGCACGACGTAGCGCCCGATCGTGCCGCCGCGCTCCAGCTGCCGCTCCGTCAGCTCCGATCGCTCAGGCTCCGTCACGGGTCCCCCGGAGGGAAGCGTCCTCGTCTCTTGCAGCGTCTCGTCTCTCACGTACGTCGACGATCGTAGGCTTCAATGCCGCGCGACTCTAGGGGCGTGCTGGTGGGGGCAAGACCGACAGCGAACGCGCGGTTCGGATCCGCGCCTCAACGACGAGGAAGTCCCACGACCTGCTCGCGCAGAATACGGGCGACCGTGACGTTGTCCTCCCACATGACGAAGTGCGCGGCGTTCGGTCGCACGAAGATCGCCTTGCCGCGCTCGGCGTCGATCCGAGCGTGGTAGTCCACGACCAGCGAGAGGGGGGTGCTGAGGTCCTCCGCCCCGTGTACGAACGTCACGGGCATCTCGAATCGCGCGTCGGCCGAAGGCGCACGCCAGGCGGCAACGACCGGCCACAGCCCCTCGATCGTGTGCTGGCTTCCTCGCCCCATCGCCCTGCGGTCGTCGTCGGTGTAGTCGACGGACGCTTCGAGCATCGCGCCAAACTCCGGCTCCAAAGACCCCAGTGATCCGCCCGCATCAGCGATCGCTCGGGTCACCGGGATGATCTTCCCCAGCGAATCCCAGGGTGGGGAACCGAGTGTTTGTGGCGGGACGCCGCGAGCGACGAGCGTCTCGAACTGCAGCTGCTGCATCGCGGGGACGTCGACGACGGTGCCCATCAGGACGAGGTGGTCCACGTGTTCTGGATGTGCCGCCGCGAGCTCGGCGGCCACGATCGATCCCCAGGAGTGGCCCGCCACGACCAACGGAAGATCCGGCCAGCGCGTGCGAAGGCCGTCGGTGACCACAGCCGCATCACCGACGTAGGTTGCGACCGTGAGGTCGGCCAGCGGGGGCAGCGGGAGCGATGAGCGGCCAGCCCCGCGTTGGTCCCAGTGCACGACGTGAAAGTGCTCGAGGTACGGCGCGTCGAAGACCGATGAGAGCACCGACGTCGGCATGCCCGGGCCTCCATGCACGAACAGCAGCACCCCGACTGGCTTGGGCGACTCGCGGAAGAGTAGCCATTGCTCGGTTGCGTTGACGTCCCATGACTCCCAGGAACCGGCGGGGAGCTGTGCTCGCGGTCCTGCCTCCGCGGAGGCTACGGGCGCGCTTCGGTCGACGCGACCCGGCGGGGCAGGCTGTGGGGGAGGAGCGCTGCGGCTGCACGCACCGAGCACCATGCAAAGAAACACCGCTCCTTGGCGCGCTCGACTCACCGACGTTGTGGGTCCTGTGTCCATCGCTACGGGCAGGCGATCTGCGGGGTGCGGATGCGGTGCTCGCCGTCGGAGCCACCGGTGCCTGCGCCGAGCACGAGGCCGCCGAAGGTGTCGTCGAGCGCGGCGGGGTAGGTGAGCTCGATCCGCGGTCGTCGAGGTCTCCGCCGGATGGGGAAAGTCATGGTGGGGTTGCGGAGCAGGAACTTCAAGAAGAACCTCATGCCCGAGGCGCTTGTGGGGGCCGATCCCCCGGTGCTAGCGTCTCGTCGTGCGCGCACCCGCCCTCACCAGCATCTTCGGGCTCCTCGTTTGGGGTGCCGCTTGCCAAGGGGTGGGGCCCAAGGGGCACGCCACCATCGTGCGCTGCGTGGGCGGAAGGATTCGAACGATGGAGATTCCCCTCTCCGCGGTCGACGAGGAGCCCGAGTTCAAGGCCTGCGGTGACGACGGCAGCTGCGTGGTCGGCGAGCAAGCCTGCCCGCCTGAAACACCTGCCCAGCCGGCTGCCCAGTAGCGGTGGGCGGAGTGCGTCCCCGCCCTCCGTCAGTCACTTGGCGGTGATCTTGTGTATGCCGTCCTTGGCCTTGCCGGTCGACAGGACGATGTTCGACCCGACGATGATGTTGCCGTTCGAGTTGTTGTGAATGCCCTCGAACTCGAATGTCGATGCATCTGCTGGCGATACGTCCAGGTTGATCCATCTCTTGGGCTGGTAGTACGTGCCGTCGACGATGTTGCCCAGCTCAACCTCGATGATCCTGTTGATCATCCTGCGCTCTTCGACCAGCACGGTCTTCTTCGCGTCGGGATCGTAGACTTTGCCACCCCAGACCGGAATCATGAGGTCCCCGTCGTCGTAGTGGATGTCCTGTCCGACGTAGAAATCGTAGGTCGTCGGGATGAAGAACTTCTTGTCGAGCTCGAAGTAGTCGGTGTTGCCGGATGTGTTGATGCGCGCCGTGTAGTAGGCCCTCCAGCTCGTGCTCGTATCGTCGTCGTTGATCTTCTCCGGTGTTCCTACGATGAAGTTGCCTGATCCGGTGTGCGTGATCGAGGCGATCGGCTTGCATTGACTCCCAAGTTTCGCCTTGAAGGCTCGAGTGATGCCGCCTTTGGCGTTCACCTGAACGACCTGATTCCTGCACGGATCCGATCTCCTCAGCATCGCAACGTAGAACGACCCCACCTCGTATGGATCGGTGCCGGGGCTGCGGTAGTACGCCATGCCGTTCACATGCCCCAGGTCGATGGGCTTCTCGCCGTGGGCCCACTTGACGGTGTAGGTGTACGTCCTCCTGCTCGCAGACTGGAAGTCCTTGATCTTGTAGAAGGTGGTCCATCCGCTCGGATCCGGGTCGCGAGTGTCCGTCTTGGTGACGTACGCGTCATCGCCCACGACGACGAGCGTGCCCAAGTTCGAGCTGACATGCCGCTCGGTTTGGTTGTTCGACGTGGTGCGCGTAACGACGACGTCGGGCACGCTGGTGATCTTGTGCCGCTGTGCGACCGTGACGGCTGGAGCGGCAGATGCATGATCTGCCCCGAGGCCAATCGTGAGTGCCGAGGCCATGAACATTGTGAGTCGTTTCTTCATCGTCATCTCCTTGTCTCGATGTCTCATTCCGTGATGCCGGCGAGGGGACCCGAGCTGCCCTCATGGAAACTCGACGGCGAGCCAAGCGGAGGCCCGCAGCGCCACGCGCGCGCTCGATGGCCGGCCCGTTGCAGCGTTTCCACGGGTCTGGAGACGCCAGCGGGAAAGGCGTATTCGGACAGCTTCGGGGCCCTGTGACCCGAATCGCGTCGATGTCGATTATAGCGCGACGACTCGCTGGCTCGTCTCGTCTACCCCGGGCAGTCCGTCTCTGCCCCCGCGGTCGCGTCGCGGCGCAAGAGCGCGGTGTAGACTGAGGACGTGCTGCATCCGCTCGAACGACTGCTCGGGACGGACCGCCGAGCAGTTGTTGGCCACACTGCAAGGCGACGTTCAACTCGCGTACGTTCAACACGTCGCGCCGCACGCAGAGATCCGACGCGGATCGTCCTGACCGCGGAATCCCTGTCGAGCCTGCGGGCTCCGCTCACGGCCCCGACCAGTCGTTGAAATCGATGCGCAAAGAGTCCTACCCCGAAACCCCCGACGGCCGGTACTTCGTCGCCAACAATCGCCTCTGGCGCAAGACCGATCCTCGCCTGAGCGAAGCGGAGCGCCAAGCTGCGGTGAACGAACTCATGGATGCCCGGCGCGCTGTGAAGGTCGCCTCCACTGAGGCCGAGACGCGCGCGGCCCGAGACGCCGTCGATGGTGCGAAGCGGCGGCTCGGCGAGCGCGGTCCCGTCTGGTGGGAGGACGGCGCTCCGGACGAAACCCGCAAGGCGCCCTGGAACTCGTCCTACGCCGACTGGTGGGCGAACACGCAGGGCGGCGACGAGCCGTGACGGTATGATGGGGGACGTTCGGGGCGCACCTGCGGCCGTGACTGCTCGACGTTGCTGCGCCACAGCGGCCGGCGATCGTCGAGTCAGCCTTGCTCGAGCATCTCGGCGATGTGCGTCCCGACCCCGCCGTCGTGGGTGCCGCGGCCGCGCTATACCGAGCCCACGAACGGCGAGATCGTTCACGCAGCGATCGAGCTGCCCAACGGGGCGGTCGTCGCCCTGGCCGAAGAAGAGCCCCGCTACGGCAACGTGGCCGCTTCTTCGCTGGAGGCGTCGCCGGTTTTGCTCGCGTGCATGGTGGAGGATCCCGACGCGACCGCTGCCGCGATGGCCGAGCACGGGGGCGAGATCCTCATCCCGATCGATGATCGCTTCTACGGCCACCGCGAAAACCCAGTGCGCGACGCGTTCGGCCACCAGTGGATCATCGGCAAGGGCACCGAGACGCTGTCGTCCGAGGAGATCGAACGACGGATGAGAGGCCGACCCGGTCGACCGGGTTGCAGCGGGGAGTGGGGACTTGATCAGCAGTCGCTCGGACTCGAGGGTGCTCACGATACCGAGGGCTGCCCCGGTGGAGTCGCTGCTGCGGCTCTCCATCCCCGCTGAACCCGCGCGCCCCCGAGGACCGTTGGTCATGTCGTTCCTATCAGGGTCCTAGCCGCCCGATCTTCTCTTCCGGCCGCTCGGACGCTTTCGTGGATCACGTAAACCTCCCCTGCGCCAGACTAGGGCCAAGCCCGCCGCTGAGCACTTACCGCCCCTAAAACGGTTGACAAGAACACGCTCCGTTGGGAGGAAAAGGGGAGGAAAAAAGGATCAAGGAAGATCCTGGTACTGCTGTTTTCTACGTTTTCGACAGCTACGACAGCAGGATGCTCGGACCCAGGGAGTCCCAAAAGGTTCAACCCCGGGGAAGTCGCCGAAACCGAGACTGACGGCCTGTCCACCGCAAGCGCGGGCGCAACCGAGGGCGACACGGACGGTGGGGGAGGCGGCGACTCTGGCGGAAGCGGTGAACCTGTGCCAGTCGTTGGGGGCTGCCTCTTCTCCGACGACGACGCAGAAGCGCTCAATGTGTACGGCTACCGATACCAGTGTCGAGGCGTGTTCCGCTACACGATCGAAGCCGGCTCGATGTCCGAAGAAGTGGCGATCAGCTACGGCAATTCCGCCGGGAGAAAGCTCCCCAAGGCTCGCCCCAACGACCCGTGTCCGTGTGGATCAGGCAAGCGCTACAAGAAGTTCCACGGCAAGAAGGCGAAAGCCGAAGCCACGGCCAGCGCCTGAGTCCCTGAGTCAGCAGCGCCGGTTCAGCCCTCGTCGCACGAGCAGCGACAGGGCCCGGGTCCTGCGAGCTCGTCGGTCCCGCAGATCGTCCACGCAGGATCCGCCCCCACGGGAATCCGCTGGCTGCAGGTGTCGACGACCTCGACCGTTCCATCCCCCAACGCTCGAAACGCGGGGGCGATGAACACGTCGGGGCTCTCCGAGGGGTTCTCGCACCCCGGTGTGAACTGGCAGTGCGGCGTACTCGGCTCGAACCCATCCAACGCCAAGCACTGGAAAGCCGGTTCGAAGTCGCACGACGCGGCCGATGCGTAGGGACGTACTTCGGCCCAGGAGCACGCGTAGTCCCCCGGTGGGACCGCGCCCAGGCACTCGTCCTGGGAGGAGAACTGAGAGCAGTGTGCGGCAGCGTCCTCTGGCGGCACCTCCGTGCCTGTCGAAGCTCCACCGGACTCTACGCCGGACGGATCGGTCGAGCTGTCGTCGGCGCCCGAGTCGCAAGCGACGGGCGGGATCAGCAGGAGAAGGGCGAGGCAAGAGCGGCAAGTCAGTCCCATACGGATTTCCAGTAGGCCAGCATCGAAGAGATGTCCGGTGTTATTCGTGTCACCCCATTCGGGTGCGTGTTGCTTGAGCATGGGAACGCCGTTGTGTTGTTGCATTCGGCGAGGGAGTAGACGCCCAGTGCAATTGCCTCGGAGCTAATAGGTGTATCCTCTGAGTAGAATGCAGAGCCACTCTGGCCTGCGCTGCCATCGCATGAAACGTCGAAGGTGCAGTACCAGTTGTCTGCTCGGCAGTCATCGTTGCCGAACTGGGCTGCGCCGCACACTTGAGTCGTCCCGTAGAGAGCATTCTGTGTGCATGTTGGGTTGGGCACGGCGGTCGCGAACCAGCCTGTGGCTGAGCATGCTGGGTAGCCACGCATCCAAATCGTGTAGCCTTCGGTCGCGGACACCCACGTGCAATCGAGGGGCGCTGGCGCGGGTACCGCGGGTACCTCCGGGTACCTCCACCACGAATGAGTGGAGCAGAAGGAGCAGGAGCCGTCAATGGAGCTGTCCGCGCGCAGAAGCAGGCGCGACGATGGGAGGGGCGGATGCAGGCGCGAGCTGAGGTGCGTCGCGCGTTTAGGCGAAATGAAGTGTGAAAAAGCCCGGATGGAGGAGTAGGACGGGCGGTAGGAGAGGGTGGGAGGTGCGCGGGGGGGCGCGGGGAGCTACAACCGGATGTCGAGCAAAGCAGGGCTCAGGGAGAGCAGAGCGATTTCAGGGGAAAACGCGCGGCCAGAGGGGACCGCAGACGGATCAGCTTCTCGGGATATTGGTAAGGCCCGTAATTGTTCGAGCAATTGCTGGTCGTCACCTCCAGCCCAAAGGTGTGGTGATAGGCTCGCACCAGATGGTCTGACGCGGGGCGGATCCAATCCTGAGCTGAGCTAGCAATTGAAATAATTGCGCTCCGTCGGCGACACAGGGCGGCAGTTGCGGTTTCTCGAGAACGGCACCATGCTGTTGGCGGAGGCTCGATGACGAAGAAACGCAACCGCGGTGGGACCAAAGGGAACAGTGGATCCAGGCCAGACGGAGAGGAGGAGAAGCAGGACGAGGTCGTCGACCGGATGGCCGAGATGATGCGGCGCGAACTCGATGAGACACTCGGACCGGACGCGACCTACGAGCAGCGACGCGACTTCGAGGCGGAGCTAATGCGCAAAGTCCTGCGGAAGCGGGAGGACGAAGACCTCGAGGAGTCTGCGACGAACGCGGTCGAGGTCGAGGTCGACGACAAGCGCTACCGGAGGCTGAGGCAGCGCTCGTCGGCGACGTACCACGGACGCTGGGGGCCTCACACGCTCCACGAACCGCTCTATCGAGAAGTCGGCGTCCGCAATGGGCCGACGCTCAAACCCGTGGAGCTGAGTGGGATTGTTGGCGGGCGACTGACCCCCGACCTCGCTCGTATCGCTGGGGAACTCGGCGCGGACGAGGACAGTCGACAACTCGAGCGGATCCTGACCGTGGTGGGACTGCGACCACCGAGTCGAGCCGTGCTGGAGAAACGGCTCGGCATGGTGGCCCGTGAGCTCTCCGAGCGGATCGAAGAACTCGAAGCCGAGTCGCGGGTCGTTGAAGAGGTGCCCGAGGACATCGCGTCGGTCAGTTGTGGTCTCGATCGGTTCGCGGTTCGGATGGCCGAGCCCGCATCGACGCCGCCCGCCGAAACACGGGCGCAACCACGACGAAAGACACCCTATGTTCGAGCGGTCCCTCCGCCGCAGGAGCATCGTTGGCGTATGGCGTGGGTTGGAAGCATGACGACATACAACAGCTTGGGGGAGGAGTTGCGAACGTGGAAATATGCCGCCAATGCAGGAGCCGCTCCAGGCGCACTGGCCAAGCGAGTTGCCGCCGACGCGGCTCGGGTGCTGGAGACGAAACCCAAGACGCCAGTGCACGTCGTTCAGGACGGAGCGCCCGAACTTCGAGTGCTGCCCGAGATACTTGCGCACTCCGTGCCGGAGGAGACGACAGTCCGAACGCTCATCGATACGCATCCAACCTGCGTCCGATCTACTTCCGCCGTGCAAGGACAGTGGGATGGGACGTGGACCCAATCCAGATCGTCTACAAGAGCCCCGTGACCAACGAGGAGTTCGAGTTCTTCATCGGCGCGACGAGCTGGGAGTAGACACCGATGAAGTACTGGCCCCTCGCATGCTTCGCCTTTGGTCTCGCCGCATGCGAGCACCCCCAGTGGGTCCCTCCGGGAGAAACGGTGTTCCTGGGCGTATTCACGGAGTTCCGAGTCACAGACGACGCTCCGAGATATTGCGAGGGCGTGCCCGAGTACCTGGACCGCTACGCCGGAGCGCTTCACGATGAGCTGCAGGTAGACTTCGACGGAGACTTGACGATCTACGCTCTCGCCAACTCAACCGAAGTTCGCTCATTTGAGCAGGAGGGGCACCTCTTAGCTTTCTCGGCGGAGGAGGGCATCCTTTCCGCTACACCTGTTTTCGAACACGAACTCGTCCACGCCGTCCAAACCCGATCCTACGGCAACCAGTACTTGCTGACAGAAGGACTCGCAGAGCTCTTCGGAGGAGATGCCCGAACACCCGATCGCGTGCTGACCGACGGAACAGCGCAAGAGCTCGCCGAGCACGTCGAAGAAGAAGAGGGCATCCGCGGATACGCCTATGGGGATGCAGGTCGATTTGTCGCGTATGTCGACCGCCGATTCGGACGAGAAACCCTCCTCCGCCTGCTTACAAGCGCTTCTCGAGACGATGTGACCGTCGAGCAGTTTTCCGCGAGAGTCCAAGACGCGACAGGGGTCGCCTGGGATGAGATCGCCAGCGAGTTCGACAGGTCGGAAGTCTGCGTACAGCACGAATACTGGAATGCATCCCCCGCCTGTGCTGCAGCAGAGCCCCTGAGCCTCTGCGACGGCACCGAAGATGCTTGGCACACCGTTGAACTCGACTGCTCAGCGCCCGACGTCCTCGGGGAACGGGACGACTTCACAGGCGAAACGGGACCAGAGGTCTGGACGTACAGAACCGTGACCTTCGACAAGCCTGGCCGCTACGGCATGTTCATTCTCGGCCAATGGGGGGCAGAGTCCGTCGGATACCTCGACCTTAAACGCTGCAGCGGCGGTTGTGGCTCATTTCTGCAACGGTTCAGCGTGCCGACAGGACCATCGGTCGCGGAAGACTTCGAGATTGAGGAGCCCGGAGACTACCTCCTCAAAATCGCCCGCCCGGTGGGCGCGCAGAATCGGCTTGAGTTCCAGGTCGTCGGGACCTGCAGCGCGACGTGAAGCGGCCTCTCTTCTAGCGTGCGCCTGGCGCAGGCTGGGCTCATGACGAGCCCACTGACACCTCGCTTGATCGTCACCGACGCCGCGA
This sequence comes from uncultured bacterium, assembly GCA_963761755.1. Classification (GTDB taxonomy): domain Bacteria; phylum Myxococcota_A; class Polyangia; order Nannocystales; family Nannocystaceae; genus CAJXVA01. The sequence goes on from CAVXIC010000028.1 coordinate 51,996, forward strand.
AGGCGCTCGAGAACGACGGATGGGTGGCTGACCCATTCGACCGGGAGTTGCAGCGGGGGGTGGCGCTCGCGCGCACCACCCCCTCTCCCGTCGCGACGGCGTCCGCAGCCACTTTGGTATCGCCGTGGCCCGTCGGCCCGGGCCGATCGGCTCAGCGAAGCTCGTCCGTGCCGAGCTGTTCCTCGCGGCCGATGTCGGGCTGAGTCCCGGTGAGCACGCCCTTGACGATCTCGAAGAGCGCCACCGGCCGGGAGTGCTTGGCCTTCATGTAGTGGGCCGTCGTGGCCTCCACCAGGATGAGCGCGAGCCGCGGGTCCTGGGGCCCACCGTCCTTGGCACCACCTTCGTCCGGGAACCAAGCTTTCCAGTCGGGCTCGTAGAGCGACTCGATCTTCTCGCGATCCTGGGTGATCCGAGCGCGTCCGCTCACCGAGACCCACTCCATGGTCTTGCCGTTCAAGTACGACACGCTAACCTCGGGGTTCCGCTCGATCTCGTCGACCTTGTGGGTCTCGACGCTGGTGACGAACCAGAGGTCCGCCTCGGGTCCGCGATCCTGCGTGGCCATCGGCCGGGTCACCAGCATGCCGTCCGAACGACGGGTGGTCAGCATCGCAATCTCCATGTCGTCGACCAACTCGTAGAGTTCGTCGAGCTTCTTGTCGGTGGGGGTCTCGGTCATGGCGTCTTCCTCTCGGTCTTCGGCCGGTCTAGGGCGAATTCATCGCCCGTCAAGGGCGCGACTCGACGCGACGAACCGGGTGGAGAACTCGCTCGACAGCGCTGCGGCGGCCCGACGGCGCATCCACCGGCAGCCGCCGGTAGCGTAGACTTGCACCGGCGTGGCTTCGCAGGACGAGCTGGAGACGGTTCAGGGCCCGTCCGAGGACCTCGGCAGCACGCTTGCCGGCGACTCCGGCCCTGGGTCTCTCGAGAGCAGCGGCGTGCGACGTGGGGAGTCGGTCGGGCGCTACGTCGTGCTCGACCGGCTCGGCGCGGGGGGGATGGGCGTGGTCATGGTCGCCTACGATCCGGAGCTCAACCGGAAGGTGGCGCTCAAGCTGCTCCGGGGCGCGGTCGGGTCGCGCAACAGCAGCAGCAACGCGCGTCTGATGCGGGAAGCCCAGTCGCTCGCCCGGCTCGTGCATCCCAACGTGGTCTCGGTGTTCGACGTGGGGATGTTCGGGGACTCGGTGTTCGTCGCCATGGAGTACGTCGAAGGCACCACGCTCGGCGATCGCATGGAGACCTGGCGGGCCGAGCCCCCGCCGTGGAGCGAGGTCGTCCGTGTCTTCCTGGAGGCGGGCCGCGGGCTGGCAGCGGCGCACGACGTGGGAATCGTGCACCGAGATTTCAAGCCAGCCAACACCATGGTCGCGCGCGACGGCCGGGTGCTGGTGCTCGACTTTGGGCTGGCCCAGGAATCGGGGCAGGAGACGGCCTCCCACGGTGGCCGCGGTCGGTCGTCGATCTCCGATGCTCGCCTGACCCAAACCGGCGCGATCCTCGGCACGCCGGCGTACATGTCACCCGAGCAGCTGCGTCGAGAACGTGTCGATGCGGCCTCGGACCAGTTCTCGTTCTGCGTCGCGCTCTACGAAGGCCTGCATGGCAAGCGACCGTTCGAAGGTGACTCACTCGCAACGCTGACCGACAGCGTGCTCTCGGGGAAGATCGAGCGCACCCAGGCCCGCGAGGACGTGCCGGCCCATGTACAGGACGCGGTGCTCAAAGGTCTCCGGCCCAAGCCCGAAGAGCGTTTCGCGTCGATGCGCGACCTGCTCGATGCGCTTCAGCCTGCCCCCGCCATCGGTCTCGCCCCGTGGCTGTGGGTGGGCACCGGCGTGGTGGTGGCGGCGGGTGTCATGGGGACCCTCTGGTGGGTGACGCAGCGCGCCGCCGACGAGTGTCGAGGCGTCACCGAGGCTGCCTTCGCGACCTGGAACCCCGAGAAGGCGACGCAGCTCGCCGAGCGTTTCGAGGCGGTGCAAGGCGCCTTCGGTGCCGAGGTGGCGCCGCTGGTCGTCGGCAAGCTCGACACGTACACCCAGCGCTGGACGAGCGGCCGACGTGGCATCTGCGAGGCGGAAGCGACGGACTCCGGAGGGGAACTCGTGCGGCTCTCCCAAGCGCTTTGCTACGAGCGCAGCCTTTCGGCCCTCGATGGCTGGGTCACGCTCGCGCTCGACGCAGATGCCGCGGTCGTCTTCCGGGCTGCTGAATCCGTGAGTCGACTGCCCGACCTCACGGAGTGCGCGTCGACCGAGATCGAGCCGCATCGCGCCGAGATGCTCGAAGACCCCGTCCAGCGCGCCCAGTGGCAGCGAATCGAAGGGGAACTCGAGCGCGCGCTGGCGAAGGCGGAGCTGGGCGAGATGGAGGTGGTCGGGCCCACGTTGCAAGGGGCGCTCGCGGCTGCCGAGGAACTCGGGGCTCCCGCGCTCGAAAGCCGCGCCTGGCGGCAACTCTCGCGCCTCATCGTCAACACCGGCGGGGATTCCGAAGAGGCGCTGGTGGCCGCTCGCAATGCGGTGCTTCGAGCCGAGGTCAGTGCAGACGACGACCAGCTGATCGCCGGGCTTCGCAACCTCACCTTCTTGGTCGCAATGCATGCCGGGCAATTCGACGAAGCCAAGGCGGTGCTCGCCCGCCTCGACGCGATCATCGCCCGAAACGGCGACCGCCCCGTGCTGCGCAAGGCCTCGGCGGTGCTGCACGGCAAGATCTCTCAACGTGCGCGTGACTGGGACGCAGCGATGACCGCGTACGAAGAGGCGCTCGCAATCCAAGACGAACACGCCCTCCCCTTCGATCCTGACGACATTGGGCTCTACAACGGTTTGGCGCAGACGCGCGCGAAGCTCCACCGTTACGACGAAGCGGAGCACGCAGCCAGACGCGCGCTCGAGCTGGGTGCCGAACACCTTGGCCAGGGCCATCCGAGCAACGCCCTCACGGAGTTCTCGTTCGCACGCATCGAGGAGGGCCGCGGAGACGAAGCCTCCGCGTTGGCGGCGTATCGGAGGGCCGAGGCGATCTTCCAAGCGCGCTATCCCCAAGGTCACCGCAACCTCCCCGGCATTCGCAACGAGATCGGTCGCAAGCTTCGCGCGCTGGGCCGGACGGACGAGGCGATCCAGGTCCTCGAGGCGGGGCTCGAGTCGATGCAGGCAGTCGCCGGTCCCGACGACCTCGACGTGTCCTCGTTCCACACGAACCTTGGCCTGGTGAAGGCCGATCAGGGAAGCTTTGACGCGGCGCTCGAGCATCTGCGCGCTTCCCTGAGGATCAGCCGATCGTCCCTCGGCGAGTCGTCGGAGTCGGCGTTCTACGGGGCGATGAACCTTGGCGAAGTCCTCGTCGCGGCCGGAAGGCTCGAAGAGGCCGCGTCGGTCTACGAAGAGGCCGACCGGTGGCGCCTCGAACACGCCGGAACCGACGATCCTCTTCGAGCCGAGGTGTTCAAGGGCCGGGGGGAGATCGCCTACGCCCAAGGCTCCCTCGAGACCGCCGACGAACAGCTGTCCCGCGCCGTCGAGCTGACGAGCCCGGAGGTCGAGTCGTTCGTTCGCGGACAGACCTACTTCTCCCTCGCCAAGGTGCGCTGGGACCTCGGGCGGAAAGAAGAAGCACGCGAGCTGGCCGCAAAGGCGATCACGCACTGGGAGGACGGGCCGCGCGCGGAGCAAACCGGCGTCACGGAGGCACGGGCCTGGCTCGCGAATCGACCGAAGGACTGAGCTGAGTCGTCGGTGTGAACCGGCTCGAGGAGATGTGCCAGAGCAGCTTCATCGGGGCGTCGAGCGAAGCGTTCGCTCGGGCGTCGGAATCATCCCGCCAGCTGCGCGCGACCGCCCTCGGCCCAGCTCTCGAATGGGGGCTCGTCTGCTTCGTCCGTCGACGGGGGGCGGAGTCCGAAACTGGGTACGCGATCCCACTTCGGTCGGGGTGACGTCTCGCACTCGCGTCCGCGCTGCCGTTGTCGGCTGACCCCGAGCTGGTGATGAAGAAGGGCACGGCACCGGACTGGGGCCCTCGGATGGTCGAGTGAACCCGGGCGCAGGCCTCCGTGCCATGGGTGGGCGTCGTCCTGGGCCTACGCATCGGGCGTTATCCTCGTCGCGTGACCCCGCGCAGCTACCGAAGCCTCGAAGTTCCCGTGTCCGGACGGCTCGCGCACCAGCGTCTGCTCGGACGAATTGGAGTCCTCGAGCACGCGACGATTCGCCGCAGCTCGCTTCGACGGCTCGGATCGCGAAAGCGTCGTCGGTTGGAGACGCCGGCGTACCAGTCACGCATCATCGTGGAGCTCGTCGGTGTCGGTCCCCTGGGGAAGCGAACGGCCCTGCCGTATCGCGGCGTGAGCCGAGACGACATCGACGGAATCGTGGCGGAGCACGGTGGCCACCAGACCGAGATCGCCAGCGCCTCCGTTCGGTTTTCCGCGACGGCGGATCGACGACGAGAGTGCAAGCGCTTGCTCGCGCAGCTGCACGCCACCGTGGCTGGCCGACAAGTCGTGCTCGATGCCCGCGTGATCGAGGTGGAGGGCGATAGCCTCGCGCCGTTCACTCTTCCAGGTCTCGCTCACGGGGCGCCCGATGCCGTGGCCGATATCGTCGACGTCCTCTCGGCATCCGCACTGGTGCTCCCTTGGGACATGGTCTCGCACTGGCACGACGCCGATTGACCGGGCCGAGGGCGGCCGAGCTGCATGCGGTCTACGCGCTCGCTTTTGGACCACGGAGGCCTGCAGAAACGACGGAACGCTTCAGCGTTCGAGGAACCACGGTCCTCGCGGCGCTCGAGGTACGCAGCTGGACAGGCTCCCCCGTCCCGGTCTTGGAACGAGAGCGCGAGGTGTTCCGGATTATCGGCGAGCGGTGGTGCGGCGAGACTCCGCGGCGCGTCGCTCCAGGTCGGCGGCGCGTCGCTCCAACTTCTCGGCCTTGCGCGCCTGTCGGGTCTCGCGCCGGGCCTCTCGCTCGGCGTGACGGTCTCGGCGGGGTGCGTCGTCGTGGCCGGACTCGGCCTGCATCACGAACACGGCGGAGTCGTTTCCGTCGTCGAGCTCGATTCGAAGCTCCATCGCCTCGTAGCCCGCGTGCGCACGCCGGCCGGAGGCGTCTCGCTCCGCCTGGGCCGCGATCATGGCGAGCTGCTCGGGGCTGGGTGCTCGCTGGCCCTCGCGGCGAGCGTCCCGGAACGCGACCCGCACCCGCCGCTTGGCCTCGCGACGCGCTCGGGCGGTCTCCCGCTTGGCGTGCCGCTGCTCCTTGGGCGTGCGCGCTGCCTCCTCCGACGACCCGGTCCCCTCGACGAACGACAGGCGGATCGAACCGTCGGGTCCACGACCGACCAGCTCGAAGCTCGTGTCGTCGACCACGACGGTCGCGGTCGACGCTCCATGCATGTCATGGCCGCGGCCGCGGTGTCCCGGGTGCCGATCGCAAGCGCTCGCGCCCGACGGGGTGAACGCGACGACCGAGAGCACGAGGGTCGTCGCGAGCCAGTGGAGCGAAGTCACAGCCATCCTTTGCTCGTACGCTCTCCGCGAGCATCGCGTCAATGCGACCGCGTCGTACACCCGGCGACAGACCGTCTTGCTGCCGTCGCCCAACTGGTGCAAGAGAGTCGCCAGCGCGCACCGGCCTTGCGCCACGCGAGGCCGAGATCGGGAAGCCGTGCGGCGAGACGGATATCCCCGACCGCGGCGATCAAACCCTCGACGACGCCGCGGTTCGAGCGCTGCTCCGCACTGGCCGTGGAACGCTTTCGGATGACACAAAATAAGTATTGCAAAATACCTAATTTTTGCAGATTGTAGTCGCGTCATGTTCGAGTTCCTCCGCAACAAGCCTTCCGAGCCCCTCCCACTGGCGCTGCAGGAGCCTGATGTCGAGGAGGCCGACGAGGCGGTGAAGAATGCGGTGGAGGCCGCGTTGATCGACTGGTCCGAGCCCGAGGCCGAGCCCGAGCCCGCCCCGCCCGCAACCGATGATCTGCGCCGATACGAAAGTCAGCGGCTCGATGGAAACGAGGAGCCCGGTCGTCGTCGCCGGCGTGGTCGACGGCGACCTCACCTGCGGCGTGCTCACCCTCGAGGAGGGGGGCGAGATCCGAGGAGACGTCCGCGCCAACGGAGACGTCGTGGTCCGCGGCACCGTCACGGGCAACATGGATGTCGACGGCAAGCTCACCATCGCACCGACCGGTCGCATCCAGGGCGACGTCAGCGGGCACGCGATCGTCATCGACGACGGAGGGGAGCTCCGCGGTCGCTGCTCCATGGGTGCGCCGAAGCCCGCGGCACGAGAGCCCTTGCACAACGAGCGCTTCGTCGACGCCATGTTCCGCGACGACGACGACGCGTCCTTCGTCCCGCGCGACTTGGCAGTCGTCTCGTAGCGCGACCGAGCATCGGCAGCGGCGCTGTACGATCCACGGGCGGCCTAGAGCAGCCCGTGGCGAAACCCGACACGACGTCTCACTCGTCTTCTTTGCTCCTGGCGGCGTCGCCAAAACTTGCAGTACGCCCGGTACAGCTGCGTTTCGGCTCCTACCCCAGAGCGAACAATCCGATCCGCCTTGGTTCACCACGGGCTGCAGGTATCCTTGAACCCATGCGTTGTTTGACTGCGTCGGTCATCCTGGCGGGCTGCGGGCTGGCGAGCTGCGGGCTGGCGGGTTGCGGGCCGGCTGTGGGGCTCGGAGGCTCGACGTCGGAGGGAACGAGCGGGGAGGGGACCACCACGGACATTGCGATGACGAGCTCCGCTGGGGACAGCTCGACCGGTCAGGCCTCCAGCACGGGACAGCCCACCACGACGCCCCCGCCCGGGACGACGACGGGGACGTCGGGCTCTTCGACCGGGTGCGATCCCAGTGATTCGGGTGAGGACACTGTGGACCTCGGAGAATGCGACCCCGATCAGGACGGCTTCTACGGACAGATTCGCATCTCGAGGGGCGATGAAGACGGCCGGGAGCTCGAGGTCGACGCGAGCTGCGCGGTCACGAGCACGGAGAGCCGAGACCCGTCGCTGACCATCGTGCAGGTCTCGTGCCCGTCCCAGAGCGTCTCGCTCGAGCTGTACGCGGATCCTCCGGTCACACTCGACTCAGCATTCGCGGTTGGCGAGACGCTCCAGATTCGAGCCTTCCGCGACGGATTCATCGACAGCACCCCGCCAACGCACGTCGCCATTCGCGACACCCAAGGGAGGCTCATCGCCGCCTACAGCAACCACCTGCCCGTGCCAAAGTCGGTGGATCCAGACTATCTCGACTGGTTCGAGCCGCTGACCTTCTCGGAAGTCGACCTTGGCTGCGGCGCGACCGATCCGCCCGAACCGCCCGCCTGCGGTTTCATCGTCGACCCATGCCCCAGCGGATATGAGCTTCGAGGTCTCGAGTTCTCCGACGGCGTCGATGAGCTCCTCGTCACCGGGCCCAGCGGAGGCGTCCTTGCCCCCTTCGATCTGCGCGTACGGGCGTACCGCGTCTATCCGGCCCCTGGTGGCGACTGCGGCGACACCCCCTACAACCAGGCGAGCTGGGCCGCGTTTCGCGTCCCCTGAGCGGCGTCGACGGAGAACCTTCGGGCCGCTGCGACACCAGCGTCATGCGTCTGCATGTCGCATCGCGGTGACCGCGACGGCGTTGGACGCGGACCTTGCGAAAGGCGGAGTCGGGGGCGCGAGGTCGGGTCGCCCTCTCATTCGACCACAAGGCGCAGTCCGAACACCGGCTGAAGTCCGGCCGCGGAGGTCTCGACACCCGCGCCGATCTGAGCGCGAAAGTGCCGGCCGAGCTCGCTGTACGGCGAGCTCTCGAACACGATGCGGCGTGAACGAAGCCCCGACGACTACCGACAGGCGCTCGTCGAAGCCCTCGACGCAACCCGCCGACTGATGACCCTCGCCGACGACTTGCTCGCGCTCGCCCGCGCCGACCCTCGCCCGCGCCGACCGTGGTCCGGCCGAACAGCGACGACCCGTACGCGTGGAGGAGCTGGTGGAGGAAGCTGTGGCCCGTCGACGGTGCCGGGGCGTGCTTCGTGGCGACGCTCCCTCGGGATCGCTCGGCGAGCGCCGGCGACGCGTGCTGATGAAGCGGGACGCGAGAGCCAACCACCCCGGCCCTGCTTTTCGCGGACGCCGGACCCTTCGGGAGCCCACGGATCACTTGCAGCGGGGGACGGAGACGTGCAGGTGAAGACGACGGCAATGAACGTGGTGGTGGGCGCCGGACTGCTGGTGGGTTGCGGGGACTTCGCCGGCCGTGAGGAGCCCGGCGTCGGGCTGGGGACCTTGACGGGCAAGTTCGACGAGGGCGACACCGACATGAACACCGATGGAGGGTCCGGGTCGGACGAGGGCGATCCGACGGGAGGCTCCGAGACGGGCGACCCAGACGGGGGCGGACCCAAGTTCGATCTCGGCGCCGGAGGCCCCGATGGGATGGGCACGGACGGCTGCGGGACCGAGTGCGCGTGCACGATCCCCGACCATCAGCCGTGCGACGGCGCGACGGGCGACCCGTTCTTGGCGATGGGCTTGGGCTGCCCGGGGGAGCTGGCCGTGCAGACGACAGTCACCGGGCCCCCCGGAGCGATCGGCGTGCGCTCCTCGTTCGGCTCCAACGGCACCTTTGACCCGCGCGAAGGCCAGCGATACGCGGTCATCGGGAGCGGGTTCGTGACCGACCTCGATCAGGTCACGCCTCAAGGCGACAGCAACGTGGGCCCGACGCACTGCAACGACGACCTCGGCGGCCAGTGGGACGTCGGAGGCAACCTTCCTCCGCCGCTGCGCGTCAACAACGTCGCCGGTGACTGCACCACCGACGCGGGTCTACTCGGAACGGGGGATTGTTCCAACACGATCGCCGGCCAGTTCAATCAGGGCTCCTCGGCGAACGACTACGTCGAGCTGCGCTTCGACCTCGACGTTCCGCCCGACGTGGTGTCGCTGAGCTACGACTTCGCGTTCTTCTCCACCGAGTACCCCTACTACTACGGCTCGCCCTTCAACGACATGTACGTCGGCTGGCTCGAATCCGAGGCGTGGACGGGGAACATCTCGTTCGACGCCGACGGCAACCCGATCTCCCTCAACGCCGGCTTCCTCGACTATCGCGACGACGGCGGCAACCTGCCCGAGTTCGCAGGCACCTGCATGCGGCAGCACGCGGGCACGGGCTGGCTGAGCACCAACGCAGGCGTCGTCCCGGGCGAGCACATCACCGTGGCGTTTGCGATCTTCGATCTGAGCGACTCGGTCCTCGACAGCTACGCGTTCCTCGACAACTTCAGCTGGGGGTGCGAACCCGGCGCGCCGACCACCACGCCCGAAGGATAGCCCCCGCCTCAGGAAGGCCCGAGCGTGCGGGGCGAGGAGAGATTCAGCACGCTGCGTGGCCGCTACAGCGCGCACGAGCGGCGATCGCCGTGAACACCGTCGCGGACGCGCGTGGGCTATCCCTGCAAGGACAGCCCCTGCTGCGCTACGGGGGCCGGAGCGACGTCGTAGCGTGGATCCTCGAGCGCGTCGTCCGAGGACTGTTAGAAACGCTGCTCTCGGGCTTGCGTACGCCCAGACTGTCGTCAGGAAGTCCCGGTGCGGACCGCACAAACCTTGCGCTTGCAAGTCCTATTCGGCGTGGCTTGCGCAGCTGCAGGGTGCAAGAAAGACGGCGTGACGACGCCGCCGGGCCCGCTGGTGCGCAAGGTCGTCATCGAGGGGAACGAGTCCCTGACGGACGAGGAGATCATCGACCACCTCAACCTTCAACCCACGCCGGCGATCTCGTTCGGCGCCAAGTCGTACTACCTGCCGGGGCTGGAGACGGTGGACTCCGAGCGCATCCGAGAGGTGTACCGAGCGCACGGCTTCTACGACACGAGGGTCCACGAGGCGCAGGTCGAGATCTCTCGGGAGGACAAGAAGGTCAAGCGGCAGCGGGCGCGCGTGCGGTTCGAAGTCGACGAGGGCGAGCGCATTCAGATCCGAACCCTCGCCTTCAACTGGCTTCCCAACGCGGTGCCCGCGGTCAAGCGCGAGTCGTTTCAAGCGACGTGCGGTCTTCAGCCTCAGCTGCGCTTCGGTACCTTCGAGCTCGAAGCGGCTCGCGATCGCCTGCTCGCCTCGCTCGAAGACGAAGGGTTTGCATACGCGACCGTGGTCGAGGCCGCTCGGGTGGACCCGGTGCGCCGCCTGGCCGACGTCAGCTTCGAGATCGACCCCGGCGAGGAGAAGACGGTCACCGAGCTTCGCATCGAGGGGCTCGAGCGCATCCCCGAGGACCTCGTCGTCCGGGAGGCCGACTTCGTCCTCGGGAGGGTGTACTCGCGCCGACGGGTCCGAGAGGTCGAGTCTGCAATCTACGGACTGGGCGTGTTCTCGACCGTGGTCGCGGTGAATGGGCCCGAGACCGACGATGGAACGATGACCTTGGTGGTCAAGGTCACCGAGAGCAAGATGCAGCGCGTCAAGTTCGGCGTCGGCCTGGAGATTGATCCTGTGCGCTGGCAGCAGCACGGCATCGCTCGCTACGAACATCGCAACCTCGGAGGCCGGCTGTATGGTTTCTCCGCCAACCTGCTCGCCGGTTACGCCGAGCTTCCGGTGTTCAACGGCACGAACGACAACCCCTTCCAGGGCATCGAGCACGGACCCGTTGCGGAGCTCGATCTCCAGTTTCGCAAGAAGGGGTTGGTCGAGAAGCGCATCGTTTGGACCGAGTCCCCGGCGATCGAGCTGGGTATCTGGCAGGGCTATCAGTTCTACTCGGTGAGCAACCGATTGGCCGCGTCGCGGTTCTTCACGCGCTTGTTCGAGCTGGGCATCGGCTACAACAACCGGTTCACGGATCTGTTCAACGTTCAGCCGACGCTCAACCAGAACCGCACGATTCTGGGCCTGGACTTTCGGGACCCGTACTTCCTGGGGTTCATCGACATCGCGCCCACGATCCATCTCACCGACAGCATCCTCGAACCCAAGAACGGCGGCCGCCTCTCGCTCGACTACGCGGTCGCAAACCGCTACCTCGGTGGTCAGTTCAACTACCACCGCTTCGCCCCGGACCTGCGGCTGTACTACCGCCCTCACCGCAAGGTTCAGCTCGCCGCGCGGGGACGGCTGGGTTTCGAGCGGCCCTATGGGGAGGCCGCGGCGGTGCCCATCGACCAGAAGTTCTACCTCGGCGGTCCCAACAGCGTCCGAGGTTGGCCGCTGAGGCGCCTCTCGCCGCGCGTGAGCCTGTGCCCCGATGACCCGACGAGCTGCCCCGGCACCCCGGTCGGTGGCCTGTCCATGTTCAACGCCAGCGTCGAGGCACGCTTCAACCTGTTTGGACCGATCTGGTTGGCGACGTTCGCCGACATGGGCGACATTCAGAGCAAGCAGTTCACGCTGCGGCCCAACGACTTCCTCTACACGACCGGCGGCGGCGTTCGTTTCAAGTCGGAGATCGGTGTCTTTCGGCTCGACGTCGGTGGTCAGCTCAACACCGACCCGCGCTTCCCCGAGCCTCGGCGTTGGGCCGTGCACTTCGGCATCGGGGAGGCGTTTTGAGCCACGCCGAGCCGACCGAGGCGCCCAAGGGCAGGCGATGGTGGGTCTGGCTGCGCAGGATTGGCATCGTCTTGCTCAGTCCGATCGTGTTGGTGATCCTGCTGCTGATCTTCGTCCTGTACACGGCCATCGGGACCCGCGCCGCGCTGGCGGTCGGCGAGCGCGTGTACTCGGGTATGATCACCGGCGAGGTCACCCTCGGCGAGGTCGAGGGGGCTCTGGCCTTCGGCACCACCATCGAAGACGTGCAGATTCGTGACGGCGCCGACGAGCCGCTGGTCATCGCCGAGCGACTGCATCTGGGCATCGACGTGGGGGCAATCTTCGGGGGGACGCTGGACGTCCGCACGATCGAAATCGACGGCCTGGTGGTGCACACCAACGGCAACTTCGGCGCCCTGGCTCCCGTGCGCGAGACTCCTCCGCCTCCAGATCCGCCCACGCCGAACCTCGGCCCCGACCTGCCCTTCACGCTCTCGGGAACCGTCGAGATCCGTGACGCCTTGCTTCAGAATGCGGTCGGAACCATCGTCGCGGTGTCGTCGCTCGACGTCACGCTGTGGGGGCAGGGGACCCACGCGACCGCGAGCCTGCGGGCGAGCGGCGCGGTCCCTGCTGCCGATCTGTACGTGCACATGCTGTCGACCGAGCTGGAGTGGGCCGACCCGGCCGTCACCGTGCGGTCGCTGGCGGTCCAAAGCGACGCGGGCGAGGTTTGGCTCGACCCATCGTTCGCAGACTTCGAGGCCATGCGCTTCGAGCTGGGCCTGCTCCGGGCTCGGGTCGACGCGGACCGGCTCGGCCCCATCGCTGGCCAAGGTCAGATCGGCTCACCGACCCTGCGGGTGCGTGGTGGTGGGTTCATCGACGCGCTCGACCTCGAGGCGTTGATCGACGTGCCCTACGGCGGGACCGCGACCCTGCTGGCTCGAGGAGGGCTCGGTTCCACGCCGTGGGTCTCCCTGTTGGCGGACGCCGAGGTGTACCCGGCGCGTAGGGCCGGGATCACCTTGCCGGCTCTTTCGATCGACCTGTTCGCGGATGCCGTCGGCGACCTGGAGTCTGGGATCCAGGCGCGGGTCGAAGGCAGCTGCGAGGGGTGCGAACGCGACCTGGGGACGCTCGAGCTCGACGCCGAGGCCATGGTGTCTCCCGCCGCCAACTTCGGGCGTGCGAGCGCGACGGTGCATGCCGATGCTCTCGACGTGCACGTGGACGGCTTTGGAAGCCCCCAGATCGGCGCGGTCCTCTCGGCGTCGGTCGACATCGAAGCGCTCTCCGCCCTCGCACCGATCGTGGACCGGTTCGCGCCCGGACTCGACGTGCGCGGGTCGGTCTCCCTTCAGGCCGACTGCGGTGCTGTGCGCTCACCCACCTTTTTCGCGCTGTGCGGCGCGCACGGGGGGATCGAGCGCGGCAAGCCGCTGCAAGACGCCTCGCTGGACGTCTCGGTGGGCGTCCTGGGCTCGAAGGTTGCGCTCCTTCTGCACGCGCTGCAGATCGAGCAGGACGCCATCAGCGTTCGTACCGAGCGCGGTCCGGCGGAGCTCCTCTATGCGCCGCAATGGGCCTCGGTTCGCAACCTCTACGCCGAGGTCGGCACCACGAGCGGCACGGGCTCGATTCGTGTCGACGCCCGCGGCGGGTTCGAGGACACGGCTCCCATCGAGGCACGCGTGCGGGTCTCGGACCTGGCGCTGTCGGCAGCCAACGCATTCGTCCCCTCCCTCGACGCGGGCGGGCGACTCTCCGCGAACGTCGATCTCTCGGGCACGCTGCGCCGACCCATCGTCGCGGCGACGGTGCGTGGTCGGAGCCTTCGCGCCTCCGGGCTCACGGCGGGAGACCTCTGGGTCGACGCGCAGTTTCGGCAGGAGACGCTCATCGCAGACGCCAACGTCCGCGGCGGCGACCTCGGCGACGTCGAGATTCGAGGCCGAATCCCGGTGGACATCAACGCCACCGCGGGGCTGTTCGAGCTTCGTGGACAGCGGCGTAGCGATCTTTCGCTCGACGTCGAGGGGGCCCACCTCGCAGCGCTATCCGCGTTCGTTCCCCAGGCCGCGGGCCTTCGTGGCGAGCTCGATGTGTCGCTGCGCCAAGATGGATCGCTGTCGCGACCCTCGGTCGACCTGAACGTCGAGCTTCGCGACGGGGCGTTCGACGAGTTCGTCCTGCCGACGCTCGCGCTACACGCCGGATATGAGCGCAACGTCGCGACGCTCGAGGTCACCGGGACACACCCCGAAGCCTTCGACTTGCTGCAGCTGGGAGCCTCAGCACCGGTGCAGCTGAACTTGGCGCGTCCCAGCGTGCGCTGGGAGCCGCAGGGCCCCCACTCCCTCGATCTCAACCTCGACAATGCGGATCTGGCCTACGTTCAGCAGATTCGACCGGAGCTGGCGATTGCCGGTCGTGCGTCCGTGACCGCCCATGCCCAGGGCACGGCATCGGTGCCCGAGTTCGACGTCGTCGTGCACGGAGACTCGCTGCAGTGGCAGGGCAGGGAGGCGGGACAGATCGATCTGTCGGCCGGGTACCGAGAACAGCAGGCGACGGTGCGCCTGTGGGCCGCCGGCCCGGCGTTCGCGGGCGTGGGGTTGGATGCGGTCGTTCCGGTCACGATCGACCTGGGCGCCCGAGACTTCCGGTGGCGGTCACAGGAGGAGCACATGATCGACGTCGCGCTCAACGAGATCCTGATCCAGCCGGCCCTGAGCTGGGTGCCCGACGCTCCGCGCGTGGACCTCGAGGGTCGCGTCAGCGCGGTGGCGACGATGCGGGGTCCGGCGACGAAGCCCGCGCTCACCCTGCATGCGGGGCTCGACGACATCGTCTACGGTGGGCGCGAAGCGGGCTCTGTGGACGTCGATGCCGCCTACGCGGACGCTCGCGGCACGACCGAGATCGTGTGGAACGGCAGCAGGTCCGATGCTGCTCGAATCCGGGCCGACGTGCCCGTGTTCCTCGATCTCGCGACGGGCGAGGCTCGCTGGGATTCCCAGGGCGTTCACCACGTGCGGGTTGCGGTCCCTCGCCTGGACCCCGCGCTCGTCGAGCCGTTCGTCGACCTGGGATCGACCGGGGGCGCCGTCGCGGTCCACCTCGTCGCCGACGGCTCCCTCGCGGAGTTCAAGGGGAGCGCGTCCGTTCGCGGCTACGTGAAGGGGCGCGAGGGATCGCTTCCCGTCGACGCGAGGGTCGTGGTCGAGCCGAACCTTCAGAGTCTGTGGCTCGAGCTCGGCTCCGAGCTCCGCGTGGACGCCGAAACGCAGGCCGACGTCCTCGCGATCGCCGAGGGCGAACCCTGGACCTCGATCCCGATCGAGGGCGTGGCCGACATCGACGGGCTCGAGGTCGCCAAACTCAGCGGCTTCGCACCCGTCGCCGTGCAGGACGTTCGCGGCGTGCTCGCGTCGCACGTCACGGTGTCGGGGACACTCGGCGCACCCAACCTCGACGGCACGTTGACCCTCGAAGACGCCGCCGCGACCGTCGTCCCGGCCCGCGTGCGCCTGCGGGACGCCGAGGTGAAAGCCGTCTTCGACGAGCGCGGCTTGAAGCTCCAGCGACTCACCCTCCGCGCGGGCGACGGTCGAATCTCGGCGACCGGCTCGGTCGACGTCGTGCCCCAGGTCGGGCTGGAGTCCAAGGTACGCCTCGACGTCTTCGACTTCCCGGTGCGGGCGCCGGGGTTACCTCGTATGGCGCTTTCGACCGGGATCGATGCCGTCGTCGCGCTCGATCTGGAGTCGACCGACGTGAAGGTCAACATCGATCGAACCCGCATCGACGTCTACGCCTCGAAGATCGCCGCGGCTGCGCCCATCCCGTCCAACGAGAACGTCGTCCTCGCCGACCTGTCCAAGATGACCGGGGTTGGCAAGCCAGAGATCGAGGACGAGCCGGCACCGCCGACGCCCAAACACATCCGGGTGACCTTCGACGAGCCGATCCGCATCGTCGGTCCCTCGATCGACATGACGTGGGGCGGGGACGTCGAGACGACGGTGCGCGATGGTTCTGCGACTGCGTCGGGCGCACTCGTGGCCGAGAAGGGCACGTTCTCGCTGCTGGGGAACGACTTCGATCTCAATCGGGGAACCGTCACGCTCGCAGACGATGGGACCATCGTCCCCTTCCTCGACGTCGAGGCTTCTACGACCGTCGACGACCTCGAGGCGACGGTCGTCGTGCGCGGCCCGCTGCTGCATCCCGAGTTCGAGCTGTCGTCGGTTCCGTCCTTGCCGCAGTCCGAGATCTTCACGGTCCTCGTCACCGGCACCACCGACACCCAGGCGGCAGACTCACAGGACGTTCAGAACAAGGCTGCGTCGGTGCTCGCGGCGATGTCCAACGCCGCGCTGCAGCGGGAGATCGGCAGCACGCTGCGGGTGGACAAGATCGGCTTCGGCTTCGGAGAGACGACCGATGAGCCGATTCTCTCGGTGGGCAAGAACATCACCGAGGACGTCTACGCCGAGACCGAGTACCACCACAACGCACCTGCGAACGAGAACCGGGTGCAGCTCGAGGTCGAATACGAGTTCGCCCCCCGTTGGAGCCTGCAGACCTTCTTCGGGGATGCAGCCCAGGGTGGCGTCTCTGTGTTTTGGGGCCTCGCCTTCGACCGACCGAAGAAGCCGGCCGAGCCTGCTGGGGAGCAGCCGGCCGAGCCCGCTGGGGAGAAGCCGGCCGAGCCTACTCGTAAGTGACGCGCTCGAGCGCGCCGAGATCGAGGACGACGATCTCCTGACGACTCAGGCTGAGGATCCCGTTGCGCTGCATGCGGTTGAGCGCGCGCGAGATTTCTTCGCGAACCGTTCCCAGCCGGGCCGCCACGGTGTTCATGTCGAGCTGGCGTGGAATCACGGTGGGCTTGCCCTGCTCCGCGCCGTTGCGAACGGCGAGCGTGAACAGGAACGATGCGAGGCGACGCTCGACCGACCGCAGCGAGAGGTCCAGAACGAGGTCGATCAGGCGATTGGCGCGGAAGGCCATCTGCCGCATCAGCGCGAAGGCGAGCGTCTCGTTGGTGCTGATGAGCTTGACCACGCCGTCGGTGTCGAAGCGCCAGACCTCCGAGTCGGTCATCGCGAAGCCCGAGGCGGCACACTGCACGTCGCGCGGCAGGAAGCCCTCACCGATCAGCTTGCCAGGCTCGGCCAGGTAGAGGATTTGCTCTCGCCCCTCGCTCGAAATGAGGCTGAGCTTGAACTCCCCGGTTTTCACCAGGAAAAGGCCGGGGCCGGGTTCTCCGCGACGGAAAATCGAGCGCTTGCGCTTGACCTCGATCGTGTCGGCGATGGCGCACAACCCCGTGACGATGTCTTCGGGCACCCGCTCCCAACCGGACCACCGGTGGAGCATTTTGCTGATCAGCTCAGCGTCTGCCTGGTCGACAGCCATGGGCGCAGTGTAGCTTGAACGGGTTTGTGAAGCGACTGATCTCACGTCCAGCGCGGTTCCGGCGGCCTAGACGCAGCCTGGTGGGCGTTTGCAGCACATCGGGTCCGCGGCCGTCAGGGGCCCAGGGCGGTGGTCTCAGGAGGAGGGCTGGGCCTCGTACACGCCGCCCTCGAAACGGCCCCGCTTGTAGCCGGTCGGCGGGGCCTCGGCGCTGATCGTGCGGAGCCATTCCCAGGTGTAGATGCCCGCGTCGTGGCCGTCGTGAAATCGAACGCCCAGCGCATAGGCCCCGATCTCGAACAGGCCGGCGATGGTCGTGTCGGCGGGCGCATCGAGGTATGCCACCTCGTTGCCGTGACCTTGGCAGCCGGCGCACGGGCACCAACTTCGCAGGTACCCGACCGGGTAGACCGACACGACGTCGTCCTCCCAGGTGACGGTGAGCTCGTTGCGCGACTTCGAGTGGGCGATGTCGACCGGCTTCATCTCGCGCAGGCTTATAGCCCGAGACCGTGCAGAACCCCATGGATCCGGGGCTGGAGCTCCACGGGCACCCATGCCGACGCGGGCGCCGAGGATGGCCCGAACACCAGGCCACACGTGCGCAGGACGTCCAGCGGGGCTGGCGCGGAGAGGTGCTCTCCGCCGACGACGAGCGCGAGCGGCATGGGCTTGCTGAGTATCTGCAGATCCTCTTCGTCGACCTCGCCTCGAACGAGCGCGAGGAGGAGTTGCTGCGCGCCGAGGTCGAGCGTCGCGACGAGGATCGACAGCAGGTGGTCATCTCGAAGGGTGTTGACGATCGTCTCGGTGAGGTGCTCGCGCACCCCCTCGCTGTGCGCATCGGGCTCATCCAGCGGCGGAACGCCGAGCCGCTCGCTGAGTCGGAGCAGCGCGCCGTCATCCAGCGATCGCAAGCCTGCGCGAAGCGAGCGCAGCGCCAGGTTCGACTGCTCGTGAAAACCCGGGGAGTTCTCTTCGGGTGCGTGGTGCGGGCGAAGGAGCGGCTGGTGGAGCTCCGCGTCGTCGACGCGAATCACCAGCTCGAAGGCGCTCACGACCGAACGCTCAGCCGAGGTC
The DNA here is from genome assembly GCA_963761755.1 of uncultured bacterium. Lineage (GTDB taxonomy): Bacteria > Myxococcota_A > Polyangia > Nannocystales > Nannocystaceae > CAJXVA01. The sequence goes on from CAVXIC010000028.1 coordinate 70,064, forward strand.
AGGCCGTCGTCTACCCATCGGTGAATTGCACGCAGTCCACGGAGTGCGAGGCGAATCTCGTCTCGGTCGCCTCGACCATCGAAGAGGAAGCGCGCCGTCACGGCGTCGAAGTGGGCGAGTCGGGTGACCGTATCCAGAGCCCACCGCGTGGTGCTGTACCCCGCGGCTTGCATGGCACGCAGCAGCCGTGCCAAGTCTCGTCGCGTTCCGCGGGCCTCGTGCGCGAGGCTCGAAGTCGAGACGTCCTGCCCGCCCCTGATCAACCGCAGATGGGCTCGCGCCTGCATTGTATCCGCCACGTCTGGAGCATCGGGCGGACCTCGCGTGATCTTGACGTTCGAAGGCGCATCGGGACGAGAGTCTCGCGCGTGCGCAGGGTTCCGGGCCCGAAACGGGGCATCGGGGGGCGCGAAATGTCCGCTGCGCGGGTCACTTCGCGCTCAACCGAAGATGGCCGCGAGCTGTTCCGTCCAGGCGATGACGGTGTCGTCCGCGTAGAGCCAGCCGGTGACCGTGTGTAGGCCTCCGGCGCCGACGATCGTCTCGTATCGCATCGTGAACCACTCCGCGTTCTCGGGCGGCAGGCCCACGATGTGGGCGGTCCAGGCCACCGTGCTCGCGGGGATGGGTCGCGAGGCGAGCGAGAGCGATGGCGCGGGCCAGGTGTCGAGCAGCGCGAGCACGCCCTCGGCGTCCCCGACCGGCACCCGGTAGCGAAACAAGCCGGTGAAGGCCGCCGACGTGCTGCCCGAGAAGGGCGGGGCACCCTCTGCCCACCGCATGTCGACGTTTTGAGTGAACTGTGGCGTCACGCCCTCGATGTAGGGCAACGGCGTGAGGGCCTCGGGCTTTGGCGTGTTGGGCCTGGGCGGTCCAGCGATGTCGTGATCGGCGGAGACGTTCTTGGCGAAGACCAGGCTCGCGGTCGCGACGAGCTCGCCCTGCTGACGCAGGCGGATCGCGACGAACGTGATGTTTCGTCCCTCTCGCAGGAGCTCCGCCGTCCCCTCGACGACGCCGGGTGTCACGGGCGCCAACAGCTGAAGGTTCGTCACGCGAAGGGCTCGCTCCGGATCCTCTTCGACCCGACGTCCAAGCGCGGCGACGACTGCACCGGTCAGGCCACCGAAGACCGTCCGCCCCTGCATCCACCCGGTGGGCATGGTGAAGGACCAGTGGTCGTCCGTCGGGGTCCAAAGCGCGCGGAGGGTTGCGTCGATGTGCATGGTCATGGAGGGTTGGCGAGGCGCTCTGCCACGATTCGCAGGACGTCGGGGCTGAAGCCGAACGACGCGTGTGCGCAGCGGTCGAGGCGGCGGTGTTCGACGTGCGGGCTGTGGTGATCGAGGCACGCCGCGGGGCAGACGACGTTGTCGCTGCGGCTGTACAGGGCGAGCACGGGGACGGTCAACGGCACCGCATTGCGGGCGGCGACGCGGGTCTCGATGTGGTCGAGGTCGACGCCGAGTTGGTCTCGATAGAACCGGGCCGCGGCCGTGTACTTGGGCCCGCCGATGACCGGAGAGGCGAGGGTGATCACCTGCCGAACCGACGCGGGGATGTCGCGGGCGACCTCCCGCGCCAGGTACCCGCCAAGGCTCCAGCCCAGCACGCTGACCGGTCCATCGCTCGCGGCAGCAGCGATCACCTCGGTGACCCGGGGCAGGAGTTCATCGACGTCGCCGCCGTTGCGCCCCAGTCCCCAGCCCGAGACGTCGTAGCCCAAGGAGCGCAGCGTGGTGCGCAGGACGATCGTCGAGCCATCCCCGGTGGCGAAGCCAGGGAGCACCACGACGCGCCCATGGCCGCGCGGCAGGGCGCCGCGGGTGCGCAGCCAGAAGAGCGGCAGCCGCATCATCTCTCGCACCGCGCCGAGCTCTCGCATCAGGCCGCCCCGAGGCGCATAGAGTCCGGCTGCCTCTTGCTTCATCGGGACCACCCATGCGCGCGAAGATGGGACGCAACCATGGGCTCGAGCAGGTCTCTTGCACCGCGTCCAACGGTGAGGCGGTTGGACATCGCCAGCGATACGATGCCGTGCACGCCCGACCACAGCAGGTGCGCGAGGGACACGACGTCGGCCTCGACCGCACCCGATCGCACGGCGCGTTCGACGGCATCGAGCACGACCTGCCACGCGCGTACGCCGGCGCGGTGGGCGTCTGGATAGGCGTGGGGGTCGGGCTGGCCGAGCTGGAACATCAGCCGAAACTCGGCGGGGTGGTCGGTCGCATGGTCGTGATAGGCGAAGGCGACCTCGAACAGGCGCGCGATGGGGTCGTCCACCGCAGCGAGCCGCGTTCGCAGCACCGAAGAGAAGCGTTCGTAGGAGGCGGCGCGCACCGCCATGAAGAGCTCTTCCTTGCTGTCGAAGTAGCGGTAGGGCGTGTTGGGGCTGACCCCCATCGAGCGCGCCAGCTGCCGCAGAGAGACCTCGGGCTGGTCGGCGAATAGGTCGAGCGCAGCCTCGATGGCGCGCATCCGGAAGGCGTCTACCCCGGCTTGCGAGAGTGCTGGCCGACCCACGAAGCGCAGCTTGAGCAGTAAAATGTACGCTGTCAATTAATTCGTCGCGTCAGGCCGACGAAGGAAGTTGCCAACCGGGTGCCAGCCACGGATGCTTCGCCGATGCTCACGCGCTGCTTGTGTGTCCTCGCGCTTTCGTCGTCCCTGTCGGCCTGCTCGAAGAGCTCCGCAGAGCCGGCCCACGACCCTGCCGAGCAGACGCCGGCCGTGGTCGAGCCCCAGGAGGAAGCCGCGCCCGTCGCCGACGCCACCCCGACGCCGCCCACGGCCGCCGGCTCGGGCGGTGGTTGCAGCGAGGCGGATCTGTCGCTGCCCACCTCGATGGTCGTCGGCAAGGTCAACGGCGAGACGATCTCTGTGTCCGACTTCGCGGACGAAGCCGTCGATGCCGAGCAGGAGGCCCGCCGAGAGTATTGCAACCAAGTCGACCGCATCCGGTCGAGCGCGTTGCAGCGGGCAATCGATGACAAGCTCCTCGCAGCCGCGGCCACCAAGGCGGGCAAGGACGTCGACCAGTACATTCAGGGACGACTCTCCGAGCTCGCAGTCGAGCCGACCGACGAAGAGGTGGCGACCTTCTACGAGGCCAACAAGAAGCCCGAAGCTCCGCCGCTAGAGCTGGTCGCCGACCAGGTGAAGGGGTCGATGATGCAGGACCGCTCGCGCGCGGCCTTCGCCAAGCTCATCGAGGAGCTCGAGTCCGCCGCCGAGGTGGAGCGCTCGCTGCCCGACGTCCGCCCACCCGCGCTCGCGGTCGACATCCCACCCCACGCCGCGACGTTCGGGCCCGTCGGTGCCGCCGTCGAGATCGTCGAGTTCTCCGACTTCGAGTGCCCCTACTGCGCGAGCGCGGCCGAGGCGGTCAAAGCCGTGAAGAACACCTACGCCGACCAGGTTCGGTTCGCGTACCGCAACTACCCGCTGAGCTTCCACCCCTCGGCGAAGATCGCCGCGACCTACGCCCAGTGCGCGCAGCGGCAAGGCAAGTTCTGGCCGATGCACGACGAGATCTTCGGCCTCGAGGCGCTCGACGGTGAATCCTTGCGCAAGGCCGCGACCGACGTCGGGCTCGACCAGGGCAAGCTCGACGCGTGTCTGGACAGCCCCGAGGTTCAAGACGAGATTGCCGCAGACATGCGCAAGGCCAGCGAGGTCGGCGTCGGGGGCACCCCCACCTTCTTCATCAATGGTCGGCTGTTCAACGGCGCGCCCACGGCCGAGGGCTTGGGCCAGGCGATCGAAGACGAGCTCGCCCGGGCCTCGAGCTCCAGCGCGCTGGCAGCTCCGTAAGCCCTGCATCGCGCCCATTTTTTGGACCCGGGGGCGACATGTAGGACACTGTGCGCATGTCGCTGCGGATCGCCAAGCTCCCCAAACCTCAACGAGGCCACGCCGACCGCCGGGTCAACCGGTCCGAGCACGTCGCCGACGCCCTGGAGCTGGCCTTGACCAGTTCTGCAGCTCGGGGAAACCTGGATGCGGTCCTGGTGGTCGACGATTCAGGCCTGCTGATCGGGACCAGTGAGACCGGGCTCGACCTGTCCATGCTGGCCGCGGTGACCCCGATCGTGGGCCGTGGCAAGGCCGTGCCTCGAATCAAGCGGAACGGCGAGAAGCGGGAGATGACCGTCCAGCAGCTGGAATTCGAGGGCGAAGTGCTCTACGTCGCCGCGCTGGGCGGGGACAACTCCGGTCGGCAGCGCGAGCTGGGCCGGAGCCTCGCGGCGGCCAAGCGGATCCTGGCAGCCTGAGTTGCTCGGTCCCGGGGCCGTGGTCCACACTGCGGCATGGCCTCCCGCGCACTGTCTGTGGCTTGTGCTGCGGCGCTGGTGTTGGTGGCTGCGCCGGCAGAAGCGGGCCGAGGCGCGTCCAAGCGCATCCCGAACATGCCTCGCGGGTGGAGCTGGCCGCCGAATCCGGCGATGCTCGACGCTGGCAAGCAGTGCCTGAGCGACCTTCGCGAGCTCGAGCAGCCGTTCGAAGCGGCCTCGGCGAAGAAGGTCGCAACGGCCGTGGTGGTGCCGCAGATGCAGGTCGGCGAGCTCGTTCTGGAGTCCACGTGGCGCAAGGGACCGTTCGTCATGGACTGCCATCTCGTCCGGGCGCTGCACGGCTTGGGCCCACAGCTGCGGGCACTGGGCGTGGTGGCGCTGCGCTTCTCGACGATCCACGACCACCGCTACGTCAAGCGCGGCGGTCGGAAGTCCAACATCCTCAGCCGCCACGCCATCGGCTTGGCGATGGACGTGTTCGAGGTGCGGTTCAGCGACGACCGGGTCTTGAAGGTGAAGCGCGACTACGGCTCGGCCGAGGTCCTTCGGAATGTGGAACAGGTCTTCGCGCAAAGCGAGCAGTTCCGAACCCCGCTGACGCCCGGAAACGACCCCAAGGGGCACGACGACCACTTCCATCTCGAAGCGCGTATGCCCCTGCCGCGCTGACCGCCCCTCGCGCTTTCGCACATACAGTTCGTGCCGGGAACTCGGCACACCCGTGCTAGTTTCGAAGGATGGATCGTTGGACTCTAGCCTTGTCCGCGCTGGCGTTCGCCGGCTGTTCGGAGCCCCGTGACGAGGAGGAAACCCCGCCGATCACGACTGCGAGCGGCCCGTCTGCGAGTGGGACCGCGGGCGAGTCGTCGACGACCGAGCCGGTCGTCGAGGAAGACAAGCTCGACCTGGGGGTCGACACGGACGACCCGAACACCGGCGTCGACCCTGACGGGATGGACCAGAGCGGCTGCGACAAGGTCGATTTCCTGTTCGTGATCGACAACTCGGGGTCGATGGGGCCGTACCAGGACAATCTGGTGACGAACTTTCCCGGGTTCATCACGACCATCCAACAGACGCTCGACGAGGCGCAGGACTACCACATCATGGTCGTGGACACCGACCCTGCACCGCCGGCGAACTGCCCGGCGCTGTGCGATCAGGTCGAGGCCGACGGTTGCCTCGCGCCCGACGGGAGCTGTCCGCTGTTCAATGTGGACAATCCACTGTGCCAGTTCTCGTGCATTACCTCCCTGGAGTGCACGACGTCGCCGGGGGGGTGCAACACCCCAGTCGAGCCCGAGCCGTGCGAGATCATGGGTGCGGGTGTCGTCTATCCGCGCGGCGAGGATGCCTCGAACGTGGAGTGCAACTTTGCCAGCGGCGAGCGCTACATGGATGCCAGCGAGCCCGATCTGCAGGCCGCGTTCAGCTGTGCGGCGCGCGTCGGGACGGCGGCCAGCGGCGCCTCCGAGCAACCGATGGGGGCGATCGTCGAGGCCGTGACACCCAACCGGCCGGCGTTCGAGTGCAATGGCGACTTCATTCGCGACGACGCAATCTTGGTGGTCACCTTCATCACCGACGAGGACGACGACGCAGGGGACGGGTCCTCCGGCACGGTCGAGGGCTGGCGTCAGGCGCTGATCTCTGCGAAGAACGGCGACGACCAAGCGATTGTCACGCTCGGCCTGTTCGGCGGCGGCGGCTGTGGCGAAGACAGCCTTCGACTCACGCAGTTCGTCGACAGCTGGGGCGACCGAGGCCTCCAGGGCAGCGTGTGCTCCGCGAGCTATCAGGACTTCTTCCAGGACGCGGTCGACCTCATCGACGTCACCTGCGACGAGTTCGTTCCGCCCAAGCCGGTGGGTTGATGGCGTTCGAAGTTCGCAACCCGGCGTTCGAAGCCCGAGTGCGGGAGAGCTTCGAGCGCCAGACGATCATGGGGTTGCTCGGAGCGTCGCTCGACAAGGTCGAGCCGGGCTGCGTGTCGGTAGTGCTGCCGGCGCGCGAAGACCTCTGTCAGCAGGATGGGTTCTTCCATGCCGGGGTCTCGGCCACCATCGCCGATTCCGCCGCCGGGTACGCCGCGCTCACGCTCTTCGACCGCGAGACCGACGTCCTGAGCACCGAGTTCAAGGTCAACCTCCTCGCCCCAGCGACCGGCCAACGGCTGCGGGCGACGGCGACCGTGCTCAAGCCCGGACGCACCTTGACCGTGGTGGAGGCCGATGTGCATGCCGAGCTCGATGGCGCACGAACGCTGTGCGTGCGGTTCGTGGGTACGATGATTGCGATCAGGCGCTGAGCGTCATTCGGCCGCGCTGTGGGTGAGGTCCCCAAGGTGCTGACGCAGGGGCTCGCCGCCGGTGATCCCGAAGTCCAGCGTGCGGATCGGGAAGGGAATCGTGATCTCGCCGTCGTCGAACGCTTGCTTGATCGCCATGATCGCATCCGAGCGCGCGTGCAGATAGGCGCGCTGGCCGGCGTCTTCGATCCAGAACCTGAGCGTGAAGTCGATCGAGCTTCCGCCGAAGCCCGTGTAGACCACGTCAGCACCCGGCTCCGCGCAGTATGCATCGAGTTGTTGCACCGCCTCGAGCGCGATGGCGCGCGCCTTGTCGAGGTCGTCGCCATACGAGACGCCCACCGGTACGTCGACCCGCCGCTTCGGCGTCTCCGTATAGTTGACGATCGCGGACTGGAAGACCTCTTTGTTGGGGATGATGACGGTCTCACCCGTCAGCAGCGTCAGGCGGGTTGCTCGCAGGTCGATGGTCTTCACCGTGCCGAAGTAGTCACCCAGCCGCACCAGCGCCCCGATCTCGAAGGGCTGTCGCACCGCCATGAGGATTCCCGAGACGAAGTTGGCCGCGATGTCCTGGAACGCAAAACCCAGGGCCAAACCAACGATACCGACGCCCGCGAGGAGTGAGGTGACCGCTTTGTCGAGGTTGAGGACGCTCAGCGCCGTGAAGGCGCCACCGGCCAGGATGGCGATCCGGATGATGCTCGAGAGCAGCGAGACGATCTGCGGCTGCTTGATCACCCTGTGGAGCCCGCGCTCCGCGATCGAGCTCACCCATCGCGACAGAATGCCGAACAGCACCACGACCGCCACCGCCACGGCGACGTTGGGCAGCATCGTGACAGCGGAAGAGAGCCAGCTCTCCAGCTTGTCCAAGACGTTTCCGAAGAGATCGGCAATCTGCATGGCGCATTCATAGGCGAGAACGGCTGCTATGCAACCGCCCGGCCCGCCGGTGGCACGACGCAACCCGCCTCTGCAGGGACTGTGCGGGGTCGCTCAGGTGCGCTCGACCGCACATCCGCCAAGCGTCGCGGCACCATTCAAGTGATTGATCTGAATGGGTTATTTGGCCGGAACGGTGTGCGCAAGAGCTGATGTGCATGGTTCCTCTGTCGCGCCGCCCAGCCCCCTCCTCCGCCCAAGTCCGAACGGACCCGCCTCCGCGGGCTGCGGACGTGGCAGAGGGCGAGCCGTGGCGCGAACTCGTCCTCATCTCCGAGGGCGAGGGGGCGAACATCCAGCGCGCACTGGCGCGGCTGGAGTCCAACGTCCGCCTGGTGCGAACGCCTGAGGATGCCGTCGCCGCCCTTTCGAACCTGACCGCGGGAATCATCCTCGACGCTCCGCTGCACGACAGAACCGCCGAAGAAGCGCTCGACTCCATCGCCCAGGTCGACGTGGCTCGCCGCATTCCCCTGTTCGTGGTCGTCGACGCCGACTTCTCCGACGGGCGAGCCAGAACCCTGTACGACGCCGGGGCGACCGCGGTCATCAGCTGGCCGCGCGAAGTCCTGCTGCTGCCCCGGTTGATCTCCGAGCTTCTCGACGTCTCGCTCGCCGACCATGCCGAAGCGTCCATCGACACAGCGCTGACCGAGGCCACCCTCGCCCGCATCGCCGTCGATGCTGACCTCGCCGACGACGTGACCTGCACCGTTCGAAACGGCGTGGCCGTCGTCGAAGGCGCCGTCGACTCGCTTTGGAAGCTTCGGCGCGTCATCCAGCGCATCTCGCTCGTCCCGGGGATCACGAGCATCGACGACCGGAAACTCAGCCTCAACGTTGCGTCCGTCGAGGACCGCGCGCTGGAGGAATCCCTGCGAACGATGATGGCGGTCGCTCCCTCGGTGGAGGACTCGACGCTCTCGGTCAGCGCGCAGGACGGGGAGGTGACACTCGCGGGCGTCGTCGACTCTCGCAGCGCCCGCCGCCGACTCGAGCAGATGGTCGAGGGTGTCCAGGGTGTCCACTCGATTTCGAACCTGCTGTCGGTATCGTCCAAGGGCGTCGAGACCGGCAAGGACCACGCGGACGCGCTGCAGAACCTGCTCGACCGCGCCTTCGGGCAGGCGAAGGTGACCGCGTCCGTTTTCGGCAGCGTCGCCGTCCTGACCGGGAATGCTCCGACCCTGGCGGCCCGAACGGACATCGTGGAAGCCGTCGAAGATGCCGGTTTCGTCGACCGCGTGGTCGACAAGATCGAGGTGGGCGCTTGACCACGTCCGATGATCCGGCGGTTCGTCTCCGGCATCTGCTGCTCGACATCCCAGGGGCGAAGCCGCCCCGGACCTTTGCGGCTTGTCTTCGCGAAGACAAGCCGCGCCATATCCGCGGATTCGTCCGCCGCCACCTCCTTCCTCGCCTCCGTGACGACATCGAACTCATCGATGCGAGGGTCGGAGCTCAAGCTTGAAACTCTCCGTGCCGGTACACTCCAAGCGCATGAAACCTCGACTGCTCATCGTCGACGACGACGAGACCGTCTGCGAATACTTCTCCGCCGTCCTCGGCGAGGAGGGCTTCTCCTGTGACTGGGAGAGCGCCGCCCAAGACGCCCTCGCGCGCCTCCACGCCGAGCGTTACGACGTGTTGCTCACCGATCTCTCGATGAGCCCCATGGACGGGATCGAGCTCGCGAAAGCGGCGGCGGAGATTCACCCGACCCTCCCGGTCATCGTCGTCACCGGCCATACCGACGTGCAGTCGGCGATCGAGGCGATCCGAGCGGGGGTCCACGACTTCATCCTCAAGCCGGTCGATCCCGCGGTGCTCCTGCACCAGGTCAAGAAGGCTGCGCACCAGGGCGCCCTCGAGCAGCGGGTGTCGGCCCTGGAGGGAGAGCTCAATCGGGCTCGCGGCAACCACTCGATGCTCGGCGAGAGCGGCCGCATGCGAACGGTGCGAGAGCTGATCGAACGCGTCTCGCGGTCCGATGTCAGCGTGCTCATCACCGGGGAGAGCGGTACGGGCAAGGAACTCGCGGCGCGAGCCATTCACGACACGTCTCCTCGCGCGGGCGGTCCGTTCGTCGCGCTGAACTGTGCGGCCATTCCCGCCAACCTCATCGAGAGCGAGATGTTCGGCCACGTCAGAGGGGCGTTCACCGACGCACGCAAGGACCGAGACGGCCTGTTCGTTCAGGCGCAGGGCGGTTCCATCTTCCTCGACGAGCTCGGGGAGATGCCGTCTGAAATGCAGCCGAAGCTGCTGCGCGCGCTTCAAGAGCGCATGGTGCGTCCCGTCGGCGGCGATCGAGAGCAACCGTTCGACGTTCGCATCATCACGGCGACCAACCGCGACCTCGAAGATGAGGTCGAGGCCGGTCGCTTCCGCGAAGACCTCCTGTATCGCGTCGACGTCGTTCGCGTGGAGCTGCCGCCCCTGCGCGCGCGAGGCCGGGACATCCTGTTGCTCGCGCAGCACTTCCTGGGCAAGTACTCGCACCTGGGCCAGCAGACCGTCGCAGGGTTCTCGACGCAGGCCGCCGCGGCCCTTCTCGCCTACGACTGGCCGGGCAACGTTCGCGAGCTCGAAAACAGCATGGAGCGCGCGATGGCGCTCGCGCGCGACAGCGAGATTGCGCTGGCCGACCTGCCGCGAAAGGTCCGCGACTACCGCAGCGATCGCATCGGAATCGACGATCACGAATCCGACGAGCTCCTCACGCTCGAGCAAGTTGAAGCTCGCTACATCCGTAGGGTGATGAAGGCCGTCGAGGGAAACAAGAGCCAGGCCGCTCGCGTGCTCGGGCTCGACCGGCGGAGCCTGTATCGCCGGCTCGACAAGTATGAGGTGGGTGCCTCGTGACTGCCAAAGCCGAGGTGAGACTCGACGCTCAGGTGGCAAACCGGCTCGCCCACGAGGTCCGCTCGCCCCTGGGTGTCATCGTCGGCGCGTTGGAGCAGGTCGCCAAGGACCCAAACCAGGCTGGACACGCCGCGCAGCTCGTGACGCTTGCGCGGCGTTCGTGCGCTCGGCTCGACCGCCTCACCCGCCGCCTCGATCGCTTGGGCGAGGTGCCCGCGGCCGATGACGGTGGCGCCCCGGTCGCCCTCGACGTCGTCGTCGAACAGGCGGTCGCCCGGGTCCAGCGAGAGCTCCGCCGAGCCAAGGTCGAGGTTCGCCTCGAGCTGCCCAGCGAGTCGTCGCCCATCGCCGCACCGACTGCGCTCGCCCTGGAAGTGGCCCTCGACGAAGTCGTGCACAACGCGCTGGTACACGCGCGCCTGGAGGTGACGGTACACGTCCAAGTGGACGCGGAGCGCGTCACCGTCCTGGTCCGCGACGATGGCGATGGTTTCGACCAAGCGGTCATTACTGCCCATCCCTGTCACCAGACCGGCAGCAAACGTGGGCTCGGTCTCGGGCTCCTCACCGCGCATCGCTGGTGCGACGCCGTCGGTGGCACCGTCGTCCCTCAAACAGAGGAGACCGGCGGTCTCGTCACCATCAACCTTCCAACCCGTACAGTCCCTTGACCCTTTCAGACGACGCGATCGAGCGGCTGGTGGCCGAGCTGGGGCACGAGCTGCGCAACCCCTTGGCTGCGCTACAGCTCGCCACTCAGGACCTTGCAGACTGCCGCGACTGCGAAGATGCGTCGAAGCGTGTCATCGAGCGGCAGGTCGGTCGACTTTGCGACGTCGTCGAACAACTGATCGCTGGTGTCGCGAAAGCTGCCGACTTCGACACCGGCACCCTCGACGCACGGGTGCTGACGTCGGCGATCCTCCCGCGTCCCCCCGTCTCGTCCCCGGCCACCCCACTGCCCCAGACCTCGATGAACGTCATCATCATCGATGACAATGAGGACGCGGCGGCCATGCTGGCGTTGGTGCTTCAGGGGCGCGGTGCCACCTGCACGGTTCTTCACGACGGCGAGCAGGGCGTGGAAGCAATGTCCGAGCAGCGCTTCGATCTCGCGATCGTAGACATCGGACTTCCGGGGATCGACGGATTCGAGGTCGCGGAGCAGGTCGGCGGCCTGGCGACGAAGCCTGGTCGGATCGTTGCCCTCAGTGGCTACGGTCAGGCGCGGGTGCGAGACCGAGCCCGGAATGCGGGCTTCGATGCGTACTACGTCAAGCCGCTCTCGACCGAAGCGCTTGCTACACTGCTGAAGCCCCCACTGCTGAAGCCCCCACTGCTGAAGCCCTGAGCGGCTCCGCACGGTTGTGCGAACGTGGGCACGAGGCTGCATCATGCATCGCTCTGTGCCGTCGTGTTCGACATCCTGACGATTGGCATGCGGCCTGCACATGACTTGGGAGCATGACGAACAAGATTGCTCTTCTTCCCATCGTTGCCGCTCTCGCCGCGTGCAGCGCTTCGGTCAGCAAGGACTCGGCTGCCCCCGAGCCCGATGACTCCCAGAACACCGCCGTCGTGAAGCCGGCTTCGGTTACCGAGCCCGCCCCGAGCGTCGACCCGGTCGTCGCCGAGCGCATGAATATGCAGATGGCGACCCACAGGGTCGTCTACACCGACCGAGACCCCTTCGTCGAACCCACGCTGAGTGAAGCGTGCGGCTGGGAGGGCCCGACGATGTATTTCTCCACCGACAGCGCAAAGCTCGGCCTCGTCGCCGACGTGAAGGTGGAGGCGCTCGCAACCTGCCTGAAGCAGGATGCGCTACGCGATGAACCGGTGATCGTGGTCGGATACGCCGACGAGCGCGGGGACGAATACTACAACTTGGAGCTGGGCCTCGAACGCGCCAACAAGGTGAAGAAGGCGTTGGTCGGCGAGGGCGTCTCCGCAGATCGGGTCGAGACCTACTCGCGTGGCGAGTACATGGATGACCCTGACGACGCACTGCAAGCGGATCGACGTGCCCTCGTGAAGCTGGACCGGTAGGAAGGAAACGAACACATGAAATTCTCCATCCTCTTTCGTAGCCCCGACGCTGCCCGACGCGCGCAGCAAGAACTCACGTCCAGCGGACTCTTGCATTGGGACGACGTGACGTCGATCCACGATCGCGAGATCCGCGTCGACAAGCTCCCGCTGACGCACACCAGCGCGCGCTCTGGTGCGCTCTTGGGCGGAGTGGTCGTCGGCGTCATCTCAGCGCTCGTCCTGGCCGGAGTCGCGACGATCAACGAGACCGGTTTCAGCCCGGTCGCGGCGGTCGCGTTCGGGCTCGCCATCGGCGCGCTGTACGGAGGCGTCTTCGGTGCCATCGCCTACTCGACCCGTCCGGCCGCGTTCATTCGCCGCCAGCGAGAGCGACTCGTTCAAGGTGCCGCGCTCTTGGTCTGCGAGATTGAGGATCCCACCCGGGCAGCCCGCGTTCAGGACCGTCTCAACAACGTTCCGGGCGCCCTTCCAACCTAGTATAAGGGGCTCGTGACGAACGACGTCGACAACTCGCCTCTGCTTCACACCTTGACGCAAGACCTCGAGGCGCTCAACGAACTGCTCCGCGGTGAACTCGCCGCTGTCGCGACCTACGAGCAGTGCATCGAAGCGCTCGACGACGAGGTTATCGCCACAGCCTTGCAAGACCTTCTCTCCTCTCACATGCAGCGCCGAGACCAACTCGTCAACCGCCTCAGGCTAATGGGGGACGAACCCGACCATAGCCCTGGCCTGTGGGGAGCGTTCGCGCAGCTGGTCGAGGGCGGTGCCGCCCTGCTCGGCGACAAGATCGCTCTGGAGGCGCTCGAGTCGGGCGAGCTCCACGGCCTGCGCCTGTATCACGACACCGAGGTCGTCCACGTCGAGACCCGCCAGTTCATCGACACCCATCTGCTTCCCGAGCAGGAGCGCACCCGCGCCGCGCTCGGAAAGATCGTACGAGCGATCGCATGAAAGAACGCAAGCTACCGCCACCCAATCCTCCTGACGAGATCGGCCCGAAGAAGACGCCGCCACCGGTCTCCGATCCCTCGCCGTACGATCCCGATGACCCGCGAGGTGCTCCGGTGAAGACTCCGGATCCGCGCCCCGACGAGCACGACGACCCCGACGATCCCGGGGATCCCGAACCCACTCGCCGATAGTTGACCGGGCCGGCCCCATGTCGCTTATGGTGGGCGCCGCCATGAACGATCAAACGCGGGAGGCCGGCGGAGCGCCGGAGTCATGGGCCTGAAACTCTTTCTGACCGCCCTGTTCGTCGTGTTCAACGCGTTCTTCGTTGCCGCGGAGTTCTCGTTGGTCAAGATTCGGATTAGCCGAGTCCAGACGCTCGCCGCCCAGGGCAATCTTCGCGCGAAGCGGGTCGTCGCGATGATGGCCGACCTGGATCTCTACCTGTCGGCATGTCAGCTCGGCATTACCGTGGCCAGCCTCGTGCTGGGGTACCTGGCCGAGCCCGCCTTCGCCGACCTCATCGTGACGATTGCGGCCAAACTCGGCCTGACCGTCGCGGATACCGGAATCGTTCACATCGTCGCCTTCGGCCTTGCCCTGACGATCGTGACGGTGCTGCACATGGTGCTCGGAGAGCAGGCACCCAAGATTTGGGCGATCCAGACGGCGGAGAACACCGCGCTCCTCCTTTCCGGACCCCTGCGTGTCTTCACGGTCGTGCTGAGCCCGCTCATCCGCGGGGTCAACGCGATGTCCAACGGGCTGCTGCAGCTGCTGGGGCTCGAGGCCGGCCACGGTGAGCACGACACGGACGTCCGAGAACTCAAGGGCATCATCGGCGCCGCCGCGTCCGCGGGCAACATCTCGGCGCGGCAGAGGATGTTCGCCGAGAACATCCTGGACCTCATCAAGCTCGAGGTTCGGCACGTGATGCTGCCTCGCACCGAGGTCCGCTACCTCGAGGTTAGCGACGCCGTGCACAGCAGCGTCGAACGCATCGGCGCGCTGGGTCACTCTCGATGGCCGCTCACCCGCGGTGGCCTCGACGACGTCATCGGCATCGTCCTCGCACGTGATCTTCTTCGAACGATGGTCTCAGGTGCGGAGGTCGACCTTGAAACCATCGCGCGAGAGCCTCTATACGTCCCCGACACCCAGCCGCTGTCTCGGTTCATCGCCGAGTCGCAGCAGACGGGCCACCAGTCGGCGTTCGTCCAAGACGAGCACGGCACGATCGTCGGCATGGTGTTCCTCGAGGACGCGCTCGAAGAGATCGTGGGTCCCCTGGCGGACGAACACGACGAGATCCCCCCCGACGCGTCCGTGCGAGTCGGTCGCGCGCTCGTCATGGACGGCTCGGTCTCCCTGCCCGAAGCGGGCTCCGTGCTCGGCGTGGAGCTGGGCGACGAGCACGACACCGTCGGCGGCCTGCTCGTCTCTCTCCTCGGACGGCTCCCGCGAAAGGGCGACCAGGTCGTGGTCGAGGGCTTCGACGCCAAGATTCTGCAGATCGGCAAGCGCCGCAGCATCGCGCGCGTGAAGTTCGTGAGCCGCGGACAGCCGGCGGAGGGCGAGCCGGACACCGATGAAGACTCGGACGACGCTCCTGCCGACGCGATTGCCGAGGCCACTGCCACTGCCACTGCCACTGCCACTGCCAACGAGGCGAGCGCAAAAAAAGGCGACCGCTGAAGCGGTCGCCCGATGCACCCGGAAGGATTCGAACCTCCGGCCCTCTGGTTCGAAGCCAGATGCTCTATCCAGCTGAGCTACGAGTGCAAGGCTGGCGAGGTTGACTCGGCTTGGCACCGGCGTCAAGCCACAGATGGGGTTGCCAATCGAGTGGTTCCGCTCCACCATCCGTCCGGTGTCGCGCTACTCACGCATCGTTGAGAGGCTGAGGCCATGAGCGAAGGCGCGGATGCGTCCCCGAAGCGAAGCCGTCGGCTCGCCGATTTCCTGGCGTCGACGGTGGTTTTCCTGGTCGCGCTGCCGCTGTGCATCGGCATTGCGGTGGCTTGCGGTGTCCCCGCAGAGCGTGGGCTGATCACCGGCATCCTCGGTGGAATCGTTGTGGGCTTCTTCTCGGGCGCGCCGCTGCTCGTGAGCGGGCCGGCTGCGAGCCTCATCGTCCCGGTCGTCGATCTGATTCGTGACCATGGGATCGCTGCGCTCGCGCCGGTGGTCATGCTCGCTGGGGTCTGGCAGGCGCTGGCCGGCGTGTTGCGACTGGGCGTGTGGTTTCGCGCCGTCGCGCCGGCGGTGATCTCGGGAATGCTCATCGGGATCGGCGTGCTCATCTTCGCCTCCCAGCTGCACGTGTGCGTCGACGTCGATCCGCAGAAGACCTTCGTCGACAACGTGCTCGCTCTGCCCGCCAGCGTCCTGCACGGGCGGCCGGGGCACGGGGGCTTCGCGCCCTTGCTCATCTCGTCGAGCACGATCCTGATCATCGTCTTTTGGGACCGCATCCGTCCCAGGGCGCTCAAGCTCGTGCCGGGCCAGCTGCTCGCGCTGGTCTTCGTGACGGGGGCGGCTGCGCTCGCGAGCGTGAACGTCAAGTACCTCGACATCTCCCCCAGCTTCTTCGACGCCCTGCAGGTCACGAGCACCAGCGACGTTGCGATGCTGAAGAACTTCGAGCTGATCGGCCTCTCGTTCGTCTTCGCGTTCGTTGCCAGCGCGGCGACGCTGTTGACCGCCAGCGCCATCGATCAGATGCAGACGCGCACGAAGACCAACTACGACCGAGAGATGATCGCGCAGGGCGTAGGCAACCTGCTCACCGGAGTGGTCGGGGGCCTGCCGATGACTGGGGTCATCGTCCGCAGCTCGGTCAACGTCGATGCCGGGGCCCAGACTCGGCTCTCGACGATCCTGCACGGGATCTGGATCGTGCTCTTCGTCTCGGCCGCGCCCCAGGTGCTCGAGCTGATCCCGCAGGCGAGCCTCGGCGCGATCCTCGTCTACACCGGCTACCGCCTCATCGACGGCAAGGTTTTCGTCACCTTGTACCGACAGGGCCGGCTCGAGCTCGGTATCTGCCTGGTGACGCTGTTTGGGGTGGTGTTCATCGATCTCTTCATCGGCATCATCGCCGGTTTGGCGGCAGCCGTCGCGAAGATCGTCTACACCTTCGCGCGGCTCGACGTTCGCAGTGAGCCCCGCGTGGGCGCGGACGTCCAGGACCTACACCTCAAGGGCTCCGCGACGTTCCTGCAGCTCCCCTACCTCGCCAGCGCGCTCGACGAGGTGCCCGTGAATCGCGAGCTGCACGTGCACATCGACGGCCTCGACCATATCGATCAGGCCTGCCTGCAGCTGTTGTCGACGTGGAGCAACCGGCGCGAGAGCGAGGGGCACCCGGGCATGGTCGTCGAGTGGGATGAACTCACCAATCGCTACCGCAACGCGCTCGTCGGCACCGGACAGGCGCCCACGGGGTCGTTGATGAGCATGGTGTGGCAGGAGTGGAAGCAGATCTACGCGCCCGGCAAGGGGCAAACGCCGGCGGCCTCGGCCGATCCGTGGGAGGACTTCATCGATGCCAAACGGACGCGCGTGCAGCTCGACGCACACTCGCTGGACGATGTGGTGCTCGCGGCTGCTCAGAGCTTGGCGCCGCTGGCTGGTGTCTCGACGGAGGCACTGACGGCAACGCTGCGGGAACGCGTCGAAGGGCACGTGGCGCTCGGAGGAGGGATCAGCGTTCCGCACGCGCCGGTCGCCGGACTCGAGCGAAGTCTCGCCGCACTGGTCACGACGAAGCGACCGGTCGACGTGGCGGGTGAGGAGGCGGATCTGTTCTTCGTCCTGCTGGCGCCCGAGGCCGACCCGCGGGCCCATCTGCGCACGCTGGCCCACGTCGGGCGACTCTGCCACGACGAAGGCCTGCTCAAGGGGCTCCGTGAGGCGACGACCTCCGAGGCCGCCGTCCGGACCCTTCGAGCGTTCGACGCCGCGGTCTTGGACACGGGCACAGGCTTCCAGCTCGACACCCGCGTGCTCGCGGTCGTCGACGCACTGACGCCGGATCGGGCGCGGAATGTCGGGCGCCTGGTTCGGGAAGCATTCGGCAACGCGGCGGTCGGAACGTCCACCGAGAATGTCGCATTCGACGTCGTTCGCCGGGTGCTTCGCCTCAGCCGCGGGACTCAGCTCATCGTGGTTGCCCTCGACGAGCCCGACGTACAGGTCCTCCACACCCTGCTGAGAGAGGAGCAGCGGGTGGCGTCACAGGAGCTGTGTCCGACCTACCTGCTGCGAGGCGACGTCGTCGCGCGCGATCCGGAGGCGCCGATGGAGCCGGATCAGAACGCGCAGCCATCGGGCTGAGGTGCTTCAGCCTCGGTGCTGGCATCGAGCGTCGGCGGCGGGGTTGCAAGCTCGAACCCCGCATCGGCGGATCCCACGAACACGTCGCCGCCGTAGCCTCCGGGATCCATGTGCGCGCGGACGTAGACCCGCTGCTCCGCCGTCACGTCGACCGGACCACCGGTGCGCGTGAAGGGCTGCTCGTCGACGTGGCTGTGGGCGAGGATTCGGCGGTACACGAGGGTGCCGTCCTCGTCGAGGACCTCCCACCAGTTGGCGTATCGATCGCAGCCGGTGTCGGGGCTGGCCAGGGTGACGGCGAAGGTATACGCGCCCCCAGAGCCGGTCACGGTCACCGCGGTGACGTCCGCGGTCTCCTCGCTGCCGCTGTCGCTGTCGTCTCCACTGTCGCCATCGGGGCCGACGCTGTCGCCGACGGCCTCCTGCGTGTCCCCGGCGGGTGCGGTGGTGGTCTCGGAGTTGCTGGTGCTGCAGGCTTGCAGCGCCATCGCGAGGAGGAGGCGCATACGCGTCACGACGAGGAGTCTGGCACGAGCTGATAGCGCTTGCCGCGGCCGGGGATGGGTTCGACCCGACCACGTCCCACCAAGCTCTCCACCGCCATCCGGGCCTGATAGTCGCTCAGTCCCGTCGCGCGACGAAGCTCGGCCAGCGTCAGCGGTGCTCGGCTCGACAGCGCCGCCTCGACCCGCGACACCCGGTCCGCTCCGGAGGGGGCGCCCGGATCGTCGACGCGGGCTGCGAAGGACCCGAGGCGATCGAGAGCACTCGGAACGCGCTCTTCGAGCTCCGGACGCGCCACGAGATAGAGGTACTCCTGGTTGCGCAAGTGGCTGACCGCGCCGACCTTGTCGCCGCTGGGATTGTAGACCCCGATCTGGGCACCCACGTAGCGCTTGAAGTCCTTGGCGACCACGAAGACCTCTCCCTGCTCGGAGAGCGTCGCTTCGAGCTGCTCGCGGCTCTGGTAGCCCTCGTCGTTGAACGAGACCACCAGCAGAGGCGCGCGCAGGGCCTGCACGACCTGGGCGAACGCACCGGCGTGCTTGCGCTTGAAGTTGAACTCGCTCTTGCGCTCGCGGCAGTCGATCCGCTTGCACGCGACCCCATACACCTCGGGCTTGTCCCACAGGACCAGGCTCTCCCAGATGTGATAGTTCGAGAGGTAGCTGTGCTGGTTGTAGGGCGGGTCCACGTAGGCGACGTCGGTGGACACGTGCTCGGCGAAGTCGAGCGCGTCCAAGCGGTGGGCCCTGCAGGGCCCGTGGGGAACCGCAGGCAGCAGCGTCGGGACGCGGAGCTCGAGGTCCTTGTACGCACGCGCCGCCCACGTCTTCACATAGGCCATCTGCAGGCCGCACGTGGAGTCCACCCGATCGGCGGCTTCCATCAGCGAGGTGAGCATCACCGCCTCGAGTTCCGGCGGCAGGCCCTTGTCTGCGATCGCATCTCGGATCGCGTCGACCCGGGCACCGTTGTGCGGCTGGAAGAAGCGTGAGCGCTCGCAGAAGGTGTCGGTGAAGTAGCCCGCCGCGCCGGGCAGGCGATTGAACTCGGCGACCAACCGCTGCGCCTCGTCGTGCAACCGGTCGCGGTCCGCTTGCACGTAGCAGGTGGCCAGGCAGTGTGCGTAGGCGTTGTGGTCGTTGGCCTCGACGCGCCAGCGGGCGGCCTTGAACCCGTGACCCACCCGCGAGGTGCCCGAGAACACGTCGCTGACGCTGTGGAGCTCTGGGAACTCGCCCAGCAGCTCCACGAGTGTGGGCAGCAACGTGCGCTTGGAGCCGAGGTACTTGATCATCCTGCCGCGGCGCAGACCATAGCAAACCCGTCGTCAGCGGACGCGACGGCGGCGAAGGCCGAGGACCAGGCCGAACAGGGCCATCGCGGCCCCGCTCGAGCCACCCGTCGTCCCGACGCTGCAGCCGACGGGAAGCTCTGCGTCGACTTCGGGCTCCGTACCGCTGCTGCTGCCTGCGGGTGCGGGGCCGGTGGTCTCGGCCGGTCCGTCATCGTTGCCGCCCGACGCGGTGCTGCCGTCGGTGCCTGCTGGGTTCGTGCTCGGACCCGAGCCGCCGGGTTCCTCGCCGGTGCTGGAGCTGCCCGAGCCGCCGGTGCTGGCTTCGCCGCCGGTGGTGTCGCCGCCGGTGGTGTCGCCATCGCCGGTGGTGTCGCCATCGCCGGTGTCGCTCGAGCTCCCGCCGCTGCCCTCGGTGTCGCTGCCCGTCGTCGTGATGCCCGTGTCGGTGGCGCCCCCCTCCGTCTCGGCGACTTCGCACAAGGCAATCTCCGCCACGCAGATCTCGAGCAGCTGCTCCTCGTCGAAGTCGGCCCACGAATCATCACCGCTTCCGGCGGTGCTGGAGTCGTCCCCGCACTGGCAGCTCGAGAAGTCGACCGGGTCGTTGCTCACCGTGCAGGTGCTGCCGTCTTTGAGCTCGCACTCGACCTCGATGGCGTGGGCCGTGAGCGGCACGCTCGCCACGAATGCGAGGGCGGCCAGGGAGAGCAGCTGGGACTTCAAGAACGTCATGGGCGTGAGACTACCCGGGTTCGGGAGGGGCGCTACCGTCTGCGGCGGCCCCGAGACTCCTGGTACCGTTTGCCGCGATGCGACGCGTCGCCCTGCCTTTGGCTGTGATTCTCGGAGCTTGCCGGCCTGATCGAGGCTTGGAGGCGCCGCAGGAACCACCACCGCCCACCGACACCCCGATTGGGACCGATTCAGAGGAAGACGGTGCCGCGGCGGTCGTCACGGTGAGGCCCGCAGAAGGCGCACCGCGGCTTCTCGACTCGGCCTATGAACCGGCCGCCGACCCTCGGAACCGAGGCGGCTGGAACTTCTCGGACGCGCGCGATCCGGCCGCCCGCGACGACGCGAAGCGCAAGCCGTTCTCGATCGATGCGCTCTACCAGCTGAAGTCCGTCGGCAGCCCCATCGTGTCGCCCGATGGCAAGCACATCTTGTTCACGGTCACGCGGTTCGACCTCGCCAAGGGCAAGTCCAACACGGACATTCACGTCGTGGCGCGGGACGGCTCGGGCATGCGCCGACTGACGCGAGACCCAGCGACGGACGCCGCGCCCGCATGGCTGCCCGACGGTCGCACGTTCGTGTTCATGTCCACGCGCGAGCATGGCTCCCAGCTGTGGCGCATGTCGATCGAAGGCGGGGAGCCCGAGCAGCTCACCGACATCTCGACCGGCGTCAGCGGCCCGAGCGTGTCCCCCGATGGCACGTTGGTCGCGTTCGTGTCGCAGGTGTTCCCCCAGCACGGGGCCGACGAAGAGGCCAACGCGAAGGCGATCGAGGCGCTCGAAGGCAACCCGATCAAGGCCCACGTCGCAGACGACCTGCTGTATCGGCACTGGACCGCCTACGACGACGGCCGCCGAAACCACGTGTTGGTGCTCGATCTGAAGACCGAGGCGGTCCGCGACCTGACCCCTGGCGATTTTCACAGCCCGTCATTCGGGGCCGACGCGCACGGGTACGCGTGGTCTCCCGACAGCGCCGAGCTGTGCTTCGTCAGCGACCGGGAGTCCCCCTCGGCGCGGAGCTGGACCACCAACAAGGACCTCTTCATCGTCTCGTCCACGGGCGGAACGCCGCTCAACCTGACCGACGCCAACGATGCCTACGACGGCGATCCCGTCTACTCGGCGGACGGGCGGTTCATCGCGTTCCGGCGGCAGAACGAGCCCGGGTTCGAGTCCGACCGATTCCGCCTGGCGCTGTACGACCGCAAGAGCGGCGAGGTCTCCGTGCTCACCGAGTCGTTCGACAACTGGGTGACGCAGGTGCAGTGGGCCGACGAGGGGGAGACCCTGCTCTTTCAGGGCGCGGACGGTGGGCGTACCCCCTTGTTTCGCGTCGGTGTCGGCGGTGGGGCAATCACCAAGCTCGCACTCCCGGCGGTCCGGTCCTGGGACGTCGCTCCCGACGGTGGGATCGCCTTCACCTTCACGAGCATCGGGAAGCCGGTCGAGCTGTTTGCGGCCGACCAGGATGGCGATGCAAGCGTTCGGCTGACGGGGCTGAACGACGCCGTGGCCCAAGCCTTCGACATTCGACCCGCCGAAGAGGTTTGGGTGGAGGGGCCCGGCGGCCGCAGGATTCACACCTTCATCGTCAAACCACACGGCTTTCGCAAGGGCCGCCGGTACCCGACGATCCTCAACGTGCACGGCGGCCCGCAGTCGCAGTGGCAGGACTCGCTGCGCGGCGACTGGCAGGTCTACCCGGGCGCGGGCTACGTGGTGGCGTTTCCGAACCCGACCGGCTCGACGGGCTATGGACAGGCCATGACCACGGCCATCTCGGGGGACTGGGGCGGCAAAGTGTACGAGGACGTCATGGCCGTCGCGGACTTCCTGCAGGAGCAGCCCTATGTGGACCCCAAGCGCATGGGCGCCATGGGGTGGTCGTACGGGGGCTACATGATGAACTGGCTGCTCGGCCACACCGATCGCTTCGAGGCGATCGCCTCGATGATGGGCATCTATGAACTCGACTCGTTCTACGGCGCGACCGAGGAACTCTGGTTCCCCGAGAAGGACCTCGGGGGTCCGGCGTGGAAGAACCCCGAGGGCTACACCAAGTTCTCCCCGTCGACCTACGCCGACGCCTTCAAGACGCCGACCCTCATCGTGACCGGAGAGCTCGACTACCGGGTTCCGTACACCCAGAGCCTGCAGTTGTTCACGGCCTTGCGCCGGCAGGACGTGCCCGCGAGGCTGGTCGTGTTCCCCAACGACGGGCACTGGCCCAACCACGTGCGCTCGATGCCGCTGTACTACGCCGCCCATCTGGACTGGTTCCACCGATACCTCGGCGGCAAGCCCAGCCCCTACGACATCGAGGCGCTGGTGGCGGGCACGGTCTTCACGGACTGAACCCTCCGGGCGATGTCCCCGGCGTCGGCGTCGCGATACACTCGGGTCGTGGTGCATTTGCCCGTCGTGAACCCGGCCCCCGCTGGGACCGCGGAGCTGGTCGAGATCCAGCTGGGGCACATGTGCAACAACCGCTGCGTCTTCTGCAGCAGCGGGCAGGCCACGCAGATGGGCCAGGCGTTCCCCATGGACGCGGCCCCGGTGATGGCCGCGCTCGAGCAAGCCAAGCGGCAGCGAGCGCGCAAGGTGACCTTCCTCGGTGGTGAGCCCACGCTTCAGCGCGCGTTCCTTCCGGCCCTGCGGCGCGCGACCGACCTGGGCTTCGAGGAGATCGAAATCTTCACCAACGGTGCCAAGGCAGCGCGACGCAGCTTCGTCGACGAGGTCGCCGCGATCGGGCGCTTCTCGTGGCGGTTCTCGATTCAAGGCGGCACCGAAGAGGCGCACGACGAGGCGGTCGTCAAACGCGGCGCGTTCGCCCGAATCTGTCGCGCCATGGACAACGTCCGCGCGCACGGTCATCGCATCACGGCGAACGCGTGCATCAACGAACGCAGCTACCGCTCGCTGCCCGACTACGTCGCGCTGGTGAAACGCCACGGTATCGAGCAGCTTCACATCGACGTGGTGCGCCCGTCGTCGGCCGGGCAGCGCTCGGACGCGTACCTCGGGGAGATCATGCCGCGTCATGTCGACATGGCGGCCTCCTTCGACGCCATGCTCACCGCGTTCGAGGCCTGGGATCCCGACTTCGACGTCAACGTGGGCAACTATCCGTACTGCCTGCTACCCCAGTGGTCGCACAGGATTCACCACGGCGGGATGGAGACGCTGACGCTGGCGTCCGATCTCGACAATGACCTGACCGCAAAGGACAAGTACGCGGCGCAGCACAGCGACAAGCAGCACGGCCCGCGGTGCCGGGCATGCGCGTTCGAACGTCAGTGCTCGGGCGTGTTCGATGCGTACGCGCGCATTCACGGCACCGACGAGCTGCGACCGGTGACGGCTGCCGCATGGGCCGCGCTGGACGCCTCGGGGGAGCGTGCGGCGCTCGTCGAGGAGGCTCGAGCCGTGGCGGCGGCGCTCGGGCAGGGTGCCGAGGCGCTTCGGGTCGGCGAGCCGGGCCTGTCCTTCCGGCACGGTCCGGCCACGGTGCGCATTGCCGGGAAGGGCGCTGTGGACGTGGCGATCGCCAGAGGCGCGCGGTGCGAGGTGAGCGTGGAGCTGCACGAAGTGCTCTCACGTCAGGATGCCGAGGCGTGGGTCGACGCCGCTCGTGCTGCCGTGCCCGGAGACGTGGCTCCGCGGGCGGTGTGGATCGCCAGCCTCATGGGGGCCGAACACGTGGGCCGAGGTCGTGCCGCGGTCGCGCGCGCGCTCCGAGAGCTCGGCCCCGGGGTGACTCACGCGCCCGACCGAGAGTGGCCCGGCGTGCGCGTTCGAGACGCCCAGGGGAAAACCCGCCGGCTGTCGATCGGCTGGCCCGGCGACGACGCTGCGCTCGAGCGCTCGGGCGGCTGAGCGCCCCCTGCACCTCAGCCCTCGTCGTGCACGAAGTGCTCGCGCGGCCGAATCGTGGTCCACCGCTCGAACGCCTCGAGCGTGCCCGGGTCCGCTTCGGCGAGCTTCTCGAACAGGTAGTCCTGAATGCCCTTGTGCACCATGCAGATGTTGTTGT
Source organism: uncultured bacterium (assembly GCA_963761755.1). Classification (GTDB taxonomy): domain Bacteria; phylum Myxococcota_A; class Polyangia; order Nannocystales; family Nannocystaceae; genus CAJXVA01. The sequence continues at coordinate 94,401 of CAVXIC010000028.1, forward strand.
CGGGCATGTGCCCGTAGATGGTGCCTTGGGTCTTGAGGTTGTGGGCCGGGACTGTGCCGCAGTAGGGGTTGTAGGCGCACTGCTCGCAGTCGGGCTGACCGTCGAGGTTGGAGGCCAGTGCTACGGCGCGTACGGTTTCGTGGCCCAGGAGGTCGCGGTAGCGCGAGTTCACATCGCCGAGCTTGAGCGCGTCGTCGCCCATGGCCGCGAGCATCCGGCCCTCGTCGCAGGTGTAGATGTTGCCGTCGTAGTTGTACGCCAGCGCGCCCAGGCCGGGACCCGCGGGGCTGCGGAGGTCGAGGAAGTTGGGGTCGATGCCCTGGATGATCTTGGTGAGGAAGATGGCCGCGTAGCGCTCGAGGATCTCCACGCCCTGGGCGTTGAGCTTCAGAATGTAGTCGAGCGCGCGTCGGTAGAACTCGAGGTAGTCGCTGCGCGGATACTCGATCTTCAGCCGGGTCCGCTCCGCAAAGCCGAACGGGTCGACGGGGCGCAAGAAGATCGTCTTGCAGCCGAGCTCGACGTAGGTGTCGATGATCTCCTCGTGCTGCGCGAGCGAGGCCTTGGTGAGCGTCAGCAGGGCTTCGACGTGATACAGGGTGGTGTCCAGCCCCATCTCGCCGTAGCGCTGGTTGACGCGCCCAATCCAGTACCGGGCCTTCTGAAAGGCGTCGAGCGTCGAGAGCTTCCTCTGCGAGTTGTGCAGCTTCTCGGGCCCGTCGATGCTGGTGCACAGCTGGACCTTGTGCTCGAGCAAGAAGTCGAGCTTCTCCTCGGTCATCAGCGCCATGTTGCTCACCATCGTGAACTCCAGGCGCTTGCCGATGTCGGCGTTCTTCTTCAGCGCGTACTCGATGACGTGCCGGACCACCTCGAAGTTGACCAGCGGCTCCCCCCCCTGGAACTCGATCGTGACGAACGGGTTGGTGCTCGAGAGGATGATGTCCACCGCCTTCTGTGCGGTCTCCTTGGACATGTCGGTCTCGACCTGATCCATGTTGGCTCGCGAGGCGTGGCAGTAGATGCACGTCTCGTTGCAGCGCAGCGTGACCACGAGCATGTGCAGGATCGGGCCCTGGTCGAGGAAGTGTTTGCGCTCGCGCAGGGCGGCCGCGGCCTCCTGCACGCGGTAGGTCTCGCGCAGGAAGTTCTTCTGGTCGAGCCGAGTCCACAGCTCGCTGTCGCGTGGCACGGTGCCCTCGACGAAGCTGCGAAAGTCGTCCTTGCCGAGGATGACGTGGTTGCCCTCGAAGTTGGTGAGCACCATGTGCCCTGCGACCTCGCGGTGACGGAAGTAGGCCGGGAATCCGATGTTGGGGGTCAGTGGAGCGTTCATGTGGCGTCCTCCTCGGGAGCAGTGGGCTTGGGTCGGCCGTGCGTTTCTTCCCACGTCTGCGCGATGCCCAGGGGATCGTCGAACGCGTCGTCGGAGAAGTCGAAGGCCTCGAGCTCGTCGAGCCCAGGAGCGGCGGCAGTAGCCTGCGCCGCGCCGAACGCCTGCGCGACGACGGCCTCGGTCAAGATGCGGTTGTCTTCGGCGACCCGGTGGTAGAGATCGCTGCTGCGCAGGCGGGCCTCGAACGCGTCGGCGAGCTTGGTCAGGGTGTCTTCGCCGTCGACCGCCTCCTTGGCGCACAGGGTCACCCGAATCGCCTCGGGTGAGGGTCGGTCCAGCAGCACGTAGCAGCGGTCGATGAAGCTGACCGCCGCACCCTGCACGACGTTGGTCGGGTGCGTGTCGGCAGGGAGGGTGATGGCGACGCTGAGGTCGTCGAGCTGGCGTCGGGGCGCATTCATGAGCTGGGCGTCTCCGTCTCTTTGGCGAGGCGTTCGTGGATTCGACCTCGGAAACCGGCGGGTACCGATTCGTGCCGGCGAGGGTCGTCGAGGGGCCGGACGAGGTCGGACGCCTCGATCAGCCAGGGCGGCTCGGGCACGTTGTCGAGCTCGTAGAATCCTCCGCAGAAGCAGGCGTGGGGACACGTCGCGCACTGCGGTTTGCGGGTGCGTCGCTCGGCGAGGTAGCCCGCCAAGTTCACGGTCTCGTTGTTGACGAAGACCATGTGACGCTGCAGCTTGAGCATGTCGCCCTGCAGGTGCTTCTCGTAGCCGGGCATGAAGCAGTAGGGCAGGTTGATGACCTGGATCTTCATGCGGTCACCGAACGCGTCGATCACCGCCTTGGTGCGGTCGGCGGCGACTTGGGTGTCGGGGGCCACGTGGTGGGTGGCGCGGCCGAAGGGGGTGAGGAACTGGATGTTGATCCACCGCAGTCCCAGGGACCACGCCAGCTCGGCGAGCGCGTGCTGCTGGTCGAAGTTTCCCTTGGTGATCGTGACGTTCATACCAAGCTCGACCCCGGCGGGTCGAAGCCGCACGCAGTGGCGAATGCCGGCCACGGTCTGCTCGAAGGCCTCGGCAACCCCCACCTGCTGCGCGTGCGTGCGTGCGTCGGGTCCGTGAACCGAGAACAGCAGCGTGGTCAGTCCGCTGTGCACCAGCTTGGACGCGTAACGCTCGTACACACACATGCGACCGTTGGTGGTGACGTTGATCATCCGATAGCCGATCGAACGCGCGTAGCGAACGAGGCTGACCAGCTCGGGGTTGAGCGTGGGCTCGCCGCCGTCGAAGTCGACCATCTCGACGCCCTGCGCTCGGTAGCGATCGAGCTGCTCGCGCTGACGCGGCGGGTGCCCATCGATCTGGGTGCGCGTCCCGACGGCGCAGAACGTGCAGTGGTTGTTGCACGCGTAGGTCACGTTCATGATCAGCTTGTTGGGACCCCTCGACGCGTCGAGGCGCGCCTGGAACGTCTCCATGAACGCCGTGAGCATCTCGGGGGGGACGTCGCAGCCGGTGATCGAGGCGGCCTTTTGAAACCGGGGCCCCCAGTCCTGCACGACCGGGAGCTTGGTGTGCGCGGCGAGCTCGGTGCCCGGCAGCGGGGTGGCGTACTGCACCGCGGGATAGGCTCCGTACTCGTCCCACAGCCTCAGCGCGAACGAGAGCGTCTCGTTGATCTGCTCGGCACGCTCCGTGGGCAGCCCGATCATGTAGTGCACCAGCAGGGACACCCCGGCCGCGTGGGCATGTCGGGCCGCGTCTTCGATGCTCTGCAGGTCCAACTTCTTGCGCACGACCTCCCGCACGACGTCGGGGCTTCCGCTCTCGGCGCTGATGCTCACGGTGGTGACGCGCCCGGCGATGCGCTGGAAGTCTCCGGCGCGCAGGTAGTCGGCCCGCATGCCGTTGGGCACCTCGAGCAGCAGGTCGGCGGCCTCGACCGCCCCGAGGACCTCGTCGAAGTGCGAGCGGTGCACGTTGACCATCTCGTCGAGCACCGCGACGCGGCCCGCGCCCAGGCTCGCCATCGAGGCCAGCGCCTCCTGGATGCGGGCGGACGGCCAGCGACGCTGGGTCTTGGGCTCGCCCGCCTGCCGATCCGGGTTGCTCGAGCAGTGGATGCACGTGAACGGACAGCCGCGGCTGGTGACGATCGGGAGCGTGCGCGCGTCGATGGGAAAGGCCCACGCTGCCCGGCCGAGGGTTGCGACGACCTGGTCGTGAAAGCGCCAGTAGGCGTCGGTGTCGACGAGCGTCCAGTCCACCGCCGGGAGCGCGTCGAGGTCGGCCTGCGCTCCGCGATGCACCCCGCAGGGCCGGAGGTCCCCCTCGAGCAGCGCCGGCACGGTCGACTCGCCCTCGTACTGCACGTAGGCGTCGATGCCGGGGTAGGCGGCGAGCACCGCGTCGCCGGACACCTGCACGTAGTGCTGTCCGGACTGGTAGAGGTCCGCCAGCAGGAGCGGAGCGTCGGGCAGGAACCCGCGCAGCCCATCGACCACCGGGGCCAGCACGTCGTCTCGGAACGGCGGGCGATGGAAGGGGGTGTACGCGACGACCCCGGCGTCGAAATCCCCAGCGGACGCCTCGAGCACGGCCTGGGCCGAGGCGCCCAGGTGGAGTCGGCCGTCGGCCCGGCGCTGGAGACCAGCGCCGGGCAGCGCGTACGCGTCGACCAGCGTCACGTCGTGGCCCCGGGCGTGCAAGACGGTAGCGAGCTGCACCGCGCCGAGATCGGCGAAGTACGGATAGTCGATGAAGTCCTCGGCTACGCTGACCGGGGGATGCACGACCAGCACACGCACGCCGCTACGATACCAGTCCTGCGCGGCGCCCGGGCCGGCGTCTCGCCGCGGTGCGACTACTCGACGACCTCGGCGTGCTTGAAGACCTCGGCCGCCCTCGCCTCAGCGTACACGCGGCCCCAGGCGGCCGATTCGGCGTCCGCGTGGTGGTTGGCGATCACGTGCTCACGCGCCGCCGCCCCCAGGGCATCGCGCTCCACACCCGGGAGGTCCAGCATCTCGGCCATCGCGTCGGGAAGCTGATCCAGGGCCTCGAGTCCGAGCAGCGCGCCCGTCTTGCCGTGCTCGAGAATGTCCAGGTGACCGCCCACCGCCGTCGCAAGGACCGGACGAGCCGCCGCCATTGCCTCGAGGACGGCGTTGGGCATGCCCTCCTGCAGGGACGGGAACACCATCACCTCGCACAGCGCCAGCAGCCGGGACAGCCGCTTGGGGCTTCGCGCGTAGTCGACGACGTGAATCCGGCCGAAGGCCTCCGGCGCCACGCGAGCAAACTCTTCCAGCGCCGGGGTGGCGTCGGCACGAACACCCCCGATGAGCAGGAGCCGAGCCGGCCGCTCCTGCACGAGCTTGGCAAACGCGGGCAGCAGGAAGCGCAGGCCCTTCTTCTCCCGGAGCTCGCCGCTGTACCCGAAAACCGGATCTCCCCCGAGTCCCAAGGAGGCCACCAGCGAGTTATCCCGTGTCTCGGGACGGAAGCGCGTCGCGTCCACCGAGTTGGCGATGAAGTGCGTCCGTCGATCGAACATGCCGGCCGCGAATCGACACAGGTGCCGCGTCACGCCCGTGACGACGGTGGCTCGGCTCAGCGCGTGCGAGACGAAGGGCAGGTCATTGCGCCGGTAGGGCGCCCGGTCGCCATCATTGCCCCGCAGGCTCACCACCGAGGGGCATCGAAGGCGTGCCGCAGCGACCGTCGCCGCGTAGCCGGCTCCCACGGCGTAGATCCCGTGCAGGAGAGTGGCGCCCGCCGCCGCGCTCACGTCGACGGTGTGCTGCACGAGGGCCCCGAGCGCATCGTGCTCGAGCGGCAACTGCCCCACGGTGTGCGTATGGATGCCGTCGTCCATCCGGTGGGCACAGGCACCGGGCGCCACGTCCTTGGAGAGCACCATGAGGTGGACCTCTTCGCCACGCAACCGTGCCTGCTTCGCGATGCGGGTCGTCGCGATCGCAAGCCCGCCGCGGCTGGGCATGGCTCGTTGTGCGACGATGACGACACTGTCTGTCATGGGGCAGACGCTATCACCGCGGGCTGCTCTAGCAGCCGAGCCCGTCGTATACATCCGTGAGCGCGCGAACGCGGTGAGCCCAGGTCGCGTGCTGCCCGACCCACGCTCTGGCGGCGGATCCCAAGGCCCGGGTGCCGTCGACGTCGTCCAGCATCCCCAAGAGGCGCTCCGCGAGCAGCTTGGGGCGGGGGGACGGCACGAGTACCCCTCGGGTCTCGTCGAGCAGCTCGCGGGTGCAGGGCAGGTCGGTCGTGAGCACGCCCCGTCCCGCCGCCATGTATTCGTAGAGCTTGATCGGGCTGCAGCCCTGGCTCTTGTTGCGTACGTCGCGGCGCAGAGGCGCGACGCACACGTCGGCCTGCATGATGCGCTGCGTGAGCACGTCGCGGGCGAGAGGGCCGGTCATCTCGACGCTGTCCTCGATGCGCAGACGCTGCAAGTAGCGCTCGAGCTGTCGCCGCCAGCGGTTTCGAACCGGGCCGGCGAGCACGAAGTGCACCGGCCGCACGCGGGTGCACCGTCGCGCGGCCATCAGCAGCTCGGCCACGCCCTGCCACGGGGCGAGGGTCCCCGCGTACAGCACGGTGGGGACCCCCGGCGATTGGGGGGCCTCGTCGAGATCCGGCAGATCGGCGCCGTTGGGGATGACGTACGAGGGCGTCGCAACCGGGAGCCCCCGGCCCCGAAGAAACGCGAGCGTGGTCTGACTCTGCGTGAGCACCACGTCGGCGTCGTGCAGCGTCTTCGCCTCCAGCTCGCGCAGGGTTCCGAGCATCGACATCGACCGACCGACGGCGGGGTAGTGGTACTGGAGCTCGACGCTGGGCAGCCCGTTGGCCTCGAAGATGGCGGGAATGCCTCGGCGCTTCGCATACGCCAGCGCCGCTTGGCCCTCGAAGATGCCCCGAAAGTGCACGACGTTGGGCCGCGACGCCTCGAGCTGTCGGCCCACGGCGTCTCGAAAGGCCAGGGCGCGCTGGAGGTAGTTCCGAGCGTGAACCTGTACCTGACGAAGACGGATCCCATCGGGGGCCACGTTGGGTCCTCGCGAGGGCAAGGTGATCAACTCGACCTCGCGGCCGGAGTCGCGAAGGGCCCCGACCGTCGCGGTCATGCGGGTTCCCGACCCCTTGGGGCTCGGAAACGGCTCCAGTGCGATGTACGCGACACGACGCGACACGAGGTCGGTGGACATACCATCGCGTGGACAATCTGTGGGCTGCTATCCTGGCGGGGTGTTGGATCAGCGCGGGGGGGGTGGCACGAGCATCGAGCTTCGGAATTCGAACAAGGCTGTGACGTACAGCGGATCCCCCGAAGAGATCGAGAGCTCGTGCGCGGCTCTCGACGCGGCCGACGATCAGACGGAGGGACGCAAGACAGCGATGGTCGCCGTCGCCGCGCTCGGCGGAGTCGTCGGATTTGGCGGGGTGATGCTCGATGCGTGGGGCGTGGCCGTTTCGGCACTGATCGTGGTCGTCGCGGCGCTCCTGTACTACGGCTGGATCAACGACGACGACATCGAGGACCGCAAGCTTCGGACCGCCCGGGAACTCCTTCGAACGCTCCGGCCCGAGCTCAAGCCTGGCCGCCCGGCGCAACTCGGCATCGACTTTCGCCTCTACGACAACAGCAAGACCGACGGCGTGTGGATGACCCTCGCGACCACGCTCGACGACGACACCGGCCTCAAGCTCGACATCAGCACCCACTACAAGCGCAAGACCCGTCCAAAGCGCAAATACACCAAGATCAAGGACAAGCTGCACGAGCGCATCACGCTCACCTTCACGCCGCCCAAGGGACGGCGTTTCAACCCCGAGCCCTCGCAGCCCATCGCTCCGGCCCGCATCTCCACGCTGACGCTGCGCACCGCGAAGGTCAGCCCCAGGGCCACGGTGCTGACGTACGCGAGCCCGCAAATGCTCCGCGTTCGCGGTCGTGGAGGCTGGTCCAATCACGGGCTCATGCACCTCATCGATGAACGCGACGCGGTGTCCGCAATCATCGCCTCCTATCGTGCCCTCGCGGAATCCGGCATCACCCAGGCTGCCTGACCATGTACGACATCTCCACGATCGTCGGCACGCCGGAGCTGCTCGACCCGCTGGCCGAGGCGATCGGCTCCGGTCGGCCGCCCCCCTTTCTTCGATCGGTCAAGATCAAGCTGACCGCGCGATGCAATCTCACCTGCATCATGTGCCGGTATGGCAAGGGCTGGCGTCCTCCCGAACTCGAGGTCGGGCGATGGCTGGAGCTCCTACCGCAGATGGCGGCGCTGGGCTGCCGAAAGGTCCACTTCTCGGGCGGCGAGGTGCTCGTGCGCCCCGATTTCGAGCGCATCGCGGCCGAGGCTGCCGATGCGGGTCTCAAGGTGACGTTGACCAGCAACCTGACGCTCCTCACCAAGGCGCGCGCCAAGACGCTGATGCGGACCAAGATCAGCTCGATCTCGACGTCGCTCGACGGCGCGACGGCGAAGATGCACGAGTCGGTTCGAGGCATTCCCGGGAGCTTCAAGCGCACACTCGCGGCGATGGGGCGGATCGGCCGGGAGAAGGAGCGTCGGGGTCGGCGGACGCGATTGCGCGTCAACTTCGTCATGATGCGGCGCAACGTCGCCCACTATCCCGAACTCATCCGCATCGCGGCCGAACACGGAGCCACGGATGTCGTGCCGATGCCCGTGGACACCAAGCGCGAGGATCTGCGGCTCTCGAAGCAGCTCATTCGGCGCTACAACGAGGACGTCGCGCCCGCAGTCGCCGAGCTGCGCGCTCACTACGGGATGCCGATGGACACGCGGCTCATCTACCCCTTTGGCCGTCGAAGCGACGCGATCAAGTCCGCGGTCGGTGGAGACTACGCCGCCGACTTCTACCGGGACCACAACTGCTACGCGCCCTACCTGCACATGTTCGTCGCCTGGGACGGCAAGGTGTATCTGTGCTGCATGACCAACGGGCGCATCGAGCCGCTCGGTGATCTCTCGACGCAGAGCGTCGAAGAGGTGTTCCACGGGCCAGGGTTCGCTGCGATTCGGGCGCAGATGCTGCAGTCCCGCCTGCCATCCTGTCACGCCTGCGACATGTACCTCGATGAGAACGAGGCGCTCTCACGCGTCCTTCCGGGCCCATCGGGGCGCTCCAGCAACCGTCGATTGTCCGTGCTGCCGGTGCTGCCGGTGATCGCAAACGGCTGAGTCACCCGTCGAGGACGAAGCGGGCAACGCTCTGGGCCTCGTGCAGGGGTGCACGCTGGGGAGAGCCCTCCCCGTGACACAGCTGCGTCGCCAGCCGCTCGATGGCCAAGGGGGAGTGGACGAGCTGCGCAACCATGCGCGCACGCCGGTGTTGGTCGTCGTGCGATCTCGGGCGTGGCAGCGCGAGGTGCCACATGCCGAGCGCCTGCGCTTCGTAGGTGAGATTGAATCCCGCAGGTCCGATGAGGACCCGAGGTGCGCACGCCTCGATGGGGAAGGGGAAGGGCGCGTCGTCGAGAACGCGAACGCGAAGACCCAAGGACGTCAGCCGCGGGGAAAGGCGCCGCGCAAACCCGACCAGGACGGGCTCCGACGCCACGATCAGGACATCGAGCGCGCGCGCCGAAACCGGCCTCTCGGCGCCCAGCCGGGTGATCGGACCGAGCGCCGGAATGCCAGACGGACACCACGCCAAGTGCGGCTCCAGGTCGACGGCCGTATCGACCGCGCCCACGGCCGACCGGAATCGCGACGTGTCTGCGTCCTTTCGGCAGCGCAGTAGCGCGACGCGACGCGGACCTCGCCACGGTCCCTCCAGTTCACCCAGCAGCCCCTCGGGGAACGTGTCGAGGACCAGCGTGTCGACCTCGAGGCGGTCGCATTCCGCCGAGACGTGCGCGCGAAGCAGCGCCGGAGAGTCCATGCGCGGGCACACCCGATACGAGACGCCGAGCGCACGCGGCACCTCGGCGCTCCGAACGAGCACCGTCGCGTCCGCACCCAGGGCGACCAGAGCCTTCGCCACCACGCATCCACGGACGGCATGCCCTCGCCCCCCGCCGAGCGCGTAGAGGAGAACGCGCCGGTTCAGGTGCCTTCCCACTGGTCTTCTACGCCGGTTGCGAAGACCGCCCCGCCTTCGTCGAAGAGCGCGTAGTCGGATTCCCCGTACGGGTCGGAGACCTCCGACTGGTAGTACCAATAGAAGTAGGGGTCGTCGTGCAGGTGGGCGTAGGAGCGGCGACCCGACGGATGGGCTTGAATCGAGGCGCGCGCACAAGAGATGCAGACCTCCGCGTCGTCGAGCACCCGAACGTGCACGCGGCAAACGGGCTTGTTGCACGAGGCGCAGGATTGCGTCGAGGGAAACTGGCAGCGCTTCTTGAACAGGATCCCCGCGGTTTCTCGACAGCGGCTCACGACTCGTGCTCCTGCACGTAGACCATCGCGGCGACGCGCTGCGCCATCGGCAGTTCCGTCAGCGCCAAGAAACTCGCTGCCTTCTCCGAGAACGCGCCGGTCACCGCGCCGACCGGGGAGCCGGCGCGATGGACCACGCGCTTGCCGTCCTCGCTGGCGACCTCGACGGGCTGACCGGCGATCTGTCCGCTGGCCCCTTTCGTCGCGAGCTCTCCCAGCTCGGTCCCGTCGGCCCGCTGAATCTTGAATCCCGCGCCCTTGCGTTTAGCCTTCATGACCTCGATTTCGTCGTCCTCGTAGATCTTGAACCCGTAGTCCTTGGCCTTGATCTTGGCCGTCGTCGCGCCGGCAACGTCCTTGACCTTGACCCGGTCCGCCTCGATCGAGATCTTGCCGGACTCTGAACCGCTGGACGCGAGTCGGTAGACAGCTCCGTCCGGCGTCGCTGCGGCCCAGCTGTTGCCCTGCTCGTCTTCGACCTCGAACCCTCCCCGTGCGGCACCTGGCGCCGCGACGGTCGACGAGGGCGCGGGGGCGGACCCGTCGGAGTTGCACCCCGAGAACGCGAGAGCAGAGGCGAACGCCCAAGAAAAGCCACGCACGAGGCGATTGTGCCCGACGACACGGCTTGCGTGAACACCTCCGTCTGAGATACGCCGAGGCTTCGTGAGAGGGTCGGACGGAGGCGTTGTGGTGACCGGCGCGGCCGGGTTCATCGGCCAGCACGTCGTCCGGCGTCTCCTGTGCGATGGTGTCCAGGTCGTCGGGCTCGACCGTCGTCCGTGGTCCGATGCGCCGTGTGCCGCGCTCGTGGCGGACATCCGAGATGCAGACGCGCTCCGAGACGCTTTCGACCAGGTGCGGCCTCGAGCGGTCATCCACCTCGCATCCCTGGTGGGCGTCCGGTCCTCGGTCGAGGACCCCTCGGGCTACCGCGAGACCAACGTCGAGGGCACCGCGAACGTGGTCGAGGCGGCGGCGGCGTGCGGTGCCGAGAGGATCGTCTTCAGCTCGTCGAGTTCCGTCTACGGCGCGCGAACGCCTCGCGCGAGCGAGGAGACCGATGCTCTGGAGCCGCGCTCCCCCTACGCCGCGACGAAGGTCGAGGCTGAAGCCATCGTCCGTCGCTTCGCGGGGCGCAGCACGATCGCTCGTCTGTTCACGGTGTACGGCCCGGGGATGCGACCCGACCTGGCGCTTCATCGGTTCGTCGCCGCAATCGAAGGGGGCCATCCGATCACGATGTTCGGTGACGGTCGCAGTGAACGCGACTACACGCACGTCTCCGACATCGCCGAGGGCCTGGTCGCCAGCCTCTCGCGCTCGGGTCCGGAGCATCTGACGTGCAACCTCGGCAGTGGCCACTCGGTCACGCTCGCGGTGGTGATAGAGACGCTCTCCGCCTGTCTTGGACGCCCCGCAGTGGTCATCGAGGCCGCTCCGCACCCTGCCGATGCCCCGCATACGCGCGCAAGCCTTCGCGCGGCCGCCTTGCACCTGGGCTACCAGCCGCGGGTCGGGTTCGAACGCGGGGTGCGGGAGTTGGTGCGCGCGTTGACCGTCTGCGGTCAGGACGCGTCCCGATCTGGATAAAGCTGCAGGCGACGCAGGTACGGGTGAAGGCACCTGCGTCGCGGCTTGCGCGTCGCCACGTCCGTTGCTTCGCCGGGAGGGTGCAGGGGGAGCGCACTCAGTCCGTCGATGCATCGGGCGGGCACGTAGCGCGTCGCCTCCTGCACCTCCTAGACGGGGCATTTCGAAACTCGCGCAAAGAAAATGGAACTTTCTTCGCTCGCGGCGTTTCGACCCCCTTGGTGATGCATCGCGGCGGATCCGGCCAGCTGGCCCGAGCCGCCGCGTCGGCGCTCGGGAGCTCGGGTCTACCGTGCAGCGCGGCGCCCCCGCGCACGATCAGCGGCTCCCGTCCTCGCTGCCAGGTTTCGCTGGTGTTGACTCTAGGAGTGCGGGGTAGCCTCCGTACATGGTGCGTTTCTCCCTCGCCGCCCTCATGATGCTGAGCCTCTCGGCGTGTCACGTCACTATCGGATCCGCGCCGCCCTCTTCCTCGCGACCATCGTCGAAGGCACCCCGCGCGTCTCGGCCGGCCTCGGCTCCCGCGGCGCCCCGCGAGCGCTCCGCGTCCAAGGCGCCCCAGCAGAATGCGGCGAAGCGGACGACGACGTCGAAGGCGCCTGCCAAGAAGGAGGGCACGGCGAAGCGGACCAACCCCCACAAGACCACGGCCAAGCGCGCCAATCCCAAGGGAAAGAAGGCGGTCCGCACGAATCCAGGCCAGGCGGCACCCAAGCGTACGAACCCCAAGGGCAAGGCTCGGGCGAACCCAAAGAAGAAGAAGGGCAAGCGTACGACCCCCAAGGGCAAGCGTACGACCCCCAAGGGCAAGCCGCAGATCCGCACCAACCCGACGCCGAAGACGCAGGCGGGCGTCCACGTCTCTTGCAACTTCGAGGATGGCTGGGTCGCGGTCCTTCCCGCGGACGTCTTCGATCCCGGGGAGGAGTTCCTGATGCAGGCGCTGATCGGCTTGCAAGGCGATCCCGACTTCTGGGGTGGATTGACGGAGTTCCAGAAGTACGAGCCCTACAAGGCCCAAAAGTGTGGGGAACAGGCCGTGACCTTCGACCTCGCTCCGGGGCAGTACTTCGTCGCGGTGGGGATGGCCAACCAGTTCTTCGTCCGCGGTGAGTACCGAGACAACGGCTACCTCGAAGAGATCTCGATCGGAACGGGCGAGGGCCGCGACGTCGTGCTGTCCGCCGACGAGCTGACCCACACCTGGCTGTGCATTTCGTGCCCCTTCCTCGTCGTCTTCCAGGACGGCAAGGAGCACGAGGTCGGGCAGGTGCTCAAGGATCGCTACACCCGGCGCCGCTACGGCACGGACATCGTCCAGACGCGCGCCGACGTTCGAAGCGGTGTGCTCACGCTCCGACTCGATGAGCGAGAGCCCGAGACCAGCTACATCGACGGCGTCGTCGTTCGCATCGATGGCCAACCGCTCCGGTTGGTCGACGAGTCCCCGCGTGGGGTTCGAGCGCTCGACGACGAGACCACCGCGCTGACCTTTGGCGAGTCGGCGGTGCTGCAGTACGACGCGGGACACCTCGAAGATGGCCTGGTCGACGTGCAGATCGAGGTGAGTGGGCACTACGAGGCGATCGGCCCGCTTCTGTGACGTCGTTGGCGACGCTCGCGTTGCTCTGGGCACTTCGATCGAATCCTGCGTGCGGGTTGGCCCATGGGGGCGTCGACCTGCATGTCGACCTTCCGTTCCAGGCGCACTACCGCGGGCAGCCCGGCGTGACCACGACCGCCGCGCTTCGCCGTGGGTGCGTACGCACCGTGGTGCTGTCGCTTTTCGTCCCCCACCAGATGCAAGAGCGCGACCTTCGAGCGCTGCTCGGCGTCCTGGGCACGGCGGAGGCGCTCGTTCGAGCCAGGGGCTGGGCCGCGGTCGGGCAGGTCGAGCCCGGCCAGGTCGGTGTCTTGTACGCCGTCGAGGGCGCTGAACCCCTCGCCGAGCACGTCGACAGGGTGCCGGCGCTGGTCGCTCGCGGGGTGCGGCTGTTCGGGCTCGTGCACACCCACCACAACTCGCTCGCAAGCTCGTCCTCCGACCCGCACCCGCGCGCCGAAGGCCTGACGCCCCGCGGACGTCGCCTCGTTCGGGCCGTCTACGACGCTGGTGCCCTGGTCGACGTCTCGCACGCGTCGGACGCGACCTTCGAGGACGTCGCGGCAATCGCCCGGGCCGGCGGCAAGCCGCTGGTGGCCTCACACTCCAATGCGCGGGCGCTCGCGGAGCATCCCCGAAACCTCAGCGACGACCAGCTCCGGGCCGTGGCCGACAGCGGAGGGATCGTCGGCGTGGCCTTCCATGCCCCGTTCCTCCGCGAGGCCTGGCAGGACGCGGACGTGCAGAGCGTCGTCGAACACATCGTTCACATGCATGAGGTCATGGGGGAGGGCCACGTTGGCATCGGGTCGGATCTCGACGGACTGATCACGCCCGGAGACGGGCTCGACTCGCATGCCGCCCTCCCGCGCATCGTCGCGGGTCTCGAGGGGCGCGGACTGAGCCGCGCCGCGATCGTCGGGATTCTCGGGGCCGATGCGGCGCGCGTGCTCGGCCTGCAGTGACGGGTGTACTCGCCGCCGCCGCCCTTGGGCGTGATCTCGAGCGTGGCCGAGATCGCCTCGGTGAAGAGCGTACCTGCGTCAGCCGCTACTGCTCGAAGAGCACCTCGACGAGGGGCATCCCAGTCCCGGTCGTCGTGCTGTCGTTGCCGACCTCGAGTCGAACATGGCTGATCTCGCCATCCTCCGCGAAGACATCGAGGATGGCGTCGTGGTTCTGGTCTGCCGACGGAGCGGCCAGCTCCTCGCTGATCTCCAAGAACGTCAGAAGCTCGCCGTCCTCGAAGTCATGCATCCGCACAGGCTGCTTCCCGAACGTCGGCCGGGCGAGTTCGAGAAGCGTCTCGCCCCGAAAGAGGACCTGTTCGTTGCGACGGACGACGACCTCGACGCGAAACTCGGCGAACTGCCCATTGCAAAAAGCGGCTCTCCTGACGCCTTAGGAGGCTCCGCAAAATAAACGCTACCATCAGCGTCGCGGAAGAAACACGTAGTTCCACTCGCCGTGGAAGCTGTCTCGCTTGATTTTGAGCGCTGCCATTTGGGCGTCGGTCACCTCGCGCCCCTTCTCGTAGGTGCGGGTGTCCAGGTGGGCGTAGACCTTCAAGCCGGCGCTGGTTTTTGTGGCGCTGATGAGGTCGACGACGGTTTGGTACGTGGTGAGCGGTCGCCCGCGCCAGTTCGTGGTGATCTGGCAGAAGAGGCGATGCTCGATCTTGTTCCACTTGCTCGTGCCCGGGGGTAGTGCGCGACGCGTACCTTCAAGCCGGCGCAGTCCGCGAAGGCCTGCAGCTGCACCTTCCAGAGCCGGCAGCGGTAGCTGTTGCTTCCGCCGCAGTCGGCCGTGATCAGAAGATCTTTCGTCTGCGGGTATCGCCGGCGACCAAGCTTGCGCCACCAGAGCCGGATACTCTCGACCGCGAACTCTGCCGTGTCCGCGGTGATACCGACGCTCACGAATCCCTCGTTGCGCCCCACGTCGTAGATGCCGTAGGGGATCGCCTTGCCCTGGCCCGGCACCGGGAAGTCGTGGACGTTGACCGCTTCGGGCTGATGGGTCGGCTGCCACTCCCGGCCGGCGTTCGAGAAGCGCCCGATCAGCTCCTTCTTCTTCGTATCTACCGAAATTACGGGACTTTGGCGGCGTTTGGCGGCTTTCGTCAGCGCCGAAATCCGCTCGAACTGCTCGTTGCGATCATCGTGCGACGTCCCCTCGAGGCGCTTTCGGGTCGACTGCAGGCTGTAGCCGCTTCCGCGGAGCATCCGACCGACGGTGTCCGCGCTGACCGCGAAGCCCTGCTTCTCCAGTTCGGCGGCCAGTTTCGCCGTGCTTTTGGACGTCCAGCGCAACGAGGACTCGGGATCCCCTCGCGTTTGAGGATCGATCAAGCGGTCGAGCGCCTCCGCGAGTCCGTCCTGATGAACCTCCGCGAGCTGGCGACCCGCGCCTTTTCTGCGCGCGCGACCGGCGTTCGCGAGATCCTCTGCTCGACCCGAGTCCAAGTCCGCGAGCCCTCGCAGGATCGTCGACTTTGCGATCCCCGTCGCGCGGTGAACCGCAGCCACGCTGCCGCGGCCGAACAACCGTGCTTCGGTCGCCGCCCACATCCGTCGCTGCAACTCCCCCATGAACGGCGCCAGCACCTCGAACTTGGTCTGGAGGTCCGACTCGCCGCTCACGACACCGGTAGATCACACCGCGTTCCTTCTCGCAAGGCCCATGTATTCAGGTCCAGCCCGCGCCACTCCGGATCCTGGAGACGTACCTCGGACAGCACCTCGGGCCGTCGCGTTCCCGCAGCAAACGGGATCGCTTATTCTGCGGTGCCTCCTTAGCGCCGCTTCCGCGCCATTGCTCCCCATGCCCCGATGTCCCCGGCACCTCCTCGCTCACCCTCACCCGGCGCCTCTTCGAATCGCGAATGAGAACGGTTTGCTGGGGTCATTGGGCCGCGCGGTCACGAAGTAGCGTCCGGCCGCCCACGGCCCTTCGACAACCGCCGGCGAGGACTCGCTGTTCAGAGGGTACCCTGAGCCGATCGCTACCATGCACTCCACAGAGCAGGTCTCAAGGGTGACGACCACGTTCTCCTGCAGCTCGATGCGCACGATCCCGTCCGTTTCGAACTCGACAAGCCCGAACCAAGTCGGGGACCACGCCTCCGACCCTGCCTTTTGATAGCCGAGCAGGTCGCTGTCCGAACACCCGCCGTTCGACGATACCTCGATAGGGAACGCCGCGGCTCCAACCACGCCCGGGTCGCACTCCCACGCCTGTAGCGGGCACTTCTCCGCGTCCACGAACGCTTCGATTGAGGCCTCGTAGGAGGGGCCGAATGCGGCTTCAAAAGTGGCATCCATCTCCTCACGGTTCGCGTCCAAAGGCGCCGAGCGGTATGCCGAACGAACCGCCTCCATACCGAACTCACGCTCCCAATGCCGCATCAACTGGGCAGAGGGTGCGTAGTATCCCGCCACGAACTCATCGTCGGACGCATAGAGGAACAGCTCGGGTTCATGCGTTTGCCGACCGAACAGGTTCCCGCGGTACGCGGGTCCGAGCATTTCTGCTGCGCCCTCGGTGAGAAACGGCGCCGACCGATCATCTTCCCATCCCACAACGAGGTGCGCGAGCTCGTGAAACACCGCATTCTGTCTAAACACCCACGCGGATTCCTCCGCCAGGTCGGCGAAACCATCAAAATCGCTGTCGGGGTCGTCCCGCAGGTCGAGTTCGACGAAGAAGTCGTCCGCAGGCGGAGATCCCGTCCAGACCCCATAGATCTTCTCCAAGTAGCGGTCGAGGAAGTCGACTTCACCGCCACAGACCTCGACCCCGACTCGTGACTCCAAGACGATTCGCTCGCCAAACCACGCCCTCGGCTCATCTTCGGCAGGGGCACACGCCGAGAACAGACAAAGTAAAGCCAAGGGTCGCGCAGGCATCATCTCACGTCACCTACAGCTTCGACACAGACCCGGTGACGTCGAAGGTTGCGGTCGCCGTCTCTCCACCCAGATGGTCCTCGCCACTTCCAATCAGTCGAAACGTGCCAACGGACATCGTCGTATCGAAGTCGAGTTCGCCGATCACCCGGCTCATCGAGGCAAGTCCGTTCCTTCCGAGTGCAAGCGCTCCTCCCCCGGCAGCGCCTGACGACAGGTTCTTCTGCTCCCATTCCAATTTCATCTGGAGGTCGGTGCCAGTTCGAGAGGCGTAGTCGAACCCACCCGAACAACCTGTCGAGTCGCACAGTCCTCAAGTCCCCGCTTGGCTCAATGATCACGTGCGCGGCGGTTGCAAGGGCTCGCGGCGAGATCATCGTTCCGGAACCCGTACGGGAGAAGGTGGCTCCGGCGTCATAGAAGTAGCCGCTGTCCTCGTCCTCATCCCAGGTGAGTGTTTGGACCCCCACTGCACGGTGGGGCCAGGCCTCGCTATTCCCGACGTACTTTCGGCTGTCCGGGCCATGGATCCCACTGCGATGGGCCAGAGTCTCCTCCTCGTCGGAGGGATCCAAGTCGTCGTCGTAGTTCGGGGGTCCGTTCTCCCACGGCATGAACGAGGCGCCAGACTCCGGCGCGTCGAGACTCGCCAACAGGCGCTGTCGGAAGGCGTTCTCCTTTTCAATAAAGAGGCGGCCATCGGCACTCAGGGCGAGGCCGCGCCCGACGTCGTGCTCGTCGGAGGGGACCGGGGGATCTCGAAGTCCTTGATCTGGGTCTCCGAGCAAGACACCGTGGTCGCGGAGTAGGTCGCCGACGTTGTCAGCAGGGACGGCGTCGTGGATGAAAGGGAGCCCCGGCATCCGGACGTAGCCCACGAAGTCGTAGGAGTCAGCAGGAGGGGCGTCGGTGCTGGTCTCCCGAAGGATATCTTCGTCCCGAGAGTGTGTCGGTGGCGAGACCGTTGCCGGACTCTCCGGCCCATCCCTCTCCCCGATCCCGGAGGCCCTGGAGGCCCTGCTCTCCCGGCCCAGCCCCCGCGTAGCAGCCCAGGGACCAGCAAACGGACACAGCCGCGACCCATCGTCGAAGTCTTCTTTGTCGCACGCCGGACAGGTCGACCACCGAACCTCATTGTTGCAGTTTTTCTTCGACGAGAGGAAATGAGGTCGGAGAACGCCCCGGTGTGATTTCGGAGCGCTGCCGTGAGCTCACGAATGCGCCGGCTTGCCGCCTGCGACGCTGACGGCGCGTTTTACGCAGCGCAGCCATCGGGCGCTCCGTCCCAAGTATCGGTATACGGGGGGAGTCCACCGACGAAGTCGTTGTCGGTGGAATCGATCGGTCCGAAGACGCGGTCGATCTCGAACACGGGGGCGCCCGACACACCGGGGCTTCCGTAGTATGCATCCAATACGTTGTCCTCGACCACGATGCTGGGGTTTTCGGAGCGGTCGCCAAAGCAGCCCGTACCGACGGACGCTACGGTGGAGCAGTCGTCGCACACGTGCACGCCGCCGTAGCGAGGGGGGATGACGAACGCATTGTTGCGCGCGGTGAAATCCCGTCCGCGAAGTATGCCGCGTTCGAAGTCTGGCTGGAGAACCGCACCCGAGCACATCTGCATCGCCGCCCGCAGCCACGCCCGCCGGCTGCTGCACGTGGCCGCGACCCGGGCGCGCCGGCGAGCGGTCGGGGCTGGCAGCCCGTGGTGGGAACCGGCCCGACTGGCCATCCCCACGCGATAATCCCGCGCGGCCCGGGTCGTCCTATACTTCACGGCATGGCTATGGTCCTGGGTTCTCGACGAAACCTCGTCCTCACGGGTGCGGTCCTGCTTTGCGGGTGCTTCTCTCCCGACGACCCACCGAGCTTGGACTCCGACGGCGGCTCGACCGGCAGCACGGGCGCGCAAGAGACCATCACGAGCGCAACGGAGGCGAGCGCAACGGAGGCGAGCGCGACGGAGGCGAGCGCGACGGAGGCGAGCGCGACGGAGGCGAGCGCGACGGACGCGAGCGCGACGGACCCCAGCACGACCGACCCCACCCAGACCGGGTCCGAGTCCGGCGACACGGGGACCACGGGTCCGAGCCCGCAGTGCGGCGACGGGGCCTCCGTTGCGAGCGAGCTGTGTCTCGACGTCCCCCCCAACACGCTGTCCGCACCCCAGATGCCGGTGGACGTTGCGCTGGGAGACGTCTCCTCCAACGGCTTGCTCGACATCGTCGTCGCTGGACGCGGTGACGTCGACGGCTCGGACATCGTCGTCGTCCTCGAGGCGGACGGTGTCGGCGGCTTCGTCAGCGGCAGCTCCGAGACGACCCCGTCTCCGACTTCGCGCCTGCGGCTGGGGGATCTGGATGACGACGGCGACCTCGACATCGTCGTCCACGCCGGTGACGTCGTCTGGCTGCGCAACCAGGGGTCGTTCTTGAGCGACGCGCTCGTCGCCGACAACTTCGGCGGCGATTGGTCTGTCTCCGATACGTTCATCGCCGACCTCGACGAGGACGGGATCCTCGACGTTGCCTACACCGAGGGCTACGGGCGTCGTTGGGTGCAGGGAGTCTTGAACAACGGCAACTGGACCGCGGGAGCCGGTCAATCCTTCCCGGGTCCAGGGGAGGGTGCATCGGGCATGGTCGCCGGGGCGTTGTCCTTCGATGGCGACGACGACATCGACGTGATCGCCTTCAACCAGTACTACTCCTCGGCGCTGCTGTTGCCCAACGGAGGCGACGGGTCGTTCTCCACTGGCCCAGACGTGCCGCTGTGCCCCGCCGACATCGATGGCGTGCGCTACGGCGAGCTGGCCGACTTCAACGACGATGGCATGACCGACGTCGTCGTCACCTGCATGGATGGAGACGGCGCGGTGTCGCTGGGCGTCGAGGACGGGTTCGCGCCGCCGGTGGCGTTGCCGCTGGCCGGAGCGTTCAAGACCACGGTGGCCGACGTCGACGGGGATGGCGATCAGGACGTGCTGATGTGCAGCACCACCCTCGATCGCGCCGTCATGTACATCAACGATGGCACCGGGGCGTTCGACATCTCGGACATCCAGTTCATGGCGCCCGGTCCGGTGCACGGCTTGGCCGCAGGGGATCTGAACGACGATGGCGCGATGGACGTCGTCATTCTCTCCGCCCCCGAGGGGCCGGGCCGAGTCGACGTGTACACCGCCGATCCCTGATCTGAGAGCTGAAGACCGACGAGCTGGGGACCGACATGTGTGGCGTGGGCCGCCGCGTGATTCCTCCTGCGATCGAGGAATGTCGGCGGGCCGGCCTCGGTTGGACCCGACCATGTTCGACCGCATGATGACCATGATCCGCGCCAACCTCGACCACATGCTCTCGCGGGCGGAGGACCCCCAGAAGGTGCTCGACATCGTGATCGTGGACATGCAGAGGGAGCTGGTCGGAGCCAAGAAGCAGGTCGCGATGGTCATCGCGGACGAGCGACGCCTGCACAGGCAGGCGCGGGATGCCGCGCAGGTCGCCCAGGAGTGGGAGAGGAAGGCGATGCTCGCCGTGAAGACGGGGGCGGACGATCTCGCCCGCGCGGCCCTCGTGCGCAAGAAGGAGCACGACGAGCTCGCCACCATGTACGACGAGCAGTGGAGGGCCCAGAAGAACTCGTGCGACGCGCTTCGCTCGGCGTTGTTTGGGCTGAGCCAGAAGATCGCCGAAGCCCACCGCACCCGGCGAATGCTCGTCGCCCGGATGCGTCGTGCCGAGGCACAGCGGACGATCAACGCGACGCTTGCCGGTCTGAACAACTCTGGCCACGACGGCGCGCTGCACCGGATGGAAGAGCGGGTCTGCCAGATCGAGGCGGAAGCCGACGCCACCCTCGAGCTCACCGAAGGGTTCGAGCCCTCGCTCGAGGCGCAGTTCCGCGCCCTCGAGGTGGGAAGTGTCGACGACGAGCTGGCCGCGCTCAAGCGGAGGGTGGCGCTGGAGGGTGTTCGACCCAAGGCGCTGGCGTCGGCGTAGATCGACGGTTCGCGCGATCGTCGCCCCGTTCGGAGAAAGATCCAGACGGGGTGTCATCGACGCGAAGTTCATCGCCAATGAAGCTGGGCGCCTCTCGGCCCCCAAACCGGTATGCTCCCCAGACGGGGCCTCTCTGGCTATGAACAACGTTCGAACACCCCGAAGCACCCTCCTTCTCCTCACAGCGCTGATTGCGGCAGGCTGCGCGTCCGACGAGGCTGGGGTGCCGGACCCAGCGGATGGCGAGCTGCGTGCCGGGCCCGTGTCGCAGTCCACGCTCGGCGGATTGCGAGCGGACGTTTGCGACCCGCAGTTCATGATCTCGCACGGCTCGGATGAGGATTGCGCGAGCTTCGGCAAGTGGGTCGGACAACCGCTCTTTCCCCAGAGTGCTCCGACCGGACTGCAGGGCTACTGCACGTATAGGTACGCGGACGGTACGCCGCCCCCTGCGCAGGTCTCCGCCCTAAAGGCTGCGGTGGAAGACGTCTCCCCAGACTGCCAGGTCGTGATGCCGCAGGGCAACGCGATCACCGACATCGCGGCTGACGATCTGCTGGAGGTGTTTCGGTGGAGGATCGGCTGGGTCGATTCCGCCGCGATGGGAGCCGCGTTCTCATCGCTCAACCTTCGAGCCCCGGTCACCACCGCGGTCATCGACACCTATCCGAACATCGATCCCTCGACTCCGCCCCAGTCCGACCACGGTCCGGTGGTCGCGAGCGTCGCCGAGTCGATCGCCTGTCCCGGTGGCTTGCCCTGGCTGTGCCCCGTATCGGCGGAGACGTTCCTCGGCTTGCCCCGCATCGCCGACGGGACGAAGGATACCGTTCGCGGCGGCTACCTCGGCCGGCAGTCGGATCTGGCGGTCGGCATCTACAACGCCCTCGCCGCGCAGGGACCGGGCCGGTTGGTCCTCAACCTCAGCGTTGGCTGGGACCCGACGCTGTTCGGAGGCGCTGACCCCACGACTGCTCCACCGCCCGTGACCGCCGTCTACGACGCGTTGCGAGTCGCGAGATGCGAAGGGGCCCTCATCATCGCTGCGGCAGGCAATACGGACCACCTCATCTGCGCCGAGCACCCGCTGGCTCCGGGGCAGTGGCAGGATCAGCTTGCCCCCACGGGAGCGGAGTGCGGCGCTCTGGGGCTGACGTCGCCCATGCTCGATCCTGGAGCTCCGCTGGTCTACGCCGTCGGCGGGCTGAACCAGCGTCAGAGCGTCATGCCTGGGACTCGGCGCCTGGGAATGCCTCGTCTCGCGGCCGCTGCGACCCACGTCGTTGCGCAGCAGCGCGCTGGCATGCAGGGCGACGCGGTCAAGACCGGAACCTCGCTGTCCAGCGCGGTCGCCAGCGGTGCGGCGAGCTTGCTGTGGTCGTTTCGCCCCGGACTCTCTCCGAGCGCGGTGATGGACCTCCTCTACGACAACGGTTTCGACGTCGGTGAGCAGTCGACCTTCGATCCGGGGGGTGAGGACATTCGAGGTGTCGACGTGTGCGCCGCGCTGACGGCCGCGTGCACCGGAGCCCCCGCGGGAACGGCCTGCAGCGGTGACGTGAGCCTGCTCGCCTGCGATCCGCCCTTCCCGGTCACCATCCCCGACTTCGTGGACTCGATCGCCCAGGCCGTCGAAGGCGATCTACACGTGCAGGAGTTCGAGCCCGGTCACACCGTCTGCGAGGCCGTCTGTGGGGGCCTTGCGCCGTGGGTCTTCGACGCGCCGGGGCTGCCCCGCGACTGCGAGGAGGTCGAGCTCGATCCGCTGCGCAAGTTCACCGAGCCTCAGCCGCCCAAGAACGGCTGCTCCGACTGCGTGCTCACCGTCGGCACCACGACCGACGAGGCGACGGCGCTGCTCTCCCTATCGGATGACTTCGACCCGGCCGACCTCACCAGCGTCGACGTTCGCGTCACCGACGTCTCGGGCCGGGAGACTAGTTTCGCGATCACCGAGCGGGAACTGGATGGCAACGGGACCGAGATCGTGATCCCCACGAGGCTCGGCAACGAAGTCGTCAAGGGGTTCTCGATTCCGATCTCGCTCGAAGGACTCGAGGTCGTGTCTGCCGAAGTGCTCATGCGCTTCAGCAGCGGCGAGGGGACGCAGGACCCGATGCTCGTCTTCCCGTAGCGCTCAAGGCACGATGACGCGGAAGCGCTGCCACGGAAGGTCGGGGTGGGTCGTCCGCAGTCGCAGTAGTGCTCGTCGCAACCGGCTCGGGCCATCCTCGGTGATGCCCGAACCGTAGAGTGCCTCCCCCACGACCCGGGCGTGCCGGTCCTCGACCTCGGTGTCGGCTGCGATGACCCAGTCGGCGCCGCTGAGCACGAAGGCGCGCCCGATGTTCATGCCGCCTCCGACCGTGCCCTCCGTCATGGCCCCGGTTTCACACCCGGTGAGCACGACGCCCCGAGGGACAGCCTCGAGGGTGAAGAGATCGTCGACCGAGAGTCGTTCGTCGTTCGCGAGCAGCAACGCGGAGTCCCAGCCCGACATGCCCTCTTGCACCCCGTGACCGGCGTAGTGGAGAAGGTCGACCCGGGCCATGCGCTCGAGCATCATGGCTCGGCTGGCCTCGGCTCCGCGATACGCCTGCACGCGCCAACCCTCCCTTTGCAGACCATCCGCCACCGCCTCGAACTCGGAGCGAGCCTCGGCGAGGTCGCCGCGGGAGTCGGCAACGAGCAGCGCGCGGGTGCCCTGGCCCTCACGGGACACGCGCTGCGGCAGGTCGAGGCTGTACGCCAACGGGGCGAGGTCGAGGAGGGATGCAGCGCCTCGCCACGGCCGGGCATGCAGCGGCGTGTCGGAGTCGGAGTCCAGCTCGATGATCGTGATCCGGCTTGCCTCGCCCAAGCTCTCGAGCCCGTCGAGCCCGTCGTCGCCGAGCTCGACGAACTCGATGCCCTCGCGCCCCGACGCAAAGACCACGCGTCCGCTGGGAACCGGTGCGGAGGTGAGGATCACTTCGCCCGGCTCGGGGCGCCGCAGCGCGTCGCATCGGCCCGGCGCAGGCCCGAGCCCCAACGTTCGAAGCGCCGCGTCGAGCTTGGCCCGGGTCTGCCGCTGCTTCTCGTCGATCCGCGGCTGCGCCGTCTGGAGTTGGGCGTCCGACAGCTCCCACAGCTTGGTGCGCTCGGCGTCCAGCTCGGCCTGCGCCTTGGCGATGGCGAGCGCTTCTTCTCGCCAGACCTTCTGTTCGGCGCTCGAGGCTCCGCGAACGCGGGCGACGCGGTCGAGACGCGCAAGCTCTCGGTTGCGGGCCAAGCGAGCGGCGCACAGCGCTTCGGCGGGTCGCCCACGCTCGAGCAGGCTCTCGACCAACCCCTCTGCACTCGCCCGGCGCCCTGCAAGGTACAGCTCGGGCCCGTTGTCGATGCGGATGGTCTCGAGCCGTGCATCGAGCAGCGCTTCGGCGTCGCGGTAGGCTTGGGTCGCCAACGCCAAGAACCCCCATGCTCTCAGCGCGTCGGCCTCGCGAACGCGCTGGTCCCACTTCAAATAGGGGTCGAGGGCAGGCGGGGAGGGCTGCAGGAGCGAGGGTTGAAGCTTGGGGTCGCCCACCATCGCCGCCGCCCTCCTGTAGGCTTCTTCTTGCCACGCGACGAGGGTGGGTTCGTCGCGTTCGATCTGGGCGAGCCATCCGAGGGCGCCGTGCGGATCGTCCGCCTCGATGGCATTGATGGCGAGCTGGATTCGGGTGTTGCTATGGTCCCAGGCGGAGCCGCATTCGTCCTCCAGCGCGAGGGCCTCGAGCATCAAGGGCTCTGGATCTTCGAAGGGGAGTTCCCGCGTCCGCAGCGCGATGTGTGCCCACGCGTAGTTGACGAGAATCGTGAGCCGCGTCTCGCAGTGAATGCTCGGGGCACGGGCCAGCCCGCGGACGCGCTCGGAGAGTGCGAGCGCCTCGTCGACCTGGCCGAGCTCCGCGAGCGTTGCTGCTTCGAGTCCAATGACGTCGGCCAACGCGGCGGTCTCGCCCAGCTGCTCCCCACGAACGCGGGCAGCGCGGAAGTGGTCGAGCGCCGCATCGATGTCGCCGGTGGCCCTTGCAACCATGCCATACGCGTAGTCCGCTCGCATGGCGGCCTGGGGGGTTGACTCTCGAAGCGCGTCCAGCCGTTCGACGAGACCCACGACTCGCGGCAGCCGCTCTCGAGCGTCGAGCGCCATCGTGGTCAGGGCGGCGAGCGCGTAGACCTGGTGCGCGGGGGCGTCGAGCTCCTCGGCGAGCGCGATCTGCCGCTCCGCGATCCGCTCGGATTCCTCGATGTCGTCGCGCGCGTACTCGGCCCGTCGGAGTTGTTCCAGGGCGCGCAGTCGAGACCAGCCTGTCGCCGTCTCGAGCACGGATCGAAGCGCGATCGCCTTGTCCTCGAGCTTCGGCGTCGCCTCGACCGTCGACCACCATGTGGGCGCGGGCTGCCAGGCGATCGTCAGGTCGACGGAATCGGCCCACGGCGCGTCTCGTCGCTGGATCTCGATCCGCGACGCGTCGGCGGGCACCTGCACCGTCAGTCGAGTTCCCGCGGCGGCGCTCGAGGCTCGAGCGGCGAGCAGGTTTCCGTCCAACCGGACCTCCAGCGGCGTCGCGGCGTGGACGTCGAGCCAGACCGAGACCGGTGATGGGTGCTCGAGGGTGCACTGCGTCATGGTCAGCTCGAGGCAACCGGAGAACAGCGCTGGGGGAGGCGCTGCGGGCTCGGGTGCGCTGCTGGTCTCGGGCGAGCCGCAGCTCGATCCAACGAGAACCAGCGATGCCAGGACGAATCGAAGCGGGTGCTTCAAGGGGCGCTGATGATGACCTCGATCGTGTGGCGAGGCCAGCCGCCGCCGTCGTTCGCATCGTTCGCACCGTTCTCGTCGTTCGCGTCGTCCGCGTCGGTCGCGGAGTCCGGCGCGTGCCCCTTCGCGGCGAAGACGACGTCGATCGTCCAGGCTCCCGGGGCGAGATCGATGAAGCCGTCGAGCGGTCCTCGAAGGCGGACCGATCCCGAGTCCTTGATCTCCGCCCCGGTGGCCTTGGAGACCACCGGCTCGGCGTCGGCGGATCGTGCCACCAAGACCACCTCCACCCCACCCTCGACCGGGGTCGCAGGGGCGAAACGCCAGTCGATCGCCCCCGAGGGGGTCTCGAGCGTCACGGTCGAAGCGACCGCGTCGCCTTCCCCGCGCACCGCCGCGGGCCCACCGGAGATCGCGACGGCCGTGTACGCGGGCATGCCCGGGGCCGCGGGGGCCCGCACGGCGAACCAGAGCGCCAGCGCGGCCGCGACGGCGACGGCGACGGCCACAGCGGTCCACGTCGTCGGGCTGCGTCGGGGGAGCTCGGTCACCGTCGCGGGCGCGGGGACGTCGTCGGCGGGGGGTCGGGCGTCGAGCTCCGCAAACAGGTCGTCGAGCAGACCTTCACCCGCATCCCCGTCGACCGCGTCGGCAATCGGAGGAGGCTCGGCCGCGTCGGCCTTTCGCTGGCCCTCGGCCAGTGCGCGCAGGAGCTCGTCAGCCATGGTCTGATCTGCTCGTTCCGCTCGAAGGCGCGGCTGCGCGGTCGGCTGCGACCCCGACGGATCGAGCGAGCTTGCGCATTCTATAGGTCCAGGCATTGACCGCGCCACGGGTCATCTCCAATTGTTCTGCAACCGACTCCGGCGACAGCTCCTTGACGAAGAGCAGGTCGAACAGGACGTGGTCGCGATCGTTCATCTTGGCGTACATCGCGGCGAGCACCTGGTCGAGCTGGTTTCGCTGCTCGAGCCGGTGGGCGAGGTCTCGTTCGTCGACCGTCTCCAGGTCCGCGGGATCGATCGGGGCATCGGCCCACGGGTTGCCGCGGCCCCCGCTGAGCATGCGGGGAACTCGCCGCCGGGCGATCAGCTGCACGAAGCTCTCGAGGGTGCGACCACGCTCGGGGTCCCAGCGTCGCAGGGCTTTCCCGTCGTCCTCGAACAGCCCCAGCAAGATTTCGTGGACGAGGTCGCGAACCTCCTGCCTGGGGTCTCGGCGCTCGGAGGCCGCCAGGCGCGATACCGCGAACGAGACCTCCCTGGCGACCGCACGCATCAGCCGACGACCCAGCTCCCGACGCGCTGCAGCATCCCCCCCGAGGGCGAGGGCGACGAGCCCGACGTCGTCCAGATCGGACACGCCCGGAGCGTAGCAGGATGTCGTGAACGGGGGGCACGTTCCTCGTTCGCATTCGCGAACGGCGCGATGACACGGAGTTTGGCGAGAGGTTTCGTCATGCCGGGTTTTTCCCCGAGCATTCGATCATCCAAACGGGATCGCCAGGCCCAGGGCGGGCCCAATGCCGATCGTGCAGTCACCGGCGATCGGACCGCACGCAAAGGTCCGGTTCCAGCGCGCCTTGGGCACGCGGCCGTCGAACTCGACGCCCACGGTGAGGATGACGCGACGTCCCAACAGCATGATGAGGCCGCCGCCGGTCGTCCATCGGCCGTAGGTGCCCAAGTCCTTGTTGAACGTGTCGACGCCGAACCCTCCCCAGAACAGGGGCGACACCCGTCGTCGCGGCAGCAGCAGCACTGTGGCTCGCGGCGTGAACTGGAACTCGTAGTAGCTGTCGAACGGCCCCCAGCGGAACACGTTGACCAGCTCTGCGCCCAGGCCGAAGTACGGAATGATGAAATAGGTGGCCGAGGCCCCGAGCGCGATCAGGTTTCGTCCCGCGCCGAGCACCGGGCCGGCCCATAGCCGTCCGTACAAGGAGGGCTTCTCACGACGGGAAAGCTCCGGTGAAGCTGGCGGCTCCAGGCCCGCGATCTCCCGTTCGGAGACCTCCTGCTCGGGTTCGGGTTCGGTCGGAGGATCGGGCTCTCGCTCGATGACGGGCGCGGCCTCGGCCGGCGACGTTTGGGCGGGCAGTGGCTCCGGTGTCGCCTCCGGGTCGGGCTCGGCAGGGGGCGTCTGGGCAGGAGCCTCTGCAGGAGCCTCGACAGAACTGGGGCCCGCTTCGGGAGGTGCCGGCCCGGGCGGCGGTGCGTCCGGGGTGGGCTGCTCGCCGGGCTCCGGCGACGCGGGAGCCTCGGGCTCGTCGAGCTCCTCCCACTGCATTTCTTCGGGCGCATCCGCGGGCGCCGCGAGGCAGAGCACAGAGACGAATGCGATCGTGTCGAGCAAGGTGGGCTCCTGAGGGCAATCCCGTTGTACCAGAACCGGTTCGACCGAGCACGGCCACCGGTGCTGGATGCGCCGGCGGCCACGGCGACTCGGTCACGGTGGGTGTTGCGCTACTCTGAACCGTGGTGAGCGAGGCAGTTGCCAAGATCGTCGAGCACGAGCAGGCGGCCCACGAGAAGCGCAACTGGGTCCGGCTGACCTTCGACTGCAACGAT
The DNA here is from genome assembly GCA_963761755.1 of uncultured bacterium. Lineage (GTDB taxonomy): Bacteria > Myxococcota_A > Polyangia > Nannocystales > Nannocystaceae > CAJXVA01. The sequence continues at coordinate 122,650 of CAVXIC010000028.1, forward strand.
CGCTGCGTCTTCTGCCTCGACGCGCACACCCACGACGGGACCAACCGCGACCGCGAGGAGATCCGCACCCAGATCCTCGACGGTCGCCGCAAGGGCGCGCAGCGGCTCATCCTCTCCGGCGGTGAACCCACCATCCACCCGGACTTCGTGAAGTTCGTGAAGCTGGGCCGTCTGGCGGGGTACCGGAAGGTTCAGACGGTCACCAACGGACGCATGTTCGCGTACCCGGACTTTCTCCGGCGCAGCGTCGACGCCGGGCTCTCCGAGATCACCTTCTCCATTCATGGTCCCAACGCCCGGATCCACGATGCGCTCGTCGGAACCAAGGGTGCCTTCGAGCAGGAGGTCCGTGGCCTGAAGAACGCGCTCGAGGACGGGCGCCCGATCATCAACATCGACGTCTGCGTCAACAAGGGCAACGTGAAGGTGCTGCCCGACATCCTGGCGAAGTTCGTCGAGATGGGGGTCAAGGAGTACGACCTCCTGCACGTGATCCCCTTCGGCCGGGCGTACACCGAGGGCAAGGAGACGCTCTTCTACGACCTCGAGGAGATGCGCCCCTTCCTGCTGCAGGCCTTCGAGTACTCGAAGCGGCCCGACATCCACATCTGGCTCAACCGCTTCCCGGTGCCCCACCTCGAGGGGTACGAGTCGCTCATTCAGGATCCGTACAAACTCGGCGACGAGGTGCGGGGTCGCAAGGAAGAATATGCGCAGCTGCTCGAGCAGGGGATCCCGCTCGACTGTCGCGAACCCGATCGCTGTCGGCACTGCTACCTCGAGCCTCTGTGCGACCGTCTCGACGAGGTGCGTGGCGTCGTCGCCGACGGAGGACACGCGCGGGTGCGGATCGAGCCTGGCTTCGAGGCTGAGATGGCGCCCGTCTACGGCGGCGACCCTGCCACCAAGAAGCGGGTCGAGGAGCGTAGTCAGGTGGCGCAAGAGGCTCTCGCGGGCAACGTCGAGGCGCGCCGGCGGCTCCCGGTGCTGGGGATGGGGCAGCGGGTCGAGTATCGATCCATCGCCGAGCATGTCGCGTCGGCGCGGCGGGTCTGGATCGTCGCGCCCAACGTCGAGATTGCAGCGGAGGCGCTGTCGGGGCTCGATGCCGAGGCGATCGAGCTCGAGCTGGAGGACCTCCGCGGTGTGCACGAATCCCTGGCCGGGATCCCCGTCGTGCGCGTGGTCGCGCGAACGCCCGGGCAAGCCGAGGCGCTGCTGGAGATGGATGCCGAGTTCGAAGTGGCCGTGGCGCTGAGCGTGGACACGCAGGCGTGGCTGCTCGCGCTTCGCGAGGCGCCGCCACGGCTGGCGGTCGTGCAGCCGACCCACGATCGGCTGACCACGGCCGCGAGCCGGGATGTGGAGCTGAGGGCCTTCTTCGAGCGGTTCACGCTGGATGTGCCGGTCGATGGGGTGCCGGTCTGCGTCGCCGGAGACCGAGCCCGCCCCACACCGGTCACGCTGGACACCGCGATGATGACCTCCCGCGGGGAGCTGGAGATCTTCCGCTACGCCCGTCGCTACGTGCAGTCCGACTATCGGGTCAAATCTCTGCGGTGCAAGGCGTGCATGCACGCCGAGGTGTGCGAGGGGGTCCACGTCAACTACGTTCGCGCGTTCGGGTTCGGCGCACTTCAACCGGTGTCTCCGCCTGCCGGGTCATGAAGCTGCCGACCGCCGAAGGGCTCGAGCTCGCCGATCTCGCGGTGCCCCGGCCGGGCTCGACCACCCTGCGCGAGATCTGGTCGCGCGTGCTGCGGCGGGCGGTGCTCGACCTGATCTCGCTGGAGCCGCCGCGGGGGTGTGGTTCATGGTCCGCGACGCGACAGGCGGTGGGGCGGCTCGCGAAGTCGAACCCGGGCGCGCTCTTCAGCGTGCTGCGCCAGCCCGGCATCGGCACGCGCGTTCGCTGCCTACGTGATCCGACGCGACGCGACGTTGACCGCGTTGCGGTGTGCCAGGGACTGCAGGCGGCGCTGGCGTACGAACTCGGAGAGGTTTGGGACGGACCCCCGGTGCAGGGATCGTTCACGTCCTGGCGCGACCGTGCCGCGGTGGTGCGATCCGAGCGAACGACCGCGGACCGACACGGTCGGCTCTTCGAAGACGTCGGCGCCGATGTGGTCTTGTGTCGTGCGGACGACAGCCCGCTCGCGCTCCATGAAGCCCATCCCGACAAGGATGGCAATCGCGTCTCGCTCGGTGGCCGTCCCCTGTCCGAGTGGGTCGCGAGCCTCCGCCGGGCGCTGAAGATCATCGAGATTGGGCTGCCGCCGCTGCACGAGGAGATCGAGCTCGCGCTTCGCCAGATCATTCCGGTCGGCTTCGATGAGACTCGGCATCTCTCCGCCTCGTTCCAAGAGAACCTCGGGACCGCGTACATGACCCTGCACCCCCAGGACATGACGATGGCCGAGGCGATCGTGCACGAGTTCTCCCACAACAAGATCAACGGCCTTCTCGAGCTGGACCCGCTGCTGCACAACGCGTTCGAGCCGCTGTTCTCTTCGCCGGTTCGCCCGGATCCGCGCCCCCTGCATGGGGTCTTGCTGGCGGTTCACGCGTTCGTTCCCGTCGCCGCGCTGTACCGTCGTCTGCGCGCGCTGGACCACCCGCAGGCGCAGCGTCCCGGCTTCGACGCGCGATATCACGCAATCGTGGCGGGCAACCGCGAGGGTCTGCAGACGCTGGAGGGGGGCGAACCGACCCGGGCCGGTGCGCGGGTGCTGGCCGAGCTGCGCGGCGCCGGCTGAACGCGCGCATCGGCAGGAGGTGGAAAGCCGCGACTTTTTTCCCGCCGCCCACCTGGGCCTGCCAAGCTGCGCCTTCGAGGGCACCGCCATGCTTATTGCCAAACTCACCGTCCTACTCGCGCTCGCTGTGACTCATGCTGCTCCGGGGGGAGACGGCGAAGCTTCGGGGGGTGTTTCCGTGGGCGATGCGGGGGCCTCCGCGTCTGCAGAGGGCTCTGCGAACGCGGATGCCGACCCCAACCGGCGCAAGGACCAGCGGTGGATCAAGCGATGGGCGCCCGAGCGAAACATGGTCGAGCTCGGCGTGTTCGGGGGGCTGATGTTCCCGCATCCGCGGCTCGAGCTGTTCGAGCCCAACGACAATCTTCCTGATCAGGGGTTCAAGCCCCTGTCATCGCTGGCTCCTGAGGTCGGCGCAAGGCTCGGGTACTACCCCGCGCGCTTCTTGGGTCTCGAGGCGGAAGGGGCATGGCTGCCCACCGAGACCGACGCCGGCGATTCGGTGAACATGTGGGCGGTGCGCGGACATCTGGTCGCGCAGGTCGCACGGTGGAGCATCACGCCGTTCGCCCTGGCGGGGGTGTCGGGCCTGGCGATTGCCAGCGATGCCAACGCCGTCGGCAACGACGTCGACCTGGGCTTTCACTTTGGCGGTGGCGTCAAGTTCTTCTTCACCCGGCGCTTCATGATGCGGCTGGACGTTCGCGACACGATGACGGCGCGTCGCGGGCTGGGGCAAGGGGTCGTCCACTCGCCCGAGGTCCTGTTGGGCTTGGGGCTCTCGCTCAACCGCAAGAAGGCCAAACCCGCGCCCGACCTCGACCGGGATGACGACGGCATCCTCGACGAAGATGACAAGTGCATCGACGTCCCCGGCGTGCCCGAGTACGAGGGGTGCCCGGTCCCCGACACCGACGGAGACGGAATCCTGGATCCAGACGACAAGTGTGTGGATGTGCCCGGTGTGCCCGAATACGAGGGGTGCCCGATTCCGGACACCGACGGCGACGGCATCTTCGACCCGGACGACAAGTGCGTCGACGAGCCCGGGGTGCCGGAGTACGACGGATGCCCGATTCCGGACACGGACGGGGACGGAATCCTCGATCCGGACGACAAGTGCATCGACGAGCCGGAGACCGTCAACCAGTACGAGGACGAGGACGGATGCCCGGATACGGTGCCGGAGAAGGTCCAGCAGTTTACTGGAGTGATCGAGGGCATCTACTTCGACACGGCCAAGGCGAGCATCAAGAAGAAGTCCAAGGCCAAGCTCGACAACGCCGTCTCGGTGCTCGAGGAGTTCCCGAACCTTCGGATCGAGATCAGTGGCCACACCGACGATCGCGGCAACGACGACTACAACATGCAGCTCAGCTCCGATCGCGCCGAGTCCGTGAAGGCGTATCTCGTAGACGCTGGCATCGAAGGCAATCGCATCGAGACGCGCGGGGCGGGCGAACTCGAGCCCATCGAGAGCAACAAGTCCAAGTCGGGGCGTGCTCAGAACCGACGCATCGAGTTCAAGCTGCTCAAGCGGTAGACTACGGACAGGGGTGGATTGGAAATGAACATCATGAAAATGCGCTGGGTGTTGTCCAGCGGACTCGTCGCGACCGGACTGACCGGTTGTGCCGACCCGTGCTCGGACGATGGATTGCTTCAGGACGAGATCGGAGAGTGTCCGGCTGCCTCCGGGGGTGCATCGGAGACCGCCACCGGTGGCGAGACCGAGTCGGAGAGCATGAGCGAGTCCAACTCGGACACGTTCGAGACCGACTCCGATGGCGGAGGGTCGTGTGTGGACGGGGAGCAGAACGGCGACGAGACGGACGTCGACTGCGGAGGCTCGTGCTCCGAGAAGTGCGACGACGGAGAAGGCTGCATCGTCGACGACGACTGCATGTCCAGCGACTGTGGTGAGGACGACACCTGCCAGGGCGGGGACACCGACACCGACGGAGACCCGACGTGCGATGACGGGGAGCAGAACGGTGACGAGGAGGGCATCGATTGCGGAGGCTCCTGCCCCGACAGCTGCGAGCCGGTCGCCTACTGTGACGACGTCGACCTGGACGGCTTCGGCGATCCGGACGCCTGCGTCGACGTTGGGCCGGGCGAGGATCCCCCCGATGGCACCGTTCCCAACGACGACGACTGCGCCGACGACAACGCCAACGCCTACCCGGGCGCGGCGGAGATGGAGCCCGAGCTTTGCGCGGAGGATGAGGACGGCGACGGCTACGGCGACGTAAATCCGCCCGAGGGCGTGGAGCCTGGCTCCGACTGTGCCGACTCCGCGGCCAACATCTACCCCGGGGCCGCCGAGCTGGAACCGGAGCTGTGCACCGCCGATGATGACGACGATGGCTACGGGAGCGACGCTGCGACCGACATCGATCCCGCCGCGGACGACGGCACCGACTGCGCCGATGACAACGCGAACGCGTTCCCCGGCTCGGCGCCGATCGACAGCCCCACGGCCTGCATGGAGGACGAGGACGACGATGACTACGGCGATGCCGACCCCCCCGAGGGCGTGGAGCCGGGGTCGGACTGCAACGACATGGACGACTCCGTGCCGTTCGTGGTCGAAGGCATTCCCGACGACTGCGAGACCGCAGCGCTGCTCGACGGCTCGCTCGGCTGTGAGTTCTACGGAATCCCGCTCTCGAACGTCAGCGCGTCGACCTACGACATCCTGCTCGCCAACGCGAACAGCACGCTGACCGCGACCGTGAACATCGACCGCTTCATCGGCGGCGTATGGACCACCGTCGCGGGCCCGCTCACGCTGCTGCCGCTGGAGCAGACCTCGCAGAACTTGCCCGAGATCTTCAGCGCGACGTCGGCTGTCTCGTCTGCAGGATCGTACCGAATCACGTCGGACATCCCGATCGCCGCGTACCAAGCCTCGGTCGCGCAGTTCTCCTCGGATGCGTCACTGCTGATCCCGCGCAACTCGTGGGATGTCACCTATGATGTCGTCGGCTACGACGGTCTCGGAGGAGGTGCCGCCTCGGAGGAGTACATCGCAGTCGCGGCCGCCGAAGATGGGACCGTCGTCACGGTGACCCCGTCACAGAACACCATCGGCGGCGTGGGCGTACCGGCTGGCGTCGCGGGCGTACCCTTCCAGATCACGCTCAACGAGGGCGAGACCGCAGTCGTGATGTCGCCGGGTCAAGGGCAGGGGATCGCGCAGAGTCTGTCGGGGACGACGGTCACCGCGACCGCCCCGGTGGGGGTCTTCACGGGAACAGAGTGCTCGAACATCCCCTCGGGGGTGACCTACTGTGATCACCTCGAGGAGATGCTGACGCCGACCAACACCGCGGCGAGTACCGTCGTGGCGTCACGCATGCCTCCGCGCGATCAGAACGTCGAACCCGCGGTCTGGCAGATCTACTCGATCGAGGACGCGACGGTGTCCTTCGACGCCTTGCCCGGCGTCACCGGCGTTCCGCTCGCGCCGGTGGACATGGTCGCCGGCGAGTCCTTGGAGCTCACGGTGGCTGGGTCCGTGGCCGAACCGGGCGACTTCGTCGTGGAGTCGACGGGCCCGATGATCGTCGCGCAGTACCTGGTGGGGGACACGCAGGTCACCAGCCCCATCCCGGGGACGGGCACCGGAGATCCGGCCCAGGTCGTGATGCCAGGCGCGTCTCAGCTGCTGGAGGCGTATGTCGTCGGCACGGTCGAGGGCAACGTCATCAACCACCTCACCGTGACGCGGCAGATCGGAAGCTCTTCTGTCACCCTCGACGGCGTGGCGATCGACGACATGGACTTCGATCCGATCAACGCGGACTGGGAGGTCGCGCGACTGGAGGTCGCCGAAGGTTCGCACGCGCTCTTGAGCGAGGACCCGTTCTCGGTGGTCGTCTCGGGGTACAACAGCTTCAACAGCTACGCGTACCTCGGCGGCGGACAGGCGCGGGCGTTGGTCTGCGAATAGTGGCCCGTTGGGCGCTCAACCGTCGTCCTCGCGGGGCTTCTCCATCGAGATGCCCTGCGAGGCGGCACGGCGCTGCTCGGCAGCGCGCTTCGACGCATACAGTCGTTCGCCGCGCTCGGTGACGCGGCCCACCGGGATCAGCGACGCGTCGCGCTGGGGTCGCGAGGCTCCGGCGGGTCGCTCCGCTCGGGTGAACCGCCTCTTCCACTGGGAGAAGGAGAGCGGCTCCTGGCTCGGGTCGGTGCCATCGCCGAGCACGTGCTCGACGATCGGCTGCAAGGGCACGAAGACCGGGTGGAGCTCGGCGGGGTCGTACCCGTCGCCACGGTCGAAGAGCCCGCCGCAGATGGACCGCAGGGTGCACGCATCGCAGGCCTTGGTGTAGACGTGGCCCCACTCGGTCTGCCGTACGGTCTGCTTGTCGTCGAGGAAGTGGACGATGCGTTCCTCCTCTTTGACGATCTTTCGGGTCTCCGTGCTCGCCCACGCGAAGTCGGTCATGTAGCAGAGCGGAACCTTCTCGACGCGGAAGGTTCGACCTCCACGGTGCAGAAATCGCATGGCCCGGTGGAGCGACAGCTCGAAGTCGGCCAAGCGCGGCGTGAAGGTGGCTTGATTCACCTCGGCTCGGCCCATCGACGGGTCGAGGTTGTTCCAGACGAAGTGGCGGATCTGCGGGTGTCGATGGGTCAGCACGCGGACGTTCTCGTCGAGATGTCCGGCGTTGAGCTTGTTGATCACGCAGTTGACGTTGACCTCGATCCCGTACTTGGCCGCGTTGTCGAGGGCTGCGTAGGCCGCGGGGAGCGTGCCTGCGGTCCCGCGCAGCTGGGCTTCCACGTCGGGCCGGACCGAGTAGATCGACACGTGCGCGAGCTGGACTCCGGCATCGGCCAGCGCTTTGGCGAAGTCCGGCTGGGCGAGGCGAGATCCGTTGGTGATCAGGCGAACGTGCAGCCCCGACGCACTGGCGTACTCGGCGATGCGGGGCAGGTCGGGGTGGAGCGTGGGTTCGCCCCCGGTGAGGATGATGCCGAAGTAGTCTCGCGCGACGAAGTCGTCGACCAGCACCCGCATGCTGTCGAAGTCATGGGTGTAGGGGGTGGTCGGGTTCGAGCAGAAGCCGCACAGATGGTTGCAGTGCCGCACGACCTGCAGGTAGCCGATGTTGGCCAAGGCTCGCCCAGTCTAACGCGCTTCGGATCGGGGCACGCGCGTCGCGTCCCCCGACACGAATGTCGCGGTTGAGGGCCACCCACACCGAGACCTTTGACGCACGGAGTTGGCACGGCAGTTGTATCCATCGCGCTCGGATTGTCTTGGATTGGCAAGGTCCCTCGAGCAGCGAGGCCTTGCGGAAATGGCTTGGTGCATGGGTCGACTCTCGATGCTCATGGCGAAGCTGCTCGAACGGCATGAGCAGGCTTCGGATGTTTGGACGTCTCCTTCAACTCCCCCTTCCGAGCTTCACGTTCGGACGCTCCGCGGTCGCGGGCACGCAGCCGTCGTGCCTTCGTCCCTGCGAGCGCGAGGTGATGACACCGTGGGCTGCTGGCTCGCGGAGGCCTCGCACGCCGAGAACGTCTCGTGTGCGGCGCTCCGTGCAGTCGCCGGGGAGCTCGAGAGTCACGATGCGCCCGAGGGGCTCTCGCGTCGGGCTCGCGAGGCGGCCGAGGCGGCGCTGGGGCATGGGGCGATGCTGGAGGCGATGGCGCTGCGTTGGGGCGTGCGACCGCTGCGGCCCAAGGTCGTGCCCATCGCCGCGCGATCCCTGGAGGCGCTGGCGGCCGAGAACGCGGCGCAGGGCTGCGTTCGCGTGACGTGGTCGGCGCTGGAAGCTCACTATCAGGCGCTGGCGGCCCGTGATCCCGTGATTCGCCGGGCGATGACTCGGATCGCGGCCGATGGCTCACGGCACGCAGAGCTGTCGTGGACGGTCGACATGTGGGCAAGACGGCGCCTGCAGCGAGCGGCCCGGGAGCGGGTCGAACGAGCGAGGGTTCAGGCCGTCGCCGATGTGCTGGAGGCGCTGCGCGCCCATCGAGATCGCGTTCTTTGCGTCGAGGCTGGCCTCCCGACCGGCAAGACGGCGCGAGGCTTGGTCGCGGCGCTTTCCGAGGCCCTGTGGTCGCGTCCGCTGCCGAGCTGAAGTATCGTCTCGACGTGGATCGGACGCGGGGGAACCGGGGTGGGGCGTGGTTGATTGCCGGAGCGATGGTCGTTGCGACCGGTTGTCCCGCCGAGGACGGCGGGGTCGGCGAGACCGACGTCGCGGGGACCTCCGGTGGCGCGTCGACGGGCGAGCCGCGGCCGACGGGCGAGTCGACGGACCCCTCGATGGGCGACTCCACCGGCACGCCCACGACCGACGGCGCTGAAACCTCAGCCGACGACACGACCGGGAGCGACGAGACCGGAGAGACCTCGGGGGGTGGCGCCTGCGGTGAACCCCCGACGCGCATGATGTTCTTCGGGGACAGCCTGTTCGCGTGCTTTGGGCAAGTCGGTGAGAAGAACGCCCCGAGCTGCAGCGCTCGGCTGGGGCATGAGTACCTCTCCGACAACTATGCGCCGGAGGTCACCTACGAAAACCTCGCCGTCAGCGGAGCGGTCACCGCAGACGTCATCAATCAGCAGATGCCCGGAGCGCCCGTGGGCATGCCCGGCCACACCCTCGTCGTCATTTGGGTCGGCGGCAACGACATCTCGGGCCTGCTCTTGTCGTCCGACGCCGAGGCGGAGGCCAGCTACCGCGACGACCTGGCGCCGCGCCTGGAGATGTACTGGGATCAGATGCTGGCCTGGGTCGACGACCCGGCCAACTTCCCCGACGGCGCGACGCTGGTGATCAACACCCAGTTCAACCCGTTCGACGACTGCAGCCAGAACCCCTACGCGTTCATGTCCCCGCTGAAGACCGCGTTGCTCGCCGAGTACAACGACGTGCTTCGCGCCCGGGTCGCGGGGCGCGAAGACACGTACCTGTCCGATCAGTACCCCGTGTTCTTGGGCCACGGCCACCACTACGCCACCCAGGGGTGCCCCAACTACGAAGAGGGCAGCGCGTACTGGATGATCGGCGGGACCGATTTGGTGCACCCCAACGGCCTGGGTCATGTGTCGATCGCCGGGACGCTCGACGGCGCGCTCGACGAGATCTACGCGTGCGACTGACGGACGTCGGTCACTGTCCGAGCTGCGTGAGCATCTTCTGGAAGTACTTGCCGTAGCCGTAGTTGGCCGAGGCGAGGGCACTACTTCCACAGATCGAGAACAGTTGCACCCCCGTCTGGTCTCCCGCTTGCGTGAACTCGAGCAGGCGGACTGGCGGGACGGCGTCGAAGTCGGCGCTCGAGCAGCCCTCGCCGACACCAAACTTCGCCTGGAAGGAGTCGGGGTCGTTGGGGTTGGACCCCAGCGCGTACGGGATGTCTTGTGGGGTTGCGTAGGACTGAGGAACGCCGACCAAGCCGAACGTGTACACGCCTGCTCCCGCGACCTTGCTGGCGCGCACCGAATCCAGCAGGTCGGTGTATCGCGAGAGCGGGTGGATGACCGCCTGGCCCGGCGCGGCGTCCGTCCCGGTGACCGTCTTGTCGCGGGGCACGCACGACGCGTACTCCGGCGTTCCGCTCCCCTCGCAGTGCACACCGGCGTTCCAGCAGACAGCCGACGTCGGTGATAGCTGTTCGCCTGGCAAGGACCAGAACACCTTGCCGCCTCCCTCTCCGAAAACCGAAGTCTCGAACGCTGGATTGTACGAACAGTCGACCTCGTCCGTGACGAAGACGACCACCAGGTGCGCGTCGGGTCGGATGAATCCGCTCTCGTCGGTCCCCGGAGTCTCGCTCAATCCGACGGTCCGATACATCGACTCGAGGGGCTGCTCGAATCCGCAGCCGTTGATGCCCAGCGGCAGCGAGCACGCGATTGCATCTTCCATGGCGATGCCGTCGAGCGTATCGGGCGACAGCCAAGGGGGTGCACCGGGGGCCATCGGGAGCTCTTCGATCGCGCAGCGTTCAGCGCAGGCCGTCGCGAACGCGTCGACGTCGGTCCCCGAGAAGTAGAAGTCGTCTCGTCGCTGCAAACAGCTCGTCGGAAACAGAAGGTGTCCATCGTCCGGGGGGCGAGTCAGGACGTCTCGGCACCAGTAGTTGCCGTTGTCGGTCGTCGTGACGCCGATGCGGTAGTCGAGTCCGCTCTGGGTGAGCGCCGATGTCAGCGCGGCCGCGCCCTCTTGAAGCTGCTGTTGCGCGGTGCCCATCGAACCGGAGTTGTCGATGATGAACAGGATGTCGACGGCCTCGACGGCTGGGACAGGCCCCGTGTCGCCCCCGCTCTCCGTCCCGCCTTCCGTTTCGCCGGGCAGGTCGCCGAGATCGATGTTGGGGTCGCAGCCGAGGGCGGCTGAAGTGGACAGGATGAGCAGGGCGGTCAGGTGGTGTTTCACGATGGGCGTCTCCAGGGTGTGCGCGCAACGAAACGACGCGCAGGGCTCGAGGTACGAACGGTTCCTCTCCGAAGAGAGGAGGTACGGATGGGTTACTCGCAGGCCGCTTCGATGCGCGTTCGGTGCATCGACTTGGGCCAGCGTTCGAGGAAGGTGGTCGCCGCCGCGGACCCGAGCGGCTCGCCGGACTTGCACGACGCCAGTACCCGGAGCGCTTCTCGGTCTTCGACGAAGGCGCCGTCCGGATAGAGCTTCGCGTGTTCTCGGGTCAGGCTCGAGACGCGAGCATGGGCACCCATCCGCAGCGCCGTCTGGGCGCGCCGGATCAGCGCGAGCTCCGCTTGAATCGAGGGGTTGGGCGCCGGGGCGGTCGCAGGCGCGGGCCTGTGCTTGGCAGCAGCCGTCGCAGGCGCAGGCCCAGGAACGATGGGTGCCGGCTCGGGATCTGGCTCGAGTTTTGGCTCGGGATCTGGCTCGGGATCTGGCCCGGGATCTGGCTCGGGATCTGGCTCGGGATCTGGCTCGGGGTCTGGCTCGGGTTTCGCCACGGGCCCGGCGACTGGCGGAGACGAAGGCAACGCGGCCGCTGGAGGCGTCCCCTCGATCGGGCTCAGCGCAGGCTCGATCGCGGCCGGCTCTTCGAGATCGGTGGCCAGTTGGCTGGCGCCGACCAGGCCTGCGGTCCCCAGCGCCGCAGCGAGCAGGACCTTGCCGGTCGCCGTCCAGAGGGCACCACCGAACTTGGAGAGGGCCGTCGTCTTGGCCGCGGTCAGTGCCGCCCCGGCGGGCGGCGCGACCGACACGAAGCTGTGCTCGATGGACCGCCAAACATCGGCCGTCTGGGCGGTCGTCGCTTCGGCTGGGGCAGACCGTTCGGCTGCAATCATGTCGTCGAGGTTCATCGCGCGTCTCCTTGCTCTCTGCGCTCACGGGCGCTGTGCCGCTTGACCGCGCGCTCGAGTTCGACCCGCGCGAGCCGAAGACGCGAGTAGACGGTGGCGGGCTTGATCTCCAGGACGGATGCGATCTCGGGCGCGGTCATTTCCTCGAGCTCGGCCATGATGAAGACGGCGCGCTTGTCCTCGTCGAGGTGTTGGAGCAGGTCGCGAAGCGTCCGCGCGGCGTCGACCCGCTCATGCGGCTGTGGCTGCGTGTCGGCGAGGGTCAGCTGGTATTGCTCGCGCCGGTTCTGCTCTCTCGCGTAGTCGCGACGCCTGGAACGCGCGACCCGAAGGCAGATCGCGAACAGCCAGGTCTTGATCGAGGCGCGGGCTTCGAACTCGGGAAGCCGCCGCGCGACGACCATGAAGACGTCGTGCGTCGCGTCGGAGAGCGCGAGGTCGACCACGCCGAGGCGAGCCAGAGACCGCCAGACGAAGCCCTGGTGGTCGCGATAGACTGCCTCGAGCATGTCCTTGGCCTGCGCCCGTCCTTGGGCCCGGCTGGGCTCGGACGCGGTCGGTGCGACCGCTGCGGCGAGGGCTTCCACGCCCCGTCCGTTCCGCGCCGCCGACGAATCCATCACCCGATCTTCGCGCGGCGGGACAATTTTCGCCAAAGGCCGCTCAGCGGGCCGTTCCGAAGCGAATCTCGACCCCCGCGAAGGCGTGAACGCCGACGGGGAGGATGCGGGCGACGGTGCCCGCGCCCCCGATCGCGTAGGTCGGGCGCGTGAGCGGGACGATGGCCTCCACCCCCGCCCACAGCCCGGTGCGCGGGAGGAAGCGCCAGGTCAGGTGCGGTCCGCCACGAAGCGCGAACCAGGTCTGGGCGCGGGGACGGGCGTCGTCGAGGCCCCGTGTGGAGGACCAGGTCTGTCCCAGCTCGGCGGCGGCGCACGGCTCGAGCGTGGCCATCGCTCCCAGCGGAATGCGCCAGCATCCGCCTGCGGCGAGGCCCCACTGGGTGAAGCGGATCTCCGCGGTGTCGACCGCGACGACGCGACGCGGGGCCACGACCGCCTCGAGCGAGACGCGGGCACGAGGCAAGAGCAGCCCGCCCCGCAGCTGCACGATGCCCAGCGCCCGATCGAGTGAGCCGTAGCGAAGGCCCCCTGCGATCCCGAGGTGACCGCCCAGGGCCAGTGGCTCCTCGGCAAGGGACTCCGCGGGGATGAGATCGCGCTCTGGCTCTGGCTCTGGCTCTGGCACTGGCTCTGGCGCTGGCTCTGGCGCTGGCGCTGGCTCTGGCTCTGGCTCTGGCGCTGGCACATGGGGGTCCTCGGCCTCCGCGCGCGGGTCGGCAGGCGGCCCGGAGGCGGCGGGATCGAGCGCGATGGCGACGACCAACGCCGCCGCGGCGCCGGCTTGCTCGCAGGTGTCGACCTCGGGAAGCGTTCGACTGGAGCTCGCATCCAGATCGATGCGCGCGCCCCATCCCCGGTCCGTCTGGGAGAGAACGACCACGAAGGCCGCGTCGGTTTCGATCTCGTCCAGGGACGCGCCGAGGTTGGCCTCGATCATCGCCCGACCCTGTTCCGCGGTCGGGCACGGCGCGGGCGCATCCCACGTCACGACGGGACTCGCGGCGGACGTGAGGGCCCACAGCACCTCAGCGATGGTCCATGCGACCAGCAATCGGCGGAACGATACCGCGACCGCCGCGCGGCTGGGTTCTGCTACGTTGCCCCGCATGAGTGCGTCTGGCTTCAGTGTCGGCAAGTTCCTGGGCCTCACGGCGGCGCTCGCGGTTGGCGCGGGCGTGGGGGCGGGTACGTACTACGGCGTGCGAGCAGCTTCGTCGGGTGCCGACGATTCGGACGCAGACGCCAAGCCGAGCGAGCCCGCCGAGCCGGCCGAGGTCGAACCCAAGCTCGACATTCCCCCTGAGCCCAAGCGCGACATCCCGCCCGTGGACGAGCCCTCCGACCCCAACAACCTACGGCTGGATGTCCCCGAGCCATGGGGCGCCGACGTCAAGGGCGGAGGCGGAGGCGGTGGAGGCGGAGGCGGCGTGACGCAGGAGACGCTTTAGCAGCCCGTGGTGAAACCCGAGCGCGCGCTGCGAGCAGCTAGCTGCGAGCGCTCGGGGTCGTCTTCATCGCCTCGACGCGGTCGAACCACGCGGAGAGCCGCTTGCGGCCCCGCACGCTCGCGAAGATCGGAAAGGGCTGGATGCAGGTCAGCGCGCCGTGCATCGCAACGTCGGCGACGCTGAGCGCATCGCCGCAGACGAAGGCCTGCGCACCCAACTCGGCTTCGAAGTGGTCGAGGTTCTCGTGCACCCAGCCGTGCGCGTCGGTTCGATCGTTGCGCTTGAGGATGCGCTTGGCAACGGCGTGCATGATGAGCGGGCCTCCGATCTTGACCATGACGCCCTCGGTCGCACCGAAGCGGCTGTGCTTGGCGATGATCTTGGACGCTTGGGCGGCCTCGCGCCATGTTCCGTACAAGACCGGCGGCAGCGATTCGATGAAGGTCTCGTCGACCCAAGACTCCAGCGCCTCGGCGCGTGCGCGGGCGGCGGAGTCCTCCGGGGTGAAGGAGACCGTGTCGGGATAGGCTTGATCGAGGAACGCGAGGATTCGGGTGGAATCCCAGACGACGTCGTCGCCGACTCGAAGCACCGGAACCTTGCGGGGGGCATCGTCGGGCAGTGGAGGCAGCTCGACCTTGGACCGCGGGCTGACCTCGACCTCATCGAAGGCGATCCCCTTCAGCTGGAGCCCAGCCCGGACCTTGTTGCAGAAGGGGCAGAGCGCGAACTGGTAGAGGGTGGCGGCGAGCATGACGTGGCCGCGCAGAGACTGACGTGGACGGTCCCCGCGCGCAACCGTCTCGCAGGTGGGCGCGCGACGTGCGGGCACGGTATCCTTCGTTCGTGGCGTTGCGCTGGTGTTTGGTGGGGTCCCTGATCGCGGCTGGATGTGCGGATCCGGCGGCATCCATCGAGGAGATGGCCGACGGCTCGGGCACGACCGGCGGCACGTCCGCCAGCGCCGGCGCCACGGCGACGACGGGCGCGGACGCGTCGAGCGACGGGGGGGAGTCGAGCTCGAGCACCGGAACGCCGATCGAGTTCGACGGGGAGCCCATCGACGTTCCCATCGACGGCGCGTGGCACTTCGTCGAGATCGAGGGGATGGCCTGCAACGGCGGCGTGCAAAGCGGGGTCGGTGTGCGACGCGTGGCGGGAGCGAGCCGCACGGTGCTGTACTTCAAGGGGGGCGGTGCCTGTTTCAACGCGACCACCTGTGGCGTCACCGCGCCGCTGATGCGGACCGGCCTCGAGGCGATGGACGCCAACCCGTTCGGCGTCCTGGACTTCGACAACGAGGCCAATCCTCTGCTCGAGGCCAACGTCGTCTACTTCCCGTACTGCACCGGGGACGTGCACGCGGGGGTGACGGGGGAGCAGACCGTCCCCGACGTCGATGAACCGTGGAACTTCGTGGGCCACGACAACGTGCTCTGGGCGCTCGAGCGCGTGGTGCCGACCTTCGCGGACACCGAGCAGCTGGTGGTGCTTGGCACCAGCGCGGGTGGGCTCGGTGCCTTGCTGAACTTTCCGTTCATTCGAAAGGGTTGGCCCGATACGGAGATGGTCGTGATCGACGACTCGGGGGTGCTCTTGCCCGACGCGTATCTCGAGCCGTGTTTGCAGACGCAGCTGCGCGAGATCTGGGGGTTCAGCGGCTTGCTGCCCAGCGACTGCGAAGGCTGCAACCCGGCGGATGGCGGTGGACTCTCCACGCTGTTCTCGTACCTACCCGACGCATATCCCGAGGTCCGTTTCGCCCTGATCGCGTCCAACGAAGATCAGATCCTTCGCCTCTTCTACGGCTACGGCAACGACGGATGCGACCCCGGCTCGGGGCTCCCCGACCTGGGCATCGACCGCTACGGGGAAGCGCTCGACGCCCTGTACGACGAGCGCCTCGAGGGCAGGGTGACGCTGTTCGAGCTCGACAGCAAAGTGCACACCTGGTCGACGACCGACGCGTTCTATGACGCGGAAACGCAGGGCGTTCGCATGGCGGATTGGTTCGCCGACGTGCTCGCAGGCGGCGGCGCCACGGTCCGACCGTAGCAGGTTTCGATAAATTAGTGGCACCGAGTGCAACTTCAGGTGCTTCGGGTCGTCTATGTCCTTCAAATGCCCGCTGCAGACGTGCTCCCTCGGCTCTTCCGTCTTCCTCCATCACTCGACGTGGGCGTCGCTGCGCTCGCCGTCCTGCTCGCTGCCACGCCAGGCTGTGACGGGCGGTCGAACGACGACGAGACGACACTCGAACCGGAGACCTCCGAATCCTCGGGCGGCACGACCGACCGCCAGCCCTCCAGTGGGACGAGCGGTCCGAGCGCGGCCGAAGGCGACGACTCCGGGACCGCCTCGACCTCGTCCTCGACCTCCCCGACCTCGGGCGACGAGTCCGAACCCGTCGTGATCCTCAACGGGAGCTTCGAGGTGCCTGAGCTCGACCCGGGCTGCTACGACAACTTCAGCAACGAGGACTTCAACGCGGTCATCGAGGACGTGTACGCCTTCGGGTCGCTGGCCCAGGTCGACCTCTACGCCGACTGCTACGGAACGACCACCGAGGGCGTCTTTCACGTGGGGATCGCCGCCAACGGTGACCACTCCGATGCCATCGCGCTGGCCCTCTCGGGGCCGCTGAGTGCGACGGGCTACCGGATTCGGTTGACGGCCGCCTACGGCCAAACCGGCGCCGCAACGTCCACGGACATTGCGGTCGGCCTGTCGAACCAACCCGACGCGTTCGGTGAGGAGGTGGGCCGCACCGGCGCGCTCACCGACGGG
Source organism: uncultured bacterium (assembly GCA_963761755.1). Taxonomy (GTDB): domain Bacteria; phylum Myxococcota_A; class Polyangia; order Nannocystales; family Nannocystaceae; genus CAJXVA01. Next base: position 139,577 of record CAVXIC010000028.1, read on the forward strand.
CCCGTGGAGTACGCGTTCGAGGTCTCCGGCGAGGGGCACACCTTCGTCACGCTTCAGGTCGTCCCGGACGGAGACCTCGGCTGGGCCATGATCGACGCGGTCGTCCTCGAACCCATCGAGTAGCATCACGTGGGGTGGTAGCAGAGGCGAACCTGGCTCCCGTCGGGAAGCTGGGCGAGTGGACTGCAGCTCATCCCGTCCAGACATCCGGCCACGCCCGACTCGCTACATTCGAGAAAGCACGACGAGCCCGGCGTCCCCTCGACGGCCGTGACGCGACAACCCACGGAGGCACCGGTGCCAGGGTCTTCGCACTCCGAAGCGTCGCGACACGGCGTGGTGCAGAATCCGCCGCTGATGTCGCCGTACAACTCCCCGCACAGCGAGTTGGGGCAGTCCACGGCCTGCGTGGCGTTGGTGCAGGGCTGGTAGAGCTCGCCGGGGGAATCTCGGTGCCGGTCGAGCTCGAAGAGCCAGTCTCGCCCGAGGAGCTGCTCGCGGCGTCCGAACCGGTCGACGTCGAGCCCGCCGCCGTCGACCCCTCTTCCGCCGTCGTGCCCGCGGTCGTTCCGGTCGCGGAGTCGTTCGACTGCGTGCTGCCGCTGTGGCTCGCGTCTCCCGTCGGTCCCGTCGATCCCAAGTCTTCCTCGGGGACGCATGTCCCGGCGACCTGCGGGTTGCCCTTGCTTCCGTAGCGCCGCCCGGTCGGGCAGTCCGCGTCCGGGAAGCTGCAGGCGCCGGACGCCTCGCAGCGTCCAGCGTCCGACTCGACGCAGTCGACGTCGTCGGAGCAGATGAAGTAGTCCCGGCCGCATCCTGGCAGGACCGTGAGGGCCACCACGGACAGGCCCAGGAGTGGGATCGAACGTACGGTTTGTTTGCGCATGCTCCGGCCCTCGTTCACGATCATCGCGCTGGGAATCCGCATCGAGCCGGCCCGAGTTCGGGCATGTCTTCGGCCAGGCATGCCATCCCGTCGGGACATCCGGCCGCCCCGGTGTCGCTGCAGTCGAGCAAACATGCGTCGAGGTATTCGCCGTCGGCGAACAACATGACGCAGCGCGGCTCCGCCCCCGTGCCCGGATCCGGGCACTGGGCCTGGGGCTCGGGACATTCCTGGGAGCAGTAGCGTCCAAGCAGAGTTCCCAAGGGAGTCTGCGTCTGGATGCAGAAGCCCAGGCAGTTCTCCGAGGTCGCGCACGGACCCCACACGTCGGGCAGGATCGGATCTCCACCGGAGCTCGAGCTGCTGCTACTGGAGCCACCGCTCGCGGAGCCACCGGTCGTCGTCGGCTCGCTGGAGGACGACGCGGCGTGCCCCGTGGAGCCGGTCGACACCGCACTGGAACTCACGTCTCCGCCCGCGCTGCCCTCCGCAGCGGCGCTCGTCGAGCCGATGTCCTCGGCAGGGACGCATTGCCCGGCCGTGCTCGGCTGGCCCAGCTCGCCGTATCGCCGGCTCGTGTCGCAGGCTGCGTCCGGGAAGCTGCACGAGCCGGACGGTTCGCAGCGCCCGCCCGCGACTTCGGTACATTCCTGGTCCTGCGAACACACGAAGTAGCCCGGCGAGGAACATCCCGTGATCGCGAGCATGCCGACGATCATGCGTGCCCACACCACGGAGCGAGCGTAACACTTCGCAGTTTCGACCGGTCCCCAATCCCATCGCCCTGCGCTCGCAGACGGTTCGAGTCGGGGACACCCCCACGTTCGATGAGCAGGTACAATCGTGGCGATGCGTCGAACGATCTTTGCTGCCCTCTCGTTTGCATGCCTGGTGCCTGCGGTCGCGTCGGCGGATACGCTGCAGGTCGGCGCTGACAAGCCCTTTGCCTCGGTGAACGCGGCGATTGCGGCGGCGCAGCCCGGAGACGTGATCGAGGTCGACGCAGGGGACTACGTCGACGATGTCAGCACGATCACGACCGGAGACCTGACGATTCGGGGGGTTGGGGGACGCCCGCACCTGCGGGCCACCGCCGCCATCGCCAACGGAAAGGGCATCTTCGCCATCGAAGTTGGCACCGGTCCGATCGAGGTCGAGAACATGGAGTTCTCGGGGGCGTTCATCGAGGGGGACGGGGACAACGCCGCAGGGATCCGAATGCAGGGGCAGTCGCTCGTGGTCCGAGACTGCGTGTTCCATGACAACCAAAACGGCATCCTCGCCGGAGGCACGCCCGACTACGACATCTCGATCGAGAACTCCGAGTTCGCACACAACGGCAACCCGGGCTCGGGGCAGGAGCACAACGTCTACATCAGCGGCGACACTCGCCTGTTCGTCTTCAAGGGCAACTACAGCCATCACGCGTACTCGGGGCACACGCTGAAGTCCCGGGCCCGGGAGTCGCACATCCTCTACAACCGGTTCTCCGACGAAGCCGACGGCACGAGCAGCTATCTCATCGATCTGCCCAACGGAAACCTCGCGTATGTGGTCGGCAACGTGATCGAGCAGGGTCCGATGGCCGAGAACACCGGCACGCTGCTCAACTACAACGGTGAGGATGGTGCGGGTCCCGACAACCGTCTATTCGTCGTCAACAACACCTTCGTCAACGACAACGGCTCGACTCCGGCCTTCGTGCGCGCCCACCAGACCGACCAGGCCGAGGTCGTCCTGCGCAACAACCTGTGGGTCGGCCCCGGCATGGTGTTCACCGAGGATGGCGGGACCGCGACCGTGATCGACGAGGGCAACCTCGCGCCGGAGGACCCCGGCTTCGTCGATCGTGCGGGCTACGACTACAACCTCCTGGAGACCTCGGTCGCCCGGGACGTAGGCGTGGATCCGGGCACCGACCAGGACGTGTTGCTCGCGCCGACCGAGCAGTACGTCCACCCCGCCAGCACGCTCGAGCGGCCCTCCGACGGCGCGCTCGATGTCGGCGCGCACGAATGGGGAGAGCTCGAGCCCCCGACGGGGACCACCGGCGCGGGGACCAGCGGCGGCGCGGACGACTCGAGCGGAGGTCCCGAGTCGGGCAGCGGGAGCGCCGAGGGTGGCGACGGTTCCACGGGGGGCGCGACGACGATGGGCACCGCAGACACGGGCGGAGGCGGAGGCTCCGACGCCGGAGCCGACGAGGACGACGGTGACGAAGGCGGTTGTGGGTGTACCAGCGACCCGCAGGAAGGCCGGGCTGCGCTGATGATGTTGTTGCTGCTCGGCCTGAGCCTGCGGCGCCGAACGAGGCCACG
>CAVXIC010000029.1:0-20584 GCA_963761755.1 uncultured bacterium
ACTTGCGGTTGGCGGCATAGACCTGGCGCGGCGTTCGAGGGCGGCCCCGGGCTCGCGGCGGCTCTCGCAGTCGGCGACCTGGCCGAGCGTGTCCGGGTCGAGCTTCGCCCAGGCGTGCGAGCGAGCTGGCCGAGGAACAGCCGCCAGTACCGGCCCGCCCGGCTGCGCTCGCCTGGGTCGTGGGCTGAAGTTCCGCTGCAGGGACTCGCCGGGCCGTCGATAAGGGGCTCAACCGGCCACGTCCCGGCGCGCGGCGGTTCCGGCCGAAGACTCGCCTGCAGCGTCTTGCAGTCGCATCGGCCGGCTCGGCCTGGAGATCGCTTGGCCCTTCGGCGTGTGGCCGAGCTCTTGTCCCACTTGCCCACGCGGACCTGGATGCCGTCGAGACATCGCGCAGGCCGTGGTAGGGGTCGCGGACGTGGTCGAGGAAGAGGACGTGCCATGGTCGAGAGCTTCACAGCCTCGGCCGGGCTTGAAGGTCGTCCGCAGCCCAGGCGCACGCCGTCGGCGACGGACGGCTTGGCTTGAGTTTCTTGCGCCCGCGCTGGGCTTCGCCTTGGAGGCCTCTTTCTTCTGTCGCCGCGCCTGGCGAGGTCGCCCGCAGGGGCGCCGTAGTCGAAGCGAAGGCCGCCGCGGGTGGGCAGGCTGCTGCGGGTGGGCGTGATGATGTCTTCGGGGTCGACCTCGATGCGCTGGCCGTCGATGGTCGCGACGTAGCGACCGGTCGAGTACGCGCCCATGTCCCCGGGTTTGCGAGGGCCTCCGGTGGCCGCGTCGACGAGGACGGCCTTGGCCCGCGGCACGGGTCCCTGAAGGCCTCGCTCCTTGGCGATGCGGTGACGCTGCGCGGCCGAGGGCTCGCGGCAATCGCCTCGGCATCGTCCTCTGTGACGCGGTACGTGGGGCGGCCGGGGAGGCTCGGCCGGTAGGTCAAGAGACCGTCGCGCTCCGCCATCGTGCCTCGTGCCGACGAGCCCGAACCCCCGCCCGAGCGGCTGTCCCTCTTCATCCCTCGCGGCCAACTCGAGTTCCCCGCCATCACCACCTTGCTGCACGCTCAGCTCCGCGATGCTGCCCCTTCTCGGCTGCCGTCGATGACGCTCCTCGCCCGCGTCTTCCGCGTCGACATCTCCGTTGCTCCCGCTGCTGCAGGCCCATGCGCGTCACTCGGGCCGTCACCACACCGCAGGAGATTGCCGACGAGCTCCGCGGTGCTCGGCCGCCGCCTCGTCCCTCTCCTGTCGGACAACTCCTGCTGTTCTCGCCATTGCCCGCAGCCCCCTGAGTCTCGCTCCACCAGCGCGTCGTTTCGCACCACGCTCGTCTCGGCGTGCCTGCGAGTGGACTCCGTGCGTCTGCGGTCCCCTGTCGCAGCGCGTTTTCCCCCGAAATGGCTCGGCACTCGCTGGCTCAGCTCTCACTCGACACCGCGATCCTGCTCCCCTGCGCTCCCCTGCGCCCCCGCCGCCATCTCAGGCCCCCCGGCCGTACTCCTCCATCCCGGCTTTTCCCACTTCATTTCGCCTAAACGCCGGTCGCCGGACCCGATCTCGCGCAGTGGTGTCTCGCGAAGGCGCAGGTCGGGCTTCCAACGAGGCCCGCCCTCTCGGATACTGCCACCATGGATCGATTGGTTTATGGAATGGTGATGATGGGGATGGTGCTCGGCGTGGGCTGCGGTCGGGCGGTCAGTCCTCCGCGGTGCGAGCGGGGAATGTCGCGCGTCGACGGCCAGTGCGTGCCGAAACCCACCCTCGTCTTCCGGCAGTGCGTCGAGGCGTTCCGTACCACCCGGGTGGAGCGCGAGCGCGGGGACGCGGTGGTGGTCGGGGGCGGAGTGCCGGGAGCGGGCAGCGCGAGACTGGAGCGGGAGCGCACCGACAAGGACACGCGAGAGCTGGCCTCACTCTCCGACGCCGACGCTGACGCGATCATCGAGGAGTGCCGCCGCCAGGAGCAGGCCGAGCGGGCGCGCCTGCTCGAGGAGGCCTGGGCAGCCGCCGACGAGGCGAAGGCCGACGCAGGGGCTGCCCGGGCCGAGGTGCGTCGGCTGGAGTCTTCGATCGCGGCCATGGAGGCGGCGCTCACCGATGCCGCATCGCGGCTCGAAGAGGAGCAGGCGCTCGCCTCGGAGCGGGAGGCGGAGCTCGCGGCGATGCGTGCCCTGGCCGAGCCGGACCACCCGTGCGAGCTGGAGTCGTGGGCGGCGTGTGCGGAGGCGGCCGCGGCGGCCCACGAGGCCGGTGAGTACGCGCAGGCGCACCAGCGCTACGCCCTCGCGTGCGGGGCCGGGGAGGCGGAGGCGTGCGGGAACTGGGGGCTGATGTTCGAGCACGGGCTCGGCGTTCCGACCGATCCGCAGCGCGCCCTCGCGCTGTACGAGCGAGCCTGCGACGCCGACGACCTGCAGGCGTGCGTGCACCTCGGGGTCGCGACGCTGGCTGTCGACGGAAGGCTCGGGCGGCTCGAGGAGACGCTGCGTGACGCCTGCGCGAAGGACCTGGCGCGCGGCTGCACGACGGTCGCCGAGTCGTTGCCCCCCGACGACGCGGCGGGCGTCGAGTCGCTGCTGGAACGGGCGTGCGAGCTCGGAGACGCTCGGGGCTGCCGTCTGCTCGGCGTGCACCTCGAGCGCGCCGTCGCCCGAGCGGACCTCCTCGCGTCGCGGCGGGCGTTCGCGCGGGCATGCGCGCTAGGGGACGCGAAGGCCTGCGACGCGCAGGCTCAGGCGGAGGCGACGCGTCGCAACCCGTCTGGGCCCTATCGTGCTGTACACTGAGCCGGTGGACGCGACCTGGGTCGACACCGACCAAGCGCTGAAGCGCTGCTGAAGTGGTGCGAACGTCTCGGCGCCCAGCCGCGCATCGCGGTGGACACCGAGGCCAACTCGATGTTCGCCTATCACGAGCAGATCTGTCTGGTGCAGGTCAGCATCCCCGACGTCGATCTCCTGATCGACCCCCTGGCGGTCGACCTGTCCCCGCTGGGCAAGGTGCTGGCCGACGCCTCGGTGCAGAAGGTCATGCACGGCGCGGACTACGACGTCCTCATCCTCAAGCGTCGCGAGGACATCGGCATCGTCAACCTCTTCGACACGATGCTCGCAGCGCGGGTGCTCGGCTGGCCCAAGTGCGGGCTGGCGTCGCTGCTCGACGAACACTTCGGCGTTCGCGCCAACAAGGCGTTCCAGCGCTACGACTGGGCCCAGCGCCCGCTGTCCGAGGATGCACTCGCCTATGCGCGATGCGACACCCACTACCTGCTGCGCCTGGCCGACCTCCAGTCCGAGGCGCTCGACGCCGGGCCGCACCGCGTCCTGTTCGATCGGGCGTGCGAGCGGCAGACGGCGGTCATTCCTCGGGAGCGGCCCTTCGATCCCGACGGCTACTGGAAGATGAAGGGCGCGCGCGAGCTCGACGAGGTCGGACGCGCGGTCCTCAAGGCCACCTATGCCTGGCGGGAGCGCAAGGCCGAGGCGCTCGACCGTCCTCCGTTCAGGGTGCTGCCCGAGCTGGCGATGCTCTGCCTCGCCCGCGACCGGCCCAAGTCCCGCGGCGACCTCGTCAACGTCAAGGGCATGCCCAAGCCGGTCGCGCGACGCGACGGCCCCGAGCTCCTGTCGGTCATCGAAGAGGCCGCGACGCAGCCGTGCCCCGAGCCGACCCGGGCTCCGATCGACAAGGTCCGAACCGAGCGTGTCGACGCGCTGAAGACCTGGCGGAAGAACGAAGCCGCCCGTCTCGGCGTGGATCCGGAATCGTCCTCGACCGCGCCAGCCTCATGGCGGTCGTCGACGGAGACGTATCCGACCTCGAGTCCTGGGAGCGCGATCGCTACGGCGACGCCATCGCGACCGCTCTTCGAGGCTGACGCTCGCGAGCCGAGTGCCGTGGCGCGGAGAACCGGATGACTAGAAAGGCGGGGGATCGGCGACGATGGTGAGGTCGAACTCTTCGACCAGCGTCCCGGAGTCGATGGGGTCGAGCTCGACCCGGAAGTGGGCGGTCTTGCCGTCGAGGCTCTGGACGTCGACGCCGTCGGGCATGATCACGCGCACGTAGAGGAACTGCAGGGTGCCGTCGTCCATGACGTCGAACGACATCGGGTAGTTGGCGACGCACTTGAAGTGCCCGCAATAGCCCGCCTCCTCGCCTTCGACGTCGAGGATCACGTCGAGGATCGGGGCGCGCTCGTCGGTGTAGTCGCTGGGGTCGTCGGGCACGGTGATCCCGCCCGCGCGGATCGGCATGGGGAACATCGCCGAGCCCTGGGCGCCCCACACGACCCGCATCTCGCCGCCGTCTTCGATGGGCGTGAAGTCGGTCTCGCCGAAGCCGACCTCGAGGAAGCCCACGACGTCCTCGCCGGACTCCTCGCCGCTGTCGTCCTCGCTGCCGTCGCCCGTGTCCATCGTCTGGCCGGGACCGTCGGGTTCGCAGCCAGCCAGCGGGGCACACAGCAGCACGAGGCTGACGCTCGCGTGGAGCAGGGTCGGGCAGGGGAAGGCCGAGCGAAACATCGAGCGAAACATCGAACAGTCCAAGGGCGGCCCCGTCAGGGGCCACGACCAACATGGAGGGCGGCGCGCGGAGCCGCAAACCGGGCGCCGAAGCCCCGCTGAGCCCTCCCGAGCGCCGGTCCCCGCGGTGTGACGCCGCTGTCAGAGCCCAATGCCTAGCGAGCGCATCCGAAGCTACGCGAGCGCCTTCGAGGTCAGCTCGAACACGTCGCGGCTGAGGCCCTTCGTCTCTCGGATCCGCAGCAGCGCCGCCTGCATCTTCGCCTTGCGGCCCTCGTCGAAGCGGCGCCAGGCCATGAACGCCCCGGTGAGGCGCGCGGCGACCTGGGGGTTGAGCGGGTCGAGCTCGAGGATGGTGTCGGTGAGCATCTGGTAACCACGGCCGTCGGCGGCGTGGAAACGGACCTGGTTGCGGACCGAGAACGTGCCCAGCAGGCTGCGGACGCGGTTGGGGTTCGTCAGCTTCATGTCGGGGTGGTGGCGCAGGGCCTCGACGCGATCGAGGGTGTCGGGCAGCTCGCCCATCGCCTGCACGGCGAACCACTTGTCGATGACCAGCGGCTGGGCCTTCCAGCGGTCATAGAACGCCGCGAGCACCTCGTCCCGGGCGGGGTGATCCTGGTCGACGAGCAGGGACAGCGCGGCTTGGGCGTCGGTCATGTTGTCGGCCTGCGCGTACTGGGCACGGGCGGCTTCGATCGCGGCCTCGTCGCCCGTCGCGGTCAGGTAGGCCAGCGCGACGTTCTTGAGGCGCCGCCAGCCGTTGGCCTGCTTGTCGTTGGCATACGGCGTGGTGCGCTGATGCAGGTCGCGGTAGACGTCCCACAGCGTGGTGGAGTGGGCTCGAGCCACCGCTTCGCTCGCCTAAACGCTCAAGGCACGATCCATCGGATCATGAAGGACGGTGGAGACGGTGGGATCCTCGTCGATGGACAGGACGCACCCTACGACATCGCCGTCGACGACACGCACGTCTACTGGACGAACTTCACCGACGCTGGCGCGGTGATGCGCGTCGCCAAAGAGGGCGGGGATGCCGAGATCATCGAGTCGTCGGCGCGGCCCCGTACGGTCGCCGTCGACGACACGCACGTCTACTGGGGCACCTTCGAGGTCGGCGATGGGAGCGTCTACCGCCGAGACCTCGGCCTCTCCTCCCTTCCCGAGCTGCTCGCCGACATGTTCGGCGGTATCTCCGAGCTCACGCTGGGCGATGGACGCGTCTACTGGACGGCACACGCCGAACTGGCCGGGGGTGCCTTCATCGTCGACCCCACCGAGACCCCGGTCGGCGGCATCTTCTCGGCCGCACTCGAGGGCACCACGGATCCTTACGACCCCACCGCGCACGCCACATCCCAGGCCGAGCCCTGGGGTCTCGCGCGGGCACCCGAGGGCCAGTTGGTATGGGCGAGCGGCGACGGCACGAGCGAGAACCTCTCCAACCGCGTCGTAACGCTCCGCGACGGCCCGCCAGAGGTCCTCTACGCCGCCTCGGCGGCTCCTTGGGGCGTCGCCGCGGACACCAGCTTCGCCTACTGGACCGACAACCAGCGCGTCTGGGCGATCCCCCTGGAGGGCGGTGAGGCCACCGAGCTCGCCGAGCAGCAGAACAACGCGCGCTCAATCGTCGTCGATGACGAGCACGTGTTCTGGATCACCCGCGAGCGGGTACTGCAGCGACCCAAGCCCTGATTCCCGCCGCGTAGATCCCCGGCTCGCGTGGTGCGTATGCTGCCCACACGATGCCCCACCCCGGCCCTCCTACTCGCGCTCTCGCTGCTCGCCGGTTGCACCCCCAAGGAGGCGCCACGCGAGAGCCCGCGCTCTCCCGAGCGCCCCGAACCCTCGCCGGCCGCCGCCGACGTCGACGTCGACGTCACGCCCGAGGACGACGTCCTGCGGGCGGTGCTCACCGACGAGCGGTTCGCGATGTACCTGCACCCCGACGCGCCCGGTCGGGTTCCCGTGGTGGTCTGCGGCCCGGCACGGCCCACGAACCTGGGCTTCGAGCTCTTTGGCGCCCCGGTCGAGTCCAAGGAGCGCGCGGACCCTGACGATGGTGCAGCCTGCGTCGGGATCATGCAGCTCTCGGTCGACGGCGACGCAGCCGCGGTGGAGCTGCGCTACGCGGTCGAGGGCATCGTGGGCTCGTTCCACCTCGAGCGACGAGGTGGACGATGGTCGGTCGGCACCGCCTCGCTCACGGAGCGATGAAGGCCTTGATGTGCGTCGAGTCGACCGCCTCACAGCGCGCGGTCGACCAGCGCACGCACCTCTTCGCCGGCCCTGGCCAGCGTGCGCGCCTCGTCGATCGAGACCAGCGCGCCGTCTCGCAGCAGCGGCGTGCCCGCGACGGCCACGTGACGGACCGCGTCTCGACCGGCCCCGTACACGATGCGGTCGTAGACGCTCGAGCACGGCCCGAAGGAAGCGGGCCGCTCGAGATCGAGCACGACCACGTCGCCCTGCTTCCCGATCTCGAGGCTGCCGAGCATCTCGGCCTTGCCGAGGTGGAAATCCAGTCCGGGGACGAGGTGGAAATCCAGTCCGGAAGACGTGTTGATCCATTCGCGGAGGACCACGCCGGCATGATGAGCCGCGAGCGGACGGCAAACGCCTCGGTCCGTGAACTCGGATGCACGCCAATGCCCGCGTTCGTGCAGATGGGCCCGACTCTCGGGCCCAGACCCGTATCGAACCAGCGCCTGCGGACGAGCGCTCGCCCGCCTCCAGCCTCCCAGGTTGTCTCGACCGACTACAGGCCGTAGGGCACGACGCGCACGCCGAATCTGTGCCGCATCATCACGGTGCCCTCGGGGAACGCGACGACTTGCTCTCCGGCCTTGAACGCGGCCAGCGCGGCGGCGTACCCGTTCAAGAAGGCGCGCCGCAGTCGGCCGAGCATGCGCCGGGTCAGGGGCTCGTGGGCGGCAAACGTGGGACGCCGACCGAACATCTCCTCAGGGGTGGCCAGCGTGTTCCAGTGGATCTTCCGGGCCCGCTTCATGCCCAGCACCCGCCGATCCTTCCGTTCGGCCGCCGCCTTCGCCTCGCACGCCTTGCGCACCGTCGCGACCCGCACGCCGAGTTGGGCATCGTCGAGCTCGGGATACAAGGGCGGACGGTCCAGTCGCAGCGTCACCACCTTGGGAAGCTTCGAGCGGCCCGCATACGCGGCCCGGCCCGAGCGCATCGACGCGGGCCGGCTCGCGTGCCGCCGCTTCGTCGACCAGATGCCCGCGTTGGGTCGCTCGATCTCGCGCTCCTCGCCGATGACCATCGACGCCGACGTCACGCCCGTCCAGTCGTCCGATTTCACCACGATGCCCGCGGTCACCGGATTCGCCTCATCGTACGCCATCGACTCGAGCACCCGGTCCGCGCCGAGGATGGTTTGGATGCCCGGGTCGGCCTCGAAGTTGGTCCCGCTGGTGCCTCGGATCGCGTTGAGATTTCGCGACAACAGCGAGTTGAGCTCCTTGAGAAACTCCGACACGCACCCTCCGATATCTCGCAGCGTCAGGTGGTAGTGGGTGCTCATGAAGCAGAACGCGTAGAGCTCGAGCTTGCCCTGCTCACGACACTTCTCGGACACGTAGGCCAGGCAGAACTCGACGACCTCGACCACTTCGGGGGTTGGGACCAGCCGATAGCTGCGGTTCACGCAGCGGCTCGTCACCTTGAGCATCTGGTCTGCGCGGAGGTCGCGTGGGGCGGTCACGCAAAGGAGGTCGACCGTCCGTCATGAACGTTGCACGGTTTTGTTTCGGCCCTGCGGCTGCTGCACGACTTCCGGACAGGATCTTCTCGTGGGGTCACCAGAGCCGACGTCGATCGACGGCCGCGTCGTTCGCGTCGACGACCGATTCGCGCTCGATCTCTCGATCGTCGTCGGCGAAAGAGCGCTCGAGCGTCACGTCGAGGACGCGGACTGTGCAGCGCTCGCCGACGCTGCGGTGCTGATCGCCCGGGTCGAAGCCGGCGTCAGCGAGGCCACACCCGCCTCGGTCGAGCCGCCCCCGCCGGACCCGCTCGTTCCCGACATCGCGCCTGCCGACGACCCGATGTCGGCCCCTGCCGCGCCGCCCACCACCCCGGCCGCGGTCCGATCCGACGTCGATCCGATCCCGGCACCCGCGGCGACGCCGAGCCGCCCGGCATCCGTTGCGGCGGAGGTCGAGGTCGAAGGCTCAGCGGGGCTGATCGTCGGCCCGTTGCCGGATTTCAGCGGCACGTTCGGCACGGGCGTCGACCTGGCGCTGCGCTGGCGGCCCGAGCAACGCGTTCGCCTCGCGCTCCAGCTTCGCGGCGCAGCGACGCTTCCGGTCCGCAGCGAGTTCGACCGTCCCACCGGTGAGCGCGGGTCCGCCCGATTCTGGGCGGCGACGGGCACGCTCGCTGCCGGCGTGACGATGCGGCTGGCGGCCCGGGTCGGCGCAGAGGCCGTCGCCGGCGTCACCGTTGGGGGCCTGCAGGGCAGCGCGCGCGAGATCGACGCGCCGCGGGGCGATAGCGTGCCGATCGGCGGTCCCATGGTCGCCCTCGCCGCGTGGGGCACGTTCTCCCGACTTCGCGTCGGCGCCCGCGCCGAAGGCGGAGTCGATACCTTTCAGAGCCCGTTCGGGGTCGGTGGAATCGGTCGCGTGCACGTGCCTGCGCGGGGATGGTTCGGTTTTTCGCTCCTTCTTCGGGTCCGAGTGACGGAATGAGCGGTACCCGGACACGGCACTCGGTGGTGGACTGCGTTTCCACACCGATGCTCCCGGTCCGCTGCGAGGCGGGAGTCGAACCTCTCGAGATCGACCAGGTCTTTCGCGAGCACTACGCGTTCGTGCGCCGGATCTTGCGGCGCTGGGGCGTGCGCGAGCCATGGGTGGAGGACGCGGTCCAAGACGTGTTCCTCGTCGTCACGCGACGCCTCTGGGAGGTGACTCACCCCAGCAAGGTGCGGTCGTGGCTGGTTTCCATCTGTCGTCGCGTCGCGAGCAACCACCGTCGCGGGAGCCTCCGCAAGATGCTGCGGCTCAGCGTCCTCCGGCGGCACGTACCCGACGCCACCGTCGAAGCACCCGAGACCGCGCTGGTCGAGTCGCTGCTCGACGAGCTCAGCGACAGCCAGCGCGCGGTGTTCGTGCTGGTCGAGTTCGAGGACTGGACCGCGCCCGAGGTGTCCGAGGCGCTCGGCATCAAGCTCAACACCGTCTACTCGCGACTGCGCCTCGCGAAGAAGAAGATCCGCAGCGCGTACGAGAGGGAGACCGGAGCGTGAGCACCAACGACGAACTCGATCAGCTGTTCGACCGCTATCGAAGGCGGACCCAGGGAAGCGCGAGCGTCGACGCGGCATGGCGCGGATTCTCCAAGCGCCAGGCTCGACGGCGCGTGATGGCAATGGTGCTCAAGACCACCGCCCTTGCCGTTCCGGCGACCGCGGTCGGCTGGGCCGTCGTGGCGCCTTCGGCCCGTGTGGTCGAACCCGCCGCGGACGAGCCCCCGGTCGAGGCTCGCGACGCCGTCCCGTCCCCACCGAGCCACCGGGCGACCGCGGCACCGACGGTCGCTCCACCCCCAGCGTCGCCGCAGCCCACCGCTGAGCAGCCCAGGGCCGCGACGGCGAAGGCAGCACCGCGGCTGCCCAAGGCCTCGCCCCTCGAAGTGGAACCGGCAGAAGAGACGGCTTCACCGAGCTCGACCCTCGACCAGGAGATCGCGCTGCTGCGTCGAGCCGAGAGCGCACTTCGCCGGGGTGACCTCGACGTATCGCAGCGAGCGCTCGACGAGCACGCGCGGACGTTTCCGGCCGGTCTGCTCGTGCGAGAGCGAGAGCGGCTGCGAGACTCGGTCGGCGATCGACGACGCGAGGATTCGAATTGACGGATTCGGTAGGAACCGGCCACTGCCTTCGATCGATGACCATGCACAAAAACGGCGGCTCTTTTCTCGCGCTCCTTCTCCTGGCGACCGCATGCGATGCGGAGGGCGACCTCGGCGAAGACACGCTGGACCCGACGGCCGGGATGTCCGAGACGGACAGCGATGGCGATCCGGCGCCCGAGGACGACTCTGCGACCGACGGCGGCGACCCCACGCCCGCCGACGACGAGCCCACGCCCGACGACGACGAGCCTACCCCCGAGGACGACGAGCCCACCCCCGACGACGGCAGCGACGATCCCATCGAGTGCGATCCGCTACTGCAGGATTGCTCGGACGACGCCCACTGCGTTCCGGCTGGCGACGCGCCCGACGTGACCGGCTTCGAGTGCGTGCCGCTCGACGACGCGCCGGGCGCTCCCGGCGACGCCTGCGAAGCCGATGCAAACAACGACATCGACTCGTGCGAAGTCGGCTCCTTCTGCGGAACGGATGCGGTCTCGGGCGACTCGGCCTGCGTGGCGTTCTGCGATGCCACCGTCGCGGACGCGTGCGGCGGCATCGAGGGCACGGCCTGCGTCCCGGTCAATGACGGCCTGTTTGGCGTCTGTCTGCCCACGGGCGGTGGCGACGAAGAGTTCGCGTGCGATCCGCTGCTGCAGGACTGCGCCGACGATGAGCACTGTCTGCCGACCGGCGACGGCTCGGGGACGATCACGGGATTCGGCTGCGTGCCGATGGTCGACGAGCCCGACGCGGCTGGGGAGGCGTGCGAGAGCATGCCCGACACCTGCGAGCAGGGCTCGTTCTGCGGCGGTGGGGCGTGCGTACCGTTCTGCGACATCGCGGCCCCCGACGCATGCGCCGAACTCCCCGGCTCGACGTGCACTGAGGTCAACGGCGGCCTGTTCGCAACCTGCCTGTAGACCCATGGGCGTCGTTGCGGACCCTCGGCGTTCGCGGCTGGCCGCGCGCGGTGGCAGAATCGTCGCATGCCGTCGCGCGTCCGCATGCCGGCCGAGATCGCGGAGGTCTACTTCGACTTCGACTGGGACAAGCGCAAGGTGTGGGCGCTCGACATCGGGTCGGCGCCACTCGACCGCACGAGTCTCGACTGGCATCTCGAGCTGCCGTTCTTCAGCAGCCGGCCACCGGAACCCCTGTTCGATCTGACGCCGCGTTGCGTGATCGATGACCCCACGACTCACGTTGTCCATGCGCGCCGCATCGAACGGGCCGACCTCGCGTTTCCACTGGACGGGATGGAGCACGGGGGCCGGCTGTGCATCATGGATTGGATCCACCGGCTGGCGAAGGCGGTCATGGAGGGACGAGGACGGATATCGGTGCGGTTGATTCCGAGGTCGGCGGTTCGGGACGTGCAGCCCGCGGTTGGGGGAAGGAGCAAACGCCGGCGGGGGTGAGGCTTCAGCCTGCCGACCACCAGAAGATGGTTCCCCCCTGCACCGCCGCGAACCCACCACCGATCTCGTAGACTGGTGGCAGCGGGTCGTGGGGGGGCCGAGTCTCACTCACCCTGAGTGTCCCGATTCGTGACGCTCGGCCTTGGTGAGCGGCTCACTCGTCCCGAACGTCGCGCACGCAGACGTTCGAGGCGAGAGAAGCGTTTCAGGATCTGCCGAGTCACGACGCGTTGAAGACGTAGAGCCGGACTCGAGAGAGGTCGCGCTTCGCCAGGTCGTCGCGATGGATCATGAGCGCGGTGCACATCGGGTCCCACAGTCCGTCCTCGGCGGTGGACAGCAGTGGCACCCAATCCTCGGGTCGCTTCGGTTCGCGGCCGTCCTCGTCCGAAGCCCCGTGATCGTCACGGGCGTGAGGCAGGATGCATAGCTTCGCGGGGTGCCCGAACTCGTCGAGCAGTCGCTTCACGAGGTCGTGGTCTCGGTACTCCAGCAACGCATCTCCGACCAGGCTGTAGTCCCACCAGCTCGGGAGTTCGATGCCGAGGCTGGCTCGAAGGGGTGCCGATTCGGGAGGCCATAGAAAGTCCTCGGAGTCTTCGATGATGGGGGGATGCTGCCGGGGCCGGAAGGGTCCCTCCGCGAACCACTCGACCCGAACCTCCGGTGCATCGGGATAGTCACCGGTGCCAACGAAGACCAGAAGCCGCCCGCTGGTCGGGAGCACTGCGTCGGGCAACGCCGGGATGGCTTCGAGGTCGAGCTGCAGCCACAGCCACATCGGGCCCTTTTCGACGTGCGGCCAGGGGAAGTCCTCCGGAAGCTCGGGCGTTCCGCCCATCTGTGAGCGGCCCGCGGCTGCTGCATCATCCTCGGCCGGTCGAAGGTCGACGCGCAGGACGGCCGCACGGCGTAGCCGCGACGCTTGCTCTGTGTCGATCGAAAGCGTCTTCGCTGCTTCGCTGAACGTGTCTTCCAGCGGACCGAGGTCACCGAACCTCGGATCCGTCTGGGCCGAACGAGCCATTCTGCCGACGGTCATGCGGTGGGCGAGCCGCCGCTGGGCTTCGAGCGCTGCGGCCTCTTCTCTGTAGGCCCTTGCCTCTTCCTCTCGCCGTTGCTCGGCTTCCGTTTCCTCCTGGATGGCTCGACGAACCTCGCGAGTACGCATCCCGCCGGCAAACAGCATCTCGGCGAGACTTCCGGCGCCGAGTGTTCGCACGTCGAGCCTGAGCACGGTCTTTCCCGAACCGATTCCCCAACGCACCGCTTCCGCTGGTGCGACGTGCAGCTCGAGCTCTAGCGCCCAGTTCCGCCACCGTCGCTGGCCAATGGCCGCCACGCGAAGCCCCGTGGACAGCTCCCGCCTCGATTCGCAGACGGCACCCGTCTCGTCGCGCACGAAGATCGCCGCGTGACTGTTTCCGCCTGCGCTCCGGGGGTCCTCGACCCAACGCGCGAACCCTGCGGCGTCCAGACGCGGCTGCATGAACAAGACGACCCACGATCGATCTCGCGCGATCGCACGCAAGTGCGGTGCCCGACTCACGAGGTCCACCAGATCGTCTGGAGCCTCGATCAGCTCTCGTTCGACCCGACGGTGCGTGTCGTAGAAGCCATCGACGTCGTATGGATCGAGCACGCTACGAGTCTAGGCCGACGCGGCAGCCCGCCTCAATGAGATCGGTGGACGGTGGCGGGCACGCCGCTGGACTCTTCCATACGTATGGGTCCTGCTCCTCGTCGAGGAGCCGGCGTCCCCGGCCCGGTCACGCTCGAGTACCCATGACCACCGCGTCGCCCTCGGTCACCCGCGAATACAACCGAACGATCGTGACGGTATTGGCAGTGAGCAGCTTGTCGACCGACGCGGGCTCGACCGGCGGGTCTTCGCAGCCGCCCTTTCGAAGCTCGAGCCGGCCGGCGTGGACGAGATCGGAGAGTCGGTCGCGCGTGCCCGCCACCGCTTCGCGTGAGGGGTCGACACCGAGCATCGGCGGCTCGACGACCCGGCCGGCCTTCTCGAACGACACGCCACCACCGAAGCCAACGTCGAGGTAGCGGTCACCATGCTGCAGGTCGAGTGCCGAGAGCGTCGCGGAGATCAGCTCGTCGTTGCCGCGGTTGAGCAGCCGAGTCATCAGCAGGCGTCCGAAGCTCCCTCGTAGCCCGGAGAGTTGCTGCGCGATGTAGCGTCGAAGCACGGCCCAGAATGCGCCGCCTCCGCCACGATGGGCTCGAGTCGCAGAAGCGCGACTTGGCACCACGACGCGGTCCGAAGGCGTCACACTCCCAGCGCCGGCGATGACTCGAGAACACCCCAGCGATCCTCTTCACGGCGTCACGCTGAAGGCCCTGCTCGAGAGGCTCGTGGCACGCCATGGCTGGCCCGGCCTCGCCTCACGCATCGACATCCGCTGCTTCAGCAACGACCCGAGCATCAAGTCCAGCCTCATCTTCTTGCGGCGCAGTCGATGGGCTCGGGACTTGGTCGAGCAGGTCTCTCTCGAAGACGTGGCCTCGACCTCGCCCACCTGAGTCTGCGGCCTGCTACGCTGCTGCTCGATGCACGGCTGGATGATGGCGACCATGGTTCTCGGGCTTTCGGTGACGATGTTCGCGGGGCCGCGCAAGGAGGCGCCGCCGATGTCCACGTCGCTGAAGTCGCTCGCCAAGGTCTGCGAGAAGCAGCGCGGGATCTCGGCCGAAGCGTTCGAGCGGCACCTCGCCCGCAAGGCGTCGGCGGCCTGGACGATGGCGGTCGTCGGCGAGGATCCGGGCGCCCGGCGGGCCATGGTGGATACGATCGCGAAGGCGATCGGCGCCCCGGTCATCACCGTGGATGCAGGCAAGCTCGTCGGGACCTACATCGGCGAGACCGAAAAGAACCTGAGCCGACTGCTGAAGACCGCCGAGCAGAAGGGAGCCGTGCTGTTCTTCGACGAGGCGGACGCGCTGTTCGGCAAGCGGGCCGAGGTGCAGGACGCCCACGACAAATATGGCGACGAGGCGGCCTCCACGATCCCCGCCCGGGTTCGAGATGCGCAGACGATGGTGTTCGTCGGGCTGCGCTCGAAGGTGCCGCGCACCGAAGGGCTCCGTGATGCCGTCGTCGCCGCGCCGAAGCCGAGCGCCGAGTCAAAGCCGGTCGCGCCCCCGTGGCGGAGCGTGTGCTGGCCGCCGCGCGCGAAGTGACGGGTCACCCCGGTTGGCGTCGAAAAGCTTCGATGGCGAAAAGGCCGCCGGCCGGAACCACCGAGGTGGTCCGGCCGGCGGGATGAGGAAGGACGCGCGGTTACTGCTTGGTGCGCTTGCCCTTGGCGGGTGCCTGAGGCTTGCCTTTGGAGGGCTCCTGCTTGGTCGGGGGTTTGGGGTTCTTGCCGGTGTTGGGGTTGTTGTCGGGGGACGTCATGTCGCTTCCAATGAGCACGAACGATGCCAAGTGGAACGCGAGTCCTTTCCGACGCAGCGTCTCGGTACCCCTGAGCCGCCGCGCGCGTGCCGGGCGAAAGCGCGCGACCAAAGTGGTACCGAGCCTCGGTGTCGGGAACCGACGGCCACGGGTTCGAACATGGCACCGGCGATGCAACGAGCTTCTCCGGGTTTTGGAGCCAGAGATAGCGAGCCCCGATAAGCGACCTGTCCCTCTGAGACCGAAGCTCACCGGTCGCTTCGGTGCGCACCTTTTTCACGCCGTCGCCGAGGTACTTCGCGACGTGGAACCGGTCGATGTTTGTTCTCCGGGATGACGTTGGTCCCCGATTTCTGTCCCAGGAGTTCAACTGCGACGGACCGATCGTGCCGCCCGGTCTCGCTTGCCCCATTTTCCAACCTCCGTTCATGCTTCCGCCAACCTGGTCCGACCCACTTCCCGAACCCAGGCTCGCAGCTGTGGGTTGCGGTACGCGTCCCTGGGAATACGACCAGAAGCCCGAGCCCGGGACCTACGACCTGAGCCGACTCGCGGTTCGTTTCGAGACCGACGACGGGCCTGTTGACACCATCGACCACCACGTCGAGCCAATCGAGGTCGATGGGAATCGCTACGACGATTCAGCCTCGAACTTCGGCAAGTGTTTTCCGATCTTCACACACGAAGACCTGGGTTCAGCTTTCCTTGCGCTGCTTCCGTCCCAGAACCTTCTCATCAAGCTCGAACGGGGCGGTATCCCGCATTCGATCGGGATCGAGATCAACTGATCCACACCCGTTTCGGAGAGAACCCGGAGAACCTTCGGCGATTCAACGATTCAACCACCGCGCATCGCCGACGAGATGCCCTCAGCCCGATGTCAGCAAAGCTCAAGATCTACAAGGACAACGCCGGCGAGTTCCGCTTCCGCCTCAAGGCCGCCAACGGCGAGAAGGTGCTCAGGAGCGCTCTCCTGCGCGCCCGTCGCCATCTCATGCCACCGCCGTACTCCTCCATCCCGGCTTTTTTCCCACTTCATTTCGCGTAGCGGCCGTACACATCGCAGACCACGCCCGGCAGGCGGTCGCCCTCCCCGTGCAGCAGACGGTACGTGTCCGTGTGCGGCGGGACCACGCGGGTGCGCACCGACGAGGCGGCCTCGATCCGCGCCCGCAGCAGGTCCTTGTCGATCGGCTCGTTGATCGTCGTGAGCAGCCGAACCGCGATCGGCCCCTCCTCGGCCCAGCCCCGCGCGATGAACCGGTCCCGCTCATCGACGATCGTGATCACATCGCCGGGCGTCCAGCTGAGCCGGTCCACCGCGTCGCGGAAGATCCACGGGTGACCGCGCCGGATCGTCCGACGCAGCGGCTTGCGAAGCTGAACGTGCACATGCGCCGGGGTCGCCATCCAGCGCGGGTTGTACCAGCCGGGGTTGCCCACCGCCGCATCGACGAGGTTCGAGCGTGCGATAGTTTGACGATGTTGCAGCGCCTTGCCCTTTGCGCCGCCCCGTGTTTGTTCGGGTGTGCCCCAGCCGAGACAGCCAGCGTCGCGCCCCCGTGCCCCAACCTCCCGGCCAAAGCCTCGGCGACGGAGCACCGTGCCTGGCTGGGTGATTTCGCGGCCATGCAGACGCTGCGCGAGCAGGCAGGGCTCGAGGAGGACCTCGCCCGCTCCGCAGACTTGCTCGAGCAGGGCAGCAACCATGGCCAGCACGTTCCCTCCTCGTCGTGGCTCGACCTCGCGTACGCGTCGGCACGTCGATACGCGGGTGCGGGCCAGTCCGCCAACGCGGTTCGCATGGCTCGCCGGCTCGCGGAGCATGGCTTTCGAAACCACCGCGGCTTGCAAACGGACTCTGTGTTCTCTGCCCTCCAAGCCGACCCCCAGTTCGCCGAGCCGTTCGCCGAGCAGGTGGCACGCGTCCGCGACAACGACGCCCGGTACCGCCAGCGCTACGCCGACCCCGAGACGGCCCCGCTCATTTTCGAGGACGTCCCTCGGTTCTGGGAGGCGTTCGACCACGCGGCGGCCGCCACCACGCGCCTGAAAAAGGCCGCGATCTTCAGACGTGACTACCTGGGCCGTGGAACGGCTGGGCTGATCGACTACCACTGGCTCAAGACCGAGCGAACCGAGCTCCTGCTGCGCCAGATCGACGCTGCCCCCGGGTACTACGCCGGGATCCGGGAGCAGACACTCCGAGCCGCCGACCTCGAACCCAAGATCCGGGCCGGCTTCCGAAGCCTTGCAAAGCTGTACCCGGACGCGCACTTTCCCCCCACCACGTTCGTCGTCGGCCGCCTGAACTCCGGCGGAACTGCGGGGCAAGAGGGCATGCTCGTCGGCCTGGACCTCTGGTCCTACACCGAAGGCGTCCCCACCGAGGGCGTCTCCCCCGCCCTACTCCCCATCCTCAAGACCCTCCGCCTCGAAAACCTGCCGTACATCGTCCTGCACGAACAGATCCACGCGATGCAGCAGTACGGAGGCGAAGACATCCTGCTCAGCGATGTCCTCGCCGAGGGCTCCGCCGACTTCATCGCGCACCTGGCCCTCCCCGAGCAGCCTCAGCCGCCGTACTACGTGTGGGGCCTCGAGCACGAGGACCGCGTCTGGGCACGCTTCGCATCCGAGGCCGCCGACGGCGAGTACGGGGACTGGCTCGCGAACTACTCGGGCAACCTCATCGAGGACGACTGGCACCCGGACCTGGGCTACTTCATCGGCGCCCGGATCTGCGAGGCCTACTACGCCCAGGCCGCCGACAAGACGCAGGCCATCGAAGACCTCCTGTTCGTCGTCGACCCCTTCGCGATCCTCGACGCCAGCGGTTACGCGGACCGGTTTGTCGGCGGCGGCACGAACCCGCCGCGCGAGCCATGATGCAAGCCGAGTCGATGTCGATGTTGACCGGCGCCACGCGCGCGCAAATGCGACACGCGTGTCGCATCCGGCCAGGCCCGCTACACGTCCAGCAGCTCGGCCTCGGCGGCGCGTTCCATGATGAACGAGTACCGGGCTGCGGTGTCCTTGCCCATCAGGTCGGAGATGGTGCGGTCGGTCGCGAGCTCGTCCTTGATCGCCACCTTGATCAGCACCCGCTTCTTGGGGTCGAGCGTGGTGTCCTTGAGGGTGGCGGGCATCATCTCGCCCAGACCCTTGAAGCGTTGGATCTCGGGCTTGCCGCGCTTGACCGCGGCCAGCACGGTCTTGAGGTGCTCGTCGTCCGAGACCCAGGTGGTCTCCTTGCCGGCTCATCCGCACCCTGCCGCGCGTCCCCTGAGCCGACGCGAGCGCACCAGCGCAAGCCAGAAGAGTCTGAACGGCCCCGTCATGCCGTACTGGAACGCGTGACCCATCTCGTGCGCCGTGGTGCTGAGGTGGTTTACGCTTGCCCCGCCACCCGGGTTCGGCGGCTGGAGGGTCGCCCGGCCGAGGCATGGTGTGAGCAGCTGTCCACGCTCCCAGATTTCCCGGAGCTGCCGAGGTATGGCCAATGATGCAGTCGGCTGGCCCACCCGCGGGCCACCTGGCGACCCACGAGCGGTGCAACGGCGGGAGAACACGGCGCGTCGTGAGCGGCCCGGCTTGCGCATCCGCAGCGCCGTGCGGTGGCCGACTGTCACGCTCAGGCGCGCTACGTTCCGCGGACCACCCAGGATAGCGACGCCCTCGCTGTGGTGCGCGAGCACTGGCCTGCGTTCCGCGAGCGGCTCGAGGAACGCGCCGGCTCGCTGCCAGGATTCGTGCGGGACGAGCTCGAAGCGTTCATCACCTGCGGAGACTTCGAGCACGGCTTCTTGGTGGCGCAGTGCCGCCGCTGCGGCGACAGCCTGCGGGTCCCGTTTGCCTGCAAGAGCCGCGGCATCTGCCCCTCGTGCATGGGCCGGCGCATGGCCGAGAGCGCGGCGCTCTTGGTCGAGCACCGGCTGCCTGAGGTGCCGTGGCGGCAGTGGGTGCTGAGCTTCGAGGGCCCGATGGCGGTTCGGCTGGGCTACGACCGGCCGCTGCTCGGGCGGGTGTGTCAGCGGTTTGCCAAGCGGGTGATGCAGACGCTGCGGCAGCAGAGCAAGCGCGAGCATCGGCTGCGACCTCAAGGGTCCCAGACGTCACAAGGGCATCTCTCGGTGCGCAGCAGCAGCAAGCTGCACCCCGGGGTGCTCATCGTGGTGCAGCGCTTTCGCAGTGACCTGGGCTTGTTCGTACATCTGCACGCGCTGGTCACCGATGGTCGTTTCGAGGCGCCGGCGGTGGCGGGCGACGCGGTCGCGTTCATGCCGGCCACCGGCCTCGGCGAGCAGGACCTGTTGCGGACGCTGCAGCGGCTGCAGGCCGACTTGGCCGAGCACCTCGAGGTCGGCGGCGATGATGGCGAGCCTGTGGACGAAGCGCTCGTGGCCTGCGTCCAGCTCGGCCTTCCGCTGCGTGCCGTCGGACCCTCACTCTGCGAGCCGCGACCGGCTTCGCCGATGCTCGTCCGCGGCTTCGGCATGCAGCTGCACGCCGCGGTCACCGTCGACGGGCGCGACCGCAAGCGCCTCGAGCGGGTGTGCCGCTATCTCCTGCGCCCGCCCTTCGCTCTGGGTGCCGTACAGCGCACCGCCGACGGACAGGTTCGGGTGCACTTCAAGAAGCCCAATCGCTTCGGGGCCACCTACGCCCAGATGACCCCCGACACCTTTCTCGCCCGGCTGTGTGCACTCGTCCCGCCGCCGCGGGCCCACACCGTCCTGTACTACGGCGTGCTTTCAGCCCACCACAAGCTGCGCTCCGCCATCGTGCCTCGTGCCGACGAGCCCGAACCCCCGCCCAAGCAGCTGTCCCTCTTCATCCCTCGCGGCCAGCTCGAGCTCCCCGCCATCACCACCTTGCTGCACGCTCAGCTCCGCGATGCTGCCCCTTCCCGCCTGCCCTGGATGACGCTCCTTGCCCGCGTCTTCCGCGTCGACATCTCCGTTTGCTCCCGCTGCTGCGGGCCCATGCGCGTCACTCGGGCCGTCACCACACCGCAGGAGATTGCCGCCGAGCTCCGCGGTGCTCGCCCGCCGCCGCGTCCCTCTCCTGTCGGACAACTGCTGCTGTTCTCGCCATCGCCCACAGCCCCCTGAGTCTCGCTCCACCAGCGCGTCGCTTCGCACCGCGCTCGTCTCGGCGTGCCAGCGAGTGGACTCCGTGCGTCTGCGGTCCTCTGGGGTCGCGCATTTTTCCCTGAAATGGCTCGGCTCTCGCTGGCTCAGCTTCGCTCTACACCCCGCTGCTGCTCCCCGGCGCTCCCCTGCGCTCCCGCCGCCATCTCAGGCCCCCCGGCGTACTCCTCCATCCCGGCTTTTTCCCACTTCATTTCGC
>CAVXIC010000030.1:0-106802 GCA_963761755.1 uncultured bacterium
TGGTGGTCGTCCATGGGGTCTCGTGACGCGGTTTGCGATGTACGCGGGCTCACCACGTGGTCTCGAGCGCCACTTTGAGTTGAAAAGTTGACACCATGTGCCACTGTGGCCGGCCATGGGTTACCTCGGTCTCTGTCGGTTCTCGCCCCTCCTCCTGGCGGTGGCGTCGTTCGGATGCTCTGACACCGGCGCAGCGGGGGCAGAGGGGAGCTCGGGCGCCGACGACGGCACGACCGGCGGCTCCGCGGCGGCGTCCTCGGGCGACACGTCGAGCGCCACGGAGGGTCCGGGCACCGCAGCTGCATCCACCGCAGCCGAGGACACCGGCGGTACCGCTGCAGACGACACGGGCGAGACCACCGGCGGTGAACCGGAGATGACGACGTGCGACGACGCGTATCCAGCCGGGGCGATCTTCGCGTCGTCGATGGGACCCGGCTACGACCCCGACAACGCCAGCGCCGCCTTCATCGCCGCCCTGACCAGCGCCGAGGCCGGGGACACCGTCATCGTCGACTTCGTCGAAGGCTCCGAGGGCGTGTGGAACATCGAAGAGATGTACCCGAGCTGGTTCGACGGCGACAGCGGGGATCACCGGGTAGCCGACGACGTCACCGTGATCTTCGAGCGCGGCGTCACTCTGCGCGCGATGTCCAGCACCTATGACGATCCGAGCGGGCTGGGCATGCTCTTTCGGCTGGAGAACGTGTCGGGCTGGCGCATCTATGGGTACGGTGCGCGCTTCGAGTACAGCCAGGAGGGCCTGGCCGAGGGCGAGTTCCGCCACAACATCGGCCTCTTCGACTGCAGCGACATTCACATCGAAGGCCTGGTCATCGACGGCTCGGGCGGTGATGGAATCGCGGTCAGCACCCGGACGGAGACCGGCTATTCGCAGGACGTCTCGGTGAAGAACCTGCAGGTTCGCAACAACCGTCGGCAAGGCATCACGATCGTGTCCGTCGAAGGGTTCGTGTCCGAGCACTCGAGCTACAACGACACCAGCTATCGCCCGCCGAACTCGGGCATCGACTTCGAGCCCAACTACGACACGCAGCGCCTGACGGGGATTCGCTTTCACGAGACCGAGCTGGCCGGCAACGACTACACCGGGATCCTGTTCGCCTTCTCGCACCAAAGCGGCCCCAGCGTGGACTTCGACATAACCTTCGAGGACACCTACATTCACGACAACTGGCAGGTCGAGGGCGACGAGGTCGGCGGCTACAGCCGAGCCGCGATCGTGCTGGGCAACGCGGGGGGAAGCACCGAAGCGTCCACCAACCAGGGGCACGTCACCTTCGACCGACTCTACATCAAGGACGAGGAGTACTCGGGTTTGTTCAGCACCAAGCACGGGCACTCGTTTCAGGCCAACTTCAACGACTGGGTGATCGAGAACGTCGGCAACAACGACTTCGGCAGCGACCGCTACCCGATCTTCACCAACCGCTACGACTACGGGTCCGCGGCGCCGCCGGTGGGCAGGTTGGCCATCGACGGGCTGCTCGTCGTCGAGGACAGGGACGTCCCGTTCTACCGCCTCGCCGGGAGTTCTTCGGACGGGTGGTCGATCGAGGATCTGACGATCGCTGACGCTCGCATCGTCACGCCGCACACCGGGGACGGCATCGACAACGTGCAGGATCGGCCCGAGGGCGCCGGGACGTCGATCGAGTTCGTCCAGGAGGCGACGCTTCCGTCCACGAGCATGGGCGTCTCGGCGCTCGACGCTGCGATCGCGCGGGGGTCGAGCACCGCGTTCCGGGTCACCCGAGACGCCGACGACGTCGCGTTCCCCTTGCCGGTCGAGTACACCGTCGGCGGAACGGCGGACAACTTCGACGACTTCGACGGACTGCACGGGTTCGTGATCATTCCCGCCGGTGAGACGAGCGCAGACGTCCCGGTGAGCGCCCGCGACAAATGCGATCCTCGCGAGGAGGTCGTCGTGACGCTCGTCGACACCGACAACTACGAGATCGGTGCAGACGCCGAGGCCTCGGTGACCCTGCTCGAAGCGAGCCCGCGATGACGCGCGCACCTGGAACGACGCCGCTTCTCATGGTCCTGTCGCTCGCCGGCTGCTACGCAGGCGGCGGATCGGGCGGGAGCAGCGAGACCGGCACCGATGCCACGGCGGGCACAACGACGTCCCCGACGTCGAGCCCCGGTCCTGCGGGCAGCTCGTCTTCGCAGGGCGGGACGACCACCGCCGCGACGTCGGGTGATGCGTCCACCAGCTCGGGGGCGGTCAGCGACGACGACGCGTCGAGCACCGGACCGGCGGCGACGTGCGACACCATCACGGAGGTGCTGGCCGACGCGACGACGTGCCGGGCCGAGACGTCTCGGTGCACCCTCAGCCTGCCCGCCTCGACCAGCTGCGCACAGGCCTGCGACCAGCTCGGCCAGACGTGCCTGCGCGCCTACCTCGAGTCCGAACCATGCTTGGCTGCGGTGTACGAGGACGCGCTGGGCTGCGCGCAGGAGGTCGAGACGCCGAGCTTTTGCCAGTGCGGAGATCCGAGCCGCGAGTATCCGCCGCTGCAGATCGTGACGATCGGCGACTCCACGATGGACAATGGCTCGCGAGGCGAAGCGGGATGGGGCAACATGTTCCCACCCTTCGGCGTGCGCCCCGAAGACCTCCACAACTGGGGGTCGAGCGGCGCGAGCAGCCTCGACTTCGAGCAGCGCTCCAACTGGCCCTCCGCACAGGCGCTGCTCGGGCCCGACGTGGTCTTGTTCATCCAGTTCGGCCACAACGACGCCTCGGACGACCCCAATCGCCACACGGAGCCGGGTGAGCCCCCCGACTACGAAGGCACCTACCGCGAGCGGCTTCGCTTCTACGCCGACGCGGCGCGGGACGTAGGCGCCACCCCGGTCGTCCTCACCTCGCTGGGGCGCATGCTCTTCAACGACGACGGCACCACCCGAGCCTCCCACGGCAACTATCCCCCGAGCGCCCGGGCGTTCGCCGAGGACGAGGGCCTCATCATGCTCGACGCCAACCGGGCCAGCCGCGGTGAGTACGAGCGACTCGGACAGGAGCAGACCTTGTCGCTGTACTCCTACGACGAGCCGACCCACTTCACGCCGGAGGGGGCCACCCGGATGGCGGAGCTCACCGTGCGTCTGGCGTGTATCGAGAGTGAGGCGCTCTGCGCCCAGTTCGTGCCGCTGGACTGAGGCCGAGAACCGGGTCGGGCGAGCCCACCGTGAGAGAGCTGCGCCCCCGCCGAGGGGTGCCGCGTGCACCGGCCCGCGAAGTTCACTCGAGCTTCGATGGGGAGATGCGTAGGCTGTCCTGAACGTCCCGGACCTGCTGCTCGAACGCCTCACTCCACGGGCCCAGCATCGTGAGCTCGAGGACGCACCCGACGTTGCCGTGGGGGAAGACGACCAGCGACGCGAAGTAGGCAGCCGGCTCTTCGAGCTCCAAGCGGACGGCCAGCTCCCAGCCCCACACCCCCGGGATCCCCCAGTCTCGCGCTTCGTCTTCGAGGACCGCCTCGGTCTTCCCGACCCAACGGTCCAAGCACCGCTGGCGTGCCAGCTCGCGGAGCTTCTCGCCTCCGGCCGCGGTGAAGACGTCGAGGTCGAACTGCTCCAACACGACGGTGAAGATCCCCAGCGGGTCCTCCTCGTACATGTACTCGGTGCGGAGCAACCCCGACTCGCGCTCCTCTTGCTTGGAGGGGCGACCGGGGAGTTCGACGAAGAAGTGGGATGTTTCGACCGCAGACAACGCCCGCCACCCTAGCAGCCGTGGTGCAATTCGACACGAAGTCTTGCGCGTCTTCTTCGCTCCGGGCGATGACAGCACGCTGGGCCACAGGGGCCTGCGACCTCAGTTCGGCCGCTCCAGCCCGCGCAGCGGCGGCTGCAGACCGCCGCTGCGCGGGTTTCGCTCTCCAACGGGCGGCCGCGGGTCAGCGTTTCGACAACCGGTTTTGGCTCGGAGCGCTCCGGTACTCCCGCGGAGATTCAGCGCCTACAACCCCCGGGCGGCGACGCCCGGTCGATGCAGGACTACCTGGCCGAGATCTAGCAGCACCACGGGATGGGGCTGCTCGCAGCCCGTGCGGCACTAGGGAATGAAGACGATGATGCAGGACGCCGGGCAGTCGTCGTCGTCGAAGAAGTTGCCGTCGTCGCAGTCTTCGTACTCTTCCTGCACGATGCCGTCTCCACAGAACTCGTCGAGACGGCAATCGGCGCCGCATTGGCCGTAGCCCCCGTCGTTCACGCCGTCGTCGCACTGTTCCCCCAGCGCGACGATGCCGTCGCCGCACTCGGGCAGGCACTCGCTGCGCGAGGTGTCGAAGCCGGTGAGCGTGAGCCGGAACGAAGACCCTTCCACTTTTCTCTCCGCGTGGAAGATGTCGACGCGGTAGGCCTCGCCGTCTTCGAGTCCGAAGTCGTCAGCGGTGCTCGGCGAGATGGTCACCGATCCGTCGATCGGGATGTGGATCCCTCCGAGGTCGACCGCAAGCGTGCCATTGATGAAGACCCAGACGTCGTCGTCCCCGGTGAAATCCAGCGTAGCCGGGTCGCTCGCGTCGTAGATGAACCAGTAGGTGAGTTCGGTCGTGAAATGGAAGTTGTGCTCGACGTCGTTGCCGAACACTTCGCTCTCGAACGGCCAGCCGTCATATCCGTACTGCTCTGGAATCCGGGCCGGTGAGAACTCGTTTCCGACGTCGTCGATCGGGAAGAACAGCGGCGTGCCATCGTATTCGACGAGCGTCGCGGTGCAGCCGGAGACGCCGTCCCATGGACACGGAATACACATCGCCGCGGTGCACTCGGCGACGCTGGGAGCGTTCCATTGCACGTCGGTGTAGGCCTCGAACGTCTCGCCGTCTTCGGTGAAGCGGTTGACGTAACCACCCTCTGCGTTGTCGAACAGCCGAATCGTACCGGAGATGGGGCTCCCCCCGCGGTACCAGCCTTCGAAGTCCGACTCCGTGGCGCAGTTGGCAGCCGCCCATACGGGCTTTCGGTCGTCGTCGAGTGTATCCCCCACCATACCCCCGGTGGCCTTGGCGGCAGCGGTGAACGGCGGGGTGCCGTCGGTGATGCAACCGTAGGCGTCACTGGGCTCGAAGTCGGGATGGCTGGTGGTGAAGTCGCGGAAAACCGCGCTGACCTCGAGCACGCAGGCTCCGTCGACCGTCTCGCAGTCACCGGATTGCTCGCACATGAACCCTTGCTCGATGGTGCAACCGGCCGAACAGCCGTCGCCGTCCTGGGTGTTGCCGTCGTCGCAGGCCTCCGAGAGCACCAGGCCGTCGCCGCACTCGGAGCTGCATGGGCCCACCGTCGGGCACGACGGCTCGGCGCGGCAGTTCGCCCCACAGCCGTCGAACGGAGTGGCATTTCCGTCGTCGCAGGTCTCTGTGCCCTCGACCACGCCGTCGCCACACGTGGTCGCCGAACACACGCTGGGCTGATCGCCCTCGCACTTCCACCCGTCCTCGAGCTTGCAGTTCGGGGAGCATCCGTCGCCTTCGTCGAGGTTTCCGTCGTCGCAGATCTCGGGGATGCTGACCAGGCCGTCGCCGCACACCGCAATCGGACGGCATGGCTCACCGGGAGGGTTGCACGAATAGCCCGGTGCGACCGACTGGCAGTCGCCCGAACAGCCGTCTGAGTCTTCGGTGTTGCCGTCGTCGCAGGCTTCGTCCTGGGTGAGGAGCCCGTCGCCGCAGGTGCCCAACGGGCCGCCGCTTCCATCGTCGTCAGTGTCCCCTTCGGTCTCGCCAGCGCTAGGCTCGCTGGTGTCGGTGAGCCCGCCAGTGCCCTGCGACTCGCCCGTCATGAATCCATTGTCCCCCTCGACGGTGGTGGTGCACCCCGCGACCAGAGCGAGCAACAGCAGCGTTTTCGACTCCACTTTCAGCATCGGCAATCCCCCGCGGTACAGGGGTTCCGAGTCGAGAAATGCGATGAACTTTTCTTTTCAGGCGCGATTCTCGTGCCTCCTTGGGCCGTCGACGATCCGGCGCCGGAGCACCAACCTCAGGCCAACGACTCAGCCGGCCCACCGTCCGACTCGCACGCGCGCCAGCACGTACGCGTGGTCGCTCGGCTTGCCGCCCATGCTGCCGGGATCGACGCCATTGAGCTCGTTGCCGTGCAGGACTTCGTACTCGACCGCCCCGGCGTCGAACGCTTGCTTGGAGACCACCCCGTGCATCAAGACCTGGAGCTGGCCGCGGTGGTTGTAGTCGTAGCGCTCGCTGGGCGGCAGGGTCTCCACCATGTTGACGCTGTCGTCCCCACACAGGGCGCGCAGGGTCGAGCTGAACTCGAAGTCATTGAAGTCACCGGTGACGTAGTAGTCCTGGCCCGCTTCCCGGACCTCGTCTACCGCGGCGCGAATGATCCGGGCCTGGGCGACGCGGGTCTCCTCTTTGGGATCGAAGCCAGGCCTGTCGGGCGCGAACACGCTGTTCTGGTGGCGCTTGCTCGCCAGGTGCACGTTGACCACCACGATGTCCAGACCCCGCCCCAGGACCTCGAAGCTGGCCAGCAGAGGCTTGCGTGAGCCCACGAATGCAGCGGTGCCATCGCCCAAGCGCCGCATGGACTTGCGGCGCAGCTCTACCCGCTGCGGGTTGTACAGGTACCCGTTGCGGATGTTCCCGCCCGGCTGGCCGCCATCGGCGTCGAGCTGAGGAGGGATGTCCGCCCAGCGGTAGCTCGGACCGCCCACACGCTTCACATCTTTGATCAGCTGCTCGTACGTCTCGGACGCATCGACGACGGTGCTGAGCTCTGCGCCGTCGTTGTCTTGGATCTCCTGCAGCGCGACGATGTCGGGGGCCCCCGCCTCGTGCACGATGGCTCGCGCGAGCGTCTCGAACCGGCCATACAGGAGGTCGTCATCGATGTCGCGGTCCGGGTCCTTGACCGCGTGGGGCCGCTCCACGTGCACGTCGAGGTTGAAGCCGTTGAGCGTGAGGATGGTGATGCCTTCGCCGTCGCTGGTGAGCGAGACCTTGGGGTGCACCACCGGCGGCGCGTCGTCGACCTCGATGCTGCCCCGCGCAACGATTTGATAGGCCTCGGAGCGGTAGTTGAGCGGTCCGATGACCGGGGCCCGCAGCGTACTGCCGACGTTCACCACCGGAGCGCGGTCGTAGTCCAGCATCCGGAACCCGGGAAACCACCGGTGCGGACGGGCGGGGTCGATCACGACACCGCCGCGCGTCGTCCGGGTGCCGCGCAGGCCAGGGGGCGCGCACACGTAATCCCCAAACGGGTTGCTCGGCGCGACGAAGGTCGAGTCCTTCGGGATCCCAACGAGCATGCCCTCGAGGCCATTGAGGACGCGGGCGAGCTGCTCCTCGTCATCGGGCAAGAACTCCGCGGTCAGCCACACCGGTTCGATCGCAGGCGCATCGCCAGGAACGAGCTTCGCTTCGAAGGGTTTGAGCTGTGTGGTGGGTCGACCGTTCTCCCCCCCGACGTAGTCGAGCACGCACCCCTCGAGCTCGAGGTGCAGCCCTACCCGAGCCTTCTGCCGCGGGCTGTAGACGAACACCGCGTCGGAGACGAGCGGATCCGCGGATCCCACCGGGTCCTGCACGAAGTAGCCTTTGCGGCCGTGACCGGTGACGACGCCCCGGGTGCGTACGGTCTGGCCTGCCATGGGGGAGAGGAGCCCCGAACCTTGGATGGCGCAGATTCGAGTCAAGGGGAGCATTTCCGTCACGAGCGGGATGATAGCGCCGAGCGAACCCGTGGCCCGCCCCGGGCGGCCTCTGCCTCCCTTCAGGTCAGCTGGAACAGGATGTCCAGGTGCACCGCGGCGTGTCCCTTGGTGACGTGCTCGATCGACTCGCTCCCGCCCAGCACGAGGGCGGGCGAGAAGTGGAACGCCTCGTTGGGGCGCAGGGGACCCTCCTTGGCGACCGCTGCCTCGAAGAGCTCCGGGCGGAAGTCGGGGTGGAACTCGATCATGCCGACGTTGCGCGGCGCATTGGGGTCGAGCCGCGCGAGCGCCTCGTCCAGCGTCCACCCCAGGAATCCCGCCGCACGCAGATGGGGGTCGAGCATGCGGATGTCGTATCGCTGCTTGCCCTCGGGCACCCTGTCGGTGTCGGTGAGGTGCCGTACGTAGATCAGCTCGGAGAATCCGGTGATGGCCACAGGGGTGATCACCCTGCCGTTGCCGCCCATCAGCCACCTGTAGGTGACGTCTCGAAAGACGGCCGGGTCGACGAACTGCACCAGGCCGCCGCCGCACATCGGCAGGCCGTGGGCCGCCCAGAAGTCGTGAACCGCCTGCGGTACGTCGTCGTGGTTCTCTTCGGGGAGGGCGAAGTCCCCGTCGCCTGCGGGCGAGAAGCGCTCGAAGAATCCAGATATTTCTGCACTGAGTGCCATCATCTTGGTGGACGCGACGCCGTCCCCTCAGTTGCAGCGCTCGTGAGCGTCCGATCGACTTTTCTTGGAAGCCGCGCGGCCCTCGAATTCAGGACCGCACCAGGAGTGACTCACCGCAGAAGCGCCGCCGCGAGGTGCCGCCCCTGCTGCTCCGCGACGTCGAGCGGCGTTTGGCGGAGCACTTTCGCACCCAAACCCGCAGGGCTGTGCCTGTTCGCCCCCGCCTCGATCAGGGCTTCGATGAGGTCGGTCCAGCCGTGGGCGGCCGCGTGGTGAAGCGCCGTCCAACCATTGCGGTCCATCGCGTCGACCCCTCGTCCGGCTGCGTTCAACGCGTTGACCCGAGGCCAGCTGGCGCGCGAGTTCGGCTTGGTTCATGTCTCTTTGGGCGAGTCGGCTACGGATATGATCCGCCCATCGTACGTGTGGTGGATGTGGTGGATCACTGTCTCAGCCTCGGCGCGGCGGCGACTTGGTCGCACGAGAGACTCAGCGAGGGCGACAGAGGTGAGCGCTGACGGCCAACCGAGCGCCAGCGCACGCCTGGGCGTCGCGATGGTGTCACCGGGTCGCGAGCGGGTCGGCATGACTCATGCACTACACAACCAACATGCCGGAGCGCGCCACCAAGATCACCACTGACACCCCGTCGATTTCCGACCGGAAGACCCCCAAGAAGGACATCGCGGAGCTCACCAAGTTCCTCCACGGGGAGCGAGCCGCCGTCGAAACGTACGGACAGTGCATGAAGAAGGTCGAGGACATCGATCTGCAGACGCGGCTGGAGCTGCTTCGAAGATCGCATCAAAAGCGCTGCGACATGCTCCACAACCGCATCTCCTTGATGGGCGGCACCCCCGACGACTCGTCGGGCGCGTGGGGCGTGTTTGCAGGGCTCGTCGAAGGAAGCGCCGCGCTCGTCGGCGTGAAGCCGGCGCTCGACATTCTGCTCGAGGGCGAGCAGCACGGCGCGCGAGGGTACCAATCGCTCGACAACCTGAGCGCCGAGTCGCGCCGCTTCGTGGCCGAGCACGTCGTGCCCGAGCAGACCACGACCCTCGAGAGCCTCAATCTCCTGGTGGACGCGCAGTAGCGTGGCATCGCATCTGGAGCAACCGCCGGTCGAGCCTGGCCCCGACCTGTTCGCGACGCCCCGCTATGTTCAGCCGCCGGTCGTCGTCAACGCCGACGGGGATGTTCGGCGGCTCGGCATCGAGGTCGAGCTCGCTGGCCTCAACGTTCCCGACCTCGCCGCGCTCGTCGCTGGGGCGCTCGACGGTGCGGTCAGCAAGGACGCGAGCGACACCGTCGCCGAAATCGACACGCCGCTGGGCACATTCCGCGTGGAGGTCGACTCGGCCATCCTCAAGGACCGCAGCTACCTCGAGCCCCTCAAGGCGCTCGGGCTCGAAGATGCACGGCTGGTCTCCCAGATCGAGGGGTCCGTGCTCTCGGTCGCCTCGGAGCTCGTGCCCGTCGAGGTCGTCACGCCACCGATTCCTTGGAACCTGATGCACCAGGTCGACGAGCTGTGGGCAGATGTTCGCAGACACGGAGGCCAGGGCACGAGGGCGGCTTACCGCTTCGCGTTCGGGCTCCACCTCAACCCCGAGTTCCCCGGCGCGATCACCTCCGAGTCCGTCCTCGCGCATCTGCAGGCCTTCTTCCTCCTCGAAGACTGGCTCGCCCGCGCCGAAGAGGTGGATTGGGCCCGCAAGGTGACTCCTTTCATCGACTCGTTCGACGAGAGCTACCGGCGGAAGTGCCTCGCGCCCGACTATGCCCCCGACCTCGACGAGCTGATCGCGGACTACCTCGAGGCGTCGCCCACCCGCAACCGCATCCTCGACATGCTGCCGCTGTTCGTGCACGTGAAGCCGAACTGCCTCGATGGCGTGGAGGTCAAGGGCGCGAACCTGGTCAATGCACGACCCACCTTCCACTATCGGCTCCCCAACAGCGACCTCGACCGCCACACGTGGTCGCCCGCGAGCGCGTGGGCCAACTGGGTGGAGGTCGAGCGACTCGCGGCCAACACACCGAGGCGCCGCGCCATGGCCGAGGCCTACTGTCAGCTGCGCGACCTGCCGTGGAGGCTGCAACGCCGAGAGTGGCTCGGAGCCATCGACGACGCGTGGATGGTGGGCAAAGCGTGAGGCCGCGCGTCGGCGTCACCGGGCCCGACTTCGGAGGCCTCATCGCATGGATCTTCACCGCGTTTGCGATCCTGCGCGCCGGAGGTCGTCCGGTTCGCATCACCCCGCGACGGCCGCGGCCGCTCTCGGACCTCGATGGCTTGGTGATCGGTGGCGGGGTGGACATCGCCGAGTCGCTCCCCGCCCCGAGCGAGGATTTCCAGGATCGCCGCCCCTGGACCCACTGGTTCCTGTTCCGCCTCACCATCCCGTACCGTCGGCTGGCCCGCTGGTGGGCGCGACGCCGAGGACGACCGACCGGAGACGAGGCACGTGACCGCCTCGAGGCGCATCTACTGCGAAAAGCGAGAGAGGCGAGCGTGCCGACGCTGGGGATCTGCCGTGGCGCTCAGCTCATGGCGCGGGTCGAGGGAGGAACGCTGGCACGAGAGGTCGGGGCACGACTGCCGGACCGCGAGAACCTGTATACGCCCCTACCCCGGCGGTGGGTCGACATCGAGTTCGGCTCCCGCCTGGCAGAGATCCTCGGAGGTCTCCGACATCGCGTGAACTCGCTTCACAAGCATGCGGTGCAGTCGGTGCCATCACCCCTGCGGTGCGTTGCCCGCGAACACGATGCCCCCGTCATTCAGGCCATCGAGGACCCGACCCGTCCGTTTTGGATCGGCGTGCAGTGGCACCCCGAGTATCTGCCGCAGGTCGATGCCCAGCGGGGGCTCTTCGACGCACTGGTGGAGACGGCTCGCCAATCCGAGGTCAGCGAGACTCCCTCGACGACCAGCGACGATTCACCTCCTCCCCGACCCTCACGATGAACGATGCACGATGTGCGTGTCGTGAACTCGATGTCGCGCGCGACGCCGTCGCGCTGCTCGATGGTACGGACGCGCAGGGATACGGAGGACGCGCAGGGATACGGAGGACGCGCAGGAGGGGTACGGACGCGCCGGCGACTGCGCCGCGTCAGCGACGGAAGCCTCGGAGCGCCAGGTTGGCCACGAGCGTGAGCACGACGCTCAGCGCGATCGAGGTGCCCAGCGCCATGTGAAAGCCGAGCAGCTGCAGGATGAGCCAGGCGGCGACGAGCACGACGACGGTGACGAGGATGTTCTTTCCGATTCCACGCATGGTGGGTCGGAGAACTGCAACGCGCATGCCGTCGCGATTCGACGCGTCGGGGCCACGTTGACGGCATCATGGGTGCGCGTGTGCGCCCAGATGGATGGTTCGGCGCTCACCCGTGGCGGCGTTCACTCGTCGTCGATCTCGGAGATCTGATCACCGCCGCGTCCGTCAATCTCCGAGAGCTGGTCCCCTTTGGGTCCGCTGATCTCCGAGAGTTCGTCGCCTTTGGGTCCGCCGATCTCCGAGAGCTCGTCTCCCTTGGGTTCGTCGACGTCGGAGATCGGGTCGCCCACCGGATGCGCGGGTCCTCCGTTGGACGGGGCGATGACTCGCGGGGGCGCGGCGTCGGGGGTTGCGCCGCGGCGAGCATCGATCTCCGAGATTGCATCACCGTCCGCACCACCCATCTGCGACGGCGCGTCGCCTTCGGAAGGCTCGACCTGCGCCGTGGGCGTCGGGCCAGGGTCGTCGGCGGCCTGTCGCGGCGGCGTGGATCCCAGGGGCTGAATCGGGGCCGGGGCGGGCTCGTTCTCGGGCTGCGCGACGCGAGCTTCCTTGCTGGCCGGGTCGGCGCCCGCCGGGGCACCATCGCAGCCGACGCTGGACGCGAGAAGGGCGAGGGTAGCGATGGGAATGGCGCGAAACATGTCTGGGACGACCTAGCAACCGAGTGGACGCTGACAATCGGATCTCTTTGCGCGGGGGACGCCTCTGTCACGACGCTGCGAACTCAGGACACTAGCGCTAGACGAGCATGTGCCGGTGGAGCCGCCTGCCGCCGCCCAGGTCCTGCACCAACTCGAACATCAGCTCTGTGAACCGCCCGCCCTCGTTCGAAATCTCGCGGGCAAATGTGGGGTCGTTCTCGAGCTTCTGCAAGACGGTCTCCTTCGCCATGCCCGCACGTTCGAGGTACGATGCATACGTATCCAAGAGTGCGGGGACAGGCTCGAGTGCGCGCTTTGCCAGTTCGGGGAGCCGCTCGATCCTGTCCAGCGGAGCGAGTTTCACCATGTCCAGGATCTGCTCCTTGGTGACGTGCGATGCGTCGGTCGGCGCTAGCGCGAGTAGATACGTCAACGCTGAGAAGCAGGTCATACATCGAGCGAGCCGCATCTTGTGGCTGCGATAGCGTCGCTCGGCCAGGAGTCGCGCAGTCTTGTTCGGGCCCTCGAACTCTTCGTCTCTTTTTCGCAGGCGCGACTCGTGGTCGAGCAACACGATGCGCCACCAACGGACGATGTCGTTGACCAGCACGAACGGCTGGTACTTGCGCGGATGCAGGTCGGCGTTTTGCCAGTACGCATCGACGACTTCTTCGAGCACGTGCTCGTAGCTGGGTTGCCCAGCAATGACCCGACTCTCGAGCAGCAGCAGCATCCGCTTCGTGAAGGCGCCTTCCTCCCGCGTGTCATCCTCGGGTGCGCCGAGCCGGTCGATCAGTTCGTGCGCCTCAGTCGTTTCGATATGCCGACCTCCCCCATCGAGGGCCGGAAGACCAGCAGCGATGTTCGCGGCCTCGATCGCTTGCTGCACGAGCGACTGCCCGGACGTCTCCTGACCAGACCGCACTACGTACACATCGAGGTCACTGTGCGGACCCATTTCGCCTCGTCCACACGAACCGGTTGCGTACACGAACGTGTGCCTGCCGATGACCTCGTCGAAGCGATCGCCAAGCGTCTGGCGAACGTTGGAGACGACCGTGTCGAAGACGGTCTGCGTGTACTCGCGCCGAAGGCGAAAGATGTCGTTCATGGCCGCTCGTCGCCCGGCTCGTACTCGAAGATGTTGGCGAAGACCTCCGCTTGCGCGTACGCATCATCGACGGCGTGGTGCGTATGAGCCCGCTGGGCCTGAAGCGCGGCGGGGAGCCGCTTGCGCCCGGCCATCGCGACCGGGATTCTGCGTTTGACCGCAACGGCGGTCTTGATGTCGAAACACTGCGAGTGGCGGAACGGTGAGCGGCCCAGGAAGTTGATGAAGTACCAGTACAGCCAGGACCAGTCGAAGCTCAGCGGATAGGCGACCAGCACGGGCCGACCGTCACCGCTGCGCTCGGCGATCCATCGAGAAGCGTCCTCCATGGCGCAGGTGGGGTCAGCTCCGCCCTCGATCAGCGCGTCCCGGTCTAGACCGTTGACCGCCAAAGCTTCGGCGTCGAACCTGTCGGATATCGGCCGGAGCTGGGCGTAGAAGTGGTCGCCGTCCTTGCTCGGACGACGGAACTGTTGACCATCGAAGGTTCCCGCTGGAACGAGCGCAAAGCTGAGCATCGAGAACGGACCAGGGATCGGCCCATCGGTCTCAACGTCCGCGGAGAAGTAGACGTCGCCGGGTTGAAGCGTCGCGTGCGTGGCGGGTGCGGCTGCGGTGACCATGGTCGAGCGTCCTGGGCATCGATGTTGTCCGCGGACGACGACAGCGTACACGCTTCAGCCGCGCGGCTACGCGAACGAAGTGGGAAAGTGCAGGGAAGGCGGAGTCGGGAGGACCGCAGCGGAGCGCGGTTGTGGCGCTGAGCGCCTGACAGCCGATCAGTCGCCTGCGCCCACAGGTTCGGGCGCGCGTCGGAACACTGCCCCGGCCGAGATCGACGGCAAAACGTTCACTGGCAAGCTCCGGGGAGCCCGACCCGAACCGGTCGCCGACGAGCAGTCGCCGCTAACGCGTCGGATCGCCGCGGATCAGCAGCTCGAACACCCAACGGCTCCGGTCGAACTGCTCGCACAGCCGAGCGATGAGCATCGTCATCGGGGTGGCGATGAAGGCCCCGGCCATTCCCCATAGCGCCCCCCAGAACACCACCGAGACGAGGACCGCCAGGGGTGAGATGGCCAAGCGTCGGCCCTGCAACAGCGGGTCGACCACGACCCCCATGACCAACTGAACCCCGCCCACAGCGACCAGTGCCAGCAAGGCATCGGACCCGCCCCCCATCGCCTGGCCGAACAAGACCGGTGGCAAGATCCCGACCACGCTGCCAAGGGTCGGAATGTAGTTGAGCACAAAGTTGAGGCCGCCCCAGACCCACGGAAGCTCCAGACCCACGGCGTAGGAGGTACCCACCACCAGTGCGCCGGTGAGCAGTCCGACCACGGTTCGGACCAGGAGATAGGCCCGCACGTCGGCGGCCGTGTTGCGAACGCTCTTCGTCAAACGCTCCGCGGTGCTGGGGCGCACCGCGCGATGCAGAGCCGCCCGGCAGTCGCGGATCTCGGCCACAGCGAGCACGAAGAAGCCGACCGCGAGCCCGAACCCGCTGAGAAACGCGCCGGCCGCCTTGCCCACCCGCGACCCGAGTTCCTCGACGCCACCCCCCAGCGTCACGCCGGCCGAGGCTGCCCACGCCTCGACTCGATCGCGCAGGGTGAGCAGCGCCCTTTCGTAGGTCGACCAGTCCTCCGCGACCGGCGAGAGGCACAACGCGATCGCGGTGGCCAGCGCTCCGAGGACCACCAAGACGACCAGGAGGCACACGAGCACGCTCAGCCACCGCGGCACGCGTGCATCCAGACGTCGGCGCAGCGGATCGACGGCGCACGCCGCAAAGATCGCGTACGCCAAGGGGACCGCCAGTCCATCGCCCACCCACAGGACCGCTCCGATCGTGGCGAGGGCGATGGTCCACAGCGCGCCCGTGAGCCTCGACGACGTGTCGCGAGATTCGCCGTCGCTCACGGATCATCTCCAGCGTAGAACGCCGCGACCGCGTCCAGTTCCTCGGGCTGCAGCTCGTGCTCGGCAACCGTCCGCATGACGTCGGCGTAGGCGGTTCCGCCTCGGCGGCCGTCCATGAAGAGCTCGAGCTGGCCGGCGAGATACGCCGCGTCTTGACCCTCCAGGCGCGGGTACGCGTCGCGACGGCGACGCCCATCGGGGCTGTGGCAATCGTTGCATGCCGGAATGAACCGCGTCGGCACCCCCGAACGGGCGATGCGTCGACCCAGCGCGGAGCCGCCGGTGGCCCGCGCGGGTTCCAAGGCAGCGTAGTAGTCGCTCACCACCTCGATGGCCTGTTCGTCGAGGGCCGCCGCGATGGGCTCCATCGTTCCGCTGTGCCGTTCGCCCGCAGCGTAGGCGCGCAGGGTGGCGCGCAGGTAGGTCGGGCTCTGGCCGGCCAAATGAGGAAATGCCCCCGGCATCCGGCCGCGGCCGTCGTAGCCATGGCACCCCGCACAGGAGCGGCGGACGAGCTCCGGGACTTCGCGCGGGGGAATGGCATCATCGCGAACCAGACGCTGGTAGGCCTCGGCGTCGAGCCCAGGGAGCTCGCGCAGGAACGCGACGACCGGCCAGACCTCGTCGTCACGCATCGCAGACGACCACGCGGGCATGCCGGTGAACTTGACCCCGTGCCGAACCACGTAGAAAAGCTCCTCGGGGGACAACTCGCCCACGCGCTCCGCAAGCGGTGGCGGTGCGGGCGTCATCGCTGCCACGACCCGAGGCATCGTCGTTCCAGGGGCGCCATGGCAAGGCCGACATCCGACCTCGAAGTGCCCCGCGCCTCGCAGGACCCACGCGGGGTCGTCGAGTGCTGCTGGCGCATCGACACCCAGTGCGTGCGTCGCAACGGCGCGGCGCATCGAGAAGTGCAGCACCCAGCGGGTGACCGCCCAGTGCCCCGAGCTGGCCCCGATGGGGGTCACCCCGCTGACCATCACCACCAAGCCGAGCAGGGCCACGACGCCCAACAACATGCCTGCGCCCTGCCAGCGGCGACCGAGGTTCATGACGCGCCCTCGGATTGGGGGCGCACGGCGATCGCACCGAGCCACAGCGCGCCGCCCAAGTAGCAGGCGTTGCCCAGCACCAGCATCGCCGCGCCACCGAGCTGCTGGTCGTGCAGCGGCGAGAGCCAGCGCATCGCGGCGTGGTCGCCGTGACCTCCGTGATCGAAGTACAGGGTCTGGTCCGCGAGGGTGATCAGCGCGCCGAGCAGCGTCATGTGCATCGAGGTGAGGAGCAGCCCGGCGATGCCGCCGGCGAGCCGCGTCCGCCGAATCCTTGGTCCCCCGCCCAGCACGCAGATCCACAGCCAGGCGCCCGACGCTAGGAAGCAGAGCTGCTCGAGGGCCCAAACCCAACCCGACTGCGCCGCAGCGGCGTGCAACGCAGGTGCGTGCCAGACCCAAACCACGACCCCCTCGAGCATCGACGCCGCGATTGCGGAGCATCGCGTCGGCCATTGGCGGACGACATCGAAGGCTGACCCCTGCGCCGCGAGTGCCAGCAGCGGAGCCGCGACCGCGACGACGAGCATGTGAGCGGTCATGTGGGCGGTGAAGATCGGCAGCGCGCGCGGGACGAAGACCCAGGCCACCCCGAGCACGGCGCCGGCCGCCAGGAGAGCGTGCATCGCCTTCATCGGCACGTCTCCATGAACGCGGCGGGCATCGCCACGAACAGGATCGCGACCACGCTCAGGCCGCTGAGCAGCACCGTCGCAAAGCCCAAGAATCGGTACCGCCCCGCGCGGGTGTCGATGTCGTGGGCGCCCGCCTCCAGATCGGCGCGCTGACGCCGAAGACCACGCCATCCGATCGCCCCGGCCGTCCCCAACGCCACGACCGTGTAGACCGCGATCGCGACGCGAACGCTCCCCAGGTCGGCCGCGATCGCAGTCCGACGCGCGCAGTACAACGACGCGGTGGCGTAGCTCGCGACGAAGTGCAGGAGCCAGACCAGAGGCGATGCGGCGAGCCACCACAGGCTCTCGTCGTCTTCGTCGACCGCTCGATCCACCTCAGCTCGCCTCCGGGAACAAAACGGTGAGGGCCACCGAGATCACCGCCGTCGACGCGACGAAGTGCCAGTACAGGGTCACGTTGGTCAGGTCGGCATCGTGTTGGGCATCCATCTTCCGCGCGGCCCGGCGGGCAACGCAGTAGAGCTGCATGAGCACCCCGACCGCGACGTGCAGCGTCGACCAGATCATCAGCAACCACACCATCGCGGCGTAGGTGTGGTGGGTGGGATTCAAGTCCGCGGCGTGCGGACCCCACAGCATCGCCACCGACCCAGCGCAGGCCAGCAAGACGCCCAGCCCCAGCGCCACGTAGAGCGCCACGACGCGGTCCGCACGGTTGAAGCGACGGGCAACGACGGTGCACCCCCAAGCGGCGACGATGCCCAGCAACCCGGCACTGGGCCACACCCACTCCATCTGCGGCAGCTGCGGGGGCGGCCAGGCGTCGCTGGAGCTCCAGTAGAAGACGTATCCGAACACCAGCGCGACGA
The DNA here is from genome assembly GCA_963761755.1 of uncultured bacterium. GTDB lineage: Bacteria > Myxococcota_A > Polyangia > Nannocystales > Nannocystaceae > CAJXVA01. The sequence goes on from CAVXIC010000030.1 coordinate 17,928, forward strand.
AGGCCGTGAAGTCGGCCAGCATCGTGATGAGCATCCCCCACCATCCGACCGACGCGGGACCCGAGACGTAGAGCGGAAGTTCGATCCCGTGCCCCACGTTCTTCGTGGCCTTCTCGGGGATGATTGCGGTCCCGGTCCAGAGCCACACGACGAACGCCGCGATCGCCACCACGCCGCTGGCCAGCGCGGACCACCAAAGATGGAACGTCGAGAGGATGAAGACGCCACCGGTCCCGGCCGCGGCGAGGTGCGTGATGAAGGTGGGGCCGCCCACGCGCAGGCACTGGGTCGGCGTGGCGTCGATGGGGCTGGTCACCAGCGTCTCGCGTTTGCCTTCTTCGGCATCGGGCAAGAGGAAGCGCCCCTCGTCCACGTCGCGGACGAAGTTGGGCTGATCCCACAGTGGATAGCGACTGTCGATCTCGGGAATCGAGCGCATGCCCCAAGGCTTGTCGGGGACGTCGGCCAGCCACTCCAGCGCACCAGCGTTCCAGGGGTTGCGCGGCGCCAGGGGTTGTTTGGAGCGCGGACGCACCACGTCGAACGCAAACAGCACGATGCCCGACGCCAAGACGAACGCGCCGATGGTCGACAGGAGATTGAGCTCCGGCAGCCCGAGCTCGGCCGTGTACGTGAAGACGCGGCGAGGCATGCCGAGCAGGCCGGTCATGTGCATGGGGACAAAAGTGACGTTGAACCCCACGAACATCAGCCAGAAGCTGATCCGCCCCAGTCGCTCCGAGAGCATTTTCCCGGTCACCAGCGGAAAGAAGTAGTGAACGGCGCCAAAGATCGGAAAGAGGGTTCCGCCGATGAGCACCGCATGCATGTGGGCGACGATGAAGTAGGAGTCGTGCGCCTGAAGGTCGAACGGAACGAGCGCGACCATGACACCACTGAGTCCTCCGATCACGAACGTCGACATCCCCCCCAACACGTAGAGCATCGGGATCTTGTAGAGGACCTTGCCCACCATCATCGTTCCGATGAAGCAGAAGATCTGCACACCTGTGGGGATCGCGATCGCCTCGGAGGCCGCCGAGAAGATGCCCAACGAGATGCCCGGGAGTCCGGTGGTGAACATGTGGTGGACCCACAAGCCGAAGCTGAGGAATCCGGTCCCGAGCGCCGCGAGGACCACCCAGCCGTAGCCCACCATCGGGGTGCGGGCGAAGGTCGGCACCATGGTCGCGACCAGCGCGATCGACGGCAGGAACACGATGTAGACCTCCGGATGGCCGAAGATCCAAAACAGGTGCTGCCACAGCAGAGGGTCGCCACCACGCGCGGGATCGAAGAAGGGCCAATCCAGGGTGCGCTCGAGCTCCAGCAGCACGTCACCGGCGATGAGCGGCGGAAATGCGAAGAGAATCATCGCCGCGACCACGAGGATGTACCAGGAGTACAGCGGGATGAGGTTGATGCGCATGCCCGGCGGTCTGCACTTGAGAACGCCCACCAACAGCTCGACCGCGGCGGCCACCGAAGCCACCTCGATGAACGAGAGCCCAAGCAGCCAGATGTCGACGCCATAACCATCGATGAACCGCGACGACAGCGGCGGATACATGAACCATCCGCCACGTGGGGCCATCCCCACGAACAGCGAGCCGCAGACGAACACCCCCCCGATCGCGAAACACCAAAACCCGTAGGCGGACAGGCGCGGGAACGGCAGGTCGCGCGCGCCCAACATCTGGGGCAGCAGCAGGATCGAGATCGCCTCGAAGACCGGCACCGCGAACAGAAACATCATCACCGAGCCGTGCATGGTGAACAGCTGGTCGTAGAGCTCTGCGGTCACCAGGTCGTTGCCCGGGACGGCGAGCTGGGCCCGCATGACCAAGGCCAGAACACCTCCGAACAAGAAGAAGATGAAGGCCAACGCCGTGTACCAGAGGCCGACCTCCGAGTTGTTGACCGCCGACCAGTAGCGCCAGCCCTTGGGGGTCTTCCACGCCTCGAGTAGCCGCGCTTCTTGCTCCTCCTGCAGGGCCTCTGGAGGCGCGTCGGGAAGCGGCTCGAGGTCGTCGTGTTCGGTTGTCGTGGTCATCGCAGCTGGTCCAGGTACGCGGCGAGGTCGTCCAACTCGCTGCGGGAGAGCATCGAGAAGGCGGGCATGTGGGCGCTTGGTTTGATCGCCTGGGGCGCCTCGATCCAGCGGGCGAACGCGGAGGCGTCCGTGGGGATGACGCCCGCGACGCGCCGGCGGCTGGCGACGTGGGTGAGGTCCGATGCGACGACCCCGCCTGCGTCCGTTCCGCGGACCGCGTGGCAGGCCCCGCATCCCAGCTCCAGGAAGCTCTTCGCGCCCCGACGCGCCGCCTCACCGCTGGGATCGGACGCCGGCGCGGCCTGCTGGCTGATCCACCGCAGGTAGGCCTCGGGCTCCATGACGATGGCGTCGAACGTCATCTGGGCGTGGGCGACCCCGCAGTATTCGGCGCAGACACCCCGAAACTCGCCCGCGCGAAGCGGCTCGAAGGCCAGACGCGTCGTTCGTCCCGGTATGGCGTCGACCTTCCCTGCGAGCGCGGGCACCCAAAGCGAATGCACGACGTCGGGGCTGGTGAGGGCGACCGCGGTTCGTGCTCCGCGCGGTAGCCGGAGCTCGTTGGCGGTCTCGAAGCTGCGGCCGTCGCTGGTCTCGTAGCGGACCCGCCACCACCACTGCTCCGCGGAGACCGAAATGGCGGGCCCTCCTCCGGGCCCCAGCTCCAACAAGCCGGGCAGCTCTCGCAAGCCCATCGCAAGCAAGCCGGTCAACACGACCGTCGGCAGTACGACGCCGCCCAACACGATGAAGCGGTTGGCGGTCTCGCGGCCGTCGGAGGGCTGGTGCCGTATCGCCCAGATGGCGCTGCCCATGACCAGAAGCCACACCACCACGGCGCCGCCGCTCATCCACCAGAACATCGAAGCCACCGTTGCTGCGTCGGTGCCTGCGGGTGCCAACGTGGACTGCGGTCCCCCGCAGCCTGCGGACCCGACCGCCGCGCAGACGCCCACACCCGCCCAGAGGGCGACCCGCAGCGGCGCAGACTGTCCCCGAGACGCCAACACCGAGCCGTCCTATCCCACCGATCGGGCTCGTCCACCCACGGCGTCGAGGTTCTCGGGGGGCCGACCCGGATTGAGGATGTCGCGACCACGTAGCTGCGCTTCGATGAAGATCTGCGAGACCCGATCGTCGAGCGCTCGGATCGCCTCCTCGATCTCGTCGATCGCAACGGCGACGTCTTCGACCCGCATCCGCGGCAAGAAACAGACGTCCATCGCCACGAGAATCGCGGTCGGCCCTACATGCATGGTCAGTGCGTCGCCGGTCTGCGTCACGTCGTCGCGCTCGACGACGACCTGTCGGATCTCCTCGAGCAGCTCCCCGTCCGTCGCGCTGCCGAGCAGCAAGCTCCGGCAGCGGAGGAGCAGGTAGATCGCGCTGCCAGCCAGCAGCAGACCGATGACGATGGACGCCACGGCGTCGTAGATGGGCGAGCCCGTCGCCTGGCTCAGGCCCAAGCCGATGAAGGCCACCACCACGCTGATGACCGCCGCCGTGTCCTCGCCGACGACCACGAATCGACTGGGGGCTTTGGAGCGAAACAGCTTGTCGAGCACGCTGGTGCCGCGGTCTTCTCGCATGACGGCTCGAAGCGCGATGATCCAACTGATCGCCTCGGCAACGAACGCGACGCCCAACACCACGTAGTTCAGTACGAACGAGGTGGGCTGCTCTGGGCGCAGCAGTCCGGAGACGCCGCGATACACCGACACCCCGCCCCCCACGCCAAAGAGCAGGCAGGCGTAGACCGCCGCCCAGAAGTAGACGTCCTTGCCGTAGCCGAAGGGGTGCTCCCGATCCGGCGGGCGCCGGCTCAAGCGAATCCCGAGCATGAGCAGACCTTGGTTGGTCGCGTCCACCAAAGAGTGCATGCCCTCCGCGAGCATCGCAGCGCTCCCAGAGAGGACTGCAGCGAAGAGCTTGGCAAGCGCGATGACCCCGTTGGCGGAGATCGCAGCGACCACCGTCATCGGGCTGGAGTCAGAGGTCGAGCGGGGTTCGGTCCGGCGGTGCGGCACGTCGCGCCACTGAGCAAGCAACCGACATGCCAGCGCGTCGACTCGGCATCCTTTGGAAACCTATCGGCCCAAGGACGCGATCCGCGAGCATCTACGCACACGTGTGCGGATCGGGGGCACCCCGCCTGCGATCGCACGTCTGCGTCGATGCACACGCAGCCTGGCCGGGGGCTGCGGCCGTTCGCGCCGAGGGATCCCAGTTCAGGAACCCCCCTTCGAAAAATCAGGGCGTGCGGGCGGGCAATTGGTAAAAAGGCGCCCGATGCTCCGCCGTGCCGCACTCGTGGCTGCCCTCGTCTTGGCAGGATGCGATGGACGCGATCGTCCCGCGCCCGAACCCGCGCAGCCCGCCGTCGCGCCCGCGCGCGCCGACGTTGGCTCGGCAGCGCCATCACCCCAGGCACCCCAGGCGCCCGAGCAGGCCGAATGCACCGACTGGTCCAAGCAGGACCTCTCCAACCTGCCGCCGCTGCCCAAGAGCCGCTACAGCACCACCCTGCAGCAGGCCTGGGCGCTCGTGCTCGACAAACACTACGACCCCACGCTCGGATGTGTGGACTGGGTCGCCGTTCGCATGCGTTACGGCAAGAAGCTGCTGATGACGCGGGATCAAACCGAGGCCTTTGCCGTGATCAACGACATGCTCGGCGAGCTGGGGCAATCCCACGTCAAGCTGTTCTCGGCCGGGAGTGACGAGGCCCTGGGCCCGGCCGCGGTCGACCTTCGGGTGCGGTGGCTCGCCGATGGGCTGACCGTCGTGGATGCACCGAAGGATTCACCGGTGCAAGCCGGAGCCGTCCTCACCGAGGTCGGCGGTACCGCCACCGAAGACCTCGCCACGCGAGCCAAGGAGCGCACCGAGCGACCGGCCGAGTTCGCCGGACTCACCGCACGGCTGGCGGCGGCCAAGCTGTCGTGTCCACGGGCGGGAGAACGACGCGCCGTGTCGATCGAGGGACGGGACGAGCCGGTCTCACTGGAGTGCATCGCCGACCCCTCCGAGACGATGTCGCTGGGCAACCTGACCGACGTCCCGACCCGGGTCGAGCACCGCATCGTGGAGGGAACGACCGTCGGCGTCCTCGCGTTCAACGTCTGGATGCTTCCGATGCTGCCCAAGATCCAGGCGAGCCTCGCGGATCTCCGGGCCAGCGGGATGACCGCCCTGGTGCTCGATCTGCGCGGCAACCCCGGGGGCGTCGGGCCCATGGCCGTCTCCGTTGCGCGCAGCCTGCTCGAGCAGCCCGGGACCTTGGGCACGCTGGAGATGCGGGCCTTCACGCAGGAGTTCAACGTCACCCCCGACGCCGATCCCTTCACCGGGCCCGTCGCAATCCTCGTCGATGAGGGGACCGCGAGCACCTCCGAGATCTTCGCCGCGGGCATGCGAGACCTGGAGCGGGTCACGATCTACGGGTCGGGCCCCTCCGCGGGCGCCGCCCTGCCCTCCCTCATCGAGCAACTCGATGGTGGCGCACTGTTTCAATACGTCGTAGGCGACTACCATTCGCCCAAGGGCGTGTTGGTCGAGGGGCGCGGAGTCGTCCCCGACCGTATCGTTCCAGAAACCGCGGCCGACTTCGCCAGGGGCATCGACCCCGTGCTCGAAGCCGCCGTCTCCGATCTCCGAGGTTCATGATGCGCCGACGCAACCTTCTCTTCACCGCAGCACTCTTCCTCTTCGCCGGATGCGACAAGTCGACGTCCCAGGACGCAACGGCCGCAGGGGACGACAAGGCCGCGCCCCAAGACACCAAGACAGCCGGCGCCGAAGAGGCTCCCAAGCCCAAGGAGGCGGCCTATCCCGATGCGGCCGAGCTGCTCGCGGCCTCGGTCGAAGCGGTCGGCGGCAAGGAGAAGCTCCAGTCCATCACGAGCTTTCACCTCGAAGGCACCATCGGCGCGCCCAAACAGGGCCTCAGCGGCAAGGTCGAGACCTGGTGGAAGCAGGGCGACTTCTACATGGTGCAGACGATTCCCGGCTTGGGCATCAACCGCAGCGGCAAGAAGGGCGACGTGATCTGGGCCGAGGAGCCCATCAACGGCCTGCGCAAGCTCGAGGGCAAGGAAGCCGAGCAGCACATGTGGGCGAGCAGCCTGCTGCTCACCGCCGACTGGCAGAAGTACTTCGAGAGCGCCGAGACCGTCGGCGAGCGAACCATCGACGGCAAGAAGGTCTACGACATCGAGCTGGTGACCGCCTCGGGCTCCAAGCTGTCGGTCACCATCGACGCGGACGACAAGATGATGGTCGAGCAGGCCTTCGAGGTGGTCAGCCCCATGGGTTCGATGCCGGTGACGATTCGGTCCACCGACTACCGCGACGTCAGTGGCATGAAGATCCCCTACAAGCAGGTCACCGATGCCTCCTTGATGGAGCTGACCCAAGAGCTGACGCTGGTCGAGGTCAACGTCGAGGTCGACGAGGCGAAGTTCGCCCTCCCCGAGGATGACGTTCCCGTCGTGGACGCCAAGGACCCCGCCAGCGTCGGCGACCTCATGAAGCCGGACGCCGAAGTCGACGAGGCCGCGGAGGCCGACGAATAGGCTCCGCGCGATTCGCGCACACGGAAGAGCGTTTCGGGCCGGTGTCCAACGAGCAGGATGCGAATCGGACGCTCGACGTGGGAACTGTGGGTGGTGGCGGCTTTGGTCTCGGCCGGTTGCGACGGGGGTCCGAACAACGACGCTGACAGCGCCAGCGGCGTCACGCTCGGAGGCTTGACCACCGTCGGCGACACCGACACCGGCACCGACGCCTCGGGCGCCAACACCGGCGGCAGCGCCAACACCGGCGGCAGCGCCGACACCGACGAAGGCTCCGGAGACGAGACCGGCGCCGACGGACCCAAGTTCGACCTCGGCTCGGCGACCTCCGGCATGCAGCCCGGGGACGAAGAGTGCGCCGCCGTCGCCGAGGAGGCCGAGCTGGTCCCCCTGCCCGCGGACATCATCGTCGTCGTCGACAACTCCGGATCGATGAGCTTCGAGGCGGGCGAGATTCAGTCACGCCTCAACGACTTCAGCCAGCAGATCATCGACAGCGGCATCGACGTGCACGTCATCTTGATCTCCAGCTACCCGAGCCAAGGCAACGGGATCTGCATGGACCCCCCCTTGGGCAACGGAGACTGCCCCAGCGGTGACAACAACCCACCGGTGTTCACGCACGTCAACCAGTCGGTGAATAGCCACGACGCATGGTCGCGCGTGCTCTCGACGCACGGACAGTGGGCGGGCGCGATGCGGGAGGAGTCGTCGAAACACATCCTCGTCGTCACCGATGACACCTCCAACATGTCGCTCGAAGCGTTCGACGCAGGCTTCCTCGCGCTCGACCCGACGTACGCCGGCTACTTTCATCACTCCGTCGTGTGTCATTCCAACTGCTCGAGCGCGGCGGGCATTGGGACTCGCTACATCAACCTGTCGACGCAGACCGGAGGCGTCGCCGCAGATCTTTGCGGGCAGGACTTCCAATCGGTGTTCGACGTCCTGTCCACGGAGGTCATCGGGGGCACCCAGCTGGCGTGCGAGTTCCAGATTCCCCCGCCCCCCAACGGCCAGGACTTCGACGCCGACAAGGTCAACGTCGAGTTCGACGACGGAATGGGCGGCACGACCTCGATTCCGCGAGTCGACGGCGCGGACCAGTGTGTGAACGTGGTCGATGGCTGGTACTACGACGACCCGCTCGACCCGGCGATGATCGTCATGTGCCCGCAGACGTGCGAGACCGCCCAGGTCGCGAAGAACGGGTCCATCTCGATCGCCTTCGGCTGCGAGACCGTCGTACCCGGATAGCGGCTCAGCGATGCATGCCGCGGAGGCCTTCGTCGAGCTTCGTGGCCACGCTGGCGTCGCATCCCCTGGGCCACCGCAGCCTGAACCACCGCCTTCCGCGCCTCCAACGCGTCGCGGGAGCGGTATCCTGAAGGACGGTGAGAGACTCGCTGAAGACGCGGCCGCTCGAGCCGACTCGCCCGGAGAGACCGACGGGCGACCCTCTCGCGCCGGGGACGAGGGTTGGGCGCTACGTGCTCGAGCACGAGGTCGGACGCGGGGGCATGGGTATCGTGTTCCGGGCACGCGACCCGACGCTCGACCGGACGGTGGCGCTCAAGCTGCTTCGCGGGCGCCGCAATCCCCAGCGTCTCCTCCGAGAGGCCCGCGCGCTCGCCAGCCTCGACCACCCAAACATCATCCGCATCTACGACGCGGGGGTCTTCGACGGCAGGGTCTTCCTCGCGATGGAGTTCTTCGAAGGAAGCCCCTTTTCGAGTTGGGTCGCGCAGTCTCGACCCAAGTTGGCGAGGATCGCCGAGCGGTTCGTTCGGCTGACCGACGCCCTGTGCGCAGCTCACCGGCTCGGCATCGTTCATCGCGACGTCAAACCCGCCAACGTGCTGGTGGATGAGGGGGGCGAGACCAGGGTGATCGACTTCGGTTTGGCCCGCTCGGTGCGAGGCTCCACCGACGACCCGGACGGCGAGAACGTCGAGGAGGCTGCCCCCCGCAGACTCGACGCGCTGACCCGCAACGACCAGCTGATCGGGACCCCAGGATACATGGCGCCCGAGCTGTGGGATGGCGGGCTCCCCAGCCCCGAGGCCGACGCGTGGTCGGTCGGGGTGATGCTGTTCGAGGCGACCCACGGTCGGCGACCGTTCCAGAGCGACGATCCGGAGGAGCTGCGGGTGCTCGCGCAGAGGCTCCCCAGCGTCGCGGCCGGGCTCCCGCGCGCGATCGGTCGGACGATCGAGGGCTTGCTCGATCCCGACCCGGCCGGGCGACTCTCACTGCTGGACGCGCGGCGCGTGCTCGATCGTGTCGCGACACGGCGCTCGCGGCGACTTCGCGCGGCCGGTCTCGGCATCGTCCTCCTCGGCGGCGTGGCTGGGGGCGCCGCCGTGACCGGCGATCCCCCCTGCCCTCCCCCGGAGCGAACGCTCGACGGTCTGTGGTCGATGTCGGTGCGGTCCGAGCTCGCGTCCGCCTGGAACGCGCAGGGTCCGATGGGCGCCACAGCGTGGTCGCGAACCGAGGCCGAGATCACCGAGCGGTTCGATGCGTGGACTCGCCTACGAGGTGAAGTGTGCGATGCGTGGTCTGGAACCTACGACGGCGAGGCACGGGCCGATGCGCGCCGGTGCCTGGACCGCGCCGTGGCCGACCTGGAGGTCGGGGTGCGATCGATGCGAGAGCCGACGCTGTCACTCGTCAGCCACTTCGGCGACTTGCTGGAGCGGCTCGCGGACCCCAACGACTGCATCCGCCCGGAAGCTCGTGCGGCGTTCCCCCCCATCCCCGCAGAGGCCGACGATCGACGCGCTGCTGTACGACTGCGAGCTGCGGTGACCGGCGTCGCCCTCGCGCGCATCGCAGGGCGGCTGGACGACGCCCTCGCCCTGGCCGACGCGCTCGAGGCCGACGTGACGGAGCTGGACGATCCTTCGGTGCAGGCCGAGCTCGCGCTCGAGCGCGGCCTGGTGCTCGACGCCCTCGGCCGCTTCAACGACGCCGAAGATGCTCTTCGCGCCGCGCTCCGCCTGTCCTTGTCACCCCATCACCCGCACCTGCGAGCCTCGGCAGCCGTCGCGCTGGCCGGCACACTCGGCCGCGGAAAGAAGAACCTCGCCGCCGCGGCCGAGCTCATCTTCGAGGCCGAGTCGATCGCGACGAGCCTGGCCGACGCCCCGCTGGTCGATCGCGTCCGACTCGAACAGGCCGAACAGCTCCTGGCCGCCGAAGACTGGACTGCCGCCGGACAGGCCTTCAGCGCGCTGCTGGCCGACCCGGACTCTACGTTGCCGCGGGCGCGACGCCTCCGCGGCCTGGCTGCCAGCCTGATCCACACCGACCAGGGGCGCGCGCGCACGCTCCTGACGCAGGCGCTAGAACACAGCCGCCGCGTCGACGGCGATCACCACCCACGGGTCGCCGAGCTCGAACTGGAACTCGGTCGCATGTGCATTCACGACGGCGACCTCGAGCGCGCGGCGCAGAGCCTCGCCCGGGCTCGAGACCTTCGCAGCGCGGTGTTCGGCGCCTCTTCGGCGCCGGTGGCCGAGGTCGACGTCGCGCTGGGGCTGCTGGCGATTCGGGAGGCACGGTTCGACGATGCGCGATCCCGGCTCGAGTGGGCGCTGACGCGACTCGAAGCCGATCACGACATGGTCGACCTCGACCTCACGCACGCCCGGAGCAACCTCGGGGTCGTCTACGGCCGTCTGGGCATGTTCGATGAGGCGATCGAGGCCCACACGTCCGTCTACCAGACCGTGCTCACTGCGGTCGGACCGGGCCATTCCCGTGCCGGTCTGCCCGCGGTCAATCTCGCGGCCGTGCATCGGCGGGCGGGGCACGTCGAGCAGTCCATCCACTGGTTCCGCCAGGCCATTCGAAGCGTCAGCATTGGTCGGCAGCGCGACCGGCTGCGTCTGCACCTCGCCGACCTCCTGCGGATCAGCGGGGACCGGGCTGGTGCCCGCTCCACGCTCGCGGCCCTGCGCCAGGACCGCCCGAGTCAGGACGCCGTGGTGGCCGCGGCCGACCTGATCGAAGCCGAGATCGAGCTCGACACGGGTCGCGTGCCGGGTGACATCGAGTCGCTCGCCGTCCAGGCGATGCCCGCGATCGACCGCGACTCGTCACTGCTCGGCGTGGCCGCCCTTGCACGCGCCCGCGTGGCGAGGGCACGCGGCCGCGGACGAGAGGCCGAACGCCTGGCAGGCGAAGCTCTCGACGCCTTCCGCGAGGGCGTTCCGGTCACCGACTTCGACCAGCGACGCGTGCTCGACTTCCTGCGTTGAGCGAGCGTCGTCAGCCGCCCTTGCGTGGCCGAGGAATCTCGTAGTGATCGAGCCAGTTGATGAGCGTCCGCCTCGAGACCCCCAGAAGCTTGGCCGCCGCGGTCTGATTGCCCCGGCACCGATCGAGGGCTTCCAGTACCCGGCGCCGGCGCGGCTGCGCGTCGTCGGCCGCGGCCCCCTCGCCCCCGGCTGACGGGAGCCGGCCGCCCTCGAGCGCCGTGCCGAGCACCTCGCTGAGCTCGCGCAGGTTCCCGGGCCATCGCCGAGCCGCGAGCGCATCGAGATCTTCTGACGAGAGTTCCCCGCCTCGACCGCTTCGTCGCATCATGTCCGCGATGATCTCGGGCAACGCTTCGCGACGCTCGTCGAGGCCGCGGAGCTCCACGATCCGCCCCGAAAGACGGTGGACCAGCCGTCGGGCCAGCGCGCCCAGGCGTAGCAACCGGTCGGGCGCATCGTGACACACCAGGACCAAGCGGACGTCGATCTGGCGGAGCGACGTCGACCCATCCCGGCTGAACTGACCGCGCTCGCTCGCGTCGACGAGCCGAAGCTGGACCCGCTCCGGCACCGCGTCGATTCCCGTGACGACCAGGGAGCCACCGTGGGCCTGGTCGAGTACGCCCTCGTCGTCGCGCGAGCCGACGTCACCGAACAACACCCTGGACGCGTCCTTGACGTCCAGCGCATCGAGGGCGACCTCGCGCAACGGCACGGCTCCGCGCCCGGAGAGTTCGTGGAGGGCCTGGGCGACCGCGTGTTTGCCCGACCCCGGCGGGCCGACGATGGCCAACGGACCTTCGCTGCGCGCCAACGCGGCGAGCCGCGGTTGCTCGGCAGCGTCCAGCACGCATGGGACGAGCTCGTGCTGCGCGGTCGCGCTCGACAGCGGCCTGACCATCAGCATCGAGCTACCCAGCTCTACGGCTTCGGTGAGCGCGAGAGGTCGTCGCTCTCCGGTCGCCAGCTTCGTGCCCCCCATCCGGGTTCCATTCGAGCTGCCGAGATCCTCGAGGAACACCGCGTCGTGATCCCGGCATACCGCGACGTGATGCCGCGAGACGTTGGGGTCCGGGAGACGCAGGTCGCAGTCGGCGCTGCGCCCGACCACGATGCGGCCCCCGGCGGCGACGACCTGGCGCACCATCGAGGCCCCGGAGACGACGACGAGCTCGAGCGGGACTCCGTCGGCGACCTGCTCGGTGACGTGGCCCCGGTCGAACGGAATGGTCGCGCTGGGGGCAAGCTCGCTGTTCCGCTCGTCCGCCACCGGACCAGGATATCCCAGTCCGGTCGACGCGCGAAATCGGGAGCACGGCACAGTTGGAGAAGCCAGGCCGTATGGAGTTGCTGCAATGGCGAGACGGTGCTGATGCCGCAATCGTGCGACCGTCCGACACCCGGTCCCGTGCGGCACGGAGCGGCTCAGCGATTCATGCCGCGGAGGTCTTCGTCGAGCTTGGTGGCGACGCTGGGAGAAGGCTCCGGCTTGGGCGGCGGCACCGGGATCACCTCGGGCTCCGGTTCGGGCTCGGGTACCGGTTTGGGCGGTTCCTCGACCTTCGACGTCGGGCGAGGCGGCTTCCGGGTGCGGCCTCCGCGACGCGACTTGGCGCTCTTGGATTCGTCCTCGTCGCCACGGAGCGTCGCGAGGCGCTCGTCCAGGCCCTTGCAGGTCGAGCCCTGCCCCTCGCCCTGCCCCTCGGGGGGGATCGCTTCGTCGAGCGCCCACCGAAAGTCCTCGAGGCTGTCGCTCGCTTCGATCGTGTTCAAGGCGTCCGCGAACGTGCGGCACGGGTTCTCGGCGTCGGCCGCTTGAACGAGGTCGAGCCCCACGTGCAGGTCGACTGCAACCGTGCCCTCGGTCGTGGCGAGACGGGCGTGGCGCTCGGCGTAGGACAGGGCGCGGAGCTCATCGAGCGTCTCGGGAAGTGGCGGCGAAGCGGGCTCTTCCTCGATCATCTCCGCCGGCACCTGCGGCGGCTGGGCCTCGACCGCCGGTGCGCTGCGCTGCGCTGCCGAGACCTCCGCATTCTTCATCGATCTCCACGACACGCCGCCAACGACCCCCACCGCGACGGTCGCCACACCGAACCAGATGAGCCACCCTGCGCTGCGATCGCGACGGGGCTCGAGGACGGCGTGCTCATGCTCCTCCTCCTCCAACTGGGCTGGCGAGGTCTCCTCGGGATCGTTGGGCCCGGCCGCGACCAAGGTCTTGGGCTCCTCGGGATCCGGATCCCCGTCGTGCATCGTGAGCTGCGGCCGGCTCGGCCCGGCCTCGACGACGGTCTCCAGCGGTGAAACCGGGACGGTGTAGGGCTGCGACGCGATCCTGGGCACGGGCTTGGGCGCCCCCCGGTTCGCCTTGGGGAAGGACGAGGAATTCCGCACCAGCGGAAGCGCGCCCATCATCGAGGCCGACTGGCGACCGTCGGCGGGGAACAACGAGTCCATGTACGCCGACAGACGAGTCGAGGTCAGCGGAATGCGGTGCTGATAGACGAAGTCCTCGATCGCGACGCGGAAGTCGAGCGCGGTCGGAAAGCGATCCTCGCGCTCCCGAGCCAGCGCCTTGAGGACGATCTCCTCGAGATCCGGTGGGTAGTTGGGGACGAGCGAGGTGGGTCGCGGAACATCGGCCGCCTCGACGCGCTTGAGCAGGGCCAGGCCGCTGGAGTCCCCGAACAGACGCCGCCCCGTGGTGAGTTCCCACAGCAGCGTGCCCAGGCTGAAGATGTCGCTGCGGCGGTCGACCAGCTCCCCGCGGCACTGCTCGGGCGACATGTACGAGACCTTGCCCTTGAGCGAACCTGCGAGCGTGGACGGCCCCAGCGCTGCGATCTTGGCGACGCCAAAGTCGACGAGCTTGACGTTGCCCTCGTAGGTGACGATGACGTTCGAGGGCGAGACGTCGCGGTGCACGATCTGCAGCGGGGTCCCGTCCGCGTCGCGGTGCTCGTGCGCGTGATGCAGGCCGGCAGCAACGTTCTCGATGATGTACAGGGCGCAGCCCAGCGCGAGCGGGATCGAGACCCGCTGCGAGGCGCCGACCAGCTGACGCACGTTTCGGCCGGCGACGTACTCCATCGTGAAGAAGAAGTCCCCGTCGTCTTCGCCGAAGTCGAAGACCTGCGCGATGTTGGGATGATGCAGCCCAGCTGCCAACCGCGCCTCGTTGAGGAACATCTGCACGAAGTCGGCCTGCTCGGCGTACGAGGGCAGGATCCTCTTGAGGACGACCGTCTTCTCGAACCCGTGCTGCGCACTCGAGCGCGCCAGGAAGAGCTCCGCCATGCCACCAATGGCAAGGCGCTCGAGCAGTTCGTACTTCCCGAGCCGGCCCTCCACGCAACGCAGTGTAGTCGACCCTCTCGTTCAGATCCGAATCCTGCGCGATCAAAGGTGCACCGACCCCACCGTCCCGACTGATTCCAGCCCTCCAGCCGACCCAATCTGCGGCGTTTGCGCCAGACGGCCGGGTCCAGGGAGAGGTTCAGGGGAGGGCGTCGAAGACGTCCAGGCGCCGCAGCGGTTCAGCGAGGTCTTCGGGCACCGGCGCTCGAAGGCTGAGCATCCCATCACCGCTCGGATGTGGCAGCTCCAGTTCGAGGGCGTGCAGGGCCAACCGGTGCAAATCCCACTGCGCCCGGTAGTGGCGGTTGATGTCCCCTTTTCCGTACCGGACGTCGCCCACGAGCGGATGGGAGATGTGCTTGAGGTGACGCCGGATCTGATGCATCCGTCCAGTCCGGGGTCGCGCCTCGACCAGGCTGCACCGGTCGTGTGCGCTCCTGGCGAGCTTGCGACACCACGTGACCGCATCGACGCGAGGCCCCCCCTCGGTCCGCGGAATGGGGTGGTCGATCTCGATCTCGCCGGGCGGGGTCCCGCGAACCAGCGCGATGTATCGCTTCGCGACCTCACCCGCCTCGAACGACCCACCGATCGAACGGGCGACCTCCGAGCTCAACCCGAACAGCAGCACCCCACTGGTCGCGCGGTCGAGCCGATGCACGGGGTAGACATGGCACCCCGCCTCGCGCCGCGCCCAGACCAACGCCGTGGGCTCGGTCCTCGCCGTCCAACCGGGGTGCACGGCCAGACCGGACGGCTTGTTCATCGCCAACACATGCGCGTCGAGGTGAAGCAGCGAAGGTGCGGTCGGCACATCCCCACCCTATCAGCCCGCGGCCGAGCTGCGCACGATGGCGCGAGCGCTCGACGTCGGTCGTGGGCTACTTGGCGGAGATCTTCAGCGGCACTTGCTCGAGGTCGGCGGAGCGGTCGGAGGGCACGCGGTAGCGCTCCAAGATCACGGCCTGCTTGGCGCGAGCGTCGGCCGCGTCGAAGACGACGAGTGCACCGCTGTTCATGCGCAGCTCGATCTGGCCCTCGCAGGCATCGACGAGGCGAACGAAGTGCGCCAGATCGCGGGGCACCGTGCCGTCGACCGACTTGACGGTCTCGGCGTAGAGGTCTTCGTAGCCTGCGTTGAGACCATCGGAGAGCACCTGCGTGAGGGCGATGATCTCCCGCCGCTCGGCCGTCGGCTCGACCATGTAGTAGTAGTGCAGGAACTCCTTGGGTGCGGTGTCCCACCAGTCCGTCCACGTGCGCAGGAAGTTGACGCTCAGGGGCTGAAAGACCAGCCCGGCGAAGACGAAGTAGCTGGGCACGTGGTCGTACCGGGCTCGATGCACGAGAGGCCGAAGCGGTTCGAGCTCGAGCGAAACCTTCATCTCGACCCCGTCGCGCAAGATGGTGGCCTCGACCTCCTCACCCACGAAGTGATCGCCCAGCAGAACGAGGAACCCCGTCCGATGGTTGTGGTCGTACCGGATGGTGCCGTTGTTGGCGATATCGTAGCCATCGAAGGACATCAACACGTCGTCCACTTGCAGCACGCCGTCTCCAGAGTTGCCGGCTGCAACGGTACGGATACGAACCCCGCTGTGCTTCGGCTTCATCTTGAGGGCCTTGCGCAGCGTGGCGTTCTCCAGCGGCTGAACGGTCCCGCCGAGCCCGGGCACCAGCACTTCCCTGCGGTTCTGCGCGCCCTCGAGGAAGCGATGGATGAGCGGCGTGGGCACCATCTCGCCGATGTTCTCCGCGTCGTCCAGGCTCTGAAAGGCGATTCCGACGACCTCGTCATCGAGGAAGACCGGGCCACCGCTGTTGCCATTGTTGATCGCGGCGTCGACGGTGACGGCGAGCAGCCAGCGATCGGAGTGCGCGTAGCGCTGCAGCTCGATGCGGCTCACCACGCCCTCGGTGACCGAGACTTCTTCGCCACCGACCGGGAAGCCCACGACCGACACCTTGTCCTGCAGCTCGGGCAGCTCGTCGCCCAGCTGCGCAGACGTGGTTTCTTCGAGGAAGATCTGATCGTCGACCTCGAGCAGCGCCAGATCGGAGTCGTGACACACGGCGGCCAAGCGGGCGATGAACTTGTCGGGATGGGTGCTGGTCTGTACCTGAAGGAACGTTGCGTCCGCGACCACGTGGGCTCCGGTGAGGATCTTACCGGGGGCGACGACGACGCCCGAACCCGTTCCGCTCGAGGGGCGCGATGCCTGCCACGGGCTCTCGTAGTCGGACTCCTGGGCGGTTGCGAAGATGCGGACGACGGACGTCTTCTGCATAGCCGCGCAAGGTAGCACGGGCGTCAGGGGGAGTCTTCGCCCGCGTAGCGCACCCCGTACGCGGCCGTAATCGCCGCCCGGCCCTCTTCCAGCTGCGCGTCATCGGTCCCGCGGAGCAGCGTGACGAGCGTCTCCCACACCGCGGCCACCCGCGCCGTGTTCCGAACCGCGACGTGCCCGAGGAGGAAGAGCGTCACCACCGGGCCAACGTCCAGGTTCGGGAGCTTCACCAGGTTCGGACTCACCCGGCCGAAGTAGCTCGGGATCAGCGCGATCCCGATCCCCGCTGCCGCCGCCAGCCGAATGCTCTCGAGGTTCGCCAATCGCATCACCACCCGCGCGTCCGGCACCTTCGACCGGCGCCCCTTGGCGAGCGGGAGGTGGCAGAACTCCTCGGTCCAATCGATCCACGGCCAGTCCGACCAATCCTCGACGGCCGCGAGCGCCTCGGCGTCGTCGGGATCGAGCCCGCGAGACGCCAAGAGGTGACGTGACCCAAACAGACAGTTTTTGGAGTCGCGAAGTCGGGTGATGACGAGGTTGTCGCCCGCCTGTGGGCGCACGGCTCGAATCGCGATGTCCGCCTCGCAACGCTCCAGGTCGGCCAGCTGGGTGCTCTCCACGAACTCGACGGTGATACGCGGATGAGCCGCGGCGAAGTCTGGCCAGTTGGGCAGGAGTACGGTGTGGAGCAGCTCCGACGACGTGGAGACGCGCACCGTGCCGTGCAGGGTGTCGATCTCACCCAGTCCAACCCGCATACGGGCCACGGCGCGCTCCGCCTCTTGGGCATCGGTCCACGCGCGGCTCCCGGCCGCCGTCGGCTTGAGCCCGTCGGGAGACCGAACGAACAACGTCTGGCCCAGGGATCCTTCGAGCGCCGTCAGACGCCGGCTGACCGTGGACCCGCTGACGCCGAGGCTCTCCGCCGCGCGTCCGATGCTGCCCTCGCGATGGGCAGCGAGGAACACCTTGAGGTCGTCCCAATCGAACATCACGACAGGGTACCGCGAGGACTCATCGCCCGTATCCCATGGTTGCGACGGGCTGCTAGAGCGGCGATCAGTTTGATTCCATGCGCTGATGCACGCCTGGGGCCGCACCTGACGGCGTCGCGCGGCGCTCGTGGTGTGCCCGACACAACTTCGGCCACGCTCCTACCCAGGAACGGCCCCAGACGCACCTCAGCGCCCGGAATCAAACTGGTCGCCGCTCTAGGATGCCTTCGAACGATGCGCGAGCTCAAAGAACATCGAAAACAATCGCCTTTGGTCTGAGGAGATGCGTCGTCAGAACCCAGACTTCTTCGACGACCTCGCCACGCAGCAGCACACCAACGGCAGATTGAGTCGCGCATTCCAATCGTGGAAGACCCCCTTGCACGCGTGCGCCTGTCGGCGAGGACCGGTGCGGGTCAAGCTGGGTTCGTGAAGTCGTTCCCCCTGACCTGCCTGGTCCTTGCGACGGTCTGGTTCGCCGCGTGTGAAGCGGAGGAGCCCAACCCCCCGGTGTCCACCCCGCCCGAGGCCAGTCTCGGATCGGCGCCAGCGATGGAGGCGACCGAGGTCCAATCCCTGCACGGCGTCGTTCGTGAGGTGCTGGCCGCCGGTCACTACACCTATGTGCGCGTCGACACCCAGTGGGCCGTCGTGTTCGGGGAGGTGAGCGCCGTCCCGGGCCACGAGATCACGTTGAGGGTCCAAGGCAGCCAGGACGACTTCCACTCCCGTCGTCTCGATCGCGATTTCGAGCGGCTCTTCTTCGCCAGCACCTGACCACGAGACCAACATGTCGATGATTCATCCCCGCTACGCTCTCTTCCTGGCCCTCGCCCCAGTCCTGGGTTGCCCCGACGACTCCGACTCGGTGGACGAAGACACCAGTTCCACCTCCGATGTCGCATCGACATCGACCTCTCGCGACGACTCGTCTGGAGCCTCGGTCGAGACCTCCAGCAGCTCAGGCGCGGCCGAGACGTCCTCCGGGGGCGACGGCAGCAGCAGCAGCGGCGGCCCGGACCCGTTCGCAGCGTGCAGCCGTGACGTGCTGGAAGACGACTTCGCGGTCTTCAGCCCGACCGGGATGCCGGAGGCTGCTCGATGGTATGGCCCTGGCGCCGATCCCGAGACGGGTGAGCTCCTCGACGACGGGACGGGCGAGTACGTCGTGACCGCCACCTACCTCGCGCTCGAGCCCGACGCCGACTTCGAACTGTTCGGGCAGCTGAGCGCAGCCAACTCCATGGCCCTGTTCTCCAACCCCGGCATGGTGGCCACCCAGCTCGGCAACTCGCAGCAGTGCGCGACGGCCCGAACCTTTACGGTCTGGGAGAGCCAGGCCGCGATGATGGAGTTCGTGGGCAGCAAAGCACACCTGCAGTCCGTCGGAGCCTTCCCATCGCTGTCGCGTGGAGGCAGCACGCTCAGCGTCTGGCCCGGGATGGCGTCCGCCAGCGAGATCACCTGGGACACCGCTCTGGCCAACATGGCCGAAGCCGACGCCTACGACTGAGGTCCTCGGTCGCTCGCGTCGGACTCGGCGTCCTCGGGCGCGAGGGCTGCGCGAAAGGCTTCGATCTCCAGCGTCGGGGGCTGGCTGTTGACGGGCCAGCTCTGCACGAGGGTCTCGACCGGCAGCCCGAGGCTCTCGATCGCCCCCAGCAGTCCCATCGAACGGTCATTGACGTACACGGCACCATCGTCCGCGAACCAGCCGATGTCGCCTTCGATCAAGGTCTTGGCTTCGGGCAGCCACACGAGGTTGTAGACGGAGGTGTGCCTGGACCGCTCGCCGATGTCGAAGACCTGGAGGCTCTGACCGGCCTCCTCCAGGGTGTACGTGCCGTCAAAGGTGATGACGGTGACCTCGGGGTTGGTCTCGGCAAAGCGGTCGGGCTGGCTCGAGAAGTCGAGGGCGCCAATCGAGCGCACGAACGGCGCGTGTCCGGTGGAGGCAATGACGCTGGCCCCGGCGGCCATGAACGCCCGCAGGCCACCGGTGTAGTGAGGATGATGGTGGCTGAAGAGGACGTAGCGGATCGGTTTGTCGGGTAGCTCGCGCGCGATGAGGTCCACGACCTGCGCTCCGACCTCGCTCGACCACGGCGCCTCCATCACCACGACGAAGGTCTCGAACTCCACGACGAAGCTCCGCGCGTCGAATGCCGGGACTCGAACGTCCCACAGCCGCTCCGACATCCGGGCGATCGAAGGGGGAAGGTCGTCGGCGACCGGCGGCGGGGCAGGCACATCGAGCCCGTCGCGCGGCTCCACGCCCTTCAGCGCGAGCGCGCCTCGCCACGCGACATCGCTGTCGGTGAAGTCGACGTCGACGCTCTCGGGCACGCCCCCGGAGGTGAAGTCACCGTAGCGCGCGGTGTCGCTTCGGGTGCCGAGCCGAGGATGGGCAAACTGGACCTTCGCCTCGGGCGTGGGCGCTCGGGGTGCGAAGAGCGAGAGGAGGCGACGATGATGCCCCGCCTCGTCCTCGGGCAGCCGTGCGGGAGCCCCCTCGACCCACGTGGCCTCGGGCGTCGACCAGATGCGCGTCGTGCTGGCGTCGTCCCCGGCACCGGTCGACCGCTCGACCAGGCACGCTTCGTCCTCGCACGTCTGCACCCACGTGAGCTCGACCGGGACGGTGTCGCCCGGGTTGGCCAGATGCGCCTCGAGCTCCACCGTGCCCCGATACTCGACGCGAGCGACCGCGTCCGGCGTCTCGGCGGGCGCGTCACGCCTTGGCGGGTCCGCGGGCGCGCGCGCGTGCGCGCATCCCAGCGGGATCGAAACGGTGAGCAGGGCGCTTCGCAGGAACGATGTACGCATGGGTCTTCCTTCGGGGGTTCCAGCCGACGCCCGGCTAGGGCTCCGGCGCGGGCGCGGGCTCCGGCACGGGCTCCGGCTCCGGCGCGGGTTCCGGCTCCGGCTCCGGCTCCGGCTCCGGCTCCGGCAGGGCCTTGGTCCGAGGAAGGGGCATCGGGTCGGGCTCCTCGACGACCTCGCCGGCGATGTCCATGTACTTCTTCTCCATCGCCTCGAGCAGGGTCCGGTCCTCGGCCGTGAGTGCTCGTCGTGCCCCGGTCGAGAGGACCTGCGGCAAGCCCGTCCCTTGTGCGGTGTTGGGGAGCACCATCACCGTCTTGTTGGACGAGGCGGCGAGGCGGCGGTACGTCTGGACGGCCATCCGCTGCACGTAGATGGGGTCGAGCGTCGAGCTGATGATCTCCTGCTGCTTGGCGACCTTGAGCGCCTCGAGCACCTTGATGCCGGCCTCTTTGCGCGTCTTCGCTCGAATGAACTCTTGGCGCTGAAGCTCCTGTTCGGTCGCGATCTTGCGTTCGATCGCGGTCGTGACCTCTTTGGGAAACTGGATGTTCCCGATGTCGACCGACAGCAGCTCGATGGGCGTGTCGGCGTACAGTTCGACCGAGGCGTCGAAGATCCGCGAGCGGACCTCGTCGGTTCGCAGCTGGATGTCCGTCGCGCTGACCTCGGTGATCTCCTGCCGAACGACCGTGCGCAGCGGCTCACGAACGTTGCGCTCGTACCAGTCGGTTCCCCAGGCCTCGACGATCTCCTTGGCGCCGCCGGGCCGGACCCGCAGGCGGGTGTTGACCTCGAAGGCGACGCTGAGGTTGTCGTTCGTCAGCAGGTTGAACTGCTCGCGCTGGCTCTTGGCCCGCATGTCCACGTTCTCGACGAACAGCCGCCACGTCAGGCCCGTAGACGATGGACCGACCATCGTGTTTCGGAACTCGGAAGAGCCGAAGAACATGGGCACGTGATAGACGTAGCCCTCGAATCCGGCGGGGGTCTCGGGGTTGGTGCACGCCGTCGCCCCGAGGGCAGCAATCAGCATGAATCGTCGTAGTCGTTGCATGATGATTACTCCTTGAGGTCGAGGATGAGCGGCGTGCCATTGTCGCCGGTCGGCATGATGACGAAGGTCGTGTTGGGCGATTCGGCGAGTTCTTCGACCGCCTTGATCGCCTCGTATTGCAAGAACATCGGATCCAAGCTGGTCCGAATGACCAGCTGCGCGTCAGAGACGCCCTGGGCCTCGGCGATCCCGATGTCGATCTGACGCTGCGCGATCTCCAGCTCGATGTCCTTGCGCTCGTTGTCCTCGTTGGTGACGAACTTGCGCACGACCGACTGCACGACGACCGATGGATACTGAATGTTGCCGATGTTGACCGACAAGAACTCGACCGGGGTGCCCGCATACCGCTCTTCGAGTTCGGTGAGCGTGTCCTCTGCGATCGAGCTCATCTTGCTCTTGACGTCGAAGGCCTCGAGCGACTGCACCTTGCTGCGAACGATGGAACGAAACTGCTGCTGGACGTTCGCCTCGTACCAGTTCTCGCCCCCGTAGTCCTCGACCAACGACTTGACCGAGTCCTCACGAAGGCGGATCCGTGCGTGCGCCGTGAACTGAAGCTCGAGCCGCTCGGCGGTCAGGATCTTCATCTCCTCGGGAAAGGTCCGGGCCCGCATGTCGATGTTGACGACCTGCTGACGCCACACGAGCCCCGTGGACGTCGGCCCCGCCTGCACGCCCACGAACTCAGCCGCGGTCACGAAGGGCTGCGTCCGAACGTAGCCTTGATGGCCGGCCGGCGTGTGATGGTTGCCGTAGCCGGTCGAGGCGACGGCGATGCTCAGGCCCACGAGACCGAGCAGCACGATCCCGACAAACAGCCACTTGGGCGGTTTTCGGACGTTTCCTTGAATGATTTCCATGGGGCTGCGGCGCAGCGTAGCAGCCTTGGCACGATCGTGCGGTCGCGAGAACCGGCGACGCAGCCGCTGAACGGCGCATCCCCGAGGGGCGCGCGCGTCGCAGCGCTACTCCGCCTGCACCCACTCGGTGCCGTCGGCGTACTTGACCTTGCGAATCACGCCTTCGACCGTCGTCATGCCCTCGGGTTTCGTCATGATGACGGTCTTGATCTCCTCGACCGACTTCGGCTCGATCGTGCCCACTTGCATGTGCGGGAACGTATCGAGCTCCTTGCCACCATCGTCGAGGAAGCGCTGCCGGATGCTCACTTGCTTCACGGCCTTGTCGGAGAAGTTGTAGACCTTGAACTTCGCCCCGTCCTCTTGAACCTCGAGCAGCTCGAGCGAGATGTCCGACCCGTCGGCTGGCTTCTCGGGCCACTTGATCTCCTCCTGCTTGGCCTCGCTCTCGGGCTTCGCATCGTCGCATGCGG
Organism: uncultured bacterium; assembly: GCA_963761755.1. Classification (GTDB taxonomy): domain Bacteria; phylum Myxococcota_A; class Polyangia; order Nannocystales; family Nannocystaceae; genus CAJXVA01. Next base: position 40,679 of record CAVXIC010000030.1, read on the forward strand.
GCATGAGGAAACAGACGGCGAGGAGGGCGACGGTGGTTCGCATCACGCTGGACCGTACCAACGCCGCGTTCGGGCCGCGTGTGAGTTCGGTGGCGCATGAGGCGTGACCAAACGCGAGACATGACACCAGTGTCACGATCGAAGGTTTCTCCGAGAGTCCCCGGCACGGGCCGAGTCCAGCGTTCGCCGTCGTGGAGCCGCCATCGTCGCGCTGAGACGGATCCTGACAACGGTGTCGCGGCCGCCGTCTCCTGGTCGCTCAGGGGGGCCGATGCTAGTGTGGCGCGGTGAAGCGTACGCTGACGCTCGGCCTGGCGGTGGCTCTTCTCGCCGCGATATCTTCGGGTTGCCCCGCCCCCGCAGAGCCCTCGGAGGACTTCCCAGCGCCCCGTGGCCCGTGGGAGCGCGCGGTCGAGGCCGGCCCCTCGACGGGGGCCTTTCTCAGCGCCTGGGGTCCGTCCGCGGACGACGTCTGGGCAGTCGGCGGGCAGGTCGCCTCCATCGGGGACGCTGGCCAGGGCGCGATCCAGCGCCGCACCGGGGGGCAGTGGTCCGCGTTCACGGTGCCCGAGGGTACCCCGCTGCTCAACTGGGTGCACGGCTCCGACGGCGAGGTCTGGGCGGTCGGCAACGATGGCGCCGCGCTTCGGTTCGATGGCGCCCAATGGCAACCGGTCGACACGGGCGTCGAGGTCCCCTTGTGGGGGGTGTTCGTGTTTGGCCCCGACGAGATCTGGGCCGTCGGCGGCAACGCGTTCGAGCTCGACACCCCCGGCATCATCCTGCGCTACGACGGAACGACCTGGTCCGAATCCCCCCTGCCCGAGCTCGACCGCGACTCCGCGGCCGTCTTCAAGATCTTCGGCTTCTCCCCCGACGACCTGCACGCCGTCGGAGCGCGCGGAGTCCTGCTGCACTACGACGGCGTGGCGTGGACGCAGCTCGACTCCGGCACCTCCAACGACATGATCAGCGTGTGGGGCTCCGCTCCGGACGACATCGTCGCGGTCGGCGGCCGATCCAACGGCACCATCGCGCGTTGGGACGGCTCCGCCTGGACGACCCAGGACGTGGGAAGGCTCGCGGGCCTCAACGGGGTCTGGGTGGACCCCCTGGGACGCGCAACCGTCGTCGGCAACTTGGGGACGGCGGCCGTGATCCTCGAAGGATTCGAGGCCGAGCCCGAGAACACCACCACCAACTTCGAAGTCCTGCACGCGGTCTTCGGTCTCGAGGACGGCACCCGGATCTCGGTCGGCGGCACGCTCAACTCCAACCCTCCCTATACAGGACTCATCCTCGAAAACGCTCCGTAGCGACTTTGGACATGCATCGATGAATCCCTACGCACGCTTTCTCGCCGCGCTTCTCCTCGCGCCCACGCTCGCGGCCTGCCCGACGCAAGAAGAGCTTCCTGCCACGCAGGAGGAGCTGCTCGCAAAGGACATCTATGCGCCGCTGGGCGAGCCGATCCCCGCTGCGACCGACGAGCAGAGAACGACCTTCGAGCGCGGGCACATCGTCGCCGCAAAGCGCTTCCTGCCCTCCGAAGGGCTCGGGCCCAACGCCAACGTCTCGTTCTGCGGTTCGTGCCACGAAAAGCCGATCATCGGCGGGGGCGGCCCGCGATACCGCGACTTCTACATCGTTGGCGAACAGCTCGCGGACGGCACCTTCCTCGAGGGCGGCATCAACGGCGTGCTCACCTCCTACGGATTTCACGGCGCCGACCTTCGCCCCGCCAACGACGACGGCAACAACGTCGCTGCCCACCGCAACGCGCCTCCCTTCTTCGGCGTGGGGCTGATCGCGGAGCTCGACGAAGACGCCATCCTCGCCAACGAAGACCCCGACGATGCCGACGGCGACGGCATCAGCGGGCGCGCCAACTACGACCAAGGCTTCGTCGGCCGATTTGGTCGCAAGGCGCAGACGGTCAGCATCGAGGGGTTCATTCGAGGACCGCTGTTCAATCACCTCGGCGTCACGACGGACCCTCTGCCGCCCGAGATGCAGGCCGCCCTGCCCGTCCCATCAGTGGCCGAAGTCCGCGACGATCACGAGGGCCGAGACGGCGTGCTACGACAGGCCGCCGCCCCCGCCGAGCCGCTGTCCGACCACGACGGTGTGCCCGACCCCGAGATGACGTCCCAGGAGCTCTTCGACCTCGTCAGCTTCGCGATGCTGCTGGCGGCGCCCGAGCCCGATGCGGAGCCCAGCGCCGCCGCACGTCGAGGCGAGCGGGCGTTCGCAGATCTCCGCTGCGCCGCCTGCCACACCCCCACACTCGACGGACCCCGCGGGCTGGTCCCGCTCTACTCCGACCTCCTGCTCCACGACATGGGGCCGCAGCTCGCCGACGGCGTCACGATGAAGCTCGCCACCGGCGCGGAGTTTCGCACCCAGCCGCTGTGGGGCGTGGCCGCGACCGCGCCCTACCTGCACGATGGGCGCGCAGACACGCTCCACGACGCCATCGTGATGCACGGGGGCGAAGCCAAGGCCTCGGCCGCGGCGTTCGGAGACCTCGACGACGACGCTCAGCGCGACGTCATCGCCTTCCTCGAGTCCCGCGGCGGGAGTGAGCTGGCCTCCGGTGGCCTGCTGCGCCCCGACACCCCCATCCCCGCTGTGGGCAGCCCTGGCGCGCCAAGGGACCTCGAAGCGTGGCAGGAGCCCCGCTGGCTCGAGGGACGTCGCCTGTTCGACCACGACACCGGGTTGGCCGAGGGCCTCGGACCCGTCTTCAACGGCGACAGCTGCAGGGCCTGTCACTTCGACCCGGTCATCGGTGGCTCGGGCCCGATCGACGTCAACGTCATGCGCTTCGGCACCATCGCCGACGGCGTGTTCGAACAGGACGCGCGCGGCACGATCCTGCACAAGCTCACCACCTACGACCGGCCTCGCCCCGAGCACGACCTCAGTCAGAACGTGTTCGAACCGCGGCAGACCCCGACGCTGCTCGGCGTGGGTATCATCGGACGCATCGCCGAGGACGACATCGTCGCCGCCGAGGATCCCTACGACCTCGACGGTGACGGGATCAGTGGCGTTGCGAACTACGTCGATGAGACCCGATTGGGTCGGTACGGGTGGAAGGCTCAGGTCCCCAGCATCCGCGAGTTCGTCCGAGACGCGATGACCGCCGAACTCGGCATGACGGTGCCCGAGACCGACGGGTTCACCTACGGCGCGCTGGCGGACGACGACGACATTCCGGATCCGGAGATCAGCGTCGAGAAGATCAAGACGCTCGCCTTCTTCATCGAACACCTCGACTACCCCCGCGCCAAGGCCGAGGTTCCCGGCGGACGAGAGGTCTTCGAAGCAACCGGATGCGCCGACTGCCATACGCCGGAGTTCACCACGCTCGATGGCGAGATCGCGCCGCTGTACAGCGACCTGCTCCTGCACGACGTGGCCGCGGACGACGCCCTGGGCATTCCAGACTTGGGCGCCCGCATTCGCGAGTTCCGAACCCCGCCGCTGTGGGGCCTCGCGGATACGGGACCCTACATGCACGACGGGCTCGCCGAGACGGTCGAGACGGCAATCCTCGCGCATGCGGGCGAAGCCGACGCGTCCCGAACCGCCTTCGAGACCCTGTCCGAGCACGACCGCGACCTCCTGGTCTCGTTCCTCGAATCCCTGTGAACCCCCGAGCCCTGCTCCTGTGCGTCGCCTTCGCCGGATGCGAGGGCGAGCCGACGTGTCGGGAGAACCCGGGCGCCCAGGTTCTCGAGGAGCGGGTCGAGCTCACCGTCGCGGGACAGAGCGTCTCGGCCGAGCTCGCCGACGAGGACGTCGAGCGCGAGCGAGGATGGCGCAAGCGTGCGTGCGACCGCGAGGCGCTGCTGCTCGTGCCCAGCGCGCGCGAGCCTCTGCCCGTCTGGGGCTGCGAGCTCCTCGACCCGATCGACGTCCTCGGGCTGCGCGATGGCGTCGTGGTCCAGGCGCAGGTCCTGGACCCGTGCGGACCTCCGTGCGGCGGCTGCCCCATCGTTGGGCAGGAGGTCTCCGTCGACGCGGTCCTCGAGGTTCCCCAGGGAACGCTGGACGCTGACCTCGGCGACCCCGTCACGTGGATGCCGTAGCGGACCCCATCGTCAGCCGGTCGTCCCCGCGCTTCGTAGCCAGCGGCGGTTGAGGAGGAGCCACGCGCCCAGCTTCTTCAGATCCTCATCCGCTTCGGCCTCGGTGTACGCGATCCGAGCGGACTCCGCCAACGCCCTCGCTCGAGCCCGACGCGGGGCGTCATGACCTTCCTCGAGCACGGCCCGGGCCAGGACGAAGGCGCTCTCCCCCCGCAGCGGCGGCTCGGCATCCTGCATCTTCGTCCACGCTTGCTCGGCCAGGCCCAGCGCCTCGGCCGAGGCGCCACGCCCGAGCAGCACGCGCGCCAGGGCCATCCGAACCGACGCAACGTTCGGGTGGTCCTCCCCGATCGTGGCCAGCCGGATCTCGAGCGCTTTTCTGTATTGCACCTCCGCCTCGTCGAACTTGCCCTGCTCCTCGAGCATCGCTGCGAGGTTGTTCCGGGCGATCGCGACGCTGGCGTGCTCGCCCCCGAGCGTCTTCTCGAGCGTGCCGAGCGACTTTCGGTATGCCTCTGCAGCTCGCGCATGCTCGCCGCGCGCGGCGAGTGCGTTGGCGATGTTGATGCGGACGACCGCGGTGTCGTGATGGTCTGGACCCAAGGTCTTCTCGGCGATCTCCAGCCCCAGCGCGTTGTACTGGGCCGCCTCTTCGGCCTTTCCTTGCACCTGTTTTGCGACCCCGAGATTGATGTATGTGCGGGATAGAGCGCGGTTCTCCGCGCCCAAGACCCGCTTCTGCGCCTCCAGGGCCCGCTCGAGTTCGGCGCTACAGACCTCCCACTGCCCCTGCTTGCACAGAGCCAGCGCAAAGTTGACCCGCGCATGAAGGACCTCTGGATGGTCTTCGCCGAGCGCGGCGACCCGCAGCGCGAGCGATTCACGATGGGCCGTTTCGGACTCCTCGTAGAGTCCTTGGTGGAAATAGGACGTCGCAATGTTGCTCATCGCCATCGACACGTTCGGGTGCTCGGGGCCCAAGGCGTTCATCCAGATCTCGAGCGACTTGCGGTGATGTTCGAGTTCCTCCGCGTGGCGGCTCTGCGCAGAGAGGACCAGGGCCAACGAGTGGTGAGACGCTCCGAGCGCGGGGTGCCCCTCCCCGAGCGCGGCACGGCGCAGCTCGAACGCTCGCCTCTGCGCCAGCTCGGCCTCCGCCACGTCCCCCTTGTCGAGCAAGACCAGCGCCAGCGTATTGGCGACGTCCGCTTCCTCCAGAGGGTGCCCTTCGGCGAGGCCCTCGGCCACGGGAAGCAGCGCGAGAGCCTCCGCGAAGCGAGACATCCGTCGACCGAGTACGTCGACTGAGCGGGTCGTCGCCTCGCGCAACAGCTCCCGCTGGCCGGTCGAGGCGGCAAGTCGCGACGCCAGACGAAGCGCCTCCACTGCGTCGTCGTAGCGGCCGAGGTGGTCGAACACCGTGCCCTGCGTCAGGTGCAACTCCGCGAACACGGGCGGGTAGTCGACGCCCGAGAGCCTCGTCTGGGCGTCTCGACTCCGGGTCAGCGCGCCTTCGAAGCGTCCAGCGTGGCGCTCTGCATCAGCCGCGGCCAGGTGCGCTCGCGCATCGTGCACCGCCTCCGCCACGTCGTCGGGAGGCGGCTCGACGTCCGCGCGCAGACGCTCGACGTCGGCGCAGCGCTCGACCGCCGGCAGCCCCTCGAGCAGAGCATCGACGTTGTTGCGAACGTCCGTGTCTGCGTTCGCGAGCACGCCCGTCACCGCGCGCAGGTCGAGCTCCACGCTGCGCAAACACGCCATTCTGAGATCGAGCACCGCCTCGGACTGGACACCTCGCACCGTCGCGTTGCACGCATCCTCGTGCCCCTCGACCCAGGATCGTGCATACGCGTCCAGACGCTCCGTGGCCCGCTGCCACGTCGCACGGGTGTAGGGCGTGTCCTCGCCCAAGAACGCGCGCTCGGCGTCTTCGTGCACGGCCTCGCCCCAGGCGGCATCGAGCTCGGCCGCAGCCCCAGCGCAGGTGCCAGCCGCGTCTGTCGAGTAGGCCTGCCACGCGAACCCGGCCGATGTCGCCGTGAGCGTGACGAGCCCGGCGGCGGTCAAACGTTTGTTGCGGCGCTTGGCGGGGTCGTTGCTCAACCTCTCCAGCAGGGCCCGCATGGACGGCCAGCGGTCCTCGGCCTTGGGCGAAAGACCCCGCGTGAGCGCGTCGACGACGAAGCGTGGCACCCCTTCGCCGGGCCAGTCGGGTGGCCCCTCGCGCTTCTTCTTGCCGAGCGAGCCCCCCGTGAAGGGCGGAGCCATCACGAGCGCTTCCCACAGCGTCACGCAGAAGGCGTACTGGTCGGCGGCAGCGGACAGCGGCGATCCGAAGTGCTGCTCCGGAGCCATGTAGCGGGGTGTGCCGAGCACGATGCCCGCCTCGGTACGCGTCTCGGAGGACGAAACGGCCGGGAGCGCCATCGCATAGTGCTCGTCGGCGCTGCCACTCCTGCTGCCGCTGCCGCTGCCGCTGCCACTGCCGGATCGCTCTCGCGCTCCGGCCGGTTTGGCCAAGCCGAAGTCGGTCACCTTCACCCCCCCGTCTTCGGCGAGCAGGACGTTGGCCGGCTTGAAGTCGCGGTGCATCAAACCCGCCTCGTGTGCGGCGGCGAGCCCTCGCCCCGCGGCAACGAGCGTCTCGACGACCCTTCGCCACGGATGTTCCTGCTTCATCCACTGCCGCAGGGTCGAGCCGGCGACGTACTGCATCACGAGAATGATCTGACCGTCGTCGAGAGGCTCGACGTCGTAGACCGGCACCACGTTGGGATGGGACACGGCCGCCATCGATCGTGCCTCCGCCACCAGCCGGGCCGAGGCGGCGGTCGACAGGGCCGTCGCACGCAGCTCCTTGACCGCGACCTCCCGCTGCAGTCGAGGATCGTAGGCCCGAAGCACGCGGCCCATGCCCCCCTTCCCGACCTCCTCCAGCACGACGTAGCGACTGACCTTCTCTCCGACCCGCGTTCCCCGGTCCTCGGCGAGGTCCTCAGGCGCCGCGGGTCGAGTCGTCGCGCTGCGGTGATAGACCCGAGTTTCATTGGCGTCGCCGGATGCCCCGGAGACTCCATCGCGCCGACCCGGGATCACGACCAATGCTCGCATGCGGGCGTGTTCTGCGACACCTCGTCGTTGCCCAGGTGGGGTGAGCGTTCAGCCGACCTTTGGCTACGCTTCACACTTGCGAATGATGGCGAGGATGTCGTCTCCGAAGCGCTCGACCTTTGCGGGCCCCAAGCCAGGCACCAACAGCAGCTGTTGACGCGTCGTGGGGCGGGACTTGGCGATCGCAGCGATCGCCTGCCGCTGAAACACCATGTAGGCCTTCCACTTGAGCTTCGTCGCCATGCGCTTGCGATAGCGCTCCAGCTCCGTGGACAAGGAAGAGCCGCGGCGCGAGCGCGTCCCCTCGGGACGCGGCGCGCGGATCGGCTTTCCCGGGAGCCAGACGGTCGGATACTTGCGGCCCGCTCGCGCCAGGTCCCCGGCCTGCAGCAGCGACTCGATCGCGGCGAGGATCGAAGCTTCATCGTGCTCTTGGAGCGCCCCATGCTGCGGCAGCGTGCGCAACCCGAGCTTGGTCAGCGCCTTGGCCTTGCTTCCCCGGAGTGCCTTGGCCAAGGACGCCTTGCCCACAGGCTTGCGCAGCGCGTCGACCGCCTCGACGATGAGCTCCAGCGCGTCCTCGGGGAGCGCGGTGACTTCGACCCGAGCTGGGACGACCGCACGGTCGAGCGGACCCTCGGGCGCGCAGACATCACAGTTTCCGCAGCCCCGCTGATCGTCGTCGGGCGCAAAGTGTCGACACAGCAGAACCTGCCGGCACCCCTCGGCATGTGCGTAGGCCTCGATCGCCGCCAGTGACGCTGCGCGGTGGCGCTGGAGTGCGACCCCAGCGGTGCTGCTCTGCAGGCGGCGCTGGGTGACCATGTCCGCAGCCCCAAAGAACATCACGCACCGAGCAGGCTCGCCGTCTCGCCCTGCGCGGCCCGCCTCCTGGTAGTACGCCTCCAGACTGCCCGGCGTCTGATAGTGAACGATCAGCCGAACGTCGGGCATGTCGATGCCCATGCCGAACGCGTTGGTCGCCACCAAGACCCGCGTGCGGCCCTCCATGAGGGCACGCTGCGCCCGGTCGCGCGCCAGGGGCGTTCGACCCGCGTGGTAGTAGCCCACCGGCACCTTGCTCCCGCGCAGCGCCTTCGCGACCGTCTCCACGGTCTTGCGGGTGCTGCAGTAGATCACCGCGCGCCCCGTCCCCTTCTTGGTGGTGAGCCCTGCCTTGCGCAGCTCGTCCTCGAGCAGCGCCAGCCGGTCCTTCGCCTTGGGGGGGTGACGAACGATGAAGCGGAGGTTGGGTCGGCGAAAGTCCCCGCGGACGACCTTGGGCAGCTGGAGCCTCAGCTGCTGGGCGATCTCGTCGACCACCCGCGGTGTGGCGGTGGCGGTCAACGCGACGATCGGCGCCGCGCAGACGTCTCTGAGCTCGTGCAGCCGCATGTAGTCGGGCCGAAAGTCGTGACCCCACTGGCTCACGCAGTGCGCTTCGTCGATGGCGATCAACGCGACCTGCACACGCTGGAGCAGCCGCCGAAAGCTCGCCTTGGCGGCCCGCTCTGGCGACACGTACAGCAGCGTCAACGCTCCGCCCAGGAGCGCGTCGACCACCTCCCGGCTTTCGGCGGCGTTGAGATGACTGTGCAACGCCGCCGCCGAGACGCCGCGTCCCTTCAGCTGGGCGACCTGGTCCTGCATCAGCGCGATGAGTGGCGAGACGACGATCGTCACGCCTTTGTCGGCCCGAGACGCCACGATCGCGGGCACCTGGTAGCAGACCGACTTGCCGTGTCCGGTCGGCAGCAGCACGACCGCGTCGCGACCCCCGACCACCGCATCCACCACGTCCCGCTGCCCGGGCCGGAACGCCGCGTAGCCGAAGACCTCGGCCAAGACGCCGCGCACATCATCGAGGTTGGAGAGGAGCAACTGATCCATGGGCTGCGGCCTGCGAGACGCGCCACCAGGGACGGGCCGCGATGGGTAGAAGGGCTCGGACCGCGCTGGGGACTTCGGCGTCCGCGATCGTCTCCCGCGTGTCGCCTCGAAACCACCGCGGTGTTTCGCCGTGCCGAGGTGTACGACGAACGAGCCCAAACGCATCGAGGGCGGCGACGCGGCGGGCGAGGGCGGCCTGGAGCGGCGCGTCGGGATCATAGGCGAAGGTGATGCGCTGATTCCACCGCTTGTCTCGGGTCTCGCGAACGTGGCGCAGCCACAGCCGATGCACGGACCGGCCCGAGATGAACGAGAAGTAACTCAGCAGCATGAGCGGGCCCCAAAACTGAATCTGCAGCGCGACGAAGATGCCCCCGTGTACGAAGACGCCGATCCCCAGCGCGAGCGTCCGCGAGCGCCGGAACAAAACCATGAACGCGAAGGCAAGCTCCCACCACAACGTGACGATCGTGAGCAGGGCCAGCACCGGGGCCGCGGTCGCGAACACCGGCTCGAGCAGCGGGTCGAAGCGGGAGTAGGTGGGGTTGGCGAGCGCGTACCAGAGCGCGGTCCCCTCATGATAATCGGTGCCATACGACTTGGAGATGCCGGTCGTGAGGTAGATCAGCGCGACTTGGAACTGAAGCAGGCGCACCGGCCATGCCTCCATCGTGGGCGCCGGAGCCAGGAAGGCGCGCCCTCCTGAGCGCACGCGGCGACGAATCGCGTCGATGGACCACGCCCGTCCGCAGGGCATGAGCAGGAGGTAGAACATCCAGATTCGCGCAACCGAGTCCGCGCCGTAGAGCACCGCCGGGTTGCGCACGTGGGTCGAGGCGAGCACGACGAACGCGAGAAGACCGGCGGGACGGGTGAAGAGACCCAGCGTGAACAGGCCCGCGCTCACCCCACCCAGCAGCAAGATCGCCGCGACCGCTCCGGGCGCATCGATGACGTGGAAGACCGACCAGTGCAGCGGGTCCATCAGCTGCGCGGCGGCGTCGGTGGGCAGCCAGCCTTCGTCGCTCAGGGCGGATCGAGCCACGGCGACGCGCTCCAGCAGCATCCACGCCGTGATGAGCCCAACCCCCATCCGCATCAGCGCCACAGGGCGAACGTCCCGCGGCCCGAAGAAGAACCGGTTCCACGACGCCGCGATCACCGTCGTATCGGCCCCGCCCACAGCACCTCGGTGGTCCAGGGAATGTCCTGGGGATCCTGACCGGGCTGATGCACGGACCGATGCAGGCAGACGAACTGGACGCCCACGTAGTCGACCCCACGTTCGCGCGTCGCCTCGGCCGCGTGAAACTGCGCGAACGAAGCGCGCAAGAAGGTCGCCTTGGGGCTCTGGGCCCGGGACCACCCGCACGGAGGGTTTCCGATCATCTGCGTCGTGTCGGTGAGGTCGGGCTCCTCGCTCGCGTGCAGGGGCCGCGGGTCGAGAATCGGCTGCCGCTGAGCGTCGAAGCCGGTCACGCCCCGGACCTCGATGCGTCCCGTGTCGTGCGGAGCGTCCGGCCCGAACAGGACCCACTGCTGGAACAGCGCTGTCACCCGAATGTAGCCGTCGAGCGCCCCTCGGATCCGTCGCGCACCGTCGACGGCGTCCGCCGCTTCTTGCACGCGCGTCCACCCATCCCCCCCGGGCGGTTCCTGCTGGGCAGGGCGAAGCTGCACGATGCCGAAGTTCCACCACACCACAGCCACGACGTGGACGACGACGAAGGCCGAGATGGCGAAACGCCGCGCGCGACCGGGCGAGGACACGTCGGCACGATACACGCGGTTCGTCTCTTTCGCAGGCTGAGCGCGCTAGGTGCCGACGTGCGCCTGCAGGCGCTCACGCAGGTCCTCGGGGAGGACCACGGAGGCCCCCTTGGCGTAGTCGAACCAGACGATCGTCCCGTCCCCTTCGGCCGCAACGTCATCGAGCGCCTTGCTCGTGACGCGGTAGAGCATCGTGAAGCTCTTCGTCCCAATGCGGCCGATCGACGTATGTACCGTGATCGTGTCGGGGAAGGTGACGGGCCGCCGGAAGGCACAGCTGGTCTGCGCGAGGATCGGTCCGGCGCCTTCGGCGATGTCCCGGAGGGTCACACCCACCTCGGAGAAGAAGGACATGCGGCCGGTCTCGAACCACCGCAGGTAGACCACGTTGTTCACGTGGCCGAACGCGTCCATCTCCCCCCAGGCCACGGGGATGTCCATCTGAACGCCCACCGGCTAGCCGTGGATCTGCGAGGCGAGGTAGTTCTCGAGGCCGACCTGCTCGATCAGCTCGAGCTGCGACTCCAGCCAGTCGACGTGCTCTTCTTCCGAGGCGAGCATCTTCTTGAGCATCAGCCCGGTCGTCTCGTCTCGCTCTTCGTCGCGGCAGATCTTGATCGCCTCACGGAAGCGCGTGACGGCGTCGTACTCCATCTTCAGGTCGAGCTCGAACTGCTCCTTGACCGTCTCGCCGACCGTGATCTTGTTGTAGCGCTGCACGTTGGGCACGCCTTCGAGAAACAAGATGCGCTCGATGATCTCATCGGCGTGCTTCATCTCGTCGATCGACTCGTGATGGATGTGCGCGGCGAGTCGCCCGTAACCCCAGTCCTTACACATCTTGGCGTGGATGAAGTACTGGTTGATAGCCGTCAGCTCCGCGGTGAGAACCTCGTTGAGCTGCCCGATGACCTTGTCGCTGCCCTTCATGGAGCGCGGACCGTAGCAGGCCGCGGGACCATCCGCCGGCGTCGTCGAAGCTGACGTTCGCTTTCAATAGCGCGCATCAGGGGCTGGCGGCGGGCGCGTCGTCTTCTGGGCACGCACCGGTTCGCAACCGGATCAGATCGCGGATCTGACCGACGCACATTCCGCAGCTCGTGCCCGCTTGGCAGGCCCTGGCGACCCCACCGACGGTTCGTGCACCGCGCTCGACCTCAGCGTCGATGATGCGGCAGGAGACTCCCTTGCAGAGGCAAACGATCATGGCGGCGTCCTGGGTCGTAGTTGAAAACAGCTTTCAACTTCTATTGGTTTTGTAGCCGAGGTCGGCGGCTCCGGCAAGCCGATTGATCACGGTTTTCAATTCCGGCCACTCCGGCCACACACTCTGCGCCAATCGCGCACATCGGCCAGAGCGTGAAGGTGGTGGAGGACTCCGGGGGGCTCTTGGTCGAGCTCGGGCGCGATCTCTCGACCCCGTAGCGGACCGCCCCCGCAGCCGACCGCTACGGGCGGGCGAGCTGCAGCGACCCGGACATGGCAATCGCTCGGACCAGCGCGCGGAGGTTGCCACCGCTGTCCGAGAAGGCCTCGGCGTACGCCTCGAGTGCGCATGCGTCTTCATCGGAGAGCGTACGCCGAAGCGCGAAGGTGTAGTGCTGCTTCGCGACGCAGCGGATCGCGTCCTCGTCCGACGCGACCTCGGCCCCGAGCTCGATCGCCCCGTCGAACGCGATGCCAAAGACGGTGTCGGACTGGGCAGCCGTGGAGTCCGCGGTCTCCGACCATCGACCGATGCCATCGTAGTTGCCGAACGCATGTCCCGCCGGGTCCATGATGACGTGGCAGCTCGCGCACGGAGCGTCCGCAACGGACTCGTCCCAGTCCTCACGGCTCTCGAAGACCGTCGGCACCGCCGAGATCGACCCGGGATGAGCGGGGGCGGCGACACAGCCGAACGCTCGGATGACCCCCTGACCTCGGGACGAGGGCGTCGGGTACACGTCCGAAGACGCATTGGCCGAGTGACGAGCGACGAAGCCCAGCTGCGTGAACAACCCTCCTCTGCGCTGTGGATCGAGCTGGGCAGGACCCCATCCGGCACCGGGGGTGGGACCGACGATGTCTGCGCCGTACAGCGCGCCCAGGTCTGCGTTGACGAAGGTGCTGGCCGCGGTCAACAAGGACGCGAGCGTCGCGTTGGGGTCCGCCGCCTGAGCCATCACGAACCGGCGCTGCTCTTCGACCATCGCGGCCGCGAGTGCGGTCGACCATGCATCGTCGACGGCGCTGCGGTCCACCTGCGGAAGCTCGTCCACCTGCGTCATCTGGCCGTAGAGATCCGCCTGCGCGCGCGAGAAGCGAGGATGGTCGAGCATGCGATCGACCTGAGCCTCGAGGACGCCTGGATCGGCGAGCGAGTCCGCCGCATCGAGGAGCTCTTCGTCTGGCAAGGTGTTCCACACGAACAAGGACACCCGCGTTGCAAGGGAGACACCGTCGAGGCGCAGGTTTGGCCCATCCACCTCACCGGTCGGTGTGACCATCACGAACGCCGGGTCCTCGATGATGCTGATGATGATGCTCTCGACCCCGGCGTCGAAGGACCCCGCCGCATCGTAGCCGGCCATCAGGGCATCGAGGTCGTGTTGGCCTCGGAGCGCGAGCGTGCCCAGCTGGTCTGCAAGCCCCTGCGCGCACGCCCTCGGGGTGACATCGTCCGTGCACGCAATGGTGCCGACGGACGCCGCGGCGACCTCGATCGCGACCGCCGAGATGGCCGCCGAGTCCTCGGTACCGATGGCTGCGGCGCTGTCGAAGGGTGTACCCACGGCGTCCGTGGACAGGTCCGCTTGGACCTGGACGCCGAAGATGTCGGCCACGGCATGCTCGAACTGCGCGTTCGTCAGTCGCCGCGCGATGCCCGAGCCGACCCCGCACTCGGGCGGGTCCACAGGTTCGCCGGTGCTGCTTTCGCCGCTCTCCGACGACTCCGTCCCCGGTCGTGGCCGTCGTCGCGCCATCGGTTCCGGCGCCGGAGCTACCACCTGCTTCGGCTGCGCCTTCCTCGCCTCCACCACTCTCACCCACCCCTCCCAGATCACCGGGAGTCGTCAGACAAGCACCGGTCGAGAAGAGAAGTCCAATCGCTGCAACCTTCGGGGTGTTCACGCTGCGCATTGTCGTCACCGCCCGCAAACCGTCACTGTTTCTCGCTCGACGGTTCGCTGCACGCCGCCTCGATCCGGGCGACGTGGGGCGAGACGGGATAGCGACGCTCGAAGGCGCGGCGCAGCGCGCTTCCATCGAGACCCTGCTCGCACTTCACGACGACGCGATATGCCTGTGCATCTTCACGCAGCGCTCCGTCGGGGAACTTGGCGGTGTAGAGGTCGAGCGCCTTCGCGGCTCGGTCGAGTTCTCCGGACGCGATCGCTCCGCGGACCTCGCGGAGCATTCGCGTCTCCTCGACCAGCGCGGAGGCGGTCGGCGCGGCCGCGGGTGCCACCGGCTCCATCATCCGCTTCGTCACCGGCACCGACGCTGGCGGTGCGGCGACCGGCATTGCCTGCCTTGGCGGGGGCGAGGACACAGCCGTCTGGGGAGCCTGCTCTTGGGACGGCGGGGCGGCCGTGGACGCAGCTTGGACCGCGGGAGACACCTGCGTCGTGACCGCGGGGGATCGAATCGCAACGATCCCCCAGATCAGGCCTGCCGCAGCAGCCGCAGAGACCAAGCCCCATCCCAACGGCCACGCGAGCGCCGCTGCGGCGGCGGCCGGCGCTCGGGCCTCCTCCTCGATGCGCCGACGCACCGCGCCGCGGTTCGCCTGTCGACGGCCGGCGCCGGGCGACGCGGCACGAAAGGCATCGAGGGTTCGCCGAGCTTCCTCGGACAGCGGGGGCATGTTGGGACCGGACGTCATGAGGGCCTCCTTTGATCGCGGAGCTCGCGGCGAGTGAGCGCTCGCTCGAAGCGAGTTCGTGCCAACCGCAGGCGCGAGTAGACGGTGTTGACGGGGATCTTCAAAGCGTCGGAGACCTCGGGCGCCGACATGCCCTCGATCTCGCACAGCTGAAACACGCTGCGCAGCTTCGCAGGCAGTTCATCGAGAAAGCCGGAGACGAAGTCGACGGCCTCGACCCGGATCGCCTGGGAATGCGGCCCCGGGATCGGTGAGGCTGGCTCGACGACTTCCAGCGGAGCTTCTCGGTAGCTCTGGACACCGGCGCGCGCACGGTGCCGCGACGCCACTCTGCGCGCGATGCCAATCAACCAGCTCCTCAAGGGTGCCCGGGCGTCGAAATCGGCGAGACGTCGGTGCACGACCATGAAGACGTCCTGCGTCGCGTCATCGAGTGCCGCGTCAGGCACGCCCCAGTGCCGGAGCGTACGCCACACGAAGTCGTGCTCGTCGCGAAAGACCGCGTCGAACGACGGCCCGGACCGAGCGGCCACGCCCCATCGTGCCACATCCGTGCGGATCCCCGTCGCCATCCGAGCGTATTGCACCAAACCGTTGGGATCCGTCACAAGAATTTCACCCCGTCTCGGATCCCGAGGATGGAGGGCCCGACGCGGACTGCGAGCCCCCGTAGACGGGACGAGCCCGCCCCACCCCTCAAGTCGGATCGGCAAGGGTCGTGAAATCGAGCTCGCCCTGCCCGTCCTCGATCGCCCGATCCATCGCCGCTGCGATCGCCGGCAGCACGGTCAGGTTTGCACGAGCTCCCGCGGTTTCGAGCATCAAGCCGACATCCTTGCGCGCCATCGTCATCGTGAATCCCGGAGGGTTCCGGTTGCGTGCACCAACCGCCCGTCGGCCCATGCCCGCCGGCGTCGGTGAGAACTGATCAAAGAGCGCGAGGATCTCCCCGTACTCGATGCCGGCGGCCTTCCCCATCTCGAACAGATCGCCCATCGCCGCGGTCAACATGACGAGCATGCCGTTGCCCGTAATCTTGATCTTTGCAGCCTTGTCCGGTGCCTCGCCCAGATAGAGAACCCGACCGGTCATCGTCTCCAGCGCCGGGCGCAGCGCGGCCTCGTCCTCGGCAGGGCCCGCGAGCAGCATCAAGCCGCTGCCCTCGTGCGCGTTCGGGGGCCCCATGAACACCGGCGCGTGCACGTAGCGAACGCCCTCGTCACGAAGCCGAGCGAAGCGCTCCTTCACCCGCGCGGGCAGGTTGGTGCTGTGGTCGATGACGAAGACCCCCTCCCCCAACCCCGGTCGAAGCCCCTCGATCACCGCGTCCACGGCCTCGTCCGCCGTCAGCACCAGGTGCACCCGCTCCGCCCCGCGAACCGCCTCAGCCGGCGAAGACGCGACCGTCGCCCCCGCCTCCTGCAGCGGGGCCGCCCGATCCGCGGTCCGATTCCACACCCGAACATCGTGGCCCTTCTCCAAGAGGTTCGACGCAAAGCCCCGGCCGAGAAGGCCCATGCCCAACACAGTGATCGTTGCCATGCGGTGCACAGTAGACCGCAACGTCGGCCGAGCGAATCGCACCAAACAGCGCAACCGTCCGCGCGCTCCGTCCGTTGCTCCGCTGACTTTGGTCAGCCTCCAATGAGCGCCCGCGCACACGTGAGCAGATCCGGACCACTGTTGGCTTCGGAACGCAGAGAGATCGAGCGCAGCGACGCAGTGCTCCTCCTCGAAACGCTGGCCTCGTTCTTGCTTCGAGCCCTCGGCACGCCCAGTCGAACGCTCGGCCTGACATGCCTACGAACGTGCCCACTCTCGCCGTCATCGGAGCCGGCCCCTCCACGCTTTACCTCTTGCAAAACCTCCTCACCCACGAGGCCGCGCGCCTGTTCGCCTCGATCACGGTCTTCGACGCGCGAGACCGGCCTGGGGTGGGGATGCCGTACAGTCGAGAGACCACTGGGCGACACAACCTGTGCAACATCTCTTCGGATGAGCTGCCGAGCTTGCCAGAGACGTTCGAGGGCTGGCTTCGGGCACGAGACGAGCAGACCCTGCGTCGCTATGGCCTGGCACGAGAGGACATCGATGGCGGTGCGATCTACGAGCGGGTGGTGCTCGGGGACTACTTCGAGGCGCAGTTCGAGGCTGTCATCCAAGCGCTGAGCTCGGCCGGACTCCCCGTGCATTGGCGGCCAGGTGTCGACGTGACCGATATCGAGGACCAGCCGGAGTCGAACGCGGTCTTGGTCGTGACGCGCGAGGGGAGATCGTCGTTCGACCATGTCGTCATCTCCACGGGGCATCGCTTCGACGGCGAGGACCAGCCGAGGTTCGGATACTTCGCCTCGCCGTGGCCCATCGACAAGATCTTGCCGCCCAAAGGCACGCACCATGACTTCACGGTCGCGACCCTCGGCGCATCGTTGAGTGCCTTCGACGTCGTCAGCTCCTTGGCCCATCGTCATGGGCGATTCGAGCCATCAGGATCGGACGGACCGCTCACCTTTCACGTCGACGAGCGTTGCCCCAACTTCCGCATCACGCTGCACGACGCGAACGGGTGGCTCCCCCATCTGCAGTACGCCCAGACCGAGCCGATGCGCGAGGTCTATCGCCACGTGACCCCCGGAGAGCTGCTCGAGCTGCGCGACGACGCGGGTTTCCTCCGGCTGGACGCTTACTTCGAGCGGGTCTGCCGGCCGACGCTATTGGAGGCGCTTCGTCACGACGGCGAGCAGGACCTTGCGCGGGCGCTGGGGGACGGGATGACGCTGGAGGCGTTCGTCGCGGCTGCCGAGGAGAGCCACACCTACGACGATCCATTCGACGGCATGCGGTCCGAGCTCCCCGAGGCTCGACGGTCACTCGACCACGACCGGCCAATCCGCTGGAAGGAAGTCCTCGACGACCTGATGTACACGCTGAACTTCCACGCCGAGCTGATACCGGCCGAGGATCACGAGCGCTGGCGCGAGGTGGTGAGGCCGTTGCTGATGAACGTCATCGCGGCGCTTCCCCTTCCCTCGGCGCGCACGCTCCTTGCCCTGCGAGACGCCGGACGGCTGGAGCTGGTGGCGGGGCCGGTCGAACTCGAAGAGATCGGAAGCGACGGAACGCGCGTCAGCGTCGAGGGCGAAGCTTCGACGTACCGCATGTTCATCAGCTGCGGTGGACAGTCGCCGGTCACGGCCGACGACTACCCCTTCCGCACGATGCTCGAGGTGGGCACCATCCGCTCGGCCCGAGCCCGGCACGTGGACGGCGGCAACCCCGAGCCGCTGGTCGGCATCGATATCGACGGCACATACCGCGTGATCGGGGACGATGGCCTGCCCAACCGGCGAATCCACGACATCGGTTTTCCGCACACCGCGGGCCTACGCCCGTACTCCTATGGGTTGCAGGCATGCAACCTCACGGCGAGCATGGTCGTCGCCGGGTGGCTCCGCGAAGACGCGCCTTGAGCCGCAGCGCGCACGCCACCGACCACCACCCTCACACCGCAATCCAGAGCAAGTCCTCGCAGCGAGTCGCTACGCATGCAAATCAACGAATGGTTCACCCTGCACTACGCCGTCCGCCGAGAGGCGGCACGCGTCCGAATCCTCCGCGGCGAGGACCCGGTCTTCATCGTTACCGGCGAAGAGGTGATCTTCATGCATCGAGCCCGGCGCCGGGTGCAGAGACTTCGCAGTGCCGACTACCACCGGCAGAAGGCGGCGTGCCACATGCCCCTGGCGGCCCATCTGTTCCTCTCCGACAAGATCGGCCGCAAGCTCTCGAACGACGAGCGGGACACCGTGCTGGCCTTCGCGCGTGAGCTGGAGGATTGGACCGCCGACGACGCTCTTGCCGCCGAACGGGAGCTCGTGAGCGCGACCGCAGAGGCTCTCAGAGACGTGGCCGAGGCAGGAAGAGCCGAGCCAGACCGACTCGCCGAGCTTCGGGATTTTGCGGCCGCTCGATTCTCACAGATCATGGAGGCGGCCACGCGAGATGAGCTCTACGCGCTTCATGAGGCGGTCGAGCGCTGGACCGCGTCGCTCGACGCCTCGAGCTGGCGGAACTGTCGGGCGGTCGTGTGTGCCAGCCATCAAGCCCGCTACAAGGCGTCCACGAAGCTCTACTTCCAGCGCCTCTTCTCCGAGTCCCACGGTCAAGGCGCGCGCGGAGAAGGCAACGTGTTGTGCACGGAGAGCGCCGGCGACGAGAACGACGCGGTCGAGCTTCTCGCGACGCACCTCCTGGACGAGGAGCTCGCGAGCTTCTTCCTCGGCGATCCTCGCGGTCTTCAGCAGAACATCTTGGGCGATGCCGCCGAAGAGATCGTCGTCGAGCTGCTCGACGACGCCTGAAGCACCGGTGGGGCTGCTCAAGGGTCGAAGAGGAGCACTCGAGATCCGCGCTGATCGGAGTGAGGCGCCGACGCGGCCATCTTACCGAAACGCGTAGGCCAAGCCGATCGCGCCGACCGCTCGCCAAACCTCCGCTCGGTGGACGGAGCCGAGCCCATCGATGGCGAAGTCGGGGCGTAGAACCGTGGCCCCGGACTCCAGCCGGGCCCAAAAGGACACTCGCGCCGCGACCTCCCAGTCGGCCCCCACCGAGAGGCCGAGGTCGACGAATGGCCTGAGGTCACGACCACTCGGGGCCAGGCCGGCCGAGCGGCCGTGGACCGCCCCCGCGTCGGTCCCCAGGCACAGCGGCACGGCCACGACGCCCGGCCTCAGCACGACACAGCCACGAGCGCCTACGCTCCACGCCTGGTAGCGCACGGAGCCGCCTTCGACCCCCAAGGCTCGCGTCTGCGGTGGCATGTACGTCGCGCGCGCGTCGACGCGCAGCCATCGACGCGACCAGCCACCCGACAGCTCGAACGCAGGGGCGACCTGGGGCAACAATCCCCCTTGCAGCGCGACGCCCACGCGCACGAAAGGCGAACCTGGCGGTGCAGCGAACGAGGGGCTGGCGGGCTGGCGGGCTCGGCTCCGCGGGGCTCGGGGATCGTTTGGGGGCAGGCTCGGGGACTACGCGCACCCGCTCCGGCGCAGGCTCCGGCAGCAGCCCTGGTTCGTCTTCGATGGGCTCTGGGTCGGCCGTGACGGGATCCTGCCCGTTCGTGACGGGGTCCTCGTCGACCGGATCGACCTGAATCGCGATCATCAAGGCGATGGCTTCATGGAGCTCCGCACAGCTCGCCGCGTCGAGGCTCCGGGTCGTCTCACCAGCGACCGTGGACATCGAGACGATCGCGCCCACCGCGGCGTCGCGCTGAGCGGCCTCCACCTCCACGGTGACCTCGACCCACCCGCTGGCATCGGGCGCATCCGCAAGCTCCGCGTCGATGCGCTCGAACACGGCCACTGTCGCCTCGCATGCGCCGGTCCACCGCAGCTCGACCGGCGGTCGCGGCGGTGCAGGTCGCGGGTCGGCCGCTGAGGCAGGGCCGACCGCAAACCACGCTGCAACGCCAAGGCCGATCAAGACACCGCGGACCTAACATCGCCGCGGCGTCGAATCAATCGTATGCAGGCGCCTGCAGACCGAGTCTGGCTCCGCGGTCAGTTGACGGCGAACTGGAGCAGCGCGGCCCGCTCTTTGGCGTGAGCGACCACCGACTGCTGCACCAGGGTGCGTACGGACGTCAGAAGGTCGGCGCGCTCCAGCAAGGTCTCGGCGGTCCGAGCCATCGCCAGCTCGGCCAAGCGCAAGCCTCGGGCAGAGACGGCCTCGCCGAACATGCCCGCCGCGATGCCGGTCACCTTGTCGACGATTGCGCTCGCGATCCGGGAGACCTCGACGTCTCCAACGTCGTGCAGCTGCGCGAGCTGAACGCGCAGGGCGCCGATGTCGGCACGCAGCAGCTCTTCGGCTTCCTCGATGATGCTCAGGTGTTTGCCCGCGTTCAACGAGGCGATTGCGGCCGCGTAGGCGCCTGCCGCGACGAGCTGGAGCTCGAGCAGCCGCCGGGTCGTCTTGCGCGCCTCCTCGACGGATCCGTCCTCGTCGGCCCCCGCTGGGGCCTCGATCGGCGGTGGCGCGACGTCGACCATGCCCTCATTGGCGGCACGCTCGACCTGCTCAGAGAGGGAGCTGGAGTGGTCTTCGCTTCGCATGTTGACGGCCTAGACACTCACAGCAGGGCGTCAAGGGGAGGCGCTGATCGTCGATTCACGAAGGGAGCCGATCGTGGCGGTTCAGCAACGGCAACGTGAGCAGCGTTCCGAGTCCCATCCACACCGGTCCGAACAGCCACAGCGACATGGGAATCACGTAGTAGTAGCCCCGCATCCCCCACGAGTAGTGCAGCGCCCCGCGCCGCAGCAATGCGCCCGCCCGGTCGGCGGTCGCGTCCCCCCTGGAGGTGGGCACGTTGAGCGCCAGCCCGACGTGGTTGTAGTACCGGATCGCCAGCGCGAAGTTGAAGAACGTCGCGAACAACACCACCACCAGCAACAGCAGCTTGATGGTGAACAGGGCGTGGTCGCGGCTCCCCCAGAGGTTGAGCCGCTCGAACACCGCCGGAACCGTGTCGGCCGCCATCCCGAAGCTCAGCAGGCCCACCGCGGCGAAGAACGCCGTCGAGGCGAAGAAGCTCGCCGCCATCAGCATGTTTCGCAGGGTCTGCACGGCGAGAATGTCGCGCCGCTCCTCGATCACGCTGACGATCCAGCGCCGACGCACCTCCTCGATGAAGTTGGGCGCGAGCCCTGGGTCGTCGGCCTTGGAGACCCGCCACTGGTACGCGACCAGCGTCACCACGGCGAACAGCAGGACGGTGAGGTCGATGAATGGGGCAGTGGTCACGGAGGACCCGCGAGCGTATCACCCAACGAAAAAGGGGAGCCCTCTCGGACTCCCCTTCGTTTGCGAGCGGCTCGCGCTACTTCTTGCTGATCCGACTGGCCAGCCACAGCGCCAGCGCGGCGTTGCCCGCCAGCCACAGCCGGTCGGCGAACTCACCACCGGGCACGCCGCTGAGCAGCGTGGGCAAGACCAGCGCGCCGTGGGCGAGCATGGCCGCGTAGCCCAGCGCCAAGCCTGCGAGCACGGGCCGTGCGGGCTTGTAGCTCAGGCCGAGCAGCGCAGCCGCGAAGGGCAGCGCCGCGCTCATCCACAGCGCGGACCCGAAGGCGCCCGTGAAGCCGGCAACCCCGTAGGCCAGCGGCGCGAGCCCAAAGGCACCCGAAGCGACGGCCGCGGACGCACCCAGACCCAGCAGCCCCAGCGCCTTGCTGCGGCCACGCGCACCGGCGAGGCCAAGCCCTCCGAGCGCGAAGAGCCCGAACAGGAACGCGATCCCGCCACGCTCGGGCGCGTAGTCGGCGTGTGCGTTGGCGACGGCCGCCTGCGCATCGATGATGCCAGCGCCGAACTTCTTGTCCCACTTCTTGCCGTCGGGGTGGACGGCGGTGTCCTTCATGATCCGCTCGACCTCGTCGGGGTTGGTGATGCCCTCGCCGACGATGAGCGCGGCCACGCCAGCGGCGTGCGGTGAAGCCATCGACGTGCCCTGGAACCAGAGGTAGTCGTTCTCGAGCGGCTTTTGGATCTTGATGGTGTTCTGCAGAACACCGTCGGGATGGCCGTCACCGTTCTTGTCGTTGCGGGTGTCGCCACCGGGCGCCGCGACGTCGATGTCGCTGCCGAAGTTGGAGTAGAAGGTGAGCCCGCGGTCGTAGTTGGTGGCCGAGACCGCCACCGAATGCTTGTTGGCGGCGGGATACCCGACGCGCCCGCGCGACTCGTTGCCGGCGGCGCAGACCGTGGTCACGCCCTTGCCGTGCGCGTACTCGATGGCCTTGGCCAACACACGCGAGGGCAGCGGACCGCCCAGGCTCATGTTGATGACCTGCGCACCGTTGTCGGCGGCGTATCGAATGGCGTTGGCGATGCCCGGCACGCTGCCGCGTCCGTCGCCCGAGAGCACCTTGAGCGGCATGATCGTGGATTCGAAGGCGACGCCGGTGACCCCGATGCCGTTGTTGGTGCTCTGCGCGATGGTCCCCGCGACGTGGCTGCCGTGCGCGTGGTCGTCGAGGCCGTCGGGCAGGCCGCTGATGAAGCTCTCACCCTTGGTGAACTTGGTCTGCGCGAGGTCGGGCAGCATCTTGACGCCGTTGCCGTCCTTCCACGCGACCCCGGTGTCGATGACCGCCACCACGACACCGTCGCCCCGCTGGCTGGCCCACGCCTCGGGCGCATGGATCTGCTCCATGTGCCACTGAAGTTTGAACATCGGATCGTTGACCTCGACGCGCTCTCCCTTCTGAGGCTCGTAGTCGACGACCGCGGCGGCGGACTTCGGCAGCGCGAAGAGGATCTCCGGCTCAGCGAGCTCGAGCAGCTCGTTGTCGAGCAGGTCATCATCGATCCGGTCCCAGGTGGCGGCCGAAGCCGAGAGCCGATACAGGTGCTCCGACTCGCTGTAGAAGCCGGCGGGCTCGACGTCGACGCCAGGTAGGGCATCGAGCTCGGCGACCAGCGCGGCGATCGCTTCTTCGGAGCCGCCCTCACCGTCTTCGGGCTCGACGAAGTCCAGGAGCATCCGGCCCGTCGTCCAATCCGACGCCGCAATGCCCAGCTCGGAGGCCGTCTCGGCCATCAGCTTCGGGGTGATGTCTTCGGCAGCGAGGCCGTCGTCAGAGGGTGCGTGCGTGGCGACCACGACACCTGCGGCCACGGCGATGGCCGCGGCAGCGAGGGCCTGGCGACGCTTGGCCAGCGACTGGAGCTTCTCGAACATGCGCATTGTTTCCTTCGTTCGGGAGGACGCTCCCGGCTGGCCCAGCATAGCGTCTGCTTCCCATTGCGCACACTGAACGCCTCGCCGCCGCGGCCGTGTGGGTTGCGCTCGCACATCACCCTGTTCGATCCTGTCGGCGTCGATCCGCGGCCCCGGACCCCATGAAAGCCCCACGCGACAACACGATCATCGTGCTCACCTATCTCGTCGCGATTGGAATCGGCGTCGCCGTCGCCTACGCGGTCTGGGACGCGATGCCCCGGTGGGCCGCGATCCTCACCGCCGACCTCGTCGCGACCGCCTTCGTCTTCGTCGTCAGCCGGCGCTTCGACAACACCAGCGTCTACGACGCGTACTGGAGCATCGCCCCACCGGTGATCGCCGCTGGCCTCGTGCTCTCCTCCGGCCTCGGCTCCACGGTCCGCGCCCTGCTCGTCTGCACGTTGGTCGCCACCTGGGGCGTCCGCCTCACGTACAACTGGTGGCGGGGCTGGGCCGGTATGGGCCACGAGGACTGGCGCTACGTGAACCTGCGGGCGACCACGGGCCGTGCCTATTGGCTGACGAGCTTCGTGGGACTGCACGTCTTTCCCACGCTGCTGGTGTACCTCGGCTGCCTCTCGATGCTGCCGGTCATGCGCTCCGACGCCGCGACCTTCGGCCTGCTCGACGTGCTCGCCACCGCATGCATGGCCGCCGCGATCGCGATCGAGGCGACCGCCGATGCGCAGCTGCACGCGTTCGTCGCGTCCAAACCACCACGCGAGGCGGTGCTGCAGACGGGGCTGTGGTCGCGGTGCCGTCACCCCAACTATCTCGGAGAGGTGATGCTCTGGTGGGGCCTGGCCGGGTTCGGGCTCGCGGCGGACCCGAGCGCGTGGTGGGTGCTCGCCGGACCCGCCTGCATGACCGGCCTGTTCGTGTTCATCAGCATCCCCATGCTCGAGAAGCGCATGCTGGCCCGTCGGCCCGGGTACGCCGACGTCGTGGCTCGGACCCCCGCGCTGCTTCCCCTGGGGCGGCCACGTTGACCCAGGTGGTGACCCGCAACGAGCGCGAAGGACTGGCCGGGGCGCAGCAACAACTGTCGGGTGCACCTGGACCCCTCAGCCCGGCGCGTTGAAGTCCAGCGACACGCGAAGCATGAGGTCCCAGCCGGCTTCGTCGGCGTAGTAGCGCAGCAGGCTGGTGTAGTCGCGGTAGCGCGTGTTGGTGAGGTTGCGGCCGGTCAGTGAGAACGCCAGCCGCTGCTGCCCCAGCGGCACCGCAACTCCAGCCTGCGCGCCGAGCTGCAGGTAAGCGGGGGGAGGCGGGGCAAAGTCGGCGTCGAGGTCGAAGCGCCGCTGTCGATCGACGAAGGACCCCTCGATGCCCACATGGCCATCTTCGGTCCTGCCCAGGTCGGGCCACAGGTAGGTGATGCCGAGGTCGTAGTGATCCGGTGGCACGAACATGAGCGCCCCACCATCGGGCACCTGCTGCGCGCGGACCCACGACGCTTGGGCGTCGAAGCGCACGGGCCAACTCGGCGGCTGCACGGACCCCTGCGCCTCCCCACCGAAGAACAGCGCGTCCACGGCGGCGGGAGAGAAAAGCGGAAAGGCCCCCTGGACGCCGCACTGCAGCGGCGCACAGTCGCTGAAGTTGGGCGCATCGGGATCCACACGCTGCTGGGGGACCAACCGAAAGTAGATGTAGTCGTCGATGACGTTGGCGTAGCCCGAGGCCGACGCATGTGCCCACGTGTTGGCGTAGGCGACGGTGAGGCTACCGGTGTACGTGCGCTCGGGTCCGAGCCGGCCGTTGCCGTTGGAGAACATCGGGAACGAGGGCGCCGCGCCCTTGATGAACTGCTCGTCGGCGTTGGGAAAGCGAACCGCCGTCGAGATGTCGAGCGAGGTCACGAGCTCCGGCACGGCGGCAACCGGTCGCACCGCGACGCCGAGCGAGCCCGACGGCGCGTGAAAGGGCGTCCGGCACGTCCCGCCGTCGTCGGTCTCGATGCAGCCGTCGGGCAGTCGCCCCTGCGCGCGAAAGGGCAGGAAGGTGCGGTCGTCCACACTCGATGCGCGCGCCATGGCGTCGTAGCGCAACCCCGCCTGGAGTTCGACCCGCTCCCAGACCACCTTCTGAATCGCGAACACGCCCCCTGCATGCTCGTCGTAGTCGGGCAGGAACCCTGGATCGGCGCCGTCGTAGCGGTTGCGGCGGTGGAGATACTGGACGCCGACGTCTCCCTCCAGCAGCGCCGCGCTTCCGAGCGCCACCGGGCGCTGCTCGAACACCAGATCACCCGAATGCGTGCGTAGGTCGAGCTCGAGCTGTGGGCCGGTGATGCTCTGCCGCACCACGTCGAACTCGTCGCGGTCGTTGTTCTGCAGCGCGTAGGTGGCCACCAGGATGCCGGCCTTCCCCAGCGGCGCGTGGCCGCGCACGATCGCGAGGTCATGCGCGACCTGCTGGAAGGGACGCTCGATGGCGTAGTCGCGTCGATACAAGTCGACCCCTGCGGGACGACCGAGCGCCAGGCTCTCTTCGAAGGTGTCCTCGGTCTCGGCGCGCAGCCCGGTGAAGATGCCCGACCTCATGTCGTGATGAAGGTAGGTCGCCTGCAGCGAGAATCCGCAGCGCTGGTAGCCGAGCGAGCCGCCGGCGTTCCACACCCGCGTTCCGGTGTTGTCCAGCGGGTAGTCGGGCGTCATCGTCGAGGCGCCCCGGGAGACGTTGCCCTCCACCCGCCACCCCAGCCCGGGCATCGCAGCGTGGGCCCCCTGCACCCGCGTCGCGACCGTGCCGCGGCGTTCGTTGGTCGTGCCGACCAGGTGCACTTCGCCCGACACCCCGGGTTCCGTGGGCAGCGGCGGCGGGTCGATGAGCACCACCCCGCCGATCGCGTCGGGACCGTACCGAATGCCGCCCGCGCCCTTGATCACCGTGATCGTATCGGCGGCGAAGGGGTCGATCTCCGGTGCATGCTCCAGCCCCCACTTCTGGCTCTCGTGCCGCACGCCGTCGTAGAGGATCAGGTTGCGGCGACCCACCTGACCGCGAATGATCGGCTTGCCCATCCCGCCCGCAGGTCCTCGCAGGACCGTCACGCCTGACACCCCCGAGAGCGCGTCGGCCAAGCCGCGACCACGCAGGTCATCGAGTTCCTCGTCGGTCAGCGCGTCGGTGGCCGCGGTGTCCAGGTCCTTGGGCGCCGGCGCCACGACCACGACATCGTCGAGCACGTCGACCTCGCGCGGAGGCAAGACCACGTCGAGGGCTGCGGAGGACGGGAGCGTCACCCGCTGGCTCCTCTCCACGTAGTCCGCGCGGCGGGCCGTCACGGTGGTCGCTCCGCGACACAATCCCTGCAGCGAGAACGTACCGTCGTCGGCCGAGTCGTCCTGCGCATCGCCGGCCGTCACGGTCGCGCGAGGAACGGGCGCTCCGGTCGCCTCATCCACGACCGTGCCCTGCAGCGTCTCTTCACACGGCGCGGACGCGAGCGCGGCGAGCATCCACCACGGCACCATCGTTCACCGCCCCATCGCCCGCAGCAGCGTCTGTGCTCTCGCTGCGTAGTCGGTCCCCGCCAGCGCGCGTGCGGCCGCGGTCGCTTCGGCGATCTGCTGCAGCGCATAGTAGGCGTAGGCCAGGTTGTAGCGACGTCGAGGCGAAAGGGTGTCGAGCCGCTGCGCCACCGCGATGGCGCGCGCCAGCTTCCCGGACTCGAACAGGATGTCGAAGCGCTGCTGCGCGCGCTGGGTCGGATCGGACACCGCCGCGTTGAGCCGAAGCGCCTGGCGGTGGTCCCCTGCCGCCCGGGCATGCTCGGCCCCGGCATAGGCTTCGTCGGCGCCCAGACGCACCGCTCGCGCAAAGGCTCGGGCCGCTTCTCGGGTCGCCCCTGCCGCGCTCGCGACCCACCCCAGCTGCGCCTGCACGTCCGCGTCGCTGGGAAATACGGCGGCGATCTGCCGCGCCAGCGGGAGCGCGTGGGCATCGCTGCGAATCTCCTGCAGCACCGCCAGCGCCATCGTCCGCCCGAGCTGCGCGGGCGTCACGGTCTCGATCCAGCGCTGGGTCGGGTCGAGCAGGCCCTCCCGCGCGCAGAGCAAGATGAGCTGGTGGGTCAGCTCGAGTCGCCTCGGATGGGCCCGCGCGGCGGCCTCGAGGGCTGCGTAGGCGGCGGCGGGCTCCCCGTCGAGCTCCGCGGCCGCCGAACGCAGCAGCGCAGCGGCGGGATCGGTCTCGGGCAGAGGCGCGAGCGCATCGGCAACGCCCTGGGCCTGATCGGCGGCCAGCAGCGCGTGCGCCCACAGCAGACGCAGCGGAGCGTGGTCCGGCGCGAGCTCGACCGCCCGTTCGAAGCGCTCGGCCGCCGACGACGGGTCTGCTTCGGCCATCGCCACCCGGCCCTCGAGCGTCGCTCGAGCCAGAGGCGACAGCTCCGTCTCCGCCATGGCTGCCTTGGCCTCGTCGAGATTGCCCGCGTCGATCTTCCGCTCTATGTCTCTGGGAGACACAGGGGCCAGGAGCAGCGCGATGATCAGCAGGCCATTCATTGCTGCAGCTCGAACCGAATCGTCTGCTCAAGGGTGGTGGAGATGGGGGCGGCACCGCGGCGGGCAGGCGTGAAGCGATACAGGCGCGCCGTTTGAATGGCAGCGTCGTCGAAGACGCCGGGGGGCTCGGCGGTGACCACGACCGCATCTTCGACCCGACCGTCCGCGTCGATCCGCAGGCGAAGGGTTACGTATCCCTCGATGCCCTGACGCTGGGCGAGACGGGGATAGCGAGGCTTGGGGCGGCTCTTGGGGCGGGCGGGGGTGCTCTGCCCCTGGGCCTGATCCGCGGTCAGCTCGGAGCCGGGCAGCGTCCCCATCGAAGGCAGCGCGCCGCCGCCAGAGCCCAGCGGCAGGGTTCCAGGGCCCGCCGACGGGGCGAGACCTGCGATCTGCGGAGGCGCCGGGGCGGGCGGCGCGACCGAAGGCGCCGGCGTCGTCGTGGGGCTCGCCGACGCCATGGCCGGGTCGGTCGTCATCTCGCGCGCCGAAGGAGGCGTCGGCGGCGGCAGCACGGGGACCGGTCGCGGACCACCGTGTGCCTGCTCGTGGAGGGTCGGCGAGGGGTCGTCGTTCATCCACGCCACGAGCGCGAGTGAACCCAGCGTCATGCCGGCCGCGACGATCGCCGCGACGGTCCAGCGAACCAGAGGCCATGGGTTCACGGGGATCCCTCCTCGACCCCGAGCGCTACGCCTTCGGCACCCGCTCTGCGGCAGGCGTCGATCGCATCGACGATCACCTCAGCGGTCGCGCCCTTGTCGGCGAGCACGATCACCGACGCGTCCGCGTGTTCCCTCAGTCTCGCGCGCACCTCCGCTTCCACCCTCCAAGGGCTGGTGGGCTGCGCGTCGACGGTGATCTCACCGTGCTGGCTCACCGCGACGCGCACCACGTCGTGGGGCTGCTCGATGGCGGTGTTGGAGTCGGGCCGCTCGATCGGCAGCCCGAGCTCGTGCACGAAGGTCGTGGTGACCACGAAGAAGATGAGCAGGATGAAGACGATGTCGATGAGGGGCGTGATGTTGAGCTCCGCGCCCTCGGTCACCTCGTTGCTGAGCTGACCGATCTTCACAGCGGCACCGTCCTGAGCTGAATGAGGACGCTGTGCGCTTGGGACAGCTCACGAGCGCGCTTGGCCTCGAGTCGCGCGAGGAGACGCGCCGCCGCCAGCCCGGGTACACCGATCATCAGGCCCAGCTGGGTGCTGATGAGCGCGATGGAGATGCCCCCCGCGACCGTCTGCTCGGTGGCGTGCGTGAGTGTGGCGCCCTGCATCGACGAGAACGTCTCGATCATGCCGCTGACCGTGCCCAGCAGGCCCAGCAGGGGAGCGATGGTCACCAGACCCATCAGCAGCGTGCTGAAGTCGGTGACGCGCTCGCGCTCGATCTCCAAGAAGCGCTCCACGTGGTGTTGGCAGGTCCCCGACCGATTCAAGGCGCCCAGCGCCGCGACCAAGTACCGCCCGACCGCGCCATCGCCCGCAACGGCCAGCGGGGACGCCACGGCGCGCTCCACCAGCGCCTTGACCTCTCCGCCGAACCCGCGACGCAGCGCGATCAGGCGAAGGGTGGCGACGAACCACAGCGTCAGGCTCGTGGCCACCAGCGGCACGCTCACCCATCCGCCCGCCTCCAGCAGCGCGCCGAGTTCACTCGACACCGTGACCCCCGTGGTCGTGGTCGTGGTCGTGCCCGGCGTGGTGCTCGTGCCCATGCCCGTCGCCCCCGTGCAGGTAGGCCAGCACCGCCTGCTCGGCCGAGGAGAGGATCCGCCGCGCCCCTCGGCTGAGCAGCGCGTGGGCGAGATAGGCTGGGATCGCGATCGCGAGCCCGAACTGCGTGGTGAGCAGCGCCTCCGAGATGCCCGCCGCCAGCAGCTGTGGCTCGGCCGTGCCCGTGTCGGTCACCACCGAGAACGTGTGAATCATGCCGGTGACGGTGCCCAGCAGGCCCAACAGGGGAGCGACGCCCGCGACCACGCTCACCAGCGAGAGGCGGCGCTGCAGCTGCTCCCGCATCACCATCAACGCCTGCGTCGCGCGCTCTTCGACGTCCACGTCGACGCTCACCGAGCACGACGGACACCGGGCAGCCGCGGCGATGACCAGGGGCTTTGCGATCCATCCCTGCACGTGAAGCAGGCTGTCGGTGTGCGCCTGGCGCACGGCTTCGGCAAACCGCCGCTCCTCGTAGCGCCACCGCAGCCGAGCCCAGAGCAGGCCTGCGGTGCGCTCGGTGATGATCAGCAGCGCGATGGCGCCGAGCCCGAGCAGGACCCACATCACCGGTCCCCCCGCGTCCATCTTTGCGCGCCATCCTCCGGCCACGAATGATGCGGGGTCGGGAGGATCGACGGCGTCGTAGAGCACCGCGGTGAGGACCGTGTCCGCCCCGGATTCGCGTCGCGGTGGGAACTGCCCCTGCGCCTCGCGGAGGCCCTGGGGCGTGTCGATCAGAGGTGCGAAGCTGCCCTCCCACCGAACCGCGGCGACGTTCCCGATCCGCAGCACCGGAGCGGTAGTCGCGTGCCCGGCCGCGTCGAAGACCTCGGTCTGCTCCTCGATGTGCAGGCTGCCCTCGCGCCCGATCGCGCGTAGCTGCTCGGCGACGAGCTCGGGCAACGCGGCAGCCCGAGCGTCCGGGTCGTCGGGCAGACCCGCGTCGCTGCGGGCCGCGAGGCGCCCCAGAAGGTCAGCCAGCGTCGCCGCCTGAGCGTCGCGACTGCGGTCCCGCTCGCGCCCGGGCATGGTCCGCTCCAGCGCCGCGCTCTGGACCTGGAGCTTGGTCAGCTCGGCCGACAGCGCATCGATCTCCTTGCGCAGGGATCCCTTCGCCGCCGCCGCGCCCGACTTCGCGATGCCCAGGCTCTTTTGCAGCGCGTCGCGCTCTGCTCGCAGCGCCGCGACTTCATCCGCGCGCGCCTGCTCCCAGGTCCGCGGTGGCGCGGCCAGGGCGAGCGCGGGCCACAGCCACAGGGCGGCCAGGAGCAGCGCTCTCACGGCGTGTCCTCCTGCACGGCGGGAAGCAGCAGCTCGGCGACCCCCAGCGTCTCGTTGTCCTCGGCGGCCTCGAAGCGCGCGCGCACCAGCTCCCCGCGCTCGCCGTCGAGCAGCTCCACCGCCCAGGCTCCCTGCGACGGCACCGCCCAGCCGACCCGGTCGTCCTCGGTCCGGAAGTACAGCAGCGCGAGTCCGAGCCGCAGGACCCGGACGATCTGGGGCCGACCGTCGATGTCGAGGCGCTGCTGCGTGTACGCCACCTCCCCGGTCATCGCCTGCTCCTCTTCGACGAACCGGAGCAGTCGCTCGAGGACCCGACCGTAGTCCGGCATCGCTGCCTGCAGATCGCGGTCGAGCCCGTCGAGCACCTCGAGCCGCGCGGTGGTCGCGAACGGCAAGCCGCGGTCCACGTGCGCCCGTGCCGAGGCCACGGCGGCCTTCATCGGACCCGCCCAGCGCCGCGCATCATCGTCGGCGGCCTCCGCCCGCTGGGTTGCTTCGGCCCGCATCTTCGCGAGCGTCGCCTTGCGGGTGCGGGCGGCTCGGACCTGTCGCTCCAGCTCGGCCCGCTCACTGCGCAGTGCCGCGAGCTCATCGCGGGCCGCCGCACGCTCGGCTTCGAGATCAGAGGCCAGCTGATCGACCTGCGAGCGCAGCTCGGCGAGCTCGGCCATGGACGCGCCCGCAGCGTGGGCCGCGAGCGGGGTGATCAGCGCAAATGCCGCCAACCACGCGGCCACTCGGCAACTCCGGGGCATGCGCGAGGGAACATATCGCAATACAGTTGCAGCTGCACTGAGATTGTACGAGGGACTCGGTCAGGGCTTGGCGACGCGCCGGCGCCGAGCCTTCGACTTGCCTGGAGCGCGGCAACGTGGGCACTGGCCGACGACCTGGAGGTCCGCGTCGAGAAGCGCATCACGCCACGCCTCGTCCTTGGGGATCGACAGGGTCGCCTCGTGCAGGCAGATCACGTCGCCGCAGTCGCGGCACGCGAAGTGCGGGTGCACGTGCGCCGGCTCGTCCTCGCCGTGGGCCTCGAACCGGGTAATGCCGCCTACACGCGACGCGACGCGAGCGAGCCCGGCCTCGTCGAGCTTGATGAGGTTCCGGTAGAGCGTCGCCGCGTCCCAGTCGTCGGTGCCGATGCGTTCGACGACCTCGGCATGCGACAGCGGCCGATCCGTCTCGGCCAGCAGCCGCAGGACTGCCACGCGGGGGGCCGTCGCCCGCAAACCCACGTCGTGAAGCATGCGGCGGCCGTCTTCTCGACTGAGCTTGGCCATCGAAACCTCCGAAGCCTAGTCGATCTGCAGTTGCAATCCAACTGCAACGGCTCGCCGGGCGAACCTCCAGTTCGCGAGAGACATCGGCGCCCTCGGTGCTAGCGTAACTTGAGCGCGGCCGGATTCGGTCGTCGACCACATTTGCCCGAGCCAACGTCGAATCCCGTCAGCCTGTCCTACGACTGGGTGCTCGCACCCCACGAACGTCTGTGGCACGCGCTGACGAGGCGGGCGTTCACGTTCCGGTGCGGCCGGTCGTCGATCGGCAGCGCATCAGGAGAGCGGCTCGCCGGAATTCCGGACGAAGATGTCCGGTGCGCGCGATGCGACCGCGCGACCTGACCGCGCGACCTGACCGCGCGACCTGACCGCGCGACCTGAGAGAGGCGCCAAAAGAAAAAGGAGCCGGCACAGTGCCGGCTCCTTTTCATCGTCTCTCGACGGGTCCGCCGACTAGACGGGGCGGACGTTCTCGGCGCGGGGGCCTTTGGGGCCTTGGCCTTCCGTGAACGAGACTTTTTGACCTTCACGAAGCTGGTCGTAGGTGGTGCCTTCCACATTGGACATGTGGAAGAACATGTCCTGGCCACCGCCAGTGTCGATGAATCCAAAACCCTTGTCGGTGAGACGCTTGATCGTACCTTCGGACATTTTACTTCTTCTTCTTGCTGTGTTTCCCGAGAGATTCGGGATGTCGCCTCAACTATGAGACGAACCGAGGTTCCCTACCACGTCCCGTGGCGTCTGTCCTGTCCGTTGCAGGGAACCAGCCGCGGTGGTCTCCAGATGGCCTCCAGACGGCCTCCACGGCTCGGATCGACCGTTCTGCGCAAGGCACCCACCCCAGGCCGGCACCAGCGCACCCCGCCGACGGAGATGCTAAAACTCACGCAGGATCGGTCAGGAAGCCATGGCGCGCGAGAATTTCTCTTCCGGTTGGCGAGACCACATACGCGATGAACGCTCGCGCTTCGGGGCCGTGGGCACCGCCGGGAAGCACCCCGATCGGATAACTCGCGTGGACGTTGATCCCCTCGGGAATGGGGACGACGCCGACCCGCTGCGACGACGCCGCGTCGGTTCGATAGACGATCGCCGCGTCGGCCTCGCCCAGCTCCACCTTCGCACGAACCAATCGCACGTTGCTCTCCTCGGAGACGACCCGCTCGAGGACCCGCGTCACGAAGGCGTCCGAGAGCTGCGTCCGCGCGCGCTCCAGCGCCTGCCGCGTATAGATGCCGACGGGCACGTTGTCGGTCCCGATGACGAGCCGGGACGCCTCGCCGAGCTGGGCGAAGCGCTCGATGCCGGCGGGGTTGCTCGAGGGCACGATGACGACGAGCTCGTTGCGCGCGAACACCTGGGCTTCCGCAACGAGGTCTTGGTCGACGAGCGCCTGCATGTGGCGCTCGTTGGCAGACGCGAACACCGAGGCCGCGGCGCCCTGCTCGATCTGCAGGCGGAGCACCTGGCTGCCGGCGAAGGTGAGCCGAACATCGACGCCCCGGTGGGCGGTCTCGAAGCCCCGCTCCAGATCGCCGAACGCCTCGGTCAGGGACGAAGCGGCGAACACGAGCAGCTCGGTCCGCTCGGGTGGATCCTCCTTGGACCTGCACCCGAGCAGCGCGAGAGAGACCAAGCCGACGCAGCGCAGGAACGTCATCGCCGATCCCTTCCCTGCAGGGCGGAGCGCTCTACGCGCGCGATGGAGGTGGCACTGGCTTCGGTCAACGCGCAGATTCGAATGTAGTGCGCACGCGACGGGAAGTAAAACCGGCGCGACAACCTCCGGACCAGCGCCTGCTACCCTGCGTGCCGAGATGAAGCAGAGCGCCGCCGTTCGACCCGAGCCCAACGTTCAGCGCAAGGCTGCCATCGCATACGCCGGCGCACGCGACCACAAGGGAAAGGTCGAGGTCAAGCCGATCGCCGACTTCGACATCGACCGCACGATCTTCCAGACCCTCGAGAGCCCGGCGGCGCGCTACATCGTGAAGCACCGGCTCGGCAAGGACGTCTCCTGGAACCGCGAGGCGTCCGCCGAGGTCCAAGCAGCCTACGACCGGGCCATCGCCGACCTCGAGCTCCCCCCCGTCCCCGCGGCGCTCAGCACCTTCTTGGTGCAGGAGTGCGACTTCGACGTCGAACACGCCGACGGCTCGTTCCTCGACCACCTGTACTTCTGCTTCGAGTACACCGCGAAGTACTACCCGGCAGGCAGCCCGATGGTCATGCTGCTGCACAGCATCTTGGGCACCGGGACCAACACCTTCGCCATGGAGGCGAAGAAGATCCCCCAGCTCGAGGCCCTGCTCAGCCCCTCCGATTTTCTGCAGATCGCGGCCTTTCCCACCGTGCTGCGACTGCTCTACTCAGGCGAGCTGCGCGAGGAGCTGCGCCGCAACCTGGGCCGGCCGATGGCGTCGATCTCGATGCACCGGGTCATCGACAACGAGCCGCTGGAGCTGACCGGCGAGCAGTTTTGGGAAGCCATGAACTACCAGCTGATCCACCTGGTCGACTTCATGCCCGTGGCCAACTGGTCCGCCCACCGCAGCGATACGGCGTACATCCTCTTTCGCGACGTCTTCGACCTCATGGACCGAGCCGAGGCGATCGACGCGGAGATCGTGTTCCGGGAGCCCGCGCGTGGACCCACGCTGCAAGGCGAAGAACCGTCCCTGGGCAGCTGGATCGCCACCAAGATTCCCGTCGCGCTGTCCGAGAAGATGAGCGCACGGTCCGTGCAAAAGTTCTCCGAGCAGTGCGGACACTCGCTGGACTACCGCGTGCGGTGGGCGTGAACGCGCCCGAACCGAAGGCCTGCTAGGCCGCGGCTGAAAAGACGCGGCCCCAGCTGTCGGCAGCCAGGGTCGCAGCCTGTTCGATCAGCGCGGCCGGCACGGCCTCGGGGTCTCCGTGCTCGTGGTCGTGGAAGTGATAGGCGTACAGACGCGACGTGAACTCCGCCAGCGGGAGCGAGCTCTCCCCGGGGATCTCTCCGTGCTTCGACGTCGAGGTGACGATGCCCTGGCCCCAGTTCTGGCGCCCATCGTCGTTGGGGTTGAAGAAGTACGCCCGCCAGGCCCCGACGGAGTCTCGAGCCACGCGCTGCAGCGAGATCGCGTGCAGTCCAAGGAACTGTCCGTGCGCGCTGGTGACGACCAGCCCGACCGGTCGGGGATGGATGGGCTCGACGAGCGCCACCTCGGGGTGATGCACGCACAGGAACCGCCGGGCGAAGGCGGCGTGATCCAGGGGTCGACTCGACGCGTCGAAGATGCACTCGAAGCCGGTGGGGACCCACGGCCCGTACAGGCCAGGATTGACGTAGCGATGCGCGTCGCCCGGCTCCTTGGCGACCAGGGCCAGCATCGCCGAGTACGTGCGGTGCAGGTGCGGCACGAGGACGACCGAGGCGGGGTCGAGCCGGAGGTCGGTGCCGAGCGCGACGTCGGGTGCATCGCTCGAGCGGATCTCCACGCCACGAAAGCGGATGCGCGTGCAGTCGTCGAACGCGGCCGAGGTGAGCAGCTCGAGCAGATAGCCGGGCGCGACCTGGCTCCACAGGCTGATCGCGCGCGCGGACTGGCAGCTGGGGTTGTCGCCTTGCCCGACCCCGAGCGGTTGACCGATGACGGCCAGGGCGCCCGCGACCAGGAGCGCTTGGGGCCAGCTCGGGTGCTCGGGGAAGGGCCGCGACGCCAGCAGCCGGTCGCACGCAACCTTGCAGGGCTCGCGCTTGAGGAGATTCCTCAGCCCCGCCGAGACGCCTGGCATGGACAGTGCGCCCCGGTTCAACGTGCCCGACAGTCCCGTGACGGCCAAGGGCGAGGCTGCCGTGACCGCCACGTCGACCAGCGCCAGCACGAGCGGCTCGTGGCGCTCGAGCTCAGCCCGGCCCAGACGGTCCAGACCCAGGGCGATGGCCAGAGGACCGGTGGCGCGCGCCTTGGCGAGGGTACGGAGCACGATCGAATGATGTGGGCTGGCGAGCCCCGTGGATCGCAGGGAGCGACCCATGGCCCGCGCCTCCGCCGCCAGCTCTGGCGGATCGAGGGCGAGGAGCGCGTCCTCGTACTGCACCAGGTCCGGGTTTGCCTTGGCCAGCTCGCTCACGCCTCCGATCGCGTCGACGAACCGGGCGAGAGCCTTGCGAACCCGATTCCCACCCGGGTCGGCGTAGCGCTCGGCTCGCCGAATCATGTCGATGGCCGTCGCACCCAGAATCCGGCGCTGCCGGCAGACCTCCTCGATCTCGGTGAGCAGGACCTGCTCGAGCCGGTTGGCGGAGAGTCGGTCGACGATGAACCGGACGACGCGGCGCGCTCGGTCCAGGGCCACGCCACCGGCGAGGCGGTGCTCTTCGCTCGCGCCCAGCTGCACGAGGTCGAGGTTGAGCACGATCGCCTCCTCCAGGAAGGCGCGGGCTTGGTTCTTGCTGAAGCGCGCGTCCTTGATCCGTC
Organism: uncultured bacterium; assembly: GCA_963761755.1. Lineage (GTDB taxonomy): Bacteria > Myxococcota_A > Polyangia > Nannocystales > Nannocystaceae > CAJXVA01. The sequence continues at coordinate 77,476 of CAVXIC010000030.1, forward strand.
CGTCCGCGAGCCCCAGCAGGCGCAGCTCGCTGATCACCTCGATGACGGAGTAGGGCTCCGCGCCGAGCAAGGAGCTCTTGACCAGCGGCGGCAGCAGCTTGGCGGGGTTTTCCCACACCGTGTCCCGGAAGAAGCCTGCCTTGACCACCCCAGCGATGTTCTCGTAGACCGCCTCCATCCCGTCATCGCTGCTCAACAGCGTCCGCAGCCTGGACAGGGGCTCTCCTTGGGGGCGCAGTGGGCCGTGCCCCAGGATCGCTTCGAGTTCAGCTCTGTCTTCCGCAACCGGCACGGGCGCGAGTGTAGCGTCCACGCGGCGGCCAACCCAAACCGCCCCTGGTGATCATCCCTCGGGCGGGGGAATGCACAGCCCGCCGCCTTCGATCTGCGCGTTGGTCCGAAACGTGTTCAGCTGCGACCACGACTTGGGCTCCACGGCGGGGATCGTCCCGTCCTCGCGGACGTTCGTGACGTGGTAGGTGTGTTGGTTCCAGATGCGGCGCGCCTGGATCCAGCGGTCGTCGACGTCGCGAATCACCTGCACGGTCGGCGAAGGCTTCGCGCCGTAGTTGTTGGAGACGACGACGATCTCGGCCGAGCCATCGTTGTCGATGTCGGCGACGACGGGATACTCCGACAGGGTGCCGCTGGTCCGCGGGATCTGCAGGATCGGCTGCCCCACGTCGTCGAAGATGAACATGTCGTTCTCGTCGGCGTACATGGCCTCGGCTCCGCCGTCACCGAGGAAGTCGAAGGCCGTGCCCGCCGCGATGCCGCTCTGGTCGGAGACGTCGGCGGTCCACCGGATGGTGCCCGTTCGATCGTAGACCGTGTAGTGGTTGGCGGAGCTCACCGCGAACTCGGCGATGCCATCGCCATCGAAGTCGTGAATCGTCGCTGGCCTCAGCCAGGTGGTGCTGCCCGCCCCATCGCCGGTCGGCCTCGACCCCGAGAACACGGTGGTCCCGTCGTGCTCGAGCAGGTTCAAGCCGTTGATGTTGGTGACGAGGACCTCGGGATCGGGGTCGTCGTCGAGGTTGGCGACCTGAGGGTAGCCGGGCGAGATGCCGGAGTTGACGTAGTACTCGCTGCCGTCCGCGTGATAGGCCGCGTGGCCGAGCACGACTTCGAGGCCGGGCTGGCCATCGAGATCGGCGGCGGTCGTCGCAGACCAGTTCCCGGCGGGCTGCGGCGCGGTCCACAACGTGGTGCCCAGATGGTCGGCGACGATGTTGCCCGCGATGATCTCCACGTCGCCGTCTTCGTCGAGATCCGCCAGGGCGATCGCGCCCGAGTAGGCCGCACCCCAGCCGGTGCTCGCCATCCATGCCGTGGTGCCGTCGTGTTGGAACGCGACGAGTCCGCCACCGACCAAGGCGGTCACGATCTCGGGCAGCCCATCGGCGTCGATGTCCCCGATCGCCGGCGTCACGCTGTGGTCTACGGCCTGCGCGATCGCGAACTGAAGGGTCCCAGTCTCTCCATCGAGGACGTAGATCGTGCCTGCTGTCGACGGTGAGCCCGAGGAACTCGATGCCACCACGACGACGTCGGGGATGTCGCAGAGGTCGATCGTGCCGCTTCCGTCGTCATCGGTGAGGTTGGCGACCAGCGGCGTGACGATGCTGAAGAGGTTCGGGTCGGGCCCGGTCCAGGTCCATTGGATGTCGGGCTCGAAGCTGTCGGGAGGCGCGGACTCCTCGCACTCTCCGACCGCGTTCATGTCGTCGACGACCGTGCAGCTGGGGGTGCCGGGCGGCAAGCCGATGTCCGGCTGCCCGCCAAGGTCGAACTTCTGTTCGCTCCCGCTCGAGTCCTCGTCTCCTCTCGTGGCGGAGTCACTCTCCGAGGCGACGCCGCCAGTCATGGACCCAGCTGCGCTCGCGGTACCGATTCCCGTGGTCGCGACGCCCGTGGCCGAACCGGCATCTCTGCCGTCGCTGCCTCCGCAAGCGACCAACAAGACGGAGAAGCCAAGGCTCGAACGACGCATCGCCTTCCACCGTTGCACGCAGCTGTGGGCCTGTCGAGTGCCGCCCGCGGTGCCCGCCAGGTCCAGCTCCACGACAACGCGCCCGATCTACGGTCGATTTCGCCCGTGAATGAAAATCCGGCACAGGATGACGATTCTTTCGCAACGCGGCGTAGCGCCTCGCGTCTGAATGGCGTGTGTTCATCCAGGGCTCGATTCGTATTCGGCTTCCCACTGCTCGTTTCCGTCGCTGCGTGTTCCTCCTCCTCCCCAAGCCCGGCAACCGCCGAAGACGAGGACTCGACGGGGACGGAGGTCGGCTCGACCGATGACCGACCCGACACGTCGTCGTCGGGTTCCGCGCCTGCAGACGACGGATCAACGTCCGGCGCGATGCCGACGTCGACGACCGAAGCCGACGATGGCGAGTCCGGGGGAGAAACCAACGATGAGCCCAGTCTTGATGCGTGCACGTTCGCACCGCAGGCGGTGGACTGGCAGCTTCCCGACATCGTCAGCGGATTGGACGACCCATTCGAGCTCGTTTCGGACTCGCACCGCTGTCCGGCGACGGCGCGCCGGACTTCGTCGTCACCGACGAATGCGACCCCGCGGGCGCGGGCACGACCCGCTGGTCGAGCTTCGTCGCCACGTGCGACCGAGATTGACCGCAACGAGGGTATCGAGGACACGGCTTCATCACTCGCTCTTCTGCTGCCGCCGCCTTGGCTTCGAGCTGCAGCATCCGTCGCTGCGGCTCCGAGGCTCGCCGTGCGATCGGCTCCAGCAGCGGCGCCGGCACCCACGCGAGCGCTCGGGTCGCGACCGCGTGGATGCGGGGATACGAGACCGTGCGAGCGCCGCGAAGGATCGCGCGACAGAAGACGTCGGCTGCGTCCTCGGTCTCCGCCCTGAAGGGCATGGGCGCGTGCCCTTCGATGCGGTCGGACATCTCGCTGCGCACGAACCCGGGCTCGATGCACGTCACCCGTACGTTCGTGCCGTGCAGGTCGACCCGGATGCTGCTGAGGAACATCGCGAGGAACGCCTTCGATCCCGAGTAGCAGCTGTACGCGCCGAGCCCCACCCGGCTCGCGATCGAAGACACGCCCACGATCTGCCCGCGATCCCGCTTCACCATCCGCGGCAAGATCGCGGTGAGTGTTGCCGCGGCCCCCATCACGTTGACCTGCAGCACCCGCTCCACCTCCGCCCACGCTGCCGTATCCCCCGGCGTCGGATCCCCCACCCCTGCGTTGGCGATCACCAGATCGAGCCCCCCATGTGCGTCGTCGAGCGCCTCGATCGTGGCCACCGTCTGGGCGGTGTTGCTGACGTCGATCGCCACCGGCACGATGCCCTCGCACTCCTGCGCCAGCGCCTCGAGCCGCTCCATCCGACGCGCCGCCGCGATCACCGTGGTACCGCGGCCCGCCCACCACTTCGCCATCGCCCGTCCGATTCCGCTGGACGCTCCGGTGATCAGCGCCGTTCGGGGTGCCTGCATCGACGACAGCGTATCGCGGCGACCGACAGGGGGAGCAGGACGACGAACGAGAGCGTCGAGGTCGGGTTGGCGGGGTCCGTTCGCGCGTACCGGAGGTGGCGAGATGGTAGAGCACTCATCGATCGAGCAGGGAACCTCCGAAAGGCATGGTGATGCTGATACCGTCGGCGCATGACGAGACTACGGGGTTGGCTGGGTTTGGCACTGATTGGGGCGGCCTGTGGGCCGGCGGTGGGCACGTCGGGGACCGACAGCGAGGAGGGTTCAGGCAGCAGCGGCGACGTCTCGACGACCGACGTCTCGCCCGACCCGACGACCGCCACGGGAACGACCGGTCCATCCATGACCGTCGGTGGAACGACGGGCTCGACCGGGGACACCGAAGAACCCGAGACCAAGACGCGTTGCCTGACCGACGACTGCCTGCTCGACGTCCTCGTCGTCGTCGACAACTCCTCGGCCATGGCCGGGGCCCAGCGCGCGCTGGCGTCGAGCATGGTGCAGCTCGACCAGCAGCTGCGCGAGCTCGAGGCCGACGTGCAGGTGATGTTCACCACCACCGACATGGGAAACCCATACTGCACCCCGTTCCAACCCGAGGGCTACACGCCTGCGATGGGTTCGCCGGTGACCACCGCGTGCACCGACCGACTCGAAGACTTCGTGGGGCTCGGCATCGATGCGCCCAGCCAAGCGGAGGCCTGCACCGCGGTCTGCCCGGAGCCACTCGCTCCGAACCTCGATCTGTTCGTCGCCTTCAACCCCCAGGTGCACAACCTCCCCGCGGAGGGATCGGTCGACCTCGACGGGGACGGCGAACTCGAGACCGCGACCGCGCAGGCCCTGGCCTGCATGGCGCCCATGGGCGTCAACGGCTGCGGCTTCGAATCTCCGCTCGAGGCGATGCTGCAGGCGCTCAACCCCGCAGCCACCTGGAATCTGGGCCCGCGTCCGTTCGTCCGCGACGGTGCTGCGCTAGGCATCGTCATCGTGGGCAACGAGCTCGACTGCTCGGTGCGCACGCCCGCGATGATGGACGATACCAACCTCTATGAGACCAACCCCGACTCGGGCACCGCGATGCTGAGCAGCGCCATCTGTTGGAATGCGGGCGTCGACTGCGTCGACCAGGGCGGCAGCTACGATTGTCAGCCCAGCGCGACCGACGACCTCCAGCCCATCGATCGCTACAGCACCTATCTCGACGAACTATCGCAGATGCAGGGCAAGCCCGTGTTCATGCTGGGCCTGCTCGGCGTGCCGTCCGTCACCGAGCACAACGAATCCCCCCCCTTCCAGCCAGTCTCGGGAGGACGGCACGACCTCGTGGTCCGCGACTGGACCGAAGAGGACGTGCTGCCCGACGACGCCGCCGCGGGCCTGGGCGCAGCCGACCTGGAGTTCGCCTACGGCATCGGACCGGGCTGCTCTCGGCCCGAGAGCACCACCGTCGCTCAGGCGATCCCGCCGATACGCGCCCTCGAGGTGTGCTCACGCCTGGAAGGGCAGGGCGACGAGGATGGCGAGGAACTCGTCTCCTGCTGCGTCGAATCGATCTGCGACGACGACTACGCCAACGGCATGCGCTGTCTGGCGGGCATGTTCACGGACGAGAAGGGCACCCTTCTACCGAAGGGCTGATGCGTCGTGCTCATCCGCCGGGCCCGGGTCAGATTCCGTGCTTGACGGTGATGGGAATTCGAACCGGCGGGCCACTCGACGACGTATCGTCGGCCCATAGATCCAGGAGGGTTTTCGTCTCGTCCTTGCCGTCGGGGACGGGTACGTCGCAAACGATTTCCTCGCCCGGAGCGGGTGTAGTTGCACCATTGCGCCTGGGTCGCGGAGAGCTGCTCATCGGGCGCCATGGGGACAGCCCGCACCTCGGTCGTCGCCGGGGCATCCTCTCCGTGGAAGGTGCGTACGAGCTCGCCTTCGTCCTCGGTGACCGCGAGCCACACGCCGGGGGCAGAGGACCCGAGCGCGGCTCTTTGGTCGTGCAACGCCTCGGACTCGGACGCATCGCAGGCCACGGCAAACAGGACGAGGGACGGAAGGATGAGGGAACGGAGGTTCGTCATGCCCCTGACAACGCCGCGCGGCGCCCAGCGGATCATTCACGACGCCGACCAGGGCGTCGGCATCGTGGTCAGCTGGCCGCGAAGTCGCTGTGGCCCTACGGGACCACCAGTCGCCACACCGAGGTCGGCGCCGTCGGCGACGAGCCAGAGCACTTCGACTGGGTCGTCGAGCTGACCGGTGAGCTCGTGCGCCAACCAACGAACAACGCCACCGGCGACTTGGGGAAGTCGTGACCGGCGGCGGTGTTGGTGGGAGGGGGGTGGAGGAGCTGGCGCGTTGGATGGGTTGGGGCTGCCTAGAAGACGAAGGCGACGACCGCTCCGACAATCACAACGACACCGACGATGTAGGGGATGCTTCGTTTCATGCAAAGGTTATTTGCACAGCGTGAGCCGTTCCCGGAAGCATGACAAGAAATAAACAATATCAAGCACTTATAAAGATCGTCACGCCCCGTTGGAACCCCACTGTGCGCACGGTGAGCGACGCCGCCCACGGCCGGCCGGGCTCTGCAGCGCGACGATCAGCTCGCGGCGAGGACGGATTCGATGAGGGCCGGGACCGGCCGATCGAACGCGATCGCGACCTTGTGCGGCCAGAGCCCACCGGGATCGGCCTGGTTGTCGTGGGAGCGGACCACGCGTCCGCCCAGCATCCACGGGGGCTCGTTCGCGGGGTCGACGTGCAGGCTCAGCACGACCGAGTCGCCCACCGCCAGCGCCCTGCGAGAGACGAGCAGGAGGCCGCTCTCGCTCACGTTCTGAGCCACGGTCGTCGATTCGCCGTCTTCGCTGGCGACGCGTACGGAAAACCAGCCACGCTGGCGGAAGAGACCTCGACGATCGATCACGGGCATGTAGGTGTAGGTACTACGCCTCTCACCACGACCCAAAAACTCGGCCAACGAGGACGTTCAGCTGGGGGTCAGGTGGTGGCCGGAGAGCCCGTGGCCCTCCAGCGCCGTCCTGAGGCGCTCTTCGTCCACGACACTCAGCGAGGTTCGCAGGACGCGCCCACCGAAGGGTTCGATTTCGGCGACGACCTTGTCTGGCGTTGCTTTGCGAACCAAAAGGAACAGCGCCGAGGAACCCGGAGCCAGCGTCGACCCGAGCTCCTTCATGAAGCCATCGTCGACTCCGACATCCGCCAGCGCGCCTGCCAGTGCGCCCGTCGCGGCCCCGACCGCGACCCCGAGGCCCGGCGCGAGAAACAGCAGCCCGAGCAGCAGACCCCAGAAGCCGCCCGAGGCTGCGCCGGCGACCGTCAGGTTGTGAATCTGCTGCAGCTTGACGTGCCCGTCGCTGTCCTTGACGACGACCGCCGCATCTTCGAGGTCGACCAGGTGCTCCCGCTGCAGGGCCACCAGTCGGTCGCGGACCTTCATGGCGTCGTCTTCGGATGGAAAGGCAATGGCGATGAGTTCGGACATGATGGGCTCCTTCACACCGCGCGCGGAAGCACCCGCGCGGGTTCCTCGTGGACGTCGACCGCTCCGGTCGACTTGAATGCGTAGCGGGCTCGCTCGTCTTGCTCCTCGGACGTGGTCACCACCCCCAGAGCGGTGCCCGCGTCCGGCGCGTCCGCCTGCTGGAAGTTCGTGCGGTACGCGGCCCGCTGAGCGCCGAACACGGCTCCAATCGCCGCGCCGACGAGCCCGAACGCGAACGCGAACAGCAGCCCCGAAATGGTTCGCGCACCGATCTCGATGGGCATGCCGGCGAAGGACACCGCGCCTCGGCCGAGAACGGCTCCAATCACGCCACCGAAGAGCGTGCCGCCGAGCATGCCCAGCCACGCCATCAGGGGCGCTTGAGTGCCGCGCTTCGTCGCGAGCTGAAGGCCCGACGGGTCTTCGGTGGAAAGCAGCGAGACCTGGGCGCTGGGGATCCCGTCGCCAAGCATCATGTCGCGGGCTTGGCGTGCTGCCTCGCGGGTCTTGTAGATGCCGACCCGCTGTGAGGCTTCAATCGCCGGCGCGGTCTCATCCGCGGGATCCCTCTGGAGGCTCACAACGTCACCGTCGCGTGCGTACCCATGCCGGTGAGGTCGACCTTCTCGCCGCGCAGGATCGCCTTCACGGACTCGAATACGACCTTGATGCCTCGGAGGCCCGACGCATCCCAGTACTCGGCCTGCAGCGGCACGACCTTGATCGCGACGAGGGAGGGGTCATCGACGCCGTCGGGGAACCAGGGTCGCATCGACTCGGTCCACAGCGACTTCAGCAGCGAAGGCTCGGACGACAAGCGCGCCATGCCCGAGAGCGAGACCTGTCGCAGCGTGCCTTGCATCGTCACGGCGACTCGGAAGTCGTCTTTGATCTCGCTTGCTTGCGAGGTGTCCTTCGCGGTCACGAACCAGAGCTCTTCGAGAGAGGGCTTGCCCGCGATTCGAAGCGGCCGGGCCGAAAATGTGCCGTCTTCGGCGGCGGTGACCAGCATGGCGGTGTCGAAGGCGGAAATGGCGGAGAGGAGGTGTTCGTGGTTGTTCATCGTGATTCCGTTTCGGGTTTATGCGAGGGAGAGCGAGGAGACGGTGCTCTGGTTCATCGTTTCGTGCAGGGTCATCAGCGCGCGCACTTGCAGCTGGCGAATCCTCTCGCGCGAAAGGCCGTAGTCCTTGCCCAGTTCCTTGAGGGTCTTCTTTTCGGCGCCGCCCAGTCCGTAGCGCCGCGCCATGATGCGCGACTCTCGGGCGTCGAGGGTTTCGAGCGCCTTCTCGGCCAGAGGCACGTCGAAGGCGTCTTCGATGCGTGACACCCACTCGGGCGCGCTCTCGTCTGGAAGGGTCTCGGCGAGGCTGCGCTCGTCATCACCGCCGACGGGGGCGTCGATGGCGACCGAGCGCAGCTCCATCGCATCCAGTGCCCACTCGACGCGCTCGGGCGTGTCGCCCAGATGTTCCGCCAGCTCCTCGACGGTCGCGGGGCGTCCAAGCGTCGCTTCGAGCTTGGGCCGGGCGCGCCGAACCTTGTTGAATCGGGCGTGCAGGTGAGCCGGAATGCGGACGGTGCGGCCGTGTTTCATCAGGGCGCGCGTGACCGTGTGCCGGATCCACCACGCAGCGTACGTCGAGAATCGGTGTCCCCGCTCGGGGTCGAAGCGGTCGATCGCCTTCATCAAGCCGAGGTTTCCCTCCTGGATGCGGTCCGCGAGCGAGAGGTGCAGCTTGCCCACGCGCTTCGCGACCACGACGACCAAGCGCAGGTTTCTGCACATGAAGTCGTTGCGAGCCCGGTGATAGGCGCGGCGAGTCTTCGAGAGCGCGTTGCGGGTCCGGTCCCCGACCTTCGGATCACGCTCGAGCTTGTCGAGCGACAGACCGTCCGGATCGACCTCCATCAGCGCAACGACCAGGGCCTCGCCCTTGGCCGACCAGATGTCGGCGGAGACGTCATCGCTGTCCTTGCACGCTGCGTCGACGTGACGGCGGAGCCGGGCGACCGTGCGAACGGCCACCTTCCAGCGTTCCCGGCGGAGCGTGACGAGTCGCCGCGCCGCGGCCCGCTCGTCGTCCGCGCTGAGCCGGACGAAGGATCCAGCGCTGTCGAGGAGTTGGTCGAGGCCTTCGGGTCGGCGGGAAGCGGAAGCGAGCGTCATGCACGTCGGAAGAGCAACGTCTGGGCCGCCCGTTTTTCCTCCATGGTTCCAAGCCCTTGCGATCGAAGCCGGCGCTGGTCGAGGCGAAGAGCCGGGCGAGCGCGCTCGACTGTGTCACCACCGCACACCCCGTTGCGACCGCCATGGCGTGACCTAAGCCGTAGCCATGCACGAATTCGATCAATGGGTCGTCGGAGTCGATCTCACCCCACGCAGCCATGGAGCAGCGCGGTGGGCCGCCTGGCTGAGCAACCGGTCGGCCCACACGCCGCAGCTGTACGCGCTCCATGTCGGCGAGATCGACGACTTTCAGGAGCAACACCCCGGCCCAGGATCGCCCATCGAGCGCGTCCGACGTGCGGTGGTCGCGTCCCTCGCTGCACTGCGGGTCGAAGGGGAGTTCGACGGCGCCACGATCGTCGAATCCGACTCGGCCGTCGAGAGCCTCATCGAAGCCAGTGCCCAGTCCGCGACCCGCGGCCTGGTCATGGGTCGCAACAAGCCCACGGACGAGTGGACGCTCATCTCCCTGGGCACGGTCGCGCGCCGCGTCTTGCGGGATACCGACGCGCCCGTGTTCGTCGTTCCGCCGGACTTCCGGGCGCCTCAGGAACCCGGTCCGATTCTCGCGGCCATCGTTCCTTCCGACGACGCATCATCGGCTGCCAACATGGCGCGGAGCCTCTCCGCAGAGCTCTCGCTGCCGCTGGAGTTCGTCTACGTACTCCCCTCGACCTCGAACCTGGTCATGACCCCCGATCGCCTGACGGCGGCCTATGTGCAGGCCTCGCCCTCGTTCAAGGATCAAGTCGAAGAAGAGCTGCATGCGTGGATGCAGGCGCACCAGCTCGAAGGCACGCTGCACATCGAGGTGGGATCGACGACTCGCGCGATCCAAGACCGCGCCAAAGCCATCGGCGCGTCGTTCATCGTCTGCGGCTCTCGACAGCTCTCGACCGCAGAGCGGCTGTTCCAGCGCAGCATCGCCTCCAACCTCGCGGCCGAAGCCTCCATCCCGACGCTCATCGTTCCGCCCTTCGAGACCCGAGAGCAAAAGACCAAGTCCTAGCCCTAGCAGCTGCGCGAAGAACCCTTCTCAGCCTCGCGGAACGCGGAACCAGAACGTGCATCCCCGACCGAGTTCCGCGTCGACGCCCATCGTGCCTCGATGCAGCTCGATGATCTGGCGGCAAATATAGAGGCCCAAACCTGCGCCCCGCGGCTTGCCCCCCTCCGACGAGGCTTCGCGCGCGTACCGTTTGAAGACCCGAGCCGCGCCATCGGTGCTCAGACCCGGCCCCCGATCTCGGACCTGGACCTCGAGGGCGTCCTCGACATCGCCCAAACCGATCTCGACGGGACCATCGGTGTACTTGATGGCATTGGTCAGCAGGTTGCGCACGACCTGCCGCAGCCTGACGCGGTCGGCGTGCACGATGGGCGCACAGGAGCGCAGCTCGAGCGAGAGGTCCCGGTCGGGATGAAGGCCCCGAAACTCCTCGACCAGTTGCTCGAGCATGGCCACGCAGTCGACCTCTTCGGATCGGATCGTCATCCGGCCTAGATCGAGGTCGGTGAGGTCCGTGAGGTCGTCGATGACGCGGACCATGCTCTGCACCTGGGTGTGGATGTCCGCGGGCAAGGTGGCCAACAGCGGCGTCGGATCGCTCATCGCTCCCAGCGCGGCGCCACGCATGGCAAGGGCCTGCAGAGGTCCTCGCATCTCGTGGGCAAAGACCCGCATGGCCTCCTCTCGCTGCGTGTTCGTGCGTTCGACCTCCGCCTGCTTCTGGGCCAGCGTTTCATGCCGAAGCGCGGCGTCCTCGAGGCAGGAGACCAAGATGTCGACCAGGGCCGGGCGCAGGAGCGGCCTGTGCGATTCGTCGGGCCCTTCCAACGCGCGTGCCACTCGCGCCAGGACGGTGTCCGAGACCAAGGGCTTCGTGATGTAGTTGTCGGCGCCGGCCTTGACCGCTTCGAGGACGTAGGAGGGATCCTCCAGCGTCGTCATCACGATCACCGGGACGTTCACGGTCGCAGGGTCGGCCTTGAGGGCCCGGGTCACTGCGTAGCCGTCGATGCCTGGCATCACGATGTCGGTGAGCACGAGATCGACGTTGGAAGTCCGGCAGGCCTCCAGACCAGCTTCGCCGTCCTCCGCAACGACGACGTCGTAGCCGGCGCGACGCAGCAGGATACGCACGGCGGCGGCTTGCGTCGGACTGTCTTCGATGACGACGATGCAGATCATGAACTCGCCTTCGGCTGGGCAGCAAGTGCTTCGGCCAAGGTCTGCACGAGGATGCCGGACCCCAGGACGTCCTTGGTCACGAAGCTGGTCACACCCAGCGCTCGGCAGCGCGCGCGCGCGTCCTCCTCGTCGCGGGCCGTGAGGGTGATGAATGGAAACGGAGTCTCCGTATCCTCCCGGCGCACCCTTTGGAGCAGCTCGAAGCCATCCATGCCGGGCATCTCCAAGTCGGAGACGATCGCATCGTACCCGCCCTTCTTCATGAGCAGCCAGGCCACCTGGCCATCGGGTGCGGTGTCGACATCGTACCCGGCGTCCTCGAGCAGGCGGCGGACCAGTTCTCGCGTCGTCGTCGAGTCATCCGCGACGAGCACGTAGTGCGAGCGAGCGGCCCGGACTTCACCCGTCGCGGACCCCTCGACTCCGGACGCAATCCCTTCTGCCGTGGGAATGGAGATGGTGAACTTGGTCCCCTGTCCCTCCCGGCTGAGGACCTCGACCTTTCCTCCCAGCTCCTCAGCGCAGCGCCGAACGTACTCGAGCCCCATCCCCCGACCCGAGACCGTCGACTCCTCGGCGGCCGTGGTCAGCCCTGGCTCGAATGCAGCTGGAAGCCCGCCGACGTCTTCGGCAGCGAGCTCGCGCAGCCCTCGTCCGTCATCCGAGACCGAGAACGTCGTGTAGGCTCCCCGCCGGCGCACCCGAAGGCGCACTCGACCGAACGGGGCCTTGCCCAGGCGTCTGCGCTGATCGGGGCGCTCGATCCCGTGGTCGACCGCGTTGGTGACCAGGTGCATCAGGCCTTCGAACACGCGGTGCAGCACGGCACGATCGAAGCGGAGAATCCCCCCTTCGGCCTCGAACCGGACCTTCTTGCCGCGCAGCCTCGCAACCTCGAGTGCGTTGCGCTCGACGGGACCGAGCAGGTCGGACACCGGCCGGGAGTACAGCTGCTCGAGGCCCAAGGCGAGGTCCCGAGCCTGGGCCTCGGTTTGCGCGCGCTCCGAGACGGACCCCCCCTCCGAGAAGGCACGTCGGAGCTGCTCCTCGAGCGCCGTGATCTCGCGCAGCACCGTCTGCGCCGCGGCGCCCTCGGTGATCGCGGACCGCACGGCGTTGAAACGCTCGCCGACCTCGCGGGTCGCGTCGGCGAGCAGGGTGGCCTCGAACGACACCCTGCTGTGGAGCTGCACCGCGGTGAGCAGCAGCTCTCGAACATCTTCGCCGGAGACCGCGATGGTCGCGTTGAACTCCGCCGCCAGCGGGTCGGGTTCGTGAAGACTCTCGGTGGACCCGTGGGATGCCCCGGGCAAGCCGTCGAGAAGGCGACGAACCTGCTTGATCGCCTGCGCGAGCGGGATGTCCCCCCCGGTTCGCACGTCGGCGAGGGCGTCCTCGACGGTGTGGGCGAGTTGAACGACGTCGCCGTCGTCGACCGCCCGCGCGGCTCCCTTGAGCGCGTGCGCGATCCGAAACGCCTCGGCAACCGCGGACTGCCGCTCGTCGTCTGGCGTCTCGTCGGACTCCAGCGTGACGAGCAGAGCGCCGAGCGCTTCTCGCTGGGCGACGACCTCCTCGATGAAGATACCGCGGAGCTCCTCGAGCACTTCTGCGTCCATGAGGCCCCAGGATGTACCACCTTGGCCGCTACACACGCAGGACCCCACTGTGCGGCCGTGCGGGTACGCCCACGTTGCGGACCTCGAAACGTTGCCTAGGCCGGAGCCATGACAACTCCCGTGCCTCTCATTCGCGACTTCATGACCCTCGACCCGTACGGCATCGACGCCGAGCTCTCGCTGGCTGATGCCGCGGATCGGATGCAGACCCACGGAATTCACCATCTGTTGGTGATGAAGGACCACGTGCTCGAGGGCGTCGTGCGGTCGTCCGACCTCGAGCTCGCGCTGATGGTGTCCAAAGATGGTGCCGCCGACACACCCGTGTCTCGCGCCATGCGACCGGCGATGATGGCGTCCCCCTTCGCGCATCTGTCGGCGGTCGCAGGCGACATGGAGGCCCGGCAGCTCGAGATGGTGGTCGTGGTCGACGATGACGCGCTCGTGGTCGGGGTCTTCACCATGACCGACGCGCTCCGAGCGGTCCGCGCCCTCGCGACGCAGCGACCCGCCGAGCCGATGGTTCAGCCCGACCGCGGAGATGTCCCCGCGACGCGAGAGAAGACCCTGCCTTCGGTTCGAGTCCGCAAAATGCTGCGCCGAGGCCACGCCGGACCGGGATCGGCCAACGGGCTGGTCATGGGACAGGTCTTCAACCAAAACTGAGCGACGGGCCCCGACACTTCGCCCCGACACTTCACTTCACCCTAGAGCGCGCGCGAAGCACCGCAGGATCACGCGCGGAAGCATCACTCGAATGCGTCTGCCCACCCGCGGGCTTGGTACGCTCGGGTTGTGCCGCGCGTCCGACCGTGGGTCTCGTCTTTGGCTCTCGTAGCCTGCCTCACCCCGGCCACCGCGTCCTCTGCGTCTGCCGCGGCGGGGGCTCCGCGGCGCCGCACCCCGCTCGCAAAGACTCCGCTGAACCAGCCGACGCGAGACGCCCGAGTCGTCGTGAAGTTCGTGGACGACGCTCGCGTGCGCCAGCGGGTCGATGGGACCCTTCGCGTCGAAGGCGTGGGCAACCTCGAGCCCGCCCGACGGCTGCTGAAATCCCGAGCCCTCTCGCTACGGCCGATGTTCGACCCGGTCGAGGTCTCCGCGTTGCGCCGTCGCGCCGAGGCGCGCAGTGGTCGCAACCAGCCTGATCTCTTGGGCATGTTCGAGGTCGGCGGCGCGTCCCTGGACGACGCACGCGCACTTCAAGCGCTCGGCATCGTCGAGTTCGTGAGCATCGCGCCGCTCACCCCACCGGCGCCCATCGATCTGGACCCACCCACCCCCGATCTGGTCCCTGCGCAGGGCTATCTCGGACCCGACATCGGCGTCGACGCCATCGGTGCATGGGCACTGGGCTACACCGGGAGCAACGTCGGCCTCGCGGACATCGAGTATGCGTGGCTTCTCGGGCACGAGGAGTGGAATGACGGCGCGCTGATCCCCGAGGCTGGACAGACACCCGACCTCCCCGCGCTCGACGGAATCGCCGATGGCGACCATGGGACCGCGGTCGCAGGCGAGCTCATCGCGGACGACGGCGGCTACGGCATCACGGGCATCGCCCACGGCAGCACCCTGCGCGTCTACTCCACGCTCACGATCGAATCCGGGTCGCGCCGCCCCGAGGCAATCATCGCCGCGTCCGCCGACTCCAACCCCGGGGACGTCGTCCTGCTCGAAATGCAGATCACCGAGGTCTTCTCCGGACGTCTCGGACCGGCGGAGATCGAGGAGTCCGTCTGGCTGGCGACGCGGATGGCGACCGATGCGGGCGTCGTCGTCGTCGCCGCCGCGGGCAATGGCGACCTCGATCTCGACGCCGATGACCTCGCCTACTACCGCGAACGCGGCGACAGCGGAGCCATCATCGTCGGCGCAGGCCGCCCAGGGACGCGGGAGCGCCTCTCGTTCAGCACCTTTGGCGAACGCGTCGACGTTCAAGGATGGGGTGCGTCCGTCTTCACCGCCGGCTACGGCGAGTACGCGCTGTTCGGCGACGACTTCGATCAGAGCTACACCGACGTCTTTGGAGGCACCAGCTCGGCGAGCCCGATCGTGGCCGGCGTCGCGGCGCTCGTACAGGACGCGGTGATCGCCGAAGGCGGTAGCCCCCTGACGTCCCTCCAGATGCGAGCCGTGCTGCGGGGGACTGGATCTCCGCAACCGGTGGGGGACAGCGGTCGGATCGGTCCCTTGCCCCGGGCTCCCGCCGCCATCGCGGCCGCGCTCGTTCCTCCCGACGCTCCACCCTCGGTCACGATCATCACTCCGGTGTCGACCGCCACCGAGGAGGACACCCTCACGACGGTGATCGACATCGACGCGAGCGATGACACGGCGTTCGTTCAGCTCGCCATCAACGGCGAACTTCAGCCCACCGTCGACGACATCTCCCCATTCTCGTTCCCCGAAGTCGTGTTTCCCGTCGGGACGTGGGAGGTCACGGCGGTTGCGACGAACATCTGGGACGTCGAAGCCACATCGGAGGTCGTCGTGCTCGACGTCGGCATCACGCCTGCACCGGACACCACGACCGGCGCTTCGGACGGCTCGAGCTCGGGATTCGGCGGCGGGACTGCTCTTGGAGACGGGTCCACCGGGGATGACCCCGCGCCGGACTCCACCGGGCCCAGCTCGGGGTCGTCGGGCGGGGCAGATGCCGGCCAAAGCGGCGGTACGGACGGCTGCGGCTGCACGTATGAGCGCACATCACCCCCCCGGTGGCCCTGGTTCGCGATGCTGGGCGCGGTGTTCTGGTTTCGCCGGCGTCAGTGAGAAGACCGGGGATTCTTTCGGGGCGTTGATCGGTACTCTACGCACCGAGCCGCCATGCACCGCCGACAACGTCTGACCGCCCTGTCCGCCCTCCCCCTCGTCGCCGCGCTGGGTTGCACCAAGAAGGAGCCCGCGCCGACCGAGGCCGAACCCGCGAACGTCGACGCACCCCAGGGAGCGGACACGGCCGACAGCGACGCGCCCGCGCCCGCGGCCGTCGACGATGCCAACCCGGTGGGGCTCGGCGCCGAGGCGCTCGGCATGATTCAGGCGGCCACCGCCGCGGCAGAGGGCGCTCCCCTCCTCGAACACGAGGGCATCCTGGGCCACTTCATGATGGGCAACGCGGTCGCAACCGTGAAAGAGATCAAGGCCCAGGCCGCACCGGCTTCGGTCGAGAACATGGTGGATCTCGAGGTCCTCAAGTCGCTCGCCGCCATGCAGCTCGGCGATCGTTCCAGCGTTGCGATCAACATCGACTTCGAGAAGCCCTTCGGCTGCGCCGTGGTGGACACCAAGGTGCATGACGTCCCGGTCGCATGCGTACTCGGATACAAGGGAGGCGCCGAGGCGCTGGTCGCCGATCTCGGCACAGAAGGCCGCAAGGACGACGCCATGGGGCACGCTGGCGCCTACGAGATCGAGGGCCAAACCCTGTACATCGACGCGCTCGGCGACCAGGTCGTCCTGGCCAACCACCCCGAGCTGCTCGCGCAGTCCAAAGCCTACCTCGAAGCCAACATCATCGGCCGCGCCGACGCAGCGATCGCCGACTTCGAGCTCGTGGCGTACCCGTCCGAGGCGATGGTCCGATACGGCAAGGAAGTCGAGGAGATCGCGTCGGCGTTCGATGAACTCGCCAAGTCTGGCACGGCCTCCCCCGCCGATCTCAAGGCGCGCGTCGAACAACTCGCCCAGGTCGCGATTGGTTTCGGGCTCACCCCCGACGGCGCCCACTTCTCGGGGGCCGCCCACGCCAAGCCGGGATCCGAGCTGCAGACCGAGTTCGACACCGCCTATGCCGGCCGAATGGACCAAGCCTTCGTGTCCAACATGCCCGCATCCACGTTCGTCCTCCTGGGCATGGAGTCGGGCTCGAGCATCACCAGCACGGACAAGTGGAAGGAAGGCGTCGACGCGATGGCCGACGAGCTGGGCAAGGAGCTGGGCATGGAGCCCGCGAAGCTCAAGTCGGAGCTCAAGGCCTTCATCGACGAAGAGTCCGAGCTGTACACCCGTGATGTCGCCGCCGGCTTGGTCTACGAGACCGGAACGCTCGGCGCGGCGATCCTCGAGATTGGCAAGAGCGCGCCGGGTCGGGAGAAGTGGACGGCGTGGACCGAGCGCTTCACGTCCGATGCGGTCCTCCCCGCCAAGGGCAAGGACGCGGTGTCATGGCGTTTCGAACCGGGGGCGACGACGGTCGATGGTGTCGAGATCGATCGATGGATCATCGAGCCCACGGCCAAGGCACTGCGTGAGGCCTCCTCGGACCCCGACTTCGAGCGGATCCGAAAGCTCTGGCCCGAGATGACGTTCACCATCGACCGAGCCGAGCTCGACGACCGCGTCATCTTCGTCGCCTCCCCGACCGGAGCCGATACCTACATGACCTCGGCGATCGCGGCGGCGCGTGGCACCAAGACGGTGACCGACCACGCCGGGTGGGCCAAGCTCGGCGCCGACCGTTCCGGCCTCGTCGCGCTCTACGCGATCGACGTCGCCGGCGGCGTCGATTGGATTCGCGCCCTGGTCCCGCCTGAGAAGGCGGCCGACATCCCCGCGCCCCTGGGCGTCGACCTTCAGGACATCACGATGGTGATTCGCCACCCCGGCCCCGGCATCATCGCTGGGTCACTGAACGTCTCACAGCCCTTCATCGACCAGCTGCGCATGCTCGCCGCATCGATGTGATCGAGCGCCGCGCTCCGGCTCGGGCCCACCAACCCGTGCTAGGCTCCCGCATCCGGCAGTTCGCCCATGGGCCGCCCGTCCACATTCACCCTCGTCCGCGTGCTCGTAGCCTGGTTGGTTGCGCTGTCGCTGTCGGGTCTCGTGGAGGTGGGCGAAGAGGTCGTCGAGAACGCCGTGCACGTCGCCGAGACGGGGCATGGCGCCCACGCCAGTGAGCACGCAGAGGGCGATGCGTGTCCCGAGGCCGAACACTTCTGCTTCGGCAGTTTGCACAACTGCAGCTGCTGCCCCACCGCACTCGCGACCCCCGCGTGCGGCACCCGCTTTCCGTCGCCCGCGTTCCAGTGGCTCGACGTGCAAGCATCCGTGGCTGACGTGATGAGCGTCGCGGTCCACGACCGGATCGACCGACCCCCCAGGGCGTGAGTCCCCACGGCGCCGCTGCCCTCCCCGCTCATGCCGGGGCTGGCTGATGCGTCGTCGATCGCTCGCGTGCCCCCCGTCCGTACCTGCGGATCGGGAGGGCTTCGGCAGTCGAGGCGCGTGCCCCCGGCTGTGCCCTGATCCGTTCTCGATCCGCATCCAGTCATGAATTCGTTCTCCCTGCTGTTCTCCCTCCTCGCGGTGCAGCCGCAGCCCGACGCCTGTCGAGGTCCGTTCGACCGCGACGCCGTCGTTCGCTGCGCGGCTGCGGCGAGCCCCCGAGTTCGCGCCGACCGTGAAGCCGTCACGGCGGCCCAAGCAGATGCGTCCGCCGCAGGGGTGCTCCTCCCGTCCAACCCCATCGCCTCGGTCACCGTCGGGCGGCGATGGAACACCACCGGAGATCGAGCCACCAACGTCACGGGCAGCCTCTCGCAGCAGGTCGAGATCGCCGGCCAGCGACGCAGGCGCATCGACGTCGCCGCGGCCGAGCGCGAGGCCCGCGAAAGCCAGACCGAGGGGACCGAGCGAGACGTCGTCGCGGACGCCCTGCTCGCCTACTACGACGTGCTCGCCGCGCGAGAGGAGCTGGACATCATCGAGCGCGCGAGCGCGACGGCGGCGCGCCTCCGCGAGGTGGCCCGCGCGCGCGCCGAAGCGGGCCTGGGCAACCCGATGGAGACGCAGCTCGCCGCGGCCGACGAAGCAGGCCTGCGAGAGCGAGCCGCCCTCAGTCGCGGTCGCGTCCTCGTCGCGCAGACCCGTCTGGCGAGCGCGCTGGGCATGGACCCCACGGCAGAGGCGCCACAGGTCCACGGAGGCCTCGACCCGCTGCCGGGTCCGCGAGACCTGCAGGTCGCGACGAACGCCGCAACCGCTCGGCCCGAGGTTCGCCACCTCGAAGCGCGACGCCGCGCCGAAGCAGCCCGCGTTCGACTGCTGCAGAGGGAACGCATGCCGTCGCCGTCCTTCTCCGTCTTCGCCCAGACCGACGGGTTCAACGAGCGCATCGTCGGCGGAGGTCTGTCGTTTCCGATCCCCCTGCCCTTCCCGCTGGGCCGGACGAACAAGGGGCAGATCGAGGCTGCACAGGCACGCACGCGAGAGGCCGACCAGCGGGTGGAGGCTGCGGGGCGACAGATGACGCTCGAAGCGACGCTCGCCCATCACGACCTCGGCGCGCGGGCCGAGGCTGCGGCGGCATACCCAGCCGACACCCGCGACGCCGCGCAGCAGAGCCTGAAGGCGCTCGCCGGCGAAATCGAAGGCGGGCGGCTCCCGGTCCGTGACGCGCTCGTCACCCAGCAGGCACTGATCGAGCTGCTGCTGCGCGCCGTCGAGGCCGACCACGCGCTGTGCCGGGCTTCGGTCGCGCTGGCGCTCGCCTCGGGCGCCCGATTCGGTGGGGGTGCCCGATGAATCGCGCGAAGCGAAGGACGCTGCTCGTCGCGCTGGCGATGTCGTGTGGCAAGCCCGACGCCGCGCCCGAGGCGGAGCACCACGACCACCCCGACGAGCACGAGCACGAGGACCGGCACGACGAGGTCCCGCGCACGGTGGCGCTGCCCGACGCCGTGGTCGAACAGGCGGGCATCGAGACGGTCGCGGTCCAGCGGCGCAGGCTGGCCCCGACGATTCGGCTCTCCGGCGAGATCGTCGCGGATCCCGACCGTCAGGCCAGCGTCGCGGCTCGGGTCGATGGCGTCATGGAGGCACTTCGCGTTCGCCCGGGAGACTCGGTGAAGGCCGGGGACATCCTCGCGACCGTTCGCGCCCCCGACATTCAAAGCCTTCGGTCGGCCGAGGCCGCGTTGCGCGCCCAGGCGGCTTCGGCCAGGGCCAACGCCGAGCGGGTGTCGAGCTTGGTGACCAAGCGCATGGCCAGCGAGCAGGAGGCCGTGGCCGCCGCTGCCGAGGCGAGCGCGCTCGAGGCTCAGTCTCAGGCCGCACGCCAACGCCTCCGCGCGCTGGGAATAAGCCGATCTTCTGGCCGCGCCGTGACCTACGACGTCCGCGCTCCGATGGCCGGCGTCGTGTTGTCGCGCGACGTCGTGGCCGGAGCCCCGGTCACCGCCGACTCGGTGGTGGCCACGATGGTGGCCGCGGACCGGGTGTGGTTCATCGCCCACGTCTTCGAGCGCGACGTCGCCCGGGTGGAGACCGGTCGCGCCGCCGCGGTGCACCTCAACGCCTACCCGGACGCGACCTTCGAGGGCGAGGTCGACTACCTCTCGCACGAGGTCGATCCTGGGGCGCGGACCCTCTCGGTCCGAATCCCGCTCGACAACCCCGACGGCAGGCTGCGCCTGGGCCTGTACGGCACCGCGCACGTCGTCGCCGTCGGTGAGGCAACCGCGGCCGTGATCGCGGTGCCCAACTCGGCGGTCACGCGGATGCAGGGGCGCCCGGTCGTGTTCGTCCGGCACGCCGACGGCCACTTCGAGGTTCACGACGTCGTCCTCGGCGATGCCGACACGGACCACACCGAGATCGTCCACGGGCTGCGCGAAGGGGAGCGGGTCGTGAGCCAGGGCGCGTTCACCGTCAAGAGCGCGCTGCTTCGCGACACCTTCGGAGAGGACCACCACTGATGGGGATTCTCGCCGCAGTCATCGAGTGGTCACTTCGCAACCGCGTCGCCGTCCTCGTCGCCACCATCATCCTCATCGCGCTCGGGTGGCGTGCCGCGCAGCGCCTCCCCATCGACGCCGTCCCGGACGTGACCAACATCCAGGTGCAGGTGGTCACCTCCGCGCCGGCGCTCTCCCCCCTGGAGGTCGAGCAGTACGTCAGCATCCCCGTCGAGCGCGCGATGCAGGGCCTGCCCGACGTCACCGAGGTTCGGTCGCTCTCGAAGTACGGCCTGAGCGTGGTGACGGTCGTGTTCGAGGACGAGACCGACATCTACTTCGCGCGCCAGATGGTCAGCGAGCGCATGCCGCAGGTGCGCGAGGCGATTCCCACGGGCTACGGCTCCCCGCAGATGGGGCCGATCAGCACCGGCCTGGGAGAGATCTATCAGTTCACGCTGCGCAACGACGACCTCACGCTGATGGAGCTCGAGGAGCTGCTCGACTGGTACATCGGGCCGCAGCTCCGGGCCGTCCCCGGCGTCGTCGAGGTCAACACCTTCGGCGGCGAGAACCGCGAGTACCAGGTCGTGCTCGACCCCGAGCTGCTGCGGGCGGCCGGGCTGTCGGTCGAGGAGGTCGTCGTCGCCATCGAGAAGGCCAACGCAAACGCCGGAGGCGGCTACATCGAACGCGACCGAGAGCACTTCGTGATCGGGACCGATGGCTTGGTCACGAGTCGGGAGGACCTGCTCGAGGTCGTCCTCGGCGCGACCCCGCAGGGCGCCCCGATCACGGTGGCCAGCCTCGGCGAGGTGCGGTTTGGGGCTCGCTTGCGCCGCGGTGCGGCCTCCCAGGACGGTGAAGGGGAGGTCGTCGCCGGCGCCGCGCTCATGCTGATGGGGGAGAACCCACGCGTGGTGGCGCAGGCGATTCGCGACAAGCTCGACGAGTTGCAGCCCTCGCTGCCCGAAGGCACGACGGTGGAAGCCTTCTACGACCGGACCCGCCTGGTGGATCGAACCATCGGCACCGCGGTCACCAACCTGGTCGAGGGCGCCGTGCTGGTCATCGTCGTGCTCCTGCTGCTCCTGGGGGACCTGCGGGCGGGCATCATCGTGGCGTCGGTGATCCCGCTGTCGATGCTGTTCGCGTTGACGCTGATGGACGCGCTGGGCGTCTCGGGAAACCTCATGAGTCTGGGCGCGCTGGACTTCGGCATCATCATCGATGGGTCGGTGATCGTGGTAGAGAACGCCTCGCGGCGACTGGGCGAGGCGGCCAAGGCCGGAGGTCCACCGGGGGCACGACGGCGTCTGGCCATCGTGCGGTCCGCGACGGCGGAGGTGCGCGGCGCCACGGTCTACGGGGAGGCGATCATCGCGGTCGTCTACCTTCCGATCCTCACGCTGACCGGAGTCGAAGGCAAGCTGTTCACGCCGATGGCGACCACGGTCCTCTTCGCGCTGGCGGGGGCCTTCATCCTCTCCTTGACGCTGGTCCCGGTGCTCTCGAGCCTGCTGCTTCGCGGGCGCGCCGATCGCAAGGAGACCCTGCTGATGCGGCTCGCGATCCGCATCTACCGCCCGGTGCTCTCGTTCGTGCTGCGCCGACGCGCGGTGGTGATCGTCGGCGGAGTTGGCGTCTTGATCGTGGGCGCCGTCCTGGCGAGTCGGCTCGGGGCGGAGTTCGTGCCCCAGCTCGACGAAGGGGACATCCTCGTCGAAGCACGGCGGCTGCCCGGCGTCGCCTTGACCGAGGCGGTGGCCCAAGACGACCGCCTGCAGAAGGCCTTGATGCCGATCCCCGAGGTGCAGCACGTGGTCTCCAAGACCGGTGCGCCCGAGCTGGCCCTCGACCCGATGGGGATGGAGCAGACGGATGTCTACATCAAGCTCGCCGACGACGATCAATGGAGATCCGGGCTGACGAAGCCAGCGCTGGCCGCGGAGATTCGCGAGGCCGTCGAGGCGGCGGTGCCCGAGATCGCAGCATCGCTCTCGCAACCGATCGAGATGCGGACCAACGAGCTGGTGGCCGGGGTCCGATCCGACGTGGGGATCCTGATCTACGGGCCCGACCTCGACCAGCTCGTCGCGCTGGGCGAGCAAGCGCAGCGCGCAGTCCAGGGAATCGAAGGTGTTGCGGACGCGAGGACCGAGCAGATCGCGGGCCTCCGATACCTGCGCATCATCCCCGACCGCGCCAAGCTCGCCCGCTATGGCCTGAGCGTCGCGGACGTGAACCTGGCGGCCGAGACGATGGCGGTGGGCCACCCCACCGGCATGGTCCTCGAAGGCGACCGCCAGTTCGCGATCCGCGTGCTCGTGAACCACACGCCCGCCGGGGAGATCGAAGCGCTGTCGAGCGTGCCCCTGCGGACGGCCCAGGGTCACGTCGTGCCGCTGGGCGACGTGGCCGAGCTCCGCTTCACCGACGGTCCCGCGGCGATCAACCGCGAGGGTCAGTCCCGGCGCATCGTCGTGGAGTTCAACGTCGAGGGGCGAGACATGGCCTCGGTGGTCGCCGATGCCCGCAAGGCGATCGATGCGAGCGTGGAGGCGATCCCCGGCTACCGAATCGAGTGGGGCGGCACGTTCCACCACTACGAGGAGGCCAAGACCCGCCTGTCGTGGGTGGTCCCCGCGGCGCTGGCGTTCATCGTGTTCCTGCTGTGGTCGGCGTTCTCCTCGGTGCGGCCCGTCACGCTGATCCTCTTCACCATTCCGCTGGCCCTCGTCGGTGGCGTGGCCGCGCTGTGGCTGCGGGGCATCCCGTTCTCGATCTCCGCGGGCGTCGGCTTCATCGCCCTGCTGGGCGTCGCGGTGCTCAACGGTTTGGTGCTCGTCAGCGTCGCCCGCGACGCGCAGGCCCAGGGCGTCGGTGCTACCGAGGCGATCCGCTCCGCCGCGAGCCTTCGCCTACGCCCGGTGCTCATGACCGCCTTCACCGACGTCCTGGGCTTCGTCCCGATGGCATTCTCGACGGCACCCGGCGCCGAGGTTCAGCGGCCGCTGGCCACCGTCGTCATCGGAGGGGTGCTCAGCGCCACCGTGCTGACCTTGGTCCTGCTGCCGGCGGTCTATTCCTGGTTCGGCGGTCGCTCCAAGGTCCGGGTTCACGAATCGTCCCCCTCGCCGGTCACCGATCCCCCGTGACCCGGTCGTGAGTCCTGGCTGCAGAACCGCCGCGTCGAGAGCCCGTGCGCACTCCCCCCCTACTCGTGAAGCCAGCACCTCAACGATTCACTCGGGACGCTTCACCGATCCCAGGCGCCTGGTTGGAGCCGCCGAGGATCTGCGCCAGCGCGGTCTGCCGCCGGACCGAGTCGGTGTTGGCCACCGCGTGCCGCAGCGCGCCCCGGCGACCGACGAAGATCGCCAGGCGCCGGGCTCGGGTGAGCGCCGTATAGACGAGATCGCGAAACAGCATCGAGAAGTGCTGCATCACCACCGGCACGATCACCACCGGAAACTCGCTGCCCTGAGACTTGTGCACGGTGACCGCGTAGGCCAGCCCCAGATGCACCAGAGCGTCCTTGGCGTACGCGACGCGCTGCCCGCCAAAGTCCACCTCCAGCGTCATCTGCACGGCGTCGACCGCCGCCACCGTGCCGATGTCCCCGTTGAACACGCCCAACTCGTAGTCGTTGCGCTTTTGGATCACGCGGTCGCCCACGCGGAGGATCCGCTCGCCGATCGTGATCTGGCCTTTGTCGGCAGCCGGCGGATTGGCAGCCCTCTGCAATGCCACGTTGAGCGCCGTGGCGCCCACGCTGCCGCGATTCATCGGCGCGAGCACCTGGATCTCCACGCCCGCGCCCAGATGTTGGGGGATCGTGTGCGTGTACAGCCGCACCACCGCCTCCGGAAGCGTCAGGCCGTGATGAAGCGTGGAGTGGGGATGCACGCGGCGCAGCACCGCCTCGAGTTCTTCGGCGCCGCCCTGCGTCCGGGCCAGCGCCGGCAAGTCGACGTGGAGGAATCGCCGGGGCACCGAGAACACCGCCGGCCGCGTGTCGTCGTCACGCTCCAGGGCCGGGCCCACCTGCACGGCTGCGGGCTCGTCGGCGCAGGCCCGCAGCACGCCCACCCGCGCCTCGTCCGTGACGATCTCGGCGTGGCCCCCCTCGCGCTGCAGCTGGGCCATCACCGCCTTGGCCCTGCGAACGAACCGTAGCTCCTCTTGCGAGGCGACGTCGGAGTCGAGGAACAGGCACTCTTCCCCCCGCTCCCACACGCCCCGGTCGTGGATCGGCGAAGGGGGCTCGGGCACCTCCCCGCGACGGATCGCGTGGGCGTGGGCGACGATGGCCGAGGTCTGAGCCTGCCGAAACACCTGCCGGAGCTCGAACCGCGGCACCGCCGGGCTGGCCAGCAGATCGGCCAGCACCCGCCCCGGGCCCACCGAAGGCAGCTGATGCGGATCGCCGATCAACAGCACCTGCGCCCCGGCGGGGATCGCCAGCAGCAAGGATGCTGCCAGCGTCACGTCGAGCATCGAGACCTCATCCACGACCACGAAGTCCGCGACCAGCGGCCGGTCCGCCCCGTGCCGAAACCCGCCCGTGCTCGGATCCCACTCCAGCAGCCGGTGCAGCGTCTTGGCCGGCAGCCCGATCACCTCTGTCATTCTCTGCGCCGCTCGCCCGGTGGGCGCCGCCAGCACCACCGCTTTGCCCATCGCCCCGAGCAGCTCGACCAGGGTGCGCAGCGTCGTCGTCTTGCCGCAGCCCGGACCGCCCGTCAGCACCGCCAGCTGTCGGGTGAGCGCCCCACGAACAGCCGCCTCCTGCTCGGTCGAGAGGGCGAAGGACGAGCGCGCCGCGTGCCGTTCCAGCCAGCGCCCCACCCGAGCCTCATCCACCTCGCGCGTCTTCGAAGCCCGGGCCCCGACGCAGCGGGCCACCGTGTCTTCGGCCTCGAACAGCGAGCGCGCGTAGTAGGCCATGCGCTCCTGCTCCGGTGCGCCCTCCCCCGCAGTCGGGGTGCGGTCCAACACCCGCGTCCGCACGTCAGCGGCCTCGACCAACTCGACCAACGCCGTCTCGATGAGAGACGTGCTCGGCACCCCCGCGGCGACCTGCTCTGCAGCCGCGAAGTCCAGCAGTGCCGCCACCGCCTCGACCACCTGCGGCCCCAGCAAGTAGCAGTGCCCCGCCTCGCGACTGGCGGAGAGCACGTGGCGCACCGCCGCCCGCACCCGCGGCATCCCGCGCGCATCGAAGCCCATCTGACGGGCGATCGCGTCGGCGCTGAAGAACCCGATCCCGAAGATCTCCCGCGCCAGCCGATACGGGTCGGCCTGCACGGTCTCGATCGCCCGGTCGCCGTAGCGCTTGTAGATCCGCACCGCGAACAGCGTGCTCACCCCATGCTCGGTCAGAAAGATCATGACGTCTCGGATCGCCCGGTGCTCGCGCCACGACGCAGCGATCGACTCCAGCTTGCGCCCGGCGATGCCTCTCACCTCGACAAGGCGCTCGATATCCTGCTCGAACACCTCGAGCGTGTCGGCCCCGAAGTGATGCACGATCTTCTTGGCCGTCTTGGGACCCACGCCGCGAATCATTCCCGAGCCCAGGTAGCGCTGCAGCGCCGCCGCCGTGGCCGGCTTGCGCTCGGAGGCGCGGCTGCACTTGAACTGCTCGCCGAACCGGGCGTGCTCTTCGTAGTGCCCCTCGAATTCCATGGTGGCTCCCGGCGACGCCGCCACCTGATGCAGCACCACCGCCACCCGGCGGTGCGGCTCCCCCATCGGCGAAACCTTGATCACCGACCATCCATTGCTCGGGTTGACGTACGTGACCCGCTCGACCACCCCGACCATCCGCTGCACGACCCTCGGCGTGACCTGCGGCTTGGCCTGGGGGTTCATCCGCGAGGCGCCTCCCGGATCCCGGGGGACCCGGTCTGAAAGTCGGTCTCCTCGCATGCCACCACCTCGAACGGATACGTCCCGGCCTTGGGGGCCAGACCGATCGCGCGCCGGGGATCATCGCGCAGTGCCATCAGTCCGGTAAGTGTCCGTCACGGCCAGTGCCCGTGGCAACCACCCTGCGGGTCGACGGCTACGTTACAGGGGCCGATGGCGAGTCGCGTGGATCGGTGGATCGGTGGATCGGTGGATCGGTGGATCGGTGGATCGGTGGATCGGTGGATCGGTGGATCGGTGGATCGGTGGATCGGTGGCGGTCCCCGCGGCACCCGATGGGATGGACGTTGTTCCGGTGCAGGATGTTTCGACGCTCGGTCCTCGAGCCCGAGCGCGCTCGGGCGTGGTACGCCTACCCGTGCGGTGAGCGGTCATCTCCTCGATCTCGAAGCACTCTCGTCGCTGCCGGACCGCCAGATGGTCGCGCTGCGCGAGGCCCTGCGAACCGCCGGCTACGACGCCCGCATGCTGGCGATGGCCGAGGCGATCGCTCCGCGCCAGTTCGACGCGGTGCGGCTACCGCTGGTGCAGGCGTGGCTCGCAAGTCAGCCCGGCGCCGGCCCGATCTTGACCCGCCTGTTCGCCTACCGCGACGCGCTGGGCCGCGAGGAGGTGACGCGAGCCCTCGACCCCGAGCTGGTGGGCGCCCTCGAGACGTGTGGGGTGCTGGTCCATGACGGGGAACGCGTTCGAAGCCTGCTGCGGCTGATGCCGTTCGGCGGGGTCTGGGTCGGCTCGGACGACGCCGACGCCAGGCACGACCCGGTGATGGGCCCAGGAGCGACCACCCAAGAGCTGCTCGACACCTTGCCGTCGTCCATGCCCGCGCGCGTGCTCGACGTGGGCTGCGGTGCGGGGTCGCTCGCGCTGGCGGCGGCCCACTCGGGCGCGAGTTCGGTCACCGCGGTCGACCTCGACCCACGCGCGGTCGCGCTCACTGCCTGGAACGCCCGCCTCAATGGACTCGAGGTCGAGGCGCACGCCGGGGATCTGCTGGGGCCGGTCCGCGGCCAGCGCTTCGACCTGATCCTCGCGCAGCCGCCCTTCGTTCCGCAGCCGCCCGACGTTCGCGCCACCACCTACCTGCACGGAGGTCGCCGCGGCGACGAACTCGCTCTGCGGCTGCTCAGCGAGCTCCCAGAGGCGCTCGCCCCCGGAGGCCGCGCCATCGTGCTCATGGACACCGCGCCGCCCACCGGGACGGCGCTGGACCGGATCCGGTCGGCGCTGCCCGACGTGCCGCTGCAGGTGGCGGTCATCGACGCGCCCGGTCACCGCGCCCACGAGCTCTCGCTGGGCTACGCCGCGGCCGCCGACAGCACCCTGGGCCCCGACTACGCCGAGGCTGCTCGTCGCTACGCCGCCCACCTCGCCGCACTCGACATCGAGCAGACGCGGCACGCCTTGGTCGTCCTGCGCCGCCCGCTGCCGAACGACCCGAGCTGGGCCGTCAGCGTGGAGCCTCGCGGTCGATCCCCGTACGGCGCCGTCGACCTCGCCCGCCTCGAGGCGGGCTTGAACGTCGCCACGCTCGCCCCCGCCGACCTACGCACCCGCAGGCTTCGACCGCCGGTCGGTGCCCGCCTGCTCCAAACGCATCTCCTCGACGAAGGTCCCGACGAGCGGGCGTCGGCCACCACCGGGTTCGCGTGCCCGGGCGCGCGTGCGCCCGATCAAGAGCTCAGCGATGCCGCCGCGCATCTCGTCGAGCTCGCGAGCCACAGCGACACCGTCGGCGACCTGGTCGAAGCCTACGCGCAGGCGTGCTCCGATGACGCAGCGCGGGTCGAGTCGGCCGTGATCGACTTCCTCCGCAAGGCGCTCGTCTCCGGACTGCTCGAACCTCGGGATCTGCCCGTTTCATGATGTGGGCCCGGAGGCGACCGTCGTCATCGGAGGGTTGCTCGACGCCACCTTGCTGACCCTGCTCCTGCTCCCGGCGGCGTGTTCCGGGTTCGACGGTCGTTCCAAGGCGCGGGTTCACGAATCGCCCCCCGTGCCGGACACCCAGCTCCCGTGACCCGCCGAGCAATCCTGCTGACCGCGACCCTGGCTCTGCTTGGCTGCGACCGGGGGGTCGTCACCGAGCAGGGCACCTTCCTGGTCGATCTCGGCCTGCAGATGCAGAACGGAAGAGAGTCGTCACCGCTGGCCGTGGTGCAGGGGTCCGAGGTGTGCCCCGCCGTGGTGGCGGTGGATCTCGACGGGACGTTCGAGTCCACGTCGGGACAGTGCTTCGCGGTGGGCAGCGGGTGCGCGACCCTGGCGACGCCGGGACGGGTCGAGTACGTGGTGGCGACCCTGGCGGGCTGCTCGAGCCCGTCTGCGCGCGACACCTTCGCGTTGGAGGTGCTCTCTTGGGATGCGCTCGACGTCCATCTGGAGAGCGAATACGACGACGCGTTCGTGCGAGTGCTGACCGACGAGGACGGCGGCGCGCTGGAGATGCCGCCGCTGCACGAGGACGGGATCGTGACGGTGATCGAGGGCGGAGCAGTCTCGATGCGGGCGGTGCCGCGGCGCGGCGAGGCGTTCGTGGCCTTCGATGGACGCACCACGCGTATGGATGTTGGTGCCGTGAAGGCCGACGGATCTGCAATGGTCACGGCGGTCGACGCCGGCGCGACGATCGAGGTGGTCACGCCCGACGGACCGCGGGACCTGGGCACGATCGAGGCAGC
>CAVXIC010000031.1:0-251746 GCA_963761755.1 uncultured bacterium
ACCTCGTCACCGTGGACATCGACCACCCGGATGTGCTCGACGCCTACGTCGATGGTGCGGAGATTCTCGGGTGGGTCGCCCGTCTCGTTGCGCTCGCGACGGACGTAGCGCTTGATGATCTGGCCGACGGTTCGCCATGCAACGCGCATGAGGGTAGAGACAGTGGTCTTGTCCTTTCGCTGGGCGTGGTAGGCGACATGGCGCTCCATCGGGAGGGTGAAGCGGCTGCAGGACTCTGCCATGGGACGGTCTCGACGACCACGCCGCGCTTCTTGCAGCTGACCCGGCGCGTCCGGTAGCGCAGCAGCGTCTTGACGCCTCCGAATCCAGGTGACGCCAGGTTCGAGCGCGGGAGTCGTAGACGCTTCGCCGCTTCTTGCCGCAACCGCTGCAGCGGGGAATCTGCCAGCTCGGCTCCACATCGGCGATGAGCGCCTCCTCGCTGAACTCGAGGGCGACGACACTGGTGGCGCGCATGCGGGTCGGGCTGCTTTTGGTTGGTGTCGGAACCCCAAGCCCTCACCCGCTGCGCGCTTCTAGGCGCTGCCCAACTACGTTCACGCCGCAGCACGCCCTCGCTTCGCCCCTTCTCCGTTCCCTGGCCGCCCACGAAAGCGTCAGGAGGGCCCACTTTTCGGGGGAAGCCCAGCCATCGAACACGCGGACCGATCTCAAGATGCCGTGTGATCAAGTCGTTTGAATCAGGGACCATAGTACACTCGACGCGAGACGCACGCCCGGCTCCAGTTTCTCGGCCGCCGCAAGGCGGCGTAGGGCCCGGCCGAATAGAATCGCCCTCGTCCGCTCGACGGGAGCGCGTCGTTTACTAGGGCGACCTGGCAGGGGATGGGTGTAGCTCGGGCAGAACTGGCGACGAATCTTGGCGAGCGGCACTCGACGCTCGATACTGCGGCACGCGAGCAGGTCTTGGAGCGGGCGCTGGGCTACGCGTTCTCGACCGGTAACGCCGTTCGGCGGCTAAAGAACGGCGACGAGATCTTTCCCGAGATGCTCGACGCCGTGAAGAACGCGCAGCACACCATCGCGTTCATCACCTTCGTCTACTGGACCGGCGACATCGCGGAGACCTTCGCGTCGGCGCTCGCCGAGGCCGCTCATCGGGGCGTGACGGTGATGATCCTCCTCGACGCGGTCGGGGCGGCGAAGATGCAGCCGACTGGTCGAGGAGCGACTCGAACGCGCCGGCGCCCAGGTCGTTTGGTTTCGGCCCAAGAGCACCTGGAGGATCTGGCGCATCAGCCACCGCACCCACCGAAAACTGCTCGTCGTCGACCACGCGGTCGCCTACACGGGCGGGGTCGGGATCGCCAAAGAGTGGGAGGGCGACGGCAAGCGGCCCGGGTGCTGGCGCGATGACCACTTTCGAATCGAGGGACCCGCCGTCGAGACGCTGTGGTCCGCTTTCGTGGGCTCTTGGATGGAAACGGTTCAAACGCTTCCGCTGGGCTGGAGCGAGCCCCGACCAACGCCGAACAGGCGCCGCGGCCACCGGGGCAACGCGTCCCTTCAAGTCGTTCGAGGGACCGCAAGCGTCGGCTGGAGCGACGTCGCCACCGCGCTCCACGCCACGCTCAGCCTCGCCAGTCTCGCATTGGAATTCAGACCGCCTACTTCATGCCGGACTCGCACCTCAACCGGCTGCTCATCGACAAGGTGGTCATTGTCGAAGTGCGAATCCTGGTCCCGGGCCCGCACCAAGACCAGGCCCTCGTCGCTCTCGCCAATGACGAGCGCATCATCCCCCTGCTCCAGGCCGGCGCCGAGCTCCATACCTACATGCCATCGATGATGCATGCGAAGATCGTGACCGTCGACGGCGCGCTCGCGATGTTCGGCTCGGCGAACTTCAACTACCGCTCCTTGCGCAAGGATGACGAGCTCATCGTGACAACGTCAGACGCCAGGAGCTGGTCGCTCAGCTCGACGCCGACTTCGACGAAGACCTCGAGCTGTGCGAGCGATCGAGCCCGGCGACGTCGTCGGCCGGCCTTGGTACAGACGGCTGCTCAGCAAGGTCGTGTCCTCCTTCCGCACCGAGCTTTGAGGCCGTAGCTGGAGCGGCTGTGTCCGATAATCTCTGTGTCGGACTGAGCGCATGCCCGTCCAGCGAACCCGAGGAGTCGCGTCTCGAGATGGCGTGCAGAGCGGACGATGCCGCGGTGAGCAAGTGTTGGCCCGCTCGAGGTCGATGAGGCCCAGTACGTGACAGACTGCCAAGCGTCGGAGCCAGAGTCCGGGACGCGGCTCGAATGTCGTGCTATGGGGTTGGAGAGAGACCGCGACGTCGACCGCGTTGGGGAGGTCTGTAGAGATGAAGGGGATTCGGGGCCGGGCCGTCCACGGCCTGCTGAACACGCTGGCCCTCGTCGGGGCTTTGGGGGCGGCCGGGGGCTGCCAACCGTGCTTGGACTTCGACTGTTCTGGAGGTTTCGTGTGGGTCGGTCTCGTGCCCGATGGAGCGCAGGAGGTCGAGGTTCGGGTTGAGACACCCCAGAGCGTCTTCGTGCACGAGTGCACGCTCTTCGGCGACGCAACGAGTCCGGAGGATCGCTGCGTGCTGGAGGTCGAACGCCTCGGTCCGGACTCAACCGAACAGAGCGCCGGAGCTGGGCCGGATCGTCTACGTGGTCCGCGACGGAGATCAGGCCGTGCTCCGGCAGCACCGTCTGCGTGACTGAGCGCGGTGCGAGCGGACGCGGGCGGCTACCGTGACAGGAGCCGGTCCTGCTGCAGCCGCCACATGATCTTCGCCATGCGGCCCGCTACCGGACCCGCGGTGAAAGAGCAGGCCGAAGCGCCGACCGTCCTTGCGGCGGACCTCACACTGCAGGCGGCAGCTCCAGCGAGCCGTGCGTCAGTCTGAGCGAAAGGACCGCGCCGACCTCGACCCGCTGGGCCCGCAGGGCGTCCATCTCGATCAGCAGGCCGCTGAGGCTGATGTCGACCGGCTGGACGCCGCCGCGCACCCCTTCGCCCTGCACGATGGCTGCGGTCAGCGATCCCGGTGGGACCGGAACGCGGACCGCGGAGCGTCGCGTGCCCGCCTGCAGCCGCGCAGGGATCGCGAGCGTGACGATGGCCCCGTTCGTCCCGCCGTTCGTCCCGCCGGCGGGACCCTGTCCCGTGTCGACGGCGGTGATCTCCGAGACGAAGCCCTTCGTTCCGTCGTTGGAGGGGTAGGTCACCACCGCGGTGCTGCCCAGCAGCGTACCGTCGGGGGGGTTGGGAATCTCGATCAGGACGCCATCGTCCGATGCCGAGCACAGCCGTCCCGTGCATGAAACGGACATGTGCGCGGCCATGAGCGAGACCGGGGTCTTCGAGCTGCACGCAACCTGAAGCAGGGGCACCACCAGCGAGCGGAGCGCTCGCTGGGCCTGCGGGGTGTTGCCTTCGTTGCCGGTCATCGCGGTCGCCCCTGCGAGGGTACGGCCTCCTCGCGCCCCCTGTCATCCGGCGTCAGGCGGGGTCGCGCTTGCTGAGCGTCCCAAGATAGTCCCGCTTGCCGACGCCGACGCCGTTGTGTCGGAGGATCGGTCGACGTGGGCGGCGTGGAGGTAGAAGCTCGGCGTACGTGCTCGAGCAGGTAGTCGTGCGTGTCCATCACTTGGCCCTTCCATCGCGGCTGCGTGACGGTGCGGCTGGCCGCGTCCCCGAAGTCCCCTTCGGACAGCGTCTGCAGCCCCTCGAGCGTGGATGCGATGCGGGCGCGCAGCTCCGCAATCGTCGTCTCTTCGTCGGGCTCGGACGCCGTCTCCTTGCCCGTGATGCGCGAGGCGCCGAGTCGAGCCGTGTCGCATGCGATTTGGACCTGGCGGCCCAGGGCGAACTGGTCGGGGGCGAGGCGCTGGGTCACGAGCACGTCGACGTCGAAACCCTTGGCCTCGGCGTGCGCGGCTGCGGTGGCGAGCCACGTGTCCATTTGCGCGAGTTGCTTGGTCAGCTGCCCGAAGATCTGGAGGTACATCGCGCGCATACTACAGCGCGCGCGCGGTGCTGACCGATCCGTCGGCGCTTCTCGTCACGGTCGGACAGGAGCAGGCGAGACGTCCTGTCCCTGGCCGGCGGCTGCGACGATGTCCGGGACACAGTCGTCGTTGACGTCGACGATCTCCATCCCGGTGACGCTCTGCGGGCACTCGAAGGCCGTCGCATCGGTGAAGCTCTGGTCGCCATTGGAGAAGCGGACCTCGATGAACGCGGCTGACCTGGTCACGACGTCGTCCACGCCGTCGGCGTCGATGTCTGCGACGCGAACGCGCTGGAGCGCGTCGGCGACGATGGTCCCCGGGGTCGTCGAGACGCCGCCGCCGGCCTGGCCGTAGAACACCCGCAGGTCGTCGGCCGTAGTCAGCGCGAGGTCGAGCAGCGCGTCGCCATCGAAGTACCCGACGTCGGCACCGGTGATCGTCGACCCGGTCACCAGCGTCGGCTCGGCGGTGAAGACGCCCGCCCCATCGCCCGCCAAGATCTGCAGCTCGTTGGAGTTGTACTCCGCGGTCAGGATGTCGACGTTGCCGTCCCCCGTGATGTCCGCGATTCGGATGACGCTGCCGTTGTTTCCGCCGTAGCCGACGGGATCGCCGTAGTCCTCCGTGTTCGCGCCCAGGCGCACATCGAGGTTCACGGCGCCGACGTAGGCGATGTCGAGGATGTCGTCTGCGTTCAAGTCGCCGAGATCGATCGCCCGGACGTAGGTGAAGTCGTAGATCTGCCGGCTCGGCCAGTTCCCCGCACCGTCGCCGCGCATGACCCACAGCTCGACCGGGCTCTCCATGTGGACGAAGAGGTCGACGGTGTCGTCGGCGATCGCGCCCAGCCGAACGCGGTCGGGGAAGCCGTCGCTGTCCAAGATGACCACGCCTTGGGAGGTGAAGCCTCCTTCTCCATCCCCGAAGAAGGACTCCACGGATCCTTCGCTGCGCGCGACGGTGATGAAGTCGACGTTGCCATCGCCGTTGATGTCGGCGACGTCGACGTCGGTGCTGCCGTGCTCGGTGAGGACGGTCGTGAGCAGGTAGGGCGCCTCGGCAGGGGTCGGCGCGCCGCTGGGGCAGTCGGACGGATCGCCGGTCGAGGACGCGTCGGTCTCGGCGGTCGTCGGATCCTCGGTGGTACCGGAGTCCGCGGTCGGTGAGGTCGTCGGCGCCTCGGTGGTGCCCGCGGACGGGTTCGGATCGGTTTCGGTCGGCGTGGTCGCGGTCGAGGTCGGTGGCGTCGTCGCCCCCGACGTCATCGTCGTGCTGCCGGTGCCGTCGGTGTCTGCGCTGGTTTGCTGCGGATCGTCGGGGTTGAAGCAGCCGCTGAGCGTCAATCCGCACAGCAACGCGCCGGCCCGCAGCGGCGCCCTTGAAGAATCCCTGCCACCTCGAGAGCCGTTCGCCCTGCCAACCAAATGCATGGCTGCATCCTACCCAACTGCTGGCGCGTGTGGTGATGGCAGCCTCGGTGTAGCCTCAGGCCGTGGCAGCTCCGCTCCAGCCCCGGTTCGAACGCGTCGCGGCGACGCTCTCGCTGCAGCCGAAGCAGGTTCAGTCGGTCGCGCGGTTGCTCGAGGACAAGGCCACCGTCCCCTTCATCGCGCGATATCGAAAGGAAGCCACCGGGTCGCTGGACGAGGTCGCCGTCGCGGCCGTCCGGGACCAGCTGGGGCTGCTCGCCGAGCTCGACAAGCGCCGCGAGGCGATCGTGGCCTCCCTCAACGAGCGGGGACTGCTCTCGGCCGAGCTTGCCGGTCGCATCGCGGGTGCCCAAGGCCGCGCCGAGCTCGAAGACCTCTACTTGCCCTTTCGTCCCCGGCGCACGACTCGGGCCAGCACGGCGCGGGAGCGCGGCCTGGAGCCGCTGGCCGATGCGATCGCCGCTGCGGATGGCCGCCGGATCGACGCGCGGGCCTTCGTGGACGGCGAGCGAGGCGTGGAGAGCCCCCAGGACGCGCTCGCAGGTGCGCGGGACATCATCGCCGAGCGCATCAGCGAGGACGCGGCGGCACGCGGGGAGCTGCGCGCCGTGTTCGCGGACCAGGGCCGATTGACGGCCAAGGTCATCAAGTCGAAGCGAGAGGAGGGCTCGAAGTACCGCGACTACTTCGACTGGGGCGAGCCGCTGCGACGCGCGCCTTCGCACCGCGTCCTGGCGGTGCTGCGCGGCGCGGCCGAGGGCTACCTGCGCGTGACCGCTCGACCCGATGAGGCCGAGGCGCTGCGTCGGCTGCGTCGGCGGTTCGGTGCGGGGCGAGGGGTTGCAGCCGAGCAGCTCGAGCTCGCGCTCACCGACGCCTACAAGCGGCTCCTGCAGCCCTCGCTCGAGAAGGAGGCGATCGCGGCCGTAAAACTCCGGGCGGACCAGGAGGCCATCGACGTGTTCGCGACCAACCTGCGCGAGGTGCTGATGGCGGCGCCACTGGGGCACAAGCCGGTCTTGGCGGTCGATCCGGGGTTTCGGACCGGCTGCAAGTGCGCCGTCCTCGACGGCTACGGCGCGCTGCTGCACCACATGACGATCTTCCCGCACACCGGTGGATCCCGAGCCGAAGCCGCCGGTGCCGCAGTGCGAGAGGCGTGCACCCGGTTTGCCGTCGAGGCGATCGCGATCGGCAACGGCACCACCGGGCGGGAGACCGAGGCCTTCGTCCGCAGCCTGGAGCTGGACATCCCCGCGATCGCGGTCGACGAGAGCGGCGCGTCGATCTACAGCGCCAGCGCCGTGGCGCGAGAGGAGTTCCCCGACCTCGATCTCACGGTGCGCGGTGCGGTCTCGATCGGGCGGCGCCTTCAGGATCCGCTGGCCGAGCTGGTCAAGCTCGACCCGAAGTCGATCGGCGTCGGCCAGTACCAGCACGACGTCGACCCGCGCGCGCTGGCGGCCAGCCTCGCCGACACGATCGAACGTGCCGTCAACGCGGTCGGGGTCGAGCTCAACGCGGCCAGCCCGCAGCTGCTCGCCCACGTCGCCGGGCTGGGCACCAAGCTCGCCGCCGCCATCGTCGAGTACAGAGCTGCGCACGGTCCGTTTCGAGACCGCGCCTCGCTGACCGCGGTCCCGCGCCTGGGCGCTCGGGCCTTTCAGCAGGCGGCGGGTTTCCTGAGGGTCCGCGATGCCGCGCACCCACTGGACCGCAGCGCGGTGCACCCGGAGCGCTACGCCCTGGTGGAGCAGATCGCCCAGGACCTGGGCTGCACGGTCCTGGACCTGCTCGGCGATCCCCAGCGGCGGGCGGCGATCGACATCGACGCCTACGTCACCGACGAAGTCGGGCGCCCGACGCTCGAGGACATCGTCGCCGAGCTCGGCAAGCCGGGGCGAGACCCGCGCCCTGCATTCGAGGTGTTCCGCTTCGCCGACGTCCACGACCTCGCAGACCTGCAGCCGGGCATGGTGCTGCCGGGAATCGTGACCAACGTGACGAGCTTCGGCGCGTTCGTGGACATCGGGGTCCACAACGACGGCCTGGTGCACGTGTCCCAGCTCGCGGACCGCTTCGTGCGCGACCCGAGCGAGGTCGTGCGCGTCCGCCAGAAGGTGCAGGTGACCGTGACGCAGGTCGACCTCGACCGCAAGCGAATCGCGCTCTCGATGCGGTCCGATGGGGGCGGGTGCTAGCACTGCTCGCTGCTTGGACCTCACGTTGCCGCACAGACGGACCTCGATGGCGTGCACGACCGCCCTGCGCGAATGCTTGCGTTCCCCTCTTGGCCGATCGCTGCGCGTCGACCACACTGTGCCCGCGCCCGGGGTCCTGACCAACGAGGCGCCCGAGAAGTCATGCAGCACTACACCGCGCCCATCGACGACATGATGTTTCAACTCGCCGCCTTCGGTTACGACGAAGTGGCGAAGCTCGACCGCTTCGAGGCCTTCGATCTCGAGACCACGCGGCTGTTCCTCGAGCAGACCGGCACCCTGGCATCGGAGGTGCTCCTGCCGTCCAACCGCGCCGGCGACACCGAGGGGACGTCGTGGGATCCGCAGACGGGGGATGTGACCACCGCCCGCGGCTATGAGGCGGGGCACCAAGCCCTGGCGGAGAACGGGTTCTACGGGCTGACCGCCGACGTCGAGCACGGTGGCGGCGGCGCTCCGATCTCGCTGGGCACGTTGGCCAAGGAGATGCTGATGTCGGGCAACAAGTCGCTGTCGATGTGCCCGGGCCTGACCAACGGGCTCATCGAGGCGATCGAGGCGTTCGGATCGGACGAGCAGAAGGAGACCTACCTGCCCAAGCTCGCCTCGGGCGAGTGGACCGGGACCATGTGCCTCACCGAGGCGCACAGCGGTACGGACCTCGGGCTGCTGAGCACGAAGGCCGAGGTCCATGGCGACCACTTCAAGCTCACCGGCGGCAAGATCTGGATCACGTGGGGGGAGCACGGGCTCTCGGACAACATCGTCCACTTGGTGCTGGCCCGGCTTCCGGACGCGCCCGCGGGCATCAAGGGCATCAGCACGTTCCTCGTCCCGAAGTTCCTTCCCGACGGCAGCCGCAACCCGATCACGTGCACGGGCCTGGAGCACAAGATGGGCATCCACGGTTCGCCCACCTGCGTGATGTCGCTCGAGCAGGCGGAGGGCTGGCTGGTCGGCGAGCCCCACAAGGGGATGCGCACGATGTTCGTCATGATGAACGCGGCCCGGCTCTTCACGGGTCTGGAGGGCGTGTCGCTGGGAGAGATCGCCTACCAGGCCGCGCTGTCGTTCGCCAAGGAGCGCCGACAGAGCCGCGCGATGGCGCCGGACAAGCGCGAGGAGGGCAAGGGCGCGGACACCATCCTCGTGCACCCCGACGTGCGACGGATGCTGCTCGACGTCAAGTCGACGACCCAAGCCCTGCGCGGGCTGGCGGTGTTCATCTCGGCCAACATCGACCTCTCGGCGGGTCACCCCGACCAGGCCAAGCGTCAGGAAGCCGAGGACCTCGTCGCCTTGATGATTCCGATCATGAAGGCCTACGGGACCGAGCGCGGGTTCAAGAACGTGTCGGACTCCATGCAGGTCTGCGGCGGCATGGGCTACACGGTCGACGGAGAGATCGAGCAGTACCTGCGAGACCTTCGCATCGCGATGATCTACGAGGGCACCGACCACATTCAGGCCCTCGACCTGGTCGGGCGCAAGCTGGGGTTGGCCGACGGCCGGCTGTACAGGGTCTTCGGCAAGAAGGTGCGGGAGGTCATCGAGGTTGCGGGGTCCAACGAGTCCACCGCGTCCTTCGGGACGGCGCTCGGGGAGGCGCTGGGCGCCCTCGATGCGGCCACGATGGCGCTGGGGAAGCGCGCGTCGAAGGACCCGGAGGTGATGGGCGCCTCGGCGTCGACGTACCTGAGCGCGTTTGGCCTGGTGGTGTGCGGGTTCTCGCTGCTCACCCAGGCCAACTACGCGGTCGCGGCCAAGACGGACAACGCGCGCGCCAAGCTGGGCGTGACCCGGCACTTCTTCGACCGGGTGCTGCCGGAGATTCAGGGGCACTTCGCGATCTTGGACGCGCCGCACGAGGCGATCACGACGTTCGACGACGCGGACTTCTGAGCGGCTAGAAGAGCTCGTCCCGCCGGGCCAGGAGCTCGCGGGCCTTGCCCTGCTCGATCCGGTTCTCGGCGGTGATCCTCGGGATCACCGCCTCGTCGGCGGCGAGCACCTCGGCCAGGAGTCGGTCGAAGGTGGCCTCGTCCTGCTCCTTGACCGCGAGCTCGGCCGCCCACAGGACCTTCGTCGAGAGCACGTCGGCGGACACGGCCAGGGCGGCCTCGAAGTGCTCCCGCGACGTCTCGAGGTCGCCCCCGGCGATGGCGGGTGCGACGGCGTAGTAGACGCCAAAGTAGGCGTGCGGCGCACCGCCGAGAAACGTGGGTTCGAGCGCCAGGACGCGCTCCATCGTGACCTTGATGTCGTCCTTGCGTCCCAGCATGACCGCGATCCCCTGCTTCTTGGCCCACTTCCCCAGCGCGGTCGCATACCAGAACATCGCGGGCACGCCGGTCGGACCGACGCGCGCGATGGCCTCGGAGTACTTCGCGTCGTCGGCCATCGCGGCGGCAAACTCGGGCGAGGCCGCCAGCATCGCGCGCTCACCCCACCGCACGCCGCGGTCCAGGGCCTCGAGGTAGGCATCGTCGTCGTCGCGAAGGTAGCCGTCGGCGAGGAAGTAGTAGGCGTGGGTCAGCTTGACCAAGACCTCGGCGTCGCTGGGCTCGGCCGCGATGGCGCCCTCCCAATGGGCGATGGCCTCGCGGACGTTGTCAGGGTCGGTGCGCGCCTCCCAGCGCGCGTCTCCCAGCGCGACGGCGTCGGCGACCTCAGCGCTCGGCGGCGCCGCCTGGGTGGGCGCAGGGGTCTGCGCGTGCCAGTCGGGCTGACGCCCCGCGCAGGCGAGGAGGACGGCACTCAGCGCGGTCAGTGCATGGGCGCGGTTCATCGAAGCTCCGGGTCGATGGTAGCAGCAACGTGGTTCCGCCAGCGCACCTGGCGCCCGGTCGGTCTGCGCATTCACCCTCTGGCTCTGGTAGCGTCTGGGTCGATGGTGCGGTTCGGCGTGGGGTTGGTGGTCCTTGGACTCGCCGGTTGCTTGGGAGACCCCGGGATCGCCGACGACGAACCGCAGCGCGGCAGCACGTCGGGTCCGGTTGCGGAGAGCGGGGCGTCGAGTGAAGCGTCGCAGACGAGCTCGGGGGGCGCGACCGAGGAGACCGATCCCGAGCCGACGAGCTCGCCGTCCGGCGGCGCGATCGTGCGGTTCGCGACCTGGAACATCCTGCGCGTGGACGCACCGGGCTCGCCGCAGTTCGAGGCCCTGGTGGACATCGTGCTGCGCCTGGACGCGGACGTGCTGTGCCTGCAGGAGGTCGGCGAGGGCGAGGAGTCCTGGCTGCAGGAGGTGGCCGCGGCGGGCGGCTACACCGACGGCCTGCTGGCGCCCTTCTCCGGCCCCGACGGGTCGGGCATCGCCAACGCCTGCATGAGCCGGACGCCGGTCGCCGACGCGGCCTACCTGTGGTCGAACTGGATCTCCGTGGACGACGCGGCCCGCGATCTGACCCGGCCCTTCGTTCGCCTGCGCTTGCAGGCCCCCGGGAGCGACCGCTACGTGAGCGTGGTGACCGCCCACCTCAAAGCCGGCGGGGGCGACGTCGACCGATTCCGCCGCATGGTGGAGTACGTCCGCTTGGGACAGGCGGCGGAGAACGAGTTTTCGGAGTATCCGGACAACGCAGTGGTCGTCCTGGGCGACCTCAACGAGCGGGAGGACCCGTCCGTCGTCGTCTTCGACGCCCTGCCGGCAGGGCTCCCGAGCTCTTACGAGCTGGGCAGCGACATCGTCCTGCCGCTGACGTATGAGCCCACCAAGCCGCTGCTGGACGCGGGGCTGGAGCGGGTGGAGACGGCCTACGAGGAGACCTTCATCCCCGACGGCCGCCGGCTCGACTACGTCTACGCGGGCGCGGCCGAGATCGTCGCCGCCGAGGTCTACGACGCCTGTCGAGACGAGGCCGGGCAGGGCGTGGCGAAGGCCGGCGAGCCGCTCGAGTGCGGACTCAGCGAGCGCGCCTCCGATCACCGACCGATCGTGGTCGACCTCCGCCTGCGCTGAGGGCAGTGGAACGCGGGCACGCGCTGGGTAACATCCCCGGGTGATCCGGTACGACCACTGGCGATGGAGATCAGATCCTCGAATCGCCCCGCGCTCGCAAGACTCTTCGGAGCCGGCGCGTTGTTGGCAACGGTCCTGACCGCGGTGCAGGTCAATGCGTACACCCACAACACCACGACGGTGATCGAGGAGGTCATCGTCCTGCACGACGGAAGCTTCTACTTCAAGCTCCACGACGAGGTCTGCAGCGAGGCGGGGTACAAGAAGATCGCGTACGCGTACAAGGGCGTCGCGATCAACGGCATCGTGCCCAACGACCCCGCGATGGACAGGATGCTCCGCGTGGGCATGGCCGCCCAGCTCAGCGGAGCGACGGTGCAGATCTATGCCGAAGACGGCGGCGGTCGGTGGGGATGTCTTCTCGGGGCGGTCAAGATCCGGTGATCGGCTGGGTTCGAACATCCGCAGCGATCTCGGCTCTTTGGCTGTTGTTCGGTTGCGACGAGGGGCCGAGGGACCCGGAGGACTCCGGGCTGGGTGCGGCACGCATGGGGGAGACCGAGCAAACCGTTCGGGTGGTGACGGCCAATCTTGCGCACGTCTCGTGGTCACCCACGATGCTGGACCGGAACGACGTCGACGACCCCCAGCTCCTGGCATGGTTGCAGGTGCAGTACCTCGAGACCCTCGAGAGCCCGGGACCGACGATCTTCAACACGCAGGAGATGTCCCAGGGCTACTGGAAGACCGGCTTCTCGCTGTGGCCGACGGTGTTCCGCCTCTCGCTCGGTGGCAGCGCGTCGGACCCCGAGTACGCGGACTACGGCGCATGGTACCAGCCGATTCTGTCCTCGGGCGAGGCGTCGTGGGGCAACGCCATCCTCACGAACCTCGAGGTCCAGGACGACGAGGCGTGGAACCTCAACGCAGCGTGGAGCTCGGGGGACGCGTGGGACCCCGCCGACGTGTCGAACCCCTACGCCTCCTGCGGCGGGACCGCGCAACGTGGGGCTCAGGTCGTGCAAACGGAGGTCGGCGGCGTCGATCTGTGGAGCGTCGACGTCCATCTGGAGTTTTGCGCGGGCGGAGACTTCGCCATCAACGCGTGCAACCTCGAGCGCCTGCTCGCGCGGCTGAGGACCCTACCGAGCGACGACGTCGTCCTCGTCTCGGGCGACTTCAACATCCGGCAGTCTGCGCTTGCATCCGATGACTGCCCGGGCGCCCTTCACCCGGCGCGCTTCGACCAGATGGTGCGCGGGTTCGCAGACCAGCAGTTCCTCCGCGTCGAGACCGTCCTGGTCGACCATGTCTTCTTGCGCGACCCGAACTTCGAGCTCACGGGCATGCGCAACCGCACCTTCGCCGCGGACTACGAAGCGGACCGCACGTACGAGATGAGTGACCACGACTTCATCGAGACCGAGCTCGAGGTCGGTGGCCAAGGGATGTCGCCGGCGATGCTGCCGCTGTACGTGACGCTGAACTGAACGCTGGTCGCTCCACGTGCTGACCAGCCTCGCAGCCCAAATTCGGGCTGTCGAGTTGCCCCGACCCGCGCTGCCGTCGCGCGATCAGCCCATCGCCTTCCAGGCGAACAGGAAGTTCTTGGTCCGCTTCACCACCGTCCACGCGTCGGTCCGCTCGTCGAAGTACCCGTGGATGAGTCTTCGGTGCTTGGGAACGTCGGCGATGAGGACGTGTCCGCGTCTGCGGGTCAGGCGTGTGGCCAGGTCCAGGCCGGCGAGGCGCTCGTCGTCGTCGAGGAGCAGGTGCAGCACGCGGTCGAGGAGAACCACGTCGAACTTGCGACGCGAACGGAACCCGAGCAGGTCGGAGACGACGCCGGTCACCTCGAGCCCCTCCGCCTTGGCATCCTCGGTCATCTGCGCGATCCCGATCGCGCAGAGGTCCACGCCCACGACCGCATGGCCAAGACGAGCGGCGAGCAACGCATCGCGGCCTTGCCCGCAGCCCAGGTCGAGCACGCGGGCGCGTTGCCGGTCGTCGCTGTCGAAGAAGGCCACGAACTCTGGGAAGGGGTCGCCGCACTGACCTCGGCCCGCCCGGTAGTGCTGGTCGTAGTTCACCAGGGATCCCACGGCCCCGGTGTAGCGCATGGAGCCGCACAGGTCGACGTCGTGGGAGAGCACCGGAGCCACGGTCGACGGGGTGGCGTGTCATGAAGCACCTCAGCGATAGGCGACCAGCTCGAACAACCGCCGCGCCGAACCACGGGCGCGTCGATCCAGCTCGTCGACCGCTGCCGCGGTGGTCGTCACGAGGCGCTCGAGATCCGCACGGACTGCGACCAAGCCGCACGCGAGAACCTCAGCACCGGCATCGACGTCACGGGCCAGACGGTCGCGAATGGTCTGGATCCCCTCCACCACGTCCGAGTCGAGCTCCGCAGGTCGGCTGAACTCCAGCGCCGCGTCGAGGCGAAAGAGCAGGCGCGTGACGCTGACGCTCAGTCGCGCCTCGACCGAGGCTCGCGAATGCGTGCCCACCCTCGAGCGCTGCGTTGTGGAACGCCTGGCACCCGCGGCCCGAACCTCGACCGCCCCCAGCATGCCACGCGAAGCTCGGAGGGCGGCGAACACCGATTGCGCCGCACGCGTGCGTTCCGCCATGGTCGGCACCACATCCAGCAGGGCTCCCACCTTGGCTGCGTGTGGACCTCCAGCGGCCAAGACCGCCTCCACTGCATCCGCAAACGCATGGTCGAAGTGGGCCGCGACCCCCTCGAGCGCCGCCTGCTCGGCGTCGAGCTCCGCGAGCGCGGCCCGAGCTCGATCGTCCTGCTTTGCGTGCGGGATCGCCTCCAACGCTCGGCGCCGTGCAAGCACCGTCGCAAGTCGCTCGACAGCGTGCTTGAGCGCGGGCAGCGATCCTGGCGTCTCGCGATACACCATCGGGAGCGTAGCATCGCGCGCGTCGCTCATCGTGCGTCCCGACGTCGCCACTGTTCGTGAAGAGGGAGGGGGACGACGCCTCCGCGCTGTCGGTCGAGGACTTGGGCCAGGAGCGTGGGGGCGCACGTGATGGCCGGTCGCCGCGAGCCGGACGAGCGGCTGCTGTCCGCGCAAACGCAGCGCCTGCGCTACTCCAGCATTCGGTCGCGCACGAATGCGCCATGTCCTCCAAGGTCATTCGGACCCCATCCACCCGCGACGGAGGCACCCGGCGCGAGAATGCAGCTGGAGTCCGGTTGGCAGTTGTCGAGCTTCCAGGCGGTCCAGCTGACCTGGCTCTGGTTCATCCAGTCCCGCCACGCCATGGCCTCTGCTTCGCAGACCACGCCGTCGAGCCCGCCATCGGCATGCGTCGCAGCCCACTCCGTCGCGAACAAGGCGAGCCCCTGGCTCAGCGCCAC
Organism: uncultured bacterium; assembly: GCA_963761755.1. Taxonomy (GTDB): domain Bacteria; phylum Myxococcota_A; class Polyangia; order Nannocystales; family Nannocystaceae; genus CAJXVA01. The sequence goes on from CAVXIC010000031.1 coordinate 14,982, forward strand.
GGTGCCGCGGTTGCGAGCCTCTTGCCCGTGAGAGCACGCGTAGAAGTGAATCGTGTACATGAGGTTGGTGCCCGCGACGGGGTCAGCGGCAGCCTCGTCGACGGCAGAGGACCAGCTGGGCGTACCCAAGATGATGACGTTGTCGGGATCGCCGGCCCGAATCGCGGACACGAGGGCCTCGTGATACGGCTTGACCGTCCCGCTCCACGAGACCTGCAGCGGCTCGTTGTAGGGCTCGTACAAGACGTTGGGCAGATGCCCGAACTCGGCGGTCATCATCTGAAAGAACGCGATCGCCTCGGCTTGGTGCTGCTCGGCGTGGTGGTCGTGCCAGTCGATGATCACGTACACACCTGCGGCCACTGCGTTGTCGACGATCGTTCGCACTTGACTGAGCGCCTTGTCGGGGTTGGCGAGGTAGGCCCCTTCGGCGTCGACACCCATCGCGGCACGAATCACGGTGAGGCCCCAGCTGTCGCGCATGTACTCGAGCGCGGACAGACTCTCGGCGTAGCCTTCGTTCTCCCAGTTGAGCCACATGCTGCTCACGCCTCGCAGCTGAATGGGCTCTCCGTTCTCGGCCCGCAGACGCCCCTCGGCGACGTGCAGCGCGCCGTAGCGTTCGGTCGGCAGGCCGCCGGGGTTCAGCCCGGTGTCCGTGACCTCGCCGGTAGCGTCGGTCGGGTCCGAGTCCCCGGTCGAACCAGCCGTTGGGTCGGTCGGATCCGTTCCGGCCGATCCCGCGCTACCCCCGGGCCCGCCCGGTCCGCCGTCATCGTCGGAAGGGCTCGAATCCGGGCCCGCCGTGGAGGAGGAGGCGTCTGTGTCGGTGTCGGTCGTCATCGAGGACGAGCTGTAGGCGTCACAGCCTCCAGCACCGAGGGCAACCGCAAGGGACGCGACCGCGTGTTGGGAGAGTGTTCCGAGGTCCCTCATACGCGACTGGGGTGGGGGGCAGCGCCATAGAATGATGAGAAATTCTGTCGGGGCCTGAGGCGCCGGCCGGTCTGCTGCCCCGCGCTCGGGCAGTCGGGGCCGGACGCGCCCCCGTCAGCGGGCCGTGTCGCCGTGGTCGTCGAGCAGCGCGGCCTGCTGCGCGGCCATGGCTGCCGCGGTCAGCCGCAGGAACCGGCGCACCACCTCCAGCTCGGCGTCGTCGAACTGCTCGAGGACCTCGTCGGTCCGTCGCCGGACGGGGGCGAGGTACCGGTCGGCCACGGCGTGGCCCTCGTCGCTGACCTCGAGCAGGATCCGGCGCCGGTCGGCCACGTCGCGCACGCGGCGGAGTACGTCCGCCCCCTCGAGCCGGTCCACGAGCGCGGTGACGGCGCCCGAACTCAGCCCGAGCTCGCGGCCGAGCAGGCCGGGCGTCATGGGTGTCGCCGAGCCGTGGGCGTCGAGCACCGTCACCAGCGCTTCGACGTCGGTGGCGTGCATACCCTGCGCGGCCACGAATGCGGCCGTCACCCCGTCGGCTGCGGCGACCAGCGCCTTGGTCAGCGTCATCACGTCCTGAGGTTCGTCCGGGTCCACCCGTCGCGGCATGTCGGCTCCTCCACAATTATCTTTGCCATCGAGAGTGTTGCTCGTCAAGATAGTTGGCGTGAGCGCCTCGACCGCACACACGTGGCGGAAGCTGCTCGTTTGGCTGCACGTCGTCGCCTCCGTGAGCTGGCTTAGCCAGGCGGCCGCGATGGGCGTCCTGGTCGTGCACAGCGCGACCTCTGCACCGGGCGGGACCAAGGTGGCCGCCGCGCAGATGGCCCACGTGCTCGACCTGACGGTGTTGGTCGCCTCCGCAATCACCGCGGCGACGACCGGTCTCGGCCTGTCGGCGGTCACGGCTTTTGGCTTCTTCCAGCACCGCTGGGTGACGACCAAGTTCGTGCTGACTTTCGCCCAGATCGGCATCGGCACGGGGCTGGTCGCTCCAGCCATCGTCGAGCTCGGGGACGCGGCCACGCTCGGTCGCGACGGCCCATGGGTGCTGGCCGTCGCCGGGCTCGCCGTCGTCGCGGCCGGGCTCGCCTTCCAGGTGTGGGTGTCCATTGCGAAGCCGTGGGGGCGCACCGCACACGGCGACCGGTCCCGGGGCGTGCTGCGGACCGGGCCGGCGTGGGTCGTGGCGATGATGTTCATCGCGCCGCTGCTCGACCTCCCCGTGCTCGCGGTCCTCGGCTTCCCGCTGCCTGTGTTCGCGCTCACCGGCCTCGCCCTGGCCCTGCGCGTCCGCCGGCATAGCGTGCGGCAGCGTGCGGCCCACGACCGGGAGCCCGCCTCGTCGTCCGTCGCCGCGGCGTGCTGAGCGTGTAGAGCGATGCCGCAGACCTCGAGGACGTGCCGTTCGCTGCTTCGGCCGGTCCTCGAACGCGGCGAAGGCCAGCAGGAGGTTGGCAAGAAACGTGCGCTCGGACTGTCGCCGGGCTCGTTGGTCGTCATCCAAGGCCGCGAACTGCGAACTGCCCATCGGGCCCTTGGGTCGTCGGCGTGGTTCTTCGAGGTCGGCGGTGGATCGGCGGTGGTCCTCCAGGACGTTTGTGCCGGCCTCGGCCTTTCATGGGCCGCGCGGTCTCTACGCCAGCGCGTCCTCGCCACCCAAAAAACCGCCCGCGCTCGCCGAGTTCAGGCGAGCCATCTCCTCGCGCAGGACATCACGCGGATGTTGGTGATCGCCAACAGCATCTCCGCCAAGTTACCAGGCGGGGACTTCGTCGTCGTTTGATTTCGCCGTGCTCGCTACTCACCGAGCGTTGGGGGGCGCTTGGGTGACGTGGCCTTGCACGCCCGCGCGATCGAACGCCACCCATTTCGCGCTCGAGCTGCCCTGGCGAGCACGTCCTGCATCTCCTCGGGGTCGAACTCGCTCTCGAAGTTCGAGAGCCGAGGCGCGAGCTCGTCGATGAGCGCCAGCCTGTCCTTCTTCGCCTGGGCCGACGTCGAGATCCTGGACCAGAACTCGCACGCGTACGCGAACAGCTCGCGCTTGCGAAACTCGATGTCAAGCAGCCACTCGGATCGCCCGCGCTCGGCGAGGCCGACGTACCGACGCTTGTTGTTGTGCAGGAGATGGGCGGCCTCGTGCACGACGTAGTCGGCGAACAGGTCGGCCTCGAGATCCTCGAAGTACCGTAGGGAGACGTAGCAGCGCTGGTTCTCGCTCAGCCCGAGGAGGCCGTCGGCGACCGGCGCCAGGGGCACCCCCCCAATGCTGTCGAGCCAGATGCGAGCCACGTCCCAGTTCGTCCTCGGCCACCCACTTTCCTTGAGCACCCGGTCGACCTCGTCTCGCGTGAGGAATGTGATCGAGTCGACGAGGGTCCCGAGTACGACGGCTTGGTCCTCGGGCTCGAAGATGCCGGTGACCATGGGCGCCAGCTTCAGCTCGAGGTACGCTCGGGAAGTACGGTCACGCGGCACGGGGATTGGATCACAGCCGGCCTTGAGGTCCCGAATGCGCGCGAGGAGTGCGTCGCGGAGGGCGTTCGCCTGCGCGGTCATCTGCTCGATGGCAGTCCTCCCCGGATACCGCCGCCAGGCGTTCGCGTCGTGCTCGCCGGTGGCCACGTAGTGGGCGACCTCGCGCTCGATCTCCGTGGCGAAGTCGGCCGAGTCGAGATCGAGCACGACGATGAGGATGGCTCGCCCGAGGCCGACGATCAACCCGCGACGCTCCGAGGCTAGCACTCGTCGGCGACGAGCCTTCGAGAGGGGCCCCTGAGAATCGTCGTCCGAGTCCGAAGCCAGTCCTCCCACGCCGCGGGGAGGTCCGCGTGACGCCGCTGTAATGCTCCGAGGATATCTCGGTTCAGCGAAATGTGCTCGACGAGCCTCGTCGCCACGTCGTCGACGGCGACCACGAACGCCGCCCGTCGGAAGAGTTCACGCATGGCGGATCGTACCCTCAGAACGATTCGGCGCGTCTTGTGCTCGTCCAGCGAGCAGACTGACACGCTGGCACGATGTCCCGCCGAGTCGCTGGCCGCGTGCACGAACATCACGAACTCCAGCCCCACCCGCGCCATGCGGAAGTCCCCGAAGCGGAGGCGCGGCGTCCTGCCAAGGTGGATAGCCTCCGCGACGACCCCGCCAAGGCCGATCTCCAGGACCCCAGCCTCGCCAGCGACGATTGGTGTCGGAGTGCGGGGCGAGGCGGGGCCTGATCGACGACATCCGAAGGATAGAGTGGGAGCGCCGTCACCCCGGAACCGACCTTGCCGGTGAGGAGTGAATCGAGGAGCGCGAGCGTGCGGTCCGGGCCCTCGACGGCGACTTCGCCGGGGCGTTGGTGGCGCCGGGGTTGGCGGAGGCGTTGGTGCGGGCGGTGCGTCGGGGGTGACGAGCCCAAGCGCTGTCGAAGTCGCCCCTGCCGGCCGACTGGCGTCGGAATGATGTGCGACCGAAAGAAAGCCAGCGGACATCGTGGTGAACTCGGATAGAGCGTGCCGCTGGCCTTCCAAGATGACCCAGGGTGACCCTCGCCGCCGGCTCGTGCCTCGCGCGCAGCCTTCGCGTCGAACTCGGCCCTGACGCTGATTTTGATCCGGTCACCAACGTCGAGCACTCGGCCGCCAGCATGTTCGGCGGTACCGGTTGCGGCGGGATGATCTCATCCAGCGTCGGGAAGAAGCCCTCCGAGGGAGGGACTGCGGAGACCTCCAAGATGGCCGGCTGGTCGTGATTAGGGGTCGGCTGACCGTGGAGTTCAACCTCCCGCATTCCGGGCTCAGGCGGGAGGATCTGGAAGCGATCCGCATGGCGCAGCGACCACCTCACCGGGCCGGTCGTGAGGACGACGAAGCGTCGCTAGATGGTCTGGGACATGGCGAGACAAGATGACCGACCGCCACCAAGCCCGACCACAAAAGGAAAACGCCCGGACTCCGAAGAATCCAGGCGTTTATCTAGTGGAGGCGCCGGGAGTCGAACCCGGGTCCGGAAGTCCTCAAACAGGACGTCTACGTGTGTAGTCATCAGTATTTGGGTTTAGGGTCTCAGCACGCCCGATGACCGGCGATCTTCGACTCGAGCCTCAGGAGTTTCGCTGCAACGCCGAGGCACTCGTTGCGGCTAGCCCGTGTGTTGACGACCCCGCCCTACTCAGGCACCTCAGGAGGGGTCGTACCGCCTAGTTAGGCGACAGCGGCCAGTTGGCCGTAGTTGCTATCGTTGGCAACTGTGTTTTCCGAACCGTTTTTGACACGGCGGTTTGGCCCCGCGACACGCAATCTCTGCTCTCGTAAACCCCCGTCGAAACCGGTGCACCCCCATGAGCGTGGGGTTGGTCGGTTGGGTGGCCCGGTTGGGGCCGGTTGAGGTGGATGTGACCTGCCGCCGAAGCACTCGGTGGCGAGGCTGCAGGGCACCGGGGAGGTGTCCTGCAGCCTCGCCAGTATGTGTCGACCAAGGGACCGGCGCAAGGCCTGGGGTTCAGGAGGATGCGGGATCCGCGGAAGGCGGCTGGGGGCTGCTCGGGGCTGCGGGGGCGGGCTCGGCGGGAGGGAAGGGCTGCGCGGGAGCTGCGGCGGCGGGGGCCTGAGGGGCAGGGGAGACGCACTGGCCGGCCTCGCAGATCCGGTCACCCTTGCACTGCGTGTCGTACTGGCAGCCGTCCGTGGCGGGCTCGGCGGGGGCGGCTTGGCTTCCGCCCGGTGTGGTGGCCCCGCGCTTGGGGGCGCAGGACACCTGCGGCGTGGAGTTCTCTCCGCCGCCGTGCGCGGAGCACTGGTAGGGCGTGCCGTTGCACGTCGCCGTCCAGGTCCTCGCGCCCCACGAGCTGTTCTCGTCGGTCACCACGATCTCCTCGGGAGCGCAGCCGGTCTGCCCGGCCGACACCTCGGCGAGCGTCGTGCAGCCGCCTCCGAGCAGCGCGAGCAGTGCGAGCAGGCCCAGACGGTGGGTGCGAGGGATTGCCCGCGGCGTGCCGCGGGGTGCTGGGCTCGGTGCACGCATCGACGCAAACCTTCGCATGACGTATCTGCCCGTTCAAGCCGCGAGACCCTACTGATCCAGATCCAGCCGGATCACCTCGGGCCCCTGGCCGGTCGGGCTCGGCACGCGCTGCACGGTGAGCTTCTCTTCGGCCGAGCGGCCCACCGTGTCGCCGGTGGGCAGGTGCTTGTTGGGGTCCCGCAGCATCCACTCGGTCATGCTCAGCACGAAGTCCACCGCGCCCTTGCCCTCGCGCGAGGCGGTGATGAAGAACTCCTCGCGGCCGTAGCGGACCATGCCGTGGGTGAGGATCGACATGCGGGTCTCGCCCTCGGGCGCGATGGTGACGTCGACGCAGACCAGCATCGGCAACGCCTCCGCCGAGCGGACCACGTCGACGAAGAAGGCCGCCTTGTGGAAGACGACCCCCGCGCCCAGCATTGCGGCGACCGAGGGGCTCGACTGCACGACCGCCGCGGTCAGCTTGGCCATGCGGGTGTCCTGCGCGCGGATGTCTCCGGGCAGGCCCAGCGCGGTGACGATGTAGTGCGCCCGCGTGGCTTCGAGCTCCTCGGGACTCGGCGAGGCCAGGCCAACCATCATGTGCGGGGCGTCGGGGTGCGGGACGTCGACGAGCATGATGATCAAGGAGCCGCCCGCCTTCGACGTCGTAGCTCACCGGTCCCCCGTCGGGCGCGTCGCCGGCGGTGAGCGTCTCGCCGAGCGCGGCCGCGGCGGAGATCAACGCCTGCGGATCGGGGTAGGAGGCTTCGCGCAGCAGGACGAACGAGAGCGCCGGACCGTCGGACATGCCCCACAGTGTACCGAAACGAAGTGCCGCGGCTGTAGTGACGCTCGCGGGTTGATCGCCCACAACGACACATTGGGCCGTCGATTCACGCGGCGACGCTTCGTGGGCGGCTTACGCTTGAGGGGTGGGTGGATTCGGAAAGCACGTGCTCTCGCTGGCCATCGCCGTGATTGCGGCCTGTGGCGTCGCGCAGGCCACCGAGTCCCAGGAGGTCGCCCCCACGCTGCAGGTCTTCGACGCGCCCGCCGTGTACCCCCGGGGCGTGGCGATCCCGTCGTCGCCTCGGCCGCAGATCAATCTCGACGCCGTGTGGTGGGAGGCCCCGCGCTCCGAGACCCTCGGGCGCCTCGCCGACCGCTGGGGCGTGCGGGAGAAGACGCTGCTGGCGCTCAACCCCGAGCTCGTCGCGGGCGAACGTGTCCATCAAGGACAGCGCGTGCTGGTCTACCGGCACGAGCCTGGCACGGTGTCTCGCTCCATCGGCGCGCCCAACAGCGGGCGCGTCGAGCACTCGGCAGCCTTCCCGCAGGGGGAGGGGTGGGTGATGCGGAGCTTTCGACCGCGCAGCTACGCGACCCGTCAGACGGTCACCGAGCTGGCCCTCTCCCTCACCCAGTGGCGCGAAGACTTCCCCGAGGCCAACCCGGTCAAGCTCGGCGAGTTCTCCAAGCTCGGTGGGGGCCGCGTTCGGCCGCACAAGTCTCATCGAACCGGGCGCGATGTCGACATCGGATACGTGATGCGGGAGCCCGACGAGGGGCACCGCTTCGTGGCCGTGACCGACGACAACCTCGACGCGGCCGCCACCTGGGGCCTGGTCCGGCGTCTGCTGGCCAACGGCGCGGTCGAGTCCATCTTCATGGCGAAGTCGGTCCAGCTGCAGCTGCTCCCCTATGCCGCCCAGACCATGGACGAGGCGCAGCAGCGCGCGACGTTCTCGGTGCTGGAGTCCGACGCGCGACGCAAGAAGAAGACCACCATCAAGGCGTGGCGCGGACACGACGACCACATGCACGTCCGCTACGGGTGCACCGAGGCCGACCTGCGCTGCAGCGACGCCGCCCCGCGCAAGAGGAAGCGCAAGGGCAAGCACAAGCGACGTCGCGGCCGCAAGAAGCGCTAGAGCTGACTAGTCCCACTGCACGTCGAAGGCCACGTGGCCCGCGGCGAACTCGGAGTCGTCGACGCTGATGAACGCGGTGCAGCCGTAGGACGCCACGACCCCTTGGATGGAGCCCTCGAACGCAGCGATCATTCGGGGGATGCGGTGGCTGTGCGGCAGGTCGGTGAGCGACATGCGGACCCCGTCCTCGGACCGACTCGTCTCCAGGGTGCCCATGCCCCGCGTGGTGACTTGCCACGCCCGACCGAACCACTTGAGCTGGCCGAAGGGGGTCAGCCCGAAGATGCGCTTCGCGGACTCCATCATCGGCCGAAAGAGCTTCGACTCGCCCCAGTACTCATTCTGCGTCGCGAACAAGTCGCGGACGCCGTCGATCCCTTCGACCGCGAGCACCGCTTCGATGATGTCATCGTAGTAGCCGATCGGAACCCAGCTCGAGCTTCGGGACCGTTCGATCTCCGCGAGCGAGGCGGGCGGAACGGCCGACAGGATTGACTCGCAGTGCGGTCGGCGGCGAACCGCCTCGAGCGTGGTCTTGCAGATGATTCCGCGGTACTCGGGGCCCGACTGTGCCATGACCTCGTGCGACCCCTCGTTCCGAGCCGGCCTCGGCGGGAGAATCTCACAGCGCGGGGAAGATGGCCACGAAGAAGACGATCAGCGCAATCAGGCCCGCGCCGGTGATTGCGATGCTCGCGGTCAGCGGGTTCTTCGACGCCGAGTTCAGCTTGGCCTTGAGCGCGACCCCGAACAGCATCGGTGCGACCCACAGCCCGCTGACCGTCACCAGCATGGTCTCCGACAGGCTGTCGAAGAACACGAAGTACAGCAGCGCCGCAGCCACGCCCGCTCCGCCGATCGCCAGGTTTGCCAGCCGCTGCAGACCCACGTGGTTGGGCACCGTGAGATCCCGGATCTCGCGCTTGGCCAGCGCGCCGGGGTTCTTCAGCAGCGCGGCCGCGGCCGCGGCAGTGTCCACCCGCCGACCCACCGCCGGCTCCAGCATCGCCTCCAGTGCCGCCCGGACCCCGCGGGGCAGACCGGCGCCCAGCGTGGCGATGTCCACCTTCCCGGTGTCGGGCACCGTCGGCATGTCCTCGGGCCGCACCCCGGTCGCGACCACCAGCGTCGTCATGCCCAGCGCGTACAGATCGCTGGCCGGGCGCGACTGGCCCATCATCTGCTCCATGGGGAAGTAGCCGAACGTGCCCACCGTGGTCGAGCCATCGCGCAGGTGGTTCTTGATCGCGCCGAAGTCGACGAGGTGCGGCACCCCGGCGGGGTCGAGGATCACGTTGGCCGGCTTGATGTCGCGGTGCACGACCGCTGGCTGCAGCCCGTGCAGGTACTCGAGCACGCCCAGCAGCTGCTCGAGCATGCCGGTCAGCTGCGCCCCCGTCAGCACTCGACCCGCGCGCAGATGGTCTTCGAGAGACTGACCGGGGACCAAGGCGTTGACCGACAGCAAGGAGACGCCCGAGGTCGCGATGTCCCCCAGGGACGCAACCGGATGGGGGCGCTGGCCGTCGTGGGCGAACAGCTCCACGTGGCGGGGGATGTTGGGATGGTGCAGCGAGGCCAGCACGGCGGCTTCCCGCTCGAAGAGCTCCATCGCCTTCCAGTCGGCCATCCGATGCAGCTTGAGCTGCTTGACCACCACCGGCGCGCCACCCTCGCTCGTGGCGGCCCAGGCTCGCGCAAACCCGCCCTCGCCCAGAGGTCGCTCGAGGACGTAGACGCCCCGCAACCCCTCGAGGCGTCCGCCCGGCTGTAGCTCCAATGCGCCCGTCACTGCGGCACAGTGTCTCATCGCGGTGTCGTGTCGCTTGTGTTGGTCTGCAACTGCTGCCATACCTACCGCAATGTTCGGGTGGCTCTCTTCTTCGGCGCTTTTTGCGCAGCTCCTTGCCGCCTCGCTCGCGCAGCCGACCGCACCGGTCGAGCCGCAGCACATCTACGGTGGAGACGAGGTCGACAGCTGCGGATGGCCCTCGGTCGTCTACCTCTCCAGTGGCTCCGGTGCCTGCACCGGCACGCTCATCCACCCGCAGGTCGTGCTGACCGCCGCGCACTGCGTGGCCGATGGCGTCCCCAGCACCGTGCGCTTCGGCGAGAACGCCCAGACCGCGCAGCAGCTCGTCGGTACGCAGACCTGTCGGCAGGGGCCAGGGTGGATCGGCGCCACGAACCAAGGGCAAGACTACGCCTACTGCCTGCTCGAAGCCCCGGTCACGTCGGTGCCGATCATCCCGGTCGTCAGCGGTTGCGAGGCCTCGGCCGTCTACCCCGGTGCACGCATCGCGCACGTCGGTTTTGGCCGCGACGAGAACGGCGAGAGCGGTCGCAAGAAGATGCTCGAGCTGACGATCACCAACGTCACGCCGCAGGGCGAGCTCCTCTCGGGCACGCCCAACCAGATCATCTGCAACGGCGACTCCGGCGGCCCGACCTTCGTCTACCTCGATCCCGCCCAGGGCGGCGACGGCTCGTGGCGCGTCGCGGCGATTCACTCGTGGGCGCAAGGAGCCGACCCCGTCGAACCCAACTGCACGGGCACCGCGGGCAGCGTCCTGGCCACCCAGGCCATCGCCTGGATCGAGCAGGACTCCGGCATCGACATCACGCCGTGCGCCGACGGTGACATCTGGAGCCCGACCGCCCACTGCAGCGGTCTGCCCGTGACGCCGTGGTTGGGGGAGGGGACGTACACCACCGAATGCACCACGCCCCAGGTCGTACCGTGGGGTGCAACCTGCGGCCCTGGCCTCGATGCGACGCCCGACGCCACGCCGCCGCTGGTCACCATCGTCACGCCGACGCTGGAGCAGGAGTTCGAGGCCGGAACCGCTTCGGTCGAGGTGCTGGTCGAGGCGGTCGACGAGGGGTGGGGCGTCGACTCCGTGTCGATGGCCATTCGCGCGCTCGACTCCGGAAGCGAGCAGCTCGACGTGCGCAACGAGTGGCAGGCATGGTCGTGGGATCTGACCCTGCCCGATGGTGCCTACGAGGTGCGCATCACCGCGACCGATCACGCTGGCAACGCCTCGGAAGAGCAGATCGTCTGCTTTGGGGTTGGCGGCCCCGGATGTCCCGACGCGTCGGACACCCAGGGCGAGGACGCCTCCAGCGGCGGTCTCTCCGGTGGAACCGGTGGAACCGGCGACGAGGAGGGCGACGGCGACGGATCCACCACGGGGGCGACGGGCGAGGCCCAAAGCGGCGGCAGCAGCGGTTCGCCGGGTGCCGATGGCGGCGGCGGCGATGGAGGATGCCGCGTCGGCGGCGAGCCCGGCGGCGTCGGGTTCCTCCTGCTCACGCTCGGCTTGCTTCGTCGACGCCGCGCGGGACTCAGTCGCTGAGCGCAGCCTCCAGCGCGTCCAGCTTGCGCGCGAGCATCCGCTGATCCGGGATCGCTGCGAGGCGCTCTCTCGCCTCCTGGATGTAGCGGCGGGCCGTCTGGTCTTGCCCACGCCGATGCTCCAGCAACGCGGAGATGTACGTCAGGCGGGCTGCGCTCAGTGCCCCCAGCTCGGGGTGCTCGCGGAGCTGCTCGAGCTCGACCTGCGCGGTGGCCAGCTCGCCGTCCTCGACCGTGGCGAGAGCGAGGCCGACCCGGGCCTCCAGCCTCTCCTCGTCGGACGTGGCGACGCGGAGCGCCAGGTCGTACGCCACGCGGGCGGCGTCGGGTCTGCCGCGCTCCTCGGCGATCCGGCCCCGAGCGACGCGCGCGAACACGGGGTCCCCGGTGCTGCCGGTCAGACCTCGCTGCCAGTGCTCGGCTCGGTCCAGGGCCGTCGTCGCTTCGTCGAGGTTGCCCAGGTTCAGCTCGAACCCCGCGAGCTGCTCGTACGCGACCACGAGTCGGGCGTCGGGCCCATCCTCGTGACCGACGAGCATCTGCTGGACACCCTTGCGGGCGGTGCGAGCCGCCTCCTCGAGCCGGTTCGCGTGGCCCAGTGTCTTGGCCATGTCGACCAGGCGCCCCGCGGTGTTGGGGTGATTGGGCCCATACAGCGCCAGGAACCGATCGTGGGCGGCTTGGTGGTCGGCGAGAGCCTCGTCGTACTTCTCTTGGCCGTCGCGGAGGCGGGCTCGATAGACGTATGCGCTCGCGATCAGCGGGTGTCCATCACCGATCGTGGGGGCATCGAGCACGGAGGCGAGCATCGTCTCGGCCTCGTCGTGTTTGTCGTTCATCGTCAGGATGAACCCCAGACGACTGCGGGCTTCCACGCCGCGCGGGTCCTGCAGATCGCCGGCCTCCCGGATGCGGTCGATGAGGAGCCGCGCCTCGGACTCGGCAGCCTCGCCGTCATGGGCGAGCTGATGGATCTGCAGTCGGACGCTGTGGACGCGGTCTTGGATGTGCTCGTGCTCGGGCACCGTGGCGGCGATCGACTCGGCGATGCGCACCAGCAGGAGGGCACCGTCGACCTCGGCGAGGTGGCTGGCCCGAAGTCGTGCGAGCTCGAGCAGCACGCTCGCCGTCTGTTCGTGCGCGCCGGAGCGGAGCCCCAGCTCCACGGCTTCTTCGAGCAGACTCAGACCGTCGGAGACCCGGCCCGCGAACGCCAGCGAGGACCCGAGCGTGTGGCGCATGTCCAGCTGCAGGGGAGGGTGGCCCAGTGCGTCCGCTCGGGGGAGCCACGCTTCGAGCTGCCGCACGCGCTCATCGAGCTTCATGTCCACGTCGGCCTCGAGCTTCGCGAGATCGGCGTACAGCGCTCGGACCCGTGCTCGGGTGCCCGGGTCCTCGGGGGGTGGGAACAGCGCACGCAAGACCTCCAGGTCAGCGCAGCGCTCGAGCGCCGGAACGGCCTCCAGGGTCGTCGCAAGCCCCAGCCGATCGCTGCGGGTCGCGTGCTCCAGGGGAGCGAGCAGCCCGGCGAACCGGTCGAGGCGCTCGTCCAGGCAGTGATAGCGCAGCTCCATGGCCGCCTCGGTCTGCGCGTGGGTGACCTTGGCTGCGCTGCAGGCCTCCTGCCGCTGGGCGACCCAGTCCTGGGCGAACCTGTCGAAGCGAGCGATCGCGGTCGCGGTCGCGGTCGCGGCGAGCGCATCGGTGTCTCCGCCGTGGAGCGCCGCGTCGATGGTGGCGCGGCGCTCGTGGTTCCACACCCGGTCGATCGGTTCGGCGGCGCCCGTACAGGGGGGCTCGCCTCCGGCCACCAACGCTGCGGCCGCACCCACGACGAGCAGGGCCGTTCCGCCGAGGAACCAGCGCTGCCGTCGGCGCGAGACCGCGTGCGGGTCCAGGGCGCCCAACAGCGCCGCCATCGAAGGGAAGCGTTCGTCGGGCTCCGTGCTCAGCCCGCGCATGATCGCGGCCCGCACCTTCGGAGCAACCGCGGTGGCGCGTGGAGCGGGCTGAAGGGCGCCGGCCTGGACCGCGAGCGCGACCTGCATGGTCGACCCCCCGCCGAAGGGATGCTCGTCGAACAACGCCTCGTACAGCGCCACGCACAAGGAGAACTGATCGCAGCGCGCGTCGAGCTCCTCGCCGGTGTGCTGCTCGGGCGCCATGTACCGGGGGGTGCCCGCCCGTCGCTGCAGCGTCCCATCGCCCGCCGCGGCGAGGCCGAAGTCCAGCACCTTCACATCACCGGCCTCGGTGACCATCACGTTCGCAGGCTTGAAGTCGCGGTGGATCAGCCCGACGTCGTGGGCCGCGGCAAGGCCGGCGCCGGCGTGCATGTAGGTCTCGACCACCCGGGTCCACGCCGCCCCGGCGTTGTGCGCCTGCCACTGCTCCAGCGTCTCGCCGCGCAGGTACTCCATCGCGATGAACAGCGCATCGCCCCACGTGCCGACGTCGTAGACCGTGACGACCCCCGGGTGGGAGAGCTTCGCGAGCGCCTTGGCTTCTCGAAGCAGCTGCGCGCGCGCCCCGGCGGAGGGGATGTCTGCCTGGACGAGCTTGAGCGCGACCCGGCGATCGAGCTCGGGATCCCACGCCGCAAACACCACGCCCATCGCGCCCTGGCCGATCTTTTCGATGACCGTGTAGCGCGAGACGGAGGCCCCGGCGGTGAGCGCTGGGGCTCCCGGCGCGGCGGCGGTGCCGTCGGGCAGCAACGTCGCGTCCGGATCCGCCCCCTGGGAGGGGACGTCGGTGGGGTCGTTGGGCCCGGCCACGGGAGCGGACAGTGTAGCGCTCCTGCACCCGCGGCGATCTGGGAGATCGAAACGACGGCCGCGACGGGGTGGTTCAGTCGGAGGCGTCGTCGTCCGGCGCACGGGACGAGCAGTCTTCGGCCACGCGCGACCGGGTCGAACGCTCAGCTCGGTGGCGCCGCGGTGGCCACGAACGCGCAGGCGACCGCGACGAGCAGCGCGAGCGCAGCCAAGCCGACCTCCAGCCATGCGTCCTGGGCGCTGGGTACGGCGAGCGTGTCGAGCACGATGCCGCGCACCGAGGCCGGGTCGCCCTCGACCTGCACGAGGGTGCGAAGCAGCTGTGGATCGAGAGGGCTCGTCTTGCCGGAAAGTTGGGCGATGTCGCCGGCCCGCAGCACCGCGTTGGGGCTCACCCTCGCCACCACGATCGCCGTGCCGGGCTGGATGCGGCGCCCTTCGGGCGCCTCCGAGGCATCGGCGCCGTCGTCTGCTCCGCGGTCGCCGAGCATCGGCACCAAGACCGCGACGGGCGTCTCGTCCTGCTGGGGCAGTCCGCCCGGCGCCACGGCGTACTCGTCCAGCGTCCAGCCGCTGCGCGTGTAGCCTAGGGCCCGCACGTAGGCCGGGGCCGGGTCGGGAAGCGCACCCTCGCGGAGGTCGACGTCGACGAAGCCCTCGCCCGAGGACACCGTCCACAGCACGCGGGCCTGGGCCGCGCTCTGGGTGGCCAGACCGGCGAGGCTGGCCGCGACCAGCCACAACGCGATGGACCGGCGCGTCGCCACGAGCCACAACAGGGCTGGGGCAGCGCCCAGGGCGGGGAGCCACCACCCGGGCAACCAGGACGCTCCGGGGCTCCACGCCCAGGCGATCAAGACCGGAACCGCGACGGAGCCGGCTTGCAGGAGTCGCTTCCCCACGGCCTGTGATCCTACATCGAATCCTGCGGCCATGGCCTGATACGCTTCGGACCGTGAGGCGAGCGGTCCATGGCATCAGCGCGGTCGCAGCGGTGGCGATGCTGAGCGGGTGTGGCCCCGACGCCGGGCCGCAGGGGTGGATCGACGCGCGGGCGGCGGTCGTGCGGTGCACGTCGTCGGGACGCGACCGGATGCCGCCGGTCATGCTCGACCTGCCGGGTCCCAGGCCGCCCACCGGACTGTACGCGCGAATCCTCGATCCGATGGCGCTCGACGAGTTGGGGTACCAGCGAGATGCGGTCGCCTGCGCGATGCTGATCCCACCGGAGCCCGAGGCGATAGCGGTCGGTGCCTCCTCGGTCGATGCGCTGCTCGAGGCCCGGGTCGACGTCGGTCGGACGCTGCTGCGCGCCGTGGGGCCGTGCGCGTGTGAGGTCGCCGCCGCACGGGGTGTTCGTGCCCTCTTGGCCCCGTGCGTCGATCGACCCACGCAGGCGGGCTGCGACGCGGCGGCCATCGAGACCCCGGTCCTCGAGGCGTTGGCGCCCGTGCAGGCGCTGCTCGAACAGACGCGGCCGCCGCTGCTGCACTGGCGCTTGGTCGGCGAGACCGACCGCCGCGGGTGGTTCGCGCGTCAGCAGCGGGTGCTGATCGAGCGACACGAAGGCGGCTCGACGATCTACGTCAAGGGGCAAGCGGTGCCGGTTCGCGACAACGGACCCCTGCTCGACGCGCTGCTGGACGAGGACGACGTCGTCGCGGTCGCGCGTCAGAACAGCGGGCAGGCGCTCCTGGTCGTGCGCGAGGTCGGCAAGATGCTGGTGCTCGACCACTTCGCCCACCCCGCTGTCGGGGCGACGGCGCTGCCGTTGCTGCCGCTGATCGACAACGCCTCGGTCGACCGCTACAAGGCGCTGCTGGCCAAGCCGGCGGAGACCCGCACGCTCGCGCTGAAGCCCGGCGCTGGCAACATGATCGAGATCGACGTCTCGCGCTTGGAAGACGTGGACGACGCGATCGCAGCGTCAGCGGCACTGGGCGGCGTGGAGCCGGTCGAGGCGCGCGAGCTGCCCGCCCGCAAGATCGAGCGCATCGACGTGCAGGCGCTCTTTGGGCATCAAGGCCAGCGCATGGAGGTGAAGGTCGAGCTCACGCCGACGGGTGCTGCATGGGCGAGCCTGCTGACCAACGGGGACCTCATGCCCGGACTGCAGGGGCTGGGGCTCGAGCCCGTCGAGCTCCCGGTCGCGTCGCAGGAGCTGCCCTTCGTGCTCGCCGGGACCTCCTTCGAGCGCTCGGTGGTCTACGGACTCGAGCAGGTGCCCGAGGTGATGCGCGAGGTGGAGGAGCGCTATGCCTCCTCGGTCGGCGGCACGGCCCGGGCGTGGTCGTTCACCATGCCGCCCTCGAACATGAACGAGTTCGTCTCCGAGTCCGCGGGCTTCGCAGGCCTACGCGGCGCGTTCTCCGAGAGAATCCACCAGATCGAGGTCACCGTGGAGGACGGGGGCAAGACCTTGTCCGCCACGGTGGCGCCGCAGTAGCGGCCGCTCTACGCGAGGATCGCGTCGACGACGTTGACCGGCCGATCTGCGGGGCCCATCTTGTAGTCGAGACCGAAGGCCTCCTGCACGATCGTGTTGTACACGTCGAGCCCTTCGGCCCCCACGTCGACGATCTCGCCGGACTTGAGCCGCCCGCAGGCGGGGGAGAACGCGTGGAAGATGCCACTGAGCTCGCGCTCCACGTCGTTGTGCCGGCCGTCTCCGGACTCGGTCGAGATCGAGACCAGCGCGTTGTGGAGGATCGTCTCACCGTTGCCGTCGGCGTAGGTGGGGTCGTCGAGCTTCCGCAGGAAGTAGACGAGCTCTCGCATCTTGAGGTGCACGTGCATGCGCATCTGCAGGTTCTCGGCGTTCTCGTTGAACTGATGCCAGAACTCGTGGCTGCAGCCCAGGTCGCCACCGACGCCCAGCACCTGCTGATCGTCGAACTGGTGCAGCAGCTCTCCTTGGTAGGTGTACTCGCCCGTCAGTCGGATCCGCTCACCAGCGGCGAGGTAGGTGAGGCCACCGAAGCGGACCAGATCGCACTGCACGGCCAGCGCGTAGAGGTCGGAGATGAGCCGCCACTCGGAGGTGAGCGCTTCGATCGTGATGTCGATACCGCTGCCGTCGGGGTCCGCACCGCCCTCGTGCGGGATGGTGGAGGTCGCAGGCTGGGGCGGGAGCTCGCACTCGGGTCCTTCGCCGAACACGCGCTGTTCATGCTCGCGAATGTTGTCGAGGTGGTCGGCGATGCGAGACCGCGAGGCTTGGCCCAGATTGCTCGCGTCGCTCATCATGTGCTCGTACTGCGGCAGCACCGAGTCCAGGATGCTTCGCCGCTGCCGCAGCCGCTTCTGGGCGGCCGGGTCGTCGGTGTCGGGGAGCCCCTTGCCGAAGATCCGGTCGAAGAGTTCGGTCGGGCGTTCGATCGGCAGGTCGGCCGGAGACCCGTCCTCGTTCCAGGAGTGCAGGTATCTGCCTGGCCGGCTGCGGCGAAACCATGTCCCGGCGAGCAGCGTCGGGATCATGCCCGTGGGCTGTCCCTGCGGATACGCCTGCCTTCGGAGGACCTGATCGATGGACGGTCCACCCGCTTGGACCTCTCCCTCGGAGGGGATCGCGTTGAACGAACACGTCGCGCCGTCGAAGTGCGCGTTGGCGCCACCGATGTCGCAGCGCACGTGGTCGACCCCCCGGACCACCAGGAGGTTGTGGAGCACCTCTGCGAGCGGCTCGAGAGGCCCGGCGAGCCCCTCGGCCTGCAGGGGCGTGGGGCATCCGAGTCCGAAGAAGAGGTTGAAGGCGCGAATGGGCACGTCGTCGCCGCGACCCCAGACCGAGTTGCTCTGCATCGCGCCGAGGAAGGGAAGTCCAACCGCGATGGTGCCGGCGCCGCGTAGGAACGTTCGCCTGGGCATGATGTTTCGGTACCGCATCGTTACTCCTCCACTCTCACCGACCTGAAGCCGGGGCTCAGCGCGATGGCCACCGCGAGGTCACGCCAGGTGCCCTCACTGTCCGCAAAGCGCGTTTGTAGTGCTTCCATGGTGCACGCGTCGCTGCCGGTCACGGCGCGTCCGACCGCGAACTGCGTGGCCTTCTTGGCCAAGCAGGTTCGCGTCGCGTCGGCTTCGGCGAGCACCGTCATCATCTCTGCGGAGTTCTCGTAGGAGATCTCTTGCGCCACGTCGGGCAGCCGCAGGAAGCCGTCCTCCCGCAGCGGGTTGCCCTGGACGTCCTCGTCGGCCACGGTCCCGTCGGCGAGGTAGCGCCCCAGACCGAAGGCCAGCGGCTCGAACTGATAGTGACATCCTGCGCACGAGGGATTGTCCAGGCGGGTCTGCGCCGCGTCGCGCGCAGAGCTTCCCGGTTGGAGAGGAGGAGGCGTCGTGTCGACGCCCGGTGGCGGCGAGGTGGGGTGCTGGCACAGCACCTTCTCGAACACGAACAGCCCGCGGGCGACCATCGAGCTCTCGTTGCCTCCGATGGTGAGCAAGCTGCCTTGGGTCAACAGGCCGCCGCGCTCGGGGCGGTCGCTCACGTCGTAGCGCCGCATGCCCTCGCCCAGCGACTCGAACCCGTAGTGGGCGGCGAGATCGGGCGTCAACCACGCATCTTGGGCGACGAACAGATCGGTCAGCGGCCGGTCGTCGACCCACACCAGCGTCTCGAAGAACGTGCGGGTCTCGTCGCCCATCGCGGCAGCGAGGCTCGTCGTCCAGTTGGGATAGCGCTCGGGGTCTCGTGTGAGCGTGCCCATCCGGCTCAGATGCAGCCAATCGTTCACGAAGGCGAGCGAGGCCGCGTGCGCCTGCGGGGCGGCGAGCATGCGATCGACCTGGGCTTCGATCTGCGCGTCCGTTCGCAGCGCATCGCCTTGCGCCGCGTCCAGGAGCGGGTCGTCGGGAGGCCCAGCCCACAGCAGGTAGCTCAGGCGGGTGGCCATCTCGTAGCCACCCAGCGCGCGGGCATCGGTGCCCGTCGTCTCGTCCTCGAGGCGATACAGGAACGGTGGACTCTGCAGCATCGCGCGCACGACCAAGCCGGCCCCGACCTCGAAGCCGTCCCCTTCGTCCTGCGCCGCGACGAACACCGAGATCAGGGCGTCGCGCTCCTCCTCGGTGACCGGCCGCCGGAACGCGCGGCGGCCGAAGCTGTCGACGAACTCCCCTTCGCACTCGGGCGTGAACGCCTGGCAAGACGTGTACTGCCCAACGAAGCCGGAGAGGTCGGCGATGCGGTCGACCGCGATCTCGGCGAGACCTTCGTAGGCCTCGATGTGGGGCAACGTGGTGATCAGGCCGCTGGAAGTGTTCGTGAAGCCGTCCGCCCGAAGCTCGGGGGGCAGCATGTCCACCGCCTCGGTCCGGATGTCGACGCCCAGGACGGCCTCGACCGTGTTGCCATATTCGAAGACCGTCAGGCGCCGTGCGAGGTTGGGTCCGGGGTCGAAGACCATGCCGTCGCACTCGGCGGTCGGCACGTCGTCGCCATCGTCGCCGCCGGTCTCGCCCGTCTCCGCCTCACCGCCGGTGGGGCCGCCGTCACCGGACCCGGCGGCGTCGCCATCGGTGTCGACCGCGGCCTGGGCGCCTTGGTAGCAGCCGCTGCTCAGCGCCAGCGCCACTGCCGCGCACCCCATGCTCGTCCCTCTTCGTCTCATACACTCTCCAGCCCCATTGTCACCGATGGGAGGGGTCGGTTGCGTGGAGAGTGTGTATGGGTGGTGACTCGACCGACAGTCGGTGGCGTCGTCGCGCTACGCCGGAGGAGCTTTGGGTGCTTCGGCCGGAGGCGTGGCGGCGGAGACCTTGGGCTGTGCGTCGGCGGTCGCCTTGGGCAGGGCGCGCGGCTGCGCGCTCTTGCACAGCGACCGAATCAGCTTGCACCCGCGCACCGTGGTGGCCGAGGCGATGCTGTCCAGCTGGGCGCGGTAGCGCGATCCGAGCTCGGCGTTGCCGGCCACCTGGATGACGACCCGGTGCTCGTCGGAGGTGAACAGGACCGCCGAGTAGAACTTCTCGGTGCCGTCGGGCGCCGCGTAGTCGAAGTCGAAGCGCGTGCCGGCCACGCCGTTCTTCGACGTCACCGCGGCCTGGTGGGTGAGCCCGTAGCCGCGGGCGCCGAGCTTGGAGACGAGGTCCTCGCTCCAAAAGCCCAGCGTGCCGCCCTTGACGTTCTCGAACACGCGGACGTTGAGACCGACGTGGTCGGCGGCGATCATGGTGGTGGAGTCCCGGTCTGCGTCGACCTGCGCGAAGCCCCGTGGCGGCTCGAGCTTGTGGGTGGCGCAGGCGGTGGAGAGGCAGGCGATGGCGAAGATGATGAGGCGATTCATGTCATTTCCACTCCGTGTTTTCGACGCCCAGGCTGTCGACCCAAGGGAAGGGATCGTTGCTGCTCGGCGTGGGGGTGTGCGGGCCACGCTCGTAGAAGTCCAGGGTGAGGGTGGAGTAGGTCGTCATGTTCTCGAGCTGGCGCATGCGGCCCTTGAGGACCTCGAGCTCGGCGGAGACCCGGTCGAGCGCCTCGCGAACCTTGAGCGCCTCCTCCACGGTCCGAGCCTTGCCCAACAGCTCCAGCAGCTGGGTGTGGGTCTTCTCCAGCGCCTTGAGGCGTGACTCGATGTCGGTGAACTCGGCCGTCACGTCCTGGGAGCGGAGCCATCGCTGCTCGACGTTGCCGTAGCCCGACAGGCTCGACATGACCTCGCGCAGCGACTTGGTGGGCAGCCGCAGCACGACCTGGCTGTCGGTCATGCTCTGAACGTAGCCTCCGTAGCGCTCGGGCAGGGACTCCGCGGTGGCGAGCGCGTCTTGGACGTTGAACACCGCGATGCGCATGCCGGCGGTGTAGATGATGTGCCGCGTCTCTTCTTCGGTCTCGGGCGGGGCCTCCTGCGCAGGCTCGGCCTGTGCGCCGGGGTCGGCCGACGTGGGGCTCGGCGCGCTGGGCGAGGACTCGCGCGCGGCGTCCTTGGACACCCGCTTGGCGACTTTTCGCTCGGCCCGGCGCGCGAAGAGGCCGGAGCGCGGCGGCTCGGGGTCGGCGGTGGACATCGACTCGGCCTGTGGCGCCATCTCGGCCATGTCGTCCATCTCGGCCATTTCGCCATCGCCGCCGTAGTCGCGTTCGGCGTAGGCCATGTCATCGGGGTAGGCGCCGGGAGAGACGGCGTCGGAGGAGGCGCTCTTGTTGGCGCACGCGGGCAGGCCGACCAGCGTCGCCGCGAGGACGATCCAGGCTGCAGGTTTCGCAAGGGTCATCATGGGGTTCGTCGCCCCGAACGCCGCGGTGCGCAAGCGCCTTACACAGCAGTGAAAAAAGGCTGCGGTTGCCCCCAGGCGCCCGACCTTGGTAGCACTTGCGCCGTGAACCTTCGCGGGATTGCTGGGATTTTCCTCATCGCACTGTCCGCCTGCAAAGCGCAGACGACCCCGGACTCGGTGCCCGCCTCCGGCCCGGACACCGTGCCCCAGGCCGGCTCCGCCCCGGTGGTGGACGCCGAGCCCGAGCCCGAGCCCGAAGCCGACGTGCCCGCGTGGGCGACTGCCGCGGCCACCAAGATCTTCGCCGCCGCCGAAGGGAAGCAGCGCGCGTGGGAGCGGCTGGCCGAGATGACCGATCTCTATGGCCACCGCCTCAGTGGATCGAAGTCGCTCGAAGACGCGATCGCCTGGACGCTGCGCACGATGGAGTCCGATGGCCTGCAGAACGTGCGAAAGGAACCGGTCAAGGTGCCGCACTGGGTGCGCGGCAAGGAGTCCCTCACGGTGCGCGGCGCGGTGCCGCGCGAGTTGAAGGTGCTGGGTCTGGGCATGAGCGTGGGGACCCGCGGAACCCTCACCCGCGCGCTCGTCGTGGTCGACCACGTCGATACAATCGCAGGCCTCGACGCCGCGGACGTGCGGGGGAAGATCGTGCTCATCAACCAGGCGATGCCGCCGTACGACCCGACCACCGAGGACACCCACTACGGCGTGACGGTTCGGGCACGGACCCGCGGGGCTTCGGAGGCCGCCAAGAAGGGCGCGGCCGCGGTGTTGGTGCGCTCGGTGACGGCCGTCTCGCTCGACAACCCACACACCGGCGCGCTGAGCTACGAGGACGGGGTCGCCAAGATCCCCGCGGCGGCGGTCACCATCGAGGGCGCCGAGTTCTTGGCTCGCCAGGCCCGCCGAGGCCCGGTCGAGGTGTCGCTGAAGATGGGGGCCCGCATGCTGCCCGACGCGGACAGCGGCAACGCCATCGCGGAGATCGTCGGCCGCGAGACGCCCGAGGAGGTCGTGGTGATCGGTGGGCACATCGACTCGTGGGACGTCGGCGACGGCAGCAGCGATGACGGCGCGGGCTGTCTCGCCGCGATGGAAGCCGCCCTGCTCTTGCGCGAGGCGGGGCTGGTGCCGCGTCGCACGATCCGCGTGGTGCTCTTCACCAACGAGGAGAATGGTCTGCGCGGCGGGGAGGCGTACTTCGAGGCCCACGGTGCCGAGCCTCACGTGGGGGCGATCGAGAGCGACTCGGGCATGGGCGCGCCGACCGGGTTCTCGCTCGCCGGAGACGACGAGCAGGCGCTCGCGCGGCTGCAGGCGTTCTCGCCCCTGTTCTCGCCGCTGGGTCCGGTGTCGATTCGCAAGGGGTGGGGCGGCGCGGACATCAGCCCGCTCACCAACGCTGGGGTGCTGTCGATGGCGCTGCGCCCCGATGCGAGCCACTACTTCGATCTCCACCACAGCCCCGCCGACACCATCGACAAGATCGACCCCGACCACCTGCAGCGCAACGCGGCCGCGATGGCGCTGATGGCCTACATCCTGGCCGAGCGCGAGTGATCGGAGCGCGCGGCCTCAGCGAACCTGGATGATGCGGTCTTCGTCCTGGCACCACGCGGTGAGCGGGCCCCCGTAGACGCAGCCGGAGTCCAGCCCCAACGCGGTGTCGTTGCGGTAGTGCCCGCGTCGGGCCCAGTGACCGTGCACGATGACCGCCTCGTGCCGGCACAGCTCGTCCCAGGGCCAGAAGCCTTCGGGGCATCCCTCGGGTTCTCGGTCGTACTTGCTCCGGTTGCCCACTTCGTCGCAGCAGCGCACGCGGGTGGCGAAGTTCACGTCTTCGCTGACGAGCCAGTCGTCATCATGGGACCCGGCGTTGACGCGCCGCGCGACCGCGCCGAGATCGCGCCACAGCGGGTGAACACCGCCGTGCACGAGCCATGCGTCGGGCCCGACGCCGGCGCTGGAGAGGTGGACCAGGACCGGCAGCGCCCGCAGCAGTCCCAGCAGCTCGTCGGCCTCGGGGTCGTCGTAGAGGCCCTGCAGGGTGTCGCGCTTGCGTGGCCACCGACCGGAGCGCGCGCACAGCGTGTAGACCTCGTGGTTGCCGAGCACGCCGCGCCCGCCGATGTCCCGCCACAGGCGCACGACCGCGGCGCTCTCGGGCCCGCGGTTCACGAGGTCGCCGGCGCACCACATCTCGTCCGTGGCGGGGTCGAAGCGCACGCATCGCAGCAGCCGCTCGAACTCCCGAGCGCAACCTTGAACGTCTCCGACGACGTATCGCATCGCGTGCACGCTACCGCCTGCTAGTGTCGGCGTCACGTGGGCGCGATGCTGCAGTCTCTGCCGATCGAGGCGACGTGGGCGCTGCTGGTGCTCGGCGCTGCGCTGGCTGCGATCGTCAACACGATGGCCGGCGGCGGCTCGATGCTCGTCCTCCCCTTGATGCTCGCGTTGGGGCTGCCGCCGGGGATCGCCAATGGCACGCTCCGGGTCGGGGTGCTCGTGCAGAGCATCAGCGCCGTGGCGACGTTCCATCAGCGGGGGGAGCGGCCCTACGGCTACGTTGCACGCCTCGCGCTCCCGATCGTGGTGGGGGCTGGCGCGGGCACCGTCCTGGCGACGCGCCTGGACGACGAGATCCTGCTCCCCATCATCGGCGTGCTCCTCGCGCTGTGGGCGTTGGTGCTGTTGCTCCGCCCAGGGCGATTCCTCGAGGCCCGGGGCGAGCCGCGAGCACCGGGGCCCGCGGTGCTGCTCGCCGCGGTGGGGGTGGGCTTCTATGGAGGGTTCCTGCAGGTGGCGGTGGGGTTCCCGCTGTTGGCGCTGCTGACCGTCGGCGTGGGGCTCCCGGCCGTTCGGGCCAACGCGGCCAAGGTCGCCCTGACGCTGGTCTACACGCTGGTGTCACTGCCCATCTTTGCGGCGGCGGGGCAGGTGGCCTGGCCCGAAGGGATAGCGCTCGCGGTCGGATCAGTGGTGGGCGGATGGGTCGGGGCGCGCTGGCAGCTTCGCTCCGGCGCCGGGGTCGTGCGCTGGTTCGTCGTCGTGACCGCGACCGCCAGCGGCGGCGCCATGCTGTGGCGCAGCCTGATGCCCTGAAAATGACTGCGGCGCCGCCCAGCGACTGCTGGAGCGGCTAGACCACGATGAGGCCGCGCTGAACCGCGCGCACGACCGCTTCGGTTCGGGTTGCCGCGTCCGTCTTCGAGAGGATGGCGCCGATGTGGAACTTCGCGGTGTGGCTGCTGATGCCCAGCTTTGCCGCGATCTGCTTGTTGCTCAAGCCGACGGCCAACAGCTCCAGCACGTCGTGTTCCCGCGGAGTCAGCTCGGTCGCGCCGCGGGCCGCGGTGGGGGTGGAGGTGCGCGCGGGGACCTCGAGCAGCGCCGGATCGATCACGATCAGGCCTTGCTTGACCGAGTCGACGGCGCTTCGCAGCGCCTCGGCGGACGCGTCGCGACGAAGGACGGCGGCCGCACCTGCGGAGAGCAGCGGGAGCGCCTTGGCCTCCGCCGGGGCGAGGGCGATCACGGGGGCTTCGACCCCGTCGAAGCGGGTCGACAGGTTGTCCGACGTCGCGGTCGCGGCCGACGGGCCCAGGTCCCACAGGATGACCTCGGCACGAGCACGAGCCGCGGCTTCGACGACGGCCGACGCTGCCGACTCGGAGGCTCGCCCTCGCATGCGGCGGACGACCGACTCCCGGACGAGGGGATCTTCGCCAACGACCAGCGTGCGGGCGGCCGGGGCGGCGAGCTCTTGAAGGGGATCGGGGTTCGAGTGCAGTTGCATGGCGGCGGGCCTCCTAGCGGAGCAACATGGGCTCGAACCGAGCGACGTCAACCCGGGGAGCAGGGCACCGGGGCAGGGAACACCTGCCAGCGGCGGCCCAGACCGGGTCTGCGGCCAGGGAAAAAAATGCGTCTTCCCCCCTGAGTGGCCCGGTTTGCGGCGAAAACCCCGACCCAAGGTGTTCCCATGACGACCGAGCAGCGACCCAAAATCGTTCGCATCGGCGTCGTTTCCCCCAGTTGCCGGCGTGCAGTGAGACCTCATGATAGGCCCTACGGTGCATCGTCGGCGCGAGAGGCCTGCAAGCCCTCCCGCAACCCCGTCAGAAGGCTGCTTAGGCCGTGTTACCCCAAATGCGCGTGCATCGCGGGCTTCCCGAACCTTCGCACCCGTAACCCCGAGGCGGCCCCCGCCGTCTGATCGAAAGAGAGTCGCCATGACCCCATCCGAGATCCTCCCCACCGAGTTCGCTCTGCTTCCTCTGCGCAGTGGTGTGCTGTTCCCGGGCACGACGATGAGCCTACCTGTCGGTCGCCCTCGATCGGTCAAGCTCATTCAGGATATGTCTGTTGGAGACATTGTCGGCGTTGCGATTCAGCGCGATCCGAAGACGGACGAGCCCGTGCTCGCCGACCTTCACCCCGTGGGCACGCTGGCTCGCGTTCGCAAGATTCATCAGGCCCGCGACGGCAAGACCTACCGGGTGACCCTCGAGGGCGTGGCTCGTTTCGAGCTCGACGAGGTCAAGCACAGCGACCCCTACTGGCGGGCCGGTGGGCGACCGGTCGAGGAGGTCGACGCGTTCACCGACGAGTCCAAGTTCCTCTTCGAGGAGCTCCGACAGTCGCTTCGTCCGCTGGCCCACGGAGGCAACGACACGCTGCGCGAGATCCTGGCGGAAGCCGACGACCCCGGCGTCTTCGCGGACCGCATCGCCTCGGGCCTCGATGTCGACCGCAACCGGGAGATCGAAGTCCTGCTGACCCTCGACGTCCCCAAGCGGCTTCGGCTGTGCGCGCAGCTCATCGCCGAGGCCAAGGCTCGCCACGAGCTCAAGCAGAAGATCGGAGAAGAGGTGCGCCGGGAGCTGAGCAAGGACCAGCGCGAAGCGGTCCTGCGGCAGCAGCTGCGCGCCATCCAAAAGGAGCTCGGCGAAGGCCGAGGCGCAGCGGCAAACGACGAGGTCGAAAAGCTCGCCGAGCGGCTCAAGGAGGCGGGACTGCCCGAGGACGTGCAGGAGACGATCGACCGGGAGCTCCGCAAGCTGCAGTCGCTCAACCCCAGCGCGCCCGATGCCAACGTCACGCGAACCTACCTGGAGTGGGTCGCCGACATGCCCTGGTCCAAGCGGGCCGAGGTCAAGGAGGACATCGATGCGGTCGCCGACAAGCTCGACGAGGACCACTACGGTCTGGACAAGGTCAAGGAGCGGATCCTCCAGCACTTGGCCGTCCTGCAGCTCACGGGCAACCCGCGCGGCAACATCATGTGCCTCGTCGGACCTCCTGGCGTCGGCAAGACGTCGCTTGGACAGTCGATCGCCGACGCGACGGGGCGTCCCTTCGTTCGGGTCTCTCTGGGCGGGGTGCGCGATGAGGCCGAGATTCGGGGCCATCGCCGGACCTACGTGGGCGCCCTTCCGGGCCGGCTCGTGAGCGCGCTGCGCAAGGTCAAGGTGAAGAACCCGGTCATCATGCTCGACGAGGTCGACAAGCTCGGACAGGGCTGGATGGGATCGCCGGAGCACGCGCTGCTCGAGGTGCTCGATCCAGAGCAGAACACCACCTTCACCGATCACTACCTCGAGGTCCCCTTCGACCTCAGTGAGGTGCTGTTCATCGCCACCGCCAACAGCCTCGAACCGCTGTCGGCACCCCTGCGCGACCGCATGGAGATCGTCTCGCTCGGCGGCTACACCACCGAAGAGAAGAAGCAGATCGCCAAGGCTCACCTGCTGCCCAAGCAGCTCTCCGACCACGCGCTCGAGCCGGCCGCGTTCGACCTCTCCGACGAGATGCTCAGCATGGTCATCCGGGACTACACGCGGGAAGCCGGCGTTCGGCAGCTCAACCGCGAGATCAACCGGATGTGCCGGGCCCTGGCGCTCGAGTCCGTACGCTCGAGCGGTTCGGGGACGCCGACCACGCTCATCGACGAGGCCAAGGTGCGGAAGTATCTGGGCAAGGCCAAGTACTTCAACGAGGTCGCCGAGCGGACGTCCATCCCGGGCGTCGCGACCGGGCTCGCGTACACCTCGGTGGGCGGGGACATCCTGTTCATCGAGACCTCCAAGATGAAGGGCAAGGGCGGGGTGCAGATCACCGGCATGCTCGGGGACGTGATGCAGGAGTCGGCCAAGGCGGCGCTGAGCTTCGTGCGCAGCAACGCAGAGATGCTGGGGGTGGACCCCGAGGAGATCGGCGAGCACGACATCCACATTCACGTGCCGGCCGGGGCAACACCCAAGGACGGCCCGAGCGCAGGCGTCACGATGTTCACCGCGCTGACGTCCCTGTTCACCGGGCGGCGGGTTCGCCCCGATACGGCGATGACCGGTGAGTGCTCGCTGCGGGGCCGCGTGCTTCCGGTGGGCGGCATCAAGGAGAAGGTCATCGCGGCGCATCGGGCCGGCATTCGGCGGGTCATTCTCCCGGCGAAGAACGAGCGGGACCTCGATGAGATCCCCGAGACGGTTCGGGATGACCTCGAGTTCATCATCGCCCACGACATGACCGACGTGCTGCACGCCGCGCTCGAGCCTGCCCCCACCGGCGTGACCCCAGAGGAGAGCGTGGACGTGGCTTCGGCCTGATCGCCTCGCTCGCAGAAGCCCTCGAAGCAGCGCTCGTCACACAGGTGGCGGCGCTGCTTCGTCGTTTCGGCGAGGCCTGGCCGCCCAGCTCTGGGCTCCGGCGGCACAGGCGACCATGATGCCGCCGCCGAGCACGAGCCGGGTCAGGTC
Organism: uncultured bacterium; assembly: GCA_963761755.1. Classification (GTDB taxonomy): domain Bacteria; phylum Myxococcota_A; class Polyangia; order Nannocystales; family Nannocystaceae; genus CAJXVA01. The sequence continues at coordinate 42,961 of CAVXIC010000031.1, forward strand.
GGTCTCCTCGCCGAACACGACCACCGCGGCGAGGACCGCCAGCGGGATCTTCAGGTTGTTCATCACCGCGAGGGTCGTGGCGGGGGTGGAGACGGCACCGCGGTTCCACAGGAAGAAGCCCAAGCCGCTCGCGACCACGCCCAAGTACAGCAGGATGCGCAGCTGCGAGGCGTCGACGGCCGCCCACGCCGACCACCCCTCGAGCGCGGTGACCGTGAGCGCCGAGACCCCGACCGCCCCGAGGAACAGCAGTCCGAACACGTCGCGATCTCGGACGTCGGGACGTTCGCGCCGGAAGTCGCGGTAGGAGAGCTGACCCCAGGCAAAGCAGGCGTTGGCGACCTGCATGAGGACGACGCCGGTCGCGACGCCGCGCCAGCTGACGCCGCGGTACTGGATCAATGCCGCACCCGCGACCGCCAGCGCCGCGAAGCCGACTGGGACCCAAGACCACCGCCGAGCCCGGGCCGCGTCGAACATCACGACGAACAGCGGCGTAAAGACGGTGAGGAGCGCGACGTGGTGGCCCTCGAGGTCGCGGTAGGCGTACAGGTAGGCGCTGTATGCGACGCCATACTGCACGCCGCCGAGGACCACCAACTTAACTATGTCCTTGCTGGACAGGTTCCGAAGGCGGAGGAAGGGCACGAAGACCGGGAGGGTGAGCGCGAGGCGGGCGAACCCGACGAAGGCGGGATGCAGCCCGGTCAAGTGGCCCTTGATGAGGCCGAAGGACAGCGACCACAGCAGCGATGCCAGCAGCAGCTGGACGATTCCGCTCACGGGACGACCGCCTCGTGCAGCGCCCGGATGAAGCTTGGCGTGGTGCCGCAGCAGCCCCCCACGTGGCTCAGGCCGAAGGCGTTGGCGCAGGCGATCACCGCGCGCAGGACGTCCGCCTCCGTGGCGCCGTGGGCGTCGAAGCCGGCATCGGTGGTGAGGCCCAAGCTGGGCCGGACCCCCAGTGCCCGGTGGCCGGGCGCGAGAGCCTCCAGCGCGGGGCGCAGGCCGGGGTGCTCGGTGCAGCCGACCAGCACCACGTCCGCGCCCAGCTCGGCGTCCCCCAGGACGTCTCCGCCGAGGGTCCGGCCCATCGGTCCGCAGGCCAGCGAGACCCACACCGGAATGCCCAAGAGCGCGAGCGCGTCGGTCGCCTCCTGCGCGCCCTGCAGCGTGGTGTGGGTCTCGGTGAACAGGACGTCGGCGCCGCCATCGAGCAGCGCGCTGCCCAACGCGGCGTAGTGGTCACGCCGGGCGCGCGCGGGGAGGCTCGGATCGGCGGGCATGATCGAACCCGCGATCTCGGCGGTCGGCGCGGCTGCTCGGGCGAGCCCGACCGCGCGCTGGGCGAGGTCGGCCGCGTCCGCGGTCAGGCCGAAGCTGGCCGTAGTCAGGGTCGTCGCGCCCGCGTCCGCGTAGGCCCGGTGGACCGACTGGACCAGGGCGGGGGCATCGGCGATGGCGCGGGCGCCCCACAGCGGTGGCTGCAGCGCGAAGCCGCGGCGAGCGAGTTCGGTGCCGGTGGCACCGTCGAGCAGCTTCATCCTTCGGCGCAGGAGCTTTCGCAGCAGTTCGGCATCAGGCAGTAGGTCGGGTCGCCCTCGTTCGCGATGATCGGGAAGTTGCGGCAGGTGTAGCCGCCCCGGGTGCACTGCAGGTCATCGGTGCACTGCGGCGCGCACACCATGAACAGGGGGGCTTGACCGATGCAGTCCACCCCGCCGTTGGGGTCGCACTGCGGATCGTCGGTGGAGTACATGGAGCCCGAGGGCAGCGTACAGGTCTTGCTGCAGTAGCCCTGAGGCAGCTCGTAGATGACCGCCTCGAACAGGCAGACACCCCCCTCGCCCAGGAGCGCCTCGCACTCGCTGTCCTCGGAGCACGGCGCTCCCCAGGTCACCTGCAAGTCTTCGGTGGCGCCGTCGGTGGTGTCTCCGTCGATCTGTGCCGCGCATCCGAGCTCGGCCGAGCTGTCGTCGGCATCGCTGGACGCCGCGGTGCTCGAATCGCCTTCGGTCCCCGTCGGGGTGCCGGTTGGACCGGTTGGGCCGTTGGAGGCAGTGCCCGCCTCATCGTCTTCGGAGCCGTCGCCCGAGACGTCGTCTGCGGGACAGCCTGCGACGAGAGCCGAGGAGAGCAGGCACAACCAAGCCAGGCGTTTCATGCTCGAACCGTAGGCTGAGGAGGCGATTGGGGTCAAGGAATCAGAGTCGTTCGAGGATGATCGCGATCCCTTGTCCGACGCCGATGCACATCGTCGCGAGGCCGTACCGGCTGCGGCTGCGCAACAGGCCGTGGGCGAGCGTGGTGGTGATCCGTGCGCCCGAGCATCCCAGCGGGTGTCCGAGCGCGATGGCGCCGCCGCCTGGGTTGACGATCTCGGGATCGAGCTCTAGCCGCCGCATCGAAGCGATGGTCTGGCTCGCGAAGGCTTCGTTGAGCTCGGCGATCTCGATGTCGCTGCTCTTGAGCTTCGCGCGGTCGAGCGCCTTGCGGGAGGCGGGGATGGGCCCGATGCCCATGACGCCCGGGTGCACGCCCGCATGTCCCCAGGAGACGATGCGCGCCATCGGCTCCATGCCGAGCGCCTTGGCCTTGGCCAGCGAGGTCACCAAGACCGCGCAGGCACCATCGCTGAGCGGGGAGGCGTTGCCGGCGGTGACGGTGCCGCCCTTTTTGAAGACGGGCGTCAACCGGGCCAGCTTGTCGAGGGTCGTGTCGCGGCGAACACCCTCATCCTGCGTGACCCGGATCGGTTCCTTCTTGCGACCCTGAGGCACCTCGATCGAGGTGATTTCGTTGTCGAACCAGCCGTCGTCTTGCGCCGCAGCCGCGCGCTCGTGGGAGGTCAGCGCCCAGGCGTCTTGGTCTTCGCGGCTGATCTCGTAGCGCTCTGCGACGTTCTCGGCGGTCGTACCCAGGCCTTCGACCGGGTAGAGCTGCTGCATGCGCGCGTTGATCATGCGCCATCCCAGCTGCGTGTCGAAGATCTCCGCGCCGCCTCCGAAGGGGGTCGGGGACTTGGGCAGGACCAGCGGGGCGCGGGTCATGCTCTCGACACCGCCGGCGATGTAGACCTGCCCCTCACCGCTGATGACGGACTTGGCGGCCTGCAGGATCGCCTCCATGCCAGAGCCGCACAGCCGGTTGACGGTGACCCCGGGCACCTCGACCGGGAGCCCGGAGAGCAGCACGGCCATCCGAGCGACGTTGCGGTTGTCCTCGCCCGCCTGGTTGGCCGCGCCGAAGTAGACGTCTTCGAGCTGCTCCATCGCCGCCGGGTTGTGCTCGCTGATGTGACGCACCACGTGCGCCGCGAGGTCGTCGGGGCGGATCGGTGCGAGCTGTCCGCGAGCGCGCCCCATCGGGGTGCGTACGGCGGCCGCGATCACGGGCGTACGGGCGTCATCCATGGCCTTTTCAGGTAGCATGGTGTGCTCTGTCGCAAAAGCGGCGGGACCTCACGCGCCCTCGCCCGGTGGTACGCTTGCTGCGATGAGGCAAACGCTTTGTGCCGCTCGGAGCGGTCTGTGGGTGTTCACGATGCTGGTCGCTGGCTGCTTCTCGGACGCAGCGACGCCCCAGAACGACTGCACGCCGGGCATGGAGGGGTGCGCGTGCGTGGACCTGCAGTGTGAGCAGGGACTGATGTGCCTGGGCGGGGCCTGCGTGCTCGGCGAGGGCACCGGGACGACGACGGACACCACGATCGACCCCTCCAACGTGACGGGCGTCACCAGCGGCTCGACCACCGGCGCCACGACGAGCGCCGACTCGACCTCGAGCGCCGACTCGACGGCGAGCGCCGACTCGTCCTCGGGGGACACCAGCTCCCAGACGAGCGATTCGTCGAGCAGCACCGGGGAGCCCGGGGTGTGCGGGGACTTCAACCTCGACGCGGACGAGCAGTGCGATCAGGATAACTTCTGCACGGACTGCGAACTCGACGACCACGGGTGCAACCCGCTCAACAACTTCCCGTGCCCCGAGAACCGCAAGTGCAGCTTCACGGTGGTCTCCGAGGACCCCTACGAGGCCAACTACACCTGCACCCAGAAGGAAGATGAGCCCCTCGAAGATGGTGCGGGGGACTGCTTCGTCGGCGGCGACGCGGCGGATCCGGCGTGCGGCGAGCGCCTGGGGTGCTTGTCCGCCTCGGTCTTGGATGGCTGCGGTGACCAGGGCTGCTGCACCGAGTACTGCAACCTGGACCTCGCGGAGGAGGACCAGTGCACCAACCCGCTGTACACCTGTCGACACGAGGACTTCGTGCTGCCTGGGCTCGAGGTCCTCGGCATCTGCAGGCTGTAGCGGCCCGCTACATGCGCTCGGGCGACGGGATGCCCAGCTGCCAAAGGCCCCATCGCAGCGCCTCGTTGGCGGCGGTGACCAGCAGCAGCCGCCCCTGCAGGCGCGCGCCCTGCTGATCGATGACCTTGCACTGCCTGCTGGTGGAGAACCGGTTGACCGCCTTGGCGAGACCGTGGAGGTACGTACACAGCGTCGAGGGCTTGAGGCCCTCGGCAGCGCTGTGCACGGCGACGCGCAGTCCATCGAGGGCTCCGATCAGCTCACGCTCTTCGGGCTGCTCGAGCGCGGCCCCGGCGGCGTGCAGCGCCGCGCCATCGAGGTTGGCGTCCAGCGTCTTGCCTGCGTCCTGCGCCTTGCGGAGGATCGACCCGAGACGGGCGGCCGAGTATTGGATGTACGGACCGGTGTTGCCTTCGAGGTTCATCCACGCCTCGAGGTCGAAGACGATCTTCTGGTTCACGTTCTGGTTGAGCATCCCGTACTTGATCGCCCCCAACGCGAGCGCGTGGGCGGTCCGGGCGATCTCCTCGTCGCTCCACTCGCCGCGGTACTTGCTGAGGTAGGCCTCCTCGAGGTGTCCGAGCATGCGCTCTCGGAGCGCGCGGAAGAGGATGACGGTGCCCTTGCGGGTCGACATCGCGCCCTGCGGCAGCTCGACCATCTCGTAGGGGACGTGGTGGCACAGGTCCGCCTGTGCGAAGCCCATCTTCTTCAGGGTGAGGAAGACGTGCTTGAAGTGGTCGCTCTGGCGCGAGTCGACGACGTAGATCGAGCGGTCGATGCCGTACTCCTCGAACTTGAGCTTGGCCAGCGCGAGGTCCTTGGTGGAGTAGAGGCTGGTGCCGTCCCGCTTGCGCAGCATGAAGAACGGCATGTGCTTGATCTCCTCGTTGAAGACGCCGATCGCACCCTCGCTCTGCACGAACACGCCCTGGTCCAGGTATGTCTGCACGAGCGCGAGCCCGGGCTCGTCGACCTCGCTCTCGTAGAAGACGCGGTCGAACTCGACCTTGGACCAGGCGTAGATCTCGTCGAACTCCTCGAGGGACCACTGCCGCGTCTTCTTCCAGACTGCCGTCAGGTCCCGGTCGCGTGCCTCGAGCTTCTGCAGGATCTCGGTCGTGCGGGCCTTGGCCGCCTCGAGCTTGGCCTGCGCATCCGCATCGCCGGCCTTGGCCTGCTCCTCCCATTGCGTGAGGGCGTTGTTGGCCTTGGCGTACAGCTCGCCGAGCCACTCTCCCTTGGCCTCGGCGGGCGGCTGCTGCTCCGCTTCGCTGAGCACGTCGAGGAACCACCACAGGCACTTGGCGATGTGGGCTCCGACATCGCCCAGGTAGTTGGCCGCGACCACCTCGTGCCCGTGCGCGCGCAGCAGCCGGACCAGCGCATCACCCAACGACACGTTCCGCATGTGCCCGACGTGGAACGCCTTGTGGGTGTTGGGCTGGCTGTACTCGATCATGACCTTCTCGTCGCGGGTGACGACGGGCTCGCCGAGACCGTAGGCGAGGTCGGGCAGGACGGTCGCCGCCATCTCGCCGGGATCGAGGGTGAAGTTGAGGTAGGGACCGGCCGGCGTGACCGCCGTGATCAATCCGCCGACGGGGACCTGCCCGGCCAGCTCGGCGGCGATCTTCGGTGGCGCGTTGCGCAGCGCCTTGGCCAGCCGGAAGCAGCCGAAGGCGAGGTCGCCCATGGTCTTGTCGGGGGGCGGCGCCAGCATGCCGGCCACGTCGTCGAGACTCAGGCCGGCCTCGCCGGGAAGCACGGGATGGAGCACGGCGGCGACGGCCTGCGCGAGGGCGGAGGTGGACCGGCTGAGGGCTGCGGACATGAGCGGCCGCTGAGGGTAGCAGCCCGTGCTACAACCATCTCGCCATGCTGCAGGTCTGGGGAATCGTCTCGTTCGTCATCCTCTGGGTGTTCATCGGTGGCTTGTCTGCTCGCCATGGGGCGCGCGATTCAACGGCTGGAGCGCGGCGTCGCCCAGCAGCGCGACCGTCAGGGCCTCTAGCGAGCCGCGCGCTCGACGCAAGCTGCTATGCTGGCCCGACCGATGCGGTGGTGGGGACTGGGGCTGTTGACGGGGACGCTCGCGTGTTCGGGCGGAGCCGGTGGTGGCGCGTCCAACACCGACGGTCCCGCCTACGCCGACAGCGAAGCGACCCTGAGCTCGGTTGGCTCGGGAGCATCGGGAGGCCCAACGGCGGGAGTGACCAGCGGAACCGGCGGCACGGCAACTGAAGCCGGACCGGGGCCGACGGCGAGCGCATCCGAGGACGGGACGGCGGGGTCGGAGGACAGCGGCGCGCTCGGGCCACGGTGCTCCGACGGCGTCGTGGACAGCGGTGAGCAGTGCGATGACGGAAACGACATCGACGGGGATGGCTGCAACCGTGACTGCCGGTTCTCGGGGCAGCTCGAGTGGCAGCAGACCTACGGCGCCGGGGTCGGGGGGATCGATCAGGCTTTCGCCGTCGCGCCCGAGCAGGACGGTTCGGTGATGGTCGGCGGCTACGTCAGCGACGACGCCGACCTGCGGGATGCATGGCTCGGGCGCTTCGGTCCCGATGGGACGCTGCTGTGGCAGGTGTCGATCGCCGGGCCCGGCGGTGGGAACGACGAGGTCCGGGCACTGGTCAGCGATGGCGAGGGCACCGTGTATGCGGCGGGGTACCAAAATGGCCCCGAAGGACAGGGACACGACGCCTGGTTCGCGCAATACGACCTCGACGGGAATGAGCAGTTGATCACCGTGTACAACGGGCCCGACTCTGGTCACGACGTCTTTCAAACGATGGCGGGCGACGCCGACGGCAACCTGGTGCTCGGCGGCTACTCCCACTCGGCCGACGAAGGCAACGATGTCTTCTTGCGCAAGGTGACCCCGTCGGGCGCGGTACTTTGGAGCCGAACCTTCCCCGGCCCCAACGGCGGCACCGACGTGGTGTGGGACCTCGAGGTCTCGAGCGCGGGCCACATCTACGCGTCGGGCTACCAAGAGGGGCCGGCAGGCGAGGGACGCAACGCGTGGCTGGGCAAGTTCGATACCGACGGCAACGAGATCTGGCAGCGGAGCTTCAACGGACCCGACAGCCGCGATGACCTGCTGATCGGACTGGCCATCGTCGGCGTCGACGACGTGGTCGTCTCCGGCTATCTCGGGGCCACCGGGTACCCGTGGCAAGCCATCGTTCGCCGCTACGACAGCCTCGGCATGATCGTCTGGTCCAATCTCTACGAGGGCGCGACGACCGAGGGCGCGCACGCCTTCGGGCTCGAGACCGACGGCGACGGCAGCCTGGTCATGGTCGGCGGGGAGATTCAGGGCGGGGTGCGCAGCGTGCTGGTGCGCAAGTTCGACCCGGAGGGCAACGAGCGCTGGACCACGGTCGTGCCCGGCGGCGCCTCGGGCCCCGACTACGCTCGCGAGCTGAAGATTCTCGAGGATGGACGGGTCTGGGTGGTCGGGGCGCTCGACTCCGGCGTCGATGCCCGCGACGTGTGGGTGGGGCGCTTCACGCCGTAGGGCGTGCGCCGTCAGCCCGTCGCGGCGGCGCTGCGATCGGCGAGCACCGCTTCGGCCGCGCGCCGGCCGCTGACCATCGCGCCATCGATCGACGCCTGATCGACGTGGTCGCCGCAGACGTACACGCCGCTGCCGTGCCGCACCGGGCGGCGAGCGGGCTCGAGCGCGCCGACGGCTTGGGCTGGAAGTGCGTGCCGGATGCCGTACTGCCGCAGCCCCGTCCACGTCTGCACCTGGTCTCCGAACCACCCCTGCAGCTGCGCCCGAACCCGAGTGTCGAGGGCGTCGGGGTCCTCGTGCAGGCCGAGCACCGTGGCGCTGATCAGGTGGCGCCCCGGTGGTGCCAGGGCGGGGCTGATCGCGGTCGCCACGTGCAGGTTGTTGACGGGGCCCGAGCCGGTCGCGTCCAGGTGCAGCGCGCTGCGCGTGGTGGGGGCGCGGTCGGCCGCGAAGTACAGGCACGTCACCCCGCGGCCTTCGCCGGTCGACGACCCGGGGACCAGGCGCGCCGCGGCCGGTCCTTCGGTCGCGACCACCACGGCGGCGGCATCCATCGCGGTCCCGTCGTCCAGCCGCACCCCGTCGGACGCCGACCTCCGCCACGGTCGTTCCCAGCTGCACGATGCCCTCGGGCAGCCCCGAGGCGAGCTGCTCGGGCAGCGCCGACATGCCGCGCGCTGGGATCGTCGCATCACCGGTCGAGAACATGCGGAACACGAAGCGGAAGAAGCGAGAGGTGGTGGCCAAGTCCGACTCCAAGAAGACGCCGCCGAGGAAGGGGCGGAAGAACTTCTCGACGAAGCGCGCCGAAAAGCCCCGCTCGTGCAGGTAGGCCTCCGTCGTCCGGGCGTCGGTCTCGAACGCGCCGTAGTCGTCGCCGGCGAGCACCTCCGCGCGCAGGCGCAGCACCCGGAGCTTGTCGCGGAAGGTGGCCGAGCGGGCGAGGACGGTCGGCAGTAGGGAACTCAGCGCGCGGGTCGGATCCCCGATCGTCTCGAAGCCTTCGCCGGTCCACAGCACCGCGCCCGGATCGAAGGCTCGCAGGTCCAGCGCGTCGAGGTCGATGTGGCGGCGGAGCTCGGGGTAGCCGGTCAACAGGATCTGAAACCCCCGGTCGAGCCGAAAGCCTTCGACCTCGTCGGTCTGCACGCGGCCGCCGACCCGTGCGTCCTTCTCGAGGACCCGAACCGGCACCCCTCGAGCGTGAAGGACGCGCGCACAGGTGAGGCCGGAGAGTCCGGCCCCGACGATCACGACGGGAGCAGCCATGCTGGGGGAGGTAGCAGGTCGCGAGCCGGCGCGCCCTTGGAACGACGCTGGGCGCGCCATTTCGACGATCTCGCCGTCGCGCTGTCGTTTCGAGACGACACCTGCCGCCGATGCGCCACGCATCGGTCCGCGACCAGGCTGTTCAAGTCCTTGGAATCACGTTGGGAACGCTCCATGCAAAGCCATGGGATGTGCGCGCGTGGTGGCTGTGGATGGTGCTGGTCGTGGTCGGGTCTGCGCCGGCCCAGGCTCGGGCTGGGGACAGGCTCGATGCTGCACGGAAGCAAGCCGGTGCCTCGGCGCCATCGTCCTCGACGGCCAGGACGACGACGACGACGATGACGACGATGACGCGGGCGGTGTCGTGCTCGGCATCGTGGGCGCGTTGCTCAGCGGCGGCAACAACGACGACGACGGCCTGACCGTCGACGCATCGGGGGCGAGGGTCCCCCTCGACGCCAAGCGCGGCTTCCTGCCCTATCCCTACGCCGGAGGTCGCGAGGGCTACATGGTGCGCGCGGCCCCTGGGGAAGCCGTCGAGCGCGACACCCACGCGGCGGTCTTTCGGGTGGGTGCGGAGGGGGGGTACCTCTTCGACGATGTCTGGCGAACCTCGGCCGACCTGCGGATGATGCTGCCGCGCTTCTACGTGCAGGCCCGCTACGATCTGATGCTGGAGGGCCCCTCGGCCGTGCTCGAGGGTGACGTCGAGGTCAGCGGAGACGTGCGAGACCGCCTGCACTTTGCGAACCTCGAGCTCGGTCCACAGCTCTCGGCCGGGGAGCGGCTGGCGGTGCGCGTTGGCCTCGCGGGCACGATCATGTTCGATGACGCGAGGTCTGTGCCGCGAGAGCCGACGGTGACGCCGGGCATCGGAGGCGTGCTGGCCTTCGATCTGTATCCGATACGTCCGCTGGTGATCTCCGGCCGAGGCGCAATCCTCGGGCTGGGGAAGACGCTGATGTTCGAGGCGCGCGGAACGGTGGGCGTCTCGCTCAATCGCGTCGAGATCTTCGCCGGCTACGACCACCGTCAGATCGGCGATGTGCAGCTGGGAGGCCCCACCGCCGGCGTCGCGGTCCGTTTCTAAAGGTTCAGTCTCCGTCCAGCTCCATGACCTCGAGGTCGTCGTCGTCATCCTCGTCCTCGTCTGCAAGCCGCAGCAGCCCCACCGGATCGCCGTGCTGGACGAGCACGGGGACCTCGAAGAGGGGGACCCGGGCGCTGGCGTGCTGCTGCGCGATCAGCTCGACGAAGCGGCGCAGCGCGTCCTCGCCCTGGGTGCCGGCGGTGACATAGGCGTGGCCCCGGCAGGGGATGCCGACGGCGAGCATGTCGGTATCCAGCCGTCGCTGCAGCAAACGCATGAACGCGGGCTCGAGCAAGGCTTCGCTGGCGAAGTAGGATCCATGCACGTCGATCACCGAGAAGGTCTCGTAGTCCAGGCGGTCGAGCGCGAAGTCCAGCCCGGTGAGCGTCGCGCGGGCGATGGAGCGAAGCTCGACCAGGCGCTCGGGGTCGGACGCGAAGAACTCGAACGCGTCGGGGGTGTCGGTGCCATACGCGACCCAGGGGAGCTCGATCGCCGCGTTCCACACCGGCGTGTCCCCGATCAGCGGCTCGCACAGCACCGCCGCGGCGTCGGGCCATCGGGGGGGCTGCAAGCACGGGAGGATGGGTCCCCGGGCGGATGTGATCGCGGTCATGGCGTGGGACGAATAGCACTAGCCGGGCCGACCGCAGGCGCGTCAGGATGCGGTGGTGACGAAATCGAACCAGCACCGAAGCGCTGTCGCGAAGGCGACCGCTGCTTCGCTGCTGGTTCACGTCTCGGTGGCGCTCGCGCTCGTGATCCTGCCCGAGCCCGCGCCGTCCGAGGCCCCGCCCCCTGCGGACGCCATCCAGCTCACGTGGCTCGACGCACCGCCGGTCCCCGAGCCCGCGCCGAACCCGACACCCACGCCGGCCCCCAGCCAGGACGCTCGTGCGCCCGCGCCGGGGTCGGGCGTGCCGGAGCCCGCGCCTGGGCCCGAGCGCGAGCCCGAGCCCGAAGAGGCGGGACCCCAGGACGCCGGGGCCGGGACGCGCGACGGGCCTGGTCCGCCGGAACCCGCGTCCGCCCCGAGCGCCGACGGGTCCTCTCCGCTGTCGCTTCGGGGCCTGCGCGGCGGGGACTCGGCGCGCGCGTCCTCGGGCCCGGGGGTCGTACCCGCGCCGTCCGAGGCCATAGCCCATCTCACCCCCCGACCGATGCCGCGCCCCGCCGCACCCCAGGGCCCCGTGCTGCCGCCCGAAGACCGGGAGGTCCGCTCGCTCGAGGAGGCCGGCTTTCGCAAGGGCAAGAACGGGACCTACAAGCTCGGGAAGCTCAGCTCGTCGTTCAGCGCGACGGTGCACCCCGACGGGCGGGTGTCCTTTCGAGACAAGTCCTTCAACGTCAATCCCGCGCGGCTCGGCACCGGGCTGCTCGCCCCGCAGCGACTCGCTGGTGAAGAGCAGTTCCGAACCCTCAAGACTCGACTGCTCCGGCAGACCTTCGAGCTGCGGATGCAGATGGCGCGCTCCTGGTCGACCAAGCACATGCGTACGCAGCTCGCCGCGCTCGGGCGGCAGCTCGAGCAGACCTGGTCGCGCGCGGATTGGTCGACGCAGCGCCGGCGAAAGATGCTGTTCACGCTGTGGGACGACTGCGTCGAGCCGCCGGCGGAGGCGGGGCGGCGCGACGCGGACAGCGTGGACGATTCGCTCGACCAGGCCCGCGTGGAGGCGGGTGTGAAGGCGCGCAAGACCGTGATCGCGTTCATCAAGGCCGAGCTGCCCCAGGGCTCTGCGGACGCCTATCCCCCCGCCGAACTCGAGGCCCTCAACCGATCGCGCGAGAGTCGGAGCCGCTTCGATCCCTACGGGAGCGGCTGATTCACGACGGCGCGAGGGTGATGTCGACGTCGGTTGCGCCGCGCACGTCGACCTCCAGCGTGGCCGAGGCGTAGCCGGGGGCGCTCGCTGCGAGCGTGTAGCTGCCGTTGCGATGCACGAGCCGGTCGAAGCGGCCGTCGCGAGCGCGGGCGGTCCAGCGTTCGCCGGCGCGCAGCTGAATCTCCTCGACGTGCACCGCGGCCTCGATGGGGTTGCCGTCGGCCGTACGCACGTGCCCGCTGATCCGCGGACCGCCGTGGACGCGATCGAGCAGGGTCCGCCACAGCGGGCGCGTTGCGGCGACGGCGAGGGCCCGAACCTCCAGCGGTGGATTGTGATGCGAGCCTTCGACGATGTACGCGGCCGTGCCGTGGGCGTGCATCAGCCAGTCCTGATCGGCGCCCGAGACCGAGTAGCCGCCCTTGCGGACCCGGATCGGGCGCCCGTTGGGCTGCACGAGGCCGGCGGCCTCCATGGACTTGGCCAGCGAGAAGGCGACGTTGGGCGTCGGAGCCAGCGCGTCGGCGAGCGTGTAGGGCACGAAGATGGCGGTGCCGACGGTGTGGAACGAGATCGAGGCGCTGAAGCGCTGCCGGTCGGCGAGCGAGGCCATCGCCCACGACTCGGGCTCGGAGAGGGGGTGCGGCCCGCGGTAGTACTTGTTGCCGATCACGCCGCTGCTGCCGGGGGACACGCCCCAGCCGTGGTCGTAGTTGCGGTTGAGATCGACGCCTTCGAACGGGTCGTGGAACCCGTCGAGGTTGGTGTCGCGGCCGTTCTTGCGGCCGGCGAAGCGCGACTCCTCGAGGAACATCCAGTTGCCGTCGGGGTTGACGATCGGCACGACCCAGATCTCCATGTCGTCGACCCACGCGGTGGTCCGGCGGTCGTGCCCGTAGTTCTCGAGGAGCTCGGCGGCGGCGTCCAGAGGATATTCGACCGCGAGCAGCTCGCTGGCGTGGTGGGCCCCATTGAGCAGCACTGAGGGCTCGGACTCGTCGGTCAGGGGGTTGTCGGAGATCTTCAGGCCGAGGATGGGGCGGCCCTGGTGGCTTCGGCCCAGCTCGACCACGGCGGCGACGTCGGGGTAGCGGGCTTGGTAGCCGCGCAGGATCGCCTCGACCATCTCGACGTTCTTGTAGCTCAGGTCGAGCCGGTACCCGCGCTGGGTCTTCACCGGATCCTCCGCCGCATACTTGCGGTAGTCCGGATCGAAGGTCTTCCACGGCACGTTGGAGTCGACCGCGAGCACCTCGATGCCTGCCCGCCGGATCCGCTCCAGCCCGACGGTGTCGGTGAAGACGACCGCCTGCTTGGCGCCGTCGTCGCCCGTCAGGCGGGTCTGGATGCTTCGCCGGAGGTCGGCGGGCAGGGACGTGGTGTCGGCGGCGGGGATGAACACGAACCGGGTGTTGCCGAAGGGGGTGGTGCCCGGATCGGCGTCGAGCCCGTAGCGCTTGATCGCGCCGTAGCGGCCCGAGCCCTTCGTGGGTTTGGGTACGGCGGTGTCCATGACCGACAGCAGGCCGAACCCCATCTGCTCGGCGTGTCTGCCGGCCCGGAACCCCGCGCGCCCCTGGGTGTAGGTCGTCTCGTGGATCGCCAGGGACGCCAGTCGGTCCAGCGACGCGCCGTCGTAGATCGTGGCGATGATCTGGGGTCCCACCAGGTAGACGATGACTTCGACCGCCTCCATGCGCTGCAGGCGGGGGATCTTCATCTCGGGGCCGATCGGCAGCACGGTGCCCTTGTCCCAGCGCATCAGGCGGGCGGTGTCGAGGTCCAGGGCGAGCTCGTAGCCCGAGAGCTCTCGCAGGTCGATGCCGGCCTGGGCCCGAAACAGGAGCGAGCCGTCCACGCGCTTGCCGGGGCGGATGCGGGCCCGGACGAGCCCGTTGGCGACGTCTCCGACGCCATCCTTCACCATCCAGAAGCGGTTGCGCGGGTCGTCCTGGGCCCCGAGCTCGAGCACGCCGTCTCGTTCGATCCACGGGCCCCGCGTCTGGGCTCGCCCGGGCACCGCGGCGGCCGAGGGGATCGCCCGCCCGTGCAGGATCGTCTCCCGGTCGGGGTCGAAGTCGGCGAATCCGGAGGCGGCGGCCACCGTGGCCCAGAGCCAACAGACCACCGCGGCCAGGGCACCGACGAGCCGTGGCGATCGCATCACGTCTTCGAGTATGGCACGGATGACCGGCAAATCCCGTGCCTCGGGGTGTCAGCCCTCGGCGCCCTGGGGGAACCCGAGCAGCGTGACGTCGCCGTGATGACCCGGCGTCGCGTCTTCGAGCAGCTTGGGGATGGAGTCGTAGCCGCTGGCGCCCAGCCGCAGCTGATGGAAGGGCCCCCAGGTCAGGCTGTGGTGCCAGTGTCCGGTCTGCTTGAACCCGCCCTTGGAGTTGGTCTGCAGCACCACGCTCTTGGCGTCCATGGGCAGGGCGAGCACGTTGTTGCGGTAGGCGTCGGTGACCTGGCCACCCCACGACGAGGGCGCATTGGAGGTGTAGTAGATGCGGACGGGGACGCCGAGCGCGTCGGCGACCTGACCCATCTTCACCATCGCGCCGCCCTCTCGCAGAAGGTCGCCGCCGACGACCCGCAGCCGCCCCTGCATGATGAGCGTCCGGATGTAGGCGTAGTTCTCCTGCTTCGCCAGCCATCCGTAGCCGCCGGCGCTCGGGTTGGTCTTCCGCTTGTCCTGGTAGTAGGGGTAGAGCTTGTCGGCGGTGGCGAGGAAGCCCGCCCGCAGGCGCGCGCGGTCGGGATGGTCGGCGAAGGCCTCCTCGAGCACGGCGAGCGCCTTGCTTCGTCCCTGGGCGCTGAAGCGGTCGACGAAGTCGTCGGCCGTCTCCGATGCCTCGATGAGGGCGAAGACGCGCTGGTGGTCGTTGACCACCCGAGGGTCGTAGTCGACCACCCAAGCCCACCGCGACCGTGCGGCCGCGATGGTGCTGTAGTTCTGGTCCGACCCGATGCCGATGTAGATGCCGCCGAGGTTCTCGACGTAGTCGTTCCACAGGTACGAGCGCGGCTCGTTGGTCATGAGGTAGGGAAAGGGGTCGCGGCAGGTCGTCTCCGAGCGCCCCCCGTCCGCCTGCGCTTCGCCCCACTGCGCGCGCACCTTGGGGCTGCAGATCGCCTTGTCGGTGATCGGGTCGTCCTGCACCGACGCGAAGGCGGCCAGGTCCTCGGCCGTCGCAGGCTCGGGGGGCGGCGGTGCTTTGCGCGGCTCGGCCAGGTGCACCGGCGGGTATGCGGTGAGGTAGGGATTGTGGGTCGCGCAGCGCATGCCGAGCCTGTGGCTGCCGGTGACGAGCGCCTCGAGCCGGCGATGCGATCCCCGCGTGCGGTGCTTGGGCCAGTACCAGCTGCCGCCGCGCAGGATGCGTTCTCCCTCGCAGGGGAACGCACCGTCGCAGGGGCCTTGGGGGTCCAGACCATTGCAGGCGTCGCCGCACGCCTCCACGCTCTGGATGCCCGCGGTCTGCGTCCACTCGTAGCCGTTGCCCGCCATATCGTGCAGGCCGTAGTGGCCCGCGGGGAACGACCCCACCGGCTTGGTCGCGTGTTCGTTGCAGTCCCAGCGATGTGCCTTGCCCGGGTAGGGCGTGCAGCCGAAGGGTGCGCACTCGCGGAACACGGCGCGTTCGCAGGTCGGCTCTTCGTCGCCCCACGGGTAGAGGTCCCCATCGGGACCTCGGGCGGCTTTCTCCCACTCCCACTCGGTGGGCAGGCGCTTGCCCGCGAACGCGCAGTAGCTGCGAGCCCGGTGCCAGTCCATCGGCATCGCCGGCTGGTCGGGTCCGACGAAGGGCTTCATGATGCTCTGCGTCCGGTTGATCCGGATCTTGCACGCGCCCGCCTCGTGGCACGCGTCGTACTCGGCATTGGTCACCTCGTGGACGTCGATGTAGTAGGTGCTGAGGATCAGCTCGCGCTGCGGTGCCTCCTCGGGCAGGCCATCGTCGTAGCCGACGATCGCCGGACCACCGGGGATGCAGGCCATGCCCTGAGGTGCCGGGACGCACGGGGCGAATGCGAAGGAGAGGACGACCGAGGCCCCTGCGCTGGATACGGCCTCGGCGGCCTCCATCAGGGTCTGGGCAGAGCCGGTGTCGAGCACATCGATCGCGACCGCGGTTCCGAAGTCGGCCGACAGTGACGCCAGGTCGTCTCCGCCGCCGACGCGGGCGGAGCCCTCGTACAGCGCCCAGCCCGAGCCGCGCGGACGCAGCACCCGCGGCGATGCGTCGGCCTCGGCGCGCCCCAGCGCGATCGACGACTCGCCCATCCGCAGCGACGCGGTGGTCCCGGGCGCGACGGCGCTGGCCCAGACCTGTCGGATCGCGCCGACGGTCGTGTTCGGCGCTGCGGTGACGATGCGCTCGGAGGCCTCCGCGAACGCGTCGGCGAGGGCGGGGTGGTCGTAGACGGCAGCGTACTCCGGATCGACCCGGCCTGGCGCCTCCGGGGGCCGTAGCTGCGCAGATGTGGAGCCGATGCTCGCCGTCTGCCCGGCGATCGAAATCGTCGCCGCAGCAGGTGGTGCGATGCGCTGTATGGGGGGCGCGGCCGTGGGAGCGGCGGGCTCGGGCGTGACCGCTGGCGGGGGTGGGGCCGGCTCTTGGCAAGCAGCGAGGGCGCAGAGCATCAGGACGCAGGCGCGGCGCATCGCGCCCTCGATACCACGGAGGGCCCCAGAGCTACTCGAACTTGGAGAAATCCGGGGCGCGCTTCTGGAAGAACGCCTGCATGGCCTCGGTGGCCTCGGGGGAGCGCAGCCGCGCGAGGAAATGCTCTCCCTCTCGCTCCATGGCGGCCTGCAGCCGCTCCAGGTGGGCGTCACCGATCAGCTGCTTGGTGAGCCGGACCGAGGCGGGCGGAAGCCCGGCAATCTCGAGCGCGATGGCGCGGGCGTGCGCGTCGAGCTCCTCGGGTGGGAGGACCTCGTTGACCAGCCCGATCTCCACAGCGGTCTGGGGACCGAAGGTCCTGCCGAGCATCAGCAGCTCGGTCGCCTTGACCCGGCCGGCCATGCGGGGAAGCAGGTAGCTGGAGCCGGCTTCGGGGCACAGACCCAAGGGCACGAAGGGCATCTTGAACTTGGCGCGACTCGAGCAGTACGCGAGGTCGCAGTGCATGAGCAAGGTGGTGCCGATGCCCACCGCCGCCCCGTCGACCGCCGCGATCATCGGCTTGCGCAGCTTGGGCAGCCACCCCAAGACGCGGCCCACCGGGGAGTCCATCGAGCTGGGCGGGTCCTTCATGAAGTCGCTCAGGTCGTTGCCGGCGGTGAAGGTGCCGCCCTCTCCGCGCACCACCAAGACCCGGACCTGGGGGTCCTCGTCGGCCCGCTTCAGCTGCTCGACCAGCGCGTCGTACATGGCCAGCGTCAGCGCGTTCTTCTTGCTGGGCCGGTTGAACGTGACCGTGAGGACCTTCTCGGACAGCTCGTGGGTGAGCGCTTCGGACATCGGCGCGAAGCCTACCCGGGCGGAGCCTGCAAGTCTGCCGGACCCGCATGCGTCCCCATGCGCCCGGGGTACACTTCGGCACCATGTCCACGGGCACACCCCCAGATGGGTCCACCGCGTCCACGCACTCCCCGATCGTCGTGGCGCTTCCCGCCGGCGGCTTCGATCGGCCCGGGATGCGAACCCTCGTCAAGGATGCCGGGCTCGCCAAGGTGTTGCATGCCTACGTGCGCGCACCGTTCGGACACACGGTCACGACGCTCGGTGCGCTCGAGGCCATCGCCGAGTCGTGCGACCTGGCGTTGGCGACCTCGGAGTCCCTGCACGCGGCCTTGCTCGAGGACGTGGCGCGCTCCGGCAGCCTGGCGATCCCCGAGCCGACGACCGACCAGAGGCTTTTCCTGGGCGCGTTCTGCCTGACGGCGCTCGCCGACGACGTCTGTCCGCGGCTGGCCGAACTCGCTCCGGTGCCCGAGCCCTCCTCCGATCTCGAGGCGGACGGGCTGGAGGCGCTGCTCGAACAGCCCCCGCGTGGGCTGCTCGAGCGGGTCATGAAGATGGCCGCTCGGTACGTCGCGGTGCAGCAGGAGCGCCACGGCGCCGCCAGCAGCCCCGCGCTGCTGGAGCGGGAGGCGTGGGCGGTGACGACGGTGCATGCCTTCATCGTCCAGCTCCGCGGTGCCGTGGAGCGCCTCACCCACGGAGGACGGCTGCGGCCCTTCGGCGTCGCGCTCGCCCAGCGCAGCCTCACGGTCGGCAAACGCCGCTACGAGGGCTTTCGGGCCCGGCCGGTCGGCGACCCCGTCACCGACCTCAAGCCGGTCCGGGTCGAGGATGTCGTCGGCAACACCGACTACGTCGCCGCCGCGCTCAAGCTCGCCCGGGACGTGGCCGCCTACGACCTGCAGGCGGGTCGCAGCGCCAAGCGGATCAACCCGGTGTTGTTCGCACTGGGCCGGCCCGGATGCGGCAAGACGATCACCGCGCACGCGGTGGGCAACTACTTCTTGGAGTACTGCCGGGCGCGCGACATCCCGGCCCGTTTCCGCGTGATTCGTCGGACCGACTGGGCGAGCTCGTATCAGAACGCGAGCGCAGCGTCGCTGATCAAGATCTTCAAAGAGGAGGTCTACGGTTTCGACGGGGTGTGCGGGGTGTACTGGGCGGACATCGACACCGCGTTCGCGAGTCGCAGCAGCGGGGACTTGCGGATGGAGGAGAAGAACAACCTCGGCGCGGTCTTCGGCATCTTCGACGGCACGCTCATCCCCAAGGACGGCAAGTGGTTCATGATGTGCGACGCCAACTTCATGCAGATGGACGAGGCGACGACCTCGCGCATCGCCCAGAACCCGTTTCGCGTGCGGGGGCCGAGCACGCCGGGCGACTACGTTCGGCTGCTTCGGGACATCCTGCTGCGCGAGGAGAACGCCAACATCCTCGCCGATCAAGCCCAGTGGGAGTCGATCGGAGCGCTGTGCGTGCAGGCCGATCTGTCCGGCCGCGCGATCGAGTCGGTCGCGGGCAACGTGCGGTCCCGGATCCAGGACTTCGAGTACCCCGACGCCTACTTCTCCGCCGACTTCGAGACCCGTCAGCGGCTGCTGCGGGAGCTCTCGGTGAAGGTGGACGCCGACACCGTGCGCAAGGAGGTTGCGGACTACGTGGAGTTCCGCAAGGACGCGGACGAAGCCGCCGCGGCCGACCGCTTCGAGCACGAGGTGTCGGCGATGGTCGACCGGCTCAATGCGGGGCGTGCTGCAGCGGAGCGCCTTGCGGCATCCGCCGTACCCACCGAGCCTTCCGTTTAGCCAGCAGCGGCGCGCGATCGATTGCTCGCGCCGCGTGCTGCGTGGCATGATCCTCCGATGGGGTCAGGGACGCTCGAGGGGATTCCGCCAGCGGCGACCAGTACGTTCGAGCGCCTGCTCGGCGCGTCCGCCCGCGACTCGGAGGTGCTGCGTCGTTCGGTCGACAGCTACCTCGAAGCCATCCTCGAAGCCGCGCAGACCAGGACGCACCTGGACACCGACCTCGCGCGCAAGCTGGCGCGCAGCTGCCACGGCCTGATCGACCAGCTCGAGGGAGCCTCGGCGCAGGACCGTCGTTACATCGTGGCCGCGGTCGAGTACTTCCTGCTGCCGCGCGACGGGGAGGACGACCTCGCCTACGCCGACGGTTTGGATGACGACGCGTTGGTCGTGACGGCGGTTGCGCGGGCGGTCGGTCGGCCCGAGCTGACCGTGCCCGTGCCGGTGCGCTAGCGAGGTCCGAGAGTCGACGACAGTGGCCCACGCTCCTCTCAAACCCGGAGACCGCTACGAGACCTTCGAACTCCAGAAGTTGCTCGGCGTCGGGACGTTCGCGTGGGTCTATGCGGCGAGCTCCGAGGCCTACCCCGACCCGGTCGCGCTGAAGATCTCGCGCCAGCCGGTCACCGACGAGGGGACCGCACTGCGAGCGCTGCGAGAGATTCGCATCCTCAGCTCGCTGTCCAACACCCACGTGGTGCACGTCTACGATCACGGCCTGGGCCAAGACGAGCGCTGGTTCCTGGTCATGGAACTGCTCCAGGGGCGGGAGCTCGGCGTGTTCCACGACTTCGACACACCGCTCCCGGCCGACGAGGCGATCCGAATCATCTACCAGGCGTGTTTGGGCCTGGACGAAGCGCACCGCAGCGGCATCGTCCATCGAGACGTCAAGCCGGGGAACATCTGGATGGAGCGCAACGGCAACGTCAAGGTGCTCGACTTCGGCTTGGCGCGGTCCTGGGACGGTGACTCGATCGTCGCGGCCAACGCCACGCAGTCGCACATGCTGGTGGGCACGCCGCACTACGCTCAACCCGAGCAGGTCAAGGGCGGCAAGCTGTCGCCGGCCAGCGACGTGTACAGCCTGGCGTTCCTGCTCTATGAGCTGCTCACCAGTCACACGCCGCTGTGGGCCGACCGACCGGTCAACGCGGTCCGGACCGAACTCGACGGCAACCCGCTGCTGTGGCTTGGCGCCCACGTGGAGCGGCCGGCGGTCGACCTGGCCCACTACCCCCACGGGCGTCTGGTCTCCGAGGACATCCGCAGCCTCATCCTCGCCTGTCTGGACAAGGACCCGGCGAAGAGACCCGCCACCGCCGGTGCGTTCGCCAACCGGCTCGCCTGGGCGCTGCCACCGGAGCTGGGAGGTGTCCGGGGCGCACGTGGGGTGGTGTTCGAGGAAGAACGACGCGACGCGCCCTTTCCCCGCCGCTACCTGCTCGGGCCCGGCGTCCATCGGGTCGGGCTGGGCGGCTGCTGCGACGTCCAGCTCGACGACGACGCCGTCGGATGGATCTTCGCCGCCGTCCGCTGGGACGGCGATCAGTCGGCACCGGTCTTGGAGCCTCGGCGCACCGATGGCTTCGTGACCGTCGAGGGCAGGCCCGTGACCCATCCGGTCCGCCTGGGAGCGGGCACGCGCGTGGGCTTTGGGGAGTGGGCGCTCACCTGCCGCGGTCTCGCGTGACGCGCTCGGAGATCCCCGGGTCCGCGAGCGGGGCAAGTCCGCGCCCGATGAACGCGAACACGTCGTCGAGCGCCTCCTTGGGCGGCATTCGACCCTCCCACAGCGCCCACCGCATGCCCAGGAAGTCGAAGATGCCCATCATCGCGAACGCGAGGGCTTCGAGGTCGACCGAGACCATCGCGCCCGAGCGCAGATCGGGCCGCAGCGTCTCGATGTATCCGTCGGCCAGTCGCCGGTAGTAGCTTCGGTAGAGCGATTCGTCGACGAACTCCGCTTGCCGAACGATTCGATACAGGTGCGGATGAGAGGCGACGTAGGCGAGGAACGCCGAGAACGCCGCGCGATCCCTCTGGGCGCGATCGGACGCCGTCTGGGCCGCGCGGGCGAGCTGGTGCCGAAGCGCCGCGCCGAGGGACTCGACGAGCTCGGTGAAGATCATCCGCTTGCTCTCGAAGTAGACGTAGAAGGTGCCCTGCGCGACCTCGGCGGCGCGCGTGATGTCCGTGATCGAGGCGCGCTCGAAGCCGTGCTCGCCGAAGATGTCCTCCGCTGCGGTCAGCAGGCGTCCTCGGGTCCGCTGGCCGCGTGGCGTCGCCGGTCGTCGTCGCGCCTTGGAACCAGCCGTCATCGTCCGCCGAGCTCTCGCCGGTTGGAGATGAACAAGAGCGCGAGGCCGACGATCGTGCTGCTGAAGATCGCCCAGGTGGCGGACACCGCGGGGTTGGGCATCACCCCGCTGAGATGCAAGGAGAAGTGCATGGCCAGCGCGAGCGCGGAGGCGAGGGCGACCGGAAACACCGGCAGCCTTCCGCGGCGAAGGACGCCGAACACCACGGGCACGAAGGAGGCGGCTGCGAGACCGTAGACCCCCTTCTGCGCGAACAGACCGATCAGCGCTGGAGGATCGATCGCCAGGGCGAACGCGACAAGGCCGATGATCACCACCGAGTAGCGCGACGCGGCGAGGGCCTTGTGCGCGGGGGCCTCGGCTCTCGATCCCCGGAGGTATAGGTCGTGCGTGACCATCGCAGAGACGGCGACCAAGATGCCGTCGAGCGTCGACATGCCGGCGGCCAGCAAGGCGACGAAGACCGCCGAGGTGATGCCCTCGGCGAGCATCCCGCTGCCGAAGGCGTCCGCGACGTACGTGGTCACCACGTGGTCTTGCTTCTCCAGCGGCAGCGCGATGCCGTCCAAGCGCGCGTAGAACCCGACGAAGAGGCACAGGCTGAACAGCGCACCGACTGCGAAGGTGGTGAGCAGGAAGGTCCGCAGGTCCTTGTCCGAACGCAGGTAGAGCAGCTTTGTCAGCACGTGCGGCTGAAGCATCAGGGCGAAGGTGACCGTGAAGCCGCTGACGAACACCGAGAACAGATCGCCGTACAGGACGCTGGCGCTGTTGGTCGGCGCGCCATACTCGGGGGCGACGTTCGCGAGTCTGGAGAAGAACGCGCCGTCGGCCAGGTGGTGCCATCCGCTCACAAAGAGCGCGACCGCGACGATCATCATCAAGCACGCCTGCGCGGCGTTGGTGTACGCGTGCGCGTAGGTGCCTCCGAGCAGCACGTAGCCGAACACCACGACGACCACCGCGATGAGCGAAGGGACGTGGCTCATGCCCGTGAGCTCGGAGAGCAGCAGCGCGCATCCGAACAAGATGAGCACGATGAAGGCGATGCTCAGCAGGTTGATGATCGCGAAGTACAGGCCCAGCGAGGGGCTTCCATACCGCTGACGGATCCAGTCGGGAATGGTCAGCGCGCCGATCTCATCCCCGAACCGGCGAAAGCCTCGGCTGACCGCGATGAGCCCCACGATGACCCCGGCTTGGGCTGCCACGCCGTAGTGCAGGAACGCCGAGAGTCCGTCGGTGTACACGAAGCCGGGGTTGATGACGAAGGTCGCCGTGGAGGCGATCGACGACGCCATCGCGACGCCGACGAGCGCAGGCTTCATGTCGCGGTTGCCGATCGCGAAGCTCGACAAGGAGGTGGTCTTGCGCATGCCGGCGATGCCGAGCCACGCGAGCAAGCCGAGGTAGGCGACCAGGAGGACGGTGGTGACGATTGCGCTCATCGCTGAAGACTCCCAGGGGTGGAGACGGCCGGGACGGGACGCACCTCGTCCACGAACTGGAGTACCGCCTCGTTCCACGCGTGGGCGGCTTCGAACTGGGCGAGGTGTCCGGCGTCGCGCAGCAGCACGAAGCGACCTGCGTGCATCCGGGGGAGCTCGGCCTGTACGAGCTGCGCCGCGGTGCCGCGGTGCAGGACGGGGTTGGGAATGAGCTTGTCGGTGTCGCCGAAGAGGATCAGCGTGGGCATGCTCAGGCGGTGAAGGTCGGCGTGGACCGGCTCATCGAGCATGCCCCGGACGCTGTGCTTGATGACGTGGCAGTACGCCTTGAACTTCCGGGCCTTGCGGATCGCGATCCGGTCCGCGACCAGGAAACCCGCGTCCTCGGGCATCTGCCGAAAGTTCACCTCGTGGCGAGCCCGGATGGTGGCGTCGGTCGCGTAGTAGGTGAACGCGGGGGTCACCAGCGAGCGCAGGAACGCGGACTCGGCGGAGGAGAACGTCTCGATTCCGGCCGGTGAGGTGAGCACCAGCGCGTGCACGCACTGCGGAGCGCGAAGCGCCAGGTGGATGCTGACTTGGGCCCCCATCGAGTGACCGATGACGATGGCGCGCTCGATGCCCAGGACCTCCAGGAAGCCCCGAACCGTCTGCGCGAAGAAGGACATCGTGTAGCTCGCGCGCGGCTTGTCGGACTTGCCATAGCCAGGGAGATCGAGCGCGATGACGCGATGGCGCTCGGCCAGCGCCCCGATGTTCTTCTGCCACATCGGGATGTAGCCGCTGAGCCCGTGGATGAGCACCAGCGGCACCTCGCCCGTGCCCTCGTCGGCGTACGCGATGCGCATGCCGTGGACTTCGGCCCACTGCACCTCGAGCGGGTAGTGAAGGTCCAAGAATGACTGCACGGGCGGTTCCTCAGGCGGAGGCGCTTCGGGTGGGGGGCGCAACGGTGGGATGCTCGTGCATGCGCCAGGCGCTGCACCCCATCGAAAGCCCGCCCCCGGTGGCGCAGAAGACGACCAGCGCGTCGTCAGGCAGCGGGCTGCGCTCGATCGCGTCGTCGAACGCGACGGGGATGCACGCGCTGCCCAGGTAGCCCCACTTGTCCATGACCATGTGGGTGCGCGTCATCGGCTGGTGAAGTCGGTCCATGACCGTCTCGATGGTGCGCGCGTTGAGCTGCGTAAAGACGAAGAGGGACACGTCCTCGACCCTCGCGTCGGCTTTGGCGAGCGTCTCCTCGATCAACGTCGGCCAGCGATCGGCGTTGAAGGTGGCGGGGAACTTGCGGACGAAACGAACCGTGGGGGGGCCGGAGTCGGACACGGTGGCCGCGGTCGCGGGCCGGGCGGTCCCGCCGGTGTAGATGCCCAGGGCGTCGTGGTACTGCCCGTCGGCCTCGAGCTTGCCGGCCAAGAATCCCGGCTCCTTCGTGGCACCGACGACGACCGCGCCTGCGCCATCGGCGAACAGTGTGGCGGTCTTCTTGTCGTCCCAATCGAGGTAGCGCGTCATGCCGTACCCCCCGCACACGAGCACGCGATTGATCTCCGCGTCCGTTGCGACGAAGCGAGCGGCGATGTCGAGCGCGGTCACCCAACCTGCGCACGCGGCGTTGACGTCGAAGACGCCGGCGTGCGTCGCCCCGAGCTTGTGCTGGACCACCGAGGCGGTGGAGGGGCTGATGTAGTCGGGCGTGTCGGTGGCGACGATGATGAGGTCGAGCTCGGCGGGGGACACTCCGGCGCGCTCGAGCGCCTGCCGAGCCGCATGGACGACCAGGTCCGAGGTGACCTCGTCGTCTGCCATGACGTGCCGCGCTTCGATGCCGACGTTGTCGACCAGCCACTGTCCGACCGGCTTCTCGAAGCGGGCGTCGAAGTACGCGTTGTCGAGGCGCCGCTTGGGAATGTAGCGACCGGTGCTGAGGATGTGGGCGTTTCGGCCAAACATGACGAGTGGTTCATGTTTCATATTTGCTGCGCTGCAGCAAGCGTTTTTTCCTCTCCGCCAGCGTCGAGCCGACATCGACCGCGCGTTTTCGAGCGCTACGCTGCGCTGCGTCACGTCCGGAGTCAGCGTCGCTCTGCAGCGCCTCCAGACGACTGAGCGCATCGCTGGCTGCCTCAGCGCTTGGTGGGCTGATCGCCGGGGAGCGGCTGGGAGAGCAGCAGCTCCATCACCTCGTCGGAGAGCGCGGTGACCGACCCCGCGATCTTGCCCTCGGGGGGAGGGTTGAGCCGAAGCGGGTATCGGAGGCGATAGATCTGGCCGTCGAGAACGCCTGCCGGCGCGTCGAGGCGCCAGGCGGCCTCGGCGAGACACGCCTCGAGCTTGGGGTCCTTCGGAGCGAGATCGCCTTCGGCGATGCGGGCGAGCATGACCTCGCCCTTGCCGACCTCCACCTCGAGCACCACGCGACCGCCCAGCTCGGGCTCGCGGGTCAGGCTGTCGTTGTAGCAGGCGCGCGCCCGCGGCAGCACCCTGGTGGTGAGGTAGTGCCGGAAGACTCTCTGGTCGAGGTAGCCGCGCTTTGGGTTGCGTCCGAACCGCCCCGCCTGCGCGATGCTGGCTCGCGCTTCTCGCTCCCACCGCGGCAGATACCACGGCGGTGCCGAATACCCTTCGCGCACCGCCTCATCGAGCGGCGACACGGTGGCCGCTGCGAACGCGTCGGCGGGCCGAGCCCGGGTCGTGGGCTTGACGCTGTGGGACAGCTGGCGAGGGCCGAGCGTGCCCGAGACGCGAAGGGTCTTGGGCGGCTTGCCGACGTAGTGTCCGCGCAGCATCACGAAGCTCCCAGCAACCAGGCCTTCGGGGATAGGGTCGTCGAGCACCACGTCCTTGGGCAGTTCGACCTCGAGATTGCCGAGCACCCGCGGCGTTCCGAGCAGAGCCCGCGCGCCCGCCCCGCTCAGCTGCGCGACGCTCTGCAGGGAGATGCGAGCGCCCATGGACGCGGCGATGAGGGCTGCCGGATGCGATGTGCCCAAGCCCGAGCGCTGCAGCATGGGCTCGTCGATGACGAACACCACCTCGGGTCGCTGCTTGCGGCCGCCGAGCGCGACCTCGAAGCCCAAAGCGACGTCCTTCGGCGCGGTGTTGGACGGAAACATGCCGTCGGTGGCGACGACGATGAGCGTCCGTCCGCGTCCGTCCTTGGCCATGCGCGCCGCCTGAGCGAGCGCCTCTTCGAGGTCGGTGCCTTGACCGCGAGGATGGGCTGCGAGCGCGTCGGCGAGCGCCTTGCGGTCTGTGGCCGAGCCGGCCTTGGGAAAGGAGCCCCGCTCGGCGAACAGCGGCGTCGTGGTGCGGTTGAAGGCGAGCGCGTCGAAGGTGGTGCGGGCCGGGAGCGCGTCGAGCAAGCCCGAGGCCATCCCGAGCACGTCTGCATCGAGCGCGCCCGCGGTGCTCTTGGAGTGGTCGATGACGAAGAGCACGTGGTCGGGCGTCGGCTGGGCATCCTCACCGAGCCGGAGATAGACCCGCAGGGAGCCGTCGTCGAAGCCAGCGGGACCCGGCTCCGTCTCTGCGTTGACCTCGAGGGCGTCGGTGGTGCGCAGGTGCGAGGGCCACGCGACGGTGACCGTGTCCTCGGCGCGACTGAGCATGAACGGCCGGCCTGCGCTGGGCTGCTCGTCGACCATGAATGCTTCGCCGGAGCGCAAGCCGCGGACGAGGACGCGCCGGTCGGGCGCCAGCGCCAGGGAGCCAGCGCCACGGGTGGGCAGGTCGAGCTCCCACGCGTCGCCGCGCAGCCGGGGAAACACGCGAACCTCGACCTCGACCTGCAGCGTCTGGTCGGCGCCGAGCCCGTAGACCACCAGCTCCGCGCCGGGGATGTCGAAGCGGTCGTCCGGGCTGAGGTTGCGGACGAAGACCGTGCCCGGAGACCTGCGCGACCGCTCGCTCGCCACCGACGTCCCGGCGCCGTCGACCCATGCGCCGTCCTTCATCACGCGGACGCCCGCGACCTGCGACGCGAAGGGCAGACCGATCGCGTGCACGACGTCGCGGGCCGAGAGGGAGCTGTTGTGCAGCGCGGTGCGAATCCGCAGCGTGGCCGAGTAGGTATCGCCGGCTTCGATGATCGTCTCGAAGGAGAGCTCCTCGACCGCGACGTAGCCCGTCTCGCCCTCGTATTGCTCGGACCGAAGCTTGTCGGCCTCGGCGGCCGAGGGGACGAGCATCGCCAGCCCCACGCTCAGTACCGCCGTCCACCGTGCCGCCCGCGCCCTCACGGTCTCGATCGTAGCAGCCCCGAAGGCACGTGGCGGCTCGAAGCCGGGATCGGGACGCTGCGACGGGTTGGAAATCGAAGCGCGACGCGACACCACGAGCACGGTAGACGCGTCCGCGCGCGGAAAGTTCCCAAGTGGCGTCGGTCACGCCGCCGGCTTGGCGCAGACGACCGCTTGCGATTCGCTCACGCTCTCGAGCGCCCGCCCTCGGAAATCGCCTTCGTGCTGAAGGATCTCGAACCCGGCGACGCTGGCGAGGCCACGGATCTCTTCGGGAAAGATCTGTCGATGCGCGAGGCGAACTAAGCGCTTGGGCTTCGGTGGGGGCACGAAGCGCCGGCCCTTGGGCGGGGCTTCATCGTAGTACAGGCAGATGTGGCAGATCTGCGTCGCGTCGTCGTAGCGGTGGTCGGTGGAGTAGATCAGCGTCTCCGAGGTGCTCGGGTGCACGAAGCGCGTCACCGCGTGGCGCTGATCGGGATCCCACATCAGCCAGTCCAGGTCGGGGAGCTGGACGTCGAACGCGAACCGACCTCCGGGGACCAGCACGCGGAAC
The DNA here is from genome assembly GCA_963761755.1 of uncultured bacterium. Taxonomy (GTDB): domain Bacteria; phylum Myxococcota_A; class Polyangia; order Nannocystales; family Nannocystaceae; genus CAJXVA01. The sequence goes on from CAVXIC010000031.1 coordinate 70,837, forward strand.
GCCTCTCGAAAGCACGCGAGCAGATCGTCCCACGTGTACAGGTGCATCATGGCGTTGAAGGGGGAGATGACGAGGTCGACCGAGGCGTCCGGCAGCGGGAGCGCCCGCATGTCCGCTTCGTGCACCGAGATTCGCTCCGCCCAGGTGTGTCCACCGGCGCGCTGCTGCAGACCCTCGAGCATGGACCGCATGCTGTCGATCGCCTCGAGGGTGTGGCCGTCCTCCGCCAGCGGGCACGTGATGCGGCCCGTCCCCGCGCCGAGCTCCGCGATGCGTCCACCGGCGGGCATGTGGCTGCTCGCGATGCGCCGGTACCAGCGCACGTCCTCGGTGCGCTCCCCGTACTCGAAGTCGTACAGCGCGGTGTCGAGGTAGTGGTCCGTCGTCCCGGCTTCGAGGAGCCGCTCCAGCGCGGCGCGCCGTTTTGAGGCGGCCTTCGTCATCCGTCGCTGGGGCGGGCGGGTCGACCGTCGTTGTTGCCGCGCGGCTTCTTGCGCTTGCGGCCACCACGACGGCGACGTCGTCGGCGCTCGGGAGGCTCGGACGAGGCCTCTTTCTGCGCAACGGCCATGTTTTGCCACCGCGACAGCTCGCTTTCGCCGTCGCCGGTCGCCTGCACCGAGATGCCGAGGAAGATGAGGGCGTCGTGGAAGTAGTCGCGATCCGTCAGGCTCGACCGACGCCGACCGTTCGTCGAGAGCATGCGCCTGGTCGCCATGAGGATCTGCCGCGCCATCTCGCGGTCGCGACGGGCGATGCCCAGAGCACTGCCCACTGGGGACATGAGGTCCTCGATCCGGCGATCGAGTTGGGGACGGCTCTGGAGGTCGTCGTCGGCGACGAGCAATGGCGCGAAGAGGACGGCGAGCATCACCCCGTTGACCGGCACGTGTCCGGTGCCATGGATGACCATGTCGAGGGCGTCGAGGTAGCGCCACAGCAGCCGGGCTGGGGTGGGGTCCTCGCCCTCGGGCAGGTCGTCCTCGGCCTCGACCATCGCGTCATACAGCGCGTGCCGTGCTTCGGCTTCGGTCTCGCCAAAGAGTTTGACGTACGAGGGGAGGATGCCCTCGAGCAGTCGCGTCTCGAGCAGGATCTCGAAGCTGCGTCGCGCCGATCCGCCGCGCATCAGCTTGTAGACCTCTTCGAGCAGGCGGGCGCGCGAACACTTGGCGATGTCGGGTGCGACCTGCAGGAGCGCGTGCCAGGTCTCGTACTCGATCTCGAAGTCCAGGCGTGCCGCGAACTTCACGGCGCGGACCATGCGAACCGGGTCTTCGCGGAAGCGAACCTCGGGCGTGCCGATGGTGCGGATCAAGCCCTCGTCGAGGTCCCGCATCCCATCGACGAAGTCGACGACGTCGCGGCTCTCGACGTCGAAGAACAGCCCGTTGACCGTGAAGTCGCGGCGTCGCGCGTCGTCCTCCACGCTGCCCCACTCGTTGTCCGTGCGGATGAGGAGGTCCTCGCCTTCGGACTCCTGCGGCGCGCTGCGGAACGTGCTGGTCTCGATGATCTTCGGACCGAAGAAGACGTGGGCGAGCTTGAAGCGCCGGCCGATGATCCGGCTGTTGCGGAACAGCCTGCGGATCGACTCGGGCGTCGCGCTCGTCGCGACATCGAAGTCCTTGGGTTGTCGGCCCAGGTAGATGTCTCGGACACAGCCGCCGACGAGGTAGGCCTCGTTGCCGGCGCCGAGGAGGCGGCGAACGACCTTCAGCGCGTCCGCGTCGACCCGTCGAAGAAAGCCGTCGAAACCTTTTCTAGACGCTGCGGAGCGGTGAGGCATAGCGCGAGGCTCGTCTACCACAGGGAGGCGACTCGTTGAAATACGCGTGATTTCAGGAACCTATCACTTCACTCCGAGGATCGAGCTTGCGCGACGCTTTAGAAGGTCTAGTCTAGTGTTCAGTGTACTGAACATGAGTGGAGCCATCTCGCACGGGGTCATTCCCCTCCCTCTTCGTGTCCTGCGCGACTTTTCGTCGTGCGATGGCGAGGGGGTCGTGCTGGGGCTTCGCAGTTCAACATCCAAAGATCATTCGGGTTTTCAGCCTGTTCCGGGCGTCACCTATGCGGGCGCGGCCGAGCGGACCCTCGCGGCGCTGCTCGGCGAGCGGGAGGCGGCGGGGCATCGAGATCGCGCGGTCGTGCTCGAGCTCAGCGGTGCAGGAGATCTCCACTGGGTCGGAGAAGCGATCTCGTGGCTTGCACGCCACGGGCGTCGCGCGCTCTTGCGCACGGATCGCGTCCTGCCGCGCGACGTCGTCGACGCGGCTCGGGGCGTGAGGGGGGAAGATCTGCCGCGGGCCGTCGTGTCCCTGCGCATCGCCAGCTTCGATCCCGACATTCAGCGGGCGCTGCTCGGATCCACCGCCGACGCCGCGGCGCGGCTGCTGCTCGGCGCCCAACACCTTCGCGCGCAGCGAGTCCCAGCCATCGTGCACGTCGCTCCGGTGATGCCGGTAGTGCACACCGACGAGGTGCTCTCATCGCTGTGCCGACACGTGTCGGCGGCCGACCTGCGCCGGGTCGACTTCGCGTTGGGTGGATGGTCGCCCGCACGCCACGACGCGCTCGAACCGCTGCTCCCGTCCGGTGGCGCGGCCGCGCTGGCGCGAGCATATGGCGTGTTCGAGCTCGAGGCCTCCGAAAGCCGGGTCCAGCTCAATCGACGCGCGGCGACGCTTCTGCAGCATCAAGCCCACCGCATTGCCCAAGGGGTTGGCCTGCAGGTCGGCGGCTGCGGATGCGAAGCGGCCTGTGACGTCCTGCCCGCGCCCGCAGAGCCATACCGCTCGCTGCTCGCGGCAGACCTCTTCTTGGGCCAGGGTGTCGGGCACGATGTCGGGCACGATGTCGGGCACGATGTCGGGCACGTTCCAGACCTGGCCGACGTCGGCTGAGCGAGCTGCCGCTCAGGTCGCGCCGTCGGTCTCGTCGCTGCGATCGAGCGCGTTCGTCGTGTCGACGCACGCCATGCCGCCGACGGCGATGGCCATGCCGAACAGAACGAACAGGGCGAGGTACTTGCGGGTCGTGCGATTCATCGGGGACTACGGAAGCTAGGGTTGATTCACGGAGAGCCGGCGAGCGGCATCGATGCGTCGTTGCAGGGCGTGGACTCGGCTCGGCGGAGCCTTGTCGAGCACCGCGGTCGCCGCGGCCCACTGCTTCGAGGCCGCGGCAGTGTGGCCGAGATCGAGCTGGAGTTCTACCCCAGCCATCACGACGTCCCAACGTTCTGGGTGAAGATTCCTTGCACGTGCATAGTCCGCGGCCGCGCCCTCGGGGTCGCCCAGGCGGTGCCGCAGCCGGGCGGAGACGGCAAACACCTCCGCCACGTAGGGCGCTTCGCGCCGAGCGCGCTCCAGCTCGTCGAGCGCGCGGGTAACCCGCTGGGCGTAGGGAACGTCGGGCAGGTCGAGGGCGGTCGAGGCCAACGCGAGGTGCGCCCGTTCGGGGCGGGTCGAGGCGCGCGCCGCCGCGGCTTCGAAGGCGGCGGCCGAGCGCGCCCAGTCCCGCTCGGCCGCGGCGAGGCGCCCCTCACAAAGATGTGAAAGGTCACTTCGAGGGTCGTACCGCAGCGCCAGCGCGCAGTGGGTTCGGGCCCGAACGAGCAGCAACGGCCGGTCGAGTGGGTCCGGATGCTCGCGCAGGAGCGCCGTGAGGAGCTCGCCCATCACCGCGTGCGCCCGGGCGGAGTGGGGTGCCCGGCGAAGCGCGATCTGCCACAGGCGGTTGTCGGAGCGATAGGCGCCGCTGACCCCTTGGGCCATGGAGCCCTGCAGCACCACCATCGCCACCCACGGCGCCAGGGCGGGCAGCGCCCACTTTGCATGAAGCCATGCACCCAGCCGCAGCATGGCCAGCGCGATCCCGACGCAAACCGGAGCGCTGGTCAGGTAGACGAAGCGATCGGCCCGCATGTTGGGCATCGGGGCGAGATTGCTCGTCGGCGCCGCGAGGACGAACGCACACAGGATGATCCAGGCGACCGCGGGGGCCCGCCGGCCCCGGGCCGCCCCGGCTGCGACGGCGAGCAGTCCACCGAGCGCTCCCAGTGCGCAGACCGTCACGGGATCGGTCCATCGGGCGGCGTAGTCGACGTACTCGGGGCTGAAGCCGCGCGGGACGAACAGCTGCTGCAGGTAGCCCAGGTGGATCTGGGCGCTCGCCGCGAGGACGGGACCCAGACCTACGCGCTGGGCAAAGACCCGCTCGCTGGCGCCGTAAGGATTCAGCCCGTCGAGCACGAACGCGCGAAAGACGATGATCGCGGCCACCCCGCTGGCGAGCGCGAGCGACGGGAGCCACAGGCGTGACCACCTCTGTGGCGTGCCCCAAGGGGACAGTCGTTGCGTGATCATCCAGACCACGGGGAGACCCGCGACGCTGAGCTTGGCGCCTGCGGCAGCGAGCATCAGCAGCGCGGCCAGCAGCAGGCGCAGTCCGGAACTCCGCCGAAGCCATGTCGTGGCGCAGATCATCGCGCCCAGGCCGAGCGCGGCCGCGAGCAGATCTTCGCGGTACGAGACGACCGCGACCGTTTCGCCGTGAATCGCCAGGACGCCAAAGAGGGTGGTCGCGGTCACGAGTACCCGCCGGGGTGCGCCCTCGCGGGCCAGCCAGACGCCGAGCAACCCGGTCACCAACACGTGGAGCAGCACGGAGATGCCGTGGTGCGCGACCGCACAGAGGCCAAAGACCGCGTAGCTGAGCGCATCGAAGGTGACCAGCGTCGGCCGAAATGCGTCGGGGACCGCCTGCGCCGCGGCGCGGGGTCCCAGGAGGGCGGGGAGGTTTCCGAGGTCGCGGAGGAAGCCGTTGCCCAGCAGCGTCCAGTGGTCGTCGTAGACGAAGCCGAAGCTCAGCGTGGAGCCGAAGGCAAAGGCGGTGAGCAGCAGGACCCCGCCAACCAGCCACCGTACGGGGACGTCGTCCCAAGGCTCGGCTCGCTCAGCCACGCGTTCGGCTCAGGGTTGCTCGTCTTTGCACTCTTTGCGGCGCTTCTTGATCAGCTTGCCGCAGCGGTTGTAGTCGATCCCGAGGATGATCGCGGTGAGGCCGATGCCCACGACCGCCAGCGCTGCCCCGCCGATGGCCACGCCGTTGACCGCCTTGCCTCGGTCGCGAAGATCCGTCTCTTCGGAGCGCGTGAGCCCCTCGTCGTAGCCCCGGTCGAGCTGGCGTTCGGTGATCTGTCCAGCGGCACCGAAGCCGATCGCGAGGGCGCCGCCAAGAGACGCTGCCACGACGCCGCCGATGAACGCTGCCGTACGCTTGCCCTGGGCGGCGTCGGCGTCGTGCAGCCCACCATCGGCGGATCGGCCCGAGTCCAGGGGTGCACCGGAGGCGTCCTGCTGCTCGAAGGCGGTGCGTTCGGCGAGGCGACCCATTTGCAGCTCCGGCGACAGCACCCGCGCGGGTGGACGGGAGATCGGGGTCATCGGGGTCATCGCTGGCGCGCAGGCGTCGAGCGACAGGAGCATCGAGGCCGCGAACGCGACGGAGCGGATCGAACCCTGGAGATTCATTCCGTGGCTCCGGGGCCGACCGTGCCGGCGTCGGTGCCAGTATCGGTGTCGGTGTCCGTGGGGTTGCCGGTGAGCGTGGTGTCGGTCGCCGCAACTTCATCGGGGACGCAGACCCCGGCGAGGCAGGTTTGATCATCGTCGCAGGACCCCTCGTCGTTGGGGTCGCAGGTGGGTGCACAGAAGCCCTGGAGGCAAAGCTCGCCCTCGGGGCAGCTGCCCGCGGAGCATTCCTCCATGCAGACGCCCGAGCCGAGCGCTTCGCTGATGCCGGGGATCTCCAGACAGCTCTGGGGCCCCGGGCAGGGATCTGCGCTGAGATCGCAAGCGGTGCTGCACACGCCGTTGATGCAGGCCAGGTAGGACGCGCCTTGTCCCATGAGGCCACAGTCATCGGTGGCGGTGGCTTGGGTGCACTCGACCTGACACAGGCCCGAGACGCACGACTCACCGTCTCCGCAGTCGCCGTTGGCGCTGCACTGGTGGCGGAACGTCGGGGGCGGAAGACGCTCGGAGTAGCAGGCCGGCGCGGCCAGGGCGACCAAGAGCGTGGTGAGGAGCAGGCGGGACATGGCGTCGCTTCGAGGGAGCGTATGCCACGAATCCCCCCCTACGTCACCTCGGGGGCCGGCATTCAGCCCAATGCGGGGGTCTCAGGGCCCCGCGGCTGCGGACAGCGTGGACGGAGGATTCGGGCATCGCATGGACCCCACCACGGCGCTGCGGGTTTCGTCGTACTTGTCGTGCCACTGCGCCGGTGTCTCGAAGGCCAGCACGGTGACCGCGTCGCGGGTACGGTCCCGGACGAAGTGCACGTGCCGCGCCATCTGGACGCCATCGCGTTCGAGGGCATAGATGACCGAGTCGTCATCGCGCTCGGCGGCCGAGGCGTGGACTCGCAGGCCGTTGGCGCGCCCCCCAGGCGTGGGCGCCTGGAGCCGATGGTGTTCGTACCAGCGCTTCGCGTCCTCCGCATGGTCGTGGGGCACCGGATCGGCGGTGAGCACGACCATGCCGCCGGCGGTCGAGAATTCTCGCTCCCCCTGCGGCCCGAAACGAGGTCGCCAGCGAGCGGGGACCAGCAGCACGACACCGTTGTCGAGCGCGACCGCGTGTCGTCGGCCGCCGCCCACGAGGGTCGGAGCCAGGGCGACCGCGCCGATCGTCATGATGCCCGCGGCGACCAGACGCACCGGCCACGGACGACGCACCGGCAGCCACGGGTAGTCGGGCAGGGCGATCGGCAGGACCATGCCACCGACGAGGCCCGCGCACAGACCCCCGAGGTGGCTGGCGTGGTCGACTCCAGGGTTGCGCATGCCCACGCCAAAGAGGATGACGAGGAAGGGCAGCACCCAGACGCCGAAGTAGCGCTGGACGCCAGGCGAGAGCCGGTCGTGATAGCGAAGACCAAACGTGACCGCCGCACCCAGGACGCCGAACACGATCCCGCTGGACCCGGCCGACACTTGCGGCGTGCCCAGAAGGCTCGCGAGCGAGGAGGCCACCGCCGAGAACAGCAGCAGCGCCGCGTAGTCGGTGCGGCGCGACGCGTGCTCGAGCGCCCCGCCGACGGTGAAGAGGAACACGACGTTGAAGATCAGGTGGAGCGCCGAGGTGTGCACGAAGTGGCAGCTGAGCAGCCGCCAGGACTCGCCGGCGTCGGCGACCAGCGGCGTGCTGCGACCGCCCAGCGCGATCACGTCCAGGGCGTTGGTCGTCTCGAAGGCCCCCCGCCACGGCGGCCACGCGTTCAGCGCCCAGGCCCAGCCGTACGCCGCTGCGGCGACCGCACAGACCAAGAGCGTGATCCACGGGAAGTCACGACGGGTGTGCGGGAAGTCCACCTGCATGCTTCGTAAGGGGCGGAAGTCGCGCATCCACCGTCGCGATGTTTCGGAAGTGAGCCCCGAGGCGGCCGAGCGGGCCCGGTTTGGCCCGGGAGCGGCGGTGGCTGGACGGATGGGCAGCGAGAACCCGCACACCGAGCGCACGGGCCTGCCAGGGGGCTGAGTAGACGCCCGCGGGGACCCGTGATACCAACCGCGGCTCATCCACATGCTCTTCGAGGGCTCCCCGGCGTGACCGCACCGCGGTTTAGGGGAGGCCGAGGACGAGGGCAAAAGCACAACGCCGGAGAAGAACAGACAATGTCGAACGAAACTCAGTCGGACTCCGAGTCCGAAGCACAGCGCATCATCACCATCCGTCAGCTGCTCGAAGCCGGCGTCCACTTCGGTCACCGGACCGACCGATGGAACCCGCGGATGAAGCCGTACATCTACGGCGCCCGCAACGGTGTGCACATCATCGACCTGCAGCAGACGGCGATCATGTTCCGCCGCGCCTACGAGTTCATCCGCCGCACCGCGTCCGAGGGCAAGCCGATCCTCTTCGTGGGAACCAAGAAGCAGGCGCAGGACGTCATGATCAATGCGGCGATCCGCGGCGGTCAGTACTTCGTGGTCAGCCGGTGGCTCGGCGGCACGCTCACCAACTGGAAGACCATTCGCCAGTCGGTCGACAAGCTGCGCAACCTCGAGCGCATGGCCGAGGACGGCACCCACGGGGTGCTGACCAAGAAGGAGGTGCTTCGCATGGAGCGGATGCGCCTCAAGCTCGAGCGCAACCTCGGCGGCATCAAGGACATGCCCAAGCTGCCCGGCGCGCTGTTCGTCATCGACCCCGCCCGCGAGCACATCGCGATCGCCGAAGCTCGTCGCCTGCAGATCCCCGTGATCGCGGTCGCCGACACCAACGCCGATCCGAACCTCGTCGACTACGTCATCCCCGGCAACGACGACGCCATCCGTTCCATCAAGCTGTTCTGCAGCAAGGTCGCGGACGCGTGCATCGAGGGTGGCAAGCTCGGCAAGCAGCGAGCGGTGGCCACCAACGCGTCCTCCGAAGAAGCACCCGAGACCATTCGCGTGCGGACCGGTGGCGATGGCCCGAAGGTGGAGATCGTCTCGCGCCGCGGCGCGCTGCCCACCCCCGAGGCTGCTGCCAGCCCCGAAGTGCCCGAAGAAGCGACGAAGCCCGCTGAGGAAAACCCTCCCTCGGCGTGATCCAGACGCGCGTCGACGTTTGGACCCCCAGTCAAGCCCGAGTCAAGCCCCAGACAAGCGAAGAAGTCATGGCACAAGTCAACTCTGCTCAGATCAAGGAACTCCGCGCGGCTACCGGAGCCGGCCTGATGGACTGCAAGAAGGCCCTCAGCGAAGTCGATGGCGACATCGACAAGGCCATGGAGTTCCTGCGCAAGAAGGGTCTCGCCAAGGCGGCCAAGAAGGCCGGCCGGACGGCCACCGAAGGCGCCGTCCTTTCGTACATTCACCCCAACAACCGCGTGGGCGTGCTCGTGGAGATCAACTGCGAGACCGACTTCGTGGCCAAGACCGACGGCTTCAAGAACTTCTGCGCCGACATCGCGATGCAGATCGCAGCCATGGCTCCCGACGCGGTCCGCCGCGAAGAGATGGACACCTCCTCGGTCGAAAAAGAGCGCGAAATCCTGCGCGAGAAGGCGCTGGGCGAGGGCAAGCCCGAGAAGATCGTCGACAAGATCGTCGAAGGTCAGATCAGCAAGTTCTACTCCGAGCGCGTGTTGCTCGAGCAGGTGTTCGTCAAGAACGGCTCCGACAACAGCAAGCGTACGATCGAGGAACTCACCAAGGAGACGATCGCGAAGCTGGGCGAGAACATCAGCATTCGCCGGTTCTCTCGCTTCGAGCTCGGTGAAGGCCTCGCCAAGAAAGAGGAAGACTTCGCCGCCGAGGTCGCCGCGCAGGTCGCCGGCTCCAACTGAGTTGCCCGCGCAACGCGCGAACCAACGGGGAGTCCAAAGCGGGCTCCCCGTTTTTTTTTTGCCTGGTACGGTCCGGGCGGCCATGGCCGAGGGCAAACCGTTCCGTCGCATCCTGCTCAAACTCTCCGGCGAAGCGCTCGCGGAGGATGGGCAGGGCATTTCGCCATCGATCCTCGCCGGCGTCGCCGAAGACGTCGCACCGGTGGTCGCCGAGGGCATCCAAGTCGCGATCGTCGTCGGCGCCGGAAACATCTTTCGTGGCATGAGCGATGCGGCCGCGAGCATGCAGCGTCATGTCGCGGACTCGATGGGCATGCTCGGGACGGTGATCAATGCCCTCGCGCTGCAGGAGGCCTTCGTCGCCGCGGGCATCAAGGCGACGACGATGTCCTCGCTGTCGATGCCCTCGGTGTGCGAGCCGTTCAACGCCGGACGTGCGCGGGTGCTGCTCGACGGCGGGAAGGTGGTGATGTTCGGCGGGGGCACCGGCAGCCCCTACTTCACGACCGACACCGCGGCCGTCCTTCGCGGACTCGAGATCGGCGCCGACGTGGTGATGAAGGCGACGAAGGTCGACGGGGTCTACGACAAGGACCCGATGAAGTACGCCGACGCGGTCAAGTACGACCGTCTGACCCACCTCGACGTGGTCTCCAAAGGCCTGAAGATCATGGACGGCACCGCGGCGACGATGTGCCAGGAAGGCGGGCTTCCGATTCTGGTCTTCAACATGCGCACTCGCGGTAACATTCTGGCCGCAGCACGCGGCGAGCAGGTCGGCACCATCGTGGTTCCCTCCTGACGCTGCCCAACCCCCAACCCCCAAGCCCACGAAGGAAGAGATCGACATGATCGAAGATGCACAAGAACTGGCAGCGGACGGAATGGAAAAGGCGATGGACCGGCTGCTCAAGGAGCTCGCGCGGATCCGTGCGGGACGGGCAAACCCCGCGCTGCTCGACGACGTCAAGGTCGATAGCTACGGCTCGATGATGCCGCTCAAGCAGGTCGGGACGATCAGCGTCGCAGATGCTCGCCTGCTGGTCATCAAGCCCTTCGACCGCAACACCATCACGGCGATCGAGAAGGCGATCAACAACTCGCAGCTGGGCCTCAACCCGCAGAGCGACGGTGTGGTCATCCGCGTGCCGATTCCGCCGCTGACCGAAGAGCGCCGCAAGCAGCTGGTCAAACAGGTTGGAGCCGCCGGGGAAGACGCCAAGATCTCGATGCGTCAGGTCCGTCGCGATGCCAACGACATGCTCAAGCAGGCCGAGAAGGACAAGGACATCAGCGAGGACGACCTCAAGCGAGGCCTGGACATCGTTCAGAAACTGACCGAAGCGGAGACCAAGAAGGTCGACGACGCCGTCGCCGCCAAGGAGTCCGAGATCCTCGACGGGTAGCGCGGCGGTCCTCCGCGCTCGCGCGCCTCGGTTACGGCTTGGCGAGCCGCAGCTTGGCGCGCTTCATCTTGGGCGGCGGCAGCTCGGCCTCGAAACGTTGCACGCTGAGGTCGGCGTACTCCGCTTCCCGTTCGATGCCGATGTAGCGGTGGCCGGCTCGAATCGCGGCCACGCCGGTGGTGCCGCTGCCGTTGAACGGGTCGAGGACGACCGAGTCCTCGGGGCAGGAGGCCTGCAGAATCCGCTCGAGCAGGCTCAGAGGCTTCTGCGTCGGGTGCTTGCCGTGCTCCTTCTCGCGCTTGCCCGGCGCGGTCATGCGCCAGACCGACTTCATCTGCTTGCCGCCGTTGGCCTCCTTCATCCGGGGGTAGTCGAAGAAGTGCTTCGACTTCCGGTCGCGGCCGGCCCAGAGCACCGTCTCGGTCGAGTGCGTGAAGTAGCGGCACGAAAGGTTCGGGGGCGGATTGGGCTTCTCCCACACGATCTCGTTGAGCATCTTGAAGCCCAGCTGCTGCATCGCGAAGCCGACGCTGTAGATGACGTGGCTGGTGCCCGAGACCCAGATGGTCCCGTTGGGTCGGAGGACCTGCTGGCACAGCTCCAGCCACTTTCGGTTGAACGCGTGGTTCTCGTCGGGGCCGAGGCTCTTGTCCCACTTCCCCTTGTTGACCGAGGTCCGCTTGCCGCCGCGACAGGTGGTGCCTCCGTTGCTCAAGAAGTACGGAGGGTCCGCGAAGATGCAGTCCACCGACTCCGGCTCGAGCCGCTCGAGCGCGGAGAAGCAGTCGTCGTGGATGAGGGCGGTGCGCCCGTCGTGGGAACTCCAGTGGATGGGTTGCTCGTCTTGAAGGGCGAGCGTCGAGGTCGATGCCACGTGAGCAGGTTCCACACATGCACCGACCTACGAAAATTTTCGACGAGGCCGTCCGAGGCGCGAGGGCAGCGCGGCGCAGCGCGGCGGGCTTCGTGGCTTCTTTGGAGCGAGGACACCCCCTCTGGTATGGATCGAGGAGACCGGTCATGTTCGATCGTACGCGCACCGTGGTTTTGGCGGGCCTGATGGGCACCTTCGCGGGCTGCAAGGCCAACGTGGAGATGAAGACGCTGTCGGACGAGTCGCCCTCGCGCCGGACCGCAGCGTCGTTCGTGCACTGCATCGAGGCGGGGACGGCGACCTGCGTCTCGACCGAGAACGTCTCGGGGGGCTGGGACGCGCTGTACCTGCTGCAGTGGATGGCCGACGGCTCTCCCGTCTCGGTCATGTACGCGCTGCCTGCGGAGCTGGCTGCGCACGAGGATCCTCGGGCGGTCGAGGGGCGGCTGGTCTCGGAAGTCGAGCGCTACTCGAACGCCGTGCGCGGGGCCGAGTGTGACCCCGCGGACGCGATGCAGATGGCGCCGTTGATCGACAAAGCCGCTCAACTCGCGGCCGATCGACTCCGCCGGCTCGGGATGCTCGAAGGCGATCTCAAGGCCGTGCTCGCTGGCCTCGCCAAAGAGGCGCACGACGGCCTGGACGGCGGCGAGCTGGTCCGCCTGGACTGCAACTTCGACCCCTACCGACTCTACGTCGCGACGCGCGAGTTTGACGACGGCGTGTACCGAGTGTTGGGCATGTCGACGATGTTCCCCGCGCAGCTGGGCGGCGACGTGCCCGGCCGCGAGGTCGTCGACGAGCGTCTTCGCTCGCGTTCCCTGGGACTGGACACCGCCGCGCCCCCCATCGTCGAGGGCGGGATCGATGCCTGGCTGCCCTTCGAAGTGGAGTTGTTCTGATGCTCGCCCAACTCGCGCTGACACTCGCCACGCTGCTCCAGCCCGTGGACTCGACCACCACGTCCGATCGCTCCGCGACGGCCACGCTCTCGCTGGACCGGATCACGAGCTTCTCCAGTGTGGTCGTCAACCACATCAACAGCAGCATCGGCACCGAGAGCCTGCCCCAGGGCGTCGGCGAGGCGGTCGAGCCCGGCGTCTTCATCACCATTGGACGTGACAAGATCCAGGTGTTCGATCAGGATGCGGCGGCGCTTCGCGACGGCGTGGTTGCCGACGCAGGCGCTGCCCCGGAGTGCCGCAGCGGCTGTCCAGCGGTGCTCTTCGACGCGTTTCAGTACGCCTGGCTGAAGATGGCGGTCGAGGCTTCGTACCTCGACATCGACATCGCGACGCGGGTCTTGCTCGCCGCAGATGCGAACGTTCCTGCGCAGACGCTGCTGATGACCGCCTACGCGGTCGCCGAGACCCGCCCCGGTGCCGTGCCGACGTTGTCCATCCTGGTCAACATGGCCGGCCGCGGCCTGCGAGCGCAGCCGGTGTTCCTGCTGCCGCCCGAGGGCCTCGAGCTTCAGCAGGGATCGGCGGCGTTGGGACTGACGATCGAGTTCGACAGCACGGGCTTCGTGGTCTCGGGCTCGGACGCGACGATCGGGGGGGGCAAGAAGGGGACGTCGGTGGCCGACGTCCGCCAGATCCTCGCCGCGGTCAAGAAGCGCCACCCGGGCAAGGACGCCATCATCTTGGTCCCTCGGGCCGGGGTCTCGGTCGGACAGCTGATGGCGCTGGTGCAGGCGATCAGCGCGAGCTACCCGCGCCTGGTGCTCAGCCTCGGACAAGATGTAGTCATCTAGTGTCCTGGGTTCGTCGTTCGCGGTGAAGCTCGCAGGGCGAAGCGACGTGCTGACGCTCGTCGCCGACGACGGACCCGCGTTGGGTCGGCTACTCTGTGACCGTGTCGGAGGTGCGAGACGACGCCGCGCTGCTCTGGGCGTGGCAAGCTGGAGATGACGCCGCAGGGGTCTCGCTGTTCGAGCGGCACTTCGACGCCGTGACCCGGTTCTTTCGCAACAAGACCGATGGGGCGCTGGACGATCTCGTGCAGCACACGTTCCTGGCGTGTCTACAGGGGCGAGACCGAATCCGCGGTGAGGCGGGATTCCGCGGCTACCTGTTCGGGGTCGCGCGCAACGTGCTTCGCAAGTCGTGGCAGTCTCGAGCGCCTGCCCGCTCGCTCGACGAGATCGACGCGGCGTCGATCGTGGAGCTGGGCGCGTCGCCGTCCTCGGCGTACGCGCGCGACCGCAGCCAGCTGGCGATGCTCAACGCGCTGCGGCGGATCCCGCTCGAGGCGCAGCTCGTGCTGGAGCTGTGTTACTGGGAGCAGCTCAGCGCGCGGGAGGTCGCGGCGGTGCTCGGCACGCCGGTCGGCACCGCCAAGACTCGGATCCGCCGGGCTCGCACGCTGCTGACGCGGGAGCTGGCGGCCGTGGCCTCCCGGGCGGTTCCGCTGCACTCCACGGCGACCCGCCTGGACACCTGGGCGCGGGACGTTCGGGGGCACGCGGATCGCGCGCTGGAGGTGCGAAAAAAAGCGGCGCCGAAGGCAATCCCGTCAGAGCCGGACCGTACGTCTTCCTCATGATGGGAGAGATGGATGAGCCCGCGCTGGCTCCGGCGGTCAACCCGCCCGACGAGTCGGCGCTGGAGGTGCTTCGGCTGCGCCGACACGTGCGCGCCCAGGTGTTTGGTGGTTCCGAGGAGCCGACCCGGATCGGCCGGTTTCGGCTGCTGGAGTGCATCGGGCGCGGCGGCATGGGCGTGGTGTGGTCTGCGCTCGACGAGGAGCTGGACCGCACGGTGGCCATCAAGCTGCTGCGGCCGGAGTTCTCGGGCCGCGACGTGACCGCCGAGGCGCGGGCGCTGGCCAAGCTCTCGCACCCCAACGTGGTGGCCGTGTTCGACGTCGGGGTGCACGACGGGCAGCGATTCATCGCGATGGAGTACGTCAGGGGCCAGACCCTGCGCGCCTGGCTGTCCCAACCTCGGCGGGTGGACGACGTGGTGGCGCAGTTCGTGGCGGCGGGGCAGGGGCTGGCGGCCGCCCACGCGGTGGGTCTGGTGCACCGGGACTTCAAGCCGGACAACGTGCTGGTCGGCGATGACGGACGGGCGCGCGTGCTGGACTTCGGTCTGGCTCGTTCTCCGGACGCGATGGCGGGGCCGATGCCGGTGCTGGAGGCGGGCACCGATCCGTATTCGACCACGATGACGCAGGCGGGGCTGTTGATCGGGACACCTGCCTACATGGCGCCCGAGCAGCACTTGGGGGAGGCGGCCGGGCCCCACAGCGATCAGTTCGCCTTCGCGGTGGCGCTGTTCGAGGGGCTGGTGGGGCGCCTGCCCTTTCCCTGTCTCGACCTGCGGACCCTGTCCCTAAGGGTTGTGCGGGGCCGGTGGGATCCGCCGCCGCCCGAGGCGGTGCCGACGGGCGTGTTGGAGGTGCTGCAGCGAGCCCTGCGGGTGGAGCCGACCGAGCGCTTCGATTCGCTGGCGGCGATGCTCGAGGCGCTGCATGCCGCGCAGGAGGGCCCTGCGCGCTTCGACACGCGCGGCGTCGATCAGGTCCTCTCGCGCGCGGCTTTGCTGGCCGGGGCGCAGCCGAGCCGTCCGGGACTGACCGCGGCGGAGATCGAAGACATCGCGGCGGAGGTGGGCATCGATGCTCGCTTCGCACGCGCGGCCATGCAGGAGGCGCGCGCGAAGAAGGAGGCGGTGGTCGTGCCGGAGACGGCGGTGGCGCGTTCGGGGGCGGCGGTGGCGCGTTCGGGGGCGGAGCATCCCGGCCTCACGGTGCGGGCGCGACTGCCTCGGTTGAGGCCGGACGTGGTGGAGGTGTTGCTGGCTGAGATGGACCGACGGGCGGGCCCGGGCAAGGCGCGGGCGTTGGGTGCCAGCATGACCTGGCAGACCCGGCGCCTGGAGCTGCATCTGGATCCGGCCGCGGCCGATACGTCGCTGGTCCTCACGCACAAGCCCGGCCTGCTCGCGTGGACCCGGCAGCTGCGCTACGCGCTCGTCGGGGCGGTCGCGACCGTCTCGTTGGTCGCACCGCTGACGGTCGAGATCCTCGAGAACTTCGAGGGGCTGATCGCGACGATCATCCTCGCGTCGCTGGCGTGGGGGGCCTGGATGGGCCGTACACTGGCGCTCCGTCGCGAGCACGCGCTGGCGGTGCGCAAGCGGGCGGAGCTGGAGTCGACGGCGGAGCGGCTCGCGGTGCTAGCCGAGGCGAACGTCGGCAGCTAGTGTCCAGGTCGCGCCGGACTCCGGAGACTCGTGTCCGGGTCGCGCCGGACTCATGCGTCGGTCTGGGTGGTGTTCGCCTCGGCCGAGCAGGTGATGTCCCCCCAGTTGCTGATGCATGTGACGCTGTAGGTCGCCCGCCGGTCTCCGCAGGTTGCGCCGATGTTGGTGCGCGTGGCTTGCTGGCCCAGACGCGTGACATCGCCGAGCTTGGCGACGGCGGCATCATCACAACCGAGATCGAAGGGGGTTCGCTCGTGAACGCTGCGGATCGCCGAGGCCAAGTGCTCGGTATCGGTGGGGAAGGCGTGTGCGCACCCGACGAGGGACAGCACGGCGACGAGGGGGAGGGCGTTGAGGCGGGAGAACTGCATTGCGGGCTCCGACGATGCCCCGGTTGTAGAGTGCAGCGTGAAAGGCCGCATCGGACAGACTGCCAATGGCGAGCTGGGGTTGGCTCACCCTGCGGTAGTGCTTCGTCTCGCAGGTTCGACGGCCCTCAGGCAGTCCCGGTGGTGAACTCGAGCAGCTTCGACGCGTTGGAAAACCGGCTCGATTTGAGATGGGGGTCCGCGACGTTCTCGCAGGGCAGACCGTCTCTTCCGCCGCGAACGAGGGCGAGCGCCGGACCTGTTCTTCGGGCGAAGCCATCTTGACACTTCGTAGGGGGGCGCCGATTGTAGCTCGGTGAGTGTAGGATCGGGATGGCGTGGACTCGTCGCTGCACTTTGCTCCGCTACGCTTGGCGGGGTGGGCTGTTTTGCGGCCAATCCCAGCCAAATCTCGGCGATGGATTCGAATGGTGAGTCGGGGCAGACAGAGAACACGACGAGCCTTGCCACAGGGACCACGACCGAGCCAGTGGTGACTTCCGGATCCGGCGCCAGTAGCGGTGCGAACCTGAACTGCGCTGCAGACTCGGTGTGCATCAGCGAAGTTCTGGGCGGTTGGGACGGGCCGGGGCTCGTGACCGTCGCCGCATCAGGGACCGAACCGGCGTGCCCAACCGGGTCCGAGTTGGGTTTTCAGATGTTCTCAGAGGCGCAAGCGGAACCAGCGGTCTGCGACTGTTCTTGCGGTGCTGTGGGGGAGGTCGTTTGCAGTGGGGAGATGCGAATTCACGATGGCGACGAATGCCCAGTCGTTGGAATGATGAACCTGGAAGTCGGCGAGACGTGTTCGCCTTTTCCACCGGCATTCGATCCCGCGCACTACTGGAGCCTCGAGACTTCGGTCGACGAGGGGGGATGCGAGCCAACGACGGCGGTGGTGTTCCCACCGGTCGTCGCGGAGACGCGGCTCGACGTGTGCTTCGGCGGCGCCGAGGAGGGCGAGTGCGAAGGAGGGGTCTGCCTGCCTGGAGACAACATTGGGGAGGCTCGGCACTGCGTGTGGGCACCTGGCGACCTTGCGTGTCCAGACGACACAGGGTTGTCGGACAGGCTCCTCGGCTACGCTGGCTTCGAGGACAATCGAGGATGCCTCGACTGCACGTGCGCGTCCCCTGAAGGATCATGTCGGGCGAGGGCCGAGCTGTTTTCGTCTGCCGACTGCGCTCCTGGAACCGAGCAAGGCGTTGTCGCGTGGGACGGTCGCGACTCGTGTGTACTCGCCACCGAGGGGGTCTCGTCAGCTCAGCTCGTCTTCGATCCCGACCCTGCGGCCGAGTGCATTCCATCCGAGCCGCAGCCCACCGGTAGCGTAGTTCAGCTCCAGCCGACGACCTTTTGTTGCTCGCCGAACTGATCAAGGAGACTCCAGCACATGTCGATACGCGGCCTCTCATATACGAGCACCATCCTCACTGGCCTGGCCTTGCCTGCCTGTTTCAGTCCGAGCCAGGTGCTCGAGCCTGGAGACACCGAAGGGCTCACGGAGTCCTCAACCGGCGGCACATCCGGGTTGACCGGTGACAGCGAGACCGGGAGCATTACGACGATCCCGGGAGAGGATACGGGTACTGAGGCCTCAACTCGCGGAGGCAGTAGCGAATCGACTGCCGGCGTCTGCGGAGACGGGGTCGTTGGTGAGGACGAAGCCTGCGATGACGCCGTCAATGACGGCGAGTACGGCGGTTGTATGCCAGATTGCTCGGCGCTCGCACCTCGCTGCGGCGACGGCGAAGTCAGCGGGCCGGAGGATTGCGACGACGCGGACGATGTCGATGGCAATGGCTGCAACCGCGATTGCGTCGTTTCGGGCACCGAGCTCTGGACGATCGAAGGTGCTCCGGCTGGCTTGTGCGGTGGATTCGGCGGAGGGACGGCGGTCGATTCCGACAACCAGATCCTCGTCGCGAAGATGTCGGAGTGCGATGGTGAGCCCCTCACCGCCTGGCTGGGAAAATACGACTCTGGTGGTGGGCTCGCATGGTCGCGTACCTGGGGAACGGGAAACTCCGGCGCTTTCGGTGTCTCGACGCGTGGAGACGAGAGCACCGTCGTTGGTTTCGACGGAACACGAGCGTTCTCGCGGATCTATGATTCCAGTGGCGAGCTGCTCGGTGGGACCTTTACCGAACCGCCAAGTGGGGAGGTTTCGATTTTCTACGGCGTGGGAACACACGAGGAGGGCTTCGTTGCCGGCGGCAGTGAGACCACTGGGCAAGGGACACTCTTGCTTCAAGGATTCGCCTCCAACGGGGATGTGTTGTGGACCGCTCCGGAGGAGGTTTCGGCGGGCGGATGGCTGGATGTGGCCATGGACGGTCGCGGAGACGGTTTCGCCGTTGCTGGCTGGCGGGAGAGCTCAGGCCAGCAAGACATGCTGATCCGTCGGTATTCAACCGCTGGCGACGAGGTATGGACGCGAAGCGTTGCCGGGAATGCAGGGACCGATGACCAAGCAGGGGGCGTGGCGTTCGACTTCGCTGGCAACGTCGTCGTTGCGGGGACCATCGCCGGGGACACCGAGCAGACCATTTGGATCAGGAAGTACGCTGCCGACGGCAGCACCCTGTGGACCCACACGAGCGATGGCGAGGAGCCCGGTCCTGACCTTGCCGCGCGCGTTGCCATCGACTCTTCGGGTGCAGTTGTCGTCGTGGGCTCTGTGCGCGTTCAGGACGAGGGCGGCCAGGACACGGACATCTGGGTTCGCAAGTTGAGCCCGAGCGGGACCGTCTACTGGACGTCCACGTATGGCGGCCGCGCGAATCTCGGTGATACGGCATACGCCGTCGCAGTCGACGGGGATGACAACATCATCGTGACTGGCGGCGTGCGGGACGGGTCCAACTCAGCCGGCGGCTTCTGGATGAGGAAGTACGCTCCTTAGGACCCTGGTCGAAACAATCTTGCCACCTTGCACCGCACTGCACCACGAGTGCTGCGTTGCTCGTCGGTTGCGTAGCCCGCTACGGGCCTTTTCTCGCGCCTTGCCCTCGCGGCGCAGCTCGGCTGCTGTTGGCAAGATTGTTTCGACCAGGGCCCTTCGCTCCGGACCTTCGGTCGAGACGAGGCCGGCGCTCCCCGTCGGGGCAGCCCCCCTCAGTAGCAGCCCGGCTCCATCCGGTAGCGCAGCGTGTACGGGGAGCACTCCAGCGCCGGCGCGTTGTCGCCGTAGACGCGGACGTAGTAGTCGAAGTCGTCGTCCCCAGGGCAGGCGCCGTCGCGGGTGAAGACGCGGCTGCCGGTCTGACCCGCCAGGACTTCCACGCAGTTGCTGTTGACCCCGCCACAGCTCGAGTTGGCGCATAGGAAGTACGATCCGGCACCTGGAGGCACGGTCAGCCACACCCAGATTCGGTAGTCCTCGTCGGTGCAGAAGAAGTTGCAGCACTCGCACGAGCTGTCGGTCTCCTCGACGTGGAAGTAGTAGTAGTCGTTGTCGCCCGCGCCGTAGATCGTCTGGGTGTTGTAGGTGACCGTCTGGTCGCTACCGACCTCGTTCAAGGCGGCAAACGCAGCGCAGGTGCCGTTGGGTTCGAAGCCGTCGGAGAAGGGCCCGTTGTCGACGGACCCGTCGCAGTTGTCATCGAGGTCGTTGCAGCTCTCCGGTCCCGAGGCGGAGCTGTTGGGCGTACAGGCCAGCGGCGCGCCGTTCTGACACTGGGCCATGGTGTTCTGGCACACGCCGGTGCCGCAGGTGTTCGTGCCGGGGTTCACGTCGTCGCACACGGGGTCGACTTGCCCGGAGCACGTTCCGCCGTCGGGTGATTGGCACGAGGCGTGGCACGTCTCCACCGCGCTCCCTTGCGGCTGGGAGCCGCAGACCGAGGCCGCAGTCTCGCACGCCCCCGCGCCGTTGCAGCTGGCCGCGTTGGCCGGCACGTCCGCGCGGTCGTAGCAGACATCGCCGACCCAGCCGCTGTAGTAGTCGCCGCAGTCGATGGCACCGCACTCGTCGTCGAGGTCGTCTCCGGCCGGGATGTCGGTGCATACGCCCTCGGATCCGGGGACGTCGCAGGCCTCGCACGGGCCGACGCACGACGACGAGCAGCAGACCCCATCGACGCACGACAGGCCGCTTTGACACTCGGACGTGGCCGCGCACGAGCCTCCGGGCCCCTCGTCGGGGACGCAGGCATCGTCTTCGCAGTGGGCCGACGCGTCACACTCCGCGTCGCCGCTGCACGAGGTCGCGCAGCTCGGGGGCGTTTGATTCTGTCCGGCCCCGCAGAGCAGCGCGGGGTAGGGGCCGCAGTCGTTGGCCTCGATGGTGGCGCACCCCGAATCGTCGTTGACGGTGTCGGCCAGGCACTGGTGGCTGGGGCTGCAGTCGCCCTCGACTCGGGTCCCCTGGCACGTCGCGGAGCTCTCGCACACCGGCGCCTCGTCGTAGGCGCTGCAGTCCCCGTCGTTGGCGCAGCAGTCACCATCGGCGCAGCAGAACCCATTTTGGCAGTGGCCGCTGATGCACTGCTGATCGCCGTCACAGGTGTCCCCATCGGGCTCGTCGGGCACGCAGGCCGACCCGGTGCAGTAGGCGTTCGCGTCACATTCGGCGTCGGCGGTGCAGCTGTCGGGACACTCGGGCGGGTTCTGCACGGCGCCACCGGTGCAAAAGAGGGCCGGGTAGGGGCCGCACTGGCTCGCCAGCGTGCCTGGACCACAGGCGGAGTCATCGGCCACGCCTTCGGCGGTCTCGCAGGTGTTCGAGTTGCACACCGCGACGTCACGCTCGCCCTGGCACGTCGCGGGCGAGGTGCACACCGCGTCGTCCGAGTAGCTCGCGGGGCAGTCGGTCTCGGAGGCGCAACAGTCTCCGCTGTCGCAGCAGAAGTCGTTCTGGCAGTGGTCGCCGATGCACCACGCGTCGCCCTCGCAGGCGTCGCCATCGGGAAGGTCGGGCTCACACGCCTGGGTCGCGGGGTTGCAGTGGGCATCGGGATCGCATCCTGCGTCGTCCTCGCAGGAGTCCGCGCACGCCGGCGCCGCCTGGTCGACCTCTCCAGAGCACGACACGGACGGGTAGAACCCGCAGTCGCTCGCCTCCGTCGACGTGTCGCACGCCGAGTCGTCCGCGATGATGCCCGTGTTCGAGCAGATGAAGCTCGCCCCGCAGACCGCTTCGCCCCGCGTTCCCTGACAGGTGTCCGGCGAGGTGCAGATCGGGTCTTCGGTGCCGAAGGTCGGGCAGTCGGACGCCACCTGGCAGCAGTCGCCGAACGCACAGCAGAAGTCGTTCCCGCAGTATCCCGACTCGCAGTCGGAGACCTCGTCGCAACCCTGACCATCGGGGACATCGGGAAGACATTCGCTGTCATCGCAGTGCGCTGGGGGCACGCACTTGGCGTCGTCTTCGAGGTCGCAGGTTGTCGCGCATTCGTCCCCCGCTTCGTCGCCGTCCGAGCAGGTGTACAGATCGCACAGGGCGGACGGGTCGCCCACGCACTCGCCCCCGACACAGGCCTCGCCGGGCTGCTCGAAGTAGCCCAGCGCTCCGAGCGAGCATTCGTCGTCGGCGCAATCACTGACGTCGTTGTCGATGCTGCCGTCGCAGTCGTTGTCGAAGCCGTCGCAGACCTCGTTCGCCTGGGTGTGGACGACCGGGTTGGTGTCGTCACAGTCTTCGTCGAAACATCCGCTGCCCTCGCCGTAGATGTCCCCGTCGCCGTCGATGCAGCAGATGCCGTTGTCGGGCACGCACTGCAGCAGGGGCTTGCCATCCCCGACCTCACCGATCAGCCCGCAGCCGAAGCCGGCCGGACAGATGTCGGGGTTGCCCGCGCAGCTCATCGTGCAGAAGCGTCCGCCGTCGAGCGGGACACACAGATCGTTGGGACCGCCGCAGTCGGCGCTGCTCTGGCACGCATCGCAGAACGTCTGGGGTGTCGGGATGCACAGCTGGGCGGTCATTCCGTCGACCGCGACATCGTCACAGTAGTGGCCTGAGGGGCAGTCGGGTGCGCACTCGTCCACGCAGATCCCCTCGCGGCCCTCGTCGGGACTCCAGCAGTAGCCCTCGCACTCGTCGGAGTCCGTGCACGGCTCCCCGGCGCCGGCCCCGGATCCGCCGGTCTCGTCGGCCGAGTCGTCGGAATCCGAGGTCTCCGAGTTGGACCCCTCGGTGTCACTCCCGGTCTCGTCCGAGGGGTCATCGGTCTCGGTGACGCCCTCCATGATGGGGCCTCCGGTGTCCGTGCCCTGCGCCGCCGGGCTGATGGCCCGCGGCTCTTCGGTGCAACCGACCGCAAGCGCCACCATCGACAGCACCAAGCCGGTGCCCCACGCGTTTCCCCACCCCGACATCGCAGGATGATACCGGACGAACACGCCGTAGTGGAGGTTACATGCTGACAGCCGGTCGATCGTCGAAGATTCGCCTGACCGGGCCAGCCGGAATACGAGGGGTGGCCCCTAGATCGAAAACTCGGCCTCGAAGGCCTCGAACTGGGACTCGAGCAGCCGCTGCAGCGCGGCGCGTTCACTGCCGTCGAGGAAGCTCTGGCACTGCGCGGAGGGGGTCTGGGTGACGGGGGTGTCGCCCATGGCCGGCGCGCAGTCGTCGACGACGACCCCGCCGGCGAGCTCGGACCACAAGCTCGGGCCCGGCAGGAAGCTGTACTCCAGGCTCGCCCGGACCATCTTCTTGAGCTCGAAGTAGTTGAGGTCCTGATCCATCACGGCCCGCACGAACTCGGCGGCCAGGCTGGAGCGCGCGACGCCTTGGTCGTCGGTCGCCAGCGACACCGGGACGTCGCGATCGAGGTAGTCGGCGATGGGGTGGGTCGCCCCGGAGACCTCGAGGATGATGTCGTTGCTCGCGAGGCAGACCTCGACCAGGATCCCCCGGTCGCGCAGCAGGTCCAAGAGACCTTCGGGGTCGCTCTCGAACAGGACGTCGACCCCGTGGCCGATGCGCCGGGTACCGGCGATCTCGACGGCCTTGCGGATGTGATCCGCTTCATCGAGGTCATATCCGCTGGGGACGGACGCCGCGGTGATCTCTCCGGCGTGCAGGGACAGGCGCAGCGGGCTGGTGTCCGCGTAGTACTCGCCGAGGAACTCGAGCATCGCCATCTGGTCGTCGTAGTTGGCCATCGCGGTCGAGCCGTCTTCGGGCCCGACGAGGTTGAGGCCGACGATGCGCGGCTCGACGATCGCCGCCTCGTAGGCCGCCACCATCTGGGCGAACACTCCAGCGTCGCTCCCGCTGCGGGAGATGTACGCCTGGTATCGAGTCCGGACGGCGCACCCCGGGTCCGGGGCTGCCGAGCTGCAGTCTTGCTCGGCGTTCGCGATGTTCTCGCTGGTCTCGGCGTCGTCGGTCAATCGCGCGAGCGCGTCGGGGAAGCCCGGGTCGGCGAGCAGGGCCGCATGAAGAGGGGCGTAGTCCGCCGCCGTGAGGCCGCCGCCGCCCAACCCCGCCCAGACGTCTTCGCCGAGGCTTCGCGCGGTGGAGTTCGAGGTGAGCATCGGCTCGATGTACAGCAGGTTCTCGGCCGCCGCCCGGCTGCGCACGTCGGCGAGCATGCGTCCGTGCTGCGAGCCCGAGATGGCGCCGAACTTGGAAAACGTCGCAAAGAAGTGGTCTGCGCCGCTCTCGTTGGGCGAAGGGACGAAGTCCAGCATCGACCACGCCCGGACGACCTCGAGGTACAGCTCGCGCCGACCGGTCGGGATGGGGACGTCGTTGCCGTCACCACAGGACAAGGAGAGCGCCAGACCGCTCTCGGCGATGCAGTAGTCGCCGTCGGCCTCGGCCCATCCCAAATAGGTCTCGGCGTAGACCGAACCCGAGAGGTGGTGGTGCAGGTCTCCGCCCAGGGGCATGTCGACGAGGAACGCCTTGACCGCCGTCGCGTCGTCGCGGATGTCTTCGAGAGCCATGGCGGCGGCGTCCTCGGCCTGGGCTGCGCATTCGGCCGGCGTCTCGCAGGCCTGCGCGCCCGAGCTTCCGTCGCTGCTCGCATCGCCCGGCTCGGTGTCGTCGGTCGCGCTGGTGGTCGCGCCCGTCGACGCCGTCCCCGGGGTAGTGACGGACGACGTGGGAGAACCGGTCGTGCCCTCCGAGCTCGATCCGTCGGTGTCCACCGACCCGTCGGCGGCGTTCTGACAGGCCGTCAGCGCCAACGCGGTGAGAGCCCAACCGAAGTGCCGAAACAGCCGCCCGTAGTTCATGCGCGGACACTACACCACCCTCGCGGGCGAGGGTCGGTCTCAAACGTGCGCTGCGCGTCCATCGCCAGTCCGATCCTCTGCCCAACCGCGTGAGCCGTCGCGGGACGCCAGCGAGCCCCGAACGCCAGGCCCGCGACGGCCCGTTCAGGGCAACGCGACGACGTCGCCGCTGGGCGAGCGTCCAAACGAGAACAGGGCGTATTCGACCTCGGTGCGGGCCGACGACGCCGACTTGATGAACCCCGCGGCGAGCTGCCAGGTCGCATCCTGACCGATCGGGAGCCGGTAGCTGGAGACGCTCATGAAGCTGTGGCTCTCGGGGAGCATGGGGAGCGAGGCCTCGACGTTGGCGGCGACCTCGGAGAAGTCGATGTCTGCCACCCGGACCGGGGTCGCGGGATCATCGGGTCGGGGCTCGTCATCGGTGGCGGGTGCGCTGGGTGGGCCCCACAGCATGACCGCCTGCAGCTTGATGTCGTCGCCGTCCTTGAAGCGGACGGTGGCGATCGTGACGCCCGCGCCGGTCTTGTTGGCGCTCCCCAGATCGACGCTGTAGACCTCGGTGTCGGCGCCGACCTTCTCGATGAGCCTGTCACGAACCGCTTGGGTGTCTTCGACGAGGTCGTTCTTCTTGGAGCAGCCCGAGGTGAGCGCGGAACAAGCGAGGGCAAACAGAACGGTTCTTCGGGTGATCATGTGAGGCTGGGCGCCGCTGCTGAGAGGAATGCACCACCGGGGCAGTTCCCCGGGACGTCGAAGCGTTCCCAGAAAAGCGCGAAGGGGGGTCGTTCCAGGCCCAACTTCGAAACGATGACTCGCCGAGTCCGCGCAGCCTTGACCGCAGGGGCTGGCTCTCGCAGACTTCCCGCGGTGAGCGACCTGCTGACCCAGCTGCGCGCGCGTCCGGGCACGCTGCACTTGGGCGAGCACCGCCTGCGCGTTCACGACCAGCACTTCTTTGGTCCCGATCGGGGCGAGCCGCGGCTGGGGGTCTGCATCCAGGGCCACGAAGAAGACGAGGACGGGGACGCGGGCCCGAGCGACTACCTCAACGACCTGCTCTTGGCGCCGGCATGGCGCGAGCAGACCTGGTCCGTCGTCGACGCGTACGGCCTGTTGATCTGCTTGAACGTGCCTTCGAATCACCCGAGCTACCGCGACGTTCGCGGCCGCTCGAGTCGGGGCCGGCTGTCGCAAGGGGAGTACTACCACCACGACGGATGCTCCGGGCCCGTCAAGCCGCGCGTGGTGGAGATTCGATTTCCGCACCAGGAGGTCCCGCGGCACATCGCGACTGCGGTGGCGCCCTTCGCCGCCAGCGTCTACGCCATGCTCCGCTTGGCGCCCGCGGTGCTCACCCTCAATCCGACGCTGCAGGGCTGGCACGACGCGCTCGAGCGCGACGGGCAACTCGAACACGACGACCTCGACACCATCCAGGGGCTCGTCACGCGCAGCCTTCGACGCGACCTCGCGCCAGAGGCCGCGCGGGCGTTCTTCCGTGACGTCGACCGCGAGGCGGGTGCGTACTGCGGGCCGTGGCGCGCGGGTGAGAGCCGTCTGATCTGCAACCGCCACGCAGCGAGCGGAGCCCGAGGCACCATGCAGCACCGGCGGGCCTACCAGACCGAGCACACCGGCGGCGTCGCCACGGGCAAGCTCGTCAAGCGTTGGCCGGCCGAAGAGCTGCTCTAGTCCTTCGACCGTGTGGTTCTGAGCGGCGATATCGTGTCTGAAGTCCGTGCCGGGTTTCTGCAAGACCCTTCTTCGAGTCTCCGCTCGGCCGCCGCCAACGGCGTCGTGTTCGGCACGAACTACGGACTCAGGACACGAGCAGTCCGTGCAGGAAGCACCGACGTCAGCACCGCGTCCGCCTTCGCTGCGAAGGCGCCCGCGTCCTTGATCGGCGCGGAGCAGGCGCTGTGGGTGCACAGATACACCGCCGCGCCTCCGATGTCCGGGTACCGCTCGCCGGGCGGCGACCGCTCGACGGTCGCGCGCAGCTCCGGATACCGGACCGCGGCAGCGAACAAGGCATCCGCCGAAGGATCCCCGGGGACGCCGACGACCGTGATGTCGACGGTGGGCATCGTCAGCTCCTCCAGCGCGAGTACGTACGTTCCGACGATCCGCCCCTCGCCGGGCACCGAGGTCCCGACCGCAAGCAGCGCTCGCTCGGCGGCGGCGCGGTACGGCGTCGGCACGGAACCGTCGCCATCGAGGGCCCGGTGCAGCCGCAGCAGCGCCCGCGCGGCCAGAGCGTTCTCCTCCACCGGCTTGCGGCGCTCCGCCAGCACCCCGGCCGCCGCCGGATCCGGCGTGTGCGCAAAGAAGCCGCCGTCGCGCTCGTCGTGCAGCGCCCCCAGCATCGCGTCGGCCACCGCCTTCGCCTCCGTCAACCATCGCGTATCCCCGGTGGCTCGGTGCAGCGCCATCAACCCCCACACCGTCGCGGCCTGGTCGCGCAAGAACCGAAGCCCGTCCCGTGCATCATCCTCGGCGTGCTTCACCAGCCCTGCGCCATCGCGGTGCGTCGTCAGCACCCGCCGTGCGGTCGCCGTCGCGTCGGCCAGCACCTCCGGGTCGCCCGAGGCGATCGCGAGCTCGACCAGCCCCCGCACCATCAGCCCGTTGAGGTCCGCGTAGACGTTCGCGTCCACCCGCGGCAGTCCCAGCCTTCGCCGGCCCTCGTCGTCGCGTCCGTAGTAGTCGATGCCGGCGATCGACTCGCCCGACGCCGGGCGAAGATCTGCGTCCTGGCTGGTGAAGTACCCGCCATCGGCGTCCCGCATGAACGCGTTCATGTAGCCGCGCACCGCCATCGCCGGCTGCAGCCAGCGCTCGTCCCCGCGCACGCGCGCCGCGACCGCGAACGACACCAGCGCGCCGGCTTGAATCGCGGTGATCTTCTCGTAGTGCGGATGCGACCAGTCGCCGCGCAGCGAATACTGGTACATCCCGCCCCAGACCGGGTCCACCAGCTCCGCCATCCCCCAAAGGGTCGTCTGCGCGCGGGTGCTCCAGATCGTCTCGCCGTGCAGGCGCTCCCGCCACAGCGCGTGCTCCAGCGGCGCATCGAAGGGGTACTTTTGCTGCTGGCCCCAGCCGCCCATCCCCGGTTCGTAGTAGCCGTCGAGCTGGGCGACCGCGGCGGTGCGCAACGAGTCGGCGTCCGCATCGACGACGCGCCCAGGCGTCGCTCGCGTCTTGCGGCGCAGGGTGCCCGCGCGCTGGTCCGCGACCAGCTCCCGCAGCAGCGCTGCGAACGCCTCGGGCTCCTGATATCCGCGCAGCGCCAGCACGGGCTGCGCGCTCGGAGTGAGCACCGCGGTCGCCGGCCAGCCCCACGCTCGGTAGCGCTCCGCAACGTCGGGCCGCGCGTCCGAGTCGACCCGCAGGGTGACGAAGTGCTCGCCCAGCAGCGCGGCAACCTCGGGGTCCGCGTAGGTCTCCTCGTCCATGACGTGGCACCAGTGGCACCACGAGGCCACCACATTGATCAGAATGATCCGGTCCTCTGCCTGCGCGCGCGCGAACGCCTCCGGGCTCCAGTCCGACCATGTCGTCCTCGCCCCGTGGGCCGCCGGGGTCTGCACGGCCGGTGCCTCCTGCCGCGCCGCACATCCTGCCAACCCCAGCGCCAGCGCAGTCCCTGCGATCCTTCGCCTCATCTGTATGCGGTACGCTGCCGCCGCAGGCGCGGATCGGCGGGCTGGGGCCAGCAAGTCTGCAACCCCGTGCGCGCGCATCTGCGCCCGGGTATGGTCCAAGGGCGCGTGTCCTGGGTAGTGCAGCTGGGCTTGGCCCTCTACGGCGTCAACCTGTTGATCGGCCTGTGCGCCAGGTTTGGCGGCGCGCGGATTGGCGTGTGGCACCACGTGTTCTATGCCCTGGTCAGCGCCTCTGCGCTCGCGGCGACGGTCTTGGCCTTTCACCCCGGTCTGTTGCTGACCCTCGCAGCCCTCGCCGTCATCCCCATTCCCAAGGCCCGCACCGTCTGGCACCCCGCGATCGCCGCCGTCGGCTTGGCCGGGTACCTCATCGCCGTCCTCTGAGACCCTATGGAATTTCGTGACGTCATCTTGCGCCGCCGCACCACCAACGGACCCTTCGAGCCGACCGAGGTCTCGCTCGAGCATCAACATCGGTTGATGGAGGCGGCCAGCCGCGCGCCCAGTCACTTCAACTCCCAGCCGTGGCGGTTCATCTTGGTCACCGATGACGGCATCCGCGGGCAGATCGCAGCGATCGCGGGCAAGACCATGGGCGAGTTGATGGGCGGCGGCCGGTTCTTCTCGCGCTACAAGAAGTACTTCCGCTTCTCCGAGACCGAGATGAAGGAGAAGCGCGACGGCATCTTCATCGACCAGCTGCCCGCCGCCGTGCGTCCCTTCGTCAAGCAGGTCTTCTCTCCGCTGGGCGCAAAGCTCATGAGCAAGCTCGGCGTGGCCAAGACGCTCGGTGAGGACAACACCAAGCTCGTCGGCGGATCGCCGCTGCTGCTGGCCGCGCTGCTCACCAAGGAGGAGTACCGCAAGGGTGAACTCAGCGGCTTCTACAGCCTGCTGGGTCTGGGCATGGCGATCGAGAACATCTGGCTGACCACCGTCGATCTGGGCATGGGCATCCAGTTCGTCTCCACCCCGATGGAGTTCCCCGACGCGTGGGCGCAGATTGGCGAGATCCTGCACGTGCCCGAGGACCTCGAACTCATCGCGGTGTATCGCCTGGGCTACGTGCCCAAGGATGCCAAGCGCCCGCGCATCGACTGGACCAGCCGGCACCGCAAGCGCCTGGGACAGTACGTGTTTCGCGACACCTGCGAGACGCCGGAGCCCGACGTGTCGCAGCCGTCTGCACTGGAGGAACTGTGAACCCGAGCGTCATTGCGGTCGGGACCGCCTCGCCGCCCTTCGAGGTCACGGTGGCCCAGGCCAAGGACTTCGCGCGCAACTTCTTTGCGGGCAGCCTGCGCGCGCTCGACCGCATGCTGGGTGCCTTCGACAACACGCGGATCGAACGCCGGCAGATGGTGCGACCGCTGTCGTGGTACGCCGAGCCCCACAGCTTCGCCGACAAGAACGCCGTGTACTGCCAAAGCGCGCTCGAGCTGGCGGAACGGGCCAGTCTTGCAGGCGCTGCAGCGGGCCAAAATGTCCCCGTCGGACATCGACGCCGTCGTCCTGGTGTCCACGACCGGTATCCGCACTCCCTCGCTCGACGGCGCGCTGATGCAGCGCCTGGGCCTGCCGCGCACGGCGGCTCGTCTTCCGGTGTGGGGCCTGGGCTGTGCGGGTGGGGCCGCTGGGCTGGCGCGGGCGGCCGAGCTCGTCCAGGCCCGGGGCAAGCCGGTGCTGCTCGTCGCCGTGGAGGTTTGCTCGGCCACCTTCGTGCACGGTGACCGCACCAAGGCCAACCTGATCGCCACCGCGTTGTTCGGCGACGGGGCGGCTGCGGCCGTGCTCGCGCCGGCCCGCACCGGGCTGCAGGTGGTCGGCAGCGCCTCACGGCTGCTCGACGACTCCGAAGACGTCATGGGCTGGACGCTGGTCGACGAGGGCCTGCGGGTTCGGTTCGCCCGCAGCATCCCTGGAATCGTCCGGGAAGTGGTCCCCAGCTTTCAGCAGGAGGTCGCGGCTTCCGGAGGATTGTCCTCGAAAGACATCACGGAGTACATCGTCCATCCGGGCGGGGCCAAGGTGCTCGACGCGTACGCGGACGCGCTCGAGGTCGGCCCCGAGGCGCTCGCGGACGCCTACGCGGTCCTGCGCGAGCATGGCAACATGTCCTCGCCCACCGTGTTGTTCGTCTTGGAGCGGTTCCTGGCCCGCGCGCCGGCCCAGGCCCACGACGCCTTGGTGCTCGGCCTGGGCCCGGGCTTCAGCGCCGAAGGCGTGCTCGCGCGATGGCGGCCGCAGCCGTGAGCAGCACCTGGCTGGGGCTGGGGCTCTTCGGCGTGCTCGTGGTCCAGCGGATCCTCGAGCTGCGCCTGGCCAAACGCAACGAGGCGTGGGCGAGAGGCCAGGGCGCCCGAGAGTTCGGCGCCGGACACTACCCGCTGTTCTTCGTGCTGCACGGCGGATGGCTGGTGGGCTGGATGCTGGAGATGTCCTGGGGCGCGCCGTCCTTGGCCGCGTGGTGGTGGGTGTGGGTGGGGCTCTTCGCCGCCGCCGGGGGCCTGCGCTACTGGGCGATCGCCACCCTCGGCCGTCGCTGGAACACGCGGGTGTTGGTGCTGCCCGGGCTCGCTCCGATCGCGGAGGGACCCTATCGATGGGTCGGGCACCCCAACTACGTTGCGGTCGCGATCGAGCTGGTCGCGGTGCCGCTGGCCGTGGGCGCCCCGTGGACGGCCGGCGTCGCGACGGCGCTCAACGCGGCGCTGCTGCTGGGCGTGCGCGTGCCGTGCGAGGTCCGGGCGCTGCGCTGGGCGACCGACACCGCCGGGGGCCGCGAGGGCACTACTGCGCAACGGTGAATCGCTGCGCGTAGACCGTGTTGGTTCCGCCGATGTTCGGCGGGAAGTAGGCATCGGAAGCCCCAGGGTAGGCGTTGTCCCAGCGGTTCCCGCCCACGGTGGCCAGGCCGATCGACGCGCCGCTGTAGGTACCGTTGGTGTTGAAGTAGTAGGTCGCGGCGCAGTTCCAGCCGATCCCGAACACGTACGCGTCGCCGGTGGAGATTGGGATCTCCGTGAACCCCGCGTCGACGTATCCGGTGCCGGCGGGGGCAAGGACCGAGGTGCGCTCCAAGAGGGTGAACGGGCCCGCGGACGATGCTGCCCGCCACGCGTAGAAGTCCACGGTACAGGCCGAGCCGAGCGCGAGGTACTGGCCGAACTCGAGGACCGCGCCGTCGCTGGTGGCCGTGTACGCGTTGCTGCGGAAGTAGGCGGTCGCCCCCGCCGTCGTCTGCGTGGCGGGGATCTCCGTGACCGAGGAGGTCGCCCAGCACCCGGAGACGACGAAACCGCACGCGTCATCGCAGGCCAACGCTCCGGCCGCAAACCCCTGCGTGGTGCAGGTCGCTCCACCCAGGTTGGCGCCATCGCAAGCCTCGGTACCGTCGACCACCGCGTTGCCGCAGGTCCCGCAGCCGGTGTCGATGAACCCGTCGCAGGACGCGGCGCAGGCGAGTTCGCCGGAGTCGTAGCCCTGCGTCACGCAGGTCTCGGGTCCGAGGTCTTGCCCGTCGCAGGTCTCCCCCAGGCCGGCGACCCCGTTGCCGCAGGTCGTCTCGCACGCGTTGGTCCGCAGCGCGGTGCAGTCTTCGGCGCACCCCAGGCTCCCCGCGTCGTAGCCCTGCGAGACGCAGGTCGCATCCCCGAGCGCGTCGCCGTCGCAGACCTCGCCCTGGTCGATCGCTCCGTTGCCGCACCAGGAGGCAGGCCCCGTGGACGAGTCGTCCTCCCCCGCGGACGAGTCGTCCTCCCCCGAGGAATCGGCAGACGCCGTGGTGCCATCGTCCGCGGACGAGACCCCGCCGGTGGAAGCGTCGCCGCCGGTTGGCGCACCGTCGTCCTGCGTGCCGCCGCCGGTGATCCCGGTGGCGCCCGGATCCGGCGCGAGCGTGGTCTGCGGCCTACCGGTGGCCTCGTCGGTGCACGAAGTGAGGGCAACCGACGCGGCGAGAAAGACCACACTTCGTCGCAACATTCGCAACGAAGTTATCACGCCCCTTTGGGTCCGCAGGCGCTTGCTTCGGGCCGCGCACGTTCGGTAGCGTCCGGGGATGGCGGTGCTCCGGTGGGTTGAGTCATGACCCTGGACGCAGGCGGGGCGGGGTGATCACCACCGAGCCCGACCGATCTCTGGGCGGCGCGGTCGGCCGGGTCCTGATCGCCGGCGCCGACGCGTTGCGCCGACGGTGGCTCCAGGCGCTGGGGCCCGTGGGCGCCCGGCTCGTGCGAGACCGCGAGCTCCGGGTCTCGGTGGTCTTCAGCGCGGTCGTGGTCGCCGCGCTGCTGGGGACGCTCGTCGCTCCGCTGTGGCTGCTGGTGCTCGGCCCGCTCGTCTGGGGCGTGCCGCACATCGCCGCTGATGTCCGATACCTGGTGCTGCGCCCCGGCTTTGCTCGGCGACCCGCGCTGTGGGTGATCGGCGGGACTCCTCTGATCCTGCTCGCCGCGGGTGTCGACCTCGTGTGGGGATTCGTGGGAGCCGCAGGCGTGGCGCTGGTCGCCCGCGCTTCGCTGGGTCCACGCCTCCTGGCCGCGGCGGTCTTGGTCGTCGTCGGTCTCGTGCTCGATCGATGGGGCCCCGTCGGCGACATCGTCTTCGGTCACCTGCACAACCTGGCGGCGATTGCGTTTTGGTGGGCCTGGAGAGCGCGTCGAGGGCGAGCGCACTGGCTTCCCTTGCTGCTGCTGGTCGCTGCGTCGTGCCTGCTGCTCAGCACCGCGGGGCTGGAGCTCGTCGGAGCCCGATTCGAGTGGCACGCCGCCGGCGACGATGCCGACCGCCAGCTCTGGCGGCTCGCCCCCGGCCTCGCCCCCATGCTCGGGATGCGGCTCGTGCTGCTGTTCTGCTTCATGCAGTCGGTGCACTACGCGATGTGGATGCAGATGATCCCCGACGAGGCGCGGCCTCGCGCCACGGTGATGACCTTTCGGGCGAGCGTTCGCGACCTGGAGCTGGACGCCGGCCGGGGCGTGCTCTGGGGCTTCGCGGCGGTGGGCTTGGGGTTCATCGCGTGGGCGTGCGTGGACGTCATGGCCGCGGGTCGAGGGTACTTTTGGATGGCCCGCTTTCACGGGACCCTGGAAGTGATGGCGGCCGTGGTGCTGATCCTCGAGCGCCCGCGTCGGGGTGGCCGCGCCACCGGGGCCAGACCAAGAGCGCCGGAAGCAGCGTGACGTCGGCCAGCAGAGCCAGGGCGATCACCGCGCTGCCCAGGGTGCCCAGCACGCGAAGGGGAGGGAAGGCGGACAGCACGTTGACCGCCAGGCCCGCCACCAGCACCGCCGAGGTGACCACCAGCGCGAGGCCGCGGGTGGCGACCGCGTCCGTGGCCGCCTCCTGCGGACTGGCCCCATCTGCGCGGGCCCGGACGAAGCCCGCCAGCACGTGCAGCGTGTCGTCCACCGCGATGCCCAGCGCGACGGCCAGGATCACCACGCCGATGGGGTCGAGCTCGATCGCGGCCAGGCCCACGAGTGCGTAGCCCAGCAGCAGCGGCAGGACGTTGGGCAGCAGGCTGCGCAGGCTCAGGCTCACGCTGCGCAGCAAGACGGCGATGAGCACCAGCACCACGACCAACACGCCCACCAGGCTCACCCGGAGCGCGCCGGTGATTCGGTTGACGCCGCGGTACGCGACCGACGCCGTGCCGGTGGTGCGTGCGGTCAGGCCCAGGCCTGCGAGCGTCTCGTCGGCCTCGTCCTCCAGCCGCGCGAAGGCCCGGCCCCCCACGTCCGGCACGTGCATGGAGAGCCGAGCAAAGCGGCCCTGGACCTCGGGCGGGACCACGGCTCGGACGCCCGGCAGCTCGCGGAGCGCCGCGGTCGCCCCGACGAGCGCGGGGTCGCCGGCGGTCCACGGATCGGCGCGCTCGAGCTCGACCTCCAGCGTGAGCGTGCCGCCCAGCTCGCCATCGAGGTGCGCGGCCGCCTGGCGCACCGGATGGTCCTCCCGCAGCAGCGCGCCGAGATGGTCGTCGACGACCACCGACTGCGCGGCGGGAATGCTGCCCAGCCCCAGCCCCAGCGCGATCGCCAGCACCCAGGTGGGACGGCGGCAGCACGCGGCCGCGAGCCGGCGCAGGCGTGGTGACCCCTGGGGCGCTCCGCTGCCGACGTCGATCCGCAGCAGCACAACCGGCAGCAAGGTGATCACCACCCCGTAGCTGATCGTCACGCCCAGTGCGGCCCACAGTCCGAACGCGCGGAGCAGCGGCAGGTCGGCGATCGCCATCGAGGCGAACCCGATCGCGGTGGTGACCGAGGTCAGCAGGCAGGCGAAGCCCACGTCCGCGAACGCGTCGATCAGCACGGCGGGGTCGGTGGCGGCGCGTCCGGTTTCTGCGGCCAGGGCCCGCACCCCGATGACGACGTGCACGGTGTCGGCCACCGCGATGATCGGCAGCATCGTGAACAGCGCTTGGGTCAGCAGACCGACCGGTGTGTGCGCGTGACCCATGACGCCGGCCAGCAGCAGCGGGGGGATGCCGGCGCCCAGCGCTGCGACCACGGCCACCCACAGCCGCCCCGTGGCCAGCCAGAGCCCCGCGACCGCGACCAGCAGGGCCAGCGGGCCCAGGGTCGCCTGGTCGCGCAGGGTGAGGTTGAAGAAGGCGGCTCGGATGGCGGGCACGCCGGCGAGCTCGAGGCTCCATCCGTCGGGTGGCTCGGGCAGGGCCTCGCGGACCGACCCGACCGCCTCGATCGCGCTCGCCAGATCGTCGGTGCTCTCGCGCAGCGTCACCGCGACCACGGCGCTGCGATGATCGGCCGAGAGCAGCAGCGGCACCGCCTCGCTCGCGTCGATGGCCACCCTCGCCAGCCTGCGCTCCGGAGGCAGCGCGGTGGCCCAGCCTTCGGCGAGCGTGCCGGCGCGACCGGGCACCGTAATCGACGCCAGGCTCCGGGTCCCAAGCGCGTAGGGGGAGCCCTGCAGCGCCCGCTCGAGCGTGGCCAGCTGCTGCAGACCGTCGCCTTCGAGCAGGTCGGTGTCGCTGCGCACGAGCACGGCCAGCGTTCGGTCGTCGGGTCCCCAGCGCTGCGTGAACGCCTGGAGCTCCGCCACCACCGGCGCGTCATCGCCGTAGAAGGCGGCCGAGGAGAAATCGACCCGCAGCTGCACCACGCCGGCCAGTGCGACGACCACCAGTAGGCTCCACGCGCACAGGACCGCCTTGGGGCGGCCCAGCACCCCACGAACGATGGCCTGCAGCATCGCCGCACTCTACCCGCTTCAGACGATGTCGATCTCGTGCGTGATCGGCTGGCCCTTGCGCGAGAGCGTCAGGTTGAGGTTCGAGGCGCTGCGCAGCAGGGGCAGCAGGGCCAGCGCGTCGTCGATCGAGCTGATCGTCTTGCCTGCGACCTCGGTGAGGACGTCGCCGTTGCGCAGCCCGAGGCTGTACCCCAGCGAGCCGCGGCGAACGCCCGCAATCTTGAACCCTTCGCCAGTCGGGAAGGCGCGCATGCCTCCCAAGCCGCTGGGGTTGGCGAGCAGATCGTCGATCAGGCCGCGTTCGATCGTGCAGCGGTGGTTGGCGTCGCATTGGACCCGCTCTTGGGCGCCGGCCGTGGGCGGCTCGTCCCCGGGCGCATCGGGCTGGGTCGGGGTCGGCGCGGGCGGCTGGGCGGCGGGCTCGGTACCCACGCGCAGCACGCCCGTCGCCTCGCCGCGGGCGTAGGTCAGCTGGCCGGGGCCGATCGCCGCGACGAGCACGCCCGGCGCGAGAGAGTCGCCCACGCCGGCCGCCCACGTGCCGCGTCCTGGCGCGTAGATCGTGGCGAGAGACTGGGTGGGATCGAGGGCTTCCATCGTCGCGAGAACCTCCACCGGGGGCGGGCCCGCCGTTGCGGGGGGGGACCCAGCGGGTCCGCCCTCCGGTGGAGTTGCAAGGGATGCATCGGGACAATCGGTGCAGAAGGGGTTGTGACCGAGGATCGTGGTCACGGCGGCCTCGCGCGCGCGCTTGCGGCGGGCGAGCTCGCCGCTGCCCGTGTCGGGGTCCGCAGGCGCGGCGTCTTCGTCGTCGACCAAGGCACGGCGGGCGGCCAGTGGGTTGGCCGCGGGGACGTCGTAGAGGCTGCTGGTGCCGGCCATGGTCGCGGTCGCCGACGCGAACAGCCCTACCGCCAGGGCGATGCCGAACAGGCGAGCGAGGGCGATCCACAGGCGCATGCCCAAAGGGGGTGCACGGCCGGGCCCAAGCGCGTGGTGCATGTGATCTCCGGGACTTGCCGTCACCGGATGTGATCCCCCTCGACAGCCCGTCACGCCGCGCGTCCTGCCCAGTGCCGTTTCGTCACGGGCTTGCTAGGACAGGGGTATGGAGTTCGTGCACCACAGCGTCTTCGAGGTCCCCGTCGAGGCGCTCTTCGCCTTTCACGAGCGACCCGATGCCTTCGAGATGCTGCTGCCGCCGTGGGAGACGGTTCGCAACGTCAAGCCCGCGTCGTCCCTGGAGGTGGGCGCGGTTGCGTCCATGGAGCAGCGGGTCGGGCCGTTTTGGATCGAGATCGTGGCCGAGCACGTCGCCTACGAGAAGAACGCGCTGTTCGTCGACGAGATGCGCAAGGGCCCGTTCGCGGCCTGGCATCACGAGCACCGCTTCGAGCCGCACGCTCGCGGAGCTCGCCTGGTGGATGCGATCACCTACACGCCGCCGTTGGGCCCGCTGGGCCGGCTCGCGGCCCCGCTGGCGATCGCACCCCGCCTGCAAAAGATGTTCGAGTATCGCCACCGGGTCACCCGCGAGGCCCTTTCGTAGCGCTCAGGCGGGCAGGACTTGCCAGCGGGCGCGGTGGAGGCCATACCGGCCGCATGCATCGCGCGCTGCTGTTTGTCCTGCTCGTCTGTGCCTGTGACTCCGGAGCCAAGGAGGCCGCGGACGCCGAGGCTGCCCGCCCCCGCCAAGGCCGAGGCCAACGCCAAGGATGCGCCCGCCGAAGGGACGAAGGTCGGCCAGCCCGTCGCGGCCGCGCCCGCAGCAGCCGAGGGCCCCGTGCTCGACCACGAGGTCGAGACGATCACCGGCGAGAAGAAGAGCCTGGCCGACTACCGGGGCAAGGCGCTGCTCGTCGTCAACACCGCCTCGCAGTGCGGGTACACCCCGCAGTACGAAGGCCTGCAGGAGCTGTACGCCAAGTACAAGGACCAAGGCTTCGAGGTGCTCGCGTTTCCCAGCAACGACTTCGGGGCTCAAGAGCCTGGATCGGGCGAGGAGATCGCGAGCTTCGTCGACGAGAAGTATGGCGTGCAGTTTCCGATGTTCGCCAAGGTCCCCGTCAAGGGGGAGGCCAAGGTCCCGCTGTACAAGACGCTGACCGAGGAGACGCCCGAGGGGATCAAGGGCGAGATCAAGTGGAACTTCACCAAGTTCCTCGTCGATCCCTCCGGCCGCGTGATCGGACGCTACGACTCGGCCATCGATCCCATGGACACCGATCTCACGGCCAAGCTCGAGTCGGTCCTCCCCAAGGCGTGATGCAACCGGTCCTCGTTTGATTCGTCCTATCCTGTGGGGGATGGCGCGGCCGCAGCGTGGCCGCGTCACACCCACGAGGGACGACGACGACGATGATGATGACGCGATCGTGTTTGGTGGCCGCTGCGGCCTTGCTCACCCTTTCCTGCACCAAGACGCCCAAGGCGGGCGGGTCTCGAGCATCGGGCCAGAGCCGCCTGATGGACCAGACCGTTGCCGGCCAGGACGCCTGCGACCCCGCGAACCACAAGCGACCCTTCATCATCGAGTGGGACGCGACGGACATGTCCAGCTTCGAGCAGATCGTCGCCAACGACATCGTGGTCGTGCGCTACGAGGGCTGCACGCTGACCGTGCTCGACGAGTGCCGCAACGAGAGCATTCGCGGTGCGCAGGGATCCTACCTCCCGCCCGAGTTCACCTCCGGCTCGCTGGAGGCGATCGACATCAGCAACGAGGGGGAGCTGTACGCCAAGCTTCCGCTGGGCAGCGCCACCCTCGGTGGCCGGGTCAGCGGCGGTGAAGCGTTCCACATGGAGTACTTCGTGGCCGGTACGCGGCAGGCCAGTCGCGACGCCGTGTACGAAGCCGATCTCGCGTCCAATCCCGGCTGCGAGGGCGCGACGCACTTCGTGCACGGCTACAACTTGGGCGCCTTCGCGTTGGGGTCGGCGAACGAACTCAACACCGAAGCCGGCGGAAGCGTGTACGGCTTTGGCGCGGGGGGCAGCACCTCCTCGAAGCGAAGCGCGGAGAAGAAGGGCGGCGATCTGGGGGTGTGCAAGTCCGACAGCGCGCAGGAGGTGCTGGGCTGCAAGGCCCCGATCCGACTCTCCCTTCGGGAGATTCGCGGCGGTGAGAACCCGGACCAGGAGGCGATGAAGCAGCCCGACGACGGGGACTCGCTCAATGCGGCCGGCAAAGTGGATGCGAAGGTCGAGGCGACCGCACAGTCCCGCTCGCTGCTGGAGTCGGCCATGCGCAAGGCCAACGCGGGGGACGGCGGTGGATGCATCGCCGACCTCGACGAACACGACAAGCTCGATCCATCGCGGATCTCGACCGACGCGAAGTCGCAGTACTCCCACACCCGCTCTCGCTGCTTGATGATGGCGGGCAAGTGCGAAGCCGGGAAGAGGCTGATGACGGCCTACTTTGCGGCCCAAGGTGCGATGGACGCCAAGACGATCGATACCGTGGTCAAGGTCGAGTACGACAAGCAGTGCGGCTGCTAGCCCTCAATCATTCGACTTCTCGAAACGAGCGCTCGATTGAGGGCGAGCCGCCCGTCTTCGCACGCCTGCCAGCACGAACAGAACCCACAGCGCCGAGGGCGTGGGTGCGTTGGTCCTGCAGTCACACTGCCCGGGGAAGGGATCGAAGGGGTCTTCGCCGGGCGGGACCGTGGGCCGCTGCAGCGACGCATCGGGCGGGATCGCTCCGTCTTCATCGGGGTCGTCGCCCGTGCTGCCGAACGATGCTGGATCTCCGTCGGTGTCTCCACCCTCGGTGTCTTCGAGCTCGCCGTCGACGGAGACTTGGAGGACCTCGGTCGTGGTGCTGTTGCCGGCCGCGTCGAACGCCCGGGCCTCGAAGTCGTAGACCCCCGGCGGGGCTCCGCTGACCTCCCAGGAGAAGGGGCGGGCATCGTCGACCGCCACGACTTCGCCTGAGGCGAGGAGCTCGACCGCGACGATGCCCACGTTGTCCCGGGCGTCGGCGGCGAGCACGAAGCGCTCCCCGCTGTGGAACTCGGCGCCATCCTCGGGGGCGGTGAACCACACCCGCGGCGCCTGGAGGTCGGCTGGGCGAGGGCCCATCGAGCGCATCAACTCGGCGTAGCCGTTCTGATGCTCGGGACTGCCGCACGACGCCTCGTGCTGCTCGGTGCACAGGATGCCGATCCCGGCCGCTTCCCGCACCGGATGACAGACGTCGGTGAACGAGGGATCGCCCCCCGTGTTGTACGGGTACATGATGTCGGCGTCGTCATCGACGTGCTCGAGGCCGAACGAGTGGGCGATCTCCTGGCTGATCGTGGTGGCGGTGGCGGCCGCGGTGAAGTCGTCCTCCGCGTGATGAAAGGCGAAGACGACGTTGTTGGACGTCCACGCGTTGCCGCAGTCGAGCAGCGCGATCCCCAGCGAGCCTTCGGTGAAGTTGGTCGGTCCGACCATCACCATGGTGTAGTCGCCCTCGTCCGGGCGGGTGTCGGTGATCTCGGCGGCGAAGGGCGTCCAATCCTGCCAGACCGCCTGAAGCACCGCGGCGCGCTTGGTGCCGGATCCGTAGCCCTCGAACGGGCCCGCGTAGCCGATGAGCGTGCTGTCGGTGCGGGAGTCTTCAGCGTCGCCCTGCAGGTTGGCGCCCTCGAAGTTCAAGAACAGCGTCGCGGGCCTGGGCCCAGCATACTGCGCGTTCCGGGCCTGCTGCAGGGCCTGGGGCGGCGGTCGAAGGGGCGAGGCTCGTACACCCGGCGCTGGCGCACCCAGCGACGCGGTGGCGATGAAGAACGCCAGCATGCAGTGCTCTTCGTCCCAACCGGCTGCGGCTGCAGGCCGGCGCGCCGACCGACGCGCATCGAGGTGGACCCCGGCCCACAACGTGCCGCCGTGCCTTGCGACGTCGTGCCCCGTGCTTGGTGCTAACCTTGGGTATGGATCGCGCGCAGTTCCAGGAGGCCCTGCTGGGGGTGATGGAGCGGAAGGTGCATTGGGCGTGGCCGAGCTTCACCTCGGGCACGGTCGCGGCCAGCCTTCTTCACCTTCATCTCGAGCAGGAGTACGCCGTCTACATCCGCGACTTCGCGCGCTTGCTCGGTCGGGCCTACGTGCAGTGCCCCGTGGACACCGTCCGCGCGGAGCTGGCGGAGAACCTCTACGAGGAGGAGACGGGGCGACTCACCCGAGGCCGGCCGCACGCCGAGCTGTTCCTCGAGTACCCGCGAGGTCTGGGGATGGATCTCTCGCGCTTCGAGCACGTGACCCTGCTGCCGGCGGCGGAGGAGTACCGGCGCACGCTCGACGCGCTGACCTCCGACCACGGGTGGGAGGTCGCGACCGCGGTGACGACCATCTTCGTCGAAGGCACGCCCTTCGAGCGCGGCGAGGTCGATGCCGCCGCGCCGAAGCGGCCCGCGCCGCCGCTGGAGGACCACCCGCTGGTGAAGCACTACGGGCTGCCCATCGAGGCGCTGGCCCTGACCAAGGTGCATCGCGAGGTCGAGGGCGACCACCGCGCTTCGGCTTGGCACGTGATCCTCGATCATGTGGGGCACAGTGCGCGCGACGCGGTCGTGACGGGCATGGAGCGGGCCCTGGTGGGCTGGCTCGCCTACCGGGACGCGGTCGCCGAGGCCTGCGGGCTGCGGCAGGGCGACTGAGCCCGCGCCAGCCGACCCGGTTGCTGGTCGGCCGGGGTCCGTCGTACGCTGCCTCGGAGGATTCGTCATGATGAAATGGAGCATGTTGGGGTGTGTCGGGCTGCTTGCGGTGGCTTGCGACGATGGAGGCATGGCGACTTCGGGCGGGGGTTCCTCGTCGGCCGGTGACGGCAGTGACGGCGGCCCGTCCAGCGCCTCGATGACCCAGCCGAGCGGTCCGGACACCAACGACTCCAACTCGGGCAACTCCACCCCGACGGATCCCACGGACCCGACCGCCCCGACGGATCCCGACGGATCCCACGGACCCGACGGATCCCACGGACCCGACGGATCCGACCAAGACGTCTGCGGACGAGACCGCCGGTGACGAATCCTCGGGCACCGGTACCCCCGGCGACAACGTGGTCCGCTTCATCGCGTTGGGCGACGCGGGCGAGGGCAACGACGCCCAGTTCGCGGTCGCCGACGTGGTCGAGCAGGTCTGCGCGGCGCGAGGATGCGAGTTCGTCCTGTACCTCGGGGACAACTTCTACGACGTCGGCGTCGACTCGACGATGGACCAGCAGTTCCAGGACAAGTTCGAGATGCCCTACGCGGACCTCGATCTGCCGTTCTACATCACGCTGGGCAACCATGACTATGGCACGCTCGGCAACGAGTGGGCCAAGAGCCAGTACCAGATCGAATACACCGAGTTCAGCGACAAGTGGACGATGCCCAACGAGTGGTACAGCTTCGACGCTGCCCACGTGACGTTCATCAGCCTCGACTCGGCAGCCCTGTTCTGGAACCACAACGTCGGTGACCAGCGCGAGTTCCTCCAGGGGGTGCTCGCCGGCACCGAAGCGCAGTACACCGTGGCGTTCGCGCACCACCCCTTCATCTCCAACGGCCCCCACGGCAACGCGGGCAACTACGAGGGCGTCTCGTTCGTGCCCATCGTCAACGGGGAGAACATCGAAGAGTTCGTCGAGGACGAGGTCTGCGGCAAGGTCGACGTGTACTTCAGCGGTCACGACCACAGCCGCCAGTGGCACCCCAACACCTGCGGCACCGAGTTCATCGTCAGCGGCGCGGGTGCGAAGAACACCGACTTCGAGAACCGCGACAACAACCCCGCGCCGTACTTCCAGGACGACGAGACCCCCGGGTTCGCGTGGGTCGAGATCGACGGCTCGACGATGACCATGGCCTGGTTCGACCAAAACGATGCCGACACACCCAACTTCGAGTCGTCGATCGAGTTGGGTGGCGGCTGACCGTTCGCCACCGCTGCCTCGAGCGTTCTTCGCCCGGGACGTCGTCACGGTTGCGCGAGATCTGATCGGCGCGCGGCTGCGCCGCGGATCGGTGACGATCCGCATCACGGAGACGGAGGCGTACAAGTGGCCTGGCGACACCGCCTGCCACGCCAAAGCGGGCAAGACCTCTCGCACCGCGCCGCTGTTCGGCCCGCCGGGGCATGCTTATGTGTATCTGTGCTACGGGGTGCACAACCTGCTCAACCTCGTGACCGGGAGCGATGGGCAGGCGCAAGCGGTGTTGATCCGGGCCTGCGCGCCGCTGGCGGGGGAGGCGGTCGTGGCGCGGCGTCGCGGCGGCAGGATCGGCCCGTCGCTGCTGGACGGACCGGGAAAGGTCGGGCAGGCGTTGGCGCTGGACACGTCGTGGTCGGGTCACGACGTGACGGCCCCCGGCGGCCTAGAGGTCCTCATTCGGCAGGCGCCGACGGCATTGCTGGTCGGGCCCCGGGTCGGCATCGACTACGCGCTCGAAGAGCATCGCGCGCTGCCGTGGCGGTTCGCCGAAGCCGGCTCGAGCTGGGTCAGCCATCGCAAGCGCTTGCGTCCGCTGGGCCCAGCCGACACGATGCCGGCATGACGCTCGACCTTCGGGAACGCCCTCGACGCAACCGCAAGTCCGCCGCGATCCGTGCCGCGTGTCGCGAGACCCATTTGGGCCCAGAGCACTTCATCTACCCGCTGTTCGTGCATGGGGGGGACGAGGACCAGCCCATCGGCTCGATGCCCGGCTGCAGTCGTTTGAGCATTTCCGGACTCATGGCGGAGATCGAGCAAGCCGTGGACGTCGGGGTGCGGATGGTGGCGCTGTTCCCCAAGATCCCCGACGCGCTCAAGAACAGCACGGGGACGGAGTCGTACAACCCCAGCGGACTCGTTCCCGAGGTGCTCAAGCGCGTCAAGGACCGCTGGCCCGAGCTGATGCTCGTGACCGACGTTGCGCTCGACCCCTACTCCTCGGACGGTCACGACGGCATCGTGGCCCCGGACGGACGCATCCTCAACGACGAGACCATCGAGGTGCTGTGCAGGCAGGCGCTGGCCCAGGCCGACGCGGGGGCCGACATCGTGGCGCCCAGCGACATGATGGACGGCCGAATCGGGGCGATTCGCGACGCCCTCGACGAGGCGGGCCACAC
Source organism: uncultured bacterium (assembly GCA_963761755.1). GTDB lineage: Bacteria > Myxococcota_A > Polyangia > Nannocystales > Nannocystaceae > CAJXVA01. Next base: position 114,214 of record CAVXIC010000031.1, read on the forward strand.
CGAGGTCTCGATCCTCGCCTACACGGCCAAGTATGCCTCGGCCTTCTACGGCCCCTTCCGCGAGGCCCTCGACTCGGCCCCGCGCGGAGGCGACAAGAAGACCTATCAGATGGACCCCGGCAACGTGCGAGAGGCCCTGCGAGAGGCGGGACTCGACGAGGACGAAGGCGCGGACATGGTGATGGTCAAGCCGGCGATGGCGTATCTGGACGTGATCTCGGCCCTGCGCGACGCGACGACGCTGCCGGTCGCGGCGTATCAGGTCAGTGGGGAGTACGCGATGTTCAAGGCGGCCGCCGAGCGCGGCTGGCTCGATGAGAAGGCGGTCGTGCTCGAGATGCTCACCTCGATTCGGCGCGCGGGCGCAGACGTGATCCTCAGCTACTACGCCAAGGACGCAAGCCGCTGGATGGTGGGAGGTTGAGCGTGTTCGATCCTCCCGTCGCGCCCAAGAGGCCGCTGACGATCACCACCCATGGGGTGTCTCGCGAGGACCCCTACGCATGGCTGCGCGAGCGCGAGGATCCAGCGGTTCGGGCGCATCTCGAGGCAGAGAATGCCTACGCGGATGGCGTCATGGCGCAGGCCCTGGCGCTGCAGGGGGAGCTGTACGACGAGATGCTCGCGCGCATCGATCAGAGCGACCAGTCGGTGCCGGTCCGCGACGGGCCGTGGCTGTACTACAGCCGGACCATCGAAGGGCTGGACTACGGGGTGCACTGTCGGCGACCGCTCGCACCCGGGCAGCCCGAGGACGAAGCCGGGCCCGAGCACATCTACTTCGACGAGAACGTCACGGCGCGGGACGAGGCCTACTTCTCGCTGGGAGACCTCGACATCCGCAAGACACACGACCTGGCGGTCTACACCGTCGATACCAGTGGCGACGAGCGCTACACGCTGCGGGTGCGCGATCTGGAGAGCGGGGCCGACCTGCCGCTGTGCATCGAGGACGTGGGGGATGAGGCGCTGTGGAGCATGGACGGTGGCACGTTCCTGTACGTTCGCCTCGACGAGACGCAGCGGCCGTATCAGGTGTGGCGGCACGTGTTGGGCACCGACCCGGCGCAGGACGAGCTCGTCTACGAGGAGCTCGACGAGGCGTTCTTCGTCGGAGTGCGCCTGACCCGTAGCGAGCGCTTCATCGTGATCGGGGTCCACAGCCAGGTGACCTCCGAGGAGCATCTGCTCGACGCCCACGACCCGTCGAGCGAGCCTCGCTGCATCGCGCCGCGGCGCCAAGGGGTGGAGTACAGCGTGGCGCACCATGGCGAGGACCTGCTGGTGCTGACCAACCTCGACGCCCCCACGTTCTGTCTTCAGCGCGCCTCGCTGCAGGATCCGAGCGTCTGGCACACGATGGTGCCGGTCCGGGAGGACGTGACGCTCGAGGACGTCGAGTGCTTCGAGGACTGGCTGGTCTTCGTGCAGCGGCGCGACGCCCTGCGAGAGCTGGTGGTGCGGCACGTGCCCGACGGGCAGGAGCACGTCCTGGAGATGCCGGAGCTGGTCTATGCGGCCTGGGTGGACACCAACCCGGACTACCGCACGAACACGCTGCGCTTCGGCTACACGTCGATGGGCGTTCCGAGTTCGGTGTTCGACTACGATCTGCGGACCCGGACCCGCACGCTTCGCAAGCAGACCGCCGCGCACGATCTGGAGCCCGGCTCGATCGTGACCGAGCGGTTGTGGGTGGAGGCCAGCGACGGCGAGCGCATCCCCGTCTCGCTCGCCCGGCGCCGGGAGGACGTCGGCAAGGCGGTGCCGATCTGGCTCACCGGTTATGGCGCCTACGGCGTCAACTCGCCGGCGGCGTTCAGCAGCACCCGGATCAGCCTGATGCGACGCGGCATGGGCGTGGCGGTGGCCCACGTCCGCGGCGGGGCGGACAAGGGGCGCACCTGGTACGAGGACGGCAAGCTCCTGCGCAAGAAGAACACCTTCGAGGACTTCGCGACCGTGGCGCAGGCGCTGCGCGAGCGGGGCTTCGCGTCGCGGCTGGCGATCTACGGCGGCAGCGCCGGAGGCCTGCTCATCGGCGCCGTCGTCAACGCCCGTCCGCAGCTGTTCGACGTCGCGGTGGCCGACGTGCCCTTCGTGGACATCCTCAACTCCATGCTCGACGAGACCCTGCCGCTGACGGTCGTCGAGTGGGACGAGTGGGGCAACCCCAACGAGCGCGAGGCGTTCGACTACATGGCTTCGTATGCGCCCTACGAGAACATTCGTACGCAGCCTTACCCGGCGATGCTCCTGCTCGCGGGGTGGTCGGACCCCAGGGTCGGGTACTGGGAGTCCGCCAAGTTCACCGCGCGCCTGCGCGAGCACAACACCTCCGTCACCCCCGTGCTGCTCAAGACGCACCTGGAGGCGGGGCACGGCGGCCCCTCGGGGCGATACGCGGCCTTCGAAGAGACCGCGTACATCTACGCCTTCGTGCTCCGGCAGCTCGAGCTGGGGTAGGGGCGGTGTTCGCGGTCACGGCGGCGTGGACGAAGGAGCGGAGGGGGGTGTCACAAAGTGAGTTGCACAAAGCAAGCGTACGGGCGAAGCAGGAGTCGGCGCCAGTTGCGAATCGCAAGTCAACAGGGTGAGACGGGGTGACCTACGGTCGGTCCGCGAACGCGTCGGTCGCCTCGATGAGCGCGCTCGAGATCCCCGGCTCGTTCGCCGAGTGCCCCGCGTCGTCGACGAACTTGAGCGTGGACTCCGGCCAGGCCTGATGCAGCCGCCATGCGTTGCGCGGCGGGCAGATCACGTCGTAGCGCCCATGGACGATCACCCCGGGGATGCGACGCATGGCGTCGATGCCCGCGAGCAGCTGCGTTGGCGACTCCAAGAAGCCGCCGTTGACGAAGTAGTGGCACTCGATCCTCGCGAAGGCGAGCGTGAAGGCGGTCTCGTCGCAGTGCCGCACCAGATCGGGGTCGGGCATCAAGGTGGCGACGCGGCATTCCCACAGGCTCCACGCCCGCGCCGCGGCTGCGCGGACCTTGGGGTCGTCGCCGGTGAGGCGCCGGTGGTAGGCGGCGATGATGTCTCCGTGCTCTTCGGTCGGGATCGCGGCGAGGAAGTCGGCGTAGGCGTCGGGGAAGAGCATCCGGGTGCCGTCGCGGTAGAACCAGTCCATCTCGTCCTGCGCGAAGGTGAAGATGCCGCGCAGCACCAGCTCGGTGACGCGGGCGGGATGCTTCTGGGCGTAGGCCAGGGCGAGGGTGCTGCCCCACGAGCCGCCGAACACCTGCCAGCGTTCGATATCGAGGTGCTCTCGGAGCGCTTCGATGTCGCCCACGAGATGCCAGGTCGTGTTGTCGACCAGCGAGGCGTGGGGGCGGCTCTTGCCGCATCCGCGCTGGTCGAAGAGCACGATGCGGTAGCGCTTCGGATCGAAGTAGCGCCGATGCTTCGGCTCGGTCCCGCCGCCGGGGCCTCCGTGCAGGAAGACGACGGGCTTACCCTGCGGGTTGCCCGACACTTCCCAGTAGATCTCGTGCACGTCATCGACGCGGAGCAGACCCGTAGCGTGGGGCTCGATCTCCGGATAGAGGGTCGTCACGGCCCCACTGTTGCAGGTTTGGCGGGGCGTGACCACTCAGTCTTCGACGATCACCGCGGCGCCCGAGCTTCCGCGTCGACCCTCGACGCTATCGATGCGACCGACGACGACGGCGGTGTCGTCTCCCGACGTCGAGTTCGCGATCTCTCGCGCACACACCTCGGGCTCGAGGGCGTCTTGGACGAGGATCTCCAGCAGCAGCGACTTGTGGATCGACCGGTAGGTCGTCGCGGTGCACAGCAGCAGCTGGTCGCCATGCTGCGGCGTGAAGCGGACCAGGTCGAGCTGCAGCGGCCGCTCTCCGCCTGCGCTGCCCGAGTACTCGTCGACGGGATCCTTGGTGAGCTGCGTGATGGCGCCGTCGCGGACCCGGTAGACCCGGTTGGGACCGACGTTGCCCACCACCAGATGCGTGCCGTCGAAGTGCGCGGCTGCGAAGGCGGCCTCCATCCCGCGGTAGAAGGGATCGATGGCGGATGCTCGCCGGATAGCCTCGTGAACGCGGGTGCCGGCCAGGTTCCACCGCTGCGTGGCATCGGCGGGACCGGGTCCCGAAAGCGCGAGCGGCAGCAGATCCACGGCGACCTCCGCCGCGAGCCCCCCTCCGGAGAACCCTCCGCGCCCTTCGGCGAGGATGCCCAGCTGCGACCCGGCGCGGTAGCGGTACAGCGACTCCGGGCCACCGCGCGCAAAGCCGGTGAAGTGGATGGTGATGAACTCCATGGGGCCGCTCGCTTCAGGTCGATGCTGCCGCGTCCGCGTCCACAGCCTCGAAGGCTTCGATGACGGCGGTGGGAGCCTGGACGAGCTCGATGAGCACGCCACATCCACCTCGGGGCGCGTCGTCGCTGCCCTTGGGGTGAATGAAGCAGACGTCGAACCCGGACGCTCCCTTGCGAATACCGCCGGGCGTGAACCGGACGCCCTGTTCGCCGAGCCACGCGACGGCAGCCTGCAGGTCGTCGATCCATAGGCCGACGTGGTTGAGCGCAGGATCGGCGACGCGCGGTCGTGCCTGGGGATCCAGGGGCGTCATCAGATCGATCTCGCAGCGCCCCAGACCTGCGCCGACCTCGGCGATGTCCTCGTCGACGTTCTCGCGCTCGGAGCGGTACTCGCCCTTGGGGGTCGCGCCGAGAAGGTCGACCCACAGCGTGCGCAGCGGAGCTTTGTCCAGGGCACCGACGGCGATCTGCTGGACGCCCAAAACCCGAAATGGCCGCGCCGGGGCTGCATGCATGCCTCGAAAACTACCACGGGCCGGGGCAGGGGTCGCGGTGCCCGCCGTTGACAGGATGCCCGCCGCTGTTCAGGGTGGAGATGTGTTGTGGGCGGTGATCTGGTCGGGACTTGCGGGCGCCGCGGTGCTCGGCGTCATCGTGACCGTGGCGCAGGTCCAGGCCGCCGGCTCGGAGGAGGTCTACTTCCGGGGATCGGCCCGGTTGTGGGCGCTCATCGGAGCCGTGGTCGCGGCGATGAGCACGGCCATGGCCCCGGCGATCATGCACATGGGTGGATACCCCGGATCGGCGCAGGGCCTGGTCCTGGGTCTGGCCGCGCTCCCGGCCCTCGTGACTGTGCTGGCCTGCGGATTCAACGCGTGGTCGCTGGACCGCGTTCGCCGGAGGCGGACCCACGCGCTGGCGACCGGGGAGGAGCTGGAGGCGGTCGTGATCGAACGGGATCGCCGTGGGCTGTCGTCCGACATCCTCTCGGTGACGCTGGAGGTCTCGCTGCCGCCGCTCGAGATGGGCAGTGCGCACGAGGGCGGCTACCGGGCTCCGGCGCGAGCGGACGCGCGAAGCCTGCGCGTGGTCGAAACCTGCCCTGGGGATCAGTGGGGGCGTCTCACCCCGGGCCGGCACGTTCGCGTTCGCCTCGACCCGACCGACCACGCCCGCTACGCGCTGGTGCTCTTCGACGGCGGGTGAGCGGCGTGCATCCGGGCCTGGGGGGGCGCGGTGGCGATGACGTCCGCCTCGTGCTCGGCGACCTCATGGAGCCGCGAGACCAGGGCCGCTTCGTCGGTGATGTCGAGCGCGCGGATGAGGTCGAGGTACGACGCGTGGTGCCGAGCTTCGCTGGCGAGCAGGCCGGCATACAAGGCGGTGAGCTCGACGTCGCGGCCGTCGGCCTCCAGTGCGCGCGCCAGCAGCTGCATGCGCTCGCAGCTGCGCGCCTCGATCATCGCGCAGCACAGCAGCGTGTCGAGCAGGCGTAGCGGCTCGTCGGGGCGGACGATCTTCATCAGCGCCGAGGCGTATGGGCTCGGCGCTTGACGTTCGAAGGCGACGCCGCGCCGCTGAAGATGGGCGAGGACCAGCTCGAAGTGGGCCAGCTCTTCTCGGGCGAGTCGGGACAGCGGCACCATCAAAGGCAGCTTGTCCTGGTAGCGGAAGATGAGGTTCATCGCGGTCGACGCGGCCTTCTTCTCGCAGTGCGCGTGGTCGAGGAGCACCTCGTCGATCTGCTCGACCGCCCACGGGGCCCAGCCGGGCGCGGTGGCTTGCGCCAAGTGCAGCACCGCCGTAGCGTAGCAGCCCGGGCGATGCGGAGGCGGTCGCGGTATCGTGCGGGCGTGAGGCTCCTCTTCTCTTGCGCCGTGGTCGCGATGGGCGGCTGCGTCCCGCGGACGGCCACGTCGATTCAGTTCTCGCCGCCTCCGCGCGTGGCCGCGCCTGCGCAGCTGCGGCCCGACCCCACCATCCTCTCCGCCCACCTCGCCTTCGACGACCAGCCCTCGTTCGGCGGGCTCGACGGCATCGCGATGGTCTTCTCCGAGGAGATAGAGGCGGCGAGTCTGTTCCCGGCGGCCTTCTTGGTGCTGCTGGGCGACGGCAGCCGCGTCCTGCCCACCGACGCGATCCTGGCTCCGGCGAGCGAGGCTGACGAGAACCGCACGGTGTGGCTGCTGGGAGACTTCGGCGACCCTCGCCGGCGTCCCCCCACGGACGTCGTGGTGATTCGCCCGCTGCACACCGAGAGCGGAGCGTCGCTGCAGGGGGCGCTCGCCCCGGTCTCGGGCGCCGAGGAGGGCGGCCGCATCGTGTGGGCCGAGTCCGGCCTGCCGCCGTGCGCCTCCGGAGAGCCCTCGGTCCGCACCTACTGGACCGACAGCCTGCGCGACGTCGGTGTCGAGGATCTGGCGTCGATTTCGCTCGAGCTCGTCGGGGGTCGCACGGTGCACCCCTCGGGCTTCGAGGACCATGGGGATCCTTCTGCGGCCGTCGGCGAGGCCCGAGACGACAATGTCCTGGACCTGTGCGTGCCGCAGGAGGAGCGCGTGTTGAGCGTGCGCGTCCCCGCGGGCCTCTTCGCGGACATCCCCGGGCATCCCAACGCCGCAACGCGGGCCGCTGTCGCGCGAAGACCCGCACCCGAGTAGACTGCGGCGGCCGATGACGACAGCTGGCCGACCCATCCGCAAGCTCATGTGTGCCAACCGCGGGGAGATCGCGATCCGCGTCTTCCGGGCCGCGACCGAGCTGGGGATTCGAACGGTCGCAATCTTCAGCACCGAAGATCGCGTCCACCTGCACCGCTACAAAGCCGACGAGGCCTACCTCGTGGGCAAGAACCTGACGCCGGTGGGGGCCTACCTCGCGATCGACGAGATCATTCGCGTCGCGCTCGAGAACGACGTCGACGCCATTCACCCCGGCTACGGGTTCCTCTCGGAACGAGCCGACTTCGCGCGCGCGTGCGAGGCCGCAGGCATCGCGTTCGTCGGTCCGCCGGCAGACGTGCTGGAGCGACTGGGCGACAAGACGGCCGGTCGCGCGCTCGCGATCGAGACCGGCGTGCCGGTCATTCCGGGCACCGCCGATCCCGTCGCGGACCTCGGCGAGGCGCAGGCGTTCGCGGCCGAGGCCGGCTACCCGCTGATGATCAAGGCCGCCAAGGGCGGAGGCGGTCGCGGGATGCGGGTCGTTCGCAAGGAGAGCGAACTCGCCGACGCCCTGGAGCGGGCGACCTCCGAGGCGGCCAGCGCCTTCGGGGACGGCACGTGCTTCATCGAGCGCTACGTCGAAAAGCCCCGTCACATCGAGGTGCAGATCCTCGCCGACGCCAACGGAGAGGTCATGCACCTCTTCGAGCGCGACTGCTCGGTCCAACGACGCCATCAAAAGGTCGTCGAGATCGCGCCCAGCGTCGGCATCAGCCAGGAACTTCGCGAGCGCATCACCTCCGACGCGGTCAAGCTGGCCCGCGCGGTCGGCTACCGCAACGCAGGCACCTTCGAGTTCCTGGTCGGAGGCGACGGCGCGCACTACTTCATCGAAGCCAACCCGCGGGTGCAGGTGGAGCACACGGTGACCGAGCAGGTCACGATGGTCGACATCGTGCAGTCGCAGATCCGGATCGCCGACGGGGCCACCTTCGCCGACCTCGGACTCGTGCAGGACGAGATCGAGGTGCGGGGCTTCGCCATTCAGGCCCGCATCACCACCGAAGACCCGCTGCGCAGCTTTCAGCCGGACACGGGGCGCATCGAGGTCTTCCGGCCCGGCACCGGCTTCGGCATTCGGCTCGATGGCGGCAACGGCTACGATGGCGCGACGATCTCCCCCCACTACGACTCCCTGCTCACCAAGGTGACCAGCACCGCGTCCACGTTCGAAGGCGCGGCGCAGAAGCTGCACCGCTCCTTGGCCGAGTTTCGGGTGCGGGGCGTCAAGACCAACATCCCCTTCGTGCAGAACGTGCTCACGCACCCGCGCTTCCTGGCGGGCAACGTGGACACCGAGTTCATCGCCGACACGCCCAAGCTCTTTCGCTTTCCCCGGCGCAAGAACCGGGCGCAGCGGCTGCTGTCCTATCTGGGCAACGTCATCGTCAACGGTCCGTCCACGCCGTGGATCTCCGGGGTCGCGCCCGCCAAGCACGAGCCCGAGGCTCCGCCCGCGCCGCTGACCGCCCCGCCCAAGGGCTGGCGGCAGGTCTTCCTCGACGACGGTCCCGAGGCGTTCGCGAAGGCCATCCGTCAACGACAGGGCTTGCTGCTGATGGACACGACCTGGCGCGACGCCCATCAGTCGCTGCTCGCCACCCGGGTGCGCACGATGGACATCGCCAAGATCGCGCCGCTGACCAGCCACACGCTGTCCTCGGCGTACAGCCTGGAGATGTGGGGCGGCGCGACCTTCGACGTGGCGCTGCGGTTCCTGCGGGAGTGCCCGTGGGATCGCCTCGAGCGGCTGCGCGAGCTCGTGCCCAACATCCCGTTCCAGATGCTGCTGCGAGGCGCGAACGCGGTCGGCTACACCAACTACCCCGACAATGTGGTGCGGCGGTTCGTGCAGACGGCCCGCGACCTGGGCATCGACGTCTTTCGCATCTTCGACTGCCTCAACTACATCGAGAACCTCAAGCTGGGCATCGACGCCGTCGGCGAGGCAGGGGGCATCATCGAGGCGTCGGTCTGCTACACGGGCGACGTCAGCAACGCCAAGCGCACCAAGTACAGCCTGCAGTACTACGTCGACGTCGCGGGGCAGCTGGTCGACGCCGGCACCCACGTGCTCGCGATCAAGGACATGGCCGGGCTGCTCAAGCCCAAGGCCTCCACCATGCTGGTCGGCGCCCTGCGGCAGGCCTTCCCCGACACCCCGATTCACGTCCACACCCACGACACGGCCGCCGCTGGGGTGGCCTCGATGCTCGCCTGTGCCGAAGCGGGCGCGGACGTCGTCGACGTCGCGCTCGAGGCCATGGCCGGCCTCACCTCGCAGCCCGCGTTGGGTGCCGTGGTCGCCGCGCTCGAGGGCACGCCGCTCGATACCCAGATCGACCTCGGCGAGCTGCAGGTCCTCTCGGACTACTGGGAGGAGGCGCGTCGGATGTATGCGCCGTTCGAGTCTGGTCTCAAGAGCGGAAGCGCCGACGTCTACCTGCACGAGATGCCCGGCGGCCAGTACACCAACCTGCAGTTCCAAGCGCGGCAGCTCGGGCTCGCGGAGCGGTGGCCAGCGATCAAGCGGGCGTACGCGGCCGCGAACCTCCTGCTCGGCGACATCATCAAGGTGACGCCCTCGTCCAAGGTCGTCGGTGACCTGGCCCAGTTCATGGTCCAAAACGACCTCACCGAGGACGACGTGCTGCAGCAAGCGGGCACGCTCAGCTTCCCCTCCTCGGTGGTCGAGTTCTTCCAGGGCATGCTCGGCAAGCCCTACGGCGGCTTCCCGGAGTTGCTGCGGGAGCGCGTCGTTCGGGGCGCGGAGACCTTCGAAGGGCGGCCGGGAGCGACGCTCCCGCCGCTGGACTTCGATGCCTTGCGCAACGAGCTGCGGGAGACGCACGGGCCGCACATCCGCGAGGTCGATGTCATCAGCGCGTCGCTGTACCCCAAGGTCTGGGAGGAGTACCGGGAGTTTCGCGACCGCTTTGCCGACGTCAGCGTCCTGCCCACGCCCGCGTTCTTGGCTCCTCTCGAGGTCGGTGAAGAGATCTCGGTGGAGATCGAGCGCGGCAAGACGCTCGTCATCGCCCTCGACGCCGTGGGCGAGCTCGACGACGACGGCAACCGCATCGTGTACTTCCAGCTCAACGGTCGGCCCCGGTCGATCCGGGTGCCCGACGAGACGGCCAAGGCCGAGGTCGTCGTGCGGGTGCGCGCCGATCCCAACGACCCAGGCTCGGTCGGAGCGCCCATGCCCGGGGTGGTGCTCGAGGTTCGCACCGAGGTCGGCAAGACCGTCGCGGTCGGCGATGCGCTCGTGGTGCTCAGCGCGATGAAGATGGAGACGGTCGTCGCCTCACCGGTCGCGGGCAAGGTCGTTCGCCTCGAGGTCGGGCAGGACGACTCGCTGAGCGCCGGCGACTTGCTGGTGAAGATCGAGCCGGCGTAGGGCGCTGAGCCTATCGGGGCTCGGCACCCAGCAGCACCCCGCGCTCGGCGAGATCGGCGAGCAGGGTGGCTGCCGTCGCCAGGCGGTCGTCATCGAGCGCCTCGCCCAGGTCGGCGCACGCGTCTCGGAGCCCCTCGGCCACGGGCTTGCCATGCTCCATCAGCTGCACGAGCACGGCGTGGGCCAGCGGGGTGAGCTCGAGGTAGCGCACCTTCGCTTGGTCATCGCGGTACACCAGCAGCCGCGACGGCACCGCCTGCGGCGGCTCCCGGTCGTCGAGTGACGCAGAAAGCCTGTGGACCGCGTAGTCGTAGCGCATGAGCCGGGCCGCCCCGTCGAAGCGCAGCGGCTTGTCCAGCGCGAGCTCCAGACCCGTCGCGGCTTCGCCCCCGCGGTGGTCGTTGCGGATGTCGTACTCCAGCAGCTCGTGGTGCGCGAGGTCGACCAGATAGTCGGGGACGGCCTCGTCTCCCTGCCACCGGGGGCTGGCCCAGGCCACGAACTCGGCCGGTACGTCACGAAGATAGGGGGAGTGCGCAGCGACCTGGTCGATCCACACCGCGAAGTCCGCCCGCAGCCGCTGCTGGCCGAGCCGAGCTGCGGTGCGCTCGATGAAGTCCCGGATCGTGTTGCGCATCCGGTTGTGCACCAGCGAGCGATAAACCAAGAAGCGCTCCGCGCCCACGTCGGCGATCGCCTCGAGGTCGTCTCCGGTGATGCCATGCGCGGCTGCGAAGGCGCGCAAGTCCTCGCGGCTGGCCGTGTCGGCGCCGCGGTCCCGGAGCAGGTGGCTCATCCAGGCCATGCGAAGGTCGGTGCTCATGCCGAGGCCTCCGCGCTCTGCTGCCCGACAAGAAGCGCTGCGTCGTAGACCGCCTGCAGCGACGCGACCTCCTCAAGCAGGTCGGCCAGCGGCGGAATGTTGGAGTCGCGTTCGAGCAGGACCGGCTTGGGTCCGGTGCGCTCGATGACGTACGCGAGCAGCTCTCGAACCTCTTGCCGTACGTCGGCGCCGTGGGTGTCCACCAGCAGGCCGTCGTCCCAGGGTTCGTGCCCGGCGATGTGCAGCTGGACGACGCGCTCCATGGGGATGGCGTCGAACCAGGCGCGGGCATCGAAACCGTGATTGCTGGCGTTGACGAAGACGTTGTTCACGTCGAGCAGCAGCTTGCAGTCGGCTCTTTCGAGCAGCTCGGTGAGGAACGCGGCCTCGTCGAGGTTGCTCTTGCCCAGCTGCAGGTACCAGCTGATGTTCTCGATCGCCATCGGTCGCTCCAGGCGATCCTGGGCCTCGCGGATGCGCTCGGCGATGCGCTTGGCCGTCTGCGTGGTGAAGGGCACCGGCAGGAGGTCGTGGAGCAGCGCGCCATCCATACCGCTCCAGCAGACGTGGTCGGAGTGCCACGGGGGATCGTAGCGATCGAGGAAGGGCTTGAGCTCTTCGAAGTAGTCCTCGCGCAGCGGATCGGTGCCGCCCAGCGACATCATCAGGCCGTGGGTGATGAGCTCGAATCGTTCGGCGAGCTCGGCCAGTCGCTGCGGCGACCGCCCGCCGCGGTGCATGTAGTTCTCCGGCGCGACTTCGAGGAACGCGACCTTGCCGTCGGCGTCACCGCGAACGATGTCCCGAAGAAGGACTCCGCGAAGGCCGAGGCCGACGCCGGTAGGTGGCTGGGGCTGCATGGGAGGCTCGAGATCTCGGGTGCATGAAAAACCCGCGGCGGCCGAAAGGGGCCAGCCGCGGGTCCAGGTTCAAAGGGCGTCGCTTACTTGGCGCCGCAGGAGCCTTCGCCTTCGGCCTCTTCGGTGCCTTCGGCTTCGGCGCCGCAGGAGCCTTCGCCTTCGCCTTCGGCCTCTTCGGTGCCTTCGGCTGCAGCGCCGCAGGAGCCTTCGCCTTCGGCCTTCTCGGCGCCGCAGGCACCTTCAGCTTTGTCGGCACCGCATGCGCCTTCGGCCGCATCGCCAGCAGCCGGGGCTGCGGGGGTCTCGGTGGCGGGCTTGTCTTTGTCGCAGCCGGTCATGGCGAGGGCGCCGGTACCGAGGAATGCAAGCGTGGTGGCAATGCTTTTGAGATCCATGTCGTTTTCCCTTTTCGAGTTCTCGTAGGAGTTCGGTTCCGTCCGTGGGCCCCTGAGGGCTCGCAGGTCAATCGAAGAACCGCTGAGAATGTTACGGCCCCAGCGGCGGCGAGGATCGAGCAAAATGCACGAAATTGGGTCCGTGACCGAACCATTACGGCTCGGGGCCACGCCCCCGGCTCGATGGCCGCGCCTCGCGCTGTCCAGGTTATGGTGCTGCAGATGGGGTCTGACGCCCGCCCGAACCCCGGGCGCATCGCCGTCGCGGTCCTCCTGGTCCTGACGGTCATCAACTTTCTGAACTACCTCGATCGGTACGTTCTGAGCGCGGTCCTCGAGGGGATTCGGGCCGATCTGCACTTCGATGACGGGCAGGGTGGTCTGCTCGGAAGCGTGTTCATGATCGTCTACACGATCGCGGCACCCATCGGCGGCGTCCTCGGCGACCGGTGGAATCGCAACCGCATGATCGGGGTCGGTGTCGGGCTTTGGAGTCTGGCCACGGTCGGCAGCGGCCTGGCGGAGAGCTACGAAGGGTTGCTGACGATGCGTGCGCTGATCGGGATCGGTGAGGCGGGCTACGCCACCGTCGCGCCCTCGATCATCGCCGACCTGTTTCGACCGTCGGAGCGCGGGCGCAAGCTGTCCATCTTCTACCTCGCCATCCCCATGGGCAGTGCGCTGGGGTACCTGCTGGGTGGTGCGGTCGGAGAGGCCTACGGCTGGCGGGCGGCGTTCTTCGTGGCCGGGACGCCGGGGCTGCTCTTCGCGGTGGTGGCGTTCTTCCTGCCGCACCCCGAGCGCGGGGCAATGGACGAGGGCGAGCAGGTCCCCTCGATGCCGCTGCTCGACGGGATCCGTCGGCTGTTTCGCACCCCCGCATGGCGGATCAACACCGTCGGCATGACGCTGATGACGTTCTCGATGGGCGGCATCGCGTTTTGGATGCCGACGTACCTCATCCGCGAGCAGGGCATGGACGAAGCGACCGGCAACATGGTGTTCGGCGGCATCACCGTCGTGGCCGGCTTGCTCGCGACACTCGTCGGCGGCGTCTTGGGCGATCGCGCCTTCGCCAAGCGTCAGGGCGGCTACTTCTCCGTCAGCGGCATGGGGCTGCTGCTCGGGGCTCCGTTTGCGCTCGCCATGCCCTTCATGCCGTCGACGACGGCGGTGTTCGCGTGCGCGTTCGTGGCCGAGTTCTTCTTGTTTCTCAACACCGGACCGCTCAACGCCGCGCTGGTCGCCTGCGTGCCGGCGTCTCTGCGCGCGCGCTCGATGGCGATCAACGTGTTCTTCATTCACATGCTCGGCGACGCGCTCTCCCCGACGCTCATCGGAGAGATCAGCGAGCGCCAGGGGCTGTCGATCGCTATCGCGGCCACCAGCATTCCGATTGCGGTCAGCGCCGTGGTGCTCCTGTTCGGCGCCCGCCGGGTCGACCGCCTCGCGGGGGGAATCGCGACGGTGCAGGACGCTCAGGCCGGCAGCGCGGTCTGAGCGGGTCGGTCCTGCAGCGCGTTGGCCTTGCGCGGAATCTTGGAGACGGCGCGCTCGGTGAGCGCGGTGATGGTCAGCGAAGGATTGACGCCGGGGTTGGCCGAGATGGCGGCTCCGTCCATCACGTAGAGTCCCGGATATCCATGCACCTCGTGGTTGGCATCGATGACCCCCGTTTGGGCACTCTCCCCCATGCAGCAGCCTCCCAGGATGTGGGCCGTGGTGGGAATGTTGAAGAGCGTCTCGGTGAACATCGAAAACGGCATGCCGCCGACCTCACGGCTGAACTGCTGGGCGAGCGCGGTGGCCTCGGGGATCGACGCGGTCGGCAGTTCCCCCTGGTCGGGCGCGGTGCCGATGCCGCCAAACCACGTTCGGCGCAGGCGCAGGGTGCCCTCGGTGCTTCGCATGTACAGCAAGATGGCCGTCTGCTCCGCGAAGCTCCGCACCGTGACGGCCTTGAGCACCTGCAGCGGGTGCCGAAGACAGATCGCGGCGAGCTTGGCGATCCGAATGAAGGGGTTCGTTCCACCGACGTGGGGCGCGACGAGGAGGCGAAACAGGCCCGATCCCTTGGAGTAGCGGACCGGCTCGAGGTGGGAGACCGCGTCGGTCTCGTAGATCGAGCCGATCGCGACGCCCTCGGAGAGGTCGACGCCTTCGTCGTGGGAGACCACGCCGATGAGCGCCTCGGAGTTGGTGCGGATGCCCCGTCCCAGGCGGTCGGAGAGCTGCGGTAGACAGCTCGGGTCCTCTTTTTGGTCGATGAGCAGCTTGACGCTGCCGAGCACGCCGCCGGCGACGATGACCCGAGCGCCCTCGAACGAGACCGGCGCACGGAACCATCCGCGGCCCTGCTTGGCCTCGATCGTGTAGCCGCCGCCCGCTCGGGGCCGAATCTTCGAGACCTCGGTGTCGGCCTGAAGTTCCAGCCCGCGCTTGCGCGCGAGGTAGAGGTAGTTCTTGTCGAGCGTGTTCTTGGCGTTGTGTCGGCACCCCAGCATGCAGCCGCCGCACTGGACGCAACCGGTCCGGCTGGGCCCGTCGCCGTCGAAGAACGGGTCGGGAACCACCTTGCCCGCCTCCCCGAAGTAGATCGCGACGTCGGTGCTGTGGAACGCCTCGGGGTGTCCGTTGTCCGCGGCCATCTTCTTGAGGATGTTGTCCGGCGGCGTCAGCATCGGCGTCCGCGTCACGCCCAGCATCCGCTTGGCCTCCTCGTAGTGCTCGGCGAGCTCGGTCTTCCAGTCGGCCAGGTGGGCCCAGCTCGGGGCGGTGAAGAACGGCTCCTTGGGCACCGGGTGGGTGCTCGCGTAGCCCAGCGATCCCCCGCCGACACCGACCCCCGAGAGAATGGTGACGTGCCGGAAGAAGGACATCTTGAACAGGCCGCGAAAGCCGACCAGCGGCGCCCACATGTAGCGGCGCAGATCCCAGTTGGTCTTGGGAAAGTCCTTGGCCTTCAGCTCGCTGCCCTTCTCGAGCATGAGCACGCGGTAGCCCTTGTCGACGAGCCGCAGCGCTGCCGTGCTGCCGCCGAAACCGGAGCCAATGATGATGAAGTCGTACTCGGCGTCCGCCATCGTCCCGCTGCAGACGACGCTATCACGTCGCGCACAGGGCCTCGGCCAGCAGCGGCAGGACGACACTCGACGGCGCCCGCAGCGTCAGGCCGCCCGAAGCCTGGGCCAGCGCCGAGAACGGGTTGTCGTCGGGGTTGATGTCGATCATCGGGATGCCGTTGCGCGCGCAGTGCATGCCGATCTGCATCGGCAGGTTGGTCGTCCCCGACGTCCCGGCCACGACGAGGAGATCGGCGGCGGCGGCGGCCGAGAACGCGCTGTCGGCCCGGAACAACGCCTCGTCGTAGCACTCGTCGAACCACAGGACGTGCGGGCGAGCCGGGCCGCCGCAGTCCGGGCAGCGCAGGGCCGCGACGATGGCGTCGGGCAGGGGGGTGTCCCGGCCCACGGGCGGGAGGTCCTCGGGTAGCAGGTAGGTCGCCTCGGCGCACCGCGCCGCGCACCGAAGCCGGTCGATGTTCCCGTGGATCTCGTAGGGATCCGCCGATCCGGCGCGCGCGTGTAGACCGTCGACGTTCTGGGTCACCAGGGCGAAGCGATCCTCGAACGTCCGCTCGATGGCCACGAGGGCGTGGTGCCCAGGGTTGGGCGCGGCCCGGCGGCACACGGTCCGGCGGTACAGGTACCAGGCCCACACCTCGAGCGGGTGCTCGGAGAACGCGTGCGCGGTCGCGAGCTCCTGCGGGTGGACGTTGCGCGAGCCGACCCGCCAGTATCCCTGGGGCCCGCGGAAGGTGGGGATTCCACTGTCCGCCGAGATGCCCGCACCGGTGAGGATCACCAGCCTGGCGCGCTCGCGGTCGAACGCGGCGAGCATGTCGCGGATCTCGTCGTGCATGGTCGGCTCAGTCTACGACCTGCGTGCAGGGGTCTGATAGCCTCGGCAGGCATGAGCGAGCACCTCACTGCCGCCCAGTTCGAACAACTCCGCGGACTCCTCCTCGAGCAGCGCGTTCGACTCTTCGAGCGCGGAGGTCTCCAGATCACCGAAGACGACGACGCGGAGCCCATGGATCGCCAAGAGGAGGCGGCCGGTGAGGTCGCCCGTCGCGATCGTTTGGCCCTGACCAAACAGGACCGACGCCGACTCGAAGAGGTCCAGGCCGCGCTGTCTCGCATGGACGAAGGCATCTATGGCGAGTGTGAGGAGACCGGGGAGACGATTCCCTTCGCGCGCCTGCTCGCCGAGCCGACCACCCGCTACACCGTCGAGGCGCTGGAGATTCTGGAGTCGGAGGCCTCGCGGGCGGACGTGGTGCGCCAGGACCCCAAGGACGTCGGGTACTGAGGGGCTGCGAGGGCGCCCGGAGGGGGAACCCCAGTCGCGGTTGGCCGCGATGACGTCTTTGCCTGCCTGTCGCTACTGCGCGTCGTACGGCGCGCCCGCGTCGATCCACGCGCCGAAACGATCGGTGTCTTCCACTGGAAACTGGGCGCCGAACTCGTTGGTGATCTGCAGGTAGGTTTGGCTCGCGTTGCGGTCGCCCGGCTCGACGAGCAGGAGCCCGGTGTTGGCGGTGATGCCCTCGATCGCGAGGCGGACCTCGTCGTAGCTGAGGTCGACCTCCGGGAGAATGAGCATGCCGTTGGCGTCGTTGACGTGGCACCCGACGCAGTTGCCGAGCATGAAGTCGGCGACCCACACGAACTCCGGATCGAAGGCTTGCTCGCCGGTGGTCGTGCTTCCCGAGCCGCTGTCTCCGTCGCCGGTCGAGCCGCCGTCGCTCGATGTCTCGGGGGTCCCGCTGTGCGCGGAGCTGGTCTCGCCAGAACCGGGCTCGGTCGTGCTCTGTGTCGCACCGCCCGTGTCCTCCGAGCCGGTGCCCTGGGAGGCCGCCGTGGCGGCGGATGGATCCGTCGTTTGTGGCGTGCCCGTGCTGCTCCCGTCGCCCGGCCCGCCGTCATCCCCGGCATCACCATCATCGCACCCTCCGATGAGGACGCCCAACGACAAGCCCAACACTCCCACGGCACGAACGACGGTCAGCATCCAGTCACCGTTGACCGGACTGGGCCGCGCTGTCAACGGGACACGTCGGATTCACTCGCGCGACTGCACGGGACTGCACAGGACGTAGACCCGCTGACACGATCGTCGACAGCGCGAGCCGCTAAGACGGCTCGGTGAGGCGCTGCTTGATCTCCTCGACCTCGTCCATCGAGGCGAGGAACAGATCCACCAGCGCGCCATCGAAGTGCAGATCCCGGCCGTCGACCAGGAGCTTGATGGCTTTCTCCAGCGGCCAGGCGGTCTTGTAGGGGCGCTCGCTGGTCAGGGCATCGAAGACGTCCGCGACAGCGACGATGCGCCCCTCGATCGGGATGTCCTCCCCGGACAGGCCGCGCGGGTAGCCCGTGCCGTCGAACTTCTCGTGGTGGGTGTAGGCGATCGAGGCGGCCAGCTGAAGCAGCTTGGAGTCCGAGTCGCTGAGAATGCGGTACCCGATCTCGGCGTGTTTCTTCATCACCTCGTACTCGTCCGAGGTGAGGCGCCCGGGCTTGAGGAGGATGCTGTCGGGGATGCCGATCTTGCCGACGTCGTGCATCGGGCTCGCGGTTCGGATCATCTCGGCGGTGTAGTCGTCCAAGCCGACCTTGCGCGCCAGGAGGCGCGAGTACTCGCTCATGCGCTGCAGGTGGGCGGCGGTCTCATCGTCCCGAAACTCGGCGGCTTTGGTGAGCCGGGAGATCGTCTGGACCTGTGCAGCTTCGAGTTCTCGGCGTGCGCGGTCGAGCGCCATGCGTGCTTCGTGGAGCGCCCGCGTCTGACCATCGACCTCGATCCGCAAGCGCGCGCTCTCCTGCGCCATGTCCGTGCTGTGCCGGTGATGGGAGACCGAGTGCCGGATCCGGGCCCTGAGCTCCGCCTCGTCGAAGGGCTTGGCGAGGAAGTCGTCTGCACCCGCTTCACGCGCTTGTCGCCTCACGGAGCGCTCCGACGCACCACTGAGGAACACGACGGGCGTGTGCGCGTGACGACGCGTCGAACGAATCTGTTTGCACACTTCGACGCCGGACATGTCGGGCATCCGCATGTCGAGCAAGACCGTGTCCACGTCGAGGTTCGCGAGCGTCTCGAGGGCGTCGGCGCCTCCGGTGGCTTCGAGCACGTCGTAGCCATCGGCGCACAGAACCTTTCGAATCACGCGACGGATCTGGACTTCGTCATCGACGACGAGGATGCGCCCCTTGGGGACAACGGCTCCGGAAAGGTCTCGCACGCGGTGACCATGGTACCGGTTTCGCACCGGCAACGGAAAACGCGTTGAGGATCGAGACGACGGCCTTGGTAGCATGCGACCGCCGATGTACGTGGACCTGAGCAAGAAGATTTTCTGGGCGCTGCTGGTCGTCGTGGGTGGTCCGAGCTGCTCGTCCTCCGAACCGCCCGCACGGGCCGCCGCGCCGCCTTCGAGCCCTACCGACTCGCCGGCCGGAGTGCCACATGACGCCACCTCGCCTCCCGACGCCTCACCTGAAGCGACGGACAGCGCCACGCCGCGGCGGCCAACGCGGTTCCCGGCGGCGGCGCGCATCGTCGCGGTGGGGGACGTGCACGGCGACCTCGACGCGACCCTGCGCGTGCTGAAACTCGGCGGGCTGATCGACGCGGAGGGCCACTGGGCCGGTGGAGCGACCGTCTTCGTGCAGACCGGGGATCAGCTCGACCGGGGCGACGACGAGCAGGCGATCCTCGATCTGCTCACGCGTCTGGAGGCCGAAGCAGAGGCGGCCGGAGGCGCCGTACACATCCTCAACGGCAACCATGAGCTGATGAACGCCGCCGGGGATTTTCGCTATGTGACCCCAGGGGGCATGCTCGACTTCGCGGATGCGCCGGGCGTCGACACCAGCGCCCCAGGCGTCGAGCGCTTCCCCGAGCCGCTGCAGGCCCGCGCCGCCGCCTTCCTCCCCGGTGGTGTGTACGCCAAGGTGCTCGCCACGCGGAACACCGCCGTCATCGTGGGGGACACGGTGTTCGTTCACGGCGGGGTGTTGCCCAAGTACGCGCCTGCGCTCGACGCCCTCAACCAAGCCGGACGGACGTGGTTGACGCGCGGCGGTCCGCCGCCGATGGACCTGCTCGCGCCCGATGGCCTGGTGTGGAACCGTGACTACTCGGTCCCGGCCCCGTCACCGCAGGCCTGCGCCGACCTTCACGCAGCGCTGACCGAGCTGAAGGCCGCGCGCATGGTCGTCGGTCACACCGTGCAGGCCCGCGGAATCACCTCGGCCTGTGACCAGGAGGTCTGGCGCATCGACGTGGGGATGGCCAAGCACTACGGCGGACAGCCGGCCGCGCTGGAGATTCGTGGCGATGCGATCACCGTCCTGACCGAATGAACTCGGGATGGGCGCGATGCGTCACGAGGCGGGCGTCGAGCTGCGCTCCCACAGGTTGCGGGCCGCCGCGATGGCCGTCGCGAGCACCGAGCCAGGCTCGAGGCCGTCCTCGGTGCGTTCCCCGGCGTGCAGGCCGAAGAAGAGCTCGATGGCCTGGCGAATGTGCGTCACCGCGAACACGTTGAAGGCTCCGTCTCGCGCCGCTTGCACGATGTCGGGTCGAAGCATCAGATCGACGGCGTTGGCTTGGGGAATGATGACGCCGTGCGTGCCCGTCAGCCCCTGCGCGGCGCAGGTGTCGAAGAAGCCCTCGATCTTCTCGTTCACCGCCCCGATCGGCAGGATGTTGCCGAGCTGGTCGATCGCGCCCGTCATGGCCAAGTCCTGGCGCACGGGCAGCGCGGTCAAGGCGCTGAGCAGGCAGCAAATCTCCGCCCCGGACGCCGAGTCTCCGTCGATTCCGCCGTAGCTCTGCTCGAACGCGATCGACGCCTCGAACGTGAGCGCATGGTCGGTCTGCAGCAGGTGACGCATCAGGCCGCCGAGGATGTAGAACGCCTTGGTGTGGATCGCTCCACTGAGCTGTGACTCGCGCTCGATGTTGATGACCCCGCCCACGCCCGGCGCGATGGTGCTGGTGATGCGGGTGGGGAAGCCGTAGGTCAGCGGACCGGCGGCGATGACCGCGAGCCCGTTGATCTGCCCCACCTGGGTGCCCTGGGTTTGGATGCGAATCGAGCCCGAGGCGATCATCTCGCGAAAGCGCCGGGCCGGCCCGTCCGCGCGTCGCTTGGTGCGGGCGATCGCCTCGGTGACGTGTTCGGCGCCGACGGATTCGGCCTCCTGCTTGCGGGCGAGGTACGCCGCCTCGCGGGCAAGGTCGGCGAGTCGGCCGAAACGGGCGCTGAGCTTGTCCTGGCTGCTGGCGATCCGCGCCCCGTGTTCGGCGAGTCGCGCAACCGCCCCGGCGGTGAAGGGTCGCAACCCCTCCTTCCGCGCCAGCCCGCTGATCACCTGGGCGTACATCGAGAGGCTCTGCGGACCGCGGGGCAGCTCGCTGTCGAAGTCGGCGAGCACCTTGAACAGCAGCGGAAAGTCGGGGTCGTTGTGGTCCAACAGGTAGTACAGCCCGGTGTCGCCGATGAGCACTACCTTCACCCGGACCTGGGCGGGCTCGGGCTGCAGCGCCGGCACGGCGAAGGCCGACTCGGGTGGGATGAGCTCGACCTGACCGCTTCGCAGCGTGCGAACCAGCGCTCGCCAGACGCTGGGGTTCTGCACCAGCTCCATCGCTTCGATGATCACCACCCCGCCGTCACCGCGCAGCAGGCTGCCAGCGTAGATCGACATGTGGTCCGCCCGCCGCTCGCCGTCCGGACCACGGACGACGTCGACGCTTCCGATCAGCGAGCGCATCGAAGGCGCGTTCTCGACGATGACGGGGGCGCGCGCGCCGGGCTCGTGGCAGACGACCAGGTTGACCTCGTACAGGCGGGTGAACTCGCCGTTCTCGCTCGCGCCCAGCCTGCGGTGGACGACGTCGTGAACGACGGCGTCGAGGTAGGTCTGCACGGCGGGGCCGTCGTACTGCTCGCGCAGCTCCGCGACGGCGTCCTCGAGCACGGCGGTCGCCTCGGTCTGCATCAGATCGCGGAGCTCCTTGCGCAGCCTTCGCTGCACGCCGTCGACCTCCTTGAAGGTCTGCGTGACCTGATCCTCCACGCCTTGGGCGCGGGTGTGCATCGCCTCGATGTCTCGCTCGGTGATCTGCCCGTCCTGCTCGAGGGCGGCGAGTCGATCGGGCGGGGCGGGCTCGCCTTCGATGATCGGAAGCAGCATGGGCTGGGTGCTCTGCCCCTCCTGCGTCACCACCAGCGCGAGCTCCTGCTTGGCCAGCTCCTCTTCGAGCGGTGTGGTGATGCGCTCGATCTCCGCCTCGTGCGCCTGCTCGATCTCCTTGCGGCGGGCGTCGACGATGTCGGTCCGCAGCGCCTTGGACAGCTCCTCGGTGATGAAGCTCCGGAGGTCTTCCATGCCGTCGCGAAACCCTTCGCCGCGCCCCCTGGGAAGCCGCAGGAGGATGGGGCGGTCGGGGCTGTCGAAGTTGTGGACGTAGGCGTAGTCGGGGGCCGGCGGGGCTTCGGGCTCGATCTCCTCGAGCAGTCGCCGCACCAGCGTGAGTCGGCCAGTTCCCGCGACGCCTCGGACGAACACGTGCTGGCCCGGCGCGTCGATCTCCAGGCCGAAACGGAGCGCCTCGACCGCCGTCGGTTGACCGACGATGCCCTCGACGGGATCGACCTCGTCGGTCGACGCGAAGCCGAGCGTGTCGGGGTCGCAGAGCCAGCGGAGGGCGTCGGCGGGGAGGGGGGGCTGCGTCATC
Source organism: uncultured bacterium (assembly GCA_963761755.1). Lineage (GTDB taxonomy): Bacteria > Myxococcota_A > Polyangia > Nannocystales > Nannocystaceae > CAJXVA01. The sequence continues at coordinate 136,509 of CAVXIC010000031.1, forward strand.
GCAGCGAGGGTACGACAGGCCGCCGCGCCCTCAGTACTTGTCGCCCCACTTGATCTGGCCGGCGCGGGCGATTGCGAGTGCCTCGCAGCGCAGCACCTCCACGAACCCCTGGCTGCTCTTGGGGTCGAGCCCATCGGAGGCTTCCATGCTGGCGTCCGCTGGGTTGTACAGCGACGCGGGGCAGTCCGAGAGGCTCTGGAAGTAGAGGTTGCCCCGGTAGAGCCCCAGCTTGACCGTGGCGGTCGCGTGGATGGCCAGCACGTCGATGCCCGCCATCGCGGCGCGGCCGCCGGGGTCGTACAGCCGCGCGTCGTAGACCTGCTCGGCGATGAAGCGAGACATGTTGACGAACAGACCGGTCGAGCGGCGATCCAGCGTCGTCTGGTAGACCGCGCGCAGGCCAAAGCCCAGCAGCTCGAGCCCGGGCGCCTCGTACACGCCGCGGCTCTTGGTGCCAATGATGCGGTTCTCCAGCGCGTTCCTGAGGCCGATGCCGTTGCGTCCGGCCAGCTCGTTGGCGCGCCGCATGATGTCGAGCGCGTCGCCCTCCTTGCCGTTGATCGACACGCAGTTCCCCTCCTCGAAGCGGAGGGTGACGTCCTCGATGCGGTCGGGCGCGTGGTGGGGCCACGAGCACATGACCGGCTCGACGATCAAGCAGCTCGTCGAGAGCTCCTCGAGATCCTCGGCTTCGTGGGAGAGTCCGGCGAGGTTGGCGTCGGTGCTGTATCGCTTCTTTTCCAGCTGCGCCTCGATGCCCTTGGCCTGCAGGTAGGCGGCCATCTGCTTGCGGCCGGGGAACTGCTCGAGCAGCTCGGGGTCGCGCCACGGCGCGTACACGCCGAAGTCCGGAGCGAGGGTGTTGGTGTAGCGCTCGAAGCGGATCTGGTCGTTGCCGCGGCCCGTGGCGCCGTGCACGAGCACCTGGCAGCCGTGCTCTCGCATCGCCCCGAGCAGCCCCTTGACCGTCACCGCGCGGGCGATTCCCGTCGTGTTCCAGTACCCGCCGTCGTACATGGCCTGGGCGCGGACCATCATGAAGCAGGCCTCGGCCATCTGCGACTTGAGGTCGACGATGACCGTGTCGGTCCCCGTGGGCTTCATGCGCTCGCAGATGTCCTCGATGTTCGTCTCGTCGGGCTGCGCGAGATCGGCGGTGAAGCAGATCACGTCGCACCCGGCTTCCTTGAGGCGAAGCGCGACGGTCTTGGAGTCGAGCCCGCCCGAAACGCAGATGCCGAGCTTCTTTCCGTGGAGATCTGGGAGTCGCACGATGGCGCCACCCTACGGCGACTCCGTGCATGTTTCCAGCATATTATGCGCATGAACGACCGGATCCGGCTGGATTCGGTGTGAGTATGCACGCCGGCCAGCCGGGGCTGCTAGGCGTCCAGGACGGTGAGGCGCCCGCGCGAGCTCGGGGCGCTACGCGCCACGCCGGGGTCGAGCAGATGACTGGGCCGCACGTTGCGAAGCGCGTTGAGCATCACCGAGCGGACGTTGGGGTTGTCCTGCTCCATCTGTGCGATCAACTCGCCCATCTTCTCGCGGCGCAGCCCCGCCTGCGACCCGCACAGGTTGCAGGGCAAGATGGGGTACCCGGCCTCCTGCGCGTGCTCGATGATGTCGGCCTCGGCACACTCGATCAGCGGGCGGATCACCTCGAAGCGCCCATCGTCGGTCGTGTACTTGGCGGGCATCGCCTGCAGCTTGCCCGAGTAGAACAAGTTGAGCAGCAGCGTCTCGAGCGCGTCGTCGCGGTGATGCCCCAAGGCGAGCTTGTTGCAGCCGAGCCGCTCGGCTGTGCCGTACAGGATGCCGCGGCGCATGCGGGAGCACGGGCCGCAGTAGCTCTTGCCCTCGCCGACGACCCGGATGACCGTGCTGTACGTGTCCTGCTCGACGATCTGAAACGGCGCCCCGAATCGCTCGAGCCATCCGCGCAGCGGCGCGCCGTCGTACCCGGGCTGGCCCTGGTCGAGATGGACGGCGGTGAGCTCGAAGTCGAAGGGGGCCTTCACTCGCGCCGCCCACAGCAGCTCGAGCAGCGTGTAGCTGTCCTTGCCGCCCGAGACGCACACCATCACGTGATCGCCGGCCTCGATGAGTCCGTAGTCGGAGATCGTCTTGGTCATCGCGCGACCGAGTCGTTTGCGGGAGGGGAACATGTCAGGCTCCGAGGATCGACACGGTGAGGACGCGCTCGTGGGCCGCGGCGCGGTGCTCCCACAGGTACAGCCCCTGCCACGTGCCCAAGGCGAGCCGGCCCGAGGCGACCGGGATGTTCAGCGAGCTCTGCGTCAGGACCGTGCGTACGTGGGCGGGCATGTCGTCGGGGCCCTCGGCGGTGTGCTGGAACAGCGCGTCTCCGTCGGGCACCAGGCGGGCGGCGAAGGCCTCCAGGTCACGCCTCACCTGCGGGTCGGCGTTCTCGCAGAGGATGAGCGAGGCGCTGGTGTGGTGCACGAAGATGTTGCACAGCCCCTCGTGGATGTTGGCCTGCTCCACGATGGCAGCCACCTCGGAGGTGATGTCGAGGGTGCTGCGCCCCGGGGTGGGAACGCGAATGCGCTCGGCGTGGTGCCGCATCGGCCGATCCCCTCCAGCCTACTTCTGGAAGTTGGTCTTCCAGTCGGCGTACGGCATGCCGTACAGCCACTTGCGGGTGTCGTCGAGGTCGATGTCGACCCCGCGCTCACTGGCCTCGGCCGTGTACCACTTGCTCAAGCAGTTCCGGCAGAACCCGGCGAGGTTCATGATGTCGATGTTCTGCACGTCGGTGCGCGACTGCAGGTGCTCGACCAGCCGCCGAAACGCGGCCGCCTCGACCTGAGTGCGCAGTGCGTCGTCGTCGATCGGCGCTTGGGTGGGGGTGTCGTTCGCCATGGCTGTTCCGAAGTCGGTGCTAGAAGAGGATGCCGCGCACGATGGTCAGCGGTTCGCGCCGAAGGGTGCGCCAGGTGAAGTCCATGAGCACGCGGTCGAGGTTCTCGCGCGGGAACTCGGCGAACTTGGCCTTCACCGCAGCCTTGGACAGACCAAAGCGGAGCAGGCCTCGGCTGTGCTCGATCTGCACGGCTTGCCGGAAGCACTCCGCCGCGCTCGTCAGGCCCGGGACCGCGAGCAGTCGGTGGTTGTACACGAAGCACTCGTGCACCACGGTCGGGTCGACCTCGCCCAGATCGAGACCGGTGGTCTCACGTTCGAACAGCGCGAGAGAACGCTGCAGGTAGTTGTGGCCCTGGTCTCGCTCGCTGACGAGGCCTAGGTCGTGCCACATCGCCACCGTGTACGCCACGTCGGCGGGCATCTCCACGTCGCGCTGCGCCATGAGCATGGAGGCGAAGTGGAACAGTCGCTTGCAGTGGTGGCGGAAGCCGTTGCCCTCGTACGGGCTGACCGCTTCGAAGACCGCGTCGGCGTGCGCACGCAGGTCGAACGCAGGGGCCTGAGCATCGGGCGTGTCGAGGGCGGCGGCGGACGAAGTCACCAAGACGGTGTACCGCCGCGCCGTTGAGCGCGCAAACGGGGTCGAGGGCGCGACGTCGTGGGGCAAAGTCACGCCGCGCGCGCCGGGACCGCGTCAGAAGCGGCCCACGACCGTGAGGCCAGTGCCGCGGGTGTCGAAGGTCGGGACGACGGAGACCGTGTCCGAGCCCTTCTTCTTCCGCTTCTCCTTTCGCTTCTTGGAGGTGAGCACGAGCACGGCCACGCCAACGCCTGCGAGGACGAGGCCCACGGGCACCCCGACGTACGCCAGCGTATTGGCGCGTTTCCCCTTCTCGGCGACGGCATCGTATTTCTTGCCGTAGACGGTGGAGTGTTCGGCGGACTGTTGGTGGCGCACGCCCAGCGCGAGACCGGCGGCGCCGATGCCGAGCATCACGCCCCCGGCCACGATGAGGGTGGCTCCTGCGATCTTGCCGGCCTTGCGATTCTTGGGCTTGGGCGCGGCGTCGCCGTCGTCGGTGGGCGCTTCGTCGGCCGCGGCGAGCTCGGCCTCGATCTCGGACATCAGGAGCTGCGCGTCCTCGATCAGCGCCTGGGACCGCACGATCAGCTCGGGAACCTGCGTGGCTTCGACGAGGCGGAAGTCCTCGTCGGCGGCCGCGTCGAGGTGGAAGTAGAGAATATCCAGCGAGATCTTCCCGCGCTCGACCGCCGCCTGCGCCAGCTCCGTGTTGCGCGACTCCTCGGCCCCGGTGAGGTAGGCCTCGCCCGCGTCGAGGTACAGCACCGGGTCGCCGAGCTCGGCCGCGGCGTTGTCGAACTCGATGCCGGCGGCGATCGCTTCGCCGGAGGATACGAGCGCATTGCCGCGCACCTGGGCGGCAGCGCGTTTGGTCGCCGCGTCCGCAGGGGTGATCGTGGGCCGCTTGACGCGGAACACGCCGGGGGCGCCCGGAGCCGCCCACGCTGCGGTCGAGGTGGTGGCGACGGTCAACGCGACGGCGCTTGCCGACACGATGGTGCGTAGGGCTCGAACTCTCCGACGCATGTGCGGGCCACCTTACCGTAGGTGGCGCACGGGCGGCGGATGTTGTCCGGCGGCGAGTCGGGCCGAGCGCAGCGCCTCCTTGGTGGCCTTCATCGCGGACGATGCACGGCTTGCGGTGCGTGCGCAGGGCCGCGAACTGCTAGCATGAACCGGAATGGATCCGGTGCTGGAAGCATTGGTGCAGGTCTCCGAGCACCTCGCGCGCTCCGGGCCACTGGAGGTCGGGCTGCAGGCGGTCACCGACCTCTCGTTGAACTTGTTCGGGGCCAACCATGCATCGATTCGTGTCTGCGACGCGTCGGCGCAGCTGCGCTCGATCGCCCGCAGCGGCGAGGGCAGCAGCGAGCCGGCGCCGATCTTCAAGAAGGGAGAAGGCCTGATCGGCTGGGCGGTGGAGCACTGCCGGCCGGTGCGCGTGCCCAACAGCTCGATCGACGAGCGCTTCTCACCCATCCCTGGCCGCTCCTTCGAGGCCTGCTCGGTGATGTCGATCCCACTGCTCGCCGGCGAACGGGTGCTCGGGGCGTTCTCGGTCTCGGCGGCCACCGTCGACGCCTTCACCGAGGAGCACGAGAAGATCGCCGTCGTGGTGGCCCACGCCGTGGGGCAGACGCTTCGCTGCGCAGAGCTGGAGCTGCTCGCGACCACCGACGCGCTGACCCGGGCGTACAACCGCACCTTCTTGGTGCCCGCTCTTTCGACCGAGATGAACCGGGCTCGGCGCGCTTCGACGTCGCTCTCGGTGCTGCTGATGGATCTCGATCTATTCAAGTCGGTCAACGACGCCCATGGTCACGCCGTTGGTGACCAGGTGCTGTGCCGCTTCGTCGACGCCGTTCGCGGGTGCGTCCGATCGTTCGACCTGGTGGTGCGACGCGGTGGTGAGGAGTTCATGCTGATCATGCCCAACACCGGGACCGTCGAGGGCTACCGCGTCGCCGAGCGCATTCGGGCCAAGCTCTCGGAGACGCCGCTGGTGGTGCGCGAGGGCCTGGTCGTCCGGCAGACGGCGTCGATCGGGCTGGCGACCTGGGACGGGAACGAGGACCCCGGCGCGCTCGATCAGCGCGCCGACAAGGCCATGTACGAAGCGAAGCGTCGCGGTCGGAACCGGACCGTCATCGCGGCGATGCCCCGCGTCGCCACCGACCGGAGCCCCTCCGCCGACAACGTCACGGGTTGACCCGGACGCCGACGTCTTCGAGCAGGTACTCGACCACGGCTCGCTGCATCTCGACCCGCCGCGCCTCATCGAACTCCATCCAGGTCTCGATGCACAGGCCGACGCAGCCCACCGCATCGACGATGACCTCGGTCGACGAGGTCGCGACCGGGAAGTACTGCGCCGCGAAGTGCTCCTGAACGCGTGTGAAGCGGGCGTTGAGTCGCTCCACGACGCGATCGACGACCGGCGGGCGGGGCTCGACCCCGTAGACGATCGTCTGGCCAAACGAAGGGTTCACCTCGGGGTCGTAGCGCTTCCAGCTCTCGTGCAACGTGGTGACCAAGGCCGGCTTCTCGTCCTCCATGAGGTCCATGAACCGGCGGGCGAGGCGACGCTCGGGCTCGGGCGCGTCGGCGTCCCCGGGAAAGCAGCGGTTGAGATCGAGCCCGCCCTCGGGCATCCGCTTGCGCGCGCGGTAGGCCGGAGGGTTCATCACGGGCACGACGATGAGCCGGCCATGGGTGGGGCGGATGCCGTCCTCGAGCATCTCCTGCAGCGCGTGAACGCCTGCGACCTCGTCGCCGTGGATCCCCGCTTGAATGACCGCCGTGGGTCCGGCCTGCGGCGCATCGAAGACGTGAACGGGCAGGGTGGGGGTGAACCAGTGGACTCCTGCGGACAGCGGCACGGGCGGACTACAGCACATTTGGGTCGTGCTCGCGACCGGTGCGCCGGGCGAAGTACGCGGCGCTGGCGATGAACGCCGTCGTGCAGGCCAGTGCCGTCGCGTAGGAGAACACGCGGAAGAACGCAAGCCAGCTCAGCTCGGCGCCGCCGAAGTTCTTGAACAGCAGCAGCCCGACCGAGCCCGCGTAGCCGAAGGCGTCCGTCACGTAGATCATGAAGACCGCGGTGCCCACGGTCCCGGTGGCGGCGATGAGGCGGTCGAAGAGCACGCAGCCGTAGGGCACGTAGGCGAGATAGAGCCCAATGCCCAGCGCGACCATCCACACCGCGCCCGAGATGACGCCGGCGTCGAAGAGCAGCGTCGCGCCGCCGATCAGCACGGTGCCCGCCGCCATCAGGGCGTGGATCGCCAGCAGCGCGACCCGGTTTCCGCGGATCCTATAGATGGATGCGAGCGCCGCCATCACCAGGAGCGCGACGGGCAGCTCCGAGGCGGTGAAGACCGCGGGCTCGTCTCCCCATCCCAGTGCCGACCAGATCTCGGCGGCGAAGTTGTCTCGGAAGTCTCGGTACGCGGTCAGGAACATGTACAGCCCCGTCAGCGTGATCAGCCCGAACGCGTATCGCTGCAGGAAGGCCCGCCGCTGCGGCCCGGTCATCGGGCCACGCTTGGTCCGCGCGGCCTCGTCTCTGGGCGAGGGGGGCGGCAGCTGTCGCAGGAGCCAGACGGCCACCACGAACAGGGGCGCAAAGCACAGGCCGGTCACGAAGGGCATCCACGACTCGGAGAGGCCGGCACCCAGCCACAGCGCGCCGACCGACTTCACCGCGCCCGAGGCGACGATGTACGAGGTCGACAGGCCCGCGCCCAGCAGCTCCGAGGTCCGTCGTCCCTCGAGGAAGCCGTAGACCAGGCCCCAGACCGCGCCCAAGGGCAGCCCGTTGAAGAAGATGGCGACCACCTTTCCGCCCGGTGGCGCCACCGCGAACGCGAGCAGGGCGAGCTCCGCGGCGGCGATGAGACCCAGCAGGGCGGCGGCGCGGCGGCTTGGGGAGAGCTCGGAGACCAGCTTGATGCCGATGAACTTCGACAGCGCGTAGCCGACGACCTGCGCGATGACCAGCGCGATCTTGAGCTCGACCCCGCCCAGCTCGCCCTCGAAGGCGGCGGCCGCGAAGGGCTTGCGGAACGCGTACATGCAAAAGTACGCGGTGAAGGCGGACCCGATCGCGTAGGCGGAGAACGTCGTTGTCGACGCCGCCTCTAGTCTGCGCCGCAGCCCGCCCACCGACGCAGGTTCGCGGGCAGGACCTCGGACCGCAAGGGGCGGAGTCTTTTCGAGGGGGTCCGTTGACGCGCGGCCTTCCCGCGGGGTAGGCCTTGCGGCGAGGAACTTGCACGATGAAAAAGATGCTGATCCTGGTGGCGGTTTCGATGGCTTTGTCCGCGTGCTCCGGCCGCAAGGCGGTTTGGGAGGGCGACACCTCCAAACCCCCCGCCGGTGGCGACACGGCGGCGAGCGGCGCGACGATCGACGCGGTCGCCGCGGGTGATGCCAAGTGGGCCGAGCGCACCGACGCAGCCGCCGTCGAGGCCGCGATCGCGCAGTGGGAGAAGGCCGCGGCCGAAAATCCCGGCAACGCCGACGTTCTGGTGAAGCTGACGCGCGCGCACTACTTCCTCGCCGACGGGTATCTTCGCAGCGACGAGAAGGCCTACCTCAAGACGATGGACAAGGGCGTCAAGTGGGGCGAGAAGGCGATGGTTGCCGCGTCTCCAGAGTTTGCCAAGGCGATGAACGACGGCGCGAAGTTCCCCGAGGCCGTCAAGCTCGTGGGCAAGGACGGCGTGCCAGCGATGTACTGGTACGCCTCCTCGCTCGGCAAGTGGGCCAAGAAGAAGGGGTTTGCCGTCCTGCTGGGCCAGAAGGACAACGTCAAGGCGACGATGGATCGCTGCCTCGAGCTCGACCCCACCTTCTATTACGGCGGTCCCCACCGCTACTTCGGTGCCTACTACGCCATCGCCCCCGCGTTCGCCGGCGGCGACCTCGAGAAGTCCAAGGTTCACTTCAAGAAGTCGCTGGAGATCTCGCCCGAGTTCGTCGGGACGAAGGTCCTGTGGGCCGCCGAGCTGGCGGTGAAGACCCAAGACGAGGAGACCTTCGACAAGCTGATCGCGGAGATCGAGGCCTCGAAGGAAGACGTGATTCCCGAGATCACGCCCGAGATGCGGGTCGAGAAGCAAAAGGGCGCCGAACTCAAGGCCGAGCGCGACGATTTGTTCTGAGCTCTTGGCCCGGCCCAGCCGACCATGTGCGGGCCGCGCCGACCGAGCCTGAGGGCGAAAAAGCTCGTACGGCTAGGTAGAAACCGAGATTCGCTTGATCACGGGTCCCCAGGCGCGGTTCAATCGCCTCTCGACGCCCCCCGGACAGGAGTCCGAACAGGAGTCCAACAGGAGTCCAACAGGAGTCCAACAGGAGTCCAACAGGAGTCCAACAGGAGTGAAGATCGGCGGCTCTCACCGCGTCTGAGGCCCGGAGCACGCGGGTTCGTTCCCCGAAGAACCCCGCTCCACACCGACTCCCGCGTTCGACGAGACCCAAGCGACACCCAAAGGACGAATTCTGATGTCTGCCAAAAAGCCCACTTCCCGCCGTACCCTGCTCAAAGGCACCGCTGCCACCGCCGCAATCGCGCCGTTCTTCATCGGGCGTCCCGCGTCCGCGGGCGAGCCGGAGCTGACCATCAAGTTTGCGACCGTGGCGCCCAATGACACGCCGTGGATGCGGCTCGCGAGCAAGTTCAAGAAGTGGGTGGACGAGAAGACCGAGGGCGGCGTCAAGGTCAAGGTCTTCGCAGGTGGTGCCCTCGGACCCGAGGTCCAGACCGGCGAGGCGTGCAAGGCCGGCCGCATCGGCGGCTGGGGCGGATCGATGGGCGCGCTCGCCCTCGCCGGGGTGCCCGAGCTCGAGGCCTTCGAGCTCCCCTACCTGTTCTCGAGCTCGAAGAAGGCCGAAGCGGCGCTCAACGCCAACCGGACGATGCTTCACGACCTCCTGTGGGAGCGTGGCTTCAAGCTCCTCATGTTTGCCGAGAACGGCTTCCGCTCGCTGGGCACCACGTTCCCCGTCGAGACGCCTGCGGATCTCAAGGGCCGAAAGATTCGAACCCAGGAGACCAAGGCGCACATCGCCACCTTCAAGGGCTTCGGCGCGTCGCCGGTGCCGATGGGGATCACCGAGGTGCTCTCCTCCCTACAGACCGGCGTCGTCGAGGGCTACGACAACACCAAGCTGTTCGCCTTTGCGGCCGCGCTGTACATGGCGACCACGCACTGGACGGAGACCGAGCACATCTACCAGCCGGCGGCGATCGTGCTCTCGCGCAAGGGTGCGTGGGACAAGATGCCCAAGGAGTACCAGGACGCCCTCAACACCGAGTCCGAGGAGGTCCTCAAGATGGAGAAGCGCGGCTTCCAAACCGTGCGCACCCTGGGGCCGCAGCTGGGCAAGAACTTCGACGACCTCGGAATCGTTCGGACCGAGCCCGACCTCGCCGCGTGGCGCAAGGTGGCCGAGAAGGTCCACGCGGACTTCCGCGGCCGGACCACCAAACAGGGCAAAGCCCTGCTCGACGTGCTCAAGTAGCCAGCCGGTCGCGGTGACCGTCGGGCCGCCCCCGGGCCGCCCTACGACTGCACCAAGGCCCCGCTCCGGCGGGGCCTTTGACGTGGTTGCGCGCGCGAAACCTCGGACGCCGATCGAGTGTGCGCGCGGCGCGAATGTCGGGTTAGCATGCGGGCGACGGTGAAGAACCTCTTCAAGAAGATCGACGGGCAGTTGTTCAGAGCCGAGCGGGTGTTCGTCATCGCGGCGCTCGTGGTGATGAGCATCGTCGTGTTCCTCGACGTGGTGCATCGAACCTTTGCCGGCGATGGCAACAAGGGCGTGGCCGCGTTCGTCAAGCTGCTGAGCTACTTCGGCACGACGATCGAACCGACCGGGCCCACCTACGCGAGCCTGGAGTCGTGGTTCCCCTACGTGCTGTGGGCCGGGTTCATCGGGCTGGGCGTGCTGGGCATTCGCACGGCCAAGACCGCGACGAAGATGGCGCTGCCCAAGGCGGTGCTGACCTCGGCGATCGGCGTCGTCGTCGTCTACGGCGTCATTCGCCTGTTCGTGACGATGATGCCCAACGGAATCATCTGGTCTCAGAAGCTCGCCCTCGTGCTCACGCTTTGGGTCGGTTTCGTCGCCGCCTCGATGTGCACCTACGAGAACAAACACCTCAAGGTGGAGGCCGCCCAGCGGGCGATCCCGGACAAGTTCAAGCCCGTGGTGGTGTTTGCGTCCTCGGTCTTCACCGCGGCGATTTGCTTCGCTTTGATGTGGCTGTCGGCTCGATACATGATGTTCCACCACGAACAGCTCGTGATCTCCGAGGGGCGCGGTGGGTTGGTCGATGGGCTCGGCTTGCCCAGCTACCAGGCCTTCGCCGTCCTGCCGCTCTCGTTCGCGATCATGGCCATTCGCTTCACCGCACGCGGCGTCTTTGCGCTGGGCGGCGAGCTCCCCAAATCGCCCGGTATCGAGGGCATCGAAGAGCTCGAGAAGTACCAGGCTGCCGCTGCCGCGTCCGCGATGGCGCCCAGCGACGTGCCCACCGAAGTCGGCACATCGACCGACGCTCCGAAGCCGCAGAGTCAGGTCCAGACCGACGTCCATGCGAGCGCGAGCCGGGACGCGTCGTCGTCCGCAGATGACTCCGGGGACGAACAGAACCGACAAGAGGAGGGCGCACGATGAAGTCCACATTCCCAACCGCGAGCAAGGTCGTCTGGCTCGGCATTCTCGTCGGCGTCTTCATTCTCGCGTCCACCGGGCACGCAGCACCCGAGGCTGCCGAGGGCACGGGGTCGGGCGGGGGGCTGATGATGCTGGCCGCGCTCGTGGCCATGGTCGCCCTGGGCTCGCCGCTGTTCGTCATCATCGGCGTCCTGGCTGCGCTGGCGTTCTTGATGTACGGGGACGACTACACCGTCGGGGCCTGCACGACGCTGAGCACCGAGGCGGTCTGCGGGTTCGATACCTTCCCGGCCAAGATGGCCGAGCTGTCGAGCAAGCCGGTCCTGCTCGCGATCCCCTTCTTCGTGGTCTCGGGCGCGATCATGAGTGCCGGCGACATCGCCAACCGTCTGGTCAACTTCGCGCGGGCGATGGTCGGCTGGATGCCCGGTGGCCTCGCCGTCGCGACGGTGGGAGGCTGCATGTTCTTCGCCGCCATCTCGGGGTCGAGCCCGGTCACGGTGATCGCGATCGGAACCATGATGTTCCCCGCGCTGACCAAGGCCGGCTACAGCGAGACCTTCTCCATGGGCCTGGTGACGACCGCCGGCTCGCTCGGCATCCTCATTCCGCCGTCGATCCCCATGCTGGTGTTCGCCATCGTCGCCGGCGCGGCCTCTCCGATCGACATCGGCGAGCTGTTCATGGCCGGCATCATCCCCGGCCTGCTCATCGGTGGCCTGCTCTCGGTCTACTCGATGGTGATCGCTGGCAAGACGGTCCGCGAGCGCGACGACTTCTCGTTTCGCGGCGTCTATGACGCCTTCCTCGACGGTTTCTGGGCGATTTCGCTGCCGGTGCTGATCCTCGGAGGGATCTACACGGGCCTGTTCACGGCCACCGAGGCTGCCGCGGTGTCGGTCGTCTACTCGCTCATCGTCGAGCTGTTCATCCACCGCACCCTGACGTGGTCGCAGATCCCCAAGGTGCTGTCGGAGTCGGCGGTGCTGATGGGCACGCTGCTGATCATCATGGCGCTCGCGTTCGGCCTCAACGACTTCCTCGTCGAGCAGCAGGTGCCACAGCTGGCGGTCGAGTGGATCACCGGGATGAACCTGACGCCGATTCAGTTCCTGCTGATCGTCAACCTGTTCCTCCTGGTCGTCGGCGCGCTGATGGACTCGATCTCGGCCATCTTGGTGATCGCGCCGCTGCTCACCCCGATCGCGGCGACGCTGGGCATCGACCCCATCCACATGGGGGTCATCTTCATCGTCAACCTCGAGATCGGCTACCTGACGCCGCCCATCGGCATCAACTTGTTCGTCGCCTCGGCCGCCTTCGAGAGGCCGATGGGGCTCGTCATCAAGTCGGTCGTGCCCTTCATCGTGCTGATGTTCGTCGGCCTGGGGATCGTTACCTATGTCCCGACGGTGTCCTTGGGTGCGGTGAACGTGCTGCTTCGCGGCAAGCCGATGTACGAGTCCCTGCCCGACGCACAGCCGGTCGGCGCGCAGGGGGGACCGCTGGGCGGGGGTCCTCTCGCTGGCGGTGGCGCGGCGCAGGGCTTGCCCAGCGGCGACGGCGACGGCAAGCCCCGGACGATGGTCGACATCACGGCCGACTCCACGCAGCTGCTCACCCTGTGCTTCATCGCCGAAGATGTCCTCGACGAGGAGGACATCGCGCCTGCCGACCGGGTCAAGGCCTGGCGCGACGGCTTCGAGGAGGAGGACCTCACCAACCCGGGCGTCATCGACATCGCCGATCGTGCGATCGAGAAGGCGGGCACGCCCGAGGCCTACGCGCAGCTGCGCACGGAGGTCGACTCGGTGCTGAACACCGGCTGGAAGTGCGAAGCCCTCGAGACCATCTTGGGTCCCGCCACGCCTGACGGGGCGGGCAAGCCCGACGAGCCCGACGAGCCCGGCTCGGCCGAAGAGGACGACGCCGAAGGCGAGACGGGGGATGACCAAGACGCCGTCCCAGCCAAGGGGGCGGACGCCGCTGGGGGCGAGGACCTCGAAGAGGCCACAGAGCCCGCACAGGACGAGCCCGTCCCAGATTGAGCATGTCCTCTCGTGCGCGGTGACTCGGCATGCTCGGGTGCCCTATAGTCAACGCGCGTGGACTCTCCCCCGGATGCGATCGACCGAGTCGGCGAACGTCTCAGCCAACTCCTCTCCGAGGGCGGTTCGCTCAGCGAAGAGGACTTGCGTGCCGAGCCTGACCTGCGGGCTCGCGCTGCGCTGCGCTTGCTCGGGCAGCTCGCGCGCGAGCGGTCCGGTGCACCGGCGGGGCCGGTTCACGCCGAGGCCGCCGAGCGCACTCGGGCCGAAGCGCTTCGTGCCGAGCACCGGCGCGCCCAAGAAGAACTCAGCGTGCTGCTTCGGCACTTTCCGGGCGCCGTCTGGACCACCGACGAAGACCTTCGCGTCGTGTCGGCGGCCGGCGAGTGCGCCGAGCTGTTGGGCCTGTCCGAAGCTGCGATCGACGAGCCGCTGACCCGGCATGTTCCGGCTGGTGGGCTTGCGATCGGGGCGCTCCATGCGGTCGCGGATCTGGGCCGCGGCAACTACGAGTTTCGTCACGCGGGCAGGACGTTTCAGGTCACGGTCTCTCCGCTCGCCCAACACCAGCGCGCGAACCTCATCTGGGTGGCCGCTGACGTGACCGAGCGCCGCCAGATCGATGCCGAGATGATTCGCGCCCGCCTGGAGCGAGGGCAGAAGCTCGAACAGATCGGCCTGCTCGCTGGCGGCATTGCGCTCGACTTCAACAACCTGCTCACATCCATCATCGGCAACGCGAGCTTGGCTCGCATGGCGCTGCGCTCCGGGGAGGATGCCGTGGGCTACATCGAGCGCCTCCAGGCCCAGGCTGACGTTGCGGCCGACCTCTCGCGGCAGCTGTTGGCCTACTCGGGTCAAGGCAAAGTCGTCGTCGAGGCGGTCAACGTCTCGGATGCTGTTCGGCAGATGGCGACGTTGCTCAGCAGCGCGGTCTCCAAGGGAGCGAGCTTCGACTACCGGCTGGCACCCGGGCTGCCGCTCGTGCGTGCGGACAACGCTCAGCTACGGCAGCTGATCATGAACCTGATCACCAACGCTTCGGACGCTCTGGGTGGTCGAGACGGCGTCATCTCGCTGAGCACCTCGGTCGTCGAGGTCGACGAGGCGTTCCTCAACGAACTCGAGGGCGCCGAAGACGTGACCGCCGGCCGCTACGTCTGCCTCGAGGTTCGAGACACGGGCCACGGCATGGACGACGAGACGAAGAGTCGGATGTTCGATCCGTTCTTCTCGACCAAGCCCGATGGCCACGGGCTCGGTCTTGCCGCGACCCTGGGAATCCTGCGGGGTCATCGGGGGAAGGTTCGCGTGAGCAGCACGCCCACCGAGGGCACGTCGATCCGCATCTTCCTCCCCGTCAGCGCTCGAAAGCCGACGCTCGCGGGTGCACGCCTCTCGCCGGTGTACCAAGCGCCGCCCGGCGGTGCGGTCGTGCTCGTCGTCGACGACGAGGAGAGCGTGCGGCGCATGGTCACCGCCGCGCTGAGCGAGGCGGACTACGAGGTGGTGACCGCGTCCAACGGCGTCGAGGCGCTCAAGCGACTCGCGCAGCGCCCCGACATCGATGTCGTCCTGCTCGACGTCATGATGCCGCAAATGGACGGCGCCCAAGCCCTCCGGCTGCTGCGCGACCGTGCGCCCAAGATCCGGGTCATCCTCACCAGCGGGTATGGCGAGCGTCCGGTTCTGGACTGGCTCCGGGTCAGCGATTCGGTCGACTTCCTCAAGAAGCCCTACCGCATCGAGGATGTCGTCGCCAAAGTGGGCGAAGTCCTCGAGCACGGTCACCGCCCCCCATCGAAACCGGCCCGCACCTGACGGGCCAGTGCGCAACGGGGCTCAGATTCGACCGATGAAGTGGGTGCCGGCCTGGCCGTCGAGCGCATCGCGTAGGCTCTCGGCGTTGGTCACCAAACCGCGCTGGCCGCCGCGCCGCATGAACCCATAGATCGACTCCACCTTGGGGCCCATCGATCCTGGTGGGAAGTGTCCAGCGTCGATGTGTCGTCGGCACTCCGCCATCGTCACGGCGCCCAGGCCGACCGCGTCGTCCTCTCCGTAGTTGAGGTAGACGGCATCGACCGCGGTGAGAATCACGAGCAAGTCCGCGTCGACCTCGGTCGCGAGAACGCCCGAGGTCAGGTCCTTGTCGATCACCGCCTCGATGCCCCGGAAGGCGCCGGTCTCCGGCGAGATGCTCACGGGGATTCCGCCGCCGCCCGCGGCGACGACGATGTTGCCCGATCGAACCGCCTCCCGAATCATCGCCGCCTGGACGATCTTGCGAGGCTTGGGGCTGGGGACCACGCGACGCCAGCCGCGGTTGAGGTCCTTGGTGATCTGCCATCCGTACTCGTCCCGCTTGTTCTCGGCTGCCTCCTGGGTCATGAAGGGACCCACGGGTTTGGTCGGGTTGTCGAACGCGGGATCGTCGGGGGACACCAAGACCTGGGTGACCATGGTCGTCACGAAGCGGGCGATGTTTCGGGCGTGCAGCTCCTGCAGCAGCGCGCGCTGCAAGTAGTAGCCCAGGCTGCCTTGCGTCTCCGCCACCAAGACGTCGAGGGGAAGCCGGGGCACGTCGGAGCCGCTCATCTCGGCCCGGGTCATCTGGTCACCGATCTGCGGACCGTTGCCGTGGGTGATGACCATGCGGTAGCCCCGCTCGATCAACACCATCAGCGCCTGGCACACCTCGCTGGCGTTCTCGATGTGGTCTTGATACGTGCCGCGCTGGCCCGGCTTGATGAACGCGTGCCCTCCCATGGCGACGACCGCGGTTGGAGGGGTGGGGGGCGCGGTCTCCCGCTGTCCGGGTTCGAATCGCTGAATCATGGTGCGTTCCTGCTCGCGAAGGTGAAGAGGGCGGGCCGTCGAGGTGGCCGCGCATCCTCTCATGCGCCGCGGGGGCCATGCGCCGCGGGGGCCATGCGCCGCGGGGGGCCTCAGCCCCGCGTGAACGTTTCCCATCGGCCAGCGCGTCGGCGCTGGTGCGGCAGAAACCGCGCCTTGTAGGCCATCGATGGGCAGTCGCGGATGTACAGGCCAAGGTAGACGTGCTGCAGACCCCATCGCCGCGCGAGCTCGACCTGGCTGAGGATCGAGAAGGTGCCCAGGCTCAGGTGAGAGAGGTCGGGATCGAAGAAGCAGTAGACGGCGGACAAGGACATGTCGCTGCGGTCGGTGATCGCGATCCCGACGAGCCGACCCTGGTAGGTGTAGCGCACCTCGAACGTCTCGCAGCACGACTCACCCAGGAAGGCGCGGTACCCATCGAGGTCGATCTCGGACTCGCCGCTGGAGAGGTCTCGGCCATGTTTGTGGCGGTTGTACAGCTCGACCTTCTCCGCGGTGGGCGCGAGCGGCCCGACGGTGGTCGTGACCTCGGCGCTGGTCTTTCGAAACGTCCGCCGCTGCGAGCGGCCCGGCGCGAAGGTGTCGATGTCGAGACGGATCGGCTCGCACGCCTGGCACTGCGGGCACGCGGTTCGGTACAGGAGCAACCCCTGGCGGCGGTCGCCCTGCTCGAGCCTCGACTCGAACTCGCTGCGGCGCAGGGCACGAATGGGCAGCCGCAACGGCAGCCGCGCGGTGGTGTCGTCGAGGTAGGGGCAGGCGGACGTGGCGTCGTGCACCAGCAACTCGGGCGGCGTACCCGGCAGTAGACGGTGTGGGGACGGCGGCGCGGACACCTCTCCAAGAATGACGCGCGTTTGGGGTTGCGTCCAATGACGCGCTGCTCGATCCCGCCCGCCGCGGCGGGCGCAGGTTTCGGGGCCTCGGGCCCCGCGGGGGACGCATGCGGGCATGACCGTGATCACGCAGTGGTGCGCCAGAGCACGTGCGGTCGCCGTGCAGCGGAGTCGAGCGCGGGGTACGGTCCCGCGTCCGGCGCGAAGGCGCCGACCAAGGAGAGCCCCATGAGCGCTTCGTCGACGCAGCCCACCACCCCGCCTGACCCCTCTGGAGAGCCGAAGAAGGCCAAGAAGAAGGCCTCCGTGGCGGATCGGCGGCTCCCGCGGCCGCCCATGGTGCCCGGCGGTCTGCCCTGGCTCGGTCACGGCCTCGAGATGCGTCGCGCACCGGTCGAGCTGTTCCAACGCGGACGTGACCTCTTCGGCGACGTGTTCTCGATCGGGCTGCCGGGGACCACCGGCGTGATGATGAGCGGACCCAAGGCGCAGCAGAAGTTCTTCCGCATGAAGGACACCGACGTCGACCTCCGCGAGACCTACAAGCTGATGACGCCGATCTTCGGCAAGGGCATCGCCTACGACGCCGAGCCGGAGATCATGAAGGAGCAGCTGGCGTTCTTTCACGACGCGCTCCGTGAGCACCGTCTGCGGACCTACGCGCAGGGCTTCGTCGAGGAGGCCGAGAACTTCTTCAGCGCCTGGGGCGACGAAGGCGAGGTCGACCTCTACGAGATGGGCAACCAGCTGACGATCTACACGTCCAGCCGGTCCTTGCTCGGGCCCAAGTTTCGCGAGCAGCTCTCCGACGAGTTCGCCAAGCTCTACTACGAGATGGAGGGGGGCCTGAACCTGCTGGCCTTCTTCGCGCCCAACATGCCGCTGGTGCCCGCGTTCAAGAGGCGTGATCGGGCCCGCAAGCGCCTGGGCGAGCTCATCGCCGACATCGTCCGCGAGCGGCGCGCCAAGGACGACAACACCTCGGAGGACTTCCTTCAGACGCTGATGGACGCCCGCTACAAGGACGGGCGCGAGCTCACCGAGGACGAGATGACCGGCCTGCTGCTGGCGATCATGTTCGCCGGGCACCACACCAGCGGCGTCACCGTCGCCTGGACGGGCATCTTGCTCAACCAAAACCCCGAGTGGATTGGCCGGCTTCGGGCGGAGCAGGACGCCGTCCTCGGCGGTCGCACCGACCTCACGCTTGACGACCTCAAGGCGATGACGCAGCTGGAGTGGTCGATCAAGGAGGTCCTGCGCATGTATCCGCCGATCATCGTCATGATGCGGCGGGTGCTCAAGGCCTTCGACTACGCGGGCTACCACATCGACGAGGGGTCGATGATCATGACCTCGCCCGCGATGGCGCACCGGATCCCCGAGGTGTTCCCCAACCCCAACCGCTTCGATCCCGAGCGGTGGAGTCCCGAGCGCGACGCCGACAAGAAGGACCCGATGTCGTGGATCGCGTTCGGGGGCGGCCGCCATCGCTGTCTGGGCATCGTTTTCGCCCAGCTTCAGCTTCGCGCGGTGTGGAGCCACCTGCTGCGCCACTTCGACTTCGAGCTGGTGGAGTCCAAGTACGAGCCGGACTACTCCCGATTGTTGGTCGGCCCGCGCCTGCCCTGCCGCGTCCGGTACAAGCGGCGCAAGTAGGCCGCCGCGGCACCGCGGTCGCCGGCGGTCGTTCGACGCCCGGAGCCCGCCGAAGCCGCCGACACGAAGAAGCCCGGGCGCTTGCGCGACCGGGCTTCTTTGCGTCGAGAAGAGGGCCTGGGCAGCCCTCAGCCAGGCTCAGCCGCCGGTGCTGCCGCCTTCTGCACCACCGCCACCGGAGGACGAGCCCCCTGTGCTGTCGGTGTCGCCCGTCTCACCGGACTGGGCTTCTTCGAGCTCGCAGATGTTGTCGGGCTTGAAGTCACCGTTGCAGGCCGCGCCGTCGTCGGGCCACAGCTTGCCGAACGCGTCCACGAACTCGGCGTTGCTGGGGTCGAAGGCGAACGGGCAGGAGTCGCACACGTCGCCGATGCCGTCGTAGTCCTGGTCGACCTGGGGCAGGAAGCAGATGTTCTGCCACAGGGAGTCGACCGGGTTGCGGTCCTCGGAGAAGTCCACGTCGCTCAAGGGCGACAGGAGGTTCTCCAGCGCAGAGGTGCCTGCGTCCTCCAACGCCGCCTCGCAGCCCGGAGGGGCCTCGAGGATGCCGGGGGTGGCCGCGAGCGTCGCGGGAAGCGACCGACACTCGGAGTTCTCCTCTTGCTCTTCGCTGCAGTTCTCGCGGAGCCGCACTGGGATCTCCAAGATGAGCTTGCCGTCAGCACCACGTGCGTTGGGCAGCTCGGGGTGCGGAGCCGTGAGCGGCAGGCAGGTCGAGAGGTCGATGGGTTCGCCCACTTCTGCGGGCAGCGAGCACGTCCCGGCGAGCAGAAGGTCGCCGACCGACAGCGTGCGTCCGTCGTCTGCTTCCTGCACCGCCATGACCGCCGCTTCGTCGGCGGCGACCAGCTGCGTGGTGCAGCAGTTGCCCAAAGCCTCGACGGGGAAGAAGCCGAAGCGACGCGCGTTCTTGCGCTCTCCGCAGCCCTTGTCCGCCCCGATCTCGCAGAGCTCGCCGACGAAGTCTCCGTCGGGGTCGTCATCCTGCGATCCGCCTTCCATCGCCTGGCTCGGGTTGCCCGCGAACGGGCAGGTGTCGCACGCGTTGCCAACGCTGTCGCCGTCCGAGTCGATGTGGTTGCAGAAGCCCGCCGGCGAGCAGGGGACGCCTACGCCGCAGTCGGCTTCGGCCGTTGCGTTCGTGCAGTCGATCGGCGGTTGGTCGGGCAGCGGCTGACGCGGGCAGCCGTCCAGCGAGTTGATCAGGCCGTCTTGATCGAAGTCATCCTGGTTTCCAAAGCCGACGTTGCCGCCGGCCCAGGCGTTGATCATCTGACCTTCGCAGACGTCTCCGATCATGGAGCCGTCGTCGTCAGCCTGGCACAGGTCGTTGTCGTCGAACGCGATCGGTGAGGCGACTTCGTACGGGTTGTCGGGGCCGTAGTCCTCGCAGTTCGCCGTGACCACGCAGTTGTCACAGACGTCGCCGATGCCGTCGTTGTCGGCGTCGCTCTGGTCCGGAATGTTGCGGACCATCATCTCCTCGGGCACGGCAGCGGCCGTCGCGTTGGCGTTGTACTGGGCGAGCGTCTGGCGACAGCTGTCGCACTCGTTGCCGATGCCGTCGTTGTCGGAGTCGGCGGTGTTGCCGGGGTCGCCGCCCGCAGCCGGGCAGAGGTCGATCGCGTCACCGACGCCGTCGTCGTCGATGTCCTCCTGATCGGGGTTGAAGTTCAGGTCGGCGTTGTCGCAAGACAGGGGAATGCCGTCGTTGTCGGCGTCCTCTTTGCACTTCGGGTTGTCGATCGTGAAGTCGTAGTCGTATCGATCGGCGCCACTGGCGACCAGCGGCATCCCGCAAGCGTCCCAGAACACGTCTTTGTACAGGCCCTCGTCGGCCGCGGTTTGCTCGTAGCTCGCCGCCATCGGCGCGAGCATGCGGTAGGTCTGGTTGACCTCCAGGTATTGACCGAACTCGACCGGGTCGATCTGGACGCTGACCTGACCCAAGATCTGGAACTCGATGTCGATGGTCAGGCAGGGCGCAGCGCAGACGTTGCTCTCCCTGGCGGCGTCGAGCTCGGGCTCGGTCTCGTAGCAGGTCGCACCGCCCGCGACGGGGGCGACCTCGCAGCATGCGCCCTCAGGCGGGTCTGCGCGGTCGCAACGGAGGTCTGGAGCGGCAAGCTCGCAGACCTTGTCGGCGCCTTCGCCGGTGCAGGTCACCCGGTACAGCTGCAGCTTCGCGAGGTTCTCGGGGCTGGCGTCGTACTTGTTGGAGAAGCGCAGCGAGAAGTCGTCGCAGGCGCCAATCCGCAGGTTGTCGGTGGGGAAACCCGACTCGGGCTGCACGTGGAACTGGGGGGTCTCGAAGGTGTACTGCGACTTGCCGGCGAGGGTGTTGTCGGCTTTGTCGATGACGTAGGCCGGGTTGTCCGTGCCCGGCTCGTTGAACGTGATCGTGTACTCCTGGCCGGAGCACATCGCCCGGTCGAAGTCTTCGAAGTTCTCCGGCGTGAAGGTGTCGGAGGCGCGCCATCCGTCGTGCCGGTTGAGCGGCGCGATGAGCAGGTCGGTGTTGTTCTCGGCGCAGTTCTCGATGTCGGCACGCGGCACGCCACCCAGGTCGGCCGGACGCCAGTCGAAGCCCTTGATCGCGGGGTCGTAGATGATGCCGCCGACCCGAGACACGAACTTGACGGCGTACTGCCCGGCACGCTCGGCCACGAGCTCGTCGCCGTCGTAGCACCCGCGGGAGACGGCCTCGAAGCAGCCGTCCTCTTCGAGGCTGTCTCGATTGGACTCCAGCGAGCCGCTGTTGGGGCAGATGCAGCGCCGCGTGGGGTCGGGCAGGTTCTGGTCGCGCTCGTAGAGCGGTTTGGGATTCAGGTTGCCCTGGTAGTAGGGGTCGCACGCGAACCCATCGTTGCCGGCTTGGCTTTCACCATAGAGCGAGCCCTGGCAGGCTTCTTCGGCGCTGAGTCGGTTGTTCTCGTTCCAGTCGGCGAAGGCGAGCTCGGAGCCGCCGGCGCGCTGGTTGCAGTTGCCACCGTCCGCGTCGCAGTCGGTGAGCCCGGCGCCGTTGCGGCCGACCGGGCCGTAGACATCGGCCTTCTCGATCTCCGCGTTGGCCACCAAGCACGCGGCGGTGCCCGCGGTGCCGAAGCGGCGGTCCTGGCAGTAGGCCGTGTCGGGGCCCAAGGTGGTCTCGTCGTAGCGACACGTCACCATCCACTGCGGACGACAGGAGGCCTCGATGCAGGTGCCGTCGTCGTACGCGTCCGCCAAGCAGGCGTGGCCCGTGTCAGCGTGCCGACCGATGCACTCGGTTCCGTCGAGGTCGTGCACGTCACCGCACTGCGGCGTGCTGGAGCACTTCGCGTCGGTTTTCTCGAACTTCGATGGACGCTTGTCGGGGTGCGTCTCGCGCAGCTTGTCGAACAGCGGGAGCTTGAACTCCTGGACCGAGGTGGCGCACTGGTCGTTGTCCCCGGGCTCCTCTCGCCAGCCGCTCCACTCACCGAGCTCCGGGCAGCTC
This sequence comes from uncultured bacterium, assembly GCA_963761755.1. Taxonomy (GTDB): domain Bacteria; phylum Myxococcota_A; class Polyangia; order Nannocystales; family Nannocystaceae; genus CAJXVA01. The sequence continues at coordinate 158,550 of CAVXIC010000031.1, forward strand.
TCGTCGGTCCACCACTCGTACACCCAGGTCTGCTCTTCGTCCGAGCGGTCGACGAATGTGACGAACTCCGAGCACTCGGCGAACTTGTCGATGTTGGCGCCCGCGTCGTCGGGACCGCCACAGGTGTACGCGGCCGCAAATCCGGGGATGCCGGGGTTGGGGTTGAGCGGTACGCCGCCGGAATCGACGCCGTAGCGGCGGATCTTCGTCGACAACAGATAGTCGCAGTAGGTGCAGCAGGTGTCGGGGCCCTCGTCGGGTGAGGAGCAGCTGTTGCCGCCGGCGGTCCAGATCCCGCGCGCGGCCTTGATGGTGCCGCCCTCGAAGAGCTTCATCGGCTTGCCCGTCGCCGGGTTGAGCGCGTTGCACGGGTTCGTCGCCGGATCCTTGTAATCGGCGAACGTGAAGTCGTCGCCGTTCTCCGAGAGGTTGTCGATGCACGACAGGTTCACCAGGCGGGTGATGGTGTCGGCCGCATCGCGCTCGCCCTTCTTGTAGTCCCCGTTGTAGCGGGTGATCGGACCTTGGACCTGAAGCACGTCGGTCTTCCAGTCGTAGACCTCGAACAGCTGCGGGTTGTCCGGTCGCTTGCGCACCAGCTCGATCGAGGTTGGATCGAGAAGGTTGTTGAAGATGAACTCGATGCCGGACGAGGTGACCAGCGGAGAGAGCTTGCAGTACTCCTCGGCGTTGGCCGAGCCCTGAGCCTCTTCCGTCTCCGTGCACGGGATGATCTTCTCGATGAAGTACGTGCCCTCGGAGATCGGTGCTGGGCAGTTGTCGCCCACACAGGTCGGGTTGAGGATGTGGATCTTGTCGGACTGGTAGTTGACCCCCGAGATCGACTCGAGGATCAGGTTGTCCGGATCGCAGATGCCACAGTCCGTGTCCTGGATGCAGCCGCTGGAACCCAGCGTGAGCATCGAGAGGCCGGCGACGGCGCTCGCGCTGACGGCCAGGCGGCGCAGGCCGGAGAGTTCATTACAAAGGTGCGATAGACGTGGAAGTTTCATGAACCCTTTGCCCTTGGTGTGCATGGCCCGTACCCGGGGGCGGAGGCGGGCCGAAGCCTACATAGAACGACGTGATTTCGGAAGCCTTTTGGCCGCAGCCTCGAGCATCCTTGGGATGCTTTCCCGGCGCCCGTGGCGGCGCGGGCAGGTGGCTCGGGCCGGGGTCCAAGGGACGTCGAGACCTGCGACCGTCCTGCGTCCCCGCTCGGTCGTGGGGAACCGCACGGCCTCCGCCGTCCTGCCGTCGCCCCCGCTCCAGGTGATCTCGTTCCCCACATGGCTTGTCCGAGGCCACGAATGACCCCGCGGACAGCCAACGCACCGCGCCCGCATTCCTGACACCCCTACCTTTATAGCGGCCAGGCCGCCAGCCACTTCCCTTTGAGGGGCTAGAACAAGCACTCGATGAGCATGGCGGTGATGTTGTCTTCACCGCCCTCGGCGTTCGCCCGGTCGATCAGCTCGGCGACGCACGCCTCGGGGTCGTCGTGCGCGCGGATGACCTCGTGCATGTCCTCGTCGGTGAGCATGCCGCACAGGCCGTCGGAGCACAGCAGGAACCGATCTCGGTTCTTGATCTGGAACCGGGTGACGTCGACCTCGACCGTATCCCGCATGCCCAGCGCGCGGGTGATGACGTTCTTGTGGGGGAAGTCGCGGATCTCGTCCTCGGTGAGGTCGGGTCGCGCGTCCTTCCAGTCCTCGAGCAGCGAGTGGTCGCGGGTCAGCGCGACGATCTCCCCGTCCCGCATCCGGTAGCAGCGCGAGTCGCCGACGTGGCCGACGTAGCCGTCGTGGCCGTTGAGGTGGAAGACCACCACGGTGGTGCCCATGCCGCGCTGGCTGCGGTTGCGCTGCGACGCGTAGTGAATGCGTTCGTTGGCCAGCCGAACGGAGGCGATCATCCGGTTCTCGGCGAACGAGCGCGTGGGGTCGTAGCGAAACGGCCACGTCGCGTTGGCGTTGCGGCTGTGTCGATAGAACTCACCGACGACCTCTGTGGACATCTTGCTCGCGACGTCGCCGGACGCATGGCCTCCCATGCCATCGGCAACCATGAAGAGGCGGTCCTCTTCGATGAGAGCGAAGTAGTCCTCATTGTGGGTCCGCTTGAGACCCACGTCGGTTCGCGCTGCGTAGCGAATCCGCACCGGACACGGATACTATCCTACATCGCCAGGGCGGACCAGCCTCATCGACGTTCCGCGACCAGGAGACGTTCGGCTCGCAACGGGCGGGCCAGCCACGCGTGGGTTCCGGCGTGCTGGGCCCACGCTCGTTGCCCGGTATCGCTGTCGACCGACAAGCCGCAGGCGTTCACCCGCTGGTGGGCATCGGCGGGCAGCATGGCCCCACGCAGGGGTTCTCCGAGCTTGGCAAAGCTGGCACGCACCAGCGCGTCGAGCCGCGGCGTCGACCGACCGAGCAGCTGCGGTACTGCGTAGGTCATCAGCATGCGGCTCCCCCGGGCGCTGCGGCGTGCGATCGCTCGGAGGGTGGAATCGATTGCGGGAATCGGCAGGTACGGGGTGACGCCCTCCCACAGCCACACCGTCGGCTGCTCGGCGTCGTGCCCCGCGTCGGCGAGCGCCTCGGTGAGCGAGCCGTCGTCGAAATCGAGGGGGACGTGCTGGACGCTGCGGGCCATCGGCTCCAGGGCGCTTGCGCGGGTGCGCTTGACTGCGCAGGTGTGCGGATGGTCGACCTCGAACACGTCGAGGTCCGCGAGCTCGGGCAAGCGGTAGGCGCGGCCGTCGAAGCCGGCGCCCAGGATGACCATCGAGCTCGCCCCCTGCCGAATCGCACGCGCGAGCTCCCGGTCGATCGCCGCCGTGCGCAGGCTGACGTGGTCGACCAACCCGCCGCTGAGCAGCCGGGGCGCGACCAGGGCTCCCCGGGCCCAAGCCGGGAGCGCCCGCCAGCGCCTCAAGGTCCAGGCCACGGGCGCCGGGAGGAACGCTGCCGCGGTGGCGTCCGCTGGGATCGCCGGGATTCCGACCCCACGGGCCACGGCGACCGCGAGCGCGGTCAGGCTCACCTGCCCGGCCTTCATCGACGCCTCTCCTGCTGCATGCGCCTCTTGGTCGCCGCCCACCCGCAGATCGGGCACGCGCTGAGATCGTGATGGCGAGCGGGACAGTACTCGCGGCCGAAGAAGATGATCTGCAGGTGCCGACGATTCCAGGTGTCCTCGGCGAAGACCCGCTTGAGGTCGGCCTCGGTCTTCTCGACGGTGAGTCCTCCGGAGAGCTGCCAACGGGCTGCGCAGCGGTGAATGTGCGTGTCGACCGGAAAGGCGGGGACGCCAAAGGCCTGCGACATCACCACCGAGGCGGTCTTGTGCCCCACGCCCGCGAGCGCTTCGAGGGCCGCCATATCGGCCGGGACCCGCCCGTCGTGGCGTTCGACGAGCTGCGCGCTGAGCCGCTGAAGGTTCTTGGCTTTCGTCGGCGCCAGCCCGAGCTGTCGGATGCACTCGAGGATTGTCTCGACCGGCTGCGTCGCCATCCGCCGCGGCTCGTCCGCCAGCGCGAACAGGGCGGGGGTCACCTCATTCACCTTCTTGTCCGTCGTCTGCGCTGAGAGCATGACCGCGACCAACAGCGTGTAGGGGTCGCTGTGGTCCAAGGGAATCGGCGGCTCGGGGTACAGCTCGTCCAAGAGCATGCCGATCTTTTCCGCTCGTTCGGCGCGGCGCATGGCTGCGGAGCCTAGAGCACATCTGGGAGCCTGGCCACGCGGCCTCGCTGGTCCTTGGCCCCGATGACGTCGTCGCGAAACCTGTGGCGGACATGCGTGCAGTGCCGCGTCGGTGACACTTCGCCTCCGGCGGCTCCCCGCGCTACCCTGGACGCGACGTGGACTGCGAACGCTGCGGCGCGAGCGTGCCGGAAGAAGGGAAATTCTGTGCGGACTGCGGAGCGCCGCTGCCGGGGGCACCCCAGCGGCCGGCGACCCGACCTTGTCGGGCCTGCGATCAACAGGTCGAGGTCGGTGCGAGGTTCTGCGGAAACTGCGGGGTCGAGGCGCCACACCCAAACCCGAAGCCAGTACCCGAAGCCAGACCCGAAGCCAGACCCGAACCCGGCGGTCACGGGCAACACGGTCCGCCGCCCCGCCCCGAGCGCGTCGACCGAGGCGGGCGATGACCCCGATCCCGAACAACCGACTCAGCCGCGGAAGGTGATGGCGCTCATCGAGGACGAGCTCGACGAGGACCCCAGCGGTGCTCCGTCCAGTTCGCCGCACGCGGTCGCCGAGGACGCATCCGAACCGCTCTCGCTCGAGCCCGAGGTCGATGCGGCGGTGGCTCACGCGCTGGGCTCTGCCTCCGGACCCAAGCTCGTCGACGAGATCTCGGAGATCGAGTTCCTCCGCAAGCAGGGCTTCCTCGCCAAGGCCCAGGAGGGATGGCAAACGCTGTGGGCGCGCCATCGGGGACACGAGGCTCTCGCCGCCCTGGGGCAGGTGCTGGGAATGGACGTTGCGGGCACGGGAGGCGCCACGGTCGTCACGCGTACGCCGAAGCCGGACCTCGCAGGTCCGATCGAGACGCCGACCAGCCCCACCTTCGTCGAGGGCTCCGCGCCGCCGCCGGGAGGGTTCGCGGCGAGCTCGGCGGTCCCGCTCGAGGTCGAGCCACGCGTGACGCCGGCGCTGGGCATCGAGTCGACGCGGCGCAACCACGCTCCGTCGTCCGAGAGCCTGCCGACCAATCCCCGCATGGCGTTTCCCCCCGCCCAAGAGGGCACGGTCGTCGCTGCGCCGGGCGGGGTGAAGCTCGTGATGCTCGGTGCGCGTGGGCAGGCGGTCTGGGACCGGGTGCTTCCTCCGGGCGTCTCGATCGAGATTGGTCGCGACCCCGCGCAGCCGTGGGGCGACGATCCCAACCTGCGTCCGCAGCACGCTCGCCTGCACGCCCTTGCGGGCGGCGGGCTCCGGGTCGAGCCGCTCGGTGAGGGCAGCGTGTTTCGCAAGCTCGACGAGCGACTCGCGGTGCGCGATGGCGACGAGTTTCGCGTTGGGGAGTCCGTGCTGCGGTACTCGAGCGCCGAGTCCGGGTGGGGCACGCTGACGTGGAGCCCGCTGTCGCCCGGCGGGTCCCATGCGCTGACCCACGCGCTGGTCCTCGGTGACGAGGGGGCGCTGGTCGGCCGAGAGAACGCGGAGATCGAGCTGCCGGAGGACACCTTCGTGTCCGGTGCGCACTGCCAGTTCTCGTGCCGCGAAGAGGGCGTGTTCGTCGAAGATCTCGGGAGTGCCAACGGCACCTACGCGCGGGTGCGCGATGACGAGGCCGTCCCCCGCGGCTCGGTGATCTTGCTGGGCCAGACCCAGTTCGCGGTGCATCCGGGCTGAGGTCGCGGCTCACCAAGGCGGCGCGGCCAACAGCAAGAGCAGCGCCACGCCGGCACCGACGGCCAGGCTCGCCTTGTCGGTCACCGCGAACACGACCGGGTCGTGGTCGAGCTCGCCGCGCTTGGCCAGGAACCACAGCCGGCTAATCCAGTACAGGAGCAGCGGGCAGGTCAGCCACAGCAGCGACGTGTGGGTGTAGAAGCCCGGCAGGCCGTTGTTGATGTACAGCGCGAACACCAGCACCGCGAGGTAGCCCGATGTCGGGCCCACGCTGATGATGAGCTCCAGGTCTTCGATCCGGTAGCCGCGACCCTTCGCCTCCGTCTTGCCCTCGGCCGCCGCCTGGGCGAGCTCGACGTATCGCTTGGCGAATGCGAGCGAGGTGAAGAAGAAGATCGAGAAGGCCAGCAGCCACTCGGACACGCGAAGCTCGGTCGCCACGCCACCGGCGAAGATGCGCAGCGTGTAGAGGCTGGCCAAGATCATCACGTCGATGAGCATCTTGCTCTTGAGGCTGCTGGAGTAGGCGGCGTTGACCGCCAGGTAGAGCAGCAACACGCCGAGGTAGTTCGGCGGCAAGAAGACCAAGGACAAGGTGATCGCGATGGCGATCAGCGTGGCGACGATCGGGGGCCCGTACAGCAGGGGCAATGCGCCCGAGGCGAAGGGGCGGAACCTCTTCTTGGCGTGCAGCCGATCCGCCTCGACGTCGAGCATGTCGTTGAAGAGGTAGACCGACGAGGCGGTCAGCGAGAAGGAGGCAAACGCGACGATGGCCGCGAAGACCTTGCCGGGATCGTCGTAGCCGTGTCCCAGCATGAGCGGGACCCACAGCAGGACGTTCTTGACCCACTGGTGGGGCCGCATCGCCTTGACGACGGCCTTGAGGACGCTGGGCTTCTTGCCGAAGACCTCCGTAACCTTGGGCAACCGCTGGGCCAGCGAGGAGCTCGGCGCGACCATGAAGACCTCGTCGGCCTTCTCCCAGATTGGAAGGTCGGCCGCGTCGTCGCCGATGTAGCCCCACGCGGGCCGCCCGTGGCCCTCGCAGTACGTCTGGATCGCCGCGAGCTTGTTGGCGCCCTTGAGGTTGTGCGTGGCGTCGCTGGCCAAGACGTCGTCGAAGAGTCCGAGGTGCGCCGCCACGGGTTCGGCCCAGGCGCGGGCGCTCGCGGTCGCGAGGATGATCGTGTCTCCTTGAGCCTTGCGCGCCCGAACGAACGCGAGGACGTCGGCACGATAGGGCAGCGACTCGGGATCGACGGTGACGCGCTTGGCGAGCTGATCCTTGAGCGTGGCCCTGCTGCGCAGCATCCAACCGATCGCCAGCAGGGCGACCCACGGCTGAGCCTTCACCGCCTTGAAGAAGGCCTCCCACAAGACGTCTGTCGAGACCAAGGTCCCGTCCATGTCCACGAACAAGGCACGCGCCGACGAGGTCATCGCAGCGGCAGACGGTAGCACGCACTCACCTCGACAACCGCTTTTGCGACGCGCATCGTCGGGCCATGCATGGCACGGCAGTGGTGGGTATCGAGGTCGAATCGCACGAACAGCACGGAGGACCCGAGGGCTTCTTGCACGTCGAGCGGTACCGTCTGCGCAATCGTCGCGCGGACGGGACGCGGTCTGCGGTCTATACCTGCGACTTCCTGGGTCGCGCCAAGGGCCCCGACGCGGTGGTGGTGGCGCTGTATCACCGGCACCCCGAGGGGGAGGTCTCGGTGCTGCTGCGCCAGGGGTTGCGCCCGGCGCTGTGGCTGGGACGACCCCAAGAGGTGCTGCCGGTCGACGAGGAGCCGCAGCTGAGCTTCACCGAGGTCGTCGCTGGCATCATCGAGCGCGAGGACACCGGGCGAGGTGGGGTGCGCCGTCGGGCCGCGATCGAGGCGTTCGAAGAGGCGGGGATCCGGATCGACGCAGCATCCGTGCAGTTTCTGGGCGCCGGCACGTTTCCCAGCCCCGGGTCCATGCCCGAGAAGTTCTGGCTGACGGCGGCGCACGTTCAGGATCCCGACGCTGCCCAGGTCCCGCCCACCGACGGGTCACCGATGGAGGAGGGAGCACGCTGCGCGTGGCGCCCGCTGGCGGACGCGATCGCGGCCTGCGTGCGCGGGGAGATCGCGGACTGCAAGACCGAGCTGGTCCTGCGGCGGCTGCAGGACTACTTGGATGGCAGCGGGATGGCGTAACCGCCGACGCCCAGCTCGATGCGGTACACCCCGCCCGCTTGGCCGGTGACGAAGCCCGCCTGGTCATAGGCGTCGCCGAAGCCGTACCCGAACTGCATGTTCGCGCAGCCGTTGCCCAGATCTCCGGGCGATGCGACCTCGACGGTGGACCCGTCTGCGTCGCCGATGGCATCCAAGGGGACACGATCGATGCGGCACGGGACGTTTCCGGCGGTGCCGCCTTGGTCGACGACGTACATGTTGCCGCACTCGTCCATCGCGACGCCGTCCGAGCGCCCTGCGAGGTCCACGACCCCGACGGGCGTGCCGACCACGCCTGCGACGATGGGTGCGCGCCACAGCTGGCTGGCGTTGTAGTTGGTCCAGAACAGTTGCCCGCGCTCCTCGTCGTGGAAGACGCCGTTGGCGTTGTTGGCGTTGGTGGTGACGACGGGCTCGATGGTGGGCCCGGACGGATCGATGCGCTGGACCGATGCGCCGAAGTAGTCCGTCACCCAGACCATGCCGTCGTGGTCGACGTACAGGCCATTGGAGAGCTGGAACTCGCCCTCGAGCAGCAGCGTCGCCTCGCTGGGGGTGAACGCGTAGATTCCCGAGCCGTTGAGGCCGCTCGCCGCGTACAGGGTGCCGTCGGCCGCGAAGCGAAGGCCGAGCATGTCCTGGTCGTAGGGGATGCCCGCGAGCCAGGTCGAGGCGTTGCCGTCACCGTCCATCTCCACGAGTTCGTCGCCGTCGGCGATGACGAACGTCCCCTGGCCGGTCATGGCGAGGTCTTCGGCGTTGCCCGGCAGGAGCGTCGCAATCTGGGTGATGTCGTACGGCGGCGCGGGCAGGTTGTCGCAGTCCACCGGGGGGAGTCCGGTGTCCGAGTCGGACGTGGTCGTCTCTGCGGTGGTGCCCGCCGTCGACTCGCCCGACGTCGTTTCGTCGCTCGTCTCTCCCGTCGTCGAGGGATCGGAGCTCGTGCTCGTCCCGGTCGTGTCCGATCCGTCTGGGTCCCCTTCGGTCTGAGCATCCGTGGTCGACGTGGAGTCCGTGCTCGTGCCCGAGCTGTCGGCGTTGGTGTCCGATCCGCTGTCGGTGTCCGGGTTGGCAGGGCCGGCGCCGCCGTCGTCGAGCAGCCCATAGAACATGGAGATGCGGGTGTCGGTGCCCGTGATGAGGTCGTTGTCGGGCTCGAGCCGGGTCGTGGGCAGCGCGAGCCACTTCCCGATCGCAGCCTCGAAGTCTTCGCGATGGATCACCCCGACCGCGGTCCCTGACGTATCGGCGGGGAGGGTGGCGCGGTAGGTGACCGAGATGTTTGCGCCCACGTCGATGTCGGGCGTCACGCGGTAGGCCTGTCCGTACGGCGCAGGGGGCCCGCCCTTCGCGGGATCCTTGGCCTCGCTGATGCACACCTGCGTCGGCTCGCTCACCGAGCCGGGCCGGAAGCTCAGCGTGAGTGTGCCATCGCTCGAGGAGACCACGCCGCCGGATGGCTCCACCGTCTCGCACGTGCCCGACGCTGCGCCATCCTTACAGGAGACGATGCCCGCGGCGCTCAGGAGAATGAGGAACGGGAGACGGTGAGGCCCGGGGGTCACCGACAGAGGGTATCCAACCGCGCCGGCCTTCGCGAGACGCTCGTGCGTCCACACCGGCTTTGCGCCATCGCACGAACCCGACCCGAGGCTCCGCGGCGGTTCACATGGGGTGCGACCATGCTAGTTTCCAGTCATCGTGATGAGCTCTCGATTGGGTCTGTCGCTGCTGCTCGCGGTGCCGCTTCTCTCGCTCGGTTGCGCGCCACAGAGCGACGAGCGCGTCGCGCGGGCCAAAATTGGCCCCGGAGGGGGGCAGGTCAGCTCGCACGACGGCGTGCTCACCGTCTTGATCTTGCCCGGGGCGCTCGATCGCGAGCACGAGTTCGTCATCACCCCCAGTGATACGCCGCCTCACATCTTTGGGCCGGCCTACCGGGTCAAGCCCGACGTCGACCTCGCCGTGGACGCGGAGATCACCTATGCGCGGGCGTTGCCCAACGATCCCGACGGCACGGCGGTCGCGGCCATTGGGCGCGAAGACTTCGCTTCGGGCGCTGGCTCTTGGATCGCGCTGCCGACGATCGAGGTCGACGTCGAGGCGCAGCTCATCTCCGGCCTCGACGGTGAGGTCTCCTTGTTCTACGGCCTCCTCGAGGGCGACGACATCTCGGGGACCACGGGCTCGACGACCTCCACGCCGACCGGCGACACCGGCGACACGGACGACACCGACGACACCGGCGCTCCGCAGACCACCACCGACGAGGACACGGACACCGAGACCACCTCGCCCGGCGATCCACTCTCGCACGCCTCGGACATCCAGCCGATATGGGACGACAACTGCATGGGCCAGGGGTGCCACTCCGCAGGCCAGTCCGCCCCGCAGCTCGAAGGCGATGCGTATGACGCCATCGTCGGCGTGATGCCGCTGGCCGCCGCGGTCCCCTACATCACCGCCGGTGACCCGCAGGCGAGCTACCTGATGCACAAGCTCGATGCGACGCACGCGCTCGAGGCCAATCTAGGCGGGTGCGGGTGCGGTGGCGCGGGCGCACCGATGCCGTCGGGCGCACCGCTGCTCGACGAATCGGTGCGCAACCGGGTGCGGCGTTGGATCGAAGAAGGCGCGCAGCCGTGACCTTCACCGCCGACGTCTGCGACGCGCACCCCGGCGCAGCCGTCCTCGAGGTCTCGTTGCGCAGCTTTGGAGCCGTCCCCGCCTTCGATGGCAGCGCGGTCACGCTCGCCGTGTTCGAAGACAACACCTTGGTGGGCGACACGCTGCGCGAGCCCGGGAAGGGCCGCGTGCTGGTGGTCGATGGTGGCGGTTCGATGCGGCGTGCGCTCGTCGGCGACAACCTGGCGCAGCGGGCCGTCGACAACGGCTGGGCGGGCCTGGTCGTCCACGGGTGCATCCGCGACGCCCAGCAGATCGCCGCGATCGAGATCGGCATCAAGGCGCTCGGCACCCACCCGCGCAAGACCGACAAACGCGGTGAGGGCCGTCGCGACCTCCCCATCCGGTTCGGTGGCGTCACCATCCATCCCGGCGACCACGTCTACGCCGACCTCGACGGCATCGTCATCCTGCCCGCATCGCAGGCATGAGACGAACGGCGGCTGGGCCGGCCGAAGTGAGGGGCCCTTGCGAAGGGCCCCTTCTAGCTGGAGTGGCCCTTGCGAAGGGCCCAGTCGAGCCCGAGAGGGCGACCGTTGTGGGGTGAAACGAAGGGCGGCTGGGCCGGCCGAAGTGAGGGGCCCTTGCGAAGGGCCCCTTATAACTACGGACTCGAGAGGAGGATCGAGACCGTGTCGTCGTTGCCGTTGCAGACGAGGATGTCGAGCACGCCGTCGCCGTTGATGTCCGCCGTGGCGAGCCCGGTGGGGCCGCTGCCGACGTCGAAGAGGACCGCGGCTTCGAAGGTGGCGTCTCCGTTGCCGACGTAGACGGCCACCTCGTCGTCGCCCTCGGAGACCACGATCAGGTCTTGGGTGCCTTCGCCGGTGACATCGGCCAGCAGCGCCTCGGACACGTTGGTGTGGGGCCCGAAGGCGTTGCTGTTGAAGCCGGCGTTTCCGTTCAACCCCAGGCCGAGGTAGACGCGCGCGGTGTCGCCATCGGTGGCCACGACGTCGAGGTCGCCGTCTGCGTTGATGTCGCCGGGGTTGAAGCGGGCCAGGAATGTGCCGGGTGCACCCCCGAGGCTCTGCGCGGACATGGTGCCATCACCCACTCCGTTGGTGGCGGCATAGAAGTCGCCCCCGCCGTAGAACGCGTCGGTCGTTCCGCCAATCGCGATCGAGCCCAGCGCGATGCCGGACATCTCGGCCACCATGCCCGCGGGTGTCCACGGCCCCAACACGGTGAACGCTCCCGAGCCGTCGTTGAGCGTCGTGTTGTAGTTGACGTCGCCGAAGTTCGCGACGGCGATGTCGAGACCGTTGGCACCGTCGAGGTTGCCCAGCGCGAGATCCACGGGCTGGTCGCCCACGCCCAGCACCGTCTCGATGAAGCCGCCGGCCCCGTCGGAGAGGAGCACGCTGACCGTGTCGTCATCGGTGTTGGCGACGACGGCGTCCCAGTTCGCGTCGCCGGAGAGCTCCGCCGCGAGGACGCGGACCGGCCCGGCGCCGACACCGGTGGTGATGGCCACCCCGAGCCCGCCGACGCCGTCACCCAAGTGCACGCTGACCTCGTCCGCGCCGTCTCCGGAGACGATGACGTCGAAGTCGCCGTCGCCGTCGAAGTCGCCGCCGTCGATGTCGGTCGGCGCCGTGCTCGTGCCGACGGTCCCGCCGGAGACGAAGCAGACCTCGCCCGCGTCGATGACGTCGTCGTCGCAGCCCCCGGGGGTGTCGGTGGTCTCCGAGCTGCTCGAGGAGCTGTCGGAGCTGGAGGAGCTGTCGGAGCTGGAGCTGCTGGAGCTGCTGGTGGTGGCGTCGGACGACGACGAGGACGACGAGGAGGACGACGAGTCGGAGGAGGTCGTGGGCCCGTCGGTGGTGCTCGAGGAGCTGTCCACGCTGGTGGCCGTGCTGCTCGAGTCGGCGGTCTCGGTCGTGGGCCCACCGTTGGACGTCGGGGATGAGGTGGGACCGGTGGAGGTCTGCTCGCCGGTGGTGAATCCACCTTCGCTCAGACCTTCGCCGCCCCCGTCATCGCCGCACGCGAGCGCGGGAAGGACGAGGATGAGGGCTGAGATCAAGGAAAACGGGGGATAGGTCTTGAGGGGAGACATGGCTGCTTCGTCCCTTTGCCGGCGCGCATCCTTGCGCCGACGTCGTGCGCCGGTCCTCGTGGCGCGTGCGGAGAGTAAAGCCGGAGGCTGAGCAAAGACACCCCGCCACCACTTCATCGAATGGCTCGCACGAGATCGGGCAGACGCCCTGCGCTCCAACGGTGTTGCGCAGAATGCGCTCGGCGGGCCGGGCCTCTGACGACGACGTGCGCGAGCGACCGCGACTCAGGGGGACGGCAGCGCCGAGAGATCCGCCGCGTAGACGAAGCGCTCTCCGACGTGCTCGGAGAGGCTCCACAACCAGCCCGCGGACCCATCGACCATCAGGTCCTCGGGGGCATCGCTCCACGGCGAGCTCGCGCTGCCGCCGGTGCGGGTGCGATAGAGTTCGCCGGCCCCGGCTGGGGGCGCGCTGGAGGAGAGGAACCCGAGCTCGCCGACCAGGGCGCCGCCCTGAATCTGGCGCTGCCCCATGAGCCAGGCGTGACTGGGCCACGTCCGCGAGGCCAGCGTTGCGGTGCCGTCGTCGCGCAGGGGCCATCGGAACAGGCGCCCCGCCAGCGGCCCTTCGCAAGCGCCGTCGCTGCAGTACTCGCCCGAGACCAGGGCGACGTCGTCCGCGGTGCGATCGACGGACACGAAGGAGAACCGCGGCGCGCACTCCGAGTCGTGCTCGACCCGGCCGATCTGCGGGATGACGTACTTGTACAGGCCCCCGCGGCACGCCTGCGCGCTGCAGCCGATGACATCCTCGTCGGTGGCGACCTGCATCACGCGGCTGAGGTCGAACACGCGGAAGCCGTGCTGGGTGTCGGCAACCCACAGCCGCTCGCCCACCCACGCGATGCCTCCGGCGTGAATCGTGACGGGGACGAAGTCGGGCTCGTCGGGGGTCCCCACCGGATCGACGAGCAGCATCAGCCGGTACGCAGGCACCTGCGGGGACGTGACGTCGACGAGCGAGATGCGGGCCCCCTTCTGTGCGTCGCCGTTGGGATGCAGGGCGAGGTTGTAGTACCAGCTCACCATCAGGAGCCGTCGGCCCAGCACCGTCCCCTCGGGCGTGGCGTCGGCCGAGCCGCTGATGCCCTGCGGGATCCACCACGGCTTGTCGTTCTCGACCGCGTCCCACCCGAACGCGTAGGCGAGCCCCTCGGGACCTCCGGGGACGCTACCGACCACGTCGACCGGGTGATTGAGGTCGGCCAGCAGCGCGTCGAAGCCGACCACCGGCAGCCGCTGGGCGAGCGCATCGATGACCGCGTCTCGCTGGGGGTCGAGCGCCTCGTCGTCCATCGGGAAGCCGCATCGATCGAGTTCGACCAGCCCTTGCCCCCGCGGTGCAGCCTGCTGGTCGGGGCACAGCGGGGCTTGATCGGCGCAGGCGTCGTGCATCGCCTCGCCGCTCGAGCCCTCGGAGGAGTCTGTGGACGCCTGGCCCGTGCTCGGATCCGTCCCTTGGGTCGTGTCGACGTCGCCCGTACCGCTGGCGCGTCCGGTCGCGGTCGCTGCGTCGGCGTCGGCGGAGCTGCTGGGTGCTGCGCCCGTACTCGATCCTGACGCCGCCGGGGATGGCTCCTGCGCGCAGGCCTGCGCACAGGCGAGCGTCGCCCCGGCCATCGCGACCCACCATCTTCGCCGCACCGACGTCTTGTACCACGGGCCGAAGCCGAGGTTCATGGGTCGCCGGGCGGGGTGGCGTTCGGACGACTCAGCGCAGCGAGACGCCGGAGGCCGAGCAGCTGTAGCCCTCGTTGACGCCGTCGGCGGGGTTGCTGAGGATCAGGGGCGCGAGCGCTGCGCACAGCTCGGCCGTCGAGGTGCCGGCGACCACCAGCGTGGGGTCGTCGGCGGGATCGATGTCTCGGCTCGGGACGCCCGCCAGCATGAACTGCGGCGTGTTGGTGAGCATGCCTGCGAGGCGTCGCGCGGCCTGCTCCGCCGTGCCCGCACCCACGTCCGCGACGGTGTCGCCGAGGGAGACGCCCATCAGGCTCTCGAGCGCGGCGACCTCGGCGTCGGTGCGAATCGTCGGGTCGGTGACCATCCGATCCTTGACCGCCGCGGCCACGTCCCACATCTGGGCCTCCGGCGCGTCCGCTGCGACGTCGATCAGCTGGGTGATCCAGTCGTCCGCCGCGCAAGACGCGTCGAGCGGACCCGTGCAGTCGCCGTGCATGCCGGGGTCGACACCTTGGCCGAACTCGTTCTCGAGCCGGAGCATCACCAGCAGGTCGGTCCCCGAGAACCCCGAGTCGCTGTCGCTGAGGAATGCGCCCAGGTCTCGCAGGACGGAGGCATCGTCGGGCGCGGCGGAACACTGCACGTCGGGCATGTTGGCGCCGCAGCCCACGGCGGGGTTGAAGTAGCCGGGGATCTCGTCATCGGGCGGCCCAAAGACGTCGGCCCGGTTCCACCACATCGCCCGCGAGATCGAGTCGAGCAGCACGCGGGCTCCGTAGCGGTGCACCGTGTCGCCGACCCCGTTGGCGCGCTTGGACGGGTCGCCGGACTCGCGGGAGAAGGGCTCGAAGACCGGGGCGAGGTGATACGGCGTGGACGCGCCGCAGGTGTCCGGAGGGGACTGGTTGAAGTACGGGTGCGTCGCCACGTCGGCGATGAGGTGGCGCAGCGAGAACTCGTTTGCGACGAAGTCGTTGGTCAGGCCCTCGAGGATGTCCCGCTGATGCTCGTTGCGCGGGAACCCGTTGGCGACCTGCAGCGGGAACCCCAGCGCGTTCGTCCACATGCGGTTGGACATGTGCATGGCCATCAGGTATGCGCCCGCGGCCGCCGACTCGACGCTCTGGTCGTCCTCGATGACCAACCCGTCGCTGCGAAGGGCGTCGAAGCCGGCCCGCATGTCGGCGTCCAGGGCGATCAGCGTGTCGTTGGGTGCGTGGTCTCCGAGCAAGAATCCGTCCCATCCCAGCAGCGACGCGTCGGGGGTGGGGTCGATGCCTCCGCAGGAGTAGCCGAAGCCGAACGGGGTGATGTTGCCGCCGGACAGACCACCCGAGGGCAGGGTCTCGGACTGACCTTCGGCGAACCCGTCGTAGCGGAAGATGCCGTAGGAGCGCTGCAGGGAAGCCTCGGCGGCGTCGGGGCCGTAGGCGCCCAGCTCGAGGTATCCCGGCACGGGGTAGTGGCGGTCGAAGGCTGGGTCGGGGTTGTCGGTGACCGCGTACTCGGCCCGGTGGCATTCGAGGCAGTCGGTGGTGCGGCCGAGCATGGTGGTCTCGAACAGCCGGCCGAAGTGGGCGACGCGCATCTCCTCGAGCTCTTCGTCGTCCACGTTGCCGGCGATGAAGGGCGCGGACAAGCGTGCGAAGGTGTCGGCCCGCAGCAGCGGCGACATGTCGTCGAGTCGCAGCGCGCTGTAGGTGACGTCGGGCATCCAGAACAAGGGCCCGGGGTACTGCGCGGTGACCGGGTTGTCGCGAATGAACGCGGCCAGGTCGGGGCTGTCCCCCTCGGTGCCCTGCAGGTCGTAGCAGACCTCGTTGCGTCGGTCGCCGGCCACGTTCACGCGCAGCTCCTCGTAGAGGTAGTCCTTGTAGCGTTCGAGGTAGTCGTCGCCGCGCAGCAGTCCCATCGCGACCGCGCGACGGCCATCGATCCCACGTCCGTCGAGCTGCTCGATCATGCTGACGATCAGGCGAACCTCGCGAATGGACTCGGGCTTGCGTCCGTGGGCCAGCGGAATGAGCCGCTTGACGAACGCCTCGTCGCCGGCGTCACACAGCTCGAGGTCGACGCCGGGGCCGGGCGGTTCACCGTCATCGCTGCCCGGATTGGACCCGGAGTCGTCGTCGGTCGGGTCGCTGCTGCTGCCGTCGCCGGGCGTCGGGTCCGAGCCTGGTCCGGAGCCGGGGCCCGACTCGGTGCCGCCGGTAAAGCCGGAGTCCGAGTCCGTCATGCTCGACGATGCAGCGGCGGCGTCGTCGCCACACCCAGTGGTGGCGGTGCCGGTACCGAGGATCAGCAGCGCGGTGAAGATGGCCGGAAGTCGAAGTTCGTGCGTGTTCATGGTCGGTACCTCGCGTGCCAGATGGGCTCAGACCTCGACGCCGAGGAAGGTGTCGCGGATGGCGACCGCCGCCTCGGCTTCGTCGAGGAAGCCGCCATCGGAGACGTTGTAGGACTGGGAGGAGAACGGGTAGATGCCCATCGCCTGGAGGATCATCATGCGGCTCTGGGCGGCGCTGACCGAGGTGGTCGCGTAGCCGTTGGTCTCGCTGATCTCTCCGTAGACCGAAGCCTGCGTCATCGGACCGCCGATGAACACCTGGGCGTAGCCCCACGGGTTGTGGTCGGTCCCGGTGCTGTTGCCCTGCTGAACCGGCTGGCGCCCGAACTCGGTGTTGATGACGACCATGTGTTCGTCGAGGTTGATGCGGTTGTCGTCGCCAGGTCGCGGGTTGGCCGGATCGACGATGTTGTCCAGGAGCGCCGAGAACGTGTGCGTCAGGTTGGTGGCGTTGTACCGGATGCTCTGGCTGTGCACGTCGTGGCCCCCGGTGGGGCGCGGCTGCAGGCCCGCGTCGATCCACAGCACGTAGCGGGCCGCGTTCTGCTGCCGCGTGAGCAGGTTGGTCGCCAAGCGGGCCTGCATGGCCGGCATGTCCTCGACCTGGCCGGTGTTGGTCTGGCACAGCTGCGCCGGCGGGGTGATCGGGTTGAACAGCCCAGGGCTGAGGATGTCGGTCAACACCGGCGCGTTCTCGCGGGCGAACACGGAGAAGTCGTAGTTGCTCCGCTCCGCCGAGCGTGCTGCGGTGCTGTGCCCGTAGCTCTTGAGGCGGGCGGCGTACTCGGCTCGGTAGAAGGCGATCGCGTCATCGAAGGCGGCCGGGTTGTCGATCGCCGACCGGGACAGGAGGTTGGTGAGCTCCGAGTTGGCCTCGACCGAGACGACCAGCGGCTTTGCCGAGCCGGGGTGGGCGCCGACCGACGACGCCGCGACCGCGTTGAACGGCTTGTAGCCGGCGGGGTAGAGCACGTAGGAGTAGGGCGCCGGGCGGATGCCGCCGCCGGCTTCCTCGTTCTCGGAGAAGTAGCGCTGGATGGCGGTGCCCAGGCCGGCCATCCGTGGGTTGCCCAGCCCCAGGCCCGTGAACGACTTGGGGTTGGCGCCCTCGTGGGCGACCTGGTCGTGCGCGGTGACGACGACCCGCATGCGCGCCATGACGTCGGGCCGGCTCCAAAACGGCCAGGTCCACGGCCCCAGGTGGATCTCGTTGCCGCCGAAGTCGGTGACCTCCAGCGAGCGGGTCATCGACGCGAAACCGGTCTGACACGACTCCCAGCGCCCCTGCAGGGTGTCGATGGCCTGGCGTCCTTCGGAGGCGGGCGCGTCCTCGTCGAACACCCACATGAAGCGGTAGTCGTCCTGTCCGAACTCGGGGACCGTATAGAAGGTGTCGAAGCAGCTGAGCCCACCGTTGACGTGAAGCTCCAGCACGCCGCGCGGCTGCAGCTCGGTGGGCAAGAACGCCGCGGCCTTGGCCTTGTCGTCCATCGGCCATGCGCCCCAGCCAGCCGCCTGCGCGCCGCGGGGGTACTTGAGGATGGAGAACACGCCTGCGCCACCGACAGCGGTGGCCGAGGCAGCGGATTGGATGAAGGTTCTGCGCTTCATGGAAAGGACGTCCGGGGCGGGCGGCTTTGCAAGACTAGTAGAGTTCGATGTACGCCCACTGGGCGTAGCTGGACAGGACGCGAACCACCCCGTCGGTGAACGGTACCTCTTCGAGATGCTCGCGGGAGACGATGAGGGTGGCCGGGCCCGCGGTGAGGGCCTCGAGCGCGTCGGCCGGTACGGTATAGGCGCCGTCGTCCTCGGCGTGCACGGTGAACATGCGCCCGAACATGTCGAACACTCGAATCACCAGGCGGGTGTCCGCGCCGGCCTCGCCGGTCCACGTGATCTCGAGGTCCTCGTCGATGGGGACCTGCAGGCCAAAGGACGTGACGTCGGGCGCCGTGACCTCGAGCGCGTCCGGGGTGTGCACTTGGCCGACGAGCGCGTTGGTCTCGAAGAGCTCGCCCCCGTACAGCACGATGTCGTACGCGGTCATCGGCGACCAGGTCGCGGCGTCGGGGGCGCAGCCCTCGGGCTGGTTGGGCGAGGTCGTCGCCGCGTAGATCGGGTAGTTGGGCACCATCTGGTCGCTGCCCGGAGGGAACTCCACCTCTGGCGTGCCTCCGTAGTAGAGCAGACACGCGGAGGCTTCGGCCTCGTCGGTGCGAAGCTTCATGCCGTTGCCCGCCAGCAGCCACTGGGTGGGCCCGCCCCACTCGAACGTGGGCGGCACGGCGTTGCTCTGGAGCGTGTCGGTCTCGGCGGGAGGCGCCGGCCACTGCTTGGCCAGGCCGAAGACACCGAAGAAGTCTTCGACCCCCTCGAGGTCGTCGTCGACGTCCCGCCACGCGCCCGCCATGCCCAGCAGCGGCTCGGGGTTGGCGGCGTCGGCGGCGTAGAGCGTGAAGCTCAGCGTGCCGCGCAGGTCGCCTTCGCCCAACGTGTCGTATCCCGAGCTCTGGGTGTCACTTGCGCCGGTCGGGTCCCCCGTGGAGGGGCCGGTGCTCGCAGCGGAGCCGGTCGAGCTGGGCATCGTCTCGGTCCCGTCGTTCGTGCCGCTGCCGCCGGTGAATCCCGAGTCGGGGCCGTCCGTTTCCGAACCCGAGGCCCCGCTCGCATCGCCGTCACAACCGACAAGCAGGAGCGGCAAGGCCAGCGCGAGGACGGAAACGACGCCAGTGCACCGGTACGAGGATCCGGTGCATCGGTAGGAGGATATTGAAAGCCGCTGCATGGCAGTGAAGGCGGCGGGGGTACGAGGTCGTCCCCGACGTCCCACCACACCGCCAGTGTGGGCGTGCAAAACGTGTATTTCAACCCGCACACCCGGCATGGGAGGCAGGGGTGGAGCTGCTCGAAATCGAGCGCCTACCGAGCGAAGCGCTGGAAACGCCATCGGCCTGATCGCTCGGTTTGTTCCGAGGGGCCGCCAGCGGCGCGCAGATCCGCAGGGACGCCGGCCTGGTCGAACAACACGTCCCCGCGGAGCGCTGGGGCCAGCTGGGGCTCGAGATACTCCGAGAGCCACAGCTCGTCGATGGCCAGCGGGTCAGCGTAGAGCGCGCGCGCAGTGCTCGGCCCGGCCTCGATCGCGATGGTGGTGGCGCCGATCGACCGCGCCCACGCGATCGCGGCGTGAGGCCCCGGCGATTTCAGGCCAATCACGCGCGTCTCCGATCCGAGGCGCGATCGCACCGCGCATGACGCGTTGTCCGAGGTCAGCACCACTGGCCGCGCCCACCCGTGCAGGGCGGGATGCTCCGGGTCGAGGTCTCGGCCCGAGGTGAGGATCGCGACCACCGGCGCCGCGGTCCGGCCCATGATTTCCGCTCGCCAGCGCTGCATCGCCTCGTCCCACTGGGTGGGCAGCGAATATGCGAGCTCGGGTTCGTCCCGCAGGATCTTGCCGGTCGTCACGATGACGTCCGCGCGGGCGCGGGCGAGGTTGAGCAAGAAGAAGTCGGTCTCGCTCTTGGGGCTGTCCTCGGTGATGCGGATGACCCGTCGCGCGGCGGGCTGCTGATCACACCCCCGCTCCCCATCGCACCCCCCGTCGCACCCCCCGTCGCACCAGGTGGCGACGACGTGCAGCACGCCCGCCGCGGCCGGGAGCGACCGCACGCCCCACAGCGCCCTCAGGCGCGTCTGGATGCGTTCACAGTCCACGTGCACGCAGGTAGCCGACCAGGTTTCGGTACAAGACGCGGTGATCGAAGGCGTTGGATCCCCCAGGCGCGTCGCCGAAGAGGTGGCCGATCTGATCGACGTGATCGGCCGGGATGCAGCCGAGAAAGGTGCCCCACTTGGCGTCCTCGACCCGGACCAAGCCATCGTTGGGAATCGAGCTGAGCAGGCCTCCGTCCACGATCGCCTCCGATGCTGCGAACAGCGGATCGATCGGGTCGCGCACCCCGTCCCAGTTGGCGATGAAGGGCGGCGCGTCGTCGCTTGCGCAGAGCTCGGTGGCGAGCGTGTCGTCGGAGCGGCCGGCGATCGAGGCGTACTCGACCCCCGGGGCGTCGGGGTAGGTCTCGTTGAACACGGCGATGCCGTCGCTGGAGAACTGCGCCATCGATGCGACCAGCGAGGTGTTGCCGTCGATCGTGCCCCACAGCGGACCGCCGAACAGCTGCACGAGGACGTCGACGACCGCGCCCCCGGGGATCAGCAGGGCGTAGTCGGCGATCGGCGACCCTTGGTGCGGCGTCGCCACGGTGGTGACCGACGCGACGAGGTCGGGCCGCTCGTGCGCGACCACGCGCGCATCGAGGCCGCCTTGGCTGTGCCCGATGATGTTGACCTTCTGCGCGCCGGTCTCGTCGAGGATGGCTTCCACCGCGTCCAGCAGCTGCAGGCCGCGGGTCGTCGAGTCGTTGAAGGGATCGACGGCGGGCGTGAAGACCAGCGTCTCGCCGATCTCGGACAGATCGTCGCGGACGCCCCAGAAGTAGTCGGAGAAGCCGGCGCCGGCGAAGTCCTCGAATCCGAAGAAGCCGTGCGCGAGCACGATGGGGTACGGTCCGGTGACCGACGCTC
Organism: uncultured bacterium; assembly: GCA_963761755.1. Lineage (GTDB taxonomy): Bacteria > Myxococcota_A > Polyangia > Nannocystales > Nannocystaceae > CAJXVA01. The sequence continues at coordinate 179,502 of CAVXIC010000031.1, forward strand.
CGGTGCTCGAGGTCGAGGGATCCGCGGAGGACGAGCCATCCGCGGGGGTCCCCGTGCTGCCGGTCGCTGCGGGCGACGTGGTGCCCGCGCTCCCCTCGGCTGCATCGGCGGTCCCCATCGAGTCTCCCGGACCGACGCTCGGGCTGGAGGACGACCCCGCGACGCTGCTGCTGCCGCCGTCGGTGTCACCGGCGACCGTCTCGAAACCGCCGCATCCGGCGCTCAGGACGAGGAGCCAGGCCCACCGAATCTGTCCACCCATGCGCTGCAGGATCGGACGGCCGGCGCCCGTCGTCAACGCCGCGACGTCTGGACGGGGTATGCTCCCGGCCGTGGATCGACAGCCACCGCGCGCCACCTCCAACGCGATCGACCTCTACATTCGCACCTACTACTCCCTGCTGCGCAGCTCGGGGGAGGTGCGAGTTCGCGCGCTGGAGGAGTCCCACATCTTCAGCGAGTCGAGCCTGCATCCGGGGGCCAAGGACGACAAGCCGGACATCGCCGCCTTCGCCTACGCGTCGGGCCGTCTGCCGGGGTGCATGCACGCGGTCAAGCGCATGATCCTCGGGCAGTCCAGCGAGCAGTTCGGAGCCCACGGCATCGACGTGCACGACTGGGAGGTCGTCACCGCGCGGGGTCGGCGGCGCCCCAACCGGTGGAGCGGGGGCGACACGCTGGCCGTCTACATCACCTCCGCGACGGACATCGACGACCTCGTTCCCATCGTCACCGCGTACCAGCTGGAGTGGAACAACATGCATCGCGCCCTGAACTTGGGGCCGCTGGGCAAGAAGCTGATCGCGAAGAAGCTGCCCGATGACGGGGTGCTCGACGAGCTGCTCGCCGATGCCTTGGGCCTCGAGCTGCACGAGGTCAGCAAGCTCCGTCCCGCGCTGGGCCCCAACCCGCTGGACATGCTCGCCGCGATCGCCCGCCGGGAGCAGGACCTGTCGATCCGCCTGCTGGCAGGCACCCTGCTCGAGTATCGTCGCGCCACCCAGCGATGGTGGCTGGGCATCGAGTCGGCCTACCACAAGGCGGACACGCCGCCCCGACCGGTGTACTTCGTCTCGTCCAACACCCACGTGCTCGTCAACCTCATGGGGGGCTACGCCAGGACCCACCGCGACAAGATCTTCGAGTTCGCCCGTGAGGCGAACCCCGAGGACCTCGCCGACGACGTCACACGGGCGGTCGCGCAGGGCGACGAGGACGAGCTCAACAACCTCAGCTACTACCTGCTGCGACAGTACTTGCACGCCACCCCGCAGACCCAAGATGCCCGCACCCTCGACGTGCAGGCGTGGGACCGGACCTGCGGGCTCTCTACGCTGACCTCGCCGGGGCAGCTCGACGTCAACGCGCAGCTGGTCGAGCTCTCCAAGCTGCGCCCCGAGTGCCTCGACCCTCGCGTTCGCGTTCCGGGCCTGGAGGCCCTGACGAACTCGGACGCGGTGATCATCAACATCGACTATCCGCTGGGGATGGCGGCGTATCACCACCTCACCCAGCTGGCCCAAGGGGTCTCGGAGATCCGCGGCATCTACGTCATGGGCAAGGCGGCCACCCTCAACGGACGGGTGGGCGACGTCATGCTCTCGACGGTCGCCTACGACGAGCACTCCGAGAACACCTACCTGTTCCGCAACTGCTTCGTCGCCGAGGACATCGCGCCCTACGTGCACGGCACGGTGCTCGACAACCAAAAAGCGCTCACGGTTCGGGGCGCATTCCTGCAGAACCACGAATACATGAGCGTGTTCTACCGCGAGGGCTACACGGTGCTCGAGATGGAGGCCGGACCCTACCTCTCGGCCATCTACGAGATGGTCTACCCCAAGCGGCATCCCAAGAACGAGGTCGTGCACCTGAGCAACCTGCTGCCGTTCGACTTCGGGCTCATCCACTACGGCTCCGACACGCCCTACTCCAAGCGACAGAGCCTGCTGAGCAAGAGCCTGTCGTACTTCGGCATGGACAGCACCTACGGCGCCGCGGTGGCGATCGTGCGGCGCATCCTCCAGCAGGAGATCGAACGCATGAACGGCTGAGCGTCGCTCAGCGGGCGAGCAGGTGGTCGAGCAGCGGGCGGTGCACGTCCGCCTCCGCTTCCCCCATCTCGATCGTCTGGTCGAGCAGCTCGGGCTGCGTGTAGTCCCAGCGCTCGATCGGCACCGGCCGGGTGGGGGCGACGTACACCCGGTTGCCGTGGGCGCCCAATGCGTCGACCGGATAGGGGCGGGTGAGCAGGACCAAGTTGCCGCGCACCGCGGGGTGATCCTCGGCCACCCCGGCGGGCACGTTGTCGACCAGGGAACCATCGAGCAGCCGGGTGCCGCGGAAGCGACCCACCGGCGTGAACGGAGGTGTGGATGAGCTGGCGATCACCAGGTCGGCGAGCTCGTCGGGACTCGTGCACTCGCGCGCGTCGATGCGCATCGGACGAAAGCCCAGGCGGCGGCTCAGCTGCGGGTGCACGCGCGCCGGATCGAGGCGCTTTTCGAGGTTGTAGGCCCCAAAGCCGAGCAGCGCGCCGGCGGCTGCGGGCATCACCTTGGGGAACGCCGCGGTCAGCACCCACAGCGGAAACGGGGCGGCTTGGATCCGCTCCAGCCCACCGTCACTGTAGGCGCACAGCAGCGTGTCGCGGTAGATCGGCCCGTGCGGCGTGGGGGGTTGGCCCCGCAGGACCCGACTCCACTCGAAGTTCTTGGTGACGCCGGTGCGACGGGCCCGCCAGAAGTCTCGGGTGATGCGTTCACGCCCCGAGAGCCACAGCGTCGCGACGCAGGCGCCCGCGCTCACCGCCGCGACGGAGGCCAGCCGGGGTCGCAGGCGATCCTCCCAGGCATGCAGCAGTCCCAGCTGGTAGAAGGCTCGGTTGCCGCCGCCCGCGAAGGTGGCCGCGATGTTGCGCCGCGAGGCCATCGGCCGCACTTTGACGGCCCGAGGTCCTGGGCGCAAGCACGGGTTTCACGGCTCGTTCGGCGTCCGCGCGGCGAGCAGATCGATGCACAGCTCCAGGGCGTCGGTGGTGGTGAAGATTCCGACCGGTCTGCCGTCGCGCTCGATCAGCGCGCTCCCGATCTTGTCGGCGTGCATCTTCGTGACGACCTCCTGCGCGGTCGTGGTCGCGTGGACGACGTAGGGGATGTCGGCCATGGCCTCGGAGACCTGGAGGGTCGCCGGGTCGGTGCCCAGGGAGGCGAGCCAGTCCACGTCGCGCTCGCTGATCACGCCGACGAGGCGGCCGCCGTCGAGCACCGGGAGATGTCGGATCTGGTGGCCACGCATCTTGGTGGACGCGGTCTGCAGGCTCTGGTCCACGCCGACGGACACGGTCAAAGGACTCATGTACGAAGAAATCTCGATGTCGCTGGACGCCGAGGATGCTCCTCTCCCGACCCAGGACGCGGACTCGTTGCGCTTCATCTCGCCAGCATGACGGACCTCCCTCGGAGGCGACCGGCAATCGTTGCGCTCAGCCCTGAGGATGGGGCGCCATGATGTCGCGACGCTGGGCGGCCATCGGGTGTGCGTCGTCGAGGGTGACCCGGCCGCCGACGGTCTCGATCCCCAGGCGCTCGAACGTGTCTTCGACCCGCGGGAACCCCTCGGCCCCCAGCAAGCCGGCGGCAACCTCGGTGAACAAGGGCTTGCCGTACCAGGCGTCGAGTTCTTCGAGGAGGGTCTGGGCGGGCCACTTGTGCGTTGCGTCACCGCAGCACGCACGCAGGTGTCGCATGGCGTCGTCGAGGCTCCGCTCGCCGTCGGAGTCTTCTCGGACGGCCACGTCGAGCGCGAAGGCAACGGCCGCGCCGCCCCAGTAGACGCGCTGGTAGCCGAAGTTCTCGTGCATGCCCGCGCTCACCTGCGCGAGGGTTCCAGGCCGCTGGGTGCGACGGCCGCGACCGAAGGCTTCGTAGAGTTCTTGCCAGCCCTCGCGCTCGTCGCGGTGCCCGGTCCGGGTGCGCTGCAGCTCGGTGTAGTAGCTCACCCATCCTTCCGCCATCCACGGCTCGTCGATGAACGGCATGCCGTGGTGCAGCAGCTCGTGGATGGTGGTCCATCCCCCCGGAAGCTCCGTGTCCTCGGCTTCGTCGTCCATGAGGATGTAGACGCCCGAGCCTCCGCCGCGACCGGCCATGCCGAAGTAGATCGGCCCGCCGCCGCCACCGTCGACCGGCAGGACCAACACCTGCAGATGCGCGCGGGGGTAGGTCCCATAGAGTTCGGCGGTGTTGAGCACCGCGTCGGTCGCCCACGCCCGCAGGCCGGCAGGGGTCGCGTGCATCGGGACATCGAGCGTCGCGACCTCGACCTGGGTGCCGCCGGCCTCGAAGCGCTGCAGACCCAGGGCTCCGAAGGCGTTGTAGCCGATCCACTGGAAGATCGTGGTGTCGAGCTCGTAGCGACACGTTCGCGCGCTGCGATCCTCCCCGGGCATGGGCGTCCACGGGACGGACGCGCCCACGCCCGGCGGCAGGTTGAGGGTCATGGTGACGCCGACGTCTTCGGGCAGCCCGCGCGGGTACCACAGCCACATGCTCTGTCGGAGCATCATGCTCTCGCCCTCGACCCGGGCGTGTCGCGAGAAGCCCTCGGCCCGGGACATCGCCGTTAGATCGACGGTGTAGTCGATGCAGTCGCCCGCCGAAACGCCCTGAAGGCTGAACGTTCGACCGGTGCGTGCGATCCGACGGCCGCCATGGCGAACGTGCTCGATGTAGTCCGCGGCGCGGGCGTTGGACGAGACGAGCCGGTCGCTGACCGGCCCCTCCACGCACAGCCGGACCTCGATCCGGGTGACGTCGGGGTCGAGCGTCGCGGTGTAGTGCCAGGCCTGCTTGGCAGCGCTCTGCTCCGCACGTGGCGTGTTGGGCCCGTCTACGGGCGCTTTGCAGCCAATCGCCAGCAGGGGCAGGGCGCGCAGGAGCGGGCGAAGACGAGGCACGAACGCGAGTTTGGCACTGCGGGCCCTGCCGTGGCCACCGCGCCGGAACCCCCGAGGTCACCCGGCCCTACATCGGTCACCCCGGCCGTCTGGCCTTTGGGAATAGGCCCGGGCCCGGCGGGTTGCACTCATCGTCCGACCCGTCCCTTCGCGCGGCGTGCCTCGACGCCTGCGGCTGTCTTGTGGCAGCCTCGCGAGCGGATGCTGACGGTGGAGATGGGCTCGATCGGTGCGCGGTGGCGCGATCGACTCCTGCCGTCCTGCCACCGGTGCGTCCAATCCCCGAACCCGTAGTCCGATGACCGAGTTTCTCTCCACCACGTTCAGCTTTCCGACGGTGATCTTCACCGTCCTGCTCGTCGTCTGTTGCGCGTACTGGCTGATGGTCATCGTCGGTGCCCTGGGCATCGACGCGCTCGACTTCGACTTCGACGGTCTCGACGGCGCCGCCGATGGAGCCGCGGAAGGGATCGTCGAAGGCGCCGCGGAGGGAGCCGCCGAGGGAGCCACCGAGGGTCTCGTCGAGGGGGCCACCGAGGGGGCCACCGAGGGCGTGTTCGATGGTGCCGCCACCGGCGTGAGCGAGGGCGCGGCCGAAGGCGCGAGCTTCGTGGGGACTCTCTTCCTCACCTTCAAGCTCCGTCACGTCCCGATGACGCTCGTGCTCTCGGTGTGGCTGCTGTTCAGCTGGACCCTCAGCAGTCTGGCGCACGCATCCTTGATGCCGCAGCTCACGGCCCTTCCGGGCTGGCTGAGCGGGACGCTGGTCGTCTTGGGCTCGCTCGTCGTCTCGCTGCCGCTGACGTCGGTGCTCGTGCGCCCGCTGGGACGCGTGCTGAAGGTCGAGAAGCCCACCTCCAAGGGCGCGATCATCGGCCAGATCGTCAAGATCGACACCACCCGCGTCGACGCCGGCTTCGGCTCGGGCAAGGTGGAGGACGGTGGCGCGGGGCTCATCATTCGCGTGCGCTGCGACACCGACAATCGGCTCAGCCGCGGCAGCAAGGCGCTGGTGGTCTCCTACGACCCCAAGCGCGACGCCTACGAGGTCACGCCCGTCGACGACATGCTGCCTTCGGAGGCGAGCCGCACGTGAGCCCGTCGTCGCTCGTCTTTCCCCGTCTCCGTCATCGTCCCCATCCGTCCATCGTCGAGTCGTCTTCGTCCGCTGCCGTGCGCCGGACGGCGCGTTCAACCCACCCACACGTCCTCGGCCGCGCGCGGCCAGCAAAGGAGGCCCCCATCATGCCTAGTACCCAACTCCTGATCACCATCGGCGCCCTCATCGGCGGCATCCTGTTCTTCGGTCTGGGCATGATCGCCCTGTACGCCAAGCTCTATCGCAAGGTCGATCAGGGCAAGGCGCTCATCGTCAACAAGACCTCCGACGTCCTGGTGTTCTTCACCGGTGGCCTCGTCATCCCGGTCATTCACCGCCACGAGACGATGGACATCTCGGTCAAGACGATCGAGATCGCCCGCATGAGCAAAGAGGGGCTCATCTGCAAGGACAACATCCGCGCGGACATCAAGGTCACCTTCTTCGTGCGCGTCAACAAGACGCCCGAAGACGTGCTCAAGGTCGCGCAGTCCATCGGCACCGGTCGCGCGTCCGACCAAGAGACGCTCGAGCAGCTCTTCATCGCCAAGTTCGCCGAAGCGCTCAAGACCGTCGGCAAGCAGCTCGACTTCGAGGAGCTGTACACCAAGCGGCACGTGTTCAAAGAGCAGATCATGGAGGTCATCGGCGACGACCTCAACGGCTACGTCCTCGACGACGCCGCGATCGACTACCTCGAGCAGACGCCCGTCGAGTCGCTCGACCACGACAACATCCTCGACGCCCGCGGTATCCGCAAGATCACCGAGATCACCGCGCAGCAGGCCGTTCATACCAACGAGCTGCGTCGTGACGCCGAGAAGAACACGCGCAAGAAGGACGTCGAGACCCGCGAGGCCATCTTGGAACTCGACCGGCAGCAGGCCGACGCCGAAGCCAAGCAAGCACGCGAGATCGCCACCGTGAAGGCCCGCGAAGAGGCCGAGACCGCCAAGGTCCAGTCCGAGGAGACCAAAAAATCCGAGCTGGCGCGGATCAAGCTCGAAGAAGAGGTCGCGATCAGCGAGGAGAACAAGCAGCGTCAGGTGCAGGTCGCCGGCAAGAACCGCGAGCGGGTGGTCGCCGTCGAACAAGAGCGGGTCCTCAAGGACCAGCAGCTCGAGAGCATCAGCCGCGAGCGAGAGACCGAACTCAAGCGCATCGACAAGGAAAAGGCGCTGGAGATCGAGAAGAAGGAGATCGAGGAGGTCATCCGCGCGCGCATCGTCGTGTACAAGACGCGCGTCGAGGAAGAAGAACGCATCAAGGACGTCCAGGTCATCGCGCTGGCCGACCGCGAGAAGAAGGCGACGATCATCGCCGCCGAAGCCAAGGCCGAGGAGTCGTTGGTCGCCGAGATCAAGAAGGCGCAGGCCAATGAAGAGGCGGCCAAGTTCGAGGCCAAGCGTACGCTGACCCTCGCCGAGGCCTCCCTCGAGGCGAGCGACAAGGAGGCGCGGGCCAAGATTCGCCTCGCCGAAGGCATCCAGGCCGAGCAGGCCGCGACCGGCCTCGCCGAGGTCAAGGTCAAGGAAGCCGACGCCGTCGCGGTCGAGAAGCAAGGCGAGGCCAAGGCGCGCGTCACCAAGGGGCAGATGGTCGCCGAGGCCGAGGGGCGCGAAGCCCAGGGCATCGCGCTGGTGCGGGTCAAGGAAGCCGAAGCCGAGGCTGTGCGCAAGCAGGGCGAAGCGGAAGCGTCCGCGCGTCAGGCCATGATGCTGGCCGAAGCGCACGGCAAGGAAGCCGACGCGGTCGCCACCGAGAAGATGGGCGCGGCGCTGGCCGTCGAGCTGCGCGAGCGGGCCTTCGCCGAAGCGCAGGGGCTCGAGAAGAAGGCCGAAGCCATGGCCAAGCTCGACGAGCGCACCCGGGCGCACGAGGAGTTCCGCATCAAGCTGGACAAGGATGTCGAGGTCCGGATCAAGCAGATCGAGGCGCGCCAGAACATCGCCAAGGAGCAGGCCAAGGTCATGGCCGAAGCGATGGGCACGGCCAAGATCAACATCGTTGGCGGCGACGGCGAGTTCTTCGACCGCTTCATCAACGCGGTCTCGATGGGCCAGGCGCTCGACGGCGTGATCAACAACTCCGACACCGCCCGCACGATGTTGGGCGAGTACATCGACGGCGACCGGAGCCTGCCCGAGGACATCCGCGAGATCCTGTCGCGACCCAGCGTCGACGCGGGTGCCTTGAAGGACCTCACCGTCTCCGGGGCGCTCATGAAGCTGATGAGCAGTCTGGACGACGAGGGCAAGGCCAAGGTCCGCGGGCTGCTCGACAAGATCTAGTCTGGGCAGGGGCCTTTCGCACTGTTTGGCGCAGGCCCCTCGCTGTGGCGGCAAGACCGCCTCCGCTTCACCCCAAACGGGCGCCCCGTAGGGCGCCACCTCCGGGCGGTCGCGATTGTGGGCGACGGCAGAGTTTTCGATCATGGCTGAAGAGAAACAAGCATCCGCTGAACCGACCGCCGCCGAGGGGACCGAAGAGGTCGGAGGCAGCTACGACGTCATCCGTGAACGGCTGGTGGCGCAGGCCAAGGAGTTGGCCCAGCGAGCGGGCAAGCTCAACGAAGCGCGGGTCGCCGAGTTTGGTGGGACCGAGCTCGCCGTGATCGGCAACGAGCGGGTGCGGACCGAGAACAACTGCTTGCCGCGCGACATCCTGCAGGTCGGTGGGCGGCTGCTGTTCGGCTACAACGTCTTCTTGGGTCTGCGTTCTGAGACCAACGCCTCGGACGTGTTCAGCCTGCACAACTTTGCGCAGGACGGCGAGACCTTCGATGTCTCCGCGGTGTCGTTCGAGGCCGGGGGCCCCGGCTTCCTGGCCAACGACGCGTTCCAGGCCCAGTTCAACGAGCTGTACTCGTTCTACAAGGAGGCTCGGCTGATCGCGCTGACCCGCAGCGAGACCAAGGCGTTGGCGGTGTTCCAGATCGGCGCGTCGGTGTCGGACGTGCGGGTGTTCCGGTGGACGATGGATGCCCAGGGGCAGCCGACGTATCAGGACAACCGGGGCGAGCGTGACTACGACTTTCCGCCCCAGCACGACTTCGAGTGGACGCGGTGCACCCGCGACCATCAGGTCGCCGGCGCCTACCCGCACATCTCGATCGAGGACGAAGTCTTCGTGGAGACCACCGGCGGCGACCTCACGATCAAGGTCGAGAACAACACCGCATCCGGAGAGGGTATCTACGCCGAGCCGGTCGACGAGGCGGACCAGACGCTCGACGACGCCGAGTTCGAGTACGCGCGCGTGGGTCCGCTGATTCTGCTGCGGATCCTCCCGTACCGCGAAGAGGTGCGGCGTCACCTCGTGTTCTCGACCCGATCACACTCGGTCGTGCGCATCGACGCGATGGGCCAAGCCTGCGTGAGCCTGCCCGAGGACCACGGGGTGATGTTCCCCGGCGGCTACTTCCTGCAGGACGGCCAGTACAAGGTCTTCGACGGGGACTTCGCCAACTACGAGTTCCAGCGCGCCACCCGTTCGCCCAACGGGGAGGACGTCCTGTACGTGTTCCACAACCGCAGCACGGGCACGTACACGCTCTTCCCCTACAACATGATCCGCCGCGAGGTGCAAAACCCGATCCGGTGCTCGGGGTACTCCCTGTTCGACGATGGGCGCATGGTCGTGTTCCGCTTTACCGGCGACGAGCCCACGCGCGTGCACCCGATGCAGGTGTGGCAGACCCCGTTCGTCAGCGACGAGTTTGCGGCGGCGGCCCCCTCGTCGGACTCGATGCTGGGCAAGATCGGCAACGCCGATCTGGTCCGCGGGATCTCGGACTGTCTGTCGATCAAGCGCTACGTCGACGAGCAGGCCCCTTCGCGAAAGGTCTACGAGGACCTCATCTCCAACCTCACGCGCGCCATCGATGCGTACTACTGGCTCGCAGAGGCGGACACCTTCGACCTCAAGAGCGTGTTGCTCGAGATCCGTGGCACCGCGGAGCTGATCGTCGACGAGTTCGAGAAGGTCGTCGCGATCCGCAAGCAGGCGCGCGAGACGCTGGAGGAGGCCGCGGCCAAGCAGGAGGCCTTGATCCGCGACATGCGACCCGAGAGCTGGACCCGGGTGGACCAGTTCATGGACGCGCTGACCCAGCTTCGGACCCAGCGCGGGCATCTCATCACGATGAAGGAGATGCGCTACATGGACCTGGCCCGGGTCGACGAACTCGAGGCGCAGGTCGTGGAGCACTTCGACCGCCTGTCCCAGGACACCGTCGGATTCCTGCTCGAGGAGGACTCGCTCGCGCCGCTCTCGAACGAGCTCGAGCGCCTGCTCGAACGCTGCCAGAAGGTCGAGAAGACCAACGAGTTCGTTCCGCTTCGCGAGGAGCTGGACCGCGTCTCGGACGGCCTCAACGTGCTCTCCGACGTCGCGGCCAACCTCCAGGTCGACGACCCGACCGCACGCACGCGAATCCTCGAGCAGATCAGCGAGGTCTTTGCCCACCAAAACCGAGTCCGCGCCACGCTCGCCGGACGCCGCAAGGAGCTGCTCTCCGTCGAGGGCAAGGCCGAGTTCGGGGCGCAGTTCAAGCTCTTTGGCCAGTCGGTACAGAGCGCGATCGGCCTCGCGGACACGCCAGAGAAGTGCGACGAGCAGCTCTCGCGCCTGATGGTGCAGCTCGAGGAGCTCGAGGGGAAGTTCTCCGAGTTCGACGAGTTCATCGGGGAGCTCGCGCAGAAGCGCGAAGAGGTCTACGAGGCCCTCGGACAGAAGAAACAGCAGCTGCTCGACGAGCGCCAGCGCCGGGTTCAGAACCTGTGGGGCGCCGCCGAGCGCATCCTTCAGGGCGTCTCGCGGCGCGCGTCGGCGTTCAAGGAGGTGGACCAGCTCAACGCCTACTTCGCCTCCGACGCGATGATCCTCAAGGTGCGCGACCTCTCCCAGCGCATCCTCGATCTGGGCGACACGGTCAAGGCGGACGAGGTGCAAAGCCGCCTCAAGTCGGCCAAGCAAGACGCGCTGCGGGGCCTTCGGGATCGCTCCGAGCTGTTCGACGGCGACGACAACCTGCTCAAGCTCGGGCACCACCGCTTCACGGTGAACACCCAGCCGCTCGAGCTGACGGTGCTGCCCAAGGACGATGGCATGGCGATCTCGATCTCGGGCACCGACTTCATGGAGCCGGTGACCGACGAGGCCTTCTTGGCCACGAAGGACTACTGGTCGCAGACGCTGATCTCGGAGACGAAGGCGGTCTATCGAGGGGAGTATCTGGCCGCGTCGATCCTCTTCGACGCCGAGGCGGACCGCGAGGGGCTCTCGATGGCGGCCCTGCACGCGGCCCAGCGCGAAGAGGGCGGCCTGCTCGCGCTCGTTCGCACCGTCTCTGGCAGCCGCTACCAGGAGGGCTACGAGCGCGGCGTCCACGATGCCGACGCGGCGGCGATCCTGGAGAAGGTGGTCACGCTGCACGACAGCGCGGGGCTGCTTCGTTTCGCGCCCACGGCCCGGGCGATCGGGTGCTTGTTCTGGGCGTACTCCGAGCATCCGCGCAAGGATGCGTGGCACCGGCGCTCTCGAAGCCTGGGCCGGCTGCGGGAGGCGTTCGGAGGGTCGACGGCGCAGGTGCAGCTTGGGGAGGAGCTGGCGGTGGCGGTCGAGGCGTTCATCGAGACCACCGGCCTGCCCGAGCCCGCCTCGCATGCGCCCACGACGGGTCGGTACCTGGTCGAGGAGCTGATCGCCGAGCGCCCGATGTTCACCACCAGCGCCGAAGCCAACAAGCTGGTCGATGGGTTGATGGAGTACCTCGAGCTGCACGGCACCGGCCGCCGCGCGCTGGAAGACGACCTTCAGTCGCTGCAAGGGGATGTCGCCGCGCAATACCGTTTGGCGCGCTCGTGGATTCAGGCGTTCCTCGAGCAGGCCAAGGACGAAGCGCTGCGCGATCTGGCACACGTCTTGGGGGAGGCCGCGGCGGTCTTGCTCACCCAGCGGTCGCTGCAGCGTACCGCCAACGCATCGCTCACCCGCTCTGCGGCCACGGGTCTGCTCGGTCAGCACGACCGCATCGAGGGCGGGTCGATCGGGCTGCGCATCGATGAGTTCCTGGAGCGCCTCGGTGCGTTCAAACACGAGCGGGTGCCGGGCTATCAGAAGTACCGCGAGATTCGGACGTCGGTGATCGAAGCCGAACGTCGGCGGCTTCGGGTGGAAGAGTTCAAGCCGCGCGTGCTCAGCTCGTTCGTCCGCAACAAGCTGATCAACGACGTCTATCTGCCGCTGATCGGGGACAACCTCGCCAAGCAGCTGGGCGCGGCAGGGGACAGCAAGCGCACCGACCTGATGGGGCTGCTGCTGCTCGTCTCCCCGCCGGGATACGGCAAGACGACGTTGATGGAGTACGTCGCCAGCCGGCTGGGTTTGGCGTTCGTCAAGGTCAACGGACCGGCGCTGGGGCACTCGGTGGTCTCGATCGACCCGAGCGAGGCGCCCAACGCGACGGCGCGCCAAGAGGTCGAGAAGATCAACCTGGCGCTGGAGATGGGCAACAACGTGATGCTCTACCTCGACGACATCCAGCACACCCACCCCGAGCTGCTGCAGAAGTTCATCTCGCTGTGCGATGCGCAGCGCCGCATCGAGGGCGTCTGGAAGGGGCGCACGCGCACGTACGACCTGCGGGGCAAGAAGTTCTGCGTGGTGATGGCCGGCAACCCGTACACCGAGGCCGGCGAGAAGTTCCAGATCCCCGACATGCTCGCCAACCGGGCGGACACGTACAACCTCGGCGACATCCTGTCGGGCAAGGGGGACGCGTTTGCGCTCAGCTACATCGAGAACGCGATCACGTCCAATGCAGTGCTGGCTCCGTTGGCCACCCGCGAACAGGGGGACATCTACAAGCTGGTGCGGATGGCCCGGGGCGAGGAGATCAACACCTCGGACCTCTCCCACGGGTACTCGGCGGTGGAGATCGGTGAGATCACCGGCGTCCTGCAGCACATGTTCAAGGCGCAGGAGGTGCTGCTCAAGGTCAACATGCAGTACATCGAGTCGGCGTCGATGGACGACCAGTACCGCACCGAGCCGCGCTTCCAGCTGCAGGGCTCCTACCGCAACATGGCCAAGCTGGCCGAGAAGATCGTCCCGGCGATGAACGACGACGAGGTCCGGCGTCTGATCGACGACCACTACGTCGGGGAGGCGCAGACGCTGACCTCAGGTGCCGAGCACAACCTGCTCAAGCTGGCCGAGCTTCGCGGGACGCTGACGCAGGAGCAGGCGGCGCGATGGGCCCAGATCAAGAAGGACTTTGGGCGGGTCAAGCTCATGGGCGGCAGCGACGACGATCCGATCGCCCGCGTGACGGGCCAGCTCACCGGGTTGACCGACAAGCTCGGCGGGATTCAGACCGCGATGGAGAGCAACTCGGCGGTCACCGACAAGCTCGCGGGCATCGAGCGGGCGGTGATGGGTGCGGCCAAGCTGATGCAAGAGGGTGCGGGCGCTGCAAACGGCGCGGCGGCGCGAGATGCCGCGTTCATCGCGGCGATGCAGAGCCTGTCCTCGGCGGTGGGGTTGATGCAGAGCCCCAAGCTGCAGGTCAACATCGAGAACCAGCCGCCGCCGGGAGTCGAGGAGCTGCTGGCGCAGCAGGTGGCGATCATCGAGCGGACGCTGGTGCCGCTGGTCCGCAGCACCAACGAGCACATGGGCAATCCCACCAAGGTCGACGCGAAGGTCGCAGAGCTGCTGAGCATCGTGCGTTCGATGGACGCCAAGCTGCGCGGGGGGCAGGGCGCGGCGGGTCCGCCCTAGCCCAGCAGCCCGGACGACTAGGGCTCGCCGCAGTACCCGACGCCGACTGCACCGGGCAGCGGGAGGCACTCGAGCCCGTTGCTGCACGACACGATGTCAGGGATGCAGTAGGCGGTGCAGCACGAACCGTCGCACCCTGGGAACGGGTCGTTCAGGCAGATCAACCCCGGGACGCATTCGTTGATCAGAGTACAGCTCCCGCCTTCGACGGTCTCCCCAGCGGGCTGACAGTCGAAACCCGACGTACCGACGACGCAGGTGAGTCCCTGAATGCACCCGTTGAAGCCGTTCTCGAGGGTGGGATTGCAGTCGCGGCACAGACCAAAGTCTCCGCTCTGTCGGGTTGCATGCGTCACGCAAACCCGGTCTCCATCGCAGGGCGCCGAGTCGTCCTCGCACAGCGCGACGCACGTGGGGGAGTCACCGTAGGGGTCGCAGATGGCTCCGGGCGGGCAGGCGTCGTCGCCCCTCAGGACGGTCGGGTCGTCGGCACACGAGCGCTGGCACGCATCTCCGAGGGCGAGGGGTTGCGCCTTCGGCTCCGGCATGCAGCCAATGCCTTCGGGGTCGCCGACGGGTCCCCACGGGACGCACCGCTCGCTGCTGCGGCACGCGTCGGGGTCGAAGAACTCGCAGTCTTCGGTGGGCGTACCGCAGGCGAGCGGCACGTCCAGTGGCGGCGGGCCAGTGGTGGTCATGGGGCCCGCCGACGTCTCCGGTGCGAGCGTCGTTCCCGCCGACGTGCTCGGGCCCCCGACCTCCTCTCCGCGGGTCGAGCTTGCGGCGGTGGTCCCCGCATCGCTCGAGTCCGACGCCTTCGCGCCGTCCGCGTAGGCGGGGTTGAGCCGCGTGCACCCTCCGGCGAGCATGGCCGCGACCGCCGTCGCGGCTCCGATCCGAGCGATCACGGGTTCGAGCATCGCACACGGGCCCGGGGCGGGTCACCACGCGAAGGTCAGCTGCTACCGTCCGGCGATGCGACGAGGACTCATTGGGCCGCTCGCGGGCCTCTTCATCGTCTCCTGCGTGCCCAAGGGCGAGTATGACGAGCTCAAGCGCGACCTGGGCGAAGCTCGGCGCGCGCTGGTCGACGGTGACGTCGAAGCGGCGGGCCGTGAGGGGGCGCTGTCCCAGCAGCGGGCGTTGCTGGCGCGGACCGAAGAGCAGCTGAGCGCCGCGCAGCGCGAGGCGGCGGCGCTGCGGCGCGAGCTGGAGATGACGGCCGTGCAGCGCGACGCTCGAGCGGCCGAGCTGGCCGAAGCCATGAAGGACCAGATGGCGCTGCAGGACTCGATCGAGTCGATGACGCGCGCGCTGGCGATGGCCAACGAACGCGAACTCGCGGCGGAGCAGCGGGTCTATGAATTTCAGGGAGCTGTTGACACGCTTCAAGTCGCTGATCGACGCGGGCAAGCTTCGGATCAAGATCGTCGGGGGTCGGATGGTGCTGGAGTTGCCGACCGACATCCTCTTCCCGAGCGGCTCGGCGACCCTGTCCGAAGAGGGGCAGGCCGCGCTCGAGGAGGTTGGGGCCGGCCTCGCCCAGATGAGCGACCGTGAGTTCCAGGTGGAGGGGCACACCGACGACGTCCCGATCGACACCCGGCGCTTCCCGGACAACTGGGCGCTGGCGGCGGGCCGTGCCCTGGGGGTGCGCGCGACGCTGGAGGCTGCGGGCATGAAGCCTTCGCAGCTGAGCGCCGCGAGCTTCGCACAGACGCGCCCGGTGCAAGACAACGACACCGCGGCGGGGAAAGCGGCGAACCGTCGCATCGAGATCGTGCTGCTGCCAGACCTCTCGTCCCTGCCGGGGTCCGAGGAGCTCGAGGCCCTGGGCGGGGGCTGAGGCATCATCCACCTTGGCGCGCGTGCGCGACTCTCGTACTCTTGTCCGGTCGACTTAGGGGCTGGGCAAACCCAGGAATCGAAGAGGGCACATCAACATGAAGAAACTCGTTTATCTCCTTCCCATGATCGCGCTGGCGCTGCCCGCGTGTGGCGACGACGCGACCGGCGTAGACACCGACGACGAGACCGGCGGTACCACCACCGACACGACGGGCCCGTCAACTCAGGGCAGCACCACGGACGAAACCGACCCGACCGTCGCCGACACGGGGACCGAGAGTGGGGATCCCCCCGGCTGCACCCCCGACGACGAGTGCACCCCCGAGACCGTCGCCGAAGCCTGCGGCGAGTTCTTCGCCTGTGTTGGATGCTTCTGCGTGGCCGACGGCGACCCACCCCTGTGCCCGGATGGGTGGGGCGAGGGGGAGTACGCGGACTGCGTTGAAGGCGGCAACGGGGTTTGCATGTCCGCGGGCTTGCAACCGGGGTGCCTCGTCGACAACGTGCAGACGCCAACCGCCGGCGTCTGTTTCTATCAGGGCTGCGAGGCAGCGTGCGACTGTCCGGCTGGGCCATCTCCAGAGTTCGACGACCAGGTTGCCTGCGACGACATCACGGGCGATGGCACGAACGACTGCTTCCTCGAGTGCGGAGACTGTCCGGAGGGCATGTTCTGCGACGGTGGCGTGTGCTTGCACGGCGAGGCGCCTCCGTTCCCCGACTACGCGGACTGCTTGAACGAGGACCTCCCGATTTGCGACACGGACGGCATCTGCCTCTCCAACGATGAAGACTTTGGCGTATGCGGAAGTATCGACTGCGAGGACGACAGCGACTGCGGGGAGGCGCCTGAGACAGGCGACGCAATGCCTGGGTGCACCGAGTTCCCCGACGGCTCCACATCATTCTGCAGCCTCACCTGCGACGGGGGGAGACGTGCCCGGACGGCATGATCTGCATCTCTCTTGCCCTGGGAGGGGAGGGGATTCGGGAGCCACTGTGTGTGGCCCCCCGCTCCCGATTCCGGCTTCCAAGACTGCGCGGCGCAAGGCGATGGCATCTGCCTCGACGGCGAGACCTGCATCGAAACGACCGCGAAGGGGTCTGGAACCACGCAGGTCTGCGCGGCTGCAGACTGTACGGACCCGGTCGCCGACTGTCCCGTGGTGCCTGAGACCGGGGATGCTCCGGCCGCCTGCCAGGATATCGACGGCGCCGGGGGGGACGAGTGCGTGCTCGACTGCAGTGGGGGCGAGACCTGCCCCGACGGCGCCGTCTGCACGGACGACGGTTTCTGCTCCTACGAGATTCCTGCGTTCTTCGAGGGCTTCCAGTCGGGGGATATCCCCGCCGGTTGGACCACCCACGATGTGGATGGCTTGGTCGTTTCCGAAGATCTCCCGATCACCGTCGACGAGGCCTGGGTCGCAACCGACTTCTTCTCCCCGACCGGAGAGTTCTGGGCCACGGCGACGTCTTGGTACGACCCAGTCGGCACCTCCGACGATTGGCTCATCTCTCCGGCGATCACGCTGGGAGACACGGCGACGCTGTCATGGCTGGCGTTCACACCAAGCGCGATGTACCCGGACGGCTACCAGGTCTACGTCGTGCCCACCACCGTGACCGAGTTCACGGACTTCATCGGCGACGGTGACCCCATCGCCTTCCTTGCCCTGGACGAGGGCGTGATCCCATCGGCCGCTCCGGTGTTCGAGATCGCAGCTGAGGAGGCGGATCCTCAGAGCCGAAGCGTGGATATCGGCGCACTCGCCGGCCAGGAGGTCCACCTCGCCTTCCGGAACAACACCGAAGACGGTGTCGTGATCCTGATCGACGACATCGCAATCTACGAGTAGTTCGCGGCCCTCGTTCGCGAGAACGAAAGGAGGTCGAGCGTCCGTGCTCGGCCTCTTTTCGTTGTTGCTATCCTCCCGCTGTCCTTGACGTCCGCTTCCTCGCTGCTACACCTGTGCCTCCGCGGCGCGTGCAGTCAGGGGCTGCATGCACCAAGGGCTCGCGGGCATTCGCTCCGAGCAAACCCAGCGCGACTCCCGATTCTCTTCAGGAGCCCACGCGCACCCACCTGAAATGCGGGAATGGGGGTCGGTTCGCTGCCGCCTGTTTCAGCTCCGTCGCCGGGACTGCGGTCCCCCAGAGGCGATGCCCGCCCGGGAACGACGAGGTCCATATGCAACGCAACACTACGCTCGACAACGAAGACGCCAGCCCCGATGCGGGCGCTGGCGCCTGAATCTTCTCGGAGGGGGGCGCACGAAGGCGGTCCCCTCTGAGTCTTGGACGCTACTCGCCGCAGGCGCAGGCGGGGGCGTCGACCAGCTCGCGGTTGGTCTGCGTGCCGACGTAGGTCCACGAGTTGGTGGAGTTGCCGTCCTGGCCGGTGACGACCTCGGCCATGGTGAAGGCGCTGAGATCGGCCTCGAAGACGAAGTCGTTGATCGGCTGATCGACCACGTCGTCCTGGACCACGGGTGTGCCGTTGGGCAGGCCGCCGGCGCTGCACAGGGGGCCCTGGCACAGCACCTGTCCCTCGGTCGTGTAGTCGGTGATCAGCGGCGGCGCCCAGGCGACGGTCGTGCCCGCGAGCAGGCCTTGGGTCACACCGCACGCTTCGGGACCGGCGGTGCCTTCGATGTCGGTCGTCACGGTCACCGTGCCGCCCACGACGAAGTGCAGGCTCATCGCATACGAGACCATCGTGCCGAGCCCGCCCGGAGCACCGTCGACGTCTTCGAACTGCAGGACGAACGTGCCCGGGCCGATGTTAGTGTCGGCGTCGTAGGGCTCTTGCAGCGTGTTGACTTGATCGCCGGCGCCGAACGGGGTGTTGCTGATCTCGAACTCGCTGCCGGCGAGGTCGTAGGTGATCTGCCAGACCTGGCACGTACCGGTCTCCGTATCGCCGGTGACCTCGGTGGCCTCGCCGGTGGTGCTGCTCGTGCTGCCGTCGGCGGCATCGGTGGTGTCCGGGTCGTCGGTCGTCACGCTGGAGGCGTCGGAACTCGAGGGCTGCGCGGTCGCGTTCGGGCCCGTCGAGGTCGACGCCTCACCCCTCGTGCTGCCCGCGTCGGTTTCGGTGTCGCCGCCGTCCTCGGCCTGCGAGGCAGGACACCCAACGAGCAAGGTGGAGGACACGACGGCGAGCCAAGATGTGGTGCGCAAGACCATGTGCGCGACGATAGCCTGGCTAGAACCGCAGCGCGGCCGAGACGCCCGTGTAGTCGAGCGAGAGCTGCGGCTGGACCGAGAGCTCCAGCTTGGCGGTCTTCTCGACCCCGTATACGTTCTCCAGCTGCTTGCGGGTGCGCTTGTAGACCACGCCGTACGCGAGCAGGCCCCCACCGGCGGCGACGACCGTGGAGGTGAGTTGGTGCATGCCGTACAGCAACGCATTGCGGTCCGCGTAGCAGCCGAAGAAGTCCTTGGGATCGGTGTTGCCGCCTTCGATGCAGTTGGCGGCGATGCCGTTGACAGGGTTCAGCGAGCGGATCCGGATCACCATCACGACGATGCGACCCACCGCGCCCGCGCCGAGCAGACCCGCGCCGGTGCCGATGAAGACGCCGGGCTTGCGCTGGATCTCACCGGTCTTGACCGAGCGGGCCGCGTCGTACTTGGCGCGCACCGTGCCGGCTCCGGGCGCGATGCCCCAGTTGACCGCGTTGGGCAGGGCCTGCAGGAACCACAGGCCAGCGTTCGCGCCGCGGCCCGAGACGAAGCAGTCGGCGGCCTCGTCGGTGATTCTCGAGAGGTCATCTTGCGAAACGCTCATCGCGTCGACCGAGTCCGCCGTGCACAGGCGCTTGATCCGCGAGATCCGCCACGCCATCACGCCGATGCCGACGCCCGCCAGCGCGCCGGAGGTCGCCATCAGCCCGATGCCCTTTTGCTCGGGGATGTTGATGTCCTCGATGGTCAGCGGTGGTGCGGTCACCGGGTCGGTCGCGACCAAGGGCGCCGCCGGTTGGGTGCCCTCGATCGAGGCCGTCGCGGATTCGCTCGACCCGTCGGCCACCGGCGCGTCCGGGACCGCGTCCTCGGACGGCGCCTCCCCATCGTCCTCCTCTTCGACCGCTCCATCGTCCTGCCAGCTGGGGTCGGGCGTGGGCTCGGCAAGCAGGCTCGCGACGTGGGAGGGGACGGCCGTGGTTGCGGACAGGACGGCGGCGGTCAGAAGGACGGTAGGCAGCACGCGATGAGCGTAGGGCCCCGCGGTTCCAAAAGGCAACGCCGGACTCGGGGCTACACGCCACCGAAGTGTCGATAGCCACACCGTCGTCCGACCGGATGAATACACGCCCATGGAGCCCGTCTACGGCCCGTTCAGGCGCCCGGCAATGCAGCGTATGCGGGGCCGGTTTCGCACCATGTCGTCAGACCCTCAGGTGGGGCGATAGCGGTTGGTGACGCCGAGTCCGGCGGGCACCAGCTGGTCGGTGAACCGCTCGTACTCTCCACCGGTCAGCACCCGCAGCAAGCCCGCCGCGTCGGTCGGCTCGTACGCTCCGACCACGTCCCGCGCATGGCGGACCAGGGCTTCGCCGCGCGTCTGATCCTGACCGCTCATGTACAGCGCGCGGCCCAGCAGCAAGGAGACCTCGGCGATGTTGAGGTTGTCCTCGTCCTCGTGCGTGCGCAGCTCCAAGGCGCGCTCGAGGAGCGGGACCGCGTCCTGGGGCGCGCCCGTGTCGATGAGCGTTCGCCCCAGACCGGTCAGCGCGTAGGCGACCAAGGGATGCTCCTCGCCCATCGAGGACTCCCAGACCCCCAGCGCGAGCGCGTAGTGCTCTCGCGCCGACTCGGACGAGCCCGTCGCCCACAGGGAGTTGGCGAGGTCCAGGTGCGCGAAGCCGAGGTCGGCATGACCCGGAGGCAGGGTCTTGGTCCAGACCTCGAGGCCGCGGCGCAGGTGGGGCAGCGCCTCGGCGTTGCGGCGCTGGTCGGCGAGCACGACGCCCAGGTTGACGTGCGCGTAGCCCACGTCGCGATGGGTCGGGCCGAGCGCGCGCTCGAGGATGGCGACCGCGCGTGCGTGCAGGCGGCCCGCCTGGTCGAAGCCTTCTTGAGCGCGCCGCAGCGTGCCCAGCTGGTCCAGACATCTCGCCAGGTCGACCGGGTAGGCGAGCGAGGCGAACGTCTCGTTGGAGATCACCGGCGTGTCCGAGGGATCGGGAAGGTCGGCCAGGCTCATGGTGCTGTGGGGGTCCAGCAGCATCCGGGCGCGGACCAGGGTGCCTTCGGCAGCATCCAGGCGCATCCCGCCCTGCATGCTCGAGGCGAGCTGAAGCAGGGTCTCGGCGACGTCGGGATGCGAGGCGCCGAGCACTTGCTCTCGAATGGTGAGGCTGGCCTTGTGGTGCTGGGCGGCCATGCTGTAGCGCCCCATGCCCTCGAGCGCGGCGCCGATCCACGCATGCGTGTCGGCCAGCCGAAGGTCTCCGTTGGGCAGACGCTCGGTCTGCACCTCCAGCGCCTTGGCGAACTGGCGCTGCGCCATGCCGTACGACCCCTCGGCCTGCGCGATCGAGCCCAGGCCGATGAGGAGCTGGGCCCGCGAGAGCGAGTCGTCACCGGCCCGCGCGATCGCAGCTTGAGCCCCGAGTGCGACCCGTCGCGCCTCGTCGTACAGGCCCTGCCGCAGCGCGACGATGTTGATCATCAGGGTCCACGCCGCGGCTTCGACGTCTGCCCGACCGGTCTGCGCCGCCAGCAGGATCGACTCGCGCAGGCGTCCGTCCGCCTCGCTGGCGTCGCCCTGCTGCAGGAGCGCGCGGGCGCTGAGCAGCAGCGCCTCGCTGCGAACCCGAGGGGCGTCGATCGCCTCCGCGCGGGTCAGGGCGCGGTCGAGGGTCTGCGCCGCCTCGGGCCGCTCCAGCGCGACCAGGGCGCGCCCGCGCGAGAGCAGCGTGTGCAGGTCGTCGAGCTTATCCCTGCGCTTCTCGTCCGCCGTCAGTCGATCGTCCGAGGCGTCGCTGCGCCGCAGACTCGTGCACGTGGCGGGCTGGGGAAGCTCTTGCGCGGCCTGGGCCGCCTGGGCCGCAGCCTCCCGGGCTGCGCCATCCTCTTCGAGGTGGGAGAGCAGCTGGTCGAGGTCGGTGCGTCGATCCTCCAGGCAGAGCAGGCCGGGATCCTCGTACTTGGGGGTACTGCGGGCCCGCGCGCGCGCGTCGGCGGTACAGCGAACGTCGTAGACCGTGGTCCATGCCTCCGCGTAGCCGTCGAGTGCGCGGGACATCGACTGCCACGATGGGCTCGCGTACGCCTCGCCAGAGGCTTCGAACTTCGCGGCGAGGGACGCCTTGCGCTCGGCGGACCAGACCTCGTCGATCGCCTGGCTCGAGGTCTTGCACGCCTCGAGGCGGCCCGAGCGGGTGCTCATGTAGACCGCGGTGATGATGCCGGCGATCCCCACGGCGATGCCCGCGACGAGCCAGGGATGGCGGGCCTGCGGCGGGTCGCGCTGGAGCTCGGCCAGCAACGCGTCCATCGACGGGAAGCGGTCTTCGGGCGCGGTGGCCAAGCCGCGCAAGACCACGCCGCGCAACCACGTGGGCACCTTGGTGTCGCGCGGTGCGTTGCGGACCTTCCCGTCGAGCACGTTGATCGCCAGCGATGCCATGCTCGACCCCTCGAACGGCCGCTCGCGATATAGCGCTTCGTACAGCGCGACGCAGAAGCTGAACTGGTCGGCATGCGGGCCGATCGGTTCCCCGCGGTGCTGCTCGGGCGCCATGTAGGCCGGCGTCCCGAGCATCGCGCCGGTGCGGGTGAGGTTGAGGTCGCGGGTCTCTGCGACCGCCGAGCTCGACCCCGAGCTGGATGCCGAGCTGGACGCCGAGCGCATCTCTTGGAGGCGGCTGTGGACCGGTCCAGTGCGCATGGCCGCTTGCCGGGCGAGCCCGAAATCCATCACCAGCACCCGGCCGTCGCTGCCGATCAGGACGTTGTCGGGCTTGAAGTCTCGGTGCACCAGGCCTGCCGCGTGGGCCGAGGCGAGCCCACGGCCGGCGCGTACGAACGCGTCGACGAGTTCGGGCCACGCGCGCTCGGCGTTGATCCAGTCGCGCAGCGTGGAGCCTTCGATGAACTCCATCGCCACGAACACGCGCTCGCCATACGTCCCTACGTCGTGCACCGTGATGACGTTGGGATGGCTGAGCTTGGCCATCGCCTGCGCTTCGCGGAGCAGCCGAGCTCGGCCTCCGGAGTCCACGGGTCCGACGTCGCCGGCGTGCATGACCTTGAGCGCCACCCGCCGGTCGAGCTGCGGATCGAAGGCCGCGTAGACCACTCCCATGCCGCCGGCGCCAATGCGTTGGAGCACGGTGTACCGGCCCAAGCTGTCCCCGCGCTGCAGGGGCTCGCCGTCTTCGGGTGCCCCGGAGGACGCAAAGCCGCCGCCGGTCGTGTCGCCGGGCAGGGTGGCCACCAGCCCTTCAGCCTCCGATGCGCTCGGAGGCGATGCGTCGTGCTCTGACATCCGCCCCCCCAGAATGCCGCACCTGGGCCGCCTTGGACAACGTTTGCGGCCGCCGCTGGGGCCTGGATCCGAGCCGCCGGGGGCCCGCGTCACGCCGCTGGGCGAAAGGGCGCAGACACCGGACGCTGGCGCAGGCAAGATCGACGATGCCCGTGGTGAGCCAACGGTCCCTCCTGCGCAGCACGCTGCTGGCGTTGCTCGCTCCGCGCCGATTGCTGCCAATCCTGGTGGTCGCGGTGCCGCTGGTCCTGGCGCAAGATCACTACTCCACCGAGCCGATGGCCGCGCCGCTGGGCGTGGTGATGTGCGTGGCGTTCTTCTTGTTTGCGCCCCTGTCCTGGCGGGCGCTGTTCCAGGGGGAGACCTCGCGCCGCAAGACGTTCACCGAGCCCTTTGGGCGCCTCGTCGTGTTTGGGGTGGCCGGTGCGGGGACCGTCGCGATCGTCGGGTCGGTGATCCCGGATCTCTTGGGGCTGCAGCCCACGCTTCTGACGTCCGAGAGCAGCCTGCTCGTGTCGATCGCGCTGTTCTTGGTGGGGGGCTACGGCCTGGGCCGCGACATCGACCTGGAGCGAAGTCTCAACGCCGAGCGCAAGCGCGCCGACGACATGACCCAAGCGGCTCAGGCGGCCCAGCTGCTCGCGCTGCGCGACCATCTCGATCCGCACTTCCTCTTCAATACGCTCAACGCGATCGCCGAGTGGTGCCGCGATGATGGCGAGGTCGCCGAGCGCGCGACGCTGCAGCTCTCGGCGATGCTGCGCACGATCATGGAGGGCACCCAGGTGTCCTCGTGGGGCCTCGACCGAGAGCTGGAGCTGATCGACACCCTGTTCGCGCTCTATCGAATCCGGGATCCGCAGCGCTTCGTGCTCCAGCGTGAAATGGACGACCCCCTGCCGCGCGTCGACGTGCCGCCGATGCTCCTGCTTCCCGTGGTCGAGAACGCGATCAAACACGGTCCGGCCGCGTCGCACCACGGTCCGGTGCAGCTGCGGGTGCACGCCTCCTCCAGCGGTTGGTCGGTCGAGGTCCGCAACCGCGGGCCGTTTCGAGGACCGCGCGAGGGGGGAGAGGGCCTCGGACTGGTCGAGAAGCGACTCGAGCATGCCTACGGCGGCCGCGCACGCTTCTGCATCACCTCGCACGACGACACCACCGTGGCTCGCATCGAGCTGCCCAACGACCTCGAGCCTCAACCATGACGCCCACGCTCCGCATCGCTCTGGCCGACGACGAATCCACCGCCCGCCGCCGCTTGACCCGGCTGCTGACCGCGGTCCCCGGCGTCGAGATCGTCGGGGCCCACGACAGCGCGCAGGGGGTGCTCGATCAACTCATGGACGAGGCGGTCGACGTCTTGGTGCTCGACGTGCAGATGCCCGGGCTCTCGGGCATCGAAGCGCACGCGATGCTGGGCTCCGACGCTCCGTACGTGATCTTCGCGACCGCCCATCCGCAGCACGCCATCGAGGCGTTCGAGCTGGGTGCGGTCGACTACGTGCTCAAGCCGATCGAGGCGTCGCGGCTGGGCAAGGCCATCGAGCGGGCCCGCGCCCACGTGCAGCGGGGCGCGCCGGTGTCCTCGGAGCCCGACCCCTACGATCGGGTGCCGGTCGTCACGCGGGAGGGGATCGTGCTGCTGGATCCCCCAGCGATCTCCCACGCGGTCTTCGACGGCGCGCTGGTCACCGTCCACACTACCGGGGGCGACGCACACCTCACCGACGCGACCCTGGCCGATCTGCATGGTCGGCTTCCCGGCGGGCGGTTCGACCGCGTGCATCGCCGCGTCCTGCTCAACATGCACGAGGTCAGCATGCTGCGGCCCACGCCCAGCGGCGGGTTCGTCGCGCTGACCCGGGCGGGGGCCGAGGTCCCGATCTCCCGCCAGTCTGCCCGGCGCATGCGCAAGGCCTTGGGGCTGTCGCGCGCCTGACCGTCGAAGGCGCCGGCGGGTGCGGGTCTCGCGCCGGCTAGAAGCCGGAGCCGGGCTCGCGCAAGAACGCGACCTCTTCGGCGGTGCTGCTGCGGCCGAGGATCGCGTTTCGATGCGGATAGCGGCCGAAGCGGTCGATGATCGCCTTGTGGCGGTGCGCGTAGTCCACGTTGTTGGAGAGTCCGGGCGCGTCGGGGGCCCTCGCGGCCAGCGCCTCGAACTCCCGGACCGACTGTTCCTGACGCTGACGGTCCTCGGCGTGCATCAAGGGCATGAGCACGAAGACCTGCTCGTGGGCGGCGAGTTCGGTGAGCGAGCCGTCCTCGAGCATCGAGTCGGTGGTCTCCAGGGCGGTTCGGTCCGAGGCGAACGCGCCGGGATCGTCGCGAAAGAGGTTGCGAGAGAACTGGTCCAGCACGAGGATCCGGGCCAAACCTCCGCGCGGGGTGCTCAGCCAGTCCCCGTGCCCTCCGTTCATCAAGGAGGCGTGCAGTCCACAGAAGCGCTCCCGGATCTCCGCGTCGAAGGCCTCCGACTTGGCAAACCAGCGCTTGCGGACCTCCGCGGTTGGCGGCGCTCCGTCGATGCTGCCGAACCAGAACCGGAGAACTTCGCGCATCGTACCCATGCGGGCGACTGTATCCGCACGCGCACCCCGAGCTGCCGAGCGGCGCGCGCGCGCTGACCCGCGCTAGCTCACGAGCGACGAGCGCGGACACATGGGGGAAGCGGGCCAGATGTTGTAGTTAGCGCGCGGACCCGTTCCATGAGCCAATCAAGGACCAACGTTCGAAACCTCGCCATCGTCGCCCACGTCGACCACGGCAAGACCACGCTCGTCGACGCATTGCTCGACATCGCCGGGGCGTTCGGTCGCGGCGAGGGAGAGCAGGCCCAAGCGCTCGACAGCGGCGACTTGGAGCGTGAGCGAGGCATCACCATCACCGCCAAGCCCACCGCCCTGGAGTATCAGGGCACCAAGATCAACCTGGTCGACACGCCCGGACACGCCGACTTCGGCGGCGAGGTCGAGCGCGTGCTCAACATGGTCGATGCCGTGCTGCTGATCGTCGATGCGGTCGAGGGGCCGATGCCGCAGACCCGCTTCGTCACCGAGAAGGCGATCGCCCGCGGGCTTCCGGTCATCCTGGTCGTCAACAAGATCGACCGGGAGATGGCCGACCCCGACAAGGCGGTCGACGGCGCGTTCGACCTGCTCGTGGCGCTCGATGCCAGCGAGGAGCAGCTCGAGTTCCCCGTCGTCTACACCAGCGCCCGCGAGCGTTTCGCCAAGAAGGAGGTCGAGGACGAGCCCGGCAGCATGTCGATCGTGCTCGACGCGATCGTCGAGCACGCGCCGCCGCCTCAGGTCGACGTGGACGCGCCCGTGGCGATGTGGGTCTCGACGCTGCACTACGACACCTTCTTGGGGTTCTTGGCGATCGGCCGCCTGCAGAAGGGCTCGATCAACGCCGGCGACCGGATCGCGCTGATGCGTCCGCGTCCGCCCGAAGAGGGCGAGGCCGAGTGTGCAGAGGTCTTCCGGGTCAGCAAGGTGCTCGGCTTCCAGGGCCTCAGCCGCTTCGACGTCGGCCATGCCGTGGCCGGGGACATCATCGCGGTGTCGGGGATGAGCTCGCTCAAGGTCGGCGACACGCTCACGACCGAGGCGGTCGAGACCCGCACCATCTTCCCGCGGCTCGAGGTCGACCCGCCCACGATCAGCATGCGGTTTCGGGCCAACGACAGCCCGTTCGCCGGGACCGAGGGCCAGTTCGTCACCTCCCGGAAGATCAAGGAGCGCCTGGACCGAGAGGCGATGAGCAACGTGGCGCTGAAGATCGAGCCCACCGAGTCGCCCGAGGAGTTCGACGTCCACGGACGCGGTGAGCTGCACCTGTCGGTGTTGATCGAGACGATGCGGCGCGAAGGCTACGAGCTGTGCGTGTCGCGACCGCGCGTGCTGACCCGGGAGACCGAAGACGGGAAGAAGGAAGAGCCCTACGAGCGCGTCCTGGTGCAGTGCAACACCGACTTCTCGGGCTCCATCATCGAGCGCATCGGCAAACACGGCGAAATGCTCGCCATGGAAGAGGACGGACCCGGGCGCTCCCGCATGGAGTTCCGTGCGCCGACGCGATCGCTCATCGGCTATCGGTCCCAGTTCCTGACCGACACCCGAGGCACGGGCGTCATCAGCTCGGTCTTCGACAGCTACGGTCCGTACCTGGGCAACCTGCGGACCCGCGGTCACGGCGTGATGGTCGTGATGGAGACCGGCGAGACCATCACCTACTCGCTGTTCCGCCTGCAGGATCGCGGGGAGCTCTTCGTCGGACCCCAGACCAAGGTCTACGGCGGCATGATTCTGGGGACGCACAACCGGGAGAACGACATCGTCGTCAACCCGTGCATCACCAAGAAGCTCACCAACGTGCGCTCGGCCGGTGCGGACGAGAAGCTGTTCCTGACCCCGCCGCGCGACATGAGCCTCGAGCAGGCGATCGCGTTCATCGAGGATGACGAGCTCCTGGAGATCACGCCCAAGAGCCTTCGGCTCCGGAAGCGTTTCCTGGACCACAACATCCGCAAGCAGCACGAGAAGCGCGACAAGGTCGGCTGACCGCCCCTGGCGCGGATCGATCGCGCTTTGGCGCGCATTGATTCCTCAAGGCGCTTGCGGTGGGCCCCGGGGTCCCGGACCCTTTGGGGGCCCATGAAGAGCACCCGTCGAGGATTCCTGCGAGGCACGGTGGTGGGCGCGACGGCGCTCTCCGCCGGCTGCGCCGAGCGCCTGCACACCGAGGCGGGCACGGGCGCCCCTGGGGCGACGCCCTCGGATCGCGTGCGGGTGCAGACGGTGGTCAACGGGACGGCGCGGACGCTGGACGTCGGTCCGGACGACTCCGCGCTCGCCACCGTGCGCGAGCAGCTGGATCTGACGGGGTCCAAACACGGCTGCGGGCACGGTGCTTGCGGTGCCTGCACGATGCAGCTCGATGGCACCCCGGTCGCGACGTGCATCCTTCCCGCGACCGCGCTGCATGGCCGCACGGTGACGAGCGTCGAAGGCATCGCCAAGGGCTCGCGCTTGGCCGCCGTGCAGCGGGCATTCATGGCCGAAGACGGGCTGCAGTGTGGCTACTGCACACCGGGCTTCATCGTCGAGGCCGAGGCCTTCGTGCGGACGTGGCGATCGCAGCACGGAGACGACGAGCCCGACCGCGACACCGTGGCCGAAGCGCTGTCGGGTCACCTGTGTCGATGCGGCGCCTACGAAGGCATCTACCGGGCGGTGCAAGGCGCATGCGCGGGCCGGTTCGATGCCGGGCCCACCCTCGCGCCTCGGCAGGACGCGCGCGAGAAGGTCACCGGGTCCGCGCGCTACACCGTCGACGTCAAGCGCCCTGGCATGCTGCACGCCCGAGCGCTGCACAGCCCGCACGCCAACGCCACCATCACCGCGCTGGACTGGACCGAGGCGCTCGCGATGCCCGGAGTGCGGGGCGTCGTCGATCTCATGCAGGGCCGCACCTCGCTTCGCTTCGCGGGTCAGGAGATCCTGGCCATCGCGGCGGTCGACGAGGCGACGGCGGCCCGCGCGGTCGAAGCGGTCGAGGTCGCCTACGACGTCCGGCCTCCGGCGCTGTCGATCCCGGCGGCCCGGGCCGCCGATGCCCCTGCCGTGTACCCGAGCCGGCGAGGGCGCAAAGCGGCGCCCAACGCCAGCGAAGGGCCGCTGCTGCCCGAGCCTTGGGAGGGGAACGTTCGGGGCCCGTTGGGGTTTATGAGCAAGCACAAGCGCGGGGCGACGCGCCGGATCGAGGACGCGCGGGAGCGGGGCGCCGCGATCGAAGGCGTGTGGACGACCGCAGCGCAGTGCCACACCACGCTCGAGCCCCACGTCGCGATCGCCCAGTGGCCTTCGGAGGACACCTTGCTCATGCATGTATCCACGCAGGCGGTGCGGACCTGCGCGGAGGACCTCGCCGAGCGGTTCGGGCTGCGACACGACGCGGTCACCGTGGTCGCGCAGTACGTGGGCGCGGGGTTCGGTGGCAAGGGCAAGCTCGAGGGCGAGGCGATCATCGCAGCCGAGCTGGCGCGGGTCTGTGGGGCTCCGGTCCGGTACGCGCTGGAGCGCCGCGAGGAGATCATGCTGGGCGGCTACCGCCCCGCGACGCAGCTGGAGCTCTGTGCGGCCGTCGATGAGGACGGTGAGCTGGCCGTCGCGGCCAAGTCCTACTCGGACTCGGGCGTCGCGGTCGGGCACACGGTCACACCGCTGTGGCGGATCCAATACCCGCACGTGCCCAAGCGACTCGAGGACTTCGACGTCGTCACCCATGCGCCGCCGGGCAAGCCGTTTCGAGGACCCGGAGGACCGCAGGCGTACTGGGCGATGGAGCAGGCCATCGACGCCTTGGCCCACGCGCGCGACGAGGACCCGCTGGAGCTGCGACGCCGCTGGGATCCCAACCCCGCCCGAGCGCCGCTGTACGCGTGGGCGCAAGGCATCGATGCCTGGCGCAACCGCGCCGTACCCGGGGCCGACAAGGGCCGATTTCGTCGCGGCATCGGCCTGGCGTTTGGGACGTGGTTCGTGTTCTGCACCCCCAAGTGCCGGGTCCAGCTCGAGACCGGGCCCGATGGAATCGTCGTCTCGACCGCCTCTCAGGATATGGGCAACGGCACGCGAACCGTGCTCGCGGTGACGATCGCCGAGCAGCTCGGGGTCGCGCCCTCGGACGTCACGGTGAAGATCGGACGCTCCAACTACGTGATGGGCCCGACCTCGGCGGGCAGCCGCACGGTGTCGTCGCTGGTGCCCGCGTGCGTGGTCGCCTGCGACGCGCTCAAGAAGGAGCTGTTCGAGGATGCTCGCGAGCGGTTGGCGCTGCGCGGCGCGGTGCCGACCTCCAGCGGCATCGAACACGAAGGCGGCGTGGTGCCGTGGTCCAAGCTCGCCGCCTCCTCGCCGCCTGTCTCCGTCATCGGTCAGCGCCCCCGGGACGAGGGCGGCTTCTTCGCGCCCCCGGTCGCCGGTGTCGCGTTCGAGAAATACGTCTCGGCCGCCATTTCCATGGTCGAGATCGAAGTCGACACCCGGCTGGGCAAGACGCGGGCGACCCAGGCATGGGGTGGCTTCGGGGTCGGCAAGCTCGTCTCACCGCCGCTTGCCCGCAGCCAGGCGACCGGCGGCATCTTGCAGGCGATCAGCTACACGCTCTACGAGGAGCGAAGGCTCGATCCCAACCGAGGGTTCCTGCTCACCGGTGGCCTGGAGGACTACCGCGTGTTGGGCATCGGCGACATGCCGGAGCTGAACGTGCACTTCCACGACAAGGGGTACGAGAAGATCCCCCAGCGCTCGGCTGGACTCGGGGAGATCGTCACGGTGGCCCCACCGGCCGCGATTGGGAACGCGATGTTCCACGCGACCCGGTGGCGCCCCAAGGACCTCCCGCTGCATCCGCAGCGGGTGCTGAAAGGGTTGAGAGGATGATCGTCTTTCCCACCACCATCGAAGAGGCGCTCTCGTCCCGCGGCACGTTCCGCGCCGGCGGGACCGAGCTGCAGGAGCGCCGGCGCCTGCCCAACCTTCCGGTCGGCGGCGGCGGCGGCGATCTCGTGGACCTGCGAGACACGCAGGGCCTGGAGGGGCTGGGGTACGCGGCCGACGGCACGCTGCGGATCGGGGCCAAGGTTCGCATGGCGACCGTCGGTGCCCACGCCGAGATCCAGAGCCTCTACCCGGGGTTTGCCGAAGCGGTGGATGGCCTGGCGACCCCGCAGATTCGGGCCGTCGGCACGATGGCCGGCAACCTGCTGCAGCGGACCCGCTGCTGGTACTTCCGCGCGCCGCAGACCGGAGATCGCTGCTTCAAGCGGGGCGGCGAGACGTGCTCGGCGCGGGCGGGCGACCACGTGCACCACGCGTGCTTCGATCTCGGGCCGTGCGCCTCGGTGCATCCCTCGACCATCGCGATGGCGATGCTGGCATATGACGGCTTGGTCGACGTCTCGCCCGGCGGACTTCGGTCGATGGCGGCCCTGCTCGGGGACGGGTCGGATGCGCGCCGCGACAACCAGCTGGAGCCCGGCGCCCTCGTCACCGCGCTGGTGCTGCCGCCGCCGCGGGTGGGGGAGAGCTCGGCGTACTTCCGCACGATCACGCGTGCGCGCGCCGAGTGGCCGCTGGTCGAGGTGCTCGTCCGGCTCGTCCTCGAGGACGGCGCGGTGGCCGAAGCCGCCGTCGCGCTGGGCGGGGTCGCGCCGGTGCCGCTGCGGTCGGCGCCGGCGGAGGCCGCCTTGCTGGGCAAGCGCCCCGATGCCGCCGTGCTCGCCGCGGCGGCCAAGGCTGCGACTGGGGGGTCCGCGCCGCTCCCGATGACCGGATACAAGGTGGATCTCGTCGAGGGCACGGTGCTCGAGACCCTCGAGCGTGCCCTGGCCGGCGACCCCGTCGCCCTGCCATCCTCCGTCAACAAGCTGCCGCGCCCCGCCGCAGGGCAGGAGTCGCCATGAACCCCATCCAGTTCGATCTCTGCAAGCACCTGCGCTGGAAGTCGCATGCTCGGGACTCCGGCTCCCCCGCCGCGATTCTGGAGTCGCTGCGGCGGCAGCAGGTGCCGTTTTCTTGCCTGTACACATGCCAGGCGTGGGGTCCCGATGATGACATCGTCTCGCCGGGGTCCTGCAGCAGCGCCCGAGATTGCTTCGAGCAGAGCCGTCTGGTCGACCCTGCGATCGCGTGACGTTTTCCCGCCGACCCTGCTACCTTCGCGCGATGACGCGCCCGTCCAAGGCCGACACACCTCACGAAGTGGAGGCGATCATGTGTTCGCTGCCTCAGCGGTTTCGCCCCGGTCGCCTCAAGGGGTGGAGCGGCACCTTTCATTGGGACATTCGAGGCGCGGACGACCCCGCGTGGACCGTGCGGCTGTCGGATGAAGACTGCGATGTGGTCAAGGGCTTCGAGGGCGAGCCGGACTGCATCGTGCGGGTGGGGGCCAAGACCTTCGTCGCGATCGAGACCGGGGAGCGCAACCCGGTGTTCGCGTTCGCCAAGGGCAAGATCAAGATCAGCAATGTCGGCAACATGCGCAAGTACGACCAGGCGTTCTTCAAGTTTCACGACGTGCCCGCTGAGCCGGGCTGAGGTTTCCGCGAGCTGCCGCCGATCCGGTTGGGCCCCGGGTCTCGTATCGCCGGCGAGACTCGATGCTCCACATGTCCTCATTCGGCGGGTTTGACCGCACAGCGAGCCGTCCGGTACGTTGGAGCGTGTCTGGCGGCGGTGGTTCGGGTCCTCCCGACTTTCCTTCCCTCGACGACCGGGCCTTGGTCGCCGAAGCCGCGCGCGGAGAGGTGAAGGCGTTCGCCGCCCTCTACGATCGGTTCGCCGGCATCATGCTCGCGACCGCCAAGCGCATGCTCGCCGACCGCGGTGGCGCCGAGGACCTCGTTCACGACGTGTTCATGGAGGTCTGGCGCAACTGCGACAACTACGACCCCAAGCGCGCGACCGTCCGCACCTGGATCCTCGTGCGCCTGCGGTCGCGCGCCGTCGACCGTCTTCGCTCCGCGGTCGTGCGGCGCGAGATCACCACCGACGACGTCGCGCCCAACGAGGCGGCGCCGGTCTGCGAGGACCCGTCTTTGGCCCCCGACCGCGCGGCGGTCCGGGCCGCCTTGGCCCAGCTGCCGTCCGAGCAGCGCATGGTCCTCGAGCTGAGCTACTTTCAAGGGCTGTCCTCGTCGGAGATCGCCGAGCGCATGGGGTCTCCTCTGGGGACGGTCAAGTCTCGAACCGCGGCTGGGCTCGCGAAGATTCGCGGTGTCATGCAGGTGGAAGGAGTCGGCCAGTGAGCGACAAAGACGCATTTGATCCGTCGGTGCTCGACGCGCTGGTGCTCGGCCTCGAACCGGAGCAACCCGGCGCCTCCTTGCGCGATCGCCTCTTCGGTGCCATCGCCACCAGCGGGCGCTTCCTGCCGTTCCTCGACCGCATGATGCGGATCTTCGACTTGCCCGAGGCGCAGGCGAAGTCCGAACTGGACACGATCGAGACGCCCAGCGCGTGGGACGACATGGCGCCCGGTGTTCGCTTCCGCGACTTCGAGGCCGGAGACGCGACCGGCGACGCCCACGGCGGCCTGGTCCGGGTGGCACCTGGCCATGCCTTCCCTCGGCACAAGCACGTCGGCGAGGAGACCATGCTGATCCTTCAGGGGCGGCTGGTGGACGAGTCCGGCGCCGGGTACCGGGCTGGAGATACCCTCGTCAGCGCCGACGGAAGCTCGCACGAGCTACGGGTGATCGGGGACGAGGACGTCGTGTACGCCGCGCTCGTGGTCGCCATCCAGGTCGACGCCGACCATGCGCGACGACGACGACTGGGACGACGACGAGGAACTCGAAGACTTCGACTAGGCGGGCTCGAGTGGGCCTGCTGGCCTGCTGGCCTGCTGGCCTGCTGGCCTGCTGGCCTGCTGGCCTGCGGGCCCACTGGCCTACTGGAAGGTCCCGCTGCCGAAGTCGGCGCCGACCGGGACGCACCAGACGCTCACGCCGCCCAGCTCGTCGAGGGTCCGGCCTTCGGGGAGCTTCATCGTGAGCACTTCGCTGTTGTAGGGCAGGTCGCGGACGAGGTTCTCGCTGATCGAGAAGCCGTCTTCGTACATGCCTTCGAAGCCCGCGTAGATCTGTACGTCGATGCCCTGGCCATCGAAGTTGAAGTCGCGGATTTCGATGGTGCAGTTGTCGACGATCTCGGCCACGCCGCCGACGTCGTGAAAGAGCTCGACGAGCGTCGCGCTCTGACCGACCTTGGGATGGGTCGCGGCGCAGTCCGAGGGATCGTCGGGCATGTCGGGGTCTTCGGGGCCTTCGGGGTCTTCGGGGTCGGGCATGTCCGGTTCCTCGGGGTCCAGCTCGCTGGGATCGAAGTTGCGCGACAGGTAGGCGACCACGTCGCGCAGCTCGGCGTCGCTGAGGCGATCCTCGGACCAAAACGGCATCACGCCGCCGGAGAGGCCGTCGTAGACCACGCTGCCGGGTCGTCCGCTGGTGCGAACCCGTCGGGCGACGTAGCTGGGCTCGAGCTCGCCGCTCCCCACCGCGATCGCCCGAAGGGTCCCCTCACCGTCTGGGCCGTGGCACGCGATGCAGCTGGCGTTGAACATCGTTCGGCCGGCCTCGGCGTCTCCACCGGCGAGGTTGGCGGGCGGCTGCACCACGCGGAAGCTGATGTCCTCTTCGGCGCCGCTCCCCGCGTCGACGAAGGCACGGAGTGCCAGCATGCGCTCGTCGTCGGCGTCCCACGGGTCGGCGTTCATCCACTCGACCAAGCACGAGTTGGCGGCGTCTTCGAACGCGCCCAGCTGCCCGTTCTTGAAGGAGTCTCGCTTCGTGGCGCCTCCGAGCGGATGTCCAACCCG
Organism: uncultured bacterium; assembly: GCA_963761755.1. GTDB lineage: Bacteria > Myxococcota_A > Polyangia > Nannocystales > Nannocystaceae > CAJXVA01. Next base: position 214,074 of record CAVXIC010000031.1, read on the forward strand.
GCGCGGCGCCTCGGCGTCGTCCATCGCGTGGCAGGTGGCGCACGCGAAGGTGTTGCCGCCCTCGACGGGCCCGTCGTAGAGCGCCTGACCCATGGCGATGCGCTCGGGGTCGGCCTGGGTGCCGCCTCCGTCGTCGCAGGCTCCGGCCAACAGGGCAGCGGCCGCGGCCGCGCGAGACATCCAACTTCTGCAATCCATACGTTTCTCCGGCGCCGTCGAAGGGCTCGGCGGTGGATACGCGCTGTCGGCCACTCGGTTACACCCCACGCGACCGGCGAGCGGGGTACTCTCGGCGCGCATCGCGATGACTCAGGTCGACCAGTTCGAGAGCGCCTTCCGGGCGGCCTCCAAGCCCGTGTTTCGACCCACTCCGGTGGAGCTGGAGCGGGTCTTGGTGGTCACCGATCTTTCTCCGGTGGACGCCCAGGCGTACGGACAGCGCATCGAGGCGTTCTTGCGACACGCCGCCGGAGCCACCACCGCCCGCTACGAGACGATCGCCGGGGTCGAGGCGCGTACCACGGGGCAGCTGCTGCAGCTGGTCGAGGACGCCGCCCCGAGCTTGGTCTGTGCGTACCGCAACCTCTTCAGCGACGGGTGGCGGTGGCCGCACAGCCTCGGAGAGGCCCTGGACCTGCTCACCCAGACCTCCGAAGCGCCGGTGCTGGTGCTGCCACATCCGCAGGCCGAGCGCGAGGCCGAGCACGCGCTGCAGAACACCACCCACGTGATGGCCGTCGCCGACCACCTCGCCGGCGATGACCGACTCGTGAACTGGGCGGTCGCCATGACCCAGGACGGCGGGCGCCTCACCCTCAGCCACGTCGAGGACGAAGGCGTGTTCGAGCGGTACATGAGCGTCATCAGCAAGATCCCCTCGATCGACACCGAGCACGCCCGCGAGCGAATCGAGCAGCAGCTGCTGCGCGAGCCCGCGGACTACATCGCCTCGGTTCGAAGCGCGCTCGCGCAGGCCAAGACGCCCATCACGCTCGAGCAGGAGGTCCGCCTGGGCCGTCACCTCGCCGACTACCGAGAGCTCATCGCGGCGCGCGAGGTCGACATGCTGGTGCTCAACACCCGCGACGAAGAGCAGCTCGCCATGCACGGGCTCGCCTATCCGATCGCCGTCGAGCTGCGGCACATCCCCCTGCTGATGCTGTGAACGTCATGGACTCCACGCTCCTGCTCGCGCTGTCCGAAGGGCACCACGCGGTGTCGTCCTCGGTGACGATCCTGTTCTCGGCGCTGCTCGTGGCGCTCATCGTCTGCCTCGCGCTCGAGGAGAAGATTCACGCCAAGAAGTCGCTGATCGTCGGCGTGTTCGCCGTCATCGCGCTGTTCTTGGCGATGGTCTTCGAGATCGTCCCCGGGTCGGTCCCGGTCTCCGTCGGTGGCGAGACGCTGACCCTGCCGATCTACATTCCCAGCATCGACTGGTCGGTCATCGCGATCATCCTCGGGTCGAGTCTGTTCGTCGACGTGACGTCCAAGTCGGGCCTGTTCACGTGGATCGCGATCAAGCTGACCAAGGCCTCCGGTGGGGACCCGCGCAAGCTGCTGTGGTTCTACGGCCTGATGACGGTGGTGTTCTCGGCCGTGCTCAACAACGTGACCGCCATGATCATCGTCGGCTCGCTGACGGGGGTCTCGCTGCGCAAGCTCGGCCGGGCCGAGATGATGCTGGGCTTCCTGCTGGTCGAGGGCCTGCTCACCAACATCGGTGGGCTGCTCACGCTCATCAGCTCGGTCCCGAACATCATCGTCGGCACGGCGGCGGGGATCAGCTTCGTGTCGTTCTTCGTGGCCGCGGCGCCCTACGTCGTCGTCGCCACGGCCGTGACGATCTGGATGGGGGCCAAGCTCTTCGCAATCCCCAGCCTCGGCTCGGAGCAGGAGCGGGAGGAGGCGCGAGAGCAGGTCGCCGGCTTCGACGAGAACGACGGCATCCAGAGCAAGGGTTTCTTCACCTTCGCCGCGGCGATGCTCGTGGCGTTCATCCTCGTGATCGCGACCACCTCGATCCTTCCCTACATTTCAGAGCTGGGGATGGGGTACGTGGCGATGACCTTCGCGGTCATCATGCTGCTTCGCTACAAGTCGCAGGTGGACCGCTACTACAAGGCGGTCGACTGGGATCTGCTGGGGTTCTTTGCCGCGCTCTTCGTGGTGATCGGCGTGATGGAGCACGCGCAGGTCTTGGCGCTGATCGGCGGGGGGCTCGAGGTGATCATCGGTTGGGGAGACGTGCTGGGCACCGGGGCGATCTTGGTCGCCTCGGCGATGGCCAGCTCGGTGACCGACAACATTCCGCTCGCCGCGATGCTGGCCAAGATCCTGGGGGCGCTGGGCACCCCCTCCGACTCGTCGCTGTGGTGGTCGGTGGTCTTCGGCGCCAACCTCGGCGGCAACCTGACCCCCATCGGATCCGCCTCCACGCTGGTCGCGGTCACGATCATGCACAAGAACGACCTGAAGGTGTCCTTCGGAGGTTTCGTCGCCAAGGCCGTCCCCTACGCGACGGTGCAGCTGGTCCTCGCGGTGGCCTACGTGCTGCTGTTCCTGGGCTGATCGCGACACCCACGTCGCTTTGCGCCGGGAATCCGCGACATGCCTGTCCTGCCCCGGGCAGGGGCGCCCCGTGCAACCGCGCGACGTGGCGTCCTCGAGCAACTTGGCATCGTCGCTGCATTGAAGTCGTATCGAACGCGAGAGTGCGTTCGCGGCGAGGCCAATCCCCACTCCGGGGGCGGTTTCGGGACGCTCGGTCGGCCCCGTGGGGGCGCGTGGGTCGACGAGGGGCTTCGCCGGTGCGGGGGCCCGGGCAAGAATCGCGGTGCGATTCCTGCCCGGGCTTTCGGGCCTGAAATCGCGCGGACCATCAGGGCGCTCCGCCCGCAGGTTTCGGTGCGCCCGGCGCATCGCGGCTCGGGGCCCGTATGTGGCCCACGCCACGCGAGCAGTCCCAAGAGGGTGGTCGCCGGGGCTCGAATGCGGCAACATAGAGGGCGTGGTGGGTTCGCTTCAAACGCTGTGGCTGATGTTGGCGTATGCGCCGGTCGCCCCCGCGCCCCCGCCCGCGACGCCACAAGATTCGGCTCCCGTGGTCGCACCGGCACCCGCACCGGAGAGTGAGGACAAGGAGACCGTCGCACCGGCGGCTGCTCCGGCTCCGGCGGCTGCCCCGGCACCCGCACCTGCACAGGACGCCGCGCCTGCCGTCGTCGCCGACCCTGCGGACGTGCCCGAAGACTCCCCGTCGCTGGATCTTGCGACGCCCGAACCACCTGAGCCGTCGCCAGCCGAGGCCACGCCGCACACGGTCACGCTCATCCACCGGCGCGCCGTCTCCTCGACCCGCTACGAGCCCGAGCCCACCCCCGACTCGTTCGAGGACTACTTCGTCTCCGGGTACGGCGGCATCACCACCCGGGGCTCCGCCGTCGCGGGGAAGATGGGCGTGCTGCGAGGCTTTCACGGCGGCGTGCTGCTCGGCGAACGCCTCTCGATCGGCGTCGGGTACCACCGCCTCAAGCGGCGCTTCGGTGCGCCCATCCTCGACGCAGCCGATCGGCCGATGGGGCTCGAGATGGCCTACGGCGGCATCGAAATCGGCGCGACGGTCCTTCGGCGCGGACGCTTCGAGCTCGGCGTGCAGACGCTCTTCGGCGGCGGCGCGGCCTGCATCACCTACGACGTCAATGGACGCAGCAGGGTCGCGGAGTGCGTGGAGTCGGTCCGCATGATGGTGCTCGAGCCCAGCGCGATCTCCCACATCGTGGTGACGGACTGGATGCGTCTGGGCGTCGAAGCCGGCTACCGCGGGGTCGCGCGATCGCAGTGGAGGCCGCCGTCGGACTTCGACCTCGGGGGCGGGTACTTCGGACTCAACCTCGACTTCGGATGGTTCGCCCGTCCGGACCAGGTCAAGCGCGGTCGCCGCTAGCTTCCCCGGTTCCTGCTGGCTTCCGCTAGCGCCCGCTAGCGCCCGGCAGTTCCCGCGGATTCGACCGCCCACGGCCGCCGCTTCGGGCTGGTAGGCTCGGCCGCGATGGACACGCTGCCGATCACCCAGCGCCACTCGAAAGCGCTCTCCTCGAGCGGAACTCGCCCCAGCGGAGCACCCCAGTGGGTCGATGCCATCGACAACCCGTACCTGCAGGGCCTCTTCGCGCCGGTCACGACCGAGGTCGAAGCGAGGGACCTGCCGGTACGAGGCGAGCTGCCCCGCGATCTGTGGGGGGGCTACTTTCGCAACGGTCCCAACAGCGTGTTCGCCCCGACCAATCGCTACCACTGGTTCGACGGCGACGGCATGGTGCACGGCATCTGGTTCGAGGATGGCAAAGCTCGCTACGCCAACCGCTTCGTGCGAACCGAAGGCATGGCTCTGGAAGCCGAGGCGTCCGGGGCGATCTGGCCGGGCGTGTTGGGGCCCTTCGACTTCTCGAAGCCGCTGGGACCGATCAAGGACACCGCCAACACCGACATCCTCGAGGTCGACGGCCGGCTGCTCGCGCTGTGGTACGAGAGCGGCAAGCCGTACGCGCTGGACCTCGAGACGCTGCAGACGCAGGGCGTGGAGGACTTCGGAGGGCGGCTGGGCTTCCCGCTCTCGGCCCACTCCAAGACCGACCCCAGCACTGGGGACTTCATCTTCTTCAGCTACGGAGACCGTCCCCCGTACATGCGCTACGGCGTCCTGAAGGCCGACGGCACCCTGCACCACGTCGACATCGACCTGCCCGGACCTCGGCGTCCGCACGACATCGGGGTGACGCCGAACTACTCCATCCTGCACGACTTCCCGGTCTTCTACGACCCGGAGCTGTTCGCCAAGAAGGGGAAGCGCGTGCCCCTGTTCCATCCCGAAGTGCCGACCCGCTACGGCGTCATCCCGCGCCTGGGGACCAACGCCGACGTGCGCTGGTTCGAGTGCGAGCCCTGCTACATGCTGCACGTGATCAACTGCTGGGAGGAGGGGGATTGGGTGGTGATGCTCGGTTGCCGGACCGGTGACCCGTCGCTGAAGCCGGACCCCGCCGACGGTAAGATCGCCGCGATGCTCAGCGGCCTCAAGCTCCAGGCCAGCCTGTACCGCTGGGCCTTCAACCTGAAGACCGGAGCGGTTCGAGAGGGCCCCCTGGACGACTACAACGCAGAGTTCCCGATGATTCGACCCTCGGTCACCGGCCACGCGAACCGCTTCGCGTATCTGCAGCACATCCCCGTGGAGATCCCCGCGACCTTCGAGAGCCTGGTCAAGTACGACCTCGAGTCGGGGGCCTACCAGGAGTACCGCTACGGCGCCGGCATCTACGGCAGTGAGACCCCCTTCGCGCCCCGACCCGGCTCGAGGGCGGAGGACGACGGCTACCTGGTCACCTTCGTCACCGACACCGCCGACTGGACCAGCGCGTGCTGGGTGTTCGACGCTCGTGAGGTGGCCGCAGGCCCGATCGCCAAGGTCGCCCTCCCGCAGCGGGTGCCGGCCGGATTCCACGCGACCTGGGTGGATGGCGCGCGCATCGAAGGTTCTCGCGATGGCGCTGCGCGCTGAGCTGCTCGTGGGCAGCTGGAGCCTCGAGGCGTTCGAGGTCGAGCTCGCCGATGGTCGACGCGTGCACCCGATGGGCCCGGACGCCTTGGGTCGGCTGATCTACGGTGCCGACGGACGGATGTCCGCGACGCTGAGCGAGGCGGCGCGTTCCGTGCTGTCGACACCGCGCCTGGAGGCCTACAACCGGGCGCCGCCGAGCGAGAAGGCCGCGGCGTTCGACAGCTTCTTGGCCTACGTCGGCCGCTACACCGTCGAGGGCGAGTCGGTCGTGCACCACGTCGAGCTCGCGTCGGTCCCGAACATCGTGGGGGCCGAGCAGCGCCGTGAAGCCGTCCTCGACGGGGACACGCTCACGCTGCGCTACGCGGTGACCAGCAGCCGCGGGACTCGGTACAACAGCCTTCGGTGGACGCGTCTATGAGCATGCACGGGATGAACGATGGGACCGGCGATGGGACCGGCGATGGGACCGGGGATGGGACCGCAGCGTCCGTCTGGTTCTCTGCCCACCGCGAGCGTCTGGAGCGGGCGGTGCAGGCCTGTGCCACCCGCGAGGCGTGGACGCCCTTCGTCGAGTCGCCCTCGCGCGCGCATCACCCTCAGGGTGCCAAGGAGGCGGGGCAAGCTTGGTTCGAAGCAGCGCTGGGCAAGCCCTTCGCGCTGCAGATGCCCGGCGAGGTCGGCCGGACCGGATCCGAGGTCTCGCCCTACACCCGCCAGCCCCTGGGCATCGACTACCCGCGGGTGCAGGTCGATCCGCTGCTCGAGGCTGCGCGGGCCGCCATGCCTCGCTGGCGGGATGCCCCACTCGAAGCGCGCATGGGCGTGTGCCTGGAGATCCTCGACCGCCTCGCCGCGGACGTCTTCGGCAACGCGTTCGCGACCATGCACACGGCGGGGCAGGGGTTCATGATGAGCTTCGCAGGCAGCGGTGCCAACTCGCTCGACCGCGGTCTGGAGGCGCTCGCGTTCGCCTACAAGGCGATGTCCGACGTGCCGACCGAAGCGGTGTTCGAGCGCAGCTTTGGGGGGGCCCCGGTTCGGCTGCGCAAGCGCTACCGCTTGGTGCCGCGCGGCGTCGCGGTCGTGATCTCGTGCGGCTCGTACCCGGCGTGGAACGCCTACCCCGCGCTCTTCGCCAACCTCGCGACGGCCAACCCGGTGGTGCTCAAGCCCCACCCCGAGTGCATCCTGCCGATGGCGCGCGCCGTGCAGATCGCACGGGAGACGCTGGTGCAGGCGGGGTTCGACCCCAACCTGGTCACGCTGGCGGCCGACACCCGGGCCGAGCCGGTGACCAAGCACCTGCTGCAGCATCCCCGGACCGCGATCATCGACTTCACGGGCAGCCAGGCTTTTGGCGCGTGGATCGAGGCGAACTGCCGTCACGCCGACGTCTACACCGAGACGGCGGGCTGCAACGCAGTCGTGGTGGAATCCGCCGACGATCTCGACGCGGTGCTCGACGCGATCGCGCAGAGCCTGTGTTTGTTCTCGGCGCAGATGTGCACGGCGGCCCAGAACGTCTTCGTGCCCTCGGAGGGGGTGCGCGTGGGTTCGCAGCGGGTCACGCCCGATGTCTTCGCACAGCGCCTGGCCGCGCGGGTCGACGCGATGCTCGCGGATCCGACGCACGCGGCGGGCATCTGCGGGGCGCTTCAGACCGACACGATCGACGACACGCTGGCCGCGCTCGCGGATCACCGGGGGCTGGTCCGGCCCTCGACTCCGTACGCGCACCCGCAGTACCCTCGAGCGCGCACGGCCACGCCGCTCATCATCCGAACCCGCGCTCCGGATCCGATGTACCAGCGCGAACACTTTGGTCCGGTGGGCTTCGTCATCGAGACCGAGTCGGCCCAGGAGGCGCTGCAGCACGCCAGCGACGACGCAGCCAGGTTCGGCTCGATCGCGAACTACGCGTACTCCACCGATCCCGAGTTCTGCGCGGTGGTCGAAGACGCCTTCGCCCACGCGGGCGCCTCGGTGGGCATCAACCTGCTGGGGCAGCGGCCGATCAACTTCACCGCGGCCTTCAGCGACTACCACGTCACCGGGCTCAACCCCGCTGGCAACGCGTGTCTCACCGACCTCGCGTTCGTGACCCGACGATTCCGCATCGTGCAATCCAAGACGGAGATCCCATGCCCCGCATCGACGACATCCTGATCCTCGAGGGCGCCCGCACCCCGGTGGGCACGTTCCTCGGCAGCCTCTCTCGCACCAGCCCCACCGCGTTGGGGGTCGTGGCTGCCAAGGGAGCGCTGGAGCGCGCGGGCATCGACCCGGCGCGCATCGAGGCCACCATCTTCGGCAACGTGCTGCAGTCGGCCAAGGACTCGGTCTACCTCGCGCGACACGTTGGCCTGCAGGCGGGCGTGCCGGAGGACCGGGCGGCGCTCGTCGTCAACCGGGCCTGCGCCTCGGGGCTCGAGGCAGTCGTCCAGGGCGCCAAGGCGCTCGCGCTGGGGGAGGGTGCGTTCGTGCTCGCCGGAGGTGCCGAGAACATGAGCATGACCCCGTACGCGATGCGGGGCGTTCGTGAGGGCTGGCGCATGATCAAGTCCGACGTCGACGACGTGCTGTTCAGCGCCCTCTTCGATCCGATGGCGGGCTGTTCGATCGGAGAGACCGTCGAGCACCTCGCTGCGGAGCAGGGGATCACGCGCGAGCAGGCGGATGCGCTCGCGGTCGAGGGCCAGCGCCGAGCCGCGGCCGCTCAGGCGGCGGGCGTGTACGCTGAGGAGATCGTGCCGGTCCAGGCCGGACGTCGGCACAAGCCGGTGGTGGTCGAGCGCGACGAGGCGCCGCGGCCGGAGACCACGGCGGAGGGGCTCGCAGCGCTGCCGGGGCTCTACTCCTTCGGCGGCCCGGTGGCGACGCAGGGGGGCGTGAACACGGCCGGAAACTCCTGCGGTCTCAACGACGCCGCTGCGGCGGTGGTGATGAGCACGGCCGCCGGTGCCAAGGAGGCCGGGGTGACGCCGCTGGGACGGGTCGTGAGCTGGGCGAGCGTGGGTATCGACCCCAAGCGGATGGGCCTTGGCCCAGTGGAGGCGAGCCGCAGGGCGCTGGTGGACGCGGGGCTGTCGGTCGCCGATCTGGACGTCGTCGAGCTCAACGACTCCTTCGCCGTGCAGTCCATCGCCGTGCAGCGTGCGCTCGAGCTCGACGCCGCCACGGTCAACCCCAACGGCGGTGCGCTGGCGCTGGGGCATCCGATGGGTGCCACCGGGACCCGCCTGGTGCTCTCGGCGCTGTATCAGCTGCGCCGGACCGGAGGGCGCTACGCGTTGGCGACGGTCTGCGTCGGCGGAGGGCAGGGCACCGCGATGGTGCTCGAGCGGGCCTGAGTCAGGACTCCGGCAGGGGGATGCGGTCGTCCTCGTCCCCGACCACCGTCTCGAAGCGGTCTTGCGCCCAGTCGGACTTCGCTTGCTCGATGCGTTCCTTGCGGCTGGAGACGAAGTTCCACCACATGTGGCGCACGCCCAGGGGCGCGCCACCGATCAGCATGACGCGGGTGGACGCTTCGGCAGAGGCCGGGACCGACAGCGTGCGGTCGCCTGGCGCGACGATCCCCATCTGCACGCGCTCCAGCGACACGCCATCGACCCGCACCTCGCCGTTGATCGGGTACACCGCCCGCTCTTCATAGTCGGGGAGCTGGATCGAGGCGCCGGCCTGCAGGGTGATGTCCGCGTAGATCATGGGGGAGAACACGCGGGCGGGTGCTCGGTGCCCGTACGCTTCGCCGGCCAGGACGCGCACGTTGACCCCGCCCTCGGCATGCGCGGGCAGGGTCTCGGCGGGGTGGTGGACGAAGCTGGGCTCGGCCTCCTCGTCGGCCTCGGGCAGCCCGAGCCACAGCTGGATTCCGTGCAGGTCATATCCATCGTCGGGCGTCACCGCGGGCGTGCGCTCGGAGTGCACGATGCCGCGGCCGGCGACCATCCAGTTGATGGCGCCAGGCTCGATGCGCTGATGCGAGCCGAGGCTGTCGCGGTGATCGATCGCGCCGGCGAACAGGTAGGTGACCGTTGCGAGGTTGATGTGCGGGTGCGGGCGCACGTCGATGCCCTTGCCGGTCTCGAACCGCGTCGGACCGAAGTGGTCGAAGAAGATGAAGGGGCCGACGCTGCGCTGTTGGGCCACCGGGAGGAGTCGGGCCACGCTGAAGCCGCCGAGGTCCCGCTGCCGGGCCTCGATGCGCAGCGCGAGCGCCGAGTCTGCGACCTCGTGGCACGCCGGGTCGGTCGAGGGCATCTTGCTCATGGCGTGTACTCTAAGGGGCGGACTCGGCGAGTCCAACGGTTTGCCCGTCGGGCGACCGTGCGCCAGGCATCAGTTGTTTGGCGCGTCCTGATGGGCCCCGATCTGCCGCCGCATCGACCGGAGCTGCTGGGCGAGCTGCTCGAGCAGCAGCTGCTCGCGGGTCGATGGGCTCCGGGCACGCATGCCGTCGACCTCGTGCTCGCAGGTCTCGACGGCGTCCGCGAGCGTGGCGAGGGCCTCTGGGCGCTGGCTGAAGGGCTGCGGCTGCTCGGCCGGGGCGGGGTTGGTGCCGTAGGTCGTCTCGAACTGCGACTCGACGCGCTCGAGGTCCAGGGCCAAACCCTTCAGCATCGCTGCGGGGGCGGCGTCTTCCGACGACCGCCGCGCGCGCTCGAAGCTCGAGCGGAGATGCACGATGGCGGCGCGAGCCGACGGGAGGGGTGTTCCGGCGTCCTGGTCCATACTCATCGTCCTAGACAACGCTCGCGGCCATGCAACTCTTCTCGCGGCCGGGCGACCCCTTGCTCGGAGCCGGGACTCGCGCGACCCTCGGGCATGCCGTCTCAAGCTCGGCCGCGGGTGCGGACGCCGACTCAGGGCCGCGTTCAGCCCATCGTCTTGGACCGGCCCGACAAGCGCAACGCGTTCGATCTCCGCATGCTTCGCGAGCTCGAAGGCCGCTGAGTCACACCTGGAGTCCCGTCGATGTCCTTCGAGCGCACACCCTTCGCTTCAATGTCCGAGGATCTCGGCTTCCTGATCTTCGACGTCTTGGGGCAGCCCGATCGCGACGCGTACCAGCCGCTGATCGACGCATCGGTCGCGCTGGCCGCGGAACGCTTCGCCTCGCACGCCGCGGAGTCTGATGCCAACGAGCCGCGGTGGGACGGGGAGCGCGTGCACCTCATCCCTGCGATCGCTCAGGCGCTGGCCGCGTTCGTCGACGGAGGATTCCTCGCGGCGCCCTTTGAGGAGGCCGATGGGGGCCTGGGCCTGCCCTACGCGGTGCATCAGGCCATGATGGTGGCGTTTCAGGCGGCCAACCCGGGGACGGCCGCCTATCCATTCCTGACCTCGGCGGCGGCCAACTTGCTGCGGGTCTTCGGTACCGAGGATCAAAAGCGACGGCTCATGCGGCCGATGATCGAGGGCCGGTTCTTCGGCACGATGTGTCTGTCCGAGCCCCACGCAGGCTCGTCGTTGGCCGATCTTCGGTGCCGCGCGACGCCGACCGGTGAGGGCACGTATCACCTCCAAGGCGACAAGATGTGGATCTCCGGCGGGGAGCACGAGCTCTCGGAGACGATCGTGCACCTGGTTCTGGCGCGCCTGCCAGGGGCGCCCGCGGGGGTGCGGGGCATCTCGCTCTTCGCGGTTCCTCGGCACCACGTCGACGCCGATGGGGTCGTCGGCGCGCGCAACGGTGTCTCGCTCATCGGCCTCAACCACAAGATGGGCTATCGCGGCGCGGTCAACACTGCGCTCGCGTTTGGAGCCGAGTCCCCCGCGGTTGGTGAACTCGTCGGGACGGAGCATCAGGGGTTGGCGGCGATGTTTCACATGATGAACGAGGCGCGCATCGGGGTTGGGCTCGGTGCGGCGGCGATCGGCTACGCGGGGTATCGCGTCTCGCTCGCCTTCGCCAAGGACCGCGTTCAGGGGCGTCACCCCGACGCGAAGGACGGGCCGCCCGTGCCGATCATCGAACATGCCGACGTCCGACGGATGCTGCTGACGCAGAAGGTCTACGTCGAGGGCGCGCTGGCGCTGACGCTGTACTGCGCCCGGCTCGTCGACGCGCTCGGGGTCCAGACGCAGGTCTCGGCGCGCGAGCGGATCGGCGACCTGCTCGCGATCCTCACGCCGATCGCCAAGGCGTGGCCGTCGGAGTTCGGGCCCCGCGCCAACGATCTAGCGATTCAGATCCTCGGAGGCAGTGGGTACACGCGCGACCATCCGGTCGAGCGCTACTACCGAGACAACCGCCTCAACCCGATCCACGAGGGCACCAACGGCGTGCAGGGCATCGATCTGCTGGGCCGCAAGGTGCGTCTGCACGAAGGACGGGCGCTGCGGACCCTTGCCTCCGAGGTTCGGCAGACGATCGCCGCCGCTGGGCGCCACGCGCAGCTTGGCGAGGACCGTGACGCCCTCGAGCGCGCGCTGGCCCGGGTCGAGGCGGTCACGCAGATCCTGGGCGGGGCGGCGGCGAGCGGTGAGGTCCGCCGCAGTCTGGCCAACGCGACCGAGTACCTGCACATGCTCGGTCACGTCGTCGTGGCGTGGATGTGGCTCAAGCAGGGCATCGTCGCTGCGGGTCGGCAGGAGAAGGGCAACGACGGCGACGTCCTGCGGGGCAAGCTGCACGCCCTGCGCTTCTTCACCCGCTACGAGCTGCCTCGCATCCAGCGGCAAGCCACGCTGCTCGCTTCGCTCGACGACACGCCGATGACGATGGCCGACGGCGGGTTCTGATCCGCACCGCGCGGCGCTACAGCCCCTGTCGTCCGATGCGGTCCTTGGGGTCGGTGGGGTCCGCAGCGGCCTTGGCCGCCGCCTCGCGGCGCTCGCTGTAGCGGTCCACCAGGAACGCGCTCAGATCGCGGGTGAGCACGGTGAACTTGTACAGCTCCTCCATCACGTCGACCATCCGATCGCGATAGGGCGAGTCCTTCATGCGTCCATCGTCGTGGAACTCGTCGTAGGCCTTGGCCACCGAGGACTGGTTGGGGATCGTCAACATCCGCATCCATCGGCCCAGCAGGCGCAGCGTGTTGACGACGTTGAACGACTGCGAGCCTCCGCAGACCTGCATGACGGCGAGCGTACGACCCTGAGTGGGCCGGACCGCGCCGATCGACAGCGGAATCCAGTCGACCTGGTTCTTGAACACGCCCGTCACGGCGCCGTGCATCTCCGGCGAGCACCACACCTGGCCCTCGGACCACTGCGACAGCTCGCGGAGCTCTTCAACCTTGGGATGCTCGTCGAGGTCCGGCGCCTTCACGGGGAGGCCACGCGGGTCGTAGATGCGGACGTCGCACCCGAGGCTCTCCAGCACGCCGGCCGCCTCTTCGGTGAGCAGCCGGCTGTAGGAGCGGTCGCGCAGCGAGCCGTAGAGCATGAGGATCCGAGGCGGATCGCTGCGAATCGACAACTCGGGGAAGGTGGGGGGGCGCAGGGGAGGGGGGGTGCCGTCGTGGTGACGCATGAAGCCTCGATGGAGGAAGACACGGTGCACTCAGTCCCATCACAGGCCTCGCACCAAAGCCTCGAGCAGGGCGAGCGCGCCGGGCTCGACGCAGTAGCAGACCCGCGGGCCTTCGACCTCTCCGCGGATCAAGCCCGCGTCCTTGAGCTGCTTGAGATGCTGGGACACGGTGGACTGGGCAAGCGGCAGCGCATCGACGATGTTCCCGACGAAGCAGCCGTCCCCGGCGGTGAGCAAGCGGACGATCGACACGCGGGCGGGATGACCCAGCGCCTTGGCTAGCCGGGCAAGCTGCGCGTCGGCCTCCTGCGGGTCGGCGGGGAGCGATGGCATCGGGCGTGCCGGCGGGCAACATGGCGGCTCGGCGGGCATGTTTCAGCGTATATCGTAGAAGTGCGATATGTGGCAACCGGCTTGGACCGGCCACGCAGAGCGGAGATTTTTTCATCGGATGGGAGGCCTTGGAGTCCACGTATGCCTCGACATGGCGAGACGGCAGAGAGCATGGGGAGTGTGCCTGGGGCTTGGCCTGGTCACGGGCTGCTACGGGGGCTCTTCGGTGGATACGGACGCGGGCGGAGCCGACAGCGCCGACACCGATGGTGTCGGTGAAGAGGGGGACGGGTCCGACACCGACGGCCAGACCCCCGAGCTCAGCTGCGAGGACGGGACGCCGGGTCCGCGGTCGCTGCGGCTGCTGACCCGGGCCGAGTACGCCAACACGCTGTCGGACCTGCTGAACATCGCGGTCCCGAACGTGACGGGCGTGCCGGTCGAGCCGAGGGTCGAGGGCTACGACAACAACGCGGACGCGTCCGTGGTGACGGCCCGACACGTCGAGGCCTACATGGGACTGGCCCAAGAGGCGGCCCTGCAGGCCGTGGAGTCCGACGCCCCGGGCCTGGCCGGGTGCATGCCCGAAGACCCCGGCTGCGCGCGCGCCTTCGTCGAGCGCTTCGGCGCGCGAGCGCTTCGGCGCCCGCTGTCCGAGGAGGAGGTCGAGCACTACCTCGCGCAGTTCGACGCCGACGCGGCCGACGGTGACTTCTACGAGGGCATGCGCATGAGCATCGAGTCGATGCTGATGTCGCCCGGATTTCTCTACCGCTCGGAGATGGGCGAGTCGGTGGGCGGCGGGTTGTTTCGACTCACGCCGTGGGAGACCGCGTCGCTGCTCTCGTACACCTTCATCGGCTCGATGCCCGACCCCGAGCTGATGGCGGCCGCGGCCGAAGGCGTGCTGGGTGATCCCGACGGCATCGCCGACCAAGCCCGCCGCCTGCTGGACAGCCCGCGAGGCCGGGAGCGCATCGCCACGTTCGCCACCCAGTGGCTCGAGACCACCTCGCTGCAGTCGGCGAACAAGGACGCCGACGTGTACCCAAACTTCACCGACGAGGTTCGCGAGGCGATGATCGAAGAGGAGCGACGCTTCGTGCAGCACGTCGTCTTCGACTCGGAACAGACGGTGCAGGAGCTGTTCACCGCGCCGTACACCTTCGCCAACGACGCGCTCGCGGCCTTCTACGGGCTGCCGACCCCCGGATCCCAAGCGCTCGTTCGTGTGGACTTTCCCGGTGACTACGAGCGGGGCGGGCTGCTCACGCTGGGCAGCTTTCTCGCCTCCCACGCGCACGCCAACGAGACCTCTCCGGTGGGCCGTGGCGTGACCGTGCGCGAGCGGCTGATGTGCCAGCCACTGAGTCCACCACCACCGGGCGTCGACGCCACGCCGCCCGATGTGGATCCCAACGCGACCACGCGCGAGCGCTTCGACCAGCACTCGGCCGACCCCGCGTGTGCCGGCTGCCACGCCCTCATCGACCCGATCGGCTTCGGCTTCGAGAGCTTCGATGGCGTGGGCGCGTTCCGAACCCAGGAGAACGGGTTGACCGTCGACGATAGCGGAAGCGTCGAGGTGCTGATCGACGCCGACGGGAAGGCGACCTCCGTGGCCTTCAGCGGCCCGCGTGAACTCGGCCAGATTCTGGGCGCCAACGGTGCCGTCGGGTCCTGTGTGCTCGAACACTACGTCCACTTCGTCACCGGGCGCGACGACCTCACGCAGGACGCGTGCACGCTCGAGCAGCTCGGCGTTCGACTCGAAGCCTCCGGCGGCAACCTCCACGAGACCTTCATCGACCTCACCGCACTGCAGTCCTTCACCCTTCGCTCGGAGACCTCGCAATGAACCGCTCTCGCCGTCGCATGCTTCAACTGCTCGCCTCCGCGGGCGTCGCCACGCCGCTGGGCACCATGTTCGGGCGCAACGCCGCCGCTGCGCCCGGGGACGTCAAGGCGCTCTTCGTCTACGTGCCCGATGGCGTGATTCCATCGCTGTGGCATCCCACCGGCTCGGCGGGCAGCTTGGTGCTGCCCTCGATGTCCGAGCCGCTGGCCCCGGTCGTGGACGACCTGGTGTTCGTGCGCGGACTCGACATGTACGCCGGTGGCGCCACCCACGAGGGCGGCGTCGCGAAGGTCCTCACGGGGAACTCGGACATCTCCTTGGACGTCTTCTTGGGCGAAGAGGTCGGTGGCGGGCTCGCGCACCGCTCGGTGCAGCTGGGGGTGGGCAGCACGTTCGAAGGCGGCGGGGACAAGATGATCTCCTACGTCAGCGGCAGCCCGATCTCGCCCGACGACGACCCGATCAACGCCTTCGATCGCCTGTTCGCGGGGCTTTCGCCGGGCAAGGGGTCGGGCGGAGATGGTCCGACGCTCGAGCAGCTGCGGGCCGGCAGCGTGCTCGACAGCGCCATCGACGACATCGACCGACTGCAGTCGGTGCTGGGATCGGCCGAGCGCGAGAAGCTCGACGTGCACCTCGACGCGCTTCGAGAGGTCGAGCAGCGGGTCACGGGCCAGATCACCGCCTCGTGCGACGAGGTGGCCTGGAACGAGGAGGGCTACGCCAACAGCGACGCCGACAACTACCCCACCACCTACCACCGCGAGGACAACTTCGAGTTGGTGGGCAAGCTGCAGATGGACCAGCTCACCCTGGCGTTGGGCTGCGGCATCACCCGCGTCGGTACGCTCAGCTGGTCGCACGCGGTCAGCCCCACGCGCATCCCCTCCACGGGAGCCACCCGGGCCAACCACGACGCCTCGCACTACGGCTCGGACATCGCCGGGGAGATCGCGGCCGATTACATCGCGCATCGGCGATGGTTCATGGAGCAGTTCGCCTACCTCATCGAGCGCATGCGCAGCATCCCCGACACCGGGGGCAGCCTGTTGGACAACGCGATCGTGTTCCTGTGTACCGAGATCAACGACGGCAACCTGCACGACCACGCGGACATGCCCTTCGTGCTCGCCGGGGGCGCCTCGGGGCAGCTGGAGACCGGTCGCAGCCTCGACTTCCGCGGCACCGCCGGCGGCGAGAACGAGGCTCACACCAAGCTGCTGGTGAGCATCGCAAACATGATGGGCGTGAACATCGACACGTTCGGCTACGACGGCAAGGGCCCCGGCGGACTCGACGGGCTGTAGCCCGGGTCGCCCCCCATGATGAACGCATGAGAGCGCATGAAGAACGCATGAGAACGCCGCGGTCGTGCTCGGAGCACGCCGCGGCGCATGTGTTGACGGCCCTGCAGGGGGCCGCGGGCTTCAGACCTTGGTCTTGCCCTTGGCGACGACCTGGCTGTAGACGTCCTTCTTCGCGGTGCCCTTGGCAACGAGGGCTTCGGCTTCCTTCAGCTCCTCGTCGATGAGAGCCTTGAACGCCTCGAAGGGCTGGGCGCCCGACAGGAAGCGGCCGTTGACGAAGAACGCCGGGGTGCCCCGAGCGCCGAGGGTGCTGCCCTGGGTCTGCTGCTTGCGGACCTTGGCCTCGAGCTCCTTGTCCTTCAGGTCCGCCTTGAACTTCTCGACGTCGAGACCGATCTCCGTCGCCCACTTCGCGAAGTTCTCGTCGGTGAGCTCTCGCGAGTTCTCGAACAGCTTGTCATGCATCTCCCAGAACTTGCCCTGGCGACCGGCCGCTTCGGCGGCGACTGCAGCGGCCATGGCACGGTTGTGCATGGGGAGAGGGTTGTGCTTGAAGGCGATGCGGACCTTGTCGCCGTACTCCTCCTGGATCTTGGCCATCGTGGGGTTGACGCGGCTGCAGAACGGGCACTGGAAGTCGGACCACTCGACGATGGTGACCAGCGCTTCGGGCGAGCCCTTGGTCGCTGCGTCGTCGACGTCGACCTTGTAGGTCTCCTTGGGGTCGGGACGACCCGCCTGCGGACGCTGGGGCTTGGCTGCGCCCGGCGCGGCGGCGGGTGCGTTGCCGATCTTCTCTTCTAGGGTGTCGAGCCGAGAGAGGATGTTGTCCTGCTTCTGGTCGATCTTCGAGAGGGTTTCTTGGAGTTGGGCGAAGCCACTGGAGCCTTGGCAGGCGCTCAGGCTCAGTGCGAGCGCCGAGACCAAGGGGAGCGTAAGGGCGATGCGTCGAACGTTCATGGACGGAGCACCCAACGTGGTTCGTGTCGGCGGCATATCGGATTTCGATGAAGATTGATGTTCTCGATGCGGCTCTGGGAAACGCATCGATTCTTTCACTCGAGCATCGGAAGCGTACCGAGCCACCCAAAGGCGGCGAGCAGCGCCTGCTTGCCACCGGTCTCGATCACCTCGCCGTGGGCCATGACGACCCGGTCGAAGTCCCATGCGGTGATGACGGCGAGGTCCTGCCGCGCGAGGTCGCGGCGCATCGCCAGGCGCTCCAGGACGGTGGTGCTGCACCCGGGATAGCCGCACAAGCATCGCATCGCCGCGCGCGTGAGCCAGGGAGCGCCAGGAGCGATGTTGAAGACCAGGTCGCTGACCACCAGGGTCCGGCTGGGCCGATGCAGCACCACGACCTCGTTGGTCATCGGAAAACACCGCAGCGCGTGGACCTGGAGATCGTTTCCGAAGGGGCCAAAGGGGCCAGAGGGCTGGGTGCCGGCCTCGATGACGCCCTCGAACCGGATGTCATCGCGCTTGGCGGGCAGCCCGGGTGCGCCCCAAGCCTGCAGTCCGGCATCGGCCCACGGTCCGATATAAAGATGATGGAAGAGATTGGGCGCGAGCACCCACCGCGGCTCGCCGAGCGCCTCGACCACGCTGGGATCGACGGCGATCGGAGAGTGCACGAGCAGCCCGCTGCCGCCGTCCAGCACGGTCATGCGCGTGCCCAGCTCCAACCCCAAAAACCGCAGCGGGGCCTCGGTGACATGAACGCCGGAAGCGAGTCGTCTGAGCTGTGCCATCGGGTCGAGGGGACCATGACATCATCGCCCAGCGGCGCCACCGGGCGCGTGGATGGCGGCGCGTAGCCCGCCGTCGTCTGGGACGCCGAAAAAGAACCGGGAGCGAACGCCCGGCTCGCGCAACGAACTGATCGAGGCCCTGATGATGATCTCCGATTTCGCCCACGCCCGCTGCTCCGCCACCCTCGCTGCCGTCTTGGCGACGACATCGTTGCTCGGCTGTGACCCTGACGACGGGGACGCGAACGCGGACACGGACGCGGGCACGGACGCGGGCACGGACGCGCAGGACGCGGACGAAGGCTCCTCGACGGGCGGTGACGATCAGGACGCGTCGGGGCCCGGTGGCTCCGCGGATGCATCGAGCGGGGGCAGCGACACGAGCGGAGGCATCGATGATCCTGATGGTGGTTCGCCCTTCGAGGACGACCCCGAGGCCGCGCTGGGGGCGTTGTCCGGCATGGCCTTCCGCTGCTACGACGACGACGACATCCGCTACACCCTCTTGTTCTGGGACGACGGGGTCACCGTTGGGTTCGACGACGACACGACGAGCGAGGGGAGCTATGACGCGACGACGGCCTCCTTGAGCCTCTCCTTTCCCGAGCTGGGCTTCGCCGAGGACGCGATCGATGCTGCGTTCGCCCTGGACGCGCTGGCCTACTTCGAGACGCCCTCGCTACGCTGCGGCGCGATCGCGTTCGACCACACCGAGGAAGGGGGCACGGACGTCGTCAGCTGCCCGACGATCAAGTACATCCCCGAGACGTCTTGGGAGACGAACGAGTTTCAGTTCGGACCTGGGGGCTACGTGCTTCGGCGCACCTGGACCGAGCTTCCCGCGGTGCCCGACACCATCTACAGCGCCCGCGCAGGGCTCTACCTGCGGATCGGGGACCACGTGTACATGGTGATTCCCTTCGAAGACGAAGGCGAGCGGTGGCTCACCGGGACGGTGACCGAGGAGGGCTTGTTCGTCGACCAGCTCGAGCCGGAGAGCGGCGCCTGCGAATAGCCGAAGTCGACGAGCGCGCGATGACCTCGGGTCCGAGGGGATCTCCGCGCTCGGTCCCGGGTGTGCTCAATCTCCCACGACGACGCGGCCCAGGGAGCCTTTGCGGGTCGGTCCTCGTCCCGAATCGCGTGGGGAGCTGATACCCTCCGCGCGCGTGAGCTTCGAGCACGAAAAACAGTCGGCGCTTCGGGTCCTCGAGGGCATCGAGTTGGGGACGATGACGGCGGACGAGTCCTATGGGGAGCTGCGCGACGCAGATCCGACGCTCCTGTACTTCATGTTCAAGTGGCTGCGAAAGCGGTACCGCGAACACGAGGCCGGCGCTGGAGTCCTCGGGCGTCTCGCCGACGTCTGCAACGTGCACCGCGAGCTCACCCGCCGGGCCAAAGAGGGCGAAGACGACCCCGTCGTCGGATGGTTCGAGAGCAGCTACAAGTACAAGGACCTCACGGCCGCCGAGTTCATCGACCTCGTGGTCGAGAAGCTCGAGGGCTGAGCCAGGGCGAGCGGACCCTCAGCTCTCCTTGAGGTTCAGCCACGTCTTCTTGCTCGGGCCGGGTTGGTACGCCCGCAGCGCGCCCAGCATCGCCGCGGGCTCGGGCGCGTCGAGCAGCAAGGCGCGGTTCACTGCGCGCAGGAGCTGGTCGCTCACGGCGCGGTCCAGCCACGCCAGCAGCCCGTCGTAGTAGCCGTCGACGTTGAGCAGGCCGATCGGCTTCTCGTGGATGCCCAGCTGCGCCCACGTGGTCACCTCGGCGACCTCTTCCAATGTGCCGAATCCGCCGGGCAGGGCGATGAACGCGTCGGACAGCTCGAACATCGTGGTCTTGCGCTCGTGCATCGAGCTCACCTCGATGAGCTCGGTGAGGCCGCGATGGGCGATCTCGCGGGGAAAGAGCTGGGTGGGGATCACGCCCCGCACCGCGCCGCCGCGGCGCATGACGGTGTCGGCGATCAGCCCCATGATCCCGACCGTGCCGCCGCCGTAGACCAGCTCGATGCCCTCGTCGGCCAGCAGCTCGGCGAGCGACACGGCCGCGGCCGTGATGGCGGGGTTCGTGCCCGGCGAAGAGGCACAGTAGACACAAACGCGGCGGAACTCGGCCATTGGGGAGACGCTAACGCGCGACGCCGTCCGGGTCAGCAACGATCGGATCGCCCCAGGCGAGCACATCACGCACTGCGGGCCCGCTCCGTCAGCGCCGCTTCCATCATACGAGCTATCGCTCTTTGCGACGGCCCGGGCTCCAGTCGCCCTCGGGGTCGACCCGCGTCTCGAGGAATCGCGCCAGCCGGTGGAAGTCGGACCCGGGCTCGATGAACCGCACTTCGGTCCGCAGGGTCTGCGGGTTGACCAGATCCCGGAACGGGACGTAGTGCAGATCGAGCTGGCCGCTGACCGAGACCATGTGTCCATCGAGCCCTTCTTCGACCAGGGCGCGGTAGGCCCCGATGCCCAGCTGGCTGCCGAGCATGACGTCGAAGGCGTGCGGCGGGGCGCAGCGCGACTCGTAGCCCAGCTGCACGCTGCCCACCTTCTTCTTCTTGCCCGTGCGCTCGGCGTATCGGGTGGCGACGCGGTCGGCCATCAGCTTGCCCAGGTCGATCCGGGCCAGCGAGATGTGGCCGTGCTCGTCGCGTGGCAGTCCGGCGATGAAGGAGTCGGGCAGCATCTCGGCCAGCCCCTCGGCCAGCACGACCGTGCCGTAGTGCTTGCGCCGCTTCTCGCGGGTGAGCATGAGGTCCACGATGTGGTCGACGAGCGCGTCGATGTCGACGCAGTGCCGGCCGTCCTCCTCGACGGCCAGATCGCCGGCCACGTCCTCGACCCCCACGACCAGATGCGCCTCGCCGGCGATCGCCACGCCGTAGCTCAGCCACCCCGCCTTGCGCCCCATCGTCTCGACGATGAAGTAGGCGCTGGTGGCCATGGCGTCGGCCCGGAGATTCTGCAGCTCCTTGGCCATCACGTCCACCGCGGTAAAGAAGCCGAAGGTGAAGTCGATGCCGCGGTAGTCGTTGTCGATGGTCTTGGGCAGGTGGATGATGCGGATCCGCGGGGCATCGGCCGGCAGCCGCTTTTGGTACTCATGCAGCAGGTTGGCGGTCTTGAGGGTGTCGTCGCCGCCGATCGACACCAGCGCCTGCAGCTGAAGATCGACGAGCCCGCGGTACACCCGCCCCAGCGCGGCGGTGCGCTCGGGGTCGTCCAGGTCCGCGGGGGACTCGATGCCTCGGCCGGGGTTTGCCCGGGCGGTGCCGATGATGATGCCCCGCTCGTTGCGGAGGCCTCGCAGGTCCCGCTCCTCGAACACCCGATAGTGCTCGTCGGGCAGCATGGGGTGGGTGTCTGCGTCGTAGTCCTGGAGGTTGGAGTAGCCGTGGAAGAAGCCGACGACCTCGCGACCGTCCTCGATGAACGAGGTGGCGGCGGCGGCGATGACGGCGTTGGCCCCCGGAGCCGGTCCGCCCGCAAAGACGATGCCTACGCGCCGCAGCGACGGCGACGCGGTCGAAGAAGTGGGGCTGGCTTTTCGCATGGACGGGTCAGGCTACCAGGGAGGTGCCCCCGACGCCTCGACGGATGGCGGGGGCACCGCTGCGCGGGCTGACGTATCGTCGCGCTCGATGTCGGAGCCGAACTTGGTCGTTCACCATCGCGAGCAACTCGCCGAACTCATCACCGAGGCGATCGAGGTCGAGCACAACCTGATGTGCTGTTACCTGTTCGCGGCGTGGTCGCTCAAGGCGCGCACGGACGAAGGTCTGACGGACGCGCAGCTTCGCGACGTCAACCGCTGGCGTCGCGAGATCACGTCGGTGGCGATCGACGAGATGACGCACTTCGCCAACGCCAACAACCTGCTGTCGGCCCTCGGCGCTCGTCCCCATCTGGGGCGCCCCAACTTTCCCGTCTCCCCCGGCTATCACCCCGCGGGCGTCGTCGTGGAGCTGCGGCGCTTCGACGAGTCGAGCCTCGACCACTTCATCTTCCTGGAGCGACCCGAGGGGGTCGACCTGCCCGACGGGCAGGGCTACGCGCCGCCGCCGGCGTACGAGCGACGGACCCGGGCCGACGTCATGATGCCCTCGGTGCAGGACTACGAGACGGTCGGCCACCTGTATCGCGGCATCCAGGCCGGTGTGGTCGCGCTCGCCGAATCGCTGGGCGAGGAGCGGCTCTTCGTGGGAGATCCACGGGCGCAGATCGATCCCGCGGTGGTCCAGCTCGAGGGGCTGGTCAAGGTGACGGACTTGGCCTCGGCGATCGAGGCGATCGAGAACATCGTGACGCAGGGGGAGGGCAATGCCGACAACCCCGAGAACTCCCACTACCGCCGCTTCTGCACGATCCGCGACCAGCTCGCGGCGCATCGGGCCGCGGACCCGGGCTTCGACCCGGCGCGCCCGGTGGTGCCCAGCCCCGTGCAGCGCCGCCCGCCCGTACCCGCAGGCAAGACGTGGATCCAAGCGCCCCACGCCGCGCGCGTGCTCGACCTGGGCAATGCGGTCTACAACCACATGCTGCGCATGTTGGGCGCGGCCTACGGTGACGTTGTGGACCGCACCCGCGCCGGTCTGCTCGACGAGGCGATCGGTGCGATGAAGATCGTGGTGCCGCTCGGAGAGCTGCTGGGGCGCCTGCCTGCGGACGAAGACGACCCGGACCGCACGGCCGGGCTGTCCTTCGCGGTGACGCGAGAGATCCGGCATCCACCCGCCGGTCCGGCCCTCGACGTACTCGAAGAGCGCTCGCGCGAGCTGGCGCTCGGGGCACGGCGCCACGCGGAGATCGATCCGGCGCTGACGCAGGCCGCCGATGCGCTCGACGCGATGGCGACCCGTCTGGGTGCGCTTCCCCGGGGCGTGCAGGGCAGCAGCCCCGCGCCGGCGGCCGTCGCACCCGCGTCGGAAGCACCGCCGGCGCAAGAGCGCTCCGCCGATCCGACGATCCCGCCGCGCACGATGGTCGACGGCGTCGAGACGGTCGAGGGCACGGCGCTCACGCTGCACTTCGATCACCGCCGATGCATTCACGCGCGCTACTGCGTGACCGGGGCGCCCGACGTGTTCATCGGCAACGTCGAAGGACCGTGGATTCGGCCGGACGCCATCGCTACGGAGGCGCTGGTGGCCGTAGCCGAGCGCTGCCCCTCGGGCGCGATCACCTACGCGCGCAAGGATGGCGGTCCCGACGAGGCGCCGCCCAAGGTCAACATGATCCGGATCTACGAGAACGGACCCTATGCGGTGACGGCAGCGCTCGAGGTCGAGGGGGAAGCGCCGCGAACCCGGGCGGTGCTGTGCCGCTGCGGGCAGTCCAAGCGCAAGCCCTTCTGCGACGGCAGCCACACCGCCGCCGAGTTCCGAGCCACCTCTGAGCCTCCGGCGGGGCCGAGCGAGACCCTCGAGCAGCGCGATGGCCCGGTGACGGTGCGCCCGGCCCCCGATGGTCCGCTGCTGGTCAACGGCAACCTCGAGATCTGCGTCGCGGCGGGTCGCACCGTCGCGAAGACCACCCGCTGCGCCCTGTGTCGCTGCGGGGCATCGAGCACGAAGCCCTTCTGCGACGGGACGCACAAGAAGATCGGGTTCAAGAGCTGAGACGCCCCGCGGGCTGCTAGCCTGCGCGCAGTGGTCACCCCCGGGTCCCGGTTCCTCGACGACTTGTACGCGATGTATCTCGTCGGGATCGGCTGGTTCATCTTGCCCGTGTATGGGCAAGGGGTGGCGCTGGTGCTGCCCAGCGACTACCCAGGCTTCGACGGCGCGCTGGACGTGGTCGCTGCGGTCATCGGCTTCGTCGCGGTGTGGTGGGGCGCGCGAGGCGGTCCACTCTCGGCATCGAGGGCTGCGGTCATTCACGAGCTGGGTTCGCCCGCGTCGCGACGATCCCTGCTCCTGCCCCGACTGGGTCGCCAGACCCTCGTCGCCTCGATGACCGCGGCGGTCGTGGGCGCGTTCCTGCTCGCGATCAACGGGGGGCTGTCGTTGGGCTTCGGGACGCAGGCCGTCGTCTCGGGGGTCTGCGCCACGACGGCCGCGGGCGCCGTGTTCCAAGCGGCGGTCTGGCTGGTGGTCTTTCACGCTCGGTCGGGGCCTCGCGTGCTGCTCGGTCTCGCCGCCGCGGTCTTGCCGCTGGGGGTCGCGGTCTTCGTGGGGCTGGGCGGCACGCTGTCGTCGCTCCCCGGGCTGGGGCTGCTGGCGGCCGCGGCGACGGCCAGCGGGGTGTTGGCCACCGTCGCGCTGCGCTGGGTCCCCGTGGATCGGCTGTGGCGCCGCGCGGCCGCGCTGGAGTCGATGCGCTCGTCCCTGCAGACCTTCGACTTCCAGCGGGTGCTCCTGGATCTGCGCAGTGCAGGAGAGCCCCCGGTGCCGGGCGGCCTCCGGATGACGCGGGCCTGGATGCCGCTGGCGCTGTGGCGGCAGCTCGCGACCATGCAGCACGGGTTCGCCCACCGAGCCCTGCGGGTCGGCGCGGCGGCGGCGGCTGTGGCGGTGGTGGTGTTCTTTGCCGAGGCGAGGGAGGGGCTGGTGCTGCTGGTGCTCGCGGCCTGCTGCGGCTTCATCGGGATCGAGTTCTCCGGGCCCGTCGCCGCGACCGCGGACCACGTCGTGTTCGGCGTCCACTACCCGCGAGGATCCGCGCCGGTGCTTCGGACGCAGGTGGCGACCATGCTCGCGCTCACCGTGGGCATCGGGGCGCTGGCGGTGGGCTGGCAGTGGGCCGAACCGTCTCGCGAAGCGCTCGTCGTCCTGCTCCTGTGCGGCTACGGAGGCCTGGGGGCGGCGGTCCAAGCTCGCTTGGGCTCACCGAACCTCGGCGCCTTCGTGGACGTCGCGGGCTTCGCCGCGATCGGCCCCTTGCTGTGGGCCCGGGCGATGGTGGGCCCGGCAATTCTCCTCTTCGGCGCGGTCGCGCTGTCGCATCACTGGCTTCGGCCGTCCGCGGAGGCGTCGCCGGCGTGGGGCGTCGTCGCGGTGCTCGCCGTCGCGATCGCTGCGGTCGTCGCGACGTGGCCGCTCGAGAAGGACCCACGATGATCGAGATCGAACGACTCACCAAGACGTACGGCACCAAGGTCGCGCTGACGATCGACGCGTGGACGCTGCCCTCGGGCAACTGCGTCCTGTCCGGAGAGAACGGCGCCGGCAAGACCACCTTGCTGATGATTCTGGCGGGGTTGGAGCAGCCCACGCGCGGGGTCGTTCGCATCGCCGGACACCCGGCGGGCAGCCCCGGCGCCCGGGCGGTCGTCACCTTCGCCCCCGACCAGCCCGCGCTCTTCGACGACCTCACGCTCGCCGACCAGATGACCTACGTGTCCCGGCTCCACGGCAAGGACGCACCCTTCCACGTCGCCCAGACCCTCGCGGAGCGGCTGGGGTCCGAAGACCTGCTGGAGCGCTTTCCACGGGGCATGAGCAAGGGCCAGCGGCAGAGCGCCGGCCTCTTGGTCGCGATGTCCCGGCCCTTCGAGGTCCTGCTGCTCGACGAGCCCACCACCGGCCTCGACGAACGGTCCCGCCGCGGCCTGATCGACCTGCTCGGCGAGCTCGGATCCGACGGCTTCACGATCCTCTCGAGCACCCACGACACCGATCTGCTTCGCGAAGCGGATCGAAGCGTGACCGTGGCGGGCGGAGCGGTCAGCCCGGCGTCTGCCCCCTAGAGCGGCGATCAGTTTGATTCCATGCGCTGATGCACGCCTGGGGCCGCACCTGACGGTGTCGCGCGGCGCTCGTGGTGTGCCCGACACAACTTCGGCCACGCTCCTACCCAGGAACGGCCCCAGACGCACCTCAGCACCCGGAATCAAACTGGTCGCCGCTCTAGAGGCCTGCGTGTCGTCAGAGCGCTGCTGCCCCAGGTCTTCCCGCCCTCGTTCCGCGAGGCGTCGGGCGAGGTCTCGGTCAACATCGAGGCCGCCGCCGTCATCACCACCCTCATCCTGCTCGGCCAAGTCCTCGAGCTTCGCGCCCAAAGCCGGACGAACTCGGCCATCAAGACGCTTGTGGGGATGGCGCACGCGGTCATCAATGCCGTCGGGCAGCGGTCTCGAACGCCTGCTCGAGCCGCACCCGCAGCCTTGTCCCCTCGAGCATCGGGACCTCGGCGCGGACCTCGTCACGGTCGATCTTTTGGTCTCGCTTCATCGGTTGGTCTCGCTTCATCGGTCCGACTCCATGTTCGTCGTCGAGAGCGTCGAGAGCGCTGCGGGCCGACGCTTGAGCTGTCGCGGGTGCCAAACCTGTCGCGGAGCTCGCTAGTAACGTTCTCTTGACTTCCGACGGGCGCTGGTAAAGGATTCGTTCCTAGTCTCTCCCGTCGGGCACGCCATCTTTACCAGCGAGCGGATCATGTCGAAGCGAAAGACGGGACGGTACGAGAGCACCTCGGCGGGCGGCGAGAAGGTCCGGGCCTTTGTCCCCGACCCGTTGCCTCCTGCGGGCTCGCCGATCGTCATCGAGGGGGAGCTGGCGGACAGGGTGCGCGCCGCGGAGCAGGCCCTCGTGCGGCTCGAGTTGGCCGGCGAGATGGTCCCATCGCTCGATTGGTTCATCTACGCGTTTGTGCGCAAGGAGGCGGTGCTCTCGTCCCAGATAGAGGGGACGCAGGCGACGCTGATGGACCTCCTCAACTATGAGGCCCAGGGCGATGCGCCGCCGAACGCGGACGTCGAGGAGGTCTGCAACTACCTCGATGCGCTGACCTTCGCGCGCGAGCAGCTCACCGACCCGTCCGGCCTGCCGCTCTCGATGCGTCTGCTCAACGAGACGCACCGACTCTTGCTCCGAGGGGTCCGCGGCGAGAACAAGCAGCCGGGTGAGGTGCGCCGCAGCCAGAACTGGATCGGGGGTCCTCGCCCCGGCAGCGCTGCCTACGTGCCGCCGCCCCCGAACGCGCTTCCCCAAGTGCTCTCCGCGTTCGAGCGCTACATCCACGCCGAAGACTCGCTCCCGCCAGTGGTCCGCGCGGGTCTGCTCCACGTACAGTTCGAGACCATCCACCCCTACCTCGACGGGAACGGGCGCATCGGTCGTTTGCTCGTCACGGTGCTGCTCGAGCACTGGCGCCTGCTTACGCGCCCGCTGCTCTACCTGAGCCTCTTCTTCAAGCGCCATCGGCAGGAGTACTACCGCCGCCTCAACGCCGTTCGGGTCGATGGCGACTGGGAGGCATGGCTGGACTTCTTCCTCGACGGCGTGGCGACCATCGCCGACGAAGCGGTCGCCACCTCCCGTGACATCTTCACCTTGGTGACCGCCGACCGCCAGCGCGTCATCCACCACGCCGGTGTCAACCTGCTCGCCGTGCAGCTCTTCGAGCGCTTGCCGAGCCGGCCCATCGTGTCCGCGCCGTGGGTCGTCGAGGCGTTGTCGACGACGAAGCCCACGGCGGGCCGCGCCATCGAGGCGCTCGAGGCCGCCGGCGTCCTCGTAGAGACCACCGGCAAGAAGCGCGACCGCGTCTACGCGTACCAGGCGTACCTCGACCGGTTGCGCTCCGGGACCGAGCTCGGCGACGAAGGCTGACCTCCGCGCACGGAACTTCACTGAGGCTTCGGTTTCGAGCGCCGGTCTCGGTGCCCCACGCGTCGAGGCGGCGCCTGCTCCGGGCATCACCGACGAGGGCACCCGTGCCGTCGGTGAGCCGACCAGCGGCTTGTGCTCGCTCGGGAGTCCACCGCCCGCAGAACCGCACCAGCAGAACAAGAACGACACGACCCCCGCCAGCGATGCCGACGAGGGTCCTGTTATGAGAAAGGCCCAGGCTGACTAGCCTGGGCCTTACGAAGCTCCTCAGCACGGACTCGAACCGCGGACCTAGGGATTAACAGTCGCTCCGGCGGCCCCGAGCAGTCTCCAACGAACAAGGGGGCTTAGCATCCAACTGCTCGGGATCGTTGGGGTTGCTCGTCCCGTTCTGTCCCGGTGCGATCCGCGGGCTGGAGCGTTGTCTGGCGAATGAGGTGTGACCACAGGTGTAACCACGGCTTGCCGAGCCCGGGCCGTCCGGTCACCTTTTCGGGCCATGAGTCGCCAGACCTTCGACCGGCTGACCTACGGCATCACGCTGAACCCGGTGAAGTTGATCCGTGAGGACCACACGATCACCGCGCCCACACGAGAGATCGCCGCGGTGGAGATGCGGCGGGACGATCCGATCGTTCGGGTGGAGATGGCGTCGGATGTCGACGACGAGTGCTCACGGCAGCTGGCGGTCGAGTTTGTGGAGGAGCGGGCCGGCATCATCGCCGTTTACCTGTCGGCCTACGAAGCGCCCTCGGTCACCTTGTCGTGGATGGGCGCGGCTGGGCAGTCAGGCCGGATTGCGTTCATGCGGGGCGAGTCTCATGGCAGCTCGACGGCGAAGGGGACGCTGGAGCGCGTGCCGGCGCTCGATGCTGCCTTCATGCGCGACGTCTCTGCAGTGTCGTTCCCGCCATGGGCCCGCGAGCTGAACGCCGAACTGGCCGAGTCGACGAAGCTCGGCGGGGCGTCTGGCTACGTGGCGCTCTTTGAGGCGGTGAAACACGCCGCGGCCGACGTGCTCGGCAGGGCGCCGACGGAGCGAACCGCCGACGAGTGGCTTCTCCAGATCGAGCCGGCGATTCCGACATCGCCGAATCCGAACCCGAGGCGAGCCGGCGACGAGACCGAGTTTTCCCGGATCCGCGCCGAGTTTGCTCACCACAAGGACCGCGGGGTCGAACTTGCCCACGGCAAAGCGCAGGCCGCTGCCGCCCTGCCGCGGCTCATCCGGGTGGTACAGGCGGCGCTCCGGAGTGGCTTGGGGATCTAGCGGTCCTCGCCTTCAACGTTCGTGTTCGCGAAGCCGCCGTGGAGGCGCTCGGCGGCTTCGGCGTAGGCCGCGGCCGCCTCCTCGACGTCGGTGAATAGCCCGAGGAAGTGCCGCGTGCCGTTCGCCATGATCTGGGCTCGCCATCGACCCTTGGGCTTGTCCCAGGTGACGCCCTTGTAGCCGCTCGTGTTGTTGCTCTGCGCTGGCCGGTTCTGCTTGTTCTCTCCGGGCGTGCAGACCCGGAGGTTCGAGCGCCAACAGTCGAGTTTGTCGCCGTTGATGAAGTCGACTTCCATCCCGTCGCCTTTCTTCAACCCCATGAGCAGGCGGTGGAGAAGGACGTGGCGAGTCTTCCCGGCGACCTTCCGCACGGCTGCGGCGTAGCCCTGATTGTGGAGGCCCCAGGTGTAGCGTTCGAGCTTGGGCAGGTCGTCCTCGTCGACGAGCGCATGACCGACGACGACCCTGCCGCGTCCGTGGAGGGGAAGCTTCGGCATCGCCGGAGTCTAGCGCGGCGGGGTAGGGTAGGGGCATGCTCACAAGTGTCGCGGCCCTGGCCACGCTCGGCGCCAAAGCCAAAGCGGTGAAGAAGATCGCCGACCAAGTCGCCGCCCTCGGTCGGCGGAACGATGAGGCGGCCGCGGCCGAGTTCGCGGAGCAACGGGATGGCATCGTCGTTGAGAACGCGCGGAGCATCGTCGCGCTATCGAAGGGGGTGGCCGAGGTTGCCGACGGGCTCGCCGAGTTCGCCCAGCTCGTGATGAAATCCTACCCAAGCTGGGCCGAGGTTGCCGACGAGGAGCGGCCGACGGCCGACGACGTCGAAGCGGCCTTGCTTCGGTACCGCGAGGACTACAAGCGCGCGGGCAGCCACGCGAAGCGCAAGCTTCTCTTCGCGGCCCTGCTCGGGGAGTTCAACCCGGAGATTTACGAGGACGGGTGGAACCGTATCTTCGGCGATGTCGCGCGGGAGCTGGAGCCGCCGCACGTCGACTTGCTCCGGCGAATCTTCACGACCGACGGCTGGCTTGTGCTGCGCCCCGGCAAGGACGTCGACGCCGTCTTGGTTCGCGAGCTTGATCGACTTGGCCTGGTCCTGAACCCGATCGCGCCCGAGAACTACACGAACTCGGCGGCCGCGGAGCGGTTCCTTGAGTTCCTTTGGGCGTACGACGAGCCGTCCCGAGAAACCGCTGGCGGCTGAACACAATCCACGCTTTGCTCGGTAGGTGCCGGACCCGATCCGATACCGACGCGAGCGACTACTCGCCGAGACGGCTACCGCGGCCCGGAAGCTCGGGGCTGGTGAGGTCGTTGCGGTCGAGGGGCGCGGAGTCGCGCTAGCTTCGCGGGTCGAACGGGTTTTGACGCGGCACGTCGAGCGCGGCGACCTGGCTCGGGTCAGCCGCGACACTTCCGACCTGCTCGACCGCAGCGTCGAACTGGCGCGCGCCATCCTCCGTGCGGACCGCAGCAAGCCTGGGCCCTGGGCGGCCGGCGGGTTGTGGTGGCGTCTACGCGGTGTGGGGGTCGGCCCGGCCCAGGCGGAGAAGGCGATCGCCGGCGAGGTCGGGCCGGAGGCCGCGGCGTTGCTCCGAGGACATCTCCGAAAGGAGGCGTCGCGGGGCAGTGCGAGCCGGCCGCGTCGGGGCAGGGCGTCGCCCGAGAAGCCGACCCCCCGACAGATGTTGGAGGAGGTCCCGGTTTCCGGATGGGGCTACCACGGAGCGGATACCCGGCGGAAAACGCGCGCGCGTATCCGAGCCCCGGGGGCGGATGTCGAAAGACCGAAGCAGACCGGTCGCCCTCGGACAAAACTGAGCGAGGCCGTGCTGCTTCGCAGCCTCGAAGCCGGGGCAAGCCACGAGCAGATCGCCGAGGCTCACGGCTGTTCGAAGCGCACCGTCATGCGCAGGATCGCCGAGGCCCGCGAGGTCCACGGCAAGGGCTGGGGCAAACCGATCGAGCCGGAGCCGCCGCCCGAGCCCGTCGAGGTCGACCCCGAGATCGACGGCAAGCGGATCGTAGGCGCGGCCATGAGCCTGCTCGATCGGCTCCTCCAGGGCCGCAAGGTGAACCCGGCTCAGGTGCAAGGCGTCCGGATCGCACTCCAGTTCGCCGACACGCTTGTCGCTGCGTCGGGCGGGCCCGGGGAGACCGAAGCCGACCGCGGCCAGCTCATGCGCCAGATCGAGGCGGTGACGCGGCCGGCCTCGCCGTCTCCACCGCCCGAGCCCTCGAAAGCCCCGAGGCCCTCGAAGCGCTCGAAGCCCTCGAAGGTCGACGCCGACCTGGCCGAGCCGGACATGGCCGCCGAAGACACTGGCGACGACTCCGGCGCGGCCGACGCATGAACACCCGGCCGGACGCTACCGTTCGGTGCCGTCCACTCTTCGCCATGGCTGATCCACCACGAGCGGGACCTGCCCTCGGGACGGCCCGTTCGTCGACGATGTCCGAAGGAGCCATCCCTCGGGCGTGCCAGCCCGTCCAACGAACCCCCAAGCGGCCCGGCGTCGTACCGTCGCCGCGGTAGGCCGCATTCGCGGCTCCGTCCTCCGCATCGAGGCCAGCCTGGCCCGCATGCGCGAGGACGAGCCCGCCCCCGCCGACCTCGGCGAGCACTGCGAGGGCCGACGATGACCACCCGAGCGATCGCCTACCTCCGTGTCAGCACCGACGACCAGAACCTGGGCCCCGAGGCCCAACGATCGGCGATCGAGGCCTGGGCCGCCGCGGAGGGCCTCACGGTGGCCGCGTGGCACGTCGATCACGGCGTGTCCGGAGCCGCGCCCCTCGACGCCCGCCCCGGTCTCCTCGCGGCCGTGGGGGCCCTCCAGACCGGCGACGTCCTGGTCGCCGCCAAGCGGGACCGCTTCGCCCGCGACGTCGTCGTCGCGGCCACGGTCGAGCGCGTCGCCGCCAAGGCGGGCGCTACGGTGGCCACCGCCGACGGTATGTCGGCCGAGGACTCGCCCGAGGGTGCCCTGCTCAGGACGATGGTCGACGCCTTCGCCGCCTACGAGCGGGCAGTCATCGCCGCCCGGACCCGCTCCGCCCTCGCGGTGAAGCGCAGCCGAGGCGAGCGCGTGGGCTCGGTCCCGCTCGGGTACCGCCTGGGGGCCGACGGGGTCCGACTCGAAGCCGACGCGGGCGAGCAACGCACCGCGGCCCGGGCCCGCCAGCTTCGCGAGGGCGGCCTGTCGCTGCGCCGCGTGGCCGAGGCCCTCAACGTCGAGGGCTACCCCTGCCGCGGCGCTCGATGGCGTCACGGGTCGGTGGGGCGGTTGCTCGCTTCGTCTTCGACGGACTGAGCTTCGCTGGGCTGAGGGAGCCGAGGGGTTGTGTAGTTCGCGTAGTCCAACTCCTGCCGGATGGCGTCGCGTAGGCTGTCTACGGCCGTTTGCCGATCCTCGAACCACTGGTCAAATCCGGCGTCCTGACCTTCGTCGGCGAAGACGCCAAACAGGTCCGATACCGTCAAGAACATCGAGTCGAACAACGGCGGCGAGACGAAGAGCGCCGTGCGCAGAACGGTAGACTTAGTTCGCACGAGCAACTCCATCAACGCGCCTCGCGCGGCCTCGGTTCGTTCGAAGGTGGTGAACTTTGCCACCTCATGTAGGACGTCTACCAGCAGAACGTATGCGTCCGCGCACCCGCTCCGCCGCTCCTCCTCGAAGTTCCGCCACCGCTCCGCCTCCAGTCCGAGCGAGTGCTTTCGCAGGTCCGCTGCCTCGGACTCAACCGCTCGCAGCTCAGAACGCAGCGCCTCCAGCTCCCGTTCATGCTCGCGGCGCTGCGTCGCGAACCGCTCCTCGATGTTCGCCTTGTGGTCCTCAAGATCCTGGTCGAGGCCGCCCCGGTGTTCGTTGATCCCCTTCTGGATCGCGGAGTCCAATCCCCGCTCAAACAGCTTCCGTCCAGCGTAGACACCAACGACGACCAGCCCCGCCGCGACAACAGACCCGCCAACGTAGTCGATCACGACTTCCCACATTGATGGCAACAGTAACAACACGCGGTGGCCAAGACGCTGGGCCCGGCCGGCTCGTGCCTTACGAGCCCGAGCAGGCCGCCCTCCGGCGCCTGTACGCCCTAGCCGACGAAGGCGCCTCGCAGCGCCCGATCGTCGAGGTCCTCAACGCCGAACGCTGGCCCGCACGGGGCGAGCGCTGGCATCACACGGCTGTGCTTCGGCTCCTGGCTCGGCGGGCCGACGCGGCCTGATCCTGTCACTGCGCCGCGTGGCCGAGGCCCTCAACGCCGAGGGCTGGGCCTGTCGCGGCGCCCGGTGGCGTCACGGCTCGGTCGGGCGGCTGCTGGCATCGTCGGCCGGCGGCTGAGGTCCGGGGGAAGCGTCCGAGCGCCCGGCGTCAGGTCTCGGAGGTTCTCCATACTCGATCGATCCGAGCATAAACCGTCGCAGTTCTTCCTGCGCACCTCGCCGAGTCCGTTGTAGGGCGGGTAGCTCGTGGGGGTCTTCGGTGTCGTAGAGGTGCTGAGCCTGGCCGATCGCTTCGAATACAACCCGGCGCCCCGCCTCAAGTAGGTAGAGGTCGGCTTGCCCCAACACCTTCCGCGCTTCGCGAATCGAGTTCGCGAACGCTTGCCAGTCGTCGAG
Organism: uncultured bacterium; assembly: GCA_963761755.1. Lineage (GTDB taxonomy): Bacteria > Myxococcota_A > Polyangia > Nannocystales > Nannocystaceae > CAJXVA01. Next base: position 247,816 of record CAVXIC010000031.1, read on the forward strand.
TCTCTGCTGATCCCCGCGGCCGTCGGGTCGATCACCAGGCCGCGGGGGGTAGTCCGGGAAAACGGAAGCGGCGCTCCACTCCACGCGGCAAAGCGCAGCGGCGACCTCAACGCAAGCCTCCGCCCGCTTCGTCTCGAAGCTCCGTCGCCGCTCCGCCTCCAGTCCGAGCGAGTGCGCCCGAAGCTGCTCGGTCTCCTTCACCTGCTCGGCGACCTTGGCGTCCAGCTCCCGAGCGCGGTCCTTCCAGGCACGCTCGACCGAGGCCTTCACCCACCACGAGACGAGCCCGCCCGAGCCGCCGCCAAAGAGCACGGCAATGGTGAGCGTCGTGATGGGATCCGCGGCCATGTGCGGATTCTACACCCCCGTTACGCCCCCATCCCGCCGCCGTCCGACAGGCCGCCAACCCAACCCCACGAAAGGGCGCACCCGATGCCCGCCCCATGAAACCCCGACACACCCCTGATCTCTCCCCCTTCACGATCTGCCGCTGCGGCGACCCGTTCTGCTCGGGCCTCGATGCCCTGGGCGCGCCGCTGCCCGAGCGCCCGGCGGACTACATCGACACGAACCCGAGCGGCACCTTCCGAAGCGCCGCTCGTGCCCGTCTCCAACGCCTCGCCAAGCGGCGAGGACGAACCCGCCGCCGCGCCCCCTGACCCATGCCCGCAACCCTCGACGCCCTCGGGCTCCACACACAGACGACCGACGAGATCCGCGAGGAACTGATCGTCGCCATCGTCGCCGCGCTCGGCCTCACCCCCACCGACGCCGAGCGCCTCCGGACGTCCGTCCAGAGCAGCCTCGGCCAGCTGGTACGCATCGACGCCGAGCGCGAATCGATGCACCAGGAGGCGCTCGTCGCCGTCTATCACACGCTATCGCTCGGGGCCGAGGGCGTGAACCTCGACCGCGTCGCCGGCCTGTTCGGCGTCACCCGAGGCGCCGAGCAGTACGCCGAGGTCGACGGTACCGCGACGGGCACGCCGGCGGCGGTCATCGCAGCCGGGACCGCCGTCGCGTACGAAGACGGGACCGCCTGGTCGGTCGTCGACGAAGTGACGATCGGCGGCGGGGGTACGGCGGCGATGACCCTCCGAGCCGACGCGGTCGGCCCGGTCACGGTGAACACCGCGACGCCCTCGACGGGCGAGTGGTCGCCGGTCGGCTTCACGTTGTTCCCCTACTGTCCGCGCTGCGCCTCCCTGGCGCCTTCGTCGAGTCCGACGCGTCGCTACGCTCGACCCTCGCCGCCTTTCATCCCGACCGCGTTGCGGTCTTCGCCAACTGAGTCCGAAAGCCATGCCCGAAACACAACCCATCGAACCCCCAAGCCCGACCGAGCCGCACCGCTCCAAGAGGCCCCACCCGCTGATCGGCACGCCGCCCGACACCGCAACCTCGAGCGCCCGCCAGCGCGCGCATGCTGAAGAGCGGGCCGACGCCGCCGAGTTCGAGGAGCACTACCCCCAGCTCTGGCACGCGCTCATGGCCGGGGCGACGCCTCGGCAAGATCGACGGTGCCTACGCGCTGGTGATCAAGCCCGAGCGCCGCGCGCTGGAATACCTCGCGCGCCACAAACAGGGCGAGTATCCCGGCCGGTACCTCGGACTCTACGCCGACGAAGACGCGACCTGGTCGGATGTCCTCGGCGACGTCGGGCCCCGGCTGGCCGAGCATCGAGAAGCCAATCCACATGCCGAGCGCCGAAGGTGTCGCGCAAGCGATGCTCGAACTCGCGGCCGGAGGTCCGTCCGTTCACCACCAGGGCGAAGTGGTCGGCTTCGGTTGCGACGCCGACGGACTCACGATCCACACACCATTCGGCGACGTCCCCCAAGCCTCGGCCGCGTTTGGGATCGCCTTGCGAACCCAAGGCTGGCCCGAGTCGATCGAAGCGGTACGCGTCGCCCTGCGATCGTTCCCCACCGCCGCGGCCAAGCTTCACGCCAAGGCCCACGCCTCGAAGGTGGACCTCGCCGCCCGCAACGCTCTGCTCGTCGCCCTCGAAGACGACGACACCCGGGCCGCCTGGCTCGCCAGCATGCGCGCTCGCCCCGAGGTCGCCGACGCGATCGCCCTCGGTGAACTCCACGCGACCAGCGATCAAGCCCTCGCCCGCTGGGCGCTCTGCACAACCCCCGAACACCTCCGCGCCGCGCTCGCCTCCAAGCCACGATGAGAAGCCCCAAGAACACCCTCCACCACATCAACGAGAAACCCGCCGGCGTCGTCGGCAGACGGATCAACCGCTCCGACGCCCGGCCGGTCAACACCCGCCCCGCAGGCCTCCGTCGACTCGACGCCGGCGGTATGCGAACCGTCACCGGCCCCGACGGCGTCGAGTCGACGGTGCCGAACTGGGTCGCCGACCTGGTCGAGGCCGCCGAGGTGGCCCTGGACGCGAGCACGCCCGACAACACCGAGCTTGTGGACGTCGACTTCGAAGGCCATACAGCGAACGCGCCCCAGTGGGTCGCGGGCATGGTCCGCCAGGCCCAGGCCCAAGCCGCGATCGCCGAGTCGATGGATTCGGCCCGCCGCACTCGCGAGTTCCTGCGCCGCCAGGATACGGCGGCCGCGCCGATTCGGCCGAGCCGGTCGACGCGGCCACGGTCGCCTTCATGAGGCGCCAGGGCTACTGAGCCCGAAAAACCGCTGGACACCGTGCGGATTCCACGCGACCTTCGCGAGCGAGACCTGGCCATAGGGGCCAGGGTTCTCTCGCCGGGGTCGTGCCGAGCGGGATAGACGACCATGACCATGTTCCGTCCGCACCCGGCTGTCGTCCAGGCGCGGCGGCACCACGTCGAAGCCCTGGCCGCTGGTGAACCCCGGACCCCACGAATCCGGGCGGGCGCTTTTCGCCGGGTCATCCCCGGCGAGGACTGGAGACCGGAGATCGTGCACAAACTGAAACACCGACTGATCCACCTGCTCGGCGGGGTCGCCCGCGAGGAGCGAGCCGAGCCCCCCGGACGCAACGCGGTCGCCCAGTGGCTCGCCGCCGAATGCATTCGCGAGCCCGGGGCCACGTTCCCCGCGAAGGCGGCATACGCCGCGCTTCGGCGACACCAGGCCGAGCGCATGATGCCTCTACCGAACCGCCGCGAGTTCGTTCGCGCGTGCAGGTCCCTCGGGGACCCGCGCAACGCCGGGCTGCTGCACGGCATCCGGCCGAAGGACCCCGCCGTGTTGGAGGTCGCGCCCGCCGACTCGATCGCGGCCTTCTTGGAGAAGCACGCGAGCGAGGACGCGGGGGCGGCCTGCGACGTGCGCGTCGCCTGGGCCGCCTACGCTCGAAGCGTCGCGCCGCGCCAGCCCTCGCCGCGCTTCGAGGAGGTCCTGCAGGGCCGCTTCGCTCGGTCGGGTGACGTGGTGCGGGGGCTCGCGCTGCCGTAGCCCCGCCGGCCGCTTCCGGTCCTCAAGTCTCCGCGCCTCGTGCGCAGGACTTCTCGTGGCGCCGGCCCCTGCCCCGCAACGGGATACGGGCCGCTCGCCGCCAGCCAAGCTCCCGCCGCCTCCAGCGGGGTAGGATCTGGGCGTGATGCAACCGATGACTCGAGAGGCCTTCGCAGAAACTGATCACGGATGCGGTCGTAGGCGCCGGCGATGCGGCGCCGACCTTCGGAGACGAGCGGGTCGAATCCCGAGCCGACAACCCTGCGCTCTGCCGGGTATCTTCGACCCGCCGCTCTCGCGCGCTGGCCAGGACGCCTTGAACGCGCTGAGCGGCTCGGACTACTCCAGTGAAGGCGCCCACTGGTGCGAAGCTGGCTACATCCGGACGCGCGAGTAGTGGGCATGTGGATCGGAGACGAGAACGACCTCCGGAAGCACCTGACGACACCGGCTAGCCGTGAGGGGCGAGCTTTCGACTACAAGGTGGAATCGATTCAAAATCGGGCAGCTCGGGATCAGACTCGCCAA
>CAVXIC010000032.1:0-40095 GCA_963761755.1 uncultured bacterium
GGTCGTTTGAGGTACGCTGCGGCGCGTGAGCGTTCGTTCCCAAGCGGTCGGCAGTTGGATCCTCGCGCTGGTCTCGTGTGGATGCGCGAGTGTCTCGAACGGGTCGAGCACCCCGAGCGCGGGCGCAGCCGCTGCACAGGTCCCCACGCGCGAGCCGAGTACCGACGACGGGCAGAGCTCGCGCACCCTGGTCGTCGAGGACGGCGACCGCTTGTTCCTGCTGGGAACCTTCGACGGTCAGACGCCCCAGCGCGTCCTCGAAGCGCTCGATCGCAACCCGAAGATTGCCGAGCTGGTGTTCACCGCCAACGGGGGGTCGGTCGATGACGACGCGACGCTCGAGCTCGGCCGGACCATTCGCACGCGGGGTCTCGCCACCCGGGTCGTCGCCGACGGTGCGATCGCATCCGGTGGGGTCAGCTTGTTCCTGGCCGGAACCCGCCGCACGGTGGAGCGTGGTGCACGGATTGGGGTGCACTCCTGGGAGCATTGCTGGGGGGATGCCGACGGCGGTGAACCCGGCTGCCGCCAAGCCATGGATCACCCCCGTGAGCACCCCGGACATCAGCTCCATGGCGAGTACACCGAGGAGATGCTCGGGACGCGGGACTTCTATTGGTTTGCGATCGAGGCCTCGCCGAGTGATTCGATTCATTGGATGAGCGACGCCGAGATCGAACGGTTCGGGCTGTCGACCGATGGGGTGGTCGAAGAACGAACCGAGCCGCCGTTCGGTGACGCGTTTCGTCGCGAGCGGGCAAGCGTCGCTCCCACCGGACCTCGGGACTGAGTCGACGCGCGCTCAGTCCACCAGCTCGACCGGCACGTGGTCGATGTCCCCCGCGAAGGCTCGGCTGCCGCCGTTGAAGGTTCCGATGCGCACGGGCTCTTCAAGTCCTTCGTCGGCCGGCAGCTCCAGAGAATGATGTGAGAATGATGTGAGAATGATGTGAGAATGATGTGAGAATGATGCCGGCTTCGTCGACCAGGACCAGACGCGGCAGCCACATGCCAAAGGTCTCGTTTCGGCGACCACGTCGGGTGATTGGGCTGGCTCCAAATCTTTTCCGCGACGTCGCTGCGGACCGGCGTGCCAATGGCGTTTGTCCTTCGCGGTGTCGTGTCCGTCGCCGGATGTGACGGCGATGACGACGATGGCGACGATGGCGACGAGGCTTGTGGGGTGGGCTGAGCGATGGCTCGCCCCGGTCCGCGGAGGGGGGTCCGGCGGGGGGCTGGCTGGCGTTGCAGCCGCTCCTTGCGCCCGGGCGAGGGCGCTCGACAGCTGTAGGCGTAGCCCGGGGGAGCTTGCTGGAGGCGTCACGACCTTCGCCCGCGATGTGCTCTAGACTGCGCGGGAGTGCATGGATTCGAAGACCCCGCGCTGACGGTCGCCTTGGCGATGCTCTTGGGCATCTTGTCGCAGGGCATCGCGCGCCACCTGAAGGTGCCCGGGATCGTCGCGCTGCTCCTGGCCGGGGTCGCGCTGGGTCCGGACGGCGCCAATGTCATCCGGCCTGCGACGTTGGGCACGGGCTTTTCGACGATCGTCAACTTTGCGGTCGCCGTCATCTTGTTCGAGGGAGGCCTTCAGCTCAACATCGGTCAGCTCCGGAAGCAGGCGATGGTGCTGCGCCGCTTGGTGAGCATCGGCGCCGTCGTGACGGCAGCCGGCGGCGCGGCAGCGGCAGCGCTGATGCTGGGCTGGCCGTGGGATCGGGCGGCGCTGTTCGGGACGCTGGTCATCGTCACCGGACCGACGGTCATCAACCCGCTGCTCGCGCGAATTCGGCTGCTCTCCCGACCCGCGACCATACTCGAGGCCGAGGGCATCTTCATCGACGCCGTAGGCGCGACGATCGCCGCGGTCACCCTCGAGGTGGTGCTCGCGCCCAAGACCGAAGCCTGGGCGGTCGCCGGCCTGGACCTGCTGCAGCGACTCGGGACCGGAGCACTGGTCGGAGCGGTGGGCGGTGGCCTGTTGGCGCTGCTGATCCGTTGGCCGCGGGTGGTCCCGATCGGGCTGCAGAACGTGGTCGGGCTCGCGTTCGCGATGGCGGTCTTCCAGGTCGCGCAGGCGATCTCCCACGAAAGTGGTGTCACGGCGGCGATCGTGGCGGGGATGGTCGTGGGGAACGCCCGCGGGCATCACCTCGAAGAGTTGGTCGAGTTCAAGGAACAGCTGACGGTCCTGCTGATCGCGATGCTGTTCGTCTTGCTCTCGGCGGACGTACGCATCGCGGACGTCGTCGATCTGGGCCTGCCCGCGGTGGGCGTGCTCGTCGCGCTGATGGTGGTCGTGCGGCCGCTGACGGTCTTCATCGGCTCCATCGGCACCGAACTCAGTACGCGCGAGCGCCTGTTCCTCTCCTGGCTCGCGCCGCGCGGAATCGTCGCGGCCGCGATGGCGTCGCTGTTTGCGGTTCGCATGGCGGAGGCCGGAGTGCCCGGCGGCACGGAGCTTCGGGCGATGGTGTTCTTGGTCATCGCGGGAACGGTCACCATCCAGGGCCTGACCAGCGGACCCTTCGCCCAGTTCCTCGGCGTTCGCAGGCCCGCCGACTCCGGATTCGTCATCCTCGGCGCAAACCCGCTGGCGCTGGCGCTCGCGGAGCGGCTCAAGACGCATCACGCCGTGGCCGTGGTCGACTCCAACCCGGAGTCGGCCCGCAAAGCGGAGAGCCGTGGGATCCGGGTCGTCTTCGGCAACGCGCTGGAGGAGCGAACGCTGAGGCGCGCGGGTATCGACGGTTCGGCGCGGGTCATCGTGCTCTCTCCCGACGAGCAGGCGAACTTTCTGGTTGCCAAGAAGGTCAAGGACGTCGCGCGGGAGTCGGAGGTCTTCGTGGCCCTCGAGAACGGCCCCAGCGGAGTCACGCCGGCGATGGTCGAAGCGCAGGGCTGTCATCTGGCGTTCGGTCGAGCGCGGGGACTGCGACCGCTGATCCGCGCCTTGGCCAATGATGCGGCCGATGTTCGCCGGTTCCAGCTCGAAGCATCGGAAGCCGAACCCACCGATCTCGAGCGGGCGCCGGACGGACTGCTCGCCATGCTGCGGGAACGAGGCGCGGCGCTGGAGGTCGTCGGCGACAGCTCGCCCTTCGAGGAGGGGGACGTCGCGACGTTTGCCGTCGTGCGGGCGCACAGTGAGGCCGTCGTCGCGTTCCTGAACGGGCACGGCTGGTCCGAGGTGCTCTAGCCAGCCCGGGCCCGTCGGCCTCGGCGACATGCGGGGTCCGGCGGGTGAGTCTTCGATCGCCGAAGTCGCGCTGGACGAAGCTTTCGTCGCCACGCTTTGGCAAGAGACCGAGGCGTTGGTGGGGCATGCTTCGCGGACTGAGCCGGGCGCTCTTCTGAGGCGGGTGAGATTGCTGGTAGCCTCGATCCGTGTCCGCATCGCTTCTCCGCAGGCTCCAGATCGCAGTCTCCACGGGAGCCGCGCTCGCCACCGTTGCGGGCTGCCACACGCAGAGACCAGCGAGGCACACCTCGCTCTCCCAGCGTCAACCCCGGCCGAGCACGTCGCCACCGGATGCGCAAACCTCTCGCGCCGAGGCTCGACTCGCCGAGCTCGAGCCCTACCCCGCGGACGCACCGGGGTGCTACGGCAAGCGGCATGACGACGGCTACTACGGCCAATGTTGCGTCGACGTCATCTGCTACACGCCCCGGGGTGATGACCCCTGTGTCGGCCCCGGCGGAGTGCGCTCAGTTCTTGGCGACCTCCTGCCCACAGAGTCGGGAACGTGCAGCTGCGGTGTGGCAAGCGGTGAACCCTCGGTGGAGGGCCCCTATGCGCCCGGCGCGGAGGATGAAGACCAATGCTGCTACCTCTCCGGTTCGATCGGCTGCGACGGCCGAGCGTTCCTCATGTACGGACAGCCCCGCGTGGCCCCGGTCGTCGAACGCCAAGACTGGTTGTCATGAGCAGCAGTCTGCAGGCGTTTGCTGGCCAAACCGACCCCGACGTGCGCAAGCAGGTTGCCCGCCGCTGGTTGAGCGCAGCCCAGGCTGAGCACGCCTCGATCGCCTCATTCAATCGTTTCTCCCTTCAGCTCTTGGCTGTCGGCGCGCCCGGCCGCCTGGTCGAGCGATGCCAGCGTGCGGCGTTGGAGGAGACCCACCACGCCCGGCTGTGCTTCGGCATCGCCTCCGTCTATCACGGGGCAGCCCTAGGCCCCGGCGAGCTCCCCATGACCGGCCTCTCGGACACCGACTTCAGCCTCAGCGCCATCGTGCGCGGCACCATCGAGGAGGGGTGCATCGGGGAGACGCTCGCGGCCATCGACGCCGAGGCCGCGCGCGATGCAGCCGCACACCCCCAGCTCCGCGAAGTGCTCGAGACCATCCGTCTCGACGAGACTGCCCATGCCGAGTTCGCGTTCGAAGCGGTGGCGTGGGCACTGGAACGAGCGCCTACGCTCCGCAACGTCGCTCTCGTGACATACGATCGAACACTGCAGCGGCACCGGGTCGCCGGACCCGCATCGCCTCCAACGCAGCAGGACCTCGCGCGCCACGGCCTGATTGGCGAGTCTCAGCGCCGCAGCCTGCGGGAGAAGGCACTGCCGGAGATCTTGCTCCCCGCCAGAGCCGCGCTACTCGGTGGAGAATGTGGCGTCGATGGGAAAGAAGACAGACTCCACCCGCGAGCTGGATGGCGCTGATCGAGTCTCGTTCAGCGGTCTTTGAACATTGGGGCCCCCGAGAGGCTCGAGCCGAGCTCGTCGAGGCTGGCCCACGCCATGCGAGGGGTGAACACCCTCGTGCGCAACATCGACCCGCTCACGCGCGCGCAGTAGACGATCCTCGAGCCGGTCGTCATCGACGACGGCGACCTGCGCGACTTCTGCAACGACGACTGCGGCTTCATCGACGACGGCGACCTGCGGGACTTCTGCAACGGCGACTGCGGCTTCATCGACGACGGCGACCTGCGGGATCTATGCAATGGAGACTGCGGGTTCATCGGAGACACGGACCTGCGCGACTTCTGCAATGGGGACTGCGGGTTCATCTGAGGCCGGAGTGTCCCGGGATACCAACCCTTCGCAGGTGGTAGAGTTGCTCGACGCGAGACGGTAGAGCCGGTCGCGACTTTTCTTCGCAATCGGTTGGGCGGCTCGCTCCGCCGCCACGGTGGTCGCCGACGCCCCAGGGACCCAGGCGCCCGCCGATCCAGCTCGCGCCCAGGCGCCCGCCGATCCCAAGCGGGTCGAGGCGTTTGCCGCCCATCGCCGAGGCATCGATCGCCCTCGCGCTGCGGGCCCAGTCCTGCCCCGAGAACATCGATGGCGAGCACGATTCACTCTTCGGTGGCGAGGACGAGCGTCTCGGTCACGCCCTCGACGTGGCAGCCATCGGAGGTCAGTCCGATGTCGTAGCTGCGAGTGACGACCTCGTGCCCGGGGGCGGTGACGGTCACGTCGAACCGCCCATCCTCCTCGATCGCGAGGTCGAAGCGGCCGGCCTCGGCATGCTCCGGCTCGCGTTGCGGGCCCTCGTCGAGGGTGAAGGTGACCTCGGCATCCTCGAGGAGAGCTTCATCCTCTCCGCTTCGAAGCTCCAGCGCCACCGACACGGCGGTCAGTTCCGTGCAGGGCTGGTCGTCACAAGCAGCGATGGTGGAGCAGAGAGTGAGAAGTCCAAGCAAAGTGCGCTGCTGACCTGGCCGGCCTGGTACATGCTCGTGTGGGATCATCTCCGCGACGCCGTGCGGGCACTGCGGGACGGTCGCATCGAGTCGGCGAAGGCTCAGGACACGCAGGTCCGCGTGCGCAGCTGGCAGGCGATGGACTCGACCCTCGACCACGCCTTCGCGCGGCTGGAGACCCCGCGGGCTCGAGACCGGCAGGCACCGCCCGCCGGCCTCGAACGACGCACCAAGCCGTCGACCCGTCGCTGCGGACCTGCGCCCAGGCTTGGGGCTGACCGGCTTCTGGGCCGCAGATCCCTCGGGAACGCTTCGTTCGGTTCGGCAACGAACTGTGTACCGGATGACCCCGATGCGCGCCCTCCATCGTCTCCTTCCATCTCTCCTGCTTCTCGCGCCTACGGCCTGCGACGAACCCGATGCGCTTTCGTTTTCCGAGCTCGACCCGGTCTTCCGTGCCCTGACCACCGCCGAAGGCGAATACTTCGAGGTCGCGACTCGACCCTCCGGAGGTGCCGGGGCGGCCGTGCGGTCGACGGGCCACCTCATCGTCCGCCTTCAAGGGCCCGCGGCGACCGGCCCGGCGAACCCTCCGACGGACACCGACATCTCGGGCACGTGCGGGGTGACGTTCGTCTCGCCGACCATCGCGGTGACGGCGGGCCATTGCCTTCCAGGCCTGTCCGAGTCCGATGAGGTCGAGGTTCGAACGCCCCGGGTCACGGCAGGGTTCTCGCCCGATCCGACCATCACCGGGACGTTCCCCGCATACAACCACACCGACGCTCCAGGGCACGCCTACGATCGCTACGTCTGCGAGGTGCGCTCGCGGTGCTACTCGGGAGATACGCCGATCAACTGTGACATCACGGCCGCGGACGTCTCGGTTCCCTTGTCGCTGTCCTCGCTCGACATCGGAATACTCGACTGCGAAGCACTCGATGGCGCGCGTCACGACTACGTCGAGGTCGCCTCCTCGCTGGCGGGCGACGATGGGGTCGCACTTCCCTGGTACCACGAGCTGTACGAACCGCCCTCGACCGGGCCGTCGGCCTCGGACTTCGACGCGCACTACGTCCAGCAGGGGAGCTACGCCTCCAACTATCACTACTTGGGCGCGGGCGAGCGACATCAGATGCTGCCGCTGCTGTCCACGGACTACGATGGCGATCGGTGGAAGGTGGTCGCTCCACCCTCGGGTACCGTGGTCAGCACGAACCTGCGTGGTTGCCACGGCACCTCCGGCAGCGGGGTGATGCGCAAGAACGACGACCTTCAGCCCGAGTTGATAGGCCCGGTCACGACCGGGGGCGGCTCGATCTCGGGCTTGTTGTGTCACGTCGCTGGCGCCGACTCGGACGGGGCGGCCACCCTCAACACGATGCACCCCGAGATCACGGAGTACTTCGTCGACAAGTACATGCCGCCCAGCTGCGCGGATCCGAGTTCGTTTCCACACCGATTGGCGTACTGGCTGGCCTGCGACCGGTTCAGGGAGGAGCTCCAGTACGACGAGCTGTGGCGCTTCAGGCCGGGGGTCTGTCCGGCGTGTAGCACCTTTGCACGCCTCGACCTCGCGACGCAGTTCGCGATGCGATTCGCGACGACCACCCCCATGAGCCTGGGGCTCCAGACCAGCCAGATGGGGCAGCGCTATCGGGCGTCGGTCCGGGTGTGGTCCAACGACTTTCCCTCGACGGTCGAGCTCCGAATGGGTAGCACCGTCATCGCGACCCACACCTTCAAGGGGGTCGACGAGGACTGGGAGGGCAACTACGCGTCCAAGGTCCTGTCTGCGAGCTTCGTGGCCGACGCCTCGACCGCAGGTTCGCTCACGATCGCGACCACGCAGAATAGCGCCGCCGAGAAGCTCTCGGTCAGCCAGGTCCTGCTGGTTCCCGACGGGCACACGGCGGCATTCGACACGATGCACCGCCGCATGGGCTACGGCGTACTCGACGTTCAGAATCTCGGCGGCGACGCCCGTCCGGCCACCTACAACGCCTCCGGGACCGGCGGTTTCGCGGCGACGCTGGAACCGTGGCAGCGCTTGGTCGCCACCGGGCTCGCGTTGACGCCCGATAGCTCCTGGCATCTGGCCCTGTCGGGAGACCCAGCCAGTCTGACCTGCGGGCTGATGTTCGCGGACGGCTCGCAGACCCAGGTCTCGTGCGCCACCAACGACGGCGGCGTGACGCTCGACGGCAGCGGGAAAGACGCGCCGGTGGCGCTGTTCGTCGAGACCGACGGCAGCGCACCATGGGTCAGCCTTTCGGACCTCGTCGTCAACGAGGTGCTCGCGTGCGCGCCTGCCCACAGCACTTGTGAGACCGGCGCTGCGCTGGAGACGGGATGCGACCCCTGCGTCACGGCCGTCTGCAAAGCGGACCCCTACTGCTGCGAGAACGAGTGGGACGCGATCTGCGTGGGCACGGTGTTGACGGAGTGCGCCCAGGTGCAGTGCGACTCGAGCCTGGGCAGCTGCGCGCACTCGATGTGTGTCTCGGGCGAGGAGCTTTCGGCCGGCTGCGATACGCCGGTGTCGCCCAGCTGCACCAGCGCCATCTGCAGCGTGGATCCGTACTGCTGCAACACCGCGTGGGACTCGGTCTGCGTCGGCCAGGTGGCGAGCGTCTGCGGCCTCAGCTGCGGCTGATTCGGGCGCATACGCGGGTGGTCGTGGGTGGACTTCCTGCACCCGCGAAAAGCCTCGTTCGTGGATGGGACGGCCCCGCCCCGCTCTACGTCGGCGGCGGCGCCTCGCCCAAGCTGCCATCGGCCTCGCCGTAGCTATCCCGCCGTCGGCACGATCCCGTACCGATCCCGTACGGCGGCCAGCGAGTCTTCCCACTGGTCCTCCCAGGCGACCGTCAACAGGGGCGCCGCGCGCCGTCCGGTACGGTACGCCTCTCGCACGCCGTGCCGGAGCACCGTCCACCGTCGCTCCAGGACGATGTGCTTGAGCGTCCCGAGGCCGACGATCATCGCCGAGTTGGGCAGACCGAGCATGCCCCAGCTGAAGGCGTGCACGAGCACCTCTTCGTGCCCGCGCGTTCCAAGCCCCATCAACACGTGCCAGATGTCGTGTGTCTGCCGATACCTGTGCACGAGGTATCGGACGTCGGGGTCGGCGATGAAGCGGTTCGACACGGGGTCGCGGTAGACATCGAGGCCGTTGCGTTCGAGATGGCGAACGTACGACCCACCCAGCGTCGTCTCCGGCAGGCGGCGCAGGGCCGCGAAGTCCACGCTCTGCTCGTCGATCTCCGGCCGGCGGCGCAGGACTTCGTTGCAGGGGTCGCGCTCGCGCTCCGCGAGCAGCAGCTCGGTAAACCGCCGACGCGCCGTGATCTCGGAGACGAGGTGGATGTCGGCGATGCGATTCGAATCGCGGAGCACCCGGAGCGTGGAGCGAACGACGTGTCCCCACTCCCGCAGGCTGATCCGCGGCACATCTGCGTGCTCGATCCCCATGCTCAGTCGATGCTACCCCATCGCTCGGCCACCGCCTCGTGGGCGGGCCTGCGTCTGCAGCGCTCCGCCTGTAGCGCTGCGCGTCATCGTACCCTCGAGAGCGGCACGTTCAATCCAGTGGAAGGGACAGACTCCGTTGACGGGACACGGACGTCGCGCTACGCCTCGCGACATGGATCGACGACATCCCGCGCTCATTGCGTGTTGTGTGCTCTGTGCGCTCTCCGGCGCGTGTGGAGACGACTCGGGACAGGCTGAACCCGAAGCGGTCGGAACGTCGTCGGGCGAGTCGACGGCGTCGTCGGGCGAGTCGACGACGACATCGGGCACGATGGACGCGACGACCGGGGGAACATCGACGGGACCCTCCGAAGCGACGGGGACGTCCCCCGAGTGTCCGAGCGGCTTCTGTTCGACGGTCTTGTCCGACAACCACGGCTACGGGCAACTGACGCAGCTCGGGGACGATGTCGTCTTGGTGGAACGAAACGGCACGGCACAGCCGTCGCAGCTGATGACGGTCGGGCTCGATGCCACCCTCACGACGCTCGGCCCCGTCGTGGCTGGCGAGGTTTCGGCCATTGCGCGCGGAGCCGACGGGATCGTGACCGCAGCCTACTACACGGCCTCGTCCCGCCATGTCGTCCGCCTGGAGGGGGAGTCATGGGTCGAGGTCGACTTGTCCCTTCCCGACGAAACCGTCGTCGTCCCGACCGGCGTCTTCGCCACGCCTGGGTCCCCGACCTATGTGCTCGCCTCGACGACGACGGGCGCAGGCCCCGTGTATCGGCTCGACGGGGGAGCCCTCGTCTTCGAAGGCACGAACGCCAGCACCATGATCGGTCGCGGGGCGGACGACCTGTGGGCCCTCGATGGCAGCGATGCCCGGAACTGGAACGGCGTTGAATGGTCTGAAGTCTTCGACCTGCCAGCGTTCTGCTCGTTCGGCGTCGTGCTCGACGACGCCGCACTGTGCGGCTCGACGCTCGGCACTGAGACCGCCCACTGGGACGGCGGCAACTGGACGGGGGGCTCGATCCCCGACGTGTTCACCGTGGCCGGCATGACCGCCCGCGATGGCACCGTACGCGCCGTAGGATCGGCGGGAGACTCAATCGGCGTATCCACCTGGAACGGTTCGGGCTGGGACACGACCCTCGTCGACCTCCAGCTGAACTCCCCCGACCTCCAAGTCACCCCAGGCGTCGCGACGTTGTCCGACGGCCGCCTCGCGTTCCTCAGCACGCTGAACTCGAGCGGCTTCGTCGACCAAACGGTCCTCGTCTTCGAGGAGTAGAAAAAGCCTGGCGAAGCAGCGGCTCGACGGCGTACGCGTTCAAGCGAAGTGAAGTGGGCATCGACGAACCGGTCGTCTACGACACGGGGCACGTCGACGTGGTCGCTGCTGACCCGGTGGATCCGGTGGGCACAATCCCCGACGGCGATTCCGTGATCGCTCCCCTCTTGCTCGCTCGTGCAGACGCACCGCCGGCGCCCCGTCGACCGTCAGCACGGTGTTTCGCACGTATGCGCCGGAGATGCCCGAACCGAGCACGGCCGCCCTGTACTGGCCGGGATTGGGGGCACCAAGGCCCCGAGCGTAGCGAGCACGAGCAGGGAAGACCGCGTCATCGGGGCCATCGCATCGCGGGATCGGTGCACACTCGATGATCCGACATGCGTGTGACCGGGGCGAGAATGCGAACCGTGCGACGCAGACGTCAGCCCCCGGTCTTCTTCGCCTCGGTGAGCTGCCGTCGATAGCGCTCCCGCACCGCGCTCAGTTCGCCCGTGGGGAACTCTCGCGCATGCCGGTCGAGCGAGCGCTCGGCCTTTTCGAGCCGTGACGGGTCGCTCGGCACCGGCGTGTTCCGAGCTTCATGATAGAGCAGCTGCTTGAGGGCACCCTCGAGCCACCCGTATTCGGACCGTAGCGGTTTCGACACCGGGGGGTCGCATGCGCATCCATCTACGTAGCAGTTCTGCCGTAGGCCCGAGGTCGTCGGAGCGTCGAGTTTCTGAACGTCGTAGCTCGCCTTGGCGCCGGACGATTGGGCGAACCACATGTACGTCTTGCCGTCGCCGGCGAAGACGCCTTGGACAGGAAAGCTGCCGGTCTCTTTGCACGTCTCGATCGCGTTGGCCGTCACCTGTCGAAGCGTCGCTTCGATGCCCTTGCGGCCCTCGACTCCGCACTGCAACGACTGCCCCGAGGGTGTGGAGGCCGGAACCGAGGGCTGGGCTTCCCCCGAGGCCTTTCGTTGCTCGACGAGCCGCCGCCGATAGGCTTCGCGCACCGACGCGAGCTCTGCGTTTGGATGTTCGGTCGCATGCTCGGTGAGGAGACGCTCGGGCCCACCGGGGGCCCCGGCGACGATGGAGCCGGACACCCGATGGAGCGTCAACATCGTGTAGGCCTCTTCGAGGGCTTCGTACTCGCCGGCGAGCGACTTCGAGATGATCGGCCCGCATGCGCAGTCCTCTTCGTAGCAGGTCAAGCGCAGCCCCGCCGTTCGAGGGTCGCCGCTGCTAGCCACCTCGTACGCTGTGGTCCGATCCGACTTCATCGCGGCCCAGCTGAACTTCGATCGGTCGCCATCGAAGACCCCGTCGGTGGGCAAGCTCCCCGACGCGCTGCACTGCTTCGTGGCGCTGTCCGCCATCTTCAGAAGCTCGGCTTCGACCTGCGCGTAGTTGCTGATGCCGCACTTCGACTCACCCTCGGACGCCTGGGAAGCGGTGGGGCTCTCGGACGGCGGCTTCGTCGGCTCCGCCGGCTCTTCGGCAGAGCCAGGGTCGCAGGCGATGCATGCCATCGATGCGATGAGGATCGAAGAGACCAAGGACGTGGGTCTGCGAATCATGTGTGCTCGAACCATCCGTTCTTTCCTTCATTGCCCGCCAGATGTGAGGCGTCAATACTGCAGAGCCTCCCCGATGTGGGCGACGCCATAGGTCGTGGAGAACTTCATCACCGTCTCGATCTTGGCGTCGTGGGGCATGAGGGGAGGGGCTCGCTCGGGGAAACACGCCGCCTTCGAGAACTTGCAGGCCTCGCGGAGATCATCTCCGACGCCGCCCTCACTGAGCGAATTCGATCACGTCGTCGACGCTCCCCGCCGTCACGCACAGCTCCGTAGACCCCGCCTCGCAGCCTCGGGTGGCAGCCTCGGTGAGCATGGCGCGGTGGAGCAGAACGCTCTGGCGCAGCGCGTTCCCCCCACAAATGCCTCGCCTCTCATCGGCTCAGCTTCGCTCGACCCTCGCCTGCAGCTTCGCAGTGGCGTGGCTCCAACGGGCTCGTCCGAGGCTCCGAGCCAGGAGTCGGGCGAGACGACCGGTGGACGCGGCGGCGCCGAGACCTCGGGCGAGTCGTCCGGGGCTCTGGCGGTGCCCGCGAGCTCCTGAGCGTCGCGGCGTAACGAACGCGACCGCCGGAGAAACCTGTGACGATGGCGGCGAGTCGGCGACCTGCGACGCGGACTGCACGCCCGCGTCCTGTGGCGACGGCGTGGTCAACACCACCGCTGGCGAAGAGTGTGACGACCCCACAGACCCCTACTGCGACAACTGCGTGGCGCTTGCGGACATGGTGGGCTCGTTCGCGGTCAATGACGGGCCGAGCTATGTCGAGAACCCGCCGAAGTATACCTGCCTCGAGGCATGCGTGGAGGTGTTCGGTGCCGGGACCTACGCGTGCTCGACGAGCTCGACCACGATCACCAACACCGCGTACTACTCGGGTTGGGTCGACGGCCAGTACTGCACCACCGCGCAACCCGAGGACTTCTCGCTCAACACGACCTACAACTGCGGGTCGGTCGGTTGCTCCTACTCCGCCTACGTCTTCGACCACTGCTTCTCGTCGACGAACTACTGCTGGGTGCTCGACTGAGCGTCCGTTCGAACAGGATGCTGTGTTGATGTGAAGAGGGAGGCCTGGTGCCTCCCTCTTCGTTTTCGTCGCTCCAAGATCCTGCCGGTGTCCTGACGCTCCTCAGCGTCGATATGCGGTTGAGCGAAATGAAGTGCGAAATCAGAGGGAGGCTCGGTCGCGAACGGTGTCCCGCGGAGAGCGGGCGTCGTCACAAGCAGGAGGGGGGTGGTCTGGCGACGACTCCGAAGCGAGGCAGTCGCGTATTCGGGCGCAGGAGCGACTCATCCGCGCGCTGCCGCGCGTCCCCTGAGCCGGCGCGAGCGCACCAGCGCAAGCCTGAAGAGACTCAACGGCCGGAGGGGGTGGGCCCGCGGCGGTCACAGCCTGGCGCCCGACCCGCGGTCGTCGTCGAGGTGGGGTCCCCGAGGGGGGCTCGAGCGTCATGCCGGACGAGCCGTCGCGCGAAGAGGGATCCGAATCCGTCGTTCCCAAGCGGTTCTTTGGCAACACGCTCGTCTCTTGCGGGAAGCCCGCGCCCGCTACGCCGACATCGGGCTCATCGTCCTGGGGACCTGGAAGTAGACGTCGTGCGGTCGCGCAATCGCCTCGTCGTGAATTTCCATCCCCTGTATTTACGCCTACCATCTGCCCCATCGTGCTTCGCCTAGTTTCCCGCTCCACGCTCTTGCGCATCGCTCCCGCCCTCGCCCTCGTGCCGTCCGCAGCGTCCGCAGCCGTCGTGCCCGCCGACGTCGTGCTGCAAGAGGGGGTGACGCCCGCCGGCGCCGCCTCCCCGGTCGCAACGGTTGGCTCTCCGTTCGCAGAAGCGGCGGGCGCCGTCGGCGTGGGTGGTCAGCTGGAGAGTGGGGAACGGTTCGTGTTTCGGGGGGATCAGGTCATCTTCCTCGACGGCAGCGAGATGACCGTGGTGCTCAACGGCATCGAGGCCAGCCTCGGGACGGCTCCGGGCGACCTGTTCGTCTACTCTCCGAGCATCGACGGGGCGGACGGCCTCTACTCCGACGCGGGGGTGCTCATCGTCGAGGGCACGCAAGCCCCAGGGTTCGACCCTGGGGTGCTGACGACCTTCCACAGTCGCCCGACGATGGTCGACTCGGGCGCGGTGTATTGGATCGCCGGTTTCAACGCCTCCGGCGGGACCGCCACCGAGGGTCGAGTGCTCTACCGGAGCGCCACCGCCAGCGCCGACGATGCTGTGCCCGTGCTGCGAAGTGGTGACGTCATCGACGGGTTCACGATCGCCTCTCCGGCCGGCATCGACTTCGACTACCAGAGTTCTCCGGGGGATCTGCACTTGATCTCCATCGTCCTGATGGAGACGGGATCCTCGAGCGACGATGGTTTCGTCGTGGTCGACGGGGCCCTGGTGGCGCGGGAGTCGGAGCCGAGCGGATCGGGCGACAACTGGGCGAACTTCGATCTCCTGGCGGTCAACGACGCGGGCGATTACTTGTTCTCGGGGGATACGGACGGGGCCGTCGCCACCGATGAGTTCATCGCCTACAACGGCACCATCGTCGTGCGCGAGGGCGACACGATCGGTGGCGTCGTGTTGGAGTCCTCAGCTACGCTTCGCTTCTTGGGCATCAACGGGCTGGGATGGGCTCTCCACGCCTGGGGCACGCCCAGCGCCGAGACGGCGTTCCTTTCGTGCGACGCGGCGAGCTTGGCGGCTACCTCCCTTCCCATCCTGGCCACGGGCGACGAGCTCGACCTCGACGCAGACGGGATCGGAGACGGCGTGTTCGTCACCGATCTCAACGGTTCCTCGCTCGCACCGACGCGCCCGCTGGCCGACGACGGCTCGATCTATCTCGACGTCGATCTCGACGTCGGAGGCGTCGTCACCGAGGCGGTCATTCGAATCCCCGGACAGTGCTGCGGTGACGGCGAGGTTCAAGGGAACGAGCAGTGCGACGACGGCAACCTCGAAGACGGAGACGGCTGCAGCGCGACGTGTGCGTTCGAGAGCGAGTGCGGTGACGGCGTGGTCGAAGGCCTCGAGGAGTGTGACGACGGCAACGATGACGAGACCGACGACTGCTTGAGTACCTGCATCGCCGCGACCTGCGGTGACGGATTGACCTGGGTAGGCATGGAAGACTGCGACGACGGCAACGACGTCGACACCGACGACTGCCTGAGCACCTGCGTTGCAGCGGCGTGCGGAGACGGCTTCGTGCAGGACGGCGTCGAAGAGTGCGACGACGGCAACCTCGACGATGACGACGCGTGTCCGAGCACTTGCGTGGTCGCAGCGTGCGGAGACGGCTTCGTTCAGAACGGCGTCGAGGAGTGCGACGACGGCAACCTCGACGATGGGGATGGCTGCGCGGCGGACTGCACCGAAGAGGAGAGCGTCGGCACCGACAGCACCAGCACTGGGGTCGACACGACAGGTGGACCCGACACGACCGGGGGGCCCGACACGACCGGTGGCCTGGACACCACCGCTGGAGACGAAACCGCCGCCGACGGCACCACCACGGACGACGTCGACACGTCAGGTGGCATCGACGAGACCACGGGCGGTGTCACCCCGGGCTCTACCGGCGACGACTCGACCGACACCGACCCCTCCAGCGGCGGCGCGACCACGAATGACGGATGTGGCTGCACCACCGAGGGGCGCGGATTCCCGTTGTGGGCCCTCTTCGTCCTCGGGGCGATCCGTCGCCGGCGCTCGCGAACCGCGTAGGTCCGAAGCCGCCAGGGATGTGTGCCTGGCGGAACTGCACTCACCACCCGGCGTCCTCGCTGACGGAAGCCACGTGCGACTCCCCGTGTTCGCCGTCGTCGAACCACCGCCCGCTGCGCTATCGCACTCTAGCAAGCTGGAACCGGACGTCCGCATCGCGTCCGGGTCGTCGGTCGACGCGAGCTCGACGGTCGCTCCACCGATCCCGCGGCGCGCCGAGATCCGCTGGAGAAGGCCGGGATGGAGGAGGACTCTGACAAAGCAATGGGGTGCGGTTGCCGATGCTCCCGGATTTAGCTAAACGTGTTCATTGAACATGGTCAACGCTGGGACACGAGCCGATCAGAAGCGGCAGACCCATCTCGTGGTTCTCGCGGCCGCGCGCGCCGAGTTCGAAGCCCTCGGATTCGACGGCACCACGCTGCGGGGTGTCGCGCGCCGAGCCGGCGTGGCGGCCGGTACCGTCGTCCACCACTTCGGGACCAAGCCGGGGCTGCTTCACGCGGCGTTCTACGAGGACCTCGACGCCGTGTTGCGCCGCGCGCTCGCCGAGCCCGGGCCTGGACCCCTCCAGGCGCGTCTGGGTCGAGTGACGCGGGCGATGTTCGGTCACTACATCGAACGGCCGGGCCTGTCGCGGATTCAGCTCAAGGAAGCGCTGTTCGCAGCCTCACCGTGGGCCGAACGATTCGGTGGCCAGGTGCATGCCGTTCACCGGGCGGTGGCCGGCTGGACCCGAGCAGCGATCGACGAGGGAGAGCTGGCGTCCCACGCAGACCCGGCGATGGCGGCCTCGAGCTACCTCTCCTTCTACTACTTCGCGCTGCTGGGCTGGGCCGGAGGTTCGGTGCAGGACCCCGCCGCGCTGGTGGACGCGCTGCTCGCCCATCACCTGGGACCATGGCAGGTGGAGGGTCGGCGATGACGTCGCTGTTTCGATCGGAGCAAGGCCGGTCCTCGATGCGGACCTGGCACGAGCACTTCCGCGGCCTCTTGCCCGCACCCGTGCAGAGCCGAACCGTCGAGACGTCGGCCGGCCAGACCCACCTCCTCGTCGGTGGACCGGCCGACGGCGAGCCGGTGGTGCTGCTGCACGGGGCGCTCGCCTCGTCGGCCCACGCGCTCGGGGAGCTCTCGGCGCTTCTGCAGCGCTTCCGCGTCTACGCGGTCGACGTCATCGGGCAGTCGGTGATGAGCGCGGATGCGCGGCTGGACGTTCGCACCGACGCGTACGGCCGGTGGCTGGCCGAGGTGATGGACGCGCTCGAACTCCCGCGCGCGCACGTGATCGGCGTCAGCTGGGGCGGATTCGTCGCACAGCAACTGGCCACCACGGACCCAGGCCGCATCGAGCGGCTCGTCCTGCTCGTCCCCGCCGGCCTGGTCTCGAGCCCACCCTCGGCCGCGCTCGCGCTGGGTCTTCCGATGATGATGTTTCGAACGTTCGGGCTGGAACGGAGCAAGCGCAAGCTCCTCGGGCGCTTGCTGACGACCCCCGACGACGACTGGGGTCCGTTCTTGGCCGACGCCTTCGGTGCCTACCGCCTGGACATGCGCGTGCCTCCGCTGACCGAGCCGGCTCAGATGGCGGCACTGCGGGCCCCCGTCTTGGTCATCGCCGGCGACGGTGATCTGAGCTTTCCGGGCGCCGCGCTGCTCGAGCGCGCCCGCGAAGTCTTCGGGCCCGATGTGCAGGTCGAGCTCGTGGAGAACTGCCGCCACTGCCCTCCGACCACGGCGTCGTTCCGCAGCTGGCTGGGCGATCGCGTAGGCACGTTCTTGGCGGAGGCACCGAACCGCGGGGGCTGTCGCGGAGGCAGAGGGGGCGATCGCGGCTCCCGAAGGGACGATAGCGGTTGACGAAGGGGCCCCTCCCTCATGAACCATCTGGCACCTGCGATGTTTGGCCGGTCTGCTTCTGGGAGGACGACGAGGTCCAGTTTCGTGAGGAGCGAGATTCAGTGGGCTTAGGCCCGCGCTGGGACCGACGTGGTAGGAAAGACACCGCAGTGGTGTTGCGCAGACGAGTTCACGAGATGCTCGCGGCCGCGTTCGGGGTTCTCGTCTCGGCGACGGGATGCCGTGCCGACGTGTCGCCGCACCCACCGTCGCCGCCGGCCGCATCCAAGCCGACGCCGGCGGCACCCACGGGGCAGGTTCGGCCGCGACACGACGGCGTCGACGTTCGGTACACGCTCGAGGCACCGGTCCGCGAGGTTCGGTTCGCCGACACCGGCAACGTACGGACGCGCTGGTCGGTGCTCGAGGCGAGCCTGCGCATGGATGGCGACGTGATCGTCGGCTCCACGCCCTTCACCGAGTTCACGGTCCGGATCCGGCCCGATGAGGAGCCGTACGACCGCGTGTATCCCAGTCTCACCGCGGTCGGCGAAGGGTTCGCGCTGTTCGGTCCTGCGCTCAGTTTGCAGGGGCAGGACGTCGAGTTCTCCGTCGCCCCGGCGCACGGGCGGGCGGTCCTGCCCGCCGCCGACACGTTCGCGGGCTACCTCTTCGTCGGTCCCGCCGACGAAGCATCGACGACCGGAGAGGTCGGCGTGGTGGGGTCGCGCAACGTCGCTCCGGCCGTCGCGGCCGCCGTCGTCCGAGAGGTGGACGTGTCGCTGGGCTTCTACCGCGACATGCTCGGCACGAGCGTCGCGACGCCGACCATCATCGTCAGCGACCAGGTTCCTGGCCTCGAAGGCGCGTCGCACCACGGCGACGTCACCGCGAACGACGTGATGTTCTTGCGCTTCGGCAAGCAGTTCGCCGAGTCCGACGATGCCGACGATGCCGTCGCGTCCTTCCTCCGGCACGAATCGTTCCACCTGTGGAACCGCAGCTTCGGCCCCGGCAGTCCGCCTTGGCTGCACGAAGGGGCCGCCGAGTACGCGTCCATCCTCGCGGTCGCGCACGCGGGCATCTCGACACCGGAGCGCACGTTCTCGCGTCTCGACCACAACTTGACGCAGTGCCGCGAGGCTCTCGGCGAGCAACCGTTCTCGCAGCTGTCGAACCGTGGCTCCGCCCTCTACGAGTGTGGGGTCGCGGTGCAGTGGATCGCGGACCTCGAGGCTCGGGCGAGCGACGCTCTCCCGAACGGGTTCTTCGAGCTTTGGCGTGAGCTCGTGGCGCGGCAGCCATACGACGAGAGCGACTTTCGAGCGCTGACCGGTCCACTCGTCGCGGACTTCCTCGACGCGCCGCACGGACGCTGGCAAGGGCTCGAGGAGCGACTTCGACCGCTGGGCGTCGAGTTCTCGAGAGAGCCGAGCGACGCGCAATGGCGCGAGGCCACGCTGCGCCACGTGATGAGTCAGGTGTGCCGCAGCGCCGGATGGTGGACCGAGGATGGGTACGTAAGGCTCGACACCGGGGAGGGATGCCAGGGCCTCCCTCCCCAGCCGGAAGTCATTGCCATGGAGGGAAAGGCCCTGTTCGGAGCCGCAGAGTCGGCGTTCTCGGCCGTCGCCCGGCGCTGCAAGGCCGGCGCTGCGGTTCGCCTTGGCACCCGCGACGGCGACGTCGTTCGGGTCCCGTGCCGCGCCCCTGCCCCGCCGCCCGCGGTGCTCCACCTCGTCCACGCCCCGCGCCCATCGCCCACCCCCACCGAGGAGTAGGGCCAGCGCCCCCACGACGGTCGATCGCGGTCCGGCGCTTGCAGGACTTCGCGCCATGAGCAGCAAATACTCGAAGGGCACCAAGGTGGAATGGAGCTGGGGCAGCGGGACGGGTGTCGGGACGGTGCAGGAGTCGTTCACCGAGAAGGTCACGCGAACCATCGACGGCTCGGAGATCACGCGAAACGCCGACGGCGACAACCCGGCCTACCTGATCGAACAAGACGACGGTGACCGCGTGCTCAAGTCGCACTCCGAGCTACGCAAAGCCTGAGCGCATCGGCCCGGTTGCGCGCAAGGGCTCGGCCGGGACCCTCGCGGCTCCCATGGCGGAGCTTCGAACTCCCCAACCAGACGCTGCGAAGGACCGGTTGAGTTGCACTGCGTGGCTCTGGGTCGCACCCGGCGCGCATACGCCTCGGCGGGCACGCAGACCCCCGGCCGCCCCGCGGCGTGGAGTCGACGCGCGCGACCCGAGCTCTCACGGCGAGCGAGCATGCGCCCGCGCTACCCGTAGCGGTGCGAGCGATCCAGCCGCGACGCATCGATCTCCGCGCTCGTCGGCCGCCGCAGCAACTCCAGCCGCTCCGCGTCCCAGCGCACGAACCCGTCGCGCGCCAGCATCTCCAGCCAGTACTCCATGCACCACCGTCCCCACTTCGTGCGGAACAGCCGAGCGTTCCGCACGATGTGCTCCACGTGCTGGAGCGGGGGTCGGTGCACCGCGTGATGCTGGTGGTAGCAGCGAGCATCCCCCACGCGATGAAGCGGCACCCCTCGCTGTCGCAGTCTCGCCGCGAAGTCCGTCTCCTCTGCCCCGTACCCCGAGAAGCGCTCGTCCATCCCTCCGCAGTCCAGGTAGGTCGCGCGAGACAGCGCGAACGACAGCCCCCACAGCTCCCCGTGGTCCTCCACCCGCTCCACCCCGCGCCCGGGAAACGCTGGCTTGGCGGGATGGGGCAGCCCCACGTCGTCTAGCCACGCGAAGTCCAGCGGCAGCCGAAGCCCGCCGTCGTCGAGCGCGGGCAGGTAGTAGACCTCGCCCATCAGCGCCCCGCCGACCTGCTCGAGCGCCTCTGCGTAGCGCTGCACCAGCGGCGGCGAGGGGATGCAGTCCACGTCGAGGAACACCAGCGACGCACCGCAGGCCCGCCGTGCGGCCTCGTTGCGCGCGGCGGCCAGCGGCATCGGCTCCCCGCCCACGAACACCTCGACCACGGGGCAGGGGCACGCGGGCAGGTCGTGATGCGGCTTCGGCTGCATGTACGCGATGATCAGCTCGCGCGGCCGCACGTGCTGAGCCGCGAGCCCCCGGATCAAGTTGGCGAGGTGCGAGCGACGGCCACGGACCAGCGTGAGCACGGAGACGTCGCTCACCGACCGTGCTCCCGCTCGTAGTATTCGATCCCCTCCACCACGCCCCGCCCGGCGCAGTGGGTGGCCACGAACACCCCGCCCGCCTCGCACAGCGCCCGCAGCTCGGGGTGATGGTCGCCCACGACGATCGGCTGACCCACCGTCCGCAGCAGCGACTCGTCGTTGCCGCTGTCGCCGGCCGCGCGCGCGGTCGCCAGCGAAACGCCCAGCGCGGTGGCGAGGTAGGCCGCCGCCGATCCCTTGCAGCCGCGCGGCGGCAGAAGATCCAGGTAGCGCCCGTGGGAGTAGACCACGCACACGTCGAGCTCGTCGCGCTCGAGGTGGGTGCGCAGCCGCTCCACGATCTCCACCTCCGTGCACACGTAGCTGAGCTTGCGCGGGGTGCAGTGCTCCTGCCGCTTCAGCGCGTAGTGCCGCTTCACCCAGCGCTCGATGACGTGGGGCTGCCAGCTCGAGTTCAGCCACCGGCGCCAGCGCTCGTCGGTGCGAGAGGACGACCCCAGCCGGTGGATCTCGGTGCCCACGTCGGTGATGGCGTACTCCGGTCGGGGCATGCGCTCGCGCTCGAGCACGGCGAGGGCCTCGTGCAGCGGGCGACCTGTGGCGAGCACCAGCCGGTGCGATCCGTCCTGCCGAAGCCACCGGCGCAGGGCCTCGTTGTCCTCGGGCTCGCCGACCATGGTCCCGTCGAGGTCGAGGAACAGCAGCCGCCGCCGCGGGTCGGCGCGCGCGGACGCAGCGGCGGTGGCCGACGCGGTCGCGGTCGCGGTGGCCGACGCGGACGCGCCGACGTCGACGAGCGCGGGCCGACCGATCCGCTGGAGCAGGGGCAGGTAGCGGTCGACGTGGCTCGACCATCGGTAGCGCCCGGCGTGCTCACGGCCGCGGGCGGCCATCGCCGACCAGCGCTGGCGATCCTCGAGCACCTCTCGCAGCGCGCTGGCCACCGCGGCGTGGTCGGTCGGGTCGACGACTCGCCCGTGCCCGATCGTCTCGATCACCTCCGCCGTCCCGCCGTCGCGCGTGCCGACCATCGGCAGGCCGGCGCTGGCCGCCTCGACGGTGGTCAGCCCGAAGGGCTCGTTGAGCGCGAGGCTGGCAAACACACCCCCGCAGCGGGCCGCGTGGGCGTAGAAGGCGGGGATCTGCTCGGAACCGTGTTGCTTGGGCAGCGCCAGCCGACCGTAAAGATCGTGACGATCCTGCGCGAGCAGCAGCGAGGTGAGGACCTCGCGGCTCTCGGCGTCGCAGCGGCTCAGGTCGTCGCGGCAGCCGGCCACCAGCACGAGGTTCGCATTCGATCGCAGCCAAGGGTCACGGGCGTAGCTCTCGAGCAGGCCCAGCAGGTTCTTCTTGCGCACGGGTCGGGCCACCCCGAGCACGCACGGCGCGTCGGGATCGCGGAGGAATCGAGCCAGCTCGTCGCGCACCTGGGCCAGCCGAGGATCGGCGTGGCTCAGCCGAAAGTCCTCGATCTGGCATCCGGGCGGGATCACCTCGATGGGCGTGTCCCCCTCGTAGCCGCCGTACTGATCGCGCGCCTCGTCCTGCGAGGAGGCGATGACCACCGCTGCGTCGGCAATCGCCCGCTGCTCCATCGCCAGCCGGTGCCCCACCGCCTCGTCGACCTCGGTGCGCGGGTCGACCCGCAGCTTCACCTGCCCCAGCGAGTGGGCGGTGAACACGAAGGGGATCCCCCGCCGCGCCCGGATCCGGGCGGCCAGCTCCCCCGCGTCCGCGTAGTGGGCATGGATCACGTCGGGACGATCGGGATCGCCGGCGATGAGCTCGTCGAGCGCCTCGGTGAGGCTGGGCAGCTCTCGCCACAACTCCTCCTTGGGGAGGTAGCCCGTGCGCGTCGACGGCAGGCGCACCAGCTCGACCTTGTCCGACACGCGGACGTGCTTCCTCGAGTACTCGGGGCCCAGGGCAGTTTCCTCGAAGGCCCGCGTCACCAGGCACATGCGCCGGATCTCCGGGCGTCGCTCGCACTCCGAGACCAGCTCGAGCATGTAGCGGATGTGGCCTCCCGTGTCGGGCGTCAGCCCGTACGGCACTCGATCCGCCCGCAGGCAGCCCTGCAGCGCGATGTGCATTACGTACATCGGCAGACTATCGAGTCAGGCGTGGGAGCGCGCATTCAAGCGCAGCAAGTTCGATGATCGAAGCGGGAGGTTCGCCGTGAGATTGGCGACCGAAGCCCTCGCATGCGATCCCCCGGACCCCTGGTATGCGATCCGAGGTCCGGCCCACGCTCCAGCGGATCTCGATCGTGAACGCGCATCTTACGCAGGCGGGAAGTGGGGGCTCCGCCCTCGGGATCGATGCGCATTCTCGCTCAGTGTACGATCTGCGCCGTGAGCGCTACGAAGAGCTGTTTCGTCCAGAAACTCTCCCACTACATCGACTTGTCATCCAGCGACGAGGAGCTCCTCGCCAAGCTCGAGGACAGCGAGCGAGAGTATGGCGAAGATCAGGTCATCCACCGCAGCGGCGAGGAGCTCGACTATCTCTTCGTGGTCAAGTCGGGCTGGTCGTACTCGAGCGCGATGCTCGTCAACGGTCGTCGACAGGTGATCCAGGTCCACTATCCCGGCGACATCATCGGGCTGTCGTGCCTGCCCTTCGATCGAGCCCTCTACGACCTCGACACCAGCACAGACTGCGTGTTGTGCCCGTTCCCCAAGGAACATCTCGACGCAATCCTGACCCGCTCGCCCCGGGTCACGGCGTTACTGTTCACGCTCGCAGCGGTGGAGCAGGCGGTGCTCTTCGACCGGCTGCGGGCGGTCGCTCGCATGAGCGCTCGCGATCGCCTCTGTCACTTCTTGCTGGAGATCCACGCGCGCCTGGTGATCACCGGCGGCAATCAGCGCTACCGCCTGCCGCTGACCCAGGCAGTGATCGGGGACGCGCTGGGGCTGACCAATGTATCGGTCAGTCGCGCGATGACGGAGATCGAGCGAGAGGGGCTCATCACCCGCCATGGTCGCGAGATGGAGCTGACCGACCTCGATCGCCTGCGGGAGATGGCGGAGTTCCAGGATCGCTTCGGGTCGGTGAAGACCACCTGGTTCCCCGAGTAGAACCGAGCCTCACCAGGGCTGCTCGACCGCGGCACGCTCGAGGGTGCTGTACCACTCCATCGAGGCGGTGGCGCGCTCGAGCAGCTCCGGCGGCATGCGGAACCCGTGGGGGTCGTCGTCGATGCACTCGCCCCGCTGCGAGCGGAACATCGCCAGGGCCTGCCGCTTGCGCTGCCGCTCTGCGCCCAGCGCGAGGTGCCACCGCTGGATCTCCGTCTCGCGCAGCCGCGGCGGGTCCTCGTTGGGAGGCCAGACCGCGTAGTAGAAGGTCCGGCCAGGCTGACCCTTCATGGCGTCGTGCACCAGCGCCGCCGCGGCGGCGTGATCGGGATGCTCGTCGTCGAGGGCGGTGACGAACACCGCCCCGCACCCCGCGAGCACGAGGCGAAGCCGCAGCACGACCGCCCGCCGCACGTTGGGCTCGAGGCGGAGTACCCCGCCGTCGGGCAGGCCCAGCCGATGGATCGTCGCGCGACGGTGCCCGAGGGTGGCCAGCGCCCGGCGCTGCTCGGCCCGGCGCACCGCCGCGATCCGAGCGCGGGGCCAGTTGGTGGAGGCGGGGTGCGAGGCCTCGCCGTCGGTCAGCGCCACGACCTGCACTTGCACGTTCTGCGCGGCGCAGCGCGCCAGCAGCCCGCCGCAGCCCAGCGTCTCGTCGTCGGGGTGGGGGGCGACGACGACCAGCGGCGTCAGCGTGGACACCGGGGGCAGGGGGAGCGACCGATCGTTCATGACGGTGACCACCACCCGGCCTGGGACCCCAGCTCCTCGAGGTCGCGCTCGCCGTGGCACTGGCGCACGTAGAGCATCAGCTCCGCGACGCGACGCGACGCGACGGCGTCCCCGGCCAGCGCTCGCGGCCCAGCGATTCTCGCGAAGCGATCGACGACGTCCATGCACAGCCGCTCGATCCCGTGACGCACCGCCAGCGCGCGGGGATACGCCCGCTTCGCGTCCTGCGTCGTGTCGCGCTCGGTGGCCGCAGCGGCCTGGGCCAGCAGCGCGTCGAGCTGCCAGTGCGCGGACATCAGCGCCCCTACGCCCGCGCGCGCATGCGGGCCCTGGTCGGCGTAGCGCCGCGCGTAGTCGACCAGTCCGATCGCCCCGCCGGCCCAGCACGCCGCGGGCCCCAGCGCGCCGACCCAGAACCCGCGCCGCTGAAAGTACCAGCCCGGCTTGCCCATCGTCCCCGCGGTCTCGATCGGCTGCCCCGAGAACTTCAGGGTCCAGGTGCGGGTCTCGGCGAACGCGGGCGTACACCACGGGGCGTCCTCGCTGACCGTCCATTCCCGGTGGGAGCGCATGTCCACGTCGACCAGGCGCTGGTCCTCGTCCACCAGCACCAGGGCCCGGTCGACCAGATCCGAGCCGCTGCAGAACGGCTTGGTGCCGTGCAGGGTGGCCCGCGCGCCCGACCCGTCGAGCTTCAGCGAGCACGTGCCCCGCGACGCCCAGATCCCGTAGAGCACGCCGGGCGGGACCTCGTGCCCCGCCTCGCTCACGATCGTGATGGCATCCAGGTGCCCCTCGATCATGCGGGCCAGCGAGAGGTCCTCACGACCCACGTCCCGCAGCGCGCGGAGGCGGGCGGCCAGCGCCGCGGGGTCGACCAGCGCGCTCAGCTCCGGGCTACGGATCCTCTTCTTGACGCGATCGATGAAGTGCACGGCGACTAGTCTTTCGAAGCGGGAGTCGGCGCGTCGTAGCGCCAGCGGGTGATCTGGCAGCGGTGGTCGTGGACCCGATCCATGCACCGGTACCAGCCCGGGGTGGTCGCGAGAATCTCGTGCACCTCGTGGCCGGGCAGCACGTGGTCGGCCGACACCCCCAACCAGTGACCGGCGAGGATCGTCGCGCCGGGGCGCAGGTGGGCCGACAGGCGCTCGGCGAGCTGCGCCAGCGTCGACGCGTCGAAGTAGTAGCCGCACTCCGACAGCACCAGCAGATCGAGCGGACCTTCGGGGAGGTCGTGGGGCAGCGCGCGGACCTCGATGGACACATGGTCCCAGCCGCGGCAGCGCGCTCGGGCCCGCTCGACCGCGTGGTGCGAGACGTCGCAGGCCAGCAGGCGGTCGCAGATCGGGGCCAGCCGCGCGGTCAGCTCGCCCGTCGAGCACGCCGGCTCGAACGCGGCGGAGAAGCGCACGGGGGGCAGGGCGTCCTGCAGCGCGTCGAAGCGACCCTGCTCGTAGGGATTCGTGGCAAATCCCCAGGGGTCGGGGCTTCGGCGGTACTTCTGCTCGAAGAACGCCACTGAGGTGTCGGGTCGCTTCATGCGACCGATTCCACCTCGAGCCGGGGCACGGACGAGGCATCGGCCCACAGCGACTCGATGGTCTGGTCGAGGAACGCCGCCGCGCGGCGGGCCGCGTCGGGGGCGGTCAGCGAGCGCTGCACGTCGAGGTCGATCGTGCGGGCCTCGTCCATCGCCTCGCGCCACTGCCCGAAGCTGGCGGGCCAGCGGGGGCGGTGGGCACAGGCCCCGAGCTTGGCTATCACCTGAGCCTTGTGCGGCTGTTCGTCGTAGTAGCACCACTCGGGGATGCACAGCAGCGGCCGACCTACCCGGGTGATCTCGTGCACCAGCGTGTCGCCGCACGTCGCAACCACTGCGTCAGCCGCCGCGATGTAGTCGAGGGGGTCGTCGACCCAGCCCACCACGTGCATGTTGGCAAACTCGGTCTCGTGCCCGTCGCGCGACAGCTTGCCCACCAGCAGCCACTGCGTCTCGGGCAGGGCGCGGGCCGCCATGCTCACCGGAGCCAGCGGGATCCCCACTCCGCCGCCGCCCGCGATGGCCAGCACGATCTCCGCCTCGGGATCGAGGCCCAGCCGCCGGCGCGCCTCGTCGCGCTCCGGCACGGGCACGCGCATGTCGACCAGCCCGCCCGTGTACACCGTGCGGCGGCGCAGCGTCGCGGGATAGTCCTCCTGCTCCAGGCGCGGGTCGAAGGGCGCGATCATCCCCACCGAGGCCGTGTATGCGGCCATGTGCGCGGGGTCCGATCGATCGCCGTGCATGCGGATGGTGACCGAGGGCACCGAGCACAGCCGGGTCAGCATCGTGACCTCGGCCGAGACGTCGACCACCATCAGGGCCGGATCGGCGTCGGCCATCCATGCCGCCATTCGGCCCAGGCCCCGCCGCAGCAGGTCGACGCCCAGCGGCGCGCAGTCCAGGGCGGAGCAGGCCGGCACCCGGTGCAGCGCCTCGGTGCGGCTGGGCTGCGCGTGGGCGTTGGGCAGCGCCTCGATCTCCACATGGGGCAGGTCGAGGTCGAACAGCGACGGGTCGGCGCAGAACACCCGAATGGGGCGAGGCTTCAGCGCGGCGATGATGGAGCTGCAGCGCTTGGCGTGCCCCCGACCTTGATGGTGGACGAAGAACCCGATGGGAGCACTGCGCATGGACGCCCCCAGTATCAGTCGCCTCGAGGCGGCGCCTTAACCTGGGCTAATCCGAACTGCGGTTTCCGGGGGTTTCCGGGATGGAGGCGTACGGCGGGGGACATCGCCGTCGCTCGCGACTCGCGTAGATCAGTAGATCAGAAGCTGCCAGGGTTGTGTGACCCCGCCGAATTGCAGAAGCCCGAGACAGCCAGGGTGACTGTTCGGGCTTCTGCGGTTCTGAGTCGGGATGAGGGAAGGCGACTCCGATGGCATCACGCCATCGAGTCGAAGAACTTGTTGGCGCTCTCCTCGGACTCTTGCTTGCTCTTGCCGTAGCGCTCTTGAATGCGTCCCACGAACTTGTCCCAGTTGCCTTCGGCTTGGTCGAGATCGTCGTCGGTCAGCTTGCCCCACTGCTTCTTGATGTCGCCACGGAGCTGCTTCCACTTGCCTGCAAAGATGTTGTTGGACATGCCCGCTACTTGTTCACGCGGCGTGCCAAGTCCTATCGGCCCGAATTCATAGGGACTCTTGGCGTCGCGCGTTGGCTGTGGGTTGCGGTGTGCTCGTCACAACCGCACGGTAGAGCGAAAACGCTCAGCGCCAGCGAGGACGGCCTCGAACATCGACGCGCTTTGGGCAGAGCTTCCGCTGGGCCCGGCCGAGTTGGAGGGGACGCTCTCGCGCGAAGGGCAGATCACCGTCGACATGACGGTCGTGGGACGCCTGGAGACCGACCCCGATGCCGTCACGGGCAGCCGCGACGCGGCGTGCTCTGGGGCTACACACGTCGTGAGCGGGATGACGGTCGGTGCGTTTGCGAGGTACACCACGCAGACCTCTCTATCGCTTCGAACCTGACCCGGATGGGCTTTGGCCACGCCGTGCCCGCGGAGCGCAACATCACCCGCTGGCAAGAGACCATCGCGACGCGACCCGGGCCGGCTGAACCGTCGAGCCGTCACTGCAACGCGTCGAGTTGCGCGCGGAGCGTGGCGCCCTTGTTCGGATCGATCATCGCCACGTAGGCGATCTTGCCGCGCAGCCACGCCCCGAAGTCCGCCCGACCCTCGCGGTTCTGGGCGGCGAGGCCCTCGGTCTTGGCGCGGTGCAAGATGGCGCGGAGGCGCCGGACCTCGCGGCGGTCGATGCCAGGCTTGTCGTTGACGACGACGCCGGTGACGACCTGACGCCCGGCGCGACGCTGCACGCGACCCTTCTTGCGGTTGAGCGTGAAGCCCTCTTCTCGGCTGATGTGCCGGACGCTGGCCATCAGCATCGGGATCTCTCCGCGATGTCCTTCAGGGGCAGAGAAGGTGAGGTCGTCGGCGTAGCGGGTGTATGTCCAGCCGCGCTTGTCGGCCATCCCTTTCAGGCGCCGGTCGAGTCGACGCGCGATGCGGTTGGAGATGGCAGGGCTGGTGCAGGCGCCCTGCGGCAGCCCCCGCCGGCCGACTGCGACCCAGTAGTCGGTGCCGGCATAGGCGACCTTGCGGCGCGGGCACTCCGAGCACAGCAGCGCGAGGATGGTGGCGACCGCGGGTGAGAAGCCGAGCCGTTCGAACATTCCGCGGATGCGACCGAAGGTGATCGTGGGGAAGAAGTCCTCGAGGTCGAAGTTGACGACCACGTCCCGGCCGACGTGCGGCTGGGCGTTGGTGAGCACCGAGCGTCCGGGCACGAAACCGTGCGCGACGTCCTCGACCGGCATCGGGCGCAGCACGTTCTCGAACACCCAGCGCTGGGCAGCCGCGAGCTTTTGATGGGGGGCCGAAAGCTTGCGAGTCCCGCCGGATCGCTTGGGCACCTCGAAGTGCACGTAGTGTGAACGGGTGATCGCCTCGTCGTGGTAGGCGAGCCAGCGAAGCGTGGGCACATCGAGGTCGAGGGCTTCGGCCAGGTCGGCCGGCGTGGAGAGGATCGGCAGTCCCGCCTTTTCGAGCGCCTCGACGTCGACCCGCCGATCGCCCAGACGGCCCGAGACGCCGGGGCCGAGGTAGATGATGTCGGTGGCCTTGCGGTGGGCGATGGCCGCGGCGCGAGCGGCCTTGCGCTCGGCGGCTTCTTTGCGCTTTTGGGCCTTGCGCTGCCGCTTGGCTTCCTTCTCGGCCTCGAGCACCGCCTCGGCTTTCTGGCCCGCGGCGATCTTGTTGAACAGGTCGCGCTCGTGATGCTGCAGCCACAGGTTGCCGGCGTGGTGCATGTGCCGCAGCTCGTCTTCGGTGAGCAGACCCTTCGCCACGATCCCTCGGTCGGCGACCGCGATGGCGGCGTCGTCGGCCGGCGGGATGACGTCGGTTCGCCACGTCCACACGCTGCGGGAGGCCCCGCGCAGGGCTCGCTCGCGCAGCTCCTCGTCGGTCATGCCCAGCACGCCTCCCGGGGCGAGGGGGTCGGGCTGATCGAGCTTCATCTGCGGTGTGGGCTCGTCCGGCAGGGTTCGTCCTGGCGCGCGGCCCGGGGAAGGCGCGGCGTCACCACCGAAGAACGACTTGACCTTGTCCCAGAAACCCATGAGCGGACTCGATTCGATGTGGCGAAGGCGTAGAGGGAGGCTCGAACACTCGACTTCTTCAGTGGACTACGTTCGATCACCAAGGACGCCGGCACCTGTGCGGCTTCGAACCCTTGGGTTGTCTTGGCGAAACCGTCACAGGTGCAAGGCGGCCAAGAGCACATCGGACGTAGGTACGTGATGTCAGGTGTTGTCCCGCCACGGCGGAGCGCCGCGGCATGGTTGGGCTCGGGTGTTCGAGACTCCCTCTACGACTCTGCGTGGGCTCGGGGGTTGAAGTGACTGAGGCGAAGCGCGATGAGGTGACGGCACGGGCCGCCACGGAGCTTCATCTTGCGGAAGAACTTACAGGTACAGCGGGCTCGGGAAAAGCGGCCATCGACGTCGAACATCGCCTCGCAGCGGGTCTTGCCGGCCCGGCCGGCCACCAGCGTGCCCTTGGTGAGGCTCTCGGTGGCGTCGATCGTGGTTTCGGCCGCGAGCGCGCGCCCTTGCTCGACCTCTTCGGGCTCGGGGCCGAGCATGGTCGATGACAGCGGCATCGGCAGGATGGAGCGCCACCGGTACGCGCCCGCGCCCTCGTCGAAGACGAGCTGCCCGCGCTTGGCCAGAGTGTGCAGGGCACCGAGGAGCAGGTCCTTCGCCCCGCCGACGCTGACGGCGAGCTCGTCGAGTCCACAGCGTCGCTCGGATTGCAGATGCGCACGCACGCGCTCCAGCGTGCTCGGGTCGCTGCGGAAGCCGCCGGCGAGCTGGTCGAGCGCCGCGCCCGAGGACCAGTCATTGCTCGTCCACCCCGACAAGGCGAGCACGAAGCGCATCGGGCCCATGTGTACCGTCCAGGTGCTGGGCAGCCCCGATCCCAGCAGCGACACGGTGATGCGATCGGCGTACGGCAGCGTGCGGGCGAGCACCATCAGCCGCCGTCGACCCCACACCTTGATCTCCTCCGCCTTGGGTCCGCGGTAGGGCTCGCCGTAGACGGGGATCTCGACGCCCCAAGGGTCGAGCACGAGCTTGGCCTTGCGTCCGGGCTCGAGCTGGAACCGGATGGAGCGCGGCCCGTGCTTCTCGCGGTTGCGCTGCAGGAACGCCAGCACCGCGTAGACCGACTCGACCGACAGCTCGATCTGACGGTTGGGCAGCGCGGTGGCGGCGGTGATCTGACCGAAGCCGCGTAGCCACGACGCGGGGAGGTCGATCTTCTCTTCGCGGTGGGTTCCGCTGCCCTCGACCGCGACGCCGAACCCGGCCGGGTCCACCGACAGCCGCGTGGGCCGGTAGGTGCGGATCGACTGGAAGTGCTCGTAGAGCGCCAGCGAGTAGTCGACGTTGGTCGTGCCCAGCGAGACGTCGCCGGTGGTCGAGAATCCCGACCGGTCGGCGTAGACGCAGCCGTAGCTGGCCTCGTCCTTGGCGAAGCCTTCGAAGAACACGGTGTCGGGTGCCACCGTGACCACGGGGTCGAGCGGCACGAGTCGACGGTAGAGCTTGGGATCGTCGTGCCACAGCTCGTACAGCCACTGGTCGTAGGCCCGCCAGTACTTGTTGCGCAAGACCTGGAAGTCCTTCTCGAAGCCCTCGGGCAGGGGGGGCAGCTCTTTGTTGGCCTCCTCCGCGTTGAACTTCTCGATCAGCGTGCGGCGCTGCTCGGCCTCGATCTCCGCCTGCTGCGCCTTCCAGCGCTGGTCGCTGGAACGGTCCTTCTCGAAGCGAAGATCCCCGACGACGACCTCGTGCAGGGCACTCATCGCCTCGCGGAATCGCAGAGGGTCTTCGATCACGCCGTCGAAGGAGACGCGCTCGCGGGCGAGGTTGGGCGCGAAGCTGAGGGTGGCCGCGTCGCGCTCGACGAGCAGGCCGCTTTGGCCCTGGTAGGTGAGCCCGAAGTTCATCGACCCGCCTCCGCTTCGAACAGCTGCAGCTCGGGCATGACGCGGCCGATCGTGGCGCGCAGCTCGGGGTGCGCGAAGGCGGTGCGAGCGACGGCCGCCAGGGCGTGTCGTCGTTCGGGGGGCCGGACCGAACGCAGCGCGATGCCGAGCAGCGGCAGCAACAGCTCGGCCTGCTCGGGGTGGTCGCACAGCGCCGCTGCGACCTGGCGCAGCGCGTGTTTCTTGGCACGCGATCCCGACCGCACGGCGAGCAGGGTGGAGCGCCAGAGGTGGCGTCGGCTCGTCTCGTCGAGTGAGCCCTTGGTCGAGGCGCTGAGCTTGTAGACGAGCCGATGCTGCACTTCGGGGTGGGGCGATTCGGCCATGGCCGACCAGATCACGCCGCTTTCGGTGAAGCGCGGGTCGTCCTCGACCAGCGACAGCGCCTGCTGGCGCACCTCGGCATGGGGCGCGTCGAGCAGCTCTCGCACGTCCTCGGGCCCAGCCGCGTTCGAGGAGCGCAGCAGGCCGGTGAGCCATGTGGCAGCTTCCTCTCGGATGGCCTGCAAGGGGGCCCGCAGCAGGGGCGCGAGCGCCTCACGGTCGGGCGCGTCGCCGGCTTGCTCGCGCAGCCACTTCAGGCCCAGCTGCGCGACCGGGTGGGCCTTGGCCGAGGCCAGCGCGAGGCGCTGATCGAACGAGAGCCGAGACGGACGCACGTGGGCTTCGAACAGGGCGCACAGCTGCGGCAGCGCGTGCACGTTGCGGGTGGCGAGCAGGATGAGCCAGGTGCGGACCGGAAGCTTGTCGAAGCCCGAGGCGTGCTCGAGCAGCTCGGCCGCGAAGCGCTGGACCTCGTCGCGATCGCTGTCGATGAGGGGCCGCAGGCGCGCCAGGTCGAGCCCTCGCATCGCCTCGGCGTGGTGCTGGCGGAGCTGGCTCAGGGCAAACTCGGCGACCGGGCGGCTGCGCGCCTGCGCGGCCAACGTCAGCAGCGGCTCGAACGCGTGCTCGGTCTGCCAAAGCTCGGGACGAAACGGTGCGGGCTCGAGTGAAGACAGCGCCCGATTGGCCGCCAGTCGGACGCCGCGGGGTGGCCGCTCCAGCACCTCACTGCCCCAGTACAGCGCGTGCACCAGGCCCCAGGCGTCGAGCAGCTTCGCGGGGTCGTCGAGGTCTGCGTCGCGGTAGTGGGCGAGTGCCGCCGAGATCGCGGTGATGTAGCGTTCGGGTTCGCGGAAGCCGAGGTAGCGGAAGTAACGCCAGGCCCGGCGCACGATGTAGCGCCGCGTGGCTCGGCTGAATCGACTGCGCTCGGTGGCCTGGCCAGCGTGCGTGGGGATGTCGGGATCGGCGACCACCGCCGTGCGCGTGACGACCTCCAGCGACCCGTAGTCGTAGAACCGACGCTCGCCCATGATGCGCCTGGGAATGCGATCGAAGGCGACCATGAACCGTCCCATCAGCTCGTCGTCGCCGGCCTCTTCGGCGGCCTTGAACAGCCGCTTGACCAGCGCCCGATGGTGCGCGCGGTCGCAGCCGTCGTCGACGTAGTCCAGCAGCATCGAGCGCATCTGCAGGCGCGCGTCCCCGAACCACTTGCCTGCGAGCGCGCCCAGCTTCTTCTCATGCGGGCTCGCGAGCACCTCGTACAAGAAACGGGGCTCGGCCTCCTCGAACAGCACATCGAGCAGCAGCTGCGACACGGCATGGCTGAATACCACGGTCCAGCGTCCGCCAGAACCCTGCAAGGCAGGCGAAGCCCAGCCGCCCGAGCGTTCCCGACTCGAATCAGCCGCCAAGCTGGTCGCGGACGCCGGCAACCCAGGCATCGAAGGATGCGTGGTCCTCCAGGTTGGGCGCGCCTGCTTGCTGTGCGCGTCGACGCATCGGCAGGAGGGGACCAGGGGTCGCTGGAGACCGAGCCGCTGACCTCGCGCGAGAGAGTGGCGCGATGCTGTAACAGTCGACTTCGCGTCGGTACTGCCCTGGCGATGACGATTTCATTGCGCCCTCCGCTCCGCCTCACCGCCGTGTTGCTCCTCCTCCCGGTGGTCGCCTCCGTCGCTTGCGACGTGGAGGACACCGCCGAACTCGAGGCTGGGATCGAAGCCGATAGCGACGACATTTCTGACGAAGGGAATGATACGGAACTCGACGTTCCCGAGCTCAGCGACGGCTTGGGTGGAGGCAGCGAGCTCCCCCTGGGAGCAGTGCCAGACGTTTCATTGATGTTGCCGCCCGGATTCTTATCGTTTCACTCCGAGGAGACCGCGGGCGCCGCAGAGTGCCCTGTGCACCAGATCGTCACCGGGTTTGCCTGTGACGGTAGCTACTGCGACAACGTCAGCATCCGCTGCCAAGATCGCGGCGGCTCGGTTCCCTTTGCGTTCAGCGCGTTCTCCCCATGGTTCGAGGTCGGACCCCCTCCGGGATTCGCCGGAAATCCAAAGACGCTGCACAAGTGCGACCCCGGCCACAAGATGACGGGCATCGACTGCCGCGGTTCCTACTGCGACGACATCAGCATCGAGTGCAGTCCGAGCACAGGCCTCGCCACCAACAACTGCCGATGGAGCCCGCAGTGGTTTTCCGAGGAAGCGCCGAGTGAGTTTCTGGCCCCGGCCGGCTCCTCGATTCAGGGCGTGGCGTGCTGGGGGACGCACTGCGACAACAAGAAGTTCTGGCTCTGCGACTTTTGAGCAGAGCTCAGTCCGCGACGGGGCGGCTGAAGGCACGCCGGCCCGCTCGTGGAGCGATGACGGCGGGGCGCCCCGCCACCGCTGCAGCTCGGTAGTACACAAGCGCAAACAGGCAGACGCCGCCCACGGCAAGCTCCACGACGGCCGCCTCCCGAGGGCTGAACCCCATTTCGATCTGTCCGGAGCCTCGCAGTGCTTCAGTGTTTGCGCCGCACCACCAGTTCGCCGTAGCCCGTGGCCGCATCGTGCTCGCGCGACAGAGCCCAGCCCGTCAGCGGGGCCAAGAGGACCTCGGCGGTGGTTCGCACCCCGTTTCCCTCGCCCACGTGGCCGCCCCACACCCGACCCGCCGCGTCGGAAACGGACATGTGCAGATGAGCCCCCGATGGGCTGAGCGTTCCGGAGAGGCTCAGGATTTCCAGCGGCCCCGCAAGCTTGGTCTCCTTGGCTTCACCGGCGAAGCGAAGGGTCGCGCCCTGCAAACTGCCGATGCCAGCGACGACGTACGCCGATCCATCCGCATGCTCCACGGCGGCCTTACTGAGCGCACGGAGAATGTCCGAGCCCGGCGTGAGGCGGATGGGGACCAGGGGCAGCATAGGCGGCTCGATGGAAGGCATGGCAACAGGGTGATGGTAAGTTCTGCCGGCCGCGAGCCGATCTTCGTGCGTCAACCGTCGATGTCGATCTGCACGCTCAGGCCGAGGTCAGCCGCGCTCGGGCAACACATGCTCACGCGCCACCGGGCGGGCGCTCGCAACCAGTGGCAGTGACCACAATCCTGCCGCCATGGTCCTCCTCCGAGGATCCATGGCACGCAGGATGGGAACAACGGGGCGGTCGTGGGGGGCGTCCGCTCGATGCGTGGGTCGGGGCACGAGAAAATCAGGGAGAGAAGTGCTCGAGTAGATGCCACTCGACGCGTCCTTCGCGAACCCTCACCGTTCGCACGCTGGGGACGACGTCGACGATCGAGCAGGCGGCCGCGAAGACCGCTCCGTATCCTTCGGCGTAGTAGGTCGGAGCGCTGAAGGCCTGGGGCAGGTCGACGCCAACGATGACGCTCGTGCGTTGGTCCGGGTACTCGACGCTGAACTCTCCGCAGTTGGAAAGCAAACTGCCGAGCACCTGCGGCGCGAAGCGCAGCACCGTCTGCGGCTTTGCACCGAACAAGCGGAGGGCGGGGCGAACGAGGTTGCGCAGCAGAGCACCCCCGAGAGCCTCGAGGGTCGAGTCGTACGCCCACCGTTTCGCGCCGTCGAACCCGCACACCTCCACGACGCTCAGGCTGATGCGGACATCGAGCTCCAGCGGGAGCCACTCCGCGCTA
The DNA here is from genome assembly GCA_963761755.1 of uncultured bacterium. GTDB lineage: Bacteria > Myxococcota_A > Polyangia > Nannocystales > Nannocystaceae > CAJXVA01. The sequence goes on from CAVXIC010000032.1 coordinate 35,618, forward strand.
CTCGCCGCCTCGATCTCGGCGATGAGCTCGGGGCCAACCTGCTCACGGACGGCGTGTTCGTGGGCGTCTTCGAGGTGCCGCAGGCTCTCGACGTTGGCCTTGAGTTGCGCCGCCCTGATCTGAGCCGGCCGGTCCTCGGCTCGAGAATGTGTATGGTGGCCGAGCACGGACGCGTCCAGTTCATGCGGCGGATGAGCAGATGCGGCAACGGTCCGAATCGGGCCGATCGCCCTCCGGGGCGTAGGCTGGCGCAGGGGGGACTCACGGATACATCCGTGCGACCCGGCCGACCAGGCCGGCATTGATGCGACTGGGCAGCCCGGGCCCCTCGAAGATCAGGCCGGTGTAGAGCTGTACCGCCGCGCATCCGAGGTCGAGGAGTGCGGCGGCGTCGTCGGGAGTCGAGACGCCGCCCACTCCGATGACCGGCAGATCGTGAGGTGCGCACAGCTGAAGCGTCCGTGCGATCGCCTCGCGGGAGATGTCGCGCAGCGGACGGCCGGAGAGGCCTCCGGAAAGGTCCTTGCCGATGCCGCCGGGGCGGGTGGTCGTGGTGTTAGCAGCGACGACTCCGCGGACGCCGGCTTCGGCGGCGGCTTGGACCGACTGCTGCAGGTCGTCGGGATGGGCGTCGGGAGATACCTTGACGAAGACGGGCACGTCGGCGGCATGCTCGATCGACGCGTCGAGGATCCTGCGGAGGCTGTCGCCTTGGGCCAGGGCCCGCAGTCCGGGGGTGTTGGGGGACGAGACGTTGACGACGAGGTAGTCGGCAAACGGCGCGAAGGTGCGCGCACAGCTGGCGTAGTCGGCGGGCGCGTCCTCGGGCGCGGTGTCCTTGTTCTTGCCGATGTTCACGCCGACGGGGATCGACGGCCACCTCCCGGACTCTCGCAGCGCGCCGAGCCGGGCGAGCATCACCTCGGCCCCCTCGCTCGGGAAGCCCATGCTGTTGACGAGCGCCCGATGCTCGGGAAACCGGTGGATGCGGGGCTTCGGGTTGCCCGGCTGCGGCTTGGGCGTGACGGTGCCGATCTCGGCGAAGCCGAACCCCAGGCGCTCCCACACCGGCAGTGCCATCGCTTCCTTGTCGAGACCGGCGGCCAGACCCACCGGTGAGGGAAACCGCAGGCCAGCGACCTCGACCGCGAGCGAAGGATCGGGCCGCTGATGCGGCACGAGGCCCCCGAAGCGCGACACCATCGAGAGCGTCAGGGTGTGCGCGCGCTCGGGGTCGAGGCTGAAGAGGATCGGCTTGGCGAGGTTGTAGGCGATCGAAAGCATTGCGCGCGGGCGTGGGGACCCTACCAGCCCGCCATGGCTTCAGATAGCGAGGTCGAGGAGCTCGAGCGACGAGGCCGACGTCACGGGTTCGCCACCGCCGTTCGACATGGGCGGCGGCGAAACGACCGGACCATCGTGCGAGCCCGTCGCAGAGGACGAGCAGACCTGCGACGGAGTCGACGACGACTGCAACGGCTTCATCGACGACATCGACGAAGGCGCGGATGGCATCTGCGACTGCCTCGCCATTGCGCTCATTGGGAACCCCGGCGGCCTCGCGTCGTCCCAGTTACCTTCCTCGGCGGATTCGAAGTCGTCGCCGACAATCCCGCGGCGAACGACGTCGTCGGTACCCTCCCTGGCGGGAGGTCGCCTGCATGGCGCAGGAGCGAGGCTCGGGAAAGATCTTCGTCTGGGGTGACGAGTGGGTCGAGTACGACTCCGAGTGGAAGGCGTTGCCGGAGATCACCCCGCTGTGGGTGAACATCTTCGAGTGGATCACGCCCGTCTCGCTGTGCACGCCCCGCCGGGCTAGTACTTCGCGCCGAAAGTTCGAGCCGTGTTTCTCCGGGGAGCCCCTGACGGGGCGGCTACGCGCGAGTGCTGGCTTCCGTCGCTGGATCGGGTGTGGACGCCCGAGGCGTACCTGGGAAGCTGATAGGGCGGCCATGCGCCGACGGGGGCCCGGGCCTTGCCGCGGCCGATCGACCACAGCTCGAGGCCGGTCACCACGGCGGTGCGCAGAATCGTGGATGCCGGCTCAGCGGAGCGTTTGGATCTTGCCCCGTGCGTAGTACTGAACGACGACGCCCATGTCTTCGAGCAAGCCCGCCTCGGCCTTCGCCGCCGCTCGGTCGACGAAGGTGACCTTGACCGTGTCCACCGGCGAACCGTCACCGACCCCCTCTTCGAGGAAGGTGAGGATGGTGAAGACATCTGCCCAGTTCAGGTGGCGACCTTCGCCGAGTACGACGGCGAACTCGAGGCTGCGCGCCTCGTCGTCGTAGCCGACCTGTTTGATCTGCACGGTGTCCTCGAGCGCGGCTTCATCTTCTTCGCTCAGCAGTGGCAGGAAGTACTCGGTCTTTCCCGCTTTCGCCGCCCGCGCGAGTGCAACTGCGGTGGCGTAGGCTGCCAGGTTGAAACTGTCGTCGTCGACCCACGCCCGGTTGCGGGACACGAGCGTGAGTCCATCGATCTGCTCCACGGTGTGCCAGGCGGCGCAGAAGGCCGCAGGGTCTGCGTAGTGCTCTGCGATGTCGGCCTCGCGGACCGCCGCAACGACGACGTCCGGGGAGCCGAAGGGCGGGCGGATTCCCATCTCGCGATCGCCCACGCGCGTCAGCGTTGCCCGATGGACCTCGAGCCCATGCACCGCAGCATGCAGCGCCGCGACCTGCAACGCGAGCGCCTTCCCGTACGCATCCGCGCCGCCAGCGTAGAAGCCCGCACGCATCAGCGAGATGCGCCAGCCCTGCGCCTTGGCCCGTCCCGTCGTGTGGAGCGGCGTGACACCGACCGCCACGCCTCGACCAAATCGCGGTCATCTCCGTCGTCGGTGCACCCAGCGTACCGCAGGCGTGCTGCGCGTCATCGTCGGTGGGTCGGCGGCCGCAAAGAAACTACCATCGGACGCGCGCGATGCCCGAAGACGACCGCGACGACACCGAGCAGACCGACTCCGCGACCGCCTTCGACGCGGTCGAGGCCGCGACCGAGCTGGCGGCGGCGACGAGAACCGCCAGGACGGCGAGCGTCCTCATCCAACCTCCGACCTACGCCGTGACGCGAACGCGACGGTGAGCACGAAGAGCAGCGAGCTGCTCCCCGGACTGCCGAAGGAGCAACCGCTCGATCCGCCGCCCGACTCCGCGGGAGCTCCGGTCTCGGTGTCGGTCTCACCGACCCCAGGATCATCGACCTCGGCTCCGTCGGGCCAGGTCCAGCAGTCGTCGAACAACACCCACTGCCCGTCGCCCTCGCACACGTATCCTGGGCCCGCACAACTCGCGTCGAGCTCGTCGGCGACCTCGGGGCGGTCGAAGGTCCCCATCGGCTCTTCCACCACCTCCTCCACGCAGTGCTCGTGGGTGAAGGCGTCGCCGGTAACGAGGTCGACGACCTCGAACTCGAGGCAGGAGGGGCTGGTGACGCCGACACTCAGGCGGCCGGTTTGGCTCGCGGGCCGAAGCTCCTGCGTACGTTCGCGGATGGTGAACCGGCTGGGCTCTTCTTCGTCGAGTAGGACAGACACGACCTTCTTCCCAAACGCGCGAAGGTGCGTGCAGTGGCCGCCGTACTCCACCCTCGAGTCTGGATACCCGGGGCACGAAACGCCGGGGACGTAGGTCTCGTACGGTGCCGCGCCATCGCAACACACGAGGTTGCCGAGGGCATCGGAGACGTCGACGACGTAGCGTTCCTCGACCACCACGCCGGGGACCGTGGGGTCGGCCGCCCCGCTGTCGACCGTCACCGCTGCGGTGTGCTCTTGCACCCCGCACGCCTCCCCAAGGTCGACGAGTACGGTGACCTCGTAGGTCCCGCCTTCAAGAGGAGCTGCGGGTGTCCAGATCCCCGGGGTCAACTCTTCACGGACCTCCAGTGCTCCCGCGACCTCCGACCCGGAAGCATCCCGGACGTGGACGGACACCGCATCCCACCAGTCGTGGGACAACAGCCGTGCGCGGCTGTCCACCAACGTGATCATCACGATGCCCCCCGGAGGCAACGTCGCGGGCGCGACCACCACCCCCGTCGGCAGGCCGGCGTTGCAGTACTCGCAGTGACTCGCCGCTGCCGGACCCGCAAAGCTCAACGTCAAACCGGCGCCGCACATCCATGTGCCGATCTTCCACCGCGTTTTCACGCGTTCATCGTACCACCGCTCCGGCTGAACCCGCGGATCGCGCTTGAGTGAAATGAAGGGGGAAAACAGAGGGAGGCTCGGGTAGCCGACCGGTCGAGGCGGCGCTGGCGGGCCGGGGCATCGCCCTGCTCAGCGACGTGAGCGCGGGCCATCACGTCGAGGCGGGGCGGCTCGCGCGTGTGCTTCCCAGGGGAAAACAGGCCGGCACAGGGACCGCGGCCGCACCGAGTCCGCCATCCAGGCACGCCGAGACGAGCGTGGTGCGAAGCGAGGCGCTGGTAGAGCAAATTCAGGGGGCTGTCGATCAACAACCCCAAGACGGTGT
>CAVXIC010000033.1:0-89073 GCA_963761755.1 uncultured bacterium
ACCGCGTCGCAGCGCGAGCGCTCGCCGACGCGCCGGACGTCGAGCTCCGTGCCGCCGAGCTCGAGGCCGCGGCCGCGCGGGTCGACCAGGCGCGCGCCGAGTACATCCCCGCGCTCGATCTCTCCGCGCAGTACATGCGACTGAGCCCGCTGCCCGGCGGAGGCGGTGCGGGTGCGCTGACCGGAACCCTCAACCCGGGTCCGCTGAGCGTCGGTCCGTGCCCCGATGGCACGATGGGCTGTGTCGTCGACAGCCAGGGAGTGCCAGCACTCTCGCAGACCTTCCAGTTCGCTGCGATTCAGAACACCTACGCGCTCGCGGCCGTGGTCGGCGTCCCAATCTCCGACGATCTCTTCACCATCCCCCACGCCGTCGCGGCAGCCAAGCACGGGGAGCGGGCGGCGACGCTGGCCCGAGACGTCGAGCGCATCGACACCACCGTCGACGCCCAGATCGCCTACTACAACTGGGTGCGCGCGCAGGCGAACCTGGAGCTCGCGGAGCGATCGGCGGCCCGCATCGGTGAGCGCATCGACGAGGCGCAGGTCCGGCAGCGCGCAGGCGTCATCACCCAGACCGACGTCCTGAGGCTGCAGGCCCAGCTTGCCGCCGCCGAGCGCAGCGTCGCCGAAGCTGGATCCTTCGTGGCCATCGCCGCCGAGGACCTCGGCGCCCGGACGGCCCTCGACCCTGCGTCCCTCACCTTGGGCGAAGACGTCACGGCCGCCTTCGCCTCGGATCGAACGCGCGGCACGGTCGCGCTCTTGGTCGAAGAGGCGTTCGCACGCCGCCTCGAGCTCGCGCTGCTGCGGGAAAGTGACGCCACCCTTCGCGAGCAGATCGCCGTCGCCCGCACCCGCTACGCGCCGCGCCTGGATCTCGTAGGTCGCATGGACACCGCCAACCCCAACGGGCGCGTGGTGCCCCAGCGCGACCAGTTCGACACCACCTGGGCGGCAGGCGTGCGGCTGAGCTATGACGTCCGCGGGGCCATCGGTACGCGCGCGAAGATTCGAGCCCAGCGCGCGCAGAGACGAGCCGTCGACGCCCAGATCGCGCAGCTCCAGCGCGGGATTCGAATGCAGGTGGTGCAGGCCGTAAACCACCTCGACGCGGCGCGACGCGGCGTCTCCTTGGCTCGGGTTGGGCTCCAGAGCGCCGAGGCTGCGTACGGACAGGTCTCCGCCCGTTATCGAGCCGGCGCCGTCGGGGTCGTCGACATGATGGAGGCCGAGTCGCGCCGCGTCGAAGCCGAGCTGCGCTCGCTCGAGTCGCACATCGCCGTGCGAGAGCAGAATCTACGTCTGCGGCACGCGATGGGGGAGATCGTCCCGCCGTCGGCGGGCTGATGCATCTACGGAACGTCGAGGCAGATGCCCCGGTCGTCGGAACCCAGGATCGAACCGTCCTCGAGCCAAGGTGTGCAGTCCATCGTGCCAGGACAGGGGTGCGGGTCGGCGGCTCCAAGGGGCCGGTCCGGGTGATAGTTTGCAGGCCGATGACACGTCTCGCGTCCCTCGCTGCAGCCCTTTGCATTCTGTCGCTCGCCTGTGATTCGGGCGACGAGCCCAAGGAGCGTGCAGAGGCGAAGGCTCCAGCCGAAGCCAAGCCCGAGCCCTTCCCAGGGGCCCTCACCGTCGCGGTGGTCGAGGGTCTCTCCGACGAAGCCAGGCCCAAGCCATTCGACGCCTGGAGCGACGCCCTCGCCCGCGTCGAGTCGAAGCTCGGCAAGGTCACCACCGTCGACGGCAACAACCACAGCTGGGCGGTCGTCGAGGGAAGCACCTGCGCCTACTTCACCATCGAGAAGGACGGGGCGAAGGTCGGGGCGGTCGATGGCCCGGGGAAGATCGACGCGATGATGAAGTCCATGTTCGAGGAGTGCGTCTCCAAGTCCGGCGCGAAGATCGAGATCCCGGCCGAGGACCCCGACGCTCCTTCCCCGCCCTCCGATGGCACATCCGTGAAGCCGAGTGTCTTGATGGCCGGAGTGAAGGGCGCCCCCAGCAAGTGGCTGGGCCAGGAGGTGACCGTGGACGGCGTCTTCATCAGCACCTCGAAAGCATCCGCGAACGGTTCGGACGACGTCACCATCACCGTCTCCATCCGTGACGACGCGCAGACCAAGGGCTCGATCGGCTGTTCGCTCGCCAAGGGCGGCGAAGCCCCGCAGCGCAAGCAGTTCGACCCGATCAAGGCCAAGGGCACGGTGTCCGACACCTTCGGCGGCGGTCTCGAGGAGTGCCAGATCGTCCCGTAGTGGGATGGCGCGAGGCTCCGACTACTCGTCGGGCGACGCGAACTCCTCGGGCGACTGTGCATCCCAATCTTCGTAGGCCCATGGCTGAATGTCTTCGGCATCGAGCGTCTCGAGAAACGACACCAGCGCGCGCACTTGGGCGCTGGTGAACGTTCGACCGAGCTGGTGGCGAGCCATCAGCCGAACCGCCTCTTCGAGGGACTCGACGCTGCCATCGTGAAACCACGGGCCGGTCTGCGAGACGTTGCGCAGGGACGGGACCACGAAGAACATCTTGTCGTCGGGGTCTCCGGTGACCTCGAACACGCCCTGGTCCTCCTGGCGGTCGGCGGGCCAAGGAACGTCTTCGCCGAGCTTCCGAACCTCGGCGCCCCCAATCCCTGCTCCGTCGTGGCAGCGAGAACAGCTGCGCCGGAAGATTCTATAGCCCCGCCGCTGGTGTTGGCTGAGAGCCTCGCGATCGCCATCGAGAAATCGGTCGAATCGGGATCGGCGTGGCAGCATCCGCTGGTAGGCAGCCAGCGCGGCGGTGACCTGCTCGAGGGTGGGGCCGTCTTCGCCTGGAAACGCCGACTCGAACTCCGGCGACCACGCGGCGCTCACGTGCTCGAGCAACCCCTCGTGCGTCTGGCCCATCTCGTCGGCGGCGAACAGCGGGCCGCTCGCCTGCTGCTCGAGGGTCCGTGCGCGGCCGTCCCAGAATTGCCGGTCCTTGAGCGGTGCGTTGAAGACCGAGGGTGCATTTCGACGCGCCCGCGCGCCCCCGGTTCCCTCCGAGCGGGCGAGGCCGTCGGCGCCAAACGCGGCGGGATCGTGGCACGAGGCGCACGAGACATCTCCGGCGGCCGAGAGGCCGGGGTCGAAGAACAGGTCGTGCCCGAGCCGGAACCGGGCAAACTCGGTCGCGTCGAGCTCGGCCGGATCGGGGTTGGAGATGGACTCGAGGTCGCCACAGCCGACGAGGGCAAGTCCGAGGACGAGGGGTGCAAGGGCGTGTCGCATGAGGAGCTCGGGGCGCCTCCGTGGTGTAGCGCCGCCCCGCGCGAGCCGGAATCGACAGCCATGCACGGGGCCGTGCACGAATCCCGGTGCTGCCGATCGCCTACCTCGCGGGCTCGTCCTCGAGGTCTGCGAACGCTTCCACGAGGTGATCCCAGACCCTTCGGACCCGCGGAAGATCGAGCGAAACCGCGGGCGCTGCCAGCCAAATCGGCGGCTGCTCGCTCGAAGGAATCCCGGGCACCGGAACGAGCCCATGACCTGAGGCCAGCACGTCGGGCAGCAGCGCGGTCCCGATGCCTGCGATACAGGCCGCGCGAAGTCCCGCCAGATCGTTGGTGCGAAAGACGATCTGTGCGCCCGGATGGAGGGACAGCATGCGTTCGACCGCCGGGTCCGAGCCGATCCAGCCCAGCCACCGCAGTCGCGCCTCGCTCGGCGGAACGTGCGGCGCATGAAAGGCTCGGACCGGCCGGGACCCCAGCGTCCGGCTGACGACGTCGCCGTGTTTCGGACGATGCGTCCGCACCGCGATGTCCGCCTTGCGCTGCTGCAGCGACACCACGTGGGCCCCGAGTTCGAACTCGATGACGATGCCCGGATGGAGCTCCCGCAGCGCGCGAAGCTGCGGGACGAGCACCTGGGTTCCGATCTCGGTCGGCGCCGTGAGCCGAACGACGCCGCTGAGTTCATCCTCGAGAGTCGTGGACTCGTCGATGCCGACCGCGACTTCGTTCATCGCCAATCGCACGCGACGTGCGAGCCGGAGCCCTCGCTCCGAAGGTTCCATGCCACGTCCCCCCCGATGGAAGAGGACCATGTTGAGCGCCTCCTCCAGGCGTCCTATGCGGCGGCTGATCGTCGAGGAATCCAGCCCCAAGTCTCGCGCGGCCCCGGCCAGACTCCCCGCATCGACCACCGCGACGAACACCACGAGATCGTCGAACAGCCCCGGGCTCACCGTGGTCGGGTTCACCCTTCGAGAGTATCCGCGCGGGTTGCCCGGCGCCACGCCACCTTTGGTAGCCTGCGGTCGATACGATGACCTCGCGCGCCCGTTCGGGCCGCACCCATGCCGCCATGCCTCCGCTCGAGTCGCCTCCGATGTCCCTGGTGCCCATCCGCCTCGCGCCCGGCGCGGAGCTGAAGCGTGCCCTGGAGGCTGCGGCGACGGAGCACGCCGACGGCTCGGCCTACGTCGTCGCCGGTATCGGCAGCTTGCAGAGCGCCTCCCTTCGCTTTGCAGGCGAAGCCCAGGACGTGGAGCTCCCGGGGCCCCTCGAGATCCTGAGCCTCTCGGGGACGCTCAGCCCCTCCGGGTGTCACCTGCACATGTCGGTCTCCGACGCGGCAGGTCGCGTATGGGGTGGTCACGTCGGCTCGGGGAACGTGGTGAGGACGACGGCGGAGATTCTCCTGGCGTCGCTGAAGGGCTGGGTGCTCGGCCGCGAGTTCGATACGGCCACGGGCTACGACGAACTCGCGGTGCGGCGAGAGGACTGAGTTCGGGCCGACTCGACCCCGATGCAGGCGAGCGAGCCCCTTCGGCTCAGTTTTCGAAGCAGATGTCGTCGACGAAGAACTCCTGGCCTCCGATGCCGAACTTCTCCAGGAGGACGGGCGCGGGACAGATGATCTCTACCTCTCCCGTCCTCAAGCTGGGGTTGACCACCGTCTGCGTGACCTCGACATCGCAGCCACCGACGACGGTGCCGTCCAGGGTCGACAGATCGTAGGTGTTGCGGAGGAACCCATTGACGCCCAAGTTGATGTTTCCTCCGAAGTGCGCGTACTTGTAGCTCGCGGTGTACCCGGGCGAGTTGGGGACGACGCGAAGGTTGATGTTGTTGAGGTTGATCTCGCTGGCGACTCCGCCGGCGTTGTCGCTGTTGACGATCCTCGCAACGCCATCGGCGTACCATTGACCATTGTCCCACTGAAACTGCGTAAACTGGATGGTCGAACCGTTGGGGGTGAGCGAGTCACCGACGAAGTATTCCGTGCCGACTGCGGGTCCGGAGAGGTCGTAGCAGTACGATGCGGCGGCCGCGGTACCACCGACGAGAAGAACCGCGAGCGTCGCTGCGGAGACCGCGGACCGGCGAAGGATGGGGGTGTGGGTGTTCACGCCGTCTCCTTGGCATTGAACGAGCGACCGATGACATGCGTCCCGTCCCGTCGCGCCGCGCCGAGAATCCACCGAAGCGATCGCCGCGGCGCACCCTCTTTCGCCGATCCGGGCTCCAACCGCGGATGAGCCCTGCCCTCGTCACTGGCATCTTTGCCCTGCTGAGTGCCGGGGCGACGGAGCCTACGAGCGGCGCCACCCAGACCATCGAAGCCTCGCGCCCGGTGACCCGCCGGCTCGTCGGCGACCATGAGCCCGCCGAGCGCTACGTGATCACCCTTGCAGGTGGGTGGCCCCGGACCTACCCCGCGCTGCTCGAGGCCCTCGCGGCCGAGGCTCCGGTCACCGTGTTCGTCCAGGCCGACGCGGGCATGCGCGCGGCTCGTCGCTTCGTCGCGGCCCTGCCCGCCCACACCCGGGCCCAGGTCACGCTGCGACCCGACTTGGTCGACTCGCCGTGGATCCGCGACTACGGGCCGCTTCAGGTCCACGAGACCGACGGCGCGATCACCTGGCTCGACGCCCTCTACGAGGAGCGGCCCCGGGACGACGCAGTGCCCTCCCGCCTGGCCATGGAGTGGTCCGTCCCGCTCGAACCCCTGCCGGTGTCCTTCGACGGTGGTGCGATCGTCAGCGACGGCCGCGGTCACTGCGTCTCCACCTCCGACTACCTCGACGCCCAGCACATCGATCCCGCGGGGACCCAGCTCCGAGAAGAACTCCTCCCTGTCCTCGGCTGCGAGACGCTGCTGATCGTCCCGGCCCTGCTCGAGGAAGACACGGGCCACGTCGACATGTTCCTACAGTTCCTCGGCGACCGTACGGTCGGCATCGCGTCGGTGGACCCGGACATCGATCCCGAGCAGGCGACCCGACTCGATACCGTCGCGGCGGCCGTGAAGGCGTTCTCGGAGCGCCGGGACCTGGGCTGGACGATCGTGCGCGTCGCCATGGGCGCGGACATCAGCGGCGACCTCTTCCCCTACATCAACGGGATCCACCTCCCGCACACCTTCTTGATGCCGAGCTACCACCCGCGACCGACCCCGACCGAGATCCGGGCCGCCGACGCGCTCGCGGCGGCCATGCCCGGCACCCGCGTCGTCCGGATTCCCACCGCCCAAATGGCCGACCTCGGCGGCGCGCTGCACTGCGCGGTCTTGGGGATCCGTCGCGGGTCGAGCGAACACTGAGCCCTCAGTACCCCTGCGCCGCCAGATCGAACGCCAGATTTCGGTAGAAGCGCAGGTGGTCGAACCCGGTCCGAGGGTCCGGACCACCGTCGTTGATCTGCCCCGCTGCGTCCAGATGGTCGCCCGGGTAGCACCCGCGAAAGCGCCCCCACTTGGCGGACTCGACCGTGCATACGCCGTCGTTGGGTCGCAGCTGCGTCCCGTGTGCGACGAAGCCGGCGGCCCCGACCAGCAGCGCATCCATCCGATCGATGGTGCCCTCGTGGCGCATCAACAGGACCTCGCCTTCATCGTCGGTACACGCGTCGGTCTCGGCGTTGCGCCGCGGATTGGGCAGGCCTGCCACGCTGCTGACCCCCGCCCACGACTGGTACATCACGCCTGGGTGGTCGTCGGTCGTGGCGTTGAACTCGACCATGCCCCGCTCGGACATCGATTGAAGCCCCGCGACGATGTGGCTGTCGTCCGCCACCTCGCTGAAGGTGCGTCCGAACAGGGTCGCGAGCGCATCGATCGCCCGGGCATCGTCTTCATCCGGAAGCAGCCCGACCGCGATGTCTGCCACGTAGGTTCCGCGATGCGGCGACGAGATCGTGGTCACCGAGGCGACCCGATCGCCGTAGCCAAGCCCGTCCTCGCTGACGAGGTAGCGGCAGTCGATGCCGCCCATCGAGAAGCACACCATGTTGACCTTCTCGGCGCCCGAGCGCTCGAGAAGCTCATCGACCTGACGGGCCAGGAACTCGGCCCGAACCGCAGGCGTGTCGAAGGGCGGCACGCTGCCCAACACGACGTCGTGTCCGTCCTCGATGAGCACGACGTCCACCTCGTTGAAGCGCCAGAAGTTGGTCGTGCTGGTGTTGAATCCGTGCGCGAGGATGATCGGGTAGCGCGTGGGTTCGCCTCGCGGTTCGGGCCCCAGCGGCGCGGGCGTCTCGTCGCACCACCCCAGCGGATCCCACAGCAACACCGCGCACAGCAGCGAGTCTTCCTTCCCCACCGGCACGCCTTCACACCCCGCCGCATCGATGCCATCGAGCAGTTCTCGGGCAATCTCGGCCTCGTCTGCGTCGCAGGAGCCCGAGGGCGGCTGCGCCGGCACACCGAGGCAGGCTTCGACCGCGGCGTTGGCCTCGACGCAGACGTCCGCACCGTGGTCCGCATCCTCGCCATCGCAGCCCCATACCGCCAGAGCCAGCCCTACCGCCGCGATTCGCTTGGAAGTCTCCATGGGTAGTCGAGTGTGGGACAGCGTTCACGCGCGGACCAGGGCGTTTCGCGACAGAAAGCGGGCCGGTTGCGCCACCGTGTCCCGCTCCTGCGGCCGCACAGTATCCTGACGCTTCCGCATGACGTTGATGCGCACACCGCTGCCGGCGCTGGTGGCCACGAGGCTGACCGGAGCCGGGCTCGACGCCGACGCGTGCTTGCGCCCGTTCGACCTGCAGCGCGCGCTCATCGAGACGCACGTGGTCGCCGAGGTCCAACGACTCGCAGAGTTCTACGACGCCGCCGCGGCGCACCTCGGCGAGCCCGATCTCGGCCTGAGCCTGATCGACGCGATCGATCGCGGCGCCTATGGCCTGGCCGAGTTCGGGATCCGTGCCGCGCCGACCATTCGCGAGGCGACCAAGAGGCTCGCAAGGTTCAGCATGCTGCTCAACGAGGCCACCGTCGTCCGACTCGACGAGACCTCCGACGAGCTCCGCATCCACCAGCGCATTCCCGGCTACCCGCAGGCAGGAGGTCGGCACGCCAACGAGTACTTCATCGCCGTGCTGCATGGCTCCGCCCAGGTGATGACGGAGCGGGCCTTCGTGGCCACCGAGGTCTGGTTCTCCCACCCCGCGCCACCGGACCAACGCCGGCACCGCGCCGTCTTCGGAGATGCTCGGCTTCGCTTCGACTGCGCGGACAACGGACTGTCCATCCCGCGGTCCGTCACCGAGCTGCCGCTGCGCTCGGCCGATCCCGCGCTGATGCTCGCGATCGACCGTCAAGCCGAGCAACTCTTGGCCGCGCGGGCTTCCGAACCAGACGCCATCGACGTCGTCCGCGACGCAACGGCCCGGGCCCTGCAGGACGGCCCCGTGTCGCTCGCAGACGTCGCGGCGCTGCTGGCGATGAGCCCCCGAACCCTGCAGCGCCGCCTTGGTGACCACGGGACCTCCTTCCGCGAGGTTCTCGACACCCTTCGCCGCGCGCTGCACGCCCGCCTCTCCGCCCAAGGCATCTCATCGCAGCAGATCGCGTTTCGGCTGGGCTACGCAGACATGGGCTCGTTTCGCCGCGCGCAGCGGCGCTGGAGTGACTGAGCGACACCTCCTGGTCGTCCGATCGTGCGAGTGTCCGCAGCGGTGGACGGGTTCGACGACGTCGTGCGGTCGGCCGTCCCTATCTCGACCCGCCACGCCATCGCAGCGGAAGCAATGCCCGAACGCGGGCGTCACGAAGCCAAAGGCTGCCCCACAGCATCACGCCGAAGACCAAGGGGAAGACGATGTTGAACGCAGGTCCGCCGACGCGAACGTGGGTGGCAATCGCGCCGCCGAGATAGCCGGTCAACAACACGGCGCCCAGCACGGCCGTCGACGGAATCAGGTAGGCGATCGTGCTGAGCAGCAGCACCACCCCCATGCCGAGGATTGCCGACTCAGGATAGCCGAGCTGCACCGTGGCCTCGACCACCGGCGCTGGTGCGACGAGCTTCATCGCGCCGTCGACGAGCAGGAAGAGTGCGGGCAGTCCGCCGAGGATGCGCGCCACCCACAGCCGGGCGCGGCTTCCTCCTTCGGCACGCTGCTCCTCGATGTCGTCTGCGGTCTGGGCGATGGGGGGTTCGACGGTGTTCTTCATGGGGAACTGCCCTTCACAGCATTAGACTGTTCAACCGCGACGAAGTCATCGGTCCGCGAGCGGAAAAAAGTTCACGAGCCCAGCTCGGTCGGCGGGACTCGATTCCAGCGGCAGCCTCGGAGATCGCCCGTGCCCATGGGGGACCCCTCATGGTCCGGTCGGAGGCGGGGATCGCCTGCTTCACGCTGCGCATGCCCGACGCCGTGCGGTCCTGAGGGGAGCTCAGGTCGAATGGGACCGCCGGGGGCGCCCTCTACGAGCCTGGCACCGGGATCGAGAAGTCTTCGGTGTGCAAGGGCAAGGTCCGTGCGTATCGTCCAGCCTTGGCCTCGGCTCGAAACGCCGCCCTGCGGCGCAGATTCGTACAGGCGGCGCGATACCTCGTCGCGCTGCTGGTCACGCTCGTGCTCGTGGCCACCGTGCTGCCGATGTCACGGTCGGGCGCGTGGTGGATCCGCGTGTTCGACTTTCCCCGCGTGCAGGTTCTCAGCCTCGCGCTCCTGACCACCGTGGCCCTGCTGGTCCTCCCCGCCCGCTCACGCCGGTGGAAGCTCCTCGGGCTCCTCTCACTGTTGGCGTGCGGCGTGCTTCAATCCGTCGAGATCGTGCCCTACACGCCGCTGTGGCCGACGAAGAGCGAGAACGGCTCCACCGAAGCGGCCAATCAGGTCTCGATGCTCGTCGCGAACGTGAAGATGGAGAACCGCGAACCGGAACGACTGCTCGCGGTGATCGAGGAGGAAGACCCGGACATCATCGTCATCGTGGAGCCCGACTCCTGGTGGCAGGAGCAGCTCCAAGAGCTCGAGGTCCGGTGGCCGCATACGATCTCCGCGCCGCTGCCGAACACCTACGGAATGCTGGTGTATTCGCGACTGGCGCTCCACGACCAGCGGGTGCGCTACCTGGTCGAAGCCGACATCCCCTCGGCGGTGGCGGAAGTGGAGCTTCCGTCGGGGGCGCGGTTCGATCTGCACGTCGTGCATCCCAAACCGCCCGCCCCTGCGGAGTCCAAGGACACCGACGAGCGCGACGCCGAGCTGTTGATCGTGGGGGATCTCGTCGCAGACCGCGACCGACCGTCCGTGGTCGCCGGCGACCTCAACGACGTCGCCTGGTCAGGGACGACCCATCTGTTTCTCGAGATCAGCGGCTTGCTCGACCCGCGCATCGGGCGAGGCTTGTACAGCTCGTTCCACGCCGACCACTGGTTCCTTCGGTGGCCACTGGATCACGTGTTCCACTCGGAGCACTTCCTGCTCACCTCGATGCGCCGCCTTCCGGCGATCGGGTCCGACCACTTCCCGATCCTGGTGCGGCTCGCCCTCACGCCGATCGCCGAGGAGATTCAGGAGCGACCCCGCCCCGAGGCCGAAGACCGCGTCCGCGCGAAGGAAAAGATCCAGCAGGGGACCGCGAAGTAACGCGCTCAGGGCTGGGCGACGTGCCGCCCGGTCAACTTGTCCGTGGACGGGAGACCCAGCGCCCGCTCCAGTCCTCGCTCCGCGTCCCACAGCGACGCGTACGTCTGGCTCGTCGACTCCACCGACATCACCACCGGCGCCTCCTCGGTCTGGCCCTCGCGCCGAAGGCGTCTCACCGATGACGCAAACAGCCGACCTGCCACCCGAGGCGACCCCGTCGTACAGAACCCACACAGGGTGTTTCCGGCGTTGGCGGTGATGGCGATGGAGACACGCTTGTTCAAGGGCTGCATGACCTCCAGCGATGCAAGGCACGTTCCCTGGGCGAGCCCGCAGCGTGCTCCGAGCGCAGTCTTCCGCCAAGGCCGGCTGATCGGCCGCTACACCCTGGTCAGAGCCCCTCCCGAGCACCCGGCCATCGTTTCCCCGCCACCGGGTCGTCGGCGTCGGCGCCTCGGTAGCGTCTCAGCGCCCGTCTCAGCCGTCTCAACCGTCGCACGAGGTGCTCCGCAGCTTCGACGAAGCAAAGGCGCGGGAAGCGTGCGTCTTCATGCCGATGACCGGCATCGACGCGTATCCATGCTGCGCTTCGCCGAGAGTCGCGGACGTGAGCGACGGGTCATCGTCGATGACGAACACCGTGCCGCCCGTGAGGATGGCCCGGTCCGGCATGGGACGAACGACCGATGTCGGCCGAGAGCATCGAGGGCATCCCTGTAGGGCGTGCCCACTCCTCGTTCAACCATTCGTGCGGCGTTCCTGTCCGTCTGTCTTCGTGCGTCGTTGGCCTCGATGACGCTTGCCCTGGGCGCCTGCGATGGCGCACAGGACGGGTGCACGCCCGGCTACGAGACGTGTGGCTGCGCGGAGGAAGCGCGGTGTCTCCAGGGGCTGCAGTGTCTCTCGAACCGATGCGTGGACCTCGACGTCACCCCCAATGCGAGCGAAGATGGCGACACCGGAGCGAGCGATTCTCGTGGGGAGACCGAGCAGGACTTCGACAACGTGTCGGCCTGCGAGGCACTGTTGGACTCGCTCGAGTGCGCACCACCGGCGGGTGTTGCGTTGATCGACTGCACGAGTTTCAGCGCCTCGCCCTGCGACATCTCGGACTACCTCGACTGCCTCGAGGACAACACCGCCTGCAACGGTGAACAACTCGACCCAAGCGGGTGGAGCGAGTGCGTGGATCTGGCGGTGTGCTCATGAACCGTGGGCGGTGGACACCGATCGCGGGGCTCCTGCTCTTGGGATGCGGGGCGCCGCAGGGGACCGGAGCGGAGACGCAAGGTTGTCAGGACGGGCAGTGCCTGGGGGGCTTGATGTGCCTCTCGGATCTCTGCGTCGATCCGCAGTGGGAGCCCGACGCTTCGACGGGCGAGTTCCCACCGGATTCCGAGTCGCCGACGTCCACGGCGAGTCCATCGGGGTCGGACGGGTCGTCGGAGGCAGACGAAACCGACCAGGGGTCGAGTTCGTCGGAGCCCAGCGATCGCTGCGGGTCGGTCGATGTCCTGCTGCTCATCGACAACTCGGCTTCCATGCAGGCCAAGCAAGAGCGGTTCCAGGCCGCCCTACCGGTGTTCTTCGACGCGCTCGAAACGGCCACCGGAACCGCATCGCACCACGTGATGGTCATCGACACCGACGCCTGGCCCTTCGAAGGGTGCGAGGAGGCGATCTGCCCGTTCCTCGGAGGGTGCTGGTCCGTGTGGCCCGACTACGTGTGCGGAGCAACGACCGCGCTTGCCTGTGAAGACGTCCTTGGGGCTGGAGTCACCCACCCACGCGGCACCGATGCGGCGAATACCGATTGCGCCTTTGGAGGGCAGCGCTTCGCAGAGCTCGGCGACGATGGTGCGCGAGAGCGAATCGCCTGCGCGACTCGGGTGGGCATCTCGGGTGGACCGGAGGTTCCGATGCAGGCGATGTTGGCTGCGGTCGAAGCCACCGGCGACGCGGGGGACTGCAACGCGGGCTTCGCTCGAACCGAGCGACCGCTGGTCGTGGTCTTCGCGACCGACGAGGAAGACGGCCCCGAAGATTCGCAGTGGATACCCACCCAGTGGCATGAGCGACTGATCGGGAGCCGCGACGCGCCGGTTTTCGTGCTCGGGTTGGTGGGAGATCACCACCAACCGTCCTCCCCGTGCGCGAGCGACGTCCCCGATGACCCGTTCGGTGCCGAACCCAGCCCGCGGCTGTGGGAGTTCGTGGAACGGTTCGGGTCGCACGGAGTGCTCGCCAGCGTGTGCGCAGCGGACTACGGCCCAGCGGTCGAAGCAATCGCCGGCGTCGTAGGAGACAGCTGCGAGGACTGATCGGCGGCGATGTCCGTGACGCGGGGGCTCAGGCCGCGGCGCTGCCGGCCAGCTCGGACGTGCACCGTGGGCAGCGCGTGGCCTCCAGATGAATCGGCTCCTTGCAGAAGCTGCACGACTTCGTCGCGGGCGCATCCGCGGTCTCAGGCCGGCGCAACCGGTTGATCCACCGAATGACGATGAACAGCGCCATCGCGACGATGATGAACGCCACCACGGCGTTGATGAACGTGCCGTATGCCAAGACGGTGGCTCCCGCGGCCTCGGCCTGACCCAAGGTGTTGTATGGCGGGGGTGACCCGGCGCCCTCGCGCAGGACCACGAACTTGTTCGTGAAGTCCAGGCCGCCGGTGAGCAGGCTGACCGGTGGCATCACGAGATCGTCGACCACCGACTTGACCACCGTCGTGAAGGCGCCCCCGACGATGATGCCCACCGCCATGTCGACGACGTTGCCCTTGACCGCGAACTCCTTGAACTCTTTGAGCATGACGCCGACACATACCAGAGCGTCAGCCCACCCGACCCGGGGTATCGACACAAGCGCCGCGCCGGGCTGCGGTATCGTATTTGGGAGGTCTGGGACAGACCCTCGGGTTGCTGCAGGGCCGCCTGACGGTGGACGCAGGACCCGGCGCTTCTCCTCGATCGCAGCGGGCGCGGGGGCGTTGGTCGGGACCGTCGTCGCAGTCGTGGCCTCGGCGTCCGAGTGGGGTCTCGTGAAGCAGCTCGGGAAAGCGCAACCTGGTGCCGCCGCGCACGTCTATGCTCGGACGATGAGGTCCCGTTTTTCGCTTCCGTGCGTCGTTGCGCTGTTCGCGACCGGCTGCTCGGTCGGCAGCAACGATCCGTTCATGCCCGTCGACACGGGGTCCGCTTCGGCGGGTCCGTCCGCGTCCAGTGCCCCAACCTCCGGCTCAGGCAACCCCAGCGGCACCGCCGACCCCGGCTCGGGCGCTGAGAGCGGCCCTGGGAGCTCGGACACCGGGGGCGGCGGGTCGGGCACCGAGGGCGCCTCCACGACGACCCCCACCGCGACCACCGTTGACGACTCCACCGGAGGGTCCGAGGTGGGCAGCGACTCGACCGGCGCCAGCGCGGACGCCTGTGCCGGCGAGCCACTCGACCCGCAGCTCGCGACTCCGCCGGTGTGCGCTCCCACCTGCACGGGCATCGGCTTCGGCAACGACTGTCCGCTCGGGGAGTACTGTCGGCTCAAGGACAGCCAGACCGCGGTCTGCGAGACCTGCGAGGGCTGCGGCAACCTTCACGCGCCCTGCGCCCAGACCATCGACTGCGACATCATCTTCACGTGCTTCATGGGCCAATGCACCGCGCAGTGCGACCTCGACACGCCGCAGACCTGCGGAAATCCGGCCGCGTGCACGGACGTTGGTCACCCGACCCACGGCGTGTGTGACCCGAACCTTTGAGGGCCAAATGAGGCAGCCCCGACGGGAGGTCTCCGCAGCGCGTCATCCATCGCCGTGTCGATGACAAAGGGAAGATGATGCATGGGTCGCTCTTGGTCACCGCGCTTCTCCTCAGCTCCGTCGTCTCCGCCCCATCGGACCCCCATCACATCGTGGGCGGTGAGCAAGCCGAAGACTGCGCGTTCCCAACCACGGCGGTCTTCAGCTCCCAAGCTGGCATCGTCAGTTCGACCAGCTGCGCGGCCGCGTTGATCCACCCTCAGGTGTTCGTGACCTACGCGGAGTGCATCGCGCAGACCGTCACCGTCGGCGTGGGCGAGAACGCGGACAATGTGGTCCCCTTGACGCCGCTGAGCACGTTGTCCTCGGACTCCTGCGCGAGGATCCCCAACACGTTGATGTGGGCATGCGTCCTCGAGTCTCCAGTGGAGGGTCTACCCCAGACGCCCGTAGCATACGGCTGCGAACAAGATATCCTGCAGATTGGTACCAACGTCGCGATGGTTGGCTATGGAGCCGTCGGGGAGACCTACGGCGTCAAGCACTGGGCGATGACGGAGATCGTCGGCATCGGCGCGCGCACGTTCACCGTCGAATCCGACGACGGCGCCACGACGTGCGGGCCGCTCGACCTCGGGGGTCCCGTCTACGTCGAGTTTCCCGACGGCACCTGGCATCTCGCCGGGATCATCTCGACCATCGTGGACTGCGCCCCGCGCGTGACGGTCTTGCGCATGGACCGCTATCTGCCTGCGATCGAAGCTGCCATCGCGTCGATTCCAGGAGCGCCAAGCGGCATCGACCTGACTCCCTGCCACGACGACGACGGGACCTGGTCGCCGACCCAGGCGTGCGCCGACTTCTCGACGGCTGGACCCGACCCTGCGGGCGCCACGTGGGACTCGATGTGCGTAGACGCGTCCTCGGGCGCCCCGAGCACGACCTGTGGTCAGGCGTTCGGTGAGACGGCCAAACCCTCGATCTCGATCGACTCACCTGGCGATGGAACCACCATCGCCCCAGACGTCGCGGTTACGGTGCAAATGACCGCCAACTTCGAAGTCGAAGAGGTCGGTCTGGCCATCGACGGCGAAGAGGTCGGACGCGACGCGCGTTGGCCCTACGCGTTCGAGGAGGTCGCCTTCCCGGAGGGTACATACACCCTGACCGCGACGGGCTACGCCGTCGACGGAAGCACCGTCAGCTCAGCGCCGGTCATCATCGAAGTCACCGACGACCCCTCTGGGGGCGCCACGGGCGAGTCCGGCTCCACCAGCATGTCTGGCGAGAGCAGCACCACGGGCTCGCCGGACGGCGAGGCCTCGGACGGCAGTGGCGACGCGCAGCCGCCCCAAGCAGATGGACACGACGCCTCAGGTGGATGCCAGGTCGGATCCTCGCCATCGCGGACCACCGCCGCGTTCCTTTGCTTTGTCGCGCTCGGGATACGGCGGCGACGCCGAATCGACGAAACGTCGGCTCGGACCTCACCCAAGCCCCCCGGTCCCCTGGTTGAGACCGTCGATCACGACCGAGGGTTGCGCTGAGCGAAACGAGCCTCAGGCTTGGGTGGTCCGATGGACGCTGCCTCGTGTCGGGTTTCACCACGGGCTCTCGGGTGGCCGCACAGGAACGCGCCGTGGGAGACTCCCGGCGTGCGAACTCGATCGGCTCTACTCGCGTTGTGCTTCGTCTCGATCGGCGGCTGCTCTGCATCGAAGCCGTCCGCCGGTTGTCCCGAGCCGCCGGCCGCGGCCAGCGTCGCAGCCCAGCCCGAGCGCGAACGGTCGTCCGCATCACCCCCGACGCTGGTGTTCGTCGTCCGACACGCCGAGAAGGCCGACGACGGCACGCCCGACCCGCCTCTTCTTCCCGCGGGAGTCGAGCGCGCGGACTGCTTGGCGCAGGTACTCCGCGACGTCGAGGTGACCCATCTCTTCGCCACCGACCTGCAGCGCACTTCGCTGACCGTGCAACCCCTCGCCACCGCGAGCGGTCTGACCGTCGAGGAACTCCCGGCGTCGGACATCGAGCTGCTCGCCGAAACGCTGCGCGCGCTGCCGGCTGGATCGGTGGCGGTCGTCGCGGGTCACTCCAACTCCATTCCCTCTCTCACCCAGCAGCTGGGCGCGCCGCTGGCCGGGTTGGACGACAAGGGCAACATCCCCGACACGGAGTACGACCGCCTCATCGCGCTGGTGCTGTCCGAGGGCGGGCGCGCGGCGACGAGGGTGCCGCTGCGATACTGCGCGCCGTAGGGGAGGTCTCCCGCAGGAGCGGTCAGAAGCTCGCCTCGGCGCTCCACTGCCCGACCGAGAGCCC
Source organism: uncultured bacterium (assembly GCA_963761755.1). Lineage (GTDB taxonomy): Bacteria > Myxococcota_A > Polyangia > Nannocystales > Nannocystaceae > CAJXVA01. The sequence goes on from CAVXIC010000033.1 coordinate 16,937, forward strand.
GATGTCGACCTCGCAGGTCTTGAACAGCCCCGCTCCGGCGTCGCCGATGTCGTTCCATTGCGGTGCGATCGACACGGCACCAGCGTCGGGGCAGGCCGGCGAGTAGGTCCCGGTGAGCTCGCCCGGGTCGAGCGCGCTCACACCCGTGAACGCATCGAGGAAGCCACCGTAGTTGCGTCGCACGTAGGTGTGCTGACCTTCGTCGAACGCACCATCTTCGCTCTGCCATTCGAGAACCGCCTCGAGATCGAGCGCCTCCTGACCGGGACTGGGGATCCGGCAGACGATGTAGCCGTCTTCGGGGAACGTGACCCGAAGGGTCATCGCCGTATCGGCCAGCGTCTCCGGGTAGAGGGGCCCCGCGTTCTCGTAGTCCAGTGGACCGGTGCGCTCGAGTGGGGCGAGGTTGTCCATCACCCATGCGCCGGTAAAGTCGTCGAACGGGCCGCACGGGGCGTCCGACGACTCGAGGAGGATTGCGCCCTGGTCGAAGCCGGGGTCGCACTCCTCGCGCCGCGTGCATGCCAGGCCGCTTGCCGCGCAAACGCACAGGTTGCAGTCGTCGTCCGCGTCGAACTGCTCGGCATACGCGTAGGTCGAGCCGTCGTACTCGCAGCCATCCGAGAGCGGGACGCAGGCGCGTTCGGTGCAGTTGTCGAGGCCGGCGTCCGTACAATCACAAAAGTTGCAGCCGTCCCCCATGTAGATCCGCTCGCCCACTGCCTCGCACGCGGTGAGCCCGGTGGTCTCCCCGGACGACGAGCTGGCGTCTCCCGAGGTGTCGCTCGACCCCGTGGAGCCCGTATCCCCGCTCGCACTTCCGGTGGTGGACCCCGAGCTGCTCGGGTCCGTGCCCTCGGCGGTGCTGCCCACGCCGGTCGAAGGGTCCACCGGGATCACTGCGGTCGTAGACACGCCCGTGCTTCCACCGCTGCTGCCTCCCGAGTCGCTCGCGCCGGTCGTGTCATCGCCACAGGCCGTAAGAGACAGAAGAACCAGGAGGGCAAGGGTCGAAGTCAGAGGTCGCATCACGCTCAGATACCACGAGCGCCGGCGCTGCATCCCACTGAGTTCAGTCCGCGAGCAAGTGCTGGCGAATGCTGATCGCATCGCCATCCCGAACGCCGTACAGAACGCGGCCCAAGTCCGGGGTCCAGGTGTGCTGGGCGTAGGCTTCGTCCTCGACGGGGGCGACGGCGCCGCTGATGATGTGGCTCTCGATGACCTCGAGTTCGCCGCCGGGTCGATTTCGGAACAGGCGGAGTTCGTCGTCGGTGTCGGGCTCGACGCCAATCGCGGTGACGAACTCGCGTCCGTAGAGGACAGGTCCGAACGCAGGCGAGAAGAGGTAGGGTTCGGATCCATCGAGCGGGTAGGCCCAGACCTCGTCGTCACGCTGGACCAGGACGATGCCGTTCCACGCCACACCGGCGACGGTGGGTGGCTCGCCATCGACCGAGCGCGGACGCGCCCACAAGACCTCGAGCTCATCCTCCGACGCGGCGCTGGGTCGGTCCAGCGGGACCCGCACGATGCGGAGCTCTTGCGCGTCGATCAAGAACACGCGCTCGCCGTCGAGGACGGTGAAGCTGGTGGCGGCGCTGTCCAGCGTCAGCGCCTCGCCCCATTCGGGCCGGCTCAAGGTGAACCCGGACTCGGCGTCGCTGGCGAGCAGCCCTCCGCGCATGCTCACCGCGTTCGAGAGCCCGCCGAGAGTCCACACCATCGGCGGGACCCGAAACCACGCGCCGGTGCTGAGCTGGACCGCGTAGAAGTGCGACTCGACCCGTTCGCCGGGGAACGGGGCACCGTTGGGGCCGCTGAGGCCGGGGACGGCGAAGACCCAGTCCACCTCGGTCGGCGTGCCTCGCTGGGGCACGATGAAGTCGGATTCCTCGGGCAAGTCGACCTCGATAGGCGCGGAGCCGTCCGGCGGGTGAATCGGGGCCGTCGCGCCGTTCCGGAACACGTAGGGCCCCTCCCCCGTCCAAACGAACTGAACCGAACCCGCGCCGGGGATTGGACGCATCGACCGGCCGGGAAGATGTTGAAACAGCTCGTCCGTGCTGGAGAGGACGAACCCGAGCGAACCGTACAAGCTCCACGCCAAGCCCTTGCAGTGCAGGTCGGGATCGATCAACGCACCGGGCCTGCCATCGTCGAGCAACTCCCACACGCCATCCGGCTCGCCCAGCCAGTTGGCGCACAACACGATCTCACCGCCCAGGTTCATCGCCCCCGTCTGATGTCGCGGAATCTCCTGCAGCCGCACCGGCTCTCCTGCGCAGTTGTCGACCAGGTCGCGCCGACTCTCCCCGCGCACGATCGACCGCACCCGAACCGCCTCCCCCAGGTCCGAAACCTCCACAAAGCTGACGATGTTCTCGGGGTCGGAGATCCGCATCAGCTCCCGCGGCGAGGCGTCACGTTCGCATGACCCCAGCACCAGAGGCTGGGCCTCGGAGGACTCGGTACAGGCAGCGACGCCCAGGAGCGCGGTGAGGCCGAGGAAGCAGAGTTTCATGCGTGCTGAAGGGAGCATGACACGGCGCGGTGTGCGACGACTGCGGACTTCTGTTGGCGCTCGATGGACGTCTTGGAAGTCGGCCGATACGTGCCGCGCGACCGTGCGAGCGCTCGGGCACGCGTGCGCGTCTACGCCCGGAGGAGAACGCTGGACGGCGCTTCATGGCCGACCCGGCCGCTTGGTATGTACGCTGCATACCCCTCGTCGCATGGCAAACGTCGCGACCATCGTCGGCCCCGAGTTCGAAGACTCCGAGCTGGAACATCCCCGCAAAGCTCTGCAGGAGGCCGGGCACACCGTCACCCTCATTGGGACGAAGGCGGGGCAGAGGGTGAAGGGAAAGCAAGGTGCGCTGGACGAGACCATCGAGATCTCCGCGAGCGAGGCGAACGTCGAGCAATACGACGCCCTGCTCATCCCCGGCGGTCACTCGCCGGACAACCTGCGCATCAATGAAGACGTCGTCAGGTTCGTCCGCGACTTTGTCGCGAGCAACAAGCCGATCGCGGCGGTTTGCCACGGCCCGCAGCTCCTCATCGAGGCCGAAGGCGTCCGCGGCCGGACCATGACGTCCTGGCCTTCGGTGACCAAGGACCTCGTCAATGCGGGGGCGCACTGGGTCGACGAGCCCGTCGTCGTCGACGGGCATCTCATCACCTCACGCAAACCAGACGACCTCGGTCCCTTCTCCGACGCACTTCTCGCCCAGCTCTGAGGGTGCTGGGACCAGCGGTACACCCGCCCCGGGACTTCGCCTGCCGGGGGATCGGAGTCGAGTCGAAGCTCGAGCTCAGTACGCGATGCCGAGCTTCTTGTAGACGAAGCTGAGCAGCCACAGGGGCCCGATCAGCAGGAACTGCACGTCTTCGAGGAACGACGGCTTCTTGCCCTCGATCTTGTGGCCGACGAACTGCACGACCCACGCAACGGCGAAGATCCCCAGCGAGGTCGCCCACAGCGGAAAGGGCAGGCCTGCCAACGCGAGCGCGATGGCGTAGCAACCGATGCCCACGACCACCATACCGTACATCAGGGGCTTGGAAAGCATGCTGTAGAAGCCGACCGCCACGGCGAGCAGCACGGTCGCGGGGTTGAGATGCACCAAGCTCCACGGGGTGGGGATCGAGACCAGCAGGCCGAGCACGCTCACCATGATCGCCGGGACGCAGATCCAGTGAATGAGCTTGTTGGCGGGGTTCTGGTGACTCTCTCCGTATTTGTCGAGCCATTCTTCAGCGGTCTTCATGCGTGGTTTCCTCGAGCGTCGCGGCCCATCAAACTACGGACGAGCACGTTGGTGATGTGGTGAAAGAGGGCCTCGCGATCGAGCGGCCGCTGGGTGGGCCACAGCTCGCGAAAGATGATGGCCTCTCTGAGGTAGCCGGCGAGCATCAGCGCCGCCTGCTCGGCTGCATACTCCGGGTCGGCCGCCGCAACCTCGTTGCGGTGCTGCATCCACGAGTCGCGGACCAGCCGCAAAACGGCGGCGTTGAAGATCCGCGTCTGCTCGGCGAAGGCCGGATGGCGGCGGGCCTGAATGATGACGGCCCGAATGACGCCGCGTCGCTGGATGTGGAAGTCGAGCAGCACGCGAATCTGCTCGATCACGACCGACTCCAGATCCGCCGACACGGCGCGCTCCGGGCTGAAGAGCTCGCGCAGGCGAACCTCGACCTCTCCGTAGACGCGTTGGCGCAGGTGCTCGAGCAGCGCGTCCTTGGACTCGACGCGCCCATAGAACGTGCCGACGGAGCACTCCGCCAGCTCGCAGAGCTCCCCGACCGTGACCTCCTCGAACGTCTTGTCCCCCAGCGCCGCCTCGAACGCGTCGAGGATCTTCCGCAGCGTCTCGCGACTGCGAGCCTGCCGGGGCACCCGAAGTTTTGGGGCCACGCTCACCATACCCGAATGCGAATGCGCGTTCGGATTTACAAGGTCAACCCTGTCGCAGGTAAAATCTCGAAATCGTTTGGTTCTCAGGTCCTTCTCTAGACACATGTCGCGAGATGCGTCTTCAGCGCGACTCGATGTCGCGATCTTCAAGGAGTCCGACGGGTCGCTCGCGTTCATGACCCACGCTGAGTTTCGAAGTCCGCGCGGGAGTGGGTAGTCCGCGCGGGAGTGGGTGCGTCTTCCGCGCAGAAGAATCCCACCACCGACGAGGAGAGACGGTGCCAACGAACGGCTGCTGCCGGGTCAGCGTCACCAATCCGGCCCTGCAGAGGATCTCGACGCACCCGACCGCCTCGACTCCGCCTGATGACGCTGGCGTTCACCGCGGGCTGCTAGGCTCCCCCGGTGGCCACCGCTCGTAGCTTGAGACAGTCCGATGTTGGCAAGAACATCCCGGTGTACTGCGTCTGGGAGATCACCTTGCGGTGCGACCACGCGTGTGCGCATTGCGGATCGCGAGCGGGTCCGTCGGTGCGCGACAACGAGTTGAGCACCGAGGAGATGCTGGAGGTCGCCGACGCCCTGGTTCGACTCGGCACCCGCGAAGTGACGCTCATCGGTGGAGAGGCCTACCTTCGAAGCGACTGCTACCAGCTCATCGAGCACCTGGCCAAGCAGGGCATTCGCGTGACGATGCAAACCGGTGGCCGTGGTCTCACGCCCACGAAGTGTCGGAAGCTCAAGGAAGCCGGCCTGTCCGCGATCGGGGTGTCCGTCGACGGGCCGCAGGAGATTCACGATCGGCTGCGCAACGCCGAGGGCAGCCACGAATCGGCGATGCGCGCCATCGCCAACGCGCACGAGGCCGGCATCATCTGCACGTCCAACAGCCAGATCAACCGCCTCAACAAGGACGTCATGCGGGAGACGGCACTGATGATGCGCGAAGCGGGCGTCTTGATCTGGCGCGCCCAGATGACCGCGCCGATGGGTGCCGCCGCGGACCACCCCGAGTGGATCTTGCAGCCGTACCAGATGCTCGAAGTGCTCGACACCCTGGCGGAGATTCAAAAGGAAGTCCTGCAGGACGCGCATGACCAGGGCATCCCGCTCGACCGCGCCTTCCGCATCGCGATCGGCAACAACCTCGGCTACTACGGCCCCCACGAGCAACTGCTCCGCTCGCGGCCCAAGCAGGAGCGCTACTGGCAGGGCTGCCAGGCGGGCAAGTACGTGATGGGTATCGAGTCCGACGGCAAGATCAAGGGCTGTCCGTCACTGCCGACCGCGCCCTACGTCGGAGGCAACGTTCGCGACCTGTCGCTCGAGGACATCTGGGACAACACCCCGGAGGTCGCCTTCACGCGTGACCGCGGAACGAGCGAGCTGTGGGGCTTCTGCAAGGGCTGCTACTACGCGGACGTCTGCCGCGCGGGCTGCTCGTTCACCACGCACTCGACGCTGGGCAAGCGCGGCAACAACCCACACTGCTGGCATCGGGCCAATGAGCTCAAGAAGCAGGGGAAGCGCGAGATCCTTCGCCACAAGCACAAGGCTCCCGGCGACCCCTACGACTTCGGCTGCTTCGAGCTGGACATCGAGGACTGGAGCGACGTCGACTTCACCCCCACCCTCTCCACCAAGAAGCTCCCCGTCCTCCGCTGAGGGCGGGTCAGCCAGAGGTGCTCGACGAGCTCGCTTCGCCCGTCGAGCCGGTGTCCGTGTCCGTATCCGTGTCCGTGTCGCCGACGGTGGTGTCGGAGTCGGTCATGTCCGTGGACCCGAACGTCTCGGTGTCCGGGCTTCCGTACGCGGATTGAAACCCAGAGCTTCCGAAGGTGGGACCGGTCGACGCGTCAGCGTCGGTGGAGCTCGAACCGGTCGCCGGGTTCTGGGTCGTGGACGACGTGGGCGACGTGGACGACGAGCTGCCCTCTCCAGCCATGGTGTCGCTGGTGTCGTCGGATGCGGGGCAACCGGCCAAGGACAGGCCCATCAGGACCGCCGTCGCAGTCCGACCGAGCAGCGGACCCGCTCCTGAACGCAGCGCGGTTCCGCAGTGAGGGCAGGACGACTCCCGAGCGAGCACGTGGGTCGAACAAGAGGAACAAACGACGAGCGGGCCGGCCATGGCATCGATGCTCGCACAGGCTCGGCCGCGGGTCGACGCGGGACCGGGCTGCGTTCGACGTGGTATGAGCAGCGCGGTGGACGAATCGCAGTCAGCCTCGTTGGGTCCCTGCCTTCACGGCGTGCTGCTCGCGATGATCCTTGCCGACGACGACGTCGACCCGGACGAGGTCGCCGCGGCCGAGCGTGCCTACACCGAGTTCACGGGCACGCCTCTGGCCCCAGGAGCGCTCGCCCGAGACGCCGCCCAAGCGCGCGCCGAAGGCCGCAAGAGTGACGATGTCCTCGAATGCCTCCCCTCCGGGCTGCCCGCAGATGCGCAGAGCAAGGTGCTCTCCGCGGCGTTCCGGGTCGCGAGTGCCGATGGGTTCGTCCTCGAAGAAGAGGACGCAATGCTGCAGGCGGTGGCGCGGGCGCTTGGCATGGACGACGCCCGGACCCGCGCGACGCTCAGCGGCTTGCTCGGCTGAGCCCAAGGCTGCACGGTTCGTCCCGGTTCGTCCCGGTTCCCAGACGTGCTCGAGCGCATTTTCTGGTACACGAAGTCATGTCGCTCGACCTCTCCGGTCAGGTCCACATCATCACGGGAGCGGGTCGCGGAATCGGCCTCGAAACCGCCCGCCGCGTCGCCGCAGCCGGGGGATGCCCGATCATGATCGCCCGTTCGTCCGACCAGCTCGAGCAGGCCGCCGCACAGGTCCGCGAAGGCGGCCTCGAGGCCGAAACCCACGCCCTCGACATCACCGACGCCGAGGCCACCAAGGCGATGGTCAAGGCGGTTCGCAAGACCCACGGCCGCATCGACGGCTTGGTCAACAACGCCGGCACCAACTACGTCGCCAACCTGCTGATGTCCAAGGAGGAGGCGTGGCGAGAGGTCTTCGAGGTCAACGTCTTTGCGCTCTATCGGCTCACGCAGCTGTGCCTCAAGCCGATGGTCGCCGCCAAGTACGGCCGGATCGTGAACGTCTCGTCCGTCGCCGCCAAGCTCGGCGCGCCCTACAACACGATCTACTCGGGCTCCAAGGCTGCCGTCGATGGGTTCACCCGCTCGCTGGCGATGGAGGTCGCCAAGCTCGGCATCACCGTCAACGCGGTCGCACCGTCTCAAGTGGACACCCAGCTCATGCGCGATGGAATGACGACGCGCGGCAAGATGATGGGCAAGGACGCCGACGAGGTCATCGAGGGCATCGCGTCGGCCAACCCGATGAAGCGCATCCTCCAGCCCGACGAGGTCGCGCGATCGATCGTCCACCTACTCTCGGCCGACGCGGGTGCGATCACGGGTCAGTCGTGGAACGTGTGTGGCGGCGTGGCGCTGGGGCTGTGATGACCGAGCTCAGCCTGCATGCTCGTACGCCCTGCGTCATCGGGCACGCCCAGGCCGACGACGGCTACCCGCTCACCTACCGGTCCTGGAGCCCACCCCAGGCCCCTCGGGCGTCCGTGGTGCTCTTCAATGGCTTGATGAGCCACTCGCAGTGGTTCTTCCCGCTGGCGGACCCCTTGGTCGACGCCGGCTTCGCCGTGATCGGAGCCGATCGCCGAGGGTCGGGCCTGAACACGCAGGCCCGTGGCGATGCACCGAGCGCGAAGGCCGTCATCGAAGACGCGCTCGCGATCATCGATGCCGCGGTGTCTGCGGAGCAACCGCTGGTGCTGGCCGGCTGGTGCTGGGGCTCGATCCTCGCCCTCAACCTCGTGCGGCCCCTCGGCGAACGTGTCCGGGGGCTCGTATTGCTCACGCCGGGTCTGTTCCCGACGCGTGCGGTCATCGAGGCGGCCACGTCGGCGTGGGCAGCGAGCGAGGGCGCGGCGGACGATCGAGCGGTCGTCGCCAGCCCGATCGAACCGTCGATGTTCACGCACGGGCCCTACCTCGATGAGTTCATCGAACCCGACCCGCTCAAGCTGCTCCACTTCACACCCCGCTTCATGGCGCACGGCAAGCGATTGAGCATGGGCGCGACCATGCAGCTTCGAACGCTGAAGCTGCCCACGCTCGTGGTCCTGGCGGAGGACGACGAAGCCACGTGCAACGACGACGTGAACGGAGCGCTGGACGCCGTCCGCGGCGCTCCGATCACGCGTCTGGTCGTCCCCGGCCGGCATGGGATGCAGTTCGATGCCCCACAGGCCGTGACCGCGGCCATGGCGGCCTTTGTGAACGAGCGGATCAGCCCCAGGGCATGATGCGAACGTCGCCGGGCTGGTCCGTCCACTCGTCGTTGATCCAGCGCTTCTCGAGCTGAAGTTCGCCACCCTCGTGAGTGGAGAAGATGTTGGTCAGCCAGTTCGCGTCATCACGCGCGGGATAGTCACCACGGTAGTGCGAGCCGCGGCTCTCCGTCCGCATGGTCGCCGCACCGATGATGGCTTCGGCCACGTCGAGCATGTTGCGGTGCTCGAACGCGAGCGCGAGGTCGAGCGCTTCGGGCAAGGCCAGGTCGTTGGCCAGGCGCTCCCGCTCGTCGTGGACGAACTGCAGCGCCCGCCCGAGTCCCTCGGCGTCGCGTTCGACCAGCAGCTCTGACCACATCGTGCGCTGAAGGAGCGGCTTGAGGTCGCTGGGGCGCTTGCTGCCCTTGACCTCCCTCATCTTGCGCACCGGGCCGATGATGAGCTGGTCGAGCATCGAGTCGGTCACCGCGCTGGCATCGCCGCGCTGTTTGGATGCCTCTGCCGCGGCCCTTCCCGCGCGCCAGCCGAACACCTGACTGCCACCGAGCATGGTCCCGCCGAGGCGGTCTGCTCCCTGCCAGCCCATCGTCTCTCCGATCGCGAACAGTCCGGCGAGCTTGGATGCGTTGCCGTGCTCGCCGACGCGGATGCCCCCGTTGGAGGTGTGGTGAAACAGCTGTACCTGCACCAAGTCCTTCTTGATGTCGATACCGAGGTCCCGCATGAACTTGTCGAACACCTCGGGCTGGAACCCGCGCTCGCCCCGGGAGAGGTCGAGGAAGACGCCGTCGTTGGGTGTTCCGCGCCCGGCGAGGACTTCGTTGTGCATCGCACGGTCGAGGTGGATGCCGTTGTCCCTGCAGGACACCGGCCAGTGGTAGGCCTTGTCCTTGGAGACCTGCTCCAGCGACACCCCGTCGGGCAGATATCGCTCGAGGAACGCTTCGCCCCTGCCGTTGTACATGCGGAACGGCTCTTCCATCTCGTAGAGCATGACCATGGCCTGCACCGGATGGACCGACGCCATGCCCTGCTGCATGAACTCCATGTTGAACAGCTCGGCGCCCGCCCGAAGGGCCATCGCGTAGCCATCGCCCGTGTTGCCCGGAGGGTTGAACGAGTACTGAAACAGCTGTCCCACGCCGCCGGTGGCCATGATCACGGCACCGGCGTGAATGACGAACGGCTCGCCATCGTCGTGGACGCCGACCGCCCCCTGCACGCGACCGTCTTGCACGATGAGGTCGACGACGTTGGCCTGCTCGAGCACGTGCGTGTTCGTGCCGGCGATGACCGCTTTTTGGATCTGGACGATGTTGTTGGTGCCCTTGGTCTTCTCGTTGGCGGGCATGGTCGCGAGCATCTTGCTCTCGAACTCCATGCCCATCTTCCGCAGCCGCTTTGTGGCCTCGGAGACCTCGTCGACGAAGACCTGACACAGCGCGGGGTCGGCCGTGCCCAGGCCCATCTGCACCATGTCCGTGTGCACGAGCTCGGGCGGGTTGAAGAACCCTCCCTTGGGACCGACGGTGCGGATGGTCCAAAAGTCGGCCATGGGGTTGGAGGTGGCACCAGCCCCTCGCTTGCCTGGCACGCCGAAGCGCCCCTTGACCGCCATCATGGTGCGGGCGCCGCCTTGATGGGCGCTGATCGTCGAGGCGGTCGCAGCACCACCGCCGCCGACCACGAGTACATCCGTATCGTAGGTTTTCATGCTCGAGCTTCCTTTTACCGCGCGGAGGTCACGACGATGTCATCAAAGAACAGATCGGCGGCATCGCTGCCGTTGGCCGGCCCATCCGACCACGCATCGACGGCCAGCGCACCACCGACGTTCTGCAGACTCGCCGTGTCGTCGGTCTGCTCGGCGGTCCAGTCCGCGGGTTCGTTCTCCGACAGCGGCCAGATCTTCGTTTGCAGCAGGCTGGTCGACGCATCCTGCTGGGTCAGCCGAAACCGCATCCGGTACTCGACGTCCGGTTGGATGTCGAACGGCGCGACGGCGGAGATGAGGCGTTCCTGGCCGTCGAACTCGCGCCACAGCCCAATGCCGACGGGGTTGCGAAAGGCCTCGGCGAACGCCGCGAGCCCTTGACCGAAGGGCTCCGTCTGTCGCAGGTAGCCGCCGTTGTTTCGCGCGAACAAGCCCACCCCTTGGGTGTTGTCGTCGGTAAACATGAACGTCAGCGAGGCGTCGACCTCCGCGCAGTCGATCGTAGCGATCATCCGCGCGAGGGAGTAGCTGCTGATGATCGGCCGCAGCCGACCGCGGCCACCCTGCACGTCGGCCAGGGCAACGCCGCTGGTTTCGGCCCAGACCTCCGGCCACGGCTGACCGTCGGCAACGCCCTCGAAGTCCTCCGAGAACGCGCAGTCGTCGTGCGCGCCCGAGTCCTCGGAGCCCGTCGTCGTCGGAGCCCCCGTCGAGTCTCCCGTGCTGCCCTCGGCGTTGGTCGTGGACGGATTGGACGTCGGGCCCGTGGTGCGGTTCGCGGTCGTCCCGGTCTGCTGGTCGTCGTCCGGGTTCATCTCCGCCTCCATCGCCCCCGTCTCGCCGCCACCGGAGCCGTCGTCACTCCCGCAGCCCCCGATCAGCACCGCGCACAGTGCGGCCGATCGACACGTCAGTCCAGTCCGCGCAAACATGGGCGGGAGTCTACCGCACGCGGGGCGAACAGCCCCGCTGCAGCCGGGATTCAGCGTCGCACCATCCTGCGCGGCTCCTGCGTGACGTCTGGCCGATCGTGGCCGCCGCATATTAGCATCCCACGATGAACTGGCGGATCTGCGTCGGAGCGCTTCTGTTGTCCACTGGCTGCAGCGACGATGGAGTCACCGCCGCGGACACGGACCCATCGACGGCCTCCGCGAACGGCACTTCGAGTGCATCGGACGCGCCCGCCGGAACCGAGTCGTCGCCGTCCGGCGATTCGCGGGGGGACACCAACGCCACCTCGACCAGCGCCGATCCGGCGAGCTCCGACGACGGCACCACCGGATCGGCCGGCGAGGGCAGCACCGGAGACGCGCCCGCGCCCGGGGAGCCCGTGCTGTACGTGGCCGGCGGGAACGCGGTGACCGTCTGGTCCCTCGACGAGGTCGGTGCGCTCAGCCCGGTGCAGCAGCTCGACCAGGGCGACACCGTCGGTCCGCTCGCTGCGGCGGGGGCAACCCATCTGTACGCGGCCAGAGTCGGCGCGCAACAGGTCTCGGCCATGACGATCGACCCCGCGACGGGGGCGCTGGCCGAGGTCGCGGTCACCGACGTCGGGCACGTGCCGGTGTACTTGAGCGTCGACTCCGGCGGACGCTGGCTGCTCAGCGCAGACTTCGGCGGCGACCTCGTCCAGGTGCGTCCCCTCGAGGCGGACGGAAGCGTCGGAACCGAGCCGTCGCAGACGCTCGACGTCCAGTCACGGCCCCACGCGATCCTCTTCGATCCTGGAGGGGAATACGTGTTCGTCCCGCACCGCGACAGCAACCTGATCGAGCAGTACCTCTTCGACGACACGATGGGCATGCTCACCCCCAACGATCCGCCGAGCGTGGCGGCGCCAGAGGGCGCCGGTCCGAGGCACCTGACGTTCGCACCAGACTCGTCTGTCGCCTACGTCGTCAACGAGTTCGCGAGTAGCGTCACCGTCTATGCCTACGAGGCCGGCACGGGCCTTCTCACCCAGGGGTCCACGGTGTCCGCGCTCCCGGAGAGGTTCGTCGGAAACAACACCGGCGCCGACATCCACGTCACCCCGGACGGCGGGACGGTGTACGCATCGATGCGCGGGCACGACTCCCTGGCGATCCTCGACGTCGTCGGCGATGGGACGCTCGCCTACCTGGGCTTCGTCGAGACCCCGGCCCGACCGCGAGCGTTCGGACTCGGCCCGTTCGGAGAGCATGTCTACGCAGCCGGACAAGACGACGGCATGCTCCGCGGCTACACGATCGACGCCGACGGTACGCTCTCGCCGGGGGCGCTGTACGACGCTGGGGCCAACGCGCAGTGGGTGCTCGGCCTCGAGCTTCCGCCGAGCTGATCACTTCATGTCGGGCTTGCACTCGCCCTTGTTCATGACGCCAGTCCCGGCCGCAGCAGCCGCGCACGCGTTCGCGTACTTCTTCGCGTCACACCCGCACACGGGGTCGAACTCCATCGTGCACATCTCGGGCTTCTTCTTACAGACGGCCGTGGCGTCGGCCCATCCGCAGATCTGGCTGGGCTCGTAGGCGCAGTATTCGTCTTCTGCGCACGTGTCGCCCAGGCGCGCGCCGCAGCCGCGAGCGCCGGACTCGGGGTCAGGCTCAGGCTCAGGCTCGGGCTCGGGCTCGGGGTCAGGCTCGGGCTCGGGCTCGGCCTCGGGCTCGGGCTCGGGCTGCGGCGTCGAGTTCGGCGGCGGGTCGACGGTTGCACCGTCTCCCGCGGGCCTCGATGCCGAGCAACCGAGCGCGCAGCTCAGGAGCACCACAGAGGGAAGACCCAGAATGCGCGACCGCATCATGCTGGGACCATAGCAGCACGGCTCGCGGTCGCCGGCATGCTTCGTTGCGCATCACGGGCAACGTCGGTGCGCGATTGCCCCCCGGTATGAAGATGTCCCACACTGTGACTGAACGGATCGAGGGGGCTGAGGATGAAACGTGGAGATTGGATCGGATCAGGGGTCGTCGTGCTGTCGTGCCTCTTGGGCTGCGGTGATGAACAAGACGGCCGGGCCACCGGGGCGACCCTGCCCACGGGCGTCACATTCGGCAGCGCGTCGGCCAGCGACACGAGCACCGACAGCGCATCCTCCGGGATGAGCGGGACCGACACCGCCGACACGGTCAACGAGGACACCGAGGCGAGCACGTCCGGGAACGACGACCCCAAGTTCGACTTGGGTGCCGCACCCGACGTCAACCAAGGGGAGCCCGACGAGTGCACCAAGGTGGACATCCTGTTCGCGATCGACAACTCCGGGTCGATGGGTGACGAGCAAGACAACCTGATCGCTGCCTTCCCCGGATTCGTGACGGGAATCCAGGACGCGCTGCAGTTCGCCGAGAGCTACCACATCGGCGTGGTCACCTCCGACAGCTACGATTCCAACGAGAACGGCTGTCGAGGCGTCGGAGACCTCGTCACTCAAACCGGGGGCAGCGACTCCAGCAACGCGGTCTGCGGACCCTTCTCCAGCGGCTTTCGTTGGTTCGACAACACCGAGCCTGACCTCGCCTCAACCTTCTCCTGCGCGGCGCAAGTCGGCACCGACGGCAGCGGCGACGAGGAGCAGGTCCACGGCGTGCTTCGAGCCACGGACCCCGACCGCAACGCGCCCGGAGCCTGCAACGACGGGTTCCTGCGAGACGATGCCCTCCTCGTCGTCGTGCTGATCACCGACGAAGAGGACGAAGAGGACTGCAGCATCTTTGGCTGCGACGGGGGGACGCCCGCGGGGCCCAACGAGTGGTTCACGCGCGTGGTGACCAACAAGTACAACATCGAAACCAACGTGGTGATGTTGACGTTGGTCGGATTGCCCGGCTCCAGCTGTGCCGATCACGCCAGCCGCATCCTCGACTTCGGCTCGCGGTTCACGAACAACGCCGCTGGAGAGATCTGCGCCGGCAACTACGCCGAGTTCTTCACCGAGGCCATCTCGCAGATCGATACGGCGTGCCAGGGCTTCACCCCGCCGGGCTAGCAGCCCGAGGACCGTGTCACCTTCGAGGCCGGAGAGTCAGCGGGCTCATCGCCTGCGTTTTTCCTTTCGTGGGCGGGCTGGCTGGGTGTCCTCGGCCATGCGCGCGAGCAGCTGGTCGAGGCGGGCGTAGCGGGTATCGAGTGCCTCGCGCAGCTTGGCGAGGTAGGCATCGAGCTCGTCGAGCGCACCCGTGGCGAGGCGGCATGGCCGCCGCTGGCCGTCGACGCTGCGCTCGATGAGGCCGGCGTGTTCGAGCACCTTGAGGTGGCGCGACACGGCGGGCTGGGAGATGGGCAGAGGAGCCGCAAGCTCGCCGACCGTGGCTTCACCGTCGACCAAGCGCAGCAAGATCGAGCGTCGCGTCGCATCCGACAATGCCGAGAATCTGGCGTCCAAACGCGCTTCGCCGACCATGCGCCATCTATAACACAATACTTATATAACAGGAACGCGATTTGTTTGCGGACCGGCGCAGGGCGGACCGGCCGCAGAGATTGCGCGGGCACTAAGCACCTGTTTTTGCGAGCTTTTACGTCTATCGGAGCACACAAACCTACAGTGAGGCGGATTTCCCCTTGTTCATGCCATCGAGCCGCGCTAGACGGCGTCCGCAATCGGGGTGGGGAGACCCCGACCCCCCAACATCATGGACGCCCTCACCCCGACCCACGCCGCGATGATCCTGCTGTTCGTCCTCGGCTATGGGGCGATCATCTTCGAGCACAACCTGCGCATCAACAAGGGCGCCGTCGCGCTCCTGCTGGCTGCCGGACTGTGGCTGCTCTACTTCTCGGGCCTGGCCCCCTCGCCGCACGTGGCGACGCACCAGCTCACCGAGCTGCTCAGCGAGGTCGCGCAGATCGTCTTCTTCCTGCTCGGCGCGATGACGCTGGTCGAAGTCATCGATCTCCACGGCTCGTTCAAGCTCGTCACCGATCAGATCCGAACGCGCTCCAAGTGGAAGGTGATGTGGGCGCTGGCGCTGCTGGCGTTCTTCATGTCGGCGGTCCTCGACAACCTGACGACCACGATTGTGATGGTGTCGCTGCTGCGTCGCATCCTGCCGAACCGCGACAACCGACTGCTGCTCGGGTCGATGGTGGTCATCGCCGCCAACGCGGGTGGAGCGTGGACCCCCATGGGCGACGTCACCACGACCATGCTGTGGATCGGAGGCCAGGTGACGACCTTCGGCGTGATGGGAGCCCTCATCCTGCCGAGCCTCGTCACCATGGTCGTCGCCGTGCTCATGCTCGGCTGCAAGGAGAAGGCCGGACACTACGGTGGCGACCCCGAAGAGGGCGAACAACAGGTCGAGCTCGGAGCGCGTCGGGTGCTGACGCTGGGTCTGGGCGCCTTCATCATGGTGCCGGTCCTCAAGTCCGTCGCCCACATCCCGCCCTTCGTCGGCATCCTGCTCGGCCTGGGCGTCATGTGGCTCGTCACGGACGTCCTGCACCACGAGGACGAAGCTCGGCAGCACGTGAAGGTTCCCGCCGCCTTCACCAAGATCGACGTCTCGGGCGTGCTGTTCTTCCTTGGCATCCTGCTCGGCATCGGCGCGCTCCAGAGCGCCGGTCTTCTGCACGCCTTGGCCCAAGGGCTGGACCGCGTGACGAGCACGCCGACGATGCTCGCCGGCGTGCTCGGCGTGCTCTCGGCGGTGATCGACAACGTACCGCTCGTGGCGGCCACCATGGGGATGTACTCCCTGGAGCAGTACCCCACCGACCATCAGTTCTGGGATCTCATCGCGTTCTGCGCTGGGACGGGCGGGTCCATTCTCATCATCGGCAGCGCCGCGGGCGTGGCCTTCATGGGCATGGAGAAGGTCGACTTCATGTGGTACGCGCGCCGCATCTCGCTGGTCGCGTTGATCAGCTACGGTGCCGGCATGGCGACCTACGTGGGGCTTGCCTCGCTCGGGTTGGTCTGAGGCCCCAGCTGCGCTCAGCCCTCGCTCGGCTGCCAGACACGACGGAATGCCGGCCGGGCCTGGAGCGCCGACATCCAGCGCTGCAGATGCGCAAAGCCTTCGACCGGCATGCCGGCGAACGCTCCGTACACGACGGCGTTGCCGACGACCAGGTCCACGAGGGAGAACCGTTCGCCGACCAGCGCGTCTGCGTTCGAGAGCCTCTCGTCGAGGATCCGGAGCAGGCCCCGGAGCTCCTCCAGACTGTACGCCCGCTGTGCCTCGTGGTGCAGCGCCGAGGGAAACTGCTCGTGTCCGGCGTAGTTGAACTGCCGCAAGACGCCCACGAAGCTGACGTAGGCCCACGCCGTCCAGGACATCGCTTCGAGACGCTCGGGGGCGTCGGCGGCAGGCCACAACCCGCGGGCTACGCCATACGTCTCGCCCAACCACTGCATGATGGCGAGCGCTTCGAAGATCGGGGTCCCATCCACGACCAGCGTCGGAACCTTGCCGTTGGGGTTGAGGGCGAGGAACGCGGGCGCCTGCTGGTCCTTGGCGTTGAGGTCGAAGACGATCCGCTCGTGGGGCACGTCGAGCTCCAGCAGCGCGTGTTCGACGGGTGTGGCGCTCGAAAAGGGGGATGTGTACAGAACGATGGGCATGATGGCGTCTCTTCTGATCGCCACCCTAGTCGGTAATGAGGACAGATTCGGTCCTCAATGATTCGTGATCCTTCGGTAGGATCGAGGTCGATGCTCGTCACCTCCGCGCGGTTGCTTCGCTTGCTCACCCTCCTCCAGTCTCGAGGGTCTTGGACCGGGCCCGAGCTCGCCGAGCGCCTCGAGGTCACGCTGCGGACGGTCCGGCGCGACGTGGACCGGCTGCGGACCCTGGGCTATCCGATTCGATCGAGCGCCGGGGTCGCGGGCGGCTACCACCTGGGCCGTGGCACGTCCCTCCCCCCGCTGCTGCTCGAGGACGACGAGGCCCTGGCGGTGACGCTCGGCTTGCGGACGGCGGCGACGGGCAGCGTCGCGGGACTCGCAGAGCCCGCGGTCCGTGCACTGACCAAGCTCGAGCAGATGATGCCGTCTCGGCTGCGCCGACGCGTCAACGAGCTTCGCGTGGTCGAGCCGTTGATCTCGGACGGACCCCGCGTCGATGCGAATGTTCTCTCCGCGCTCGCCTCGGCCTGTCGGAACGTCGAGCAGGTCAGCTTCCGATACGAGGACGTGCAGGTCCGGACCACGCGACGTCGGGTACAGCCGCACGGCGTCGTCCACACGGGATCACGCTGGTATCTGGTCGCTTGGGATGAGGTTCGCGAGGACTGGCGAACGTTTCGCATCGACCGGATCTCCGGACCGATTCGAGCGGGGACGCGCTTCTCGCCGCGGGAGGTTCCCGGGGGAGGCGTGGCGGCATTCGTCTCCCGCACGATGTCCACGAACCCCTACCCCTTTCGGGGCCGCGTCGTCTTCCTGGCTCCGAAGTCCCGCATCGCGCAGAACATCCCGCCGTCGGCTGGGTACCTGGAGGCGATCGACGACGAGCGCTGTCTCCTGGAGGCGGGCGCGTCGTCGTGGGCACGACTGGCGCTGTACATCACGCTGGTCGGCGAAGCCTTCGAGCGGGTGGAACCGGCGGAGCTGCGGGCGGAGTTCCGAAGGATCGCCACGCGCCTGCGGCGTGCCGCAAAAGAGACGCCGCCGTGAGCCCCGCCGCTCAATCCCAATCGAAGCTCTCGCGGAGCGACCGGGCCACCTCCAGCAGCGCTTCATGGAGCGCGCGCGCCTCCTGCGGTCCGACATCGTCTGCCCGCTCGAGCAAGGCCTGGGCGCTCGCGTTCAGTCCGGTAATCGACCGTCGGACGCGGCCGACCACGCGGCCAACCGGCATCGGCGTGTGCTCGGGCAGCGCCCGCAGCTCCTGGGCGCAGACCCGCCCGAGCTCGGCGACCGTCATCCGTTCGACGGTCTTGGCGTCCCCGTCCGGAATGGGGATCGCCTTGCGCCCGGTGATGCGCCGTCGCACCGCGGCCGGCAACGGCAGCAAGAGGTAGAGCTTGCTGGGTCCCAGATAGGCGAGCTTCTCGACCTCCTTGGGTCGTCGTTCAGCCCAGCGCGCGAGCGCCATGTAGTTGGAGATCGTCTGCCGCGCGAACGGAACCGCGCTCCCGCACCATCGCGTCCACTGCCCATGCGGCAGCTCGTCGTGAATTTCGCGAGCCGCCTCCCCGATCGCAATCACCGACGCGACCACGGTCGAGGCCGTCGCCGCTTGGAGGCGCAAGATCTGCTCGGTGAGATGCACCACCGCGGGTCGCTGCTCCCACGGAACTTCGAGTTCTGCGGCGACGACGGTGGGCTTGCCCATCGACCGAGACCATACATCACCATGTACGGCATTTGGCTACCCCGAGAAACTCTCGAGTTTTCTTGCGCGAGTCGAGGACGCGACGCGTCCCTTTGTGGCTAGAGAAGGGTCCGCCGCGCGTGCCCGCCGTCGCACCGTTGGCACAATGTCCTCCCCAGCCTGGAAAGAAGCAATGCAGAGCGCCCCCGACGTGGAGGGCCTCCTCTCAGGCCTCCCCGCACGTTATCGACCCGTTCGAGAACTGGCGCGCGGTGGCATGAGTGCAGTCTATCTTGCCGAAGACCAGGAGAAGGGCCCGGTGGTCCTCAAGATATCCACCGTCGCCACCCATGGCGACGAGCCGGTCCAGCGCTTCCTTCGGGAAGCACGCGCGATACGGCGCCTGCAGCATCCCAACATCGTCCGGATCCACGACAGCTTCTGCGTGGGCGAGGATCGCTGCGTCCTCGTCCTGGGCTACATCGAGGGAGAGACGCTGGCCAAGCGGATCTTCAGCGAAGGCCCCATGGGCTTCCGCGAGTTCATGCCGATCGCCTCCCAGATCATCAAGGCCATCGAGTACGTACACGCCCGCAGCACGGTTCTGCGAGACATCAAGCCGGAGAACGTGATGCTCTCCGACCGCGACGGATACCGGGATATCGTCACCCTGGTCGATTTCGGGCTCGCGCGGACGCTGGGCACCAGCGACCAAGTCACGCGCGACGACGTCATCGCGGGGACGGTGGGATTCATGTCCCCCGAGGAGATCAGCGGCTCCTCCGTCGTCGACATGCGCTCGGACGTCTACGCGCTCGGCGCGATGTTCTACTACATGCTCAGCGGGAAGATGCTCTTCGATGGCCAGCCAGCCTCGGTGCTGTTCCGGCAGACCCAAGAGAACCCGCCTTCCCTCAGGGAGCGACTCAGACCCGGGCACGACCTGCCTGGCTCGCTGATCGACCTCGTGGATGAATGCGTCCGCCGGGACCCCAACGAGCGCCCCGACAGCGCGGCCGAGGTGATGGGTCGGCTCATCGACGGCATGCCGGCGACCTCGTTCCGACTTCGCCGGACCTCCGAACCCGCCGCGCCCCCGGTCGCCGCGCCGCCACAGCGGCGCTCCACCACCGCGTTCTACTTCGGGGCAGCTGCAGCCCTCCTGGTGCTCGGCGGCGCCTTCATCGTCGCCGCGGGAAGGGTGGAGAGCCCGCCGGAAGGGACGGAAGGTCCGGAAGGTCCGCGCGAAATCGCGTCGACCGCCCGAGCGGCACCCCATACCCGCCAGCGGCAGGCTCCTCCCGCGGCGCTGGTCGACCACCCCGAGGCGGCCGCGGCAGCCGACGAGGTCGAGACCCTGCTCGAGATCGATGTCGAGCCCGAGCAGGCTCTGGACGGCGACGACGGCGAGACACCGAACCTCTCCACGACCGAACGGAAAGCGCCTGAGCAACCGCCCATCTCCCCGCGTCGCAGGGTGCAGCGTCATCGGCCAGCCGCACGAGACTCGAAGCCCGAAGAACCCGTCATCGTCTCGAAGAAGCCGGCCACCTCGAGCGTACCGCCGGCGGCACCCAAGATCGACAACGGACTTCGACCGTCCCCGTTCTGAAGCTCGAGGCAATCATGAGCCCCGCACGTCCACTGACCCACGTCGCAGCGACCGCGCTGACCCTCATCCTCGCCCTCGCGCCAGGTCTCGCTCGCGCCGCCGCACCTGCCCCCGAGCGCTCCTTCACCGAAGAGGAGGTCGACACGCTGCGACGAATCTACGCCAAGGCCGAGGCGGCCTTCGAGGTGGGCTCGTACAGTGCGGCGGCCAAGTCGTTCGAAGAAGCGTACGCGCTCTCCGGTGATCCCGACCTGTTGTTCAACGTCGTCGTCTGCCATGATCGGCTCGGGGCGTTCGCCGAGGCCCTCGAGACCCTCGACCGCTATGAAGCCGTTGCTCCGGCGTCAGAGGCCGCGCAGATCGCCGACCGTCGACGCAGCCTCGAGGCTCGACTCGAACGGTCGATGAACGAGGCTGACGACCCCTCCGACCCTCCACAGGCTCAGACAGCACCTCCTCGGCAGCCTCCCGAGCCTCCGCCTCGTCCCGAGCCCGCGGAGGAGGACAGGGTGATGAGCCCGGCAACCTGGGCGCTGCTCGGGGTGGCTGTTGCAAGCATCGGCGCAGGAACCGGTCTGGCCATCGCCGCCCAGAACCGGCGCGACCAGGCCGACTGCGTGACCTCGTCCGGGTCGACGCTGTGCACCTCGCGCGGGGCCTCGGATGCGGAGCGCTCCCGCCGCTTCGCGTTGACGGCCGACATCTCCTTCGCGGTCGGCGGACTCGCGGCCGTCGCCGCGCTGGGCATCCTGAGTAGCCGCGCCATCCGACGCAAACACAACCGAACCGACGTGTCGACGCGAGCCCACGCGCCGCTGTTGGGCAGGGCGACGGTCGGTTGGTCGGTCGCCGGGCGGTTCTGACCGCGTTCTCCGCTTCGATGTCTCGCTCGCGCTCGATCCTGCTGTGCATCGTCGGCGCCACGGTGTGGTCGACGAACGCGAGCGCCTCCAACAGCCTCCGCCCCCGGACGCCCGCTGTGTTCGACGCCGATCCGTGTCTCATCGACGTCGACCGGTCGGTTGAAACGAACCTCCGCTTCGGATTCGACATCCCCTACGAAGACACGCAGCTCTCCGAAGACGAACTATCCGATAGCCGCACCCTGAGATTCATGCTGCTGTCGGGACCGTTGAGGCCAGGGGAGAAGCTCCCCAACTGGCTCGATCGCGCGGATGCCGACCGAGCCCTCGAAGCGGGCCTCGTGGACGCACGTCCGCCCTCGACCGATGTCGCGTCGGAAGCACCGATTTGGAGCGACAGGATCGTCGTCCTCCCGATCGAGCCCCGGGCGTTTGCCTGCGGCGAAGACAGAACTCCTGAGGCGGACGTCAGCGGGCTGCCCGCGGGTGCCTACGAGCTGTGGGCGTATACGTTCGAGCCTCCGCTCAATCTGTGGACGCAACACCCAGGCATCGTGGTGATTCACGACGGGCAGAGCGCACCACCTGCGGCGGCGATCCACACGCTCGTTCCGGTGGACGACGGTGACGACCTCGGCATCGTGCTGCGTGGCTGCGCGTCACGAGGCACATCCGTGCGGGTCTCCTGGATAGACTCGGCGTCCGCAGGTTTCGAGGACACCTCCAACTGGACACCGCTGATCGAGGAGACGCTCGGAGCGCCCTCCATCGAGCTGCACGCCACGATGCCGAGCACATCGCGAGGACGGGGCGCGTTCTTTCGGTTCGAGGTCGAGCGCGACGGACGGTTCGCACTTGCAGGCATCCGTGGACCGGTGTCGTTCTCGCAGGGAAGCGAGGGCATCGCGCCACGCCTTGCGGGGGGCGCGTGCGGACCCGACGCGTCCGAAGACATCGCCACCTCCGAGGGCTGCGCCACCACTCGACCGGACGTGAACCCAGGGGCCATACCGTGGCTGCTGCTGCTCCCACTGCTGCGAACCCGGGCCACGAGGCCACGAATCGACTGACCCATGACCGACCGCAAGCAACCCTCGAACCGACGCAGAGCCGCGGACGCCTTGCTCCGGGTCGTCATCGCCCTCGCCAGCACCGCGTGTTCGGCCTCCAACCTGGATGTGTCGGAGTGCAGCTCCGATGAAGCGTGCGTCGAGGCCTTTGGGGCTGGCTACACGTGCAGTCCTTCGGGCACCTGCGCGGCCGAGTTCGATTCGTCCGGCGACGAATCCGGAGGGCTCGAGCCGACCCAGCTCGCGGACGCTTGCGGAAGCGCCGACATCCCGGTCTTCGAGCCTTCCGACGACTTCCGGTCCATCGACACCGAGATCCTGCGGAACGATTTCGACGAGCTCAACTGTCTTGCGACGAGACCAGGCGGCAACGACGGGTTCTTCGCGCTCGACCTCGCAGCAGGCGACCGGTGGCACTTCCACGTCCGGGTTACCGACGAGGTCGCCAACCCGGCCGTGTACGTCCTCCGCTCCTGTGACGAGCGTGCGTGCCAGCCCGGCGACGGCAACGATCTGTGTGGCGATGGGACCGATGAACACGTCTCCTTCGTTGCGCCCGAGTCCGGCCGCTACTACGTCGGCATCGACACCCGCGCCCCCGGTGGGTCGAACCTGGAGCTCCTGGCCGTCTCTCCGACCTGCGGCAACGGAGGAGAACCGGAGCACTCCGAGACCTGCGATGATGGGAACCTGGCGGCCTTCGACGGCTGCGACCCGCAGTGCCGCGCGGAACTCACCAATCTCGCTCCCAACGAAGTCGAACCAAACGACGACCAGGTCGGCGCCAACGTGCTCCTGCTCGACCAGGACACCGGGTCGATCAACGCCATCGGCTCGATCGGAGGGCGCTGCGACTTCGACAACTTCTTCTTGCAGGTGCCCACGGACGGGGCCAGCATCCTCGCGCAGCTCTCGACTGCGGGCGGCCAAGCTTGCCCCGACGATGCGCCTCCGGTCACGCTCCAGCTGCTGGCCTCCGACGCCCGCACCCTGGTCGGCGAGCGTACCGGGGATTGTCCCAGCATCGACGACGAGTCCTCGTTCGCCCAGGACCTCGCCGCGGGGGGCTACTACCTGCGCGTGGTGGCCGACGAGGACGCACCGCTGTTCGAGTACGCCCTCGACGTCCAGCTCATCGAACCGTAGGAAACAGCGCTCTGAGGGCGGCAGGGCGCCAACTCACGGATGGTCGTTTGCATCGTTGCAGGCATGTTGCAGGACGTCCGAGAAGGAAGCATGCAAGCCGTCCACCGAGCGCTCGCGCAGCGCACCGCTGTCGTCTTCGCAGTCGTCCTCTCGCTGGCGCTGGTGTGCACGGTGGCGCTCTTCGGATGGCGGCTGTGGCTGCTGCTGTTCGCCTCCATCATGCTCGCGCTGCTGCTGCGCGGGATCAGTGACAAGGTCGCGCAACGCTCGGGCCTGGGCGCGCGGACGTCACTGGTCTTGGTCATGATCCTCACAGTCGTGGGCATGGGCGGCACCGTGTACCTCATCGCGCCCCAAATCGCCGCGCAGGGGGAGGAGTTCATAGAGCTGCTGCCTGCCGCTGGCCAACGCGTCGACGTCTGGGCCCAGGGCCTTCCGGGCGGCGCCTGGCTCGGCGAGCGGATTGACCGAGCCTTGAACAACGCCGACCAGATCGAATCGGCGCGGCAGGTCGCGCAGTTCACCTACCAGGGGGTGGTGGGCTTGATCGTCATCCTGGTCGCGGGCGTCTACCTCGCCATCGATCCCGACATCTATGTGCGCGGGCTCGTCCGACTGCTTCCGGTCAGCCTGCGCGCGGAGGCGGATGGCGTGCTGCACGATCTCCGTGAGACCCTGCAGCTGTTCATGTTGGGCCGCCTCGCGTCGATGGTGTTCGTCGCCCCGGCGACCGGCATTGCGGCGTGGCTCCTCGGCGTTCCGGCTCCAGCGGTGCTCGCGCTCATTGCAGGGCTGTTCACCTTCGTCCCCTATGCGGGGCCGATCGTCGCCGCGATCCCAATCGCGCTGCTGTCCGCCACCTCGGGCATGGACGTCTTCGCCTGGATGATGATCGCCTACACGGTGGCGCAGGCGGTCGAGGGCTTCGTCATCACGCCGCTGGTCGGCGAGTGGACCATCAAGATGCCCCCCGTACTGACCATCGCGGCCGAGGTGTTGCTGGGCTCAATGTTCGGTCCCATCGGCGTCATCGTCTCGGTCCCTCTCGCTGCCGCGGCGATGGTCCTCGTGCGGCGCATCTACGTCGAGCGCATCCTCGAGGGCAAGCCCCGGCCCGACGACGCCACGCCGTCGGACGGCGCGTGACCACCCGTCCAGCCACGGCCCCGTGAACGAGAACCACCGCCGGTGGTCCTTGCAGTGATGCAGCGTGTGCGTCTTGCGGACCCACGCGTAGTAGCGCGTCCGCGGTCGAACGCGGGAGTGCGAGAGCAGGTGCACCCAGCCGTTGAGCAGCCCGCCCAAGTGGAAGGCGATTGCGGCAGACCAGCCCGGTCCACGGCCGAACAACCACGGCAGGCCGACCCACGCCACGATCGCGAGGCCGGCCAAGACCCGCGGGGGCAGCAGCAGGTCGTCGACTACGCCAGGCTGCTCGTGATGACGACGGTGGGCACGAGACATCTGCGGATCGATGCTCCAAGGCCCGACCTGCAGCGGCGGTAGATGCATCACGACGTGCACCGACCACTCCATCGCAGGCCACAGCACGGCAACCACCGCGACGGCCCACAGGTCCGCGGCGGAGGCTGGGCCCGCCATCGCGCGTGCGACCACCAGCGGCAGCAGCGACACCACGATCACATGCGTCGAGCGGTGGGCGAACAGCACGCGGGCGACCGCGCGCCGCATCGACGGCGCATCCGCGGGGGCCATTCGGGGACGAGGCGTGCTCACGGGAACAGCTTGCGCATGCCGTAGAAGCGCTCACGGCACTTGGTTCCGGGCTCGAGCAGCATCTGCCGGTACACCCGCTTGACCGCGCTGACGTCCACGCCACCAAACGCCACGTGCTGATGCAGGGACCAGTCGTCGTTGGGGCGCATGTGCTCGAACTTCCGGCCATCCCACTGCCAGATCCCCTGCTGCAAGCCTTGGGTGTTGGTGAAGTGCTGTCCCCACATCTCCGCGTCCTTGAACACCGGCTCGGGGTGGGTGTTGCGGACCGAGAAGATCGGACCGTCGTCGTCGGACACGTCGGCACTCCAGCCGCGGTCGGAGTAGTCCACGCGCAGCGATGGCACGTGCTTGGACGGCGTGAAGATCGTCCGCCCCTCCTGCTCCACGAAGTCCGGAGAGTTGCAGTACACCTGCGTGGCGAAGAACGTCATGTTCGGCATCGGCATCTTGGTCGACAGATCCGGTGCGACATGGATGGCCGTGACGAGTTCGTCGAACTCCGGAGAGTTCTCGTAGAAGTGACCGGTCTCGTACGACAGCACGCCGACGCTGAGGATGGCGATCCCCGGGCGAAGCTCGACGACCTCGAGCGCTTCGGGCACCAGGGGCGCGACCGCGTCGTAGTCGATCTCGAAGCTCGTGAAGATGTGCGCGTGGATGCGCCAGTCCAGCAGGAGCGAGCGGCCGTCGCACTCGGCGAACCGTTCATCGGCGGGGGCAACAGGGGACATGGGTGCGGTGGTCATTGAGGACGCTCCTCGCGGCGGTCGGCGGTGATGAATCCGAAGTGGGCGGCCGCGTCGTGAACGGCGTCCGCGCACAGGTGGATCTGGGCTGGGGTGTGCTCGGAGGTCACGAACAAGCGAATGCGCGCTTGGCCGACCGGGACCGCGGGAAACTCCATGACCGAGCCTTCGTGCCCACGCCGCATCAAGTAGTCCGCGAGCAGGATCGTGCGGTCCTCGGGGCCGTAGATGACCGGGACGATCCAGCTCTTGCTGGGTCCGATGTCGACCGACGATAGGCTCTCGCGGAGCAGGGCGGCGTTGGACTGGACCCGCTGGCGACGCGCGTCACCATCGCTGGACCCCAGCAGCTCTACCGCACGGGCGACCCCTGCGGTCACCGCCGGATCGAGCGCGCACGAGAACATGCGGCAGCGGGCGTACCAGTTGACGTAGCGGGCCAGCTCGTGGGTCGTGATGAGCGCACCACCCACGCCGCCCAGCGCCTTGGAGAAGGTGACGACGAAGTAGTCGACCTGCTCCAACACGCCCTGCGCTTCGGCCACTCCGCGCCCGGTCGGCCCGGCCACGCCAAACGAGTGCGCCTCGTCGACCAGGACTTGGGCCCCGTGCTCCTTGGCGAGCGGAACGATCTGGTCCAACGCACCAAAGTCGCCGTCCGCGGAGAACACCCCTTCGGTGCAAACCAGGATCCGGCGACCGCTGGGCGCGAGTTCCTCGAGTATGCTGCGCAGGCTGTCGGCGTCGTTGTGCTCGAAGTAGTGGATCTTCGCGCGAGACAGCTGCGCCCCCTCGAGGATCGACATGTGCACGGACTTGTCGAGCACGATGTGGTGGCGGCGCTTCATCACCGCCGAGATCGTCCCGGTGTTGACCCCATACCCCGAGGAGAACAGGGACACCCCGCGTCCGGGCAGTCGCATGAAGTCCAGCAGGTTGCGCTCCAGCTGCTTGTGCAGGTCCAGCGTGCCGGCCTGCACGGGCGAACTGCACGCCCCCAGGCCGTACTCGTCGAGCGCCCGCTTTGCAGCCTCGATGACCTCGGGATGCACGCCGTAGCCCAGGTAGTTGTACGACGAGAAGTTGAGCAGCTCGACTTCGGTGCCGTCCGTCCGGCGGACTCGGGTCGCAGGTCGCTGGGCGCCCAGGCGCGCGGCCTCGAACGGATAGCGTCCGTCGGCCTCGACCTTGTCGATCCAGTCGGAGAAGCGGATCGCCTCGGACTGCTCCCCGTCGATGCTCGACAGGAACATGTCGTAGGAGTAGTCCAAGTACTCGGGGCGAGCCTCAGGCACCGGTCCCCGCCTCCGCATCCTTGGCTTGCTTGGTGCGGTGCAGCAGGTCGACCAGCCCGCCGATGTCCTTGAGCGTGGACAGCTCGGAGCGAGGCACGCGGACCCGCAGCTCTCGCATGCTGCACGAGACGACCTCCACGATATCGAGGCTGCTCGCGCCCAGCTCCTTCATGTTGCCCTCGGGGCTCACCGCGGCGGGGTCGATCTCGGTGACGATCTCGGTGAGGTGGCGCTTGACGATTTCAAAGACTTCTTCAGAGGTAGGTGTGGTCATCGTGGGTCCTTCTTGTCGAACAGTTCTGGTTTGCGGCTGCGGGCCCGCTCGGCGATGCCCATCAAGCCGTCGAAGAATGAGAAGCCTTTGTCGACCATCAGCACCTGCCCGCCGATGGCGTCGAGCAGTCCACTGCCCAGCGCGAGCGCGACGTTGGCGATGTCTTCGGGGGTCGTGTAGCAGTCCTCGAAGCCGCCGAGGTTCTCGAGGAGATTGTGAAAGTCGTCGCCGAAGGTGGCGTCGAAGGACTCGGTCCGGACCAGCCGAGAGCGGATGATGTTGACCCGCACGCCCTGGTCGAACAAACGGAAGTTCATGTAGCGGCACATCGTCTCCAGCACGGCCTTGGAGGCGGCGACGAAGTCGTAGTTTTGAAAGAACCAATCCGGCCCGTCACTGGACATGCCCATCACGTAGCGGGGGTATCGCCCAAACCGCTCGTGGATGGCTTCGGTGTACGCGTACAGCGGCCAACTGCTGTAGTCCATGCTCTGGGCCAGGCCGCGCTGAGACCAGTCCTGCAGGGTCGGGGTGCGCAGCGCAAACGCCACGTTGGACACGAACACGTCGATGCGGTCGTGCTCGGCGGCGATCGTGTCCAGCAGCGCCGTGGTGTCCTCTGCCGAAGTGACGTCCGCCTCGACGAACATGGGCGGTGGGCCGCCGGTGGCCTCGAACGATGCGCGCACCTCGGAGAGGTCGGCGGTTCCCCACCGATACGTGGCGATCACCCGCGCTCCTTGGGCGGCGTAGGCCAAGCCGGTGGCCAGGCCGATGCCCATCGTGCCCCCGGTGATGAGGACGGTCGAATCGCGGAGGTCGAAGAGTTGGGTCATTGCATTTGGCTTTCGTCGAATCGCGCCAGAGAGCTCTCGTGCATCAGCGCCTCCATGCTCAGGGCGCGCTGCAGCGCTTCGCGGCGGGGTAGCGTCAAGGTGCGCTTGAGCAAGCGCAGGTTGTCACGGCCTTGGTTGGCCACCGACCACGCCAGGGTCTCCGCGGTGGGCCGCACCTGCGCGCGCTCGAGCACCGCGTTGACAGACCCCGCCGGCAGGTCCTCGGCCCGAATACTGCGGCCGGTGTAGAGCAGCTCATGGGCGAGCGCCGGACCGACCACGCTGCTGAGCAGGTGGGTGATGCCCATCCCCGGCGTGATGCCCAGGGACATGAAGTTGGCGCAGTGCCGGCTGCCGGAGGCGAGCACGAGCAGATCGCAGGCGAGCATCAGGGCCAGGCCGCCGCCCAGCGTGTCGCCTTCGACCGCCGCGATCACCGGCACCGGGGTCTCCACGATCTTCAGGCCCAGCGTCAGCTCGGCGGGTGAGATGCGGTGGGCGACGACGTCTCGCAGGGTCTCGCGGGTGGCTCCGCTGCAGAACCACCGCGGCGTGCCGGCCATCACGACCGCACGGACCTCGGCGTCGGCTCCAACGGCCTGGAGCGCGTCGACGATGCCGTCGATCATGGCCTGCGAGAGCCCGTTGGTGCCGGCCTCGTCGGCCAGCTCGATCCAGGCGACACCGTCGGACGGCGAGCGGAGGGTCACGGGGTTCATGGCGTCGTCTCCCAGGGGCAGTCTCCGCGCTCGAAGGCCGCGATGCGGCGCTGTACGTCGGGGTCTTGCAGGTGTTGCAACGTCTGGCGGGCCCCGGCCTCGAAGTCGGACGCGTCGGTCCCAAACTGCGCGCGCAGAGGTCGGGCCGCGGCGGTGGTTCGGCTCAGCGCGCGGACGAGCCGCCTCTTCGTCCGGTCCAGACCCTCCGTGTCCGCGACCGTATCGACGAGTCCCAGGCGGAGCGCCTCGTGGGCATCGATGGCGCTCGCGGTCAGCGCCAGACGCCGCAGCGCGGGTCCGCCAACCCGGGCCGCGACGAGTGATCCGACGATCGCCGGCGTCAGCCCGAAGATCGCCTCGGGCAGCGCGAACGAGGCCGAGGGTCCGGCGAGCACGACGTCACACGCCGCCGCCAGACCCACGCCTCCGCCCCGGGCGCTGCCCTCCACGACCGCCAGCAAAGGATGGGGCAGCGCGTGGAGGGTGCGCAGGACCTCGGCGAATCCGAACACCGCCTGGTGCAGGGTGTCGTCGTCGCTGCCGCCGGCGGCACCCAAGTCCAGCCCGTCGCAGAAGCACCCGGCGCCGCGCAGCACGACTACGGCGCCGCCGACCGGCTCGCCCAGCGTCCGCAGCAGCGCGGCGATGGTCCCGGCGCTCAGCCGCTCGGGCAGCTCGATCTCATGCGCGCTCGTAGTTGCGGACATGGTCGCTGCTCCCTCGGTACGTCAGCCGGCCGCGATAGCGGCGGCTGAGCAAGTCGTCGTGCCCATCGAGGCTGACGCGGTAGTTGCCGCTGTCGATCCAGCAGGTGCGCTCTCGCTCCGCCTCCTCGTACTCGCGCACGCCGATCGCACGCCGCTGGTCGAGCAATCCGCCGAGGTTGGCCCGGCGAGCGAGCGCCGCGGCCTCGGGCCCGAACACGCCGCTGTAGGTTTCCGCGCACGAGCCCGAGCCGTACGAGTAGACCCTGACGCGCTCGCCGTCGACGGAGCCCCCGTCCCGGGCGAGTGCATCGACCAGCCCAAGCAGCGAGATGAACACGCTCGATCCGTAGGTCCCGCCCATGCGGCGGTTGAACTGCAGCGAGGGCACGACGCGGCTGCTGAAGTCCTCGCCGATCCAGGTGCGGTCGTCGCATCCCAGGCTGCGCAGGGCGGCCCGATGGGCGCGCAGCGTGATGCCGCCGAAGGGCGCGTGGTAGACGGCCAGCGGCGCCCAGGTCTGCAGCTGCGCGACGGTTTCGATCGAGGGACCGCCGTGGCGCCGCACCGCGTCGCAGTAGCGCTCCAGCGTGATGTCGACCGCGTCGAGGTACGACAGCAGGCTCGTTTCGGAGTGCCCCGCCTCCACGCGGGACGTCGGTCGCGTCAGGTCGGAGACCTCATGGGTGAAGACGCCCGAGTGCCCCAGCTCCACCCGCATGAACCGGGGGTCTCGGCTCAGCAGCATCGCGCACGCGCCCGCGCCCATGACGAACTCGTAGGGCTGGTGAAAGTGCTGGCGGCTCTGGTCGGTGGTGATGACCAGGGCCCGCGCGCCCTCGGGCTGGCCGGCCAACCAGTGGCAGGCGAGCATCATGGCCGCCGTCCCGCCGTAGCACGCGTGCTTGAGCTCCACGTTGCGGCAGTGATCGGGCAGCTTCAGCCAGCGCTGCACCCACGTCGAGAGCGCCTTCTCCTGGTCCGGCCCGCTCTCGGAGGCCACGATGAGCAGCCCCACGCTGCGCCGGGTCTCCTCATCGAGGAGGTCGTCGGCGGCGTTGACCGCCATCGTGACCGGGTCCTCCCACGGCGGGTTGACCGACCGCTCGTCGATCATCATCTGCCCGACGACCTGGTCGACGTCGCCGCCGCGCGCCGCGACGAGCGTGGCCATGTCCAGCGCCATCGTGGAGGGCCATACCGCGAGGGCATCGATGCCCACGTCCGGAGCTACGGCGCCCAATCGAGGCCTCCGGTCACGCGAAGGGTCGCGCCGTTGACGAATGCCGAGGCCTCGGAGGCGAGGAAGAGCGCGGCCGAAGACAGCTCTTCCAACGCACCCATGCGGCGTTGAGGGCAGTACGCGGTCGCAAACTCGCGCAGCTGCGGGGTCATCTGGTCGCGGGTCATGTCGGTCTCGAAGTACCCTGGCACCAAGATGTTGGTGCGAACGCCCTTGGGGCCGTACTCCTTGGCCAGCGTCTTGGCCAAACCGTGCAGTCCCGCCTTGCTCGCCGCGTAGGCGGCCTGCCCGGACGCGCCCTCGGAGACGACCGAGGACATCATGACGATCGAGCCACGACGCTGGGCGACCAACTCGGGCAGGAACGCGCGGCTGACCCGAAAGCTGCCCCCGAGGTTGGTGTCGATGACCTCGGACCACGACGCATCGGTCATCGCGTAGGCCATCTCGTTGGCGGTGATGCCCGCGTTGCAGATGACCGCGTCGAGCCCGTCGAGCCGCTCCAGCACCTGGTCGGCGACGGCGTCGACCGCTGTGGCGTCTCGAACGTCCAGAGCGAACGACGCGAACGTGCCTCCAGGATGCAGCGCACGCGCGCGCGCCTCGACGCCCTCCGCGGCCTCCCGCTGACTGCGATACGTGAACGCGACGTCCCAGCCTTGCCTCGCCGCGGCAAAGACCAGTTCGGCGCCAATGCCCCGCGACCCACCGGTGATGAACATCTTTGGCATATCAGGCTCCTACTCGATCCACATCGCTTCGAAGGCACACGCGCAGACGATCGTCTCGCCCACCAGCACCTGCCCCACACTCGTCAGCACGTAGCCGTCGTCCTCGACGGACTCGCTGAGCATCGTCAGCACCGAGCCCGGCCGGACCTCGTCCAAGAACGCCGCCTCGATCACCCGCGTCAGTCGCACGGCCGCAGGCGCGTCGTGTCCTCGGCCCAGAGCGGCGCTCAGCAGCGCGAGCTGGCCGGCGCCCTCCAGCTGCAGAACGCCGGGGTAGACCGGGCGATCGGCGAAGTGCCCGTCGAAGCCGCGATCCCCGGACCCGACGGTGCGCTCACCCCACGCGCGTCCCGACGCCGCGTCCAGGCCCCGCACGCGGTCGACCAGGCGCATGGGGTCGCGGTGGGGAAGCACGGCTTCGATCTCCGCGGGACCGAGGTCCGCGTCCGGGAGCGAGTCGGGCGCGAACAGCCGGGTCCGACGGGCGCTTCGCACCCGCTGCAGCAGCTCGCCGCGAGGATCAGCCGCAGGCATCGGCAACCTCCGTCAGGCGAGCATGGAGCTGGCCGAGCTCGCGCGGATGATCGATCGCCAGCGGCACCGCGTCGAGCGACGCTCGACCCCGGGAGGCCAGACCGGTCAGCACGCGGCCAGGGCCCACCTCGAGCAGGACCGCCCCGGGGTGGCGGGCCAGCAGGGCGCTGAGCAGCGCGGACCATCGAGCGCAGTGATCGACGTGGTCGGCCATCGTCGAGGCCAGCGTGGGGGCGTCGGGGTCGGCTACGGCGTCGCCGGTGACGTTGGACCACCACGTCGCGTGCGGAGGTTGCCACGGCGCGCGCTGGAGGTCGGGGCCAAAGGCGCGCGCGACCGGCGAGAACCGTCCGACGTGCATGGGGATCTTCGATTCGATCACCGTGGTCATCGCAAAGGAGTCTTCTTCGAGGCGCTCGACCGCAACCGCGACCGCGTCGCTGCGACCGGCGATCACGACCTGGCGCGCGCTGTTGAGGTTGGAGATCGCCAGCTCACCGGCGTCGATGTCGAGGCGTCCACGAACCGCGGTGAGCGAGGCCTCGACCTCCTCGGCGCTCGGCCCGGTGATCGCGACCATCGTGCCCGAGGGCCCGGCGTCGTAGTGCCGTCCGCGTGCGGCCACGAGGGCGTCGGAGGCGTCCTGCGCCAGAGCGCCGATCTGCACCAGGTGGGTGTACTCACCCAGCGACAAGCCGGCGGACGCGACCGGAGACAGTCCGTGCTCCAGCAGGCATGCCCGCCACACGCGCGTGGTCAGGTGCACGGCGAGCTGCACGTCGAGGTTGGTGTCGAACCTTCCGTCGAAGGGGTGGCCGGCCAGGTCCTGGAAGTCGGCGAGGGCCCGCGCCGCGGCGTCGGGGGCGACCGCTGCCGCCCGCTCGAACATCTTCGCGTCGCACGAGCTCTGGCCCGGGAAGACGAACACCAGGGGACGACTCATGCCCGCACCTCGGCGGTCTCGGTCACCGTCAGCACCTGGCCGTGCACCGCGTCCATGCGGCCGCACAGCAGCATCACCGCGGTGTCGATGGCGCGGTCGAGGATGGCCGCCGTGGGGGAAGCGGGCAGCAACAGCGTGTTGAACCGGGTCTGCTGCTGGACCAGATGCGCCGCGGCGTAGATGGTCAGCGTCTGGGCCACCCGCGCCGCGACTGCCCCGGGGTCGCCCACCATCAGCAAGGCCCGCCGCAGGCCCCCGGCCTCGAGCAAGGCGGTGAGTTCCTGGACGCACGCCCCGAGCTCGTCGGGCGTGGCCGGTGCGGGCTCCCAAATGACGATCGCATCCGTCGCCCCTGCGTCCGCGCCGGAGCCTTGAACCACCGGAACGTCCAGCGCCGTGAAGCGCCGAGCAGCGGTCTGAGCGATGGACCCGTCGCCCGAGATCAAAACGCGCTGCCCCGCCATCAACGCCGCCAGCGGTCGCTCGTCTCGCATCAGCGCAGGCCTCCAGCCGTCAGCACGTTGTCCACCCGGCCCGCGCCGTGGTCGACTTGAATCGGCTGGCTGGCCACACCGTCGAGGTAGCCGCTGGCGCAGGCCAGCACCACATCGGCCACCTCGGACGGCTGCACCGCGAACGCCTCGTAGCGGCGGAGCATCGCGATGGTTTCCTCCCCGAAGATCTCGGTGAATCCGCCGGTCAGCGAATGGCGACAGCGAATCAGGAAGCTGATGGTGCCGGCCGTGAGCGCCGGATCGCACGCGAGCGACTCCAGCGCGGCCTTGGCCAGACCGACGTAGTCATAGTTGGGGTGGTGGACGGTCACGCCGTCCGAAGACATCACCACCAGGCGAGTCGGCGGCGCGCCCAGCTGAGCCCGGCTTTGGCCCAGGTAGTCCGCCAGCGAGAAGGCGCTGGCCTGCAGGGTCCGGCTGACGTCGCGCGCCCGCAGCTTGGCCAGGGACCCGCCCAGGCCGGCGACGCACGCGTTGGCCACCAGCAGGTCCAGGCGGTCGTGCTCGGAAGCGATCTGCTCGAAGAGCCGTTCGGTGTCCTCCGCGTTGCCGACGTCCGCTTCGACCACGCGCGGGGGGCTCGCACCGACCGATGCGAACGCGGCATCGATCTCGGCCGGTTCGGCGCTCCCCCAGCGGTGCGTCAACCATACCTGGGCGCCATGCCGAGCCAGCGCGAGGCCGCCGGTCAGGCCCAGGCCTCGCGTCCCCCCCGTGACCAGCGCGACGTGCCCCCTCAGGTCCGGGAACGTCACCGAACGCGTCTCCACAGCGCGCAGCAGTTGGTGCCGCCGAATCCGAACGCGTTCTTGAGGAACACGTCGACCTCGTGGTCAACGGGGCCGTCGCTGCAGACGTCGAGGTCGACTGCGGGATCCAGCGTCTCGACGTTGATCGACGCGTGCAGGCGACCGCGTCGCATCTGGCCGAGCGCGGCGACGGTCTCGACTGCCGGGGCGGACCAGCAGGTGTGGCCGAGCATCGACTTGGGCGCGTTGATCTTCAGGCGCGACGCGTGGCTGCCGAACGCCTCGCGAATCGCCGCGAGCTCGGAGATGTCCCCCAGCGGGGTCGAGGTGGCGTGGGCCGAGACGAAGTCGACCTCCTCGGGAGCGACGCCGGCGCGACGAAGCGTTTGCGTGATCGTCCGCGACTGGCCCTCGGTCGAGGGGTTGGGCTGGTGGTTGCCATCCGAGGTCGCGACGACGGCGAGCACCTCGCCGTGCATGGTCGCCCCGCGGGCTTGGGCCACCTCATGGCTCTCCATGATCAGCACCGCGGTCCCGTGCGAGGGCACGAAGCCCTCCCGCGCGGTGTCATAGGGACGCGAGGCCTTGGCGGGCTGGTCGTTGAAGCTCTGGAAGGTGATCGCCCCCATCAAGCCCATCGCGTGCAGGCCCATCGCGGAGAAGTCGAAGGTGGGCCCGACGACGACCACGCGCTCGTGCCCGTGGTAGCGAATCTCGTCCACGGCGCAACGAAGTGCGATGTTGGTGCTGGCACATGCTCCGCCGACGGTGAACTGTGCCCCGCGCGAGCCGAGCACTTCGCTGACGGAACCGGCGTGATCGGTGTCCAGGGTCAGCAGAGCCGCGTGCGCGTCGATCCAATCGGGCTCCTCCTGGAAGGTCTTGAAGTTGTCGATCAGGTAACGCTCCCCCAGGTTGTGCCCGCCGACGATCACGGCCGTACGGTCGGCGAAGTCACCCCCCTCGAAGGGCAGCCCAGCGTCGAGCCAGGCATCCACGGAGCACAGCATCGAAAGCCGGGTGGACATGGGCGCGCCGCGAAAGATCTTTCGCAGGCGGCTGCCGACCTCTTCGGGGATGCGCTCGAGCAGCCCATCGAGCCTCGCGGTCGCGTCGAACCCCGAGAGGTCGCCGCCGACCTTGGAGTAGACGCGTTTGTCCTCGAAGAACCGCCAAGTGTCGATGGAGGAGCGACCCGCCAACATCGCCTCGAGGAGTGCTTCGTGACCATCCGCGACGGGCGTGATGACGCCCATGCCGGTGCAGACGACACGCCTCATTGAATCGCTGCTGGTGCTGCCCATGGCGTGGACGGACAGATACACGAAACGCCGTTTGTGACGAAAGAAAATCGCGTTGGGGGAGAATTCCACGCCATCGCGGGAAAAGTGCTCATACACCTTGGCCGTACCGTCCGGCGTTCAACCGTTACGCGTCGCGACGCGCGGGTCAGGAAGGGCCCGATGCGCGAGCTGCCCGACGTTCGAATCCGACCCCGACCGTCCGGACGTCCCCGCCGTGTATACAGCGTCCTGTGTCGGGGAAGGTTCGCGTTGCGCTGGCGTTCGCCGCGATCTTCTTCGCGCTGGGCATGCACATGCCCTACTTCCCGATCTGGCTGCAGAGCGAAGGCTACAGCGCCGGGGCCATCGGCGTCGTCCTGGGGCTGATCACGTGGATGCGCGCCGCAGCAAACCCGCTCGTGGGCAGGCTCAGCGACCGCCTCGGCTCGGTCAAGACGCCCGCGCTCGCGCTCTCGGTCTGTGCGGCGGTGAGCTACGCATCGTTCGGCCTCACCTCCAGCCTCTGGCAGGTGATCGCCGTCGGCGTGGTCCTGGGCTTCTCGTTCGGACCCCTTGTCCCGCTGGTCGACTCGGTCGCGCTGCGCCTGGGAAGCGAGGGCGCGGTCAACTACGGACAGCTGCGCCTGTTCGGTTCACTGGCCTTCATCCTGGCCTCCAACGTCGGAGGATGGCTGCTCGAGACGGGGTCCGAGTCCGACGTGCTGCGGGCGCTCCAGATTGCCGCCGTCGTGGTGGTGGTCGCGATCGCCTTGCTGCCTCGGCGGGGCCCGGGACAGCCTCGCGCCGCGAAGCGGGCGGCGCCGCGTCGCAGCCACCTCACGTTCTTCGTGACCACGGGGCTCCTGCACGCGTCACACGCCGTGCTGTATGCGTTCGGCACCGCGCACTGGCGGGCCTGTGGCGTCGCCGACAGCACGATCGGGCCGCTGTGGTCGCTCGGCGTCGTCGCGGAGGTCGTCTTGTTTGCAGCCAGCGGCACGGTCCAGAAGAAGCTCGGCTCCAGCAGTCTCCTCGCCCTTGCTGCCGTGGGGGGTCTGCTGCGGTGGCCGCTCCTGGGGCTCACCGCCGAGGTCCCGGTTCTCTTCGGGATCCAAATCCTGCACGGCCTGACGTTCGGCGCCCTGCACCTGGGCGCGATCGCCTACGTGCAGGAGCGTGTCGACCATCGCGCCACCGCGACCGTCACGTCCCTGTACGCCGCCTCGTCCGGCATCGGCTCGGGCGTCATGATGCTGGTCGCGGGCTCGCTGTACGCGTCCTTGGCAGGCCACGCCTACTTCGTGATGGCCGGTTTGTCGGCCGCGGGCTTGGCCGGAGCGTGGATCGTCGCGCATCCACGTGACGCCACCGACTAGCAGAACGCGTCGATCGAGACTCGATTCCACTCGTTCTGCAGGAACTCGGGGCCGGTGCCCTCGACCAAGCAGCGCTCGGGCAGCAGAGGATAAGTCTCTCCGAGCGTGCGAACCTGGGTCGACGATACGCGGTGGGTGATGTGATCGCGCCGCAGGTCGACGGGCGTCTCCAGTCCCGAAGCTCCGCACAGCTCGAGCACCGACTCGACGGTCTTGTCGTGAAAGCTGGCCACACGAAGCGACTTGTCGTCCACATCGAGCCCCTTCACCAGCCGCTCCTCCTGGGTGGTGATCCCCGTCGGGCACGTGTTGGAGTTGCACTTGAGGGCTTGAATGCAGCCCAGCGCGAACATCATGCCGCGGGCCGCGTTGCAGGCGTCGGCGCCGAGCGCCAGCTGCACCAACACGTGGAACCCGGTCGCAATCTTGCCGGCGCTGAAGATCTTGACCTGCTCACGAACGCCCGCACCCCGCAGCGCGTCATGGGCGAACAAGAGCCCGTCCCGCAGCGGCGCGCCGACCGAGTTCGAGAACTCCATCGGTGCAGCCCCGGTACCGCCCTCTCCCCCATCGATGGTGATGAAGTCCGGACCCTCGCCGGTCTCGACCATCGCCTTGACGATCGCGAGAAACTCGCTGGGGTGTCCGATGCAGAGCTTGAAACCCACGGGCTTCCCGCCGCTGAGCTCCCGCAGCTGGGTGACGAACGCCAGGAGGCCCCTGGGCGTGGAGAAGGCCGTATGCGCGGCCGGAGAGAGCACGTCCTTGCCGATCGGCACCCCACGAATCTTCGAGATCTCCTCGTTGACCTTCTTGCCGGGCAAGATGCCGCCGTGTCCCGGCTTGGCGCCCTGGGACAGCTTGACCTCGATCATCTTGATCTGCGGCTTCGTGGCCATCGCGGTGAACATCTCCGGGTTGAAGTCACCGTCCTCGGTGCGGCAGCCGAAATAACCGGTCCCGATCTGCCAGACCAGGTCGCCACCGGGCTCGAGGTGGTAGGGCGAGACGCCACCCTCTCCGGTGTTGTGGGCAAAGCCGCCGAGCTTGGCGCCTCGGTTGAGCGCCAGCACGGCGCGGGTCGACAACGACCCGTAGCTCATCGCCGAGATGTTGAAGATCGAGGCGCTGTAGGGCTGCGAGCAGCGCCGCTCGCCGACCATGATGCGCGACGCCGAGGGATCGGGGTGCTTGGGTGCGAGCGAGTGCGCAATCCACGTGTAGCCCACGCCGTAGACGTCGCCGCGGGTGCCGAACGGCATCGTCGACAGCACGTTCTTCGCGCGCTGGTAGATGATCGAACGCTTCTCCCGGCTGTAGGGGTTGGCCTCTTGATCCGACTCGACGAAGTATTGCCGAAGCTCGGGCCGTACGGACTCGAAGAGGTAGCGCAGGCGACCGAGGACCGGAAAATTGCGAAGAATGGTGTGCCGGCTCTGCGAAATGTCGGCCAACCCCATCGCACCGAAGATCACCCCCGCGACCCACGAGACCGCACCGACCGGCCATGAGAGCACCGTCAGCCCGGCGGAGATCAAGGCCATTACGACAAGGGTGATGAGGAACGGGCCTCGCCCCCAGCGCTCGACGAACGCGGGGATGCGGTCGCCCGGTCTCTCCCAACGTTTGGTCTTCCGAGCGTTCGTGGCCGACATGGGCGGGACGCTACCACCGAGGGCACAGCGTGTAGACCTTCGCGTGCAGGCATGCGTTCATGGCCCTGTTCATGCTCTCTCGCTCGCTTCCCCTTCTTCTCATCTTGGGTTGCTCGTCGACCCAGGGGACGCCCCCGGCGGCCTCCGGCTCCGAACCGTCGAAGGAAGACGGACCGAAGACCTCCGATGAGCCGACGCCCCCCGCCACGCCGCAGCCCGCCACGCCCGTGTCCGACACCGACCTCTCCGCCGCCAGCAAGAGCATCAACGCCTTCTCCGCCGACATCTACGGCCGGATCGCCACCACGCCGGGCAACCTCATCATGTCCCCTGCGAGCATGGTCATCGCCCTGGGGATGACCTATCAAGGCGCGACCGGAGCGACGGCCGCCGAGTTCGAGAAGGTCCTCCACCTCGAGCAGTCGGGCCTGCCTCCCGAGCAGTGGCACGCCGCCATGGGCGAGCTCGGCGCGCGGTGGACCACCTCCGACGACCCCTCGAGCGAGCCCAACGCCCAACCCAAGCCGGAGCTCGCGGTCGCCAACCGTCTGTTCGGCTCTCGAGAGGTCACCTTCTTGAAACCGTTCCTCGAATCCAACCAGCGCGACTATCGAGCCCCCCTGGAGGACATCGACTTCAAGGCCTCGGAGGAGGCCCGCGCGCACATCAACGCCTGGGTCGAGGATCGGACTCGGAACCGAATCGAGGACCTGCTGCCCTCGGGCTCCATCGACGAAGACACGCGCCTGGTCCTCGCCAACGCGCTGTACTTCAAGGCCCAGTGGCAGAACACCTTCCGCGAAGAGGCCACCAAGGATGGGTCCTTCTTCGCCGACGGAACTACCAAAGTGAAGGTTCCGATGATGAGCCAGCAGGAGAACTTCAAGTTCGCCGCGACCGACGACGCGACGATCATCGAGCTCCCCTACACCGGCGGTTCCCACGCGATGACGCTGGTCGTCCCCAAGGCTCGCGATGGACTCTCCGCGCTCGAGGCATCCCTCACCGGCGACTCGGTCGCGACCTGGCTCGCCGGCGCCAAGTACGAGCGCATCGCCCTGACGATGCCCAAGTTCAAGGTCGCGCCGGCCAAGTCGTACGCGCTCTCCGAGGAGCTCGAGGCGCTGGGCATGGAGAAGGCGTTCACCGACGCCGCCGAGTTCGCCAAGATGGCCGACCCCGCGCAGGCGCGGCTGAAGATCTCCAACGTCTTCCACAAGGGGTTCATCGAGGTGGACGAGAAGGGGACCGAGGCGGCGGCCGCGACGGCCGTGGTCATGATGCGTGCCGGTGGCATGCCGCAAGAACCGACGGCGCTCGTAATCGACCGCCCGTTCCTGTTCTTCATCCGCGACACCGGCACCGGGGCCACCCTCTTCCTCGGCCGCGTGGTCGACCCCCGGTGAGCGGGATCCGCTCCCGCCTGGGGCAGAAGTCCCCGCAGTCACAGGGATGATCGGCGCAGGTGCGCCGAGCGCACGCGCGGGCCGGCAACCGATGCTATCCTCGTGTCCATGCGGTTTCGGCATTGGATTGCGTGTCTGGGCTTGGCGGGTGCGACGGTGGCATGCGGCGACGGAGACCTCGCCAACGGCTCGGGCTCGGACGCGGGCACGGACAGCGGCACGGACTCGGCGGACGGCTCGTCGGGAGGTCCCGCCTCCGATTCGATGGAGTCCGACTCACAAGGTGAGACCGAAGGGCCGCAAGGCTGCGTCGAGGCGACCGACTGTGACGACGGCGATCCGTGCACCATCGACGTCTGCAACCCCGATGGGTCGTGCGGCACGGAGGAAGGGAACACCATCGCGTGCCGACCGATGATCGACGTCGAGTATCCGCCCCGCGGCGCGACGATCCAGGCGGGAAGCCCCGAGGAGCTGGTCACCGTGATCGGCACCGTCTCCAGCCTCCAAGGAGACATCGTCGAGCTGCGTCTCAACGACGAAGCCGTCACGGTCGAGGCCGATGGATCGTTCTCCCACGACGTGACGCCGGCCGTCGGTGGCAACATCCTGGTGTTCGAGACCTCCGACGCAGCAGACCAGACCCGCCGTCGCGTGCAGTCGTTCCTTTGGGGCACGCAGTGGGTCAAGCCGACCGAGCCGGTCGAGGGCATGGCGCCCGCGGGCATCGCCATCTACTTCAGCCAAGAAGGGCTCGACGACGGCGACCCCAGCCAGCCCTACAACGATCTCGCCTCGCTGCTCGGGCTCGCGTTCGCCGGCTTCGACACCTCGGCGTTCTTTGACGCGTCCGAAGCGATCGCGAGCAGCGCCGGCTTCGACATCTACTTGACCTCCCTGGACGTCAACGACACGAGCCTTGCCCTGGACGGCATCGACGGCGGCATCGCGCTCACCGCGGGCCTGCTCGACATCGAGGGAGACCTCGTCTTCGACTGCACCAACCTGGGGTGTCTGGCGCTCGGGGGAGACGGCACTGGTGGTTTGACCATCGACGCGATCACGATCACCGCCGACGTGATGCTCAGCGTCGACGCCGAGTCACACGAGCTCATCGTCGACATTCAAAACGCCAACACCAGCATCTCCGGCCTGGACATCTACTCCAACAACGGTTGGACGAACTTCCTGCTCAACATTGCGGGCAGCGCGATCACGGGTGGGGCGGTCGGCGATCTGGAGAACACCCTCAACGATCAGCTCGAAGGCGTGCTCGCGCCGCTGCTCTCCGAGGGCCTGCAAAACTTCAACTTCAGCACCTCCTTGGACCTGCCCAACATCGGCAATCCCGAGGAGTCGATCACGATCGACCTCATCACGGACTTTGGCGACACCGACTTCCACGACGGGGTCGCTCCGCCCGAGCCCTCTCCTCCGCAGGGCGGCGTCATCGTTCTGCGCGGCGGCGGCTTCTCCGATGGCGAGCCCGCGCATGAGGGACTCGGGTTCCCGCTGCGCAACGGGTGCGAGATCGGACCTGCCGCGGTCAACCTCACCCGCGTCGCCTCCATGGAGATCGGGCTGCACGACGACCTCATCAACGAGATCCTGTACGGGGCCTGGAAGGGCGGACTGCTCGAGTTCCCGCTCCCCGCCGACCTCATCCCCGACAGCAACCTCGTCGAGAACCTGGACGTTCAGGTCAGCGGGATGCTGCCCCCGGTCGGCATGGACTGCAGCACCGGCGAGCTCCTCGCCCACCTCGGCGACATTCGCATCGACGCGAGCCTCGACCTGCTCGGCGAGCCGGTCAGCTTCACCTCGTTTACGACGGCGGTCGTGAAGGTGGAGATCAGCGCCGAAGACGGCCAGATCGGCATCTCGATCGGCGAGCTCCAGTCCGTGGAGACCGAGCTCAACGTCAACGAGGACACCGCCATCGACACCGAAGCGGCGCTGGTGGGCGTCCTGGAGGGTGCTCTCATCGATGGACTCATCGGGGGTCTGGGCGGCGACTCGCTCGGCGGCATCGAGCTCCCGGAGATCGACCTGAGCGACTCGCTGGGGCTCCCACCGGGGACCGCGGTCATCGCGATTCAGATCGACCAAGCCGTGCGCCAGCCCGGCATCACGGTGGTCCAGGGCTCGCTGTAGTTCGCGAACCTATTTTCCCCTATCCTGCGCCCAATGTCGCTGCTGTGGATCTTGATCCTCGTGCTGGCCTCTTCGGGCGCGATGTTCTTTGGCGTTCAAGCGGCCTGGAGCTCGAAGCGATG
The DNA here is from genome assembly GCA_963761755.1 of uncultured bacterium. Lineage (GTDB taxonomy): Bacteria > Myxococcota_A > Polyangia > Nannocystales > Nannocystaceae > CAJXVA01. Next base: position 59,344 of record CAVXIC010000033.1, read on the forward strand.
TCAGCCGTTCCGGATTCGGCCGGAGATGTCGCGCAAGGTCCAGGGCCCCAAGCTCTACAAGCGCATCGGGGGCAACCTCGTGCTCTCCGGCGCGATGGTGTTCATCCTGACCTACGCGGCCGGAGGCTGGCTCATCGACACCGGCGAGACCTTCGGGCCGGGCAAGGTCCTGCTCGCCGTCGCGATCCTCGTAGTCTACGACTTCTTCTACTACCTGATGCATCGCTTCGCGTTCCACGGCGTGGGATGGCTGAAGAAGGTGCACGCGGTGCACCACATCGTCCGCGCGCCGACGGCGATCGAGAGCCTCTTCCTCCACCCGGTGGAGACCCTGCTCGGACAGGTCTTGCTCACCGCCGTGGCGTGCGTGATGGGCCCGCTCGATCCGCTCACGTGGGGCGTGATCTTGTTCGTCCACTCCAACCTCAACATCATCGTGCACGCCGGCCTCGACATCCCGGTCCCCGGTCTGCGCCTCTTGAGCGCGCTGGCCCGCAAGCACGCCAAACATCACGTCAGCATGCGGGGCGGCAACTTCGCTTCGCTCACCCCGCTGTGGGACATGATGTTCGGCACTGCCGAGTGACTGTTACGCTCCGGGCGTGACCGTCACCACGATCGACGCCCACTACCTCGGCTACGAAGGCTTCGCCGCCACGTACCTGCTGCAGCAGGGTGATCGCGCGGCGTTCATCGAGACCGCCAACGCTCCTGCCGTTCCCCGCATGCTCGAGGTGCTCGGGGAGCAGGGCATGAGGCCCGAGCAGGTCGACTACATCATCATCACCCACGTCCACCTCGACCACGCCGGCGGTGCCGCGGACCTGATGAAGGCCTGCCCGGGCGCGACGCTGCTCGCCCACCCCAACGCAGCGAGGCACGCGATCGACCCCAGCAAGCTCGTCGAGAGCGCCAAGGGCGTGTACGGGGAAGAGCAGTTCGCAAAGCTGTACGGAACGATCGACCCGATCCCCGAGGACCGGGTTCGCATCATGGACGATGAGGAGACCCTCGACTGGAACGGTCGCGCACTGAGGTTCCTGCACACGCGCGGGCACGCGAACCACCACTTCTGCGTGCTCGACCCGGCCTCGGGCGGCATCTTCACCGGGGACGCGTTCGGACTGGTCTACCCGCGCCTGCAGGGCACCGGCTTGTTCGCCATCCCCTCGACCTCCCCGACCGACTTCGACGCTGCCGCGGCCAAGGCCAGTCTGGATCGGATCGTGGCAACGGGCGCGAACACCGCTTACCTCACCCACTTCGGAGGCGTCGAGGATCTCGAGGGCGTCGCGCGGCAGCTGCACCCCCAGCTCGATCGATACGGCGCGATCGTCGACGAGGCGTTCGCGTCCGATCGAGACGGCGCTGACCTCGATGCGTTCTGTGCTGAGCAGGTCGGTCTGCTCTTCGATGCGCTGCTGACGGAGCATGGTCTGGACTCGCCGCAGACCCGGACGGTGCTTCGGACCGACATCGACCTCAACGGCCAAGGCGTGGCGTTTGCGGTGAAGAAACGCCGATTCAAAGCGAGACGGGGCTGAGCGCGCCGCTGGACAAACCGAACGGTCGTGCTATTCACGAACTCGACCTCGTTGAACGAGGCAGAGGCCGCATGAACACGACCCACGAACACGCCCGTCCCAGGCTCGACACGCAGCTGCTTCGTCAGCTCGAGAAGCTCATCGGTCAGCTCGACTTCCATCTGCTGCCCGCATCCGAGCCCTTCGTCCTGACCCAAGAAGAGCTGGAGTTGGACCTCCACTACGGCGCCGTGGACTGAAGCGCGGCCACATGGGCAAGGGAGACCAGACGCGCCAAGCCATCCTCGACCGCGCGCTCGATCTCTGCAGCGAGGTCGGGCTCGAAGGTCTGACCTTCGGCGTCCTCGCGAAGCTCACCGGCATGTCCAAGAGCGGGCTGTACGCCCACTTCGACTCCAAGGAGAGCCTTCAGTGCAAGATCTTGGACAGCGCGGCGTCTCGGTTCGTCGACGCGGTGCTGACACCTGCCTTCGAGAAGGCCCGCGGCCTGCCGCGCATCGAGGAGCTGTTCGAGCGCTGGATGCGGTGGGAGACCGAGGAGTTCAGCGGGAGCTGCCCGATCATGGGCGCCGCCACCGAGTTCGACGACCGCAGTGGTCCGGTGCGCGACCACCTCAAGCGACATCTCGAAGACATGCTCGGCGCACTGGCCCGCAGCGCCCGCATCGCGGTCGAGGAGCGTCACTTCCGCCCAGACCTCGACGACGAGCAGTTCGCCTATGAGGTGTGGGGCCAGCTGCTGGCCTATCAGCACTACGGCCGACTTCTCGGGCGACCCAAAGCCCGCCATCGGGCTCGTCAGGCCTTTCGCGCCCTCATCGAGTCGTCGCGCGATCGCCAGGCCCTCACGTGATAGTCGACCCCGCGTCGCGCCTTCCACCGCTCCTCGAGCCGAGCGATGGCCTCGGCCGGCGCCACGACCGTCCATGCATCGGCGTCCTCCCACAAGCCCAGGCGGGTGATCGACTCATGCGCGTCGGCAGCGTCGAAGTCCACCCGCACGCCAAACGTCTCGCGCAACCAGACCTGGACCGCGCCCTTGAACGAGGCCATGTCCTCGATGGACGGGTCCGACACCAAGATCACATACCCCAGCAGCGACTCCTTGAGCTCCTCATGCCCGATGCTCGTCAGCAGTTGGTCGAGGACTCCGGCGTTGTTGGCGACGTTCTGAAAGTATAGGTGGTGCGTCATCTGGGATGACCGCACCGTCTTCGCGCGGCGATAGCCGAGGATCGAACGAACCGAGAGCCCGACCATCGCGATCGTCGCGGCCCACATGAACCCCGAGGCGATGGCCGCTCCGTGGACGAGCACCGCCCACAGCTTCGTCGCCACCCCACCCAAGGCCCCGAGTCCTCCGCCCACGATCTTGAGCTGATCGAATCGAGTCATCTGTGGCTCGGCGTGGGGCAAGAGCGCCTCGACGTCCTCGAGGGGAATCTCGCGAAAGAGCTTGAGGCTGACTCGAGCCTCCTGGGACGGCCGGAAGACCACCGCCAGCCGACGAAAGACCTCGATGGTGCGGTCCTCGCCGCGAAAGGGGTGGCGGAGCGTGCGAACGTTTCGGGTGGTCTCCGCCCTGCCCCGCACGAACAGGTCGATGAAGGCGACACGATCCGGGTTCACGCGAATCCGCATGCCGTGGGTGCCGGCCAGGTCCAGCGTCTCCTCGAGCTGGCCCTTGTCGAGCGGCTCGAAGTTCGCCTTGTCGAGCAGGTAGCCCACCATCCTGCGGAGCCCGTCGATGCGACCGTCGTCGTCCTCCTCCTCGTGGTGAGCGATCGTCTCGCGCGCCGGGTTGAACCGCTCATACGCACGGCCGACGAGACGGTGGAAGGCGCCAGTCTCCTGGCTGATCGCCAGCTCGAACGCCAACTCGAGGGCCTCGATCGACGTGGACGCATCATCGAAGCGGGCTCGCTGCTCCGCGACCGCGGCCATCAACCCCTCGATCCGCACCGGCACGTAGCGATCGTCGGGCCGCGATGGCGTTTCGCTCACCGGACGAGTTTGCCACGTCCAGCGCTCCGGTCCGGACGTTCAGCCTGCGCGCGCGCCCACGGTGCTCCCCGCCACAAAGATGAAATCGCGAGAGCACGGCATGTACTCTGAGCGTCTGCATGGGGAGCCTTGCTGAAGCCGCTGGCAAGTTTGCCGAGAAGCTGGCCGACGTCCTCGACGTCTTCGACCTGTCGTTCTTCGTCGCGGGGTCGGCAGCCTTGGGTGCTTTCCTGGTGTGGCTGTCGCAGAATGGGGTCGACATCCCCGAGGGCCTCTCGGCCGATCGCGCGCTGGTGGCCGTCATCTCCGCGTACATCCTCGGCCTTGCAACCTACGCGCTGGGCCGGGCCGTGCGTCGCAAGGGGCTCGAGCGCATCCCGATGCTCGAGGGCCACGACAACGCGCGACGGATGAGCGAGCTCTACGAGGAGCACCAGCTGCAGCTGGTCAGCGACTTCGCCCGGTATCGAGAGCGACCCAACGCGCTGTACAGCCGGCTTTGGGTCCTCGTCCGTACCGACGACTCGCTGCGAGAGACCTACTCGCTCGTGCGTCGCTACTGGATCCTGGGCGCCGCCTACGACGGCATCGGGTTCTCGGCCCTGCTGTGGCTGCTGCCCGTGTGGCAGCTCGATGGGCCCTCCGCCGTCGTCAAGGCCCTGCTCTCGATCGGCCTGCTCGCCTCGAGCCTGCTGTCGTGGCGGCAGGCGAGCATGTACCACCGCTATCAGGTGGACGAACTCGCCGCGACCGCTGCCCACTGGCACACCGCCCGGGCCGTCGACGTCGCTGTCGAACCCCTCGCCTGAACGCGCATTTTCGCGCCTCCGGGTGCGCTTCTGTCTCGCGATCCGGAATTGATATCGATGTGACCGGACAAACCAGGGGATCAGGTGTCATATTGAGTGAGGGACGGAACGACATGGACCGACATCGACACAGCCGCTTGTTCGCTTGGGTTCTCGGAGCCGCCTTGGGCACCTCCGCCGTCGTTGTTGCCCCTGTTTCGACTGCTCACGCGGGTGAATCCGCCACGTTCTCGGTGGCCGTCGTCAGGGTCACCGTCCGCGAGGCCAACGGCCGCGTCTACCGCGCCAAGACGCGCGCGATCCGCATGGGCGAGGACGTGTCGTTCGAGGTCATCTCCGACCTGCATCGCCATACGGTTCGGGTGTCGGCCGCCGACGCCGGTGCCGAGCTGCGCTATAGCCGCGATGGCGGCGAAGTCGCACAACGCACCGCGGCGATCGGTCGAGCGACGGAACGGCTCGAGGCCGATGGTCACACAATCACCGTTCAGATCGTCCCCACCTCGGTTCGTGTTCAAACCCGCTAGTCCGCGACTGTCGCCCATCCTGCGCGCCGCGTACCATTCGTAGCGGGGGTTGCAAGTGTTCGGGAAGACGAGCTGGGTGCTCAAGGGGATCCGAGGTCCGCATGCGCATGCGGTCTTCGTCCTCGAGCGGAGCGTGATCATCGGGCGTTCGGCCAACGCCGACATCCAAGTCCTCGATCAGAGGGTGTCTCGCCAGCACGCCCGACTCCTGGTCCTCGAGGACGAGGTCATCCTCGAAGACCTGGGGAGCCACAACGGCAGCCACGTCCACGGACACCAGGTCCACCGTCGGCCCCTTCGCCCCGGGGACAAGATCCAGTTCGGGGTCGCGGAATACGCTCTGGACCAGGTCAAGGGCCGGGTAATCACCTCGGCGATCTTCCTCAACAAGCTGACGAATCGCGAAACGATGGGCGCGACCGCGGTGAAGAGACGGCTCTCCAAGGAGATTCTCACCTCACCGACGGCCGACATGCCGGTGCAGCGGGAAACCCGAGAGCTCGGGGCCACATCCTCCCAGACGCCTTCGGAGCAGTCGCGTCCGCTTCAACCCGACCCCTCCCCCGACGCGGCGACCGAGCCGAACTACCTTCGCGACCAGCGAGCGCGGGCGATTCGACTGCCCACGCCAACCCCTGGAGAACTCGAGTGGAGCGCGCAGAAATCGAGCCCGGCTCCTCGCGCTGCCCCCCCACCCAAGGCTCAGCCGGTCGTCCCGATCCAAAGCCCAGCGATCGAAGCGGCCACGCTCCCCCTCGATCCTCGAACCCAGCGAATGCACACGCCGGTGCCCGAAGGCAGCACGGTCACGGCGCCGCAGCCCGTGCCACCGGTCGAGCCAGCCCAACCTTCCGAGCCCGCACGAGATGCGAAGCTCGAAGCCGCGCTGCGCACCATCGACGCCGTAGTGCACCTCCTCAAGCTGCGCTCCGAGGAGAGTGGTGGCGGCATGCTCAGGATTCAGGACCGAGAGAGCCTGCGTCGCCTCGAGGGCGCGCTGCGAGAGTCTCGGCGCAACAAGGCCAACCGGCGTCGCTGGATTCGCTTGCCCTGCCACCTCTCCGCCGAGCTCGGGGAGAGCCACCAGGAGGCCAGCGTCACCGATATCGGCGCGGGCGGGCTTCGCATCGGCAGTCCTTCGGCTCGGGTCTCTCCAGGAGACACGTTGATGGTGCGCGTCCTGCTAGGAGACGACCGTCTCGCCCGCGTGGTCGTGTTCCATACCAAGGTCGCATGGGTCGACACCGCCAACGGGGCGTTCGGCGCGACCTTTGCCGGACCCGCGCAGTGGGAGCTCGCGGGATAGGAGCGCATCTTGGAGGCCGCGGGTCAGATGTGGTCATCCACCCGACGTCGTGCCTCATCGAGCGCATCGCCCGGCGCCCCGCGTCGCGCACCGCAAGTCGTCGTGCTCGCGCAGGCCTGATAAACTCCTCGCTTGCCGATGAGGCCTGCGACTCGAAGAACGCTCTGGCTCGTGATGCTGCTGGGCGCCGCATGCGAGTTCTCTTCCAACGGCTCTGGAGGAGGCGGCCAGCTCGGCGGTGGTACGGCCGCCGAGACGACAGCGGTGGGTGGGAGCGACTCGACGGGCTTCGACCCGACGGCCGACAGCGACTCCGATGGCATGGGGTCCACGTCGGTGGGCCAAGACGAGGCGTGCGTAGACGTTTGCATGCCCGGCGCGCCCGAGGGTTGGGCGGGTCCGTTCTACGTCGCCGCCGGGGACGACGAGGTGAGCTGTCCCGATGGCTTCTCGCGACAAGATCTCGCCTTCGACCAGCTTCAATCCGAGCCCGCATCGTGCGCGTGCTCGTGCAGCTCGACTGAAGGGACCTGCGGCGTGAACTACCAGATCTCGGCGGGGGCGCTGTGCCTCGTTGCGCTGGTGGACGAGACGCTGGTCGATGGCGCCTGCGACAACTGGCCCGCCGCGATCCCGCTGTACATCGCGGCGGAGGTCGTGGGCACCCCCTCGGCGTGTTCGCCCGAAGAGGTCGCCATGGTGCCGCCGGTGCAATGGGGCACGACCGCCACCTTCTGCGCTGCACCGGCACGTGGGGGAGACTGCGGCGACGACCGCTGCACCGCGGAGCCTCCACAGGACCTTCAGGCGCGCACGTGCATCTCTCGCAGTGGCGAAGCCGACTGCCCCGGCGGTGACTACACCGACCGTTCCGTCTACTACCGCTCTCACGAAGACACGCGCAGCTGCAGTGGGTGCACGTGCGACGGCGGGGTCGAGTCGTGTGGCGGTGAGGTCTTCGTGTCCGACGAGCTCTCGTGCCCCTCGGGCAACAGTGACTCGATGACCCTGGGCAGCTGCGTCCCGATGTCCGTGAGCGTCGACTACTCCGTCGGTGCGTCCGTCACGGGGAACGCGGCAGCGTGCACCGCATCCGAGGCGGCCGCGCTCGGCGAGGCCACGCCTGCCGGCCCGGTCACGGTCTGCTGCGCGGCGTGAGCCCCTCTCACACCCAGGGCAGCATGCGGGCGACCGCGTCCGGATTCAGCGTGCGACGGCCAGCAAACCGAATGTGCACGGCGCGCCCCTCTGCAACGACGCGGCGCAGCTCGGTCGTGACGACGCGAAGCCGGTCGTAGGTCGCGATGTCGAACGTGGGTTCGGCGGGCTCGAACGATTCGAGCGCCACGCCATCCCGCCGCGAGCGTACCCGGCCCCCCCGCAGCACCAGCGTCCGAACGACCCCGTCGTCATAGGCGATGGCCGCGTTGCTCAGTCGCCGCAGCCACGATCCGCGCCGCAGCTCGAGCGCAAAGAAGACCAGCGTGTCCTCGAGGTTTCGAAGCACCCGCGCGGGGTCCCAGGAATCCTGCGGGTCCGGTTCGGGCTCCGAGGACATGTCCTTGCGGGCCTGCGAGTTCCATCGTCTCAATCCGGCGGCAGCGAAGCCGTGCGGCGAGCGGGTCACCGAAGGGTTTCGTGCCTCGAACATCGCCAATCCCTCTTCGAGCACGTCCAGCGAAAGCGTCTGCGGGGTCCATCCAAAGGCCAGCGCGATCGTGCCTGCGTCTCGATCTCCCGCGGCGAGCCGGTGCAGGCCCGCGTATCGCCGCTGCCTCCACGACGACGGGAGCGGGCCCAACGGGTGCGCGACACAGCGGGTTCGTGACACCTCGAGCAGGTCTCGCGAGACGAAGCAGGGCTCGCGCGCCTGCCCGAGCAGGGCCATGTTGTACGGCGGCTCGAGCAGCTTGATCGTATCGGTCTCCAGCAGCGCCGCTTCGAGCGGGGTCGCGGTCGTGGTCACGTCGATGTCGCGGACCTGCGAGAGCAGCTCGAGCATCCGCTCGTCCCCACCGGACTGCTTCTGAAAGTAGCCGTTGACGCGCCTTCGCAGCGACGTGGCCTTGCCGACGTAGAGGATGTCTCCGTTGCTCCGCAGCAAGCGGTACACGCCCGGATCGAGGGGCAACGATAGCCGCAGACCGCGGGGCATCGGGAACTCCCTGCGTCCCCGCTTGGGCGCCGCGTCCTGAGCAAAGGCCACCGCCTCATCCCATCCCTCGATGCCCCGCTCCGCCAGCATCTCCACCACGTTGCGCCACACGAACGCGGTCGCACGCACGTGGTCTTCGCTGCGGCGCAGCTGCTCGACGCCCATCCCGAAGTAACCCGCGACGGCTCGCAACCCGCGGCGCGGCAGGTTGGGCAGTAACCTCCGCGCAAGCTCGAGCGTACAGAGGGTGTCGAACGGCAGCGACTCCCCCGGCGGCATTCTCGGCTGCAAGAACGAGCGCTCGAAGCGTGCGCAGTGGATGACGGCACGGGTGGGTTCGCTGTCCTCGCACTCGCGGAGCAGCTCGCTCCACACGTCGCGCACCGATCTCGCGTCGGCGAGCAGGGCGTCATGGATGCCCGTCACCCCAGTGATGACCTTGGGCAGGGGCGCCGCGTCGGGCTGGGCGATCAGATGGGCGTGCACTTCTGCGGGCTCTTCGTCGCCGTGCATCCACGCCCACCCGAGCTCGAGCAGGTGTCCATGTGCAGGGGATGCCCCCGTCGCCTGGGCGTCGAGCAGCAACACCTTCAGCCCGCGCAACGGGACGGCCACGCCCTGACACGTAGCATCTTCGAACGCGGCGCGTAGACTCGGCATGATGCGACGTTTCGTCACCCTGACCGCTGCACTGTGGCTCGGTGCCTGCTCCGGCTCGACCTCCGAACCGGCGTCCACACAAGCACCCGCCCCAGACACCCAGCTCGAACGCGGCGCCGCCGAAGCCCCCGAGGATCAGCGCTTCGCGTACTTCGCCGGCGGATGCTTTTGGGGGGTCGAGCACTACCTCGAGGCGATGGACGGCGTGCTCGACGTCGACTCGGGCTACATGGGCGGCACGGTCGACAACCCCACCTATGAGCAGGTGCTCGAGCACACGACCGGCCATCTCGAGGCGGTCCGCGTCCGCTTCGATCCAGCCAAGGTCAGCTTTCGCGAGGTGGCCAAGCGCTTCTTCGAGATTCACGATCCGACCCAGCGCGATGGCCAAGGTCCCGACATCGGAAACCAGTACCTGTCGGCCGTCTTCTACACCGACGCTGAACAGAGGAAGGACACCGAGGAGCTCATCGGGCTGCTCGAGGAGCGTGGCTACGACGTCGCGACGGACGTGCGAAAGGCCGACGACTTCTGGAAGGCCGAGGCCTACCACCAGGACTACTACGCCCGCACCGGGAAGACGCCCTACTGCCATGTTCGCGTGCGACGGTTCGGCGGCGAGTGAACGTTTCGCGTGAGCCACGCGTTCGAGCAACCGGCGCATGCACACGGTTGCATGTCGCACCCGACCCCCGTCGTCTCCGGGCCCGATCCGGTGCGCCGAGCGCATGGAACCGTGGCGTCGCCGCGACCGATGACGTAGCCTGAGCGTATCGACGACCGACGTCCCACGCCTGGCGATTCCCAGCAGGACCTCGCTTGCCTCTACATCGTGCGGGGCCCGTCCGCGGGGACGTTGCTCGAGGTCCGAAGTCGCACTGTCGCCGGACGCGATCCCTCCTGCGACATGGTGCTGCCCGAGGCCGGGATCTCCCGCGAGCACGCGATCTTCCAAGACGACGGCGAAATGCTCACCGTCTCGGACATCGCCAGCACCAACGGCACCTTCGTCAATGGACGGCAGATCGCCGAGCCCACGACCCTCAGTGTTGGCGACGTGGTCAAGATGGGGGGTTGTGAGCTCGAGTTCGTCGGGCGCAAGCCCCAGGCGGAGTTCCCGTCGTACCGAGAGACCCGAGAGAACATCTCGCTCGAAATGACCCGGTCCGCGGGGCGCTATACGACCCATCCGGCCGAGGCCACCGCCCGCGACAAGAAGGCTCGCACCTGAGTCAAAGCTCGTGGCCCAGCACCACGCGCACCTGCGGGTGCGCCGCGACGAAGATTCGAAGGATGTCGAGCGCGTCACCATTGCCCGAACGATCTTCGCTGTAGTAGCCCGGGCCCACGCCATGCTCCCAGCCCCAGCGGGTATGGGACGTATCCCCGACGAACAGCACGGGGCCATCCTTGGCGTTGACGAGGTAGACCATCGAGCCTGGGGTATGCCCGGGCATGGGGAGCGCCCACAGTGAGCGGTCCCCGAACACGTCGATGGCATGCTCGAAGGGCCCCATCGCGACGCCATCCGCGTCGCGAAGGCCGCGCAGTGGCGGACGGCCGTCATAGACCTGAGCGTGCCCGCGGCGCGGGATCACGGCGAGCAAGCCGCGACGGTCCACCTCGTGCTCCCCCACGTAGATGGGCACATCCACAGGAAGATCGGGAAGGCCCAGGACGTGGTCGAAGTGGGTGTGCGTGAGGAACACGCCAGCGACGTCGAGTTCGAGCCTCCGCCGCATGGCGGCGAGGTCTTCGACCGGCATCAGGGATCTCAGGTTGCGCTCGACCCAACCCTTGAGCGCTTCGGGCTTCCCCCGGGCCAGGCTCCGGTCGATCCCGGTGTCGATGAGGAAGTCGCCATGCTCGGGATGGCGCACGACACCGACGAGCAAGGAGATGAGCTGCGAGCCGCCCTCGATTTCGCTTCGCTTGGTCGTGGGGCTTCTGAAGTCGATGAGACCTCGACGGGCGGCGAGCACGTGCGCGGCCACCTCGACCCGCACCTCGACCTCGGATGGAGCCGCGAACACTTCATTCCAGCTGCCCGGAGACGGGGCGGACGCGACCCCCAGCGGACTCGAGAGCGGTTCGATCGCATGCGGGACTGCGGCACATGCCGACAGATGGAGCGCGGCGAGCAGTGGAAGGCGATGCATCCGCGGGAAGGCTATCAGTCGAACGCCCACCGCCCCCAGGCCCTCGTTCAGATTGTTATGGTGCCCGTATCCGTGACTTCCAGCGGCTCCACCACCGCCGATTCCGGCCCGCAGAGCGTCGTCGACACGCACGTGGAGAGCGACCCGCTGCCGCAACCGCATGGTTCGATCAGGCGGGGCACCGAGGTCTCCCGCTACCTCATCCTCGACACGCTGGGCACCGGCGGCATGGGCAGAGTCTTCTCCGCCCACGACCCCGAGCTCGATCGGAAGGTCGCCATCAAGGTGCTCTTCAAAGGCGCGTCCGCGGCATCCTCCAGCGGTGCCAACGAGCTCCTCCGAGAGGGGCGAGCGCTCGCCTCCCTCCGACACCCCAACATCGTCTCGGTCTACGACGTCGGGTGGCATGCGGGCCAGTTCTTCATCGCCATGGAGTATGTCGACGGGCAAACCCTGCAGGCCTGGCAAGCAGACCGCCCGCGACGAGCCCACGACATCCTCGCTCGCTACATGCAGGCAGCCGAAGCGCTCGCCGCCGCGCACGAGACGGGCGTGGTCCATGGGGACTTCAAGCCAGCGAACGTCATGGTCGATTCGACGGGGCGGACGGTCGTGCTCGACTTCGGGCTCTCCCGCGCCCGAGGGGACGCAGAGCGCAGCGGAGCGATCGACGGCGAGACGCCGGGCGCGGGCACGCCGGCATACATGGCCCCCGAGCAGCACAGCCTTCGGCCGGCAACGCACCACTCGGATCAGTACTCATTCTGCGTCGCGCTGTATGAAGCGTTCGTCGGCGCGCGCCCCTTCCCTCAGCGAAGCGTCGTCGAGTTGGCCCAAGCCGTGCTCGAAGGCGCGTGGGAGGAGCCCGGATCGAAGATTCCGCGTTGGCTCTGGCGAGAGATCCAGCGGGGGCTGGCCGTGGATCCTGCAGACCGACACCCGGACATGCACGCGCTGCGTCGGGCGATCGACCCGGGCCTGCGTCGGCGCAAGCAGCTCGGCACGATGGGCCTGGGCGTGGGTGCACTGGTCACCGCGGGGGTGGTCTTTGGCCTCTCAGGCCCCGGACCCTGCGAGGCGGCCCAGGCGCAGCTCGCGGGCGTCTGGGACGCAGACGTCCGTGACGCGCTGGACACCCGCTACCTCGGCGCGTCGGCGTGGCCCGGCGTGCGCAACCAGCTCGACCTCTTCTCGACCCAGTGGACCACCGCGTGGCGGGAGTCGTGTGAAGCGACCCTCGTCCACGAGACGCAGTCTCGTTCGCTGCTCGACCAGCGCATGGCCTGTCTGCAAGAGGATCGCGTCGCGGTCGAAGCGGCCGTCCAACAGCTCGAGCGAGGCGATCGCGACGTGCTGCAGCGCGCAGCGACCCTCTGGGTGTTCGAACGGGACAGCACCCGCTGCCGGACCGCAGCGACGGGGCGCCGTGTGCCCCCTCCGGAGCCCGGGCCGGCCCGAGATCGGTACGACGTCCTGCTCGCGTCGGCCGCCCGACAGTACGCGGCGGCCGCGCTCGCCAACGAGCCCAGCGAGGCGCTCGAAACCCTCGATGGTCTCGAACTCGGTGACGCACCCCACCCCGACGTGACCCGAGCGGTCGAGAACACCCGCGCCGAAGCGCTGCGCCAGCTCGACCGCCATACCGAAGCCAAAGAGGCATGGATCCGCGCCGCCCGAGCTGCCGACGCGGCGGGAGACGATGTCGCGTTCGTTCACGTCGCCAGCACGTTGGCGTTCGTCGAAGCCTCGGATCTGGCACGGACCCAGGCCGGCGAAGTCTGGCTCGAACGCGCCCGCAGCCGCGCCGACTCCATCGAGATGAGCCCTCGAGACCGCTTCACGCTCGGTCTGAGGGGCGCTGTCGTGCTGCGCCGCCGCGGGGACTTGAACGAAGCCGTCGCGGCGCTGGAGACCCTGTTGGAGCGGGAGGGCCCCTACGCAAGCCCCGGCCAAGAAGGCACGCTCCACCACAACCTCGGTGACCTCGAGACCGTCCTGCGCCACCAGGAAGAAGCCGAGTCGCAGTTTCGCATGGCGATCGATCTGCGCACCCGCGCCTTGGGACCCGACCACCGCGAGGTGGGTCAATCGCGCTTCATGCTGGGCAGGGTCCTCATCGAGCGCGGCGAGCTGGATCTCGCCGAAGCCGAACTTCGAGCCGCGGCCACGATCTTCGCCAACGTCGAGGGGGGCGCGGCCGAGCGGGTGATGGCCGAGGAGTCTCACGCGATCCTCTCTGCCATGAGGGAGAATCCGGAGCGCGCCGCGGAGCAGATGGTCTCCGTCCTGGCGCTGGCAGAGAAGACCCTCGAACCCGGAGACCGCCACATGGCGACCCTCTACATCAACTACGCCCGCATCCTGATGATGCGGGATCGACTCGACGAGGCCGCCGCCCAAGCGCGGCGTGGCCTCGAGCTCGAACGAGGGCTCCTGGGGCACGATCACCCCGACCTGGTCGACGGACTGTCCCTGCTCGCGCAGATCGAGCTCGGCCGGGGTGAAGCGAGCCTGGCTTGGGACCTCGCGCAGAGGGCAGCGAGTGTCGCCGCCGACCCGGACACGGCGCTCCAGCTGCGGGTCTCCGCGCTCATGTGCCGAGCACACGCACAATGCGATGCCGCGGGCGCAACGGTGGAAGCTCGCGCGCTGCTCTCTGCGCTACCCGAGGGCGTCTCGGACGAGGCAGCGGCAGCCGCCCGTGGCTCCTTCGACGGCTGGGCGGACGCCGTCGCGCAATACCCCCCGTGCGCCGCCACGCACCGCTGAGCGACCGGGCTGGATTCAGGCGCCCGAGACCGCCGTCGGCTCGTTGGCAACATCGACGAATCGCAGCAGGTGCGGGAACAGGCCCTGGCGCTGCATCCCGTGCGCCAAGCTGGTGCGAATGTCGTTCTTGAGGGACCACCCCGAGGAGGGCGTGTCGGCCCAGGCCGCCACCCAGCACTGAATTCCGCGTTCCCCCAGCTCCATCACCCAAAAGCGCGGTGGTTCGTGGCTCGCGTAGCTCGAACTGGCGCACGCCGACTCGATCGCGAGCGATTTCACGACCTCCAGATCCGCCTCGTAGGACACCCAAAACTCCACGTGAGCCCACAAGTAGCGGTCGTGCAGCGAGTAGTTCCGCACCGGAGACTGCAGCACCCGAGAGTTGGGAACGACGTAGCGCTGCCAGTTCCAAATGCGAATGGTGGTGTGCGTGAGGGTGACATCCTCGACCGTGCCGTACTCCTCGTCGATCGTCACCGTGTCCCCGATGTTGATGAGCTTGGAGAAGGAGATCACCAGACCCGAGAACACGTTCTCCAGCACCGGCCGGGCTGCGATGCCCGTCGCGACCGAGACCAGACCGACCACGATCGAAACCAGCGCGGTCGGCAGCTCACCCAAGAGCGGTACGCAGGCGAGAAGCCCGGTCACGAACAGGATCATCGGAATGAGCGTCCTGCGGATCACCGTGCTGTGCCGCCGGATGTTGTCCAGCCCCTGCTGCCGCGTCTCCTGCATGGGGTCGTCCAGGGGCGTCTTGGTGAGAATGCCTTCGAACCACGTGCGGCCGGTGAGCCTCGACTTGCGCGAGGCTTCGGCGTCCCGCAGCCAGCGAAGCGCCCAGATGAGGCAGGCGACTCCTCCGAGGCTCACGACCGCGACGTAGGCGATTAGATTCTGGACCACGGCCGCATGCTGGCGAAAGTCGGGCGCGGATACAACGGGAGACGAGCCGCGTGGGCCTGGGAGTGCTATGCGTCGGCCATGACGCAACCCCGCCAACGCAACCGCTCTCGCCGCTTCGACGTCGTGCTGTGGGGAGCAACGGGTTTTACCGGTCAGCTGACCGCCGAGTATCTGCTGCGCCGCCACGCGGGCGAAGGCCTGCGCATCGCGCTGGCTGGTCGAAATGCCGAGAAACTCGCGCGCGTGCGCGACGACCTCGCCGAGATCGACGAGGCCGCCGCAGCATTCGAACTGCTCACCGGCGACAGCCATGACCAGGACTCGCTCGACGCAATTGCGGCCGAAGCAGAAGTCATTTGCAGCACGGTCGGCCCGTACTCCAAACATGGGGCACCGCTGGTGGCGGCCTGCGTCGCGGCCGGCACCGACTACTGCGACCTGACGGGCGAACCACAGTTCGTGCGGGCCATGATCGACGCTCATCACGCGCAAGCGCAGGAGACCGGCGCACGCATCGTGCACTGCTGCGGCTTCGACTCGATCCCCTCGGACCTGGGCACCTGGACCCTGGTCTCCGAGGCCAAGGAGCGATTCGACGTCTCGCTGCACGAGGTCAAGCTGATCACCGGGCGGATCAAGGGCGGGGTCTCTGGCGGAACGATCGCAAGCATGATGCAGGTCATCGAAGACGTGAAGGAGGACCGGAGCATCCTGCGAAAGATCGGCAACCCCTACGGTCTCAACCCCGAGGGAGAGCGCCGCGGTCCGGACCAGGGCGACCAGAAGGGCGTGCGCTACGACGATGATCTTCCGGGCTGGACCGGGCCATTCGTGATGGCCTCGATCAACACCCGGGTCGTGCGGCGCAGCAATGCCCTGCTCGAGTATCCGTATGGCCGAGAGTTCCGCTACTCCGAATGCTCGGGGACGGGAACCGGTGCCAAGGGCCTGCTCCGCGCCACGACACTGGCCGCGGGCGTGGCCGGCATGATGGCGGGCGCCGCGTTCGAGCCCACGCGCAAGCTCATCGAGGGTCGGCTTCCCGCGCCTGGCCAAGGGCCCAGCCGAGAAGACCGAGAAGCGGGCTCCTTCGTGCTGCACTTGATCGGAAAGGGACGGGTCGCATCGGGACGCGAAGTCATCGTGCGCGGCAAGGTCGTCGGCACGTCCGACCCTGGCTACGGAGAGACGGCCAAGATGCTCGGCGAGTCGGCATTGTGCCTCGCGATCGATGGCGGCGAGCTCGACGCCCCCGGCGGCGTTCGAACCCCGGCGTCGACGATGGGCCGGCATCTGCTCGCGCGGCTGCGCGAACAAGGCATGGTGTTCACGGTCGACGGGCCGGCATGACATCCCCGTCAGGGTGATCGCGGCAAACTGACACCGTTGTCATGCGGTTCTTTGACGCTCGGGCTGCTAGGTTCGAGGCTCTGCGGCACACCGATTGCGCGCCGCGGTTTGGATTTGAACCGATGATGAAAACCTCGCTCGTTTCCCTCGCCGCACTCGCCGGCGCCCTGGTCCTCACCACCCCTCAGGAAGCTGAGGCCTGTGGCGGCACGTTCTGCGATGTCGGCCCGACCTCGATGCCCGTGGACCAGACCGGAGAGAACATCCTCTTCGTCATGGGGGGCGACTACACCGAGGCCCACATCCAGATCCAATACGACGCCGACTCGACCGCAGCGCAGTTCTCCTGGATCGTTCCGCTCACCGAGGTGCCAGAGTTCGGCGTCGGCTCCGACCTCCTGTTCGATGCCGTGCTCAACGCCTCGATCCCGCGCTATGGCTTCAACTCCACCTTCTCGGGCCAAGGCTGCGACGATGTCGGAGTGACGACATCACCCGGCGACCCCACGGGGGCTGGCGGTAGCTCCGGCAGCGGAGAGTCCGACACCGGCGACGGAGGTCCCGAGATCCTGCTCGAAGAGGTCGTGGGCGCCTTCGAGATCGTCGTCCTCGACGGCGACAACCTGGCAGAAATCAAAGACTGGCTCGACGCCAACGGCTACGCGCAGGACCCCAACGCCGATCCGATCCTCGAGGAGTATCTCGCCGAAGGGTACGTCTTCGCCGCCTTCAAGCTCGCCAACGACGCGGAGACCAGCGAGATCCACCCGATCACGCTGCGCTTCCCCAACAACGAGGCCTGCATTCCGATCCGCCTCACCCGCATCGCGGCGGTCGACGACATGGACATCCGCTCGTTCTTCCTCAGCGAAGACCGCGTGGTGCCCAGCACCTACAAACACGTGCTGGTCAACCCGCTCAAGCTCGACTGGCCCAGCCAAGCGAGCAACTACAAGTCGGTGATTACGCAGGCCGTCGACGCGGACGGAGCCGACGGTCGAGCGTTCGTCACCGAATACGCCGGCCCCAGCGACATCATCCCCGCCGGCGGCGTTTACAGCGAGCTCTGGGACGCCGCGCCCTTCGACGGTTTGGCCCCGATCGGCGTCGTGGACGTGCTCGAGAGCCAAGGCCTGATGACCTGCTTCGAGGGCGGATTCGGCACGGGCACGGGAACCGGCACCGGCGGCGGCGATGGTTCGTCGTGTCAGTACAACCATCCGCTGCTGCGAGGACTGCTGCAGAGCTACCTCCCGGTTCCCGAAGGGGTCGACGAGGTCGACTTCTACGGCTGCCTGAGCTGCTACCAGGACAGCATCGACGCCAAGGCATGGAACGGCACCAACTTCGCAGCGGACATGCTCGCGCGCATCATCGAACCGGGGCAACACGCGCTCGAGATGCTCAACACCTTCCCCAACCTCACACGGATGTACACGACCATGTCGCCGGGCGAGATGACGGCCGATCCGTTCTTCTACCAGAACGTCGACCTTCCAGACGTCGACCTCACCAATCAGATCGCCACCCAGGGCACGGGCTGCGACGCCTCGATCATCTGGACGCTTCCCGATGGCCGCGTCGTGTACGCGCCGGACAGCTCGTGGCCCGCCTTCGACGACGAGATGCCGTGGGAGGAAGAGGTCGCCGACATGATGCCGACGGGCGCTCCGATGGTGCTGGTCGACCAGACCCAGACCATCAACACCAAGCTGGTGATGCACAACTGCCAGTACAACTTCCCCAGCGCCGAGGAATGCGGCGATGTGAGCGGCGCGGAGGGCTCGGGGGGTGAGGGCGGAAGTGGCGGTGATGACGGAAGCGGCGGCGTCGACCAGGGCGGCGCGCTCGACGATGACGGCGGTTGCAGCTGCAGCGCCGGCAACGACGCCGGTGGCCCCGCGGCCCTCGCGTTGAGCTTGCTCGGCCTACTCGGGATCCGTCGTCGACGGGGCTCCGACCTCGTCGAATCGTAGCGGTTCTCTCCCTGCACGTTCGCGGAGCCACTGCAGGCTCTTGCGAACGTGGCGCTGCCCTGCAAGCCGCTTCTCGAAGCTGCGCTTCCCCGGAAAATCCACCAGGGCCAGTCCGACGAGCAGCGTCAGAATGCCCTGACCGGGAAGCACCAACATCATGACCCCTGCGAAGACGAACACGACGCCGAGCAGGTTGCGAAGCACGGTCCGCGCGCCCGCGAGCGCGGACCGATTGGGCCGCGACCGCGCGGGCCTGCGCGGACCGATGAAGTAGTCCGGCGGCAGGCTGACCACGATCGTCGGAACCGCGATCAACGTGCCGAAGAACAACACGGCCGAGCCGATGCCGAGGCCGACGAGTAGCCCCGGGACGTCGAGCAGCGCGCGCAGTCGGTCCACCGACTCAGCGTAGTGCACGCAGAAGCTTCGCGCTGCTTCGACCGGTGAGGCCCCTGCCTCCCCCGGAGGAGAGGCGAGTCCGCTAGACCTTCAGATCGCTCTCGATCGAGGCCAGCTTGTGCCGGGCCATCGCGAGGTTGCCGGACTTGGAATCGATGGCGAGATACATGAACAGCGTCGTGCCCTTGAGCGGACGGATCAAGTGATACTGGGAGTCGAGGGTGATGAGGATGTCCTTGATGCCACCGTCGATGCCCAAATCGTTCATGACGCGCATCTTGGCCCGCACGACCTCGGTGTTGCCCGCGGCGGCGATTTCGAGGTCGATCGACCCCCCGCCGGCGGTACCGAGCGTCATCCCCGAGTCGTAGTCGACGAGCGCCGCCCCGAGCGCGCCGGTGATCTCATTTGCAGATTTCAGTGATTGTTTGACGTTTGACATATCGATGTTCTCGAACTTCTTCGGGTTGAGCTTGGTTGTGGTGTGATTGGCGGATCCGGCTGCTGGCTCCGCGGACATGGTTGATTCCGCCGACATGGCTGACTCCGCCGACATGGCTGACTCCGCCGACTCGGCGCCGTCGATGACTTCCTCCCAGCCATCATCGACATGTTCGAACCTTCGCCGCTCGTCTTCCTCCCGGATCGCGTTGAGCAGCAGGGCATTGAGCGGTTCGGTGATGCTCCTATTCACCTGGTCGGGGAGCGGCGCAAGCTCCACGGTCGGTTCCGGAAGCCTGAGGACCTCGGCGAACGCCGTGTACCCGTACTCGTCGCCGAGCCAGGCGTCCACGACCTCGCCCTCGCTCACGAAGATGCGACCGACGAGGTCACCACTGCGAACCGACAGCGTCGACGACTTTCGCTCGTAGTTCATCAGCTGCAGCAGGCTCGGAAGTGAGAACCCCTGCATGAACCCCCGGTCTCCGGGGGTCAACGCTCGCCTGATCGCGTCGACCAGCTGATCGTAGGAGACCGGCTTGTCCAGGAACGAGACCGCGCCCATGCCCGTCGCCTTGGCCATGTCCGTCGTGTCTCGAAACGCAGACAGCAACACGACCGGGACGCGAATCGCGCGGTTGAGCATCTCGGTGATCAGGCCGATGCCGTCCAGCCTCGGCATGCGGACGTCGCTGACGACGAGGTCGACGGAGCGGGTGCGGAGGACTTCGAGAGCATCGACACCATCGGCGGACTCGAACACGGTGAGCGTGGAGTCGAGCACCTCGAGGCCTTGGCGCACGCTGGACAGGACGAGCGGCTCGTCGTCGACGAGCAAGATCGTCTTGCCAGCAAAAATGCTATCCGACGCCACGCTCATTGCAAAAGCAGAATCCGATCCAGTCACGACTTTGGCGCCAGGGGGAGCGATTTCGAGGTGTTGCCTCGGAGAGGGGTTGGACGCCGGGAGTCAAACTGAATGACTGCATATCATGTTGACCGGTCAACTTGCAGCCTGACGTATCCGGCGAGTGAGCGTGGAGACCGAGATACCCAACGCATGTGCAGCACGCTCTCGGTGTCCGTCGAAGTGGGTAAGCACGAAGTCGATGTGCCGGCGCTCCAGCTCGCCGAGCGAGATGATCTCGGACGGCGACTCGGCTGTAGACGCCGCGAGGGATGAGGCGCTTTGCCCGGTGAACTCGCTGGGCCGCAGCGTCTCCGGGTGAAGCAGCACGGAGCGTTCCAGCACGTTGCGAAGCTCCCGAATGTTGCCGGGCCAGGCATAGCCCTGGAGCAGCTCCAGCTCGCCCGGCGCGAGGTCGTCGACCCGGTGCGGGGCGATGTCGGCCAACGCCGTACGCATCAGGTCACCGAGGTCTTCGGGGCGCTCCCGCAGGGGCACGAGATGTACCCGCAGGACGTCGAGCCGATAGAAGAGGTCTTGGCGAAAGCGGCCCGCTCGGACCGCATGCTCGAGGTTGAGATGCGTGGCGGCGATGATGCGGACGTCGACCTTGCGCTCGTGTTCGTCACCGAGCCGGCGGAATCGTCGGTCTTCCAAGACGCCCAGGAGCTTGGACTGCAGCGGAAGGGGTATCTCTCCGATCTCGTCGAGGAACAACGTCCCGCGGTCGGCCAGCTCGACGAGGCCCTTGCGATCCCGAGCCGCGCCGGTGAACGCGCCCCGCCTGGCCCCGAACAGCTCCGACTCGATGAGCGACTCGGGGAGCGCCGCGCAGTTGACCGCCACGAACGGCGCGTCGGCCCGCGGAGAGAGGGCGTGAATGATCCGCGCGAGATGGGTCTTTCCCGTCCCCGTCTCCCCGGTGACGAGCAGCGGCCGAGGATGTGCCGCTGCCTGCCGGGCCATCGCGTACGCAGCGGTCAAGCCAGGGTTGTGGGTCTTGGGCAGCTCGACCCCCGCCCGGGGCCTCGGCGATGTGACCTCTCGATGCACGCGAAGCTGCTGCAGCTCGGCAACCCGCGCCACGGATAGCAGCAGCTCGTCGGCGTCGTAGGGCTTGGTCAGGTAGTCGTCGATGCCGCGTCGCAGCGCCTCGACCGCGTTGGAGACCGTCGAGTCTGCGGTCACCATGATGAACCGCGTGGAGGTCTCTGCGGCGCGAAAGCCCTCGATCACGTCGAATCCCGTGCCGTCGGGCAGCATCTGGTCCAACACCGCGAGGTGGAAGTGCTCGCCCACGAGCGCGGTCGCCTCCGTCACGGTCCCGACCGCGGTGACCTCGTGTCCGGCCCCCTCCAGCTCTCGCGTCACCAGCTGGCGAGCAAACGTCTCGTCTTCGACGACCAGCACTCGCACGCTCATCCAGAGCCTCCCATCGGGAGCAGAACGTGCACGGTCGTGCCCCGACTGACTGCGGACTCGAACTCGAGACGGCCGTTCATGCCGGCGATGATCCGCTGAGAGACACAGAGTCCCAGCCCGGTTCCGTGCGGCTTGGTCGTGGTGAACGGCTGACCGATGGCCGCCATGCCTCGAGCGGACATCCCCGGACCATTGTCCGACACCGAGATCGCGGCCATCTCTCCGCGCCGTCCCACGCGGAGGGTGATCCTCCCTTCGCGACTGCTCTCGACCGCGTCGCCTGCGTTCTTCACCAGGTTCAGCAGCACCTGAAAGAGGCCTCGAGGGTCGCCGCGCACCGTCAGCGTCTCGTGCCAGGGCTCCCAATCCATGTCGATGCTCTTGGGGAGCCCGACGTTGGCGACGCGCAGGAACGCGCTGACGTGCGCGTTGAGCTCGAACGTGCAGAGCGACTGCGACTCGTGGGCGTTGTAGTTGCGCAGCGCCCCGAGCAGGAACTCCATCCGCGCGACCTCCTGGAGCATCCTCGCGTAGAAGTCATCTCGTTGGTCCTGCGAGAAGGTCTCCCCGTGTTTCTGGAGCACCGAGAGCGCCATCTTGACGCTGTGCACGGGGTTGCCCAGCTCATGCCGAATGCCGGCGACGACGTAGCCGCTCTGCTCGACGAGGTTTACCGCGTTGGCCAGCGCTTCGAGTCGTCGCTTCTCCGTCGTGTCACGAATGGTCCAGACCGTGCCCCGACCTTCGTGGCCAATCCTTCGGAGCTCGAGGATCTGCTCGGCCGACGCGTCCGCCGCGGCTCTCGTCACGCTCCAGTGGCCTGGGTCGTGGACCTCGACCCGCGCGTCTCGTGCGAGCTCTTGCAGCGTCTTGCCGAGCACGTCAGCCTCGCGCCGGTCGAGCAGGTCGGCAGCCGCCGGGTTCGTTCGCAGGACGCGTCCTTGCGAGCCAAGGAACAAGATGCCATCGGGCAACGCACGCAGCGCCGAGCGGAGGGAATGCAGCTCCTCACCGTGCTGCGCCGGGCCGGACAGCGCCCGCTGCTCCCCCACGAAGTAGCGGACCTCCCCATCGCGCGCGCAGACCGGCTCGATGTGCCACGCCGCGAGGTACGCCGTGCCGTCCTTGCGGTAGCTGACGCCACGACTCTCGAACGCCGCTCCGCTCTCGGCGCTTCTCCGCAGACGCTTCAGGAGCTTCCGATCGGCGAAGGCCCCCTGCAGTACCCCCGCCGTCTGCCCGACGAGTTCGCCAGGCGCGTATCCCGTGGCCCGCCAGAACGCATCGTTGGCGCCCAGAATTCTCGGTCCGGCCTCGAGATCGGCATCGGTCAGCATCGCCGATTGCCGGCACATGGCGAGCATCTGCCTGGCTGTCGAAGACGCTGCCTGGGCCGTCATCGACATGACGGTAGCAGTCCGCTGAGGATCCGCAGCGTCCCGATCCGGACGACACAGCGTTATCCGATCTTCAGGTTTTGCGGGCCGCGGAGCTTGTTTGCGGGCCGCGGAGCTTGGAGGGTAGCCGGCACATCGCGACCGGCCCGCGTGTCCGGGATACCGAGTCTCACCGGCCCGAGCGCCCGAGGTTGGTCGAGCGTTTGGGCGTCAAGTCTTCGAGCGTACGACGCACCCCCGGCCGGCCCAGCTGTTGCTCGTTTTGCCGGCCGGGGATGGAGCAGTCACCACTCGTCAGAGCGACAGGCCCGTGCAGCCTTGGAGGAGCGCGCCCGCCAAGACGGCGGTCCACGCGTAGACGGCAGGGGCGAGTCGACGAGTCGTGAGACGCATGCAGACCCCTTGTGCAACGAGCGGGCCAAACTGAATCTCGGAGTGATTGTGAAAGCTGGCCCGGGCCGGTGCGAAACCGAGCGGGCGGGAGGGAGCAGGTGGGCGGGCACGCACGATCACCCCGAACAGCATCGGTCAGGGCTCCTCGGAGGCGTCCTGCTCGGCGGGTCTCTGGGCCGCTTCATCCTCAGCGATGCACTGCTCGGTGCTCTTGAGGTTCTTGAACCAGAAGAAGTACAGCCCCACCGCAGACACCGCTGAGGTCGAGGCAAAGAAGCCGAAGTGCGTCCAGTCGTGGAAGACGAAGCTCATCGCGGTGATGAGGATCGACATCTGGAAGGAGATGGAGAAGAACAAGGCGATGCCGTCGTTCATGCGCTCCCAGCGGCGGCTGCTGATCTCCTCGTCGGTGACCGTGCCGTGCTCTCGGGCCTTTCGCTCCACGGCGGACCAGGAGCCCCACGGGTTGGTCGTCGTCCAGAAGCGGACGAGGGTCTCGTCGTCGGCGCGCTCGGTCAGCAAGGACGTGACGATCGTCGCCACGAGTCCGCAGGCGATGACGCACGGATACGAGACGTACAGCGGCAGGTCGAGCGCGGAGTTGAAGGTCAGACCTGCGACGATCCCCAAGCCCGTGCCCACCGCGAACCCGTAGCCGGTCAGGCCCGGCCAGTACCAGCGCAGGAACAGCGGCACGGCGAGTCCGGCGCCCAGACCCATCGTGATCAAGCCCCAGATCTGGTTGATGTCGGGCACCACGGCCGCGAGCAGCACCCCCACGACGCACAGGCCGATCGTGGCCAGCTGAGACACGCGCATCAGCTGCTTTCCGGTCGCGTCCGGGTTCACGTACGACTCGTAGATGTCCTTGACCACGTACGACGCGCCGGCGTTGAGCGTGGAGTCGAAGGTCGACATGGCCGCGGCGATGAGGCCCGCCACGACCAGTCCGCGGATGCCGGCGGGCAGCAGCTGGCCAAGCACGACCGGGAGCACCTGCTCGGCGTCCTGGCGGATCACCTCGGCCCCCGGCAGGTCGTTCTGCACGATCTGCAGGCCCATCACCACCAGCCCCGCCACCATGCCCCAGCGGAAGATCGACAGCACGATCGCCTCCATGGTCAGCAGGCTGGCTTCTCTCTCCGTACGGGCCGCGAAGAATCGCTGGTCGGTGTAGCCGCCGATGCCCCCCATCCCCTCCATGCTGGTGCGCACCACCATCAGCAGGATCACCAGCCCAAACATGGAGAAGATCGGCTCCCACGCCCCGGGGTCCTTCGCGAGCAGCGAGTCACCCATGGTGGTGATGTTCTCGAGGTCGAGGTCGAGCATCCCCGCTGGAATGTCGATGGTCGGCGTGATGGCGAACGCGGTGACGGTGACGTACAGCGCCGTGAACGTCAGCAGCAGCATCTGGATGACGTCGGTGAACACCACCCCGTACAGGCCGGACATCAGCGTATAGAAGAGCCCGACCATGACCATGATCGAGGTGCACACGAACTCGCCGGTGATGGTGATCGGACCCAGCGCGGTGTCGGGGATCGGGATGAAGTAGGTGAGGAACTTTCCCGCGCCCTTGGAGAAGTAGATGATCATCCCCACCGAGAGCACCAGGTTGGCGATCGCGCTCAGCAGGTGCGCCGCCTTGCCCTGCCGATCGGTGCCGAAACGAATCTTCATCCACTCCGCCGACGTCATCACCCGGCTTCGGCGCAGCCACTTGCCGAGGAAGACCATCAAGAACGCCAGGGCGAGCCCGACGCCGCCTCGAATCTCGACGAGAAAGCCCTTGTAGCCGAGCGCAAACACGACGGCGACGATGATCATCGTGCCGGCCATGTCGAAGTTCGACGTGGCGCTGGAGATCCCCAGGACCCACCACGGGATCTTCTTGCCACCGAGGAAGTAGTCGTCGATGCCTTGCGACGCAGCGCGGGACATCGCGTATCCGACGACGGTCACGATGACCAGGAAACCGATGACGATGGCGATATCGACGGGGGCGAGCGCAGCTGTATCCGGCACGAGTTCCTCTCCGGACCCCAAACGCGATCGAACCCAGCGCGACCACCCCTTGGTCCGAGGTCTCACGCTAACCTACAGGAACCGACACGTCCAGCGCATTCTCCGCGCGGTTTGGTCGAGGGCCAAGGTCTGATAGCCATGGCCTCGTGAGCGACCCTGCGAGCGATGCGGTGCCTTGGTGGCGTGACGCGGTGATCTATCAGATCTACCCGCGCAGCTTCTCCGACTCGACCGGCGACGGCGTCGGCGACCTGCCCGGCATTCGCGGGCACCTCGAGTACGTCTCCAGCACGCTGGGGGTCGACGCGATCTGGCTGTCCCCGTTCTACCCCTCGCCAATGGCCGACTTCGGCTACGACGTCGCGGACTACTGCGACGTCGACCCGAGCTTCGGCACCCTGGCCGACTTCGACGCCCTCGTTCGGGAGGCGCACGAACGCGGGCTGCGGGTTGTGATCGACTTCGTGCCCAACCACAGCTCGGACCAGCATCCGTGGTTTCGAGAGGCCCGGGCGTCGCGCGACTCGGCCAAGCGCGACTGGTACGTGTTTCGAGATCCCAAGCCCGACGGCTCTCCACCCAACAACTGGCTGAGCAACTTCGGGGGCCCTGCGTGGACCCTCGACGAGCAGACCGGGCAGTACTACCTGCACTCGTTCCTGCCTCAGCAACCCGACCTCGATTGGCGCAACCCCCAGGTGGAGCGCGCGATGCTCGACGTGCTGCGGTTCTGGCTCGACCGCGGCGTGGACGGCTTCCGCATCGACGTCGCGCACGCGATCATGAAGGACCCCCAGCTTCGGGACAATCCGCCCAACGATGGCCCCATCGAGTTTCACAAGGCGCGGGCCGAGTACGACACGCAGCTGCACGTGCACGACGCGGCACACCCCGACGTGCATGGCGCCTTTCGCCGCATTCGAAGCGTCGTCGACGGCTATGCGCGCGACGCGGTGACCATCGGGGAGATCCACGACTACGACCTCGCCCGGTGGGTCGGCTACTACGGCGAGCACGGCGACGAGCTGCACATGCCGTTCAACTTCGGCCTGTTGCGCGTGCCCTTCGAAGCCGAGGCCGTCGCCGAGCACGTCGAGTCGATGGAGTCCACACTGCCCCCGAGCGCTTGGCCCAACTACGTGCTCGGCAACCACGACGAGAGTCGGCTCGCCACCCGCCTCGGCCCCGACCGCGTGCGGCTCGCCGCGTTCTTGCTGCTGACCACACGCGGGACACCGACGCTGTACTACGGCGACGAGCTCGGGATGCAGGATGTCGCCGTGCCGCCCGAGCGTCAGCGAGATCCGTGGGGCCTGCGGGTGAAGGACCTCTCGCTGAGCCGGGACCCGTGCCGGACGCCGATGCGATGGACGCCGGGCGGCTCGGCCGGCTTCTCCACGCGGGGTCCCGACGATCTGTGGCTGCCCATGGGCAACGGGACGGGCACCGTGAACGTGCAGTCCGAGCTTGCCGATCCCGCCTCGGTCCTCAACCTCTACCGCGCGCTGCTGGGGCTTCGACGGGAGCGGGCCGCGCTGCGTCGAGGCAGCGTCGAGCGCCTCACCGTGCAGTCCCCGAGCGTGTATGCCTTCGTGCGTCGTCACGGCGACGAGCGCATTGCGATCGCGATGAACTTCGGAGCCGAGACGGCGCGCGTGTCTCTGCCCGCGCCCGGTCGCGTCTTGTTGGGCACGCGGATGGGCATGGAGGGCGACATGGACACGACGAGCCTCGAGCTCGGGCCCCGCGACGCGGTGGCCGTGCTGCTGCCGGGCTGACGAGAGGCGCCGGTTGAAAATCCTCGTCTTTGGAGGATTGCGCGCGGGCTGAGGTGACGTAGCCAACCAAGGGGAAGTAGGTTCGCAGCCGTCATCCTGCCCGCCTCGCCTCGACTCGCCTCGACGTTCTAACAGATCGGGGCAGGACTTGAAGAGTTCTCACTTCAGGGCGTCGGCGGGGACGTAGTGGACCCCGAATCCAAGGGGTCCGGAGGATCACGCCAGCATCCTCAGCACGGGCCCGAGCCGTGGAACACGCCGCTCTCGACCCGCTGCTTGAACGGGAACACAGCGAGGACGACGCCTTGCGCCGCGGTGCGGATGCGGTTGTAGGAGTGACCGCTCGGCAATGTGGGCAGAGGGCCGTAGCCGTTCTCGTACTGCCAGTTGCAGCCCTGGAACCAGCCGCTTGGGATCCAGTCGCCGTGCTGGCGGGTCGTGCCGATCTTGGTCCACTGAATCGTGAAGTACCAGGTGCCGTTGACGGTCTGCACCACCCAGCGGCCGCCATACGCAGAGAGGGCCATGCTCGAGAGCTCGCAGTACGTCTCGTTGAGGGACGTGCCGTGCCACTGGGCGTAGAACGACAGCGGCTCGCCTTGGGTACCACTAACGTGGGTGATGAACTGGTGGGGGCAGCCCGAGGGGTTGTACGACGTATTGGGCGAGGTCAGCCCGTCCGAGGCGTAGCCGCAGTTGGGCGCTTGGGTCATCGCGATCGTGCCGCCGTTGGAGACGTTCGAGATGCTGGTGGTGGCGCAAGCCTGCTCCCCGATGAGCTGAGGCTCGATCTCGGCTGAGAACTCGTCGATCGGGTCGACGGCGCCTTCGACGGGCGGCTCTGTGATGCCCAGCAGTACGCGCTCATCGAGATCCTCGAGCGTCAGGTCGGCCGGGAGACTGCTGGGGTCGACCAGCCGGATCACGTCGCGCAGCGTCGGCTCAGTGCTCGAAAACAGCGCCTCCACCTCTTCGTCGGCGATCTCCGGGGCGTCGGCGATCGCGTCGAGGAGCTCTGGGGAGAGACTGACGGTGATGTCTTCATCTTCCAGCGCCTCCTCGGAGAACTCGAGATCGGAGACGCCGTCGTCTTCGGCGTCACATCCGGCCACAGGGACGAGTCCCAGGAGCACGAGCGAGAGGAGCTTGGTGTTGGAGAACTGCGAGTGCTTGGTCATGCACTTCGACAGACGCAGCGCTCCCATCATGTGACGAGAAAGTTCATCCCCGAACGAGCGCGAACAGCGGCAGCGCGGGCCGACAGGTGAAACGCGCTGGCACGATGCTCGTCCCGGCCAAGTCGACGATCCCAACGATATTCCAGACAACAGCGACACTTCGGCTCGACGAAAAACCGCGTGCGCGTCGAGGGAGCCGAGCAGGAGCGGCCGGTCAGTTCACTGGCACCGCGTAGTGCATCACGGATTCCTCAGAGCCATCGCGCCACTGTGCGCCGTAGATTTCCAAGTCTGGCCCATTCGTGTGCACCACGTCTGCCCGAACCAGCCAGGAACCGTAGATGTAGTTCACGGTATGGTCGATGTTCGCGGGAAGACCATGGTGGGCAAAGACCGCCCATCGACCTGCGGGCACGGTCATGACGGACAGATCTTGGGGGACGGGATCCATCGACGATGGCGCCCCGGCCAGGTACTCCAGTCCTTCCCCGCCCTCGGTCGGGTCACTGATCACACCGTAGAAAGGGCCCGGGCGGATATCGGAGATGCTGCTGACTCGAGACAGGAGCTGTCCCCACAGGCTCGGCAGATCCTCGCCCAAGGAGTTCTTTTGGCGCACAGCACCGTCGAACCGAGTGGCGACGCCTACACAGCGCAGCGTATCTCGGAACTCGAGCACCGGTTCGGTGGACAGACGCCCAGCCACGAGGTGCTCCAGGTAGGCCTCGTCGATGCGGGCCTTCTTGAGCACTGAGCGCGCCCGGTGCCCGCGACGCCACTCACTCGGCGTGACGCCGACTGCTCTTCTTGAACACCCGCGCGAAGCTCTCTTGGCTCTCGTACCCAGCGGCGAGGGCCACGTCGAGCACCCGCCGATCCGTGTTTTCCAACAGCTCCATTGCATGCGCCAGTCGCCGCGCGCGAACGTAGCGCTTGAGCGTTTCGCCGGTGAGCGCCTTGAACGTTCGCTGGAAGTTGGAGTGCCCCATACCGGCCGCGCGGGACACGGCACGTAGGTCGACGTCCTCGTGCAAGTTCCGCTCGATGAACTCGATGCCCTGCCGGACCTGTTCGAGAATCTGCATCGTCAGTCTGAGTCATGGGCGTCGAAGAATCCGGTCATCGAAGTGAGTTCCGCCTTCGCATTGAAGGTGGCAAATGACACGCCCGTGCCGACCACCGTACCGTCACCCATCACCATGTTCCAATGCGCCATTGCCCGATCGTGAAGCTCGACGAACGAGGTGGTCACGAAGGCCCCACCTGGCATCTGGGCCTGAAAGCCCGTCATGTAGTCCATCAGCTCCTGCCGACTCTTGGCTTGGACGTTTTGGTCTGTGTACACGCACTGTGGAGCGAGCACCCCCTCACAGGCCTGCAGACGTTGTTGGGGGGTTGGCAAGGTCCAGATCTGGCCGTAGGCGGCCCACTGGGTTTGTTGGGGGGATAGGCTGTTCATCGAGGTTCTGCTAGCGGTTGTGCGGTGGGTCGAGGCTCATCCTAGAGAGACCGAGGCCAGGAGATCTGACCGTTTGTGCCTAAACCCGGTCGTGGGTTGAGGCCTTGGGCGGCGAGCGCGCAGGGGCCTACGGAGCGGCGAAAAAGGGTCGCGAGCGCGTTCA
>CAVXIC010000034.1:0-323308 GCA_963761755.1 uncultured bacterium
CATCGAGCGCAACCGTGAGCGTGAACTTGAATTTGCCGCTCAAGCCGCTCCGGTCGTGCACGCGCCAGTGAAGGGCAGCGCGCTCAGCGGCAAGCCATGGGTGGTCGACGTGGTG
Source organism: uncultured bacterium (assembly GCA_963761755.1). Lineage (GTDB taxonomy): Bacteria > Myxococcota_A > Polyangia > Nannocystales > Nannocystaceae > CAJXVA01. The sequence goes on from CAVXIC010000034.1 coordinate 116, forward strand.
ATGCCACGAACCGAACCCGTGACTAGCACCCATGCCATCAACACCCACAACCTTGTGGTGTGGGGCGAGGAACTCGTTGGGTCCTGGTGGCACGCCGGCGGGTGTCCGCAGCTCCATGTCGTGCGCGGACCGTTCGAGGCCGGCGCGCTCGTCGAACGCGCGGTCCTCGACCTTCCCTATCCCCGCGCTTTGCTCACGGGCGCTTGTTTCGACAAGGAGGGCCGGCTCTGGGGCTGGCGGTGGTCAACCGTTGCGGGAGTCGAGCTGTGCGTTGTGTACCATTCCAATGATTGCGGTCGGACCTGGCAACACGAGCCTGTTCCCGAAGCGCTCCGCGGACCAGGAATCCAGGCCGTAGCGTGGCTTGAAGACGCACTCTTCGTGATGAACCAGCACGGCATCATGCGCCGCTCGGAAGGGTCCTGGGACAATGTGCAGGTTCCGGCCGAACTGATGCCCCGGACTCACTTGAACCAGCGGTTCGTCATCACAGGCGGGCAACTCTACTTTTTGGGAAAAGGCGTCGCGCGATGGAACGGCACAGAGTTCGTCGCCGAGCTGCTTCTTCCGGAGAAGTGGTCGTCCGTGGGGTCGCTCACGAGCTCATCGCGGGGCACACTCATCGCAGGTTCCATTGTCGGCGACTCTCCACTCCGCTTGTCGGCTGTGGTCTGGCGAAAGCCGCAGGGTGGCGCATGGGAGCCCATCGGCGGCGAAGCACTCGGCATCGATCCCGATTGACCGCTAGAGACTGCCAACTATCAAAACCTTCTGGTGGTGGGCAAACGCGTCGTCCTCGTTGACAGCGCGCATCAACCTTGGGTTCAGCGTCACCTTCTTCGTGTCTCTGAAGACGACGGTCTGAGCTTCCGCTTGATTGATATCCCGGCCACCGATGGTACGATCACGGTCGCTTCGGCAGTCGCAGACCCGGGCGGTGGTGTCACCGTTGCGGGCTTTGGCGGCTTGCTTCTTCGGCTTGGGCTACCCAGCGACTAAGCGAGACGTTGCTTCACACCGAACATCGCCTTCGACGAGAAAGAGCACCCCAAGGAGCAAGAAGAATCCTTTGGGGGTGCCCTGACCTGAAGTCTTCGAAGTATGTGCTCCCCTGATTGGTGATGCCGGCTATACGCCGGCTCGTCTCGGCGTGCCGGCGAGTTGGACTCCGTGCGTCTGCGGTCCCCTGTGACCGCGCGTTTTCTCGTTGAATGGTTTGGCACTCGCTGGCTCAGCTTCGCTCTACACCCCGCTGCTGCTCCCCGGCGCTCCTCTGCGCTCCCGCCGCCATCTCCCCCCTCTGTCAGGGTAGTTGCCGCATGAACCGGGCGACGGCGTAGAAGCCGGAGCCTACGGCAGCGGGGGCGCGAAATGAGACGAAAACCATGGCGTATTCCGTCGCCTTCAAGGCGAGCATGATCAGAAAAATGACGGGCCGCGGAGCGGTCACGGCGACAGCGTTGGCGAATGAAACTGGGGTTTCGCAAGGCACCTTGTCGCGGTGGAAGCGAGACGCGAGTAGCGTACTCGACGTGACCGTCGACGACAAACCCGCCCCGCGAGAAGAACCGGGCAAGCGCGCTCAGGACTGGACGCCCGAGGAAAAGGTCCAGGCGGTGATGGAGACCGGTGGTCTGAGCGAGGCCGAGCTCGGCGTGTACGTGCGTCGTCACGGCCTGCACGCCACCCAACTCGACACCTGGCGCGCCGAGTCACACAAAGCCGCCGTCGCTGCGCTGGGCGGAGCCACAACGAAGGGCAAGCGCAGCAACGAGCAGCGCGAGATTCGGCGGCTCGAACGCGAGGTCCTGCGCAAGGACAAGGCGCTCGCGGAGACCACCGCGCTGCTGGTGCTCAAAAAAAAATTCAATGCGTTGTTCGAGGACGAGGACGACGGCACGAACCCAAGGAGCGACAGATGATCCTCGATCTGGTCCGTGAGGCTCGCGCTGCCGGAGCGCGCCTGGGTCCGCGTTGCGAGCTCATCGAGATCGACGTCCGGACCGTTCAACGCTGGCTCAAACACGGCCCCGAGGGCGGCGAAGATGGCCGTCGAGGCCCCAAGACCGTGCCGGCGAACAAGCTCAGCGAGGTCGAGCGAGCGCAGATCATCGACTTGGTGACGTCCGCCGAATTCCGCGTGTCAAGGCTCGGGTGAACTGATCGCGCTCAGCTCGGCTGAACTGATCCGGTGACTCCGACCCGGCGAACCTGGTGAGTTCCGTGCGAGCGAATCGAACCTCCAGCTCGGCTGAACTGATCCACGCAGACGCGCCGGAGAACCATCAGGACGCCTTCTTCTTCGGACGCGATGGCGGGTTCCGATACGACGCGCCGGTGACTTCGATGACATGCACGTGGTGGAGCAGACGGTCCATCGCGGCGTTGGCGACGAGGTCATCGTTGAAGAGCGGCGCCCACTCTTCGAGCGCCCGGTTTGATGTGATCACGGTCGAAGCCCGTTCGTAGCGCTGACGAATGATGTCGTAGAGGTCGATCGGTTCGTCGCCGGTCAAGGTGCGCAGGCCCAGGTCGTCGATGATCAGCAGGTCGACGCTGGAGTACCGAGCGAGGCGGCGTTCGTGTGTCCCGTCGGCTCGGCAGGCGCGGAGATCTTTGAGCATCTTGTCGGCGGGGGTGTAGAGGACGTCGAAGCCCGCGAGGCAGGCCCGATGACCGATAGCCTGCGCGATGTGGCTCTTACCCACGCCGGTCTGGCCGACGATGCAGACGTTCTCGTGCTTGCGGATGAAGCCACACGTCGCGAGGTCGATGATCTTGGCTTTGGGGACCTTGGGGTTGAACGTGAAGTCGAAGTCGTTGAGGGACTTTCGGTGTTCGAAGTTCGCCTTTCGCAAGCGTGTGTCGAGCTGCTTGGCGTCGCGACGTTCAACCTCGTCACAGAGCAGCCGCAGCAGGAACTCGGCCGTCGAAATGTCGTCGTCGACCGCTTGGCGGAGCCGCATGTCGAGCGTCTCGAGGACGCCCGAGAGGCGCAGCTTCTTGAGGATGGGGATGAGGTCTTCAGTGGGATGCATCGGGATCATTCGGGGTGAAATGCAGGAGTTCTTGAACGTTGCGGGCGAATCTGGGGGTCCCTGAGGGGCGTCGTTCGGGCATGGCGAGTTGCGGCAAGGGCTCGAGGTCGAGGCCCTTGCGCAGGATCTCCTTGATCGGGCCATAGCCGTAGTTGCCGAAGAACGACGCGCGCCGACACGCCGCGTTGGCGCGCTGGGGTGGGAAGGTCTCGAGATGGCGAACGATCGCCGTCACCTTGGTCAGCTGGTGGAGCACATCGTCACTGCCGAACACCTCGTGCACATAGCGGAGGACGTCGGCGCCAAGGGCTTCGGCACGTTCGACCCAGTAGCTGCGCTCGCGCATCCGATATTCACCGCGCTCGGGCGGGAGGTGTTCAGACGTGATGCTGCGGCCTCCTGGAGCCTGTCGTTCATGCGTCGCGACGCGGGTGTCATCCCAGTACAGCTCGATCGACTTCGCGGTCACCCGAGCGAGAAGCTTCTTGCCGACGAGTCGCCAGGGGGCGGAGTAGCGAGCTTTTGCCACGAGCACGCAGCAGTCGCGGTGCATCGTGGGCTCTTGCCACGAAACCGGCTCCCATTTCTGCGCCGGAAGGCAGAGCAGGGCGCCCCGTTCCGTGGCCTCGAAGAACTCCAGCGGCGGCCTATACGTGGTGCCGTGGACCCTGCGTCCGGCGACCTCGAGCACCCAGCGCTCGAGCAGCGCGTTGAGGGTGTCGGCGTCGCGTTCGTCGCCCACCGTCTTGATGAAGTTCCCTTTGACGTAGCGGATGCCCGATTCGACTTTTCCCTTCTTCTGCGGGCTGTATGGGGGCGTGGGGTCGATCTTGAACCCGAAGTGTCGGGCGAGTTCGCGGTAGCTGCGGTTGAGGACCGGCTCGGTGCGGACGTCGAACGCCGCTCGGATCACGGCGGACTTGAGGTTGTCGGGGACGACGGTCTCCGGCACGCCGCCAAACCACTCGAACGCCGCGACGTGCAGGGCAAGCCACGTATCGACCTTCTGGTCGAAGACGATGCGCGCGAACTGATGGCGCGAGTGTCCCAGCACCATCAGAAACACGTACGCGGTGCGCAGCCGCTTCTCCGTCGCGTCCCACAGCTTGCCGACCGCGCCGAAGTCGACCTGGGCGACCTTTCCCGGCAAGGTCACGACCGGAATCGCGACGTCCTGCGCACGTACGCCGCGTGCCTTGGCGATGCCGGCGACCATGCGCTTGATCGCCGACAAGCTTCCGCAAAACTCCTCGTGGTCGACTCGTAGCCGGTCGAAGATGGCCTTGGGGGTCGCCCCCGCGGTCACGAAGGCCTCGACGTCTTCGCGCCACCTCTCGACCGACGACTCATGCTGCGGTGGCGGCCGTGTCGGTTTGTGAGCCTCGATCGCGAGCCGGAGCGCCGCGAGGTCGGGCAACGACTCTGCATCGCCAGCGAGAAGACCGGCGGTCTTGAGCGCGTTCCGATACTGACGCTCGGTGTTGGGGCTCATCCTCAACTGCCGGGCGATGCTGCGGGCGCCCTCGCCAAGTCGGTACAGTCGAACGAGTTCTTGAAGCCGATGCATGCTGATCCTCCGCATCTCGACAGCATCGCCGGTCGCGCCCTTGCGATGTGCTGGCCTCCCGTTCAGGTGGGAGGATCAGTTCTGCCGAGCTGACGTGGATCAGTTCAGGCGAGCTGGGACCGGATCAGTTCTGCCGAGCTGGCCTGGATCACATAGCCCGAGCCACAACATTCCGCGACCTGCCCCCGTCCCAGCTCGTGCCGCGGCTCGCCGACATGGGCATCTACGTTGCGTCGGAGTCGACGATCCACCGTTTGCTGAAACAGCACTCGCTCAACGCCCACCGCGGGCGACATCGACCTGCGAAGAACGCGAAGCCTCGGGAGCACTGCGCCACCGGACCCAATCAGGTGTGGTGTTGGGACATCACGTACCTGCGCGCGCCGACCCGCGGCGCGTTCTTCTATCTGTACCTCTTCCTCGATGTCTGGAGCCGGAAGATTGTCGGCTGGCGCGTGTTCGATCGCGAGGACAACGAGCTCTCTGCCAAGGCCTTCGTCGAGATCTGCGAAGCGGAAGGCGCCGACCCGAAGAAGCTGGTCCTGCATTCGGACAACGGTGGCCCGATGAAGGGTGCCACGATGGTCGCGACCCTCGAGTCGCTCGGCGTCACGCGCTCACTGTCGCGACCGAGCGTGAGCAACGACAACCCGTTCATCGAATCGACCTTCCGCACCGTGAAGGGACACCCCAGCTTCCCCGACAAGCCGTTTGAGAGCATTGAGGCCGCTGAAACCTGGGTCGCGGAGTTCGTCGCCTGGTACAACGAAGAGCATCGCCACAGCGGCATCTCCTTCGTGACGCCGGGTCAACGTCACACCGGCGTTCACGAAGCGCTCCTCGAGCATCGAGAGCACGTTTACGCCGCCGCCAAGGCCCGCCACCCCGAGCGCTGGACCGGCAACACTCGTCGTTGGGATCGCCACGCGACCGTCCGACTCAACCCAACACAACTCCCCTCAACAGGCCAGGCCGCCACGCCCGACACCGCAGCGGCTTGAAACGATTTCATGCGGCAACGTTCTTGAAATCCACCGTCTCATGCCCCCCGCCGTACTGCTCCATCCCGGCTTTTTCCCACTTCATTTCGCTTAAACGCCGCTGCTGCTCCCCGGCGCTCCCCTGCGCTCCCGCCGCCATCTCATGCCCCCCGCCGTACTCCTCCATCCCGGCTTTTTCCCACTTCATTTCGCTTAAGGGCACCTCTATCTATTGGCTCCCGACGCGCTCACCGTGGCGTGTGTCTGTTGCCTCACGTCAATTCACCTCAGTCGGAAGCGAATATCATCGAGACACGACGTTTCAAGGGGCGACTCGATCCTGTGGAGCGGAGTTCCCGGTCCGACGTTGCGATTGTCGGCCGCCTTCGCGTTGATGCTCAAGCCGTGGACGATCGTCTGCTGAGAAGACCGAATCTCGACATGTTGTAAACCAGGTTTCGCATTCCGATGACGAGGTCGGCTCGGGCCTTTCCTATGACCCGCACCATCGCTCCTCCTGCTCGTTGCGCTTGCCATCCGAAGACGTGTTCCACACGAGCCCGCGTTCGGGACCGTTCCCGATTCCGTTGCCTCTGCTCCTCACTCAGCGGGGTCGACCGCGTGCCTCGCTCGTTGAAGTGGCCACAAAGCTCCCGCTCCGCCATGAGCCGGTCGACATCCTTGCTCTTGTACGCCGCGTCTCCCCACCAGTCCTTCGCTGTGTTTTCCACGTCCAGAAGGTTCTCGAGCTCCTTGACGTCGCCTCGGTTCGCTGGCGTCACAGTGTGCTTCCGTATCAGCTTGTGCTCATTGTCGATGACGAGATGGTTCTTGTAGCCAAAATACGACTTGCCCCGCTTCATCGTCCATCGAGCATCCGTGTCCTTCTGTCGCCGCTTGTGCTTGTTCTCCTCTCCCTTGAACGACTCCGGCGTCTCACCCTTCTTCAGCTGCTCGTTCTCCCCGCGGCTGTTGAGGCTGCGAAGCACCCGGATGATGCACGCGTCCACGATGTTGCCCTTCGACGCTCGATAGCCTTCTGCGTTCAAGTGCTGCTCGAATCGCCCAAACACCTCGTCAAACAGGTTCTTCTCCTTCAGACGCTCTCGAAACGCCCAGATCGTCTTCGCGTCCGGCACAGCCTCCCCCAGCCCAAGTCCCAAGAACGACATGAACGAAAGCCGATCTCGAATCTGATACTCGGTTTGGTCATCCGAGAGGTTGTAGAGCGCTTGAATCACCAGCACCTTCAACATCAGCACCGGATCCTTCGGCTTGCGCCCCGCCGCAGACTTGCGCCCGGGGTTCTCCCAGAGCCGTCCAACTTGTGCGCGGAACATCTCGAAGTCGACGACTTCAGCGAGTCGAGCCAGCGGGTCCCCCTGCTTCTCGAGCTGCTCGAGTCGATCCGAAAGGTCCGAGAAGCCCAGTTGCCACGTCATCTTCTTTTCTTACGACCACGTCATCTTCATGTCGATCAAGAACCTCGAACCGTCCTTTCCCCATCGTTTCGACCCAGCCTGCGAACTGGCTTCCTCAGCGGCGAACGCCAGCGTGGTTCCCGCGCCTCTGAGAAGTTTCGACCAATAAATAGAGGTCCCCTTAAGCGAAATGAAGTGGGAAAAAGCCGGGATGGAGGAGTACGGCGGGGGGCATGAGATGGCGGCGGGAGCGCAGGGGAGCGCCGGGGAGCGCCGGGGAGCAGCAGCGGGGTGTAGAGCGAAGCTGAGCCAGCGAGTGCCAAACCATTCAACGAGAAAACGCGCGGTCACAGGGGACCGCAGACGCACGGAGTGCACTCGCAGGCACGCCGAGACGAGCGCGGTGCGCGAAGCGACGCGCTGGTGGAGCGAGACTCAGGGGGCTGTGGGCGATGGCGAGAACAGCAGGAGTTGTCCGACAGGAGAGGGACGAGGCGGCGGCCGAGCACCGCGGAGCTCGGCGGCGATGTCCTGCGGTGTGGTGACGGCCCGAGAGACGCGCATGGTCCCGCAGCAGCGGGAGCAGACGGAGATGTCGACGCGGAAGACGCGGGCGAGGAGCGTCATCCAGGCCACGCGAGAAGGGGCAGCATCGCGGAGCTGAGCGTGCAGCAAGGTGGTGATGGCGGGGAACTCGAGTTGGCCGCGAGGGATGAAGAGGGAGAGCTGCTTGGGCGCGGGTTCGGGCTCGTCGGCACGAGGCACGATGACGGAGCGCAGCTTGTGGTGGGCCGAAAGCACGCCGTAGTACAGGACGGTGTGGGCCCGCGGCGGCGGGACCAGGGCACACAGCCGGGCGAGAAAGGTGTCGGCGCTCATCTGGGCGAAGGTGGCCCCGAAGCGATTGGGCTTCTTGAAGTGCACCCGAACCTGTCCGTCGGGGGTGCGCTGTACGGCACCCAGAGCGAAGGGCGGTCTCAGGAGATAGCGACACACCCGCTCCAGACGCTTGCGGTCGCGCCCGTCGACGGTGACGGCGGCGTGCAGCTGCATGCCGAAGCCACGGACGAGCATCGGCGATGCTGGCGGCGCAGCGCAGGGCGAGGGTCCCACGGCACGCAGCGGCAGGCCGAGCTGGACGCAGGCCACGAGTGCTTCGTCCACAGGCTCGCCATCATCGCCGCCGACCTCGAGGTGCTCGGCCAAGTCGGCGTGCAGCCGCTGCAGCGTCCGCAACAGCTCCTGCTCGCCGAGGCCGATGGCCGGAATGAACGCGACCGCGTCGCCCGCCACCGCCGGCGCCTCGAAACAGCCATCGGTGACCAGCGCGTGCAGATGCACGAACAAGCCCAGGTCACTGCGGAAGCGCTGCACCACGATGAGCACCCCAGGGTGCAGGTCGCTGCTGCTGCGCAAGCCATGCTCCCGCTTGCTCTGCCGCCGCAGCGTCTGCATCACCCGCTTGGCAAAGCACTGACACACCCGCCCGAGCAGCCGCCGGTCGTAGCCCAGCCGGACCGCCATCGGGCCCTCGAAGCTCAGCACCCACTGCCGCCACGGAACCTCAGGCAAGCGGTGCTCGACCAAGAGCGCCGCGGTCTCGGCCATGCGCCGGCCCATGCACGAGGGGCAGATGCCGCGGCTCTTGCAGGCGAAAGGGACCCGCAGGCTGTCGCCGCAGCGGCGGCACTGGGCCACCAAGAAGCCGTGCTCGAAGTCTCCGCAGGTGATGAACGCTTCGAGCTCGTCCCGCACGAACCCCGGCAGCGAGCCGGCGCGCTCCTCGAGCCGCTCGCGGAACGCAGGCCAGTGCTCGCGCACCACAGCGAGGGCGTCGCTGTCCTGGGTGGTCCGCGGAACGTAGCGCGCCTGGGCGTGACAGTTGGCCACCGCGCGGCGCTGCTGATGCGCATGCTGGGCCGCTCACTCCGCGCCGTGTTCTCCCGCCGTTGCGCGGCTCTTGGGTCGCCAGGTGTCCCGCGGGCGGGCCACCGGACGACATCAGTGGCCACACCTCGGCAGCTCGGCAGCTCGGCAGCTCGGCAGCTCGGCAGCGTGAACAGCCGACGGCGACGCGCAAGAACTCGCGAAGCGAATCCGGGCCGAGGTCGACGCGCTCTTGGACAAGCGTCCCTCGCTGCCAATCTCGATCATGCTGGCCGAGGCCGGGGTCTCGACCCGGCATGTCTCGGTCAGCGCCAGCAGCTGAAGTCGTAGGTGCTCACGGCCAGGGGCTCGCCCGCGCCGTCCTCGACCTCGGTCCGCACCAGGTTGCCATCCACGCCCTTCCGGTGTGCTCGCCACAACCGCACGGTAGAGCGAACACGCTTCGCGGCAGCCAGCTGCTAGGTCGGTTCGAACATCGAGTGGGTGTCGATCCAGGTGTAGAGGAAGTCGAGGAAGGCGCGCACCTTCGCAGGGACATGTTCACGCTCGGCGAAGAGCACCCGCACGGCTCCCTCGACGCCGACCACTCCCTCGAGGATGCGAACCAGGCGACCGTGCGCGACGTCGTCGCGAATGAAGGCGTCGGGGACCAGGGCGATCCCACGGCCGAGACGGGCGGCCGACACTCGATTGGTCAAGTTGTTCGCCGCGAATCGTCCGGAGATCTCGACCTTGCCGCCGCCCAACAGGGGCCACGTTCTCGGGCCGTCGCCGAGCGTTCCGATGCAGTCGTGTCGCGCGAGATCCTGAGCCGTCCGCGGCGTGCCGGCGCGCTCGAGATAGCTCGGGGCCGCGACGCAGACCATCTGCACCTTGGACAGGACCCGCCCGACCAGATCCTGCTGCTCCGCCGTGCCGGCACGAATGACGACGTCGACGCGCTCGGTCACCAAATCGACGAACCGCGCCGTCGAGATCACCTCGAGATGGACCTCCGGGTGGACGTCCAAGAAGGCGCAGAGCATCGGCGTGAACGCGTTGGAGTCCGGCGGGACGCTCACCCTGAGCACGCCGCGCGGGACATCGTCGAGTCGGGCGACGTCCTGGAGAGCGGCTCTCGCGTCGTCGAGGATTCGGCGCGCGTGATCGTAGAGCAGCTCTCCGGCGCGGGTGAGCGTGAGGCGACGAGAGGTTCGATGCGCGAGCTGGACCCCGAGACCGGCCTCGAGCCGGGACAGCTGCCGAGACAGCGTGGCGCGGGGCATGCTCAGCGCTCGAGCGGCGCTGCTGACCGAGCCATGCTCCGCGATCGCCACGAACGCTTCGAATCCTTCGGTTGGTTCCATGCCGTGCTCCGGGTCGGTCCGAGCCGATTTCGATCCGTGCTCCAAATGCACGGATGGTGCTCGAACAAGAGCATTGTATCTCAGCGGTCACGGTTTAGGGTGTCGGTAGGCGGCGCGACGCCGCCGGAAACGAGTCCGTGATGTCCCCACGCAACCGACGAATCGCCTTTTGGGTCCTCACCGCGCTGGTCGCCGTGCCCAACGCCCTCGCCGCGCTGGGCTACCTCAGCCGCGCCGACGAGATCATGGCCAACTTCACGCGGCTGGGATATCCGCTGTACTTCGCGACCATCCTGGGTGTCTGGAAGCTACTCGGTGCCACGGCCCTGCTGACCCGCAAGGTGCCCAAGCTGACCGAGTGGGCCTACGCGGGCTTCGCCTTCGTGCTCAGCGGTGCCGTCATCTCCCACATCGCGGCCGGCGATCCGATCGGCGCAGCGATGCCGCCGCTGGTGATGCTGGGCCTGCTGGTGGGGTCGTACCGTCTGCAGCCGACGGCCTAGCCGACGTGCCTCTTGGAAGGTGCTTGACGACCGCGGGGCGGGTGTCAGGCTCCTGCCGCATGGGCCGTCTAGTGGAAGGGAAGTGGGTTCGGGACGAGGTTGCGCCGGTTGACGGCGGGGGCGCGTTTCAACGTGAAGATACGAGCCTTCGGGGGCGTGTCGAGGCGCCGGAGTCGGGTCGCTATCGCCTGTACGTGAGCTACGCGTGCCCGTGGGCCCATCGCACACTGGTCGCCCGGGCCCTGTTGGGGCTCGAGGATGCCATCGCGGTCTGTGTCGTCGATCCGCACATGGGCGAAGACGGCTGGGCCTTCAGCGAGCGGGCGGGTTGCGTGCCCGACCCGGTGTTCGGCGCCGAGTTCCTTCACCAGGTCTATACGAAGACGAAGTCCGACTACACGGGCAAGGTGACCGTGCCCGTGCTGCTCGACGAGAACACGCGCACGATCGTCAACAACGAGTCGCGAGAGGTCCTGCGGATGCTGTCCACGGAGTTCTCGAAGCTCGCGGACGATCCGATCGACCTGTGTCCGGCCGCACTGAAGCGGGACATCGATGCGATGATCGACGCCAACTACGAGCCGATCAACAACGGCGTGTACCGAGCGGGCTTTGCGAAGCAGCAGCCGGCCTACGACGCCGCGGTCGATGCGTTGTTCGCCGCGCTCGACCGATGCGAGCGTCGCCTCACCGAGCAGCGCTTCCTGTGCGGCGACCAGGTGACCGAAGCGGACATCTGCTTGTTCACCACGCTGATCCGCTTCGACATCGTCTATCACACGCACTTCAAGTGCAACGTGAAGCGCATCGTCGACTACCCCGCGATGTGGGGCTTCGTCCGCGACATCTATCAGATGCCCGGGGTATCGGAGACCTGCAACTTCGAGCACATGCGTCGGCACTACTACGGCAGCCACCCGGACGTGAACCCGACGGGCATCATCGCGCGCGGTCCCTCGTTGGACTACGACGCGCCGCACGGCCGCGGGTGAGGCTCTCCGAAAAGAACCTGCCCTGGGAGTGAAAGATGGGGGCCTTGTCGGGGTTGTGGTTACAGCCGGAACCGACAAAGCTTCCATGTCTTCCACTCCAAGTACCGACCGCCTCGTCCGAACCCTCGTCTGTAACCTCGTCCGAGATCATCAGATCCCCGACGCGCCCGCCCGCACCACGCTGCGCGTGGGTGGTGGGGCTGCCGTGGTTCCCCTCGACGTCCGTCACCTCGGCTCGGGCACGATCGTCTTCGCCGCGCCGCTCGAGCACGTTCCGCGGTCTTCTTGCGTGCTGAGCATCGCGATTGGCCTGTCTGCCCGGGTTGATTTCCCAGTCCAGGTCAGCGCCGAAGGTCCGTTGTTCCGGGCGTCGATCGTTGGCGCGGCGCTGGTCCTGCGTCGCCGGTCCAGCCGCAACGTGCGGCTCGAGGAAGCGCTCGGCATCGCCGCATGAACGAGGCTCCGAACGTCCTTTTCACATTTTAGTTGAGAAAGTTTATGTAAGCTGAAATAACTCCGGCTTCGTGTGTGATGACGATGCGTAGCCGACTCCTGCTCCTCCCCGCTCTGCTCCTCTCGCTGACCGCGTGCGACGGCCCGTTCGAGATCAAGAGCGGAGAGACGCCAGGCGATCCCTTCGCCGGGGCCGACTTCGGCAGCCCGACCAGACCCGAAGCGATCTACCTCGGCAGCTCGGCAGCTCGGCAGCTCGGCAGCTCGGCAGCGTGAACAGCCGACGGCGACGCGCAAGAACTCGCGAAGCGAATCCGGGCCGAGGTCGACGCGCTCTTGGACAAGCGTCCCTCGCTGCCAATCTCGATCATGCTGGCCGAGGCCGGGGTCTCGACCCGGCATGTCTCGGTCAGCGCCAGCAGCTGAAGTCGTAGGTGCTCACGGCCAGGGGCTCGCCCGCGCCGTCCTCGACCTCGGTCCGCACCAGGTTGCCATCCACGCCCTTCCGGTGTGCTCGCCACAACCGCACGGTAGAGCGAACACGCTTCGCGGCAGCCAGCTGCTAGGTCGGTTCGAACATCGAGTGGGTGTCGATCCAGGTGTAGAGGAAGTCGAGGAAGGCGCGCACCTTCGCAGGGACATGTTCACGCTCGGCGAAGAGCACCCGCACGGCTCCCTCGACGCCGACCACTCCCTCGAGGATGCGAACCAGGCGACCGTGCGCGACGTCGTCGCGAATGAAGGCGTCGGGGACCAGGGCGATCCCACGGCCGAGACGGGCGGCCGACACTCGATTGGTCAAGTTGTTCGCCGCGAATCGTCCGGAGATCTCGACCTTGCCGCCGCCCAACAGGGGCCACGTTCTCGGGCCGTCGCCGAGCGTTCCGATGCAGTCGTGTCGCGCGAGATCCTGAGCCGTCCGCGGCGTGCCGGCGCGCTCGAGATAGCTCGGGGCCGCGACGCAGACCATCTGCACCTTGGACAGGACCCGCCCGACCAGATCCTGCTGCTCCGCCGTGCCGGCACGAATGACGACGTCGACGCGCTCGGTCACCAAATCGACGAACCGCGCCGTCGAGATCACCTCGAGATGGACCTCCGGGTGGACGTCCAAGAAGGCGCAGAGCATCGGCGTGAACGCGTTGGAGTCCGGCGGGACGCTCACCCTGAGCACGCCGCGCGGGACATCGTCGAGTCGGGCGACGTCCTGGAGAGCGGCTCTCGCGTCGTCGAGGATTCGGCGCGCGTGATCGTAGAGCAGCTCTCCGGCGCGGGTGAGCGTGAGGCGACGAGAGGTTCGATGCGCGAGCTGGACCCCGAGACCGGCCTCGAGCCGGGACAGCTGCCGAGACAGCGTGGCGCGGGGCATGCTCAGCGCTCGAGCGGCGCTGCTGACCGAGCCATGCTCCGCGATCGCCACGAACGCTTCGAATCCTTCGGTTGGTTCCATGCCGTGCTCCGGGTCGGTCCGAGCCGATTTCGATCCGTGCTCCAAATGCACGGATGGTGCTCGAACAAGAGCATTGTATCTCAGCGGTCACGGTTTAGGGTGTCGGTAGGCGGCGCGACGCCGCCGGAAACGAGTCCGTGATGTCCCCACGCAACCGACGAATCGCCTTTTGGGTCCTCACCGCGCTGGTCGCCGTGCCCAACGCCCTCGCCGCGCTGGGCTACCTCAGCCGCGCCGACGAGATCATGGCCAACTTCACGCGGCTGGGATATCCGCTGTACTTCGCGACCATCCTGGGTGTCTGGAAGCTACTCGGTGCCACGGCCCTGCTGACCCGCAAGGTGCCCAAGCTGACCGAGTGGGCCTACGCGGGCTTCGCCTTCGTGCTCAGCGGTGCCGTCATCTCCCACATCGCGGCCGGCGATCCGATCGGCGCAGCGATGCCGCCGCTGGTGATGCTGGGCCTGCTGGTGGGGTCGTACCGTCTGCAGCCGACGGCCTAGCCGACGTGCCTCTTGGAAGGTGCTTGACGACCGCGGGGCGGGTGTCAGGCTCCTGCCGCATGGGCCGTCTAGTGGAAGGGAAGTGGGTTCGGGACGAGGTTGCGCCGGTTGACGGCGGGGGCGCGTTTCAACGTGAAGATACGAGCCTTCGGGGGCGTGTCGAGGCGCCGGAGTCGGGTCGCTATCGCCTGTACGTGAGCTACGCGTGCCCGTGGGCCCATCGCACACTGGTCGCCCGGGCCCTGTTGGGGCTCGAGGATGCCATCGCGGTCTGTGTCGTCGATCCGCACATGGGCGAAGACGGCTGGGCCTTCAGCGAGCGGGCGGGTTGCGTGCCCGACCCGGTGTTCGGCGCCGAGTTCCTTCACCAGGTCTATACGAAGACGAAGTCCGACTACACGGGCAAGGTGACCGTGCCCGTGCTGCTCGACGAGAACACGCGCACGATCGTCAACAACGAGTCGCGAGAGGTCCTGCGGATGCTGTCCACGGAGTTCTCGAAGCTCGCGGACGATCCGATCGACCTGTGTCCGGCCGCACTGAAGCGGGACATCGATGCGATGATCGACGCCAACTACGAGCCGATCAACAACGGCGTGTACCGAGCGGGCTTTGCGAAGCAGCAGCCGGCCTACGACGCCGCGGTCGATGCGTTGTTCGCCGCGCTCGACCGATGCGAGCGTCGCCTCACCGAGCAGCGCTTCCTGTGCGGCGACCAGGTGACCGAAGCGGACATCTGCTTGTTCACCACGCTGATCCGCTTCGACATCGTCTATCACACGCACTTCAAGTGCAACGTGAAGCGCATCGTCGACTACCCCGCGATGTGGGGCTTCGTCCGCGACATCTATCAGATGCCCGGGGTATCGGAGACCTGCAACTTCGAGCACATGCGTCGGCACTACTACGGCAGCCACCCGGACGTGAACCCGACGGGCATCATCGCGCGCGGTCCCTCGTTGGACTACGACGCGCCGCACGGCCGCGGGTGAGGCTCTCCGAAAAGAACCTGCCCTGGGAGTGAAAGATGGGGGCCTTGTCGGGGTTGTGGTTACAGCCGGAACCGACAAAGCTTCCATGTCTTCCACTCCAAGTACCGACCGCCTCGTCCGAACCCTCGTCTGTAACCTCGTCCGAGATCATCAGATCCCCGACGCGCCCGCCCGCACCACGCTGCGCGTGGGTGGTGGGGCTGCCGTGGTTCCCCTCGACGTCCGTCACCTCGGCTCGGGCACGATCGTCTTCGCCGCGCCGCTCGAGCACGTTCCGCGGTCTTCTTGCGTGCTGAGCATCGCGATTGGCCTGTCTGCCCGGGTTGATTTCCCAGTCCAGGTCAGCGCCGAAGGTCCGTTGTTCCGGGCGTCGATCGTTGGCGCGGCGCTGGTCCTGCGTCGCCGGTCCAGCCGCAACGTGCGGCTCGAGGAAGCGCTCGGCATCGCCGCATGAACGAGGCTCCGAACGTCCTTTTCACATTTTAGTTGAGAAAGTTTATGTAAGCTGAAATAACTCCGGCTTCGTGTGTGATGACGATGCGTAGCCGACTCCTGCTCCTCCCCGCTCTGCTCCTCTCGCTGACCGCGTGCGACGGCCCGTTCGAGATCAAGAGCGGAGAGACGCCAGGCGATCCCTTCGCCGGGGCCGACTTCGGCAGCCCCGACCAG
The DNA here is from genome assembly GCA_963761755.1 of uncultured bacterium. GTDB lineage: Bacteria > Myxococcota_A > Polyangia > Nannocystales > Nannocystaceae > CAJXVA01. Next base: position 15,917 of record CAVXIC010000034.1, read on the forward strand.
ACCCGAAGCGATCTGATCTCCGTGGAAGAGACCTGCCAGGAGTACTGCAATCTGCAGGACGCCTGCGACGCATGGGACGCCGCGGAGTGCTTCGAGGACTGTGTGGCGCCAAAGCTCGAGGCGTACGGCATCGCGGCTCAGCCAGAGGTCACCTCGCCTGTTTGCGGTGAAGCCTTCGCGTCAGCGATGGGCTGCTTCGCCGACGCCAGCTGCGACGACTTCAAGGGGTGCGACGCGGTCCTGTACGACTACGTCGACTGCGCCGCGGGCTGACGCGTCGGTCGAGCCCGGACCCTACTCCTCGATCGCGCGCTCCAAGAACCACGACGAGAGCAGCAGCCGCACGAACTGGGCCCGCACGTCGCCATCGGACAAGAACGGCGTCGCGAGGTCGTCGGTGATGCAGTCGAAGCCCTCGAGCTCCTTGCCGACACCAGCGACGTACTTGAACACGCCACGACTGAAGCAGGCGTGGGTCACGTCGGCCGAGGCCGTGACCTCGAGCAGCTGGTCGACTCCCTCGATCGCGCCTGCCCCGACCGGGACTCCAATCTCGGTCGTGGGATCGATGGGGAGGCCTCGGTCGGTGTCCCGGCGGCGCCCCACCGCATCGAACACCTCGAAGGGCCAGCCGTAGGGGTCCATCAACGCGTGGCAGCCGGCACAGCTGTCGACCGAGTGGATCCGTTCGAGGGTCTCGCGCAGGGTCTCGTTGGCGCCCTCTTCATCGCGATCGGGGAAGGTGACCGCTTCGGGGGGCGGCGGGATCTCGATGCACAGCAGCTTGTTGCTGATGAAGTGCCCCCGCGCGACCGGGTTGGTCTCCAGCTCGTGGGCATAGGTGCCGAGCATGGCCGGATGCGTCAGCAGTCCGAGGCGCCCGGGTTCGTCGATCGGGACCAGGCCATCGTCGGCGCTGTACAGCTCGGGGTTCGCCCAGCCCAGCAGGCGAGCCGAGGCCTCGCTGACCACGAACTCGCTGGAGGTCAGCAGGCGCACCAGGGTCGGCGCGTCCGAGGCCAGCAGCGCGCCGGCCGTGGCTTCGAAGTCGGCGAGGACGGCGGCCTGGGTTTGCGCATCGAACTCCGGATACGCCTCCTCGTCCTTGCTGATCACCCCAAAGTCTCGAACGCCGGCGAGCTCGCGCACGAAGGTGACCAGGCCGACCGGGTCCTCCTCCATCTGCGCCAGGAGCCGGAGGGCGTGGGCCTCGAGCTGCGCGGGGGTGCGCAGCGCGTCTTGCTCTGCGGCCGCCCGGAGCTCGGCGTCAGGCGGCGCGTCGGTGAGGGTGTAGGCCAAGGCGCTGGCAACCTCGTAGGCGTCCAGGTCGGCCACGCTGCCGTCCTCGCGGGGCGTGCCGATCTCCGAGCGAAAGAGGAACCGCGGCGAGGTCAGCATCGCTTGGAGCACGAGCCGTGTCGCCTGCTGGGTGTCGGTCGCCGCGCGGGCGCTGGCGAACAGGGCCGCGAGCCCGGCTCGGTGCTCGGCGGGCGCGGGGCCCCGGTAGAGATCTGCGCAGAGCGCCTCGATCATCGAGTCCACGCAGGCGTCGGTGGGTGTCGCGTCCTCGAGGCACGCGAAGCGCTCGTAGACCGGCGCGACGGCCTCGGCCGCGACGCTCTTGGCTGCCGCAACGACGTCCGCGGTGTTCTTGAAGTCCAGTCGGCGGATCTGCGAACTCGTGGAGAACTCGGCCGAGCGATCGGAGTCCTGGAACATGTCGGTCGCGGCGAGTACGCCGGGAAACACGGCCTCGACCGTGCGGGCGTACTGCCGCCCGTTGAGCCCGCGAATGACCGGCGGAAGCCGCGGCGTGTCCGCGCACAACTCCTGCGAGTCGGGCCCGCCCGAGCCATCGCTCGAGCCACCGTCGTCGGACGTGGAGTCCTCGACCTCCGGCCCCGTCGCGGCGTCGGTCTCCGAGGCGTCGCCCAGGTTGGTCGAGATCCCCGAATAACAGCCCGCCGTCAGCAGGGCGCCGGCTGCCAACCATCGGAAGCGGTTCACGACAGCACCCCCGGGATGGGTCCGGCGCACGGGTCGATGCCGTCGCCGAACGTGTCCATCTCCAGCCCCATCGCGCGGGCGGCAGTCACGTGTGCGCACGCCAGCGAAAGCTCGTTGTCGCCGAACCGCAGCCACTGCTGTCCCTGAAGGGCACCGCCGGCGGTCCCCAGGAAGACCACGGGGTGCTGGTTGGAGCCGTTGTGGTGCATGCCACCGCCGTCACTCATCCACTGGATGAGCAGGCTGTCGGCCATCGTGCCGTTGCCTTCGGGGATCTCTGCGAGCCGCTCGTACAGGTAGACGACCTGCTCCGCGTGGAAGCGGAGGATCTTCTCCATGAACGGACCGTTCTCTTCCTCGTGACTGACGGTCTCGTGGTGATTCTTCTCCTCGCCGTCGAAGGTGTAGCGGAAGTGGACGCACCCGTACGTGTGCAGCATGGTGACCTGCCGGGTCGCCTCGCAGGACAGGGCGATCACGGCCAAGTCCTGCATGTATCGCCAAAACTCGGGGTCGTTCCGCGTGGACTGGGGGAAGGTCTGCTGAGGAATCTCGTCGCAGTTGGCCAGGCTGGTGAGCGACTGCTCCACCTCGCGCACCGAGCTGAGGTACTGCTGCATCTTCTGGCGCTCGGGCGAGGGCAGCTCGGCCTCGAAGGCCGCGATGTCGTCCTTGACGAAGTCGAGGTAGCTCTTCTCGAGGCCGGCGAGGACCTCATCTTGGTTGGTCACCCCAAAGATGGTCTGGTGGGCCTCGACCGCGTCGAGGGTGGGGAACACCGGCTCGTTCTGTCCGGTGCCCACGATGGTCCCCTGGACGCAGTTGCCGTCGGTGATGACCAGCGGGTGGCCCAGGACGAGCGTTCGCAGCTTCGTTTGGGACTCGTTCTGCTCTTGCAGGGCGCTCGCGATGACCTGGTCGATCGTCGCGCCGCCCACCACCATCGGCGCGATGCCAGCGGCTCCATTGGTGGGGCCTCGGTCCGCGCAGGCCAGCGCGCTGCTGCCGTTGCCGTGCAGGTACTGACCGGTGGTGCAATAGAGGTTCTGCACCACGGTCAGCGCCGCCTGGTGCGGGGCGAAGGGCTCCATGAACGAGTTGAGCGTGAACGACGAGGGGGTCGTCACCTCGGACTGGTTGAGGTGGAAGTTCTGCAGGCCGTTGCAGTGGTTGTAGAGCAGGAATCTGCGGTGGTCGGGCGGCTCCACACCACGGGCCTCGCGGTCGAGCTTCGCCATCATGCCGCCAACCACCCCGCAGCCGGCCAGCGCCATGAACCGGCGGCGCGCCAGCGGGCGATTGATGACCCGTGTTCCCCAAGAGCGTGTCGGCACCGATCTCATTTGACCCCCAGTGCCAGCATACCGCGTGTGCGCCCGACGCTGGGCCGATGTGGGGGATTCGCGGATCGCGTGAGGTCGGTGACGGTCCGCGCATCGACGACGCGAATCGCGCCGCGGATCTGCTCAGCCGCGAATGCGCCAGCCGGTCTTGAAGATCCACCAGATCGCGCCCATGCACAGGGCGAAGAAGGCCGTGACGGCCGCCATCGATCCAAACAGGTTCACGTCGGCGACGTCGAAGAAGGCCCAGCGGAACCCGGAGACGAGATAGACGACCGGGTTGAACAAGCTGACCGTCTGCCACGCTGGGGGCAGCATCGAGATCGAGTAGAAGGAGCCGCCCAAGAACACCAGCGGGGTGATCACCAAGGTGGGCACCAGCTGGAGCTGCTCGAAGTCCTTGGCCCAGATCCCCAGGATGAACCCAAAGAGCGCGAACGAGACGCACGTCATGACCAGCGTCACCAGCATCCAGACCGGGTGCTCGATCTGAAGGTCCACGAAGAACGTGGACGTGCCCAGGATGATCAGCCCGATGAGGATGGACTTGGTCGCCGCGGCGCCCACGTAGCCGATCACGATCTCGATGAACGACAGCGGCGCGGTGAGCAGCTCGAAGATGGTGCCGATGAACTTGGGGAAGTAGATCCCAAACGACGCGTTGGACACGCTCTGCTGCAGCACCGTCAGCATGATGAGTCCCGGGACGAGGAACGCGCCGTAGTCGACCCCGTCGACGGCGTTCATGCGGCTGCCGATCGCCGAGCCGAACACGACGAAGTACAGCGACGTGGACAGGACCGGAGAGAGGATCGATTGAAGCGTGGTCCGAAAGAACCGCGTCATCTCGAACACGTAGATTGCCTTGATGCCGCGGTAGTTCATGGCGTGGGGTCCTCGACGAGGTCGACGAAGATGTCTTCGAGCGAGCTCTGGTGGGTCTGAAGGTCTTTGAACGCGAGACCGGCCTCGCCCAGGTCCCGCAGAAACGCTGCGATGCCGCCCTCCTGGTCATCCGCGTCGTACACGTAGGTCAGCACCGTGCCGCCGCCGGAGAGCGTCAGCGCATGTCGAGCGAGGCCGTCGGGGACGTGCTCGATGGGCTCTCGCAGCTCGATCCGCATCTCCTTGCGGGCCATGCGGCCCATCAGGCGCGCCTTCTCCTCGACGAGCAGCAGCTCTCCCTTGGAGATGACGCCGATGCGGTCCGCCATCGCTTCGGCCTCCTCGATGTAGTGCGTGGTCAAGATGATCGTCACGCCGTCGGCCTTGAGCTCCGCGACCATCTCCCACATGTTCTTGCGCAGCGAGACGTCGACGCCAGCGGTGGGCTCGTCGAGGAACAGCACTCGAGGCTCGTGGCTGAGCGCCTTGGCGATGAGGACCCTGCGCTTCATCCCACCGGAGAGCTGCTGCACCTTGCTGTCCCGCTTGTCCCACAACGTCAGCTGGGTGAGCAGCCGCTCGAGGTACGCATCGTCATGGGGCTTGCCGAACAGTCCGCGCGAGAATCGAACCGTGTTGATCACCCGCTCGAAGGGCTCGAGGGAGACCTCTTGCGGCACCAGCCCGATCAGCGAACGCGCGGCGCGGTAGTCGTCGACGACGTCGTGGCCGTCGACCAGGATGCGACCCGAGGTCGGCGTGTTCATCCCGCATACGCACGAGATCAGCGTCGTCTTTCCGGCGCCGTTGGGCCCGAGCAGCGCGAGGATCTCGCCGTCTTCGATGTCGAGAGACACGCCCCGCAGGGCCTCGAATCCCCCCTCGTAGGTCTTTCGCAGGTCTTGAATCGAGACGATGGCCGGCATGGTCGAGCGAGCGGCAGCCTATCAGGCAAGCGCAAGGCCGGCGCTGCCCATACAGCTGGGTCGGGATCGACCAAGGTGGTGGGGCAGAAAGCCCGATGTCCATCCTCGCTGCGGGGAGAAACGGGCGTGTCTCGCTCAGCCTCCCCCGGTAACCAGGCCGGACAGGTCGCGTTTCTGGGCTGCGATCGTGATCCGGCGCTCGGAGCCGTCGCGAAGGATACGCAGCGAAACCGTATCGCCCACCCGGAAGTGGCTCGGTCCGAGCATCGAGGCTGCATTCGAGGCCCCCATGCTGGCCACGTCCTGGTCGCGGATGCCGATGATCTCGTCGCCGGGCTGCAGTCCGGCCGCTTCCGCTGGGCCCTCCTGGGTGATGGCACGAACCCACAGGCGGCTGACCTCGACGTCGGCGGGGGGATCGGCGTCGTCGGGGTCGGCGTCGGGAGCCAACGGTCGATGGGTCCAGTCGCGCACCATCGTCCGCAGGCCCAGGGTCCCGCGTTCGGGAACCGGAACCTCCCCGGCTTTCACGCCGACGATGGTGCCGAGATCGGTGGTGCCCCCCGCGTCGACGTCGTAGCTCGCCGACGCGCCCCCGCCCTCTCCTCCGTCGGGGTCGAAGATCGTCAGCTGTCCTTCGCCGGCGGGGACTCCTGCGAGCTCGAACTTGCCGCGCCGGTCGGTCCGGGGGCCGCCACCCATGAGCATCTGCAGCCCCGAGCCGACGTCCATCGACCCGTCCTTGGGCTGGGCCATCACCGACAGGCCCGCCAACGCCTCCCCCGACGCGCTGACCACGGTGCCCGTCAGCGTCCCGAAGGCTTCGAGTTCCAGGTCGACGTCCGCCGTGACGCCTCGTTCGACCTCGACCTCGGCGCTTGCCGTACCACCGTCGGCCCGGGCTTCGACGGTGTACGTCCCAGGGTCGAGGCCCTCGATCGAGAACTCGCCCGCGTCGTTGTGAATCCGCTTGGACCGGAGCGTGGGTCCCTGAAGGCTGAGCGTGTACGTCACGACTGGCTTGGTCCCGCTGCGGAGCACGCCGCGAACGCCGGCGAGCGCCGCGACCTCCAGCGTGACGTCGCTGCCCAGGACCACACCGTCCTTGGAGACGCGCTGTCCGCCGCCGGATGCCTCGGCCCAGAGGCGATAGGTCCCCTCGCGCAGCGTCCGGATCGTGAAGCGCCCGGAGGCATCGGTGAGCACCGGGGGCTCGGAGGCCAGCCGCGACATCGGGCCGACCGCGGCGGACGGGTCTTCATCGTCGTCCTGCGTCTTGGCTTCGACTTCGCGACCCCGGCGGGGACCCCGGGTACGCGCCATCTCGCTCATCCACGCCTTGCCTGCGCCTTCCATGGCGGCCGTGACCCAGGCATCCGCGACCGGAGCCCCATCCTCGTCGACCACGGTCCCGGTGATCACGCCCGAGCGAGCCTCGACCACGAGCCGGACGCCGCGCAGCCCTCCGTCCGGCACCGTGAACGGGCGGTTTTCCTCGGCGGCGCCACCGTCGGCGTACTTCAGCGCCGGTCCCCGTCCGGAGCCCACCGAGACCTCGTACTCGCCGGGCTCCAGGCCTCGGGCCGTGAACGCACCGTTCTCGCCGGTGGGCGCAGCGGCGCCAAACATGGGGCCATCGTCGCCCGAGATCGAGAAGGAGGCCGGCTCGGCCTGGACATCGGTCCGGCTCACGCGGACCTTCACGTCGGGGACCGGATCGCCCGCGGCCGTGACGACGATGCCCTCGATGGACACCCGAGGCTCCAGCTCGACGACCAGGTCCCGCTCGCCCTCGTCGCCGACCTCGACCTCCAGCACCCCTCGGCTTCCGTCGTCTCCGTTCGCGACCACCTCGAGTGACCCCGGCGCGACCGGACGCAGCTCGAAGTAGCCGTCGGCATCGGTCCGCGTGCGGACGAACGCATTGCCCATGCTCGCAAGCATGCCTGTGATCCCCATCCCCTCGGAGGAGACCCGAAGGGACACGGTCGCTGGCCCCGGCGGCTGCACGCGACCCGTGATGGTCACGCCCTGGTCGAGCTCGACCAGCAGTCCGGTGACGTCATCATCTGACACCTGCGCCGACGTGCCGGTCAGGTTCGGAAGATGCTCGTCTCCGAGTGCGGACACCAGGTAGTTGCCGGGCTGGACCCCTGGAATCTCGAAGAAACCGTCCGCTTCGCTGGGCGTGCGGGCAACGAACAGCCCCGGGGGTTGCAGCGAGAGCGCCCCCACCCAGACCCCTTCGATGCCGTCGTCTCCTTCGCTCCCTCTGGGCACCACGAATCCGCTGATCGCAAAGGCGGGCTCGACCCAGACCACGACCTCGCTGACGGTCTCGGCGATGCCCACGGAGACGTCGGTCACTTCGGCCGAGGCGTGACCGCGCGCGACCGCGTTGATCTGAAGTACGCCCGAGGGAAGACCGGCGAGGCGGAACCGACCCCGGTCATCCGACACCACGCGGTGCTCCCCAAAGCCTCGAATGGAAAAGGACCCGGACTGGGCAGACGCGTCCGGGGGCTGTGCGACCACGATGGCCTGTGCGACCGGTTCGTTCGACCCGCGAACCTTTACGACGCCTTCGACCACGGCCCCCGGTGTCAGCCGAAACTCGAGGGTGCGGGGACCATCGGTGACCTCGAAGGTTCGCTTCGCCTGAACGTAGTCGGGGTGCGTCACCGTCGCGCCGTACGTCCCGGTCGCGAGCGTCAGCTCGAACGACCCTTCGTCGTCGCTCAACGCACCCGCCGGGGCGAAGGTTTGCCGAAGCAGGTTCTGACCGTCGTGCCGAAGCACCGAAACCAGGGCCCCGTCGACGGGCCCTCCCGAGACGTCTTCGACCCGCCCCTGCACGACGAAGCCACCGGTCGAAAGCCGCAGCTCGATCGGGTCGGGGTCGCGACCGGGGAGAACACGAATCGCGAGGTGGCTCGCGCTGAGGAAGCCCTTGGCGCTGGCGGAGATCGTGTACCGCCCGACCGGAACCCCCTCGATCGCGAAGCCTCCGCCGGCGTCGGTGAGAACATGGACCGGCTGCGGCCGCTCACCGACCTGGCCCATGCTCTGCTCGAAGCTCTTGGACGTGAGCAGAACGATGGCCCCCGCGATGGGTCGCGCGCGCTCGTCTCGAACGACGCCGACCAGGGACACGGGATCGACGTCCGGCGCGTCGTCACGGAGCGCAAGCAGGCGGGCCACACGGTCACCGCGGTCGACCTGGGCCGTCGGCTGCTCGGCCGTCGGCTCGGGCGGCGTCGCGTCGGAGCGCGTCATCCACCACGCAGCGAAACCGAGCAGGAGGGCCGTCAGAGCGCCCAGAGCCAGCGTTCGCGATCGCACAGACCCTGGACCCGGGAAAGCGCGCATTTGTTCCAGTGGACGGGCATTGATTCCCCCGTCGATGGTGCGGTTGATTCTTGGACCTGCGAGGTGGTCGGCGCACTACCATCCCTGGGTGCAGCCCCTCTTCGAGGTCACGACACGCGCCGATCGGTTGTCTGCGCGGCGGCGCGTCTTCGCCCAGCAGGACGGTCTCGCGATGCTGCCCTTTCTCGCCGCCTTCACCCGACGACGAGTGTTCGAAGCCCTGGACAAGGGAATCGACGCGCGAGACCTGGCGCGCGACTTCTCGGCCCGGCGTGGGTATCTCAACCTCGTGCTGCGAGCGCTGCAGTCCTCAGGATGGCTGGACGGGTGGCGGGCACCCCAGGTTGCCGAGGACCTCGAGCGCCCGCTGCCGCTGTCGCTCACCCCCTCGGGGCGAGTGATCGCGGAGCTGCTGCGCGGCATGGGCCCCACGCTGGAGCGCATCGAGGCGTTCTTGCGGTTCTCCGAGCGCATGTCGGCCTACCTCACCACCCGGGAGGCGGCGCCCGAGGGGTCCGCGACGATCGAGGAGATGGCCAGTCTCTGCGCTCGAGACTTCGACCTGCCGCCGGTCCAACAGGAGCATGTCGCGGTTCGAGAGCGGCTGATCTCGATGCTGCAGGGGGCTTTGGCGGCTCCGCTCGCGGTCGCGATGGCGCGCCATCGTCTCGTTGCGATGGAGGGGGATGGGCGCACGGTGATCGTCGACGATCGGGTCGTTCCGCCGAGCACGCTGCGACCGGAGTCTCGCCGCCGCATCCGAGAAGAGCTCTTGCCCGGCATCGCTGCGCTGGGATGGTTCGATCTCGCGTCCGGCACGCTCACGAAGCAGGGGCGCGCCGTGGTGTTCTTCGCGTCGGCGTACGCGGTGACGCTGAGCTATCTGCCGCTGCTGCGCCGGGTCGAGGAGCTGATCTTTCGCCACGGCGATTTTCGCGACATCTTTCCGCCGACGGTCGAAGGGCACGAGACGCACGTGGACCGTCGCCTGAACATCTGGGGCAGCGGCGGATCGCACTCGCTGTACTTTGCCAAGGTCGACGAGATCGTCGCGCAGCTGTTCGAGCGCGACGACTACCCGCGGGCGGTCTGCGACACCGGCTGCGGCGATGGCACCTTCCTTCGGCACATCGCCGACGTGCTCCGTGACCGCCTGAGCTGGAACTTCTTCAGCAAGCCGGTCGCGTTCATCGGCTCCGACCTCAACCTCGCCTCGAGGCAGAAGACCCGAGAGACGCTCGCCGCTGGCGGGGTCCCGCACGCGCACGTCGTGGACACGCCGATCGACATCGCAGACCCCGATGCGCTCGATGCTGGCATCCGCGCCCTGGGCATCGCCTTGGACGACCGCGTCTTGGGAGCGGCGGACGCACTGCACACCAACTCCATGCTGATCCACAACCGGATCTGGCGTCAGACGCCCGGTTCCCCGCCCAGCGCCACGGATGGTGCGTTCGTCGAGCCTGGAGGCACTGCCATCACCGGCCAGGCGCTGGCGGCAGATCTCGTCGCGTTCATGACGCGTTGGAGCCCCTACGTTCGTCGCTACGGATGGCTCTTCATCGAGCTCCATACGCTGCCCTCGGCCGTCGTCGCGCGCGATCCCGGGCGCACCCCGACGATCGGCTACGACCTCACGCATGGCTTCTCCAATCAGTACACGGTCGAGCACGCGGAGCTGCTGCGCGCGGCGGACCTCGCCGGGTTGCGGCCTGGACCCGAAGCGTTTCAGGCCCTGTTTCCACAAGGCGACATGGGGCGGGTCTCGGTCACCTATCTGTTGGGTCGCTGACGTTTTCGCGCGGGTCGAGACAATGCTGCAGCCCCCCTCCGCGCCAATCCCCGGACCCGCGTTTTCACCGCAGGTCCTGGACCGCCCTGGACCGCCGGTATGGGGTGAAGCGCCATAAAACAGCGTTCGAACGCTGATCTGCCTTGCGCGCTGCGTAGCGACGCGTACACTCTGCGAGCGGTGGGGGGACGGTTCAACGAGCTTCGATCAGAGCTGATGCAGCTCGAAGCCAACGCGTCGGCCCTCCGTCTCGACTTCGAGATGGACCCCGCCAGCCTCACCCGGACCACGCACCACTTTGCGCGAAGGACCCGGCTTCCGCTGGTCGTTTCGCGCAGCCTGGTCCTTCAGGCGCTGGGCCTGGAGGCCGAGCGGTTCGAGCGCGCCCTTCCGATGCACGACACGTGCGCGGACTGACCACGGTCGAAGACGCCGCTCAGCGCCGCATCATCATGACGTTGGTCTGCCCTGGGCGGCGACCGGCGGCGAGGGCGATGGTGACGTTTTGCGTTCCGGCGCTGAAGTAGAACGCGAAGTCGAAGAAGACCGTCCGGCCCCGTCTTCCGGCCACGAACTCCTTGAAGAGTCCCTCGAACTCCTTGACCGCGGTGCACGGCGCGACCTCGCGGAAGAAGTTGCGACCGGTGACGCGCGATCGAGCGAAGCCGGTGAGTCTTGACTCCGTTTCGTTGTAGAGCAGTACGCGTCCCTCACGGTCGAGGACCACCAGCCCATAGGGCAGCTCGTCCAGCTTGGACTCGTCGACTCGGTTCACGTAGCCGACGTCCAGCGCCGGAGGTGGGCCTGCCGGTGCGCGGTGGGTGGGCGGCGTGTCGTTGCGCGCCCGATGGTCGGGCCGCGGCGAGACGGCCGGGATCTCCCGGTACGTCGGCGGTGGCGGGATCGTGTTTGGGGTCTCGAGGTCGATGAATGTCTGTTCCGCCGAGACGAGCGAGTAGCGTCCTGGACCCTCCGCGGCGGAGTGTTCGGCGCGTTGGAGGCCTCGGAGTCTGGCGTTCTCCTGCCGAAGCTGTCGAACCTCGGCTTCGAGGGTGTGCAGGCGCTGGAAGATGGTTTCCACGTCTTGTTGCTCGTGAGCGATGCGGGGTGTCATCTAGCTTGCCTCTCGTTGGGACTGGCTGTGCTCGAGCTGCCGGGCGGCCGCATATGCACGCCGCCACGGGTGGGGCCGAGTCGTTCCCGTGACGAGTTCCAAGAGGCTGTCCGCGGCAACGGGGTGGAAGGCGATCCGCGTGCTGCCGGTCTCGTAGAGCGTTCCGAGCTCTGCGCCCAGCTTGGCCGCGACCAGTTGAGACCACGCATGGAGGGCGACCTGCGTCCGCAGGACGGGCCGGCTCTCGTCCGCCGCACCGACCGAGAAACGCTTCTCTCCCCGAGTCCACACCCGTGCTGCCCTCAACGGGCTGTGTTCGCACAGCGAGACCAGCGGTCTCCATCCCCCGAGGTCGGCTGGCGTCAGGGGACGAGCCTCGACGTCCTGGGCGAGTTCGATGCCGTTTCGAAGCCCCGACTCGTAGGCGACCCGCGCCAGTCGCATGCGGTCGACCGGCGTCCCGCTTGCAACGCATACGACCCATCGGGACTGCCGGAGCATCGGAAAGCGCTGGGCGACGATCTCGATGCCCTGATCACTGCGCCATGCCACGCGGAGGACCTTTGGCGGCACATGATCGAGTCGGGCTGCGAAGGAAGACGCGTCGCGAAGCGAGTCCAAGTCGCCCAGACCCTTCCACACGGCGCCTCCCTCCGCGGTGATCGCCGCGGCACGAACGTCCTCCCCGACCAGACTCTCCAGGCACCGCTGCATCGCCTCGCCGGCTTCGGTTGCGAGGCTGTAGCGCCTGATGCTGTTGACGTTCGGAATGTCGCACAGCGCCCTGAGCGTTCGCAACTCCGCCAGCGCCTCGTTGGGCTCTGGCGCGGCGAACATGGCCGGGGTCTCCCTTCGCCCCCCGAACACACGAGCGGTTGCGAGCCCGGTGACCAGGCCTGCGCCGGCCGCGATCGCGAGCATCAAGTCCATGCCGACTCCTCCGGGGCATCGGGTTGATCGATGACGTGGCGAAGATCGTGGAGGAGCGCACCCAGCGGCGTGGACGGCTCCGCGAGTAGGACCACGATGGTGTCTTCTCCGAGGTGGTGAAGGACGAGCGTGCCCGCCTCTGCGCTCAGCACGTGCGAGCGCAGCATGCCCGACCCGGACTCCTCACACAGCCGCTGGGCGAGGTCGAGAATGCCGACCGCAAAGGAGATCGATGTCTTCAGAGCGTCGGCACTCGGACCGTGTGTTGCGCGGATCTCTCCGTCGAGACCCATGACGAGGGCCGCTTTGATGTCTACACATGCCGCGAGGAGACGAGGCAGGTCGACGCCCGGAGAGGCTGGCCGCACGTCGAGAGACTGTGCTTGCATGTCGACGTGCTGACCGAGGGAGTCAGGGCTGTCAACGGAAAGGCCGACAGGCCGCTCGGATCCGACGGTATGCGTCGTCCCAATCCGGAACGACGCTGACCCAGCCTACGTTGGGGGCACGTGTGTGCTCGTAGAGGACACCCGCTCTACTTCACCGCCGCAGACAGCTCGAGCATGCGATCGAGAGGCTTCTTGGCGGCAAGCCGCAGCTCCTCGGGCATGGTCAGCTCCGGCGTCATGTCTCGCAGGCACAGGTAGAGCTTTTCCATCGTGTTCAGCCGCATGTAGGGGCACTCGTTGCAGGCGCAGTTTTCCTCTGGCGGTGCGGGGATGTACGTGCGGCCCGGAGCCTTGAGCTCCATCTGGGTGATGATGCCCGCCTCGGTGGCGACGATGAACTCGCTGAACTCCGACGTGGTCGCGTACTCGAGCAGGCGGCTCGTGCTGCCGATGAAGTCGGCCATGTCCAGCACGTGATCTTCGCACTCTGGGTGCGCGATGATCTTGGCGTCGGGGTGCCTTGCCTTGAGCCCCAGGAGTTTTCGGTGGCTGAAGGTCTCGTGGACGATGCAGGTGCCCTGCCACAAGAGCATGTCGCGACCGGTCTCCTTGATGAGCCATCGACCCAGGTTCTTGTCGGGCGCGAACAGGATCTGCTTGTCCGCGGGCACGGACTCGACCATCTTCACGGCGTTGGACGACGTGCAGATCAGGTCGCTGGCGGCTTTGACCTCGGCCGAGCAGTTGATGTAGCTGATGGCCACGGCGTCGGGGTGCTTGGCCCGCCATGCCCGGAACCGATCCCCGGGGCAGCCGTTGGCGAGCGAGCAGCCAGCTTCGAGGTCTGGCAGCAAGACGGTGCGCTCGGGGTTGATGATCTTGGCCGTCTCGGCCATGAAGTGGACCCCGCAGAAGACGATGACGTCGGCCGACGTGTCGCGCGCGGCTCGGGCCAGCTGTAGCGAGTCGCCGATGAAGTCCGCGAGGTGTTGAATCTCGGAGTCTTGGTAGTAGTGCGCGAGAATGACGGCGTTTCGCTCCTTGCGGAGCCGCGCGATCTCGTCGTCGAGGTCCAAGGTGGGGTCGATGGCGGGGACGTCCACGACCGGAAGGTAGCACCGCTGGACGTCCTTGCGAGCCACCCTGCCTCACGGGCGTGCGGGGCCGTCATGGAGCCGAAATGGGCCTGTCGGAACGCGGACCGTGGCTCAACCGCGGGGCATTCGTGCCGATACCCAAGGTGACACCATGAAGATTCTCGTTGCAGACGACAGCAAAGTCATGCGGATGCTCGTTCGCCGGGCGCTCCGACAGGCCGGTTACGGAAATGCCGAAATCACCGAAGCTTGCGACGGCGAGGAGGCCTACAAGGCCTTCGTCGCCGGCAAGTTCGATCTGGTGTTGTCGGACTGGAACATGCCGAACCTCAACGGCTTCGGGTTCCTGCAGAACTTGCGCGCCGATGGATTCCGCACCCCGTTCGTGTTCGTGACCACGGAGTGCACGCCCGAGATGCGACAGCAGGCGCACGACGCAGGGGCCGACAAGTTCATCGTCAAGCCGTTCAGCGGAGATGACGTGAAGTTTGCCCTCGAGCCACTCATTGGAGCCGCAGCGTGAACAACGACGTCATCCAGGTCCATCAGCTGCTCGGACGCTTGTTCGACAAGCCCTGTTCTTCGACCGAGAAGAAATTCTCGAAGTCGATCTATCAGGAGTCGGTGGTCTTCGGGCGTTTCGTTTCCGACGACGACAAGCTGGTCGCCGTCGTGTCCGCGGACGCCGCGTTCGCTTGCTACACCGGCGCCGCGATGATGATGCTGCCGCCGGCCGTGGCCGAGGATGCGAAGAAGACTCCCGAACTCCCGCCGGAGATCACCGAGGCCTTTGGCGAGGTGCTCAACGTGCTCAGCCGCATGTTCAACACCTCGGACCGGCCGCACTGCCGCTTCGTGTCGGCCGAGTACGGCAAGGCGACCGACGACATCAAGGCCTTCATCAAGGCCGCCGGCATGCGCGACAGCTACGGCTTCGACATCAGTGGCTACGGTCAAGGCACCCTGACCTTGTTCGCGCCGTAGTGGGGACTTGGCGCCGTTCCGTTGGAACGATGGCCCGACCAAATCGGCTGATGGGCCCGCCCAATTTGGGGCTTCGCGTTCCTTGCCGAGCGCGACCGGGGACTCTACGGAGCTTTCACAAGTGGCGGCCCAACACGACAGTGCAGAGCACCGGGAACACGGTGACTTCATTCAGGCCGCACTCGCGCTTCTGGAGGACGCCCACAGCCTCGAAACCGCCGCAGTCGTCGCGATTCTCGACCAACTCGTGCACGACGCCGAAACCCGCGGCCTCGAAGCCTTGGCGCACAGAATGCGCGCGGCCCGAGGTTCGATCGACGAGGATCCGTCAGCCCTGGCCACGGAGCTCACCCAGCTCCGCGGTGCGATCGCCGTGGTGAGCGCCGTCTCGGATCTGCCGTTGGGCGACGTCGTCGCGGCGCCCACAACCGCCTCTCAGGCGTCTCCCGAGGAGTCCTCCGGGCGGATGTCGATGTTCTGTGAGGAAGGTCTGGAGCAGCTCGAGGTCGCCGAATCGGCCCTGCTGGCCTACGAGAAGACCCCTTCGGCGCACCATATCGACGAGGCCTTTCGAGCACTTCACACCCTCAAGGGGAACAGCGGCTGGCTTGGCCTCGTGGAGCTGGAGGCCTCCGCGCATCGGCTCGAGGACGTTCTCCACTCTGTCCGGACCGGCAAGGCAGAGCGGCTGACAGGCGCGTCGGAGCTGTTCGAGCAGATCGACCAACTTCGCGATGCCCTGCTCCGGCTCAAGCGCAATCGGGTCCAGCCCGCGTTCGACCCCGGCGTCGAGCGGCCCGTTGGCGAGCCCGACACGGGGACGACGACCTCGTTCGTTCGGGTGGACGTCGCCAAGCTGGATACCGTGTTCGATGAAGTCGGCGAGCTGATCACGGCGGTTGCGTCCGTCATCAAGAACCCCGACTTGGTCGGGCTGGACCTTCCAAACTTCCAGGTCGCAACCAGCCAGCTGCGTCGGGTCGCGCAAGCGCTGCACGACTCCGCGACCGAGATCCGCATGGTTCCGCTCGAGTCGCTCTTTCGGAAGGCGGCTCGGGTCGTGCGCGACGTGAGTTCGGACCTCGGCAAGGACGTCGCGCTGGAGCTCGACGGCGCCGACATCGAGGTCGATCGCTCGATCGTCGAGACCCTGACGGACCCACTGCTCCACCTCCTTCGCAACGCGATCGACCACGGGGTCGAGGACGCCGCAATCCGGGCCGGGGCGGGTAAACCCGCTCGAGCGCGGATCTGCGTCGAAGCGAATCGCGAAGGCACCGAGGTCGTGGTCAGCGTGCGCGACGATGGCGGTGGAATCGACCTCGAGCGCGTCCTTCAGAAAGCTCGAGCCGCTGGACTCGTCGCGGCCAACGAACACCCCTCGGACGACGAAGTCACCGAACTGCTCTTCGAGCGAGGGTTCTCCACGTCGACGACGGTGTCGAAATACTCCGGAAGGGGCGTCGGCATGGACATCGTCAAGAGCGAAGTCGAGGCGGTTCGGGGCTCCGTCCAGGTGAAGACGTCGAAGGGGGAGGGGACGACCTTCTTCCTTCGCCTCCCGATGCGCCTTGCGATGATCGACACGATGGTCGTCCGCGCGGGCGCGGCGCTCTACGCTCTTCCGCTGCTGTCGGTGACCGCATCTGTGCGGATCGAAGGTGCGACGCGCACCGAAAGTCCCCATTTGGGCCCTCTCGTCCAGATGCGCGGAAAGACCATGCCGCTGGTCGAGTTCTCGAACCTCTATCCGTCTCACGCCCCCTGCGAGTCCGACGACGATGTCGTCGTCGTCGTCGTCGACTGTGGCGAGCAAGAGATTTGCCTGCGGGTCGACGAGATCATCGGCCAGCGACAGGTGGTCGTGAAACCGCTGGGTCCGTACCTGGGGAACGTTCGCGCAATCGTCGGGTGCTCACTCCTGGGCCACGGCGATCTGTGTCTCATCGTCGACCCCCGTCAGTTCGTATCCTTGCTCGGTACCGGCGGCCGGAGGTCGCTCGCGTCATGACCGCGGTGGTCGGTGTGGGAGGGCTCGTCGTTCGGGCGGGCAAGGCGGACCACATCACGATGCTCGGCGTGGGGTCCTGCGTCGCGGTCATCGCGGTCGACGTCAACCGCGGAGTCGGTGGAATGGCGCACGTCGTCCTGCCTCGGTCCGACCCCTCCGACCCGGTGGTACGTCTGCCCGCCTACTACGCGGACCGGGCGATCCCCGCGCTGATCCGCGAACTTCGGGCCAACGGAAGCGTCGCGCTGCCGGGGCACCTGCGGATTCGGCTCGTCGGAGGCGCCAGCCCGTCGGGAATCGGGATGCAGATAGGGCTCCGGAACGTCGCCGCCGTGAAGCAGGCTCTCGCAAGGTATGGGTTTGCCGTCGCTGCCGAAGACGTTGGTGGAACCCACTCACGGACGGTGACCATGGTGCTCCCCTACGAGTCGGTCACCGTCGTGTCCCCAGAGCATGGGGAGAAGATCCTGTGAACCCCATCTGGTCGCGCGCTCGCACGACCGGCTGTGTTTCCAAAACGGGGCTGCCCAAAATGGGTCCAGGCCTTTCTACCCGATGCAGAACGAACGACGTATGTATCGAGGCTCGGGAGAATGAAGTCCGCCTCGCCGCAGGCAGGAAAGTCGGTCGACCATGAACTCGTCAACGCAAGATCCCACCAGCCATGATGCCGAATTCGAAGATGGGGCGCCGCGTTCGCAGATGTTTCTCACCTTCATGCTGGGCGGAGAATCCTACGGGCTGGCCATCACCACGGTGACGGAGATCATCGGTTTTCAGCAGATTACGCCGGTTCCTGACGTTCCTGCCTATATTCGGGGAATCATCAACCTGCGCGGAAAGGTGATTCCCGTGATGGATGTTCGCGCGCGCTTCAATATGAAGCCGCGCGACTATGATGCACGAACCTGCATCATCGTCGTCCACATCCGCGACGCCGCCGTCGGCCTGGTCGTCGACACGGTGTCGGAGGTGGTGGATATCGAGCTCTCGAACATCGAAGCCCCACCCTCGATGGGGGCGGCCGCCGGCGGCGGTCAGGGGTTCATGATGGGCGTTGGGAAGGTGGAGGGTGAGGTCAGGCTCCTGCTCGACGCCAGCCGACTCCTGTTCGACCCGACCCTCGGCGCAGCCGAATCCAGCACCTCCGCCGCATGACTCAACCCCTCGAATCCGCAAGGAGCACCAGATGAACGCCAACACAGAAAACATCCTCGATGGCCTCGCCGTCGCCGCCTTTGCCGTCGACGAGAGAGGATCGATCACCGCTTGGAACGCTGCCGCAGAGCGCCTGACCGGCCGCGACGCCGCATCGGTGCGAGGCGCTCGAAGCGTCGTCGGGCTCACCGGAGGACGTGGGCTGACGCCCGTGGACCGTGCGATCGCCGACGAGGACGAAGTCCAGGAGCGCTTCGTCGTCCGGACCCGTGACAGGCAGGACTGCCACACGAACCTCGTGGTTCAGCCCTTGCGAAGCAAGGACGGTGGCGTGACCGGAGCCATCGTGACGATGCTGCTGGCGGCCTCGGAAGACGAACAGGCGCAGCAGCGGCGATTTCGCGGCGCGTTCGAGGGCGCGCCGGAGCCCGCCGTGCTCACGGACGAGTCCTTCACCGTCACGCACGCCAACCCGGCGGCGCTCGACTTCTTCGTTCGACACGCGGCCGCCTTCGAAGCCGCCTCGCCGCAGTTCGACAGCTCCCGCCTGGTAGGCTCGTGCATCCTCAACGTGCGCTCCGACGCTGCGGCGTTTCGACGCGAGATCTCCGACTTCTCCGCGCTTCCGCGCAAGACGATGCTGGAGATGAAGGGCCTCTGCGTGCGGGTGAGCGTGGCCGGAGCCGCCGACGAGGATGGGGCGCCGATCGGATACAGCTTCAAGTTCCACGACATCACCCAAGAGCGTGCCGGTCAGATCCACGCGGACCGGCTCTCGTCGCTGATGGGGCAAGCCAACGCCTACTACACGATCGTCGACAACGATCTGAACATCATCTACGTCAACCCGAGCTTGGTGGAGATGCTCGGTCGGTACGAGTCCGAGATGAGGACTCGGTTTCCCGGGTTCTCCGCCGACAAGCTCCTCGGCGCCAACATCGACGACTTCCACAAGAACCCGAGCAGGCAGCGGACGCTGCTCGCAGACCCGGCCCGACTTCCGTTCAACACGGAGATCCACGTGGGTGCGCTCGAGTTCGGACTCAGTGCCGTTGCCCTGTATGGGCGCGATGGCGAGCGGATTGGGTCTGCCGTGGAGTGGACGGACCAGAATGAGCGAGCCGAGTTTCGCCGCGAGACCAACAGGGTGATCGACGCCGCCCGCCGAGGCGACCTCACCATCCGCGCCGACGTCGAGTCGCTCGCGCTCGCGTTTCAGCCCATCATGACCGGATTCAACGATATGATCGACGTCTTGGTCGAACCCATCGTCGTCGTGGAGAAGCACCTGTCGAAGATCGCGCAGGGGGATCTGACCTCCTACATGGGGGGCAACTACGAGGGCGCGCACAACCAGCTGAAGACGGCGCTCAACGGCACGCTGGACGCACTCAACGCCGCCCTGTTCCAGGTCAAGAGCGTGTCGCAGTCGGTCGCCGGAGGGGCCCGCCAGGTCTCCGACACGGCAAACGCTCTCTCTCAGGGCGCAACGGAGCAGGCGTCGTCGCTCGCCCAGATCACCGGCGAGATGTCTCGCATCACCGAGCAGACCGGCAAGAACGCTCAGAACGCAGAAGTCGCGAACGAGCTGGCCAACACCGCTCGCGAGAACGCGGTCAAGGGCGACGGGATGATGGCCGACATGGTCGGCGCGATGGGAAAGATCGAGCACTCGAGCCAGTCGATTCGAAAGATCATCAAGGTCATCGACGACATCGCCTTCCAAACCAACCTCTTGGCGTTGAACGCTGCGGTCGAGGCCGCGCGCGCAGGCGTGCACGGGAAGGGCTTCGCGGTCGTTGCCGAGGAGGTGCGCTCTTTGGCCGCCCGTTCCGCCAAGGCGGCTTCGGAGACGACCGAGATGATCGAAGACTCCATCGAGAAGGTCGAACAGGGCACGGAGATCGCGACCCGAACCGCAGGGGCGCTCAAGGAGATCGTCAGCGATGTGGGCAAGGTCAGCGAGATCGTCGGCGGGATCGCGGCTGCGAGCGATGAACAATCGCGCGGCATCGCGACCATCGATGAGAGCCTGACTCAGATCGACAAGGTCACGCAGACCAACACGGCGAGCGCAGAGGAGAGTGCCGCCGGATCTCAAGACCTGGCGCGCCAGGCTCGCGAACTTCAGGACCGGCTGTCGGGATTCAAGCTCAAGGAACCCGCGCAGGAGAGGTCGGTGGCGGGGCTGCCGGAGAACCTGCCGCCCGAGCTGCTGTCGGCGATCGCTCAGATGCTCAATCAGCACGGCTTCGGTGCGGCCAACACTCCGACGCCCAGCTTTGGATCCGGCATGGCCGTGGTCGGAGCGGACTTCAGCGGTGACAT
Source organism: uncultured bacterium (assembly GCA_963761755.1). Lineage (GTDB taxonomy): Bacteria > Myxococcota_A > Polyangia > Nannocystales > Nannocystaceae > CAJXVA01. Next base: position 36,250 of record CAVXIC010000034.1, read on the forward strand.
CGACCCCGGTGCCATCATCCCGCTCGACGACGACGAGTTCGGGAAGTACTGAGACCGCCTTCCCTGCAGGATGTCATCACCATGATCGAATCTCACGCCGTAGCAACGTCGAGTGGACAGCTGTCCATTACCGACGCCGAGTACGAACGGGCCAAGAAGATGCTGTACGCGGCCTGCGGCGTGGCACTCGAGGGGGATCGCCGCTCCCTGGTCTTGGGAAGGCTCCAGCAGGTCCTCCGCTCGATGAAGATCGACCGCGTCAGCGACTACCTCGACCGCGTCGAAGCAGACCGGTCGGGGAAGCTGATGGCCGAGTGCATCAACCATATCTCGACCAACTACACGTATTTTGGGCGCGAATGGGGGCACTTCGAGTTCTATCGTGCTCAAGCCATCCCCGAGGCGCTGAAGCGCAATCGTCACTCCAAGGCGCTGCGGATCTGGTGTGCCGCGGCATCGACCGGACAAGAACCCTATACGCTCGCAGGGCTGCTGGCCGACTGCGTGGGTCCCGGTTACGCGAGCTGGGATGCTGGCGTGCTCGGGACCGACATCAACACCGAAGTGCTCCAGGCGGCCAAGGCGGGCTACTACGAGCCGGAGGAGATCGAGCCGCTCGACCCCTCGATGCGCAAGCGGTGGTTCGAGCCCACGTCCGGTCGAAAGGTCCGGGTCGTGGAGCGGATGCGCAAGGACGTGCTGTACCGCCGGTTCAACCTCGTTCAAGACTCGTTCAGGTTCAAACGTCCCTTCGACGTCGTCTTCTGTCGAAACGTGATGATCTACTTCGATCTTCCCACGAAGAAGAAGCTCGGCGTCCGTTTGGCGAACAGTCTGGTACCCGGCGGGTATCTCTTCATCGGGATTGCGGAGTCTCTCGATCACGACCCCAAACTTCTTCGCCCCATCCGGGCTGGCGTTTTTCAGAGGATCTAGAGCATGTCGAAACCGATCACCGTTCTCGTCGTCGATGACTCCGCCTTGGTCCGCAAGATCCTGATCGACGGCCTCTCGGCGGACCCAGGACTGCAGGTCGTCGGATCTGCTGGAGATGCGTACGCGGCCCGGGACCTCATCGTCACGAAGCAGCCAGACGTCGTGACGCTGGACGTGGAGATGCCGCGCATGGATGGGCTGCAGTTTCTGCAGCGGATCATGCCGAAGTATCCGATCCGTGCCGTCATGGTCAGTGCGCTGACCCCGCGAGGGCAGGAGATCACGATGCGGGCGCTCGAGGCGGGCGCGGTGGACTTCGTGTGCAAGCCTTCGGGCAGCCCCGAGGCCATGATCAGCACGTTGAATCTGTTGCGGGCAAAGATCAAAGTCGCAGCGACTGCGAACGTCTCTCACTGGAAGGGGAGAGTGGTCGAGCCTCCGCCGACATTCTCGGCCGGCACCCGCGGCGCGGTGGCCAGCAAGGTCATCATCCTGGGCGCATCGACGGGGGGAACCGAGGCGGTCAAGATCGTCTTGCAGGGGCTCCCGGTCGGGGGTCCGGGGGTCATCGTCGTGCAGCACATGCCCCAGGAGTTCACGCGCTTCTACGCGGATCGGCTCGGCGAGCTCTTCCCGCTGAACTGTTCGGAGGCACGTGACGGCCAGGCGGTCGCGCCGGGCAGCGTGTTGGTCGCCCCCGGCGGCGTGCAGTCTCGGATCGTTCGAACGGCCAATGGCTTCGTGATGAAGGTGGGTGGCGTAGAGCGATGCAACGGTCACGCCCCCTCGGTCGACACCATGCTCCACAGCGTCGCCGAACAAGCCGGGCCCAACGCCGCGGCTGCGGTGTTGACCGGCATGGGCCGGGACGGCGCCTCGGGTCTCCTCGTCGCGCGGCAAGCCGGCACGCGTACGTTCGCCCAGGATGAGTCGAGCTGCGCGGTGTTCGGGATGCCCAAGGTGGCTCTCGAAGAGGGCGCCGTCGACAGAACGACCCCGCTGGTGAACATCGCTCCGGCCATGGTCTCGTGGATGAGAGAAATGCGAATCGCGAGCTGATGGACGACGAACTTCTCGAGTTTCGCGCGGAGTTCTGCGGCGAAGCAGCCGAATGCCTCGAGAGGGCAGAGGCTGCCCTGCGCGAAGCGTTCGGCAACCCTGCGGTGAAGAATCACTGCGTCGAGGCTGCGTTCCGGGATCTACACAGCATCAAGGGCGTTGCCGCCGCGCTCGGTCTCGACTTGATTCGAGACCTCGCCCATCGAGCCGAGTCGCTGCTCGCGTGGCTCAAGGAGCCGGGCCGTGAAATCACGGCCGATACCCAGGGTCCCCTGCTCGACGCGTTCAACCTGTTGTCCGACATGGTGTCGGCGGTTTCGGACGCCGAGGACCTCGAGATCTACGCGGGCCCGGCGGCAGAGGCGATGGTCCGCCTCGATGGCTTGCTGGCAGGTGCTGCCCCGCCCTCCGCACGCGCATGCGACATCCACGGAGAGTTCGAGCGCGTTCAAGCGGCGCTGAACGTTGCGGCGACGCAGCGTCCGACCGTGAAGATGGTGGAAGCAGCGGTCGAGGCGCTCGCGGTGCTGAGGAAGCAGTTGCTCCCAGAAGCCCAGGACGAGCCCGCACTCGAGGACGAGGACGAACCCGAGGATGAGCAGGCCGAGGGGGCGGGCGAGGTCCTGGAGGTCCCCAAGCCGCAGCCCGCCAAGGTCGAAGCCGAGGACCAGGAGAACGCGGAGACCAAGGCCGCCAAGGAGTTCGTCCGGATCGAGCTCGGACGGGTCGACCGGGTCTTCAACCTCGTCGGTGAGCTGCTCGCGAAGGTGGACCGCAGTTCACAAGCCGACGCGGCGGATCCGATGCACAGGGTGGCCAACGAGCTGCACGGCGCGGCGCTGGGGTTGCGCATGGTCCCGATGGAGCCGATGTTCCGCCGCCTCCGGCGGGTCGTTCGGGACACGGCGCGGCTCCTCGACAGGGAGGTCGACCTACGCATCGAGGGCGTGGATACGGAAGTGGACCGAACCGTCGCGCAGGGGGTGACCGATCCGCTCGTTCATATCGTGCGCAACGCCATCGACCACGGCATCGAGCCTCCCGACGTGAGGGTCGCGGCGGGCAAGCCGGCCGCGGGTCGCTTGACGATCTCCGCCGTTCAGCAGGCCGGTGAGGTCGAGCTGTCGATCGAGGACGACGGGAAGGGGATCGACCCGAACTTCTTGCTGGCGGCGGCCAAGCGAAAGGGCCTGGTGCCGGAGAATTGCGAACTCGACCGCGCGGAGTGCTTCCGCTTGCTGTTCGCCTCGGGGTTCTCGACGGCTTCGAAGGTGAGCGAGGTGTCGGGCCGCGGCGTGGGCATGGACGTCGTCCGCAAGAACGTGGAGGCCATGCGGGGCTCGATCGACGTCCAGAGTGAGATCGGACGAGGTTCGCGCTTTACGATTCGCTTGCCGTTGAGCCTGTCGAGTATGGAGGCGATGTTCTTCGAGGTTGGTGGGGGCGTGTTCGCCGTGCCCCTGCACTCCGTCCACGGCGTCATTCGCATGACCGACCACTCGGTCGTCACCGCGCTGGGGACTCCCTCGTCCATGCGCGTCCGTGATAAGCTCTACCCGTTCGTGCACGTCGGCGCAGCAAGGTTCGATGCACTCTCGGGCATCATCATCGAAGATCGGGACCGCAAGGCGGTCATCCCGGTCGACCACGTGCTCGGGCCGGGTGCGACCATCGTCAAGTCGCTCGGAAGCTACCTTGGCACGGTCGAACGCCTGGCAGGTTGCACGATGATGAAATCGGGAGATATCGCGCTCCTCCTCGATCCGCGACTCATGATGGAGGCGGTCTTCGGTCTGGGTCGGCTCACGGCATGAGGCCCGGCGCTTCTTCGTAGACTCCGAGGCACGAATGGCAGACCCACCGGCAGACGAGGCAGTTCCTCCACCGTTCGACGGTTGGACGCAGCATGTGAGGCTTCCGGCCGTGGGCTACGCTTGGTACCTGGAGCCGGCGGTCGTCGTGGCCTACGCCAGCGTGGAACGGGCCAACTTGGCGTTCGCCAACGCCATTCACGACTTCATCGACGCGGCCTTGGCGTACTCCGTCACGACGCCCTCGTATGCTGAAGCGGGTGGGATGCTCTTCATCCACGATTGGCGGCGAGTCTCGGGCTACGATCCCGACGCACGCCGTCAGTTCCTCGCTCGCATGAAGCAGCGCCGCGAGGCCTACAGTCGCAACTCGGTGATGATCGTGCAGAACAACCCCCTGATTCGCATGGCGATCCAGGGGGCCAACCTCGTCGCGGCGCTGCGGGGTTCGGGCCGGGTGACGTTCGCGGAGACCCCCGAGCAGGCGCTGAAGGATCACGGCATCGCAGCTCCGACGGGCCCGCTGCCCTTTCCTTGGCCGGTGACGACCTCAACCTGAGCGTCGCTGACCTTCGAGCCGCGCCGGAGGCATGAACTGCGCAGCCTTGCCCGCGAGTCCGAGGTCGATGGCGCGCTGCCAGTAGACGTGGCCGGTCCGGATGAGCTTCGCGTCATAGCCAGGCACATGTCGCCCGACGCGCTCCATTCGGCCGAGCACCGCGCGGACGCTGGGCAGGACGAAGCGCGTTCCGGTGCGAGGCAGCTCCAGCGCGTCCGCCATGGCGTCTCCGAGCAGGGAGCGGGCGAAGCCATAGCCGATCGCGACGTGTCGGGCGGCCTGCCGTTGGGCGTCCTCCCCTCGTCCGGCGGTGACGCGAGGCGACTCGATGAACGCGTGCACCAAGGCGCGAGCGTCGTCATCTGGGTCGCCTTGCGTCATGGCGATGAGGTCGGATAGCTGCGTCGCTCGGTCCTCGTTGACGGGCAGCAACTCGGGCTCGACGCCGATGACCCAGCCGTTGTAGCGCCACAGGTGCAGGAAGTCGTCGGCTTCGGCGGGGGTGACGATGAACCCGAAGGCGCGCACGCCCTCGATGAAGGACTGCGAGAACAGCAGGGTGGTGGCCACCATGTCGTGCTGGTTGATCGGCACGCCCCAGGCCGCCTCGTCGTAGCGCTCGGACTGCCAGATCAGGTGCCGCACGGTGGCGTGCATGATGCGAACCCGAACGGTGGACGCGAAGCCTGGGCCGAAGCGCCGCATGCCGCCGCGGTCGCAGACGTCGACGACGAACCGGGACGTCTCGGCGAGCCGATAGCCGATCCGCTCTCGCTTCTCCAGCTGCCCGGTGAGCACCAGCGGCTTGTTGCCCCCCGGGGAGCAGTAGCCGGTGACGAGCGATTTTGCGCCCAGCACGGTGCCGCCGAACAGGCCGGTGCGAAAGAGCACGTCGCTGGCGCGGTCGATCGCGGCCCAGTCGACCCACACGGGGACGTGATCGAGCTGCTCGAACAAGGCGCGCAGCGAGGCCGGGGCGTCGGAGACGGCCTGGATGCCGGACCGCAGGGCTTGGTCGAGGATTTCGCGGCTGCGGGTACGCCCCAGCTCGGCGAAGTCGGCCGCGACCGCGTCGGCGAGCGGGTCACTGCGCAGAAGCGAGGGGAGGAACCGATCGACGAGGTCGCCGTATCGTGCGCGGGCTTGCGCGGTGTTGACGGCTCGGCTCGGGAGGGCGGCGCCCATGGGGTGGGGGTAGCACCGTCCCGCACCGTTGGCACGCCTATCCCGGCTGGCACGTCGGGCAGTGGCTCGTGCGGCGGCCGCCTCGGTCCCCGTCGACGATCGTGTCGTCACAGCGGTGGCAGCCCTGCCCGCCCCGCCGGAACACCCAGTGGCGGTAGTCCCGACGCCGCCATCCTTGGGACTTCAGCGAGGCGGCCAGCTTCGGATCGGTCGTGATCCCGCCGCTGCGGTAGGAGCGTCGCGACACGGAGAGAATCACCTTGGCGAGGGCGTCGAGGTGCTGGTCATCGCAGTCCATGGGGCGCTGGTCCGGATGCACGCCCGCCTCGAACAGGATCTCCGAGCGCAGGTAGTTGCCGAGCCCGGCGACGAAGCCCTGGTCGAGCAGGAGCGCGCTGAGGCTGCGTCTGCGAAACGCGTCGCTCCGCAGGCGCGCCCGAAGCTTGGCGGGGGTGGTCGTCGAATCCAGGCAGTCGGGGCCGAGCTTGGCGATGAAGGGGATCTGCTCGACCTCGTCGTCGGGGACGACCTCGATGGTGCTCGCGCTGTACAGCAGGGCCCACCGCGTGTCGGTGTAGATCGCGAACCGCAGGGACCGCTTGGTCGTCGGCAGCTGGGGCTTTGCCGTCACGACCCACTTGCCGTAGAGCTGGTTGTGGCTGAACACGGTGAGTCCGCAGGTGAACCGCGTGAGCATGCCCTTGCCGCGCGTGGTCACCTCGCGCACGCGCGACGCCGACAGCTCGTCCTGGTACTGCGTCAGCTGCGGCAGGCCGAACTCCACGCCGCGCAGGGGCACGTCGGTGACGGCCTTGGCCACGCGGTCGGCGGCGCGCCGGATCTCGGGTCCTTCGGGCACGCCCGACCCCTAGCAGGCAAGGTGGCCGTCGGCCAGACTCGGGCTCACCCGCCGCGAACGACCTGCGTCTTCCCGGCGCCGACCTCGACCTTTTTGATCGAGGTCTGGTCGTGCCAGACGAACTTGACCTCGTGTCGACCGGGGGTGACCTCGTGACGCGCAATGGGAGTGAAGCCGACCTCGACCCCATCGACGAACACGCGGGCCGGCTGGACGCCGGGCAGGGTGCCCACCCGCAGGACCCCGGGCACCTCGGGCTCGTCACGGAACGGGTTCTTCAGGATGTCGGACGTCTCCTTCGCCTCTTGGGCGGTCTCCTCCACGTGGATGACGTGGGTGCGCCCCGGCTTGGGCTTGCGCTGAGCCTCGTCGAATGGGTTCCTCAGCGTCGGGGCGGAAGGCACGGCATCGGGGGCCACGGGGGACGCCGGTTCGCTCGCGAGCGGGGGCGCGGGGACTGGGGGCGGCGCCGGGGGGACGGCAGGCGCGGGAGCGGTGACCTGGAGCTCGATCGCGGGAAGAACGGGCGTCACCGCGGGGCTGGAGTTCGATCGTCGGCCGGCCGTGAACGCGAGCAAGAGCACGGCTGCGGCCGCAAACCCGATCAGCGTCGCGGTGATGAAGGGGCGGGCGGAGCTGGTGGTGCGGGGTTCGATGGGATGCATGGGATGCATGGGGATGGGCTCGCTTTCTTCCTGCGCCCGGTGGCGCGGGGGCGCAGACATGCTGACCAAGGTCTCGGCGTTGTAGGCGAGGATGCGATCGGTGAGGCCATGGGGAGGCTCGGGAGCGTCCCAGGCGGCGAGGCTTCGCTCGAGCACGTCATCTTCGTGAAGTTCATCGGTCATCGTGCACCTCCTCGAGGGCAGCCTTGAGCGCCTGCCGTGCCCGATGCAGTCGGGACTTCACCGTGCCCTCGTCGATGTCGAGCGTGGCCGCGACCTCGGCGGTGCTGCGGTCGTGGTAGGCGCGAAGAATGAACGCGGAACGCAGCGGTGGACTGAGCTGCCCGACCGCCGCCGCGATGCGCTCGCCGAGGACTGCACGTTCACGAAGCCGGTCGGGCCGATCGGCGTCGCGGCCCATCGCGGGGGCGAGCATTGGGGCGAGCGAGGGACGCTTGCGCCGAAGTTCGTCGACGACGGTGCGGTGGGCGATGGTCAACAGCCAGGTGGTGAACCGAGCCGGACCCTCGACGTCGAATCGGGGGAGCGCGCGAAACACCCGGGCGTAGACCTCCTGCACCAGCTCCTGGGCGGACGCGCGGCTGGCCCGTGGACCGAGCATTCGCCAGGCGTAGCGATAGATGCTGCGCTCGGTGGACTCGACCAACCGTCGGGCGGCCCACGCCTCGCCCCGGGCGGCTGCCCGGATCGTCGTGACGTCGAGCTCCGCGGACCGAGCCGGGCTGGAGTCTCTGTGCGTCGCCACCTCCACGACAGTCTCACTCGTGGATGTGCCCCGATGGTTCCATCGAGGGGATGACTTTCTTCGGCGTCCACCGTGGGCGGGGATTGCGCCCCGACGAACTCGGCGGCCGGCTCACCGCTCGCGACAGCGCGCTTCGTGCTCGTCGCAGCGGAAGCGAACGTGCACGTGGGCTGTATGCCCGGGGGAGTGCCGGATCGTGCGCATCACGGTCGCGAGTCGATCGTCGTCGGCGCCCAGGGCCAGGCCCGCTCGCTTCAGCCTCCGGCGAAGCTTGCGTTCCAAGAAGATGACCTCGACGTCGCCCGTGCGGACGAAGGCGTCGACCAGGCCCCACGTGGCGTGCCAGTCGACCTCGTCGACCCCGAGCTTGAACCCATCGGCGTGCGGCATCGCCGGCAGCCGAACATCGACGTCACGCCCGCTCTGGTGCGAGCGATGCGGGCGAAGACGCCGCCCTCCGTGACGACTCATCGCGCCGATGTAGAGGTCCCGGTCGAAGCCCGTCTCGGCCCGAAAGGCCCGAATGACTCGCTGCAGGTTCCAGACGGTGAGGGCCGAGCCGAACGCCTGCCACGAGAACCGGATGATGTACGGTCCGTCCGGAAGCTGCGCTCCGTCTTCGAGTCGACCCCGGCTGGGGCGGCCGATGGACTCCCCGTGGGTGGGGCGGGTGACGTCGGGAAACCCGCTGTCATCGTCGGGCAGCGGGTATCGCGAGGCTCCCGAGGGCACCCAGATCGTCAGCGATGTCCCCTCTCGCAGCCGAGCTCGGCTGGCCGCGCGAGGGTTCCACTCGCGGAGCGCGCTCTCGACGACCCCATGGCGCTGGGCGAGCGTCGTCCACGTGTCCTTCTCTCCGCTGGTGACGCGCAGGCGCTGCACCGGGGTGGGCAGCCGCCGGGCATCGATCTCCAAGACCCGCCCCCGCTCGAGCTTCCCCGGGTTCGCCGCCCTCAGTGCGCTGGTCTCCACGCCATACCGGGCGGCGATCGCCTCCAGCTGCTCGCCCCCTCGAAGGGTGTACCGGACTCGGACCGTACCCTTCGGCGGGGCCCGAAAGCTCGGCGCAAGCAGGCTTAGACCCACTCCCAAGGCCGTGGCGAGCATCCGCCAAGGGTACCGCACGCGCCGACCCGTGCGCTGCGCAGGCGAAGAGGTACTGCGGTGTAGGAGTTTCGCCGCGAACGCCTTGCCGATACCATGCGGCCAGCGGCGCGAAGGCGCCCCCGGATGCTCTGATGATCGCTTACGAGACCCTCTGTCAGCACATCTCTGATTGGCGCGAAGGCAAGAAGCCTGGTCTGCCGCCACCGTTGGCCGGAGGCGTTGCCACCGCGGCCGCGCCGTACCAGGACGACGCCGAGCCGATGGCCGACGTCGACGACCAAGACTACGACGCACAGCCCGAGGGCTACGAGGCCGGCATTCCCGAGTACGACGTCTCAGCAGAGGCCGACGCCGAGTACGAAGAGCTCGACACGATGCTGGAGGACGAGAGCATCGAGGGCGCTGCGGACGACTTTGCCGAGGGACCCGTCGACCGGACGCAGGCATACGTGCCCGAGCACTACGACCCCGCCAACGTCGCTGCTCAAATGCAGCGGCAGGCTGCCGAAGGCATCCCCGACGCACCGCCTGCCGAAGGCGTCCCGGACATGCCGATGGCCGACCTCGAGCAGCTGTCTGCCGATGTCTCCTACGCCGAGCCGGTCGCCGCCATGCCCGATGAGGACATGTCCTATGAAGAAGTCGATCTCGAGGACGATGAAGACGACGACGACGACTTCGAGCGCGACTACGACCTCGAGGAGATCGACGACTACGCGTCCTTCGACCCGTACACCGACCTCAAGGCGTTCTTCAAGGCCGAGAACCACATCGCGGCGGTCTGGGAGGACCGGGCCCAGCGCCACGCGACGCTCGCGCAGTACGGCATCCGCGACGAGCAGCACTTCTATCAGGTGACCTCCAGCATGGAGCGCTACTTCATCTCGGACGACGCCGAGAGCCGCTACGGCGGACTCGACGGCATCATGCAGCTGAAGCTCGACGCGACCAGCGAAGCCGTTCGCGAAGAGCAGCAGGCGCGCATCGAGGGCGAGTTGGCCAGTGACTTCGAGCCCGTCCTCGGCATTTCGCTGCAGCAGTGGGCCGTTGCGCAGGCCCACGTCGCGCAGGGCAACGACGTTGGCCCCCTCCTCGGAGAACTCGGCATCGACGAGCCCACCTGGCAGGCCGTGAGCGCCGAGTGGAACGACCGCATGTCGCGCGACACCACGGCCACCATCGCGACCGAGTACGGCAAGGCGTTCGCCAGCGGTGGGGTCGGGCAGTTCGGCGCGGCGGGGGCTGCTGGGGCTGCGGCAGCCGACGCCGGCGGTGACCCCGAGGGTGACCCGCCGATCTCGATCGAGCAGTGGGTCGAGATCGAGGTCGCACAGTCGGTCGGCTACGAGCAGGGTCGCGACGCCTCGGAGATTCTGGCCGAGTTTGGCATGACCCCCGCAGACTGGGGCATGGCCGGCATGTGGTGGAGTCAGTACTTCAGCCGGCACGCGATGGAGAACGGCGGGGCCCTGCACCAGCACTACTCCCAGCTCCGCGAGCACTACGAAGCGCACTACCGCGGTACCGCGGAGTAGCGCTCTCTACAGACCCAAGGCCGCGATCGTCGCGGCCAGCTGGTCCCCGAACTTCTGATTGCTCACCACGTTGGTGTGGTAGTCGCAGCCGTAGCCGTCCTCGGGGTCGATCGTGAAGCGGTCGGTCGAGGCGTTGGCATCACCGAACTGGGTGAACGCGGCCTCGACCCAGCCTTCGTGCTGCGCACCCCAATGCGCCCACGTGATGCCGATGATGGCCGCGTCGGGGTAGTGGGTGCGGACATCGCCGAGCAGGCCGACGTAGGCGCCGACGAAGTCGCTCTGGGCGATCGCGGCGGAGAAGTCGTTGGTGCCGAGGTTGACGACGACCACGTCGGCGGGGTTTCCGGCCCAGTCCCACTCGGGTTCGGCCTGGGTGGTCAGCGTGCGTGGGAACAGCTGGGGCATGGGCTCGTCCATGTTGCCGCCGTAGTTCTGGAACACGCCCTTGCCCGAGAAGGCGACGAGGTTGGCCGAGGCGCCGAGGCTACGGGCCGCGACCATCGCATACGAAGTGTAGGCGCTCTGCGTTTGGGCCGAGAAGTCTTCGTCCCCGCTGGCGCACTCGATTCCGTAGCCCGCGGTGAGCGAGTCGCCGATGAACTCGATGTGCAGGTCGTACGGCCACGGGGTCTCGACGATGCTCGTGCCCTCGCCGACCTCGAAGCCGGTGTACTCGACGATGCCGAAGTACCCCTCGCTGCGTCGGACGACCTGGATCTCGTGCTCGCCCGGGGGAAGATCGGTGGCCACCGGGTAGCTCATCGGCCCGCTGTGGGTGGTGAAGACCTCGGCCAATGCGCCATCGACGACAGCTTGGAAGTAGACGCCCGACGGCCCGTCGAGGCCGATCGACACGGTGGTCCCGTCGATGCGCGTCCGCGCGGTCGAGCCCGACCAGGTCGAGCGCGGTCCGCCGCCCACAGCGAGATCGAAGCGGCCCATGTAGTGCTCCGCAGCGGTGCGCTCGGGGAGACCGCCGGTGGTGTCATCGCTGCTCGTGTCGTCGCCGCTCGAGGAGCCGTCGTCCGTGGCGGTCGTGGGCTGGACCGTCGTCCCCGGCCCGTCGGTGGTCGAGGTGCCGGGGCCGGTCGTGACCGAGCCCGTCGAGCTCGATGACCCGCCTGCTGTCTCGTCCCTGCTGCCCCCGTCGTCAGCGGCGCATGCGGTCGCCAGCAAGCCTACGCAAAGGGCGAGGTTCGGTCGCATGGAGCGATGGTACGACGGAACTCAGGAGCCGACCCGGGTGATGCCGACCTGCGCTGCGACGGGGCGCTCGCGGCACGGCATGCGGGTGTGAATCGGGCAGTTGAGCGCCCGCGGGGTCTCGCCGGTTCCATCGATGAGGGTGCTCGACCCGCCTCCGTCCATCTCCACCGCCCACACGCAGCCGATCTCTACGAGCAGGTCCGCCAGATCGGTCAGCGTCAGGCCCTCGCTGTACCCGGGCTGCCGGCCATCGACGGCGACGAACAGCAGCCGCTCTCCGTCGAACCCGATCGCGGAGCGTGGCGCGAGGCTCTCTCCGGTCCCGGGCTCCGTCGTCTTGCCGTCGCGCACGAGCACGGTGCGACCGGTGACCGCCCAGCGGGCGTTGGGAAGCGGCTCGAGTGCCGCGTGGTCGGCGGTGAAGTAGACCGTGGCGCGGTGAAAGCTGTTGGCGCCGAACGCCTCGCCATCGGTCATCGTGTAGCCGAAGGGCTCCGTCGCATCGCCAGACTGCGGGTAGAAGTCGAACGGGCTGTCGGCGCGAAAGGGGCGGAAGAACGCGGTGTTGATCGCCACCTGCGCATGGTGGTCGCGGGCGAAGTCTCGCACGCGCGCTGCCGGAACCTCTTTGCCCGGTGCCGGCGGCGTTGCGACCATGCTGAGGTCCGGCCGGGACAGGTCGATGCGCACGACGTGCACGACGGCGGGTCCGTCCAGGACCATGCGCTCGTACTCCAGCCCGGGAGCGAGCGTGCGCATCGTGGGTGGTGGTGGACGACGATAGCGGACGCCGGTCGCGTACAGACCGAGCGGCGTCAGCACGAAGGCGACCGCGAGCGCCAACATGCGCATCGAGCCGCGCAGCCGCGTCGCGCCGAGCAGGCCGAGCAGCGCAGCGAGCCCGAGCGCGATCGGGCCGCCGAAGATCAGCCCCAGTTCAAGCCACGTCACCGTCGTCGTCGGGGGGAACGAGTCCATCCTGCAGGGTCTCGCCCAGCAAGCGACAGACGTCGGTGGTCGTGAGGATGCCTGCCAGTCGACCGTGCCGGGTCACCATCGCGGCACCCGAGCGCCGGTTGGCCATCTCCATCACCACCAGGTCGAGGCGTTCGGAGAGCTCGACGATGTAGGGCTCGCCGCTACAGAGCTGCTCCACCGTGAGGTTGTCGCTGCCGGCGTCCAGCTGGAGGGCGACGCGAATGTCACGATTCCACAGCAGACCGATCAGGTCGGTCCCGGCCATGACCGGGAGATGGTCGATTCCGTGTTCCTGCATCATTTCGACCGCGTCCGACACCTTCGCGTCGGAGGCGATCGAGTACGGGAACGGGGTCATGGCCGTGGCGATGCTGGGGATGCGTTTCACGGGACTGGGCGACGCTATCACGAAGTCACGGGGCCCTTGTACTGGACCTGTCCGGCGGGTTACCCCTCTTCCATGAACCCGCGCGCCGCCCTGAGCCTGAGCCTGTTCCTGCTGGCCGCATGCGACTCGGCCAAGGAGTCCGAGTCCTCCGAAGCAGACCCCGCAGCATCCAAGACGCCCGAATCGAAGGCGGCGGACGAGCAGAGCCCCAAGGCCGAGGCCGAGGAGGTCGACGACGGGGACCAGCCGACAGCCGCAAAGGACCCCACCGAGTGCCCCAAGGAGCTGTCGGGCTCGCAAGAGGGCGACGTCGTCATCACCAAGGAGTGTGGCGTCGTGCCGGTGACCGCGACGTACAAGGTCGACGGTGGCACGCTGACCCTCGAGGCCGGCTCGACCCTCGCCTTCGCGGACGGAGCGGAACTCTCGGTGGGCTACTACGACGCCGCCAAGCTGGTGGTCAATGGCACCAAGGACGCGCCGGTCATGTTCACGAGCAAGGGCGACAAGGCGGCAGGCGTCTGGAAGGGTGTTCGTCTGTACGGGAAGGCCGCTCGTTCCACGGTCTCGGGAGCCGTGATCGAGTACGCGGGGGACGACCAGAGCGGCGGGTTGAAGGTCGATGCGGTCGACGTGCGGGTCGAGGGCTCGAAGTTCCAGCATCTCAAGGGCGCTGGAATCGTCGCGGGTCGCGACGCGTCCTTCGCCGCGTTCAGCGACAACGCATTCATCGACGTCGGCAAGATCGCGATCCGGATTCCCGCCGAGGTCGTCCGCGGCCTGGGCGTCGGGAACACCTACGGTGACGCCGCACGGATCGTGGTTCCCGGTGGCAACATCGAGGACGAGGCGCACTGGCTCCTGCAGGACACCGCGATTGCAGTCGGCGCGGAGATCAAGGTCAACGGAAAGGACGGCTCACGCGCCAAACTGACCCTCTCGCCGGGGACTCGGCTGGAGTTCGGCGGGTCCGGCCGAATCGTCACCGGGTACTACGCCGAAGCCGCGATCGAAGCGCGCGGGTCGGCGGACAAGCCCATCGTGTTCACCGCGTCCGACAGCGAACAACCGGGGGCGTGGCGCGGCTTGGTGGTCGCCAGCAAGGGCGAGGGCACCTTCGAGCACGTCGAGTTCCGGTATGGCGGCAAGGACGAGAAGGAGGGCGTGCTGCAGGCCAACGGCGCAGCGCGGCTCTCGGTTCAGCACGCCCGCTTCGATCAGAACGCCCATGGGGTGGTGTTGCAGGGCAAGGAGGTCGAGCTGACGACGTTCGCCAACAACGGGTTCAGCAAGACGCCCAACGCGCTGAGCGTGAACGCGGCCGTCATGGGTGGCGTCGGCGAGAGCAACACCTACGACCAAGGGGCGATCATCGCGGTCGAGAGTGGAACGGTCGAGAAGGATGCGAAGTGGGTGATTCAGCCCGGCGCCGACGTTCGGGTGGAGGGCGACCTCAAGGTCTCGGGAGCTCGTCTGGAGCTCCCGGCGGGCTATCGCCTGTCCTTCAAGGATAATGCTTCCTTGACCGTGGGCTATTACGACACGGCGACCTTCGCGGCACTGGGCACGGAGGCCGAGCCCGTGATCTTCGCGGGGCAGCGAGCCGAACCTGGCTCTTGGAAGGGCGTGGTCTTCTACGACAAGTCGGCGGGCATCGACGTCCAGCACCTGACGATCCGCGACGCCGCAGCGCCGGCGGTCAAGATTCACGGGCGCGCGGCCGGGACGATCGACGGCCTGAAGTGCGAGTCGTGCGCTGGTGCGGCGGTGGAGAAGGACGACGGATCGACGTTCGAGGTCAAGGGCGCGCCGTAGCGAGCACGCCCAGGGTGTCGATGACCGAGGGGCGCTGTCGTCTCCTCGTTCCCGCTTGCGCTGCGCTCCTCAGGGCTCGCACGGATAGAGCTCGACGGTGTCGGCGTCGTTCTTGGGCAGCGAGGGGCCGATCTGCCCGACGTTGCTGTTGCCCCAGCAGTAGACCTCGGCAGTATCGAGCACGGTGCAGATGTGCTGGAGTCCAAGCCCGAGATCGGCGATGGGCGCGGGGAGCTCGTCGAACGCCGCGCTCCGCCGCGGAGGCCACAGGCGCGGGCCGTTGTTCAGCCCCTCGATGCCGAAGTAGCCGCCATAGGTCCCGCCCCAGCACCACAGCTCCGCCTGGGATGTCTCCACGCACGTCGTAGACGTCAGCGTGAAGATTCGCGCGACTTCGCCCTCCCACGTCTGCTCGACCTGCTGGGGGGCGTTGTAGCGGGCCGTCATCTCGTCCGCCGAGACTTGACCGAACTCGTTGTCGCCCCAGCACCACACCGTCCCGTCCGAGAGAGCCGCGCACACATGGTTGCGTCCGACCGCCACCGACAGTGGGTTCGACATGCCCTCGACGGATACAGGCGTCGCGAACGACTCTGCATACGACTCGGCCGCCACCTGCCCTCGGTTGTTCCGCCCCCAACACTGCACGCTCGAGGCGTCCCACAGGCACCCATGATAGAAGCCGAGCCGAAAGTCGACCATCTCTGCGTAGGGTCCGGAGAGGGCGGGTCCCGGCTCCGGCTCCTCCGAGAGGAGCTCGCCAAAGTCGTTGGTGCCGAAGCACGAGAGCATGTCGTCCTCCAGGCGCACGCACGTCGTTCGAAGCCCCGCCCGCACCGCAACGGCCCCCTGCAGGCCATCGACCGGTTGCGGAGTCAACGGCACGTCCTGGACGTTGGTCGGGTCGACGGCTCCGGTGAGGTTGCGGCCCCAGCACCACACCGTCCCGTCGTCGATCCGCGCGCACGAGTGCTCGTGGTGGGTCGCGACTTCGACCGCCGCGTTCCCGCCGAGGTCCACCACGGTGGGGTGATTGAGCTGCTCGAACCCCTCGTCGACCGTCCCTCCCTGTCCCCGGTCGTTGCGTCCCCAGCACACCACGCTGCCATCGTCCCGCAGCAGGCAGTTGTATTGGTTCCCCGACGAGAGGGCGGCCGCGCAGGTGCACTCCTCGGGCCCGCAGCCGGTGGTGCCGCTGCTGCTTCTAGACGAGGTCGACCCCGAGCTCGACGTCGCTCCCCCGCTCGACGATGAGAAGCCGCCGGTGGTCCCGGGCTCGGTCGCTTCGGCCGTCCCGGCCGAGGAGCTTCCGCTCGACGAGGTCGCGCTCGACGTCGCGTACGCGGTGGTCGAGGACCCGCCGGCTGCAACGCAAGTCCCCGCTGCCGTGCCGCGAGCGTCGTCGGCGTAGCGGTAGCCGTCGTCGCACTCGGCGTCTGGAATCGCGCAGCCCGCCTCGAAGCACCGCGCACCCCGGACGCGATCGCACTGCGCATCCGAGAGACATACGAACGGTGAGACCTCGACGCAGCTCAGCGTCGTCGACGCCAGCGTCAACGCAACGATCGCGGCACGCGTCTGCGACGCTCGGTGCACCTGCATCACCAGCACCTATGGTATCCCCACCGCTGCGATGGGGCAGCCGACGTCCGATTTCGAACTCCTCGCAAGTTGGCGCGCGGGGGATGGCGCCGCCGGCAACGCGCTGGTCGGGCGCTACTACGGGCCTCTTCTGCGGTTCTTCGAGCTGCGATCTCGCACCCCCGAGGACCTCACCCAAGAGACGCTGCTCGCCTGTGTAGAATCCCAGGAGGGGTACCGCGGGGAGTCGACGTTTCGCTCCTATCTTTTTGGCATCGCGCGCCGGGTCCTGCTCAAGAGCCTCTCGAACCACTATCGCGCCGAGCGACTCTCCAGTTTCGGCCCCGCCGAGCCCGCTCGCGGCAACACTTCGTTGAGTGCGCTGTTCGCGAGACGGCAAGAGCAGCACTTCTTGCTGCTGGTGCTCTCGACCCTCCCCGAGGACGCCCAGACGATGCTGGCGCTGCACTATTGGGAGAACCTCAAGTCTCGCGAGATCGCCGAGGTGATGGAGATGCCCACCAGCACCGTCACCACTCGGCTCTCACGCGCCCGCAAGACGCTGGCCGAGGGTGTTCGGCAGATGGCCACGCCGCAGACCTCCGTCGCGCTGCTGGGCGACCTCGAGGGCTGGACCCGGTCGTTGGCCGCGCCCGAGGCTCTGCAACAGATCCCCGCCGGGCTCGCCGAACGCGTCGCCGCGATGCTCACCCCCCGGCACCCATCGGGCTGCTAGAGCGGCGACCAGTTTGATTCCGGGTGCTGAGGTGCGTCTGGGGCCGTTCCTGGGTAGGAGCGTGGCCGAAGTTGTGTCGGGCACACCACGAGCGCCGCGCGACACCGTCAGGTGCGGCCCCAGGCGTGCATCAGCGCATGGAATCAAACTGATCGCCGCTCTAGCAGCGCGTGGTGAAACCCGACACGCCGCGCCGGGTTTCCCGACGGGCTGCTAGGCTTGGGGACGGCGTGACCGCGCTCCCCACATCTGCGCAGAGCGCTCCGCTCGGCACCCGCATCGGAGGCTTCCTCCTTCAATCGCGGCTGGGCGCCGGGGGCATGGCCGAGGTGTTCCTGGCCGCGCGCGCCGGACCCGAGCGCACCGAGCTCGCCGCGCTCAAGCGGCTGCTCCCGCATCTGACCTTCGACGTCGAGTTCGTGCGCATGTTCCTCGCCGAAGTGAAGTTCACCGCCGAGCTGGACCACCCGGGGATCGCCAGGGTGTTGGAGTACGGCACCGGTGAGGGCGGGCACTTCCTCGCGATGGAGTACGTGCACGGCCACGATGTGCGCGAGATCCTGGGCGTCGTGAGTGACGTCGGGGTCGACCTCGGCCTGGCGCTCGGCATCGTGGCAGACCTCGCTGACGCCCTTCACTACGCCCACGAGTTCCGCTCTGCTGACGGGCGTGTGCACGGACTCATTCACCGAGACGTCTCCCCGTCCAACGTCCGTATCGCGAACGATGGGACCGTGAAGCTGCTCGATTTCGGGATCGCGCGTGCGGCCGGCCTCACACGGGTGACCCGCGCCGGGACGTTGAAGGGGAAGGTTGGCTACATGTCTCCGGAGCAGTGCCGCGCCGAGACGGTCGATCGGCGCACCGACATCTTCGCGCTCGGAGTCCTGCTGTACGAGCTCTCGACGGGTCGCCGCGCGTTCTTCGGGAACACGGACCTCGAGACTCTGGCGAAGATCATTCAGGGCCGATACGCGCCCCCCCGGGCCGTGAAGCCGGCCCTCCCCGAACGGCTCGATCTCCTCATCATTCGGATGCTCGATCCCGACGCGAGCCGCCGGCCTGCCACGGCGGCGGAGGTCTCGGCCGCGCTGAGGGATATGGCGCTGCGCCTCGATCTTCAGATCGGAGCCGAGCAGCGCGCCGAGGCTCTCCTCGCTCTCTTTGGCGCTGAAGGGTCCCCGCCCGTTCCGGTATCGGCGCCCACGCTGCACTCCGCCCCAAAGACGCAAGTCGCTCCAACCGGAGCGCTCCCGGTGGTCACGCTCCCCACCGCGCCCCGACCACGTCGACGCGGAGGTCTCGCGGCGCTGTTCACCGTCGTGGTGGCCGCCGTCGGGGCGGCGGGATATGCCCTTGGCCAGCGGACGACCACTCCCGCCACGCCCGCCCCTGCTTCGGCCCCCAAGGGACCGGTTGCGGCCTCCGAACTTCAGCCCACGCAAGGGCCCGACCCCGCGCAAGCGCCAGAATCCGCGCCCGCGCAAGCGCCTGAGCCCGCGCAAGCGCCTGAGCCCGCGCAAGCGCCTGAGCCCGCGCAAGCGCCTGAGCCCGCGCAAGCGCCTGAGCCCGCGCAAGCGCCTGAGCCCGCGCAAGCGCCTGAGCCCGCGCAAGCGCCTGAGCCTGAACCCGGACCCGAGCCCAAGCCCGACGACGTCATCGAGATCGACGACGATGAGCCGGCCAGGCCGCGTCGTCGTCAGGCCAGGGGTGCGACACCACCTGCCGACGTCGAGGTGCGTTCCGGTCCGACGATCGACCCCGACTCGTTGCTCGCGCCGTCATTGCGCTGATGCTCTCGCTGATGCTCTCGCTGATGCTCTCGCTGATCCTTACCGTTGCACTCTGTGTGCCTCCTTCGAGCCCGCCCGATCCCCGCGAAGTCGCGCGAGAGGTGGCCGCGCTGCTCGAAGAGGGCAAGGTCAACGAAGCCTTCGCGCGCATCGAGGCCGCCAACGCCACCGCGCCCGACCCCCGGTATCTCTTCATGCGAGCGGCGCTCGAGGAGCAGCTTGGCCGCTGTGACGTGGCCGTGCCGCTGTATCGCGAGTTCATCGTCACGGCAGACGCCCCCGCCGACCGCGATGAGGCCCGCGCCGGGCTGAAGCGATGCGGCGCCGAGCCCGAGCCCGAGCCCGAGCCCGAGCCCGAGCCCCCAGCCAAGTCTGGAGGAGAGCCGGCGCTGATGCCGGCGCCCGGCGTGACGCCACCTCCGCCGAGCCCAGCGCAGCCGCAGGGCCGACGTTGGCAGCGCGATCCGTGGGGCTGGGCCCTGCTCGGGTCCGGGGCGGCAGCGACCGTCGCGGGCGGCGTCGTGCTGGGCCTGGGCATGTCCGCGGCTCGTGACACCCGCAGCGTGGCGCTGCAGTCGGAGCACCGGGAGGCCACCCTCGCCGCGGGTCGCCTGCAGCCCGCTGGCATCGCGACGATCGTCGTCGGCTCGGCGATCTGGGTCGCAGGGGCGGTCCGCATGGCCATCGTAGACCGGCGCAGCTCCTCGTCCACGGCGTACCTCCAGGGGCCCGGGGGTTTTTCGATCGAATTCTGAGACAAAACGCGGCGTCGTTGGAACACCCCCCTGGAATGAGGGGACGGATTGGAGCAGCGGTGTGGCTCGCACTGGGCGCATGCGGTGACCCGGGCTCGGCAGACGGGCTCGACTTTGGGAGCCCCTTGGCCAGCGAAAACACCGGGTCCGGCGACACGGGCCTCGATGACAGCAGCGGCGACAGCGATGGCAGCAGCACGGGGGCAGCGCCCACCGTGCCGACCGTGGTACCGCTGGACGTCGAGACGCTCGACGTCCACGGCCCCTGCACCGACCTTGCCGAGGGCGAGCGCGTCGTCGCCGTAGGCCCCAACGCGGAGACGTGGATCGCCGCACAGAGTGAGGGTGGCTCGGTCGTCCGAACCTTCGGCCCTCGTGGCGCTCGGGACCACGCGTTCGTCACCGACGGGGCAGTGATCGCCGCCTCGGCCCTCGACGGAGAGGCCGGAGCGTTTGCCACCGAGCAGGGATTGTTCACGGTCAATGGGCCGCGCATCGACCTGCTGGTCTGGCCCAGCGATCCCGCCGACATCATCTCGCTGTGCGGCGATCTCTCCGTGGACGCCGACGGACGTGTCCTGGCCGACGACATCTTCACCCGAGACCTCGGTCAGTGGTGGCGATGGAACGTCCCCAACGGCGCGATCGGCCCGGCAACCGCGATGAGCGTGCCTTCGGGCGTCTGCGCAGGGCGCTCAGGCGCAGGCTACGTGATCCATGACGGAGCGGTCTGGCGCATGCATCCGGACTACGTCGAGTCACTGCCCGCCTACGGCCCGGCGACGAGCGTCGTCGGACTCGACGAGCTCGGACTGGCGGCGATCGTCGACGGCCGTCTTCACGTGGGCGACCCGGACGAGGAGCCCGCGGTGATCTCGTTCGACGCCGGCCCCGTCGCTGCCTTGAGCGCCGGGGACGACCAGCTCTACATCGTCGCAGGGGGCCGCGCGTACACCATGCTCGACGACACCTTCTACGCGCTGGCCGATGGCGAGGAAACCGCCACCGTCGAGACGCTGCACGGCGCGGGAGGCAACGGCGTGGTGCTCGAGACGGAGGACGGCCAGGTCTGCGTCCGCGGTCCCGCAGAGCCGCTCGACATCATCGGTGTCCGACCATCTCAACACCGACGAACCTCCACCCTAGAGGCGACGATCATCGCCGCCACGGATGCGGTGGAGGCTCGACTCGACGGAGACCTGATCCCGTTGAGCGAGGACGAGGCTGGGCAACTCCAGCTCTCCGCGGAGATCACCGAGCAGGGATGGCACACGCTCGAGGTGTCGCACGACGACATGACCCGCAGCATCGATTTCTCGGTCGAGCGACTGGAGCCCGCCACCTGGGCGACGGATATCGAACCACTCTTCGAGGCGCACTGCTCCAACGACGCATGCCACGGCAGCGGCGCCTGGGCGCAGAACCGCCCGGATCTGAGCAGCTACGACACCTGGGTCGAGCTGTCCGAATCGATCCGCAACCGCGTGACCGTCAATGCCGACATGCCACCGCCCGGCTCGGGCGACTGGGGCGTGGAGGACACGCTGCTTCTACTCAGCTGGCTCGACGCCGGCCTCCCGGAGGGACAATGAACACCAAGACTTCGATCATCGTGGCGCTAGGCGCCGTGTTGTTGGCCGGTTGTTATGCGGGAACAGCGACCGAGGACCAAGCCGGGCTCGATACCCTTCCCACCGCCGCAGACAGTGACGGCGGCGACGCCGGGACCTCCGGCGGCGGTGACGGCAACGGGCCCGACGATGACGACAGCGGAGACAGCGGATCCCCCAGCCCCGACGGGGAGGGGCCGGCCGAGTTCCCGACCGGACGACAGATCCGTCGCATGACCGCGGATCAGTTCGTCCGTTCGCTTCAACGAGCCACCGGCCAGGCGTGGGACGGGTTCGAGACGTACTCCGCTGCGATGGGGAAGGCGGACTTCGCCGAGATCACCGAGCACGACCGCACGATCTCGATCACGTTCGAGAAGTTTGCCAATGACGCAGCGATCGCCACCTGCCGGGCGGCGGTCGACCAAGATGTCGGGGGGAGCGGTGACGTGATCATGCGACACGCCCAGATCGACTCGGTCGATGACGCCTCCGTGCGCGCCAACGTGCAGTACCTGCTCCTGCGCTTCTTGGCCGACGAGGTCTCGCTCGATGACCCGAGGATCGAGCCCTGGGCCGCTCTCATCCTCGCCCCGATCGAGGACGAGGAGTCCGCCCCCGACGCTCTACGCGAGCGCTGGTCCGCCGTCTGCGTCGGCCTCGCCACCCACGTCGATTTCATCACCTACTGAGAGGACACCGTCATGAACAACCTCGCCACAAGTCGTCGCGCCTTCATGCTCGGACTCCCAGCGGCCTGCGCCGCCGTCGGTCTGAGCCGACATGTTCGCCCCGTCCTCGCCAACCCCGGCGACGCCCACCGATTCGTCTCTCTGTACTTCAACGGAGCGTGGGATGTCCTGCTCTCGCTGGATCCCCGCGATCCGGCCGGCAGCTACGCGGGCATCGACCTGGGGACCGACGACCTCATCGCAGGCTACCGAGAGCCGTCTGCCTGGACGATCGGCGGTCAGGAGCACTTGATCGGGCCCGCCATGGTCGACCTCCAGCGCCACGCCGACGTGCTCACGGTCTTTCGTGGCGTCAACATGAACACCGTCGCGCACCCGACGGGCCGCGCCTACGTGAACACGTGGATCCCGCCCTCGGGGGTCGTTCCCAAGGGGGACTCGCTCGCCACTCGGATGGCGGCCGGCGCCAACTACGACGACTTCCTGCTGCCCAACGTCTCCATTGGGGTTCCTTCGTTCAACCTGAGCTTCGCGCCGCAGGTGACCGGCATCGGCATGGGCGATTCCTCCGACGCGACCAACCTGGTCACGCCGATCTCCGAGCCCTTCAGCACCGAGACCGCCATGCTGCTGCGTCAGGCCCGGCAGCAGTCTTCGAGCTGCGTGGGTGCCGGGTACTCCGATCACCCGATGCCGAAGCTGGACATCGCGCGTGAGCGGGTGGAGACGCTGCTTGGCATGGATCTGGGACCGGCCTTCGACTTCACTTCCGATACCGACCTGCAGGCTCGATACCTGATCAACAACCCCGAGAACGGTCGCGAGGCGGGCGTCGTCGCGGCCACGATCTGGCGCCTCTTGGACCTTGGACTCACGACGTCGATCACCGCGCAACTCCAGGGCGGGCTCGACACCCACGACACCCAGTGGGCAACCAACCAAGGGCCCCGGCAGCGCACCGGGTTCCGCTCGGTGGCCGCGCTGCTCGACGACCTGCGCATGACCGACCCCAACCTCGAGAACACCACCGTCATCGCGCACAGCGAGTTTGCCCGAACACCCCGAATCAACGGGCGGGGCGGTCGAGACCACTGGTTCGCCAACTCTCTCGCGGTGTTTGGGGGCGGCCTGCGCAGGGGCGTGTTCGGTGCCACCACACCCGAGACCCTCGGCCTCGCCGCAGTCGACCTGCAGACCGGACTTCCCGACCCGGCAGGAGAAGTCATCCGCCCCGAGCACATCGGGGCGACGCTCGCCCACGCCCGCGGGCTGCCCTACGACGCGTTCCGCGTCGAGCCGCTGACCCACTGGATCGCCTAGAGAAGGAACGACTGATGCAACGACTCACCATCACCGCCGCACTTCTCTTCGTCACCTGTTCCCTCGCGGAGACCGCGTCCGCAAACGAATGTGCACCCACGCCCGAGGTCGACCCCCTGCGGCTGCTTCGCCAGACCTCTCTCGACGTTCGAGGTGAGATCCCCACCTTCGATGAGCTCGAGCGGGTCCGGCTCGCCGAGGACCGCGAGGCCGAGGTCGCACGCATCATCGAGGAGATGTTCGACGGCGAAGCCTACCGTCGCACCCTTCGCGAGTATCACGCGGGCTTGCTGTGGGCGACCGTCGACGAGGACATCCTCCCCCGGTTGCCGTCCCCTCAAGCCCGCATCTTGCCGTTTGGCGGCAGCCAGATCTGGCGCGCTCCAGGCAAGCGCCGGGAGTACCGCGGAGACAGCGCGCTCGACTGCCTCAACCAAGAGCAGCCCGAGGATGCCTACGATGCCAGCGGCCGGCCGCTGCCCCTGAGCACCTACGAAGAGCCCTCGTGCCGCGGGGGCACCTGTGAACGAGAAGGCTGGGTCTGGGTCGAGCCATACTGGGCCCCCGGAACCCAAGTGCGGGTGTGTGCCTGGGACGCGCAAGCGTTCGACGTGGGCGAGACGGGCGAATCGTGTGACGCGTACACGATCAACGACGAACGCTGCGGATGCGGGGAGAACCTCATCCGGTGCGGTCGATACACCGAAGACTACGACTCGGGCGCCCGAGAGGCGCTGGCACAGGAGCCGCTGCGCATCTTCGAGTGGGTCATCACCGAAGACAGATCCTACCTCGACGCGTTTACGACGAACGCTACGTTCGTCAACGGACCGTCCACCCACTACTACGAGTGGCTCACCGGTGTTCACGACGAGGAGCGAGGCAACAGCATCGTCGGCTACGACCATGCGTACGGAGACCTGCCTGCGCTGGGCTACCCCGAGGAGGACGCCTGGATCCAGATCGAACGCGAGGGTTCCCACGCAGGCGTGCTGACCACGTTCGCGTACCTCATTCGGTTCGCGTCCAACCGCGCCCGGGCCAACCGCTTCTACACCGCGTTCTACTGCGACCCCTTCATCCCGCCCGAGGGAGGGATCCCCGCGGAGGAAGGCGAGCCCCCTGCCAACCTCCGAGAGCGAGTCGGCTGCGACGGGTGCCACGAGGTGCTCGAGCCCGCGGCGGC
Source organism: uncultured bacterium (assembly GCA_963761755.1). GTDB lineage: Bacteria > Myxococcota_A > Polyangia > Nannocystales > Nannocystaceae > CAJXVA01. The sequence goes on from CAVXIC010000034.1 coordinate 60,795, forward strand.
GCACTGGGGTCGCTGGCGCACCGGCGGCACCTTCGGACTGCTCCGTGAAGACCTCATGAGCTTCGGGCAACCTCGGGCGGAGTGCGCCGCCTGTGCGGAGGGCTCTGAGACCGAGTGCTCGGACTTCTGCCAGTCCTACTACATCACCGCCGACAACGCGCATCCCGATGAGTATGCGGAGTTCGCCGGCCTGCCTCAGGCCTCGGCATGGCTGAGCGAGCCCGAGCGCGATGCCCTCGAGGTTGGGCCGAGTGCCCTCCTCGATGAAGCGTCCGAGCGCAGACGCCTGGCTCAATGCACGGTCCGCAATCTTGCAACGCATCTGTACGGGCGGGAGATCGCCTCGGAGGATCTGGCATGGCTCGAAGAGCAGACCGACGCGCTCGAGGCGTCCAACTACAGCTTCAACACCCTGATGCGACGGCTGCTCGAAGATCCACGCTACCGCTCCATCGATTGAGCCGGGCAAAGACTCGCTTCTCTCGGGTCGGAGAAGCGCGTACCATCGGCTTGCTCTGAAGTGGCCCGCCGGATCATCCAGGCCCCCTCGCCGAGCCGACCGCGATGACCTCCGTCGTTCAGTCTCCCGGCACCCCCAGCGTGCCAACCGGTGAAGAGATCGTCGCCTGCGCGATTCATTGCTGCGACAGCGAAGAATACAACCTGCCCAACTCGCGCGGAGGTCGGAAGACCTGCCAACGGCTGGGCCACCGCAAGCACTCATGCGTGCTCCACAAGCTTCGGAAGAAGACCGCGACCGGGCGACTGACCACGAGCAACAAGCACAGCTCAGTGCAGGCCAGTCCCCGCTTCAAGGTCAAGGGCATCAGCCGAACGCTCATCCCCGACACGATCGTCGACGGCGACCGGGTCATCGACGCGAAGTTCCCCTGCAAGACCGAGGCGGTGCACAGCCCTACGGACACGCCGCCGGGGACCGGCCCCGGCTTCACCTCCAAGAAGGGCAAGCGGGCGTATCTCTGCGATGCTCGCAAGGGAAGCGTGATGGGGACGCCGAAGGAAGCCCGGGACTACAAGAAGATCAAGGGGGTGAAGAAGGTGGAGTGCATGACCCCCGAGGACGCCAAGAGCAAGAAGGGCTCGAACTGTAAGTGTTGAGGTCGACCTCCAAGGAAGCAGCACGCATGCCAAACCCGCCCCAGATTCCCTCCGACCTCGAGCTCCGCTACGACGACACCGTCATCACGCGTCCCGTGTTCACGCTCAGCTTCTTCGCCAAAGAGCCGGTCAGCGAGCTCGGTCTGGCGCTGCTCGACACCTTCGAGCGCTACACCGACATCGTCGGCGCCGAGGCCCTGCGCTTCTACGCGACCGCGAACATGAGCAAGCATCGCAAGGTGACCAAGCGGGCGGCGGCGATGCTCGAGACCTGGCTGCAGCCCGGGGCCGCTCTCGACGACTACGTGTTCATCAACTTCCAGGACACCGAGGTCTACAACGAAGCTCCCATCAGCCTATATCTGCTCGCGGGGGCCGAAGAGGTCGACGGTGAACGCGTGGATGATGCGACGCTCGTCCGCATCTCCTTGCCCCTCGCCCGAGCGCTCGAGGATGCGGCCGGCATGCAGAGCCTCGCCGAGGAACTCTGGTCCATGGTGCCGTTTCAGAGCGGCCAAGCCGGATTCGGGCTCGAGTGCTCGCGCTACTTCCTGGACGAGGCGCACGAGCACGCCTATGCGAAATCGATGCGGCATCCAGGCTTGGACATTCCCGACGCCGTCAACGACGCGACCAACTCGGGCAACGACCACCTTCGCGGCATCGGCTGGCTGACGTTCATCGACGACGACCTCGCGACGCGTCTGGACGGCGCCGAGGCGATCGCGAGCAACGTCGGTGCCGGTGTCTCGGTCACGAAGCCTGGGCGAGGGGTGCTGCTCCGCGCAGGCGACCGCCCCGCGTTCGGTGACGTCAACCGGAAGGACGATCTCCCGGCGTACGCGTCGGTCTTCGCTGCCGTGAGGCCGCTGCTCGTCGACCCGGACGATGCGCCCTCGTTGAACCTCTCTGGAGACTATGCCGGTCGTACGGAGGCCTGGCTGACACGGTTCGATCCATGAGCTTGCTGTGTCCCCTCATCGTGCCCGCGAGCGACCGCGTGGACCAGGCGGTGTCGATCGCGTTCGAACGCAGCTCACCCTGGCCACAAGCCGAGGCGGACGAGATCGTGGCGACGATTCGAGTGTTCGCCGAGGCGGGCCAGCGAGGGGGCTTTCCGGCGCCGAACGTTTCGCCGAGTCAGTCGTCGCTCGCGGTCGGTCGCGTGAGCCTGCGCGACACCTTGCTGATGATCGAGCTGACCGCCGGCAACGTCGACGTCCGGGCGTTCCAGCTCTTGCGGCACATGATCAGCCGGGTCCCGATCGCGGATCCCGACGTGCTCGTGCGGATCGAGGTGCTCGGCACCGGCAGCACGCGCAGGCCGTTGCCCATCGTCGACAATGAGAACGAGTTCGAGACGTATCCGGGTGTAGGCATGGTTCAGCTCCAGTTACTGTCGGACGACTCGAGCGAAGGCGTGAAGTGCCGGCGCGTGCTCGTGGACTTTTCCCGATCCGCAACGCCTGCCGACGTGGCGGCGCTGTCCCCGGTCACCGATGCTTGGGCTGCCCTGCTCGAGGGGGGCGCGTTCGCGATGCCCTTCGCCCTGCCGGCTGCGGTCGAGAACGTCTACGGGAGGCTCACCCAGTTCGACGCGTTCGCCCTCGAGATCAACGCGGCCATCTACAAGAGCAGCGAAGCAGGCTTCGACGTGCTGTGCAACATGCTCGACGCGGCCAATGCGACGGTCGGCGGCCTGCGTTCGATCACGATCGACTAGAAGTGCTCTAGCAGCCCTGCCTACGACTACATCGCGTTCTTCTTGTTGTTGGTCATGATGTCGCCGAGCAGCTGGACGGCCTTGCCCTCGACCTTGACGTCCATCGACCCTGGCCCCACGAACTCGGTGACGTCGTGCGTGCTCGCCGAAATGAGGCCGCCCCCCGTCCCCTTGCTCGCCACATCACCCATGCTCTTGAAGCTCGCGCCCTTGATCGCGACCTTCTTGCCCATCATCTTCACCTTCTTGGAGTAGCCCTTGGGCGAATCGCCGGACTTCCCGATGTTGGGGAGCGGGGTGGGGACGAACGGGGCCGGCGGGCCCGGCATCTTGCACACGTTGGGCATGGCCGCGATCTTCAGGCCCCCGCTGTTCTCGGTGACGGGGGTTCTGGGGGGATTGACCGAGACATTGACCATGGCGGCGTCCTCACTCGAAGTGAAGCACGACCGCCCCTCGGAGTCCATGGTCCGAGCCTGCCCACAGCATGACCCACGCATCGTCCAACTCGCCGCGGGCGTGGCCGACCATCGCCAGGGCGCCGAACACGGGGAGCGATGCCGCGCCGATGCTCCCCCAGGCCGTCGCAGGCGCGACGTAGTCCACGGCGTCGATGAAGACCGCCGAGGGCGTCCGCATCAGAGCATGACCGAACTCGACCTCGCGGTGCCTCTCACCATCGATGTCGCAGTACTGGCGGCCGATTCGAGCGCCAGCCTGGCGCGCTGCCGCCGTCATCGCGGCACTGAGCCCAACCCCGAGGGACTCGCCGTCGCCGTAGACGGTGTGCGGTTCGAGGCTGGAGCCCACACCGCCGACCCAGGCCAGTGGGCGACCTCCGTGGCGTCCTCGCGCGAGGAGCCACGCTCCGGCGGCCTCGCCCGGCCGAAAGCCCCAGCGCGTGCCGTGGACGGCCAGCCGCTTCGAGGCTTGCAGGGCGTCGACCCGGTCGGCGTCGAGGAACGAGTCGGTTGCGACGACGAGCGCGCGATCGAAGAGGCCATCGCGGAGGCCCTGCGCGGCCTGCTCGAGGGCGACCGCGGTCCCTGCGGGCCCACGCAGAATGGGGATCGGCCGGAGCAAAGGCTCTTCGCGCACGAACCGGAGCCGCGAGCAGACCCCGTGGAGGTCGTCGCGGGTGAGGCTCGCGTCCGGTTCGGGAAGGACCATGAACGTCGGCAGCGGGTTCTTCGCGTCGAGGTCGTGATGTTCGAGGGCCTGCGCGATCGCGGGTCGCGCGAGCGCCTCCATCCGCTGGACCGAAGTCACGCCTTCGATACCGGGGACCATGCCAGCCCGGAGGGGCTCTCCGGCGCGGTCCACCATATAGGGATGCTCGACTACACGGCTGATGCCAGCGCGCACCGCCGCCGCTGCCGACTCGGGGTACAAGCCCAGCGGCGTGTGCACGCCGACGCTCAGGATGGAACACGATGTCGAACCGACGCGGCTCATTCGATGAATCTCTTTTCGACGATCTCGGTGTAGTCGATGTCGTCGATCTTTCGACCGCATGCGAGGTCCGATAGCCAGACCGCCCGGACGACGCGATCGTCCGGCTCGATCAAGAGCGTGCTCAGCTTGGCGCGGTGTTCGAGCCTCTCGCGGCCGATGAACGTCGAGAGGCCGAAGTAGTGCTTGGGCACCGCGAAGGACATGCGACCGGTCGGGTCCATGTTGACCAGGCCCACCGTCTCGCCGCCCCGCAGGTGCGGTTCGAACTGCTGGTCCACCGGAGCGGACTGCAGCGCGAGGGGGTCGAAGTCCATGGGAAGCAGGGGTTTGCGTTCCTCGAGCCACTTCGCGTCATAGGTGCCCCACAGGTCGCGTCGAGGCTGCCAGTGGCTTCGAATGGCTCCGAAGCCGGCAGGGGCATCTGGTGCGTCGACCCGTTCGATATTCGGCAGTCGGTCGCCGACGCGGTGGGCGCGCGACGTATAGAACCCGACGCCGATGGGATTGGCGTCGAACATCCGATGGCTGGCCGGATCCGGATCCTTTTGGTCGAACCCGCCGTAGGTCCGCTCGTAGACGATCGGGAGCTTGATGAACGGCTCGGGCGACGTGGCTTCCACGAGTCCAACCGCGTTCCGCTCCCAACGTCTGTCCCCTCGAACCCTCAGCGCCTTCGTCCCCTTGGGGGTCTGGAGCCCGATGGTGACTTCGGTGGTCGGCCGTCCCCCAGGAGCGTACGCATGTCCGCACACCAGCAGGTCCGTGCGGTGCTTGGCGGCGGTGAGCTCGCCGTCGTGGCGCAGGCTCGACGCGCCGTCTTTCCCGAGGAACTCTGGGGCCACTGCGATCGGCGGCTGCTCCTCCAGCAGCGCCAAGGAGCCGTCGTGCTCGACGTGAAACGTGCCCTTGATCGCGACGACGTAGTGACGAGCTCCAGCGACGTCGACCGAGATCGTGCGTTCGATGATGAAGGACGTCTGGTTGTGGACGTCCCACATCCTCGGACGGTACCGCAGGCCTCTCGAGCAGGCAAAGCCGACCTCGTCGTCGACGGATCGACGTTCGAGGTCAAGGGCGCGCCGTAGCGAGGACGCCCAGGGTGTCGATGACCGAGGGGCGCGCGAACAGCTCGGCGGGCGCGGTAACGAACGAAGGATGGTGGCTCAGCACGACGACGATGTCGGCGATCCGAAGGGCGTCTGCCGTCGACACCAGCGGTGCACCTGGAATGGGTGACGACTCGAGGCGAGGGTCGACCACGACGAGCCGGCCGAGTCGCTCCCGAGCGATCAGGGAGGCGACACGCAGCGCAGGGCTGTGCAGGAGCTGATCCTCACTCTCCGAGGCCAAGCCCAGGCATGCGATCGTCGGCGAGACGAAGCGACGCGCGGCGGCGCGGATCTCCGCCACGATCCGGGCGGGCTGAATCGCGCCGAGGTCCAGGGTCGCTCGGGTGAGGGTGGTGTCGTGCTGACAGGCATCGGCGAGCAGCCTGGGCTCGATGCGGGCCCACGCGTCAGCCGGTCCGGGCGTGGGAGAGCCCAGCGCGGTCGGACCAGCATCGCGCGTCAGCGCGAGCACGTTCCAGACGTCCACGCCCAGGTGCTTGCAGACGGCGCTGAGCTCGTTGGCGAAGGCCGTGTTGATCTCTTGGTGGGTGCGGTGGGCGAGCCGGACGAGTTCGCAAGCCTCGGCCGTGGTGGCCTGATGGGGGAGCGCGAACAGGGTTCGGTAGAGCGCCGCTGCGTGTTCGGTACACGCCGGGGTGATTCCGCCGATGACAGCCCGCGCGCCGTGGACGCAGGCACTGGCCACGAACACGTCCTCACCCACCTGAAGGCCGAACGCTTCGAGTCGGTCAGCGAGCTTCCGTCGCGTGGTGCCCGGAGGCGCGGATGCGTCGAGGATGATCACGTTGCCTGGCTCGACCACGTCGATGACGGCGTCGATGGCGTCGTCGACCGGGGTGGTATCGACCGAACCGTCCGTTCTCAGGGCCGGAGACGTCGTGATCACGAAGGCGCGGGACCGCGCTGCACCGGAGAACGCATGTAGCGATCCCTCGGCCAGCCCCGTTTCGATCGACTCCATGAGGCTGCCGCCTACATCGGCTCGATTGAAGCGGGCGACCGTCTCGGCCCGAGGATCGCTGCCCGCGACCTTCAAGGAGGCATCGATTGCCCGAGCCGCGACGCGGATGCCGCGGGGTTCGAGTCCGACGACGCACACGTCGTATTGGGGCGCGACGGCGGTCAGGTGGGGCGCGCTCGGGCTGGGGCCACGGGGCGCGTCGAAGTTGTCGATGGGCTCGCTCACGTCTGCTTTGACACGTAATGCCGAGCTCGACGCTTCGCCAGGCAGGGAGAGGGACGGGCCCGGCCCGGAACGGGCCTGCGGTTACGGGGTTGCGACCCGTGCGTTGCCGCCTCCGCCGGCATCACCGTGAATGCGGACGACGTAGTCCTGTCCCTGTCGGCGGACGACGATCTTGGTGGGTGCTCGGCGCGCGGAGAGCCCCAGCATGGCGGCAGGGTTGAAGTCGGGCGCAGCCAGGGACTGCAGCGCTTGCGGGCCGACGGCGATCGTTCCCGAAGCGAGATGGCTCTGGCTCTTGTCGGCAGTGGTGGCGCTCTTGGTGTTCTCGAGCCAGCGCGTCATCACGCCCTTGGCATCGGGACCGATGGTGACCATGCCGGCGCCCGACCGCCTCGGAAACGCGAGCGCGATGCGCAGGCGGCCGTCGTCGTTGATGAGCCGATGGAACTCCGCGGGGACGTATCGCTTGGCGCTCTCGATCCCGATCATGTGGATCTGCTGCCCGGCCGCGGTGGCGGCACTGGGCGCGAAGCGAATGGTCGGCACGTCGATCTTTACGCCGAAGCTTCGCAGCGACTTGACGGTCTTGATGTTGGAGAGGATGCCGCGCATCAAGTAGAGCGCCGCGTTGCCCATCTTCTCCGGGTCATCGGCTCCGAACCCCAGCAACACGTGGTTGGCCGGCCCTACGCCCACCATGCTGCGACCGTTCCACTGGCGAAGCATCGATGCTCCGCGCTTGAGCAGGTCGTTGCCGTTGCCCTGCGCGATGGATGGAAGTGACGACACCTGTCGCCTTCCCTGATTGATGATCGCCTCGACGTCCTTCTTGTAGTCGACGTACTTGGTGCTGCCCCCCAGCGCGATCTCGCTGCTCTCCAGGAGCCCGGTCAGGGCACCGTCGGTGATGCGGGCCTCGGCAGGCAGCGCAGGTGCGCCCTCGATGGTGAGCTCGAGATCGTCCGCGCTCTTGCCCGTCGCGACGACGCGCGAGACCGGAAGGATGCCGCCGTAGCGCGCGGCTTGCTCCTTGGTCAGCACGATGTTGACGCCCTGCTTACCGTAGGTCCTGCCGAGCTCGGGACCGGTCGCGATGCCCCGCAGATCGTCCGCCAGGGTGAGCATGTCGTTTTGAGCATCGAAGAAGGCGAGGCGAGGACCCCGTTCCCCTTGGCCTCGAGGGATCTTGACCGCGCCAAAGTCTCCTTCGGGCGGCAGCCTGCCCAAGATGGCGCCGAGCTGCGTGCTCACGTTGGGCCGTACGGGTACGTGCACGATCGTCTGCCCGCCGACCTGCGCCATGTTCCACGCCCGGTTCAAGCCGACGTAGGGGAAGATCTGCGACTCGAACTTCAGGCCGCTCGCAGCGAGCGCTTGGTCGATCACGTCGCGCGACGTGGCTTGACCCGGCGCGTAGGCGAGCGCCGCGTCGATGAACGCGCTCGGCGTGTCGACGTGGACGAGTCCTTCCGGGTTCGCGGGAAGGTCGAGCGGGCGCGGCATCTTGGCGGCACCAGCGGGGCGCGCGGTCGTGCTGTCGCTGGGCGCCTTCGCGTCGCTACCGCTGCGCTTGCAGGACAGCGGGCTGAGGGCCAGGAGCGACGCGAGGAGGGCGGGGTACAGCGTGCGCATCTCGGAGCTTCGACGAAGCTACCAGGTCCAAGATTTTCGTCCACGACCTCGAATCTGCACACCTGGATTCAATCGGCCGAGAACACGCACCGAAAGCCCACCGTGACGTGGCGCAAGCCATCTGGAGCCACGGCACGCGCCGTGGTCCGAGCCTCGACGAGGCTGGCGGCCCAGCTGCCGCCCTTGAGGACGGAGTGAGAGGCGTCGGTGCGGGTCTGGGTCCATTCGGCCACGTTGCCGGCGAGGTCGTGGACGCCGAAGGCACTCGCGTCCTGGGGGGAGGCTCCGACCGGGGTGGTGTCTCCCACGCCCGTCTCCCAGGTGTTGGCTCGGGTGGGGTCGTGCGCGGCGCCCCAGGGGAAGCTCGTCCCGTTGTCCCCTCCGGCGGCGCGGCTCCACTGCCGCTCGGTCGGCAGGGTACCCACGCCGCCGTGCCGGGTGCCCCACCAGCTGCAGTAGCCCGCGGCGTCGTCACGATCGACGAGGACCACGGGGTGCATGCGACGGCTCGGAGCCGGTCCACCCTCGACCCACGCTACGCGCTCGACGACGGCGTAGGCGAGCCCCGTGTCTTGGGCGGCCCACCGATGCGGATCGATCCAGGGCTCCGGACGTCCCGTCGCGATCGCGAAATGGGCGTAGTCCTGTTGCGTGACGGGATGGCCCATGATGTGGAAGCCGTCCACGGGCACCGAGCGCGGCGGGGGTTCCATCTTCAGCCGCGTAAGCGCCTCGATCGCCTCCGTGCCGTGGGCGGCCAGGAGGTATTCGACGGAGCGTGCTTTGGCTTCGAGGTCCGATCCGGACCAAGACGGGCCGGGGGGAACGCTGACCGTTTCGGCGGGGAGCGTGGCCGCGTTTGCGCATGCCAACATGGGCACGATCAACGTGAACATGGTTCTGCGGCCACGATCCATCGAGGACGGACATCGGCCGCGCTGGCTGGAGGTTGAGTGCGCTCGCGCTGTACGCTGGGGACGTGGACATTCCGCCCATGCAGGACACGACCGAGCGCTTGCTCGTGCTCGGTGTGTCGGCGGGCGGGCATGAAGCGTTGATGCAGGTGCTGGAGAGCGTGGGTCGCAACTCTCCCCACGCCTTCGTCGTCGCGAGCAAGACGTCGTCGGAAGGTCCCTCGATGCTCGAGGAGATGCTGCAGGCTCGGACGCTGATGCGGGTGGTGACCGTCGAGTCGAGGACACCGCTGAGCAGCGGCACCGTCTATCTGCCACCGCCGGGTCGGATGCTCCTGGTCTCCGAGTCCACCGTCCGGTCCGCGCCTCGCTCCGCCTCGGCGCTCGACGAGGTCCTGTCGAGCGCCGCCGCGACGTGGGGTGCCCGCGTGACGGCGGTGATGCTCGGTGGGGCGCCCGCGGAGGTCGTGGTCGGAGTCCGGGCGCTCATGGACGCGGGCGGGTCCGTCTATTGCCAGTCTCCCGCGCAGCATTCGGAGGAGACGCTCGCGACGACGGTCCTTCGCCACGTCGGCGCCACCGGGGTCGGAACGCCCGAGGAGATGGCGACGTGGATCCGCAGCGGGCTCGGTCCCGCGGTCCGCGATACCGGAGATCCCGAGCAGCTCGACGTCCCGCTGCCTCACGCGTTCTGGACGCTGCTCGAGCAGCTCAGGCGCTCGCTCGGTGTCGACCTGTACTCGTATCGCACGGCTACGTTCTACCGGCGGGCCTCGCAGCGCGCTCGGGCGCTGGGCTGCCCGTCGATCGAGTCCTATGTCGAGCGGGCGCTGTCGGACCCATGCGAGCTCGAGCTCCTCGAGTCGAGGCTGCTCATCGGAACGACCGCGTTCTTCCGCAATCCGGCGCTCTTCGAAGACCTGCGGCGCGTCGTCGTTCCAGCGGTCCGGGACCGGGCCGCGCTGTCCGTGTGGTGTGCGGGATGCTCGAGCGGCGAGGAGGCCTACTCGGTCGCTGCGCTCCTCCACGCGGAGCTCGAAGCCATCGGATCGCAGACGCGACTGCGCATCGTCGGGACCGACGCCCGGGCGGCCGCGATCGCGCAGGCAACCGCCGGGGTCTACGACCTGGAACGACTCGAGAACGTGCCGCCGGGGCTTCGCGATCGCTACGGTGTCCGCGAGGGCGATCGTTGGCGGGTGGGCGACGAGCTGCGAGAGAGCGTATTCTTCTCGGTTCACGACGTGCTGTCCGATCCCCCGCCTACGGATTGCGATCTCGTCTTGTTCCGCAACGTGATGATCTACCTGCGTCCCGAGGTTCACCCGCGCGCACTCGCCCGGATGCACCAGGCGCTGCGCCCAGGGGGCTTCCTCGCCGTCGGCGAAAGTGAGAGCACCCATTCGGCCGAGGGAGGCTTCCGGCGCGTGGTCGGCCAGAAGGGGTCCCTCCTCCAGAGGATCTAGAGCGAGCAGCCACCTCGCCGAGGTCGTGGTACGTCATGGAGGCCGGTCGATGACCTCGGAGTGCCTCGAAGAGAACGAAATCGTCGATTTCGTCACACAAAACCTGACGCCCGACCAGGCGGCTCGCGCCGAGGCGCACATCGACACGTGCGCCGGGTGTAGAGCCGTGTTGATCGAGCTCGCTCGAGTCTTCGAGCTGAAGGCGTCGGCGCTGCCGATGGAGGACTCGCGAGAGGACACCGAGGAGTCCGGCCCGGCGGGGCTGGGACTGCTGCCGCCCGAGCTGCTGCGCGGAACCACCGTGGGGCGGTATGTGATGCTCGACATCCTGGGAACCGGGGCGATGGGGGTGGTGTTTGCGGCCTACGATCCAGAGCTGGACCGGAAGGTCGCGCTCAAGCTGCTGCGCGACCGCACGCGAGACCCCGAACGCAACGCTCGAATGATGCGGGAGGCTCGGTCGACGGCTCGCCTGTCGCACCCCAACGTGGTCGTGGTGCACGACGTGGGTGTGCACGAGGGCACGGTCTTCATGGCGATGGAGTTGGTCCCCGGCGGCACCCTCGGCGACTGGCTGAAGAAGACTCCACGCGATCGGAACGCGATCCTCCATGCCTTCATCGAAGCGGGTGCGGGGCTGGCGGCAGCGCACGAGGCGGGGCTGGTGCATCGCGACTTCAAGCCCGCCAACGTGTTGATGGGTGCGGACGGTCGAGCCCGGGTGACCGACTTCGGGTTGGCACGCGCTGGCGGGTCCTACGATGCGCTCACCGACGACACCTCGGTCGTCGCATCGACGGCTCCGGCGCGGGACGTGCTGGTCACCAAGACGGGCGCGCTGGTCGGAACCCCGGCCTACATGTCTCCCGAACAGTTCGAGGGCAGGCTCGCCGACGCCAAGTCGGACCAGTTCAGCTACTGCGTGGCGCTGGCGGAGGCGCTGACCGGGGAGCGGCCGTTCGAGGGCCGGACGCTCATGGAGCTGCAAGCCAGCGTGTGTGCGGGCCAGCTTCGGCCCGGTGCGCTCGATGCCGTGACGCGACGTCTCACCGCCGCGCTGCAGCGCGGTCTGAGCGTCGAGGCCAGCGCACGCTTCGAGGACATGCGGTCTCTCGTGGGCGAGCTGACGCGGGTGAGGCGGACGTCCAAGCGCAAGACGCTCGCCCGGGCCTCGGTCGTCGGCTTGGCCATCATCGGCGGTGCTGGCATCGCCTGGGCCGGCTCGAGCACGTCGCGGCGAGAGGTTCCCCTGGAGATGTGCCGAGATGATGCGGCGGTGCTGGCGTGGTCCCCGAGGCGCGCCGTGGCACTGCAGACCTCACTGGCGGCGCTCGATCGGCCCGCTGCGGGGCGAATTGCGAGGAGCGCGACGGGCCTGATGGATGCGTACGCCGAGTCGTGGGCGAGCGCGCGGGCGGACGCGTGCGCGTCGAGGGACCCGCTGGGGTCTCGATTCGCGACGCTGCAGTGCTTGAGCACCGCGCAGCAGCGAGCCGAAGCGCTGCTCGTTGCGCTCGCCGACGGCACGCCGGCGGTCCTGGAGCACGCCGAGGAGGCGATTCGCAAGCTCCCCGCGCCCCGTGCCTGCACCGAGCCTCGGTGGCGCGACGTTCGGGTCGCTGACGAACCTCCAGAGGCGATACGAGAGATCGTCGAGACGCAGCAGGCCGAGCTCGCGCTGGCCAAGGCGTACCTGGAGACGGGCCAGTACACCGAGGCGGAGGCGCGATCGGCAGCGATCGTCGACGCGGCCGCGCCGCTGGGGTTCTCTCCGCTGATCGTGGACGGACAGACCACGTACGCCGCTGCGCTCAACGGCAGCGGCAAGAGCGAGCCCGCCGAGGCTGCGCTGCGAACGGCGTGGTCCGAAGCGATTCGCGCGGGAGACCCCGTGTGGCAGGTCCGGGTGGGTGCGGCGCTGTTCGACCTGCTCGGCAACCAGGAGGCCGATCGGGATCTGGGTGCCTTCTGGGGGGACGTGTCCGCGGCCGCGCTCGATCGCCTCGACGAAGATGACCGCGCGGCGTGGGACTACTGGAATGCCCGCGGAACCTTCGAGGCCTATGGCGGCAACTACGACGTCGCGCTCCAGGCGTTGGATGCGGCGCTCGCCGTTCCGGACATCGACATCTCGCAGACGCTCGCCAGCACGATGGGGCGGCTGGCCGTCCGTGGACAGCACGCGAAGGCAGCCGAACTCGAGGTCCTGTTGACGGAGGCGCAGGCGCTGGTCGACTTGGTTCGAGCGACGCTGGGACCCGACCACCCGCGGATGATTCGAGCGGCGCAGCCTCTGTCGACGACGCTGGCCCGGCTGGGCCGAGGCACAGAGGCCCTCGAGGCGCTGGACGACGCGATGCGCATCGCGCAGGAGGTCCTCGCGCCCAACGACCCCCGGATCGCGGGCCTGCTGACCGTGCACGCCCAGGCCTTGGACATCAGCGGCGACGGTCTGGGCGCCCGGAAGGACTACCAACGCATCGTGGAAATCCGCGAGGCATCCAACCCCGACGACGACCTGGCGATCGCGTTGGCGTACAACAACCTCGCGGCCAACGAGACCGGCCTGGGTGAGTTCGAGGCGTCCATCGAGCACATGGAGCACGCGCTACCGCGGCTGAAGGCTGCGTTCGGCGACGACCATCTCAACGTCGGCAACGCCCACACGACGCTGAGCTCCAACCTGATCAAGCTCGGTCGCCACGCGGAGGCGCGCGTGCATCTCGAGGAGGCGGAGCGCATCGCCGAGGCGTTCGGTGCTGCGAGCGCCCGCCTCGACCCGATCATCGCGCTCAACTTCAGCCGAGTGGAGCTTGCGGCAGGCCATCTCGCGGTCGCGACCCGACGGGCGGCGGAGGCGGTGCGGATGGCCAAGGAGGCCTACGGTGAATCTCATCCGGTCCTGGGCAAGGCGCTCGCGGTGCAGGCAGAGATTGCGCTGTCGACCGACGACGTGGCGCTCGCCGGCGCGGCGATCGACGAAGGATGGGTGATCGCGGAGTCCGACGCGGACTTGCGCGGCACCTTGTCGTGGCTGAAGGCGCGCCGCCTCGCGTCTTTGGGCGATGTCCAGGGGTGCGCCCGGGCCAAGGACGCCGCGGCTGCGGCCGGTCACGAGGGCTCCGGCGACCCCTGTCGTTGAGCCTCCTTCACGATCGCCGGTTTGCGGAGGCGCACCGACTCCCTCGTTCTCCGCCAACGGAGATCTCGACGAACGCGACGTCGCCCGGTGCGTTCGTGGGCACGTCCGCGATCTCGGAGATGTATGGGCTTCGCCGGCGGTTCGCGGCGTCGCCAGGCGTGGCAGCCTCGAAGGCTCTCACCCTCCACGCGGCCGCGGTGCGAGCGCTGCAACTCGCCGCAAACATGCGATGACGCGACCGTCCTCCAGCTGACGTGCTGAGCAGCTGGGTTGTTCCTGCGCTGAATCACGGTCCACGTTGCTACCGTTCGCGGATGCGCCGCGGAGCGAGTGTTCTGATTCTCGTTGGTTCGATGGCCGCTTGTGGCCCGGCGGTGCTGGAGCCCGGTGATGGAGAGTCGGCCAGCAGCGGGGCGGCGGAGTCCTCGGCGACGACCGAGGCGAGCGACCCGGGAAGCTCGGGCAGCGAAGGCGACGGCGGCGAGGTGTCCGGCGCCTCGATGTCCGTGTGTGGCGATGGCCAGCTCGCCGGGGACGAGGCGTGCGACGACGGCAACGCGGACGATGGCGATGGCTGCAGCGCGGCGTGCGAGCCTCGCGGAACCATCGCGTGGACCCATCCGCTGCCCGGCGGGTTCGCGGTCGGGCTGACCGCGCGCGAGGGTCGAGCCGTTGGCGCCGTGCAGCAGTTCGGGTCGCTGCAGGCCCCCTCGGTTGCGCTGGGCGGCTACGATCGGCAGGGGGTCTCGCAGGGCGAGTTCATCGACGTTGGTGGACTCTCCGACCTCGATTTCGCTCGAGGGCCGGTGGCGTTGCTGCCCGACGGCAACGTGGCCGTGGGATACCCGGCGGTGGGCGAGGACACGCGTCGGCACTTCGGTGTCGCCAACCTCGAGGCCGGCATGGTGTGGGGATACAGGGCGGAGGAACGGTGGGGTGCCTACTACGGGACTTCGTGGAACCCAGCGGGCCTGTTCGTCCTGCACGGCGTGCGCCTCGAGGGCGAGGACGTGGAGACCCTCGTCGTCGACCAGTTCGACGAGGCCGGCAACCGCGTCGCGACGCTCCCGCTGGGCGTTGCGGCGACCGAGTTTCGGCCGCTGCTTCGCGGAGCCCTTCCCGCCCGACCGCTGTCGCTGGCCTCCGTCATCACCCTGTCGTCCACGCTCGAGCTCGAGCTGTGGACGCACATGCTCTCATCAGGAGGCTGGGCGCGCGAACCCATCGCGGCGGTCGGACCCGAGTCTGCAGTGGCCGCGTTCTCCGATGGCGTCCTGACCCAGATCTGGACGGGGAGCGAGCTGATCACGATCGACGAGCTCGAGCACGTCAGCAGGACGGAGCGCTACACGTTCGAGGGCGAGCTGCTGTGGGCCGACCTCTACGGGTTCGTGGTGTCCTACGAGGGCAGGCTGGTCCTCTTCGACGCTGCGGGAGACGAGCAGGTGAGCGTGGAGCTGCCGGTCGATGCCGAAGAGGGCGAGGTGCTCCAGCCTCGTTTCGTCCGGCCGGACGCGGACGCGGGGCTGTTCGTGCTCGTCGACGCGGGCATTCCGGTGGACTTCGCTCCGCGAAGCGTCGCGATGCACTACGTCGTGCGGTAGGCCGCCGGGGTCAGAACTCGAGGCGCCATACGACGCCGCCGCCGCGACCCTTGAAGTAGCACCCGAGGCGATGGGTCCGGATCGTGCGGAAGTCACGCATCTCTCGCACCACCGGGATGCCGCGGGTTGCCAGGGCGGCGAAGGCCGAGGCCACCGTCGTGGCGGCATAGGGGGTTGCCTGCCAGACGTCCTCGCGCAGGTCGAACCGTCCGAGCTGAGGGAGCGGTCCGCGAGCCAGGGTCTCCGACTCCACGTGCAGTTCCCACGCGTCGGCGAGCGCCAGTCGACTCCACTCGGCTTCGCGATCCCAGCGCAGGACCGCGGCGGGGCTGGGGTTGAAGTCGGGATCCTCGAGGACCTGGTGGAGCTCGGTAGGAGGCTCAGGCTCGGCTGCGTTCGCGTTGCTGACCGTACCGACGCTTCCGAGCACCGCGACAACCACCGAAAGACGGCCCAGGGTGGGCTGTTTCTCGCGGTTTCGGGCGTTGCTCCTCCTCATTCGTGCGTCCTCACACATAGTGTATCGGATCGATGCACGATCTCGAAAGGTGTGAACGAGGCCTACGTGTGCGCGTACCGAGCGTTCGTCGGCCGTTCGCGGGGGGGAATGGAAGCTCGCTTGCTACAGTCCCTGCGCCCATGCGAATGCGTCGCCGGTCGACTTGGCTCCTGCTCTCTCTCGCGCTCGGCTGTGCTCAGACGCCTGGGCCGGCCCCGGTCGCGCCGCGCGAGACCGCGCCACAGCCGGGTGTCGTGGTCGAGCAGGATCGCTTCGCCGACCGGTACGAGACGCTCTCGGCCAAGCTGGAGGAGGGGCTGGGGACCTTTCACGTCCCGGGCATGGCCGTGGCGGTGGTGTACCGGGACCGGGTGATCTTCGCGAAGGGCTTCGGCTACGCCGACCTGGAGAAGAAGGAGGCCGTGACGCCGCGGACGCGCTTTGCGATCGGGTCCTCGACCAAGGCGTTCACGGCGACGGTCATCGGTCAGCTGGTCGATGACGGCAGGATGAACTGGGACGATCCGATCTCGACGTACGTCCCCGAGTTCGTCCTCGACGTGAAGTCCGACGACGAGGCTGCGCAAGCCACCATCCGCGATGCGCTGTGCCACCGCACGGGCTTCACGCGCATGGGGGTGCTGTGGGCGTCCGGAGACGTCCCGCGCAATGAGTTCCTGGCCCAGGCCGCAACGGCCGAGCCTCTGGCGAGCTTTCGCGAGGAGTTCCTCTACAACAACGTGACCTACACCGCCGCGGGGGAGGCCAGCGCCCGCGCCGAGGGGGTGATGTGGGAGGAGCTCGTGACCCGCAATCTGCTGGAGCCGTTGGACATGCGCAACACGGTCGTGCTCGCCAGCGAAGCGCAGACGCTCGGCATGGCGCAGGGCTACAAGTGGGACGAAGACGAGACGACCTTCGACGCGGTGCCGATGCGATCACTGGACGAGATCGCCCCGGCCGGTGCGATCAACTCGACGGTCCTGGACATGACCGCGTGGCTGCTCCTTCAGATTGGCAACGGGGTCTTTCGCGGTGAACGACTGATCGAGACGAAGACGCTGCAGGAGACGTGGACCTCCCAGATCGACGTCGGCGGCGGTCTCAAATACGGTCTGGGTTGGTTCATCGAGGACTACCAGGGGCAGCCGATGCTGCATCACGGTGGCAACATCGACGGCTACTCGGCGATGGTCAGCTTCTTGCCCGAGGAGAAGCTCGGGGTCGTGATGCTCTCGAACGTGTCCTTCAGTGGTATGCAGGATGCGGTCCGGGGCATCGTCTACGACACCCTGCTCGAGGAGACCGAGACCGAGGGCGACACCGCAGCCGAAGAGGACCTCGGCGCCCTCGAAGGCAAATACGTCGCTGGCTTCGGGGGATTGGCCGGAAAGGTGCTCACCGTGACGAGCAAGGACGGCACGCTGTACGTCGACGTGCCGGGGCAGCAGAACTTCGAGCTCAAGGCGCCCGACGAAGACGGCAAGCGCTCGTTCCTCGTGACCAACGCGATCGCGGTGTCCTTCGACACCAGCGGCAGCACCGTGAACTCGATGCACCTGTACCAAGGCGGCTTCGACTTCGAGCTGTTCCGTGAGGGGTACGTTCCGCCGCCCGAGGTGCCGCTGGCGACGCTCGAGCCGCTCTTGGGCGAGTACGAGCACGCCGTCTTGGGCCGCGCGAAGGTGCTGGTGCGCAACAACCGGCTGGCGATCGATGTGCCCAAGCAGATGGTGTACGAGCTGTTCCCGCCCGGCGAAGACGGCATGTGGAAGTTCCGGGTCAAGGACGACATCGCCATCGCGTTCTCGCCCCAGGACGCCCCGTCCAAAGTCGTCCTCCACCAGGGGGGCAAGACCTTCGACCTGGTGCGCCTCAAGGGGTCTGGCACGCAGGACGCGGGGCCCAGCGTCGCGGCCGTCGAGAAGCTTCGGGGAGCCAAGCGCGCCGAGAAGGCGGTGCGGAAGCTCGGCGTGGTGCAGATGACCGGCAACATTCGCTTCGTGCAGGCGGGGGTGGAAGGCACGGTGACGATCTGGGTCGCGCCCGATGGCCGCATGCAGTCCAAGCTGGAGCTGGGAAAGTTCGGGTGGAGTGAGTCGGTCGGTCTCGCGGACCGAGGCTGGGAGGTGTCGTCGTTCTCGCCGCGCGATGATCTTGCGGGTAAGCGACTGCAGCAGGCTCAGCTGCTCAGCCCGCTGATCTATGGGCGCAGCCTTCAGGCCGTGTTCGACGAGGTGTCCGTCGAGGGCACATCCAGTGAAGCCGGACGCGAGCGAATCACGGTGAAGCTGGCCGAGGGCGAGCTGCCGCCGCTGACCGCGGCGGTCGACTCCGAGACCGGGGACATTCTGCAAGCCGAGTACGAGGCGCTGTGGTCGGGCCCGGGCACCGTTCACACCACCGAGACCCTGAGCGACTACCGCACCGTGCTGGGACTTCGACTCCCGCACCGGATCGACCGAACGACGCGCCAGTCGGGAACGCTGCGCGTCACCGACATCGAGTACAGCATCGTCTCGGACACCGCGGGGCTGTTCCCGGCCGAGCCGCCATCTCGCTGATCTGGGCGTCGATGGGCTCGCGCCTACTTCGAGGGTCCGAAGGCCCGCGAGAAGGCCCAGACGCCCAGGCCGAGCACGAGGACCGAGAAGGTGCCGCAGGCCAGGCCCCAGATCCAGTACGTGCCGCCGAGGGCGGTGGCGATGTGGGCGGTGTCGCTGGGCATCACGCCCGCTCCGGTGTGGGCTTCCTTCATGAACAGGTAGTCGGCGCGAGAGAAGACGCTGAGCGACATCTGGATGCCGAGGAAGACGAGGGCGAGCTGGGCTGTGTCCGCGCTGCGGCGCCAGGCGGTCCAGCCCAGGAGACCGACGACCAGGCCCGTGAACACGAGGCCGAAGGGGTTGCGAATGAAGACGGCCATCATCACCGCGAAGAAGATGGCCGCGATGGCGAGCCCGACCCGGGACAGCCGGCCGCTGCGGCCCAGGGCGAACGCGAGGGCGCCGGCGATGGCGGGTCCGACCAGTCCGCCGGCGGAGACCAGCGCGGTGGGCATCGCGGCGGTGGCCGGCAGTCCGCCGTGGGTGGCCACGCCGGAGCCGTCGCTGAAGATCACCATGCGCTCGAACGAGCCGCCGACGATCAGCGCGGTGAGGCCATGGCCGAGCTCGTGCACCAACGTGCTGAAGAGCATCAGCGGGTAGGCGATGAAGTTGCCGAACGGGATCACATAGAGCACCACCGTCAGGGCGATGCTGATCCACATTGCGTGCTTGGCGCGCCGTCGACGGCTGTGGTCACGCAACCAGGAGTCGACCGAGGCGGGCACTCCGACAACCTAGCCCTCCGGAGATGCGTCCGCATCCTCCGCTCGATCATGAAAGTCATGACGATCATGGCGCAGGTTGATCGTCCACCAGCGCCGAGGCGGGCACGAGCTCGAAGCCGCGCCGCCGCAGGCCGTCGATGATCAGGGGCACCGCGCGCGCCGTGATCGCCTCTGGGTCGTGCATCAAGATGATGGAGCCCGGACGGGCTGCCTCGACGACGCTGCGGGCCAGGGCGCTGGGGTCGTCGGAGTTCCAGTCGTGCGCGTCGACCGACCATAGGACGATGTCGTAGCCCAGGCCGCCCAGCAGCGGCACCGCCGAGGGAGCGTATCGACCGAAGGGCGGTCGCAGCAGGACCGGTGCGCGTCCGGTGGCGTCTTCGACGGCGCGGTGGGTTCGACAGACCTCGTCGCGGATCTGCGATTGCCACAGCGAGCGCATCGAGGTGTGGCTGTACCCATGATTGCCGATCTCGTGGCCGTCGTCGGCGATGGCCGCCAGGAGCGCGGGCATCCGTTCGGCGCGCTCGCCGAGGACGAAGAACGTCGCGGGCGCTTTGGCGTCGCGAAGGGCTCGAAGCACGCTAGGCGTGTTCTCGACGCTCGGCCCGTCGTCGAAGGTCAGCGCGACGCGCCTGCCCTCGCCGGGTCCCGCGAAGACTTCGCGCGCGTTCGGAGTCGGAGCCGGGGTGGCATCCTCCGCGCACGGGTCGGGTCGTGGCTGCGGCGCAGACGGTGCGAGTGGCACGGGACGCCGAACGATCCGCTGGGGCGCTGGCCTCGGGGGCGCTGGCGCCTCGAGCGGGGCGAGGCTCGCCGGCTCGGCTCGCGAAGGCCGCGCCGAGGTCGCTCGCATCCACGCGCCGGTGAAGAGCATCGGCGTGAGCACCACGCTCCACCTCAGCAGCCTGCGCACCCACCCTTCGTAGCGAACCCGAGCCTCGATGCGCAAGAAACCCGCGGGCTGCTAGCATCCGGCGATGCGCTGGGTGTCCCTGTTCGTCGTGCTGGCCGGGTGCGGGTCGGTCGAGCCGATCGGCCCGCCAGAGAGCTCCGGCGAGAGCTGGTCGGGGACCTCGTCCGTAGGCGTCACGAGCAGCGGCGATGTCACCACCGCGGCAGACGAGGACGAGACCGGCTCGACCGCCGCTTCCACGAGCACCGGTAGCACCGGGAGCACGGGCAGCAGCGGCGGGTCGAGCACGGGCCAGGCCGACTCCACGGGCGGCGAGAGGTGCATGGCCGGGGAGAGCGGCTGCGCGTGCCTGCCCAACCACGGCTGCGCCGAAGGGCTGACGTGTGCCTCGAATGTATGCGTGCCCGACCTCGCGTGCCCCGTGGAGCGCGCGGGCATGGAGACGTGTCAATGCACCGAGGGCGGCGGCTGCGATACGGGCTTGGTGTGCGCCTCCGGGCTGTGCGTGGATCCTGGCTGACGTCAGCCCTCAATCCGCCAACGATGAGGCCCAGGATCCGCCCAGGCCGGGCAGGTAGTGGACGTCGAGGTCTGCGTCGTGGCCGGACACGAGCGCCGCGATGGCGTCCATGCGGGCGGCGTCGACGACGAAGGCGGCGGGCAGGATGAGCATGCTGCGCTTGCCCTGCTCGTGGAGCTCGTCCAGCTTGGGGCCGAGCTCCTCGTCGGAGACGACGACCAGGGTCGCAAAGCGGCTGCGCTTCTTGAGGACGTCGTCTTCGCCGAGCGTTCGCCAGGCGGCCTTGGCCTTGGCGTCGAGCTTGCGCGGCAGCACCAAGATCGTGGTGCCGCCGAAGGGTCCGGGGGCGAGCGGCAGGCCTTGGCCCTCGGCAAAGGTCTCGGGCTTCACCTCGAGGGTGGGGGGCTTCTTCGGGTCGACGACGAGCGTGCGAGGGGATCCGTCTCGCTCGGCCATGCGGGCGTGCAGCTGCGCCCACTGGCGGGCGATGGGGCTGTCGACGGCGATGCGCACCTCGATCGCCTCGCCCGCGAGCGCCCGGGCGGGCAGGTCCAAGGCGCTGCGAACCTCGGACTCGAGATCCACCGACGGCTGGATCTGCGCGGGCACGCCGGCCAGCTTCAGCGTCTCGAGGGCCGCGCCCAAGGTGGCCGCGTCGCCCTCGACCAACACCGACCGGTCCTTCGGGGCTCGGTCGGGGAGGCCTGCCTCGGCGAGTCGCCGTGGGGAGACGGGGTCGAGCGCGATGACCCGCGAGGGCGAGGTGCCGTACAGGCCGGCCCACAGCGCGACGTCGGCTCCGCTGCCCTGACCGGCGACGACGATGCGCTTCGGGGGGACCGTCCAGCGGTGTCCGAGGTACTCGACCATGCGGTCGACGCCAGCGACGACGCGACCGACGTCACCGCCGAAGGAGTCGGGCCAGGTCCAGCGCCCGCTGAGTCGAGCGTCGTCGGTGAGGACGCGATGGGGGTGCTCGATGACGGCGATCATCACCTCGTCGCCCAGGGCCGTTCGCCACAGCGTGAGGGCATCCTCGGCCGAGGTCTCATCGTCGCCGAGCCAGACGAGCAGCCCCTTGGGCTCGCCGACCGCGGGCGCGGAGAGCCGATACTCGAGCTCGCCGGGCACGGTCACGCCGAGGGTGCCGTCGTTGAGCCCGCGCGCATCGGCGAGCGCATAGACGACGTAGTCGGCGCGGTCGGCATCTTCGGCGGGGACGAGGCGTCGAAGGTCGGAGACGGCTTCGAGGGTGACGATGACGATCTCGGCCTGGGGGTCTCGGTGCCGCAGCTGGTTGGCGATGCCGTCCCCGTGCTCGGCGTGAAAAGCTCCCACCACGTGCACGACCGTCGCGTCATCGCCGGCCGCTCGTGCCTGGACCATGGCGTCGGCCATCGTGTTGTCCCACAGGTTTTGAATCGCCCACGTCCGCTCCGCGGCGTCCATGCCGGCCATGTTCCCGTGTCCCGCGTCTCGAAGCCGCGCTTCGATGCGGGCCCAGTAGGTGTCGGCCGGCGGGTGGATCGTCTCGGGTACCCAGTCGCGCTGCTCGGGCGTGAGCTCGTCCATGGCCGCGGCCTTCTTCATGGCGAAGGCGCGCTGGAGCGACTGGGGAAGGTTGGCTCCGACCACCGCAGCGCCGGCCGCCTTGGCGGTCTCCACGAGAGGCCGGTAGCCGGTGCGGTAGTTGGGCCACGGGGGCGCCTGCTCGAGGAACGCGGCCTCCGAGAGATTCCCGGAGAGGTAGCCGTCGAGCGCCGCCTGCTGGTCGCGCGTGAACATCTCCATGCTCAGCACGGTCGAGGCCGCGCCGCGCTGCTCGATCACCCCTTGGAGGATGACCTGCTCCAGCCGGTGGGTCTGGTCGTCGAGGTGCGTCTCTCCGACGAGCACATAGTCGGCCTTGGCGGCGGCCTCGATCACCGCGGCCATGTCGGTCTCGACGCCGTTGGCGAACACACGCAGGCCGAAATCACGCTGCGGCTGAACCGACGGAGCCTGCGTCGGCGGAGCCTGAGACGGCGTACAGGCGCAGCAGAGGATTCCCATCAGCAGCGCGAGTCCGGGCGGGCGCATCATGACGCGCATGGTACCGGGACGGGCTTGATCGCAGGGCCGTCTTGGCGTGCAATCCGCCCATGCAGCCGAGCTTGCGACTCCTGACCGTCCTGGGACTCTTCACGGCGACGGGGTGCGTGGACGATCCGGTCGCAGAGGGTGGCACCGACGATGACGAGTCCACGAGCACCACCGGGGATCCCACGACGGACGCGCTCACCACGGTGACGACGGGCACGACGGGCACGACGGGCACGACCGGCACTACGGGCTCTACGGGCGACCCGAGCACGGGGGATCCGGACACGGGGAGCTCCACCGAAGGACCCTCGACGACCGGGAGCAGCTCGGGTGGCGAGAGCTCATCGTCGACCAGTTCGGCCGCGGGCCCGGAGATCGAGGTCACCGTGGCCGGAGACGCGGTCGAGTCGGCGGACCTCGTCACGGTCCCCGGCACCGTCGACGTCAACGCCACCGCCCAGACGTCGATCGAGATCAGCAACGTCGGCGACGAATCGCTCGCGATCGCAGGCATCGGACTGTCCGGCCCGGGGGCGGCGCACTTCCAGCTCGACGATGGCGCGCTGGCAGAGACCCTCGCGCCTGGCGAGAGCACCACCGCGACGCTCACCTTTGCCCCGACCAACGGCGGGTTCAAGCGCGCGCTGGTCTCCATCGACAGCAACGACGCGGACGAAGCTCCGTTCGAGGTGGGCGTGCGCGCGAGCACGACGCCCAACACCTGGCGAGAGATCACCCCGGAGGTCGGCCCGTCGCCGCGCCACAACGTCGCGCTGGCGCAGCTGCAGGCCGGCGTGCTGCTCACCTTCGGAGGCCGCGCCGCCAACGGCTCGGTCCTTGGCGACACGTGGACCTTCGACATCGAGGCCCAGACGTGGACCGAGCTGTCCCCCGCCGCGGCGCCGACGGCCCGCTTCTCCTACGGCATGGACGCGGCCGGCCCGGACCTCGTGGTCCTGGCCGGAGGCACCACGACAGCCGGCGACGGAGGCAGTGCACAAGGGGACACCTGGCACTTCGATGGTGGCGCGATGAACTGGGTTTCGAGCATGAACAACGGCACGCCGCCGGTGCGCCATCAGGCCGCGGTCGCCGGCTTCGACGGCGGTCTATTCCTCTACGGCGGCATCGACGAGGAGCAGAGCATCGTCGGAGGCCTGTTCCTGTACGACGCCGGCACCCAGACCTGGACCTCGCTTCCCTTGGCCGCGCCTGGTGCACGCGTCGCGGCGGCGGCGGCCTTCAACGGTGACGGCGTGGCCACGCTCAGCGGCGGCTCCAACTTCGAGGTCGGGGTGTTCGGCAGCGCCTACAACGTCATGCTCGACGACAGCAGCATCGTGCAGAGCGTCGGACCCGCGCTGGGCCAGCGCGACGGTCACGAGCTGGTCTACCTGAGGCCTGAGCTTGCCGCGACCTTCGGCGGCCGCGGCAACAAGGGCTTCGTGGCGTCGTCGACGTTCGTATACGAGCTGGACTCGGACACCTGGATCGACACGGTGCCCGCCGATGGACCGACCGGGCGCTTCAACTACGGGATGACCGCGGTCGCCGGCGAGAACAAGCTGATCATGTTCGGCGGGCTGACGAACACCAACGGAACCTCTTCGTCGTTGGACGAGGTGTGGGAGTACGTCGGGCCGCTGCCGTAGGAGCAAACTCGATGCACGAATACTCGGTTGCACCTCGAGCAAGGGGGTGATGGCATCACCTGGAGAATGCTACCGATGGACCCCGCAGGGGATGAGTTCCTGGACGTCGTCTCGTGCCTCTGCGGCGTCCTGGGCCCGCTCGCATTGATCGGTCTGGGGATAGCACAGGATGCGGGGGCCTTCCTCGAGACTGCGCGTAAGCTGGATGCATGCGGCTGATGCCGACTCGCCGCAGCGTTCGAGGTCGGTCTCCATCCCCTTGACCTTCCGATTCGCCAGCAGCATCCCGCACTCCACGAGGTCTCGGTGACACCCCCCAACGTTCACGCCGGACTGAACCCCTTCAAAACAGTACCAACCGGCCCCTGCGTACTTTCCATCGCCGGCAAGCGACTCGCCCCGTAGTTCCCGGTCTGCACCTGCCTGTTCGCGATCCTGTTCGGCCGCGGCCGCGATCGAAGCCTGCGTCTTTCGAGTCTGCTCCGACTCGAACGCCCTCTGCTCGGCTGCAGTTTGGTCGCACCGCTCGCCGGTGAGCGGATTGATGCCGTCGATTCCGATGGACTTGCAGCGCCCCTGGTCGATCGCCGCCTGCTCCCTGCTCGGCTGGGCTGTTTGGCTTGGGCCGGAGGACCCCGCGAACGCACAACCCGCGACCGTCGCGGCCAGTATCGCTGTCCAGAGCTTTCCTGCCATGTCGCTGACAGCGTACCGCTGAACGCATCCGACCGACAGCGCCGCTCTCGACCCCCAGAGGCCCGAGTCGCGCCGCGAATCCAGCGCACCGTGTAACGCTTCCGAGTCTGTCGGACACCCACCGGGTGATGGCCCGCGCAGCGCTCCGACTTCTGCCACTGATCGTCTTCGCTGCGTCGGCGGTGCACTGCAAGAGCGAAGCGAACGGCTTCGAGCGCGCCGAAGATGGTGAGAAGACCGACCCGGCGGCGTTCCCGGAAGGGTCTACCGGTGATGCCGAGCCCGACCCCGACACCGGAGCGCAGGACGGTGGCTCCGGTGGCTCCGGTGGTGACGGGACCGGCGAGAGTGGGCACGTGCCACCCCCGGGCGTCGACTACTACATCGCCCCGGATGGCTCCGACGACGACCCCGGCACCCTCGACGCACCCTTTGGAAGCTTCGAGCACGCGCTCGCGCAGCTCGTTCCAGGGGCCACGCTGTACGTTCGCGGAGGTGTGTACACCCTCGATGGCCCGGTCATCCTCGACGCGGCCGGCACGCAGGATGCTCCGCTGTCGATCCTCGCCTATGACGAAGAGCGCCCCGTCCTCGACTTCGCGCCCAACCCTCGCCACGACGACCCACCCCAGCCCCGCGACGACGACTCCATCGGCGCCACGCGGGATGCAATTGGCCTGTTCGTCTCCGGGGACGCGGAGCACTGGCACGTGTCCGGTTTGGAGCTGCGCAACGCTCCGTACTATGGGGTTCGGGTGTACGGTTCCAACAACGTGTTCGAGCGGCTCGTCCTGCACGACCACAAGGCATCCGGCCTGGAGATCACCGGCAAGGAGGGCTGGTCGCCGCACGACAACCTCGTGGTCGATTGCGACTCGTTCCACAACTTCGACCCCCAGTCCGATGGTGAGGACGCCGATGGGTTCGCGGCAAAGTTCGACTCCTTGGGCGAGGGCAACGTGTTCCGCCGGACCCGCGCGTGGAGCAACGCGGACGACGGCTACGACTTCTGGCACGGCGCTCCCGTGACGCTCGAGGGCTGCTGGTCCTTCGACAACGGCTTCAACCGCCCCCAGTGGGCCGACCAACTGACCGGCTCGTGGCAGGGGGACGGCATCGGCTTCAAGCTCGGACAAGATGCCGCCGAGATCTTCATGCACGGCGTGGTCGCGTTCGGGAACAAGTCCCTGGGCATCGACGAGAACGGCAACAACAGCGTCGGCGGGGTCACCATCCTCAACGCCACCGTGGTCAACAACAACAAAGATGGCGTCCCCACGCAGGTCGACCTCACCGACGGATCGCCCCACACGATCACGAACTGTGTCGCGTTCGATCTCGATGGCCCCGCGGTCACCAACATCACCGGACCCGTCCAGCAGAGCTTCAACTCCTGGAACGGCCCCGGCGTGAGCGCCAGCGACTTCGTCCACCTGGACGGCCCGGCGCTCTTCGAAGAGGCCACCACGCCCCGCCTCCCTGACGGCTCCCTCCCCGTCTTGGGCCTGCGCCTCTCGCCCACCAGCGCGCTCATCGACGCCGGGACCGACGTGGGCTTTCCGTTCACAGGGACCGCCCCAGACCTCGGCGCGTTCGAGCGCGACTGAGGCCTCGGCGCAGGCCGGCTGCTGGACCATCACCCGAACGAGCCGTTCTCGTTTGCGATTCGAAGAGTCAACTGAAGCTGGGTTCCGCTCACTGAAACTGCGGAAGATGCTCGATGCGGGCCAGCGCATCGGCCGGAGCGTCGGCAGGGAAGGCAGCCGACGAGCGCGAGAGCCGGGCCAGCCAGCGGTGATCCAACGGGTCTTCGAGTTGCTCGTGGTGCGTGGCGGCGACGGTGGTCTGGGGCTGGCGCCCGGGGGCTGCTGGCCCAAAGCCGACGGCGAAGCCGGCGAGCAGCAACGCAGAGCGCGTCGCCGTCGCGGCGCTGTAGGTGTGCAGCGTGGCGCCCAGCCGACACCGATCGAAGAGGGTCCGAAACGTCGCGACCGACCACAGAGACGGATCGGCGCGCGGAGAGAAGGGGTCCCAAAAGACGATGTCGGCGCGGTGCTCGGGCTCGGCGGCCAGGGCCGCACGAAGGTCCCCTAGTCGCAGCCGCCACTGCGTGCGGGGGGTGTCGTGTGCGTGGTGCTGCATCAGCGCATGCCCTGCCGCGCGGGCAGGTGCATCGAAGCCGAAGGACGCGGCGTGGTCGGGGGCCAGCGCCAACGCCAGCGGTTCCAGCGTTCGATCGAAGCTGACGAGCGTCAGCTGGCGTGCCGCGGCGGAGAGCTCCTCCGACGCGCGCCAGGCCGCCACGGCATTGGAACCCGCCCCGAGCCCGACGTCGTAGACGACAAGCGACGTCTGGGCGGGGGCGGACAGGCGCCTCACCAGATCACTGCCACCGACGTAGAGCTGCTCGGCCTCCAGCAGCGGGCCGGCCACCGGATGCATGACTTCGCCGGTGGCGCGGTCGAGCATCGCCGCGGCGCCGTGCGTCGTTTGAACCACCGCGTATCCGTCGCTCACGGTGACGCCCCGAGGCGCTTGTTGCTGTGCTCGTGACGATCGATTGCATCGAGCTTGTCGCGGGCAAACTGCGCGAAGCTCCCCGCCTCGATAGCTGCGCGCGCCTGGGTCATCAACGCGTGGTAGTGGTGCAGATTGTGGATGCACAGGAGTCGCTGCCCCAGCGGCTCGCCACACTTGAACAAGTGGTGCAGGTACGAGCGGCTGAACGTCGCACAGGTCGAGCACCCACAGGCCTCATCCAGCGGCCGATCGACGTTTGCGTAGGCTCCGCGGGTGGTCCGAACCCGCCCCGTCGAGGTAAATGCCGTGCCCTGCCACGCCAAGTGGGTCGGCAGGACGCAGTCGAACATGTCGACGCCGGCGAGCATCGCTTCGAGCAAGTCCGGCGGCGTGCCCACGCCCATCAAGTAGCGCGGTCGATCGGGCGGCAGCAGGTCGACGGCCAAGTGGGTCATCGCTTCGCGCTGCGCCCGTGGCTCGCCCACCGCCAGGCCACCGATCGCGAAGCCGTCGAAGGGTTGCTCGGTGAGAAATGCCGCGGATTCGCGACGCAGATCGGGAAAGACGCCGCCTTGCACGATCGCGAACAGTGCCTGGGTGGGATTGGTGCGCGCCGCGAGGCTGCGCAGCGCCCAGCGATGCGTTCGCTCCATCGCTGCTCGGGTCACCGCCTCGTCGGACGTCGAGTCGACGCACACATCGAGCACCATCATGATGTCCGAGCCGATCGCGGTCTGCATCTCGATCGACGCTTCGGGCGAGAGCAGGTGGCTGCGCTGGTCGATGTAGCTCTTGAAGCGCGCGCCCTTCTCGTTGATCGTTCGATCTTCGGAGAGCGAGAAGATCTGATAGCCGCCCGAGTCGGTGAGCACCGGGCCGTGCCAGCCCATGAACGCGTGGATACCCCCGACGCGGCGAAACAGGTCCGGTCCGGGCCGCAGCAGCAGGTGGTAGGTGTTGGCCAGCACGACCTGGGTGTCGACTTCGGTCAGGTCGCGCGGCGTCAGGCCGGTCACCGTCGCGCGGGTGCCGACCGCCATGAAGGTCGGCGTCTGCACCACGCCGTGGGCCGTTTGCATCGTGCCACGCCGCGCCCGCGATCCGGGATCACGAGCAGTCACTTGAAACGGAAGGCGCATCGTCATCCGGTCGCGCGGTTATACGTGACGCGGCGACCCTCGTGTCGCGTGGAACAGCGAAGTCGCGCGAGCGACGCTACGGCGAGATCGACCACAGCACCCGACGTGGCTCGCGATGAACGCAACGGGTCTCTCCGAGATCGTCGCCCAGCGCGTTCTCCACGGCGCGCCGCACCCCGTCCGGGACGCCCTCGAATGCGGTCTGCAGCGCGAGGTAGGGCTTGCCGCGGAAGTCGACCTCGACCAGCGCCAGGTTCCCGGTCTCTTCGCCAAACCGCGTCCCGATCGCGACGAGCGAGGCCACCGTCTCGGGGTGATCGCCCGCCGGATCCGTCTGTAGCAGCGTGGTCCCCCACTCGCAGCTCAGCAGCGGCGCCGTAGGAGCCTGCTCTCGCAGCTGCAGGACCATCTCGGCCTGAGACGGGAGAGCGACGACCTCGGGGGGCTTCTTCGAGTAGAAGATGCCACGGTCGGTCGCGACCCAGACCTCGTCGGGCGCCGTCGCGACGAGCTGTATGCCTCGGGCGCCGTTTGGCAGCGCGACCTGTGACCATGTGCCGCGCTCGCGATGCCACACCGTTCCCGAGCGGTCCAGGCCCATGAAGCCGCCCCCGAACCACAGGTCTTGGGGGGCGCACAGCAGCCACGCCTCGTCGTTCGGGAAGGGAACGAGCGCGGCCGCACCGTCCGAACACGCGGGGGCCGTCTGCTTGGTCCAGCTCGAGCCGTCGAACGTGGCGATGTAGGGCGCATCGCGAACGCCATCCTCGATTCCCCGGAATCTTCCCAAACACGTGGACGTCGTCGGCTGCTGCGATGACGACCTTGGCCGCCTGGAGCGACGCCGCGTCGGGGAGCGGCTTGGTGGTCGTTGTGCCTTCGGGAGACAGGTGGACCGCGCTGCGGCGGTCGGCCGTGATCGCCACGAGCTCGCCGGTGGGCAGGGCATCGAAGGCGGCCAGGTCTCGGGGGCCGAGCTTTGGGGCCTTGGGAGCGCCGCGGATCACCGCCAGCGGGTTCATCTTCGCGAGCGTCTTCCTGAAGGCGCGCTCGTCCGCCTTCGACAGGCCCATCTCGTTCTCGGGCTCAGCGACCGACGTGTACCCACGCAGCGAGAGGACCGAGTCGTCCTTCCACTGTGCGAGCGCACGCGGGTGCGAACGGAGGACCTTGTGGTGCAGGCTGGGGATGAACGTCCACGCTTCGTTGGCGAAGCGATAGACCTCGATCGGGTAGTCGATGCGCCCCGATGAGACCTGGTTCACCGTCATGAACAGCGCGTCGGGCCAGCGCCCGCCGAGCGTCTCCACGTACCACGCCGGGAGATACATCGTGCCCTCGGGGTTCCCATCCGCCGCGTCCTTGATTCCGCCGAGCCAGCCCGTATTGCGTTCGACCGAGCCGTTGCGGGCGGCCTTCATGATCTGCGGACCCGCGGCGAGGAACACGTCCCCGTCCCGGGTCGCGAACACCCGGAACACCGCGTCTCCATCGCCGCCGAAGTCCTCCCAGGTCACGGCGGGATGAGAACGCCGCGTCGGCGTCCGCGGGGGGCGTCTGCGCTTTCGCAGGCGGCGTGGGCTCGGCGAGCTGCGCTGCTTCGGTGGGCTGCGCAGGTTCGGCGCGCCGCGCCGGCGCGGTCGCGGGTTCGACGGGCGGCGACTCGTCGTGTTCCTGCGGGGTGCAGGCGAGCGCGTGGACGAGGAGGAGGAGCGAGAGGCGAGGGGCGATGTTCATGGTGAGGCTTCGAATGGGAGGACGCCGTCGGCGAGCACGACCTCGGCGTCGAGCAGGGCGTCGCTCTCGCGAACGCTTCGTTGATGGGCGACGCGCTGGTACTTCACCCACCAGCGGATCTCTCGGCCGGACGCGTTCGCCAGGTCGAGGCGGACGCGACGCGGCGTCCCGTCGGCGGGAACACGATCGTCGCGAAGCTCCCCCAGCACGACGAGGCCATGGGCCTGCTGGCGGGGCCCGAAGTGCCGGGCCAGGAAGCGCCGTCGCGGGGGAGCGCCGTCGACTTCGGCGCCCACCTCCAGGCGACGCAGGAGGTCCCCGGTGGGGACCGCGTGCCCAACCTCTCCCGCCCGCAGAACCAGCTCGACACCCTTGGCGGTGCGGACCGCTTCGACGCGCACCGACTGCCGCAGCATCGCGGGGTCCCGTGACGCCCCAAAGGCGTGGGAGCGGACGCCATCGACGCGCGGCATGTGGCAGCTCGCGCAGGACGCTCCGGCGAAGCGCGAGCTCGCGTGCTCCTGCAACGTGGACTGCATCAGCTCCGGGGCGTCCCGCAGACCCGAGTCCGGGAACGCGAACTCGTGGCAGCCCGCGCAGGCGCTGGCGGTGGAGAAGGACGCGCTGCGGGTCAGCGGATGTGGAGCCTCGGTCGAGGCGCCCTGCGTCGCCAACACCGAGCCCGCCTCGAGATGGCACGTGACGCATGCGACCCCCAGCCTCGCAGCCGGGGTGGTGTCGGTCTGCTTCACCGCCTGCTCGGGCGCATGGCAGCTTCGACAAAACCCCCGCGGCTCGATCGCGAGCGCGGTCTGAAACGACGCGTCGGTGAACGCCGAGCGGTGCTGCGACCCAGCCCACTGCGCCGCGACGACGGGGTGGCATCCCTCACACGATGCGTTGTCCGTCCACTCGAGGGCTGCGGGGTCCGCCGCGCCAAGTTGCGCCAGGAACCCGAGCGCGAGCCGCCCTCCGACGCCGAACATCACCACCGACGACGCTCGCACGTTGCCCCGTATTCCGCGAGCCCGAGTGCCTCCCGTCCGCACAGGCAATGTAAGGACCCCGCAGGCACGGGCGTTCCGCCGACCGATGGACGCTCTGTGTCGAACGCTCGCCATGCTCACTCTCCTCGTACTCGGAGGGCTTCCCTCGACCGCGCAAGCCGCAAACGAGTCCAGGGAAAGGGAGCCACGCGAGCACGAGGGGTTGCTGCTCGGCGTCCGCGCGGTCTCGGGCGCCACGCTGCACGGTCCGCAGGGGTTCGCCCCCGTCACGCGCCTGAGCTACTCGATCGGAGGGGCCGTGACCACACAGCTCGTGCTCGGGCTCGACCTCGGCATCACCGCCCTGTGGGACGACAAGAAGGCGAGCCTACACGCGGACACGATGGGCCAGCTGTTCATCCTCCGCGGCCTGTTCGTCCGCGCCGCAACCGGCGTGGCTTCGCACACCTACGTCGCCGGAGATCGCCGCGCGGCCTACGGCGGCAGCCTCGGCGCAGGCTGGGAGTGGCGCCTGCGCAAACACGGCTTCCTCGCGCTCGGCGGCGAGTACGACGCCCGGATACGCAGCGACCGGTTCCCGGTTCGAACTCTCCTGTTCGGGATCACGATCGGGTCGTACAAGCAGAAGAAGTGAGCGCTTTCGATGGCGCCCACTCCCAGGGACGCTCGCGAAACCCGTCCTACGGCGAGACGCTGAGCACGAAGATGTCGCGCTCACCGGCCGAGCTCAGCGTGGTGCCGGCCTCGGTCCAGGTGCCGGCGTGGTGGCCCGTGACGACGAGGTTTCCGGCGGCGGTCATGACCACGTCGTATCCCTCTTCGGTCCCGGTGGTCCCCCGAGCCTGGGCCCACAGTCCCACGCCGTCGGTCGCACGAATCCCCGCCAGCACGAGGTCGTAGTTTCCGGCGCCGGTGATGGTGCGATCGGCATAGCTCGCGGATGTGCCGAAGAAGGACCCCGCGGTGACCAGGTTCCCCGCATCGTCGATGGTGATTCCGCGGGCGTAGTCCAGGCCCGAAGATCCGTCCTGGCGAGACCACAGCAGCGACCCGCTGGAGTCGTACGCGACGAGCAGCGCGTCGCTGACCCCCGAAGCGGTCCGCGAAACCCCACCCACCGTGACCGAGCCCTGGAAGGTTCCGGTCACGTAGGCGTTGCCCGAAGCGTCGACGACGACCTCCTCCGCGAAGACGTTGGTCGAGTCGCCGTAGTGCTCGGTCCACAGGGTGCTCCCCGTCGGCCCCAGCTTCATGACCAGGCCATCCAAGCCGGCTCCGGACGTCATCGGTCCCCCGCCGTAGTCGGCCGTGCCCACAAAGCCTCCTGCCAGCACGGCGTTGCCCGCATCGTCGACGTGGACCCCGAAGAGGTTGTCGTCTCCGGAGCTCGCCAGCCGCCGCGAGAAGCGGTGTGCGCCAGCGGCATCGAGTCCCAAGATGAAGGCATCTTGTGCCCCGCCTGCGGCCAACGACCCTCCGCCGAAGTTGATGGACGCGCTGCCGATCAGTCCACCGACGGCGACGATCTCCCCTGCAGCGTTGGCAGCGAGGTCCCGACCACCGACCAGCATGCCCGATGCTCCGTACCGCTGGGTCCACTGGGGCGCGCCGTCCATGTCGAAGCTGGCCACGACCAGGTCCCGCACGCCGATGGGCGACGTTGCGCCCGAGCCGACGTTCAACGTGCCTTCGGACTCGAGGGAGACGAAGACGTTGTCGTTCTCGTCGACCGCCACGCCCCGCGCGTTCTCGTAGTCGGGGCCCGCGAGCAGTCGCGACCAGCGATAGTTGCCCAAGGCGTCGTAGCTCACGACAAAGGCGTCCGCATCCTGGACCGTTTGCGGTCCCTCGCCCAGGTCGATCGTGGGCCCGTAGGTGCTGCCCACGACATACACGTTGCCCAGGGCGTCGGTGGCGATCGCCGCGCCCTCGCTGACCGTGTCGAAGCTCGTTCCGCCCCATCCGGTGAACCAGTCGCCGGGTGACGCGCACGTCGCCGTGATGTCGATGGGGCTGGCCATGACGTTGTTGCCCTCGTCGCGCTCGGCCACCGCGTCGAACTCGTCGATGACGGTCAGCAGGTACTGCGATCCGGCGGTGTGGCTGGCGGGGATCTGATTGACCCCCAGGCCCACGCTCGCGGACGCGCCGGCGCCCATGCCCCCGGTGATCTGATCTCGACCGCCTGCCAACAATCGGTCCCCGGGACCCACGGTGGTGTCCGACGACAGGTACCAGGCGATCCCGACGGTGGGAGAGACCGGGTCGACGCCGTCGTTGGTGACGGTCAGCGAAGTCCCAGAGGCGATGTCCTCGCCCAGGCAGGCCTGTGCGGGGGTGGTCAGCTCGGAGATCACCAGATCGACGGGACCGCAGCTGCCGCATCCGAGCGACTCGACCTCGCTGACGCACAGCGAATCCCACGCGACGTCGCAGCAGTAGGGATCCGCATCGCACACGCACGACTGCGCGTCGTCGTTGCCGCAGCCCGGATCCCCCGACGCGCTGCAGCACGCCACCTCGCTCTCGCAGGTTCCGCATCCCAGGCTGGCAACCTCTCCGACGCAGATCGAGTCCCACGTGTTGTTGCAGCAGTAGGGATCCGCATCGCAGACGCAGCTCTCGACCACCACATCCGAGCACCCCGTGCCCCCGGCCGCGCAGCAGTCTTCGGCCGCCGCCACCGGGTCCGCTGGCGGCCGAATCGCGTCGGCACCCGGCCGGCCGGCGTCCGGCTCTTCGGCTTGGGTCCCGGTTTCGGTTTCGGCTTCGGAGTCGGTGGCAGTGGCAGTGGCGGTATCGGTATCGGTGTACGCGGACTCGCTGGCTGGAACGGCTTCGAGGTCACATCCGATGGCGAGAAGGAGGACTGCGGCGACCGAGGAGATTCGAGTGGGGTCTTTCATCCGTCGGCGGTAGTCGCGTTCGGGAACGAACCGTTTCTGGATTGGTCTGTGAGCTAGCGACCAGAGCCTCGCGCGAGCAGGGCATGGGTTCGGATGCGGACTGGCACGCCTGTGCGCGACAACCGCGCTCTCTCGCCCGACCTCGCGACGCCTCCAGCGTCTCATCGCGTTCGTGTGCCTCTGTCCGGCGACTTTTGGGCCCAACGAGGTGCCGGTGCTTGAGTTCGCCTGCTCGAACGCGAGACCCTGAAGGTGGTGAGAGTTCGTCCGACGGTGCGAACGAAGGGCATCGGGGTGTCGCTCGCCTTGCTCGACGAGTTTCGGCCTGGGGCGACCGAAGCGACGAAGGCTCGCATTCCGCCCGAATCCCTTCGCGCGTGCTTGGATCCTTCTGAAGGCGCGTTCGTCGGTGCCGAGCATCACCATCTCGTTCCGCGGGCGATCATCGACGAGCTCGGGGACGCCGATGCCCACGCGTTCTTTCGCTTCTCGGTCGCCCACCACCTGCGCTCCCCCCACTGGGACTGGATCGTCCGCGCGGTGGATCGCTTCTTCGGGCTGGATCCGGGTCGCCTGGTGCGGGCGGTGCCCCGCGGATTTCCGATCGTCTACCGCGACTTCGGTCGCGCCGAGGTCTGTGACGTCGGTCCTCAGTCCGTGGCGCTCGACATCGTCGATTGCCACCCCTGCGTCTTCGAGTGGCCCGAGTATCCCGAGTCGTGGCGAGGATTTCTCGGCGGCTTCTGTGACGTCACCAGCTATGAAGGAAGGGTCGACGTCACGCTGGACCCCGAACACCGCGCCGTCCGCTGCAGGGTCGGCTGGTAGGTTCCGCCCTCTACATCTGGAAGAACGTGTCTGCCGGGTACGGATCCGGCACCTTCTCGTTGCCGAGCTGCTGCAGGATGTTGATCTCGATCGTCCGGGCGATGGCGGTGACCGGGGTGTCGGTGGGGCGGTTCGAGAAGGGATCCTGCATCTGCCTCGAGGTCCGTTCGAGCAGGAGGAACGGGGTGGAGATTGCGGTGGTCACCACGATCTCCCAGTAGCCCTCGACCTCGCCCAGGGAGATCGACAGCACCGTGATGAAGACGAAGATGAAGGCCTTGAGGAACATTCGGTAGGTCTTGGGGAAGACCGTGTTGCGGATGCGCTCGGCTCGACCCATCGAGTCGGTCAGTCGCGTCAACGTGGCGTCGAGGGCCACGCGCTGGTAGTCGGTGAGTGCTCCGCGAGCGGCGAGGGTGGACAGCGAGCGAGCGTGTTGCTCCAAGAGGCCGACCGAGCGGTTCTCGTGGCCGTCCAGCTCCGCCAGGTCTGCCTCGTCGAGGTAGGGCTCGGTGTGCTCGCGCCAGTCCTGCCCGCGAAGGGACTGACCCAGGCAGTAGCACCACGCGATCTGACGACGCGCGAGACGGCGCACCATCCGATCGACGTCGTGCTCGGCGTCGGCGACCGCGGAGGTGAACGAAAGCGCCTGGCGGACGAGAGTGCGCGAGTCGTTGACGATCGCGCCCCACACCTTCCGTGCTTCCCACCAGCGGTCGTAGGTCTGGTTGAGCTTGAACGAGAGGATCAGCGAGATCGCGGTGCCCAGGAATGCCGCAATCGTGACCGGCAGCTCGGGCAGCCACGGGCGCTCGTACTCGACCAGCAGCGCACCGCCGATCGAGATTCCGAAGACGATCAGGAAGTCACGTCGAGCGCTCTGCCAGACGTAGCCGACGGGAATCGTTCGTTCCAGGAGCATCGGGGAGCCAGACGGTAGCCGAGTTGGCTCGCGCGCGAACGCCGCTCATGGACGGGGAGCGTCGGTTGCGAGCGATCAGGTCTCGCAGCCGATGCCATCGTCGTCGCTGTCCAGCCCGTACACGTCGGGGCCGATGACGCGCACGGGTGCCGCCCCGAGTGCGACGACGTCGGGACAGTCGAGCTCGTCGACGATCGGCAGGCACGGCACGTACGAGGCGTGGCATGCGTCGCCGGGCTCGGCCGTCGTGTCGCTGGCGGTCGAGTCGTCCGCGTCTTGCTCACCGTCTCCCGAGCTGGTGCTCCGGGCTTCGCCCGTGCCCTCGCCTGCGTCGTCTCGAATCGGCGCACGCAAACAGCCGGCCCAGCCGGTGCCGATGAGCAGCAGCATCCCCAGTCGCTGCAAGTGCGTCACTACAGCCCGGCGCGTCCGCGAAAGAGCAGCGTTCGCAGTTCCTGGGTGTCACCGTCGACGTGGCGCCACAGCACGAGCCCAAGTCCGTCGTCGGTGATGGCCGCCCTGGCCGTTGCGACGTGGCCTTCACCGAAGGGGACCGGCGCCGCAGGGTCGGCGAAGCACGAGTCGTCGCCACAGTAGCGGGTGATCGCGCTGCCGCTGCTGACATAGATCCCCACGCTGAAGTCGACGCCAGCTGCGGCCGAGATGTTGCTGTTGACGTTGGTCAGCAGTCGGTTCTCGGAGCTCCACGATCCCGTGCTCGGCCGATACACGCGCCCGAACACACCCGGCGTCTGGCCCGAGTCGATCCCCTGATACGAGGTGTAGATCAACATCGTGTGTCCCTGCGACGTGACGAAGCTGGGCTGCGAGGGGAGGCTGCCGCTGTAATTGGTGCTGCTCCCCGGTCCGGTGTCCCCGTCGGCGTTGAAGCGGATGACGCTCTCACCCATGAATTGGGGGTCGCCGCCCGAAGGCACCGTTGCCGTGAAGAACCCGTCACGCCCAGCGGTGATCGACGGACCCCAGCCCGCGACGAACGCGGTCCCCACAGGCGTGGCGGAGATGGTCCAGGTCCCCAGAGCGCTTCGGGTCGCGGACCAATATTCCGCGTCCGGCTGACACGCCTGGGTGCCACAAGGAAAGTCGAGGCGACGGAACACAGCGACCGCAGTGCCATCGGGGTCGACGGCGACGTCGGCCGCGTCCGGCTCATTGGGCCCGTTGGGGACCGCGACCTCTTCGGCGATCAGACTCCAACTCGCGCCGTCGAAGTAGCGAGCATCCACCCGGGTACCGCCGCCGCCGCTGGTGGTGAAGATCAGAGCCGCGCTCCCGTCGTCGGATCCCCCGAGGTCGAAGTCCGCGCCCGTGGGCGCAAGCACCAGAGGCTCGTCCCACCCGCCCGTCTCGTCGCGCACGGCGACGTTGACGGCCGCCTGCTCCCACGCGACGATCACCCTGCCGCCCATTCTCGAGACGGTGGGTCGGGTTGCGTCCGCTTCGTCGTTGGTGTCGATGCGAACCGCCTCTTCCCAGCCTGTGCCCGCCAGGTAGAACGCGGACCACAGTTGGCCTTCAGAGAGCCACACCGCCGAGACGTTCCCGAGCGCGTCAGCGACGAGGCTGGGCTCGCTGTTCGCGGCCGTTGCAAGGGTGAGGGGCGCCGTATCCCAGGCCGACTCGGGCACGGCGAAGGTCCATGTCGTTTCTTCCTCGAGCCGGTTGTCGGCCAGGTCGCGCACGCCGGTCAGGGTCGCGGAGTAGTCCCCGTCGGACAGGGCACCCTCGGCCTCGGTCACGGTGAACACGACGCGAGAGCCCTCCACCGAGACGTCGCCCTCGACCTCCTCCCCGCCTCGCGAGACGTCGAACGTGGGCAGCGAAAAACTGTCGATCTCCTCGTCGAAATCGACGAAGAAGGCGATGCGCCCATCGAGCACCACGGCCCCTGCAGCGGGAGACAGCGTCACGACCTGGGGCGGCGTGGTGTCGCCGGAGGAGGAGGTGTCCGCGCTGTCTGCAGCCTCGGTCGTCCCGTCGCTCGTGTCGTCCGAGGTCGTCGAAGCTTCGGTGCCCCCGGTGGAGGCGTCCGCGTTCGTGGTCGTGACCGAGTCGGCGCCGGTGCTGGTCCCTGCGATCGGCGTGCAGACCTCTTCGTCGCAGGTTTGGTCGGCACCGCAGTCCTCGTCGGCAGCGCACGGCGTGCTCGGGACGGGGTCGTCTGGGCTGAAGCAGGCGAGCGGAACCATTCCGGCGACCGCGGTGGAGACTGCCAAGGAGCGAACGGAAAACTGTAATCTCATGATGGGGGGTTGCTTTGGCGGAGTGCTTGGGTCTCTGCAGCGCCCTCGATCCTACTCGACCGTGCTCGACCGTGCTCGACGCGAATGGGCTCGAGCACCCGCTCGTTCGTCGGGTGTGGGGCGTGACCACCCGTTGCGGCGCTATATCGCGCCCGTGCAGCCATGCATCAACGTCCGAGTCTCTGCTGCCGAGCCAGCTCCAGGCGGACCGTAGCGCGGAGCATCCTGCGGTCGCCATGCCGTGTCGATTTCGCACCCGCCCTGCGACGCACATCGATGATGGCCCCCTCGCAAAGCATGGTCTCGACCTGGGTCGACACCTCGCGAAGGACGCCGTCGTCGCGGTCGCCCCAAAGCCCAACCGCACGCCGGCGACCTCGGCAGCTCCGCGACGCAGACAACGCCGTTCGTGTTTCGCGTCGGGGCAAGTTCGTAGAGTTGATTCGTGCGGAGGGTCATTGCCGGCTGCGCCCAGCCGGGTATCCTGCCGGGCCGCCGATGTTGATCGTTCCGGGTCGTTGTCCGCTGCGCACAGCACGCGCCGCGCGAGACCGGCTCCGACCTGCTCCGATTTGGGGTCTCGCAGGCTCCAATGGCCCCGTGACGATCGTCCCCTTCGTATCGGCCACCCCTCGCATCGCTCCGAACGCCCCTCCTGTGACCGATCCTTCCCTCGAAACCGACTCTCCTTCGTTCTCGCTGGCCCTCGATGCACTGACCACGGGCGCCGGTCGAAGCCCGCGCTGCGCTGCGCAGCACCGTGGTCGAGCAGGCGGGCGTGCTCGTGATGTCCGATGGCGGATTTCACACGCTGCTCGGCGCAGCGGAGGCCCTGGAGGGCTCGGGCCTGTTCGAAGGCGGTCCATGGCAGGACCCCAACACCCTCGTCCCGTCGCTCGTCGCCGGAGGCCTGCTCGCGGACCCCGCGACGGCCGCGATGGAGGCGCTCAACCTCGCGAGAATGAACGCGATCGCCCAGGGTCGAACCGTCCACCCGACGTGCGATGCGGATCAGGCCAACGCGTTCGTTCGCCAGGTCCTGGTCAAGAACGTTCGCGTGCTGTCGGCCGCTGGAACCGAGGACACCCGCGAGCGCGCCGACGCCTACGAGCGAGCGCGCCGGGTGATGGCGTGGCTGCTCGAGGAGCACCGCTGTCCCGAGGTCCGCGACGCGATCGTCGGCGAAATCGACGCGTTGTCTGCCCAGCAGCCGATCGCCACGGGACAGCTTCGCCACATCATCGGCGTCGCGTGTGACCTGTTCGACGACGACGAAAGCGCAGGCCCGGACCGGCTGGCCGAGTTCCGGCGCGCCCTGGGGCAGCCGTCGGCGCTGAGCCGCAAACACGCCGAGCCGGCGGCGTACGTCGCGGCACTGGACGCGCTCGATCCGGACGCCCTCGCCCAGGAGCTGGAGGCGCTGGGCTCGTCCCTGCGAAGCTCCGGCCTCGCCTCGATCTATCACGCGCTCGCGGCCCGCAAGCTCGCCTCGGAGCGCGCGTCGTCGCTCGGGGTGCTGCTGGGCCTGGACGCGACGGGACTGGCCGATCTGGACGCCCATCGAGACCTGGTGTGCGAAGTGCTGACCCAGGCGATCCACCCCGAGACCGCCGACGCGCTGCTGGGCTTGGCGCTCACCCTCGAGCGCGCGCTGTTCTCTCGGGGTGTCGTGGCGCGAACCCTGTCCCGGATGACGCGCATGGATCTGGCCCCCGCCACCACGCGCACCCTGCTGGCCCGGATCCCGGCCAACTCCGGGCTGTCGGCGTCGTCCTTGCTGCTGGCGGGATGTCTGAGCCTTCTGGGTCAACCGCTGGGCGTGGGCCAGGGCAACAACCCGACCTGCCAAAGCGCCCGCGCGCTGAGCCTGTGGAGTCTGCATGCGCCCGGCTATCTTCTGCACCTGGTGATCAGCGCCGCCCGCGACGCGACCGTGGAGTTCGACTTCGAGGGGCAGATCCTGCTCTCGGGTCAGCTCGAAGGCGGCGTGGCCGCCAGAATCGACCCGGACCTCGACCCGGTGTCGCTGCTGCTCGTGCCGCACCTGGATCGGATCTACGACGAGATGATGCGTCGCGCGCTGGGTCGGCCGAGCGACGCCCATCGTTGGGTGAACCCGGCGTTCTACGGGCGCTGGGTTCCCAGCGGGTTCGCCTGCGCCATCAGCCTCACGACCGGGCTCGCGGCGGACGTCCCGGACTTCGTGCGCCGCTTCGTCGCCACCCACCACCCGTCCTACAACGACGGTGAAGACCTCCTGTACCCCAACCCCGTGGGCATCTTCGTGACCGACGCTCTGGGGCGGCTGTTGGGGCGGCACGCCATCACGATTCGACGCGTGCAGCGCGATGTCGACGGGCATGTTCGGGTGTACTTCTTCAACCCCAACAACGAGGGGCGCCAAGACTGGGGCTTGGGCGCGGTCACGGCCGTTCGCGGACATGGTGAGATGCCCGGCGAATCGTCCCTGCCGTTCGAGCACTTCGCCGCGCGCCTGTACGCGTTCCACTACGACCGACACGGTGGCGGCGAACCCGAGGCGGTCGTCGACGCGTTCGTCGAGCAGATCATCGACCTCGCGAAGCAGACCTGGGGGCCCACCTACGGGCTCGTCGGGCCGGCACCGGCCCTGGCGGGGTAGGGCAGGGGTGCCCGCGGCGTCGCGCTGAACGCGAGTCTCGGGGAAAGCGCGCGGGCCGGCTTGCAACCTGCCGCGGGGTGGTCAGTTCGACGTTGACTCCTCGCGTGTCCGTATTCAAGACACCCCGGCGGCGTCAGCTCGCGCTGACGGTTGCTGCCATCCTCACCGCCCTGGGGGTGTTCACGATCTGGCCGAGCCTCACGCGGGTCCTGCTGGTGGCGTTTGCGTCGGCGCTGGGCGCGATCCTGCTCGACGCGCCGGTTCGATGGCTCTGCAAGAAGACCGGGGCGCCGCGCTGGGCCGCGCTGCTGGGCGTCCTGCTCTCGTCGGGCGCCATCCTCGTGGGCCTGGGCATGCTTGCCGGTCCGCGCCTCGTCCAGCAGTTCGTGGTGCTGCAGGAGCAGCTGCCCACCGCGCTCGAGGAGATCGTGGTCGCCGCACGAGACCTGCCGGGCGTACACACGATCATGGAGCAGTCCCCGCCCGCCTCGGAGATCCTCTCCGGCTCGGAGGTCGCGGGCAACGTCGCGAGCCTGTTCGGGTCGGTCCTTGCCGCGCTCGCCGCGGGCGGCTTGATGATGGTCCTGTCGGTGTTCATCGCGATACGCCCCCAGAGCTATCTCGACCCCGCGCTGCGCCTCGTGCCGCCGCCCAGCCGCGACCGGGCCCGACGGATCGGCGTCGAAGTGGTCCGAAACCTGCGGATGTGGCTGCTCGCCCGGATGCTGTCGATGGCGGCGATCGCCGTGCTCACCGGCCTGGGGCTGTGGCTGCTGGGCGTGCCCGCGCCCGCCTCGCTCGGGCTGGTCGCCGGGATGCTCTCGTTCATCCCCAACCTCGGGCCCATCCTGGGCTCGTTGTTCGGCATTGCGTTC
The DNA here is from genome assembly GCA_963761755.1 of uncultured bacterium. Classification (GTDB taxonomy): domain Bacteria; phylum Myxococcota_A; class Polyangia; order Nannocystales; family Nannocystaceae; genus CAJXVA01. Next base: position 102,704 of record CAVXIC010000034.1, read on the forward strand.
GCGTTCTCGGTGAGCCCCATGACGGCGCTGTGGGCTGCGCTGGTCTACGCGGGGGTGCAGGTGCTCGAAGGCAACGTGATCACCCCGATCGCCGAGCGCCACGCGGTGGATCTGCCCCCGGCATTCCTGCTGTGCGGCCAGCTGCTGCTCGGATTGCTCACAGGCGTTCTGGGGCTGCTCGTCGCCACGCCGCTGCTGGTGGTGGTGGTCATCCTCGTGCGGCACCTCTACGTCGAGAAGATCGAGTCCGAGGGCATGGAGCCGACGGTCGATGAGTTCCATGAGTCCCATGCGTCCATGGAGTCCCATGAGTCCATGGAGTCCCACGAGCCTCATCCTCCGCATCAGCCAGTGATCGAGTCGTGAGGGACGCTTTGAGCGGACGTGCATGCTCGCCTCCCGGCGCGTAGCCTGGCGGCGCGCACTGCGATGATCCATCACGTCGAAGTTCAGGTCTTGGTCTTGCTCCTCGTCGCCGCGTTCGTAGCGATGGGGGCCCGGCGCTATCGGCTCCCCTATACGCTCGCGCTGGTGGTCGCGGGCCTGGTGCTCGGCGGGCTCGAGCTGGGCGTTCTCTCGGATGTCGAGCTCAACGCGGACTTGCTGCTGCTGTTGCTGTTGCCCGCGCTGCTCTTCGAGGCCGCGTTTCACATCGACCTTCGCGAGTTCCGGCGCAACATCGTCCCGATCGCGACCCTCGCGGTGCCGGGGGTGCTCCTGGCGACGGCCGTGGCGTCGGCGCTGCTGTATGCAGGCCTCGGTGCGACGGGCCTGGTGCCGGGGTTCGGCTGGCGCGAGGCGCTGCTGTTCGCGTCGGTGATCTCGGCGACCGACCCGGTCTCGGTGCTCGCCCTGTTCAAGGAGTTCGGGGTCGCCAAACGGCTCTACCTCGTGGTCGAAGGCGAGTCGCTGCTCAACGACGGCGTCGCGGTGGTGCTCTTCGTCATCATCACGGGCGCGTACGGGCTGTCGTCGAGTCACTCGATGCCTGCCGAGGCGAGCCTGCTGTCGTACGGCATGGAGACCTTCGCGCGCATGGCGATCGGCGGCGTCCTGCTCGGGGTCGCGATCGGCGGGCTCTTCTCGGTGCTCACGCGGCAGATCGACGATCACCTCATCGAGACCACGCTGACCACGATCGTCGCGTACGGCTCGTTTCTCGTGGCCGAGCAGCTGCATCTCTCGGGCGTGTTGTGCACGGTCTTCGCGGGCATCGTCGCCGGATCGGTGGGTGCGCAGACGGGCATGAGCGCGTCCACGCGCAACGCGGTCGAAGACTTCTGGGAGTTCGGCGGCTTCATCGCCAACTCCTTCATCTTCTTGCTGGTGGGTCTGGAGCTGGAGCCGATCGCCCTGGTGGACAGCGCCATCGCCATCGTCGTGGCGTTTGCGGCCGTGTGCTTGGCCCGGGCGGCGGCGATCTACACCGGGGTGCCGCTGGCCAACCGCTGGGCCCAGCCGCTCCCGCGGGCCTGGACCCACGTGATGGTCTGGGGCGGGCTGCGGGGCTCGCTGTCGATGGTGCTCATCCTGACGCTGCCGCAGTCGTTCGCCGGGCGAAGCACGCTCGTCACGCTCGTCTTCGGGGTCGTCGCGCTGTCGCTGTTCGTTCAGGGCCTGACCATGGGACCGCTGCTCAAGCGCCTGGGCCTGCTCGAAGGCAAGACGCGCCACGACGCGTACGAACGAGCCCGGGCGACCAGCATCATGACGCGACGGGCCCTCGAAGAGCTCGAAGAACTCGAGCACGATGGACTGGTCGAGCCCGCGGTGTCCGAGCGGCTGCGCGAGTGGTACGGAGCCCGAGGCACGCAGGCGGAGAAGGACGCCAAGGCTGCGCTGGGCTCGGCGCAGATCGTCGAGCAGCTCAGCGAGACGATGCGGCGGTTGACGGAGGCGGAGCGCCGAGGGGTTCGCGAAGCCGAACACGCCGCGATCGTCGACGCCGAGATCGCCGAGCACCTCGACCGAGAGCTGATGCTCCGCTTGGTCGAGCTCGATGATGCCCAAGGTGCCCCGGCCGCCGAGCTCGAGGAGCGTCTCGGCAAGCTGATGGGGGACGCGCAAGCGCCACGAGAGTGACGCGTGCGACGCACCGAGAACGAGACGCACGCTGCTGTCGGAGGGGCAGCGCGCAGACACGCACGCACCGGTGTCGGGAGAATGAAGCTGCGCTCGGCTCTTGCGAGGGCCTTCATCGGGGGCTCACGAGCCAGCGGCACCCTACGGGCGCCCAGCGAAGGCGGGCGGCACGGACCTCCTCAACCATCTGGCGTGGTCTGTGGACGCGGGGTTTCGAGGTAGCCCGCTACGAGGCGCATGATCGCTCCCACGAGCTCTTCGTCGTCGAGCTGGGGTGGTGGTGCGAGGGCTCCGTCGTGGGTGAGGCCGTGAATCGTGTTGACGAGCACGAAGCGCGCGAGGCCGACATCTTGGTTCGGGAGTCGGTCTCGATGTCGCTCGAGGAGGCTCACCACAGGTCCGGCAGCCCTCTCGACGCGCTCTCGCAGCGCGCCGAAGCGGCCGATGTGGGGCATCTGGCTCAACAGCGCCCGGTGCAGAGCGGGGTTGGTCGCCCGAAACGCGAGCGCTCCGCGCACGACGGCCTCGAGCGACGCCTCCAGATTCTCGGTTGGCAGCTCTCCGATCCATTCGCGCATGAACGTCTGCTCCTCGTACGCTCGGCGGGCGATCAGCTCGGCCACGAGTGCGTCCTTGTGTGGGAAGTACTGATAGAGCGAGCCCACGCTGACGCCCGCTCGCTCGGCGACGAGGTTGGTGTTCATCTGCTCGAAGCCGACGTCGACCAGAACGCGAGCCGCCGCCTCGAGGATGTCGTCGACCAACGCCGTGGACCGGTCTTGACGAGGGGTCTTGCGCAGCTGGAGTCGTTTCGGGCGTTCGAGGTCGGACATGGGGAGAAACGCGAGTTGTTGCGCAGGGAGGCAGCGAGGAGCATACCGCCATGCGCGTAGCGGTCATCGGAGGGCGGGGGCACCTGGGGCGGGCGGCAGTTCACGGGCTTGGGGAGCACGCGTCCATGCGCGTCGCGGTGGCCGGCCGGTCGCCTCGCAACGACGTGCAGCTCGACCTGACGCGACCCGAATCCCTCGATGTGCTCGACGAGTTCGACGCCGTGATCAACTGCTCGGACTCCCTCGCGGCTCCGCCGGATCCGCTCGTGAGTCGTTGCCGACGTCACGGCCCGCTGCTGCTGGAGACGTCGGGAGACCCTGCCGCAATCCGGCGGATTCTGCGGGCGCCTGAGGCGGGCGGAGAGGGGAGCGTCGTTCTCGGGGCGGGAATCTTCCCTGGCATGTCCAACCTGGTCGCCGCCGAGGCCATCGCCGCAGTGCGAGAATGCAGCTCGATCGAGCTCGGCATACGCTGGAATCCCATGTCGGCGGGCGGCGCTGGCGGCTTCATCGCTCGAGGCAGTGGCGTGCGAACGCGCCGCCCACCATCGCCGTGTAGGCCGCGTTGAGCGGCAGCTGCACGCCGTGGCCCTCGTCGTCGAACTCGACGTACCAGACCTCGCGCCCCAGTTCTCGCAGACGGGCCACGATCTGCCGCGACTCCTCGGCCGGCACGCGGGGGTCGTTGGCGCCTTGAATGACCAACAGGTCGGCCTCGATCTCGTCTGCGCGACGTAGCGGCGAGATCGACTCCAGGAACGTTCGCATCGTCGGATCACGCTCGTCCCCGTACTCCGCCCGTCGAAGGTCGCGGCGATAGTCCTCGGTGTTCTCGAGGAACGTCACGAAGTCGCTGATCCCCACCACGTCCACCCCGCAGCGGATCCGGTCGGGAAAGTGCACCAGCGAGGCAAGCACCATGTATCCGCCGTACGATCCCCCGTAGACGATGACGCGGTCGGCATCGAGGTCGGGCTGCTCGGCAATCCACTCGAGGAGCGCACCGATGTCTCGCACCGAGTCCTCGCGCCTGCGCCCGTCATCGAGACCGAGGTAGGTCTTTCCATAACCCCGAGAGCCGCGCACGTTGGGCGTGATGATGGCAACGCCGAACTCACGTCGCAGGGCGTCGTAGAGCACGTTGGGCCGCGGCATGCTCTGGCCTTCGGGGCCCCCGTGAATCCTGATGATCACAGGCGCAGGGGTCGGCGACTCCGATGGAGGGTCATGGACGAACGCAGGGATCGTTCGCGGCCGTCCGTCCACCTCATCGAAGGTCGGGTAGCGAATCGAGCGCACCGGCGGGAGCGGAGCGTCGGCCTCCTCGCGCATGCTCCACGGCGTATAGGACCCGTCATCGAGGCCCAGGACGCCCACGGACCTCCCGCCCTCGCCATCGACGAGGGTTACGGCAGCCTCGTTCCGCGAGGGGTGGAGCCGCAAGCCAGCGATCTCGAACCCGTCCGGGCCCCGCAAGGGGGTTCGGGCTCCGGTGCTCGGGTCGAGCCGATACCAGCGCATGTAGCCGCCCTCGTTGATTGCCACCGCCCACCGGCGACGGTCGTGCGAGCACGCCAGCGCGCTGAAGTCCCACGCCGCGGGGGGACCGAATGGTTCGAGCGTGCCCTCGTCCACATCGACGCGAACGAGGCGCGAGAACTCGGCGTCGCGATCGGTCAGCATGAAGACCACGCTCGGATCCGACGACCAGCACGGGCTTCGGTAGGCGGCGGGTGCGTCGAGGGGAACGAGGGGACGGGCCATTCCGGTCTCGAGATCCAAGACGTGGGGTCGTGACTCGGAGACCGAGACGTATTGCGAGATCAGCAGGCGTCCTCCATCGGCTGACCAGTCCCGCACCGACCATGCGCCCTCGCCTTCGTAGACGCGCCGCACATCGGCGGGATGGAGGGGGTCCATCACGTACAGGTCCCGATGGGCCGGATCACGCTCGTTGCTCGCAAACGCCAACAAGCGCCCGTCCCGCGACCAGGGTCCAATCCACGCATTGTGACCCGGTGGCGTCAGTGGGAGGTGTTCGCCCGAGTCGAGGTCGACTCGAAACAGACGCCTCTGCTCGTCGCCCCCGCGGTCGAGACTGTAGATCACGGAGTTCAGCGCGGGGTCGGGGCGCCCCGAGAGATGGGCCCGAGGCGGGACGTCGACCAACTCGGGCTCCGCCCCCGGCTCCGACAGCCGCAGGATCCTCGGCTGAAGTCGGTGAAAGCCGCTGACGTAGAGGCCTTCGCCATCGGCCGTCCACGATGCACCGGCCACGCCGTCGAGTGAGGCGAGTCCGAGATTCGCGGCGGAGAAAGCCGGACTCCACGGCAGACGCGGCACGCCGCTCACCGTCGCCGACGGCGGCTTCGGAACACCGACGACGGCCAAGCTCACGACGCCGAGCAGCACCAGGCCGAGCCCGCCCAGCAGGATGCGGCTGACCCAACGTTTCCACGCCATCGATACATCGTAATCCACCGGAGCTTCGTCCAGGGGCTCGCGTTCAGAGCACGCTCTCGTTGTCGATCGTCGTATCCGTTCGATGAGCCGCGTCGTGGCGCGGTCCGGCGTAGGCCGGGGATGTGGCGAAGAGAGCGACGAGAGCGGAGTGGCTCGAGCGGGTTCGGGCCTGGAGGGGGAGCGGGAGGAGCCGAGCCGAGTTCGCGGCGAAGCAGGAGTACTCAGAGCGCTCGTTGGGCTGGTGGGCATGGAAGCTCGGGAGCGAGGGCGAGGCGCTCGACGAGCCCGATGCTGCAGGAACTCGCAGCGCCCAGCGAGGCGCTTGCGCGCCGCATCATGCTGCTCTTCGGCTCGGGCAGGACGCAGGGCATCCTCGTTCGAGTCTACGAGGACGGACGTTGCGTTCGCGCCGTCGGCAACATGGGCGGTGTCTGGCTGGTCGAGGGGAGCGACGTTCAGCCTCGGGAAGAAGCGCTCGTCGAGGCGGGGATGCCAGAAGACTTGTACGAGCCGCGTCGCGAAGACTATGACGCGACCGCGATGCATGAGTACGACGAACCAGAGGATCGACAGGTGATCGAATCCAGCGCTCTCGCGGCAGGGGCGGTCCTTCCGCGCGCGAGCGACTACCACCTGAAGCTGATGGGCTTCGATGAGCACGTTTGGGGCACTCGGGAGCCGGTCGCGGTGCGCGAGAGGAAGCGCAGATGGTGGTCGCGCCTTCTCGGCGGGTAGGTACGCCGGTCTCAGGTCCGTAGCGCCAGGATGCGTTCGGCGAGGTCGTCGACGGCTGGCCGAGGGTCGGCATCGCGGCGCGACAGCAGGCGGTAGGTGACCTCACCGAGCTCGGGAATCGGCCGGAGGACGACCCCGGGTGGCGGGCGGCAGATGCCGTTGACGATCGCCACGCCGAGCCCCGCGGCGGCGAAGGCCAGCATGAGCGGCCACCCGTCGGCAACGAGCGGCGAGAGGTCGGCGCTCGCCCCACGGCTTCCGAACGCGCGGCCAACGAGTTCTCGATGAAGCTGACCTTCCGGCGCGGCGATCGGGCGCTCGCTCGCGAGATCGGCGAGCCGGACGGTCTTGCCTCGTGCCAGGTGATGACGGCGGTGGAGGGCGGCGCAAAGCGGGGTGGAGACCACGTCGCGCGCGAGTAGTGCTCCGGGCACGATGTCGTAGACCCCGACCGCGAGGTCGACCTCGCCGGTACGCACGGCCCGCGACGCATTCGGACCGCCGAGGACCCGCACGTCGAGCTCCCGGTCGGCAGCGCGTGCGAAAGCACCGAGCGCGGGCCCGAGCAGGTAGAGGAATGCACCCTCTCCTGCAGCGAGCGAAACGCGTGGCGCCACGGAGTCGCCTCGAAGCGTGCCCATGAACGTATCCGCTCGAGCAAGCGCTTCTCTGGCGAACGCTGCGACGCGCTCTCCTTCCGAGGTCAGTGCGAGCCGGCGACCCTCGCGAACGTAGAGGGTCGCATCGAGGCGCTCGCTCAGACGCTGGACGCGATCGAAGAGCGCCGGTTGAGAGAGGCCGATCGTTCGTGCGGCTGCGGTGAAGTGGAGGACCTCTGCGAAGGCCGCGAACGCTCGCAGGAGCTCGCCGTCTAGAATCGGAGACGCCGATAGCATATCCATAGATACTAATCGACTCCGATGATTGGGTGTCGCACAGTGAGGATATGAAGTCGAACACGCCAAACGCCTCGGGCCGCAGCAGCCTTGTGTGGTGGGCCGAGGTCAAGAAGAGCCGCGCCAAGCTCGAGGACTGGTTGCTCGACCAGTACCGCGGCGAGGCGACCGCCGCGGGTCGGATCGAGGCCCTTCGGGATACTTACGCCCAGCCGGGGACGCGGGCCTGGCGAGTCCTGACGACCATTGCCTCGCAGGAGAGGACCCACGCGCGCTGGGTCGGCGAACTCCTCGAAGCTCGGGGCCTACCAACCGAGCTGCGCCCGGTCGAGGAACGCTACTGGAAAGCGCCCCTCGCCGCCATCGTCGACCTTGAGACGGGCTGCGCCGTCGGTGCGCATGCGGAGAAGATGCGCCTCAACCGAATCGAGGTCATCGCGGTCGACCCCGACGCGCCGCCGGACGTGCGCGCGGTGTTCGGTCGCATTCTGCCGCAGGAGCGGTTCCACGAGCGGACCTTCCGCTCGCTTGCGACCCCCGAGGCGATGGCCACGACCGCCGACGCCCATGCCCTCGGGCGCGCGGCACTGGGCCTGACCGCGTAGGCAGACACGATCGATGGGGACCCGCTGTCCGGCAAGGAAGACGCCGACGCCCTTCGCGGTGGCCCAGGCGATGATGCAACCGACGGTGGGGAGGGCGACGACGAGATCGCCGGCGATGACGGCGATGACGTCATCACCGGAGGGCCGGGGCGGGACGCCAGCAAGGATCGAGTCGACGGCGGCCCCGACGAAAGGTACCTCGTGCATCGAGGTGATCGACGCGGAGGAGGCGAACTTCCCCATCCAGCTGATGTGTCGCTGCTTCGAAGTCTCCCGCAGCGGATACTACGCGTGGCGCAAGCGCGAGCCGAGCCCCCGCGCCTGCGAGGAAGAGGCTCTGCTCGACGTCATCAGCGACATCTTCGGCGCCAGTCGTCGAACCTACGGCAGCCCGCGTGTGCACGCCGAGTTGCTCGAGCGCGGGATCGAGGTCGGCCTCGACCGAGTCGCCCGCATCATGTCCGAACACGGCCTCCTTGGCCGTCAGAAGCCCAAGTTCCGCAAGACCACCGACACCGACCACGCCATGCCCGTCGCCGCCAACGTCCTCGACCGCAACTTCGAAGCCACCGAACCTGACCGGGTTTGGGTCGCCGACATCACGGATATCTGGACCCTCGAAGGCTGGATGTACCTCGCGTCGTCGGCTGGGCCATGGGTTCCAAGCCCGACTGCGGACCGCGGGCATCCAATGCAGCATGAGCCGAAGGGCGAACTGCTGGGACAACGCGGTCGCCGAGAGCTTCTTCTCCACCCTCAAGACCGAACTCGTACACGACGTCAGATTCACTGCCAGTGCCTCCGCCACGTCGCCGCGTGCGCGTCTCACCCGTGGGCCTTGATGATGAGGTACCGCAGCGGGGTCTCGTCGCTACGGTTGCGCAGCGCCAGGATCGTGGCGGACGTCGCCTTGAATGCCTTCGGGGATCATCGTCGTACTCGCGCCGCACGCGGCCCGAGGTTTCGGACACGTCGCGTCCGAGGAGTGTATCGCCCCGTGAAGCGGGTCCGCGCTCCCTCTAATGATGATGTACCGCAGCGGCGTCTGATCATTCTCGACACGTCGGTGTCTCCGGTCTGAGACGGGGCGGTGTTGCGGGATTTTCTGTCGGGGCTTGAAGATGACCGGGGAGGCGTCGTCTCATCGCGCCCATGAAGCGAGCGCTCTGGAACGTGGCGTCGTCGTGTCTGCTATTGAGGTTGGCCTCGTGCACGGGGCACGGCGGTTCTGACATCGAGGCGCAGTCCGAAGCCGGGGCGTTGTCGGCGTTGCCACCGAAGGGATACGTCCGCATCCGAGGCGGGAGCTTCGACGGGCACGTCGTTGGCACCTTCGACATGCGCAAGCCCAGGCGTTTTGCGAGTGGGTGAAAGCGCGGCTTCCCACCGAGTGGGAATGGGAGTGGGCCGCCCGTGGACGCGACGAGGGGCGCACGTTTCCGTGGGGCGAAGCCGAGCCAGCGCCTCAGCTCCTCAACGCGTGCGGAGCCGAGTGTAAGAATGAGATCAAAAAGAGGGCTGGCTGGGAGCCGCGGGGGATGTACGAGGCATCCGACGGCTACGCTGCAACTGCGCCTGTTGGGACCAAGCGTCGCGGCGCGAGCAGGGAGGATCGTGTTCGCCCGCTTCAGCTCTCGGTTCTCCCGCTCGAGTTCCTTGAGCCGCGTTCGCTCGTCCGTCGTCAGGCCTGCCCGTTTCCCGGTGTCTCGTTCGGCCTGCTTGAGCCAATTGTCGAGCTTCTGCGGCGAGCAGCCGAGCTTCTTCGCGATCGACCCGACGGCTGCCCACCGGGAGTCGTGTTTGTCCATCGCCTCCTGCGCAAGCCTCACGCCGCGCTCACGAAATTCGTTGGAGTACCTGCCCATGTCTCTGAGTTTCTCTCTTTCTGGAGTCTCCGAGAAACCCGGGGCGGTTCGTCCCGCACGAATCCCGGCAGCGAGCCGGCGCGTTCCTCGAGCCGCTCGCGGAACGCAGGCCAGTGCTCGCGCACCACAGCGAGGGCGTCGCTATCCTGGGTGGGCCGCGGAACGTAGCGCGCCTGGGCGTGACAGCTGGCCACTGCACGGCGCTGCTAATGCGCAAGCCGGGCCGCTCACTCCGCGCCGTGTTCTCCCGCCGTCGCGCGGCTCGTGGGTCGCCAGGTGGCCCGCGGGTGGGCCAGCCGACTGCATCATTGGCCACAGCTCGGCAGCTCCGGGAGCGTCCCTCCCACCGCGAGTCCTAGGCGCGGCTTGCCGACACGTACTCGATCACCTTCGGGCCACAGCCCGCCAGCATGACGACGCAAAGCAGGGCGGGTGAAACCATCGTGTTCTTCCTCCAAGCACGTGCATCCACACTAGCACCACGCCCGCGTCGACTTCTTCCGCAATATCTCGGCCCAGCCCGTGTTCATCGACGTCCTCAAGCGCGAGTTCGACCTCGACGCCGTCACCGGCTCCACCTTCGATCTCGACGACTGCAAGCGGTTCCACGGTGGCAACAGCTGCCTCCGCAGGATCGAGGGGAGTCGCGAGGAGCTGTGTGGGCCGCTGGCCGAGCGGTCCCGCGAAGCACTCCTGGACCACGTCGTCGACCCCAGCGTCGTCTTCGCGGGCGCACCGCGCGACGTTGAGGACTTTTGGTATCACGACAAGGACGACGTCACGGAGCTCGAGCAGGAGGCGGCCAGCCTCGCCGATGCCACGAGCGATCCTGCGGAGCTGCGAAGCCAGGCTTCGGGCATCTACCGCGAGAACTGCACGGGCTGCCACGACGACGAGTTCGACTTCGAGGAGAACCTCAAGTGCAGCAGCGGGGTTCCGGTGCTGCCCCTTTACGCCATGGCGGACCTGGAGCTGCTGTTCTCGAACCAGAGCCTGCTCGAAGAGCAGCTCGAGGGCGACGAGATGGGCACGTCGAGCTCGGGCGGCAGGTACGAGTTCGAGTACATCTCGATGGCCGACCGCATTTGGGATCGCATCACGCGGCACCCGCTGCAGCACGGGACCATGCCGTTCGACCGCGAGCCGCTCTCGCGCGAGGACAAGGTCACCATCCGCGCCCACATGATCCAGTCGGGCGCCGTCCATTCCGACAAGTGGGGCGAGGCCGACTTCGACCGCATGCTCGGCGAGATCGCCGGCCAGCTCGCCATCTTGCCCTTCGCCGCCACCACCGGCGCCCAGCAGGCCCTCGAGCACAGCGGATCCGGAGCTCACCGCGTCCTCTACGACGCCTTCGTCTACCTCCGGTATCTGCTCGGCCCCACCGCGCTCCCCGACGACCGCCTCCCCGTCGCCCTGCGCCTCGTCCTCGCTCGTCCCCACCGCCGGCTGCATCGCGTCACCCAGTGGTCCCCCCTGGGCGCCCTGCGAACCGTCGAGCCCCGGGCCCTGCTCGCCGCCGTCACGCCCCGCGCCGGCCTCCACCGCGCTCCCCCCGGCCGGGCCCCCGCGCTCGCCCACGCCCTGCGCGGCCACCTCCCCGAGCAGCTCGAAGAGCCCCGCGTGGAGGACCTGCTCGACGTCCCCGAGAACCGCTTCGTCAAGGCCTTCCTCGACGAGGCCTCCTCGATCATCGAGGCCGTCCGGTCCCTGGCCATCCCAATGAAGCGCGGCCACTTCCGCCACCGCCTTCTCGCCGACTGCGAGCGCATGTTCCGGACCCTGGCCGCCCGTCCGCACCCACCCCCTGTGGCGCGACATCTCCGACCTTCGCCGCCTCCCCGCCGAGTCCCAGGTCCTCCAGCGCGCCCGCGGCTACCGGCGAGTCTTCCGCAGCTACAACCGCCTCCGCCAGAGCGCCCGCCTGCTCCCGATGGGCGACGCCGCGACCCAGCATCTCCACGAGATCAAGGACATCGCCGAGCTCTACGAGATGTGGTGCTTCTTCGAGGTCCAGCGCCAGGTCTCCCTTGCCCTGAAGCGGCAGCCGGTCTTCGCCGAGCCCTTCACCGTCGGTGACCTCGGCGCCCATGTCCGCCGGTGCCTGAGGATCGCCTGGGACGGCGGGATCGAGCTGTTCTACAACCTCAGCTTCTCGCGGACCCGGGCCGATCGCTCGTACTCCCTACCGCTACGCCCCGACGTCGTCCTGCGCGTGCACCGAGACGATGGCCACAAGGACCACGTCTTCGACGCCAAGTTCAAGGTCCGCCGGATTGCCGGCGAGGTCGAGGACGGCGACGAGGAGGGCAGGGGCGTCTTCAAGCGCGAGGACGTCTACAAGATGCACGCCTACCGGGACGCGCTGCCCTCCGTGCGCTCGGCCTGGGTCCTGTACCCGGGAACCGAGCTGCGGTTCTATGGCGTGGACGGGGCTCTCCACGAAATCATGGAAGAGGTCGCGTCGCCCCCGAACGGCGTCGGGGCTCTCCCTCTCTGCCCTGGAATCCTCGGAGACGCGATCTCGCGCATCGTCCGGGGACTCGCCATGAGCACGGCTACCGAGATCAGCGGCAGGCTTCGCGGCGTCGTAGTAGGGTTCTACAGCGTCGAGGGGGCGGTTGCCGAACCGCCGAAACCGCCGAGCGCCTTTAGCCACGACCCGTGGCGTAGGCGCGAAGCCTCTTCGTCCGGGAGTCACCGGCGACCACGTTGCTCTCCTTCTCGGCAACATCGTGGCTCCGATGTGAGCATCAGTTGTCCGTCGGCCCCTCCGAGAGGCACACGACACGTGCCGTCGTCCGAACGGAACCCGGGCGGACAAGCGGTCGACTCCCTTGCCACAGCTCTCCCGATTCCGTCCAGTAGGCCTCTGGTCCGAGGTCCGTCGCCATTCGCTCGAGTTCCGCCGAGTTTGGAAGTCGCCACGTTCCGACCTGATGCCTCGGAGGCAGAACACTCGAGCTTCGCATCGGCGAGGCGCCGGAGACCTGGGAGGCGAACGAACGTGTGGCGGCCGTCGTCAACCTCCTCCGCTTGAACTCGCGGGGAGCCGGGTTCGTGGGTGGTCGCACAGCGAAATGCGAACGAGCCCTCCAGGTCGAAGTCTGGTGAGTAACCTTCGGACGAGAGCGGCATGAGTGCGCGTTTGCGAAAGAGGGCCAGTTGCCTGTCCTCCGCGGGATCACCCGTCAGAGCCACGTTGTGGTTGTCTGGCAGGTAGTGGTGCGAACCACCTCCAACGTGAACATGCGAATCGTCCAGCCGGACCGCCTCCTGCACGTTCCCGATGAGGTCCCGGACGCCATCTCGGCTGTCGCCACGCGGATGAGTGCCCCGCTCGACTGGAATGTGCGTCCACATTCCCGCCCAGCGTTGGTCGACCCAGCCGAGTTCCATGCGAGGGTCGCTGGGATCGAGCTCCGCGGTAGGAACGAACAGCGCATGTGCCTTGTCGACAGCGTTCGCGCGTGAGGCATCGGGCAGTTCGTCTCCCCACGGATACCTGCGCCCCTCTTCTCTTCCTCGTGCTGCCCACTGCCACTCCCGGAGCGTTGGAAGGCGCTTCCCGACCCAGGTGCAGTACGTCTCCGCTTCCGCCGCACTGCACTGTGCTGGGCCTGAGGCGAACGGACTCGAGCGGTCGGACGGGTCTCCAATACACACTCCCGCGCGAACACACCGTGCATACGCCTCGTCTCCCACTTCATCACGGTCGATCCAGAAGGTCTCGATCCGTTTCTTCTCGAATACTCCTCCGGAGATTCTCACCGTCGGCTCGAAGGATGGGCTCGGACTCGGCGCCCGCGGGAGCCAACCGAATGGAGGCGAGTTCGATTGCGAGAACTTCACGGGGACAGGTGGTGGTGAGGGCATCGTTGGGATGGTCGAACTCTTGCTCTGAGAGGCATGGAAACTCCGTGCCAGGTCCCGGATCGATCCAGAACCCTTCCCGAACGAACACCATTGCGTGCGTCACCCCGCCGCAGCCGGGTCCATGGAGGACGTCGTTGGGGAGTCTCCAGCGTCGCCCCGCGAACGTGACCGCTCGCCGAATCGGGGAGGCCGACTCCGGGGTAGACCACGCCAACTGGCACAGAAGAGTCTCTCAACAGAACTGCCGCCCGCTGTGGAGTTCCATCCATCGAAACGACCCGCTTGGGGGGTGGTGTGTAGAGGCGACACGCTTCGACGAAGTCGACCCGGGTGACGCTGCGCATCGTCGGACGCGAGGTCGGGCATCACACATGTCCGATGGCGGGGTCAACACGCGAGAGAACGACGAGACACCACGGTTCGCGGGAGCGTAGCAGGTCCTCGACGAGGGCCGGTGCTTGGTACACAGCCGCTGCGAGCGACTGTCGAGGTCGGGCGCGCGATGGTGGCTGCGGAGTGCCCCACGAATGACGGGAGACGTAGCTCCTCGGCTTCAAGGAAGGCGAGCGAGAGCCATCCTCGTCGATGACGGACCGAGCGCGGCCGCGAGCGGTCTCGAGGTCGGCGACCGAGCGCGGTGGCTTCGGGTGGGGGGGCCGGAGGGGTCCAGTGGACGGTGGCGACGCCTCCCACCGAAGGCGCCGAGAGAGGCTCGAGGGCTGAATCGGTTGCCCACGTCGGGCGACGGGTTGTTCGTGGAGACTGGTGTGTCATGCCCGAAGACGTCGAAGGTGACCGGTGCCCCGTCGGGGAGGTTGGTGAGTACGCTGAGCACGTAGGACCCGTCGGAGAGGGCCAGCCAGCGGGGGTCGTAGAGCGCGGCAGCCTGCTCGGGCTCAGGGCGGACGTGCTCGCGGTACCACATGCATCCGTAGGGGCCCTCCCCGACGATGGCGCATGGCGCCGGGTCGCCTTCGGTGCATGGGGCATTTTCTGGGTGCGGGTCGTCGAGTCCGGTGAGCAGGGAGACCCGTCGGTTTCGGCTGCCCTCGGGGGTGAGGAGGTTGAACTCCGAGCAGCCGACCGTCGGTCGGATGGAGTGGAGTGCGCAGCCGCCGAGGTCGGGGGCGTGGGCGTGTACGAAGGCATCGAGCAGCGCTTCGACCGTGGCAGCGTCGAAGGCCTTGGCATCGAGGTTGGGGATCCGAGGCGCCGACCCGGGGTGGAAGTGGCCCGCGCGGTACCGGCTTGCGAAGTGGGACACGGCACGATCGGGCAACGTGCGTGGGTCACCATCGGTCGGGCCGGGGTCCGAGGCCCAGTACACGCAGCAGTACCTGGTACTCCCAGGGCGTCCAGCCATCGTCGGCCGCGAGCCCGAGCATGGCCTCGACGTCGGTTTGTAGAAGCGCAAGAACGACGGCGGCGCGGCGCTCGGAGAGCGTCTTGTTGTGGGCATCATCACCGCTGGCGTCGGCGTGTCCGAACACCTGGAGCGTGCCCTTGGAGCCGCAGGGGACCTCGACTGGCGGCAGGGGGGACGTGGCTGGTCGGTAGGCCCATAGCAGTGCCAGAGTGGCGGGAAGGGGAAAGGCGCGGTCGAGGGCGAAGCCGTGCTTCGCGGTGAACGGGACGCGGGCGAGCTTGGGCCGAACCAGAACGACGTGGTTGTGGTGGCTGACGGCAAGGTCGATCGCTGCGCGGGTCCTGAGGCCCGCGCGAGTGTATTCGAGGGTGTCGATGTGGACACGGAGCGTTGAGGATGGCTCGTCCATGAGCAACAACGACGGTAGCAGCGAGGGGGGGCCGTGTCGTGTCGGGAGTGGGCGCGAGGACAGAGATTCCTCACCGCCCGTACTTCTCTCGAAGTCGCTCCGTCGTGGCCTTGTCGGCCTTCCCCGTGAGCGGGAGCTCCTCGTCGATCTGGAACGCGCGCAGCGCCCGAGCTGTCCAAGGCCCTGCATCTCCATCGATCCGATGCCGGTAGTACGCCAAGCTCGCCAGCCGCGACTGGACCCCGCGGACCGTCTCGCTCGGGTCGAGGTCTCCGAACGCGATAGGAAACTCGTCCTCCGACTCGGGGAGCCGAAGTATGCCCGTCCGTGCGCGTGCCGGGATGCTCGCATACACCGTGCCATCGTCGCCCGTCGTTCCTTGGATCGTCTCGCCGCCCACCTCCAGGGTCCATGCCGCACCCTTTCGGAGCTTGTCGTTGAGTCGGAGCGTGACCTCGAAGTCGCAGCGCATGCTGTGCACGACGAAGACGTGGCGTCCACCGGGGGCGACCGAGACCTGCTTGTCCTTGGGCTCGGGCACATGGACCTCGTCGCCCTCGAGCAGCACGAACGGATCGTCGCGAAGGTTGCGTAGCTCCTCGTTGTCGGGCGCGTCCCACAGTGCCTCGAGCGTGGAGGTGAACTTGGCCGCGATGCTGGCGATGCAGTCGCCCGGCTTGACGGTGTACTTGGGCATGGGATCACGGTTTGGGCGGCGGAGTCCACAGCGGAGGTAGTTCGTCCACGTGTACGAGCCGATGGCGAGCCGTCACCGTGGTCTCGTAGTCTTTGCCGAACCAGCTCTCGAAGTGTGACTCTAGGCTTGACTCGCAGACGCTTGCGGATATCTCGTCGTTCTCCTCCCGAACGAGAATCAGGCGTCCATTGTCACCGATCTGGGAGAGCCCCTTGAGGATCAACTCGTCGAGGCGGACCTGGCTACTCCCCTCGGTGAACTTCACTTCGGCGAAGCCGTTGCTCGTGCTGAGGTCTGGAGTCTTGTCGTCGGGGTCTTCGGCGAGCATCGTGACGGTTTCACCCTCCTGGACCAACAGCTTGGCGACGCGGACCTCCATCTCTGCGGATCGATCGCCGGCGAGAGCCTTGAAGATCTTGATACGCGCCGTCGCGCCGTCGGACCCGACGCGCGTGCGCGCCAGCTTGGGAGGGTGGAGTAGCGCCTGGATGAACTGGATCGTTGCGTTCTGCCCCTCCGAGGAGGCGCACATCATGTCGTGGACCTCTCCACGAACGACCCACTGGCTCTGCGCCTCGGGGTCGATGGGGGCGGAGGCTTCGTGCATCTGGCCCGGAAACGACGCCTGGCCACTCCAGGTTGGAACGGTCCCGTCGCTCTCGTCGTTCCGGCCATCGCGCACGTCGTAGGTCGCTCCTTTCAGGCCATCCTTCGAGAGCGTGAAGATCGCTCGCGTGTCGGTCTCGACGTCGTCGCCAAGAGATCGACGCGCTCAGGGCGTGCATCTTGACCCCGAGGGGGCTCATGAACTTCATGGCGTTCCCCCCTTGCTTGCGAATCGTCTTCTGCAACGGGCCATCTTCCGCCAGCCCCGGTGGGCTCTCCTTGCGCATGTAGATGTGGACGGTCTCGGACTGTGGGAAGGTGCGGAGCACGCCTGGGGCGTCGGGCTCTCGGAATCGCATCCATTCCGCGTGCGCCGCTCTGGTCTGTCGTCGTCGTTGCGTCGCTCGGCAAGAGCTCGAAGACGGAGGGAACACCGCTCATCACCGTGACCGACTCCGCCTTGTCCCGTAGGAGGCGAGCAAGGTCGTCGTCGAGGTCCTTGGTGATCCCCGCAACGAGCCGCCGGTACGCCGACGGCGCTCCGAGAACGGGCTGTCCAATGTGAACCGCGCCCGAGACCTTCTTCTCCCTGAACGTACCGTTCAGCATTGCCGCGCGAGCGACGATTCCCCCATGCTGTGGGTGACGAAGACCACGGTCGACGCGCCGGTTTCATCGAGGATCTCATCGACCCGCTCCTTCAGGCGCTGGGCCGACTTCGCGTTGGGTTGCCGCCAGTCGTAGCCGAACGCGTAGACCGGGCACTTGAACATGCTGCTCTTCAGGCCGGACTCGAGTGCCTCGAGGATGTCCAAGTAGAACTCCGCGACGACGCCCGCCCAGCCTCGCTTGCAGCGATCCGCGCTCAGGCCGTTTCCCGAGTCGAGCACGGTGCCAGGGTTGTCAGCTTCGAGCCACTCAGCCTTCTCTTCAGGTGTTGCGGATAACCAGTCGCTAACCATGGTCAGCTTTGAGTCCGGATCCCAGTCTACTGTGCTCGTGCTCTTGCCCGAGTCGGGATCCGTCTTGGCGGTGAGGCGGAGCCGACTCCCCATGATCCCCGGAAGAAAGACGCCCGGGGTGATGCGAGCATCGATGACGTTCTTCTTGGAGCGAGCGAGCGCGAACATCACGGGCTCGTCTCCTGGACGAAGATGCAAGACAATAGATCTGCCCACATTTGCGCCGATCGGTCGCGGCTGCCTCGTTCGACGCGCATCGAAAGCGAACACCCGCCGGTCGGTCCAATCCTGATCCAAGCGATAAACCGGTGGTGCGCAAGTCTGCTGCGGGAGTCTTCGACCTGGACTTCCTTCCCGTGGATATCGAGCGATGGGACGGTCGGGTACTCGAGAGCAGGCACATCAACCGCGAGGTAGTCCGCGAGAGCAGGTCCGTCGGGGAGGTACACGGGCAGTTGGAGGCCCCCATGTTCGTCGAATGGGACAGACCAGTGGTTCTTCGTCCATTGCACATCATCGTCGAGATCGGAGATGTAGCCGGAGATGCTCCACGAGATCTTGTACCCTGGCGCCGGCTCGTCGCCCCCCCAGTGCGACGGTTGGGGGGGTCCAAAGTCTCGGTGGCCTCCCAGTCCCCGGAAGTGAGGCCGCCAGTCGTCGGATACTGATACCCCGAACCCGCGCACTTGGAGTGTCATGGAGCCCGATGGTGTCGCTGGCGGGGGCGTACATGTCGGGGTCACGATGCTGAGGAGGTCGCGTCGCGCGGCAGCGGTGTTCGCCTCGGCAATCCTGGAGACCGTGCCGACCCGATACCCGTTGGCCTCACCTCCGAGTCCGACCAGGATCGTGTCGTCGACGACCTGAATGTGACCTCTCAACCACGAGAATACCCCGGTGGTGGTCCGGCGAGCGGCCGGCATTCCGTCGATCGTGCCTGCCCACTGGGTGACCTCTTGATCTCGGAACGGTGACTGCGCCTTGGTCATCATCTTATCGAGTAGGTCCCGATTCGGCTCGTCGGCAACCTCCTCCACACTGACGCGGACCTTGTCGTCGTCAGATTCCGGGCTCGCGAGTCGGAAGCTGATCGAGCGGTCTGGAGACGACCAGCTCGGTAGAACGACCCGGTAGAGCCCGTCCTTCGAGCGAAATAGGTACTCAAGTGCGTGATTCATGAATTGCCTCGAGAGCGTTCTTCGAGCTTGATCGCGGATACCAAACCGGCCCAGAGATCGTCCCACCGCGGCAACGCTTCCTCTTCCACGCGGAGTCGAAGCTGACATCCGCCGCGCGCCCCGAGGCCTAGCCAGAGAACTATGAGTCGGTGGCCGGAACGTGAGTTCGCGTGGCCCGTCAGCACCTCCGAGCTATCTTCGGCGGTGAACTGGAGCTTCGGATGCTCGACTGCCGCGACTTCGAGCAGGAGATAGTCTTCGACGCGCAGGTGGCTGACGCCAGGCGGAGCTGAGTCGAGAAGACCGTGGTCATCGGCCCTCAAGCCGAGGCGTTTCTTCTCTTGGCGCGCGTTCTCTGCGAGTTCCGAGATGAACTCTGAGATCGCCCAGTCGACGACGTAGCCCGAAGCAGTCTCTTCGCCTTCCCAGGGGGAGGGCACGAGGGGGCCGATGTCGAGCTTCCCCGAGAGGCCCTCGAGAGTTGCGTCCCAGGTTGCGGGCGCCTGCACTCCGAAGCCGCGGAGGCAATAGAACATCATCTCTTCCGAGACGTAGGGAACTGGGTCAATTCGAGGGATGATGACGTCGAGGATGTCCCGCGCTGCGATGGGGCTCCCGGCTCTCGCGAACGCCGAGAGCGACCCCACGACGTGCCTGCCGTCCTCGTTCTCGATACCGACGACGATGCAATCGTGCCGGAATTGGTCCTGCTTGCCCGCCCAGGAGAAGGAGCCGGTCGCCGTGCGACGTACGGCATCTCTCCCGTCGATCGTTCCCGTCCATCCCGTCGCGGACTGTTCATCGAGGAACGACTGCTGCTCCCGTGCAACTACCTCGAGCTCATCGATGGTCGCTCGACCCGCGAGGTCCTGCGCTCGAATGCGGACGATGTCATCGGGCACGTCTGGGGTCGTGAGAACCAGATTCAATCGATGGCATCCGCGTCGCCCATGAGGGTAGAACCACCTCATACGACGCGTCCTTCGAACGGTACGAGTACTCCGGTACGTGGTCCATCTCCCTACTCCGTTCCGTCAGTTTCCAACCGGTCCCACGCGGATTGCTCCAAGCCCGGGAACTCTACGCGACAGACCACCGCGTTTCGCAGATGGCGCACGACCCAGGTCCCGTCACGGTCCGTCAACCCCTCCCGTGTTCGCCCGTCCACCACCACGCGGCAGCGCTTGTTCTTCAAGGGCTTGCCAGCCGTGTCGAGAAGGACGAGCTCAGTCTTTCCTTCGACCACGACGAGGCGGTGGTGGCGTGCCGTCGCGAGCTCCACGCGGAAGGGAATACCCGGGTCGACCAAGACGTCGTCGTCCTTCACGGCGATGGTCGTCGGGCCTGCGACGTCCGTACTCGCTTGCAGGACGACGGTACAGCCTCCTTCTCCGCGGGGAATGTCGTCGGCGCGGAACTTCGCGTCGGAATCGAGGTGTTCGGAGCGGATCGAACCGTCGGGCGCCGTGATCGTGAGCGGCAGTCCTGGCAGCCGGATGCCGTCTTCTCGAACCGCCTCCAGGGAGATCCAGGTGGGTCGTTCGATGATGGGTCTGCACCGGTCCGGCTTCAGGGGCGTGACTTCTGGCGTGTCGAAGACCGGAGCAGTCACGCCGGTCTTGAGCAGCTGCAGTGATCCGCCTGCCAGGCCGGTGATCAGCCAATCCGCGAGTTCTTCTTCCGTGGCCTCTAGGCGCCCGAGGCCTGCCCGGAGAGCAGACAGGTTGCTTTCGTCGGCGAGGACTCTCTCTACGAGAGCGGCAGCTCGCTCGTCCGTCTCGACCCGCAATCGGTGTTTCCAGCTCACCAGGTAGCCGTAGCTGCCGGGAGTAAGGAGTCGCTTCGGGTCGCTGAGCACGGCGCACATCACCGCACGTCGCGACAAGGTAAGCAAGCCTCGAGAGTCGCCGGGGACAGCGGTGTCTGCGCGTTTGGACCTGCTGCGTCGGGCAACGTCGATCGACATGCTCGAAGAGCTGTTCACCTGATGCGAGGGAGCTGCTCGCCCGCGACGCGGGGACGGGGCCGTGCTTCAAGTCGCTGAGGAGATCCCCTTCTGATGTCGTGGTCGCGTCAATCTTCGGTCTCGATCGAAACGCAGACGGGCCCGGGGTCGTCGGCGTCCCGTGAGAGCCGAACGAGATACCGGCCTGGCCTGAAGGCGCGCGTCTCGTCGACGAACGAGGCTGGTCCGTTCGCTCCAGACCACCATGGAACGTGGAGGTCGGGATCGGCGAGGCAGCCGCGGTCGCAGTCGAATACATCGAGCTTCGTTCCAGGGCATGCGCGAGCGAGGTCTCCACCACTCGCAAGCGGAGCCCGGAAGCGGAGATCGGTGGCTTCGTCGACCTCGAAGGTGAAAGTCGTCCACATCTCCCCGTCGAGGGGGCCGAGGGTTGCCTCTGCGCCGCACTGGAGGTCGAAGGTCGGCTGCATTTGGCCGTTCTCGAATGGGAGCGGGTCTTCCGTGCATTCGATCATGAAGCGCGTTCGCGAGTCTCGCGTGCAAGCCGGGTAGTCCTCGCGAAACTCGGTGATGGCCGAGTCCATGGGGACGCCGTAGTGCGCCTCGAAGTGTTTGGCGACGTCGTCTACCGTGGTGGCGTCTTCGAGTTCATCAACGAACGAGACGACATCGGGATACGAGGAGTCTTGAGCGAGGAACCCGAGGAAGTCCGCGCCCACCGGATACCAGTCTGTGGTCGGCATTCGGCCTCGAAGGCCGTCGGCTGCTGCGGCGAGGCCCGCGTAGACGTCGCGATCTATCTCGTCGACGCGGCCGCGCTGCCCGCCGTAAAGGGTGGCGAGTCCTTCTTCGAAGAGGCTCGGGCCTGGGAGGGTTGGCCCGAACGTCGCCCCACGAAGCGCGTGGACGAGTTCGTGCTTGTCGAGCGCACCGTCTGTATACAGAAACCTGCCGTAGGCGCACGTGGTGCCAGGCGGGCAGAATTCGAGGTCTCGAAGCTCGTCCGGGGTCAGGAGGTAGATGCGGGGGGCTCGTCGAATTCGCAGGCCCTGCTCTTGGGCGACGGCGCCCGCGAAGCGGTCGAGGAATGCTCTCGACCCCCCGCACCCGAGGACCTGCCCGTGGGTCGCGATCTCAATCCGACTCGCCGGACCAGACGACGGGGGCGGGGTCGGGGATGACGGCGGGGCCTTGGCACCCGGCCAGTAGCCCCATTGCGGCCCCCGTAGATCCTAGAGCGGTTCTTCATGAACCGAACCAGAGTGCCACGTCTTTCGACCGGTCGGGTCTTGGACCTGGAGCGTCACGAGCTTCCCTGCATTCTCGTTCCAAGGAAGTCGGAGCCGAGCTCTACGGAGTCGAGGTCTCGCCCGAGCTCATCTCGAAGGTCACCGACGCCGTTCTGCAAGACGTGGGAGCATGGCGTAAACGGTCTCTCGCGGCAGTTTGGCCGATCGTCTACCTGGACGCGATGGTCATTCGCGTGCGCGAGAGCGGCAGCGTTCGGCGCAAGTCTGCGTACCTCGCGATCGGTATCGGCGTGGAAGGGCAGAAGGAAGTCCTCGGCCTGTGGCTTGAGGAAACCGAGGGCGCCAAATTCTGGCTCTCGGTCGTCACCGAACTCAAGAACCGCGGCGTCGAGGACATCCTGATCGCATGCGTCGACGATCTCAAGGGCTTTCCCCAGGCCATTGAGGCCGTCTTTCCCAAGGCGACTGTCCAGACGTGCATCGGGCACATGATCCGGAACTCAACCCAATACGTGTCCTGGAAGGACAGGGGACAGGTCGCCAGAGACCTCAAGCCGATCTACACTGCAGTGGACCGTGAAGAGGCCGAGGCCGCGCTTGCCGTATTCGAGGAAGCGTGGGGACGCCAACGCAGGCCACGAGCGCTTCGGCCACAGGCTCGCCATCATCGCCGCCGACCTCGAGGTGCTCGGCCAAGTCGGCGTGCAGCCGCTGCAGCGTCCGCAACAGGTCCTGTTCGCCGAGGCCGATGGCCGGCATGAACGCGACCGCATCGCCCGCCACCGCCGGCGCCTCGAAGCAGCCATCGGTGACCAGCGCATGCGGATGCACGAACAAGCCCAGGTCACTGCCAAGACGCCAGACGAGGCGACGCCCTGCATTCGAGCGCCGACGTTCATGGCCGCCAGGCTGCCATCCAACATCCGAGCCACGGTGTGATATTGTATGGCCATGTGGGCACGCAAGGCGATGGAACGGGACGCGGCGACAGGAAGTCAGGGGTGGGCAGCCCTCCTGTTCGCGGGCTTGGTGTCCATGCTCGGGGCGACGGCGTGCTCCACCGACGAGCAGCGAGCCCCCTCCGGATCCGATGCGAACTGTGAGGGGGCCAAGTGCGACGACGGCAGCCAAACATCCAGCGACCCGTCGGCGCTGACCGTGTGCGTCGATCACCCCGGGGCCCGTGAGATCCGCGAGGAGATCCAATCGCTGCTCGAGGGCATCGTCGATGGCAGCCGGTCGGACGTGAACTCGATCGCCGCATTCGTCGCGGCCCTGCCCCAGGAGACCCGCGAAAACCTGATGTTCATGACGCACTCACGGGCGCTGGCCCGCGTGCACACGTACGACGAGCAGCGCCGCCTGATGCTCGATACGCGACCGTCCGAGGACCGGGTCATCGACCCCGACACCCAGAGTCGTCAGTGGTGTCTCACGCAAGACGGAGAGCAAACCGCCTGCGTCGAGACGCGCGTGCTGATGGTGAGCAAGGAGGCCGACTTCGTCGGGTCATTCACGAGCAACCCCGCGAGTCCATCGGAGGGGCACTTCGAGCTGTCGCTGTTCGATCCGGACACGTCAGAGGTCACGCTGTTCGACCTCGACTTCAACGACGCGACGCCGGTCGTCACGAAGAACCCCGACAAGTGCATGATGTGCCACCAGGGCGACAACGGCGACATCAACCTCCGCTTCGACCCCTACCGAGCTTGGTCGTTCATCACCCCGTTCAACGAGGACAACCTGCGTGCGGGGTCGGTCGAGGCCCAGTGGTATCTCAGCCTTCTGCGCCGGATCGAAGACGGCGCCGAGCCCGATCTTGCAGCTCTGGAGCCGCTCAACACGCTGGCCTCCGTCGAAGCGGCGATGAACGACGGGACGGACGTGCAGCTCGAGTCGCTTCCCTCCGACGTCCGCTTCGGTGGGGCCGACACGCCGGGGTTGAACATCGCGCACCAGTTCCTCGAGAAGAATGCCTGCCGGACCGCGAAGTCGTTCGCAGATCGGCCCGACTTCGAGCAGATCAAGTACGCAGCGCTCGGCGGCATGATCCAATGCGAGAATCTGGAGGAGTTCTGGCCGACCGAAGGCAGCTTCACGCGCGAGGACGCCGAGGCCTACTTTGCGCGACGCCGTGAGGGGCAGGGCGAGGCCGGGTTCGACCTCCGCGTGCTCCAGGGCGAGACCCGGGCGATGCAGGCCCGACTGCTTTCGGACAAGCTGTCGCGGCGATTCGATCACTTCTCCGAGTTCGTCGGGCCCGAGCGCGCCTGGGCGGAGCTCGAAGGTTCGATCTTCCAGACCGTCGGCAGAGGCCCCCAGTTCGGCATTTCGAACTTCGAGAGCAGCCAGTCGGATGTCGGCAAGGTTCGCTACATGCTCGAGCCGCTGGGCGTCGACGTCGCGCAGTGGTCGATGGCGGTCGATCGGGAGCACCACGCCCACGTCGACTTCTTCCGCAATATCTCGGCCCAGCCCGTGTTCATCGACGTCCTCAAGCGCGAGTTCGACCTCGACGCCGTCACCGGCTCCACCTTCGATCTCGACGACTGCAAGCGGTTCCACGGTGGCAACAGCTGCCTCCGCAGGATCGAGGGGAGTCGCGAGGAGCTGTGTGGGCCGCTGGCCGAGCGGTCCCGCGAAGCACTCCTGGACCACGTCGTCGACCCCAGCGTCGTCTTCGCGGGCGCACCGCGCGACGTTGAGGACTTTTGGTATCACGACAAGGACGACGTCACGGAGCTCGAGCAGGAGGCGGCCAGCCTCGCCGATGCCACGAGCGATCCTGCGGAGCTGCGAAGCCAGGCTTCGGGCATCTACCGCGAGAACTGCACGGGCTGCCACGACGACGAGTTCGACTTCGAGGAGAACCTCAAGTACAGCAGCGGGGTTCCGGTACTGCCCCTTTACGCCATGGCGGACCTGGAGCTGCTGTTCTCGAACCAGAGCCTGCTCGAAGAGCAGCTCGAGGGCGACGAGATGGGCACGTCGAGCTCGGGCGGCAGGTACGAGTTCGAGTACATCTCGATGGCCGACCGCATTTGGGACCGCATCACGCGGCACCCGCTGCAGCACGGGACCATGCCGTTCGACCGCGAGCCGCTCTCGCGCGAGGACAAGGTCATCATCCGCGCCCACATGATCCAGTCGGGCGCCGCCGGTCGGTAGCTCGAAGCGCGACCGGGCGGTGCTCGAGTCCGCGGGGCTAGTCGAGCGTGGCGCGAACCAAGCTCAGGCCGATGGGTCCGTCAGCTGACAGTGCAGCGACCAGCGGATCCCAAACCGGTCGGTCAGGGCGCCGTAGCGTGCTCCCCAAAACATGTTCTCGGGGGGCATCGAAACCTTGCCGCCCTCGCCCAGCGCCTCGAACAGCTGGTCCAGCTCTCCGGGGTCGGAGATGTGAAGGTTGACCGTGTGGTTGGTGCCAGGCTCGGTCGTCATGTGCGGGGGCATGTCCGACAGCTCCAGCGGCACCTTTCCCAGCAAGATGCGCGCGTACATCACCCCGTCTTTCATGGCCTCGGGAACCTTGCCGTCGTCGAACATCTCGGGACTCCAAGGCATGCGTGCCTCGACCTCGGCGCCAAGCGCCGCGCGGTAGAGCTCGATGGCCTCGCTGCAGTTGCCGTTGAAGTTCAGGAAGGGTGTCGCTTCGATGATCACGGGGAGTAGACCGCCAGCCCGGCCAGAACTCATCGGTATTTCTTGCGAAGGCTCGAAATTTTTTTCAGGCGTCGGTCGAGGACACAGCGGAGCTGGGGCAGCCGAACAACGGAAAGAGCGCAGCGGTGTCCAAGAAGCTGTGGACGGCGGCAACCCGGTCCCCGTTCAGCTCGAGCACGACCAGTGCCCACGGCGTGCGCCCGCCGTGCCGGTACTGCGCAAACCCCGGGCAGCCGTTGGCCATCAGCGGCAGCAGCACTGAGCCCTGGCACTCCGCACCCGGCCCTCGCAAGAATGTGCGCACATGCTCCCGTCCACGGAGCCACAGCGGAATCGGCGGCATGTCGAACGTGACGTCATCGGTCAGCAGCTGCACGATCGCATCTACGTCGTAGCGGATGAACGCGTCTCGGTAGCGCTCCACCAGAGCCGGATCGGCGGCACTCCGCGACGGGCGCGAGCGCTCGAGCTTGGTCCGCGCGCGCTGTAGCGCGCTGTTCACGCCCGCGACCGTCCACTCCAGCGTCTCGGCAACCTCGGCCGCCTTCAGCTCGAACACATCCGCGAGCAGCAGCGCGGCCCGTTGACGCGCCGGAAGCTGCTGCAGCAGGGTCACGAACGCGAGGTCGACCTTCGCTCGTGCGGCCGTAAGCTCGTCGGGCAGCCACGCGTCGGGATACGGAGCGACCCACTCGCCTGCGTCCGTGGGCTCAAACGGCCCCGAGGGGGTCCCCGGAGGTTGCTCGGTCGGCATGCGTCGACGCTTGCGATCCGCCAGCGTATCCAGGCACACGCGGGTCGCGATCTGCACCAGCCATGGCCGCAGGGCGTCGCGTTGCTGCAGCTTGGAGACGCCCTTGACCGCGCGAACGAACGTGTCCTGCACTGCGTCATCCGCGTCCTGCGGATGCCCGAGCATGCGGTAGCACTGCGCCCGCAGCACGGAGCGATACGCGAGCATCTCGTCGGGAACGACGGTCACGGTAGAGGCGTACCACGAGCCCCGCATCCGTTCGAGCGCACCGGTCTCTCACCTCATCGGACCGGAACACCGAGGCACACAGCGGCACCGCGACCGTGGACTACGCGGCGTTCGGGGAGACGGAGGACTTCACCTCCTCGTGACCACCACCGACGGTGCGGCGGTCTTCTCCTTCGGGTCCAGCCCCAAGATCCACCCCGCCGACAGCTCGGCCCCGGGGGCCCCCACCGCCTCCGACTGGGTCGCTCCCCGGCATCGCGGTACGCCAGCGGAGGACCGTGGCATTGACGGGTCCGAGTCAGCCTACGCCGTCAACATGCGCACCGGCGCGTGGTTCGATACGCCACCAATGCAGCTCGTCAAGAACGAGGGCTTCACGCCGCTCAGCATCTGAGAGGGACTCATCGCCGTCAGTGGTCCGGACGGCTTGGTCGTCTCTCGCGCTGGATGGGATCGCGCGCTGCCTCTGACGACGGGACAGCCTCTCTTTGCCATGACCGACGCCAGCCAGGTCGCGATGCGTGATCCGGTCCGTCGGGCTCGGCGTTGTAGGGGATGATGAAGACACTTTCCGCATCCGCTCTCGCGTTGCTCTCCGTTTTGGCCCTCGCGTGTGATTCGGTCGAAGAAGACGCGCTCCTCAGAGACCTCGACGACTTCGCCCCTCCCGCCACGGCGACGGCCCGCTTCGGCGACGCCGGAGAAGCCCTTCGCGTGATCGACTACGGGTTGGGCGCGAATCTCGACGCCGCGATCGACGATCCCGCCAGCGTGCTTCGCCAGGGCGCGACGCTCGATGTCGACGCAGATGCCTTGCTCCGATTCGACGTCGACGGCCTCGGTGCGCTGGGGCATCTCGACGACGACGCGACCTCGTTCACCCTCGGTTCGGGGGCGGAGGCGCTCGCCTTCGAGGGACGAGCCGAGCGCGTGACCATTCGGATGGGGCCCGATGGCCACGCCACCACGGAGCTGGTGGTGGCAGACGACGGCCAGGCCGGATCGCCCGATGACTTGACCTGGGTGGACGACGAACCACCGGCGATCGACCCCGCGCCCGCCGTCACGGAGATTCGCTACGAGCTCGTCTCCACCAGCGGTCGGCGAACGACGTGTAGCACGCGGGACTTCGCCGGAGCCGAGCGCATGGACTTCACGCGGCTGCCCGACGGCCAGAGCGTCGTCGAAATCGATATCGCCGACGCCTGCTTCGACATTCTCGAGGCGGCCGCGGCCGCGGGCAAGAACGACGCGTTCTTCGTCTCTTGCGACGCGACGACGGTGACCGCGAGCGCCGTCGTTCGGGTGTCGAACGTGACCCTCAAGCGAGGTGTCTTCTCGGGCGTGGGAACCGTCTCCACCGGTGTCCTCGTGCACTGAGCATCGGGGCTCTGATTCGGCCAGCTGCGCGCGACCGCCCCCGGCCCAGCTCTCGAACGGGGGCTCGGCCGCCTCGAAGGCTCTCGCCGGATCGCCCGAACGCGCGGGCTTGCGGCCTGAGGTTCAGGCCTGGCTCGCCGAGCGTGGCCACGCCGGCTGAGCGATGCGTCGCTCGGCGCCCGCTGGCGTGAAAGAACGAGGGCGCTGCTGCCGGCGGACGTTGCTATGGTTGCTCCATGCGCGGCAGACGGACGTTCGTGGCCTCGATGGCGGTGACCATGTCACTCGCGGAGCTGGCCTGTGCTGTCCGGACGTCTTCGCCCCAAGACGGATCCGCAGAGGCCCCGACCCCCGCGCGCACGCTGCCGGAACCCTCGCCGCACAGTGCGATTCAAGTTCGCGACGATGGGTCGTGCTGGGAGTTCGCGAACGAAAGGGCGCTGGCGTGCTGGACGACACTGGGGTGCAACCCACCACCTCCGAAGCAGGTTCGCTGCGCCGGGAGGTGAACCGGTGACGGTCTCCTGAGCGTGAGTCGAGTAGACTCGCGTCACGGCGGGTCCGTACTGCCCCCCAAACCACGCTCCTCATGGCTCTCTCAGCGACCCTGCACCACTTCCTGATCGAACTCTCCGACATCGACCGGGGGGTCTACGAGAGTCTCGAGCTGCGGGTCGCCCGTCATCCATCCGAGGATGCGGCGCGCGTCGTCATTCGCGTACTGGCCCGGGCCATCGAGCACGACGCGGAGCTGGCGCTGGAGTTCGGTCGGGGGCTGGACGAAGCGGAGGACCCGGCGCTGTGGTCCCGCACGACGATGGGCGAGGTCAGCACGTGGATCGACGTCGGGGTGCCCTCGGCGGATCGTCTGCATCGGGCGAGCAAGCGCGCGGAACGAGTCGTGGTGTTCACGCACAAGCGGAGGGCGGCGCTGCAGCAGGCGTGGTCGAGCCGGCAGATTCATCGCGCGGAGGGCATCGATGTGGTCCAGCTCGATCCTTCGCTGGTCGACACGCTGGCGGACCACTTGGAGCGCAGCGTGTCCTGGTACGTCACGATCCATGAGGGGCAGCTCAGCGTGTCCTTCGGCGATCAGAGCGTGCAGGCCCCGCTCGCGCGGGGATCCCTGGCCGAGTTCTTGGCCGCCGAGCCCTGAGGCGGGCGAGTCGCCAGCCGCTGATGATCACCGATCAGCACGCCGACGAGGCGCCGTAGGTGCTCACGAACACGTCGGCTTTGTCGTTGTCGGCAAAGGTCACGCCGCTGCACCCGAGCAGCTGACTATCATTCCAGACCACGACACCGTGTCCGCCGGACAACTCGAAGCGCGTGTTGTTGACCGTGACTTGTCCGTCTCCGCCCCAGCCGCCGATGAACAATGCTCCATCGGAGTCCGCCGAGCCGTTGAACCCGTCCGACCCCGCGTGCAGGAACTCTGCGTGGTCGAACTCGTTGCTGGCGGTGATGCTGTGGATCTCGAGCCCTTGCCAGTAGCCGCGCTGGGCCTCCGCGCCGACGAAGCGAACTGGGGCGTCGGCGGTTCCGATGGCGCTGACCGACCCAGCTTCATCGACGATGATGTTGACGCCTTGCCCAACCTCGACCACGGCTCCGGCGGCGAGCTGCCACGCCGCCTCGACCCGCATGCGCTCCAACACACGATAAGGGACGTCGAGCGCGTCCCAAGTCCCGGCGTCCTCGAGCGACCCGTGCCCCGCGGTGGACTCCACGCGCACGAAGGCGTCGTCGTTGCCCGTGAACGTGTTGGAGGGCTCGATGTCCGCGGCCATGTTTGGGGAGACCATCAAGGTGCTGGCGTTGTCCTCGATCGTGTTGTTCGCGAACCCTGAGATGTCGGCACCGCCCTGCGAGCCCAGGGCCGAGCCGCCGCTGCCGCGCAGGACGGAGTCGGAGACGATGAGCTTGCTCTGGTTGGGCAGCCAGATCCCGGTGACGGACTCGCTTGCACCGTTCCACCGGCTGGCGCCGGCGTTCTCCACCACACAGTGCCGCAGCGCGTTGGCGGTTGCTTTGGACTCCACGCTCAGGCCCTTCCAGTAGCCCCGCTCGTTCTGAATCCCGCGCAAGGTGACCGGGGATTCAGGAGCCCCTTGGGCGTCGATCGACCCGGTGGTGGTGATCCGCAGCGCGCCATCGAGGGGGAACTCGATCTCCAAACCCGCGAGCAGCTCCAGCGCGCCTTCGAAGGTGGCGCTGCCCTCCAGGCGCAGCGGGACACCGACCGGGGCCCACGTGGCGTCGTCGGCGAGGGTGCCTCCGTCGACGAGGACGTGATCGTCGCTGTTCCCGGTCAGGGTGTTGTCGTCGCTGAGCCCGGCGACGTGCTCGAGGCCGATGTGCATGGGCACGTCGTTGCCCGAGAAGACCGATCCTTGCACGATCACCTCGCTGCCCGACCCAACGACCAGGCCGACCCCTTGGTTGTCGCGGATCGTCGAGTCGATCACGCTCAGGCGGGAGGAGCCCCCGACGTCGATGCCGTCGCCGTCCACACCGTCGAGCGCGACGCCCTCGAGTCGGTTCTCCGAGCTCGCCGCGCCCGACATCCCGATCCCGCCCCAGCTCTGGTCCGCGGCGGTGAGCAACACCGGCGCGTCCACGGTGCCCGTGGCGATGATCACGCCGTCGCCTGCGACCAAGACCGAGGCGAGCGTCCCAAAGTACATCTCGACGCCGGCCTCCATTTCGACTCGGCCATCGATGACGACGACGGAGGGCACTTCGTAGCAGCCGGCGGCGAAGGTGGCGTCGCCGGCGAAGTCGGCCTGGGTCAGGGTGGGACAATCGCCGGCTTCGCCAGTGGAGCCGGTCGAGCCGTCGGTGGGGTCGCTCGAACCGGTCGGGTCGGTGTCGCCGGCGTCGGTGTCGCCGGCGTCGGTGTCTGCGCCCTCACCGGGGAGAGGGTCGCAGCCCATCGCCAGCAGGGAGAAGGTCAGCGGCAAGATCAGGGTATGGGGAGACGCAATGCGGTTCATCGCCGGGGTGGTTCAGGAACCGTGCGTCATGATCACGGAAATCGTCGATTCATGCCCAGATGTGATCTGAGACGCAGGGGTGCCGGACCGGATGAATGAACCGCGGCGTGGCGCAAAATGAAGATGTGGCATCCTGCCGCTTCGATGCGGCACCTGCTCCTCGTTCTGCTGGTGCTGAGCTGCGTTGGATGCGTCGGCTTCGGACGGACCCCGCGTCGGGCACAGCGGCGCGCGCTCGCGGTCTCCCCGCAGTTCGAGGGGCGCAGGTTCTCCAACCCGCAGCCGATGTACATCGACGTCGGCGGGGTCCTCCGGAGGGCGCCTCGGGGCCTACGCACCGAACCAGGGCGGCCGCTGTCCACGGGGTCTCGGACCCGGAGCGACTTCGACCTGCCGCCCGCATCCGGTCTTCGTGCCACCTGGCTCGGCCACTCGACGGTCCTCCTCGAGCGTCTACTTCTCGGGTGATACGGGGCTATTCGACGCGATGGCGACCATCGGCGCGCGCTACGGGCCCTCCGATCTCACGATGATCGAGGTCGGGCAGTACAACCGTGCGTGGCCTGACTGGCACCTCGGGCCCGAGCAAGCCGTCCTCGCGCATCTCATGGTGCGCGGCAACACGCTCCTTCCGATTCACTGGGGTCTGTTCCGGTTGGCGCCACATGGCTGGACGGAGCCGATCGAGCGCGTCCTGGTTCGGGCAGCCGACGTCCACCGTGTTCGGGACCGAGCACGAGCTGACCCAGCGGTGCTGCAAGAGCAGGTCGCCGATGCGCCAGCGACCGGGGCTCAGCGGATCAACGGGGCGGAGGCCAAACCTCCAGCGAGGGATTGGAGACAATCACGGCGTTCGCGGCAAGCTGCAGACGAGGAAAATGGGCCCCGTACAGGCCCATATTGGTCACGCGCCACCCATCGAATCCTTTGTGGTACTGCAACTCAATCTCGACGTCGTCGATGAAGAGCCACGCGGCGTTCGGCTGATCTCTCGGTTCGCACAAGGTCACGTGGCGCTCGCGAATGATGAGGTTCTCGGTGGCGACACTGCAGGACAGGTTGCCGAACGTATTCGCCTCCCCGGGCATCGCTGTTGGGACAGCATCCCCGGGAGTCGCGACATCGGCGATCGCCCCTGCCGCCCCGGCCTCGCGCCTCGGCGGGGTACAGGCCACGAGAACGCAACACAGGAAGGGCGCGGGCTTTGAGACGAGAACCATGTGGGGCGGTTTTCAGAGACGAGAGGTGCGGGAGGCGCCTCAACGAGGCGCTTTGACGACGCCATGGTCGCCGCGGCGGAGCTCGGAGTGATCCGAAGCGCGTGTCCCGGCGTTCCCTTGTACATGAACGTCCTGGTCCTGCGCAGCAGCTTCGCGTTGGTGGTCGAGCGCGAGCCCGAGCTCACCCGTCGCTTCTACGAGATCCTGTTCGCGAAATACCCCCAGGTGCGGCGACTGTTCCGCCGCAACGACCCGCGTGCCCAAGAAACGATGCTGCGCGACGCCTTGATTGCGGTGCTCGACAACCTCGAGAACGCGCCGTGGCTGGGAGTGACGCTCGCCGATCTCGGCCGGAAGCACGTCGACTACGGGGTGACCGAGGTGATGTACGATTGGGTCGGTGACGCCCTGCTCGACACGCTCGGTGAGGTCGCAGGCGACGCTTGGACCGACGACTGCGCGGCCGCGTGGACCGAGGCCTATGGGGTCATCGCCAGGGCGATGAAGGCCGGAGCCGCGCCGCGAACCACCGCGTCGTCGTAGCTCCGAGGCGTGTTCGCTGACCGCCCTGACGCTGGTCGCGGCCCCGGAACTTGCGGAGGGGCTGGGGTGTTCGATTCGCCCTACACTGCGGGCACCGTGATCATCTCTCACAACTTGCGGTTCCGGCACGTCCTGCATGCGACGGGCCCGAGCATGTTCTACTTCAGCGCGCTCTCCATCGGCGCCTACGTCTTCCACTTCGAGCTGAAGATCCTCGAGGTGATCATCCCTTTCAACGCGATCGCCACGCTCAGCGCGGCCCTGGCGATCTATCTCGGATTCAAGGCCAACCAGGCCTACGACCGCTGGTGGGAGGGCCGCAAGATCTGGGGGTTGCTCGTGAACTACAGCCGCGGGTTCGGGCGTGAGGTCCTCACGTTCGTCGATCCGCAGCTCGACGGCGATCCCGACGAGATCCATCGGTGGCAGATCCGGGTCCTCAAGCGGCACATCGCGTTCGTGCACGCGCTGCGGGTGTTTCTCCGCAAGCCCAACGGCTTCGTTCGTCGAGAGGAGGACCTCCTGCAGCCAGCGAACACCTACGACGACGTGGCCGACTTCCTCGAGCCGGCAGAGTACGAGGCGACGATCGACAAGAAGAACCCGCCCAACTACCTGCTGCTGCTGCAAGGAACATCGCTCTCGGAGGCCAAGCGCCGCGGGTGGCTGACCGACTACCAGTTCGTCCAGATGAGCAAGACGCTCACCGAGTTCAACAACCATCAAGGCCGAGCCGAGCGAATCAAGAATACGCCCCTGCCGCGGCCCTACTCGTTCTACTCGCGCGTCTTCGTCTACCTGCACGGCACGTTGGTCCCCCTGGCGTTCATCGAGGCGCTGACGTGGTTCAACATCCCGCTGTCGCTGACGATCAACTTCGTCTTCCTCACGCTCGATCTCGTTGGCCAGTACACCGAGGATCCCTTCGAAAACAGGATCGCCGACGTGCCGCTCACCTCGATCGCGCTGACGATCGAGGAGAACATCAAGGAGATGGCCCGGATCGAGGTCCGGACGCCACCGCTTCCGAAGAAACCTGCTCCGGTGGAGGGGGTGGTCTTCTGATACGAGTGCGACGTCGTGTCGGGATTCACCGCGGGCTGCGAGCAGCGAGCCTTAGCCGATGACGAGCAACTTGCCGCTCGCACCGCCCATCTGCACGACACTGCTTTTTCCACGTGCGGCGAGAAGATTGCGATGGAACGCGGCGAACGATTCGGCGAGCACCGCCGCACCGTCGAGCTCCTCGTGGAGCAGGACACAAGCGTGGATGGGGCCCCGAGGTGATCTCGGCGAAGTCACCGAGATCACCATCTGCTCGCAGCCCAGGACCCCATGAGGCTGGCGCACCACGCGCAGAGGTGGCTCCGCGATGCAGGGCTTCCACGTGCTGGGCGAGGTTGCCGACGCGGTCCGAGCCATCTTCCACAACTGATCCCGCGCGGCCGACCCTCACGATGCCTCGGCTTCGTCTTCCCGGCGAAGGTAGGTGACGGTGCGGGGGAAGGGGATCTCGATGCCCTGAGCGTCGAACTCCTCCTTGATGCGCTTGAGCCACGCCCGCTCGATGGCCCAGTGCTCGGCCGCCTTGACCTTGCCGACCAGGCGCACGTTGACGGACGAGTCTCCGAGCGCCAGGACGCCCTGGGCGATCGGCTCCTCGATGCACAGCTCGGGGTTGTCCTTCGCCCACGCGATGCCGATCTGCTGCAAGACCTCGAGGCCGCGGGCGGCGTCCTGTTCGTAGGCGAGGCCGACGTTGGCGACCGCACGAGTCCACTGCCGGCTGTTGTTGCCGACGGTCTGCAGCTTGCCGTTGGGCACGTACCACAGCGTGCCATCGAACGAGCGGATCTGAGTCATGCGGATACCGATGGCCTCAATCTGCCCGGTGGCCTGGTCGGTTGCGACGAAATCACCGGTCTCGATGACCCCGTCGAAGATCATGAAGAACCCGCTGATCACGTCGCGCACGAGCTCTTGTGCACCGAAGCCGATGGCCAGTCCGAGCACGCCCGCACCCGCGATGACGGCGGTGAGGTCCAGGCCGAACTGTTGGAGCCCGACCACGATGCCCACGCCCAGCACCGCTGCGCCCACCAGCGTTTGCGCGATCGGTGTCAGCGTGTTGGCGCGGGCTTCGTTGCCGCTGCGAGCGAGCAGCTTGGCCACAGTTCTGCGCGCGAGCCGAGCCCCGACCCAAGCCGCAAAGATGATCGCCAGCGCGACCGCCATGCGGCTGACCAACATGCCCGCGTTCTGTTCGAGGTACGAGTAGACGGAGTTCACCAGATCGATCATGGCGCCGTCCTAGCACGTCCCCCGCTGCGGGCAGCCCCGATGACTCGTCGGGCGGCTCAGCGGCGCCAGCATGAGCGCTCGCTCGAGATGTTGCTGACGTGGTCATCGGTATGGAGGCGGGAAACCGCGGCCGCCATCTCGCCCACCAGCGCATCCCGCGTGATCGCCCGTGAACGGCGTCGTGGATCGCGCTGCCGATCAGCTTCGTTGATGCGCTCGAACCCGACCAGCGCGTGCGTTGTTTCGGCCCCGCCGTCGCCCGACTCGGAGAGAGCGTCGAGGCACCCGAACGTGATGGGGCCAGGCAGATTCACGCGGCGCGTCATCACGGACGGTCGGCGCATTCGGTGCGCATCCTCGCATCCATCCTCGCATCCATCCTCGCATCCATCCGCGCCACACCGGGCACTTGCGCACGGAGATCGAACTCGAGCCCCTGCTCCCCAAAGCGCACGACACCGATGTCGCTTCGACGGCGTGCGCGGGGGCGAATCCCGCGTGCTGTCGTCTACGATGCGGCGGGGTGGCGAAGCACCCTGGCGGTGAAGACCGTCACCCCGATGGACGGCCCCGGGCCGATGAGGAAGTCGACCGACGAACCGACGGCCACGGGTACGTCGATGGAATAGTCCGCGCCCTCATCATTCATGGGAGCGGAATACACGGTTGTTCCGTCAACGGAGATTCGGGCGATGCAGCCGCCGTTCCATTTTCGACCCCAAGGCATAACCTTTCCAGCATGACCACGAATCGTGACGAGTCCGTCTACGGTGCTCGTCCAGCGACGGACAGCCCAATGCTCGACCTTCGCGTAGGACCCCAGCTCCAGTTCCGCGTTCGGGTGGCCGCCTCGAGCCCACAACGACGTGTAGACACGGCCGTCCTCTTGGTACCAGAGCGGGCCTGTAGAAAACTCGGTACGCGTGCTCAGTCCGTTGACCCGGTCGTTACCGAAGTGTTGAAGATGCTGAAAATCGGCGTTTGGATCGTAGGTCGTATCGCTATCTGCGGAACGGTCCCAGTACCCGTAGGACCAGTTGTTTGCCCCCTGTGTCTCGGAGAACCCTGTGACCGAGTCGGCCACGATCTCCATCTCCTGCGTTGCTCGCGGAGGTGCGCCTTCGGGCGCTGCTGGGCCGCTGTGGGGGTCGACCGTCGAGCCCGGCTGCTCGGCATCCGCACTCCCGGAATCCTGCCTCGCAGAGCAGGCACACAGCGCGAGGCTCAGACTCCCCACCATGAA
The DNA here is from genome assembly GCA_963761755.1 of uncultured bacterium. GTDB lineage: Bacteria > Myxococcota_A > Polyangia > Nannocystales > Nannocystaceae > CAJXVA01. Next base: position 138,821 of record CAVXIC010000034.1, read on the forward strand.
CGCCGCTGCCCGAAGAAATCGCGGATGCTCGGCCATCTTGCAGACTGAGTCTATGACCAAGCGGGTCCACGAACAATCTTCGAAATCGCTGAGCGCGTGTGCGGGGCGGCGTCGACGATATCTGAGTGTACCGCCGCTTCGGCCGCAACCGCGCCCACCATCGCTCGGTTGGCTCCGAGAACGATCAGCCCGTCTGTATCGCCGGTGACGAGGGATTTCGCGGTCGATGAGCCCTCGAGTGCGTCAGAACTTCCGCCAACGCTGGCCCTGTACTGGTGGCGTTGCGGCGGCTGCGGTTCGTGGTACGCCGGAGATGCATGGATGCAATCGAGCGTGATCCCGGCCGTCCGCGGATCGAGTCGGCGGTCTTGCAGCAATGGATGGTGCGTCGCGACGGCCCTGGGCTGGCGCGGGCGACCGTGCAGCTGATCGTTCTGCTCGTCTCCTTGGCCGCCGCGACCAAGCTGGGGGCGATGGGCAACCCGGGGTGGGTCCTCGCCATCATGGTTGCGGGCGTGGCCTTGCTCGCAGCGTTCCCAGCGATGCACGAGGCCGGTCATGGCACGGCATTCGCCACCGCGGGTTTGAACCGGGTCGTGCTGGGTGTCGGCGCCTTTTTGATGCTGATGGCGCCGACCTTCTTTCGCGAGTTCCACTGGCAGCACCACCGCAAGACGCAAGACCCAGCCGAGGATCCCGAGATCGCGGGCGCACCTGCCCTCCTGGACGGCTGGCCCACCAATCCCGTGACCTACATCGTCGTCGCGTCTGGTCAGACGCTCCTGGTGGGCAAGCCCATGTTCACCCTCGCCGCCGCGCTGCTTCCTTCGGCCTCGGCGTGGGACCGGCTCTTCCCGTACGTGCGCGCATCCAAGCGGCGCCGCGTGGCCTGGGAGAGCCGGGCCGTCATCGTGGTGTGGGGGCTTCTCTTGCTCGCTGGCTTCCGCTTCGTCGATGGCTTTGCATACGCCCTGCTCGCGTGGCCGGTCGGCCACCTCTTGCTCGGCCTGTACATCTTTGCCGAGCACACCGGCCTCCCCCACGAAGGCACCCAGCTCGAGCGCACCCGTACCGTCGTCAGCAACGCCGCTGTGCGCTGGTGGATGTGGAACATGCCCCTGCACACCGCCCACCACGCCTTCCCCGCCGTACCGTTCCACGCCCTGCCCATGCTGCACGCCGAGATCGAAGCCCAGCTGCCCCACATCAGCCCCAGCTACGCCTCCGTCCACCGCACCGCGCTCGGGCACGCCTTCGGACGCGCAGCGCGGACGAGTTGAACCGGCAATTGCGTGATGCGTGGGTGGGGGCGTGTCAGTCGATGTCCAGCTCGTAGCTGACCAGCATGTCGGCACCGTCGAACGCGGGGAACTCGGTCTCCCAGATCGCAAGGCGTGCGCACGGCCGAATCCCCGTGTGGTCGAGCCCGGCGGAGGGCTCCACGTTGACCCCCCGGACCTCGCCCGTCGGCGCAACCTCGAACTTCAGGTCGATCGACCCGGGCTCCAGCGCGCGGTCGTCGTAGCAGGCGGAGAGGCTCACGCAGTTGAGGACTTCGGCGGTCGCGTGGTCGAGCAGTCCGAGCAGCGCTTCGTTGTGGATCTTGGCGTCGCCGGCGTCCATGTTGGTCAACCGGCTACGCTTGGCGTCGAGTCGGGGAACGTGTCCGTCATCGACCGGCTCGTACGGCGGGACTTCGCCCTTCCCGTAGGGGCACTCGCCGAAGTGGGGCAGCTCGACCCAGTGCGTGTCCTCGTCTTCGACGCGCTCGAGCATCATGGTGGAGTCAGCGCCCGGTCGCTCGATCGCCGCGACTGCGTGGCCATGGGCGGCGTGGCGTTTGCCGGCCGTCGGTTGGGACGTCCGTGCGCGGCCGCTGCAGGCTGAGAGCACTGCGGCGAGGACGAGCAGCTGGAGGGGTCGCCGCACGGCCGGCATGGGGTGCATGGGCAGAGCCATGACGCCATGCTACCGAGGCTCGAGGGGTGACGCATCGTTGCCCAGGTGGAACGCTGCTGGTCCACTCGAGCAACCCCGAGCCGTCGACGCCAAGGCCCCAGGAGCCAAGTCGAGAAGTTCCGGGCTGTCTGGTCTGTTGCGGCCGGCTGGCCCTCTCCTTGCACCTGGACCGCGGCATGTCGCATTGGACCTCGCGCTGGAAGAGGACGTCGTGTCGATCGCTTTCCACCTGCTAGCCCGAGCAGCGGCGTCTCCGCTCGCGCTCCAGGTGCCGGCGCTCCGCCGCGTTGCTGCACATCTCCAGCGCGCGTCCGTAGTCCCGGCGCGCCTCATCGACCCGGCCGATCTCCGAGAGCACCCAGCCGCGGACGACCGCGTGCTTGTAGTGCCCATCCAGCTCGGGCTCGAGGCGCTCCAGCTCTTGGAGCGCTGCCTGGTGATGCCCGGTCATGGCCAGCGGCACGCAGCGGTTGAGGTCGACCATCGGCGAGCGGACGACCTCGCGGAGGCGGTCGTAGAGGTCGAGCACGCGGTCCCAGCGGGTGGCGGCCCACGAGGCTGCGACGGCATGCTCTGCGGAGATGGCGGCCTGCAGCTGATAGGGACCGAGCGCGCGCTGCCCCAACGCCGCCGTGAGGATGTCGATTCCGCGGCTCGTCTGCTCTCGATCCCACCGGGCGCGATCCTGGTGTTCCAGGGTGACGAGCTCCCCGTGGTCATCGACCCTCGCGCTTCGCCGGGCGTCGTGCAGCAGCATCAGCGCCGCAAGCCCTCGAACCTCGGGCGCATCGGGGAGCAGGTCGGTCAGCAGCTCTCCGAGCCGTAGCGCCTCGTGGCACAGGTCCGCGCGCACCCAGTTCTCCCCCTCGGTGACGGCATAGCCCTCGTTGAAGATCAGGTAGACGACCGCGAGCACCGAGTCGATGCGCTCGGGCAGCAGGTCCGGCGGCGGAATCCGGAAGGGAATGTTCGCGCTGCGGATCTTCTTCTTCGCTCGCACGAGCCGCTGCGCCATCGTGCTCTCGGGCACGAGGAACGCGCGGGCGATCTCGGGCGTGGAGAGCCCCCCGAGCAGCCGCAGCGTCAGGGCGACGCGGACGTCCTTGGCGAGGGTGGGATGGCAACACGTGAAGATCAGCCGCAGGCGCTCATCGGGGAGCGCCTGCTCGACGCTGGCGCGGTCGAGCGCATCTTCGGTGTCCTCGATGCGTAGCCGGTCCTCGCCGATCGCCTCGGCGTCGGCTTTGATCGAGGCCGCCTTGGCGGCGAAGCTGCGCGAGCGCCGGACCCGGTCGAGCCCCTTGTTGCGCGCGACCGTCGTCAGCCACGCTCCGGGACGCTCAGGGATGCCTGACGCCTGCCAGTGCTGCAGGGCGAGCACGAAGGCCTCCTGCAGCGCCTCCTGGGCGACTTCGATGTCGCCCAAGGCCGCGACAAGTCGCGCCACGACCGCGCCGTGCTCTGCCTTGAAGACGCGCTCGATCGCTCGCCTCACGTCCGGACCGGGCATGCCGGTCCGACAGTAGCAGGGCTCGCTCAGCCGTCGCCGGGGATGTTCATCAACGGCCGGACTTCGACGGTGCCGTGATGAGAGCCCGGGCACTTCTTGGCCCACGCGACGGCGTCATCGAGGTTCTTGACGTCGATGAGGTAGTAGCCGCCGAGCGTCTCGGTGGTCTCGGCGAAGGGGCCGTCGGTGACGATCTCCTCGTTGGCGCGCATGCGCACGGAGGTCGCGGTCGCGGTCGGTTCGAGGGCGTCGCCGGCGATGTAGGCACCGGCCTTCTTGAGCGCGTCGTTGTAGGCGAAGTACGCCTCCAGCACTTGCTGCTGGGCCTCGGCGGGCGGTGGGGTGTCGGACTCTTCGCTGTAGATGAGAAGCATGTACTGCATGGTTCAGGTTCCCTGTGTGGCAGGTCGACGAACGGCACCCTCGGAGATCGACAGCGGCCCGAAGTTTTTCTGAAGCATCCAGTATGCGCTTCCTCCGCGGTTTGCGTCTAGGGCCGGCCATACCGCCACGCTCGCACTACACTTCGGCCCGTGGACTTGTTCAACCGACGCTTTGCCCGGCTCTGCACGGCGCTCTCCCAGACGTTGGCTCGCGCGGTCGACACACACGCGGCGCCCGAGCCTCCTGGTCGAGACGCGTGGATAGACGGCGCCAGCTCGGAGGACGAGCTGTGGAGCGGCGTGAAGTCGCCGCAGTGGGCCATTCACCTGGCCCATCATGTGGGCCTGCCGCCCCGGGTGATGATGGACGCGGGGACCGAGCAGCTGTCCCGCTCGCTCGAGGGCTACATCGAGGGCATGCCCACCGTCTTGGACTACGGGACGATCGAACCGCAGGCGCGCCAGCTGGACACGTACTTCGACTGGGCGGAGCAGCCTCTCGAAGATCTCACCGATGGACGCGAGCGCTATGAGGCTGCAGCCATCGAGCAGCTCGAGCGTCTGCGGGCTCAGGCCGACTCCGGCCCCGAAGTCTCACCGTACCGAGACTCCGCGCGCTGGCCCAACGAGCTCGCGCCGCGACTGCATCGCCTGGTCGCGACCAGCCACTGGTTTGCTGCGGCCCGGCACGCAAGCGAGTCGCCGCCTCGACGGCCCGCCATGCGCGACGACCTGGGCGTCGCGCTCGCCCACGCGTTCGCATCGCGACCGCGAAGTCACGATGTGTCGCTCCAAGAGCTCGTCGGCGCGCTCCGGGCAAGCTCCGGGGCCTGAGTCGCGACGCCGACGTCGGGATCAGGTGTCGTCGTCGTCGTTCGGCGGCACGATCGCCACCGCGGTCGTGCTGATCGCCGACAGGCCGCGTCCGACCGAGGTGAGGAACATGCGCTCGATCTTGGACAGACGGCGCGAGCCAGCGACGATGATGCACGCGTCGCGTTCCGAGGCAAACGTGGTCACGTTCGTGACGACCTCGCCCAGCAAGACCACCTGCTCGTCGACGGCGTGCCCGTGATCCGCGACCCATTTTGCCAGCGCCTCCGCGGTCTCGTCCTTGCGGGCGTCGGCGACCTTGGCGGGGCTCGCTTCGTGAAGGTACGAGGCGGCTTGTTCATCGGGTAGACGACGCACGGTCGTGACGACCAGCTTGCGGCGGGTTCGCTTCGCGAGGTCGGCTCCAAACTCGAGCGCGCACGCGCACTCCTCGGTCAAGTTGGTGCTGACGACCACGGGACCCTCGCCGATGTTGCCGGCGGTCAAGTTCGGCGGCACCGTGATGACGGGGGAGTTCAGTGCGCGCAGGGTCCGACGCGCGACCCGACCCAGCCGACGAAGGCTGCGGCGCGACTCGCTGGCGAAGCGGTTGAGCACCACGACGCGGGCGCCCGTCTCTTCGCGAACGATCTCGAGTCGCCCTTCGGCGGTACCGCCCTCGACCAGCATGGGCTCGGCGAAGTGGCCGTCGGTGTCGTGCTTTGCGATCAGCGCCTTCATCGCGACCTTCGCCGCGTCCTGAACCTCGGCGAGGTGGTGGTGCTGCAGCACGGCGTGCAGGTGATCGGCGACCAGCACGTGCACCGGCACGACGGTGTCTTCCTTGCAGGCAGACGCCAACCAGGCCGCGAACGCGGTCGCGCCCTCTGCATCCGGCCGCAGGTCCATCCCAAGCAGCCACGTCACTTCGTTCATCGTCATCGGCCGGTCTCCTCTGCGGCGGCTTTTGACACACAAACGCACGCCACGACAAGGCCCCGACGCGGACGGCGGCGTGCGTCGGCACGTATCGACCGCGGCCGAGCCGCCGAGCGCAGTTTCGCCCGACCGCGCCCGACCGCTCGATTTGCCTCAGGTGCGTTGCTCGTGTCCGCGGGATCGCGAGCGGCGGCGAGCCGCGGCGGCGAGCCCGAACATGCACAGCATGCCGAACGTGCTCGATGGTGCTGATCGCCCCAGCGTGCAGCCCTGCGCGCCAGCATCGGCGTCGGCCCCGGGGCTGAATCCTCCGCTGGACCCCTCACCACCGCCCGACTCGTCCGAAGCGCCGCCCGACGAAGCGCCGTCCGTCTCTGCAACGTCTTCATCCACTTCGCCGTCGCAGTCGTCGTCTTTGCCGTTGTCCAGCTCGGGCGCGCCCGGGTACACGTCGGGGTCGTCGGGCGCACAGTCGCCGAGCTCCTTGGCAAACCCGGGGGTGTCGTTGCACATGAACTCGGGATCGCCGTTCTCTCCGGCGAAGCCGTCTCCGTCGGGATCCGGGTAGTAGAGGCCAGGGTCGAGCCCCTCGTCGATCTCTCCGTCGCAGTCGTCGTCGACCACGTTGCAGCGCTCGGCGGCGCCCGGGAAGATCTCGGCGTCACCATCGTTGCAGTCGCCTCCCTGCACGATCCTGCCAGGCACGGGCTCGCAGGAGAGCTGGCCGCCGGCCTCGTCGCCGTGCCCGTCGCCGTCGGTGTCGAGGTAGTAGGTCAGCGCGTCACACCCGTGGGCGATGCCTTGGCGGATGGTGGCGTTGTGGTCGTCGTCCGAGGTGCCGTTGGTGTTGCCGGTCATCGACCATAGGATGAACTCGGTCACGCCCACGGTCTTCGGCGCGGTCCACTGCAGCTGGAACTGGGCTCGACCGCCTTCGAGGTCGCGCGGCATGGCGTGGCTCACCGAGCTCTGATCGCCTTCGAAGGCGTAGCGGGTGGCCTCCGGCTCGACGAGCGTGAAGGTGCCCTGGCCGTCGGCGCTCGACAGGAACAGCCCCGTGCGCAGGGCTTCGGCGTCGTTGGCCTCGATCTCGACGGTGAGGTCGATCAGCTCGCCGGGGTCCGGCGTGGCGTTGCTGAAGACGATGGCCAGACTCGGCCCGTCGGACTCGTAGTGGCAGTTCGCACACTCTTGCGGCTCACCCTCCGGGCGGGCCGATGCAGAGCTTGCTGCCGTTACCAGGAGGCCGGTGAGCCCGAGAACCAACGCATGTCTTCGCATCCACCACCGAGGGTGTCCGATCCCCCGGCGAAAATCATGCGCTTTCTTCGTGCCGTAGGGGACCGGATTCGCGTCGCGACCACCGCGGGCGGCTGTTATCCTACATGCGAATGCGGCGGGCCCACGACAACTCGCACAGGCACGACTCCACCGAGTTTCGCTGCTGCGTGGACTGAGGCACCGTGGACTGGTCTTCAGCGCTCTCTGTCTCGGCCGGCCTCGCGATGGACGCGATGGCGGTCTCGGCTGCTCGTGGGGCGTCTGCGTCCCGGGTGCGCGTTCGAGATGGGCTCATCGTCGCAGCGATCTTCGGCGGCTTTCAGGCGGCGATGCCCGCGCTCGGCTGGCTGATCGGGTCCGGCGTCGGCCCCATGCTTCGAGCGTGGGAGCACTGGGTGGCGTTCGTGCTGCTCTCGGCGATCGGCGCCAAGATGCTCTGGGACGCACGCAAGGGGCCGGACGGAGGACTCCCCTCCGACGATGAGCCCTTCGCGATCCGTGTGCTGCTGCTGCTGGGCGTGGCCACCAGCATCGACGCGTTCGCCGCCGGAATCTCGCTCCCCATGCTGGGGCTGGAGCTGTGGCCCTCGGTGGTCGTCATCGGGGTCGTGACCGCGGCGCTGAGCCTCATCGGGCTGATCCTCGGCTACCGCTTTCGCCTCCTCCTGGGGCGCAGCCTCGATGTGCTTGGTGGACTCGTGCTGGTGGGGCTCGGAACCAAGGTGCTGGTGATGGGTCTGTCCTGAGTTCCCAGACCGGCGGACGGGGTTGTCTGCACGCCGTTCCCCGGATCCTGGTCATTCGCGGTCCGGTACGCCCCGAAGGGCCGACAACGCTTGGTCTACGAGCCCGGCAGCGGCGCCGTGCACCTGCATCTGCAGGTGCCTTCGGGGGGCATACCGCCGCACGCGCACGTTCCGGTGCCTGCAGAGCTACACGTCAGCTCCAGCTGTTCGCAGTACGTCTCGCACGTCGCCAGACCTGGCGTGAGGAAGTTGAGCGCGCATGCATTGTCGTCCGACAGGCAGATGCGGTTGTATTCGGGGTGCGGAAGGATCGGACACGCGGCCCCGCACGCGCCGCAGTGATCCAGATCTCCGGTGAGATTGACGCATTCGTCACCGCAGATGACGCGGTTGTCGGCCTCGCACGAAGGGGCGCCATCTCTACAGAGGACGCCTTCGCCTTCGACCACGACCCCGCATTCGCCACAGTTTTCGGGATCGTGGTCGAGATCGACGCACGTTCCATCGCACTCGGAGAGGGGGGCCGCACATTGCGGTGTGCCGTCGACGCACTCGCGATCCGCCTCGATCCGCACGCCACATGCACCGCAATTTTCCGGGTCATCGCTGAGCGCGACGCACTCTCCATCGCACAGATCGTTGGGCTCGTCGGAATCGTCGGGACCGCAGCTCGCTTCGCCGTCGATGCAGGCACCAAAGGCAACCGCGTCGAAGCAGGCGCCGCAGTGCTGCGAATCCGTCGAAAGATCGACACACTCGTAGCCGCAGACCGCGTTGTGGCGGTCGGCACATGGCGGAGCTTCGGCCTCGATGTACTCGTCTTGCGCAATGAAGTAGCGGAGTGTCCGTGGGAGGTCGCCGTCGTCGAGAGCGAACGCGAGGGCGCAGGTCCCCACGGTGGTCGGGGCTTGGAATGTGCCCGTCCGGCAGCTGCCATCCAGGGCTTCGGTCAGCGGGTGGCCCCGATAGACGACGCCACTCCGCCCCTCCAGACTGAACTGCAACAGGCCGCGATCGAGGTCCATCTCGCTCCGGTTCTCGATTTCGATCTCAATGGCGATCAGGTGCACGCCCGCCAACGGTGGGACCTCGCCACCGGGGAACTCTGGCTGAAGGTCGACGCGGAGCACGCGAATCTCCGCGAGGCTGGGTTCGGCGTGTGCCTCGGTATCCGCATCGGTATCCGCCTGGCTGTCTGCCGGCCCGCAGGCCGTGCCGAGGACCACGAAGAAGCACAGGCCGACTGAAAGCCGCCGCTGTAACCTGGAGAGGCGAGCGTTGGTCTCAACACCTCCTGTCGGGACTCGTCCTCGGACTCCAGCCCCACGCGATCTGGAACGCAGCATGCGCGGATGCCTACGCGGTGCGCTCGAGGGGTTCAAGCGAGTCGACGTGTCAGGGACAGGTGTCCTCCGGTGGACGGCGCGGGGCGGCGAGTGAGGCGAAATCTTCGCGACGCTTGGGGCGTCGGGTACGTTGTGAGCGTTGTGAGCGTTGTGAGCGTCGCGTCTCGGGCTTCCGTGTGGGTCTCCCTGGTTTCCCTGTCCACGGTCGTCGCTGGGCAGGGGTGTCGCTCGTCCGGAAGCCTCACCGACGCGCCCGCAGCGGGTGGTGTCGACGCGCAGGTGGACGGAGCACAGAGCGCTCAGGAGCCCGAGCCGCCGCGGCCCGCCGACGAGGGGGCGGTGTTCGTCGCTTCGGTCGAAGCGGGTCTGCGGGCGCTCGACCGGGGCGACGCCGAGCTTGCGCTCGAGCACTGCGAAGCCATCTCCAGCGGAGCGGATGGGGAGGGGGACCCCGGCCCGCCCGCCGAAGCGAAGGCCGCTGCGCTGTGCACAGCGCGGGCGTACGCGGCGCTTGGTGAGTACGACCAGGCCGAAGGGGCTTTCGACTGCGACGCTGGCGGCGAGTATGAGCTTGGGGACGCGCGCGGCTACCCTTGCATCGCCCGGTTCCTGCAGTTCCTCGCGTCAGAAGGTCATGTCATCGAGGGGTTGCTTCGCAGCGAACTCGTCGTCTTTCACGCCGAGGGCGACTTGGGCCCCGTCGAGACGGCCCAAGAGGAGCTGTTGGCCGCCTTCGAAGTCCTCGAGCGCACGCGTCGCAGCGAGGCGTCAGGGGGAGGGTACGCGGCGCATCGAGACATTCCCTGGTCGGAGTTCCGGCAGGCGATTCTTCGGCGCACGTCCACGCTCACCGATGCGGACGCGCTCTTGCCGAAGTGGGGGGTGTTCGTCGTGCACTCGCGAGGCATCAGCCCCAACCTGGCGCGGGTGACCTCCTTCGAAGCCCTACCCAAGGACCTCGAGTACCTGGGCCTCCCGAGCGGGAAGGTGTTGTTGGATGAGATTGGTGCCGCGGCGCGCAGGCGCAAGCAGCCGACTCGCAGCGTGGGAGATGACTGCGAGGCGTTGCCCGGGGACATTGCGCTGGAGATTTGGGGAAACAACTACAGCAGCAGCTTGTGGCCGCGGGACGCGATCCCTTGGGTCGCGAATGCGGAGGTTGCTTCAGGGCTCTTGCATGAGCGGGACTTGGAGCTGGTGAGCCAGATCCAGACTGCGGCGCTGTCGGTGACGCATACGATCGAGCTGGACCGGGGGCTCGGGTTGGACTTTGGCGTGATCGGGGGCGAGTGGTCTCTGCTCGGGATCAACGCGATGGACGAGATGTGCGACGGATGACGGATGGTCGCCAAGAGGAAACACCGCGTACGTCCGGTCGGAGAGTCTTCCTTGGTAGGACACCCTGGACGCCGCGGTTGATGTCTGTCAAAGGCATGGCGCGAACCCCGGCCCGTTTGGAGGGCGATCGCGATCGAGGCGGCCTGCGTGACGCTGGCCTACCCGCTGTTTAGTTGAAGCTGCAGTCCGGCATCGTGAGATTGCCGAAACTGATGTTGTTGGTCTCGTCGAGCTCGGTCACGCTTTCGGTGGTGTCCAGCACGACGTCGACCCAGCCGGATTCGAACCCGTTGTCGATCGCGAAGTACAGCGTCTTCGTTTCCGCGGGGGCGAGTATTCCCGATGATCGGTAGATATCCGAGTAATCGCCGATGGACGGTGCGTTCTGCAGTCCTGTGAACACATCGACCCAAGCGCTGTCGGAGACCACCCCGGCGTTCTGAATCGTGACGGCGACCATCGGGTCTCCGCCGCTGCCCGTGCAGCCACCCTCGGTTACGCTGACGACGTCGAAGTCCGCCCGCTGCGGGGGAAGCTTACCGATGAGCCACGAGCGAATCGGCGAACGGCCGCCGGTTCCGGGCCCGAACGTCGCGGCGCCTGTCGGTCCCCAAAAGCCGAGACCGCCGAAGACGTAACCTTCTTCGCTGTTGAGAAGCATGGGCCCCCCCGAGTCCCCCCTCTCGATGTTGGTGCCCTGGGTGCCGACGCCGAGCACGTCGGAGGTATAGACGAACGTGTTGTCGTTGAAGGTCGGGTCCGTGTTGGGGTGCGAGAGCCAGTCTCGATAGTTTCCGCCCGTCATCATGCGACGGTTCTTGCCGACGTTGTTTCCATTCTCATCGATCCGTCTTCCTCCGTAGCCGACCTGGAAGATGGTCTCCGAGTTCGAGCCGTAGACGGGGTGAAGGGGCTGCGGGCGGTCGAGGTACACGGGTCGCGGGATGGCGAGGCTCGCGGGAACGTTGGTGGTGAGTCGGAGCAAGACGATGTCGTCGAGCCAATCGGGCTCCGCCCCGCCTCCCGTGTTCATGGGGGGCGCGCTGACCTCGGTGGTGACGTAGGTCGCCTTGATGTTCGCGCGGTCGGGGCCGAAGAAGACGTTCATCGACGGAATTGTCGTCCAGCCTCCGGTGAAGAACGTCTCGTCGGCCCAGCCGCAGTGCGCGGCTGAGAGGACCAGGTTGGGGGCCACCAGCGTTCCTGTGCAACCGTTTCCAAGCAGCACCACGGCGTTGCGGATAGGGGTGTCCGCGTCGATCTCGGCGATGGCCTCGACGATCCTGGGCTCGTCGTACTCATCGGCTTCGGCGTCGATGAAGTCAGCGTCCTCCGGGCCGTCGCATCCGTCGCATCCCAGGAGACTGCCGGTACACACAAAGGCTAGGAAAAGTACTTTTCGATTTTCCATCACTTACGGCTGTTGCCGGAGTCGAGTCCGCGTTCCCGAATTTCCTTTCGGCTGCTGGCGAGGGACTGTTCGCTCGCTCACGCGGGTGGGAGCAGCCGCATCTGTGCTTCCTCACTCGTGCCCGCGACGGCTCGATCGATCGGGCTGTTCTGGCGGGAGCCGCCGGTCACCGCTCGCAGGCGGCGGCGGTCGCGGCCTCGAGGTCCTGCACCAGGGCCGATCCTGGATCGCGGAGCGCGTCGACGAGCTCGCGGAGCTTTTCGCGGGCACGGTGCTTTCGGGTCCGAATCGTCCCTGGGGAGACCCCGAAGACGTCCGCGAGCTCGGCGGCGCTCAGCTCTTCCCAGTACGAGAGCTCCAGCAGGGTCTGCGCTTCCACCGGCAGGTGTTGCAACGCCAGCTGGATCAGTCGGCGCTCGTCCTGCTTTCCCACGGCCGTACTGAGGCCGGTCCGAAGATCGACGACGCTGGACACGGATACGTCCGGCTCGTGTCCCGGCCGCCGACCCAGGGTTCGCAAGTGCATGAGCAGCACGTTGCGGGCGACCGCGAACAGGTAGGTCCGGAACGACGCCTCACCCCGATATCCATCGATGCCCTTGACGCATCCAAGGAAGGTGCGCTGGATCAAGTCCTCCGCATGCGAGGGCCCGACCTTGCTCCGAAAGAAGCGTCGCACGCCGTTGAAGTGGCGCTCGAACAGTGTGTCCCCGGCCCTTCGGTCGCCATCTCGCCACAGAGCGAGAAGCGCGCGGTCGTCCTGCATCTTGCGGACGCTAGCACGGTGATCGCCAAAGTCGAGTGCGTCCCATGGGGGCCCTCGAAAGCCCGCCTCGTGCCATTCTTTCGGCGCCATGGATGTTCAAGGCAAGCGTTCGCTGTCGTCCCTGCTCGCGGACGAATCCGACGCCCCCGACGGGCTGGAGACCGCGCAGCTGCGCGCCGCGACGCGGTCGACGCTGTTCGGCCCCGAGGGGGTGGACGTTCGGGTCGGCCGCTTCATCCTCGGGCCGCTGATCGGGGAGGGCGCGATGGGCAAGGTCTTCCGGGCGCACGATCCGGACCTGGGTCGAGACGTCGCGCTCAAGGCTCTCGAACCGGTCGAAGGAGGGGACGCGGCGATCGAGGCGTTGCTCGGCGAGGCCCGCACGCTCGCGCGACTCAACCACCCCAACGTCGTCACGGTGCACGAGTGCGGGGTCGACCACGGGCGGGTGTACATCGCGATGGAGTACGTCGAGCGGGGGACGCTCGGCGACTGGCTGCGCCGCAACCCGCCGGGCACCCCGGGTCGGTTCGAGCGTGCGCTGGACTTGGCTGCGCAGGCGGCTGCGGGGATCGAGGCCGCGCACGCGGTGGGCCTGGTTCACCGCGACCTCAAGCCAAACAACATGCTCGTCGACGACGCGGAGCGGCTGCGCGTGGCGGACTTTGGTCTCGCCCGCTCCCTGTCGCACGTGTCTGTGGAGGTCACTTCGTCGTCTGAGGGATCTGGTGACGACGGTGAGCACAGGACCCTCGCAGCGTGGACGAGGCCCGCAGGGACCCCGGGATACGTCGCGCCCGAGCAGCTCGGTGGCAATCCCAGCGACGCGAGCGATCAGTTCAGCCTGTGCGCGACGCTCTACGAGGTGTTCGCCGGAACCAAGCCCTTTGGGGGACGAACGGCTCGGGAGCGCCTCGAATCCATCCGCGCCCGGCGCTTCGAACCTCCCCAAGCCTCGTTGCCCGTTCCGAGCTGGCTGCGCCGGGTGCTGGAGCGTGGCCTCGCCGAACACGCCAAGGACAGGTTCCCCAGCGTTGGGGCGCTGTTGGCCGCGTTCGAACGGGGACGGGCAGGACCCGCTCGTCGACGAAACGCGCTGCTCGGCGCTGTGGGGGCTACGGCGCTTGCCGGCGCGCTGGTGCTCCCGGGCCTCCTCGAAGACGCGCCAGCCTCGGTGGCGAGGCCGTGCGCAGACGGAGCCGAGCGGTTCGCGCAGCTGTGGGGCCCCGAGCGGGCCGAAGCCACGCGTGACCGGGTCCTCCGAGTCGACGGTGCCTACTCCGGACAGGCGTGGTCGAGCATGGCCCAGAGCATCTCCACCTGGGGCGCCCAGTGGACGAGCGAGTACGAAGACGCCTGCGCGGCGACCAAGGTGCGGGGCGAGCAATCGCCGCGAGGGATGGAGCTGAGGATGCGCTGCCTCGACCGACAGCTGCTGGCCGTCGACGCCACGCTCGAGCGGGTGGGGACGACGTCACTCCCGGCGATCGTCGCTTCGCTCGCCGATGGTCCGCGCCCCTTGGAATGTCGCGACATCGACCAACTCGAGATCAGCTTGCAGGAACCCATCGACCCGCAGTCCAGAGCCGAGATCGACGCGGTGCTTCGCGCGATGCAGCAGGGGGAACTCGCCCTGCTCGATGCGAAGCCGCAGGATGGTCTGGACGCGACCGCCGCGGCGGTCGAGCGCGCGCGGGCTCTGGCGCACGGCCCCTCGCTGGTCGAGGCGCTGGTGCTGCACTCGAGGCTGTTGCTCGCCAACCGCAAACCCTTCGAAGCGGCGGCGCGCGAGGCGGTGCAGCTTGCGGCGAAGTACGGGCTGCCCGAGACCGAGACTCGAGCGTGGCTGATGGTGTCGCGTGGGGCCGATGACCATGCGGACATCATCAAGCGCGACTCGGACACGAGCGTGGCGTTGGAGGCTGCAAAGGCCGCGTTGGTGCGCGCAGGCTCGTCACCGCAGCTGGCTGCCCGCGTTGCGCAGCGCCGAGCCGAGGTGGCGCACATGCTGCACAGCGACTTCGAGCGCGGCGCCGAGCTCTACGCGGAAGCGCTGGCGTTGTATCGCGAGTCCCCGCGCCCACCGCTCGTTGAAGTCGGTGTCCTCATCGACAGCTACGTCGCGGCCTTGGCTTCGCTCTCGCGCCATGACGAAGCCGTCGAGCTGAGCCGCTGGGGGCTGGAGTACGCTGCCGCTCGGCGCGGAACCGGACACCCGGAGACCGGGCACGCCCACTTGCGACTCGCCCGGGCGCTGATGGCCCGCGGTGAACATGCTCAGGCCCAGTCAGAGGCCGAAGTGGCGCTTCGGATCCTGGTCGAGGCGGGTGTCCCCGACCACCACCTCGGGTCAGCCCATGGGCTGCTCGGCACGATGGCGATCAGGCAAGAGGACTGGGCGACCGCCCGCGTGCACGCCGAGCGCAAGCTCGAGATCTACGTGGAGGAGTATGGCTGGGAGGGCGTCACGGCGGCGCCGCTCAAGCTGGTCGGGGAGCTCGAGCTTCGTTCGGGCAGTCCCGAAGTTGCCAAGGCGCACCTCGAACGCGCGCTGGCGATGAGCACGGAGAGTTTTGGGCCCGAGAACCCCTGGATGGAGGGACTGCGGGAGGCGCTTGGCGACGCTTGTTTGGCCCTCGATGAGTTCGACCAGGCCTCCGAGCTGTTCGCGCTCGTCATTCCACGACTCCAGACGATCCACGGCGCCCAGACCACGTTCGCACTGCCTGTGATGGCGAAGAGCGTCGAAGCCCACCTCGGTCGCAAGGATCTCGACAGCGCCCGGGCGCAGCTGGAGGCGATCGATGCGGTCCTGGAGGGCACCCGGCCCCCAGACGTGTCCCTCGAGGCTCACGTGGAGGTCGAGATCGCAAGAGCGGCGTTCGAGCGCGAGACGGGAGCGCCGCGAGACGCCCGAGCGCGCATCGCTGCGCTGCACGCGACCTTCCCCGGGTGGGATGGGCCGATCGGCGAGCGTTGGACCCGCGCCCAGCTGCTGAGGCGCGTCGACACCCTGCGGCGCAAGACGCTCTGAGGCGTCGCGCCCAGCGTGATGCCGCCCGCGGTTCAGCGCGGCGCCGCGGGGCCGTCTTCGAGATAGAGCTGCTCGACCAAGTCCCGCGCCCATCGATTGCGCCGCAAGAAGATGAGGCAGGACTTGATGCTCGGGTCGTTGCTGAAGCAGCGGATGTCGATTCTCGACGCGAGGCCGGGCCAGCCGTGGCGCGCCAGGAGCTGCTCGAGGAGCGTCTCGAGCGTGATGCCGTGAAGCGGATCGTTGGGGTGTTCTCGGGTCATCGGGGTCTCGGGGCCATGAGGTCGCCATCCCGCAGGCCGGCGCACTCGCGTCAAAAGGTGGGTGCCGCCATCTGGCGCGGCAGGGCCGGAGCGACCGCGTCGGGTCCTCCGTCGTAGGGATCGAACACACCGAAGACCTCCTGCGCGTCCGTGGCCACCAGCGGCACGTCGTGGCCATCCCGGCATTCGCCCGGATGGGACTTTGGATCGGTGAGGAATGGGCCGAGAACATCGTAGAAGCATCCGGCGCTCAGTAGTGCGTGCCCGGCACCTGGCGCCTCGATGAAGTGAAGGTTGGGAAATCCTCTCGACTCGATGCCGCGGGCCTCTTCGAGTGGCGTTTGCACGTCGAGATCTCCGTTGATCGCGAGGATTGGAGTGTCGGTGTGCGGCCAGGCGCCGACGAGCGGCTCCTCGTACACGGGCCAGTGCTCGACGAACGCTGACCCCTCAGCCCACAACTCGGTCGCACAGAACTCACCGCCATCGCAGGACACAGCGTCGCGCGGGTCTCCGGGCCGCGACCAGAGCTCGGACAGCGCGACGTTGTAGTAGACCAGCGGAGAGTCGACGCCGGCGGCCGGACGCCACTGGAATGCGTGCCGAATCGCGGCCACGTCGTCGTCACTGCAGCGAGCGACGCGGTGCATCAGCGGCAGCACGAGACCCCACTGGCGGCGCGCGATCATGGCGTAGACGAGGTCGGCGAGTGAGCCCCGCGACACACCCGCAGCCTCACAGGCGCCCTCGTCGACCTGCGCGAGCGCGTCGACGGCGGTCTTCCAGGGGTCCGCGCCGAGGTGAGAGAAACACGTCTCGTCGTGCGCACACGCCTGCGCGAGACGGTGCACGACACGATCGGTCTTGTCGTTCCGCTCGCTGAGAAACAGGTCGCCCGGAGGCACCACGCCGTCGAGGATGACGCCATCGACCTCGATGGTGGCAACGTCGAGGAATCGAAGCATCCAGTAGGTGCCGTACGAGACCCCGTACAAGAAGACCGGCTGCTCCGTGCCAATCATGGTCAGAGCGGCTTGGAGGTCGAGCGCGGCCTGGGTCGTGGAGAACGCGGCCAGTCCATCCGAACCCCACTGGGCCAGCACGGACTCGCGGCACGCGACGACCTCGGCCGCGGTGATCGTTGCGCCTCCGTCGGACTCGAGTGACATCTGATCGGGGCATTCCAGAGCGGTCGACGCTCCGACCCCGCGATGCTCGAGGACGAACACGTCGAACCCGAACTCCGCCACGAATGTCGCGTACACGTCGAAGAACTCGGCCGATACTCCCGGACCACCTTGGTGCATCCAAACCTGTCCGCGAGCTGGACCGCCAGCGGACGGCGTCACACCGACCTCGACGGTGATCGTGCGCCCATCGGGTCGTTCATGATCGAGGGGAACCGGAAGAGACACGCAGGCCATGCCGTAGTCCGAGCAAGGCGTCCACTCCAGGCCGTCGGGCAGTGGTGGCAGCTCGCCCGGTTCACTGGGATTGAGGAAGCTCCCACCACTGCTCTGCGAGTCATCGGTTCCGAACTCGCCTTCGGTTTCGGCGTCGTCGGCCTTGCCATGCGTCTCTTCGTCGACGGCCTGACTCGACCGGCCCTCCGATTCGGCGCCGCATCCCATCAAGAGCCCATACGAGACGACCGCGACCCAGCGCACCATGTAGCCTAGTGTAGTTCTTCCGGCCACTGATCGCGAGTGGATCACGCGTTCGCTCTTGATGCTCTGCATCGTGGCCGGCGGCGGCTGATTCTCGATGGCGTCTCGGGCGCGGCTGGACGAGCCGCCGTGCGAAACCGGGTGCTCAGCGTACACTTTGGGCAGGAGCGCGGGTTCCGACTCTCTGCACGTACAAGAGTCGGCTCAGGTGGGAATAGCCCCTACGTAAGACGATGACGGACCACAGGGACGTACCTGAGCCACATCGCCGAGGAGCCCACATGAAACCGTTCAACACCCTTCTCATCCTTTCGACCTCAGCGACTTTTCTGCTCACCGGATGCGACCAAGAATCGTACGACGAGCGCGATGAGTCCGAGATCGCAGCCGGCAAGGCCGACGAAGCCTCGGAGAGCAACTTCGACGACGAAGAAATCGACGAAGCCATCCAGGCGTGCCAGGACCAGCTCATTGAAGGCGTCGAGGACCCTACGGCGTGCGACTCGGTCGTCGATGACGCTGCCGAATCCGAGGACGAAGACGGCGACAAGTGGGCGGCCTACGAGGCGTATGCCAACTGCACGAGCGCGTGCGTCTCCAATGGCTGGAACCTCACCGTCGTTGGCGCGATCGCCAGGGGGTGGGGCGACAGCCAGGAGGAGGCCAACTACTCCGCGCTGATCGGAGCCGAAGAGTCGGCCGGCAGAGAGTCGCAACGCCTGTGCGGCTACGTGAACTGGGACAAGATGGTCTGCTTCTCCTGGCCAGGCTGAGCCGGTCCTGCTGCGAGGCCAACCGGTGCCCCGCGACGAGGTCCGGCCACCCCACGCGCGAGCCCACCCTGTTCATGCAACAGGGCGACACCAGCTCCTGCAAGTGAACTAGGGCGGCCCGCGTTGCGCAGGCTCGACCAGGGGTCGCGCGTTCTCCCGATACGTCTGGAGGCTTTCGCTGGGCGGGCTCACGTGCGGTCTGGGCGGACGTGTCGCTGCGGCGTACGCCTCGCTGTCCTCGACCGGCCGCGCTTCGCTCGACTCGAAGACGTCAGACACTTCGTCGGCTTCGATGGGATCGCGTCCGACCGCCCGCGCGGAGAGTTCCGCGCGTGCTTCGAGGGCGAGTGCGCGCGCCGCCCTGGCAACCGCGCGGTCCTGTGGCGAGGGATAGTCCTCTGCGGTCGCTGCACCGATGAGGGTCTCCATCTTTCGAAGGGTTGCCTTCACGTCGCCATCGACTTTCGCCACATCGATCGAAACGCTGCCGTCGACGATGTAGCGCCGCCCATCGGGGCCGGTCTCGTACTTGTACTGCGGACTGGAGGCGTACGAACCGACGCGGGCGGCGTGTGCTTGCTGTTGCCGACGTACCTCCGCATCTCTGGTCTTGAGCGCTTTGACCTCCTCCTGCTCAGGCTCGGTGAGTACGGTGGTGTCTTCAGCGGGCGTCGCTGGCTGTGGTTCGACGGGCGACGCCGCTTCCCCCTCGTCGACCGATCCAGGACTCCCCGGCGCACCAGCGTCGCGGCCGCGCGCCGTGTAGATGGCGGCGGCGCGCTGAGCCTCGTCATCGGCCAACGGGGTGGTCGCCGTCTCGTCGCCTTCATCGCGGGCGAGCGCAGCCTCGGCCTCGGCAGACAGCGACACCGAGTCCCCCTGTGGGACCGCTGTCTCGGGCGGCTGGACTTTCTGCGCCCGTTCGACCCGCCACGCGGACAGTTGTCCGAGCGACTGAATCCGGAGGGTCACCGAGGGACCCTGGAGCGGGATGGCCACGTACTGGCACACATCGTCCGCGGCCGACGTTCTTTTAGGTCAGCCCCGCGCCCGCGCCGCGCTCTGCGAGTTGCTCTGTTGCCTCATTCGGCACATTCGGCACATTCGGCACATGGCGCGTGCGCTCGTTGTCCCGCGAGATGTGCTCGCCCCAAGCAGACCGTGATCCGAAGCTTCCGGCGTGGCGTTTCCGTGGGCATGGACGCTCTCCGAGCCATCTCCGCTATCTCGCTCCTCACCGCGTCCGCGTGCTTCTCGCCCGCACCGGGGATCAGCACCTCCGACGACGCGTCCGTGGACGCGTCCACGGGCGGCGCGACGACGAGCACAACCCCGCCACCCCAAGATGCCTCCACGTCCACGACGGGGATGATGAGCGCAGGCGCATCGAGCGGGAGTACGGCGGCAGTCCCCGACGCCGACGCCTCGTCGGACGCTTCCACGACCGGGGGCAGCTCAGGTGACCGACAAAGCACTGGAGACGACGCAGAGCCTTCGACCGGAGCCGAAGACACCGCCCGAGCCGTCTTCCTCCTGCCCCATGCGGGCGCGCCGATGGACTTTGGAGGAATCGAGGGTGCCGATGTGCGATGCCAGGCTGCGGCAGACTCCGCGGGCCTCGAGGGGACCTTTCTCGCTTGGCTCAGCGCCGGTTCGACCGCACAAGTCGTCGACCGCTTTTCCCTCGATGGAGGGCCCTTCGTCCTCGTCGACGGCACAGTCCTCGCCGAAGACTGGGAAGACCTGACGGACGGCAGCGTGATGACGCCGATCCTCATGGACGCGTCCGGACTCACCTACGCACCAACCGCTCTACCCGAGCAATACGTCATCACCCACACCCATCAGGACGGAACCTCGATGGGCGGCCTGCAACCGTGCGGTGGGTTCACCGCCGACAGTGCGATCGAGGCAGGGTGGGGAAACGCAGGTGCGAGCGACGAATCGTGGACCGTCAGCGGCGACCGGTGGCAGTGTGACAGCGCCTCTGGGGGTGGACCGAGCCTGTACTGCTTCGAGCAGTGAAGCGCCGTGTCGGCTCGTGCCGCACATTGATTGGCTGCCGAAGCCGTTCGATACTCGGTGCGTGGGTGGGGCGATGATGAGATCCGTACGGGGCTGGGGTTTGTTCGTCGTCGCTGGTGCGCTGGCTTGCGGCGGGCCCTCGGAGTCGGGAGAGACGGACGCGACGATGGGCGAGGATGGAAGCTCCTCGCAGGCGAGCGGGCCGTCGTCGGCGAGCGGACCCGGCGGGCCCAGCTCGGCGGACGGGTCAGGCGGAACGAGCTCGGCCGAAGGTGGCACCACCGACCCGAGCACCGACGAGACGACCGCGGGCCTGCCTCCCGTGACCGGCCCGCTCCTGGACCGCCTCGACGTGGTCGACATCGAGGTGCCCGAGGGCGTGAGCGCCGGGGTGAGCAACTGGCGGATCTGGGGCACCGGATCGCTCCACGTCGCCCCCGTCTTCACCGTGCCGCGTTCCGGATGTGGCTCGTTCGTCGGGTTCACGACGGGCGCCGCCACGATCACCGCGCGCGTGGCTGTGCTCGGGGCGGACGACGGGCTGGAGGACGTCATCGACCTGGCGCCGGGTCTCGAGCTACGCGGACTGGCGGCGGAGTCGGCCACGGTGTTCGGGGCGCTGCTGTGGGATCCCGCCGCGCAGCGCATCTACGTGCGCCGCTTCGACGTCTCGTCGGGTGAACTCTCGTCCACCGAGCTGACCAACCCCGACAACACGCCCACCGACTTCGGAATCGGCGACAGCCGTCTGGAGTACGGCGCTGGCACGTACGGCGCCTACTATCACGTGCATTCCGACACGGGACACGAGGGGGACACGCTCAAGTGGGTCGACGCAGCGTCGGGCGCGGAGACCACCGGCTGGGGCTGGGGCTGCTCGCACTCGATGAGCAACCTGCTGCGCTTCAACGCCGATCTCGACGCGTTCATGCCCGCGTGCGTCACCGACTGCTTTCCGGGCACGTCGGGTGACTTCGCCGCCAACGCGATCGGCGGCGTCTACCTCAACCACAACCAGGCCAAAGTCATCGACGTCGATGCCGGCTGCAATGGCGACGTCGCAGGGGAGCTCGGGGGCGCAGCCTTGGGACCCGGTGGCTGGGTGATGACCTTCAACGCGCACCAAGCCCCGGCCACGTTGGGACAGGGGTCCTACGATCCCGGCTCGATGAACCAGGACATCGGCTTGGTGGCCATCGACGCGACCATGCAGCCTGGCCCGGTGGTCTGGCTCACCGACACGCCCGGCGACGAAGACGATGCAACCGCGGCGCGTTGGCAGCCCAGCGATGACGCAGCCGAGCAGTACGTCGTGGGGTGGCACGGTGACGACACCCACTGGCTCGCGCGCGTCGACCTCTCGGGCGCCTTCCTCGAGGGACCGGTCGACCTGGCGGGCGCAGCCGCCTGGGGCAAGCGCGACGACCCCATGCGCGCGCACGACAACGGCGACGTCTCGTGGTCGTGGTTCGACGATCCAGGAAGCACGACGCTGCACGTCGCCCGGCTGAACGCGGGCTCGGCATGCGGGGGGTGAGGCTCGGCCCACAGCTCGGGTATGCTGTCGGCGAGGGCTCATGACGCGTCGTTCTTGGTTCGTATTGGTATCGGCACTGGCGGTTGGCTGCGGTGGCGATGATGGTCCCCGGGAGACCGGCGACTTCACGTTCTCCACGTCCTTGTCGGGGACGAGCGGCGATGGGACGGACAGCGGCCCGCCCAGCACGGGCATGACGGCATCCGCGACGACGGGGACCCCGGCCGACTCGGACACCAGCGCGATCTTCGACGTGGGGGGGCAGCCGGATCTCGGAGACCTGCCGCCGGTGGATATGTGCAAGGTCAACGATGACGGCAACGCGGTCGGCGAGTGTGAGCTGACCGCACCGCCGGACTCGTTCGAGCCCGAGGTGCAGTGGACCTGGGCGGGCGGCGCGGGCGGAGAGAGCTCCGTGATCGTCACCCCGCTGGTCGCGAACCTCACCGACGACAACGGCGACGAAGAGATCGACCTCTGCGACATTCCAGACATCGTCGTCGTCGCAGCCGTCTCCCACATGTCCCCTGCTCACATCTACTTGCTCGACGGCGAGACGGGCACCGAGCACCTCCGGTTCGCCACCGACGTGGTCGATCACGTTACCCCGGCGCTGGGCGACATCGACGACGACGGCGTCCCCGAGATCGTCTCGGTCGACATGACCGGCCGCCTCGTCGCGTTCGAGCACGATGGCACGCTCAAGTGGACCGGCGATACGATCTGGGAAGACGGTTTGCCCGGCCACGGGTTTGGAGACTGGGCCTACGGATCCGTGCAGCTCGCCGACATGGACGCCGATGGTGACGTGGAGATCATCGCGGGCAACATGCTCGCCGACCACACAGGCCACACGCTGTGGTTCGCATCGCAGGTCGCGGGCGACTGGAACGCGTCGACGGCCGCAGACCTCGACGACGACGACGACCTGGAGCTCATCCTCGGGCACGCTGCCTTCCATCACGACGGTACGCCGATGTGGATCGCCGGAACGGTCGCGCCCGGCTTCCCGCAGGTGGCCGACCTCGATGGGGACAGCGAGCCAGAAATCCTCGTCACCAACGGTGGGGGCATCTCCTTGATCGAAGCCGACGGCACCGTCACCTATCAGAACCTCACCCCCACGGGTGTGCCGGGTACGGGGCTCAACTGGATCCGGCCCGCGACCATCCACGACTTCGACGGGGACGGGGACCCCGAGTTCGCGGTCAGCTCGCAGACGCACTACACCGTGTACGAAGCGGACGGCACGATCGTCTGGGACGCGCCCGTCATCGACAACAGCGGCGTCGCGGGCGGAACCGCGTTCGACTTCCTCGGCGATGGCGTGGCCGAAGCGATGTACACCGACGAGCAGCGTCTGCACGTTTTCGACGGAGCCGGCGCGCCCATCCTCCAGATCGACCGGTCCTCGGTCACGGGGACGGAGTATCCGATCGTCGCCGACATCGACAACGACGGCTCAGCGGAGATCGTCGTCGTCTCCAACAGCTTCGGCGCGTCTTTTCCGGCGGTGCAGGCGGTGCGGGACGTGGAGGATCGCTGGATCCAGGCGCGCAGGATCTGGAACCAGCACGCGTATCACGTGACCAACGTGCGCGAGGACGGCACCATCCCGATGATTCAGCCCAAGTCATGGCTGAACCTCAACACCTTCCGAACCAACGCGCAGATCGAGGGCGGAGGCGTTTGCGTGCCTCCGCCCCCGGGCTGAGGCACCGCTCCTGAACCCCGCTGGGCATTTCACTGCGGATCGACGTCGCGGCACCCGAGCGAGATGCCCGTCGCAAACCCGTGGGTGGTCCACTGGTACTCGTTGTAGTGAACCTTGATCTTGGTCGCGATCTTGCCCGAGGGGCACGACACCTTGCTCGACCACTTCTTGCAGTTGGTGTGTTTCGCTTCGTCGGGGCCGTTCTCGGGGCCAAGGTTGCCGGCGGTGAGGGTCTTGCCCCACACCCGAAGGCCCTTGACCTTGTTCTTCGTCGAGTCCTTCTTGTCCGTCAGGCACACCTGGAGGGCGGTGATGTACTCGTTGGCGCCGCGCCGCTCCGCCCACTTCTCGTTGCCCGGCGAGCCCCCGCACCATGAGGTCTCGGGCGTCTTCACGCCGTCGAGGTTGAGGTGGCGGTTGTAGACCCGGAACTTGCACGGGTCGTCGGCGTCCTCGTACCAGCGGATCGAGTACGCCGCGCGCACATCGGTGGAGGAGCCTACGATCCTGGACTTGGCTCCGGTGTCGCCGGACACGGCGGTCCAGGAGACGGCGCCGTCGAGGATCGACTTACCCGCGGAGGCGTCAGCGGTAGGCGCTACGAAGGCGGCGAGAACCAGGGCGAGGGCGGAACCATAGGCAGAGAGCTTCATCGTGCTCTCCATTGGCGCTGGGGTTGCCGCCAATGACAAACGAGAGAGCCCGCCTCAGCGGCGGCTGGGCGGGCTTCTAGAACAAACACTCGTGGAGCGAGTCCTCGCTTGAGCGCTCTTTTCGAGACGTCGAATGATTGAGGGCTAGTCGTGGAGCTTCACGTATTCGAACTCGAGCTCTTTGCCGTCGAGACCCTTGGACGGGGGCGCGATCCAGTTGGCGAACTTCCCCGGCTCGTAGCAGGGCTTCATGATGCTGAGCAGGTAGTCGTTGTCCTCGGGCGTGAGCACCCAGCGATGCTTGCTGGCCTCGTACGCCTCGGCGGTGATGATGTTGCCGTCGGGGTCGAAGTGGTGGTCGGCGTAGATGCCCTGGTGACGGTGGAATCGGCGGCTGGGGAGGGTGAGCACGGTGGAGCTGCCCTCCTCGGCGATGTGCTTGTTCCAGCGCTTGAGCGCGCGCTCGCAGTCGAGGATGTACTGGTCGCGGAGGACCTCGTTCATCGCGTTGCGAAGCGGGACGTCCTTGTCTTGCAGGGACCCGTCCTCGACCACGGGCAGCCTGTAGGTGCCCGTGAGCGCCTTGTGGTCCTCGTATCGGTCTTCGCGGAAGCGGCCCTTGAGGCCCGAGGCGAAGAAGGTGGAGGCGTTGCTGCTGATCTCGCCGCCGAAGAGGTCGAGGCTGTAGGTGAACCAGTAGTTGATGGTCCGCTGGATCAGATCGAAGTCGATGCCGCCCTGGGCACGGACGTCGCCGTTGGAATCGATCTTCTCGAGCTGCGCGGTGCGGCGGATGATGCGGCCCAGGCCGGTCTCACCGACGAAGAGGTGGTGCGCCTCTTCGGTGAGCATGAACTGGGTGGTTCGCGCGAGCGGATCGAAGCCGGACTCGGCCAACGCGGCGAGCTGGTACTTGCCGTCGCGGTCGGTGAACATCGTGAACGCGAAGAAGCTCAGCCAGTGGTCGCAGGGCTGGTTGAACGCGCCGAGGATGCGAGGCTTGTCCACGTCGCCGCTGCGCCGGTTGAGCAGCTCGTCTGCCTCGTCGCGTCCATCGCGGCCGAAGTGCTTGTGCAGCAAGTAGACCATCGCCCACAGGTGGCGCCCCTCTTCGACGTTGACCTGGAACAGGTTGCGCAGGTCGTAGAGGCTGGGCGCGGTGTGGCCCAGCAGCCGCTGCTGCTCGACGCTGGCCGGCTCGGTGTCGGCCTGCGTGACGATGATGCGACGCAGGGAGTTGCGGTGCTCCCCGGGGACGTCCATCCACGCCGGCGCGCCCGCATCGTCGCCACACTTCACGGTGGCCTCCCCTTCGTTGGGGGTTAGGAAGATGCCCCAGCGGTAGTCGGGCATCTTGACGTGGTCGTAGTTCGCCCAGCCGCCGCGATCCACCGAGATGGCCGTCCGCAGGTACACCGGCTTGTCCGCAAAGTCGGTCGGGCCCATGTCGTTCCACCACTCCAGGTAGTTGGGCAGCCAGCGCTCGAGAGCACGCTGGAGTTTGGGGTCATCACTCAGCCCGACGTTGTTCGGGATCTTGGCCGTGAGGTCGACGCTAGTGCTGGTCGGTGTAGTCATTGCGAGTGCTCCTGGGGTGAGTGGTTAGACGCGACGCCAGTCGAAGGACGGGCGCTCGGGGCGGCCATACAGCGTGAGTGCGCCCTCGGGGCCGGTGGCGTTGGGGCGGATGAAGATCCAGTTCTGCCACGCGGTGAGGCGGGCGTAGATCTTGGAGTCTGGGGTCTCGGGCCCCACGAAGCGGAGGTTCTGCTCCATGCCGGTGAGCGCGTCGGGCGACAGGCTGGCCCGCTCCTCGATGGCGATGCGCACGTCGTCGTCCCAGTCGATGTCGTCGATCAACATGGTGACCAAGCCGGCGTCATCCGCGTCTTCGGGCTCGATGAGGTCGCGACGTCCGACCAGCGCTTCGGCCTTGGTGGGCTCACCGTATAGATGGGCCTGGATGCGGGTCAGTCCGGTGTTCATCGGTAGCGCGCCTTCGTTGAGGTCCCCCACTCCGACATGAACGATGTTGTCCGGATCGTCCAGCAAGTAGAACCTGTCGCTGGCCAAGGCGAGCTCGAGGAGGTTGCCCGCAAAGGCGGTGCCGGCATCCCCCAGCGCGAAGAACGAGCGGCTGGTGTTGTCCATGCGACGCAGCACACGGCCCATGTGGAGGACGACCTCGCGCACGAACCAGTGCTCGCGAACCTTCACGACGGCGGCGTCGTGAGCAAGCACGCGCTTTGCGTCGCCCGTGGCGCGCACCATGACGAGCCCGACGTTGGGATGGTCGAGACGAAGCTGGAGCAGAGCGTCGTCCAGCTCTCGGTATGCGCGCAGCGCCCACAGCGAGTCGCCGGCTTCGTGGATGGCCGCAGCGCCGCGCTCGACGATGGCGACGTCCGCGGCGGTTGGGCCCTCGACGGTCAGGGTCGCGGTGCGGGTCGCCTCATCCCAGGTGACTGCGACGCTGCTGTACGTGCGGCTGCCCTCGGTCTCTTCGACGGTGAGCTTGCCCAGCTTCACGCCGGTGCGGTCGCCGGTGGCGAGCTCGCCCGCAGAGGCGACGAGCGCTTCGCAGCGGGCGGCGATCTTCTCGTCGAACTTGGAGCGCGGGAACACGTCGTCGACGAGGTTCCACTGGACCGCACGCTTGCCTCGCATGCCCTCGGCGGTGGTGGAGAAGATGTCGGCACGGTCTCGCCGGATGCGGCGTTTGTCCACGAGGCGGGTCAGGCCGCCCGTTCCAGGCAGCACGCCCAGCAACGGGACCTCGGGCAGGCTCACCGCGGAGTTGCCATCGTCCTGCAGGTAGATCTCCTTGCAGGCCAGCGCGAGCTCATAGCCGCCGCCGGCGGTGGTGCCGTTGCAGGCCGCGATGTAGACCTGGCCGCTGGCCTCGGTGGCCTCTTCGATCTCGCAGCGCGTCTCGTTGGTGAACTTGCAGAAGTTCACCTTCCAGCCGTGCGTGCTCAGGCCCAGCATCTGGATGTTCGCCCCGGCGCAGAACACCTTGTCGTTGGCCGAGGTCATCACGACCACCCGCACCTCGGGGTGCTCGAACCGTGTCCGACGAACGATGTCGGCGAGCTCGATGTCGACGCCGAGGTCGTACGAGTTGAGCTTGAGTTCGTAGTCGCTGCGAAGGCCGCCGGCAGGGTCGACATCCATCGCGACGCGCGCGATGGATCCGTCGTAGGACACCTTCCAGTGCCGGTATGACCCGGGGTCGACTTCGAAGTCGACTCTGACATCCGTGTTCGATGAGGCTCCCATGCTCGTAAAAGGCTAGACGAAACGGCCTTGCCCAGAACGTGTGAAAACCGGGTGGACGGCTTCCAGGTGGCCGTGCGTCGTCGCACGATGATGAAGGGAGATGTGGACCCTGTCCTCGGCCGTCACCCCCGGCGGCGCCGTCGCCGAACGCTACAGTGTTGCAAGCCAGTTCGAAACTTGCTCGTGTTCGAGCGCAAAATCTGGTGCGTCGCCAAGGATCCGTTGGGCCTCGGCCGCGAGCGTGAGAGCTCTCTCGGGGTTGCGATGAGGTCCCGGAGTCCACAGGGCCCGGGCGAGCACGAACGCCGTCGACGCCCACTCCGTGTCATGATCCGGTGAGACGACCAGTGCCTTCTCCAGCCATGGAAGCGCCAACGCGATCTGCCCTCGCTCCAGCAGCGTTTCGCCGAGTCCGCTGAGCGGATACGCAGACATCGCAGCACGTGGTCCCTCGTGCTGTTCGATCACCGTCAGTGAGCGCCGAAAACCCTTCTCGGCGGCGGCCAGCTGACCGAGCCGGAGCTTGGACACGGCCACGTTGTTCTGGCTGAGCGCTGCGTCGTAGGAGTCGACCCCATCAGCGCTCTCGGCCAGCACGAGGACGCGTTCTCGGAGCTCCAGCGCACCTGCGTGGTCTCCGAGCCGCTCGAGCGTCAGGCTCATCGCCCGTAGGTTCGAACGGAGGCGACGATCCGATGGACCGCGCTCACGCTCTTCGATCTCGACCGCGCGGCGGTGCTGCTCGAGTGCCCCGCCGAAGTTTCCTCGACGCGCTTCGAGGGACGCTCGGGTCTGAGCGATGGTCCCCAGGCGCCACGCCTGAGGTCCGAAGTCGGCGACGGTCCGCATCTGGGCCTCGTCGAGCAAGAGCGCGGCTTCCTCGTAGTCGGCCTCTGCGAGCGCGACTTGAGCCAGCCCCAAGAAGGCGGTCGCCATGTTCGGGTGGCCGCCATCGGAGTGTGCGCCGTACTCGTCGAGCACGTGCTCGTAGTGTGTACGCGCGGTTCGGGTGTCGTGTTGATGGAGGCTGATGCCCGCGATGAGCGCGTCGAGAGACGGGACGAGGTCCATCGTGTGGTCCAAAGCCTCGGCGAGCCGGAGGCCCTCATTCGCCGCTTCGAGTGCAGCGTCGAGCTGACGCAGCGCGAGCATCAGCCGGGCTCTCTCCTTGAGGTGCTCCGCGCGCGCGCGCGTCGAGGGTGAGCGCGTCGCCAGGGCGCTCGCCCGTTCGTCCCATCGCCGCGCGGCCTCGATGTCCTGTCGCTTGTCGATGTGAACGAGCATCAGCCTCGTCGCGATGCGCAGGGCGAGGGTATCCAGCCCGTGGCGCGTCGCTTCGGCGAACGCCTCCTCCAGCACTTTGGCGCCATCGTCGTGCCGTCCACGGTCCGATTGAAGAACCCCTCTGAGCAGGAACGCGCGGGTTCGGAGCGAAGGGATGGGCAGTCGTTGGAGTCGGTCCCATGCCGCGTCGAGCGTCGCGCTGGCGGCATCGAACTCTCCTGCGCCGTGGAGGTGGCTCACCCGTGACAGCGTCTCTCGACCGCGCATGAGCCTGGACCGCAGACCCGGCACCGTGATGTCGTCGAAGGCGTCCGCGCGCGGGTCGAGGCAGCGCGCCGGATCTCCCAGCTCACCGAGGGTGAAGCTGGCGGTCTGTGCCGAGGCGTCTTGGGCGATGATCAGCTCGATGAACTGCTCGAAGTTGACCTTCTCGGTCTCCAGGCAGTGGAGCGCCGGCGAACTCGAGGCGTCGCGCTCGTGCGCATCGGAGCAGGCGGCGGTGTAGACCTGCGACCACGCCGAGGCGTAGTCGTCGAGCTCCCGGGAAACCGAGGCTGCGAAGGTGGCGGATCCGTGGACCCGCAAGCTCGCGTCGATCCGTGGCAGCTCGGGACCATCGTCGACGAGCAGCGACGACTCGGTGCCGGTGCAAGGGTCGTCGAGTACGCCGAACCCGAGGGGGGCGGCCACGGCGAGGAGCGAGGTCCCCACGAAGCCCGCGACCAGCGGCCGATTGGGACGATCGAGGCGGTCGAGGCCTCGCAGCAGATGCTCCAGGCTTTCGTGACGACCCGAGGGGTTGGCGCGCAGACCCTTCTCCAGCAGCGCGAACAGCCGCCGGGTGGGCCAGCTTCTCGAAGGGACGTTCGGACCCCGCTCGATGGCCTCGCGAAGCTCTGGAGGGCTGGAACCGTCGAAGGGAGGCGCGCCGAACACGGCCTCGTACAGCGCGACGCAGAAGGCGAACTGGTCGCTCGCGGGCAGGGCGGTCTCTCCCCGAAGTTGCTCGGGCGCCATATATCTCGGCGTTCCGACGAGGCTCCCTGCTCGCGTGAGTCTGCCGTCGCCTGCGAAGTCGGCAGCGTCTTCGCCCGTGGTCGACCGCTCGCTACCGGAGGATACGAGCCCGAAGTCCGCGACCCGAGGCCTTCCGTCGAGGCCCATGAGCACGTTCGTCGGCTTGAAGTCGCGGTGGACGAGCCCGGCTCGGTGCGCCGCCGCCAGACCACGCCCGGCCGCGACGAACACCGCGACGACCTCTCGCATGCTCCGGCCTTTGCACCACTGGTCCAAGGTGCGCCCCTCGACGAACTCCATGGCGATGAACAGCCCGTCCCGATGCCGGCCGACGTCATAGACCGGCAAGACGTTGGAGTCGGAGAGCTGCGCCAGGGCTCGCGCTTCACGGGCGAGGCGGACGCGCGCCGTCGGCCTTCGTGCCCAGCGCGCGTGCACCAGCTTCACGGCCACGGGTCTGGCAAGCTCAGGGTCCCAGGCTCGGTACACCACACCCATCGTCCCCGACCCCACGCACGCGTCGACCCGGTAGCGGCCGATGTGCCCGCCCGGTTCGCGCGCGTCGTCCGCGTCGTCGTCGGGCGCGGCGCCGTCTTCGGCGGCCGCGGCGACGATCATCCTGCACCCCGGACAGCCGTCGAGATGCCTCTCCAGGGCGACGTGGTGTGCGCCCGACGCCAGGCCCTCGGCGAATGCAAACAGCGCTTCGTCGTCAGGGCAGTGCATGGAGGCGTGCATGATGGGCGGCTGTGGACCGCTATCTTACAAGGTAAGATATGTGGTCTACTTGAAGAAGTCAGGCGAGCGAGGCTTGGGGAGCCGCTCGAGCCTCGTGCGCGATCGCCTCGAGCACAGCAGGACTACCGTATGAGCCCGCGCGTTCAAGATGTTCTGGATCTGCTCCGCGCGGGTGGGTTCGACCCGGTTCCGGAGTTTTCCGCCAGCCTCGAGCGCTGCATCCACACAGCGCACCAGGCGCTGCCGACCGTGAGGGCATCTGCCCGAGCCTGGGCGGTTCGGGTCCGCGCCTTGTGCGAACCCCTCGAGCGCTCGCGGTGGTTGGACGTCCTGCAGCACGCCGACCCATCGGAGCAGCTGCTCGTCGCGGCCCTGGCCGAGGGTGATCCTCGTGCCGTCGCGGTGTTCGAGCAGCGATACATGCCCGAGGTCGATCGGGCGCTACGCCGGTTCTCCTTGGATCCCGACAGACGGGCGGAGTACCGCCAGCAGGCCCGGGTCCGCATGCTCGTCGGCGAACCGTCCAAGGCGCCGCGCATCCATGAGTTTCAGGGGAGGGGGCGCTTGGGAGGCTGGGTCCGGACCGTGACGGCGCGTCTGGTGCTCAACGCCGAACGCAACGCGCGGGCGCACGAGCCCGTCGACGAGCTGCTCGACCACCTGGTGGCCAAGCCGCTGCAGGCGGACAAGCGAGACCCGTGGAGACGCCAGCAGTTTCAGACGCTGTTGCGCACCTCGTTTCGCTCGCTCTCTCGCCGGGACCGCACCATTTTGCGGATGCGATACCTCGACAACATCCCCGCCACGGCGCTCGCGCGGGTCTACAAGGTGCACGAGTCCACGATGTCCCGATGGCTGGCCGGAGCGCGAGCGCTCTTGCTGGCGACCTTCGAAGGCAACGCGGTCGCCGAGCTCGGCGACCGGGACCAGGCCGCAGAGCTGATCGCGCTGGTGGAGAGCCGGGTGGATCTCAGCCTTCAGGGGTTGTTCGAAAGCGACGTCAGCGACCCGCCGGGGTGAGCGCTTCGGCCAACTCGCGGATGGTCGGCGTGTCGAACATCGCCGCGGCCCCGATGACGATGCCGCGCGTCCTTGCCTTGGCGATGATGTGCACCGAGTGAATCGAGTCTCCGCCCAGCGCGAAGAAGTCGTCGTCGATGCCGACGCTCTCGACGCCGAGCACCTCGGCCCAGATCTCGGCGAGGGTCGTCTCCGCAGCGTTGCGGGGCGCAGCGAAGCTCGGGTCGGAGGGATCCGCGGCCAGCTCGGGCGGCGGCAGGGCAGCGCGGTCGACCTTGCCATTGGGGGTCAGGGGGAAGGCGGCGAGGCGCACGAACGCTGCGGGGAGCATGTAGGAAGGCAGCGTCTGGGCCAGGCCGTCCCGCAGCGCGTCGACGCTGCCCTCCGCGACGACGTACCCGATGAGGCGGTCGCCTTCGGCAGCGGCGTGGAAGGTGACGACCGCCGCCCGCACCGAAGGCAGGCGCTCCAGCGCGCGCTCGATCTCCCCGAGTTCGATGCGGTAGCCGCGGAGCTTGACCTGGTGGTCGAGACGCTCGCGATAGTCGAGGATGCCGTCGTCCAGGAAACGCACCCGATCGCCGGAGCGGTACACGCGGTTCCCGTCGGGGAGCACGACGAACTTGGCCTCGGTCAGCGCGGCGCGCTCGTGGTAGCCACGCGCCAGCCCCGAGCCACCAATGCACAGTTCCCCGGGCACCCCGATGGGCAGCGCGCGCCCGTGAGCGTCGAGCACGTGCACCTGTACACCGCAGACGGGACGCCCGATCGGGATCGCCTCTGCCCGCGCATCGGTCACCCGCTGAAAGGTGGTGTAGACGGTGCACTCCGTCGGGCCGTAGCCGTTCCACAGCTCGGCCACGCGCTCGAGCAGCGAGGCGGCCAGCTGCGGCGCCAGCACTTCACCGCCACAGCAAAGCCGCAGCGACGGAGATCCGGCCCAGCCCGCCGCCAGCAGCATGCGGCAGGCGCTCGGTGTCGCGTGCATGACGGTCGGGCGCACTCGATCGATCAGCTGCGCGAGCGAGAACCCGTCGGACACGGTGGAGCTGCTCGCCAGGAACACCTGCGCGCCGACGGTCAGCGGCACGTAGAAGTCGGCGGCGGAGACGTCGAACGCGACGCTGACGATCCCCAGGCCGATATCCGTGGACCTCACGCCCGGCGTCCGCTGCATCGAGGCCAGCAGGTTGGCGAGCGCGCCGTGGGTGATGACGGCCCCCTTGGGTTGGCCGGTGGACCCGGAGGTATACAGCAGGTAGGCGGCCTGCTCCGGCTCGGCGGCGAGACCGGGGGCCTGCGACCCCGCAGGGAGCGGCTGGTCCAGACGGATCGTGCGCAGGCCAGCAGGGACCTTCTCCGCGACCTCGCTGCGCGTGAGCACGACTTGAATGCCCGCGTCTTCGAAGACGAACGCAAGCCGCTGCGATGGATGGCTGGGGTCGAGCGGGACGTAGGCCGCACCGACCGCGTTGACCGCGAGCAGCGCGGCGATCAGGTCCACCGTTCGTGGGTGCAGCACGCCTACGCGGTCGCCGGGATGCACGCCGCTTTCCCGAAGCGCGCCCGCCAGCTGCAGGACCCTCGCGTGGAGCTGCGCGTAGGTGTAGCGACCTTGCTCGTCCCCGACGGCGGGAGCGTCCGGTGTCCGCTCGGCCCAGTGTCGAACCCACCCGTGGGGCGCGCGGTCCAGCGGCGTGACCACCTCGTCTGCGGCGCCGAACGTGTCCAGTCGCTCTCGCTCCTCGGACGACAGCAGCTGTGCGTCCTGAGGGGGCATCTTGGGGTCGCTCGCCATGGCGTGCAGCGCCCGCTGGTAGTAGCCGCCGATGCGCTCGAGCGTCGCGGGTTCCATATCGTGGGCCAGCAGCTGGATCGAGGCCTGGCCCGCCACGTCTTCGAGGCACACGTCGACCTCGAGCGGGACCTCGGTCATCGCGAACGACTGCTCGAGGTCGACCGCGCCGCCTTCGGAGTCGACCAAGCGCGCCCGCTGCAGTGACCGGGCCTGATCGAACACGTGAAAGTCCATGAAGTTGAGCAGCGATGTGAACGTCGCGCCCGGGTTCGCGCGCGTCCGGGCGAGCGGAACCAGGCCATGCTCAGTCACAGCCCTTTGCATGGCGTGGGCCTGCTCGACCAACGCGCGCCACGACGCGGCGCGGGCCGACTGACGCAGCGGGACCGTGTTGAGGAACAGACCCAGGGCATGCGCTGCGTCGCGGACCTCGGGGCGGCCGGGCACCGAGACGCCCGTGACGACATCGTCTTGTCCGGTGACGTAGGCCATCACCGCGATGTGGCCCGCGAGGATCACCGCATGCATCGACGTCTGGGTGCTGTCGGCGAGCGCCCGAAGCAGGTGCATCGTGGAGGCGGGCAGCGACACGCCTACCCGGCGGTGCTGCCAGCGGGGGACCGTCCAGGCCTCGGGCAGCGGCGCATGGGTGTGACCGGCCATCGTCTCGCGCCAGAACCTCGCGGAGGCCTCCGACGTGCGAGCCTCGAGGTCGGCGGCCGCGCGGGCACGAAGCGGCTGGACGAGGGGCTCGGCCTCCGGCCACGGTTCGTCCCCGAGGGCGGCGTCATAGCGCTGCACGAGCTCGGTGACCATCGCCGAGGTGCTCCAACCGTCGAAGAGCGCGTGGTGGGTGGTGTGCAGGAGGGAGAACGCGTCGTCGCTCGTCCTCGCTACGTGGAAGCGGACCAGCGGCGCCCGGGCGACGTCGAACGGGGTGACCCGCTCGCGCTGCATCCAGCCCTCGATTGCAGCCCGCTGGGCCTGGGCGTCGTGGTCTCGGAGATCCTCCACCGTCAACCCAACCGGCGCGGTCGCGTGCACGAGCTGCAGTGGCGCCGCATACGAGCCGACATCGATCGAAGAGCGCATTGCGGGGTGTCGCTGCGTCATCGCCCGTAGCGCGCCCTCGAGCCGCGCTCGATCGAAGGGCGCTTCGATCTTGGAGCCGAAGGAGTTGATGTAGACCGGGGCGTCTGGATGTGACGCCATGACGTGCAGCATGCCGATCTGGAGCGAGGTCAGGGGCAGGGCGTCGTCGAGGTCCGGCGGGAGGCGGGCCCGGTCGAGCTCCGACACGAGCGCGAAGGGTTCCACCGAGGCCTGCGGCGAGGCGTCGACGACCCGCACCGTGGCGGCGAGTGACCGGATCGTCGGCGTGTCGAAGAGCTGCGCAACCGTGGTCTCCAGGCCTCGCTCGCGCATGTGCGTGACGATGGCGACGCTTCGAATGGAGTCCCCTCCCAGGCCGAAGTAGTTGTCGTCGATGCCGACGGCGTCGAGGCCCAGCACCTCGCTCCACACCCTGGCGATTGTGGCCTCGTGTGGATGGGTGGGGGGCGCAAACTCGACGCTGTCATCGACGTAGACCTTCTCGATCGCGGGCAGCGCGTTGCGGTCGACCTTGCCGTTGGGGGTGAGCGGCAGCTGCTCGAGAAAGACGAAGGCGGTGGGGACCATGTACGCCGGTAGCGCCCGCGCGAGCAGGTTTCGCACCTCGTACATGTTGATGTTGGGGTCTGCGGACGCCACGTAGGCGAGCAGCCGGCCTCCGTCGTCTCGCGTGTCGACGACCGCGACGGCCCCCTCGACCGTGGGCACTTTCTGCAGCGCGGCTTCGATCTCTCCCAGCTCGATGCGAAAGCCGCGGACCTTCACCTGTTGGTCGGTCCGACCGAGGTGTTCGTAGGTCCCCTGCTGGCTCAGGCGAGCGATGTCGCCGGTTCGGTAAAGGCGCGACCCGTCGACCTCGACGAACGCCTGATCGGTGAGCTCGTCTCGTCCGAAATAGCCCCGGGCCAACCCCGCGCCGCCGATGTAGAGTTCGCCTGCAACACCGATGGGCAGGGGACCGCGCTCGGCATCGAGCACGTGCAGCGTGGTGTTGGCGATGGGCCGGCCAATCGAGATCGGGGCCGCTGCGGATCGGACCTGGTGGACCGACGACCAGATGGTGGTCTCGGTGGGGCCGTAGAGGTTCCAAAGCTCGGCACACTTCGGCAGCAGCTGTTCGGCGAGCGCGGCGGGCAGGGCCTCGCCTCCGCACAGCAGTCGCATCGCCGGGTCGCCGGTCCAGCCCGCTGCCAACAGCATGCGGTATCCGCTGGGCGTGGCCTGGAAGACCGTGGGGCGTATGGCGTGCAGGCGAGAGGCCAGTGCGTGGCCGTCGGCTGCATCCCCGGAGCCGGCGATCACGACCGTGGCGCCGCACAGCAGCGGCAGATACAGCTCGAGCCCGGCGATGTCGAAGGACAGGCTCGTCGCCGCGAGCAGCGTGTCGTCCGCACGCAGGCCGGGCGCTTGGGCCATGGACTGCAAGAAGTTGCTCAGCGCCAGGTGCGGGACCTCGACGCCCTTGGGCTGACCGGTGGACCCGGACGTGTAGAGCACGTAGGCGGTGCTCTGCGCCGTGCATCCGGGGCCGTCCCAGCGCGCAGGCGCTCGCATCGCGTCGTCGTCGATCGCGAGGACCGTGCTGCAGCGCCCCGGGCAGGTGCTCACGAGCGCCGCCTGGGTGAGCATCACGTCGATGCCCGCGTCCTGCACCATGAAGTCCAGGCGCTCGGAGGGAAATGAGGGGTCGAGGGGGACGTAAGCCGCGCCGGCCTTCATGATCCCGAGCAAGCAGACCAGGAGGTCGGCGCCGCGGTGGAGATGCACGCCCACTGGGCTGCCGGGCTCGACGCCGTGGTGGCGCAAGGCGCCCGCGAGGAGTGCCGCACGCTCCGCGAGCGCCGCATAGCTCAGGCTGCGCGTCTGATCCACGACGGCGACCTGGTCTGGGCGCTGCGCCGCATGGGCCTCGACGTGCTCGACCACGGTCCGCAGATCGATCGCGGTGGCCGTGTCGTTCCACGCCCGCAGTTGCTCGGCCTGCTCGGGGGGAACGAGGCTGGCCTGCACGGACCCGCCGGACTCGCACGCCTGGGCGAGTGCCCGCTGCATCATGCCGCGCAGCGAGGCCGCGAATGGGGCATCGGACGGCACGCCGACCCGCAGCAGCGCTCTGCTGGCGCCCCGCTCCTGCGCGTGGGCGACGTGGAGCGTCTCGCGATGGCCCTGGCGGTCGAGGTCGATGGGGGTGGCGGTGGGTGTGGACGCGAACAC
The DNA here is from genome assembly GCA_963761755.1 of uncultured bacterium. GTDB lineage: Bacteria > Myxococcota_A > Polyangia > Nannocystales > Nannocystaceae > CAJXVA01. The sequence continues at coordinate 175,442 of CAVXIC010000034.1, forward strand.
CAGCTGCGCCGTCGTGGCGTCGAGGTCTGGGGCTGGCGCGTCGGTACGAAGCAGCGTTCGTGCTCGTTCGATGAGCTCGCCCCAGGTCTCCGCGCGCGCATCGATGGAGCACACGGTCGCGGCCGTGCCCCGGAGCACGCCGACGACGGTGTGGGTGCCCGCGATGACCGACGCGACGCGAAGCGCCGCCGCGAGTGCCCCTGCGGCGCCCGGGAGCGCCGGAGGAACCTCGATGTCGAAGGAACTCCAGGAGGTTGGGGACGTGGCTACGTTGGTCATCGCGAGGCACTCGGGGTGGGCTGCTAGAAGTACGACTGAAGCGTTCCGGCGCGCCGGATGTCCGCGGTGGCGCAGTGGAAGCTGCCCCCGAAGCGGTAGTTGTTCCGGAAGGCGCACGGGATGGGTTCGAAGCCCCAGTCCTTCAGCGCCTCGATCAGTGGCGTCTCGCTCTTCTCCACGATGATGCGCTTCTCATCGAGCGAGAGCATGTTCATCGAGAGCCAGCGAAAGCTGCGATACAGCGGGTAGGTCTCCGGCAGGGTGGACCGAGGCGCGGTGAGCAGCTCCCAGTTGGAGTTCTGCAAGACCTTGGGAATCGCCTTGAGCGGTCGGTCCGGGTTGACCAGGATCTTGCCGGGGCACAGCGGCACGAAGGTCGCGTCGATGTGGATGGCCCGGTCGTCGTCGAACTCGACGACATGTAGCCGATAGTCGTCTCCAAGGTGGCGACGAAGCCACTCGATCCCAAACAGGTTGGTCACGTGGCTGCGCTGTACGAACAGGTCGCGACCACAGCGGGCCACGTCGGCGGCGTCGAACACCGGCTCGAACTCGGTCGTCACGTACTCTTCCCCGCGGACGTAGCCCTCGTTGTAGAGCTCGTCGGTGAGCTGCGGCTTGGGAGCCGCGGTCCATCGCGCGCCCTGCTTGAAGTAGTCCTTGATGAGGTCGCGGTACGCGAGGAACTCGAAGTAGCGCGAGCGCCACGACATCGTCGCTTCGATGATCTCGTCACCGATGACCAGCAGGACGTCCCGCGGATCGGCTTGAACGTTGCCGCCGGGGCTCTGCCATTGCGGGGTGCCAAACGACTGCGAGTGGTCGAGTGCCTTGGGGCGCTTGACGGTGACACCCTCCGCCTCGAGGATGCGGATGAACGCGGCCAGTTCCTTGAGCGCAGGCGCGGTCCGGTGGCGATCGATCGACTTTCCGCCGCGCTCGAGGTGGAAGGCTCGCGAAGACTCGACGTCTTCCTTCGGCATGACCGCTCCCAGTCCGACCTCCCACGGAAGGTCGGCGCCTCCGTCGAGTACACCCACGATGATCTCTTCGAGGGGGTCCCATTCGTTGTGCGAGTTCACGACGCAGGTGTTCTTGGCTTCCATGATGTTCTTCGCTTTCGCAGCGGACTCGGGCTCGAGCCCGCGCGCGAACATGAAGCCGAAAGATGCCGTTTGCAAGCGCCTGGCGGCCGTTTGGGGCGAAAAAAGAAAAATGAAGAAATGCGTGCAAGGTCGTCGGAAGTCCGTGTCTACCCGCCGAAACCCTGCCGAAGCGTGGGGCTCACCGACATGACAGCGACCAAGACAAGCTCATTCGCTCCGCGCAGATCCGCCCGTTCGAGCGACTCTTTGAATGTGTCTCTCGAGGCCACTTCTGCACCCATCGACACGGGGTTCGATACACCCTTCACGCAAGCGCAGCTGGACGAACTCCACGGCCTCTTGTCGCAGGACGAAGGCGTTGAATCCTTCGTCGAGCACCTGCACAGGGAGTGCGGCGCGATCGACCTCAAGCGCGGTGAGTACTACCCCGAGCTGTTGCGGGCGACGCTGAGCATGCGCCGGCAGATCGCCGCGGTGATGGGGCTGGAGTACGTCCAGGCCCAGCCCAACTTCGGCAGCAATGGCTCGATCGATGCCGTGTTCACGGCGGCGCGGCTGCTCGAGAACGAGTCGGCCCGGGCCTGGGAGGCGCGACGAAGCGCGGAGATCGCCGCATGTCTGGACGAGGACGTCGTCGACGGGGACGCGATGCGCAGGCGCCTGAACTCGCTGGAGTCACGCCGGCCTGGACATGGTGTGCTGGTCGCTACGCCCACGTACTTCCGCAACTACAACTCTGCGGCGTCCAAGGGACTGACGATCCACGCCGTGCCGGTCACGGCGGACCATCGCTTCGACACCGATGCCTTCATCGAGGCGATGCAGACGGTGCGGCCGACCGTCGTCGTGCTCGTCACGCCCAACAACCCGACCGGGGTCGCCATCCCCGATGCGGACCTCGTTCGGGTGCTCGACGCGCTTCCCGAGGGCACGTGGTGCATGATCGACCGCACGCTGGTGAACTGCCGCGAAGAGGTGTCCACGCGCGAGCTGCTCCAGCGGTACGCCCACGCCAACCTCGTCGTCCTGCACTCGTTCTCCAAGTACAAGGGCATGTCGCAGCACCGCGTCGGCGTGGCGCTGTACTCCAACCCCGAGTTCGCTCGGCAGCTCGAGCCGCTGCTTCCGCTGTGCCTCACGCTCGAAGGCATCGTCAAGGCGATGCGCTGGATCGAGCGAGACGAGGGCTTCGTCCCCAACCCGGGCATCGTACGGAACATCCGCGAGAACCGGTCGCGACTCGAGGCGTTCGTGGCCGCGCACCCGCGCTTCGCGATCACGGACTTCTCGGGGAACTACACCCTGATCACGCTGCCGCCCGAGCTCGACTCCCACAGTGTCGACGCGACGCTCGCGGCGGGGGGGCTGTACGTCATGCCCGGGCACGCGTTTCCCGAGCCCAATCCGCGGGTCGTGCGGGTCCACGTCGGCGGCGGCCCAGAGGAGATCCGCAAGCTCACCGATGCGCTGGCGACATTCGAGCTCACCGGCGCGCCCAAACCCGTCGGGTCCGAGTCGCTTGCTCAGACGCTCCTCGCGATCTTTCGTCGCCACTTGGGGAACGAGGACGCCAGCGCGCAGGACGACTTCTTCGATCTGGGTGGAGACTCCTTCTTGGCGATGGAGGTTGTGGCCGAAGTGACGCGCGAGCTCGACTACCCGTTGGAGTTGGCTGTGCTGCTCGACTCCAAAGCCATCGCGGACGTCATCGCGCACGTCGAAGCTGGCAGTTCACGCTCCAAGGACGCATGAGCGAGTTTCAGTTCGCGGTCGATCTCGACCGCTTCACCCGGGGGCAGCCGCACGACGAGTTTGCCCGGCTGCGACGGGAGGCCCCGGTCTCTTGGCACCCGATCCCGACCTCGCGAAGGAAGGGCGATGGGTTCTGGCTGGTCACGCGGCACGAAGACGTGGTCTCGGCGTCGCGAAACGCCGCCGTGTTCGAGTCCAATCAGGGCACGCTGCTGATCGACCACCCTCCGGCGAGCGCGCCCGCGCCGTGGTCGATGATCAAGAACGAGTTCTGCTCGCTCGACGCCCCGGTGCACCGCACCTACCGTCAGCTGGTCGCGCCCCAGTTCACCTCCAAGGCGATCGCAGGCATGGAGGCACCCATGCGCGCGGTGGCCGAGCGACAGGTGGCCGCGGCGTACGCGAAGGGATCGTTCGACTTCGCCGAAGCGCTGTCGGTCGAGTTCCCCACGACGGTCGTGTTGGTGCAGCTGCTGGGACTTCCCGAGGCGGACCGGCACAAGGCCGCGTACTGGAGCGATGTGCTCTCGGCGCCCGAAGATCCGCACTTCAAGCATGCGCCCGACGCGACCATGCGCGCGGTGCAGGAGATGTACGACTACGCGATTGCGCTCGTCCGCTCGCGCCGAGAACAGCCGCGCGACGACCTCGCCAGCGTGCTGGCACTGACGAGGCTCGCCGACGGCTCGCTGCTGTCGGACGAGATGTTCACCCACTACTTCTGGTCGATGATCCTGGGGGCCTTCGACACCACGGCGGCGACGATCGCAGGGGGCACGCTGGCTCTCCTCGAGCGACCCCAGACGCTGCGCCTGCTGCGTGAAGATCCGTCGCTGATGCCCACGGCGATCGAGGAGATGCTGCGATGGGTCAGCGCGGTGGTGTACTTCCGCCGGACCGCGTCGCAGGACACGACGCTCGGTGGCCAGGCCATCGCCAAGGGCGACCGCGTCGCGCTGTGCTATCCGTCGGCCAACCGGGACGAGTCGGTCTTCGAGAGGCCGCAGGAGTTCGACGTCACCCGCAAGCCGAACCCGCACGTCTCGTTTGGGTTTGGCCCGCATTTCTGCCTGGGGGCTCAGCTGGCCCGCATGGAGCTGCGCGTGTTCTTCGAGACCCTTCTGCGACAGGATTCCTGGCTCGCGCTCGACGGCGAGGTTCGCCACGCGCGCTCCAACTTCCTCAACCGGATCCACACCCTCCCCGTCACGCGTACGCCTTGGCCGTCATGATGCACGAACCCACGACCGATACCGTCTTGAAGCGGCTCGAGCACTTGGCGCAGGCTCAGCCCGACCGACCCGCCATCGAGCACGGAGACGAGGTCGTCTCGTATGCCCAGCTCTGGGACCGTTCGGGGTCGATCGCCGTCGCGCTGGTCGAGCGCGACGAGGCTGACGATGAACCGGTCGCAGCCCTCGCATGTGCGCGGGGTTGCGACTACGTCATCGGCCTCGTGGGCATCCTTCGGGCCGGCTGGACGTGCCTACCGCTGGACGTGAAGACGCCGGCCGACTACAACGCCGCGCTCCTCGACCGCGCGCGCGCCCGGGTCTTGGTGGGCGACGATGGCGTGCCCGATGGGTTTGCCGGGGGCCTGCCTCGCCTGGGTCCGCCTCGGACGAAGGACCTGCCGCTGCCCGTCGTCTCCTTGGACCGCCGCGCCTGCTTGTTCTTCACGTCGGGGTCGACCGGTCGACCCAAGGGGGTCGAGGTCCTGCATCGCGGCATCGCCCAGCTGGTCCGAGACCGATCCGTCGTCCCATTGGCCGACACGGATCGGATCGCGCAGATGGCATCGGTCGCGTTCGACGGCTCGACGTTCGAGATCTGGGGGGCGCTGCACAACGGAGGTACGCTCGTCGTTCCCCCCGCATGGCCGGTCGCGCCACGCGAGTTCGCGGCGTTCATTCGCGAGCGGGGCGTGACGACGCTCGTCATCACGGCCGCGTTCTTTACCCTGCTGCTGCGCGACGCCCCGCAGGCCTTCGACAGCCTGCGCATGATCATCGTCGGCGGCGACGTCGTGCCCCTGCAGGGGGTGCGCGAGGTGTCCACGCGGTGCCCGGAGCTCATCGTGGTCAACGGCTACGGGCCCACCGAGGACACGACCATCAGCTGCCAGCACCAGGTGGTGCCGTTCGACCTCGAGCACCGCCAGCGGATCCCGATCGGTCGTGCGATCGCGGGGTCCATCGCGGTCGTGCTCGACGAAGAGGACCGCCTCGTCGAGCAGGGGACGCCCGGCGAACTCTGCCTGGCTGGCGAAGGGCTGGCGCGTGGCTATCTCGACAACCCCGCGGAGACGGCGGCCCGGTTTCGTGAGATCGAGGTCGGAGGGGTTCGGCGGCGCTACTACGCGACCGGAGACCTGGTGGTGGACGCGGGGGAGGGGATCCTCGAGTTCCTGGGGCGGCGCGACAGTCAGGTGAAGATTCGTGGCCACCGCATCGAGCTGCGCGCGGTCGAGCACGCAATCCTCGAGTGCGAGGGCGTCGCCGCGGCGTCGGTGCTCGTCTTGGGTGAGACGGCGGCCGACAAGGTGTTGTGCGCGGCCGTGGTGCCCCGGCCCGATCGTGCGGACCCGAAGTTCGCCAACGTCGTTCGTCGTCACCTGCGCGAGCACTGGCCCGCGTCGTATGTACCTTCGCGAATCCTCGTGGCCGAGGCGCTGCCGCTGACCCGAAACGGCAAAGTGGACCTGGCGTCCCTGCGGGAGCGGTTCTCGTCGTGAACGAGGTCTCGGACGACGTCGCGCCCCTGACGCCCACCCAGCAGCTCCTGTACTGCTTCGAGCGCGCAGCGCCGGGCACCGCGGCCTACCGGGTGGAGCACGCGTTCCGGGTTCGAGGCCCGCTCGACACCTCGTTGCTTCAAAGGGCGCTCGACCAGGTCGCCCATCGGCACGACTCGCTGCGCGCCGAGTTCTCGGACGATGTGCCCCCGCACGCCGAGCGATACCGATTCCTTGGGATCGTGCAGCGCTACGTGGACGCGGTGAGTGTGCCTCTGACGGTGTCCCGCGGTGCGCCGCAGGACGAGTCCGCGTGGCTGGAGTCGATGCTCGAGGTGCCGATCGCCCTGGACCGCGCACCCCTCATGAAGGTCTTCATGCACCAGGTCTCGAACGAACAGGGGCTGCTGGTGCTGCTGGCCCACCACTGCGTTTGGGATGGATGGTCGGCGGGGGTGTTCCTGGACGAGCTGGGCCAGGCGATGGCGGCGCTGGCTTCCGGAGAGGTGTGGGCCCCCGAGCCCGCGCCGTCCTACGCGGCGTACGCACGTCGTCGCCACGACGAACTCACGCCCGCGTGGCTACGCGAGCGCCTGAGCTGGTGGAAGGACCGCTTCGACGGGGCGCCAAGCGTCATCGCGCTGCCGCGAGATCGGGACTATCCCGCGCGGCAGAGCTACGAGGCCGGCACGCTGTGGTTCGCGGTCCCCGCCGACTGCGGACGGGCACTTCTCCAGCTGGGCCGAGGCCTGCGAGCGACGCCGTTCGTGCTGCTGTCCGCGGCCTTCGCCGTGTTCTTGCGGCGCCACGCCGGCCCCGACATCGTGTGGGGCTCGGCGTTCGGCAACCGCGACGGCGATGGGCTCGAGCGCGCCGTTGGGGACTTCTCGACCGCGCTCCCGCTGCGCGCCGACCTCAGCGCGGATCTGCCGTTTCGCAAGGTGCTCTCGCGCGTTCGGACGGCGGTGCTCGAGACGTTGCCCTACCAGTCCACGCCCTTCCACAAGCTGGTGCCGGCGCTGCAGGGCAGGTCGCAGTCCCAGCGGCACCCGCTGTTTCAGGTGCTGTTGCAGTACGATCGGGAGGGTCCTGGGCACGTCTTCCCGCTCGGCCCGCTGCTGGCGGAGGAGCTTCCCGTGCGCAGCCTTGCGTGCACGCTCGACCTCGGCGTGCGCATGTGGGAGACCCCAGACGGCGAGAGCTTTGCCGGGCGGATCGAGTATCGGCGCGACCTGTTCGACCCCGCGACGGTGACGGCGCTGGTCGCCGAGTTCTTGGCCGTGCTGCAGGCGATTGCGCGGCAGCCCGATGCGACGCTGTCGGAGATCCTCGGGATCAGGATCGCATGAAGTCGCCCAGGAGCGCGGCCAGCTCCGCGGGCCTGGACCAGTGCACCATGTGGCCGCCCCCGGGGAGGTCGGCGGTGCGCAGATTTGGGTAGCAGCCGAGCCGCTCCGCTTCGTCTGGGGGGTGGTGGCCCGTCTCGCCTCCGGAGACCACCAGCGTAGGCGCCGTGACGCACGACGCGTGGGCACGCCAGCGGGCGAAGGTGAGGTCGAACAGCGTGTGCCAGTGCTGGTCGTCGAACCACCAGGCGTGTTGGCCGTCGGCTTCGACGGTGAGCTGTTGGGCCCGGCGCTGCGCCGTCTGGGCGTCGAGCTCGGGGTTGAGCGAGCGCAGCGCGTGGGCGGCGTGCTCGGGGGTGATCCGCCGCGGGGGCCGGGCCCGATCCCTCCGGCGCGCTTGGATCCATCGGCGCAGACGGGCCGGAGACTCGGCGTCGGGGTGGGGCGAGCCCAGGCCCTCGACGACCGCCAGCTTGCCCACGCGCTGGGGATAGGTGCCGGCGTAGAGCGTGGCCAACACGCCGCCGAACGAATGCCCCACCAGCACGATGGGTCGGGTGGGGCTGAGCGCATCGACGAGCTCGGCGATGTCGGAGACGTAGAACTCCAGCTGGTACGCGCCGTCGCTCGCTCCTGGCCCCGTCTCGCCGTAGCCACGAAGATCGGGCGCGTTCACGTACCAGCCGCGGTCGGCCAGCGCGGGACCCACCTCGTCGAAGCTGGTCCCGCGGTCTTTGGCACCGTGCAACAGGAGCACGGGGTCATGCTCGGGCGATCCCCAACAGAACACCGCGTGCTCGATGCCGTTGACCTCCAATGTTCGAGTCGCGGTCATCCGCCTGGACGGAGGATACCGGTCGGGCAGGCCAGTGTCGGTTCGAATCGTGGATGATCCAATGGGAGCGACGAGGTCGTGTTCTCATCGTCGCGATGAGCTTGCCCAAAGACCGCAACGCGCTGAAGCGGGAGTTCCACTCCTGGCTCAACGGCAACCAGCGAGAGCACGAGGCGCCGATCTCCGAGGCCATCGACGTCCTGTACGATGTGTCGACCGGGGGCACCAAAGTCGTCGGCGAGCACGAACTGGCGACGCTGAGGCGGGGTCTCGAGCTGCCCTACATGGTCTCGTACCCGCTTGCGGAGCACGTCTGCGAGCTCGCGCTCACCCACCAGGTCCTGTCCGACCTGCTCCTCGAGCTCGCGACGCATCGGTTGGCAAAGGTGCGGCGCAACGCGATGACGATCTGTCTGCACGACCGACCGGAGGAAACGGTCGTGGCCATGCTCGTCGCCGGCCTTCAGGACAAGAGCAAGGCGGTGAGGCTCAAGGCGGCCGACGTCATCCTTCGGACCCAGAAGCGGGCGTTCGCGAGGGAGGTTCGCCAGTGCGCGCAGCGAGAGTCCGATCCAGAGGCCTCGCGAGTCCTGGGTTGGACGGCGGACCTCTTGGAACGAAACTGGTCCCGCGGCGAAGATGGCCACATCACGGTCTATCTCCCCGATGGCGGCGTCTCCGGGTTCATCGCCGAGGCGGAGGCGTCAGACGACCACATCGCTCAGCGAGCTGCGGCAATGCGGTCTGTGCACGAGCGCTAGGAGAGGCGACCGTCGGGGCAAGCGCCGGTCTCGACACTTCGTCGCGCAGCACCTGCGCGTCAGGCCGTACCGCCCGGAGGCGGGACGTGCGAGGGCGCGGCGCTTCGTCCCGCCGACGGCGTGGGTACGCTGACGCCCGGCTTGGGAGGCTTGCCTGCGCCGGCATTGCCGCCGCCCATCTTGCACTCGCCCTGAAGCGTGCCGCCCTCTTCGATCAGCAGCGCGCGAACCGAAATGTCACCGACGACCTGTCCGGTCGAGGAGATGACGAGGCGCCCCGTCGCGTTGACGCGGCCCTCCACCTTGCCCTGGATCTTCACGTTGGGGCCGGACACGTCGCCCTTGATGAGAGCATCGTCGAGCACCGTGATCTCTCCACCCGCGTTGACGTCGCCTTCGACCGCGCCCGCGATGTTGAGCGACGAGGCGGTCGTGATGCTGCCTTTGATGGTGGTGTCCTCGGTGATGTAGTTCGTTGGATTCGACACGCGGCTGGCTCCTTCGATCAAATTGCGCCAGGAGACGCTGCTTCGACCGGCACCTCAATAGTCCGTCGGCGCGCCGACGGTGGCAAGAGGCGGGCTTGCGATCAGGGCGTGTAAACCGACGTGATGCGCGGAACCGAGTTGCCGCGTTCGAATTGCCGCGAGCGTGAGCAGGAGTACCGGAAGAAGCGAACCGGCCGCGTTTGCTCCGAACGTCACGAATGCGAGGTTTCCATCCGGTTCACAGCTTGTCCTTGAGAGACTGCAGCGATGTCTTCAGCTCGCCAAACAGCCCCTTGAGCTGCACCGCAGCCGTTTCGGTGACCTGCTCGAGGGTTTGCTCGGCGGTCTTGAGCTTCTCCTTGACCTGGGGCTCCATCTTTTGCCAGGTGTCCTTGGCTTCGGACGAGACCTCGGTTGCCGCTCCACCAAGACGCTCGCCGAGCTGACCGGCCATGGTCTTGAGCTCTCCGAGGCCCTCCTCGAGCTGTTCGAGCAGGCCGTTGCCCGGTTTGGCCTTCTCAGATTCGGACTTGTTCTCGTCGGCGTCGCTCATGGCTCGCAGGAGCATAGCGCCGGGTTTGGCTCGACATTGGCGTGAATGTGAATCGGCACCGGCGCCAACGCCGCGGAGGTGGCGAATTCGAGCGCTAGAAGCGACGCCGGACCGCCTGCAGGCATACTCGGCCTACGCGAGCTTACACGAACCTACCTCCCTGCTACGTTGTGAGCACGTCGTGGCACCGTGGCTTCGGTGGGGGAAAATTCAATGAAAACGAAGATCTACAACCTTGCGCTCCTTGGTCTCCTCGCAGCAGTCGCCTGCAACGACGCGGACTCCGCGAACGCCGCGGGAGCGGCTGAGGGCGACGGTGGCAAAGCCGATGACGCCGAGGACAAAGCCGTGCTCGCCGGGGTCGCAGACCTTCACCTGCACATGTTCGCCGAGGACGCGTTCGGTGGCGGCTGGATGCACGGCTCGCACGACGGCTCCGCCGAAGACGCGATGGCCGACTGCGATGGCGGCATGGACCATGCTCGGCTCGTCGACGACCTGACGCCGCTTCTGACCGACAGCGCGTGCGCGGCCGATCTGCCCGAGGTCGCCCAGCGCGTGCCGTTGGTGGGCGCGATGCTGCAGCTGGGAGGCGGCTTCATTTCGGAGGAGATCGGAAAGCTGCCGGGCACCGACGGCGACACCGGACGGCACGAGGACCGGACTGGCGGCTTCCCGACGTTCCAAGGCTTTCCTCGCTGGGACACGATCGCGCACCACACCGCGTGGGAGGGCTACCTTCGCCAGGCCTACGACGAGGGTCTGCGGGTCGAGATGGTCTCGGCGGTCAGCTACGACTTCATCTGCAAGGCGACGCCACAAGAGAACCTCGCGCGCCCGGAGTGCGACGAGATGGCGGACGTCTACGTGCAGCTGCAGTCCGCGCAGGAGATGGCCAAGCGCAACGCCGACTGGATGGAGATCGCGCTCTCGGGCGCGGACGCGCGGCGCATCGTCGAAGGCGGCAAGATGGCGCTCATCCTCGGGATTGAAGCCACGCACATCTTTGGTGAGGGCGACTGGCGCGAGGAGTTCGAGAAGGTCTACGCGATGGGCGTGCGCACGCTCCAGCCCGTGCACCTGTACGACAACCGCTTCGCCGGCGTGGCGCCGCACAACCCGCTGCACCACGTCGCGCTGTACACCGAGAACTGCCACGTCGACACCGACTGCCCGATCGGCCTCACCGATGGTCAGCCCGGCGGCGTGACGCTGGGCTTCGACCTCGACGCGTCCTGCAAGAACGTCGTGGGCCTCAAGGACGACGGGCGCGAGCTCATCGCGGAGATGATGGACCGCGGCATGCTCATCGATGCTGCGCACCTTTCCGAGCAAGCCATGCGTGACCTTCACGAGATGTCGGCGGACAACGACTTCTACCCGTACTTCCTCTCGCACGCGCACATGCGCGAGATGCTGCTGCCCTCGAAGCAGGCGGAGGAGAAGACCACGCCGTGGTGGGTCGCGGCCAATGTGAAGGAAGTCGGCGGCATGCTGGGCTTGCGGACCTTCCCCGACGAGGTCAACACCTTCCAAGGCACGACCGTCCCCAACGACTGCCACGGCTCGAGCAAGTCGTTCGCGCAGATGCTCGCGTATGCCTCCGACGCAATCGGCGTCAACGTGGCCTTCGGCGCCGACTTCAACGGCTTCATCGCACAGACGCGCCCTCGCTTCGGTCCCGACGCATGCTCTGCCTCCCTCAACGAGCAGGAGCGCGTCTGCCAGGCGCGGGCCGAGGAGGCCGGGACGGTGGCGCCCCTGGGCAGCGACTTCGACGACCTCGGCCTCGCCCACGCCGGTCTGCTGATGGAGCTGGTCGACGACCTCGATCAGCTCGGCGCCGACACCACGCCGCTGAAGACCTCTGCCGACAACTTCGTGCAGATGTGGGAGCGAGCCGAGGGCGAGCGCGAGGGCCCCGCTGCCGACATCAGCGATCTGCGCGAGGCCCCCCTCGCCAACGTGGTGATGAACCCGCCCCACGCCGAGCGCGTGCTCGACTGCGAGTAGGCGCCCTCAGCCGGCGAAGTCCTAGCCTTTGCCGACCAGCCACACGACCAGCTCGATGTGAGCCGTCTGTGGCAGGGTGTCGAAGGCTCGGGCTTGGATCAGATTGTAGGCGCCTCCGTCGCTGCCGGTGAGGCGCTGAAGGTCTTCGTGCAGGCTGGCCGGGCTGCAGCTCATGATGTGCAGTCTGGGTGCGCCGAGCCGGTTGAGTTGGTCGCAGACGTTTGGACCCAAGCCGCCGCGAGGCGGGTTGGCGACCACGAGATCGGGCTTGCGGTGCGGGTGGTGCGGGTCGGCCAGGATGGGTGCGAGGAACTCCTCGACCAGCTCGGGCTTGATGCCCAGCGCCCGGGCGCTCTCGGGATAGGACTCGGAGGGCACGACCACCTTGAACTTGTCGCGAAGCATCTTGGTGGTGATGCCCGCGCCGGCGTAGAGGTCCAGCGCGACGCGCCCGTGGGGGAAACCGCCGGCAGGAACGCGCACGAGATCGTGGTACGCGAGCGCGGCCGTCTTGGGGTTGGGCTGGAGGAAACCCTGCGGGCCCACGTGGACGATCTCGCCGCACAGCTCGATTCCGAGGGTCTGGCGGCCGCGAATCGGGCGAATGGTGACGCCGCGCATGTCGTTGCCGCGGCCCGAGTGCACACCCCAGGCGATCCCGGCGGGGCTCTCCAAGCGCTCGGCGATCTCGTGAACACGCGTGGCCAACGGGTCGGCGGTGATGATTGCGACCAGGACGTTGCCGTGGCCGTCGGTCTTCAGCCAGGCATAGCGGAGATCGCCGCTCTCATCGAGCTCGTCGTAGGCCGCGGCACCCAGGGCGTTGGCGACCGAGACCAGCTCTTCGCAGGCGGCGGTGATGTCGGGGTGATCGACGTGGCAACCGGCCATGTCGGCGACGCTGTGGGTGCCTCGCATGAAGCTGCCGAGCACCAAGGCACCGGGCTTGCCTGCGAAGACGCGCTTGGAGGACCAGCGGTAGTGCAGGCCGTCGTCGTCGCTGGCGACGATGCGGTCGACGCTGAGCCCGTAGTGCGCCTGAAGCTCCTTCTCCTTGAGCACGCGCTGGGACGGCACGTCCATGTCCATCAGCGGGCATCCGCTGCAGCGGCCGTGGTGACGGCAGGGAGCCGGGCGCCGACCGGGGTGCGTGTTGCGACGCGTGATCACGCTTCCGTGGGCGCGCGGTCGCTGCCGGCTGACGTAGTCGAGCTTCACCTCTCCGGTCTCGCCCGGGAGGAGGCCCGCCACGTGAATCTCTCTTCCGTCCGTCTGGCCGATGCCGTCGCCGTGGCGCGACATCGACTCTGCGCAGACCGTGATCGTGTCGCCGGGCTTCATGCGTGTCCGACCACCATACCGGCCTGCTCCAGATGATTGAAGTACTCCGGGTAGGTTTTGCCCACGCACTGCGGATCGCGAATGCGCACGCGGCCGGCCATCGAAAACGCCATTGCGACCCGATGGTCGTCGTAGGTGTCGATTTCGACCCGTTCACGAACGCCGCCCGCTGGCGGGATGATGTGAAGGCCGCCCGCCGACTCCACCACCTCCGCGCCTAGCTTGCGCAGCTCCGTCGCCGCGACGGCCAGGCGATCACTCTCGTGGTGACGAAGGATCTCCACGCCCTCGATCGTCGTGGGCCCCTGGGCATACAGGGCGGCGACCGCAAGCGTCAGGGTCATGTCCGGCATGTCGGTCAGGTCGAACGTGCCGCCCCGCAGCGTGCCGCTGCCTTCGACGGTGGTGCGCGTGCCGGTCTGGGAAACCCGGGCGCCCATTCGCTCGAGCACGCCGGCGAACTCGGCGTCGCCCTGCATGCTCGACGAACCCAGGGCAACGCTCGCGCGGCCGCCGTAGATGGCTGCGAGGGTGAGCGGGTAGCTGGCCGCCGAAGCGTCGGGCTCGATCGCGTAGTCGCACGCGTGCAGCGGGCGCGGCTCCACCGAGATGGCGTCGCCGTCCCATCGCGCGTCGCCGCCGAACGTCTCCAGGCAACGCAGGGTCATGTCGACGTAGGGGCGCGCCGGCGTGCCGCGCTCCAGGACGATGCGGGTCGGGGCGTGGGCGAGGGTCGCCGCGATGACCAAGCCGGAGATGAACTGGGAACTCGCCGGACGGGACAGTCGAACTTCTCCGCCCCCCAGGCCGTCGCTGGGCGACACCGTCACCGGCAGGAACCCGGGGGCCCCGGTGCAGTCGATGCGAGCGCCCATCGTTCGGAGCCCATCGATCAGCATCGCCATCGGGCGCTCGCGCATGCGCGGGGTCCCATCCATCGTCGCCGACACGTCGCTGGCCGCGATTGCGGCGAGCAGGAACCGGGCAACGGTCCCGGCCGTGCCGACGTGCAGCGAAGCCTGGTCCTGGACGGTGAAGGCCCCGCCGGCGCCGTCGAGCGCGAGCGCGCTTCCGTCCTCGTCGACCCGCACGCCGAGCGCAGCCAGGCACGCGCGCATGTGCTGCGTGTCGTCGGCGTCGAGCCACCCGGTCAACCTCGAGCGCCCCTGAGCCAGCGCGGCCAGCAGGAGCGCGCGGTTGGTGATGCTCTTGGATCCGGGAACGGGGAGCGTCCAGTCGAGGCTCGTGGGTGGCTGCAGCTCGATCACCGTTGCCATGGGACGCAGTGTACGAGACTTCTTTCGCGCTCGCGGTGTTACGGTTCGGCCGTGAGCAGACCCCGAAGGCATGGCGAACCACGCGACACCGACGCTCCACGGCAGGATCCGCTGTACGATGAGGACACGGCGACGCCGTCCCATGCCGAGCAGGCCAGGACGCTGCTGCAGCGCGTCGAGATGGGCGTGCTCTCGACCCACGCGGCCGAACTCGACGGTCATCCGTACGGGTCGCTGGTGATCTACGGGGTCCACGATGGCGACCCGGTGCTGCTCATCAGCGCCCTCGCCGAGCACACCAAGAACCTCGAGGCGTCCCCGCGCTGCTCCCTGCTCGTGCACGAGCGTGGACCCGAGAATCCGCTGGCGCTCGCGCGAGCGACCTTCGTGGCAGAGGCGGAGCGCACCGAGGGAGACGAGCGAGAGGCGGTTGCCGCGTCCTTCCTCGAGCGCCACCGGGACGCCCGCTACTACGCGGACTTCACCGACTTCGCGTACTGGCGACTTCGCGTCAGCGGCGTGCGCTACATCGGCGGGTTCGGTCGGATGTCCTGGGTCGAGCCCGAGGCCTGGAGCGCGGCCACGGCCGACCCCCTGATGTCGGCGGCCAAGGGCATCATCGATCACATGAACGACGACCACGCCGATGCGCTGCGCCTGTATTCCGAGGCGTTCAGCCGCTCGGGCCCGGTTCCCGAGGCCGTCATGACGGAGGTCGACCGCTACGGCTTCGAGATGTCGGTGACCACCGCGCAGGGTCCTAGGCCGGTGCGCATCGCGTTCGACGAACCGGTCGAGACCGCGGGCGAGGTGCGAGCGGCGATGGTGGCGATGGTGCAGCGTGCGCGCGAGAAACTCGGGTGAGGGGGTGGTAGAGTTCGTCCGTGGGGTACAGGACGTGGTGTATCGATCGGTTGTTGCTCGGACTTCTGCTCGTCGCAGGGGCGTGCGACGGCGAGAATCAGGGCGAAGCGTGGATGCCGACCTCGGGCGGTCAGACGAGTACCTCCGGTGCCGAGGGCATGGGAACCAGCGCCGGCCCGACGGTGACCACGAACGACGTGGACCCGGCCAGCGGCACCCGCGGTGACTCGACCGGGTCGACCGGGTTCGACCCGACCAGCACCGGGACTGGCAGCTCGGAAGGCCCGGAGCCCAAGCTCGACGTTCCACCGCCCGAGGACCCGCTCCCGCAGGGGTTCCAGCTTCCCTTCGAGTGTGGACAGCCCTGGCGGCTGGATACCTGGGGACACGCACCAGCGCTCGACATGGTGCGCGAGCCCGACCAGGTGGGCACCGACGGGGCCACGCTGCTCGCCCCCGCCGCGGGCGTCGTCAACCGGTCGGAGTACCACCAGAACGCCGGCAACCTGATCCAGATCGATCACGGCGAAGGCTGGTTCTCCACCTCCGTGCACCTGCAGTCGCGCGCCGTCGAGATCGGAGACACCGTGGCGCGCGGGGACGTGATCGGAGCCGTGGGTGCCACCGGGCCCACGTCCAACGGTCATCCGCACCTGCACTTCGAGATTGGCTTCGACGCGAACCGCGACGGCACCGCGAGCTGGGGCGCCGCCGGAACCGAGCGCGTCATCCCGTGGTTCGACGGGGTGGAGTACGGGCAGGCAAACTCGCTCACGTGGAGAGACGTCGTGAGCGCGAACTGTCCCTGACGCGTCCGGGACGCGGCGTCGTTACTCGGTCATTGCCCGGCGGATCCCGGCCAGCGGTGCGTCGTCGTCGAGCGCAGCCGCATCGCCCTGGGGCACCACGCCGAGCTCTCGCCACACCTGCTCCAGCGGCGCCTCACCCGGCGCGAGGGCGAGCTGCCCGAACAGATCGGCGAACACGGTGGTCCCGGTCACCTCGTCGCCGACCTGCACGACCTTGGCGGGCGTCCAGTTGGCGCGCCCATTGCCGCCTCGGGCAATGATGCCGCGCAGCGCGGTTCGAAGGGACTGTGCGTTGTCGGTCCGCTTTCGCAGCTCGAAGTCGACCATCATCCAGAACAGCGCGCCGCCCCAGTAGGTGCGGGCCCACGTCCGTGTATGCATCAACCCGCGGTCTCCGGAGCGCGGCTGGCCGACCTCCATGTTGCGCACCCACTTGCCCCAGACGTCGACCGGCTCGAGGTTGCCGGATCGGGCCCGGACGACCGGCTCGAGGTAGGTCGAGAGTCCTTCTTGCATCCATCGATGCTCGTCGGGCAGGTCGGGGAAGCAGGCGTGGAGCATCTCGTGGACCAGCACCCAGTCCTGCTCGAGCTGGCGGTCCGTGGTGCCGGAGCCGACTCGGATTTTCACGCGGCGGCCGTTCCAGTGCTGCCCGAACCCGACGCCCCCACGCGAAGCGCGGACGACCTCGACCCGGAGGTCTGGCACGGGGAAGGCGCCGCCGAAGTAGTCGCTGATCATCGAGGCCGACCGCTCCACCCAGACGACGATGCGCTGCTCCTCGAGCACGGGGTCGTCCTCGGTCACGATGTCGAAGGCCGCGCCGCCGACGACCAGATCGCCTTCAACGGCGTCGACCGGGGCCGATGACGCGGGGGTCGCGGAGGGACTCGAACAACCCAACGCGCCGAAGGACAACGACAGCACGAGCCGAAGACGCACGGCGAGAGGCTAGCAGCCCGTGGTGAAACCCGACACGACGTCTCACCGTGGGCTGCTAGCAAGTCCGTGCGCGCGCCGGTCGGAGCCAGGGCTGCTACGCTGGTCGCGCCCATGAAGGACGAAGGAAGAACCAAGAAGGAAGCCGAGTTCGGTCGACGGCTCATCGTCGCGCTCAAGGGGATCGAGGCGTTGATGTTCTTCGCCTCTGCCCTGCTCGTCGCCATTCTCGGGGTGCTCTACTACTTCGATGTGCTCGAGGAGCTGTGGGTCTTGCTGCTTCCACCGCTGCAGCACCTGGCGCTCAAGATGGCCGTGGGCGGGTACTACGGAGCCAAGGTTGCGCCGCCCATCATCGAGGAGCAGCGCGACGACCGGATGTGAGCCGGGCCGTTAGGGGGTGCTCTCGGCCGTTGCGACGGCGAGTGCAATCTTCTTCAGGCCGGCGCGTTTGGCGACGTGCATGATCTCCACGACCCGCTCGTGGGGCACCTTCGCGTCGGCCGCGAGCACCAGGCTGGCGCCGGGGTTCTCGGCGGCCAGGGTCTCCAGCCGAGTCTGGAGCTTGCCGGGCTCGACACCCTCTCCGTTGATGAAGATCTCCGTTCGGGACAGGCTGATCTGGACCGTGGGCGCCGCCGCGCCATCCTCCGCCATCGCGGAAGGCAGCTCGACCGCGATCCCGGACTTCGCGACGACGGTGGCTTCGGCCAGCGTCTCGATCCGCGATATGCGGTCCTCCAAGGAGGTCAGGCGCCCGTTGATCTCGTCGAGCCCGGAGACGATCTTCGTCTCTTCACCCTTTTGACACCCGACCGCGAGCAGCACCAGGGTGCCGAAGAAGACACGCAACGGCATGCCAGATGCTTAGCATGCCGCTCGGTCCTCCGCAGACGTTCCTGCCTGGGCCGCGAGCAACCGGGCGCTCCACATCCCCCACTCGCGCTGGAGCTTCGCGTGGTCGCGCGGTGGGATGATGCTCAGCTGGCCCAGGTCGTTTGCGAAGTCCCGGACCATCTCGAGGAAGTCCGGCTCGACGGGACCGAGGTCGGCGATGTGCTCGAACAGCACCTCGTGGGCGTCGATCTGCGACCACATGTACAGCGGACGCTTTGTGTGCTTGAAGAAGCGCAGCGCCGGAATGCTCAGCAAGGTCGACGCGGCGGTCAGCGCAAGCGGGAGCGGAACGTCGCCCTGGGCCTGACATCGCCGGATCCACGCGTCCACGAAGGGCTGGTGGACGGCCATCCACCTCTCCAGCAGCACCCGCATGCTGTCGGTGAGGGCGAGGGAGATCTGCGACGGGGAGACCGGGTGCGCGTCCACGCCGTCCCTGTCGACCACGGCGCCGTACCGTTGCAGTTTTTTTCGAGCCGAAGGTCTACCGATAGCCTTCGTCGACCAGGGCCTTTTGGATCCGGCGCAGGCCTGCGGAGGCTTCCTTGTCGCCCGCATACCGCTCGACGACCTCGGTGTGCAGCGCCCCGTCCTGGACCCGAAGGGTGACCGCGATGCTTCGCTGGCCCTGCTCGATCTCGAGGGTCACTGGCTCGGGGGTCCCCGCGTCGTCGTCCTCTTCGAGAACCGGAGCGGGCGCAGGCGCAGGCGCGGAACCGCCGGCGACTTCTGCGTAGCCCTTCTTGCGCTTGCTGGCCGCGACCTTGTCGAGCTCGCCCAAGGCGGCGGACGGGTCTGCGAACGACTTGGTCTTCGTTTGACCGCCCGTGCCAATGCGACCGTAGTTGACGACGAGGTCGGATCCCTCGGTCTTGGCCCGCCAAAATTTGCTCGACTTGTCGTCGACGAGCTCCAGCTCCACCGTCCATTCGCTCATTGCGGCTCCTTTCGTCGAAGCTGTTCGATCTGGTCGAGGTATGCTCGACCCTCGTCGGGGTCGGTCATGTAGACGTAGGCGGCCAGCCCCGCGAGGCGGGCGAGGCTGTCCCCCTCGGGCCCGGTGTAGGGTCCGTCCTTGGCCTGCAGGCGATTGTGCAGCGCCGCGCGGAGCATCCGGCGGACCTTCCGCGGCACCCGGGCCTCGGGACGTCCCGGCGCAGGGTTGACCACGAGCCCGGTGACCGTCTGCCGCCGGCCGCCCCGGAGGATGCGGGTCTTGTGCGGGTGCACGGCGAAGCCCTCCTCTTCGAGGACCCGGCGGACCGCCGCCTTGAGCTTGCCCAGCGGAATGTCCCGCTGCGGCGAGGAGAACGTCAGGTCGTCTGCGTAGCGGGTGTAGAGCATCCCGAAGCTGCGGGCGATGCCGGTCAGTCGGGCGTCGAGGCGCAGGCACAGGGTGTTGGTGATCGACGGGCTCGTCGGGGCGCCCTGGGGGAGCGAGCGCGGCCCGCTGGCAACATAGTGCGGCTTGCCGCGAAGCTCCAGCACCTCGCGCGGCGCCTCGGTGCAAAGCATCGCCAGCACCGTCGCCACCTGCTCTGCGTAGCCCGCCTTGCGCAGCAGGCCTTTGACCCGCGGCATGGTGATCGTCGGGTAGAAGTCCTTGATGTCGAACTTCACGAGGGTGGCCGCACCCGCGTGGACCTTGGCGTTCGACAGGATGCTGCGGCCGACCAGGAAGCCGTGCGCCGCTCCGTGGACGGGCAGCCGCTCGGTGACGTTGTGGGCGATCCAGCGCTGGGTCTTCTTGAGCAGCGGCTTGGGTGCGCTGATCAACCGCATCGAGCCGTCCCGCTTGGGCACGTGCCAGCGCTGGTAGTGCGTCCCCGTGTCGACCTCTCGATGAAACGCGAGCCACCGCAGCTGCGGGATGCTCAGCTCCAGCGCCTTGGCCAGGGCCGGGGCGTCGGCGAGGTCGGGTAGCTCGTTTTCCGCGAGTCTCTCCTCGCGGCCGGCGATGTCGTAGCGATCGACGTCGGCCGTATCGTGGAAGAACACGCCTCGGCCCAGGTGCACCAGATGCGCGGCGCGGAACGCCTGCCACGCGTGGCCCTGTAGGACCTTTCGGACGCGACGCTCTTCTTCGCGCCGCGCCTTGTACTTCTTGCGCTCCCGGTCCGAGAGGGCGGAGGTGTCCACGTCACCGTCCCAGAGCTCGCGGGCCTGCAGCTCCGAGACGATCCACGCGTGTATCCCCCCGGCCTCGGCGATGTCGGGCCACGGGGGCAGGGGACGATCGGTCGAGAGGGAGTCAGCCACAGCGAGTCGAGACGAAGTGGAGAAAGTGAGAGGGGGGTGGGGACAGAGTTCGCAACTTCCCGACTGGGGACACGGTAGGCTCACCGGTTTGTCGCCCGGAGGGGTCCCTGCGGGCTAGCTCAAACGACGGTTGCGTGGTTGTTCCAGATGAGCTGGCCCGCAGGGACCCCTCCGGGCGAAACAAACCACGAACAGCCTACCTTGTGGCGAATGTGCAGTTGTTGGTCCAAGGCGGCGCAACGCCGCCCATCAGGCTAACAAACTCGGTCCCCTCCCCCTTCTCGAAAACTGGCCATCCGGTGCGCTTTTAGAAGTACCAAACTCTGGCCCGCGAATCACGATCATTCAGACCGCTTCCGAAGCACTCGCATCGACGAAGCCCTGATCGCCCAGGGCGTCTAGGCGTGAAAAGTACTCGGTCTTCGCCCCGTCGGGGTCGGAGAAGAACAGTTTCTGCACCCGCATGCGCTGCGGGTGCTCGCCCCAGCGGACGACGACCCTGCGGTCATCCAGCGACAGGCGATAGGTCATCACGCCGCCGCGACTGCGGCGGGTCATGATCCGGGTCTCCGCCACGATGAGCTTGCGGCCCTCGGGGGTGCTGCGGGCCTCCTCCAGCTGCGCCTGCGCCCGGGCATGGGCCAGTCGCAGCGCGACCATCGGGATGGTGGGGCCTTCCCTCAGTCCGGCCCGTCGGAACTGTGGGCTGGTGCAATCCGCGTCGACCGTGCGGCCCTCTCGGTCCAGGGTGAACGAGGTCTTGTAGGTGCGGTGGGCGACGGCGTCGAGGACCTCCCCCTCGATGCGCGTCCCCTGCTGCGGCAGGTGGTGTACGCGGGTGATCGAGACCGCGCCCTCGGTGTCCAGCAGTCGATGCGCCTCCCGCTCGTTGTCGTCGCGGAACCGCAGCGCTTCGGCGGATGGGGGAGACACCATCAGGGGTCGCCGCACCAGCTGTCCGGTGGCCATGTCCTTGAGCACCAAACCCTGCTGCATCTGATCGAGGACCGCCCGCCGGACGTCACCGATCGGACGCGTCGTCGCAGAGGCGAGCGCCTCCAGGCTCTGCGGTTCGGCGGCCAGCAACTCCAGCACCCGGCGAGAGAGGACCTCGTCGACACCCGTCGATGAGAGCAGGTCGAAGGTGGCGATGCCCGCCCAGCCACTGTCCGTCCAGCCCGAGAGGGCCAAGGTCAGCGTCGCGTCGCCGAGATCGATGACGTAGTAGGCCGGCAGTCCCGCGCCCACCAGGTGAACCGTCACCGACTTGGCGTGGGGGAGGATCGGGGCCAGCGCGCTCAGCCGGCGGCGGCCCCAGGTGCGCACGACGGTGGGCACGTCCCCCTCGTAGGCCGCTCCGGTCGCCTCCAGCACCGTCTCCCACGGCTCGAGCACCAGCCGCGGCGCCTCCCCGGGGACCAACTCGTATCGGAGCGCGCGCGGCGAGGTCTTGGCCTTGCGCAGCCGCAGGGAGAGCAGGAGATTGTACAGATCGATCGGGTTGAGCGAGAACGCGGTGCTGGGCAGCGTCGACGCGGCTTGCACCTGGCCGAATGCGCGGAGCCAGCGGTGGGGCACGGCGAAGGACCGCGCGCTGCCGCCTGCACTCGGCCGCACGTGCAGGGCGGTCTGTCGATAAGCGCGGACTCGACCGACCGCTCGGCGCAGCGACGCGTCGGTGAGGTCGATGTGCGAGGTGCCCACCTGCTTGCGCTCCACCGCAAGCGCTGCGTCGGCGCGCAGGTGCAGCCGGGCGTAGGCCGACTCGTCGGCCGAGAACACCTCGATCGACAGCCCCGTCTCGTCGACGTGCAGGATCGGATCGAGCGGAGCTTCGTCCTGCTCGCCCTCTTCGGCACTCCCGAACTTCGCGGCCAGGTACGCCTTTTGGGCGTTCCAGACCTCCTGGCTCACCCGCTTGCCCTGCGAGAGTAGGTACGCCAGGTAATCCTCTCGGCTGGTCGCCTTGCGGCGAAGGTCGGAGGTGAGGATGTCGTGCATCGTTCGCAAGGCGTCGCGGACGACCCCGGGCCGGTGCAAGGTGGCCTGCAGCGCGGCGTCGGCCCGCAGCCCGTCGGTGGGAAGGGTCAGCACGAAGGTCTCGCCGTCGGGCTGGGCCTCGGCGACGGGTTCATAGCGAACGGCGGTGGCGGTGTTCTGAGACATCACGCGTGCTCCTGCGTCTGGGTGGTCTTGGTCTTGGTCGTGCGGCGTTGGGCGCGTCGAAGGGCTCGGAAGGCGGCTTTCCGAAGTGTCTCTTCGGTGTCTTTGGCGTCGAGCAGACCCTGCAGGGTGCCCACGGCCTCTTCACCGCCCAGGCGCCCCAGCGTTGCGATCGCGGTGAGGCGGGCGGGGCCCGTGCCGGCGGTCGCGAGGTCGCGCAGGACGTCGGTCCGCGGTTTCTGCAGCGTGCGCGGCAGGAGATTGGGCCGGGATGCGTCGGAGGACAGCGCACCCTTGGCGTCTCGCTCCAGCGCTGCGTCCGCCAGCGTTGCCGCCACCCGACCATCGGTGACCTCCGGGGACATGGCGACGTCGCTGGCCGCGGTGGCGTCGAGGTTCGCGATGGCGTCGGCCGCTGCGACCCGTACCGCCGCGTCGTTGTGGGCGAGCAAGGATCGCAGATCCACGAGACCCGAGGTGTCCCCGGACGCCCCGAGCCCGCGCGCGGCCTCGGCGAGCACCGCTGGCGGCGCTTCGTTGACCGCGATGGTCTCGCGGGCCAGCGCGGCGTTGGCCTTGCATCGCCGGACCGCCCACAGGCTCGCGCGCCAGGCCTCCGCCAGTTCGCGACGCGCTCCCGCGTCCTTGCCGCTGCGGAGCTCGTCCCATTGGGTCGCGCTGCGTCGGGCTGCGTGCGCCGCAGGATCGGCGAGCGAAGCGTCTTCGGTCGCGCCCGCCATCCACGCGCCGTCGATGCGTGGTCCCGCGGAGGCGTGCTGCAGCAGCCCGAGGATCGCCGCGGGGGGCAGGGCATCGCGCCGGACAAGGCCCCGGCGCAGTCGCTGCCGGACCTGCGGGCTCTCGATGTGCGGCAGTCGATCGAGCAGCGACGTGGGGTCGCCGTGTCGAGCCAGGAACGCAGCCGCCGGCTCCGCGACGTCTCCGTGGGGGCTGCGAATCCGGGCCATGTCGACGCGGGTCGGGTCGTCGGGGAACAGAAGCCCGAGTGACTTCGAGGCCGCGGCGCGGAGGCCACGGTCTGCATCGCCGAGCGCCTCGGCGAGCACGGCCTCGGCCTCTGGGTGGGCCAGCTCGCCGAGCAGCGCGGCGGCGTGGCGCCGCAGACCGACGTCTTCGAAGGCATCGGCCACCGCGGACTCCAGAACGCCGCGGCTGCGGTCATCGCCGGTCCAGCGCAGTCCGGTGAACGCACGGGCTCGGATCTGGGTGCTGCCCTCGGACGCCGAGGTCTCCACCGTCCGGCGGATCCGGTCGCGGTCCTCGGGTTCTTCGAGCCGACCGAGCATGCGGCCGAGCGCCTCGACGGCGATCGGTGCCAGCGCCCCGTCTTCGTCGGAGAGCTCCGCGTCGGTGTCGAGCAGCCGCTCGACGTACGGCAGGCTGCGTGGATCGGCGAGGTCGCCGAGCGCCAACAGGGCCCGCTCGCGCTCGGTCTGCTCGCCGGCTTCGAGGACGAGCAGCAGCGGCTGCAGAGCCTCGGGGCGCTGGCGCTTGGCCATCCCAACCGCGGCGGGCAGCACGAGGTCGCGACGACCCCGGCGAAGGGCGGCCGCGAGCGCGTCGAGCCCCGCACCCTCCACAGCCTGCGCGCGGAACGAGACCGCCTCCGCCGCGGCGACGCGCACCGATTCGTCGCGATCGTCGAGCAGGCGAGCGAGCACCGCCTCGGCCTTGGCGTCATCCACGTCGCGAAGCGCATCGACCGCTTGGACCCGCATCTGTGGGTCGGCATGGGCTGCCGCGACGTCGACGTAGCGCAGCGCGAGCGCATCGTCGAAGCGTCGACGGGTGCGACCGTCGGGGAGCTTGCGAGGCGGCTCGGACCGATGCCGAGCCAGCACCAGCAGCGCCGAGAACGCTCGGGTGCCGAGTCCAAGGTCCTCGCCTTCGACCAGCCGCAGCAGCGGCGCCTCGCCGTCGGGATGACCCACGCGCTCGATCGCCCCGACCACCGCAGGCACGTCGGCGGTCTTGTCCGGATCGTCCTCGAGGCGGGCGGCCAGCAGCTGCGCGGCTCGGGCGGCCGTCTCTTCGGAGTTGCGCGCCCGCACGAGGGCGACCAGGCCCTCGATGGCGCCATTGACCATCCGGCGCTCGTCGTGTCGGAGGAACCCCGCGAGCACGTCGGCAGCCCGAACGTCGCCACGCCTGGCGAGCGCCGCCGCGGCGCGCTCGCGAAGATCTTCGTGGTCGCTCTCCAGGGCGCGGGCGAGCGCCTCGTCCACCCGTGCGTCGTCCGCGTCGACGAGGCGGGCGACGACGGAGAGTCGGACGTCGGCGAAGCGGCTGCCCAGGGCGACGAGCCACGGCTCGAGGCTGCCGGCATCGAAGAGCTGCTGGATCCGCTGGACCGCGTAGTTGCGGACCTCCTTGGCCGCGGCGTCGACGGCTCCAAGCGCGAGCGTTCGCGCGGCCGTGTCGCCCCTCAACGCGCGCTCGACCAAGGTGTCGACCGCGGATCGGCCGACGTCGGCGTAGGTGGCCTGAAGGGCGAGTGAGGCCGGGGTGGTGTCGCCCTCGGGGTACAGCCCGCTCAACGTCGTGCTGGCCGCCTTGCGCACCAGGTGGTTCGGATCCGAGAGCGCGCGGCGAAGCGCGGGCAGGACCGCGGCGCGCCCGACGTGGGGCGAGTTCGCGAGGTCTCCCAGGCGTCCCAGCGCATCGCGACGCACCCTGTGGGTCTCGTCGGCCGCTCCTTGGACCGGCGCCTGTCGAACCAGGCCGACGTAGGTCCCGAACACCACCTGCTCGAGATCTTCTCCGACCGCTCGGTCCACGGGTACGGGCTTCGGATCCGAGCCGCCCGCGTAGCGGATGACCTCCAGCACGCGGCGGGTGAGGTCCTCGGGGCGCTTGCCCGTGGTGAGGGTGGCGGCGAGCCGCCGAATCCAGCTGCGCGCTCGGGGCTGCGCCTCCTCGGTCTGGGGTGCCATCGCCGGGGCTTCGCCGATCGGCGCCACCTTGGGTCCGCGCAGGCGCTTTGCCTCTCGCCAGAACGCATCGGGTTGGGGCCGCAGCGAGAGCACCCGGGCCGCAGCGTAGCGGGTGGCCGGCTCATCGCTGGCGAGCACGGCGATCAGCACGGCGAGCAGAGCCCGACGTTCGTCCTCGGGCGGCCACTTGGCGAGCTCCGAGGCTCGTTCGGGCTTCTGGGGTCCCACGAGCTCTTCGAGCAGCGGGTGGAGCTGCAGGTCGTCGTCCGAACTGCGGACTTCCAGGGCGCGAGCCGCTGCGAACCGCAGCTCGGGGCTGCTGGCTGCCAGCGCCGCGGTGAGCAGGTCCGGGGCGAGTCCGGCCCGGGCCAGGGCGATGTCCCGCGCGACGACGATGGCGAAGACCAAGTCTTGAATCTCGCGGTCGACGTCCTCGAGCCCCTGCAGCACGCCGCGAAGGCCATCGTGCCCGAGGGCGACGAAGCTGAGGATGGCGCCCAGGCGGATCGGCTTGTGGTCGTGCGCCAAGGTCCCAGCGAGCACCGGGACGGCGCGCACATCCCCGAGCCGGGCGAGGCCCTCGGCGATCCAGCTGCGCACGGCGAGGTCGTCGTGGGACAGGGCGGCGATCAGCGGTCGTTCCAGGCCAGGGCGCACCGCGCCCGCGAGCCCACGCGCGCCCATCTCTCGCACGTGGCCGTCGCCGTCGTCGAGAAGCGCGACGTAGGCCGGCATCGACCCGGAGTCTGCGGCGTCCGCCATCGCGGCCGCGGCGCGCTGTCGCAGGCTCGACGGAGGACGATTGATGTCCCCTTCGGGCAGGGAGAGCAGCGACGCCATGGGCCCGATCGCGCTCGGCTTGCGGCGCTTGCCCTGCAGCTCGGCGGCGCGAACCCGCAGGGTCCAGTACTTGCTGCCGTAGGCGGTGACGAAAGCATTCTGGTCGTTGGGGAACAGGGCGTCGAACGCCTCGATCGCGGCCTCGTGCGCGGGCACGGAGAGATCCTCGAGCAGCTCGGTGAGCCGGCTGCGAAGGGCGGAGAGGTTCTCGTCCTTGGCGTCCTTGGCTCCGCGGCAGCCCGCCGCGCGCACGGCGGCCCTGGGCGAGTTCATCGCGGCCAGGTGAACCTCGGCGCGAACCTTTTGAGCCTTGGCGCGGTCCTTGTTCTTGCGGCTGTCGGTCAGCGCCAGGTAGGCGGCCATGCCCACCGCCTCGTTGCCGTCGCCGACCATCGTCAGCAGTAGGTCGTCGGCCCAGGCGTCTTCGCTGCGGTCCAGCTCGGTGACGACGAGCTGGCGGGTGTCGGCGTGGCGCGAGGCCGAGGCGCGCTCGAGCATCGGCTGCGGGGTCTCGCTGTGCCAGGCCCACAGGGTCTTGTAGGCCGTGATTCGGACCTTGCTGCTCTCGTCGTCCAGGGCTGCGGACAGCAGCGCGTCGGCCTTGGCGTGGTTGGCGGCGCTGGCGGTGGGCCCATACCTCACCACGACTGCCAGGGCCTTGGCCCGCATGTCCTCCTGCCCGCTGTGCATCGCCACCGCGGCGAGGGCGAGGGCTCCCACGTCGCCGCGCGGAGCGGCGAGGCCGGCGAGGGCGTCGAAGGCGTCGGTTCGGACCCCCGCATCGGGGTCGTCGAGCAACCACTGCAGCCGCATGCGGATGCGATCATCGGCGGGCATCGCTTCGCCTGCGAACCGCAAGGTGGCGACGACGGATCGCCGAAGTCCAGGATCGGTCTCGCGACTGAGCTGCAGCAGCGCGCCGGTGGACCGTGGGTCGTGCAGCAAGGCCAGGCCCCGAGCGCCGCGCAGGGCGGTGTCGGGGTGGCGGCAGTTGAGGGCCGCGAACAGGGGAGCGCGGTCGTCTTCGCCGGGCTGACTGTCCTTGGGTGCCACGAGCAGCAGGGGGCCCTGCTGGTGGGCGCTGTCGATCGCCTCGCGGAACTCGGGGTCGAGCCGGTAGAGCGTGCGTCCCAGCACGACCCGAGCGGACGCCGCGACGCAGAACGCCATGCGCCGCACCATCGGATCGTCGTCGTCGAGGGCGGCCTCGACCAGCCCGGCGCCCTCTGCCGCCTCCGAAGCGCGCGTACGGCCGAGCCAGAACACCGCGGCGGTTCGGATGTCGGCCGGTCCCCGCCCGAGGGCCACTCGAGCCGGCTCGACCGAGCCCTTGGGTTCCAGCGCGACCAGAGCGTCGAAGGCTGCCTGCCGTACCTTCGCCTCACGGTCGGAGAGCCGCTCCGCGATGAGGCCGGGCACCAGAGCGGAGCGCTGGCGCAGCGGGGGCAGCGACGCGATGGCGCGAATTCGGAGGTCGGGGTGGGGACCGCTGACCGCGGCCCGCAGGGTGGGGAGCGGATCGTCCTTGTCGATGCGCAGCAGCAGCGCTTCGTATGCTGCCGCCCGCACGGTCTTGTCGGCGTCGCCCAAGGCGGTGCGCAGGGCGGGGCGGGCGGGGCGCGAGCCGCAGCGGCCCAGGACCTCGGCGGCGCGCTGGCGGACCTCGGGTTTGTCATCGCCGGCCAGCGCGCGCTCGATCAGCAGGCGCGCGTCGTCTTCGGGCAGCTCGGCGAGCGCGGTGATGGCGGCCTCACGGACCTTCGAGCTCGACGCGCTCAGCTGCTCGGCGCGCTCGGCCAGCTGGCCCCGCACCCGGTCGTAGGTGTCGGCGGGGTCGCTCTGCTCGTCGAGGGCCACAACCACCAGCGAGCGCTGAGCGTCGATCGCCACCAGCGAGCCGCCGCGAGCTTCGGGCTTGGCGCGAGCTCCGGCCGGAGCCCAGCCCAGCCCCATCAGCGCGGCGCTGCCCAGCTCTACGGTCTTTGGCTTGCGCCTCGTCTCCAGCGGCCACGACTTGATGACGCCGTCGGCACCGGCCGAGAACAGTCGACGCGGGATGTCCCGGCCCGCCTCGTCCCGAAGGACGGGGCCGAGCACCAGCGCGACGACGGGGCGCACGTGCGCAGCGTCCTTGGAGCGATCCTCTTCGTCGGCGGCGCCGTCGAGGTAGCTGATCCGCAGCGAGCCGTCGCCGCAGCCGGCGA
This sequence comes from uncultured bacterium, assembly GCA_963761755.1. Taxonomy (GTDB): domain Bacteria; phylum Myxococcota_A; class Polyangia; order Nannocystales; family Nannocystaceae; genus CAJXVA01. The sequence continues at coordinate 203,856 of CAVXIC010000034.1, forward strand.
CCATCCGGCCGTCGTCGGTCACCACGAGCGCGCGCACGCCCCCGTCCCCCGTCGGCATCTCGCGGAGGTCGGCGGACTCGAGTCCATCGATGGCGAGCACCCGCACGACCCCATCGTCGCCTCCGGTGACCAGGCGTGGCCGCGAGGGATCGAAGGCAACGCATCGCAGCGGTCGCGGGCTCAGTCCGCGCTGCCCGATGCGCTCGAGCCGGGGCGTCCCGTTCTCGACGACGAGGCGGTAGGCGCCGACGCGGCCGCTCTCGGTGACGACTGCCAAGGTGGTGCCCGCGGCGTCGCTCGCCAGGCCGATCACCGCGCCGCCGGGTCCCTCGGACGAGGCGGTCACGGTGGGCTCGGCCTCGCCGGCGTCGATGAGACAGAGGGTTCCGTCCGTCCCGCCGACCACGAGCAGGTCGTCGGCGAGGAAGGTGAGCGCCGCGGCGCCTGCGGCCATCTCGACCGCGGCCGCGTGGGTGCGCTTGCCCACTGAGAACAGATGGACGGCCGAGCGCTCGACGTCGGCGTCGCGGATTCCTGCGACAGCGAAGCGCCGACCCGATGGGGCACCGGCGACCGCGTGGAGCTTCTCGAGGAACGGCGCGTACTTCTTCTGCGTGCTCATGAGCGACCTCCTGCCGAGCGGGCTTCACCGAATCGGGCGCGTTTGGGCGTCCGCACCTCGATGGGCATCGGGCGCAGCTGGACGCCCAGGTCGGGGTGCGCGTTGCGAAGGGCGACGAGCGCCGCCAGGCAGGCGTCCCGCTCACCGCGGGCCCCGGAGTGGGCAAATGCTTCGAGGATCGGAAGGACCACCGTGGCGAAGCCGGCGTCCTCGAGCGCGAAGTCCCGGAGCAGCTCGACGAGCTGTCGTTTGGCGACCGAGGCGGGCAGCGAGCGGTCCGGCGTCGCGCCGCCGGCGAGCACCCTGCGCTCCACTCGACCCGGCGGGAGCCCGAACAGCACGGTCTGCAGGAAGTCGCGCAGCGCCTCGGAGGTGTCGAACGCGCGACTCGCCGCGGCCTGGGCGTTGCGGACCGAGACGGGGTCGAGCCCGCGCGGCCGGTGCTTCTCCCAGAGCAGACGCACCGCGAACAACCGGACCTCGCGATCGGGGCTCTCCATCAGCCACGCCAGCCGCAGCGCGCCGTCGAGCCGATCGTAGTGCCGGCGAATGAGGGTGAGCGCAACCTCGCGGGTGGACTTGTAGGGGCTCTCCGCGAGGGCGAACACCGCGTCGACCGAGAGCCACGCGACGGGGAGTGCACGCTCGGGGGGAACATCGTCATCACCCAGCAGCAGCAGGACCGCACCTGCGGCGGCCCGCGTCTCGGAGAACGGAGACGTCGCCAGACGGTACGGGAGGGTGGGGTCGTTCCAGCGCTGGATCTCCGCGTCGACGAGCTCCGCGGCGAAGCGGCGCACGTCGGGACGGGGGTCGTCGGTGAGCGGGACCACGGTGGCCTCAGGGAAGTCCTCGGCGCGTAGGCGCGGGGCGATGCCCAGGTCGCGCGCCTCGGGCTGCTGCGGTCCGAGCTCGGGGTGGTGGAGTCTCAGATAGGCGATGGCGAACTCGCGGACGGCCTCGGGTTGGCCCTCACCGAGCAGCTCCCAGCATCCGCCGCCGTCGGGGGAGAGCTGGGCGGGGGGGAAGTGCTCCAGGAGATGGCGGCGCGCGAACGTGCGCAGCTGGGCGTCCGAGTGCCGCAAGAGCCCCAGCAGCCACGGCACACCCAGTCGCTCGGGGCTCACCCACTTGGGCTCGCCCAGGACGGCGAGCGCGGTGGATCGGAGCTTGGGCTTGGCGATGAGCCCCTTGAACCACTCGACGTCGACGTCCGCGCCCTTCACCTTGCCCTGGGCGATCCACTGTGCGACCTCGTTGGTGTACTTGGGTCGCAGCAGCGCCTCTTGGATCCACGCGACGCCGATGTCCGCGGCCGTCCGCTCCCCGATCCGCCGCAGCACCGCGCGCTCGCGATAGTTGAGCCCGGTCGCGTTGCCGCCCAGCCGTGGGTCTTCGAGGAGCGCCTGCAGGTACGAGACCGGTGGCTGCTTCTTGGCTTCGGCGTACCACGGGTCGACGAAGCGCTCTCCGTCGCGTCCGGCCACCATCAGGGTGACGAACTCGGCTTCCCCGAGGTCGGTCACCGAGAAGCCGGCGCGGATCGCCTTGGCGGCCATGTCGTGGGTGCCGCGGGCGAGGACCATGCGCACCAGCAGCGGTAGACCAATGTCCTTGGCGGACATTTTCGCGAGACGTTCGACCGCGAAGCTCGAAGCGTCGCGGAAACCGCTCTCGGCGAGCTCGACCAGCCGCTCGACGGGAACGGTGCGAGACTGCCCGCGAACGTACTCGAGCGCGAACGTCCGCGCGCCGTCGCTGGGGCTGGTGAGCATCGTCATCATGAGCGGCTCGAGCCCGAGCTCCGACAGCTTGGAGGGGTGGAACTTGGGGCTCGCCTGCAGGAGCTGGACCACGAAGTCGTGGACGGCGGGCAGCGACTTCATCCCCAGTCGCATCAGCCACGCTGGCTCCACGTCGCGCAGCGCGTCCGCGAAGGCCTCCTGAAGCCCGATGATCGCGAAGGCGCAGACCTCGTTGGCCTCGGCGTGCTCGAGGAGGCGGAGCAGCGGCTCCTTGGACAGCGACCAGGCCTCGGGAAACGCCCAGTCCTTCATCTTCTTGGACGGGTTCGGCACGCCACCGCTGCCCGAGCCCAGGAGCATGCGGTGCCCCCAGATCTGCGAGGCCACCCACGTCGACCAGAAGTTGGTGTCCGCGTCGTAGTGGCGCAGGACCTCGACGGCATACTGAGGGTAGGCCTCCGGCACGGCGGTGCCCAGCTGACGCAGCCATCGCCAGGCACGGCGGCGCATGTACACGAGGGTGCCGCGCCCGACCTCGCCCGCGGTGAACTGGGTCTGGGGAAAGGTGTCGAGGCGCCACGCGAGCAGCCCGAGCATCGGGGCATCGTGCCTGGCTTCGGCCAGCTTGTAGATCCGCTTGAACCCCTGCCAGAAGCCCCAGCCGATCTTCGCGCGCCGAAGGATGTCTCGAAGCGCCGCCGTTCCGGGCTCGTCCGCGGCTTCGTAGAGGTCGACCATCAGCTGTCCGAGCTTCAGGCGCGGTGGCGGATGGGGGGCGGCGTCCACCGAAGCCCACGCCGATCGCCGCGCGGCCTGACGCTCTTGGGGGGACTTGTGGGCGAGGGCGGCGGGGCCGATGGCCTGTCGCAGCTTCTGAATCGTCCAGGCTTCAGCGGGCAGTGGCACGACCTGCGCCGATGGGTCTGCCTCCTCGTCGCGGTCCTCGGGCGGATCTGCGGCGGCCATGTAGGTGACCACCAGATCCGCAAGCTGTGGGTCACGCGCTTCCGCTGCCGCGACGATGTCGGCCCAAACAACCTCCCGAGCTCGCACCGCTGCGAGGCTATCATCGTTCAATGCGCCTGTGCCGTGTGCAGGGGGGCCGACGCGTTCGTCCCCGGGTCCGGCCGGGGAGATGAGAGATGGGAGGACGTTGCGGCCGCGCTACCCCTGGGTCGCCCTGGGGTCCTCGCGCTTGGGCCGGGAAAACGCGCCGTAGCCTCCTTGGTCGGACCGAGAGATTCGGGTCATCCAGCGCTCCACCGAGGTGGGCCACGTCGCGAGGTTCTGCGGCGACGGCTTGACCAAGGCAGGGTGGCGCAGCAGTGCCGCAACCGTATCCGCGTCGCTCATCGTGGGCCAAAGCGGGTAGGTGAACGTCCCCGACTTCCAGCCACCGCAGACACCGCCCGTTTGAATGCGCTTGCCCATCGGGGCGCTGGAGATCAGCCGTAGCCCCCGGAACGCGAGCCAGTCGGCGCCTGGCGTCCCCAACTTGGTGTCTTTGGAAGGGTCGGAGGCGCGCAGCGCATAGGAGCGATCCTGGGTCGGGCTCCAGCTGAACACCTTCAGCGGGCGGTCGTTGGACCACGGTCCGGTGAGCGCGTTGCGGAGGTCTTTGGCATCCACCCCGCCGGCTTTCCCCGCGCCATCCATGAGCTCGAGGGCGATCGTCAGGAACCGCTGTTGGCCAGCGGTGAAGTGCAGCGCGAATGGCTTCCCCATACCGCCACCGTCTACGGCGACATCGGTGAGCACAGCACCGAGCAAGTCCGCGGTGCGGCGCTCGCCAACCGAGGACGCCCCGACGGCCTCCCGCGCGATCCGTGCGAAGTGGTCGGGCGGCGGCTTGAGGTCGTGGACCGGGGCGTCCTTGTCGTCGGGATAGGAGAAGTCCAAGAACGGCTCGCGCGCGGTCTCCTCGCTTCGGCCGCCAAAGGCATCGAGGTCGGCACGGAGCGCGTCGACCAGTTGATCGAGCGTCTCGAAACGCGAGGCAACCCGCGGTCTCGCAGCGGGGCCGAGCTGGAAACCGAGCCGGGGTCGGGGTGTGCCCTCGGCGTCCGAGTGCTCGGTGAGCGCGACCAAGACGCCCAACGCAGCGAGAAAGCCGAGGGGATCGAGGGGGTCGAGACCGGGGAGTTCGAGCGTGCTCATGTCATCGATCCTTCGTGGGGCATTCAGGGCGCATCATGGGCGTCCGGCTCGCTTGGTGATCCCCCAGTCGCAGCAGCGACTCGAGGTAGGCGAGACCGTGCCAGCCGTAGCGACGATTCAGGCGCCGGAAGCGAGCGGCGCAGTCCAGTCGCAGAGCATCGTCCACGGCCGCGGTGTTGGCTTCGAGCACGTCATCGCCGAGTTGAACTCGCACGTGGGTGGGCGAGGGGTCGTCGAGGGCAGGGCTCCACGGCCGACACCAGCCGTGGTGAGAGGCCACCAGGTGCCGCACGAGGTCGAGGTCGTGCGCCCGGCCCTGCAGCGCAACCGAAGCATCGAGTAGGGCGAGGGACACCAGCTCGTGCCGAAAGCCGGATGGCCAGCCTGAGCGAAGCCCCGCGTCGCGACGGGCTCGGGCGCCGAGTGCCTTGGACTTGGCCAGCGGCTCACCATGCTGTGCTGCAATCGGGTCACCTCCGCGCAGCAGCACTTGAAACCGCAGATCCCCCTTGCCGATGTCGTGAAGCCAAGCGGCCAACGAGACGTCCTCGGCAAGCTGGGGGGAGATGCCCGCGGCCTGGCCGAACGACGCCGCCCAGGCCCGAACATCGTCGAGGTGCGTGCGCAAAGAAACCTCGACGCCGGTGAACGAGGAGACCGCATCGTCGGTGGATGCCCTGACACCCCGTTTCGCATCCATCCAGCGCAGGTGCCACCGCTCGCCGTTGGGACCGGCCGGCTCACGCTGGGCGGAGAGCGAACGCTCCTCGACCGAGTCGAGCAGCATCGAGAGCCACGCGGGAAGGGCCGGGGTTCGCGCTTGGGCGAGCCAAGCGTCGAGTTGCTCGCCCGCCTGCTCCCAGGCCTCGAGATCCTCGCGCGCGGATGCGTCGGGTGGCCGAGGCACGTTGACCTCCGTCCCCACGACCGACTCGGTCAGACGGAGCACCCATGCACCTTCGCCACCGTCGGCTCGCCCCGCGTACACGCGCTCGGCGAGGTCCGGAACCGGTGCGGGGTTCGAGGGATCCCAGGTGCCCTTCGTCAGCCCACCCCAGCTCGCTGGGGCGACCAGGACGTCACCGGGTGCGACCGACGAGAGCTTCACCGTCTCTGCACCTTCGGCGGTCCAGCGAACGAGGCGCGGGTCGTCCTGATCGCTCCGTCGGCGGAAGTACTTCGAGGCCGCCTCATGTGGCACCGAGACCGCTTCATCTGCGGTGGGGGGGATGAAGTCCAGCGTCTCGATCACATGCTCCTCGAGCTGGACCCCGGGCTTCGTGGGGGCATCCACGCGAAACACGATCGAGACATCGCGATCGACGTCGCGATCCTTGCCGTGCATCCACAGCGAAACGTCGGGATCAGGATGCGGCGCGGGTCGGGTCTCGGACCACAGATCCAGGTAGTTCGGAAACATCACCGGTGGTGGGACGTTCTCCACCCGCAGAGTCTCGAGCAGCTCGGGGTCGACGGCGGGAAACCGCGTCAGTCCGAAATCCACGACCTCGTCTACGGCAGACCGTTCGAGGAACGCCCACGTGTTCGCGAGCGCTGGGCCGTAGATCGGGTCAGGTTTCGCGCTGTCCGAGAGCTGATCCTTGGAACCGAGAACCCACGCCTTGACGTCGTCGTGTTGCCCAAGCCGATTGAGGCGACCGAAGCGCTGTCGGAGCGCGGGGAGACTGGCGACCTCGGTGATCAGTGCGTCGAAGTCGTAGTCAGCGCCCGCTTCGATGCAGCTCGTGGCGACCACGAAGGTGGGGGTCTCTTGGGTGCCACCGGGTCCGCCAGCGGACGCGGCGGCCTCGACGGCCCGCTGCACCTCGGCGCGATCGAAGGGCCGCATGCGGCCGGTGAGCAACAACACCGGCCCAAGCTTTCGGCGCTCGAGTTCGGTGGCGACCGCGACGGCATTCGCCACGCGATTCATCACCAGACCGATCACACGAGCACCGCTCTCTGCTGCCTGAACCGCGCGGGTACACGCAGCCTTCGCGAGCAGCTGGCGATTGTCGTGCTTGGCTTCGGGCGTTCGTGCAGCCTTCGTTTTCACGAGCTCGAGACGCGCGGGTCGGCTCGCTTCGAGACGCTTGCGGAGCACGGGGTGCTGAAGGTCGGGGTCGGACAGGCCGAAGGTCGTGCCATTCTCGGAGCCCGCGCGCGGGGTGGCGCTCATTCGAACGACGCGAATCGGGCGACCCATTCCGCCCTCGTATTCGCGCCATTTCGGGCTCGCGAACATGGCGAGGTCGCTGAGCGTCTGTTCGAACGCCGTCGCCAGATGCACCTCGTCGAGCAGGTAGAGTGTGTCGGTGCCGAGCACGCCCGCATGGATCGGCCGCATGCCCGCTGAGACCCCGTAGCCCCGAAAGAGCAGCCTCGACCCGACCTGGTCCACCGTCGACGCGAACACGGTCGGTTGGTCGGGGCTGCGGATCCACTCATCGTCCCTCGGCACCCCGCCCCGCATGAGCGTGGCCCGCAGTGGCGCTGAGCCAGGCGTGGCGGAACACGCGCGAAGCCGATCAGCCACGGCCTTGGTGATGCCGCCGGTCGCGGCCTCGAGCGCTGCTGCGAGTCGCCCGGCGACGCCGAACACTTGGTCGACGATGACACGACGGTCGACGACCAGCACGATTCGTCGCGGCATGAGGTCTGGACGAAGGGCCATCGCGAAGGTGGCCACGTGCAGCGCCGAGGTCTTGCCGGTGCCGGTGGGCAGGTCGAGGAGGCTCGGCCATCCGGGGGTGTCGGCAGGTGCCACGACCGCCTCGAGTAGGCGAGACTGCCACGGAAAGGGGTCGAAACCGGTGACCTCGCGCATGAACGCGCTGAAATCGGTGGAGGCCAAGGGATCCATCATTGGCCTCCGGTCGTCATGGGGCGAAGGAGTCCAAGACCGCGGTGTCGTCCCGCACCGATGATGATGGGGCCCTGGACTGGGCTGTCGAAGTGCAGGGTCACATGCATCCTGGGCCGGTGGTCTCGGCGGTTCTTCGGGCTGCGGAAACGGCGAGCATGTGCGGAGCCTCGCAAGAAGGGCTCTGCCGCCAACTCGACAGATGCGGGCTCGGGTAGGCCGATCCGGCTGCAGGCTTCGCGAACGGTGCGGACCGCTTTGGAGAAGGCACGCTTCCGTGCTTCGGGTGTCGAGGCGTCGAGGTCTCCGGGGTGTCGGTCCAGCAGCACGGGGGTCACGGTCGACCAGCGTCGGCTGGGTCTGGTCCAGGCGCTGCTCTGGAGGGTTCGCAGCTGTGACGTGAGGACTTCCCGCTCCATCCTCCAAACCCCTCGTTGGCCCAGGCGCAGCTCACAGCCCGCGCGTTCCCAGCTCGCCAGCGCGCTGTACAGAGCGCTCAGATCCTCGGCGCTGGCATTCCGCGGCCACGCGAGCGCGACGCCCAGAAGGTCGCCGTTGGCGTAGGGCTGGCCTGCATTGGGGAGCGCGAGGATAGCGATGTGGTCACCGTGGACACCGCCGGGATGATGACCGCTGATCGACGGACGCACCGGTTGGGGGGCGTGATGCATCAATGCGCCGCGGACGGCTTCGGTCACATACTCGGTATGTTCGACCGAGACGGCTGAGCCGGCGGCTCGACGCAGGACGATGAACTCGCTCCCAAACGATGAACCCGCAATGGGGGGTGCGTCTGCGCCGAGTGAATAGTGCTGCAGGGTGGCCGGCATGACCCGCTGCTCGCCAAATGGACTCCGCTGGTGCAGAGCATCGAGCGCGTCGAGCTGACCTGATTCGACCCACCGCAAGGTGGTCTCCCCGTGTTCGCTGGGGACGAGGGTGGGAGGGGTCGGGGCCGGTTCCGTAGTCCAGTGCCCGGCGACCAGCGAACTGGAGTGCCCAATCCGGGCGAGGGTCTTCGCGATGTCGCGCAGACCCGCGAGGTGCTGCTCGGGCGCATCCACGCTCCAACCCATCCACACGACCGGGTCCAGCGGAACCACGGTTGGAAAGGTTCGAGCCTGACGGGTGCGCGTCTGGGGCAAGACGTGAGCGAGGTCTGCGGCCCAACTCTTTGTTAGAGACGCTTGGCGTTGACTGGCCTTCTCGTACTCGGCGTGGAGCTTCTTCTCGGCCTTGTCCCGCTGCTTGTCGGTCTCGGCGCTTCGTACCTTGTCCCAGGCCTTGGCGAGGGCGCTGCTGTCGCTCAGCGCCTTGTCGTTGACGGGCACGTAGTTCTCGAAGAGGTCTCGAACCTCGAGGTTGTCCGGACTCTTGGGGGAGAAGTGTAGGTCGGGCGCCGGCTGCTGCTCGAGCCACTGCAAGGATGCTCGGCCTTCTTCGCTGGCGAGGCCATCGTAGTGCGCAGCGACGAGCGCCGAGAACACGCGAGCGGGGTGGGGAGGCCACTCGGCCTCATTGCGGTTGGCCGGCGAACTCGCGCAGTAGCGGCCGGTGAGGAACTCGAGCCTGAGCGTCAGCACGGGAGGGTCCTCAAGCTTCGGGTGCAATCTCGGTCTGGATCGCTCGACTCGCCTCGACGAGCTGCACGAGCTTGTCCATGGGCTTCAACCGGACGGTCTCGGTGTTCCACGCCACATCGTGCTTCTGGGCGTCGGCGATGGCCGAGCCCAGCAGGGCGAGCGCTTCGTCGAGCTCGATCTCGACGCTCTGGACATCTCCATCGGCGCGAACCAACTCCACGGGGGAGCGACCTTCGGGCACGAGGCTGCAGCGGCTGCGGAAGTCATACCCTGCTCGTCGCTGAAGCAGCAGCGCGAGCATGCCCAGGGCACCGAGGACGACCCGTGCTGCTTCGGATTGAGCGTCGCTCCAATCGCCAAACTTCAGGCGGCGGAGCGCGGGAATGGACAGGACCGCGGTGTGCAGCGCGTACTCGCAGGTGATGCCACCAGCCTCGGTGTCGCGACTGGGCGCGATGTTGGAGTGGTTCACTTCGGAGGGGCGTTGCTTGCCCTTCTCGTCAACGCTCCAGTTGTCCTTGTCCGACTTCGAGACGCTGACCTTGACCGCGGCGGCGATCTGCAGCGGGTCCAGTCGGCTGCCCACCTTGGCTCCGGTTTCGCACCCGATTGCGACCACCTCGCTTGCGATGGCGCGCTGGAACTTGTGGCCGAGTCCGCCTCTGGGGCCCGTGCTGTCCCAGGCGCCGAAGATCAGGGCGGTGGGACAATGTTGGAACATGGCGCGGGCATCCTTCGTGCTGGAATCGGTGATGGCGCGCCCGGTCGCAGAGGCTCGGAAGGCGTCTTCTCCCAGCTTCGCGTCGCGCAAGATTGCGTCGTAGACCCGGTGCGGAGCCTCCAGGCTGGAGATGGTTCCCAGATCAGGGAACGATTCCGAGAAGTCGACCTCGATCAGCGGAAGCTGGATATGCCCGCGACGGCGGGCCTCGAGCAGCGCCAACTCCATGCGGTTGGCTTGGGACGCGACGGAGTCGAGGAGCACGGAGAGCTTTCGTTCACCGTCGATGACGCGCTGCTCGGTCGCGTACTTCGTCTCGTGCTTCTTGCCGTCTTGCCCATTGGCATACGTGGAAGGAAAGAGCTTGTCGCCAGGACCGCCGGCAGGCTGGAGGCGAGCGCGAAGGCGAAGGGCAGCGCCATCGTCACGGATGAAGGCTTGGAGAGTCTCGAGGGTGAGTTTCATGATCGGTGGTCCTGTATCGGTCGTTTGAAGAAAAGCACGGCTACGTGATCTCTCGGAGATCGACCCTCGAAAAAGGCCTCAGCATCTCGGCGCGGAGCTCGGGTGGATCGACGCTGATGAGGGCGTCGGCGTAGGCGCGTAGGGTTCGGGCGAACTCGCGGCAGCTGGCGTAGGGGACGGTGCGGGCGAGGGTTTGATCGTCGAGCCAGTCGTCTTCTTGGGTGGGGTGCCAGATGACGTGGCTCAGCCAGCGGGCGACTGGGTTGCGCAAGACGACGCGGGCGGTGGCGGGGCGGTCGTCGTCGATGCCAAAAGCTGGGTCGCCGCCGTCCCAAATCTGATCCGCAGGGGGTACGGGCTCGCGGGGGTCGCCGAGGTCGGGCGAACCGGACACGCGGTGAATGTGCGCGAGACGAAAGGTCCGAGGCTCGCCATGCTGACGGTCGAAGGCGCGCACGTACCAGGACGAGTCGTGCAGCCGCAGGGCCCACGGCTCGATGAGCCTCAGCTTGCGCTGCTCGGAGGACCAGGGGCTCGTGAAGCAGATCCGTACGACGCGCTGCCGCACCGCGCGGAGCAGGCCATGAAGAACGAGGGGCCGTACCCGGCTGGCCGAGGTAAAGGAGACGTCGATGGGGGTTCGCAGCGCCGCGGGCGGGGTCTGGTTGCGAAGCCTCATCCGCTCGTCGATTCGCTCGGCCAAGCTGCGCAGTCGTGTTCGGAGCTCATCGTCCATCAGCGCGCCGAGCAGCGCTTCAGCGATGAGCACGGCCTGAAGGTCGTCGGCCTCGGGCGCATCGAGTGAAAGTCGATAGTCGGGATCGAGCAATGTCCACACATGGGTGGAGCGGTCGATCTCCACGACGCCATCATTCTTGAGCTCGGAGAGGCAGCGCTGAACGGTAGGCTTGGAGGTCTCGCCGACGGCGAGGGTGAGTTCAGCCTTGGTCTGCCCTTGTGGGGCGTTGGCCAGCAACCGAAGCACACGAGTCTTCACTTCGGTCTTCGGGAGGCCCCGACTTCCGTCACTCACGGGAGCATTAATGGCACGGACCTGTGAACGAGCGCGAGCGCTCATCGGGATGTTCGATGAGATTCCCGTCGGCCGTCGTCTCGCTTTGAGACGGTCGCGCGATATCGATCAGAAGACGAGTGAATCTCGCGTCAGCGCGGTGGGCTTGCGTCCCAGGAACCGGCCTTGCGGGAGTGGATCGGACCGCTGTGGCTCGGGGCCGAGATCGAGCAGCATGACCTGGTCACCGACCTGGTTGATGGCCTTGGTCAGGCGAGTCTCGAGGACGACGGCGTCCTTCGCAGACAGTGCACACAGGAACACGCTGTACTGCAGGGGGCTGCCGAAATCTCGGACGATCTTGTGAACCCGTCTGAGGCGCTTGGGGTCGCAGATGTCGTAGGCGACGAGGGTGAGGCGTCGCATGTCATCTCGTGCAGAAGGGCAACAAGGCTGGAATCTCGCCGAGCAACCACTTGCCCAGGACGCGAACGTCGAGGTCGAGGAGCCGGCGGATGCTGGCGCGGTAGCCGAAGTGGGGGTGGGTGGTGAGTTCGTCTGCGCGGCGCTCGTAGGCGGTAATCACTCGTCGTCGACCCGAGTCGCTCAGGACGACGCCTGCGGAGGAGACGTGAAAGTGGTCTCGACGGATGCCGCCGGTGGCGATCAGCCGAAGCATCGCTGCGTCGACCCAGGCTGCACGGAAGGGCTCGATGACGTCGAGGGCCAACGAGACGCGGCCCGGTCGCATGGTGTGAAACAGCCCCAGCATGGGATCGAGGCCAACCCGGGTGAGGGCAGCGGCGGCGTCACGGGTGAGGAGGGCGTAGCCAAAGCTGAGCATGGCGTTGATCCGATCCCGGGGGGGCCTGCGGCTGCGTCCGCAGAAGTCGCCCTTCCACTCGGGAGGAACGATGGCGGGCATGGCGTAGAAGTACCGAGCCGCGGCGTCGCCCTCGTGGCCACGAAGGGCGTCGATGTCGTCGGTGCGGCGAGCGGCACTGAGCGCGACCTTGGTGTCCCGCAGGGCCTGGTCGACGGCGGCACGGGTCTGGTGACGCTGGAGCTGCTGCTGGGGCGCGTCAACGCCGGGCCTGTCTGGAAGGTCTTCGCCACCGTCGTCGAGGGCGAGCGATCCGGCGCCCTTCCGATAGCGGCGCAGGATGGTGCGCTGATTGGTAATCTTGGCGGTGACCCACGCGCGAGCGGCGTCGAGCGAGAGTGCTTTGTCATCGGCCGCGCGGAACTGGGCCCGGCGCATACCGATGTTGAGCGTCATCACCGAGTGGGTCAGGCCAAGCAGTCGGCCGGCGCCGGTGTGGTGTGAGATGGGGACACCAGCCTGGAGCAGATGAGCGGTGCACGGCTGAGTGAGGGACGCGCCGCCGTAGATGGCGACATGACTGACGTCTTTGACGGGGACCTTTTGCTGCTCACCGCTTCGCAAGCAGACGATGAGACTATCGCCGCGCTTTCGCAGGACGGTGCCAGGGGACAGGACGTGCAGGACGGACTTGTCGTCGCGCGGGGGGACGATGCGGCGGATTGCTTTCTCGCTGGTGTTGGGGGAGTTGGGAGAGTCCGAGGCGGTGGAGGTGGTGGCTTGGGAGAGGCTGGCGAGTCGCGCAAGGGCGTAGTGCTCGTCGGGCAAGCACACGGCGTGCAGGGAGCAGCCGACACACTTGGGGCTGTCCCGCAGCGGCTCTGGCGGCGTCTCGAGCTCGGAGGTCTGCTTGGCCTGGAGGACGACGGCGTGGATGAACCGCTCGAGGGCGTCGCTCCACGGCACGATCCGTGAGGTCTTGCTCTTGCGGTAGTAGATCCTGGCCTGCGTGCACGGCAGGCCGTGTTCGCGGAGCATGGCGATGTACAGCGCAACCTGAGCGACATCGGCAGGCCATGCTCCGAAGTCCAGGATGTGCTCGCCCCAGGTATGGCGCTGCATCTTGGGTGCGCGCCCTCGCTTGGCTTCGACGACGATGACCTCGTCGTCGTCGGCTTCGATCGTATCGAGCTTGCCAACGACGCCGAGCTGCGGTGCGATGAACGACAGTGTGTTTGGTATGTCCCAAGGGGGCGTGTCGTCTTGTTGGGAGCCGGGGGATCCGGTAGAGGACGACGGCTTTGCCTTGGTGGACGACCTCTTGGCGGCGCGCTCGTGTTGAGCCTGGCCCTCGATGGTGTCGGCAGATTCGACGAAGATGCCCTGGACGTGTTCGAAGTGAAACAGCCTGGGGCAATAGACGAACTCATTGCACATGCGCGCGGGAATGAGCTCGGCGTGCTGGCGAGGAGAGGTTGGAAGTACGGGTGCATCCATGCGATCGAGCGTGGAGAGATCGCTCGGATCAGCAAGATCTCCGGTAGATCAAGGCGCGGGGATAAGGTGGCACGGTGCGTGGAGTAAAGAAGGATCGCGGTGGGCCAACTCGCCGTGGTGGCGCGCGAAGAAAAAGATCACGCGACCGCGATGGTCAGTTTGCCTGGGCCTTGCGTGTGATCCGCAGTATTCTGAGCCGCAGGTGGGGCTGGGCCTCCGCCGCGCTGACTGAAAATGGAAGAGGCGCAGATGTAGGTCGCCGGGTGCCAGGTGGGTGCGTGCGATCGTCTGTTGTTTCGTGTATGGTTTCGCCAGACTCCGCAGGGGGTCTCTTCGGCCCCTTCGGGGGCCGACCGCGTTGAAGCACTTCGCGGTTTGCCTACCGTCCGCTCGCTCCGTGCGCACTCTTCGGCCCCTTCGGGGGCCGACCGCGTTGAAGCGCGCGCTCGCTCACTCTGCGGACACCGGCGCGAGGCGGCTCTTCGGCCCCTTCGGGGGCCGACCGCGTTGAAGCGGCACGATCCGCGATCTCGAACGCCGAACCTCCCTCCTCTTCGGCCCCTTCGGGGGCCGACCGCGTTGAAGCATGTCGATCAACGCCCGGTGACCGCGGACGTTGCGCTCTCTTCGGCCCCTTCGGGGGCCGACCGCGTTGAAGCCGGCTCGGACTGCGCGACGATCGCCAGCGCTGCGTCCGCTCTTCGGCCCCTTCGGGGGCCGACCGCGTTGAAGCGCGAGCAGCCCGACGAGTCTTGCGCGCGTGGCCGCTCTCTTCGGCCCCTTCGGGGGCCGACCGCGTTGAAGCATCGCGCCCGCCGCGAGTCCACGCGGAGCTGGCGACGCTCTTCGGCCCCTTCGGGGGCCGACCGCGTTGAAGCCGCGCCGCTCGCGGGCATCGGTGCCGAGCGCGCGTGCGGCTCTTCGGCCCCTTCGGGGGCCGACCGCGTTGAAGCAGTCGCGCACGGTCCTCCGGCGTGGGCGACCGGTCGACCTCTTCGGCCCCTTCGGGGGCCGACCGCGTTGAAGCACGCGACGTCGCCGACGTGGCGCGCGATGCTGCGCGTCAACCTCTTCGGCCCCTTCGGGGGCCGACCGCGTTGAAGCCGCAAAAATGGCGTAGGGGACGGTGCGGGCGAGGGTTTGATCGTCGAGCCAGTCGTCTTCCTGGGTGGGGTGCCAGATGACGTGGCTCAGCCAGCGGGCGATTGGGTTGCGCAAGACGACGCGGGCGGTGGCCGGGCGGTCGTCGTCGATGCCAAAAGCTGGGTCGCCGCCGTCCCAAATCTGATCCGCAGGGGGTACGGGCTCGCGGGGGTCGCCGAAGTCGGGCGAACCGGACACGCGGTGAATGTGCGCGAGACGAAAGGTCCGAGGCTCGCCATGCTGACGGTCGAAGGCGCGCACGTACCAGGACGAGTCGTGCAGCCGCAGGGCCCACGGCTCGATGAGCCTCAGCTTGCGCTGCTCGGAGGACCAGGGGCTCGTGAAGCAGATCCGTACGACGCGCTGCCGCACCGCGCGGAGCAGGCCATGAAGAACGAGGGGCCGTACCCGGCTGGCCGAGGTAAAGGAGACGTCGATGGGGGTTCGCAGCGCCGCGGGCGGGGTCTGGTTGCGTAGCCTCATCCGCTCGTCGATTCGCTCGGCCAAGCTGCGCAGTCGTGTTCGGAGCTCATCGTCCATCAGCGCGCCGAGCAGCGCTTCAGCGATGAGCACGGCCTGAAGGTCGTCGGCCTCGGGCGCATCGAGTGAAAGTCGATAGTCGGGATCGAGCAATGTCCACACATGGGTGGAGCGGTCGATCTCCACGACGCCATCATTCTTGAGCTCGGAGAGGCAGCGCTGAACGGTAGGCTTGGAGGTCTCGCCGACGGCGAGGGTGAGTTCAGCCTTGGTCTGCCCTTGTGGGGCGTTGGCCAGCAACCGAAGCACACGAGTCTTCACTTCGGTCTTCGGGAGGCCCCGACTTCCGTCACTCACGGGAGCATTAATGGCACGGACCTGTGAACGAGCGCGAGCGCTCATCGGGATGTTCGATGAGATTCCCGTCGGCCGTCGTCTCGCTTTGAGACGGTCGCGCGATATCGATCAGAAGACGAGTGAATCTCGCGTCAGCGCGGTGGGCTTGCGTCCCAGGAACCGGCCTTGCGGGAGTGGATCGGACCGCTGCGGCTCGGGGCCGAGATCGAGCAGCATGACCTGGTCACCGACCTGGTTGATGGCCTTGGTCAGGCGAGTCTCGAGGACGACGGCGTCCTTCGCAGACAGTGCACACAGGAACACGCTGTACTGCAGGGGGCTGCCGAAATCTCGGACGATCTTGTGAACTCGTCTCAGGCGCTTGGGGTCGCAGATGTCGTAGGCGACGAGGGTGAGGCGTCGCATGTTATCTCGTGCAGAACGGCAGCAAGGCTGGAATCTCGCCGAGCAACCACTTGCCCAGCACGCGAACGTCGAGGTCGAGGAGTCGGCGGATGCTGGCGCGGTAGCCGAAGTGGGGGTGGGTGGTGAGTTCGTCTGCGCGGCGCTCGTAGGCGGTAATCACTCGTCGTCGACCCGAGTCGCTCAGGACGACGCCTGCGGAGGAGACGTGAAAGTGGTCTCGACGGATGCCGCCGGTGGCGATCAGCCGAAGCATCGCCGCGTCGACCCAGGCTGCGCGGAAGGGCTCGATGACGTCGAGGGCCAACGAGACGCGGCCCGGTCGCATGGTGTGAAACAGCCCCAGCATGGGATCGAGGCCAACCCGGGTGAGGGCAGCGGCGGCGTCACGGGTGAGGAGGGCGTAGCCAAAGCTGAGCATGGCGTTGATCCGATCCCGGGGGGGCCTGCGGCTGCGTCCGCAGAAGTCGCCCTTCCACTCGGGAGGAACGATGGCGGGCAAGGCGTAGAAGTACCGAGCCGCGGCGTCGCCCTCGTGGCCACGAAGGGCGTCGATGTCGTCGGTGCGGCGAGCGGCACTGAGCGCGACCTTGGTGTCCCGCAGGGCCTGGTCGACGGCGGCACGGGTCTGGTGACGCTGGAGCTGCTGCTGGGGCGCGTCAGCGCCGGGCCTGTCTGGAAGGTCTTCGCCACCGTCGTCGAGGGCGAGCGATCCGGCGCCCTTCCGATAGCGGCGCAGGATGGTGCGCTGATTGGTAATCTTGGCGGTGACCCACGCGCGAGCGGCGTCGAGCGAGAGTGCTTTGTCATCGGCCGCGCGGAACTGGGCCCGGCGCATACCGATGTTGAGCGTCATCACCGAGTGGGTCAGCCCAAGCAGTCGGCCGGCGCCGGTGTGGTGTGAAATGGGGACACCTGTCTGGAGCAGATGAGCGGTGCACGGCTGAGTGAGGGACGCGCCGCCGTAGATGGCGACATGACTGACGTCTTTGACGGGGACCTTTTGCTGCTCACCGCTTCGCAAGCAGACGATGAGACTATCGCCGCGCTTTCGCAGGACGGTGCCAGGGGACAGGACGTGCAGGACGGACTTGTCGTCGCGCGGGGGGACGATGCGGCGGATTGCTTTCTCGCTGGTGCTGGGGGAGTTGGGAGAGTCCGAGGCGGTGGAGGTGGTGGCTTGGGAGAGGCTGGCGAGTCGCGCAAGGGCGTAGTGCTCGTCGGGCAAGCACACGGCGTGCAGGGAGCAGCCGACACACTTGGGGCTGTCCCGCAGCGGCTCTGGCGGCGTCTCGAGCTCGGAGGTCTGCTTGGCCTGGAGGACGACGGCGTGGATGAACCGCTCGAGGGCGTCGCTCCACGGCACGATCCGTGAGGTCTTGCTCTTGCGGTAGTAGATCCTGGCCTGCGTGCACGGCAGGCCGTGTTCGCGGAGCATGGCGATGTACAGCGCAACCTGAGCCACATCGGCAGGCCACGCTCCGAAGTCCAAGATGTGCTCGCCCCAGGTATGGCGCTGCATCTTGGGGGCGCGCCCTCGCTTGGCTTCGACGACGATGACCTCGTCGTCGTCGGCTTCGATCGTATCGAGCTTGCCAACGACGCCGAGCTGCGGTGCGATGAACGACAGTGTGTTTGGTATGTCCCAAGGGGGCGTGTCGTCTTGTTGGGAGCCGGTGGATCCGGTAGAGGACGACGGCTTTGCCTTGGTGGACGACCTCTTGGCGGCGCGCTCGTGTTGAGCCTGGCCCTCGATGGTGTCGGCAGATTCGACGAAGATGCCCTGGACGTGTTCGAAGTGAAACAGCCTGGGGCAGTAGACGAACTCATTGCACATGCGCGCGGGAATGAACTCGGCGTGCTGGCGAGGAGAGGTTGGAAGTACGGGTGCATCCATGCGATCGAGCGTGGAGAGATCGCTCGGATCAGCAAGATCTCCGGTAGATCGAGGCGCGGGGATAAGGTGGCACGGTGCGTGGAGTAAAGAAGGATCGCGGTGGGCCAACTCGCCGTGGTGGCGCGCGAAGAAAAAGATCACGCGACCGCGATGGTCAGTTTGCCTGGGCCTTGCGTGTGATCCGCAGTATTCTGAGCCGCAGGTGGGGCTGGGCCTCCGCCGCGCTGACTGAAAATGGAAGAGGCGCAGATGTAGGTCGCCGGGTGCCAGGTGGGTGCGTGCGATCGTCTGTTGTTTCGTGTATGGTTTCGCCAGACTCCGCAGGGGGTCTCTTCGGCCCCTTCGGGGGCCGACCGCGTTGAAGCGACCCCTGGTAGACGATCGCCCACCGCAGGCTGAGGCTCTTCGGCCCCTTCGGGGGCCGACCGCGTTGAAGCGAGTTTCTGGACCTGCGACATACGGAGACAGGCCTGCTCTCTTCGGCCCCTTCGGGGGCCGACCGCGTTGAAGCGGGACGGCTCCGACGCCACCCGGGTGGTGGTGTTCACCTCTTCGGCCCCTTCGGGGGCCGACCGCGTTGAAGCTTCGACGACGGGAGGGACCACGACACGCTCCCGCTCTCTTCGGCCCCTTCGGGGGCCGACCGCGTTGAAGCAGGGCGGAGGCCCCCTGGACTCCGACCGTGATCTGCTCTTCGGCCCCTTCGGGGGCCGACCGCGTTGAAGCAGCCGCTCCCACGCCGCGCGCGCGTCGTTCCACCTCTCTTCGGCCCCTTCGGGGGCCGACCGCGTTGAAGCATCGCGAGCCCGGTAGACAACGCGCGCATGGGGCTCTCTTCGGCCCCTTCGGGGGCCGACCGCGTTGAAGCGCGGATCGTGGGACGTGCCTTATGAGCGCTGCAACCCTCTTCGGCCCCTTCGGGGGCCGACCGCGTTGAAGCGGTGCCCGCCCCGGTGTCCCCCGTGGGCGGCTGGTCTCTCTTCGGCCCCTTCGGGGGCCGACCGCGTTGAAGCCGCGGACGTCGACGCGTGGCGCAAGCGCGAGGCGCTCTTCGGCCCCTTCGGGGGCCGACCGCGTTGAAGCGAAGGCTACGCCAAGCAAGCCGGCTGGACGATGGTGCTCTTCGGCCCCTTCGGGGGCCGACCGCGTTGAAGCGGACGGCAGGAGCTAGAGGGCGAGATGCTCGAAGCTCTTCGGCCCCTTCGGGGGCCGACCGCGTTGAAGCTACCGGGCAAGGGTCTCGGCCCGTGTCCGCCCCCAGCTCTTCGGCCCCTTCGGGGGCCGACCGCGTTGAAGCACCCCCGTGTCGTAGGGGAAGTTGCCCACCCCCGCTCTTCGGCCCCTTCGGGGGCCGACCGCGTTGAAGCATCGAGGTGGGGCCGATGGTCTGCACTCTAGCAGCTGACGCTCTTCGGCCCCTTCGGGGGCCGACCGCGTTGAAGCCGGCGGCACTCCTGAAGATGTGGAAACGCCGCGCTTCTCTTCGGCCCCTTCGGGGGCCGACCGCGTTGAAGCGCTGCGCCAGCTCAGCTCCGATGAAGCCGACGGAACGCTCTTCGGCCCCTTCGGGGGCCGACCGCGTTGAAGCGACGAGGTCCTGGTTCACAACCCGGAAGGCGCGCTCTCTTCGGCCCCTTCGGGGGCCGACCGCGTTGAAGCGAGAACGTGGAGACCTTCCCGTCCGCGCTTTGCTTCACCTCTTCGGCCCCTTCGGGGGCCGACCGCGTTGAAGCTTCCCCCACGCTCCCCCGGTGAGATGCTCCCACCGTCGGCTCTTCGGCCCCTTCGGGGGCCGACCGCGTTGAAGCGAGCACCACGGGCACGTGCGATGCGCCGCGCTTGGCTCCTCTTCGGCCCCTTCGGGGGCCGACCGCGTTGAAGCTACGTGTCGTGCGCGGGGTTCGGCGACGTGTCGAACCTCTTCGGCCCCTTCGGGGGCCGACCGCGTTGAAGCGCGTGTGCTTCGGCGTACGTCTTGCGGATCGTCGCCTCTTCGGCCCCTTCGGGGGCCGACCGCGTTGAAGCAGGACTGCCGTGGCGTCCACGTTCGCGACGTCGTCCCTCTTCGGCCCCTTCGGGGGCCGACCGCGTTGAAGCGACGACTGGCGAGGGACAGGGGCGGAGGGGTGGTCCTCTTCGGCCCCTTCGGGGGCCGACCGCGTTGAAGCGTCTGATCCCACTCTTCGAGCAGGGCGACCAGGTCGGCTCTTCGGCCCCTTCGGGGGCCGACCGCGTTGAAGCCTTGAGCGGACCGACCTCCGCACCCCCGCGGAGCGACTCTTCGGCCCCTTCGGGGGCCGACCGCGTTGAAGCTTGAGCCCGTCGCTGCCCTCGGCTCGCCCGCCGGTCTCTTCGGCCCCTTCGGGGGCCGACCGCGTTGAAGCACCGCAACAAAAGCAGGACCGGACTCGGAAGCGTCCTCTTCGGCCCCTTCGGGGGCCGACCGCGTTGAAGCCCTGCTGCGGTGGTCTTGATCCACGCCGTGCCGTTGCTCTTCGGCCCCTTCGGGGGCCGACCGCGTTGAAGCTGGTACGCGTGGGACCCCATGCCGCCGGACTGGTGGCTCTTCGGCCCCTTCGGGGGCCGACCGCGTTGAAGCGCGACGTCTCATGCCGTCACGCCTGTGTCTCGTTCTCTTCGGCCCCTTCGGGGGCCGACCGCGTTGAAGCCCGTCCAGCTGATTCTTAGGGTGTCGCCATACCAGCCTCTTCGGCCCCTTCGGGGGCCGACCGCGTTGAAGCGACCCCGAGTGCCGACCGACGCCACCGGGCCGCCAGCAGCTCTTCGGCCCCTTCGGGGGCCGACCGCGTTGAAGCAGCAGTGTCATCTGGCCTGCCCCCACCGGTCGATTGCCGGTTCTCTTCGGCCCCTTCGGGGGCCGACGTAACCGTTCACCCCCGGGCTTGAAGGACGATGGCGCGGCTCGGACGCTCGGGGGATGAAGGCCAGCAATCTCGTCGAGCAGATCGACCAACTCGTGCGCGACCATCTCGCGCAGGTTCGAGCGGAGGCGACCGCCGCGCTCGAGCGCGCGTTCGAGGGGTCGCGCGCCCCGAAGAAGATGGCGTCGGCACCGAAGCGGCGAGCATCCGGGAAGCGACGGAGCCGCAGCGAGGTCGCGGAGCTGGCCGAACGCCTCTATGCGAGCGTCGCGTCCGAGCCCGGGGAAGTAATGACGCACTACGCGGGGCGGCTGGGGTCGAGTGTCCGCGAGCTGAGCTTGCCGATGACGATGTTGCGTCGCGACGGCAGGCTGCGGACGACGGGCGCGCGCAACCACATGCGCTACTACCCGAGTTCGAGGAGATAGTTCAGGCCGCGGCGAGGGGCTCGGGCAGCGAGGGGACGGGCGAACCTGCGGCGCGAGCCCGCACGCACTGCTCGATGAAGTCGAGCACGTCGCATCGTCGCTTGCGCAGGGTCATGCAGACCGTCATGACCCGCTCGACGAAACGAAGGCCGCGTTCACTCTGGCAGCCGTAGCAGAGCCTGCGCCAGATGACGAGGGAGCGAAGGTCACGCTCGGCGAGGTTGTTCGTCGGCTCGACGCCGGGCACATCGACGAACGTCCATAGTGCTGGAGCGTGCGCGAGGAGGTTCGCGCACGAGCCCGACAAACCACGGATATCGGCCGCCACGATGCGCCGTAGCAGCGCCTCGAAGTTGTGCTGGACCGGCTTCATCAAGTGCCGAAGTTCGTCGCGCGAGCGGGTTCCGGCGACGAAGTCGTGCCAGTACTCGAACACGAGCGCGGCGTGCTCGAGCAGCTCGCGACCGTAGGCCCCTTCGGGACCGGCTCGCTGTGAGAACCCGACGAATAGCCGCAGCAGATGCGCCCAGCAGACCTGTCGCAGCGCCATCGCCCAAAACCCGAAGACCGACGCTCGGTCGCTGACCAAGATGCCCGTCTTGCTGCCGCATTCGTCCGAGAACATCGACTCGATGGTTGCTCGCGCGCCATCCTTGAAGATGCGGAACACGCTCGTCAACGTGGTGCACAGGGTCCAAAGCGACATCGTCACGCCGGCCATCAACCAGGTCGTCGCATCGGTGTGCTTGACCATCGCCGCCAGAACTTCGTCGTGGGCCTGCTCGCTCGCGGGGGCGAGGGCCTTGCTGACACGTCGTTCGGCTTGGCTTATGGCCCCGATGGACATGTGTATCCCGAAGACCTCGCGGAGGAAGCGCTGCGTGTTCCGACGGCTGAGGTGGAATACGCCCGTCATCATTGCGACCACGCTCACCAGCCGAGGCCCGAAGGGCGACGCGGGAATCTGCTTGGGGTCGTAGGGCGCCACCGTGGTGTGCCCGCAGCTGCACTCGACTGCGTGACGGCGAAACTCGAGGACGTGTCGCCCCCCTCGTCGCAGGTCGATGAGCTGGTGGCGGTGTGCCGCAACATCGGGCGTCTGCGGCAAGATGCATGCGCACGCTTCACACGCCTCGGGGAACAGATCTTTGAACTCGTTTACTTCGATGGGGTCCAGCAGCGCGCGATGACTCCCCTTGTGCCCCTTCTGGCCGCCGCGCTTTCGCTTCGACCTCGGCTTCTTCGGCGCGCGAATACCCCGCGACACAGCGCCCGGCCCGTCGCTCGAGGGCGGCAAGTTCGAGTTCGACGAGTTCTTCTTCAGCTGCTCCGTCAGGCGGTCGATCGTGGCAAGGGCGGTCGCGAACTGAGCTTCCAGCGCCTCCAGCCGCGCCTTCGTCTCGCCGAGTTCGGCCTTCGTCTCGCCGAGTTCGGCCTTCGTCTCGCCGAGTTCGGCCTTCGTCTCGCCGAGTTCGGCGAGGACGGAGGCGTGCTCCTCGGGACTGACCGGCACCCCTCGGTTTGATCACGCCGCGGTCGCGAGGTCGATCCCCCTCGGGGTGTTAATCCGCACGTCTGCGAACACCGGGGGGTGAACGGTTACGGGCCGACCGCGTTGAAGCCGAGGGAGGTGTCGTCGTGATCGCTCGGCTGTCATGCCTCTTCGGCCCCTTCGGGGGCCGACCGCGTTGAAGCTTCAACATTCACACTGCCTCGAGCCCGACCGGGAACCCTTCGGCCCCTTCGGGGGCCGACCGCGTTGAAGCGTGAAAACTTGCTGGTCCCCAACCTGGGCCTCCCCTCTTCGGCCCCTTCGGGGGCCGACCGCGTTGAAGCGAGGTGCAGTTCCCGACGCTGCCCTATATCGACACCCCTCTTCGGCCCCTTCGGGGGCCGACCGCGTTGAAGCGACAGCTCGACGCGCACGTCGCTGCCCACGGGCGCGACTCTCTTCGGCCCCTTCGGGGGCCGACCGCGTTGAAGCTGCTTGTCCCCGTGCGAGGTCGTGATCATCACGTCGCCTCTTCGGCCCCTTCGGGGGCCGACCGCGTTGAAGCCGGCAGCGCGCACCATCGACGCGCCGCAGATCGCACTCTCTCTTCGGCCCCTTCGGGGGCCGACCGCGTTGAAGCTGAGCCGCGGCGAAATCGAGCACCCGTAGCAGGTGCTCTTCGGCCCCTTCGGGGGCCGACCGCGTTGAAGCATGTCCATCAACGTCCCGGTGACCGCGGGCGTTGCCTCTCTTCGGCCCCTTCGGGGGCCGACCGCGTTGAAGCGCGGTAACAAGGGGGTGTGTGGGCCACGCCATCCGCTCTTCGGCCCCTTCGGGGGCCGACCGCGTTGAAGCGCGAACACGCGTGGCGGGTGGTCGATCTCCGGGCGGCCGACCTCTTCGGCCCCTTCGGGGGCCGACCGCGTTGAAGCGTGGCGGCTCAGCGGTCGAATGCTCCCCCGCGTGCGCTCTTCGGCCCCTTCGGGGGCCGACCGCGTTGAAGCGGAACGCCCCGCCCTCGTAGGCAACCTGGCCGCCGGGCCTCTTCGGCCCCTTCGGGGGCCGACCGCGTTGAAGCACGGTCGGCGGCACCACGGACGGGGTCTACTCGATCGCTCTTCGGCCCCTTCGGGGGCCGACCGCGTTGAAGCCTCAAGGAGTCATATGGACGCTGACCTATGCATCTGGCTCCTCTTCGGCCCCTTCGGGGGCCGACCGCGTTGAAGCGCCAGTGCACGCGATGAGCAGGACTGAGACGGAGCCTCTTCGGCCCCTTCGGGGGCCGACCGCGTTGAAGCCTCGAGCCGCGGCTCGTGCCCGGCGGCCAGGTTGCCTCCTCTTCGGCCCCTTCGGGGGCCGACCGCGTTGAAGCCGCTCGACACGTGCCCGGAGCTCTCGGGCCCTGTACCTCTTCGGCCCCTTCGGGGGCCGACCGCGTTGAAGCCGCACCCACTACACCCCCAAGGAGGGAGGGCCAGCGACTCTTCGGCCCCTTCGGGGGCCGACCGCGTTGAAGCGGCTCGCTCCGGCGCGGCGCCACGAAGGCGCTGCGGGCTCTTCGGCCCCTTCGGGGGCCGACCGCGTTGAAGCTCAGAAGTCGACCCCAAGGCGGCCGGCATGGCGCAGTCTCTTCGGCCCCTTCGGGGGCCGACCGCGTTGAAGCACCGAGGGGGGGCCGTACCGCTCGATCGTGATCGGGCCTCTTCGGCCCCTTCGGGGGCCGACCGCGTTGAAGCAATACATCTCGCAGGACGATCCCCGAGTGTGGGCCCTCTTCGGCCCCTTCGGGGGCCGACCGCGTTGAAGCGGCCCCTGCTTCGTCGATGCACTGCAGCCGCTCGTCTCTTCGGCCCCTTCGGGGGCCGACCGCGTTGAAGCGGTCCGAGGACCATCAGCCCGTCACCACCTGCACGAACTCTTCGGCCCCTTCGGGGGCCGACCGCGTTGAAGCGGGCTGTCTCCTGTCGGGGCAGACACTTGGGACGCACCTCTTCGGCCCCTTCGGGGGCCGACCGCGTTGAAGCTGCACGTGCCCGCAGTCGGTGATCTCTCCGACGATCTCTTCGGCCCCTTCGGGGGCCGACCGCGTTGAAGCCCTCCAAGAACTCCCCGCCGTACGGATCCTCGATCGCCTCTTCGGCCCCTTCGGGGGCCGACCGCGTTGAAGCGCGATGCGCAAGTGGACCTCTCGGTCGGTGTCGACTCTTCGGCCCCTTCGGGGGCCGACCGCGTTGAAGCCAGTAAATCTGGACCGAGTCCACCGGAGCCTTGGACTCTTCGGCCCCTTCGGGGGCCGACCGCGTTGAAGCCGCACGATCGCGAAGGCGCTGAACTTCGGCTTTCCCCTCTTCGGCCCCTTCGGGGGCCGACCGCGTTGAAGCATCCGTTGGGGGTGCATGAGGGAAAATGGCGGACGCCTCTTCGGCCCCTTCGGGGGCCGACCGCGTTGAAGCCGGTTGTATGGCGCGACCGCCCCCTGACTGCGGTTCTCTTCGGCCCCTTCGGCGGCCGACCGCGTTGAAGCGGATGATTGGGATTGTTTGACCCTGCTGCTGCTGACCGCCTCTTCGGCCCCTTCGGGGGCCGACCGCGTTGAAGCAGAGGTCCAGTGGATCTCGGAAACGAGCTGCCCGACTCTTCGGCCCCTTCGGGGGCCGACCGCGTTGAAGCAAGCCCTCTTGCGTCATGCGCAGCACAGAGCGCGCCTCTTCGGCCCCTTCGGGGGCCGACCGCGTTGACGCGGGCTTCGGGCTTCCGCCGACAACGCCCCGCCGTGCTCACCGCTCCTCCCCCTTCTGCGGGCTTGCCCCACCGGCACAACGCGCAAAACCGGGCCGAGCCAGGCTGCCCTCGTGCGAGCCGTGACCCCTTCGCCGCGCCTGAGGCCGTGGCCATATCCCTCGTCGCTCCAGAACCCGCCGCACCGTTGACGCGCCGACCCGATAACCGGCGCGCCGTACGACCCGGGCAATCGCCTCGCGCCCCTCTCCGGCGTGCATCGATAGCGCGGCCCGGATGACCTCGTGCTCGATGCGGGTCCGCATTCGATGGCGCACGGTTCGGCGGGCTCGACCGAGCATGTGCACCAGCCCCTCGCGCCCGGCCTGTACATCCTCCACCGCCTTGCGAACCTCCTGGTGGTTCCGGATCCGGTACCGGAGCAGCGCGTCGGTTCGGGTCGTCTGCAGGGCGTAGCGGGCCACGCGAAGCCACCGTCGCCATAGCTCCAGGGCGCAGCGCTCGAGGCGGTCTCTCATGTCACCTCCTGCCCCTCGGCGCGGAGTTGGCTCGTCGCGATGGCGACGTCGAGGGCCCGGGTCGCGCGCATCCAGTCGACGTGCTCGGTGCCGGCGGCCGGAGCGGTCAGCACGAAGTCCACCGCCACGCCCTGGTCCTCGCGCTGCACGAGCACCACGACCACGTCCCCATCGGGTCCTTGCCCGTGCGCCTGCCACTGCCCCACCCAGCCGGGCACGTGGGCCTGCAGCTCGGGGCGCGGCGCTTCCAAGAACGCGCTCAGTGAGCCACCGGCCGCCGCGGTCTCACGGCGTAGCGCCTCGAAGACCCGCTGGCGACGCTGCACGGAGCCTGAAGCTGCGGCCTGGACTTGAATCGCGAGCGACGCCCCGCGCTGGACGTCGCGGGCCGGCGTCGCCGCCCACGCCACCCCGCCGTCATCGCCCCGGACGCCCTGGCAGTCCCACGACCCCGGCAGGGCGAACGAGAGCAGCGGCCCGTCCCAGGCCACCAACGCCTCGATGCTCCCGCGCTGCGGGGCTCCGAGATCGAACCCGCGCAGCGAGGCCCACAACGCGTCGTGCCACGCCATCCAGTCGGCCATCCTCGCCTCCGCATCGCAGCGCACCAGCTTCGGGCCGCTGCGCACCGCCATCGTGCGGCGAAGCAGCACGGTGCCGTCTTCTTCGCGCATGGCACCCAGCTCGTAGCGAGGACCTGCCGGGCCCGGATGCGTGCGGGCCAGCGCGATCGTCCAGCCCGCCTTGGTGAACAGCCACCGCAACCACTCCAGCGGGTCGACCTCGTACACCAGCGTCTGGCCGCTGACGAGCAGCCGCGGGCTGTCGAGGTACGGCGGAAGACCGGCCACCGCCAGCACCTCGGGCTGGCCGCGCTTGCGCGGCTGCTGCACCTGCGGATAGGCCATCGCCATCGCGGCCGGTACCGGAAGGCCGAAGCTCATGGCGCGGTCTTGGAACACCTCGACGCGTCGAAGCTCGTGGGTGCGGAGCAGATGCTCGGGGTCCAGGTCGGGGTGGCGAAAGAGGGCGTCGGTTCGGTTCTGGCTCATGAGGGGTCCTCGTCGGGGAACTCGATGTCGAAGTCGGGAGCGTCGCAGTCCGTCTCCATCTGCCCCGCCTCGGTCTTGCGGGGGGGGTTGGGGTCGACCCCGGCCGACTGCTTGGCCGAGCATTTGTTCTTCACCACCAGCCGGGCCTGCACGTCCTCGCCATCGCCGTCGAGCTCGCCGCGCAGATCCGCGTAGTGCTCGGAGGACCCCTCGATCTCCAGCTCGATGCTGGGACGCTCGGTGTTCTTCAAGATCAGGCCGGCCCCCCAGCGGCCAACGGGGTTGCCGCCCGTCGCGACCATCAGGCCTCCAGCTACGCCCGTCGCCAGCACGCTGCGCAGGTTCCAGCGCACCGATCCGGTCACTTTGATCTTCGTGCCCTTCGACCCTACGCGCTCCAGCGGCCCGGGCAGGCCGAAGTAGCGGACCTCCTGCGTGATACAGGGCCTCGCCGGAGGCCCGGCCTTGACCGTGGGCATGCCACCGATGAGCGGGTTGCAGCCGCCGAAGTGCTCGACCATCCAGTCGCCCGCCCGCAGCAGCGGCACCCCGTTGACGTTCACCGAGGCGGTGTTGGTGGTCATCCAGCTGCCGGCTTGGGGGATGTGCGGGAGCCCGACGATGTTGGTTCCAGGACACGCCGCCACTGCATGACTGACC
Source organism: uncultured bacterium (assembly GCA_963761755.1). GTDB lineage: Bacteria > Myxococcota_A > Polyangia > Nannocystales > Nannocystaceae > CAJXVA01. The sequence goes on from CAVXIC010000034.1 coordinate 231,394, forward strand.
GTCAGCGCTCCGCGGCCACCGATGTTCACGTCGGTCGAGCCGGGTCCGGGCAAGGCCTGGCCCCCGTGCAGCATGGGCTCGGCGACGCGGGCGGCGTACTGCGGTCCCGGTTGGTGCAGGACGTCGACCGTCCATGGGATGCCGTCGATCTCCCAGCCGGGCAGCTCGAAGCTGAGGTCCTCGGACTCCTCGATGGGATGGTCGAGGGCCTCGTAGACCATGACCCCGACGATGACCGCCACACCCCACGGCCACCAGCGTCCGCCCTCGTCCTCGATGAGGCTGGAGGCGGCTCCGCCTTCGAGGCCCTTGTCGAACCGGCCCCGGCCCATCGAGGGAGGCGCGGGCAGCCCGGTCGCCTGTTCGAGCGGACTGCCCGGTGGTCCCAAGAGCCCGGCGAATGCGTCCTGCGTGCGGCGACGCGACGCGCCGAGCTCGGCCGCCCCCGGCAGCCCCAGCATTTCGTACAGCGTGGTCATCGGCCTAGCAGTTGAGGTTGATCGGTTGACCCTTGACGTCCACGAGGCCGCCGGCGTGAATGTCGACGTCGGCCCCGGTCACACCGATGTGACCGCCCTCGATGGCGACGTCGCCGCCTCGGGTCGCCACGAGCTTCGTTTTCGGAGCCTCCACCGTCGTCATCTCGTGGCCCGAGACGATGACGCCCTTCCCAGAGGCGATCAGGATTCCGCGCGTCTTGAGGTCGGCCTGCTGGGCACGTAGCCGCAGGAGGGACTCGCTCTTGGGTCCGCCGAACACCTCGGCCCCCTTGGTGCTCAGCGAGACCCGGCCCGCCGGCGCGGCGAGCCACATCTGCCGCCCAGCGTTGGCGGTGATGAGTTCGCTGTGCAGCTCGATGCCCTCGGGTGTGAGCTTCAAGCGGGTCTTGCCCACGCGCAGCTCGATGCTCTCTTGCGCCTGCAGCGTGATGGCCTTGGGGTCCATCGTGAGCACCGAGCGGTCTTGGGCACAGGAGAGTCGGACCTTCCCGGCCGCGTCGGCCTCGAGCGCGTCCTTCAACGCCCACCGGGCATTCTCAGCGGTCAGCTCGTGGTCGTGCTCTACCGTGCGCCGCTCGTTGCCCGCGACGCTCACCTCGAGGTCGCCGGGCTGCTCGCCTTCGCCACCAATGTGCACAGTCTCGTTGCCGCCGATGGTCCGGGTCGAGTCCTTGCCAACCCAGAGGCTTCGCGAGGCGCCCACACGCGTCGACTGAGCCGCCCGCACCACGCTCCGCTGGTTGCGCTGTGCGTGCAGGTACACCTCTTCGCTCCCGGCGGCGTCTTCGAAGCGCAGCTCGTTGAAGCCCTCACCACCGGGGCTGCTCTGGGTACGCAGCACGGTCGCCGTCTTGGTCTCGGGCAGCGCGCCCGGGGGCACGTTCGTGCCCGTGTACAGGCACCCGGTCACGACCGGGCGGTTGGGGTCGCCGCCGAGAAAGCCGACGACCACCTCCATGCCCACCCGCGGGATGAAGCTGGCGCCGTAGCCGGGCCCCGCCCAGGGCGAGAGCACCCGCAGCCAGCACGTCTGGCCCGCCCCTGGAGGGGGCGCATCGTCCCAGTGAAAGCGCACCCGCACCCGGCCGAGGGCGTCGGTGTGCACCTCCTGGCCTTGGGGGCCCACGACGGTGGCCGACTCGATTCCGGACGCCCGCGGCGTGGGCAGCAGCGGCGGCCGGATGGGGCCGGCGTCCAGCGGCGTCGCGACGAAGCGGTTGCTGTACGTCGGCGCGACCGGCCCATCATCTCCAGAGCCGACATCGACCTCGGGCACGTCGGCGTGGTGCACGACGCTGAGCACCGCGTAGCGCTGGTCGAGGTCGGCGTGGGGATGACCCTGCAGCTCGAAGGTCGCTCCGGCGAAGAGGTCGGCCACGTTGCTGGCACCGGTGACCTCCACGCGTCCGGCCCGCTGCTCATCCAGGCGGCGCATCGCCCAGGCCTCGGTCTCGTTGCCGTGCGGCCCCTCGCTGCCCTTGCCCTCGTCCAGGCGACCGGGGTGATAGGCCCACACGTGGCCCGTTCGCCCGGGCTCGTCCCCCAGCTCGATGCGGGTCTCGAAGCGCGACGCGCCCGGTGTCTTCCAGTCGCGGGCCCGTACCGTCACCCCCTGGGCGTGCACGCGATCTCTGCGTCCCAGGTACTGCACGCTGGGCTCGGTCGCCTCTTCCTCCGTCTCGGGTTCGAAAGACACCAGACCGGGCGTCGAGGTGGACCGCTCGAGGGGGTCCGCCCCGTAGCTGGGGAGCATCGCGCCCGAGCCAACCAGGACGTACGCGCACGCGGCCCCATCGTCCGCTTGCCCGTGCAGCAAGCACAGGCCCGCTTCGGAGAGCAGGCGCAGCACGAAGTCGAGGTCGCTCTCGTCCCACTGCACCACGTAGTCCTGCGGCGACAGCTGCGTCCCCGCCCGCGAGAGGTCCCAGGTCCCACCGTGGTCGGCGAACACCGGGCCCGCGACGGCCTCGAGGACCTCGGGCAGCGTCGCGTCCGAGAAGATGCGCCGCCGGGTCGAGTACCGCAGCAGGGCCAGCGACGGCTCGATCACCACCCGCACCATCAGCTGGTGATTGCGCGTGGTGACGTACTCCGCCCGCGTCACCACGCCGGCGATGCTGCGCGCGGTGACGCCGGGGCGGTCGAGCTCGACCACGGCCCGCGCCCCCAGGAGCGCCTGCACCTCGAGGTCGAGGTCGTCGCTGAGAAGCTCCGCCGTCGCCTCGAACGGGTGGTCGATGCGCTCGACCAGCTCGAAGCGACGGGTCGCCAGTACCGGCTCGTCGCCGTCGGCCGTGAGCAGGCGGGTCGTGACTTGGACGGGCTCGAGGCTCATGGGCCCACCGTCCCCACCGCTGCGACGAGCGCGAGGGTTGCCACACTCCCCACGGCCGCCCCCAGGGCCAGGGACACCACCAGCCCCGCGACGACCCACCGTCGCCGCTGCACCTGGACGTGCCGAGACGGCCGCCAGTGCGCGACCGCCGGGGGCGGCCAGACGCCGACCTGCATCCACATCCGGGGCCGCGTCATCGCACCGCCTCCTGAGCCCCTGCGGCCAGCTCGAACAGCGAAACCGCCTGCAGGTCGCCGCGGTCGATCGCGGGCGTGGCCGGCAGCGGAGACAGGCGCGGCCTGGGATTCACCGTGGATCGGCGCGTAGGCTCGGGTCGACACAGGAACGCGGGCAGGATGCTGCGGGTCTTCATCGCTGCTCCTTCGTCTCGATGACGCCGGTGGCGTTATCGCCGACCTCGAGGGTTTCGTCGGCCCGGAACACCACCCCGCGCGGCGCTCGAAAGCCCCGCTCGAAGGCGTCCACAAGAACGAGCTGCTTCAGCGTCCTGTCGTCGGTGCGCTCGATGATCACGCCGCCGTACAGAGCAAGCCCCGCTCCGACCCGTGCACTGAGTACTTTCAGCACCTTAGATGTGCGCGACGCCGAGGCCCTCGCTCGCTTTTTCGAGGTCACCTCGACTTTCCGAGGCCCCGCTCATCGCCTTCGCGCACGAGTACGGAGCCTCGGGGCGTCAGTCCTCTGGGGCTTCCATCACCTCGAGAGGTGCTCTCCGTCATCGAGGACCAAGAGCTGCATCCTGGCCCTCGATGAGCCCCATGAGCCGCAGGAAGGATTCTGAGTCGAGGTCGATGGTTTCGCGGAGCGTTGCCCTCGGTCTCAGAACATCGCCGCGGTGTAGGGCCCTGGCCAGCCCCGCGCCGGATTCGAAGAGGTGCACCCTCGGTAGGACCCGGCTATCGAGCGCGGCCTTGAGGGCCTCCTCTTCAGCTCCGGGATTAGAAACGTCGACGTACACCAGCGTGAACTCTTCGAGGTGCTCTCGTACACTGGGATCGCCCAGGACGTCCCGAATCAAGGGGCCCGAACCGACGTCCCACTTCGCGAAGAAGTAGATGACAACCGGTCGACGGGCGTTCCCGGGCAGGCCGACCAAGACCGCGAGCTCGTCGGTGCTTCGCACACGGACCCAATCCCAGCTTCGCAGTTTGGCCTCCAAGCTCGGTTCCATCGCCTTGTAGACCCCATCGATGAAGACCCGGAAAGTGCTGCTGCCGAAGCCGCGACGTCGATCCTCCCCATCACCTTGGGCACAACCGAACAGTCCGAAGAGCAGCACCGACAGGGCCAGAGGCCACGCCACCGTTGCTCGGGAAAGGTGGCGTGGCGGTTTCATGGGACGGTATCGGCTCCCGGCGTAGTCGCGCTCGCCGTCGACAGCGGGGCGGGCGTCGCCGTCGAAGTCGAACGGCGGGTCGCCCGTCTCCCAGATTGCGATGTTGGCGAACTCGGTTTGGCCGGCGGAGGTCAGGGAGTAGTCGCCGCTGGCAAAGCCGGATCCAAACCATTCGGCGGGGGTTTGCGTGCTCTCGGTTGCGGTGTTTTCGAGCATGATGCCTCCGCAGGAAACTTCGTCTCCGGTTGTGTTCGTCTCGCTGACGATGAGGCTGTTTCGGATGCTCGCCGAGCCGCTGGCACACTCGACCACCGGGGCTCCAAAGTTCGCGGTGCGACCAAAGCTGGAGTAGACGGCAACGAGCTCTCCGCTCGACGAAATCGCCGTGGACGTAGTGCCGACTCCCTGGACCATGCAGTTTCTCAGGAACCCACTGGTGCCCGAGGCGAGCTCGATGCCGCCGCCGTCGTTCCCGGAGACGCGTGTCGAGTCCGCGTACAGCGTCGCGTTCGAGGCGACCGAGATGCCAACGCCGCTGCTTCCGTCGATGCGGACCCGGTGAAGGTATGCCGTGGAGCCCGCTCCGCTGACCGTGACGATGGGCGATGCGGTGTTTCCGCTTATCATCCGCTCGGCCGTCGAGTCCGACACGATGGCGATGGTCTTGCCGCCGTCGATGCTGATGGTGTGGAGGGAGCCGCCGTCCGTGAGCACGATGGCGTGCTCCGCCCCGTCGTCGACCTCGTCGATGGCCGCCTGGATGGTGCCGGGGTTCCCCGCGTTCACTTCGCTCACCGCTGCCGCGTCGAAGCACGCACCCGTCGCGATGTTGCACGCGGGGAGGTCCAGGTCCTGGCACTGTTCGTGAAACTCGCACCCGACGCAGGTGTTGGCCTCCACATCGCACAGCGGCGAGGTTCCTCCGCACACCGACGCATCTTCGGCCGTGCACTGCACGCAGCTCGTCCCGACGCACAGGGGGGCCGTTTCGTCCAGCGTCGCGCAGGCCTCGTCCGGCAAGGCGGTGGCGTCACACGTGCTGCACGTGCCGTCGACGCAAAACGGCGCCTCGGCATCCAGGCACGGAATGATGTCCGAGCACTTGGGCCCCGTCGTGCTCGAGGACTCGTCGCCTGTCTCGGTCTCTCCCGTCGTCGGCGCCTCCGTCGACGAGGTTTCGTCCGTCGTTGTGGAGGTCAGTGTCGGGTCCGTGGATGACGACGCCTGGCTCGTCGTCGTCGAATCTATCCCGCTTGCGTGTTCTGAACCGCAAGCGCCAAGAAGTGCGGCCAAGGCGAACAGCCCTCTACGGTACATCGGCTCCCGCGTAGTCCATCGCTCCGTCTTCGGTCGGGCGAAGGTCGCCGTCGAAGTCGAACGGCGGGTCGCCCGTCTCCCAGATTGCGATGTTCGCAAACTCGGCTTGGCCGGCGGGGGTCAGGGAGTAGTTGCCCGAGGAGAAGCCCGGTCCGAACCAGTCGGCGGGCGTTTGCGTGCTTGCGACCTCGGTGTTCTCGAGTGATGCCCCTGCGCACGCGATCTCGTCACCTGTGGTGTTGGTCTGGTTGACGATGAGGCTGTTTCGCACCGTCGTCGCGGCGCCGCCGGAGCACTCAAGGACAGGGTCCCCGAAGTTTGTGTCTCGCCCTAGAGTCGTGAAGAGAAGGTCCAACAACCCCCCCGATGAGATTGCTGCGCTGTCGCCTCCGTCGCCCGCCACCATGCAGTTCCTCAGGAACCCACTGGTGCCCGAGGCGAGTTCGATGCCGCCGCCGTCGTTCCCGGAGACGCGTGTCGAGTCCGCGTACAGCGTCGCGTTCGAGGCGACCGAGATACCAACGCCGCTGCTTCCGTCGATGCGGACCCGGTGAAGGTATGCCGTGGAGCCCGCTCCGCTGACCGTGACGATGGGCGATGCGGTGCTTCCGATGATGCTCCGCTCGGCCGTCGAGTCCGACACGATGGCGATGGTCTTGCCGCCGTCGATGCTGATGGTGTGGAGGGAGCCGCCGTCCGTGAGCACGATGGCGTGCTCCGCACCGTCGTCGACCTCGTCGATGGCCGCCTGGATGGTGCCGGGGTTCCCCGCGTTCACTTCGCTCACCGCTGCCGCGTCGAAGCACGCACCCGTCGCGATGTTGCACGCGGGGAGGTCCAGGTCCCGGCACTGTTCGTGAAACTCGCACCCGACGCAGGTGTTGGCCTCCACATCGCACAGCGGCGAGGTTCCTCCGCACACCGACGCATCTTCGGCCGTGCACTGCACGCAGCTCGTCCCGACGCACAGGGGGGCCGTTTCGTCCAGCGTCGCGCAGGCCTCGTCCGGCAAGGCGGTGGCGTCACACGTGCTGCACGTGCCGTCGACGCAAAACGGCGCCGCCGGGTCGTCGCATTCGTCGCTCTCCATACACTCGGGGCCGGTCGTCGTGCTCGGCCCCGAGTCGGTCTCCCCCTGCGTCGTGCTCGTCGGTGGGTCTTCCGTCTCGGGGCCGCTCGAGCTGCTTCCATCTGATGCCGTCGGGTTGGTGCAGCCCTCGTTGCCGATGCCGCACTCTTGGCGACATTCCTGCGTAGGCTGCTCAGCGACGCAGGCGTAGCGAGTGCTCAGCTCGAGCCCTGAGGCGGAGATGCAGGGCTCGGTACTCAGGACGCAGTACGGCGCGTCAGGGTCGAGGCGCTGGCAGTACGCGTCGCCATCATGCTGACCGCAGTAGTCTTCGTTGACGGTCACGGTCGTCTCGAGGCACGCGGTCGTGCAACACGTCAGCAAGGAGATGGTGAGGGCGACTCGGAGATTGGTCATGACGTTAGAACCTTCCTTGGATGGACACTCCAGCGAAGCCACTGGACAGCGTTGGGGAGATGGCGGTGGATTTTTTCTTCGCGCGCGCGCCTTTGACGAGCCCGGTGACCAGCAAGGCGACGCCCGCCGCCGCGAGGCCCGAGCCCACGACGAGCATGGGAACGGTGGTCGAGCGGGGATATCCCTGCCGCTCGGAGCTCAGACCGCGCTCGACGCTCCCGGCCGAGCCAGCCTCGTCATACAAATGCATCCAGACCCCCGCGCCGAGCGTTGCCGCCCCTGCGACGAGGACCCCGGCGCCAGCCCACACCAGCGGTGAGATCTTGGCTTCGGTGGAGCGGGGGCCATCGACGGACCCCGACTCGGGCGGACCCGCATCGGGCGGAGGCACAACCTCTTCGCGAGGGAGCAGCTCGAGCACCTTGGGCACGCCCGACAGCGCGCATTCCACCAGCTCGGCTTCCCCTTTGGAGACGCACAGCGTCACCTCTTCGCCCGCCACCTCGCCGTCGATCAGAACCTCGATGTGTGTGCCGTAGTCGCTGACGGCGCTCTCCGCGTTTGCCTCAGGATCGCCTTCGGCCACGCTGCGAACATGAAACACGAGCACCGTGCCCGAGTCGTCATCGAGCTCGACGTCGTGGACCGCGAGCTCACGTCGTGCTGCGGCCTGGAGCTGCGGCTCCAGCCGATCGATGCGACTCGAAGCGACGCCTTCAAACTGCGTCTCAACCGCAACGGGTCGATAGGTGAAGGAGGGTGCTTCGGGTGCGGCAGAAGCCGGCAACGACACCATGAAGACGGAGGCGAAGGCCCCTGCGGCGCATGAGAGGTGGTTCTTGGTCACGGAGTCTCCTTGTCGAGGCGATAACACTCTTTCCCCCATGCCACGACGTGGGGGTCACTCTGGCCGGCCGTTTCACGCACACAGGCCTTGAAGCGTCCAAGTTCGAGCAGCGCTTGTGTCCTCAGCCGAACGCGCTCAGCCTTGGAGGACCAGCACGAGGCGTCGTTGGTCGACGCGAGGACGAGCTTCCATCTCTTGGAATGGAGCGCAGCTCTCGCGTCCGCCCGCAGCGAAGCACACGAGGTAGGTGGCCTCGGTGTCGTCCCGCCCTCTTCAGGCTCGGCCTCGACCTCGGGGTTCGCCTTCTTCCGGATGGGCTTGGCGTTCCGCGGCTTCGGTTCCTCGTCGACTCGGACCTCGGGGGGCGGAGGCTCAGTCGGATCGCCAGGCTCAGCAAGCTCAGCAGCCGGCGTAGGAGCCCTCGGTTCTGCACCAACCTCGGGATCCCCATCGACCTCGGGCGCACTCTCGGGCAGCGACGCGAAGGCCAGGCGCAGCTTCGAATGACCCTGCGGAGACCACATCGAAGACGCGAACCAGGCCCCGCCCACCACGAACAGAAGCAACGCGGCCACGATACTCCCTCGCGCGCGGCGCGGCTTCGCGTCGGACGCAGGCTCCGGCTCTGGCTCTGGCTCTGGCTCTGGCTCTGGCTCTGGCTCTGGCTCAGGGTCTGGCTCTGGCTCTGGGTCTGGGTCTGGCTCAGGCTCAGGCTCTGGCTCTGGGTTCGCCGCCAGCGCGCTTGGCGGCTCGGCAGGGGCCGGCGCCACCGGCCTCTGCCCGCGAGCCTCTTCTTCGAGCCCCAGCGCAGCAAGGGCCTGTGCTCGGGGAACCACGACGCACTCGTCGACCTTGGCGAGCTCGCTGCGGACGCGCTGCACCGAAGGCATCTCGACACCGTCGCGCACGAGCTTGACCATCGTCTCCTCTCCTGCCCTTCGGCCACCCGCCGCGATGACGGAGGGACGACGCGTGGCCATCGTGGGGTCGGAGGTGTCCCCCTCCTGGGCATGTGGGCTGACGACTCGCAGCTCGGGAGCGGTCGCCCTCTTCTCGGGGTCTTCTGACTCGAAGAAGGCGAGGATCTGTGCCGCCGTCGGCCTGCGCTCGGGCTCGTACGCCAAGCAGCGCTCGACCAGCTCCACGAGTGAGGCGGGCACGCCGGGGGCCATGATCGACAGGGATAACGGCTTCGCATTCCGATCGCTTCTCGCCGCTGCGATCTCGCGCCGGGGCAGGTGCGCATGCGGAGCCTTTCCACAACACATCTCGTAGAGCAACACGCCCAAGGCGTAGATGTCGAAGCTCCGCGACACGGGTCTGTGCATCGCCTGCTGTGGCGACATGTACAACGGTGTCCCTGGAGCATCACCTTCGAGGGTGAGTTCCTCGGAGCGTGTCTCGCCACTGACATCGCCGAGCGAGAAGGACAGCCCGAAGTCGATGACGGACACGTGTCCGTCGTCTCCAACGAGGACGTTGTCTGGCTTGATGTCGCGATGGACGATCCCGACGTCATGCATCTCGACCAGAGCAGCCGAGAGCTGACGGCCAATGGCAACCACTTGATCGATCGGGACACCACCGGCGTGGTGCATCATCAAGTGCGACAGCGGAGGGGCATCGACGAACTTCGTCAGCAAGAACATCCGCCCCTCGAACCCTGGCGGGCCCTCGAGGCGCCCCACCGCGATGGGGCGCACGATGTTTGGATGGCGAAGCCGAGCGCCCACGGACTCTTCATTCCGGTAGCGCTGCTCAGTTCCTGGCCGCCGTGCCGCCTCGGCCGTGCCGACCTTGAGCACCGCCTGCGTCCCGTCTTCGCGTCGTGCTCGATAGACGATCGCCATTCCACCGCGAGCCATCTCGCCCTGCAGGGTCGCGCCAGCAATGACGGTCCCAGGAGGGAGCCGAAGCTCTCCGTCATCCACGAAGAGCGGCCCGGTGTCGCTCACTGTAGCCCCCCAGGCCCAAACACGAAGTGGCCGACCGCAGCACCCGCCAAGCACGCGATCAAAACCCCGAGCGCCAAGAAGATGCCAAAACGCCTGCGATGCCCGCGAAGCTCCCGCTCGTGCACCAATGACCCCTCGTCCGGGTCCTCGAACACGTGGGTCTGTGCACGTTCAGGGGGCGTCAGCGACGTTACACGAGCAAGTGTCGCTCGCGGCGGGGGCAAGACCTCAGTCTCCACGCCCGACGACCGAACGAACCAACCCCGATGCGCATCCGCATCTTGCAACACGATCGTCTCCTCGACGACAGGCGGGGCATTTCGTTCGCGATGGAAGAACGAGGGGACGTCCAGCTCGGCGTTCTGCGTGTCCGTCTCTCGGGGCACGATCATCGTCGGCAACTCAGGCTGCGCCTGGGCCTGGGCCTGCGCCTGGGCCTGCGCGGGCCGGGCAATCGTTTCTTCGTCCTCCTCGACCTCGGCGCGCTCGCCAACCTCACGGAGGGCTTTGGGGATCTCCATGTATCCCGTGTGGTGCGAGCGTTCGCCTCGTCCCATAACCGTCCGCACCATCGCCTTGACCTGATCCCGCCCCTGAGCGTAGCGATGGACGACGGTCATGAACTCCTGAGCACTTGGTCGGGCTGATGCAGCCAGCCCTGCACCGACCAGCCCAACGAGATCTGCGGGCAGCCCCTCTCGCCGCATTGGCGGCGGCTCGAGATTGATGACGGCCCAAGGAAAGTCGCCCGTGAACCCTGGCTGGCCATCCCGAAACGTCCTCCCCTCTAGCATCTCCCAGGCAACCACGGCCAACGAGAACACGTCCATCGACGGATTGACCCTGCAGTAGAAGTGCTCCTGCGACATATAGCGGGGCGTCCCGTACTGGAAGCGGCCCGTCCTCTCATCGGCCCGCGTCGTGCTGATCCCGAAGTCGAGCAGCTTCGCGTAGCCGTTGAACGTCACCAGAGTGTTGGCAGGCTTGACGTCGCGATGCACCAACCCCAGCGGTTCACTGCCAACCTCTCGTTCGAAGTGCGCGTAGTGCAGCCCCGCTGCCATGTCGCCCAGAAGCGAGCAGACAACCGGCAGCGGGATCGGGCGTTTCTCCTTCTCTCGGTAGTGCCACATGATGCGGCGCAGGTCGCACCCATCGGCGTACTCCATCACGATGAAGGGAACGCCATCATGGGAATCAACATCTGTCACCCCAACGACATGGGGGCTCGAACCGAGGCGAATCGCTCGCTTCGCTTCCTCGAAGAAGCGCTCGCGCTCTTCGGCATCGAGCAAGACAGACTCGCGCGCGAGCTTGACCACGACCGGCCAGCCCCCGACTGCGTCGTTGAGCCTCCGCCCCAGAAAAACCTTCCCTTGCCCCCCCTTGCCAAGGGGTTCAGAGAGAACATAACGGCCAAGCTGAACTTCAGACACGCGAGCATCCCTTCCTGGCGCTTAGACCGAGCAAGTTTCGCACCACACGAGTTTTCCGCAACTTACGCCGTCACCCCCTCGTTTTTCCGAGGCAAAACTCGAAAAACCGAGCGAGCAGGTCACCGTGCCCCCGTACGCTTGAGCAGAGCGTGAAACGTGCTGGCGCTCACCCCCATGAGTTCCTGAGCCTCAGCCCGGCTCGTCGTGGCCGAAAATACCTGCGCGACGTACCGTCGCTCGAACTCCAGCTTCGCCGCCTTCAACGGCCCCATCGCCCAAGACATGGGCGCGGCGGCATCTCTGCTCACGCTCCCCTCGCCGTGGAGCGCGAGGTCTTCCTCCTCGATCGTCGTCTTTCCCATCCTCGCGGCGAGCTCAGCCGCTCGAGCGACGACGTTGCGTAGCTCGCGAACGTTCCCCTTCCACGCGTGTCGCTCCATGGCCCCGATGGCCCCTCGTGAAAGCCGAAGCGAGCGATCCCCCATCGCCTCTGCCATGCGGGCCAAGAACAGCTCCGCCAGCATCGCAACGTTGCCTGCGCCTCGCTGCCTCAACGGGGGAACGGTCACGACGGACTGCGCGAGACGGAAGTAGAGGTCTTCTCGGAAATCCCCCTCGTTCACAGCCCGACGAAGGTCCCGATTGGTTGCCGCAACGACCCGCACGTCGAACTCCCTGAACTCGTCCTCGCCGACTCGACAGGTTGCACGAGCTTCCAAGGCGCGCAGCAACATGGGCTGCAGCTCGAGGGGAAGCTCGCCGATCTCGTCGAGAAAGACCGTTCCCCCATGTCCCGCCTCGAAGACGCCTGGCCTCGATTCCGTCGCCCCCGTGAACGAGCCCTTCCGGTGGCCGAACAGCTTGCTCGCGGCAACGCCAGGAGAAAGACTCCCGCAGTCGACGACCTGGAACGGCCCCGCACATCGAAAGGACCGCTCGTGCAGCCCTCGAGCGATCAGCTCCTTCCCCGTACCGGACTCCCCCTCTACGAGCACGGACAGCTCGGTGGGTGCTTGAAGCTCCAAGGATGCAATCAGCGCCCCCATCCGACCACCGACCCCGAAGAACTCGCCGAACCGATCCGCGGTGGAAACCGGGACGTCCACCGCCTCGATCCCCAAGAGTTCAGCGGTGACTCCACCGAGCGCCACCCTCGCTCCGGGCTTCAGGCACGCCTCGAACACCCGCACGGTCCCATCTGCCGCCAACGTTCCATTCTTGCTCCCAAGGTCGCGGACAACTGCCGATCCGTCGGCTCTCACCTCGAACTCGCAGTGCAGAGCACTCACCCCCTCCCCCTGCAGTACCAGATCCGTGCTCGGATGAGCTCCGACGACGACCTTGGGCCCGCGTCTCTCGAAGTCCTGAGCCCCTCCTGCGAGGAAGACACGAAGGCGCAGCATCTCGGGCCTTGGCCCTCTGACCTGCCGGGTTCGGATCTCGCGCAGTGTTCTCGTCAGTCTGTCGTCATCCATGACGTGCTTCTCCACTAGCAGGCGACCCGCAGCTTCGATCACGACGTCGACAATTGCAAAGAGACCACCGCCTTGGCCCGACGAGCGCCGCGAACGGTGGTGGTCGACCAAACCGTTCCCCACCTGGATGCCGTGGTGGTCGATCCGTTGGGCGATCGACGTCGTCGGAGCCGAACCGGCCCGCGGGCACCGTATTCCGCAATCGTTGTTCGACGTTTTGGTACTACCTGGATCGAATCGATGAAGACCTCCGCGCTCGCCCTGTTCCCCCTCACGTCTCTCATCGCCTGCGCCGCGCCCCTCCCCGGTGGCGAGCAGCGTCCCCGAGCCCGAGCCTGCACCCGCCGAGACTGCGCCGCGCGAGCTGGCCGCGAACGTCGCGGATCCCCGTCACTATCGCGGCGCTGTGCAGCTGCCGGGGGGGAACGCGCTGGAGTTCTTCGTGCTCCTCGACCCCGCAGGCGAGAGCGCCATCTCGATCCCCGCCCAGGGGCTGTTCGAGGGACCGCTCGACGATGTCGTGCAGACGCCGTCGCAGGTCGGGTTCTCCCTGTCTGCGGTCGGGGCCACGTGGAGCGCGACGTTGAGCCAGGACGCGGTCACGGGATGTGCCTTCGCGCAGGCGGGCATGGAGCTGGAGTGCACGCTCGAGTCGATTGACGCCGAGGCCTATGCTGCGGCCAAGACACCTCCCCGTCCCGCAGACGCCCGAGCCTCCCTTTCCCTATGAGGTCGAAGAGGTCGCCTACGACAACGCCGCCGACGGGGTGCATCTCGAAGGCACCCTGACCATCCCGCCAGGCGCAGGCCCGCACCCGGCGGCCCTGCTCATCACGGGCTCGGGACCGCAGGACCGCGACGAGTCCATCATGGGGCACAAGCCGTTCGCCGTGCTGGCCGACCACTTGACTCGCAGCGGCATCGCCGTTCTGCGGGTCGATGATCGCGGCGTTGGGGGGTCGACGGGATCCGTTGCGGAGTCGACGGGAGCCGAGCTGACCCGAGACGCGGAGGCTGGTGTCGCGTTCCTCCGGGCGCACGCGCACATCGACGCCAAGCGCGTCGGCGTCGTGGGGCACAGTGAAGGGGGCTCGATCGGCCCTCGCGTCGCGGCGACCGACGGCAAGGTTGCCTTCGTGGTGATGATGGCCGGACCCGGCGTCCCCGGCCACGAGATCGTGCGGCTCCAGGCCGTGGAGATCGCCCGCGCATCCGGGGCGCAGGAGGCTCAGCTGGAGCTCGTTCGCACGCAGCAGAACGCCACCATCGATGCGATCATGGACGCCTCCAGCCTCGAGGACGCTCGTGACGCAGCGGCGGCCGCCAACCCTCAGGGAGCGGCCATGGTCACGCCCTGGTTCTGGGACTTCTTGCGCTACGACCCCGCGCCGGCGCTCCGCAAGGTTCGATGTCCGGTGCTCGTGCTCAACGGTGCGCTGGACCGGCAGGTCCTGCCCGACCAAAACCTGCCGGCCGTCAAAGCCGCCCTCGCGCGCAACCGCCGGGCGAAGATCATGCGGTTGCCGGACCTCAATCACCTGTTTCAGCACGCCCAGACCGGCGCTCCCTCCGAATATGCGCAGATCGAGGAGACGATCGATCCCGAGGTCCTGGAGCTCATCTCGACCTGGATCTCCGAGATCTGAGGCGTCCGGGGGAGTCGCGCTCACTCGTTCGAGCAAAACAGCTTTTGAAACCGGATGCCCGACCGCGAGCACGTACGCCGTCGGCGATGTGACGTGACGCCTGTCGACCTCTTGTTGGAACCTTCGGTTCTTGCCAAACTTCCCCGGTGACCGACCGCGTCGCGGACATCACGGCGCCTGGAGTCGGACCGCCCCACGAGCAGGCTCCGACCCTGGCCCCGAGCGCGGTCGAGCTCAGCGTTCACGGTCGCATGCTGATGGGCTCGCTGGAGGCCCGCATGTTCGGGACGGCCGAGACCACGCGGCTGGGTCGGTATCACCTCCTGGAGACGCTCGGCCGGGGCGCGATGGGCGTGGTCTACAAGGCCTACGATCCTCAGCTGGACCGGAGGGTTGCCGTGAAGGTGGTCACCCTCTCGGGTGCGGAGGCCCGCGCGCGCATGCTTCGAGAGGCCAAGGCGCTGGCCAAGCTGAACCACCCCAACGTGGTGACGGTGCATGAGGTCGGCGAAGACGGCGACGAGATGTACGTCGCGATGGAGTACGTCGAGGGCGGGACGCTGGCGGACTGGTGCGACGCCCACGCCGAGCCCTCCCGAGCGCGGACGCAGGCGTTGGTCGACTTCGCGCTGCAGGCACTCGATGGCTTGGCGGCGGCGCACGATCTTGGGCTCGTGCATCGCGACATCAAGCCGGCCAACATGCTGGTGGGGGACGATGGTCGCCTTCGGGTCGCGGACTTCGGCCTTGCACGAGCGTTTGGACCCGACCCGGATCTGCTGACCTCGAGCGAGGTCAGCGTCGAGGCCGAGGAGTCGACGTCGATGACCCGGACGGGGGCGGTCGTTGGAACGCCTGCGTTCATGGCTCTGGAGCAGTTCAGGGGCGTCGCGGATGCGTCCAGTGATCAGTTTGGCCTCTGCGCGAGCTTCTTCGTCGCGTTCTATGGGTGTGCCCCCTACGAGGCCAAGTCCGTGGCGGGGCTGCTCGACGCGCTGGAGGGGGGCCGGGTTGGGTCGGCGTCGTCCAAACACGTGCCCGAGTACGTGCGCCGCGTGCTGTTGCGCGGTCTTCAGCCTCACGCCAAGAACCGCTTCCAAGATGTTCGCGCGCTCGCGCACGCGCTGCGGGCCGGTGCACGTCGGCGTCGGTGGGCCGTGGGGTCGGGGATGATCGGCCTGGGCGCTGCTGCGATTGCGTCGTTGGTCTGGGCGAGCCAACCCGACGCCTGCACCGACGACAGGTCGCAGATCGAAGCAGTCCTCGCGGGCGAGCCGGAGCGCATCGAGGCCTTGATCGAGGCGTCGGGGCGGCCGCATGCGGACGAGCTGAGCAACCGATTCGCGGCCGACCTCGAGGGCGTGGCCGATCGGTGGGCCGAGCAGCGGCTGGACGCGTGCAGGGCGTCGCGGGACCGCGACCCCGAGGTGGCCACGGCCGGCGAACACCGGATGCGATGTCTGGATGACGCGCTCGAGACGACGGAGCAGGCACTGGGAGAGATCGAGTCACTGACGCGGGCGCAGGCTGACGCGCTGCTCACCATCACGCAGTTCATCCAGGGGGCGCACGAATGTGCCGATGCCGATGCCGAGGTCTTCGACACCGAGCGCGGACGCGAGCTGCTCGCGCTCTTTCGGGCCGGTCTCGTCGCAGAGGGCCGCCTGGAGCTCGACGAAGCACTCCGAGCCTACGAAGCCGTACTCGACGAGTCGGCGCCCGGCGAGTTTGCGGAGCTGCGCTCGGAGGTTCACACCCGGCTCGCGGAGAACTACGAGCGCACGGGCGATCAGGCGGCCTTCGAGCACCACCTCATCGGTTCTCTCGACGAAGCCGAGAACGCGCGAGACGCCGGACTCACGGCGCTCCACTGGCTTGCGGTGGCAGACACGCTGCCGGTCGGCGAGTCGGCGGAGGCGTACGAGCTGATCGTCAGCCGGTCCTACCGAGCCCGTGCACGCGGGCCGATCGCCGACCGCACGCTCGCACAGCTCCTCTACGTGGAGGCTCACGATCGCATCGACCGGGGACAGTTCGACCGTGCCTTGGCGCTGACCACCGAGGCGATCGAGGTGGGCGAGAAGGTTGGCGCGCCGGCCCTCGCCTTCATGTACGAGCTGGAGTCCACGCTACGGCTTCGAAACGGCGAACTCGAACGTGCACAGGCACGGGCTCGCGATGCGGTGCGCGTCCACACCGCTGCGGTGGGAGAACACCATCCGGAGGTTGCGATGCTGCTCCTGAGGCTGGGCCAAGTCCAATCTTGGCAAGGCCGCGACGCGGAGGCCATCGAGACCTACAGCCGCGGGATTGCGACGCTGGAGGAGCGACCCGACTACGTCTCCGCATCGCTGGTCGCGGCCTATGAAAGCCGAGCCAACTCGCTGTACAACACGAAGCGTCTCGAAGAGGCCCTGGCCGACTACGACAAGGCTGCCGCCATGGCCGAGGGCCTCGGGGACGACGATGTGGCACGGCTCGCGGCGCTCGACACCGACCGAGCCCGAACGTACCGATTGATGGGGCGGAACGACGACGCGCTGGCGCTGCTCGATGCCGTGCTCGCCGCGGGCCGAGACGGCAGCGTGCAGGGGCGAGAGGTCCTCGTCGACGCCTCCATTTTGCGCGCGGGGGTCCTCGCCGACGTGGAGCGCGACGAGGAGGCGTACGCCCAACTCGAGCGGGCCGTGCCGATGATCGAGGAGACGTTTGGCACCGAAGGCATTCTCCGGATCCAGGCCGCGTTCGAAGTCGCCGACATCTACAGCCAGGTCGGCAGACACGCGCGCGCCCAGGCGGAGCTCGAGCGCTTCCTTCCGCAGACCGAAGACGAACCCATGTGGCGTGGCATCCTGGAGCAGTCCCGAGCGCGCGACTATGCCGCCCAAGGTCGGACCGAAGACGCGCGAACCTGGGCCGAGCGAGCGCTCGAGTCGATGCGGGCGTCGGGGGCCGGACAGCACGAACTCGACCCGATCGAAGCACTGATCGCGTCGCTCGACGGCCCCTGAGCAGGGACTTCAGGGCTGATCGGCGCTGGGATTCTCGTTGAATCGATCGGCGTGCAGCAGCGACGTACGGCGCTGCTCCAACGCGGTCAGCTCTCCGAAGCACGCGCGTGCGATCGTCTGACCGCAGACCGCACCGAGGCCCATGCCGTGGCCCGTCATCCCGCCGAGCACGTGCGTGGATGGTCGCCCCGCGGCGTCGGCGAGCGGCTTCCACAGCGGGAGTTCGTCGGGGCTGAAGCCCATGATGCCCGACCACCGCGCTTCAATCTCGAAGGGTCCGAACGCTGGCAGGTGCCGGGCAAGATACGCCTCGAGGTCGGCCTGAACCGCCTCGGTCGGCGTGGAGTCGTCGGTGCCTTCGGTGTCGCGATGCAGGTGGCGACGTCCGCCGATCAAGACCCGTCCATCCTCGCGCTGGCGAAAGTAGTCGTAGCCCCAGCAGCCGTAGCAGACCGGGCCCAGCGTGCGCGTGGGGCCGACCGGAGCCGTGGCCAGCATTTGCGCGCGCTGGGGCGAGACGGCGATCTCCGGCAGCAGGCGCTGCGTCCAGGCGTTGACCGCGACGATCGCCACCCCATAGTCGACCGATGCGCCTTCGAGGGTGATTCGGCGCTGCACCGGGTCGATCGCGGTGACTTGGGCGCAGCGCATCACCGCGCCGGCGCGCACCGCTTCGGCTCCGATCGCAGCCAAGAGCTTGCCGGGGTGAACCTCGCCATCCTCGGGGATCGACAGCGCACCTGCGAAGCCCTCGAGGTTGGGTGGCGGTTCGACCCGGCTGCAGGGGACACCATCCTCGGCGAGCAGTCGACCCGCCTCGAGCAGCGCGTGCTGCTCTCCCTCGTCGTCCTCCATCGCGAGGATCAAGCTTCCGCACCGCTGGTGCTCGGCAGCCTCGGCGAATCTCGACTCGATCAACGTGTGGGTGGCCCGGGCCATCTCGACGACCGTCTTCATGCGATCGGCACCGAACTGCGCGCGGCGGGCCGGGTACTCGATCGCGTGCTCGACCAGCAGGAACCCTCCCGAACGGGCGGAGGCGCCCCAACCCAGACCGTGCGCATCGAGGGCCAAGACGGACAGTCCAGCTTCGGCGAGCTCGAGGGCGGCGGTCGCCCCCGTGATGCCCAGCCCGACCACCACCGCATCGTAGGTGTGCGGGCCCGATGCCATCGGCGCGAGCCGGGTGTCGGGCGATTCGTCGATCCACAGAGATGGCGCGCCAGGATCCACGAGCGGCAGTGTAACGAAGTCGGGCGCAAATCGACGGAGGTGACCATCCGTCGCAACGTTCGCCTCTCAGCGGCGCCGAGAAGTGTTCTCCAAGATACATCTGCAGACCGATCGATCCACGAGCGAGTCCGGACGGTGCGTCGTCGAGCCGTTGGCATGAAGGTTGCGTTGTGCGGGGCGCACAATGAGCAAGAGGTTGAACATGATGGTCGTCGCTGCGTGCCTGAGCGCCGCAGGCTGCTCCGTGGACGCCGAGGGCAACCTTGGTGATGAGCTGGCCCACAACGAACTGGGCGAAGACGCTCGGTTGGTGCCGATTCGCGCGCACAGCGAGGCCGGCCCGGTTCGCGTCGACGCATCTGCAGACTCCGCCGCGACGTTCAACCTGCCCTCCGCCGTGTATCTGCTCAACGCCGACTCCCCCATCGTGCCGTGGTGCAGCGGAGTGCTCATCGCTCCGGACGTCGTCGTGACCTCCTCGACGTGTGCGGATCCATGGAACGTGGCCGCCATGAGCGTCGGGTTCGATACGCCCAATCGCGGGGCGGAGATCGACATCGTCAAGGTCGTGCGGCTCGACGCCGACCCGCGCGTGACGGCCGTGATTCTCGACGGTCCGGTCGGCGACGTCGAGCCCGTGTCCGTGGTCGCGCTCGAGGAGGACCGATGTGACATGGCAAGCATCAGCTACCTGTTCGCCCACGAGGATGACCCCTCGGACCGCCGAGACTGGACCGGTTGCTACGAGGCGCGCACGCACACCGTGACACCGACGCACGGCGAGCCCAACTGCCACGGCGATGCGGGCGCGCCGGTCTTTTCGGAGCCAGGCGTGGTCGCGGGGATCGTCGTGGGGGCGCACAGCTCGACCGAGACCTGTATCGACTCGGTGCAGCTTGCGGTCCCCTTCGATGGGGGTCCCTTCGAAGAGGCGATGGCGCTGTCGAGCGCGCCGAGCTGAGCCGACTCGGGCCCAGCGAATGCGCCGGGCCCGCTGCGATCGGTCGTGATGTCGTGGAACGTGAAGACTCCGGACAGTCCCTCGCACGGATTCGGCTTCCGAAGCGGAGCAGACGACGATGACGCGTTGGTCCTGGGTCTTGGTGCTGGCATGCGGAGGCAGGCGCTCGGCGACGATGCCACACCGACCCCGCAACGGAGGCAACGCAGGGAGACGTCCGCCAGTTCTGCGACTGAGACGTTGGCGGCGCACGCGACCTGGCCGCAGGTCATCACCCATGGACGACATGCGCCTGCGCTCTCGGTGGCCGCGTGTCGCCCCTGCCGGTACAGTCCGGCTGCGTATGCGTGAGCCCGACGAGAGCCTCGATCCTTCGGACTGGGAGGCCTTTCGCCGCCTCGCCCACCAGGCGCTCGACGCCGCGATCGACACCGTGGCCCACGTGCGCGCGCGTCCGGCCTGGCAAGCGCCGCCGCAGCGGACCGGTGGCGACGCGCTGCCGTGGCAGCCCACGCCGCTGTCGGAGGTCTGCGCGGCGGTCGAACGCGACGTGTTGCCCTTTGGGGTGGGCAACACCCATCCGCGGTTCTTCGGGTGGGTGCACGGCTCGGGGACGGTCGAAGGCATCGTGGCGGCGATGTACACCGCGGCGATGAACGCCAACGTCGGGGGACGCGAGCACGCGGCCGTGCACGTCGAGCGTGAAGTGCTGGGCTGGTTCAAGCAGCTCGTCGGCTTCCCCGCGTCGGCGCAGGGCATCCTGCTCAGTGGCACCTCGATGGCCACGATGATCGCCCTGGCCGTGGCCCGCCATGGCCACGAAGAGGACCTCGCCTCCCTGCGGATCTACACGTCCGACCAGGCGCACATCTCGGTCGCCAAGGCCGTGCGCATGCTGGGCTTGCCCCGTGCGTGTTTGGCCCAAGTGCCCTCTGATACCCGACTGCGCATGGACGCGACGGCGCTGCGCAACGCCGTCGCGCGTGACCGCGCCGTGGGACTCGTTCCGCTCGCCGTGGTCGCGACCGCAGGTACGGCGCTGACGGGCGCCGTCGATCCCTTGGCCTCGGTCGCAGACCTCTGCCGGTCCGCGGGGCTGTGGCTTCACGTCGACGCCGCCATCGGCATCGGGTTGCGGCTGCACCCGCAGCTTCGCGATCGGTTGGCGGGCATCGAGCACGCCGACTCCGTGGCGTTCGACGCTCACAAGTGGCTGCACGTCCCCTACGACGTTGGCTGCGTGCTGGTGCGAGACGCGCAGGCCCACCGCGCGGCGTTTCGCGAGGGCGCGTCCTACCTTCAGCGGTCCTCGCGGGGGACCGGTGGCGGAGACCCGTGGTTCTGTGACGCTGGACCCGAGCTGTCGCGAGGGTTTCGGGCCCTCAAGGTGTGGATGGTGCTCAAGACCCACGGCCTCCATGCGCTGGGGGAGCAGGTGCTGCAGAACTGCGCACAGGCCGAGCACTTCGCGGCTCGCATCGATGCCTGCGATGAGGCCGTCGTGGTGGCCCCCACCGACCTCGCCATCACCTGCTTTCGGTGCGTGGGCGCCGGCAGCGACGATGCCGACGACCGGCTCAACGAGGAGATCGTCCTGCGCGTGCAAGAGAGCGGCGTGGCCGTGCCCAGCGGTGGCCGCGTGCGCGGTCGTGCGGTGATTCGGGTCAACATCACCAACCACCGCACCGTGCAGGCCGACCTCGATCTCTTGTTCGACAGCGTCCTTCGACACCGCGCCGACATCCTCGCCGGCGCGTGAGCGAACCGAAGTGGGGCGGCCGCTTCGACGCCTCAGCCGGGGACGGGGATCTGGCAGTCCTCGATCGGCGTGAGCCAATGGATGGCGTTGAGCCAGAACTGTTCGACCTGGTACTCGGGGTGCTCGGTCCACTCGGAGTCGTAGGAGATCCACTCGTCGCCCCACATCGCGATGCGGCCACCGCCGGTGTCGAGGGCGCGTCCAACGTCCCAGCCGCCCTGTTGGGCGAACACTGTCCCGGCACCTTGCACCGGGTAGCCGTTGTCGACGCCGACCGAGGTGATGCCGGCGGAGATCGGGTGGGCCGTCCACTCCGTGACCGGGAGGGTTGCGCCCCCAGAGCCTCCGAGGATCTGGGTGGGGCCGTAGGAGAGCCCCCAGGGACCGAGGAGAAGATTCACGTTGTCGATCTCCGCCGGCTCGGCGTAGCCGATCATCGTCATGACCCCGCCGCCGGCGTCGATGAAGCTCTGCAGCGCCTCGACTTCGCTCTGGGCGTAGCTGCGACCGATGACCGAGACGTCCTGAACGACGATGATCTGGTAGTCCTCGAGGAGCTCGTACGTGAGTTCCTGGGCCCCCAGAGCGTGGGCGCCGTCATCGGAGCGCTCTTCGAGCCAGGTGGCGAACACGTCGCCTTCCCCCCAGACGCCTGCCTCGCCCAACGTTGCGATGCGAAGACAGTCGCACACGCCGTCGTCGCCCACGTCGACGTCGTCGACGAAGCCGTTGCCGTCGTTGTCGATGCCGTCACAGACCTCCAGGTCGGCAGCTGTGGTCGTCGAATCCCCCTCACCCGAGGAGCTCGAGCTGCTCGAGCTTTCGGTCGGGCTCGATGAAGTCGAGGACGTCTGTGAGGACGTGCTCGAAGCGTCCGTAGACCCGGTGGTCGCCGGCCCGCTCGTGCTCGAGGACGTGCTGCTCTCCGCCGCCTCCGTCGTGCCCGGAGTTTGCGTCTCGAAGCCTCCAGAGCTCGAGTCTTCCTGAGATCCCCCTTCGCTCGCGCAGCCACAAAGGCTCGCTGCGAGCACCCCTCGTCCAATGATGTCTCGCGTGTACATGTCCAGTTCGACCGCCTGAGCGTACCAGCCCCGGGGCCAGACGGTGGGGAGGGGAACCCCTCGCTCGGACGCCTGCGACGCGCGCCGAGCACGGTTTCAGGCGCATGGGCTGCGCCGTACAGGTGCGTTCGACTCCTACGCATCCGCACAATTAGAGATAGAGAGAACCGGATTGGAGAACCGGACGTAGGGTTTCCGATTTGGAGAAGTTAAGCCCTGTTCCTTGGGGCCGTAGGGAGACCCATGAGCGAGAAACTCTGCAACGGTCCGGCTTGGCGGTCGACTAGACGGCCAAGTGGCACCGTCTCGAAAGGAGGCCAGCGCGGCGCGGCGAAGGATGAACCGTGCGCGGGCGGACGCACGCACGCACGACCGGGTGCGGGCTCGACCGATCGTGCCGGGTGCGCGGGTGCTGATCACGCGGCGGTGTCACGACCGACGCCTCTTCCTCTCGCCGTTCGGCGACCCACGCAAGGGCCACACGGCGGAGCAGACGAAGAACTTCTACGGCTACACGCTGGCCCGAGCCGTGTTCAAGTACGGCGCTCTGGCCCACGCAGCCTGCCAGATGGGGAACCATCACCACCTGAGCATCACCGACGTCCTGGGTAATCGGCCCAACTTCAAGAACTCGATGCACGGCAACCTCGCTCGGGGCCTCAACGCCCGCTTCGGGCGCTTCGACAGCGTCTGGTCCGGCGATGGATCCTGCGACACCGTCGCGCCTACCGATCTCGAGACGCTCGACGATCTCGCGTATACCGACTGCAACCCCGTCACGTCCGGCTTGGTCAAATGGGCCCACCTGTGGCCCGGCTTCACCACGTATGGGTGGCGCTTCGGTGAGACTCGCACCTTCGAGCGCCCCGACTGGTACTACGATCCCGACAGTCCCGACAATCCCGAGTTCATCACCCTCACTCGGGTGCGGCCCGCCATCTTCCTCGAGCTGAGCGACGATGAGCTCTTCGACAAGCTCATGGAGCGCTGCTTGGAGATTCAGCGCGACAAGCAGGCTGAGTACCAACGCGAAAACCGTCGCTTCATGGGGGTGAAGAAGCTGGCCAAGACCAAGTGGTGGAAGCGGGCCAAGTCGTGGGAGGACCGGTTCACGGTGATCCCGACCGTCGCTGCGTCGAACAAGCACAAGCTCGCTGCTCAACTGAAGCGTGATGCGGAGTGGCGGGTAGAGTATGCGGAGCAGCTCGTGAACTTGAGAGCGGGACGACCCGCGACGCTCCCGCACGGGTCGTACTTCTTGCCGCGGATCTATGGCGTGCCCGTGGCGAAGCCGCCGTGACGGCAGGGCATAGACCGAGAGGACGGCATCGCCAGGAGCGTCGCCGTCCTCGTGCATTGGTTCGAAGTCGGTTCGTGGCTTCGTATTGGCCCCAGAGCGCTCGTTTGCGCCCTCGGGCCTTCGTTTTTGGGTCGATCAGGGGGCTCGGGGAGGCGCGAACGAGTCTTCCGGCTCGCGGGTTCGGCTCTGTGCTGAGCGAGACCTCCCGTCCGGAGTCCCGCCCGTCCGGAGTCCCTCCGCCCCTATCGGGCGACCCGCAGCGCCATCAGCCCAACGCCTCCTGGCACCAGCAGCGTTTCCTCCTGCGCAACCACCACGGCCGCGGTGAGATCGCCGCCCAGATCGATGGACCACAGCGTTTCGCCGGTCGGGCCAACGGCGTGCACGCTCCCGTCGAACCACCCGCGGTACGTATTGCCGAGGCGATCCACCGTCACGCGGCCGGTCCAGTAGTCGAGCAGCTCGCCGGAGATCGTCGCGGGCGCACCCTCGGACCACTGATCGAACAGCATGCCGTTGTTCGGGTTGGAAGAGACGACGAGCGCGTTCGTGGTCCCGAAGAAGACGCGTCCGGTCGCGGACACGGCGAGCGAGTCATCCACGCTGACGGGGCTGCGCTGGGCGACGAGGCTGCCGTCCTCTGAGTCGAGGAGGACCAGGTAGTCTACCAACAGGCGGCCAGTGAAGTAGACCCCGTCCTGGCTCACGCTCGGATACGACTGCACGATAGCCTCTCCGCCGAGCGGGTACTCCCAGAAATCGACCCCGTTGGGCTCGATCCCATACAGCCGGTCCTCACCGGCCACGAAGAACCGACCGTCCTCTCCACGCGCCAAGCCTCCCGAGCCGAACTCGCCGTTGAGAAAGTCGCTCTCGAAGGTCACGGCACCATCATCGGGTGCGAACCCAAGCACCGTCGCGCCGCTGATGACGTAGACCGATCCGTCACCCGCGATCAGCGGGGAGGTCGAAACCTCGAGCCCGTCGCCTGCGGAGACGTTCCAAAGCTCGTCACCGTCGGCGCTCACTTTGTACAGTCGTCCGGATTGGCTGAGCGGGCTCTGCGTTTGAATGTAGATCGATCCGTCGGCTGCGATTGAGGGGGCCTCGAGTGCGGGCTCGGGACCCAGTGCAACCACCCATCGCTCCGTGCCGTCAGACCCGTTGACGGCGTGCAGCAGCCCATCTTCGGTTCCTCCGTAGATCGTGCCATCCGCGGCCACCACTACGTCGCCCAGCGGTTGCGAAATGTCGTAGGTCCACGCGATGGCCGGTTCGTCCGAGGGCCCCACCAGCGGGGTCTGAAACAGCCGCGTCTCGCAGTAGCCCAACGTGGGCCACGGGGAGCCCGACTGATACCCTGCGGTGTCGACGCAACCGGCCACCAGGGTTCCGCATGCACCGTCGTCGCACCCCTCATTGAAGCCGCAGGTCCCACAGACACCGCCGCAGCCGTCATCACCGCAGAGGCGCCCCTCGCATTCGGGCACGCATGCGCTGGTCGTGTCGCCCTCGGTGCCCGACGTCTCCTCGGTCGTCGGGGCCATCGTCGTCGCATCCGTCGGAGGCGCGTCCGTGCTCGCCTCGGACGAGCCATCGCGTGTCGACGTGACGAGGTCCGTCGTCGGTCCCGAGGTGCTGCCGCCCGTGCTCGCGGGGGTCTGGTCCGTACCGGGGTCGACGGGGTCGGTGAAACACGACGTGAGGACCAGAAGGGACGGCAACACCATGACGCGCATGGGCGGAGTGTGCGTGGAGGCGTCGCCGGTGACAATGCTCCGGCGATGTCCTCGCACACGATCCATGTCCTCGCGCACGATCCATGAGCGCCCGCAGGGAGCGGTTTCGTCCGCTCCGGCGGGTTCCGCTGCCGGGATCAGTCTTCGGCATAGACCATCAGCTCGATCTGCGCACGTTCCCCGCCATCGGACGTGCAGCCGTCGTAGGCGCCTTCGATGGCGTTATCGAGCACGACCCGAAATCCGCCGACGGAGACCTGGCCTGCGCGCGCGATGGTCTCCTGCTCGCCGTCCACAGCGACGGTGACGTCGAGGCCGCGGGTCCAGCCGTCGGGGTCGCAGTCGTTCTGGTCGTCGATCCGCTCGCACGACGTGACGGTGGTCGAAAGCTCGAGCGGCGCGAGCTCGTCGACCGGCGCCAGCAGATCGTGGGCGTCGACGATGCCGAGTCGAAGGGCGCCGTCGTCGGCGTGTCGAATGGCGAGCCAGCCAGCAAGCCAGAAGAAGTTGCAGCCGTTGTTGCACTGCGGCTGCGGCCGAAACAGCACCTCGAGAGGCTCGTCGGCGTCGAGGTCGGCCCGGATCGCCTCGGGAATGGGGGAGAGCGTCAACTGCTGCGCGGGGATCGCCGCGCCGGCAGCGGTGCAGTCGAGGTCGAGCGTCACCCCGTCGTGGGATTCGGAGAAAGCGGTCGCCGAACACTCCAGCGGCACCGCGCCGTCGGGGGCCCACAGGTCGATGGACGTCTCGTTCTCATTGGCTTCATCGTACTGGGGCGTGTAGTCGCCGTACGACCACGACCACGAGAACGCGTCGGCCGCATCGGAGGGGCAAACCTGCGGCCCAGGACCGTCGCCGGGATCACCCGCCGAGTCGTCGCCGGAGCCCGTCTCGGGGGGGTCAGAGCCGTCGCAGCTGGCGGCGATGGCGAGGGTGAAAACGAGAGTGAGAGAAAATCTAGGTACAAACATGCGTAAGACGGCTTTCGCCGTACATTTATCGTTGCCCGAGAAGGGGGATCGTTCCCAGCCGTTGGGATGCTTTCCTCTGAGAAGCCTCGCGTCACGGTGACATGCGAAGCGAACATCCTCCTTATGATGGCTGACGACGAGCGCGAGAGGATCGCCCGGCACGCGGGGCGCCACGTCCGACCCGTGCTCGCTCATCTGGCCGCAGGCGAGGCCGACGGAGTGGAAGCTCGCGTGGAGCGCATCGTCGAGGAGACGGGCGTTCTCGTTTCCCGGCACGACACATGCTCGCCGAAGGCGTCCTGATGCTCTCGCACCTCCAACCGTCGGTGCGTCGGTGCGTCCGTGCGTCGGTGCGTCAGATCGTCGGCTCATGGCGGCCGCCGACCCGGTGCTCCCGGCGGCGGGGTTGCAGTCGATCCCTCGCCGCGCTCAGGCTGCTAGCCGCGCTCGTTGTGGGCGTTGAGCCGACCGAGTGTGCGCTCGAGCGAGGTCTTGAGCTTGTCGATGCCGCCGGAGATGGCGAGCTGGAGGCTTTCGGCGTCGCACGTCACCGCCGAGGGCTTCAGTCCGGCGAGTCGGGCTTCGATCACGCAGCGCTTGTCGTCTTGGCCGTGTTTGTCGCCGTTTTCGTCGCTGAGGTGGACCTCGATGCGGGTGATCCGGGTGCTGAAGCGGTCCAGGGAAGTTGCGATCGTCGTCTTGACGTAGTCTTCGAGCGCTTGCCGCCCGTCGATGTGGTTGTCGGTGTTGACTTGGATTTGCATGGGGGCTCGGTGTGTTCCTAGACCCTCCTCGCGACCGTGCACGCAACTGACCGGCGGTCAGCGACACGTGCGCAGGTCGCAGAGAGTGCCCGCGAGGGCGGGCTGCTAGACCGCTTCGGACCGCGTCTGCGTCGTCGTCTCGGTCTCGGGCTGTCCGTCGACTTCGGCCTCGACCTCGGAGACCTCGAGCTCGGGTGCTGGGGTGGCTTCGTCGCTTCGACGAGCGACCAGGTTGCGCGCGGACTGGGCGACGGCTTTGGCTCGAACGGCTGCTTGCCCAACCATCCGCGTCCCTGCCCATGCCCCTTCCGCGAGATCCTTGCGAACTTCTTTGCCCGACTTGGGTGCGAAGAGGATCGCGAGCGTCGCGCCGGCGGCAGCACTCGTCGCGACGACGCCGAGCAGGGGTCGAAGCAGGTAGCGGGAGGTGAGACGAGGTCGAAGGCCGAGCTTGGTCAGAACGAGTTCTTTGATCATGGTGGTTCCTCGGAAGTGGACGCATTCGTATTGCATCGGCGATGCCATGTTGAACCCGTCCGCTGTCCACATCGGTTCCGGTCGCTCGACGTTCGAGTCCGGCCTGGGTGTGGCGTTCGTGCTGCGCGCTTTTGCTCAGTGCGGGCGAAAATGCTCGAAGGTATCGCCCGTCGGGCATCGAAATCCGCCGCCTCGGACTTGGCATCGTTCGTGCCTATATGGGCGACGTATGACCAATCCCAAGAGCAACCCCGGCAAATCGAAGACCCCCAAGCCTCCGACCAAGAAAGAGCCGGGCGACAAGAAGAAGCCGGCTGAAGTGAAGCCCGGGGCGCCCGGGAAAGACAAGCGATAGGCGCGTCGAGGAATCCTTCCGTCGAGGGCGCCGGCCGGGCCACACCGTGGACCCGGCCGGCGCATTCGCGTGCGACGGGTGTGTCAGACTCCTGTCCATGCCTCGCGGGATTGCGCTCATCGCCCACGACGAGAAGAAGCCGAGTCTGGTCAGCTTCGTGCGCACGCACGCCAGCCTCCTCGCCGATCACCCCCTGGTGGCCACCGGCACGACGGGCAAGATGCTCGTGCACGAGACGGGGCTCGACGTCGAGGCGCTGCTGTCGGGGCCACTGGGCGGTGATCAGCAGATCGGTGCGCGGGTCGCCGAGGGGCGGATCCTGGTGGTCGTGTTCTTTCGAGACCCGCTGACGGCTCAGCCGCACGAGCCCGATGTCTCCGCGTTGATGCGGATCTGCGACGTCCACGACGTGCCGCTGGTGACCAACCGGGCGGGTGCGGAGGCGCTGATGCCGTGGCTGGCCGCCCTGGCAGAGCCGCACGGCTCAGGCGTTGCGGGGTAGGCTCCACCGGTGCTGCGACCGCCGGGCTTTCTCACGACCGAACTCGGGGACATCGAGGTCCTCGTGCACGGCGGTCGAATTCACGTCTTTCATCTGTGCCTGCCCAACCACGACCGCATTGCGCACTGGGTGAGCGACGACGGCATCGAGTGGGAGGCGCGACCGGACGCGCTGCGTACGGGCGACCCCGGCAGCTTCGACGACGACCAGCTGTGGACGATGTCCGTGACCCGGCACCGGGAGGGCTTCGTCATGCTGTATACGGCGTTGAGCCGAGCAGAGCAGGGGAGCGTGCAGCGGGTCGGCAGGGCGACGTCGGACGATCTCGAGCGGTGGACGAAGGACCCCCAACCCGTCGCCGTTGCGGAAGGTGAGCACTACGAGACCACGGCGGGGCGTAGCGCGGCGTGGGTGTCCTTTCGCGATCCGAAGCCACTCGCACTGGGCAAGGGCTACGCGGTGGTCGTTGCGGCCCAGGTCCCCGACGGACCTCCGTATCGTCGCGGGACCGTGGCCGTGCTGCACAGCGCCGACCTCGAGACCTTCACCCTCCAGCCTCCGCTGCATACGCCCCGTCGCGCGTTCGAGCTCGAGTGTCCCCAGCTGATCGCGACGCCCCAAGGCATGGTGCTGATGGCCTCCCTCCAGGACGACCGCTCGGTTCGCTGGTTTCACGCCGATGGCCTGCAGGGGCCCTTCCGCACCCCGTCCCGGAGTCGACTGCTGCCCGATCCCTACTACGCCGCGCGCGTGTTCGAGGACGATGAGGGCTTTGCCATCGCCGGCACGTATCGTTACCACGACCGACACGGCCGACTTCACCACGTCATGCCCACGCCGCTGCGACTCGACGTCTCGCAGCCGGGGCGCATCGTGCTGCGGCCCTGGGAAGCGACTCGTCGCCGGTTCGGCTCCGACCTTCGACCCCTGCGGTTCGAGACGCCGCGCTTCCACAACCCGACCACCGAGGGGCTCGGTGTTCAAGCAGGGGAAGAGCTGTGGACGGCGCCCGCGTCGACCACCGACGGCCTCCTCCAGGGACGTCTCGTCTGCGACGGTCCCCGCTTTGGGGTCGCATTCGACGTCCAATCCGATGGCGCCGCGTGGTTCGTCGAACTCGAGCCCGCCGAAGGTCGCGCTCGGCTGGTGCGTCGCGGACCGAGCACCGACGCTCGCGGCATGCCGTGGTTCGAGCATTACGTGGCCCAGAGCGTCGCGTGGCACACCTCCTGTGAACGCGGTCTCGAGCTCGGTCTCACGCTGCTCGGACCACAAGTGCAGGTGTGCATCGATGGCGCCGTGGTCCTCAGCGCCGTCGTGGACCGCACGGACGAGCCTCTGCCCGTCGGGATCTGGGTGGACAGCGGCCAGATGAGCGTCGATCTGGGGATGCTCGCCCGCGCTCCTTCATTCGGCGGCTGAGGACGACGAGGCCCAGCGGGTCAGGGCGCCGCAGCCTCGATCCAGGCCTCGACCTCTGCCAGGCCATCCTCATCTTCGGCCAGGTCCTTCGCCGCGAGGCGGGCCAGCGTCACTGCACGGTCTCGCTGGCCGACTTCCCACAGCGACTTCGCCACGGCAAAGCGCAAACCAGCCCTATCGCTCGAGGGGTCGCCAGCGTCCAGGCTGTCGGACGTCGCAAACGTCTCGACGACGGATGCGTGCCGGCCTAGCGCCTCGTTGCCCGTCGCACACAACGCCGCGGCGATCATCGTGCTGCGGTGGCCTGGGCCCACTCGAAGGTGTGCCCGCTCGTGGATCGGGCACGCGAGCGAGGCGACGTCTTGCCACGCCTCGCGACGCAGGTGCACGCCGGCGAGCGAAGCACCGATGGCGTCGAGATCCGGGTGATCCTGCGGCAGGTGCTGTTCGGCCTGCGCGAGGGCATCGTTGAGGGTCTTCGCGGCGCCCTCGAGGTCGCCGAGCATCGCGAGCGTGCCGCCCAGGTTCTGCATCGCGCCGGTCTTCGCAGACACACCGGACCCCTCCACGTCGCCCAACACCTCGAGCGCGCGCTCGAACGAGTCGCGGGCGGCCTCGAGTTCTCCCGCCCGGCGCTGCATCAACCCCCGGTTTCCCAGCGCCTGGGCGAGGTCGACCGGGTAACGCTGCGCCCAGGGCTCGAACACCGCGATCGCCCGGGTGCCGGCGCGCACGGCCTCGTCGGTGCGGCCCGCCTGGAACAACGCGATGGCGAGCGAAGTCCGCGTGCGGCCGACGTCTGGATGGGTCGGGCCCAAGCGTTCCTCCTGGAGCGCAAGGCCTCGCTCGATGGCGTCGACGGCGTCGGAGAACAGCAGGAGCTCACCGTGCCGAGAATCGTCATTGCCGATGCGACCGCTGGTGGCCTCGGCCGCTGCCAACCACCATTGCGCCTGCTCCGAGCCTGGGGACGAGCCGCCGTTGGAGTCCGCGAGCACGGGCGTCGCCCCGTCCGAGGTCACCGGAGACCCGGTCGACAGCGCCAGCGACACCGAAGAGGACGACACCTCGAACACGCCGGACGACGGCAGCAGTGGCAACGAGGACAGCACCGGCACCTCCGGCGACACCGCCCCCGGGGACGGGACCGACGAGAGCAGCGGAGGGACGCCCGAACTTTCGCCGCTGGTGCAATGGGGTGAGCTCCTGGATGCAGCGGCGATCGAGGCGGCAGCGATCAACCCGAGCGCCGAACTCAGCCTGGTTGCAGCGCGCGGCGTGCGGGCTGACGGCACCGTCGATCTCAGCGACGCCCAGACCGACGGGTTCGTCGAGTTTCGCTTTTGGCAAGAGGGCGCGGACACGGGGGTGACCGTTTCGTACGGCATCGAGGCATACAGTGCGGAGGCGGACGCGTTGATGCCTGCCGCCTACCCCGTGAACGGGAACGCGTTCGAGTCTGCGATCATCTGGGACGTCGCCGGACTGCCGACGTTCGCGGAGGTCGCGGCCGGATTCGGAGCGGCCGCGGGCTGCGGCGGTTTCACCGGGGACGCCGAGGATCGGATCTCGATGCGCGTCGACTGGTTCTCGAAGGCATTCGTCGAAGTGCGCGCGGACACGGCAACCACCTCATCGACGGCCGATGCCGCCACCCTGGCGTTCGTCGACTGCAGCTGAGGGCGGTCGCGGCGGTTGGTGTATGCTACCCGCAAGCACCCCATGCCCCTATCGTTGCCCGGAGCTCTCGTCGCAATGCTCGGCTTCATCGTCCTGATGGGCCTGATGTTCTCGTCGGGCGGTGGCGCAAAGAGCCGCCAGTTCGCCGTGGTGGACCAGCTCTCGTCCGGGCATCACGGTCGCAGGAAACGTGTCGCGCTCTTCGTGTCCTTTGGCTTGATCGTCTTCGGGAGCTGCGGAGCCTTCGCCGGCGTCGCAGCGGACGACGCCAGGCGAAACGAGGCGTGTGTGCACACCTGCACGGAACGCGATTACGCCAAGGCCACGGTTCGCCTATCCGAGCAACGAGATCCGGACGGGCGCTCGTTCAACGCTTGTGTTTGTGAGGACGGACCCGAACCCGGTCCCCTCGAGCTGCGGGCCGACGACCTGCCCAGCCCCCCGTCGTGACCGATGCGTCGACCACGAGCGTGCAGCGTCGCACGGAGATCGTAGGCTCCCGTGATGCGCTCCCTACCGCTGCTGTGCGTCCTTGGATGTGGCGCGTCGATCGAGCCCTCCGCGGGAGCCGAGCCGATCGCGTCGTATGATCTGCAGGAGCGGGAGTGGCAGGCTCGTCCGCTTCTCGTCTTCGCGCCGTCCCCGGATGATCCGCGTCTGTCGCGACAGCTGGCCGCCATCGACGCATCCGCCGCCGACCTCGCCGAACGCCACATGGATGACGTCCGGATCGTCGGCGGACAGGGGCAGGCCAATGGAGCCGCGATGCCGGCAGCGAACGCGGGCGCGCTGCGGTCTCGCTTCGAGGTCCCCTCGGATGGTTTCGCCGTCATCCTGGTCGGCAAGGACGGCTTGGAGAAGCTCCGCAGCACTGCGCCCATCGAGATGGCGAAGATCTTCGAGACCATCGACGCCATGCCCATGCGCCGCCAAGAGATGCAGCCGGACTGAGGGGCCGCCCACCGAGGGGCCGCCCGAAGATCGCGCGTTGCTCCAGCACGATGACGATCGGGCCGTCCGAGGGGTGCTCGAACTCGGCGACGCCTTCGCGGACGTCTCCAGCGACCACCACCCCTTGGCCGCAGCCCGGCCCGAGGTCGGTGGTGTTCTCCGAGTATTCCACGACGATGCCGTAGGTGCCCGCCTCGACCGGCGTGCGCTGTGAACAGAGCTCACCGAACGTCAACCGACGGGGGAACATGGAGGCGATGATGGGTCAGGAGGCTCGAGCGCGGCGGCCGGCGCCGCGGTGGGCACGGGGGTGCGGCTCAGGTCTTCGTGGCGTTGAGGAACTCCTCGAGGTTGGTGTAGCCGTCCTCGTCGAGGTCGGACGCGCCATCAGCACCGTCGGTGGGGTCGAGACCCACGAGCGCCTCCCAGCGGTCGTCCATGCCGTCGAGATCGGCGTCGGGATAGGGCGTGCCGCCAGAGAGGTCGGGCCAGCCGCCAACGTCCGATGGGTCGTCGACGATGGCGCCAGTCTGATCGATCACGTCCTGGGTCACGCGGGCATCCACGGCATCGCGCAGGGGAAGCGTCGCGCCAATGTCGGGGAGCACCTCGTCGAGAAGCTCCGCGGCGGCGACCACGGGGTACTCGGGCATGTCGAACTTCTCCTTCGAGCGGAACTGGATCGGCGCCGGCGGATCTTGCAAGAAGACCGCGGTCGCCATCCACTCGTCGTCGTCGGCTCCGCGGTAGGGCGTGAGGTTGTCCTCCACGTAGACGCGGCCGTACTCATCTCCGATCAGCAGGCTGTTGCGACCACCGCCACACTCGTTGGTCCCGGCGATGATCCAGTTTCCGATGGCGTTGTACTCGGTCAGCTCGTCGGGGTTCTCGCCGTTGAGCGAGGCCGCGTAGCAGGTGTTGTAGATGACGTTGTTCGTGACCTGGAACCGCCCTCCATGCCCACCGATCGCGGGATTGCGGCCGGTGTTGTGGGCGAAGAGGTTGCCGTGCAGGGTGAACTCTCGGCTTCCGTTTCCGAGCAGCATCGAGAGCGCGTGGGACTGGATCATCCCGTCCTCCTCGTGGCTCGCCTCTCGCAGGGCTTCGCTGAAGATGCTGTGCTGGATGGTGACGGAGCTGGCCGGCCAGGCGTTGAACGTCTCGTCGGTGCTCCAGCTCATCGAGCAGTGGTCGATCACGACGTTCTGCGATCCCAGGAGCGTCATCGCATCACCACAGCACTCGCCCTCGGCACTGGGTCCGCGTCGAAGGCGAAGGTGGCGGACGATGACCTCCGAAGCGGTGACGTCGATCAGCGGCGTGCCGAAGCCCGAGACCCCGCTGTGGCGCAGGGCGATTCCTCCTCCGGGCGCGCTCTGTCCGGCGATGGTGACGTTGGAGTGCTCGATGCGAATGGTGCTGTCGAGCGCGATGGTTCCGGAGACCCGGAAGATGATGGTGCGAGGACCCTCGGTGGCCAGGGCTTCGCGCAGCGTTCCCGGACCCGAGTCGTCGAGTGAGGTCACGTGAATGACCTGACCGCCGCGCCCACCGATGGTGTCCTTGCCGTACCCGACGGCGCCCGGAAATGCGAGCAGCGGACTGTCGTCGGTATCAACCTCAGCGTCGGTGTCGGTTCCGTCTGTGTCGCCGGTGTCGTCGCTGTCACCGGGGCCATCGTCGCCGGGTCCATCATCACCAGGACCGGTGTCGCCCGGTCCGGTGTCGCCGGGGCCGGTGTCGCCGGTTCCATCGTCGCCGGGGTTGGGCCGACATTCGCCGGCGTCATCCCGCGACGATCCGCTCTGGCAGGGATCGGCGGTGCACTCCTGGTCCGTGTCGCAGGCATCGCTCGCGGGGCTGGACGAGCACGCGCCGCTCAGCACCCCGACGATCAGACATGACAAAACATGACACTCGATGCCTTTATCTTCCATGAACGCAGCATACGGCCCGGCGGGCGCGCGCGTCCAGTCGCGACGCGCTGCGCCGAGCAGCCAAAGCGCACGATGGCGCTCCCTTTCTCCTACCGATGGCGACGACCCGAGCTCGGCGAGAGATCGAGAGGTGGTTGGGGATCCACGAGCTTCGTCCTCATCTCGCCTCCGAGATAGAGGACAGCGGGCTGATCAAAGCGTTCGGCCAAGAAGGGTTTGGGGTGTTTGCGATGACGGAGGCCGTCGCCGAAGAAGTTTGCGCACAGTACGGCGTGGTCGTTCTGGGCGTCACCTCCGAGGTTCGGGCACGCACCTTCGGACTGATGCATGCCGAGCCGACGAGGGAGGTCCGCACGCTGATCGAGGCGTGGACCTGAGGCGACGCCGCGGAACAGGCTCTCGTGCAGTGCGTCGCTCCCGACCCTCACTCCAGCTCGCAAATGCAGTCGCAGATGCCATAGGGGTCACCGCTCGAGCACGAGATCCACGACGGGGCGTCCCAGCCACCCCATCCGACGCGCAGATCCGTGTTGGGAAGTAGAGCCATGAGGATGGTGTCCGGCGAAGGATCGCCGTCCCCTGGGGACAACCAAGGAACGCGACCGGAGCCGTCGGGGCACGGGGTCGGCGTCCCGCGTTCGGGCAACCGAGGCGTGACGAACATGCACGCATACGACGACGCCGTCACCTCCTCGCACGTCGCTGGATTGGGGGAAGACTCGGCGTACGGGACCCATAGGCATTCACCCGGGGGCTCGCCGGGGAGAGGGGTCTCGCACGCGCCTTCGTCGAGACGGGCGGCACAGGCGGCAGGGCCTCCCTCGTTGCCCGGAAAAGCCTCGGCGGCAACGCAGTGCCGCTTGGTTCCGCAGCTGAGCCCGAAGTCGCAGCTGCACGTTCCGTCCTCTTCATCGTCGGAGCACGGGTGAGCGAAGGGGCATTGCACGCCCCAGGCGGAAGGATCCACGCAGCGATCAGTGCCGGCACAGTCGCCGTCGTCTTCGCACCAGTCGCGTGGGCATCCTGCTTCGTCGAATCGAGTGATGCCTCCACAGTCGTGCTCGCCCGATTCGCAGTCGATCGGGAGGCTGCACTGTGAGCTCGCTGGGCAGACCGCGACGGGCGGGCTGCCGGTCGACGAGCTTTCGACGCCGGAGCTCGTCTGCGACGTCCCGGGGTCGGGGGACTCGGTCGTGGACGCCTCGGTCTGGGTGCCCGTGGTGGCCGAGGATGTCTCCTCGGCCTGTCCCGTCGACTCGTCGAGTTCGCCGATGTTGGTGTCACCGGTGGGGCAGCCGAGGATCAAGAGCAAGGAGAATAGCGCGGAATGTCGCATCGATACCCCTCATTGCCCGCCGGTGTCCGAGGTTCGAAGAATTCTTGGACGAAATTCGAGACGAACGCCGGCGCGCAGCGAGGCGGGCCCCACCTGCGCGATTTCCACGCGGCCGCTCAGCGAGAACGCGGGCCGCAGCATCGGTACGGCGCCTTCGACGGTCGCTGCGATCGCCAGCCACTTCGCCACGCGCACCCCGATCCGTCCGCCCAGTGACACGGCGGCCCACAGACGTCGACGCGGCAGCGGTGTTGCCACGCCCAGGCCACGCGCCCAGATCGCGCCCACCTCGGCGCCTGCCGCCGCCGCGAGCTCGAGCGTCCGCAGTTGATAGCGGGGTCCTGCCGCGACGCGGCCCGCCGTGAGTCGAAACGCGCCCCCCAGGGGCGGGTCGGCCGAGACCCCATGCTCGCGCTGAAATCGATGCAGTGCTCCGGCCTGTACGAACGCGCGCCGCCACTGCAGGCCGACGTCTCCGGCCAGGCCCGCTCCAACGCCCGGTAGCGCCCCGTAGGCGACGAGGCCCTCGGCTGCCAGCGCGACACCGACCGGAGGCGCTTCGCTCCGGGGAGAAGGGGGAGGGTCGGGGACCGAGTCCGTCTCGAGCGAACGCGGCTCGTCGGGGACGGACTCCGGGGGTCGCGCGTCGGGGGCGAACTCCGGGGGCCGTTCGTCCGGGAAGGGGATCGAAGGTCCGACCGGCGGCGGTGGGATCGGTGGAGCCGAAGCCGGCTCGACGACCGTGGCGATTGCGACGACCACGGCCACGGAGCGCGCGGCGTCGGCACACGACTGCAGTTCGATCGAGCGCACGGCGTCTCCGACAGTGACCGACGCGATCCACCCGGGCTCGGACCCGGGCTCGGACCCGGGCTCGGACCCGGCCTCCGACTCGCGCACGACCGCCTGAACCCGCACGTGGCCCTCGAACCCTCGAGCCCGGAGGCGCTCGAGGATCGCCTGCTCAGCGGCCTGGGCCGACGGGCACTCCGCGCCGGCGGACCAGGTCAGGTCGACGGTGGGCGCCATCACGAAGCTGAGCCCGTGAAGCAG
Source organism: uncultured bacterium (assembly GCA_963761755.1). Lineage (GTDB taxonomy): Bacteria > Myxococcota_A > Polyangia > Nannocystales > Nannocystaceae > CAJXVA01. The sequence continues at coordinate 268,260 of CAVXIC010000034.1, forward strand.
CAGAGGCGCGAGCACGGCCGCGATTATGGGGCACAAGCCCGCTCGACTCGCTCGCGATAGGTGGAACGCGGAAAATCGCGGAGGAACGCGCGCTGCTGGCCCCGACCTTCGGTTGCTCGGCCGAGCGCGCAAAGAGCGAGCACGCTCAGCGCGCGCCGCTCTTGGCGAAGGTCGGCGCCGGGGAACTCCCGCGCGTGGTGGTCGAGCTCGTCCAGCGCGAGCGATGGCTTGCCCTGGGCCAGCGCCCGCTCCGCGGCATCGATCCTTCGCCACTCGTCGGCGGCCGCTTCGATCGTGGCCGTGTCTTCGGGGTCCGCGGCACGCGGATCTGGACGTGCTCGCGCGGGGAGGGGAGCTGGCGTGGCGGGCTCGGGAGGGAGCGCGGCGGGCGTGGGCGAAGCCGGCTGCATGGGCGGTGACGCGTTGGACGCTCGCGCTCGTGGGTCGCCGCTCGCTGCACCCATCGGGGCGGTCGGCTGGGCTTGGTCCGAGGCCGTCGTTGGGTTCGAGCGCGCCGTCATCCCCAGCGGCCCGCCGACGCCTGCGACGACGAGCCAGAGCACCACGGCGGCTGCCACTGCGGCGGCCACCATCCACGGCCAGGGCCACGGCCACGGCCACGCGCGACGCTCGTCCGCCTTCGGACCGAGCAGCACGCTCGCCATGCGCCGCCTCGCCTCCGGCGACGGCCGGGTGTGGGTTCGGTACGCGTCGACGAGCGCGCTCGACTCAGGGTCTCGAAGCTTCATCGGACCTCCCTGTCCAGCAGCCGGACGCGCGCGACGAACCGCGCGAGCTCGGCTTCGGCCGCACGAGCCCGCGCGTATACCGTCGCGCGCTTGATGTTCAGCACCGCCGCGATCTCGGCGGGCGTCAACTGCTCGATGAAGCCCAGCACGAACACGTCTCGCTTCTTTGGGTCGAGCTGCTCGACGAAGCGCTGCATGAGATCGGCGGCTTCGCGCCTCTCGACCTCGCCGCTGGGTGCTTCGGGGGCGGGAGGCTCGGGGACGACCTGCATCCTCGCCCGACGCCGTGACGTCGCGCGCTGGTGATGCCGAACCACGTTCCTCGCGATCCCCAAGATCCAGGGCCGGACGGCCGCCCCGGCCGCGAAGCTCTCCCACCGTCGCTGCACGATCAAGAACGTCTCCTGCGTGACGTCCTCGGCTTCCGCGCCGGACAGCCCCAGTGCCCTGGCGAGGCGCCACACAGCATCGGCGTGCTCCCGAAACATCCGCGCCAGGGCTTTGTCCTCGTCATCCTTCACCGCCTCTGCCGAGCATTGCCCGCCGACCCGGTTCGTTCGAACTTTTTCTGACCGCTTCGGCGCGAAAGACGCCAGGACCGACCTCTGCGGTGCTGCAGCGAGGGAAGATGCATCCCTGCGCTACCCTGTCGCGACGGTGGCCGTGTACGTCGACGAGCTGCGGGTCTGGAGGCCAGGTGTTCGACCCACCTGCCACCTCACCGCCGACACCGCGCGTGAGCTGGTCGCCTTCGCTCGCGCGCTCGGCGTTCCCGCTCGGCTCTGGCACCGCGGCGCGAAGGTACCGCACTTCGACCTCGACGCCCGCTGGCGAGAGACCGCCCTCACCGCGGGCGCTCGCTTCGTGCCCGCGCGCGACCAGGCCCGCGCACGCCGAGCGCAGCCCGCATCGGGGAGTTGATCGGTTCGTGTAACATCGCTGGGCGGTTGGGTACCTCCGACGCGCTTGGTCGAGCTGTCGCTGGATCGACGCCATCCGCCGCCAATCGAGCCGCATGCTACCGTCCGCCCCGATGCTTCTACAGGACAACGTCTTCGTTCCCTTTGCGCAGATGCTCGAGGCGCTGCGTGGGCAGTTGACCAAGGCAGCGGCGTACGGGGAGGCGACGGGGTTCGACTTCGAAGTGCTGCTCGCCGCGCGGCTGGCTCCGGACATGTTGCCGCTGTCGGCCCAGATCCGCTTCGTCTGTAACCAGGCTGACGATGCGTTGGCGCGGTTGGCTGGACGCGACCGGGTCGAGTGGCCCGAGGTGACCTCTCTCGACGATGCCGTGCGGCTGCTCGATGCCAACGTCGTTCGGCTGCGAGAGGCGGCCACCGCGACCGTTCAGCCCGACGACGCGATGGTCGTGCTCGAGCTGGGGAAGGGTCGCGTGTTCGAGATGCCGGTGGTCGAGTACGTGCGCAGCTGGCTGGTGCCGCAGTTCTACTTTCACCTCATGACCGCGTATTCGATCATGCGACACAACGGCGTCGATCTGGGCAAGGCGGACTACGTGCCCCACGTCGCCGCCTTCCTCCGTCGCGACTGAGTCGCCCGTCGAGTGCGAGGTCTGGCTGCTCGCACCCACCCCTCGCACCCGCAGATCCCCTCTGTTCCCGACGGCGCTCGGCTGCAACCATCGCGCGGTGCGGAAGACGATCCTCGTGGCGGCGCTCCTCCTCGCCTGTGGAAGCGATGACGCGCCGGAGCAGAGCACGGGCACCGAGTCGGGCATCGTGACCCTCTCGGCCGGGACTACGTCCAGCGCGCCGGCTGGCTCCGACTCGGGCGAGGGCACCGCCGGACCCGGTGGAACGATGCCCTCGGGTCCGGGGGACGGGTCGGGTCCCTCGTTCGACGTCGGCAACCAGACCAGCGGCACGGGGCCCGGCGAGGACTGCAACTCGCTGCTGACCGTGACCCTGCGTGACTTTCAGTCCAGCCATCCAGACATGGAGGACCTCGTCGCCGTCGATCCCGGCATCGTCGAAGACCAGCTCGGCGCAGACGGGCTCCCGATCTACGCCGGGGGCACGGCGGGGACGACCCATGGTCAGGCGGCCTTCGACCAGTGGTATCGCGATGTCGCGGGGGTGAACGAGGCCGTCCCGTTCGACCTGCAGCTCACCGAGGAAGCCGACGGCACGTTCAGCTACGACAGCGCGGCCTTCTTCCCGCTCGACGACCAGGCGTTTGGCAACGAGGGCAACGCGCACAACTATCACTTCACCCTCGAGCTCCACACCAGCTTTACCTACGAGGGCGGAGAGGTCTTCACCTTCCGCGGCGACGACGACGTGTTCATGTTCGTGGGGGGCCGGCTGGGCATCGACCTGGGCGGCGTCCACGGTCCGCTCGAGGCGACCATCGACATGGACGCGATGGCCGACCAGCTCGGGATCAGCATCGGCCAGACTTATCCACTCGACTTCTTCTTCGCCGAGCGCCACACCTCCGAGTCGAACTTTCGCATCGAGACCTCGATCGGCTGCTTCGTGCCGCCGGTGGGCTGACCTGCTAGTTCTGTAAGTTCGCTTCGAGGGAGGCGAGCCGGCGACGAGCCATGGCCAGGTTTCCCGTCTCGATGTCGATCGCGAGGTACAAGAAGAGTGTCGTGCCCGTGACGGGCCGGATCAGGTGGTACTGGGCGTGGAGGGTGATGAGGATGTCTTCGATCTCACCGGCGATGCCGAGGGCCTCCATCACCCGCATCTTGGCTCGCACCACGTCGACGTTGCCGACGGCGGCGACCTCGAGGTCGATCGCGTCTTGCCCCGCCATGCCGAGCGTCGTGCCCGAGGCGTAGTCCACGAGGGCCACGCCCAAGGCGCCCTTGATCTCGCCGGCCGCTCGGAGCGAGCATTCGACCTTCGCCGGGTCGATGCGGGTGACCTCTGGTGTGGCGGGCTCCGCCGCTCCGAGGTCATCGAACGCGAGATCATCGATGACCTCGTTCCAGCCGCTGTCGATGTCGCCGAAGCCGCGTACCGACTGGGCCTCTCGAAAGGCCTCGAGAAGCAGCGTGCTGAGGGGTTGCTTGATGCGGCGCCGAACGCCTTTGGGGAGCGGAGAGAGTTCGAGCGTCGGGTGCTCGAGGCCCATGATTTCGCAGAACGCCTCGTGCCCAGACGCGTCCTCGATCCACGCGTCGATCACCTCGCCCTCTCTGACGAAGATTCGTCCCATGATGCCTCGGCTGTGGACGGCGAGCGTGGTCGACTTGCGGTCGACGTTGACCAGCTGCAGCAGGCTCGCGAGCGCAAACCCGCGCATCACGGATCGCTGTCGAGGTTGCAGCGCGCCGTGGATCGCCTCGATCAAGGCGTCGTAGTCGACCGGTTTGTCGAGAAAGGAGACCGCCCCCATCCCGGTGGCCCGCTGCGTGTTCTCGGCGTTGCGAAAGGCCGACAGGAGGATCACGGGCACGTCGAGGGCGCGGTTGAGCATCTCGGTGAGCAGCCCCACGCCGTCCAGGCGTGGCATCCGAATGTCGCTCACCACGACGTTGACCTCGTGCGCGTCGAGAACCTCGAGCGCCGCGATGCCGTCGCACGCTTCGAAGACCTGCAGCGAGGACTCGAGCGCCTCGAGTCCTTCGCGAACGCTCGACGAGAAGAGCGACTCGTCATCGACGAGCAGGATCTTCTTCCCCGCGAGGACGCTGCGTTGCATGGCCGATTCGCTCATGGGGTCGGCTCCAGGGGCAAGAGGATCCGCGCGGTAGTCCCCCGCCCGAGGGTCGATTCGAACTCGAGGATTCCATCCATCGAGGCCAGCACGCGCTGGGACACACAAAGTCCGAGCCCGGTGCCCTTGGCCTTCGTGGTGGAGAACGGCCGACCGATGGACTCGAGTTGCTGCGCCGACATGCCCCGGCCGTTGTCCGTCACATCGACGATGGCCACGTCCCCTCGTCGACGCGTCGACAGGGAGATGACGGGTTCGAGGGTCCCGGTCACCGCATCACCGGCGTTCTTCACCAGGTTGAGGAGCACTTGGTACAGCCCGCGGGGATCGGCGCGGACCAGGAGGTCCTGCTGCGCCGGGGACCATTGCACGTCGACATCGTCGGAGGCTCCCGTGTCGGCCACTCGCAGGAACCCACAGATGTGCTCGTTGAGCTCGAAGGTCTCGACCTCGACGGACTCGTGCGCGTTGTAGTTGCGAAGAGAGCGCAGCAAGAAGTCGATCCGGTCGACCTCGTCGAGCATGCGGGCGTAGTAGGCGGCCCGCTTCTCCCACGAGAAGACGTCGCCGTGTTTCTGCAACACGGACAGGGCGGTCTTGATGCTGTTGATGGGGTTGCCCAACTCGTGGCGAATCCCGGCGAACACGTATCCGGTCTGTTGCACCAAGTTGATCGCGTTGGCCAATGCTTCCAAACGCCGCTTCTCGGTCGTGTCGGTCGCGGTCCAGAACGTATCGCGCCCCGCTCGGCCAATTCTTCGGAGCTCGATGGTGCGTTGCGCATCCGCGAACTCCGCGTCGATCGTGACGACCCAGCAGCCCTCGTCGCGGGCGTCGACGTGGTGCCCTTGGAGCAGCTGCGCGAGCCCCTTGCCCAGCACGTCGTCTTCCCGCAGTTCGAGCATCTCGAGGGCGGCTGGGTTGGTCCGGATCACGCGCCCCTGTCGGTCCAAGAACACGAGCCCCTCGGGCGAAGCACGCAGCGCCGAGAGCACCGATGCGAGCGCCGCTTCCTGCTGCACGCGGTCGGTGACGTCCCGCTGCACCCCGACGTAGTACTCGATCGCCGTCCCGCAGGCCGAGCGGATGGGTTCGATGTACCAGGACACGTGATAGGTCGTGCCGTCCTTGCGATAGTTGATCCCCTGCCCCTCGAAGGGCTCCCCGGATTCGAGGCAGCCCCGGATACGAACGAGGAGCTTGGGGTCGGTCTTGGGACCCTGCAGCACCCGTGGGGTTTGCCCGATGAGTTCGCCCGGATCGTAGCCGGTCATCGTCCAGAACGCGTCGTTCGCGTAGAGGATCCGAGGACCATTGTCGAGATCGGCGTCGGTGAGCAGCACCGACTCCCGCAACGTCGCGAGCATGCGCTGCGTGACCGCGTGCGCCTCGGAGACAACCACTGCTTCCTCTTTGCGGTTCATGGAGAGCGAGGCGAGGCCCGATCTGGGCTCACCACGACGATCGAGAGCCAGCCCACGGTGTGGGGGACGCTTTGCGTGTCTCGCGGGCCGAACGTGGCGCTGTGAACGGCGGCTCCGAACCTCAGTGGGTCGTCGCGATCCGCCGCGCCGGGTTTCCTCACGGGCTGATGGCTGGTCCCTGCGTGGGTCGACGGGCGGTGTCGGCTAGAGACAACACTGGCGCTGCTGCCTCACACCGAACCTTGCGGTTTCCATCGAGCCAGTCGCGACGGCGAGTTCGGCAGGTGCTCGCGATGACCTACGGCCGAACCTGGCACCGAGTGAATGCAGCACGCGACCGTCGTCAGTACGGACCCGGGATGGGATCACGTATGCCAACACGACGCGCTCGCTTCACACTCATGATCGTCATGGCACTCCCCGGATGCACGAGCGCTTCGGACGAAGCAGGCGTGGCGGGTGCGTCGGACTCGAGCACGGGTGGGGAAGACTCGACGGGGCAGCCCACCGCGGGCCCCGGCGATGCGACGGGTGAAGCCACGACGAGCCTGGAGACTTCGGACTCGAGCGATGCGGGGTCCTCGACCGCGACCGGCACGACCTCCTCGGGGTCGACGAGCGCAGGATCGTCGGGAGACGACTCCAGCGGTGGGGAGGAGGTCGCGTGCACGTGGCAGGAGGTGCTCGCTTCGGACCGGGTCGACGCCGCCAATGCAGTCGCCCTCAGCCCGTCGCGGGTCGTGTTTGCGGGCGACGCTGGAGACCTCGACGACTTTGGACGCACCACCCGCGGGTTCCTGGCCTCGTACGCGTTCGACGGGGAACGCCAGTGGGGACGCCAGCTCTCGAACCAAAGCGTCAGCGTGTATTCCGTGGCCGTCGATGCTCAGGGCGCGATCATCGTCGCCGGAAGTCGGGTGTCGCCGAGCGTCGCCTGGCTCCGCAAGTTCGACGCAGACGGGGTCGAGCTGTGGCAGCGCGAGTACCCTCTGGCTTCGGGCACCCCCAGTCCGCTCGAGGTCACCATCGATAGCGACGACTCCATCGTCGTCGCCGGCAGTGTCTTCAGCGGGGGGCTCTTCGGCCCCGATGAGCCCTTTGGCAGCAGTGTCGCCGACCCCGTGCTCTTGCGTCTGGATCCGAGCGGTGAGCCGGTGTGGGAGCTCCAGGTGGCCACGTCTTGGTACGAGGGGTATCGCGACGTGGTGATCGACACCACCGGCGACATCGTCGTGGCGGGCTTCACCCTCGAAGGGACCGGTTTCCCCTACGGTGACGGGCTCATCGCGCGCTACGACGCCGACGGCGTCCTCTTCTCGGAGATGGTCTTCGAGCTCGACTCCTTCGAGGAGGAGGAGATCGAGGCCATCGCGCTCGGACCCGGTGGCGACCTGTTCATCGCCGGCTCCACCACCAGTGCATTGGATGGCATGGACTCCGCCGGAGGTAGCGACGCATTCGTGGCGCGGCTCGACGCCGGAGGTGCGCTGGTCTGGGGCCAGCTGTTCGGAGGGCCCGACGACGATCTCTTCGAGACGCTGCACGTGGGTCCGGCCGGAGACCTCGTGGTGGGTGGACACGTGGGCGAGGAGGGGGTCTTGCTTCGCTATGGACCTGACGGGGTCGAGCTCGACGTTCGTACCCTTGATAACCGGGTCCACGCGGCGGTGTCGAGCGCGGCCGGAGATCTCTTCGTCGTGGGCCGTCGCATCGATCCGACGTCCAAGGACCCGACATACGGGGGGATCGACGCGAGCGTACGTCGAATCTGCCTCGACGACGCGCAAGCCCAAACCGATTGAATCCGGTCGCCCGCGAGCGTGGCGAGCAAGATGACGGGCCGTTGCGCCAAGATCGCGTACACGTTCGTGTGGTCCAATGGCGCGGTGAAGTAGCCGTCAGCTATTCCCAGTACCGCGCCTTCATCCGGTCGAGCCACGCCGTGAGGTTCGCGTGGCCTCGCAGCGCGTCAGCGAGCGGACCACCCATGGGCTCGACGCGGATGTTCTCGAGGAAGCCGTAGACGATCGCGTCGGTGAGGCCAGGGGTCCCGAGGAAGTAGTCCCGATCGCCCAGGAGGACCGAGAGGGCGAGCAGATCGTCCTTGGCTTCGATGATCGCCTGTGACCACGCCATGCGGCCCATGCCCTGACCATGCGCCTGCTTGATCGTGCCCCGGCGGATGAGGGGTCCGGCGACGAGCAGGAGGGGCGCCGGGATGATGCCCTCGAAGTAACCACGACGGATCTCGGGCCAATGGTCTCGCCAGCGGTGCAGGAGGATGGCGAAGTACAGATGGGTCTCGACGGTGCGCTGGATCATGGTCATCGTCGCCCGCTGCTCGGGCGTGCGCTCCGCGTCCAGCTTCACGACGTACTCGGTGCGCAGCGTCTCGATGATCGCCGAGCTGTCCTCGAGCATGCTGCCGTCTTCGCGCTCGAGGTAGGGCGCCTTGCCGGATCGGGACTTCGCGGGACCCGACAACGCCGACGTCTCGTACGGAATCCCCGCCATCCTCATCCACGTCAGCAGCTTGAGGCAGAACGGGCTCTCGCTCGGGACATCCCATTTCCCCGTGAAGATGTGGACCGTCATCGGCATGCCGGGACGGTAGCAAGATGCGGAACTGGCGTGCGACGTTTGACGATGCCGCCGTCGACTCACCACTGCTCGAGATGCGGCCGAACGTCCAGCTCGAAGGTCCACGCGCCTCTCGACTGCCCCACCAGGAACGAGACCGCGTCGGCGTAGCCCTCGGGCGAAACGAAGGTGGCGGGATCCCGATCGGGCATGCTGGCGCGCGTCCTGGGCAGGTCGACGATGCCATCGACGATGATGAGGGCGACGTGTACCCCGTGTTGGCCCCACTCGCGGGCCAGCGACTGGGCCAGACTTCGCTGCGCAGCCTTGCCTGCCGCGAACGCGGTGGTGTAGGGCTTGCCGCGCAGCGACGCGGTCGCGCCCGTGACGACCAGCGCGCCATCACCCCGCTGGGCCATCTCGGGCAGCAGCCGCTTGGCGAGCGTGAAGAGGCCCCGGGTGTTGGTACCCAGCGCAAGGTCGAGGCCGGACAGCTCCACCTCGCCGAGGGTGCCGAACACCCCGTTGCCAACGTTCCAGACCACGGTGTGAATCGGGCCGATCGCCTCCTGCGCGGCGGTGATGCCCGCCTCGACCGAGTCTGGCTCGGTCGCGTCGATCGACAGGGCGACACCGTCGAGTTCGGCGGCCAGGTCCTCGAGGCGTCCGGCATTGCGGCTGGCCACCGCCACCCGGAAGCCGTCCGCGTGAAGCCGCCGGGCCGCCGCCTCGCCCAAACCTGGGCCCACCCCTACCACCAGCGCGGTTCGTCTTTCGTCGCTCATCGCCATCACGAACTCCGCCGCCGTTGGCGGGGTTACGCGCTCGACCAAGCGACCGTCACAGGGGATTCGCCGTCGGTTTGGTCAGCGCACGCGGTGACCCGTGGATCGACGTCGCCGAGCGGCCACGATGCCGAGCATGAAGAGCGACGAGGTCAGCGGCAGCTCGCCGCCCACTGAACAGCCGCCGCCGCCACCCTCGGATTCCCCGGGGGTTCCGCCGTCGGTCTCGCCGTCGGTCTCGCCACCGGGCTCACCGTCGGTCTCGCCGCCGGGCTCACCATCGGTCTCGCCGCCGGTCTCGCCACCAGTCTCGCCACCATCAGTCTCGCCACCGTCGGTTTCACCCTCCGGCTCGCAGAGCTCGGGGAACGTGACGCACAGGTCGCAGTCCTCGAGGAGCACCTGTGACTCGCCCGCGGCATCCGAAATCGACACCTGCGCGCAGAGACCCTCGATGTCTGCATCGCCGGCGAAGTCCCCATAGATCTGCGTCAGCTGATCTGCGCCGGCGACACTTCTCGCAATCGCATCCGTCGGTGCGCTCTGGGAGGGGTAGAACGCCAACTCGATGAACCGGCTCCGCTGCCCCGCCGGATTTGCGAGCGTCGCGTCCAGTGTAGCCAACGCCTGGAACCGATCGGGCAGGCCGCACGAGTCGCCGTCGTCGCTTTCGACGAACTCTAGCTGAAGTGTCACCGCGGGCGCCTCCTCGAGCAACGCGGACTCGTCGGCCGCCCCGACGTCATAGGAAGCTTCCAGTCCCGGGACGAGCTCGCTGGTCGCGGTGATCGAGAGCGTCTCGCCCTCCGTGAGGGGTTCGCTGAGCGTGATTGCGACGAGGTCGCTGTCCAGAAACACGCTTCGCTCCGCGAACAACGGCGTCACTTCGAAGGCCGCGTCGACGCCGTCGACCTGGATCTGCAAGTCGTACTGGGACACGTCGGACTCGAGGATGGAAAGCACCAGGCTGTCGTTGGCGGCGATCGTGGTCTCGGGCGTCGGAAAGGTCTCCACGATTCCCGGCTGCCAGTCACAGGCCTCCGCGGCGTTGCTCACCAGGGAGACGGCGGCGCCGGCGAACAGGGATGCGAGAAGAAGGAGTCGGCCGTTGAGCAGCATGCTTATCCCTCTGTTCACGACGCGTGCCAACGTCGTTTGTATCGCCGGAAGACCTGTTTCAGGTGGCGGGATCCTCCCGTCGCGACAGCTGTGTCATGACGCCTGCCAGCGGTGTCACGATCGCGCGAAGACTCACCCGAGCGCGAAGGGTGCTGGAGGGTCATGCTCTGCGTAAAGCTTCAGAAGACGAGTGAGACGTCGTGTCGGGTATCGCCAGGGGCTGCTAGCCGCCCCCTGGATGGACCGTCAGCCCCAGTCGCCGTCGAAGTAGATCGTCTCGCCCTCGAGCCAGGACCGCGTCCGCACCCCCTCGACGCCCATCAGCGACCACATCTCCCGAATGTAGGCGTGGAGATACTGGGCCATCAGCGGGTCGAAGGGGTTCAGCTCGCGGAGCACACCGGACGCATGCGTCGAGGAGTGCCGAGTGACTTCCCACGTGCCAGAGCTGTAGAAGCGGCTCCAGTAGCGGCCCGATTGCTGCAGCACGAAGCCCGGATTGGCCATGCGCAGAAACAGTCGATGAACGACGGTGAGATCTTGTTGGGCTTCGAACTGGCCGATCGCCTCGACAAAGGAGCCTTCCCCCTCCCCGAGTACGGCTCCCGTGGCTCGCAGCAGCCGATACTGCAGACCCAGCTCGTACCACCCGACCGGTACCAGCGATCGCAACTCGGCCGCGTCTGAGGGGGCCATCGCGCCGAGCACCCTCGTCCAAGCGTCGGCGCCGAAACGCTGCTGAATGAAGGCGCGCATGTGATGGATGTTGGTCCCCCTCGCGCGCGACACTTACCTCCTCCGTAGCCGTCGGAGGTCCGGCTTTCAACAGATTTCTCGACGTGGGGCGGCTTCATTTGGGACGACGCCCACGTCACGTGCCCGACCGAACCCCCGCCTGCTCGCAACGCTGGCGCGCCCACTCGAAGGCCTCCGCCTCACTCGCGAACATCGGAACGCGCAGCGTGGGATCGACCCAGGACATCGCCACCATCGCGCCGCGCACGATGGCGCTCTCGACCACCACTGCGTTTGCAATCAAGACACGCTCGGCGATTTCGCGGTCGTCGTCCATGCGCTCGACGATTCGCCGACGGACGATCGGGCTGGGACGCCCGGCCGCCAGGCCCATGGTGATCAGGACACACCGGCGGCCTTGGGCCTGCAGTGCATGCAGGACCGCGTAGTGAGCGGCGAAGTAGCGGTCGACGAGGTCGACCGTCAGGGTCCCCGACCAGGTCGCCACGAGAAGCGGAAGGCGCTTGGTGGACAGGACCACGTTGGCCTCTCCGTCTTCGACGATGACGACCGGTTCGGGCACTCCCCGCAGGTTACAGTCTACCACGCGGTTGTGGGAGGCGAACAAGTGGGGCCCGCCCACCGACGACATCCACCGCTTGCCCTCCGCTCGATGGGCCCGAGAAGTACGAGGTTCTCAAGGAGGATGTGGTGGACCCCGCTGCACCACGAACTGCCACGAACTCCAGCTTCGCCTTCGCAGCGGGCCGATCTTCTCTGTGATTTCCCACTTCACTTCGCGTACCCGCGCGAAGGCGTGGACGAGGAGGACCTGATGGAGCACCTCCTCGAAGACTTGATGGGGGACGTTCGACGCCGCTGTCTGCTCAGCAGTGGCCCTCGAAGCCGCAGGTGAACCGGGCTGCGACCGCTTCGTTGGGATCCGCCAAGAAGGTGAACACATCCTCGGTCAACACATCGTCCGCGAGGTCTGCGTGCTCGGGCGCAACCCCTCGCACGACGATCCCTGGGTTTGCGGTCAAGAAGATCGCCCTCTGAACGTAGTCGAGCTGCGGCTCATTGATCGCCTCGCCGTCGAACCACCCGGTGCCGTCGAGGCCATCGCGGTAGTCTTGATACAGGTCGTCTTCGGCATCGCGCGTCGCGCCGTCGATGACCATCATCGAGTACATGTGGCCCAGCAGGCTCACGCGGTGCTCGGGCTGTGCGTCCCCGAACGCGTCCTCGAGGCACGCCTTGGTGCTGCGGAGGCTGTCGTTGGCCTGCCACTGCGCCACCACGCCCCCCTGACGCTCCATCTCGGCCTCGCCGAGGGTGAACCAGGTCTGTGTGTCCACGGCGTAGGGCTTGGCCAGGAACGCTACGAACAAACTCTTTTCTTCGTCGGCGATCTCGCCGTCGCGCCAGGCCATCGCGGCCATCGCCCGGAACGCACAATCCCGCGCCGCGGTGCCGGAGAGATACGTGCTGCCTTCGAACATCAGGTCGCTGAGCCACTGCTTGGACATCGTGCGGACCGAGCGTCCCAGTCGCCACGTGACCGCTGCGTCGAGTCCTGCGCTCACCAGCACGGCCGCACCCAGCGTCGCCCAGCCGAGCACGGTCTTGGTGATGCCCCGCGCGGTGCCCTCGAGCGCCTCTCGTAGGACCTGCTCCTGCGCTTGGCGGGTGAAGACGCCGACCAAACCCGAGATCGAGCGCGTCGCCAACGTCGCGGCCAGCTCGCGGCCCAGCTGCACGCCGAACTTCGCAGCCAGCTTCTTGGCCAGCATCGGCACGAGAAGGTTCGAGATCAAGATGTCGGCCGTCTCGGTGGCAAGACCTTCGCCCATGAGCATGATGCTCATCAGGTACAGAGTGTCGCCCCTGCGAATGTCCCAGCCGTAGACGGCCGCGAGCTCGAAGGTCATCTGCGCGTGGAGCTTGATCAGGAAGAAGGTCTCGCCGGTGATCGACAGTGCGGTACCCGCCACCGGGATCAGCGAGGCGACGCCCGAACCCGCCCCCACTGCCGCCGCGGCGACGACATAGCGGTTCACGATGCGACGCGCCTTCTCGTCGCGGGGCAGCCCCGAAGGCTGGATGCGACCGTCGGGCAGCAGCTCACCGAAGTTCTCGGCGTTGATGACCTCGTAGTCCTTCTCGAGAATGCCGGTGGCCTCGTAGACCGTCGCGATCGAGGCACCGATCACGCCCGAGTCGTACATGAGCTGGACGCTGCGCTCCATGTCGGGCGTCAGTCCGTCGAACTGCGAGGGGTCCATCGGGCTCTCGGGCGAGCCATCGTCGGCCTTGACGCCGTTGATCTCCTGTTCGGAGAACTGTCCCAGCGGGACGATATTGGCGGCGATATAGGCCCCCGTGAGATCGCCGAGCACGTCGGCGTCGAGCTGGGAAAGCACATCGATGGCGTCGCGGTAGGTGCCCGGCGGAAGCACGTCGCTGGGGGTGCCGTCCTCGGCGATCTGGAGCTCGGGGATCTCGACGTCGCCTTCGGGCAGCTCGGAGGCCGCACGTTCGACGTCGGCCAACGCTTCGAGCGCCGCGTCGGGCAGCTTGTGCTCCAAGACGTTTGCGTACTCGACCAGCCGACGCAGCGCGTCCTTGGGCGCCCGACCGAAGAGCACGTCGTCTCTGGCGGCGAGCATCTCGTGCATGAGGGCGATGTCGTCCTCGCCCCAACACAACGTGGATTCGGGCGGACATGCCGCGTCCGCCTTCCCGCCCAGCGCAAACGGCTCCTGTGGAGGAGCACTCTGCTGCGAATCGCAGCCGCTCAGCAGCACGGCACCCACCACGCTCGTCGCCACGCAGCGCCGCGAAGCGCGTCTGAGTGGGCCTTCAAGGGCGGTTTCTCGAGACTTGGCGTTCATATCCGTCCGGTTCGGCAGCGCTGGGGCTGCGGCCTCGGAGGGGAGGGCCAAGCTCCGGACCGATGTCGCGCGGGAGGATCGATCTTTTTCGCGTCGCGGCCGGGATCCACGCGGGCGATGTATCGTCGGCGTCGCGTGCAACACGAAGGAACGAGTGACTCGAGCCCCTCGAGGCGTGTGGTGCTGGTGACCGGCGGTGCCAAGGGCATCGGTCGGGGCGTGGTGCTCCATCTCGCGGACGAGGGATGGAGGGTGGTCTTTTGTGACGTGGATCGTTCCGTGGGCCAAGGGCTGGCGGAGCGTGCGGGCGGGGACCTTCACTTCGTGCACGGAGACGTCTCCTGCGAGTCCGACGTCGAGCGCGTGGTCGACGACGCGCTGCGGTGGGGAGGGCGGCTCGACGCGGTCGTCAACAACGCCGGGCTGGCGGATCCGGAGACCGGGCCGGTGGAGCGCCTGAGCCTGCAGCAATGGCAGCGACGTCTCGATGTGAACCTCACGGGTCCCTTCCTGGTCACCAAGCGCTGCGTTCCCCACCTGCGGCAGACCAAGGGCGTGGTCCTCAACATCGCCTCGACGCGCGCGCTGCAGTCGGAGCCGGACACGGAGGCCTACGCGGCGACCAAGGGCGGTCTGGTGGCCTTGACCCACGCGCTGGCGATCAGCCTCGGGCCGGACATTCGGGTGAACTGCATCAGCCCCGGCTGGATAGACACCCGCGACCATCAGGGAGACGCATCGGAGGTGCCAGAGCTGTCCGACGCCGACCATCGGCAGCATCCTGTGGGCCGGGTGGGCCGGCCGGAGGACATCGCCTCGTTGGCGGCGTACCTCATGTCGCCTGAGGCGTCGTTCATCACCGGACAGAACTTCGTGGTGGACGGCGGCATGGTTCGAAAGATGATCTACGAGGCCTAGGTCGCCGTTCGGGCCGTGCACGCGACCGACGGTGCGTCGGCGCGGACCGCTGAGGCCGCTTCGTCTCCCTCCCCGGCAGCGACTTCGCGGTCTTGGAATCGTGGCCGATCGCGGCAGCGAGGCCGCTTCGTCTCCCTCCCCGGCAGCCACTTCGCGTTCTTGGAATCCTGGCCGCTCGCGGCAGACGCCGTGGACGCGTGGCTGCTCGACGCCGTGCTCCAGTGAACGGCCCGGTCAGCCCGTGTCGGAGCCGCCGTCGGTCTGGCCGTCGGTCTCGCCCTCGGGGAAGTCCACACCCGCAATCCACCCGACGATGAGCGCGAGGTCCTCAGGGGACAGCGTGCCCGGGGCCAGCGGCATCTGGCTGCCCGCGCCGGGGCTGGGGAACATCTTCTCGACCAGGTAGCTGTTGTCGAGGTCGCCGAAGGTGACGAAGGGCCCGCCCGCGCCGGACTGGCCGACCCACGCTCCTCCCCCGGCCGCGGAGAGATCCGGCGCGACGGAGCCGGTCGTGTGACAGCCCGGGATGGCGCAGCTCTCGGTGAGCCGGAGCTGCACGGCTTGGGGCACGAGGCTCGCCGAGTTGATCTCACCGCCGGCCTCGAGCTTCTCGACCTGATCGCATCCGGTGGCGAGGAGCAGCAGGATCCATGCGCGCTTCATTCGGACTCGCCTCCGCTCTTCTTGGCCGCGCGTTCCTTCTTCCAGCGCGCCGCGTTCTTGCCGAGGGTGAACTGACGCACGAGGTTGAAGCCGAAGTAGAAGTTGAACTCGTTGAAGGGGTTCTTCTCGTTGACCCCGTCATCGGTATCGAAGGGATTGCCCGACTGCCCGCCCGGGGCGGCCAGGTTGGGGTGGATCTCTCGGTTGTTGGTGAAGAACAGCTGGAAGAAGTGTTTGCCCGTGTAGTAGCCGGCACCCAGACCCCAAGAGCCGATCGTCGTGCCGCTGGGGTCGGCGTCTCCGCCCCGCCTGTAGAACACCTCGGGGGTGCCGCCGGAGGGCAAGGGGAGCAGATACTCGGCGTCGAGCGACCACCGCTTGCGCTTGCCCAGCCACACCTGTGAGGCCAGGCCCATCGTGAGCGTGCCCCGGGTGTCCTTCACGGGCACCGGCCCGTCTCCGTCCTCGAAGTCGATCAGCACCCGCGTGCTCTTGTTGGTGCCCGTGTGATAGCTGACCTCGAACATGGTCGCCCATCGGTCGAACCACAGGCGGCTGAGCAGGAGCATGAAGTTGCCCGAGAACCGGTTCTCGACGTCGAACTCGCGAAGCGCGTCCAGCGAGGCGTAGACGCCCAGCGACAGCAGCTTGTGGGCCTCCTGACGAAGCGGCACGTACTTTGCGCTCAGCTCCCACGCCTTGCGGGAGTTGGTGCGCGACAGGCCGACGTCGAGGCCATCGATGATCCCGTAGGCGACGCCCATGTTCATGACCACCCCCGCGTCCAACCCGAAGGCGCCGCGCTCGGTGCCGATGCGGCCGAAACGATGATCGATGCGGTACTGGAAGGTCTTCTCGCCGAGGGTCGTCGTGGTCGGCAGGACGATGTGTTTGTCGCCGTGGAAGGGCGCGTTCTTCTTCACGGGAGGTGTGATCGGGGCCTCGGCGCCCGCGGGCGGGGCGACCGTGTCGCTCTTGGTCGGCATCGACGCGATCCAGTCGCGCAGCACCTGCAGGTCTTCGGCCGACAGGGGGTCGTCACCCAAGGGCATCAGCTCCTCCTTCATGTGGGGCGTGCCGAGGACCTTGTCCATCAGGTAGCTCGCGTCGGGGTCGCCCGGGGCGATGAGGAGCCGGTCGCTCTCGTTCGCCTTGCGTCCGATCAGGATCGACAGATCGCCCTCGAGCGGGAACTCGCTGGGGTCATCGAGGCTGCCGCCGTCGGCGTGGCACGTGGTGCAGTACTCGTCGAAGACCTCGCGCGCCGCGGCTTCCAGGCCCGGATCCGCGGCCGGTGTCGAAGGCGAAGCCGAAGCCGAAGCGGGCAGCGGCGAAGCGGTGGGGGCAGCCCCGGGCGTGCCGTCGGCGGGAATGGATTCGATCCAGCGCGCGATGAGCTGAAGATCCTCCGCGGAGAGAGGCTCGTCGCCCAGCGGCATCAGGTCTTCCTTCATGTCCGGGGTGCCGCGGAGCTTGTCCATCAAGTAGCTCGCATCGGGATCTCCGGCGGCGATGAGGAGCTTCTCGGACTCGTTCGATCGTCGACCGACCAGCAAGGAGAGGTCCCCTTCGAGCGGGAGCTCTCCGGGATCGCTCGGGTCTCCGCCCTCGGTGTGGCAAGCTGCGCAGTGCGCGTCGAAGACATCCCCGACCCGAGCTTCGAGGGCAGGATCGCCAACGGGAGCTCGAACGAGGGCCAGCAGAAGGATCATGAAGACCATGGGCGAAACGCAGCGCTGTGACGGCTTAGCATCGCCGCCGATGGAGCGTCCCTATGGCTCCCATAGCCATCTTCGATGGGATCGCCTCCAATCGACGACGAGAGCGTAACGATATCCGTTCGCCCACAGTTACGCACTAAGATCCCGGCATGTCGCGCTCCCAAGCCGAACCTTCAACCCGTGGCCGCAACCTCGCCTTCGGATCCGTCGTGGCCGGTGGTGGTTTCATGCTCTTGCTGGTCGCGGGCGCCGTCTACCTCGTTGGCACGCTCGTCGGCATCGAAGCGCTTCTCTTCCCGGCCCGCCTGGCGATGGGCGTCGGCGTCGTCTGGTTCGTCGCGGCCCGACTCGCCCGCGTCGGCCGCTCGCTGTAGTTGCAAACACTTCGGAGAATCATCATGAGTACGACCCTGAGCATGTGGCTGGGCATTGCGTTCCTCGCCTTGGCAATCATCGCGGTGTTCCTTCAGGCCTGGCTGTGGGGCCCCAAGTTCTGGAACGAGGAGACGCGGAAGACCGAGGCGCCGCGGTTCTGGCTTCGGATGCACGCGCTGGCTGGCTACGCGTACGCGACCATCTACGTCGTGATGATGTGGTACATGCTGCCGCGCTTGTGGGAGTACCAGTACGAGCTCCCCGCTCGCACGGTCGTCCACGCGGTGGTCGGCATCACGATCGGCGTGCTGCTCGTCTGCAAGATCTTCATCCTGCTGTTCTTCCGGCACTTCGAAGAGTCGATGCCCTACTACGGGTTCGGCCTGCTGCTGTGCACGATCATCCTCTCGACCCTGTCGGTGCCCTACGCCGTCCAGGCACACGACTTCTCCGGTCGAACCACCGACCCGGAGAACCTCGAGCGCGTCCGCAAGCTGCTGGCAAACGTCGAGTTCGGAGAACAGGAGGTGGACATCGAAGCGATCATCACCTTGGAGGGATTCGAACGCGGGCGCCAGGTGCTGGTGAAGCAGTGCATCGTCTGCCACGACATGCGCACGATCCTTGCCAAGCCCCGCACCCCGCAGAGCTGGTACGACGTCTCGATGCGGATGCTCGACAAGCCCTCCGTATTCGGTGAACAGCTCCTGGCCGAGGACATCCCCGCCGTCACCGCCTACCTCACCGCGATTACCCCCGAGATCCAGAAGTCGACGAAGGAGCGTCGCCTCGCTGAACGCACCGATGCGAAGAACACCGCTGCGATGGTCGACATGGTCCGGGATGAGGACGACGCCGTCGTCGCCAAGATCGACGCTGCCGCTGGCGAGGCGCTGCTGGCGACGCACTGCACCGCCTGCCACGAACTCGACGAGAACGAAAACCACGGCCCCGACGATCTTGCGGGCTGGCGTTCGGTCGTCGCGGCGATGGTCGAAGAGGGCGCGGAGTTCGACGAGGACACCGGGAACGAGATCGCCATGTATCTCGCGCAGAAGCACCCCGCGCCGCTGGACACCGGGGCCGGAGGCAGCTCTGGTGGCGACACCGAGGCGGCGGGCACCGGGACGGGGGCCGAGGCGCCCGAAGACCAAGACCAAGACCAAGACCAAGGAAGCGAAGCCAAGACGACGCCGAAGACGCGCCCGCACCGAAGCCGAAGAAGCCGAGGAAACCGCGAGCGCCGAAGGAGCCCAGGGCCAAGTCCGAACCCGAACCCGAGCCCGAACCCCAGGCACCCGCCGCGCCGAAGGCCGCGCCCAAGCCGGCCGCGCCCAAGGCCAGCAAGAAGAACGGCCGCGCGATCTTCATGGCCAAGTGCAAGTCCTGTCACGGGGCAGACGGCACGGGTGACACCGCATTTGGCCGCAAGCTCGGGGTCACCTCGCTCACGGGCCTGAGCCGCTCCCGCATCGAGACAGCGATCATCAAGGGCGTCCCGGGCACCAAGATGAAGGCCTATGACGACAAGCTCACCCCACAGGAGATCGACGACGTCTCGGTCTTCGTGAAGTCGCTGTAGAGCGGCTCAGAAGCTCCAGCCTGCGATCAGCCGAGCGGACATCGCTTGGTTCCAGGCTGCGAGCGCGGGGTGTCGAACCGGGAACCACGACCAGTCGAGGCCGACTTCGCCGCCCAGGATGAACCCCACCTTCTCCGAAGGGTGGAACAAGGCGCCCAGCGAGAGGCCGAGGGTCGTGCCGTGCTCGGTCGTGCGTGCGGATCGGCAGGGCCCACGCACGCAGCTCAGCGTCGCGGTTCGGACCGCGTAGCCTGGGGAGGCTCCGAAGTAGCCGAACGCCACCTCGTTCTCGAGGCCGAGTCGGGCGGTCGGCGTCAGGCGAAACAGCTGCCCGCGATACGACGCGGGCTCCGTCCCGGCGAGGGCCCCGGACTCGGGGGTGACGCCCTTTTGCGGATCCCCGAGCCATCCGTACACCACGTGGTCGAACCCGAGCCCGAGCATGGCCTTGAACCTCCCCTCGCCGTACAGGGAGGCGCTCACCGCCGCGCCGTAGGTCGGATGGCGCCTCGGGGTCTTCGAAGTCGGCGGGTAGAGCACCTCTGCGGCGACCCCGAGCTCCACCACGCCCCGCTGTGGCACCTCCGATGCTGGGGCACACAGCCAGAGCCCAGCGAGCAGCGCAGTCCACACCCCTGCAGAATCCGGCATCCTTGCGCCACCACCAAAATTGTCGCGCGCGAGCGCTAGCAGCCCTCAATCAAGCGCTCAATCAAGCGCTCTTTTCGAAAAGTCGAATGATTGATGGCTCGTAGGCGCCAGATGGCGCCCGTTTGGGGTGAAGCGACGGGCGACTCGTCGTCCGCAGCGAGGGGCCTTTTCGAAAGGCCCCTTCACAGATTAGATCCGTGGGTCGCGGTGTGACCCAGCAGCCGGATGAAGCTCTTGTCGAGTCCGGTCTGCACCAGTCGGAACAAGCTCTGCAGCTCCTTCTTGTCGGCGCCCAACTGCGCGCGCAGGTACATCCGCGTGTCCTGAGCGATCGCGTCCTTGAGACGGGCCAGGCGGCGGGCGGCGGTGGAGCGGTGGATCTGGTAGATGCGGCCGACCTCGTCGATCGACAAGCCGTGGATCAGGCTCAGCCGAAGGACGTTGCGGTCCTCGCTGGAGAGCTTGGTGATCGCCTCGGCGAGGGCGGCTCGGAACACATCGCGGTGGTGCTCCTTGACCGCGGCGAGCCTCGGGATCGTCGTGGGGTGCGAGCAGGTCGGCGAGCTGTTCGTCGCCCGTCACCCGCTCACGCCGGGTGCTTCGCTGGCGGTTGAGCAGGGTGCGGGCCGCGATCACCCGGCACAGCTTCTCCAGGCTGCCGCGGCCGGCGACGCGGAGCACCCGCGCGCGCGTTCCGGGCGCGGCGACGAAGAGCTTCTCCCGGACCGCCGCGATCACGTCGTCGACGTCGGCCGCTTGGGCGCCCATCGATCGCAGGGTGCTCGGCAGGTTCTTGAAGTGCAGCGCCTCGAAGCGTGCGATCGCGGGTGCGTGGCCCGCAGCACAGGCGGCGGCGAGGAACACCCCTTGGGCGTCGAGGTCGTCGAGCTGCACTTCGATGTCGCGCCAGTTCAGCGGCTCGTCGCTCGCGAGCCGGAGCCCGAGACCCTCGCCGAACACGGTGGGGTCTGCGTCGATCCCGGCGTGGGCTTGGCGACCGCGCTCCAGCGCCGCTGCGCACCGCTCTCGCAGCGCCGCGTGGGCTTCCGGGGGCCAGTCCCCGCCCTGCTGCAGCGCGTCCAGGAACGCCTCGTACACGCCACGAGCCTACCACTCACCACCGCTGTGGGGTCGACCGCCCCAGGGGGTCGCGCGGCTTTCCTGGGCCCGATTTTCCGCGACTTGCCGTCCGGACCGGTGATTCGTCGATGTGGTGAGGCGTTACACTCTCGACGTGACGACGACGTCTCGCGGGCCGGGCTGCCTCGATGACTCGACGGTCGTCGCGTACCTCGACGGTGACCTGCGAGGTGACCTCTTGACGGCGGTGAATGCCCACGTCGATCGCTGCTCGTCGTGCCTCTCGCTGGTCGCGGCGGTCGGGCGGGGACACGCCGAGGGAACGGAGCGCTGAGGCGTGGTCATGGGGACGTTCGCGCGAGTCCGTCTCGAGGCACGGCGAGCGCGGGGTGCTCGGCGCCCAGCGTCGCGCGGCGAATCTCCAGCGCTTCGGTGTACAGCGCGGCCGCGCGCGCGCGCTCGCCCTGCTGCTCCGCCAGCGAGGCGAGGTTGGCGATGACGATGCTCTCTTCGTAGGTCCCCGGCCCCAGCACGCGTCGCCAGGCCGTCCGCGCGAGCGCGAACTCGGCCTGGGCGTCCTCGATGCGACCGAGTTGCAGCAGCGCGATGCCGGTGTTGTTGTGAAGGTCCGGAAGTGATGGGGGCTGATCCCGTGCCTCGTGGATGGCGCGAGCGCGCGCGCAGGCGGGCATGGCGTCGTCGGGTCGCTCCAGCAGGCCGAGGACTCCGCACACGTTGACCAACGGGCCCACCAGCGCGTACGCGTCGCGGCCGTAGGATCGCTCCCAGATCTCCACGCTGGCGCGGTGATGTTCGAGCGCCTGCTCCAGGTCCCCCTGACGCTGGTACTCCTTCCCGAAGGCGGCGTGGATGGCCCCGACGTTGGGGTGTTCGCTGCCCAGGACCGCCCTGCCCAGCAGCAGGCTGGTGCGAAGAGCGTCCTGCGCCTCGTCGGCGTGGCCGAGCTCCCCCAGCACCTCGCCTCGGGCTGCGAGGTACCCGATCGTGTCCCGGTGCTGCTCCCCAACGGCGTCTCGCGCGATCGTATGCGCCCGCGTCTGAGCCTCCAGAGCGCCGTGGATGTCTCGCGCGACCAACACGTCGCCTTGGCGCCCGTAGAGCTTCGCGCGGTCGACCGCCTCGAGAGGGTACGGCTCGTCGAGCTCCAGCCCGCGGTCGATGGCGGCCACGGCAGCGTCGATGTCTCCTCGATTGAAGTGGCCCATCGCGAGCGACGCGAGGTACGTCGCGAGGGAGACGTGCCGTGCACCGACGCCCGACTCCGCCAGCGCCAGCGCGCGCTGGGCGTGGGAGAGCGCCAATGGCGTGTCCCCGCGCACCCGCGCCGCGAACGACAGCTGCTTGTGAGCGTCGGCATTGGCAGGATGGTCTTCGCCCAGCACGTCCTGCAGTCGCCGAGCCGCCGCCTCGACCAGCACGGTGCCCCCCGGGTGATCTCCGGTCTGCAGGTGCAGCCACCCCAACCGCAGCTCCACGCGCGCTCGCGCCACCGCGTCGAGGTCTGGCAAGGCTTCTTCGAGGCGCTCAGCCCGAGTGAGGGCGTCGGCGCTTCGTCCCGACTCTTGAAACAGCTGGGTGGCGATGAGGTCTCGCTCGAGGTCGAGGTCGTGACGGCCGAGCCCCCGGGCTTCGAGGTCGGCGATCCGAAGCCACCACAGCCCCTCGTCGAACCGGGTCTGCGTGAGGCCGCTGACCCGCGCCAGCTCCCCGGCGGCCTGCGCCGCCACGTCGAGAAGCGGAATGGCGCGCGCCCGCTCGTACGCCTCGACCAGATGCGCGTGGGCGTCCCGCGATTCATGCAGGGTCGCGTGGCTGGTGCCGACGGCAAGCAGCGCTCGGGCCTCGGCGCCCGCATCGTCCGAACGACGGGCGAGTTCCAGTGCAGCGCGGGCCACGTCCCGGGCTCGCTCGGGCGCTCCGCGAGCCTGCAGCGTCGCCGCCTCGGCCAGCCTTTGGCCGACGGCCTCGGCAGCGTCGGCGTCCCGCGGCGCATGTCCTTGACGTTCGAGATACGCGGGGTCGGAGCACGCTTGCAGATCGGGCAGCGCGTCGAGGGCCGTCTCCGCGGATGCCAGCGCCGGTACGCCGTCGGTCTGAAGCAGCGAGGCGAGCGCGTCCAGACGCTGACGCCGATCCGAAAGGCACGCCATGCGCTGGTCCATCTGAGCATCGGAGATCTCCCCGTGCACCCGACCTGCCTTGCA
Organism: uncultured bacterium; assembly: GCA_963761755.1. Taxonomy (GTDB): domain Bacteria; phylum Myxococcota_A; class Polyangia; order Nannocystales; family Nannocystaceae; genus CAJXVA01. The sequence goes on from CAVXIC010000034.1 coordinate 291,451, forward strand.
GGTGTCGCGATGCAGCGCCGTCCACTCCTGCCCATACTCATCCAAGGCCTCGCGTGCCCTCGACCACGCTGAACGCGTCCACGGTCTCGCAGGGTCGACCAGCGCCTCCTCCAGACCCTGAGCCCGCGTCGCGTTCCAGACCTCCTCGAGCCGGTCGGCGCTCGCCGAACACTGCTGGGGTTCTCTCGTGCTGGCGTAGACGCCGACGCTCACGCCCGCCGCGGCGACGATGCCTCCGATCCACAGGCCGGCGCGGTGTCCAGGCCTGCGACGCAGCGCCCCGAGGGCGTCCGCGAAGGCCTCCATGGATCCGAACCGCGCCGAGGGGTCGTCCTGGAGCCCTCGCCGCAGCACGGGCTCGAAGCGACGCAGCCCCTCGAAGTCGAGCACCACGTCCTCGCTCTCCAGGATCGGCCGGACTCGACGGCCGGAAAGGGCCTCGTACAAGCAGGCGGCGAGCCCGAACTGGTCGACGGCCGGTCCCGCGCTCTGGCCCCGCAGCTGCTCGGGCGCCATGTAGGCCGGGGTTCCGAACAGCCCGACCGTGGACTCGGTGTCGGCGGAGGACCGCCCCCGGGGTTCGTCGGCGCCGGTCGTCTCGGTCGCGGTCGTGCGGCGGGCCAGCCCGAAGTCCATCAGCCGGGCCCGCCCGTCGGCGTCGATCATGATGTTCTCGGGCTTGACGTCTCGGTGAACCACCTCGGCGACATGCGCTGCGGCCAGCCCGCGAGCCGCCTCCACGAAGACGTCGAGCAGCCGGGACGGATCTCGAGGCTCCTCGGCCCGCCACCGGCGAGACCAGGCCCGCAAGGTCTCGCCTTCGACGTACTCCATCGCCAGGTAGACCTGACCCTCGTGTTCGCCGACCTCGAAGACCGAGACCACGGCCGGGTGTCGCAGCCGGGCCAGGGCGATCGCTTCGCGGCGCAGCTGTTCTCCTGCGCCCGAGCTCCACGCATCGCGCAGGACCTTGATGGCGATCTTTCGGTCCAAGGAGGGGTCCCAGGCGCCAAAGACCAGCCCCATGCCGCCGCCGCCGATCTTGTCCAGGAGTTGGTACTGGGCGATTCGAGGGACCTCGACCTTCGCAAACATCCTCTTGCGGAGTCGGGCCAGGCGCACCGATGCATCCAAGCTGTCCGCGTTGCTGTTTGCCGGCCGGTTCATGGGTCCTCCGTAGAAACGCCCGACCTGGTCGACCGGATCACGAACCGGACGGAATTGTGTCCTCGACCTCGGGTCGGGCTCGTCCGATCAGCTCGGCGACGTCGGTCTCGGCGGCCCCGAGATCCTTCTCCAGCAGGCTACGCGCCCGGCGCAAGCGGCTCTTGACCGTCCCCTGCGGCACCCCGGCCGCTTCGGCGATCTCCGCGGTGGACTGCTCTTCCCAGTAGTGCGACTCGACCACCAGCTGCAGCTCGACCGGAAGTCGCTGCAGCGCCTCACGGATCTGCGTCGCCGCGTTGGCCCGTCCGATCCGGCTGGTGTTGGAGATGCCGGTCTGCGCGATCGAGAGCTCCTCGAAGTCGTCGTGGAGGTGCCCCGAGCGCCGCCGTGCGGCGCGAAGATGGTCGAACAAGCGGCTGCGCGCGATCTTGAACAAGTACATCCGGAACGCGCCCGAATCGAGGATCTTCTCGCGATTCCGCATGCATGCGATCAGCGTTTGCTGGACGAGGTCGTCGGTCGCGTCGCCGACCTTGTTGATGAAGAATCGGTAGAGCAGCGGAAAGCAGCGGCGCAGCAGCTGATCGCCTGCGCGCTCGGATCCGGCGCACCACCGCGAGAGCAGCTCGAGCTCGTTCTCCATTCCGGCGATGCTCGCACCCACGGGCCACGCGCTCAAGCCGTGATCCGGCCCGGCATGTTCGGCGTTTCCTTGGGCATGACGCTCAGCTCTGTGTTCCGAACGATTCCCGCGGCATGCATCGGCGCGGCCGTCCTCGCTGGCGCAGGGGCTCCTGCGGAGGCATCGAGTCTCTGTATCCCGGGGATCTCACGCTCGGTCGCGCGATGGTGGTCGGGCGGCCGCGGGGTCGATCCGCACCGCCCCTTCAAGCCCGGAGCGGTGACCAGCACCAGTGCGGACGGTAAGGCCGCCGTCGCGTCCATGGTGTGGGACGCCCAGACGTCTCAGATCTGGGTCCGTGTTCAGCTGCGTGGGGCCACCTCCCTCGAGCCCATCGACGATCGCTTCGTGCTCGCGCTGAGCGAGGACGGCGTGCTGCCCTCGCTGTTCCTGCAGGTCAGGCCGCTGCTCCACTGTGGGGACGCGGACGCGTGTGGTGGGGCGGGGCAGCCTCTCGCCCACGACGCCATCGAGTACAGCGAAGCCTCGGGCATCACGTCACTGACCTGGTCCGCCCCGTCGACCACCAATCCCAGCGCGTCATTTGCGGTGGTGCACCCGTGGATCGCCGTCGCCGTGCACGACGATGGCCCGACGACGACATACGATTGGACGCTGAGCTTTGCGCTCGAGGTTCCCACCGACGCCGTGGGGCAGGTCGTCGACGGCCTCTCGGTCTACGGCAACATCCTCGATCGACAGCCAGGTCCGACCTCCGACACCCATCTGGAGTTCCCCTTGCTGTGCACGTCGGGCTCTCCTACGACCGACACATGCCTCATCGACGCCGGAGGCGGGAGCCCGCAGCTTCCCGGTGACCTTCCGGCCGACTCGGTAGGCGGCTGGACGTCGCTCAGCTCGACATGCGGCGGATGACGCCGCCGTCTGTCGACCCCCGATACGTTTGCTCTTCGAGGCCACCGCCACGCTGCCATCATCCCGCATCACCCCCGAGTTCTCGCGCTATCTGCCGATGTTCGACCCCGACCACTTCTCGGACGTGGCCTTCTATCGGGAGCTCGAGGCCATCGGCTACCGCCAGGTGTTGCTGGGCGGGACCGGGTTTGCAGCGGCGTCAGTCCGGAACGCAGACGTAGGTCGACCCCGAGCCGTCGGGGCGTGAACGCACCGCGCACTGATATCCGTCGCGACAGTCCCCATCGGTGCTGCACTTGATGACGCAGCGAGGGCCCAGGTCGTCGAGCTCGACGCACAGGGTCCCGGGGCGCCCGGACTGGTCGGGGCAGGTTTGCTCGCAGAGCTGGGTGCACATGCCTCCGGGCAGGGAACCCTCGCATTCGACCCCGCCGCAGGCGTCGTCGCCTGCGTCCGCACACGAGCCCCCAATCCAGCCATCGGCCGGATGGGGCTGCACCCAGTCGGGATCGCACTGCGGCGCGAGGTCGGGGTCTTGCACTGGCGGTGCCACGCTCCAGGCCCCGAACAGTCCGGTGATGTGCGCCCGCTCGGCGGCCCCTCCTCCCTCTCGGTCGATGGCCTGCCGATGCAGGCCGCTGGATCGATCGAGCACCAGGGGAACGTAGCGGGCGCCGTAGGGGACGACCTCGCCGCTTCCCAGCCGCTTGAGCCCCAGATACAGCAAGATGGTGCTGCGCCGAGGCAGCTGGCTCTGGTTGCTGACGAAGTTGCCCAACGAGTAGATGATGAAGCCCTCTCGGCCATCGTCGGTGACGTAGCGCTCCCAGGGCTGCAGCACGTGGGGGTGCGCTCCGATGACCGCGACCGCGCCCGCGTCGACGAAGCGATGGGCGAGGAGAATATCTCGGTCGGCGGGCGTGTGCGTGTACTCGGCGCCCCAGTGCGGAGTGACGATGACCGCGTCGACGCCCGGCTCGGCCCAGAGCGAGGTGATCTGCGCGGCGATGTCGTCCTCGTCCTCGTAGCAGTTGCGGACCTGCCCCTCGTTGTCGGGGATTCCGTTGGTGCCGAAGGTGCACCCGATCCACGCGAGCCTGAACCCGCCCTGCTCGGTGAAGGTATGCCAGGTGCCGCTCCCGTCGCTGCGGCGGGTGCCCGTGAAGGGCAACCCGGCCTCTTCGAGGGCGTCGATGGTGCGGTCGGCACCCAGCGCGCGACGATCGAGGCTGTGATTGTTGGAGGTCGAGACCACGTCGAACCCGCTCGCGACGAGGTCGCTGGTCAAGGACGGGTGGTAGTTGAACATCGGATAGCTCGCGTAGACCGTGCCGTCGAAGACCTTGCCCGGATCCGGCACGTCACGGCCTGCGCTGTTGACCCCTCGCGCGGTGGGACCCTCGAGGTTCGCGTAGGCGACGTCCGCCGCATCGATCAGATCCGCGACGTCGGACCACAGCGAGATGAACCCGTCGTCGGCTGCGTAGGCCTGACGCTGCAGCGGGCTGTGCAGCAACACGTCGCCGACCGCGGCGATGGCGATCGTTTGGCCCGGATCGCACGCCGCGTCGAACCGCAGCGGTCCTCCGAGGACCACGTCGTCGACGTCGTCCGCCTTGCCGCCCGCTTCGCCCGCGTCCTCCCCGGATGCCCCTGGGCCCTTTGGCTCACCGCACGCCCCGAGCGCGCCGAGTCCGAGCAGGAGCGCGATCTTCCCAAACTTCCCCACGATCCAAGGGTCCAATGATGCAGGCTCGTCTTCAAGGTCTCCGGCGACTGTGGTCCGGCTTTCCGTTCGAGATGAGCGAGTACACTGGGGTCGTGAACCCCGACCTCGCGCGCGACCTGCTCCTGGTTCATCTCGCGTGGATCGCTGCAGCGAGCATCACGACCTTCACAGCCTACGGGGTGGACAAGCGGCGGGCCAAGAAGGCCGACGCGCGACGCATCCCCGAGCGCACGCTCCATCGTTTGAGCTGGCTCGGCGGCGCGCCCGGAGGCTGGCTCGGTCGCCGAGCGTTCCGCCACAAGACCCGCAAGCGCGGCTTCGCGCGCAGGCTGACGCTGGCGAGCTTGCTTCACGCGGGCATCGCTGGCGCGCTCGGGTGGGCGGGGTTTGCATGATCACCCCGCGTTCCCCCGAGCCGTCGGGCGAGGACCAGGTCCGCGCCTTCGGCCTTCCGCCCTACGCAGACTGAAGCCACTGATTAACGCGTTGAAGCTGCAGTCGGGCTCGTCACGGACGACCGAGCAATCCCTGCAGTGCGCTACACGAGATCGTCGTCGCTCGATCTCGCGCTGGCTGCTCTCCGCCCGAGTGCAGCGACCCCCTCGGATACAGCGCGAGCGGCCACGAGCACCAAGAGCGGCTCGACGAGGAATCGGAAGCGGGCGTTCTCGGTACGCTCGACCAGGGCACCCACACCCAAGACCCAGACCACGGTGACGACGACGAACCACCAGCTGGCCCGTTCGGATGGCTTCGTCGCGCGGACGGCAAACGCCACGGCCAGCCCCAGCAAGGCCGGCAGAACCAGGGGCCAGATCCACACCCGGTGCTTGCCGATCACCCACCCGCGACCGAGCCCCACCGCGGCTTCATAGCCCTGCAGCCGCTTCCGGTTGTCCTCGAGCGGCCCGTACGAGGTGGACGGCCGCATCGTGTCGACCAAGCTCATTCCCACCGCGCGGGCGTACAGCTGCGGCTCATGCTCGATCACCCAGCGGGCGTCGTGTTCGAGGACCCGCGCAACCTCGATGTACTGCCGGTGGTGGAAGTTGATCGCACCGTTGCTCTTGGTCTCCTGGTCGAGCAGGGGGACGCCCGAGGATGGGACGGGCTTCATGACGTCGCGGTAGCGGTGCACCGGCTCGAACGGCCCAACCCGCATGAGCGGACTGAGCGTGCGCGCGTCCATCCACGCCCGGCGCTGCGCGCTCGGAACTCGGTCGAGCACGGTCCGCGCGATGTTCATCCCCCGCCAGCTACTCGCGCTCGGCACCCCGAAAACGACGGCGTTCTTGAGTAGCAGCGCGCAGAGCAGGAGCAGTGGTATCGCCGACACCGCGACGAGACGTCGCGAAGCTCCGGCATACCGCAGCAGAAGGCCTGAGACCCCCGCGACCCAGACCCAGTGGAACAGGGTGCGGCTGAGCGCCATGGTGGCGACGGTGAGCACGAAGGCCAGCGACCACCTCAGCGACGTTGCGGTCCGCCCGTCGCTCACCGCGCAGTGGAGGGCGAAGGCTGCGAGGATGACCAGACACGCGACCGGGTACGTGTAGAAGAGGAAGTTCTCGTAGCAGAGCACCCCCGGGCTGGCACACCACGCCCCGACCGCCACCGCGGCGGTCCATCGCCCCACGCCGAGACGCCGCGCCAACGCGTACGATGCCCAGGTGGCGAGCGCTCCGAGTCCGACGAAGGCGATCCCGAACGCTGTGGGTAGTGCCTCGCCGAAGAGCTTCAGTCCCAGCCCGAGCACCAGATTGGGAAGCGGAGGCTGGGCGTGTAGGAACCATAGGCTCTCGGCGAGGCGCGACTGCATCAGCGCGGGGTCGATGAAGTGCCAAAACCGCCGCCACATCAGGCCCTCGAATCGGACCCCGGCGCCAAAGTAGGCGTACAGTCGCGAACCGACGAACGCGGCGGCGACGAGCAGTCCCGGCAGGGCCCGCAGGGTCCAGCGGCGACGCTGGTTCGAGTCAATGCCGTGCGTCACATCGACCTGGGCCGGAGACCTCTGGCTCGCTTTCTCTGCGCTTGTCGTAGGGCTAGACGAACAGCCCCGGTAGCGGACCGCTGCCGTTGTCGAGCTCGCCGTACGAGTCGACGTCGTGGCCGAGCGCCTGCAGGATGGACACGAGCACGCGGTTGTGAATCGTGCCGTCGTCGAAGCTCAGGAAGCGTCCGGTGTCGATCCCCAGGTTGCGACCGCCCGCCATCACGAGCGGGATCGGGTCGACCTGGTGGCTGTTGCCCTTGGAGAGCTCGTTGCCCCACAGCACGATGGTGTTGTCGAGCATGGTGCCGTTCCCCTCGGGGATCGCGCCCAGCATCTGCACGAAGGAGGTGAACTGCTCCGCGTACCAGGTGTTGATGTTGGTCAGCTTCTGCTGCGCGTCCGCGTTGCCGTCCCCCGCGTGGCTCAGGTCGTGATGCCCCTCGTCGATGTCGAGCCACGGGAAGGTCTGCCCGCTGGTCGAACCGCTCCACAGGAACGTCGCCGAGCGGGTCAGATCACACGCGAAGGCCATCGTGAGCAGCTCGAGCTGCAGCGCCGAGACGTCGGGATAGGCGGAGGTCGCCAGCGCGTCACCGGGCGTCGTCTGCTCGGGGACGCTGCAGTGCTCTCCGGTCGCGCCAGCGAGGTCGAGGCGCTTCTCGATCTCCCGGATGCCCTCCAAGTGAGCCTCCATCTTCGCGACGTCCGAAACGCCCACCTTGGATTGGATCGCCTCGGTCTGCGCGCCGAGCACGTCGAGCACGCTGCGGCGCTCGGCCCGGAGTCGAGCCAGCTCGGCCTGGTCCGCTCCAAACTCGCTGAAGAGCCGATCGAACATCGACGCTGGATCGTTCTCCGGCGGGATGGGCATGTTGGAGCCCGAGTACGAGAGCCGGTGCCGCACGTTGGATCCGGTCACACGAACGCCAAACTCCAGCGACGCGAACGCCGTCTCGCCGCCCACCAGGCTCGCGTGGGTCTGATCGATCGAGGTGCCGGCACCCCATCCGCTGCTGACATCACCACCCCCGGCGAAGTCGTTGCCGGCGAGCAGGCCCGTGCCGCAGGTGAACTTGCTGGGCCCAGCCATGTGATTGTTGCCCGCGCCGCCGCTGGGATAGCGAATGCCGTCCATGATCACGATCTGGTCCCGGACCTGCTCGAGCGAGGCGAGGATGGGGCTGAGCGTGAAGTCGTCCTGGCCCCCGGAGGGCAGCCAGTTGTTGCGGATGGTGCCGTTGGGCGAGAACATCATCACGACGCGGGCGATGTCTCCCTTAGCCGCCTTCGACTCAGACTCGAACAACGGGAGCAGCGGTGTCGCGGCCACTGTGGCGCCCACAGAGGCGAGGAGCTTGCGTCGAGAAAAGCGTGGGTTGAACTTGGAGTGCACCTTCACATCCCTCCTTCGAGGCGGCGATAGCGGAATGCGTCGCTGGTCACGACGCTGAGGATGAGCGACGGAACGTCGAGGTCCGAAGCTTCGAATGCGGCGTAGACCGCTTCGTTCGAGCACGCGTCCTCGTCTCCGACCACGCGCCCGAGCGCGAAGTTGAGCCACTGCGTCGACACACACTGATGAACGTTGCTCGAAGAGGCGAGCATGCCGGCCAGCTCCACGGCCCCGTCGAAGGGACCGTCGATGTCGGCGGTGGCCACCACCTCACCCGACGCGTCGACCGGCAGGTTGCCTTCCATGGAGCGGAACGCACCGACCGCGTCGTAGTGCTCGAACCCGAAGCCCAGCCCATCGATGAGCACGTGGCACGCCGCGCACGAGGCGTTCGAGGTGTGCTCGGCGAAGCGCTCGCGGGTGGTCGCGTTGGGGTCTGGGTCCGGCGGCGTGTCGTCCACGTCGTCGGGCGGGGAGGGCAGCGGCTGGCACAGGAAGTTCTCGCGCACCACCACGCCGCGGTGGACCGGCGAGCTCTGGTCGGTGTGCGCCGCCTTGGCGAGCAACGCCGGCTGCGTGAGCAACCCGGCGCGTTGCGTGGGGTCGAGCTCGATCGGATCGCCAGGCTGGTGCCCGACGGGAAGCTCCACCCCGTACAGCGCGAGCAGCTGCGGATCATCGGTGACCGTGAAGCTGCCCGACAGCAGCGTGCGCAGGTTGCCGTCGCCTTCTTGAATCACGTGACTCGCGAAGTCTGCGACCTCGGCCTGCATCGCAGCCTTGAGGCTCTCGTTGAAGTCCGGGAACAGCTCCGCGTCCTTGTCCACGGCCGTCATGTCGTCGACGTGCAGCCACTGTAGATGGAAGTTCGCAATCGTCTCGGACGCGCGCGGGTCGTCGAGCAAGCGCTCGGCCTGCTCGGCGAGCACGTCGGGGTCTGCGAGCGCACCCGACTCCGCCGCTTGGAACAGCACGTCGTCCGGCATCGAGCCCCACAGGTAGTACGACAGCCGCGAGGCCAGCTCGTAGTCGTCGACCGCGATGACCGAGCCCGCATCGTTGGCGTCGGCGCCGTCGTCGGGCTGCCCCTGGACCTCGACGTGATAGAGGAAGTAGGGCGACTGCAGCATCGTCTGCAAGACCAGCCGGACCGCGCCGTCGAAGTCGGAGGCCTCGCGCGCGCCGTCGAACACCCCGAGGTACAGCTGAACGTCGTCCTCGGAGAGGGGTCGCCGATGCGCCCGCATCCCCATCGTCCGGATGAATGCCTCGGCGCACGCGTCCTCGCCCATCGCCACCGGATCGCAGCCCACCACCTCGTCGCGGTGCAGGGTCATCGCGTCGATGGCCAAGGTCTCGGCTGCGCTCATGTACTGCTCGACCCCGAGATTGCTGATCGGGGCGATCGCGTTGCTCTCGAACGCCCCCATCCGCTCGTCGATCGGGAACCCGTCGGCGACGTCGGTATCGATGCCCAAGAGGTCGCGGACGGTCTTGGTATACTGGGCCCGAGTCAGACGGCGCAGCGGCTGCCGGCCGACCGTTGGCTGCGCGCAGGCCGATTCGGGTGGCGTCTCCCCATCGGAGGACGAGCCATCGTCCCCGCCCGTGCCGTCACCGGCCTCTCCCACGCCAGCGGACCCATCGAGGGCGCCGGGGTCTCCCGCCTGAAAGCCGCTGTAGCACCCGGTGCTCGCCGCGACGAAGCTCAGAACCAAGCGTCTCGATGCCGTGCGTCTCCCCATCCCGAGCAGAGTCTAACGACACAACCGCCCCGGTTGGCCCGAAATCCCCCCTCCGAGCAAAGCCGTGGCTCGGTTTACTCCAACAACACGCGGTTGTTCACCGGGCGGCGCAGGAGTCGTAAGCAGGATCTCACGACCGACGACGTCACGATCTGCTCTCAGGGCGTGCAGGCGCTGCAGGAACTCTGCGCAAGGTCGGCGCAGATGAAGTCGTACTCGACGTCGCAGCAGTACGGGTCGAGATCGCAGACGCAGTCCTGCACGACCGCGTCTGAGCAGCCCGCGTCGTTCTGCGGGGTGCAGCAGTCGTCCGAGGTGCACGCGTTGCAGTTGTTGGTGGCGAGCGCGACGCAGCCCTCGTTCCAGTTGCCCTCACAGCACGTCGCGTCGAGGTCGCAGACGCAGGCTTCGGTCGCATCGTGAGCGCAGCCCTCGTTGGGGCTGCAGCACGAGCCCTCATCGAATCCCCCGGTGTCGGTGCCACCGGTGCCGTAGAACCCGGTGCTGCCGTACCCGGTGCTGCCGTACCCGGTGCTGCCGTACCCGGTGCTGCCCGAGCTACCGGTCGAGTCCGTGATGACGCCCGTCGTCGGTCCCGAGTCGGATCCGGTCGTCGGGTTCGGTTGGCACGTCGCATCGCACCGGGCCTCCGCGATCTGGGCGCATGCGACGGTCCAGTCGAAGGTGCAGCAGGCTGCGTCTTGGTCGCACACGCACTGCTGGACCGGAGCTTCGTCGCAGCCGGGTCCGTCATGCGCAGCGCAGCAACCCTCGCCCGGCGGGAGCCCACCGGTGGCGGTGGTGGTGGCGGTGGTCGTGGTCGTGACGCCAGTCGTCGGGGGCGACGTGGCGGGTCCCGAGGTGCTGGTCGATGGGGTTTGCCCGCCGCTGGTGCTTCCCTCTCCCGAGCCCGAAGGGACCGCGGGGTCGCAGCCCGTGCCGAGACCGAGGGAGAGCAGGGCAATGATGGAGACGACGCGGGCGTGCATGAAAGCTCCGCGGAGTATAGGCGGTGTCCAATCTTGTGCTCCGATGTCGCACATGGGCGCGTTCACCCTCGAAAATGGATCGCGGCGCGCGAGCGTTGGCCCTTTGGCGCAGATCGCACGACGGGCCGGGCGTGTTACACGCGGGACGTGGTGGTCCATGTGGAGCCGGTCGAGCAGCTGCCGACGGTCAGACTGACGCTGCTCGCGGGATTCCTCGGGGCTGGCAAGACGACGCTGCTCAATGCCCTGGTCCGCGCCGAGCACGGCGTCCGGGTCGGGGTGATCGTCAATGACTTCGGGGAGATCAACATCGACGCCGAGTTGGTCGCCAGCACCGATGGAGACACCGTCACGCTGGCCAACGGGTGCATCTGCTGCACGATCCGCGACGACCTGCTGCTCACGTTGTTTCGCCTGCTGCACCGCGAGGACGCGCCCGAGCACGTCATCATCGAGTGCAGCGGCGTCTCGGATCCCGCGGCGGTGCTTCGAGGGTTCGAAGAAGCGCGGCTCTATGACATCGTCGACATCGATGCGGTCGTCGTCGTCGTGGATGCCGAGCAGATGATGACGCTGGAGTTTCGGGACCAGCCGCTCGCGCTGCATCAGCTCGCCGTGGCGGACCTCGTCGTGCTCAACAAGCTCGATCTCGTGGACGAGGAGGAGGCGGCGGCGGTCGAAGCGAGGGTGCTGCAGACGGTCCCTGGCGTTCGGGTGCTTCGCGCAGTGCGGGGAGCGGTGCCGTTCGGGCTGCTGCTCGGCGTGGGCGCGTTCGACCCCGCCAAGCACCTCCCCGATCCCTCCAATGTCCACGTGCATGACGCCGCGGCCGTAGCCGAGCACGAGCACGACGACCATGACACGGTCTACGCGCGGTGGAGCTTCACGAGCGAGCGCCCGCTGCAGCCGGATCGGGTGCGTGCAGCTCTCGATGCGCTTCCGGTCGGCGTCTACCGAGCCAAGGGGATCCTGCACGTGCAGGGCGAACCGCATCGGCGTGTCGTCGTGCAGGTGGTCGGGCGCAGGGTGGAGGTCGAGCTCGGTGAGCCGTGGGAGGATGCGGCCAAGCGGTCCCAGCTCGTGGCGATCGGTCTGCGCGAGGGGGTCGACGCCGAGGCGCTCGAGGCCGCGTTTCGGGCGTGTGAGGTCGAAGAAGCGATTTCGAGCACGGCGTTGTTGGCGCGATGGGTGCGCAGCGTGTGGCCTGGAAAAAAAGTGAAAAACGTCTGACGGTTTCGGCTCCGAACGTCACTACTACGTTGGGGGGCCGACCGGCTCCCGAACGCCAGGCTGGCAATCCAGCCAGTGCCTCGGTTCGGGAGGTGGCTGGTCGTACCGAGGGCACACCAGGCAGGCGCGCGCTCGGTGCACCTATCTTTCGGGCTCGGCGTCTGTTTCGAGTCCCAGCTCGAGGTCAGGCTGGAGGTCAGGTTCGACTTCAGCCTCGAGTCCAGACCCGGCGTCGAGCTTGTCCGCGATGAACGCCCGCAGTGAGGGCACGGTGAACTCGTCCTCGACCACGGCCTGGAGCGCCGCCCGTGCGACGTCGGTCGCCCCTTGGGTCGTGTGCTCGGGCAGGTCGGGCTGCGCGTGTTGGACCAGCAGCTCGGCGAGGTAGTAGATGGCCTTCGAGGCATCCACCACGTCTGGGTCGGCGTGATACTGGGTCACGAAGCGCGACGCCCCGTCGACGGTGTCGGGTGCGCTGATGTCTCGGAGCGCGATTGCGACGTCGTCGAGCTCCTCCGGCTCGAGATCGGGGCGGTCGAGCAGCGCGACCAGGGGCTCCAGGACGGACGCGCCGCCCGCCTCGACGGCCTCGCGGGTCGCGTCGCGAAGCGCCTCGCCGTGCAGGCGCTTCGAGGTGAGCGCGACGGTGAGCGCGTCGACGGAGGCGGCATCGCCGCGGCCCCACTCCCTGCCGATGAGCGCGTCGGCGTGGTCCATCAGTGCGAGGGTCGCCTCGTCGTCGTCGGGCCGCGTGATGCCAGCGGCCAGGTCTCGCACGCTGCTTCGCACCACAGGCCGGGTATCTCGCCACAGCAGCGTGAGCGCGACCCGCTGCGCGGGCACCAGTCTCGGGTCGGGGTCTTCGACCAAGCCTTGAAGCAAGGCCACGGTGGTGTCGCGGTCCACGGCTTCGTCTTCCTCAGCGGTGGGACGGGTGTGCCCGACGAACGCGGCACCGCGAGCCTCGACCACACCGTCGATCTCTTGGCGCAGACGGCCGGTCGCGCGGTCGAGATGCACGAGCGCTCCGTCGTCGCGCACCAGCAGCACCGAGTCCGGCATGACGGCGAAGTCGATGTACTCGTGCTGATCCTGCCGCGCGTGAACCCATCGCGCCCGCGAGAGTCGGCCACGCTCGTCGAGGCGCACGAAGATCAGCGCTCGACGCCCCAAGAACAGCGCGTCCCGAGGCGCTCCGGCACCGGGCGGGGGAAGCAGGCGGAACGCCACGCCGGCGTGGTGGCCAAGGCCCGGTTCGATGCCGTCGACCCGCGCGAACAGTTGGGCGTCGTCTTGCTCGTAGTCGTAGCGGGTCCCGACGGCGAGGTCGACGAGCGCATCGCCGTCGGATGCCAACAGGGTCGTTCCGTGCCGCTCTACGCGGTCGATGTTCGCCTCACCGGCCGCGCGTGTGGCCAGGGTACGGCCGGTGCGTAGGTTCAACGCGAAGACAGTGTCCCCAGAGGGCACGAACGCAGCGCGTCCGCTGGCGGCGGGTACACCGAGGAGGACCTCGCTCGGGCGGGTCCACCGCGTGTGTCCGTCGTGCATGGACAGGCCCGCGGCGATCGACCGCGCTTGCTCTCGCCCACGAGGGTGCCGACGCGGCTTGGGATCGGCCTGGAGCGCGGTCACGATGACGCCGGCTTCGGACGCGTCGAGACCGGTGAGGACTTGTCCCGGCAGAACGTGCTCCCAGAGGATGGCACCCGACGCGGCATCGATCGCCAGCGCGCGATGACCGTAGACGGGGACCACGACGACATCGCCGACCGTGGACGGGGGACCGAAGGCCCGCACCGGGCGACGCCACAGCTCCTCGCCGGTGAGCGGATCGATCCCGACCGCGTCGGCGTCGGAGAACAGGACCAGTCGCAGCGAGCGCACCGTTCGTGGCTGCACGCTCTCGTGGATCACCCGGTTGAACGTGGCCGGCCGTCCGCGCCGAGGCGCGATCGGGCCACGCGCGCAGGCGACCAGGCCGATCGCGATGAGTCCGCTAGCGGTTGCCCTTGCGAACGACTTTGGCAACGGCTTCATCCCGAACGATCAGACGCAGCATGGCCTCTTCGACGTGGGGTGCGGTGTGGGCCAGGGCCAGGTCGACGCCGAGCAGACGCACCTCGAGCGCGTCGTCGTCCATCGCGCGAAGTGCAGCTTCGACGCCGTGTTCACGGTCGATCTGCGCCAACGCCACGAGGGCTCGGGCTCGAATTGTGGCTTTGCGGTACCGGGCGTAGCGCCGGAGCGCCGGCGCGTACTCGGGCCGTGGGTAGGTGCGAGCGTTGTCCACGAACGCCGCCAGCGACTTGGGCGGCAGCCCGCCGGCGACCTTGGACAGCACCACTTCGAGCGCGACGGGGTCGGCACGCGACATCATGCTTTCGAAGAGCCGGGCCTGCCGCGCATCTTCGTCGAAGTGCCGTGCGGCAGCGGGAGGCGTGGTGCTCTCCGCGTCGTCGGCTGTGCCGCTCAGAAGCGCCAAGACCAAAACCCACATTGCTGCTCGGAGGTAGCACGCCCCTGGGGCGGGGGGAAGAAACGGCCATTTACGGGGTGTAGGTGCGGAGCGGTCGGTTCCGCACGTTGGGCCCGCAAATCCGCGCAGGCAGCGCGACGCCGCGAAACGTCAGCCCAAGAGGTTGGAGAACAGCACCCCACCGGCAAACAAGAGGGAGCCGGTGAGCGCGAGCGCCACGTACTGCCACGCGGGCACCCCGCCGGGGGCTGCAGTCCGAGCCGGTTGCGCCGCGGCCGGCTCCTCCAGCGCGGCGATCTCGGCCTCCAGCGCATCGAGCAGCGTCCGCCCACCACCGACGTTCGCATTCCGCACCGAAGGCGGGATCGCGGTCACGACGCTCGCATGGGGCTCGACGCGGGTCCGGGTGGGGATCCGGGGACGGGGTGGTGGTGCGGGCAGCGGAGGGCGTGGCCGGATGGACTCCGCTTCGGCTCTCTGCGTCAACGCGTAGCCGGTCGTCGGCCGTGCTGGCGTGGACAGAGGCGGCGGTGCGGGAGGCGGTGCGGGAGGCGACGAGGCTGGCCGGCCGTGCAGTGCCACGACCCGGCCTCTCGCAGGCTCCGGCTCCGATTTGGGAGACTCGACGATGATCACCGACTGCGCCTTGGCGAGCATGATCATCGACTCGAGGGTCCGGAAGCGGCCGAACATGCCCTCTTCGACGAGGTCTGCGATCGAGCGCTGACCGTTGCACATCGGGTAGAGCGCGCGGGAGCGCTCCCATGACTCGGAGGTGGCGCCGTCGGGTCGAGCGTCGCCCCATTCGGCGGCCGGACCCATCGCGGTGGGCTTGCCTCCCGGTGGCAGCGGTCCCGGGGCGTACATCGGGAGGGCGAGCTGGTTGAGATCGCCGAGCTTGCCGAGCATCCGAGGCAGCTCGTCCTGTCTGCGGGCTTGTTCGAGCAGCAGGTGCTGAAGACCGGGCGCCGAGTTGGCTGGAATGGTGTCTCCGATCCAGGTGACGTCGCCGCGCAGCAGGGCGATGCGCGTGCCGGGCCGGGCGCTGGCTTCGAGAGCTTCGAGCGCGTGCTCGCGGATGAAATCGGCCGCGAACTCGACCCACTCGGCGTCGTCCACACTGGTCGCCGGGGTGCCCAACCGCTCGGGAAAGCGCTCCCGGAGGGCGTCTGCCCAGGCGGCGACGTCGCCCCGCGGGCCAGGCGCGCGCGCTCCGGTCACGCGCCCGTGCTCGAGGACGAACGCGTATCCGGCGTCGGATCGCATGCCTTCGACCACGACGAGCCCGGTCGGCTCGTGGCCGGCGAGGGCCGCGAGCATCTCCAGCGCCGGCATGCCCTCCGAGGAGGTCGCCGTGATCGGGTTGAGGTGCGACGGATCCGTCGTGACCCTCGCAATCGGGACGCCGCCAACGCTCAGCGTGCGGGTGTCCACGCCTTGCGGAGCAGGGGCTCGGGTGAGGGCCGAGAGCAGCTCCTCGGTCGTCAGGGTGTCCGGGAGGACGGTATGGGCGAGGTTGTGATCCACGGGCGCCGCTTGTTGCATGCGGTCGGGAGAGGATCACTGCAAGGGTTAAAGGCGCGCCCGATGGCGTCCCGTTTCGGTGCGGTCCTTGGCAGGGGCGGTGGGGCGTCGCGCCAGACAACGGATCGCGAAGCGGTTCACGAATCCGCGCTCGTCCCGGTCACCCACCGCCATGACTTGCTCTACGCAGCTCCGATGCATCGCCTCCGTACTCTCCTTCTCCTGTGGGCTCCTGAGCGGCTGCAGTGATGACGCTGCCTTCGACGACGTGACGGACGGCAGCACGGGGCTCGCCGAAGACGGGACGCCTTCGGGTGACTCGTCGTCCTCGAGCGGTGTCGAGGGCCCCGGGGAGGGCGCGATCGAGGGGCGGATTCTCTGGATCGATGGCACGCAGACGGAGCTGGACCTCGACGCGAGCTACGAGCGATTCGACCTTGGCGACCGGGTGCAGCACCAGTGCGGCGGGACCGAACTCGCCGAAGGGCTCACGCTCGGGATCCTCTGGTACGAGGGCACGACCGCAGGCACGTATCCCATTTCGTTGGCGGACGGCCCGATGGTCCTTGCAGCCTGGCCGCAAGTCGACGGCTCGGGGGTCCGCGCGACACTGCCGGGGCAGGGCGAGGTGACCTTCGCGCGTTTGGGCACCGAGCCCGGCGACGTCATCGAGGGCACCGCGTCGGCCGTGCTGACCCCCGAGGACGACGACCCCGATGACCGCGTCCGCGAGATCGTCGACATCGCATTTCACTGCGTCGTGCCCGAATAGACGCGGCTCCGAGCCGAGCATCATCGCCCCAAGCGTCGAAGCAAGACGCTGGGGACCTCGGTGATGATCGCGTGGGCACCGTGCGAGCTCCGTGGGCGGTGCAGGGATTGCGTATACGCGATATTCGCGGGGCGAAGGACCGGCTATGGTTCCGGCCGATGAGTCACGTAGTCATGCAGGCAGCCGAGTTCTCTTCCCTCGAGGCGGCAGCGCTTGCCGAGACGGCGCTGACTCGTCTGATCGACGAGTACACGGCATGGGAGAAGACGGCCGAGCAACCCTGGAGCGAAGACGCGGTGCCGCAACCCCTCGTGGATTTCGGAACCCGGCACGGTGTCCCCTGGCCCGCCGACAAGCACTCGCGCTTTCTGCTCAAGGGCATGTTCGACGATGTCATCAACCTCTCGAGGGTGGACCGGCTCGTGTTCTTCTGGGGCGGCGGTTTCGACCTCGGAGGACCGTGGCTGCGCTCCGTGCTCGAGACGTTGGGAGCCTCGCGGACGGCGGAGTGGCCTGCGCTGGTGGTGCGGTGTTCCGATCCCAAGTCCCGCGCCGAGGCGGCGGGCGAGTTCCTCGTGGAGGAGGAAGACAGCGAGGGGCAGTTCGCGATCGTCGAAGGTGAAGCCGACCTCTCCAGCGTCTTGTTCGCGATCACCTTCGAGAACGACGAGACGCGCGTCCATCTCACCTTCGACGACTCGGGCGTCCAGGATTGGGCATTCGTCGCCATGCTGCCGCAGCTGCACGACGAGGACCCGTCCCTTCGCCCCGCGCGGGGCGGCTGACGCGCTGAACCAGCCATCCGTCCACGTGATCGAAACGACGGCGGTCGTGGTCTTTGCCGAGCCGTGGACGGTCCCGACACATGTCCGGGTCGCCGGGACCGGCGCCACTCATTCAGCCGAGCCCGCTGCGTAATTTACACCACGCTTCCCTCCGTTCGTCGGCGAAGAGCACGGACGATGGGGACCGCTCGAGCCGATCGGCAATATAGGGTCGTGGCCATCGAAACGACTTGGAACACCTCGCCTGACGCGCGGCGGTTGCTTGTGCGCTGGGCTGGCGTCTTGGCGCTCGGTGGATGCGTCGCGTCCTGTGCGCAACCCGAGGGGGACCGGCTGGGCGGGCCGGTGAGCGAGCGCGGTGCCGCGCACGACGCGGCGATGCAGCAGGAGCACGAGACGGCCATGGGACTGCTGGACCCCGACGATGCGACGCATACCGCAGTGCAGTCGGGTCCGTGGTCCGACCCGGCGACGTGGAGCGCCGGAACCGTGCCCGGGGATGATGCGGACGTGTACATTCCGGAGGAGACCGTCGTGTCCTATGGGGTCGCCTCGAAGAGTCGGCTGCACTACGTCTTCGTTCAGGGTGACCTCGTCGTTGCGACGGATGTGTCGACCTCGATGTGGGTCGATACGCTGATCACCGGGCCGACCGGAACCTTCTGCGTCGGCACGCTCGACAACCCGGTCGAGGAGGGCGTGACCGCCGAGTTCGTCGTGGTGGACGGACCTGCGATCGACCTCGATGCCGACCCGGTCCAGATCTCCCGCGGCTTCGTCTTGCACGGCACCTCGAGCATTCACGGCCATCAGAAGACGCCCTTCGTGTCGACGTCCACCGAGGCGAGTGCTCAGGGTGTGAAGACCATCGCCGCGGGCTCCAGCACCATCGCGGTCCCAACCGACGGAACCGGCTGGGCTGTCGGCGACGATGTCTTGGTGATGGGCACGCGACAGGATGGGGTCGAGGACGAGCGCAGGCGAATCACTGCGCTGTCGGATGACGAGATCACGCTGGATCAACCGCTGGATTTCGACCACCAGACTCCGAGTTTCGAGGTGGACAACGTGTCGGGGATCGACGAGCTGCACCTCTACGTCGCCAACCTCTCTCGCAACGTCCGGTTTCGCAGCGAGTTCGGCGAGCAATCCGTGCGCGGACACCTGATGTTCATGCACGCAGAATCCGTGGACGCCCGCTACGCCGAGTTCACCGACCTCGGGCGGACCCGGAAGGACGAGCCCGTGAACTCCATGTTCAACCCGGGGACCCAGAACCCCGAGGGGCGCTATCCACTGCACCTCCACCGCGGAGGTGCGAGCAGCGCGAGTCGGCCTTCCTTCCTCGTTGGGAACGTCGTCGGTGGCAGCCCCGGGTGGGGGATCGTCCAGCATGGCGCGTTCGCGGCGGTCAACGACAACGTCGTGCACGACGTGCTCGGGTCGGGGATCGTCGCGGAGGACGGCAACGAAATCGGGGAGTGGATCGGCAACTTCGTCTCCGACATTCCGGGTGACGGTGAGGTCTTCACGGTCGCGCGCGACGAGCAGATCGCCGACTTCGGTCATCAGGGCGAGGCCTACAACGTTCAGGCTCGACACCTGCTGCTGCAGCGGAACATCGCCGCCAACGCGAACGTCGGGTGGGTGTTTCGGACGGCGAACGCATGGGGCAACGACGATCCGATGATCGACCGCGTGACCACATTTCCGCCCGATCCCCGCATGCTGCAGTACAACGTCGACCCGCTCGGCACGCAAGATCCCGAGGAGGGCAACTTCGTTGCATTCGACGACAACGAGGTCATCGCATCGGGGACATCCTTCGACTCCGGGCACCGTCAGCAGATCCTTCACGGCGCGGAGCTGAAGAATCAGATCCGCAGACTCGTCCAGTGGAACACGGGCCAGTTCGACCTGTTCAACTACACCGGGGTGTACATCTTCGTGGACAGCCTCTTCCTCGGGCCGGGGACCGGTCGAGCGATCTCCATCCCGGAGCTGTCCGCCAACAACAGCTTCATCCGCAACCACTTCGAGCATTGGCGCGAAGGCATCTCTTTGGGGAATGGGGCGGCCAATGCCGATGGGTTCCTCCTGGACGTGACGTGGGCGGATATCAACGATGCGTTCATGACCTCGGTGTGGACGGTCCCCGACGCGACGGTCGATCGGGTGGCCGTTCCTACCCTGGAGCTCGCACCTGAAGCCGACCTCGAGGTAGGCCCCACCGATCTGGATTTCCGCGTGGTCGGGATGGTCACGGACAGCTTCGGCGAGAAGCCGCTGTACGCATCGCACTGGATGGACTTCGGACCCAATGGACTCTACGAGTCCGGTGATTCGCCCGATGCGCCGCTCGGAGACGATGGGTATCACCCGCGAGCGACGCACGAGTACGATCACACGCGGCTGTGCCGGGAGATCGAGCCGTTCCCCGCCAGGAACTACTCCAACACGACCAAGTGCTTCTTCGAGGGCCTCCTGCCGCACGAAGCCGGCTTTCACGACCCGGGGTTGTTCGAGCTGTACGGCGTGTGGCGCGATGGGGATCGGAACGTCCTGCCGGTACCGTTTTGGCTCGGTGATCGCCTGACGGGAGATCCGTTCCCGGTCTTGGTCGACTTCCAGCTCACCGGGTTCTCCGAGGACGACCTGGCTCCGTATCTGCTCGACGCATACCCGGAGGTCGTCGATGAGGTCGATGTGTACAATCCGAACGTCAACCCCGACGGGACCATGAAGCGCACGCGCACGTATGCTCGGCAGCCGTGGCGACTCATCGTCCCCGACAGCTCGACGGATCCCGGTGGTGAGACCGGGGACACCGGCTCTGGCGACACCGACAGCGACGGCATGGCGAGCGGAAGTGCACCCGGGGACGGGAGCGACGGCTCTCCATCGGGCGGTGGTGCGTCGCAGGGCGCGGACGGCCGAGACTCTCTGGACACGGACGGTTCGGCAGCGGACGGAGGCTCGGCCGATGGCTGCGCATGCACGTCGAGCCCCTCCCGTGACCGAGGGACCGCACTGTGGCTCATCGGGTTGCTCGCGTTCGCGCGACGCAGGCCGGAGCGTCCGTGCCCGTAGCAGGACGTCTCGCGGACCTGGTGGCCCAAACGACCATTGGGGGCTGCTCGACAACTCCTTGCCGGCCTCCGCCGACGCGGTAGATGAGCCAGGCTCCTTCACTTCGAATCGCGGCGCCGGCGGGGTCGCCAAAAGGCCATCGCGAACACGGGCAGGGCCAGCAGCGGCGGTAGCAACCGCAGCACCTCGACGAAGAACCCGCTCCAATCGAACGGTTCTTCGTCATCCTCGCCCCCGACCGTGACGCTCACCTTCGCGACGTCTTCTACGGGCTGGAGGACGGAGCGCTGAGAGGGTGGCTTGACGCGGCAGACCGGCACCTCGAGGTCGAACGATGGATCGCCGATGGATGCGACCTGGACCGCCATCTCGACGAACTGGTGGCGGTAACAGTGCGGGTCGGTCCCCATCGATCCCAGGGCCAGCGTCGCGATCTCGGCGTAGGTGATGTCGCTCTGAGCATCGTGTCCGCGCATCTTCTGGCTCAGCATCGCGACCGCCGCCGAGAATCGGTAGTCATCGGAGGACGCCGCGAGGTCGCGCCCCTGGTCGCGGACCGGGATGCTGATCCGCTTGCTTCGGTCGCCGTCGGGCTCCTTGTAGCGAAGCTTGAGGGTCATGAGCGGATCGTCGCCGGCGGTCGCCGTGGGAATGACCTCATACAGGGCGGTGACGGTGTGGCCGGCACCGATCTCGCCGGCATCCTTGGTGTCGTCGTCGAAGTCGCGATGCGCCAGGACTCGGTTCTCGTAGCCGATGAGCCGGTGCTTCGAGACCTGGTCGGGGTCGAACTCCACCTGAATCTTCACGTCCTTGGCGATGGTCTGCAGCATGGCCCCGGACTCCTCGACCAGCACCTTGCGGGCTTCGAGCTCGCCGTCGAGGTAGGCGTAGTTGCCGTTTCCCTTGTCGGCGAGCTGCTCCATCATGTGGTCGTTCGAGTAGCCTCCGCCCACCCCGAGCACGGACAGGAACACGCCGGTTTCGCGCTTGGCTGCGATCAGCTCCATCAGCGCCGCGTGTCCGGTGGTACCCACGTTGAAGTCACCGTCGGTCGCGATCAACACGCGGTTGATGCCCCCTTCGATGAAGGACTGCTGGGCGAGCTGGTAGGCGAGGTGGATGCCCTCGGATCCGTTGGTGCTGCCGCCGGACTCGAGCCGTTCCAGCGCGTCGAGGATGGTGCGATGGTCGGCGCCCGAGGTCGGCGGAAGGACGGCTCCCGCCGCGCCGGCGTACACGACGAGCGAGATCCGGTCACGATGGTTCATCTGGGCGACCAGCGCGGACAACCCCTTCTGGACGAGACCGAGCTTGTCCGGGCTCGACATCGACCCGGACACGTCGATCAGGAACACGAGGTTGCGGGGAGGGATCTCGCCGGCGTCGACGGTCTTGCCCTGGATTCCGACGTGGACGATCCGGTGCGAGGGGGCCCACGGTGCGGGCGCGACTTCGGTGGTCACCGAGAACGGGGCGTCGCCGCTGGGTTCGGGGTAGTCGTAGTCGAAGTAGTTGATCAGCTCTTCGGTGCGGACGATATCGGGCGGCGGCGCCTGTCCGCTCTCGAGCACGAATCTGCGGACGTGGGCATACGAGGCGGTATCCACGTCGATGGAGAACGTCGAGTGGGGATCGTCGATCGTCTCGACGAAGCGATTGAACTCCACGCGATCGTAGCGCCTGTCGTTTCCGATCGCGAAGGCGCCACCGTAGGGGGAGGCGAGGAAGTGACCCGACTGTTGCTGCATCTGCCCGAGGACTCCCGCGGCCCGAGCCTGCAAGGTCGGGTCGACGCTCCGCGCCATCTGGGGCGCTGGGTGCTTCGGCCCCTTCATGGCGTACATCCCCGTCCTGCGCTTGGACGAGGGGTGGCCCATCACCCCTTCCTCCCCCCGGTGTCGCTGCCCCTGCCCTTGCTTGTGCTTGTGCTCCTGCTCGGAGATGTCGAGGGCTTCGATCTCGAGTTCCATCGCTTGGGGCTCGGTCTCCGGGGCGAGAGCGAGCCGCTCGGCGTTGAGCGCGACGCCGGCCGCGAGCAGCGACAGTCCCGTGAAGATGAGCAGCGTTCGCCGCCAGGGGGAGGGCGGACGCGCCACGGGCTCGGAGGTCTCGGAGAGGGGATGTTGAGCGCGATTCGGGTCCATCGGTGCTGCCTCGCAGGGGGCAAGACAGCGGCATGAAGGGAAGGTTCCCGGATGGAAGTGATCGGCACGTGTCCCGAGCCAGGCTTCGCCTCCAGGACCGAGTTCGCCGAACCGTTTGCCTACGTTTCGGAGGGAAGGGGGGCGTACACGCCGACGATCACCGAGCTCGTTTTGGGTGCGGCGGGGTTGCCCAACATCGCTCCACAGGTCGTCGCGTCGGGGGAGGGGGACCGGAGCGCAACGGGCATCCTTCCGATGTGGACGCCGACGAGTCGAGCGGGGCGGGCACAAGAAATATGCAGGCGCCGTGTGCGCAGAGACGCGCCGCGGGACCCGTTCGGCGGGCTGTGCGGTCCGGTTAGGATGCGGCCACGTGCCCGACCGGCTTCGGATCATCTCGTGGAACGTGGGAGGGCTGCGGGCGGCGGCGCGCAAGGGGCTGCGCCGAAAGCTGCGGGGCCTGTCGCCGGACATCTTCGCCCTTCAAGAAGTCCGCGCGCGCCTCGACCAGATGACGCGCGCGCTCCACCAACCTCGGGGGTTCGTCGCGCGCTACGTCGTCGCGGAGCGCCCGGGGTACAGCGGCGTGGGCATCTGGTCCAAGGCCGAGCCCGATGAAGTCGTCGGTCCGTTGGGCGAGCCACACTTCGATCGGGAAGGTCGGATGATCATCGCCCGGTGGGGGCGGTTGACGGTCGCCAACGTCTACTTTCCCAACGGAAACGGCAAGGACCGCAGCAACGACCGGGTGCCATACAAGCTCGACTTCTACCGCTACGTCTTCGATGAAGTGCAGCGGCGTCGCAAGGCTGGTGAACGCGTGCTCGTGATGGGCGACTTCAACACGGCACGGGCGTCGATCGACCTGGCGCGACCCAAGGGCAACAAGCACACCTCGGGCTGGCTGCCCGAGGAGGTCGCCGAGTTCGGGCGATGGATCGACGCGGGCTGGGTCGACACCTTTCGCGCCTTCGAGCCGGGCCCTGGGCACTACACCTGGTGGAGCACCCGCGCAGACGTGCGGGCGCGAAACATCGGCTGGCGCATCGACTACGTGCTCGCTTGCCCACAGGCCATGCGCTTCGTGACGAACGCGATGATCCATCCGCGGGTGATGGGCTCGGACCACTGCCCAGTGAGTGTGGACGTCGACCCCGCGATTTGCGACTGAGGAGCCCTCGGCGCTGCATCTGCGTCGGTGTTCTGCGACCATACGAAACGTGCATCGGTCGTCGTCGTGACCCCAAGCGGGGGGACACTTGGCTATGATCCTCTCCATGCGGATTTCGAAAGCGGGCGGATGGATCGCGATGCTCATCGTCGGCGTCGGATGTCCGGCGGGGGACGCGTCCTCGGACGGACCGGACGGAGCCGAGAGCGGCGGCGGTTCGTCCACGGGCGAGGCCACGTCCAACCCTGCAGCGTCGAGCACGAGCGGCGACTCGGTGAGCACCAGCGCCGGGCCTTCGAGCACGACCACCGCGAGTACCACCGGTGTCGACCCGGCGACGACGAGCGGTGACGAGAGCAGCAGCGGGACGACGGGCGAGGACGGCCGCGACTACGGCCCCGAGCGGGACGAGTTCTTCGGTGACTCGCGCTGCGAGGGGGCGGGGCTGCTGCTGTGCGATGGCTTCGAAGACGGGGCGATCGACGAGAGTGTGTGGGAGATCAACGCCTCGGGAAGCAACACCGTGGAGCTCGTCGCCGACCCGTCCGCCCGAGGGGGACAGAGCGTGCACATCCGGGCCAACGACGGCTTTGGTCGCCTGCGGAACGCGACCGCGTTCCCGATCGCGGGCAACCGCTACTGGGGCCGCATGTTCATCCGGGTGGATCGGTTCTCCACGTCGATGTGGGCGCACTGGACGGTGGCCGAGGCGTCTGGGCAAGGCGACGGCTCGCTCATCCGGGTCGGCGGTCAGTACAACAGCAACCAGATGGTCAACCGCTGGGGCGTCGGCTCGGACGGTGGGCCTACCGGAGACTGGACGACCCACGATCAAGACCCTGATGGCAGTCCCAACGAGCCGAGCGAGGACGAGTGGATCTGCCTCGAGTGGCTTCACGACGGTGACACCGACGAAGCCCTGTTCTTCGTCGACGCGATCGAGCACCCCTCACTCGCCACGACGAGCGATGTACACGGCGGCGCTGACGTCCCCTACGACCTGCCCGCCTTCGAGTCGATCTGGGTCGGGTGGTGGCAATACCAAAGCGACCCTCAGCCCTTCGACGTCTGGATCGACGAGGTCGCAATCGACGGGGAGCGCATCGGCTGCAAACTCTAGCGAGCGCTGCTCGAGATGCCGCGCCGTCGCCGAGCTTGATAGGCTGAGCCTGTGACGACCGACGGGGTCACGACGATGCGCTCCAAGGGGCGGATACGAGAGGTCTCGTCCTGCGCTGTCGAGGTCGGGTCGGAGGTTGGGCGCTACGTGGTGCTCGGCGAGCTGGGACAGGGCGGCACGGGCGTCGTGCTGCGGGCCTACGATCCCGAGCTGGAGCGGGAGGTCGCGCTGAAGATCCTCTCTGCCTGGGGCGGGGAGGATCAGGGGGACCTTCGCGCTGCGGTGCTGTCCGAGGCCCGCACGCTGGCCAAGCTCCGTCATCACAACGTCGTGGGCGTCTACGACATCGGCGAGCACGAGGACCGGATCTGGATGGCGATGGAGCTGGTGCGCGGCCGATCACTGCGGAGGTGGGCGGCGGCGCAGGAGCGTTCGTCCTCCGAGGTCCGACGGGCGCTCGTCGAGGCGGGGACGGGACTCATGGCGGCGCACGAGGCCGGCATCGTGCACTGCGATGTGAAGCCCGAGAACGTCATGGTGGCCGACCGTGCGTACATCGTCGACTTCGGGCTCGCGCACGGGATCGGGACGCGGGACGGCAGCGTGTCGGCGCCGAACGGGACGTGGCCCTACCTGGCGCCCGAACTCTACGACGGGAGCCCGGCGAGCTTTGCGACCGACGTCTACGCGTTCTGCGTGATGGCGTGGGAGATGCTGCTCGGTTCCCAGCCTTGGAGCGCCTCGAACGAGAAGGACGTGCTGCGGGAGAAGCGAGACGGTCCGAAGCTTCCCGCGCGTGCCGGCCTCTCGCGGGCGCTGGCCGCCTCGCTGCGCGCGGGGCTGTCGCCGGATTCCGCGGCGCGACCGGACACGCTGGCCCCGATCGTCGCATCGCTCAAGAGGGGCCCTCGGACCAGGCGCCGGTTCGCAGTGGGGGTGGGTCTCGGCGCGGTGGCGCTGGCGTGGGGGCTCGGGCAGGAATCCCGCTGCGCGCCCCCCATGGACGTCTCACCCTTCGACGACGCCTCGACGGCGGCGATCCGCGCGAGCCTCGAAGAGGGCGGTCCTGCCGACGCGGACGTCCGCTGGGGGGTCATCCAATCCAACCTGGACGCGTTTCGCGACGAGTATGCGCGGCAGTATCGCCACGCCTGCGAAGCTGCCCCGAACGACTTCGAGCGGGCGCGCCGCTGCTTGGATCGCCGCCGCGACCAGCTGGCGGTGCTCGTCGAGGCGTTGAGCGCCGCAGACGTCGAGGGGATCCGGGAAGCACCGCGGTCGATCGCCCAGCTGTCGAGCGCGCTGCACTGCGAGCGCCCCGACGACATCTCCGGGCGGGTGGCCGAGGTGTTCCAGGTGAAGCTGGACCGGGCGGAGGTGCTCGAGCTGCTGTCACGATTCGAGGATGCGACCGCGCTCGCCTCGTCGGTCGAGGCGGACGCCCAGGCGGCGGGAGATCGACCAGGGGAGCTGTGGGCGAGGTATCGTCGTGGTCGACTGCTGCATCATCGAGGGGAGGCGACCGAGGCCGCGTCGCTGCTCTCGACGGTGCACTGGGATGCCGAGGCGGAAGACCTGCCAGGCCTCGCGTCCGCGGCGGGGCTCTACGTCCTGTGGCTGCATGCGGCGGTGTTCGACGATCCAGCGGCGGCGCTGGGGTGGGCGCCACACGTCACAGCGGCAGTGCACAGAGCGGGAGACGATCAGATCGAGCGGGCGTCGCTGGTCGAGAGCACGGGCATCGCCAAGCTCTACGACAACCGGGCGTCCGAGGCCTACGAGGACTTCGTCACCGCGCTCGCGCTGCGGGAGTCGGCGCCTGGAGATGTCGAGCTGCACGTCGTGTCGAGCTTGGGAAACCTGGGCGTAGCGCTCGAGGAGCTCGGGCGCTACGACGAAGCCATCGAGGCGCAGTCCCGGGCGCTGGAGATCCTCGAGCGCCGCCTGGGTCCGAACCACCCCCACACGGCGCGCGCGGTGGACAACCTCGGCACGGCGCGCTTGCGCGATGGCGAGGTCGACGTGGCGCAGGCGTTGTTCGAGCGGGCGCTTCAGGCCCGCCGCGCTGCGTTCGGCGACGGGCACCGCTCGACGGCGCTGTCGTGGGTGCATGTCGGGATGGCCCGGCTGCAGGGTGGGCAGACCGCGGAGGCCCTCGAGGCGTTCCGAACGGCGCTGCCGATCGTCGAGGCCCTGGACGCGCCGGGAACCCTCCGAAGCACGTGCCTCGAGGGGCTGGCCCATGCCCATGCGGCGCGGCAGGAGTGGCCGCAAGCGCATGTTCGGGCGGGGGAGGCTCTCGAAAGTCTGCCGGCGTCGATGCCCGAAGCGCACCCGGAGCGTCGAGCACTGCGGGACATCTTGGCGTCCGGCGGCACGTAGCTTGCTAGGCTCTCGTTGCGTGTCCAAGAACAACACGACGGTTCGCTCGACGCCCGCTCGCGTGGCGAAGGGGCGAACCCCACGCCTATGGGCGATCGGAGGGAGCCATGCGGGGACGGTCTGGGAGCTGTCCGAGCGCAAGTACGTGATCGGTAAGGCCCAGGAGGCTGAGATCCGGCTCTCGGACTCCGGGGTGTCCCGTCGCCACGCGAAGATCGTCTGTGCCTCTGACGGTCAGTTCTCGATCGTGGACCTCGAGTCGACCAACGGCACCTTCGTCGACGGTGAGCGCGTCGAGGTCGCGACCCTCCGCGAGGGGGCGCGCATCAACGTGGGGCCCGACGCGCAGCTGTGCTTCGGGCTCGAGGCACCCGCGGCCGGGCTCGAGCCGCCGCCGGCTGGGCCGCGGAAGCCGATCGACAATCCGCTCACCGAGCGAGAGCTGGAGGTGGCCAGGCTGGCGTCCCGGGGGCTGACCAACCGGGAGATCGCCGCGCAGCTCGGCATCAAGGCCAAGACCGTCTCGAGCCACCTCGACAACATCTACGTCCGGCTCACGATCACCTCGCGGGTGGCGTTGACCCGCTGGTTGATCGGGGCCGGACTGGAGCGCGTCGACTAGAGCGCTAGCTCAGGCGCAGGTGCTCGGGTCGACGCAGCGGAAGCAGCCGTTCTGAACCGCCCGGATGGTGCCCTCGTCGCAGGGTCCGGGGGTGTCGCACAGCGGGTGGACGGGTGTGCCGTCGTCGCAGCTGGGCGCCTCCGGCTCGGGCGCTTCGGGGGGCTCGCAGGTGCTCGGGTCGACGCAGCGGAAGCAGCCGCTTTGCACGGCTTGGACGGTGCCCTCGTCGCAGGGCCCGGGGGTGTCGCACAGCGGGTGGACGGCGGTGCCGTCGTCGCAGCTGGGCTCGGGCTCGGGACCCACGCCGCACTGGTCGAAGGCGTCTTCGCAGCAGTCGCCCCACTGCTCGCAGGTGTCATCGCACCAGCAGTTGCCGATGGGGGCAGGACCACCGCACTGCGATTGGCCGGACTCCGGAGCGCAGCTGCCTTCGATGCCGTCGGCCTTGCCGGCCGCGGTGCCGCGATCGTCGGCATCGCCTTGGGGTTGGGCGGGCTGGTCGCACGCGGTGAGGGAGAGGGTGGCGAGCAGGGTGATCAGCAGCGTCTTCATGGGGACCTCGGTTGCCCCGCGGTGTGTGCAGATGTCGTGCCAGGTACGATGGGGCCTCTACGGCCGCGCAGGGGGGTCGAGGAGCGGCTTCTCGGTCAGCCACGTGACGAGAGTCGGCGTCGGTGATTCGACCGATGCGGTGGGCTCGCCCTCGGTAATGTGCCGGATTACCCTGCGCGAAATCGCGCAACGACGTGAAACGTCGCGGGCCGCGACCGGTACCACCGGGCCCTCATGCGAGTCGTGGGCAGACGGTGATATCGTGGCGAAGACGTGTCCCGGAGCCAGGACCGCCGAGGCATTCGGACGGGGACGATTTCGGCCAGGGCGCTTCTCGGGCGCCAACGTTCTCGACCCGGCGGTGGTTGGCTGACAGGCCGCCCGGCTCCAGCAGCAGGCGCCGGCGACTCGATCGGGGTGCGCGTCTCGCGAAGCTCGAGCGCCTCGAGCGGGGGGTCCTGGTCCAACCCTCGAGGAGGAGCGTCAGTGCCGAAGGTCAGTCGGTGAGCAGCGCGAGCCGCTCAGCCCCACGCAGGTGGCTCGTCTGCGGCTGGTAGGTGCCGAAGGTCCACTCGTGGCCCTCGAGGTCCTTCACGCGGTAGCGCTGCGTCCCCCACTGGGTCTCCTCGGGCTCGAAGACAACCTCGACGCCGGCCTTCTTGGCGCGCTCGAAGTGTTCGGCGACGTTCTCGACCACGACGTAGGTCCCCGGGGAGCCCTTCGGGTAATCGCCGTACCCAGGCAGTACCATCTCGGTCCCGAAGGCGAGCTCGGCGCGAATGAGTGCGCCGTCATCGTCCAACTGTGACTGCACGACGCGAAGCCGAAGGGTCGAGAATCCCAGTTGTCCATCCCGTCGACATGAGATCGGGACGCACTCCTGGCCATCGTCAGTCGCGGTTCTTCGCCATCTCGGTGTAGACGAGCTCTTGCCCGGCGTCTTGCCGACGAAGGTCTCCCACTGCGGGTTGCGCGGTCGCAGGCCTTTTGGAGCTCGGCTCGGATCTCTCCGCTGGCTTCGGATCCCTCGCCGTCCGGGTCCCACTTTGGCCACACGAGGATGTCGCCGCACTCGAAACACACGTTCATCGAGGCGACGGGGGGGTCACCGGAGAACAAGACGACCGCGTGGCGTGGCATCGGGCACTTGGAGACCATGAAGGTGCCCCGAGTGCGTTCGGTCAGCTCGACTGCCCGGTCCGCCTGGGCCTTGGAGATGTCCTGCTCGCTGTGGATCCGGATGTTCCAGCCCTTCGACGCGTCGTAGGCGAAGAGCGAGAGACCTGGGCCGCGATCGAGATTGAACACGTAGGTTTTGGCGTGGTCCCACTCGACGAAGGGCCAGGCGTCGGTCTTCGTCAGCTCGGGCTCGGGCGGTGCCTCGGGCTCTGCCTCAGCCTCGGGCGGTGGGTCGCGACGCTCGGCTCCGCATGAGGTTTCGGCGCAGCTGCGCTCGGAACTCCTGGTCGACGGGGGCCGGGGGCGGCGGTGGGCTCGACGGACGCTCGGTGGGTGGATTCGAGGCGTCGTCACAGCCCGCGAGGGCCAGCATGCTGACCAGGCCGAGGCGTGCGAGAGCGCGTTGCACGAGGACGCTGTACCACGGCCGGGTGCGGCGCTCGCCCTGCGCGCGTTTCTCGGGCTCGCTCGTGCCGCCGACGCTCGCTCGTCAGATCTCGGCATGCCTGGAGGGTCGCCCGGCCGAGGCATGGTGTGAGCAGCTGACCACGCTGTCGGAGCTGCTGAGCTGCCGAGGTGTGGCCAATGATGCAGTCGGCCGGCCCACCCGCGGGCCACCTGGCGACCCACGAGCGGTGTAACGGCGGGAGAACACGGCGCGTAGTGAGCGGCCCGGCACGCGCATCAGCGGCGCCGCGCAGTGGCCAGCTGTCACGCCCAGGCGCGCTACGTTCCGCGGACCACCCAGGACAGCGACGCCCTCGCCCTGGTGCGCGAGCACTGGCCTGCGTTCCGCGAGCGGCTCGAGGAGCGCGCCGGCTCGCTGCCGGGGTTCGTGCGGGACGAGCTCGAAGCGTTCATCACCTGCGGAGACTTCGAGCACGGCTTCTTGGTGGCCCAGTGCTCGCCGCTGCGGCGACAGCCTGCGGGTCCCGTTCGCCTGCAAGAGCCGCGGCATCTGCCCCTCGTGCATGGGCCGGCGCATGGCCGAGACCGCGGCGCTCCTGGTCGAGCACCGCTTGCCTGATGTGCCGTGGCGGCAGTGGGTGCTGAGCTTCGAGGGCCCGATGGCAGTCCGGCTGGGCTACGACCGGCCGCTGCTCGGGCGGGTGTGTCAGTGCTTTGCCAAGCGGGTGATGCAGACGCTGCGGCAGCAGAGCAAGCGGGAGCATGGCTTGCGCAGCAGCAGCGACCTGCACCCCGGGGTGCTCATCGTGGTGCAGCGCTTCCGCAGTGACCTGGGCTTGTTCGTGCATCTGCACGCGCTGGTCACCGATGGCTGTTTCGAGGCGCCGGCGGTGGCGGGCGATGCGGTCGCGTTCATGCCGGCCATCGGCCTCGGCGAGCAGGACCTGTTGCGGACGCTGCAGCGGCTGCACGCCGACTTGGCCGAGCACCTCGAGGTCGGCGGCGATGACGGCGAGCCTGTGGACGAAGCGCTCGTGGCCTGCGTCCAGCTCGGCCTGCCGCTGCGTGCCGTGGGACCCTCGCCCTGCGCTGCGTCGCCCGCCTCGCCGATGCTCGTCCGTGGCTTCGGCATGCAGCTGCACGCGGCCGTCACCGTCGACGGCCGCGACCGCAAGCGCCTCGAGCGGGTGTGTCGCTATCTCCTGCGCCCGCCCTTCGCTCTCGATGCCGTACAGCGCACCCCCGACGGACAGGTTCGGGTGCACTTCAAGAAGCCCAATCGCTTCGGGGCCACCTTCGCCCAGATGAGCGCCGACACCTTTCTCGCCCGGCTGTGTGCACTCGTCCCGCCGCCGCGGGCCCACACCGTTCTGTACTACGGCGTGCTCTCGGCCCACCACAAGCTGCGCTCCGCCGTCGTGCCTCGTGCCGACGAGCCCGAACCCGAACCCAAGCAGCTGTCCCTCTTCATCCCTCGCGGCCAGCTCGAGCTCCCCGCCATCACCACCTTGCTGCACGCTCAGCTCCGCGATGCTGCCCCTTCTCGCGTGCCGTGGATGACGCTCCTCGCCCGCGTCTTCCGCGTCGACATCTCCGTTTGCTCCCGCTGCAGCGGGCCCATGCGCGTCACTCGGGCCGTCACCACACCGCAGGAGATTGCCGCCGAGCTCCGCGGTGCTCGGCCGCCGCCGCGTCCCTCTCCTGTCGGACAACTGCTGCTGTTCTCTCCACCGCCCGCAGTCCACTGAGTCTCGCTCCACCAGCGCTTCGTTTCGCACCGCGCTCGTCTCGGCGTGCCAGCGAGTTGGACTCCGTGCGTC
>CAVXIC010000035.1:0-25707 GCA_963761755.1 uncultured bacterium
ACTCGAGCTTGGTCTCGGCGACGCGGAGATCGATGCGTGCGTTGTACGCTTGGAGGAAGCTGTCGAGCCGCTGCCCCTCCGCCTCGATGACGTCGGTTGCGGTGGCCTTGCCCTCAGCGAACTGAATGGCGACCACTTCATAGGCTGCGTCCGAGGCTTCGCTGGACACCTCGGAGAGCTTCAACCGGCCCCGCGCCGTCTTGTGATCGATGTAGGCTTGGCTCACCTCCATGCGAATGCCGCGACGCAGCGATTTCCTGGGCGTTGAGCGAGCGGCGCTGCCCCTCGAGCTCCCGAATCGACTGGCGGGCGGTCAGAGGCCCGTTGATCGTGTAGACGAGCTGCAGGCCCACGGACCACGTTGCGTTCCATTCGGCGACCAGCGGAAAGTAGCGTCGGGGTTGGCGTAGGTCGCTTCGCCATGCAGTACAGGGCGGGGGTAGTACCCGGCCTTCTCGGTCTTCATGCCGTCGGCGATCGCCTTGTCGTTGAGGTCGAGCGCCTCGAGTTCGGAACCATTGCGCAGCGCCTCAGCCACCGCCGCCTCGAGCTCGGGCCCGAGGGGCTCACCGTCGGAGGTCATCACGTCCTCGCCGACCGCCCACGGCTCGACTGGCTCGTTCATCAGCATGCTCAGCTGCTCGCGCGAGAGCTCTTCGAAGCCGCGAGCCTGAACGTTGGCCGAGGTGGCGTTGGCGACCAGCGCCTCGATGCGCTTGACGTCGGCCTCCGTCCGGAGCCCCGCATCGAAGGCGAGCTTTACGTCCTCGAGACGCGCGTTGGCACTGCGGATCGTCTCCTCGGTCGCGACCACCTGGGCCTTGGTCCGAACCCAGTCGTAGTAGGCGATGCGAGCGTCGACGGCGACCCTGCGCGCTTCGGCGTCGGTGGTGACTTCGGCCGCTCGCTTGGAGCGTTTGGCCGCCTTGAGCCCGCGATACGTCCGCAACACGTAGTCGGAGATCGGCACGGACACCCTGGCCTGCAGGCTGAACTGATCGAGCACCTGAGGGATGTCGAAGGCGGCCGCCCCCACCGGAGCACCGCCGGAGTCCACGACACACTGCCCGCCACTGCCGTCGGGGCACATGCCGACCCCGAGCAGGCCTGCGTTGGCAGCACCCACCAGCGCGCCCGAACCGAACTGCACGTTCACGTCGGAGAGCCTCGTGTAGCTCGCGCTGAGCGTGACCTGGGGAACGAAGGAGTTGACCACGCCGTTGACCCGGGCTTCGGCAAGGTCCACGTCCGCTCGCTTGCCCTCGATCGACGGGGCGGCAGCGACCGCCTTTGCCGCCACCTCGTCGGCGGTCAGGCCACCGCTGGAGACCGGAATGGGCTCCAACCGGCTGACCTCGATGCGATCGTCCTGGTTTGCTTCCGGCTGAAGCTGAATCGTGGCGGGGCTGGGGACGGGCGCGAGGCAAGAGAGGATGAGAAGGAAGGCAAGCGTGTTCATCGTGCGTCGGCGGGCGTCTTGGCGCGCCCGGTGAGGGAACGGATCAGCGAGTTGTCCGCGAGG
Organism: uncultured bacterium; assembly: GCA_963761755.1. Taxonomy (GTDB): domain Bacteria; phylum Myxococcota_A; class Polyangia; order Nannocystales; family Nannocystaceae; genus CAJXVA01. The sequence continues at coordinate 1,523 of CAVXIC010000035.1, forward strand.
CGGTCGAAGAGAAGGTAGACCACGGGCACGACCACCAAGGTGAGCACCGTGGACGTGATCATGCCTCCGATGACGGCCATCGCCATCGGAGCACGTGTCTCTCCGCCTTCACTGATCGCCATCGCGACCGGTAGCATGCCGAAGATCGTCGCCCCGGTTGTCATCAGAATGGGCCGCAGCCGAATTCCCCCGCCGAGACGAGCGCATCGAACGTACTCTTGCCGCTCGCGCGCTCGGCGTTCGCGAAGTCCACCAGGAGGATGGCGTTCTTGGTGACCAAACCCATCAACATGATGATGCCGATCATCGAGAAGATGTTGAGCGACATGTCGAAGATGAACAGCGCACCGAAGGCGCCGACGAACGACAGCGGCAGCGAAAGCATGATCACGATGGGTTGGGTGAAGCTGTTGAACTGCGCCGCGAGGATCATGTAGACGAGCACGACCGCCAAGCCAAGCGCGATGAACATGTTGAGGAACGACTCCTCCATGATCTCCACGATGCCGATGAACCGCGTGTCGATCTGCGGATCCAGCAGCCCGTCGGCCGCGTCCTGGACGACCTTCTGCGCGTCGCCCAGGGCCATGCCGTCCAGGTTGGCCACGACGGTGACCTCGCGCTGTCGGTCCAGCCGGGAGATCACGCTTGGTCCCTCGTCGCGCTGGACGTTCACCACCTGCTCGAGCGGGATGAGCCGACCCGACTTGCTTCGCACCTGGATGTTGGGCAGGCGGTCGATGTTGGACCGCAGGTGCTCGGGCATCGCCAGCGTGATGTCGGCCGTCCCCTCGCTGCTGCGAAGCTCACCCACGACGTCCTCGGCCATCAGCGAGCGCACCGTCTGGGCGATGCTTGCGACCGACACGCCCAGGTCGGCAGCGCGAACGCGGTCGACGGTGAGAGCGATCTCCGGTTTGCCGTCGGACGCCGTGCTGGTGACATCGGCCAACCCGGGCACGTCGCGAAGCTCTTCGACCAGCGCGTTCGCCCCCGCGGTGATCAGGCCGAGGTCGGAGCCCCGCAGCACGAACTGGATGGGCGCCTGGGACTGTCCCGAGCTCACCGCCGAGAGCTGCTCTACGGTGATCTCGGCCGCCTCCTGTCCCGCGTACCGAGCCCGCACCCACGCCATCGCGTCCTGCTGCGAGAAGGCGCGGTCCTTGGATCCGGTCAGCACCACCTCGATGCGTGCCTTGTTGACCTCGGAACCTCGCGCGTCGCCGACCGTCGCGAACGTGCTGATGAGATTCGGAAGGTTCTCGCCGATGTCGGCCGCCACGGTCTCGACCAGGGCGTTGGAGGCTTCGAGGGAGGTCCCCGCGGGGGTCTCCACCGCGACCACGAACTGCCCGCGATCCTCGGGCGGGGTGAACTCCGACTTCAGGCGCGTGGCGAGCCCGATGGCGCCCGCAAACGCCACCATGGCGGCGAGAACGGCGACCGAGGGGTGCCGCAGCGCGCCCCGCAGGATGGCTTCGTACATCCGCGTGATGCCGCCCACCACCCAGTCGACGCTGCGTGCCATCAGCCCGCGGGTGTGCTCGCTCTCGGGTCGAAGCATGCGGGAGGACAGCAGCGGCGTGAGCGTGAAGGAGACGAACATCGACAGCGCCACCGCCACCGCCACCGTGATGCCGAACTGGAAGAAGAACTGACCGATCATCCCCTCCATCACGGCAACGGGGACGAACACCGCCATGATGGACAGCGTCGTCGCCAGCACCGCCAACCCGATCTCGTCGGTGGCGTCGAGTGCCGCTTGGCGGCCCGACTTGCCCATCTCCAGGTGTCGGTGAATGTTCTCGATGACGACGATGGCGTCGTCCACCAAGATGCCGACCGACAAGGACAGGGCCAGCATCGTGAGGTTGTTGAACGTGAAGCCCAGCACCTGCATGACCAGCAGCGTGCCGGCCACGGAGGTGGGCAGGGCGAGGGCGCTGATGAACGTGGCCCGGCCGTCGTTGAGGAACACGAAGATGATCAGCACCGTCAGGGCCGCGCCCAGCAGCAGGTCGACCTGGAGGTCGTCGATCGCATGCTCGATGTAGACGGAGTTGTCGGTGGGGACGCTCAAAGAGACCCCCATCGGCTCAACCCGCGTGCGGAGCTCGGCCAGGGTCTCGCGGACGGCCTCGGCGACGGCCACCGTGTTGGCGCCCGATTGCTTGCGCACGACCAAGGCGATCGCCGAGGTGCCGTTGAGTGCGGCGGTGGAGCGCGCCGTCTCCAGCCCCTCCTCGATGGTGACGACCGCCGACAGGGGCAGGTCGCCTTGGGCGGAGGGCACCACCATCTGGCGCAAGTCCGTCAGAGAGCGGGCTTCGCCGCGGACCTTGACCGACAGCTCTTGCGAGCCTTGGGTCGCAAACCCCGCTGGCATGTCGATGCTCTGCGATTGAAGCGTGCGGGCGATGTCGTCGACGGTGATCCCGTACTGGGTCAGCTTTCCGGGGTCGACGAGCATCTTGATCTCGCGCTCGCGGGCACCGATCTCGTCCACGCCGCCCACGCCCTGAACCTGCTCGAGCTCGGCCTTGACCTCGTCCTGGGCGATGCGGGCGAGCTCGGCGGGCGCAAGCTCACCGGCGACCGCGACCGAGAGGATGGGCGCGGCACCGATGTCGAACTTCTGGATCGTCGGAGGCTCGGCGCTGGAGGGCAGGTCGCCCCGAATGCCGTCGATCCGCTGGCGGATCTCTGCAATCGCCGCGTCGGCGTCCACGTCGAGGTCGAAGCTGACGATCACCTGCGCGACCGACTCCATGTTCTTGGACGTGAGCGAGTCGATCCCGCCCAAGCTCTGCACGGCCTCCTCGATGGGGTCGCTGACCTTGTCCTCCATCGTCTCGGGGTCGGCACCCGGGTACACCACCGTGACGGTGATGATCGGCGTGTTGACGTCGGGGTAGAGGTCGACGCCGATCCTCGGGTAGCTCAAGGCACCGAAGATCACCATGGCGAGGATCATCATCGCCGCGAACACGGGGCGGCGGACGGAGACGTCGGCGAGTTTCATCCGACGTCTGCCTCTTGGGACGGTTGCGAGGGGCCCGAGGGTTGCGAGGGGCCCGAGGGGTCCGAAGTCTGCGACGCTTCGAACGACATGCCCGGCTTGATCGAGAGGTCGCGGTTGTCGATCTCGCAGATGATCTCGATCGTGCGCGTCGCCGGATCGACCGCGATTCCGGAGCGGACGACCTCGATGGTGCGCTTGGTCCGAAGCGCAGGGATGTAGGCCTCGAGCTGTCTGCCGATCGGATATTCCGCCAAGTCCGCCTCGGGCACATCGAAGCGTGCCTCCAGGGTGCGCCGATCCTGTAGCTCCAGGACGACCGTCGCGGGCGCCATCGTCACCGTCTCCCCGGGCTCCTTGAGACGCGCGGTCACGATGCCGTCCGATGGGGCTCGGCTGACCAGGTCGACCACCCCCGAGCGACTCATCGAGACGTTGAGCCGGGCCTGCTCCACCTGAAGCTGGGCGGCTTCGTGCTGCGACTGCGCCTGATCGACCGAAGCCGAGGTTCCAGCCCCTTTGTCGAACAGCCGCTTCAGCCGGTCGCGCTCACGCTCTGCGGTTTCGGCCTGCTGCTCGGCGATCTCCAGCGCTTTCTTGGCGCTGGAGAGGTTGAGCTTGGTCGAGGTTCCCGAGATGCGGAACAGCGTGTCGCCCTTCTCCACCGCGTCCCCAATCCGAACGCTCACCGTGGCGAGGGTGCCTCCCGCCGACGCGGCGATGCGCACCGTCTCCTTGGCGGCGAAGGTCCCGACCGCGCGATCTTCGAGCGCGCCGCCGGCTTCACGCCTCGCGGGCTCCGCCACCGCGAGCGCCGGAGCGTTCTGCTCGGGCTCCGGCAGCGGCGAGTCCGCGGTCGCGTCCGTGCAGGCCGGGAGCAGGAGCATCACGAGCGCCAGCGTCGCGCGCAGCGGGATCGGAGGCGGGAGGGTCGAGACCACGGCCGGCGACTCTTCAGGAATCGCGCCAAGTCGTGGCATCGGCAGTTGGAGGCTCAATCGCAACATGTGCGCGGCACCACCGGTGCGTTTCGGGCCGACTGGTCCATTTCTCCCCGGTGCCGCCTGGGCTTGCGTCGGGCCCGGGCTGCCCCCAACGTGTGTGCATGGACGACGCGACTCGGGTCCGCCTGCTGTCCCGAGTGGGGCGGATCCAAGGCGTCGCCTACCTCGAGCTTCCGGTTCCCTTGGGTCCCGTGGACCTCTCGGAGGACGTGCGATCCTTGTTGGGCTTGGACTTCGGGCAGCCGCGCGACTTCGCCGACTACCTGCGCGAGACGATCGTGCCCGAGGACCGCGACGCGGTGGACCGCTGTGTTCGGCACACCGTCTCCGAGGGCGCGGGCTTCGACCTCCGCTTTCGAATCCGGATCGACGCCGGGGAGCGGCTGCTGCACGCGGTGGGGGAGCCGGAGGTCGACGAGTTGGGCACGGTCTGCCAGATCCACGCGGTCGTCGTCGACGTCACGCCTCAACACGCCGAGGAGGAAGCGGAGCGACGCAGGCTGCTCGCGCGATTCGTGCAGAACATCCTCGGCGCGGTTCCGGCGGCGCTGTTCGTCCTCGACGAAGAGGGGCGCATCGAGTTCGTCAACGACAAGGTCCCGCTGGAGATGCGGGAGGGCGGTTTGGTGGGGAAGACGCTCGACGCGTTGGGCGGCGGGGGCGAGCACGGCCCGAGGATCCTCGAAGCCGCGCGACGACTCGGACGCGGCCCTGCCGATGCCCACGAGATGTGGGAGACGGAGCTCACGTACGCCGAGCAGGATCGGGTGCTGCAGTTCTTCGTGGCGCCGCTGCCCGCCGCTTTGGCCGTGGTGGGGCGTCCCGCCGTGCTGCTCGCGATCACCGATCTCACCGAACAGCATCAGGCGCGGGCGGTGCTCGAGAGTCACGCCGAGCAGCTCGAGGCGAAGGTGCAGGCCCGAACCGAAGAGCTTCAGGCCCGTGCGCGGCAGCAGGAGGCCCTCGCGCAGCTGGGCGCGCTGGCGCTCCGCTCCGGCTTCGAGACCGTGTCTCGCGCGGCGCTGGCGATGCTTCGCGACGCGGTGGGGCTGGAGGCCGCAAGCATCGTGGTCGCGCTGCGGCACACCCACGTCGCCCTGCAGCTGTCGACGCATACCCCCGCGGGGCTGGAGGTCCCGCTGTCGGTCATCGACGAGCTCGAGGCGGCCACGGGCGCGGTGTCCCGACCCAGGCCCTTGCACTCCAACCGCCCGCTGCTGCGATCGTTTCCGCTGCGCGTAGATCAGGAGACCTATGGCGCGCTGTGCCTGCACCTGGACAGCACCGACGATCTCGACGAGCATCGGCGGCTGCTGGTGGTCTCGGTTGCCCACGTGATCGCCGAGGTCATCGCCCGCGAACAGACCGTCCTCCAGCTTCGACACGCCGACCGTCTGTCCTCGGTCGGGCGCCTCACCGCAGGCATCGCCCACCAGCTGGGGACCCCGCTCAACGCCATCAGCGCGCACGCGAGCCTCATCGCTCGCGGACGCGTGGACGGTGAAGACGTGGTGGCCAGCGCCCGGGCGATCGAGGAGCAGGTCGAGCGCGTCAGCGAGCAGGTCCGGGCGGTGCTCGACTACGCGCGGGCCGGCCAGCTCTCCACCCAGCGGGTCGACGTCCGCGCCGTGGCGCGCAGCACCGTTCGGGTGCTGGAGCCGCTCGCCGCGAGCCGGCGCGTCGCGTTGGAGCTGGAGCTGGACGAACAGCCCTGCTGGAGCTCCGTGCCCAGCCAATCGTTGCAGCAGATCATCACCAACCTGATCGACAACGGCATGGACGCGCAGCCCGGCCGCGGCGTGGTTCGCATCAAGGTCACGCAGGATGACGACGCCGTTTGGATCCGGGTCGAGGACGACGGGGAGGGCATCGCGCAGGAGGTCCGCGGACACATCTTCGATTCGTTCTTCACCACCAAGCCGGCGGGAAAGGGCACCGGGTTGGGGCTTCCGGTGGTTCGTGGGCTGGTCGTCGAAGCCCGCGGAACGCTCTCCTTCGCCTCCACCGTGGGGTCGGGCACGACCTTCACGGTCCGTCTCCCCAGCGCACGATCGGAGTGAATGGTGCATCATTCAGCGGTGCGGGGCCGAATCCTTCTCGTCGAAGACGACGGCGTACTCGCCGGAGCGCTGGCGGTAGGGCTTCGCGCAGAGGGCTTCGAGGTGGCGACCGCGGCGTCTGCCGAAGGCGCGCTGCAGGTACTCAATGAGGACACGTTCGACGTCGTCGTCTCTGACCTGCACCTCGGGGGCATGAATGGACTCGAGCTGTGCGCGCACATGGCCGAGCGGGTCCCGGGCACGCCGCTGATCGTGATGACCGGATTTGGCAGCTTCGAGACCGCGGTACAGGCCGTGCGGGCTGGCGCCTATGACTTCCTCTCCAAGCCCGTCGATGTCGATGTGCTCACCATCTCGGTCGAGCGCGCGCTGGAGCGCAGTCGACTGATTCAGGAGGTCCGCGTGCTTCGGGATCGCGTCGACCAGCGGCGGGGTTTCGCGGGCATCCTCGGCGACAGCCCGGCGATGCAGCGGGGCAGACAGACGGGGGTAGTACCCGGCCTTCTCGGTCTTCATGCCGTCGCTGATCGCCTTGTCGTTGAGGTCGAGCGCCTCGAGTTCGGGACGATTGCGCAGCGCCTCCGCCACCGCCGCCTCGAGCTCGGGCCCGAGGGGCTCACCGTCGGAGGTCATCACGTCCTCGCCGACCGCCCACGGCTCGACTGGCTCGTTCATCAACATGCTCAGCTGCTCGCGCGAGAGCTCTTCGAAGCCGCGAGCCTGAACGTTGGCCGAGGTGGCGTTGGCGACCAGCGCCTCGATGCGCTTGACGTCGGCCTCCGTCCGGAGCCCCGCATCGAAGGCGAGCTTTACGTCCTCGAGACGTGCGTTGGCGCTGCGGATCGTCTCCTCGGTCGCGACCACCTGGGCCTTGGTCCGCACCCAGTCGTAGTAGGCGATGCGAGCGTCGACGGCGACCCTGCGCGCTTCGGCGTCGGTGGTGACTTCGGCCGCTCGCTTGGAGCGCTTGGCCGCCTTGAGCCCGCGATACGTCCGCAACACGTAGTCGGAGATCGGCACGGACACCTTGGCCTGCAGGCTGAACTGATCGAGCACCTGAGGGATGTCGAAGGCGGCCGCCCCCACCGGAGCACCGCCGGAGTCCACGACACACTGCCCGCCACTGCCGTCGGGGCACATGCCGACCCCGAGCAGGCCCGCGTTGGCAGCACCCACCAGCGCGCCCGAACCGAACTGTACGTCCACGTCGGAGAGCCGGGTGTAGCTCGCGCTGAGCGTGACCTGGGGAACGAAGGAGTTGACCACCCCGTTCACCCGGGCTTCGGCAAGGTCCACGTCCGCTCGCTTACCCTCGATCGACGGGGCGGCAGCGACCGCCTTCGCCGCCACCTCGTCGGCGGTCAGGCCACCGCTGGAGACCGGGATGGGCTCCAACCGCCCGACCTCGATGCGATCGTCCTGGTTTGCTTCCGGCTGAAGCTGAATCGTGGCGGGGCTCGGGACGGGCGCGAGGCAAGAGAGGGTGAGAAGGAAGGCAAGCGTGTTCATCGTGCGTCGGCGGGCGTCTTGGCGCGCCCGGTGAGGGAACGGATCAGCGAGTTGTCCGCGAGGCGGTCGAAGAGAAGGTAGACCACGGGCACGACCACCAAGGTGAGCACCGTGGATGTGATCATGCCTCCGATGACGGCCATCGCCATCGGGGCACGCGTCTCTCCGCCTTCACTGATCGCCATCGCGACCGGCAGCATGCCGAAGATCGTCGCCCCGGTTGTCATCAGAATGGGCCGCAGCCGAATTCCCCCCGCCGAGACGAGCGCATCGAACGTGCTCTTGCCGCTCGCGCGCTCCGCGTTCGCGAAGTCCACCAGGAGGATGGCGTTCTTGGTGACCAAACCCATCAACATGATGATGCCGATCATCGAGAAGATGTTGAGCGACATGTCGAAGATGAACAGCGCACCGAAGGCGCCGACGAACGACAGCGGCAGCGACAGCATGATCACGATGGGCTGGGTGAAGCTGTTGAACTGCGCCGCCAGGATCATGTAGACGAGCACGACCGCCAGGCCAAGCGCGATGAACATGTTGAGGAACGACTCCTCCATGATCTCCACGATGCCGATGAACCGCGTGTCGATCTGCGGATCCAGCAGCCTGTCGGCCGCGTCCTGGACGACCTTCTGCGCGTCGCCCAGGGCCATGCCGTCCAGGTTGGCCACTACGGTGACCTCGCGCTGTCGGTCCAGCCGGGAGATCACGCTGGGACCCTCGTCGCGCTGGACGTTCACCACCTGCTCGAGCGGAATGAGCCGACCCGACTTGCTTCGCACCTGGATGTTGGGCAGGCGGTCGACGTTGGACCGCAGGTGCTCGGGCATCGCCAGCGTGATGTCGGCCGTCCCCTCGCTGCTGCGAAGCTCACCCACGACGTCCTCGGCCATCAGCGAGCGCACCGTCTGGGCGATGCTTGCGACCGATACGCCCAGGTCGGCCGCGCGAACGCGGTCGACGGTGAGGGCGATCTCAGGCTTGCCGTCGGACGCCGTGCTGGTGACGTCGGCCAGCCCGGGCACGTCGCGAAGCTCCTCGACCAGCGCGTTCGCCCCCGCGGTGATCAGGCCGAGGTCGGAGCCCCGCAGCACGAACTGGATGGGCGCCTGGGACTGTCCCGAGCTCACCGCCGAGAGCTGCTCTACGGTGATCTCGGCCGCCTCCTGCCCCGCGTACCGAGCCCGCACCCACGCCATCGCGTCCTGCTGCGAGAAGGCGCGGTCCTTGGATCCGGTCAGCACCACCTCGATGCGTGCCTTGTTGACCTCGGAACCTCGCGCGTCGCCGACCGTCGCGAACGTGCTGATGAGGTTCGGAAGGTTCTCGCCGATGTCGGCCGCCACGGTCTCGACCAGGGCGTTGGAGGCTTCGAGGGAGGTCCCGGCGGGGGTCTCCACCGCGACCACGAACTGCCCGCGGTCCTCGGGCGGGGTGAACTCCGACTTCAGGCGTGTGGCGAGCCCGATGGCGCCCGCAAACGCCACCATGGCGGCGAGCACGGCGACCGAGGGGTGCCGCAGCGCGCCCCGCAGGATGGCTTCGTACATCCGCGTGATGCCGCCCACCACCCAGTCGACGCTGCGCGCCATCAGCCCGCGGGTGTGCTCGCTCTCGGGTCGGAGCATGCGGGAGGACAGCAGCGGCGTGAGCGTGAACGAGACGAACATCGACAGCGCCACCGCCACCGCCACCGTGATGCCGAACTGGAAGAAGAACTGACCGATCATCCCCTCCATCACGGCAACGGGGACGAACACCGCCATGATCGACAGCGTCGTCGCCAGCACCGCCAGCCCGATCTCGTCGGTCGCGTCGAGTGCCGCCTGGCGGCCCGACTTGCCCATCTCGAGGTGTCGGTGAATGTTCTCGATGACGACGATGGCGTCGTCCACCAAAATGCCGACCGACAAGGACAGGGCCAGCATCGTGAGGTTGTTGAACGTGAAGCCCAGCACCTGCATGACCAGCAGCGTGCCGGCCACGGAGGTGGGCAGGGCGAGGGCGCTGATGAACGTGGCCCGGCCGTCGTTGAGGAACACGAAGATGATCAGCACCGTCAGTGCGGCGCCCAGCAGCAGGTCGACCTGCAGGTCGTCGATCGCATGCTCGATGTAGACGGAGTTGTCGGTGGGGACGCTCACAGAGACCCCCATCGGCTCGACCCGCGTGCGGAGCTCGGCCAGGGTCTCGCGGACGGCCTCGGCGACGGCCACCGTGTTGGCGCCCGATTGCTTGCGCACCACCAAGGCGATCGCCGAGGTGCCGTTGAGTGCGGCGGTGGAGCGCGCCGTCTCCAGCCCCTCCTCGATGGTGACGACCGCCGACAGGGGCAGGTCACCTTGGGCGGTGGGCACCACCATCTGTCGCAAGTCCGTCAGCGATCGGGCCTCGCCGCGGACCTTGACCGACAGCTCTTGCGAGCCTTGGGTCGCAAACCCCGCTGGCATGTCGATGCTCTGCGATTGAAGCGTGCGGGCGATGTCGTCGACGGTGATCCCGTACTGGGTCAGCTTGCCGGGGTCGACGAGCATCTTGATCTCGCGCTCGCGGGCACCGATCACGTCCACGCCGCCCACGCCCTGAACCTGCTCGAGCTCGGCCTTGACCTCGTCCTGGGCGATGCGGGCGAGCTCGGCGGGCGCAAGCTCACCGGCGACCGCGACCGAGAGGATGGGCGCGGCACCGATGTCGAACTTCTGGATCGTCGGAGGCTCGGCGCTGGAGGGCAGGTCGCCCCGAATGCCGTCGATCCGCTGGCGGATCTCTGCAATCGCGGCGTCGGCGTCGACGTCGAGGTCGAAGCTGACGATCACCTGCGCGACCGACTCCATGTTCTTGGACGTGAGCGAGTCGATCCCGCCCAAGCTCTGCACGGCCTCCTCGATGGGGTCGCTGACCTTGTCCTCCATCGTCTCGGGGTCGGCACCCGGGTAGACCACCGTGACGGTGATGATCGGGGTGTTCACGTCGGGGTAGAGGTCGACGCCGATCCTGGGGTAGCTCAAGGCACCGAAGATCACCATGGCGAGGATCATCATCGCCGCGAACACGGGGCGGCGGACGGAGACGTCGGCGAGTTTCATCCGACGTCTGCCTCTTGGGACGGTTGCGAGGGGTCCGAAGGTTGCGAGGGTTCCGAGGGTTCCGAGGGTTCCGAAGTCTGCGACGCTTCGAACGACATGCCCGGCTTGATCGAGAGGTCGGGGTTGTCGATCTCGCAGATGATCTCGATCGTGCGCGTCGCCGGATCGACCGCGATTCCGGAGCGAACGACCTCGATGGTGCGCTTGGTCCGAAGCGCAGGGATGTAAGCCTCGAGCTGTCTGCCGATCGGATACTCCGCGAGGTCCGCCTCGGGCACATCGAAGCGTGCCTCCAGGGTGCGCCGATCCTGCAGCTCCAGGACGACCGTCGCGGGCGCCATCGTCACCGTCTCCCCGGGCTCCTTGAGACGCGCGGTCACGATGCCGTCCGACGGGGCTCGGCTGACCAGGTCGACCACCCCGGATCGACTCATCGAGACGTTGAGCCGGGCCTGCTCCACCTGAAGCTGGGCGGCCTCGTACTGCGACTGCGCCTGATCGACCGAAGCCGAGGTTCCGGCCCCTTTGTCGAACAACCGCTTCAGCCGGTCGCGCTCACGCTCTGCGGTTTCGGCCTGCTGCTCGGCGATCTCCAGCGCTTTCTTGGCGCTGGAGAGGTTGAGCTTGGTCGAGGTTCCCGAGATGCGGAACAGCGTGTCGCCCTTCTTCACCGCGTCTCCAATCCGAACGTTCACCGTGGCGAGGGTGCCTCCCGCTGACGCGGCGATGCGCACCGTCTCCTTGGCGGCGAAGGTCCCGACCGCGCGATCTTCGAGCGCGCCGCCGGCTTCACTCTTCGCGGGCTCCGCCACCGCGAGCACCGGAGCGTTCTGCTCGGGCTCCGGCAACGGCGAGTCCGCGGTCGCGTCCGTGCAGGCCGGGAGCAGGAGCATCACGAGCGCCAGCGTCGCGCGCAGCGGGATCGGAGGCGGGAAGGTAGAGACCACGGTCGGCGACTGTTCAGGAATCGCGCCAACTCGTGGCATCGGCTGTTGGAGGCTCAATCGCAACACGTGCGCGGCACCACCGGTGCGTTTCGGGCCGACTGGTCCATTTCTCCCCGGTGCCGCCTGGGCTTGCATCGGGCCCGGGCTGCCCCCAACGTGTGTGCATGGACGACGCGACTCGGGTCCGCCTGCTGTCCCGAGTGGGGCGGATCCAAGGCGTCGCCTACCTCGAGCTTCCGGTTCCCTTGGGTCCCGTGGACCTCTCGGAGGACGTGCGATCCTTGTTGGGCTTGGACTTCGGGCAGCCGCGCGACTTCGCCGACTACCTGCGCGAGACGATCGTGCCCGAGGACCGCGACGCGGTGGACCGCTGCGTTCGGCACACCGTCTCCGAGGGCGCGGGCTTCGACCTCCGCTTTCGAATCCGGATCGACGCCGGGGAGCGGCTGTTGCATGCGGTGGGGGAGCCGGAGGTCGACGAGGTGGGCACGGTTTGCCAGATCCACGCGGTCGTCGTCGACGTCACGCCTCAACACGCCGAGGAGGAAGCGGAGCGACGCAGGCTGCTCGCGCGATTCGTGCAGAACATCCTCGGCGCGGTTCCGGCGGCGCTGTTCGTCCTCGACGAAGAGGGGCGCATCGAGTTCGTCAACGACAAGGTCCCGCTGGAGATGCGGGAGGGCGGGTTGGTGGGGAAGACGCTCGACGCGTTGGGCGGCGGGGGCGAGCACGGCCCGAGGATCCTCGAAGCCGCGCGACGACTCGGCCGCGGCCCTGCCGATGCCCACGAGATGTGGGAGACGGAGCTCACGTACGCCGAGCAGGATCGGGTGCTGCAGTTCTTCGTGGCGCCGCTGCCCGCCGCGTTGGCCGTGGTGGGGCGTCCCGCCGTGCTGCTCGCGATCACCGATCTCACCGAACAGCATCAGGCGCGGGCGGTGCTCGAGAGTCACGCCGAGCAGCTCGAGGCGAAGGTGCAGGCCCGAACCGAAGAGCTTCAGGCCCGCGCGCGCCAGCAAGAGGCCCTCGCGCAGCTGGGCGCGCTGGCGCTCCGCTCCGGCTTCGAGACCGTGTCTCGCGCGGCGCTGGCGATGCTTCGCGACGCGGTGGGGCTGGAGGCGGCAAGCATCGTGGTCGCGCTGCGGCACACCCACGTCGCCCTGCAGCTGTCGACGCATACCCCCGCGGGGCTGGAGGTCCCGCTGTCGGTCATCGACGAGCTCGAGGCGGCCACGGGCGCGGTGCCCCGACCCAGGCCCTTGCACTCCAACCGCCCGCTGCTGCGATCGTTCCCGCTGCGCGTGGATCAGGAGACCTATGGCGCGCTGTGCCTGCACCTGGACAGCACCGACGATCTCGACGAGCACCAGCGGCTGCTGGTGGTCTCGGTTGCCCACGTGGTCGCCGAAGTGCTCGCGCGCGAGCAGACCGTCCTCCAACTTCGACACGCCGACCGCCTGTCGTCGGTGGGGCGGCTCACCGCAGGCATCGCCCACCAGCTGGGGACCCCGCTCAACGCCATCAGCGCGCACGCGAGCCTCATCGCTCGCGGACGCGTGGACGGGGAAGACGTGGTGGCCAGCGCCCGGGCGATCCAGGAGCAGGTCGAGCGCGTCAGCGAGCAGGTCCGGGCGGTGCTCGACTACGCCCGGGCCGGCCAGCTCTCCACCCAGCGGGTCGACGTCCGCGCTGTGGCGCGCAGCACCGTTCGGGTGCTGGAGCCGCTCGCCGCGAGCCGGCGCGTCGCGCTGGAGCTGGAGCTGGACGAACAGCCCTGCTGGAGCTCCGTGCCCAGCCAATCGCTGCAGCAGATCATCACCAACCTGATCGACAACGGCATGGACGCGCAGCCCGGCCGCGGCGTGGTTCGCATCAAGGTCACGCAGGATGACGACGCCGTTTGGATCCGGGTTGAGGACGACGGGGAGGGCATCGCGCAGGAGGTCCGCGGGCACATCTTCGATTCCTTCTTCACCACCAAGCCGGCGGGAAAGGGCACCGGGTTGGGGCTTCCGGTCGTGCGCGGGCTGGTCGTCGAAGCCCGCGGAACGCTCTCTTTCGCCTCCACCGTGGGGTCGGGCACCACGTTCACGGTCCGCCTGCCCAGCGCACGATCGGAGTGAGTGGTGCATCATGCACAGGTGCGGGGTCGAATCCTTCTCGTCGAAGACGACGGCGTCCTCGCCGGAGCGCTGGCGGTCGGGCTTCGGGCCGAGGGCTTCGAGGTGACCACCGCGGCGTCGGCCGAGGGCGCGCTGCAGGTGCTCAATGAAGAGTCGTTCGACGTCGTCGTCTCGGACCTGCACCTCGGGGGCATGAACGGACTCGAGCTGTGTGCGCACATGGCCGAGCGCGTGCCGGGCACGCCGCTGATCGTGATGACCGGATTTGGCAGCTTCGAGACCGCGGTGCAGGCCGTGCGGGCCGGCGCCTATGACTTCCTCTCCAAGCCCGTCGATGTCGATGTGCTCACCATCTCCGTCGAGCGCGCACTGGAGCGAAGCCGTCTGATTCAAGAGGTCCGCGTGCTCCGGGATCGCGTCGACCAGCGGCGGGGATTCGCGGGCATCCTCGGCGACAGCCCGGCGATGCAGCGGATCTACGATCTCCTCGAGCGCGCCGCACCCTCGGACGCCACGGTGTTGGTCACCGGCGCCAGCGGAACGGGAAAGGAGCTGATCGCTCGCGCGCTGCATCGCCGAAGCAAGCGCAGCTCGGGCCCCTTCGTCGCCATCAACTGCGGCGCGATGCCCGAGCCGCTGCTGGAGAGTGAGCTGTTCGGCCACGCCAAGGGCGCCTTCACCGGGGCCAGCGTCGACAAGCGCGGCCTGCTGCTCGAGGCCAACGGCGGCACGCTCTTCCTCGACGAGGTGGGAGAGATGCCGGCGCCGATGCAGGTGAAGCTGCTGCGTGCGCTGCAAGAGCGAACCGTCCGGCCCGTGGGCGGCACCCATGAGCAAGCGGTCGACGTCCGCATCATCGCGGCCACCAACCGCGACCTGGAGCAGGAGATCGAGGAGCACCGGTTTCGCGAAGATCTCTACTTTCGGCTCGCGGTGATCGTGGTGGAGTTGCCGGGCCTGGCCGAGCGCGGTAGCGACGTGCTGCTGCTGGCCCAACACTTCGTCGAGAAGGCCGCACAGGACGAGGCGCGACCGGTGCTGGGCTTCGCCCCTGATGCTGCCCGGCTGCTGCAGGCCTACGACTGGCCTGGCAATGTTCGCGAGCTGCAAAACGCCGTGGATCGAGCGGTGGCGCTGACGCGGCACGATCACATCACCGCCGACGACCTCCCGCCCCGCATGCGTCGCTACAGTCCCACCGAGGTCGTCATCGAGGCCCAGAGCGCCGCAGACCTGCTCCCGCTCGCCGAGATCGAGCGCCGCTACGTGCTGCGCGCCCTCGCCCTGACCGGGGACAACCGCACGCGCGCGGCCAAGCTGCTGGGCGTGGACCGCAAGACCCTCCGTCGCAAGATCGAGCCGCCCAAGCAGGACTCGTAGAACCCGGACGCGCGTTCACGTCCGGGCAAGACGTCACCGACCTCCCGGACGATCTGCGCAGGGCGTGCACGGTCCCGGTCAGTGGCAGTTCTTGAACGCGACGGTTCCAACGACCGAGTGCCCGTCGGCCTCACACTCCAGCGTCGCCTCGCCCATGACGTTGGTGATGTCGTTGACCGTCGAGCTCTGCCGCGTCACGGTCATCGCCCCGCAGCTGCCGAGGTCCACGGGTGCTTGCCCCCCAAGTACGATCGCGCTGGGCAGGTTCGTCGTCGACTGCACCAGCCGCAGCGTCCGGCCGCTGTCGTCGATCAGATCGACCCCCGAGAAGCTGTTGACCTGCCCCGCACGGCACGCGGTCGGCACGAAGCTCTCCCCGTCGACTTTCAGATCCGAGGTGAGCTCCGCGGTGCAGGCCGCGGTCGTGGACAGAAGAAGCGCTGCCAGTACGCCGATGGCTGTTCGTGGGGAGCGCATGACGACGATCATACACGAGGTCGTCGTCGGCGTCGTCCTGCGGCAGTCGATGGGAATCCACGCCTCATGCACGCCACGCCGATGCGACAGTTCACGTGTGAGACCTGCGGTGCGCCGCAGCGGATGCTTCGCGAGGGCCACCCGACGCGTACACTCGTTCACGGGCGGCGCAAACGGAAGCGGCGCCGACCCGAAGGACGACGCCCCTTCGATGGAGGAGCAAGCTCGGATTAGAGCGCGGTCGCAGTGAAGGTGTAGGGTCCGCTGGTACCCGGACTGAAGTTGGCGTAGCCGCCACCGACGATGTAGTAGGTGATGCCGGCCGTCAGGGTCTCCGTGATCGACTCCGGGTTTCCGCTGTCGGACGCGGATACACACGAGGAGTCGATGTCGGCGCAGTCCGTGGCCATGTAGAGCACGGTGTCGAAACCTGCATCGAAGTCGAACTGGTAGTCGCCATCGGTATCGGGCGTGAACGCGTAGACGACGTCGGACGAAGCGTTGTTGCCACCGAGGGACGGCACACCCGGACAAGCGCCGGTGGAGTAGCCGTAGTCGTTGCTGTACAAGGACGTGTTGTCCGCGTCCGTGTACGGAAGAGCGTCCGGAGCGATGACCCGTGCGTCGCCGCAGGTATCCCCATCCGGCGGTGGTGCCTGACACGTGTCGACGTTGCAGACGTTACCGTCGTCGCATCCACACTCACCGCCACAGCCATTGTCGTTGCCACAGGTGACGCCGTCGCACACGGGCAAGCAGACATCGGAGACTGTCAGCGTGTACGCGCCACCGAGTCCGGGGGTCGAGTTCGACCAGTGTCCTCCGATGATGTAGTAGGTGGTTCCCGCGTCCAGCTCGGTCAGGAGGGTCTCGGGGTTGCCGTTGTCGGCCCCTGCGACGCAAGTGTTGCCGATGTCCGAGCAGTCGCTGACCGCATAGACCGTCGCGTCGTAGGTCGTGGCGAATTCGATCGTGTAGATTCCGCTCGTCGCCGGCGTGAATGCGTAAACGACGTCCTCCGAGCCGGCGTTTCCGCTGCCGGACTCACCTGGGCAAACTCCGAGCGCGTAGCCGTAGTCGTTGGTGAATGCGAGCGTGTCACCGGTATCGGTGTACGGGAGGTTGTCGGTGTCGACGATGAAAGCATCGCCGCACCAGTCGCCCATGGGCGCAGCGGTACATTCCGCAACATCGAATGTACAGTCGTCCGCGCAGGCCAGCGTGCCTCCGAGGTAGCCCTCGAGGTCGCCGCAGACCGCGGCGCCGAGCTCGACCCCGTCACAGTCTTCGCCGTCCTCGAGGATTCCGTTGCCGCAGCCGGGTGCGACGCAGGCCGAGGTGTCGAAGGTGCAGTCGTCGGCGCAGCCGAGATCACCACCGACGAAGTCGTCGAAGTTCGTGCAGCCGAGCCCGGCGAGGTCGTCCATGTCGCAGGCTTCACCGAACTGGACCGTGTTGTCGCCACACATGACGGGGTCGGCGGCAGACAGGGTGAGGTCGACACACCACTCGTTGAGGGTGCCGCCGACGAGGTCATCATCGTCCCAGACGTGAAGCTCCCAGTCGCCCATCGAGCTCAGCCCGATCATCGTCGACAGCGGGCTTGCCGGGATGACGTCGCCGTCGAACGCGGGGGTCAGGCACTCTGGCTCCATGCCGTCGTCGTCGAAGGTCGCGATGGCATCGTCAGCCTCCCCGCAGGCGGTGTTGCCGTCCATCAGGACCGACTCGACACCAGCTTCGGGCGACACCAACACCGCGACGACGTCGGCGATGTACAGGTGGCTGATGTCCACGGGAACATTGACGTCGGTGACGAAGAAGTCGTCGGTCACCGTGATGGTGTCGACGAGCGGGGACGCTGCCGAGGTGGTGCCGCTGTCGAATGCGGCCGCCGGGGTGCTGCAGAGCGAGAGCGTGTCCGTGCAGGCGCTCATGTCGAGGGTGCAGTCGTCGCTGCAGACGACGTCCCCAAACACCGTGCACATCGCATCGCCGATCTGATCCGAGTCGCATTCCTCGTCGCCCTCGATGACCCCGTCTCCACACACTGGGTCGAGATCGCCGGTGGTCTCGGTGTCACCGGTGGTCTCGGTGTCACCGGTGGTCTCGGTGTCACCGGTGGTCTCGGTGGCTGTCGTGTCGACTCCGCTCGTCGAGGAGCTGGTCGACGGATCGGTGTTGCCCGTGGACGTGTCGGTGGTCGCGATCGTCGTGGGCATGGTTTCGGACTCCGAGGAGTCCGAGCTGCTCTCGTTGCCCTCGGTGTCCGACGTAGAGCTCGTGTCATCGCCGCAGGCGGGGGCGAGCGCGACCAGGAGGCCAAGTTTGACTACGTAGATACGTTTCATCATGAATCCTTCGGCTAGGGTTCTCGCGAGCCGCAAGCCGCGAGCCGCTGCACCGTACCATCGCGTGCGCAGCGGCATGCTGCGTTGCCTCACTGCCTGGGCTCCATCCCCGGTCATGCGTTGCTGAGATCCCGCGACTTCGCACTCCTTTCGCGAAAGCGCCGCGCCCCGGACCCGCGTCGATCGTCGGCTCTGGATCGCCGAGAACCCGCCCGGGGCCACCTTCGAAGAACCCCGACCGTCCGGCCGGAAGGTCGCGCCTTACTCTCGAGTGCTTCGTGCATTGCGCGGAGATGTCACGACACCGTGAGCTCCGCTGCCACCAAATGAAACGAGTCGAGCCTTGTCTTGCGCGTGGATCGCACGACCCTCCGTCGCAAGACTGAGCCGCCCAAGCAGGGCTCAGCGGTAGCCCGCGCCTTGGCCCGAGAGCCGTCGCGCAACCTCGAGCATCGCCTCGATGCGCTCGACCATCGGCTGGACCTCGGCGCCGCAGCACGCGAAGACGAGGCGGATGGCCTCGGCGTCGATCGCGATGGAGCGCGTGCCCGCGATGAGTGGTTCGAGGCCACCGGGGAGCGGAGCGAGCGGCCCATCGCTCCAGCGCTGATGCCACCGGGCGTCGATGGGGAACGCAGGGCGGACCTCGAGCAGCGTGTGGGGGCGGCCGGCATCGTCCCACCGGATCTCGAGCGCGAAGGGGATCTCGTTGCGGCTGCCGCGAATGTCCATGCTGGCGACGTCGAGGTCGCCACCGAGGCGACGGGCCGCTGCCGCAAAGGCGGGGACGGCGTCGGCCAGGTCGGCGGGAGCGGGCAGCGACTCGAGGGCGGTCTCGAAGGCGTGCCACAAGGAGGCGAAGCGATCGGCCGCGTCGGAGACCGAGCGGAGCCGGGTTCCGGGGTCATCGATCGAGAACACGATGTGGGTGTCGTCGGCGTGCTCGAGCGTCAGGCCCGCGCGCTTGGGGTCGGTGTGCGAGGCGACGATCTCCGACTGCACCGCGTCGCGTGTACCGAGCCTCCCGTCTCGGACGCACAGGCCCAGGTCCAGATCCGGGTAGCGGGCTTCGGCGAGCAGCCGCAGGCCAGCGCGGCCGCGATGCTCTCGCCGGATCACGAGGCGAGCCCGGCCGATCTCCCGCGACAGCTCTGCGTCGCGGTAGTTGAACCCCGTGGCTCGGCCCGCCGCCTGCCAGATCTGCGCGAGGCGATCCGAACCGACCGCGAGCGGTGCGATGGTCTCGGTGCGCCCGCCTGCCGCGGGGGTTCGAATCTGCAGCGGAATCCACAGCGTGGTGTCCAGCGCCCACCCCAGACGCAGCCGCATCTCCAGTGTCCACGACAGCGACAGCTTCTGGGTCTCGAAGGCTGGAACGATCGAGGGCAGCTGGAGCTGGAACCGGATCAGCTCGTTCTCGCCGGGCGAAGACAGTGGGATCTGCCAGCGCTGGTGCTCGTGCTGTGCGGTCCTGGAGCTGAAGAACTCAGGGACCCTCTCGCTGGAGGTGAGCCGAAACTCGACCGCCTGGTAGTCGTTGTGCGCGGTGTTCGACAGGGCGAGCGTCCCCTCGAGGCGGTGCCCGCTGACGGCCTCTCCCAGTGAGACCTCGACGTAGGGCTTGATGCCCTGCGGGCCGTCGGTGTCCGAGGCGAACACCCGCACCTGCTCCGCGAGCTGTGGGCTGGGGCGCGGAGCGACGTGGGCCACGAACGTAGCCTTCGCGTCGGGCCACCACGGAATGTCGGCCCGGACGCGGAACTCCCACTCCACCGACAGCCGTCCGCCGCTGAAGGTCGGGAGCGCGTCCTGAGGAACTTCGAAGGTGACGACATACCCGTGGTCTCCCGCTCCGAGCTCGGTGCGCTCGGTGACCGGATGTCCCACCATACGTACGAGGCCGAGCGTGTGGCGATGCGGCCCGTGCTCGGTCTGAGAATGCCAGACTCCGGAACCCACCAGCTCGATGCTCAACCCATCGATCGGCACCGGTTCGGAGCAGCGCAGGACCACGCGCGCCGACAGTGCGTCCCCTGGGATGATCACGCGGGGTATGTTGAGGAGGATCTCCGGACGGGTCTTGAGGAGGGACATGGAGTCATGGCCTCTCCTCGATACCACGAGGCGCCGGCGTTCATTCCGAGGGTGACGGATCCACGACCCACGGTGGGAGGCCCCGTCCACGAACGCGCCTTCGACCACGAAGTTTTCCTCGCTCGGAGTGGGGGGCGTGGACGAAGCCCTCTGGGTTGAGCATGGCGTTCTGTAGCCTGGAACAGGTCGACGTGTCGGAAGGAGTACGGGGGTGCTAGCGTTTCGGCGTGAGCAACCACAGCCACGATGCGGTGTCTTCGACGAAGGACAGGGCCCGTGCGGCGGTGCAGGCCGTTCGAGGGCAGCTCGACCGGCTCGATCCCGAGCTGGCGGGGCGGCTTGCGAAGAAGGTCGCGGTGTTCGGCGTCACTCGACGCCTACTGCGGAGTGTTCCGCTGCTGGGCCCGAGTCTGGCAGCGTACGCGGGCTACTCGAACGTCAAGCGCAAGGGGTGGGTGCGCGGGGGTGTGGACACGGCGCTCGACCTCACGCCGGTGGTCGGCTCGGTCAAGGCGGTCGTGGAGTTGTTTCGGGGTGAGCTCATCGAGCCGGCTGATCCGGCGCTGAAGCCCTCGCCCCGGCAGTCGGGCTGACGGGGTTCGTCACGATCGCGAGCGCCCCGGGCTACCGGCGGCGCAGTCGTCGTGCGCGACGGAACGCCCTGCGCGCCGTCTTGTCGTCTCCGGCGAGCGCGTAGGCGTCCCCGAGCTGCTGTTGATAGATGGCGTTCATCGGCTCGGCGCCGACGGCTTGCAGCGAATACTGCAGCGCGAGGCCGGGCTGACCGCGCTCGAGGTGAAGGTCCGCCATCGCTGCGGAGGCGGGCCCGTCGAGCGCGTCGTCGAAGATCAGGACCTCGTCCTCGTCCTCGTCGAGGATGATGACCTCGTCCTCTTCTTCGATCGGCATTGCCATCGGCTCGGCCCAGGCGTCGGGGTCGATGCGGACCGCGGCGAGCACGGGGGTCGAGTCCAGGGTCCGGGCCGCCGCCACCGGTGCCTTGGGAGCGTGCTCGTCCATGCGCGCCGCCACCGAGGGCGTCGCACCGAGGAGCCAGCCGCCGGTCACCGCCGCCAGGCAGGCCGTCGCGCCCGCCCATCGAATCACCTCCGGGAGCATGCGGTCGCGCCACCGCAGCGGTCGCAGACGAAGCGTGACCGCGTCTTCATCCACCATGGCGGGCGGCTGCCAGCGGGCCATCGACCCGAACGGCGCGGATTTCCGGAGAGAGGGCGTGGTGGGCGGCGTTCGCGGGTTCATGTCGGATAACTCCCTACCCCCACCATGCACCGCCTCCCGGCGACCTCCAAAAACCCTGCAGACGTGGCGCTGCACGACAGGCGCTCTAGACCACCCCGCCGAGGGCGCGTCCCATCCGGAGGTAGGTCTCGATGCCTTTGGCAGTGTTGTCCAAGATGGTCGGATCGATGGTCCAGCGGCCCTTCTCTCCGATCACGATGACGGTGGACCCGCCGAAGAGGAACATGCCCTTCTCGTCGCCGCGGGAGAAACGGTCGCCCGTATAGGTCTGCACGATCTTGCCAACGCAGGTGGCGCCCACTTCGATGAACGCGAGCTTTCCGAAGTGCTTGGTCTGCAGGATCGTCACCTGGCGCTCGTTGAGCATGAAGATGTCCTGCCGGAACGCCAGGGCCCACGGGTTGACCGAGTGCAGCGATCCGGGAATGCGCCACGACGCCAGGACCTCGCCGTCGTCGGGGAAGTGGAAGCGGTGGTAGTCGACCGGACACAGGCGCGCGATGAACCCGGGCCCGGACTCGAAGTGCGCCTGCCACTCCTCGTTCTGCAGCAGGGCGCTCGCCTTGAAGAGGGCTCCCTTCACCGGGATGCGCACCGCATCGTCGAGCTCGTCGTACGCGAAGTAGCGGGCGTCGCACGGGGCTGGAAAGGCGGGGGCCTCGGCGAAGGGTCGAGCGTCCTGGGTGACGCGTCGAGTGAAGAACTCGTTGAACGTCGCGTAGGGATCCGCGGCGCTTCGGCCCTCCGCGGGCAGGAAGTCCTCCATCTGGATGTCGAACCGCTCGATGAACGGGGCGACCTTCCGGCGGGACCACGGCTGGTCCTGCAGCCATCCGTAGAAACGACTGAACGGTGGCGCGGCGATGACGGCCGAGAACATGCGCCCCAGCCACGTGCCATACAGGAGCTTGACCCAGAACCCGCCGTAGACGGCTTCCTCCCGCACTGCGCCCGTGTCGAGGTCGGTGTATCGAATCGGTTCGAGCACGCGCGCACGATGCCAGCTGGACAGCGGACGTCAAGCGGTGCAGGCGCCTCGTGCGTCAGGACCTCGACGTCACGGTGTGTGACGCCGGTGTCAGGCGTGGAGCCCTCGAACGCGTCTGTTCGTCCAGGACAGGGGTCCCGGCCGTTGGCACGAGCGATGCAACTTGGTGCGGCATGGCTTTACTCGATCGAATGCTCCTGGTCACCGTGTCCGTGTCTCTCGCCGGGCTCGCCGCCTGCGATGCGGAGAAGGACGACGCCGACACCAAGTATGAGAAGCCCGCAGACGAAGACCCCGCCGACGATGAAGACCCCGCCGACGACGAACTGCCCGCCGACGACGAAGACCCTGGCGACGACGAACTGCCCGCCGATGACGAGGACCCCGCCGACGACGACCAGCCCGAGCTCGAGGCCTGCGACGACCAAGGGAACAGTCGCGCGTGCGAGGACGGTGCCGGGGCGCAGTACTGCGACGAGATCGAGGGGTCTCTGGCTTGGGGACCCTGCGTCACCGATGCCCAGTGCGAGCCTGGCGACAGCGAGTCGTGTGGTTTGTGCGGCCCCGACGAAGAAGACTGCGGGTTTGGTGGCTTGTCAGACAGTTGCATCCTCGACGCCGGCGTCCCCGCGTGGAATTGCTCGGTGACGGACGACTTCGAGAGCTGCGAGTGCAACACGCCGCTGGTCCTCAAGTTCGACGCAGCGCCCGTACAGATGATGGAGTCCGCGTCCGCCACGTTCGACATCGACGGCGTGGGGGCTTGCGTGACGACCGACTGGCCCTCCTCTGCCACCCCGTGGCTCGCGATCGACCTCGACCACGACGGAACGATCGACTCGGGGCGGGAGCTCTTCGGCTCCGGCACGCGCCTGGACGCCACGACCCGAGCCCGCAACGGCTTCCTCGCTCTCGAGCCGCTGGACAGCGACCGCAACGGGCGGATCGATGCCCGAGACGCCCGCTTCTCGGAGCTCGTGCTGTGGTCGGACCACGACGGTGACAAGCGCGGCACCTTGGCCGAGATGGAGCCGCTGTCGATGCGCAGCGTGCTGTCCATCGATCTCGGCTACACCATCGATCGACAGTGCGACGACCGAGGCAACTGCGGCGTCGAGCGCAGCGCGTTCACGTTCGTGGACGCCACCGGAAACATCACCAAGGGTGAAGTGGTCGACCTCCACCTGGCGTGCCAGTAGTCGCATCCCTCCGCGAGGCGCTCAGAAGCGTGCCGAAAGCTGAGCGCCGCCGCCGTGTCGACTCGCCAGCGGTGAGAAGTCGACGCGGATGCTCTTGGGCATGGCGAGCTCGGTACGGAGTCTGACGTTCTTCTGCGTGGCCAGGTGCGCAGCCTCGCGACCGCTGACCGGGTGGGGAGAACGAAAGCCCGCGACGGCGACCGGAATCGCGGCACCGAGCATCAGTCCCAAGCCGACGCCCAAGAGTGCCTCTCCTGGCTTTCCATCCACGCCGATGTAGCTGAGCGTGAGGCCGGTGCCGATGGCGAACATGCCGATGCCCACGCCACCGAGCAGCCAGCGCTGTCGCGTCCTGGCTTCGTAGCGCCGGGCGAGGTCGGGCCGGTCGACGTAGGCGTAGAACTCGGCGCCTGCGAGCTGCTTCCCGCTTCCGGTCCGAGGTCTGAAGTCCTTGGGCACCATGAAGCGGCCGCCGCCGTCGTGCTCGACGAAGACGGTGTCGATGATGACCCGCTGGTCGTCATACGCCCGCAGGCGTACGTCGTCCACGGGTGCCGGCGCCCAGAGCACGCCGGAGATCACCACCCACAAGCTCGCGGTGCTCATACCGATGCGCGATGTTAGCCGCCCTCCATCATCTTGGCGAACCGGCGCTCCATTTCCCCGGTGCTGATGTCCTCGATGGGCA
>CAVXIC010000036.1:0-37082 GCA_963761755.1 uncultured bacterium
TTTGCAGGAACCAGCGGTGTGGCCGACCGTGCGGGTCTAGTACGAATGTTACCCAGGAATCGAGGGGCCCAGGTCGAAGGGCAGCCCGGCCCAACGAAGCGGGGGTTGCGGAGTGTCAGTCGAGCGCGGGCGTCCCCTCGCCGGATTTGGGTCGGACGCCGCGGCGCTCGAGTCTGCGAGGCTCAGTGCGAGACGCCTCGCGGACCGTGAACGTTCGCGGCTCGAACCTCAGAGGCCCAGTCGTCGAGTTTGGTGCGTGTTTGCTCGAGCGTGGCCGCGTCCGTCGAGACCTGCGCGAGCGCTTCTTCGAGCAGATGCCGGGCTCGTCGGATGCGCGTCCGGACGGTGCCGTGTGGCTCGCCGAGAGCCTCGGCGATTTCGGCCGAGGTCATGTCCTCCCAGTAGAACATCTCGAGCGCCACCTGGTGTTGCACCGGGATCCGCCGCAGGGCTTCGAGGAGGAGTCGCTGCTCCGCTGACTTGGCCAACATCGTCGTTGGCCCCGGGGAGAGGTCCGCGCTGCTGACAGCGTCGTAGTCGAACCGGGCACCGTCCAGTCGCGCCCGCTCGTAGAACTGACGGAGCTTGTTGTAGGCGATCCCGAACAGAAACCCGCGGAACTTGCCTTGGGCGATGTTCTCTCGGCTGGAGACGCAAGACGCGAACGTGTCCTGAATGAGGTCGGAGCTGTCGCCATGTACTTTGTTGGCGAAGAAGCGCTCCAGCACCTCGTAGTAGCGGTCGAACAACTCGATCCCCGCCCGGCTGTCCCCGGCGCGCCATCCCGCTAGCAGCTCGGAATCGCCCCTCATCCACGACATCATACCCCGCCCTGTTTCCGGGCACCGGGCCGTCAGCGTGCCGGTTCTGCTACCGTCGTACTCGTTGTTGGGCGACGCTCCGAGCGGTGATGCGTGCGCGGATCTTCGGAACGTGCCCCGGCCTGCGCGCGCGCGTGGGGACCAGGCCCGGGCGAAGGACAGCCTCAGGGCGCGGATGTTCGCCGGGGAGGTCGAGGCGCCGAAGATCGGGCGATACACGATCCTCAGGCTGATCGGCGAGGGCGGGATGGGCACGGTGTACGCCTGCTTCGACGACCAGCTCGACCGCCAGGTGGCGCTCAAGCTGGTGAGGGGGATCGCCGGGGCGGAGGCGCGTACGCGAATGCTCCGAGAAGCACAAGCGATGGCCAAGCTGAGCCACCCCAACGTCGTGCCCGTCTTCGAGGTCGGGGAGCACGAGACACAGCTCTTCGTGGCGATGGAGTACGTCCGGGGGAGGACGCTCGAGCAGTGGCAAGAGGAGCAGAAGCCGGGCTGGCCATTGGTGCTCGGAATGTACATTCAGGCCGGACGTGGGCTGGCCGCCGCTCATGCCCAACGTCTGGTGCACCGTGACTTCAAGCCTCACAACGCGATCGTTGGTGCCGATGGCCGGGTGCGGGTCTTGGACTTTGGGCTCGCGGCCAGGCAAGGCGACCTCCAGTTCACGACGGCGCAGTCCACCGAGCTCCCCAGTCCCAAGGAAGGCGCACTCGACACGCCTCTGACCGCGACCGGAGCGGTCATGGGCACACCCGCCTATATGGCCCCTGAGCAGTTCTCGGCGCAGGAGGCCGATCACCGCAGCGATCAGTTCTCTTTTTGCGTTGCGCTGTGGGAGGCACTCTTCGGCAAGCGGCCCTTCGACGGTGGCGACTCGAGATTCCTGTCGCGGATGCGGTCCGGTGATTTCACCGCGGTGGGAAAGACCGAGGTTCCCCCTGCCGTGCAGACGGTTCTCAAGCGGGGTCTCGAAGCCGAACCGTCGCGGCGTTGGCCCGATGTCGACACGCTGCTCGCCGAGCTCGAACGCGTCACCCGTCGCTCCGGCCAAGCGCGTCGTCTCCGCCGCGCGGTCCTTGGCGGCACCGTGGGCGGGGCGGTCCTTGTGGGGGCGGTCGTCCTGGGCGGCCAGGAACTCGACCGAATTCAGACGCGGGCGTGCGAGGTTGCTGCAGGCGAAGAGCTCGACAGAACGTGGAACGATGAGACCCGGGCGGCAGTCCGCGACGGCCTCCTCGCGAGCGGATCGGTCCTCGCTGACAGCGCTGCCCAGAGGTCTCTTCCCTGGCTCGATCGTTACGCGCAGGACTGGCGGGAGACGTACATCGAGGCATGCACCGCTGTTTCGGTGCGCGAGCAGAGGAGCGACGACGATCTCGAACGGTCACGCTGGTGCTTGGAGCAGCGCGGCATGGCCCTCGGAGCGCTGGTAGGGCAGCTGCGAGACGCAGACCGCATCGTCGTGCAAACCGCGGTCACAGCCGCCGCCCAGCTTCCTCCGGTTGCCACGTGCGGCGATTGGGCCTTGCTCAGCCGCTTGTCCGGGCCACCGCCGGCCGATCAGCGCGCGGTCGTCTCGGAGATCCAGATGCAGCTCTTGGACGCCCGGGCCCTGCGTTTCACGTCCCAATACGCCTCGGGAATCGGCGTCGCTCGCGATGCGATCGAGCGGGCGGGCAGGGCCGATCGTCCGGGCTTGCGCGCGGCGGGCTTGCTCGAAATGGGTTTGTTGCTCGAGGCGGACGCGCAGTTCGAGGACGCCGCGTCCACGCTCGAAGACGCGTACTTCGACGCGGTCGAAGTTGGAGACTATGAGACTGCAAGCTCCGCGGCGTGGAGCTTGGTGGAACTCGCCGGCCGAACCATGGCCGAGCCCAAGACGGGCCGACGGTGGGCTCGACATGGACGCGCAGCAAACCACCAGCTGGGCAGAGGTGACGACCACCCCTCGGTCGCCGATGGACTCATGAAGCTCGCCTATGTCACCCAGAGCTTCGACCTCGTCGAGGCGGAGGACCTGTACCGACAGGCCTTGGCGGTACGGATGGCGGCGCTCGGGCCCGACCATCCCGCACTCGCAGCGACGCTCGCACGCCTTGCCTCGGTCCACTACGTTCGCCGACGGTTCGCAAAGGCCAAGGAAGAGCACCAGCGTGCATTGGCGATTCGCATCCAGGCACTGGGTGGGGACCATCCTGAGGTTGCCAACAGCCTCGACAGCTTGGCCAAGGCTCACGCTGCGCTCGGCGCGTATGACGAGGCACGGCCGCTTCATGAGCGGGCACTCGCGATTCGCGAGGCCGCCTTGCGAGTCGACCATCCCGACGTGGCCGACAGCCTCAACCAGCTGGCGAACGTCCTCGCGGCCACCGGTGCCTTCGACGAGGCGCGGCCCCTGTACGAGCGAGCGCTCGCGATTCGGGAGCAGACCCTACGGTCCAACCACCCCAGCCTCGCGAACAGCCTCAACAACCTTGGCACCGTGCTCACCGAGTTGGGCGAGTACGAGCGCGCAGAACAGTTGCACCGACGCGCCGTCACGATCAAGGAGGAGTTCGGTGGCAAGGACCATCCGGACGTGGCCAACAGCCTCGACGACCTGGCAGCCACCCATCGACGTGCCGGCGCGTTCGATGAAGCGGTCGCTGCACTGAACCAGGGGCTGCAGATTCGAGAAGCCGCGTGGGGAGGCTCGGATTCCGCGGTCGGGTTGTCTCTGGGGCAGCTGGGCGCGGTCCTCGTGGAGGCAGGCAGGAGCGACGAAGCGATGGTCGCGTTCAACAGGGCGCGGCAGATCTTCGACGGGGAAGACGGGGTCCAAGATGGAGAGCCCGAGGCGCGGTTCGGCGGCGCCGCGCTCATGCTCGCGCGCGGTGGGGACCGGCTGCAGGCGATCGCCCTGGCCGAGGAAGCTAGAGCGCAGGCGGTGGAGAAGGGGGTTTTGGGCGCCGAGACCGTGTCGGCGATCGACGGCTGGCTCGGCCGGCTCGGCTCGCCGCAGCTGCCCTACTGAGGTACCACCTGCACGTCGATGCAATCCGTAGTCTCGGAATCGACCCGTACGCGGACGCATGTTTCTCCGACTCGAACTCCGACGAAAATGAACCTGTTGTCGTCGCCGCTGTTCCCACGGTCCACGGTCACGATCTCACGGTCCTCCGAAAGGAGCTCGACCTCCTCGTACGGGTCGTACTTCCGGCGCCGGCTACCATCATCAAACGCTCGAACCTCGACCTGAACCGTGATCCCCACCGGGATCTTGATGAGGGAGGCGTCGAACTCGACGAGCAGCGGAGGGTCGGTGAGAACGGCGAACGCGACGGTTTCGTAGATCGGAGAACACCCGGAGAGCGAAACGAGAGACGCGAGCGCCGTGCCAAGGATGAACGTTCGAATGGTCATTCGCCGCCTCCCTCTGGGCCCACGGTGACTTCGATGGTCTCCGAGTAGTCTTCCATTTCAAGGGTGAGGACGGCCTGCCCTTCTCGCTGCGGGACGAGTGCGAACGTCAACCCTCCGTCGCTCTCGAATCCGGACGTGACGTCGACCGCTACGACGTCGGGGTCATCCGCCGTCGCAGCCCATTCGACCCCGCCGCCCAACGCCTGCCCCGGGGAGCCCACGGGCGCAAGGTCAACGATGACCCGTGACCCCGCCTCCAGCTCGAGAGTGGTCGAAACCGTAGGAATGAGGATCTCACCGTGGGGATCACGAACACGAACCTCGATGTCCATGATCGGAACCAGCTCGAAGTGCAGGAAGTCGAAAACGTTGCCACCTTCTGCGCGTCCGACGACGGAGGTCACCCCTGCGCTCAAGGCCGTGAAGTGGCGACCGTCGGCCATGATCATCTCAGGCGACGCGGGTTCGGCTCGGGCGGTCTTCTCCTCATCGTTGTCGCCGAAGAGGCGCTCTGTGGCCATGAAGGTGACGTCGAATTCTGCCCCCACCGCCACGAACTCGGGGAACGGCTCGTCTCGGTCGCTGTTGAGGTCGATCGTCAGCCAGGAGTTGGTGATGACCTCGAAACAGACGAAGTCACTCTCGCCGCACTCATAGAAAAAGGCTCCGCCGTCGATCTCACCCGAGGTCCCGCCTAAGCAGCCCGCGACCAGTAAGATGGAGCCAAGTGAGAGCAGTCGGGTTGGGGTCTGCATGTGTCGTTTCTTCCTCACGAGCGACCTGGCGCGCGACGCCCTGGGCTCGCCACGGCTATCCGCGGCCCCGGCGTTTTGATTGCGTCTCCCTCGTCTTTTCGGTCCAGGCGGCGGCGCCACGACTCGCGGTACACCCGGTACAGCTGCGTTGTGGCTCCTACCCAGGAGAGAAGAAGCCTTGGCGATCCGCCGCGCCGGGTTTCACCACGGGCTGGTAGAGTGGAGCACGCAGTTGTTCCGACCCGCCGAATCACCGAACGACCCGCAGTGCCACTCGAAGCCCTCTCTCTCGCCCAGCTCACGTCAGACTGGGGCTCGAGCCCCCGCAGGGGCATGTTAATCGATGTCCGCGACGTTGCCCGAGGGCTTCTGGCCTCGCCGACTTCGCCCGAGGCGGTCTCGGCTTCGCACCAGCTCGCGATGCAGCTCGGTGACACGGGCGCCCCGGAGCTTTGCTTCGCGGTCGTCGAACATCGACAGCAATTTCAGCTTTCGAACGAGCAGCACGACCGACTCGAAGCTCATCGGCGCATGGCCCTGTTGGATTTGGGTCTCGCCACCGCAAAACACGGGGACATTCAGCTGCGGTCGATCGTGCAGGAGGTGGAGATCGATCTCAGGCCGGTCGCCGTGTTCCGTCAGACTCTGCTCGAGCCGGTCGGCGGGTCGCTGGACACGGTGGTGGAGCTGGCCATTCGACTCGCCGCGATCCGGGTCGACCTGTTGCCTCGGCCCGAGGCCATGACCGTGGCCGCGGTCCTCGCCCTTCCGCACCCGGGACCCGCCACCGAAAGCTGACGAGGCACCGTTTGGGTGATGCACAAGCCGCCCCGTGCGATGATAGCCCGGCCGCAGAGGTATTCACCTCGCGCTGACTCGAGCCAGGAGCGAACGGCAGCGCTCGGCCGTCGCGTCCTCGGACAGGAGCGCACAGGAGCGAAGCCTGCTTTGGAGCGTTGCCAGTCTGGATGGGCCAAGGCTCGTGAACCAACATCGCTCCAGCTGCTCGAGGAGCCACCGACGCGCGTCGTCGTCGCTGGCCACCAGCGCCTTGGAGAGGAGCAAGGGGTCGCGGGGAGGGTCCTCGCCCGCTCGTCGCAGTCGAGCCACGGCTCTGATGACGCTCTTTTCGGTCTTCGCGGTTTCGAGCGCGGCGACTGCGGCCGCGAGCTTCTGTCCGGGCGACGCTTTGGTCCCGAGCGCTTTGGCTCGTGGCCAGCTCGGTAGCTTCTTGGGCGCCGTCCAAGCACCGAGTATGCGCTCGAATGGCGCGTTGCCCCAGTTCCCGCTCGCGTGGAAGCCGGCCATTCCGCGGGCCATGAAGCGAGCGAGGCCACCGGACTGCGACGTGAAGTCCAAGCGCGTACCGTAGCTGGCGCCGTCCTTCTGTCGGTAGTTGGCCACCACCTCGTACGGTAGATCCACAGCTTCCGATTCGCGGTGTCCTCCTCGTTGAATCGACTCCGCGTCCACGAGCAACTGGTCGCCCAGGCTGTCGCTCTTCACGTTCGCGCAGCGGGTGGGGGTGTTCGATCGCTCCGCCAGGAGCCGGGTGAGATGTCTGGCGAGTCGCCGAGCGTCGGGGCCGAGCAGGTAGGAACCTCCGTCACCCTCGAGCATCATCACGAGCTGGTCCTTCGGGCTGGCACGGAACATCTGGTGCGGGATCTTTTCGGCGCCGAGCATCTCGAGAATCTCGTCGACCCAAGTGGGAAGGACGCCCGCGCTGCACGCGATCGGGCCGATGAGGTTTGTCGATTGGTTTGCCACTGAGCTACTCGCAATCCTCGAAACGAACGCTCATCGTCGACGCCGTGGAAGGCAACGTCGCAGCGTCGGCGCTCGGCCCGATGACGTCCACGATGACGAAGCTCGAGTCCGAGTCGTGCTCGCCGTTTTCGAGCTGTTCGCGAAGCTCGGCTGTCACGCGGCACGGCGACGCGGGGTCCCGGAGAATCTCTCGAAGCCGCGATTCGATCAACCGGTTCCCGACGCCGCGCGTGCACGCGAACACCCGATCGCCGATACGCATTCTCCAGCAGCGATGCGTCGCCTCTGCAACCGCCTGGTTGTTCCGGATCGCGCGCGTGGCGACGTCCCTCCATCGCGGAGATGGAGCAAGTCCACGGGCCGCCGCGTCGGCTTCCAACGTGTGCTCCACGTTCATCTTTTTCAGCCGATCGGCGCGAAGGCGGTAAACGCTGGCCAAGCCGATGTGCGAGCAAACCAGATAGGCCCCCTGGCGGCGCAAGAGGGCGAGTCCGCCCACACCGTTGACTTCCCCCTCGGGAAAGTGCGGCTTGGAGCGCCGCGTTGCTTCGTTGACTGCATCCTGCATGGTTTGGATGAGCGCGCTGCTTTGGGCGAAGTCATCGGAAGGGAAGCTCCACGCGGCCTCGCCCAGGACCCCGCGGCACGCCTCGGCGCTGAGGCGACCGGAGTGCGAGTTGCCCGCCATTCCATGGATGACTGCAAAGAGCCCAGCGGCGTCGTCGAAGAAGACCACGTCTGCGCACAGGTGCCCGGCCCGGCCTGCTTGGGCCGCACCGAACGACTCCGTGTGCCATTCCGCCCGGAAGTCCGCAGGCGCGTCGTTCACGAGTGGCGGACCTCGACGAAGCACGCCTGCAGGGTGTTCCGTTCGCCCGCCCCGAACCCGACGCTTGCCATGGTCATGGTCGTAGGACGAGCAAACGCCGACGCGGTTGCACCGGTCAGCCGAGCTCTTCGAGCGCGGCCACGCGGCGCTTCGACGCCGGGATGAGGGTGTCGACGAGCTCGGTGCGGGCCATCGGCATGAGCTGGTCGTCGGCGATGTCCTCCATGAAGCCTCCGAGCGCGACCTCGGCCAGCTGCAGGGACTTCGTGGTCGCCGACTCGCCGAACAGTGCGGCGACCTTGAGCATGCCGCTTGCGACCGTGGCCATCGTGCCGCCGGACGTCACCTCCTCTTGGTCATGTAGGCGCGCGAGCAGGTTGCGGACCGAGTCGGCGTCGCTGCTCACGCCGGTCTTCAGCTCGACCAGGCGCACGGCGATCGGGCTGTCCCCGACCGCTTCGATCGCCGCGGCGTACGCCTTTTCGGCGGCCATCTGCACCTTCACGAGGTCTTCGAGGGCGGACTTGGTCTCCGCGATGTGGCCCTTCGGCGTGCGGTCGTTCATTCGCACGGTCTACGCCGCGGCGGGGCGACGTCAATCGCGATCGATCGCAATGCCGACGCCCCTGGGGCCGGTGACGGTTCGAGCAACGGCTCCTCCCGGCCGACCACGAAGATCTCCGCCTCGTCCGGTCGGGCGTGCGCGCGAATGACTGCGTCACTTTTCTCGCTTCGGCGCGATCCGACCGGGGGGGTCCGGCGTTTCTCGGCACATGCAGGAACTCGCAGCTCGGACGTCGACGCCCGTCTCCCCGGCGCAGTCCGTGAGCATGGGCGCGCCTGAGTCCGTGGCCGACGCGGTCGTGGAGGGTATGCATCGGCTCGGCGTGGGCACGGCGTTCGGGCTGATTGGCGGGGCGATCGCTCCGCTCGCCGATGCGATCGGGCGCTCGACGATCCGCTTGGTGCACTGCCGGCATGAGGCCGGAGCAGCGTTCGCTGCCCTCGAGGCGTCGCTGGTCTCGGAGCGAGCCTCCGTGGTCTTCTGCACGACCGGCCCTGGGCTGTTGAACGCGCTCAATGGGCTCCACGCCGCGCGCCTCGACGGCGGCCGGGTGATCGTGCTGTCTGCCATCACGCCAGCGCAACGACGCGGTCGTGGAGCGTTTCAAGAGACCGGCCCGCACACCATGCCGGACTGCTTCGCGGTGGGGGCCCCGTTTCATCTCGCAGAGGTGGTCGAAGATGCCGACGCCCTGCCCGAGGTCCTCGAGCGCCTTCGTTGCGGCCTGCAGCGGCCCGAGGGGTTCGTGGCGCACCTGTCGATGTCGACGACGCTGCTCACTCGAACGGTGCAGGGCGCACATCTGCCGGTCGCCCCGAACGAGCGCTCTGGGATGCCCGACATCGATCCGGATGACGTGCAGCGGTGCGCGCGTACGCTGCTCGAGGGGCGCTGCGCACTATGGTTGGGCTTTGGGGCACGGCACGCGGCGGCCGAGATCCGGCGCCTCGTCGAGCGACTCGGCCTGACGGTGATCTCGACGCCGCGCGGCAAGGGCATCGTGTCCGAGCACAGCCCCAACTTTGCTGGGATCACCGGGTTCGCCGGTCATCCGAGCGTTCATCGGCAGCTCGAGGCCGAGCGACCGCGGTCGATCCTGGTGCTCGGCACGCGCATGGGGGAGTTCAGCTCGATGTGGGATCCGTCGCTGGTGCCGCCGGACGGCTTCATCCACGTGGACGTGGACCCGAGTGCCTTCGGTGTCGGCTACCCGAGCGCCCCGACCCATCGCATCGAGGCGGAGATCGGCGCATTCGTGCGCGCGCTCCTCCAGCGGCTGCCCGAGGGCCACCGTAGGTCGCGGGTCCCCCGAGAGCGGACCCCAACGTCGCCTCGGAGCCCGTCGATCCGAGGCTGCCGCGTTCGGCCGGCGGTCCTGATGGCCGCCATCCAGCGCGCCGTCCTCGACCGCACAGACGCGATCGTATTGTCGGAAGCCGGCAACTCCTTTGCGTGGACCACTCGACATCTCGCATTCGAGCGGGCGCGGCGCTATCGGCTGAGCACGGCCTGGGGATCGATGGGGCACGCCGTCAGCGGCGTCTTGGGTGCGGCGCTCGAGCACCACGACAAGGCGGTCGCGATCGCCGGTGACGGGGCGATGTTGATGCACAACGAGCTGCACACCGCCGTCCGCCATGGTGTGCCCGCCGTCTGGATCATCCTCAACGATGCGAGCTACGGGATGATCGAGCACGGGATGCGGGGTTCGGGCTACGTCCCGGTCGGTACGCAGATGCCCGCGGTGGATTTCGCGGCGATGGCTCGTTCGATGGGGGCGGTGGGCCTGAGGGTCGGTCGCGAAGAAGACCTCGACGCCGCGCTCGAACGCGCGATGCAGGAGCGGCGCCCAACCGTCGTCGACGTGCTGATCGACCCAGAGATCGCGCCTCCGATTGGCGCGAGAGTCGAGGGACTTCGCGCGCAGGGTGTCGAGGCAACCCGTCTTGGAGGATGGTCATGAAGAAAACGAACGAACAATCCATTGGAACTCTCGCCGCGAGCTATGCGGTTCCCGCGACCGTGCGAACCAACGGCTACTGGATCGAGAACGAACCCACTTTGGTCGCGGAGGCGGAGAGGCATGGCCTCGCGCAGCTGTGGAAGCGTCGCGAGGCGCCCACCCCCAACACCTTCGATCGCTGCATGGAGCCGTATCTCACGGACCCCTTCCGCGGCGCGGTTGCACGCCGGATCTTGGGACCGGGCGAGACGGGGCTGACGATGGAGGTTGCCGCAGCTCGACGAACGCTCGAGGTCGCGGGGTGGACCCCTGCGGATCTCGACCTCGTGCTGGTCTCGTCGTTCTTGCCCGACCAGTTCGGACCTGGGAACGCGGCATATCTCGTGCGCGCACTCGAGGCCAACTGTCCGGGCATCAACATCGAGTCCGCTTGCGCCAGCACCCTCGTCTCGATCAACACCGCGGTCGCCCTGGTGCAGTCTGGTCAATACCGCAACGCCATGGTCGTAGCGTCGTGCTCGTACTCGCGGATCTCCCCACCCCGCGACACGCTGTCGTGGTTCGTGGGCGATGGCGCGGGCGCGCTGTTGATCTCTCCGGTCGCATCCGGGCATGGATGGGTGAGTTCGCACTGCGTGAACACGGCGGCGACGTGCGGCACGTTCCGCATCGAGATGGTCGAGGATCCGACCGAGGGCGCCGTGCCCCGCCTGGCCGCCAGCAAGGAGACGGCAAAGATCATCAACGAGTCGGGGGAGCCCTACATGCGCGAGGCCTGCGAGAAGGCGATGCGCGATGCCGGTATCACGATCGACGACGTCGCATGCGTGGTCGCGAATACGCCCACGGCCTGGTACGCCGATTTCGTCAGCGCCGTCTTGGGCATCGACCGATCGCGCGTCGTCTCGACCTACGAGCAGTTCGCCAACACCGGCACCGCACTCCTGCCGATGAACTTGTACGCCGCGGCGTCCGCCGGCCTCCTTGCGCCGGGCGACTGGGTGCTGCTCTACGGCGTTGGCAGCGTCTCGACGGCGGTCGCGACCGTGATGCGCTGGAGCGAGACCGCCGTCGCGCGCGTCGAGCTGCCGCCGCCCGACCGCTCGCGTCCGCCAGCGGGACATCGGTGAACCCGAGCTCGGCGGCTAGGGCTGCCCAGGACGAGGCGCCGGGAATGCGGGCCTGCAGCTGCTCGAATCGGGCAGCAACCCTCCTTCGCCGCGAACTCGGCCCGGCTTCCAGGGTGCTCACGCTACCAGTGTAGCGCGGGAGCTCAGGCCCGAACCGATCCGGGGGTGACACCGAACTCGCGTTTGAAGGCTTTGCAGAAGGCCGCCTCGGTCGCGTATCCGACCTGCTTCGCAACCTCAGTCAGCCCGTCGCGGGTGTGGCGGAGAGCGTGGCGTGCGACGAGCATTCGCCAGCCGCTGAGGTATCGCATGGGTGACTCGCCGACATGCGCACAGAAGCGGGCCGAGAATGCAGACCGAGACATACCGGCGGTCTTGGCCAGCGCGCTGAGGGTCCATGGGCGGGCGGGGGACTGGTGAAGGGCGGCGAGGGCTCGTCCGAGCTGGGGGTCGCGCAGTGCTGCCAACCAGCCGATCTGGGCGTGGGGCGAGGCGTCGAGCCACGCACGAAGGACCCGAATGACGACGATGTCCGCAAGCCGGGTGATCATCGCCTCACCTCCGAACCGGCGGGCGGCTGCTTCCTCGCGGATCCACCGCAACATGTCGCTCAGCCACCCGCTGACGATGTCGGAGTGGAAGCTGTCGATGAGAATGATCGGTGGGAGAGCCTGGAGGAGCCGCTGGGCGGCGAGCCGATCGAAACGCAGCACGCCGTAGGTGATGGAGGTCGTCG
This sequence comes from uncultured bacterium, assembly GCA_963761755.1. Classification (GTDB taxonomy): domain Bacteria; phylum Myxococcota_A; class Polyangia; order Nannocystales; family Nannocystaceae; genus CAJXVA01. The sequence goes on from CAVXIC010000036.1 coordinate 11,975, forward strand.
CACCACCACCACCAAAGTCGAGTCGCTCGTAGACGTCCGTCAGCGGCTCGACCGGGAGCTGATCCAGCGGGACGGCGCGAACCCGGGGGCGGCTGCGGCAGCGGTGCGGCCGACCCTCGGGAAGCAGGACGACGGATCCTCGCTCGATCCACTGGGGCTCCTGTCCGTCGACTTCCAGCAGATACCGGCCCTGCGTCACCACCTGGAAGCTCAGGCAGCCCTCGAGGTTCGGGATCTCGATTCCCCATGGCGCAGAGAGCTCCGCCTGGCAGTAGAGCACGCCCTGGAGTCTCAGGAGGTGCAGCGTCTCGCCGAGCGGATCCTCGGAGCGCGTAGGGAGCCGGCCACCAGTCATCGCGTTCATCCTGGGCCGGTTCTTGTCTCACCGTCCAGTACTTTGGACGATCGGACAACGCTCCGAGAATGCCGGCCATGGTGGCCGGGTTCGGGTCTTCCTACGCTGGGGCATGAAACAACGACTCATCCCTGTCGTCTTGATCGTCGCCGCCGTCATTGCCGTAGGGGTCGGCATGTCGCTCTTGTTCTCACCGGTTGCTTTCGAAGCCGGCGTCGGCGTCGCAGTGGGCCGAAGCGCCAACGCGCTGTCGGAGGCGCGCGCACCGGGCGGTGGACTGATCGCCGTTGGGATGCTGATCGGCGCCGGTGTGTTCGTTCGAAGAGTGCGTCGACCGTCAATGTTGCTGGCCGGCACCGTGTTCGTGGCGTACGGCGTTGCCCGCGGCTTCAGCATCTTGGTCGACGGCAGTCCGGGGGCCGCCTTGATGATCGTCATGGCGGTGGAGCTCGCGGTTGGAGGGCTCTGCCTCGCGCTCGTGCCCGCATGTTGCGTCGAGACACGGCCGTCCTTTTGACCCTGCTCCCTTCGCCGGCTCTGGGTTCGCCGGCCGTCGAAGTGGTATCCTGGCACCGGCTTGTCCTCACACGCTCGCCAGATCGTGGGTCTCTTCGTCGGCCTCGCCGCGGCGACACCGTCCGTGACGGCGCGCGCAGAGGTCCCCTCGCGAGAGGCCACTGAGGACCCCGCGGCAGAGTTCGACCGTGCCGAAGGCTATTATCGCGACGGCCGGTACGAAGAAGCGGCGGAGATCCTGCTCCGCTTGGCGGAGTCGTACCCAGACCCCACGTTGTTCTACAACCTCGCCCGGGCGCATGAGAGCGCGGGGCAACTCGACCGCGCCATCGTAGCGTACGAGCGTTACCTCGACCTCGCGCCCGAGGCCGCCGACGCCGACGCCGTGGCCGCCCGTATCGGTCGCTTGCGCGAGCGTGCGGAGTCCGAGGACGCCCCCCAGCCTCCGCCGCCGATCATCGAAAGCATGGAGAGCATCGACACCACACCCCCCGCGTCCCAGCGAGACGGACCGCCCAGACGAAGGACGGCGCCGTGGGTGCTGCTGGGCGTAGGGAGTGCCGGCGTCGCCGCTGGCGCGGTGACGGCCATCCTCGCCGCGTCACGCAACCGCGAGGCCCAGGACGAGCCCGTGCAGGCCCGCGCAGCTGCGCTGGAGACCCGCGCGCAGCGGCTCGCGCTCGCCGGCAACATCAGCCTGGCGGTCGGCGGCACGCTGGCGCTCACGGGCCTCACGTGGGGCCTCGTGCTGGTGACGCGGGGGCGGCAGCGCCAGGTGGCAGTCGCGCCAAGCGGCCTACGATTCTGACGACCCGTCGACACCCGAGCGTGTCGGCTCCTGAAAGGTCGTGTCCTCCACGCTGTAGAGTCGATGTCTGCCGTCTCGCCGTTGCCGGCACGCCCCCGTGTCCACCAGGTCGCGCAGCACATCCTGGACGGTCCGCAGAGACAAGCCGAGCCCTTGGGCGAGCTCGCGGGCGCTCGTCCCACCACCACAGGCCATGCGCTGCAGAATCCGATCTTCGTGGCCTCGCTGGCACCGCGGATCGGGCACCACGAACGCGCGCTCGACATGGAGCGTGACGTGCCCATCCCCGCGCGACAGCGATCCCACGCTCCCTGCAGCGCTGCGCGCCCGATGCAGCGCGACATCCCATGCCCCACGATGCAGCGCAGCGTTGTACGTGAAGCCATACGCCGCCAAGAACAGCGCCTCCTCGTCGATGCCCGCCGGCCCAGCGAGGGCGAGAGCGGCGAGCAGGCTCTCGGTGCGTCCAGGCTTGTCCACCCAAAACTCGCGCCCGACATCCGCGTCGAGCTGCCCTTCACCCAGCCAGAGCACCCGACGACCGCGACGGCCGCGTTCGGCCACCACCACGGCGAGAGGTTCGGATGCGGCCGCACCGAAGCCTCGCGGCGGAGCAGCGAACGGCGGCGTCCCGGTCGTCCAGTCCGCGACGACCGAGCCGAGCGGTGCCTCGCGTAGCCCAAGGCACCCCAGGAGGTCCATGGCGTCCGCTCGCAGGGGCGCGAACGCGTCGAGGGTGGGCAGGAAGGCCTCGAGCAGGGCCGCAAACCCGGACCCATCACCCGATCGAAGCCGTCCGAGCGCCCGTCCGAGCGGGTTGGTCGTCTCGAGTGCCGCGGAATCGGGCGCAGCGAGCGTGCGCTGCAGATCGATCCAGGGTGTCCATGCCCGCGGGGAGATGTCGCGCAGCGCCCCGAGGATCCGCGATGCCAGATACGGACGCCCGGTCGAGCGACGCAGACGGGCCAACGTCCAACCCGCCCAATACTCCGCTTGGGGTGCTCGCTCCGTTCGCGCCATGCGAAACGCCCGACGCGCGTGGTCGACCGCCTCCTCGGGGTCCATCAGCGCATCCGCGACCCAAGCCCGTAGGGTCGCGGCACGCAAGACCACGCCGGCCTCGTTGTGTTCGCGGCCGGCACGCTCGAGCTCGACGAGCACGGCGGGCTCGACGAGCGCCCCTTCGGCGAGCGCGAGGAAGCACCGCGCCAGCGCGAGCCACACGCCATCGTGAGCCTCCTCGACCACGACGTCGGACTCGAGTCGGAGCCGTTCGAGCGTAGACCTGTCGAGCTGCAGCGCCGCCGCCTCGGCCAGGTGCAACAGCAGCTCGGCCCCGCGGGGTGCGGTGAACAGCGTCGGGTCGGGTGTGCCAGGGTCAGCCTCGAGGCCCGCCGACCATCTTCGACATTGCAGCAGGGCGCCGAGCACTCGCGCCTGGGCGGGCGCATCGGGGGGGACGCGCAACGGCTCGCCAAACTCTCCCATGCTCGATGCCTCGCACGCGCGCATGAGCCGGAGGAGCTCGACGGATGTCGGGAGGAAGGTGGGCATGGTCGACCGGTCCGAGAGTATCGCCGTGAACCGAGCTCTGCGAAGTGTACGCAGCCGCCGTAAGAACGGGTCGGGCCAGCGATGACCTACGCTGGGATCTGCCGCCGACCGAGGGTTTCCGAATGCACGAGACGCACCGACAACGAGCCGAGACCATCACCACGAGGAGATCCTGAGATGCGCCGGGGCTGGGGACGACGCGACTTTCTGCGCGCCGCCGGGGTGTGCTCCGCGGCGGGGTTGCTCTCGGGCCTGATGCCGAAGCTGCGCGCGAGCGCGGCGGGACCGGGTGCGCGGCATCTGTTCATCATCGGCAGCGCGCAGGGCACGGACATGACCTCGTGGCAGCCGCAGTCCCCCGACCTGCTCGGCGACGGCCTGCCCTACCAGCACGAGCCGCTCGCAGACTACCTGTCCAACATCGCGATCCTCGACGGCATCGACAACATCTCGGCCTTCACCGCCGACGCCGAGGGGAACCCGCCCAACGGTGGCCACGAGGGCACCGGGGCCCTGCTCACGGGAACCACGGTGCGGTACGCGGGCGACCTGTTGGTCTATGGCGGCCCCTCCGTCGACGAGATCTTGGGGCGGCGCATCCATCAGCGTTGCCTAGACGACGGGGAGGTCCCGCCCCCGATCCCCGTGCTTCGCATCGGACAGGCCAAGGGCTCCATGGACGACCACGCGCCCGACGTTCCCGGCTCCCGCGGCGCCTGGCAGAGCTTCTTCTGGCAAGAACCGCTCGTGTCCGCTCCGCTGCTGTGGGGACCCTGGTTCGCCTACGAGGCGTTGTTCTCCAACCTCGGCGCCAACGAGGACGAGCTTCGACGCCTACGCGCCAGACGAGGCAGCGTACTCGACGCGCTCTCGGGCGAGCTCGGTCGGGTTCGGGTCGAGCTGGTCGAGGAGGACCAGGCCCGGCTCGACGCGCACCTCGAGGGCATCCGGGATCTCGAGACCAAGCTCGACACGATCATCGAGTGCACCCCACCGGAGATCGGGACCTCGCCCGAGGCGATCGGGACGTGGTCCAACACCCACATGGACGCGGTCGTGCGGGCGACGTTCCGTGTGGTCGGCACGGCGTTCGCCTGTGGCGCGACACGGGTGGCAGGCTACCAACTGCGACGCCAAGAGGGGGTCGCCGACGAGCTGCTCGAAGACCCCGAGTACGCAGCGCACTTTCCGGACGTCGACTCGATGGATCTGCACGGACAAGCCCACGGCATGCCCGCCTCCTGTGGTGCCAACTGCGGCTCCAACGGGGACGCCACCCCCGAACAGCGGGCCCAGGCGCGCCAGTGTTTCGCCGACCTCTGGCGCTGGAGCACCGCGCGCCTCAAGAGCGACTTCCTCGACGTCCTCCCGGACTTCGTCCGCGACGCGTCGATCGTCGTACAGCTCTCGGAGATGTCCGAAGGGGGCACGCACTCGAACTACAACGTTCCGGTCACGATCTTCCAAGGCGATGCGGTCGGCTACTTCGAGACCGGGCGCGCGTACAAGTGGGGGGGCTTCGACGTCTTTGACAACTACCGTCCGGCCGACGCCCCCGGCGAGCCGAGCACGAAGCTCCTGGTGTCACTGTGCCATGCGATGGGGTTCGAAGACATCGATGCGGTCGGAGATCCCAGCTACTCCACCGGACCGCTCGAGGAGGTGATCGCATGAACGCGCTTCGAATGACACTGCTCGCGTCCCTCCTCGCGACGGGCTGCTACACGGGCCTCAACAGCACGGGCGCCGCCATCGACACCGATGATGACGATGCGAATTCCGTGGGATCGACGGGCTCCGACAGCGGCGACTCGAGCCCCAGCGGCGACGACTCGGGCGAAGGGGAGCGCTGTGAAGGGGCCTGCACGGGCGCGTCACCCATGCAGCTGATGCGGCGCAACCAGGTCATCGGCGTGATGCGCCAGGCGTTCGGTTCCGCCGCGGACGCGGTGCCGTTCTCCCTCGTTCCCGCCGATACCGCGGCCGGTCTGTTCTCGTCCAACCACCTCCCGGCAGACGCCACCCGCGTCGAGGCCTACCACGCCTTTGCAGAGCGGGCGGCCGTCGAGTTGGTGTCCGAGATCGGCTGCGAAGATGAAGCCTGCGTCGAGGCGGAGCTCCGCCGGATCTTGCCGGTCCTGTTCAAGCGAGACCCCCTCGAAGATGAGGTCCAGGCTCATCTGGCGCTCATGAGCGCGCCCGCCGGATGGGATGGGGCGGCGTGGACCACCGACGAGGGATTCGCCCAAGCCCTGTCCCTCGCGCTCCAGAGCCCGCAGTTCCTCTACCGAATCGAGGTCGGCGAACCGACCGAGGACCCGCGAGTCCGCAGGTTGACCGGAGCCGAGATGGCGACCCGACTGGCGCTGGTCCTGTGGAACGAGAGCCCCTCCCCCGCGCTGCGGGCCGTCGCGGCGCAGGGCGGCCTGGACACGAGCGATGGCGTGGCGAGTACCGCCCGCGAGATGCTCGCGGACCCTCGCGCCGAGGCGATGGTGCTCGACTTCTTCGAGGCATACCTCGGGACGCAGCGCTTCGGGGACCACGGTCGCTACCTGGAGGGCTCGGCGGTCGCCGACGACTACCCCGGGCTGCCTGCCGTCACCGCCGACATGCAAGCCGAGCTCGAGGCCTTCGTCACCCACGTGATGCGCAACGGCGCCTCTGTGCGCGAGCTCTTCGCCGCCGACTACTCGTTTGGCAGCGAGGCGCTGGCCGCCTACTACGGCGTCCCGACCTCGGCACCGCTCGAGGGCGGCCTGTATCGACTCGAGCTCTCGGGGCGGGCTGGGTTGCTGTCGCTCGGGGCGGTCGTCGGCAGCCACACCACGGTCGAGGCCTACCGGACCGCTCACCGAGGCTCCTTCGTGGCCCGCAACGTGCTGTGCATCGAGCTGCCACCGCCGCCGGCCGACATCGTGATTCCGCCGATCCCCGACGGCGTCCCGCCGCGAGAGGCGTTCGAGCAGATGACCGACTCGCCGACATGCGCGGGGTGCCACCAGATCATCAACCCCTTGGGCTTCGCGTTCGAGAACCTCGACGGCGGCGGCCGCTTTGCCGAGGTCTACCCCGAGTTCGACTCGCCCATCGACGCTCGCGGGTTGCTCCCCAGCGGCGAGGAGATCGATGGGGTGGCCGAGCTCGGGGTCGCCCTGGCCGAGGACCCGCAGGCGCAACGCTGCATGGCGCGGCGGTGGTTCGAGTACGCACTCGAACGCACACCAACCGAGGACGACGCGCGGCACATCGATGCGGCACATCGCACCCTCGTCGAGTCGGCGTTCGACCTTCGCGAGCTCATCGTCGCGCTCCTCGCATCCGACGCCGGCCGCGTGCGCGTGCTGCCCGGAGAATGACCTGACAGGCCATTGCCGGATGCGGACCGCCTCGGGCATCGTGCTGGGGTTGGAGACCGAATCTTCATTCGGAGCGTCCTCCGGCTACGTCTGGGTGGCCGACCTCGCCTCCGGCGGCATGGGCAGGGTCGATCTCTGCCTGCGAAAGCACGGCGCATTCCAGCGGCTGTATGCGGTCAAGCGGCTCCATCCCCACTACCGCGAGGACGAGGACATGCGCACGATGTTCCTCGACGAGGCCCGGGTGGCGGGTCTGCTCCGCCACGCGAACATCGTCTCCGTCCTCGACGTGGGCGAGGACGACGACGGTCCGTTCCTGGTGATGGACTACGTCGAGGGCACCTCACTCTCCGAGTTCATCCAGCACCATGCGCGCGCCGGGGAACCCATCCCCGCGGTCCTTTGCGCGAGCATCGTCTCTCAAGTCGCTCGTGGGCTTCACGCCGCGCACGAACAGCTGGGCGCCGACGGCCACCCGCTGGCCCTGGTCCACCGCGACGTCTCCCCCCAGAACGTCTTGGTCGGACGCGATGGCCTGGTACGCGTCACCGACTTCGGGATCTCCAAGGCGATCGGTCGCGCCACCCACACCAGCACTGGCCTGCTCAAGGGGAAGGTCGGGTACATGTCCCCCGAGCAGCTTCGGTTCGAACGCGTCGACCGGCGCTCCGACCTGTTCGCCCTCGGCATCGTCTTCTACGAGCTGGTCAACGGCTGCCGCCTGTACAAGAGCCCGGACTCCAACGCGGTGGCACGGCGCATCCTCTCCGAGCCGGCCCCCGACGTCGGCGCGCAGCGGCCCGAGATCCCCGCGGCGGCGGTCGAGCTGTGCTTCCGCCTGCTCGCCAAGGATCCCCAGCACCGCCCGGCGAACGCGTCGGAGGTCTCCGACGTGCTCGACGAGGCGTTCGCGCTCGACGACCCCATCGACCTGGGCGCCTACGTCGAGGCCCGGTTCGGAGAGCGACTCGCAGAACGCCGGGCCCAGGTGCAAGCGTCTTTGACCCGGGTCGAGCGCGAGTCCATCACCGGCGTCCACGACAGGCTCGCCTCGCCCACAGCCCATCGCCGCTGGCCGTTCGCGCTCGGCGGCGCCCTGATCCTGCTCGTCACGGTCGGCGGCGGCGTCGCGCTGTGGACGAGGACGGCGCCCGGGGTGCCCGAGACGACGAAGGGCCCCGCCGCCGCCTCGGTGCCGCACGAGGTCGAGCTTCGCGTCGAGAGCCGACCCGGGGGCGCCGAGGTCCGCGTAGGCTCACGCGTCCTGGGCACGACGCCGCTGCTCACCGCGCTTCCGGCAAACGAGGCGACGACGATCGATATCGTGCTGGAGGGGTTCACATCTCAGCGGCACGTGCTCACCGGCGGAGCCGACGAGCGGGTGGTCGTGGCCCTCGAGCCGATCTCCCCCAGCCACAGCCCCAGCCACAGCCACAGCCACAGCCACAGCCACAGCCACAGCCACAGCCACAGCCTGACGCCGCCGCGTCGGAGGAGCCCGACGCCGAGCAGCGCGGAGGCCCAGGTCGCCGCAGGCCGAAGCGGGGTCGCACACGCAAGCACGACAGCGATCAGGACGCACCCGAGTCGGAGGCCGGAACCCCACGGTTCCGCCGCTTCGACTGATCGGCAACCGAAGGCCGCCAAAGCACGCAGTCCAGGTAAGGCGCCCGCCGGCGCCCAGCCCTCTAGACTGCCGAGGATGCGTCGCCTGCTTCGTCCCACAACCTGGCTGCCCGGAGTCCTCGGGCTCCTCATCGTTCCTGCCGCGTCCGCCTCCGAGTGCGACCGCCCGGCAGCGGCATGGCTGATGTGCGAGGACTTCGAGGGTGGGGCTGCGGGATGGGAAGCCTGGTTCGCCGACTCACCGTGGACCGAGTGCGCCGGGTGCTCCGACGGCACGAACAACCCCGAGCGCATCCGGCTCGAGGACGACCCTACTGCGGTCCACGACGGCGCCTGGGCGCTGCACACACCAGGGGGTGCTGGGGCAGGCTATCAGGGAGGAACGCTGCGCTATGCGAGCTGTGACGGCGCGCCCCAGTCGGGCTGCACGCTCCTGGGCCACGACCGGCTGTACTTCCGCACGTGGGTCCGCCTCGCCGCGGATCACGACTACGTCCACCACTTCCTCGGCCTGGGGGGAACCGAGCCCGACGCCTACTGGAACGCCAACGGCAACGCGGGCTGCCGTCCAGCGGGGGATCGCTGGGCGGGCACCCGCGTAGACCTCAACCCGCAGCACGAGCTGTTCTTCTACACCTACTTTCCGGACATGCACTGCGACTCGGGGGGGTACTGCAGCGGTGACTATGCGCAGGGGATCTGCGACGGCTGCGCGGGGATCGGGATGCCGTGTACCGAAGGCTTGGAGTGCTGTTGGGGCAACCACTTCTCGCCGGAGGTCCCCGTGGTGCTCCCGACCGAGACTTGGACGTGCATCGAAATGTCGATGGAGCTCAACACCCCCGGCCTCGCCGATGGATCGATGGCGTTCTGGGTGAACGACGAGCTCGGCCACGAGGCGAGCGGCATTCGTTGGCGTGACGGCTCGGACCTCCAACTCAACCGCGCGATGCTCGAGCACTTCATCGACCCGGGCGACACCGACCACCCCAACGAGGCGTGGTTCGATGACGTCATCGTCAGCACCGAGCGCATCGGTTGTGGCCCGTCCCCGGGTGAGGGTACCACCGGTGGCGACACCTCGACGGGCGGCGATCCCGGCGAGGACACCGGCGACGAGCCGCCCCCGAGTGGGGACGCGGGCGGAACCACCGGCACGAGCTCTGGGACTGGGCCGGGAGGAGACTCCGCTGCGAACGTGACGAGCGTCGGCAGCTCGGCGGACCCCGCGGACACCGACGGACCCTCGGCGAGCGACGGCGGCTCGGGGTGCTCGACCGGCGGAGGAGACTCGCCCCCCTGGGAGCTGCTCGCGTTCGCCCTGCTCGGGCTGCGCCGCCGCCGATGAGTCCACGAGTCGGTGGTACGCTCGGCAGTCGAGACATGCGGAGCATCGCCCCCCTCGCCCTTTGTGGGCTCCTGCAAGGCTGCGTGCTGCAGCCCGTCGACCTCGACGGGAAGGCATGCCCATGTGCATCGGGATGGGTCTGCGATGGAGCCACACAGACGTGCCGCACGGCGTCCGCGGGGGCCACGTCGAGCTCGACCGGCGATCCCCCAGCGAGTGATTCGTCGACGACGTCCGACCCAGCGAGCAGCACCTCGGGTCGCGCAGCAAGCTCCTCCGGAGACGAGGCGACCTCGCGCTTCGACGTGCTCGCCTTCTCGGCGGACTGGTCCACCCCGGAGTCGATTCACTGGACGTGGGAGGTCGTAGGCGCCGAGGCCGACTTCCACGCCTGGGAGATCTGGATCGCCACCGACGAGGACGCCCTGACGAGCGGTCGGGACGTGCAGGTGTTCGATGGGACCACCAACCCCGAGCTGGATCGTTTCGTCTTGAAGAACACCCAGGGCGTCGATCCGGTGGTGGGAGCGCTTACGCGGGGACTCCTGCCGGGGACCGAGTACTTCGCCAGGCTGGTGGTGTTCGACACCGCGGGAGGCCGCACCGAGAGCCCGAACGTCGGCGTCCGCTCGACGAACGCCGCTCCCACCGAGGAGGTCGTCATCTTCGCCGACGACCCGCTCCAAAGCGGCGGCTATCCCCTGCCGGCCTGCTTCACGCGCTCGGAAGTCGCTCCCCATGCGGGCACCCACGACTTCGCGGTCCAGCTGGGATGCACGGCTGACGAGGCCACCTGCGGGCGGCCGGATCCTTCGGTCGTCGATTGCTGGGAGAACCTCCGCCTTCAACAGTTGAGCATCCCGCTGGTGGGGCTCGGCGGCGGAGACCTCAGCGACGCGTTCCTGGAGTTTCACATCTCCATCGAGGCCCCCGAAGCAACCGAAGGGCACGGCTGGTGGTCCATGGCCGGGATCCATCTCGAGGACCGGAACTTCGCCTACGCGCCACTGACGATCCCAGCGAGCGGAGAGTACCACCGCTTCCAGCTCCCACTCTCCGTCCTCGGCGTCACCTTGCGCGACCTGCCGTCTCCGCTGAGCCGGGTCTACGTCGGGTCCACCTGGCAGAACGGCTCGCAGCTGCGGGTCGACGAGATCCGCGTCCGTTGGTGACCGTGCTCGGCAGGGACACCCCCTGAAGGCGGCCGCCCCCATCGGTTCGAGCGGCAGGGCGACCGAGCTCGCGTCAGCCCAACCTCATGGCCCAGGCTTCGCGCGCCCGTCAAAGAGCGCCATGAATCGCGCCTCCGAACGAAGCGAGCCCAGATCCTCATCGTCACGGAGGTGCGCGATGGCGGCAGGATCGCTGGTCTCTACCGCGATGGCGCACATGGCAAAGGCATCGTCTCTGCGTCCGACCGCCGCGAACGCACAGGCAAGATTGTGCGGGAGGTAGGCGTTGTCCCGCGCATACGGTTTGGCCAAGCTGGCCCAGCGGGCGGCCAAGTCGAACGCTCCGATGGCATGGGCGGCCTGGATCGCGTTGTTCATCGCGCTGAGCCGCGAGGGAAAGCGCTCGTCGGAGCGAGTGATTGAGCCTTCGGACTCAAAACAGTCCTCGGCAAGCCGAAGTGCGACCCTGCGTCCCCGGTGCGAGCGTGCTCGATGCAGGAAGAACGTGATGGCGTCGGAACCGAATGGGGGCGCGCCAGGATCGCCGCTGTGTTGATCGTCCTGGACGATAGGGACGCCCGCCTGCGAGGGGACCACCCAACGCGCGCCGTGCTCGATCAGTGAATCTCTGAGCTCCGACGCGTGTGGGACTTGCGTCGGAAAGTGGTCACGCACGAGGCTGAGCCACAGCCCGTGGTGTGAATCGAAGCGGGTCAGACCCCATACGTATTCTGGAGAGATGTACTCCCGCGCAGTGCACAGCTCCTGCTCGACGTGTTCAAAAGCATCGCAGAGCGTTTCGATGTCCTCGGGACTTCGCTCTTCGAGATCGGCGGTGATCAGTTCCCCCAAGACCGCGAAGAGACGAGTCTCCGAGTCGCCCCTCGGTCGTCCCGCCAGCTCTCGACAAATCAGGGGCATCAGGTCCGTCGGGGCATCGCGTTCGCCCGCATTTCGAAGCGCGAGCGTGTCGCTGATCGCGTGTGCGAGATAGTAGTGTGCGGACATCTCGAGCATGTCGTCCTCGGACAGCAAGGCAGCCGCGCACGCCATGAGGCGGTACCAGATGAAGCTCTTTGGGATCGTTGCTGCGCGGTCGCCAAGCGTGCACGACAGCGGTTCGTAGTCGAGGTCGTCCTCCAGCGCCGTCTCACCGTCCTTCGAGATCGCAGACATCTGCCCCAGAGATTCGATCCACCCCGGGTCGGACGGACCCACGTGGCGGCACAGCGCGGCAAAGCTGACGTGCCTGCGCGCCCGATCGAGCAGGACGCCCCTGGCGGTTGTCGACGAGGGCATGGATCACGAGCCTATCAACAGACGCAGACGAGCGTCGCCGACGTCCAAGGACCTGCAGAAGGCAGCGGAAGGTGGTCGACGCGCGGACCGAGGACCCTGCGCGAGACGATGTACGCGTCGTCGCTCGGTCCCGCGTCGGCCAGCTGGATGAACTCGGGCAGCGGGCCAGGGTCGCGACATGGTGGTATCGTCCGCGCCGTCGTGACGAAGTGTCACCATCGCGTCTTGGACGAGCTGCCGCCGCCCCCAGCGAAGCTCAGGTGCAAGACCTGCCACCTGACGCTCTCCGCCGAGGAGCTCGGCGGGGGATGGTGTCCGGAGTGCGCGGAAACCCGAGGGGAGCGCAACGACGACTTCGAAGCTGTCGAGGCTGCGCCGTCTCCGACCACCCGCTATCGCTGCGACGACTGCGGCCTGGTCATCGAGGCGAGCCGGTCTGACCGGTGACGGTCCAAAGCGCACCCCGCTGCCCGACCTCGACGGCCGCGACGAGATCATCCTCGCACCCGCGAAGGCGGCAGCGAGATCCTCTACTCTACGTCGGCCTCGTGTCCGGCTTGCCGGGTGTCGCCAAGCCGACGTCGAACTGCCCGTCCTGGCCAGGTCCGGCGTGAGGGTCACCCTGCGGAGCGTTTTCCCACACGTGGGTCAGTGCCGTTGCAAAGCTGTGAAATCGTTTCGTATACTCACGTCCTCGCCCGCAGCTTCCCCTCGTTTCGAACATGGAAGATAGCTCGGAGAAGCCAAGCGAATCGCTCGAGACCGAGACGCTCGCGCCTCCGCAGGCCGATGCCGCCGCACGGTCGGCGTCGTTGGGCGATAGCGAGGCCCTGCGCTACCTGATCATCGGCACGCTCGGCCGGGGCGGCATGGGCCTTGTCCACAGGGCCTACGATCCGGTGCTCGAGCGCGAGGTCGCGCTCAAGGAGGTCCGGGGCCGGCAGCTCGAGGCCGCGTCCGCCGAGGGTCTGATGCGAGAGGCCCGGACCATGGCCAAGCTCTCGCATCCCAACGTCGTCGCCGTCTACGACGTCCAGCAGCTTCCCGACGTCGTCGGACCCTCCGGACACAACGTCGTCGTCATCGTCATGGAGCTCGTCGACGGGGAGACGCTCTCGCGGTGGCTCTCGAGGCAGCCCCGCCGTTGGATCGAGATCGTGGCCCGCTTTCGCGCCGCCGGCCAGGGCCTCGCCGCCGCCCATGAGGCAGGGATCCTGCACCGGGACGTCAAGCCTTCCAACATCATGCTGCCAGCGGGGACCGGGGTTCTCGCCAAGATCACCGACTTCGGGATCGCTGTGTCCGGTCCTGAGGACTCCAGCCGTGAGACGAAGTCTGGCACCCCGCACTACCAGCCCCCCGAGCAGCTCAGCGGTGAGCGTGCAACGGCCGCGAGCGACCAGTACGCATTCTGCCTCGCTCTGCGCGAGGCGCTGACCGGTGCGCGGGTGTTCGAGGGGCCCAGCACGCTCGAGGACAAGCGGCGCGGGCCTCCCGCCTGGCCCTCGGGCGCTACGCCACGACGGGTCATGGCCGCCATCGACCGGGGTCTCGCCCCCGATCCCAGCGACCGGTGGCCGAACATGACCAGCCTCTTGCTGCGACTCTCACCACGCCCCTGGTATGCAAGGCCTGCGGCCCTCGCCATCGTCGGGATCGGATCCGGCGCGCTCAGCCTGGCCGTGGCGTCGCAGATGACCGATGAGCCAGCTGTCGCCAACGATCCGTGCGGTGGCGCCAGTCGTCTGATCGCAGAAGTCTGGTCACCGGCCCGGGCCCGCGCTGCTGGGGCGGCGTTCCGAGAGACCCGGCTTCAGGCCGCCGATGAGAGCTGGGCGCGAGCCGAGGAGGAACTCGACGGATACGCAAAGACCTGGGCCGTCGAGCACGAGGCGGCCTGTCGGGCCTCGGCTGTATTCCACCAGCAGTCGTCCGAAGCCCTCGACCTCCGCATGGCCTGCCTGCAGGAGGCCCGTGCATCGATGCTCGCCGCCGTGGAGCTCTTCGAGCACGCCGACCCGCGCGCCGTTCTCGCCACGAATCGAGTCCTCGACGCCCTACCCAGCTTGCAGCCATGCAGCGACGTGCTCGGGCTGCGAGAGGAGCGCGGCTCGGCCCCCTCGACCCTGGCCCCGGCAGCGCTCGAGGCACAGCGCGCACTGGCCCGAGCGCAGACCCAACGGATCGCGCTCAACCTCGAGGCGACCGAGGCCGAGCTCGATACGGCGCAAGAAAAACTCGGCGAAGCTTCCCACCCCAGCCTCGAAATCGAGCTGTTGCGGCAACGTGGCTTTCTCCTCTCGGAGTCGGGCGCATTCGACGAGGCGATCGAGACCCGCGAGCGTGCCCTTGCGCTCGCCCAGAGCGTGCGACGCTGGCCCGACGTCAGCAAGGAAGCCACCGCTTTGGTCCGGCTTTGGAGCGCGAACAAGCGGGAGCCGGCGCAGGCGCGTCGATACGAGGGGTTGGCGCTTCATTTGGCGACGACTCCTGCGCTACGCGTCGAGGCATTGCTCGCCCTGTCGTGGGTACGAACCGTCGAAAACGATCACGAGGCGGCGCTGGGAATGCTCGAGGATGCCTTCGCTACCGCGCAGGCTTCGCAGGCGCCGAACTTCAGCACCATGCTGGTGATCGAGCAGCGACTCACGCAAACCTTCACCCTCCTGGGCGAGTTCGACCGAGCCGAAGCCACGATCGAACGCGCCTTGAAGCGTGCCATCGAGCACTTCGGACCTTCGAGTCAACAGGTCTCACACCTTCGGATCGGGCTGGGGCGTGCCTACAATGCGACGGGCCGCCCGGATCTGGCGCTCGAGCATTCTCAGCTCGCACTGGCGTTCATACTCGACACTCGCGGAGCCGTCAGCCCCTTGCACATCGCCGCCACGGAGATCGATGTTGCCACGACGCTGACGGACACCGCGCGCTACTCGGAGGCCATCGACCAGGCGGACCAGGCGTTGGCTCGACTGCAGCCCCTGCACACACAGGCTGCCCGCGCCGCTGCGGCCCACGCGACGCAGGCCAAAGCCGCCGGTGTCTTCGCCCACGGCTCGGGGGACGTGCTCGAAGCTCTGCGCTTGCAAGAGGACGCCCTCGAACGCGTGGGCGAACTCGTCGGCCGAGACTCCCCCGAGTATGATCAGGGCCGCTGGACGCTGGGCCAATACCTGCTGGGCGCCGGCGACTACGCACAGGCCGAGCACCACCTCCGCGAGAGCCTGACGGCGCTTGCGGCCAAGGCAGGGCCGGACCATCCGGCGGTCCGTGGGCGTCAGTACGCGGTCACGGTCGCGCGCGCGATGAACGGTGACGCAGACGGGGGCGTGGCCGAAGCCCTGATGGCCTGGACCGCGCTCGGCGAGGGACCGCGCTGGATGGAGGCCAGGATCCACACCGCGATGGCACTCGCCGTCGGGTATGCACTCGCCAGCGGCGATCCCGGCGCTGACGCGGTCCAACGATGGGTCGACATCGCAGGCGAGCTCCTGCAGCGCAGCGGCGCTGCGCACCCCCATCCAGTGGACTGGGAACGGGTGCTGCGATGGCGAGCCCTCGAAGTCCCGATGCCGCCCACGCCCGACGTGCTCCTGCCCTGAAGTCGCATTCGCGTGCGCGCTTGCTATCGTGCACCTGATGGGGCGAGACGAGACTCGAACGATGGTCGGCGCCGGTTCCGACGCAGCTCCGGCCCAGCCCCACATCGTTCGGGCCGGTGCCCTCGACCAACCGGCGCGCTTCCTTCAGCCCGGACCAACCGTCCTCGGCCGACGCGCTCCTGCCGACCTCGTCTTCGATGAGGAAGGAGTCTCCCGCCTCCACGCGAGGCTCATCGTCGGCAACGGCCGAGAGGTTCAACTGGTCGACCTCGGGTCCAAGAACGGAACCTGGCTCAATGGATCGCGGATCTCGGCGTCCTCAGTGCACCACGGCGATTTGATCGCGTTCGGCGTGGTCGAGCTCGAGCTGGTGTTCCTTCGAGAACGAGAAGAGCGTCGAGAAGGATCAGTCGAGTCTGCGGCCGCACTGCCCCGCCTCGATCTCTCGCCACGCGAGTGGGAGGTGGCCAAGCTCGTCGCAACCGGAGCGACGAACGTGAAGATCGCCGGGGCCCTCTTCATCAGCCCCAGCACCGTCTCCACACATCTCGAGCGGATCTACGGGCGCCTGGAGATCCACTCACGTGCCGAACTGGCCGCGCTCGTCACCGCACGACAGCAGCGGCGCTGAGCGCACTGCGTCACCAGCGCCGTTCCGTCGGGTGATCACCCGACACAGAAACCGTGGACTTGAGGATGTACGCCTGAGTGCGAAAGGTAGGTGCGCCTCCTATACCTGACTACGACGAGCCCGCTGGGGTTCTGCTCCCACCAAGAAACACGAGAAGACCATGAATACCAAGTACTTCAGCACCACCGCCCTCTTCGCTTGCCTCGCCCTGTTGGGTGGTTGTGACGCTTCTGAAGAGATGGACGGGGCGCAGTCGCCAACAGCCGACGGCAAAGCCGATGACGCCCAAGGCGGAGACGAGGACGCCGACGACAAAGGAGAGCAGGACGACGCGGCTGCCGAGCTCACCGCCGATATCAACGGCGCGCTCGAGGGCGCCACGCCCTGGCGCATCGAGCACTACTGCAACAACGGCGACAACGACAGCGTGCCCCAAGGGGACACCCGCGTTCCGGTCGGCTGCCGTACGGTCATCTTGTACCAAGACGCCGACGGCGTGCCCGTCCTCGACAACGACGACCCGTCCGACGACGTCATCATGGACGGTTTCAAATCCGGTGAGCGCCAGGTGTGCGCGACGGCATGGTTCTACCGCAACGGCCGCACGCTGGACAGCGGCCTGCCCTCGTGGACGATCGCTCGAGACAGCACCTGCGACGGCACCGACAACATCGTCATCGACGGGTTGGACGACGAGAACCTCGACGTAGAGCTGACGTTCGACAACGACGACAACGACATCCCCTTCAGGCTCCCCGGCCTGACCGTCGTCGAGCTGAACGCTGATGGAACCACCACCGCGCGGATGAGCTCGTTCCACTTCACCGACGCCGAGGTCAGCCTGCAGAACTTCGAGGGCACAGACGAGACCGACCTCGAGCTCACCCTCGACCGCCACTACTGGCACGCGCCGCTCGACCAGCTGCCCTAACCAATCCGGTGGTGCGCCACCGCGCGCCGTCTCAACCGTACTCCTCGAGCTCGGCGGGCCGCTGCGACCCCGCCGGGCTTAGGACGTGAGTCAGCTCCGGTCGAGGCGTGAATAGGCCGCTCGGGCTGCCGTCTCCAGGCGCACATGGCCTGGTCCGAAGCTGCTGCGCTGATCTTCGAACTCGCGATCGCCGCTTCACCGGTCAAGAATGCTCTCGATCTCGAGGCGCTGTATCTGAAGCTCGCGCCCAGCACGGTCGTGGTCCACGCGTCGGTCGGGGAAGAGGGCAGCATCGTCGAAGACACCGGGGGCGGCGTCCTCCTCGACGGCGGCTACGTGCTCACGGCCTGTCACGTGCTCGAGGTGGATGGCGTTCAGGTGGACCACGCGCGGATTCGCTTCGGCGACCAACGCAGCGAGGGCATGGTCCGCGCGGGGAGCACCGTCGACGCCAAGGTCATCCGCTGCGACCGCGAGCGGGATCTCGCGCTCCTCAAGCCTGCCAAACCCGTGGTGGCGCGGGCGCTCGAACTCGCGAAGTCCAACCCACGGCCCGGCGCACGGACCATGGCGATCGGGCCGACCAGCAACGGGTTCCCGTGGTCGGTCCACGAGTGCACCATCGGAGGTCTGGGGCGCTTGAACATGCACTCCGCCGAGCTGCTCGGAAAGATCACGACCGAGCCCGACGCGCTGCCCTCGGTACTGGTGCTCGACGTCGCCTGTGTCGGCGGTCAGCCCCTGAGCGGGTCGGCGGTCTTCGATCGACGCGGTCGGATCCTCGGCATCAAGCAGTTCCGCCGCTACACGACCTCCGCCGAGAGCCAAACCGGGCGTCACTTCTTCATCGCTGCGAGTGAAATTCGGGCCTTCCTCGACGAGTGAGGCAATCGCCTCGGGGCCTCGTCCCTCCGCCGCGGGCACATACGGTCCGTTCGTACGCGGTGCTTGCCTCGACGCCGCGGCACTGGATCGTGTGGCGAGCCCTAGACGCGCATGAACGCTACGGTGGCTGGCCTCCGCATCCGCGAGGTGGCAGGCTGCGCTCGATGTCTCTGCTGCGCGTCAGCCTTGGAGTGCTCCTACTGTCGGTGGCCGGCTGCGGAAAGGTACGCAGCTACACGGAGCCCACGGTCTCCGTTCCGGAAGCCGACCCGGAGGACGACGCCGCTACGCGGCTTCTCCAGGCGCTCGAGCGCGGCGCCTATTCGGCGCTCTCAACCCGAACATCCGAGCCGCTGACCAGCGACCTCACCAAGGCCGAGTTCGACGAGCTGGCGGCCATCGTGCAGTGGCTCGGCAACCTGAAGACTCGCGACATCGCACAGACCAGCGAGCCGGGTCACAACACGCGTGCGTACGTGCTGCAGTTCGAGCGCGGAGGGCCTGTCGAGCTCGAGGTGTCCGTCGACGCCGCCGGGCAGCTCATCGGGTTTGCCTTCTCCGGAGAAGGCTTCCTCGAGGGCGAGCGCGGAGTCGTGGCCGAGCCATGGCGTGAGTTCAAGGTTTATGACTTCCACCTGCTCGACGCTCAGGGAGCGCGACTTCCCGCCGACGGACCCGTCTCGGGGAACAAGGTCGAGTACGAGATCATCGTCGGAGGAATCGAAGCCCTGCTCGGTGCCCACCACCTGCGCGTCGAGAAGACCGTGCTCGACATGTCGGGTGCAACGGTTTTTCGCGAGCCGATCGAGTTTGACACGACCTTCGATCAGGACGCGATGGGCGTGCCTCGAGGGGTCATTCGCGGCAACGTCGAGGTCCCCGGCCCCGGCCGATGGAAGCTGAAACTCGAGATCAGCGACGAGAACGCTCACCGGGCAATCGACCACGAACACGAGTTCGAGACCCGATAAACTCGCGTCTCGCGTCTCGCGTCTCGCGTCTCGCGTCTCGCGTCTCGGAGGACCGTCGACGAATCAGCTCGAGGCATGCGCAGAAATATCCACCTGAAGTTTACTTTGGTGCTCCGAAGTGTCCATTTGTACGGCTCGACGTCTTAGATTTGAACTTCTAAGGGTAAATCGTCGTCGGCCCTGGAAGCTCAGAACTCGGAGCCCCACGTGCGGGAGCAGGATCCGAGCCGCGGCCTGCGGGTGGTTCTGCACGAAGCCCACAGCCAGCCCTTGGTCGCGGTCCGGGTGCCGGCCTGCCACCGGATCAACCCGACGGCGGCGCGCCAGACTGGCCGCTTTCGATCGAGGGATTCGATGACTACGCGCTCGAGGTCCTGGACGACGGGCGCATCGCGGTCGGCGGGCGGGAGGGCGACGTCTCGACGATCCACATCGTCGACCCCGCCGGGGCGCGCCCGTGGGGCGCAGGCCCTGGTCGGTGACTGTGCCGTCGTGCTCGATCAGGGCCAGGCCGCCTGTGTTGGTGAGCACCACCTCGGGCAGCCCGTCGCCGTCCATGTCGGCGACCTGCGGGTAGCCGGGGGCCAGCCCGGAGTTCCACATCAGCGAGCCGTCGTTGTAGACGGCGGCGTGGCCCAGGACCATCTCGAGAGCGTCATCCCGGTCGAGGTCGGCGACCGTGGTGGCCGAGTTGGGCCCCGCGATCTGGGGGGCGGTCCACAGCAGGTTGCCCAGGTGGTCGAAGAGCTGGTTGCCGGCCACGATCTCCACGTCGCCGTCGTTGTCCATGTCCGCAAAGGCGATGGCCCCGATGTAGAAGCTGGACCAGACTTCCGGGCTCTGCCACTTGAGCGTGCCGTCGTGCTCGAAGGCCATCAGGTTGCCGCTGGAGTGCTGGAGTTGGCGCTGACGATCTCGGGGAACCCGTCGCCATCGATGTCTCCGAGCGCGGGGGCCACGGAGACGTTGACGATGTCGGGGACGGTGTCGTGCAGCATCCCCGTCTCGCCGTCGAGCGCATGGATGTGGGCGGGGCCACCCAGCGTGGCGAAGGCGACCACCACGATGTCGGGTATGTCGCACAGGTCGATCGTGCCGTTGTCGTCGTCGTCGGTCAGGTTGGCCACCAGCGGGGTCACGACCACGTAGATCTCCGCGCTCGAGCGTGAGCTGTTCGATGGCTCAGCGGCGGCGGAACTCCAACGTGCTCGTGGAGCAGGCCCCCGTGGGGACGTCGATGGGGCGAGGCCCTACGCCGCACCGCGAGCCGCCTCCACCCGCTCCCCCAACAACCGCTCAACCTCGGCCAGCACGACAGCATGCGTCTTGCGGGCGTTGAGCAGGTCAGCATGCGTGATGCCTTCGACCGCGATCGTGCGAACTCCGGGTAGTGTTGCCGAGCTCAGGGGCACGGTGCCGTCTCCTTCGCCACTGCGCGGTCCGAGCTTGAAAGCCCAAGGGCTGGGGTCGTCGTCGGTCAGCGGACCGACCGTCTCGAACCTGCCGCGGTCCTTGGTGTCGTCGAGTCCACCGCGGTTGCGGATCCGTTGGACCTCGTCCGGATCATCGGTCGCATCGAGGTCGATCCACTCGGCGGTAGGCAGGCCGGTGGAGACCAGGTTGACGCTGTTGGGGTGGTCAGTGGCTCCGAGCTTTGTGTGGAACTTTTGTGCTGTCTTTAGCCGGTCCTTGAGGGATGTCATGTCATCGTCCACGTTGGAAAACAACCCAGGGTCGAGGTTGTCCGGGTCGAGGAGCGCCCACGGATCCCGCCGGTTGTAGACCTCGAGATACGGGTCCTGCTCCGGGTGCGTGATGCCTGCTTGACCGTGCGGGTGGACCCGCAGCCAGCTGGCATCTCCGTTGCCGGTTCGGTAGTCCATCGTGGGCAGCAGCGGCAGAGCGCCTGGAATGTTGCCGAGGACCGCGGTGGCCTCGCGGCCGCTGCGAGAGGCGATCCACGCGATGAGGGTGTCGATCAGCTTGCCGCGGGGGAAACCCGATTTGAACCGGTAGTACATTTCAGGGGTACCGCGGTGCGGAACGCCCGCATGGATGACCCCCAAGACTTGGGATGAGAACGCCGCATCCTGGCAGGCGTGGCGTGCCACCAAGCCCCCGGTCGAATGGGTCACCAAGATGACGCGGTCACACCGGCCTCCATCACGCCGATGCTTTGTCCGCAACGCGTCGACGAACTCTTTGAGGGACTTCGCGGAGGCATCGAGGGGACCCGTCCAGTTGTAGCCGAAACAGTGCGGCGGGGTTCGGAAGAAGCGATTTGTCGCGGTCTGCTGAGTCGTCTGCTGGGCGCGTCTTTCGTCGGCCCATGCGAGCTGTTCGACGAGGCGCTTGTAGACCAGCTGAGCAATCCCATCGAGCCCATGATCGGGGCCGTCGACATCGTTGCCCCCGATGACCTCGAGCATCTCCGGGTCGTGCGCCTTGCGGCCGACAAGGTTGCGACGTTTTCTGCGGGGTCCGAACAATGCGAGCCGCAGCAAACGGCCCTTTTGGTTGACGGGCCAGCCGGGTAGCAGCCGGCCGTCTCCGTCCCGATGCTTGAGTGCCGAGCCTGAGATGCCGGGGAGAACGACCACCGGAATGACCTCGCGTCGGAGCGTGAGCTGATGCCGGAATCCGGGTTTCAGCATCAGCTGCCCAAGCTGTTCTTCCCAGTCAACCGTTCGCTCGTTCGTTGGGAGTGTCATGGGAGACTCGAAGCGTTGACGCAGGCGTCGGTGCTGTTCCGGAGTGCTTGGAGGGTGGGGACAACTCGATCCCATTCGCGTAGGACGGATCTGAATGCCTTGCGGTCGTAGGGATGCGTCATCGTGACACTGGCGGAGGGGCGGTCCAGGCGGCCGGGCTTGCCGGCATAGGCCCAAACCATCACCATCGTGGGCGACTCGCCTTTGTCCGGGCGCGGGACGAAGACGATCTCAGCACCCCGCATGCCCCCAACGGTTCGCCGTCGTCGGCGGATGACACGGATATACTCGCGGATGGGTGTCTCGCGTAGGTCCTGACGCATCGAGCGGGCGAAGTCGCTGCGACCCAAGGAGATCATGCGAGCAAAAGCCCGGGTGAAGGGGATCGAGAACCGGTGAGCGAGGAGGTGGAGTCGAACATACGCGTCCCTGTCCTTTCGGCGGGCGTGCCAGAGACTGACTTCGAGGGTCGTGCGCGCATCGACCGAGGCGAAACGAAGCTCGGTCGAGTCCGACGGGGATGGCCGGTCGGCAAAGGAGCCGGAAGCGAGCATCATGCGATTGGGTTCGCACTGCTGCGGACCGCCGCGCCATGAGGCAGCGAGTGCATCGGTGTGCGGCCGCAGATCCATGGGGTCTTCGAAGTCCGCGCCGGAGTCGTGCATCTCCACCAGGTACGGCCCCTCACGAGCCAAGACCCACGACCACACGAAACTCTCTTCGATCTCGAAAATGAGCTCGAGCCCCGGTCGCGGGGCTGTGCGCTCGATGCTGACGCCTGGGAGCTTCGCATAGCTGGGATCGGGACCCACCCCTTCCGGGAGCTCGCTGCCCTGGTCAGGCTCGATCGACATCTCGGTCCCGCAGACCTTTCGGTCGCGATCAGCGCGATGAATGCAGAGCTTGTTCGGCCTCTCCTCGAGCGACGGCCTCATGTCGCCAGGAACCACGATCGACCCGTGACCAACACCAACCCGTCGCCACGAATCGGGAAGCTCGGCGCCGCTGCGGCACCCCCCCAGCGTACTCGCTGCGATAGCGAGCCCGACCACCCATCGCAACCTAGTCCGAGCCATCACGGCCCACCCCCTCGACCACCGCAGCCCAGAACGCCTCGGCGAGCTTCGACTCGCTGGCGGCAGTCTCGAGCTCGAGTCGAGCATACGGTTCGCTGGTCGAGCCCGGCGTTCCGGCGAACGACCAGATGGCTTGGTAGACGTCCCCATCGGGCGCTCGCATTCGGTACCGAAGCATCTCGCCCGCCAAGCCGGCCACAGTGGCCTCTCCAAGCCCGAGCACCGAGATCTCGATTCCGTGGTCGCCCAGGTCCTCAATGCCCTGCATGGCTTCGATCGACGCGGCCAGTTCGGCCGGCTCAGCGGCGGCGACGGTCTGCGTTTCGAGGGAGAGCTCTCCGGTCAGTCCCTCGACGCTCCAAACGCTTGTGACCTCCTCCGTTCTTCCACGGGCTCCGAGCAGCGCCCCGCTGCCCAGCCACAGCGCAGAGCTTTCAGCAGGAACGCGCTCGGCAACTTCATAGGACGACACCAACGCACTGGGCGAGAGTCCCGCGGGCCCAGAGGCTTCGAGCTCGCGTCTGGCCACGACACACACGCCGTCACGGATGGCTCCGCAGGCAACAACCTCGGCTCGCTCTGTCGTCCCCACGAGCATCGACCCCCGCTCGGCGACATCCAGCGGCGGCCCTTTCCACGCGCGGCCCAACAGCTCGTGTCGGGGCGCCACGGACTCGCTGTGCACGGGTGCCTCATAGACGGCGACGCCGTCGACTGTGACCTCGATTCGGCTCAGCGCGATGCTTCTGGTCGTCTCGATCCGCCATCTTCCGGCCCTGCGACTCACCCAGCCCCGCCTTCGTCCAGCCCCGGAAACTCAACGCCGAACACTTCGGCGTTACGCAGGTGGTGCACAGTCAAACGCCCTCCGTGGTCGGTGAGACTCTGGCGCGTCCGGCCATCCACCACCACGCGGCACCGCCTATCCCGGATCGGTTTGCCGTCAGCATCGAGCAGGACTAGCTCGGTCTTGCCCTCGACCACCACCAACCGGTGATGCCTCGACGTCGCCAGCTCAACCCGAAACGGCGCGCCTGGGTCCACCAAGACATCGTCATCGTTCACCACAATGCTCGTGGGTCCAGCCACGCCAGCTTCGGCGTGAACCACGATGGTGCAGCCGCCGTCGCCCCGCGGAATGTCGTCGGCGCGAAACCTCGAGTCGGCATCGAGGCGCGCGTCGCGAACCGATCCGTCGGGCGCGGTGATGAGGACTCCGAGGTCAGGAGTCGGTGTGCCGTCTTCGCGAACGACTTCGAGCGAGATCCACGTCGGGCGTTCGACGTTGGGTTTTGGCCGGTCCGGACGCAGGGGGGTCACGGACGGCGCATCGAAGAGCGGAGGAAGTATCTTGGTCTTGAGCAGCTGAAGACCGCCGCCTGCCAACCCGGTGACCAGCCACTCTGCAAGTTCTTCCTCCGTGGCCTCCGGTCGGGCCAGACCCGCGCGGAGAGCCTCGACGTTGTGGGGGTCTGCCAGCACCCGCTCCACGAGCTGCACCGCTTCGGCGTCGTTGTTGATTCGGAAACGATGCTTCCAGCTCACCAGGTAGCCGTAGCCGCCAGGCGTTCGAAGCCGCTTCGGATCGCCGAGCACGATTTGGATGACGACATGGGCTAGGGGGGAAAGCAAGCCGAAAGCCGTTCGGGGGGCAGGTGTGCTGCTCACTCCATCGCCTTGAGCAGGACGTTGACGCGGTCGTCGGAGCAGAGCCGGCCCAGGACGTCGATGGCGGCGAGCTTGGCTCGGTCGATTGGGGGCTGGCGGGCGGCGTCGGCCGAACCCGGGCCGTCTTCGGACTCACGCAAAAGCGGGCGCTCTGGGCGTTGGTGCGGATCCAGCGGTCCTCGACGTCGCGGATGACCTGGACGGGGGGAGAGCTCGCCCGTCGCCGTCGAAATCGTGAATGGTGGCCGGGCGCGTCCAGGTGAGGCCCGCCGCGGGTGCGCCGGTGGGGCGCAGGCCCTGGTCGGTGACGGTGCCGTCGTGCTCGATCAGGGCGAGGGCGCCTGTGTTGGTGAGCACCACCTCGGGCAGCCCGTCGGCGTCCATGTCGGCGACCTGCGGGTAGCCGGGGGGCAGCCCGGAGTTCCACATCAGCGAGCCGTCGTTGTAGACGGCGGCGTGCCCCAGGACCATCTCGAGAGCGCCATCCCCGTCGAGGTCGGCGACCGTGGTGGCCGAGTTGGGCCCGGCGATCTGGGGGGCGGTCCACAGCAGGTTGCCCAGGTGGTCGAAGAGCTGGTTGCCGGCCACGATCTCCA
>CAVXIC010000037.1:0-118509 GCA_963761755.1 uncultured bacterium
CTCGTGGGTCCAGCCACGCCAGCTTCGGCGTGAACCACGATGGTGCAGCCGCCGTCGCCCCGCGGAATGTCGTCGGCGCGAAACCTCGAGTCGGCATCGAGGCGCGCGTCGCGAACCGATCCGTCGGGCGCGGTGATGAGGACTCCGAGGTCAGGAGTCGGTGTGCCGTCTTCGCGAACGACTTCGAGCGAGATCCACGTCGGGCGTTCGACGTTGGGTTTTGGCCGGTCCGGACGCAGGGGGGTCACGGACGGCGCATCGAAGAGCGGAGGAAGTATCTTGGTCTTGAGCAGCTGAAGACCGCCGCCTGCCAACCCGGTGACCAGCCACTCTGCAAGTTCTTCCTCCGTGGCCTCCGGTCGGGCCAGACCCGCGCGGAGAGCCTCGACGTTGTGGGGGTCTGCCAGCACCCGCTCCACGAGCTGCACCGCTTCGGCGTCGTTGTTGATTCGGAAACGATGCTTCCAGCTCACCAGGTAGCCGTAGCCGCCAGGCGTTCGAAGCCGCTTCGGATCGCCGAGCACGATTTGGATGACGACATGGGCTAGGGGGGAAAGCAAGCCGAAAGCCGTTCGGGGGGCAGGTGTGCTGCTCACTCCATCGCCTTGAGCAGGACGTTGACGCGGTCGTCGGAGCAGAGCCGGCCCAGGACGTCGATGGCGGCGAGCTTGGCTCGGTCGATTGGGGGCTGGCGGGCGGCGTCGGCCGAACCCGGGCCGTCTTCGGACTCACGCAAAAGCGGGCGCTCTGGGCGTTGGTGCGGATCCAGCGGTCCTCGACGTCGCGGATGACCTGGACGGGGGGAGAGCTCGCCCGTCGCCGTCGAAATCGTGAATGGTGGCCGGGCGCGTCCAGGTGAGGCCCGCCGCGGGTGCGCCGGTGGGGCGCAGGCCCTGGTCGGTGACGGTGCCGTCGTGCTCGATCAGGGCGAGGGCGCCTGTGTTGGTGAGCACCACCTCGGGCAGCCCGTCGGCGTCCATGTCGGCGACCTGCGGGTAGCCGGGGGGCAGCCCGGAGTTCCACATCAGCGAGCCGTCGTTGTAGACGGCGGCGTGCCCCAGGACCATCTCGAGAGCGCCATCCCCGTCGAGGTCGGCGACCGTGGTGGCCGAGTTGGGCCCGGCGATCTGGGGGGCGGTCCACAGCAGGTTGCCCAGGTGGTCGAAGAGCTGGTTGCCGGCCACGATCTCCACGTGGATCGCGACGTGAAGCTGGTCGGTAGCCTCGCCGCGGACGCCCGATTTCTCGGCGGATACGCAGGTGAACGAGGCCCGGTCGGTTTCGTGTTCGTCGTCGATGACGCTACGGTCGACCAGGTGGAGTTTCACGACGGCGTGCTCCAAACGACGCGGGTTCTCGAGGACGTGCTGGACGCTGCAGTCGCCGACTTTGAGGGGCTCGGGTCGCCTCAGATCCTCTACCGCACCGAGGCCGAGCTCTTGCTGCGTCGGGTGGAGCAGGACGTCGAGTTCACGGTGGGCCTCGACCGAGAGCAGGACACGTTCGCGCTCCCGTGGGGCCCCGCCAACTTCGGGCCAGGCGTAGGTCTCCTTGCGCGCGCCTGCGGCTTCACCTGCGAGTTCATTCCGGCTCGGCTCGTCGACTGCTGAATCGGCGTTGAGGTCGCCGTCGCACTGGCGGTGCTGATGCTGCCCAGACCGCATGCGGCCGGATCTGTGGAGTCAGGTTCGTAGCCGTGAGGCCGTTTGCACGCGCCCGAGTCACCGTGTCGTGGCCGGCACAGCCCGGACTCACCCTTTCTCGCAACGGTGCTCGGCGAGTCTCAGATCGCCCCCTCACGGCGGCGCGCGGTGCGTAGGCACTGTTTTCTCCACGGTTTCCGACCTCGACCCGCACTACACCTCGTGGCCCCGCGTTCTTGGATTCTGAGTCTCACCTGCCTGGTGGCCTGCGACCCGAACTCGGACGGGTCGCAGGCCGGAGGCTCCACATCGGGCTCGACGGGGTCCGTCACAACCGCCGACGACGAAGGTTCGGGTTCAGACCCAACCCGTGACCCTCGCGACGGCTCCACCTCGTCGGGAACCACCGGCGCGTCGACGAGCAGCACGGGCTCGCCGACTTCGAGCTCGGCCGAGACAGGCAGCTCCACCACCGGAGGCAGCTCCACCACCGGAGGCAGCTCCACCACCGGAGGCAGCTCCACCACCGACGCCTCTTCCTCATCGACCGGGGAGCCACCCGATCTACCCGACGGCATCACGCCAGATTGGACGCTTTCGTTCGACGGATTCGATGGCCACGCGCTCGAGGTCTTGGACGACGGGCGCATCGCGGTCGGGGGGCAGGAGGGCGACGTCGCGATGATCCACATCGTCGACCCCACAGGCGCGCTGCTGTCGAGTCATGCGATCGACCCCCTGCTGTGGGATGCAGCGCCCGCCTCCGAACGCGTCCTCGAGCTCGGCCGCCTCGATGCGCAGCGCCTTGCCGTGTTGGTCTCTCGCGGAGCCACGTACTCCGTCTACGACGGCGTTCTCGAGTTCGACGTCTCCCCATTCTCGACCGGAGAGATCGGGTGGTCCGCCCTCATCGAAGGCGTCGTCCTCGACGACTCGCCGGGGTCCTTCTCCGAAACCCTTCCCGGCATCACGCAGCAGATGATCACGACGAGCGAAGGAGACATCTACGTTGCAGGCCGCGCCCTCCTCGACCACACGACGAAGGAGGGCCCGGAGCTCGACGCACTGGTGTTTTGGGTGCAGCGCCTCGACCCGGACAGCGGCGCCAGCCTGTGGTGGAACATGCGTTACCTCTACGACGGCCTTTCCAGCTACGACGTCGAGTACGCGCTGTTCGTCAACGATACGCTTGGCCGAGTCCTGCTCCAGGCCAACGACGTGAACAAGTCGTCGGGGAACTGCTTCTGGAACGAGCTCACCCCCGATGTTGGCGAGGATGTCGTCACCGACATGTCGCTGGGCACGGACTACGAGTATTGCTGGCGCGCCGCTGAGTTCTCCGACGGTAGCATCGGTGCCCCCGCGGGAATCCTGGTTGCGGGCGCGCACGACGTTCACATCGCCTCGGGCGGCGGCATCACGCAGCACCCCCTGGACGCCACCGACTTCGACGATGCCACCCGGATCTACGTCGATAGCAACGACCGCGTCTTCCTCGAAGGCCGCACGCACGACTACGATGCCGATGCGCTGGGCCGAGTCGAGCTGACCGACCCTCCCAGCTCTCAGATCCTCGTGTCGTGGCCGGCACAGCCCGGATACGGCGCGTCGCCACCGCTGCGCGACGTCGCCTTCGGACTTGCCGACGAGGTCCTCGTCCTGCGTGAGGTCGGCGACACGACGGTGCTCGAGCAGCGAACGCTGGACTGAAACCTCGGCGTGTGCCGGCGTTGCGGCGACCCGAAGAGATCGTGCAACACTGGGCGTCGGTGGTCGACAGGGGGGTCGTGAACCACGCCCAACCCGCCCACGACGACGACGTCCTTCACGCGCCCAGTTCTGGGTGCGCATAGGCCTGCGGGTAGGTCATGGGCTTGCATGGGCCCAAGGGAACGACGCCGTTCCAGGAGCGACCGAAGTAGCCCTGCCGGCAGTGGAGCAGCGAGCCGCTGTCGGCGACGCCGGGCAAAGCGTGGACCCGACACAACCAGCGCCAAAGATGCGGGTAGTCGAGGATGCGCGCGCCGTTGAGCTTCATCCGGACGTAGTAGACGGGATCGTGGCGGTAGAGCGTTGGGAACAGACGCAGGTCTGCTTCGGTGAACTCGGGGCCGGTCAAGAAGAGGCGGCCGTCGGAGAGTCTGTCCTCGAGCTGATCGAGCGCGTCGAAGTACGCCTCGAAGGCCCCGGCGTACACGGCCTGGTTCGAAGAGAACCCGGCCTTGTAGGCGCCATTGTTGATGGCGGTATAGATGAACTCGTTGAGCCCGTCGATCTCGGTGCGCAGCGCAGCAGAGCTCGGGTAGAGATCGGGACGGCTGCTTTGTGACAGCGTGCTGCCAAGCGGCGCGGCAGCGGCGTTCAGCATGCGGACAATCTCTGCGCTCTCGTTGTTCACGATGCGACCCGCCCGCTTGTCGTAGAGGATCGGCAACGATTGTTCTTCGGAGCCTTCGGCGCGGTAGATTTCCTTGGCCAAAC
The DNA here is from genome assembly GCA_963761755.1 of uncultured bacterium. Lineage (GTDB taxonomy): Bacteria > Myxococcota_A > Polyangia > Nannocystales > Nannocystaceae > CAJXVA01. The sequence continues at coordinate 4,125 of CAVXIC010000037.1, forward strand.
GGTGGCCACGGCCCGTCCCGGTCTCGAGGCTGCATTCCGGTAGCGGCGCGCCGGTCAAGGTTGCGATGCGGTCGGGACTGAACTCCCACAGGTTTGGGCCTGCGGGGTCTTGCTCACCGGTGCGGTTGGGAAAGGCCACGTCCATGGTGATGGTGTCGCGCAAGCCCAGGATGCCGCGGGCCAGCGCAACCCGGTGGCACCAAGGGCAGTTGAGCGCGACGAAGAGGTGGTATCGATTGGGCTCGGCCGGGAAGTCAGGGTCGCCGATGGCGTGCCGAAAGCCGCTGACGCCGCGCACGAACTCACCTCGCGCACGGCGGGCGGCAGCGTCGCTCTGATTCTCCTGAACCGAAGTGTCTTCTTCTGTTCCCGTCATGCTCGTCTGGGCTAGACGGTGAAGGAGGCAAACCGGCAAAGCAAGCTCTTCCTCGTCGGTCCTCCACCGTGCATCGAGATCAGAGCCGGGCACCGACGCCGGTACAGGGTACAGGCCGTGGCGGCTCACGACGTCAAGGCGGGCGAGAAGAGACTTCTCGTCCGCTCGATTGCCTGACAAAGACCACCGTCGAAGTCGCCGATACGTCGCCCACCCACATGCGTCTGATGGGCCGGTGGACCGCTTCGCGTTGAACCACACTCACAGACCCGCGTACCGTAGCGTCGCATGAGTTCCATCCTCGCTCCGGTCGTTGCCCTCGTTGCGTGGACGTTTGTGATGTGGCTGTGGATGTACGCCACTCGTCTGCCCGCGATGCGGCGCGCGAAGATGAAGTTGGACCCCACAGCGCCGCGGGGAGAGCAGATGGCGTCGCTTCCGGCTGAGGTCCGGTGGAAAGCCGACAACTACAACCACCTCATGGAGATGCCGACGCTCTTCTACGCGATCGCCCTGGTGTTGGCCGTCACCGGTCACGGCGACGACCTCAACACGGCGCTCGCGTGGGCCTACGTCGGACTTCGAGTCGCCCACAGCTTGCTGCAGGCGCTCGTCAACAAGATCGAGGTCCGCTTCCTGCTGTTCTTCGCGTCCAGCTGCGTCTTGCTCGCGCTCGTGGTCCGAGCCGCGTTCGTCGTGTTCTAGCAGGACAGGACCTGTCGGACCTGGTGAGTGCGCCACGGTCGCCGGTCGTAACGGTTCGGGGGCGGCGGGTACTGCCCTCGAGACGACGTGATGTTGTACTGGCAACTCCTCATGCGGTGGGAGCTGGGCGTGTTCCATTTCCTCTTGGTGCTGTTCGCCTCTGCGATCGGAGGGTTCCTCCTTTGGGCCGTGGAGACCCGGATCACGCAGCGCAAGCTGTGGATGGAAGCGCCTCGCGGAGGTCCATCGGCGTGGACCTGGGCGCGTTTGCCCGCGTACGGCGTCGTGGTCTTGGTGATCACCCTGCTCGTCACCGGTCGAGGACAGCCGGTCGGCGGACTTGTCGTGTTCGACGAACAGGGGACTCCGCAGCGCGCCACGATGCAGCTGATCGTTCGCGGCGGCGGCAAGGTGAAGGTCGAGCATGTGGTCCTGCACGCCATCGGCCCAGACGGGTCGACACGGGCGCTGCACCGGGTTGGCTACCTCGGTGGCCGCGAGCCTTTGCGACCCGCTTCTGCCTTTTGGGACGACGAGATGATCCGTTCCACCGAAACGCTCGATGTGCTGGCCACACCGGCCGACGTGCGCGTGGCCGTCCCCGCTCTCCAAGATGCGGAGTCTCGTTTTCTGGGCGTCGAGGGCAACCAAAACGCGGTGTTTCAGCGGCGCGACGGGGCCAAGATCATCGTCGACCCCGCGGATGTCGTGGATGAAGAAAGCCTCGGCCCAGCCGGTTGCCTTGTCGACACGCTCCTTCGAGGAAGGGTCGAGGTACCCGACCTCATCGAACCGCGCAGCGTGCCTTGGGCGAGGTCCGGCCCGGGTTGCCCAAGCGCGCCGCCGCCCGGCGTTGCGCTTCTGGTCTCCTACGATGCAGCCTTCGGCGAGGTGCACCCGTTGCTCACCCTTCGAGACGACTCGGGTCGGCGCTGGCAGATCGCTCTGAACACCGCGACGCAGAGCGAAGACCCGGTGCTCCTCGGAGCGGTGCCACTCGCCGAGGCCCTCACCGTCGTCGTTGCGGATGGAGACGAACTCATCTTCGCGCGCCTCGGCTGGGCAGACGGCGTCACGGTCGACACGGTCCGCTGGTGAGAGGAAGTCGTACAGCGCGCTGAGGGACGGAGGTGCACCCCTACATCCCGCGGCGGGCTTGGTCGTTCACTCCTGGTCCAGAGCCCTCCGAAGCAGAGCCATTCCAACCTGCGGGAGCAGCCCCGTGTTGTAGTCGCGCTCGAACTCGACGCCGAGCTTCTTGCCGTGGAGGTTTCGGATGCGGGAAGTGAGGAGCAGCTCGCGGACCGGGTGCTCGATGCTCTTCTCGTTCTCCCCGATGAGCTGGACCGCCACGGCCTGAAGCGTGACCTCGGCGTTCACGACCCCCTCGAATGAGTCAAACGTCGCCGATATTCCGACCGTCCCCGCACTCGCGTCAATGCCGGCGTGCGTGCGCGCGAGGGGATTGAGGATCGCAAGAGGGAGCGGATCGAGTTCGAACTGGAAGTGGGTGTTTCCCTTCTCGGACATCGGCTCGTACTCGACTGAGACCCGAGCCATGGAGCGACCCAACACCATGCCCGAGCCTTCGATCGTGGCTTGGCGCTCCCCCGGCGGCGACAGGTTTCGGGCCATGCGCTCACCGTCGAGTTGGATGTTGAGGATCGCGACCTCCTGGACCTGCTCGCCCCGATGCTCGATGAAGCGAAGCGTGCCGTCTTCAATCCTCAGATCCGCCGTCTGAAAAGGAAGCGAAGACACCTTGGTCGGCCACTCCGGGTCGAACGCCATCTGACGACGGTCCTCGTCTTCGTGCGCCACGAAGGTCAGCACAGGCTTGCGCAAGACGATGTGTTTGTAGCTTTCAATACCGGCGTCGACGACGGATTCGTCGAAGCGCACCTCGAGCTCGTCGACGTGGAAGAAGGGCACCTCGAGCAGCCCCGTGTCGCGAAAGATCGAGACATCTCGAAGAAGCAGGAGCCCGGTACGAAAGTCGACATCCACCCCGCCAATCGAGGACTCGTAGCCCACCAAACTGTCGAGCTGCCGCGTGTAGCCGCGCTGGATGAGGCGCTCGATGACCGACTCCCAGTCTGCGACCATCAGCTGGTCCAGGCCGCCCTCTTCGTCGCCGTCACCGTCTGTCGAGACATCAAAAACGATCGCGTTCTTGGCCCCCGACAACATCTCGCCGAAGATCGCTTCTCCCATCGGGTGGCGAGCGGATTCGTCGTGGTCGAGCATCAGCAGATTGGTGAACTTGGGCTCGATTCTACCCCGCAGACGACGCTTTTCGAGACTCAGCTCCCCGCGAAGGCTCAGCGTACCTTCGCTCAGATCCATCTCGAGGATCGAGTTCCACAGCGGATTGAGCGCGACGACATCGAGGTTGTCGAGCGTGAACTCGACGCCCCAACTCGACTGCGGATTGGAAGGCGCGAACGAAGCGCCCACCCGAAGACGTCCTTCGGCTCCAACCGACGCAGAGGCTTCGAGCCGCGTCGTAAGGTCGTTGGAGAGTCGCGAGGCGTTTCGAAGGGTCGCCTGGATGTCGGTGACCTCGAGAAGCAGCGGCTCGTGGAGCGTCTGAAGCTCCACGGCGACCGAGCCCCCCTCGACGCGAATCGACTGAAAGCCCGAGAGCGACACCGGCTCTCGCTCCTGCGGTTCGGGCAAGTTTCGGGGGTCGATGCGAATCCGAAGGTGCGGAGCGCGAACCTCGATGACCGGTGGGGCACCGCCCAGCACCGTTCGCCAAGACCACGCGATCAAGACCTCCGTCAGCTCCACGTCGACCGTCTCGCGAGCGATGAACTCGACGTCTTCAACGACGAGCCCGGGCAGCATGAGGTCGAAGTCGACGTCTCCGATCTTCACGTCCGTGTCCAAGCGGGCAGCGAGGCGGGCTTCGATGACCGCGGCAACGACCAGCGGCGCAAGGAGCGCGAAGAGGATGACCAGGGCCAGCAAAGATCCTCCGACGATCCACCGCGTGCGGTTGGGGCGGCGACGGGGCGCCGGCGTCGAGTTCGTCGGAGGGGACACGCTGCTTCCTAGGTCGCTGGCTGACGCTGTCGATGCCACCGAAGCAGATAGCTCGGGGGGGCAGAGTGACCCTGTGGAGAACCGCCATCCCCGAGCTCGCCGTGGTCCACGGCGTGGGGGTGAACCTTCGGTACTCGGAGCCGAGCCTGTCCCTCGGCCGAACTCGTTGTGGACCTTGTGACCGTAGGTGTTCGAGACTGTCGGAGGAGATGATGGAGCATCTACGGAGGATGACCTTGGAGGGCGACGTAGGCGTTTTCCACCTGGGTGCGGGGCAGCACCACAAGATCATCGTCCAGCGTCCAGCCGTCAAAACGGCTCGCCGCGGACCGTTTCAGACGCGGCCCGGGTCTGGGCTCGCGCTCGTCGGACCCGGCGATGAGCACATCATTCCGTTCGTCCTTGGGAGCGTTCATGCCGCGGCGCAGCTGGATGCACCCGTCGGGTTGGTGGTCGGCCTGAGGGCGCATGGCGAGGCAGCGGGAGCTGGGGCTGCCCGCGCGCGCGGTGTGGGAGCGATCATCGAGGGCGACCGTGACGCGTGGGTGGCATGTGCAACCGACCACGGCAGCCTTGCCGACGTCGAGGCGTTTCTGCGGTACCTCAACGTCATGCATGGATGGGGCTGCTTCGTCGCGGACGTCGATGGAGCCGAGAATGACGACGCCGCGTCGGCCGTGCTCGCGTTTCAGCAGGAGTACAACCTGACCTTCGAGGCGTCGATCGACGAGGACAGCGTCTGCGGGACACAGACGCTCGGTGCCGTCTTCGACGTGGTGCGTGACGAGTGGAACCGGTGGTCGCACAAGCACGATCTTGCGGAGGACGACGTGCAGCGTTTGGAGTGGGTGGTCAGTAAAGGTGCCGTGGATTCCGAGGCCCGCGGCCCCGGCGGTGTCGATATCTGGGTGCTCGAGGCAGAGGCGTTCGAAGGAGGTGACGTCTCGGCCGCGCGGGTGGGTGGGTCGAGGGTGACGCGTTGGCAGCATCACGAGGTGCCCCCAGAGCCCTGGGCGTGGGCGGCGGGTCCGTTCACGATCGTCACCGATCTGCCGCCAGGCGAGGTGGTCCCGCGCGAGGAGTACCGACTGTGGTCCTCGGACGGTGGGTTCGATACGACCCTGGTGATCCCGGACGACGCCGTTGTGGAGGGGGTGCAGACGCTCCGTTTCCTCGGCGTGCCGTGCGACAAGGAGTACTCCTTGTCGGTGAGCATTCACGGGGCCGAGCCTTCGGTGCTGTTCTCCGACACCCCGTACAACCAGCTGCACAAGATCCCGCAGGAGGCGCTCGATGAGCAAGAAGGCGTTTGATGATGAGCCGCGACGCGGCCCGATCGAGGCGACGAGCTATACCGGCGGTCGCAGTGCCCACGGGGTGTCATCACCGTCGGGAGGCCCGGCCGATCCGAAGCTCTCGGTCCGCAACGCTCGACGCGCGCCGCAGGTGTTTCCCGATCTGCGGGTGAAGCCGAACGTCACCGGGACCTACGTAGAGAGGCACGGGCGGGCGCGTTTGTTCGTCAACCATGTGGGTGGGCACATCGAAGCCCTGCTCACGCTCGTGTCGCGGAACATTCGGTTTCACGAGATGTCCCGGGGCAAGTTCCCCTCGCTTGCCGACGACATCCGGCTGCCCACGCAGTGGGGGTATGCAGGGATGCTCGAAGGCACGCGGAAGGCACTCGCCTACCGATTCAATGGGGATCACACCGCTGGCGGCGAGTACGTGCTCTCGGTCCCCGATTGGCTCGGCCCGAAAGTTCCCCACGATGTGCGCGCGGGGGTCGGCGGCGGCCCGGTTCTTTCGCACCTCGGCATCCTCCAGGCCCATGAGGACAGCATCTCGGTCGAGTTTCAGCCGTGGTTCAAAGACCGGTGGCATTGGAGTGCGGCGGAGCACTTTGCCAAGGCATTTCTCGAGAGCTCGAAGCAGCTCTTGTTCGAGCGATGGGACGAGACACCGGTCCTGCTCGAGCGGTACGTCGCGAGGGCGACGGTCTCGTTCTCGGCTCGCACGCTGTTTTGGTTCGGGGCCTCGCCAAAGCAGTTCGGGCGCCTAGAGGACTTCGCCAATGCGGTCTTCCGTCACGTGGTGACGGTCAATCCGAAGACGTACGAACGCAGTTCGACGGGGGAAAACTACGACATCTTCGATCTCATGAAACAAGCTCGCACGCTGAGCGGACCGACGGTGGCGTCGCAAAGGGCAGAGATCGTCAATCGCGCGAGCGACATCATCAAGAAGATCTTGGACGAGGCTCTCCTGACGACCACGCTCTCCGATGGTGGGCTGACGCAGTCGGAGACGTACTTACTGCGGGAGCCCATCTTGTCGCGTCTGAATGCCTGGACGCTCCCGAAGGATGGGAAGTGGCCCAAGCAGTCCGTGGCCTCGATGCTCCAGTCCACGATCGATGGAGCGAGCTCGCTCCTTGTGCGCGCCCCGGAGATCACGGACTTCCTCGGGATACGAGGACGAGGCTACCGGCAGCACATCTACGAGCTCGACGGTGAGGGGTACACCCTCACCGATCTCGCCACCGAGGACCTCGAGGGACAGTTCAAAAAGATTCGCGAACTCGCCAAGAAGCTGGGCAGTCAGGCGCAGAAGGCCATCGACAAGGCCATCGAGAAGGCCGAGAAGGCGGGGGACCTCCTCTCGAAGGGGCAGAGGGGCTGGAAGACGTATCGGCGCGTGGCGAAGTTTCTCCCGTACGCGTACTCGCTTGGGTTCGTCCACATCAAGTATGTCGGGTCCAACGAAGGATCGGGGGGACCGCAGGAGGACCCGTGGGAAGCGTACTACGGCTTCTTCATGGGCGGGCTCGACTTTGCACGATCCCTTGGCAACGCGAAGGCCAAGATCAAACTCGAGGGGACGGCGCGGCAATGGGGTGCCGAGGCAATGCGCCCCAAAGACCTCGAGGGCCTGGTGCAGTTTCTTCAGGGGTCCGCAATGCTGGCGAAAGAGGCCGAACTCGGACCTTCGGTTGTTCCGGACAGCGTCGGGGGAACCGTCGCCGCGCTCAGCTTCATGGGGGACCTTCAGGCCGACGCGGGCCGGCAAGCCGTGCTCAGCTTCGTGCTCGACGCGAAGGCGAAGGTGAAGAAGGGCGGCAAGGGTGGGGCGGGCGGCAACCTCAAGGGGCTGTGGGGGTACGTGTGGTCGCTGCACGACACCGAGCCCGACGACATCACGATCGTCTCCCGCAAGGACGAGGACGAGAGCTCCGAGTTCTCGGTGTACTGGGAGAACCACCTGGGACCGATGGCGGTGTTCTTCCCGATCAACGGCGCGCACTTCGAGGTGCCGACCGACGACGAGCGGGAGTTCATGGAGAAGGAGCAGCTGCTCTCGCCGAGGCAGGCTCTGGATGCGTTTGCGGCCGCGGAGCTGCCGATGATGGTGAACCCGTTGTCCGTGTTCAAGCTGGAGGGCTTCGCCGACGCGCCGGATGGCAAAGATGCGAACTTTGATTGAGCGGAATCGCGGGCTCAGTGGCTCGGTACTTCGAGGCCATCTCGGCGAGCTATGGACGGGTGGTAGTGAACTCTACACCTCTGAGATCGGAAGGACTCACGGATGCCGAAGCGCGCGAAGTCGCGTAGCGATTCTCGGCAAAGGCGAAGGTCGGCAATCCGAGCGAATGACTACAATCAGGCGGATCGTCGTGTCGATGCTTACTCCGATGCGCGCCGAGAACCCGGCGAGGACCGAAAGGTGGCGAGCGTAAAATCTCGATCTCGAGGAGAAGACGATGGATCTCTCGTCGAGGCTCACTCGGGAGACGAGGTAGGCCAGAGGCTGCCCCGTGACCAGGCGACGAGCTCTCGTTGTCGGCCTCTCGTCGAGAGTATGTGTGTGTCGGTGATGAGGGACTCTCGGTTGTCGGCGCCTGGCAGTTGAAATGTTGCAGCGAGATCAGGAGCGAATCCGAGAAGCGATTTCGGGTTTGGTGGCGGTCCCCAGCACGACAAGCAGAATCGAGTCTCCGTCCAGTCGGCGAAGCCGATCGGTGAGCACATCGAACACGGGTCGAACCCTGTGTTGAATGTTGCCCCGATTCTTGTCGGCGTGCTGCGTCTGTAGTCGCGGGAACTCGCAGTGAAGAGCCAGCTCCCGTGGTACGGGTAGCCGGACCGCGCTGCGTTGTGCCTTGGGCAGCGAAGACCAGCCTGGAATCTCCAGATCAAGCCACCGCGAGCGTAGCGCTTGGGCTTGCGACGTTGGTGCGCCGTTTCGGAACTCGCAGGGTTGAGAGCAGCCGGTCATCGCTGCGAAGTGCATTGTCACCTCCATCGTCGTCATCAAAGCCAATGATCGTCGATTTCTGGAGCCCACAAGCAGCTTGTCGAGCCAGCCGTCACACACGACGAGCAGACGCGGTGGATCCATCACGCTGTAGGTGACCTCGCAGTCATCCCCCTCGTTCTCCCCGTGGAGGATCTGAACCTCGCCCGTCTCGCGGTTCTGCAGCTCCACGTAGCCATCGAGGTTGCGATCGTCGAAGGCGGTGTAGCTCCAGCCCTGCGCGAGCGTCCGGTACGACCCGTAGCGACAATGAAACCCGCCATCGCGGTCCAGCTCGATGGTGCTGCAGCCCGGTAGGTTGCCGCGGACCACGAATGGCACGTCTGCCTGCTGCTTGGGCCGTGGACCGTGGACGGACTCGGTCTCGTTGTTGATCACGCGCTCGTCGAAGTGGAGCACGAACGGGAGCGCGACCTTGGGTCCGCTGGGGGGTGGCTTTCGAAGGTCCGTCCAGTGGATGTAGACGCTGCGTCGCTCGGTCTGCTCGGGGTCGTCGGAGGGGTCGATGGTCGGGAACTCCTGCGTCCCGAAGATCCAGGCCTGGCGCCAGATTGGGTGCAGGAGGAGGTCGGGTGCGGTGTCGGTCTCGGGCCACATCGGGACGACCTGACCGTCGGCGTGCACGAGGACCTTGTGCTTGACGCCGTCGATGCTCTTCCACGCGAAGCCGATGCCGGCTTCGGAGTACTGCTCGTAGGGGCTGATCGAGTCGAAACGCTCGACGACGCCGTCCTCGAAGTCGACGAGGTAGCCCTCGTACTGCTCCATCGTTCGGCCATGTTCGTCCTCGCGGATCCGCCGAACCATGGCGCGCCGATCGGAGAGCGGATGCTCGGCGGGGTAGTAGGTCCCCTTTGCCCTGGGGAGCAGGACCTTGGGCTTGCCGAGCGAGACGGTCTCGAGCTTCATCGGTGGCCCATCGACGAGCTGGATCGGCTCGAGGGTGGGGACTGCAGTCAGGTCGATGCGCTTGCGCGAGGTTGGCGGGAGAGGTTGCCGGGGCGGGGGCCACAGCTGCGGAAACGCGAAACCGGGTGCGAGCAGCGAGAGCGGCGGGGGCTCGCAGCCCAGGGGCGCAGGCAACACGAGCAGCAGGAGCGCCGCGATCCTGCGGCTGAGCGAGAGCGGGTTCATCGACGGTGACATCGTCCGGCAGCGCCGTGGAACACGCAAGTGCACGCAGAGGTGAAGGACGTGAAGGACACCTCGAGGGCGAACGGTCGCGCAACGTGCACTGAGGTGTGGGCGGGTGCGTCTCAGCGCGCCCGTAGCCGGACGGAGACACTCAGCCGCGCGGCGAGCATGCACTGACCCGCGTTCTCGGAGTCGCGGCGAGGTTCGGCCGGGGCTGGTGCGCTCGTGTGAATCGCCCACAAGCCGAACGGGCACGCCGGGTCCCACGCCGCTTCCTCGTCGCGGGCCACGCGAAAAGAGAGGTTGCCGCCTCGAACTGCCCGGATCAAACCGGGACATCACAGTCGGGGGATCCGTGGCCGCACTCAGCTTCATGGGGGACCTTCAGGCCGACGCGGGCCGGCAAGCCGTGCTCAGCTTCGTGCTCGACGCGAAGGCGAAGGTGAAAAAGGGCGGCAAGGGTGGGGCGGGCGGCAACCTCAAGGGGCTGTGGGGGTACGTGTGGTCGCTGCACGACACCGAGCCCGACGACATCACGATCGTCTCCCGCAAGGACGAGGACGAGAGCTCCGAGTTCTCGGTGTACTGGGAGAACCACCTGGGACCGATGGCGGTGTTCTTCCCGATCAACGGCGCGCACTTCGAGGTGCCGACCGACGACGAGCGGGAGTTCATGGAGAAAGAGCAGCTGCTCTCGCCGAGGCAGGCACTGGATGCGTTTGCGGCCGCGGAGCTGCCGATGATGGTGAACCCGTTGTCCGTGTTCAAGCTGGAGGGCTTCGCCGACGCGCCGGATGATGAGACGTCGAATCGCGTGCTCAGTGGGTCTCGCGCACTGTCGGTCGCTCACTACCTGCGTGCAATCCTGGGGGACGAGTGGACCGGGGGCATTCCCCTCGAAGTCGCGACGCTGAAGAAGAGCGGCGCCCCCGTCACTCCAGCCGCTCGAATCGCTGTCGTTGGAAAGGGGGAAGTGTCGAATCCGGCGAACGACTACAACCAGGCTGACCGCCGTGTAGACGTGAGCGTCCATATCGAACCGGCACGCGACAAACACGGGAAGGAGAAGGCCATCGAGACTATGAAGCCAGACGAGTTTGACCTTTTCGTGCCGCTCACTCGGCGGCCGAAGTAGGCCATCGACTGCTACGTGACCAGACGACGAGTTCCCGCTGTCGGCTCCTCGTGGAGAGTACGTGTGTGGCGGTGATCAGGGATTCGCGGTTGTCGGCACCCGGGAGGCGAAATCGGAGGCGAAGATCAGGATCGAACCCGACGATGGACTTTGGGTTCGGTGGCGAACCCCAACACGCGAGAAGAACGGAGTCTCCGACCCAGTCGGCGAATCCGACACTCGAGGGGCACCTCATCCGGGTCGGGACCTCGACTTGCTCCGAGGAGCCATACTTGGTGGCGTGCTGGTTGTGCGACGAGTCGTCCTCGGTGTAGAGCCATTGGCCATGGTAGGGATAGCCTGAAAGCTCTCTGCCGGTGTTTGCCGGAGCTAGGACGACGCCCATACGCCGGAGTTCGGTCCAGCCTCGGGCGAGCAGATGCGTGTCGTATTTGGCGTGGAGGCGGTCGAATGAGCTTAGGAGCAGACGGTCTTGGCTCTCCCACGAGCTTGCTCCCCCGTCGTCGGTGAGCCCCACCAGGCGCTGGGGGGACCAGAGCAGCGCCCGTTTCATCCCATCACACACGACGACTAGCCGCGGTGGATCCATCACGCTGTAGGTGACCTCGCAGTCATCCCCCTCGTTCTCCCCGTGGAGGATCTGAACCTCCCCCGTCTCGCGGTTCTGCAGCTCGACGTAGCCATCGAGGTTGCGATCGTCGAAGGCGGTGTAGCTCCAGCCCTGCGCGAGCGTCCGGTACGACCCGTAGCGACAATGAAACCCGCCATCGCGGTCCAGCTCGATGGTGCCGCAGCCCGGTAGGTTGCCGCGGACCACGAAGGGTACATCTGCCTGCTGCTTGGGCCGTGGACCGTGAACGGACTCGGTCTCGTTGTTGATCACGCGCTCGTCGAAGTGGAGCACGAACGGGAGCGCGACCTTGGGTCCGCTGGGGGGTGGCTTTCGAAGGTCCGTCCAGTGGATGTAGACGCTGCGTCGCTCTGTCTGCTCGGGGTCGTCGGAGGGGTCGATGGTCGGGAACTCCTGCGTCCCGAAGATCCAGGCCTGGCGCCAGATTGGGTGCAGGAGGAGGTCGGGTGCGGTGTCGGTCTCGGGCCACATCGGGACGACCTGACCGTCGGCGTGCACGAGGACCTTGTGCTTGACGCCGTCGATGCTCTTCCACGCGAAGCCGATGCCGGCTTCGGAGTACTGCTCGTAGGGGCTGATCGAGTCGAAACGCTCGACGACGCCGTCCTCGAAGTCGACGAGGTAGCCCTCGTACTGCTCCATCGTTCGGCCATGTTCGTCCTCGCGGATCCGCCGAACCATGGCGCGCCGATCGGAGAGCGGATGCTCGGCGGGGTAGTAGGTCCCCTTTGCCCTGGGGAGCAGGACCTTGGGCTTGCCGAGCGAGAGGGTCTCGAGCTTCATCGGTGGCCCATCGACGAGCTGGATCGGCTCAAGGATGGGGACTGCAGTCAGGTCGATGCGCTTGCGCGAGGTTGGCGGGAGAGGTTGCCGGGGCGGGGGCCACAGCTGCGGAAACGCGAAACCGGGTGCGAGCAGCGAGAGCGGCGGGGGCTCGCAGCCCAGGGGCGCAGGCAACACGAGCAGCAGGAGCGCCGCGATCCTGCGGCTGAGCGAGAGCGGGTTCATCGACGGTGACATCGTCCGGCAGCGCCGTGGAACACGCAAGTGCACGCAGAGGTGAAGGACACCTCGAGGGCGAACGGTCGCGCGACGTGCACTGAGGTGTGGGCGGGTGCGTCTCAGCGCGCCCGTAGCCGGACGGAGACACTCAGCCCCACAGCGAGCATCCACTGACCTGCGTTCTCGGAGTCGCGGCGAGGTTCAGCCGGGGCTGGTGCGCTTCCGATGATGGTGAACCCGTTGTCCGTGTTCAAGCTGGAGGGCTTCGCGGACGCGCCACATGATGAGACGTCGAATCTCAGGTTGAGTGGGCACCGGGGTCTAACGGTCGCTCGGTACTTGGAAGCGATCATGGGCGATGCATGGACGGGTGGGCAGACACTCGCCGTCTACAACCCTGATGGTCCGGCCGTGACACCGCCGGAGAGGGTCGCGATCGTCGGGAAGGGCGAGGTCTCAAACCTGTCGAACGACTACAATCAGGCTGATCGGCGAGTGGATCTCCGAGTCAGGGTCGAACCCACGACGGATGGCAAGGGCGACGAACACGAGCTGCGCGACATGAAGGCGGAGGACTTCGACTTGGCGCTTCCGCTTACTCGAGAGACGAAGTAGGCCACTGTCCAGCTCGCGCCCACACAACGACCTCCCTCTGGTTCCGTCTCGTTGTTAGAACGTGCGTCGCGGTGACGATCGATTCCCGGTTGTCGGCACCGGGGAGCGGGAAGACGGCCGCCAAGTCCGGATCCAGACCGAGGAGTGACTTCGGATTCGGTGGAGGCCCCCAGCAGGAGATGAGGATGGAGTCTCTGTGCCAGTCTGCGAACTCAACGACTCTCGGGCACTTCAGCCGCGCCGGGATCTCGCGCTGCTGGGAGTCCCCAAGACTGGAGGCATGGAGTCGACCGCTCTCGATGCTCTGAGTGAAGAGCCACTTGCCGTGATAGGGGTAGCCTGTGTGCTCGCGGTCTGTCTGCCGGACCGCAAATTCCGCGACAGCAAGATGCTCAAGGTCGACCCACCGACGCGCATAGTCTGCCTCTCCTCGAGAGTCTTCGTAGTGCTCGTATGAGCTGAATATGAGTCCATCCCAGCTGGGGTCCGAGCCAGTCGTACCTTTGCTTGGTGGATAGGCGACGGTCTTCTCAGGCGTCCATAGAAGGAGTGTGTCGGCACCATCACACACGACGAGCAGGCGCGGTGGATCCATCACGCTGTAGGTGACCTCGCAGTCATCCCCCTCGTTCTCCCCGTGGAAGATCTGAACCTCGCCCGTCTCGCGGTTCTGCAGCTCCACGTAGCCATCGAGGTTGCGATCGTCGAAGGCGGTGTAGCTCCAGCCCTGCGCGAGCGTCCGGTACGACCCGTAGCGACAATGAAACCCGCCATCGCGGTCCAGCTCGATGGTGCTGCAGCCCGGTAGGTTGCCGCGGACCACGAATGGCACGTCTGCCTGCTGCTTGGGCCGTGGACCGTGAACGGACTCGGTCTCGTTGTTGATCACGCGCTCGTCGAAGTGGAGCACGAACGGGAGCGCGACCTTGGGTCCGCTGGGGGGTGGCTTTCGAAGGTCCGTCCAGTGGATGTAGACGCTGCGTCGCTCGGTCTGCTCGGGGTCGTCGGAGGGGTCGACGGTCGGGAACTCCTGCGTCCCGAAGATCCAGGCCTGGCGCCAGATTGGGTGCAGGAGGAGGTCGGGTGCGGTGTCGGTCTCGGGCCACATCGGGACGACCTGACCGTCGGCGTGCACGAGGACCCTGTGCTTGACGCCGTCGATGCTCTTCCACGCGAAGCCGATGCCGGCTTCGGAGTACTGCTCGTAGGGGCTGATCGAGTCGAAACGCTCGACGACGCCGTCCTCGAAGTCGACGAGGTAGCCCTCGTACTGCTCCATCGTTCGGCCATGTTCGTCCTCGCGGATTCGCCGAACCATGGCGCGCCGATCGGAGAGCGGATGCTCGGCGGGGTAGTAGGTCCCCTTTGCCCTGGGGAGCAGGACCTTGGGCTTGCCGAGCGAGAGGGTCTCGAGCTTCATCGGTGGCCCATCGACGAGCTGGATCGGCTCGAGGATGGGGACTGCAGTCAGGTCGATGCGCTTGCGCGACGTTGGCGGGAGAGGTTGGCGGGGTGGGGGCCACAGCTGGGGAAACGCGAAACCGGCCTCGAGTCGCGAGAGCGGCGGTGGCTCGCAGCCCAGGTGGGCTGGCAAAACGAGCAGCAGGAGCGCCGCGATCCTGCGGCCGAGCGAGAGCGGGTTCATCGACGTTGACATCGTCCGGCAGCGTCGTGGAACACGCAAGTGCACGCAGAGGTGAAGGACACCTCGAGGGCGAACGGTCGCGCGACGTGCACTGAGGTGTGGGCGGGTGCGTCTCAGCGCGCTCGGAGCCGGACGGAGACTCTCAGCCGCGCGGCGAGCTGTAAGCTAAACCAGCGCGTCCGCAAGCACGGGCAGCATCGCGTCGCGAAGCATCTGGACCAGCTCGGGATCCATCGCGCGGTACTCGTCGGGAATGTCGAGCACCACCAGCGGTGTGGCGCCCACCTCGAAGCGCTCGCATAGTCGGTCGGCGTGCGCGTCTTCCATCACGGCGATCAGCTGGGCCCACTGCACGTCGGCCGCGGAGAGCTTGCGCCGCGCAGACTTGGCAAGCCCGCGCGAGCGAACGGACAAGCGTGGGTCCTTGCCAAACACGCGCTCGGCCGTCGGGCTGCGCCACTGGTTGCGGCTGCAGATGAAGAGAAGACGATAGCGCTCGATGCGTCCGAGCGTAGCAGCAGTGGGCGCATCGTCTGCGGGTGGGACGCGGGGCACGGCCGTGACTTATCGCGCCACCGCCTTACACGGCGGCACGCTCAGGCATCGCTCAGGGGATGGCACAGGCGAGTCGCAGCGGCTGGTAGCGGGGCCAAATCGCTCGAGCACCGCCGGGTCGTGCACGAAGCCGTGTTTCGCGGTGAATGGCGGCTTCGCACTTCGCGTTGGTCAGCAGAAAACGATGGCCGAGTGTGCCTCGGGCTTCATCTCCGCCGCGCGGGCGAGCACGGCGGAGAGGAGTAGGGTGCCCGCGGCGGCGTCGATGTGGGGCCACAGGTCGCGCGACGCCGCCAGGAGCGAGAAAGACGAGTGAGACGTCGTGTCGTGTTTCACCACGGGCTGCTAGGGTGGTCGACGATGGATTCTCGTGCGTTCGTCGTGGCTCTTGGTCTGACGCTCCTGACGCTCGGCTGCGGGCCGAGGGTGGACCAGGACACGTCGGCCTCTGGGTCGGGCGGCTCCACCGGATCGTCGGGTCCGGAGTCCACCGCGGAGGCCAGCACTGCAAGCCCGGACACCGACGGTGAAGTGTGCCCCGAGCTGCTCGATGGCCCGATCCCCAACCTGGTGATCCCCATCGAGATCACCAACAACCTCGCGACCGCGGTGTATGTCGGCTACCAGAGCAAGTGCTTCGCCGACCTGTTTCGGATCTCTCGAGCCGACGGTTCGGCGGTCAACTGGCACGGCCGCTTCTGCACCCCCAGCTGTGAGGCGGTCATGGCGGATGAGTGCTTTGATTGCGGCCCCTGTCCCGAGAACACGATGCTCCGCATCGGTCCGGGCGCGACATACAGCTATGGATGGACGCCCACAGGGTTTGAGCTGCTCGACTTTCCTGCCGAATGTGCACAGCGTGCGTGCTCTATGACATGCGACCGGCGATACGCACTCGATGACGGCGAGTACACGTTCGAGCTCGTGGCCGCGACCGCCTGCGATGGTGACGGCATGACGTGCGACTGCGGCGCAGGCCAGGACACCTGCGAGGTCTACCCGTGGAGCTGGCCCGAGGCCACGCACTCAGCTTCGGCACAGGTCAGCTCGAGCGCGGGTACCGTGAGCCTCACGATCGAATGACAGGGGGTCTCCGGCCTCAACCGGTCATCGCGCGACGCCCAATCCAGACCAAGGCCATACCCACCGACACTGCAGCACGTGGAAACATGACGAAGCCTACCCGGAGGTGGTCCCGGAGCTCCCGCTTCCATCGGTGCTGCCCGTGCCGGTCGCCGAGCTGGTGTCATCGGACGAGGTTGTGTCCGGAACGCCGTAGGGCGGCTGAACCGTGCTCATCGAGGTTGAATCCTCGGACGCGGTTCCGTCGCTCGAACCGGTGTGGGCGATCGTGCCTGCCGAGGTTGACGTCGCGGAGATGGAGCCCGAACTCGAGGCGGTCGAGCTGGACGTCGAGGTCGGCGAGCTCTCTGACGCGGACGACGAGGCGCCCGTCATCGTGGCACTGCCGCCGTCCGAGTCGTCCGATGCGCAGGCGGCCAACGCGAGCGCGGCCAACGCGGCGGCGAGCCCCACCGAACCGCGGGTGGACATGGCCGCGCCACAGTGTGGGCAGAGATCGTCACTGGCCCGAACGTGCACGCGACAGGTTCGGCATGGAATGAGTTTGCTGAGCATCGAGGGCGGCCGTCGGCGAAGGGGAGATCAAGTATGCCAGATCTCGAGAGCAAGCCCTCGACGATCGACGGGGCTCATCCGCATCGACTGTGCGTTACAATCGAGGTGTGAAGGGTTCGCGATTCGGCATGGGGTGCGCGCTCGGACTTGCCGCCCTGGCTTGTTCCCCGGCCGACGATGCGACCTCGCCCAGCGACGCGCGCGACTCCACCACGTTGGACCGCGGGACACGGACAACCTCCGGCAGCGACGCGGTCGCCGAGAGCACCGCAGACATTCCGCCCGACCTGCCGCCGAGGCCGGAGGTGGACTTCGGCGAACTGGAAATCGACTGTCCCTCCGCGGTGGCCGGGAGGACGTGCTCGGTCGGTGCGCCCGATGGGGAGACGGAGTGCACCGTGAAATGTGCGCTCGAGTCACCGTGCCCGCCGGTTCCCTACACTTGGGACGGGGCCACCTCGCACTTCAGGGACCACGACGGCGACCTCACGGACGAAGACTGGGCCTGCGCCGCCGCGGCGCTAGCCGGCGGAGCCCCAGTGCGCATCGAGCTCAACGCGGACGACACGTACATCTTCGGCGGATCGCACTACGCAACCGTCATCTGGAGACTTCAGCCCGACGTGATCGTCACCCGCCGCCGCCGCTCCTACACGAACGACGTCGGAGACAGCGAATACAGTCGGTCGTTGCGCGCGGTCGCGCTGGACGATGGTGCGATCGCGTCGTGCCTCGCGCGACCGACCGCGAGAGAACAGTTCTTCTGCGTCTTCGAGCTTGGCGACGATCCGTACGAGTGTGCTCCGCCGGCGCAACTGTTTTGCCCGGCGGACTGAACCGGTAAGGCTCGAGCAGACACCGGACTCACTCCGCCGTCTGCTGGCCGCAGAATCCTAGCGACTCGAGCTCCGACGGCGTCGAGCATGGCTCTCCCCTCGTGTCTCGGGGTGGCGCGAACCCCCCGGCCCGGGAAACGACGCGATGACGACGCTCACGGCAACCAGCGCAGGCGCGGGAATACCAGCCCATGCTCCAGGTTATCCTCGCGGCTTGCAGGATCTGCGCATGGGTGAGGAGCTCGGGGCGGGTGCGGTCGCCACCGTGTTCCGGGTGGAGGACGCACAGGGCCGCGCGTACGCGGGCAAGGTGCTGCATGCCTCGCGGGAGGCGGAGCCCGACGCGGCGGCGCGGTTCGAGCGGGAAGCCGAGGTCGTCCGCTCCGTCGAGCACCCCAATGTGGTCCAGGTGTTCGGGCGACACGACGTGCAGGGGCGCGACGTGCTGGTCATGGAGCTGGTCGAGGGTCCCACCTTGCAGCGGGTGATCGCCACCGAGGCCCCCGTGACGGCTGAGCGCATCGTCGCGTTCGGCCTCGGCATCGCGCGGGGGCTGGACGCGGCGCATCGAGCCGGGGTGATCCATCGCGACCTCAAGCCCGCCAACATCCTGATCGCGGCCGGGCAGGTGCCGAAGATCGCCGACTTCGGGATGGCCCGCGCATCCTCGCTGGCGGGCGTCGATCGCAGCGGGTTCGCCGTCCTGGGAACGCCGGACTACATGGCGCCCGAGTCACTCGACCCGCTCGCCGTCGATTCGCGCTCCGATCTCTACGCGCTGGGCTGCATCTTGTTCGAGCTCGCGATGGGACGGCCGCCCTTCTCGGGCGCCACATCCTTCGCGGTGCTGGAGCAGCACCGCATCGCGCCGGTTCCTGCGCTGCAGGGCGTCCCGCCTCAGCTCGGGGCACTGATCGAGCAACTCCTCGAGAAGGAGCCGGCCGACCGCGTGCAAAGTGCGTCCGGCGTGGCCGACATGCTGGAGCAGCTCGAGCTGGGGGAGACCGCGCTGGTGCTCCAGCACGCTGCGATGAAGGACGCGGGACGCTGTGCACGTTGCGGGTCGCCGCTGGTGGATGCGCTGCGGCTGTGCATGTCCTGCCGGGCTCCGGCGCCGCGCTTGGCCGCGGGCGATCACACGGTGTTCGTCACGGGGCCGGGCGAGGTTGCCTCGAAGCTCACCGCCAAGGACCGGTCGACGCTCGTCGTGTGGCTCAAGGACAACCCGAGCCTGGGCATCGACGCACGCGAGCTCGAGAAGCGGATTCCTCGCCTCCCGTTCGCCCTGTTGACCGGCGTGGACGAGGCCGGGGCCACGCAGCTGGTGCAGGCCGTGCGTCAGCTCGGGATGCAGGCCGAAGCGGCACGCGGCGGCACGCTCGCACTGCCCGCGGTCAGGAAGAAGGCTCGGGTGATCGGCGGACGCATGGCGGGCATCATCGCCACCTCGATGGCGGGCATCTACAGTTCGATCACCCAGCAGCCATGGATGCTGTTGATGCTGCCGTTTCTGCTGATCGGCGTCTCCGGCTTCGTCGCGCTGCGCACGGTCAAGGTCAAGGCAAAGCACGGCGGCACCACGAAGATGTTGCCAGCGGCGCTCGAGGAGAGGATGGACGCGATCTCGACCGTCGCCAGCGGCATGGAGTCCAAGCGGCACCGCGAAGCGCTGCGCGGCGTCGTCACGCGGGTCTTGGCGCTGCGCGAGGCCACCGGCGCGGACGGATCGGTCGATGACGAGGTCGTCGCGGCGCTGGACCAGGCGTTGGTCGCGACCGGTCGGCTCGACACGATCGATCAGGAGCTGGGCAGCGTGGACCTTCAGAACCCCACCAACGCGATTCACGGACTGATGCACGAACGCGACACCTGGTCGTCTCGCTTGCTCGATCTCGTCGGTACCTTGGAGACGATGCGCGTACGGCTCGCGTCGGCCAAGGGGTCGGGGGGCGCGAGCGAGGATGCGCTGGCCCAGCTGCGGGCCAAGGTCGAAGCCTTGGAGGAGGTGCAGCGCGATGTCTGATCGTCCCTGGCCCCCCACCGACGACGTGGTCGAAATCCTCGAAGGCCCCTGGCGGGTCGGCTCCGAGCAGCGCTGGTCCGTTCGGCTTCGCGAGGGCGGTCGCGGGCTGCTCGCGCAGCTGCTGCCCGAGCTCCGGCGCGATGAGGCCGTTCGCCGCCGCTACGTCGGTGACCTGGCCCGAGCGGCGTCGTCCCAGCTGCCCGGTGTCGCGCGCCTGCTGGGTCGGAGCCCCGCGGACGACGACGCGCCATGGCGCCTGCGGGAGGACCCCGACGGCGAGACGCTCGACGCGTGGCTCGAGGCTCGAGCCCCAGCGCCCATCGACGTCGTCTCGGAGTTGGGCGCCGCGATCGCCGACATCCTCCATGCGCTGCACCAGCGCGGCGTCGTCGTGCGCGACCTTCAGCCGCGCGTGATCACCCTGACCTCGGACGGTCCGGTCCTGACCGACGTGGGCCTGGCCCGGGTCGACCTGCTCAGCACCCGCACGGCCGCCAGCTTGGTGCTCGAAGGCACCCCATACGCGTCGCCCGAGCAGCTGCGCAAGACCGTCATCGACCAGCGCTCCGATCTCTTCGGGCTGGGGGTGATCTTGTGGAACGCGCTCACGGGAACCCACCCCTACGGGGATGACATCGCCCTGTTGGCCGACCCGGACTCCCGCCCCGCCTTGGCCTCGTTGCGACCCGAGATCCCGCCGGCGATGCAGCAGTGCATCGAGCGATGCGTCGACCTCGATCCCGAGGGGCGCCCGGAGACGGCGGCCCAGGTGGCATCCGTCCTGCGGGGGCAGGCCGAGACCTTCGCGGGCATCGCCAAGGTGGCTTGCCAAAGCTGCGGGGCGTCCTTGCTGCAGGGCCAGCGTCTGTGTCTGGCGTGCGGCAAGGAGGCGGTGGTGTTCGCCAGCGGTTCCGGGGTCGGAGACCGGTCCTACCGCGTGATCCTGCGAAAGGTGACCGAGGCCGCCCAGGGTCAAGAAGCGTTTCGGGCCAAGCTGGAGCCGCTCGCCAGAGACCGACTCCCCGATCTCGACTTCATCCACGGGGACGCGCGCATGTACTCGAAGCAGGAGCGGAAGGCCAAGATCGCCCTGCCCGCGGCGCTGTTCGGCGGTCTGACGCGGGAGGGGGCGGAGCTTCTGTGCACGCATTTGGCCGTCCCAGGCGTCAAGGTTGCCGTCCGCACGGACGAGCCCAACCTGTCGTGGCTGTACATCTTGCTCGCCGTCATCGCGGGCCTGTTCGCCACGCTCGGCGCGGTCGGGGTGCTTCCGTGGGCGGCGATGGTGCCGATCGTCGGCGTGCTCAGCATCATCGGGGTCATCGTCAAGGCCAAGATCTCCAGCCGCAATCGCAAGCCGACGCTGTTCGAACTCCGGGAGGGACCCGCCGCGCTGCCCGCCTCCGACCCGCTCGTCGCTCGGCTGGCCACGCTCAGCCAGGGACCGGTCGCAGACGACGTCCGCGAGCGCCTCGGCCACCTCGCGCTCAGCGTGCAGCGGGTCGTCGACCATCGGAAGGGGCTGGCCGAGGTCGAGCGCACCGAGGTGGATGTGGTGACCGAGCCCATGGAGGCGCTGGTCGGCTTGATCGAGGCGGAGGTCGAGCGCGTGATCGATCTCGACGCGGCCCTGGCCGATCTGGACGAAGGCATGCTCGTCCGCGCGCTCACCTCAGCCAAGGCCGCCGGCGTCGACGAAGACGTCCTCCTCGACGCGCTGCATCGCCTGCGCGACCTCGAGCAGTCGCGGGCGGCGGCCATGCACCGCCTCCTGGAGGCGACGATGCTGCTGCGCCGCGCGGCCGATCTGGGCCTGCAGGTCCGAGACGACGCCGGCCAACACGACCGCGACGTGACCGGGGCGCTGGCCGCTCTGGGCGGGGCATGAACTCTCGTTCGCCCTGCTAGCCCTGCTTGCGGAGCCAGCGGAACGCATACCGGAGCAGCACGAGGCCGATGGCGGCGTTGGTGACCGCGATCCCGATGAACGCTGCCCGTGGGCCGCCGAGCAAGCCTCCGAGTCCAGCCAGCGGGATGTACAGCGCGAGGCTTCGAACCACGGTCAAGATGAGCCCGCGCTTGGCCTGGTCGACGGCGTTGTAGGTGGCCGACGTGGTGATCAGCATGCCGTAGCCGGCGAGGGTGCCACCGACGATCCGCAGGTAGGAAGCGCCGTGATCGATGACGTTGGGATCCTCGGTGAACACGCCCAGGATGGGTTCGGCCGCGAGCATGAACACCACGAAGACGAGCAGCGAGTAGGCGCCGCAGAAGATGAACGTTGCCCGCAGCGCTTGGCGCGTCCGGTCGGGCCGATTGCGGCCCCAGTTTTGGCCGGCGATCGGTCCGATGGCGGCCGAGAGCGCCAGCATGGGAATGGCCCCGAAGGACTCCACGCGGGTCGCGACACCGAACGCGGCGACGGTGTCCTTTCCGAAGGTTGCAAGCACGGCCGTGACGACGCCGATGGCGATCGGGTTGACCATGTTGCTGCCCGCCGCCGGAATGCCGACCGAGAGCAGGCGGGTCCACGATGCCTTGACCGCGTCCCAAGCGGGGATGTCGTAGGCGAGCAGCCGCTCTCGGAAGACCAAGAGCAGCAGCGTGGCCACCAGGGTCGCCGCGCGGGAGGCCAAGCTCGCCCACGCGGCTCCGGCCACGCCCATGGCGGGAATGGATCCCCAGCCGTTGATGAACATGGGGTCGAGCACGACGTTGCAGACCGCGGCGAACACCATGATCACGCTGGGCGCGAGGCTGTCCCCGTTGGCACGGATGAGGCCACCTCCGACCATCGGCAGCACGAGGAAGGGCATGCCGAGGAACCAGATCTTCATGTACTCGACCACGATGTCGAGCACGAGACCCTCGGCGCCCAGGGCCGCAAACAGGGGGCGGGCCGTGAACCACCCCAGGGCGCAGACCGCCGCGACGACGACGACCGCGAGGACCAAGCTGTCGGTGGCAAGGCGGCGCACCTCGTCGCGGTCCCCCTTGCCGATCGCTCGGCTGACCACCGAGCTCGCCCCAGCGGAGAGACCGATGCTCAGGCTGGCCACGGTCAGGACGACCGGAAACGTGAAGCTGAGCGCGGCGAGCTCGTCGGTGCCCAGCTGGCCGACGAAGTAGGTGTCGGCGAGGTTGATCGAGAGGACGGCGAGGACGCCCACGACCATGGGGCCCCCGAGTCGAAGCAGGTGCCCGGAGATTGCACCTTGGGTGAGGTCGCGCTGGGTTCCCATCGAGACCCCGGGGGTATGGCACACCACGGGCCCAGGACTGCTAAAAACGTGGCCATGCGCGGCCTCTACGCCATCGTCGATGTTCCCGATCCGCACGGCCACGCCGTCGTCGACGTGACGCGGGCCGTTTTGGGCGGGCGAGGCCGGGGCGGCGCGGGCGCGAGTGTGGTCCAGCTGCGCGCCAAGGCGGCGACCACGACCGAGCGCATCGAGATGCTCGAGGCGATGGTTCCACTTTGTGCCGCCGCCTCCAGCGGGCTGGTGGTCAACGACGATGCGGATGCGGCGGCGGCCAGTCCGGCCGCGGGTCTGCACGTGGGTCAGCACGACCTCGGCGCGCACGACCTGGCCTCGCTGAGGGCGAAGCTTGGCCGCGGCAAAATCATCGGCGTCTCGACCCACGACAGCGCTCAGCTCCGCCAGGCCTGCCAGCAGCGCCCCGACTACATCGCACTGGGGCCCATCGCCCCCACTTCGTCGAAGCTCGACCCGGATCCGGTCGTGGGCTTCGCCGGCCTGCTGGAGGGGTGCCGAATGACGACGCGCCCGCTGGTGGCCATCGGTGGGCTCGATCTGGACCGCGGCGCGAAGGCGATCGAGCTGGGTGCATCGGCGGTCGCCATGATCGGCGCGCTCCAGCACGAAGATCTCGGGGAGGTTGCGGCACGGGCGGTGGCGATTGCGGAGGCGTTCGAGCGTTCCGCTGCCCCGCTCCCGTTCGAACGGGTGTGCCAGGCGGTGCCCATCTTCTCCCCCGACCAGCTCCTGGAGATTGCCCGATGGTCCGACGACCTGAGCCTGCTCATCGGCATGGGGCTGCCTGCCCGCTTCCGCCCAGTTCACGACGGTTCGACCGCGCACTACCGTTCTTGCGACCTCTTGGATCTGTTGTATGTCGTCGATAAGCGACCCGGTGAGTCGTGGCAGGCGTGGTCCGACCGCGTGGACGGGGAAGAGCCCAAGGGCGCGCTCGTTCAGCTGCGAAAGCCGTGACGCGGCCGGCGGGTCAGTGTCAGACCGATGTCAGTTCGCGTCGGTGTCTTTTGTTCTTTTTTTTGCGCCTACGGTTTGGATCCGTCAGGATGAAAGTGTCGGGTAGTGATGAAGCGGGGACATCAAACAGCACTGGAGCGAGCCAAGCGGGTGACGACGGGTCCCCTGCCGCGTGTTCCGGTCGCAGCGATGCGCCGCGCTCAGACGCTCGAGTCGCGCATGCCATTGATGTTTGGGGCTGCTTTCGCCGGCCTCATCATCATCCAGGCCTGGCTCGCACTCGGTTGATCTGCGCGCGTCGTGATCATGATCGCGGTTTTGACTGCCGCGCAACGTCGTGCCGTGCTGGCGCAGAGACACCGGCGCGCCGTATGATTTCCGCAGCCCGCCCGCCGGGCTCTGGAGCTCTCCTTTGGCAGACGACGCGCCGCCCAAGCCTCCCCGACTTCCTCCTCCAGCGCCCACGCGCCCGGCGGGCTCTGTGCCCAAGACCCGGACGGCTCGTCCACCGGGTGAAAGACCCAAGGCGCCCGTACTGAAGCCACCGGCGCCGAAGGTCTCGCCACCGAAGCCGCCACCACCGAAAGCGGCGCCTCCGAAAGCGGCGCCACCGAAGTTGCCTGCGCCGAAGGTGCCTGCGCCAAAGGTGCCTGCGCCGAAGGTGCCCACGCCCAGACCCGAGGCGTTCAAGCCGCCGGCGCCGCGGATCGTCGCGCCACGTCCGGCCGCGCCGCCTCCGCTGGAGGACCAGCTCACCGACGAGCAGCGAGGCAACGTCGTCGCACCCGTCGCAGGCGAAATGCTGGTCGGGCCCCGCGAAGAGGACCGAACCACGCTGCATCGCATCCCCGCCGCCATGCGCCGCGGAGAGTTCGACGAGGAGTCCCACACCCTGGCGATGAAGCGGGGCGAGGTCCCCCGCGGCATCCTGGAGGCGTACGCCGACGAGGCGCGCCTGGCGATCGCCCACTACACCGCCGCGCTGGAGTCGGAGACCGAAGACGATCGGCGCGGGCGCCTGCACTTCGAGATCGCTCGGATCGCCGAGAGCGTCGAGGGCAACCTCGAGCGCGCCTCGGAGCACTACGCCCAAGCCCTGGAGGCCACCCCGCTGCGACTGCCGGTCATCACGGGCGCGCGCCGGGTGCTGCTCGCCCTGGGCGAGTACGCTCAGGCGCTCGAGCTGTTCGATCGCGAGCTGCGCGTGACGGCCGACCGGGCGACCAAAGCGGCGCTGATGTTCGCCAAGGCCCGGGTGATGGAGACGCAGCTGGGCCAGCGTCGGGAGGCTCGCGCGCTGTATGAGTCGGCGACCGAGCTCGTCGCCGCCGACTCCGTGCTGCTCAAGGCGATCGAAGCGTCGGACTGGGGCCTGGGCGACTGGTCGCACTTGGCGGACACCTATGCCCAGCAGGCCAACGCCCTGGGCGGCGACGCCAAGCACCGCGCCGCCTTGGTCGTTCGTCGCGCGCGGCAGCTCGAAGTGCACGGCGAGGACTACGACGGCGCCGCCCAACTCTATGAGGAAGCGCTGGACATCGACCACCGCGCCCCTGGAGCCATGGAGTCGCTCAAGCGGTTGCACCATGATCGCAGCCGCTGGCGGGAGCTGATCCGGGTCCTGGAGACCGAGGGGGAGCTGTCCAAGGATCTCCCGCTGCGCATCGCCTCCCGCTACCGGGTCGGTCAGATCCATGCGGAGCGGCTGGGCAACCGCAACGAGGCCATCGCCTCGTTCGAGGCCGCCGCTCGCGAAGCGCCCGACCAGCCGTTCGTGCTCGATGCGCTGGCGCGGCTGTACGAGCGCGCGGGCTCGCACCCGGCCCTGGCCAACACGCTGGCCCGGTTGGTCCAGTCGACGCACGACCCCCGCGAGCGCCTCGGCTACCTGCACCGGATCGGTGAGCTGTGCCGCGACGAGCTCCATGACGACGACGCGGCGATCGAAGCCTACGAAGCCGCGCTCGAGATCGACTCGACCTACGTGCCCGCCCTGCGTTCGCTCGCGCCGATCTACGCCGAGAAGGAGCGATGGGACGCGCTCGTCGAGATGCACGAGCGGGAGGCCCGGGCGATTCACGAGCCAGGGCGGCGCGCCGTCGCCCACGCCCGCGCGGCCGAGATTCTGGAGCGGGCGACACGTCGGGTGGAGGCGATCGCCCACCACGAGCGAGCCCTGACGCTCGACCCTTCGCTCGCGTCGTCGTTTCGAGCGCTGCTTCGCCTGTACGCGGCGACCGACGAGCATCACAAGCTGGTCGAGCTCTACGAGCGAGCGCTCGATCACGTCGACGAAGCCCGTCGCATCGAGTACCTGTTCGCAATCGGTGACCTGCACCGGGGACCGCTGGACGACGCCGAGCTTGCCGATGCCGCGTATCGCCGGATCCTGCAGGTCGACGCCAAGCATTTGGGAGCCGTGCACGCGATCGCACGCACTGCAGAGCAAGCCGGTCGCTGGCGCACGCTGGTCGAAGCGCTCGAGCTCGAGGTCACGATGATCTCGGACCAGACCGAGATCGTGGCGCTCTTGTATCGCGCCGGGTCCGTGCTCAAGGACCATCTCGAGAGCCGCAACGAGGCGGTCGCCGCGTTCTCCCGGGTGCTGGAGCTCGAGCCGACGCACAAGCAGACCCTGGCCAGCCTGGGCCGCATTCACCACGCAGAAGGCCACTGGGCGGACCTCGTCGAGGTCTACCGCCGCGAGCTGGAGATCTGCGATCCCCCCAGCAAGGTCGCGCTCCTGCACAAGATGGGCGAGGTCTACGTCCGCTTCCTGGCCGATCCGGAGCAGGCCGCCGAGTCGTTCCGGGACGCGCTGGCGATCGACCCCCGGCACGCTCCCGCCTCCCACGCGCTGGCGCAGCTGCTCACCGATCGCCGGGAGTGGTCGTCGCTGGTGCAGCTGATCGAGGCCGACCAGCAGGTCGCGCGCGATCCCAAGTCGGAGGCGGTCGCGGCGTTCCGAGCCGGGGAGATCTACGAAGAGCATCTCGACGACCCGGCAAAAGCCGAGGCGTGCTTCGAGCGCGCGACCCAGCTGCGACCCGATGACGACGCCGCCGCGGAAGCGCTGGCGCGGGTGCGGACTCAGCTCGAGCGCTGGAACGAGCTGGCCGAAGAGCTCGAGGGGCGGGCCGAGAGGACCCAGGACCCCGAGCGAGCCGTCGCGCTTCGCCTGCGAGCCGGAGAGGTCTGGTTCGATCACGTGGGCTCGGTCGAGCGCGCGATCGCTTGCTACGAGAAGGTGCTCTCCGACTGGCCGCAACACGTGGGGACGCTGCTGAGCCTCGAGCCCCTGTACCGTCAGGCGGAGCGCTGGCTCGACCTCGAGCGGACCTATGCGACCCAGGTCTCGGTCTTCTCCGACGCTGGCGCGAAGGCGGCGGCGCTGACCGAGCGGGCCAGGGTTCTCGAGAGCCGAGACGACATCGGCACGCCGGACGATCTTCGGGACTGCTACCGCTCGATTCTCGCGCTGCGACCCTCCGATCGGCGGGTTCTGGAGGCGTTGGAGCGGCTCGCGCTGGTCGGTGGTGACCCGCAAGCCCTCGCGGACGTCGACGCTCGCTTGGCCGAAGCCACCTCGGATGGGGAGTTGAAGTCCGCCCATCTCACGCGCCGCGCCGAGGCGATGGAGATGTCCGGACAACCGACCGCGCTGGACGTGTATCGCAAGGCCCTACGACTCGACCCCGACAACCTGGGCGCGGTGCGTGGGTTAGGGCGGGTTGCGGAGCTGATAGGTCACGGGCCGGCGCTGGTCGAGAACGCCGAGGCCAACGCACGGCTCGCTCGAGATCCACACGAGGCATCCCGCTTCTGGGTGCGGGCGGGCGTCGTCCACCTCGACCAACTCGAGGACAAATCCTCCGCCGTCCGAGCCTTCGAGAAGGCGCTCGCCCTGTGGCCCGACAGTGTCGAGGCCGCGACCGCGTTGATCGAGGTGCTCACCCGAGAGGGGGCGTTCGAAGTGCTCTCCGAGCGTCTCAGTCGCGCCGCCGGGGATGCTTCCGATGATCAGCGCCAACACGAGCTGTGGGTGGAAGTCTCGCGCATTCATGCGCGGGAGCTCTCCAACCTGGGCGCGGCACTGTCGGCGCTGCAGAAGCTCGTCGACGCACAGCCCACCAACGGCCCGGCCCGCTACGAGCTCGGGGCGCTGCTGCACTCCGACCGTCGCTTCGACGAGGCCGTGGACCAGCTCAACGCGAGCCTGGAGAACGAGCCCGAGCCCGACGTTGCTCACAAGGCGCACACGCTCCTGGCCTCGTGTCACGAGTCCCTTGGAGACAACACGCGGGCATACCGGCACTACGAGATGGCGCTGGAGTTTGCGCCCGAGGACCACGAGCTGCTGCAGCGCGTGACCAACCTGCAGATGGCCGACGAGGCCTACGACCGGGCCGTACCGACCGCGACCCGGCTGGTCCAGGTCGCGCGCAATGACGCAGAGCGCTGTCGCGGGCTCGTCCTGCTGGCCCGCGCGAAGCGGAAGAACGACCAGCTCGAGGAGGCGCTCGGGCACCTCGGGGAGGCCGTGGTCCTCGAAGGGCCCAAGGGCCGTGCGCAGGCCGAGGTGCGCCGGATGGCCAAGGAGCCGAAACACTGGCAGCGCTACATCGATGTCCTGGGCGCGGCGCTGCGCAAGCGCTCGACCGATCCCCTCATGGCGCCGGTCCTGTACTTGGAGGTCGCCCGGGTTCAGCGTGAGGAACTCGAGGACTCGGTGGCGTCGATGAAGACGCTCACCGAGGGGCTGGGTGCCTGTGACTCGACCCCTTCGATCCGCTTCGCGCTCGCGCAGGATCTCCGCCAGGCAGGGCGTCACGAGGACGCTGTGGAGCAGCTGCAGTACCTGCTGATGGACGAAGTCGATCGCGCAGAAGCCTGGCGCGGACTGGCCGAGGTCTACGGCGCGCTGGGTCGAGAGCGACACCAGAGCATGGCGCTGGCGGCCGTCTCGGTGCTCGACGCGTCCACCCCGGCGGAGGAGGCCGCGCTTCGCACCTGGAATCCCCACACGAGCGTGCTGGGGTCGGGCGTCGTGCGAGACGAGGTCTTGGGCGAACTCATCGTCGCGCGCGAACAGCAAGCTGCCGCGGCGGGGCTGCTCGGGGCCGTTGCCGAGGGGCTCTCTCGCTTGAGAGCGCCGGATTTGGCCCGACACGGGGTGGGCAGTCGGGACAAGCTCAGCACGCGATCGGAGCACCCGTTCCGGTCCTTGGTGGACCGCCTGGCGCTGTCTTTCGGCGTGGAGGAGTTCGACCTCTACGTTCATCACGTCGTCGACAGGCCGGCGGTCATCGAGAACACGCCGCGACCCTCCCTGATCCTTCCGAACTGGATGGGCGAGCTGCCGCGGGCGGGCCAGGTCTTCATGGTTGCGCACTCGCTCTACCTGCTCTCGAACGGGCTGTATCCGATCGGCCTGTTCAGTCCTTCCGAGCTCGACATGATCCTCGCGGCGTCCGTCAGCCACGTGTCTCCTCGAGCCGCCCCCGCTGGTGTGCCGCCCGATGTGCTCGAGGAACACCTGCGCTTGATCCTGCGAGGGCTGCCCCGCCGGCGCCGTCGAGGCTTCGAGTCCGCGGCCGAGGTGTACGCTCGCGCGCGTCCCCTCGACATGAACACGGGCGTGCAGTGGATGCAGCAGACGGCTCGCCGAGTCGCGCTCATCGTCGCCGACGAACTCCCCGCGTCGCTCAGCACGCTCGCGCGCATGGAAGGCCTCGGCGCGGTCGATGGCGTGGGCCTGGCGCGCAACCCCGTCGTCGGGGACCTGCTGCGGGTCTGGATCTCGAAGCCGGCGATGACCGTGCGCCAGCGACTGGGAATGCTCCCAGCGGAGCACGAGCCCAGAAAGAGGCGAGACCCCGTCAGCGGGGCGTGAGTTGGGACCAGAACCACGCCGCTCCCCCCTCGCCGGTTGTCGAAGAACATGTCGTCAACGAGAGCGCTCACCCTGTGCGGTCCCGCCACGGCCACGTCGCCGCGTGAGCGCCGCTAGCCCGGAAATGCACAGGTTTTGAGATGGCCCCGGTCTTGCCCCAAGAGTCTTCCGGAGCCCCTCCCCATGCTCGATACGACTCACTCGCAGCAATATGCCCACCAACGTCTCGAAGAGCTCGCCTCCGGCTGGCGCGGCTGGCTGAGCGTCGGCCATGACCCCGAGGCAGTCGACGAGCTCGCCCGCGTCGAAGCGGCGCTGGCGTGGGCCAACTCGGGCATCTTCGGACACTGCGCGCGCTGTGCATCGACGCTTCCTGCCGAGCAGGTGGAGAACGACCCCGCCGACATCACTGCGGCGAGTGTCATGAGCAGTGTGAAGTCGTCGAGCGGGCCGAGTGGGCGCTCGCGTTCACCCGCGTCGCTTGAACGTCTCAGCGGCGAAGGCGAAGCGGTCGCGCGTGCGCGGCGGGTCGCGCGTGCGCGGCGGAAGGCTCGTTACGCGCTCGCGTCCGCTCCGGCGGTGTGAACGAGTCACACGGAGCAGGTGCAGCCCGACGCCCGATCTCATCGAGCGCCGGGATCGGGTGCGCGCGGGCTCAAAGAGCGGCCTCGTAGAGCGCGATCGCCTCGACGATGCGCAGGGCCGCATTCTCCGCCGACTGCGGCGTGGGATGCAGGCCGTCGGGCATCGTCTCCATGTCGGCCCACGCCTCGACCATGATCGCGCCGGGCAGCTCGTCGTGGATCATGTCGCGCCACCGCTCTGCCATCAGGTCCCACTCGTCCTGGTTGGCGTACCAAACGAGTCCAGTCGCCGCGGCCTGAATGGAGAGGTCGATGTCGGTGTAGGCGGGGTACTGTGGAAACACGGGGACCAGGCCGGCGTCCATTGCATCCTGCGCCACGTCGACCATTTCGTGGAGGAACATGGCGATCTCGTCATCGGTGCACGACTCCGAGGCCAGCTGCGGAATCCCGGCTGCGCCCGAATGCATGCAGTCGTTGACCAGGCCGAAGTACACATACTGCGCGTTGTAGCCGAGAACCTGGGTCGGGTCGGCGGGATCGGGGATCGCGACGCGAGCCAGTGCCTTCGCCAGCTGACTTTCGTAGCCGAGCCAGCCCACAGGTAGACAGGCCGCGTCGAGGCACATCGGTCGGTCCGCCGCGGTCGCGCCGGCCTGAGCCTCGTTGACGACGAACATGCCCTGCCGCGAGAGCGCGTCGCCGAGATCCATGTAGCTGCCGAAGCCGACCGACGAGCCGCCAAATGGCCCCTGCATCATGTCGTCGAGGGGCAGCTTGCCCTCGGCATACGAAGCGCCGATGACGAGGATCGGGGCATCGGCCACATCGGGGAGTGGAGCCGCCTGGGCGGACGCAGGCGTGATGAGGGTGAGCGCGACCAAGGACAGGCCGCATACAGAACGAAGGGTGGAGTGGGTGAGCGTCATCGCGTTGAGAAACGCCACGCACCCCCAAACGGATTGCGTGATCGACTACGAAAGTCGGAGGGTTGCGAGCTAGGTGCTGTCGAGTAGCGCGAGCTCTCGCATGCGGCGCCAGAGCGTCGAGCGGCTGATCCCCAGCAGCTCGGCCGCGTGGCTGCGCTGGCCTCCCGCGTCGCGGAGCGCCTCTTCGATGCGCGCGCGCTCGTCGTCTTCGGCACAACCGCCGCGACGGCTCTGGAGCTGTTCTCCGCGAAGCTCCGGCGGCAGCTCCGAGGCATCGATGACGCTTCCTTCGCCGACGGCGAATGCGTACTCGATGACGTTGAGCAGCTCGCGAATGTTGCCGGGCCACGAGTAGCCGTGCAGCAGATCCATCGTCGTCACGGTGAGACCCTCGACCGTTCGACCCCTGCGCTCGTTGAAGCGGTCGATGAAGTGCCAGACCAGGGCTTCGATGTCACCGGTCCGCTCGGACAGCGGCGGAATGAACAGCGGAACGACGCGGATCCGGTACATCAGGTCCTCGCGGAAGCGCTTCTCTTCCACTTCTTGCCGCAGCGACTTGTTGGTCGCCGCAAGCAGCCGAATGTCCGTCGACTGGGCGGTCACGCCGCCGACGGGGACGAAGGTGCGTTCTTGCAAGACCCGCAGGAGGCGAGCCTGAATGTCGAGCGGGAGCTCGGCGATCTCGTCGAGGAACACCGTGCCCCCATCCCCGAGCGCGAACAGACCGGCGCGCTCGGAGATGGCGCCCGTGAACGACCCCTTCACGTGACCGAACAGCTCCGAGGCCGCCAGCTCGGGCGTGAGGGTGGCGCAGTTGATGGGCCGAAACGGCCCGCTGCCGCGGTGGCTGAGCTGGTGCAGGGCGTGGGCAGCCAGCTCCTTCCCCGTCCCGGTCTCTCCACGCAGAAGGACGGACGCATCGGTCTTGGCGACGCGCTCGATCAACCCAAAGAGCGCGAGCATTTCGGGGGCCACGGTGACCATGCCGTGGAACTCGACCAGCTGATACTCGCGACGCTCGACCAGGTTCACGCGGTCCTTGATACCGCAGATCGGCGACCGACGACCGCGATGGTCCTTCAAAACAGGAGCGTCATGCCCGGTGGCGCTTCATCTCGGAGCAGCTCGAACGCCGCGCGGTGCCGCGTGTGCGCGGTGATGACACCGAGCTGAGGGGACTCCACGCGGAGCTGGCAGCGCGCGAGCTTGGAGTTGAGGCAGGCCTTGTGACCGCTTGGCGGGTCGAGATACCGGATCGCGACGAAGTCGTCGGCGCTGGCGTCGAAGGTCGCCTCGATGCTGACGCCCTGGCCGCGGCTGCGAAAGCTCCAGCCGAAGCCCTCCTGTGCGGCACGGCCACGGACCGCCTGCAGCATCCCGACCCGCTGGACGGTGTGCTCACCGACTCGGACGGACGCGATCGTCAGCGGCGGCGTCCACACTGGCCCGAACTTGAGCCACGCGGTCGCGGCCTCGAGGAAGACGTCGGGTCGGTCGTCGAACCCGGCGACCTGACCCCATGCGTAGCGGTCCGTGTGCTGACTTCCCCAGTTGTGGTTCTGCGAGCCGACCCAACCGTCGATCGAGAGCTCGCGCTCCCCGAGCTGAATGCTGCCTCGATACCGGGCCATCGGGGACCCGACCAGGAGCTTGGCCTTGGGGAACCCGCCGCGATAGAGGCGCTCGGGCAGCATGAGCAGCGGCGGTGCGTCGGAGGTGTAACCCAGGGACCAGCGCACGTCTTCGAACCCACCCTCGCAGCGCTCCAGGTCCAGGGTCGAGGCCCCGATGCGGACGTCGAGGGTGTTGGGGTCGAAACGGCACGCGGCCACGGGGAACTCGGCCTTGCGCGCGGTGATCGCTCCTCGCTCGAAGACGATGACCCACAGCTCGCCCATCGGCTCGCGCGGCCCTTCGGCGGGAACGAAGACCGTGTAGCGGATCCAAAACGCGATCGGCTCGGTCGGATGGTTGGCCCGCTGGAACCAGCTCTCGTAGTGGCCCGTATCGGGTCCCGCGTAGCGGGCCGCTCCCAGGCGCGCGCGATCCATGCCGCCGGGCGTAGCATGAATTCGAACTTCGTCGGGCCGGTGGGGGACGGACTGAACCGTTCCGCCGATCGGTGGGCTCGAACGCGTGCATGCTGGGCATGGCGCTGCATCTGTGGCTGTGGTTCGCGAGCTCGAGCCCAGAGCTGCTCTCGTTCGAGACGCGGGTGACCGCGGGGGCGGACCCGGGCAAGCCGATGCCCACGGTGGTGGTGCTGCATGGCCGCGATGAGGCGCTCCACGGGCTGCACAAGGCCTTGGGGCGGGGTCGGGCGCCGATCCGCGTCATCATTCCGCGTGGACCTCGGACGGGGCGCGGGGGCAAGCACGCGTGGTTCCGTCCGCGCGAGGCGCGAAAGAAGGGCGCCCGATCCGAGGAGGTGGGCCAGGCGGCGGGGCAGGTGATCGCGCTGCTCGAGTCGCTTCAGGCCTCGGGCACGGTCGAAGGCCGGCCGGTGCTGGTCGGCTACTCCCAGGGCGCCGTGGTCGCGCTCGAGGTGTCGCTTCGCGCCCCCGACGTGGTGGCCGAGGTGTTCGCGCTGGCCGGGCACCTGCCACCGGGACACGTGCCGACCGAGCTCACCGAGCACGCCGTCACCCATCTTCTCGTGGGCGAGTCCGACCGGGTCATGCGTTGGCCGGTCACGCGGGCCCAGGTCTCCGACATGCAGGCGCTCGGGTTCGTGGTCGAGGCGGAGTCGTTCCGCGGGCAAGGGCACGGCGTCGGCAAGCCGATGCGCAAGGCTGCGGTGCGGGGCATTCGCTCCGCCCTCGAAGCCCAGCGAGCCCGTCACGCGTCGCTTTGAGGGCAGCGCGGACTCCGGTGTACCCTCCCCGGCGATGCGCACTGCTTCTGCCGTCCTGCTCGCCCTCCTCGCACTCGGTTGCGCTGGCTCACCGAAGTCCGCCGCGGCGGCACCGGTTGCGAAGGGCACCTCGACGCCCCGAACCGAAACCCTGACCGTCGCGGACATCGTCGATATGGTGTCGGTCTCCGACGCGGCGCTCAGCCCGGACGGCAAGACGGTCGCGTTTACCCGCTGGACCCCGCGCTCGGAGATGGACGAGCCGGGCGGCTCGCGGTCGGTGATCTGGATGGTGCCGGCGAGCGGTGGGGAGCCGGTGCGGTTCACGGCGCCGGACATGAGCTCGTTCGAACTGAAGTGGTCGCCCGACGGTCGGTGGCTCGGGTTCCGATCCTCGCGCAGCGGAGACGCGGGGTCCCAGATCTACCGCATCTCGCCTCGGGGCGGAGAGCCTGAGCGGCTGACGGACGTCGATGGCGGGGTGCGGCACTTCGAGTGGTCGCCCGACGGAAAGAAGATCGCCTTCTTGGCCAACAAGAAGAAGAGCGCGGCCGAGAAGAAGGCAGACGATGCCGGGCAGGACTGGCGGCTCACCGATGTGAAGGGGACCGCCCTGCGGCTGTACGTGTTCGAGCCGGGCAGCCAAGACGAGCCCGAGGCGATCGGATCCGATGCGCACCACGTGTCCGCGTTCGCGTGGTCGCCCGACGGCAAGCAGCTGGTGGTTCAAGGCAACTCGCGGGCCGACGTGGACGCGGTGATGATGTACAGCCGGATCTTCGTCACCGATCTCGCCGGGGGATGGCGGCAGTTGACCCAGACCGAGGGCAAGCTCGGCGCGATGGCGTGGTCGCCCGACGGGGCGCGCATCGCATTCCTGGGGGCGAAAGATCTCACGGACCCGACTGCGGGCGTCCTGTACGTGGTCGACGCTGCGGGTGGGGCCGCGACGGCGTTGACCGCCGACTATGAGGGCACCGGACAGGTCGTCCTGTGGCCGCGGGAGGGGAAGATCCTGATGCTGGCCAACGAGGGCACCCACACCGCGCTGCTCACCGTCGACGCGAGCTCTGGCGAGCGCAAGGCGTCGGCGAGCGAGGGCGTGGTGTGCCGCGGCATCCACCTGGACGCGAAGGCGAAGACCCAGGTCTGCGCCGGCAGCACGTCCGAGCATCCCTCCGAAGTGTTCGTGGGTGCGGTCGGCAAGCGTCTGCGTCGCATCACCGACTCCAACCCAGGCTTGGCCAGGAAGAACCTCGGCAGCCAAGAGGTCGTCCGCTGGACGGCCAAGGACGGGATGGAAATCGAGGGGGTGTTCATCCATCCGGTCGGGGATGCGAAGCCCGCCCCGCTGGTCGTGCTGCCGCACGGCGGTCCCGAGGGCGTCTCGCTCGATGGGTGGACGACCGGCGCCACCTATCCCGCGCAGCTGTTTGCCAACCGCGGCTTCGCGGTGCTGATGCCCAACTACCGCGGTAGCCAGGGCCGGGGCGTCGCGTTTGGGAAAGCCGACCAGAAGGACCTGGGCGGCAAGGAGTTCGAAGACGTCCTCGCTGGCATCGAACACCTGGCCAGCGCCGGCTTGGTGGATGCAGACCGGGTGGGCATGGGTGGCTGGAGCTATGGCGGCTACTTCTCGGCGCTCGCCGCCACCATGTACACGGAGCACTTCAAGGCCGCGATGGTCGGCGCCGCGATCACCAACTGGATCTCGTTCAGCGGGACCACGGAGATCGAGCACGAGAACTCGCTGGTGCACTGGAATCTGTGGCCGTGGGGCAACATGGATCTGGCGTGGCAGCGCTCGCCGATGGCGCACATCGAGGGATCGAAGACCGCCACGCTGCTCGTCCACGGGGAGAACGACACGCGCGTTCCTCCCGGACAAGCGTACGAGCTCTACCGGGGCTTGCGCCACTTCGAGGTGACCACCGAGATCGCCCTGTACCCGCGCGAGGGCCACGGGCTGTCGGAGCGTGCGCACCAGCTCGACTTCGCCGAGCGGTTCCTGTCGTTCTTCGAGACGCACGTGGCCGGCAGCGACGCCGGCACGCCGAGCGGTTGAGCGTCACCCAGGGCCGACGTAGACGGCGGTTCCAGTCTCCTTGCACACGCCTCGGAGCGCCTCCCACTGCTCTTCGGTGATCGGCAGCTCGCCGTCGTTGACGTAGTTGCCCAGCGCGTTCTTGCGCGTCGCCCCGCTGGGGTGGGTGGAGAGGAACTCCAGGGCGCCAGGGATCTCCTGGCCTCGCTCGCTCAGCCGGTCGAAGAAGCGAAGCAAGCCGTGCGAGTCGAGACCCGCGGCGTTGAGCAGGTCGACGCCACCTCGGTCCGCTTCCAGCTCGTCCTCGCGGCTGTAGTGGTTGGTGATGGTGGACTTGACCAGCTCGGCGCCCGTGCTCTCGTCGATCGTGAACAGCCGGAAGACGCCGTAGCCCATGGACTCGACCATGCCGCGGGCGGGGTGGCCGTTGGTGATGTGGGCCATCTCGTGGGCGAGGACGCCCGCGACCTCATCGGGAGACTCGGCCTCGTCGATGAGGTTGCGGTACAGGACGATGTGTCCCCCGGGCGCGGCGAAGGCGTTGAGGAGCGCTTGGTCGGCGACGTAGACACGGAACTCGTAGGTGCCGTCGGTTTGCGCCGAGAGCAGCTCGACGATGTCGTCGAGCGCTGCCAGGCCGTCTGCTTCTTGGCAGAAGGTGGTCTCCTTGCCCAGCTCTTCGATCATCTGCGAGCCGATGGTGGCCTCGACCGAAGCGGGGACGAACCGAGACACGAAGCCGGACAGGAAGGGGATCGCCAGAAACATGACTCCGATGGCGACGGCGAGAAACGTCCCCAAGGCTGCGAGTCTGCGCTTGCGACGGCGAGCTGCGGGCGTCACGGGGAGAAGGTAGCAGACGTCAGACCCGACGGATGAAGACGATCAAGGGTTCGTGCGCGACGTGGGCGTGGCTCGGGCTGGTCCGTCGCTCGTAGGGGTCCCGACGGCCTTCGGCGCCGGCCGCAAACCACACGAACGCGCCCACGAGCATGAGCATCGGGTTGCCAAACAGGCCCGCGATGACGAACGCGACCGCTGCTCCTCTCCCGATCTTGACCGCGAGCTGGGTCGCCCTGCCGCCACCCATTCGGGTGGCAAGGAACGCGCGGAGGACCCGGCCGCCGTCCATGGGGAACGCGGGGATCAAGTTGAACAGGCCGAGGGTGAGGTTGGCGACCATCAGCGACGCCAGCATTCCGTAGCTGGGAAGTCCGGCGATGGAGATCAGGGCCCAGAGTCCGGCGGCGAGCACGAAGTTCACCGCAGGCCCGGCGAGGGCGATGTGTAGCTCTTGCTTGGGCGTGCGGGGTTGACCCTCGAGCTGCGCCACGCCGCCGATCGGCCATAGAACGATGCGCCGGGTTCGAATTCCGTAGTGGCGGGCGGTGAGCGCGTGCCCGAACTCGTGCAAGAGCACCGAGCCGAAGACGCCGACCAGGAAGACGACGCCGAGCAGCGCGGCAAGCCCCGACCCGGCGCCTTGGTAGGCCGCCCAGGCCGCCCACGCGAGCAGCAGCAGGAAGGAGGCATGCACGTAGGCGTCGATTCCCTTGAACCGACCGAGTTTCCAGGACCACTTCATGATGACTCGAACAACCTGCGCACCGTCGGTCCAATGCCAAGGGGGGGCGCTGCTTGCGTCCCTAACGCTCTGCCATAAACTTTATTGATTCTAGGCGGTTGAGCCGTTCGGGGCTTCTGCTCGACGGTGGCGGTTTCCGTCTATCATCCCGCACATGCGTTGGGTTCCATGCCTCCTCCTCCTCTTGGGTTGCACCGGCAAGGCGCCGGGACCGGACGTGGATGATCGGGCTCCGGCGGGGCCGGTCGCCGCGGCGCCAGCGAAGCCGAGCTTCGTGCCGGCCGCCGGTCGTGGAGACATCGCGCAGGAGGTCCGCGCCGCGATGTCTTCGTCCGAGGGCCCACTGATCGTCTACGTCGGGGCGAGTTGGTGCGGTCCCTGTCAAGCGTTTCATGCCGCGCTCGAGCGCGGCGACCTGGACGAGAGCCTGGCCGGGGTCACCTTCCTCGAGTACGACGCCGATCGAGACAGCGCGCGTCTCGAGGATGCGGGCTACGGTGGACGGCTGATCCCACGCTTCGCGCTGCCCGGCGGGGACGGCCAGTTCGCCGGCCAGAAGATCGAAGGCGGCATCAAGGGGGACGGTGCCGTCGAGCACATCATGAAGCGCCTGCAGCCGATGATCGCCGCGTCCCGGTGAGTTGCTCGGCGTCCTGGCTCGTGCGAGGCTGCCTCCGAGACGAATCGAATGTTCGAGAACTTTCGCCGCGACTTTCGCCGTCACGGAAGCCACTTCGCCGAGCCCGGGGTGGTCGTGCTTGCGATCTACCGATTCGGCCGCTGGAAGAACACGCTGCCCAAGCCCGCTCGGTGGGTGGCTCAGAAGATGTATCGGCTTGGCTTCATCGCGACCAACTACACGCTGGGTTGCCACATCCCCGACACGGTCGACCTCGGCACCGACCCGCATCTCATCCACGCCAAGGACGTGATGGTGCACCCCAAGGTGAAGTTCGGCGCCCGGGTGGGCATCA
The DNA here is from genome assembly GCA_963761755.1 of uncultured bacterium. Taxonomy (GTDB): domain Bacteria; phylum Myxococcota_A; class Polyangia; order Nannocystales; family Nannocystaceae; genus CAJXVA01. Next base: position 42,883 of record CAVXIC010000037.1, read on the forward strand.
TGCACAACGTGACGCTGGCCACCACCGTGGAGCGAGCCGGCGTTCCGGAGCTCGGTGACGACGTGTTCATCGGGACGGGGGCGGTCATCGTGGGTCCGGTCAAGATCGGCAATGGGGCACGCATCGCGCCCAACTCGCTGGTGCTGCAGGACGTGCCGGCGGGCGCCACCGCGATCGGCGTGCCGGCCCGCATCATCCGCAAGCCCAAGCTCGAAGCCGTCAACGACTGACCCCGGCGCTCAGCCGGCGTTCTTCTCGGCGTCCGCCGCGAGCTCGGCGGGCTGGAACTCCAGCACGATGGAGTCTCGATCGACGCGAAGCCTGATGTCCTGGACCAGGGCTTCGCAGCGCGCTTGCCACAAGCCTGCGTCGATCTCCACGCTCGCGGTCAGCTGGTCTCCTTGGCCGACCTGCCGCAGCGCTTCGTCGATGACGAGCGCGTCCCCGCGAAGGCTCAGCTTCGGGCGGTCGAGGTCGCCCCGCAGCTCGAACGTCAACGACTTCGACGTGGTGGCGCGTCCGGAGCTGTGGGTGACGAGGTTGACCAGGAGCCGCTCGATGCCGGCTCGGTTGCCCATCACCCCCGCATGACCGACCGAGTCTTCGACGCGAATCTGAGCGGACGTGAGCGCTTGTAACCCCGGCACGAGTTCGCGGAGGGCGCTGCTCAGGTCGAAGGGCTGGGTGATGATGGAGGGCCCGCGCTGGATTCGGTCGAGTTCGTCGACGAGCCGCCCCAGATGAGCGAGCAGGCTCTGGGTTCCGCGCTGACCGTTCTCGGTGTTGGCTTGCAGCGTCTGCACGATGCGGGCGGCGTCGGCGGCGACGCCCGCGACGCGACCCCGGAGCGCGTCGATGAGACGCTCGTGGCGCTCGGCGTTGGTCTTGGAGGATTGAAGCTCGGCGCGAGCCTGGATGTGCTCGATCGCGAGGGCGACGATGGGCGCCAGACGATCGAGCGCGGCGCCTTCCTTGGCCCCCCAGGTGCGGGGGGCGTCGCGGTCCATCATCACGACGCCGAAGGGCAGCTTCTCGTGATCGCGGTGGAGTGGGAGCACCAAGGCGGAGCGACAATCGATAGCGGCCAGGGGACCGGCGAGCGGCCGGGATCTGGAGTCGGAGCCGACATCCTCCAAGACGATCGGTGTATCGACGTTGGCGAGGGCTTCGACCAAGCGAGGAGCGTCGCTGAGATCGAGTCGAACGCCGTCGAGCGATGCCATGCTCTCGGCGCCGGCGCTGGTGCAGAACCGAATGGCGCGGGGTCCGTCGAACGCCGCAAAACTGATGCGAAAGCCAGGAAACGACCAGGCCGTCTCGATGAGCGCGTCGAGGACCGCCATCGGTGCGGAGGCGTTGCCGCAGTTGGCCGTCGCAGAAGGAGGTTGGAACGCGCCCACGTAGAAGCCTCTCTGCAAGTCTCGTGCGACTTCCATGGCGTCGTCATCGTCCCAGCGATCCATATCTTCAACTATCTACGACATTGCTGCGCTGGCGCTCATGAAATCGTATCTTCGATCCGGAACACTGGCCGGCCGACCGGTGCGTCCTCGCCACTCTTTTGCAGCTTTCGGCTGCATCTGATCCGCTGGGCCGGTACACTGTGCACCGATCTGAGACGATCGAGACACATCTCAGAACGATGATGAGTCACCGCCGTCGCGGACGACCGATCAGCGCCAGGCCGAAAACGACCGCGGCCGCGAGGCCGCCTGGCCCACTGGGTGCTCCGGCGCTGCAACCTCCCGAAGTGTTTCCGAAGGACACCTCGCTGAGCGCGTCGTTGACGGCGTCGTGGGCCTCCATCACGCCGATAGCGAGCAGCGCGTCGAGACAGGGCTGCAGTTCGGGGCCGGCCAACACGAACTCCCCGTCGCAGAAGAGCGCCCCGTCGCCGTCACAAGACGCGCTGCAGTCGGCCCGAAACTCGTACTCGCAGCTCTCGAACGCCTCTTCTTGGCAGTCCGTCTGGCAGGTCATGTTCGCTTGGGCGCTGCACGACCCGCCGCAGCACTCGATGCAGTGCTGGTAGCAAGAGCCGTCGACCGTTGCCTCACACTGCACATCGCACTCTCCATCACATGTCGCTTCGCAGGAGGCGCGGCATGTTTCGGGGTCTTCCGCGTCGGCACATGTCGCACCGCAGGCACCGACGCACTCGCCAAAGCAGTTGTGGATGCAGATGACGTTGACGCCCAAGTCGCAGTCCGAAGAGCACTGCTCGGTGCACTCGTCCGTGCACGTCGGCTCGGGATCGAGCGTGCAGGTGTCACGACACACGGTGTGCAGCTTGGTCGCGCACGCCTTCTTGTAGACGCCGAGGTCGTCGCATCCGCCCGAACACTCCAGATCTCCGCGGATCTCGCAGCGGAAGGCGTCCTCGAGGCGCATGCCGTTGCACTCGGGAACACCGGCTCGGGCTGGGGTGGAGAGCAGGCCGCCCACGAGGAGGGCGCAACACGGTAGCAAGCACGAATACAGGTCGTTCTTCATCGTCGAGACAGTCCAAAGCTAAGGGAGATCAAACCCCGAACGGTGACGAGCCTGTCCTCCAATCCGGGCAAAGAGGTAGTCCCGACGGCGGGCGCTTTGGATTCCCGAGGCTGCGGAAAAACGCCGCGGATCAGTTCTCGAGTCGGAGTCTGCCCCGCGTTGGCGCCGGCCCCGTGGCCAACATCGCGCCGACCGGCGACATGAGGCCGTGATCGTGGATGGCGCCGCGGAACACCCGCAGATCGTAGCAGGCTCAGGTGCTCAGCTCGCGCGGTACTTGTCGATGGCCGCGTTGATCTCCTCGTCTTCGAGGATGTGGTCGGTGCTCTTGGCCAGCCCGAAGATGTGCTTCACCAGGCCGTCTTCGGGATCGATGCCGCGGGACTTGAGCCAGTAGACCACGTTGCTCTCGCCCGACATGAAGCCGATCTCGATCGACTGGCGCTTGCCGAACCATCCGGCGGGGACGCCCGAGTAGATCTGGTCGGCAAGGGCTTGGTTGCCCTTGTTCATGGCTTTGATGACGGCAGCCGCGTGCACGCCGGTGGCGGTGCGGAAGGCGTCGTCGCCGACCAGGGGATACTGGCCAGGGATGGGGACGCTGACGGCTCGGGCGACGGCGCGGCACCACGGGACGAGGTTGGTGAGGTCGCGGTCGCCCAGCTCGCCCATGAGCTTGAGGTTCATGAGCGTCTGGTCCAGCGCCGCGTTGCCGACCCGCTCACCGATGCCCAAGGCGGTGCCGTGGATGCGATCGGCCCCGGCTTCGATGGCGCGGAGGTTGTTGATGACGCCCAGACCGCGATCGTTGTGACCGTGCCAGTCGATGCCGACCTCTTGGGCGCCGAGGGTCTCCAGCAGCATCCGGGTGAAGGCGATCAGGTCCATCACGCCCTCGGGTGTGGCGTGCCCGGCGGTGTCGCACAGGCAGAGCCGCGTGACGCCGTGGTCGACCGCGGCCCGGAAGAGCTTGTCGAGGGTCGCGGGGGGCGTGCGGGTGGTGTCCTCGGTGACGAAGGTCATCGGGAGACCGTGCTTGCGGCACAGCTCGGCGGCCATGATGGTGCGCTGGAGCAGCAGGTCGACGTGCCAGTTCTCGGCGAAGAGTCGGATCGGGCTGCTGCCCAGGAATGCGTAGACGGTGATCTGCTCGCCGGTCTTCTGCGCAATGTCGGCGATCGCGTTGATGTCATTCTCGTGGGTGCGGCCCGCACACGCGAACTCGATGCCCAGCTTTTCTCGCTGCGCATATTCGACCAGCGCCGTCACGTCCCGCACGGCGCGGGCGCCCGCACCAGGCAGGCCGAGGTCCACCGCGTCGATGCCCAGACTCGCGGTCAACCGCAGGATCTCCTGCTTCTCTTCGATGCTGGGGTCGCGAACCGAGGGCGACTGGATGCCGTCTCGCAGCGTCTCGTCGAAGAAGGAGAGCGTGTGCCGCTTCAGGGGCGACAGGGGGCCCCGGCGGTTGCGCGTGTTCCAGTCGAAGATCAGGTCGCCGAGGTTGGTGTCGGGGGTGTCCTGGGCTCCGCGTTCGGCCATGGTCGAAGCGTACTACAGCCGCTGGCGGACGCACCGCAGGGTCCGCGTCCGATGGGCTGCTCGCGCTCGGAGGCAGATGCTATGGTTGCGCCGGTGGGGGTCGTGGATCGAAGAGCCTTGGTTCTCGTCGTGTGCATCGCGGGGTGCTCCTCGGGCGGTGGCGACGAGTCGGCGAGCGGCGTCGACACCTTTGGCCCCTCGGCGCCGAGCACTGGGGCGTCGGCGAGCGGCGCCGAGACGACGGCATCTCTGCCCGGATCGACGACCGATGAACCGGCGGCGACCTCGACGCCCGCAGGGAGTTCTTCGGCAGCGGACTCTACGGGCGATGCGCCGAAGTTCGACTTGGGCACCCAGGCCGACATGGGGGGCGTGGAACAGATCTGTCCCGAAGACGCGCTCATGGTCGATGACAACGGCGAATGCGCGATCGCTCCGGTGCTCTACGATCGCGATGCGGGGCTCCTGACGCTGTCGATCACCAAGGGGCAGCTCTACGATCTGACCGATCCCGAGGTCGAGGTCATCTTCGCGACCGACCAGCTGGGGTACGAGGGGTTCTTCACCATCGCGCGTGAGGTGGGGGTGCCGGATGTGTTCTACGTGGTGATCGCCGACGACGACTTCATGCATCTGGAGCCCGACGGCGAGTGTGGCATCACGCTCGGCGCCTGTGAGACCGACTGCATGCCCAGCGCGGGCGGCGACGTGTGCCGGGCGTTCGTGGACGACTTCATCCCGATCGTCGCGTCGGCGTACATCGGCACGCCCTACGACGTCGACACCTTCGGCCGACGCAGCGCCCCCAACGGAGTCTGCTGCTCGGACGACTTCACGTGCAACGCCACGATCGACACGTACACCGAGCACGTCGTGACCGGCCCCGCAGGCACCATGCACTTCATCTTCCAAGACGGGTTCGCGTTCTTGGACACCCGGGGGTGGGACTACGAGCCCCGAGAGAACGTCAACGGCGACGCGCAGTTCGAGTTCGACCTGTGTGACCTGCCGGTGCCCGCAGGCTGAACCGCGAGGAGCGAGCCTGCGCGCCAGGTCGCACCCGGTCTGCGAAGCGCGAGAATAAAGCTCCGAAACAACGCAATCCGTTGGCGTGTCGCGAGGCTCTTGCTGGATGAGACCATGAGCAAGCCTACCCGCAACCCTTCGTTGTTCCGCTTCTTCGCCGCCGGTGGCCGTCGCATCGCGGCAGCGGGCACCCTCGCTGTGCTCGGAGTCGCGCTCGCCGGGACCGCCGTGGCCGCGCCCACCCTCTCGCCCCAACTCGCCCCGCGCCTGACCGGAGCCGTGACCTGGACCGCGACCTCCGGCAATACCAACCACTACTCGTCCATCATCGAGCCGTACCAGAACGCCTCGCAGTATGCCGCGCGTGCGTTCATGTGGTCGGAACGATCGGACGCGCCGTGCTGGGGGGAGGTGCTCTTCGTGGGTGTTTCGGACGGCACTTCGCAAAGGGCGAGGGCGTCCTCGTGCACGGAGCATGCAGCGTCGCGGAGGGCGGTGTCCCGACAAGAGCCCACCGAGGTCATCACCGGCATCCAGGTCTGCCTGACCGAAAAGAAATCGTCCTACAAAGACCGACTCAAGGGCGTGCGACTGTGGGGTCGGACGGTCGACCCCGAGACCGCAGCGCTGGGTCCCATCAATGGTCCCTCGCAGACCGTGCGCAAGCACTGCGCCAAGTGGTCCTCGCGCGTGAATTGCCCAAGCGGACAGGTCGCCGCCAAGTTCAAGATGTTCGGCATCTCCGAAAACCACGAGGGCAGCAAGTTCACAGGCGTCAGCCTCGGTTGCCGCGCCATCGAGATGAAGGCCGATCTGCAGCCCCTGGGCGGCGGCAACTGATCTGCGCCTGCCAAGCGTCGTCGAGCTCCCCGACCGCGTTGAAGACCCGCTTGCCTGCGAAGGCAGGTGCGAGCGACTCGGGGTCGGGGTTCTCGATCGACCATGACGCGCAAGATACCCGCGAGGCCGGGGGCGCGCGCTATCCTCTCCGCACGATGCGCCAAGTCTGGATCAGCAAGGCGGGAGCTCCCGAAGTCCTCGAAGTGCGAGAGGCACCCGACCCCGAGCCCGCACACGGGGAGGTCCGCATCGCGGTGGAGGCTGCCGGCATCAACTTCGCGGACATCATGGCGCGGATGGGCCAGTACCCCGACCTGCCCGGCATTCCCATCGTGGTCGGGTACGAGGTCGCGGGAAGGGTGGATGCGGTGGGAGCCGGCGTCGACCCAGCCCGGGTTGGCCAGGACGTGCTCGCGATGTGTCGCTTCGGCGGCTACTCCAGCGCCGTGTGCGTGCCGGAGAACCAGGTCTTCGAGCGGCCCAAGGACATGGACGCACGCATCGGCGCCGCGCTCCCGGTGACCTACCTGACCGCGTGGCAGCTCATCGTCGCCATGGGTGGCCTCAAGGCGAACGAGACGGTGCTCATCCACAGCGCCGGCGGCGGGGTCGGTATCGCGGGAGTGCAGATCGCCAAGCACATCGGCGCGACGGTGATCGGCACCGCCTCACCGGGCAAACACGACTACCTGCGATCGATCGGCGTCGACCACTGTATCGACTATCGCAGCGAAGACTTCGAAGCGCGCGCGATGGAGATCACCGGCGGCGCGGGGGTGGAGCTCATCTGCGACGCCGTCGGGGGAGACTCGTTCAAGAAGGGATTTCGCATCCTCGCGCCGACCGGGCGCTTGGGCATGTTCGGCATGTCGACGGCGGTGACGGGAAAGAAGAAGTCGATGCTGTCGATGCTGCGGATGGTTCGGGAGCTGCCCTGGGTTCAGTTCAACCCCGTGGCCCTGATGAACCAGAACAAGGCGGTGTTCGGCGTCAACATGGGCCGCATGTGGGACCAGGCCGATCGACTCGCGGGCTGGATGCGGCAGATCTTGGACCTGCACGGCCAAGGCGTGCTCATGCCCCGGGTGGATACGAGCTTCAGCTTCGATGACGCCGCGGCGGCGCACCACTACATCCAGGACCGGAAGAACGTAGGAAAGGTCCTGCTGACGCCGTAGTCCGGCGGCGCTCAGACCGTCTTCGAGCGCCGCAGCCGCTTCGGCATGATGCTCTTCGCTGGCCCTCTGGGTCCCGGGTCGACGACGCGGCGGCGTACGAGATCGAAGACGACGCCGGGCGTGAGCACCGAGTAGACGACGTTGGTCAGCGCGAACGCTTCGGTATTCTGGGCGTAGCCGATGTGGTTGATCTCGATCGCGCGGCCGTCCACCACGATGACCGTTCCGGTGCCGATCACCCTTGCGCGGGTTTCGTCCTCGATGAGAAGGCCCGTGTTCTCCTCGATCCCGAACCCCATCAGCGCTGGATTCGTCGCGACGGCGTGCACGAGCCGAGAGATCCGCGACCGCGACACGAAGTGCGTGTCGAAGATGGTGTCTTGGATCAGCCCCAGACCCTTCGTCATCTCCAGGCCGCCCTTTCGAAACGGGCGGAAGCGGTTGTTCTGGAAGATCATCGTCTCCGGCAGGACGGCCGCACCTGCCGAGGTCCCGGCGATGACGCACTCACCGGACCGATACCGCTGCAGGAGCGCGTCGTGCAGAGGGGTGCCGCCGATCACCGACGACAAACGAAGCTGATCGCCGCCGCCAAACATGAACAAGGTCGTCTCGGCGATGAGTTTCCCCAGCGCGCTCGACGACGCGTCCTGGCGCTCACCGACGTGCACCGTCTGAATGCTCTTGGGATTGAACCCGGAAAAAAGCTGTACGTAGTCGCGGGCGCGTTCGTCGGGTTCTTCGCTCGCGGTGGGCACCACGACGATGCGTGCGTCGGCGCCACCGGCGAGCTCGACCATTTCTCTGAAGATCTCGGAGTCCGCCGAGCGTTTTTCTTTGCCACCGATGGGGATGAGGACGCGCGGCATCTGTTGGCGATCCTCTCACAAGGGGGCACAGCTCGCCCCCAGGGGCGTCGCAAACTTGTCGATGTACTCGTGTGGCTCGGTGGGATAAACGAGGGACTTGGCTTTCGTCGTATGTCACGGTGGCTCTGCTTCCAACCCCGCACACGGCGACGGCCCGAAGCTCGCGTGCCGAGCGGCGCTCGAGTCCATCGCAGGCGGCAACGGTGCTCTGGAGGCGGCGGTGGCCGCCACCCGGTTGCTCGAAGACGACCCGCGGTTCAACGCTGGAACCGGCTCCAACCTTCGCCTGGACGGGACGACGATCCAGATGGACGCGTGCTGCATGTCGAGCAAGGGGGCTCTGGGAGCGGTTGCCGCGATCGAGCGGGTGAAGAACCCGATCGACGTCGCGTTGCGCGTGGTCGGCACCCCGCACGTCCTGCTCGCCGGCGATGGCGCGACGACCTTTGCTCGGCGGAGCGGATTTCCGGATTACGACCCCACCACGCCCGGAGCGCAGGAACGCCTGCGCGCGGTGCAGTCGGTCACCGGGGGCCTCGGAGAGTGGTCGCGCGCGGACCTGGAGGCGGCGTGGAACTTCGAGACGCCCCTGCGTGAGGTTCTGGGCGGGGACACCGTGGGCTCGGTGGTCTGGGACGGCGAACACTTCGCGTCCGCGTTGAGCTCGGGCGGGACGACGACCGTGCTTCGAGGGCGGGTGGGCGACGTGCCGCTCCCGGGATGCGGACTGTACGCCGGACCCAGTGGAGCCGTCGCGACGACCGGCGACGGCGAGTACATCGCGCGATCGCTGCTGGCCTACCGCGCCTACGCGGAGCTCGAGCGCGGGCAGCCGCCCATCCAGGTGGTGCAGTGGGCGCTCGATCAGCTCGCCGAGAGCGTGGATGTCGGCCTCGTCGTCGTCGACCGCTCGGGCTACGCCGGGGGTGCACGTCACGGGATGGCGTGGCACGGGCAGCACGGAGGCACGGACGCGTGAAGATCATCGAGCACCGGGCCCTGCGAGGCGGAAACCGCTACAGCGCCCACCCGACGATGTTCATGCTCTTGGACCTCGAAGAGCTGGAGGAGCGGCCGACCGACGAGATCCCAGGCTTCACCGAGCGGTTGGTCGCGCTGCTGCCGACGCTCGGTGAGCACCGGTGTTCGGTCGGTGTACCCGGTGGGTTCATCCAGCGACTGCGGCGCGGCACCTGGGCGGGACACGTCGTCGAGCACGTCGCGCTGGAGCTGCAGTGCCTGGCCGGCATGGAGGTCGGGTTCGGGAAGACCCTCGGGACCTCCGACCGCGGCGTCTACCGAGTCGTGTATCGCTATCGGCTCGAGTCGGCAGGTCTGCTCGCCGGAAGCCGCGCGGTCGAGCTCGTGCGCGCCGTGGTGGAGGGGCGTGCCTTCGATGTGGACGCGAGCATCTCCGAGCTTCAGGAGCTGCGCGAAGTGGGCGCGTTGGGTCCATCGACGCTCAGCATCGTCGAGGAAGCCCATCGCCGCGGGATCCCGACCATGCGGCTCAACGAGGCCAGCTACGTCCAGCTGGGCCACGGCGCCAAGCAGCGCCGCATTCAGGCGACCATGACCGACCGCACCGGGGCGCTCGGGGTGGAGATCGCCGACGAGAAGTTTCGAACCAAGACCCTCTTGGAGCTCGCCGGGATCCCCACGCCCGAGGGTGCGCTCGTCGACTCGCTCGAGGAGGCGCTGCACGCCGCCCAGGACATTGGATACCCGGTCGCGGTCAAGCCAGAAGTCGGCAACCACGGTCGCGGAATCACGGCGTGCGCGTCCGACCCCTCGGAGATGGCGACCGCCTATGCGTCGGCGCATGCGGTGTGTGACTCGGTCATCGTCGAGAAGAGCCTGGCCGGCTTCGACTTCCGCGTCTTGGTGATCGACGGCAAGCTCGTCGCAGCTGCGCATCGGGAGCCGGCGTTCGTCGTGGGCGACGGTGAAGCCTCGATTCGCGCGCTGATCGCCCGCGTCAACGAAGACCCGCGTCGCGGGGTCGGGCACCAGCGGGTCCTCACCGAGATCACGGTCGACGAGATGACGCTTCGGTTGCTGGCGCTGCGGGAGCTCGGGCTGGACTCGGTGCTCGCCCCGGGGCGGAAGCTCTACCTCAAGTCCACGGCCAACCTCAGCACAGGTGGGACCGCCCGGGACGTCACCGACGAGGTGCATCCCGATGTTCGGCTGATGTGTGAGCGGGTGGCTCGGCTCATCGGGCTGGACTGCATGGGAATCGACATCGTTGCGGTGGGGCTGGACCACCCGCTCGACGCCGCCTCTGCGGGAATCGTCGAGGTCAACGCCGCGCCCGGCTTTCGCATGCATCTCGACCCGAGCGAAGGGCGGCCGCGCGATGTGGCGAAACCCTTCGTCGAGATGCTGTTTCCGCCGAGCGAGAGCTTCGACGTTCCGGTCGTTGCGGTCACGGGGACCAACGGGAAGACGACCACCGCGAAGCTCATCGCCCACACGCTGAAATACGGCGGGTCGGTGGTGGGGTTCGCCGGAACGACCGGCGTGGAGATCGACGGCGCTCCGATGGTGTCGGGCGACTACAGCGGACCGGCCGGGGCGCGGATGGTGCTGCAGGAGCCCACCATCGAGGTTGCGGTGCTCGAGGTTGCGCGCGGCGGCATCCTGCGCCGTGGGTTGGGCTTCCCGGAGTGCCACGCGGGGATCCTCCTCAACGTCGACGACGATCACATCGGCTCCGATGGCGTGGATGATCTCGACGAGCTGGCGCTGGTCAAGTCCACCGTGATCGAGGCGGTGCGAGACACCGGCGTGTCCGTGCTCAACGCGGACGACTCCACGGTGGTCGACCTCCGCGGTCGGGCCGGCGGGCGGGTGATCTTCTTCTCGCTAGAACCCGACAACGCCGTCGTGCGCGAGCACCTCGAGGCGGGCGGGGTCGCGGTGGTCGTCGAGCGGGGCGATGTGGTCATTCGCTCCTCGGAGCCGGCCGTTCACGTGCTGCCCGTCATCGGTGCCCCGATCACCCTGCGCGGGGTCGCGGCCTTCAACACCGCGAACGTTCTCGCCGCAGTCGCGGCACTGCACGGTCTGGGCATTCCCATCGAGACGATTCGCCGCGGGATAAGCACGTTCCATTCGAGCGCCACCCAGAACCCGGGCCGGATGAACATCATCGACTTCGTGAAGTTCAAGGTCATCGTCGACTACGGGCACAACGCGCCCGCGGTCAAGGCGCTGGGACGAGCGCTGCCGCTGATCTCGGCCGGGCGAAAGATCGTGGTCGCGCACGGCACCGGGAGCCGGAGCGACGCGGCCATCGAAGAGCTCGGCTCCACGCTCGCAGCCGTCTACGACCACATCATCGTGGCGGACGCCGACCCACGAAATCGGGGCGAGGGAGAGACCCCCGCGCTGGTTCGAACCGGGGCGCTCGAGGCCGGTCTGAGCGCCGCCGCCGTCGAGGTGGTGCTCGACCCGCTCGAAGCCATCGACCGGGCCTTCACGGTCGTCGCTGCCGGCGACATCATCGTGGTCCAGGTGGACGAGGTCGAGCCGATGCTCAACCGGGTGATGGTGCATTTCGAGCGGCTCGTGGGTTCGGGTCTGCCTCCGATGGTATCTTGACGCCCCTTGGCGCAGCGAGACTCCACGGTTCATGCCTTCGGTGACGACGTCCTGGGCAGTCACGACGATGGATCCGTTCAGCCGAGCTGGAGGCTCGATTCGCTCGCACGGTACTCACCAGGTTCGCCGGGTCCGAGTCTCCGGCTCAGCTTCGCTCGACGCCCCGCCGCAGCTCAGCGGCGCTTCTGCCCCCCGCCGTACTCATCCATCCCGGCTTTTCCACTTCATTTTACCTAAACGCGGCGGCACGTGCCAGGACAACTGCGACGCCTTCCCGGACCAGTGCGGCGACAGCTGCACGGACACGGAGACCGACCCACTGAACTGTGGCGACTGCGGCGAACCGTGTAACGCGGACCAGATCTGCAGCAACGGCAACTGCGACGACTATGAGCCCGCGCCGGGGTGCAACATGTGCCCATGCGACGACTGCGTTGGGGACCTCGGCCAATGCTGCGAGTGGGACCTGCTCGGCGGAGAGGTCATCTGTACGGAGGCGGACAACTGCCCTTAGGCGGCCTGCTCGGTCGGCAAGGCCCTCGTGGCCTGCGTCCAGCTCGGCCTGCCGCTGCGTTTCCCTCGACGCCGTGCAGCGCACCCCCGACGGGCAGGTCGCCGCGAACCCGAGGTGTCGAGAAGGTTCCCGAGTCCGCGTCCGCGGCGTCCGGTGGACCGCAGGCGCCTTACCCCGAGAACCTCTGTTGCCCCCAGGGGACCCCTTGTTAGCTTACATGTGGGATGCGTACTTGGGGATGGCTGTGTTTGGTGCTCGTGGGCTGTGCGAGCGACTTCGAGGATGGGTTGCCGGCGTTGACGGCCCAGGGGTCGGCTTCGGACTCGGCCGGAGACGGCACGGGGGGCGACGACTCGGGCGGGGCGACGAAGGCCGACACCGCCGATGGCGAGGAGGGTGGCTCCGAGGGCACCGGCGCGGGGCCGGGCTCCGACGGTGACACCTCCGGGGGCGCGTCCGGGTCCGAGACTGGCGGAGAAGGTGGCTCCGAGAGCACGGGCGGCGGACCCCCGCAGGCGTGCGGCGTCGCGGGGCTCGAGGGCGAGTGCGGGCACGTGAACGTGTGCGGCGCCGGCTCCAACGCGTTTGGGGGCGATCTCTGTGACGGACCTCCGAGCGAGCAGTGCTGCGTGCCGGCCGAGGACGCCTGCAGCGTCGACGGTGCGCCGGGCGTGTGCATGGACGTCGCCGGCTGCAACGGGCCATTCGTCCCCACCCCGGGCCTGTGCCCTGGTGACTCGAACATCCAGTGCTGCACCGACCCCTCCACCGCGTGCGACCCCGAGCTGATCCCGGCCCCGAACGAGGGGCTCGAGGAGGAGAGCTGGGACGACGCGTGCCCAGACGGCATGGTCTCGGTGGCAGACTTCTGCATCGACCGCTACGAGGCATCGCTCGTCGAGCTCGATGCCGGCGGGTCAGTGATGGGCAGCTGGTCTCCGTTCCATAACCCCGGCAATCGGCGGATGCGTGCGGTCTCCATCGAGGGCGCCATCCCGCAGGGGTACATCTCTGGTCTACAGGCCGCCGACGCCTGCGCCGAGGCGGGCAAGCGCTTGTGCGACGACGACGAGTGGCTGCGCGCGTGCCGGGGCTCGTCCACCACGACGTACCCGTACGGCAACACCCGGCAGCCGGGCGTCTGCAACGACGACCGCGACCACCCGGCGATCGAGTTCTTCGGCACGGCTGCAGACTGGATCTGGTCCGAGCTCGGCAACGCCTGCATCTCGCAGATCCCCAACAGCGTGGACACGACCGGCGAGAACGAGGGCTGCGTGTCCGAGGACGGCGTCCACGACATGATGGGCAACGTGCACGAGTGGATCTCGGACCCCACCGGCGTCTTCCGGGGCGGCTTCTACGCCGACACCTCGAACAACGGCGACGGCTGCGAGTACGACACCGAGGCCCACAACACCTCGCACTGGGACTACTCCACCGGCTTCCGCTGCTGCGCCGATTGAGGCATGGACTGGCTCACCCTGGTGGTGTTAGGCTAAGCAGCACACTGGCGGCGCGGACGCAGCCTACTCGTCTCTGCAGTCGTTGTAGTTGCTCATCCAGGATTTCGGCCCGCATGGCTTCGAACGACAGAGCACCTGCACCAACGTCGTCGCCCGTCGCATCGATGTAGATTACCCGCAGTTGTTCTTCGCAGCGCGTGTTCGCACCCTCGAGCGCCTTGGTGATGGCCTGGCGTTCTGCAGCGGTCAGGCCAAGTCGCTCGGCGCTGGCGTCGGTGATGTACTCGCCCGACTCGAGGGTGGCGGGTACGGCAAACGAGAGCTTGCAGTTCTCCGCTGCCTCTTGGAGCTGTTCTGGGGTGGGGTCGTAGACCCGCTGCGCAAACTCGATGCGCTCCTGGGTATCGTCCGAGTCGTCGTCGCTCGACGTTGTGCGGGCGGTCTCGAGCTCGGCCTCCAGCTCACGGACACGAGCCCGCAGGTCCGAGACCAGCGCGTGCTCGGTTCCGGGGACCGCCGCGTTCGGGTCTCGAGCTCGAGATCCGGCTGCGGCCGCGACCACCGGAATGCGAGAGCGGGTTGCGGACGGTGGGTGGTCCGCGTCGGCATGTGCCGTGTGTCCCGCCTCGATCTCGGTGCTGCCGTGTTCGTTGGCGAGCACGACCCGCCCTTCGTATACGGTGACGACTGTGACGGACGCGAGAGCAGCGGACCGCGGTTAGTCTCCATCTACCAGCGCGTCGCTTCGCACCGCGCTCGCCTCGGCGTGCCTGCGAGTTGGACTCCGTGCGTCCGCGCTCACCTGTCGCGGCGCGTTTTCACTTCAAATACCTCGGCTCTCCCTGGCTGAGCCTCCCTCGACAACCGGCTCCTGGTCCTCTGCGCACCAACCCCGCTCTCCTGCCGCCCGCCGTACTCCTCCATCCCGGCTCTTTCCCACTTCATTTCGCATCATTAATTAAACGCAGCCGCCACCTCCGTCTCGTCCGGCCTATGTCTGCGCCATCGACCACAGGACCGAGACAGAGCATTCTGGAATGTCGGGATCCCTACCAGCGAGCGTCAGTGGCGCTAGGGCCGACGGTGACCGGATCGGTGGTAGTGTCTGCTTCTCGCGGTTTCGCTTGACTCCGCTACGTATTTCTCCTACCTTGCGGCCCATGAATCACAAGGAATGTGAAAACAAAGTATACTTCGGTCGGCTGGTCGGCTGGTCGGCTGGTCGGCTGGTCGGCTGGTCGGCTGGTCGGCTGGTCGGCTGGTCGGCTGGTCGGCTGGTCGGCTGGCGCGCTCTTGACGTTCGCGGCATGCGGCGTATTCCCGATCGACGATGACGCCGGAACCATGGGGGCTGCCACGGACGGGGCAACCGGAGGCCCCGACGGCGGAGATCCGGGTCTCGGATGGGAGTTCGAGTGCCAGAATGCCTCGAACGACCCGAACTACTACTCACGCTGGGTGACCGGTCCAGGTGCGTGTCCTCCGGGCCCGACCGGAGCAACGCCTCTGTCATGCTTCCAGCAAGAAGTACCAGCCGAGATCGACATCTGCGTCAACTCGTACAACGCCAATGGCGGCTTCGACCCTGCGAACTGGATGAGCTACGAGAGCGGCATTCGTGGCGTATGCACCGAGAGGTGCCTCCAACAGCATGGCGTCGGAGGGATCAGTGTAGAACCAGATGACGACCCGAAGTGCGACGCGTCCGACTGGTCTTCGGTGAACCCCGCCCATCTCAATGGCCCAGATGTTTCCGGGTCAGAATGCAACACCGTGGACTACAGCAGCCTCGAACTCGACCCCACCGGATCGACCATCGTTTGGCCAGACCAAAGCTCGGCCGCAACAAACTGCGACCTCGACGATGACTGCGTGGATGAATTCGACGCTCTCATCGCGCCATGGGTGTCGAAATTCTTTCCGGTGCAAGAGATCGCGCCAAGTACCCGCCGAGCCGATCATCTCGCAGCATCCAGCACGTCCAGCGTCACCCTCTCTACTTCTTTCGGGGCCTACGTGATCCCGGTGGATGCCGCGATCGAGTACAGTGACTCCGTCTGTACGTCCTCCGCGTGCCCGTTCTATCTCGCGAACCTCGTGGGCGAGCAGTCCGGAACAGGTGTTGAAAAAATCGAGATCCCGCACGATGGCGGAGTCTTGCAGAAGGAGGTCACCCACCTGGAGTTCGGCCTCATGCACTCAGCGCTAGGATCGCATCACCAATCTGAGGATTGGATCGCGATGATGCAGGGCACCGTCACGGTTCAGGTGAAGTTCACCCTCACAAATATCGACGGAAACGCTGTCGGCGACGGCTCTTTCACGAAGACCCTCACAAACGACTCTGGGGATATTTTCGGGGACCGAACGGCCTCCGGTGTCGATTCTCTGTTCGTTCAACAGGAGGTCGTCCCGGGTGTAATGGCTACGATCGCGCTGGACGACGCGAACGAGATCGACGGGCCACCCAGCGTGAGCAGCACGCTGCCTTCGATCGTCCGGTGTGTGTCACCAGCCACCGAGGCTGATCTCAGCACCTACATTTCCGCCTCCGACCCGGATGCAGACCTCGACATCGTCGGATGGCTGGTCGATGATGTATCGGTGTTTGCAGCGGATACTGGCTTCGTCGACGGAACCTACAGCATCGCCCCCATCGCTTTCGACAAGCGCGGAGCGGTTGATGTCGGAGTCACAACCACACTCACGGTCGCGAACTGCTCGTGAGAAGATGGCTCCCCCCCGTCGTGGCGGCGCTTGCAGTCGTGGGCTGCCATCAAGATGCTGACCGCCCTCGATATCGAACGGTCGCGAGCGGTGACTACGTGGACGTGGTGCAGTCGAACGAGCTGGTCGGAGACGTCTGTCCCGCGGCAGCCGCGGAGGTCGACCGGCAGATCGAAGAACTCGCCGCGACGTTCGGCGTGTCGATTGCGGAAGACTACAAGCTACTGGCCCGCGTCGAAGAGTCCGAGGAGGTCGTCCAAGAAAACTGCGAACTCGTCGACGTCAGGGCTTGCTTCTTTCCTGGTCAGGCCGACCGGCCTCCCCTTATGTCTTCCGCATTCTCTATCTACCCTCACGAGGTCGTCCACGCCGTGCAACGAATGCGTGACGGAAGGCCGCATGTGGTACTGCGCGAGGGCGAGGCAGTGATGTTCGCGGGCTTGGCACAAACGTCGGTGGCGAACTTCTTCTGCCCTGGAACGCCCCGCGACGAGGCCGCGATCCGGGAGGCGCTCGAAGACCGCTCCTTGGTCGGTGTCTACACCGTCTACCACGAGATCGTAGCCCGGGTGTACGACACCTACGGACGTGAGGGATTCGATGCGTTGTGGGCCGCGTCGGCGGATGATCCGAGCACCGAGGCACTCCTTCGCGCGTTCGAGGACCTCTTCGGCCTCACGCTCTTCGAGCTCATGCAGCAACCCTCCACCACCTGCCAAGACATTAGACCGGGGTGCATGGGGTTGGAGGAGCGCAGCCTGACGACGGACGGGCTGACGCTCGAGGTGCCGCAGGCCTGCGGGCCAGGGGTGCTGGGTTTGGAGACGCCGGCGGACGCGGCGTCTGCGGGACGTCTCGAGCGCAGCTTTCTGCTTGAGATCGAGGAGCCCGGGGACGTGACCATCTCGTTCTCCGGGCCGGGTGGCGGCGAGATCGAGATCGCAGCCTGCGACGGCTTCGATTTCATTGCTAGCTCCGTCGACTCGGTCATCCCCGTGCGCTACGCGGAGGAGAACACCAACGGGGCGGGCACGCCGAGGTCGTTCCGCTTCGAGGCCGGGAAGTACCGGCTCATCGTTGGCGGCCTCGCGAACGATCAGCCCGCGATGGCGCACCTCGACCTCGCGCCGCTGGATGAGTAGCCGGTGGTCCGTCGCCGCGAGGTGTGAGCTGCGGGTCGCGCTGGGGGTTCGGCATGCTCTGGTCTCCGTTTCGAGGATGGTGGTCGGCGGCGAGGAACTCCTCGCCGTCCGACCGGTTCGTCGCGTCCCAACTCGACGGCTGGGATTCGGCGACCGTCGGGCGGGTTGCCTATGGCAATCTGCGACTCGCGGAGAACGACGCGCAGCAGACGAGAACGAGGACCGAGCGGCAGGGTGCGAGAGGACGGGCGCGGGCGCGCGTACCCACCGTTGTCGCCGCTCCCCGGGGACGGGGCAAGCCGCGGCCACCGCTCCCGTGCGCGCACGAGCATCTCCGCGGGCGTCGCCGCTGCGCTCACGCCCCGAGCGCCCGACGTCGCCGCGCGAGGACGTCCCGGAGCGCCGCGAGCGAGCTGAGCTGACGCTCGTAGGACCACTCGCTCGGCGTCGCCGATCCCCAGCCGAGATGCTCGCGCGAAGCCAACCTGCGGTTGACCTCGGCGAGCGTCCGCTCGACCTTCGAGTACGCGAGATAGAGCGCGGCACCGGCGTCGGCGCTCGGCTCGAAGCGGTGGCTAAAGCCCACGATCGTCACGACCCAGCCGATGAGCCCGAGCGCGAAGACCCCGAGGCCGACCGGGATCGGGTGGACGTTGAGCAGCGACGAGAGCACCGCGCAAACGAGGGCGACCGCCAGGGCCACGCCGAGCACGTCGCGGCCGGCGATGCTCCCCGCCAACCTCGAGCTTCGCCGAGCCCCGCGGATCGCCGCCATCGTCTCGACGAGCTGATCGTCCAGCTGCTGGAGCGCCTGTTCGCCCTTCGCGATCACAGTAGGCCCACGATCTCGCAACTCGGCGGCGATGACCAGCCCCCGAGTAAAACCGACGCCCGCCGGTCTGAGCGCCGCCGCCGTCGAGGTGGTGCTCGACCCGCTCGAAGCCATCGACCGGGCCTTCACGGTCGTCGCTGCCGGCGACATCATCGTGGTCCAGGTGGACGAGGTCGAGCCGATGCTCAACCGGGTGATGGTGCATTTCGAGCGGCTCGTGGGTTCGGGTTTGCCTCCAATGGTATCTTGACGCCCCTTGGCGCAGCGAGACTCCACGGTTCATGCCTTCGGTGACGACGTCCTGGGCAGTCACGACGGGGTCGCCCTGGCGCAGCTGCTCGGGCGCAAGGAGCTGACCGCCGCCGAGGTCGTCGAGGCCGCGATCGCGCGCGCCACCCGGGTCCAACCTCGCCTCGGCGCGATCGAATCGGAGCGCTACGAACGGGCGCGCGCCGAGGCGGAGGTCCCGGGCCAGGGGTTCTTCGCGGGCATTCCGACCTTCATCAAGGACAACGCTGCGGTCCAGGGGCTGCCGACCAACCACGGCTCGCCCGCCCTGCGGACCAAGCCCGCGAGCGCCACGGATCCATACGTCCAGCAGTACCTCTCTACGGGCCTGGTGTGCCTGGGCAAGACCGCGCTCTCGGAGTTTGGCCTCAACGCGACGAACGAGCCGATCGGGGGCGAGCCGACGCGGAACCCATGGAACACCGCGTACACGTCCGGCGCATCGTCGAGTGGATCCGCCGCGCTGGTGGCCGCGGGCGCGGTTCCTGTGGCCCACGCCAACGACGGCGGCGGGTCGATCCGCATCCCGGCGGCCTGCTGCGGCTTGGTGGGGCTCAAGCCCACCCGCGGGCGCCACGTGGTGTCGGCGATGGCACACTCGCTCCCGCTCAACCTGATCGGTCAAGGCGTGGTGACGCGAACGGTTCGAGACACCGCGTACTTTCAGGCGGAGGCGGAGTCGTACTACCGCAACCGAACGCTGCCCGCGATCGGCCTCGTCGAGGGACCGGGGCGGCGAAGGCTTCGCATCGGCTACGCGATCGACTCGATCACCGACAAGCCGACCGACGCGGAGACCCGCGCGGCCGTCGAGCAAGCGGTCACGCTCCTGCAGGGGCTGGGCCACGAGGTCGTGGAGGCGCCGCTGCCCGTCACGAAGCAGTTCGCCGACGACTTCCTGCTGTACTGGAAGGCGCTCGCGTTCTCGATCTCGGTCGGGGGCAAGCGGATGTTCGATTCGAGCTTCGATAGGTCCAAGCTCGACGGGCTCACCCGTGGCTTGGCACAGCAGTTCACGCGGCGCTTCTACAACCTCCCGCTCGCGCTGCGTCGTCTGATGAAGTCGCACGCCGTCTACGCGCGGATGTTCGAGTCCTACGACGCGCTGTTGAGCCCGGTGTTGGCCTCGACCCCGCCGAAGATCGGCCATCTCAGCCCCGCCGTGCCCTACGAAGAGCTGCTCGATCGCCTGATGGGCTTCGCGTCCTTCACCCCGCTGGCGAACGCGACCGGTGGTCCCGCAATCTCGGTTCCGTGGTCGCTGAGCGCGGCCGGCGTCCCGATCGGCGTGCAGCTGTTCGCGACGCACGGGGACGAGCGCACGCTGCTCGAGCTGGCCTACGAGATCGAGGCTGCGCACCCGTGGCCCAAGATCACCGGGTGAACTCGCGCGCATCGATGCGCGAGTTCCGGCGTCGCCCCGTTTCGGAACCGACGGCGGACCGGTATCCTGGTCAGGGTGGGGGGGCGATGGATCGAAGTCGCATGCGCCGCGCTGGCAGGCGTCCTGCTGGGCTGCGGGTCCGGACCCACGTACGTCTGCAGCCAGGACGGGCAGTGCGGCGCGCAGGGACTGTGCGAGTCCAACGGAAGCTGTAGCTTCCCGGACGCCGCTTGCGAGAGCGGTCGACGGTTTGGCGAGTTCACGCCGTCCGGAGATGACTGCGTACCCGTGGGCGACGGGAACTCGTCGTCGTCGAGCGGCCCCACGACCTCGGGCGAGCCGGTGTCCTCGACACTCGAGCCGGAGACCAGCAGCTCGGAGACGACCGCGGTGGGCTCCGCATCGACCCAGACCTCCTCGGGCTGGTCGTCGACGACCACGACCGGCGGACTGGTCGACGACTCGTCGGACGACAGCAGCAGCACCGGAGCTCAGAGTTCCGGAGGCTTCTTCGACGACTTCGAGCGGCCCAACGCGGACGACGTCGGGAATGGATGGATCGAGAAGACCCCCGAAGCGTTCGCGCTCGTCGATGGGGGTATCCGCCGCGTGAGCGGTTCGACCTCGTATCAAGACAACCTCGTGTATCGACCCGGGGGGGACTGGCTCGACGCGGAGGCCACGCTCGAGCTGACGTGGCTCGACCTCTCGGGCAGCTTCGGAAACCCGCAGTGCGTGCTGCGAGCCCAGCTGGCGGACATCGACGCCGCCGGATCCGTCACGGGATACCTCTTGTTCGTCGAGGGTGACGGCGGTGCCTTGACGATCACCCGACAGATCGACGGAGGCTTCACGCAGCAGCACATCTCGAAGGCGCCCGTGTCCGTCGAGGAGGGGCTGCCCTACCGGCTTCGTTTCCGGGTGACGGGTTCGGATCCCGTCGTCCTCGATGGGTACCTGGAGGCGCTCGAGGGGGGCACGTGGACGCTCGAGACTGAAGTTCACGGTATGGACGACACCGCGGGGCAGATCGTCGAGCCGGGCACGTTCGCCGTCGGCGGGCACGTCGAAACGGGGGCCTGGACCTACGAATCCGCGGCGCTCGAGGACCTGGACGATTGAGTCGAACCACTGCAGCGCGCTCGACCCTGGGCGGTTTGTGGCGAGGTCGACGACGTTGATCCAACAGCGCTGGCCGTAGCCGTGGTCGCCGCAAGTCTCGAAGGCGGCAAACGGGCACCCCTCCCATGACTTCGCGCGGACAGCGAGCGCGACGAGCCAGCACGCCAGCGAAGCCCCGGCCGCTACGGCGACTGCCAGCGGTGGTCGGTGCCACCATCGATCGAAGCGTCGAAATCCTTGCACGTGAGTTGGACACGGGCGACCGAGACGCGGTTCGGACCGACCGGTTCTCTTCTCGCTTAGGAAGCGGTGCCGACCCGACGGATCAGATCAGCGCGAGCAGTCGCCATCCATCCCCGTCGTAGAACAGCACGTGGCCGTGAATCCGGATCCCGTCGCCGACCGCAGCGGGGACCGGGATCTTGCCGGGCTCGTCCGAGCCGAGTTGCGGACCGGTCAGGTCCGGCATCACGCGCCAGCCCTCGAGGAACGCGAGGTCGTCCCGGCCGTAGTCCCACGACAGCTCGTACACCGGACTACGATCGAAGCCGTCGACGAAGTCGAAGTCGACGTTGACGATCGCGGTCCCGCTATCCGCGGCGACGAGTGAGACAGAGCTGTCGGCCCACTCGATGGCGATGCCCGCATGTTTCGTCGTCGTTTCGCGGATCTTCAGTGCTTCGTCCAGGCGGCCGTCGCCATCGAAGTCGGCGCGCAGGCGACAAGGCTCGCCACCGAACGCATTGCAGGCGACTTCCCAGCGGGGACCGAGGGCCGAGATCCCTTCAATGCGCACGTCACGTGACGCGTGGGCATCGTCGGGGTGCAGCGGCGGCGGACGCACCCCGTCCTGAGACGTGGTCGGCTCCAAGTCGTCGGCTGCGGGAGCGCTCGGGCGCGCCGAGGAGGCCGAGCGCGGAGTGGCGTGTGACGGGTCGGGCTCGGGCAACTGCGACGGTTGGGTTGGGCCCGCCGCTCGCGATGCCGTGCACGCTACGCAGCACGTCACGACGAGTTGCACCATCGCCGTCGGACATCGCCGCATTCGGGCATTGCAGCAGTCAAGCCCACGCGGCGCAACCGTTGGTTGGCAGCCGCCGGCCGATACGGCTCGAAGATACCGCCGTGCATCGGCTCCGGATGAGCCGGCTCGCCCGGCCCACGCGGCCAGTGGCCGAGGCCTACGACGTCACGGCGAAGTGCTCGCGACGCGCGGAGCGGCTGTCCTCGCGCCGAACACACCGCTGGGTTCGCGGTCCGACGCAGATCATCGTGTAGGTCTCGTGCCCATCCCCGGCTGCTGACCCCTCCGCGGTGCGGCGGCCGTACGCGCTGCACAGCACGCGGACGTGGAGTGGGGGCGGGTTGAAACAAATCCCCCGGTGGGGGTTCCATCGCTGTGTGTCGAGGATCGCGGTCAGGGTTGGCATCGGGGTGGGCGCGTTGTGCTCGGCCTGCGCGGGTGTTGTCGCGTCGGGTGCTCACGTCTCCGCCGCAGATCCGATGCCCGCCTCGCCCGTCGTGGCGGGCGTCCCAGCGGCTCGAACCCTGGCGGAGCACGCACCCGATGCCGGGCCACCGTCGGTCGTCGCGGATGGCTATGTCCTGGTCCCACACGACGCCTGGGTTCGAGCTGCGCCCTCCATGGAGGCCGAGCGGGCTCGGTTGATGACCCTGGACCCGAACGAAGAGCCCGACCCGTTGCGCACCCTCAAGGTGGCTGCCGTGGCACGCAGGAGTGGCCCGTTCGTTGGCCTTGAAACGCGTCCGGTCACGTACGAAGAGACGGGGTGCCACGCCGCGACCGGGCGATCCACCCTGTTCCAGGGCTTCGCGCTGCGCGTCTGGGTTCACGAGGACGACCTCGTCGACGTCCTGACCGGCCCGGTGGAGCAGGAGCTTGACGGGTCGCATCTGACATTGCTCCCCGGCGTTGCCGTCGGCCCGGCCCACGAAGGTGTCCGCCGCGTCGCGCACGACTCGATGACGCTCACGGTTCCCATTCCAGATGCTTCGGTGGGAAAGATCTTTCAGGCCCCGGTCGCACCGCACGCCGAGGCCCTGGACTCACACGTTTGCGCCCAGGCGCCCTGCTCGTTGAAGCTGGCCCCCCAGGCGCTGCTCGAGCTCGAGGACAGCGTCGGCCTCGAGGTGCTCGAGCGCAATGGAAAGTCGGCGAGCGTCGTCGTTCGCACGCGCTGCATCGCGGTCACGACCGTCATTCCGTCCGCCGACGTTCTTCCCGGTCAAGCGCCGCGCTTCTACGGAGGCAGCGCGTGTGGCGGGTACAGCGTTGGCAAGGACTTCCTTGCCTGGCCCGGTGCACCGGTCGAGTTTGCCGATGGCACTCGGGCGGGTGTGGTGGGCAAGCGAGGCGCGCTGCTGCGTCGCTACAACCGCAAAGAAGAACCCGATCGAGCCTGCTTTGCGCGGGGCCCCTTGGATGACATGGATTGCAGCCAGGTCGACCAACACCTCACACTATGCATGCCGCTGGACGAGGTCACGCTGATGCCTCCCGATGGTCTGCAGTGAAGTCCTGCAAGACCACGGACAAACGGCGACGCGGGCCAGGAAAGCAGAGAGGACCTCGTTCGCGCGGGGGCCTTGGAGGTGTTTTGCGGTGAAAGCGGGTCGGGTTGGGGCTGGTGCGCGGCCCCTGCTCACGGTGTCCGCCGGTCATCATGTTGGTGACGCCATCACCACACGCCACCGCGGTGCAGTCCACGTCGCACGTGAGTGATTCGCCGCTGTCGTCACAGGTCTCGCCTGCCGTCGCGTTGACCCTGCCGTCGCCACACGTCGCCGCGCTGCAGTCCAGGCCTCGCTTGCTTGGTTGTGGTCTGGGCGGGTCTAACCGAGCGATGCTCACCGCGATCCATCGCGTCGTGGTCGTCGGCACGCTGCTCACCGCCTGTCGACCGACTGCGACTCCCCCGGCTCCCCCGATCGTGCTTGCCTTCGAGCCCGAAGCCGAAGCCGAATCCGAGGCCGAGGCCGAGCCCGACCCTCCCGCGCTGCCGCAGGCGCGAGCCCAGCCCGAGCCGCGGCGATGCCCACCGGTGCCCGCACAGCGGCCCGAAACCATGGACTTCTCGAGCATCGAGGCGCGCATCGAGAGTGAACGTCGGTGGGAGGGGATTCCTTCGATCACTGCGGCGGTTGGCATCGGGGGCGAAATCGTCTGGGAGTACAGCAGCGGCTACGCCGACGTCCGCCGTCGCAAAAAGGCGACCCCCGACACCATGTACTCGCTGGCGTCGATCTCCAAACCGCTCACCGCCAGCGGACTCATGGTGCTCCGTGAGCGGGGTGTGATCGACCTCGACGCGTCGCTGAACGACTACCTTCCCAGCCCCGGGATCCGGCCCGGCGTGGGCGATCCTCGGCAGGCCACGGTGCGGCGAGTCGCGATGCACACCGCCGGACTCCCGCTGCACTTCGCCTTCTTCTACGACGCGACCCCGCCCAGCCCTGCGGACACCATGTCCCGCCACGCGGTCCTGGTGACCCAGCCCGGCGAACGTCGTCAGTACTCCAACCTCGGCTACGGCCTGCTGGGGCTAGCGATCGCGCACGTCTCCGGTCAGGACTACGCAGACTTCATGCGCGACGCGGTGTTCACCCCGCTGGGGATGAAGCACACCGCGGTCGGGGCACCTCGGCGCGGAGACGTCGCGGTTCGCTACGACGGCCGCGGCGTCGCGATACCCCCCTACACCTTCGATCACGACGGTGCCTCAGCGATCTACAGCAGCGCGCGGGACCTGGTCGTGTTTGGGATGACCCACCTGGGTTTCGTGCGGCCCGGCCAGACGCCGCTGCTCCCGGCCGAGGCCTTCGCCCTGATGCGCGAGACGTCCGAGGTCTCGCCGAACTACGGGCTCGGGTGGTCGGTCTCCGAGGTGGATGGCATTCGCGTGCTCTCGCACGGCGGCGGCATGCCGGGCGTGGCGACGATTCTCCTCGTCATCCCGCAGTCGGCGATGGTGGTCACCGTCTTGACCAACTCCAGCAGCGCAGACGCGGCTCGCCAACGCATCGCCCACGCAGCAGCGCGGGTGGCGGGGCTCCCCGCTCGTGCCCCGGATCTGTGCGCGCTACCCGAAAACGACGAGCTGCTCGGCACGTGGATCGGCACGCTCGACATCGAGGGCCGCGAGGTCGCGATGACGCTGGTCCTCGACCACGACGGCCGGGCCACCACCACCCTCGGCTCCGACGCGGCCGAGCTGTTCGGGGTCTCGCTGGTGGACGGCAACCTGAAGGCTCGCCTGGAGGGCATCACCCTCACACAGGCGTCGCGCGACCGCGACAGCGACGTCGGCTTCGATCTCCAGGTTCGGCCGGGACGGCTCACCGGTTCGGTCACCGTCCTGGTGCCCCATCGCGCGGGGACCACCGGCTTCGCCGACCTTCGGCCCGCCGGGTGACACTCGGGCATTCGTCCCGTTGTCCCCCGAAAACGCTCAACTCTCGCCTGCTCAGCTTCGCTCGACACCCGGCCGCAGCTCCCCGGCTCTCCTGCTGATCTCTCCTGCTGCTCGCTGTACTCCTCCACCCCTTTTCCCACTTCATTTCGCTTAGACGCCTGTACACCGTACACGGACGGGCAGCATGCCTGCGCATGCGCTCGCGGCCGATCGCGACGACGCCTCCCACGAAGACGAAATCGTCGTGCTCGGTGGCGTCACCTGCCCGTTCTCGACCCGTCCACCGCATTGCGAACCACCCCGATACGACCTGGGCCGCCCTGGCGACGGGAGCTCAGGGCAACGACCGGACCGTCGGGGAGCGGCTGCGCCTGGATCCGACGATGGTGTGAGCGGCGGATTTAGGCCCGCGACGACGTTTGCGTCGTTTGTCGCGTCTCCAACCCGCTCAACGAAGGCGATGAAGGCACAACAGGAGAACGACGGACAGCGTGTCTCATGCTTTGGGCTGACCTCGGGCGGTCTGACGCTTCCGGCGACCTCGCAACACGCCGAACAGGCCGCCCACCAGAGCCCAAACCGGCATCTTGCCTCCGCCCACGCGGCAGCCCTGTGCCGAGGAATCTGAGAGCTCCGATGCCGCTACTTCGACCGTGATCGACTCTGACAGTGTCGAGTACGAAACCGGGTCGACGGCCGCGTCAAAGACCACTGCCGTCGCGGTGAGCACGCGCGGGCCTGGACTGAGAAGCGTCCGAACGCTGCAAAAGGAACGCCCCTCGCACCCTACAAACTCGTCGGGAACCTCCCCGTCCACGAGGATTTCCATGGATTCGACCATGCGTCCATCCCCGTGTTGTCCGATGATGGTGATCTCGTCGTCTGCTGCGATCTCGTCGCCGTCAGCAAGGTCGACGAATCTCACCGAGGGGGGGATGAATGCGTGCGCAACCGTCGGTGCTGCCATCACACATGCGACGACGACCGTCCTGCACAAGTTCCAATAAGCCATGGGAAAGTCTAGCAATCGTGTTCGCGCCCAGCAACCCGGCCGCGGATGCAAGTCGGTGCGGCCGCATGGGCCCGCTGCAGCGGGAGCAGACCGAGATGTCGACGCGGAAGTCGCGGGCGAGGTGCGTCGTCCAGGGCAGGCGGGAAGGGGCAGCATGACGGAGCTGAGCGTGGAGCAAGGTGGTGATGGCGGGAAGCTCGAGTTGGCCGCGAGGGACGAAGAGCGAGAGCTGCTTCGGCGCGGGCTCGGGTTCCTCGGCACGAGGCACGACGGCGGAGCGCAGAAGCAAGGCAAGGCACAGCTCGCCCCTCCCTGCCAATACGATTGGCGCTTTGGTCTCGATATCGACGGTGGTCAACGCCCGGTACTTCGCCAACCCCTTCAACCAGTGATCGACGCGTCGGCGGTACACATCACGCAACGAGCCTCAGAAAGTCTCTCCAACGTAGCGCGCGGATCCGCGGGTCCACCTTCATCGGTGGCGTTGTCGCGGTGCTTGCTGCGCGGTCGTTGACGTGTCCGAGGCCGAGCGCCCCCCGACCCCGATCACATCGACGCCGACTCGTTTCGGCTGGGCTTTTCGGGACTGCACCATCAGGTCGAGCGAGCCTTTGGCGACGACGAAGCCGTCGACGGCAAGACCTTCGCGGGGCTGTGGCCGTCCCCATCGTCGAGGTCCGCCGTAGGGCGGCGGCGTTCGGAACCCTGCATGCGCCTACTGTATGGTCTGGCAGACCAGCACTTCTTCTCCGTCGCAGACCGACCCCTCGCAGCATGCATCCGACGAGGTGCACTCTGCCCCATCGGGCAGGCACATGTTCGGCGCGACGCAGACCGGGATCAGCGAGCCATGGCACTCCAGTCCAGCGCAGCAGTCGTCGGCAGAGGGGTCACAGTTGACTGCGACCTCCGCACACGCGGGGCCGCCGCTCGTTCCAGCGTCCTCCGCGGGGGTGCACTGCAGCACTTCTTCTCCGTCGCAGACCGAGCCCTCGCAACACTCCTCGTTGGAGTCACACTGCGCTCCATCCGGGAGACACACGTCGGGATCGACGCAGGTCGGCACCAACGCACCATCGCAAACCAGTCCCCCGCAGCATTCGGCCACCGAGCAGCTGTCGCCCAGACCCCCGCACTCCGGGCACGCCGGTGCCGCGGGGTTCTCGGGGCCGTAGCATGCTGCGTCTGCGAGGCAGCTGTCGCCGCACTCCATGCCACTCCAGTTGCAGCCGGCGACCGCCAAACACGCAGCGCAGTCCGAAAGTTCCGCGCAGGATCCGGGCTCGCCGGTCGTTCCGCTCGAGGTTTGCGCGTCGTCATCGCCGCTGGAGCACGCGGTTGCAGCAACGCTGAGCAGCAAGAGCAAGCACCGTAGACGGCTTCGCGGGCCATTGATGTTCATGTCATCCTGATATGCCCAGATGGAGACCGAACCGTCAAAGCGGCTTCATGAAAGCGAAATGAAGTGGGAAAAGGCCGGGATGGAGGAGTACGGCGGGCGGCAAGAGATGGCGGCAGGAGCGCAGCAGAGCTGCAGGCGGGTGTCGAGCGAAGCCCAGCGGGTGAGAGGCGAGGCATTTGCGGTGAAACCGCGCTGCGACAGGGGACGGCGGCCGCAACGAGTGGAACTCCCAGGCACGCCGAGACGAGCGCGGTGCGAAACGAAGCGCTGGTGGAGCGAGACTCAGTGGGCTGCGGGCGATGGAGAGAACAGCAGGAGTTGTCCGACAGGAGAGGGACGCGGCGGCGGCCGAGCACCGCGGAGTTCGGCGGCAATCTCCTGCGGTGTGGTGACGGCCCGAGTGACGCGCATGGGCCCGCAGCAGTGGGAGCAAACGGAGATGTCGACGCGGAAGACGCGAGCGAGGAGCGTCATCCACGGCAGGCGAGAAGGGGCAGTATCGCGGAGCTGAGCGTGGAGCAAGGTGGTGATGGTGGGGAGTTCGAGCTGGCCGCGCGGGATGAAGAGGGACAGCTGCTTGGGCGCGCCGTGGATTGCGGGGAGTTCTTTCAAGGGCGTACCCTCGTGCAACGCTCCGGGACGAGCCAGTGCTTGCTGCCGAACCTGGGGCTCCGCAGCTTCGGCCGCCCGTGCCCAAGCGACTACGATGTCCTGGTCGAAGTCGCTCCGACGGAGCCAGGCGAAAAGGTCGTCACCCACCGACTCGAGGTGAGAGGTCGCCGGACGGACTCACAAGGTGGCGCGACCCACAGCCTGCTGCAGTTCGACTGTGGGCATCCCGCGTTCGTCTCTGAGGTTTCCGTGTTCGGACCCGGCGAAGGCGGTTCGTTGTAGGCCTGATCCGTCGGCATCTCGGGGGCGGCCGCCTGCGTCGCTCCCGGTCACGGCCCACGTGCCCCACGCCATTCCTGGTGCCCGTCCAGTCCGCCCGCACTCTCGCTGGCGAAAGGCCCAAGCGGGCAGTCGTTGGACCAGGGATACGACATCGCGACGTCGCAGCGGCTGTACCGGGTCCGAAGCGTTCGAGCATCGCAGGGTCGTGAACGAAGCCCTACTTTCCGTAGAGGTGCATCGCCGCCTCGCACTTGGCGTTGGTCACCACGAACAGGTCACCCAACGCGCCTTTCGCCTTCATCTCGGCGGCGCGAGCGAGTACGGCCTCGAGTAGAAATGCGCCCACCTTCTTGCCCCATGCGCTGGCGGTCGGCGGTTAGGTGAAATGAAGTGCAGCTCCCAGGCACGCCGCGACGAGCGTGGTGCGACGCCTCCATCAGGAGTCCGGGAACTCCCAGCCGAAGGAGTAGGCAACGTGATGGAAGAACCGCTCCCAGTCGGGTCGGGTCAGCCCCAGTGGACGGCCCCGCTCATCCCGGGCGACGACCACGTCGGTCCAGCGCTCGGCGACTTCAGGGCTGACCGTCAGGAACGGCAGCGTGTCGCCCATATGGAACTGAAGCATGCGTAGCGGGGTGCCCTTGGCCTCGTACCCCGCCTCGAAGGCCCCGACCACGGCGTCGAACGTGGCCTCATAGCGGGCCTGCGCGCGACGATGCAGCTTCGGGTCGAGGCCGAGCGCGGCGTAGTCCTTGTCCCAGCCATAGTTCTTGGGTCGCCAGCTTCGCATCGCCGGCGGCATGCCCACGTGTTCGGCGAATGTATCGAGCAGGTGGGCGGTGAACTTGTCTTCTGCGCTGATCAGCCGGCCCGCTCGGCCCAGCTGGGTAATGAGGAAGAGGAAACAGTTCTTCTCGGGCGGGAACCCGCGCGTGCCGAAGAAGCCGACCTCTTCGAGCGTCGAAGGCGGAGAGTCGACAGCCGCCCGAACCCGTGCGAGGAGCTCCGCATCCCCCTCGCAGAGGTCGTGCGCCAACTCGGGCAGGGCCTCGACACCCGCGTCCTCGACCCTGCGTTCGGTCGTCATCGTCCCAGTGTAGCCGCTTGCTGGCTGCCGCCGTGCCTCCGACCGAGGCTGGGCTCGGTCCGGCACCCCGATGTGACAACCGGCTGTCCCGTCGGTCACGCTGACGACTGCAGCACCGCGCACCCCTGTGGCTGGGGGCAAGGTGACTACGACGAGAAACAGCCGTTCCATGCGGCACGGGCCTGGTCTTCTTCGGTGATGGGCTTTACGGCGTTCCCGTTCCCATTGGTGCCGTATTCGGGCTGGCTGTTGCCTTCCTCCTCGGCTTTCGAATGAACGCCGCGTACGACCGATGGTGGGAGTCACGCAAGATCTTCGGAGAGCTCACCAACGAGACCCGAGCCTTCGTGCAGAAGCTCTTCGTCTATTCAATCCCTGCCAATCTCGTGGCCCAGGACCCGGTGACGAGCCGCATGCAGACAGTGGATGGCACCGACCTGACGATCTTCTACGTGCAGCAACTCCGGCGAGAGATTCACGGTGAATCTGTCGGGGATCCTTCTACCGATGAAGCACCCTCCTCGCGAAGTACGGCGTCGAACTCGACCACAAGCGCACGCAAGAGACGCTGCTGGCCCTCGGACGCAGCCTCGAGCATCGGATCGCGAAGAGCCGTTCGCGGCGAGGTCCTGCCACGCGCTTGACGCTCACGACTCGGCTTCGGTCACCGCGAAGATGTCGGCGGCGTTCCAGTTCGCGGCGTCATCGGCCAAGTCGCGGAGCAGGGCCTCGAACGTTGCGACGTCCAGCGGCGCGGCGGCTTCGCGCCAGTCGTTCGACAGCGCGAGGCGGCTGCGCAGGGCCGCCCCAAAGACGTCGAGCCATGTCGGTGCGCTGAACGTGAAGTTGAGCGAGAGCGCGTCGGTCGCCGCGTGGGTTGCATGCCAGGTGCCGCGGGGGACGAACAGGACCGAGCCGGGCTCGAGCACGACCTCGGTGTGGTCGGCCGGCATCGCGCAGGGCATCGGAAGCCGCGCGTACGACTCGAGCTCTGGGTCGAGCGGCTGCCCGAGCCGGTGGCGGGTCATCGGCCGGCTGACGTGCGTGTTGGGTGCGAGCCTCCAGCGCTTGGTCCCGTGCACCTGCAGCACCAGGTTCACGTTCTGGTCGAAGTGCGGGGCGGTGCCCGACCCCGCCGGCGTCGCGTAGACCAGGCAGCGCTTCTCGGTGAGGGCGGACACGCCAAGGTCTGACCGAATCGCCTCGAGCCAGGTCCGCAGCAGCGGCGCGTGTTCCTCCACCTCGCTGAACAGCAGGCACAGGCCTTGGGCGAACCGCGCCCGGGCCTCGTTCGGCGCGACCACGACCGCGCTGGCCTCGTCCGCGACCTCGGGAAGAAAAGCCTCGACCGTGTCCGGCCATTCATCCAGCAACACGTGGAGCGACCGCAGCAGCGGGAGCGAGAGCAGCTCCGCGCTCGATGCCTTGAGGCCGTGCACCACGAGCGGCTCGCTCGTCTTCATGCGCCGGCACAGCTCGTCGGTGGAACGCGGATGGATCAACGCTGCGATGCCTGGGGTCATGGTCGGTTCAACCTCGGGCAACGTCCCCAAGCGGCGCGTGCACCAATAGCACCCCGCTTGGGCGGTGGCACCCTCCCGCGCGGATTCGAGGCGATCGGCGTCGGCGGGGTTCTCTAGCCGGTCGCACGTGTCTGCGGCGACCGGGTGTCCGCGGCGGACGGGGGTGTCCCTCGGCAGGGCTTTTGTTTGACGGGGTTCGAGCCATCGTGAATCTTGGCGTCCATGCCAAGGAAGAGGACATTCCATCGTGGGTTCGCGCTGGCGCTTGCGGCGTCCCTCAGCCCGCTTGCGCTGCCCGCCTCAGCCCACGCTGCCAAAGGCAGCGACCCAGCCGCGGCCTCGCAGCCAAGGACCGTCGTCCTTCATACGGTCGAGAAAGCTCCGGACGAAGAGCGCGGGGTCATCAAACTCGCGAAGTTCAACAGCACGTCGCGCGGCAAGCTGGGTACCGCCGACATCGTCATGGTCAACTTCGAGGAGCTGTGCAGCATGCCGTGTGGGGTGCCCATCGACGTTTCGGAGCGGCCCGTCTTGTTCTTCGTGCGGGACGGGCGGGCGGTGTCGAAAGGCTTCCGCGTCCCGGTGGGCGCCGACGAGTTCACCGTCAAGGTCAAGCCCATCCGCAGCAGCATGCACGGCGTGGGCGTCGTGCTGATCGCGATGATCGCGACCTTCCCCATCGGCATTCCACTGGTCGTGGTTGGAAAATCGCGCACGTGGATCTCTCAGGGCGCACCGGGCGAGGACAACGAGTTCGTTCGTCTGAAGGGGGCGCGGATCTGATGAACACGGTCACCCCTCCGGCCATCGAAAGCGTGCAACAACATGCTCGTTAGTCCCATCATCGGCTTCTTGCTCGGGGGGCTCGGGGGCATGGCCGTGGCCCCGAGCCCCGCCTGGGACGAGCCGATCCAGGTGGCTCGTTGCGACCAAGACCCGCCCTCCCTGCCTGGGGAGACCGATGACGCGCTCGATGCAACCCTGCTCGTTCGAACCGAGCGCGGCACTGGAAGTGCTGTCCTGATCTCCGCCGACGGATTCGCACTGACCGCGGCACACGTCGTCGGTGATGCCGCCGAGGTGGACGTTCTCGCCCACGATGCTCAGCAGCTGCGGGCAACCGTGGTTCGGGTGGACGAGCTGCAGGACGTCGCGCTGCTTCGCGTGGAGCGGGCCGAACCGTTCGTGTGCTTGCCGTTGGCAGTCGCCCCGACTCCGCTCGGCTCCGACACCTTCATCCTCGGCAGCCCCGGGGGCGAAGAGCTCTCGTTCTCGGTGTCCAAGGGCATCGTCAGCGCCTACCGAGACTTTGGCGGCGTGCGGTTCGTGCAACTCGACGCGAGCGTCAACCCCGGAAACTCCGGCGGCCCTGCGGTCGACGACACCGGGCACGTGATCGGGATCGCGAGCTGGAAGGTCTCGCATATCTCCATGGAGGGGCTGGCCTTTGCCGTGCCCATCGACGTTGGACGCGACGCGCTGGGGGTCGAGTTTGCGACCGTCTCGTCGCAGGACTGGAGGCGTCTAAGGGGGCGGATCACAGCGCAGGCGGAGGGCTCTTCGGAGGTGCCTGCACCGTCCCGCTCCGCATCGACCTTCGATGCCAAGGCCATCGCGCGCCAACAGGCCAAGAGATCGCTCATCGTCTGGGGCGCCACGTCCCTGGGTCTGGGGCTGGTCCCCCTGGTCACGACCGCGGTGCTCGCACGCAAGGATCACATCGCGACCGGGAGCTGGAACGCCCTGCGGGCCGTGAATACGGTGGGCTGGACGCTGTCGATCGCGGGCACAGGGTTGCTGGCCGTGGGAATCGCTCTGCCGAAGAAGAAGTCGCGGAAGCCCGAGGTCGCGCTCGTGCCCCGCATCGACGGCGCCTCGATCGCAGGGAGGTTCTGATGAAGAATTCATGCCTGGCCGTCGCCGCGATGGGCGCCTTGCTGATCTCCGGCTGCCTGCTGCTCGAGGAGCGACCTCGCACCGACGCATGCGTGCAAGAGTCGGTCGTGCTCGGCCGCGACGCCGATGCTCAGGGAGAGGTGATCTCCATCCCCGACGAGCTCGCCCCGTTTTCGTGTGAGGACGAGGCGGGCGAGGCCGCGGACACGCCCGGTTTCGTCATCGAGCTCGTCTCCGAAAACTACGGCAACCACAGGGTGCGCGCCACGGATGACCAAGGGCGGCTCCTCTCGGTTGCGCGGATGTCTCCGAGCTGCGAGCAGCGCCCGGCGTGCAGCGACTGGAGCACCGAGGGTGCAGACCTTCCGATTGGATCCGGGGCCCGCAGCTACCTGGTCGTCCAACCCTTTCCCACATCCACCACGGTACATCTCGAATCCATCACCATCGTTGAGCCGTGCTCGAGCACGTACGACGGGGTTTGCGACGAGCCCAACGACTGCCAGCCGGGCACCGACTCGTACGACTGCGACTCCTGAAACGAAGGCCGATCGCAGCACCCACTTGTCCGACTACGGGAGCGACGCGGGCACCTCTCGACCTCACGGAACCTGCGCGAGATCCGATAGGCTCACGATGCCGATCGGTTTTCCACCCTCGTCGCTCCGTAAAGCTCAGCCCGCCGAAGCCTCGCTGGGGAGTTCTGCTCGTGGCTCGGCTTCCGGAATGCCACCCGAAAAGACGAGGTGTTCGAGCGTGCGGCCAAGCACCACGGTATCGGACACTCCCGAAACATCGGCGATCGGTAGCGTGACGGTTTGGCTACGCAGCAACATCCGCTTGAGGTTGAGGTCATGGTGCACGTTGCGGTCGAGCTTCACCTGCAGGCTGACGACCCGCCAGCTGGCCGCGTCCACCCCAACGTCGAGAACGCGACCGATCTCGCGGCCGTGCTGCCCAATCACGGACTTGCCAATGATGCCGTCGCGGATGCTTGTGTCCTGCTCGTCCATGGGTTCTGTGTGGGGGGTCGGTCTTGGACGCGCCCCGCAAAGCCTACGGCGCGTTGCTTCGGTGCGCGCATCCCCTGCGCCCCTCGCAGACGAGCGGATGTGTGAGCACTGCGCGATTGCCTCTCCCGTTCGTCGATGAAGCGCACATCCTGCGGACCGGAGGCGGAGCAGATCGTCGAGCCGGGCACCTTCGCCATCGGCGGGCACGTCGAAATCGGGTGCTGGATCTACGACGCCGCGACGCTCGAGCGCTTGGACGGCTGATCGTCGGGCCGCAGCCCGAGACGAGCATGGCGCTCAGGAGAGGGATGAGAGGCCGAACGCGACGGACCCCGCCGGGACGCGACTTCTTGGGCTACGGTCCGCCGGTTGCGTCCAACCAGCGCGGCCGCAGACTCGATGAAGGACCCGACCGTGAACCAAGGCGAGCTCGCACCCAACACATTCTTCGTCGAGGTCTCCGGCGCTGGTCTGCCCGAGGTCGACGGCCTCTTCGTGCCTTCGACCGCGCCGCCGACGGAGTCGGAGTCGGGGACGGTGTCGAGCCTGGGCTACTGGAACGGGAAGATGGCGTGGGACCGGGCCGATGGTCGGTGCGCGCGGAGCCCGGCCCTGTCGTACTCCAACAGCTACGCGTCGTGGCGCATCTGCCGGCTCGACGGCCACTTGGCCTACGACATCACCACGGACGACGACATGCCGCCCACCGATCGCGAATGGCACGTCTACAAGAAGGGGGTCGCGCCGGCGCCCCGGCTCGTCGTTCACCACTTCGATCCCAGAGAGCCGCTGCCCGAGCCCAACGTCATCTTCGTTCTCGGGGGTCCGGGGAGCGGCAAGGGAACCATGTGCGAGCTCGCCCAAACGCAGCTGGGATGGGTGCACCTCTCGGTCGGCACGCTGCTGCGGGCTGAACGTGACGCCGGGGGTCCCAAGGCGGAGATGATCGAAGAGATCCTCGCCGCGGGAAGACTGGTGCCCAACGCCATCTCGGTCTCGCTGCTGAAGGACGCAATGCAGACGGCCATTCGCACGACCGGCAAGCTCAACTTCCTCGTGGACGGATTCCCTCGGTCGCTGGCGAACCTCGAGGGATGGTTCGAGATCTTCGGTCGCGACGCCGAACTCCCCACGATGCTGTACTTCGAGTGTCCCTACGACGTGCTCGAGCAGCGCATCTTGGGTCGCAGCAAGTACTCCGGCCGCAGCGACGACAACGTCCAGAGCATGAAGCTGCGCTTCGACACGTTCAAAGCCGAGACCTTGCCCACGCTCGAGTTCTTCAAGCGCCGCAACAAGGTCGTCGAGATCGACGCGAGCCAGAGCCGCGAAGCCGTCTACGCCGTGGTCGGCAAGCAGCTCGAAGACGATACGGATCCGGCGCGCTTCGCCGACCCGCTCACCGAGGCGTCAGAGATGCTGCTCGGGCTGCGGCCGTACCCCAAGAAGCGCTAGTCGGGCTTGTCGTAGCGCATCGTCGCGCGCTCCTCGACCCGGAGCCGCTTGCAGTCGGAGAGCAT
This sequence comes from uncultured bacterium, assembly GCA_963761755.1. Lineage (GTDB taxonomy): Bacteria > Myxococcota_A > Polyangia > Nannocystales > Nannocystaceae > CAJXVA01. The sequence goes on from CAVXIC010000037.1 coordinate 78,692, forward strand.
GCCCGCGGCGCGCTCGACCAGGACGAGGGCCCGGTCGACGGGGTCCTCACCACCGATGTTGCCTCCGAGCTCGGCCACCGCGTCGACGAGCAATGCGTGGGCGCTCTCGATGAGCTGTTCAGGGCCTACCGTTACCTCGGTCGTCTTGCGCTTGCTCGCGGGATCGGACACCACGACAGTGTCGTACAAACGACGCACCACGACGAGCGCGAAGTTGGGCCCGGTCCAGAGGTGCGCCGGTCGAGAGGTCCGCTTCGTCCCAAGTCTGGACGGGGACTGGGCCTTGCGGACGAGCCGATCCACCCCGATAGAGGGAAAACGGGGGATCTGCATGGCCGAAAACGACACACTCCAGGAGCGTGCGGACGAGGAGCCCCCGCCCCCGATGCCCCCGATGCCGGTCTCCGACGAGACCTTTGCGTCGCTGCCGATTGCTGCGTTTCGTGTCGATGCGTGTGGGCGGGTCGTCCGCTGCAACGCTGCGTTTGCCGCGCTGGTCGGCGCGCCGCGCAGTCAGCTGCTCGGCCGCAAGATCTGGTCCATGCTGCGGACGCCCCATGACGAAAGCCCGATCTCCGTGGCGCTCGGAGAAGGGGAGGAGGCCGAGGCGGCCCTCGAGCTCGGTGGCAAGACCTACACCCTCCAGGTCAAGCCCTTGCTCACCGCGCGCGGAGACGTCGGCAGCGCGATCGGGGTGGTGATCGAGACCCGTTGCAACCCCGCCCAGCTGGCCCGGATGACCAGCCAGATTCGGGCCATCTCGCGGTCCCAAGCGGTCATCGAGTTCGCGCTCGACGGGACCATCCTCGACGCCAACGAGAACTTCCTGCGAGTCGTCGGCTACGACCTCGACGAGATCAAGGGCCGGCATCACAGCATGTTCGTCGACGACCAGGAGCGCGGATCCGCCGCGTACCGTGCGTTCTGGGGCCGGCTGCGCGCCGGTGGGTACGAGAGCGGAGAATTTCGCCGAATCAGCCGCGACGGTCAGGACGTTTGGATCCAGGCGACCTACAACCCGCTGCTCGATGGCGACGGCAAGCCGTTCGGCGTCGTCAAGTACGCCGTGGACGTCACGGAGACCAAGCTGCAGCGCGCCGACTTCGAAGGCCAACTCGCCGCGGTCGGCAAGGCTCAAGCCGTGATCGAGTTCGGCCTCGATGGCATCGTGCTGGACGCGAACGAGAACTTCCTGAGTACACTCGGCTACACGCTCGAAGAGGTCCGCGGCCGTCACCACCGGATGTTCGTCGACGCGCAGTACGCAGCCAGCCCGGACTATCGAGAGTTCTGGGACAAGCTCGGGAAGGGGGAGTTCGAGGTCGGAGAATACTGCCGGCTCGCGAAGAACGGCCAAGAAGTGTGGATCAAGGCTTCGTACAACCCGATCTTCGACCTGCGGGGAAACCCCTTCAAGGTCGTCAAGTTCGCTACCGACGTCAGCGACGAGAAGCGCAACTTCAATGCCTACACCGAGCAGGTGAAGACCTTGATCTCGCACTGCAAGGCTGGTCGGCTGTCCGAACGAACCAATCCCAACGCCGGGGGCACCTTCTACCAGCCCATGCTGCAAGGGATCAACGCGATCCTCGACACCATCCTCGCGCCGATCGACGTGCTGCGTGAGCACCTCGATCGCATCGCCAAAGGCGACCTGACGGCCAAGATCACCGCGCACTTCGAAGGTGACCACGCGCTGCTCAAGCGCTCCCTCAACGACACGCTCGACGCCCTCAACGTCGCGATGCTGCGCGTGAAGACCGTGGCGAACAGCGTGGGCGTGCAGAGTCGCGACGTAGCAAACTCCGCCGGAGCGCTCGCGGTCGGTGCAACGCAGCAGGGGAGCTCGCTACAGGAGATGACCCGGACGATGCACGCGTTGACCGACCAGACCGCGAAGAACGCGAAGAACGCGAAGAACGCGAACGACCTCTCCATCAGCGCGCGACATGCCGCCACCGAGGGCGACGGCCTGATGCGTACGATGGTCGGGGCGATGCAGGACATCGACGCCTCCAGTCAATCGATCCGGAAGATCATCCGGGTCATCGACGACATCGCGTTCCAGACCAACCTGTTGGCACTCAACGCCGCCGTCGAGGCCGCTCGCGCGGGGGTCAACGGCAAGGGCTTCGCGGTCGTGGCCGAGGAGGTGCGCAGCTTGGCCGCGCGATCGTCCAAGGCTGCGAAGGAGACCACCGAGATGATCGAGGCCTCGCTCGGAAACGTCAGGACCGGGACGGAGATCGCCCAACGCACCGCCAGCGCGCTAACCCAGATCGTCGCGAGTGTCGGCACGGTGAGCGGACTCGTCTCCCAGATCTCGGCCGCGAGCGACGCACAAGCCTCCGGCATCGCCGAAATCAACGTGGGACTCTCGCAAGTCGAGCACGTGACCCGGACCAACACCGCGAGCGCGGAGGAAATCGCGGCCGCGTCCCAGGAACTCACGCGGCACGCACGCAACCTCAACGCGGAACTCTCGGCCTTCAGCCTGCAAGAGCGGGAGGCTGTTGCGCTGCCCGCGAACCTCCCCCCGGAGGTGATGGCGCTGGTGCAGCGTTTCCTCGAGGCGCGGGCACGGCAGACCCCTCAACCTTCGGGTTGAGGTTGGCAGATGCCTCCGTTCTCGATCTGCGCGTTGGTCCGGAAGGTGTTGAGCTCGAGCCACGACTTGTCGGGCACCGTGGGGATCGTTCCGTCTTCGTTCACGTTGCTGACGCTATAGGCGTGCTGATTCCAGATGCGGCGGGCCTGAATCCACCGGTCGTCCACGTCGCGGATCGCTTGGACGGTCGGGCTCGCGCTGGGCGTGAACTGGAGCGTCAGATTCGAGACGACCAGAATCTCTGCAGACCCGTCATTGTCGATGTCGGCGACCACTGGATACTCGGTGCCCGTTTGGCTGTCTCGAGGGGTGCTGAGCAACGGTGCGCCCTGCCCATCGAAGACGAACATCTGAGTTTCGTCGCCATACATCGCCTCGGCAAATCCGTCGCCGTCGAAGTCGAACGCCGTCCCACCGGCGATGCCGCTGAGGTCGGCGACCTCGGCCTGCCACCGAATCGTGGGTCCACTGGCGTCGATCTCGTACACGGCGTAGTGGTTTGCCGATGAACTCGCAAACTCAGCCTCGCAGTCGCCATCGAAGTCGTGGATGGTGCCAGGCCGGGTCCAGTTTAGGAGCTCGGTCGAGTCGCCGGTCGGTCGTTTTCCCAGCCAGATCGGCTCGCCGGTGTGATCGAGCAGGTTGAGTCCTTCGCGATTGGTCACGAGGATCTCCGGGTCGTCGTCGCCATCGAAGTTCCCGATGTGCGCGTACCCCAGCGGAATGCCGGCATCGTAGTAGACCGACCCATCGGCTCGGAACGCGACCGACCCATGGACGACCTCCAAGGTGCCGTCGTCGTCGAGATCGGCGGCGACTGGGATCGAGCCGACGATGTCTTCGACGATGATCTCGGCATCGAAGCGCAAGGCTCCGGTGGACTCGTACACCGCTCCGCCGAGCAGGACTTCGACACTGCCGTCTCCTTCGAGGTCGGCCAGCGCAACCGCCCCGAACTGCTCGCGCCCCGTGGTCGTGTAGGGGCTCGTCCAGAGCGTTTGCCCGGTGTGGTCGAAGGCGATGACGGAGCCGTTCTCCGGGAAGGAGCCGTCCACCGCGACGATCTCGGGCAGGCCGTCCCCGTTGATGTCGCCGATCGCGGGGGTCACGGTGCCGTTGACCGGGACCGGAATCTGGAAGTGCAGTGCCCCGGTATCGCCGGAGAGGACGACCAATCGTCCCTCACCCGGAAGCCGATCGGCTCCGTCGATGACCAGGCTGCGACGCATCACGATGACGACCACGTCGGGTGTATCGTCGAGGTTCACCTGCCCGTCTTCGTTGTCGTCGGTCAAGTTGGCGACGAGCGGAGTGACGTAGCACTCGGGGTAGGCCTCGCTGGACCAACTCCACTGGACGTCGGGCTCGAACGCGTCCGCGGGCGCCGTGTCCTTGCACGGTCGTCCGTTGCGCTCGGACTGACCGACGCAGGCCGCTCCAGGGAACCCCACGTCGGGCGCGCCGAGGTCGAAGAGAAACGGATCCTCGGTGGTGTTCCCGGAGCTCGCCGGGCCCGACCCCGGGTTCGTTGCGTCGACGGAGCTGGCGGAGGTGCCCTCGGTCACGCCGCCGGTGTCCGCAGACGACGTGCCGAAGTCGCCCAATCCGGCCACATCGTCCCCACAGCCGACCGCAGCCCCACTCCCGACGCAGAGCAGTGCAACGAGGACGCCGCGGCTTCTCGAAGGAGGAGGTGGATACATCACCGGCCGGTAGTGTCGCCGGGCGGCTGTGGGTTTAACGCGATGGACGGATTTTTCGGGGCGCGCCGGCTCATCGTCGCGCTGACTGCGGCGACGTGGGAACTTTCGGGGCGCGGAGCCGTCGAACTCGGGTGACGTGGGACGACGATGGCTCCTGATCTTTGCGGCGTGTTTCGTGGCCGCGTTTTGCGTGTTCGTCCCGCGGGCCGGCTCTGCATGCTCGTGCTCGCGGTTCGAACCCTGGGGCTTCGCCACCGACCACCAGCGTCTACCGGCCAACGCGAAGGGGGTGTTGTGGCTCGATTCAGGCCGCAGAACACGACCCGTGGATCTCGTTTCACGCCGTGGACGAGACCGAAGACCGCGCGGTCGAGCTGCGGCGCGTCGACCTGTCCCAGGCCCGCTCGGGGTTGTCGCGCCTCGAGCCGATGCGCGGGTTCGTGCCCGGTCATCGCTACCGATTTTGGGCGGAGCGCGATGGCGAGATCCTGCGGAGTTTTTTCGAGAGCGACACGCGCACCGGCGAGCAGGTGCTGTCGGTCGAGATCGGGAAGCACACGCTCGAGAGCCTCGACGGGGTCGGGTTCGCGCGACGCGGGACGACCCACGAGGTGCAGATCGAGGTGCCTAGCGCCGGAGCCTGCCATCAGCAGGCCAAGGCGTACGTGGCGACCATCGAGTGGACGCTTCCGGTCGCGTTGGCCCCCTATCGCGAGTCGCTGAAGTATCGGCCGGTCGATGCAGACACCGGCGAGCCGTGGCGTTTCCGCTCGAGCCTGTGCGGCAATGAACGCATCACGCTCGCCGACGAGCCCCCCGGCATCACCGACATTTACTACAGTCAGCAGACGCGGGGCGTCGTCGGGAAAGCGTTGTCCTACCTCGAGATGCACCGCTTCCGCGGTGACTGGGCTTTCTTCGAGCTCGAGGATCGCGTCCAAGAAGGTCAGGTCGTGGCCTTCCACTTCCAGTGTGATCTGGAGGGCATCGGCTGCCCCGAGCTCCCAGAGCCCGCGCCGCCCGAGTCGCCCTCGAGACCGGCTCGATCGCTCGTGTGGCTCTTCGTAGGCGGCCTGGCCCTCTTGGGCGCGGTGGCCTCGTACCTGGCGATACGGCGCCGCTGAGCAGCCCCGCCTTTCCTACGTCGAGATGGGCGCATCGAACCCAGCGACATCGTAGTCTGGGCGCCATGCGTTGGACCCTCGTCATCGCGAGCATTCTCGCGGCCTGCGAACCTGCGACTGTCTCCCCGAACGACGACCTCGAGCGACGGCTCGAGCAAGCCGAAGATCGGCTCCGCGAGCTCGAGGAGACGCTGACCGCCGCGCAGGATGATCTTGGCGATCTGCGCGAGCGCGTCGCGCAGTTGAACGACGAACGGGGTGGAGCGGCAGGGCTCGAGGGCGTTCGGTGCGAAGACGGCACGTGCCACGTCGAGCGGAGTTCCCTCGACGCTCTACTCGATGAGCCTGAGCGCATGACCGGACTTGCTCGCGTGACGCCGGCGAGAGACGGTTCGAAGACCATCGGCTTCACGCTCGCCGAGATCCGCGAAGACTCTCTCTTGCACGCCCTCGGGTTTCGGAACGCGGACGTGCTCACGCAGCTGAATGGACGAGCGCTGGACTCGATGGACGCGGCGATGGGGTCGCTGACGACCGTGCGAACCGCGGAGGTCCTCACCGTCGAGCTGCTGCGAGGCGGGGAGTCCATCACCATCGAGATCGTCCTCGACGGCTCTTGATCCCGGATATGCAAACGTGCCGACCGGGCAGCTCCCGATCGACACGGCTGGAGGGGCTGCTAGGCCTCAGACGGTGAAGGTCACGACGGCTTCGGGACCGGGGACGTCGAAGGTGAAGGACTCCACCAGGTACAGATGGACGCCTTCCCGGTCGACCCGTTCGTAGCCGATCGAAGTGTCGACACCGAGCGAAAGCACGAAGTCGTCCCCGCGCGTGGAGACCAGCGCCGCGCCTTCGAGGCCGGTGCTGAACTCAGGTCGCGCGCCGAGCAGCTCCTCGAGCTGGCGCAGGACGGGATAGGCATCGTGCGATCCGGCGACGAGCTCGAAGGGCGCTTCCCCGAGCACGAGAAGGTAGGGGCCCTCGACACCTGCGTTGGACAGCTCCGTCATGCCTCCGGCGACCACTTCCAAGATGGCGCCGGGTTCGGCCGGCAGGGACCGGGACTGGTGGTCGCTCGTGTCGAAGATGCCCGCGATGCCGGCCTCCGGGAGACCGTGGTAGATCGCCTTCTCCTCGAACCGGGCCACCGAGCGAGCGGCCTGCACGACGGTGTCCAGGTCGACCCCGGCAGCGCCGCGCGCAAGGTCGTCGATCTCCCCGGTGGGGACGACGAACGGCACGCGAAGCTCCACGAGCGGGCGAACCTGACGACTCCGCCAGACCACGGGCGCTTGGCCGTGCGCCTCGCCCAGGCGGCCGAGGTTGTAGGCGCAGTGGTCCCACCCGTGGGGCCCGTCGACGTCGACGAAGCGGCGGGCGACCATGTTGCGCTCGAGCACGGTGCGGGCCTCATCGTCGATGGCCTCCCACTGATTGCTCGTCAGAGGTGCGAAAGAACGTCGGAGGATACTCATCGCGTCACCTTCCTGCTGCCGATACCCAAGCCGACCCCTGATCCTGATCCGGACCCGGGCGGTCCACCGCTATCGTGTCCAATCTCCGTGATGGGGCCTTCGGTGAACAGGTACTTCCGGAGCTGCTCGTCCCACGCGGGGAATCGCCGACGCAGCCACTCCAGGGTCATGGCGGCGTGCTCGATCTCCTCGTCGCGGTTGTGGGCGAGGACCGCCTTGAGGTCCTCGTCGGTGCACATCTCCACCCGCTGGTGATACCAATCCACCGCCTCGATCTCCTCGCGCAGGCTCGTCAGCGCCCGGTGCGCGTCACGTGCGCCGGGGCTCAGGGATTCAGGAGGCTCGTGGTAGTCCGTCATGGCGACTGTCTAGGCCAAACGGTCGGTTCTGCAATCGCAAGAACGATCTCGACGCAAGGACCGTCGGCCCGGCCCGCGGCTCTCGTCGCGGCGAGCTCGTCGTCCAGGGCGTTCTCCAGGGCACTACTTCGCCCTGGGCCGGTCCTTCGGGCCGTTTTCGGCGCCGAGCCGGCCGTCGCGGACCGGGCGGAACGTTGTTCATCGGTCTGTGCAGCTCCGGGGCAGGCGGGGGGAGCCCCAGATCGGGCGGCTGGGAATCTTTTCAAAAGGCTCCGTGTGCCCCTCGGGGGCAGGGCTACGTCGAATTGGGGCCGGCGTGCGCTTTGCCAGATGGACACGAAGTCGCGGACGACGTACTCGCAGCGTTCGGCGACGTTCCGACCCGCGCTTCAGCGGCCGGATCTCCCCGAGCGACAAGCGAAGAAAGATCACGATTATGTCAGAAGGTACGATCAAGCGTCTCACGGACAAGGGCTTCGGATTCATCGACACGGGTGCAGGGAAGGACATGTTCTTCCACAACTCGAACGTCGAGGGCACGAGCTTCGAGCAGCTGCGCGAAGGCGACCGAGTTTCGTTCACTGAGGGCGAAGGACCCAAAGGACCCCGCGCGGAGAACGTCCGCGTCCTCTAGACGCTGTCGACTTCCGTTTTGAAGACGGCTCCTGGCGCTTCGCCAGGGGCCGTTTTCGTTTGTGCGGGGGACCGAAAGCGATCTCGTATCATCGCGGGCATGCGCTCGCTTCATGTCGCTTGGCTCTTCCTGGCCGCGTTCGTGGTCGGCCTGTTGTCGTCGAGCGTGGCCGAGGCGGCGCCGCCCCCAGGCGGGGTGCCCGACGAACTCGCCGACTGGGTGAAGTGGGTCGAGGAGGCGAAGCCCGAGCCTCGGGACTGCCGGTTGGTCGAGGGGGGCGTGGCGATCTGCGTGTGGCCCAGCAGCCTCGACCTCGACGTCGGCGCCGACGGGGCGCGCTTCGAGCTGGACGTGTCGGTGTTCGGGCCGATGGAGGCCGAGCTCCCCGGCGACGCGCAGCGATGGCCGCAGGACGTAAAGATCGACGGCAAGACGAGCGCGGTGCTGCGCGAAGGCGAGGGGCCCCGGGTCGAGCTGGAGGAGGGCCGCCACGTGGTCACGGGGTTCATCCCCTGGCGCACGCCACCGAGCAGCCTGCGGGTGCCTCGAGACGTTGGGCTCATCGACCTTGTGGTGCGCGGGATGGCGGTGCCGTTCCCATCGCGCAGCGACGCCACGCTGTCGCTGGAGGGCGCGGTCGTGGACGAGGAATCGGCCGAGCCCGAAGAACCCAAAGCGCCGGAGGATGCGGCCGAGCCCGAGCCCGATTCGGAGACGATCGAGGTGTCGCGGCGTCTGGTCGACGGGGTGCCGCTGACGGTGTTGACCCGCATCGATCTTCACATCGCCGGAGAGGCGCGGGAGTTCGTCATGCCCAACCCGATGCTCGAGGGATCCAAGCTGCTGCGGGTCACCTCGCCGGTGCCGGTCGTGGTGGGTGAGGGCGGCACGCTGGTGCTTCAGGTTCGTCGCGGAACGTTCTCGGTGGAGCTGGAGGCCGTGTTACCCCGCTCGCCCACCAGCCTGCGTCCTCCCGAGCACGCCGCACCCTGGCCCGACGATGAGGTGTGGGTGTGGAACGCTGCGCCGGCAGGTGCGCCCGGGATGGGGCAGGTGAGCCTGTCGGGCGCGCGGCCGGTCGACCACGCGCGAACCCACGCGCCCAGCGAGTGGCAGGGCGGCGCGACCTACCGCCTCGACTCCGAGGGTGCGCTGCAGTTCGAAGTGATCCAGCGCGGCGTGTCCGAGACGAGCACCAATGAGCTGGTGCTGCGCCGCGAGATGAAGGTGGACCTGGCCGGCACCGGCTGGACCGTCGTCGATGACATCTCCGGCGAGATGAACGCTGGAAACCGGCTGGACCTGCGCGTCGAGCAGGGCGTCTTGGGCAGCGTGGCGGCCCGCGGCGAGCCGCAGGTCGTCACCGTGAGCGGCGACGGTCACACCGGCGTCGAGGTGCGTGGTCCGGCGATCTCCATGCGTGCGACCTGGAGGCTCGAGGGCGCAACGGCCACCCTTCCGCTGGGCGGCTGGTCCGAGGACTTCGACGCGGTCGATCTCGCCTTCGAGCTTCCGCGAGGGTGGGACCTGCTGTACGCCGATGGCCCCGGATCGCTGGAGCCCACGTGGCTGGGTGCCTGGCGACCGCTCGACCTCATCGTCCTGCTGGGGGTGGTCGTGCTGGTGGGGCGGGTCGTCGGGGTCGGAGCCGGGGTGGCCGCGCTGATCGGCCTGGGCTTGGCCTACACCCGCAACGGCGACGGATACGTGATGTTGCTGGTGTTGGTCGGCGTCCTCGCTGCCTTGATGATGCCGCTGCGGCGCACGCAGAGCCGGCGCATCGAGGTGGGGCTTCGCGGGGTCTGGGCGATCGTCGCCTTCGTCGTCACGGCGTGGGTGATCTGGCGGGTGCCCGCTGGGGTCGCGGCGGTGTGGCGCGACGGCCTCTCGGGCCTCGCGCATGTGGCCATCGAGCGCGACCTCGAGGCGGTGATGATGCTCGCGATGGTGCTCACCGTGGTCGCCGCTGGCACGCTGGGCATGGCGTTCCTGAGCACCCGCACGCGCCCGGGTCTGGTGCCCGCGGTGGGTGCGGGCTTGTTCGTGGTCGTCGCGGCCGGCCTCGCCTTCGCCACCTTGGGTGGAACGTCGCGGGACTCCGTGATGCCCTCGGCGGCCGACGATTCGGTGGACTTCTCAGAGGTCGGCGCGAAGCAGGAGAGCCTCGCCGCTGCGCCGCCCGCCGACCTCGAGCCCGAGTCCGACTTCGCTCCCGGGTCCGCAAAGGAGAGCGCCTCCAACGTCGACGAGGACGTCTGGAGCGACCTGAACGCAGAGGAGATCGCGGAGGCCAACGGCGTCGGTGGACTCGGGCTGGTGGGGACCGGTCGCGGAGGTGGTGGCGATGTCGACGGAGCGATCGGGCTCGACACCATGTCACCGGCCGAGAAGGGGAATGGTGATGGCGAGGCCGGCGTTGGGAGTCGCGGCCAGCGGTTCGTGGCCACGGACGTCGACCTGCCCGAGATCGAGCCGCCCGCGGTGCCGCAGACCGGCGAGGGCGTGCCGGCGTGGTCGGGCCCGCGATGGACGATGACCCTGGGCCGCACGGTGAAGCGGGACGAGACCGTGACGCTGTGGCTGGTCTCGCCCACCGTGTCTCGCATCGTGTCCGTCGTCCGGGCTCTCGCGCTGCTGCTGATGGCGTTCCTGCTGCTGCGCGCCGGTTGGCTGGCTCGTCCGGCGCCCGCCGTCTCGTCCACGGCTGCGAAGGCTGGCGCGACGGTGGCGGCGCTGCTGATGCTGTTCGTCGCCCGGCCGGCTTCGGCGGCTCCTCCAGCCGAGCTCCTCGAGCAGCTGGCCGAGCGCGTCAACGCCGTGCGACCGCTCGCGCCGTCTCCGGCGTGTGGCACCCGCTGCGCGTTGGTCAACAAGCTCGAGGTCACCGTTGCGGACGCCGAGCTGAGCCTGCGCGCCGAGGTCCACATGGCGGGGCCGGGGGTGTGGGCGCTGCCCGGACCCATCGAGACCTGGACGCCGCGCTCGGTGGAGGTCGACGGGAAGCCGGCGCGGGCGATGGCGGTGTACCAGGGCAAGCTGCTGCTGCATCTGGACGCCGGTCTGCACGCGGTCGAACTCGGAGGTCCGCTCGGTGCAGACGACCTCGACCTCGATCTGGCCGGCGCGCCCAAACACGTGGTGGTCTCTGCCGAGGGCTGGACCGTTCAAGGGGTGGACGAGCATGACCTCGCGCAGAGCCTGCACTTCGAGCGTGAGCGCGGCGGCGACCAAGCGGTCGACCCCGATGCGCCCGATGCTCCCGACCTCGGCACCAAGGCCCCGGATCCCGCCGACCCCGAGCGGCAGTCCCGCGACATGGAGCCCTGGTTCGCGCTGCAGCGCCACATCCAGATCGGCCCGCGATGGACGGTTCAGACCACCGTCACGCGCTTGAACCACGGCCCTTCGCCCACCACGCTGCGGGTGCCGCTGCTGCCCGGGGAGAGCATGCTCGAGGCCACCGGTACGGTCGACGACCCCAAGGCCACGGTGACGCTGCGCGCACCGGGGGAGAGCATCACGTGGACGTCGGTGCTCGAGTCCACCGCCGCGCTCGAGCTCTCGGCACCCACCGATCGACCGTGGACCGAGAGCTGGTCCATCCACTGCGGCGGAGCCTGGCAATGCAGCGACGAGGGCACCCCGGCCACCGTCGACAGCGGCGGCACGCGGGTGTTCCATCCGTGGCCCGGCGAGTCGCTGTCGCTGACCTTCGTCGAGCCCAGTCCCGCCGACGGGCAGCTGCTGGCGGTCGACGCGGCCAACCTCCAGCTCAACATCGGCGAGACCGGAACCGACGCCCGCCTGACGATGACCGTCCGCACTGCGACGGTGGGCGAGCGCACCATCACGGTGCCGACCGACGCACACGTGGGCTCGGTGAAGATGGATGGCAACGACGTGCCGATGGCCAAGGACGCGACCGAGCTGCGCCTGACCTTCCAGCCCGGGCTGCACCAGGTCGAGATCGAGTTCCAGCTCGACGCCGGCTCGGGATCGATGATGCGTGCTCCGGTCGTAGGACTCGGCGGTCGAGCGGTGAACGCTCGGGTCATCTTCAACGACTCCAGCGCGCGTGAGCGGGTGGTGGTGTGGACCTCCGGCGAGGGCCTGGGCCCCGTCGTGTGGCTGTGGCCCTACCTGGGTGTGCTTGCGCTGCTGTCGATCCTCCTGGCTCGGTTCACGACGCCGCCACTGAACGCGCTGCAGTGGTTCTTGCTCAGCCTGGGCTTCTCGGTGCTGGCGCTGCCGGTCGTATGGGCGTGGTTCGTCTTGGTGCAGTGGCGTGAGCGCTTCGCCGCGCGACTGCAGGATCCCATCCGCCACAACGCCGTGCTGATAGGCCTGGGTTTGCTTGCGCTGCTGGTGGTCGGCGTCGTCGCGATGACTGGGATCGAGCTGCTGAGCACCCCGCCTTCGACCATCGTGCACAGCTGGTCCGATGGTCCGCAGCTGTCCTGGTACCAAGACAGGGTCGAGTCGCACACCCCAGAGGCCATGGTCGTCTCGGTCCCCATCAGCCTGTGGCGCGCGCTGTGGGTGGTTTGGGTCGTCTGGCTGGCGTGGAGTGCGATCGCGTGGAGCAAGTGGGCGTACCGCGTGGCGTCCGCGGACGGATGGTTGCGCAGCCGGCCCGCCGCGGCGAAGACTGAGCCGGAGGAGGCGGCGCCGGCACAGTCGAGCTCGGAAGAGCCAGCCGCACCAGAGCCTCCCGCACGGGCGCCCGAGGGCGAGTAGGCGGGTGCGGGCCGGGGGTTGCGTGATCGCGCTCAGCGGCTAGACACTCCGGACCATGCGCACCCGCTTCCTCATCTTCCCGCTCTTCGCGGCGCTTGGCTGCTCCTCGACCGGCACCTCGGATGGCTCGGCGCAGGAACCCTCCGCCCCAGCAGCCGGCGCCTCGGCAACCCTCCAGTCCAACGCCGGCGTGTCCGGCACCGTGCAGTTCGCGCCCGAAGGCGGCACCGTCCGCGTCAAGGTGGAAATCGCCGGGCTCGAGCCCGGTCCGCACGGCTTCCACATCCACGAGACCGGCGACTGCTCGGCCGAAGACTTCACCTCCGCCGGTGGGCACTTCAACCCCACCGACGATGAACACGGAGCACCCTCGGCCGCCCAGCATCACGCTGGCGACTTTGGCAACATCGAGGCCTCCGATGCGGGCGTCGTCTCCGTCGAGCTCGAGATGGACGTCGTCCTCGATCCCAGCGCCCCCGACTCCATCATCGGCAAGGCCGTCATCGTGCACGCTCAGGCCGACGACCTGACCAGCCAGCCCAGCGGTGATGCGGGCTCGCGCGTCGCCTGCGGAGTGATCTCGCCCGAGGCGTAGACGGTCCGCTATCGACCTCCCCTCGACCCACGCGTAGAGGGGGGAGGTGCTCATCAAAGCTGGGCGAGTGACGGTCAGGAAGTTCTGCACCCCGCCCGGACGTTGGAACGTGCCGCGCGTGACCCAGAACATGATGAAGCCGCTGATCGCGAAGCACAGATCGACGCCGAGGTGCCCCCAGTGGCGAATGTCCCCAATGCTGAAGATGAGAGTCTGCGCGGCAGCGTCTGGGAACACGCGGGAAAGACGAGACTCGGCGTGCGCGAGCACGACCAAGGCGGCGGCGATGAACCTCAGAACCTGGAGGCCGCCGAGGCGACGGCGCGTGCCTTGCGGAGGTGACTTGACCCCTGAACACGATTCGGTCGGTCGAGGTCGCGTCGCTTCGTCTACCCGGGTCATGCGGATCGCATGCGAACATGGCCTTCCCAGTGCAACGCGGCGGGAGACGAGACGGAACTCGGTCCCGAGCGCTGCGTGGCCCGATGCGGGGAGCGGGTCGAAGCCCATCGCGCGGGCGCCCGCCGTCGCGACGACGGGCCACGGTTGCTGGGATCGGAAGGACGCTGGCTCCGCGGGGGGTCGCGCAGATGCCAACATGCACGCGCTCGAGACGAGAATGGAGAGGAGCATGGCGGGGTGTCGTAGGGTGTTTCCCGGCCAGGCGCCGTCTCGTGACGCGTTCTCGATCCGATGATCCTGACGATCCTGATGATCGAGATCAGGGGTCGCCGAGGCATGCGCCACGGATCCGCTGCGCAAACGCGGAGCCCTCGTCCACCCGTGCTCGGGCTGCGCGTCGCAGGTCCTCCGAGTGGCCGAGGTTGCACCCGGCGATCAGCTCGAGCGCGCGCGCTTCATCCTCGAAGGACCCCGACGGGAACCGGCTGGCGTAGGTACGGGCGGCCGCTCGAGCGGCGGTGTCGTCCCCTGCTTTGAGCGCTCGTCGGGCGCGAAGGATGAGCGCGAGCTCGGCCCCGAGGTCGTCCTTCGGGACCGCCTCGGGCGTTGGCTTGGGCTTGCGCGGGGCCTTCTTTGCATCGGGCACCGCGGGGACGGGCGCGGCCTGAGGTGGCGTCTCCTCTCGAGGTTCGGGCGCGAGCGCGGGCGTCTCGGGGGATGCTTCGGGCATCGGGAGCATCGGGAGCATCGGGGGCATGGAGGACAGCGAGGACGTCAGGCGCGAGGGGGACGGTGCGGAGAGCAGGCCGGCCACGCCCGCGGCGATGGCCGCTGCGGCGCCCACACCGAGCAGCACACGAAGCAGGCCAGGGCCGTTGGCTGCAGGGGCAGAACTCGGCTCACCGCCCGACGGACCCGGCGGCGGGGGCAGGCCCAGGCGTGCCGCAAGGGCCTCGACGTCCTGGCCGGAGGGACTCACCGCGACCCGCGCTCGGTCGAGCAGCGTGTGCGCATTGGGCTCGAGCTCATCCACCTTCTCGCCTCCTCACCGCGTCCAGTCGACTGACGGCCGCCTGGAATGCCTTGCGTGCGGACCGAAGCCGCGACGCGATCGTGTTGGGGTTGGCGTTCACGATGTCACCGATCTCCGCTGCGGTCAGCTGCTCGAGCTCGCCGAGGACGAACGCCTCGCGCTTCTCTTCGGGAAGCGACGCTAGGAACTCCATGAGGAACGCCTCCGCCTCCTGTTGGGCGAGCCGCTCGTCGGGCGCGGGCGCTTGGTCGTTGGGCGGAGCTGCTCGGGCCTCGCGGGCCTGCGTCCGGGCCAACCCGCGGTTGCGGTGCAGGACCACACGACGGGTGATGCCGGCGAGCCACGCCCGGGCGGAGCGGCTGGGGTCGTAGTCGGGCAGGCGACGCTGCGCGATCAGGAACACCTCGTGCACCACGTCCTGCGCGTCGGTCGCGGGAACGCCCAGGTACCGGGCCGTTCGCCAGGCGAACGAGACGTGCGCCCGGTAGAGCCCTTCGAGGGTCACGGGCGCGCTGGGTGCAGGGGCGCTCAACGAGTCGTCTTTCCCGCTCGGCGTCCGGCTCGTGACGAAAAGTGGAACTCGATCCCGACGAGCGCTCGAACCGCGGCAGGGCTCGAGCGGTAGTCCTCCCCCGCCTGTAGGAACACCTCGGCCCTTCGCAGGCCGATCAGGGCCTCGGCTGCGGTCCACAGCGCAAAGGACCGCCCGAACGCCCACACCAGACCAGCCGAAGCCTGCGCGAACGGCCACGCGCGGTGCACGACCCGTCGCGTCGACCCAGAGCGGTCACCCACGCGCAGCGCTCCCACCCCCAGCCCCGCGCACAGGGGAAACCGCAGCCTCGCGCGGCCTGGCGTCGCACATCCCGCAAGCCCGACCCGGCCCAGCGTGGCGACGACCTCGCCCCCTCGCGTGTCAGCGGGCGTCAGCAGCTCGCCGGTGAGCTCCGCTCGCAGTTTCCCCGTGTCGACGCCGGCGGTGAGCGCCCCGATCGTGAGGCTGGGCGTGACCCCGTAGCCGATGCCCAGGCTCGGGCGCACGAATCCACGAAGTCCCGGAGGCTCCGGCTCGAGGGGCGCCGCGGGCTGCGGGTCTGGCTCTGGTTCCGGCTGCGGTTCTGGTTCTGGTTCTGGCTCTGGCTCTGGCTCTGGCTCTGGCGCAGCATCGGGGCTGAGGGCCAGCGAGAGGATGACGGCTGCAGCGTCGGCGAGCGCGCCGCAGGTCGGCGCCGCGAGCTGCTTGGTGGTCCCCTCGAACTCGAGCACCAGTGCCCAAGCCCCATCCGCCGCCTCCACCACGCCACGCGCCTGCAGGGGCCGCAGCGGTTCGTCTTCGACGAGCGCCGCTACGCGCTGCCGGACCTCGATCTCCGAGGGGCAGGAGGCCGGTGCACGCCACTGCAGGTCGAGCGGCTCTTCGGGCGGGGCCACCACCAGCCACGCAAGCCACCCCAGCCGGAGCACGAAGCACACCTATCACATCGCGTCGTGTGGCGCGCTCACGGGCGTGCCGATCTCAGCCCCACAGGCGCTGGAGCAGCGGACCGACCTCGTCCGCCCCGTGCAGCGGGCCACCGACCGAGGTCACGGTGAAGCTCTTCCCGTCGACCTGCACCGTACGCGTGTGGAGGTCACCCTGATCGAAGCCGAATCGCTCGCGCTCGCAGGCTCCGTCGGTCATCGTGGTACCGACGGCGGCGAGCGCCTCGAGGTCCGACGTGCCTGCGCCTCCGACGAGCAGGCCGTCGGGCGTCGATACGGCGGCGGCGCTGGGGCCGTCTTCTCCCATGCGGCACTGCAGGAACATGCGAAGCGCCGCGGAGGGGCTTTGGCTGCGATGGACTCGTCGTTCCGTGATCATGCGCCCATGTTGCATGGGGGCACCGCGTTGCCGAACAAAGTCGCGAATGTCAGCCCGGCTGATCGCGCCAGCCGCTCACCAGCACCGCCTTGGACGCGGCGCGCAGCAGTTTGCTGGCGGACTCGGGTGACAACGCGAAGGGGTCGAACGTGTCGCCGTCGAGCTCGTCGAGCATGCCCTCGCTCTTCGCGATCGGCCCCAGGAAGCCCATCGACCACTTTCCAAACCATCGCTGCGTGACCTCGCCGTACTCGATGATCGTCACGTCGCCGTGCCGAGGGTCGCGCGCGATCCGGAGGTACAGATCGTTCACCGCATCTCGCGGGCCTTCGAGGGCCTGAATGTACGTATCGTGATCGAAGGCGAGCATGCCCGTGATGGACGCGGCCAAGTTCTTCCTGGCGCTCGTGGCAGCGAGTTCACGGACTGCGTCGAGGGTGACGGGGGCCTTGGCGTTGCTGCAGTACAGGAGCCGGACCAGACGCATGCCGCGATGATCGGTGATCTCGTCCGCAAGAGCCAGAGGCCGGATACAGGCCGCTGGACGCCACTGGGAGGCCGTTGGGCCGGAATTCGCCAAGCGACCAAAACGACCGCGCCCGGGCACGTGGGTACCCGGGCGCCTGCGCACAAATAAGACGGCGCTCTAGGCCTTCTCGAGCACGACCGCGATCCCTTGACCGCCGCCGATGCACGCCGAGCCCACGGCGTACTTGCCACCGCGGCGCCGAAGCTCGTGCACGAGGTGGGTGGTGATGCGCGAGCCTGACGCCGCGAGCGGGTGCGCCATCGCGATCGCGCCACCGTTGACGTTGACCTTGCTGCGGTCGAGCTCCAGCTCCTTCTCGCAGGCGAGGTACTGCGGCGCGAACGCCTCGTTGATCTCGATCAGGTCCATGTCGCCCAGGCCCAGGCCGGAGCGGTCCAGCGCGCGCTTGATCGAGGACACCGGGCCAATGCCCATGATGGTGGGTTCGACCCCGGTGATTCCCCACTGCACCAGTCGCGCCAGCGGGGTGAGCCCGTGCTTCTTCACCGCGTCGCCGCTGGCGATGATGATGGCACCGGCGCCGTCACCGATGCCCGAAGCGTTCGCAGCCGTCACGACCCCGCCGAAGTTGGGGCGGAGCTTGGCCATGCTCTCGAGGTTCGCGTCGGGTCGGGCGTGCTCGTCGACCTCGAACATCATCGTACCCTTGCGGCTGGTCAGCTCCACCGGGGCGAGCTCGGCCTTGAAGTAGCCATTCTCCTGGGCGTTCGCCCATGCCTTTTGGCTGCGCAGACCGTATTCATCGGCCTGCTCGCGGGTGATGCCGTACTTCTTGGCGAGGTTCTCCGCGGTCTGGCCCATGGCGCAGCCGGCGTGCGGGTCGGACAGCGAGCTCCACAGGGTGTCCTCGAGCTCGGGGGCCTTGCCCAAGCGGATGCCGAAGCGGATGCCGCGGGCGGCGAAGGGGGCCTGGCTCATGTTCTCGGTGCCGCCGGTCAGCACGACCTCGGCGTCGCCGAGCAGGATCTGCTGCGCGCCGTTGACGACCGACTGGAAGCCGGAGCCGCACAGGCGGTTGACGGTCAGGGCGGGGGACTCGATGGGCACGCCCGACTTCAGGCCGATGTGGCGCGCCATGTAGATGGCGTCGGTCGAGGTCTGGGCGACGTTGCCCACCACCACGTGATCGATGATGTTGGGGTCGACGCCGCCGGCCTCGAGCGCGGCCTTGGACGCGATGACGCCCAGGTCGATGGCGCTGAGGTCCTTGAGCTTGCCCCCGAAGGTACCGAACGGCGTGCGCTTGGCGGCGACGATGTAGATCTCTTTGTTGAGCGGCTTCGCGGACATGCCTCCACTCTAGCGACGCAGCCGGACATGCGGACGCCTCCAGGGCTGCAGCGCTTGGATTTTGCTCACGAGGGTCGGCGGGAGTGGCCGCAGCGGTGGACGCCGCCGGTTCAGCCGGACTCCAGCGAGTTGAGGAGCGACTCGAGCGACGACGAGACAGCGAGCATCTGTCGCGAGGGCTCGAGGGGTACGTGAAACTCGCGCGAGGCAGACCCGACGAACAGTCGGTCGCCGGTTCGCGCTGCGCCTGCGACGTTCGGCGGTGCAGCGGGCAGCGTAGATAGGCTCGCGCGCAGGGCGTCGAGGTCGCCTGCGTGCGCCTGACCCGTGACGGCGTCGGGCGTCGGGTAGTCGGCAGCCGCGTGCGCTCGTTCGCTGGACGTGTAGGTCGTCCGTCGCTCGAGCAGGCCGTTCTCGAAGATCGTGAGCTCGATGCTCTCCTCGCCGCGCTCGATCATGGCGATGAGCTCGATCCGATCGGGGCCAGGGGCGAACCCGTCGGCGCCGCGGTCCTTCGCCATCTCGGCCAAGCGGACCAAAACACCTTCGGCCGTGGAGACGGGACTCGGAAGGCCCGAAGGGCGGTTGACCACCGTCACGCGACGGTGGTGCGTCGCCATGTCTGCAATGGTCAGGGCGCCCCCATCGAGCACGCCGTCTTCGCGGTAGTACGAGCCCGCGTGCTCGACGTCGGTGTCTGAGAGTGCGGCCTTCAGAGGTGCGAGCTCAGCTGGGGCCACCCGCAGAACGCGTACGCGGAGCTCTCGGGCGAAGAGGGTGCTCGGCTCGGGCGCTTCCTCGAACGAACGCAGCTCGAGGAGTCCGTCGTCGTAGACGGCGAGCCACTGGGTCCAGCCGGCGACCGGAGCACTCCACGTGGCGATCGCCAGCAGCGGCCTGCCGGGTTCGGCGCGGCGCGGCGGTGGATCCGAGAGGGCTTCTTCGGCGGACTTGGTCGGCGCACAGGCGGTCGCGACGAGGGCGAGAAGCAAGAAGCGCCGATACATGGTCGTAGGACGCCCGCGAGCGAGGAATGTTCCCGTAGCGGCTCTGTGGATCCCGTCCTTCGGTTCCCAAAAAAAGCATTGCTTCCGCGGTCGGTTCGGCGATTCAATGCCCCGTGCTCGCGGCCGTGCTCAGCAGTGTGGTGCTGATGGCGCCCGCCGACGCCACGGTGGAGGTCGAGCCACAGGTGCACGCGTCGCCCCTGCGTCGCTACCTCAGCAGGGACGTGCCCTACAGCGCCCGCTTCGTCGATCACGGCGTGCTGAAGGTCAGCGCTGCCGGGGGGTGGCCGCACCTGTACGCGCTGCGGCTGAACCTGGGCTTGTTCGACCATCTGAGCGTGGGGCTGCAGACCCACTGGCTGCCCGGCCAGCGCGTCCCGCAGATCAGCCCCGAGGTGTCGGTGGCGGTGCTGCGCTTGCAGCTGGTCGAGTGGGGCTTCCACTACAAGGAGACCTTCCACCCGCCACCGGAGGTGGATGGTGACCCCACCACGCCGTCCTTTTCGCAGCGCGACCGCTGGCTGCTGACCAGCGTGAGCATGGGCTACCACTGGGTGAGCGGTGGCTTCGACTTCGGTGTGGTTCGCGCTCGCATCAAGGATCCCAACGAGGATCCGCCCGACCCCGACACAAACCCCTCGACCATCCGCTGGAAGCTCGCCGGTGGACTGCACCTGCGGGCGGGCACCCGCAGATGGGGATTCACCGCCAGCGTGCTCGCGCCGCAGCTCATGGCCGAGCTGGCCTTCGACGTTCGATTCGGCTTGTTCGAGATGCGGTCCAAGGGCGGCTGGAAGCCGGCGGGCATCGTCTACAGCACCGACCGCCGGGTCCCGCCCTGGCGGTGACCGCTGCCGGGACTACAGATCGTCCAGGATGCGCTGATTTGGCCGCGAGGGCTTGCCCGCGGTGCGCGTGAGCCGGGGCTTGGGGTGAGGGTCGGGCGCCTCGATCGGCTCGGGTTTGGCAACGTCACCCTTGGTCCGTTCGACCGTGTCTTCGGGGATGGGCATGGGCTCGCCCTGGGTACGGGTGAGCGCTTCGATCACGCTGGACGCGCAGGGCTCGGCATCGGGGATGGACGGTCGGACCTCCAAGAAGGCGGGAGCTTCGGTTCCGTCCTCCAGGGAGGGGCCCTCACCGTGGGGCGTGCAGGCGGCAAGGGCGAGGGAGAGGCCGGCCGCCGTGGCCACCGAGGCGCGCCGGACCAGCCGACGCAGCGGCACGATGGGCTCCGGCTGGAAGCGGACCTCGCCACGGCTGTCGGACAGGTAGGACACGCAGATGTCCGCGTCGGACTGGAGCAGCGACTTGGCGTCGGATTCGGGCATCGCGGAGAGGTCGTGCACCGTCTTCTGGCACGCCGCGCAGAATCGCCCGCGTTGCTCGGGCGTCATGCCGCCCCAGTCTTCGCTGCACGGCTCCGGGATCCGAATCTCGCTGACCTTCACGCCAGCCCCCAACGTACGTCGCTGCCGAGCGATCTAGAGCGGCGATCAGTTTGATTCCATGCGCTGATGCACGCCTGGGGCCGCACCTGACGGTGTCGCGCGGCGCTCGTGGTGTGCCCGACACAACTTCGGCCACGCTCCTACCCAGGAACGGCCCCAGACGCACCTCAGCGCCCGGAATCAAACTGGTCGCCGCTCTAGCTAGCCGTGGCAAGAAAGTCAGCGACACAGGTCGCCGCGCTCGGCCAGGCCGTTTGCGGTGATCTTGAAGACCGACGGCACGGCCGAAGGGGCAAGGGCGGGGGCAGGGCTGGAGGGTTGGGCGGCCTGCAGGACGGCCGCCAAGGCGCCCGAAGGGGGTGCGGGGGAGACGTCGTCGTCCGGCTCGGGCTCCTCTTCCTGCTCGGGCTCCTCCTTTTGGGAGGCGGGTTCTTCGGGCTCGTCGTTTTCCCAACCGCCCTCTTCGACGTTCTCCCAGCCGCCGTCCTCGACGTTTTCCCAGCCGCCCTCCTCTCCACCGCCCTCATCCCCGCCACCCTCGTCTCCGCCGGGCTCGGCCGACGCCTTGGACCACGGCGGGTTGGCCACGCGCTCCTTGTAGGCGAGCACGATCAGGTGATCGCGCTTCTTGCCTGGGGCGCGGATCCGCGTGCGACCCGGCAGAACCACCCCGGCGACGACCTCGTGGCGGTCGTGCTCGAGCGTCCACATCCAGCCCTCGCGCGCTTTCGTCTCACCCCTCCACATCTTGCCGCCGGAGAAGACCCACGTGCCATCCACCCACGCAAACCACAGCTCCTGCGTGAATCCGCCGCCGCCGAGGGTGAGCACCTCGTAGCCCAGCTTCCGGTCCCACTTCTGTTTGGTGACGATTGCTCCTTCGACCAGCGGCGCGCCCCCGAGCACGAGGGCGACCAGGCCTGCGTAGGACAGTGGCACCCCGAGCATCGCCTCGACCGCGCAGGGGTCGGCGGGCCCGGAGTAGAAGCCCGGCGGGATCTCGTCGAGCTTGTAGCGCATCGCGTAGCTCTCTTCGGAGAACGCGAGGGTGATCAGCTCGTTGCCGGCCTTGGTGACGCTGGCCCGGAAGCGGCTGTCGACCTGCGCGAGCATCTGAACGTCGGCCCGGGCGACGCGATCGAGGGTGATCTGCGCGTCGGCCACGGCGAGGGCGGGCACCTGAGGCTCGGTCCGCTGCAGCAGGACCTCGGCCTCCGGCTGTTGGCCCACGCCATAGGGCGGCTTGTGACCGCACGCCGCGAGCACGGTGAGGCCGGCGAGGACGAACGTGCGGACGTGGCGATGCACAGGGCTCTGCACGGTGCGCAGGGTATCAGCCTCCCGTCCCGAGAGCCCGTCCGGAGAGCCCGTCCGGAGAGCTGGATGCAACCGAGGGCGATTTTTCGCGTCCTGCCCGTATGTGAACCTCTTCGCTCGGTGGGTGGGTACGGCCGGAGGGCTGCTGGTGCTGGTGTACGCAGGAGGCTGCAAGAGCCCCAACGACATCGGCTTCGACGCCGGAGCCCAGTACGTGGCCCCGATGGCCGCCATTGGCGCGGACACCAAGACCATGGACTGTGACGAGCGGCTCGCGTTCTACCAAGAACTCATCGACAAGGAGAATGACCGCGCGGGTCTTCGGCCCGCGATCGAGGGCGCGCGGGACGAGGAGAGCTTCGACGAGGGGTTGAAGCGCCTCGCGGACATCTCGGTCGGCGTGTTCGAGGCGTTCGAGCAGGACTGCCCCGCCGAGGCGCCAAAGGCCAGAGCACTGGCCGCCGGGGTCGCCAAGGAGCTTGGCATCGAGAACGAAGTCCCGCCCTTGGACGGCCCGGCCTGAGAACGGGCCTGAAGGAGAAAAGAACTGACCGCAACGTGGTCGCGGCGGCACCGGACCGCCTGCGCCACGCCACAGCCAGCTAAACTATGAACCCGATCCCGCGACGTGCAACGTGGTTTCTCCCTCGACCGCGAGGTAGGCCCGAAGTTTTTCGAAGGTCTTCTTGCCGATGCCCTTGATCCGCATGATGTGGGCCGGTCGCTGAAAGACCCGCTTTTCGCGGTAGGCGAGCATCTTGTCCGCCGTTGCGGGGCCGACACCGGGCAGCAGCATCAGCTGGGCACGACTCGCGGTATTGAGATTGACCGTACCCTCGAGCCGCGGCGCGGCGCAGAGCATCGCCGCCCCAGGTGCCCTGGCGTGGGCAACGGCAGGCATGCAAGTGAGCAGGCTGAGACACAGAGACGCGAGCATCGCCTTCATGTTGGTGCTCCTAAGCACGAGTCGTGCTCGATCTCCGCGTCGTGATTTCGGGGACTTGCGGCCGAAGGGGTGGCCACCGTCCCGGACACTGTCCCGCCCGCGGGCCACCTTCGCTACTGCGGAAGGACTTGCTTCAGCGCGAATCCGGTCATGTCGGAATAGGTATAAGGATACTGCAAACCGGTCACCACCTCTTGGTTGGCCGGCGTGACCGGGTCGATCTTGAACGCCTGATTACCCAGCGTGTCCACCAGCCAGACGAACCCGTCCACGTCGATACTGGTACCGGCAGCGTGCTCGATACCGCCGAGCGTGTCGGGGCCATAGAAGATGACTCCGGGCGGCTCCGTGGTGGGGTCGACCCGGAGCAAACCCGGGTTGTCGCCGCCGCTCCACCCTCCGCTGGCGATCGACGCTATCCACAGGACGCCCTCTTCGTCGGCGACGAGCCCCCGCAGGATGTTGGTCGCGTTGGAGTCGGCCGGTCCGTCCGCGAAGTAGGTGTCGAGATCGGCTTGCAGGCTGAAGTAGCTGTCGGTCGCGGTGTCGAACGCGTACAGGCTGTTGCCACCGCCCGCGATCCAGATGCGCCCTGCGCCATCGATGGTGATCCCGTAGGCGTCCTCGCCTGCGGGCTGCTCGAACGCTTCCCAGCAGTCGGTGTCCGCGACCTGGGTGCAATCATACGAGACGCGATAGAGCGCCTGTCCGGCCGAGCGGTCGACGAAGTACAGGTCGTTGTTGGCATCGACGGCTCCGCCGTAGGGCCCGTAGGTGCTGCAGCCATAGCCGGGAATTGCCGTCTCCTGGACGATGCTGCCGTCCGCACCGTCGAGGAGCCACACCGTGACGTCGTCGTCTTCGGCGTTGCAGAAGGCGACCCACACGCGGGGGTCGGCGTATTCACAGTCGCCCAGCGACTCCGGGGCGGTCCACTGCACCGTGCGCGGTCCGTCGCAGTTCCCTCCGGCGTGCGGAACGTCGAGCTGCCATGCGACGCATTCGTCGCTTTGCCACGGCAAGTAGTTCTCGTCCGAGGCGGTCTGCACGGAGCCGCTGAGGTCCAGATCCGGACAGTCTGCGGGGTCGGCGATGATCTTGGTCAAGCCACCGCCCCGGTCGAGGACAGCGACATCGCCGTCCAGGTTGACCGAGGTCCGAGAGGGTCCTTGGCATGTGCCGATCGAGGCCCCCTCGTAGTCGTCGACGAGGTAGCGGCCCACTTCGGTCGCCGACTGCGTGTCGATCTTGCTCACCGTGCCCTGGGTGCTGTTCGCGATCCAGATGTAGGAGAAGTCGATCACCGCGGTGCCGTCATCGACACACCCGGTCGCCTCGCCGCTCGAGCTGTCGGCATCGCTGGACGTCAGGTCAGCCGCGGTGGAGTCATCCGTGCCATCGCCGGGTCCGGTGGTGTCGTCGCGGCCGGCGGTGTCATCGCGGCCGGCGGTCGCCCCCGAGCCGCTGGCAGCGGTGGTGCTCGGGTCGGTCGTCCCCGGGCCCGTGCTGGTGCCGCCGGGCCCGCGGCTCTCGGTGACGTCGATGCCTCCAGAGCCCTCCTCTGCCCCGTCGGCCGAAGCGCCGCCGTCGCATCCGAGCCCCATCAATCCCGTGAGCAGTCCAGCCGTCCAGAGCTTTCGATCCATCATTGCGCGTCCGCGTTGCCGGGACATCGGCGACCGCGCGCGGATCTGTAGCGACGCGTCCGAGATCGGGCGGACTCAGTCGCCGATCGGCTGGCAGATCTTGACCTGCCGGTCGTTGTCCGGGTCTTCGGGGTTGGGCGTCTGGTAGACGCCTGCCGCTCCGGTTCGCTGACAGCTGTAGCCATCGCGGCAGTCCCTGTCGCTGCCGCAGCGGCGACGACAGGACGTGCGGGCCGAGACCTCGTCTGCGCACAGCCCTTCGGCGAGACAGACCTCGTGGGGTAGGCACTCGTTGAGGGGCGGCAGCGTCGTGCCGTCGGCGGCGAGGGCCGCCTTGTCCTCGCGGTCGGGGTCGCACGCGACGCTGAGGAAGTCGGTGCCGTAGGTCTTCACGCACGCGGCTTCGTCGGGGCAGGAGTAGCGCCCGCAGCCCTCGATGGTGCACTCGCCCTGCCCGGCGATGCGGTTGGACAGGTCGCACGAGCGCTCGCCCTGGAGCGAGCAGTCGGTGCTGCGACGGCAAGCGTCTCCGATCTCGGAGCGACAGCCGGGGGCGATGACGGCGGCCGCGAGGAGGGCCACGGTGAGCAAGGCGCGCATGAAAGCGGGCGGACCATACACCAACCGTGTGGCGGTGTGGTGTGCGCTGGGTTCAATCCTTCGGATGCTCGCCCCCTGAGGGCGTTTCGTGCCAAGCTGACGGTGTCCGTGTCGTCCGAACTCGAGGACATCTTGGCCGCATTCTCCCGCCTCGTCGCCGAGCACGAGGCCTCGCGCGAGGACGCCGCCGGTGGCGAGGACCCCGAGAACTTCCGCTGTACGGACTGCGTGGGGTGCACGGCGTGCCGGTTCTGCACCGCGTGCGAGCGCTGCTCCAACTGCACCTACTGCGACGCGTGCTCCGACTGCGCCGATTGCACCCAGAGCCGGGAGTGCACGGCGTGCGCCGAGTGCAGCCAGAGCAGCCTGTCGGCCTACTGCGAGCGCAGCTCCTACCTCACCCTGTGCCTCGACTGCGAGGGCTGTATCCAGTGTTTCGGGTGCGTTGGGCTCACCGACGCGGAGTTTCACATCCTCAACGAGCCCTACAAGCGCAGCGTGTACTTCAAGAAGGTCGCCGAGCTGCGCAAGCTGCTGGATGTGAAGCTCACCGAGGGGTGGATGCCACCGTGGGCCAACCCGGCGGAGGCTGAAGACTTCGATCCGCTGGACGACTTCGCGTCGGAGGCGTTGGCCGAGGACGAGGAAGAGCCCGAGGAAGAGCCCGAGGACGAGCCCGAGGAAGAGCCCGAGGACGAGCCCGAGGACGAGGAAGAGCCGAGGAAGAGCCCGAGGAAGAGGAGCCCGAGCCCGAGGACGAACCGGAACCGGAACCGGAGCCGAAGCGGAGCCCCGAGACCACCGCAACCGGCGATCCGCACACGGAGGTCGGGGGGAGCCCCGGGATTCCCCGGCGCGTCGATCCGTACACGGACCGCACGACCCGCTTGGCCGAGACGTCTCCGTCGCCGGTCGAGCACACCGGATCCTGGCCGCCCGTCGACGCCCAGAGCGCCCGCTCGATGGATCGGAACACCAAGTCGCCCGAGCCCTGGGAAGAGCTGTTCGAGCCCGACGAGCTGCCCCCGCCCCGCCCGCCGGTCCAGGCAGCTCCGCCGGCCGCCCCGAAGCAAGCGCCGGAGCCCAAGCCGGAGCCCAAGCCCGGCCGCTTCGAGCGCTTGATCCAGCAGCCATCGACGCCCAGCGCTTCTTCGCCGCAGCAGCCCGCCAAGCCCGAACCCCCGGCGTCCTTCCTCGGCGAAGTGCCTCGCGCGAGCGACCCGGAGTCGACGGGCAGCATCCGCCGCGCCAAGCGGCCGCGTCGCGACTCGTGATGCGGGCCGTGGCGAGGCCCACGCCGAGGGCTGGAACCCGGCGTCGCTCCCACGGTGTACGCTGCGCGCATGCAGTCCCTGGCGATCCTCGGGTGCGGAACCATGGGCGAGGCGATCCTCGCGGGCCTGCTCGGGGCAGGAGCGTTCCAGGCCTCGCAGATCGTCGCGTCGGTGCGGCGCAACGAGGTCGGGTCGCGCATCACGGCGAAGTTCGGCGTGCGCACCACGACCGACAACGCCGAGGCCGCAGCGTCGGCAGACATCGTCCTGGCGTCGCTCAAGCCGCAGACCATGGCCAAGGTCCTCGATGACGACGGGGTGCGCACCGCGCTGAAGGGCAAGGTGCTCATCAGCATCGCGGCCGGCGTTCGGCTGGAGACGATCGCGCAGTGGCTTCCCGACTCGATCGTGATCCGGGCCATGCCCAACACGCCGTGCCTGGTGCGGCGCGGCATGACCGCGCTGGCGATGGGCCCGGGCGCGACGGACGAGCACGAGCAGGCGGCACGGGCGCTGTTCGAGCCGGTCGGGCGGGTGTTGATCGTCCAGGACAAGCACATGGACGCGGTCACCAGCCTCAACGGCAGCGGCCCGGCGTTCACCTACGTCATGCTGGAGGCGATGGCCGATGGGGGCGTGATGATGGGCCTGCCGCGCGACGTGGCGCTGGAGATCGCCGCCACGGTGTTCGAAGGTGCGGCCGCGATGGTGCTCGACACCGGGCATCACCCCGCAGCGCTCAAGGACCAGGTGACCACGCCCGCTGGCAGCACCATCGCTGGGCTGCTCACCATGGAGGACGGTCGGATCCGGTCGGTTCTGGCTCGGACGATTCAAGAGGCCGCCAAAGTCGCGTCGACTCTGGGGTAGGCTTCCCCCTGTGGAGCACTACGACGTCCTCATCGTTGGTGCGGGTCTCTCCGGCATCGGGGCCGGCTATCACCTGCAGACGATGTGTCCCGGCAAGCGCTACGCGATCCTCGAGGCGCGACCGCGACTGGGTGGCACGTGGGATCTGTTCCGGTATCCGGGGATTCGCTCGGACTCCGACATGCACACCCTGGGCTACTCGTTTCGTCCGTGGACGGCGGCCAAGGCGATCGCCGATGGGCCCGCGATCCTCGAGTACGTCAAGGATACGGCCGAAGAGTTCGGCATCGACCGTCACATCCAGTTCAACAGCAAGGTGGTGGCAGCCGCGTGGTCGAGCGACGAGGCTCGATGGACCTTGAGCGTGTCCCGGGAGGACACAGGAGAGATCGAGGACGTCACCTGTGGTTTCCTGTTCATCTGCAGCGGCTACTACGATCATGATCATGGCTACACTCCGCAGTTCGAGGGGCGCGACGACTTCGAGGGCCAGATCGTGCATCCGCAGCAGTGGACCGACGAGATCGACTACGCCGGCAAGAACGTCGTCGTGATCGGTAGCGGGGCGACCGCCGTGACGTTGGTGCCCGCAATGACCGACCAAGCCAAGCAGGTGACGATGCTGCAGCGCACGCCGACCTACGTCGTGACCCGTCCGGCCAAGGATGCGATCGCCAACGCGCTGCGCCGCAGACTGCCCTCGAAGGTGGCCTATGAGATGACGCGATGGAAGAACGTGGCGCTGGGCCAGCTCTTCTTCAATCTGTGCCAACGGGCACCGGGCGTCATGAAGAAGGTGATCATGCGCGGCGTTCGCAAGGAGCTGGGTGAGGGCTATGATGTCGACACCCACTTCAATCCGCCGTACGGGCCCTGGGATCAGCGGTTGTGCCTGGTGCCCGACTCCGATCTGTTCGAGGTCCTGCGGGAGGGCAAGGCGAAGGTGGTCACCGGGTCGATCGATCGCTTCGTACCCGAGGGCATTCGGCTTCAAGACGGCACGACCCTGCCCGCGGATCTCATCATCACGGCGACCGGCCTGAGCATCAAGATCCTCGGGGGCATCGAGGCCACCATCGACGGGAAGCCGCTGAAGGCGCACGAGACCATGAGCTACAAGGCCATGATGTTCAGCGACGTGCCCAACATGGCGATGTGCTTTGGGTACACCAACGCCTCATGGACGCTGAAGGCCGACCTGACGAGCGTGTACGTTTGCCGGCTGCTGAACCACATGGACGCGCACGGACTTCGGGTTTGTGTACCGAGGCAGAATGACGACTCCGTGCATGAGGCGCCCTTCTTCGATCTCCAGGCCGGGTACGTTCAGCGGGCCTCCGCGTTGCTGCCCAAGGCGGGCTCGAAGGCCCCGTGGAAGCTCAAGCAGAACTACTTCTTCGATTTGCTGACGCTGAAGCTGGGCAAGGTTGACGACGGGGTCATGGAGTTCCGCTGAACCGCGAGGGCCGGGTGGCCGACGCTGGCGTGCACCACGTCGACACGGTCGTCTCGTCTGGAGCCCCTTCGAGCGGGAATCACTTGCTGATGCTGACCGAAGTCTGACGCGGAATCCTTGCACCCGCCGGAGGGTGAACTAGGCACGCTGCGGACATGAGTTTACGTTGCAGCATCGCCACCCTCCTTGCCTCCGCGCTGCTCGTTGCGTGCGGGAACGACTCCGAAGCGGACGAGACCGCGGGAACGACCGAAGCGTCAGAGGCTAGCTCTTCGTCGGGCGCCGAGACGAGCTTCACGGAGGGGTTCCAGACCGGTACCGACACTGGCATCGATCCGACCGACGACTCCGACTCGGTCGGGCCCGCCAGCTGCGACCCACAAGACGACGACTGTCCCGACGGCTTCAAGTGTGGTGGGAGCTTCGACTTCGCAGGCGATCCGGCCTACGAGTGCGTGCCGGTGGTGGGCGACGCGGGGCCCGGTGAGCTGTGTGACATCGACCCCGCAGGCATGACCTCCGACACCTGCGAAGCCGGGTCGTTCTGTCTTTCCGACACGATGTCCTCGAGTGGCACGTGCGCGGCGTTCTGCGACGCGAACGACAGCTGCGGGGACCTGGACGACAACTGCGTCTCGGTCTTCGGCATCGAGCTGCCGATGTGCCTGCCCGACTGCGACCCGCTCGACCTGAGCGCGTGTCCCGAGGGATGGTCCTGCCGTGAAGACCAGAGCGAGCGCAGCTGGTACTGCGCGCCCCGCCTCGCCGGGGCGGAGGGCGGTCATGGAGAGTCGTGCGTCCCCACCGGGCTCGGCCTGTGCGCACCAGGCTTCTCGTGTCGCAGTGGTCCGGTCGTGGACGCCGAGTCGTGCAGCGACGCCACCGACGGTAGCGGCTGCTGCGCGCAGTTCTGCAACCTCGACGACGATGTCGCGTGCCCCTCGGAGCTCGAGCAGTGTCTCCCCTACTATGAGAATGGTGAGGCGCCTCCGGGCCGCACCTCCCTGGGCGTGTGCGCCGTGCCGATTGGCGAATAGCTCGACCTCGGATGGGGGAACCAATCTGGAAGTAGTGGGGAGGGGAACCAATCTGGAAGTAGTGCGTTTAGAATCCGGCCTTCGCTGCTTCGATCATAGAAGGGGGAACCAATCTGGAAGTAGTGCGTTTAGAATCCGGCCTTCGCTGCTTCGATCACGACGCTTCGCACGAGCACACTGTCGCGGGGTGCCCGCCACCTGGCCCTGAGGGCCGTGTATCCCTGGCCCTCACGGCCAGGTATCCGGCACTCGCCGCACCCGAGAACCAACGCGAGCGGACGAGCCTTGGCTCGCCTCCAGCAGATTCAGGTTGTTACTCCTAGCCTTAGGCGGCCAGGAGCAGGTCCAGCGGGATGGGCTCAGTCGGCACCTTATGCCGCAGTCGCATGCGGACCGTGCCCGCCGGAAACACGACGTCGCGCTGGCCGGCGTTCCAGCGGTCGAGCGCCTCGCGGTACTCCTGCAGAAACTCCCGCCGTAGCTGCTTCATCCGGCGCCGCTGCTCGGCCGTCTGCGTCGAGAAGGTCGGTTGGCGAGTGAACAACTCCTCTCCCTGCTTCGGGACGGTCGACCAGTGCACCTTCTCGGCGGCCTTCATCCCCAGCACCGGCTTCCCGGCCCGCTTGACGTGGAGTTCCGCCTCGCGGACCTCGAGGTCGGCCCGGACCTTCGCTCGCAGCTCGGCATCGGACAGCTCGGGCATGAGCCGAGGCCGGTCCAGCTTGAGAACGGCGGTGTCGGGCATCTTGGAGCGACTCGCAAACTTCGCCCGTCCCGAGCGGCGAGAGCCCTGCCGGCTCTTGTGGCGCTGTTTCTCCGACCACATGCCGAGCTTCGGCTTCTTGATGACGTACTCCCGGCCATACTCCATCCGGAAGGAGTTCAAGCCCTTCCAGTGGCGAGTCTTGGTGACGATGCCGGCGGCAACGGCATTGGCGAGGGTGTAGACGGCGTGGGCGAGAACGCGCTGCTCGCCGAGAACCGTCTGAATGCCGGGGTCGCGGGCGAAGACCGAGCCGCTCGTGCCCCGGAGGGCGTTGAGTTCCCGAGCGACGAGGGCGTTGAGCTCCTGGAGGAAGTCGGTGATCTTTCCAAAACGGTCGTAGACGACCAGGTGGTAGTGGTTGGAGAGGAACTCGAACTCGTAGAACTCCATGCCCCACGTCCTCCTGTACTTGTCGGACACGACCGCGAAGACATACTCGAGAATGCGCCTGACGCGTTTGGTGGGGACGAGGCGGAAGCTGCGGTGGACGGCGCGGCAGGTCACGTAGAGGGTGGTGTCAGGATAGATGTTCCTCGGGCTCGACATTGCACGGGTCCCGTCGGCCACGGCCCGTTCCTGTTGCATGAAACATGTCTTCCAGACTGGATCACCCCCACCCCCCACCCACCTCTTCCAGACTGGATCACCCGGACTGGATCACCCGCGCCGACTGGATCCACTCGTTCTCGTCTTCCAGACTGGATCCCCTCGTCCTCGGTCGCAGCTTCGTTCCCATGCATGCCCTTCCCTCGGGTTGAGCTATGCTCCCGCCTTGCCCGACAACTCCCCCAAGCGAGCCACCGCGGTGCTGGTGGCCGTTCAGCTGCCCCACGTCGACGATGCCCAGCATGCCTCGGACATCGACGAGCTGCGCCGACTGGTCCATACGCTGGGCCTCGAGGTGGTCGGGGTCGTGGGGCAGAAGCGGTCTCGACTGTCGCCCACGACGGTGGTCGGCGAAGGCAAGCTCAGCGAGCTTTGTGCTTGGACGGGTGGGGACGGGAGCATCGCCCCCAGCATCGCCAGCCGGGACCGCGCCGAGCTCCGTCGCGCCAAGCAGCTGGGCGAGGAGACCGAGGAGCCCGTGCCGTTCATCCTGGGTGTGGACGAGGACGGCTCGGAGAGCGAGGAGCCGCGCGCAACGGTCGTCGTCGTGGATCACGAGCTGACCGCGCAGATGCATCGCAACCTGGAGCGCTCGACGGGTGCCGAGGTGTTGGACCGGACGCACGTCATCGTGGAGATCTTCCATCGGCATGCCCACACCCGGGAAGCGCGGCTGCAGGTCGAGATCGCTCGGCTCACCTACGTTGCGCCGCGCCTGCGCGAGGCGGGGGCCAGCAAGGACCGCCAGCGCGGCGGCATCGGCGGCAAGGGGGCGGGGGAGTCGTCGCTGGAGCTCGACCGGCGAAAAATCCGAACCCGCATCGCGGACCTGCGTCGCGAGCTGGCCGAGATCGATCGAACCTCCGCGACGCGCCGTCAGGGCCGCGAGGGGCAGCGAAGGACCGCGTTGATCGGCTACACGAACGCCGGCAAGAGCTCGATGATGCGGGCGCTCACGGAAAGTGGCGTGCAGGTCGCCGACAAGCTGTTCGCGACCCTCGACACGACGGTTCGGGCCCTGCGGCCAGAGGTCGATCCGCGGATCCTGGTGAGCGATACGGTCGGCTTCATCAAGAAGCTTCCGCACGAACTCGTCGCCTCCTTCCGGTCCACGCTGGACGAAGCGCTCGACGCTGCACTGCTGCTGTTCGTGGTCGATGCCTCCGACGCGTCGTTTCGCGAACAGCTCGCGGTGACGCGCGAGGTGCTGGCCGACATCGGGGCTGGTGAGGCCACGTCCAAGCTGCTGCTCAACAAGTGCGATCGTCTCGGTCCCGAGGTCCAGGCGGAGCTTGCGGAGGAGTTCCCCGACGCGATGCTCGTGTCGGCCCACGACCCCGCCAGCGTTGCCGCCGTTCGTGACTTCATCGTGGAGAGCTTCGACGGCGAGATGGAGCAGACGCAGCTGTTCGTGCCGTGGGCGGCACAGGGCGTGGTCTCGCGGATCCACGACGCGGCGACCGTGGTCAGCGAGCGCCACGACGAACTGGGCACGCACCTCGAGGTCCGTGGTCCTGCGGCCACGTTGGCCCGCCTGCAGGTGCAGCTCGCCGAGACCGCCTGAGTCGTCATGACCAACAACGACATCCTGCGCCGCATCCGCTACGTCTTCGACTTCGGCGACGACGAGATGATCGCGCTGTTCGCCCTGGGAGAGAAGGAGGTCACCCGAGCCGAGGTGAGCGATTGGCTCAAGAAGGAAGACGACCCCGCGTACCGCAACTGCAGCGACAAGTCGCTGGCGCACTTCCTCAACGGGTTGATCGTCGAGCGACGCGGTCGTCGCGAGGGCCCCGCGCCCAGGGTGGAGTCGCGGCTCGACAACAACCTCATCCTCAAGAAGCTCAAGATCGCGATGGCGTTCTCGAGCGACGAGCTGCTCGAGGTCCTCCGCCTGGCGGGCAACGAGATGAGCGTGCACGAGCTGAGCGCGTTGTTTCGCAAGCCGGGGCACAAGCACCATCGCACGTGCCTGGACCAGGTGCTGCGGAACGTCCTGACCGGCCTTCGGCTGCGGTTTCGGCCCGAAGCGCCCGTTCACGAACCGTCCTACTGATGGTCGTGCTCAGGGCTCGATCGACAGGCCGAAGTACATGAGGCTGGGATCGCCAGGCAGGAAGGTGATCGCCGCGACGTCGTGCCACGGGTTGTGGGAGAGGGTGACCGCTCCGGTCCCGTGGTCGTAGCGATAGACGTCGGTCCCGTAGTTCTGGAAGTTGCTGCCGAACACGAAGTACAGCACGTCGGGGTCGGTGGGATGGGGAAAGAGGTGGTTGCCGTTGTAGAGCGTCGCCTCGTCGGCGTCGACTACCGGGGCGAACGTGAGCCCCCCGTCCTCGGAGCGAAAGACGTGCCGCGCGGTCGCGTCATCGAGGTTCGCGAGGTCGTATCCCTCGGCCCAGACGACGCTGGGATCCGCGCTCGAGATGGACACCGTGAAGGCGTTGGCATTCCCGGGACCAAAGCCGGTCGACTGCGACCATCGTGCGCCGCCGTCCATCGTCACCCACGCGCCCTGCACCGCCACGCCGAAGATTGCGTGGTCGAGGTCGGTCGGGTCGAAGAACGCCCGGTACACCAGAGGTCCCGCACCCGAGGCGACGCCTTGAAGGCTCCACTGCTCGCCTGCATCGGTCGAGTCCCAAAGCTGTCCTTCCGAGTCGCCGATGCGCACATGGTCGGGGTCCGTGGGGTCGACGCCGAGGCCGACGACGTTGCCAACCGGAGAGGAGAGCGCCGTGATCACCCCATCGTCGATGCGGGTCAGGCCCTCGCCGTTGTCCACGAAGCCGTAGGCTCGGGTGTCTCCGGCGGCGCGAAGCACCGGCGTTCCTCCAGTGATCTGACCCACCGAATCCCACGAGCAGCCGGCGTCGGGCGACGCGAGGATCTGGTCGCCGCTGGCCGCGAGCAGCGCGCCCGGCTGCCCCAACGCGACGAGGCCAAAGGTGTAGGTGACCGGCAGAATCTGTCCGTCCATCGGCGCGGGGGTGTTGCCCTCGTCGAACGTGAAGGTGACCGCGCCGGTCCCGGTGACCATGTCGCAGTCCGGCGGCATCCAGACCGCCTCGCCCCCGGTGCTCGAGTCCGACGACCCGCTGTCCTGGCCGCTGGAGCTGCTCGAGGAGCTGGACGATTCGGTGTCACCCGCCGAGGTTGGCGCTCCGGTGCTCGAGGTTACCGAGGTCGCCTCGAGGCCCGTCGTATCGCCCCCGGAGGAGGACTGCGCGGTCCCGGTGGCGGCGGTCCCGGTCGTGCTGCCCGACGACCCGTCGTCGCTGCCGCCGGTGCCCGAGGTATCGTCCGAACACGCAGCAAGAGTCGCGAGCAGGGCGGTCAGGCAAGCGTAGGGGCGGGTCATCGCCGAACGATAGCCTACCTGTCGCGTCCGTCCAGGAGTGCCCGGGCTCTCTCGATTGCATCCGGAGATCCCGAGACGGCCAAGACGTCTCCGGCTTCGATCTGCTCGTCGCCGGAGGGCAGGGTCGTGGTGATGTCTCCTCGGGTGATCGCGACGACGGTCGCTCCGGTTCGACACCGCAGGTCCAGCTGGGCCAGCGTCGAGCCATCGGCGCGGCTGTCCGTGTCGATGCGCAGCGGGTGATGATCGAGCCCTCCCAGTGGCGTCGGGGCAGGGGCGACGCCCGGGATACTCTCTTCGGTGCCGACGTGGTCGGCGAGCTCGGTGGCGATGCGGGCCACGCCCGAGGTGTACTCGTTGTCGACGCGTCCCAGCCGCAGGCCGAGCACGACCAGAACGGTGATCAGGACCGAGAGGAACGCGACCTCTCCCCAGTGGCCACCCACCAGTGGCTGCAGGATCGCCAGGGTGGGGAGACCGACCGCGACGACGACGAACAGCAGCGCAACGGCCTCGACGGCGCGCGCGCGAGGCGTGGGCGCCGAGTCCTGTTGCGCCAGTGCCCGAGCGTTGGCGGCGAGGCGAGAACCGCTGCGCACCAGGCCGATGACGAACGGAACGGCCACCACGGCTGCGGCGGCGTCCAGCGTCAGCTGCTGCGCATCTGCGACGTGTGGCTGGACCGCCTGGCGTGCGACGAAGAGCACCACCAACGCAAACCAGTCGAGGATGACCGCGGTCGCGGGCCGGCGCAACGAGGGGCCCTCGCGGGGTGTCCGTATGGTCCGAATGAAGCTCTGGTAGGCGACGAGAACCTGCTGGACGCGGTCGGGAATCCAGCGATCGAAGAGCGTCACGATGCCCTGCGCCCGTGAGAGCAACATCGGGGTGGTGAACGCGGTGATCGTGGCCACGGTCACGAGCGCGGGCAGGGTCTCCTTGGGCACGACGCCGCCGGCGATTGCGATGGTGGCCAAGATGAAGGAGAGCTCGCCGACCTGGCCAAGCGCGAGGCCGGCGTAGATGCCGGAGCGAACGGACGAACCGGTCAGCACGGTCCCGGCCGAGACCGAGATGAACTGCATACCGATCACGACAGCGCTCAAACCCAGGGCGAGCGGCATGCTCTTCCACGCGACGAGGGGGTCGACCGCCATCCCGATCGACACGAAGAAGATCGCGGAGAAGAGCGCGCGGAGGGGCTCGATGGCCTTCTCGACCTCGTGGCCGCGTCCGGACTCGGCAACCGCCATGCCGGCCAAGAACGCACCCAGCGCGACGGAGTATCCGAAGCCCTCCGCCACCAAGGCGAGGCCGAAGGCTGCTCCGGCGATGAGGACGACCAGGACCTCGGTGTCCCGCTTCGCCAGCGCGATGCGGACCAATCGGGGCAGCAACAACAAGCCGGCCACCAGCATCGCGGCGACGACGCCCGCGAGCTGGACCACGAGCTGTCCCAGAGCCCGAAACCCGATGTCTTCGCCGGCAGCCAGCGCGGTCACGACCGCGATCAGCACGATCGCAGCGACATCTTGCACGATCAGAATCCCGAAGACGTGTCGACGAATGTCGGGGTTGATCGGGTTGGTACGCAGGACGGCGCTGACGACCATCGTGCTGGAGATGGAGACCGTGGCTCCCAGGCAAACGCTCGAGACCGTCGTCCAGCCCATGAACGAGCCGACACTGAATCCAGCCCAAGCCAGCGCCCCGATCTGGATGGCGGCCGTGAACCCCGAGATCGGGATGATCTCGAGGAGCTTGCGGGCCCTGAATTCCAGGCCGACGGCGAACATGACCAGCACGACCCCCACCTCGGCGAGTTCGCCCATCCGCGCCGGGTCGGCGAACAACGGGACCGGAATGTACGGGCCGACGATGAGGCCGGCGAGCAGATAGCCGAGGATGGTCGGCTGGCCCAGCTGGCGCGCGAGCATCGCAGTGGCAGCGGCGACGACCGTGACGACGCCAAGGTCGTGGATGAGCGCTCCCTGCATCGGGGCTGTAGGCTAGCGCAGATCGCCGCGCTCGCTGCCGCCTACAACGCTTGCCGGAAGCGAATCAGGTCCGTCATTTCGCCGGGCGAGAATCGCGGATTGAAGTGGGAAAATGGAGGGATCGAGGCGTACGAGGCGCTGTGGACGGTCGAGGATGCCGGAGAAGGACGGGGGCTGGCGTCCCGAGCTTCCCCTGGGCCCTTTCGCCGAGCAAGACCTCAAGGTGCTGCGGGTCGTGGACGTGAATCAAGATGGATTCGTCGACAAGCTGTGCCGCCTCAAAGCGTTCCGTGCCGGGGCACGCCGGGAGGAGGAAACGAAATGAAGTCGGAAATGGAGGGATGCAGGTAGGGCAGGTCTTGCCGCTGGCGTCGCGGGGCATGGGGTCGTGCGCGAGGCCGAACCGAAGCGGTCGAGGGTCTTGCCTTCGTGGGCGATTGGCGTGCAGGTCGAGCGGACGCGTCCCGCAGAGGAGGCCGGCTTCGCCGAAGGGGACCGCTTACAACGTTTGCAGGAAGCGAATCAGGTCCGTCTTTTGGCCGGGCGTGAACCGCTCGACGCCGTCGTCCATGAAGATGCCCTCGTCGTGGCCGACGGCCGAGAGGCCCGGCTCGCTGGTGTCGAAGACCTGGTCGAAGTGAGCCGGCGCGGCGAGCGGGTAGCCGTTGCACCCTGAGTCGAAGTCGACCACCTTGTTGGTGATCGGGCCGTACTGGTAGACGCTGGGTCGCTGTGCGGCCGGGGTGAGCACGGCGCAGAGGTTGGGCACCGCATTGTTGTGGAAGTAGGGCCACCGCGCCCAAATGCCCACGAGTGGCGGGGGGACGTAGCCCTCTTGGGGCGTGAGCACGAGGTCGTACTTCTCGGAGATGGCCAGGTCGTTGATGTCCTGGATGTACTCGACGCTCTTGCGTCGATGAGGATCCGTGCCGACCTCGTGGATTGGCGTGTCGGCGAAGTAGACCACGCGGGTCGTCTCGAGCTGTTCGCGCATCGACAGTGACCCGGCGTCGGGCTCACTCCACCCCTTGTCGTAGGTGCCGTGGCACTTGGCGCAGTTGTCGATGAACAGCTGCTCGCCGCGCTGGGCGGCCTGCAGATCGAAGGCCTCGGGTTCGAAGTGGTCGAAGAAGCTCGGGGCCTGCGTCGCGAAGATCCCGGTGGTGAACTCCTCGATCATCTGCCAGTTCTCGTTGAGCCACAGGTCGAGCGCGACCAAGTCCGAGCCCCGACCGAACTCGTTGACCAGCAGGGCGCCGAGCACCGGGTTGCCGCTGACGAGCGACCCGTCGGAGAAGTACTTGTTCTTGTACTTGGTCAGCCACCATGTGGCGGGCTTGACCTCGCTGGGGTAGTTCTCCAGCGGGTTGTCGCGGGGGTTCTGCCAGGACGTCTCGGTGCGGGTCGCCCAGGGGTCGAGTTCACGCGTCCCCAGCGAGAGGATGGTGTGGGCCAGGGCGGTGTCGAGACCCAGCGCCCGAGGCTCGACGCTGCGGACATAGCGAATGTTCTCTCGCGACTGTCGCCACAGGTCCGTCTCGCCAGCATCGGCACCCGTGCCCAAGGCGAATGCGTTCGGGCCGACGGCTTCGAACATCGGCTTGTACATGACGAACAGGTTGTTGGCCTGGGACCGACGGTTGTGCAGGCCGAGGGTGGGGGAGTCGAACACGCGGCCGGCGTGGCACGTCGCGCAGCTGAAGGTCAGGCCCGCACCCCGCTCGGTGTTCATGATCGTCACGCCCCAGTACTCGCCCTCGGGGGTACGGACTAGGCCGAGCTGGTCGTAGATCTCCTCCATGGAGGAGACGCCGGTGAAGGCGGGCAGGAGCTCGGACATGAGCTGCCGCAGAGGATCGTTGGGGTTGCCCTCGATGAGCAGACGCAGCGGGCGTTCGGGGATGAGGATTCCGGTGCTCTCGACCGGGTACTCGAGCGCGTAGCGCTGCCCGATTCCGCGTAGGCGGCGACCGAGTCGGCAGGGATGCCCAGGGGGTTGGGGCGACCGCACGGAGAGATTCAGCTCGCCCTCTTGCCAGGTCGCGGGCACGCCTTGCTCGGTGCATACGTCGTTGGCTCCGCCCGAGCCGCCGCTTTCGCCGCCCTCGGACTCGGCGGTGGTGGAGCCAGCCGAGGTCCCCGCACCGTCGCCATCACCGGGAGCGTGGTCGCTCGTCGACGAGCTGCCGTCGGTGTCGATGCCGGTTGCGTCCGAGTCGAAGCCACACGCGGCAAGGCTCAGCGACAGCACCCACGGAAACTTTCCACCCCACATCCTCGGGTGCATACCACACCCCTCAGGAGTCGCGGCGGGCGGGCACGGGGACGCGCTGACCGTCTTCGACCGCGACGACGTCCGGGTGGAATTGCCGACGCCTCGGCCAAGAATGGTTCGCTCGATCGATAGCGCTGTGAAAAATGCGTGAGCACGACCCGTCGTGCGCCCGCGTCTCGACCGATCGTCGCCGCCTGGACCGCGGTCATGTGGGCGTGGTCGTGGGCCATCTGCGCGTCTTCGTGCAGGTAGGTGGACTCGATCACGAGCAGGTCCACGTCGCGCGCGAGTGCGAGCGCGCCCTCACACGGGCGGGTGTCCATGACGAAGGCGACCGATTGGCCGGGCTTGGGCACGCTCACCTCCTCGAGGCGAACGGTGCGGCCGTCGACCTCGAGGCTGCGCCGCGCGGTGGAGCTGGCCGATCGCCGGGCCGCGAACGCCCAGCGCCTCGAGCTTCTCGGGCAGCATCCGGTGTCCGGCCGGCTCGTCGATGCGATAGCCGAGCGTCGGCACGCCATGGTCGAGCGGGGCGACGGAGATCGGAAACGCGGGGGTCTCGATGACCGCGGTCTCTCTTCCTCGATGGGATGCGGGACCATCGTTCGCGCTCCCGGTAGATCGACGCGTAGCGGAGCCGGTCGAAGTACTTGCGACCGCTGGCTGGGAAGTAGACGTGGATGGGATGCGGGACCTCGTCCAACGAGAGAAAGCCCGCTGCGTGATCCCGGCCAGACCCAGGCAGTGGTCGCCGTGGAAGTGCGTGACGCACACGCGGGTGATCGCGCTGGCCGCGACGCCGGCGTAGATCATCTGCCGTTGCGTGCCCTCGCCG
>CAVXIC010000038.1:0-7111 GCA_963761755.1 uncultured bacterium
AGACCCGCGAGCACCTGCGTGCAGTCGGGCATGAACGTCGCACCCTCGATTGGGGTCGGTCGGCCGAAAGGGCCACGGCTGGACATCCGAAGGCCACGATGCTTGGTACATTGGCAGCATGAGATTGACGGTTCGATTGGTCGGGGCGTTGTTGCTGTGTGGCCCGGTCTTGGGCTGCGGAGACGATGATGCTGGCGGAGGAGGCACACCCACGGCCTCTTCGGGGCCCTCGACGACTGTCGCGCCCAGCGGCTCGGCGGGGGACGGCAGCGACTCGGCCGGGACGACAGCGGGCAACACCGGGACGGCAACGAGCGCGTCGACGATGCCCACCGCCTCCGGCTCCGCCGACTCCAGCACTGGAGAGCCTCCGGTCGGCAGCTGCGGAAACGCCGAAGGTCAACTCCTCCGGCCCGAGATGGCCTGGAACACCCGCGTCGACGGAGCCGCCACCGCCGCGGACACGGACGCGGTGATCGACTACCTCCAGGCCAACGTCCAAAGCAACGCACGCTTCCAGATCGACTTCTCGCTCACGCTGCTGGAGGCGGACGCCGAGACGGTCCGACAGCCGTTTGCGCCCACCGACGACTATTTCGAGGGCGACTGCGACCCCGCGCCGATTCCGGTGCCCGATGGCGGACACATCGAAGGTGAGTCCGGGTACACGTGCGACAACGACGGAGACTGCCATCTCATCGTGATCGACCGTGACAACTGTCGGCTCTACGAACAATGGCGGGCCAACTACGCCGGGCCCGGCGAGTTCGATGGCGGCTGCCTTGCCATCTGGGAGCTCGATCGCGCCTACGACGAGACGCTGCGGGGGGACTTCTGCACCAGCGCCGACGCGGCCGGACTTCCAATCGCCCCGCTCCTGTTTACGGCCGATGAAATCGCGGCTGGAGAGATCCGCCACGCGCTTCGCTTCATCCTGCCCAACGACCACATCCGCGCCGACGAGTACGTCCGCCCCGGCACCCACTCTACCGGCGCCACCGCAGGCCCCGGCGACGCACCGCCGTACTCGGCTCGACTTCGCCTACGCCCTGACGCCGACCTCTCCGGCCTCAATCCCGCCGCTCGCGTCGTCGCCACCGCGCTGCAGAACTACGGCATGTTCCTGGCCGATGGCGGCAACATCACGTTCACTGCGGCGGATGACGACTTCATGACCGCGACCTGGGAGGACGTCGGCCTGGGACCCCACGACCTCAAGGGGCTGCAGTGGTCGGACTTCGAGGTCGTCGACGCCGGCCCAACCATCGCGTGGAGTTCGGGCGACTGCACGCGAACCCCGATTGCCGATTGAGGTCCACCGGCGTGTACGCCGTCGATCGCATCTTGGACCACGTCTTCGTACTCCCCGACCACCTCCGGCATCGGGGCGCTCTCGCCGGCTGCTGCCGGCCCTTGCGCGTCACTGGGGCTGCACGCAGCGGCAGGCCAAGCTGGACGCAGGCTACGAGCGCTCCGTCGACTGCTGCATGCTGCGTTCGTTCGGGGTCGGATTGGGACCAAACGACGGGGCTCGACCTCGCCCAACCTGCCCAACGGGACCTCTCCATGCTCAGTCGTCATTGAGCCGCAGAGCCGCAGAGCCGGCCGCCGGGCCGACTTCTGGCCGCTGCGACCCCTTCCGGGACGCGGTCAGGCGGCGAAAACTCGGTACGCTCGGGTCAGATGTCAGAGGTCGAACGCCTCATTGTGATCGGAGCGTCTGCCGGCGGCCTCGATGCGGTCTCGAACCTGCTGGAACGCTTGGATCCATCGATGCCGATCGCGTGCGTCGTGGCGTTTCACCTGTCGGCACAGCACGCGTCGATGATGGGTCCGATCCTGGCTCGGCGAACGTCGCTGGCGGTGGAGACCGTTCAGGAGCCGACCGTGCTGCGGCCGGGCACAGTGTACGTCCTCGACGCGGGACATCACCTGATCGTCGACGAGACGCGGGCGCTGGCGCGGCCGGTCGAGCCGACGCATCCGCCCTCGGCCGTCGACGCGCTGTTCAAGTCGGCGGCGCAGGCGTGGGGTGCCAAGGCGATCGGCGTGGTGATGTCGGGCACCGGCCGTGACGGTCGCGCTGGCGCCTCCGCCCTGTGCGCGGCGGGGGCCGACGTGCTGTGCCAGTCGCCCGTCGAGGCCAAGTTCGCGGGGATGCCCAGCGCGGTCGTCGAGTCCGAGCTCGCGACCTTCGTGGGGACGTGCAGCGAGATTGCCGGTCGCATTGCGGATTCCTTGCAGCTGGGGGCGGGTGGCGAACACGGGGACGTTCCGCGCGACGATGCGCCGAGCTTTTGGCGGCTGCTCTCCGAGCTTCGGCCCCAGATGGAGGTCGACCTGTTCTCCTATCGCATCCCGACGCTGTACCGCCGCATCGCGCAGCGGGCACAGACGCTCGGGTCCGCGAGCGTGCCCGCGTACGTCGAGTTCGCGCTGGCCCAAGAGGACGAGCGGCGTCAGCTGGCGCGCCGCATCCTCGTGGGAACCACCGAGTTCTTTCGCGATCAGGGACTCTTCGAGACCATTCGCCTAACCGTCGTGCCGATGGTGGCCGAGCGCGAGACGGTGCGGGTGTGGTCTGCGGGCTGCTCGACCGGCGAAGAAGCCTACTCGGTCGCGGCGCTGCTCGACCACGAGCTTCGGAACGCCGGGTCGAAGGCGCAGCTGCGGGTGTTCGCGACCGACGTCCGGCGCGACATCTTGGCCACTGCCGCGGCGGGCCGCTACTCCGACGCGCAGCTGCAGTCGTTTCCCAACGAGCTGCGGGGTGCGTCCTTCGAGCCGGTCGACAACAGCTGGCAGGTGCGGGAAGGCCTCCGCAAGAAGGTGCTCTTCACGGTCCACGACATCCTTCGGGACCCACCCTTCAGCAACATCGATCTGGCCTTGTTTCGGAACGTCCTGATCTACTTGCGGCCGGCGGCCGCGACCCATGCGGTCGGGCGCCTACACTTCGCGCTTCGTGAGGGCGGGTTGCTCGCCCTGGGCAGCGGGGAGTCGGCCGAGGCGCTCGGAGACGGGTTCGCGAGCCTCGCCCAGGCTCGGATCCCGCTGGCTCGAAAGGTCGGGCCCTCGCGCCCGCAGTCGTTCACGTTTCGCCGCAACACGCCGCGCGATGGCGTCAGGGCCGCGAAGGAGACCTTGGGCGCCCTGGCCACCCGCGCGTTCATGACGCTGGCAGGTCCCCGGGCCGTCGTCGTGGACGCGGCGGGCGACGTCGTGCACGTGCTCAAAGATCCCGCGCCCTACCTGCGGCTGCGAAGCGGACCGATGTCCTCGCGCGCCGAGTCCATGGCGCACGGCAGAATGCGGGGCGTGGTCGCGGCGGCCCTCGCCCGGTTGCGCCGCACGTCCGAGCCGGCCAGTTTGCTCAGCGGGCCGCTGGATGGACTCGATCCGGTTCGCGTGCGCGCGCTTCCGCTGGGCGATGGGCGCGGCCACGCGCTGCTGCTGCTGGAGGCGGTGGTGGGTGAAGCGGCGGGCTCCGAAGACCTCACGTCCCTGCACGAGGAGCTCGCAGACGCGCGCTCCAACCTCGAGGAGTCGCTGCTGGAGCTGCGCACCGCCAACGAGGAGCTCGAGTCGACCAACGAGGAGATG
This sequence comes from uncultured bacterium, assembly GCA_963761755.1. GTDB lineage: Bacteria > Myxococcota_A > Polyangia > Nannocystales > Nannocystaceae > CAJXVA01. Next base: position 3,604 of record CAVXIC010000038.1, read on the forward strand.
CTCGCGACGAACGAGGAGCTCGAGGCGACCAACGAGGAGCTCCAGGCGACCAACGAAGAGCTGTTCTCGGTCAACGCCGAGCGCGACGCGAGGATCGCCGAGCTCACCGCGCTGCGGGACGACGTCGAGGCGATGTTCGTCGAAGCGCGAATCGCTGGCATGTTCCTCGACGCGAACCTTCGCATCACCCGCGTCGTGGGCGACGTCTCGGCTCTGGTCCCGATCACCGAGGCCGACATCGGCCGCTCGCTGGCCATCTTCCGTCCCTACGTTGCGGCGCTGGATCTCGTCGCGGATGCGCGGCGGGTGCTCGAGACGCAGGTGCCGCTCACGCGGCAGCTGCGCACCGAAGGGGGCGGACGGTTCCAGCTCAAGGTCCACCCCGTAGCCCCGCGGGCCACGTCGGCGCGGGTGATGCTCTTGTTCGCCGATGAGTCCAAGCTCGAGCTGGCCCGCGCCAAGACCGAGCGCATCATCGATGCGCTTCCGCAGAGCCTGGCGGTGCTCGATGAACGGGGTCTCATCACGTTCACGAACCGGCGGTGGCGCAACTTCGGCGAGGACAACGGCTGGAGAGGCGAGACGTGGAGTGGCGTCGACTACCTCTCGTCCATCGACCCGGCCGACCCGACGAGCGCGGAGGCCCGCGAGCTCCTTCAGGCCGTCTTCGCGGGGACCACGTCCCAGGGGCAGCTCGCCTACCCGTGCCACGGGAACGGCATCCAGCGGTGGTTCGCAATGGACGTCGCTGCCATCGAGGGCGGCGGCGTGCTGGTGTCCCATCGGGACGACACCGCCGCGGCCCAGACCCGCCATCACCTCGAGGAAGAGAAGCGCCGGCTGCTCGACGTCCTCGACCGCATGCCCAGCGGTCCGGTGCTCGTCGATTCGGACGAGACGATCGTGCATGTGAGCGCTGCGGCGAGCCGCATACTGGGGCGAGCCCCCGAAGACGTGGAGGGGACCAACCTTCGCCTCCTGATGACCGCCGGCTCTCAGCCCACGCTGGACCGATCGCCGGCGCGCGGCCGCGAGCTCAAGCTGGAGCTGCTGCGTGCCGACGGGACGCGGGTTCCTGCTCGCTACACGCCGAGGGAAGCGGGGTTGGGGGTCGTCCTGCTCGGCGGCGCCTCGGACCGGCAGCGGCTGTCGATGGATACGATGACCACCCTCACCGGAGGGATCGCCCACGAGCTCAACAACGCGATGGCACCCCTGGCGGCCTTCGTCGAGAGCTGGGCTGCGGACGAGCGGATCCCCGAGGACATGCGCGCCCAGCTCGAAGAAGCCCGCACGGCGTTCGCGCACGGCAAGTCGGTGACGTCCAACCTGCTTCGCTTCGCCCGCAAGAGCGACGCGGGCCGCGGCGTCGCGTCGGTGGACGACGTGAGCGAGCACGTGGTGTCCTTGGTGCGTACAGGGGCGCCCAGGGGCGTTCGGGTCTCCGTCGACGGGCGGTCCGACGCGCATGTGCCCGCCAACGCGTCCGAGCTGTCGCATGCGCTCCTGAACCTTGTGCTCAACGCGGTCGAGGCGTGCGGCGTCGAGGGGTGGGTTCGCGTCGAGGCCGAGGTCACTCAGGACGCCGAGCGGCCGGTCCGGATCCGCGTGCACGACAACGGTGTCGGCATGGAGCCCTCGATCGCAGAGCGCATCTTCGATCCCTTCTTCACCACCAAGGAACACATGGGCGGCACGGGGCTCGGCCTGGCGCTCGTCCGCAAGTGCGTGCTCTCGGTGGGGGGCACCATCGCGTGCGACTCCTCCCCCGGTGCGGGGACGACGTTCGAGCTCGCGTTTCCTCGGGCCGAGGCGCCAACGACCACGGCCCGCCCGACCACGAGCGAGGGCCTGCTGCAGGACCGCCATGGACTCGTCGTCGACGACGACCCCGCGGTTCGGCACGCGATCAAGCGGCTGCTCGAGACCTGCGGGGCGCGGATCGATGCTGTCCCCTCGGGCGAGGCCGCGCTCGAACGGCTCGCTGAGCACGACTTCGTGGTTCTCGACGTGATGATGCCCGGACTCAGCGGGCCCCAGACGCTCAAGACCCTGCGAGAGCGGGGCAGCGACGTTCCGGTCGTACTGCTGACCGGTGACCCCGCCCGCATCCCCGACGACGAGGAGGAGACGGCCCAGACGCGCTTCGTGCTCAAGCCCGCGAACCGGCAAGAGCTCCTGACCGCGCTCGCCGAGGCCGGGGTCGGGCGGCGACCGTAGCGGGGGTCCCTACCGCGCGTCGGATTGACCTGGCCTGACATCCGCCAGACCTGAACGCGCGGTGTTCGGACCGCGCCGCGTGCCGACGGCAAACCCATGTCCGGGGAGCGGACCTCCACCGAACTTGGCCTCGTTGTGAACGACGAATGTAGACGCCGAGGCCGGCGATGCGGTCGGGGACTGCGTCATCGGGTCGGCCTTCGACGCGGCCGCTGCATCCTCGATGGCTGGGAGGGATGCATCCATGCCGACGGTCGAGCCGGCCTGTCAACCGAACGCAACCCGGTTGCGTCGAAGAAACGCACCGAGGCCTTCGGGGGGATCTCCGGTAATGTCAGTCACCGAGGGTGAGACGGCCGCTGCCCAGCCGTTGCGCTTGACGCCCTCCAGGCCTACCAGCGCATCGACCATCCAGGACGGAAGGCCCGCGTCTCGCAGAGAGGCCTCGTGCTGTCCGGCCGTCAGAGCCACGTGGGTCACCTCCCGCTCGAGTGCATCACTCAGCGCCGTCGCGAGCGCTGCATCCGAATGCGCCTCGGCGCCGGTGAGTTCGTGCACCTTCCCATGGTGCGGCTCGGGGTTCAGCAGAATCGCCTGGGCGACCTTCGCGATATCCGCGGTGCTGATGTAGGCCGCCTCCCCATCCCCCCCGGCGCCGTAGAACCGCCCCTGCTGGATGCTCTGAGCACCAAAGCTGATCAGGTTGTCCATGAAGAACGCGGGACGAATCACCGCGTACGGGACGCCGCCGCTCTGCACGATCGACTCCGCCGCCGCGTGCTCTCGGGCCAGCGCCAAGGGCGACTCCGGGTCGGCGCCGCTGGCCGACATGCGCAAGATGAAACGCACCCCCTCCCGCTTGGCCGCGTCGACCACATGCCGCACCAGGGGCTTGGCGTCCTCGACGAACGGCGTCAGAAGGAACACGCGATCGACACCGGTCATCCCCGCCGCCACCGAGTCGGGGTCGGTCATGTCGAAGGGCACCACCTCGGCGCCCAGAGCGCGTAGCGCGTCGGCGGCGGGCGAGCCTGGTGTGCGTACCCCTGCCCTCACGTTCGCTCCGCTCTTGGACAAAGAAGTCGCCAGTTGATGGCCCACGGTTCCCGTGGCGCCGGTGATCAGAATCGTCGTCATGTCGCTCGTTCTCCTCGCGCTCATCCTGGGCGCGACCTCGACATGTTGCCAGTGCATTGTCGTCCTCGAATCCATGCACCGTGTGCATTATTACTGGTAGCGTCCAGGCGTGGAGCTGCGACAGATCGACCTGAATCTCCTTCCGATCCTC
>CAVXIC010000039.1:0-835000 GCA_963761755.1 uncultured bacterium
GCCGATGCCTACGCCGAGCACGGCGCAGCGGTCGACCTGCTGCACCGCAAGCTCGAGGAGGCCGCGTCCACCCACCTCCTCGAGAAGCTGCCGGACTTCGATCAGATCGCGCAGGCCGTGACCGCAACCCGTGAGGCGTGGCGGCGATGGGCCGACGCCCGCGCGCGCTCCTGGACCGAGCTGTGCGAGAACGAAGGCGCCCTGCCCACCGACCGCGGCCGCTGCCAGCGGAGGATCTTCTACGACGTGGTCGAGCCTCTGCTCGAGTCCAAGGCGCCAGGCAAGACCGCGTACTTCATGGTCGACGCGCTGCGCTACGAGATGGCGCAGGATCTGCTCGCGCGGATGGGCAGGCCCGCAAACACCAACGTGCACCTCAAGGCGAGCGTATGCGAGCTGCCTTCGGTGACCGAGGTCGGCATGAACATCCTCGCGCCCGTCGCCAACGGCAATCGCCTCAGCCCTAGCTTCAAGGGCACCAAGAAGGCCAAAGACAGCGTGCACAAGGTCAGCGGCTGGAGTACCGGGGGATCCCGAGTCTCCGACCCGGATAGCCGGACCAAGGCCATGACGGCTCGCATCGCAGGCTCGGGCACCGCCCAGCTCTTGAGCATCGAGGACGTCCTTGCGACCACCGATACCACCGCCCTCAAGCGCCGGACCGCCAAGGCCGACCTGCTGGTCGTACACAGCACCCGCATCGACAAGGCGGGCGAGAACGGCATCGGACTCGCCGAGTTCCCCCGAGAGATCCGCCGGCTCAAGGCGGCATGGGAACGCCTTCGCGAAGCGGGCGTGCGGCGTTTCGTGATCTCCGCGGACCACGGTTTCCTCTTGCGACGCCCCGAGGACCCCACGCTGACCTTCGGTCAGCACCACGACGCCAAGGGACGCTATGCGATGTATCTGGAGGCTTTCAAGCACGAGCACACCTACAGCGTGAAGATGTCGTCGCTCGACTACGACGGCGCCGGCGACCACGTGCTCGTGTTCCCGAAGGGCCTGGAGGTCTTTCCGCCGGCCCAAAACCGCGACTACGTGCACGGCGGCAACAGCCCCCAGGAGCGCGTCATCCCGGTCCTCACCATCGAGCACAAGTCCGCGGCTGGCGGAACCGATGCTCGCTTCGAGCTCGAGGTTCGCGAGACCAGGTCCTCCGCTGGCCAGCACACCCTCGTCGCGCAAGTCATTCCTTCCCAGAGCTCACAGCTCAACCTCGCCAACCCGGACGACCCCGTCCACATCGAGGTCCGCCCCACCCGCGAGGGCGTCGCCATCGACCTCAGCGAGGCCAGCGGCGCGAGGATCGAAGAGGGCATGATCGTGGCCTCCCTCAATACACCGTTCACGGTCGGCTTCGTGCTCCGCGGCCCTCGAGAAGAGCGCGTCACCGTGGCGCTGCACGCCGTGTCGTCCACGGTTCGCGTCGACGGCACCACGACCCGGGCCCGTTTCGACGTTCTGCCCGCGAAGCGGCGGACCGGAGAGGTGGCGATCCAGCCTGCCGCCACGCCTCCCACCCAGCCCCAAGCCGACGCCTCGTGGATCGACGAGGTCGAGGACTCCGGGCACCGGCGCGCGCTCGCACACATCACCGAGCACGGCGCGATCAATGAGTCCGAGCTCCAGCAGCTGCTCGGGCACGCCCGGGCGGTCCGCCGATTCGCGCGCGCCTTCGACGGCTACCAGGCGCTCGCCCCCTTCACCATGACCATCGAGTCGACCGGCATGGGTCGCACCTACCGAAAGATCTCCTCATGAGCACCCCCCTCTCGCTCCGCGACACGCGACACGTCTTCGAGAAGCTCAGCAGCGGTGCCGTCCCCGAGCGCGGTCTGGACAGCTACGCCGTCGGCATCGACCGCGATCTTCGCGAGATCGATCGTCAGCTGCGCTTCGTCACCGACAACGAGGGCCAGGTGAAGTTTCTGCGCGGCGGGTATGGGTGCGGCAAGACCTTCATGGCTCGCCTCTCGGTCGAGCGCGCCCAGCAGCAGCACAACTTCGTGACCAGCTTCGTGGTCGTCTCCCCCAACGATCTCAAGTTCCACCGCTTCGACGAGGTCTACAACAAGGTCGTCATGGGTCTGTCCACCGCGTCGTGCCCACGCCAAGCCCTCGGCGACATCCTCGACCGCTGGATCGGCGCGCTCGAGGACAGCCTGATCGACGCCGGGGTCGACGAGAACGCCGACGACTTCGACAAGAAGGTCACGGGCAAGATGCAGGAGCAGCTCATCGCGGCGCTCGACGGCGCGGCACCACCAGACTTCACCCAAGTGCTCCAAACCGTGTTCGAGCTCAAGCAGCGCGGGGAGCTTGCCGATGCCGACCAGCTGCTCTCGTGGTTGGCGGGAAGCGCCAACGTCAGCGCCTCCGCGAAGAAACGCGCCGGCATCAAGGGCGAGATCAGCAGCCGGGACGCGATGGACTACCTGCGCGGCGTGCTCTCGATCGTCAAAGCAGCCGGCTACTCTGGCATGCTGATCGTCATCGACGAGGCCGAGACCATCTTGCGCATGCGCTCGGACTCCCGGCACAAGTCGCTCAACGGTATTCGGCAGATCCTGGACGCAGCCGGGCAGTACAAGGGGCTGCTTTGGCTGTTCACCGGCACCCCCGACTTCTTCGAATCCCGGCAGGGGGTCGCGGGCTTGCAGGCGCTGCACGACCGCATCCGATTCGAGACCGAGGGCGACTTCGCCACCCGCAAGCAGCCGCAGCTTCAGCTCAAAACGTTCGACCTCGAACGCTTGGTCAAGGTCGCCAAACGGCTGCGCGAGCTCTATCTCCCGCTGCTGGGCGAAGACCCCGAGCCGGATGATCCCCTCGAAGCTCGCACGAAGCGCCACAACGGACGCATCGACGACGCCTATATCGAAGCTCTCGCCGATTCGGTGACGCAGGGGTTTCGGGGCGACGTGGGCGTGGTCCCGCGCCAGTTTCTGCGCAAGCTGATCAGCATCATGCACCTGGTGCGGGAAGAACCGGACTTCGACCCGATGGAGCAGCTGAAGCGAGACGGCTATCGACCGCCCAAGAACGCCAACCTCTCCCCCCAGGAAGAGGCTGCGCTGCAGGGCCGTGAGCCACCCGGAGCCCCAGACGATGGTGACGAGCTCGTACCGGTCGAGGACGCCTGGTGAGCGACAGCACCTTCTCCAGGCTGCACAGCAGGCTGCAGCACGCCATCGTGTCCCGGCTCGGCTTCGATTCCTTGCGCCCGGTGCAGGAGCTGGCCGGTAAGGCGCTCCTGGCCGGCAAGAACGCTGTCGTCCTGGCCCCAACCGCCGGGGGCAAGACCGAAGCGTCCATGTTCCCGACGCTGAGCGGGCTGCTGGAGCAGCCCACCGAGCAAGTCGGGGCGCTGTACGTCGCGCCGATCAAGGCCCTGCTCAACAACCAGGCCGAGCGACTGGGCACATACACGGAGATGGTGGGTCTGCGCCGGCAGGTCTGGCACGGGGACACACCCGCCACAGAGAAGAAGAAGTTCATTCGGCAGCCGTGCGAGCTGCTCATGACCACGCCCGAGTCGCTCGAGGTCATGCTCGTCTCGCAGAGCGTCCCCGCCCCGCGCCTGTTCGCCGACCTTCGCATCGTCGTCATCGACGAGGTCCACGCATTCGCGGGCACGGATCGCGGTGCCCACCTCATGAGCGTGCTCGAACGACTGGCCGCGCTCAGTCGCCACGATGTGCAGCGCGTCGGTCTCAGCGCCACCGTCGGCAACCCTACAGCCATCCTCGGCTGGGTCGCCGGAAGCTCGGCACGGGAGCGCGAGGTGGTCGACCCGCCGAAGAAGCCATCGCGGAGGGAGCTGCTCGTCGTGTCGCGCGAGGTGCCGGCGCAGCTCACCGTCGACGCCGCCAACATGGCTCGAGGCCTCAAGTCGCTGTTCTTCTGCCAGTCTCGGGCCACCACCGAGTCCGTCGCGGGCCGCATGCGCGCGGAGGGCATCGACGTCTTCGTGCACCACAGCGCGGTGTCCAAGGAGGAGCGCCAAGGTGCCGAGGAGAACTTCGCCCGCGGGTCGAACGCCTGCATCATCTGCACGTCCACGCTCGAGCTCGGCATCGACGTCGGCGATCTCGACCGCGTCCTGCAGCACGAAGCACCGAGCACCGTCAGCTCCTTCCTCCAGCGGATGGGGCGCACCGGGCGTCGGGGTGACAAGCCGGCCAACACCACCTTCTTCTGCGAGACCTCCGACGCAATTCTCCAGGCCGTCGCCCTGTGCCAGCTCGCAAAGTCCGGCTGGGTCGAAGACGTGCCGACGCTGTCGCGATGCTGGCCCGTGCTCGTGCACCAGATCCTGGCCATGGCGCTCGGGTTCGAGGGTGTGCGCAGGTCCTCGCTTTGGGACCAGCTCTCCAAAGTCCCCGACTTTGCGGGAATCGCCCGAGAAGAGTTCGACGGCCTGCTCGAGCACATGGTCGCGAACCTGTGGCTGACCGAGGCCGACGGCCTGCTCCTGATCGGCCCCAAGACCGAGCGACGCTTCGGCCGCAAGAACTTCATGAGCCTCTACGCGGTCTTCTCCAGCCCGCAGAGCTACACCGTGGAAACCGGCACCAAGCCCGTCGGAACCCTGCAGCAGGACTTCGTCGACCGCCTGGTCGAGGACATCAGCACCTTCCTGCTCGGCGGGCGCGCCTGGACGGTACAGGCGATCGACCACAAGGATCGGACGATCAAGGTCGACCCAGCCCCTCGCGGCAAGAAGCCGACTTGGGGCGGCTACATCCCGCAGTTCCTCGGGCATCACCTTTGCCGCACGATCGCCGAGATCCTCGCGTCCACCGATACGTACCGCTACCTTCGGCCCGAGGCCCAGGAGGTGGTGGACGCACGACGCGAGGACTACGGCATGGGCGCGCGAGGCTCGTCCGCACCGTGGATCGAGTTTGGCGAGGATTCCACCGTCTGGCACACCTTCGCGGGCGGGCAGATCAACGCCACGATCCGCTACGCGATCGAGTCCCTGACCGGCTGGAAGTGCGCCCCCGACAACTTCTCGATCGCCATCCGAGACCCTCTCGCCCGGGGGCCCAAGCTCGAGGCGTTGGAGCGCACGCTTCGCTCCGAGGCGTTCTGGGACGATGACGACGCCTGGGCGAAGCTCGTTGCGCGGCTGCCCGAGTACCGGCTGAGCAAGTTTCAGGACGTGCTGCCGGATGCGTTCGCGCAGGAGATGACCTCCGATGCGCTGTTGGATCGGGCCGGGACGCGGCGGTTCTTGTGTTTCGAGTAGCGGTCGGCGTTTCGGGCCCCTACCCCGAGATCTTCGACGCGTACTCCTGCGCGTCCTCGAGCACCTCGTCGTACTCCGACGCATGGGCCTTCCGCGCACCGAGGTCGATCCGAACGCTGTCCACAAACTCCCGAACATCCGGGTTCATCGCCACCAGCTTGTCCAGCGTCGACCAATCCAGCTCATCGCGCGGACGCGCGGGCAGGATCACCCTGGCCTGGCTCGGGTCCTCCACATCCAACGCGATCGCGCCGATCCCGAACGCCTGGCTCAGCCGCCGGAGCTCGTCCGAGAACTCGGGGTCCGAGTTCCACTCCGCCGCAACCAGATAGCCTTCGTGGACCCAGCTGCTGTTCGAGACCGCCTGAAAGAAGCACTCTCGCAGGTTCGAGAAGCTGACCGAACGCTTGAGTTCGAACGAGTAGATCCGCACGAGCGGGGCTTGTAGCGCAAACCCGAAGTCCACCGTGGCCTGCTCGCCGAGCGCGGTCATCGGGAACAGCACCCCGATGACGTCCGGGTGAACCCACTCCCCGTACGAGGTCTTCTTGCTCGACGAGTGGTTGATCGTCCGAACCCGCACCCCGCCCATCTGCTCGTACGCGAAGTGAGCCAGCAGCGGATGCAGGTGCTTCTCGAGGAACTTCGGCTTCTTCGACGCCGCGGCGTCGGCAGCCTTGTCCGCGCCCTCCTGCGTCCACCCCGGCGGTAGCGGTCGAGACCTCAGCCAGAACCGCACAGGACGACGCCCGATGCCCACCACCTCCGATTTGGGATTGTCGCGAACTTCGACGTACAGCCGGGCGGCCATCGTTTCCCACGGCGTCTTGCCCTGCGACTTCAACTTCGCATCGAGCCCCTGCGCAACGACCGACTTCCACAACGCCACACGATCAAGCGGCTGATCGACGTGCTCCAGAGCCTTGAGCGCAACTTCCTGAAACGTGAGGCTGTTTGCCACCGGCCAGACCAGCCTACCGCAGTCCGGCCGTCGTTCGAAGCTCGACCAGCCCCCGAACCCCCTCCAACCAACCCCGAAGCTGCACCTCACTGGGCCCCAACCCCCCACCCCGCCCATGCAGCACCGCACTCATCCTTACCCACGCATACCCCAACTCCCGCGCCTTCCCCCGATCCCCAATCGCCCGCCCCAAGCACAAAAACTGCACCCGCCAGTTCGCCGCCTGACTCCCCGGCAACCGCACCCGCAGCACCTCCTTCACCGCCCCCTCCAGCGCCTGCCGGATCAACACCGCACACGCCCGAGGCCACACCCCAGCCATCGCCTCCCCCGACCGCCCGAGCAGCGCCTCCGCCACGTCCAACCGCTGCGCCGGGGTCACGCCCCCTCCACATACGCGGCGATCTTCCGCGCCCCGGAGATCAGCTGCTCGAGGTCCCCGGCATACCCACCGTGCGCCCCCTCCTTCACCGCCTTGAGCCAATCCACCGCATCCCTGTCCACGCCGTTCCTCAGCCGCGCGTACACCTCCGACCCCCTCGCCCCATCGCCCAGCAACGCCAACGCGACCAACTCCTGCGTCTTCGTCACCTCCCCCAACACCCGCGCCACCTCCTCATGCGGATCCCCCCGCCCAAGCCGGTCCCGCTGCACCCGACGCCGGCACGCCGCCTCGATCCCATCGCGACAAAACGCCGGCACCAGCTCCGCCGCCACGCTGCGCCCCACCTCCTGCTCACTCTTCATCACCGCGAACGCGTCCTGAAAGTGCTGCGCGCTCGTCTGCAGACTCTCCCGCGCCTCCACCTCCGAGTGCGCCCGCCGATGCACCTCCACCACCCGCGCGTCCAGCCGTAGCCGCTCCACCGCCTCGGGCAGCCGGTTGTCGTGCGTGAACACCACCACCTGCCGCGTCTGCGCGACCGAGGCCAGCACCCGCGCCAGCCCGTCCACCTTGTCCAGGTCCATCGCCTGCACCGGGTCGTCCACCATCACAAACCGAAACGGCGAGCCGGGCTGCTCCATCCGCGGCAGGAACAAGCTCAGCGCCAGCGCATTGAGCTCGCCTTGCGACATCACCGACAGCGCCACGCTCTTGCGCTCGTCCACGCTCACCTCCAGCTCCACCCGCCGCCGCGTCGCCGACCCCGCCAGCTCCAGCGTGTCCAGCGACACGCTGCTGCTCTGCCGCAGCATCTCCCACAGCTCCCGCGCCCGCGTCTGAATCGGCGCAAACCGCTGGGCCCGAAGCGACTCCTCCACCGTCTTCATCCACCCCTCCGCCTTCTTCAGCTGCGCAACCCGTGCCCGCTTCGGCGCCACCTCCCGCGCCCGCACCAGCCACGCCGCCAGCCCCTCCGCGATCGGACCCCACGTGTCCACCAACGCGTCCCGCCGCGCCGCCGCCTGCGTGCGAACCAGCGCCACCGCATCCGCCAGCTCCAGCACGTGCTGCTCCGCATGATCCGCCAACGCCCCCGGATCCTTCGGCGCCTCCGCCCAGCTCGCCCACCGCGTCCGCAGCGACTCCACGTCCACCTCCGGCACCGACCCCAAAAGCTCCACCGGCGCCGCCCGAACCAACCCCCGCAGCCCCGCCACCGCCTCCGTCAACCCACGCTCCGCCTCCGCAAGCGCCTGCGCCAACGCGCGAGCCTCCGACAGTCGCCGCTGCGCATCCTCGCGCCACCCCTGCGGCAGCGCCGACAAACACACCGGACACTCCGAGCTCGGCTGAAGCCCCAGCGCCTTGTCGATCACCCCCGCCAGCGCCGACGCATGCTCCGCCTGCTCCGTCTTCGCCGCCGTCCGCTCACCCAACGCCCTGCGAACCGCGTCCGCCTTCGCACCCACCGCCTCCACGTCCGGACCCCGCAGCTGCGCCAGCCCCTGCAGCCTCCGCATCACCTCCGCCCCCGCACCCTGCGACCCGCCCGTCAGCAGCCGCCCCAGCGCGTCCAGGTCTGCAACCGCCTCCGTCAATCCACGCTCCGCCTCCGCAAGCGCCTGCGCCAACGCGCGAGCCTCCGACAGTCGCCGCTGCGCATCCTCGCGCCACCCCTGCGGCAGCGCCGACAAACACACCGGACACTCCGAACTCGGCTGAAGCTCCAACCCCAGCGCCTTGTCGATCACTCCCGCCAGCGCCGACGCATGCTCCGCCTGCTCCGTCTTCGCCGCCGTCCGCTCACCCAACGCCCTGCGAACCGCGTCCGCCTTCGCCCCCCCACCGCCTCCACATCCGGACCCCGCAGCTGCGCCAGCCCCTGCAGCCTCCGCATCACCTCCGCCCCCGCACCCTGCGACCCGCCCGTCAGCAGCCGCCCCAGCGCGTCCAGGTCCGCCTCCAGCCCCAGGATCCCCTCCAGCTGGTCGTACAGCCCCGACGGCTTCTCCACCAGCGCCCCAAGCTCCGCGTAGCTCAGAAACGGACGATGCGTCCTAAGCGGCGTCTCCCATCCCAGCGCGCTCCACTCGATCCCCTCGCTCCCAGCGCCGGGCCGCTCCACCGTACGAGCCCCCGCATCCAGCTCCGCCCCCTCCTCCCACCGCACCACAACCGTCGTCTCCCCCGCGCCCTCCACCGCCAACCCGCACCTCGATCGAAGACAAAAACACCGCCGCCGGCCTCGGTCGGCGCTGACCGGTCCGGAGGTGTCGTCGCGCGACCCGTCCCTGGGGCCATCCGACGCTTGCAATCGCCGCCCAAGCCATGCCGCAATGCTCCCATGCTCAGCGACCCCAAGCGCCTCCGTACGCCCGGAGGGTACGGATATCTGATCAGCTGGAAGCACCGCCTTCGCGTTCGAACCGAACCGCAGACCGCCGCTGTGGTCGAGCGCATCTTGAAGGATGCCAGCAACGTCAAGGCGCTCCGCGCCGGCATCGGCCGCCCCGACGCCACCCTCGATGAGCTGGCCGAGTGGCTCGTCACTGGCCTGAGCAGCGGGGCGCTCAACCTCCTCAAGACCCGCGTCAACCCACCCGTGTTCGACGCGCCGCCCGAAACGAACCTTTTCGACCTTCTCCCGCCCCCAGATCCGACGCCAGATCCGACGCAAGAGCCGAAGCAAGACCTCCAGTCGTTGACCTTCGAGGTCCTCGAAAACGGCGGCGAAGGGGTCGCGGTGCGATACCAGGTCCGCGCACCGAGCGGGAATCCAGCCGGGAGCCTGCCGCCTGGTGGGCGAGGGTTCATCGGGGACCTCGAACCATCTGCCCACATCGAAATCGAGCTGTCCGCAATCCAGCTGCCGCTGCGGCCCGATGCCGAGGAACGCCCCGCGCCCCTGGGACCCGGCGGCATCGCTCCTCGGCCTGCCATCCCACCCGTCCCTGACGCTGAAAGGCCGCCGCACCACCCCGTGGGACCCGGCGACGAAGAGCCCGACCGGCCGATCCCCGGCCCCGACGACCGCTTCGCTGCGGCGATCTTCGACACGGGGGGTCTATGCTTCGGGACCGACCGCGAGACATTCATCCCTACTCGGCTGCCGATCGACGAGGCTACGAACTACCGATTCCTCACGGGCACCGACGCGTTGCGCTGCTGCCTCGAGTACGCCCAGAGCCACCCGCAGCTTCGCCTTTGCGTCGTCGGCCACACCGACACGGTCGGGACCGACAGCAGCAACGTTCAGCTCTCCGAGCGCCGTGCCCAGACGGTCCAGCTGCTCCTCGCAAACGAAAGGCAGTCCTGGGCCGCTTTGGCCACCGAGAACCAGACCGTCGCGGATTGGCAGGCCTTCCTCTTGTGGGCACATCAGGTCATGGGCATGAACTGTGACCCTGGCGAGGTCGACGACGATCTCGGCGGCCGGACGCAGGCCGCGCTCCACCGATTCAGGGCCACCTACAACAGCCGCTACCAGGGGGACCTCGCGATCGAAGGCCCGTTCGTCGAGGCCGACTGGGCGGCGGCGTTTGACTGCTACCGCCAGAACCTCGCAGAGCAGCTCGGATGCACGATAGACGACCTCCCGACTCCGCGGTTCACGGAGCCCGCGGCGATGGGGTGCGGCGAAGCATTCCCCGCCGAGGGTCCGGGCGCCGACGACCGGGCCAGTGCAGTGAACCGCCGCGTCGACCTGGTTTTCGTGGGCGACAGCGAGAACCCGGACCTCACCGCATCACCACCGGGAGCACAGCTGTACGGCCCGGAGTGCACGCGCCAGCCGCAGCCTGTCACCGCATCGACGCACGTCATGCTCCGCCTGGTGCTCCACGACGAGGCCGGCGTTCCGCGAATGGGTCTGCCGTGTCGGCTCCTCGTCGGCGACGAGGTCCTCGTCTCGAAGACCACGCCAGACGGCTACCTCGAGTTTCGCGTGCCTGGGAGCGTCCAGTCCGCGACGCTCCTCCTCGAAGATCCCGGCGGTCGGGGCAGCGAGTTCGAGCTCGAGCTCGGCACGCTTGCGGCCATCGCCGATGACGCCGGCGTGACCGGGCGACTGAAGAACCTGGGCTACGAGTCAGCCCCACAAGACCTCTCACGCTCCCTCACCCGCTTTCAAGAGCAATGCGAACTCGACCCCACGGGATCGCTCGACGACGAGACCCGTGACCGAATCGCGCTCGAACACGGCTGCTGAGCGACCACCATGGCACAACAGACCACCCTCGGCGGCCTCAACCTCCTTCGCACCGGCGGTGTGCACTTCGACGTGGGTGTCTCGATGGAGAACGGAAGCATCGCTCCGCTCGACATCGGAGACGCCAGTGTCGGCTCGACGGCGAAGTTCGAGCCCGGCGCCGCGTTCGAGATCACCATCGACAAGGCCTACGCCGGCGGGAACTACACCCTGGACAACGTCACCATCCGGGTCTTCGTCGGCGACAAACGCGTCCACGAGGAGACCCACAACACAGGGCCCCTCACCCACCTCGGGACCCACACCTGGAGATGGGACGGGTTCATCGATGGTCGCTTCTCGAACTGGAGGACCCACGGCGCGAAGGTCCAGATCATGGTGATCGCTCGCCACTACCCACTGGCGACCGGCGACACCGGGTTTGTCGATCTCGAGTTCAAGAACGACTCGCCAGGATGGTTCGACATCGACATCGACCGCAAGAAGAAGGAGGTCGACGTCTGGCTTCGCCTCGGCCTTGCCTTCGTCACCGGGGGCGCTCGCCAGCATGCGGACGTTCTGCGAGACCTCTTCGGGGAAGGGATGCGGAAGTACTGGTCGAGGCCAACAACGACCGGGCCCACCATGAGCGGCGACGCGTACGAGGTGAGGATTCATCCACGTCCGCTCAGCCAAACCGACGAGAACACCCTCGACTTCGACGTCCACAGAACGAACGCGAAGGACTACGTCCGTTCTCACAACTTCGGCATCATCGATGGCCAAGTCTACTATAACGCCGGAGCGTTCACGACGGCCGCCGAAGCAGACAGCCGCTTCCGGTACACCGCGGCTCACGAGTTCGGCCACACGGTCCTGCAAGAAGCTGGCGGGACGGCATTCTCTTGGACGCACAAGGGCACGACGACCAAGACCCAGCAGAGTCACGCCAAGACCCCCTTGTACCCCCCGTCGCCCGCAGAGATCGACATGATGAACTACTACGCAGACTCCGAGCCGACTGATTTCTACAAGCGCGTCCACGCATCCAACGACGACATTCTCCGCCTGTTGTCCCTCGGTCGCGTTCAGCTGGCATGACTGCAGCATCGGCATCACGTCGCGTCTTCCTCCTGGGTGCGACTGGCTTCCTCCTTGCGTTCGATCAGGTGCCCGTCCGGTTCGAGATCGAGAACGGGACGACGCAAACGATCCACGTGCGACTCGACAGCGACCGCCCGTGGGAGGAGATTCCTGCGGGGAAGACGGCTCGACTGGCGACTTTTCCCCACTCTGGGCTCTGCTCACCACCAGAGCGCTGGCTCCCCGAGTCCTTCACAGGGCTCGACGTTCAACTCGACGGGGGTCGGGTGAAGCGGATCGACCGCCGGAACTTCGAGGAGCACGGTGCGTGGGGGCGGGGACCCAGCTGGAAGCTCTCGCTGACCGAGGATCAACTTGCCCCCTGAACTGCGCGAGCGATGCTGATTGCGCTCACAAGGGAGCAAACGCCCCCGACCGCATCCCCCGAAGCATCGCTAGCTCACTCCACCGCCTCTCCCGAGCGCTCTACCGTGCGCGCCCCCTCCTCCAGCTCCGCACCATCGGGCCACCGCACATTCACCGTCGTCCCCCCCGCGCCCTCCACCGCCAACCCACACCGGATCAACAGCGCGTCCTTGGCATGCAGGTTCCGGCACCCTTTCTGCCACTGGGCCGTCTTCCCGCGATGGCTTCGCGCTCGCCCCCGCCCCATCACCCAGCGTCTCGTCGAGCGCCGCGTCGCCGCTCCAGCACGCTTCCATCTGCGCGACCACCTCGTCCGAGAGGTCCGACGCCCCCAGCCGCTCGATCAGATCGTTGTGCAGTTCCGCGTCCTGACCGCCCCCGAACATGGCGGGACTCCCCAACGCGTGTGGGTCGCGTTCAACCACTTCCGCAACGCCAAGCGCCGCAGCACTTCTTCGACGTCGTCAACGCCGCTACCCACGAGAACGACGCCGTCCCGCTGCGATACAAGATGACGCTCGACTACGGCAAGATTGATGCGATCTACCCAGAGTTCGACGACGACCGGGCCCGCAAGAAGCGGCGAATCAGTTCATGCTCGACTCGACCAACGTGTTTCCGCGCGCTTGGCCGACCGGCCTGACCGGTAGACCTGTACCTCCGCCCACGCCCCGCTTGCCCCGGCTCGCGTACACGCGTGAGGGACTCAAGACCGAGGAACCCATCAGCCTGCAGGTCGGGGCCCACAACAAGGTGGTGCTGGCACCTTCGCGCTGCCTCCCCCAGAACGTCCAAAGAGCTGGCGTCACACCGCGCCTACGGACTGGGTATGCCGCCCAACGAACTGCCGACGTCGTACACACCCGTTGAAGTTGCGGGGGTCTACCCGGCGGTCAAGATCGACGGGATCGACAACGACTTCGTCGCCCTCGGTGCCAACGGCGAAGTCTGGGCCTGGAGAATCGGCCACCTCGACCAGAAGGCGGATGGGCACGCGAAGCGTTTCGATATGGCACGGCCCGCCATCGACGTCGCTGTCCCCGACGGGATGTTCTGCGCACTCCTCGACGACCACTCGCTGCACTGCGGGGGTGACACCGTACGCCGGGGCGTCGCGGCGGAGACAGGACGCCCCGCATACGAATCCAAGGAACTCTGGGTCAATGCGGTCACCCACGAGATCGTCGAGGTCATCGACGATCCCTTCGGCGGAACCGAACGGGACGAGGCGCGAAAAGAGCAAGGGCTTCCGCCGTTCAGCTGGGACTGAACGTCAGCCCCACACCTGTCCCCACACCCACCTCCTGCACCCGACCGCCTCCGCCCCCTGCTACCGTCCTCCCTCCGCGCATGGACGAACCCAGCACCAGCCTCCAGGTCCACCTCGATACCCTCGAGTACACCCGCCAAGGCCTGCGGACCCGCACCCCGCTCGACCTCACCACCGGCCGTCACAACCGCGTCAACCTCATCCGCCCCAAGCTGACCGCCGTCCCCCTCACCGCCCAGCACGGCTTCGCGCTCGACCGCGCCTTCCCCCTCCCGGCCACCCTCGCCCTCCTTTGGGCCTACCGCCCCGCCGACTCTCCGCTCCCCACCTTCGATGTCCGACCCGGCCCCAAGGGCACGCTCCAGATCTTCGGGCACGCCGACGCCAGCGGAGACGAAGCCCACAACAAGACCCTCTCCGAGCGGCGCGCCGCCGTGGTCCTCGCGCTCCTGCAGTCCGACGTCGACGCGATGCTCTCGCTCGCCGACGACGACGGCTGGACCCCGTGGGAGCACCAAGTCCTCCTGCGCGTCCTGGGCTCGGACCCGGGGCCCACCGACGGCGACCCCGGCCCGCTCACCGACCTCGCCCTCGCCCACTTCGCGCAGCGCTACGTCTCGGGGTTCTTCCACCAACGCGGCGCCCCGCGCCTCCTCACCCTCGACCCCCACGCCTTCGATGCACCGACTGTCGAAGCGCTGCTCGACGCCTTCGTCAGCGCCCACGCCCCCGACCTGGACGGCTGCATCCTGCACACGCTGCGGCCCACCGTCGGCTGCTCCGAGTTCAACCCGCTCACCCCAGACGGCGGAAGCCGAAACCGCCGCGTCTCGCTCCTCACCGCCCTCGACGACCCCCACCCGGAGAACGCCCCCTGCACGCAAGGCGATACCAACGCCTGCGCCGTGGTCGGCGAGGGTCAGTACACCTGCATGTGGTACCGCGAGCACGTCCACGCAGAACTCGAGCAGGCCGCCGCGTTCTACGACCCCCGCTGGCTCGAGCGCCCCGACGGCACCTACGTCCTGAGCGCCCTGACCAACCTGCCCGACGACGCGCCGGTGCTCTTCGAAGTGTTCGGCAACGAGCAGCCCCTGCCCAGCACCAGCCCGTTCGAAGACCTCGACACCCCGTGGAGCGAGCCGCTGGCCACAACGTCCATCGGCGGCGTCGCCACCACGACCTGGTCCCCACCTGCAGATGTCAGCCCGGGCGCAGACGATGGGCCTGTGCCGGTCTTCCGAACATCGACAGCCTCGCGCGACGCTCACCTGTGGGCGACCTGGTCCGACATCGTCGGCGTTCAACTCCTCGACGACGCCGGCCGCTGCTTCGCCAACACCAACATCACCCTTGAGACCCCAAGCGGCACCCATGCGCTGACCACCGACGCCCACGGGCTCGCCTGGATCCGCGAGCGCTCCGAGGGCCCCCTGTCGCTCACGCTCCCCGAAGAACTCCTGCTCCCCCACCCCCGCGACACGATCACCATCGCAGACGCCCGCACCACCGCCGAGGTCGCGACCGCCCGCGCCGACGTCGTCGCGCTCCGCTCCGGAAGCGTCACCCGACTCCGCGTCCACCCGCCCGAGTCCGCCCCCGGCTACATCAGCTGCCACTTCGACGAAGGGTCCGTCTATCCCGCCGACACCCTGGTCGCCCTCGTCCAGCAGGCCCGCGACGCGCTCGAGGTCGATCCCCAAGCCCGCCTCGCTCTCTTCGCCCACACGCGCGCCTGTGGTTCGGTCGACGACGACAAGGCCCTCTCCGACCGCCGGGCTCGGTTTGTCCACGCGGTGCTCACCGCCGACCTCGACGCACTGAAGTCCGTCGTCGAAGAAGACGCCTGGGAAGACACCCACTACGTGTCCCTCGCCCACTTCCTCGGCTACGAAGCTGCGCAGGCACGAGACCTGTTCGCCTCCTTCCAGTGGGGCTACTCCGCCGGCCACCACCACGCGCCCGACCTCGGGCTCGGCGAGGGCAAGATCGAGGCGACCGGCAACCTCGACGGCCCCACCCAGCACGCCCTGCTCGACGCCTTCCTCGCCACCGTCGGCACCTCGCTTACCGCCGACGCCTTCGCACCGACACCGTGCATGGGCTGCGGCAGCTTCAACAAGCCGCCCGACGGCGACCGCCCCGACCGCCTCAGCTTGGCGGTGTTCCCGGCCGACCGCGTGCCCGAGACCATCCCCTGCGTCCCCAGAGACGCGGCGGCCTGCCACGTCGAGCCGAGCGGAGGCTGCCGCTTCTTCACCGAGCGCGTGACGGAGACGTCGCTGCAGTACCGCTACCTGGATGGAGCGCCTCGCAAAGACGAGGACCTCCTGTACATGGGGGCTCGCGTCTTGGTGCATCAAGGTGCCCGCGTCGCCGCGGCCGTCTACAACGCGCCCGTCCGGGTGGAGGACATCGTCTACGCCTACGCCCCACCGCCCACCGCCGGAGCCCCCCCGACACCGCTGAACGTCGTGCCCCGCGTGCACTTCACGAGCCCCGGCGACAAACTGCACGGCAGCTTCTCAAAGGAACGTCGACTACGCCCAGAGATGGTCCCCGACGGCGCCCATCTCAAACCGATGGCCTGGACGAAGACGGACACCCGAACGATCGAAGAGGTCTTCCTCGACTTTTGGATCCGCGCGTTCGAGGTTGTCTCGCAGACGGGCTGCAAGCCAACGCGGGACCTGCTGCGGCCACTGTACGCGGAGCTTGCGGCGAACAAGCCGATCACCGTCCCGACGGACACGGGGTTCGATCCCGTCCGCGGTTTGAGCGACGACGAGTTCAAGTTGCTGGCCCTCACCACGGGAATGGTCGCGGCAGGCCAAACACTCAACCCCTACGAGAGCGAACGATACCAAGCCGATCACGCAAAAGGACGCTACGCCTGCAACATCTACGCGACCGATCTCGTCTCCCTCCTCCCGCACGGTGCGTGGCTGCCGAAGGTCCAGTTCAGCAAGCCACTCAAGGTCAAGCGTGGACAGCTCCTCCCCGAGGCCGCCCCTGTGTTCCCGATGGGCCCATCGGGCGTGAACGCCTTTCTCAACGGCCGGCAAGGCTCCCCAAGCGAGATGTACGGGTGGATCAAGATGCCCGCCGACCCCGCGAAGCGCAGTGACAGACGAAACGTCCGCAAGGAAGCGCAGAAGATCGCGAACCGTGGAGAATTGGTCGTGATGTCATCCGCAACCGCCGACGGCCCAGCTGGCCACGTTGCGATTGTAATGCCGGAGCTCTCGCATCTCTCGAAGGCGGAGAAGGAAGGATTGACCCACACTCAGGGCTACTATGAAAATCGACTAGAGATCCACGTCTGGGACTTCGAGAAAGGGCACTACCCCGCCGCCCACCATCGACCTGTCCGAAGCCAGGCTGGAGCGTACAACGGTCACGGCATTCGAAGCGGGTCGCTCGTCATGCCCGCCGAGCAGGGCAAGTACAAGACGCCCGGGTTTTTCCGCTACGATTCTTCCAAGGACCAGAGTCGAGGAACGGAGGTTGAACGTGTATCGAAGACTTAGAATCCTCGCCGCCGGCCTCCTCGTTGCCAGCGCTTGTGTCGCCCGAGGCTCCACATCGCCAAACAACGAAACCCATGACGTCCAT
Organism: uncultured bacterium; assembly: GCA_963761755.1. GTDB lineage: Bacteria > Myxococcota_A > Polyangia > Nannocystales > Nannocystaceae > CAJXVA01. The sequence continues at coordinate 17,181 of CAVXIC010000039.1, forward strand.
CCCCCAAGCCCGACCTCCGACAAAGCTGCCTCGACTCCCGCAAGTTTGAGCCGGCCAAGCGACGTCGACACGATCAACGACCACTTCACCGGCCGCTTCCCCAGACCTCTCGCGTTTCGCTCCTCGCCATCTGGGTTCGAAGTCGCCGAAGACTGCACGCTCTACGTCGCCCCTCCCAAACACCAGAACGTATATCGGCCGCAGCCCCAGCCCGCGGCGGAGGCTCTCCGCCCGGAGTCAGGCAGTGGCCGAGTCACAACGCTCGTGGTCGCGCACCAGGAACCGAACCCAACGCGCCGCCTCCTCTCCACAGGGCGCCAAGATTGGGTGTTCCCTTCTGCGGTCGTCGCCGCGGGGGCCTGCGAGAACGTCACCCACGCGGTGACCGCAGCCATCTATGGAGGCTGGCTCGACCCGAGCGACGCAGGTGGCAGCGAGACATGCCTGACCGCGGAAAAGCTCCGTAGTTTCGACGCCGCCCTCGAGACCGAGTGTCCGCTCGCCCCTCTATTCCTGCGCCTGCGCCCCGTCGCCCTTGCACCCCCGGGAACGGAGCGGACCCCGATCGTCGAACCCATGGTCCGCATTGCGGGCGGCTCGATGAACGGTCGCGAAGTCCGAGCGTTTTGGCTCGATCGTGACGAGGTCGGGGACGCTGCCATGGAGCGCTGTGTCCTCGCCGGTGCTTGCACACCGCCGGGTTCTGAGGTCTCTGGGCCGTTCTCTGATGGGCCGGCGCTCACGAGCGATGAGAACGCCCGGGCATTCTGCGGCTGGGTTGGCAAACGCCTGCCGACCCTCACCGAGTGGCAATGGGCCGCACGCGGACGCGAGGAAGCTCGCGCCTACCCGTGGGGTCCAGAGCCGCCTGACTACACGCGAGTCGTCGCCCGCGACGGCGAGCACGACGACTTCGTCAGCGTGCAACGCCACAACGACGCCTGGGACCCTCGAATGGTTCTCACGCGAAGCGAAGGGAACTGGTACGTGCGGTGGTTTCCGGCGCCGGAGAACCGCGACGCACGTCCGCTGGGGATGAGTCGTGACGGACTTCGACACATGATCGGCAACGTCGCCGAGGTGGTTGAGATCACTGACCCCGATGGGTCGCGGCCGCTGACAGCCGTGGGGGGTTCGTTCCGTCACCTACTCCCCAGCCACCCAGAGATCGCGTTGTCGGGTGACCCGATCGAGGACGAGCCCAATGAACCGTATCGCGAGAGCATGCTGTTGGCGTTGTCAGCAGTCGGTACCGGGCCCAACGCGGCACATGTTCGCGGAGGCCGAGGCGTGCGATGTGCCGCCGACAACGCTCCGGAGGGTACAGCTCTCTCGCAACCTCGCGACCGGGTGGGCGAGCACGAGCGTCTGCATCCCTTCGGACTCCGGCGATTCGCCGACGCGAAAACCCAGTGCGCCGACTCCGGTTTCCGGCTCGCCGACGTCACCGAACTGCGCGATTTTCTACCTGCGACCTCTCCTTCACGCACACCGTACTGGACGGTCGACGGCCAGCGGTGGTTTGGAGGCGCATCCGCCCAGCCCGCCGGGTCCATCGACCTCACCGCGAGCACGCTCTGCGTCCGCACCTTGCCCCCACAGTGATGACCGTCTCGCCCTGCCCCGCGCGCCGAACAACTACATCGAAGCCGGCGCCGAGCGGTTCACGGTTCACGCTCAGCTCGAACGACTCCACGAGGGGTACGAGTACGCTCTGTCTGCGGTACTTTGGAACCGCGACCCCGCCAAGAATCACGACATCCACCACGCGGCAGGTCGGTCGTTCGATGGCTAGAGACCGGGAGACCACAATGAGCGAGCCAGGCCGGTGCGATCAATGGACACGGACTGCATGGCGGGTCACTCGTCATGATCCCGGACCAGACCAAATACAAAACGCCGGGGCACTTCCGCTACGACCCCGCCAAAGACCTGGGCCGAGGAACTGACATTGAGCGATCGACGAAGAACCCCGCGTAGCGCCACGGTGCTCTTGGCGCTCCTCGCAGGCTGCAGAACCGCCGCGTCGGGCGCCCCGACGCCTACTCCTCCAGCTCGTGAAACCAGCCCCCCAACGCTTCGCTCGGGAAAGCTCACCGACCAAGACAGCATCGCCATCCTCCGCGCTCGCTTCTCACCGAGCCTGGCGAAGTCCGCGGAGCCCGGCCCGCTCGCGTTCCGGGTCGTCGAGGGTGTCCCCGTCGCCGCTGCGACTTGTGAACTCCTGGGAGAGAAGCCAAAGGCTCGCTTCTATCGAGAGCCAAAGCGTTTTTCTCCGGAGCAGTTGCTCACGCAGCCCTCAGAACGTGCGGGTACGCGCCACGTCTTGTCTCCGGCCGTTGCTTCGCAGGCCGACATTCTACAACTTCGCCACATGTCCTGGGCACTGACCGGCCCCGCCTTGCGAAGTGGAAACTGCGAAGGAGTCACTCACGCCACCAGCGTGATCGAGCAGGGGATGCGAGTGGACAGCGCTGCGGGGGACGAGTGCGGCGACCTTCACACACTCGAGCACCTTGCCGACGCGAACGAGACCAACTGCCCCGTCGATGTCATCGCCTTCGAGCTTCAGCCAATCACGCTCGCCCCCGTCGGCGCTGAATCGGCCCCCATCGTCGAGCCCATGATCCGCATCGAGGGAGGTCAGTTCGGCGATCACCCGCTTGACTCGTTCTGGATGGACCGCGACGAAGTCGGTCACGAGGCGTTCGCTCGTTGCGTGCGCGCGGGTGCATGCGGTGACGGGCAAGAGCCGAGGCGTGTGAGCCCGTTCTCTGACGGCCCCGCGGCGGTGCAACTCGAAGACGCCGCCCCCTACTGTCGTTGGGTTGGAAAGCGCCTCCCCACCCTGCAAGAGTGGCAGTGGGCCGCTCGGGGAAGAGACGAAGGGCGGCTCCACCCCTGGGGCGACGCCCCCCCAGACTTCGAGCGGGTCTGCGCGGTGGATGACAAGCACGAACGTGGGGTCAACCCCGGCGCATCCGAATCCAGAGATCCCCGAATCGCGGTGTGGAGGAGCGAGGGCGCCTGGGTCGCTGTATGGCGACGCGTCGCGGACGCTCGTGGAGCCCACCCACTCGGAGACAGCCGCGACGGCCTCCGAGACCTCATTGGCAACATGAGGGAGGTCGTCCGTGCCCACAGCGGCGAACCGGCAAACTTGATCACCGTTGGCGGGAGCTTCCGCAACTGGCTCCCCGACCACTCCGAAATCGCTCTGTCCGAACACGACCCAGACGAAGGACTCCGCGAGTTCCACGATCGCGCTGTCGCGGCCCTCACCGTCGAGGGCGCTACAGTCGAGGGCTTCGAGATGCGCGGAGACTACGGACGCCTGGGCGTTCGCTGCGCAGCCGACTCGCCGCCCAAGGACGCCGCGCTGAAACCCGAGCTTCGGACGATCGACGGACGGCAGGCTTCTCTTCCTCGTGGCCTGCGTCGGTTCTCCGAGGCAGCCACGCTCTGCGGAGATTTCCGACTCGCGACCAAGGCACAGCTGGACGCCTTCGTTTCCCGGGCTGAGATCCCGGATGTGCCGCACTGGACTGAAGGCGGCATGGTCTGGCATCCGAAAGAAAACGCCAGCAAGCCGAAGTCCCCGCGTTCCACCGCACGCGTTGTTTGTGTCGAGCATCACGCGTCCCCGTAAACCTGCGCATTGCTCTGCTGGTCAGCAATGCGCCGTTCGCGCCGAAAGCATGACGATTTCATTACCTCCTGACTGTAGTAACCTGCATTTTCCGCCGCTTGGAACACTCGCAACATAACCATTCCCGCGGGCTTAGCGCACGAGAACGCGAGCTCGCGGACGCCGTCGCCCGAGAAGAGATGGCGACGATCACGGCCGACGATGCGGCGGAGCTGGTCGGCTTGCCGCGGGCTCGTGCGGGCGAACTCCTGCAGCGGATGGCTCGCAAGGGCTGGCTGGTCCGTGTTCAGCGCGGCATCTATGCGCCGGTTTCTTTAGGCACTCCAGCGGGCGCCGCCGTGGAAGACCCGTGGGCCTTGGCGATGGCGCTCTATGCCCCGGGCTACATCGGCGGTTGGTCGGCGGCAGAGCATTGGGACCTCACCGAGCAGATCTTCAACCGGGTCTGCGTGGTGACCACTCGGGCCCAGCGCGTCCGGAACCAGGAGCACGGAGGCGTGGACTTCTTCGTGACGACGGCACGGGACGCACGGTTGTTCGGCACCAAGAAGATCTGGCGCAACAACTCGCGGGTCCCGGTCGCCGATCCCTCGCGGCTGATCATCGACGTTCTGCATTCTCCAGAGCTCGGGGGCGGAGCCCGTCACACGCTGGACGTGGTGGCCAACTACTGGCGTAGCGCCGACGCTTCACCGGATCTTTTGCTGGACTACGCCGAGCGGTTCGGCGTGGGCGCTGTCTTCAAACGAGTCGGGTTCACCGCGGAGCTCTTCGGCGATGTCGACGATGGCTGGGTTCGACGATGCCGCGAGGGGATGAGCAAGGGCATCAGCCGCCTCGACCCCACGGGCCCAGATCGAGGACGCATCGTCACACCCTGGCGGGTCCGAGTGAACGTGCCGCTTCCCAGTCCATGATCCCCAAGGCCAACATCCTCGCCCTCGCAAAGGAGGACCAGCTGCGGAACACGACCGTCCAGAAGGACTACGTGCTCGGATGGCTGCTCTTTGGCATCGCCCAACATCCACTGCTCTCACGGTGGGTCTTCAAGGGCGGCACGTGTCTCAAGAAGTGCTTCTTCGAGACGTACCGTTTCTCCGAAGACCTGAGCCGACAATGCACATTCTCCCCCCACCCCCACCGCGCTACCCTCCCCTCGTGGAGCTCACCGTCGGACCCGACCTCGAACCCGGCCCGGACGCCCTGTCTCACGCCCGCGTCGCCTCCCTGGCCACCTCGCCCGCCGGCGTCCTCGACCTCCTCGAGACCGTGCTCGGACTCCGCGCCCCGCTCCCATCCCAGACCGAGCGCATCACCGCCCTGCTCCCCACCCTGCGCACCACACCCGGCTACTGGTCGCGCTCGCTGACCGCCGACGAATGGGGCACCGCTCGCCGACTGCTGCGCGACCTCGCCGCCCTCACGCTCGAAGGCTGGGCAGGCCAACCGATCTCCGCGCGGTGGGACGCCCTGTGGCAGGTCACCCGCGGCACCGGTCCGACGCAAGGCGAGCGCTGGCAGGCCGTCGCGACCGCGCTCACCGATCGCCCCAACACCTCACTGCAAACCCTGAACCTCCTGGACCCGCTGCCCACCTGGCCCGGCTCGATCCGCCGCGCCTTCGAACGCCTCTCCGCGAGCGGTACCACGCTCCGCGACTGGACGCCACCGGAGCTCGAGCCCACCGGGGACCTCGCCGCCGTCCACCACGACCGCTTCGAGCCCACCGGCGACGCGAGCCTGCAGCTGATCCGCGCCCCCGGACCGCTCGAAGGCGCGGACGACCTCGCCGCCTGGCTGCGCGCCACCGCCCCCGGCGCCACCACGATCATCGGCGCCGACGCGACGCTCGACGAAGCTCTGCGTCGCCACGCCATGCCCGGTGCCGCAACCCCGGCCGGCGCCGACGCGCTCGCGCTGCTGCCCCTGTCCCTCGCGCTGCTGCACACCGTCCCCGATCCCTCGCGCGTGCTCGAGTTCCTGCTCGTCCACCCGCACCCTATCCCCGGGGGACTGCGCCACCGATTGGCCAGGGCCCTGCGCCGCACCCCCGCCGTGGGCAGTGACGGGTGGATCGCCGCCCTCGACACCTGGCGCGAAGCCGCCGCCTCGCCCGTGGCCGAGCTCGCCACCGCCCTGTTCTCCCCCGGAACCCTGCACCCGTGCGACCCCGTCCCGATCGCCGACGTCCAGGCCCGCGTCCAACCGATCGCCGCCTGGGCCCGCGCGCATGCCCACGCCCATGCCGTGACCCGCCAGTGCGCCACCTTCCTCGCCCTGCTCGAGCACGCCGAGCAACCCACCGCCCCACGCCCCTGGATCGAACGCATGCTCGCCGCCGCCACGCAGGACGCCGGCACCCCGCGCACCACCGCGCAAGCCGGCCTGTCCTTCGTTCGACGCCCCGGCGGCATGCTCCTGCCGGCAGACACCGTGATCTGGTGGAACTTCACCCGCGACGCCGCCCGCACCCCACGTCCCATGGACCTCACCGCCGCCGAACGCCAAGCCCTCGCCACCCACGGCGTCGAGGTCCGCACCCCGGCCGCTCGCGCCATCGCACTCGCCCGCCGCTGGTGGCAGCCCCTGCGACTCGCACGAACCCAAGTCATCCTCGTCGCGCCCCGGACCAACAGCCCCGGCGAGGTCCTGCACCCGCACCCCCTGTGGTCCGAGGTCGTCGCCAAGATCCCCCGCGAGCAGCGAGAGCGCACCATCCCCCTGCTCGAAGCACGCCGCCGGGGCCCAGGCCCGCAACAGCCCACCGAAGCCCTGCCTGCCCCCACCGCCGCCGAGCGCTGGCAGGTCGCCGCGGGCAGCATCGCGCGCCGAGACGAAGAGAGTCCCTCGAGCATGTCCTCACTCGTCGGCTGCCCGTTCCAATGGACCCTGCGCTACCCCGCCCGCGTCAGCCAGGCCCATGAATTCGCCCTCGACCTGAGCCCCCGCGACCGGGGCTCGCTCGCGCACGCCGTCCTGCAGGTCGCCCTTCGCGATGGCGCCCCCACCCCCGAAGAGGCCGAGCAGCGCGCCGCCGAGGCCTTCGATCGCCTGGGCCCCTTGTGCGCCGCCGCCCTGTTCCAACCCGGGCAGGCCACCGCGCGCGACCAGACCCGAGCGCAGATCTGCGGCTCCGCCCGTGCCCTCGCCCAGTGGCTCGCCACCCAAGGCCTGCAGATCGAAGCCCTCGAGCTCGAGTCCTCACGAGACGCCGGTGAGCAACGCATCAAGGGCCGCCTCGACCTGGTCGCCGCCAGCGACACCGCGCGCGTCGTCATCGACCATAAGCTCGGCGGACGCACCCAAAAGCGCGCCGAACTCCAGGGCGGCAGCGCCGTCCAGCTGGCGACCTACGCCTTCACCCTGCAGAAGCCCGGCGAGCTCATGCCCAGCATCGGCTACTTCATCGTGCTCGACCAGGCCCTGCTCGGCATCGCCGGCGGGCCGTTCTCCGACGCCGAGTCCGTCCAAGGGCCACCGCCCCAGCAGATCTGGGACGCGTTCCTCGAAGCGGCGCAGCATCGCTGGCAGCAGCTCGCCCAGGGCAGCATCGAGGTGACCGGCGTGGGCGGGCACGCGGGCACCAAAACCCGGCTCGACGGGGACGCGCTCACGATGGCGCCGCCGTGCAAGTACTGCGACTACGACCTGCTGTGCGGAAAGGTGATGGAGGGGCGACGATGAACCGCATCGAGATCATCCTCGCCGGAGCCGGCAGCGGCAAGACCACCGCGCTGGCCCGTCGACTCGAGAAGGACATCAGCGAGGGCACCGCGAGGCCGCACGCGATCCTGGCCACCACCTTCACCCGCAGCGCGGCCGCCGAGCTGACCGGACGCGCCCGCACCCGCCTGCTCTCGGCCGGCCACACCACCCAGGCGCACCAGCTCGGCGCCGCGAGGATCGGCACCGTCAACGCCGTGTGCGGCGCCCTGGTCGAGACCTACGCCTTCGAGCTGGGACTGTCGCCGGATCTGGTCGTTCTCGACGAGCACGGCGCCGCTGCCCGGATCGGCGAGAGCGTGTCGGCGGTGATGACGGATGCCCACCGCCAGGCCCACACCCGCTTGGCCCAGGCGTTCGACAAGGACTTCGAGATCGAGCCGGTCGTCATCCAGATCCTCGCCGCCGCCCGAGCCAACGAGCTGTCGGCTGAGGACCTGAAGGCGTCTTCGCAGCGGAGCGTCGAGGCTGTGCTGGCGCTGCTGGACCCGGCTGCGGAAGGACTCGACGACACGCTGCGGGCCGAGATCGAGGCGCTGCTGCCCACGCTTCAGGCGACCGGAAAGACGACCGATGGCACCGCCGCCTCGACCTGCAAGCGCGTCTTGGCGCTGCTCGAAGCCGGCACCCCGGTCCCGTGGAGTCTGTGGCGCGGGCTGAGCCGCCTGAAGGTCACCGTCAAACTCCAGGGCGAGGCTGCCGCGCTGTGTTCCGCCGCCGACCGCCACCTCGCGCACCCGGCCTTCGCCGCCGATCTTCAGAGCGCGGTGGAGCTGGCGTTCGAACTCGCTGCCGGAGCGCTGTCGCACTACGAGGACATCAAGCGTCAGCAGGGCGTGATCGACTTCACCGACCAGGAGGCCTACGCCCTGCAGCTGCTGCGCATGCCCGAGGTGGCGCAACGGCTGGGCGAAGACCTCGACCTGGTGATGGTCGACGAGTTTCAAGACACCAGCCCGATCCAGCTCGCCATCTTCTTGCAGCTCGCCCAGATCGCCAAGACCAGCGTCTGGGTGGGCGACCCGAAGCAATCGATCTACGGATTCCGCGGCACCGACCCCGAGATGATGACCGCCGCCGTCGAGCAGCTCGAAGGCCGCGACCCCGAGTTCGTGGACGACACCCTGCGCAAGCTGTTCGAGCGCACCCAGCCCACCACGCTGGAGCACTCCTACCGGAGCCGACCCGAGCTGGTGCGCCTGACCTCCGAGCTGTTCGCCCGGGCGTTCGCGACCCAGGGCATGCCGCGCGAGCGCGTGGTGCTGGAGCCTGGGCATTCAAGCGAGCCGGACGGCCTCGGGGCCATCGTCGAGGTCTGGGACGTGACGCCTCCGAAGGGCGTCGGCAGCACAGCCATCCCCAAGGTGGTCGCCGCGGGCATCGACGGCCTGCTCGGGCGCGGGTTCAAGGTGCGGGTGAAGAACGCAGAGGACACCGCCCGAGACGGGACCGCCGGGGACATCGCGGTGCTCAGCAGACGTCGCGCCACCCGGGACCGCACCGCGACCACCCTGGAGGCGCTGGGGCACCGGGTCGTGCTTCCGCGCAACGGCCTGCTCGACACGCTCGAAGGCCGGGCGCTGTGGGCTGGGTTGCGGTGCTGGGTCGACAGCCGGGACACCCACGCCGCCGCCGAGCTGGGGCGGCTGCTCGGCGAGGCGCAGCCGCAGGCCTGGCTCGAGGGACTGCTCGCCGACGAGCCGGTCCCAGGTCCCGCCACGAGCATCGATCGTCGTCGCGAAGCCGTCGGGCCTGCCGGAGCGCGAGAGGCCGCCGCCCACTGCTGCGACGCGCTCGATCTACGCACCGCGTGCCGACGGTGGGGCGACCACGCCCAGCGCCTCGCCAACCTCGACGCCTTCTTCGCGTTCATCGATCAGTACCTCGCCCAGCGCGAGACCGAGGGGGGCGTGGGCACCATCGCCGGCTTGCTCGCCGAGCTCGACCGCACCCGAAAGCAAGCTCCGACCACCGACGCGCAGGGCGTTCAGGTCTGTGGAGATGCGATCACCGCCTCGACCTGGCACGGCGCCAAGGGGTTGGAGTGGCCGCTCGTGGTGCTCTCCGATCTCGAGACCACCGCGCCCTCGCACGTGGGCGGCGTGCGGGTGGAGCCCAGCGACGCGGGGTTGGACCTCACCGATCCGCTGCAGGGTCGATGGATCCGATACGTGCCGTTTCCGTACTCATCGAACACGCGCGACGCCACCTACGTGGACCGCGTGATGCAGACCCCCGCCGAACAGCGCGCGACCCAGCGGGAGGCGCAGGAGCAGCTGCGCGTGCTGTACGTCGCGTGGACCCGCGCGCGTGACCGGTTGATTCTGGCGGCGCCGGCGAAGGCCGCGTTCAGCAAGGCGCTCGCGGCCTTGCGAGACGACACGGGCACGCTGTTGTCGGCACCGGTGGATGGTGTGGCCCGATGGATCGACCGAGCGCTGGAGGTTCCCACCCTGGCGGTTGGGCTGAAGGAGCCCAAGCCGCTGTCCTCCGAGGCCACGGCGACCTATCCGACGCCGGAGCCGCGCGCCTGGTCGGACGCGTTCTCGTCTCCGTCGCACGCGATCGGTGCAGGGGAGATCGTGGAGACGGTCCAGCTCGGCGACGCGACTGAGGTGCACGGCTTGGACGGCCCCGGACTGGGTGAGGCGTTTCATGCGTTCATCGCCGCGGACCCTGCGGAGCCCGGGGCGCAGCGGGAAGCGTTCGCGGCGGCGTGCCTGCGCACGTGGGGCGTGCAGCGGCCCGAGCTGGCCGCAGTGTTCGTCGCGGCGGCCGATCGCTTTCGTGCGTTCGTCCAGACGCGCTTCGCTGGCACCGCTGCGCAGATGGAAGTCCCGCTGTGGAGCCGTACGCCCGAGGGCGTCGTGTCGCGCGGGCGCCTCGATGTGTGGGTCCCCCAAAGGGCGGTGATCGATCACAAGACCATGCTCGGATCGGCGGCGCGACAGATCGAGTCGGCACGCGGGTACGCGGGGCAGCTGGAGGCGTATGCCGCGATGCTGCACGCGGCGGATGGAGTCGAGGTCGAGCGGTGGGTGCACCTGCCGCTGGCGGGGTTGATCGTCCGCGTGGGGCCGACCGAGGAGCTGGCAGTGGCGGTCTCGGGGTGACCGTCCCTCCGCCAGCGGGCTGACGCCGGTTCACCCTGCCCCTGGGGCATGCCGCCGCTTGCGTCTGTGAAGGCCCACGCTCCGGACGCCGTGCAATGGGCGGCGCGCTCCCCTGAGCCCGCGCGCGCTTGCCTGACCGGCCTGACCGGTAGACCTGTACCTCCGCCCACGCCCCCCTTGCCCCGGCGCCCCCCCCTCGGTCACCATCGCACCCGGTGGTCGAGATCCGGATTCACATCGACACCCTCGCGTACACGCGCGAGGGACTGAACACCAAGGAACCCATCAGCCTGCAGGTCGGGGCCCACAACAAGGTGGTGCTGGTTCGGCCGGAGCGGGTCCAGCCGCTCGCGCTCGGCTCTGGGTGCTTCGACCTCGACGGCTGCTTCCCCACCCCCGGCGTGCTCTCGGTCGCGATGATCGCAGCCGCGCAGAACAAGGTGAACCTGATCCTGGGGCTGAGCCCCAAGTCCGTGTTCCAGGTCTACGGACACGCCGAGCCCTCCGGAGACGACGCCCACAACAAGGAGCTGTCCGACAAGCGCGCCGAGGTGATGCTCGCGTGCCTGACCGGCGACTTCGCGTCCGTGCAGGATCTTGCCGACGCGGAGGGCTGGAGCTTGACAGAGCATCAGATCATGCTCCGAACGCTGAAGTGCGATCCAGGTGCCATCGATGGAGAGCCCGGGAAGATGAGCACCCAGGCAACCACGCTCTTTCAGCATGAGTACAGCTGCGGCACGTTCCACCGGCAGCTGCCCGATCTCGACCCCGCCGAGTCGATTCCGGTTGATGGCAACCTCGACGAGGCCACGAAGAAGGCGTTGATCGAAGCCTACGTCCTCTCGACCAGCCCGATGCTGAAGCCCGAGCAACTCCACCCGACGCACCCCACGGTCGGGTGCTCGGAGTTCAACCTCATCGACGTCGAGAAAGCGGCACGCAACCGGCGGGTGGCACTGGTCGTGCACGCGGCGCTTCCTCCCCACCACGATGCTGCCCCGTGCACGAAGGGCGACCACGGCGCCTGCCCCCTCGACGACCGCGACCCGGCCTCCCGATGCCTCTGGTACCGAGAACACGTTCGCGAACCCCGGGCCAGCGAGATCCAGCACCGGCACTTCGACCTCCGGTGGCTGCCGCTTCCCAACGGAAAGCTCCTGCTCAGCGCGCTGACGACCCTGCCCGACGGTGACTCGATTCGCTTCCAGCCGTTCTGGACCAAGCCGATCTCTTCTCAGGACGAGATCGGCCCCGAGGCGCTCGGGGAGGCGGTGGCTGAGCCGATGGAGGGCCTCATCCGGGGGGGCGTTGCGCAGCTGGTCTGGGCGCCGCCCAAGGACCACGACATGCTCTCTCCCCGACTCCATCCCGACGACCAAGAACCCCGCTCGGCGGCGGAAGTGCTCCAGGCACGACCCCGAGTGATGGTTCCAGTGTTCTCCTGCGAAGGCGGGGGCATCCGCTCAATTTCGCCGCCACCGGGCCGCGAACTCATCCGCCTCCCGAGTAGAGCCCGGCAGGAAGCGGAGGCATCAACCGGGTTTGCCGGCGTGGACTGGTTCGGGAACGTCTTCCAGTATGGCAGTCACCGCAGCGCCCGAGAGGCCGAGCACTTCCATCCCCTCCGAGACGGCGAGCCACTGCTTCGCGCACGGCGTCACGCCGGACACGGCTTCGTGCCCAAGGTGAAGTCATGAGCGTCGTGTACGACGCGGCGCCGCCGCCCCCCAGCCCGCTCGAGGGCGTCACCTATACGCAGGAGGTCGTCGCGCTGGACGACGGCACGTCGTTGATCCAGCGGGTCTTCATCATCGAGTTCAGCAAGATCACCGCGGCGACCCTCCTCGCGGACGACTCGTCGTGCTTCACAGGTGCCGACCTCCACGCCCCGCTACGACATATCCCGCTGGGCAACCTCGTGAACTGGGTCTACCAGCAGCAGCAGGACCACTGGGACGACGATGGAAGCAACGCCGAAGGCCGAACACCCCTGTGCGAGGCGCTCCTGTACGAACTGAGGAGGGACGGGTTGAACGACGAGGCCATGCTCGACGCCGTCGATGCGGAGAACGGCCACATCAGCGCACACCTCCCGGACGACCATCCCTGGGGCCCCGGTGCACCGGTCGTGCTTCGCCTCTTCGACGACCAGTTCGAGAGCTTCCGCGAGTGGTGGGTCGAGGAGGACGAGCTCCGGAGCCAGCGGGCCGTCGATGAGGAGTGCGCCGACATGCTGAGCACGCTTGGCGCCGCAGTAAAGCGGCTTCGCCAGGTGCGGTTGAAGCGACTGGGCAACCAGTCGAAGCTGAAGGACATCATCTCCCGGCTCAAGACGGGCACAGCAGTGCTGGACATGGTCGGCACCTTCGCGCTGCCTCCCCCAGAACGTCCAAAGAGCTGGCGTCACTACGAACCTGAAGACTGGGACAAGCAGTTCGTCGACCCGTTTCCCGACTGGGCCTGGCAAGAACGCTACCGCGTCTTTCAGACGGAGTGGCATCGGGACCTCCTCGGGGCCTGCGGCGCCGCCCTCAACCCCGAAGCTCTGCAGGCGGAGCATGAGAGCGCGGCAAACCGCTTCGTCGACGAGCTCCGAGCCGAGGGCGCGCCCTACCTGGAGATGCTCGAGAACTTCGACGACCTCCTCCCCGGGTCGAAGGCAGTCCTGCGCAACACCCTCCACGACGGCTTCGAGCTGTCCCTGCTTTGCAAATCGGCTCGGGCCCGTCTGGTCAACGCCGAGCTCGCAGGTCTCGGTCAGATCGCCGCGTCCTTCGCCGATGGCGACGAGCTGCCCGACCTGATGAGCACCGTGGCCGGGCGGCGACTCATCAAGGCCATCGAGGACTTCGACCCCGCCGACATGGAGCCCGAGGAGAAGACTCCACTCGGCAAGTGGATGCTCGACACCTTCCTCACAGCGAAGGAGTTCCAGAGCCATGGCAGCAACATGGTCGACGTGCTCGGTCTCGCGACCCCGTTCATCATGCGGGCCTCTGCGAAGTACCCTGCAGGAAGCGGCATGGCGGGACTCGCCTGGGCCTGGCACACGCTCTTCGGGGTTTGCGTGCGAAGAGAATCGAAAAAGGGCGTTGTGGGTCTGCTGGGCCGTGCGCTCGACTGGGAGTTCGAGCGTGCCGAAGACGTGGACGACCGTCTGCGGGCGCTGGTCAAGAAGAGCCCCTACACCGCCAGACAGCTCGCACACACCCTCGCCAGGACCATCCACGTCTTCTACTCCCTCGAAGAGCTCGATGACGCGGCTTCGGACCAGAAGCAGCTCAAAGCCCTCGAGAGCCTGGAGTCCGTGCTGAAGTTCGCGCAGAACGTGTTCGACCTCGCACTCGAGCGTGATTCAAAGAAGTTCTTCGCTGTGGTCGGGGGAAAGAAGGTCCTCAACTACGCCGTAGTCGCCGGCGTCCTGGCCGACGGGGCTGCAGTCGCGATCGCCTATACAAAGTACCGCGAGGTGCAGACCAAGCGACGCACAAGCGCCGCACGGGAAGCAGCCGACCTCGACCTGAAGATGTCGTGCCTCACCTTCGCCGTCTCCATCGCTGGGGCCATCATCGGCGCCGAGTTCGTCATCATTGGCCTCGTGATCGCGGGGACCGCCGCGTTCCTCGCCGACCTGGATCGGTGGTTGCCCAGTGTAGCGTTCTGGACGGACATGCAGACCAAGCCGGGCCCGCATGCCTACCTCGAGGGGCTGCTGAAGGAGCTCTACGACAGCGACGAGTTCCACGCGACGGTGAAAGCGTTGAATTCGACGGAGTCGAAAGTCGTGGCAAACCAGGTCCGGTCCGCTTGGCGAAGGCTGGACCCCGCTCCAACCGCAGACGAGCAACTCGTCTGGAACTTGGGCGCCCACGCTGATTCCAACCTCACCTATCCCGCCCGAGTGATTGCCCGCAGATACTGGGATATCAGCGACGCAACCGCGAAGAAGGTCGTCCGCGCATCGGAGAAGATCACGTGAAACATCCGCAAAGCAGACTCTACCGACCTCTCAACTGGACCTTCTGCCGTCTCATTCTTCCTGCCCTACTCTGCACCGCTTGCGACAAGGGAACCGAGAACTCGCGAAAGTCAGCTGGCGCAGGCTTTCCCTCCTCGGTCGCCGAGGAACCCCCGGCAAGCGCCAAATCGGCCCCCGGGGGAGGCTCTCGCTGGTCAGATCTCTTCACGCGCAGTTCGAAATGCTGGCGCGAAGACCCAAGCCGCAAGTTGCTTCCCGACGGCTGCCATCCGGAGTATGGCGACGACGTCTCAGGTTCGCTTCTCACCTTCCTGATGCTGCTCACGACCCAAAAGGAGGCAATCAAGGACTGCTTCTCGGACCTGCCCGAGTCCGGGCACTCGTCCTCGCTGCCTCCGGACACAGCACGCTGCTGGGACAACCCAGAGAAGAAGTGCGTAGCCGTTCCCGCCGGCGAGGCCACGAGACCTTGGGAATATACGCTGCCGACGGACGACCCGATCTGGGGGCGCTTCGAGCTAAAGCCCGACGCGTGGGCCTACTCTGACGTATTCATCAAGCGCATCTACTACCAGCGCAAGGACGGGACCTGCACCATCGAACTGCAGGCAAAGGCCGACGTCAACCAAGACGGCGTGTACCACACCATGACGCGACCCTACACGTTCCCGGTTGGTGAGGACCCGGTCGCGAACTACAACCCGCTAACCATGACCTTCTCGACCGAGTACCCCGGCGGCGATAAGTTCCCGCCTGAGCCGCCCATCTTCTCCAATGAGTGGTTCGGCCGCTAAGCCCTCCCCCATGCTCCCTGACCCAAAGCGCCTCCGCACGGCTCGCAGACACGACTACCTGGTCAGCTGGCGCACACGAACTATCGCGAGGTGCAGACCAAGCGACGCACAAGCGCCGCCAAAGGAGCTACACGACAGCGACGAGTTTCACGCGACGGTGGAAGCGTTGAATTCGCCCGAGGCGTCCGAGCTCGCAGAGCAGGTACACAAGATGTGGCTGTTCCTAGATCCAGCACCGATGCCGAACTCACAGATGCACTGGAATCTCGGCGGCCAACCCGACTCGAATCTCACCTACCCCGCGCGTGTCATCGCCCGCAGGTACTGGGATATCAGCGAAGAAACTGCGAGGAAGGTCGTTCGAGCGTGGGAGATAGAATGAAGACGCCATCCAAGCACGCTGGTTATTCAACAATCGGGTCCTTCTATTGCGCCCTCCTTGTTTTGCCTCTGTCGGCATGTGGGAAGAGCACACCGAACCCGCCAAAACCGGCCGGCGCCGGCGTCCCAGGCTCAAGCCACGACAGACAGTCACCCGCCCGGGCAACGGAACCAGCAGACACGCCTTCTTCGTCACGAAGCGCGACATCAGAGTCGAGGTGTAGGCGGGATGACCCAAGACGGAAGACACTCCCGAAGGGCTGTCCTCCCGAGTATGGCGATGACGTATCGGGTCACATCCGGATCTTCCTGATGCTGCTCACGACCCAGAAGGAGGCGATCAAAGACTGCTTCTCGGACCTGCCCGAGTCCGGACACTCGTCATCACTCCCTCCGGACACCGCACGCTGCTGGGACAACCCAGAGAAGAAGTGCGTAGCCGTTCCCGCCGGCGAGGCCACGAAGCCTTGGGAATACACCCTCCCAACCGACGACCCGATCTGGGGCCGCTTCAAGCTCCAACCGGACGCCTGGGCCTACTCGGACACGTTCATCAAGCGCATCTACTACCAGCGCAAGGACGGGACATGCACCATCGAACTGCAGGCAAAGGCCGACGTCAACCAAGACGGCGTGTACCACACCATGACGCGCCCCTACACGTTCCCGGTGGGTGAGGACCCGGTCGCGAACTACAACCCGCTAACCATGACCTTCTCGACCGAGTACCCCGGCGGCGACAAGTTCCCGCCGGAGCCGCCCATCTTCTCCAATGAGTGGTTCGGCCGCTAAGCCCTCCATGCTCCCTGACCCAAAGCGCCTCCGCACGGCTCGCAGACACGACTACCTGGTCAGCTGGCGCACACGAACTATCGCGAGGTGCAGACCAAGCGACGCACAAGCGCCGCAAAAGGAGCTCCACGACAGCGACGAGTTCCACGCGACGCTGGATTCAGTAAACCCAACGGAGGCTGAATGCCTGCGACAATTCGATCTGGAGATCCTCTGGGATCTTGGAGGCCAGCCGGACACGAACTTGACGTATCCGGCCCGAGTCATCGCTCGAAGATTCTGGGGCATTCGCCCCGAAACGACGACACAGATCGTCCGCGCTTGGCAGAAGACAGAGTGAACTCCAGACAACAGAACCCCCCACGCCGAGGCCCAATCGGCTACTGCGGCACGGCCATCATCCTCATCGCTGTCACAGGGTGTGAAAGGGCAGGAGACGGCGCATCACCTCGCGCAACCCCGCAAGCTCCGTCAGCGCGCGTTGAAGCTGCCCCTGCTGTGCATGGGGGCAAAGCTCCCAGCCTGCCGCTCGACCGCCCGGAGTGTGAGCGTTCTGATCCGAGACGCAAGATCCTGCCGGACGGCTGCCCTCTCGAGTACGGAGACGACGTCAGCGGCGCCCTGAGCAACTTCCTGCGCCTCCTGCTGATACAAAAAGACAACCTCGCGAACTGTTTCGCAGACCTTCCCGCAAGTGGTCACTCATCCTCGCTCCCGCCCGAAACGGCAAGATGCTGGGACAACCCCGAGAAAAAGTGTGTGCACGTTCCATTGGGATCCGCCACCCAGCCCTGGGAATACAGCCTGCCGACCGATGACCCCGTTTGGAACCAGTTCGAACTCGACCCCAAGAGTTGGGGCTATGCGGACTCCTTCTTCAAGCGCCTCTACTATCGGCGAGCTGGGGGAACCTGCACCATCGAACTGCAGGCAAAAGCCGACATCAATCGGGACGGGGTCTTCATGACGTTCGCGCGGCCGCTGAGCTTCCCGATTGGAGAAGACCCGGTGGCGAACCTCAACCTCATGCAGATCACAAGGTCCACCGAATACCCCGGGGGCGACAAGTTCCCGCCGGAGCCGCCGATCTTCTCCAACGATTGGCTCGGCCGCTAGGCCCTTCTGGACGGACATGCAGACCAAGCCGGGCCCGCATTCCTACCTCGAGGGGCTCCTCAAAGAGCTCTACGACAGCGACGAGTTCCACGCGACGCTGGAAGCGTTGAACTCGACGGAGTCGAAAGTCGTGGCAAACCAGGTCCGGTCCGCTTGGCGAAGGCTGGACCCCGCTCCAACCGCAGACGAGCAACTCGTCTGGAACTTGGGCGCCCACGCTGATTCCAACCTCACCTATCCCGCCCGAGTGATTGCCCGCAGATACTGGGATATCAGCGACGCAACCGCGAAGAAGGTTGTCCGCGCATCGGAGAAGATCACGTGAAATATCCGCAAAGCAGACTCTACCGACCTCTCAA
This sequence comes from uncultured bacterium, assembly GCA_963761755.1. Lineage (GTDB taxonomy): Bacteria > Myxococcota_A > Polyangia > Nannocystales > Nannocystaceae > CAJXVA01. The sequence goes on from CAVXIC010000039.1 coordinate 35,090, forward strand.
CTGGACCTTCTGCCGTCTCATTCTTCCTGCCCTACTCTGCACCGCTTGCGACAAGGGAACCGAGAACTCGCGAAAGTCAGCTGGCGCAGGCTTTCCCTCCTCGGTTGTCGGCGATCACGGGGATCCGCGTGATCCCGTGCGCGAGCGAGGTTGCGGCGTGAACACGGACGACCCCGCCGCGTTTTTTTGGAACGAGCAGCGAGCGGCGTAGGTTCCACGCGGCCATCAAAAAGAACGAGGCCGGCGCCACAGTCCTGGAAGACGTCGCCGACCTCGAATACCCGTCCACGTCCCTCAGGGGAGTAGACAGGTCCCATGTTTCGCAGAGTGCGGAGCGCAGGTCAAATTTCGTCTCGATGCGCCCCGGAGGCTCATCGACGCGACAGACCCAACAGCCGAAGCCCATGAAGGAAGGCAGTTCTGCTGTCGGGGCTGTCGCCGGCTGGTGGTGATCTGCCGCAAGTGCGACCGCGGGAACGTGTACTGCGATCCGGAGTGCAGCGAGCGGGCCCGGGTGCAACGGCGACGGGAGGCGGCGCGGCGCTACCAGGCGACGGCGAGGGGTCGCGCAAAGCACCGCGAACGCCAGCGCCGGTATCGGAGACGCCAGCGGGAGAGGCAACGGCGGCGAGAAAGCGTGACGCATCAGGGTTCCGAGTTGGTGGTCCCCGAGTCCACGGTGCAAGCCGCTCCCAAGCTGGAGCGCTCAACCGATGAAACGCAACGATCAACCCCTCAATCCCTTCCAGCGGAGGCTGGCTCCAAGACGGAAGCCAACACGACGACGCAAGGACGACCGCAGGAAGGGCAGCGTCCTTGCTGCATCTGCGGCCGCTGGTGCGGCCCGTACGTGCGAACCGAGCGTCTGGCGCTTTGTGCTCCACGCGCGACCGAGCGCGAAAAACGTGGGCGTCCACCTCGAGCCCCACCGCGGAGGTGAGCGGTGAAGAAGGTCGACCCTCAAGTCGAGCACAACATCGTTCGCCACCACCTCGTCGACGGTTGGCCCATCGGAACGGTCGCGCGGCAACTCGGTGTGCACCACGACGTGGTTCGACGCGTCCTCGCCCAGCGCGGGGCTGTGATGTCCCGGTTTGATCCGGGCAGTTCGAGGCGGCTCGTCTCAGGCACAGCCCGGGAGTTGGGGGTTGGGGTGCGAGAAGTCTCCGACAAGAACGTGAAACGGGATCACGGCCGCGTCCGCCTTCGCAGAAGAGGCGTGAAGCCTTGCGAAGCGGTCGCGGCGATGCCCAATCTCACCGTTTTCTGGAATTGAGAAACGCCGGAGGGCAGCAGGTGGTGTGAAACGCCTTCTCCCCTCCGACGCGAGCAGTCTTCCTCGCGCATACCTCAATCGACCCCGTCCTCGCAAACAAAAGGGGGGAACGCTCCTCGCCCGCGATGTGACCACGCTCGAGCAGCATCAGGCGGCACTGGGCGACCCCGCGCTCTTCAAGCTGAGTCGCTGCGGCGCCTGCAAGGTCGGCGTCGTGCACGTACACGACCGCCGCGAGCGCATCTTCGCGGGCGAAATCGGTGGGCCAGGCCGGACCGAGGTGCTCGTGTTCCGCTGCAGCCGCCGAGCCGAGTGCGGCGCAACCTGGCGGGTCCTTCCGCACTTCCTCGCGCGGCACCTGTGGCGTCGTTGGACGCTGGTCGGCGTGGTGCTCGAGGACGGTCGGCATCGCGTACCTCGGCGGACCCAGCAGCGATGGCGGCGGCGGCTTGCGAGCGCCGCTGCCGTGGTGGTCGCTCTGCTCGGCCAGGCGGCGACGCACTATTGGACCGAGGTCGCTGTCCGTGCGGGCATGGACGCGACGCGCGTCGATGTCGTCGCAGCCGCGGGTGGTCCGAACCGGCTCGCCCACCTCGCCGCCATCATCGACCACCTCGAGCCTGGAGTCCGCCTCATGTGACCGCGGACGCGGGGATTGGGTGTCTGCGCGGTCGCCCTGGATCGAAACCACCCAAAGTGGCGCGGACCTTTCGATAGGGATCGTCCATGAACCACGAACAACGTCGAGCGCTCGCTTTGTGGCGCTACTCCGTTCTCGGGGCGCTGGTCAGCGCTCGCCTCGAGTACGGCGATCGTCGCGAGCATTTCCGCAGCGCCGCGCGTCGAATCTACGAACGTCCGTGCGGTCGCAAAGTGCAGCTATCGCCACGCACGATCGAGGACTGGTACTACGCGTATCTTCGTCGCGGGCTCGAGGGCCTCGAGCCGCGCACGCGCTCAGACGCCCACAAAACTCGGGCCCTATCCGCGGAGATCGTGGACCTGCTCATCCGCGCCAAGCGGACTCGACCGCGGCGAGCGATCCGCCAACTGATCAGAATCCTGGTGCGGGCGCGCAAGGTCGCGCCCGGCCAACTTTCTCCTGCAACGGTCCACCGAGTCTTGCAACGGGCCGGTGTTTCAACGCAGCGCCCGAAGGTTCACGGTGACAAGCAGCGTCTCGCATTTTTGCCCGAGCACGCCGGTGACCTGTGGGTCGGCGACGTGATGCACGGCCCGCGAGTTCGGCATGAGGGGCGGCTGCGCAAGACGTACCTGATCAGCATCTTGGACGCGGCGACGCGATACCTGGTCGGGTCAACATTTCGATTTGCGGAGGCGGCTGTCGACCACGAGGCCGTTCTTCGACAGACATTTCGGGTGCACGGTCGACCCAGGACGTACTACGTCGACCGCGGTGCGGCATACGTGAGCGGGTCGCTACGAGCGATCTGCGCAGACCTTGGGATCCACCTTCGCCTCACCGAGGCCCGCGATGCGGAGGCGAAGGGATCGATCGAGCGCTGGCACAGAACGTGGCGGGCGGAGGTTGGGGTCGAACTCGAAGGCGAGGTGTTCGACCTCGGGCATCTGTCGGCTGTGCACCGAGCTTGGCTGGCGCGCGAGTATCACGTGCGCGTGCATGCCACGACCAAGCGCGCGCCCCAAGAACACTTCTTGGCCGAAGTCAGCGCGGGCCAGGTACGTGCGCTGCCGCGCGGCATCGACCTCGACGAGGTCTTCCTGCATCGCGCAAAGCGAACGGTCCGCAAGGACAACACGATCTTCTTTGATGGCCGCCGTCTCGAAGTGACAGCGGTGGGCATGGCCGGCCGCAAGGTCGAGCTGCGCTTCGATCCGCAGGACGCGGAGAGCTCGCCGAAGGTGTACGTCGATGGCTCCTTCTGCTGCGACACGCGCCGGCTCGACCTGCACGCCAACTCGCATCGTCGGCGCAAACGCATTCATCTGCCCGAGCCCGAGCCCATGCTGTCAACCGAGGAACTCGACGCGGTCGGTGACTTGCTCAGCGAGCACTACGGAACCGACTTCGGGCAGCACGACGAGGACGCACAGGGAGATGATCAATGAGCGCCTACCGTCATCGTTTCGCGCTTGCCCACGACCCGCTGCCACGCGACGCATCGGGCAAGAACTGTTTTCTCGAGACGCCCGAGTTTGAAAGACTTCGCCGTGTCTTCAACTGGCTCGCGGCCGAGCCTGGACTCGGCGTGCTCACGGCCGAGGCCGGCCTCGGCAAGACGACCTTGATGCGTCACTTGTGCGACCAGCTGCCCGTGCCCGAGCACCGCGTCGTCTACCTGTGCGACACGGCGTGCACCGCGGCATCGGTCTACCGAAACCTCGCCTCCGAGCTTGGGCTCACACCCCAGTATCGCCGCGACGCCCTGTGGCGTCAGCTCAAGCACGAGATACGCAAGCTCTTCGATGAGCACAGCGTCGTCCCAATCTTGGTCATCGACGAGGCCCAACATCTATCCGACGACTTCTTCTACGACCTCGCTGGCTTCCTCAACTTCGCCTTCGACCGTCAAGACTTGCTCACGATCTGGCTCGTCGGTTTGCCGTCGCTGAGGGCCCGACTGGACATGGGCATTCACAGCGCGCTGCGAACTCGAATCGTCTCGCCCAACCAACTCCGCCCCAAAACCCGCGAGCAACTCTTCGCCATGGTCCAGCACGGTCTCGCAGTCGCAGGCGCCGCCGAGAAGATCGTTGCCGACCCCGCCCTCGAGGTCCTGTACCGCGTCGGCCGAGGCAACCCTCGAACCACCGCCCACCTTCTGCGCGCCTCGCTGATGCTCGCCCACGACCGCGATCAATCATTCGTCGACGAAGCCACCATCCTCGATGCTTGCGGCGAGCTCGACCTCATGCGGCCACAACAAGATCAGGACCAGACTTCACGTGCGCCCCCACGCAAGTCCCGGAAGTAGCCCGAGACAAACTCCACGGCAAAGCGTGAGCCACTACAGGGCGAGCTCGCCCATCGCCACGGTGACCGTCACTCGGAAGCGCATGCTCGACGCCTACCTGCCCTTCGTCGAGGCGACGTTGGCCAAGTATCCCAAGCTCCACGCCTCGCGCCTGTTTCACATGGTCCGCGATCGCGGATATCAGGGCAGCGAGTCGCACTTTCGTCGACTCATCGCCACGATGCGGCCGCGGCCCGAGCCCGAGCCGTTTGCCCGTTTGCACATGCTCGCTGGCGAGCAGGCCCAGGTCGACTGGGGGCACTTCGGGCATGTCGACGTCGGACGAGCCCGCCGCCCTCTGTACGCCTTCGTGATGACGCTGTGCTGGTCGCGGATGACGTGGCTGCAGTTCTTTTACGACATGAAGCGAGCCAGTTTCCTGCGCGGACACGTGGATGCTCTGGCGTTCTTCGGCGGCGTGCCCAGGCAGATTGTCTACGACAACCTCAAGAGCGCCTGCATCGAGCGAGAAGGCCACGCCATTGTGTTCAACGCGTCCTTGCTCGAGGTCGCGACGCACTACGGCTTCGAGGCGAAGCTCGCGGCACCGCGACGAGGGAACGAGAAGGGGCGTGTTGAGCGAACGATCCGGTACATTCGGACGAGTTTCTTCGCCGCCCGGAAGTTCCGGGACATCGAGCATCTCAACGAACAGGCGCTGGACTGGACCATGCAGGTGAGCGCATCGAGGCGCTGGCAAGAAGACGACCGCACGACGGTCGGTGCTCAGTTCAAAGAGGAAGGTGCATCACTGAAGGCCCTGCCTGCGACGCCCTACGAGGCGACCGAGCGCATCGAGGTTCGCGTAGGCCGAACGCCCTTCGTTCGTTTCGACAAGAACGACTACTCCCTGCCGTGTGCGCACGTCCGCCGGCAGGTGACCGTCGTCGCCAACCACCGACGCGTTCGGATCGTCGTCGACGGGGAGATGGTCGCCGAGCATGCTCGCAGCTTCGACCGGCGCACCACGGTCGAAGACCCGGCGCACCTTCGCGACCTCGTTGCGAAGAAGCGCCGTGCGAAAGAAGGGGCCGGCATGAGTCGCTTGACCCGATCGGCTCCGGCCGCCGCGCTCATGCTCGAGCGGGCGGCTCAGCGAGGGCAGAATATCGGTGGCCTCGTCGCCAAGCTCCTGGAGCTGCTCGACCTGTACGGCGCGGCGCGACTCGAAGAGGCTCTTACCGAGGCCAATGCCCACGAACGCGTCGGGGCCAGCCCCGTTCGGGTCGCCTTGCAAACCCTGATTCGAGCCCAAGGTCGGACCGTGCCGCGCCCCGTGAAACTCACCGACCCGCGGCTTCGAGACATCGTGGTCGAGTCGGCCGACCTCTCGCTCTACGACGCGCTCACGGAGGACGACGATGGCGAAGCTTCCTGAAGACGAACTGCGAAAACTCGCGTTGAAACTGCGGCTATATGGCCTCCTGGCCAACTGGGGCGAGATCGCGAAGTCGCCGTGGGTTCCCAAGCTTCTCGAGATGGAACGTGCCGAGCGAGCGCGCCGCAGCCACGAGTACCGCCTCAAGAACGCCAAGATTGGCGCCTTCAAGGACCGCTCTGAGTTCGATTGGAAGCACCCCACCAAGGCCGACCGCCTGCAGGTCGACGAGTTGTTCACGCTGGACTTCATCGGCGAAGGGACCAACGTGGTCTTCGTCGGTCCCAACGGGATCGGAAAGACGATGCTTGCGCGCAACCTCGCCTACGAAGCGGTCTCACGCGGCGTGAGCACGCGCTACACCTCGGCCAGCGACATGCTGGCTGCGCTCGGCGGCCTGACGGGGTCGATGCTGACCCAGCGACTTCGCCGCTATACGAACGCGACGCTGCTCGTCGTCGATGAACTCGGATACCTCCGGTACGACAGCCACCTCGCGGACCTGCTCTACGAGGTTATCTCTCGCCGCTACGATGCCGAGGTCTCCACGATCATCACCACCAACAAACCCTTCACCGAGTGGAACCAAGTCTTCGAGGGCGCGGCCTGCGTCTCGACGATGATCGACCGCCTCTGCCACCGCGTCGAGATCGTCAAGCTCGAGGGCAAGTCCTACCGCGCCAAGGAGGCTGCCGCCCTCGCCAAGCAGAAGCGTGCCGCGCGGACGAAACGCCCTCCCAGGAAACCGAGGGCGACCCCCTCGACGTGAACAACGGGCCCCGGCTATCGCCGGGGCCTTCGCCTTCGCCCTCGCGCACGCAATCACGCGGATGTTGGCGGTCGGCAACACTCGGTCGCCGAGGAACCCCCGAGGAACCCCCGGCAAGCGCCAAATCGGACCCCCGGCCGGAGCCGCGCGCCTGGTCGGACGCGTTCTCGTCTCCGTCGCACGCGATCGGTGCAGGGGAGATCGTGGAGACGGTCCAGCTCGGCGACGCGACCGAGGTGCACGGCTTGGACGGCCCCGGACTGGGTGAGGCGTTTCATGCGTTCATCGCCGCGGACCCTGCGGAGCCCGGGGCGCAGCGGGAGGCGTTCGCGGCGGCGTGCCTGCGCACGTGGGGCGTGCAGCGGCCCGAGCTGGCCGCAGTGTTCGTCGCGGCGGCCGATCGCTTTCGTGCGTTCGTCCAGACGCGCTTCGCTGGCACCGCTGCGCAGATGGAAGTCCCGCTGTGGAGCCGTACGCCCGAGGGCGTCGTGTCGCGCGGGCGCCTCGATGTGTGGGTCCCCCAAAGGGCGGTGATCGATCACAAGACCATGCTCGGATCGGCGGCGCGACAGATCGAGTCGGCACGCGGGTACGCGGGGCAGCTGGAGGCGTATGCCGCGATGCTGCACGCGGCGGATGGAGTCGAGGTCGAGCGGTGGGTGCACCTGCCGCTGGCGGGGTTGATCGTCCGCGTGGGGCCGACCGAGGAGCTGGCAGTGGCGGTCTCGGGGTGACCGTCCCTCCGCCAGCGGGCTGACGCCGGTTCACCCTGCCCCTGGGGCATGCCGCCGCTTGCGTCTGCAGCCGTAGCAACTCACCATCGACCGGTCGCGCATCCGGCGACCAACGCCGCACCAGACCCAGAGCACGATGGCTGACGATGTCTTGGCAATGAGCGAGTCCTGTCCCCTCGTCGAGTGGAAGACCCGTTTCAAGAACTACCACCCCCAGTTCACCGGCGCGGAGGACGAGGACTCCACCTGGCTCCCCCTCGTCGACGGGTACTGCAGCTTCGTCCAAGATCGTTGGGTCTACGTGATGCTCAGCCGCCTCGCGCTGGACGACGCCATGGTCGCGTTCGAAATCTACGTCGACGAAGACGGCAACACCTTCTTCGCAGACAGGAACGACCAGGTCACCCCACTCTCCCCGATCCCCAAGCGGAGCGCACCGGTGAACATGGCTGGAGCGTCCGGTCCCACGGTACGGTTTCCCGTCGTCGATGAGTACGGCCAGGCGCTGGATGTGCGGCTCCTGTACTCCCGCTTTCGGCTGCCCAGCAAGACCCTGAAGAAGCTACTGAGAAAGCAACATCGGCACGCCCTCTACGACAGCGTCGCCCCCCTGTGGGAGTGGCGATACGGCTACGAAGACCGCTCGCCTCTGCATTCGAAGGACGGATTCTCCCTGGTCGAGACGCCCTTGTGGATGGGCAACCCCGGGGAAGAACAGCGCGTTTGGGCAGGAACAGACCCGTTCACCGTCGTCGAGAACTCCAGCAACGCCTACGTTCAGGCGTGCAACCGTTATCGAGACAAGTTCGAGCCGACGAGTGAACCCCGGAAGAAGGAAGTGCTGCGCCTCATGCTCGGGCGCTCGATCCACGCGTCGATTCTGAAGAACGAGGCCGCGAACGCGAAGTATGGCGGCGCGATCCGAGCGAAAGATCTCGCGCACGAGATTGCGAAGGATGACCAACTCCGCTCTCGGCTCATCAAGCGGCTGGAGGAGCGCGGCGCGTCCCTCTGCAAGGTGCTCGACTCGCGGCTCTTCGAGTTGTTCCAGAAGGCCAGCATCGACCTTGAAGGTATTGACCCGGGCGAGAGGAGCGAGCCGATGGTCGAGCACCTCCGTATCCTGGCGGTCGCGACCCGCCTGCTCAGCGAGTGCAAGTCCGGCCGAGCGCTCCATGCGTCCTGGGCACGAGAGGCTGCGAAGGATCCGAGCCACTTCCTGAACAAGGTCGTCTTCCCGAATGAGGACCCCGTCGCCAGCCACTTCAAGGCGTTCCGATGGAGCTCCAAGGCGGTCGCGGCGCTCCTCGCCGAGACGATATCGCACCGCTACCGAGCCTGGCCGCTGCGGATCAGGGAGCAACTGGCCGACGAGATTCGGGGCTTCTTGCGCCTCGGGGTCGGGAACGCGTTCGACCCGAAGACCGGCATCATCGACTTTCAGCTCGCCGACGACCTGGTCACCCATGCGAGCATCAACATGAAGAGCTTCTCGGTGAAGGTGGTCTCCGGTGATCTACTCAAACCGCGTGAGATCAAGTTCGCCGCCGTCGACCCGACCATGGACGCCCTGTTCGAAGACTGGGTCGCCGCGGGGCAACTCAAGACGACCGGGTTCAACAAGAAGTTCCTCGATGCGAAGTTCCTTGGGGGAATGCTCCTGGACATCATCAACCTGGCCGCGGCGCTCGACGCGATCGGTGATGCCGAAGGGGGAGACGCGGCTCGCGACGCAATGTTCGGGGCAGGCGCGGCCGGTTTGTCCCTGTTCGTCAACGTCGGAGAGCAGGCCTTCAAGATGGGCTTGGAGAAGAAGCTCAACCCGATTCGCGCGGGACAACTGTTCTTGGGCCTAAAGCTCTTCGTAGGCATCTACTACGCCAGGTCGAACTACGCCGCCGGTGAGAAGGCTTTCGAGAGTGGCGATGCTGACCGTGGGTTCGCGCTCGATATCGCTTCGGCGGCAGAGATCGCAGGCGTCGGGGCCCACCTTTGGGTCCTCGCCGCCCCTGGATCGTTGGTCGCCCCCTGGATCATCCCCATCGCGGGTGCCGTAGCCGCCGGCGCGTACATTGCCGCCAATTACCTGAAGGACGACCCCCTCGAACAGTTCCTCCGCAACTGCGAATGGGGGGTTGCACCATACGCAGACAACGAGCAGCACTGGTCGTGGGCGGAGAAGAGCGTACTCGAGTGGAAGAAGGACTACCTGACACAGGCTGACACCCTCTTTCGTCTTCTCGTACGTCTCGAAGCCTGGTGGAATTTCAAGAACTGGCCGGCAGTCACGATAGGCTGGCAGCTCTCACAACCTGCCACCGTCGTTCACGTCGAATACATGACCCGCTTCAAAAACGGCACCGAGCACGTTACCGACAAGTTCACGTTCGAGGGCCGCTCCCTCCCGAGTTCTCCCCCCTACGAAGTCACGACTACGCCGAAAGCTGGATACACCGGGCCGTCAATCGATCTCGTGACTGTCCGTGTCACCCTGGCAGTCGACCGAGGCGTGGAGCCAGAAACGCTTGACTGCGTTTTGATGGAGGACGGCGTTGGAATTTGGTCGAAGAAAGTCACCCGTGTCCCAAGCCCGTAACATCGCCCCCCGAGTGCCCTTCGGCCCAAGCGAGAGACCCGCGGCAGAGCTTCTCCTTGCCGGTCCTCCCCGTGCCCGAGCGCTCCGCGTTCGCGCATCGAATCGCGCTCGTTCCGCCCTGTCAACGGTCGCAGTTGCGGTGCCGCTCGCGTTACTCGCAGCAGAGTACTCAAAATCACCAAGAGACGGGTTGAGCCCATCTGCACTGGACATGACCATCTTCGCCGTCTTTCTGTTCATCCCCGTGGTTATTCATCTTACGACAGGCCACTTTGCAATCGAGCCAAAGAGCGCCTGCATCGCATACAAGCGGCGGCGCATCCCATTCTCAGAGCTCGGAGTCCCCTGCGTCCTGTCCACCACACACATCGAGGTCTCGGGTGAGTTTGGCGAACTACTCCGCGTGTCGCCAGTGAAAGCCCTCCAAGCAGGACCATACGAGTTCTTTCGAGGCGACTGGCTTTCGAAGAGGAAGCTCGAGAAGATCGCGAACGCCCTCAACGACGCCATCCGAGAATACGACGAACGCGAAGCCGTCCGCACCTGGCTCGATCGGCTCGATCGGGAAGACTCCAAAGCATGAGCGACGACCCCACACAGACCGTCATCGACGTTCACATCGACACGCTCGAGTACACCCGGCAAGGACTCAAAACCCGCGACCCGATCGACCTGACGGTCGGACGCCACAACAAAGTTCGGCTCCTGCGGCCCAAGCGGCTATCGCCCCTTCGGACCGCGAACAGCGGATTCCCGCACGACTCTGCGTTTCCCCTGCCCGGCACGCTCTGCATAGCTTGGAGCACCCGGCCCGGGCGGAGCTGTTTCGCGCACTCTGACACTCGCGGATCCGCCACCGTTGACTTCGCGTTTCAAGTGTTCGGTCACACCAGCGCGTCTGGCGACGATGAGGGCAACAAGACGCTCTCTGAGAGAAGGGCACGCGCCGGGTTGGCGTTGCTTCGGTCGGATGGGGACTTGCTGGCGGCAGTCGCTCAAGAGGACGGCTGGGGACTGCAGCACGCGCAAGCCATGCTTCGAACCTTGACGGTGAACCCGGGCCCGTGTGACGGGGACTTGGGCACGCTCACCGAGGCAGCGATGCTGGAGTTCGTCTCCCGGTATCACCGAAACGTCTTCCATCGGACCGCCCCTGGGCCGCCGAAGTACCCCGATCTCCCAGACGATGCCGGGTGGGGCGACGCCATGATGCTTGCGATCATCGACGCCTTTGCGGCAGCGCACGGTGCCGGGGTCGAAGGCAGCTCGATTGTACGGCACGCGGGCTGCTCGGAGTTCAACCCCCTTGCATCGGACTCTCCTGGTCACAATCGACGTCTTTCCGTCGTTGCCTCTTCGAGCGTACCGCCCTACCCAGACAGCGCACCATGCACGGACGGTGATACGGCCTCCTGCGCTCTCGTCGACGAGCACACGCAGCGATGCCTCTGGTACCGCGAGCACGTTGCGGATCCGCCTCCGCCTGACGTCGAGCTCTTCGATGCGCGGTGGCTCTGGATCGAGGGCGACAGGTACGTGCTCTCTGCGCTGACCACAGCCAGCGACGAGCAAACATTCGAGTTCGAGGTGTTCGATGCTTCAGGCGGAGGTCGTGCGTCGACTGCCGTCCTCCCGGACGTCCGGCCCATCCTCGGAACGGTGAGCGTCGTGTGGCGTTCCAAACTCTCGCCTGCCGATGAACACGGGCGGCCCCCTTTCGAGGGCAAGCCAACGTTCGAAGTCCGAGCATCGGGTACGCAGGTGGCGCTCGAAGCCCCTTGGCGAGCCCGAACGACCGCCCGCGTTCTCGTAGGCGCGTCCGCTTCGAGGCCCCACCAGGGCTCCGAGGTGTTCAAGCTCTACGCATCGGACGGATCCTATGCGTCCTTCGTGGCCTTGTCCGCCGCGGAACCAATCTCGCCGCAGAAGGTTGCCGTCGTGTTCGAAGGGGTCCCCGAAGGTATCTTGGTCAACCTTGCGTTCGGCGTAAACGGCGCAGCCAACTACGACTTGTTTCGCGACGTTCTCGTCGACGCGATGCTGGACAACTGCTCGATTGGGAACGAGTGCAAGGAGGTACCAGCACTGAGCCCACCCAAGATCCCGGCGGATGGACTCCCGGACCACTTCGACCGGCTGCCCGAGGTCGAAGACGAGGATGAGACTGCCGTCCGTCCGCCCTGGTAGTGTCTCGGGCCGACCGGCCACCACCGCGCTCCGGCGCCGGTGCTCCGAACCGAGAATCGGGACATCCGCCGTGCCGCGGCAGTGGACTCGGTTGGGCCACTCTCTGCGTCCGAGCGCTACCCCGCCCCATGGGATGGTCTCGTCGTTGGCCCGATCGGCATGCTGCTCGCCTTCGGGATGTTGGCGGCCGTTGCCGGTTGCCGGAGTCTCCTGGGTCTTCGGCGGCTCCGTGTTGATCTCCCCGGAGAAGGACCTCGTGCGCCACCCACGTCGATAGGACCGCTTGAGCGGCCTACCCTTGGCGAGGACCCTCGAACGCGAGATCGAGTCGACCGACCGGAATGGCCAACCCGTACGCATCGTCGGGGCAGGGATGGCGGTCTTCCACGCCATACGGATCGACGGCTATCATCCCCGCGCCCCACCCCATGTCCGAGCTCGACGACCGCATCAAAACCGTCCTGGCTGCCGTGATCGTCGGCGCGACGGTCACCACCCTGGTCAAAGGGGTCCGCCAAGTCTTCGGACCCAAGGCACTGCCGACCAAGCCCAACCCCACCGCGCGGGTGCGGGAGGCGTGCGAGCGCATGGTCGAGCGTGGCGAGATCCTGCTGCAAGAGCGTGGCAACGCGTACTACGCCATCGAGCCGGCTGCGGGGCTGGAGCAGCTTCGGACCCTCGAACCTTCGGCGCTGCACGCGATGGCGCGTTCGCTCGAAGACGCTCGCGGGAAGACGCTCGGCGGTACGCCGCCATGGTGGCTCGAGGCCCGCATCGCGGTCGCGCTCGAGAAGCCAGCGCTCATCCGCGGCGCCCACGCGCGCGGGTCCCGGTTGGAGTACTACCTCGATGAAGAGGCGCTGGCGTGGATCAACATCGCGGGGGACGCTCCACCGCCTGGGCTCCTGAGCCACTTCTCGGACGCTCTGATCACGGAGTACTGCGCGCTGAGCTTCGGGCACGCCCGGCGCGCGTGGAAACCCGTGGTGCCCGAGGTGCTGCAGCGGCTCGAAGGCGGACCGGCGAAGACCCGGCGCGAGCTCGCGGGGTATCTGGCGCTTCGCGGCGATTTCGGCCAGGCGCGCGCGATCGCGGGCTCGAGCAAGGAGACGCAGGCGGGCATCGAGCTGACGGAGGCGTTCTTCCGCGGCGCGCTGGACGAGGCGGCGCGGCTCGGGCTGGAGGCCTGCGCGGCGCTCAAGCGGAAGAACAAGCTGCTCACGGGCGAGGCCGGGCTGCTGCACGCGCTGGCGTGCATCGCGGTGTCGAACACGGACCCGCGCTGCATGCCGCACGCGCAGGCGGCCGTGCTCGCGGGGGCATCGCCAAGCCGCTTCTACGGGGGGTGCTACGCGGACTTGGTGCCGATCGTGGAGCGGGACCCACGCCTTCGCGGCGCCTACGGGACGCGCCCGGAACCACGCGGAGGCATGGAGGTCTACGTCCGGGCGCTGTCCAGCCTGTGGACGCACGATGCCAGCGGCGATCTCACGCTGCAGCTTCCGCCAAGCTGGCCGCGGTGGCGGGCACGGGCCGCGGGGTCTCCGACGCTCGGCACCCTGATGCAGGAGCTCGAGCAGGCCTACGAGAACCCCGAGGCACCCACCGGACTCGCGGGCGCGTTCGTGCCGCGGGCGGCGTGGGAGGTGGCTCTGGACGCGCTGGAGGTCTCGATTCGATCGCTGGCGAATCCCGACGACGCGAAGTCGACGAAGGAGGCGATCGTCTGGGTCATCGCGGGGCGTGGCGACAGCCTGCGCATCGAATGCAGGCTGCGCGGGCCGCGATCCCGCAAGGGCCGCGCGGTCTCGCTTCTCACCCTCATGAAGAAGGCGGACGGCAACGACGTCGTGGTGACGCCCCGGGACCAGGCGATCCTTGACGCGTGCGTGGTGGAGCGTGAGGAGTGGTCCGGGCGGCGGGTCGCGCTGTTCACGACGCGCGCGGTCTGTGCCCTTGCCGAGCATCCCCGGGTCGAAGATGAGCACGGGAAGAGCCTGCTGGTGCGCCGCGAGCCGCCGCGGCTGGTCCTGGACACCACCGCCTCGGGCGCGACGCTGTCGGTGGCTCCGCCGCAGCTGTTCTCGAACGCGGTCGCGCTGATTCGTAGTGATGACGCGGTCGGGATCTGCGAGCGGCCGGCGTCATGGAAGCCGCTGCTGGACGAGATGCGCTCGGGCACGATCCAGGTCCCCAAGGGGGGCGTTGCGCGGCTCGAGCGGCTGGCGGCGACGCTGGCCGAGCAGGAGGCTTTCACGGTGGAGGGCCTGTCCTTTGGGGACCGGACGCAGGACGCCGACCCGCGGATCCTGGCTCGGCTGACGTGGGACGGCCAGACGCTCCGGGTGGAGCTCCGGAGCGCGCCGTTTGGCGCCGAGGGTCCGCACTATCCGGTCGGCGAGGGTGCTCGAGACGCGGTCCGGCAGGGTCCCGAGGGCCTCGTCGGGGCGAGCCGCCGGCTCGAAGACGAGGTGCGGCGCGTCCGCGAGCTGCAGGCGGTGCTGCCGGGCGACTGGTCGGACCAGACGGACCGGGAAATCGTCGACCTCGAGGAGTCGCTGGCGGTGGTGGAGGCGCTCGAAGGGCTGGGCGATGCCATCATGCGGGCGTGGCCGGCCAAGCAGCTGCGCCTCCGCTCCGGCGCGGGCGGCACGGATACCCTGCACGTGAAGGTCCGCAAGGCGGAGCAGTGGTTCGCCGCCGATCTCAGCCTGCGGGTCGACGACGCCCTGGTCTTGGGCTACGCGCAGCTGATTCGCGGTCGCGAAGGCGGCGGGCGCTTCATCGCGCTGGGCAAGGACGAGTACCTGGCGCTCACCCAAGAGATGGCGCGGCGCCTCGACGCGATGCGGGCCTTCGGGTCCAATCGCGACAACGCCGTGCTCATGCATCCGGCCACGGCGGAGTCGCTGGGGCTGACCGAAGACGCGCCCGGCGTCGAGCTGGACAAGGCCTCCACGGCACGGCTGAGCGCGATCCGCAAAGCCCGGGCGCTGCAGCCCCGGCTTCCGCGAACGTTCACGGGCACGCTGCGGGACTACCAGCGCGAGGGGTTCATGTGGCTGGCGCGGCTGTGTGCGGCTGGGTTGGGCGGATGCCTGGCCGACGACATGGGGCTGGGCAAGACGATCCAGACGCTCGCGCTGCTGTGCCTGCGCAAGAAGGACGGCCCCGCGCTGGTCGTGTGCCCGACCTCGGTCGTCGCCAACTGGCAGGAGGAGTGCACCCGCTTCGCGCCCAAGCTGCGGGTGTCGACGCTGGGCGCCACCGGACGCGCTGAGATCATCGAGAGCCTGCGCGGCGGTGACGTGCTCATCATCAGCTACGGCCTGCTGGTGCGGGAGCAGGAGGCGCTGGGCCAGGTGGAGTTCGGCACCGCCGTGTTCGACGAAGCGCACGCGCTCAAGACATCCACCTCCCAGCGCGCGAAGGCGGCGTTCTGCGTCGACGCCAAGGCTCGCGTCACGCTCACCGGCACGCCGGTCGAAAACCACCTGGGCGAGCTCTGGTCGGTCATGAACGCGACGGTTCCGGGCCTGCTGGGACCCAAGCACCAGTTCGACGAACGCCTCGGACGTCCGGTGCTTCGGCATGACGCCGGAGCGCTCGACAGGCTCCGCGGCATCCTCGATCCGTTCATGCTTCGGCGACGGCGGGCGGAGGTCCTCACCGAGCTACCCCCGCTCACCGAGGTCACCATCCGCGTGCCCCCCACCGACGCGCAAGCGGCCTACTACGAGGTCCTGCGGCAGCGGGCCATGGAGACCCTCGAGGAGGCACGCAAGGATCCCACGAAGGCCCGGATCCGGGTGCTGGCCGAGATCACCCGGCTCCGACAGGCCGCGATCGATCCGCGCCTGCTGGACGAAGATCTCGCCCCGGCGGGTTCCAAGCTCGACGAAGCGTGCGAGCGCATTGCGGCTCTGCACGGCGACGGTCACCGCTGCCTGGTGTTCACGCAGTTCCTCGGCTGCATCCGCCGGCTCGACGAGCGGCTCTCCGACCTCGGCCTCGAGGTGCTCACCCTCGACGGCTCCACCCCCGCCGCCCTCCGCAAGGCCCGGATCGACGCCTTTCAGCGCGGCGAGGCCGACGCCTTCGTCATGAGCCTCAAGGCCGGCGGCGTCGGCATCAACCTCACCGCGGCCCAATACGTGATCCACATGGACCCGTGGTGGAACCCCGCCGTCGAAGAGCAAGCCACCGCCCGCAGCCACCGCATGGGCCAACGCGATCCCGTGACCGTGTATCGATTGATCACCGAGGGCAGCATCGAAGAGCAGATCCTCGAGCTGCACGAGCGCAAGCGAGGCCTCGCCGAAGACCTGATCGGCGGCATGGAGAGCGCGACCGCCCTCGACCTCGACGCGCTCCGAGGCCTCCTCGGAGCTTAGGGGCCCTCACAGCTCGAGTTTGAGGTCCTCGCAATCGTGCACCCGCCAGCCCACAATCCTCCGGGTCCAGACATTGACAGAGGCGGACACCCAACTGCTTCATTGCTTCGCGTCGCCAGCTCCGCCGCGATGGCCTTCAGCGGGGTGGCAGTTTCGGCGCGAGCGATACATCGACGAGATCCTTCGAGACGTCTCGCCAGGCAGCGAGGAGCACCGACGCAAAGTTGGCATCGCGAATCAACGCGCCGACTTCGAGGTTCCTGTCGTCGCGACCACGGTTGGAGAAGTTCGCGGATCCGACGAGGACGGACTCATCATCCACGACGATGCACTTGGCGTGCATGCTGCACAGCGCCCTGCCCTGGTCGCTCCGCGAGGCCGAGGGTGCGTAGTATTGAACCCGGGCGCCGATCTCCGCGACTTGAGGACACGATGTGAGGAACGTCGACATCGACTCCTCAACGATCTCATCCGTCGATAACGAACCGTTCTTCACGCCGGAGCAGTCGATCACGATCCGGATCGACAAGGGTGGCAGCCCTTGTTCGGCCCGATGGCGAACCCGCTCGCGCAGCGGATGGAACAGCTCCGCGGCCCGGTAGAAGCTGTAACCGGCAACGAAGACGCTCGACCGCGCAGCCCGAAAGAGTTCGTCGATGACGTGTCGCGTCGCTCGTGCGCCACTGCGGCCACCGGTAGGTCCACTCCACACAAGCTCCGGCGTGTTGTTTCCGTAGCGACGCTCGAGACGGAAGACGGGCCGTGGTGCCACCCCAACGGGGGGGGTCGTCGCCTCGATCCGCCCCCGCTCGGACAGTACAGCCTCGAGCATGCCGGCCAAGATCCAAGCTGGCTGCCCCAGGAAATCCACGAGCGCGACGCGGAGTTGCTCGTCGACGACGTGGTCTTCGGTGACCCGCGTGCGAGCCGGCAGCGCGGTGAAGAGCTGCCAGGCCGCCTCGAGCACCTCGGGAGACACGGTGTGCAGAGAGAACTTGTCGTTCGCCATCGGCTCAGCCCCGCACCGGGTCGAAGAAGGCCAGTTGTTCGGCCTTCGGCTCGCCCAAGATCGGTACGACGAGCCCTCGGTCGAGGTACTGATTTGCGCGCTCGCACGAGCACTCGGCGATGAAGAGGCATCCGTGGCACGCAGCGCCGAGCAGGGATCGGCCCGGGATGCCGCTGGAGGGACTGTGCCGGGCGCACACGGGATCGTGCGAGCACAGGTTCGCACGTCGCAGCGCCTCGGTGAGGTGGAACTCGATGCGTCGTCCCTGCTCGACGAGTCCGCCCAAGGTCCCCTCGCTTCCGGCGCTTCCGGTCGACAGGAGGATCCCGGCCATCGAAACCTTGGTGTCCGCACCGCGCAGGCTGCAGTAGATCCTCTCGCGGATCGCCGACGCCGCGTAGCCGCACGTCAGCGAGAGCTGGGTGATGAGCAGGTGGGAGAGCGTGTGCAGCAGATAGAAGCGTGCCCCGGGAAAATCGATTCCTTGTTCGGTGGCCTTGGGGAAGCGAGCCAGGAATCCAGCCCGGAGCTTGGCTTCGCGTTCCAGCACCGCCTCGCGCTGCTCCCACGCCTCGAGCCGGGCTTGGTCTAGCTCGATGAATACTCCCTCCCCGCGGATCTCCGAGGCGGGAAGCCAATCGCTGGCGGCCGACACCGACGCGATCGCGGACCCGAGGTTGAACTCGCCGTAGATGTTCTGGGACTTGGACTCCAGTCGCGTGAAGCCCATGAGCACCCGAACTTCGCGGAGGCGCTTGAGCAGCACGAGGTCGTGAACCCCCTGCGGGAGCGAGCAGGTGCCAGGCGCAGGCCGCTCGGCGTAGTAGTCGCGCTGTTCTCCGAAGCTGTTGAACTTGCTCCCGGGCTCCTCGGGGCCTGCCGTGAGCATCGTGGCGTACTCCGTCTCACGAACCGGGCCAGAGTCCACGTCGGAGTCGCGTTCGGTGCGGTAGGTCTTCAAAGACTCCCAGAGCTCGGCATCGGAGAGCTTCGCGATACAGGCGGGGGCGTCATCGCTGATGCAGGGCAGCATCTCGCGCATCACTGCCACCTTCGCCTGCGAGTCGAGCTTGCGAAGCTGCTTGGCCTCATACTGGTCGAAGAACAGCTTGACGTCCTCGCCCAGAGCACTGTGCAGCGGGATCGACAACGCGCTTTCGACGAGCGAGAAGTAGCCGTTGCTCGCAGTCCGCAACAACAAGCGCTGGTCCTCGGTGCACTCCTCGCGGACGTTGTTGTCGCCAACGCCGTAGCCCAGCCACGGACGCTTGCCTTTGCAGCCAGGTAGCGCCTTCTCGCCTCTGGCTTGAGCCATCGAACGACGCTCGCCGCAGCCATCGCACCGCACGAACACGTCGCTGAGGTCGCCGCTGCCGCTGTCGGTCAGGCGCAACTCGGGCGCTGCGCAGACGCTGCCCTTTTCCTTGTGGACGAACCAGTTCCAGGGAAAATCGTCGAGATGGCCGTTCTTGCAGGCCATGACGAAGCGGACCGGTACTAGCTTGCTGTCCTTCTTCGCGCTCACGCAGCGGTGGACCCGGCGGCCACTCCGGTGCTCGGTGTCTCGCTTGTGCAGCAGCTGTCCGCACCCCCGCTGCGGGCACACAAACCAGCTGGGAAACTCGACCGCACCGATGCCGCAACCGCGGTGGGGGTCTTCGTCGGCATTCACCGGCGGCGCGCGAAACGGCAAGCCCTTCGACAGCTTGAGGCCGCGCTTGCGCAGGTTCTGGGCCAGCCGGTCGTGTTCGATGCCGTACCCCGACGCCCCCTTGTAGTGCCAGTGCTCGAGGCCAGGGATGAGCACGGCGTCGGCGACCAGGTCGACGAGCGCACCGGGCCCATACGTGGTGATCATCTGGCTCTGCCGCAGCTCGCCGTCGGGGCGCGGCTTGCCGCCCTTGCCTCCAGTCTTGCTTGCTCGTGCCATGGCTTCAGTCGTCTTTCTTCGGTTGGCGGCGGACCCAAAGCGCAATGCTCGGCTCGACGTCGCGCATGGAGGTCGGCGCGACGAAGGGGTAGCGGTTGTCGGTGTAGCGGATCTTCTCGTCGTCGGGCGCCGAGGCGTCCTGCTCGGGCGTTCGCATCAGCGCCTTGGCGTTGGCGGCAGTCCGCTCATACGGCGAGTAGCAATACCGCCCCTTGGAGCCCGCACTGTCGACGGTGGGGTCGATGATGTTTCGCCACTTGTCCCCGATGGTCTTGGCGCGGGTGACAACGGCGTGTTCCATCGACATCGCGGGGTCTTCGGTCTGGGCGGCAGCGCGCATGGCGAGCGCATCGGCCACCGCGGGCATGGCCCGACCGAGCGCCTCGGTCTCCTCAGCACCCCGCGGCGCGGCGAGCTTGGGTTCCCGGGTATGCCGAACCATCCCGACGACGACAGAGGCGAGTCCACGATCGAGCGCCGGCAGGGAGAACGGGGTGACGCTCTGAGCCTCGACGTAGCGGTAGAAGCTCTCGTGATACGAGACGAAGTGCTCGTAGTGCGAGCGGTCGCGAGGCTTGTGCAGGTTGTAGACGGTCACCACCAAGCCGGGGCGTTTGTCGTCCCGGCCGACCCGGCTGCTGGCCTGAATGTACTCGCTGGTGGTCTTGGGCTGGCCGGCCATGACCATGATGCCGAGCCTGTCGATGTCGACGCCGACGGCGATCATGTTGCTCGCGAGAGCAACGTCGACCGGCGTGAGGGCGTCACGGTCCTTCGTCGTCTCGCCATCCGTGAGGAATCCGGTCTCGAGGCGGGCCTTGTTGCGGCTGATGTTGGAGGTTCGCTCTCGGCTGGTCAGCTCCACGGGCTCGCCGATCTCTCGGTTCGCGAACCACAGATGCGGGGCCCGATGGTCGAGCGGGATGCGCTCGTCGAGCTTGCCCGCCCGCGAATGCACCTCGTCATCGACGAGACGGCGCATGCCGCCCAGCTCGCGAAGGCTGTTGAAGTAGCCAACAACGGTCTTGTAGGGGTCGGCGGACTTGGGGTGCTCCTTGAACAGCGCTTCGCCTGAGCCGAGCAAGGCGAGGTAGGTCGTGAGCAGGTTCCGCTTCATCGAGCGGCCCGCAGCGGCGATGCCCATGTACATGCGCTCGTTGGCATCGGCGTCGCGCTCGGCGAAGAAGGTCTGCCATGCATCCACGCCCTGGGGGGGGAAGAGCTTGGTCTGCTCGGCATTTGCCCGGCCGTACAGTGCCCGGACCTGCTCGCTCGCCCGGCGAACGGTGGCGGTCGCAGCGATGATCTTGGGCCCGACGCGGTGCTCGGGGTCCCCGAGTTCGCACAGGGACTCGACGAGCGTCTCGAAGAGCCCAACCATGGTCCCGAGCGGGCCGGAGATCAGGTGCAGCTCGTCCTGGACAATCAGCTCAGGCGGCCGCAGGCCATCGGGCAGAAGCTCGGCGCCCTTGCCGGGACGGACGTGGTTCTCGCCGTCGCCACCACCCCAATAGCGGCGGTGCTCGCCGACCTGGTCGGTGTAGCTGTGCACGCGGCCGAAGAGCTTTCCGGCCTGCCCGCGGTGGGTGAGCATGGCGAACTTGTCGACGGTCGCGACGACGAAGCAGGGCAGCTCGTCGTAGATGTGCTCGTCGACAAACAGGACGGGCAACTCGCCGACCTTCTTCCCGGCCTCACCGCGGCCCAACGCAGAGAACTCGCAGTCCCGGTTGGCGCAGACAACGACGGTCCGGGTCGGAGCAGCCTTGCCGTGCGGGAGGGTGGCCATGAGCCGGCCCTTGATCTCGGTCTCGCACCACGGGCACTTGACGAGCGGGAACGGGGAGCCGCGAGACTCGGCGGTGTTGCCCTTGAAGGCCTCGATCGCCTTCTTGGCCTCCTTGAGGTAGTTGGGCGAGCCGGACCGCCCGACCCACAGACCGATGGAGTACCGCTCCTTGCCGAGCTGGTCGGGGTGCTCACGCCGGATCAACTCCAGACTGCAGACGAGGGCGGAGGCGCGCTCGAGCTGGTCGAGGGTAGGCAGCCGAAGGGTGTAACGCAGGAGCACGGTGACCCCAAGGCCGCCGTCCTCACGGGCCTGGCCTCGCATGCGCCGAAGCAGCAGGGTCATGGCGATGACGCCGAGATACGCTTCGGTCTTGCCACCGCCGGTGGGGAAGAAGAGCAGCTCGACGTCGCGGCGGTCCTTGTGGGACGGGTCGGAGACGCCGCGAAGGTTGAGCAGGAGGAACGCGAGCTGGAAGAGGCGCCACGCGGGGCGTGGGGCCTTGATCCGGCGCTTGGCGACCTCGGCCATGGCGAGGTTGACCCAGGCGAAGGCCTGCCGAAGCTCGGGGTCTTCCTTGAGCAGGTCGATGCCGGCCTGAATACGCTCGAGTGCGGTCTGGGCTCTGCGGACGAGCTCGGCTTGGGTCTGACGATGACCGGGCTCGCCCAGGGGGATCTTGGCCTGGTCTTGGATCCACGCGGCGTAGGCAGCCGGGAGGGTGCCGAGGGCCTTGTCGACGGCGTCGGGGGAGTCGATGTCGGCGAGGCTGAACATGTCGACGTCGACGCCGAGGTTGTCGGTGTTGATCGGCTTGACTCGCGCGACGCGGGTCCGGGGGAACCACTCGATCTTGGCCCCGACAGCGGGGTTGGTCTTGGGGTGCGGGCGCTTGGACGGGTCGACGCAGATCGGCTCGGCGGCGATTCCGTGCCCCACGACCCACTCGACCTCGTCACGAAACTGGACGTCGACCATGCGGTCGTCGAAGTCCTGGGACCGACTGAAGTAGGCGTCGGGCCGCGGAAGCAGGCCCCCGCTCGCGCGCAGGCTGAGGTCGAGCTGGAAGAGGCTCTGTGCGTTGAGTTCGCGGGAGTAGCCCCGGCCGTCGCGCTCGCGGTCGGCCATGATGCTGCGCCCGTTGACGAGAAAGACAGCGAGCGCACGCGCGGCCTCGCCGGGCTTGCCGATGCGTAGCTCGTCGGCGACGGCGGGCTCGAGCCGCTCGACGCGGTACTCGATCTTCACCCCGGGAGCGCCCGGGACCTCGAGCTTCTCGAGCGTGCCGTCTTTGGCCTTGCCAAGATCGAGAATGACGCCGGGGGCATGGCGGGCGACGCGTTCCCAGAGGTCTCGTGCCGCGCCCTTGCCCGTGAAGGCGCGCTTCTCCGAGATCCCCCGGGCCGCACACAGCTTCTCGACCTCCTCTTTCTTGTTGTGCAGGACGTACTCGCCCCAAGCGAGGTCGACGACGACGGTGTCGGGGCCGGAGCTGGGGGCATCGGGAAGCAGGACGCTCAGGCCGATGGAGCTGGGCAGGATGGGTCGCTGCTTCGCGGCCGGCTCGGGGTTGTCCTCGCCCTGGGGCTCATCGCCGGCGCCCAGCTCTTCGTCTTCATCACCGGGGGCAGCGGTGTCGTGACTGAGTTCGCCCTCGGGGACGAGGAAGCCGGTGAGGTACCACCGCATGGGCGGCTTCACGAGCACCTCTTCTCCGCTCTCCGGAGCGTAGGGACCGATGAGATCGGCACGCAGGGCGCCGAGGAGATGGGACCGCTGAGAGGTGTTCGGCTTCATGGCGCGGCGTAGACGTTGATACCACGGGGGCCAGACGCCTCAGCGGGTCGCCTGCATGCGAGCGGCCCAACGACCGGATGCCACGAAATCGCCCCTGTCCTTTCCCATGCCGGACCGTTGCATGGCACCACCGGACATGCGGAAATGAACATCGTGCTCAGTGACCCGAAGCGACTCCGTACGCCCGGCGGCTACGGCTACCTGGTGAGCTGGAAGCACCGGCTGCGCGTACAGGGCGACGAGCGAGCCGCGGCGGTCGTCGAGAAGATCCTCGCCGATCCCGCGAACGTCGAATCGCTGCGGGCGGGCATCGGACGCCCAGAGGCCACCGAGGAGGAGCTCGCGCAGTGGCTGGTCTCCGGGCTGGCCGGCGGCGGACTCCAGCTGCTCAAGACCAAGGTCCAGGCTCCGGTCATGGACAGGCCGCCGGAGACGAACCTGTTCGACTTGCTGCCACCCGAGGAGCCGCGCCGCGAGCTTGCATCGCTGACGTTCGAGGTGGTCGGCAATCACGGCGAGGGACTGCCGGTCCACTACCAAGTTCGGGCTCCGAGCGGAGACCCCGCCGGCGCACTGCCTGCGGGCGAGCGAAGGATGGTCGGAGACCTCGAGCCGAACGCCGATGTGGAGGTCGAGCTGTCCAGGATCGTGCTGCCGCTTCACGACGACGAGGTCGACACCAACGACGACGATGACCACGACGACGACGACGACGACGGAACAGAGGGTCAATTCGTCCCCACGCCGGTGGGTCCGGATGGAACGGAGCCAGATACGCCGCACAGGCCGGTGCCAGTGGGGCCTGACGGCGTCGAACCAGGCCTCGAGCGATTCACGGTGTGTCGGACCGCGCCGACTCCGTTCGAGGTGAGCGGAGCGCTCGCGCTTCCGGGCGACGCGCCTGAGCATCGGCACTTCATACCCGTCGTGCTCTCCGCTCTCGCTGCTGCCAACAACCAGGGGAGCGCGGAAGCGAAGACCGTCTGGGTCGTCGTGCTTGGGCCTGCAGACGTCGCCGCAAGCCAGCTTGGTTCGGTAGAGTCGGTGGTCCGCGGGAGACGGGACGCCTGGGTCGCCCTCGCCACCGAGGATGGCAGTCTCGAGGAAATCCGCGCCTACTTCGCGCACATCCGCACGTACAGAGGATGGATCATTCCTAAGGAAGGAAGCCCTGAGACCCAGGTCCGAGCGTTCCAGCGCGAGTACAACGCCCGGCTGGACGCAACGATCCTGGAGGATGGGGTATGCGGAGAACAGACGCTCGGCGCCGTCTTCGACGTCTTGAGCGACGAGCTTCATCGGTGGCTCCCCGCGTTCGGCCTCGGGAAGGCGGACCTGATGGGAAAGCAGCTTCGCTTCGTCGCCGCGGACCCGACCGGTGTTCGCCGGCCGCCGGTCTCCGGACTCGATGCCTGGGTCTTCGACGAGGCCCAGCTTCCGAGCGCCCCAGACCTCGCCCTCCTGTACGAGGACCCCCGAGCGGAGCTCGTACCCATCCACGTTCCATGGTCATTCGAAGTCGACGAGCTTGTTGTCCGCCTTCGTGCCGAGTCTGCCGAGGACCTGGACGGGTATGTCGGCGTTCGCCTCGAGCAAAGCGGTGGTTCGTGGGAGGCCGAGGTTCCGGTAGTGCCAGGGAAAGTAGAGCAGAACTTGGTGTTCAATGACGTCGCCACGGATGGCCGATTTACGGTCTCTTTGGTTCGCCAGGACGGGACCCGGGAGGTGTTGGTGGCGGACCGGCCCTTCACCGCGTTCTTGGATGACCGGGAGTCCCTAGGATGACGATCGAGAACCGTTGGATCCGGCAACCTCATCAGGGCGGCACGCCCGTGAGCAGCGGGGGTAGCGTGCACGCCGTCGTCGCGGCGAAACGCAGGGACAAAGTGTGCTCCGAGTTCGACAAGGACACCGAGATCGAGCAGCTCCGCGAGACGCTCGCTAAGGAGTACGGTGAAGCCGGTTCGTCGGACGCGAAGCTCGATGCGAAGCTCAAGGTGGTTCGGCATCTCAAGCGGCTCTTCCGTTGCGAGGGATCGTTCGAGGCCGGTGCGGATGAGGTTGCCGCGCTTGCGCCCGAACTCGAGAACGAGGTGCGAGAAGACGCGGTGACCGTGCTCGGCGGGCATCTGGTCGCGATTGCACCTTGGGCCAACCCCACGCGAGGGGCGGCTCGAGCTCTCGGGGCAACGACCATCGACCTTGTCTCCCATGCGATCCCGGGGAAAGCCTGGGGACCGGGAACCAGCTATACAGCGAAGGTCCACCGCAGTTCTTCGACCGCCACCGCCAGCAAGAACACCGCGATCTTTCAGCGCGTGCAAGCCGTGGGGTGTTTGGGCCACCACTACACTTCTCACCTCGCGCCCGGAGTATTCACGAATAGTGACAGCAGCCTTGGATTCGACCTCCGATACGACGTTGCAAACCATCCGCGTGGATTCTCCGGAGTCGCGCTCATCGCGGTCACCGGCTGCAGCACAACCTGCAACCTTGCTCAAAGAGCATTGCTCGCCGCTTTCCCGCGGGCCCGTTTCTTGGGTAGTCGGAAAACGATGCCGCTGAAGTCAGGCTCGAAGATCTGGCCAGCCTTCCGTGACCTTCTGTCAAAAGAAGCCACCCCCCTGATTCTCGACAACACGCAAGACCTCGACCAAGTCACGCAGGCCTGGTTGCGTGCCAACATCAGCGGGCTTCGGAGCGAATCAGAGCGGCTCCTCAAGAAGTCGACGCCGTCTCCATCGAGTGCTCAGATCGAGAAGAAGCTGCAGCGCATCCTCGACTCGACAGGCGCTGGGTTCGCGGACGGGCGTACGGCTCACCGCTTGGTGTCGCCAGCCTTAGACACCCAGAAGATAAAGCTCGGAAACTCAAGCAACAGCTGCTCACGAAAGGCGGATGACCGGAATGTCCTCGTTGCTCCCGACGGTCTCGTTCTTCCTGATTTCTAGCGCCCTTGCCGGCTGCAGGGCCGTCCCCAACGCAGCCACCACGCCGACGCATTCGCGTGCAGCGCCCACGACCACCGATGTTGCTCAGTCATCCAAACCCGACATCGTAGGCCCGGAGGATGCTAGTTCCCCCTTCGCTCTGCCGGACGGCTGGCTCGTTGCGTGTCACGGGTTCGAACTTGCGATGCACGCCTACACTGGCTACCGCGAACTCGGGTACTACGTTGGCCGAGAAGATGAAGAATCCTTGTGGTACGACGAGGTTTCTCCCTCGGACGCTATCGACGTTCAGCGCAGCCTCGAGAACTCGGTCGACCGCATCCCCACGGAATCCGATGCACCGACATGCTCCATCACTGCGGACCTCGACGGCGACGGGCTCGACGATGCGGCAATACCGATGATCCACCCGGCAGACATGCGTCCTGGTCTTCTCGTTCAATGGGGCGACAACCGCCCGTCCTCTGCTCTCGGCACAGATCCATTCGGTCACATCCGCCCAACCCCGGGCTATCCGGTCTGTGCCTCGTCGCTGGCCCAACTCGTCGCACGGCCCGGTCCTCGGACGGCCGAGGAGATCACGAGGATCAAAGATCCGCTCGGTGAAGGGGGTGATGCACTCGGGTTCGGCCATGACAAGTGGCTGTTTTTCGATGGCGAGCACGCCTCGCTGTTCACCCCGCTCGCCGACTTCGGAGGAACTCCCTATGCGCGAGATTCCGCAGAGCAAGAGACACCACCTGCGCCCGCGTGTGCGAAGGCGAAGCGCTTGCGGCGTCAGGCCTATGCTGCCGAGGATCGGAAACGGGTCATGTGGCACGACAAGCGCAAGGTTGCGAAAGACGCGTGCGAGCTGAAGCTCGACCTCGATGGGTCGGAGGGCCCCGAGCGGGTCCGTTGGGTCGCGGTCGACGGGCACACTGGACTGCGCATTGACTGGGACGATGACCGTAGCGAGCTGCTTGGCGGGGGCAACCGCGTCCCGATCGAGGCGTTGTCTGGGGAGCCTGGATGCAATGGGGCCCCCCAGTCCTTCAACGACGTCTGGAATCTCGACGTTGCCCCGTGGGACGGGACATCGTGGACGCTTTCGGATGGTCGCACCCAAACCCCGACCCATCCCGAGCTCGTGGACGGGTCCGCCCTGGCGATGACAAACGCGGAAGGCCACGTCGATCTCGTGTTCCGCTCGGATGGAGAATGGCGGCGCTCGGCCGTTCCGTTTGAGTGGGATCGGTACTTCGTGTTCTGGCCAGCGATGGAGCAGTGGAACTGGGTGCAGAAGCCACCGCCTGTTGGCAGGCGATACCACCGGCCGGGTCCGGCACACCGAAAGTGGATACGGCGACACACGCCGGGACCGATGCCGACCGACGCGGGGAAGTTCTATCCGGGAAAGTGAGTCGCAGACGCATTCCTCAGGCGCTGCGGGGCTGAGCCATGAACCTGGGCAGCACGGCCGGCGGAGCTCCCTTTGCTTTGGCGCAGGCATCGGCCGCGTTGGTGCTCGGAGGCGCGCTCGGGGAGCCCACGCTCGGGATCGTTCGGACCGGTGCATGCTCGCGGCGCAAGAAAGTGACCCACCCATCGCCGTCAAAGTGACCCACCCCCAGCCCACCGCCCTGGACCACGCTGGAGCTGTTGAGATCCGGCCCGGACGGCTGACGCCAACCCCAGTACCGACCCCGTGGCCTACCGAGAAACCTCGAGGTCGGGTTTCGCGCGTTGAAGCGTCTCGACCGACCGACGTTGTCGCTTGCCCCCGGGCACGAAGTGGAGGGACCGAAGCGCAGGAAGGCTCGCGAGAGGCATGAGGTCGTCGACTCCGGTCCCGGTGAGACTGAGTGACTCGAGCGCGTCGAGCGAGCTCAGCGGGATGAGGTCCTGGTCGACGAAGCGACTGTGAGAGAGGTCGGCACGTTGAAGACCGACGAGCTTGGACAAGACCGCGAAGCTCTCGCACGGACCCGACCTCCGAAGGGTCAACGATCGAAGAGACTCAGCGCTGTTCAAGCCACGGCAACCGTCCTCGAGCAGAAGGTCGTGAAAGAAAGCTTCTTCGAGCTGCGCGAGGTCTGCGAGGAACTCGAGCGAGTCCTGTCGCCGCCGCCAATCAGGGTCGACGACAGCCTCTTCGTGATTCGGAGGGGACGGGGCCTGGAGTTCCAGACGCTCGAGCTTCGTGAACGAACGGATCGGCGCGACATCGGGGACGTCCGTCCGGAGCATGACGAGCTCGCGGAGGTTGGTGTTGGTCGTCAGCGGTCGAAGGTCGGGGATCTCTGCGTTGGTGAGATCGAGACGCTTCAGCGTCGAGAGACCGCGGAGGGTGTCGATACGAGGAGCCGGCCCGAGGACCGCGAGCCTTTGAAGGCGCGGAAGCGTGAGTAAGGGGCTGAGGTCGGCGGACACACCGCTGTCGAAGGAGACCTCCTCGATAGAGGGCAGCGCCGCGAGGAACGAGATGTCAGTAGGGTCGGTGTCGAAGGAGACGAGGCGGACCGACTTCAGGGGAGCGACCGTCGCCGGGTCGATGATGATTCCGCCGCTGAGATCGCAGTGCAGCTCCGCGTCCGAGCCCAGGAGGGATCCCCCGCAGGAGGGGATGTTGACGGTGAGAGCGGCGCTGGGCGGGGAGACGACCTCG
This sequence comes from uncultured bacterium, assembly GCA_963761755.1. Taxonomy (GTDB): domain Bacteria; phylum Myxococcota_A; class Polyangia; order Nannocystales; family Nannocystaceae; genus CAJXVA01. The sequence goes on from CAVXIC010000039.1 coordinate 63,543, forward strand.
GTCCACTGTTCCGGCGGTTCGGCGGGGGCTGCGTCGACCGCTGGGCTCGGATGCGGCGGAGCCGCGCACGCGCAGCACAGAAGCGCGAGGGCGCCAGCCTTGCCGAGTGACGCTGTGGACATGACTCGAGGCTGGCACGGCCTCGCTGGTCAGAAAAGCTGACATCGCCGCTGAGTGCAGGAGGAGGCCGTCGAGCACCGCCTACCGAACTCTACACACCTGAGCACCTGTGGACACGACCATCTCATCACTTCACACTCTACTTCACACCCCGGGTCCCTCGGCGCAACAGTCGCGGGCCGGGCGCTGCCTCCGACCGTGACCGTCTCCCCACTCACCGGCCCCCCGCCCCCAGAGCTGCCGTTGCCCACGGCGCCGCTCGTGCGCGTGCTCGTCCAGGTCCGGTTTTTGGCGGTCCTCTCGGTTGAGAACCGCGACTTCATCGCGGCGTTCCAGGAGGCGGTCCGCAAGGACTACCCCGCGTTCACCCAGGACAAGACGCAGGATCTCGTGGTCGGTCCCCGGGGGGTCTTGAGTAGCCAGATGAAGAACGCGTGGCGCTTTGCAGATCGCAACGGCACGTGGCGCGTGAGCCTGGCGTCGAACTTCCTCTCACTCGAAACGGCGAGCTACACCAGCCGCAGCGACCTGTTGACTCGGCTCCGCGCCGTGCTCGAGGCGCTCGGTCTGACGATTGCCCCCACGGACACGGAGCGGCTCGGGGTTCGCTACGTGAACCGGGTCGAGGCCGACGAGGATCTGCACAGGCTCATCCCGAGCTTGGTGCGGCCGGAAGTGGCAGGAGTCCTGACGACCGGACTCCGCCCCGAGCACTCGATCACCGAGAACGTCTTCTGCCTGCCGGAAGAGGACGCGAAGGTCACGACACGATGGGGCCTCATGCCTGCGGGCCGGACCCTCGACCCGAGCATCCTGGCCCCCGCCCAAGCGGAGAGTTGGATCCTCGACCTCGATGTGTTCCAGTCGAAGCGTCAGGCGTTCTCCGTGGATCAACTGGTCGAACAAGCGGGCAGATTCGCTCAGCGCGAGTACGCGATCTTCCGCTGGGCAGTGACCCCAGCATTTCTCAGCCGCTACGGGGGTGAAGCATGAACCTCGACAGCTCGACCGGCAGTCCCTTTGCGTTGGCGCCGGCATCGACCGCGCTGGTGATTGGAGGCGCGCTCGGGGAGCCCACGACGACGAACGACCCGGGTCAGTTGCAGTACGAAGCGCTGAGTCGACTCGCTCGCGCGACCGTTTCAGGCAGCGTCGCATTCGCCGAGCAGCCAGCGGTCACGGTGGCACCCGCCGAGCCACTCGACCCCCGCGCGGCGATCGCTGAACTGCGTCGCCGGTCAGGCTTGACCTGGGCCCAGCTGGCGGAGCTGTTCGGAGTCTCGCGCCGCGCCGTTCACTTTTGGGCAAGCGGAAAGACCTTGAAGCATGCCCACGAGGACCATCTTCGAGCGGTGCTCGGGATCGTTCGGACCGGTGCGAGGTCGAGCGCAAGGGCTACGCGTGTGAAGCTGGTCGAGTCTGGATCGGGCGAGAGCATCTTCGCGCTGCTGCGAGACAAGCGGTTCGCTGACGCGGCCGCCAAGCTCGGGGAGACGCCGCAGAGAGTCCGACCGCGAGGGACACCGCTGAGCGCGACAGCCCAGGCGGACCGAGCCCCCCTGCGACCCGAGGAGCTGGTGGACGGGGTCGACGAACCGGCGCACGTGAAGCCCACCCGGGTTCGTGCAGGGCGGAGCGTAAGGGTCAAGTCGGGTGGAACCACTGGATGAAGCCGGTCGCGCTCGCGTCAACGAGGCTCTGAGCCACTGGCAGCAGGGTGACTGCGTGCTCGGTGAGCATTGGTTCCTGTTTCGAAGCGACGTTGCCGGTCCGTTGACTTCGGCGGGGGCGCAGGCGGCGGAGGAAGGCGCGGACATCGTGGAGGTGGAGACGCGTGGGTTCATGGTGGTCAGTCAGACCTGCGACATCGTGCGCGACTGCGAGCGCCGGGCGTTCGTCCAGGTAAGCCCGCTGGTCGAGGTGGAGCCGGCCGTGCTTCGGGAGGTCGAGAGCGGTCGCCGACCGATGTACGCGGTGGTTCCCGCGCTGGTAGACGAGGGATTGGTGGCCGACCTCGACCAGGTGATGACGGTGGCGAAGTCGGTGGCCGCGGGTTGGAGGCGCGTGCCGGGGTGCGAGACGGATGGCGAGGTTCGGCGGCTCCGCCAGGGGCTCGTACGCCAGCGCGGACGGGTGGCGTTCCCCGATGACTTCGCCGAGTTCATGGAGCCGCTCTCGAAGAGGTTGTCCTCGAAGCACGACAAGAACAGCCCGGAGGGGCGAGCGCTTCGGGCGTTGCGAGAGATTCGGATTCGGGCGGCGCCGTCGTGGGAGGCGGCAGAGGTCGAGCTCCTGATCTGGTTCATCCGGGATGCGGACGATGAGGACTTCGAGGGCGACGACTGGACTGAATTCCTGGATCAGTGGCTCGCGAGGATCCCGGTGAACGGGCGCTTCGTGGAAGTGGAGGGGTCGGTGCTCACGCTGGAGGATCTGACGGCGCTGGAGTACGTGGAGAGTGATCCGTTGGACCTCGACCACCTGTCGGGTCGGCGGAAGGCGTAGTCGGTTCGTCCCGGTCGAGACGCGCGGGTGCGCCGAGTCAAACCGGCCGCAGCGAGAACGAGAACGGATTCACGCGGTCTCCCGACCGAACCCGAAAGAAGTATCGCCCCGCTGGAAGCGTGGTCGGCACGCCGACGTAGGGATAGACGACATCCGGAGGGACCACGTTCGGGCCCTCGCAGGTGGTTCGACAAGTGAACCCATGGACGAACGCGTTGTCCTCCTCGAAGACGAACGACGTCTCCTGGTCGAGCTCGAGGGCGAACACCGCCTCGGGGTACCAGTGGGTGTCTCCGGAGAGTTCGGCCCCGATGAGGGTTTCGTCTCCGCACGCTGCGGTCTGGGCCGCGGTGAACCCGAAGGGCAGATCGACCGTGGGAACGACGGAGGGGTCACATTGCCACTGACGAAACCCGCACGGCCGCTCGTCCGCGATTTCGTCGAAGGTCTCGTAGAGACCTTCCCCGAAGGCCTCCAGATACGCGGCCTCGATCTCATCGGGCGGCCCATCCCGCGGTGCGCGTTGATAGGCGCGGCGCACGGTCTCGATTCCGTATCGCCGCTCGAGCGCCGCAACCATCTGGGCGGCCCCGACGTAATACGTTCCGGTATCAGGCCGGAACTCCTCCGGAGCCAAGAAGGCGAAGTCCTCGGGGCGCTCCTGGGCGAACGCATCGAACCAGATCTCGGCGGTCCGGCTGGCGCCGAGCCCCTCCGCAATCCCCTCGGCAAGTGCGGGCGCGGAGACCCCGTCCTCCGTCCAGGTTAGAAGGTGTACGAGTTCGTGCTGCAAGCTCGATCCCGCGCCAACCCAGGCGAAGTCAGCAGAGAGCGAGCGTCCGGCCGCGTCTCCCGGGGTGGCGCGGAGCTCGAGTGTGAAGTGCTCCTGTGGGCCGGACCAGCTTTCGCCGGTCCAGTAGGTCCCAATACTCTGGACGTAGCGGTCGAGGAAGTCGGACGTCCCGCCGCACAGCTCGATGCCCTCGTCGGAGTAGGCCGTGACGAACGCTCCGTTCCACGTGGACGTGGCGGAGGAGGGTTGGCAGCCCAGGAGCGCCGCCGCGGCCGCCGCGAGACCAAGCGTTCGTCGCCGAGGCATGGCTACAGGCTCGGTCGGCTGACTGCGGAGGTCAATGCACATCCGGCCTCGCACGCACCAGGGACCGAAGCCGAACGGGCAAGGTCCCATCCTTCGTGATGAGCTTCTCGATGATGCGAGCGACTTCGCTGCCCCCCGCGGGACAGAGCGGAACAGCCCCCACGCCGGACGGACTGAGCGGGAGCTCGTCGACGGAGTTGGCGATGGCACCGCTCATGGCGAAGAACCGCAGGTCGGTCCCGGGGTAGAGAACCCAAGCCGAGCGCACGGCTGGGAGGGCGTCTCTGTAGGCGTGCATCTTGTACAGGTCGGCTCGCTTGAACACGCCGCGGTTCTCCTCGTCGGTGTCGGCGATGTCGGGGATATCGGAGCCGATCCGGCGGACCTTGAACTTGGCGTCGAAGACGTGGTCCTCGTGGCCGGAGTCTCGCGGCACGCGCAGGACGATGTCGGGGCGGAGGAGGACCGAGTAGGAGCGGTTCGCTCCGGTGCGGGAGTGGCTGAGGTTGTAGAAGAGCTCGACGTCGCCGTCCCAGGCCACGCGGAGTCCACGGCGGAGGTGGGCGGCGAGGTCCGTGGTGGTGGCGGTCTCGGCGAGGATGGGCGGTCGGCGCAGGGCGATGGTGACCTGGCGCTGGACTTCGAAGAAGCACCACATCTCGTAGAGCTCGGCGATGTCCTTGATCTCGAGGAGGTGCCCGGTGGCCTCGTCGTCCATCGGGAGGAGTCGGGCGCTTTGGCGGAGGCGGATGTAGCTGCGGAAGACCTCGCGGTAGCCTCGGCCGCGCTGGAGGATCTGGGACTCGGCGGGGAGGCGGCGCATCTGGGAGACTTCGCGCCACTGGGGGTGCTTGCGGACGGGGGCCAGGGTCCGGGTCATGCGGTCGCTGGCGGCGAGCAGGCGGTCCCGGAAGTGCCCTGGCTTCATGTCGAGCGCGAGGTCGCGGACGCGCGCGTGCACCGAGTCAAACCGGCCGCAATGAGAACGAGAACGGATTCACGCGGTCTCCCGACCGAACCCGAAAGAAGTATCGCCCCGCTGGAAGCGTGGTCGGCACGCCGACGTAGGGATAGACGACATCCGGAGGGACCGCGTTCGGGCCCTCGCAGGTGGTTCGACAGGTGAAGCCATGGACGAACGCGTTGTCCTCCTCAAAAACAAACGACGTCTCCTGGTCGAGCTCGAGGGCGAACACGGCCTCGGGGTACCAGTGGGCGTCCCCGGAGAGCTCCGCCCCGATCAGTCCTTCGTCGTCCCCGCAGGCAGCGGTCTGTGCCGTCGTGAACCCAAAGGGCAGCTCCACAGTGGGAACGACGGCGGGATCGCATTGCCACTGACGAAAGCCACAAGGCCGCTCGTCCGCGATCTCGTCGAAGGCCTCGTAAAGGCCTGCCCCGAAGACCTCCAGGTACGCGGCCTCGATCTCATCCGACCGCCCATCCCACGATGCACGTTGATAGGCACGGCGCACAGCCTCGATGCTGTATCGCCGTTCGAGGGCCGCAACCATCTGCGCCGCCCCGGCGTAGTACGCGCCGGACTGGAACTCCTCCGCCGGCAGGAAGGCGAAGTCGTCAGGATACGCTTCTGCGAACCCGTCGGCCCAGATGTCGGCGGTCCGGCCGGCGCCGAGCCCCTCCGCGATCCCCTCCGTGAGTGCAGGCGCGGAGAGCCCGTCCTCCGTTCTGACTACGAGATGGACCAGTTCGTGAAGCATGCTGGATTCTTCGCCGACCCAGGCGAAGTCAGCAGAGAGGGAGCGTCCGGAGACCTCACCAGGGCTGGCGCGGAGTTCGAGTGTGAAGGGCTCCTGTGGGCCGGACCAGTTGTCGCCGGTCCAATAGGACCCAATGCTCTGCACGTACTGGTCGAGGAAGTCAGAAGTGCCGCCACACGGTTCGACCCCCTCGTCCGAATAGGCCGTGACGAACGCGCCGCGCCACGTGGGTTCGGCGGACGGTGGTCGGCAGCCCATGAGGACCGCCGCGACCGCAACAGGCGCGAGCGTTCGTCGCCGGGACATGGCTATAGGCTCGGTCGACTGACTTCAGAGGTCAAGTCGAAGCTCGTCGATGCGAACTCGCCGCCCATCGCATCTTTGCCCTCGCCACGTAGCCTGAGCGTACCGGTAGACTTCGTCGCGTCGAGGTCGAGTTCACCGATGACGCGGGAGAACTGTCCAAGCCCGTCCGCTCCTAAACCGATGTGCCCTCCGCCGGGTGTAGCGGTGGGAAGATGTTGCTGCTCGAAGTTGAGATCAGCCGCGATCGTCGCTCCCGACCGCGCGAGGAACTCAAAACTGCCCGAGCACCCACCAGAATCGCAGGCGAAGGACACCGGAGCCGTCGTCGTACGGTTGATGCTCAGTCGCGCAAAGCCGACCTCGTACTCCCCAAATACCGGCACGGACCCCAGCGTGATCGTGAGCTGCTGCATGTCGAGCAGGCAGGCTTGCTGACGGCCACGCTCTTCGCAGTCGTACACCGAGAACGCGACGTCCCCCCCGAAGTCCAGCGACTGCGGGACACCGTTGACGCTTAGGACCCTGATCGAAACTACTTGATCAACCCGCGTCATGAGATCGAGGGCGGAGTTCGTAGTTCCAGTCCCCGTGGAACTCGTCCTCGTGAAGGGACAGCCGATTCATCTCTGCCTTCGAGACGGTGACGCCCGTCGGATAATTTCGCTTGTCGAGCTTCGCTCGGACGCGCAGCCCCTTCTTCGTTTGTGTGCTGCCGATCAGCTGGACGACCGTCTCGAATGTCCGCAAAGCTCTCCCGCGCCACTTCGTGGTGATGTGGCAGAAGAGCCGGTGCTCGATTTTGTTCCACTTGCTGGTTCCCGGTGGAAAGTGCGAGACGCGGACTCGCAGCCCGAAGTCATCGGCGAACTTTTGGAGTTCCGCCTTCCACGAGCGCGAGCGATAGCCGTTGCTCCCACCCGCGTCCGCCGTGATCAGCAGTTCCTTGGCCTTCGGGTACGCCGGCATGCCCATCTTCGTCCACCATTGTCGGATCGAGGCCACCGCGAACGTCGGCGTGTCGTGATCGCGACCAACGCTGACAAAGGCCTCGTTGCGCGCCATGTCGTAGATTCCGTAGGGGATGGCCTTCCCGACTGCGTCGGTGGGAAAGTCGTGGACGAGGACTTGGTCCGGCTCGCCCTTGGTCTGCCATTCCCGGCCTCCGTTCTTGAAGTCGCCGACGAGTTCCTTCTTCTTGGTGTCCACGGACACGACCGGCTGGCCGCGACGAAGGAAGTCCTCGGCCAGGGCGTTGATGTGCTCGAACTGGGCGTTGCGGTCCGGATGAGACGTACCTTCTCGGTTCTTGCGCAGTGCTTGGAGGCGATACCCCATCTTGTGAAGCAGCCGGCCGACCGTCGTGGAACTGATCGTCCATCCGTTCTTGGTGAGCTCGCCGGCGAGATTTGCCCTGCTCTTGCACGTCCACCGCAACGCGGACATTGGATCACCGCGCGTCAGCGGTTCGACGAGCGCTTCGAGAGCCTCCTGAAGACCCGGCTGCGTTGCGTCGAGCTTCGGTCGCCCACCTCCTGGACCCCGCACCCGTCCATGAAGCTCTACACACTCCTCCAGCTCGCGCCGCCCCTTCCGAATCGTCGCTCTCGCAATCCCGGTTGCAGCCGAAACCAGTGCGTCGCCGCCGTAGCCCAGCGCCCGCGACTCCGTGGCCGCCCACAGTCGCCGTGTACGCTCGTCGAGCAACTCGGAGATCGCCGAGTACTTCTCTACGATCGTCGCCTCGATCTCGATGTCGCGCCGCACACCAGTCTTAGATCACCTTGTTCCGAACTTGGCAAGCTTGATTTGGCCCGCACCCTTACCGTCGCCTGACTCCCGGCATTGTCGGAAGTGAACGTTCCCGCGTGCGTTGGGGGCGTGAGCGTCGCCGTCCACGGCTCCGTATGAACGGGGCTGGTGGGATCACACGCGCCCTCGTCCGGGTCGACGCGTGCTCCCACGGCGAAGCACCCATTGAATGGCGGATGCACGTCGGTTGGCGTAGCGGCATCCCAACTGCCCGACAGCCCGGGTCCATCGAACTGGCCGGGCTCATTGGGGCACTTGAGTTCGCAGGCCTCGATCATCTCTTCCAGATTGAGCGACCCATCGCCATCGTTGTCGAGTTGCGGCGAAGCTGGGTCCACACACATTGTTCGTGGATGGGGGTAGGCGATGCCTGACTCGGCGGGGAAGTTGGTGTCGATCAATTCGTAGCCACAGTCGAGCCAGACACCCGGCCCGTCGGGCAGGTTTACGCCGGTGCTGCCGCCACTACCGCCGCCGGAGTCGGTCTCGCCCTCCGGCTCGTCGAAGGTTCCGCAGGCGGATCGAGGATGGCCACCGCCAGGGCGAGGGCACACTGTCGTCCAAATTTCTTTTTCGTCATCGTGATTGCTTCCTACGTTGGTCGTTCGATGAAGCCGTTTCGGCCTCGCACGCACCATCGAGGTTCCGCCGTGGGCTGTCGCGCGCGGCATCGCTCCAGGGACACCTGTCCCAGGCGTAGAAACCGCTTGCCGACAGGGGCGGAGTTCGGTGACGGCGCGACCAAACGAGCCGCGCCAAGGCTCTGAGGATTCAGGCGCCCGACGGGTTGGATCGAAGCAGAACGGGCAAGGTCTGATCCCTTGCGATGAGCTTCTCGATGATGCGAGCGATGTCGTTGTCACCGCCGGGGCTGAGCGGAACAGCGCCCACGCCGGAAGGACCGAGCGAGAGCTCGTCGACGGAGTTGGCGACCACACCGCTCATGGCGAAGAACCGCAGGTCGGTCCCGGGGTAGAGAACCCATGCTGAGCGCACCGCAGGCAGGGCGTCTCTGTAGGCGTGCATCTTGTACAGGTCGGCACGCTTGAAGACGCCGCGGTTCTCGCCGTCGACGTCGTCGGCGTCGGGGATGTCGGCGGCGATCCGGCGGACTTTGAACTTGGCGTCGAAGACGTGGTCTTCGTGGCCGGGGCCTCGATGCACGCGCAGGACGATGTCGGGGCGGAGCAAGACGGAGTAGGAGCGGTTCGGCCCGGTGCGGGAGTGGCTGAGGTTGTAGAAGAGCTCGACGCCGCAGTCCCAGGTGACGCGGAGTCCGCGGCGCAGGTGCGCAGCGAGGTCTGTGGTGGTGGCGGTCTCGGCGAGGATGGGCGGGCGACCGAGGGCGATGGTGACCTGGCGCTGGACTTCGAAGAAGCACCACATCTCGTAGAGCTCGGCGATGTCCTTGATCTCGAGGAGGTGGTGGGTGGCGTCGTCATCCAAGGGGAGGAGTCGGGCGCTTTGGCGTAAGCGGATGTAGCTGCGGAAGACCTCGCGGTAGCCTCGGCCGCGCTGGAGGACCTGGGACTCGGCGGGGAGGCGGCGCATCTGGGAGACTTCGCGCCACAGGGGGTGCTTGCGGACGGGGGCGAGGGTCCGGGTCATGCGGTCGCTGTCGGCGAGCAGGCGATCGCGGAAGTGGCCTGGGTTCATGTGCAGGGCGAGGTCGCGGACGCGCTCGATGATCGACTCGGCTTCAACGAGGAAGGCCTTGACGAAGCGGTTCTCGGGGACGTCGAGCATGTCGAGGGCGCGGGTCTCTTCGAGCTGCTCGGGGAGATGGCCTCGCAGGGAGTGTGCGAGCACGGGGGCGCGGCCGGCAGGGGCGCGGTAGAGGGCGGCGCGGGGGGTGACGGCGGCCAGGAGGGCGCGTGGCTCGACGCTGCGAAGGGCGCCCAAGGGGGACCACTGGGTGACGCGGCGGAGCCTTCGGTGGGGACGCGAGACGATGAGGCGCAGGGCGACGGCGAGGCGGTCATCGGGGAGCGCGGTGGGGCTGAGCAGATACCGAAGGTAGGCGAAGGCGTGGTAGAGGACGCGACGGGCGGCGGGGCCTCGGTGCTCGAGGGCCCGCTCGGCGCCGGTGGTGGCGGCGAAGGGCAAGATGGCGAGACGGCTGGCGATCTCGCCGAGCATGCGATCGAAGTCGGATTCGTTCCACTTGTCGGAGTGCACGGACAAGCGCCCGAGGGGACCGCCGTCGAATCCGCCGACGGCGTTGCCGAAGCGCAGGAGCAGCGCAGGGCCGACGCGCTCGCAGAACAGCGGCAGGGCGCCCTCGACGGCGGCGACGAGGTCGGGGTCGCCCTGGAGGAGCCAGGAGACCTCGGCGCTCAGGCGCGCTTCGCCCGAGGGGCTTCGCTGGGGTGGGTCTCCGGTGCGGTGCGAGGTGATCGACAGCTCCATGGGCGGCCTACTCGATGAACGAGACGAAGCCGATCTGGCGAACGCGCCGGAGCATGCGCCAGAGCTTGGCGGCGGCTCGCGGCAGGCGTGGGGGTGTACCGCCCTCCCCTTCGGCGACGAGCTGGCCGTCGGCGAGCCGCCAGTGGGCTCCGGTGTCGCGGTGGTCGTCGGTGGCCTGGACATCGACGGAGAAGGCGAGGAGGCGCTCGAGGATCTCCTCGACCTCCTGCTGGGTGCCGTGGAGCTTGGGGAGGACCTTGGAGACGATGGCGACGTCGAAGGCGTCCCACAGGACGGCGAGACCAGGGCCGGCTTGGGTGTGGGCGAGACCGACGAAGCGGGCGATCTCGTTGGCGACGCGGTAGCCGAAGTGGCGGTGCTCGGTCTGGAGGCGGGCGTTGAGGTCGAGCAGGGCACGGTGCAAGGCGCCGTCCAGGAGGTCGCGGAAGGCTCCGTAGTCGGAGGGGGTGGGCTTGCCGCGAACATCGAGGGCCCCGGTGAAGCGCTTGAGGGTGAGCGGGCTGGGGTCCTGCTCGGTGTCGTCGCTGGCGCCGGCCCCGAGGGCGTGCAGGTTGACGTCGTTGAACTCGAGGACGAAGGCGCGGTCGAGCACCTTGGGGCTGAACATGTAGGTGGTCTCGTCGACGTTGACGGTGCCGGTGATGAAGAGGTTGGGAGGAATGGTGATGTGCAGGGGCACGGGGTCTCCATCCCCGGAGGCACCGGCGGCGAGGAGGGGGTCGTCGTGCAGATGGATGGGTTCGCCGGACTCGAGGCAGGAGAGGAAGTCGGAGAAGTAGTGCTCGACCCGGGCGAGGTTCATCTCGTCGAGGATGGCGAAGAACGGGAGAGACGGCCGAGGCGCGCGCTGGGCCTGGCGGTACTCGTCGGCGGCGGCGAGCAGGAGTTTGAGGAAGGGTGTGGGCTGGTACTCGCGGGTGATCGGGTTGTAGTAGCCGAGCAGGCCGCGGTTGTCGGTCCAGTCGGGACGCACGGCGACGACGCGGTAGGTGCTGGCGGGGATGGGCGGTGGCGAGGAGGAGGGCTCGGGGGCGCTGATGTGGAGGGTGGGCGCATCCTCGGGGCCGGCGACGCGCAGCTCGAGGTCGTCGCCGAGGGCGAGGGTGTCTTCGAACCAGCGCCGGAAGTCGCCCTTGAAGATCAGCTGCACGGCATTGCCGGCTGGAGAGAGGCGGAGGGACTCGGTCTGTCCGTCGCCGAAGTGGACGTCGACGCGGGTTGGGCTGCCGTCGGTGAGCAGGTCGACCATCGCGGCGGGCACGACGAGTCGGCGGAACTTCTTCATGTAGGGCTGGACCCGGATCCGCCGCACATCGGGGTCGAGCTCGGGCTCGGAAGACTCGGCGTCTTCGGAGGCGCCGCTGGGCTGAAACGCCCGGGCGACGGCGAGGGCGAGCTGGGTCTTCCCGGTGCCGGAGATCCCGGAGAGGACGACGAAGCGCTTGGCCTGGAGGGCGAGCAGGTAGGAGGCGACGAGGTGGTCGGGGAAGCTGAGGCCGCGCTCGCCCAGGCTGTCGAGGATGCCTTCGAAGTTGCGGCGGTCGTCGCTTTGGGCCTCGGCAGAGGGGTCCTCGGTGGGCTCTTCGCCGGGAGAGGGTGCGGCCAGGATCTTGGCGAACTTGTCGGCGGAGAGCTGGATGACGGTGCTGGTCAGGCCGGTCATGTCGAAGGCGCGCTCGCGGGTGTCGTCCCATTCGACGGGCAACCGATGGGCATACTCGCGTCCGTCCTCGACGAAGCGGTAGGGGCCGGTGACGGTGCCGATGCCGAGCACGTGGCGGGTCCCGCTGGCGGCGACGATGCGGGCGCCTTCGGGGACGTTGATGAAACGCCAGGCCTGCTCGACACCGCGGCGTTTCCAGGACGGGAACTGGGTGAGGGCTGCATCGAGGCGGGCATCGAAACCGTCGCGGTCCAAGCCGCTGAGGTCGCCGAGCTCGTTCCACCCGATGGCGATGTCGCCCGCCTGTTTGCACTCATCCCAGAGGCGGCCCTTCTCGCCGGGCATGATTCTCCAGTAGGAGGGGGCGTCGCCGGCGTGGGCGGGACGCGGGAGGGTGGTGCTGAGGGTCGCGCCGAGGTCGTGAAGGAGGTCGGGGGCGTGGTAGCGGGCGTACGGGGTCTTTCCGTAGGCCTCAGCGGCGAGTTGGATGAAGCGCTCGAAGGCCGGGCGGAGCTGGTCCTGGATCTCGAGGAAGCGCATCGCAGCTCCGCAGACCTTGTAGATCAACCCGCGCAGATTGCGACACGACCTCTTCCCGATTCGGGCCCGTGGCGCGTTGGAACGCGTCACTTGGGGCATCATCAGCGAATGGCGATCCATCCACGCCTCAATGCGCTGTTCGCTGGCGACGCGAAACGTCGCCGTGGCCTGGCCGAGGCAGACATCTACGGCTCCGTCTTCGGCGCTGCCGAGCAGTTGCTCGAGAATGCGAGGAGCCTCGGCATCGAGGGGGTAGAGAAACTCCGCGTAGCCGGCGGAATCGCGAAGTTGGAGGCCCTGTTGTCGGAGCTGCGGATCGGGAACATGTTCGCGCGGCTGGGGTCCAACGTCGCAGAGTTGGCGGACGAGGAGTTCGGTCGCGACGTCTACACGCCAGACCTGAGGGTCACCCGCAACGACCTTGAGTTGCTGGTTGAGGTTTTTTTTGTGGATCGGATGGAGGTCCCGACATCACAGGCCCACTCGATCGTGCCCTGAAGGCCAGGAAGCTTGCCTCCCGTGTCGAGGACTATCCTGCGGAAAGTTTGAGCGTCCCCGGAATCACCTATCACGAGCGCGCAGAGGCTGAGAAGGTCGTGGAGCACGTCATCCGACGGCTCACTACGCACTTGCACGCTGTGGACCCCGGGCAAGAGGGCAGCTTGACCATCGACGGTCACCGGTTCGAGTACGGGCCATCGCCGGACGACGAGGGATACGCGGCCGGAGGCGCAACGACCGTGCACTTCCTTCGCACGGAGGAACACGCAAACAAGCTGCTCACCGACCTCGAACGCAAGCCAAACAGGCAGTCTCGTCTACCCAACTGGGCGCGGACGCCCCCCTTCATCGTGGTATACGACAACCGGGAAAGCGAGCTGAGAGCGACGAAGCGCTCTGCAGCATCTTCTTCGGAGACCTCAAGCACGGATACGTCAGAGCGAATACGGAGGACACTGGGGCCCCTCCAATCAACCTCAAGGAGGGCCTTCCGACCTCCAATGCTGTCACCTACCTGTGGCCCGATGACTTCTGAGCGCTCCCGTCCGCGGCGCCTCTGCACGATGCTGACGCTCGCCCTTATTGCGCTGGGGTGTCCGGATCGATCTGAGGTATCCGAAGCCATCCCCCCCGGACACATTGTCGTGGACGTACGGGCAGCGGGGGACTTTCTCGTGGTGCATTGCGGTCCAACTGCGAGTCGAATCGTCGCGGAAGATCTCACCAACGAGATCGGGCGCTGCGAGAAGCTTGCGTCCGTGCCGGTTACGCACGGAAGGATCCGAGTGAAAGGCGACACCCCGTTCTCTGCAATATTCGTCACCGCTCGACTGCTGGACGGCATCTTGCGCGATGCAGGTACGAACGTATCCATCGAAGAGGAAGGGAGAGCGTCTGTACCGTTCCGCGCATGGGGCGTCTGCTACGCAACAACGCCGGTTGAGTCATGCACCCACCTATCGATCGAGGTGCTGCGCACGCGGCTGGCGCTGAAGACATGGTCGGGGCATATAGGGCCTTGTGCCAGTCCAAGAGAGAAAGCGACGCCGTATGCCTCAAGGGCAACGGTGACAGCTCCGCACGAGGAGCAGACGCTCGCGTGCCACGTCGAGACCGCGGGGACCACCGCGGATCAACTCGGCCGAATCGGAGCACATGCCGCACACGCAACCGAGAACGTGGCACGTTGCTCGATCGGCACCGTCTCCGTGCATCACGACGTATCGTGGCGTCGAGCGGCTACGGTTGTTGCCGAACTCCAATCTCGGACGGGGGAGGTCCCCACACTGTCGGCGATTCCGACCGAAGAGCCGGGATTGTGGGGGTGCGAGGACGCCCTGTGACTCTGCCCGGCGGGAGGCCGTCGGCCCGTGCGAATGCCCCAGCTCAGTGCGTCGAGTCGCCGGATCTGTGGCGCCGTTTCCATCGGGTAGAATTGCAAGGGTTGGGCGACGTCCACACGGCCACGTCTGAGCCAGATCATTGATCCAGGGAGTCCTCGACCGGTGAGAAGCGCCCGGATCCGGCTCTAGGGGGTCAGGGCCGGGGGGGTCTCCGATTTGGAGTGCAGCTTCTTTTCGGCGACCTTCTTCCGCAGCCACCGTTCGAGCAACCCCATCTGCACCAACGAAAGTCCGAAGGCTGCAAGAGCTGAAGCCAGCTGGGCGACGCCGCTGAGATCAAGCCAGGCGAAGAGAATGTAGCCGCCAGCAAGTCCTTGCAACATTCCCAGGGTGTTGATCGTCCACAGCGTCTGCCGGCTCAGAACTGTGTTCATCCGCCTCCAGAACCACATCGATGGCAGGAAGCCGAGCCTTTGAGGAGTGTTGCTGAGGGTTCGAGTCTCGATGTGGGTCAGCAACCGATCTCCTCCTCCTCAAAGGATGCGCAGGTTGTAGCGGCGATGGCAAGGCCGCAGGCAATGACCCCTTCTCGTAGGTCTTTGTTTCTTTCGATAGCGAACTCCAGCTGCGCGTGCACGGTTTCGGCCTCTTCCTCCGTCAGTTCGCTCGTGGCGACTTGAGAGTCGCCCATCGTGATCGTGAAGTGGCTATGCCACTCGCCGTCAAGTTGGCGAGAGCCGACGACGTCGAAGCCGCCATCGCCTGCGATGGCGCGGACCCGAAGGGACCCCTCCGGGCGAAACAAACCGGCATTCGCCATGCTCGTCCTACCTACACGGACCACCATTCCCACCTCATCGACGCGTCATCCTCGACCTGCAACGCCGGTTCCGGCTCGGCGTCACCATCGACGGCCCGTTGGAGGATCTCGGGGCCAGCGGCAGCGCACGTGCCCTGTCGTCATGCCTTGGAACACTCGTTCGATGGTCGCAAGCAGTGCGAGCCTGGCCCCATCCCCTCACCCCACGCATCCCTCCAGCAACAACCGCCGCCCATCCTCTCGGTACCAGCCCCCGTCGTGCAGCACCTCGAGCAGTCGCGCCGACCACACGTCCCACTCCGCTTGAAGCCCGGTGTGCTCGACCACACCGATCACGCCCTGCTCGCCCAGATATCGCGCGAAGGCCCCCATCAAAGGCAGCACGTCCTCGGCCTCGAACACCCCGAACCCGGCGTGTACGGTGTGGCAGAAGAGAATCTCGTACGCGTCGATGGCATCCCACGCGAAGGGCTCGCGGTCGCGGATTCCGGGCGCCTGCCCCTCTCCGCGCGCCTCGGGAATCCGCAGCAGGCAGCCCGCGGCAAAGCGCCCGACGTCATACCCCGGCTCGGACCCATTGCCGCACTGCTGCTCCAGCCACGCCTCGACGTAGGCCTGATGCTCTTCCTCCCAGCGGCGGCCGCGGGAGAACCAATCCTCGGTGGTGCTTTCCTCGTTCACGTCTCTCCTGTCGGCCACCGAGCAGCACCATTGCGTGGTTTCTCTGTTCTCGTCGGCCCGGCCTCCCACCGACGACCCGAGTCGCGCACCTGTCCCTTTGGCGCCCGCGCGGTATCGGTGGGCGCGGCTGCGACGTACACCTGCAGCGTGCGCCCTCAGCCTCTCGAACCGGAGGTCGGAGAGGTTCCGTACGATTGCAAGCGCGGCGCGGTGACGAACCCCGCGGCCCCGGAGCGACCGGAGTCCACCCCAGCCGCTCAGTAGCGGAGCAAGGCGGCGGCGACCCGGCCTTCGGGAAGCTGCTCGGGGGGCACCGGTACGATCTTCGACCCGTGGGTCAGGGCATGGGCCAGGGCCTGCTCGAGGTCGGCGCGCCAGCGACCGGCCAAGCCTTCGTCGGTTCCCGGACGGGGACCGGTCGCGCGCACGCCTTCGCCGCCGTCGTCCGCCACCACCAGCGTGTCGACCCGACCCTGCCGTGCGGCGGTGAGAATGACCGGGAGCTCGGTCGCCGCTCCCGTCGCCGACGCCCCGAGAATCGCCTCGATGGTGCGCTCGTTGTCCGCGCTGAACACCGGCTCCAAGCAGCCCCAAGCCAGCTCGTGCAGCCCTTGAAGACTTCGGTCGGACGGGTTGCCGACGATCGCCTCCGGCGCCAGCTGGAGTGACGCGGGGTGCTCGCGCACCTCCGCGACGGTGCGCTCGACCGCGGCCACGACGACCGGCAGACCGCGCAGCGCCTCGCTGCGGGCAATCCCCGCTACCACCGCGCGGACGAACTGGGTGTGTTCGGCATCGCGATCGTCGTGTCCCGTCCCATGCCCATGGTGGATCGCTCCACCTCCCGGACTTCCGGGACCGCCGACCGAATGGACTTGGTGGGTGCCGCGTTCGAGCTGGTGTCCCGCGAAGTCGGGAAGCGATCGCGGGACGTCCTGGGGTAGGGGGAGTTCGTGCAGGCTGTCTCGGTCTCCGAGGTGGAGCCGAACCTGACCTCGGCTGATCGCCAGCACCAAGAATCGATCGCGTTCCAGCAGCGGCAGCAGCGGCAGCACCTCAAACCGTTCGCCGACGTCGCTCCGGGGGCCCGCCGGGCCGGGAAGTCGAAACGTCTGCATCCCTCCGGGCGAGGCGAGCACCGCCAACCCTGGGGTGCTCGAGCGCCAGAACTCCTCCTGGCGCTCCAACGCCTCGACCGGGCCCAAGATCCCGTCTATCTCCGTCGCGGCGACGCCGATCGTCTCGAGCTCCGCCTGGGCCTCGCCACGCAGGCTTCGAAGCTGGACGGCATCTTGCTTGGCCTGGGGACCGTGCGCATGCGTCGGCAAGAACAGCGATACCCGCGGCCCGCCGTGCTGTTCCGCGATCGCGCGCAGCTCGGCCTGCGACAGCCGTCTCGAGGAAAGATCTGCGGGCGAGGGCCGGACACGATCCCAAGTCTCGAGGGTCGGGGCGTCTTCTGGGGTCGATGCTTCGGGATTCACGGTCACGGTCTGCAGCACCAGAGGGGAGCCGCAAGCTCGAATTCGAGGGCGAGACCGGCCGTCCGCGTAGGAGCCGCGCTGTACGCGACGCCTTCATGGCGCTGCGCTCGTAGTGCGGTCCCGGGCAGCCAGTCCTGCAGGAGGCCGCGTACCTCAGCGCCGTGTAGACGGTGGTCTGCGCTCTCACCGAGCCAGTGGCTCGACATAGCCCGCACGCTCTTCCTCCCCGCGCCGTTCACGGGCGAACAAGTCCTCGGTGGTGGTCGATTGGCTCACGTCCTCCCTGGTGGCCACGGCACGCATGTTGCAACCGTTCTCGCTCCAATCCACGCCTGCAATCCTCCGCAATCCTCCCCAGTCCCCGGCCCCGCACCTCACGCCCGCAGCCGATGCAACCCGACCGCACTCGCCACGTATCCGTGCTCATCGTGAAACAGCGGCCGTGCCGTGATCGGCGAGGGCGCCGTCCACACGTGCCGGAACTTTCCCGACCAATCGAGCACGAACAGCGCCGCATCATCGGTCGGCAAGTCCTCGGATGCACCACAGGGACAGGGTCATCGCCGGCCCGGAAGCCGATCGCGACGGGGCGTTCTTGTCAACAACAGCTGTCCCCGTCCACCCCCGTCCACCCCCGTCCCCTTGCCACCGGGCCCCCAGCGTGGCCCAATCCCCTGCGTGCTCAGCGACCCCAAACGCCTCCGCACGCCATGCGGCCATGGCTACCTCGTCAGCTGGAAGCACCGCCTGCGCACGCGCTCAACCGTCGTCAGGCTGGAGGTCGATCGAATCGCTGCCAGAGATCGACCGGACAGGGCAGCTCCCGCAACGGACGCAGTGCGAATCACTGTACCCTATGAGACCAACGTGCTCGAACTTGGGTTCACGGTGAGTCCGTCGGCAACCGACACCTTGCTCGCAGATGGACCGGCAGGAACACATGGTCGCTACCTGCTCGACTTCATTCACCGACCTGTCCTCGTGGAACAAGATGGGGAGGAGACTGTCGTCCCCCTCTCCGAGGGAAACACCTTCGCCGCGACGGGAGGCGCGCTGCTTCGAAAGTGACGCAGTCCTTCCACCGATGGACGCTCGCTGCGGCCCTAGGGTTCAACGGATGCGCTGCAGACGAAGACGGGCCCGCGGGTGCATCCGCGGAACGTCCCGGTCCAGCGGCTCTACACCTTGACCCCGTCACGACTACCGACACGCCTCCGAAGCGAGCACCAGCCGGTCCCACACCCGATCGCTCCGTGCCAGATGCTCTCCCCGCCCAAGTCGCTCTCACCCAGGACCCCGAGGTTGACCCACGCACCGCACCTCCGCGCCTCGAGCGCTCCGGCACCCACGTTCGCGTCATCTCGCCCGCACCCATCGAAGGGATGACCGCCACGCCCCGTGGGGCGGCGCTCATCAAATGGGGCCAGCTTTGGAACGTCGCGCTCGACCCTGACACCGTCGAGAAGATTGCTGAAGCCACAGACCTTCACGGCCTGGCGAGTGACGGCGACACGCTCTACTGGCTCGGTCGATTCGGCAACGGGCGCTACACCTACCGAACCGGTGAACACGGAGACCTGAACAGGTACGCGGCGCTCGGCCAGCAGCACGGCCTCGCCGTCGGAGATGCACCCTACGGAATTGCCGAGAA
This sequence comes from uncultured bacterium, assembly GCA_963761755.1. Lineage (GTDB taxonomy): Bacteria > Myxococcota_A > Polyangia > Nannocystales > Nannocystaceae > CAJXVA01. The sequence goes on from CAVXIC010000039.1 coordinate 82,213, forward strand.
CGGCGCCGTCTGGCGCATCGGGAAGCGACACAACTCGCGCGTCGTCGCCCCCCGCAAGAACTGGCTCTCGGGCCCGATGATCTTTGCCGGGGAAGAGATCGTCGTCTTCCCGCTCTTTGACAACGTCGAGGTCGCATCATACATGTGGAGAGCCAGGGGCCGCGGGAAGGGCGAGAGACTCGAGATCGCGCCGCCGTGCGTCAGATGTGCAGATCTCGACGCACAGGGGCGGCTTCTCTTCGTCCACGACGGCGAGGTCCGAATCCTGGGGCCACGCTCCAAGACGCCGAAGTTCCTCTTCGAGACCCCTGACACCACAGCGCTGTGCTGGTGCGGCAGTGACATCTGCACCGCCTCCGAAGACGCCGACGAGTTACGACATCACCGAGGCGTACGACCCGACCACGACGTCATTGCCACCGACATCGGCCCCGCGACTCGGCTGAGCTGCAACAAGGACTACGTGGCCTGGAGGACGCTCACCGGCGACTTGCCAGTCGTGCACGTCGTCCCGCGGGGTAGGAGGCTTCGCCGCGAATGAGCGGTCTGAGCGCCAACGATGAGGTCGAGCCTGAACCCGGCGCCCCGCGTCTCTCGGGGCGCTGCTCCACTAAGCGACTACGCGACTACGGGTGGTGACGCTCCGACCACCATTCCGAGCGTTCCTCGTTCCCGCCGACCGGAAGCTGGTGCTGGGCGGAGACGTAGACGTAGCCCAGCCTGTCGGTCTCGATATCGGCATTGAAACCCGGCCGCGCCAGGAGAGGTCCGACGAACTCCGGATCTCCTCCCTCGGCGATGTGCTGCCAACGCAGAGTGCCCTCCGAATCGTAGCTCCGAAGAACCAGTCGGCAGTCATCGAACGCGGCGGTCGCAGCGTTGAAGCTACACGTCTCGGTTGACGCGACGACGACACGGCCGAACGAATCCTCTGTGACAGCAAGGGAGAAGTCCGTATTCGCCGGCCCATCGACCGTCCATTGGCTGACGAGAGAATCGTTGTAGGCGCGAGCGAACCGCGCCCAACCGTCTCCGTCATTGGTCGCCCCGGCCACAACCAGCCCGTCGGTCGTCCACGCGACGTCGTAGCCGATGCTGTCGTCGAACTCGGTGGAGAGTGTAGTCTGATCCTCGAGTCCGCCTCCGGTGTCGTAGATTCCGATCCAGAGCTTGTTGCCGTTTCCGACCACGCGTGAACCCGACAGCGCGATCATACCGTCGCCTCGTACATCGAAGTCGTAGACGAAGGGCGAGCCATTCGTCGCAGCCGATCCTGTCACGTCCCGCACCCACTCTTCGTTGAGTGCCGAGTCGGTTTTCAAGAGGAACGATGAGAATGCCTCCGCCCCGATGTAGGACCCCAGCATGAAGTAGTCGCCAGCTTGATCCCGTTCCAACCCCAACGGCCAATTCGACGTGTTGTTTGGGGACCCATCATATGCTTGATCGGCCGTCGCGACGCCCCCGGCAGAATAGACCCTGAGCTCCGTCTGAAGATCGAAGCCCGAGCCCACGGCCGCCGCAACTACGAAAGACCCGTCGTCGCGGTCGAGGATCCCCGTTGCGAAGTCACGCCCGAGCGAAGCGGTCTCCTGCCAGACGGAGCCTTCGGCGCGGTCCACACGCATCGCCAGGTCCCCCCCCTGAACGACCTGCCCCGTCCACAGTACGTCTCCCGCGTCGGTCGGGTGAATGGCGTAGACGGCGGAGCTCTCTCCGTTGTCGAAGTTCCAGCCCTCGACCAAGCCACCGTTCGGCATGTCGACCGCCAGGTCGATGGTCGCGGTCGTGAAGTTGCCTGCTTCATCGCTGGCACGGACTTCCAGCTGAGAGTCCTCGTTCATTTCCACCCCTGACACGACGAACGACACGGAGAACTCGTCGCCATCGACCGTTGTCGGACCAAGACTCTCCCCGTCCCGAGAGAATTCCACGGCCTCGAGATTGCCATCCGCGTCGACGACGGTGGCGACCAGCACGACATCCGACGCTTGGTCGACCTCGACAGAACTGGAGTCTCCGTTGATGAGGAACGTCTCGATCGTCGGTGCGCTCTCCTTGCCGTCCGTCTCAGCGCCGGTCTCCGTGCCGCGCGTTCCCGTTTCGTCAGCACGGGTGGTCTCCTCCCCTGTCCCTGTGTCTTCGAGGCTTGTGCTTTCGGTTCCTCCCGTGGACCCCGGCGCCTCGGTGCCAGAGGCAGTGCCGCCATCTGTCTCTTCAGACGCAGGGACCTTGGGCGAGAAGCACCCGGCGGACATCAGGAGAATGGGGGCAATCCAGAATTTGGGCGTCGTCATGCTCGCTCTGTCGACCGGGACGAAGCACTGTTGCACGGAAAATCGCCGACTCGCAACGAATCGCATCTCAGGGTAGCGTACGCCTCTGAATCCGCAGCATACAGAGAGGAAAGCCCCGCAAAGAAGCGCACTTCGCGCACAATCCATGCTCGTCCTCATCCTCGTCCTCTTGTTCGGCCGGTCAATCCGCCACGGGCCGATGCTCGACGACTATCCGATCGCGCTACGGATACAGAGGTGGTTTGCCGGAGATCCGGACCAGACCTGGTGGAACCTCTTCGAGTTCGGGCGTTTCGACGAGGGCCTCCGGTTCAGCGGTGTCCTGCCCTGGTGGACTGCAGAAGACCTCTTCGTCCGCTTCCTCCGACCAGTCGCTGCGGCGACACACGTTGTGGACCAGCGGTTGTGGCCGTCGTCGCCTGAACTCATGCACGTCCACAGTCTGGTCTGGGCGGCGGCCCTAGGACTCGCCACGCTGTGGCTGTACCGTCAAGCCCTCTCACCGAGACTCGCCGCCCTTGCTGCGATCACCTACAGCGTCTCCGCTATTCACATGTGGCCAGTCATGTGGATCTCCAACCGCAACGCTCTCGTCTCTGCCACATTTGGAGTGCTCGCGTTTGGGCTCTACCGCCTCGGGCGAATCAGCGACTCGCGACGAAGCTGGCTGGCACCTCCTGCGTTCGCCCTGTGCCTCTTGAGCGCGGAGGCTGGCGTCTCGACACTCGCATTCGTCGCGGCATTCGAACTCACGGAGGGCCGCACCAGTCGCCACCGGAGAGTTTTTCTGCTCGGCTCCATGCTCGTGGTCGTCGCCGCTTGGCGAGTCTTCTACGACACGGCCGGCTTTGGAGCGACGAGTTCGGGCGCCTACCTAGATCCGTTTCGAGCGCCAGCCGCCTTCCTCGCCCAAGCGCCGCCTCGACTCGGCTGGCTCCTGATGGAACTCTGGACTCCTTTCGAGTTTGTGCGATGGCGGGGCTTCCCCTCCGCCGTTCAGTGGGTTCTCGCGGTTTTGTTCTGTTCGGGCTCCTTTCTCGCCATGGTACGCGGATGGCGAGACCGAACTCTCCGGACGTTCTTGCTCGGTGGCGCACTTGCGTTGCCGCCCCTTCTGACGAGCATGCCCCAGGCTCGCCTGCTGACCTTCGTGTGGATGGGACTCGCGCCGTGCGTTGCCGCAACGGTGAGACACTACCTCCGCATGAGCGGAGCACGTCGGGGTCTCGCGGGTCTGGTCGGTCTCGGTCCCCTCATCGTCTCGCCCGCGATCGTGGCAGGGGGGTTCGAGTGGCTCGAGTCACAGCGGCAGCAGGTGGTGGATTCACCGGGACTCCACCTGGCTCCGGACAAACGAGTCCGTGGTCGGAGTCTCATCCTGGTGCACGCGCCTAGCTTCGACCGCGCGATGGCTCTAGGCTTCGCCAGAGCGCAAGCAGGGAAGGCTCTGCCCTCGTTTACATGGTTGTTGTCCACGGGGGAAGCGGAGCCACTCATCCGTCGACGCGGCTGCTGCACGATCGTCGTCGAGCAGCAGGAAGGCTTCATCGGCGACCCGCTCGCGTCGTACTACCGCGGTCCGCAAGTACCGTTCGCGGTGGGCGACAGGGTCAAGACTTTGGGCTTCCGAGCCGAGGTTGAAGCCGTCGACCGCGGCGGTGCTGCGACCCGAGTTGCATTCGAGTTCCCGCACCAGCTCGGCGTAGAGCAACTGCTCTACGCAACATGGTCGAAGGGGGACTTTCGGCGACTCCTGACGCGAACACTGCCGCAGGAGTAGTGCGGTCGCCCTCGAGTTCCACAGTTCCACAGACTCGCTAACGAGGCGCTCGATTCAACCGGGTCCGCCGCCGGCCACTAACGCCCGCTTCGCAAGGCGCTCGCAGCCTCGCCCCTGCCCGGGGCGCCGCCGACCTTCGTCGAGGCGAAGATCGGCCACGTCGAGGTGCTCGCGGCCTGGGTCGAGTCGTACGACCAGGGCCTCGCGCTGCTCGAGCGGGCACCGTGGAAGCGCCCCGCGTACCCACGACCGGTGTGCGGAGACGAGGCGTCCCTCGGTGCGTCGGCGCTCGTGCTGGGAGAGGCGGTCGACGTCATGCAGGCGCCCCGCGTTCGGTCGGGGGCTTCTGCGGAGCGGAGGTGATGCGCGGATGCGCGAGGGGCCCAACTCACCCTGACCGCGCCCCGCACCTCACGCCCGCAGCAGATGCAACCCGACCGCACTCGCCACGTACCAGTGCTCATCGTGAAACAGCGGCCGTGCCGTGATCGGCGCGGGCGCCGTCCACACGTGCCGGAACTTTCCCGACCAATCGAGCACAAACAGCGCCGCATCATGCTCGACCAGAATGCCCCCCTCGACCACAACCGCCCCCGCCTCGCCGTTGCGCTTGAACTGCCACGCGATCTTCCCCTCGGCGTCGAAGCAGATGATCTGCCCCGGCGGCGCCAGAGCCACCCGGCCATCGGGGCCCGGAAGCGGCGCCCAGGGTTGGTGCGCATACGGAGAGCTGCTCGCGTTCCAAGGAGGACCCACCGACGTCCACTCCAGATCGGTCGGCAAGTATTCCTCGAGGGGAACGTCGATGATGCGCGGATCTGGCGAGCGTCCGAAGGACACGAGTCGAGCGCTGTCGCCTTCTCCGAACAGCACATGTGTCCCCGACACCCCGTTGTGCGCGACCGAAACCGGAAACGCGCTGCCCAGCAGAGCATCCCGCTCATCCACCCAGCTCCGCTCCTTCTGGAACCTCCAGTCGAACCAGTGCACGACCGAGGTCTCTACGACGACCACACCCGCCCGATGCGGTCGGAGGCGCAGTCCCTCACCTCCGGAGCCCGAGTACAGTCGATACAGATGCCGAGAGCGGAGCTGCGCCGGCCCTCTGTGCCAACAAGTCTGAGACCACCTGCAACCCCGAGTTTACTGAAGAGGGCAGGCACGTGATGATCGATGACGAACCCCATCTCCATGGCAAAGAAACCGGACCCGGAGGTCGCGGCCAAGGGCAAGCGACGGCGCTTCACGAACGCGTACAAGCTCAACATCCTCGCGCAAGCTGACAGCTGCACGAAGCCCGGAGAGGTCGGCGCTCTGCTGCGCCGCGAAGGCCTGTACTCCTCGCACCTGACGGCGTGGCGAGCAGCGCGAGCGCAAGGCGAGCTCGTAGGAGCACCCCGCAAGCGTGGGCCGAAGCCGAAGGTCGTCGACGAAAACGCCAAGCGCATCGTCGAACTCGAGCGCGAGAACGCCAAGCTGCGAGCGCGAGCCGAGCGCGCCGAGTTCATGGTCGAGATGCAAAAAAAAATGGCGGCGCTGTTCGAACCGCACTCGGGCGCGGAGAGCGAGCCGAAGTGACAGCGATCGTTCAACGCGCGGCCGCAACGGTGGGCATCCGCACCGCGTGTCGGGTGCTTGGGGTGCCGCGAGGCAGCTACTACCGCTGGGTCGACGACCCCGTGTTCGGCCCGCCCAAACCCCGCTCGGGAGGCCGAGCCTTGACGCCCGTGGAGCGGGAGCGCGTGCTCGATGTGCTGCACGAGCCGCGCTTCGTCGACCTCGCTATCCCACAGGTTCATGCGGCGTTGCTCGACGAGGGGACGTACCTCTGCTCGGCTCGAACGATGTACCGGATCGCCGATCAAGTCGGCGAGAGCCGAGAGAGACGCAACGTCCGCGCCTACCCGGACCTGGTCAAGCCAGAGCTGCTCGCGACGCGCCCCAACGAGCTGTGGAGCTGGGACATCACCAAGCTCCTTGGGCCGCGGAAGTGGACCTACTACTACCTCTACGTCATCCTCGACGTCTTCAGTCGCTACGTCGTTGGCTGGATGGTCGCCCATCGTGAGACCAAGCAGCTCGCGCGCAAGCTCATCGAGGAAACGCTCCGCAAGCAGAACATCCGGCCGGGCCAGCTCACGCTTCATGCCGACCGCGGCTCGTCGATGACCAGCAAGCCCGTCGCGTTCCTCTGCGCCGACCTCGGCGTGACCAAGACCCACTCTCGACCGCACGTCTCCGACGACAACCCGTTCTCCGAAGCCCAGTTCAAGACGCTGAAGTACCGCCCCGAGTTCCCGGCACGCTTCGGCTCGATCGAGCACGCGAGGAGCCACTGCGTCGACTTCTTCTCCTGGTACAACGACGAGCACCGCCACAGCGGGCTCGCCATGCTCACCCCCAACGAGGTGCACCATGGACTCGCCGCCGAGCGTGTCGCTGCCCGAGCACGCGTCCTCGAAGCCGCGCACGCCCTCCACCCCGAGCGCTTCCCCAACGGCCCGCCCATCCCCGCCATGCCCCCAACCGAGGTGTGGATCAACCAGCCCGAACTACTCCTACCCAACCCGCAGCTCGGCCGGGCTGCTCACTAAACAATCGACCTCGTGGTCTCAAACTTGTTGACACCTTCCGCTTCGGTCTTCGCCTCGGCAACTTCGGCACAAATCACCGATGCCTCCGAGTTGAAATAGCCCACCGTTCCCGAGATGAACCCGCGGACACTGTTCGCACGAGCCTTGTTCCTTCTCTCCTCGAGGCCACAGCTCGAAGCGAGAAGCAGTGAAAACACGCAAAACAGCAGTTTCCTAGTACTCAGCATTCTCCGCCGCATCCTATCCTTCGACAATCATCTCCGAAATCTCCCGACTTACACCATAAGAGTCCACAAAGAACTCCCGCAGCACATCCTCGTGACCGGTCTCGAGGTGGAAGTACAACGGGAAGTCCGCTTCATCCACCTCGTCCACCGACGGAGGCGCGTATCCACGCAGGCCGTCGAGAGCTGGTTTCACCTTCCCCCCAGTTCGGCGCCTTCCTCAGCAGCGCCCCGATCTCCCCCGACTCCACGCTATCCAACAATCAAACTCGATACTCGCTCGGTGAGGCGCCCTGCGGAGACCTACTCCAAAAGCAGCGATTCGTCCGGCCAGCTTCCGATGGCGCCGTCGGGATGTGTCTCGATCGCAGTCGTGTAGGTCGAGTAAATCCCGTCCTCGTCCAGGTCGCCATAGACTGTAAGAGCGAGACGGCAACCCCGCTCCGTACGATGCCAGCTGGCCTGGTGGTGGAAGTGGACCACCGGATTGACCTTCTCATCGAGGGTATACATGCCCATGAACCTCAGCAGCTTCCACTCTCGATTTCTCCACTGCTCACAATCATAGATCACCCGCGGGTCGGCAGCACCACTGGAGGCGGACGCGCAGCGGCAGCCTCTGGAGCAGACCTTGTCGAGCGGTGGAACGACTTCGGTCTTGGCCTCAGGTAGTTCCCCACAGATCGCTCCTGCCTCTGCAGCGAAGTAGGCCATCGAGCCCCCAAGACCCCCGCGCACGGCATTCGCCTGTGCCTTCATGTTCTCTTCCCTGGAGACACAGCTCGCCGAAAAGAGTGCGACGGCCAGGACCAATCCGGGGCGAACGAAACCGGAGTCCCCACCCACAAGTCTAGCCCTCAACGAGAAGCTCCGCGAGTTCCGCAGCAAGTCCATACGACCGAATCCCGTATTCCCGAACGACATCATGGTGCCCTGTCCTCACGTGAAAGTACAACTCCAATATCCATCGGTGACGCGCTCGTGACCCCGCCGATGGCGTCCCAGAGTTTCTGGTCGAGAGGGCCCAGCGCAGCAGGATCAGCGCGAGACCCGCGACGGGGAAGCTGGTCGCGAGCGTGGTCTCGTAGATCACGATCATCTGCACGGAGCTAGCCCTCAACAATCAACTTCGATACTTACTCAGATGCAGGCCCTGCGGAAGACTACTCCCAAAGCAGCGATTCGTCCGCCCATTCACCAACGGGCCCATCTGGGCGCGTCTCAATCGTGGTCGTGAACGTCGAGTAGACGCCATCCTCGTCCAAATCCCCATACACGGTAAAGTCGAGATGACATCCTTGCTCCGTGCGACGCCAGCTGGCCTGGTGGTGAAAATAGACGACCGGGTTGACCTTCTCATCGAGCGTGTACATCCCCATGAAGTTCAGCAGCTTCCACTCCGGGGTGTCCCAAGCGCTGCACTCGTACCGAGTGCGGGGGTCTGCACCATTGTCAGATTCACCTGCGCAGCGGCATCCACGCGAGCAAACCTTACCGAAAGGCGGGACGACCGAGGTCTCAGCACTGGACAAGTCTCCGCAAATTGTCTCGGCCTCGGCAGCAAAGTGCCTCTTCGAGGCAGCCATGTGCGCCTTTACGCCGTTTGCGTGCGCCTTAATCTTGTTGTCCTTCACGCCGCAGCCCGCCGCCAGGAGAAGAAGTATGAACAAGCCACGCTCGAGATGGCCCCTCGCAGGAAACGCCGTTCTAGTCCTCGACGAGAATTCCTGAAATCTCTTCTGACAGTCCATATGAAGACCTTGCAAGCTGCCGCAACACGTCGTGATGCCCGCTTCGGATACTAAAGTAGAGGGAATAGGTCGACTCGTCACCTGCACTGGTTGAAGCTGGCGCTTCAGCCCGCATATCCAGAATTGCGGACTTCACGGCCCCCCAGTTCGGCGCCTTCTTCAGCAGCGCCCCGATCTCCCCCGACTCCACGCTATCGAGGATACCATTGACGACCTTCACCATCGGTGACGCGCTCGTGACCCCGCCGATGGCGTCCCAGAGTTTTTGGTCGAACAGCGCCCAGCGCAGCAGGATCAGCGCGAGACCCGCGACGGGGAAGCTGGTCGCGAGCGTGGTCTCGTAGATCACGATCATCAACGAGAGCCAGGCCACGGCGAGGTCGGCGTTGGCGTGGTCGCGGGCGAGTGTGGACGGGTCGGTCTTCCCGACGGCCTGATACTTGGAGACCACCGAGACCAACTCGGTGATCCGCGCGAGTTTGGCCGCGGCCGGAAGCTCGTCGAGGAAGGACGGCGCGCGGTGAAAGGCGAACTTGCCGGCGCCGGAGATGTCTCGCAGCGCGGCTCGCAGGCCACTCGCGCCACCGATGGCGGAGAGGACGCGGCCTGTGAACTCGACGAAGGCCTCCTCCGGCAAGGTCTTCTCGTCGGCGGCGGAGATGAAGCTCTGGCGAATGCCCACGAGCCCCACCGCCACCTTGATCGAGTTGAAGAGCCGCCCGTCGCTCCACGCGTTCGAGCGCACGGGATACTTCCCGTGGCTCAGGTCGACTTCGAAGAGCTGCTCGAGCGCTCGTTTGGTCTTCATGCCCCGGGCTCCGTGCTTGACCGCTGCGTCGACGACCCCCTCGAGATCGGCGTACAGCGCCTTCATCTCCGTGGCGTCCATCAACCCCATGCCGAAGACCGACCGCAAGAGATGCGCCGTCCCGTCGATGTTGACGCGGTCGGGTGTCTGCTCCTTGCTCGTACTGTTCCTCGCCACGTCGTCACCGCCCCGGAAGTCACCCCGCAGAGGTGGTCGCTAGCCAACGAGTCCAAGGACGCGAATTCATACAGCCCTACTCCCAAAGCAAAGACTCGTCTGGCCAGTCTCCCTCCGCGCCATCGGGATCCGTCTCGATCACGACCGGGTAGGTGGAGTAGACCCCATCCTCGTCCAGATCGCCGTACACAGTGAACTCGAGACGGCAGCCCTGCGGTGTGCGTCGCCATTCCGCTTGGTGGTGAAAATACACAACGGGGTTGGTCGTTTGATCGATCGTGTACATCCCCATGAAGTTCAGCATCCGCCACTCCGGCGCTTGCCACAGATCACAATCGTAGATCGCTCGCGGGTCCGAGTCGTCGCCCTCGGATGCGCCACAACGGCAGCCTTTGGAACAGGCCTTGCTAAGGGGCGGCACAATCTCCGTCTTGGCCTCGCCCAGCTCCGCGCATATCGCCGAAGCCTCTGCGGCGAAGTGCCCCATTGTGCCCGCGATATCCGCACGCACCCCGTTGGCGCGCGCCTTGATCTTCTTCTCCTTCAGCCCACAGCCTGCCGCAACAAGGAGCACCACGAAGAATCGCCCTAGACCCTCAATGCTGGAATTACTTGGCATCACGGTTCTAGCCATCGACAATGATCTCGGCGATATCCTCGGAAAGCCCATAGGAACTCGATGAAAAGGCGCGCAGCACTGCCTCATGTCCCGTGCGCAAACGAAAGTACAATGGGAACCGCCATTCATCACCTTTGTTCACGGACGGTGGCGCGCCAGCTCGCAGATTCTCGGCAAATGCCCTCACCTTCCCCCAGTTTGGCGCCTTCTTCAGCAGCGCCCCGATCTCCCCAGACTCCACGTTATCGAGGATACCATTGACGACCTTCACCATCGATGACGCGCTCGTGACCCCGCCGATGGCGTCCCAGAGTTTTTGGTCGAACAGCGCCCAGCGCAGCAGGATCAGCGCGAGACCCGCGACGGGGAAGCTGGTCGCGAGCGTGGTCTCGTAGATCACGATCATCAACGAGAGCCAGGCCACGGCGAGGTCGGCGTTGGCGTGGTCGCGTGCGAGTGTGGACGGGTCGGTCTTCCCGACGGCCTGATACTTGGAGACCACCGAGACCAACTCGGTGATCCGCGCGAGTTTGGCCGCGGCCGGAAGCTCGTCGAGGAAGGACGGCGCGCGGTGAAAGGCGAACTTGCCGGCGCCGGAGATGTCTCGCAGCGCGGCTCGCAGGCCACTCGCACCACCGATGGCGGAGAGGACGCCGCCTGTGAACTCGACGAAGGCCTCCTCCGGCAAGGTCTTCTCGTCGGCGGCGGAGATGAAGCTCTGGCGAATGCCCACGAGCCCCACCGCCACCTTGATCGAGTTGAAGAGCCGCCCGTCGCTCCACGCGTTCGAGCGCGCCAAGGCGTCGGCGTCGCCCGCGAACAGCTCGTACCACATGTCCGGATCGCCGTTGAGAACGGCGTAGACCGCCGTCGCTCGCTCTGCCGCCAGTGTGTGGTTGTACGCGTCATCGCCGGTGGGATCCGCGTGGCCGAACAGCGCGACCGGAGCTCGCGGCAGCCGCTCGCGGATCGCCCAGAACGCGTCGAACTCGTCTTTGGCCTCGCGTCCGATCAGCTTGTGGTCGAATCGAAAGACCCCGTCTCCGAGCCTCCAGCAGGCGATCGGGCGCAGCGGCATCCGAATCGTGTTGTAGGTGTCGGGCAGGACAGCGATCGAGACCTTTCGCTTGCCGTCGTCGCGGCGCTTCATGCCTCACCATCCCCGACGGCGACGTGGACGGACCAGGCGTCGGACTCCGCGGGTCCGACCGCGAGGAACGAGCCGCCGCGCTTGGGTTGAGCGCGCACCCCCGCCACCGTGGGCTGTAGGTGTTTCAGCGGCCGCCCCTTGCGGTCGACGAGTTCGACCTTCATCCAGCAGGGCTCATGGACACTCGGCGAGCCGCCCGGGGGAGCGTTGGCATCATCGCGAGCCATGGACGGTTCCCCCTCCCAGCGCAGGGTCGCGGTATGGAGTTCGTCCGAGGGCAGTTCGTCGACGCGGGCCCGAGCTTGGGCATCTGCTCGCATGGAGACATCGGTCGCGCTGTGGTCGGTCACTTCGATTCCGACGAAGGGGAGCGGACGCCCCTTCGAGTCGACCGCTTGCACAGCGATCCACGAGCGAACCTCGCGAGCCTCATCGGGCACCTCCGCCGGGAGAAGGTCGACAAGATTCGTGACCTGTGGAGCATCCATGACCGGAGCCCTCGGCTTCGTCTTCAGGGCGACGAGCGCCTTGGCAGCGAGTCCCGTCGCGAGCCAGTCCTCGAGTTCCTCGAGCGTGGCTGATGGACGGCCGAGTCCCAAACGGATCTGCTCGACGTTGTGGGGGTCAGCGAGGATGCGCTTGGCGAGGTCGCGAGCCTGCGCGTCGGATTCGACCCGAAGCCGATGCTTCCAGCTGACCAGGTAGCCGTACCCGCCGGGTGTCGTCAGTCGCTTGGGGTCGCTGAGCATGGGCGTATTCCCGCATGGTGGCTGTGGGAAGGCAAGAGCGGACAAGGACGACGGACAGGGGAGGATGTGTGGGCGATGATGTTTGGGATGCCGGAGAAGGGACGTATTGCGGGGAGAGTGATCTGCGGCCGTGGTGGACCTTCGAGGGGGCGTGTTCGGATCTTCGGCCCTGAGTGCTGCGAGGTGCCGTCCGTTGCCGCGCCGACGCCTGGCGTAGTACTCCTGGAGCCGAAGCTCTGCCCCCTCCTTGGCGACAAGGACACGATGCGAGAACCTCAATCCTCAACCGCCGCCCGGCGGCCCACCGAGGCCGAGATCCTCCGGCTCGCGCAGGACGTGACGGCATGAGCGAGCCCATGCGCGGCGAGGTCATCCTCTACGAGTCACCTCAGGGCAAGGTGCGTGTCGAGGTCCACCACGAGGACGAGACGTTCTGGCTCTCGCAGCGGCAGATGGCGGAGCTGTTCGGGGTGGAGGTTCCGACGGTGATCCACCACCTCAAGGAGATCTACGAGTCCGGTGAGCTGGTCCAGGCGGCACCTACTCGAAAACTTCGAGTCGTTCGAACCGACTGAAATCGTTCGGCTTCTCGCAAAATTTCGCACTACAACCTCGACGCCATCATCTCGGTGGGCTACCGGGTGAACAGCACCCAAGCGACTCGGTTCCGCATCTGGGCCACCGAGACGTTGCGCGCGTTCATCGTCAAGGGCTTCGTGCTCGACGATGAGCGCCTGAAGCTGAACCGGCGCTTCGGCGAGGACTACTTCGATGAGCTTTTGGAGCGGATCAGGGAGATCCGGGCCAGCGAGCGCCGCTTCTACCTGAACGTCACCGACATCTACGAGCAGTGCAGTATCGACTATGACGCGAACGCCGAGCCGACGCAGACCTTCTTCGAGACGGTCCAGAACAAGCTGCACTGGGCGGTCACGGGCAAGACGGCCGCGGAGATCATCGCCGAGCGGGCTAGCGGGCGGACTCCGAGAGGCCCTCGATGGGGCTGACGACGTGGAAGAACGCGCAGGGCGGCAAGGTGGTCAAGAGCGACGTCCCGGTGGCCAAGAACGACCTCATCGACGGGGAGGGGGAGGTGAAGGGGCTGGAGCGCATGGTTTCGATGTACCTCGACTACGCCGAGACCTGAGCTCCGCGAAGTCCGCGAAGTAGCTCCCAACCGCCGGCGCTGCGAGAATGGAACGCTCGGCGGCGCTCGTGTCTACGCGGGCCACGGCGAGCACTTACCCAAAGGAGACCTAGTGCCCTGGGTCTGGAATGTCTTGAAGAAATTGCGAGGGTCTGATCTAACGCTGGTGTGGCTCGGACCGGACGACCGAAGGCAGACCTCAGCATCAGTGACGAGGAGCGTGAGGAGCTTGGCCGGCTCTCTCGACGCTGGCGGACCAACCGGAGCCTCGCGCTACGAGCGAAGATCGTTCTGCACTGCGCTTCGGGGCTGACGAACCAGGATGTTGCCAAGAAGCTGCGGACCTCGGGCCAGACGGTCGGGAAATGGCGTCAGCGGTTCGTCGACGGGGGAGTCGCCAGCCTGTACGACGAACCGCGACCCGGCGGGCCACGGAGAATCTCGGACGAAAAAGTTGAGGAGGTGATCGTCAAGACGCTGGAGACGAAGCCCAAGGGGCGAACCCACTGGAGCACCCGCAAGATGGCCAAGGCAGCCGGCATCAGCCCGGCAAGCGTAGGCCGCATCTGGCGGACGTTCGCTCTTCAGCCTCACATCGTGAAGACGTTCAAGATCTCCAGCGACCCGCTCTTCGTTGAGAAGGTTCGGGACATCGTTGGGTTGTACATGAACCCCCCGGAACACGCGGTCGTGTTCTCCTTCGACGAAAAGCCACAGATTCAGGCGCTGGAGAGAGCTCAGCCCACCCTGCCGATGGATCTCGGGATGCCCGAACGGCAGACGCACAACTACATCCGTCGCGGGACCCTCGATCTCTTCGCCGCGCTCAACGTGGCGACAGGCGAAGTGATCGCGAAGACGAAGCAACGACACCGCGCGAAGGACTTCGTCGCCTTCCTCCGCGAGATCGATAGACGCGTGCCTGCGGACCTCGAAGTACACGTCATCTTGGACAACCTCTCCGCGCACAAATCACCCACGGTTAAGCGGTGGCTCGCCCGTCACCCGCGCTTCCGTTTCCACTTCACGCCGACCTACTCATCGTGGCTGAATTTGGTCGAACGCTTCTTTGGCCTCCTGACCGAGCACGCCCTGCGCCGCGGTTCTCACAAGAGCGTCCCGGACCTCCGCAAAGCGCTCCACGAATACGTCGAGGCGCACAACGAAGAGGGCAAGGCCTTCACATGGACGAAGACCGCCGACGAGATCCTCGAGTCAGTGAAGCGATTTGGGCAGCGGACGATCCAGGTTCTCGGGGCTCCGACCAGTGACTGACTTTTTCAAGAAATCACCGATCCAGGACACTAGCATGGCCGCTCCAAGTACTTGCCGAACGAGGTATACAAGCCGCCCCAAGTCCCGACTGAGAAGCGCCAGCAGGCTATCAGGCTGTTGCTACATCGGCGACTCTTCAGCGAGCGCCTCAAGCCCGTCAGAAAGCGTAAGCAGCACCTCAGCGTCCAAGGCCGCGTACTCGATCTGCTCCGGGCTCAGCGGCCGCATGCTCCAATCACTAGTCTGCATCCGCTTATCCAGCGTCTGTCCCAGCTCGCGCTCGCAGACCGACTTGAGATCGTGTCGCTGGCCGTCCTCGGGGTGCTTCCGCCTCGAAAGCTGGATGGTGTCGACAACGCCATCCAGCTCCAACCCGTACCGCCCCAGGACTTCGCGCTCGAACTTCGCGTTGTGGATCAGCTTCGTGATCCCGGCATTCGAGAAGACCTCCGCCAGAGGGCTGAATTCCTCCACCTCCAGCGCATCGACGATGACCGTCCGCTCCGCGGTCGCGATCTGGATGAGACACAGCGCTCCCGAGGCCAGCGTGGTCTCGACGTCGAGCCCAACACTCTCCGCCTGCAGCAGATGCTCGACCGCCGCCCGAAGTTCGTCGCCGTTGCGTACCCAATCGAGCCGACGCCCCGGGTCCCGCGTCAGAGGGTTCCGCCTCGCGGCGTCCGAACGCCCGAGCGCATCGAGTCGCATCCGATCCTGCTCCGAGACATCCCCAACGCCCGGGGGTACGCGCCCAAGTTCGCCTACTGGCTCGCCCGACAGCCAGTTCCAGGCCCCGGCGACATCGAGCAAGTAGCCCGCGACAACCTCTCGCTGGATCCACGGGGGCATGAGGGGTTGGAACTTGCTCAAGCGGTAGTTGGGCAACCCCTCGGCGACTTCGCGCCAGAGTTGGTCGTTCTCCCACAGCTCGATATCCCGCAGCTCGTCGAGGATCTCGGAGAACCGAACGCGACTGAGACCATCGCCTCGGAGCTTGATCGAATAGTTGTCGGGAACGACCTTCCAGTCGGTGCCGATCGCCTCCAGAGCGTAGCGAAGCGTGGAGTTGATCCGCCCGCCCGCGAAGGTCCACCAACGGATCTCGTCGGCGATGACCTCCACCCCACCGATCTCAGGATCGACAACGCTGCCAATCTCCTCGCGCTGCTCCTGCAGCGTGTGGGCGGCATCCGGAGTGAGGTATCCGTACTGCTGCTGCGAGCTGACGACGTCGAGGACTTTCTGGCAAAGGTCTCGGCCCAGAAACTGGGGGATGAAGCCGCCCCAGGTGGGCTGGCGTCCCCGAGGGGCGGGCTCGACGATGACACGGCGGTCGTCGTGATGGACGTAGCGCACCGCCCAGGGCCGACCGCTGAGCAGGAAGCAGCTCACGCCATCGACGAGCCGATCGACGAAGCCCTGGTTCAGGGTGCCCAGAGGCTGGCCGGAGGGCGTCTGAACGGCGTAGCTCTGCGGGCTACTGAAGACGGCAAACAACTCCATGAAGTTGCGCCGGCCGAACCGACGCTCCGCGGTAGGACCCAGCACGAGGAGGCCTGATGCCAGGACCAGGGACTGATCCCGCAACATCCATTGGACGAGGCGATCGAACTCGGCCCGGTGGATCCCGCAGAAATCGGGCACCCCGGAAAGATGCGTCCACGCGTCCTCGGCCGTGATGCCGTCGCGGGCGAGCGCCATGGCCAGAAGCTGGTGGATCAGAACGGGCCAGCAGCGCGTCAGGACGTCGACGTCCTCGACCCAGCCGGCCTTGGCGAGCTCGACGAGCGCGATGGCTTGCAGCACGCCCTCGGAGGTCTCGCAGAAGAACGTGGTGTTGGCGGGGTCGTCGCCGCGGCGTCCGGTTCGCCCCATCCGTTGGAGGAACGAACCGACGGTGGTGGGAGCCTCGGCCTGCAGGACCTTGTTGAGGTCTCCGACGTCGATGCCCAGCTCAAGGGTGGAGGTGCAGACGATGCACGCGGCCCCGCCGCTATGGAACCGCTCTTCGGCGTGCTGGCGCTCCTCCTTGGAGACGGCGCTGTGGTGGACGAACACGTCGATGCCGCTGCGGCTCATGTGCTCGGCGACGGCTTCGGTGGTCGCCCGCGACTGGCAGAAGAACAGGCTCTTCGCGCCTCGGGCGACGCGAGCCGCGTCCTCGGCAATGTCGGTGAGGTCTTCGCGCTTGGTGATGAGGATCTGCCGGCGCCCAGGGTTCTTGGGCGGGTCGACGACCTGGCCCTGGCGGGCGGATGAACCTTTCAGCCACTCGAGGATGGCCTCGGGGTTGCCGACGGTCGCGCTGAGTCCGACGCGCTGGACGTCGTGTCTGGAGACCTTGGCCAGCCGCTCGATGACGCTGATCAGGTGCGCCCCGCGATCGGTGCCGGCGACGGCGTGGACCTCGTCGATGACGACGGTCCGCAGGTCGGCGAAGAGCGAGTGCTCGTTGACGCGGCGGGAGACCAGCATGACCTCAAGCGACTCGGGGGTGGTCATGAGGAGCTCGACGGGCTCCTTGAGGAAGGCCTGGCGCTCGTTGCTGGGGGTGTCTCCGTGCCAGACGAACCTGTCGAGGCCGACCATCTGGGTATACTTGCCCAGGCGCTCGGCCTGGTTGTTGAGCAGGGCCTTGATCGGCGCGACGTAGATCGCGCCGACGCCATCGGCGGGGTCGGTCACCAGCCCGGACAAGGTGGGGAACATCGACGCCTCGGTCTTGCCGCCGGCGGTGGGCGCCAAGATGACGGCGTTGGATCCGGCCAGCAGCGCCTTGCCGGCCTCCTCTTGGACCGGTCGCAGGCTCGACCATCCCAGCCGCGCGACGATCGCCTCTTGAAGCCGCGGCGCGAACTGGGAGAAGACGCTCACCAGACGTCCTCCTGGGGCACCAGCTCGTCATCCCCGGCGTCTTCGGCTGCGTCCGGGCTACCGCTGACGGCCTGCTGCTCCTCGGGGCTGAGCGCGACGTCCTCGAGCTTGAAGCCGTACTCCTTGGCGGGCTCGTACTCGTCGTACATGTCGACCATGTCCAGCTGACCGACGAACTCGCGCAGAAACTGGCGGGGCACGACACCGACGTCGCCCTTGAAGCCCTTGGTGACCTCGGAGACCAGGCGCCCGATGAACGCGTCACTGACCTTCTCCCGGAGGCGCTCGGGGTCCTTGGCGGGGAAGAGCTCGCGCAGGCGCAGCGCGACGGCGTTGAGCCGCTCGGCAGAGAACGGGACGAGCTCGAGCTGCGGCTGGCGGGGGTTGATGAACTTGCCCTGCTTGCGGAACTTGATCCGGTCGTCCAGGGCCGGGAGTCCTGCGACACCTTGGCGGGTGTCGAAGAACTCGGGTGTCCCAGTGAACAGCCACAGCAAGCCGTTGTAGTCCCCGGCGCCGTCGGCGATCTGGCGGATGCCGTTGAGCGAGTTGTGCCGCGAGTCCTTTCGCATCCTCAGGATCGTCTCGGCCTCATCGATGACGATCAGCATCCCCTTGTACCCAGCCTCCTTCACGATTACGAGGATGCCGCGGAGATAGGCCAAAGCCTGAGCACTGCCGATATCGCCCTTGATCCCGGCCTGCTTCTTGACGGCGGCGGAGACGTTGCCACTTCCGCTGAGCCACGACAGCAGCCCGCCAGCGTCGACGACGTCGCCCTTGTCCTTGAGCTCGAAGATCGTCTGGATGACGCGCACGAAGTCCTGAGGAGCCTTGCCGCCGGTCAGCGCGGCCAAATCGTGCTCGAGGCGCTTGCGCACCTTGTCGTCGAAGTCCTCGGCCTCCTCGTCCTCACCGGCCGAGATCAGACCTTCTTCGATCTTGCCGACCCAGCGGTCGAGGATGTCGCCCAGGGCCCCGCGGGGGCATGAGGAGGTGCCCAGCTCGGTGACGACCTTGCGGTAGACGTCGTCGAAGCGGTGAAATTTGAGGTCGTTGTCGGAGACGACGACGAAGCTGGTGGCGAAGCCCTTGGCTTGGGCGTCGAGGACGGCGAGGCGGGACATGAAGGTCTTGCCGCAGCCGTAGCCGCCGCGCAGGAACTTGGTGCTGCCATCGCCGACCGCCACGAGCTCGAGCTGGCGGTGGATCTCGTTGCGCTGCATCTCGATGCCCACAGCGAAGGCATCGAGGCCGCGCTCGGGGACGAGTCCCTTGCGGAGGGCTTCGAAGATGTTCTCGATCTCACGTGTGCTCAGCGTGCTCATCCTGCGACTCACTCCTTGGTGTACCTCTTGACCCCGTTGACGGCGTCGATCCTCACGCGGAAGGGGACCAGCTTCTTGTACTCGTCGAACCGCATGGAGAACCTGCGAACCTTCTTGGCGCCACCGAGCATGGTGCTCGCCTGATCTTCGGTGACGGAGCCGTAGGTGTCGAGGTGCTCGAACAGCTGGCGGACACCCTCTTCGGGAAGCTGCTCGAGCCAGGACTTCGAGGTGGTGGGCGGATCGGCGGCCGGTTTCGGCACGGCGATCTGATACTCGCCGGTCGAGCGCACGACGCTGACGTCGAAGCGCTGGCGGATCTGGAAGGGCTCGACGTCTTCGGCGGCGCTGGGATGGTAGACCTCGACGAGGCCGCGTCCCTCGGCCGGGCCCGAGAGGCGGAAGAACAGCTCGAAGTCCTCCCCCACCCCGGCGAACAGCGACCCGTGCTCGACCCGGCCGCTCTTGCGGGCCTGACACAGCTCGACGGTGGTCTCGGGCGGCTCGATGACACGGACGGCCAGCTCGACCTCGCGGGCCTGGCTGAACTCCAGGCCCCCCTGGGCGGTGACATCGACCCTGCCGATGATGCTGTGCATGCCCCCCACGCCATCCTGCGCCTCGGCGGAGACCTTGTAGCGGATGGTGGTGGCGCCGGCCTTGGCGCGGTGCTCGACGGTGAGCACGGGGATGACGCGCTCTTGCAGCGAGTTGCCGCCGTGCACGAAGCTGGTGCGGCGATTCCCGGTGTCGAAGACGGTGGTGCTCTGAGGGAACATGAGGTGGCCCTCGGTGCCCTCATAGCCGAGGTCGGCCATGGGGACTCGGACCTCGTCGGCGTGGTCGGCGGCAGTGGGCGAGATGACGTAGCGGCGGTTGGGCACCAGCTTGTTGGGGCCGTGGGACTGCTTGGCGTCTTCGAGACCGGCGAGCAGCAGGAAGCCGTGGTCGGCGGTGATGACGAAGCGCTGGACGCCGGCGTCATGGAGCAGGCGCCACGCGGCGCGGAGCTTCTGCATGATCCCGCCAAAGACGTGGGGCCCGGCGCCCTTCTCTCCGGCGGCGTCGATCTCGTCGCTGTGCACGATCACGAGGTTTGCGCCGCCGACGGTCTTGCCGAGGCTGTTGCGATCGCGAGAGACGACCTCTTCGAGCTTGAGCCACGGGCACTTCTTGCCGCCGACGCGCTCGATCATGGCCTTGCGACGGGTGTCGGGGTTGTTGACGCGAAACTGGCCGGTGGAGAAGCCCAGGACCTTCTGCTTGTCCTTGTCGCTCAGCTCGGGGGTGAGGCGCCCCTTGTCGACGACGGGGGCAAGCACGTTCATGCCGACCTCCGTGACGGTGGGGAGCTCGGCCAGACGAGCGTAGAGGCGAACGTTGGCGGCCGGCGTGGACTCGATCGCGCGATAGAGCTCCTCGCCCATCTCGTAGCGGAGGGCATCGACGACGAAGTAGGCGGTGGTTCCGCTGGAGGCGGCGTAGCGACGGACGATGTCGTCGAAGATGTTGCGCTGCTGGAGCGGGGGGTCGGGCAAGAAGCCCTCAGCACGACACAGGGCGTTGAACTGGACGGCCCAGGCGTCGGCCCATCGCCGCCAGACGTGGCGAATCTCGTTGAGGCTGCGGCGAAGCGCCTCGTACTCGGGCAGCAGGGGATACAGGAGCTCTTCGCGGCGCTGCTCGACGTGACGGTGGGCGCGGTCGACCGCGGCACCGTGGGATCGGTAGCGCTCGATGGCGGTCGGGAGGTCGGAGGCGGCGAGCTTGGTGCCGGCGTGTTTGATCGCTTGGCCAGTGACGGCGATGTGCCGCACGAGCTGCCAGGCGTTGTTGCGCTCGGGGTCTTGCTTGAGCCAGAAGGACTTGCCCTCGAGACGGTCGTGGGCATAGGTGGCGGCCGTGTCCCATTCCTCGCGGGTGAGGCACCCCAAGGCCTCGCGCAGGACGACGCGCTCCTCGAAGCGGAAGGTGTCGATCTTCCCGAGGTCTTGGGGGTTGGCGTGCTTGGATTCCTCGCTGAGCAGCTCCTCGGTGGAGTCGGCGGTGCGTCGGTAGAAGGCGGGGTGGCGCTTGCGGAGATGAGCGGCGAGGTCCTGGCAGGCCTCGACGACTTTCGCTGGGAGTGCGCGGGCGGGCTCGAGCCGGGTGTCGCGGAGCTCTCGGGTGGCCTGGAGGTCGTGGACGTACTCGACGCCGAGGGCCCAGGAGGCGGCGATGAAGGCGAAGTCGGTGGGCTCGAGCTTGGCGATGCCGCTGAGGAGGGCATCTCGCCAGGCATCGGGCATGCCGGACTTGGCGGCGAGGTGGGCCCACAGGAGCTGATGGTCGTCTGAACCCGAAAGGCGCCGCGCGACGGTTCCGCTGCCGAGCAGGTCGTCGAAGAGGAAGACGAGGCTCATGGGTCGCAAGACGCCGGCAAGGCCGGTGCCGGACCCGGAGAGCCGCTCGTACAGCCATGCGTCGGCGTCGGCGAGGGAGGAGACGCCTTCGCGGTTGTAGGCCTCGATGTCCTCGGGACGCACGCGACCTGCAGCGGCATCGGTGACGGCGGTGCTCAGAGCCTTTCGAAAGCGGGTGCCGGCGAGGTAGAGCTCGAGCATGGGGGTCTGGCGGACGTCCTGCTCGTTGAACCGGGGGAGGTGAATGACGAAGGGCTTGGGCGTGGCGCTACCGGCCACGTTCTCGAGGGCCATGGTCAGCTCGAGGAAGCTGCCGCGATAGGCGAAGACATCGTAGGGGAGCGTCTTGTCTTGGCGCGCTTGCTCGAGCCGCTCGACGAGGCCGGAGTAGTGGTCGTCGGCGTCGAGCCAGACGACCACGCCGTGGCGACGGACCCAGGTGCGGAGCTCGGCAGCGACGGCTTCGGAGACGGGGCCGCCGAGGCTGCTTTCAGTCTTCACGCGACTCGCCCTCTGATTCGCAGAAAAGACACGACCTGCTCTGCGCTCGACGAGAGCACGTCGCTCGTGGTGGAATCGAGAACAGGGTGGAGCAAGATCCGTTCATCTATCACATCACTCATGTCGACAATCTCGCGAGTATCGTGGTCGAAGGCGGGCTCTGGTGCGACGCGCAACGAATCGGCAGGGGTCTCGCGTGCACCAACATCGGCATCCGAAGGATCAAGAACCGGCGGCTCTCCCGAACCGTGCCGACCAGCTCGGGAGGTTGCCTGGGCGACTACGTCCCGTTCAACTTCTGCCCACGGTCGGTGATGCTCTACGTGGTCGACAAGGGCCACGATGACTTTGGGGGCGGCCAGACGGAGATCGTGCACCTCGTGAGCCGGGTGAGCACCGCGGTGGGTCTCGGCCGAGGGTGGGCGTTTACGGACCGCCACGCTGAGCTGGCTCACGCCCTGTACTTCGATGACCTCGCCAGTCTCGCGCAGGTGCCCTGGCACGTGATGGACGAGACGTACTGGTCGAAGGTGCGAGAGGAGCGCCAAGCCGAGTTCCTGGTCCACGATTTCTTCCCGTGGACGGCCGTGTTGGGGATCGGTGTTCACACACCAGCCACGGAAGCCAAAGTGCAGCAGATCCTGCAGGGCGCCTCGCACTCGCCAGCTGTGGCGGTCATGCGCAAGTGGTACTACTAGGGGGAACCGATGGCGATCGAACAAGGGCACGGCAACCTCCTCGAGGCCGACGTCGACGCGCTCGTGAACACCGTCAACACGAAGGGTGTGATGGGCAAGGGCCTGGCGCTGCAGTTCAAGAAGGCGTTTCCCGATGCGTTTCGGGACTACGACCGCGCTTGCAAGGCTGGGGAGGTCGAGCCGGGGAAGATGCACGTCGTCAGGCGGCTGATGGCCCCGCGGTTCATCATCAACTTCCCGACGAAGAAGCACTGGCGACACCCTTCGAAGCTCGAGTACATCCGCGACGGGCTGGTGGACCTCGCACACCAGATCCAAACCCTCGGCATCACGTCGATCGCAATCCCCCCGTTGGGCTGCGGCTACGGCGGACTGAACTGGGACGACGTACGACCACTCATCGAGTCCGCTCTGGCCCCCCTTTCCGACGTCCGGGTGGTGCTCTACGGACCCCAAGGGGCCCCTGCGGCCGACAAGATCATCGATCGTAGGAAGAAGCCTGACATGACGGGATCGCGAGCAGCCGTCGTCGCTGCGATGGCGAAGTACCTCGAGACGGGTTACGAGTACCGACTGTCGCTGCTCGAAGTGCAGAAGCTGGCCTACTTCCTTCAGGAGGCCGGAGAGCCACTGCGACTCCAGTTCAAAGCCCACCACTACGGGCCATACGCGGACAACCTTCGCAAGGCGCTCCGCAACATCGAGGGCCACTTTACGCGTGGGGTAGGCGACGGGGCGAACAAGCCCGAGACCCCCCTGGAGTTGCTTCCTGGGGCACTCGAAGAAGCGATGCGTTTCTTGGGTGAGCAGCCGGAGTCGAAGCACCGGCTGGCCACGGTCGCGTCGCTGATCGACGGCTTCGAGACGCCGTTCGGGATGGAGCTGCTCGCCACCGTGCACTGGGTGGCCCGTCACCAAGAGAAGACGACCCTGGAGTCGGTGACGGCCGGGGTGCACGCCTGGAGCGAGCGGAAGCGTTCTCAGATGAAGGACGGCCACATCCGCGCAGCGTGGACGCGGCTTGCCGAACTCGGCTGGGTCGAAGCGCGAGCGTGAGCTGCTGCGGTTGATTCCGCGGGGTTGCGGGAGTAGGCCGGACGGGTTCATGCGTTATTCCGGCACCGAGTCGAACATGTCGGGGGCGCCGAGAGAGCGGAGAAGCTCGGCGCGCTTCTTGGACTCGGCCGGGTTGGCCTTCTCGTAGCCGGCGCGGGCCTGTGGCTCGTCGGGGGCGTGGAGGCGGAAGGGGGCGCCTTGCTTGTCGATGATCTTGGTCTCGAGGTCCCAGCAGGCTTCGGGGAGGGCGGACCATAGGCCAGGCTCGAGGAGGGTGAGCTCAGCGATGGGCTTGGCGTCCTTGCCTCGGCCGCGGCGGCGGAGGGCTTCCTTCTCGACGGCGGCGAGGGCTTCTTCGGGGTGGGTGGCGAGGTAGGCGGTGCGGTGCTCGGTGTCACCGCCGTCGTCGCGGTAGGGCTTCTCTTCGATGCGGAAGTCGGGGCCGATCTCGTCTTGGAGGCGGAGCTCCCAGGCCCAGGCGCGCGCGGGGTGGTACTTCCAGAAGCAGCCGTGGGCGACGCCGAGGGACGGGTCTTCTTGGCACTTCTTGTCGACGCGGCCGGGCCAGTACTTCATGGCCAGGTGCGACCAGTCGTAGTCCTTCTTCCCCTTGGCCGAGGCGAGCTCCTTCCACCACTTCTTGGGGTCTTTCCACTGGGGCTCGAGCAACGGCCACAGGGCGGCGGAGTTGATCATGACGCCGTCGTCGAGATCCGGGTCGTAGCGGGCGTCGACGTCGCGCTTCGGGGTCTTGGTGTCCGGGGGTGGAGGGCCAGCGTTGGCGCACTGTTCGACGTTGGCGATGAACTCCTTGAGCTCGTCACGGGCTTTGACGGCCTTGTCGTATTGTTTCTCGGCAGAGCGGGCGGCCTTCTTGTCGGGGCCCGAGCGGGCGGCTTGGAGGTCGGCGAGCTCGCCTTCGATCCGGGTCAGCGTGGGGTGGAGGTGGTCGGCGAGGAGGACCGGGAGGGTTTGGGCGTCGAAGCGGTGGATGTTGACCCACGCGACGAAGATCTTGGAGGCGGACGTCAGCGGCCAGTGGATCGGCCGGTTCTCGTACATGCCCTTGTGGACAGACGCGAAGAAGTCCCACGCGAGGTAGGCCCGGACGTCCTTGCGCTTGGTCTCGAGGTGGGGGCCGTGGGTGGTCCAGACTTCGTGGATCTGGGCGGCGGCGGGGTGTCCGAGAGAGTCGCGAAGGTCGTTGGCGTCGAGGGTCGTGTCCAAGAACAGGATGCCGGCGGGGAGTGCGGAGGAAAGGTCGGCGGTAATGGGGTTGAGGATGCCTTCGCCCGCGGGGGAGAAACGGCCGAGGGCACAACCCAATGCGAAGCTAATGTGGTCGGTGGGGGGCTCTCTGTCATACCCCGCGGAGTAGTCCGACAGTCCGTCGTGGGCACTGCGATCGACGGCTTCCTGCGCCCACTGCTGCGCTCGGCGCCAAGGCGATTGACCGGGGCCACGGAACTCGACTGAGGCCTCTCGGTGAGCTTCATGTTCCGCGAACGCCTCCTCGAGAACGCGAAAGATAGACGGAGCATCTGCAACTTCGAATAGGGGCAGGCGGTTAACATCTCCGACCTCAAAGCCGATACCTGGATTCAACGACTGCAAGACTGATCGCGCGCGTTTGCTGTTCAGCGCGCATACGGCCTCTGCGGGCGACGGCGGGACTAGAGACGCGCCCTTGTGTCCCACCACGCTTGCGTAGCGGTGGACGCGTGCGCTAAAGGACGCCCCAATCATGGCAAAGGCAACCCCCGGTCGAAAATACGACTCGAAATTGCGGGGGTAGGATCTCGGGAACTCTCGGACCTCGAGTCCCTCCGCTTGCCAGCGAAGGACCGTAAAAAGCGGCTCGATCCACTCTCGACCCGAGGCTCCGGCCACGATCGGAGCCCACCCCGCCTTGTGACGCTCCGGAACACGTTCTTCGTGCCGATGACTCGCAATTCGACAAGCCTCGACTTCCCATGGCAGCCGTAGAAACCTCGTGTCGTCCGAAGTCTGCAAGCCCGCGCGAGCTGGGGATTTTTCCCCCAGCGTGCCCGCTTGGTAGGCCGTGACATCGTGCTCGTCCCACCAGTAGACCAGGGGCCACTCGGGGACGACCTTCAGGGCGGCCGGTTCAAACTCGTGGCGCCCGACGTGGCAAAGCGTGGCGGCCCGCTTTCGCTTCGTGCGTTGGCGGTCGTAGGATTTGTCGTCGTTCGGCGTCGGTTGCTGCGCGACGCTTCTGGTCTGGACCGGCGGTGTCGCGCGGAATGTGCTCACGCAGACGCTGAGCACGTCATTCGGCACTTCGTCGAACGCACCAATCGCGAAGTCTCCGAGCGAGCGCAAGTCGTACGTCTCCAGCAGCCACTCACGAAGCCCGGAGTACTGCTTGATGAACATCCAGTTGCGCATCGTCAGCATCGCCGACGTGCCACCCTCGCGTACCAGCTCCAGCCCCCGCACCAAGAACGCTGCGAACAAGTCCGCCTTGCCGAGCTTGTACGTGTCCTCGACGTACTTCGAGGCCGCCATCTTCGACGTGCCCTGGTACGGCGGGTTCGCCACCACGAGGTCGTACGCACCCTCCCGCACAATCCGCACGAACCGAACCCCCGCCGCCAGTTGCTCGCCCCGCAACCGTAGCCCGAGGTCGTCCCCACCCGTGCGTCGGGCCAAGAATCCCTCCAGCCGCTTGAGCACCAGCCCCCTCGCCTCTTCCCGCGGAATCGCCAGCCGCTTCTGCTTCGGCGCGAATCCTTCAAGCAGACTGCCCTGTTCCGCCACCGCCGACCCCAGCTCCGCGTCGTGCTCGTCGAGAGCCTTCTCCAGCGCGGCATCCACTTTCAGCAAGCTCCCGAGATGGTCCGCCCCCCGCAGCGCATGCACCAGCGTGTCGGTGAGCTCGTCGGGGATCCCCGTTTCGCGCTCGACTTCCTTCCGCAGCTCCACCAGCGCCGCGTCGTCATCCGGCAGGCTCGCCAACCGCAGGTCCGACGCCACTAGGTTCATCCGCTCCGGATGACACCCCGGCGCCAACTGCTGCGCCTTGAGCCACAGCGCCGCCGCGGCGATCTGCACCGCACGTCGATCCAAATCGATCCCGTGCAGGTTCTCCGCCACGATCCGCTCCACGATCGCAGCATCGCTCCACGCCTCTTGCCTCTCTTCCCCGCGATGCCGCGCTTCCTCGCGGTACAGCGCAACCAACAGGTCCATCGCGACCACCAAGAAGTGCCCCGACCCCACCGCCGGATCCAAGATCTTCAGCTCCCGCACCGACTCCGGCGCCTTCTCCACCGCGTCGTCCGGAATCGGCTGCGGCACGTAGTACGCCCACCGCCGCTCCGTATCCGTCTCCAGCGGCATCAGCTCCGTCAGCTCGACCTCCCCCGCCTCCCGCTTCGCCCGCCAAGCCGTCCGCCGCTCCTCCAGCCTCGCCAGTGTCCCGTCCGCCTCGACCTCCGCCGTCCAGCCGTGCTTCTTGCACATCGCCAGCCACATCGGCCCCAGCGAGTTCTGCAGCAGCCAGTCCACCATGTAACGCTCGGTGAACATCTGCGTCTTGCTCGCGATCTCGTGCGGCTCGATCTTCCCGCCCCCCGCGATCTTCTCGTCCAACGCCTCCCGCTCCGGGTCGTTCCAGTACTGATAGACCCACCCCAGCGTCATGTCGTCGGTCCAGCACGACTCCAGCTCGCCCCGGTTCAGCTCATCCACCACATGCCGCAGCGTCCCCGCCGGGATCGGCACCAACTCCCCCACCCCCGCCGGCCCGAACACCCCCGGCAGGTCCACCGCCAGCTCCTCGAACACCAGCCGCAGCAGCACCCCATACCCCGCCGTCTCATCCTCCCGCACCAACGCGGGTGCCAACTGACGGAAGTCCTTGTACGCCCGGCTCTCCCAGCCGCCCGTCACCACCGGAGGCTTCCGCATCGGCTCACCTCCAGCCCCCGGCGCCTCCATCAGCTTCAAGATCACCAGCCGGTTGAGCAACGTGTACGCCGCCTGCTTCTCCGCCTCCCGCCGGAAGTCATCCGCGCTCCGCTGCGTCTTCTCCTTGCCCTTCCCCTTTGGCTCCGCCCGCTGCTGCTCCCCGATCCACGCCTCCAGCCGCCGCCGCAGCGCCTTCGGCCGCTCCGCCAGCCCGGCGTCCTGCGTCCGCACCGACAGCCGATACGCCGATTCGGTCGACGCATGCAGGTCCTCCAGCAGCCGCTCTCGCAGCCCCCGGATCGTCTTCGACAGCGCCTTCTTCGCCTCTGGGGTCATCGCTCGATCGTCGCTCACAGCACCCGCACCCTCGCCCCGGGGATGTGCGCCCGAAGCTTCTTCTCGATCTCGTCCAGCAGCGCCAACACGTCTTCCTCCGTCGACAGCTCGCGCCCCCGGAGGTCCAGGCTCACCTTCATGATCAGCGGCTTGTCCCCTTCGCTGAGGAACTCATCCAGCCGCTCGTTCGCAGCCTCTTGCGCTCGGCCCAGCTCCACCACGAACGGGGCCTTCAGCGCCGACAGCGAGGGCGCCACCGCCTCCTCCGACGTCGACGTCGTCGCATTCGAGAACGGCCGCAGCACCTGGTGGGACTTCTCGCTCGACAGCGTCGCGAACCCCTCTCGGCCCTTCACCGCCGCTCGAGCCTGCTCCACCTGCTGCTCCTGCCAGCGAAGCCGCTCCGCACGCTCCACCGTGTAGGCCGTCCGAAGTGCCTCCAGGTCCGCGTCAATCGACGCGATGTCCCGCCACGGCCGCTCGCCCGAAAGCTGCGCCTTCACCCGCTCCAGTGCAGCCTCCAGCTCCGTCGTCAGCAAGCCCTCATCCGCCAGCTGCTGCCCTTGATGGTCCCGAACCTCCGCCGCCTTCCGCAGCTTCGCGATCGCCTCCTCCGTCAGCTCCGCGTTGTACTCGCGCAGCTTCTTGATCCCATCCTGCAGCACGTCGAAGTTCTTCTTCACCAGCGCCACCGTCGGCTGCGTCTGGCGACACGTGCTCACGCACTTCTCCAGCGCACCTTCGAGCCGCACCAGCGCATCGGGAATCGAGCCGCCGCCCGGCAACCGCCGGATCCGGCCTTCCACCTCTCGAAGCAGCTTCGCCTGGATCGGGAACAGCTGCGACACCGCGTCCGCGATCGCGTGGTCCTCCCGGTCCATCACGTACCCGAGATGCTCCTGGAAGAACTTGCAGATCTTCGCCCGCGCCCGCGGACCCACCTCGTCCTCACCTGCCACGAAGAAGTCTGCCCGCCGAAACGCCCGGTCCTTCCCGAACAGGTCCTGCGCCCCCGCGTCACGGATCGCCGTGATCTCCGCCCCACCTTCGGGCCGGATCCGCACCTTGCTCGCCCGCAGCAGCCCAGCCACGCACGCCTGCACTACCCCCGTCGTGTACCCGTACGGTGGCCCTCCGAAGTGCGCGAGCAGCCCCGTCCCGCTGATCCCCCCTTCCGAGTCGATGTACTCCAGCACCCCCACCGGCACCGTCCCGCTGCACACCGGCATGTACCGGTTCGAGTCCAGCTCCAAGATCCCCAGCTCCTCCCCCAGGAACTTCGGAGACGGCCCCGACAGCTCCTTCTGCAGCAGCTGCGCCAGCTCGCTGGGCTGCACCTGCACCGCCGTGAAGTGCGGGAACAGCTCCGGCAGGATCCGGTCCGCCACCGACGACAACACCGCCGCAAAGCTCGCCCCGTGCTCCTGCGGGTCGATCGTCCGGCCCCGGAAGTACAGTTTCCCCGACATCCAGGCCTGCGCCACGCTCTGACGCGCCGCCGCCTTGCGGTCCTCCACCCGGTTCTCCTCCTGCTGCAGCAGCAGCTTCCGCGCCCCTGGCAGCGACTCCCGGCGTGGCCGGTACTTCGCCACCATCGCCGCCGAGCGAGCCAGCCCCCGCGCGTCCTCGTCGAGCTGCTGGCTGTCCCCCGCCACCCAGACCAGCAGGTTCCGCATCGACGGCTCATCGCTGCGCTTCACCCACGTGCTCTGCGCCCGCTCGTCCGCCGTCAGGTACCGGAAGTCCACCCGCACCACAGCGTCATCGCGCGGGTCTGCGATCGACGCGTTCTCCACCCGGCGACCGTCCGAGAACACCCCTGCCCACGGGAACGACCGCGTCTTGTAGCGGGGCCGCGCCGGCTCGGCCAACAGGTACTTCAGCCCGTCCTGCACCACCTCCGCGATCTTCTCGCGGGACACCGGGATGTCGTGCCGCTCCCGATCCCACTCCTCGGCCGCCGACGACTGCAGCTTGTACCCGGTCTTCTCCGAGTGCGCGAGCAGCCCGCGGCGCTTGAGCTCCTCGAGCGCCTCGGTCACCTCCGAGACCCGGTTGCCCCGATCCACCCGATCGTACAGGCACTGCGCCACCAGCCGCGCATCCGTCGGCATCGTCTCCTGCACCAGCTCCAGCAGCGCCACCGCCTTCGCCGCCTTCACCAGCATCGCGTCGGCCTCGTCTGCGCATTGGCTGAGGATCCGCGCCATCGTCGACTGCGCGTCCGAGTCCAGCGCCGTCTGCTGCACCTCGTAGATCTGATCCAGCGTCACCAGCGACCCCACCGGCATCTGCGCCAGCTTCTGGCTGCGGAACAGCTCCCCGAGCAGCTGCAGCAGCCCTCGGATCGCCTGGTCGTCCCCTTGCGCCCGCGACGACCGCGTCCGCAAGGCGCTGGTGATCTGCAGCAGCAGGTCGATGTATCCCGGCAGCATCGGGTACACCTCCGCAAACTCGTCCGGCGTCACGTTCTCGCAGCCGTACGCGTAGAGCTTGAGGCTCGGCCGGTTCTCCTCGAACAGCCCCTCCAGCCGCTTCGTCGCGTCCGCCGTCTTGAGCAGCAGCCGCTTGTGCACCACGTCCCGGATGTTCGTGGGCGCCAGGTGTACCTGCAGGCTCTTCGGGAACCGGTCCTTCGCCCACACCAGGAACGAGTCGTCCGCCTCCTCGTCCACCTTCTGCTGGCCCAGCGCCAGCAGCCACGCCTTCCCCTTGAGCCCCGAGCCCAGCGCGCTCGCGAACGCCCGCAGCCGGTCGACCCGGTCCTTGCTCGACAGCACGTACTGCGAGACCTCGTCGATCACCAGGAACAGCGTCGCGCCCGGCTTGCGGAACTTGATCATGTCCCGCAACGCCGCCACCGCGTCTTCGGGCGACTCCGAGCGCCGGTGCGTGCCCCCGCGGCTGGTGAACCAGCTCATCGGATCCGTGTACTTCTCCGGGAACATCGCCCACATCACCAGCGAGAAGTCCTCCTCGGCCATGTGCTGGTCCTTGACCTGCGACCACGGCTTTCCCAGCTGGTCCTGCGCGACCTGCTCGAACTTCGCGTACATCCCATCGCGCTCGAGCTTGAGCTCGAAGTCCGCCACCAGCGGCTGCGTGCTGCAGTAGCCCAGCCGCAGCTGCACCTGCTCGATCGCCGCCGCATGGATGTGCTGCCCGTCTTCGGCGACGCCACCGATGTCGAACACCACCCCGATCGGGTCGACCTTGGTCCGCAGCGCAGTCCATGCCTCACGCAGCTCATGCGCGCGGTCGGACTTGTCCCGCGACAGCCAAACCTCGGCCAGCGACCTCCCATCGGGCAGCTCCAGCCCATCGAGTGCCAGCCCCAGCAGCTTCGCAAAGCTGGACTTACCCGAGCCGTAGAATCCCGAGATCCACGCGTTGGGCAGCTCGGGCCCGCCGGGCTTGTCCAGCTCCGTCGAGATCGCCCGGAGCAGCTTCACGTACTGCTCGTGGATCCCATCGGGGTACTTCCGCGCGTTCGGATGGTTCTCGTTCCATCCTCCCGTGATGATGTACTCGGAGACCTCGTCGGCGACCTTCTCCGGCTTCTGCTCGGAGAAGTAGACGACCGGAGGGATGTCCCGCGTGACATCCTGTTCGAACAAGTCGGCGATCCTGTCGGAGTCTTCTTGGCTCATCGTGCAGTCCTATTGGTAGATCCGGGGTCGGTAGTCATGATCGGGCTCCAGCTCGCCCATGAACGAGAGCCCCGTTTGTCCGCGTCGCTCCCCCGGGTAGAGGAGGACCACCGGCACGTTGTCCGTCCGGCCATCGAGGTGCTTGAGCAGCGCCGAGGAGCGGAAGTACGGGTACAGCGCCCCCGCGCGCCCCACCAGCGCCAGCGTGCGGTCCACCGCGTCCGGGTGCTTCGCGACGTGCTCGCGGATCACCCGGCTGCAGTCCGCCGCCAGCCCGTCGGGGCCCCCGATGAAGGGCGCCAGCTTCGACTTCAAGTAGCCCAGCCCACGGCTGCGCTCGATGCCCGACATGCGCTTCTCCATCTCGATCACCCGCGGCACGAAGTCCTCGCCCTGCGCCCGAAGGCGCTCGAACAGCAATGCCTGCAAATCCAGCGTCAGCACGCTCCACCCGTGCGCCACGAGATCCGCGTGGAGACGCTGCATGCGCTCGCGGACCTTGAACTCGTCTTCGGGCTGGTAGTTGAGGATCGCGAAGCGGTAGTTCCGCATCGTGCTGATCCGCGGCCCATCCTCGTGGATCAGGTCTTTCGCCAGGTCGGCAAAGGCCGCGTCGAGCTTGGTGCGGGGCAGACTCATGCTCGCAGCTCCTCGTCTTGGGCCACGGTCGCGCGAGCCCAGGCCTCGAGCGAGTCGTACCGCCATCCGAAGTGAACGACCCCAGCCTGCGCGCCGAAGCGCAGACTCGGCAGCGACGCGAGGCGATCCGTGAGCAGCGAGCCATCCAGGCCCACCGAGGCGAGATACGGGTTGTCCATCAGCGTTCCTTCGAAGGTGACCTCCCGCAGGAGGTGAAGCAGATACTCCAGTGCATCGTCGGGGACCCGCGGGACGCCCAGCGGCCGAGGATCCCGCTTCGACTTCACCAGCCCCGCCGCGTACGCGGCCGAGAGCAGCTTGCTCGCGAACTGGATCTTCGTGGCCATCGTCCAGCGGCCCGGCCCCTGGTCCGCCACCCACTCGGTCACCAGATCCCGCGTGACCTCGGGACGGCCCCCATCGCGCCGCTGCACCAGGTACTCCCCCGAGAACGCCCGATACAGCGGATCCGCGAGCTGCAGATGCCAGTGACAGATGGCCGCGCGGGTCGGCGGAGACATGTGCTTCCAGGCATGCAGGACCCGGAGCGCCTGCGGATACGCGTCGAACCGCGCCCGGAGGTTCGTCAGCAGGACCTCCACCCGAGACATGCTTCGTGCACCGAACCAGTATTCGTTGAACGCGACATCCGCTGCAGCGGCATCGTTACCGTTGCGATGGCTCCAGTAGGCGCGCGAGTCCTCCACCTCGAGCGCGCATTTCAGAAGTCGGGTGTGGATGCTCGTGACCTCAGCCGGCTGCGTCACACCGACCTCACGTAGTGCGGCAGCGGGTACTCGTCCGACAGTGGCGCCAAGTTGGCCAGAAGAGCGTCGACCATGACCCGCAGGTCCGCCGGCGGGTCCGTTTTGATGCGACGACCCGCCGGGACCGTCTCCGCAGCCGGCTGGCCATGGGCGCCAACCCACTGCGCGAAGCTGTCTCGCTGCCAGTTCTCCCCGACCACGTCGACGAGCCCCGGCAGAGCTTCCGAGACGACACGTCCCGCACGCTTGAGCTCTTGCAGACGCTCGTCGATCCGCTCGTCGATCTCAAAGCCCAGGGAGAAGAGCGAAACGAGACGGTCGGGATGATGGTCTCGCTTACGAACCGAGGCGTCGTGTCGTCGCGCCGCTTCACGGGCCCCTTGCAGCACCGCCCAGTCCCACGTCTGCGGAAGTAGCCTCCGAAACAGATCCTCGCCTCCGAACTCCGAGACCAGATTCTGACTTCCACCAACGAAGGCGCCCCTCTTCCCCGCTCTCCCCGGCCCACGCCACGATGAACTGCGAAGTGAGGGCGTGGTCGAGACTCGACTTGTCTGGCAATCCTGGCATCGAAGCGCCGCCATCTTATCCGGGTCGGAGCCCGATGTCTGCGGCGACCTGCCGCGCGACTCGTTTTGAGACGGATGGCGGGCGGGTGCTGACGGTGTCAGAGCCCCCACCTCGTGCGTCCAGCATCACATCCGTCCGCAAACAACGGTCAACAGCGACCTCCGAGACGAACGCGTAATCCTACTCCGAACAAGTCCCCGCGAGTCGCACTGCTCCGCCGCCCAGAGCCCAGGTCCCGCCGTCGAGTCGGTCCGGGACCACTTCGGAGATTTTCAACATCCGGTCGTGATCCGCCAAGTCTCGGTCGGTCGCCGACACCGTGACGCTGTCACCGTTGGACAGGACCAGGGGAGGTTGGAAGCTCTCTCGGACATTGTATGAGTCGCGCGCAGCCGCAGTTCGCGAGGCCGCCCCTCCTGACACTCTGAGGATGGGGTCGGGACGCCCGCACCCCGTGTCCCAGCACCTTCCATCTGGCTTGTGTTTCGGTGCCGTGTACTCGAGCTTCTCGAAGGACCAACTCGCACAAGGTGCGCATCCCTTCCGCTTCTCCCCGCGACACGCATCCGCTGCCGCTGCCGCTGCCCGTGCTTGCTTGCGCTGCTTCTTCTTCCGTTTCTTCGCCCGGTTGCGCTGACGCTCCTGCTTCTTGCGCTCCCGAGCAGCCTCCGCCAACGCATCGAGGTCGGAGCACTGCGCGATGATCGGCAAGGGACGCGACGGCGGCGCACGCAAGCCCTCGGTGTTGCACGACTGCATGGGATCGTTGACACAGGCGTGGGCTCGCTCCTCCACGCGCTGCTTCGCAGCTTCGAAGTTGCCGATGTTCCGCTCGAATTCCGCTGCAGCATCTTCGCAAGGCGGCTGTTTGGGCGCGCCTCGAGCCGCCTCCAGCTCTTCGATCGTCATCCGATGATGCAGGTGCCATTGAGCGAGCGTCTCGAGCGTGCGCGCTTGTTGGCCTAGCGCGGGTAGGGTGATGTCACCCGGCCAGTTCGCGGCAACGTCGTAGGGTTTCGTTTCGAAGCGGACGATGCTGCCCTCGCCCCCCGAACTCGCCAGGTTGGCATGAATATTCCGCGCCTCGGCGATGAACTTGTCGAAGGTCGGAATCTCCTCGCTTCGGCCACTCTGGAAGACGTGAAAGCTTGCACGCATGCTCGTCATCTTGCTCGAGACCTCCCGCGCCCCCTCAGCCCCACCCGAGAACCCCAGGTAGCTGGCGGAGGCACGCGCACGCAGGAACTCGCGCTCGCGCTGAGACGCCGATTCGACCCGCGCGATGGCGCTGAACGTGGCGCCCCTTTGGACGGCGGCAACGAACTGGTTCCCGCAGCGTCGGTAGAACTGTTGAGGAGATGTCCGCAGCTGAGCAAGCGCGTCTTGAGTCAACCTGTACTCGACCAAGCCTTCGCTGGGAGCTGCCGCTGCCGCACTCACGACGAGGAATGACGACTCTCGGGTCGATGCCTCTTCCGTGACATACTCCGCTTCTCCACTCGCGCTAAAGAGACCGAACTCCGCACCCGCACGAACCGTAACGCCGAGGGCCCGTGCGAGGCTCGAGGCGTCCTCCGCGTACTGCACGTCCAGCTTCGTCCATTCCTTTCCACTCGAGCGAGTTCCGACCCGCTCCACGCAGTGCCCCCTGGCCTCGCCGGTCAGCGTTGCGTACCCCATCGCAAGATCGACGTTCGTGTTCGACGGCACGACGTGAACCGCCCCTGGCGTGGACTGGCCGTAGAGCCCGGGTCCTTCGCGCCCCTTTCGAGGGGAGGACGAGCTCGAAGCGGCAAACAGCGCACACCCGGAGACGAGGTAGACGGTCGAAAGTATGAAGAGTGACTTTGCGAGGTCAGTTCGCCTCTCAGCCGAAGTTCGAAGTCGCATGGGCTTGCCGGTAGCGAAGCGCTCGAAGTTGGGGAGACAGCTCGGTCACCCGCAGACTTTCTTGCCGTCGCCTCATTCCCATATCACCTCCCGGCGCTCGTACGTCGTCTCGTTTTGAGACGCTCTTTCCGCCCAGCCGGCTCTTCCGGCACCAGCCCGCCAGCCGGTACGAACCAGTACGAAGAACCGCTTGACGGCTGCCGGGCCGTATCGTTCGTGCCGCGAAGAATGCTCTGCTGCAAGGTCGGGTGGTTGTCGTTCGCCAGCGAAGAGTGTCGACCTTGAATCTTGAATCAGCCGCACCGGACCTCGAACCGCGGGTCCACGATCACCTCACGGTACCGCCAGCCGCGTGCCGTAAGCAGCCAAGGCCGCCGCGGTCACGAGGCCCGCCCACTCATGGGAGGGCACGCAATCGAGGACCTGATCGACGTCCTTGCCGCCAAGATCTAGGGCGATCTAGGGCTCGTTCCGCCGCGAGCTGAGTGAGCATCTCGCGGAACGCAACACGAAGGCCGTACTCCTCGGTTCCCGGCGTCGGCGAGCGAGTCGGGGCCGCGTAAAAAGCTCGTCGTCGTCCTCGTGGGCGCCCTGAAGGACCTGTCGCATCAAGCCCTCCGGCGTTGGACAGACGCGGGTCGCATCGATCCCAAACTCTCGCAATAGTAGCCGGAGTCGTGGGCCTGGGTGCGCGGCAAGGTGAAGCGGAACATCGGGACTTCATCCAGCTTGGAGATGTCGGGCGCACCGATTGTAGGCCAGATCGGCCAAAACGATTCCCACCGAAAACGGCGCTTCAGGAAACTGTGTGGGTCGCGAGTCGCGGGTGTAGGTCGAGTTTTCCACAATGGAACAGGATCGCGTGACGGAAACGGTCTCGATTCCGGTACCCGCACGCTCGCTTCTTGAGGGCTTGGATCTTAGCGTTCGTCGACTCGAGGTCGGCGTTGGTCGCCTTCAGGACGATGGCGTTGATGATCCCCCACAGGTGCGTGCGGAGCATCTTCGCGACCTTCACCATCGGGCCAAGTCGAGAGCGCGACATCCAGCTGATGAGGCTCTCCCAACCTCGCTTTGCCCAACCGCGCGATTTGTAGTTCCACAGCCCGCGAGCGACTTCCTTCATCGCCCATGCCCGAGCAACTTTGAAGGTCGCATCGCGCAGCGAGTCGAACCGAGCCTTGTTCTTCGCTGTCATGTTCTCCGGGTTTTGGAGCCAGAGGAAGCGAGTTCCAACCAGCGACTTGTCCCCGAGAGACCGAAGCTCACCTATCTCCTCGGTCCGCACCTTGTTCACGCCGTCGCCGAGGTGCTTCGCGACGTGGAACCGGTCGAAGCAGATTTTGAGTTCGGGGTCCTCAATGTGGCCGCTGACTGCGTTGATGTACGCCGGCCACATGTCCATGGAAACCGACTCCAGCGTCAAGATGTGCTCCAGAGGCGCATCCCAGAAGAAGTTCTCGAGGTCCTCCTGCTTGCGACCGTTGAGAACCTCGATCACTCGGGTGCGCTCAACGTCGTACACGACGGTCACGTACTCGTGCCGCTTCTGGAAGGACGTCTCGTCGATTCCGATGCGACGCAGCGGCTGCGACTCACGGCGCTTCAGTCCGCGTTCGACAGCCCGCTGCATGACGCCGTCGACTTCGTCCCAACTCATGTGGAGCATCTGAGCGACCGCCGTGATGCTCGCCCCGTGCAGCCAGTCGATGACGAGCGATTCGAACAGCGCGGTGAACCGAGAACCCGGGCCCGCCCAGGGAACGGCGACCTGCTTGACGCCGTGTTCCTTGCGCTGAACCCTGGGGACATCTGCGGTCAGCACGGTCCGGTACTGCATGGTGTCGAGGTGTCGCCACGATCGTGTTCTGGTGTCGTAGCGGCCGCAGCTCGCTCCGCAGTCCGGACACGCGAGTCGCACATCCTTGTCGAACCCGAGCACGACCTCGACCTTGCCTTCGTCGAGGCGCGCGTCGACGTCCCGAACGAACCACGGGGCCTCGATCCCAAGGAGCTTCGCGTAGAGGTCTCGGTCGCGCATCTGCAAGCGATCATGCACCCGGGCAGCTGTTCGGGGCCAGGGGGACGCCTATGCAACGGTACGGCACCGTTTAGGCGATTTCAGGAGGCTCCGGCACCCACCCGAAATCCCGAAGCCCCCCGAAAACAACCCCCTGCTGCGCGGCCATGTTGGGATTCCCGGGATTCTCTCCAAAGGACACCTCCTCGAATCGGAACTCCATCTTGCGGTTCTTGCTGGCAGGTATCGAAACGTCGCACCGCCGACGAACGGCGTAAAGCGCCAGCCTATCGGCCCGGCTTCCTAGGGGCTCCGCCGCAAAGAAACAGCGATACGTACCGGTTTCGGCTCCAATCAAGCAGTCTTGTCGGTAGGCCGTGGTGCCGAGCGTAGGCCAAAGCCGGCAGAGCGCTCAGCGGTGGCCGAACTGCAGGATCGTCTGGGTCTGTGCTGTTCATGTCCCACGGCCATATCCGAGTTGCTTTCGGAGTTCTGAAGAGTCGACGGGAACAGTCAGCCCGACACGGTCAGCCGCCGCGAGGAACCCGCGCGGAGCACGCATTCCACAACGCAGAGCGTTCCTGTCTGTCCACGTATTCGGGAATGCGTCTTCACGATGGGGACCAACCCCCAAGTCGAATCTTGCTGACCACGAAAAGCCATTCGTACTCGGGCGCGGCACCCATCCACTCCGAGTGAGTTGGATTGAGATAATCCAGGAAGATCGTCCGCAGCCTCAAAGTCCAAGGACGCCGGCTCACAGCGGTCCATCGAGTCGCGCTTCCCCTGAACCCTACGCTTCGGTTTGACCATGATTCTGTCCCGACCCTACTACCCGGAGATCTTCGCCGCGTAGTCCTGCGCGTCCTCCAGCACCTCGTCGTACTCCGACGCGTGGGCCTTCCGCGCACCAAGATCAATCCGAACGCTGTCCACGAACTCCCGAACATCCGGGTTCATCGCGACCAGCTTGTCCAGCGTCGACCAGTCCAGCTCATCGCGCGGACGCGCGGGCAGGATCACCTTGGCCTGGCTGGGGTCCTCCACATCCAACGCGATCGCCCCGATCCCGAACGCCTGACTCAACCGCCGGAGTTCGTCCGAGAACTCGGGGTCAGAGTTCCACTCCGCCGCGACCAGATACCCCTCGTGGGCCCAGCTGCTGTTCGACACCGCCTGGAAGAAGCACTCTCGAAGGTTCGAGAAGCTGACGGAACGCTTGAGTTCAAACGAGTAGATCCGCACGAGTGGGGCTTGCAACGCAAAACCGAAGTCCACCGTTGCCTGCTCGCCGAGCGCGGTCATCGGGAACAGCACGCCGATGACGTCCGGGTGAACCCACTCCCCGTACGAGGTCTTCTTGCTCGACGAGTGGTTGATCGTCCGGACCCGCACACCGCCCATCTGCTCGTAGGCGAAGTGGGCCAGCAGCGGATGCAAGTGCTTCTCGAGGAACTTCGGCTTCTTCGACGCCGCGGCGTCGGCAGCCTTGTCCGCGCCCTCCTGCGTCCACCCCGGCGGCAGCGGTCGAGACCTCAGCCAGAACCGCACCGGACGACGCCCGATGCCCACCACCTCCGATTTGGGATTGTCGCGAACTTCGACGTAGAGCCGGGCGGCCATCGTTTCCCACGGCGTCTTGCCCTGCGACTTCAACTTCGCATCGAGCCCCTGCGCAACGACCGACTTCCACAACGCCACACGATCAAGCGGCTGATCGACGTGCTCCAAAGCCTTGAGCGCAACTTCTTGAAACGTGAGGCTGTTTGCCACCACAGACCAGCCTACCGCAGTCCGCTCATCGATCGAAGCTCGACAACCCCCCGAACCCCCTCCAACCAACCCCGCAGCTGCACCTCACTGGGCCCCAACCCCCCACCCCGCCCATGCAGCACCGCACTCATCCTTACCCACGCATACCCCAACTCCCGCGCCCGCCCCCGATCCCCAATCGCCCGCCCCAGACACAAAAACTGCACCCGCCAGTTCGCCGCCTGACTCCCCGGCAACCGCACCCGCAGCACCTCCTTCACCGCCCCCTCCAGCGCCTGCCGGATCAACACCGCACACGCCCGAGGCCACACCCCAGCCATCGCCTCCCCCGACCGCCCGAGCAGCGCCTCCGCCACGTCCAACCGCTGCGCCGGGGTCACGCCCCCTCCACATACGCGGCGATCTTCCGCGCCCCCGAGATCAGCTGCTCGAGGTCCCCGGCATACCCACCGTGCGCCCCCTCCTTCACCGCCTTGAGCCAATCCACCGCATCCCTGTCCACCCCGTTCCTCAGCCGCGCGTACACCTCCGACCCCCGCGCCCCATCGCCCAGCAACGCCAACGCGACCAGCTCCTGCGTCTTCGTCACCTCCCCCAGCACCCGCGCCACCTCCTCATGCGGATCCCCCCGCCCAAGCCGGTCCCGCTGCACCCGCCGCCGGCACGCCGCCTCGATCCCATCGCGACAAAACGCCGGCACCAGCTCCGCCGCCACGCTGCGCCCCACCTCCTGCTCACTCTTCATCACCGCGAACGCATCCTGAAAGTGCTGCGCGCTCGTCTGCAGGCTCTCCCGCGCCTCCACCTCCGAGTGCGCCCGCCGATGCACCTCCACCACCCGCGCGTCCAGCCGTAGCCGCTCCACCGCCTCGGGCAACCGGTTGTCGTGAGTGAACACCACCACCTGCCGCGTCTGCGCGACCGAGGCCAGCACCCGCGCCAGGCCGTCCACCTTGTCCAGGTCCATCGCCTGCACCGGGTCGTCCACCATCACAAACCGAAACGGCGAGCCGGGCTGCTCCATCCGCGGCAGGAACAAGCTCAGCGCCAGCGCATTGAGCTCGCCTTGCGACATCACCGACAGCGCCACGCTCTTGCGCTCGTCCACGCTCACCTCCAGCTCCACCCGCCGCCGCGTCGCCGACCCCGCCAGCTCCAGCGTATCCAGCGACACGCTGCTGCTCTGCCGCAGCATCTCCCACAGCTCCCGCGCCCGCGTCTGAATCGGCGCAAACCGCTGGGCCCGAAGCGACTCCTCCACCGCCTTCATCCACGCCTCCGCCTTCTTCAGCTGCGCAACCCGTGCCCGCTTGGGCGCCACCTCCCGCGCCCGCACCAACCACGCCGTCAGCCCCTGTGCGATCGGACCCCACGTGTCCACCAACGCGTCCCGCCGCGCCGCCGCCTGCGTGCGAACCAGCGCCGCCGCATCCGCCAGCTCCAGCACGTGCTGCTCCGCATGATCCGCCAACGCCCCCGGATCCTTCGGCGCCTCCGCCCATCTCGCCCACCGCTTGCGCAACGACTCCACGTCCACCTCCGGCACCGACCCCAATAGCTCCACCGGCGCCGCCCGAACCAACCCCCGCAGCCCCGCCACCGCTTCCGTCAATCCACGCTCCGCCTCCGCAAGCGCCTGCGCCAACGCGCGAGCCTCCGACAGTCGCCGCTGCGCATCCTCGCGCCACCCCTGCGGCAGCGCCGACAAACACACCGGACACTCCGAGCTCGGCTGAAGCCCCAGCGCCTTGTCGATCACCCCCGCCAGCGCCGACGCATGCTCTGCCTGCTCCGTCTTCGCCGCCGTCCGCTCACCCAACGCGCTGCGAACCGCGTCCGCCTTCGCCCCCACCGCCTCCACCTCCGGACCCCGCAGCTGCGCCAGCCCCTGCAGCCTCCGCATCACCTCCGCCCCGCACCCTGCG
This sequence comes from uncultured bacterium, assembly GCA_963761755.1. Classification (GTDB taxonomy): domain Bacteria; phylum Myxococcota_A; class Polyangia; order Nannocystales; family Nannocystaceae; genus CAJXVA01. The sequence goes on from CAVXIC010000039.1 coordinate 123,146, forward strand.
ACCCTCCCGTCAGCAGCCGCCCCAGCGCGTCCAGGTCCGGCGACCTCGCCTCCAGCACCGCCGAGCACTCCCCCGCCCGCGGATCCTCGCTGCCGCCCAGCTGCGCCACCAGCTGCTTGCGGTCCGCGTCGCACTGCTTCACCTCCCGCGCGAACGCCTTGTGCCGATCCCCCAGCCGCTTGCGCGCCGAGGCCACCGCCTCCAGCCCCAGGATCCCCTCCAGCTGGTCGTACAGCCCCGACGGGTTCTCCACCAGCGCCCCAAGCTCCGCGTAGCTCAGAAACGGACGATGCGTCTTCAGCGGCGTCTCCCACCCCAGCGCGCTCCACTCGATCCCCTCGATCCCACCGCGTGGGCGCTCCACCGTGCGAGCCCCCGCATCCAGCTCCGCCCCCTCCTCCCACCGCACCACAACCGTCGTCTCCCCCGCCCCCTCCACCGCCAACCCGCACCGGATCATCGGCTCATGCTTGGCATGCAGGTTCCGCCACCCCTTCTGCCAATCCGCACTCTTCCCCGCCCACCGCGAACACGCCGACGTCAACGCAAACTCCGCCGCCTCCGCAAAGCTGCTCTTCCCCGACCCGTTGCGCCCCACCACCAGCGTCAGCCCCGGACCCGGGTCGAGCGCAAGCTTGCTGCTCTCCGCGATCCCCCGAAACCCCCGCACCTCGATCGAAGAGAAGAACACCGCCGGCGGCCTCGGTCGCTTCTGCCGCAACGGCTTCGCGCTCGCCTTCACGCCATCCCACAGCGCCTCGTCGATCGCCGCGTCCCCGCTCCAGCACGCCTCCACCAGCGCGACCGCTTCGTCCGACAGGTCCGAGTCCCCAAGCCGCTCGATCAGATCATTGTGCAGTTCCGCGTCCATCCCGTCCCCCCACGCTCTCGAACTCCAGCGCGCAGTGCCGACGCCTTGCTCCTGACATCGCCCCTGCCTCTGGCTGACATCTGGGCTACCACACGAGCACGAAGGCCGTCCCGCCTCGTTTTGAGACGATCAAGGCCGCTCGGCCGGCTGAGGCTCGGGCGCACGATCCGTAAGAAGGCCCCCGACTGGCTGACCTGAACGCGGCACCCCACCGACTCAATCTGGGACAACATCCCCCCACCCCCACCGCGCTACCCTCCCCTCGTGGAGCTCACCGTCGGACCCGACCTCGAACCCGGCCCGGACGCCCTGTCTCCCGCCCGCGTCGCCTCCCTGGCCACCTCGCCCGCCGGCGTCCTCGACCTCCTCGAGACCGTGCTCGGACTCCGCGCCCCGCTCCCATCCCAGACCGAGCGCATCACCGCCCTGCTCCCAACCCTGCGCACCACCTCCGGCTACTGGTCGCGCTCGCTGACCGCTGACGAATGGGGCACCGCTCGCCGACTGCTGCGCGACCTCGCCGCCCTCACGCTCGAAGGCTGGGCAGGCCAACCGATCTCCGCGCGGTGGGACGCCCTGTGGCAGGTCACCCGCGGCACCGGCCCGACGCAAGGCGAGCGCTGGCAGGCCGTCGCGACCGCGCTCACCGATCGCCCCAACACCTCACTGCAAACCCTGAACCTCCTGGACCCGCTGCCCACCTGGCCCGGCTCGATCCGCCGCGCCTTCGAACGCCTCTCCGCGAGCGGTACCACGCTCCGCGACTGGACGCCACCGGAGCTCGAGCCCACCGGGGACCTCGCCGCCGTCCACCACGACCGCTTCGAGCCCACCGGCGACGCGAGCCTGCAGCTGATCCGCGCCCCCGGACCGCTCGAAGGCGCGGACGACCTCGCCGCCTGGCTGCGCGCCACCGCCCCCGGCGCCACCACGATCATCGGCGCCGACGCGACGCTCGACGAAGCTCTGCGTCGCCACGCCATGCCCGGTGCCGCAACCCCGGCCGGCGCCGACGCCCTCGCGCTGCTCCCCCTGTCCCTCGCGCTGCTGCACACCGTCCCCGATCCCTCGCGGGTGCTCGAGTTCCTGCTGGTTCACCCGCACCCTATCCCCGGGGGACTGCGCCACCGCTTGGCCAGGGCCCTGCGCCGCACCCCCGCCGTGGGCAGTGACGGGTGGATCGCCGCCCTGGACACCTGGCATCAAACCGCCGCGCCGCCCAAGGCCGAGCTCGCCACCACCCTGCTCTCCCCCGGAACCCTGCACCCGTGCGACCCCGTCCCGATCGCCGACGTCCAGGCCCGCGTCCAACCGATCGCCGCCTGGGCCCGCGCGCATGCCCACGCCCATGCCGTGACCCGCCAGTGCGCCACCTTCCTCGCCCTGCTCGAGCACGCCGAGCAACCCACCGCCCCACGCCCCTGGATCGAACGCATGCTCGCCGCCGCCACGCAGGACGCCGGCACCCCCCGCACCACCGCGCAAGCCGGGCCCTCCTTCGTTCGACGCCCCGGCGGCATGCTCCTGCCGGCAGACACCGTGATCTGGTGGAACTTCACCCGCGACGCCGCCCGCACCCCACGTCCCATGGACCTCACCGCCGCCGAACGCCAAGCCCTCGCCACCCACGGCGTCGAGGTCCGCACCCCGGCCGCTCGCGCCATCGCACTCGCCCGCCGCTGGTGGCAGCCCCTGCGACTCGCACGAACCCAAGTCATCCTCGTCGCGCCCCGGACCAACAGCCCCGGCGAGGTCCTGCACCCGCACCCCCTGTGGTCCGAGGTCGTCGCCAAGATCCCCCGCGAGCAGCGAGAGCGCACCATCCCCCTGCTCGAAGCACGCCGCCGGGGCCCAGGCCCGCAACAGCCCACCGAAGCCCTGCCTGCCCCCACCGCCGCCGAGCGCTGGCAGGTCGCCGCGGGCAGCATCGCGCGCCGAGACGAAGAGAGCCCCTCGAGCATGTCCTCACTCGTCGGCTGCCCGTTCCAATGGACCCTGCGCTACCCCGCCCGCGTCAGCCAGGCCCATGAATTCGCCCTCGACCTGAGCCCCCGCGACCGGGGCTCGCTCGCGCACGCCGTCCTGCAGGTCGCCCTTCGCGATGGCGCCCCCACCCCCGAAGAGGCCGAGCAGCGCGCCGCCGAGGCCTTCGATCGCCTGGGCCCCTTGTGCGCCGCCGCCCTGTTCCAACCCGGGCAGGCCACCGCGCGCGACCAGACCCGAGCGCAGATCTGCGGCTCCGCCCGTGCCCTCGCCCAGTGGCTCGCCACCCAAGGCCTGCAGATCGAAGCCCTTGAGCTCGAGTCCTCACGAGACGCCGGTGAGCAACGCATCAAGGGCCGCCTCGACCTGGTCGCCGCCAGCGACACCGCGCGCGTCGTCATCGACCACAAGCTCGGCGGACGCACCCAAAAGCGCGCCGAACTCCAGGGCGGCAGCGCCGTCCAGCTGGCGACCTACGCCTTCACCCTGCAGAAGCCCGGCGAGCTCATGCCCAGCATCGGCTACTTCATCGTGCTCGACCAGGCCCTGCTCGGCATCGCCGGCGGGCCGTTCTCCGACGCCGAGTCCGTCCAAGGGCCACCGCCCCAGCAGATCTGGGACGCGTTCCTCGAAGCGGCGCAGCATCGCTGGCAGCAGCTCGCCCAGGGCAGCATCGAGGTGACCGGCGTGGGCGGGCACGCGGGCACCAAAACCCGGCTCGACGGGGACGCGCTCACGATGGCGCCGCCGTGCAAGTACTGCGACTACGACCTGCTGTGCGGAAAGGTGATGGAGGGGCGACGATGAACCGCATCGAGATCATCCTCGCCGGAGCCGGCAGCGGCAAGACCACCGCGCTGGCCCGTCGACTCGAGAAGGACATCAGCGAGGGCACCGCGAGGCCGCACGCGATCCTGGCCACCACCTTCACCCGCAGCGCGGCCGCCGAGCTGGCCGGACGCGCCCGCACCCGCCTGCTCTCGGCCGGCCACACCACCCAGGCGCACCAGCTCGGCGCCGCGAGGATCGGCACCGTCAACGCCGTGTGCGGCGCCCTGGTCGAGACCTACGCCTTCGAGCTGGGACTGTCGCCGGATCTGGTCGTTCTCGACGAGCACGGCGCCGCTGCCCGGATCGGCGAGAGCGTGTCGGCGGTGATGACGGATGCCCACCGCCAGGCCCACACCCGCTTGGCGCAGGCGTTCGACAAGGACTTCGAGATCGAGCCGGTCGTCATCCAGATCCTCGCCGCCGCCCGAGCCAACGAGCTGTCGGCTGAGGACCTGAAGGCGTCTTCGCAGCGGAGCGTCGAGGCTGTGCTGGCGCTGCTGGACCCGGCTGCGGAAGGACTCGACGACACGCTGCGGGCCGAGATCGAGGCGCTGCTGCCCACGCTTCAGGCGACCGGAAAGAAGACCGATGGCACCGCCGCCTCGACCTGCAAGCGCGTCTTGGCGCTGCTTCAAGCCGGCACCCCGGTTCCGTGGAGTCTGTGGCGCGGGCTGAGCCGCATGAAGGTCACCGTCAAACTCCAGGGCGAGGCTGCCGCGCTGTGTTCCGCCGCCGACCGCCACCTCGCGCACCCGGCCTTCGCCGCCGATCTTCAGAGCGCGGTGGAGCTGGCGTTCGAACTCGCTGCCGGAGCGCTGTCGCACTACGAGGACATCAAGCGTCAGCAGGGCGTGATCGACTTCACCGACCAGGAGGCCTACGCGCTGCAGCTGCTGCGCATGCCCGAGGTGGCGCAACGGCTGGGCGAAGACCTCGACCTGGTGATGGTCGACGAGTTTCAAGACACCAGCCCGATCCAGCTCGCCATCTTCTTGCAGCTGGCCCAGATCGCCAAGACCAGCGTCTGGGTCGGCGACCCCAAGCAGTCGATCTACGGATTCCGCGGCACCGACCCCGAGATGATGACCGCCGCCGTCGAGCAGCTCGAAGGGCGCGACCCCGAGTTCGTGGACGACACCCTGCGCAAGCTGTTCGAGCGCACCCAGCCCACCACGCTGGAGCACTCCTACCGGAGCCGACCCGAGCTGGTGCGCCTGACCTCCGAGCTGTTCGCCCGGGCGTTCGCGACCCAGGGCATGCCGCGCGAGCGCGTGGTGCTGGAGCCTGGGCATTCAAGCGAGCCCGACGGCCTCGGGGCCATCGTCGAGGTCTGGGACGTGACGCCTCCGAAGGGCGTCGGCAGCACAGCCATCCCCAAGGTGGTCGCCGCGGGCATCGACGGACTGCTCGGGCGCGGGTTCAAGGTGCGGGTGAAGAACGCAGAGGACACCGCCCGAGACGGGACCGCAGGGGACATCGCGGTGCTCAGCAGACGTCGCGCCACCCGGGACCGCACCGCGACCACCCTGGAGGCGCTGGGGCACCGGGTCGTGCTTCCGCGCAACGGCCTGCTCGACACGCTCGAAGGCCGGGCGCTGTGGGCTGGGCTGCGGCGCTGGGTCGACAGCCGAGACACCCACGCCGCCGCCGAGCTGGGGCGGCTGCTCGGCGAGGCGCAGCCGCAGGCCTGGCTCGAGGGACTGCTCGCCGACGAGCCGGTCCCAGGTCCCGCCACGAGCATCGATCGTCGTCGCGAAGCCGTCGGGCCTGCCGGAGCGCGAGAGGCCGCCGCCCACTGCTGTGACGCGCTCGATCTACGCACCGCGTGCCGACGGTGGGGCGACCACGCCCAGCGCCTCGCCAACCTCGACGCCTTCTTCGCGTTCATCGATCAGTACCTCGCCCAGCGCGAGACCGAGGGGGGCGTGGGCACCATCGCCGGCTTGCTCGCCGAGCTCGACCGCACCCGGAAGCAAGCTCCGACCACCGACGCGCAGGGCGTTCAGGTCTGTGGAGATGCGATCACCGCCTCGACCTGGCACGGCGCCAAGGGGTTGGAGTGGCCGCTCGTGGTGCTCTCCGATCTCGAGACCACCGCGCCCTCGCACGTGGGCGGCGTGCGGGTGGAGCCCAGCGACGCGGGGTTGGACCTCACCGATCCGCTGCAGGGTCGATGGATCCGATACGTGCCGTTTCCGTATTCGTCCAGCACGCGCGACGCCACCTACGTTGACCGCGTGATGGAGACCCCGGCCGAACAGCACGCGACCCAGCGGGAGGCGCAGGAGCAGCTGCGCGTGCTGTACGTGGCGTGGACCCGCGCGCGTGACCGGTTGATTCTGGCGGCGCCGGCGAAGGCCGCGTTCAGCAAGGCGCTCGCGGCCTTGCGAGACGACACGGGCCCGCTGTTGTCGGCACCGGTGGATGGTGTGGCCCGATGGAGCGACCGAGCGCTGGAGGTTCCCACCCTGGCGGTTGGGCTGAAGGAGCCCAAGCCGCTGTCCTCCGAGGCCACGGCGACCTATCCGACGCCGGAGCCGCGCGCCTGGTCGGACGCGTTCTCGTCTCCGTCGCACGCGATCGGTGCAGGGGAGATCGTGGAGACGGTCCAGCTCGGCGACGCGACCGAGGTGCACGGCTTGGACGGCCCCGGACTGGGTGAGGCGTTTCATGCGTTCATCGCCGCGGACCCTGCGGAGCCCGGGGCGCAGCGGGAGGCGTTCGCGGCGGCGTGCCTGCGCACGTGGGGCGTGCAGCGGCCCGAGCTGGCCGCAGTGTTCGTCGCGGCGGCCGATCGCTTTCGTGCGTTCGTCCAGACGCGCTTCGCTGGCACCGCTGCGCAGAAGGAAGTCCCGCTGTGGAGCCGGACGCCCGAGGGCGTCGTGTCGCGCGGGCGCCTCGATGTGTGGGTCCCCCAAAGGGCGGTGATCGATCACAAGACCATGCTCGGATCGGCGGCGCGACAGATCGAGTCGGCACGCGGGTACGCGGGGCAGCTGGAGGCGTATGCCGCGATGCTGCATGCGGCGGATGGAGTCGAGGTCGAGCGGTGGGTGCACCTGCCGCTGGCGGGGTTGATCGTCCGCGTGGGGCCGACCGAGGAGCTGGCAGTGGCGGTCTCGGGGTGACCGTCCCTCCGCCAGCGGGCTGACGCCGGTTCACCCTGCCCCTGGGGCATGCCGCCGCTTGCGTCTGTGAAGGCCCACGCTCCGGACGCCGTGCAATGGGCGGCGCGCTCCCCTGGGCCCGCGCGCGCTTGCCTGACCGGCCTGACCGGTAGACCTGTACCTCCGCCCACGCCCCCCTTGCCCCGGCGCCCCCCCCTCGGTCACCATCGCACCCGGTGGTCGAGATCCGGATTCACATCGACACCCTCGCGTACACGCGCGAGGGACTGAACACCAAGGAACCCATCAGCCTGCAGGTCGGGGCCCACAACAAGGTGGTGCTGGTTCGGCCGGAGCGGGTCCAGCCGCTCGCGCTCGGCTCTGGGTGCTTCGACCTCGACGGCTGCTTCCCCACCCCCGGCGTGCTCTCGGTCGCGATGATCGCAGCCGCGCAGAACAAGGTGAACCTGATCCTGGGGCTGAGCCCCAAGTCCGTGTTCCAGGTCTACGGACACGCCGAGCCCTCCGGAGACGACGCCCACAACAAGGAGCTGTCGACAGCGCGCCGAGGTGATGCTCGCGTGCCTGACGGGCGACTTCGCGTCCGTGCAGGATCTCGCCGGCGCAGAGGGCTGGAGCTTGAGAGAGCATCAGATCATGCTCCGAACGCTGAAGTGCGATCCAGGTGCCATCGATGGAGAGCCCGGGAAGATGAGCACCCAGGCAATCACGCTCTTTCAGCATGAGTACGGCTGCGGCACGTTCCACCGGCAGCTGCCCGATCTCGATCCCGCCGAGTCGATTCCGGTTGATGGCAACCTCGACGAGGCCACGAAGAAGGCGTTGATCGAAGCCTACGTCCTCTCGACCAGCCCGATGCTGAAGCCCGAGCAACTCCACCCGACGCACCCCACGATCGGGTGCTCGGAGTTCAACCTCATCGACGTCGAGAAGGCGGCGCGCAACCGGCGGGTGGCACTGGTCGTGCACGCGGCGCTTCCTCCCCACCACGATGCTGCCCCGTGCACGAAGGGCGACCACGGCGCCTGCCCCCTCGACGACCGCGACCCGGCCTCCCGATGCCTGTGGTACCGAGAACACGTTCGCGAACCCCGGGCCAGCGAGATCCAGCACCGGCACTTCGACCTCCGGTGGCTGCCGCTTCCGAACGGAAAGCTCCTGCTCAGCGCGTTGACGACCCTGCCCGACGGTGACTCGATTCGCTTCCAGCCGTTCTGGACCAAGCCGATCTCTTCTCAAGACGAGATCGGCCCCGAGGCGCTCGGGGAGGCGGTGGCTGAGCCGATGGAGGGCCTCATCCGGGGCGGCGTTGCGCAGCTGGTCTGGGCGCCGCCCAAGGACCACGACATGCTCTCTCCCCGACTCCATCCCGACGACCAAGAACCCCGCTCGGCGGCGGAAGTGCTCCAGGCGCGACCCCGAGTGATGGTTCCAGTGTTCTCCTGCGAAGGCGGGGGCGTCCGCTGAATTTCGCCGCCACCAGGCCGCGAGCTCATCCGCCTCCCGAGCAGAGCCCGGCAGGAAGCGGAGGCATCAACCGGGTTTGCCGGCGTGGACTGGTTCGGGAACGTCTTCCAGTACGGCAGTCACCGCAGCGCCCGAGAGGCCGAGCGCTTCCATCCCCTCCGAGACGGCGAGCCACTGCTTCGCGCACGGCGTCACGCCGGACACGGCTTCGCGCCCAAGGTGAAGTCATGAGCGTCGTGTACGACGCGGCGCCGCCGCCCCCCAGCCCGCTCGAGGGCGTCACCTATACGCAGGAGGTCGTCGCGCTGGACGACGGCACGTCGTTGATCCAGCGGGTCTTCATCATCGAGTTCAGCAAGATCACCGCGGCGACCCTCCTCGCGGACGACTCGTCGTGCTTCACATCTGCCGACCTCCACGCCCCGCTACGACACATCCCGCTCGGCAACCTCGTGAACTGGGTCTACCAGCAGCAGCAGGACCACTGGGACGACGATGGAAGCAACGCCGAAGGCCGAACACCCCTGTGCGAGGCGCTCCTGTACGAACTGCGGAGGGACGGGTTGAACGACGAGGCCATGCTCGACGCCGTCGATGCAGAGAACGGCCACATCAGCGCACACCTCCCGGACGACCATTCCTGGGGCCCCGGTGCACCGGTCGTGCTTCGCCTCTTCGACGACCAGTTCGAGAGCTTCCGCGAATGGTGGGTCGAGGAGGACGAGCTCCGGAGCCAGCGCGCCGTCGATGAGGAGTGCGCCGACATGCTGAGCACGCTTGGCGCCGCAGTGAAGCGGCTGCGCCAGGTGCGGTTGAAGCGACTGGGCGACCAGTCGAAGCTGAAGGACATCATCTCCCGGCTCAAGACGGGCACAGCGGTGCTGGACATGGTCGGCACCTTCGCGCTGCCTCCCCCAGAACGTCCAAAGAGCTGGCGTCACTACGAACCTGAAGACTGGGACAAGCAGTTCGTCGACCCGTTTCCCGACTGGGCCTGGCAAGAACGCTACCGCGTCTTTCAGTCGGAGTGGCATCGGGACCTCCTCGGGGCCTGCGGCGCCGCCCTCAACCCCGAAGCTCTGCAGGCGGAGCATGAGAGCGCGGCAAACCGCTTCGTCGACGAGCTGCGGGCCGAGGGCGCGCCCTACCTGGAGATGCTCGAGAACTTCGACGACCTCCTCCCCGGGTCGAAGGCAGTCCTGCGCAACACCCTCCACGACGGCTTCGAGCTGTCCCTGCTTTGCGAATCGGCGAGAGCCCGTCTGCTCAACGCCGAGCTCGCACATCTCGGTCAGATCGCCGCGTCCTTCGCCGACGGCGACGAGCTGCCCGACCTGATGAGCACCGTGGCCGGGCGGCGACTCATCAAGGCCATCGAGGACTTCGACCCCGCCGACATGGAGCCCGACGAGAAGACTCCACTCGGCAAGTGGATGCTCGACACCTTCCTCACAGCGAAGGCTTTCCAGAGCCATGGCAGCAACATGGTCGACGTGCTCGGTCTCGCGACCCCGTTCATCATGCGGGCCTCTGCGAAGTACCCTGCAGGAAGCGGCATGGCGGGACTCGCCTGGGCCTGGCACACGCTCTTCGGGGTTTGCGTGCGAAGAGAATCGAAGAGGGGCGTTGTGGGTCTGCTGGGCCGTGCGCTCGACTGGGAGTTCGAGCGTGCCGAAGACGCGGACGACCGTCTGCGGGCGCTGGTCAAGAAGAGCCCCTACACCGCCAGACAGCTCGCACACACCCTCGCCAGGACCATCCACGTCTTCTACTCCCTCGAAGAGCTCGATGACGCGGCTTCGGACCAGAAGCAGCTCAAAGCCCTCGAGAGCCTGGAGTCCGTGCTGAAGTTCGCGCAGAACGTGTTCGACCTCGCACTCGAGCGTGATTCAAAGAAGTTCTTCGCTGTGGTCGGGGGAAAGAAGGTCCTCAACTACGCCGTAGTCGCCGGCGTCCTGGCCGACGGGGCTGCAGTCGCGATCGCCTACACAAAGTACCGCGAGGTGCAGACCAAGCGACGCACAAGCGCCGCACGGGAAGCAGCCGACCTCGACCTGAAGATGTCGTGCCTCACCTTCGCCGTATCCATCGCTGGGGCCATCATCGGCGCCGAGTTCGTCATCATTGGCCTCGTGATCGCGGGGACCGCCGCGTTCCTCGCCGACCTGGATCGGTGGTTGCCCAGTGTAGCGTTCTGGACGGACATGCAGACCAAGCCGGGCCCGCATGCCTACCTCGAGGGGCTGCTGAAGGAGCTCTATGACAGCGACGAGTTCCACGCGACGCTGGAAGCGTTGAACTCGCCGGAGTCGAAAGTCGTGGCCAAGCAGGTCCGGTCCCTTTGGCGAACGCTGGACCCCGCTCCAACCGCAGACGAGCAACTCGTCTGGAACTTGGGCGCCCACGCTGATTCCAACCTCACCTATCCCGCCCGAGTGATTGCCCGTAGATACTGGGATATCAGCGACGCAACCGCGAAGAAGGTCGTCCGCGCATCGGAGAAGATCACGTGAAACATCCGCAAAGCAGACTCTACCAACCTCTCAACTGGACGTTCTGCGGTCTCATTCTTCCTGCCCTACTCTGCACCGCTTGCGACAAGAGAACCGAGAACTCGCGAAAGTCAGCTGGCGCAGGCTTTCCCTCCTCGGTCGCCGAGGAACCCCCGGCAAGCGCCAAATCGGCCCCCGGGGGAGGCCCTCGCTGGTCAGATCTCTTCACGCGCAGTTCGAAATGCTGGCGCGAAGACCCAAGCCGCAAGTTGCTCCCCGACGGCTGCCATCCAGAGTATGGCGACGACGTCTCAGGTTCGCTTCGCACCTTCCTGATGCTGCTCACGACCCAAAAGGAGGCAATCAAGGACTGCTTCTCGGACCTGCCCGAGTCCGGGCACTCGTCCTCGCTGCCTCCGGACACAGCACGCTGCTGGGACAACCCAGAGAAGAAGTGCGTAGCCGTTCCCGCCGGCGAGGCCACGAGACCTTGGGAATATACGCTGCCGACGGACGACCCGATCTGGGGGCGCTTCGAGCTAAAGCCCGACGCGTGGGCCTACTCTGACGTATTCATCAAGCGCATCTACTACCAGCGCAAGGACGGGACCTGCACCATCGAACTGCAGGCAAAGGCCGACGTCAACCAAGACGGCGTGTACCACACCATGACGCGACCCTACACGTTCCCGGTTGGTGAGGACCCGGTCGCGAACTACAACCCGCTAACCATGACCTTCTCGACCGAGTACCCCGGCGGCGATAAGTTCCCGCCGGAGCCGCCCATCTTCTCCAATGAGTGGTTCGGCCGCTAAGCCCTCCCCCATGCTCCCTGACCCAAAGCGCCTCCGCACGGCTCGCAGACACGACTACCTGGTCAGCTGGCGCACACGAACTATCGCGAGGTGCAGACCAAGCGACGCACAAGCGCCGCCAAAGGAGCTACACGACAGCGACGAGTTCCACGCGACGCTAGAAACCATGAATTCGCCCGAGGCGTCCGAGCTCGCAGAGCAGGTACACAAGATGTGGCTGTTCCTAGATCCAGCACCGATGCCGAACTCACAGATGCACTGGAATCTCGGCGGCCAACCCGACTCGAATCTCACCTACCCCGCGCGTGTCATCGCCCGCAGGTACTGGGATATCAGCGAAGAAACTGCGAGGAAGGTCGTTCGAGCGTGGGAGATAGAATGAAGACGCCATCCAAGCACGCTGGTTATTCAACAATCGGGTCCTTCTATTGCGCCCTCCTTGTTTTGCCTCTGTCGGCATGTGGGAAGAGCACACCGAACCCGCCAAAACCGGCCGGCGCCGGCGTCCCAGGCTCAAGCCACGACAGACAGTCACCCGCCCGGGCAACGGAACCAGCAGACACGCCTTCTTCGTCACGAAGCGCGACATCAGAGTCGAGGTGTAGGCGGGATGACCCAAGACGGAAGACACTCCCGAAGGGCTGTCCTCCCGAGTATGGCGATGACGTATCGGGTCACATCCGGATCTTCCTGATGCTGCTCACGACCCAGAAGGAGGCGATCAAAGACTGCTTCTCGGACCTGCCCGAGTCCGGACACTCGTCATCACTCCCTCCGGACACCGCACGCTGCTGGGACAACCCAGAGAAGAAGTGCGTAGCCGTTCCCGCCGGCGAGGCCACGAAGCCTTGGGAATACACCCTCCCAACCGACGACCCGATCTGGGGCCGCTTCAAGCTCCAACCGGACGCCTGGGCCTACTCGGACACGTTCATCAAGCGCATCTACTACCAGCGCAAGGACGGGACATGCACCATCGAACTGCAGGCAAAGGCCGACGTCAACCAAGACGGCGTGTACCACACCATGACGCGCCCCTACACGTTCCCGGTGGGTGAGGACCCGGTCGCGAACTACAACCCGCTAACCATGACCTTCTCGACCGAGTACCCCGGCGGCGACAAGTTCCCGCCGGAGCCGCCCATCTTCTCCAATGAGTGGTTCGGCCGCTAAGCCCTCCATGCTCCCTGACCCAAAGCGCCTCCGCACGGCTCGCAGACACGACTACCTGGTCAGCTGGCGCACACGAACTATCGCGAGGTGCAGACCAAGCGACGCACAAGCGCCGCCAAAGGAGCTCCACGACAGCGACGAGTTCCACGCAACGCTGGATTCAGTAAACCCAACGGAGGCTGAATGCCTGCGACAATTCGATCTGGAGATCCTCTGGGATCTTGGAGGCCAGCCGGACACGAACCTTACGTATCCGGCCCGAGTCATCGCTCGAAGATTCTGGGGCATTCGCCCCGAAACGACGACACAGATCGTCCGCGCTTGGCAGAAGACAGAGTGAACTCCAGACAACAGAACCCCCCACGCCGAGGCCCAATCGGCTACTGCGGCACGGCCATCATCCTCATCGCTGTCACAGGGTGTGAAAGGGCAGGAGACGGCGCATCACCTCGCGCAACCCCGCAAGCTCCGTCAGCGCGCGTTGAAGCTGCCCCTGCTGTGCATGGGGGCAAAGCTCCCAGCCTGCCGCTCGACCGCCCGGAGTGTGAGCGTTCTGATCCGAGACGCAAGATCCTGCCGGACGGCTGCCCTCTCGAGTACGGAGACGACGTCAGCGGCGCGCTGAGCAACTTCCTGCGCCTCCTGCTGATACAAAAAGACAACCTCGCGAACTGTTTCGCAGACCTTCCCGCAAGTGGTCACTCATCCTCGCTCCCGCCCGAAACGGCAAGATGCTGGGACAACCCCGAGAAGAAGTGTGTGCACGTTCCATTGGGATCCGCCACCCAGCCCTGGGAATACAGCCTGCCGACCGATGACCCCGTCTGGAACCAGTTCGAACTCGACCCCAAGAGTTGGGGCTATGCGGACTCCTTCTTCAAGCGCATCTACTATCGGCGAGATGGGGAAACCTGCACCATCGAACTGCAGGCAAAATCCGACATCAATCGGGACGGGGTCTTCATGACGTTCGCGCGGCCGCTGAGCTTCCCGATTGGAGAAGACCCGGTGGCGAACCTCAACCTCATGCAGATCACAAGGTCCACCGAGTACCCCGGGGGCGACAAGTTCCCGCCGGAGCCGCCGATCTTCTCCAACGATTGGCTCGGCCGCTAGGCCCTTCTGGACGGACATGCAGACCAAGCCGGGCCCGCATGCCTACCTCGAGGGGCTGCTGAAGGAGCTCTACGACAGCGACGAGTTCCACGCGACGCTGGAAGCGTTGAACTCGACGGAGTCGAAAGTCGTGGCCAAGCAGGTCCGGTCCCTTTGGCGAACGCTGGACCCCGCTCCAACCGCAGACGAGCAACTCGTCTGGAACTTGGGCGCCCACGCTGATTCCAACCTCACCTATCCCGCCCGAGTGATTGCCCGCAGATACTGGGATATCAGCGACGCAACCGCGAAGAAGGTCGTCCGCGCATCGGAGAAGATCACGTGAAACATCCGCAAAGCAGACTCTACCGACCTCTCAACTGGACCTTCTGCCGTCTCATTCTTCCTGCCCTACTCTGCACCGCTTGCGACAAGGGAACCGAGAACTCGCGAAAGTCAGCTGGCGCAGGCTTTCCCTCCTCGGTCGCCGAGGAACCCCCGGCAAGCGCCAAATCGGCCCCCGGGGGAGGCTCTCGCTGGTCAGATCTCTTCACGCGCAGTTCGAAATGCTGGCGCGAAGACCCAAGCCGCAAGTTGCTTCCCGACGGCTGCCATCCGGAGTATGGCGAGGACGTCTCAGGTTCGCTTCTCACCTTCCTGATGCTGCTCACGACCCAAAAGGAGGCAATCAAGGACTGCTTCTCGGACCTGCCCGAGTCCGGGCACTCGTCCTCGCTGCCTCCGGACACAGCACGCTGCTGGGACAACCCAGAGAAGAAGTGCGTCGCCGTTCCCGCCGGCGAGGCCACGAAACCTTGGGAATATACGCTGCCGACGGACGACCCGATCTGGGGGCGCTTCGAGCTAAAGCCCGACGCGTGGGCCTACTCTGACGTATTCATCAAGCGCATCTACTACCAGCGCAAGGACGGGACATGCACCATCGAACTGCAGGCAAAGGCCGACGTCAACCAAGACGGCGTGTACCACACCATGACGCGCCCCTACACGTTCCCGGTTGGTGAGGACCCGGTCGCGAACTACAACCCGCTAACCATGACCTTCTCGACCGAGTACCCCGGCGGCGATAAGTTCCCGCCGGAGCCGCCCATCTTCTCCAATGAGTGGTTCGGCCGCTAAGCCCTCCCCCCATGCTCGGTGACGTGCACGGCAGCGAGTCCCCAGGTCCACCGGAGGACTACGCCGCGTGGCGAGGGAAGCAGGTTCCCCTGTAGACGGATCGACGGCTATCATCCCCGCGCCCCACCCCATGTCCGAGCTCGACGACCGCATCAAAACCGTCCTGGCTGCCGTGATCGTCGGCGCGACGGTCACCACCCTGGTCAAGGGGGTCCGCCAAGTCTTCGGACCCAAGGCACTGCCGACCAAGCCCAACCCCACCGCGCGGGTGCGGGAGGCGTGCGAGCGCATGGTCGAGCGTGGCGAGATCCTGCTGCAAGAGCGTGGCAACGCGTACTACGCCATCGAGCCGGCTGCGGGGCTGGAGCAGCTTCGGACCCTCGAACCTTCGGCGCTGCACGCGATGGCGCGTTCGCTCGAAGACGCTCGCGGGAAGACGCTCGGCGGTACGCCGCCATGGTGGCTCGAGGCCCGCATCGCGGTCGCGCTCGAGAAGCCAGCGCTCATCCGCGGCGCTCACGCGCGCGGGTCCCGGTTGGAGTACTACCTCGATGAAGAGGCGCTGGCGTGGATCAACATCGCGGGGGACCCTCCACCGCCTGGGCTCCTGAGCCACTTCTCGGACGCTCTGATCACGCAGTACTGCGCGCTGAGCTTCGGGCACGCCCGGCGCGCGTGGAAACCCGTGGTGCCCGAGGTGCTGCAGCGGCTCGAAGGCGGACCGGCGAAGACCCGGCGCGAGCTCGCGGGGTATCTCGCGCTTCGCGGCGATTTCGGCGAGGCGCGCGCGATCGCGGGCTCGAGCAAGGAGACGCAGGCGGGCATCGAGCTGACGGAGGCGTTCTTCCGCGGCGCGCTGGACGAGGCGGCGCGGCTCGGGCTGGAGGCCTGCGCGGCGCTCAAGCGGAAGAACAAGCTGCTCACGGGCGAGGCCGGGCTGCTGCACGCGCTGGCGTGCATCGCGGTGTCGAACACGGACCCGCGCTGCATGCCGCACGCGCAGGCGGCCGTGCTCGCGGGGGCATCGCCAAGCCGCTTCTACGGGGGGTGCTACGCGGACTTGGTGCCGATCGTGGAGCGGGACCCACGCCTTCGCGGCGCCTACGGGACGCGCCCGGAACCACGCGGAGGCATGGAGGTCTACGTCCGGGCGCTGTCCAGCCTGTGGACGCACGATGCCAGCGGCGATCTCACGCTGCAGCTTCCGCCAAGCTGGCCTCGGTGGCGGGCACGGGCCGCGGAGTCTCCGACGCTCGGCACCCTGATGCAGGAGCTCGAGCAGGCCTACGAGAACCCCGAGACACCCACCGGACTCGCGGGCGCGTTCGTGCCGCGGGCGGCGTGGGAGGTGGCTCTGGACGCGCTGGAGGTCTCGATTCGATCGCTGGCGAATCCCGACGACACGAAGTCGACGAAGGAGGCGATCGTCTGGGTCATCGCGGGGCGTGGCGACAGCCTGCGCATCGAATGCAGGCTGCGCGGGCCGCGATCCCGCAAGGGCCGCGCGGTCTCGCTTCTCACCCTCATGAAGAAGGCGGACGGCAACGACGTCGTGGTGACGCCCCGGGACCAGGCGATCCTCGACGCGTGCGTGGTGGAGCGGGAAGAGTGGTCGGGGCGGCGGGTCGCGCTGTTCACGACGCGCGCGGTCTGTGCCCTCGCCGAGCATCCCCGGGTCGAAGATGAGCACGGGAAGAGCCTGCTGGTGCGCCGCGAGCCGCCGCGGCTGGTCCTGGACACCACCGCCTCGGGCGCGACGCTGTCGGTGTCTCCGCCGCAGCTGTTCTCGAACGCGGTCGCGCTGATTCGCAGTGATGACGCGGTCGGGATCTGCGAGCGGCCGGCGTCATGGAAGCCGCTGCTGGACGAGATGCGCTCGGGCACGATCCAGGTCCCCAAGGGGGGCGTTGCGCGGCTCGAGCGGCTGGCGGCGACGCTGGCCGAGCAGGAGGCTTTCACGGTGGAGGGCCTGTCCTTTGGGGACCGGACGCAGGACGCCGACCCGCGGATTCTGGCTCGGCTGACGTGGGACGGCCAGACGCTCCGGGTGGAGCTCCGGAGCGCGCCGTTTGGCGCCGAGGGTCCGCACTATCCGGTCGGCGAGGGTGCTCGAGACGCGGTCCGGCAGGGTCCCGAGGGCCTCGTCGGGGCGAGCCGCCGGCTCGAGGACGAGGTGCGGCGCGTCCGCGAGCTGCAGGCCGTGCTGCCGGGCGACTGGTCGGACCAGACGGATCGGGAAATCGTCGACCTCGAGGAGTCGCTGGCGGTGGTGGAGGCGCTCGAAGGGCTGGGCGATGCCATCATGCGGGCGTGGCCGGCCAAGCAGCTGCGCGTCCGCTCCGGCGCGGGCGGCACGGATACCCTGCAGGTGAAGGTCCGCAAGGCGGAGCAGTGGTTCGCCGCCGACCTCAGCCTGCGGGTCGACGACGCCCTGGTCTTGGGCTACGCGCAGCTGATTCGCGGTCGCGAAGGCGGCGGGCGCTTCATCGCGCTGGGCAAGGACGAGTACCTGGCGCTCACCCAAGAGATGGCGCGGCGCCTCGACGCGATGCGGGCCTTCGGGTCCAATCGCGACAACGCCGTGCTCATGCATCCGGCCACGGCGGAGTCGCTGGGGCTGACCGAAGACGCGCCCGGCGTCGAGCTGGACAAGGCCTCCACGGCACGGCTGAGCGCGATCCGCAAAGCCCGGGCGCTGCAGCCCCGGCTTCCGCGAACGTTCACGGGCACGCTGCGGGACTACCAGCGCGAGGGGTTCATGTGGCTGGCGCGGCTGTGTGCGGCTGGGTTGGGCGGATGCCTGGCCGACGACATGGGGCTGGGCAAGACGATCCAGACGCTCGCGCTGCTGTGCCTGCGCAAGAAGGACGGCCCCGCGCTGGTCGTGTGCCCGACCTCGGTCGTCGCCAACTGGCAGGAGGAGTGCACCCGCTTCGCGCCCAAGCTGCGGGTGTCGACGCTGGGCGCCACCGGACGCGCTGAGATCATCGAGAGCCTGCGCGGCGGTGACGTGCTCATCATCAGCTACGGCCTGCTGGTGCGGGAGCAGGAGGCGCTGGGCCAGGTGGAGTTCGGCACCGCCGTGTTCGACGAAGCGCACGCGCTCAAGACATCCACCTCCCAGCGCGCGAAGGCGGCGTTCTGCGTCGACGCCAAGGCTCGCGTCACGCTCACCGGCACGCCGGTCGAAAACCACCTGGGCGAGCTGTGGTCGGTCATGAACGCGACGGTACCGGGGCTGCTCGGACCCAAGCACCAGTTCGACGACCGTCTCGGACGTCCGGTGCTTCGGCATGACGCCGGAGCGCTCGACAGGCTCCGCGGCATCCTCGATCCGTTCATGCTTCGGCGTCGGCGGGCGGAGGTCCTCACCGAGCTGCCCCCGCTCACCGAGGTCACCATCCGCGTGCCCCCCACCGACGCGCAAGCGGCCTACTACGAGGTCCTGCGGCAGCGGGCCATGGAGACCCTCGAGGAGGCACGCAAGGATCCCACGAAGGCCCGGATCCGGGTGCTGGCCGAGATCACCCGGCTCCGACAGGCCGCGATCGATCCGCGCCTGCTGGACGAAGATCTCGCCCCGGCGGGTTCCAAGCTCGACGAAGCGTGCGAGCGCATTGCGGCTCTGCACGGCGACGGTCACCGCTGCCTGGTGTTCACGCAGTTCCTCGGCTGCATCCGCCGACTCGACGAGCGACTCTCCGACCTCGGCCTCGAGGTGCTCACCCTCGACGGCTCCACCCCCGCCGCCCTCCGCAAGGCCCGGATCGACGCCTTCCAGCGCGGCGAGGCCGACGCCTTCGTCATGAGCCTCAAGGCCGGCGGCGTCGGCATCAACCTCACCGCGGCCCAATACGTGATCCACATGGACCCGTGGTGGAACCCCGCCGTCGAAGAGCAAGCTACCGCCCGCAGCCACCGCATGGGCCAACGCGATCCCGTGACCGTGTATCGACTGATCACCGAGGGCAGCATCGAAGAGCAGATCCTCGAGCTGCACGAGCGCAAGCGAGGCCTCGCCGAAGACCTGATCGGCGGCATGGAGAGCGCGACCGCCCTCGACCTCGACGCACTCCGAGGCCTCCTCGGAGCTTAGCAGCGAAGAGCACAGGGGGCGCAGGACGATGTCGGGGCGGAGCAAGACGGAGCAGGAGCGATTCGCTCCGGTGCGGGAGTGGCTGAGGTTGTGGAGGAGCTCGATCCCGCCGTCCTAGGACCTCGCGGAGTCCGCGACCGAGGTGCGCGGCGAGGTCCGTGGTGGTGGCGGTCTCGGATAGAATGGGCGGTCGGCGCAGGGCGATGGTGACCTGGCGCTGGACTTCGAAGAAGCACCACATCTCGTAGAGTTCGGCGATGTCCTTGATCTCGAGCAGGAGCTGGGTTGCCTCGTCGTCCATCGGGAGGAGGCGGGCGTTCTTGCGCAGGCGGATGGAGCTGCGGAGACCTCTCGGTAGCCCCGGCCACGCTGGGGACGTCGAGCATGTGGCCGGGCGCTCCGGTTCGCATGGGCGCGCCGCCGGGCGCCGCTCTCATTTCGCCGGTGAAAAGCGCCCGGCTCCGGCTTTAGGGGCTCAGGGCGGGGGGTGTCTCCGATTTGGAGTGCAGCTTCTTTTCGGCGACCTTCTTCCGCAGCCACCGTTCGAGCAACCCCATCTGCACCAACGAAAGTCCGAAGGCTGCAAGAGCTGAAGCCAGCTGGGCGACGCCGCTGAGATCAAGCCAGGAGAAGAGAATGTAGCCGACAGCAAGTCCTTGCAACATGCCCAGGGTGTTGATCGTCCACAGCGTCTGCCGGCTCAGAACTGTGTTCATCCGCCTCCAGAACCACATCGATGGCAGGAAGCCGAGCCTTTGAGGAGTGTTGCTGAGGGTTCGAGTCTCGATGTGGGTCAGCAACCGATCTCCTCCTCCTCAAAGGATGCGCAGGTTGTAGCGGCGACGGCAAGGCCGCAGGCAATGACCCCTTCTCGTAGGTCTTTGTTTCTTTCGATAGCGAACTCCAGCTGCGCGTGCACGGTTTCGGCCTCTTCCTCCGTCAGTTCGCTCGTGGCGACTTTTGAGTCGCCCATCGTGATCGTGAAGTGGCTGTGCCACTCGCCGTCAAGTTGGCAAGAGCCGACGACGTCGAAGCCGCCATCGCCTGCGATGGCACGGACCCGAAGGGACCCCTCCGGGCGAACAAACCGGCATTCGCCATGCTCGTGCTGCCTACACGAACCACCATTCCCACCTCATCGACGCGCCATCCTCGACCTGCAACGCCGGTTCCGGCTCGGCGTCGCCGTCGACGGCCCGTTGGAGGATCTCGGGGCCAGCGGCAGCGCACGTGCCCTGTCGTCATGCCTTGGAACACTCGTTCGATGGTCGCAAGCAGTGCGACCTGGCCCCATCCCCTCACCCCACGCATCCCTCCAGCAACAACCGCCGCCCATCCTCTCGGTACCAGCCCCCATCCTGCAGCACCTCGAGCAGTCGCGCCGACCACACGTCCCACTCCGCTTGAAGCCCGGTGTGCTCGACCACACCGATCACGCCCTGCTCGCCCAGATATCGCGCGAAGGCCCCCATCAAGGGCAGCACGTCCTCGGCCTCGAACACCCCGAACCCGGCGTGTACGGTGTGGCAGAAGAGAATCTCGTACGCGTCGATGGCATCCCACGCGAAGGGCTCGCGGTCGCGGATTCCGGGCGCCTGCCCCTCTCCGCGTGCCTCGGGAATCCGCAGCAGGCAGCCCGCGGCAAACCGCCCGACGTCATACCCGGGCCCGGACCCATTGCCGCACTGCTGCTCCAGCCACGCCTCGACGTAGGCCTGATGCTCTTCCTCCCAGCGGCGGCCGCGGGAGAACCAATCCTCGGTGGTGCTTTCCTCGTTCACGTCTCTTCTGTCGGCCACCGAGCAGCACCATTGCGTGGTTTCTCTGTTCTCGTCGGCCCGGCCTCCCACCGACGACCCGCGGCGCGCACCTGTCCCCTTGGCGCCCGCGCGGTATCGGTGGGCGCGGCTGCGACGTACACTTGCAGCGTGCGCCCTCAGCCTCTCGAACCGGGCGCGACCCCGCCTCGCGACGCGTCGAGGCAGACACCGTGAAGCGCGGCGCCGGATGGCTCGCGGCGCTGAGCCTCTCGGCCTGCGAGCCCGCGCACGCAGCACAGCGGCGCCCGGCGACCCGGCTCGAGACCAACGCAGGGTGCGTCGGCTGCCACGAGCCGGAGGCCCGGCAGTGGGCCGGATCGCTCCACAACCGCGCGTGGACGGACGCGTCGTTCAGCCGCGCCTATCGCAACGAACCGTCGCCATTTTGCTGGGGATGTCATGCGCCCGAGGCGCGCGCCCAGCCCAAGGGGGCGGCGGCTCGGGCTGGGGTGACCTGCGTGTCGTGCCACGTCCCCGCGGAGGGTGTGGGCGTGCGACCCAGCGCCGACCACCCGGCGCTCGTGTCCGCGGACCCCCTCTCCACCGAGACGTGCGGCCGCTGTCACGAGTTCGGATTCGAGACGA
Organism: uncultured bacterium; assembly: GCA_963761755.1. Classification (GTDB taxonomy): domain Bacteria; phylum Myxococcota_A; class Polyangia; order Nannocystales; family Nannocystaceae; genus CAJXVA01. Next base: position 144,642 of record CAVXIC010000039.1, read on the forward strand.
ACCCCGCGCTGCCGATGCAGGCGACACTCACCGAGCATCGCGGCTCACCGCACGCGAGCGCGACCTGTTCGTCGTGCCATATGCTCAACGGCGGTCACGCATTCGGGATCACCCGTGACCGGGCGCGACTGCGGGCTGCGCTCCAGACGGACGCCGAGCGTGACGGTGACACGGTACGCCTGCGCATGCGCAGCCGCGGCGTCGGGCATGCGTTCCCGACCGGCGACACGTTCCGCTCGCTGCACGTCGAGGTCGGTCGCGCCGGTGGGCCGACCTCGGCCGAGGCCCGGCTGCAGCGAACGTTCTCCATGGAGCGAGCGCCCAGCGGCCTCGGGTTCGCCCTCGAAGAGCTCGCCGATACTCGCCTCGCCGCCGACGGTTCGGTGACCACGCTGCAGCTCTCCGTGCCTGCCGCTGGGTCCGAGACGCTGTGGTGGCGCGTCGTCTACGAGCGCCTGGACAACCCGTTCAAGCCCAACGCCCGCACCTTCGAGCGCATCGAGCTCGACCGCGGCACGCTCGAAGCGGAGTCGAGCCGATGAGGCCGCCGCAGATCCGCACGATTGCGGTTGCGTGGTGCCTCGGCACCGGGCCTGGCGCGTGCACCTCCGGCCCGCCCGAGCTGGCGCAGGCTGCTGAGCATGCACCGCCGCCCGATGTCCCGGTCCAGCCTCCCCTCCCGGAGACGCCCGCGCCGCCTACCCCCACGCTGCGGGTGGTCCTCGAGGGACACGGGACGCTCTCCGGGGTCGGCGATCGCCCCGTCTTCGGCCCCCACGACGCCGGGTTCCGGAGGCTTCCGGCGATCGTCTTTGGCCACGATGGACGGATCGCGGACCGCGTGGCGCTGCCCGTTCGCGACGGGATCTTCGCCGTCGGCGGCCACTGGCCCACCCCACTGTTCGCGCAAGGGGCATGGGGAGACCGCGGCGCGCCCGATGACCCCTTCATCATGGTTCGGTTCGGCGACACGTGGAAGGACACGCGCCACGTCAAGGGCCGCGACAGCTCGAACCAGTGGGTGTTCCCGTGGCACGAGCAGTCACTCCTGGCGCTGAGCAACGCCCACGAGGACAGCAACCGGCCACCGCGCCTGGGCGTCATCGCGGGTCCCACGCGAGCGCCCAAGCTTGCCCCCGTCCTGTCCGAGTCGGGGTGCCGCGAAAGCAGGGTCGCCTCGGTGGCCGTCGACATCGATGGACCGGTGGCGCTCACGCTGCACTGCAGAGACGGGCGTCGGTGGCTTGTCTACTGGAGCGGCGACGGTTCGCCGGCGGAGTCCCGCCCGCTCGCGGAGCGCTCGCCCACCACCCGCAGCTCCGAGATCCGCCCGGCGCTCGGACCCCAGGGCGCGGCATTGTTCGCGTACCTCGACGGCGATCGCGTCGTGACCGAGCGACGCGTCGAAGGCCAATGGCAAACCTCGTCGATCCCCCAGGCAGGCGTTCCCAACGCTGGCGCACCCCTTCGAGCCGCGGTCACCGAGGACGACACCTGGGTGCTGACGGCCGCCACTCTCTACCAGGAGACCGACGCTGGGTGGGCCGCCGTGGACGTCCCCGGCGAGGGTGCCTTCCGGATGTTCGCAGGCCTGGACACCGGCTCCCCTTGGATCGTCCGGGAGGGCCCCGGGCTGTGGTGGAGGGACGCGCGCGGCACCTGGGTGGAGATCGCCGTCCCGCGCTCGCCGTTCGAGGGCGCGCCCTACGACGCGATCACCGAGATCCTCGCCTTCGGCCCCCGCGACGCGTGGATCGAGGCCACCACTGCGCACACCAAACACCGCATCCGAGACCGATACGCCCGCGCGCTCCTCACCACCCGCCCTGCACCGGCCCCTGTGCTCGCCGCCTGCAGCCACGGGCGCGGCTCGACCCAGACGCACTGCGACCACCTCGCGTGGCCGACCGTCGACCGAGCGTGCACCAAGCAGCTGGCCCTGGTCGTCGACCGACACACCGGCGCCGCCGCCGGCCACTACCGCCCGCTTCGCAAGGCGCTCGCAGCCTCGCCCCTGCCCGGGGCGCCGCCGACCTTCGTCGAGGCGAAGATCGGCCACGTCGAGGTCCTCGCGGCCTGGGTCGAGTCGTACGACCAGGGCCTCGCGCTGCTCGAGCGGGCACCGTGGAAGCGCCCCGCGTACCCACGACCGGTGTGCGGAGACGAGGCGTCCCTCGGTGCGTCGGCGCTCGTGCTGGGAGAGGCGGTCGACGTCATGCAGGCGCCCCGCGCTCGGTCGGGGGCTTCTGCGGAGCGCAGGTGATGCGCGAGGGGCCCAACTCACCCTGATCGCGCCCCGCACCTCACGCCCGCAGCCGATGCAACCCGACCGCACTCGCCACGTACCAGTGCTCATCGTGAAACAGCGGCCGTGCCGTGATCGGCGCGGGCGCCGTCCACACGTGCCGGAACTTTCCCGACCAATCGAGCACAAACAGCGCCGCATCATGCTCGACCAGAATGCCCCCCTCGACTACAACCGCTGCCGCCTCGCCGTTGCGCTTGAACTGCCACGCGATCTTCCCCTCGGCGTCGAAGCAGATGATCTGCCCCGGCGGCGCCAGAGCCACCCGGCCATCGGGGCCCGGAAGCGGCGCCCAGGGTTGGTGCGCATACGGAGAGCTGCTCGCGTTCCAAGGAGGACCCACCGACGTCCACTCCAGATCGGTCGGCAAGTATTCCTCGAGGGGAACGTCGATGATGCGCGGATCTGGCGAGCGTCCGAAGGACACGAGTCGAGCGCTGTCGCCTTCTCCGAACAGCACATGTGTCCCCGACACCTCGTCGTGCGCGACCGAAACCGGAGGCAAGTTCCCGAGCGAAGCCCTCCCCTCATCCAACCAAACCCGCTTCTTCTGAAACCTCCAGTCGAACCAGTACAGATTCGAGGTCCGCGCAACGACCACACCCGTTCGGTGGGGACGGAGGCGCACCCCCTCACCTCCGAAGCCCGAGAACAGCCTACACAGATGCCGGGCGCGAAGCGGCATCGGCCGTCCTCGTTTTTCCTCGACCGCGCCGCGCAGCTGAAACAAGCTGACCATCGTGGAAGGCCGGCCGTCATATGGGGCCTGCCAGTCCGCCGACCGACCCAGGAGGGCGAACCCAGCGAAGACGTGCGCTTCAGATGCGTGAAATACGGACGTTCTCTCGTCGGTGAACGTGGTCGCCTTCGATGCGTTCGTGAGCCGAAACGCCGACGCGGACTGTCGGAGATCGACCGCGACCACAGTCTCGCTGCTCGACGACGTACCAACCAACGCGACGCCTCCGGCAAGCCTGGAGACGTTGGAGAGCCCCAAATCGCCGAGAAAGACCGCCCCGTCTGCCTTGACGAGCACAACGCCATCGCGAACGGGTTGGACCGAGGATGTCCTGGTCCCCTGAAGCAGCGTTCCGCGTTCCTTCGCCCGCTGCCCGATGCTTGGCGCTCGTTGGTAGAACCATCGAGGTGCTCGCGCAGCAACACGGTCCAAGAGCCATTCGGTGTCTGCGTGATAGGTCGTGAAGAGCCATGCTCCTCGATTCTCCCTATACGGTGACCGGCTCTCATTCCATCCAACCTGCTCCAGCTTCGACGACCGTCGAGCGCAGGCGTGGGTCGACGCGCCGAGGAAACCCGCTCCCGCCATGCTCGAGAATCGCCGCCGACTGAGTTTCGTTTTAGCTATCACTCGTCTCGAGTCCTGACCTCATCGACACCTCATCGACAGCGACGGCGTCCGCCGAGAGAATGCCGGTGAGGAAGGCTTGAAGTTCATCGAGCGTGGGTCGTGAGAAGGAATGCGTGAGCCCCATGGTTCCCAAGATTGCCTTCTTCAGCGAACGTCGCTGTTCGGTCCGCGTCAGTTTCGCCTCAGTTCGCACGACGGCCATTTGCGGGGTCGCGGCCATGGCGGGCAGGTGAGCCGTGCCCACGACCAGCCAGATGTGCGGCGGAAAGCCTCGCGCGAAGCTCGCCACGAAGTCGTCATATGCCTTCTGGGCTAAGAAGGTACCACCGTCCTCCGGTGCTGAGAGGCCGGCCAGGTCCGCATCCAGTTCCTCGTTCTTACGCTCCCCCGTCGCGATGAGGTTCTCGTTCAACCCAATCTCCAAATCCCTCATCTCAGTTGGAGGTTGTTCGCGAAGAACCGCATTCCTTTCCCTCAGGCGGCGAAGACTGGCAAGGTTCGATTCGATTTGAGCTCGAATTCTTTGCCTCTCGGCCTCGACCTCAGCCCCTCGCAGAATTGGCGGAATCTCAAAGGGACCGAATGGCGACGGTCTCATGCGACCCAGGTATCTATTGACTTCTTCCCGAGCCACTTCATCGTCCCCGGCAGAAGGAAGTGTGCAAGATAGCAATCCGAACGAAAGAATCGCGGCTACACGCTGCGTTCCGCTGGATGTATTCAAAGTAGCGAAGCAGTTCACTCGCTTCGCGGCGGCTGCGAGCACCTCAGAGAGCGCCTCGAAGAAGTCCTTCTGCTCGGCGAAGGTGCTCGATTTCGGGAACACCACCGCAATACGAGCCCGAAGCACCAGGACGCCGTTCAGAGACGACCCTTCGCGGCGAAAACGAAAGTCCGCGAATGAGCCTCGGCCCGAACCGTACAAGAACGCATCGACCGGGAGCTTCTTCGCGGAAGTCGACGCTTCGGCGATGAGGTCGGGCACCGAGCCCGGAGCCGAGTCCGACGAACTTAGCGGCATGAAGCTACGCTCTCCGAGCTCCCAGACAGCGCCCTGCGTAGCGATCCCCGCTCGGCTCGAGAGCCTCCGCATGAGTGAAGCGTAGTGCCTCGGTCGAGGCGCCACATTCTGCACCATGATGGCGGATGAATCCACCGTATTGCTGCCGGGACCGGGCTTGCCATCCGGTAGACTGGGATCGACATCAAATCTGTACGGGATGCCCGGAGCCCGCCCGCGGCCGGCGAACCCCGGCTGGAACAAAGATCCAAGGCTTTCGGTCTCGATGTACTCGTCGGGGAGCCCCAGCGCGTGACCAAGTTCATGGGCCACCGTGCTCCCAGCTTTGTCCGCACGGAGTGCATCGACGATATCCCAATCCGAGGGTCCACTTCTACTCATCGAGCTTCGATGCACATTCGCCCACAGATGAACGATCGCTGATGCAGCCTCTGCCGGAAGCACGGAGTCGTGAGGCACGAAGAGCGCCGTGTAGCTGCACTTCAGCGCCGGCACCCGGAACAGCGGCACACTCGGTTTCGGGAAGCCCGGCGCGGGCGCGAGCTTCCCCGTGGTCGGATGAATCACCTCTGATTGCGGCTTGCGAATGCGACGCCCGGACCATCGACGTCCTGCAGCGTTCAGCGCCTGCGCCACGAGTCTGCGCCTGCGCGCCTCCGGCACCTCTGACGCTTTCGTGGCGCCCGTCGGCGGTTTGGCGGAAGGCGCGAAGTCGAACGAGATAACGAGCACGTGGAGCATGGCGGCGTGCTCTTTCTCTGGACCTGAGCCCGTCGACCGGAAAAGGGCAGCCATCCCAAGGCCCTCCTGATCTTTCGCCGACTGTTCGGCGTTCTTGCCCGGAACCGGGATGTGATACCGACCTTCGATGTAGCAGAACGCCGAGACATGCTCTTTGACAGGATCGATGTCCTCCCGCTCATCGCCAGCGAACGGCGCGTACGCAACCCGGGCTCCCACCGGCACCTCCGCGCCCTCCCCTTCCTCCACCGTAGTCCGAGCATCGAAGACGTCGTAGATCTGGCGGTAGACGATCGCCCGGGTGAAGTTTGCCGCGTCGAGCACGAGCCACGGTGGAACGCTGCCCTGCGCCGGTGCCGGTTTCAGCAACTTCCTGTGGGTGAAGTATGGCTCGCCGTAGCCCTCCGGGTCGGTGTCTTTGGGTCTGAAGACCTGAAGCTTGTTGTCGAGGATGGTGAACTCGGTGTCGATGGGTACCGGCACGCGCCCGCCGGCACCGTCACTCCGCATCATGACGATGTCGTCGAGCGAGACGACAATAGGGCTGGGCGCTTCGGTCTGGCGGGCGACGGCTGGGTACGGCTGCTGGGACCCGGGCTCGTCGGTTGCCCGACGGGCGAAGTAGCGGTCGCAGTGCCACCGGGCGGGGACGTCGTAGTACAGCAGGCGGTCGAGGTTGGGCGCATCCACGAGCGGATCGGCGGTCGGGAATGTGCGCAAGGTGACCGCGTCGACGTCGTCACGGCTGGAGACGACGAACGTACGCTCGGGGCACTGCATCCGAATCAGGTCGTTGGTCGTGGGCACGCCGCCCTGCTCCAGAAGCCACCCGAGCGCATGGATGGTGCGGCCATCGAGGCGAACCGGCCACGCGCTGTGAAACACTGCGTCGTCCGCCCCACCCACGTGCCCGGTCATGACGAGCGCCGGTTCACCCTCGCGCGTCGGGCCGGGCACGGTGCGTGCCCGACCGTGGTGTCGATCGAAGAACGTGAACGCCACGTGCTCCCAGGTGGGCGCGATCTCGACCGACAGCGGCTGGTCGCGAGACGCGGCCACCAACGTGGCCGCGTCGAACTCGCCGGTGTCGGCGGGGGCTCGTGCGTCGACCACCACTCTCGGATCGGGGATGTCGAGCCTGCCCGGCAGCTGCACGAAGCGCGTCCCCGTGGCAGCGGCAGCGAGTGCGTCTTCGAGTGAAGTGAGGCTCACGCCGCCATCCAGCGCCCGACACAGACAGGGTCGGGAGCCAAGCGCGATCGACATCGTCGCGGTGCCGGTTCGCCGCGCCGCCTCGAGCTGAACGCCGCCGGAGGCATCGGTCGAGCCCTCCACCGCCGCCTCCCCCTCTTGTACGAGTGAAACCGCGACGCCTTCGGGCAGCGGGATCACTGCGCCGCTGGGATCGCGAACGCCCAGCACCAGTCGAACCATGCGCTCAGGGGCCAACACCACCGGCACGACCGTGGCCGCCACCGTCGTCAGCATCACGTGCTCCACCTCTCCCGTGGTGTACCCGGGTTTGAGCGCGCGAATCTGATGGGCGCCCGCCGTCACGTTCACGAAGATGCGCACGCCGAACCCATCGGTCTTGCCCCCGTCCCCCGCGCCCAGGCGGTCGACCCCTTGCAATGCCACCGATGCCCCGACCACCGGCGCGCCGGTCTCCTCATCGGTCACCCGCACCGCCAGCATCAGCGGCCGGACCACCAGCATATCCCGCGTGTACAGAGCCCGGCGGGACCACACCCCGTACGCTGCATCCTCGGGCCCCGAGGTCTCCCCCGAGGGCTCGGGCAGGACCCCCAGCGGCGGATCGAAGAACAGCACCTCGACCCGGCGGTCCGTCGGGTCATCCACGCCGTCGGGGGGATCGACGTCGAGCGCCTCGCCATCGTCGGCCAGCGGAAAGCTCTCCCCGCAGCCGTGGATCACCGGCGTGATCGAGGCCGGTAGCGTACTGCCATCCTGGGACATGTAGTCCTCGACCAGCGCCCGACGCGTGTCGGGTCCGACATCGCCGTCGACGGCAAGGCCGCGCGCCTCCTGGTACGCGGCCACGGGGTCGCCCGTGGGGATCTGCCCCTGAGCCCACAGCGCCCGCTCGAGCAGCAGCGCATCCTCGCCCGGGCCCCATCGCTGCGACGCCGGCACCCCATCGTCATAGAAGGCCAGCCACACGTCGACGTCGTCGGTGAGATAGGCCGACACCGCCCGCGCGCGGTCGAGCGACAGCGCGAGGTTGAGCTCGGGCTCGCCGCTGGTGTCGGTGTGCCCCACGACCAGCATCGTGGCGCCCCGGTGCTGCTCGTAGAGCGTCGCCACGTCGCGCAGGAGGACCAGCGCGTCGGGCAGCACGAACGCCTTGTTGGTGTCGAACACCGTGCCGACGATCCGCACCCGGCCCACCCGCGGCTGGAGCACCAGCGTGTGCGGCGTCTTGCCCTGCAGCCCCACCTCGGGCAGAGGCTCGGCGGGGCCGCTGATCGTCACGTGGGGCGCGCCCTCGACCTCGAGCCACGGCGCGTCGCGATCCTGGGTCCACCGCTCGCGCAGCACCTCGTGGAGCGCGCTCGCGCTGCCGATCCGAGCGGTGCCAAAGCTGGTCGTGGCATCTTCGAGCCGCGCGACGCCGTCGGCATCGGTGTCGACGACGGTCTCCTCCCCCGCACGGATCCGAACCGGAACCCCCGGGATCGGCTCCCCGAGTTCGTCCACCACCCGAAGCTCCAGCCACGTCGTGACCTGCGGCCGAATCACCTGGTCGTCGGCACTCGGACCCACCAAGTCGCGAAGGTCCGTCTGGGTCGGTGCGTCGAGCGTCATGGGCTTGCGCTCCGTTCTCAGCCCGACGATCGATCCTGCCTCCAGCGCGCCCGCCACCCACTGCCCGATGTCCTCTCGGTCCGCGTCAGGCCGCCCGAGGGCCTCACGGAGCGCTTCGAGGTTGCCCGGTTCGTCCAGCAACCGCTCCGTCAGCGCCCGCGCCTTGGCCTCGTCCAGATTTCGCCACCGATCGCGCCAGCTGACGAGAAACCCGAATCCATCGGGCGTTCGAAGCTTCTTCGGATCGGACAGCACCCACGAGCATGGTCCGGCATCGATCGCGCCGGAGCAAGCCACGGTTGCGCGCAGGGACAGGCTCAGCGCCGGCCCAGCACCCGGTCGCGCCGCAGAGCCGTCAACCCGCCATCGGCGGTGTCGAGCCAGACCCCCGTCCCGCGTCACTCCGGGTCGATCGTGTGACACCCCGCGCAGCCGAAGCCTTGACCGGTCGCGGGGTCGAAGGGAGCCTCGCCCATGGCTTCGGCCATGGCGGGGACGATCGACTCGGCCATGTACTTGGAGACGTCCGGCATGGTCGCGAACTCGGCGATCTGTCCGTCGGCCATGGTCAGGTGCGGCAAGAACTCTTGCGGGTCCTTCTTGTCGGGGCCGTGACAGGTCGCGCAGCTGAAGCCGGCGAACTCGTCGGGGTCCGCCTCCTTGAACTTGGGCTTCATGGCCGGGACGACCTTGGTCTTCATGTACGCGATCTGGGCGTCCAGATCCGCCGCTTCGGCCTCCTCCCACGTCGCGGGGACGGACACCTCCGGTGCGTCCTCGGAGGCCGTCGGGTCGCCGTGCGTCTGTGCGTCGGGAGGGGTCGCAGAGGAGGCCGCCGGGGACGAGCTCTTGCAGGCGGCGAGCAGCAGCATCAAGCCAAGGGACGGCGCAATTCGTTGCATGCGGCTATGTGACACGTCCGGGCGCAGACCGATACCCTCGGGTGGGAAACACGCTGTTGCGCGATACGAAACCTGCGTACAGCAGGCATCATCCCCGCGATGGACGACGTGACCGAGGTCTCGACCCGCGAAGGCTACGACCGCTGGGCGCCGGGCTACGACGCGTACGACAACCCGCTCATCGCGCTCGAGCAGCCCATCGTGCGCGCGCACATCGGCGACCCCGCGGGGCTCGACGTGCTGGACGTGGGATGCGGCACGGGCCGGCACGCGCTGTGGATGGCCGAGCGCGGCGCCCAGGTCACCGGCGTGGACTTCTCCGGCGGCATGCTGGCGGTCCTACGCGACAAGGGCACGCCGCCGGGACTCGAGTTGGTGGAGCACGACCTGCGCACGGGCCTGCCCCGCCCCAATGCCAGCGCGGACCTGGTCACCTGTTGCCTGGTGCTCGAGCACCTGCAGAGCCTCGGTGAGATGTTCGCGGAGATGGCAAGAGTCGCGCGACCCGGCGGGCGGGTGTTGCTCAGCGACTTTCACCCCGAGATGCTTCGCCGGGGCTACCACGCCCGCTTCCGCGAGGATCCCGGCGGGCCCAAGTTCCAGATGAAGGGCGCGGCGCATACGGTCTCCGACTACGTGATGGCGGCGACGAACGCGGGCCTGTCGATCACTCACGCCTCCGAACACGTGATGACCGAGGACCTCGCCACCCGCTCGCGCAGCGCCCGGAAGTGGGTCGGTCTGCCCCTGCTCTTCGTCTTGATGTGCACGGCGCCCAAGATCGACTAGAAGGTCAGCATGTGGGAATGGCTGGCCGACCGGATCGGCATCGTGCGCCTGCGGCAGCTGCTGGAACGCGTGCGCCATCGGCTGGCCTTCGTACCGCTGGTGATGACCGCGGTCTCGGTCGTGGCCGCGCAGCTGTTCTTGCTGCTCGACCGCAGCATCGGCGACAAGGTGCTCCCCGGGCTGTTCTCGACCACGGTCGAGAGCGCACGGGCCATCCTCGGGACGATCGCCGGCGGCCTGATCACGGCCTTCACCCTGTTGATCTCGATGATGCTGGTCGCGGTGCAGCTGGCCAGCGGGCAGTTCTCGCCCCGTTCGATGCGCAACTGGCTGAGCGATACGACCCTGCAGCGCACGGTCGGCGTGGTGATGGCGACCACGGTGTTTTGCCTGCTCGGACTCCGATCGGCCCGCGACTTCGGGGATGAGGCCATCATTCCCAACATCACGGTCATCGTCGCGGTGCTCGCGGGCATCGTCTCGCTGGTCATGGTCGTCCGCGCCGTGGACCACGTGACCAGCAACCTACAGATCGGCACTGTCGTCCGGCGCATCTGCAACGAGACGCTCACCGTCATCGCGACGGCCAGCGAGACCCACGAGAACCCGGACATCGTGGCCGAGGCCAGGGGGGAGCAACCGTTCCCGCCGATCCCCACGTCGGCCGTCGTCGTGGAGTCCGACCGCGGCGGGTGGGTGCAGCAGATCGACACCGCCGCGCTCACCGGTGCCTTGCCCCGGGGGTCCACCGCCTGGGTGCCCGTCGTGTACAGCGACTTCGTGCCCATCGGCAGCCCGCTGGCGTGGATCGAGATCCCCGAGCCGACCCTGGCGGACGCGACCCCCGAGGGGCACGAGGACCCCGAGGACGAGCCCGACGAGGACGAGTCCCTGGGCTCCCGGGTGCGGTCCGCCTTTGCGATTGGAGACTCGCGCACGATGCAGCGCGACATCGGGTTCGGGCTCTCTCAGCTCGCCGACATCGCCGTGCGGGCCCTCTCGCCAGGGATCAACGACCCTCAGACCGCCCAGGACGTCATTCGCCACCTGGGCGAGGTGATGCTGGCCCTGTGGTCGCATGACGAAGCGCCCTCCAGGACGTCGGAGGACGGCCGCACCATTCACCATCGGGCGGCCGGTCACGGCGCCCATCTGCGAACCGCCTTCGATCCGATCCGACACTACGGGCGCAGTGACCCCGCCGTGATGCTGAGGCTCGGACTCACGATCGTCGACGTCGCGCGAGAGGTCGTCCGGCGAAAGCTGCCCGGCTCGATCCAGCCTCTGGAGACCTTCCTCGACGATGTCCGCACAGGCTGCGACGACGCCCAGTGGCTGAGCCGGGAGCGCGAGGCGATGCAGGCCGTCTCGATCAGTTCGGACTGAGCGCGTCCCAAAAATCGCACTGCTCGGTGCGCAGGCCCTGCCCCGTGCTCAGCGTCGACTCGATCTGCAGGTACGGATCGGTGTCCGCGTCGTACACCGGCCAGCTCGGGTCGCTGGAGGGCTCGGCGTCGGCGGCGAAGCTCGACCACAGGGCCTGCATCCGCGTGCGTACCTCCTCATCGGCCGCCGTGGTCGGATAGGTCCGTCCACCGCCCAAGATCGCGTCGAAGTTTCCGAACACGTAGATGAGCTCCAAACCGTGGAACGCCCCGGTCTCGCCGCCTCCGGGCACCCAGTAGTCCTCGTGCGTGAAGTGGTAGCGATAGACGGGGCTGCGACCCGTCGCGGCTGCGCGCAGTGATCGACGCGCCGTGCAGACGAACTTGAGGTCCGAGGTGACCGCGACGTAGGCATCACGTGGGCTGGCGTAGTCCTCCAGCGGATACTGCTCGAGCACCGACGTCGACAGCGGGCCGAAGCTCCCGAGGACCAGCGCCTCGTAGGCGGCCTCGCTCAGGTCGCCGGGGACGAAGCGAAACGTCTCGTCCGCGTTGGCGCCGATGATCACCGGGACGTCGTTGTGCGTCCCGTCGCGCATCGCGTCGAGGGTCTGCACGGGGAGCGTCTGGGGATCGATGGTCGGACCCCACCCCTGGCCACCGACCCCGGCAACGTCGGGGTAGCCGGTCGGCTCCGCCGCGACCAGGGTTTCCGGTGGCAGCGCACGTAGGCACGCGATCGGATCCGCCTCGTCGGCGCAGCCGGTGTTCGCCAGCCACGGCGTGGACATCTGCTCGGCGTACTGGTCCTGCGGACGGTGGTTGCACGCACCGCTTTGAACGATCGCCGCTCGGAACAGCCCCGCGGCCAGCGGCGAGCCCAGCAGGGTGCAGGTGTTGACCGCGCCCCCCGACTCGCCGAACACCGTCACGCGATCGGGGTCGCCACCGAACGCCGCAGCGTTGGCCGCAACCCACTGCAGCGCAGCGACTTGATCGCGGAGCCCGAGGTTGGCGTCGGGAAGCTCGGGATGCGTGAGCCACCCAAGCGCGCCGATCCGGTAGTTGATCGTCACGACCACCTGGTCGCCGGCGTCGGAGAGCGACGACCCGTCGTACAGCGGGTCGGTCGCGGTGCCCAGCGCGTTGCCGCCCCCGTGAATGAACACGAGCACCGGGCGGGCCTCGTCGTCCGCCGCCGGGGTCCAGACGTTGAGCTGCAAGCAGTCCTCATCCCCCACCACCGGGCCGTCTTCGCCGGCGAGCTGCGGGCACATCGGACCGAGGGCGGTGGCATCGCGCGACTCGGTCCAGCACGCAGCCGGCTCCGGCGCGGCCCAACGAAGCGCGCCGGTCGGGGGCGCTGCGTAGGGAATGCCCAAGAACGCGACCGGACCGGCCCGGGTGACGGCCCCCTCCACGGGGCCGCGGTCGGTGAGCACGACGGTTTCGCCGGGGGTCACGTCGGTGGCGCACGCGTCGTCGGTGCCCGTCGTGCCGGAGCTCGAGCCGTCCGCTCCGCTCTCGGACTGCGAACCGGTCTCGCCCAGACCCGTCGAGGTCCCCGGTTCGGTCGGGGTGCTCGAGGTGCCGGGCTCGGTCTCGGCGCCGGTCTCGTCTGCCCCGGACGCGGGCGCGTCGTCGCCCCCGCATCCGGTCAGCGCGACGAGAAGACTCGCTGCGGCGACCGAGCGCCATGATCGTTGGATGCGTTCCCCCATGCGAGCAACCCCGAAGCAAGCCGTATGCCACATGAGCCCACACGCCCGATCAACCGGTTGGGCGCGCAGCGTTTCGTTGCAAGACTCCGCGGCGTTGCAGCTCACAACGCCGGCCTGCCCCGGGCGGGGGGCTCGTCCGTGCTCGAGAGGGCCCGTGGCGACCGCCAGACCCGCCCGCACCGCCGATCTACGATCTGTGCTCGTCTGCGCGCCGACGCACCTATAGTGTGGGCCAGAGGAACGAAGTCAGATGGGGTTGTTCGATCGAAAGCGTCCTGAGGAAGAAACCGCGGTCCCCGCACCGCAGCCGGCTCCGGTCGCGCAAGCCGAACCGGTCAAGCAACCGGCGCCGAAGAAAGTTGCCGAGACGGTCAAGGTCGCGCCCGAGCAGGCAGCCGATACCTCCAAGCCGACCTACGGCATCCAAAACGCGATCGAGCTGATGCGTCAGCTCCCCGACGACAACGTGTCTCTGGTCGTCGAGGTCGTGAAGAAGACGCTCGAGTCGCTCGATGTCGACATCGGCAGCATCATCGCCGACGCCGAGCGCAAGCACGCGCGGATCGATGACCGCGTCTCGAACCTTCAGGCCGAGATTCGCGACTTCGAAGAGGAGATCGCCGCGCGCAAGGACGAGATCGAAGCGCTGACCGCCGATCGCGATGAGACCAAGACGGTCAAGGAGCGGCTCGAGCTCGCCCAGCAAGGGACCAGCGGGAGCGCAGCGCGACCGGTGCCCGCAGCGTCGATTCCGGGGCCGGGCAGCGTCTCCACCCAGTCGGGCACCCTCTCCGCGCCGGGCGAGTCGAGCGCTCGCAGCAACCAGTCCGCTTCGGGGTCCCTCTCGGTCCCCAAGTCGAGCTAGCGCGAATCCGCACCCGCGCGCGCCGTCGACGACGCCACCGGACCGCGTCCCCACGAGGTGGTAGGATGTGTGTTCGGATGGTGAACGTGCGGTTGGGTGTCCTGAGCATGATCCTGGTGGCGATGGGCTGCGGGGGCGACGACGGTCGAGACGAGCAGGCCTCGACGCTCGGGCCCGGGTCGTTCACCGCGTCCATGTCGGCCGGTGGCAGCGGCGACGAAAACGGTGACGCGGACAGCGGCGACGAGAGCGGAGCCAATCCCACCGGAGTCTCCGCCGGAGACGAGGGGGGCGGCCCGGGGGGCTGCGAAGAGCTGATCGACGAGGCCGACCTCGGCCCCCGTCCGCAAGACATCATCTTCGCCGTCGACACGTCCGGCTCGATGATCCAAGAGGCGGGGTTCGTGCAGCAGCAGATGAACTCGTTCTCGATCCAGATCGATGCAGGTCAGGTCGACGCGCACATCATCCTGTTGGCCGAGTACCCCTTCCTGATCAGCCCCGGCATCTGCATCGACCCGCCCCTGGGCTCTGGCGGGTGCCCCGACGCGGACTCCAACCCGCCCAAGTTCCTGCACGTCCCCGACAGCGACATCGCGAGCACGGACGCGCTGCAGCGCATCATCGAGCTCTACCCCGGGTACGGTCCGCTCCTGCGCCCCAACGCCTTGACCCACGTCGTCGTCGTGAGCGACGACAACTCGGCGATGAGCGCGGCCGACTTCACGAGCCAGTTCTCCGCCCTGTCCGACAACCTGGGCAACTTCGTCTTTCACGGCATCGTCAGCTCGCTCGACCCCGACGGGGCCGCGTGCGGCTCGTGCTGCGCGCTCGGGGCCAGCCAAGGCACCGTGTATCAGGAGCTCATCGCGTCCACGGGCGGCGTCGAGGGCAACCTGTGCGACCAGGAGTTCCAGCCGGTCTTCGGCGCGGTCGCGCAGCAGGTCATCGGTGGGGCTTCGCTCGCGTGCAGCTATCAGATCCCCGAGCCTCCCGCGGGCGAAACCTTCGACCGCGACGAAGTGAACGTCGAGTTCGAGGACAGCGACGGCATCCCGTTCTCCGTGGGGCGGGTCGATGCCCAGGCCGACTGCGGCAGCGTCAGCCAGGGCTGGTACTACGACGATCCGCTCGACCCCTCGCGCATCATCGTCTGTCCCCAGACCTGCGAGACGATCCGCAGCTTCGAGGCCGGCAAGGTCGCAATCAAGTTCGGCTGCCAGACGATCCCGGCCGCGTAGGGGCCGGGCTCCTCAGCGCCTCGGCTCGGCGAGTACGACGTCGAGCCGACCTCCGCACGCGCACCGCTCCGGCCGCTCCGTTCGCTCCGTTCGCTCCGGCTGGGCTCGCGGCTCGACGCCCTCGACCAGCGTGAGCTGCTGCCCATCGCCACGCCATCGGACCGAGGACCGGGGCGCCAGCGCGCCGTGCAGGCTCAGCGGACGAGACGGATGGTGGAGGGCGACGGCGCGGACGCGGGCGTCGAGCTCGGTCGTCGAGACCCGCACCGCCGTGGCGCCGTCACGCGCGGTCTCGCGCAGACGCAGCAGGACCGAGTCATCGCCTTGGGGTTCGACGGCGCCCGGGTGGATCGGCGGACGCGTCACGTAGGCGGCCAGCCCCGCCACCGCGCGCCGGTCGTGCGCCTCGACCCGTTCCCCGACGAACACGTCGGCACCGCCCCGGTGGGCGACCTGGCCCTGCCGACTCGGGGACGGCGACGCTCCAGCCGGACGGATCCGGTGGTCTGGCGCCCGGGCTTCGCCCTCGCCGGGATCGGGCAGCACCTCGCGTGCGGCCGCCGCGACGGCGCGCGCGACCTCGCGAATGGTGCGCGCGTCGAATCGATGCGTCAGCGGCACGAAGGAGGCGACACCGGACGCCGCCGGAACGAAGACCCCGTCGGTGGCGATCACGTGGACGTGGGCCCGTGGACGCAGGTCGGAGCCTACGGTGTGCAGGACGGCCAACGCCCCCGCGCGACCCCGACCGTGCCCGAGTTCGTCGCGTGCCCGAGCTTCGATGGTGGTGACCACCCGCTGCACCACCGAGCGCCGGAACCGCTGCGCCGCGGCGGCATCGGCCGGCAGCACCCGCGCCCACCGGAGGGGTGGAGCGAGGACCCAGTGCGCCAAGGGCACCCGCGGGAGCCGGGCCAGCGCCGCGCTGACGCGCATGGGGCCCCACGGGCAGCGCGAACACGGCCGGGCGCAGCTCAGCTCCCGCATCCGGGTCTGGCCGCAGGCCCGGCAGCGCAGCCACAGCCGCACGTCGCACGGCTGCCGAGGTTGCGGCTCGGATCCGCCGAACAGGGACAGCTGGTCGCGCAGCGAGGAGAGCATCGCCTGCGAGGTCGACCGCGGCGCAGGTTCATTGCACGATTTTTCGCTCCGCCGCGCGCACCCTGTCCGCCAGGGCCGGGTCGCTCGCGACGAGGACGCCGCAGTCCCCGAGGAAGGTGGTGTCGGGCCGGTTGAGCGGCAGCGGAGCACCCGCGAAGGTCGTCGCGACCCCGCCGCTCTCGGCGACGATGCACGCGGTGGCCGCGAAGTCCCAGAGGCTCCCGCCTCCTCGACCGGGCCGCGGCAGCTTGAAGTAAACCCCCGGCGCATGCTCCAGCGCGGCCAGAGCGTTGGTCACCGCCGCCCGCCCCACCTGCACCGCGACCGGATCGAGCGCGTCGGAGATCGCCCGATATCCGGGCACGGCATCGAAGCTGCGGTCGCCGAAGACATGCACACCTCCCCCGCCGCTTGCCGGCGGCAGCCATGCAGCGTCCCCACGCCGGACCCCGCCGCCCCGGACCGCGGCGGTGAGTCGCTGCGCCGACACGTCGAAGACCACCCCGAGCAGCGGCGCACCATCGCGACGCACCAGCGCGATCGAAACCGCGGGGCCGACCTCCCCGCGCACGTAGGCCAGGGTCCCGTCCAGGGGGTCCACGCACCAGAACGCGGGCGCGCGCAGTCGCGAGCCGTCGTCCTCGCGCTCCTCGGTGAGCATGCCGAAGTTCGTCGGACCCTCCGCGAGGCCCTCGAGCACCAAGGCCTCGCTTCGTCGATCGATCTCGGTGACCACCTGGGATGCCGGGCTGTCTCCGCCGTCCTTGCGCTCGACCGCCTGCGGCCTATGGCTCGCGATGAACGCCCCCGCCGCGCAGGCGGCCTCTGCGGCCAGATCGGCCCACCGCCACAGCTGCTCGGGCGTCGGGGTCACAGCGCCTCCAAGACCTCGCGCGCGAGGCCCTCGCTGTAGCGATGCGATCTTGGGATGACCAGGGCTCCAGCCCTGCAAGAACCGGTAGAAGTCCGTCCATGCGACGGGGTACAGCGACCGCCAGCTGCGCTCCAGCGCGTCCACATCGACCTCGGGTCCCACCGCCGCACGCAGCTGGGTGAAGTAGTGGTCGAGCAGGCCGGGGACCACCGCGGACGCTTCTCGCTCGGAACAGACGCTGCTGATGAAGTAGGCGACGTCCTTCATGCCGCACCCGCCACCGACGTATTGGAAGTCGACCGCGGCCACCCCCGCTGGCGCGAAGCAGAAGTTCGCGAGTTTGGCGTCTCCGTGGACGAGCGTGGGAAAGGGCGCCTCACGGAGCCGCCGCGCGAGTTCATGGGCCGCGTCCTTCAGAGGCCCCGGCGGCATCGCGGCCAGCTCGTCGGGCCGCGTGTCGAGGTGCCAGTAGGTGCCCTCGTCCCACAGCCCGTCGCGCGGAGCGTCCATGAACCTGGCGTGAAAGTGGGCGAGCCACGACAAGCAGGCCCGGTGCGCCTCGGGCCGGCTCTCGTTGCGGCGATCGAAGCCCGCCGCGTCGAGGTCTTCGAGCACCAGCACCACGCCGTCATCAGCACCGCGGGCGCCCAAGCACGCCGGCACGCGGCACCGCGCGTCACAACGCGGCGCATACCGCTGGTAGAAGGCCGTCTCCACCGCGTACGATCTCACCTTGCGCGCGTGACCGTGATCGGTCGCCCACCCTCGTGGATGCCGCTGGTCGGTCGGCCACTGGACATGCTTGACGATCACCGTCCGCGCGCTGCCGCCCCGGAGGCGACAGCGCACGATCTGGCCGTAGCCGCTCCACAGCGTCTGCACCGGCTCCCGGTGCACGACGGCCTCCGCACCGGTGGTCGCGCAGACCCACGGCTCCCAAGAGGCTTTCGCGGACAGCAGCACCCTACTCATGACGCAGCGCCTCGATCGGATCGAGCCGTGAGGCGCGGATCGCCGGATACAGCCCCGACACCAGGCCCACCGACACCGACACGCCCGTCGAAAGCAGGATGGAGCTGGCGGTGACGACCGTGGGCCAGTCCGCGTAGGCCGCGACGGCATACGCGATGCCGACGCCGAGCGTGATGCCGGCCACTCCTCCGAGCAGCGACAGCGCGAACGAGGTGAGCAAGAACTGGAACCGGATGTCCCGCCGACGCGCCCCGACCGCCCGCCGAATGCCGATGGCGCGGGTCTGCTCGAGAACCGAGGCCAGCATGATGTTCATGATGCCGATGCCGCCGACCAGCAGCGAGATCCCGGCGATACAGCCCATCACGATGTCGAACAGGCGCTGTGTCTGCTGGCTCTGCTCGAGCAGGGCCGCCGGCACGACGATCTCATAGTCCAGCTCGCCACCGTGCAGCCGGTGCAGCAAGCCCCCTACGACGGCCGCGACCTCGGTGGGCGACGTCCCCTCCTGGGTGCGAATGACGATCTCCTCCAGCGGGGCTTCGAGGGGGTCGCGATCGAACTTGCGCATGCCCGTCGTCAGCGGCACGTAGATCTCGCGAGCGGTGGAGGCCACCGCGACGCCCTCGATCGTGGCGTCCTCGGTGCTCTCGGACGCGAGCACGCCGATCACCTCGAGCCAGACGTCGTTGACCTTGACGTGTTCTCCTAGGGCCGGCCCCGGCCCGAACAAGTCCCGCCGGGCCGCCGAGCCGAGCACCGCGACCTGAGCGTGCGCGCCCTCGTCGGCGGTGTCGATGAACCGCCCCTCACCCAGCTCGAGCCGGGTGAGCTCGGCGTGCAGCGGTGACACTCCGAACACGGCAGACTCGGTCTTGCCACCGGCGGCATGGATCGCGTAGGTGTCGACGCGCAGACGCGGCACCACGTACTCGAGATCCGGCACCGCTTCTTCGATCGCGTGCACATCTCGAGGCGAGACACCGATCGATTTCTCCCGGATCTCGAGCAAGTCCTCCTTCTCGAAGTCCTTGGCGCGAACCAGGACGTTGCGGACGCCCATGCGGTCGATGAGGTCCATCGCCTGCTGCTCGGCGCCCGCGCCGATCGACAACATCGAGATGACCGCGCCGACGCCGAACATCATGCCCAGCATGGTCAGCCCCGAGCGAAGCTTGTGAGACGCGAGGTTCTCGAGCGCCGCGAAGAAGGCGTCGGAGGGACGCATCACGGGGGCCCTCCTGCCTTGGACCGACCGGACGCTCTTGCGTCCTCGTCGTCGCCGCCGGGAAGCAGGGACTGGGCGTCTTCGGTGGGGTCGCGCAGGGCGACGCGATCGCCGGGCTCGAGTCCCGCGAGGATGACGACCCTGCCCGCGCTCGCCGGCCCGAGTTCGACCTCGACCGGCACGAAGTCGCCTCCGTCCTTCTTGTAGACGACGGTCTTCCCCTCCTCGTCGAACACCGCCTGACGCGGCACGACGAGCGCGTCAGGCTGCTCGATCCGAATCGAGGTTCGCACCCGCTGCCCGATGCGCATGGTGTCCGGGTCGGTCTGCGCCAGCTTCAAGGTGACGCCAAAGTAGTGGACCGGAACCTCTTGGTCCTTGGGTTGGGCCAGCGTGTCCATCTTCTCCAGCGTCGCCTCGTAGACCTGCCCCGGATGGGCGTCGACGACGACCTGCGCCCGAAGACCCGGCGCAAGGTTTCCCGCGTCGGCCTCCAGGACGTGCACGCGCGCCTCCATGGCGGCGACGTGGGGGAGCTCGGCGAGCTTCTGGCCCCGCCACACCGTGTCGCCGACCCGAATGGGGTCGCCCCGCCAGTTGCGCTGAAGCACCAAGATGCCGTCGTGCGGCGCCTTGACCTGCAGCTCCGCCAACCCTTCTTCGGCTCGCTCCACCTCCCGGTTGGACTGTGTCATCGAGATGGAGATGAGGTCCTCCTGCTTGGACGAGACCGCGCGCTCGATCTCCTTGACCCGCCGGGCATGCCGCGCCTTGGCCTCGGCGAGGTCGACGTCGATCGCCGACTCCACGATCTCGTTGCGCGAGAGGATGTCGACGTCATCGCTCTCGAACTCCCGGGCGACCTTGGCTTCGTCATCGGAGAGCGCGGCGGTCACGTCTCGCTTGGCGGCGTTGGCCCGGGCGGACACCCGCTCCTTGAGCAGCTGCTTCTTCGAAGAGGTGACATCGTCTTGGCTGTCGGCGAGCGTGCGCTCCATCTGCGAGGCGTCGAACTCGACCACGATCTCGCCCTCTTTGATCGCCTTGCCGTCCTCGGCCACCCAGGCGATCTTCATGGGCTGCTTGGAGTCTTGCGGCGCGGTGACCGGGGTCGCCTCGACGGCTTGGAGCAGGCCCTCGGCCCGCACTTCTCGAACGAAGGTGGACGCCGGCTCCACCTCGAAGGTGGGCACCTCCGCCTCGAGCGCGTCGGCCATGCAGCCACTGCAGCCCAGCGCCGCGACGAGCATCCACGTGACGCTTCGTCGGAGCATCATGCGCTCACCTCGGGCGCGAGCACGACTCGGGCGCCCTCCTCGAGGCCGCCGAGGACCTCCACCTGATCGGCGGTCCGGCGTCCGAGCTCGACGGGCACGACCTCCGTCCGCAGACCGTCGTGGAGATGCACGACCGGCCCGTCGGGCGTCGGCACGATCGACTCGAGCGGCAGCAGCAGCGCCTCCTCGATCCGCTGCGACTCCACCGTCCCGCGAAAGCGCATCCCCGGACGCAGCTTCACCGCATCGGTCGCCTCGAGCTCGATGCGAACCTGCGCGACCTTGAGCGGGTTCTCGGGCGAGGCCCGCCGCACGGTCCGAGAAATCTCGACGATGCGCCCGCGGATTTCGACGTCGGCCTGCGCGTCGAGCCGCAGGGACACGGTTTGGCCAACCTCGACCTTGCTGACGTCGACCTCGTCGACTTCGCCGTTGCCTTCCATCTGGTCGAGCGAGGCCAGACCCAAGATCCCCTCCCCGCGCCACGCCGTGTCGCCGACCTTCTTCTTCTCGCCCCGCCAGTTGGTCTGATAGATGACGGTCCCGGTGCGAGGCGCCGTGATGCTCATCGCCTCGATGGACGCGGTGATCTCCTCCACCCTCGCCTGCGCGCGGTCTCGCTTGCTACGCCAGCGGCCGACGTCGGACTGGTCGCGCCGTGCCGCGGCCTTGCTCTTGGCGCGCTGAAAGTCGACCTTCTTGCGCGCGAGGTCCAAATCGAGCTTGGCCTTGGCCAGCTCGATCTCGGCGCTGATCTCCTCGGGCGCATCGGCCGTCAGCTTGGCCTTGCGCAGCTCGGCCTCGGCTTCGGCCAGCGCCAGCGCCTCATCCTCCCGCAGCATCTTGGCCGAGGCCATCTTCATCTTCAGCTGCGTGGCGGCCGAGTCGCGCTCGGCGACCTTCTGGTCGAGTCGCTGCTTGAGTTCGGTCGTATCGAGCATCAACACGGGCGTGTCCGCTTCGGCGACCTTGCCCTCCTCGGCCATCATCGCGATCTTGTAGTTCCACAGGCCGGAGATCGGTGGCGTCGAGACTTGGGTGGAGTCGACGGCCTTCATGGTCCCCGACACCTCGACGCCGATGACCAGCGTGCCGCGCCGGACGGCCACGGTCTCGACCAACTCGGGCGCGGGCGCATCGCAGGCGAGCGGTCCGGCGACCACGCCCACGCCCACGATCAGCCACGCAGCAACGATCAGAGGTTTCACGCCGCACCCCCGGCGAGCCGCACGCGCTGGCCTTCGGACAACCCCGAGCCCACCGCACACCGCTGGGGCGTGCAGGCGTCGAGGGTGACCTCGACCCGGGTTCCCCCTTCGAGCGTGACGGTGGGCGGATCGGTGCTCCAGTCGAGGGCGCCTCGGGGGACCAGCACCGCATCTTCGAGCACCCGCGTCGGCACGGCCACCTTCACCGAGAGGCCGGGACGCATCTGCTCGGGCAGCTCGTCCTCGAGCTCGACGACGACCCGGAAGAACTGCCGGGTGGACTCTTGGGACGGGCTCTGCGCCACCGGACTGACCGCCCGTACGAACCCCGAGAGCGCGACGTCGGGAAAGGCATCGACCGTGCAGGTGACCTTCATGCCAGGCGTGACGCGACGATCATCCACGTCGCTGAGGCTCGCTTGGACGAGGGTCTTGGACAGGTCGGGCAGCTCCGCGACCGTCAAGCCCGGCCAGACGTTGTCCCCGACCTGAAGCTTGCGACCCTCCCACGGCTGCTTGCCGATGAGCACGATGCCGTCGCGGGGCGCGGTCAGCACGAGCGCATCGAGCTGCTCGCCCGCCGCCTTGTACGCCCTGAGCGCCTTCTCGTAGCCAACGCGTTTGACCTGTTCATCGAGCCGACCTCCCCCGCGAAGCGCCTCGAGATCTCGCTTGGCGCTGATGAGCGCGACCTCGGCCCGCTGCAGGGCGAGCGCCGAGTCCCGGGCTTCCCTGCGGGAGATGAGCTGCTCGGGCACGGTGGCGTCGAGCTTGGCCTTGGCGACCGCGGTCATCTGCGTCTGCACCTCGAACGCCTTCTCGGCGCTCTGAACCGCGGTCTCGGCCTGCTGCGTCTCGAGGTCGACCCCGGCCTCGACCACCGCGACCTCCAGGTCGGCGAGCGTCTCGACGACCGAGGAGTTGTCGAACTCGACCACGCGATCGCCCTTCTTCACGGCGGCCCCATCGTCGGCCATCCACTTGATCGCGATCTGCCAGTTCTCGGTGCGCGGTGTGACCAGCTCCACGGCATTCTCGGCTTCGAGCTCGCCGGTGAGCAGGAGCGTCACGTCCAAATCACCACGGCCGACCGTGACCAGGGATTCGGCGACCTCGGCGTCGGTCGCCGCCATGCCGATGAGCGAGTCGCACCCCGGCAGCCCCAACGCGGCGAGCAGCAGCCATGCCTTGCGCCACGCCATGGCTACATCGCCGCCACTTCTGCGCCGGGACCGTCGCCGATGACCTTGCCGTCGGCCAGCCGAATCGCCCGGGGGCAGCGAGCGGCCACGCTGGGCTCGTGGGTGACGATGACGATGGTGTTGCCGGCCTCGTGCAGGGCGTCGAACAGGGCCATGATCTCCTGCTCGGTGGAAGAGTCGAGGTTGCCGGTCGGTTCGTCGGCCAGCAGCAGCGTCGGCTCTCCCACGAGCGCCCGCGCGATCGCGACCCGCTGCCGCTGTCCCCCGGAGAGCTCCACAGGCTTGTGATGCACGCGATCGCCCAGACCGACCCGCTGGAGGGCTTCGATGGCCAAGCGCCTGCGCTCGCGGCGAGGGGTCCCGCGGTACAGCAGCGGCAGCTCCACGTTGCGCAGCGCCGACACCCGCCCCAGCAGCTGGAAGCTCTGGAAGACGAAGCCGATGTGACGGTTGCGAACCCGGGACAGCGCGTCATCGCCCAGGCCCTGCACGTCGTCACCATCGAGCCGATACACGCCCGCGGTGGGGCGGTCCATGCAGCCCAGCAGGTTCATGAGCGTGGACTTGCCCGATCCGCTGCGCCCGACGATCGCGACGAACTCGCCCGCGGTGACGGCCAGGCTGACCCCGTCGAGCGCGGCGATGGTCTGGGTGCCCATTCGATAGCTGCGTTCGAGGCCTTCGACCTCGATGATGCGACGCGTGTTCTCCATCCGACTCGTTCGGAGATGGACACCACCCCCGAGGGTAGGGTTTCCTCCAGGCTCAATGTCGCAGATGTGGACGCGGCTTGCAGTCACTGTGGCCAAAGACCTGCGCGAATCAGGTCTCGCAGCTCGACGGCGCGTAGCACGGTCGCGTCGAGCTCGGCCCTCGAGGCGAGGCCGAGCTCGAGGGTCCGGCCCTCGGACCGCAGCAGGTCGTCCACCGCGACCACGGCCTGAACCGCCGAGCGCGGCTCGCAGGGCAGCTGCCCGCATCGATGCAAGCGCCGAGCCGCCCTCCAGACGGTCCTGCGAGAGGACCGAAACCGGGGACTGAGACGGCGGGGGCGACCACGGCGAGCATCGGGCATGACACCGACCCCGTCGGCCTCTGGCCGCCACCGTTGCAGAAAAAGATCGCCCCCTGGCCGCGACGGACCTGCGCATCCGCAGGGCACCCCGGCACCCGATCACCGGGCGCGCTCGCTACCCTCTTCCGGTGTCCAAGGACCTGCTGCTGCGCACCCACGCCGAGGGCGTCACCACCGTGAGGATGAACAACCCCGAACGCCTCAACGGGTGGACGATGCCGATGCTCGAGCGCCTCGGCGCCGCCCTGCGCGAGGAGGCCGAGAACGCCGAGACGAAGGTGCTCATCCTCACCGGCACCGGCACGTACTACTGCGCGGGTGTGAACTTGGGCGGCTCGCTCCGCCTCGATCATCCGGGCAACCTCTACCGCTTCATCCTCGAGCACAACCAGGAGCTCTTCGATCGCTTCCTTCGCTTCCCCAAGCCGATCCTGGTGGCCGCCAACGGCCCAGCGATCGGCGCCAGCGTCACGTCGGCCACGCTGTGCGACGGGATCATCGCTGCCCGGAGCGCCACGTTCTCCACGCCCTTCGCCGCGCTGCGGGTCCCAGAAGAAGGCTGCTCGTCCGAGGTCTTTCCCAAGCTGCTGGGCGAGGACCAGGCTCGGCGCATGCTGGGGGAAGAGGGCTGGAAGCCGACCGCGGACGAGGCGCTCGAGATCGGCCTCGTGCAGTGGGTCGTCCCCGACGAGGAACTCATGGACGAGGCACACCGGATTGCGCGGCGCTGGATCGACGAGGGCCCACAGCGCACCTATCCCGCCGGGTTCACGCGCGAACGGCTCGAGGCGATCAACGCTCGCGAGTCCAAGGTGCTCGCCCGCGCCTTCTTGAGCACGCCGTTCTTGATGGCGCAGTACGCCTTCTTGCGCAGCAAGGGCAAGCTGCAGCTGGCCGCGATGTTCTTCGCCATGGCGAAGAGTCGGCCGCTGTGGAAGCGAATGCTGCCCGCCGAAGCCCGAGGCTGAGAGACGCGCGGCGCTCAGATCTCGCTCAGAGCTGGGACGCCTGCGCCCACCAGTCGTTCCACCGGGCCGCGAAGGCCTCCGCGGCGGCGTCGTCCATCCCGAAGGTGGTGAGGACCACCGAGCCGCGTCGAGGCCGCGCGTCGTCGGCGGGCATGTCCATGACCACGAGCAGGCCATCGCCCCACCCCGGGACCCGAACGCCGCGCTGGAAGCCGCTGCGGTGCCAAGGGCGCACCGCGGTCGGGCCGCTGGCGAGCTCGAGTGTGCCGGGGTCGTCGTCTGCCAGGCCCAGCGTCGACGACAGCGCCCGCGATCCGGTCGGGCCGGCGAAGTACAGGGTTCGCCGGGTCTGCCCGTGGTGCCGCTCGATCCACAGGCGCAGCTGGTGGACGAACGTCACCCAGCCTTCACGAACGTCGCTGTAGACCTCGTCCCAATCGGTGGGCACGGCGCCGAACCGGACCACGCGCAGCAGCGTCTTGCCCTCGACCTCGACGAGCTCGAAGCCGTCGGCGATGCCCTCCCACTCGCCGAACCTCATCGTGCGGGCCTCTTCGTCCACGGCGTCGGGGTTGCCGAAGATCATGGCGATCTCGTCGGGCAGCGTGTCCGCCTCCCAACCGAACCATTGCGCGATCTGTTGGGGGTCGCGTACGGCCTTCCAGACGGTGCCGACGGGGGCTGAGATGGTGACTTCGACGAGGACGGTGGATTTCGGGTCTGACATGGCTACTGCTGGGTTGGAGCGTCTCTTCGGGCCACGGCCGGGTGGGCGCCGACGACCAGGCGGTACCGGCGTCCGGGACCTTTGGACCGGTACTTGCGGGCCAGTTCGGCCACCGCTTCGGTGACCTCGCGCGAGAAGTCTTCGAGATGTCGCGGCGTGGAGAACCCGATGTCGGCCTCCACGGTGAAGGTGAGCAGCCGCTGCCCGGCCTGATCGGCGGCCTGGCGCATGCGCGACACGTCGCGAACGATGCCCGCGGCCACCGAGACCAGGTGGTCGGCCGCGAAGCGATCCTGCACCGCGACCTCGGCCGGGACGCCGAGGATTTCGGGATCGACCACGAAGGCGTCGGCGCGGGCGATCAGGACCCGCTCGACGAAGCCTCGGCGCTTGCGCTCCTCGAACAGCTCGATGAGCCCGGCCTCCTCCAGCGCCCGGAGGTGATAGCCGATGCGCTGGCGCGGGAGCTCGAGGGCGGCCGCGAGGGTGGTCGCTGAGCCCGGCTGCCGAAGCGCCGCCAGCAGGCGCCGGCGGATGGGCGACAGCGCCAGGCGGGCCCGTTCGGCGTCGTCGATCAGCCTGCCGTGAGGGTCTCGCTCGACCATCGGAGCGCCGAAGGTAGAATTGACAGATAAAATTGTCAATTCAAAAGATCCGCACGACGAGCAATCGAATCGCACGCCCCACGGAACTGCGCTGGTCGTGAGACGCCGAATCCACCCCGCCTCAGCGATGCTCCTTGCGTGCGCGCTGTTCCCCAACCTCGCCCACGCCCAGGAGCCCCCGGGACCGGCGCCCATCGCCGTCAGCGACGATGCGGCCTCCGATGACGCGCACCGCCGCGTCGTGGTCGGAGGGGTGCTCGGTGGCCTGGGTCTCGCGCTGGGGGCGAGCGCCGCCGGACTCACCCACTACGCGCTGGACGTGCCCTGCGACACCAGCGGGGACGTGCTGGAGTGCGAAGAGCCTTCCTTGGAGAGCCTCGCGAGCCGCCGCATCGCGCTGGGCTTCGCCGGTTGGGCGATGATCGCCGGCCCCGTCTTGGGCGGCCTGGGAGGGGGCCGTCTGACGCGTGGCCTCTCAGGACAGGTCTCCGATGCCGACGTCCCGCGGCTCCACAAGGCCGCGGTCGGGACCGGCTGGGGTCTGGTCGGCCTCGGGCTCGCCTCCGCGCTGGCGGGAACGACGATGTTCGCGGTGGGCATCGGCGGCGCCCTCGAGGGCGTGACGCCCTCCAACGGCTCCGAGGCACAGGACGCCGTCCAGCGCCGAGAGGTTCGCGACCGGCTCTCAGACGCCAAGCTGGGGCGATCGGGCATCGCGTTGTTCATGGCGTCGCCGACGATGATCGCGACGGGGGCGGCGATCCTCTACCGAACAAAGAAGCACATTGCGCCTCGCAACACCCGGCTGTCGTTCACGGTGACCCCCCGCTACGCGGGTCTGTCGCTCACCGGCCGATTCTGAGCGTCGCCCGCGTCGCGCGACTCGAGCATGCGCCGAAGCTTGAGTCGCGCGGAGCGGATGCGGGTGCGGACGGTGCCCTCGGGCACGCCGAGGACCTCCGCGATCTCCGAGGCGGGCATCTCCTCCCAGTAGTAGAGTTCGAGCGCTACCTGCTCGGGGATCGGCAGCGACGCCAGCCGCTCGAGGAGGCGCTCGCGCTCCAGACTCCGGGCCACGCGGCGACTGGCCGACGTGCCGAGGTCTCGCAGCGTGACCTGCTCGAAGTCCAGCCGGTGGCCACGCGCGTATCGGCGCCGCAGGTGCTTGAGGAGCAGCTTGTGGGCAATTCCCAGGATGAAACCTCGAAAGGTGCAGCGGCCCTCGAAGCGGTCTGCGGCCTGCAGCGCGCTGAGGAAGGTCAGCTGGATCAAGTCGTCCACGTCGTGGTCGACCTTGTTGGTGAAGAAGCGACTCACGACCCCGATGTGGCGGTCGAAGAGGCGGCGGCCGGCGACCGCATCGCCGGCCTTCCAGGCGCCGAGCAGGGCGGCGTCGGAGAGCTCAGACATCGAGTTCGATCCCTTCGTCGGTGAGCCAGGCGATCGTCTCGGTGTACTGAGGTGGGGGTCCAGGATGGTTGCGGACATGGGGAAGGGCCTCCTCGAGCAGTGCGCGGGCGCGCGGGCGCTGGCCGCGGTCCCAGAGGTAGCGGGCGTAGGCGATCTGGGTGAACCCGTAGATCATCGGCAGCGAACCGCCGCGACGCTGGATCTCGATCGCCTCCTCGAACTGCTCGTCGACCTCCTCGCCCAGGAGTCCGGCCAGGCGAGCCTCTTCGCTGAGCAACATGCCGGCGACCGCGTGGTGCGGGCCGTGGCCGGTCTCGAACCACCGGCGCGCTGTCTGGTAGTGGTCGCGCGCGCCGGCAACGTCGCCTCGCCCCTCCCGGATCTTTGCGAGCACGGTCTCGTAGATGAAGCGACCCTGCGGCTCGTCCGAGCCCAGCACCACGGGGCCTGCCGCGTCGACGTAGGGCTGCGCCTGGGCGAGGCGCCCCTCGTCCACGAGCATGCCGGCGATCTGGACCCGGGTATGGGCGGCCTCGAACGCGTTTCCAGCCGCCTCGTTGAACGCGAGGGCGGCGTGGGAGCGCTCGAGGGCGCCATCGACGTCCCCCTTGGTCACCAGCAGGTTCGCGGCCCGCGTATGAATGACCATCGAGGCGCGGTCGTGGGCGCCCAGCGACGATTCGGCCAGGACCCGCGCACGTTCGAGCGTCGCGAGCGCCTCGTCGAGGTCGAGCTGCATGGTCTGAAGCTCCGACTCCAGCAGCAGGCAGCGCAGCGTGAGCATCACATCGAGTTCCCCGTGCGCCTCGAGGATCGCCTGCGCCGCGTCGAAATGCTCCCGCGCCGGATCGAGCGCCGCGGCGCTCATCTCGAGCGAGGCGAGCTCGACCAGGACGGTGGCCCGGAGCCCGGGGGCGGTGATCTCGGGCAGGACCGACTCGAGGACGGCCCTCGCCTCGGTCTTGCGGCCTGCGCCATCGAGCAGCTGGCTTCGGTCGATCTGGGTGTCGTGGGCGAGGCTCGGGGAGCCGAAGGCTTCGGCGTGGACGCGGGCGCGGTCGAGGTGGTCGAGTCCCTCGTCGAATCGTCCGCAGCGGTACAGGGTCATGCCGAGGTTGCGCTCACCGATGTGGGCGATCAGCGGGTCCTCGACGCCGACGAGCGCTTCGGCGTAGCGCTGCGCGACGAGGTTGGGGTCCTCGTGGTCGACCATCGCACGCGCGGCCGCCAGATCGGCCAGGGCTCTGGTCCGCGGCGAAAGCTCGATGTTGCCCGCGACGACCGAGACGTCCCGCGCCGCCCGGTCGATCGTGACGACGTCGGATGCGGGCGTCAGGAGGGCCAGCCAGGCGGCGGACTCCACGACGTCCTCGAGCGCTCCCCGGGCACCGGCGTCGTCGAACACGGTCGAGAGCAGCGCGCGCGCGCGGGCCTTCTCGCCCTCTCGCACCAGGGCGAGCGCCGCGTCGAGACCCGGCGAGCGACCCGCCCCGCGTTCGACCGGCGCCGCCGCGAGCGTTGGGGTCGCGCCCGGGGAGGCGACGGCGGCGAACACGAAGAGGGGACCCAGGAGCGCGGCGGCGCCGGCAAAGATCACCCACGTCCGGCGAGCGCGGGTCTGGAGCTCGCGCCGGAGCACCATCATCGAGGGCCAGCGATCGTCCGGGTCGGGCTCCATGCCGCGTCGCAGCGCGCGGATCATCGCGACGGGGACCTCCACCCAGCTCGGGTACGGCGGGGGACCCCGTCGCTTGAGGTCGGCGAGCGCGTCAGGATCGAGGCCGTCGTCGAAGGGGAGCTCTCCGGTCAGCACCATCCACGCCGCCACGCAGAACGCGTACTGGTCGCTGGCGCCGGTGAGGTCGGCCCCGGAATGCTGTTCGGGAGACATGTAGCGGGGCGTGCCCCAGCGGCCCTGCTCGCCATCGTTGCCGCGGCGGGAGCGGGTGGCGTCCACGGTCGAGGCCAGGCCAAAATCACACAGCCGCACCCGGCCGCGGCGGTCGATGAGGACGTTGGAGGGCTTGAAGTCCCCGTGCACCAGCTGTCGATCGTGGGCGGCCTGCAGCCCCGCGGCGGCCTGGCGCAGCGCGTGGAGCCGACGCCGAATCGACGGAGGCTCCCGCAACCACGCGCTCATCGAGGTGCCCTCCACGAACTCCATGACCATCGCGACGGCGCCCTCGTGGGCCACGATGTCGAACACCTGCACCACGTTGGGATGGGTCAGCGTCGCCAGGGCTCGGGCCTCGCTCTGGATCGACTCGAGATCTTCGAGTCCCAAGGTCTCGGCGTGCAGGCGCTTGATTGCGACCCTTCGGCGCAGATGGCGGTCGAAGGCCTCGTCCACCACGCCCATGCCGCCGCTGCCGATCCGAGACCGCACCTCGTAGCGGTTGGCGAGCACGCTCGACTCGGCGCCGAACAGTCGGGCCGCGACTCGACCGGCCGCCCCGCGAGAGCGAGGGTCGCCGAGGTCGAGCGGGCCCATCGACCGCACGCCATCCCCATCGATCATCCAAGACCGAGGACGAACGCGGGACCTGGTGATTCAGGCGATGCCCGGAAAAAACGGGGCGTCGTCCCTCGCGACGTGATGCAAGTCGCTCCGCCTACGAGAGCTGCGTGACGACGTAGTGCCGAACCCCGGCGGGCGTCTCGAGCTCGAACCCATCGTCAATGCGCTTGCCGAGCAGCGCGTCCCCGATCGGTGAGCCCTCGGTCACGACCGCGACGCTGTGACCGTCGATCTCGAAGCGCAGGCCGCCGCCCGCTGGAGCCAGGAAGTACCAGCGGCGCTCTTCGGTGTCCTCATCCTCGACCTGCACCATGGCGCCCAGTGCGATGGGCGCCTCGGGTTCGAAGCGGCGCAGGGTGAAGACCGCCAGACGGGCCCGGACCGCGGAGAGGTCCGCCGCGCGCTGCGCCAGCCCACGCGCGAGGTACTGGGTCTCGATCGCTCGCGTGTCCTTGTCGTTCTCGGCTTTGGCCTCCTCGTGGTTGGCCGCATCGCTCGTCGTCTTGTGCGTGGTGACGATCGACGCCAGATCGGCGTCGATGCGCTCGCGAACGAGACGGAGGATCTCGGTTTTGTCGACCACGCCCCATCATGCCACGGCCGGCAGCGCGCTCAGGTCACGATGTTCTCGGGCTCATCGCGCGGCACCTTTGGCGAGACCACCGTCTGCATGCGTCCGTCGATCTCCACGTCGAGCTCCACGATGTACATCGTCGCCCACGTCTCCGAGCCTAGCGCCGTGGCGACCGCGGCCCAGCCCGGATCGCCCAAGGCGTAGCCGACCTTGATCGAAGCGCCCGGGGCGATCGTTTCGTCCCAGGGCTCGTACTTCGAGCCCCTCCACAGGGTCGGATCGCGGGTCGTCATCGTGCCCAGCAGCTGTCCACCGTCCGCCTTCTTCAGCCGGACCGCCCGAATCGCCAGGCTCTGGGCCTGGTCGTCGTCCGACTCGATGGAGAGCTGAACCCGTGACTGGGTGCACGCGCGGCGGCGGCCCCGGACGACGCCAGGGGCCGCGACGTTCTGGCCCTTGTGCTGCGCTGCGGGCTCGGCCCGCGACCGCGGTCGCATGCTCGCCGCGGGCGTCTCGCGCTTCGGCGGCGGGCAGTCGTCCTGGAGTTGAACCGAGGCCACGGAGACCTTCGCCGCCGCCTGGGGCGCCTGGGGCTCCTGGCGGCTCCTGCGGCTCCTGCGGCTCCTGGGGCAGCGCCGTCGAGATCGGCGCAGGGCTCGGCTCTGGCCTGTCGTCCGTCGACTCCGGGCCGTCGCAGCCCGTCGCGAGTCCGACGATCAGAAGGGATGGCATCAGACTCCGCGGCCTCATCGCCTCCATGGTGCCAGTTCGGCGCAGACCATGCTTCCGAACCCGTGAGCGGCTCGGTCAGCGTACACTCCGACCATGCTCCTGGGGCCCCTGCTCGTTGCGTTCACGGGCCTCGCCGTGCCCGCTCCCGAACCACTCCACGTCATCGGTGGCGAGGTTGCGGGCGCCTGCGAGTGGCCGAGCACCGTGCGCATGAGCGGCTGCAGCGGCACGCTGGTCCACCCGGAGATCGTCTTGTACGCCGCGCACTGCCCGGGAGCGAGCAGCGTACGGTTCGGCACCACCGGAAGCGAGCGTACGGTGGCGACCACCGGGTGCGCCGCCGCGCCGGAGTACCCCGCCGGCGGCTTCGACTACGCGTACTGCCGGCTCGCAGAGCCGGTCGACGACGTCCCGATCGTGCCGATCATGATGGGCTGCGAACGCGAACAGCTCGGCGTAGGCACCCGCGCGTGGCTGGTCGGGTACGGAAACACCGACAACGCCGGCGGCGGATTCGGCACGAAGCGCTGGATCGAGGGAGACGTCGCGGGCTTCCCCAACGGCGGCAAGATCGTCGGGATCTTCTACGACGACCCCGACACGGGCATCTGCAACGGGGACTCGGGCGGCTCCGCCTACGCGCAGCTCGACGACGGCACGTGGCGCTTGTTCGGCATCGCCTCGACCGTGCCCGGTTCGTGCGGCGGCAGCTCCCAGCACGTTCCGGCCTGGGCCGCCGTCGCCTGGATCGAAGCCGAGACCGGCATCGACATCACGCCGTGCCACGATGCCGACGGCGCTTGGAATCCCGGCCCCGAGTGCGCGGCCTTTCCTACCGATCCCCGAAGCGGCAACGGCCTGAGCTGGAACACCGGATGCGGGCCAGGGCCGGTGGGTGAGGTCGGACAAACCTGCGGTGCCCCCAACGGCGCACCTCAAGACGTCGAACCGCCGGCGCTGAGCTTCGTCAGCCCTGGCCAAGGCCCGCAGCCCGGCGTGGAGTTCGAGACCGACATCGAGCTCTCCGTCAGCGACGAGACCGGCATCCTCGAGGTCTCCATCGCCTTTGCGGGCGAGACACAGGCGTTCTTCGAGGCGCCGCCCTACGTCATCCCCAACGTCGTGTTCCCCCAAGGGTCCTGGGAGATCGTCGCCACGGCGCGCGACTGGTCGGGCAACGTCTCGGAGGCCACCGTCGACCTCGAGGTGGGCGTCGAGGGCGGCGAGGACTCGGGCGGTGAGGACACCGGCTCGGGAGGCGGACAGGAAACCGGCGACGCATCCAGCTCCGGGACGACCGCTGCCCCCGGGGCCACGACCGAGGCCGGAGGCGGCATGGACACCGACGCCCCCTCATCGGGCAGCGACGAGGATGACGCAGGATGTGGATGCACCAGCGGCTCCAGGCAGCCGAGGACCCTGTGGCTGCTGCTGGGCTTGCTCGCCGTGCGTCGCCGGCGGTGACCGTCTCGTGCGCGGGTGGGCCGCGCTAGCCATTAGACGTTTGGCGTTAGGCGCTCGGCTCGAAGTCCGCAGCGCTGTGGCGCTCGCGGACCCGGGTGCGCTCGTCGCCCCACCCGCGATTGACCCGCGCGCCGCGCTGTACCGCCGA
The DNA here is from genome assembly GCA_963761755.1 of uncultured bacterium. Taxonomy (GTDB): domain Bacteria; phylum Myxococcota_A; class Polyangia; order Nannocystales; family Nannocystaceae; genus CAJXVA01. The sequence goes on from CAVXIC010000039.1 coordinate 177,890, forward strand.
GCGTGAGCCGACCTGCTCGGTCCAGCGCACGACGTTGCCGTACTCGTGCACCGAGAGGAACTCGCCGGCGCCGTAGACCTCGCCGCGGACCAGCGCGCCGTACCACGGCCAGACCGCCATGTCGGCGATGGAGTAGTCCCCCGCGAGGTACTCGTGCTCGGCGAGCCTTCGATCGAGCAGGTCGAGCTGTCGCTTCACCTCCATCGCGAAGCGGTTGATCGGGTACTCCAGCTTCTGCGGCGCGTAGGCGTAGAAGTGGCCGAATCCACCCCCGAGGTAGGGCCCGGCGCCCATCTGCCAGAACAACCAGTTGAGGACCTCGGTGCGCTGCGCTCGCGGCTTGGGCAGGAACGCGTCGAACTTCTCCGCCAAGTACAGCAGGATCGAGCCGGACTCGAACACCCGCACCGCAGGATCTTCCCCGCGGTCGAGCAGCGCGGGGATCTTGGAGTTGGGGTTGATGTCGACGAAGCCGCTGCCGAACTGGTCACCCTCCGAGATGTCGATGAACCACGCGTCGTACTCGGCGTCCCGATGGCCCGCCTCGAGCAGCTCCTCGAACATCACCGTGACCTTCACGCCGTTGGGCGTCGCCAACGAGTGCAGCTGGAACGGGTGCACTCCGACCGGGAGTTCCTTGTCGTGTGTGGGCCCGGCGATCGGCCGATTGATCTTCGCAAACTTGCCCCCGCTGGCCTGGTCCCAGGTCCAGACGTTGGGAGGAGTGTAGTCGGTGCTGGAATCGCTCATGGACGTCGCCTCGGTGTCGGCCAGATCGGTGCCGAGCACGGAGATGTTACCAAGTCTCGGTCGCGACCTACCCGTCGGCGCGCGAGCCTTGCGCAGCGCCGTGGTTGCGCTCCCACACCGGGCGCTGCCTCGCGTCGAGCTCGGCGGTCGCGACGGCCTTGCCCTTGATGAGGCAGGCCAGCTGATAGTCCCGCACGAAGTCACGGAAGGCCTCGGTCCCGTAGCGAGGCTTCCCCTCCGCCATCGCCTTGACGTAGCCCAGCCACATGCCGAGGCCACCGACGACATAGGGCGGCCGGGTCATGCGAAAGACCGAGCTGGCGGTCATGTACGCCAGGCCGGTGCCCATATAGTGCTGGCCAAAGCCGTGCCGCATGCGCCCGGTGAGCACGCCCTTGTGGCTCGAGCCCATCGGACGCAGATGCACGAAGCGCAGCTCGGCGTCGTCCCAGCTGCACGCGATCCACCCGAGCATGCGGCAGGTGTGGCAGTCGATCCCGTCCCACATCACCTCGCGGGCAAAGCCTCCAATCTCCTCGAAGCAGACGCGGCGGTAGAACTTGGTCATGCCCACCGACATCTCGTCCCCGCACTTCTCGCTGATCAGCGGTCCATAGGTGCGTCCGTAGTCGGGCACCGTCGCGGTCAGGTCGTGCTTGGGGTGGGCGGCGTTGTGGATCGCCTCCTGGTCGCGCTCGGGAAAGTAGGGCTTGCCGCTGCAGGTCCCGATGCGCGGGCTCGCCTCCATGCGCTCCATGAGCGTCTCGAAGTACCGAGGTGGCAGGTCGAGGTCGAGGTCGAGCTTGGTGATGTACTCGAACGCGCTGACGTCCACCTGATCCCAGCCGTAGTAGAACGTCTCGATCACGCCCGGCCCGACGCTGCGGCCGCCGCGATCGGGTTTCTGCACGACCTTGATGAAGTCATGCTCCTTCTCGTAGCCGGCGAGCATCTGCGGCGTGGCGTCGGTCGACCCATCGTCGACGATGAGCAGCAGCTTGGGGCGAACGCTCTGAGCGATGAGCGAGTCGATCGTGCGGCGGAGATAGGCCGCCTCGTCGCGGCACGGGCAGATGACCAGGTAGTCGCGGTTGGGGGCGTTCATGATCAGCGGGCCTGGGTGTTCTCGATGGCGACGCCGTGCGTCCGGGCGATGGCGGCTGCGATCCGCCCGACGTTGAGCTCGAGGTCGAACTCCTCGACCACGCGCGCGCGCCCACCCCGGGCCAGCCGATCGCGGAGCTCTTCATCTCGCAGCAGGCCGGTGATCGCCGCGCCCAGCTCGGTGCCCGACTCGGGCGCGACCAGCAGCCCGCTGTGGTCGTGCTGCACCAGCTCCCGGATGGACGGGATGTCGCCGGCGATGACCGGGACGCCCGACGCCATCGCCTCCATGAGCACCACCGGAATCCCGTCGCGGTCGCCCGACTTGGCGATGCGGCAAGGAAGCACGAAGAGGTCCGCCGACTGCAGCCGCTCGCGAACCTCCGTGTTGGGCACCGCGCCGGTGAACGTGACGGTGCCGCGCAGCTTCAGGGCGTCGCGCAACGACTCCAGCGCCGCCGCCTCGTCTCCGCCGCCCATGATCGTGCACTCGAACTCCGGCACCCCGTGCGGCTGTTGGGCCAGCGCATGCAGCAGCAGGTCGAAGCCCTTCTTCTCGATGAGCCGGCCCACCGTGACGATGCGCAGTGGCCCCGGCGGTCGAGACGCGGGCGGGGTGAACTCCGCAACATCCACCCCGCATCGAACGACCGGAAGGCGATGCACCTCCAGCGTGGGCTTGCCCGACTCGGACAGCAGCTCCTGGTAGAACCGGTGGTGCCACTGGCTGATGCACGAGCAGAACGCTGCCCGCCGCAGCTTGGTGCGCAGCAGCGTGCGCTGGCTGAAGATGTCGACGGCGTGTCCGGTGAAGCTGAAGGGCACCTGCAGCTGCAGCGCCAGCAGCATGGCGATGGACGCGGGCACGTGCGCCATGTGGGCGTGCACGTGCTCGACCCCCTTGCGCCGCGCAGCCTCGGCCGCACCCAGCACCCCCACCGCCTGCCACAGCAGCTTGGCGCGCCGAAGACCGGAGAGGTCGTCGCCGCCCGTCGCGAGCCGAGCCGCGAAGCCGAGCGTGCGCAGCGTGCTGCGAGGATGCCGCGCCGCCTCGGCCAGCGCGTTCCCCAACATCGAGGAGACGCCGCCGTAGACCACATCGGCCCCAGCCGCGAGCGCGTCGAGGGTGTCACTGCCCAGGTCGCGCTCGGGCGGACGCACCGAGAGCGCCGACACGTCCCAGCCCGCCGCGCGCAGCCCCAGCAGCTCGCGGTAGACGAACGTCTCGGAGCGCTTGGGCAGCATCGCCGCCACGTACATCACCTTGGGCTTCGTGGGCTTCGTGGGCTTCGTTCGTGGACTCACGCGTCGGCACCTTTGTATTCGATGAGCGTGCCCTGCTGGTTGCGCAGCCGGTTCCACGCGTACTTGAGCATGCCCGCCGCTTGCGGAAACTTGCTGGCGACGGCCGAGATCGCGAAGATGCGCGCCTCGGCGGGCGAGAACCCGCGCCCCAGGGCGTAGCGGTAGACCTTGAGCAGCAGGGCCGGATAGACGCCCAGGCTCAGCATGCTCACCCCACCCGAAGCGGGGGCGAAGGGAAGGCCGAGCAGCGGTGGTCCCAGCGCCCATCCCAACGTGGACAGCACCTCCTTGCGTCGGTAGCCGTCCCGCTTGCCGTGAAGCGCATAACCTTCGGCCCACGCGTAGCCGCACCGCTTGGCGCGCTGCCACCACTGTGAGGCGGTCGTCATGGCGGCATCGTGCAGCGTCATCTCGGCATCGACCCGCTCGATGCTCCAGCCGGCGCGACGCATCCGCAGGCACATCTCGGGCTCTTCGCCCGCGATGAGGTCGTCTCGGTACCCGCCCACCTCCTCGAAGGCACGCACCCGGATGAGGGCATCGCCCCCGCACGCGTCTGCGAGACCGATCGGCGTGTTCCACTCGATGTCGCACAGGCGGTTGTAGACGGACCGGTCCGGATACCGCTCACGCCGCCGGCCGCAGACGACCGCCCGCTGAGGATCGGCCCGAATCGCGTCGAGCGCGACCTCGATCCACGCGGGGTCGAGCTCGCAGTCACCGTCGACGAACTGAATGAAGGCGACCTGGGGAGCCTGCTCCATCAGACGCCGAGCCCCCGCGTTCCGAGCGCGCGCGGCCGTGAAATTGATCGACGTGTCCAGGTCGTGCACGTCGGCGCCCATCGCCTGCGCCATCTGAACGCTGCCGTCGGTGGACCCGGAGTCGACGTAGACGACGTGGGCGACCTTGCCCTGGATGGACGCCAGACAGCGGCGCAGTCGCTCGCCCTCGTTGCGCCCGATCACGACCGCTCCGACGTGAGAGTGAGGCTCCTGGATCGTCACGATTGCTCGCGATGCTCCGGCATCGGTTCGGTGATGTCAACTCATGCCCTCTTGGTACAGGAGGGAATGCGCGTCATTCTTCGAGCAGCTGGGCGTACTGCAGCGCTCGCGCTTTCTTGACCCGCTTCTTGGACAGATCGAGACCCAGCGCGTCCAGGCCGTGGTGGTTGGCCACCGCGAGCATCGTGCCCCTGCCGCAAAAGGGATCGACGACCGTCGTGACCGTCTCGAGGCGGGTCAAGAAGCTGCACACGGCTTCGGCCGCGGTGCTGGGCATCGCGCGCGACCAGGTCATCACCCCCAGCCCATCGATCACGTCGGGGCTGGCCATCGCGATCGGCACGCGCAGCCCCTTCGAGAAGCACTGCAGGTGTCCGTACGCCGGGCGGCCGAAGGTGCGCAGTCCCGGACGTACCCGGCAGACGACCTTGTGCCACAGGCATGCGCTGCCCGCCGCATCTGCGCCGCAGTGCACCAGGTGGCTCTTGTCCACCCAGCACCCCTCCTGCTTGATGTCGGTCTGATAGAAGATGACCACACCGCGAGGATGCGCGGCCCTGCAGCACAGCGCGACGGTCGCCGAGAACCACGCGGACCAGTCCGCCAGCGACATGCCTGGACACTCGGAGACGTCGGGAAGCGACGTCACGATCGCGTGCTCGGGCCCGAGCAACGCGGTCTCCAGCCACTGCAGGCCGTCCCCGACCGACACCGTCCGATCGGGCATCAGTCCTCGGACGCGAGGCTCAGCACGGCGGAGAGGACGACCACGAGGGCACGGTCCACGGACGGGCGCTGCATGGCCGCGACTGTACACCACCGCGGCAGCGTCAGCCCACCGCGCGGAAGGTCTTCTTGAGCCGGATGGTGCGCGGGAGCATGTCGTGCTCGATGCTCGTCCGCACCGTCACGGTGCGCCCATCGGGGTTCATGGTGAGCCGAACCTGCGTGTGCTGGTCGCCGCCGGTGATGTCCACGAGCAGGGTTCCGTTCTTCCAGTACAGGCGGCCGCGGTACTTGCCGTCGACGGAGAACGACCCGTGCCCCACGGTCCCCGTGAAGGCAGCCTTGCCGCCGCTGCGGACGATCGACACGTGGTCGCCCTCGACGCTGATCGTCATCATCCGAGAGGGATCCTGTGACTTCCAGATCTTCCGCCGAGCGATCGCCCGCAGCGCGACGTTGAGGTCTTCGGTCGCAGCATCGATCTCGGCTCGAAGGGCCTCGCGCTGGGCATCACCCCCGGCGTAGACGTAGCTGCCCGCGAAGGCCTCCAAGCTCGGCGCTTGATCTTGCGCGGGCTCCTCGGCCGCGGTGGCCTGCGCCGCCGTCGCCCCAGCCGGACCCACGACACCGGTCAGCGCGCCTGCGCAGACCAACAACACCGTCTTCAACGCCGTCACGGCCTTCATCGTGCCGCTTTCCGAGCCGGGCGACCAGGGTGTCAATGTGCGCGGCGGTGGGACCCGCTCGGGCCGCACTTGCGGTAGCGTGCGGCCCTGATGAGGCGTCTGGGATTCTGCATCGCTTCTTTGCTCCTGTTCGTCCCCGCCTGTGACGCCGGGGATTCAGACTCCGAGGGCACGAGCGCGACCTCGAGCTCGGGCGGATCGACCGGGGCAGACCCCGGCAGCGGCTCGGCCGCCCCCGGCACGACGACCGGGTCGGAGACCACCGGACCGGGCGCGACGACGTTCCAGACCTCGAGCGGTGAGGGCAGCAGCGACACCGGCGGCGACGTGACGACGAGCAGCACCACCACGGACTCCGGCCCGCCCACGGTCATCATGGAGACCTCGGCGGGCACGCTGCGCATCGAGCTGTTCGCGGATCAGTCTCCGGTGACGGTGGACAACTTTCTCGCCTACGTCGCTGCCGGATTCTATGACGGGTCGGACGGCGGAGGCGCCACCATCTTTCATCGCGTGATCCCAGGGTTCGTGATCCAGGGCGGCGGGCTCACCGAAGCCTTGGAGGGCAAGGACACGATGCCCCCGATCGTCAACGAGCACGACGACAGCGGGCTCACCAACGATCGGGGCACGCTGTCGATGGCCCGCTTGCCCGAACCGGACACGGCGACCTCGCAGTTCTTCATCAACCTCGCCGACAACCCGAGCCTCGACATCTCCCCGGGCTACGCGGTCTTCGCCCGGGTCACCGAGGGCATGGACATCGTCGACACGATCGCCGGCGTCCAGACCGGTACGGTCGGACCGTTCGAGGACGTCCCGACCGAGACCATCTCCATCACCAGCGTGAGCCTGGAATGATCCGCATCGAGGCAGATCCGCCGATCGTCACGGTCGTCATCGACCGCGCAGATCGGCGCAACGCGATCGACCGGCACACGGCACAGGCCCTCGCCGATGCCTTCGAAGCGTTCGACGCCGACGACCGGCTGCACGCCGCGGTGCTGTGGGGCGACCACGGGACCTTCTGCGCTGGCGCCGACCTGCACGGGATCGCCGAGGGGACCCCGAACCGGCTGGAGCCGGATGGAGACGGGCCGCTGGGGCCCAGCCGGATGCAGCTGCGCAAGCCTGTCATCGCCGCCGTGGCCGGCCATGCGGTGGCCGGCGGCCTCGAGCTGGCGCTGTGGTGCGACCTGAGGGTCGTCGAAGAGAGCGCCATCCTCGGCGTGTTCTGCCGCCGCTTCGGCGTCCCGCTCATCGACGGCGGCACGGTTCGGCTCCCGGCGATCGTGGGGCTCGGCCGAGCCCTCGACCTGATCCTCACCGGACGCCCGGTCGACGCTGAAGAGGCGCTGCGAATCGGACTGGCCGATCGCGTGGTCCCGGCCGGCGGTGCCCGGGCCGCGGCCGAAGCGCTGGCGCGCACCATCGCCGCGTTCCCCCAAACCTGCCTGCGCAACGACCGGGCGTCGGTCTACGCCTGCCTGGGGCAACCCGTCGCCGACGCCCTGAAGGTCGAGTTCGAGCACGGCCGCGCTTCCCTCGCGTCGCCGCAGCTGCTCGAAGGCGCGCGCGCATTTGGGGCCGGCAAGGGTCGCGGCGGTTCGTTCGACGAGGGCTGAGTGTGCAGCGGCCGCCCTTGTGGCAGGCTCCAAGCGCTCCCATGCGCGCACGTACGATCCCTCTCGCCCTTTTCTTGGGCCTCCTCGGATGCTCCTCCGACGACACGTCCGCCCAAGACGACACGGGAAGCTCGACCGGCCCCGGCGGCACGGGGAGCGCCGGGTCCACCTCGGGTCCGGGCACCTCGTCGACGGCGGCCGACGGCTCCACGTCCACCACCGCCGCTGCCGACAGCTCGTCGACCGGAGAGCCCGTGCCCGTGGACTACGAGCCGGTCTTGCTCGACTGCACCCCCGGCTCCTCCTTTCCCTTCGAGACCGAAGGCTCCGGGTTCGACAACCCCGACGCCGAAGCGGCGGCCGCGGCGAACGCACGGATCAAGGACGCCGCATCCGATCTGCTCGGCAACCTCGGCGGCCCCTACGCCTACACCACGCTGACCACCGACGACTCGGTCGGTGACGCCGTCGTCTACGAGGGCATCAAGGCCCGCACCATGAACGACGCCGGCCTCGACGGGGAGGCGCTCGCGGGCGAAGCGGTGAGTCTGTGGCGCTACGACGGCGAGACGTGGACCCAGCTCGACCGCAGGAGCACCGAAGCCGATGGCACCTACGGGTTCGAGGGCGCGCCCACGTCCAACAACAACGACCAGCCGCTGTACGCCGTCCTCGAAGCCGACCAGAGCTGCACCCCGCACTACACGTGGCTGCTCGATCCCGGCACGCCCGTCGTCGTGACCGACATCGACGGCACCTTGACCCTCAGCGACGAAGAGCTCCTCACCCAGATCAGCGACGGGATGCACGACCCGGCCTTGATGGGATCGTCGGCCGAGCTGATGCAGGCCTGGGCCGCCAAGGGCTACGACATCGTCTACATCACCGCGCGCCCGCACGTCTTCCGAGCCGAGACCCGCGCCTGGCTCGTCGAGCACGACTTCCCCACGGGCCCCCTCATCACGGCCAACTCCTTGGTGCTCGGCCCCTCGGCCCAGGGATACAAGGCGAGCTGGGGCGCGCGCATGCTGGACGACTTCGGATGGACCCCCGTCGCCGCCTACGGCAACGCGGACACCGACATCGGCGCCTACGACGACGCCGGGATCCCCAAGGACATCACCTTCATCGTCGGCGAGCTCGCCGGGACCGAGGGGACGATGCCCATCGAGAACGAAGACTACGCCGCCCACATCGCGGCGTTCGTCGACCCCTACCCCGACGCCCCCTAGCAACGATCGAACGTGCGCGAACCCAGCAAAGAGGAGCTCTTCTTCGTCCCGCTCGGCGGGTCCGGAGAGATCGGGATGAACCTCAACCTCTACGGCCACGACGGCCAGTGGTTGATGATCGACTGCGGCATCACGTTCGAGCAGGAGGACGGGGTGACGCAGGTCGTCATGCCCAACGTCCGCTTCGCCCACCAGCGCCGCGATCGCCTCGTGGGGCTGGTCATCACGCACGCGCACGAGGACCACCTCGGCGCGGTCGTGCACGCCTGGGAGAAGCTGCAGTGCCCGGTCTACGCCACGCCGTTCGCGGCCGCGGTCCTGCAGCGCAAGATCGCCGAGGCGAGGCTGGACTACGAGGTCGACCTGCGCATCGTCGACCGCGACGCCCCGCTGACGCTGGGCTCATTCACCCTCCGCTTCATCGACGTGACGCACTCCACGGTCGAATCACAGGCGATCTTGGTGAGCACCCCGGTGGGCACCGTGCTGCACACCGGAGACTTCAAGCTCGACCCCGACCCGCTGGTGGGACGCACGACCGACTTCGACGCGCTGGCGCAGGCGGCCCAGACCGACATCGTCGCCGCGGTCTCGGACTCGACCAACGCCACCAAGGACGTTGCGAGTCGCTCGGAAGCCGAGCTGCGCGATGCGATGGTTCAGCGGCTCGATGATCGGGCCGCGGGACGCATCGCTGTCGCCTGCTTCAGCAGCAACATCGCGCGCATCGACAGCCTCGCTCGCATGGCCCAGCAGCTGGGGCGCCACCCCGTCCTGCTCGGTCGCTCGCTGCGGCGCATGGTCACGGCCGCCCGCAGCTGCGACTACCTGGAGGTCTGGGACACCGAGATCGATGCCCGGGACTTCGGCTACCTGCCGCCGAACAAGCTCATGCTGATCTGCACGGGCACCCAGGGCGAGCCCGGGTCGGCCATGGACAGAATTTCGCGAGGTGATCACCGCGACGTCACCCTCGAGCGCGGAGATCTGGTGGTGTTCTCCTCGAAGATCATCCCCGGCAACGAAGAGGGCGTCGCCCGTCTTCACGCCGGCTTGCGCGGCCGCAGCGTGAACGTCGTCTCCGAGAAGGAGGGCTTCGTTCACGTCTCTGGACACCCTGGCCGCCCCGAGCTCCGCCGGCTCTACGAGGTCGCCAAGCCGCGCACGGTCATTCCCGTACACGGCGAAGAGCGCCACATGAACGCCCACGCCGACCTCGCCGCGTCGATGAACCTGCCCGCGGTCGTCCCCTTCAACGGCGCCGTCGTCCAGCTCGTGCCCGGCCCGGCCAAGATCATCGACTCGGTCGAACGAGGCCGCGTCCACATCCCAGGACGAGACGGCGGCGGCCGCAGCCGCAGCCAACCCCGACGCGACCGTCGACGGTGATCGTCGGCGACTCGTGTCGGGACGGTGTCGTCGGGGTGTCGCCGGGGCCGCGCGCGCTGAAACCTGGAGAAAACTTGTGCCCGAGGTGCGGATATGTATTGCATCCCTGCTCATTGTCCTACATGTAGTCAGTGCCGCCATGAACACTCGACTGCTGCTCCCCATCCTTGCGCTGCTCCCCCTGGCCGCCTGCGATCAGCCCGAGTCCGGCGGTGACTCGGGCCTCGTCGAGCCCAGCCTCGATGGCAAGTCCGACGAGTTCTCGGGCGTCGAGGATGGCGGCACGCTTCGCTTCGGCGAGACGATCGACGGGACCTTCGACGAGGACTTCCAGTTCTTCGAGTACACCTTCCGCGCCCGCGAGGACGCGCTGCTCGACATCGAGGTCACCCGCTCCGGCTCTTCGCAGGGCCTGGACACCACGCTGTTCCTCTACCGCAACGAGCCGGGCGCGGCACCGAGCCGCATCGCGGTCGACGACGATGAAGGGTGGGGATCGCTGTCGCGGATCCGCGACTTCCGTCTGTTCTCCGAGGGCGAGTACACGATCGTCGTCGGCACCAAGAACGGCAGCGGTCGCGGAAACTTCCGCCTCAGCCTCGGCTGCGCCGACGGAGACTGCGAGCCGCAGACCGTGGCCGAGTGCAACCCGTTCCTCCAAGAAGCCCTCGAAGAGTGCTTTGCGGAGATCGGTGGCGTCGAGCTCGACTTCGAGGTGCCCGCCCACGCGCTCGTCGGCGAGTGCCGAGACTGGGTGAATGCCTCGACCGAGTCGATCTGCCCGACCCAAGACGAGCCGCTGTGCGTCGACTCGGCGCCGGCGCTCGCGGCCTGCGAGGCCGCCTGGGAAGCCCAGTACGTGCGCCCGATCGTGAGCCTCACCGAAGACAACGACGGCGGACTCGACGCGCTCGTCGAGTCGGTGTGGAGCTCCCCGAACTGCGACGGCGGCGAAGATGCCGGGTGCCGCTTCGAGGGCGTGCTGTACCGCTACGAAGGCGACGCACCCGGTGCCCCCGAGCTCCTGGCCTTTGCGCGGGAGACCTCCGAGATCGGCCCCGGCGCGTACCTCGACCAGACCCTGGAGGCCGACGTCTCCGCGCTTCGCGGCATCGTGGACCGCTACGGAGTGGACGACGCCTTCGAGGCATTCCTCGACGACGCCGGCCTCGATCTGAGCGAAGCCCGCGTCGCGGTGACCGAGTCGTTTGGCGAGTTCCAGTGGAACTGGGGCGACTGCGAAGGCGGCCTCATCACCGCCACCTTTCCCTCCGCCCAGCGCGTGGTGATCTTCGAAGACTCGTTCTGCGCCGGCTGATCCCGGACTGTGCCCGATCGACGCAGCTGGGCAGAACCGTCAGCCGTCTGCCCGGTCGGTTCAGGAATTCTCTGACGGCACAATTGGCCGAGCGAGTGGGTTGGCCCAGCGAGCTCGGGGGTATCGTTCGTCCCAGCAGGAGGCGCGTGGAACCCAACGATCTCGACCGCGGCGAAGAGCTCCGCGAAGAACTCTATCGGCTCGTTCAATTCGACAGCCGGATCTTCGAGTTCCTCGAGGCGGGTTCACTCGATGGCATCTGGTACTGGGACCTCGAAGCGCCCGAGCACGAATGGATGAGCCCCAGGTTCTGGCAGACCCTCGGCTACGACCCCGCGCTGCGGTCCCACCGCGCCGAGGAATGGCAGGACTTGATTCACCCCGAGGATCTCGCGCTGGCCAAGGACCAACGTGGCCAAGCACATCCAGGATCCTTCGCACCCCTACGACCAGGTCATCCGCTACCGCGGAAGCGATGGCGAGACGGTGTGGGTTCGCTGTCGCGGCATGGCGGTGTTTCGGGACGGGAAGGCGGTGCGCATGCTGGGAGCGCACACCGACCTGACCGCGCTCAAGCGGGCCGAGGCGCTGGCCCTGCGCCGGGCCCATGAGGACCTGGGGGCCGTGGCCTACGCGACCTCGCACGACATCCGATCGCCTCTGCGCACGCTCGCCGGCCTGCTCCAGATTCTCGACGAAGATCACCTCGAGGAGTTCTCCGCTCCCGCCCGCGAGGTCCTCGCGCTGGCCACCGGGTCCGTCGATCGCATCCAGCGAACGGTCGACGGCGTGGTGGAGTTTGCGTCGATGACCACGCTGACCGCTGCGTTCGACGTCGTCGATGTGGGCGTTGATCGTCGAGGACATCGTCGCGGACTTCCGGGAGGACATTCACCGCACCCACGCCCGCGTGCAGGTCGGCGAGCTGCCTGCGGTGCGCGGCAACGCGATCGCACTGCGTCACATGTTCTCCAACCTGCTCTCCAACGCGCTCAAGTTCGCCTCGGAGATCACGACCGAGCCCCGCGTCGAGTTCGGCGCGGCGAAGCAGGCCGAGGGCTGGGTCTTCTTCGTCCGCGACAATGGCCCGGGAATTCACCCGGCCAATCGAGACCGCCTCTTCGAGCCGTTCACGCGGCTGCACCGGCGGGCCGATGTGCCGGGCGCGGGCCTGGGCCTGGCGATCTGTCGGCGATGCGCCGAGCTGCACCAAGGTCGCATCTGGATCGATGAGCAGTATGCGGAGGGCGCCCAGCTCAACGTGCTGCTCCCGACATTGGACCCCTGAAGAGAGCTGCGGCCTCGCGCTGCTGCGCCCGGCAAGGTCCGCCCAGAACAGCGTTCCTAAACGTGCCAGAGAGCCGGCGGCTCGGTGGCCCAATTCGGTCCCGAACCAGATGATGCCTGAGCGTTGATCTGGCTGGGCATGGCGTTATGGACCCGAAGTGGACCGGCGCCTCATGCTGTTGACCCAAGAGAGCGGGCGCACGATCACCGCGGCGAACAACGAGCCGAGGCCGCTGGGCTTCGACGGCTCGCTCGACCGGGCTCCCTTCGCGTGCATTCGGCTCAACGAGCGCGGCGTCATCACGGCGGCCAACCTTGCGGCGTGCGCTCTCCTGGAGCTTCGGCTCGACCGCCGGGTGCGGCCCGTGATGTCCGCGTTCCTCGCACCCCACGAGATGGCGCGGTTCTTCACCTTCCTGCAGCACCTGATGAAGAGCCCCAATGAGCTGCGGCTCCGCCTGGAGATGCGCTGCCCGGGGCGCCGCCAGTGGTGGTGCGACCTGGCCGGCAGGGCCCAGGGCGACGGGACGATCCTCGTCTCGCTGTCCGACGTGACCGAGCAGCACAACGGCATCGAAACCCTCAGGCTCTCCGAGGAGCGCACCCGGGCCCTCCTCGAGAGCCTGCCCGACGCGGTCTTCGTCGTCCAAGACGGGCTGATCGTCGAAGCGAACGCGGCCGCCGAGTCGCTGGTGGATTGTGCGCCGATCGGGCGACCGTTCGCGTCGTTCGTGGACGCGCATCAACGCAGCCTCGTCGCCTCCAGGCTCGCCTCACGGCAGTGCGAGAAGCTCGAGCGCCACGAGCTGACCTTCGTGCCCGTCCGAGGCGACCTGCACACCCGCATCATCGAGACCACATGGCTTCCGATCACCGTCTTGGGCCAGCACGCCACCGTCTGCGTCGCGCGCGACCGAACCATCGAACGCGAGCGCAACGATCGCACCGCCCAGCACGATCGCCTCGCAACCGCTGGCGTCCTCGCGGCCGGCGTCGCCCACGAGCTGAACAACCCCCTGACGTACATGACCATGCACCTCGACGAGCTCATCGAGCAGCTCTCGTCCGTCGACACGACCGACGCCAAGAACGCCGCCGACCTCGCGGCGATCGCGGTCGAGGCTCGCGATGGCGCAGACCGCATGGCCAAGATCGTCGGCGATCTTCGCGGCGTCGCCAGCGTCGAGGACCGACAGAGGCCGGTCAACCTCAACGCGGTGGTCGACCGCTCGCTGTCGCTGATGGCCGCCCACCTGCGCGGGCGCATCGAGGTCGTGCGCGACCTGGGCCAGCTGGTGCCGGTTCGCGCCAACGAGGGACAGCTCACGCAGGTGATCTCCAACCTGTTGATGAACGCCGCGCAGGCCATCGGGGACACCCGCGGCCGCATCGTGGTGTCCACGGCGGCATCCCGAGACCGGGTCAGCCTCACCGTGTCCGACACCGGGCCCGGCGTCCCGGCCTCGGTCGCACCCAAGCTGTTCGAGCCGTTCGTCACCAGCAAGGACGTCGGGGAGGGCACGGGCTTGGGGCTGTATGTCTGCAACCGCTTCGTCCGCATGTGCGGTGGTGAAATCTCGTGGCGGAACCTGCCGGAGGGAGGCGCCGAATTCCGGGTCGACCTCATGCTCGCCGCCGAGGGCACCGCCGGCGTGGAGCGCGACGAACCGTCGATCGAGGCGACGTCCGGCGAACCGCTCCGCATCTTGGTCGTGGACGATGAGCCGCAGATCCGCACCCTCGTCGGTCGGCAGCTCGGATCGCTGGGGGAGGTCACCTTGGCGGCGGGCGCGGTGGAGGCCCTGCAGCTGCTGGAGAATGGGGAGCGGTACTCGGTGATCCTCTGCGACCTGCTCATGCCCGAGCTGGGGGGTCGGGGATTCTACGGTGAGGTCCGGAAGCGCTTCGCGCAGCAGCTGCCCGCGCTGTGCTTCATGAGTGGTGGCGCCGTTCAGACCGCAGACTGCGAGTTCGTCGAGACCATGGAGCCGCCGCTGCTCGCCAAACCATTCTCGACGCGAGACCTGCGAACATTCGTGAGCCGGCGGGCCGGCTCAGCGGCCCGCCAGGCGTCTGCCAACGATTCGCCTTCCGCGTTTTATGGTCGTCAGAACAGACGGCATTGATAAGGTGCCGAGGCTATGACGACGGCGATCAAGATCCTCATCGTCGACGATGACCCCGCCGATGTACGGGTCGCCGGTCGAGTCCTCCGCAGAGCGGAGACCCGCGCTTCATCCTGCGCAGCGCCGGCACGATCCGCGAGGCCATCGCGACCTCGAGAGCGCGATGATCGACCTGGTCGTGCTCGATCTCGGGCTGCCCGACGCCCAGGGGGTGGAGAGCGTCGAGTCCCTGATCCCCTATCTCGGGGGCACCCCGGTCATCGTGTTGACGGGCAACAGGACGGAGAATGTGGGAAATACGTGTCGTCGACGCTGGCGCCGACGACTTCTGCCAAAGTCCGGTGCCGACGACTTGCTGCGCCTCGTCGAGTTCGCGCTTCGTCGCCACAACCTGCTCAATCGCCGCTTCGAGGCGCTCAGCAAGGTGCTGCTCGGAGCCACGTCGTCGGAGGCCGCGGGGCAAGCGGACGTGCTGATGCTCCGACAGCTCCAGGAGATCGAGCGCGCACTTCTCGTCCCCGCGGAGCGCGACGTTGCGGCGCGACGGGTCCGATCGCTGGCCGGACGCCTGGTCGAGTTTCGTCTGGCCCCCGCGCTGCTCCTCGAGCGGGCCATGAGCTCCCAGAGCACGGTCTCGGGGTCGAGCGCCGGCGCGCTCTTGCTGGTCGCCGTCGAGCTGGGGCAGGCGTACTTCGAGCAGCTCCGGCGGCCAGGGCCAGAAACGGAACAGGAACAGGAGTCAAGGAACGCTGATGAACGACCCCGCATCCTCCGGTCGCAGTCAGCCCTCCCCACCCACATCGTCGGTTTGGGCGCGTCTGCCGGAGGCCTGGAGTCCCTCGAGCGCTTCTTCGACGCGTTCCCCTCCGACACCGGGATGGCCCTCGTGGTCATCCAGCACCTCGCGCCCGACCACAAGAGCTTGATGAGCGAGCTGCTCTCCAAGCACACCCAGATGCCGGTTCGGCCGGCCACCCACGGGGCGCACGTCGAGCCCAACCATGTGTACCTGATCCCGCCGGGCCACAACGTCGAGGTCCGAGACTGCCGACTGGTGCTCACCCAGCGGATGGATCACCCCCACCGCCGCCCCAACTACGCGATCGACCAGTTCTTCCGCTCGTTGGCGCTCGACTTCGCGGAGCGGTCGGTGGCCGTCGTGATGTCGGGCACCGGCAGCGATGGCTCGCACGGCGCCTCGGCGATCAACGCCGCGGGGGGCGTGGTCTTTGCCGAGGCTCCCGAGTCCGCCAAGTTCGACAGCATGCCGCGCGCCGCCATCGAGACCGGCACGGTCGCGGCGATCCGATCGGCGAGCGCCCTGCCAGCGGAGATCCTGCGCCACGTCGGGCTGCTCGATGCCGAGGTCGTGCAGCCCAAAGAGGGCCTGGCGAAGATCCTCAGCTTGATGGGGGAACACACCGGCATCGCGTTCGAGACCTACAAGCCCTCGACCGTGGGCCGGCGAATCGACCGGCGGCGGATCACCACCGAGTGCAGCTCGCTCGACGACTACGCCTCGCTGCTCGAGCGCTCCTCGGAGGAGCGCACGGAGCTGGGTCGCGACCTGCTCGTGGGCGTGACCGCCTTCTTCCGCGACCGCGAGGTCTTCGAAGCGCTTCCGGCACGGCTCGAGCCCCTGGTTCGCGAGGCTGCGGAGCGCAGAGATCGTACGCTGCGAATGTGGGTCGCGGCGTGCAGCACGGGCGAGGAGGCCTACAGCATGGCCATCGCCTGCCACGAGGTGATTCGCGAGCTCGGACTGGACGTCACGGTGAAGATGTTCGCGACCGACGTGAACGAAGAGTCGCTGGTCAAGGCCGGACGCGGTCGCTACCCGTTCAGCGCCAGCGCCGAGATCACGCCCGAGCTGATGCAGCGCTACTTCAGCGCCCAACCCGATGCATACGAGGCCCTGCCCTTCCTGCGCGAGACCATCGTCTTCGCCCGGCACGACATCCTGCGCGATCCACCGTTCACGCGCATCGACGTCCTGAGCTGCCGAAACATGCTCATCTACTTTGCCGCCGATGCGCAGCGCCGGGCAAAGAACGTCTTCCAGTTTGCGCTGCGGCACGGAGGGCTGCTGTTCTTGGGTTCCAGCGAGACGCTGGGTCCCGAAGAGCGCGGCTTCACGGTTCTCGACGAGCACTGTCGCTTCTACGAGATGAACGGTGCGCCCCTGCCGGCCCACTCCCTCGCCTCCGACATTCACCCCGCCGATCGATACGTCGAACGTCGGTTCGGCAAGACGCCGACGCGGACGCCCATTCCCCTGGTCCCGCTCGAGCCCGGGATCCGGCTGCTCGAGGCCACGCTGGAGCGGATGGCCTATCCGGTCTTGATCCTCAACGCCGCAGGACGTCTGGCCTATGCCTTTGGGGGAGCCGCGCAGCATCTGCGGGTCCCAACCGGGCGCAGTGAGTGGCTCGCCACCGAGCTGCTGCCCGAAGGACTCGACCTGGTGGTGTCCTCGGCCGTCGAGCAGGCGATGGGTGATGACCAGGAGGTGGTCATCGAAGACGTGCCCTTCGAAGAGGAAGGGAACTCGCACCGGGTCACGGTTCGCGCGGTGCCGCTGGGCGTCAAGTCCAACCCCGACCGGGGCACCGCCGTGTTCCTGGGCGGAACCTCCGCGCTGGGCGTGCTCGGGTCGAGCACCGTCACGACCGAGAAGGGCGTCGCCCAGCTCTCGGTTGGGGAAGCGGTGCAGAGCCGAGTCCTGCAGCTCGAAGAGGAGCTTCGCCGCACCAAGGCCAAGCTCATGACCACGGTCGAGGAGCTCGAGGCCTCCAACGAGGAGCTCCAGGCCACCAACGAGGAGTTGGTGTCCTCCAACGAGGAGCTTCAGTCCACCAACGAGGAGCTCCAGTCGCTCAACGAGGAGCTGCACACGGTCAACGCCGAGCTGCAGGCCAAGGTCGAGGAACTCAGCATCTTGAGCGCAGACCTGGGCAACCTGCTGCGCACGATGGGGGCGGGCCTGCTCTTCTTGGACACCGAGGGCAAGATCCGGCGCTACAACGATCACGTCCTGGACGTCATCCCGCTGGTGCCGCACGACATCGGCCGCTCCATCGGAGACATCGCGCACCGCATGGAGCACGTCGACTTGGGTGCGGACGTTCGGCGGGTCGTGCAAACGGGCGTCGGTGCCGAGCGGGAGGTGACGGCGACCAACGGCCGCGTCTACTCCCTGACGCTGCACCCCTTCTCCAACCACGCCGACGAGGTGGAGGGCACCGTCGTCACGCTCAACGACGTCACCAAGCTGCACTCGGCCCGAGAGCGGCTGCAGGTCTACTCTCGCCTGGTCGAGCAGTCCCCCTCGTTGAGCGTCATCGCGGACGCCTTCGGCAACATCGAGTACGCCAACCCGGCCTACAGCACGGCCACCGGCCTGCGGCCCGCCGAGCTTCGAGGCCGGGACATTCGCACGACGCTGGCCGAGCGCACCTCCTCCGAGGCCGGGGAGGCCATTCGCGAGGCCCTCGACATGGGAACGCCCTGGACCGGTGAGATCTGGCTCAAGACCTCGTCCATGCGACCGCTGCGAGTCAAGACCTCGCTGTACCCGGTCAAGAAGAAGGACGGCACGGTCAGCCACCTCGTCAAGATCGGTGAAGCGCAGCTCGATTGACCCTGCGCGAGCGGGCCAACCGGCGGTACATTGGCAACCATGGGTGCCGCGGCAAAGCTCTCGGAGATCCTCCTGGTGGACGACGACGAGGCGGACAACTTCCTGCATGCCCGGGTGATTCGCCGGTTTGGCTGCACCGAGCGGGTCACGACCTTTCAGGACTCCGAGCTCGCGCTCGCGTACCTCGCCACCGAGGTCGACGGCGGCGTTCCGGTGCCGGATCTGATCTTCCTGGACATCAACATGCCCAAGATCGACGGCTGGAACTTCCTGTCGCGCTACGAGAAGCTCGACGTCCCCAAGTCGATCGTCATCGTGATGCTGACCGCGTCCCTCAACCCCGATGATGCCCAGCGCGCCGAGGGACTCGGCCATTTGACGGATTTCCTCAACAAGCCGCTGACGCCCCAGCGGCTGCGCGAGATCCTCGAAGAACACTTCCCTGCCCGCGATTGGGGCTGACGTTGCGCAACACCCTCCACTTCAGGATCGTCCTGGCGGTCGGTGCCCTCACGCTGGCCATCGCGGTGGTCGCCGCGGCCTTCTTCTACTCGATGTCCAACCGCCGGCTGATCGAGGGGGGACTGGCTCGTGTCGACCGGCAGCTGGCCGTGGTCGACGCGAGATTCTCAGCCAACATCGAGGAGCTCATCCGCGACACCCGGATGATGAGCGCCACCCCACCGATTCAGGGCCTGGCTCGAGCCACGAACAACGACGGGTTCGATCCACAGGACGACTCCACCGACGCGCAGTGGCGAGCGCGCTTGCAGGTCCTGTTCACTGGCTTGCTCGACAACAAGCCGGCCTATCTCCAGGGACGCTACATCGGCGCAGCGGACGGGGGTCGCGAGCTCGTGCGGGTGCAGCGAGCCGCGGTGGGAGACCCCGTGCTCACCGTCGGCGCAGCCTCGATGCAGCGCAAGAGCGCCGAACCCTACTTTCGCGCCGCCGTCGCGCTCGCTCCGGGTGAGGTCTTCGTCAGCAACATCAACCTCAATCGGGAGAATGGACGGATCCAGGAGCCCCACGTCCCCGTCGTTCGTGCCGCGACCCCCATCGTCGACGAGAGCACCGGCGAGCCCTTCGGCGTCGTGGTCCTCAACCTACACGCGAGCCTGCTGTCGACCGAGCTGACCACGAACGTGTCGCCCGACGAGCGGCGCTACGTCATCGACAGCGAGGGGCACTACATCGTGCACCCCGACCCCGATCGCGAGTACGGCTTCGAGGGCGACCCGGGCGCGGCGTACCGAGACTTTCCCCGACTCGAGGCCGTGATGGCCGGCACCGACCCGGGCTCGGCCCAGATCGTAGGCGATCGCATCGTGGCGATGCGCAGGGTCCGGCTCGGGCCGTTGGGCGCGTCGCCGTCGGTCGGGCTCGTGGTCGAGCGATCGCTGGCGAGCTTCACCCGCAGCAACGCCGCGGCCACCGGCGACCTGCTGCCGGTCATGGGCGTCCTGGTGGTCGTCTCTTTGGGCCTGGGGATCCTGCTGGCCCGCTCCGCCGTACGGCCGATGGCGCAGCTGGCCGAAGCGCTGCGCGGCATGGACGTGGCGGAGCGAAGGCTCGAGCGGCCCGCGGGGCTGACCGGCGAGGCGGCGAGCCTCGCGGACTCGCTGGAGCACGCCGTCGACGCGCTGCGGGCCGCCGACCGGGTCGAGGCGAACAACCGCCACCTGCGGCAGCTGGTCTACGTCGCCTCGCACGACCTGCAAGAGCCGGCCCGAACCGTGCGCAGCTTCGCCGAGCTGCTGGTCGACGAGTACCTCGATCAGTTCGATGAAGACGGGCGGCAGTCGCTGCAGTACCTCCTGCGCGGGGCAACTCGGATGCAAACCCTGATCAAGGCGCTGCTCGACCACGGTCGCCTCGGCCTGGACGCCCGACGCGTCAGCTGCGATCTCGATGCTCTGGTCGCCGCAGTCGTCGAGGACCTGCGTGCAAGCCTCGACGAGCAGGGGGCGGTGGTCGAAGTCGGCCCGCTGGGCACCATGAACGTCTACCGGGTCGAGCTGCGATCCCTGTTTCAGAACCTCATCAGCAACGCGCTGAAGTTCCACAGCGGACCCAAGACGCCCCGCATCACGATCTCCGCCACCTCCACACCCACCGGCAAGCGCTTCGAGGTGTGCGACAATGGCCCCGGCATCGCGGCCGACAAGCGCGAAGAGGTGTTCATGATGTTTCGTCGCCTGCACGGCCGCGACGAGGTGGCCGGCGTCGGGATCGGCTTGGCAGACTGTCGCAAGATCGTCGAGCTGCATGGCGGCGACATTCGAGTGACCGACGCGCCCGGGGGCGGGGCCTGCTTCATCTTTGGGATCGACGACGGGAAAGCGTGACGCTTTCTTGGAAACGTTCACTGAACATGATATCAGCACACCATGAACGACCCGAATCTGGTGCCTGAGCCCATCCACGCGCTGATCGATCTGTTCGAAGCCCAGCTGCCCGACGTCGAGTTCCCGGGCGTGAACGCGGCCTCGCTGCGTCAGCAGGCCACCGCCGTCGACGCGGCGGCGCAGGCCGTGGCCGAGGCCGAGCTCGCCCTGCGCCACGCCAGAGCCACGCACGCGGAGGCGTACGGCGCCCTGCGGACGGCAGCCGAACAAGGTCTGGGCTACGCCCGGGTGTTCGCTGCCGAAAACGCCGAGCTCAGCGAGGCCCTGGGCGCGGTGCAGCTGCGTCCCGCCAAGCCCAAGCGCATGCCGCCCAAGAAGCGGGGTCGCAAGCCCAAGGCCCATCCCGACAACGTCGCCGAGCTGCCCCTGCAGGCCGAGACCGCGTAGCCCGGCCGTCGCGGACGTGTGTAGGCTCGGGCGCCCGCGATGTCCACCGTCTCCGCGACCAACGCCCGCTGGCTGATCATCTCCCAGGTCTGCACCAAGCTGGGCGATCTGCTGTGCAACGCCAAGACCACCCTGCCTTGGCTGGTGCTCTCGCTGGGTGGGTCGACGAGCGTGGTGGCGCTGCTGGTGCCGGTGCGTGAGAGCGGAAGCATGCTGCCCCAGGTCGCGATCGCGCCGTGGGTCCAGCGGATCCGTCCCCGCAGACGCGCCGCGATCGCTGCACTCCTCGCGCAAGGCCTCGCCGCGCTCGCCATCGCCGCCATCGGGCTCTTTGCCTCCGGGTTCGCCGCCGGCGTGGGCATCATCGTCGCGGTCGGCGTCATGGCCCTGGCCCGTGCCCTCGCCTCCTTGTCCAACAAGGACGTGCTCGCGCGTGCCGTGCACAAGGGCGCGCGAGGCCTGGTGGGAGGACGCGCGACCAGCCTGGCGGGACTGCTCGGGCTGGGCGGTGCTGCGATGACGCTCACCCTCGAACAACCTCCGGACTCCGCCGGGCTGCTGGCGATCGTCATCGCAGGTGCCTGCGTCGCGTTCGGGCTCTCGGCCGCGGCCCTGACCGGCGTGAGCGAGGAGGACGACGAGACCGGCGACGACGCGCAGCGGCGGCCCAGTCTTCGCGCGGCACTGGCCGACGCCCGCCTGAGGCGGTTCGTGCTCGTCCGCATCCTGCTCACCGGCTCGGCCCTCGGCGGGCCTTTCATCGTGACCCTGGGGCGCCAGGAGACCGCCAGCCTGCAGACGCTGTCGGCGTTCGTGCTCGCCGGGGGCGCGGCGTCGTTCGTCTCGGCGGCCGGATGGGGCCGCCTGGCGGACATCTCCGGCCGTGGGTGCATGGCCGCCGGAGGCGCCCTCGCGGCCGCCGTCGCGGGGTCCACCGTCGGACTGGGCAGCGTCGAGCTGCCCACCTGGGCTTGGGCGGGGCTCTACTTTGCGTTCAGCATCGGCTACGTCGGCGTCCGGGTGGGCCGCAAGACCTACGTGGTCGACATCGCCGAGGGCGGGGCGCGCACCCAGTTCGTCGCGTCCAGCAACACCCTGGTCGCGCTGGCTCTGCTGGCCGTAGGGGGCGGACTCGCCGCCCTGCCCTCGCCTTCGGCAGCGCTCGTCGCCTGCGGCGTCGCCACCGGCGTGGGCGCGCTTGGGTGCCTCACGCTCGCGAAGGCCTCGTGAGGCCCAGACCCACCCGCCCTACTCGACGTTGTGGAAGACGGTCTGGACGTCGTCATCGTCCTCGAGCCGTTCGATCAGCTTGAGCACCTCGTCCATCTGCTCCTCGCTCAGCTCGGTGGTCGTCTTGGGGATCCACTCGAACCCCGAGCTGACCGGTTCGATCTTGCGCTCTTCGAGCGCAGCCTGCAGCGAGCCGAAGTCCTCGAAGGCGCAGCGCAACACGACTTGCTCCGCGCCGTCTTCCGCCGTGCCCTCGAGCATTTCGTCGAGGCCGTGGTCGATGAGCTCCAGCTCGAGTTCCTCACGCTCGATCCCCTCGGGGTCGAGCCGGAAGACGCCCAGGCGGTCGAACATGAACGAGACCGACCCCTCCGCTCCCAGGTTGCCGTTGCCCTTCTTGAAGGCGTTGCGCACGTTCGCGACGGTCCGGGTGACGTTGTCGGTGGCCGTGTCCACGATGATGGCGACACCGTGCGGGCCGTACCCCTCGTAGATCGCCTCCTCGTAGTTGTCGGTATCCGTCTGGCCCAGCGCGCGCTCGATCGCGGACTTGACCCGGTCCTTGGGCATGTTCACCGCGTTCGCGTTTTGAATCGCGCGACGCAGCGTGGGGTTGGTCTCGGGGTCTCCACCGCCGGCCTTCACCGCCATGGTGACCTGCCTCGTCGCGCGGGTGAACGCCTTGTTGTTGGCGGCACCGCGCTTGAGGATCGCTTGCTTTCGGTTCTCGA
This sequence comes from uncultured bacterium, assembly GCA_963761755.1. GTDB lineage: Bacteria > Myxococcota_A > Polyangia > Nannocystales > Nannocystaceae > CAJXVA01. The sequence continues at coordinate 200,841 of CAVXIC010000039.1, forward strand.
AGTTCCGGCCCATGGGGGGTGCGCGCAGAGTAGCCTCGGTGCGCGAGCGCGTCGAGAGGCCCCGGGCCGATCTGGACCCTGCGCGACCGTGCGGGGCTGCTACGGTACCGGCCGTGTCGGAGACGCCTTCGCTCGACCTCACGGCGCTGGAGCGCCTCCTGCTGCGCGTCGCACCCCACAAGAGTGTGCCCGAACTCATGGGTACGCTCACCGCCCTCGCGACGGCTCCGGCGGCGCCCCATCCATCCCAATGGTTGCTCACGCTCACCGACGACGCGCGCTTCGACGACGAGGACGACGCGCGGGCGTTCTTGGCCCAGGTCCTGGCGGCGTTTCGCGAGATCGATGGGCATCTGCAGGTCCACGAGGAGGTCGCGCCCGACCCGACGGATCGCAAGGCCGTGGCGCAGTGGTGCCACGGCTACTTTCAAGCCGCTCGCAGCGACACGACCTGGTCTGCCGATACCGACGCCATGCGACGCCTGATGCCGATCGCGCTGCTCGCCGGGGAGCTGGACCGCGTGGACGACGAACAGATCCACGCCGAACCCATGCGCGACAAGTGGACCGCGGCCTTGGGCTCGCTGGTCGCCTCGTTGTACGCACACTGGGCCGACGCCCGCGCGTCCCACACCCCGCCGCCACCGAGCGACGCCGCCCTCGACGATGCCGCGCAGGAGGCACCCCTGCCCTTCCGACGCGATGCACCCAAACTCGGGCGCAACGCGCCGTGCCACTGCGGCAGCGGCAAGAAGTTCAAGCACTGCCACGGCAGGGGCTGACCACCTTGGCGTTCATGACAGGTCGATCGGGATCCCGCAGTCGTTCGGGGGAGTTCGTTGGGTGCGGAGGGGCTCGAGCCGAACCCGCGCTCGCCCCGTCGTTGGGGCCCAGCGCGAGCCCGGGCGTCAGGCCAGGCTCCACAGCCACCATGCGCCCGCGACCAGCAGCAGATAGGCCAACGGGACGGCGGCTGCCCACGCGGCCGGCTTGGGTCGTCGCTTCGCGAGCATGACCACCGCGCCCACCAGTCCGCCGATCCACGGGATCGGGTACGCCGTCGAGAGCACCATGAAGCTACCCGAGGCGAAGCGCTCGAAGGACCCAGCGCTGGGGTCGGGGACGGCGACGAAGCTCATGAGGTTCGCCATCAACACGAACGGGTAGGCGAGCATCGGCACGGTGCCCAGGATCATCGCCACGATCGCGGGCAGCGGGGAACGTGCATTCGGGTCGATGGCGGGCACTCGCCGGTGGAGTGTAGCGCGTCGAAGACGGGCGTCGGCCAGCGCCGAGCCCATGGTACGCCGCGAGCACACCCGGTACCCTCGCGCCGTGTCTACCTCGGTCCCCCTGAAGTGTCGCTGCGGCAAGATCCACGGGTCCATCGAACCCGCGGGCACGGACGGCGGCCGCCGGGTCGTCTGCATGTGCATCGACTGCCAGACCTACGCACGATGGCTCGGGGACCACGAGACGATCCTCGACGAGATCGGCGGGACCGAGATCTATCAGACCACCCCCGCACGGGTTCACATCCACCAGGGGCGAGACCAGATCCGCTGCGCCCGTCTGTCCCCCAAGGGCACGTTTCGATTCTACGCCGGCTGCTGCCGCACCCCGCTGGCCAACGCCGTCCCCTCGCCAGGCGTTCCCTTCGTGGGCGTCGTGACGAGCTTCATCGACCACGAGGCGAGCGACACCTCGCCCGACCGAGCCCTCGGTCCGCTGACGGTGCGGCTCAACGCGCGGTGTGCCACCGGTCCAGCGCCCCGGGGGTCCCATGACACGGTGCCCACCACGTTCCTGCTCGGAACGGCGCTCGGCTTCGTGTGGGATCGACTCACCGGCCAGCATCGGCCCAACCCGTTCCGCAACGACGACGGCTCGCCCGTGCACGCGCCCGAGGTCCTCACCAAGGAGGAGCGCGAGCGCCTGCGCTCGCAGAGCGGGCCTGCGGGGTCGCAGGCCTGATATCGTCACGCCGTGCGGATTCTGTACGGCGTCGTGGGCGAGGGCATGGGACACGCGACGCGCTCGAGCGTGGTGCTCGAGCACCTGCTCGCAGCCGGGCACGAGGTGCACGTGATGACCTCGGGCCGCGCCCGCGACTTCCTCGGTTCACGCTTCGCAGGCGTGCACGAGATCTCCGGGCTGCACTTCGTGACCGAGCAGAACCGGGTGCGGCTGGGCAAATCGTTGCTCTCGAACGTGCTCGCGGGCGCGACCGGGGTGCCCAAGAACATCGAGGCGTACTTCGAGTTGGTCGAGACGTTCGCGCCCGAGGTCGTCATCAGCGACTTCGAGTCGTGGACCTACGTCTACGCCAAGACGCACGGCGTTCCGGTGATCAGCGTCGACAACATGCAGATCATCAATCGCTGCCGTCACCCCAAGGAGATCATCGCCGGCTACGAGGCCAGCTTCGAGCTCGCCAAGGCGTTCGTAAAGTCCAAGCTTCCCTTCGCCAAGCACTACCTGGTGACATCGTTCTTTCGGCCGCCCCTTCGCAAGGAGCGGACGACGCTGCTCCCTCCGATCCTTCGACCGGAGATCCTCGCGGCCCCGCGCAGCGTGGGCGATCACCTGCTGGTGTATCAGACCGCCGAGGGCAACGAGACCCTCGCGCGGACGCTGCAAGACACCGGCCTGCCGTGCCGCATCTACGGCATGCATCGCAATCTCGAGGACGACCGGGTCGAGGGCAACCTGGTGCATCGGCCGTTCTCGGAGTCGGGCTTCATCGCCGACCTCGCCAGCGCCCGCGCCGTGGTCGCCGGCGGGGGCTTCACCGTGATGAGCGAGTGCGTCTACCTGCACAAGCCCATGCTCTCGGTGCCCATCGCGGCGCAGTTCGAGCAAGTCCTCAACGCGCGGTGGTTGGAGCGCTTGGGCTACGGCCGATGGGCGAAGGACCTGCGCGATCCCGCGGTCGTGCACGCGTTCCTCGACGCCGTTCCCCGTTGCGAGGAGAAGCTCGCCGGCTACGCGCAGGCGGGCAACATCGAGCTGCTCGCAGCCCTCGACGCGCAGCTCGACCAGGCGGCCGCCGGGGTCCGCTGAAGGAGGTCGCTCGCCGCAAAGAGCGCCGAGGTCGCGGACCCCGCCTCACCAGCTCCCTCCTGGGTCGATGGACGTGAGAAAGCGGCCGAAACGCCGGCTTTCGAAGGTCCGGCCGGCGCCCTCAACTTGCCCTGAGGGCCGATCCGTGGGACAGGGCGGCCGTGAAGTTTGATGAGCTGGGCCTTTGTGCCCCCATTCTGCGCGCGGTGAAGGAAGCCGGATACACCGAGCCGACCCCGATCCAGCGCGACGCCATCCCGCCCGCCCTCAAGGGGCGCGACGTGCTGGGATGTGCCCAAACCGGTACCGGAAAGACCGCCGCGTTCTCGCTCCCTCTGCTGCAGCGCGTCGACGCGATCGCCGGCGACGACCCGAAGGTCCGCGCCCTGGTGGTCACCCCGACCCGCGAGCTCGCCGCGCAGATCGGCGAGAGCATGGGGACCTACGGCAAGGGCCTCGGCGACCTCTACCACACGGTCATCTTCGGCGGCGTCAACGAGAAGCCGCAGATCAAGGAGCTCAAGCGCGGGGTGGACGTCATCGTCGCGACTCCCGGCCGCTTGCTCGACCTGATGAACCGCGGCTTCGTCTCGCTGGCCGACATCGACGTGTTCGTGCTCGACGAGGCCGACCGGATGCTGGACATGGGCTTCCTGCCCGACGTCAAGCGCATCGTGGCCAAGCTGCCCAAGAAGCGGCAGACGCTGTTCTTCTCGGCGACCATGCCGACCGAGATTCGCGAGCTGGCCGAGGGCATGCTGATCGACCCGGTCTCCGTTGCGGTCGCGCCCGTGTCCTCGACCGCCGAGCGGATCGAGCAGCACCTGTACTTCGTCGACAAGGAGGACAAGCGGTCCCTGCTCGCCGAGGTCCTCGACGGTGAAGGACTCGAGCGCGCGCTGGTCTTCAGCCGGACCAAGCACGGCGCCAACCGCATCGCGCAGTTCCTCGAGAAGCGCGGCGTCTCCTCGGCCGCCATCCACGGCAACAAGAGCCAAGGGGCGCGGACGCGGGCCCTGGACGGCTTCAAGTCGGGCAGCGTTCGCGTGCTGGTCGCCACCGACATCGCGGCGCGCGGCATCGACGTCGAGGGCGTCTCGCACGTCATCAACTTCGACCTGCCGAACGTGCCCGAGACCTACGTGCACCGGATCGGCCGAACCGCCCGTGCCGGCGCGTCGGGCATCGCGCTGTCGTTTTGCGACGACGAAGAGCGGGAGTACCTCGTCGACATCGAGCGTCTGATCGGACGACACATCCAGCGCGTCGACGCGCACGGATTCGTGGCCCGCCAGGCACCCCCACCACCGACCGACCTCGAGTCGCGTGCCCGACCCCCGAGCAAGGGCGGCAAGAAGAAGAGCAGCAGCGGCGGCGGTGGCCGAGGCCGAGGTCGAGGCCGGCGCAACGCCTCGGCCTCGCGCTGAGCTCAGCTGAAGGACTGCAGCGGGATCTGGGTGAAGTCACCCGATCCCGCCGGGCCCTTGCCGAAGCTCAGCGTGCCGTTGTCGTAGCGGGCCTCGACGTCGATGCCCCCATCGGACTCGAAGAAGCGCACGCGGCCGTTGTTGGCGTAGTCGACCAGCGGCATGAGGTTGTAGCCGCTCACGGGCCCCACGACGTAGATATCCGGCGTTCCCGGGCACCGCCTCCCCATGCGCTCGCCGATGCCACGCATGCGGGCCTTGTCGCCGATCGTCGCGTGCACACCGACCATGGTGCCCCCGCCGACGCCGACGATCGCAACGCACGTGAGCACGTTGGGGAAGATCAAGTGCGTGTCGACCTGGATGTTGTTGAAGGATCCGGTGAGTTCGTAGACGAGGGTGGGCATGGCTCGATCATGCTCCCACCTTCGCCGGACATCGAAGATTTCAACCCGGATTCAATCGGGCGGTCGAGGTCCGGCAAAGAGGGCCGCCGGGTCCTGCTGGAAGTAGTCCTGCAGCATCCCGTAGAGCTCCGGATCCCGCTCTCGCAGCTTGGTCGGCGTCTCGAAGAACGCCTCGACCGCGACCGCGAACAGCTCGGCCTCGTTGGTGCCTGCGTAGTCTCGCAGGACGTGGCGATACTTGCGACGGCGAACCTTCTGGAGCCGGGCCGCGATCACCTCGACCCATGGCGCGGCGGCGACGAAGTCCAGGCCCTTGGGCAGGCCATCGGCGGCCCCGGTGCCGTAGTCGAGCACGTGTGCCAGCTCGTGCAGGGCCACGTTGTGCCCGTCATGCGCCTTTCGGAAGCCGTGCACGAGGTCGCGCTTGGAGATCAACACGGGGCCCTGGGCGTGGACCATCCCGGCGATGTTGCCCTCCCCGATCGTGTATGCGTCGTCGAACTTGGTGGGATAGACGACGATGTCCCGAATGGTGGGCCACTCCAGGTCGGGCCGGCCCTGCAGCAGCATCGCGGCCGAGGCGGCGATCAGCACCCGCACGTCGTCGTCGACCGGGACCATGCCGCCTCCGTTGGCGGGTGCGTAGATCGTCTGCTCCGCCAGGAACACCTTGACGTTGAACTCGAAGCGCGCCCGCCCCCTCTCGTCGAGCTCGAGGTAGTACGGGACCCGCCGCTTCAGAACCTCGCGCCATGCCTCGGGAAACGGAGCCACCCCCAGCGCCCGCCGGCGGACGGTCTTGCGAAGCCACGGCAGCAGCGCCACCGATCCGGCCACCGGCGCCCCGAGGTACACCCACCAGGGCGCACCTGCGCTGCTGGCAAACGCAACGAAGACCAGGGCGACCAGCGCTGCCGTGAAGGCCGGAGCGATGAGCTCTCGTGCTCCGGCGACCTTCATGCGCGGACAACGTAGCACCAATGCTCGTACGTCGCGGACCACCTTGCAGTAGGGTTCGGCCGAGATGATCTGCCCGCTCATCACCGCGAGCGCCTCGATGCTCGCCGCAGCCCCGCAGCCCCGCGACTACGACGGAGGCGCCGCGGTGCCCTGGACCCCGGCTCCCGTCCAGGCGCCTGCCACAGTCCAGGCGCCCGCGACGTCGGACCCGATCGCGCCGGCGCTCCCGCCCTTGTCCGCGCCCCGAGACCTCGCGCAGTCCGATCCGGCGCCCGCGGACGTCGTCGTTTCCCGAACCTGGCGCGTGACCGCCTTCGTGGACACCGGCTACGCGGTCAACACCAACGCGCCGGACAACCACCTCTACCGCGGGACTGCCACCCACCCCCGCACCAACGAGTTCACGGTCAACCTCGGCCTCGCGGCGCTCACCCACGCACCCACCCCTCAGGAGCCCTACCGCTTCGAGTTCGGGCTTCAAGCCGGCGCCGCCGCGGATGCCCTCGTCGCCGCGGAGCCGGTCCCCGGCGGCGACCAGGGCCGGTTTGCCGGCGCCGAGACCTGGAAGCACCTCGCCCTCGCCAACGCGGGCGGTCGCATCGAGCGCACGGGAACCGAGCTGGGCGCGGGCCTGTTCAGCAGCCCCATCGGCATCGGCGGGTTCTGGACGCCCTTCAACGCCAACGTCTCGCCGAGCTGGGAGTCCAACGCCGCGCCCTTCTACCTCGCGGGCGCGCGGGTCCTTCAAGATCTGCCGGCGGGGTTCGGCGCGCAGGCCTGGGTGGTCAACGGTTGGCAGACGATCGGTGATGCCAACCGCGCGCCGTCCTACCTCGCAGGCCTGACCTGGGCCAGGGAGGGTCTGCGCCACGACCGCTCGGTCAACGCCGCGACCTTCGTCTACTTCGGGCCCGACGGCGACGACACATCGCCGGAAGCGTGGCGGGTGCACGGCGACCTGCAAGCGGGCGTGGAGGGCCCGCGCGGCGGCATCGCGGCGGTGTGGGACTACGGGCAGGAGCGTCGCACGGACCTGCCAGGAGCGCCGATTCACTGGTGGATGGGCGGCGGTGTCTTCACCCACTGGCTCGTCTACGACGGCAAGACCGCGGACGTCGAGCTGGCCGCCCGTCCCGACGCGTGGCGCGAGCGCGGAGATCGCATCTACGGCGTCGACCAGTGGCTCCTGTCGATGACCGGCACCGCGGGCGTGACCCTGTGGGATCACTTCCGCGTGCGAACGGAGTACCGTTTCGACCACTCCACGGCGACCAACGGCTTCTTCTACGATGGCGCCGCGACCCGCGACGAGGGGCCGGGACTGGCCTCGGATCAGCACACCATCTTCCTCAACGTCGCCGGATTCCTCACCCACGACTTTGCGATGCGCCGCCATGACTGACGAGCAGCCACAGACCCCCTCGAGCGAGTCCTCGACCGCTGGGCAGTTCTCCCCCGGTTTTCACGCGGGCATGCCCCCCGGGCGCGCGGTGTACACCGGGCCGAGGCGCGACTTCGTGCCCACGATCCAGGTCTTCAACTGGACCTCCGATTCGCTTCACGAATCTCATCCCAAGACGGTGGACGAAGCCGAGGCCCGCGCGGACGCGACGACCACGTGGATGAACGTGACGGGGATTCACGACGTGGCCTTCCTCAAGCGGGTCACGACGGCCTTCGGCGTTCACCCGCTCACGCTCGAGGACATCATGCACCCGGGCCAGCGGCCCAAGGTGGAGCTCTTCCCCGATCACACCTTCATCGTGCTCAAGATGGTGCACCTCGACGAGGCCGACCGCGTTCAGCTGGAGCAGGTGTCCCTGGTGGTCGGGCCAGGCTTCGTCATCACCTTCCAGCAGGACACCGGCGACGTGTTCGACGGCATTCGCGACCGCCTCCGCAGCGGCTTGGGTCGGGTTCGGGAGCGAAAGCAAGACTACTTCGCCTACGCCTTGATGGACGCCATCGTCGACGGCTACGTCGAGGCGGTGTCCCGAATCGGTGAGGTGGTCGAGACCGCTGAGCGTGACCTCGACGCCGACGACACCGAGCGCATCGATGGGCTGCCGCAGCGACTGCACGACCACAAGCGCGAGTTGATGACGCTCCGCAAGGTCACGCTACCGCTGCGGGACGCGATCGGGATCATGCTGCTCAACGAGGGCAAGCGCATCACGAAGCGCAACATTCCGTACTACCGCGACCTGCACGACCACCTGGTCCAGGTGGTCGACTCCGTCGAGATGTATCGCGAGATGATCGCCAACCTGGTCAACCTGCACATGGGGTTGGTCGGCCAGCGCACCAACGAAGAGATGCGGGTGCTCACCGTCATCGCCACCATCTTCATCCCCCTGACGTTCCTCGTCGGCGTGTACGGGATGAACTTCGACTCGATGCCCGAGCTTCACCAGCCGTGGGCCTATCCCGCGCTGTGGGTGGTGATGGTCGGCGTCGCCGGCGGACTGCTGCTGTACTTCCGCCGGCGCGGGATGCTGTGACACCCCGCCGCCGGCAGCGGTGACCTACTCGTTCTCGACCTTGCGACGAACGATCGCCGCATGCACGTCGCTTCGCTCGGCGCCGGTGTAGGTATGACCTCCCATGGACGCTGCCGAGCCCGCCTCGACCGTATCGACGGTGTTGCTCGAGCGGAGGACGGACACCAAGCGGCCCTTCTTGCCCGAGCCTTGCAGTTCGACGATGCCAACCCCCGGGCAGCTTCCCTGGGCCGAGTGCTGCACCGACACGGGGACCGGACCCCGGAAGGCGACGAAGAGGTACTCGCCGTTGGGGTCGACGCCCATCAGATCGGGCGCAGGGTCGTTGGTTGGCATGCCCGGGTCGTCGTCCACCGAGTACGCCTCGCACGCGCCAAGGCCGTGGCCATTGCCGTCGGCGGAGGTCAGATCGTACCAGCCCTTGTGCTTGGAGTTGGCGACACCGAGCACTTCCATCTCGTTTTGAATGCGATCCACCGTGTGGACCCACAGCCCGCTGATGGTCCTGGCCATGCCGTGGCTATCTCGTCGGTTCGTCACGCCTGGCAGCTGTCCGGTCGCGTTGCTCGCCGCTCCAGTCGTGTTGCCGTTGGTGGCCGTGTTGCCACCGTCCGCGATGACGACGTCGGGTGCCGGCACGTTCTCCGCGTTGAAGCCCGGCGCGTCGGGAAACTCGAGCGCAACGTCGTAGATGGTGAAGGTGGACTGGGTCGCGCCCGCACCCGAGGCGGAGATGCCCGCGTTCATGTAGATGCTGCCGTCGCCTTCGACGCCGCCACACCCGGCGCCGTTGATCACCTCGCGGCCATACTCGCCAACGATCGACATCGGGGTCGTGCTGTGGTCGACGACGAACATGCCACCGCCGGCCAGGGTCACGAACGTGTGGTCGCTGGTCTCCGAGGGGATCGGGCAGATGATGAGGTTGTTGGGACGGCCTCCGGCGCTGCCATCGACGCCTGCGGAGCAGCCGTTCTCGCGGCAGCGGCCGTTGGGCGTGGTGTTGCCGACATCAGGCGTACCCTCGGTGATCGACCCGATCATCGGGTTCCCCGCCAGGTTGTTGCCCAAGTAGACCTTGGGGCGATCGGTGATCGAAAGATCGGCGGCCACGCCGAGGCCCGCCCCCTCGTCGAAGGTTGCCGCGGTGATGTTGCCGGCCGCGTCTCGCGTCACGTCGATGCGCTCGAGGATCTTGCCGTTGAGGTTGGCGATGAGGATGGAGCTGCCATCCTCGTCCCAGAAGGACATGTGGTTCGACCGTCCGGCCGTCGTCCCCGAGGCACGGAACAGCGCGATGGCCTCCTTCGTCCGGCCGTCGATGATGCCGACGAAGGCGCCCCCGGGGGCGAACAGGTTGGCAGTGAGGTACTTGTTCTGCGGATCCACCAGCATGCCGTGAAGCCGGCCAATCTGGGGGCGGCTGCTGCCGGTCGCGGTGCCGTCCGCGTCGTATTCTGCGAGGTCCGCCGGGAAGACATCGTTGACGTCACAAGGCCCGGCGGACGAGCCCATGCCGCCGCAGCCGATCGCCTCGGCGTCGGGTCCACCATCAACCTGGTCGGCAATGTCCTCGCTGTCCCAAATCCAGATGAAGCTCCCGTTGACACCGCGCTCCGACTCGCCGGCGACCGAGTTGGACTGATCGCTCCCCCACACTTCGTACCCGATCGAGGCTCGTCCCTTCCGACCGACGCGCTCTGGTGAGGATTCGGTGTCCGGGGCGTCGCAGCCCGAGGAGAGAAGGAGCGCGGGAAAGGTGAGGAGCGTGAGCGTTCGTCGCATGTGCCGCAACACGCTAGCATCGCAGTCGCGCTCGAACCGTAGAACTTTGGGACGCCGGCACCGTGTCCGACCATGCCACTGCGCGATCACGCGCGAAGCTGCGGCACATCCACCCCCACGGACCCACAGATTTGCGCCAAGACATCGCTGCGTCGCTCCGCCCACGTCGCGGCGTCCACGTGCAGCACGTCCCAGCCGCGCAAGCGCAGCACCGCCGGTCGATGCACGAACTGATCGAAGGCAGACGCCCCCACGCCGCCTTCATCGGTCATCACCGCGAGCGCGTAGGCGCCGTCCGCCGCCTCGGCCCGGCCGACGGCCAGCGGGATCCGAAAGTCGGACGTGCCCATGTGGACGGCGCATCGAAGCCCCGTCGGCTCGAGCGCCATCATGATCTGCACCTCGAGCGGCACGTGGCCATCGACCTTCGCGCCCGCTCGAACGGCCAGCGTCGCGGCGCGAGGCGTCCCGCGCACGGCGTCGAGAATGTGCGCCGCCACTTCGAACCTGCGCGTGGACAGGGCGTGCGCGTAGTCGAGGTAGCCCTTGAACAGCCGCGGGCCCGAGTGCGTCGATCCGCCCACCCGGAGCAGCGCCGGGTCGAACGAGGACACGACATAGCACTCGGCTTTGGCCCGCGAGATCGCGACGTTGAGCCGCCGCTCCCCGCCGCGCTGTCCCAACGGCCCGAAGCGAGCCGGGACGTAGAGTTCCCCTTGGCCTCCGCGGCGACTGCGGCGAACTGGAGCGTGCCCGAGCGAGAAGACGATGACGTCACGCTCGTCCCCTTGGACCGATTCCAAGTTCTTCACGAAGGGCCGCTCGTCGAGTTCCTCGTGGGCGCTCGCGGTCTGCCACAGTGCGGCGAACGCCTCGTCCTGCTCGATGCGGGTCTCGAGCTGATCGAGGATCGCCTGACGCTGCTTGAGGTTGAAGGTCACCACGCCCACGCTCGGCGGCCGGTCGCGGCCGAGCAGCTCGGCGAGCAACTCGACCACCCTCGCGGCCTCCACTTCGTTGACGCCGCCGTCGTAAACACCGCCCTGGACGGGCACCCAGCGAAGCGCCGGGGTCCCATGCGGTCCCGAGACGGAGGGAATCGTCAGCAGCTCGCCCTCGTACATGGCGTGATTGCTGAACGCGATGAGTTCTTCTTCGCGGCACCGGTAGTGCCACTTGAGACCGGCGTGGGGACAGCGACCCCGGGTGAGCGCGAGCAGGGACTCCGCCGCGAACATATCCCGCGCCTGCGCTTGCTCGTCGGTGAGGTCGTCGTCCTCGGTGCCGCTGACGCTCCCCTTGAAGAAGGAGGTGGGCGGCATCTGCTTCTCGTCGCCCGCCACGACCACCTGCTTGGCGCGCAAGAACACCGGCAGACCGGACTCCACCGTGCACTGCGAGGCCTCGTCGAAGATCACCAGGTCGAACAGCGGCGCCCGCGGGAAGAGCACGGTCATCGTCTCGGGCGAGACCAGCCAACACGGCAGCACGTCCAAGATGCCATCGTCGGCGAACGCTCGCACGAGCTGGCGCAGCGGCATCAGGCTGCGGGTTTTCGAGGTCTCCTTGAGCAGGGACTCCTTGACCTTCTGCGCCGCGGTGCGACGGGCTCGGTACTCCGCATCCGGGATCGACAGAAGGTCGGCTTGGTCGAGCTTCGCGTTGATCGCGTCCACCTCGAGGTCGGCGACCTCGGACTCCAACGCGGCCAGCTTGCCGATCGCCTCGCGCGCACGCTGTCCCTGTGCAGGAGACCCCAGATCGGCGAGCGCCGGAAGGAAGGACTCGAGACGACGCAGGTGGCCGTGGGCCCACGCCCGCGCCAGGCCCTCGCGCCAGCCGGTCGCCGCGTCCGCACGCAGCGTCGTCTGGACGGCGTCGAGCCATCCTCGGGCGTCGGGGTGCACCAGGTCGAGCTGGCCGAGCCAGCCATCGGCCTCCCGCAGCCGATGACCGTCCTCCCGAAGCCGCGTCGCGAACTCGGGGAGCCGATCGAGCTCGATCGTCTCGACGAAGCCGAAGCGCTCGATCACGGGTCGCAACATCGTGCGCAGCTTCGTGTCCGCCTGCAGCTGAGCCTCGCGGAGCTCGAGCGTCCCGACCACCTCGGGCAGCTGCGAGGGCGCGTCCGGGGGGCGGATCCCAATCTCGAACAGCGCCTCGGCGTGTGCATGCACGCCGCGCACCGCCTCCGAGGCCAGCCGCAGCAGCTCGAGCGTCTCGCCGGCGGTGGCGGCATCGGTCGGGACCAGCGCTGGCTGACCGAGCGCCTCGAAGGTCGCCCGCAGCTTCGCCCACGCGTGCGCGGCCTCGATGCGCAGCTGCAGCTGCGCCAAGAAGCCCGCATCGAACCCAGCGGCCGCTCGCTCGGGCCAGACGGAGGGCAGGGCCTCGCGCACCGCGGATCGGGTCCGCCACCACAACCCGGAGAAGAACCTCGAGAAACGACCGGCGTAGCTGCGCAACACCGCGACGTCGCGCGCAAACCCGCCCTCGATGGGCGCGAGCGGTCCCGGGCTCTGCCGCAGTGCGACCGCGTCGAACGACGCGAGCCCGACCGGCGCGCCCGACCACACGGCGCAGACCAGGGCCTCGCCGCGTGGCGCGAGCTCGACCAGCGCGCGCACGGCCTGCAGCCCCGATGCGGCGGCCTGCAGCGCCGATGCGGACACGGGACGCTCGCGCCGTACCGACGCCGTCGCCTCCGCCTCGACGAGTGCCTCCGAGGCGGTGCGCAGAAGCGCGGCCAGTGCGGCATCGCCGAGGTCATCGAGCCGGGCGCGCTCCCCCTGCGTCCGCCACCAGCCCGACGGATCCCACAGCATGCCGTACGGATGCATCCGCTCCGCGAGCTCGAGCAGCCGCTGCAGCGCCGCGCGATCGAGCTCGACCAGCGCCGGCGCCTCGATCGGCACCGGAGCCACAGCCCGCAGCGAGAGGAGTTCGCCGACCGAGAGCTCGAGCCCCGGCGCTACGTGGGCCAGGGTCTCTCGCCGGGCCTGCAGGGCGGTCTCGGCGGCGCGGTGATCGGCGCGCAACACTTCGGCCCGCGTCTCGTCGTGCGTGCGAGGCTCGAACCCCCCGATGCGGGCGGTGATCTTGGCGAACAGGGCCTTGCGGTCGTCGCCGACGTCGTGCACGAGCGCCACGGGATCGGACAGACCCCGCCCCGCCAAGCGCTGCTGCACGACGTCGAGCGCAGCGCGTTTCTCCGCCACGACGGCGACCCGAGCACCCCGCCGCAGCGCATCCGCGACCATGTTGACGATCAGCTGGCTCTTCCCGGTGCCCGGTGGACCATCGACGACGGTGACCACGTTGTGAGCGCAGGACGCCGCCACCGCGCGCTGGCTCGGATCCGAGGGGAGGACCGGCCACCCCGGCGCGTGCCCAGACACCGCGGGACCGGCCTGGGGCCGCAAGGCTGCGGGCAACAAGCCGATCCCCGCCGAGAGCAGGTCCGTCAGGGGCGCCTGCCCTGCCCCCAGATCCTGCAACAGCGCGTCGTAGTCGTGCAGCAGCTCGGAGCTGGATTGAGGGAACAGCCCCAGCACCGCGCACTCTTCGACCATCAGCACCGACCCGCTCCCATCGAGCACGTCGTCTCGCTCTGAGAATGGTCCCAGTGTCGATCCCTCCACGCCGATCGACACCCCGACCTCTCGAAGCCGAGCGATCAACGCGGGCGGATCGGCAGCCAGCGCGTCCAGCTCCCGCGCCAGGTCTTCGGGCAGCGCCAAGCCAGCTTTGTCGAACAGCAGCCGGAGCAGCGCACCGTTCGCGACCGGCTCCTGGTCCTCGCGGGGGCGCAGCGAGAACCCTCGTGCGCCTCGGCCATCGCGCTCGAGCGTGACCGGACGCAGCGTGAGCGGACCTCGAACGCCGTAGCCCTCGTTTGGTTCGTCCGCCACCCGCACTCGACCGAGCAGCACCGGATAGCCCACGCACAGATCGTTGGCCCCCGTCTCCTCGCGCTGATCTCGAACCAGGCGATCGAGCTGGCGAAGCTCCTGCGAACACTCGCGCGCCGCGTCCTGACGGCCCGCGTCCTGTGCGGTCACCAGCACCGCCGCCTTGCCGGCCTGCAGCAGCGTGAGCGCGCGCTCGGGCGCGCCCTTGCGCACCGCCTCCAGGCGGAACAGGTCGAACACGCGACGGCTCCGGTCGGCGCTGCGCAGCCGCACCGCCGGGCTGCGACCATCGCCGGAGATCAGCGAGTCTCGAAGCCGGGCGAGCGCGTCGGAGAGCGCCTTGCGATCGGCGGGAAGCTCCGGGGCGTGGGCGGGTGCCGCCTCCCCCCGCGCGTGCGCAGCCCGTGCCCGCAGCGTGACCCGGGCATCCAAGGGCACGCTCGACAGCGGCGGCACGACGTCGATCTCGCGCTGCTCCATGAACCCCGCGACGCTCGCCAGGGCGCCGCGGTCGTCTTCCTCGGCACCGATCAGTCGCAGCAGTCGGCGAGGCGAGAGGTGCGACGCTCCCGTCCGCAAGACGGCCTCGCTCAGCGCCCAGAGGGCGTCACGAACCTCGGCCTTGCGGGCTGGCAGCGGAATCGAGGTGGGCACGTCCTGGGCCGTGTCGACGTCCACACCACGCGAGGCCGCGACCGGCCGAAGCCAGCGTCGAAACGCGTCCCCCGCCCCGAGCGCTTCGCCGATCGCGAGCACCATTCGCAGCTCTCGAGGGTCGACGACGTCGTCTGCCCCCACGACGTGGGAGATCAGGAGGAACAACCGTCGGACCAGGTCCTCCCCACCGGCCCGGACCAAGCCCGCCCGCTCGTAGAAGTGTGCATGCGCGGCCTCGGGCTCGAGGTACGCCGACCAGCCGGGGATCTCGGGGCCGAACGCGTCTTCGATGGCCGCGAGTTCCTGCGGTGAAATCTCTCCGTCGGCACCCGCCACCAGCACCGCGCACGCCAGAGCGCATTCGATGACGAACGTCGGCAGCTCCGCTCGCGCCTCCGGGCTGCCCGACTCGACGGCATCCGGGTCGAGCGAGGCGAGCTTGCCGGCAATCTCGGCGTCGACCTCCGGCAGCGGACGCCCCCCATCCCGGCCGAGATGGCGCGCGCACACGTCGCTGGTCGAGAACGACCACAGCGCCCACATCCGCAGCACCTCCGGCGTCACCGAGGCGCCGGGCACCAAACACTGGGCCTTGCAGTCCTCGAGGAATCCAGCGGTGTCCGAGCCCAAGACGTCGCCGCGAAGACCGGTGGTGGCGATCATCTCCAGGCGCAGCACGGCGTGCAGGTCCTGGCAGGCGAGCAGCGCGACCCGGTCGGCCGAAATCGCGCCGGCGAGCACGGCACGACGCGCCAGTGGAACGAGCTGCTCGTCGAGGAGGCCGCGGTGCAGCATCGTCTCCGACACCCACGGGGCGTACGCATCGCCTCCGCTGCGGGCGAGCAAACCCAACCCCAGCGCGCGCCCGAACGCGGCCCGTGCCGCTCCGTCATCGAGCCTGGAGATCAGCCACGCGGAGATCTCCAGTAGGAGGGGATCCGTGGCGCTCGTCAGCGCGAGGTCGCGGCGCTCCGCCTGCGCGTACAGCTCGTGCGGCGCCGCGATGCCGAGCACCGCCTTGACCTCGTCGATGCGGGCGTGCGCTGCCGGGGCCATCGAAGCCGTGATGCATCGACCCTCCGCCAACAGTCGCCGACGCACGGTCGTGGGGTCCGAGGGCACGATGGCGCGCCGGTGGGCCTCGAACTCCGGAATGGACCCCCGCAAGGATGCTGCCAGCTCCCGCTGCGCTGCGCATCGAATCGTCTCGACGTCGAAGTCCCGCAGGAGCGTACGCGAACTCATCGGGCCGGAGCGTACGTCACAGCAGGCCGCTCATGTGCACGAACCGAAACGCGGCGCGGGCTCCCGCTGCGAGGAGCACCGCTTCGAGCTCCGGATGCGCTTCGGCCACCAGCCCCATCGCGTCCTGGGTCGCCACGGGACGCAGGCCGTGCAGGAGCGAGATCGCATCTGGAACCCCGCGTGCGCGGAACGGAAAGCACCCGGGAAAGCCGACGTCGAACGCGGCGACGCCGAGGGTCGCCTCCGACGCTCGCAGCACTCGCACGGCGACATCCTCCCGAGCCGCCGCCGCCGCGAGCTGCCCCGCCGGGAGGTCGAACCGCTGCTCCGCGTCCTGCATCTGGGCCGGGTCGGGCGCACAGACGATGCGAGCCGCGGGCGGCGACGCGAGCCGATCCAAGATCGACCAGGTGAAGCGGAGCGATACGCTCTCGTGCTGCGTCCGCATGCCCAGCGACGAGTACAACCCGACCGCGGGCACGTTGTCCGGCCTGACGTTGAGCCTCCACCGTCTGCACCCACGAGCGCGCATCCCCGTGGCCGCGTGCTCGATCAGTGCCCTCCCCACACCAGCCCCCTGAACGTCTGCGTCGACGGCAAGGTGACGAACGTAGCCCTCGGTGGCCAGGGTTTGCGCATAGCAGTACCCGACCGGCTCACCCGCCTGCAGGGCGACGACCGTCTCGGGGCAGATGACCTCCGTCCAGGTCGACCGCGAGGGCACGGCGTCGCCGCTTCCCAGCGTCGGGAACAAGCGAGCGAAGAGAGGATAGTCATCCCGGCCGGCGGGTCGAAGGCAGCGGGTCATGACGATGCTTCGAAACTATCAACCGAACACGTCGACCACGAGGGGCAGCCGCTGATATCCTCTCGCCATGGGGCCAGGATCGGGCCGGTCGGTGCCGATGCGGACCGAGAACACGCTGACCGACGCGGGACTGCGGCGACGCGTGCCCCTGGGCCCCGGCGAGCGCGTGGGTCGCTACCGCGTCCTCCACGTCCTGGGCTCCGGGGGGATGGGGACCGTGTACGCCGCCCAAGATCCGAAGCTCGGTCGCACCATCGCGATCAAGGTGCTGCACGACCGCCGGGGATACGGCCGATACGACAGCCCCGAGCGCGCGGCGGTCCTCCTGCACGAGGCGCAGGCGATGGCGCAGTTCTCCCACCCCAACGTCGTCACCGTCCACGACGTGGGGACCCACGACGGACGGGTCTTCGTCGCGATGGACTGGGTCCGCGGCCCGACCCTGCGCTCGTGGATGAAGGGACGCCCGTGGGAGCTCGTGCTGCGGGCGTTCCTGCAGGCAGGCCGCGGGCTTGCAGCCGTGCACGCCGCGGGGCTGGTCCACCGCGACTTCAAGCCCGCCAACGTGATGCTGCACCCCGGCGGCCGGGTCGTCGTGATGGACTTCGGCCTCGCCCGCCTCGCAGCGCCGTCCTCGAGACAGGGCGAGAGTGGGCCGGTCCCGACCGGTGAGCCCTCCAACGACGACGCGGTCAGTCAGATGGGATCGGTCCAGGGAACGCCGGCCTACATGGCGCCCGAGCAGCACCTCGCCTTCGACATCGATGGGCGGGCCGACCAGTTCAGCTACTGCGTGTCGGCATTCGAGGGCCTCTATGGCACCCGCCCATTCCACGCGCGCACGGTGACCGAGTTGCTCATGCGGGTCTCCAGCGCGGAGATCGTCGCGACCCCGCGGAGCAAGGTGTCCAAGCGCATCCGAAGCGCGCTCGTCCGGGGGCTCGCCGAGCTCCCCGCGGACCGCTGGACGTCCATGGAAGCCCTGCTGGACCGCTTGCAGCCGCGCGGTGGAGCGACCTGGGCGCTGTGGACCGCCGGCGCGGCGGCCACGGCAACGCTCGCGGCGCTGGCGATTCCACCCGCCGATCCCTGCGCGACCCGGTCCAAGACCGTGCGAGCGTCATGGAGCACCGAACGTCGTGCCGAGGTTCGCGAGGCCCTCCGCGATGCACCGCAGGCGGCGAGGCGGGTGACGGAGAGGCTGGACGACTACGTCGAGACCCTCGCCAACGCCCACGACGACGCGTGTCGCACCGAGGTCGCGGCGCCGCTGCTCGACCGCCGCACCGCCTGTCTGCAGCAGCGAACCGGCGCGCTCCGGGCCACCGTCGACGCGCTGCGAGGGACGACGTCGGACGGGCGCGAGGGGATCGGCGGGTCGAGTGCGCTGCAGGTCGTCGACCAGCTGCCCAGCGTCGCCCGCTGCGTCGATCCCGAGGCCCTCGCCCACGAGTCGGATCTACCCGCGGACCCAGCGCGCCGGGTCCAGGTCCAGCGCGCCTACGATGCGGTCAGCGAGGCTGCCGCCCTGAAGGTCGCCGGCAACCTCGAGGCCGCGCAGCCCCGGGCGAAGGCGGCGTTGGTCTTGGCCCGCGACAGCGGCTACGCACCGGTCGAAGCCGAAGCCCTCGTCGTGTACGGCTCGACGCAAGAAGCGCGCGGCGACTATGCCGAGGCCGCGGCCACGTTCGAGAGCGCGTTCTACCTCGCCCGAGCCAATCACCAGGACACCACCGCGCTCCGTGCCGCGGCCGAGCTGGTGTACTCGGTCGGCTATCGGCTGCAGCAGCGAGACTCCGCCCAGACGTGGGTTCGCCATGCCGAGGCCCTGCTCGTCCGCCTCGACGCCGAAGACCCCGACGTCAACAGCCTCAACGCTCGCCTGGTCAACAACGTCGCAACGCTCGACTACAGCGACGGCAACTACGAGGCGTCCGCGAAGGGGTTCGAGCGGACCGCAGCGCTTCGCGCGGCGCTTCAGGGAGAGTCCGCCCCCGACGTCGCCGCCGCCTACAGCAACCTGGGTCTGGCACTGACCCAGCTGGGCCGCCTCGACGAAGCCCTCGGGCACCACGCTCGCGCGCGCGCCTCGTGGGAAGCCTCGCTCGGACTCCAGCACCCCATGGTCGCGATCTCGGTGCACAACCGAGCGCTGGTGTTCGAGCGCATGAAGCGACTCGAGGACGCGGCCGCCGAGTATGAGAAAGCGATCGAGCTCCGCACCCGTGCTCAGGGAGCCGAGCACCCCGGGGTCGCGCTGTCGATGAACAACCTCGGCCACGTGCGGCAAGCCCAGGGGCGCTCCCTGGACGCCCTGCTGCTTCATCAGCAGGCGCTCAAGCTGTGGCACGACGCCTACGGGCCCGAGCATCGCCGCGTCGCCGAGGCCCTCGGCGGCATCGCCGAAGCCCTGCACAGCCAGGACCGGCTCGAAGAGGCGCACCGCTTCGCCGACCGGTGTGTGTCCACGCTCGAGGGCATCGTTGGCCCCAAGCACCCCGACCTCGCCCTCGCGCTTCACGCCCTCGCGCTCATCGAGAGGGACGAGGGCGACATCCAGAGCGCTCGGGACAACCTCGAACGCGCCCGGGCCGTGTTCGCCGAGGCCTCGGGTCCTGCGTCCGAAGACGTCGCGCGCATGGACGCGAGCTTGGCGGAACTCTCGCAGGGGACCTAGCCAAAACTCAGCCCCACCACCCATCGGGGACCACGAAGGCGCGACACGAAGCCTCGCGGGCGACGAACATCGGCCCAGCGCGGTCCGACACGGTTTCCGCGAGGCACCGAGCCGGTCGACCCTCGAACCGATCCACGTGCTCTGGACTCAGCCACAAGGGCTTCTCCAGCTCCACCCACGGCGCGCGCCCGAACCGCTGGGCAAAGTCGGACGCGTAGTACCAGCGTCCGTGCTCCACCGCGGGATCGGCTCCCTTGGGCAGCCGAGGATCGGACGCAGGAGAGAACAGCGCCCCCAGCAGCAGCACCTCGGAGCGGTCGGGCGTGGGCAGGTCCTGGGGCCACGCATCCACAGCGCGGGCGAGGCCCGGCAGCGCGAGCTGGTGGGAGATCAGGCGGTCGAGCTTGCGGTCGAGCCGGTCTCGCCGATTCGGGCCGACCCAGCCCGCGGGGTCGTCTCCGGCACCCACCGCCAGGTAGTACTTCACGGCGACCTCGCGATGCACGACACGTCCGCCCGCTCGATAGAGGACGTCGAGCTCCCCCAGCGTGCGAGCCTCGGCGCGAAGCTGCCGATTGGCCGCCAGCACCTCGACACCTTCGGTGCCCTGGAGCGCCTCCAGGTGCACGCGCTCGAACCATCGGCCCACCTGCCGCGGCATCGGCGGCACGTCCGCCCCGCGCCCCGCCTCGGCGTACTCCGTCGCGGCCGCGTGCGCTCCGTGTGCGGCCCAAAACGCCGCCGTCATCAGCGGCGTCGCGTTCGCAAGCCAGCGAAGATCGAGCTGCAGGGACGAAGACACGCGGCACCGTACCAAGCCGTGCTGCTATGGTCCGCGCAGGAGCCCCATGCCCCGATTCGCCACGTCCCTCGGTCTCGCCGCGTGCCTTTGCGCGTGCTCCACGTCCACGACCACCGCCGAGCCCATCAGCGCGGCTCCCACCGCACCCGACACCGCCGTGATCAGCAACAATCCCCTGCTCGCCGAATGGACCGGTCCCTACGGGGGCGTGCCTGCGTTCGATACGATGAAGCTCGCCGACCTGGAGCCGGCAACCCATGAGGCGATCGCCGGGCACCTCGCCGAGCTCGACGCCATCGCGACCAACCCCGATCCCCCGACGTTCGACAACACGATCGTCGCCATGCAGGGCGCCGGCGAGGCCATGGACCGCCTGCAGGTGTACGCAGGCATCTGGTCGAGCAACCTCTCGACGCCCGAGTTTCGCGAGATCTTCGCTCGCCTCGCGCCGGTCTTCTCGGCGTACGAGACCACGGTCATTCAGAACGAAGCCCTCTTCGCCCGGATTCGGGCGGTCCACTCGAGCCCGGAGATGGCCTCGCGCACGCCGGCCGAGCAGCGCCTGACGCAGCTGATCTACGACCGGTTCGCGCGCCAAGGTGCTTCACTCGACCCCGACGCGAAGGCTCGCTACGCCCAGATCCAGGCCCGGCTCGCCGAGCTGCACGACACCTTCGGCAACAACGTGCTCGCCGACGAGGAGCGCACCATCGAGCTGGGCCCCGAGGATCTCGGCGGCCTGCCCGACGCGTTCAAGGCCGCGATCAAGCGCCCCGACGCGGAGGTTTGGGTCCTGCCCAACACGCGTTCGGCCGTGGATCCCTTCCTCACCGACTCCACCGAGCGCGACCTTCGCGAGAAGGTGTGGCGCGAGTACTACAGCCGCGGCGACCACGGCGACGCGCACGACAACAACGCGATCATCGCCGAGATCTTGAAGCTGCGTCACGAGCGGGTGCAGCTGCTGGGCTACCCCAACTTCGCCGCGTGGCGCCTCGAGAACCGCATGGCCAAGACCCCGGAGCGTGCGCGCGAGCTGATGATGAAGGTCTGGCCGGCGGCCATCGCCACCGTGGCCGAAGAGGTCGCCGCGATGCAGAAGATTGCCAACGCACAGAAGGCGGGCATCACCATCGCGCCGTGGGACTACCGCTTCTATGCCGAGAAGGTCCGCAAGAAGACCTACGACCTCGACTCCGACGAGGTGAAGCAATACCTGCAGCTCGACGCGCTGCGCGAGGCCATGTTCATGGTGGCCGGCAAGCTGTTCGGCTTTGCCTTCACGCCCGTCCCCGAGGGGACCGTCCCGGTCTTCCATCCCGACGTGAAGGTCTGGGAGGTCACCGACGCAGCGACCGGCACGCACGTGGGGCTGTGGTACCTCGACCCGTTTGCACGCCCCGGCAAGCGCTCGGGCGCCTGGGCGTCCACGTACCGCTCCAGCCACACCTACGATGGAGAGGTCACGGTCCTGGTCTCCAACAACTCCAACTTCATCGAAGCCCCCCCAGGGCAGCCCGTCCTGATCTCGGCGGACGATGCGTCCACGTTCTTCCACGAGTTCGGGCACGCCCTGCACGCGCTGAGCAGCAACGTGAAGTACCCGGGCCTCTCGGGCGGCGTGCGGGACTACACCGAGTTCCAGTCGCAGCTGCTCGAGCGCTGGCTGTTTACCGACGCCGTCATCGACGGCTACCTGCGCCACCACGAGACCGGCGAGCCGATGCCCAAGGCGCTGGTCGAGAAGATCCGCAAAGCGTCCACCTTCAACCAGGGCTTCTCGACCACCGAGTATCTCGCCTCGGCCATGATGGACCTCGAGCTGCACACCGCCGATCCTGCGGAGATCGACCCCGACGCGTTCGAGCGCGAGACGCTGACCACGTGGGCGATGCCCGAGGAGGTCGTCATGCGACACCGAACGCCGCAGTTCGGCCACATCTTCTCCGGTGAGGGCTACGCGGCGGGCTACTACGGCTACCTGTGGGCCGACGTGCTCACCGCGGATGCGGCAGAGGCCTTCGCCGAGGCCCCAGGCGGCTTCTACGACCCAGGCGTCGCGAAGAAGCTGGTCGAGCACCTCTTCGCCCCGCGCAACGCGGTCGATCCGGCCGAGGCCTACCGGGCATTCCGAGGACGGGATGCGGACGTCGGGGCGCTGATGCGCGACCGCGGCTTTGCAAAGTAGTCGCGAGGCCGACTACTGCATCCCTCGCCACACCGACGGCGTCTGCCCGTGGCGCTTGGCAAACGCCTCGGTGAAGCGCGAGGGCGATCCGAACCCGACCATCATCGCGATGTCGGTGAGGGTCCGGTCGCTGGTGCTCATCAACCACTGCGCTCGGGTCAGTCTGCGGTCGAGCAACCACCGCATCGGTGACTGGCCGGCGGCCGCTCGAAAGCGGCGCCCGAATTGCGCCTCGCTCAGCGCTGCCAGACGCGCCATCTGGGCCACGGTCCAGTGGCGTTCCAGCGCCTGCCCGACCACTTCGAGCACGCCGACGATCGGCGCGTCGCTGGCGATCGGTTTGCGGGCGTGCTCGCCCAGATCTCGCATGATCTCGACCGCGAGCCGTCCGGCCTCCTCGAAGGACGCGACTGCGGCGTCGCGCAGCGCCGCGATCGCATCGGCAGACGCCAACGGCCAGATGCCTGGCTCGATCGCGCGTGGAAGCGTCTGGGCCAGCAGGCGCGCGTCGAGATGGACGATCATCTCGACGATCGGCTCGGACTCGGTCCAGCACCCATGGCGGACCCCTGCGGGGATCACCGCGACCTCGCCGCCTCGATGCACGCCGCACGCGTCCTCCAGCCGCACGTGCATGGTGCCGGACTCCACCACGCACAGCTCGACGGTCTCGTCGTGCGTCACGTCCAGAGGTCCCTGCATCCACGCGCCCAACCTTCGGCGCGAGAACGATCGAACCAGCGACATCTCCCCCATGGTGCCCCACTCAGAGCTGGCAGATCGCCGCTTCGCTGTCGCAGCTGTCGACGGCGCACTCGCATGCACCGGGCGCTTCGAAGGCGATGCACGAGGGCCCCTCTACGCACGAGAGTTCGACGTCCAGGCAGGTCGGCCCGGCAGCGCGGCAGCTGAGCTCGAAGACCGCCATGGCCGTGGGCTCTCCGGCGTCGGGGGCGAACGTCACCGGCCCCACGCCGTTGTCGCCGTCCAGGTCGAGGCTGACCACCAGGTTGAACTCGCAGTTCTCCTCGCTCCACATGGTTGCGTTGGCGTCACACATGTCGATCTCGAAGGGGAAGGCTTCGTCCGCCACCACGGTGACACCAGGCACGCGGCGGACCGCGTGGGGGTGACCGCCCTGCGCCGGGTCGCCGTAGCGCCGATGCATCAGCGAGAAGACCAGGTCACCGGAGATCGGCTCCGACCCCGGCGGCAGTCGAACGCTCGCGCGGATGATCGCCGCCTGCGTGTCGCACAGGCTGGTGGTTTCGACCACACAGGCCTCGCTCGCTCCGTCCGAGCTGCTCGACGATCCGTCCTCTCCCGAGGGCGACGACGTCGCCTCCGACGGGGTCGTCGACGAGGAACCCGCAGGCTCGGTGGTCCAATTCGAGCCCTGCGCATCCCCCGTCGTCTCGGTTCCGGACGTCGATGAGGTCATCGCGTCTCCCGTCGAGTCGCCCTCGTTCCTCGGGCGAGCGTCGCAGGCGACCAACAGGAGCAGAAGCAAGGCCGGAGGTTTCATGTCTGGGCACGGTAGTCGTCGAGCCCACCTCGTGCTCCACGGTTCCGCGCAGTGTTTTTCCGGATCCGTGCATCCTCGCGCCGTCGAGACGCGACAAAGCCCACGCTCCGCGAAGGAACGTGGGCTTCGGCCGGGGAAGCCGGAGGTCTCAGCCGCCGCGCAGCTGGTCGGCCTGCACCAGCTTCAGGCAGCCGGAGGCCGGCGGCCGGGTCCCAGAAGGCTGCGTCGGCTGCTGCGCCGCGTCGAGCCCTCGGGTGTCGCGCTCGAGCCGCTTGAGGACCCAGACGCCGTGTTCGGGGCAGAACTCGCTTCGATATTCCCGGCTCACGACTCCACCTTACGCGGCCCGCTCGGGGAATCGATGACGGTTCGATTTCACCCCTGTGAACTGGCCGGCCGAAAACGGTGCGAAGGTTCAGTCGAACAGGTCGGTGAACAGCGCTTCGTCGTACCCCACCACCACGGTCTTGCCGACCTTGAGCGTGGGTGCCCGAAGATTGCCGGTCGGTCCCAGCATCGCAAGCAGCGCATCCTCGGACTGCAGCGCCTCGCCCTCGAAGGACGTCAGCTTCTTGCCCTTGGCGACGTGAAGGGTGCTCGCACCGGCGAGCAGCTCGGCGGCCTCATCGCGGCCCAGCTTGCGGCTGGCCGGGACCTTCTGGGTCGCCTGGAGGTCTCTTGCGTCCATGAACTTGGACGCTCGGGTGCAGCTCGTTCAACCGTTGCGGTGGTAGTGCCACTGAATCGTCTTGGCCATCGTCGTGCTCCCTTCAGAGTGCGTCGCAGTTGCAGCCCCAGCTCAGGGGCAGCGACGGGCAGGTGGCCTGCGCCATGACGCGATGGCCGTCCGAGTTGGGGTGGATGTAGTCGAAGCCCCGAAGCTCGGGGCGCATGAACCATTGAGGGACCTCGGCTGCCCGCCGTGCGTCGGCCGCCAGCGCGGCCTCGTACGCCTGCGGGTCGAGGTCGGCGTGGGCGCTCTTCCAGCTACGGTCCTTCTCGAGCAGACGACGCATGCCCGCGACGTCCCGCGGCGGGGCATCGGCGTGCCGCATGGCGGAGTCGTACAGGTTCACCCCCACGTCGACCACCTCGGACGCGTCCCAGGCCGTCTCGGCGCCACCGCCTCGCTTCCCGGCATATCGGCCCAAGGCGCGTTCGGGCGTCGACTTCCCGGTCACGTAGTCGACGACGATGTCGGTCGCGTTGCGCCGCGAGAGCCCCTCGAGACCCTTGAACTTGCTGGCCCCGTCCTTGCCCCACGGCGTCGGACTGAGCACGACAGCCTTCATCCCCACGCCGTGCGCGAGCTCGACCAACCCCTTGATGTAGTGGTTGGTCATCTCTGGCATGCCGATGCTGTTGAGGCCCGTCGCCACGAGCGTCCACTGCTCGAAGCCCTCGGCCCGCAGGTTGATGTTGCGGTTCTTGAGGACCTGGCCGCGAAACCGCTGCTTCATCTGAAGCGCGCCAATCCCCGTCTTGGACAGGTTGCGGATCTCGACGTTCTTGCACACGCCGCCCAGGCGCTTGTGGAACGAGTCGCCGGCGAACGCAGCGACCGAGCCGCCGATGACCGCGACCTTCACGGGCTTGTCCGCCTGCTTCCATCGCCACGAGGGATCCGGCTCCTCACTCTCGGGGAGAGGAGGCGTTGCAGCGAGCGCGGTCGCGATACCGAGGGGTCCGAGCAGAGAGAGCGCCACGGCGGAAGTGTGCGGCGCCGGCCGGCGGGACGTCAACGTTTCGCCGCAGGCGCCGTCGATTGCCCTAGGCGCGCGCTGGTGAACCCCTGCGTAGGGCGCCGTTGTACGGCCCTCGACACGACCAGCCCAGGGCCACGAAGAGGTCGACGCCGCACCGCGTGCGACGCACGCCCGGTGCCCCCATCGCGGGTTGCACCACGTCACGCGCGGGGCGATGTCACGCGCGGAGCGATCCGCCGCTGCCCCCCGAGGGCGGCTGGCTCAGCGCTTCGCCTTGCGACGCGCGACGTAGCCGGCGATGAGCGCGTCGTAGATCCACCCGCCGAGGACTTCACGCCCGGCGTGGTCGAGGTGCTTGCGATCCGGCGCCGCCAGTGGGGGATTCTTGCGGCGCCACTGGGCCAAGCTGCCCCTGCCGCCCATCGCGGAGAAGCTGTCGTAGAACGCGCAGCCGGCCTGCTTGGCGGCCTGCCGCTGCGCCTCGACGACGTCCTCGAGGACATCGGTGACGTCGAACTCCAGCGATCGCGCGCGGTCGGTCATCGCGGTGACCATGCACGAAGCCTCGGGCTTGCCCGCGCGGACCTTCTGAATGCCCTCGAGGTACTCGGCCGTGTAGGCCTCGGCGGTCAGCTTGCGGTTGGCCATGCGGCGCGTGTCGTTGCCGCCGAACGTGAAGACGAGCAGCGCCGGGTCTCGCTGCGCGATCTGGGCCGCGATGTGGCCGTCGTCCCACGCGAGCATGCGCTTGGTGAACGCACCCAGCCAGCTGAACTGATCCCACACCACACCGGCGTCGGTCTCGAGCACGACGCCGTAGGCACGCACGACCCCACCGCCGCCCGGCTTGACGGTCACCGCGTGCCGTCCCTTGGGGACATCCATCGCGTGAAACCTGTCTTCGAGCGCCTCGGCCTGGGTCTCGATCACCACCGGTTCGGCGTCGTCGACCTGCACCTGCAGTCGGCCGCCCCCGGGTTGGCCCGCATACCAGACCTCGACGTGGGAGGCTGCGCTGCCCAAGCCCTTCTTCCGGGTCTCGATCCGCGTCTTCGCCCGCCCACCGCTCCAAAACGTGGCGCCGCCCAGCCCGTAGTGGCCGTCGCGCTTGCACAGGTAGCCGATGTAGCAGTGCTCCCAGCCGGAGCCCGAGAGGTCGACCCACCGGTGAATGTAGTTGGTCATGTAGCGCTGGAGCAGCACCAACCCCGCGCCCCCGTCACCGAAGCGGGTCTGGAACTTGCCGCGAATGACCGAGGGGAGGTCGTCCATGCCGATCATGGAGGCACCCAGATGAACGACGCGGACCACGGTCTTCTCGCCATCGTCGAGGGCGGCGAGCCGGTCGAAGAAGTAGGCCAGCGCCTCGGGATCCTCGACGGCGTGATGCGCAGTGACCTCATCCTCGGGGCGCGGCGTCCAAGGGGGTGCCTCGGGCGCGGGCGCGGGCTCGGCGGTTTTCGCTGCCGGCTCCCCGACGGCAGCGACCGGAGCAGGCGTGCTGGCCGAAGGCGCGGGGGTCGGAGCGGATGAACCGCTCTCGGGCGAGGGCGCCGAACAGGCTCCGATGCACAGCACGACGGTGGCGATCAGCAAGCGCATCAGTCTTCCTTCTTGAGGCGGCCCAACAGGAGCCCGAGTTCGTAGCGCCGCCGCGCGTCGTCCTGGTCTTCATCGTCGTCGCCGCCGGTGGGGACGGCCTCGTAGCCCAGACGCAGCAGGGTGGGATTGCAGATCTCCGCGAGCATCGTCTGCGTGGCCCGCGGAAGGGTCTTCCAGCGCTGCACGCTCTGCGTGTCGACGTTCGCCCTGGCGTAGGTCTTCCAGTCGCCGAACCCGACCCCGCCGCTCGACCCCAGCGCCCGCCCGACGATGCCCTCATCCCAGGGCTCGTCCACGAACGACAGCACCTCGCGCAGCACCGCTTCGGGGTCCTCGACCAGGCGTTCGTAGCGGATGCTCATCGCGCCGGCATCTTCTCCGGCCAGGTCCTCGATCGCGCCGACGGTGTCCACCCACGCCCGAGCGAAGGCCTCGTAGGGCTGCGGATATCGGGTCACGTAGCGGTGCAACTCTTCGACGTAGCCGCCCGTCTTGTCGACCAGGTCCGCCATGCTGCAGGCCACGTCCAGGCCGTGACGGTGCAGGCAGATGAACTTCACGTGGCCTTCGCACAGCCTGCGGATCGCCGGCACGTGAAACGCATCGAAGGCGGTCTTCTCGGCCCAGCGAGCCTTGCCCGCCCCCGAGGCGTGCTCCTCGAAGAAGCCGAAGGCAAACCGGCGCACGCGGGCGAGCACGTCGTCTTCCTCGAACCCGGCGTACCCCAGGCCGAACATCGTGCCGATGCGAAGGCCCTGCGCGAACGTCTCCTCGTGGAGGAACCGGGCGGCCCCACTGAGCACGTAGGTCTCGGGGGGACAGGCGATGTTCGGGTGCGCGTCCAGCAACCGACGCAGCAACGTCGTGCCGGAGCGCGGCGTGCCCAGGATGACGATGCCCGGGCGGCCGTTCATGCGCTCTGCTCGCTGGCAAACGCGAGGATGCGGCTCACCGAGTCGAGGTTGTCGAGCGTGATGTCTTCGGGGCCCATCTTCGTGCCCGTGTGCTTCTCGAGGAACACCAGCAGATCGACCATCGCGAACGAGTCGACGAGACCCGAGGAGAACAGCTCCGTCTCGTCGTCCACGCTGCTCAGATCGACACGTGCCTTCTCTTCGAGGTACTGGATCAATGCGTCCCGCGTCAGCGCCATGGCCGGCGGAGCGTAGCAGCCTCGCGCCCGGCTTCGGAACAACTCGAAGTTGCGCTGCTTGCGCTCGAACGGCCCTAGTCCCTCGTGTCTGAAGTCCGTGCCGGGTTTCTGCAGGACCACCCTTTGGGTGTGGGGTCCTGCAGAAACCCTTCGGTCGATGGCAACTACACTCCGTACCTTCTGTCTTTTCCGCTACGCATCCCTCCGGGACGCTCCGCTCTCTTGCTCCGTACCGGTCGGGTGGGCGCAAACCCGGCACGGACTTCAGAACCGAGGTACTAGTCCGCGTCCAGGCTCGCCCGCAGCGCCTTGCGATCGATCTTGCCGTTGACGTTGAGCGGGAACGCCTCCAGGACCCGAAGCTGCGCCGGCACCATGTAGCGCGGCAGCTGCCCCGCGACCGCGCGGAGGATCGCCTTGTCGTCACGGTCCTGCCCGGTGATGAAGCCGACGATGCCCTCCGCGCCGCCGCTGTCGCTGCGGGGCCAGTCCAGCGCGACAGCGTCGTCGACCCCCGCGGCCTCGCGCAGCGCCGCCTCGATCTCGCCGAGTTCGACCCGGTAGCCGCGGACCTTCACCTGCGAGTCGATCCGGCCCAGGAACTTCAGCGGCTCGGACGGCGAGGACGGACGGCGCACGAGATCTCCGGTGCGATAGAAGATCTCGGACTCGCCCGGCGGCGTGATGAACACGGCCGCGGTGCGCTCGGCGTCGCGCCAGTACCCCAAAGTGACCTGAGGACCCGCCAGCGCCAGCTCACCGAGCTCACCGGGCGCCACCTCGGTGTAGTCGGCCGCGAGGACCTTGGCGCGCATCTGCTCGAAGGGCGCCCCGATCGGCACCACCCCGTTCTCGGCGTCCGCCTCCATCGTCTCGCCCATCGGATATGTGGTGCACGCGAGGGTCAGCTCGGTGGGGCCGTAGATGTTCTCCGTCCGCGCCTGCGGAGCGCACTCCATCCACGTCCGGCCGACGCTGACGGTGAGCGCTTCACCGCAGAACAACGAGATGCGCAGGTCGGGAAAGCACCCCGGCGCCAGGGTCCGGGTCTCCTTCATCAAGCGCGCGGTGCTGGGCACCGAGAACCAGATCGTGAGGCCGGCGTCCACGACGTACTGGGCCGGCAGCAGTCGCTGACGCATGTCGGGCACGCACAGGCAGCCTCCGACGGTCCACGGCGCGAACAGGTCGAACACGGACAGATCGAAGGTGACCTCGAACATGTGCGAGAAGCGGTCGTGTGCCGAGAGGTCGTAGCGCTCCACCGCCCAGTCGAGGAAGCGCTCGACGTTGCGGTGCGCGACCATCACGCCCTTGGGCTCCCCCGTACTCCCGGAGGTGAACAGCAGATACGCGATGTCGCCGGGCTGCACCGAAGGCTCGCGCCATGCCTGCGCACCGAGCATCGTCTCGGTGGACACGAACGTGTGGCGAGAGTCCTGTGCTTCGAGCTCGAACCCCAACGTGACCACGAGCAGAGGCCTGTGCACGGCGGCGAGCACGTCTGACAACACACGCTTGCCTCCCGGGTCGACGATCAGCACGTCCGACTCGCTCCGATCGATCATCTTGACCAGCCGGGCGGCGGGGTACGTGGGCAGCATCGGCACGTAGCCGTGCCCGCTGCACAGCGCACCCAAGATCCCCGTGAAGCCCTCGAACGTCCGCTGCCCCAGCACGCACGTCAGCGGGACGCCGCCGGCGGGCCGCCGGGCCATCAGCGTGGCCGCCAGCGCGCGCACCTCCGCCTCGACTTCGGCGTACGTCCAACACTGCTCGCCGATCGTGATCGCCGGACGGTGAGGCACCCGCGCGGCGCTGCGCAGAAATCCTTGATGGAGGGCCCGAAACGCGCTCATGCTCGGCACGCATTGTGATCGCAAGCGGCGCGGATGTCATGTCCGCGTCCGGCCTATCCGCGGGGCGTGTACGGCAGCCAGGTCGGCGGAACGTCGAAGAGGTCACAGAACGTGTCGCGGGTCGCCGGGGCGCCCCCGTGGCTGATGATCCTCCGCAGCAGTTCGCGCTGCCACTGGATCTCCAGGTCCTTGCCGTCCGCGTCGTCCCAGTCGGCATAGTGCGCGGTCGCGATGCCGCTCGATGACGCGTACAGGGGTCCTTGAAGCTCGTTCGGCTCGGTCAGGGTGTCGAAGGCGTAGTCGACCGCGGACAGCGGCTGCAGCAGATCCTCCTCCAGGGCGTCGTCGTCGTTGTCACACAGCTCGGAGATCGTCTCCCGCTCCGACTCGAAGGCGTCGAGGTCCAGCACCGCGCTGTCCAACGCCGCCCACATCGCGTCGAGGGCTGCGCGCGCAGCGTCCGACGGTTCAGCTTCGTCGGCGAGATAGAAGCGCACGTGCTCTGCGCAACCGAGCGCGAAGAGCGTGCGCTGGCGAGCGGAGAGCCGAGGCAGGGCGGACTCGAGGAACGCGTAGTGTTCGAGGTCGGACATGGTTCAGTACTTCTTTCGAGGGCGCCTGGGCGGACGTTCCTGCTTGTGGGGAGGGATCTTGTCCAGGGGCGTGCTCCCGTCGGGGCCCGGGGTGCTCAGTGCCTTCTGACATCCGGGGCAGCACGGCTGGGACGGCGATTGGACCACGACGTCCTCGTCCGGTCCCGTGGCGTTTTCCATGCGCTGCTCGGCGTGGTGCTGGGTCTTCCCGTTCGGGTTGGACTTGTTGCCCTTGACGTAGGGGTTGTCCTCCACCGGCTTGGCGGGCCCCTCGCCATCTTCGAGGTCCTTCTTCTTCTTGGGCGGCTTGTCGTACTCGGTGAGCGTGGTCTTCGGCGGGTCCTTGGGCTTGGGCTTGATCTTCTCGCGCTTGAGATGCGGAGGGGCATTCTCACGATAGTCGATGTCGTTGTCCTGCGCGTGCTTCTTCGACGAGGGGTGGGAGTAGTCCGGCGGCACGTTGCTCGTCGCGACCAGCTTCTCCTTGCCCGTCTTCTTGTCCTTGACCACGCCCACCGCGTACGTGCTCTGACGAGGGCGCTTGGGGTTCTGGCCGAACGCCATCTGCTTGGCGTGCCAGCTGCAAACCTCCTGTTTTTGCGTGGGCGTGAGGCTCTCGAGCGGCTTCCCGTGGTGCGGAGGATCCTTCTTCCCCGCCTCCCACTTCTTGCGCAGCTGCTTGTTCGAAGGGCGCTTGTCGGGCTTCTTCGAGCCCTTCTTGCCCTTGCTCGACCCCCCGCAGCTCTTGCTCAGGCCCAGCACGTCCACCTCGACCAGCGGATTGCTGGGGTATGCGTAGAGGTTGAGGCCACCGGCTTGCCCCGAGGGATCGGTCTGCAGATAGCGACCGAGCAGGGGGTCGTAGTCGCGGTAGCGGTTTTGGTGCAGGCCCGTGTCGGCGTCGAGGTGGTGGCCGGCCCAGCGCGGCGCGTACTCGAGGACCGCCTCCGGATCGACCTCGATGTGACCGTAGGGGTCGGCCCGCAGCGCCGACCAGACGCAGTCCCCGGACTCGCTCTCGATGCGCCGCGGCAGGCCCGACGCGTCCGAGAACACAATGTACACCTCGCCGTCGGCGGGCTCGGCATCCACGCTCTCGTAGTCCACGAATGCGAAGGCCTGGCGAGCGGACTCGGTGGCGTAGAGGTAGATCCGCAGGCGTCCCTCAGGGCCTGTCTCCGCCGCGATGCGCTCCCCGTCCCACACGAACCTCCGCCGCGCCCGCCCTCGCCCGCTGTGGAGGCGGCGGCCCCACGCGTCGTGGTCCGCCGTCCAAACCTCGCCTCGCCCGTCGTCCATCTCGATCAGCTGGCCCAGGGCGTCGTAGCGGTACCGGACGCTCTGCTCTCCGCGGGCACGCTCGGCCAGCTGAAAGTGGGGGTCGTAGGCGAAGCGCTCCTCGTCCGTGCGGATCAGTTGGTCATCGTCGCCGACCACGACGCCCAGGCAGCCGGGCTTGGCGACCAGGTTGCCGCAAGGGTCGTGGGCGTAGTCGAAGCGTCCGTTCGGACCGTCTTCGGCGATCAAGCGGTGCGCCGCGTCGACGTGGTAGCGCGTGCAGCCACGAACACGGTCGTCGACCTCGAGCAGGTCGCCCTCACCACCGTAGCGGTAGTCGACACGGTGGACGTCGGTCCCCCCGTCGAGTCCAATGCTGCAGCGGACCCGCCCGAGGCAGCGTCCTTCGGCGTCGTAGCAGGACAGCTCCTGCGTCGCGTCCACATGCTCCCGCAGCACGTGTCGACCCGACCGCGCGAAGCGATGCACGTCTCCGGTGGGGCCGATCACCTCCCAGCCCCCGTCGGACAGCGCCGCGTGGTGGAACACGAAGCGGTCGAGCACGACGGTGGTGCGGTCGCCCGCGTCGCCGAAGCGGCGAATCCCCGCGCCGTCCACGAGATCCTCGCGCAGCGTGCCGTCACCATCCCAGTCGAGCGTGACGCGATGACGATCCGTCGACACCTCGATCGGCTGCCCCCAGGGGTCGTGGCGGAGCCGATGCGCGTCCCCGCCGTCCATGACGCGTCCGGTCTCGAGACCGCGCGCGTCGTAGGCGAAGCGGACCCGCGAAGCTCCGGCGCCGTCGCGAACCTCGGCGACCCGATCGTGGGCATCGTAGACCCGGAACTCCTCGACGCCCGAGGGACGACGGATCTCGATCAAGCGGTCCTGGGCGTCGTAGGCGTAGTGCGTGGTCTTGCCGGCCGCGTTCGTGATCGCCGTGACCTGCTCGCGGGAGTTGTAGGCGTAGCCCGTGGTGTTGCCCAGCGGGTCGCGCTCCTCGGTGACCAGGTGCCACCGCCCGCACAGGGTCCTCCAAGCCTGGCCGTCTCGGTCCAGGCGCACCACGGGATGATGCCCGTGGGCGTAGCTGAGCTGCTCGCGACCGCCGTTGGGAAAGGTGCGCTCGACGACGCGCCCCAAGGGGTCGAGTCGCTCGTGGGCCACGGCCTCCGCCGGACGCCGGTGCACGAGCGCGCGCGCGTCGTCCTGCGCGTCGCCATGCATGCGCCCGATGAGCCATCCGGGCCGAGCGCCGCCCGTCTCGCCGCCCACTTCGCGCGCGTACGGGGTCTGCGGCCACCGGGGTGCCATCGGGTCCTCCAGGTGCGGCGCCTCCGACTCGGGCGGAAACACGAAGCCCTGGCCGTCGACCCGGTCCAGCGGGGCCCCGGCGGCGTCGTAGCGCCACCGCATGGTACGACCGGCGGCGTCCGTCTCCGCGACCACGCGCCCGTCGCGGTCGACCTCCCGCGTCGAGACGCTGCCGTCGGGAGCCACCTGCCCGGTGACTCGGCCGTTGGCGTCGTAGCGAATGATGAACCGGTGGCCGTCGCGGAGCTCGTGGGTCTCGCGCGCGTCGGGAAGATACTCGAACATGCTCGCCCACAGCCCGTCTCGACCCCGTGTCTCCACGCAGCGGCCCCGCGCGTCGTATCGCCACGTGAACCCGTATCCGCCCGGATCGACCCGCCCGACCATGCGCCGCCGCGCGTCGTAGGCGTACCGGGTCTGGCGGCCCTGTGCGTCCTGAGATCGCGCAAGGAGGTGCTGGCTTCGGTCGTAGGCATAGCGGGCCAAACACGCCCGTGGCCCCTCCCCGTGACGCCACAGCGCGACGATCCGCTCGGCGTCGTCGTACTCGAGCACGAACCGGATCTGGGTCCCGTCGCTGCGCTGCTCGACGAAGCCCTCGATGCGAGCACCGCGACGGCGCAGCGTCAGCGTGCGCGCGCCCTCGACGATCTCGGTCAGCTCGGCCTCGCCGCGCCGCGTGCTCGCGGGCAGCACGAATCGCAGCGCCGGCGCAGCGCCGTGGCGGAGCTCGACGATCTTGGTGCCCAGCAGTCTGATCCGCATGCCGGCGTTGTCGGCCTCGGGCCGTCCGATGCTCAGCGGATCGAAGTCCACCTCCGTGCCATCGGGACCGCGATATCGCCACGCCTGAGGGAAGAGTTCGAGCGCGTGCTCGTACGCGTGGGTGAAGCCGTACCCCAGCGGGCCGCGCCGATCGCATCGGCTCGACCCGTACAACCGCTCCCACCGAAACAGCCCCCCTGGCTCGAGCGCATCGAGGACGTCGTCGATGACCTCGCCGGTCACCATGTCCACGGGGTCGCCGCCGATCGACACTTTGCCCCCGAACAGCTTCACCCCCTTGCCGCACTTGCTCTTCTTGATGAACTTGAACTTCCCGTTGAGCGTCTTCGCGCCCTTCATCGCGGGCCCCAGCAGCCCCAGCAGCGCCATCGGGTTGCCGGTCTTTGCGAACTCGTAGGCGGCCATCAGCGGACCCAGTCCGATGCGGTCGGCAAGAGCCGACATCGACACGGTGGGACCGCCCCCCACCGTCACGCCACTGGGGACCGCCATGCACACGGTGGTGGGCAGCACCATGCTGGGCAGCAGGGAACGCGGCGGTCGAGGGATCGGCGGCATGCCGATGTCCCAGCAGCTCAGCAGCGGCAGCGCGAGGTAGCTGAAGGGCTCACCGTCGGCGAGCACGGTCGAGCTGCCCATGAACAGCTCCGAGTCGTTGGCGGGCGGCTTGAGGAAGGTGCCGCCGATCGGGATGTGATCGGGGATCATCTTCGTGCCCGACCCCGCAACGGCCCGCGGAATGCCGCCGACGGTGACCGTGGCGCCGATGTAGGGCGCAAGGTCGAACGGGTCGAACAAGATGCCTGTGTGCGGATGCGGCACCGGAAGCGGCGGCACCGGACCAGGCGGCTGGATCATGTGCACGTCGAGCCCGACGATCGGGTCGAGCATCTTGGCCGCCGGCATCATGAGGGCACCGGCGCCTCCGCGGAGACCGGGCGCTGCAGGGACTCGGGCAGGGTCCGAACCTCCGGCGGGGCCTGCTCGAGCGGCGAGGGCTCGGTGACGGACGCGGCGGGGTCCCCGGACGCGGCACCGCCGGGTCGCCAGTCGGGCCCCAGGAGCGCGCGCATCTCGACGTCGACCGCAGACTCCCGTCCGCGAAAGTTACGATGTCGGCACAGGCGCAGCATCGCCTCGCCCACGTACGCCAGGGTGGTCGACGACCGATCGGCCTGCAG
The DNA here is from genome assembly GCA_963761755.1 of uncultured bacterium. GTDB lineage: Bacteria > Myxococcota_A > Polyangia > Nannocystales > Nannocystaceae > CAJXVA01. The sequence goes on from CAVXIC010000039.1 coordinate 236,272, forward strand.
CATGCGTGCCCCCACCCCCAGCGCCTCCACGCTCTGCTCCCACGCCTGGGCATGCTCGCCCTGCTGCTCGTCGCAGTAGGCCGCCATCCGCAGGCACTCGATCTGCATCCGCAGGTCCTGCATCGACGAGGCGACGGGCAGGGCTCGCTGTCGGTACGTGTGCGCGCCCAGCGGCCAGCTCGCCGCGGCCACGCACACGCTGCCCTGGGCCAGACGCGACTGCAGGATCAGCTGGGGTGCCCACGCAGCCCCATCGGCCTGGGCCTGCTCCGCGTGCGCCTCAGCCTGCCCGAACGCCTTCATCGCCGCCGGATGCTCGCCCTCGCCGAGGTGTGCGGCGCCCAGGGTGTAGTGGGTGGCGACCACAAGATGGGGCCATGATTGCTCGCGAGCGATCGCGACCGCTGCCTGGGCATGCTGCGCAGCCCCACACATGTCGCGGGCCGCGACGGCATCCCCCATGCTCAGATACGCGTGCCGGAACCGTCCCGGAGGCGAATCCAGACCGCCCGCTGCGTTGATCTCGTGCAGCGCCCCCGGCATGTCCAGCGCGGCGGCCTGCTCCCGAACGCGCGGCTGCGGTCCCGCCGCGGCGAACATGTCGACGTCCGCGGATTCGACCACGATCAGTCGCAGGCAAGGGTCGTCCAAGGCGGCGGCCGCCTGGGTGAGCCACGCGCCGTAGGCCGTGCCGTCGGCCACCGACGAGGGTCGCAAGATCAGCGAGAGGCGCTGCAGCAAGGGCTGGTGATGCTCGTGAAACGACGCCCCCGTGTCCCGAAGATGCGCGACGTCGGCGGGCACCGGCGTCGCGTCTCGAGGCCGAGGCGGACGCCACGAGGCATCCGCGACGCCGGCGTCCACCAGGCACTCGCGCAGCAGATCGTAGCGGTGCGCGAACTCGGCCACCAAGGCGTGCCCATGCGCGCCCGGAGCGGTGAAGGGGTGCTCGAGCACGAGGACCACGTCCTGCGTCGCCCCTTCGCGGGCCTCGACCTGTACGAACGCGTCGATCATCGGCGCTTCGTCTGGGGTGACGCGCCATCGAAGCAGGCGCGCCGCGTCGTCGCCGACGAACGCCAGGTACTGCTCCCGCAACAGGCCCAGGCGGCGCTCGATGGGGTTGGGACTGGCCATATCAGTTCAGCTTGATGGAGCCTCCGGCGACGCTCACGTCACCGCCGGTGATCTTCACGGAGCCTGCGGCGACCTCGGCCGTGCCCTGCCCCATGACCTTCGCGGTGGCACCGGCCAACTCGGCGTCCGCCGTGAGCTGGACCGCGCCCCCGGCCGTCGACTGGCAGGTCGTGATGGCCCCGGTGATGGTGGCGTTCGCGTCGTACAACCCCTGGCCACCGCCGGAGGCCTCGATGAGCGCGGTCCCGGTGAGGTGCACCTTGCTGCCGCCCGACGAGGACATCAGCGCGGTGCCGTCGAGCTTCACGGCGCTCCCCCCCGAGGACTTCGTGGTCGCGTTGCCGTCGAGCTTCACCGAGCTGCCAGCCGCGGACTTCATCAGCGCGTTGCCATCGAGCACTAGCGACGCACCTCCCCCCGCGCTCAGCGTGATCTTGCCGGGCTCGAGCTTGATCGAGGACCCCGGGCACGACAGCGTGATCGAGCCAGGCGCCTTGACGACCACGGTGCTGCTCGCGCTGACCTCGTAGTCGCCCGTGACCGAGGTCGAGCTCCCGTGGAACCCGCCACCGCCACCTCCACCTCCACCGCCTCCACCGCCGCCGCCAGCACCCGACCCCGATTCCTCCGCCGGCGCGCCGTTGACCACGATGGTCTGGTTGCCGTCGATGGTGACCGTTTGGTTGCCGTGCACCGTGAGCGCTTGGTGAAGGTCGACCGTGGTGGCCGCGTTGTGCCCGACCTCCACGTTCAGGTCGCGCTGGGCGTGAATGAAGACCTCCTCGGCACCCGAGGCGTCTTCGAAGCGGAACTCGTTGAAGCCCTCTGCGCCCGGCGTCGTGTTCGACTTCAGCGTGCTCTTGGTCTTCTCGTCCGGCAGCCGATACGGCGTCGAGTTCTGCCCGTTGTACACGCAGCCCGTGACGATCGGCCGATCGGGATTGCCTTCGAGAAAGGTGACCAGCACCTCCATCCCGACGCGTGGAATGAACATCGAGCCCCAGCCCAACCCAGCCCATGCCTGGGCCACGCGCACCCAGCACGATGACGCGTCGTTACGCGCGTTGTCGCGATCCCAGTGCATGAAGATCTTGATGCGGCCGAGTTCGTCGGTGTGAATCTCCTCCCCGTCGGGTCCCGTGACGGTCGCCGTCTGGGGCCCGTCCACCTTGGGACGCGGCGTGCGACGAAGCGGTCGCAGGGGCACCTCGAGCGGGATGCATTCGAACGTGTTGGCGTACTGCGGGGCGTCGGTGGGCGTGTCCAGAGCCTCGGGCTGTGACCCCGTGTGCACCACCTTGGTGACCAGATATGCCCGGTTGAAGTCGTCGTTGCCGTGGTCGAACAGCTCGAAGGTCGTGCCCGGAGCCAGGCCCGTGACGTTGCTGCGCCCGCGACCGACCGCGCCGGCCTGCGCGTGGAGTTCACGCTCACGGTTCGCAAGGGACGCACCGTCGTCGAGCACGAAGCGTCGCACCTGGTGCTGGTAGACCTCCCGCGCGATCCCCCGATCGTCGGCGCCGCTGGCCGCGTAGATCAGCGGGTCGAGCGGCTGCTGCAGGTCGAAGTCCAAGCGCACGATCGAGGTGCTGCGAAGCTGCCGACGCCAGGAGAAGCTCTGCACCGACTCCAGGTCGAACTGCTCGGATCGGTCGGCGACCAGGGGCAGCTCGGCCAGCCCGTCGAGCGTCGTGACCTCGGTGAACACGTCGTTGGTGTCGGTCATGACCATGACCTCGTGGTCGACCTCGCGAACGTGGTCGAAATCGAAGGTGATCCCCTCTTCTTCGAGCAGTCGGCTCGCGAACGCGAGATCGGACTCTCGGTACTGCACGCAATAGTCCCGCGCTTCGTACACCCCGTGCAGGTCGAAGCGCATCGTGCGACCGTGCGCCGCGAGTCGCGGTTGGAGCACCGCGGTCACGATCTCCGGGACCGACAGCCCCTGAAAGATCCGCGAGTTCGACCCCAGCGAGGCCAGCCAGGCCGCCGGGACCAGCGTCGCTCGGACGTGCAGGCGGTCGTTGGCTACGCCGAGCCAGTCGAGCTGGGCGACCACGCCGTGCACGCTGCGCAGCAGCGGCTCGCGTTCGATGGTCAGCTCGCACTTCGATCCGAGCAGCGACTCGGCATCCGTGTCGAACGTCGTCGTCGACAGCTCGACGTCGAGCGCGAAGGGTGCGCTGAGCTGCTCGGTGAGTCGAAACCCTTCGACGTGCCAGTCGACGTCGGGCCCGTCGCTGGTCGTGAAGCTGTGGCGCGCGCGGGGGAGCGAGCCTGGGGTCGAGGTGGACATCGTGGCGCGGACGGCTGGATAGAGACCCACTCGGCGGGTTGTGACCGAAAAAACGCTCCCGCTGCGTCACAACGGCGACCTCGAGGTTCTGTCTCCTTGCAGTGACGCCCGACTTCGAGTTCGTGCCCCAGGCGGCACCCGCGATGGACCCGGACCTGGGCCCAACCCCGTCGCGGTCCGAGCTGGCCACGCACCTCGCACGCCCCGGCGCCGAGGCGCGGCTCCGTGCCGCCATTGAGGGTGAACTCGGCGTGTCGGCCGGTCTGGACCCCAGCGCCCTGCTCCACCACGCGCTGACCCTCCTGGAGCAGGGCCGCGTCGTCGCCGACCGCGTGCACGACGAGCTGCCCGGCGTCGACCCGACGCGCCCGGCCGGCAACGTCGTCGTGGAGCTCGGCAACCTGGTCGACCTGGTCGAGGGCCTCGCAGGAGACGACCCGAGCGATGACGCGTTCGGGCTCGAGCCCCTGCGCCCGAGCTGGATCGAGAGCGCGGTCGTCGACGCTTGAGGGGATCCGGTCCGCAACCGGCCCCACCGCCTGCACGCGGCGGCGTGGCGGCCCACGCGGAGCGCCACGGTGGTGCACACGCGTTCGCACCCTGGTACCCTTCGACGCGTCCGCGCGCCCATGTCCGTACAGTCGCCCCAGCCCGCCACGTACGACAGGCTCGCCGTGCACAGCGAACGTCCCGGCTTCTGCGTGGCGCACGTCGGACCGCTGGTCGTGCCGATCTGGACGCGAACCGCGACCGCCGAGCACGTCGAACTCATCGGGGAGGCGCAGCGAGACGTGCTGCGAGATCACCCCAAGTTCATGGTGCTCAGCATCATTCGTGCGGCGCTCAGCATGTCGGTCGACGACGACGTCCGCGAACGCAGCCGGGCCAACGTCGACGAGTTCGGCGAGCGCACCGTCCGCAGCGTGCTCGTCGTGGAGGGCGGAAGCATCCGCGCCAGCTTCTTCCGGTCGGTGATCACGGGCGTGTACTTCCTCTCGCGCAGCTCGGCGTCGCAAAGGGTCTTCTCGACCATCGACGACGGCCTCGACTGGCTGCTCGAGTCGCGCGACGCGGTCCGCCTCGGCCCGTCCTCCGGTCCCTCCGACGGTGACGCCACGGCGCACATGCGAGACGATGTGAGGCGATTCGCCGACGACGTCTCGCTCCGCCACCCGCCCGCGTAGGGCACCTCAGGGAGACTCGTCGCTCCGGTCCCCGCCCTCGAGGGGCTCGAGTTCCTCCGTGGTCAGGGAGGTCTGGGGCTCCTCGATGGGCTCGGGCTGCGGTGCCACCTCGACCGGACACGGCTCGGACGCCGGACTCGACCCTTGCGGGCTCGCGCCGGGCTCCGGCCGCGCTTCGGGCCGGGCGTTGGGCGACTCGACGTTGGGGCAGTCGGCCTGCTCGGGCGGGGGGGGCACGTCGTGCGCGAGGTTGTAGAGCGTGTCGAGGCTCGGCAGCAGGAAGTAGGCGCCGCCGCGGGTGGTGACGAAGCGCGGCAGATCCCAGGCGATCATCGGTGTCTTTCGCCGGCCCGCGTTCTGGATCAGGAACTTTCCCGCCCGATCACCCTCGTGCTGCGCCCCGATCAAGGGATCTCGATCATCGGGCAACGTCAGGTGCGTCGAAGAGAGCACGCTGTTGACCCAGTTGCGCTGCACGAACTCGAACTGCCGCGCAATGTTGGCGTTGATCGCCACGAACAGCAGGCCGCGCTCCCGACCGTCCTCGGACATCCCCGGTTCGAGGCGAGGTCCGTAGGGCGTCGAGCGACGGATGATGCGGTGAAGCCTCGTCTGCACCGTCCCCGGGCCGCTCGGATCCTCGCGCGGGTTGTTGCGGCGGATGTGCGCCCCCAGCGGGCAACGCGTGCCCCGGGCGTCATCGGCGTAGCGAAAGTCGTTGTTCTTGCGAGGGTCCCGGCCGAGCTCGGGGTCGTCTCGGTCCGGCGCGAGGGCCAAGGGCGCGCCGCTGTGCCACCGCCCGACCATCTTCGCCCCCACCAGCTCCGCCGAGACGCCGTTGCGCTGCGCCACGCCCTGCACGTAGTCGCGATAGCGACCCACGTGCTGCTGCAGCTTGCGGAAGACCATGAAGCTGCCGTTGAGGAAGAACGGCGACTGGAACTGCACCTGGCCCAGCTCGTCCGCATGGCCCAGCACGAACTCGCCGCTTCGCAGCCGGCTCCATCCCTTGCGGTCCTTCGGCGTGCCGGCGCCTGGAAACGCGTCGTCGCCCGCGTCGAGCACCGAGGGCTGGGCGATGCCATCGACGAAGCCAAAGTGCTCCTGGCCCGCCCACTCGCCCTCGAAGTGACTGCCAGCTTCGTCATGCACGCGCAGCACCGACGGGTTCGCGGCCAGCGCGGCCTCGACCTTGGCGAGGATTCCATCGAGCGCCGCGCGCGTCGACGCGTTCATCGCGAACACCGCGTGGATTCGGTCTCCGCGGTACGGCGCCTCCCAGTAGTCCGGGCCGCTGGTCTCATCGTCCCCCAGATACGCCCGCGCCCGCGCTCGCATGCCGCACTTGAACGCCTCGATGGCGCTCGTCGCCTCATCGTCGCTCGCGTCGAGGGCCCGCGCCTGGCCTCCGTAGCCGAACATCGCGATCGCCGGATAGGCGAGCCCCACGTTGAGCACGCCTCCCTCGGCAGCCCCCTGGTCGTAGGCCTCGCAGCACGTCACCTGCGGCAGCAGCTGCGCGAGCACGGCCCGCGCCTCCGCCTTCCGTGCGGGGTCGAAGCGGACGAAGACGTAGTGCACGAACTTCGGCGTGAATCCGTAGCGATACCCGCGCAGGACGTTGCTCTGGATCTGTCTGAGGTCGAGCATGACGAGGAGTGCGTCTCAGGTCAGGAGCAGTTGGTGTGCCTGCACGAAGTCACGCAACCGACCCGCGAGGCGACGATCGGCGGCTCCGACGAAGCGCGTGAAGGGATAGAGCTCTCTGGAGAGCGCGACGCTCGCCTTGATCTGCAGCAGACTGCGATCGAGGTAGGGACCCCCGAAGGCGTTGGTCTGGATCTGGCGCGACCGCAAGAAGGCCTTGAACGCGACGATGTCCCGCGAGCCCGCCATCGGGTAGCCGACGAGCGAGCCGAAGACCTTGTCGATCTCCTTGGCGATGCGGGTGCCGAAGTCCTCGACGTATTGGATGAAGTCGCCGTCGTAGACGCTGGCGAACAGCATGTACGTCTGGTCGATGATGCTCACGCGAGCAAAGTGCAGGGTCGGCAAGTTCTCCAAAGAGCGAACACCGAGATCGATCGTGGCGAACGTTCCAAGACGCATGAGTCGCTCGAGCTTCCCGACCTGCCCCTCCTTGATGCGCCCGAGCAAGGTGAAGGGCCCCACGCGGTCGGGGCTGCGAATGGGGGTCAGGCGCATGCCCGCGTTCGCAGCGGTACGGGCGCGAGGGACGTCGTTGGCCTGACTCGCGTCGTGGTTGAGCAGGTGCGGGTCTTGGATGAACTCGGCGTACTGGGCCCGCAGCTGGGCCTCCGAGACGCCCTCAGAGGCCCGCAGGAATCTCAGGAAATGATCGCGCAGCACCAGCGCGTCGCGAATGTCCGCCTGATACTCGTCGTACGCGCGGTAGAAGAGCTGCACGCACAGCATGTTGCCGCGGAGGAAACCGTCGAGGCCCTCCGCGTCGGCGGCCCCGGCGACCGGGTAGTCCCCGCACGGCCCGAAGATGCGGTCGATCTCCGGAGCATTGCGACCCAGGAAGTGCACGGCGTTCCAGTACTCGTCGTAGATCACCATGAAGTACAGGGTGTCGTGGCCGGCGGTGAAGAAGCGGGCGTAGTGGATGCCGCTCGCGTCGGTCTGGAACGGGTTGTAGCTGGGGTCGTCGAGCAGCGCCCTGACCTCCCGGTAGTGCTGCGGCGTCACCTTGGTGCGGACCGTGAAGGTGCGGGGCCCTCGCTTGTGCTCGGGCTCCTTGTGGGGCGTGAAGGGGGAGAAACACGGGCGGCACCCCGCGAACAGGCCGGTGGTGAGGACGGCTCCGGCCGCGAACGCGCGCCGACTCATCGCCGCCTGCCCCTCCTTGGAGTCCTTCCAGCCCCGCTTTCGCGTCACCCCTCATGGGTATCCGCGTTCGCGCCCGGCGGTCAAGGCGCCGATGTGATGTTCGCGCCATGCCCTACACTGGGACCATGCTGCTGCGTCGCCCCTCGTTCGCCCTGATGCTCGCCCTGGCCCTGCCCGGCTGCTTTATCGTGATCGACGACGAGGATGAGGACGACATGGCCAACGATGGCACCTCGGGCGGCTCCGCTGCCGACGAGACCGGAGCGCTCCCGGCCTGCGGCGACCCTGGCACCTTCTCGACCGAGGATGAAAACGGTGACTGCGTGTGCGAGGTGGGCCTGGTGTGGTGCACCGAGAACATCGACGACCTCAACTGCTGCGTCCCGCTGTGCGGCGATCCTGGCACCAACTCCGTGGCGACCACGAACGACCAATGTGAGTGCGTGGCGGGCTACGACTGGTGCAGTAGCGACCCACAAGACGTCAACTGCTGCGCGATCTAGTGTCCGCAGTCCGTAGTTCGTGCCGAAAAGAACGCCGTCAGCGGCGGCCGCGCTGAGACTCGAAGAGGGAGTTCATCGGGCATGAGTGACCGAACTAGCCGCCCGTGAACGTCGTCACACCCGGCACGCCGAATCCCGGAGCGAGGCCGAGGGCTCCGATGCGGAGCAACTCGACCGACACATCTGTAGTTGCGACCACGCGATGATCCACCGCGGCCGCGCGCGCACAACGAGGACCCCAGGTGGGAATGGCCCCCCGAGGGACGGACGGATGTGGACTGGCACCGACGAGAGACGATCCGCGTGGCTCATCGCGCTCACCATCCTGGGAGGATGCGCGGTCGATGGGCGGCCGACCCCGGCGCCGGGTCTCGCAGACGAGGCGCTGTTCGAGTCGTCCGGATCGTTCGACTCCGAGGGCAGCAGCGGCGGCCTCGAAGCGGGCTCGGAGAGCTCCAGCGGCGGCGAAGCGTCGCTCAACGCCTACCTGCACGGCCTGGGGCACCTCGCCATCGACGACTTCCAGGCCAAGACAGAGACCAACTGCTCCTCGAACTGCTCTTCCTCGGGCGCGGAGGGCGAGCTGTGGTGCGCGTACGTCAACTACAGTGAGACGCGGCACGAGGCGGACTTCGTAGCCCTGGACTACGACAGCCAGGATTTGTGGGTCGGCAACGTCGTCCGCGGTGCGTCCGCGCTCGACGGACAGCTCGTTCCGATCGCGCTTCCGCGAGCCCCCATCGTGCTCTCGACGGCCGCCCACAACCTCGAGGGCAGCCCGGTTCGGGTGCTCGAGGACCCGCGGCTGTCCAGCTACCGGGAAGTCCACAAGGATTTCGCGGACCACCTCCTGCCCGGCGGAAAGACGGCCGTCGCCTACTCACAGGAGCGGGTCCACAGCCTGAGCCAAGTCTCGGTCGAGGTGGGAAGCAGCGCGGGTTTCCTGCTGGGCAGCGTGTCGAACATGTTCGACTTCTCCAACTACGAGGAAAGCACCAAGATCCTCGTTCAGTTCTCTCAGGAGTACTACAGCATCGAAGCCGACGCCGTCCCGACCCCGCAGGACTTCTTCACCGACGACGTCACGCCGGCCGACTTCGCTCCCCACGCGCAGGAGGATGGGCCGCCGATGTACATCCAGTCGATCGCCTACGGCCGCAAGGTGCTCTTCTCGCTGGAAAGTCAGGCGACCGAGTACGACGTCCGCAGCGCCCTGCAGGCGTCCTTGGGACTGTTCGGCGCCGGCGCCGAAGTCGAGGTCACCGAGCACCACCGCAACGTGCTGGACTCCAGCAGGATCAAGGCCGTCATCCTCGGCGGAAACCCCGACGACGCCGTCAAGGTCGTCACGGGATTCGACGGACTGGTCGAATACATCCAAGCAGGCGCCGAATACTCCGACGATTCTCCGGGCGAGCCCATCGCCTACAAGCTCTCCTACCTCGACAACGTCGACGCCGTCTTCGCCATCAGCGGAACCTACCAAGAACGCCAATGCCACGACCGGTTCGTGGACGTCCGCCCCGTGCTCGCGAAGCTCGACTATCTCGGCGGCAACGACCCGGGCGTCATTGAGGTGACCGGCACCGTTCAGATGCGCGTGTCGCCCCCTCTCGAGCCCGACCCCTGCCGCGAGGACGCCCCGGGTTGGACCACGATCTGGGCGCGCGGCGGTGGAGGCATCGACGTGCCCGGCATTTGGGTCAACGACCAGCCTGCGATCCACACCGTCCTGGACTACGAGCTCGACGCGCTCCAAAACGACAACATCTGCCTGCGAGCCAGCCTCGTCGAACGAGACGCGGGCTGGTTCAACAGTGACGACCCGCTCGGCAACTCGACCCTCGGGCCCATCCCCGCCTCGCAGTGGGCCGGAGATCACTACTTCGAAGTATCCGACCACGGAACCGTCGGCCTGACGGTCCGCCTCTCCCTCGACTGAGTTCTCGTCATGCAACACCCCATCGATCGCCGCACCGCCGCGCTCCTTCTCTCCCTCGCCACCGCCGCGGCGGCATGCGAAGCAGAATTCCCGCAGGGCCCCACCATGGCGCCACCGGTGCTCGAGGGAGGCACCACAGATGCGGACGATGCATCGACGGGAGCCGCCGAGTCGTCTTCATCGGACGACGGTTCGTCCACCGGCGAGCCCACGGCCGACCACGACGCGCTCGATGCCTACATCTACGGGCTCGGACCGCTGCAGATCGAACCCGAAGCCGGCAAACACGAGGTCCCCTGCGATCCTCTGACGATGGACTGCGTCGAGCCGTGGGAACAAGATGGTCAGACGTGCGAGAAGGTCTTCTACGCCGAGACCAGGCACACAGACTCGCTTCTCGCGGTCGATCCCGACGCCGGCGCCATGTGGCCCGGAGAGATTCTGCGCGCCAGCGAACTCGACCTGGGATTCCTCTCTCCCCTGGGCCTGGAGCGAGACGACGCGACCTTCAGCGTCGCTCTGAACTCACTCGTCGGCACCCCGGTCGCGACCATGGAGCCGGCCTCGCGCTCTCAGTACGTTCAGAAGATGCGGGACGTCCTCGACGCAGGCGTGAGCGGCACCACCGCTGCCGACATCGAGTTCAACACCCAGCAAATCTTGAGCAAGTCGCACTTTGCCATGAGCGTGGGCGTGGGCATCACGTGGGCAAACTACGTCGACTTCGACGCGATGTACGACTTCAGCCAGACATCGCAGCAAAACAAATTCCTCGTCGACTTTCACCAGTCCTACTACACCGTCGACCTGGATCCGCCGGCCCGCCCCTCGAGCCTGTTCGGCGACTACGTCGGGGTCGACGACGTCTCCGCCACCTTGGAACCCGGCGATGCCCCGATGTACGTGCAGTCCGTGACCTTCGGGCGGCGAGCGATCTTCGCGATCGAAAGCAGCGCCTCGTCGGAAACCGTCGAATGGGCCATCCACGCCGGGTTCGCCGGGTTCGTGAACGGCGAGTACGATCAGGGCGCGCTGGAGGTGCTGGAGACCTCCACGATCAAGGTGATCATCATCGGCGGCGACGGTAACGCGGCGGTCCAAACCCTGCTGGGGGCAGCACAGATGGCGGAGTACATCCTCGACGGAGGCAGCGTCTCGGCCGACTCACCAGGGAAGCCGCTCCGGTACCGGGTCGCGTACCTCGACAACAAGCCCGGCAAGCTCGCGCTCACTGCGGTGTACCCCGAGATTCGCTGCCAATAGCTGGCGACCGTGCCGTGCCGCATGGAGCATCCCCCAAAAGGGGCACGCTCCATTTTCGTTGGTTCTCGCGTACCCGTCCTCGGTCACGGAGCTCCAACGCGTCGATTCGCCGATGTTCGGCACGTTCGGCACGTTCGGCACACAATCATGGTCGTCAGCGGGAGTAGCCACATGTAATCCAAGTCGCGACACGAGAAGCCGCAAGGATCCATCATGACCAAGAAATCTCGAAACAACCGAGACACCCAAGCCCTCTCTCCACGAACGCTTGCCGGAATCGCCGTCTCGCTTGGTTTGACTCGCACTACCGGCATGCGACGGCGAGGGGCAACCATCCTCGAATCCGACCGTCGACACGAGTCCGGGCGACTCCGGAAAAGCCGACGACGTCAGCCCGGACGCCGCCATGGCCGACCCACAGAGATGCGAAGCATACTTCGACGCATTCTCCGCATGCCGAGAGGAAGACCCCGAAGCAGATTGTTTCGTCGACATGGCGACTGAATGTGCGCCGCTGGACGCAGACACGAACGCGCCCGCGTGGTGCGAAACGCTCGACAGCTCAGGATACAGCGCCTGCACCCAGGATGAGGAGGACGGCGACAAGGGCGGCTACAACTACTGCATCGAACGGTCGGAGTGGACCTGCCGCAAGTCCGATCGTTGTACGACTGTGCTGTGGTGGGCTCTTCCCAGCATTGAGTTCGTGGACGGTGCAGCCAACGGAACGCTCTACTGGGATGACTGCTACGACTCCGAAACCGGGCGATTGGTGCACCAGACTACGCCCTGGTTCTCTCCGGGTACATCGTGCTGCGAGGGTCGCTACGGCCAGCCCTGAGAGGATGAGGAAGAACCCCGCCCAGGAGAAAACGACGATGAAACACCGAACACTCAACTACGCACTCATCTTTGCAGCCCTGTCCCTGACTGGCTGCGACTCGCCAGCGCCGTCCGAAGGAAGCGCCACACCTCAAGCCACAGCGGGAAAGGCGGACGAGGCGGAGAGCGGAGGACTCGCCTGCGAAGCTGCGGCCGAACGGCTGACCGCCTGTCGGTCACAGGACGGCGGTGACGAAGCAGACTGTCTTGATGCGCTGGAGGAGGCGTGCGCGGGGGCGACACCGCCCTCTTGGTGCGCGTCGGTCGAAGACGGCGCTCTTTTGTCGGAATGTGTAGTCGGGGACGACTGCTCCGTCGTCGCCGAGTACTTGCGAGACCGCTGCAATCCCGAATCTACTACCGACGTCGACCAATGTGTCGCCGACGCTGTCGACGACGCACTGCGCAACCCGGAATCTCCGGTGGCAGCGTCGATGATGGCCTGCGAGGAGTTCGAGGTCAGCGATGATGACCTGGACAAGGGGACGTGTGGAGAGTGCGACGCGCGCTGGTGGTGGTGGGGTTTCGTCCCAGGAACGTCACGCTGGGTCTGTCAGCCCACGGGCTGTCTCTTCGTCTGCTACAGCTGCTAGAGAGGCGATGATGCATTCTTTCAGACGACGTGGCCTCCTGCTCGCACTGGGACTGGCGGCCGTCGCATGCGGTTCCGAGTCCTCCTCGCCGGAGGCCGCGGCCCCATTCCCCTCCGGAGGCAAGGCCGACGTCTGGGTTCACGAAACCCGCATCGAATGGCACGAGCTGGGGGAGCTGGGGTCCATCGATGACGCGTACGACAGCGAAGGCGCCGTGGCGGCCGCGTCATCGGTGGCGGCGGTAACCACCGAAGAGCTGGTCTCCTCATGGGACGACCTGGACACCTCGCTCGCCGAGGCTCGTCGGGTCTGTGAGGGTGAAGCCTTCGCCAACCAACCTGCGCTTCGCTCGACGTCCACCGCGGTTTTGGTCGCTCCGGATCTCGTTCTGACGGCGTGGCACTCGGTGCGCCGCACGCCGTGCGATGAACTCCGCTTCGTGTTCGGCTACCGCATGGAGGCGCCCGGCGCCCCCCAGGACGTCCTGCGCGAGATGGTACCCGACCGCGACCTCTACGCGTGTGACGGCGTCGTGCTTCCGGCCTCGTTCGCCGAGGGCGAGTCCAGCTACGAGGACGGGATCGACCTGGCCCTGGTGCGGCTGGATCGTGAGGTGTCCGCGGCGTACCAGGTCGCCGCGTTCGCACCATCCCCCCAGTCGAGTCCTCGGCCAGTGCCGATCCTCACCATGGGCCACCCGATGGGCATGCCGATGAAGATCGACCCCGGTTTCCTCTTGCTCGACGAGCCGGACTCGAACCTGTTCAACGTGGGATCCGACCTCTTCGGCGGCAACTCTGGAGGTCCAATCTTCGACGCGCGCAATCGCATCATCGGCGTGGTCAAGGGTGGACCCAACGACTTCGAGCGCGACGACGAGGCACAGTGTCTGCGCCACGCCGTACATCGCGACCGAACCAACAAGGGCTCATGGGCGACGCCGCTTCTCGAGCAGTACTGCGACGAGGTCGACGCAAGCCTGGAGGGATGCGCAACGCTCTGACCCGTCGTTTTCGGACATGAGCTTCGCTCCTGGCGGGAATGGCCATTGTGGATGGGTGTACCGCTGGAGAAAGAGGGTCGATTCGTGTGTCTATCGCTGGTGCTGGGGAGCAGCTGCGCGGTCACCGAGTTCCGCTGCGAGGAGGACCGACAGTGCTCCGATGGGCTCTGCGAACCCAACGGCTACTGCAGCTTCGACGATGACCGCTGTCCTTCAGGCCGGCGGTATGCTCCGCTCTCCGGCTCCTTCTCCGATGCATGCGTCGTTCCAGGTCCGCCATCGAATGGAACCGGCGGGGAGACGGGGACGGAGACGGGTGAGCCAGCGCCATCGTCGCAGTCAGCGGGGAGCTCCAGCGGAGAAAGCTCCGAGGGTGGGCAGCCCGACGTGGGCTCCAGTCCGCCCTCGCCCGTCGAGTTCGAGGATTCGCGTGCCGAGGACTTCGGCCTCGGCAGCTACGAGGGCACGACGTACGACGACGGTCTACGACTCGCGAGCGGTTTGGTCGGAGGAACGTTCGTGTCCCGAGTCTTCGACGCGGGGCGAGAGGACGCACAGTGGACCCAGCTGCGCTGGACTCCCCGGGCCCCCTACGGAAAGCCGCTACCCAACGGTGGCACCTCGGAGACGCACTACCCCGAGGGCAACGCGGATCTCTCCGAGAACGTGCTGCTGATGCACATGGATCAGGCGGGTTCTCAGCAGTCGGGAAGCCTGATCCCGGACCACTCTGGCCGCGAGCACGACGGAGTCATCGAGGGCGGACCCATCGAACGCATCGCCAGCGCCCCCTTCGACTCTGGCGCCAGCGTGACCGGGGGCGCATTCATCTCCATGAGCTCGATCGGCCACGACGACTTTCAGTTTGGCGAGGACGATTTCACCTGGTCGCTGTGGGTTCGCTCCACGGCGGGATGTCGGGACGAGGCTGGCCTGGTCACGGCCAACCAGGTGTACATCGGTATCGAGGGCGTGAGCGCGGAGTACACCGCACATCTATGGTTGGGATGCTCGAACCCCGCGTCCGGATCGTGCGCGGGACCGGAGCAGGGCCGCGTGGGTGGGACCTTCAACGACGCGACGACCGGGGATTCATTCTGCGCTGCTGGCGAGCACGCCGATGGCCAGTGGCACCACGTCGCGGTGGTCAAGCGCGGCCACGAGGAGGCGACCGTGACGGTGTGGGTCGATGGGGTTCAGCGCGATCAGTTCGCGGCGGCGTACCAGAGCCCACTGGACTTCGAACCTTCCACGAGCCTGACGATCGGCGGGCTCAGTGGGTCCTTTCTCAGCAGCTTCGATGTCGATGAAGCCGCGGTGTATCGCCGCGGCCTCGAGGACGAAGAGGTGCAAGACCTCTATCGCCGCGGTGCGCTCACGGTGAAGATCCAGGTTCGGGCGTGCGCAACGGCCACCTGCGACGGCGCCGCGTTCGTCGGACCGGATGGAACGCCGAGCTCGTTCTTCGTCGACCGGTCCACGGCTGCAGATATCGGCGTCGCGCTGGCGGCCACGTCGGGTCGATTCTTTCAGTATCGCGTGCTCGTGGACGGCGTCGGTACGGAGCCATCCCCGGCGATCGACTCGGTGCTGATCTCGGCGCTGCCCTGACCGGGTCAGATCAGGACCCAGGCCGCCAGGCCCACCAGGACGAGGGCCAACGCCGCCCAGGCCACCGGAGGCCACCGGGGACGAGCCGCGTCTGCTTCCGCGACCAGCAGGGGGCGATTCTCCTGCAGCGTCAGCTCGATCTCCTTCCAGGTATCGGGCTCGTCCCCTTCGGCGGGTTGAGCGTCCCGAAAACGCTTGAGCAGGTCGTCAGCGTCGACTGGTTTCACCTGAGGCTCCCAGACCAACGTTAGCATGACGTCGTGCCGCATCCTCGAACTCTGCTCGCACGGTTCGCAGCCGGGCGTAGACCGTGTTCATGTTGGCCTCCGTCGCTTCGGCGATGTCGCTGGGGCTCATGCCCTCGGCGAACGCGAGCAAGAACACCTCTCTTTTGACCTCGGGGAGGCTGTCGGCAAAGCTCTGCACGAACTTCGCGGCTTCGTCTTGAATCACGACCGCCTCGGCCACGGGCGCAGATTTCGCTCCGAGCGTGACGGCATCTTGTGCTGCGCGTTCGACGCGAGAGTTCCGTCGCGCGGTGCCCCGATGGTAGTGGAGAACGACGCGCTTCGTGAAGCCGTACAGCCAGCTTCGGGCGGAGGCTTTGGGGTCGAGCTTCCCCTGTTTGCGACCCAGCAGCACGAAGACATCGTGCACGACGTCCTCGACGTCGGTGGCGGGCACGCCCAGCTGACGCGCGATTCGGGCGACGAAGGCCCGATGCTGACGATAGACACCATTGAGGTCGACCGTCGCAGGCCGCGCTCGTGACGGCAGCACGGCTCGGAGGAGTTTCAGCGTGGTCTCCGCAAACGGATCGGTATCAGACAGAGCGTCTACCCCCATACCACCGGCCATTCCCGCTGCGGCGCTGGATTGTGTGTGCCCGGGTGAGACAGTGCTTCCAACGCGCTTCCTGTGGGTCGAACCACTCGGATTTCACGCGGCGGCGCCGTCGGTCGGGCTACTGGCACACGTTCGTGCCGACCACGTCGCCGATGCATTCGCCGGAGTCACACGGCTGGTCGGCCCGCGGGTCGCACGCCACCGAGCAGACTTCCTCGCGACCGCCGGATCCATCCCCCAGCAGCGCGCAGACGTTCGCGCCGCGGCAGGTCTTCGTGCACGTGGGCTGCGAGAGCGCTTCGACCTCGAAGGGGACACACAGCGGATGGCGCCGCATGACTCGCCCCTGACCGGACGTGAAGCTCGTGCGCGTGGACTCGTCCAACGCTGCTGCGGTCAGCCAGCCTGCCGACGTCATGATGTTGGAACGGAAAGCGTCGTCGCACGCCGCGGGCGCGAGACACTGGGGCGTCTCGGCGAGCGGATCGTGCGCGCGTCCGTCGAGTTCGCTGGTGTGGTAGAGCCCCAGGAAATGGCCCAGCTCGTGCGCGAGGCTGGTCCCCATCCCCTCCACGTCGAGCTCGTACTCCCCAGCGTCGTTGATGCTCCGGTAGTGGTCGGTCGCCACCAGCACCGTCGCGTTCGGGCGATCGGCGTCGTACGGCCCCGGGAGGCCCATCGAGTATCCCGCGGGGTTGAAGCCCGACGCATCCTCTCCGGCAATCGATCGGGCCAAGATCACCCGCAGCGAGCCGGCGCGCGCGCTGCCCATGTCTCGCGCCTGCCGTAGGACGTCGTCCGCAACCTCCAGCACGCTGTCGTCAGCCACGTCGATGTTCGGGCTCGTCAGGCTGATCTGCTGGACTTGGCTGTCGACCACGGCGATGCCGACCCCTCGGAACACCTGATCCACCTGCGCGGTCAGCTGACCGACGGCCTCGAGAAAGCTCGCGCGGTCGATGGCATCGTAGTCCACCAGGAAATCGAGGGAGATCCCGCAGGTGTCCTCGACGTCGCGATTGACGGTGTACACCCGCAGCGATGCGTCGCCCTCGTCCATCGGCACCATGCCCTCGCGGTCGTACGTGGCTCGGAAGGCCACCTGATAGGCTCCCGGGATGGGCGCGAACGTGTCGTCGTTGGGGTAGAGAAAATCCGTGAGTCCGGAGACTTCCCGCGCTTCGCGAGTGACCCAGATGCCCGACTGCGCGAGTTCTCGGCCCGAGGGCGTCACGAACTGATCGACGAAGAAGAAACCGCCTCGCTCGGACCGAATCTCCAGAAGCATCGACGAAGCGCCCTCGTCCAGCGCGATGGACACCGGAGGTGTCACGCCGCCGGAGACCGACATCGCAAAGACCTGAAGCCCAAGGTCGGGTCGCGAGGGCAGTACGTCGCCCGCAGCGCGTCCCATCGGCGAATCTTCGCACGCAATGGTCCCCGCCAGACACAGTGCGAGGGCGGCCTCAGCAGCAGTCCGCGCCACCCGCATAACACGTGCCGATCTCGCACGAGTCTGCGCCGCACGCTTCCTCGACCACTTCACCGCCGACGCAATAGTAGAGCGTGTTCCCATCGCAGATCCCCGCGTTTCCGTTCACATCGTCACAGTCCGAAGAGGGTTCGCAACACGCTCCGGGGCCACTGCCGCACTCGGCGTTGCACCCGGCGGCGCAGGCCTGCTCCACGACCGTACCGCCAGAGCAGTAGCGGAGCCTATCGCCGTTGCACTCGCCGCCGAAGTCGAGCCCTTCGCAGCCTCCGGAGTCGTCGGCCGGTTCATCGGGCGGGACGCCGCCTTGTCCGGGTGGACAGCACTCCGCGAATCCAGCCGAGCACGTGTCGACCTGACACGTCTCGCCGTTGTAGCAGCCATAGCTGCTGACCGCGTCGCCGACGCAAAATGCCACCGTCGTGGCACCGACGCAGATCCCTGCGTACCCGACTTCGTCGCAGTCCAGGTCGTCGGGCTGGGGCGCGGACGGGTCGCCTGGCGCATCGTCTGCGCACGGGTCGGCGCACCCAGGATCGGTTTGGTCGCAGCACTCGACCGGTTCGCCTTCGCAGCAGAATGCCCCCTGGGCACAGCTGTCGACGAGACAGCGAGAGCCTTCCGCGCCGCAGTCCCACCGCGTGATGAGCTCGCCATCCGCCCAGTAGCCGACGTCTCCCTCGCACATGCCGGTAGAGGGGATGTCCCCCGGGGGCGTCGCGCACATGGCCCCGCGGCGACTGTCGACGACGCAGTCTTGGTCCATGACACCGCAGTCGCTTCGCCGAAGGGTCCCGGCCTGAAGATCGCAGTACAATGCCGCAGTCCCGCTGCACGTTCCCGCCGCCGTGATGCCCTCACAGCCGGGCGCGGTCGGACCATCGTCTCCGGGCTTGGGCGGCTCCATCTTCACGATCGGATCGCCTGTCGGTCGCCGCCCAGCTGGATCCGCCTCGCACCCCCCAGCGACCACGAACACGCCGAACGCCAGCAGGGTCAGGACAGCCCACCGTGAACACCGTGCGCGCACATCCCCGCCGGTTCGAGCAAAATACCTATCGAACCTCGCCACTGCGTGAGCGGTATGCTGTCGCCAGTGGACGCCGAGCCTACGCTGCCCGCGCAGAGACCCGTCTCGAGTCCGTCGGACATGCCCCACCGCGTGGGCCGCTACGTGATCGTGGACGAACTCGGACGAGGTGGCGACGGCGTCGTCTACCGCGCGTACGACCCGAGTCTGGACCGGAGGATCGCCGTCAAGCTCCTCGACCTGCGCTCGGACTCCGGTACGCTCCGCTCCGAGCTCTTTCAGGAAGCGCAGGCGCTCGCCCGCCTGTCGCATCCCAACGTCGTCCAGGTCTACGATGTCGGGCTCTTCGAGGGCCGAATCTACCTGGCGATGGAGCTGATCGTCGGCGAAACGCTGCGTCGCTGGTGCGGAGGAGAGGCCCGCCCGTGGGCCGATGTTCGCGCCTTGTTCCTGGGGTGCGGTCGCGGTCTGGCAGCGGCCCATCAGGCGGGTCTGGTCCACCGCGACTTCAAGCCGGGCAACGTCCTGGTCTCCGAGGACGGGACGCCGCGCGTCGCAGACTTTGGATTGGCGCTCGAGGTACAGTTCGCCGACGACGCGTCCGAGACCGGTCGTCGAACCACGAGGCCCGACGGAGAGAACCTCGCCGGCACCCCCAGCTACATGGCCCCCGAGCAGTGGTACGGGGAGGCCCTCGATGCTCGCGCGGACCAGTTCGCGTACTGCGTCGCCCTCTACGAGAGCCTCTCGGGGGTCCGACCATTCAGCGGAGATACCATTCGGGCGCTCGCCCAGCGGACCAGCGAGGGCGACTTCGAACCACTGCCCAGCCGCGTCCCGCTCCACGTGCGCAACGCGATCACGCGCGGGCTGGCCGTGCACCCCGAGCAGCGCTTCCCCGACATGGACGCGCTGCTCGATGCGCTCGAGAAGGATCCCTCCTCCAGGCGCCGCCTCATCGTCGTGGCCACCGGGAGCGCCGTCCTCTTGACCGGCGGCGTCGCGGCAGCCTACGCGGTTCAAAGTCCGGTCTGCGAATCGGCGCAGGGCGATCTGGGTGAGGTGTGGGCCCAGCGCAAGGGAGCGGTGCAGACGGCCGTCACCGAAGTGAAGGTCCCGTACGCGAAGACGTCGTGGCTGCTCGCCGAGGATGCGATCGATGCCTACGTCGAGCAGTGGAGCGACATCCGCATGCAGGCCTGCACGACGACGCGGGTCGACAAGACGCAGAGCGAGCTGATGCTCGGTCGTCAGTTCGCGTGCCTCGAGCAGCGCGCCGTCGCGCTCGAAGCCCTGCTCGACGTGGTCGAGACCGCGGACGAGGACACGGTGCGTCGTTTGGCCGCCATGTCGACGTCGCTGCCCTCCCTGCAGGCCTGCGTGGACAAGGCTGCCCTCGCAACGCCGGCCCAGGAGCCCCACAAGGACGTGCTCGACGCCTACGCGCGCCAGCTCGCCAGAGTCGACGCCCTGCTCGCCGCCGGCCGCAGCCGCGCGCTCGAAGACTACGTCGAAGAGCTCCGCCTCCAGAACCCCGAGCTCCCCGATCCGGTCGACGCGCATCTCGAGCGCGCCTTGGGCGCTGCCGCGGGGATTCGGGGCGACCGCAAGCTCTCGGTCGAGCGACTGCACGCCGCGCTCGCGCAGTCGATCCGCTTGGGCCTCGGCAGGCTCGCGGTCCAGTGCGAGATAGACCTGGCGTTCGCGCTCACCCAGGACACGGGCGGACTGTCCGAGGCCCAGCGGCGCGTCGAGACCTCCATCGCTCGCTGGGAGCACATCGGAAGCCCCGTCGGCCTTCGGCTCCCGTTGCTCAACATCGAGGCGGTCCTGGGCTTGGACCAAGCCGACTATGCGGGGGCCGAACGAACGCTCCGAGAGGCGATCGCGGTGGCGGAGGCGTCCAAACCCGCCCCCCGCGCCCATCTCTCGGGACTGTACGGGAACTTGGCGACCACCCTCTACGATCAGAGCCGTCTCGAGGACGCCGAAGAGGCCGTCTCGACGAGCATCGACATTGCGCGCGCCTCCAAGGGTCCTCGCCACCCAGACACCATCGGCCTGCTGCAGAATGCGGGGGCCATCGCCTATGGACGCGGTGCGCTGGACCTCGCCATGGAGCGCATCCGAGAGGCCCATGCGCTCAACCTCGAGATCCACGGACCCAATCATCCGAAGCTGCTCGACAGCTTCAACGGGCTGGGCAACGTGGCGAACGGGATGGGCGACAAGCAGCTCGCGGAGCAACACTATCGCTCCGCCCTCGCCGTTGCCGAGGCCTCGGTCGGGAGAGACCACCTACAGGCCACCTCGCCCAAGCTCAACCTCGCGGCGATTCTGATCGAGGACGGGCGTGCGGCCGAAGCGGAACCGCTGCTTCGCTCCGCCGTCGAGACCTTCGAGCTCGAGCGCGGTGCGGAGCACCCGGAGATCTACGAGCTTTTGCTGTACTGGGGAATCTCGTTGGTCCATGTCGATCGCTTCGAGGATGCTCGCGACGCGTTTGCGCGCGCCGAACGAGTGCTGGAGGTCGACGGACGTGACGTGACGCCCGCGCTACGCTTTTGGAAGATTCGGCTGCTCCCGAACCCATCCGAACACATGTCCGAGGTCGACGAGCTGGCAACCTCGCTCGATCCGAAGGAGGACGAAGACCTGATCCAGGCCATCGATGCGTTCAGGCGGGGACTGTGAGGGCCGCCGCGCCGGCTCACACGCAGTCGTTGAGAAGATAGTCGCAGGAGCACCAGCCTTCGTCACAGATGATGTTTCCGGTCTCCTCCCAGCAGACCTCGCCGTCGCACCAGCAGCCGCCACAGATGTTGCCGGAGCTGTCGACCGCCTTGTCTGCGTCGTCGGTCTCCGCTGCAGCGCCGAGCACGGCCGCGGCCGCGCAGCTGGCCGGCAGCGCCTCGTCCGCGACGACTCGATCCCACTCGTCGCGATCGATGTGGACGCGCGATTGGGGCCCCTGCGCTTCTTCAGCAGCGTTGGCCGCATCGGTGAGAAACGCGATGTCTTCGTCAGTGCAGGCGGATGCGTCATCGGACTTGCCTGCGGCGGCGCCCGCGGTCGACTCGACCGGGTCGGAGGAGGCGTCGTCGCACCCCCAGAGGGTGGTTGCGAGCGCGGCAGTCAGGATGAGGAGGGATTGCAGGTTCTTCATGGCGTGTTCCATGGCCCACCGATGAACGGAGCGAGGCGTAGTCGCCGTGCGGTTCGTCGTGGCCTCTGTACGTGCAACTCCCGCCCGAGCCCACACTTGTGTCGAGAGTTCACACGAACGTCGCGGCGATCTGTTTTCGTAGCCTCGCCTGCTCGAAGAACAGAACCAGAAGCGTCGCCACCGGACTCAGCCTTCGACGCACGTGGCGATTCGAACGACCCGTTCTCCGGCTTCGGGGGCCAAAGGACCCTGCTTGCCGTACTGGTCGTCCCCCCAGCACCACAGCGCATCTTCGGCATCGAGAATGCAAACATGCTCGAAACCCAACCCGATGACCGTCGGTGGTACGGGAAGCTCGTCGATGACGCCGAGCCGGGCCGGTGGCCACAGCGCTTGTCCGTTGGAGAACCCCTCCGCACCCAACTGTCCACCCGCTACGCCCCCCCAGCAGTAGACGTCGCTGGAGATGGTCCTGACGCAGGTCGTGTCTCGCTGCGCGACGATGGCCACGAGACTGGCAGGCCACTCGAACGCAACGCGTAGCGGCTCTGCGTACGAACTCATGGAGTCGTCCGGCCCGTTTACTTGGGCGTTTTCGTTGTCCCCCCAGCACTCGACCTCCGCGCCTTCTTGAACGATGGCACAGGCGTGCTGGCGGCCAACAGCGACGTCGACCGGGACAGAGGAGATCGCAACGACGCGAGGCTCGTCCGTGGAGCCTCCGACCGAGCCACTGCCCAGCTGACCGCGGGCGTTCGACCCCCAACATGCCAACGTCTGCGTCGACCACATGCAGCCGGAGCTGCCACCCATCGCAAAGCCTTCGATGGCGGTCTCGAGGTGGGGGCCACTCTCCACCGGACCAGGACCGCCACCGGACGCTAGCAACTCGCCGTTGGAGTTTCGGCCCCAGCAAGCGAATCGGTCCCCCTCGAGCAAAGCACAACTCGCGTGGGTCGAGAGCCTTACCGAGGTCGCGCCGACGACCCCTGCGACCCGCGTCGGAGGGAGGATCTGCGCCCGCTGGGGGTCATCGGGCGCGATCCCATCCACCGCGCCATTGCGCCCCGTCCCCCAACATGAAACGCCGCCATCACTGAGCACGGCGCAGGTGTGTTCGGTCGCGGCGGCGACGTCGATGGCCGGAGCGTCGAGGGTGCTGACCTGCAGCTGAGGCGATGCCCCGACACCAGCGATGCCGAGTTGTCCCGCATCATTTCGCCCCCAGCAGGCGACCGAACCGTCGGTGCGGGCCACGCACGAGTGTCGAAAGCCGACGCTCAAGCCGGCCGCACAACGGCATTCGTCCAGCCCGCACGCGTCTCCCGTGGTCGCGATGACCGTGCCGGTGGTCTCCGATGCGGCGCCCGACGTGGAGAGTGCCGACGTCGATTCGCTGCTCCCATCGAGCAGCGTGGTGGAAATCGAGGCCGATGTATCGAAGGGGTCCTCCCCGGCGTCGCCCGGGCTCGATGCGCACGCTCCGGAGCGTGGGTCGTCGGGTCCGAACCGGTACCCGCTGGGGCAGCCGGCGTCCGGGGCCGCGCAGCCGCCCTCGATGCAGAGGGACCCCGCAGTCACGTCGCACTGCGCGTCGCGGCTGCAACCGAACGCAGGAGGTCCGAGGCAGCCGGTCGGCAGGCTGCCGATGACTACGACGAGAACCAGGCAACGGGACGCGCGCACGGTCTCATGGTACCGGTGTTCGAGATGGGCGAGGCACGGCGCAGCGACTTCGAGCTCCTCGATGCATGGTGCGAGGGGGACACACAGGCAGGGGATGCGCTCGTGCGCCGACACTACGGCGGACTGCTGCGATTCTTCGAGCTTCGCGTCGCGGGCGCGGAGGATCTCGCCCAGCGAACCGTCCTCGCGGTCATCGAGCATCGCGACCGGTTTCGGGGAGACGCTTCCTTTCGAACCTACTTGTTCTCCATCGCCCGGCGCGTTCTCGTTCAGCAGCTCAACGCCCACGAGCACGCGTCGAGGATGTCCCAGTTCGACGCCCCGCAGAGCGAGCGCCGCACGTCGCTGAGCATGCTCTTCGCGCGCAAGCAGGAGCAGCAGCTCGTGCTCGTCGCCTTGGCGACGCTTCCCGAGAAGGATCAGACGCTGCTGGTGCTGCACTACTGGGAGCAGATGACCTCTCGCGAGATTGGGGACGTCCTCGACGTTCCGACGAGCACCGTCACCACGCGGCTTTCCAGGGCGCGTCGGGCCCTGGCGAGCGCGGTCGAAGCGTTGACTGCTCCTGGCGCGTCTACCGCTGTCCTCGACGACCTCGACACCTGGACGCGCTCGCTCGCTGCGATGACCGAGTCGCCTCCGGACGCAGATGACCTCATCGCTCGGGTCCAAGCGAGGCTCGGAGTGACTCCGCGCGCGCCAGGATGAGGTACCGTTGGCGCGGGGTGGAACGCCGACGCCAAGCCGTGCCAGGGTCGGACGCCGTGTTCGCAGGTGCAGAACTCGGTGCGTTCCGCCTCGCGGAGCGGCTCGGCGTAGGGGGCATGGCGGAGGTCTGGCTCGCCGCGGCCGGATCCACCGAGGCAGTGGAGCTCGCCGCGGTCAAACGACTCCTGCCCCACCTGGTCTGGGACCAGGAGTTCGTGCGGATGTTCGTCGACGAAGTTACGATCACCGCGGCGCTGGACCACCCGGGCATTGCGCGCGTCTTGGACTTCGGGACCGGTCCAGGTGGCTACTACCTCGCGATCGAGTACGTCCACGGGGTCGAGCTTCGAAGCCTGCTGCACCACTTCTCAGCGGAGACGCCACCACTGGATTTCGCTCTGAGCGTCGTCGCATCCCTCGCCGACGCACTCCACTATGCGCACGAGTTCAAGGCCTCCGATGGGTCCCTGGGGGGTCTGGTGCACCGCGACGTCTCGCCCTCCAATGTGATGGTCACCTATGACGGTGTGGTCAAGCTGCTCGACTTTGGCATTGCTCGCGTGACCGACAGGACTCGGCGGACGCGCGCAGGAACCACGACGGGGAAGGTGGGCTACATGGCCCCCGAGCAGTGCCGCGCGGACGCCGTGGACCGTCGCACCGATATCTTCGCACTCGGGGTCATGCTCTACGAGCTGTCCACGGGTCGACGAGCCTTCTACGGTTCCAATGACCTCGCGGTCTTCGCTCAGGTCTTGCTCGGTCGGTACGCATCGCCGCGGGAGCTCAACCCCGACATTCCGCCAGAGCTCGCGACGCTCATCGACGACATGCTGCAGGTCGATCCCGACCGCCGCCCTGCGTCCGCGGACGTCGTCGCGACGCGTATTCGAGCGCTCTCGGAGCACCTGGCGTTCGATCTGTCCGCTGATCGTCGCGCGGCGCGTATGGGTGAGCACGTGCGTCCCGAGCCCTATCCCAGCGTCGACCTGGACGCGCTCGCGTCCGAAGACGCCCTCGGCTCGCGCAGCAGGGCGCCCGTCGGTCTGATAGGCCTGCTGGCGGCCGCCTCGCTGGTCGGAGCCGGCGTGGCGATCGGCGTCAGCATGCGGGACAACGACTTGCCCGAAGCACCAGCGCAGAGCGTTCGTGCCGAGCCCCCGCCGCCACCGGTCCCGGACGCCGAGCAACCCGAGCCGGCCGTCGAGACGCCGACCGCGGCACCTCCGGCCGCGGCCGACCCGATGCCGAACGAGCGCGATTCTGGGGGTCAGGGACCTCAGGACCCCAAGGCCCCCAGCTCGGCGTTGCCACGGCGCCGCATGGCCAAGCGAAAGTCGAAGGAGGCTGGGCCCAAGCGACGATCATCCAACGGTCCCGAGATCGACCCCGATTCGCTGCTCGCGCCGTCGTTTCGGTAGGTCAAGATGTTCGGATCCGCAACCGTGCTCGTGCTGGTCTTGGCCGGCCCCCCGTCCCCGGCGGGACCTTCGGACGCTCGCGCCGTCGCGGAGCGCGTGGCCGCGCTCGTGGAGGACGGCCGCGTCGGCGAGGCGTTGGCGGTCATCGAAGAGGCCGCCTCGACGAGCGCGGACCCTCGCTTTCTCTACATGCGTGCGGCGCTCGAAGAGCAGCTGGGCCGGTGTGGCGTCGCCTCTGCTCTATATCGGGAGTTTTGGACCAAGGCCTCCGAGGCCGAGGATCGACTCGTCGCCGAAGCCGGACTCCGCCGTTGCGGCGAGACTCCGCCCCTCGAGACGCCGCCGGCGCCCGCGCCCGAACCCGCTCCTCCCTCCGCGCTCCAGCCTCCGAACCCGGCGCCGCCTCCGTCCGTCGACGAGCGGCGCAGGTGGACGCATGACCCGGTGGGGCTCTCGCTGGTGGCGGGCGCGGGCGCGGGCGCGCTCGCGAGCGGAGCGTTGGCCTTGGCCGCGCTCGCCGAAGCGAGGGACTCCCAACGCGCGGACGTCCAGTCCGAGTACCGAGCGAGGCGCGCGAGCACCCAACGTCTCGAAGACGCCGCCGTGGTGACCGCGGGGATATCCGCGGCGCTGCTGGTCGCCGGCACAGTTCGCTTGATCGTCGTGTCGCGGCGAAGCGGCCGGGGAAAGCTCGCGCGGCGGGCCTCGGGATTCTCGTTCTTTTTCTGAGACAAATCGCGGCGACGTTTCGACCACCCAAACGTGGGGAGAACATCGGACCGGACGTACAGGCACGGCGGACTGCTCGTCTTCGCGCCGGTGCTGTTGGCAGGCTGCTACGTGGGCACGTCTCCGGGCGCCGGCGACACGCACGAGTCTTCCGAGGACCCCTCGGGCAGCTCCGGTCTCGATGGCGCCGAAACCGAGTCCACCGGCTTCGAGACGGCAACCGGAGCAGACACGACGGTGCTCCAGATCCCGCTCGACACGCCGAGCGTCGAGGTCGAAGAAGACTGCGTGGCCGTGGAGGCGGAGGAGCGCATCGTCGCCGTGGGTCCCAATGGCACGGCATGGCTCGCCCATCACGACGGTGCGGCGACTCCCCGAAGCCTCTCGGCGAGTCTCGCGTTCACCGACCTGCCGGTCGAGGGTGAACTGAAGGCGGCCGTCGTCCTTGGGCCGACCTCGGGGATCGCCCTGACCAACGCTGGGCTCGCGCTGATCGATGGAGCCGAAACACGGGCGATCGCGTGGCCGGACTCGCTCCCCGCCCCTGACGGGCTCTGCGGCGATCCGTCGGTCGAAGGCGACGCCTACGTCTTTGCCGGAGATGTGCACTCACGAGACGCCGGACAGTGGTGGCGCTGGAACTCGCCCGCGGCGCCGTTGGACGCCGACGTCTCGATCGGCGCGACGGCGTCCGCATGCACGGGTAGCGGTGGGGAGGCGTTCCTCCTGCGCGGTGAGGACGTCTGGGAGGTTCGGACGGATTTCCTTCGGAAGCTCGGCGAGTTCGGCCCCGCGACCTCGGTTGCGAGCGACGACGCCTTTGGCCTCGTCAGCGTCGTCGACGGTTCGCTGCGTTTGGGCGACACCGTCGACACGCCCAACACGTTGGTCTTCGAGGCCGGCGACGTGGTGGAGGTCCAAGCAACCGTCGGAGGGTTCTTCGTCCTCACGCCCGGGCATGTCTACGCCTGGCGCGACGGCGCTTTTGTGGAATGGAGGACCGAGGCTGGCGCGGTCGAGGGGTCATCGATCCACGCCGACGGCGGCGGCGGCGTTTGGGTGACCCGTCCTGCAGCGCTGTGTCGCTACCACGAAGCAGGCGAGATCACAGTCGTGGGCGTTCGGCCCTACCAGCGACGCGCGGCGAGCGAGATGGAGATCTCGGTGTCCTCCGTCCTTCCTCCGCGCGTCTCGCTCGACGGGATCCCGCTCGACATCTTCGAGTCCGGCACCGACTGGAGGACGTCGCTGCACGAGCTCGACGAGGGGTGGCATGAACTGGTCGCCGAGAATGACTCGTCCAGGCGTTCGGTCCCCTTCGAGGTCTCCGGAGGGTCGCCCGCGACCTGGAAGGACGACATCAAACCGATGGTCGATCGATACTGCTCGGGCGAGCATTGTCACGGCCTCGGCGCGCGAGGCGGCCAGCCGATTCTCTCGGAGTACGCCGCTTGGGTCGAGCGCGCCGACGTCATCTCCGAGCGCGTGGTCGCGAACCCGTCGATGCCGCCGGCCGGTTCGGACGACGGCACGTGGGGCGTGGAGCAGATCGTGACCGTTGCGGCCTGGCTGCAGGCGGGGTTGCCGGAGGGATGAAGATGAACGCGATGAAACGAAATGTCATCAGAATCGTAGCAATGGGCTTCCTGGCGAGTGGTTGTGCGAATGAGGGGAGCGACGCCGATGGAGCTGGAGGGACGACGGGAGACGCAACCGGTTCGGCGCCAGGATCCGGCGCTACCGATGATCTCGACACCGACGCGAGTGAGGGGGGAGATGAGAGCGGGGCGCCGTCTCCGCGGGGAGAAGGTGCCGCAGACTCCCCCATCGGCCGGCGCATTCGCCGGATGACCGCGGACCAGTACATCCGGTCGCTAGAGCTCGTGACCGGACAGACCTGGAGCGGATACGAAGAATTCGCCGCCGCGATGGGCAGGCCCGACTACGTCGAGCTCGTGGATGACGACCGCACCCTGTCCGTCACGTTTCAGAAGTTCGCGTTCGATGCCGCATCTGCAACGTGTCGCGCGGCCGTGGCCCAGGACCTGGCTCAGGGGACCTCGGTCATCCTTCGCCATGCCGGTGCCGATGACGACGCGTCCGATTCCGTTCGATTCAACATGAGCCACCTCGCGCTGCGCTTCCTCGCGGTCGATCGACGACCTGGCTTGGGTCGAAGCGCAAACCGACGCGATGGCGGACGGAGCGTTCTCGTTCAACGACATGGTCCGAGGCATCGTGGCGGACGCGCGCTATCGATCCATTCACTGATCGCTGGAAATCAACGTCATGATCAACCTACTCGCTCTCCCACTCCTTGCCGGGCTGAACCTTCAAAGTGGCGACACCTCCGACCCCGTTGCCGTGACGGGCGGGTTCGAGGCCGGGGTGTGTGCGTGGCCCAGCGTCGTCTCCCTGCTCACCGAGTCAGGCGTTCGGTGCTCGGCGGTCCTCGTGCACCCGCGTGTTGTGTTGACGGCCGCCCACTGCCTCTCCATCGATCCGGTCGCACGTTTCGGCTTCGGAGAGTCCGACGTTGCCGGTTCGCCTCCCGTGCGGACCGCCGTGCCCTCGGAGTGCGTGGCTCACCCGGACTTCGATCTCGGCTCGCTCGAGGCAGACGTCGCCTTCTGCGTACTCCCAGAGCCGGTCGACGACGTTCCCATCATCCCGATCTTGGAGGAGGAGCGACAAGATCTCGTCGTCCCCGGCCGTCCGGTGACCATGATTGGGTTCGGATCCACGTTCGCACTGGGCAGGGGAGAATCGACCGGCTCTGGCTTCAAGAAGTTCGTGGGTGGGACGATCGACCTCGTCGAACCGTACCCCTTCGTTCTGATTGGCAGCGAGACCGGGTCCGACGGACCGTGCTTCGGAGACTCGGGTGGCCCGACGATGATGCAGCTGGACGACGGGACGTGGCGGGTGATCGGCGTCGCGTCGACCCTCTACGATCCCGGGGATCTGCCCCCCCCCGTTCTCGAGGGGAACTTCTGCGGAACCGGTGGCGCCTACACGGGTGTCGCTGGATTTGTGCCTTGGCTGGAAGCCGCGTCGGGCTTCGACCTTGCACCGTGCGCGGACTCGGGGCTCGACGGCGAGTGCCTCTGCGGCGCGGCGGATCCAGCTCGAGCCGACGGAGATTGGGAACAGGGATGCGCCCAGCAGCGGCGGTCGTCGTGCGAACCGGGCGCCGAAGGCACCAGCACGGGAACGGACGGGGACACCACGGCGGCGACGGACACGTCCGCTTCGTCCAGCGGCAGGGATGGAGCCACCGGCGGTGAAGGCACGGCCGGCGGGGCTCGACCGGGTTCGTCGAGCGGCGGTGCTTCAGCCTCCGCGGGTGCATCGTCGGCCGACGCGAGCGGCAAAGCCGACGACGCGAGCGATGAGGGAGGCTGTGCGGTTCGTGGCTCACCACGCACGACCGGAGGCGATGCAGCTGCAATCGCCGCGTTGTTCGGACTCCTCATCGCACGACGCAAGAAGAGACCCCGCCCGAACGCCCTTGCCCGCCGCCAGGAGTCGGTGCGCTAGCGCGAGGCTCGTTCCACGAGATGCAAGCGAGCTTGCCCGGGTTCGTGTAGCTGCACTGCCGCATCTGTTCGGCCAAGGTGAAACCCTGGCGCGCGAGGCTCGGGAGACGAGCGTCGCGCCCCGAGCAGCGCTCGCGCTTCCAGCCGTTCACCACGACACGTCGAACGTCGCGTCACCGCGCGTGGCGTCCGTTTCGGCGACCTCCACCGCGACGACCGCACGCGCGGGAGCGAACGCTTCGCCGGCGCCGAAGATCACGCCCTGCATGCCGTCGAGCCAACACTCGAACGAGAACCGTTCACTCGGCCAGCCGGTCATTCGCAGGGTCGCGTGCTCGCCCCCGACCTCTTCGCACGTCAGGTCCCCGACGGATCGAGTGATGTGCCCGTACAGGCGTGACGCGTTGCGCAGCATCAGCGGCATCGAGCGCTCTGGAAAGGCGCGGATCAGCCCGACGATGCCCCCCAGCAAGGGGTGCTCGAGCGTGCGGTGAAATCCCTGCCGGAAGAGGTCGCGAAAGTGGGCCGGGCCGATGATGTCCCGCAGGGCATCGGAGAGCGCCATGTGGTCCTCCATGTCGACCCACGCCATGCCGCGCAACGCTCGCACGGCCTCGATCCTCCGCGTCGTCACGCGGCCCTCGAACGCTGCGTATGCCTCCGGCTCGAGTTCTTCTGCACCCCGCAGAATGCTGGCAGCGTGAACCGCCCGCATTGCGGGATCGGAGGAGGACACGACCGCGAGGATAGCGTCGCTCCCCGTCCGCGACAACGCAGCGCCCCCACGGCGGAGTGCCGGCCGGTGTTTCGTACCATCGTCGGGAACACGGCGGGCCCGGCAGCAACCATCACGCACATGACACGAGCTTTCGATGATCGACCGGGGCGTCTGCGGCACAACCAGCACGTGCTGACCGCCCGCCTGCCACTTCTTGCGCTACTCACGCTCCTGACGGCCTGCCCCAGGAGCCCCGCCGAGGGTGAGGCCGAGGGTGGCAGTGAGACCGACGGGGACATGGAAAGCACGACCATCGGGGAGGGCACCGGGGAGTCCACCGGGCAAACCGTGTCGGGGACCGGCGTGGAGGAAGGATGCACCGTCGAGGCGCCGGGGGGACTCGAACCCGAGGCGCTGCAGATCCCAGCCGACTGCGAGGAGCCGGAGATCGACAACTGCAAGAAGGACCAGGACCGAGATGGCCTCGCTCTTTCGTGCGACAACGCGGAAGGGGCGCCCAACCCTGGCCAGAGCGACATCGATGGCGATGGCATCGGCGACGTCGTCGATCTGTGCCCGCTGGTGGGCGGGGATCCGAACAACACGTCGGATACGGATCGCGATGGTGTCGGCGACTCGTGCGACAACTGTCGAGGGCGCCTGAGCATCTACAACGCCGTGCTGGAGGCTGCAGGTGTCCCCTTCTCCATGCGCATCCGCAACAACCCGTTCCAAGGGGACATCGACGCCGACGGCATCGGCGATGCCTGCGACAACTGCCCCACCGTGCCCAACTGCGGCGGGTTCGGCCCCGACAACCCTGCCCGTTTCGACTCGGAGATCCCATGGGAGGACCCGATCGCATGCCAGGCCGACGCCGATGGTGACGGCATCGGCGACGCCTGCCAGGACGTCGCGGGCATGGGGTTCTCCGACGAGGACGACCTCGATGGCGACGGGCTGCCCAACGCCGTCGACGGCTGCCCCCGGATTCCGGTGGACCTGACCGCTTGTGCCGACTCCGACGCGCCCTGCGAGCATGCGGACGACGACGGCGACGGCATCGGCAACGCCTGTGACACCTGCCCTGGGGTCGCCAACCCCGAGCAGCGCATCGAGGGATCGGACGACGATCTCGACGGAGACTTCGTCGGTGCGGCGTGCGAACCGGACGCCGGCTGCGCCGATCGTTCGAATCCTCGCCCGATCGGCTTCTTCGACGTGCATGCCGACGGCTACTGCTGCGTTCGAACCTATCCAGGCGATGGGGCCTGGCGCACGCCCGATGGCCTGCCGATCCGACTGGACTGCGAGGATGGCGACACCGACTGTGCACCGCCGGCGCCCTGGGTGCAGACGACGCCGGGGGCGGTCGAGCTCTCGGCGGCATGCGAAGTCGCCCTCGAGCAGGCCTGTCAGGAGGAAGCCTCCCCCGTGCGGCTGGAGGACGTCGATGGTGACCTCGACCGCCTGTGGTCGTTCGCCTGCCTGCTCCCGCAGCGCGACTCCGACCTCGACGGCATCGGGAACGCGTGCGACCTGTGCCCCTTCGACCACGACCCGACCAACGCGAGCTTCGTCGACCACACGGGACGCGAATGGCCCAACGACGGCGCCTACTGCAACGGGGAGTACCTCGCGTCCAACGGAGACCCCGCGGACGGATGCTGGATCCAATGAGCTGATCGGGCAGCAGGCGGGGTCGAAGCCTCGACCCGTGATCGTCGAGATCCGCTCGACACCCAGACGACCCCAGCAGGTCCACCCCCACCCCGCGTGCTGGTGCTCGGGCGAGCGGCGACGTGGGCCGCAGCCTCCTGCGCGCCCTGCGGCGCGACCGCTCGCCGGAGCGCATTCGGTCCTACGTGGGCAACCACTTCCCGGTCGACCGCATCGAATCCTTCTCGTCGACCGCACCGCCCCGCGAGATGGGGCAAGTCGAGGACGGCACGCTGCTCAACCGCGAGATCCGCGACTTCGAGCAGTGGCTCGACGGCCTTGCGGGCTGAAGCGCGGGACCAAGAGCATGGCATCTCGTGCCATCTTCGTTTGACCATGGAAGACAGGGGCACCTTGGCCTCCGTGCCCTCGCCTTCAGACACATGGGCTCGCCAGCGGGGACCGGTCACCTTGCGTAGGCCGTCCCCTGAGACCATTCTACGAACCTTCGAATGACGTGCCTCGGGGAACAGGTCATGCTCGACTACCTGACGGGGCGGATGCCCCAGCAGGTCCGCGCGACGCACGATGGACACCTGCAAGAGTGTTCACACTGCCGCGAGATCATGGCGTTGCTGGCTCGAGACACGGGCTCGGATTCCAGCCCGCGACCCGAGACCGCCGGCGCGCTCGAGGTGCCCCTGACGTTGGGTCGATTCCGAGATCTACGGCTGCTGGGCCGGGGCGGCATGGGGGTCGTCTACGACGCCTTCGACCCAAACCTGCAGCGCCGGGTGGCGCTCAAGGTGCTGCATCCGGAGCGCGTCGGGAACTCGTGGCGGGCCCGGCTCGAAGCGGAAGCACGAGCCTTGGCGAGCATCGACGACCTTCACGTCGTCACCGTCTATGAGGTGTCTCGAATCGGTGACGACGTCTACCTGGCGATGGAGCTGCTGCCGGGGGCGCCGCTGGACGCGTGGCTCGAGGCCGATGGGGCGGACCTCGCGCGGCGCATCGAGGTCGTGGCGCAGGCTGGACGGGGGCTGAGCGCGGCGCACCAGGCCGGCTTGGTCCACCGCGACTTCAAGCCCAGCAACGTCGTCGTTCGCGAGCTCCCGGACGGTCCGCGGGCGACCGTCATCGACTTCGGACTCTCGACGCGGGACGAGCAGCAGGAGGAGTCGACGCTGCCCTCGGTCGACTCGGTCGTGACGGCGACGGGAGCTCTGGTCGGTACCCCCGCCTACATGGCTCCCGAGCAGCTCGACCGAAGGGTCGCCACCGCGCGTAGCGACCAGTTCTCGTTCTGCGTCGTGCTGTTCGAGGCGCTGACGGGGCGCCGCCCCTTCAAGGGCGCCTCGCTCGCGGCGCTGCGCCGCGCCATGGTCCGGCGTCCCGCGCTCGAGTCGCTGCGGCAACATGGCGCACCCCGTCGCGTCGCCACCGCGATCCTTCGCGGCCTCAGCGAAGAGCCCGGTCGTCGCTGGCCGAACATGGACGCGCTGCTGACCGAGCTCAGGCCGGCGCGTGGCGCCAAGGGGCGAGTCGTCGGCGGCGTCGTGCTGTCTTGTTGTGTCGCGGGCGGGGTCGGAGCGTACCGGGACGCCTTCGTGTGCGGTCGTGAAGCAGGGGCCATGGGCGCGATCTGGAACGACCAAGCGCGCGCGTCGGTACGCGCGGCCACGACCGCCGATGCATCCTCGGAGCGCGCCATCGAGACGCTCGACGAGTACGCTGCAGCGTGGGTGGACGACGCCGCAGCCGTCTGTGAAGCGGTGAGCTGGCGCGAGGCTCGACGAGGCCCTCGTGGGTGTCTGGACGAACACGTCGAGGCGTTCTGGGTCGTCACGGACCTCCTTCAGCGAGGACCTTCACCGCGACCACGAGCCCTCGACCTCGCGCGAACCCTCCGTCCGAGCGTCGACTGCCGAAACGTCGCGGACGTTGGACACGCCGACACGACCACCCTCGCGATGCGCGAGGAGACGGCTCGAGACCTCGCGCAGGCGCGGGCCCTGGTCGACGGAGGTCGGACGCGTGAGGCCGAACCCATCGTCGAGCGCGTCATCGCATCGTCGTCGGAGACCCAGGGCCCGCTCCACATTCTCGCGCTCCTGACGCGAGGGGACCTTGCGTACACCGAGGGGGAAGAGTCCGCCGCCGCAGACGCCTGGCTCGACGCGCTGACCCGCGCTCGGGTGGCGGAACGACCCAGCCTCGCGGTCGAAGCGGCCTCCAGGATGCCCAAGGTCACGCAGTTCGCCGAGGCGGATCGCTGGGCACGGCTCGCGATCGCCGAGGCCGAGCGCATCGACGCGCCGGGTCTCGCGTCGCTCGCCCACCTCAGCATGGCCCGCGTGTGGCACGACAACGACCGTGCGGGTGCGGCTCGGGAGGAGATGGACCTTGCGACGAAGCAGATCGAACGTCTCGAGGCGGTCCCAACCCTCCAAGAGGACCTGCGGCTTCGTCGCGACACCTTGGAGGTTCAGCTCCTGATGCAGACCGCGGCCGTGGGGGCGCAGAGGCTGCAAGCGTCCGTCCTGCGGCGAACCGAGTCCTCGTATGGCGAACTGCACCCCAAGACCGCGGAGGCGATGGTTCTGTATGGGCTCGCCACGCTCAGCCTCGACGATGGAGAAGCGGCCATCGGGACGCTCCAGGCCGCGGTCGAGCGGAGTGCGACCGTGCACGGGCGAGGACACCTCGCGACCGCCCAGGCCCTGCTCATGCTCGGCCAGGCGTACAAGCGCTTCGGGTCGCTCGAGGATGCTCGCGATGCGACAGCCGACGCCATGCGCATCTACGAAGCGCGCGACGACTTCGACGGTCTCGCCTCGACCTTGCGCGCGCTGGGCGAGATCGAACGCATCCTCGGCGACCTGGCAACAGCGGAGACCCACCAGCGGGCGGCCATCGACGCGTACCGTGCGTCCGCGGGCGCAGAGCATCCCTTCACCGCAATGGCTGAGATCTCACTGAGTTACACCCTGATGCAGCGCGGCGAATTCGATGAGGCGACCCGACTCATCGACCGCGCCTCGAGGCTCTTGCACGAGTCGACGGCTCCGTTGATTGGGGGGGCGATCGAGGCTGCACGCGGCCATCTGCTCCTGAACTCGAATCGGCCAGCCGAAGCGATCGCGCCGTATCGCCGTGCGGTCGAGCTCTTCTCGGCCGTGGGCACCACCTCTCGCCGACTCCTGAAGACGCGGGCCAATCTCGCCAAGGCCTACCTCGAAGCTGGACGAGTCACCGAGGCGGCGTCGGAGCTCCGCGCCGCTCGAGCGCTCGAGCCAGAGATCGACAGCTTCTCGAACGCGGACGATCTCGGCCAGACGTTGACCGAGCTCGAGGCGCGGGTCGAGGCGGCCATCCAGGGTTCGGGCGAGGCGGCGGGCGAAGCACGATGACCTCCTCCACGAACCCACAACTCGACGCCGTGATCGATGCAGGTCGCGCCCGCTGGCCCGACGTGGAGGTCTCCGACGAGGCGCTGCGGGGCGCGGCTCCCCAGCGGCTCGGGGACGTGACGCACCCCGAGGATCTCTTCCTCGCGATGGCGTGCGCGGTCGGGGCTGCGCGTGCGCTCGCGGAGGTCGAGCGGCTCGAGTTCTCGCGCCTCGAGGTCCTGATCCGCCGCAGCGGCGTGCTGCATGCCGACGTGGACGACGTGCTGCAGCGCCTTCGAGAGCGCCTCTTCGTGGGGCTCAACGCCGCTCCCGCGCGCATCGGCGCGTACAACGGACGAGGTGCCCTGGGATCGTGGTTGCGCGTCTGCGCCACCCGCGAGGCCGTGGACCATCTGCGGTCCCGACGCAAGACCGGCAGCAGCGACGAGCGGCTGCTCTCGCAGCTCGTCGCGCACGATCCGGACCTCGACCGCGTGCTGGGTCAGCTCCAGGTTCGCAGCGTGGTCGCCGCGGCATTCAAAGACGCCGTTGCCGAGCTTCCGGCGCGCTTGGCCAACACGCTGCGGTTCCGGCTGCTCGATGGACTGACCGCCTCCGAGCTCGCCGAACTCCATCAGGTCCACCGAGCGACCGTCGATCGGTGGCTGCTGCAGGCGAAGGACGCCGTCCTCGATCGCACCCGCCAGGGGTTGATGGACGCGCTCGGACTCGACCGTGAGCGCGCGGACAGCATGATCCGTCAGGTCACCAGCCGCATCGACCTCAGTTTGTCGAGCGTCTTCGAGC
Source organism: uncultured bacterium (assembly GCA_963761755.1). GTDB lineage: Bacteria > Myxococcota_A > Polyangia > Nannocystales > Nannocystaceae > CAJXVA01. The sequence continues at coordinate 272,732 of CAVXIC010000039.1, forward strand.
AGGACTGAGGCGCCGCCCCACGGCCCCGGCACATCGACCGGTTCGCCGAGTGGGTCGAACGCTACGACATCTGCGAGGCGATCGTCGACGGTGTGTGCAACGAAGGCATGCACTGCTGACGCTCGCCGTCCCGGCCTACGGCGCTGGCGCGTCGGGAGCCGCGGTGGCTTCGGCGACCTCGGTCGCCTCGGCTGGAATCCCCTCGACGTCCGCCCGCTTGCGATAGGCGATGTACGCCTGCAGCACCGCCCGGTAGAACAGCTCGCCGATCACCTGATGGCCGCTGGCGGTCGCGTGCCCCAGATCGCCGCTCATCAGCCGGGGCTTGCCCTTGTACCAGCGCCCCGCGGAGCCCTCGCCACCCATGGCCTCGAAGGTGTCGAAGAACGCGCAACCGCTGTCCCGCGCGGCCTCGCGCTGCGCTGCGACCATCCGGGAGACGACGTCGCGAGAGAGGATCTGCCCGCCCTGCCGCTCGCCGTGATCGAGCGGCGCCATCACCAGACACGCGACCTCGGGCTTGGCGTCCTTGACCTTCGCGATCACGGCCCGGTACTCGTCGGCATAGCTCGACATCTTGATCTTGCGGATCATGTCGTTGCCGCCGAAGGTGAAGACCACCAGGTCGGTCCCGCGGTGCTCGAGCTGGTTGCCCAGATGTTCCGTGTCGAACTCGGTCATGCGGTTGGTGAACGCACCGACGAGCGCCGCCGAGTCCCAGACGATGCCCGGGCCGGGCCGCTCCATGGAGACGCCGTACAGACGCACCTGCCCATCGCCCACGGCGCGCACCGTCAGCTCGTGGGGACCGTCGGGGACGTCCACGCCCCAGAAGCGGTCCTCGAGTGCGTCGGCGGTGGTGTCGATGATGACCTTCTCGCCTCCGTCGACCTGCACCCGGATCTGCCCGCCCTCGGGCTGGCCAGCGTAGTAGAGCTCGAAGTGCGAGACCTTGCCGGAGCTGCGCTCGGGGTGGGGCGCGAAGCTGCTCTGGGCGCCGCCCCAGGAGTTGAACGTGGTGCCGCCCAGGCCGTAGTGCCCGTCGCTGCGGCACTTGTGGATGATGAAGCACTTCTTCCAGGCATCGTTGTGGGAGAAGTCGACCTCCCGATGGCGGTAGGAGGTGTTGGGCGGGGCGATCAGGTGGAACCCGTGGCCGGCGTCGCCGAAGCGGTTCTGCATGCGGCGTCGAATCGCACCGGGGATGCCGTCGATGCCGATGGCGGAGTCGCCCCAGTGGATCACCCGCACGACCGAGCCCTCGATGCCGGCGTCGGCCCGGGCGAGGTCCTCGAAGAAGCCATCGAGCTCGGTGCCGCCGAACAGCTCCAGGCTCTGCACCACCCGCTTGTCGTCGCCCTCACGCGCCTCGTAGGCGGGCAGCGTCTGCACCTCGTCGACCTTGACCACCGCCTTGGGCGGGGCAACGACGGGCTCGGGGTCCTTGCTCGCGAGCACCTCTTGGGCCAGCGCGTCGACCTCTTCGACGCGCTGCTCTTCCGCCGCGAGGTCGTCCGCGTCGAAGGGCCGACCGATCAGGTTCCAAAACGGGGTCGGCTCGCCGGGTTTCCAGGGCCGTGCGAACTCCAGCGATGGCACCACGTAGGTCGCGATCACGCACGCGGCCAGGGTCGCCATGGCGGGCGCGACCTGCCGAAGCATCGACAGCCGCAGCGGCTCGGCTTCGCCGTGGACCTGAGCCTTGACGTGTACGCGTGGGTTGACCATGAGGCGGACGGTGAGAGCGCGGGCTAGAACTGGAAGTAGATGAAGGCACGGGGCGAGCCTTCCATCAAGCGCATCAGCGCATAGAACAGCCCCGCGGCGGCAAGGCCCACCAGCACGCCGGGAACCTTGCGGAACAGCCCGCGCAGATGGACGTCGACCCAGGCGACGGGAGTGAAGTGGTAGGCCAGGCCCAGCGCGAGGCAGGCCCAGACGCCCGGACTCGCCAGACCCGGTCGCACGCCCCACGCGTCGAACGTGAGCAGCGCGTCGATGTACCTGCGAGCGGTCTCGAAGTCGGGCGCGCGGAAGAAGATGCGCGAGAGCACCACGAGATGGAACGTGAGCATCACGTGCACGGCGACGAGCAGCTTGCCCTTGGGCATCGGTAGCCACGCCACCAGCAGCAGGATCACCGCCGTGCCCGCGCCCAAGATCGCCGACTGCTCCCACTCCAGCTTCAGCACGTAGCGGCCAAACGCCGCCACCACCACGCCGAGCAGCACCGTGCACAGCGGCCACATCACGATCGAGAGCGCCGAGAGCTTGCGCTCTCGCATGCGATTCCAGCGGTTGAACACCACCGCCCCCGCGTGAATGTTGGCGTAGATGACGAAGTTCCAGCTCGCCCCGTGCCACATGCCCACCAGGAACATCGTGATCCACAGCGCGTAGTAGCCCCCCTTGGAGCCCAGACGCGAGAGGATCTGGAAGAACAGATAGTCGCGCAGCCATGCCGAGAGCGTCATGTGCCAGCGCCGCCAGTACTCCGCGATGTCCTTGGACTGGTAGGGCCGGTTGAAGTTCTCCGGAAGGGTGAAGCCCAACATCCGCCCCAGCCCGATGGCGATGTCGGAGTAGCCCGAGAAGTCCGCGTAGATCTGCAGCGTGTAGGCGTACAGCGCGATCATCAGCTCGGGCGAGGTGAAGCTGTCGGGGGCGTCGAAGATGCGGTCGGTGAGCGCGACCGCGACGAAGTCACCCAACACCACCTTCTTGGCCACGCCCTTGAGGATGCGGAACGCGCCGACCTCCAGCCCCGCGCGCGTGAACCGGGGGCCGCGCTGCAGCTGGGGCAGGAACTCCTTGGCCCGCACGATGGGTCCGGCGACCAGCTGCGGAAAGAAGGCGACGAACAGCGCGAACCGGGCCAGAGACGTCTCGGGGACCAGACGGCCCCGCCAGACGTCGATCGTATAGCTGAGGCTCTGAAAGGTATAGAAGCTGATCCCCAGCGGCAGGATCACGTCGAGGTGAATGACCTCGATGTCCACGCCGAATAGGCCGAACACGTCGGCGAAGCCCGACAAGAAGAAGTTGGCGTACTTGAAGTAGCCCAGCAGCCCCAGGTTGCCCACGAGGCTGATGTACAGCCACACGTTGCGCTTGCGACTGGCCGCGGCCTTGGTCGCTGGGTCCTTGGACTTGAAGCCCGCGTCGTGCTGGTAGATCGCGCGGCCGCACGCGTAGTCGAGCACGGTCGAGAAGACGAGCAGCCCCGCGAAGTACGCAGGCGCCGGCACGGGCGTGGTCTTGGGACCCGCCGCATAGAAAAAGTAGCTCGCGATGAGCAGGAATCCGACGCGGGCGGCGGGCCGGTTCGACAGCGCCCAGAAGCCCGCGAGCACGGGCAGGGCGAACAACAGGAAGTCGAACGTGGGGAAGAGCATGCGCGCCCGCGGATCCGCCCGAGATTAGGCAACGCGATCGGGCCGGTCAAACAACGCGGAAAGGGCCCCTGGCGGCGGGTTTGTGGGTTCTGGTGCCCTGGGACTGCGCCAACCCACCGGGAACCTGGGCGAATGCCGGAGATCCCGCGGCTGAAACACTACGTGCCCAGTGTGGAACTATTTCAGACCGCCTTCGAGTCCTGCCATGCCGATGCTGCGCTCTTCACTCCTCGCCCTCCTCGCCGCCTCGCTCCTGAGCACCGCTTGCCGCGGGGAGCTCGGTCGACCCACCGACCGCCCCGAGCTACCCACCCCCTCCCGCGAGCTCGAGCTCGACTCGCAGGCGGGCCTCATCGAGTTCGACAACGGTCTGCGCCTGTTCGTCATGCCCGACCCCTACACCCGCCTGGTCGAGTTCGACGTCCGTCAGCACGTCGGCAGCCGCGACGATCCGCAGGGCAAGGCCGGCATCGCCCACTTCGTCGAGCACCTCATGTTCCAGATCGGCGCCGACGGCCCAAACACCACCCGGCTGATGCAGGCGCTTCCGCGGCACACGCTGTTCTTCAACGCGTACACCTCGAGCGACGAGACTCACTACCAGCACCTGGGGCTCTCGACGGAAGTGGAGAACTACTTCAAGTACACCGCGCGGCGGCTCCAGTACGACTGCGAGGAGGTCCCCGAGGCCGCGTTCGAGCGCGAGCGCGACGTCGTGCGGAACGAACACCGCTGGCGATTCGGCGGTCCGTTCGGCGTCATCTACAAGAGGGTGTTCGAACTCGCCTTCCCCGCAGGTCACCCGTATCACAGCAGCGGCGCGAGCGACGATCTGCAGCTGGCGTCCATCACCCCGGCCGACACCTGCACCTTCATCGAGCGCTACTACACCGCGGGCCAAGCCGACGTGATCATCACCGGCGACATCGACCCCGCCGAGGCGCTGCGGCTGGCCAAGAAGTATCTCGAGCCCCTTCCCAAGCGGCCCACGGGGCAGCGTCGTCCCGTTCCACCGCCGGCCATCGCGGGCAAGACGGTGCAGATCGAAGCCCCGGTCAAGAAGCCGACCGCCTTGGTGCTCTTTCAGATGCCCAAGCGCTTCACGCCCAACTACCTGCCCGCCCAGGCCTGTGTCGAGACGATGGCCATCGCCCTGTCGTTCTTCATCGACCGCGGTCCGTTGGGCGTGGTCGAGTCGTGGAACTTCATCCCCGTGGGTGGCAAGGAAGGCCAGCTTCTGGGCGTGATGGTCGAGACCAAGGAACCCGAGCAGCTCGACCGAGGCATCGACGAGGTGCTCGATGCGATCACCCGCGGCTTCGCGCCCAAGCTCGACGACGAGCAGTACAGGGGCGCCTACGACTCCGCGCGGCAGCGGGCGCGGCTGCAGGTGCTCGATGCGGTCGCAACCACCCGCGACAGCGGCGACGCCTTCGCCGACTACCTCGAGGAGCCTGGCGACCGCCCCGGTTTCTACGGTGCCGACATCGCCGAACTCGATGCGCTCACCTCGGAGCGGGCGCAAGCGGTCGGCCGCAAGATCTTCGCCCGGCAGCGCGCGATGGTGGTCAAGGTCGTGCCCGACGGCAACGACCCGCAGGTCGAACGCGCCACCTTCGACTACAGCCCCGAAGCCGAAGAGAGCCTGGGGGTGCCCGAGGACATCGATCCGGCCGAGGCGCGCAAGCCGATCCCCCTCGCTGACATCGCGCCGCCGCAGGGACAGTCGCTGGAGTACGAGCTCGACAACGGCATGAAGGTGGTTCTCGTCCAGAGCAGCGGACTGCCCGTGATGGACGTCCAGCTGGTCGTCGCAGCAGGCACGATCGATGCGCCGCATCAGCCCGACGTGGCCATGCTCGCCCGCCGCACCTACGGCGCGGACGCCGAGTCGACGAGCAGCCGCAACCTGATGGACTTCTTCGACAAGGCCGGCGGCATCTTCTTCGGCTTCGACAACGCGGGCGCCACCACGTACGCCTCACGCGGCCTGTCGATCTACCTGGACTTCATCATCGCGGGGCTGGCCGAACAGACGGTCAACGGGTCGTACCAAACCCGAGCGCTCGAGGGCTGGAAGGCGTTCAACAAGAAGCAGCTCAAGAAGCAGCGGTGGCAGCAGGTTGCGACGCTCAACAACCGCTTCTACGAGGAGCTCTACGGTAAGGGACATCCGCACATCCGTCCGCAGATCGCCGACCCCAAAGCGCTTCGCGACATCGGCGTGCGGGACCTCGAAGCGTTCCGCGCCGCGCACTACCGGGCTGGCAACAGCGCGCTCATCATCACCGGCGGGTTCGACATGGAGCTCGCCATCCAGTACGTCGATCGCTTCTTCGGCCAACCCGAGCTGCGCGAGCGCAACAACGCCTGGCTGCAGCCCTATACCGAGCCCAAAGCTCCGGCCGTACCGGTCCCCACCCCTGGCAACGTCCGGGTGCTCAGCGAGGTGGACCAGGAGCGGGTGCAGACGGACATCCGAATCGACTTTGGGCTCGCCGAGGTCTACGGAGACGACCACGCCGCGCTCATGGTCATGGCCGAGATGCTCAACTTTGGCGTCGGCCGCGTCCGTATGGAGCTGGGGGCGAGCTACGGTACCTACGCCCGACTGGATGCCGACCGACCGCGGATCAGCATCGGGGGCGCGATCGACAGCGCGCGCGCCGATGAGGGGTTGGTGGCCATCATGGCCGCCATCGAAGAGCTGCGCACCCGGGAGGACTTCGAGCGTCGATTTGCGTTCGCGCGCCGCAGCGTCCTGCAGCGGATGATCAACGCGCAGGGGGACCCCGAGGAGTTTGCCAATACGCTCGCGCGCGCCGTCCGCAGCGGGCGCAGCTACACCTACTTCCGCGAGCTCGCCAGTGCAGTGGCCGTGCTCGAGCCGCAGGCAGTCGAGACGACCATCGACCGGGTCTTGCAGGCGGAGCGTTCGGTCACCCTGATCCAGGGGCCGCCGGACGGGGTCGAACGCGCCATCGCGGGTGCCGAGCTGACGGGAGTGGTGGCCATGCCACAGGTCGTGCACGACGAGAACGACTAGTGCGGGATCCCCGCGCGACGGCGTTCATTGCGCTGACTCACGAGTTGGCCTCGCACAAGGTGGGGCATCCACCTGCAACCCTGCTACACCGCGTTCGTCTGAGGGAACGATGATGCACGTGCGACGACCAGCCAAGACCACTTCCAGGAGCAAAAACCAGGTCTTCGCAGCGTTGCTCGGTCTCGCCGCGCTCTCCGGCTGTTCAGATGACAGCGGAGCCCAAGGAGATCTCGACCAGGGTCCGGCGTGCATCGGCAAATGCGACGGCTTCAGCAGCGTCACCGGCGCGCTTCCGCTCGCCCCGCATGCCGCCACCTGGGACGGTCGCGTCTTGCTGGCCGACGTCGAGGGCGCGTGCCGGGTCGTTGCCGTCCATCCCGAGGCGATCGGGCTTCAAGACGGCGGGGTCCTGTCCTTCGGCTCCGGCGTGTTCTCCGCCGGTCAGCCCTGCCCCACGTCGGTCGGCAACCCGGCCCTCGCCATGGCGACGTCCACGGGAGAAAACCCGTTCCGCAGCAACGCAGACGGCTCCCCCGACCTCGCCGGCGGGCATCTCACCTATCTCGTGTCCCTGGTCGAGGGCAACGACGCAGGGCAGCTCGTCCGGCGCAGCGGCACCATCGTCACCTCGGACGCCGACGTCGTCTCGGCAACCTGGGATCAGGACCCCACCGACCTGGACATCGAGGGTGCGCATCCTACGCTCAGCGCCGACGGCGGCTTGATGGTGTTCGAGCGCGACGAAACGCTGTGGTTTGCACTCGCCACCGACGACGGCTTCGGCCCGGTGGCCCCGTTGAGCCAGCTGCATGCGCGCGCCGCCGAGAGCTTCCGCGGGCTGCCGCTCGCCACCCACTATCCGCTGGCCGGCGAGGCCCTTCGTGCCGCCGATGGCACCATCATCGCCGCCGGCGCACCGGTGGTCGGGCAGCGCCCCGCCCTTGGCCAAGACGGCACCTCGTTGTTCTTCGAGGCTGAAGGCGGCACCCGCGTGCTCAGCCAACGCACCGGCTTTGCCCTGCGGCAGCTCGACGGCCGGATCAACGCCGGCTCCGACGACGCGCCGTCCTTCCGCATCAGCCTCGGCCGCAGCGGCAGCGTGTATGCCCCCTACCCCGGCGCCTACCGCCTCCCCGTCCGGGAGCATCGCCTGCCCACCGTCTCGCTCATCGGGTTCACCGAGCGCGAAGGCGGCCTCGACAGCACGTACGACGAGATCGACTTCGTCGCGTTCACCGACAAGGAATACGCGACCTATCTGCCGATGACCGAAGCCGCCCTGGCCAACGGCACGCTCGACGGCCAGCACGCCGCCGACCTGTCGGGTCGCTTCAACAACGCCGCCCTCGATGCGGGCACCACCTTCGGCAACCCCGCGGTGCCCGGCGCCCACGGCCAAGCGGCATTCATGGTCAGCGGGGCGGGCATGCACATCCCCGCGAGCGAGGGCACCTCTGCACCCCAGCGCGGCTGGAACGTCTCGATGTTCGTCCGGCCGATGGCCGGTGACCTCACCGGACCCCTGCTCGACTGGGACGGCGTGGTCAACGTCAGCCTCGCCGCCGATGGCGTGGCCGTTCGCGCCCTCACCACCGAAGGTGAAGCCGCCAGCACCAGCAACGTCCCGCTGCCGCAGGACACCTGGACCCACCTCTCGGTCTCCTTCGACGGCAACTCGGGCCGTATGCGCATCTTCATCAACGGAGAGCGCGTCTCCCAGGATCAGTTCGTGCGCCGCAGCTTCCCCGCTGGCGAGGGCGGCGCGATCACGCTCGGGCGTGCGACCTCCAGTGGCCAAGGCCCCGTCCTGGGCCTGGACGAAGTCTCGGTCTCTCGCACCTACCGCTTCGACGAAGAGGTCTTCGCCGAGGCGCAGCAAGAGGAGCTGTTCCGCCGCCCGATCGCCTCGCTCGATCGCCTGCGCGAAGATGTCGACGCTCCGCTGGGCATCGACCTCGAGCAGTACATCATGCCCAACGTCTCCAACGTCGGCGAAGAGATCGTCGAGCTGGGCACGCTGCTGTTCTTCGACCCCCGCTTCTCCCGCAACGGCGAGGTCTCCTGCGCCACCTGCCACGACCCCGCGCGGGCGTTCACCGATGGCCGCCCCGTCGGCCCGCACATCGATGGCGGTGACCTCAACCGCGCCACGCCCACCATCTTCAACCGGGCGCTGTCGATGTCGCAGTTCTGGGACGCGCGCACGGCAACCCTCGAGCAGCAGGCGCTGCTGCCCATCTTCTCGGCCCCCGAGATGAACTTCACCCGCGAGGAGACCCTCGCGCTCCTGCTCGACACGCCCGAGTACGTCGACCGCTTCAACGCGGTGTTCGGACGCGAGCCCTCGCTGTCGATGATGAGCTTCGCGATCTCGGCCTTCGAGCGCTCGCAGCTCGCCGGCGACAGCCCCGTCGATCGCTTCGAGGCCGGTGAGACCGATGCGCTCACCGACGCCGAGCGTCGCGGTCGCAACCTCTTCCACGGCAAGGCCCGCTGCGTGGCCTGCCACAGCGGCTCCAACTACTCCGACGAGGCCCTGCACGTGGTGGGCATCCTCGACGACGACGACGTCGGCGCGTTCCTCAGCCGCCGCGGCCGCGAAGGCTTCCTGTTCGCCTTCAAGACCCCAACCCTGCGCAACATCGACGTCACCGGCCCCTACTTCCACAACGGCGCGGTCGAAACCCTCGAAGAGGTGGTCGCCCTGTACGTCGCGGGCCCCGACGCCGGCACCGAGAACGTCGACCCCGAGAGTCGCGCGCTGGACCTCTCGGCCGACGAGGAGGCCGACCTGGTCGCCTTCCTCCGCGCGCTGACCAGCCCCAACGCGGTCCAGACCTTCGACATCGAGCTACCCCAGTCGGAGTAGGTCGACGCGGGCGTGGACCCCCACCGCCGCAATGACGCCCTGGCGGGACTGCGCGTCCTGCCGGGCTCGGTGCCCTACACCAACCGGCGGCGATTGAGCGTCGGTGGGCCCTACGACGGACTGCCACTGCGCGAGTTCCTCGCCCTGCGTCATCGCCACATCGATGCCGACGTCTGGATTCGCGCCCTGCGGGAGAGGCGGCTCGAGGTCGACGGGCGCGCCGTGACGAGCATGCTCCAGCCCGTGAGGGCCGGCAACGTGTTGGTGCACGTGCTGCATGGCGAGGTGGAGCCAGCGGTCAACGCGGCGCTGCGGGTGCTGCATGAAGACGAGGCGCTACTGGTGCTGTCCAAGCCCGCGCCGCTGCCCGTGCACCCCAGCGGACGCTTCAACAAGAACACGGTGCTCGGTCTGCTCGCGGCAGCCTGCGGGGGGCTCCGGGTCCACCCCGTCCATCGACTCGACGCGGACACCACCGGCGTGTTGGTGCTGGCGAAGTCGGTCTTGGCCGCGCGCAGCCTGGGCGCTCAGTTCGAGGCCCGGACGGTACGCAAGCGCTACCTGACCCTCGTGCACGGCCGCGTGCAGCCGCGGCGCTTCGAGGTCGATGCCCCGGTGAGTCAGGGCCCCGATCGGATGGGCAAGCGCACGGCGGGCGCCGGTGCTTCCGCGCTCACCCAGCTTTGGACCCTGCGTCACACCGACGAGGCGAGTCTGCTCGCGGCGTGGCCACGCTCGGGTCGCACCAACCAGATCCGCGTGCATCTGGCTCACGTCGGCCACCCAATCGTCGGTGACCGCGTCTACGGGCCGGACGCGGCGGCGGAGTTTCAAAGCGGCGGGCCGCTGCGCCTGCACGCCGACGCGCTCACGCTGCGGCATCCGCTGAGCGACGAGACCGTGTGCTTCGTGGCCGAGCGCCCCGCGTGGGCGTCAGAGTTCCTCGGGTGAGGGCCCGACGTGCAGGTGCTCCTCGCCGCGGGCCCGGGCCGCCGCGATCTGCCGGATGCGCTCGCGCCGACGCTCTCGGGTCTGCGCATCGGTCTTCGGCGCACAGCGATGACAGCACACACCCGCCTCGTAGCCCTCGTGTTCGAGCTCTTCGGGCGCGAGAGGCTCGAGGCAGCCGTAACACAGCACGTGGCGCCCGGGCGCCAGGGCGTGATCGAGCGCGACGCGGCGGTCGAACACGAAGCACTCCCCGTTCCACCGAGACCGCTGCGGGTCGATCCGTTCGAGGTAGCGCAAGATGCCGCCCTTGAGGTGGTAGACCTGCTCGAAGCCCTCGCGCAGCATCAAGGCGCTCGCCTTCTCGCAGCGAATGCCGCCGGTGCAGAACATCGCCACCTTCTTGTGCCGCGTGGGGTCGACGTTGTCGGCGACCCAGCGCGGAAAGTCCCGAAAGCTCTCGGTTCCGGGGTCGACGGCCCCCTCGAAGCTGCCGATGCGCACCTCGTAGGCGTTGCGCGCATCGACGAGCAAGACCTCCGGGTCATCGACCAGCGCGTTCCAGTCCTCGGGCTCGACGTAGGTCCCTACGCGCTGCAGCGGGTCGATGTCCGGCACCCCCATCGTGACGATCTCCTTCTTCAAGCGGACCCGCATGCGGCCAAACGGCGCGGCGGCGGCGGCAGAGAACTTCGCCTCCAGCGCCCCGAGCCCGGGCTGTTCGCGCAAAAATCCCAGCACCCGCTCGACGCCCCCCTGTGGGCCCGCGATCGTGCCGTTGATCCCCTCGGAGGCGATCAGCAGTGTCCCGACGATCCCCTCTTGCTCACACAGGTCCTGGAGCCGCGTGCGCAGCTGCGCGAACGCGGGCATCGGCGCAAACGCATACAGAGCAGCGATGACGCATCCACTCACGCCGCGGCAAGCTAGCAGTTCGTCGCGGCCGGATCGACACCGTGGAACCGTCTGGAACCCCCTCGATCGGCAGAATCGGGGGAAAACCCTCCTCGTCGCCGCCAGATCCGCGTTTGCGCTCTCCCGTTCCGCGGTGTAGTTGTTCCACTTCTGCCTGCCCACATGGGGCGCCCAGAACAAGGACTTGGTCATGCACACTCTTCAACTTCGCAACTTGCTTGGCAGCGTCGCAATCGCAGCCCTCCTTCCCCTCGCGCTCACCGGCTGTGACGACACCCCCTCGGGCGACTCCTCGTCGTCCACCACGGGCGAAACCGAGGGCAACTCCAACAGCAACAGCGAGTCGGAAACGAACGTCACCGTCACCGTCACCGCGACCAACCCGACCGCGACCGCGACCACGACCGGCGACAGCAGCACAACCGACGTCACCGTCAGCGGCACCGAGACCAACGCCGACAGCTCCAGCTCGGACGGCGACGACACCGGCTCCAGCAGCGACTCCGGCGACACCGGCTCGAGCAGCAGCACGGGTGTACACCACCGAGCGCGAGTGGTGACCCTGGCGACGCCTTCGACTCTCCGTCTCTGGCGACGGGCGTTGGACGTACACCACCGTCGTACGCTGTCGGGAGACGAAAAGCTCGAGGAACTGTTCCGGATTGAGTTCTACGACCTCGGCGGCGGAGTTCCCGGCGGTGCGGATGTCGACCTCTCCGCCGCACCGACGACAACTACCCACATGCTCGAACTGCGTCCACCTCCTCGAAGACTTCGACCCTGAGGCGGCGCCCGCCAGTTCTTCCAGTCCACGGGCACCCTCGGGGTCGAGGCGTCCGTCGACACGCTTACCGGCGAAGTTACGTTCACCTCCGTCCGTCTCGTCGAAGTCACCGTCGATCAGGAAACCTTCGACCTCGACGCCGGTCGAAGGCGGCGGTTACATCGACATCATTGACGCAACCGCGTCGTTTTTCCCCTCGGGCTCTGGGATTGCAAGTGACCAAGGTGACTGCATTTACTGACGCCGACACCACGGCGCGGCGGCTGCGCGTATCGTGGATTCCGATGACCGACGCCACGACGGCTCGTCGACGCGGCAACGGTGAAGGCATCGAGCGCTTCGACGAGGATGATGCCTGGCATCGACGCAGACGCTCGGCGCGCGACTCCGATGCGCTCGACTGGACCTGCAACGTGGCCTTCATCCACCGGGACGGCTGCGACTGTCCTGTGACTCAGTCGACGGTGACTGCGGCGGTGCCGGACCCGCGCCGTGCGACCTCTGGACAGCAGGGCCATCAGCGACGAGGACCGGTGTCGACCTGTCCGCGGCCCGGCAAGCCGGATGTGCATCGAGCCTGTGCGGCTGAGCTTCATCGCCCGAATCGAGCGAAAGAGCAGGTGGGTTCGTCCCGCCTGCTCTTTTTCGTTGGCGGATGCCCGAACTCACCCCGGAGGCTCAAAGCTGGATCCCAGCCGCGGGGTCGTCCAAGGGCAGCCTTCCGCCCTCGTCCTCCAGACGTGTGGCGCCGGATGGATCGATCCCTGGGCCGGCCGCTGCGGTGGCCAGGATCGCGTTTGACAGCGCGCGAGCGCCTCTCTAGCGTGGCCCCGATGCAGATCAGCAGCGCCTTCGACTCGGGCAACATCGTCGTCGTCAACGCGGACAACCCCAGCGACATCGAGCTCGAGATTCGGCCCGACGTCGGGGAGGACCACTTTCAGTGGTTCCACTTCCGGCTCAGCGGGAGCAAGAACACCGCGCTCACGATGCGGATCTCCAACGCGCGCCGGGCGAGCTACCCCGATGGCTGGAAGGACTACCGCGCCGTCGCGTCCTACGACCGCGACCACTGGTTCCGGGTCCCCACCCGCTACGAGGCCGGCGAGCTGATCATCGAGCACACGCCCGAGCACGACGCGGTCTGGTACGCCTACTTCGCCCCGTACTCCATGGAGCGCCACCAGGACCTGATCGCCGAGGCGCAGATGGTGGACGGTGTGGAGCTCGTGCGTCTGGGGTCCACCGTCGACGGCCGGGACCTCGACCTGCTGAAGGTTGGTGAGGACGGCGCCGACAAGCGATCGTGTTGGATCATCGCGCGACAGCACCCGGGCGAGTCGATGGCCGAGTGGTTCGTCGAAGGCATGCTCGATCGGCTGCTCGACGACGAGGATCCCATCGCCGCAGAAGTCCGCAGGCGCGCGTGCGTCTACGTGGTGCCCAACATGAACCCCGACGGCTCGTTTCGCGGTCACCTGCGCAACAACGCGGTGGGCACGAACCTCAACCGCCAGTGGGAAGAGCCCAGCGCCGAGCGGAGCCCCGAGGTCTTCCACGTGCGGGCGATGATGGAGAAGACCGGCGTCGACTTCTTCCTCGATGTGCACGGCGACGAGGCGCTGCCGTACAACTTCATCAGCGGTGGCGGCGGCATCAAGTCGTGGGACGACGCCAAGGCCACCCGCGAGAAGCGCTACTCCGACGCCATGCTCGCCGCGAGCCCGGACTTTCAGACCGCGTTCGGCTACCCCGTACCCGACCGCGGCGAGGCCAACAACACCATGGCCAGCAACTGGGTCGGCGAGCGCTTCGGCTGCCTGGCCGTCACGCTCGAGCAGCCGTTCAAGGACACGGCCGACACGCCGCACCCGCTGGGATGGTCGCCCGAGCGGGCGCGCAAGTTCGGGGCCGCCCAGCTCGACGCGCTCCTCGTGACCCTTCGGGCTCCGCGAGACTGAGCGGCGCGCGACATCGCACTTCACGTCGCAGGCAAAATCACCGCGATGACATGGGGACCTTCGCCCCCAGGAACGGTGCTACCGTTGCTCCGCTAGCGGTCGGCGCCGCTGGCGGGGGCCTGACACTGAAATGAACGTGAAGAACCTTGTCCAAGCTGCAGTCGGTGTGGTCGTCCTCGCGGGGCCATCCACCGCGCTTGCCGACCCCGGCGAGCTCACTGGAATCGAGCTCGCGACGGTCACCACCGAGGACGGGTACGTCAACAACTACGGCTACTGGGAGTACCTGCCCGAGGCGTACGACACGATCGCAGAGCCGTTCCCCATGTTCATCTTCCTGTCGGGCATCGGGGAGAACGGCAACGGGACCCTGCCTCCGGGCGGCTGCAGCGGCCCCAACCATCCCGGAGAGTATCTGTGCCGCAACCTTCGCCACGGTCCGCAGTCACACCTGTGGAGCCAGCTCTACGGCGGCGGCGCGGCCAACCAGTGGGACGACGAGGAGCGGCCCTTCATCGTCATCTCGCCGCAGAACCCGGCCCCGCTGTTCGTCCTGGGCAACCCCTACGCGCCCGCCGGCATGAACGCGTTCCTCGACTTCTTGCTCGACAACTACAACGTCGATCCCCGGCGAATCTACCTGACCGGCATGTCGATGGGCGGCTACAGCGTCACCCTGCACGCGGTCAACTACCCGGGTCGATACGCCGCGGTCAGCCTGCTGCCCGGCGTCGGCGTCAACCCCCCCGACCCGGCCGACCCCGGCCCTTGCGACATGGGGCGCACCGCGCTGTGGGCGTTTCATGGCGACAGCGACGGCGTGCAGTACTTCGACCCCGATGCCCTCGCCCGGTTCGTGCGGGACGTCGCGGCCTGTCCCGAGCCTCATCCGGTCGCGCAGCTCACGATGTACGTCAATGGGCCGCACAACGTCTGGGCGCGAACGATCAACCCCAGCGACGGTATGAACGACGCCGTCCACCTGCCGTCCTACACGCTCCCCAACACCGAGCAGATCCCCACCGTCCCGTACGACGTCGACATCTACAGCTGGCTGCTGCAGTACGACCTGCCCGAGGTCTACGCAGGAGCGGACATCACCGTGACCACCGACGACGACTCGTTCCAGCTCGACGCGACGGTCACCGATGACGACCCCGTCGCGTTCACGTGGTCGCAGACCTCTGGCGACCCGCTGACGATCACCAACGCGAACAGCGAGGTCGCGACCGTCAGCGACCTGGTCGAGGGCACCTTCACGTTCGACGTGTTCGCGCTCGACAGCGACGATCAGTACGACTCCGACTCGCTCACGGTCACCGTGCTTCCTGGCGTGGGCGGCGAGAGCGAGAGCGAGTCCATGGGCGGCGAGAGTGAGTCCGAGTCCAGCAGCAGCAGCAGCAGCAGCGGCGGCTCGTCTTCGTCCTCCAGCTCGTCTTCGTCCTCCAGCTCGTCTTCGTCCTCCAGCTCGTCTTCATCCTCCAGCTCGTCTTCATCCTCCAGCGGCGACACGGAGTCGTCCAGCGACACGACCGGCGACGACACCAGCTCGACCGACGACTCGGACACCACCACGGGGCTCGACACCTCGAGCACGGGCAAGGATTCGGGCCCGACCACGAGCGGCTCGGCCACCGCGGCGATGGCACCGGCGATGGCACCGGCTCGGCCACCAGCGCGGGCAGCAGCTCCGAGACCAACGCCGGGTCAGCGTCCGCCTCCGGCGGCGGCTCGGCCTCCGACTCCTCGCCGACCTCCGCGACGGCCTCCGCTGGCAACAGCGACAGCTCGGGCAGCGACTCCGAGGGCGGGGGCTCCGCCAACGATGGCGGCGGATGCCGGGTCGGTGGCTCCGGAAGCGGCCTATGGATGCTCGGCCTCTTCGGCCTCGCCGCCGTCCGCCGCCGAGACGACCGAGCCTAGCAGCGCCTCCGGGATCGAAGCTTCGAACCGGAGGCGTTCGCCGTTGCGGTGATCGAGCTCGAGCACGTGCGCGTGCAGGCCCAGCCGCGCCCCGTGCGGCCAATCCTCCGGCTGTCCGTCTCGACCGTAGAGATCGTCGTAGACCAGCGGAAATCCCGCGTGGGCGAAGTGCACCCGGATCTGGTGCTTGCGACCCGTCACCGGGCGGACGATCACCACGCTCGTCTCGCCATCGGTCGCCATCCGCTCGAACTGCGTCTCGCTGGGCTTGCCGTGGCGGTCGACCGTCACGTTCGTCGCGTCGTCGACCCGCAGCGCGAACCCCCACGCACCACAGGGCGGCGGCACGCCATGCACCCGCGCTGCGTAGACCTTGCCGGTGGTCCGCGCTTCGAACTGCCCGGTGTAGAACGCCACGCGTTCCCGCTGCCGCGCGTACGCAATGACCCCCGAGGTGTTGCGGTCGAGTCGATGGACGATCGACGGGCACGCCCGGGGATCGGGTGCCTCCTCCTCGTAGCGCAGCTGCAGTCGACGCAGCAGATTGATCTCCTGCACGCCCGCGCTGGGGTGCACGGCGATCCCCGATGGTTTGTCCACCACGACGAGGTCTTCGTCTTCGTAGAGAATCGACAGCGGCATCGCGCGCAGGGCGTCCAAATCCTCGGGCTGCTTGGGCAAGGTGATGCGAACGACCTCACCGGGTTTGAGCCTGCGCGCCTTCTTGGGCGTCGCGTCCCCCACGGTGACCGCTCCGCCAGTGACGAAGGCGACCAGCTCCCGCCGGGAGCGCCACGGAAAGCACAGGGCCAAGAACGCATCGAGCCGCATGTCGCCGTGCTCTTCCCCCACCTGGTGCTCGAGGGTCTGCGTCGGTACGGAAGCGTTCACGACCGACATGGTAGTCACTTCGGGTGGCCAAGCCGATCCCGCCGAAGTTCTACACGCAGGACGCGGACTTTCCGACCGAAGTCGCCATGCGCCCGATCGGGGTCGTGCGCTCACCGCACAAGGAACGCCACGGTACGCCTCGCCAGGCGGTGCTGCCGGCCGATCCCGTCCACCGCCCCGATGAGGAGACGGTGCTGGAGCTGTTCGCCGACGTCTTCTCCCCGCACGCCACCGAGGACCTGCAGGGCTTCGACTACGTCTGGGTGATCGCGTGGCTGCATCTGAACCATGGGTGGCGCAACAAGGTCCCCGTACCCGGCTTCGAGAAGAAGGGCCTGCTGTCGACCCGGGCGCCTCACCGTCCCAACCCCCTGGGCCTGTCCGCGGTCCGGCTGCTGCGGGTCGAGGGGTTGCGACTGGTCGTCGAGCGCACCGACTTGCTCGACGGCACGCCCATCCTCGACGTCAAGCCCTACGTGCCCTACTGCGACGCGTTCGCGGACGCGAAGGCGGGGTGGGTGGACCAGCGCGGCGAAACGCCGGGCAACTGAGCGCTACACGGCGCAGCCGTCGGGCCCGCAGCGCTGTGACGATGCAGGATCTTCGGCTCCTCCAGCACCATCGTTGAGCGCCTTGGTGACGACCTCTTCGAGCACCTCGGGTGGCTGCGCGCCGGACACCGCGTAGCGGCCCTCCACCACGAAGAAGGGCACCCCGCGCACGCCGATGCGTGCCGCAGCGGCTTCATCGCCCCGGACCTCGTCCGCATAGTCGTTGCTGCCGAGCACCGCCTGCGCCGCTTCGGGATCGAGGCCGACCTCTTCGGCGAGACGGACCAGCACGTCGTGGTCGCTGACACATTCCCCCTCGTGCATGTAGGCCAGGAACAGGCGCTCCTTGAGCTCGCTCTGCTTGCCCTGCCCGACCGCCCACGCCAGCAGCCGATGCGCATCGAAGGTGTTGCCCGGCTTGGCCTTCTCGAATCGAAAGTCCAGACCTCGACTGCGCCCGACCTCGGTCATGCGGTCGATCATCTGCTGCGCTGCGGCGGCCGAGGTGCCGTATTTGCGCGCCAGCCTGTCGACCATGTCGATGGAGGCATCGAGCACCTTGGGCGCGCTGGGGTCGAGTTCGAACGCCCGCCACCGAACCTGCAGCGGACGCCCCAGGGACGCCGCGGCCTCCTCGAGGTTGCGCTTTCCCACCCAGCACCAGGGGCAGGCGATGTCGGACCAGACCTCGACGGTGATGGGCGCCGTACTCACGGAGAAGAGCCTAGCAGCCGATCCTGAGGCAGCGCCAACCCTCCCCCGAAACTCCGGGGCTGCTTGCCGTGCGGCACCTTGGTGCGGAACACGAACACGCCCGGCTCGTCCGCCATGTCGTCCTTCATGCCGTGGCACCACTGCGCGTAGTCGGGCCAGTCCTGCGCCGCCTGCTCGTGCTCGTCGCACGTGAGCTTGCCCAGGCCGGTGCGGCGCTCCGGATGCCCCTGGCAGCCACTCGCGCGCTCGGACCACGTGCGCGACGCCTCCTCGAGCCGTGTGCACCACGGGTCGTGCTTGCCGAAGGGGTCGGCGATGCCCCCTTGGGTGATGACCAACGAGACCAACGCATCTTGGTGCTGGCCCCGAACCGCCGCGAAGCAGCCGTCGGACCACTCTTGGAACGACGCGTCGAGGAACAGGTACTCGAACACGCGCGTGGTCCCGGCGACCGCGACGTTGCGCAGCGCGATGCCGCCGGCGCTGTGCCCTTCGGCCCGGACACCTCGCTCGATCCGCGCCTTCGGGACCCCCAGGTGCGTCGCCAGCACGTCCGTGGATTGTTCGAGCAGGCCGTCGAAGTCGTCGTCGTAGCGCGGGTCGCCCTCGACCGAGGTCATCCACATCCGGTCGTACATCTTGTTGCTCCACCCCTTCCACGACGGCTCCATGCGCTTACCCGCGCTGATCGGGTAGATCAGCGCGACGTTGGGCCCACCGGCCTCGGCGCGCTGCGCCTGCAGCTCGGTCACCGCGTCGAGGGTCTGCTCGAGCCGATCCCACCCGACCCATGCCTTCTTCGGCACGTCCGTCTGCGGCTCGGCGATGTTCTCGGAGTACGTGCCGTGAAAGTGCACCACCAGCTCGAACGGGGCCAAAGGCCGAACGCCGGGGGGCACGAACACCACCACGTCGCGATCTCCGTTGCCCGGCAGCGGTCCGACCCACAGCGCTCCGTCCGACTCGAGGACCGAAGCAAACGCGACGAGCCCCGGACGCACCGTGCTCGCGACCGTGCGCGCGCCCTGAGGCACCTGCGCGGGCTCGGGGGGCTTCTCGGGCTCGGGCTCCTCGGGCTCGAGCTGCTGCTCGGGGTCGGGCTGCTCGGGCAACGGGGCAGGTGTGTGCGCCAGCTCGACCGCCGCAGGAGGCGGCGCCGTATGGGCCTCTTCGGCTTCGCGCGGAGCTCCACACGAAGCGATCAGCAGCACCGCCGCGAAACGCATCCCGGGCAGTGTAGCCCTCTGGACGACAACCGGGCACCATGGCGCCGATGAGCGAGTCAGCGGCCAAGACGGGCTTCCCCCGGGCGTTTTGGGTGGCGAACTTCGTCGAGCTGCTCGAGCGCGCCGCCTGGTACGGGGTGTTCGTCGCCATCACCCTGTATCTCAGCCGCATCCTGGCCTTCAGCGACATCGAGGCGGCCACGGTCTCGGGCGTGTTCTCGGCCGGCCTCTACCTGCTGCCCACCTTCTCGGGCGCCTACGCCGACCGCATCGGCTTTCGCCGCGCCCTGCTGCTGGCCTTTGGCCTGCTCACCTTGGGGTACGGCGGCATGTGGCTGCTGCCCACGATGCTGCAGAGCGCGGGCCTGGTGAGCTACGGGCGCGAGGTGACCTTCTCGGGTCTGCAGACCTCGGGGCACAAGTGGCTCTTCGTGCCCGTGATGCTGCTGGTGATGGTCGGCGGCTCCTTCATCAAGTCGGTGATCACCGGCACCGTCGCCAAGGAGACCACCGCCGCGAACCGGGCGCGCGGCTACTCCATCTTCTACGCCCTGGTGAACATCGGCGCCTTTGGGGGCAAGACCATCGTCAAGCCACTGCGCGAGAGCATGGGCAACGAGGGACTCGTCGTGCTCAACCTCTTCGCCGCCGCCATGACGGCCGTCGCGTTCCTGTTGGTCTTGACCCTGTACAAGGCGCGGCCGGGCGAGGGCGAGGGCAAGTCGGTGGCCGAGCTGCTCGCGGCGCTGCGTCGGGTCCTGGGTCAGGGCAGGCTGGTCGCGTTGATCGTCATCATCACCGGCTTCTGGATGGTCCAGCACCAGCTGTACGCCACCATGCCCAAGTACGTCCTGCGCATGGCCGGTGAGGACGCCTCGCCGTCGTGGTACGCGAACGTCAACCCGGCGACCGTCGTCATCACCATCGGTGCCGTCACCGCCCTGATGCGCAACCGGTCCGCGCTCAGCTCGATGACGATCGGCATGCTCGTCATGCCCGTCTCCGCGTTTGCGATGGCCGCGGGCAACATGACCGACGGCACGGAGATCCTCGGCATGCACCCCGTGGCGCTGATGATGATCGTCGGCATCATGTTCCAGGGCCTGGCCGAGAGCTTCATCTCGCCGCGCTTCCTCGAGTTCTTCTCGCTCCAGGCGCCCCAAGGAGAAGAGGGCCTGTACCTGGGGTTCAGCCACCTGCACTCGTTCTTGGCGTCGCTGCTGGGGTTCATCACCTCCGGGTTCCTGCTCGAGGCGTTCTGCCCAGACCCCAAGACCCTCTCGGCGGCCGAGCAGGCCCAGCGCCTGGCGTCCTTGGCGGGCGATGGACCGATGCCCCAGGCGTATGCCCATGCCCACTACATCTGGTTCGTCTTCGTGGGCATCGCGTCCGTCGCCGCGGTGGCGCTGGTGATCTACGGGCGTGTGACCCGTGCAGCGGATGCGCAGCATCGGTAACCGGGCCGACACGAACGACGTCCATCACCGAGCTCCGAGAGGATACGCTGCATCATGCGCTTTGCTTGGATCGCCCCCGCCGCGCTGCTGGTCGCGGGGTGTTTCGCCGACGTCGAGTCCGGCCCGTGCCCCGAAGGCACCGAAAACTGTCCGTGCGTCGAGCTCCAGTGCGAGCAAGGTCTGACCTGCCAAGACGCGCGCTGCCTGCCCGAGGCAGGAACCGGCGCAGCGGGGTCCACGTCGCTCCCTGCGACGACCGGGGAGACCGGGGAGACCTCCTCGGCGGCGACGACGATGGCGGCGGACACCTCGAGTACGGTTGCGGACACCACGGACGCTGGGTCGACGACGACGACCACCAGCGCGTCGAGCGACTCCAGTACGTCGAGCACGGTCTGTGGTGACGGCGTCGTCGACGACACCGAGGCCTGCGACGGCGGCCCTGGCTGCACCGACTGCACACTGGACAACTACGCCTGCAACCCGCTGAACAACGCACCGTGCGTCAGCGGAACCAAGTGCAGCCTGTTCGACGACGTCGAGGGCATCGCCGCGACGGAGTGTCGTCCCTTCCTCGAGCCTCCGCCGGGGCAGCTGTACGAGTCCAACTGCTACGACTTCGTGCCACGCGACGACTGGTGCGACCTGGGGCTGGCCTGCGTCACCTCCCAGTCCACGGACGCCTGTGATGTGAACTGCTGCGTCGAGTACTGCGACCGCTTGGACCCCGACTTCACGTGCGCGTTCGAAGGCGACACCTGCCAATCCGCCCTCGGCGGTGGCGCCCCGTCCGGGCTGGAGTGGCTGGGCGTCTGCGTCACGCCCTGAGCAACCGCCTACGAGCCTCGAACCCGCGACAAGGCGTAGCGCTCGACCAGGGCAAGGAGCTCCTCGCCCATCGCTTCGACGGCCTGATCGCCGACCCCGCAGACGCGTCGAAGCGCGTCCAGGCTCTCGGGACGCGCGCGGTCGATCCCCACGATCGCCCGCCGCGGCAGCAGCGCGGAGGGACGCACGCCGAGCTCCCGCGCCTTGATCCGACACGCGCGGTCGAGCTCGGGTGCGATCGAGCTCAGACCCGAGGTGGGGGGTGGCAGCGCCCGCTCCGCGAAGGCAGGTTCATCCTCCGGCGCGTCCGCAAGGGCGACGGTTGGACCCCGGCGCCCGGGACGTCGGCGAAGGGTCCCCTCGGTCACCATGTCGTCCAGCGCCTCGCCGATCGCGACGTCATCGTGACGCTCCAGCGCGCCGAGCTCGGGGAGCATGAGCAGGTCGGCCCGAGCGAGCCGCTTGACCTCCCAGCCTCGCAGGGTGCGGGAGAGGGCCTCGATGGACACCCGACGCCCAAGACGCCGGAGCGCGCGAAGCACGGTGGCGCGGTCGGCCTTGGTGAGCGCTCTTCGGCGCCGAGGCTTGGGCGCCCGCTGCAGCGACGGCTTGCAGACGTCACACCGCCCACACCGCAGCGCGATCGTCTGGCCCTCCAGGTACGTGCACAGCGTCTCCTGACGGCAGGCCGCGTCGGCCTGGGCGTAGTGTTCGAGGGCGCCCAGCGCTTCACCGCCGCCGGCGAGGTGCCGCTGAATGTCCACGTCTTGCTGCCCGAAGTACAGAACGCACCGCGCGGCCTTCCCATCGCGCCCAGCCCGGCCTGCCTCCTGGTAGTAGGCCTCGGGGCTGCCCGGCGCCTGCAGATGCACGACCACCCGCACATCGGGCAGGTCGACCCCCATGCCGAAGGCGCTGGTTGCGACGAGCACCCGCGCCTTCCCCGACTCGAAGGCGCGCTGGGATCGCTCCCGCGTCGTCGCGTCTCGGCCGGCGTGGTAGCCCGCCGCCGGGTAGCCCTCGGCCCGAAGCCGCTGGGTGACGACGTCGACCATGTCGCGGGTGCTGCAGTAGACGATCGCCCGGCCTGCGGTTCCCATCTCGCGCAGACTCAAACGATCCAGCTCGTGCCGGAGCGCGTGCACCCGGTCGTGGTCGGCCTCGAAGTGGCGCACGACGAAGGCCAGGTTCTTGCGCACGAAGCTCGCGGTGATCTGCTCGGGCGCATCGAGCCGCAGCCGCTGCACCACTTCGTCCAGGGTCCGCGGCGTCGCCGTCGCCGTCAGCGCCATGATGGGGCCGCGGAACCACTCCCGCAGCTCGCCCAGCCGCATGTAGTCCGGCCTGAAGTCGTGGCCCCACTGGCTGATGCAGTGCGCCTCGTCGACCGCGACCATCGACACGTTGCCGCCCTCGAGGCGGGCCCGGAACTCGGGCGTGGCCGCGCGCTCCGGCGAGACGTAGAGCAGATCGAGCGCCCCGGCTTCGAACGCGGTCTGCAACGCCACCCTCTGCTCTGGGGTCCGGTGGCTGTGCAGCGCGCCCGCCTCGACGCCGTGCCCCCGCAGCGCCGCGACCTGGTCGTCCATCAGCGCGATGAGCGGGGAGATGACCACGGCCGTCCCTCGCCCGCGCCTTCTCGCCACGAGCGCTGGCACCTGGTAGCACATCGACTTGCCGCGTCCGGTCGGCAAGAGCACGACCACGTCACGACCCGCGACCGCGGCCTTGACCGCGTCCCGCTGGCCCGGACGAAACCGGGGGTGCCCAAAGACCTCCCGCAGCACGGCGGTCGCGTCGGCGTACGATCCCAACCTGGGCATCCGGTCGTCAGCCCTTGGGTCGGCGCACGCCCGGAGGCGGCGGCGGGGTCTTCATCGAGGGTCGCGGGGGTGACGCGGCGAGTTCGTCGACCGGCAGGCCGTCGGAGCTGACCGTCTCGATCTCCCCGGCGACGTCATCGAGCTGCCCACAGACCGCCTTGGACGCCCCGGTGGCCGCGTCCGGGTCCACGTCCTCGACGTCGAGGTCCGTGAGCGAGATGTCCTGCGTGTCCTCCTCGGGGTTGGACCGGCGGAGTTCGACCGGGACGGCCGCGTAGGCCCGCGTGGCCTTGTCCTCGTCGGGATCGTCCTGGGGCTGAACCACTTCGGGTACGGACAGCCGCTTGGCGAACGTCTCGGGCACCGCGCAGAGGTGGTCGGCCAGCGTCTGCCTGAGGATCCACTTTTCTTCGCGCCGCTCCCCGAACTCGACCTTGATCGTCAGCTCCTCGGCGTTGGGGCTGTGCTCCATGATCGTGCGAATCACCGGGCGGTAGTGCTGCAGGATGCGCTCTGCGACGTTGACGTAGCCCGCGGGACTCGCGACCAGCTCGTCGCGTAGCGCGTAGCGAAGGCTCCGCGCGGGCGAGGCGACGATGCGCGTGGCCTCCGTCTGCAGGGCCTCCCACAGCTGCCGCATGACGGGCTCGTCTGCCTCGGGGAGCGCGTTGCCGCCGCCATCGGGCAGCACGCCTCGCCCCTCGACTCGCTCGCCGGCTGCGGCCAGCTCGACGCGAAGCACGACGGGACCGCCGGGCTTCTTGGCGAGATCGACGTGGACGTGCGTGGGCGCCACTTCGGCATGGATGATCAGCAGGTCGTCGAGGCCGACGCGCGCTGGCTCCTCGATGCGGCGCAACAGCGTCTTCTTGGTCCCGACCTGAAGCGTCGTCCCCTTGCCGATCAGGGAGCGCAGTCTTCTGGGCTGCTCTGTCTGGGTGTCCTCGAACTGCAGCTCGGCGCGTAGACCCGGCAGCAGCTCCAGCCGAGCGATGTCCTCATGGCCAGCCGCAGGCTCGAACGTGCGCCGGACGACGCGCTGGGTGGGCTGGGCACGCAGCGGCAGCGCGAAGCGATCGAGCGAAGCATGCATCTGGTCGTGCAGCGCCTCGATCCTTCCCCGGAGTTCGGCGACCTGCGCGTCCCGGGCGTCCTTGTACTGCGTGAGCCAGCCGTCCACCATCGCCCCCAACCCCTGCGCGGCCTGCTGCCCGTGCTCCCTCATCTCGTCGCGGGTCGCGTCTTTGACCGAGGTGAGCAGCGTGGACTCGCCCTCCCGCCGAAACCGCTGCAGCTGCTCGGAGATGTCCGAGAAGCTGTGCTCCGCCGCCTCGAGGCGCCGCCAGAGGTCCGAGGTCTCCTCGTGCGCAATGCTGACGTCGCGCGCGAAGAGGCAAACCTCCACGATCGTATCGAGGACGTTGCTGGGGAGCTCGGAGGCGGCAGAGTCGCCGAGCAGCACACGCGTGGCGAGAGCGGACAACCCGCCGAGGGTACCAGGCAGCACGGCTTGGGGCGATCGAGTGCGGCCGCGTAAAAGGTTGCTACCGTCTGCGCGCCATGGGGCGCGATGCTCGACGCACGTTCTCGTTTCGGGTGGAGCTGGGTGCGGACGCCTTGTGGGAACACCTGTGCGAGCACGACGAGGTCCGGGAGAGCGACGACCCCGCGCCCGGCCCGGCCCCGCCCACCGGGGCGCCCTTCCTCGCGGCCCGCATCGGCCCCGACCACGTCCGCCTGCGGCGCTGGGCCGGTCCCGCCGACGCCGCCTCGCCCATCATCGTGATCGAACTCGAAGAGGACGAGCGCGGGTGTATCGTTCACGGGCACCTCGAGGCCGGCTACAACCGGTCCTTGCGCGAGACGAAGCCGAACATCCGTCCCTACGTCGCGCCCGCCACGATCCTGGTCGTGGTCTTGGTCGGCGCCGGTCTGCTGCTCGGGGGCGCTCCGGGCCTCCTCCTGCTCCCGGTCCTGCTCGTCCTGTTCGCGATCCCGGCCGCGGCCGTCATGCTCCCCATGCTCGCCCTGTGGAACCAGCAGTCGCACGTGATTCAGACCGACGCCCTGTGGGGCCTGGTCGGCGAGGTGTTCACACCGCTGGCCCTGCCCGAGGGTGACGAGCCCGATCCTTTCCGTTGACGGTACGGGGTCGGTGGCCTGGAGAGTTCGTGAAAGAAAACTGAAAAAAGCGCGCATGGAATCGGGCCCTCGCGCCACCTGGGGAGCATGACCGCTTCACACCCGCACCGGGAGGGTGACCCGACAGTGGGGCTGCTCGCGCTGCTGTGCGTCTCGCTCTCCGGCTGCTTCGGACCCGACGAGCCCACCCCGGCGCTGGGCGGGTCGACGACGACCGCGACGACCTCTGCAGTCCCCTCCACATCCGATGACGGCAGCACGTCTGCCTCCGAGGGCAGCGGGTCCTCGAGCGGCACCGGGGGCCCGACGCGGACGACCGGTGTCGACACGACCGCCGCCCCCTCCACTTCGACCGGCGATTGTCCGCCGGGCGCGTTCGGTGCCGCCCAGTTCGGCACCGCCTGTTTCTCCTAGAAGGCCGCACGACCATGGTTCACGTCTCGATCTCTCTTCAACCTGCAAACACCGCCGGCCGCCGCCCCAAGTCCCGCTGGGCCTTCATCGCGGCCGCCGCATCGATGGCCGTCCTTCCCCTCATCGCCAGCGCCGCACCGCTGAACGTCCCGCATGCGTTCGAAGACGGCGGGATCATCGACGCCGAGTCGTTCAACGAGAACTTCGACGAGATCGCCGCTGCGGTCGATGACAACGACGCCCGCATCGCCGCGCTGGAGGGTGGCGATGCGGCGGTACCGACCGGCGCGGTGATGTACTTCAACCTCAGCGAATGCCCCCCGGGCTGGGACGAGCTGCAGGAGGCCCGCGGGCGCGCCGTGGTGGGGATGAACGGCTCGGCAGGCACGCTCCTGGGCGAAGTAGGCACGCCGCTCGAAGACCTCGCGACGGTCTCTCACGGGCACACCATCGCCGCGGCGTCGAGCGTGACGACCTCGACCTCGTCGACACCGCACACCCACGCCAGCGGCACGTACTCGACGAACTCGACGGGGTCCCACAACCACCAGTGGAGAGACGGAACGTCCTCGTACAATGCGTCGGGTAACGCGGTCCCCTTCCCGCCCGTTCCGTTCCAGCTAGGGTCGGTCTCGCAAGTCAACTACGGCACGAGCGCCGACCTCTTCACGGACAACGACGGCGCGCACAGCCACGACGTCACCGGGGTGAGCGCTACGTCCTCCTCGACGACGCACAGCCACAGCGTCAACCTCGCGGGGCAACCCGTGAGTGCGACGACGACGTCCCTCCCCTACCTGCAGCTGCTCGCGTGTCAGCGCACGTAGCACCCCGCAGGGCTCGTCCACGGCACCCGCGTGACAAATCCTCCCGGATGCGCCACAAGACCTCCGATGAGGAAGACGTTTCCGCTCGTGCACCCGAAACATCAGCCAGCTCGGGTGCTCGACAAGGTCAAGCACGAGGTCCGCAAGTATCTCAAGCGGGAGCGGGGCAAGGACCTGCCGGAGAAGGCCGACTACTGGGCCTTCGAGTGCCGGGTCGGAAAGGACGACTCCGCGCCGGCGGTGTCGCTCAAGGAGCTCAGCGGCGCGATCGACCACGCGAGCAGCGAGGGATGGGAGAGCGTGTACGTCGAGATCTTGGCCAAGCCCGCCACGCGCCCCCCGCGTGAGCCCGGCCAGGCGGCGGACTCGTCCTCCCCGTCCGAGGAGGACGAGTGAGCGCTCGCCCATGACCTGGCGGACCTGGCGGACCTGGCGGACCTGGCGGACCTGGCAGAACTGGCGGACCTGGCGGACCTGGCGGGTCCGATCCCGGCCCGCGGCGGTGTAGCCTGCCGCGCATGCGCGCAACTGTCTCAGGAGGCCCCCGGCCATGATGGTCAGCAATCGAGGTTCGGTGTTCGGGCTGCTGGCGTGGCAGTGGCGCAACACCGTCTTCTCCATCCTCGGGTCGACGCTGATCGTCGTCCTGCACCACATCGCGGGGATGTCCTGGCTCGAGGTACCGACGGTGCCGGTGGCCGTGATCGGCGGCGCGATCGGCATCTTCGTCAGCTTCCGCACCAACTCCGCCTACGACCGCTGGTGGGAGGGCCGCAAGCTGTGGGGTCGGATGATCAACACGTCGCGCCACTTCGGCAGCCAGGTGCTCGCCTACCTGCCCCGCGACGGCGCCCAGCCCTCCGCGCTGCAGCAGAGCCTGGTGCGCCGGCATCAGGCCTACGTGCACGCGCTGCGAAGCCTGCTGCGAACCGAGGATCCCTTCGCGGACGCGGACTTCCTTCGAGCCCTTCCCGACGATCCGCAGCCACTACGCGGTGAGAGCAACCTGACCAACGCCCTGCTGAGCCGACAGCTGGACATCCTCGTGCAGACCCATGACGAGGGAGCGCTCGACGCCTTTCGACTCTCGGACTTCGACGAGAGCCTGCGCCATCTCCTGGACATTCAAGGGGGATGCGAGCGGATCAAGAAGACACCCATGCCGCGCGGCTACGGGTTCATCGCCGAGCGCCTGATCGCCGCCTTCGCGTTCCTGTTTCCGATGAGCATCGTCGCGTCGATGGGCTGGGCCGCGATCCCGATCAGCGTGGTCGTGTGCCTGGCGTTCGCGCTCATCAGCGAGGCTGGCCGAGTGCTCGAGGACCCGTTCTCGATGTTCTACAACGGGCTGCCGTTGACCTCGATCAGCCGGATGATCGAGGTCAACCTCGACGACCGCCTCGGCATCCCCACGGACGATCAGCAGCCGCTGATCGGCGTCGATGCGCGCGGCATCCTGATGTAAGCGCACGCGAGGTTCGTGTTGTCGAACCGGGCCAGATGCGTCACCTTCGGCCCGTGACGGCCTGGGCCACGTTTCGTTTCCTCAAGTTCATCAGCGTGGCGCTGCTCACCGCCGGGGTCTGGGGCAGCGTGTTTGGACACGGGCCGGCCGCGCGCCGCCGCTACAGCCAGCGCTTGGCGACGGTGGGCCTGCTGGGCGTGTGGCTCAGCGGCTACGCGCTGGTCAAGGGGTCAGACGCCTCGCTGGGAGATCCATGGATCTCCCGCACGTTGCTGGCTGGTCTGGTCGCCTACGGCGCCTCGTGTTGGGCCGGCGTGCAGCCGCTGGTGCGCCCCGCGAGCGCCGGACTCGCGGTGGGGGCGTTGACGAGCGCGTTTGGCTGGATGAGCGCCCGCACGCAGGAGCACGGCTGGATCTTGGGGCTGGCCGTCCCGGCGCTGGCGGGACTGCTGGCCGCGCTCATCGCCGCGCGCCAAACCCCCGTGCCCGACGACGACCGCCTTCGGGAGCCCGCCACGCTGCAGTGGTTCGCCTGGATCGCTCGGGCCGAAGGCGTCTCGCTGTTGCTGCTGTTCGGCGTCTACATGCCGCTGAAGTACGGCGCGGGGATCGTCCTCGACGGCGGCCAAGGGTGGTTTGGCTGGGTCCACGGCGCGATGCAGCTGACCTACCTGGTCGCCCTGGTCGTTGCCGCCCGCGTCCTGCAATGGAACGGGGTCCGGCAGCTCCTGGGCGCCATCGCCAGCCTGCTTCCACTGGGGACCTTCGTATTCGAACACCGGGTCAGACGCGTCTAGCCGGGCTGCTACTGTGCGGCCACATGGACACGGTCACGATCGACAGCCGCTTCAACGGACCCGACGGATCGGCCAACGGGGGATACGCCTGCGGCCTGGTCGCGAGCCTGATGTCCGGGCCGGCGACCGTGCGGCTGCGAGCCAAGCCACCGCTCGACACGCCGCTCCGCGTGCGCAACGACGGCGAGCGCGTGGAGTTGCACGATGGCGACACCCTCGTTGCCCAGGGCCTGCCGGCGGACGTGACCTGGGACGCGATCCCCCAGGCCCCGACCCTCGCGCAGGCCGAGGCTGCGCAGGCCCGCTACACCGGCTTCCACACCCACGTCTTCCCGCGATGCTTCGTCTGCGGCCCCGAGCGCGCGGACGGTGATGGCCTCCGGCTCTTCGCCGGACCCCTCGAAGGCCGAGACCTGGCGGCGTGCACCTGGTCCGCGGGACCTGGGCTGTGCAAGCCCGACGGCACGGTCGACCCCGTCTTCGTCTGGGCTGCGCTCGACTGCCCGAGCTTCTTCGGCCTGCGCGTCCCGTACGACAAGCTGTTCCTGCTCGCCGAGATGAGCGCGAGCCTCGAGCATCCCGTCCCCAGCGGCGTCCCGCTGGTGGTCTTCGGGTGGGGCCGCAGCATCGAGGGTCGGAAGCACTACGCGGGCGCCGCGATCGCCACCGCGGACGGCACCGTGCTCGCGCACGCGCAGCATCTGTGGATCGAAGCGCTCACCGGGTGACGCTGCATCCGCCTTGCCGTACCATCACGCTGCGATGTGGGAGTACTTCGTCCAGACATCCGACGGCAAAGTCCGCCAGATGTCGGAGGCGCAGCTTCGCAACAAGCTGCGCCGCGGCAAGCTCAACGGGCTGGAGCTCGCCCGCCGAGCCGACGAGCCAAACTGGCGCGAACTGGGCCAGATGCCGCTGTACGCCCAGGAGGTCGCCTTCGTCGGCGACCCCATCGACCACGCCCGCCAAAAGGCCGTCCGGGGCTGGATGGTGCACGCGCTCATCTACGTCGCCGTCAACGTCGTCGCCGGCTTCCCGCTGCCGCTGCTGTTGTTCTGGGGCATCGGTCTGTTCACCCACGGCTCGAAGGTCTACCCACACGCCAAGGCCCTCAGCGACGCGGGCCGCCTCCCGCTCCTGGGAAGCTTCGGAGGCAAGCCACGAGCGCAGCTTCCCGCCGCTTCGGTCCCCCAAGGGGCGAGCGCCACGGGCGTCGGCACCCTTCCTCCCCCCACGCCCTACGCGGCAGGCCCCACCGCTCCGCAAGCGCCCGTCCCGGTCGGCGCCAGCGACATCGGCTACGAGCCGACCGTCGGCGTGTCCGGACCCGGCGGCAGCGCCACCGCGCAGAGCATCGAAGACCGCCAGCTGCAGGCATCGGTGCGCGGCAAGCTGTTCGGGGACGAGGCCGCGGTCCCGGTTCAGATCGGTCGCTATCGCCTCGGCCAGCGCCTGGGCGCCGGCGGCATGGGCATCGTGTTCGAAGCCCACGACACCTCCCTCGATCGCCCCATCGCGCTGAAGCTGCTGCGTCCGGGCTATGAGATGACGGCGGCGTCGGAGCGATTGCAGCGAGAGGCCCGCGCGATGGCCCGTCTGTCCCACCCCAACGTCGTGACGGTCTTCGACGTCGGCACGTACGAAGGCGCCGTCTTCGTTGCCATGGAGAAGGTCGACGGCGTCACGCTGCGAGAGTGGATGCGCGAAGCCAGGCCGCTGGGCGACATGATCGACGTGCTCGATCAAGCCGCTCGAGGCTTGGCGGCGGCTCACGACGCGGATCTGGTGCACCGCGACTTCAAGCCCGAGAACGTCATGGTCGGGCACGACGGACGCGTGCGCGTGCTCGACTTCGGCCTTGCCAAGCCCACCGACCCCGGCAACACCCAGGACCTGCTCACCCAGTCCGGCACGATGCTCGGAACGCCCCGCTACATGGCACCCGAGCTGTTCCGCGGCGAGGATGCGGACGCGCGCTCCGACCAGTTCGCGATCGGCGTCGTCCTGTACGAGGCGCTGTACGGCGTGCATCCCTACCAGCCCGACGACGACCTGCCCCTGCCTCGGGCGGTGCTCAAGGGCTCGCTGCGAGACACGCCGACCCGCATCGACGTGCCGCTGGGCATCCGTGACGCGGTCGTGCGGTCCGTGGCGCACGACCCCGACGTTCGCTTTCCAACGCTGGCGGCGTTCTCCGGTGCACTCGAGCCCCGCCCCACCACCTCCGACGAGCTCGCCTCGCTCGCCGCCGCCAGCCGACGGCTGCTCTCCCGCCGCCCCGCCGACCAGGCTGTACCCCTGCTCACCGCGCTCGATGACCTCGAGCGCACCGTGGCCACCCTCGACGCCCGTGTCGCGGTCTTGGCCAAGCAAGCGCCCAAGTCCGAGCGCGACGCCGTCGGACGCGAACTCGAGCACGCCGAGGCGGCACTCGACGCGGCCGTCACAGACGAAGACCTCGAGCTGTGCCGCAGCCAGCGCAACGCCCTGCGGGATCGACTCGATGGCCTGGGCGCCGCCGAAGACATGCTCGGCAAGCTTCGCACCCGCCGCAAGATCGCCCAGACTCAGCTCGAGCAGCTTCATCTCGACCTCGTCCGGGCCCAAGCCTCCGACACCGCCGACCTCCCCGACCTGACCGGCCCGCTTCAAGAGCTTCGCTTTCAGGTCGACGCCGCCCTCGAAGTCCAGGAGCTGCTGCAGCGATGAACCCCAACGGCATCGAACCCGACATTCGCCACGACCTCTTCGGGGGTCGCGGTGCGGTCAAGGTCTACAACCTCGCCCGCGCCCCGATCCCACCGTTCACCGCCGCGCTGTGGTGCGAGCTCGAACCCGGCGGCAGCGTCGGCCGCCACCGTCAGGAGAACTTCCCCGAGATCGTGATCGGCATCGAGGGTGATGGTGAGGCGACGGTGGGGGATCGAGCGTTCGCGCTCGGGCCGGGCGCGGTGGTGCACCTACCGCTGGGCAGCGTGCTCTCGCTGCGCAACAACGACGAACATGCGCCGCTGCGGTACTTGATCATCAAGGCCAGCGGGTAGACGAAGCCGTGGCGCCCATCGATCCTGCCTTCGAGCCTGCCGTGCATCGTGCAGATGCCAACGGGCTCATCGCCAGCCACGGCAACCTCATCGTCTCGGTCCTGTGGGCCCGAACGACCGCTGAGCACGTGGATGCGCTCCGAACCCGCACCGCCGCGGTGATCAACGAACACGACACGTTCCTCTCCGGCGTCGTCGTCACGCAAGCGCGCACCAGCGACGCCCCAGACGCCGCCACGCGTCGAAGTCTCAGCGAGCTGATCGCCGAGACGGAGGCCACGGGCCTGGGCACCGCCTTCATCGTCACCGCCGACGGCTTCGTGGGGAGCGCCATCGTTGCGCTGCTCAGCGGGCTCTTCCTGATCGCGCGCTCCAAGGAGCCCAGCGCCGCCTTTCGCACCATCGAGCCGGCGGCGGCGTGGCTGGACGCGCGGGCCCGCGACGGAGCCCGCGCGTGGCGGACCGGAGAAATGACGAGCGTGCTCCGCCGAATGTACGAGATCGGCGAGTCGGCGCGAGCCTCCTACGGGTGACTCACAGCCCCTGTACGTCGTCGTGAACCATGACGGTCCACGACACCGCGTACGAACGCTCCCCGAACCCGCGGACCGGCAGCGTCTTGCGCAGGATTCCATCATCATCGAGGACGGCGCCATCCAGCGGGCCGAGCTCGACCTCGACCTTGTCGATCTCCGAGACCATCACCCGCTCCTGGAGCTCGACGCTCAGCGGATCCGGGCCGAGGTTGCTCAGCGTCACCGTCACCGTCCGAGGCTTGCGGGTCCACGAACTCAGCGGCTTGCGCTTGTGTTCGCCGAACTCGACCTTGCGATGGACGCGAAGGTCCGGCTCGGGTCCCCACCCCAGCTCGAAGCGTTCGCCGGCGGCGACGAACATCGTGGAGGTGCGACCGACGAAACCGCCATGGCGCCTGAGCTCGACCGGACCGGCGAGCAGCGGATGGGCACCGCGGTGCTCGAGAACGGTTCTGAGCAGCACCGCCTCGACCTTCTCGGGCCGGCACACGAGCTGCCGCTGCGCTTCGCACTCGAAAGAGAACAGCGGCACCCGATGCGGACGTCCGCTGCAGACGACAGTCCGCGGCCCTTCGCCCTGCAGGGAGAGCGGCTCGCCACCATCGTCCACGCCGGGCATCTCGTCGCGGACGGGGTTCGCGCCTTCACCCGTGGTCGCGATGACCTGGTCGCGCGCCTGCACCTGCACCGCCTCGGACTTCGGGCGCAGCGAGAGTCGATCGGTCTGAAGCTCGGGCGGGCGGGTCCCCAACGACGGCCGCTCGGTGGAGAACCGCAGCGTCACCTCGCTCCAGTCCTCGCCGGTTGCCTGCCAGACGCAGGCCTGGGCCTCGAGCTCCACCCGCCCATCCTCGTGCATCGTGGCGACGTGGCCTGGACGCCACAGCGCCCCGGCGACCACGTAGCGAACGGTGACCACCGCCGATCCCGCAGCGTCGGCGTGCAGCTGCAGCTGCAAACGACCGGCGAGCGTCCGAACGCTGCCGGACGCCTCGAGGACTGAGCGCTGAGCGTCTCGCTGGGCCTGCTGGGCGTCGTGCCAGGCTCGGGAGGTGTCCACCTTGTGCGCTGCCGCAGCGGCAATCCGTCCACGAAGCGACTCCAGCGTCGCCATGCGCGGCGAGGGATCCGATCCGAGCGCGATGTCTTCGGCGAGCTCGGCCAGATGCAGCGCCTCCGCCGCCTCCAGGGCCTGAGCTCGGTCCTCGGCCAGCGCGTCGGCCCGCTGCGCGGCCTCGACCTCGCGCGCCCGCTCCCGCGCCGACCGCAGCAGCGCCGCCACCCGCTCCTGCTGCGCGTGCACGGTGGTCACCGGCTGCCGCGCGATCCGAGCCTGGACCACCCGCGCGCCTGCGCCCTGGGCCACGCGCACCGACAGCGTCTTGTCGACGATGGTCGGAGAGACGCCCTCGACGCCCAGCCGCATGAGGCCCGCGACGAGCTCGACCGGGCCGCTGCGGGTGACCATCGCTCGGTCCTCGAGCACGGTGACCTCGGTGATGGGCAGATCGATCGTCGTGATGTCCATCAGGAATCCCTCCGGTTGCCGCCGACGAGTTCGGACCCGCCCGGAACGCGCACCGTCCACGTCGCACAGACGCTGCGCTTCTCCCCCGGCGGCACGTCGATGCGCCACCGCCGTCCCCCCTCGAGCGGGTCGTCCGTCGGCGCGTAGTCATCCCACGGCGGGTCGATCTTCACCTCGGCGACCGTCACGTCGCTCTCGTCGCTCGCAGGCACCGGCACCCGCTCCCGAAGCTCGACCGTCGCGGAGGTGGGGAGCAGGTTGCGGACATCGACGTGCACGTCGTGCGTGTAGGCGTTCTGCTTCTTGAGCAGCCCCTCACTCTCCTCGGAGAAGGTCACGTTGCGCGCGACCTTGATCGACTGCTCCACCCCGAGCCCGACCTCGAAGCGTCCCCCTGCCCCCGTGGCCTCGACCGAGCCCGACAACATGAAGGCGTCCTGCTCGTAGACGTCGAGCGGTCCGGCGGGCAACGGCTGCTCGAGCGGGTTGCGAGCCGCGAGGGTGCGGAAGACCTCGGCGCTGATCCCCGGGACGCAGACATAGTGGCGCGACGTCTCTACCGCCAGGTCGAGCACGGTGACGACGTGCCCCTGACCGTCGCTGGGGATGTCGACCGCAGCGTCGCAGACGTACGCGTAGGCGTGAGAGGACCGAGCCGAGATCCACGCGTGTCCGTCGGGCAGGGCGGTGCCGGCCATCTGCTTGCGCCTCGTGGGTTGCGCCGCGGATTTCGGCGCGAAGCGCTGCGTTCGACTCGGTCATCGGCACCCGTTGCAGGCGGCCCCGATTCGGCTCCGAGGGCATCGGCAGCCGCAGCCGCCCGTAGTCGAACCACTGGCGACCCAGCCCATGGCCCGGCTCCGGGGCCACCTCGGGGGCGTCTTCGAACGCGCTGTGTTGCACATCCGCCATGAGGACGCGTGCCATCTGCGCAGGCGGAGCGCCTCCGGAGGCCATGCTGGACCGAGCCGGAGGTGCCGAGGGCGCCGAAAGGGAGGCCTGCTCTTCTCGGGCGGGCATCGGGGGCGGCATCGGTTTGGCTCGCTTCTTGGAGGCTTCGCGGCGTCGCGGAGCCGACGTTGCGGGCATCGGCGACGGTGCAGGTTCCCGCGCACCATCGAAGGCCGCCGCGAAGGCGACCTCCTCGGGTTCCGCAGACAGCTCGCCGCGCGCCCGATCGAAGTCTCGATACAGCCCCTGCGGATCTGCGGGGGGTTCACGCCAGCCCGAGCGTGCAGGGGGCGGCTGAGCCCGACCCACCCGCAGGGCGTCGAGCCGGGGAAGATCGTGCCATGCCTGCCACGAGGCGGTGGACACCGTCAGTCGTGCCCCGGACCAGTCCTCTCGGGTGTTCTGCGCGACCACGGCCCGCAGCTCCAACCGTGCCCGTGCCCGCTCGCCCAGCCGCAGCACGTACGACGGCGCCCACCGTGCGCCCGGGACCCGGTAGCTCAGCTCGACCGGGACCGCATCGAGTCCCTCACCCGCCTCCAGGCGAAGCGCGACGCGCTTGCGAGGCTCGTACGCCCTCGCGGCCCGATCGGACGAACGCGCGTGATGCTCGTCGAGCGCCGTGCGCAGCACCTCGAGCGCGTCTTCGAGCGCCTGCTCCTGCTCGCGCAGCGTCGCGTGCAGCTCGTCGAGCGCCTGCGACTGCAGGTCCAGCCACGCGAGTCGGCCCGCGGTCGGATCGTGGGTCGGGCGCCTCTGGGTGGACTCGCTCGCGCGCGGACGCAGCGAGACGCCGCGCAGGGCGTCGATCGAGCGCCTGGTCGCGTCGAGTCGGGCCTGCGCCCGATCGCGATCATCCTCCGCCGCCGCCACCCCGGCTCGATCGTCGGGGGGCGGCTCCAGACCCGCCGCGGGCGCGTCCACCTCGATGCTGACGTCGGTGACCGACCATCCAGCCTTCGCCGCCTCGGCACCGAGCGCGACCTGCACCGAGTCATCGTCGAGACACAGCGGCAGGCCATCGAACGCGATCGTTCCGGCCCGCGGATCGGCCCGCGCCGTCCGGGTGACCGCGGCGCCCCGCTGGAACACGACCACCGCCGACACGGAAGAGACCAGAGACGACATGCTCGCTCAGTGTGGCACCCCAGACCGGCGGTGCACTACACGAAGATGCTCTGGGCGTGGTTCACCTCAGCGCAGCGCCTTCTCACCATCCTTGGCACTCTTGGACTCCAGCGTGAACTGGAACTGCCAGCCCTCTTCGCCGGCGATGTTGCCATCGGCGCGGATCGTGACGGGCTCACCTGCCACCGCCGGCCAGTCGTCGACCTGCACCGTGCCCTTGGCCCCCTGGTTGGCCGTGTCGAACGAGACCGTTTCGGCGCCCTGAGTGCGTGCGTAGGACAAAGACGCCGGCGCGACCGTCCCGCTTCCGGGGACACCGAAGTCGGACGACAGATCATACGTGCCGGCATCGGGGACGCGGACCCGAAGTTGGCTCTCCCACTGGCCACCCTCCATCGCGCCCCACTGCAGCGCGAGCACCCAGCTGTCCTCGTCGGGCAGCAGGCACAGCGGCCCCAGCGGCTCGGTCGCGACGTCTGCTTCGAGGACGCGGTGAATCTCGAAGTGGACCTCGTACTCGGCCAGCAGCGTGCCGCCGAGCAGTGCGCACTCCGATGAGGCCCCGCCGGTCTCCGTATCGGTCTCCGAGTCGCTGGGATCGCCCGTCGCCGTACTCCCCCCACCGGAGCTGGACGTCCCCTCCTCCGTCGTCGACGAGGTCTGCGCTCCGGTCGTGGACACCTCGACGCTCGTCGTGCTGCCGGGCTCCGTGGTGCTGCCTTCGCCCGAACTCTCACCGCCGCCCGAAGAGCCGCCATCACATGCGATGTGCGAGAGCCCGACCAGCAGCGTCGCGAGAGCGGAGCGAAAGCGCATGTCCATCAGCCGCAGATTATCACGGCGTCATAGGGACAAGCCCATCTGCGCCGCGTCGCCATACTTCTCCAAGTAGGGCTTGATCCGCAGCTTGCGACGCGTGCTGTCGCTGCTCATGAACCGCACCGTGCCGAAGATGGGGCGCTCGGGACCCCATGCTCGGTCGTAGCGGCCCAAGCACCAGAAGATCCCACTGTACGAGTTGGGGTTGCGACCGTCGAGCGCGTACTTGTTGTTGAGCTCCACCATCACCTCGAGCGCGTCCTTGGGATGCGGCGTCCACTCGAGGATCTTCTTGCCCCATAGCATCCGCAGGTAGTTGTGCATCCGCCCCGTCGTGACGAGCTCGCGCTGGGCAGCATTCCAGATCTCGTCGTGGGTCTGGGCTCGCTCGAACTGTTCGAGGCTGTAGACGTGCTCACGGGGGTCGCCGGCGTGTTTGTCGAAATTCTTGCGCGCCCACTCCGGCAGGCTCTCGAAGCGGTCGTAGTCCTCTGGACGCAGCGCGCACATGTTGAATCCCACTTCACGCCAGGTGATCAACTCGTCGAGGAACGCTTCGGCCGCTTTGGACATCTTCCACCAGCCCTCCCGCTTGCCGCCGGAGGTGGGCACCAGCACCTCTGGCTCCCAGTCCTCGCGGTGGGCCAGCTCCCGCAGCACCGCGTGCGCGCTGACGTGCCCGAAGTGAAGGTAGGGAGACAGACCCGACGCGGCGTCTACGTCGGGCTGGTTGCGGTCGTCTGCGTAGCCGCTGAGACGACCGTCGAGGAACGCCCGCGCCCGAGCCCGCCCCGCGACCCCGCCACCGGGAAGGTCGACCGCCTGCACGTCGTGGTCGATCGGAAGCGTCGCCAAGGGCGGATCGTCGAGCTCGGCGCGGGTGGCTGCGGGCCAGCGCTCGCGCACCGCTTTGGGCACCGCTTCGAGGCGCGGCAGCTCGACCCCGCGCAGGGCGTCCTGCTTGGGATACTCGAAGATGGCCTCCGGCAGCGTCCTCTGCAGGTGCCGCCGGAAGTCGTGCGCGCGCGCGTAGACCTTGTCGGTGGCGCGCATCGGCAGCAGGCCGTTGCCGTCGATGACCTCCATCCGGACCGAGGTCCGCTCCGCCGCCGCCTCGACCATCCGGGGCAGGAAGAACGCAGGGAAGTCGTCGGTCACGACCACGCACGCGCGCTTGCTGAGCGCCTCGAGCAGTCCCTTGCCCTGCCCGACCTCGCGCTCCAGGTACGGATGGTAGGTGACCGCCCGGCTCTCGAATCGCTCGGCGTTGTCGCGCATGCCGTCGATCACGAAGCGGTGCAGGCGGTCGGAGGCCCAGCTGTAGCCCACCCGCAGCGCCTCCAAGATGACCAGCGGCTTGCCGAGTTCCTTGGCCCACTCGACCGCCCGCTCCAGCGCGTAATTGTAGTCGTAGCGACGGTAGGCGATCATCCAGTACAGGACGTAGTCGCCCTTGGATCGGACGGGGGCGTCCGAGGGCGTTCGGATGCGGACCGCGGGGACGTTGGATCCTTCGAGCACGGGAAGCAGCCTACGGCGTGTCCAACGCCGCGGCACGTGGAGCCCGCTACGAGCCCTGCAGCTGGCGCTTGAGCGCCACCTTCTGCAGCTTGCCCAGCGCATTGCGGGGCAGCGAGCTGTGCACGTGCACGGCTCGCGGCTTCTTGTAGTCGGCCAGGTGCGCGGCGGCGTGAGCGATGAGCACGGCCTGGGCGTCGAGCAGCGGCTCTCGCAAGACGACCACGGCCTCGATGCGCTCTCCCCACTGCGCGTCGGGCAGGCCCACGACCGCCACCTCGACCACGCTCGGATGCCCGGCGAGCGCTTCCTCGATCTCGCGCGCCGAGATCTTGAAGCCGCCGCTCTTGATGATGTCGACGGATTTCCGGCCGACGATGCGCACGTAGCCGTCATCATCGCGGACCACGACGTCTCCGGTGCGAAACCACGGCCCATCGAAGCTGGCCTCCGTCGCCGCCGGGTCGTTCCAGTAGCCCGACATCATCGCCGGGCACTGGACCTGCAGCTCGCCGACCTCACCGGGCGCGACCACGTCGTTCGCGTCGTCGACCACCCGCGCGACGACGCCGGGAATCTCGCGCCCCACCGACCCTGGCCGACGCTCGCCCCGCAGCGGGTTGGAGAACGTGATCAACGTCTCGCTCATGCCGTACCGCTCGAGGATGCGATGACCGGTGAGCCGCTCGAAGCGCTCGAGATCGGCGGCGGGCAGGGCCGCGCTGCCGGCGGTGAACAGGCGGGCGGACCGCAGCGCCGCGGCATCCTCCTCGTGCATCTGCAGATGGGTCAGCAAGCGCGTGTACATGGTCGGCACACCCATGAACACGGTCGCTCCGAAGTCGCGCACGTCGGCGATCACGGCCTGGGGAGAGAACGCCTCGTGGATCCGCATGCACATGCCGGCCAACAGCGCCCCATGCACGCCGATGCACAGGCCATGCACGTGGAAGAGCGGAAGCTGCAGGCTGAGCACGTCGTCTTCGCTCCACGCCCAGAGGTCGGTGAGGGCCCCGATGCCCCCCACGACTGCGGCGTGGCTCAGCGTCGCGCCCTTGCTTCGGCCCGTCGTCCCCGACGTGTAGATCAGCATGGCCGGCGCGTCGTCGGGCAAGGCCTCGATCTCCGCCTCGCCGGGCCCGGGCGGCTGAAGATCTCGCGTGGGCAGCGTGAGCCCGACGGGGAGCGCATCGGCGAGC
The DNA here is from genome assembly GCA_963761755.1 of uncultured bacterium. Classification (GTDB taxonomy): domain Bacteria; phylum Myxococcota_A; class Polyangia; order Nannocystales; family Nannocystaceae; genus CAJXVA01. Next base: position 312,431 of record CAVXIC010000039.1, read on the forward strand.
GCAGGGTCCCGCAAGAGAAGCGAAGGCGTCGCGTCGCCCAGGATGTGCGCGACCTCCCCGGCCCGATACCGGGTGTTGATCGGCACCCAGATCGCACCCAGGGCGTATGTCCCGAGCATGGCCGCGATCAGCTGCGGACCCGAAGGCGCGAGGGCGGCGACCCGATCCCCACGCCGAACGCCGGCGCTGCGCAGGGCATGCGCCCACGCCCGCATGGCCTCGCCCAGCTGCGCGTACGTCCACTGCGTGCCGCCGTGCACCAGCGCCACGCGCTCGCCTCGAGCGGCCAGGGTGCCCAGCAGTCTGTGCCTGGCGGTGAACCGACCCCCGATAGCCATGGTCGAAGGCTATCCGCGGCGGTCACGCGCGCGCGGCCGTCGTCGAACGAACCCGAACAGGAGCACGAGCACCCCGAGCATCGAGCCCTGGGACGAGGCTCGGAGGCTGCATCCGCCACCGCCACCCCCGTCGGTCCCGGCCGCGGCGGGGTCCGTGTCCCCGACCCCGGTGGAGGTCCCCGCGGGGTCCCCAGGGCCGCCGCTGCCGCCCGGTCCCGTCCCGTCCGAGCCACCCGTGGGGATCTCCTCGGGGTCCCGACACTGGCCGGCGATGCACGCCAACCCCTCTTCGCAGGAGACGCCCTCGTCCACCGCCCCGTCGCAGTCGTCGTCGAGCAGGTTGCAGACCTCCTCGATCGGGTTTCCGGGCGTGCAGGCGTCGAGGTCACAGGTGTTGGACTCTCGGCGACACCAGCCGACACCACACGTCGGCCGCACGCGCTCGTCCACCCTGCCGTCGCAGTTGTCGTCGAGCAGGTTGCAGGCTTCCTCGACGCCAGGGTTGCGGGTCTCGTCGTTCTCGGCGCAGTCACCGGGCTCCGCCGCCCAGCCCACGGTGGGCACGCAGCCCACGAAGGTCTCGCCGCTCTCCCGCTCGGCGGGGCTGTAGAAGCCATCGCCGTCCGCATCGGGATACTGCTCGACCGGAATCGCGTCGTCGTCGATCTCGTCGTCGCAGTCGTCATCCCGCAGGTTGCAGAACTCGGTGGCGCCCGGGTAGGTCGTGTCTCGGTTGTCGTCGCAGTCGTCGCCGACGTCGGCGTAGCCCGCGGGCGGCGGCCCCGCGCAGAACAGCCGGGGCATGCTCGCGCGGCCATGTCCGTCGCCGTCGAAGTCGCGGAAGAACTCTTGCGCCTGGCACCCGTAGACGAGGTCGATGTCGTTCTCGTCGCCCTGGTCGCCTCCCGACGACCCGTTGCCGTTGGCCAGCACCGACGAGACCGCGAAACGGGTCGCCCCAGGTCCCCCCGGGACATCCCACTCGAACACGAAGGTCGCGTTGCCGCCGTTGACCGGATGGGGAGAGGTGTGCGTCAAGCCGTCCCCCACCGACGCCATGCCTTCTCCGGGGATCGAGGAGATCGATCCGCCATCGACGCCGACGAACACACCCGCGACGTTGGCCGACCCGCTGACGCGGAGCGTCACGGTCACGGTGTCTCCGGGCGAGACGTTGCCCGGACTCGTGGTGACCGAGACCGAGTGATCTCCGCCTCCGTGGCAGCCACTGCACGAGCCTCCCTGAGCTCCTCCGGAGTGCGCCCACGCGCTCGCGGGCACCCCGAACAATCCGGCAACCACCAACGCAGCGCCTCGTCCCCTCCACATCACCGTAGTTGAGCACGTCGGACCTGCCTTTTCTGCGGGCCCCGGTACGGACCCGGCTGATACCGGGGCGCGATCCGCAGAGACGTCGTCGTCAGCGTCGTCCCGGCGCGGCGGAGACCACGCCGTCCCCTCCCCGGACACCGCATCCCCTCTGGTTCCCCGTAACCCAGGCCCCCTGCACGCCGTACGAGTCGACGCCATGGCCAAGCCCCTGATGTGTCCCCCCGCCCTGCTCGCCAAGGACCTCACGGGTCAGACCTTCGTCGTCACGGGCGCCAACTCGGGAATCGGCTTCATCACCGCTGGGCAGCTCGCCAGCCAGGGCGCGTGCGTCGTGATGGGCTGCCGCCGGGTGGATGAGGGCAAGGCCCGCGCGGCCGAGATCACCTCCGAGCACCCCAAGGCCACGCTCGAGGTGCACGCCCTCGATCTGAGCAAGCTCGAGTCGGTCAGAGCCTTCGCCGAAGCGGTGCGCTCCGCGCACGCTTCCCTCACCGGGCTGATCAACAACGCGGGCATCATGAACGCGCCCGAGGGCAAGACCGCCGATGGCTTCGAGATGCAGATCGGCGTCAACCATCTCGGCCACGTCCTGCTCACCGACCTGCTGCTCCCCGCCCTGAAGGAAGGGGCTCCCTCGCGCATCGTCAACGTCTCGAGCTGCTTCCACGACAAGGCGATGGGTCGCGAAGGAGAGATCGACCTGGACGACCTGTTCTTCGAGTCTCGGGACTACGACGGCTGGAAGGCCTACGCCCAATCCAAGCTCGCCAACCTGCTGCACGCCAAGGGGTTGGCCAAGCACCTCGAGGGCACGGGCGTCACCGCGGTCAGTGTGCATCCGGGCTGGGTCCGCACCAACCTCGCCCGCCACAGCATGCCCCTTTGGGTGCAGAACTACATCATGCGTCCCTTCGTCGGCCTCCTGGGCATGATCGAACCCTGGGAGGGCGCGCAGAGCTCGTTGTACGCGGCGCTGGCCGACGACGTCTCCGAGCACCCTGGCGCCTACTACAGCCAGACCGGCGTGTATCGAGACAAGGCCTGCAACAAGGGCGGCTGGCCCCTGACGAGCCCCAACCCAGCCGCACACGACGACCAGACGGTGGACGCGCTGTGGGAGAAGAGCAGGACCCTGGTCGGGCTCGCGTAGCGGCTCACCCGTGCTCGACGACGTGCTGCAGGACCACGACGTCGTCGCCGGGGACCGCTGCGATCTTCGGCTGCGCTGCCTTCTGGTAGACGACGCCGCGGTGCGTGCTGCCCTCACAAGCCGCGGACGTCTTGGTGTACGTCACGCCGCGGCGGCCACCGGGCGGACAGAGCAGGTCGCCGACGTTCTCGAGCAGCCCCCCCGACTTGGCGTCTGTCCCCTCGCCCAGCCCCGCGAGTCGTGACTCCAAGTCGTTCAACGGAGCCCTGGAGACGAGCACCTGGATCGTCTCCGTCCCCGGCGTCGCGTCGAGCACGAAGAAACCATCGGGCGGGATTGCGACCTCCGTGCCACCGGATGCGGGGTTGCGCGTGCCCATGTCGGCGTTGGGATACAGCACGCTGGCTTCGCCCTGACTCGAGAGCAGCAGAACGTAGACGTGCGAGGGCACAGATGGCCGCAGGACGACGCGGAAACCATCGCCTGCGGTCAAGCGATCACCCGTGCCATGGATGAGCGCCTGCGAGGACCCGGCCTTCACCGCCTCGACCCGGTAGTCCACCGAGATGCGCTCCGCCGCGAGGTCGGGCCGAGCGTTGGCCCACACGGCGTCCCCCGCCTCCGCCGAGCTCCCCGCGCCTTCGAGCCGACCGACCAGGCGGACGTGGTCGGCGAGCTGCTGGCGGATCTCCGAGGAGGCCAGCTGATACCCCTGAGGCTCCATGACGCAGGCGTTGTAGTCCTTGCACAGCGACTCGAGCTGAAGCGCGAGCTGGTAGGTGGAGTCGGTCACCTGCCCCACGGCTCCCTCCTCGTAGGATCCACCGATCCCCAGACCGATGTTGCCCAGCTGGGCGTTCGCGGAGACGACCTTGCCCTTGAGACCCACGTCTTGGCGGCAGTCGATCTGCGGCCTGAGCGAACCGTCGGGGCACGTCACGTCGGCGGTGGGACCGTCGCCGGCAGAAGAGGGCTTGCATGCGCTCAGCGCCAGCGCGGAGGTGAGGATCAAACGCGTCGTGGTCATGGTGTCGCTCCAATGTCGATGCCCACCTGCCAGCGCAGGGCACGTGGAAAGTCGTCGTCGTAGTCCAGCCGCTCGCCGTCGGCTCGCATTCGATACAGAGGCTTGCTGATGCCCCCGCGCAGCCCCAGCAGGAACCGCCCCGCGGGTCGAACGTAGAGCACGAAGTCGCTGCCGAAGGTGGCGCCGATGCCGGCCATGGTGTCGTCGAGTCGTCCCGCCGGGTCCGCGGAGTCGCGCGTGCGGCCCCAGGCGACGCCGAGCGCCCCATAGGGAATCAGCGCTGGCCGAACGCGCATCTCGTAGGGCAGCGGGAGGACGTCGATCCCCAGGACGAACTCGAGGCGGTTCGCGTTGAGCTTGGTCTGTCGCGGACTGTCGGCCACGTTCCAGACCTGCCGGCTGTAGTCCAGCCCCAGCTGCACGTGCGGACGGGTGAACGCCCGAACCCGCAGGTCCCAGCCCCGCTCGTGCTCGGCCCGCACCCCCTGCAGCCGCGGTGCGCCGAGGACCCCGAGGTAGCTTCCGCCCAGCAGCAGCATCGGGTCGTCGAACTTGTCCGACCAGTAGCTCCGCAGGTCGAGACCCGAGCCGGAGCGGCCCGGTCGATCACGGGCCCGCTCGCGCTCGGGCGTCTCCAGCTCCATCGGCCCAGGATCGCCGCTGGGGATGAAGGCCGCCCAATAGTAGGGATGCGCCGTCGCTTTCTTCTTGAGCATCTTGCGCTGCACGGTGACCAGCGCGTCCGAACGTCCGTCGCCCTTGTCGAGTCGCCGATACAAGGCGGTCATCAGGTCGCGCGTGGCCTCGTCGTCCACCTGCCACAGCGACATCACCTGACTGCGGCTTCCGGCGATGACCAACGCCCGGCGCAGCCCGTAGACGCCGTCTCCGTTGCGGACCTCGCCCACCCCCGTCTCGCACGCGGACAGCACGACGAGTTCGGTGCCGTGCAGATCGGTCGAGGCCAGCTCCAGCGCCGTCAACACGCCGTCCTCTCCGTCGGGCCCAGCGCGAAGGTTGGCACCGGCCAGCGCCAGCCCGGATCGGATCAGGGGGTTCTCGACGCGGGCCGAGGGGACGAAGGCTTCGCCCTTGACGTAGGTGACGCCCCGCGCACCTTCGGCGGACCCGCGCTCGTCGGCCAAGAAGAACCCGTGGGTGGCGATGTGCAGGAGCACGGGGCCGTGGGCCTGCTTGACCACGGACTCCGTCGCTTCCTCGCCCCTGTGCACCGACGCCCCCGGCAAGACCTTCTCCAGCGCGTCGAGCTCGGCCGCGGTGCCCGGAAGCGGGGGAAAGACGAGGTCCGACAGGCCGGCGGATCGCGTGCCCGAGCTGCTGCCTCCGGTGGCCGAGAACGCCGGTGCGCCCACGAGCAGGGGCGCTTCGCGAGGCGCTTCGGTACGGGACAATCGCAGCAGGTCTCGCCCACTGCTGAGATACGTGAAGCGATACCGTGCGACGAGATACCGCTCCTGCGCATCGACCAGCGCCGCCATCGGAAGCAGGTTCAACATGCCGTCAGGAGACAGGTACACGTCGGTCTTGCCCCGCAAGGCGGGCTCGATCTTGGCCATGAGCCACCCGTGGAGCTGCCGGCCGATGCGTTTGGGATCCGTGCGGGGGTTGGCCAGCGCCCGGCGGTACGAGACGACCGTCTCGTCGATGCGCGCGGCGGCACCGAGGTCGACCACCACCGTACTCCCATCGCCATGCACCACGAACGCCGCGTAGTGTTCGTCGCCGAACGCGGTGTTCATGCTGCGGTAGTGCACGTCGAAGGGCCGGTAGAGCACGAACTCGATCAGCGCCTCATCCTCGCCGAGGCGCGCCGCGACCTCGCCCAGCTGAACGGTCGTCCGCTCGTCGGGGGGCACGACGTCGGCCAGCTGCGCGTCGAGCTGTCCGAGTTCCTTGCGCAGCCCCTCGGTGAGCGCCGCGTGCTGGTCCGCGCCGAGGTTCTCGTCCGGACCACGCAGCGCCAGGGTCGAGAGCTGAGACTGAACCGACGCGAGACGATCGAGCTTGGCGCGCGTGCTCTGATCGGCGCGCGCGCGCAGCAGTGCATGCTGGTCGCTCACGGCGTCGAGCAGCCGCCCCTTGCGGCGGATCACCGTCGCTGCGCCCAGCCGCACCGCCCCGGGGTCCTCCTTCGCGTCGCGAACCGCGTAGGAGATGATGCGATCCGTCCCGGATCGGTACCGCTCCAGGTACGCCCTCTTTTGGGCCTCGGTCCCCGAGCGAAGCACGTTCGCCATCTCGACCTCGTGGATCTCCGCAGCGCGCGTCGCAAGGCCTACGATCCGAGGCGGGGCATCGCCGCGCGCCCACAGACTCTCCGCGAGATGGTTCAGGCTCGCGGCAATTCCAGGTGAGATCGGCGAGAGCTTGGCTTCCTGCTGGGCAAGCACCGTCTCGAACAGCGTCACGGCCGCGTCGTAGTCCGCCTTGGACCGATACAGCCGCCCCAGGGCGTGCTTGGTGTTCCACGTCGCCGGCGTCTGTTCTCCAAAACTGCGCTCCGCGATCGAGGTCGATCGCATGAGCACCTCCGCGGCCTCGTCGAACTGCCCGTCGAGCTCCAGCGCGACGCCGAGGTCGTGCAGCGGACCCACCAAGTGCGACGCGCCAAAGTCCTTGCGCTGCTCCTGCATGGCGAGCGCGCGACGAAAGTGCTCGATCGCCTGCGCGCTGTGGCCCCCGAACGACGCGACGTCGCCCAACCCGCCGATGGCCGACGCCTGGGTCGCAAGGTCCCCGGCCGCTTCGCCCAGCGCTCTGGCGTCCTCGAATCCGCGGCCGGCCGCCTCGGCGTTCCCCTGACGCAGCGCGTTGCGAGCGAGGCTCTCCGTCCACTCCGCCTGCGCAACACGATCGCCAGACGCCCTCGAAGCGTCCAGGTTCGAACGAAGCAGCACCTCGGCCTTGGAGAACTCGAGCCGCTGCTGGTGCAGGATCGCGAGCAAGCTGCGCATCTGCGGCAGTGCCTTCGCGCGAGGATCGATCGACTCGAGCCGCTCGACGGCGGCGCTGCCCTTGATGAGGGCCTCGTCGTAGCGTCCCTGCACGAACGCGATGAACGCCTCGGCCGCCTGCTCGTTCGCCGCGTCGGTTGGACTCTTCGGCGCGGCGTCCTGAGCCTGCGCGGGCGGACGAGCCTTCGTCGCCTCCTCGTGCGCGCGCTTGAGCACGACGATCAGCGCGTCGGCCTCCTCGTTGCGCCCGAGCTTCATCAGCGAATCGACGGTGACCGCCGCGACCGGCTGCACGACGTCGGGTTCGGCCCACCCGAACGCCGGTCCCAACACGGCGAGGGAGGCCTGGCCGTGCTCGGCCGCCTTCTCCCAGTTTCCTTCATCATGGCTGCTCAGCGCGAGCGCAGCGTCCTTCGCCGCCGCCCTCAGCTCGACCTCGGTCGGGCGCTCGGCTGCCGAGGCCTCACCAACGCCCACCGCCGCGATCGACAGCCAAAGACCCAGACCGCGAGCGAAGAGGCGGTGCAGCAGCATCCGCCGCCATTATCGCGAACCGCAGGTCCACACACCAGACACACCCCGCGCCTGACCCGCGATGAGCACCACACGTCAGTGCAGGTGGGACTCGCCCCCCTTGCGCAACGAGCAGCGGGGGTGTGTCCTTGAGCCGTGAATCGACTTCTTTGGGGCGGTCTCGCGTTTGTGTTCACACTCGCCGGCTGTGAGGAGGCGGATGACGAAGGCGTCGAGGCGATCGACTACGCGCAGCAGGAGCGCGAAGCGGTCTGCGACTACCGCGTCCGCTGCGGCTTCTCGCCCGACCGCGACGCCTGCCTGGCTTCGGTCGAGCGCAGTCGCGACACGATTCAAGCGCTCGGTGGTGTGGACACCGAGCGCGTCGAGTACGACCCACAGGCCGCGCTCGCCTACGTCGAGCTGCTGGGAGAGATCGGGTGCGAATCCACCCTCGCCAACCGACGCGAGCGCGAGGCCGCTGCGGCGGCCGTCCTCGTCGGCACCGTCCCGGCCGGCGATGCATGCTTCGCCGATCGCGAGTGCGCCGGAGACGGGGCGATCTGCGATCAGACCGGATGCGGCGGCCAGACCTGCTGCGAGGGCGCGTGCACCGAGATCCAGACCCTGAGCCTGGGATCGGACTGCCCGCTGTTCCCCGTAGACGCCGACCGACTCACCGCCTTTTGCGAAGACACCGCCTACTGTGCGCCGCCACCGGACGACGGCAGCGGCGAGCCGCCGAGCATGGGCACCTGCCAACCACGCGCCGACAACGGCGAGCCCTGTGACCGCAACGAAGCCTGTCTCGACGGCCAACGCTGCGCGATGGGGCAGTGCTTCGTGCTCTCTGCGTCGGGTCAGCCGTGCAACCCCGGCCTCGACACCGGCTCGTGCATCGACGTCGACGAGGTCTGCGACATGGGCTCGAGCACCTGCGCCGACGCGCCCGGCGACGGCCAGGCCTGCGTGTTCGGCCGCTGCCAGCCCTACGCGCAGTGCGTCGAGGACGTCTGCGTCCGACGGCCCGGCCAAGGCGAGTCCTGCGAGGGAACCCCGCCGTGCCAGGGCGACCTGCAGTGCCGCGACAACGTCTGCCAACTCGACACGGTGGTCTTCGTCTGCATCGAAGGCGACCCGCCACCCCCGCCGGAGGGGGAGTGAACCAGCCGCTGTACGCCCTCGAGGTCACCCGACTGGGCCCCCCGTCCAACCCGGTCCCCCCCGTCCAACCCGCCCCGGTTAGGGGTACTGCGACATCACGTTTGCGACGGCCGCATTGATCACCACCTGGGGATCATCGGACTTCTTGAGCCACCGGGTCATGCTGCCGTGCCAGACCTCGCGGTCGGTCTCGCGGTCGAGCAGGTAGATGTTCAGCGTGCCCTGGGTCTGCTTCTCACCGGGGCCGTCGGTGAAGTTGCTGGTGCGGTCGCCCCCTTCGAGGCGGTAGCGCATCCGCGTCCCCACCGAGAACGCCACCAAGGCGTCGGCCGACGCGGCCTCGACCTTCTCGAGACCACGCGCCGAGAGTTCGCGCTCGATCGCATCGCGCACCCGCAGCTCGTTTTCCTTGGTGCGAATGTTGGGTTGGTCCTCGCCGAAGGTGATCAACACCGGCTCATCGGTGACCCACGCGTAGGTCTGAACGGCGGAGAAATCGAAGCCGGCGTCCTTCTCGACGACCGGCGCACTCGTGGCGCAACCGACGAGACCGGCGGAGGCGAGCGCCGCGCCGAGGAGGCCGACCCGGAGGGCGGTGCGAATCGTTGGACTCATCACCGGCGGAGTATACGCCGACGGTCGTCGCGCGCCCGCAAGAGCTTTGTAGTGTCCTGAGTCCGTCGTCCGTGCCGAAAACGGTGCATTTTTCCCGATCGAGTGCGACCATGGGCGCCGGAGGCCGTCAGGCCCGATGGACATGTCCGAGTCCCGCACCTCCAACGAGTTCGATGCTGCCGACCCGGTGACCGAACCCTGCCTGCACTGCAAGACCGACCTTCCACCGGAGGTCCGCTTCTGCTTCGAGTGCGGTGCCCCGGTCGTTCCTTCGGTCGCCATCCTTGCCCCCGACGCGCAGGCCTCCCAGGACGGCCTCGAGACCGGTGAGTGCTTCGAGATCGAGTCGCTCGGCTTCGAGGTCGTCGTCGAAGAGGTCCTCGTCTCCGATCCCGAAGACGTCGGCGACCCGCTCGGCACGGTCGTGGCGATGGCCCCCGAGCGGCCCTTGCCATTTTGGCCTGCGCCGCCCAAGGGCAACACGGTCGTCGCCCCCCCGCCGAAGCGCTCCTCGTCCTGATCGGGAGACGTGACGTGCAGGGCGTGCAGGGCATGCAGGGCATGCAAGGGTGGTTCGTCTACGTCCTCGTCGCCCGCGGCGATGTCCGGACATACGTCGGCATCACCAACGATCTCCGCCGCCGCCTCGATCAGCACAACGGCCTGATCGGCGGCGGAGCCAAGTCGACCCGTGGCGGAAGGCCCTGGCGCGTCGGCTGCACCCACGGCCCCTTCGACACCCAGGGGGAGGCGCTGAGGGTGGAGTTCAGGCTCAAGCGGGTCAGCGGCCTCGCCAGGCTTCGGGTGGATGCGGCCGGACTGTCCGACTGAGCGCTACCCGAAGCGAAACCGGAAGTAGCTGGTCAGCGCGATGTCGGTGTCTCGAACGACACGAGGCGGCCGACTGTCGTAGAACACCTCGAGGTCGGCCCCCAGCGCGAACACGGACCCGACCCGGGCTTCGAGCTGCGTCCCGAGCTGGATGCGCAGGTCCGTGAAGTCGTCGAAGCGCGGTTGAACGTACAGCGAGTTGCCGAACCCCAGCTGCTCGTCGAGCGCGTCGAACTGAAGCGACAGGTAGCTGGTCCAGCGATGGTCGAAGGTCTGCGCCGGGTGTGGCTCATCGAGCTGCACCGTGTTGGTCTCGAACTCCGCCATGTACCCGGTCCCGCCCCACACGCGAACGAGGTTGCGATGCACGATGTCGAACCTTGCACCGCCGCCGCTGAGCATGCGCGAGCGGAGGTTGGTGAAGGCGTTGTACTGGGCCTGCACGAAGACCTCACCGCCGACCCTGGGGATGAACATCCGGGTGTAGCGGGTGTGCATGAAGCCGTTGTCGGTGATCGAGTCGCCTCGAACCGTCGAGAGGGCGAGGTTGGAGGACAGCAACCACCGGTTCCGGAAGAAGGCCGGCCGCGTCGTGTCGACCCGCGGGTGGAAGGTGCGGTACTGGACGCCTCCGCCGAACCCGAGATCGCGGCGCACCACGTTGCCCTCGCGAAGGCTGCCTCGAGCGTCGAGCGACGCGCTCCAGCCTCGAACGTTCTGGGCCGTCGCGATGCGCTCCATGTTGACGGGGTTGGCCGAGGCCAGCCTCGGCACGAGGCACGACGACAGCGCGACCGCGATGACGCGGAGCTTCATGGGCCGAGTTGTAACGAATCTACGCGCAGCTCTCAACGCGCCTTGGGCACGCACTCCCCAGCGGCGAGCGCATCTCGGACCGCCTCGAACGTGGCTGCGTCCGCGTCCCTGTGGCCTTGGCTGCGCTTGCGCAGCGACCCCATGATCAGGCTCATGCGATGGTTGTCCGACAGCGCGGTCTCGTGCCGAGCGAGGAATGCCCAGTACAAGCGCGTGATCGGGCACGTCTTCTTGGGGTGGAACGCACACCCCGCGCAGTAGTCGGACATCTTGTCGATGTAGGCCGCCCCGCTCACGTAGGGCTTGGTGGTCATCAGATCCCCTGCGCCGTAGGTCCCCATGCCCAGCACGTTGGGTTCGACCACCCAGTCGTACGCATCGGTGTACGCCGCCCAGAACCAGTCCGTGAGCGCACGCGGGGAGATGTCGAGCAAGGTCGCGAGGTTGGCGAGCACCATCAGTCGCGAGATGTGGTGTCCATACCCCTCCTGCCAGACCCCTTCGACGACGGTGTCCAGACAAGCCATCCCCGAGCGCGTGCCCCAGAACGCTGGCGGCACCGGGTTGGAGGCTTCGAGCGCGCTGGGGCACGCGCCACCATCGGCCAGCGGTGCAGCCCCCGGCCACGCCCAACCAGCCCATGCCTCGAACCCACCATCGCCGGGCTGCTCGGCGGGCTCGGCCATCGTGCGAAACCCATCGGTGGCGAGGTGCACGTGCCGGACGAACTCTCGCCAGCCGATCACCTGCCGAATGAACCCCTCCTTGCTGGACAGCGGTATGTCGGCCGACGCGACGTCCGCGACCAGCTGGCGCGGCAGCACCCGGTGCAGGTTGAGCAGCGCGGAGATCCGGGTGTGGAAGATCGTGCGGCTCGCCGTGCTCATCGCGTCTTCATAGGGACCGAAGTGCTCCATGCACTGCTGCAGGGCCCACGCCCACGCCGCGCGCGCGTCCTGGGCCTTCGCGGGGACCGCCGACAGATCGAGCGTCCCCGGATGATCACCGAAGCTGCGCTCGATCAGGTCGCCGACCTCGCGGGTGATGGCGTCCGGCTCGAAGCGCGGAGGCTCGGGCGCGGCGGGCGTGCCGGGCCAGAACTCGCGGTTGGCGGCGTCGTGGCTCCATTTGCCCCCCAGCGGCGCGCCGCCCTCGTCGAGCAACAAGCCCGTGCGCTTGCGAACACGGCGATAGAACGCGTCCATGCGCCACGGTGGCCCCGAACCCTTGGGATCGAAGTCTTCGGCGGTGGTCAGCCAGCCCTCGTGCGCCAGCACCTCCAGACCCTCGTCGTCCACGAGGTGCTGCAGGTCCACCCGAAGCTCGCGCTCGGCCGCCTCCATCATGCACAGGGCTCCGCGCCGGCGAATCACGCCGCGAAGGGCTTCGGCGTAGGTGCCGTCGGCGACGACGTGCTCGACGGCGACGCCCCGCGCGGCTTGCTCGAGCGCAAAGTGACGGCCGTTGGCCAGCACCATCGCGAGCTTCTGCTGGTGGTAGGGACGCTGGCGGGCCTTGCTCGGGTTCTCGACCATCACGATGCCGAGCTCGCGCGCAGGCCCCACCGACAGCGGGCCGATCGCGTCGGTCAGCTGATCATAGGGGACATAGATCCAGCGGCGTCCGCCGGGATCGAGATCCTTGGTGCGTGCTCGCAGGGCGCGTCCGAAGGCCGTCACGAAGAGGGTCTGGCATACCGAGCGAAAAGTGCACGAGAGCGCATCTAGAACCGCTGGCTGTCGACCGTTTTGGCCTGGACCTGCTCGAACGCCTTGCGGTGCGCCTTGTCGTCGAACAGCGCGGCTTGGAACATGTCCTTGCCGACCATCGACGGGTCGGGGGTGACCGCACCATCCTTGCCGAACGTGAACGCCGCGCCGACATGGCGCGGGTCTCCGGGGAGGGAGACGAACACGCGGTCGATGCCGCCGTCGTTGTTGGTGTCGTAGTAGGCCCACCCGATGCGCCCATCGGTGCGGAAGACGAACTCGGTCTCGTAGCCACCCGAGCGCACGAGGTCGACGAGGTCACCGTCGGCGGTGGCCTTCTTGCGGGACTTGCCGTCGAGGTCCGCGAGCAGGGTCATCGCGGTACGGTCGAGCGCGCTGACGGCTCGGCCGTCCGCGTCGGGAACGACCGAAGCCGAGACCACCTGCCCGGCGTCGAACTCGGGGAACGAGCTGTGCCCGTCTTCGAGCGCGGCGCGGGGTGCCTCTGCGAAGGCCTTCTCGAACACCGCCTGCAGGCGCTGGGCCTGCTCAGGATCCTCGATGAGTGCTGGCCGAAGCAGCCGTCGCCCGAGGTGCTCGGGCGCGGGTGAGCGTCGGCCGTCGGCGTCGAGCCGGTTGGCGCCCAGCGCCACGCCGCGCTCCAGCGAGTCGCCCTCGAGCAGCAGGTCGTAGCGACCGTCGTGGTCCGTGTCGTAGTACACTCGCAGCGGCGCGCCGAGAACGGCCAAGAACTCGCCGTGCAGGTTGCCGCGGCGCAGCCTCTTGAGCAGCTTCTGGTCGGCGATCTGCTCGGCGTCCTTCTTCGCGCCGTCCTTGGATGCCGCCTTCTCGGCGGCTTGCTGCACCTTGCGCTGCACCTTCGGGAAGCGGTTCTGATCGAGGTCGACCAACACGCGCGAGTCGGTCCGCGTCCGCGCCGTCAACGTGTCGAGCAGGCCGTCCCCCGACGCATCCCGGAACGAGACCTCCAAGGCCCTGGTCTTGTCGGGGTTCTCGACGTCGGTGTTCGACCCGGCGATCGACGTCATGAACGTCGAGGCGAGTTTGCTCAGGCGCTTCTTCTCGTAGAGCGTGCCGATCTTCACGAGCTCGAAGTCGTCGAGCGCCGCCTCGCGCTCCACCGTCCATGCCCCCGGCTCTCCCCCGATCGCGTAGCCCCGCGTCTCGTTGCTCTCGCCGTCGACCACGATGAGCTTGTCGTAGGCGCCCTTGCCGTCGGTGTTGGCGTAGACGAGCAGGTCGGACACCGGCAGGCCGGCCTTCAAGTCGCGAGGAGGCCGGGCGACCCGCACCGCCGCGAGCTCGGCGTCGAACTTCCGCGATTGGTGCACTTCGGCCACCTCCGGGACGCTCTTGCGGGCGCGAAAGGTACTCTGGTCGAGATCTGCGAGCACCGAGAAGCAGTAGGTCATCCCCTCGCACATGCCCTCGAAGCGCAGGGTGTCGATCTCGCCGTCCTCGTTGAAGTCGAGGAAGCGGCCCGCGCTGCCGGCGACCTCCCACGGGTCGGGCAGGTCGGCCTGCGGCACGGTGGGCACCTCGGCCAAGAAGTCGTTGATCTCGTCGATGTGCACGTGAAATGCCACCGACCCCAGCGTGGCGAGTCCCGCCGTCGCGGGCCGAATCGAGACGTTGAGCCCGACGAGTTCTCCACTGTCTGCATCGACCAGCGGGCCGCCGCTGTCGCCGGGCAGGACGTTGCAGTCGGTCTGGACCTGCTTGCCGTTCTTGGCACTCGCCTCGTCGATCTCCTCCTTGGCCTTGGCGAGTTCCTCTTCGGAGCGCCCGTCCTCGCGTTGAGCGGCAAAGATCGCCGAGGCGAAGTTCTCGAACGTCCCCACTGCGTTGACCGAGCACTTCTTGATCGCCCACCCGAACCCGACGCCCGCGTTGCCGATCGCCGAGACGCCGCTGCCGGGGATCGGCCCCTTGCGGGATCGCCGAAGGCTGACGAGCCCCGCTCCGGCGTCGTCGATCTGCAGCAACGCGAGGTCTCGGTCCGGGTCCGCCTCGAGCACGGTCGCGCCATACTTCTTGGCGATCACCATGCTGCCGTCCTCCTGCATCGTTGCCGTGGTGACGGTCGCGTCGTAACCGAAGTCCTCGTTCTTGCCCGAGGCGATGACGTGATAGTTGGTCAGGACCCACCCGCGTTCGTCGACGACCACGCCGGTCCCGTGCCCCCACGGAGTCGCGACCAACACCGTGGACTCCAGCAGCGTCTTGGACGTCACCGGCTCGGGTTCGGCTGGCTCGGGCGCGGCGGGTGGATCCGAGGGCGGCGGCGCCGTGCCGACGTCCACCGCGCCCGAGCACCCGGCACAAAGGAGCAGGAGACCCGTGGAGAGGACGGGCAGACGCGATCGTGCGGCGATGGTCGGCATGTCGGCGCTCGGATCGTACGCGATCGTCGACGCGTTGCGCGCCGCAATCTGGGACTCACATGCTGCGAATGTCCTCGCACGCCTCGAGGGCTTCGAAACTCTCCGCGTCGCGCATGCACTTGAGCCGCTTGACCCACGGGCCCTTG
This sequence comes from uncultured bacterium, assembly GCA_963761755.1. Classification (GTDB taxonomy): domain Bacteria; phylum Myxococcota_A; class Polyangia; order Nannocystales; family Nannocystaceae; genus CAJXVA01. Next base: position 327,452 of record CAVXIC010000039.1, read on the forward strand.
CCGAACTCCGGAGGCGTCGTCGCGACCCTGGTGCACTCGGCCTCGAGGGTCTTCTTCGCCGCGTCCCCGGCGGAGCCTCCTTTGGATTCGAGCTCGGCGACCGAGAGTGCGACCACGTTGTCGCACACCGAGTCCGCGGACGGGGGCCTGAGCCAGCCGATGTAGAAGATGGCGACCGCCGCGATGAGCGTGCCGAAGATTCCTGCAATGACCTTGAGTGCGGTCTTCATACGCGAATAGACGAAGACCCGTGCGCCCTGTCGCCCCGGGTCGCGTTTTTTTCTTCATCAGCGCGACGCGGACCGGGTCGACGCGCGGGCCGCGGCCGCGTCCTGCACCCCGCGCTCGGTTTGAAGCTCGTCGACGATGGTGCCGTACAGGCGCCGGGCGTAGTCGCGCCTGCCCAGGCCCCACGCGAGGTCGGCCCTCGACAGCACCAGCTCGGTGACGAAGCGATGGTGCAGTCCGTACGCGGTCACCCACGAGACGTGGGCGTCGTCGTAGAGCTCGAGCGCGACGGCATCGTTGCCTGCCGCACGTTCGAGGTCCGCGAGTTCGATCAAGCTGCGCGACTGCAGGGGTCCGAACCCCACCTGCGCGTCCACCAAAGCGCGCACGGACCTCGACGCAGCCCGGGCCGCGTCGAGATCACCGCCCGCCTGCTGCGCGGTGGCCAGCGCGCGCAGCCCCAAGGTCCGGCGCACGTCATCGGCGGTCAGTTCCCGCTCTTGGATGACGACCGCCTCCTGGGCACGCGCGACGGCGCCGGCAGCATCGCCGCGCCGCAGGGCCAGCGCGCTCAGCCGCAGCACCGGACGCGCCGAGAGCCGGCCGGTGTAGTGGTAGATCTTCGCCCGCTCGTAGGACGCTTTGGCCTCCTCGACCGCTCCATCTGCAGCTCGAACATCGCCCAGTACCAGGAGACACCAGCCGCGCTCGGCGTCGTGACGCAGCGACGAGGTGCTGCCCAGCCCCTCCAGGCAGTGCTCCACCTCCGCATCGGCAGTGGGCAGGTCCCCGAGCGCCAGCGCGGTCCGAGCGTGCAGACGGTGGGCCGCCACCGTCTGCAGGTCACCGGATCCGACGGTGATCTCGAGGATGCGCACCGCCTCCCGCACCTGCTCACGCGCGGCGGCGTCCTCCTCCAGCTCGAGCAGCACCTCCGCCAGACGCTGCCGGACCGCCGCGACGAGGGGATGGGTGTCGCTGTAGAGCTCGCGATGGATCTCCAACGTCTCGGTCAGCAGCGTCTTCGCCTGGTTCAGCTCCAAGAGGCCCTGCAGCGCCTCCGCCTCGGCCACCATCACCGAGGCGGTCACGAACGGATCCCCCAGGCGCTCGACGAACGCCCCGGTCACCCGCCGCCACCGCGGCACCTGGGCGGTGTCGACGTGGTGGGCCCCGTGCAGCCGCAGCAGCAGCGTCGCCGCGACGCCTCGGACCCACGTCGCCTCGGCCCCTTCGGCCACGGTCACCGCTTCGGTGAGCGCCGCGATCGCCACGTCGGTCTCGCCGCGCATGTGCGCGACCTCGCCCCGGACGAGCAGAGCCTCCGCCAGCGTCGGCGCATGATCCACGGCCCGTGCCTGCGCCAGGGACGATGCGGAGGCTGCGTCGGCATCGGTGAACACGCCCAACCACGCCAGCGCCCGAGCGGACGCCACATCGGCGCGAACCTGACGGACGGCACCTTGCTGAGCCGCCGGGGCCTCGGCGGGCAGCGCGAGCAGTCGCGATTCCTGCGCGCACGCGAGCACGTCGGGGAGCGCGTAGGCGGCTCCGGTGACGGACTGCGCCAGGCGCCAGCGTTCCAGCTGGTTGGCGACCGTGAGCAGCGCATCGAACGCCTCACGCTCGGCCTGCAGGCAGCGCGTGCGGGCCTGCGCCAAGCGGGGCGGCCTTGCCTCGCACAGCTCCCCGGCCAGCTTGGCGTACCCGCTCGCCCAGCGGTCGAGCAGCGGGACGGTCCTCTCTTCGAGCCCCGGTCCGGCTCGGCGCAACCCGTCGATGAACGCAGCCCGGCGTGGCGCGTTCCACGACCCCGACGCGCTCTGGGCACGCAGGCGACACGCCTCGTCGTCGACGCCCGCAGGCGGCGAAACGCTCCCCACCTCGGGCCTCGCCTCGGCCTCGGCCACGGTCGCGGGCGCCGCGGCCACCGTCGTCTCCTCCGCCATCCATCGCAGCACGCCCACCGTGGCGGCCGCGCCGATCGCCATGGCGCCGGCGACCGCGACCACCCGCCGCGGCAGCGACCGATCGCGCTCGAGCACCCGCAGCAGCCGCGTCATCGACCGGTGGCGTCGGGCCGGGTCCCGCGCGAGGCCGATCTCCAGCGCCCGCCGCAACCATCCGGGCACGCTGCGCATCGGCTCGATCCTGCCGGCATCCACCGAGGACGCGAGTTGGGCGAGCGTCCGCCCCGCGAACGGCCGGTGCCCCGCGACCGCCTCGAACAACGCGACACAGAACGCGAACTGATCCGAGCGCGCGTCCGCGGCCGCCCCCGCCCACTGCTCGGGGGACATGTATGCCGGCGTCCCCACGATGGCCCCGTGCTCGGTGAGGCCCTCGATCGTCATGCACAGATCCATCACCCCTTCGGCCGGGGAAGGGTCGGCTGCCATCCACGCCCTCGAGGGTCGGGCGAGCCCGAAGTCCGCCACCCGAGCGCGGCCATCCTCACCGACCATCACGTTGTCGGGCTTGAAGTCCCGATGCACGATGCCCACCGCATGCGCGGCTTCGAGTCCCCTCCCCGCTTGCACGAAGACCCCCAGGATCTCGGCCTGCGATCGCGACGCGGCCTTCAGCCACTCGCCGAGCGTCTCGCCATGGACGCGCTCCATGGCCACGAACACCTGCGAGTCCGCTCGCCCAGCGTCGTGCACCGCGACGACGTTGGGGTGCGAGAGCTGGGCCATCGCCCGCGCCTCCCGGAGCAGTCGCGCCCCGTCGGGCCCCGCCGCGACGTGGGGATGCAGCAGCTTGATCGCGACCCGTCGCTGCAGCTGCGGATCGTGGGCCTCGAAGACCATGCCCATCGCGCCCGCGCCCAGCCGAGGCCCCAGACGGTAGCGGCCGACCGCGACGCCTTCGTGGGGCGCCTCGTCGCGCGGGTCGGGGACGAGGGTGTCCGATCGTGCATCCACGCCGCGGCCGTCGAGACTCGAGCCGAACAGCCGCGCCATCTCGGAGATCACCGCCGCGCACTCGGGACAGACATCGATGTGCCCCTCGATCCCCAGACGCGTGCCCCACGGGAGGTCGCCGCGGACGAACGCATCCAGCGCCGAAGGATCGGGACACGTCGACACCGACGACCAGGCTACACGAGCGCGCATGATAGGTTGCGACGATGGACGCCGCGGCGCACCGACGTCTCGACGACGAGGCTCACGCGCTCGGGTTGCAGGTCGACCCGGCGGTGGTGACGACTCACGTCGCGCCGATCGTGGACGCCAGCGCCGACCCCAACGCCGTGCACCTGGGCGACCTGTACCTCGCGCTCGCCTGCGCCCTGGGAGACGCCGCCGCCATCCGGCGCTTCGAGGCCCTTCACGGCGGCGACTTCGACCGCGCGATCGCCCGCTCCGCGCGCCTGGGCGTCTCGGTGCTCGAGTTCCGCCAACAGGTCCTGCGACACTTGCTCGTCGCGAAGCCGGGCGAGGCTCCGCGCATCACGCAATATGCCGGGCGCGGGTCACTCCAAGGGTGGCTTCGCGTGATGACCTCTCGCCTCGTCATCGACCTCTCGCGCGCGCGGAAGCGGCCGGAGGTCGAGGGCGGGGACGCCTTGGTCGCGCGCTTGGCCGACGGTCGGGACACCGAGCTGCAGCACCTCCGGCGTGCGTTCGGTCCGGCGCTCGAGCAGGCCTTCAGCCAGGGCCTGGCCCAGCTCGACGTCCCGACGCGCAATCTGCTGCGCCAGCGCTACCTGCACGAGGTCTCGGCGGACGCCCTGGCAAAACTCTACGGCGTGCACCGGGCCACCATGTTCGGCCGGCTGGAGCGGGCCAGGACCGCCCTGCTTCGTCATGTCCGAGAGGCGCTGGCCGACGCAATGCCCGAGGACGCCCTCGAGAGCGTGGTCGGCATGCTCGGCAGCGCCCTGCACATCAGCATCCGGCGGCTGCTCGACTCGAAGCTCGAACCCGAGGCGTGAGGCCCCGCCCAACCTTGGGGTTGCATCCACGGCTCCAACGCGTACGATGAGCATCATGTTCGCGCTCCGCAGCACTGCGACGACTACCGATACGGCCTAGGCCGGGGTGGTCGCGCGCGCGCATCGAAGACCCCCGGCTCCCCCGGGGGTTTTTTCGTTTCGAGACTTCTCACGCCTTTCTCCAGCGCCTACGTTCCGCATCAGGACGCCACTCATGGACATCTCCATCAACCTCCCCGACGGCAGCAGCCGGACCATTCCCGCAGGCAGCTCGGTCTTCGATCTTGCCAAGTCGATCTCGCCCCGCCTCGCCAAAGCCGCGGTCATCGGCGTCGTGAATGAGCAGGAGGTCGACACCACCCACGCGCTGCGCGACGGGGATCTGGTCCGCATCATCACGGACAAGGACCCCGAAGCGCTGCACACGCTGCGCCACTCGGCGGCCCACTTGATGGCCGCGGCGATCCTCGAAGAGGTCCCCGGCGCCCAGCTGACGATCGGCCCGGTCACCGACGACGGGTTCTACTACGACATCTACCTGCCCGAAGGCGTCTCGATGGGCGAGGGCGACTTCCCCCGAATCGAGAAGAAGATGGCCCACTTGGCCAAGCAGGGCACCGCGTTCGAGCGCTGCGTCGCGCCGTCCAAGGACAGCGACGTGTTCCGCGAGTACGTCGCCATCGACGGCGGATCCAACAAGTTCAAGGCCGAGCTCATCGAAGGCCTCGAAGAGCACGGCGCGTTCTCCGACGCCGCCGACGCGCCCGAGGTCAGCTTCTACAAGATGGGCGCCTTCATCGATCTGTGCCGGGGCCCGCACGTACCCAGCAGCAAGTGGCTCAAGCACACCAAGCTCATGAAGCTCGCCGGCGCCTACTGGCGCGCGGATGCGGCCAACGAGCAGCTTCTGCGCGTCTACGGCACGGCGTTCTTCTCCAAGGAGGACCTCGAGCAGTACCTGCACGTGCTCGAAGAGGCCAAGAAGCGCGACCACCGGGTCCTCGGAGAGCAGCTCGACCTCTTCCACTTCCAAGACGACGCGCCGGGCTTCCCGTTCCTGCATCCCAAGGGCACCGCCGTCTACAACGGCCTGATGGACTTCATGCGCGCCCAGCTGCGCTCGCGCGACTACAACGAGGTCCGAACGCCGCTCATCCTCTCGGAGTCCGCGTGGCACACCTCGGGCCACTACGACAACTACCTGGAGAACATGTTCTTCACCAAGCGGAAGCGGCGGGACAAGGACGACGTCTCCAACATTCTCGACAACGTCGACGAAGATCGACCGATGGCGGTCAAGCCCATGAACTGCCCGGGCCACCTGATGATCTACAAGCATCGGATGCACAGCCATCACGAGCTTCCGCTGCGGATGGCCGAGATGGGCCTGGTCCACCGCCGCGAAGCCTCCGGCGTTCGGCACGGCATGTTCCGGGTTCAGGCCTTCGTGCAGGACGACGCGCACCACTTCTGCACGCCGGACCAGATCGAGGGCGAGATCCAGCTGCTGATCAAGTTCTTTTTCGAGGTGTACGGCGCGTTCGATCTCGACGACGTCCGGCTCGAGCTGTCGACCCGCCCCGAGAAGTCGATCGGCTCCGAGGAGATGTGGCACAAGGCCGAGTCCGCCCTCAAGAACGCGCTCGACGGTGCGGGCCGCGAGTACGTGGTCAACGAAGGCGACGGCGCCTTCTACGGGCCCAAGATCGACTTTCACATCCGTGACTCGCTCGGGCGTAGCTGGCAGTGCGGCACGATCCAGGTCGACTTCTCCATGCCCGAGCGCTTCGGCCTCGAGTACGTGGGCGCCGACGGCAACCGCCACACGCCGGTGATGCTGCACCGGGCCTGCTACGGCTCGATCGAGCGCTTCTTCGGGATCATCACCGAGCACTTCGCAGGCGCCTTCCCGCTGTGGCTCGCGCCCGTACAGGCCAAGATCCTGCCGGTCTCGGAGAAGTTCAACGACTACGCGGCCACGGTGGCCGCACAGCTCGACGCGGCGAGCGTGCGGGTCGAGGTCGACCACAGCGACGAGCGGCTCGGCTACAAGATTCGCGCAGCCACGATGCAGAAGGTCCCGTATCTCATCGTCGTCGGCCAGACCGAAGCCGACTCGGGGACGATCAACGTTCGCTTCCGCGACGGAGACGACCTGGGCGAAACCACGGTTGCGGGCCTGCTCGACGCGATGCCGCCCTACACGGTCCCGGCCCTGGCCGCGTCACTCCGCAAGCCGACGCCAGCGGAAGCCGCCGAGTAGATGCGCTATCGTCGAGGGCGTGCGGGAGACTCTCCTGGTGGCCCTCGGCATCGCGGCCCTGCTGGCCACGGCCGCGCTCACGCCCCCGACCGGCGTTCGGGTCGGGCTTGCGGTGAGCGTGGTCTTCCTCGTCGTCGGATCCATCGCAGGCGGCCTGTACCACCACCGGCTCTACGCCTGCCTCGCTCCCCGCGACGCCCTGCCACCGCGGTGGTGGATCGATCCGACCACGCTGCACGGGCTGCTGACCGAGGACGAACGTGAACGGACCCTGCCAGCGTTCTACGTCGGTGCGGGTTCCTTCGCACTTTGTGTGTTGGGGTGTGTGTCCATGCTCTCCGGGGTTGCCCGGCTGATGCTCTGACTCGCACCGCGCTGCGGCGCACGTTCCGTAGGCTGGATGACACGGGGATCGGGGAGACCGATAAAATATCGAATTCATGGATGAATCCGCCTTTACGCCGACACCCACCATCGATGACTCTCGGTGGGGAGGATGCGGTTCATGGTGATGAGTAGGACGAATCTCTGGATTTTGGCGGGTGCGATGCTGATCGCGCCTGGATGCTACTCGGGCTCGCAGCTGGATCCCGCGGGGGGCGGGGGGCCGGACTCGGCCGGCGGTACCGATTCGGCGGAGGGAACCGACGGCGGCTCCAGCGGAGACTCCACTGACAGCGATGACACCGGCCCCGAGCCCAACGCCGCAGAGCTGCCAGCACCGAGCGCACGCGTCGCCCGACTGACGCACACCCAGTGGGAGAACACGGTTCGGGACCTGCTCTACCTCGACGCGCCCACCGGCTTCTCCGCTTCGTTCCGCGCCGACCCCTCCAACGCGGGCTACCTGTTCGACAACAGCGCCGCGGCCCTGGACGTCGACCAGGCGCTGTGGTCGGGCTACCAGCGGGCTGCCGCCGACGCTGCAGCCCTGGCGGTCTCCAACCCCGCCGTGATGCAGGCGATCCTGCCGGCCGAGGCAGGGGATGACGCGGCACGAGCAGAGGCCTTCGTGCGCGAGTTCGGACTTCGAGCCTTCCGTCGGCCCCTCGAAGACGCCGAGGTCTCGACCTACACCGGCGTCTTCAGCGGCGCCGAAGCCCTCTACGAGGAGAGCACCGGCTTCGACGCAGGCGTGCAGCTGGTCATCGAGACCATGCTCCAGTCGCCACACTTCCTGTATCGCATCGAGCGAAGCACCGAGGTCGAAGACGAGGTCATCCGCCTCGACAGCTTCGAAGTCGCCCAGCGCCTGTCGTACTTCGTCCTAAACTCGATGCCGGACGACGAGCTGCTCGACATCGCGATCGAGGGCACCCTGACCAACCCCGACGTGCTCGAAGACCAGGCTCGGCGACTGCTGGCCGACGCTCGGGCGCGGGACGTCGTGGAGTCCTTCCACGACGCCATCTTCGACACCGAAGACATTCTGGGGGCTGCGCCGCTTCCCGCCCTGTACCCCGACGCTCCCGACGACCTCGGAGAGCTCGCCTACGAGGAGTTCCACACCTTCATTCAGAAGGTGATGCTGGAGGAGCAGGGCGGCGTCACCGAGCTGATGACCAGCAACGTCACCTACGCCAACGCCGAACTCGCTGCCATCTACGGGGTCGACGGCGTCAGTGGCGATGCGTTCGAACGCATCGAGCTCGACCCCTCGAAGCGTCGGGGCGTGCTGACCCAGGTCGGCTTCCTGATCGCCAACGCCACCGGAGCACAGCCCGATCCCATCCACCGTGGCGCGTTCATTTCCAAGCACATCACCTGCTCGCCGCTGCCCGCACCCCCGGACATGATCCCCGCGCTGCCCGACATTCCCGGCGAGACCAACCGCAAGTCGATCGAAAACCTCACCGAACAGCCCGGCTCCGATTGCGCCGCCTGCCACAGCCTCTTCATCAACCCGCTGGGCTTTCCCTTCGAGCACTACGACTCGACCGGAGCCTTCCGCACCGAAGACGAAGGCTTCCCGATCGACCCGGCCACCACGGTCATCCTCGACGGCGAGGAGACGCCGGTCGCCGATGCGCTGGAGCTGGCGGACCTGCTCGCGGCCAGCCCGGCCGTGCACGGCTGCTACGCCAAGCACTGGGTCGAGTACTCCGCGGGCCGCAACGCTGCGCCCGAGGATGACGCGCTCATCGAGCGCCTCGCCCAGGCATCCCTCGACGCGAACGCCTCCATGGAGGACACGCTGGTCGAGATCATCAAGTCCACCCCCTTCACCTTCCGCTCGGCCGCCGAGCTCGAGTAAGGAGACCCTGACCATGAAGATTTCTCGTCGATTCATGCTTCGTGGACTCGGTGGTGCCACCGTGGCCCTGCCGCTGCTCGAGAGCCTCGCGCCCCGCGGAGCCTCGGCAGGAGGCGCCACCACGCCCCCGTACTCCATCTTCCTTCGCCAAGCCAACGGTGTGGCCGCCGTCCAGAACACCGACGTCGGCAGCGAGCCCGAGCGCTTCTGGCCCACCACGACCGGTGCGCTCACGCCCGAAACCCTGCAGGGCCGTGCGCTCGAGGAGCTGGTGGACTTCCGCGACAACCTCCTGGTCGTCGGCACCGTCAACAAGGAGTTCTACGACTACGGCGACGGCCACGCCAACGGAGCCATTCAAGCCCTGACCGCCCGGCCTGCCAACGTCGCCGGAGCGGGCGGCGACTCCGAAGCCAGCGGTGAGTCGCTCGACCACCGCATCGGCGCCGAGCTCAACCCCGACGGCCGCGAGTCTTTGTACCTGTACGCCGGCGGGGGCGGCGGCTGGCTGGGCGGGGCCTGCATTTCGCACCGCGGCGCCGACAACCGACGCGGCCACCTGCACAACCCGGCCAACGCCTACATGCAGATGATGGGCATCGACAGCGACCAGTTTGCCACGTTGATCGCTCGTCAGCGCAGCATCAACGACCTGGTCAAGGACGAGATGGACGGGCTGCTGGGTCGTCCTGAGCTCAGCACCCAGGATCGCCAGCGGCTGGAGCTGCATCAGCAGAGCATTCGCGACCTGGAGAACGGCCTGCAGTGCAACCTGTCCGAGGACCAGCAGGCAGAGTTCGATGGCGCCGCGGCGGGCTTCGAGAGCACCAACGGCGACGCGGTTCTCGCCGCCACCCGAGCCCACATGGACGTCGCGGCGCTCGCCGTCGCGTGCGGATATACGCGCTCGGTCGCGATCCAGGTCGGCGATGGCAACGACGGCCGCACCCGGTACCGCAACCTCGACAGCGGCCAGGAGATGGAGAACTACCACTTCATCTCCCACCGCCGGCAGTCTCACGGCTCCGACGGCGCCATCATTCCCGGCTCGGATCTGCTGCATCACTTCGTCGACCGCCAGTTCGCGATGACCTTCCGCCACCTGCTGCAGCGACTCAGCGAGTACGTCATGCCCGATGGGCAGACCCTGCTCGACGCCGGCTTCAGCTGCTGGTTCAACGACAACGGGAACGGCCCGGGTCACTCTCCCCGCAACGTGCCGCACATCATCGCCGGCAGCGCGGGAGGGTTCCTTCGGCAGGGCCAGTACGTTCAGCTCGAAGACGTCACCAACCACGCCCGGGTGCTCAACACCCTCGGCAGCGCCGCGGGCCTGCGGGACGGCAACGGCGAGCTGATCAGTGACTTCGGCGACCCGGCGCAAGATCGCACCCCGATCGGCGCCCTGATGATGTAGCCAGGACGCATCCCCACGACCAACCGCGCCGTGCTGCGCTAGGGTCTCGGAGTGCAGCTGCTGACGATCCCGTTCTCGCACTACAACGAGCGCGCGCGGTGGGCGATGCAGCACCACGGACTGGTCGCGCGCGAGCGCCGGTACCTGCCCATCATGCACATGGCGGCGGTCCGCCGCGTCGTTCCGAAGTCCATGCAGCGGGCCGACAAGACCGGCGGCCCCACGTCCACGCCCGTCCTCGTCCTTCGCGACGGCCAGGTGCTGCCCAACTCCAGCGCCATCCTTCGCTGGGTCGACGAGCACCACGCGACGCCCGAGACCACGCTTTATCCCGCGGCGCACCGCGAAGCCATCGAAGCGCTCGAGCAGCGCCTGCACGACGACGTCGGCCGAGACACCCGCTTCCTCGCGTATTGGTTCCTGCTCGCAGACGCGCCCGCGTTCGCAGAGCTCGTTCGCCTCAACGCGCCTCTGTGGCAGCGCGCGGCCTTCTTCGTCGGCGCTCCAGTGGCCAAGGTCGGCCTCCGCAAGCGCTTCCGACTCACGGCCGAGCGCTACGAGAAGATCCGCGCTCGGTTCGAGTCCACGCTCGACGCCCTGGGCGAAGCGCTCGGCGATCGGGCGTACTTCTTCGGCGACCGCTTCACCGCCGCCGACCTCACGAGCGCCGCCATGCTCTCTCCCCTGCTCGCGCCCCTGCCCCGGTACGGCGCGCAGATGCCCTCGGTGACCGGCGAGTACGCGAAGCTTCGCGAACAGATCGGCGCGACGAGGCTGGGACGTCACACCCGACGCATGTTCGCGCTCCACCGACCCCAGCGACCCGAAGGCTGGATCCTCGCCTAGCGAGCCAAAAGGCGCCCGTGTGGGGTGAAGCGAAGCGGAGCGTCCCGGGGGGATGCGTAGCGGAGAAGACAGAAAGGGTTTGGGAAGGACCCCACACCCAAAGGGGGGTCCTTCCCGAACCCGGCACGGACTTCAGACACCAGGCACTAGCGCCTCAGCATCTTCATCGCCGCGTCCAGCTGCGGGTCGTCCTCGCCTTCGCCTGTAGCCACGAGGATGTCGGGGATGACCCCTTCACCGACGGCGCGGTCGGATCCTTGGGCGTGGAAGCGAGCCACGGAGAGCTTGAGCGCCCAGCCGTTGTCGAGCGCGTGAATGCTCTCGACGGTCCCCTTGCCCACCGTGGGTTGGCCGACGACCGTGCCGCGCTCGGCCGCGACGAGGGCTTCGACGACGATCTCGGCGCCCGAGGCGGTGTGTGGGCCCACCAGGGCGATGAGCGGCAGCTCCTGCCACGCGGTCACGCGCGCCGCCTTGCGCACCTGGGCTTCGGCGCCGCGCTTCTCGAGCACGACGATCGTCTCACCGGGCGGAAGCAGCAGGTCGGTGGTCATCACGGCCGACTCCAGCAGGCCACCGGGGCAGTCGCGAAGATCGAGGATGAGCGAGGTCATGCCCGCTTCGGAGAGCGTCTCGAGGTGTGCCTCGACCTCTTGCGCGGTCATCTCGGCGAACGAGTTGATCGACAGCAGCCCGACGCCGTCTTCGAGCAGCTGCGCGCGAACGCTTTGCACATCGATACGGCCGCGGGTGAGCGACTCGTTCCACTCCTCGGTGTCCCGCTGCACGAACAGCTCCACCGCGGTGCCGTCCTCACCTCGGATCCGGTCGACGACCTCGGCCAGCGACAGGTCTCGCAGGCGCTCGCCGTCCACCCCGAGGATGCGGTCGCCGGCCTTCAGGTTGGCACCCTCCGACGGGCTGCCCGGCACGATCTCTCGGACCACCACCACGTCTCCCACCATCTCGATCGACACCCCGACCCCGACGATCGACCCGGTGGTCCCCGCTTCGAGCTCGGCGAGTTGGTCCGGGCTCATGAGCGTGTTGACCGGGTGGGTCGGCAGCTGCAGAAGACTGGCCATGATGCCCTGGACCGCCGCCGTGTAGATCGCGTCCTCGGTCAGCGGGCCCTCCACGTAGGTGTCCTGGACCAGCGCGACGACGTCCTCGAACGCGGCGCGAGCACCGGGCATCTCTTCTCGCGCAGGTGTGGGCGCGCGCTCGTGCGGCCCGCGCTGAGGCATCGCACGAGCCACCACGTCGTCGAGCATCCCGTCGACCGCGTCCTCCTCGGCGGCGGCCGTCTCGACCGGCGGGTCGGCATCGCAGCCGAGCATGAGGTCACAGCTGACCAAGGCGAGGGTGAGCGCGGAGAGAACGGTGAGTTTCATGGGCGTGTCTTTCTGTGGAAGGCTGAGGGGAGCGACGTGCACCGTCAGGACACCGACGGGTCGAGCAGCGGCTCGGTCGCGTCGTAGTGGTCGATGAGCGCTGGGCCGACGTGCGACGTGGAGGTCGCCTCCGTCCGGGCGGGCGGAGGATCGGAGAACGCCCAGATCATCAGCGGGATGGCGGCGGCCAGCGCGGCGCCGTACGCCGGCACGGGCCGGCTGAGAAACGCCAGCGCGCGCCGGCCCAACGACGGCGAGAACTCCGCCCGCACCTGCGCCCGCAGGGCCATGCGGGCGGCAGGCGAGGGTCGCTCCGCGTAGGCCAGCGCGATGCCGCGAAGCTGGGCCTGCACCCGGCAGTAGGCCTGCGCGCACGCACCACACTCGGTGAGATGCTGGGCCATCGCGGCCGCCTCGTGCGGCGGGAGCATCTCGTGCAAGTGGTCGGACAGCTTGTGCTGGGCTTCGTCGCAGTTCATGGTGCGTCTCCTTTGGCGAGTTGGGCTCGGAAGGCCGCGGTCGCGGCGTGCAGGCGGGATTTGATCGTGCCCTCGGCGACCCCGAGCACGGCCGCGATCTCGCGGTAGGTCAGCTCGGCCACCTGCTTGAGCAGCAGCAGCTGGCGCTGAGGTTCGGGCAGAGCGTCCATGGCTCGCCGCACGTGGGCGGCCTCGGCGTAGGCGGGCTGGGCCGAAGCGGCCGGCCGCGGCATCGCATCGAGCGCCCGGCTCTCGCGGCTGCCCCGGCGCTGCTGCATCCGGCAGCGGTTGCGCGCCACCATGAACAGCCAGGGCGCAAAGCGGCCGCGCTGTGGGTCGTAGGTCCGGTCGCGCAGCACGGTCATGAACACGTCCTGGAACACATCCTCAGCGCGGGATGGGTCGTCGACGAAGCGACGGACATAGGCGAACAAGCGGCCCTCGTAGCGGGCATACAAGCGGTCGAACGCGTCGAGATCCCCCTCGCGGATGGCACGCGTCAGCGCTTCGTCGCTGGCCTCGACCCCATTCACCATCTCCTGTATGCCGCAGGGCCCCGGACCGTTCGGCCGCCCGGGATTTTTTTCCCGCAGACCGAGCATCGGGCCCGGCAACCGGTATCTTGCAGCCATGGGTGCGCCACGCGTCCCTCTCGCTCTCCTCTTCGGCCTGCTCGCGTCCGCGCCCTTAGCGCAGGGCTGCGGGCGAGCGCGCGACTGCAACAAGCTCGCCGACGTCGCCAACCGGCGCGCGGCCGAGATCGCCCAGCTGCACACCCGCGACAGCAAGACGCCCGACACGCTCGCGACCGACATGAAGGCGCTGGGGGGCGTGGCCGAGCGGACCGTCGAAGACATCTCAACCCTCGAGATCGGGGACGAGCTTCTCGCGGAGGAAGCTCGGGAGTACGGCAAGACCGCACGCGACCTCGCCGAGGCCTCGCAGTCCTACGGCGCCTTGATGGACGCGCTCGCCAAGCACCACAGGACCCAGAAGGACGCCGAGTCGAGTTTCGAGCGCAGCGGTGAGGGGCTCCTGAATGTTTGTGCCTCGGCATCCGCGGACTGCAACCGGGTCGGCAGCGTGTTGCGCAACCAGCCCCGAAACCCCGAGCCTGCAAGGCTCGCGCGCGTGCTCGACAGCTACGTCGCATCCCTCGAGGCCCTCGACCTGCAAGAGGGGCCCGTGCAAAACGCGGTCGCGATGCGGGTCGCGGCCGCGAAGGCGTACAAAGCCGTCGTCACGCGCCGAACCAACCTCGACCAGGACATCCACAACGCGCGCTCCCGGCTGCACGAGGTGGTCGACCATCAAAACGACCTGATCGCCGAACTCAACCTGTTCTGCCTCGGTCGAGACTGAGGCGGTCCGCGCCAGCAGTGCCGCGACGACCTCTGGCATGCACGACCTGTCCCGATCTGAACTTTGGTGCCGATGTGGGCGACAGCGCCCACGCCGCGGTGGCCACCATCAGCTCGTCTTCTTCGCCGCCCGAGCCGACAGCTGAGCAACCGGACCTGGTGGAGAACCCGCGCGGAGCACTCGCTTCGGACCGCCCAGCTCCCGGTCACCGGTCAAACGCGCTACGGTGGGGGTTGGTGCCCGACAAGCCCCAGGTTCGCTTCGGCGACGGAACGCCATGCCGGTACCCGGCCTCGATCCTCGAGGATCTCGGCACGGCGGTCGTCTTCGCAGGCCAAGCCGGCCGCGGATATGGCGACGATCTCGCGCTGCAGCGGCGCGAACTCGAGGCCGAGGAGAAAGCCGCCGCCGTTCGAGCCGACCTCCAGCGGATGCTGCGTGAGGGCGCGGCCGCGATGGTGACCGCGACCCAGTCGTCGTCGTGGCCCGATGTGCGGCAGCACGCCCGTCGGGCGGGGGAAGAGCTGGGGACCATCGTCACGCGCTGGCAGGAACAAGCCTCCAGCGCGTGTGAACGCACCCGCCGCAACCTCGTGCAGTATCAACGCGACATCGCGGCCTCGATGCGGGCCGACCTCTTCGCCTACCTGCGGCACTGCCTGCTCTCCACGCAGGCGTCGGCGACGCTCGTCCGGCGCCTCGGACCCGAGTGCTACCTCGACACGCTGCGCTACGAGGCCGCGCCGGGACTTCGCGCCGAGCTCGTCATCGACGCCCGTCACTGCGCCCCGCCGCAGCGCGTCCGGGTGTTCGGTAGGCGGTTCACGATCCAAGCCGGCACGGAGAAGGGCTTGTTCGGCCGCGAGAAGCCGCGCACCCTCAAGCTCGACCGCTTCTTCATCGCCGAAGCCGTCCTCAGCCCGACGGCCATCGACCTGCGTCTCGCGCCTCGGCTCGACTCCAGCCAGGACGTGTTGCTCCTGCGGCTGCGCCCCGAGATGGTCGCGGGCGTGAAGCACATCCGTGGTCGGCTGACCCTGGGGGAGACCCACCAAGAGCCGGTCATCGGCGAGGATGCCCTGGAGCGGCTGTGGACCAGCCTGCAAGAGGAGCGGGTGCAAGGGGTGGCGCGGCCTGCCGTGGTCGAGGCCGCCGAGCTCGATGGCGCCGCGGTCACCAGCGCCAAGGACGTGTTCGCAGCCGCCGAACGCCTCATGGAGACCTGGCGCCCCATCGTCAGCGAGCTCGTCCGGCACACCTCCGGCGCCGACGAGCTGTGTGTGCTGGTCGCCAAGGCGTCCGGCCCCGACGACGAGCTGTGGGTCCGCCGGGCCGACCTCACCCAGCACTTGCTCACGATCCCGCTGCGCATCCGCGAGCGGCTGTCTCCCAAGGAGCTGCTCGGGCCGCCCCAGGTCACGCGTGAGTCCGACATCATCGACCTCGGCCGGGTCCTCACCCCCGACGCGGGCGACGACTCGGACGTGATCGCCCTGCACTACATCCCGCCCAGCAGCGGACATCCGATGATCGAGGCCGGCGCACCGGGCCCGGTGCTCGAGCTGCAGAGCACCGACATCTCCGTGGTGGAGCTCAGTCGCGACCCCGAGGAGAACTCGGGCTGCTACGACCTCTCCAAGCTGGGGCGCAGCGCTCAGTCCGGCTGATTCGCCTGCTCAGGCTCTCCATCGTGGGGCCCACGAACCCGGCGCGCGAGCTCGAGCGCCGTCGCGACCACGGCCTTCTGCGCCCGCTCGCCACCGGCATTGACGGCGACGAGCACCGCCGCGCCGAGCGTCGGCATGACGACGGCGGAGGCGTAGTTGACGGTGTTGCTGCCGTCGTGGGTCAGGACGGGGAGGCCGAAGAGATCGGGCTCGGGCACCGCCCAGCCCAGCGCATAACCCCCTCCGCGACCGTCGTCGGTCGGCACCGGGGACGTCAGGCGATCCCGCGCGTCCTCGCTCAAGAATGATGCTCCCTCGAAGAACACGGCCGTGAACGCCCCCCAGTCCTTCAGGCTGCAGTGGACGGACCCCGCAGGACCCAAGAACGGCGGGTTGTCGAGTTCCACCGGGACGAACTGCTCCCCCTGGTCGACGTGGGCCCAGGATCCGTCGCGGTCGTCCCCGGTCGAGGTCGGTCCGAACCCGCATGACGCCATCTTCAGCGGCTCGAACACGCGCGCCTCGAGCTCGGCCTCCCACGTCGTGCCTGTCGCCACCTCGATGGCGGCACCGACGATCACGTAGCCGAAGTTGGTGTACTCGAACTTGCTCCCGGGGGTGAAACGCGGCGGAACGGCCAAGGCCTCCAGCGCCACGGCCTTGCGTCGCGCCTCGGGCAGCATCGGAGCCAAACGAACCTCCAGCCCGGGGACGAAGTCGAGCACCTCGGTCGCGACCCCGCCACGATGCCGCAGCAGCTGGGTGATGGTCACGTCGCGATACTCGGGCGCGATGCCGTCCACGGCGTCGGGGAACGCCTCGGCCATCGTCGTGTCCCAGCGCAGCACCCCCGCCTCGACCAGCCGCGCCACGAGCACCGCGGTCATCGCCTTCGTGTCCGAGCCCAGGTGAAAGCGGTCGTCGACGCGCAGGTCACCGGGCACATCGGCGCGGCGCCGACCCGCCGCCCCGATCGCGAGGACCCCGCTGGCGTCGATCACCGCCGCGGCGATTCCTGGCACCTGGGATCGGGCCAGGACTTCGTCGAGCAGCACGTCGAGGTCCTGCGGCACCCGGGGCCCCGGCCCCTTGATGGTGACGTCGATGTCGGCCGCGACCACCGACGGCCCGGGCTCGCCGACGGGGTCTCCAGGGACCGTCGTGGCCGCAGAGGACTTGCAGCCGGTGACGAGCGCAAACGCGGACAGCAGGAGGCAGAACCGGATCACGGCGCCGATGGTACCGCCGCGAGCACGTCCCAGCGCAGGGATGTCCCGGCCTCTTTCGAGCCCGCGCGCTCACCGGGCTCGCGAAACCACACCCGCAGCGCCCGTGTCCGCGGCTGCACGGCGATGGTGTGCACGACGTCGGGCAGCCGGACGCTCCGCGCGAGCGTCCACAGGCTGTCTTCGTCCCACAGGTGCTTCCGCGAAGCGCTGGTGCGGGCGATGGTGTCGTAACGGCGACAGGCCTGCGGGCCCTCCTTGCCGCGGAGATGGTTGGTCGCCGCCAGTACGTTCGAGGCCACCATGCCGGGATCTCGCCGGTGCACGCCGTCGGCTTCGACCTCGAGCACCCGCGCCGGGGTCGCTCCGCTGGGCTCGACGACGTGCACGATGTAGCTGCCGGCATGCCGTGCGCTGCGCAGGCCGGCCTCCACGTCGTCAGCACGCGTCTGGCCGTCGCCGTCGACGTCGCGTCGTTCGAGCACGTCGCGCAGCAGCATGTTCGCCGGCGCGAAGCCGGTCGCAGCCTCCAGCATCGAGGCCGCCCCATCGCCGTGCCCCATGTTGAACAGCGTCGTGACGCCCGCCTCGTTGATGCACGAGAGGCACCCCAAGTAGCCGGCGAACGAGACCGAGACGACCCGCTGGCGCTCGGGGGCGCTGGGCGAGTAGACCACCACCACCTGGTTGCGCAGCAGCGCAGGGTTGTCGTCCCAGTCGAGGTTTCGGACCACCACCGGCTCGCCCCCGAGCGAAGCCTGCGTCGCCTCGCCCCACGCCGACACCGAAGAGCACCCGATGGCCACCAGGTCGGTCATCGCCCCCATGACCAGCAGGTCGGCGGGGCGAAGGTCGCGATCCAGCTTCGGCACGAAGGCGCTGCCCGACGCTTTCATCCCCGCGACGATCCCCTCGGCCTCGTCCCGGAGCCTTGGCGAGATCTGGACCACCGTCGCGAACAAGCCCGAGGCAGCCTCGAGCTGGGCCGGCGTGATCACCTCGAGGGCATACCCATCGAGCACGTCGATGATCTGCGCGCGCAGCAGCACGCCCTGGGCATGACCCATCTGGGCCGGCGAGCCCCAGACGCGCAGGACCTGGATGCCGTCGATCTCCTCGAGCACGCCGTGCACCGCGTCGTCGCTCGCGACGGACTGCGGCGGATCGCCCTCCACGACCGCCGTGGGCTCCACTGGACGAGCCGGCGCGGGCTCGGGCCGGGGCACGGGCGCCTCGGCTCGACACCCTGCGGCCCCGACCAGCACGATCACCAGCGCGGCTCGGGCGGTCATCGTCGTCACTGGTCGCAGAACGCGGGCACCCACGGGGGCAGTCCGCTCTCGAAGGGGGACGGGTCGGTGCCGTAGGGGTGCTCCTGCATGAAGTCCCAAGACAGATTTCGCTCGGGGATGAGGCCATGCCCACCCCCGTGGTTGCACAGCAGCGCATACCCGCCACGGCCCTCGATGACCTGGGCGAACAGCGCGCTGGCCTGGCTGAAGTCGAGGCCCTGTACGTTGTCCGTCACGCCTCCGTGAAGCACCATCGCGTTGAGCGGCTGATCGGGCGCGTCGCTGGGCGTGCTGGCGCTGTAGAGCCCGCCGGAGATCGTCACGGTGGAGGCGAGATAGGATGCCCGACGCAGCGCGGCCTGGGACACGTGCAGGGCACCTGCACTGAACCCTGCCGCGTGAATCTGCCGAGCGTCGATGCCCGGGCCAGCCGCTGCGCACCCGACGATCTCATCCATCAAGTGCAGGTCGTCCTCGCGTTCCCCGCTGGTGAGGAACCAGGGGAACTGTCCGGTCGCAGGATCGTTCCACGGCATGACGACCATCCCGCCCAGAGCGACGACCGCTTCGAGGTCCTCGGTCGAGATGGCGTGCATCGAGCTGTCGGGCGTTCCGCCGGTGCCGTGGAACCAGAACACCATCGGTCCCCCGCCGCCCGCCGCGGGGTCGAAGTAGATGAGCGCCTGCCGGGTGCCCGTCTCGGCCGGCGAGAAATCCAGCGTGCCGGTGGTGAACTCGGGACAGGCGCCGTCGGGCGTCGGGAGCTGGGGCGTCAGCGGATCGCCGTCGGTGGTGGTGTCGTCCTCACCGGTCTCCGCGACGCTCGTCTCGTCGCCCTCGGTGGTCGGCGCGACGGTGTCCTCGCCCGCCTCCGAGCCGCCAGAGGTCGTCGCGGCGGGACCGCTGTCGTCTGCCCGCGTCGAGCCTGCCGTCGCCTCGCTGTCCGTGGCGGCGTCGGTGTCCATGCCCCCGGAGTCATCGCCGCACGCCGCGACCGCAAGACAAAGCGCCAACCCCAGGATTCGCCCGCTGTTCACCCCGACAGGCTCGCACGAAGGAGCCACGCGCCGCTACGCCCGCGAGGCCCCGCCCCAGGCGGAGACGGTGGTCAGCACCGCGGCCATCCAGACGATTTGCGCCATCAACAGGTGCACGAGCTGCATCCAGCCCGGTGCCGCGAGACCGATGTTGAGGACGCCGACGATCACCTGGGCCACGATGGCGTGCTGCAGGCCGCGAGCCAGGCGCGGCGTGATGGGGTCACGGGTGTATTCGCGCGCCCAGGCGCCCACGCCGTAGAGCACGCCGGCCGCCACCACCGCCACCACCGGATGCACGATCCGCAGCCGCACCAGGAAGTGGTTGGCCGAGGAGAGGTCGTCGCGCACGTGGTCCAGCAGCCCCTGCGCCCCGGTCGCGACCGGGAACAAGGTGTCGCCCAGGGCGGTGACGGCCCCGGTCATGCTCGTGACGAGGAGCGCCAGCAGCCCGACCAGCATCACCCACGTCCCCCTGCCCAGCGCCGCCACTCCCAGCGGGCGATCGTCGCGACTCCACCAGGCCGTCAGCGACGCGGCGCCCGTGAGGATCAGCGTGTTGACCAGGTGCAGCGAGATGATGATCGCGCGCGCCATCGAGTCATCGTCGGCGACGAGCTCCTCGAGCACGATGCCCGCCCCGATCAGCGCCTCGAGCACCACGAACACCGCCGTGACGATGGCGGCCGTCGTGATCCGATGCCGCCCAAAGCTGCGGATGGCCCAGCCCACCAGCACCAGGATCGCCGGCCCGAGAATGCCGCTGGTGACCCGGTGGGTGAACTCGATCTTCGTCTCGAGGCTGGGCGCCAGCGGCAGGATGTCCCCGTTGCACGTCGGCCAGTGCGAGCCGCACCCGGCACCGCTGTGCGTGATGCGAACCCACGCGCCGAACAGGATCACGAACAGCAGGTAGACGACGATCGCGCTCGCATAACGACGAAACCCGCGGTGCTTCGCAGCGTCCATGGCGGGCGGACGCTACCACGCGGCGGGGATGGAGCAACGGCGAGCGCAGCGCCCATCCGTGAGCCGCCGCTCCAGGACCGCGCGGCCTCGTGGTCCCTCCGTGAGTGCCGAGACTTCACAGCCCGATGCGAGCAACCCAGCCGTCTCCAACAGCCGCCGGCGCACCGTTCACGTCTTCGACTGACTGTCCTTCGACACCGAAAATGAAAACATGCGTCGAGGACGCTGCGCAGCCGAGGATGAAGGCTCCAAGCCGGTTCGAAACGAAGTCCCGGGTCTCCCACACAGTGTCCAGCCCCTCGTCATAGTAGGCAACGAAAGGAGAAGAAACCACCCCACCGTCCTCAACGACCGGTCCGTGGGCGCCGCAGACGACTGCTCCGCCGGTTGTTGGGGGCGAGGAGATGGACCAAACGTTGTCGTTGCCGTCATCGTTGGTTCCCGCGACGTAGCCATGCCGCCGCGAGTTCTCTACGACACCGTTGGGTCCGATGCGAAGGAGCATGTACGAACCGTCCTCGGACTCCAAGCCGGAAGCGGCGGCAAAAACTCCTCCTCCACTAGCAGCGGCCAATCGGTGAACGCTAGCCGCCTCTTCGGTGAGGCCCGTAACCCACTCCAACGTTCCGCTTGCGGTGACGGCAGCAGCACAGAAATCGGAGGTCGTAGCACAAGAGGAGTCTTCCGACTCGAACGCATCTCCGAAGGCCGCAAATACGAGGTCATCCGGTCCGCCCGCCACAAGACTCGTAATGACACCGTACGAGAGGTCGACAGCCGAGCTATCAATCGGCGCGCCTTCGATTGAGAACGCTTCGAGCGTGGAAATCGCGGTGGAGGCCAAGACGCCGCCGGATGCAGGCGCCAGAAGCGGTCCAAAGTCTGCGAAGCCGCCAGGCTCCGCACCTAGTATCCACGAGGCCACGGTATCGCCATCGTCAGTGGACACGACCTGGACGACCCAGTTCCCTCCTTGAAGATTCGCGACGCCGACCCGCCCGACATCGAGCCCGGCAGGAGCTGACAGCAAGCCATTGGTGAACGAACGTCTCCATTGCTCCTCGAGTTCAGGCAGAAGGGACAGCAGCTCACCAGTCCCATCCGCAGAAATTGCCGCGATGTAGACCCGTCCTTCGTGGACGGCGATTCCTCCTCCAACACCCGAGATCCCCGCCGGCCTCAGCGACGTGCTCAACACGTTTCGCTCAATCGCGTCCACGTTCCCGCCAGCCACATTGATCGAGACTTCGAGAGCCGCCTCCCCAACCACAGAACCGTCAACCCGGGCAACGGCCCTCAGCACCTTGAAACCGGAGTCGATCGAGGTGATTGGGAGGTCAAGCCTGTACGGTGCTTCCGAGTCGGACCCGAGCGGTTGCTCACCGTCGAAGAACTCCACCAACGAGACCTTCCCACCGATCACTTCCGCAACGAGTTCGTGCACCCCCTGAGTCGTCAGTGCAGCGGGATCATCAACGCCGTCGAGTGTCACAACCACAGCGATTTGAGGCTGGCTCGAAGTTCCCCCGCTGCTTGCGTCCGAGGCCGTCCCGTTCGAGCTCGCCCCCTCGCCCGTGGCGGCGGCTGACGAGTTTCCGCCAGCCGTCGAGGTACTCGTCGACTCAGCAGACATCGCGTCGTCGGACACCGGAACCGTCGGGGAAAAGCAGCCGGATCCGAGAAGACCCCAGAATCCCCCAAGAATTTTGTGTCGGCTCATGGTTTCCAAGACGGTCGCACGCCAGCTGTTTTGAACGCAACCGCGCGGTCATGCAAGGGGCAGGTGCCGTGGTCAGAAACTGTCCACGCTCGGTCGCCACCAACGAAGCTCGGGCCCGTTCGACGTGCAGCGTCCTCAGTCGCTCCGGCTAGTAGTGGTACTCAAGCGTGTACTGCGTGCAGTCGCCGAGCCCCTGGTCGAAGCGGATATAGACTCGGGCGCTGTCATCCGTACTCTCGCAACCGAGATCGATCTCGAAAGAGTCGTCGCCGCAGCAGCCTGGCCGCCCACCCGGTGACATCGAAGAAACCGTCCCCTCAGGACACGCAACGTCGGTCCCGAACAGACCGGTTTCGCACTCGACGAACTTGCACATCCGCAGCGCGCCCGCTGTCGTGAGCATGCGGGCAGGATCCACAGTGGCGAGGAACTCGTCCTCGCCCAGGTAGGTGAACCAGTCGACCTCGTCTCCCTCGAGCACGCCGGTGATCGTCACCGCCTCGCCGTCGTCGTCGGTGATCATGCCGAGGTCGGAGGCGGCGTCCTCGGTGTTGTTGGGCTCGTAAATATCCACCCCGCAGTTGACGTCGAGCACACAGACCTCGTCGCTGCACGTGAGACCGTCATTGCACTCCCCGCCGTCACAAGCGCACCCTTGCGTCCCTGGGTCGCAGCCCGCGGTGGGATCGCCCGTGCTGTCCCCCGACTCGGTGGGGTTGGTGGGGTCCATGGTGGTCGGGGTCGGCGTGGTCGACGGCGCGGTCGTGGGATCCGAGGTCACGCCCGTCGTGGCGCCCGTCATCGACGCTCCCGTGGTGGCGTTGCCGGTGTCTCCGCCGTCGTCGTCCGCGTCGTTGCCGCTCTCGCCGCCGGGTACCGGACCCGCGTCGTCGCAGGCGCTCCCCACCGCCACCAAGCCCAGCGCGAAGCCGCATACCAACCCAAACGATGTCCGCATGCCCTCTACGGTAGACTATTGTTGCGTTTCATGACGGTGAACTCGACATCACTGCTCCGCGTCATCGGCGCAACCGTCCTGTTTCTCGGGGCGTGCCGCGACGACGCGAAGTCCGAGTCGGATTCGGATCCCAGCGGCGATCCCTCGGCCGGCTCGAGCACGACCGAAGCCCCGACGCTCACCGTGACCGGAGCGCTCACCACCGAAGCCGGCGACAGCTCCTCCACGTCGTTCGGGGACGCCGACGCGGACGACAGCAACGAAGGTGCGGATTGCTCGATCTACCAGCAGGACTGCGCAGCCGGAGAGAAGTGCGTCCCGTACTCGGACCAACCCGACCTCGTCCCCGACGACATCCGGTGCTGCCCCATCGTCGGCAACGCGAACCTCCAGCCGGGCGACTCGTGCACCGTGCAGGACTACTTCGGCAGCTGCCTGGACGACTGCGGCGTCGGCAGCTTCTGCCTCGACATCGACGACGACGGCAACGGCACCTGTCAGCCCACCTGCGGAGGTTCGGCCCAGAACCCCGACTGCCAGCCCAACGAGACCTGCTTCATCTACTTCACGGGTGTGCCGATGTGCTTCCCGACCTGCGATCCGCTGACGCAGAACTGCCCGGCGGACCAGGGCTGCTACCCGGACGAGTCCGCCTCGGGGGGCACGGGCTTCATCTGCCTGCCCACGGTCGGTGAAGGCAAGGACTATGGGGACTACTGCTGGCTGCTGTCGAACTGCGACCCCGGCTTCATCTGCGTCAGCCCCGACTTCCAGCCCGGTTGTGATGGGCTCGTCGGCTGCTGCACCCCGCTGTGCGACGTGGCCGAACAGGATGACTGCAGCAGCTTCGATCCCGCGCTGGAATGCGTGCCGTGGTACCTCAACGGCCAGATGCCGCCCTCGGCGTCGCTCGAAGACGTCGGGGCCTGCGTCCTCCCGCCCTGAGCCGAGTCCGGCGCTCTTTGGGTCGCATGCAGTGCGACACATCGCCGCATGACAACGTGTCGCAGAGACTCGGGGTCGCAGGCTTCCTACCGTAGGAACGGTAGAGATGTGCGCATGAAGACGACTCCTTGGATTCTGCTCGCCGCGCTCGCCATCCCTGCGGGGTGCGATTCCGGCGGAGGCGATGGTGGCGACACCGACGACGGCAGCTCGGGCACCACGTCGCCCGACCCGACCGACCCGACGAACCCGACGACCCGACGAACCCGACGGACCCCTCGAGCCCGACCTCCAGCGGCACGACCGACCCCAGCACCAGCGGGTCCTCGTCGACGACCGCAGCGGACACCGGCAGCGACAGCTCCGGCGACAGCTCCGGCGACAGCTCCACCGGCGAAGCGCTTCGCGAGGTCACCCTGCAGTTCGCGGGCCGCATCGACGGCGAGGACGCCGCCTGCGACACCAGCTACGAGGGTGTCGGTTCGGCGGACAGCGACGCGCAGATTCGCGACTTCCGCTTCTACGTCTCCAACATTCGCCTGGTCGCAGGTGACGGGACCGAGGTGCCGCTGGCGCTCGAGCAAGACGGCGTCTGGCAGTACGAGAACGTCGCGCTGCTCGACTTCGAAGACGGCACCGGCCTGTGCGCCGACGGCGGCAGCGTCGACCTCAACACCACGGTGGTCGGCACGGTGCCCGAGGGCGAGTACGACGGCGTCCGCTTCGACATCGGCGTGCCCGAAGAGCTCGACCACACCGACCCCAACACCTCCGAGTCGCCTCTGAACGTGCTCGCGATGAACTGGAGCTGGCTCGCAGGTCGCAAGTTCGTGCGCTTCGATCTCGACGTCGACACGGGCATGCTGGACGAAGAAGACAACCCGATCATCTTCGGCTGGAACACGCACCTGGGCTCCCAGGGCTGCAGCAACGCCGAGGTCCCCAACCCCATGGAGCCACCCACCGAGGCGTGCACTCGGCCGCAGCGCCCTGCGATCGCGCTCGACACCTTCGACCCCGAGACCGACACCATCGCCGTCGACGCGGGCACGCTCCTGGGCGATGTGGACGTGTCGTCCAACGACGCGGGTGCCCCGGGCTGCATGTCCTTCTTCCCACCCAACCCCGCGATGCAAGACGCCGATTGTGCCGACGTCTTCCCCAACTACGGCATGGACTGGCAAACCGGCGACTGCGTCGACGGCTGCGCCGCCCAAACCTTCGTGACCGTGGAGTAACCCGCCATGCAACGCGTCCTCCTTCTCAGCGCCTCCGCCCTGCTCTTCGCCTGTGTTCCAGGTGCGGGGGGCGACGGCGCCGGTTCGGGGGACAGCTCGGGTGCTTCGGAGGCCAGCGACGCTACGGGTGCGTCGCAGACCGACGATGGCACCGGCACAACCGGCACCAGCGGACCGTCCGCGAGCTCGGACGACTCGAACGGCTCGTCCACGGGCGACTCCGACGACGACTCGGGCTCGTCCACCACCGGCGACCCCGCGCCGGCTTGGGACTGGGACCTGCCCGAGCACTTCCCCGAGCCCAAGGTGCCGCGCGACAACCCCATGTCGGCCGAAAAGGTCGAGCTGGGTCGCCACCTCTTCTACGACGTCCGCCTCTCGGCCAACGGGACCCAGGCCTGCGCGTCGTGCCACCTGCAGGAGCTGGCCTTCACCGATGGTCTCGCGCTGCCCGCCGGCTCGACCGGCGACGTCATCCCGCGCAACTCGATGTCGCTGGCCAACGTCGCCTACTCCAGCCGCCACACCTGGGGCAATCCGCTCCTCGAGTCGCTCTCGCAGCAGG
The DNA here is from genome assembly GCA_963761755.1 of uncultured bacterium. Lineage (GTDB taxonomy): Bacteria > Myxococcota_A > Polyangia > Nannocystales > Nannocystaceae > CAJXVA01. The sequence continues at coordinate 353,249 of CAVXIC010000039.1, forward strand.
CCACGATCCCGCTGTTCAACGAGATCCCCACCGAGCTGGGGGCGGTCTTCGCCGAGGAAGAGATCCTCGAGCGCCTCTCCGACGACCCCACCTACGCCCAGCTCTTCGACGCGGCCTATCCCGACGACGACGAGCGCGTCAGCTGGATCAACATTCGCCGCGCGCTCGCCACCTTCCAGCGCACGCTGATCTCCTCGAGCGCCCCCTACGACGCGTACGTCCTGGGCGACGAAGACGCCATCTCGCAGTCCGCCAAGCGCGGCGCCAACCTCTTCTTCAGCGAGATCTTCGAGTGCCACCACTGCCACAACGGGCACAACTTCACCAACGCCACCGAGCACGCCGGCACGGTGTTCGACACCCCGGCGTACTTCAACACCGGCCTGTACAACATCGACGGCAGCGGGAGCTACCCCGAGAGCGGCTGGGGTGTCGCCGAGTTCACCCTCGAGCCCGCAGACATGGGCAAGTTCAAGCCCCCCACGCTGCGCAACGTGGCCCTCACCGCGCCCTACATGCACGACGGCTCGATGCAGACCCTCGATGAGGTCGTGGAGCACTACGCCGCCGGCGGTCGCCTGATCGAAGAGGGCCCCTACGCGGGCGATGGCCGGGCCAACCCGTACAAGAGCTCGTTCGTGTCCGGCTTCGAGATGACCGAGCAGGACAAGGCGGACTTGATCGCGTTCTTGGAGTCCCTGACCGACGAGGCGTTCACCACCGACCCGCGCTTCGCGGACCCGTGGGGGTAGCGCTCGCCGCCTCCGATCCGCAGCGCGGGCGTGCGGGCAATCCGTGGTTGTTGCCACCGAACCCCAAACGTTCCCGTGCGGTCTCTCCAACCGGATTCCGGGTCGGAGGGGGGTCTTGCGCCGTGATGTGGGTACAGTTCGAGGGTGTTCAAACCAGCGAAACGCCTGCGCTCCGTCCCGTCTGCTCTCGCCATGCTCGCGCTCTTCTCACTGGGCTGTGACGACGACTCCATGGACGACGAAGCGGACGATGTGCCCGATCCCGTCTGCGACGCGCTGCTGACCCCGGCCGACTTCGCGGACATCTGCGGCGTGGAGCTGACGCTGGAGCCCACGGCGTTCGAGGGCATCGAGCTCAACCCGTGCAACCGCGAGACGGCCGATGGTGAGGCCATCATGCTGGTCTCGCGCCACCCCAGCCAGAGCGTTGCGGAGATGGGTGCCGAGTTTGCGGGAGGTCGCGGGCCGACGCTCATGGGGACGACCCACGTCTCGGCAGGCGCGCAGAGCGTCTTCGTGGTCGAGGTCAAGGTCCGGGACGAAGCCGGCGCTGCGTGTGCACCCGAGGCCGCGCCCGAGCTGCTCGACCTGGCGCTCTCCCGGATCTGAGCCCTCGCCAGGCAGCGCTGGACCGCGCGCTCGTCGCTCAGCACTTCTGGTCGCCGAGGTCACCCCAGGCGTGCTCGCAGTAGTGCTCGACGAGCGTGCCCTCGCCGTCCGTTGCCTGCTGGCAGAAGCTGCCGAAGCACTCCAGCTGCGCGTCGGTGAAGGCCGCGCACGCGGTCATGCAGGCGGCCGTGTCCGCGTAGGGGTACGCGTCGTACGCGGAGCAGCTGAGGTCCATGCAGCCACAGAAGGCCTCGCACAGCTCGGTGTCTGCGCCCGTCTCGGACGACCCGCCTCCGGAGGACGAGCTGCCGTCGGTCTGGGGATCACCGGTGCTCGAGGAACTCGCCTCGCCCGTCGTCGCGGGCTCGGTGCTCGATGTGGGGTCTTCAGACGTGGAGCCTTCGGACGTGGAGCCCTCGCTACCGGTGTGGCCGTGGGGCTCCTGACACGAGGCCTGCCCGTTGTGCTCGTCGCAGATCAGGTCGCCGTCGCAGTCATCGGCGGTGTTGCAGGGCGCACCCACGGCGCCGGAGGATCCGGAATCACAGGCTCCGAGAATGCCCATCAGGGCCACGACAACCGTCAGAGTGCAGGGGCGCATGGTCGTGGAAGTTTGCCGGATGCAGCGCTGGCCTCCGCGTGACCGGGTGTCGCACTGCGACCGGGTGTCGCGGGCTACAGTCGCCGCTCCCATGCGCCCACGCTCCATCTTGCCCGGCCTGCCCGCAAGCTCCGCAGGCGCCGCGATCGGTGCCGCGGTGCTGGTCGCCGTGCTGCTCTCGCGGCTGCTGCTGCTGCCCGAGGGTCCGTGGGAACAGGATGAGGCGCTGTTCGCCGCCGGCGTGCTCGACTTCGACGTGACGCGCCATCGGCCCCACCCCCCCGGGTTTCCCGGCTGGATCGGGCTCGGTGCCGCCGTGAACGCCTTCGCCGATGACCCCGTGCGCGCGCTGCAGCTGCTCTCCAGCGTCGCCTCGGTTGGGTTGTTCTGGGCGCTCGCCCACGGGTTGCATCGCATCGTGCCCGGAGGCCGGGCCACCGCACTGGCGCTCGCGTTCACCGCCTCTCCGCTGGCGTGGGTGCACGCCGGCCGAGCCTTCTCGACGACGCCGGCGGTCGCCTGTGGCGCGCTCGCGGTGGTGTTGTGGTCGGGGGGGGGCCGGGCCCATCGCGGGGGCTGGGGCCTGCTCGCGCTCGCGGCGACGATCCGCCCCCAGCTCGTGCCCGAGCTTGCGGTGCTCGGACTCGCCGGGCTCGCCGCAGCGCGAACGCGGCGCCTCGCGATGGAGGGCATCGCGCTGGCCGCCGTCATCGCCCTCGCCGGCGTCGTCGCGGTGTTGCTCGCCGGGCCGAGCCCGAGTGCGGTGCTCACCGCGTTTGCCGACCACGCTGCGCGTCATGGCAACGGCCTGCACCGCAGCGACATGCTCGCCGACCTGGGGATCGTCCGGGGCTTGGGGCACCCCGCGCTCGCGCTCGCGCTGGGACTTGCGACGCTGACCGGGCTCGGACTCGCCCTGCGCAAGGACCGACGCCAAGGCATGTGGCTGCTGGGGCTGCTCGTCGTCACCGCGTGGATGATCCTGCGCCAGCACCACCCCGGGTTTCCGCGCTACGCCGTCGCGCTGCTCGCCGCGGCGCTGCCGGCCCTGGCGTGGTCGCTCGCCGCCGTGCCGCTGCGCGTCGGACACGTGCTCGCCTGGGGCCTGGCGATCCTCGGCGGCGTGGCCGCCCTGGGCCCGGTGCTGTCGATGCACCGCGCGCCCCTGCCAGTCGTCGCCGCAGTCCGCCGCGCAACCGTCGACCCGAACGCGCACGCACTGGCCTACAGCCACGGACTGTTCTCCTTCGCGCGCCTGCAGGCCGAGCGCGCGAACATCCCCGCCTACGACGTCCTGGACGCCGCTGCACCCCCCGCGCTCCCCCAGCGCACCTACGCCATCTCCGGTCGGACGCTGCACTTCTTGGACGGCGTGACGGCCTGCACGGTCGTGCATCCCCAGGCCGACGCCAGATCCATGTCGCTGGGCCAGGGACGCTTCGGTACCGCCCGGCTTGGCCGCGACGTCGTGCTCTTGGGAGAACACGTCTACACACCCGAGCATGACGAGGTCGGCGACCGCTTCGCGTGGGTGTCCCCAGGCGCGACGCTTCACCTGCCCGCGGGCGCCGAGCGACTGCACCTCCGCCTCGACGCTCCGCTCGACGTCGTCGGAAGCTCGATCGAACTCTCCCCCAGCGGAGCTGAGCCGCGGTCGCGTCCGATCCCCGGCGGACCCTTCGCGATGACCATCGACGTCGCCCCCTGCCCGCGCGGCTGCACCGTGCGCATCGACACCGACGCCGCGCACGACGCCCCCGGAGACCCGCGCACGCTCGCGGTCCGCCTCGAGGGCGCGTGGGTGCAGGGACCCGGCTACATGCCCAGCTTTGGCGTGTGGTCCCCCGGGCTGCCCCGAAGCGCGCGCGCCCACGACGTCACCCTCGAGGGTTTCGAAGCGCCGGAGACCTTCGGCCAGGGTCGCCGCGGGGCGTGGACGAGCGCCCGCGCTCGCATCACCCTGCCCGCCTCGCCGGGCCGGGTGAGGCTGCGCGTGGCCCGTCCCGCACACAGCGCCGGCACCGTCGTGCTGCGCACCGACGCCGAGACCACCGAGCTGGACCTGGGGCCGGCCGTCACGACCGTGTTCCTGCGCACGGGCGCCCCGCAGGGCCGCGCGACCGTGAGCCTGCAGTCTCCCACCTTCGTCCCGGCCGACGTGCGCGCCGGCTCCGGGGACGACCGCGCGCTGGGGCTGATCGTCTACGAGGTGGCCGTCTTGCCCGTCGACGACCCATGCGCCGACGATGACGTATCCTTGGCACCCAGAGGCAGCGACTGACGATGACCACCTACGACCTCAAGATCACCGGCGGAACCCTCATCGACGGCACCGGCAGCCCCCGCCGCAGCGGCGACCTGGGCATCAAGGATGGCGTCCTCGTCGAAATCGGTGCGTGCAGCGGCTCCGCGACGGAGACCCTCGATGCCTCCGGCGCCATCGTCACCCCCGGCTTCGTCGACGTGCACACCCACTACGACGGCCAAGTCTCCTGGGACCCCGACCTCGCCCCCAGCTCGATTCACGGCGTCACGACCTGCGTCACCGGAAGCTGCGGCGTCGGCTTCGCGCCGTGCCGGCCTGCCGACCACCAGCGGCTCATCGAGCTGATGGAGGGGGTCGAAGACATCCCCGGCGTCGCGCTGGCCGAAGGCCTGAGCTGGAACTGGGAGAGTTTCCCCGAGTACATGGACGCGATCGACGCCTTCCCGCACGCGATCGACTTCGCCGTCCAGGTTCCGCACGACGCGCTTCGCGTCTTCGTGATGGGAGAGCGCGCCACCCCGGGCTCCGTCGCGACCGCCGAGGACATCGCGACCATGCGACGGCTCACCCGCGAAGCCCTCGAGGCCGGCGCGATCGGATTCTCCACCGGACGCACCAACGACCACCGCACCGCCCGCGGCGAAGCCACCCCCGCCTCCGAGGCCACCATCCCCGAGCTCGCCGGCATCGCCCAGGCCTTCGACGGCCTGCACCACGGCGTGCTGCAGGCCGTCAGCGACTTCGACATGGACGAGAGCCGCTTCGAAGAGGAGTGGGACGTCCTCGAGAAGATGCTCGACGCAGCTGGCGGTCACCCCATGTCCATCTCCTTGATGCAGCGCGACCAGGTCCACGACCAGTGGAAGCACATCATCGCCAAAGCCGAGCAGGCCAACGCGGCCGGCAAGACCCTCCGCCTTCAGGTCGCACCGCGGCCGATCGGCGTCCTGCTCGGGCTTGGCGCCACGTTCCACCCCTTCATGGGTTTTCCCGCCTACCGGGAGATCGCGAACGAGTCGCTCGAGCGGAGGGTCGCGATCATGCGCAACCCCGAGTTCAAGGCCACGCTGCTCTCCCAGACGCACACGCGGCTCTCCGGCGACGGCAGCTCCATCCCTCCGCTGGCCGACATGCTGCTCGAGCGCATCGACATGGTGGCGATGCGGCTGTATCGCCTGGGCGAGACGCCCAACTACGAGCCCGATCCGATGACCTCTCTGGGCGTCGAGGCCTCGCAGCGCAACGTCGGCGTGCTCGAGGTCATCTACGACGCGCTGCTCGAGAACGACGGCAAGTCCCTGCTGTACTTCCCGCTGTACAACTTCACCAGCATGAACCTCGACAACGTGCACACGATGCTCACCCACCCGCTGGCGCTGCCGGGCCTCAGCGACGGTGGTGCGCACGTCGGCACCGTCTGTGACGCCAGCTTCCCCACCACGCTGCTCTCGCACTGGGGCCGAGACCGCGACAAGGGGCGGATCGAGCTGGAGACGCTCGTCCGTATGCAGACCCACGACACCTCGCGGTTCGTCGGGCTGACCGACCGCGGCACGCTCGAGGTCGGCAAGCGGGCCGACGTCAACGTCATCGACTTCGACAACCTGCGGCTCGGGCCGCCGCGCTTGATTCACGACCTGCCCGCAGGTGGCGCGCGGCTCATGCAAGAGGCCACCGGCTACGTCGCCACCTTCCTCCGCGGCGTGGCGATCGCCCGTGACGGAGCGCTGACGGGCAAGCGCCCCGGACGCTTGGTGCGAGCCGGGGCGATCTAGGCGTGGAGTCTTCGAAGGGGCCTTTCGAAAAGGCCCCTCGCTGCGGCCGACGAGTCGCCCTTCGTGGAGGGCGAGCAGCCTGTTCGGAGACGTCGGATCAGCTCTTTCCGACGATCTTCGAGACGATGACGTCGTTGCTCGGCGTGGCCGTGCTGGAGTTCGTCTCCAGGGTGATGAACACCTCGAACTTGGGGTGCGGCGTGGTCGCGTCGAGCGTGCCGCGTCGTCGCTTCTCGTTGTAGTCGAGCAGGCCGACCTTGGTGGTCCCGTGTCCGGGCACCTGGATCCACACCGCGTAGCTCTTGTACTGGGGACCCAGTCGATGCGGCGGGGCGAGATGGTCGACGGTCACCTTCAGCTCGCGAAGCTGGTCACGGTTGACCTTGACCTGGAGGTTGACGTGCGCGGCGTACGTCGGCGCCTTGGCGTCCATGTTGTAGCGGGCAGCGCAGCCGGTGGAGACCGCGGTGAGCAGACCCAGAGCGAAGAGGGAGGTCATTGCGCGTCGCATCACGTGGGGTTCGACGCGGTGGACTGCGCGGCATTGAACCGTTCACGCCGCGTTTGCGCCCCGCAGCTCCGCGGGCAACAGGACGTGCCAGTTGAATCGCGACCGCAGACGGGTGAGGACCGAGTAGAACCCCCACTGCAGCCGGTTGATGAACGTGTAGCCGGCCGGCATCGGCGGGATTCGAGGAATGCGGGGCAATCTGCCCCCGGCGAAGACGAGCTCCCGTTTGCCCTCGATCATCTTGTCGTTCATCTGCGCGACCCACTCGGGCGTGAACGCGAACACGCGGTCGTGCAGCACGGGCTCGATCATGAACATGAACAGCTCCCCGAAGAACGCCCCGACGTCCTCGTCTCCGCGGTCGAACTCGAGCGCGTCGGCGAGCGCGCGGTCGAACGCCGCCTGGTCCTGCGCGGACCCGGTGCGAGCGGCACGAACGGCCGCGGCCATGTACCGACGCATGTCGGCCGCCATCGGCGGGGGGATCTCCTTGACGCACCCAAAGTCGAGCAGCACGACCGTCCCGTCGTCTCGGAAGAGATAGTTGCCCGGGTGCGGGTCGCCGTTGAAGGTGTGATGCACATAGAGCGAGTCGGTGACCGCCCGCGCCAGTGTGCGCCCCCAGTCGTCGCGCAGCGTCTGGGGCGCGCCCGTGACCTCATCGAGCGTCTTGCCGGCCTCGAAGGCGCTGGTGAGGACCCGGGCGCCGCTGTGCTCGGGGAAGACCGCCGGAACCACGACGTTGGCGATGCCCGCGTACATCTCGGCGAACCGCCGCTGCATGCGAGCCTCTCGCGCGTAGTCGAGTTCTTCTTCCATGCGAGCGCGGATCTCCTCGACCACGTTGCCGGCGAACTGCAGGTTGGCGCTCGCGCCCATCAACGCCAGCAGAGGCCGCGCCAGTGACTTGGCGCCGTCCAAGTTGGCGAGGTCGGCTCGAACCGCGTCGGCCACGCCCGGGTACTGGATCTTCACGGCGACGTCGGTCCCGTCGTGCAGCCGGCCGCGATGGACCTGGCCGATGGACGCCGCCGCGAAGGGTTCGGGGTCGAGGGAGGAAAAGTGCGTTTGCCACCGGCCCAGCGTGTCGTCCAGGACGCCCCGCGCCGCGTCCCACGGCAGGCTCGGGGCGTCCTGCTGCAGGGAGGACAGCACCCGGCGAAAGACCGGCTCCGCGTCTGCGGGCAGCGCCCCGTCGATGTACGAGAGCATCTGGCCGAGCTTGAGGCCGAGCCCCTTGAGCTCGCCGAGCTGGGCGAGCATCTCCTGCGCCGCGCGCACGTGCACCGGGTTCTCCTCGCCCGTGGCCTCACCGCGACCCCTGCTGCGTGAGAGGGCCAACGGCACCGCCTTGCGGGCCATCCACACCATCTTGGACAGTCGCCCCAGCCGAGAGCCTGAAACACGGCGCGCCATCTCGGGCGTATACCGCGGCTTGATGACCGTGCAACTGGCGCCCTTTCGCCCGGCCCCGGGGTGCGTTATGCACCATCGCCTCATGTCTGCTCGCCACGCACTCGTTGGCGCGGCCGTGCTCGCGCTCTTCATCTGCTCCGGATGTGATCGCGATGCGGTCGCGGAGCCTACCGGGCAGGCCCGGTCCGAAGCGGCCGGCGGGAGCGACGGATCTCGTGCGGGTCAGGACGCATCCGCAGACCACGCGGCGGGCGAAGCCGCAGGCGAGGGGCCGCAGGCCGAGGCTCCCGCGGCGCCAAAGCCCAAGGTCAAACCCGAGGACTACGGCACGCTTCGGGTGCCCACCCCGGCCCCCGCTGCGGACGAGCTGACCGTGCATGCCCTCGCCGGCTTCGAGGTGGTCACGGTCTACGCCGCGCCCAACCTCGAGTCTGCGCGCCTGGGCCACATGAGGATCGGCCAGCGTGTGATGGTCTCCCCCGCGATCCCCGACGAGGGCGAGGGCTGCAAGCTCGGCTTTCACGCGCTCCCCACCGGAGGCTACGCATGCGCGAGCAAGGGCTTGATCGTCGATCCGGACAAGGAGCCCTACATGCACATGCCGCCTCCGCCTCCGCGGGTGGACTCTCCACACCCGTACGACTACGCGGCCGTGGCCAAGGACGGGACCCCGATGTGGTGGCGCACCGTCGACAACGACGAGCGCACCCTCGCGCAAGAGAAGTACATCGAGTCGCTGCCGCCCGAGGAGCGCCCCGAGCCGAAGCCGGAGCAGGCGAAGGCGGCCGAGGGCGGCGCCGAACCCAAGGCGGACGACGGCACAGATCTCTCGAAACTGCCCAGCCTCGACGACGAACCACCGGTCGCCAAGGTCGAGCTGACCGAGGCGGAGAAAGCCGAGCAGGAGCGCAAGAAGGCCGCCGCGGCCGCCCGGGCCGAGGCCCGAAAGAAGGCGGAGGAGGAGCGGAACGCCGAACTCGCGCGGAAGAAGGCGAACTTGCCCCTGCACCCCGGCACGCCCTTCATGTCCAGGGGATACATCCTCAGCGTGGGAGAGCGCACCCAGGACAAGGGGCGACGTTGGCTTCGCACCGCCCGCGGCGGCTACGTGGAAGCCGGAAGCGTGTGGGGCAAGAAGGCCCTCGACTTCGAGGGCGCGGTCCTCGAAGAGGGCACCGACTTCCCCTTCGCCTTCGTCATGTCCGAGGACGCCGTCGCCCACGAGATGAACGAAGACGGCTCCCTCAAGAGGAAGCGCAAGCTGGAGTACCGAGAGTTCGTCGACCTCGAGCCCGAACCCAAGGTCGTCGGCGACCGGACCTACTATCAGACCACCGACGGGCTGTGGGTCCGGGAGTCGCAGATCCGCATGGCCGAGCGTGCCGAGATGCCCGAGGAGCTCGATCCTTGGGAGCGGTGGGTGGACGTCAGCCTCTCCAAGCAGCTCCTGGTCGCCTACGAGGGCGAGAAGCCGGTGTTCGCGACCCTGGTCTCCACGGGGAAGAAGGGCACCAAGGAGGAGTCGTTCCGCACGCCGAAGGGCAAGTGGCGGATCGAGAGCAAGCACATCTCCTCCTCGATGGCCGGCAGCACGGCGACCGACGGCGACTACTCGATTCAAGACGTCCCGTGGACGATGTTCTTCGAGGGCAACTACGCCCTGCATGGGGCGTTCTGGCACACGCGCTTCGGCAACACGCGAAGCCACGGCTGCGTGAACCTCGGCCCCACCGACGCACGCTGGCTCTTCTACTGGACCACGCCCTTCCTGCCGCAGACCTGGCACGGCGTGAAGTCCCAGGAGGACAGCCCCGGGTCGATGGTCGTCGTGCACCAGTAGCCGACGCCAAGCCCGCGCCGGCGTCGAGCCGCAGCGCGATGTCGCGCTGACCGTGCGAGCGCAATCGACCGACCGTAAGGTCGACGGGGAAACAGCGTTATCCACACATCGACCACGCAACACCACATGTCGACAAAGGTGGACCCAGGCGCTATCACGTCGCGTTCACCGTGACCGCCCGACCGCACCAGCAGCTCTTCAGCACCGACCGAGCCCTCAGCTCGATCGGCCGCTACGGGCTGCGCAAGCTCCTGGGGACTGGCGCCTCGGGCAGCGTGTACTCGGCCTTCGATCCCGAAGAAGGGCGCGACGTCGCGGTCAACCTCATGCTGGTGGGCCCGAGCTCCGGTGAGAACGCCGTCCAGCAGCTGATGCTCGAAGCCGAGGCTTGGGCCGGCCTGACCAACGAGTTCTTGGTGGATGTGTACGAGGTCGGCAGCTACGTCGACCCTCGTGATCCGCGTCGACAGGGCGTCTACGTCGTCCGCGACATGGTGTCGGGCATGGACATGCAGCGCTGGCTCGACGCGCTCACCCGACCGATCGCGATGTCCTGGTCCCATCTTCTGGGCATGTTCGTGGACGCGGGCTCCGCTCTCGCCGCCGCGCACGCGGCCGGTCTCGTGCACGGTGGCTTCTCCCCGGCGAGCATCCTGGTCGGGTACGATGGCGGCATCAAGATCGGCGACTTCACGTCTCGCTTGGCCAAGCCGATGGGCGACACCGACCAGTTCACCACCGTCGCCTACGCGGCGCCGGAGGTACAGGCAGGCGCGGCGCCCGATGCCCTGTCCGACCAATACAGCTTCTGCGCAACCGTGTGGAGCTCTCTGCAGCGGGTCATTGCGGGCAAGATGCCCAAGCGACTCAGCACGATCCTCGCGCGCGGCATGGCGGACCAGCCTTCCGACCGCTGGCCCTCGCTCGAGCTGCTCTTGACGGCGCTCCAGAAGGCCCGGGGCGGGCTGATTCGCCGCACGTTGGGCGTCCTGTCCGGCACCGCCCGGCCCGCTGCACTCTAGCCAAAAGGCGCCCGTTGCGGGTGAAGCGAAGGGCGACTTGTCAGCCGCAGCGAGGGGCCTTTTGGAAAGGCCCCTTCAAAGATTCGGTCCTCTTCCTCTACTGGGGCTCGGTGCCGACGTCCGACGGGTCGATGCTCCACTGGAAGCCGTCGAGCAGCACCAGCGAGTCGAGGATGTTGTCGGACACGTCGAAGATCGCGAGGTCGAGGGTGATGATCTCACCGGGGACGATCGGTGCGGTGGTCGTCAGCCAGACCGTGCCACCACCGGTGTTGCCGATCTGCATGCCGGTCCCGGCGAGCGCGCCGGATCCGTTGGGGCACGTGTAGCAGCCGTTTGCGACGCAGTGCTCGAAGAAGCCGTTGTTCACGCTGACCGGGTTGTTGAGGGAGTCGAACGAGATGTTGCCGTCGGCCGGAATTCCCGGGGCGTTCGAGTCGAGCAACGCGAGGTAGAAGTCGTTCCACTGGGTACAGGCGTAGGTCCAGTACTCCGAAGAGAAGAACCGGAAGTCGTAGCTAAACGACAGCGCGTTGGTCGGCACGCGGATCCGCAGGCGCAGGCGCACCGAGTCGTTGGCGCCTGCGCCTGCCGGGCACGCGCCGTTGCAGCTGGCGGATGCCGGCAGGTTGCCGCCGTTGGCAGCCAAGTATGCCGCCGGAGGCTGGTGGTTCCACCCGAAGTTGGTTCCGTTGTTGGGCGCGACGTAACCCGGGTCGTTGGCGTCCCGCATCCGGCCCGACGACATGCCGGCCATCGTGTTGTTGGTCGTCGGACCCACGCCGCCGGTTCCGTAGTTGGTCATGACCGCCGTCGCCGAATCCATCATGGTGGCCAGGTGCCCTCCGACGGGCACGGCGCCGTCGGCCGTGAGGAACTCGGCCGAGATCACGCCCCACTTCCGCGTGGCGAGCGGCTCGACCTCGGAGGTGAAGTCGCACAAGTCCATCGCCTCGGCCATGTCTTCGGGCATGACCCCGCCGAAGGTGGACACGGTGGAGCAAGGGGCAGGCGCGACGGCGTCGGACGTGGCCGGGTCGCAGTCATCGTCGACCCCGTTGCCCACGAACTCGAACGCGCCCGGGTTGACGAGCGCTGGGTCGCCGCACTGGAACTCGTTCTCGCAGCAGTCGTTGTCACAAAACGTCCAACCGTCGCCGTCGACGTCGACGATGTCGTCGGCAGCACCGCTGCAGTCGTCATCGATCCCGTTGCCGCACACCTCCAACGCCGCGGGCAGCACGAAGCCGTTGCATGCGCCCCAGCCGGTGCCGAACGCGTTGCATTGCTGGGTACCGCCGGTGCAGATGCCGACCCCCTCGGTCCCCGCGGGCCCCGGATAGCAGGGCTGCACCTGCCCCGGGTCGCATGCACACTCGACTTCGGATTCGCAGCCGGCCGCGCCATCGCAGTCGAAGAAGCCCGCGTCGCAGTCGCCGAGCTGACACGAGACGCCGTCGCAGCTGACGGCCTGCTCATCGGGGAGATCACAGACGTTGCCGCAAACGCCACAGTTCTGGAGGTCGGTGTTGATGTCGACGCAGGCGCCTTCGCAGCATTCGAATCCCTCGGCGCAGGGCTGGCGGCCGGTGCAGCCGGGCACGCACTCGTTGTCGACGCAGATCGAGCCGGCAGCGCAGTCGGGGTCGTCGATGCAGTCCGGCCCAGGTCCGGTGGTCGAGGACCCAGTCGCGCTCGTCGAGTCCCCGTCCGAAGGATCGCCGGACGTGTCCGACCCGTCACTGCCACTGTCGCCAGCGGAGGCGGTGATGGTCTCCGAGATCGACCCCTGCGAGGTCGCGGCTGCCGAGCCGTCGGAGGTCCCTTCGGCGGTGGTCCCGCCGGACCCGGGACCGTCGGTCACGCTGGCCGAGCCCTCGGTCGCGCCCCCGCCCTCGAACGTCGTTGCCGGCGCCCCGTCGTCGCAGCCCAATGCCAATGCCGAGCAAGCGAGCGCGGCCCCAATCCATCCAAGTCGGTCGTTCATCGGTGTCCCCACGGCTGCACTCGCCGTGAAAAACGGCTGAGCGAGCACACACAGATGACACGGGATAGACCCCGTGCTCGTCAAGCGCCGCCGTCCTACACCCTCACACCTTTACGTTCATGGATCTCACGCTTCGAGCGCACCGGTGCGCGGCATCGCGGAGGTCACCCGAGCCGCGCTGGATGCATCGAGGCGGTCCAGGCCGCGATGCAGCAGCATCGTCCACTGCCGAACCCGCTCGAGCGTGTCCTCCGACGTCCTCGCCCCCTGCCGGTCGATGAGCACGAGCGCCTCTTGCAGCCGCGTCGTCGCGTCGAACAGGGCGCGCTCGGCCGCGAGCAAGAGCTCGTCAGCGTGAACCGAGGATGCGTCTTCGGGGCTGTTTCCGAGACCGAGACCGAGACCAAGACCGAGACCGAGACCGAGACCGAGGTGGTTGCGTGTATCCATCGCGTCGACTCCAGGGTGGGCGTTGAAGGGGTGCGATCACCCCACGATCTAAACGTGACAGTCGCTCGCGACGATGAAAGGGCCGATTCGCGTCGTTTGGGCGATTTTTCCCCGGTTTGGCGCCCTTCGAGGGGGATCAAACCGGAGAGATCTCCCACATGACGGGTCCTCCCACTGCCCTCGGAGGACACATCGCCCGACCCTGCCCCACAGGGTCAGAACGTGTCCTTGGCAGACCGAAGGGCTCCGAGGACCCCGGCGATGTCCCCTACCGGCACATCGATCGAGGGGTCGATCGCGTCGTGGTTCTCCGCGTCGAGCGCCAGCAGGAACGGGTTCGTTTCGAACTCTCGCCCGAGCACGTCCGGAACGGAGCTTCTCGAGGCTCCGCGTTCGGCCTCGAGTCCGTCGAGGCGCGCTCGAATCGCCCCGTTCCCGGGCATGGCATGGGTCGCGAAGCGGAGATTGGAGGCCGTGTACTCATGTGCACAGCACACGAGCGCCTCCTCGGGCTGGCCACGGAGCACCTGCATCGAAGCGTGCAGGTCGGTCGCCGTCCCCTCGAACAAGCGGCCGCATCCACCCAAGAACAGACTGTCGCCCACGAACAGGCCGATCCGTCCTCCGAGTCGTGGCACCTCGGTGGCTTCGCCGCCATGCCCATGGCGCGTGACCCGGTCGAACGAGGCGTCGGTTCGATACGCGATGTGGCCCCGCGTGTGCGCTCGAACGTCGAGCACGACCATGCGCAGACCGGCGATCTCGATCGCTTCACCGATCGAGACCGTACGGGTCACTGCGGGGATCCGCGCCTGGTCGTGGGCCGGGCCCACCACTGCACACCCGGTCGCATCCACGAGCGCTCGATTCCCCCCCACGTGGTCCGGATGGTGATGCGTGTTCAGCACTGCTTCGAGCTGAACGCCTTCCAAAGCCCCGAGGTGATCGAGAACGGGGCCTGCCTCGGGGGGGTCGACCACGAACGCGCGCCGACCGTTGAGCACGAGATAGACGTAGTTGTCACGCCAAACGGGAACCTGGACCAGCTCGAGCACCCGCCGAGAATACGCGCCGGCCTGCTCGGTGTGACAGGCTGCTGGCGAATCGCTTACGATTCCATTGGACCTACGCCTTGGGCGTCGAAGACCCAACCGTCGCGGATGATGCTTCTGCATCGTTCTCGTCGCACGTGCTTGCTGACCTTTCGGGGACGGTCCTGCACGCCCGCTATCGTGCGACGCGCTTGGTCGGTTCGGGGTCGATGGGCGACGTCTACGACGGCATCGACCTCATCAACGGCGGGCGCGTGGCGCTCAAGGTGCTCAAGCCAGAACGCGCGGTGCGCGAGGTCTTCCGCCATCGGTTCATGCGCGAGGCGAGGTCCGCCGTGCTGATCGACCACCCCAACGTCGTCGACGTCCTCGACTACGGGGAGACGCCCGAAGGCATGTTGTTCATCGTGATGGAGTTCCTCGAAGGAGAGGACCTTTCATCGTATCTGGGGCGCAACGGCCGGCTGGTCTGGCCCCACGCGGCCTCCGTGCTGCAACAGGTGGCAGCTGCGCTCGCCGCAGCCCACGACTGCGGCGTCGTGCACCGCGACGTCAAGCCATCGAACATCCTGCTGCGCCAGGACGGGTCCGGTGGCCTCATCGTCAAGCTGCTCGACTTCGGGGTCGCCAAGCTCGACAACCAGATGGTGTCCCGGGTCCTGACCCGGGCCGATGACGTCGTCGGGACCGTGCTGTACATGTCGCCCGAGCAGGCCGAAGGGCGGTCGGCAGACCTCCGCTCGGACGTCTACGCGTTCGGGGTGACCGCGTTCCAGACCGTCACCGGGGACGTGCCCTTCCCCGGTCGAGACCTGTTCAAGGTGATGAGCGCTCACCTGACGCAGCCGCCGCCCGACCCCGCCGAGCGAGCGCCCGAAATGCCGCAGTGGGGCGCGCGCTTCGTGTTGCGATGCCTCGCGAAGGACCCCCAAGCGCGCTACCAGAGCATGCACGACGTGCTCAGCGTCCTGGCGGGAAAGGCGACCCCGGACATGGTCTCCCGACCGCGGCCAGGGACGCCCATCGTCGATGGCTCTGCGCCAGCCGCCGACCCGCATCCCCCGCTCGCCGACGACGGAGATCCCTTCGACCCGCTCGACGCACGGGCGCCGACCATCGACTCGGGCGCGCAAGACGACTTCGATGACGAAGCGCCCACCGCCTATTTCCGACATGCACCGCGGCGCGCCACGTTCCGACCCGAAGTGCCGGCGACCGCGGCCGTGCCGGTCCCGCGCTCGGCCACCGAGATCGCGCCGGTCACCCTTCGCGCGCCCGAGGAGCCTCCGGGGAGCCCGATCCCCGGGCTCACCCAGCCGATGGCCATCGAGCCGCCCTCGCCCTTCGGCACCCACAGGGTCATCGACGGCCAACACACGATGCCAGCACCGACGTACACCGACGATCCCGCGCCCTATGACCCGCGCCCGATGAAGACGGTGTACGTGGTCCTGGTGATCGGGGTCCTGCTGGTCTTGGCCGCGCTCCTCGTGGTGGTCGCCCCTCCGCTGTGATCGCGCTCGCGCCGCGGTCGTGCGGCAGCGTACTCTCGGCCACGCGTGTTCGAAGCGTCCGATCTACCTGCCGAAGTGCGGGCGTGCTTGCCCGACTCCTTCGAGCTGGTCGCGCCTCCACAAGGTGAGACCTCGCAGGTCGCCTTCGCACGCACTGCGAACGCCGACGACATCGTGATCAAGCGGACGAGCGGGGCGCTGTACTCACAGTGGCTCGAACGCGAATCCAAGGTGCTCGACGCGCTCGCGGGAACGGGCCTCTCCGTTCCGCGCGTCCTCGGAGAACACACCAGCGGTGACGTCCACTGGCTGCTGATGTCGCGGATGCCGGGCGAGAGCGGCTGGAACGTCATCGTGCAGGCTTGCCCCGAGCGCCGAAAGGAACTCTTGCGAGGGCTCGGATCGACGCTCGCCAAGATCCACGCAACCCCGGTCCCCGCCGCCCTCCACGACGCGGACTCCACCCCCTGGCTGGAGCGGCACCGCTTGTTCGCCGCCGAGATCTCCTTCGAGGACGAGCTGATCGAGACGTTCGGCGCTCCGCCCCCGGGCCTGCGCACACTCATTCACGGCGACTTCACGCTCGACAACGTGTTGTTCAGCGAAGACCGCGTGTGCGGGGTGATCGACTGGAGCGGATGCGGAGCCGGCGACCCCCGCTTCGACATCGCCCTCGCGCTCGCGACCTCTCCCGAGCTGGTGATGAGCCCCGGCGAGCTCTCAGCCTTCTTCTCCGGCTACGTGCATGATGAGCTTCCCGCGTCGCTACGCGCGATGGTTCGCGAGCTGTACGGCTACTCGGGCTGAGCTACCAGTGGGCCAGTGTGGCCTGTAGGGACAGCGCGTTGGCGATGCGCCCTTGGGCGAAGAACCCCGGCTCGTACCCGAGCCCGACCGCGACGTAGAGGTTCTTCGCGACCTCGAACTCCGCCATCGCCTTGAGGGGAATCGACACCGAGATGTCGCGAATGCTGCGCGTGGGCTCCTCGAGCTTCGACCAGGCCAGCGCGAGGCCGGCCATCCCGACGAAGCGCTTCTTGCCCTTGTAGCGGATCATGCCCGCGAGGTGACCAAAGTTGCCCTTGATGGTGCGGTCGACCAAGCGTGCTCCAGCGTGTCCGCCGAGCACCAGGTACGCCCCGAGGTCGGGCCGCCAGTTGTAGCCGACCCCGATGTCACCCGCGTAGGCGGCGGAACCGGCACGGTAGAGGTCGGTGCGCCAGTGAGCGTAGGACACTCCGTGCGACGTGAAGACCCCGAACTTGACGAAGTCCTCGTCCGAGGAGGGCTCGTCCTTCGAGGTCGGTTCGGGCGCGGGCGCAGCGGGCGTGGCCTCCGGCCCCGGTGACGTCTCTTCGATCTTCAGCCCGGACACATCGGCCTTTTGCACGGTGTGCACGTCGCCGTCCTCTCCGAGCACGACAGCGGCGGCCTCGGTCGTGGCGACCAGCGTCCCGCGGAGGGCCTCGTCGCCGTCCCGCTCAACCACGACCGACTCGTCGAGCGCTCCCTGCCAGGCCTCTTCGGGCACCCGGTAGGACACCGGCGGCTCGGGGGTCGCCTCCTCGGGCGCGACCTCCTCGGGCGCGACCTCCTCCGGCGCGACCTCCTCCGGCGCGACCTCCTCCGGCGCGACCTCCTCCGGCGCGGCCTCCTCCGGCGCGACCTCCTCCGGCGCGGCCTCCTCCGGCGCGGCCTCCTCCGGCGCGGCCTCCTCCGGCGGCGCGGCCTCCTCAGGCGGCGGGAGCTCGGCGGGGGGTGGCGCGGGCGCGGGCGCAGGCGCGGGTGCAGGCGCGGGTGCAGGTGCCGGCGCGGGCGCGGGCTGCGCCGAAGCCGTTCCTGCCGACAACAGGCCAAGCTGCGCGGCAACGACTGCCAGTCCTCGTGTCCACGACCGCGACAAGACCATCACCACCAGTGTGCACGACGGTCCTACGCGGCTCAAACCGCGCGGGATGGAACGCGGACGGAGCCGCGCATACGGGGCCGTTACAAACGGGGCCCAATCTCGCCACACGCTGAGATCATGAACCCGCGCGACCCTCGCTGGCCCTCCGACGAAGACCTCGACCCTGACGATTCTGGGGCAGACGCCTCGTCCGTCGCCCTGCTCCGGCCCGCACCGCGCCGGGGACGGAGCACGTTCCGCACGATGGAAACCGTCTTGCTCGCGAGCACCGCCGCCCTGCTGGCCGCCGTCGCGTGGCCCATCGCCACCGGCGGCCCGTCGCCTGCACCACCCTCACCGGTGATGGTCGCGCAGCCGCCGGCGCCGTCGTCCGTCCCAGCACCGAAGATCCAGCTCGCGCTCTTGCTCGACACCAGCTCGAGCATGGACGGGCTGATCGACCAGGCCCGCTCGCAGCTGTGGGCGGTCGTCAACGCGCTCGACTCGGCGACGTTTCAAGGGAAGGCCCCGCAGCTGGAGATCGCGGTGTACGAGTATGGAAACGACGGGCTCCCCGAGTCGGAGGGCTACATTCGTCAGGTCGTTCCCTTCTCGAGCGAGCTCGACGTCGTCTCAGAAGGCCTCTTCACGCTGACGACCCTCGGCGGCGACGAGTTCGCCGGACAGGTCATCGCGCGAGCCACGACCGAGCTGAACTGGACCCCAGGGGACAATGTGTTGCGCGTGCTCTACATCGCGGGCAACGAGGCGTTCGACCAGGGGCCCGTCGACTTTCGCGAGACGGTCGCGATGGCGAAGGCCCAAGGCATCGTCCTCAACACCGTCAACTGCAGCGGCTACGATCAGTGGGACGCGGGCTGGCAGAACGCCGCCCGCATCGGTGACGGCAAGGCGCTGCGAATCGACCAGAGCGCCAAGGCGGTATACATCCCCTCCCCGCACGACGACGAGATCGAGAGGCTCTCCTCGCGCCTCAACGACACGTACATCGGCTACGGGTCGCGGGGAGAAATCGCGCTCGAGAACCAGGCGGCGCAGGACTCCAACAGCGTCGCCTCTGGTCGGGTGAGTACGATCGCCCGGGCAAAGAGCAAGACCTCCATGCACTACGACAACGCACAGTGGGACCTGGTCGACGCGATCGAGGACGGGCTGGTCGATCTCCGCAAGGTCCCGCGGGACACCCTCTCTGAAGGATACCGAGACCTCGACCACGCCGCGTTGACCGCCAAGGTCACGGAGGCCAAGGGGGACCGGGAACGCATCAAGGCGGCGCTGCGGACCCTGCAGCAGAAGCGCGAAGACTTCGTCGCGAGCCGGCAGTCCGAAGGCGGACCCCGACTGGACGATGCGATCATCGAATCGATCACCGCCCAAGCGGCGTCGGCAGGATTTACCCTCTAGCGATGCGCGATGCTTCGACGCGGGCGACGATCCTCGTGGTCGAGGACGATCCGGCCATTCGGATGGGCCTCGTGGACGCGCTCGCCTTCGATGGCTATGGCGTCCTGCAGGCCGACACGGCGCCCAGCGGGCGGGAGGCGGCGCTGCGCGATCACTGCGACTGCATCCTGCTCGACCTGATGCTGCCCGGCGGGGACGGCTTCACGGTGCTCTCGGAGGTGCGGCGGGTCAAACCGAAGGTACCGGTCATCATCCTGACCGCCCGAGGCCGCGAGGCTGACCGCGTGCGAGGCCTTCGCCTGGGCGCCGACGACTACGTCGTCAAACCATTCAGCGTCCGCGAACTCCTGGCGCGGGTGGAAGCGGTACTCCGTCGGGCGCCTCCGTCCGAGCAGACCTCCGACGCCCTCGTGTCGATCCCCGCGGGCCACGCAGATCTGGCGCGCCGCGAGGTCGTCTTCGACGATGGAGAGCGCGTCGAGCTGGCCGAGCGGGAGGTTTCCCTACTGGCCTATCTCGCCCACAACGCCGATCGGGCGGTCGGACGAGACGAGCTGCTTCGGGAGATCTGGCGCGTCAATCCCGAACGCGTGCAGACCCGAACCGTGGACATGCACGTCGCACGTCTGCGCGAGAAGCTGCGAGACGACCCTGGATCTGCGGCGATCATCCTCACCGTCCGCGGCAAGGGCTACAAGTTCGGAGCGCCGCAGTGAACAGGCGCGCCAAGATCTGGGGGGCCGTTGCGGCCGCCCTCTGCCTCGTCATCGCGGTGATGGTATCGATCACCTCTACCCTGCTGCAGACCGAACGCGCGGCCGCGGAGGCGACCGGGCAGGCGGTCACCGAGGAACGGGTACGTCTGGCCCTGTGGCGACTCGACAGCACGATCCCCGGGCGCTTGAGCCAGGAGATGGCCCGCGTCGCCCTGCTCGCCGAGGGTCTCGAGCCGGCGCCGGAGCTGCCGCCCACCCCCGAAGTTCGGGGTCGCTTCGTTCGCCGCGCCGACGGTCAGCTGCGCTGGCTGACCGCGCCCCAGGCCCCGCTCCGGGACGCGATCGCGCTCGCGCTGCGCTCCGACGACCTGCCCGAGACCCTCCAGGCCGACCCAGTCCCAGACATCCCCCCGCGCGGAGAGGTCCAGGGGGAGGTCCCGATGGCGCAGGGGTACTACGGGTCTGCGAAGACGCGCAGCACCACCGAGTTTCAAAAGCGTGCGTCGAGCGTTCGCGAAAACCTCAGCTCGATCGCCACGGTGCAAGAGCAGCAAAACCAGAGCTTGCTCAACAGCCTGGGCAATCTGAGCAGCAAGCTCCCCTCTGGGAGCGGGTCATCGTCGAAAGCGCCCTCTGGGCCGCTCTCGAAGGAATACAGCGCTCTCGCGGAGGCGCTGGAGGACGAACGGGCGTCGCTGGCGAGCGCACAGCTGGGTCCGGTCAAGCCGCTGTGGATCGGCGAGGAGCTGATCCTCGCGCGCCGCGTTCGCCGAGGTGAAGAGGTCGAGATCCACGGCGCCTGGATGAACTGGCCGGTCGTGCGGGATGCGTTGCTCGAGCAGGTCGAGGACCTCTTCCCGGCCCCGACCCTGATCCCCGAGCCCGACCCTTCTGCGGAACATACGGCCCGCCTGCTCGCGACGCTCCCCGTTCGACTCGATCCAGGCGCTCTGCCCCCGCGTCCGCGCGATGCGTTCTCTCCGGTTCGGGCGTCGATCGTGCTGGGTTGGACGGCCGTCTTGCTGGGCACCGGGACCGTCGTCGCGCTGCTGCTTTGGTCGATGTCCCTCTCGGAGCGCCGCGCTGCGTTCGTCTCCACGGTCACCCATGAGCTGCGCACGCCGCTGACCACGTTCCGCATGTACACCGAAATGCTGGGCGAGAAGATGGTCGAGGAGAAACGCGACCGATACATCGCGACGCTGCGCACGGAAGCCGATCGGCTCGGCCATCTGGTCGAGAACGTGCTCGCCTACGCCCGCATCGAGCGGGACCGAGCCGAGCGCAGCCGCGAAACGCTGCGCGTTCAGGCGCTCGCCGATCGCGTCACCCACCGGCTGCAAGAGCGCTGCCAGGCCTCGGGGATGGCGCTGGAGATCGCCATCGACCAGAACGCTCGAGCGCGCACCGTCTCGGTCGACGCGGCGGCGATCGAGCAGGTGCTCCTCAACCTCGTGGACAACGCGGCCAAGTACGCCCCGGGTGCACAAGGACAGCCGGCTATCGTGCTCGAGGCCATCGCCGACCGCCGCCACGTGCGAATCGCCGTGCGCGACCGGGGCCCGGGCATCCCCGCGAACGAACGCCGCAAGATCTTCGAGCCCTTTACGAAGGCGCGGCGCGACGAAGCCGGCACCAAGCCTGGGGTCGGGCTGGGCCTGGCGCTGTGCCGCCGACTCGCCAGGGCGCACGGCGGAGAGCTCTGGGTCGAAGACGCTCACCCCGGCTCGCGCTTCGTGCTCACGCTTCCGAGCCCGTGAGGTCGAGGCAGATCTTGCCTCGCTGCGTGCCGGAGGCGAGATGTTCGAACGCCGCCCGTACGTCTTCGAGCGCGTAGACCGTCTGGACCAGAGGGATCATCTCGTGCAGTTCGATGCAGCGGCACATGGCCTCGAAGCCAGCCCGGTGGCCGACGAGCACCCCCTGGACGCGAATCTGCCCCATCAGGACAGGTGTCATGTCGACCTCCGCGTGCCCCGACTCGAGCACGCCGATCATTGCGATCGTCCCGCCTAGACGGACCGCTCGGAGGGACTGGCCCAAGGTTCCGGCGCCGCCCACCTCGACGACCAGATCGACACCGCGCCCTCCGGTCAAGGCCCGCACAGTCTTGCCCCACCTGGGGTCTTCGGTCGTGACCACCGTCTTCCATGCGCCCCGCTCGGTGAGCGCCTGGGCTTTCTCCGCGCTGCGCGAGGTGGCGATGACCCGAGCGCCCGCCGCCCTCGCGAAGTCGAGGGCAAAGCTGCTCACCCCGCCGGAGCCCTGGACGAGCACCGTGTCCCCGGCACGGATCTCGCCCAACGTCATCAGCGCGCTCCAGGCGGTCAACGCGGCGCACGGCAGGGTTGCGGCCTGCGCATCGGAGAGGTGCGCCGGCACCGAGGCGACGCCGTGCTCGTCGAAGACCGCCCACTCCCTGAGCATGCCGGGCAGTGGGCCGCCCAACGTCGCCCGTGCCGTGGCGTGCTGCGGCGGGCCGCTCAACCAGCCCTGTGCGAACAGACCCACCACGCGCTGGCCCAATCGCCCGGCATCCACCCCGGGGCCCAGGGCATCGATCAGACCGACCCCATCGGAGGCGGGAACGAGCGGGAGCCGCTGGCGTGGGTCGTAGTGCCCTCGCACCATCAGGAGATCGCGGTAGTTGAGCGAAGCCGCGCGCACCCGAACCCGGACCTGGCCGGGCCCCGGCCGCGGCGGTTCCTGCTCAACGACGCGCAGATGCTCCAAACCAAACGCTTCGGCGACAACGGCACGCACGGGTCGACGATACCGCAACGGCGCGCCCGACACCGGGCGGCGCTGCTACCCTGCGCTGCATGAGCCTCACGTCGCGACTGCGCGAAGTGTCGAAACAATCAGGCCTGCTGCTCGCGCTGTCGGCCTGCCCGCTGGGGTGCGGGCCCGCGGAGCTCTCTGGTGACGACATCGTCGGCGACAGCGAGAGCACCGGCGCCACCGAGACGGCGGCGGACACCGACCCGGTCGGAAGCGGATTCGTGGGTCACTACTACAGCCCGTGGCCCAGCACGTTCATGCACTTCGACGACGGCTCCGGCTGGACCACGGCGCCGGGGATCCCGATGGCCGACGATGGCGACGGGTGGTTCACCCACAGCCACGCCCTGGGCTCGGGCGTGGAGTTCGTGTTCAACGACGGCGCCGAGCTGTGGGACAACAACGCCGAGGCCAACTACGTCACAGACCTGCCCGAGTTCTGGGTCAAGGACGGCGTCATCTACGACCAAGAGCCCGAGACCGGCGGTGACACGCAGGGCGCGTGGTGTGAAGACATCGACTGCGGCAGCGGCTCCTGCAACGAAGAGGAGCGCGTCTGCGACTGCGACGACGGCTACATCTTCGACGCCGCCGAAGAGACGTGCATCGAAGACCTCTGCGCCTCGGTCGCCTGCGGATTTGGTGAGCTCTGCGACCCCACCGACGGGTCGTGTCTCGAGGCATGCGAGCCCAACCGACAAAGCGGCGCCTTCACGTTCTGCTTCCAGAGCACCGCGTCCTCGGTCGCCGTGCTGGCCCGCTACGACGGACCCGGTACACTGGATCTGGCCCAGAGCGAGGTGCGACTGGGGGCGGACGAACTCGGCGAGGACGACGTTGCCTTCGACGAGCAGACCCAGCGCATCGCCGTGACGGCAGCGAGCTTGGCCCCGTCCAAGTACAGCTACCTGTTTCGGATGTGGACACAGGACGGCGACCCCGTGCAGCCACTCTTCGTCCCGATGTGGGTGGGCGATGGGTTGCGCTACGCCGACTTCACGTGGACGGACAGCATCCTGTATCAGGTGTTCACCGACCGCTTCCGCGACGGAGATCCGTCCAACAACATCGACAACTCGCAGGGGTCGTTGTCCGACGTGGACGACGAGCGCAGCCAGTGGCAAGGCGGCGACTTCCGAGGGATCATCGACAAGATCGATGATGGCTACTTCGAGTCCATGGGGATCAACACGCTTTGGATCAGCTCGCCGCTGCTCAACTCCCACAACAGCCAGCCGGCGGTGAACCCCTCGGACACGGAGCGCTTTGGCAGCTATCACTCCTACCACCCGATCTCGACCGGCTACACGCATCTGGACGACTTCGGGTACGACAACCCCATCGAGACCGCGTTCGGTACCCCCGAGGAGCTGCACGAGCTGGTCGACAAGGCGCACCGCCGGGGCATTCGCGTCATCCCCGACTTCGTCGCCAATCACGTTCAGTCGGAGGCCAACATCTACGACCTCCATCCCGAGTGGTTCTATCCGTACGTCCCTTGTCACGACAACTGGGACCAGTTCCGGGTGGACTGCTGGTTCACCGTCGACATGCCGGACCTGGACTACAACGTCCCCGAGGCGCGCGAGGCCGTCATCGACCACGCGATCTGGCTGGTGCAGGAGTTCGACTTCGACGGGTTCCGCGCCGACGCCCTCAAGCACATGGACGACGTGTTCGTGCGCGCGTTGAAAGAGGCCGTCATCGAGCAGATCGAGACCACCGTCGACGACCACTCGCTGACGGTCGAACCCACGGTCTTCTACATGGTCGGCGAGTCGCTGGGCGGCTGGGCCCGCTACCACGTCCGCGAAGACATGGTGCAGGGACAAGTCGACGAGGAGTACTACAACCAGACCAAGGCGGCCTTGCTGACCTTCTCGTCGAGCCTCCGCAACCTGGCCGACTTTGCGCTCTACAACGACACCGCCTACCTCACCCCGCAGCAGATCTTCGGCGAGCTGGCAGGCTACCCCGGTGCGCTGATGGGCAACTTCTTCGGCAACCACGACCAGTGGCGCGCCTTGACCGAAGCAGGCGGAGAGCATGGCCGCCTGCGCTTGGCGCAGACGTTCCTGTTCACCTCGCCGGGCAACGTGCCCATGCTCTACCAAGGGGACGACATCGGTACCTTCGGCGAAGCCGACCCCGACAACCGCGCCATGCATCGCTTCGAGGGCCTCAGCGGCCCCGAGCAGGGCTCGCTCCAGACGGCCCAGACGCTCGGGCGCACCCGCGAAGACCACGTCGCCCTGCGTCGCGGCACCCGCGAGACCGTGGTGCTCGAAGACTACTTCTGGGTCTATCGCGCGCGCCACGACGACGACGAGGTCTACGTGGCGCTCAACCGAGACTCGGCCCGGACGTGGCAGCCCCCCAACGGTTTCACGGACGTGCTCGGCAACTGTGCCGGCGGCAATGTCCCCTCCGGACAGGCCTGCGTCTTCGTTGACGCCCGCTGAAATGGCCGCCGATCGGCGCCCGCATGAGGAGGTGACCGGACACCTCTTCGGGATCGGCGCGTACTGCCTCTGGGGCCTCGCGCCGCTGTTCTGGCGCCTGCTCAACCGGGTGCCGCTGGTCGATCAGCTGGCCCACCGCACGATCTGGGCGTGTCTCTTCTTCGTGCTCGCCTCGGCTGCGACCGGCAGCCTGCGAGAGGTGGTGGCGATCCTCCGCGCTCCGGGACCCCGCCGACGAATCGCCGCGGCGGCCGCCTGCAACGCCTGCAACTGGGTCGTCTTCGTGTTCGCCGTCATGAACGACCACGTCCTCGACGCGAGCTTGGGGTACTTCATCAACCCGCTGGTGACCGTGGCGCTGGGTCGCTTCGTGCTTCGAGAGGCGCTCCGACCGCTGCAGTGGATTGCCGTCGGCCTCGCCGCGACCGGCGTCGTCATCATCGCGGTGGGTGTCGGGGGGATCCCCTGGATCTCGCTGGTGCTCGCCACCACCTTCGGAGCGTATGGCCTGCTCCGCAAGACGACGAACGCCTCCGCGCTTGCAGGGTCGACCGTTGAAACCCTGATCTTGCTCCCGATCGCGGTGGCGGGACTCGCGTGGCTGCAAGCGCACGAGGGCGGTCATCTGGCGCCGTCCGAGCCATCCACGGTGGTCTTGCTGCTGTGCACCGGCCCGGTCACGGCTGTACCACTGCTGTTGTTCGTGCGAGCCGCCCGGGCAATTCCTCTGAGTTCATTGGGCTTCCTCCAGTACATTGCTCCGACGCTGCAGTTTCTCGTCGCGGTGTTCGCATTCGGAGAGCCGCTTGCCCCGGGGAGGCTCGCAGCCTTCGCACTGGTATGGGCCGCGCTGCTCGTGTTTTCGATCGACGTTTGGTCGCGCTCGGCCATCCCCTCCCGGAGCTGACCGGCCGGCATGACCACCTGCCAGGGGGACGGTTTGACAGCGTCTTTGGTGCGGGTTGCGGCGTCATCAACGATGTCCCATCATCCGGCCCCAGGATGGCGCGCTTCTCGAACTTCATTCGCTTCCTCAACGCCGAATCCCTGCTTTCGTATGAGGACGCCAAGGAGCTGACCGAGGCGTCGGAACAGGCCAATGCATTGTTTGGACAGCTGCTGCTGAGGCGAGGGGTGCTCACGCTGCGAGAGATGGTCGGGCTGTTGGAGAAACAGGCACGCGATCCCGCGAAGCGTCTGGGCGAGCTCGCAGTCGCCGCCGGGCACCTGACCGAGCAACAGCTCGGTGAGTTCCTCGCCGAGCAGCCCTCCGCCGGCGGGCAGCACCCCATCGACACGCTCCGTATGCGCGGGTTGTTGAGTCCCGAGTCGCTGCTCGAGGCGCTCGTCGCCTACGTGAAGCAGACCGACGACATCGTCGGCCCTGTGGACCCGTGAGGGCCCGCCGCGCCGCCGAGCATCATCGAGTCGAGCATCACAGAAAGTTGAGCTCTCCCCCGGCCTCGATCTCCTCGGCGGCGCAGTCCGCCAAGGGCTCCTTCTCGGTCAGCGGATGCATGGACGGCCCGTCGGGAACGATGAGGCGAACGCACGTGCCGTGGTCCGAGACGGAGGACAGCTCGACCGTGCCTTCGAGCGCCTCGAGCTGACGACGGACCGTGCCGAGGCCCTGCCCCCGCGGGGTGTGCATCGCGTCGCGTGCCGCCGTCGACACGCCAGGCTCGAAGATGAGCTCCAGCGGCGAGAGTTCGCTCGAGCTCTTGACCACCTCTGTCGCGCTCTCGATCACCCGCCGGCGCTGGACCCCGCGCCCATCGTCGCGGACCTCGATCACGAGCCCATCGGCCGTCCTCTTGGCCCGGAACTCGATGGTGGCCAGGACCTTCTTCCCCGCCGCTTGCCGATCCGTCGCATCCTCGACTCCGTGCTCGAGGGCGTTGTTCGCCAGTTGGACCAGTGCGCCGCTGAGTGCAGCGACGACGTGCTCGGGTGCAGTGGTCAGCTCTCCGGCGATGTCCACCCGCACGAGCAGGCCTCGTCTGGCCGCCTGCTCTCGAACGTGATGCGCTATCTTTCGGAGGATGTCGACCAAGCGAACCCGGCGAACCGACAGACAGATCGCGTTGAGACGCACGTGCATCTCTTCCAAGAACGCCGCCTGCTCCTCGATGTCGCTGTTCTGCAGCCTCTGACCAGCCCAGTGCTTGATCTCGGACCGAACCGACTCGAGCCGTAAGAGTTGCGCTTCGTCGAGCCGAAGAAGTGCGGCCGCTTCGTCGACGGCGCCTGATCCTGGCGTGCCGGCCTTTGGCAGCGCAATTTGCCCGCCACACTCCAAGAAGTGCTCGATCATCCTCGTGTGCGCCTGGATGTCGGGGCACCACGCCACGACCCCCCCGCGCGTGAGCGCGTCGTCGAGTGCGTCCACCCAAGCCTCGATCAGATAGCAGGTATGCTCGAGCGCATCGAAGTGGGCCTTGGACACCTCGGTGCCCGAGTCGCGCGTCCAGCCAAGCAGGCTCTCCGTGGCGTGGGCGAGCCCTTGCACCTGCTGAAGGCCAAAGAAGCCCGCGTTGTTCCGAAGCGTGTGCATCGTGCGGAACAAGGTTGGACCGAGGTCTTCCCCCTTGTTCGCAAACGCATCCCCGGCAATTCCGAGACCACGGCGGCTCTCGTCGACGAAGTCGTGAAGGAGGCGCCGAAGGTCCGGCTCCTCCGGGATCACGAAGGCGGTGGTGTCCTTGGGCGCGGTCAGCTTGAGCAGCGCCTGCTTGAGACCGTCGAGTTCCCGCAGCACGCGGTGAAACAACGCCTTCTCCCGATACCCGCTGAGGCCGTTGACCAGCACCGCGAGATTCTCGGTGCACCACGTGAGCGTGATCCCCATCGCGGGGAGGTCCGTGAGCGCGAGAACCGGGGAGCGCACCTCCTCGAGGAGACGACAGGCTCGCGTCATCGATCGCCGGTCGAAGCCGAATCGAATCAGGAGCGCCGTCGCCTCCTCCAAGGCCGCGATCGCTTGCTGACGGCGCCCGCTTCCCACCACGAGCACCGGGCCGGGCCACGCATCGCTCTGAACGAGAAGCCCTTCTGCGGTCGCGTTGACGCGGCCGAACATCTCCGCGGCGGTACGATCGAAGATCTCGGGTGTGTCGAGCTTGGGGTCGAGTTCAGGATCGCCGTGCAGCGCATTCTTGATCCGCCCCACCAGCTGGTTGAGCATCTCGGCCATCCCATCCTCGACGCGAGGCCGGGTCACGAGCTCGTCGTCGCGGTATCCGAACATCCACCGCACCATTGCTCCCGCCGCGCGTCCGCTGCCGAAGGCCGCGACGTCCTGGACGACGTCGTGTCCGCAATAAAGCCGGATCGATGCGCCGTACTCCCAAAACTCCGAGGAGACTTCCTCCAGCCGTACGGGGGTGACGGTGAGCGTAGCGCCGCGTTCCTCGATGAGCTCCCGCAGAGCCATGATGACCGAGTCGTGGCGGTCGTTCTGACCGGACACGTCCTCCCCCGCAAGGAAGGAAGGTTTTGCGATTGCGATGGACACGGCGCTCGAGTTCCTACTTTCAGGCCACTTTGGCTGCGCGACTGAGGATGTGTGCGACGCCCTTGGCGAGGACATCGGGTTTGAAGGGCTTGACGATCCACGCCGTCGCGCCGTGCTGCTTGCCTCGAGCGACCAGGTCCTTGGACGACTCCGTCGTCAACACGAAGACCGGGAGGTCTTTCTTCCCTGGGACCAACCGCATGTTTGCCAGCATCTCCAGACCGTTCATGACGGGCATGTTCACGTCCACGATCGCCATGTCGATGGGGTGGTCCTTGGCCTTCTGAAGGCCGATGGCCCCGTTCTCGGCTTCGATGACGGAGTGTCCCGCCGCCTGCAAACACGTTCGAACTTGGTGACGGATGGTCGCGGAGTCGTCTACGACGAGGATCATTGCTGCTGTCATGGTCTCTTCTCTGTGGTGTTGGATTGGTTCACTGCGCCCGCGTCAAGCCGCGAGCATTTCTTGTGGACGGGGTGCCATCTGGTCGACGGGAAACACGAAGTCGAACCGGGTTCCGTGCCCCAGTCGGCTCCAGACCCGAATGTGGCCGCCGCGCTCTTCGCACGCCGACCGCACGGCGCCGAGCCCGACCCCGCGACCCGAGAAGGCCGTGACGTCGTCGCGGGTGCTCATGCCGTCGGAAAAGAGCGCCGCCTCGAGGTCTGCCTCGGTTGCGTGCGGGAGTCCGCAGGCCTTCGCTTTGGCTCGCACGCGGTCCCAGTCGATGCCTCGTCCGTCGTCCTCGATGCTCACGACGAACTCGCTGCCTCTGACGTGCGTCGAAAGGGTGAGCGTCGGTGTGCCCGACTTGCCCCGCTCTTCGCGTTCCCTTGTGGTCTCGAGGCCGTGGTCCACGGCGTTGCGCACGACGTGCACGAAGTCTCTCCAGAAGCTCGCCCACCGGTGGGGCTCGAGCTTGTGTCCCGAAGCATCGATCCGGACGTCAATCGCTCCCTTGTCCAGCCGTATTGCCATGATCTGGGCTTGTGCGGCAACCCGCGCCAGGCGCTCGTGGCTGTCCTCCAGACGCAGGGCCATCAGCATGTCCGCGAGAGCTGCGTGGCTGGGCTCGCGGAGCGCGAGCCGCAATAGGGACCGGTACTCGTCGTCTCGCAGCACGATGGCGTCGCGGTCACGGCCTTCGAGCACCACGCGCAGGCTGTCCCGCAGCCGCGACCAGCGCTGCTCGAGCTCGCCGACGAGCGCCTCGTCGGGGGCTCGTCCGGTCGTGGAGATCTCATCCTCCATCGCTTCGCACAGCCGCGCCACGGTCGTCACATCGAACAGCATGGCGTTGCCCTTGAGGGTGTGAACCGTCCTCTTCAGGAGCGGGAGATCGTCGCAGAGCCTCTCGGTGATCGCCCGCACCAGCAGGGCGGCCTCCTCGAAGAACTCCTCGAACCCGCCCTGGTCCTTCGTGAACCGGTGCAGCAAGGTCGTGGTCTCCTTCTGCTCGCGCTCGAGCTGCTCGCGAGCCACGATCGATGTCCGGTCCGTCATGACCACCAGCAGCTGCTCGAGTTCCTCCTCGTCCTCGTCCATGATCGGCGTGTAGCTGATCCCAAAGTGGCGATCGTCGAACGCCATCTGGGTGGGGAGTTGGTCGATGCTGACATCGATCGGCAGGAACCCCATCAGGAGTTGTTCGTACCCCGCATCGAATGCCTCTGCGGTGCGCGCGTCGACCCGGGAGAGGCAGTCGACCAAGGAACTCTGGCTTCCGCAGGCGCCCAGCCACTGGTCGACCACCGACGAGCGCTGCTCGGCGATGCACCCGGCCCGGTCGACGGTGAGCAAGCCCTGATCGACGTTGTCGAGGACGAGCCGCATCTGACGGTTCTTGACGTCGAGCTCTTGCGTCCGCTGCTGCACGATCCGCTCGAGTCCGACGACGTTGTCGAAGAAGCTCCGGGCAATGCTCACCGTCGCCACCGACTCGAGGACGACGAAGGCTGCGTGGACGAGCACGACCCACAGGGGCGCGTCATAGTTGAACACCGACTGCGGAAGGAAGTACCAGAGCGCCAGGTGATGGACCGCCACCGTGCCGGCCGCCACCACGACGACCATGGGGTTCGCAAAGATCGCGAGCATCGCGAGCAAGGCGAAGAAGTAGAAGTGCATCTCGATCTGCACCGGTCCTTGCCCGAAGTGAACGAGCAGCCCGCCCATGAGCATGCTGGTGAACCCGTGCATCATCGACACGTGACGCGGGTTCTCGAACGTCTTCATGGCCACCAGTGGACCGAACAACGCCGCGAGGGTCAGCACCAGGGCCGTCAACGGGCCCGTGTCGTTGAAGTAGGCGACGGCGACGAACGCCGGGACGTGGCCCGCGAAGAACCACATTGCGATGCGGTTGACGCGTTCCAGGTACGAAGCCTCGAACGCGGTAATCTGCTCTGGAAGCCTCAACACATCCTTGATCGCTGACATCATTCACTCCTCGACGCTCGGTCGTACTTGATCCCCATCGGGTCCAAGGCTTCCTGCAGTTCCTTGCTCACACCGCATCCGTACAGCGGTAGCTCGGTGGGGTCGTCTCCTCGCTGCAGGACGGCGAGGATGTCCAAATCACGGGGTCCGTACCCTTGTTTGCGTTCGGTGTACCCACCCGCGTAGCGGAGCGTACCGCCGGGGTCCAACACCAAAAGCAGGGGCGCCGACACGATGCCGAAGCGGCGCTCGAGCTCGGCTGGGGTCGCAACGACGACCTCGAACCCGGCGGTGTCGGCTCGCGCCTCGATCGCGGCGTCATGACCGACGAGCAAGACCGTCTCGTAGGCGCCCTCGGGCCGCGTGGTCTCGAAGAGGTGGTCGAAGACCCGCTGGGAACACCGACACTCGGAGTACAGCACGTGGACCATTGCCCACTGCCCCGTCCCATCCTCGGACACCAGCGCGGCGATGGACTGCTCGAGCAGAGGATCGGCGCGATCGGGTTTGGGCAGGGTGTACCAGTGCGCGGCCATGAGCGTCGTCTGCACCAAGACCGCGAGGCCCGCCCAGACGACGAGCCCACCCCAGATGACCCAGCGCGGCAGTCCGAAGGTCATTCGGACCCCGCAAGGTCCATCGCGAGCGCGGAGACCCGCTCGGCCGCCAGCCAGCCCACGAAGCTCAGCGCCACGACCGCAAAGACGGAGATGGCGGCCAAGTGGGGCGCGTTCGGGGCCGGTGCACTCCACAACATTCCGGCACCCAGGGCGCCGGTGAGGCTCCCAAAGGCCGCACCCAGACGTGCTCGACTCCGCATACCCCACCGAATCGTCCGCGAAACGGCGCGCTTGATGCCCGATAGGGGACGCAGATCTCAGCTTCGAGCTTTGGCCGGGTCGAGTCCGAGCTTCTTGAGCCGGCTCTGCAGGGTGGTCGGCTTCATCCCCACGAGCGCGGCGGCGCCGTCGGTGCCGTAGATCTTGCCTCCCGTTTGATGCAGCGCCCGCTCGAAGTACTCGCGCTGCATGGCGTCGAACGGAGGCAACGACTCCGTGCGGTGTGCTGGCGTGGGCGCTGCAGCGGGCGCGCCGGGCGCGACCATGATGTGCTCGGGACGGATCTCCCCCGAGGGCTGGAGGATCACCGCCCGCTCCAGGACGTTGACCAACTCGCGTACGTTGCCGGGCCACGCGTGTGCGCAGAGCCGCTCGAAGGCGTCCTTGGACAGCCGCCACGGTCCGCGTCCCGTCCGGTGCGCCAGCGACTCGAGCACGCCGCCGGCGATACCCGCGATGTCCGAGACGCGCTCGCGTAGCGCCGGGACGTGAAGCGGAAACCCAGCGAGCCGATAGTACAGGTCCTCTCGAAACCGCCCCTGTGCAACGGCCTCGCGCAGGTCGATGTGGGAGGCGGCCAGCACGCGAACATCGACCCGAACCGAACGATCCGAGCCGACGGGCTCGAAGGTGCCCTCTTGCAGGACGCGGAGCAGCCTGGCCTGGGTGCCCAGAGACATGTCACCAATCTCGTCGAGCAGCAAGGTGCCGCCGTTGGCGGTCGAGAAGCGACCGCGCCGCTCGCCCGACGCGCCCGAGAACGCGCCCTTGACGTGTCCGAAGAGCTCGGACTCGACGAGGTTCTCCGGCAGCGCGGCGCAGTTGAGCTTGACGAAGGGCTGGTCTGCGCGGGGGCTCCAGGCATGGATCGCTTGGGCGAGCACTTCCTTCCCGGTGCCGGTTTCCCCGGCGATCAACACCGGAAGGTCGGCGCCAGCGACCTGCTTTGCGAGCCGGACGACGTGCTGCATGGGCTGCGACAGGCTCGCCTCGAGCGCACGAATCGCCCAGCTCCCCCCGCCGGTCTCCTGCTGCAGCAGTCGCTTCTCTTCATGGAGCTGCCGGCGATACCTCTGCAGCAGATCCGCCTGTTCGGCGAACAGCATCGCGATCGAGACGATCTGCCCGTAGACCCCCGCGAGCTGGACGACCTCCGGGGAGTAGGTCTGACAGGTCGTGCGATCGAGGGTGATGAGGCCCAGGTTGCGGTCGGAGGCATACAGAGGCACCACCATGCAGGAGTGCCCGGCGGGAAGATCCAGGACACCATCGTAGGGATCGCCCTCGTCGCTTGTGTGCTGTTCCTCGGTCTGCGCGACCGGTCGCCGCTTGTCCATCGCATCGGCGATGCTCGGAAAGCGCTCCAGCTGCAGCGTATGGCCGGTCACCCGCTCATCGGCGAGCGGACCGGACGCGACGCGCAGACGGAGCACCCCGTTCTCCAGCTCGTACACGGCCGCGAGGTCGTATGGGACCACGTCTCGCAGCGAAGCCAGTGCTCCGCGCAGAACATCGGCGAGCGCCTGGGGGCGGCTGGCCATCTCGGCGAGCCGCCGAAGGTCCGACGCACGATCGATGGTGTCCGGTGGCGTCACGTTCAGCTCGCCGAGGACTCACCGAGGAACGCGGCGAGTTCGTCGGCGCCACCGACGTGTTTGCCGCCGACGAACACCTGCGGCGTGGTTGCGGTCTTCGACACGGCCCGAAGCATGCGTGGGCTCGCCGTGACCTCCTCGAACCGCAGGTTGTGCTCTCGCAGCATCGCCTTGGCGCGGGCACAGTGACCACAGCCGGGCTTGGTCAGCATGAAGACATCATGCTCGGGCTGATGGTCGGGGTCGATGTAGCGGAGCATCGTGTCGGCATCGGACACCTCGAAGGGGTCGCCGGGCTTGTCGGGCTCGATGAACATCTTCTCGATCACCCCGTCGCGCACCAGCATCGAGTAGCGCCACGACCGAGGGCCAAAGCCGAGGTCCTGCTTGTCCACCAGCATCCCCAGTCCCTTCGCAAACGCTCCGTTGCCATCGGGCACGAAGGTCACGCCGCGCACACCTTGGTCCTTCTTCCACGCGTCCATCACGAAGCCGTCGTTGACCGACAGGCACAAGATGTCGTCGACCCCCTTTTCGGCAAACGCGTCGCTCAGCTCCCCGTATCGCGGCACGTGGGCCGTCGAGCACGTGGGCGTGAACGCACCTGGAAGTGCAAAGACGATGACGGTCTTGCCCGCGAACAGCTCGGACGTCGAGCGGTCGACCCAGCGACCGTCCTCGATGAAGCGGAAGTTGACCTCGGGGATTCGTTTTCCTTCTTGGTTTTCCAGCATGGTCGGTACCTAGTCTGTGACCAGAGAAGAGCAAGGATCGGCCCGAGACACTTGCCTCTGATTTCAGGAACTTAGACCCACGACCAACGATATGGCGTCATTTCCAGAACCGATATACCGTCACAAGAACGAAATAACGTTGCTCGAACGCTGCATCCCGCCTGCGCTGGTCAGTGTGCTGGCTTGCCGCGGATCTTGTTGACCACGGTCATCAAGCCGACGAGCACCAGGCCGCAGACCAGCCCGACGACGAGGTTGGCCAGTGTCGGCAGCACCCAGCCCAACAGCGCGGATCCGGTCACGACGTGCTCGACCCAGTGGTAGAGCGGCGCGATCCCATGCACGACGATCCCGCCGCCGACGAGGAACATGGCGACGGTGCCGACGACTCCCAGGGCTCCCATCAGGCGGGGGGCGGCCGCAATGATCGCGGCGCCCAGCTTTTGCCGCCACGCCTTCTCGCTCTTCGAGAGCGCGATGCCAGCGTCGTCGAGCTTGACGATTCCCGCGACGATCCCATAGACGCCGATGTTGACCACCAGCGCGATGACCGAGAGCGCGACGATTTGCTTCACGATCGTCTCGTCCGTCATCGTCCCCAGCGCGATCACGATGATCTCGGCCGAGAGGATGAAGTCGGTCCGGACTGCGCCTCGGATCTTCTGTTTTTCGTACTCGGCGGGGTCGATGTTCTTCTCCGCCGCCTTCTTCTGAGACGACGGCGCTGGGCCGTCGGCCTTGGGCTCGCTGGGCGCAGCGGGCTCACCGTCCGGCTTGGCGTGGAAGAACTTCTCGAGCACCTTCTCGGTCCCCTCGAAGCACAGGAACAGCCCGCCGAGCATGAGCAGGGGGGTGATCAACACCGGCACGAAGGCGCTGATCAGCAGCGCGACGGGCACGAGGATCACCTTGTTGAGCAGCGCCCCCTTGAACACGCTCCACACCACCGGCAGCTCGCGGTCGGGCATGACGCCCGTAACCTGCTCGGCGTTGAGCGCCAGGTCGTCGCCCAGCACGCCGGCCGTCTTCTTTGTGGCGACCTTGGTCATGGTCGCGACGTCGTCGAGGATCGACGCGACATCGTCGATGAGGGTCAGTAGGCTGGTCCCGGCCATGGCGTCTGCGACCGCGCAACGGTCGCGCAGTCCGCCCACGGATGCAAACCCCTTCGTCGAGTGCCGCCGGCGCTACCAGTGGTCGCTAGGCCCCGGCGCGCGCTTCCAGGGCGCCGAAGGATCGCCCTTGGGCTTGCGCTTGGGCACGACCGGTGGCGGCGGTGGAGGACGCGAGACAGGCTTCGCGGGCGCAGCGGGGCTCGAGGAGGACCTGCGCTTGCGCGGCCGCTTGCGCTGGCGCGGTGCGGGCTCGGCGTCCGGCTCTGGCGCGATCTGGAGGACGGGCGCCAGCGGGATGCCAGGCTCGAGGCGACGCAGCTCGAGCGGAGTGAAGGTGTCTGGTGCGTAGACCTGGGGCTCCTCGGGGAGCGGCGTCGCGCGGAAGGCCGGAGCCCTCTCGACCGCGGCGGGCACGCCTGGACCCCCGGAGTCGGACACCTCCGGCGTGACGACGCTCGCGGCGACGAGCGCTGACTCGACGGGGCTGGGCGCGGCTTCGGACCAGGCCAAACCACCGAGGACCGCGGCCGCCACGAGCAGGACCGCGAGGCCTCCGGCGAACGCGCGTCGCCGTGGTGCGGGCGTCACCTCAGGAGCCCGGCCTGCCTCGAATGCCGGGACGCCCGGTGCGCCCTCGGGCAGCGCGGGCGCAAAGCCTCGCGCATCGCGTGGAAGCGCAGCGGCGAAGCCACCGAGGACTGCGGAGCCAGCCGGCGGACGGGGTCGATGTGGCATCGGCGAAACCGCGGTCTCCGAGCGCACGACCGGGCCCGGAGGATCGGCCACAGGCTCCGGATCGGGCACCAGATGCAGGGCCGGCCGGCCATGACCGGGCCCAGGCGCGTCCTCGAAGACCTCGTCGACGCCGAGCACTTCGGACATCGCAGCCTCGAGCACGTCGGACGGATCCTCGGCGAGATGGCGGTCGACATCCCGTGGGGGCGTGGAAGGAGACGGCGCGAGCGGAGCCGGAGCGACCTGGGTACCGCCCGCCGGGGGCGCGGACGCGGGCGCGACATGCCTGCAGAGCGAAGGCGCCGAGTCGCCGAGGGCGTGCAGGTCGGCCTCGAGGTCGTTCATCGACTGCGGGCGAAGATCCGCGCGCTTGGCAAGGCAGCGCCGGATGATGCGATCGGCTTCGTCGGGCAGCTGCGGGTTGTGCAAGCGCGGCGCGGGGACGGGGTTGGAGATCGCCTTGGCGAGGACGTCCAGCGGGTTGGTCCCCTTGAAGGGCACGGTCCCGGTCGCCATCTTGTACATGAGCACGCCGACTGCGTAGACCTCGGACCGAACGTCCGCGGCACGACCCCGCGCGACCTCTGGTGCGAGGTATGCGGCCGTGCCAACCACCTCACCGGCGGCGGTGAGCGTTGCCGAGCCCCCCTGAGCTCGACACTTGGCCAGTCCGAAGTCGAGCACCTTGACGAAGTCGTCATGCACGCCGGGCGCTTGCTCGACCATGAACACGTTGCTCGGCTTGATGTCGCGGTGAACCACGCCACGCGCGTGCGCAGCCTTGAGCGCGGCGACCACCTGCATGGCGATCGCGCGGACCCGGGGCCACGGCAGACGCCGTTCCTTCCGCAGCAGCGCCCGAAGATCCTGCCCCTCGAGCTGCTCCATCACCAGGTAGACGAACCCCGGTTCCATCACGCCGACGTCGATGATCTCGATGACGTTGGGGTGCTTGACCATCGCGGTCGTCTGGGCCTCGCGAACGAGGCGTTGCACCTGGACGTCTCGTTTCACGACGCCGGGCTTGACCACCTTGATTGCGACCGGACGCTGCAGGGCGAGCTGTTGCCCGCGGTACACGGTGCCCATGCCGCCCTCGGAGAGCGGATCCCCGATCTCGTAGCGGTCGTCGAGAACGACACCACGCAGGTCGGCGACCTCGAGATCGGGCTTGGCTGCAGGCATGGGGTGTTCCACGAACGGGACAAGGACGAGACAACGAGTGTAGCCGACCCAAAGACGAGACCCCGGCGTCGGAGGACGGCCGGGGTCGGGACCGGTTCGGAATGGGGTTTCCGCGCCGATTCGAGAGCGTGCCGCTAGTCGTCGGAGGA
Organism: uncultured bacterium; assembly: GCA_963761755.1. Taxonomy (GTDB): domain Bacteria; phylum Myxococcota_A; class Polyangia; order Nannocystales; family Nannocystaceae; genus CAJXVA01. The sequence goes on from CAVXIC010000039.1 coordinate 390,622, forward strand.
GGCGGCTTCCATGCGCTGGGCAGCGCCCATGCTCAGCTCGTCGACGTTGGGCTTCATCCCACCCGAGGGGTTGCGCAGCCAGCTGCCGACCTTGCCGTAGTGGACGCCGTACGCGAACCCGAACACGACCCCGAACAAGGCGATCCACGGCGCGATGCTGCCGTTGCTGACCACGTGCACGAGGCGGTGGCTCAGGTCGACGGACAGCGTGCCGGTGCTGGTCGCCGAGCCGATGGCCAAGAAAGCGACGCCCACCGCGATCATCGCGAAGGAGTACACGTTGGTGTGGGTGAGCTTGCCCCACAGCTTGCCGCGGTCGTCCTGCCGGAAGACCTCGAGGCTCAGCCGCACCAGCGAGTGCAGGATGAAGTACAGGCCAGCGAGCGCGCCGTCGAAGGGGAGCACCGGGAGGATCGCGTAGAACGTCGCAAACATCGCCAGGTAGATCACCAGCGCGTAGAGCTGCGCGGGGTGAATCTTGACGTTGGCCAAGTGCGGTGCGCAGCGCACGACCTTGGACTCCGGGCTCGTGTAGCGCACGCCAAACCGGCTCGAGGTGGGGCGGCCCCAGCAGCAACCGTAGACGTAGCAGCCCAGACGAGCGATCGCTTCACCCAGCGGCAAGCACAGCGCCGGGCCATCGAGCAGCCGAAGGACCGGCACACCCGAGATCTGGTTGATGATCACCAGACCGACCAGCCCGCCCGCGATCCCGCCGTGCAGCATGTAGCCCGGCTTGATGATCGTCTGCAGCGGGTTGCGGAACAGCTCTCGCCACTCGAGCATGATGCTGAACGAACGCAGTCCGATCAGAATCATTGGCACCAAGATGAAGAGGTAGAGCTTCGCCATGTAGACGACGTCGAGCCCCACCATGGCGTCGTACCAGAGCGAGACGGCGCAGCCGGCCGCGAACGCGGCCCCGGCGAGGAACGCATAGGTCGTGAACAGCCAGTTGCCGACCCGGAACAACACGGTGCGGTTGTGGAAGTCGAGAATCCAGCGGCGGAAGAAGCCACGCGGCTCGGCCACCGCGGAAGGGGACGTCGATTCTGTCGCCATCGCGCGGGCATCTAACGGTACCAAGGGCCCTTTGCGCAAGGGGGTGACGAGAATGGGCTGGTGCAAGGCCCGCCGACGACAATTCGGTGAGCGCGCACACCATTGACGACAGCGATGTGGCGGAATCGCTCGCACCACGCGCCGGCTGTGAAGGTCGCGCCACGCAGCTGTGATACGGTCGTCGCTTGGCCGGCGGTCACCAGTGTTCGCACCAGGCGGACGACGAGCACCTGTCGACGGGGTTTCTGCCGATCTCTCTGGCGATGACCCTCCTGATCAGCGGGCTGTTCGTGTTTGGAATCGTCCCGGTGAGCTGCGCCGAGACGGCCCCCGAAGTCTCGAGCGTCCAGCCGTAGGTGCGGTCGGGGCCCGCCGGGTCGCCGGTCAGTCGTTGCTCATGCCCAGCGCCGTGACGTGCTGCGCGATCCGGTCATCGTCGATCGCCTCGCCGTAGACGGCGGCGTAGAACAACACACCGTCGATCGCCCGGGCGGCGTCCCGGTTGCCGAGACCGAAGATCGTGCCCTCAGGCACCGCCGCCTGGTCACCGACTGGAATGGTACCGGTGATCTCCGGAACGAGCTCCGCACCTTCGACCAGGAGTCGGACCTGGGACTCCGGGCTCGGGGCCGTCGTATCGACGACGACGTGCAGCACGTGGGCGACCCCTGCAAAGTCCGCGTAGTCCCACTCCCGCACGAGCCCGTCGTTCCATGAGAACTGGAGAAGGTCGGGGTTGGTCGAGCTCAAGGTCGCGATGCCCGGAGCCGGGCCGGCACCGATGTGCATGATCCGAGAGCCTTGGCCGACGGTGTCCTCCAGTCGAAACACCACTTCGAAGGTCAGGCTCGTCGAGCCCTCCAGGCCGCCGAGTTCGGTCCCGCCGATGAACGCGCGCGCGCCATCATCCGAGCCGGCGTTGGTGAACTCCAGCCCTCGGTTTCCAAGCTCCTCGACGTACTCCAAGGAGCCGCGGCCGTAGTCGATGCTCAGATCGATCGGAGCTGGCGTCGAGTCGAGCGCGAACAAGGGAGCCGTGCCCGCGCCGGCCTCGTTGAGGAAGTAGCGCGCAATGACGCCCCCGTTGGTCAGACCTCGCGTGGTGTCGGTCTCGCCTCCGCTCGATTCGCTGTCGTCTTCGCGGCCCGTCGTCTCGGGATCCACCGAGTCCGTCGTCGTCGTCGTCGTCGTGACCGAGCTCGAGGTCCCCGGGTCGACCGAGGACGACGTCATCGGGGTCACCGAGGTCACCGCGTCGTCCGGTCCCGGCTCCGAGGCGCTCGTCGAGCTCGATGTGCTCGCAGCGCCGGTGTCCCCGAGCGAGTTCTGGGAATCCCCCGACATCGGAGACGACTCGAACGCGCAGCCTCCCAGAAGGCTCACGAGCCCAACCCAACGCCGCATGCGTTCCAGCCTACCACCCTGATAGGCTTCCGGACATGCGCAGCCACGCCCGGCGACTGCTCTTGGTTGGCCTCGCGGCGAGCTGCAGAAGCTCGGCGGACCCTTCGGCACACCAAGGGTCGCAGCCCACCCCAACCGTCGAGGCCGCCGCTCGCCCCGGCGCGCAGTCGGCGGATGCCATCTCGGCCGATCGACTGCGAGCGCACGTCACCTTCTTGGCCTCGGACGAGATGCGGGGGCGCAAGACCCCCTCACCCCAGCTCGACGAGGCCGCCGACTACATCCAGACCGTACTGACGCAGGTGGGTGTCGGCCCCTTGGGCGAATCGTACACGCAGCCCGTCCCGTGCGGCGCTGCTGGAGAGCCATCCTTCAACGTCCTGGGTGCCTTGCCCGCGACGACCCCCAAGGCGATCCTGCTCACCGCCCACTACGACCACGTGGGCGAAGCGGCCGAAGGTGACGACGTGGTGTTCAACGGCGCCAACGACAACGCTTCGGGCGTCGCCGCCATGCTCACGATCGCACGAGCCCTGGCCGACGACCCTTCGCCCCGCCGGCGCCGCATCGTGTTCGTCGCGTTCTGTGGCGAAGAGCAGGGCTTGAGAGGGTCCACCGCCTTCGTCGAGTCCCCCCCTGTGCCCCTGCAGGACATCGTCGCGGTGCTCAACCTCGAGATGCTGGGGCATGCCGACCCGGCCGACCACCGGCGAGCCTGGGTCACGGGGCACGCCTACTCCACCCTTGCGCAGTGGCTGGACACCGCAGGGAAGGCGGAGGGGGTCTCGTTCGTCCCCGGGGCTGCGATCGGCCCGACCGAGGGCGCCGCGTTCGATCGATCGGACAACTATCCCTTCGCCACGCACGGCGTCGTCGCGCACACGATCGCTGCCGGTCCGCTCGACGAGCACTACCACGCGCTCAGCGACGAGACGCAGCGCCTCGACTACGACGCCATGGTTCCGATCGTTCGCGCGCTCGCGGGTGCCGTCGATGCGCTCGCCCGCAGCGAGGCGATCCCCACGTGGACCGAGGCGGCTCCCGGGGAGATCACTCGTCGAGCATCGAGAACGACTCGCCCGTAGCCTCGACCGACATCGACCACAGGCGCTGGGCCGAGATCTCGTCGTGGGACGCCCGGTTGGACTCCACGCGCTCGGGATACCCACGCACCTGCCCCAGCCCCTGGGGACCGTACAAGCCGCCGCCGCTCACCGACTCGCCCACGGCCGCGAACACGCTGGGCATCGCGCCCATGCGCGCGGGCTGGGCGACGAGCTTGTTGGTGAAGTCGTAGAAGCGCTCGGCGAGCTTGGACCCGGCCATGCGGGGGCCGACGGACTGCAGGTTCGTCGCGGAGTAGCCGGGGTGAGCGGCCACCGAGAGCACGTCCGCCTCCGCGACGCGCAAGCGACGATCGAGCTCGTAGCAGAACAGCAGGTTGGCGAGCTTGCTCTGAGCATACGCGCGCCACTTGTCGTAGCTGCGCTTCCCGTGCAGGTCGTCGAAGCGCATCGAGCCGACCTTGTGCATCAGCGAGCTGACCGTCACGACGCGCGCACCCGGGGTCTCGAGCAGCACGGGCATGAGCGCCCCCGTCAGCGCGAAGTGGCCGAAGTGGTTCGTGCCGATCTGCATCTCGAAGCCATCGGCCGTTTCGGTGCGGGGCAGCGCCATCACCCCCGCGTTGTTGATCAGCGCGTGCAGCTTGTCGTGCGAGGACGCGACGGTGTCGGCGAACGCGCGGACCGACGCGAGGTCCGCGAGATCGAGCGGCACGAACTCCACGGACGCGCCCGCCTGGTCCGCGCGCAACCGGCTCATGGCCGCCTCGGCCTTGTCCTTGGTCCGGCAGCCCATCACGATGTGGGCCCCCCGTCCCGCCAGGAGCCCGGTGGTCTCGAACCCAAGACCGCTGTTGGCTCCGGTCACGACCATCGTCTTCCCGCTCAGATCCGGAATACTCGCCTCGGTCCACGACATCGACCGGGAGTCTAGCAGGCCCCGGTGAGACCCGGCGCAGTCCCAACGTCGCAGCGTTGCGACGAGCGGGTGACGCTCCGGTCCGGCCCGGTGGACGCAGCGGATCCTCTCTCAGACCTCCACCACCAAGCCCCCCGCTGGGGCCGGCCGGCCTCGCACGACCACGTGGATCGTCGCGTCTCGCATCGGCGCAGCGGCCAGTCGAACTGCGATCGGACTCATGACGCGCTCTTCGATCACGCGTTTGAGAGGGCGGGCACCACGGGTGGGATGCCAGCCCAACTCCCCCAGGCGCGCGCGGGCGTCCGGGTCGACGTGCAGGGAGAGGTTGCGGTCGGCCAGCCCCTGCCGCCGCGCGGACTTGGCGAGCTCGAGGTCGACGACCTGCAGGATGTCCCCGCGGCTGAGGCGGCCGAAGGGAACGATCGAGTCGATGCGGTTGAAGAACTCCGGCCGAAAGTGGGCCCGCACGGCCGAGCGCAGCGCGTCGGTCGAGGGCGTGGTGTCACCGAAGCCAGCGGTCTCCGACTTCGCAACGCCGAGGTTGCTCGTCATCACGATCAGCGTCATGCGGAAGTCCACGAGGCGACCGTCGCTGTCGGTCATCCGCCCCTCCCCGAGCATGGCGAGGAGAAGGTCGAAGACCTCGGGGTGCGCCTTCTCGACCTCGTCGAGCAGGATGAGGGACAGCGGCGCCCGCCGGACCTGCTCGACCAGGCTCTGCATCCCCTGACCGACCGCGAGCAGGCGCTGTCCGGAGCCGGGCAGCATGAACTCGCTCATGTCGAGGCGGATCATGCGGTCGGCATCCGAGAACATGACCCGCGCGAGCTGCTTTGCGAGCTCGGTCTTGCCAACGCCGGTGGGCCCGACGAAGAAGAGGCTTCCGATCGGGCGGTCGGGATCGCACAAGCCCGCCTTGAACCGGGTGAGCACGCCTGCGGCCACGTGGCACGCCGGGTCTTGGCCGACGACCCCCTCACGAAGACGGGACGAGATGACGTCCCGCCCCGCGACCTCGCGGTCGGAGATCAGCGCCAGCGGCAGACCGGTCGAGGCCGCGAACGCGTTGGTCACCTCCTGGGCATCGGCCTCGTGAGAGGTCTCGATGGGGTCGCTCTGGGCCATCCAATCCAAGAACCGGAAGCCCTTGCCCGGGAAGCCGCGGTCGCGAGCGAAGAACTCCAGCAGCTGCACGAGCGTCCGGAGGGCCTCGAAGGTGAAGGTCCGTCTGGGGTCGATCCGAGCCTGATACGACCGCAGCAAGTGCGGCATCGCGGCACTCGCCGTCGGCTCGATGCGCTTGACGACGAACTGGGAGACGAACCCCGGATGATGGGTCGCGAGGTGTTCGTACTCCTCGAGATTGCACTCGGCGAGGACCACCAGCTCGCCGACCCGCATGGCGGGTGTGAACATGTCCGCGATCGAGGTGCTCGTTTGCGTCGCACAGATCGGCCCCAGGCGGTCGACGTACAGGATGCCCCTGGACGCTCCGAGCTCCTCGATCATGTCGAGACAGCGCTGCTCCCACTCGCCGAGGTACATCATGCCCGCGACGATGCGATCGGCGCTGGTGGACCAAATCCGGGGAGCATCCTTGTTACGGGCCATCCGCCGCGCCAGCGCTCGAACCCAGGTCGACTTCCCTGCGCCCGGAGGCCCGACGAGCAGCGTCGAGCGCGGATTCTGCCCGCTGAGGCGCTCGACGTGCTGCGGCTCGACGACGTCGCCGATGATCGGACGTCGACGCCCCCGCGTCTGTGCCGCGCTCAGATCCTCGGCGACGGCGTCGAGCGTCGTCCGGCCCTCCATCCCCTCGGTCCGCTCGGCCGGCTGAGCCTTCGACGCGTAGGGCGGCGCCCACTCGACGATTCGCTCGTCGATCAGCCCGCGAAAATCGAACATCGAGCGCGGCTTCTCACCGAGCATCGAACGGCCGATCGCTTGTCGGATGACCGTCGGTGCCATGCCGACGTCCTCGAGGACGAACCACCAGCCGAAGCGCGGCAGCATCAACAGCGTGCCTCCTGCCTTCAGCTCCGCCCACGCATACGTCACGTGCAGCGGGATGGTCTGCTGGGCGATGACGGTGCGCTTCTTGACGACCATCTGCGGGTTGACCCGGACCTCGATGCGCCGGACCCCCAGCGTCTCCTCCCAGAGGAACTCGTCGACCGCAACCCTCGACTCTTCGAGCGCGAGGACCAGCTGAGCGAAGACCGCCGCTTCCGTCGACCCGTGCCCCGACAGCGGCTCGGAGAGCACCCCGCGCCGGGAGAGCAGGCGACCGGTGTGGTTGCCGTCGGGGTGGGTGACGAAGTGAACCCGGTAGGTAGGGCGTGCCATCAGCGTTGCTCCGATCCGTCGCCGTCCAGCATCAGCGCCGCGCCCATCCGCAGCAGCCAGACCGTCTGAAGCGCCTCGTCGAGCGTCGCGCTTCGCCCCCGATACGCGTACATCAAGGGGTAGTCTTCCACGTCGATCCAGCTCAGCGCGCCGGGCGTGGGCGGATCGAAGGTGTACCGCCGCACGATGGGCAACAGCGCGTCGGGGTTGTCCGGCCGCCGCTCCCCGGTCTCCAGCGCGTCGCAGAACGCAGTGCGGTGAACGTCGAGCGCGTCGAGATGGGCGTCGAGATCGGTAGCCTCGGCTCGAAGCGCCCGCACCCGGACGACCTCGGTCCCGCCGGAGATCGACTCCCGAACGTGCGAGCCCTGCTCGGGCGCGTAGAACGCCCGGACGCCCGGCCCCACGATGCGAAGCACGGCCCTGCGTGCACCGGGGACCGCCGCGTCCGGGTGTGAGAAGCGACGGCCCTCGCCGTCGACGACGACGCTCGCCTCCACCTCGCCCCGCCCCCCGCGATAGGCCCCGAGCAGCCACTCGAAGAGCCCCTGCGCGGGCTCACCGAAACGCGAGGGCGATCGCGACCCGCTGACCCGCGTGAGCTCGAGCATCACCGCATGCGCGCTGGGATTGGCCCCGTCCCGAACCGCGCGCTCCAAGAAGCGCAGCGATCCCAGCGTGCGCAAGAAGTCCTGGCGGGCCACGAAGGGGAGCGAAGGCCCCGACGCGCGGCCCAGGACGCGGACCACCGTCCCCCCCCAGGGCGTCTCGCCGAGCGTCTCCTTGGCGAATGCGTCGTGCTCGACCAGCTCGCCCTCGTACAGCGCCTGCTCCTCCATCGAGCGCGCGTCGCCGAGAATGGGGTCGTACTCGAGCTGCGTGCGCAGGTCCTCGGCGAGCTGGTGAACCTCGGACCGCAGCGACTCGAGGTCGGCGAGGGCGGAGGCGCCCTGCGATCCCGGCCGGCGCACGGCCTCACTGATGGTGTCGTGCAGCCGCTGCAGCGCCGGTGACTCCAGCAGCGCGTTGGCCCGCTCGATCGCCGCGGGCACCTCGGAGCGCAGCTGCTTGCCCGACCAGGTCAGCACCGCTTCGAGGGGGCTGCTCGTCCCCAGCGCCTCGGCCTCCGCGAGCGTCTCCATGTGCAGCCGAAGCTCGCCCCGGTGGACGTACAGCCACAGCATCCGCATGGCCGTGGCTTGCGCTGCCGCCAGGGTGTCGGCGAGCACGCTGCCCACATGGGTCTCGAGGTAGCGCTTCAAGGAGCGCGCTCCATCCTTGGCTGCAAAGCCCTCCGCCACGACGCGATCGACCACGCCGGGCGTGTAGCGCACGAACACGTTGCGCTCGACCAACCCGCGTCGCCCGACCAAGGCGTCGAGCTCGCGTCGCGCGATGCGTCCCGCGGCGTCCCGAGACAGGGAGCCGTACTCGACCACGTGATCGATCCGGTTGAACAGCTCGGGAGGAAAGAACGCCCGCACGGCCGCAGCCACGTCGGCCGCATCCCCCTGCTCGCCTCCAAACCCGACCGAGGGCGTTTTTCTCGCCCCCAGGTTCGAGGTCATGATCACCACGGTGTGGGTGAAGTCGACCCGCCGTCCGGCAGCGTCGGTCAGACGGCCGTCATCGAAGAGCTGCAGCATGAGATTGAGCACCGAGGGATCGGCCTTCTCGATCTCGTCGAGCAGCACCACCGAGAACGGCTGCGCACGGACCTTGGCCGTGAGCGTGCCCTCCGGGTTGAACCGATCGCCGATCAGACGCGAGGGCGCATCCGGGGCCCCATACTCGCTCATGTCGAACCGCAGCAGCCGGGCCGAGGATCCTCCAATGGACGAGGCCCCGTAGAGAAACTCCGCCAGGCACTTCGCCATCTCGGTCTTGCCCGTTCCCGTCGGCCCCGTGAACAGGAACACACCGTAGGGCCGCGATGGGTCGGCGAGCCCCACCTTGATGCGGAGCACCAGATCCCGCATCGCCGCGACGGCGGTTTCTTGGCCCATGATCTGGCTGCGCAGCTGCTGCGCCACCGCCTCGGCATCGAGCGAGCGATGTGCGTCGAGCAAGACCGCGGGCATGCCCGTGCTGCCAGCGAGGTGCCCGATCACTTCGGCGGCGCCGATGTCTGGTCGCTGGAGCATGCGGCTGGGTCCGGCGTCGAGCAGCGACTGGGGCGCAGGCGGGACCGCCTGGGGGCGCTTGGGAACGGGCCCCCACGCGCCCGTCTTCGCGCGCGCCTCCACGGCATTCTTGGCCTCGAGCAGACCGCACCCTGTCTTGGTGCGGTAAGCCTTGATCGCGAGGATCTTCTTGCCCTGTCCGAGGGCTGCCTCGGCTTCTCGCAGGTCCAGTGGCGCGTCGGTGTCTCGGGTCGCGAGCTGGCGCAGCAGATCGAGCGCCTTGCCCGGATGCACCGCCGCGCCGCCCAGACTGCCTCCCAAGTCGTGAATCATGCGAAACACCATCGGGTCGAACGCCGTCGTTCGCTCGCGTTCGAAGCGTCGCGCCTCTTGAACGAGCATCCGAATCGTCTCCTCGCGGCCGGTGGGCTCGACGAAGACGGTGGTGAACGCCCCCGCAAAGCCGGGCGCCTCGTCCTGCAGCCGCTGCAGCCCCTCGGCGGTGCACTCGCCCACCAGGACCAGCTCGCCTCGGGCCATCGGCCCCCGAAAGAAGGTGGACAGCGCGCGATCGCTGGCCCGCGTCTGACCGATCCCGCCCCACCGCGCCACGTCCTCCACCCAGAGGATCCCGCGGTGCTTCCGACACGCCTCGACGATGTTGACGCAGCGATCCTCCCACTGCCCGAGATAGGACATGCCCGCGATGACCCGCTGTCCGCGAATCCGCCACACCTTGTGGATGCGGTCGAGGTTGCGATGGGAGGGGAAGTCATCGGAGGCGAGCAAATCGGCCACGACCTGCTGCAGCAGGCTGCTCTTGCCGACCCCGGTCGGACCAACGAGCAGCACGGACTTCTGTTGGCGACCGCACAGCAGCTGCGCGAGGGTGTCTCGATACGGGCTGCGCGCAATGACGGGCTCGGCGATGCCGTCGACGATGTGCATCGTCGCGCAGGTTCCCAGGCGCGAGAGCAAGGCTTCACCGGTCGGGCCTCGCCCCCCGCCGAGCAGCGCCGGTGGGTCCTTCTTCTTCGCATCGAGCTTGTCGGTCAGCAGCTTGGGGGAGACGGAGAAGGCGACGAGCTCGAGTTTGTCCTTCTTGTGGTGTTCGAGCGTCTCGAGGACCGCCTCGTCGAGCTCAGCCCAATCTCGCTGGAAGAAGGTCTTGGCCTCGTCGGTCAACGATCGACCCGGTTCGTGCACGAACCAGGCGTCTGGACGCAGCGGGTGGTAGACGACGTTGATCGTCCCATCCACGGCACCGCCGCGCGTCCGCGGCTCGACGACCAGCGGCACCGCGCCGTAGAAGCGTCGACGTCCCGCCGCACCCCGCAGCGACAGCTCGAGCGCGACGGTCGTCAGGCGACGTCCTCGCACCGCCTCCAGCGGGGTCAACTCGTGCGGCCACAGCTCGGCCACGCGCTTGCGAAGCCCATCGATCAAGCGCTGGCGGGCCTTCCCATGGCTGGACGCGGCGACCCTGGAGGTCAGCGGCCCGAGCCCCACCGTCACCCACTGAAGCGAGCGCCCGCGCGCCCGCGAGAACACCGAAATGCGAACTTCCATGTCAGCCCTCCTCCTGGGTCGCCAGGGCCTTCTCCGCCCGGCTCGCAAACTGCACGCGCTCCAGCTCGGCCGCATAGTCCGCGAAGGTCGCGATCGAGAAGCTCGCGGCCGGGGCGGCAGTGCTCACGACCCATCGCTCGCCCGTCTTCGCCCACGTGCGCACCGGCTCCTCTCGCCGCAGCTCCTCGGGCTTGCGCCGCGCTGGAATTGCAAAGTCGTCGTCGCTCTCGGGGAGGGGATCGGGGCACAGCTCGCCAAACGACGCCTCGTGGTCGTAGCGGAGCACCGAGAGTTCGAGCACTTCGACGTTGCCCCCGTCGGTCTCGAAACGCCACGGACCCACCTCACCCTCGACGAGTTCTTCGGCGAGCGATCCACGAACGCGAATCAGGACGCTCGACCATTGGGCGCGTTCCTTGTCCGTCTCCAGCGCCCGCCTCTCTCGCCACCACGCCAGGGTGCGCGGTGGGCCGTAGCGCGCACCCGCCGGCCAGCCCTCGTCCCCTTCGGGGTCGCCGGCTCGATGCACGGTGACGTCCCAGCCGCGCTGCGATGCGGCGGCGTCGAGCACTTCCAAGAAGTCGTGCGTACGCCCACCTCCCCACGAGCGGGCGAAGACGGTGATGCAGTCCTCGCCGATGTGCCCGGCCACCATTCGCACGAAGGCGCGCTCGAAGCGAGCGTAGGCCTCTCGAGCCTCATCGACAAAGAGCCCCGCATCGGCCCCCTCGAGCTGCGCCGTCATGGCCAGCTCTTCAGCGTCTGCGATCGCGTCGCGATGTTCGGTGACCCCATCGAGGACGCCCTGTAGCAGGCCCCGCTCGGCGGCGAGCTTGCCCGCTGTCTCCGATGTGTCCCCCATCCGCGCCCCGGCGAGGTCGGCGACGATGTAGTCGAGACGCTCCCGCAGCTCCAGCGCGAGCGAGCAGTGCAAACACCTGTCCGCGACGCGCCGAAGCGCTGCGATCGTGCCCAAGTGGTGGGCCGTCTGGCGACTTCGCCCCGCCAGCGGGCGCGTAACCGTAATGGACAGGTCACCGACCAACTCTTCCGCTTCGGTCGTGAATCCCTCGCGGGGCTCGGGTGTGGACTCGTCGGGCCAGCGAACGTCGACCCGCGCGCCGTCGAGCACACCGGCGTGCTTCGCGAGCACCACGGACACCGGTCCCACCAACGCGGCCTCGAGATGCCTTCGCAGGGCTCGCGCACCGTAGGCTGCCGAGTATCCGGCCTCCGCCAGCTGCTCGAGCGCGGCGCTGGAGACGACCAGCGATGCGGCCCGGCCCAGCACGCCGTCGCGGTCCACGATCTTGCGCAGCGCGACCTCGGCGACCGCCGAGACCTCCTCGCGCAGCAGGGACGAGAACGGGATCACCCTGTCGATGCGGCCGACGAACTCGGGCCGAAAGTGCTTGTCGACCTGCTCGAGGTAGTAGGTGGCCATCGCCTCGGGCCCATCACCCCCCCCGGTGCCGAATCCTGCGTCGGGCTTGCGGTGGGCCGCACCAAGGTTGCTCGTCATGATGATGATCGCGTTGTTGAACCACGTCGTCCGCCCCCGCGCGTCGGAGAGCCGCCCCTCACCGCAGACCTGGAGCAGCAGGTCGAAGACGGCCGGGTGCGCCTTCTCGATCTCGTCGAGCAACACGACGCAGAACGGCTGCTGGCGAACGCGCTTGGTCAGCTCCCCCTCGTCACGCTGCGTCCCTCGAATCAGGCGCTCGGCCGCCCTGGCATCCATGTACTCCGACATGTCGAAGCGCACCATTCGCTCGGTGCCCCCGAAGAGGAACAGCGCGAGCGTCTTGGCGACCTCGGTCTTGCCCACCCCGGTCGGCCCGATGAACAAGAAGTTGGCCAGCGGCTTGCCCGGTGGCTGCAGGTTCGCCTTGACCATGCACACCGTCTCGGCCACCCGACGCACCGCCTCGCGCTGACCGATCACCCGTCGCGCGAAGAAGCGCTCGATCTCCTCGAGCTTGACCGCGCGCTCCTCCTTGAGCAGGAACAGCGGGATGCCCGAGCGGTTGGAGAAGGCGCCGTACACTTCGGCGGGACCCAGCGGCTTGGGCTCGCCGGTCTGCGTCACCGCTCCCTCGTGAATCGCCCGCAGCTCGTCGTGCAGCCGCAAGGCCTTGCCCGGGAACGCCTCGTAGGCCAAGTAGCGGTCGCACAGGTCCAACAGCGGTCCGATGGCGTCGGTCGAGAGGGACGGCCGATCTGGCTCGTAGGTCTTGCTGTGTCGGATGCGTGCCTCGAGAATCGGACGCGTCTGGGTCTTGTCGAGCGGCTCCAGCGTCACGCGCGACAGCGCGGCGAAGAAGCCGACGTGCATCTTCTCGTAGTGAGAGACCTGCTCGGGCGTCAGCTCCCCCACCACCCGAACCCGATCCTGGGTGATGTACGGCAGCATCCCAGAGACCATGTCTTCGATGGTCCCGGGCCGTCCCGACAGCAGGTCTCCCAGGTTGTCGAAGAAGACGACCGCGTCGAGTTGTTCGGCCGCCTGCATGACCGAGACGATCCGCTGCTCGAGCTCGCCAAAGCCCGACTGCCCCGCGACGAGTTGCGCGCCCGAGGTCGCGATCACCATGCGTCCGCCCAGCGGGTCGGGGCCGCGACCGTGGACCGCTCGGGAGACCAATCCGTGCACGAGCGCGGACTTGCCGGCCATCTCGCGCCCGACCACGACCACGCTGAGGCGTTCGGGTCCCGCCAGCAGGCTCTGAAGCGCGTCGAGTTCGGTCTCTCGCCCGAGGACCTCGGGCTGTCTCCCCTTGGCGTGCAGCACTCGCAACGACGTGCCGACCTCGGTCAGCAGCTTCTCGGCTCCCGCTCGCTCCCGGGTCTTGACGCGCTGCCGGCGGGCCCGCGCGCGCGCCCCGGCCTCCTCCGCGTCCTCGCGCGCGATCGACAGCTCCAGCTGGTGCAAGGAATGCCGCTGCGCCGGCAGCATCGCCAGGACCTCGCTCGCGGAGAGGTCGCGCACCCGGGCCATCTGTTCGGTGGCCTCGATGACCGCGCGCTCCAGGCCCTCGTCGGTCTCGAAGTACGCAAACGCCTCCAGCGGCAGGATCTGAACCCAGTACGCGCCTTCGTGCGGGACGATGATGCAGGGAACCGTCACGGGCTCGGTCAGCGCGGTCCGCCGGGGTAGGTCCCCCCGTGGCAGCACGACCGGGACCTCGATCAGCGTCGCGTCGGCAGGGAGCGAGTACCCAGCGATCGTCGACGCCGGTGCTTTCTCGAGCAAACGGGTGAGGAAACGCTCCTGTTCCGCGAGCGCCGCTGCGACCGACGTCGACCGGGTCGCAAGGCTCGGGTCGGCAACCGGGTGGGCATAGACACCCCCGCTGGGCAGCTCCCGAACGACGATCGCCGCGTGGAGGTCGACTTCGGACGCCATGAGCGCCGAGCCTACCGACTTTGGCGGAGCAGGACGACTGGCTGATACCCTGACGGTGATGATGCGGCTTGAAGTGGGTCCGACTTCACTGTTCTTGACCTTCGCGCTCGCGGGCCTGGGCTGCGGCGATGACGGGGGCGCGGGCCAAGGTTCCGCGAGCTCCGACGACGGCGGGAGCGGAGGCACCACCGAAGCCCAGAGCACCGAGCCTCGTGCGTCCATGGGATCCGACGGCAGCGACAGCAGCACCACCGGCGTCGATCAGGGTCCACGGCCCTCGGGCCCGGACAACGCGATCGACCCTTCGCTGCCGGGCCCCTACCCGGTCGGCGTCATGACGATCGAGTTCGTCGACCCCACCCGCGAGGGCGGTCGTTCGCTGGTGACCGAGATCTGGTACCCGGCCACCGACGACGCCATCGGCATGGACACGGTGACGTACACCGTGGAGGACATCTTTCGGCCCGACGCGATCGAGGTCCTGGGCAACGACCTGAGCTCCGAGCTGGTGACCACCGCCGTCCGAGACGCGCCGATGCGCAGCGATGACGGCCCCTACCCGGTGGTCTTCTTCAGCCACGGCTCGGGCGGCATTCGGATGCAGTCGACCTACTACACGGTCGACATGGCCAGCCACGGCTACGTCGTCGTGGCCCCCGACCACGTCGGCAACACCCTGAGCGACATCATCGTCACCGGGGACCTGACCACCGAGGACCTGGTCGCGAGCCTCGGCAATCGACCCGACGACCTCTTCTACGTCCGCGAGGAGCTCGAACTGCTGGACGACGAGGACCCGCTGGCGGAGATCATGGACTTCGAGCACGTCGGCGTCACCGGGCATTCCTTCGGAGCGCTCACGTCGATCCGCTGGATGGGGCTGGGCGCAGACGTCGACGCGGTCGTGGCCCAGGCACCGCCGAGCATGGGCGTGACATGGCTGACGATCGGCACGCCCCTGGCGGACTTCACCACGCCGCTGCAGCTCCAGGTCGGTGGCGTCGACGACACCACGCCGCCGGCCGATGCCCAGTCGGTCTGGGACGAAGCCTCGTCCCCTCGGGCCCGGATGACGCTCTCCAACGCCGGGCACTTCACCTTCAGCGACATGTGCAGCCTCGATGCCCAAGACATCGCCGCGGTGGCCGAGCTGGGGGTCGCGGACGCGCTCGACGACGGGTGTACGGACGCGAACACCGACCCGGCCATCGCGGGCGCGACCATTCGCCACTACGGGATCGGGTTCTTCAACGTGTATCTGCGCGGGTCGACCCCCACCCTCGATCTGCTCACGCAGGGCGCCGGAGAGGCGCTCGCGGGGGACCTGGTCACCTGGGAAGCGGAGCTCTGAGCGGCTCCACCCCGGGGCAGACCCTCGCAGTCCCCTGGTTCGTTCAGCTCGGCTCGACGTAGACTCCAGGAGAGGCCGAGAGCAACGTGGGGGTGACGCAACAGTACGTGGGATACGGGGACGACGTGGTCGAACCGGCCACCGGCGCCGATCCCGACGCGACGATCGCCGACGGACAGTCCGTCCCGCTCGACCCCCGCGCACCCTTCGAGCGCGGCGAGGTCCTGGGCCGCTACGTCGTCCTGGAGACCCTCGGCGCCGGCGGCATGGGCATCGTCTTGGCCGCCTACGACTCCACCCTCGACCGCCGCGTCGCCCTCAAGCTCCTCCACCGCGGCGCCTCCTCCGACCCCGACAACCACACCCGCCTCCTTCGCGAAGCCCAGGCCCTCGCCAAGCTCTCCCACCCCGGCGTCGTCTCCGTCTACGACGTCGGCGAGCTCCGCGGCCAGGTCTTCATCGCCATGGAGTTCATCGACGGACCCAACCTCCGCCGCTGGCTCCGCGACAACCCCCGCGACACCCACCGCATCCTCTCCTTCTTCCTCCGCGCCGGACGGGCCCTCCAGGCCGCCCACGACGCCGGCATCGTCCACCGCGACTTCAAGCCCGACAACGTCCTCATCGGCCCCGACGGCCGCGCCCACGTCACAGACTTCGGCCTCGCCCTCGAAGCCAACGTCGACCCCCTCTCCGCCGACCCCGGCACATCCTCCTCCACCACCCACGACCGCCTCACCCAGACCGGCGTCGTCATGGGCACACCCGCGTACATGCCCATCGAGCAGCACGCCGGCAAACCCACAGACCATCGCTCCGACCAGTTCTCCTTCTGCGTCGCCCTCTTCGAGGCCCTCTACGGCATCAGACCCTTCTCCGGCGCCAACGCCCGCGAGCTCTGCCTCGCCATCCGCCGCGCTCAGTTTCCTCCCGCCCCCGCTGGCGTCTCCGTCCCCCGCAGGGTCCACCGCGCCATCCTCCGCGGACTCGCACCCAAACCCGACGACCGCCACCCCAACATGCGCGCCCTCCTGCGCGCCATCAAGCCTCCCGCCCGCACCCGCAACACCTGGCTCGTCGGCTCGGTGGGCGGCCTCGCCCTGGGTGCCGGCCTCGTCGCCATCGTCAACACCGACGCCGACTCCCAGCCCTGCTCCGCCTTCGCCGACCGCATGCGCGCCGTCTACGACGACGAGCACCAGCAGCAGATCCTCGCCGCCTTCACCGCCACCGGCCTCCCCTACGCCCAGGCCGCTTTCGACACCACCTCAGCCGCCCTCGACAGCTACGCCCAGCAGTGGGTCTCCGGCGCCACCGAGGCCTGCCTCGCCACCGAGCGCGGCGAGCAGTCCGAGCACATGCTCGACCTCCGCATGCACTGCCTCGACCAAGACCTCGAAGCCCTCTCGGCCATGGTCGAGGTGCTCACCGAGGCCGACGCCTACGGCGTGCAGCAGGCCCCACAGGTCTCGACCAACCTTCCCGACGTTCGCCTGTGCTCCGACCTCGAGGCCCTTCCCGGCCTTGCGCTGCTGCCCGCCGATGCAGCCCAAGAAGCAGACGCGCGCACGCTGCTTCCGGTCCTGAGTCGGGCGCGCACGCTCATCATCTCCGACCGCCACGATGACGCCAACGCGCTTCTCTCTCGGTACCAGGAGCGATTCGCCGCGAGCACCTACCCGGTCGTCGCGGCAAGCTACCAGGCCGCGATGGGTCGAATCCTGCGGCAACAGGAGAAGCTCGACGAGGCAGGCGAGCACCTCGAGACGGCCTTCGTCCTCGCCCTCGAGCACGGCCTGGACGACATCGCAGCCCGGTCCGCCATCATTCTCGGCGCGTTCCACAGTCAGGGCACGGACACCGCCGTCGCCATCCGCTGGTTCGACGTGTCGCTCGCGCTCTCGCGCGCCGCAGGCTCGTCGTGGATCGAGGCGAGCGCGCTCGCGACGTCCGCGGACCTCTACACGAGCATGGGTCAGCTGGATGAGGCCGTCGACCGGACGCGGCGCGCGGTCGAACTCATCGACGACGATGACGACTACCCCCCGCGAGCCCGCGTGGAGCTGCTCTTGGCGTACGCCAGCGCGCTGCATCAGCGGGACAACGGAGACGCCGGGCTTCCGCAGCTGGAGGAGGCACGCAACGTCGTGCAGAGCCTCGACGGAGAGGGTCCTGCACTGATGAAGCTCGAGCACGAGCTCTCGGTGCGCGCGGCGCTGCGAGGAGACACCCAGACGGCGGTGCAACACACCGAGAAGACCCTCGAACTCGCAAGGATCGTCTACGGACCCGACTCTCGAAACGTCGCCGCCATGTCGACCAACCTCGCCGTGCACCTGCAGCACCTCGGTCGTTTCGAAGAATCGCGCCAGACGCTGGAGCGCGCGGCCGCGATCATGGAGCGCACGCGGAACACTCCGGTCGACACGCGACGAGCCCAAGTCTTGATGAACCTTGCCAGCGTGCTCGTGGCCATGGATCGCCTCTCCGAGGCGAAAGCGAGCATCAGCGAGGGGGAGCGGCTCGCGGACGCGACCGACGCGAAGACGGAGCTGGCGTGCGTCGTGGCCAGCCTCTACGCGAACGTCGAACGCCTCGAGGGGGACCTGGTGGAGGCCAGACGACACGCAGAGCGCTCTTTGTCCATCGCCACCGACATCTTCGGCGAATCGCATTACCGGACCCGGGACGCCCTGACCGGTCTCGCCCACGTTGTCCTCGATCAGGGCCACAACGACGAAGCACGAAGGCTGGCGGAAAGAGCCTCCGCCATCGACACCACCGTCAAGGGTGATCGCGGAGACGCATCCCTCGTGCTCGCGCTCGCGCTGTGGCGGCGCGACGGTGCGTCCGACGCCGACCGGCGCCGCGCCATCAGCCTCGCGCGTCGCGCCTACGCTGATTTGAAGGGGGCCCCCACGAAGTGGCGAGAGCTCGAAGAGGTTCGCGACTGGCTCGACCAACACGACCAGGGCTTCGCACCTGGTTGAGCCCTTCCGATGAACACCCGCGACTACTTCGACGAGCCGGCCACCGGCGCCGATCCCGACGCAACGATCGCCGACGGACAGTCCGTCCCGCTCGACCCCCGCGCACCCTTCGAGCGCGGCGAGGTCCTGGGCCGCTACGTCGTCCTGGAGACCCTCGGCGCCGGCGGCATGGGCATCGTCTTGGCCGCCTACGACTCCACCCTCGACCGCCGCGTCGCCCTCAAGCTCCTCCACCGCGGCGCCTCCTCCGACCCCGACAACCACACCCGCCTCCTTCGCGAAGCCCAGGCCCTCGCCAAGCTCTCCCACCCCGGCGTCGTCTCCGTCTACGACGTCGGCGAGCTCCGCGGCCAGGTCTTCATCGCCATGGAGTTCATCGACGGACCCAACCTCCGCCGCTGGCTCCGCGACAACCCCCGCGACAACCACCGCATCCTCTCCTTCTTCCTCCGCGCCGGACGAGCCCTCCAGGCCGCCCACGACGCCGGCATCGTCCACCGCGACTTCAAGCCCGACAACGTCCTCATCGGCCCCGACGGCCGCGCCCACGTCACAGACTTCGGCCTCGCCCTCGAAGCCAACGTCGACCCCCTCTCCGCCGACCCCGGCACATCCTCCTCCACCACCCACGACCGCCTCACCCAGACCGGCGTCGTCATGGGCACACCCGCGTACATGCCCATCGAGCAGCACGCCGGCAAACCCACAGACCATCGCTCCGACCAGTTCTCCTTCTGCGTCGCCCTCTTCGAGGCCCTCTACGGCATCAGACCCTTCTCCGGCGCCAACGCCCGCGAGCTCTGCCTCGCCATCCGCCGCGCTCAGTTTCCTCCCGCCCCCGCTGGCGTCTCCGTCCCCCGCAGGGTCCACCGCGCCATCCTCCGCGGACTCGCACCCAAACCCGACGACCGCCACCCCAACATGCGCGCCCTCCTGCGCGCCATCAAGCCTCCCGCCCGCACCCGCAACACCTGGCTCGTCGGCTCGGTGGGCGGCCTCGCCCTGGGTGCCGGCCTCGTCGCCATCGTCAACACCGACGCCGACTCCCAGCCCTGCTCCGCCTTCGCCGACCGCATGCGCGCCGTCTACGACGACGAGCACCAGCAGCAGATCCTCGCCGCCTTCACCGCCACCGGCCTCCCCTACGCCCAGGCCGCTTTCGACACCACCTCAGCCGCCCTCGACAGCTACGCCCAGCAGTGGGTCTCCGGCGCCACCGAGGCCTGCCTCGCCACCGAGCGCGGCGAGCAGTCCGAGCACATGCTCGACCTCCGCATGCACTGCCTCGATCGAGGGCCGTCACGGGTTGGAGCGGCGGTCGAGCTCCTCGCGGACGCGGACATGGACCTGGTCCGCAAGGCCGATTCCCTGGTCGCCGACCTTCCCGAACTCGAGATGTGTCGCGACCTCGACGCGCTCGAGCGCAACGCCGTGCTCCCCGCCAGTGAGGCTGAAGCCGCCCAGAGCGAGGTCCTCTTTGCTGTCCTCGACCGGGTCGAGAGCCTCAGCGTCGCGGGCCGCTATGCCGACGCAAAGACCACCTACGCCGAGTATGAGACCCGATTCGAGGCCAGCGCCTACCCTCCGGTGCTTGCGCGCGCCCTCCGACTCCGCGGTCGGCTCTCGGGCGCGGACAATGACGCCGATGCCGCGATCGCGACGTTCGAGCGCGTCTATGTCATCGCGCTCGAACACGGGCTCGACGCGGTCGGAGCCAGCGTCGCCAGCTCGTTGGCCTTCTACCACTCCGAGTTTCGCTTCGCGTACGACGAAGCCGACTTCTACCTCGACGTCGCGCTGGCGCTGGGCCGGGCGAGCGGCTCTTCCCGGGTGCTCGCCGGCGTCTACGGAAATCTCGTCACGCTGCGCCTGCGACAATCCCGGTTCGACGAGGCCGTCGAAGCCGCGCAGAAGCAGGTCGAGTTCGCGGAGTCCGTCGTGCCGCTGGGCGTCTTGGACCTCGCGACGGCGCTCAACTCCCTGGCCGAAGCGCGCATGAAACGAGACGGGCCCGAAGCCGGCCTCGTGCCCTTCGAGCGCGCTCGAGCGCTGATCCTGGGGGACTTCGGCCGCGACCACCCCAAGCTCATTCCAGTATACCGCGGGTTCGCCACGATCCATCGGGCCATGGGCGACTCGAAAGAGGCTCTCGCACAGGCCCAGCGCGCCCTGGATGTCGCGCGCGCGGTCTACGGCCCCGGCAGCCTCGACGAGGCCTACGAGCTCGCCAACTATGCAGGAATCGTCCGCGCCGACGGCAGGCAACAGGAGGCCCTGAAGATCTACCTCGACATCGACCAAACTTTCCAACGGGAGCTCGGCACGACACACCCCGTCCGGGCGAGTTTGCTCAACAACCTTGCGAGCCTCTACGTCGACCTCGACGAGCTGAACGAGGCCAGGGACAAGTTCGTCGGCGCGCTGGAAATCGCCGAGCTTCACGCCGACGGACCCGACGCGACCGCGCTCATCCTGCGACGCAACACCGCCTCGATCGAGCTCCTGCTCGGGAACACCGACCGCGCCGAGCAGCACGCGAAGAACGCGCTGGAACAGGCGCTGGCGATCTATGGCCCCGAGCACCCCGAGACCGCGATGAGCCACTCGGTGCTCGGACAGGTGGAGCTCCAGCAGGGCAAGTTCGTGGCGGCGCAGTCATCCCTGGAGCGCGCCCGACAGATCGGACAAGAGCTCGCCTCGGACCAAGCCAGGGGCGACTACTACCTCGGCCGCGCGCTCTACGAGGACCCCGACGCCACGAACTCACAGCAGCAGCGCGCCCTCGCGCTGGTTCGTGGCGCCGAGAAGGCCCTCGGGTCGGAACGCAACGTCGCAGACGCGCACGCCGAAGTGCGAGCGTGGCTCGACGAGCACGACGAGGACTTCACGTCGGGCTGAAGTCCTCGGCACCATGATCTCGAACATCCACGATCCCGCCGCGTGGATGTTCGAAGCGCAGGCGCCACGCGTGAAGCATCAGCCGCGGCGCCTGGTGATCCCCATAGAAGCGGTCGCCGACGATCGGCCACCCCGCCTCGGCGCAGTGCACTCGAATCTGGTGGGCACGGCCGGTGATCGGCCTCGCCTCGACCAACACCGTCCCGTCATCGCGCCGCTGCAGCACCTCGAACTCCGTAATCGCCTTCTTCCCTCCCGAGCGCACCGCCGTATATCGGGTCGCCTTGTGACGCTTGTCGCGGCCGAGGAAGTTCTCGATCGTCCACCGGGCGGAGGGCGGGTCCGACCGCGGCCGAACGACCGCACGGTAGCGCTTGTCCAAGGCGTGGGTGGCGAACATCTCGGTCATCGCCGCGTTGAGCTGGGCATCGGTCGCGAACAGCACCAGCCCCGAGGTGTCGACGTCGAGTCGGTGATGAAGGAACGCATCCTTCCCGCCGCGGTCCCGAACGAAGGCCGCGACCGCCCCGGCCAGATGCGGACGCGCCGGGTCCACGGTGGCATGAACCGCGAGCCCGGCGGGCTTGCTCACCACCAGCAGACCATCCGCGTCGTGGCGCACGTCGGTGGGGTTCAAGGAGAACGGAGCCCAGCGCGGCACTTTGGTGACGATACCGCGATACGGATCATGGCCTCGTCCCGTTGATTCGTCCGAGACCCGCTTGACATCACATCGCGGGTCGCGAAGCCTGGAGCCGGGTGTCGACGCAACGCAACCTCATCTTTCCCCTCGCCGCGCTGATCGTGCTCTCGATCCTCGCTGTGGCCGACGGTGCGTACTTGATGCGCGTTCACATCGACTACGCAACCGGCGTGAACACCGTTGCGGGCGCCTGCTACGAGCTGGCGGAGAACGGCTGCTCGGTGACCGGCGGCCGCTTCGGGTCCTTCGTGGGCATCCCGGTCGCGGCCATCGGGTTCGCTGGCGCCTTGGCGACGCTGGGCTGCGCGATCATGGCGATGCGCCGCCGGGCCCAGCCGCACGACGCCTTCCGCTCCATCATCTTCGCGCTGGCGGGCCTGAGCGTCCTCGCGTCGGCGGTCATGGGCACCCTGTCCGCCATCGAGGGGTCCTTCTGTCCTTTCTGCGTGGTCTGGTACGGCATCAACGCGCTGCTCTTCGCTGCGGCGATGTTCGTCCGAGATCGCGACCTCACCCCGGGCGACCTGCTCGACGACGCGCTGAGCAACGCGGCGTTCGTGCCGATCGCCATCTTCGGGGTCTCCCTCAGCGGCGCCGTCTTGTGGCACCACGGCGTCCTCGACCGGCAGCAGGCCGAGCAGGACGCAAAGGTCGAAGCCAACGCGCCGGAGATCGCCGCCACCATCTTGCGGGAGAACCAGACCTTCGACAGGGGTCCCGTCGTCGGCGTGCTGCAGATGCGCGACAACCCGACAAAGCTCGTCGGCGGTGCGACGCTCGAGCAGGCCGACGTGGTCATCGTCGAGTTCGGCGACTTCCAGTGCCCCTTCTGCAAGAAGCTGTGGGTCAACCTGGAGGAGTACCTCGCCTCCACGGACCGCAGCATTCGCGTGCATTTCGCCCACTACCCGCTCAACGACGCCTGCAACCCGGGCATCAACGACCTGCATCCCCACGCCTGCCAAGCCGCCGTCGCTGCGGTGTGTGCCGAGAAGCAGGACGCGTTTTGGTCCTTCGGCGACGTCGTCTTCGAGAACCAGACCTCGCTCGAACGCGACGACCTGGCCGACTACGCACGCGAGGCCGGTCTCGACGCGGACGCGTTCGCCACCTGCCTCGACGATCCTCGCTCGATGGGCCAGGTCCGCTACGACATCGGCATGGGGGGCAAGGCCGACCTCAGCGCGACCCCCACGTTCTTCGTCAACGGCTATCCGGTGACCGGGGCGTTCCCACCCGCCGTACTCGAGGAGATCATCGCGCAGATTCTCGCCCACGACGCTCAGCAGGCGCCGCCCGCCGGCGCGTGAAGCAGCACGCTCGCGGCGGACCCGGGCCAGCCCGGTTCAGCGGTTTCGGGGAAGAGCCGGCGCCCGCGGCCGCGCCGGGGCCCTGGTTCTCTTGCTCTTGCTCTTGCTCTTGCTCTTGCTCTTGCTCTTGCTCTTGCTCTGGGCGCTGATCGTTTCGCGCGCCTGCTTGACCGCGGTCGCTTCTCCCGACCCGGTCGACTTGATCGTGTACTGGTGGGCGTTGGCACCCCACCGCTGGTTGTTGAGGTGAATGAGCGGGATGGTTCCCTCGACCCCGGTGAAGGTCTCCGAGTAGACCGTCTTGCCGTCCTTGCTCAGCTTGGCCTCCTTGTAGTCCACGTCGTCGCCGTTCTCGTCGACGAAGCAGATCTTTGCCACCAGGTCCTTCTTCGCCTTGCCCCCGGTCCGGCGGATCTCCAGCGTGTACGCGCTGTTGACGACCGGCGTGCCCACGAACTGGCGCTCGGTCGACACTGCGCCCGTCTGGGGGCGATCGAGGGGCAGGGAGCGGGGCCCGATCTTCCATCCACCGTCTTCCCCCTCGTTCCAGGTGTCCTTGATCTCCTTGCTCGTGGCCGCGAACTTCTCGAGGTCGTCGATGCACTTGTGCGCCGCGGCTTCGTCCTTGGTGTTCATCTTCTTGCACACGAACTTTCCGACCGGCACGTAGAACTTGGAGACCTTCTTGCTAGCTTTGACCCACGTGGACTTGCAGCTGGTCGCAGCGTGCGCCTGGGTGGGGATGACGAGCGCCCCTGTGGCGAGGACGGTGGTCAGGGAGGTGACGAGGAGGATTCGGTTGAGCATCGGAGGTCCTTCGTTCGCCCGCCGCGGCGCGGCAGGCTCGGTGGTACAGAGGGCAAAGACCCGGGTTGGATTGCCCTCGAGCATTTTTTTTTCCGAACCCGAACCGAACCCCCATCGGCCGGGGTGTAATGACGTGTGGCAGCTGCGTCCCGACTGAGCGTCCCCGCGGCGCCCCGCGAGCTCGATGAGCTCACGCTCGCCCGAGCCCGTCGGGGCGACCCAGAGGGCTGCCGTCGGTTCGTGCTCGCCTACCAGCGCCGAGTGTTTGCGGCGATCGGCCGCATCCTCGGCCCGCGGTGCAGCCGTGCCCACGTCGAGGACCTCGCCCAGGAGACGTTCCTCAAGGCCCTACGCGCGCTTCCACGCTTCGATCCCAGCGGGCCCGCGCGCGTGTCGACCTGGTTGCTCACGATCGCGACGCGCGTCGCCCTCAGTGAGCTGCGACGAAAGCGGGTCGAGATCGATCCGAGCAACACTGTCCCGAACACCGACCTTGGCGCCGATGCCCAACATCCCCAAGATCCCCAAGATCCCCAAGATCCCTATGCCCAGCTCGATGCTCGGCGCACGCTGTCCCAGATCGCCCAAGCGCTCACCCCCGAGCAGCGGGCGGTCTTCGTGCTCCGCGACATTCACGGGCTGACCGAGACCGAGGTCGCCGCGGCGCTCGACCTCGACGTCTCCGCGGCAAAATCCAGACTGCATCGCGCACGCGCTCGACTCAGACGCGCGCTCACGGAGGCCAACCATGACTGACGAAGACCGCCGACTCGAGCCGCTCGACCTCTCCGAAGTGGAGCGACTCGAGCGCGCCTGGCCCCCCATCGATCCGCACGAAGGCTTCGCCGAAGCGGTCGTCACGGCCCACCTCGGACGGACCGCCGAGCCGCCGCGTGGCCATGCACGCCGATGGGCCGTGGGCATCGCCCTCGCCGCCGCGCTGGTGCTCTCCATCGGACTGGCCTGGACACTGCGTGGACGCGCCTCGTTCTCCGACGCCCTCGAGGCGACACGAGTCGAGACGGTCGCGCTGGGCGAGCGCGCCAAAGCGGTCGCTCAGCCCGGTGCGCGGCTGCGGTGGTCGGTCGAATCCGACGGGACCACCCGAATCGATCAGGACGCCGGGCGCGTGTTCTATCGCGTGGACCACGGAGAGCGCTTCGACGTGGTCACACCGTTGGGCACCGTCACCGTCACCGGGACCTGCTTCGAAGTCGACCTCACCCCGGACCCCATCATGAAGAACAACTCGATCCGCGCCGGCGCCCTGGGTGCCGCCCTCGCCTCCGCCCTCGTCGTCACCGTCTACGAAGGTGGTGTCGTCCTCGCCAACGATCAGGGTCGCGTCGAGGTCGCTGCCGGACAAGCCGGGCGCGCGACCGATGCCCGTGCACCCGTCCGATTCGACCCCGATCACCCCAGCGCCGCCCGCCAGCAGAGCGGAGGGGACGGCGTCGCCGCGAAGGTAGGCCGCAAGCCCGGAGAGCTCGCGGGAGACCCGATGGCGCACATTCGCCGGCAAGAACGCGACCTGGAGCGCATCCGCGAGGAGAAGGACGACCAGGCCGCGCGCATTCGAGAACTCGAGGAGCAGCTGGTTGCGCTCGGCGGCTCGACCGACCCGAACAGCCCCGAGGGAGCGGCCGCCCGGGCCAAGGCGTGCGCGAGCCAGAGCCGAGGAGGCGGATGCCCCTTCCTCGACCCCGACCAGGAGACCCTCGAAGAGATGGCTCGATGCGCGACCGTGAAGGTCGACTCGCTCGGGGTCGAATACGGCCGCGAGCCGCCCGTATCGGGGAGCGTCGCCGAGCGGCTCGGTGTCACCGATCCCGCGGAAGCTGCGAAGCTGGACGCCGCGGCTGCCGAGCAGTTCGAGAACTACAACCGCAAGCTTCGCGCGATGTATCTCGAGCTCGGCGGCGACGAAGCCTCGGCCGAGGACGCCTCTGGGGAGACACTCCAGTCGTTCATCCACGACCAGCTCGACCCGAACTTGGTCCGGGACATTCAGCGCAACATCGCGGAGGAGAGAGCGGGCCTGCGCGAACCGCCGGCGGACATTTCGGCCCTGTCGATCGAAGAGCGGGTGTCCCGATTGTCCGCCGAGAGCGGCAACGAGTTCGAACGTCTGGTGAGCGAGCGGCTCGGGCCCGAGCGTGCCCGTGCGCTGCGGAGCAAGAACGACGGCTGGCCGGGAAGCACGAGCGTCTCCAGCGGCGACTGCATCGACTCGCGGTGAGCCCGGCTCGCGCTCAGGCCGGGTCGAGCGCGTCCACGGACAGCAACCCCTCGGCCCGCGCGCGTGTACGAAGCGTCTCGAGCAGCGCCGCCCGGTCGGTGGTCTCGGCCGGGTACTTCTTGCCCAGACGGGCCTGCCGATGGGCGTCGAGGCCCAAGCGCCGCAGGCGATCGACGAAGCCGCTTTGGGGGTCCGGCGCGCCGCAGTGGCCCCGGCCGAGGCGATGGTCGAGCACGAGGTACGAGCCCCCCACACCGGCCGCCTGACACTCCCGCTGGTGCGTCCGCGCGGCCCAGACGGCGGTGACGATCGCCACGATGCCGTCGTCGTGGCAGAAGATCCACGGCGGCGCCCTCGGGTCCCAGACCTGCACGAAGTAGGCGGGATTGAACCCAAAGGGGCCGTATCCGAAGGCCCACGCCGAACCTCGTGCCGTGCTCTGGGTGCCATCGGGAGCGACCTGCTCGTACTCGACCTCTGCGTACAGATGGGCATTGCCCTTGAAGCGTCGCAGCCGCGCGAGCTTGCCCTTGACCTCCCAGTAGCCAGCATCGGTCGCGTCACGGCCCGCGAGGTCATCTTCGAGTCGCGCCTCTTCGTCGGCGTCGTAGGCATAGCGTCGCCAGGCCGCGGCCGCTCCGTTGACGTCGGGGTCGAGCACGTGCAGCGAGCTGGGCCGATACGTCGACTCGCGCATCGCCCACGCTTGGAACAGGCGCGGCTCTGCGCCCAACTCCGATGCGACCAGGCCGATCAACCGCCGGAACCGATCGCGGTCGTCCTCCGACCACGCCTTGCGAATCCTGCGGTAGTGCGGCCGGCCCTGCGGGTCGATCTCCACCCGAAAGCGCTCACAGCTGCTGCGCTGTGCGCCGTAGGTGGCAGGTTCAAGCGCCTGCGGAAGCTCGACGTGAAACGTCGTCTCTGCGGAGGACACCGTCGTCGCCACCGCCGTCGGTCGGGGCCACGCCTCGAAGCGCCGCGGCTCACCGCAGGCTCCAATCAGCGCGAGCCCGACGAAGAGCCCCGTGCGTTGCATGGCGAGCGTTTCATACACGCCCGCGGTTTTGAATGCGAACCGCGCGGTTCACTCGCAGTACGGCAGTTGCGCGGAGAGCCCCTCTCCCGTCGGGCCGGAGAACCCTGGCGGCGGCACCTCGACGAAGCAGGGTTCCGCCTCCGTTTCACCAAACGTGACCCGTAGATAGCCGAAACGAGGCTCGCCGATTCCCTGGTAGGCGCCGCCCGTACCCACGATGACCTCGTGCAGCGTCGTGTCGCCGACGGCGACCGTGGGAAAGTCACGCAGCGCATGTGCGTGCCCCGCGACGATGAGATCGACGCCCGCGATCGCGGCCTCGGCCATGAGGCGCTGCGCGCGGTCCTCCTGCGACCATCCCGAGCCGGTCAGGCCGGCGTAGGGCGGATGATGCATGGTGATCACGAGATGGTCCGCGTCGCCGCGATCGAACAACTCGGGGAGTCGCGCCTCCACCGACCGTGCGATCGCACCGCTGCCCGTGTCGAGCATGACCAAGCGCAGCCCACAGACCTCGACGACATGATTGCCCGGTCCGAACGACCGGTTGAAGTGTGGTCGCAGGGGTCGATAGATGTCGTGGTTGCCCGGCGTCACCACGACGGGCACGGGCGCACCGCGCAGTATCGTTCGGATGAAATCGAACTCGTCGTCTCGCGAGCTCTCGGTCAAGTCCCCCGCGATCACCAGCGCGACCAACGGCTCCCCCACCCGCTCGCCCTCCTCGCGCTCGCGCCCGAGCTCTTCGAGGATGCGCTCGAACTGCGCCGGGTTGGTCTGGATGTCGCCGACGAACGCGACCCGGTAGCGCTCGGGACACCCTCGCCGCCCTCGGACGAACACCGGCGCGTCCGACTCGAGCGGCACCTCGAACGATCGACGCAGCCCCTGGTCGGCGGGCGAGCGCACCGGGATTTCGACGCCGTCGCGATCGATCCAGACGTCGGCATCGGGGTCGATGTTGTCGAGCACGATCGACAACATCTGGGGCGCCCCCGAATCGGCCTGGAGGCTGATGGCGAAGCGCCCGGGTCCCGCGACCCTGCCGCGAACCCCCCCATCGTCGAGTTCGACCAAGCCCCGGGCATCCCAGGTGATCGGTGTCTCGGCCTCGGGGTCCTGGAACCGAACCTCGATCGACGAGGGCGTACGCAGCCTGGCAGCTTCGTTCTCGGCGACGACGCGGCACTCCGCGAGCGCATAGTTGGGGGACGTGCACTCCGGGACGGCACATCCGGTGGCGTTGGGCAGCGCGGCCAGAACGAGCGGTAGGAGTCGCTTCATCGTCTGTTGGCCCTTCGGGCGCCGAGGTCGGGGAGCACGACGCCGGCGTTGGCAGCGATGGTGAACCCGTTGCCCCAGGTCGCCCCGAGGCCCCCCTGAATCGCCACCGGCCAGCCCTTGGGACGCACGCGCGTGGCCCAGCGCAAGTGCACCGGACCCAGGAAGCCGATGACGGCGCCAAAGTTGAAGCCCCGGCCATCGAAGCGCGAATGCACGTAGCCGAGGCTGAGCTGACTGTTGACGCCAGCACGACGGGGCACCCCATCCCGGCGCGGTCGCATCGTCATCGGCAGGTCGACGTCGTACCACGCCTCGCCATACAGTGGACCCAGCTGCGTCCCGCCGCGCCGCAACCCGTCGTGCCCCGGTTCGGAGAACGCGACCCGGTCGAAGCGGGGCCCGAAGTAGACCGTGAAGCGCTGGCGCTCCGAGAGAGCCCAGCGGGCCCCGACCGTCAGCGGCAACATCATCGTGCGCTCGACGATGCGCTCGCTGGGCAACCCAGGATCGATCGTCTCGCGCCGGATCTGGAACTCGGGCTTGAAGCGGAGCTCCGAACGGCCGAGGAACGCCGAACGCCGCAGGACCGGGTACGGCAGGTTCACCGCGAGGTCTGCCCCCACCCCGATCGAGAGGCGACGCTCGCGAAGCACCACGGGTGCGGTACCGCTCTGGCCTTCGATCGGGGCCTGAAACTGCGGGCGCGGATCCACCTGACGCTCTTGCCACAGCGTCCCGCCGACGTGGCCGAAGACGCGCAGGCGCCCGCCCCCGTCCGGGAAGAAGTAGTTGGGCGCGATCGTCAGCCGCATCACCTGCGGGTGGGTCTCATCGAGGGCCGCCGGCCGATCGAAGGCGTAGTCGAGCCCGACGGTGCTGGGACGAATGCGGTCGGGGTCACGCGGTCCATCGCCGCCCAATCGTCCCACCAGCGCGCCGAGCAGCGCGCCGGCGCCCGCGATGGCCCCGCCACCGACGAAGAACGTCGCGGGGTCTCCGGCATTGTTGCGATCGCCGAGCACGAACAACATCGCGGCCGCCACACCACCGGCCGCGGCTCCGATCCCCAGCAGGGCGCCGCGGGCAACCCCCGACCGCACGCACGGTCGATCCTCGGAGGTGCAGCACGAGAACTGCCGCTTCGGATGGCAGACCCGATAGCGCTCTCCATCTGGATCCTCGCGGACCGTGTGGGGCTCTGCCTGTGGCGCGCGAGATGCGGTGAGGGCCACCGCCAGGCTCAACAGGACCCCATGCACTGGCCATGCCGTACCACGCACGGCCGCGAACGGGAATCCGGCCGCATGTGGACGCCGTGACCCCGGTCGCCGGCTTGCTCAGGTGGCGTACATCCCGCAAGATCGTTCCATGCTTGGCTTGAATGGACGATGGATGCAGATGGTGGTGCTGGGCGCGGTCGCAGGGGGGTGTCAGATCGAGGACCCCTCCGCAAAGGACATCGACCGGCTGCTGTCCGCGCAGTGTGAGCAGATGGAGACCTGCCGCTGCGCAGGCTCGCAGGACGCCAGCGCCTGCGAGGTCAGGCACGAGACCTGGGACGACCGCATCGCGTACGGACGCAGCCTCGGGCTCATCTACGATCCGCAGTGCGTGTCGCAGATCGAGGCGCGGGTGCAGTCCCAAGGTTGCGGGGAGGCGAACACGGCCCAGAGCGATCTTTGCGGGGAGTTCTGCGCCGTGTTTCACGGCAACGTCGCGCTCGGTGAGGACTGCAAGGGCCACGACGCGGTCGTCAGCGACTGCGCCCAAGGGATGACCTGTCTGGATGGGACGTGCGTGCAGCCGTGCGACGCGCTGGGCGGTCTCCCCGAGGGCGCGCTGTGCCGCGACGACGTCGGGGGCCAGTTCGACGACTGCGCGCCGAGCCTGCGCTGCAACAGCGTGAGCAACCGGTGCGCCGTGCTGCCCATGCCCGGCGACGCCTGTCCGAGCGGAGAGTGTACTGCGGACGCGTGGTGCAACAACCAGACCGGGCGGTGTGAAGCGCTGCCTGGCGAGGGCGAAGCGTGCGGAGACAGCGACTGCGACTCGCAGTCGTGGTGCGATTGGCAAGCCAACCTTTGCCGGCCACTGGCCCCCCAAGGCGCGCCGTGCCGGGAGGCACCCTGCGCCGACGAGCTGCGGTGCGACTACGATCGCGACGAGTGCCGGCCCCGAGCCCAGGCCGGAGAGCCCTGTGCCGAGGTCGGGTGCGTCGAGGGTCTCTTCTGTGGCGACGGAGCCGTCTGCCAGCCCCCAGCCGCGCTCGGAGAGTCCTGCGAGAACCGCCCCTGTGAAGAGGGTTGGTGTGATTGGGACCTCGGCGGACGGTGTGTGTCGCTTCCCGACGGCGAGGGACAGCCCTGCCCCAGCGGCGAATGCGGCGGGCGCCTTTGGTGCGACAGCAGCAACGATCCCGCCGGAGAGTGCCGCCTGCGGGCGCCGTTCGGTGATCCCTGCAGCGGACACAGGCAGTGCGAGACCGGGTTTTGCCCGGCGGGCTTCTGCGACGAGCTCCCCGCCGAGGGAGAGAGCTGCGAGATGGCCAGCGCGTGTGGCAACGGGCTGGTGTGCAACGGAAGCACGTGCGTCACGGCGCTGGGCCGGGGCTCGGCGGTCTGCTCCTTCGCCGGTTGGTGAGCACACGCTTGGCGCGCGGCAGCGAGCCGTCGCATACTCGTCTCGTGCGTCGTTGGACATGGGTCGGCCTGCTCGCGGCCGCTGCGTGCGCGTCGGGGACCGAGCCCGCGACCCTGCCGACCTCGTTCTCGGCCACCGCCAGCGCCACGGCCACCGCGCCGGACACCTCGTCCACGGATGCGACGACCGCCGAGAGCGACACCGACACCAGCGGCGAGGCCGACACCGGCTCGAACACCACCAGCTCGGGGACCGGTGCCGGCTCGACCGACACCGACACCGGCGGCGACTCGAGCTCCGGCGACACGCCGTCCGAGCAGCCCCAGGACGGGATGTACTCGGCCTGCGGGAGCGTCGTGGACTGCATCGGCCTGACCACGTGCTTGATGGTCAACGACTCCGGGGGGCAGCCGATCGACCCGTTCTGCACCGCAGGTTCCTGCAAGTCGCCCCTCGCCCAGTGTGACCCCACACCTGGAGGCACCGCGGTCCCCATCTGTCTGCCGGTCGACCCAATGGGGGTGCCCGACGACGTCTGCGCGCTCGACTGTAGTGCTGGCCAAGCGTGTCCCGCCGGCATGCAGTGCAAAACCATCGCGGGCGGGTCCATCTGTTCGTGACTCCGTACCGAGACACCGATACGTTTCGATCGCGTATGTCCTGGTCCCTGCAAAAGAAGAAGGTCCTGGTCCCGTGGGACTTCTCCGAGGCGAGCACCGAAGCGCTCGAGGCGGCGCTCTCCTTCGTGATGCACCCGCGCGACGTCACCGCGCTTCATGCGGTCGTGCCCTTCGGCGCCATCTCCACGATGGGGGAGCAGAAGAACCGGGAAGCCCAACAGGCCCTCGCCGAGACGCTGGCCAAGGTTCGCAAGTCGGTGGATGCCACAGGACACCCGGACGTGGCCGCAGCGGTGCGCTACGGCGACGCGCCCGAGGCGATCGCCGAGTACGTCGCCGAGCACGGCTTCGAGCTGATCGTGATGCCGTCTCGTCGACGCAAGGGGCTCAAGCGCCTGCTGCTCGGATCGGTGGCCGAGCAGGTCGTCCGCAACGTGCCAATCCCGGTGCTGATGCTCCGGGCCGAGAACGAAGACGAAGACTGAGGCGCCGAGTCCGGCGCCCTGCCCGTCGGGCGTTCACCCGCGGCCCCGGGGTTTCGACGCCTTTGCCGCCGCGACCACGCTGCGCCGAAACCACCGGTGGGCGGGGTCGCCCTCGTGGCGGGGGTGCCAGATCTGCGACACCGGGTAGGAATCGACGGGGACCGGCAGCTCCAGCAGCCGCAGATCGTGCCGCGCCGCCTCGGCCACCGCGAGCCGCCGGGGGAGCGTGAGCACCAAGTCGGTGCGAGAGGCCAGCACCAGCCCCGCGAAGAAGAACGGGACCCGACGCACCACCGCTCGACGTAGGCCCCGCTTGGCCAGCGCGTCGTCGACGATGCCGCCACCACGTCCACGCGGCGCGATCTGGACGTGCTGCAGCGTCGCGTACTGCTGCAGCGTCAGGCGCTTGCGCACCACCGGATGCTCGCGCCGCACGACGCAGACCAACGACTCCTCGAACAGCTTTTGGATCCGAATCTCGGGGTGCAGGTCGCGGTAGACCCCAATCGCAAGGTCCACGCTCCCGTCTCGGATGCGGTCGGGGTCATCGATGCTGTTGGGCATGAAGTTGAGCGAAACCATCGGTGCTTCGGAGCGAAGGCTGTGGTCGAGCGTCACGCCCAGCACGTGCACCACATAGTCGCTTCCGCGCACGAGAAAGGTTCGCTCGGAGCGCGAAGGCTCGAACTCCTCGCGAGGCTCGAAGACGGCGGCGACGCCCACGATCAGGCGCTCGACCGGCTCGCGGAGCTCCTTTGCCCGCGGAGAGGGCACCATGGCCCGTCCGGCCCGCACGAGGATCGGGTCCCCCAGCGCGGTCCGGAGCCGACCCAGCGCCTGACTCACCGCCGGCGGGCTTCGTCCCAGGCGAGCGGCGGCGCGCGTGATGCTCTGCTCTTCGAGCAGCGCGTGGAGGGTGAACAGCAGATTGAGGTCGAGCTCACCGGATTCCGCCACACGAAACCATATCAGGACCAGATTTCGTGCGGCGAAACAACTCTTTGCACGCCACGGCATCGACGAGGGCCGATGCGCGACGCACCGTACGACCCACGGAGCGACCCATGAGCGCCAACTTCAACATCACCAATCCCCATCGCAAGAAACGCGTCCTGCTCGTCGCCGGCAACCCGGCCCAGTCCACGCAGACTGGCTGGCCCGTCGGTTTTTGGTGGGCCGAGCTGACCCACCCCTACTTCGTCTTCGAAGAGGCCGGCTACGAAGTCGAGATTCGGAGCCCCGACGGCGGCGCACTCCAGGCTGATGCCTTCAGCGACCCCGATCACGAAAGCGGTTACTCGTCCCACGATTTCGTCAGCCAGGGCTTCAAGCTGTCCAAGCCCCACGCGGCCCTGCTCGAGCAAACCGCCTCGATCGCCGACGTCTCGGTGGACGACTACGACGCGATCTTCCTGGTCGGCGGGCAGAGCCCAATGATCACCTTCGTCGGCAACACCGCCCTGCAAGCGCTCGTGACCCGCTTCTACGAGGCCGGTCGGGTCACGGCGGTGGTCTGCCACGCCACGTGCGTGCTGCTGGAGACGCGGCTGTCCAACGGCGATCTCCTGGTGAAGGACAAGACCTGGACCGGCTTCGCCGATGCCGAAGAGCGCTACGCCGACGAGTTCGCCGGACAGCGCATGCAGCCGTTTTGGATCGAGGAGGCGGCCCGCAAGCTGCAGGGAACCAACTTCATCGTGGGACCGGTCTTCCAGGACTTCGCGGTTCGAGACGGCCTGCTGGTCACCGGCCAGCAGCAGTTTTCCGGGGCGGCCGCCGCTCGTCTCGTCATCGAAGCGCTGGGGCGGTAGTCATGGACACGTCCTCCTCCGAGCGCCCGGTCACGGTCGTCATTCGCCGGCGGGTCCGGGCAGGTTGCGAGACCCGCTACGAGCAGTGGCTCGACCGGTTCATCGCGCAGGCCTCGACGCTCCCGGGCTACCTCGGGGTGGACGTGCACCGTCCGGCACCCGGCGGCCCTTCGGAGTACGTCAGCGTGGTGCGCTTCGCTTCGCTGGCGACCCTGCAGGCCTTCGAAGCCAGCGACCTGCGACGCGAGGCGCTGCGCGAGGTCATCCCGCTGGTCGAAGGGGATGCGGCCTGGGACAGGCTCACCGGGCTGGAGTTCTGGTTCTCGCCGCCCCCGGGCACGGTGGTCCCTCAGCCCTCTCGGGTGCGCATGGCCCTGCTGCTGAGCGCCATCGTGTACGGCCTGGTGCTCTCGATCGGACAGCTTGTCGGGTGGGTGCTGGGCGACGCCCCGGCCCAGCTTCGACTGCTGTTGACCATCACGATCGAGGTGTTTCTGATGGTCTACGTGTTGATGCCGTGGATCACCAGACGCCTCGGCCGCTTCATCTACCCCCGCTAACCCTTCACACCAAGGACCCTTCATGAAGATCTCGATTCTCGGAGCAGGCCGCGTTGGCGGCACCCTGGGCGCCGGCTGGCACGCAGCCGGACACGCCGTGACCTACGGCGTTCGCGACCCCAACGATCCCAACCACGCGACGCTGAGCGGACAGGCAGCATCAGTCGCCGACGCCGTCGCGAACGCCGACCTCGTGGTGCTCGCGACCCCATGGGCGGCGGCCGCATCCGTCCTCGAAGCGGCCGGGGACTTCGGCCAACGCCCCCTCATCGACGCCACCAACCCCATCGGACCAGGAATGGCCCTCACCCACGGTCACGACGACTCGGGGGCCGAACAGGTCGCGCGCTGGGCCACGAACGCCCGGGTGGTCAAGGGATTCAACACCACCGGCTTCGAGAACATGGGTGACCCGACGTTCCCCGCCGGCGCCAGCGTGATGTTCGTCTGCGGCGACGATGCCGAGGCCACGCAGATGGCGTACGACCTCGCAACCGATCTGGGCTTCGACGCGGTCAACCTCGGGCCCCTTCGACACGCACGGGAGCTGGAGCCGATGGCCCTGATCTGGATCCGGATGGCGATGCAGCTGGGGCACGGACGCGCCTGGGCATTCGGACGGCTGCGACGAAACCCGCCCTCATGACGGTGCGCCGCACGGTCCTGACCGCCTCGATGCTGCTGGGGCTCGCCCGCCCGGCGGAGGCCAACCCGGTCGACGCCGAGCGGGTCCCCTCGCCCGCACCGGGCTGGTCCGGGGCCATCGATGGGCGCGCAGCGGTCTCGGCCGGCAACGTCGACCAGGTCGATCTGGGCGGCGCCGGCGAGGTCTCGTGGCAGCGTCTGTATCCCGAGGCCGCTGACGGAGGTCCCAGCCGGGCCCCTGGAGCCCCGGCGTTCATGAGGAGCCGATGGACCCTCGTGGGCGACGGGAACCTCATCTCGCTGGGCGAGCGTCGCTTCGTCCAGCGCGCGTTCGTTCACGCCCGCTTCACGCACATGGTCATCCCGCGGCTGGGTGTGGACGGCTTCGCGCAGGCGCAGGCCAACGCGTTCACGCGGCTGCAGCTGCGGGTGGTCGCCGGCGCCGGAGGACGCGTGGTCGCCGTGAACCGAGACCGGCTCCAGATCTGGGCCGGGCTGGCGTACATGCCAGAGTACGAACGCAACGACACCCTGCCCGGAGACCCCCATCCCGCCGAGACGATCAATCACCGCGCTTCGGCCTATGCCTCGTGGCAGCTGCGCCCCTTTGCACAGGGGAGCCTGACGCTGCGCAGCACCACGTACGCTCAGCCGCGACTGGACGATGCGTCCGACCTCCGAATCCTCCAGCACGTGCAGCTCGAGGCTTCGGCAGCGCCGCGGCTGTCGATTGGGTTCGACGTCCAGGTCGCGCACGACACCCGTCCGCCCCGCGGCGTGAGCCCCACCGATCTGACGCTGCGCAGCGTGCTGCGGCTGCGGGTCCCCGGCTGAAGCGGAGCGTCATGACGGCGATGGCGGCAGAGGTCTCTTGGTCCTCGCTGACCGCGCCTTGTTCCAGCTTCGTGGGATCGACCACCGCGTTCTTGCCCCGCGGGCGACGAGCTTCATCCACCGCGCCGCGCGGTCTGATTCCCTGATTCCCTGCATCCCCGTCACTCCTCGGTGGGCGCGGGGATGCTGGGGAAGGTCGGCCACAGCGCCTCGAGCTGAGCGACACGCTTCTCGATCCGTGGGTCCGCCCAGCCGACGAGCCGAGCCAAGCCGTAGTACGCCTTGGTGAAATCATCGACGCGGGCGAGCGACGTCTTGGCGTCGACGGGGTCGCGTTCGAGCTTGATGAGCAGGCGGTCGATGGCCCAGGCTGCTTCGATGGCCAGCTCGTGAAGCGGTCGCTCCAGCACGACGCGGCACTCGACGCTCGATCGCTCCGCGTCGTGTCGCAAAGGGAGCGATCCGTCGTAGGTGATCGACACTTGCTCGATGAAGTCGAGGCTCGCGATGCGATCGCGGTCGGACATGCGAATGACCAGTGTCTGTCCCGGCTCAAGCCACGTCAGCGGGAACGCGATGTAGCTGCGGTTCGACTCCTTCCACCCAAACGTCGTCGCCGCACTTCGGTACTCCTCGCTTTCGCCCTCGTTCATCCAGCCATGGATGACGAGGTCGGCCAGGTCATGTTTGCCAGGCCGAAGTGAGAGCGACTTGAACTCGTAGAACTCGACGTCGATGCGGCAGGCGACAAGCTGTCCTCGTAGGGCCCCCTGATGCACGGCGTCGCCCCCGAGCTCGAACAGCGCGGCAGCGTCCGACACGTGCGTGGCCGGCACTGCGCCATCGGTCGTGTCCCACATAAGACCCGGGGTTTGGTTCGAACCACGCAGGTTTCGCATTCCGAGATTCGCCCGGTGTCGTGCCCTCTCCGGGGCGTGGGTCGTCGGGTCGTAGGGCGCGTCGTTTGGGCGTACCGATCCAGTGTGGGCGGACGCCGCCCGCCGAGCTGGCGCACGCAACAACGAAGAAGAGAAGGGGCCAGGCGTGGCGAACAGCGCGGCTCGGCATCCCCGTGCTTGTCGCACGACCCACCCCAAGGGTTGCATCGTTTTCGCTCGGTTGTGCGGAGTGTCACCGACCGCCCGCTCGAGTCTCGTCATCGGCGCTGGTCATCGTAGTGCAGCGGTTCCGCAGCGGTCGGAGGTGGAGTCGGCGGCGGTGGTCGTCGGGGAGCCGGATGTCGATCCTGTCGTGCGATCGAGCGACCCTGTGCTGGTGTCGCTGGCGTCTGTGCTCGTTCCAGCCTCCAGCGGAGACGCGTCGCGAAAGCAGGCGCCCACGTGCCGCGGCAACGTGGAGCGTGGAGGACGTTGGGCCGACTTGAGCAGGACGCCCACCTCGACGGCTCGCATCCGGACGGGCACATCCCGTGCAAATCCCTACCCCGGAGCGGCGGCCGTCCAGGACAGCCCCGGGACAATCGATAGCACGCAGGCCTCGCCCTCGTTCTGGTCGCCGTCGGCGAGCAGCCACAGCTCGTCGAACGATCCGTGGAGCTCTCCGGTGCGCTGAATCTCCAGGTTGAGCACCCCACCGGCCGCGTGCATGCGGCGACCTTCGACCACGACCTCCACCGTGAGTTCGTCGCCGATCGGATAGCGACCGCGACGAGGCGGGACTCGCAGTTCGATCCGCAGCTGAGGCTCGCGTCGATGCGACGGCGTCTCGAGCGTGGGGCCCGTGGTCGCGTCGGTCCAGGCGCCCGCGGTGCCATCGCGACGCACGCGGACCTGCAGGCCCCCTCCGCCGGGTTGCCGCAGCACCAGTGTTTCGCAGAACGAAGGTGCTGGCTCAAGCCAGTCGGGTCGCGCCAACGCGACATCGAGTTGTTCGATCTCGGTCCAGCACGTGGGGGTCGCGGTGGTGCTGCCCTCGTGGAGCAGGCGCACGTTTCGGAGGCGAAGCGTCTCGCCTTCGATGGCGTAGCTTCCCGACAACGCACTCAACGCCCCGTCGAAGTCCATCGATGTCATGCGCAGCCTGCCCCCATCAAAGGGGTGGAGCGCGTGCTGCCCCGGGGCGTCCTCAATCGAATGCAGCTCCAGCAGCGTTGCGTCGTCGAACAATGCCGAGATGCCATCGGGCGTCATGGATGCCCAGGTCAGCTCCCGCGAGGGTTCGACGGCGCATCGCGAGATGTCGGCAGGAGGGCGCAACACGCGATCGGCGGGCATGCAGCGGAAGCGCGCGTGGACAAAGGCCTGGTCGGGCACCGTGTGGTACGTGGCGGGCGCGAGTCCGCGAACGCTGTGCTCGCCCTCGGCTTTGACCAGCGTGATCGCGAAACCGTCGACGCGCATGTCCAGGGTCGCGCAATGGTCGTCCGCTTGGCGGCGAGCGAGTGCTTCGAGTCCGCCGACGTCCACCGAACCGACCCGCTGCGCAACGACGACATGCGTTCGCCAGTGAAGTCCCTCCGAATCCGGGTCGACGAAAGCGCCCGAGCGGGCGCAGCCCAGGAGTGCGAAGGCGGCGGTGAGGCCCGAGGCGCTTCGGACCACGGACTTGGTTGCACTCGTCATGGCGTGGGGCCCGTGTCGACGCCCGCGTCAAAGATAGCAGCCGCAGAAGCCACCTACGATTTCGCCAGCGACCCAGGCCCGACGCCTTCACGCATCGCTTTGCCGAGGCAGAACCTCGGTGCGTTCGCGCGCGAGCGTCCCGAATGCTTGCGGCTGTTGTTTGTTCCGCAAGGTGAGCGCGAGCGGGCGGCCATCGCCAGGCCCGCCCGCGACAAGCGGCTGCTCGATGTCGCCCCGCATCGGCTCTCGTGGATGAGCCAGCTGGCCCGCGTCTTCGGTCTCGACGTCGCGGTTTGCCAACTCTGCTACGCTGCCAAGCATGTCGTGGGCTCCCCCTCTGTGGCTGGTAACGCTCGTGGGGGCGTCGCTCATGCCCAGCGCCGCGGAAGCCGAGACGTGCAACGACCCGTGCGCGGAGTCGGACCGATACACGCTCATCGACGTCGGGAACCACGAGAACATTCCTCCTGATGGCTTCGTGTCGATCGCGACCCGCCGTGGGAGTGCGGGACGGCTTTCAGACGAGGAGACCCTCGAGTTCTTCCAGGTCGAGGTCACTCACACCGTGGAACCTATGGTGGGACCGATTCCGATCGCCGGTGGGCTGGAAGTCGTCGAGGGCGTCGTTGTGTGGCGACCGGACGCGCCGCTCGATGTCGATGTCGATGTCGGTTCTTTCTTGTCTGTTGACGCATCGGTCCTCAACTCGAGCATTGACGACCGCATCGACTGCGCGCCGGACCGGATCGCGACACGCGGCCAGGCTGTCTATCGCGTCATCGACTCCTCAACTCCCGAGTTGAGCGTCAACCCCGGTTTCGAGACCGACGTACGTCCCATAGACTCAGCGCAGCTTGCGGATTGGGTCTGCTGCGGGGAAACGACATTGCAAAGACCCGATGGCTGCCCTTCGCCGGTGTTCGACGCCGGGATCGGACGCTGCATCGCGTCGGTCGGGCAACGGGCGGCGCACGTGGTTGCCGCTCCGTTCTTCTTCGGTGACCCTGACCGGTTGATGCCCACCAGCACGAAGCTGGAACTGCTGGTGGATGGGACGGTGGTCGGCTCCGCTCTCGGCTGGCAGGGTCGCGTCGACTTCACGGCTCCCTTTGCTTTCCAGGCCGAGCTTCGCGTGACGAGCCTGATCGACGGCACCACTCAGACGAGCGACGTCTTCGAGGTCCACGAGGACTTGGACGGAGCCGTGCCGGTAGACGTTCAGCCGATCCTCGACAGCATCTGCGACGGCGATGAGCCCTACCACTGCGTCGTCGTGGACACCCCCGACGGCCAGGCATGGGATCCGGAGCTTTGCAGTCCGTGGCCCGAGCCGCTGCCGATGGTCCCGCTCGGTACGACCGGAGGAACCGGCGAACAGTCCGGAGGTGGGGACGGAACGACGGGCGAGCAGACAGGACAGTCCACCGGTGCAGCTGAGGGAACGAGCACCCCGCTGGATGGCGATGGTGGGTGCAGTTGTCGGGCTTCGGGGCCCGGAGTCTTCGGTCCTCTGAGCGCGTTCTTTGGGCTCGTTGCGTGCTTTCGGCGCCGGACGGATATCGTGCCCACCCCCTCGTGTCCTGACCGGTTTGAATTCGGCCCGCAATGCACGCCTATGGCTACGCCACTCTCCGACCGGGCTCGGCGAGCGCAGCCGTGGCGCCGTGCGGTCGGTGCCTACCCCGCGTATGCGCCGTACGGATACGTGCCGAGCTGGCACAGCTCCAAGGTGCACTCGTCCACCAGCTCGCTCAGCTCCCAGTCGGAGATCGCCGGCGGGAACCTGTCCACGCTCCCGGTCCGGTGGATCGACTCCTCGATCAGATCCACATCTGCCACGTCTAGCAGCACGACCGGGTCTGCACGCCTGCCCAGCGGCGCTCGGTACTGCATCGTGACGTGGTCCATGGAAAGAAAATCGGTGCTGTCGTCACAGAGCTGGGTCGCTGTCGAGGAAACCGCGTCCGGCACCACTGTGTCCACACAATCCGGGCGGCGTCACGTCGCAGTCCCGCTCGAGACCCAGGGTTGGGACGCCCTGCGCGACGTGTGCAGGAGCTCCGGACGAGACGGTCGGCAGTTCGTGTGAACCAGATCGGCCCCTGGTCTGACTACCTGTGTGGCCGGGCCCGAAGAGGCTCGACCGACGCAGTGCCGCATGTCGACGAACACACTTGATGATCCGCTCGCGGAGGGTCTTCTCCCGAGCAGGCCCGCTCTCACGACGCCATCGCGAGGGAGGTCGGAGCCCGAACACTACCAGCCTACAGACCGCCACCACGGTCCGCACCCTCGAGGTGACGGTGAGCCAGGAAATCGCGCCCGTTCAACGACAACCCGTGGGGATCGGTTCCTCAACGAGGTCGTTGCTCGACTGGTGCACATCGGCTGCCTCACTCCCAGGGTCGCAGAGGCGCTGAGACTTCACGTCCATGGATGGCCGTCCGCACTCGCCGCCGAGGAGATGGGTTGTGCCCATAACACCTACCGAAAACACGTCTCCGCTGCACTCCGGCACGTTGGCGCCGAATCGACCGCCGAGCTTTTTCGCGTCCTCGCCCGGGACCTCGACTCCAGCGACTCGGAGCCGCAGGGGTCGGTGCAAGCAGCGGCGACCAAGCCTTTCCGAGCTCGACCAGATCTCGAGTTTGTTGGCACGCTGACCGTGCCGTTGTGTGCGCTGGTGCCTCCGCCCGGTGCCCACACCGTTCGGTACTACGGCGTTCTTGCCCGACGGCACGCTCTGCGCGCTCGCATCATCCCCTACGCCGGAGGCCACGAACGCCGAGCCCAAGCAGCTGTCGTTGTTTGTCCCCCAAGGGATAGCTCGAGCTGGCGGCCGTCACCGGGCCCGCCCTCGACAAACAGCTGCTCGATGTCGCCCCGCATCGGCTCTCGTGGATGAGCCTGCTCGCCCGGGTCTTTCGTATCGACGTCTCGGTTTGCCAGCGCTGACAGGGGCCAATGCGGGTGCTGCGTGCCGTGACCTACCCCGATGAAATCGCCGCAGCGCTGCATGCCGCTCGACCGCCACCGCGACCCTCACCTCGCGCACACCTGATGTTGTTTCTGGCCTGAGCTCTGGCCACCCATCACACCCTCGCTCCCCGCGAGTGGGTCGGTATCCATACGCCCGCGCCGGCGGTAGAGCACCGCGGAGTTCGGCGGCAGTACCCTGCGGAGTGGTGACGGCCCGAGCGGGACCCAGAGCCGTGCCACTTCGGCTTATCCTGGGTGGTAGGACGGGAACGCCCTGCGGTCCGCTGGTCCCCAATACCAGGACCAGCCACCGCGACGTGCAATGTGCTCGAGCTTCGAGGATTGCGTCTTGCACGGTGCCCCCCATCGCACGGCTCGCGCACAATGAGTGGGAGCCGATCTAAACCAAGCGTCGCGGTGGACCATTCGGGCACGGGGCTTGCTTACCCTCTGCACAGAACGACGGCGGCCGCCGCCCCCGTGCCCCGTGGCCCCGACTATCCGAAGGACATCCAATGACACGATCACCGCCCCCCAGAGATGAGGCCTATGATGCGTTGTTTTACGAGGCCTGCAAGGTCATGCGCGCCGGCGAGTCGGTCCGTGCGGAACACTTGGCCCGTGAGGCATTGGCGCACGATCCTGAACGGGCCGCGGCCTACAATCTCCTGGCCGTAGTGCGCCTGCGTGAAGGGCGTCAACACGAGGCACTCAATCTCCTGCGTGCCGGCTTGGATGTCGAACCAACGTACGCAACCGCCCGAAGAAACCTCGCGGACTGGACGACGTATCCCCACCCGGGTTCAATGAAGGTACTCTTGGGGGATGAAGGGAATGAAGAGAAGTCGCGGTGAATC
Source organism: uncultured bacterium (assembly GCA_963761755.1). Taxonomy (GTDB): domain Bacteria; phylum Myxococcota_A; class Polyangia; order Nannocystales; family Nannocystaceae; genus CAJXVA01. The sequence goes on from CAVXIC010000039.1 coordinate 433,152, forward strand.
GAGTTATTAGGGAAGGAGGCGGGCCACTTCGGGAGCATGCACGTGTTCCGCTGCTACTTCGCATCCTCGACATCCTCGACATCGGTCTGGCAGTCAGCCAAACGCATCTAGCTCGGAGAAGGAATGGCTCGCTCCATCCGGCTTCGAGGCGGCGGTTCTTTATCCCGACCTTGGAGCCCTTCACGTTGCGTAGCAGGTTTAGGGCGACATGGCGCACGACGGTGAAGTTTTCGGCCGCATTGTCGGCTCGGAGCCGAGACTCGTCTTCGCGGAACGCGACGTCGAGCGTCCAATGAAGTTTATTCTCGACCTGCCAGTGGCTGCGCACGGCCTCCACTGCCTGCTTAGCAGTGAGCGACTTCCGAGATATGATGAAGTACCTGTAGCCGTGAGTGTGTTTGCCGCTGATGGTGCGCTCGGACTCGTAGAGGACGACTTGGGCGAATCCCTGCCATCGATCCGCTTCCGGGGATTCGTCGGTGACTGGGAGTACCGTACAGGTTCGCTTCTCCTCTCGGCCGCGTTTGGTCTCGGTGGTCGTAGCGCGGCGCCCTCGACCGGGCGAGCGAGAACTTGTCTGCAACTCTTCGAACGCCTTGACCACAGCCGCATGGAGTTTGGGCTGGTTGTCCCTAACGGCGAGCAGGTAGCCCCCGCCCTTGTCGACAATCTTCGACGCGACGCCCGTTTGGCATCCGGCCGCGTCGATGGTCACGAGACAGCCTTTGACGCGAAGGAGGTCCAGCAAACGTGGCAATGCCTCGATCTCGTTCGACCCCTCGGCGGTCGAAACTTGCCCGAGACCGACTCCATTCGCAGTGCTCCACGCACTCACCATGGTGATGAACGAACCGCCGCTGGCCTTGTCGAAGGCTCGCCGCAGGACCTTGCCGTTGATCGCCACCACGTTTTGCTCGGTGGCCTTGGCAAGCCCCTCCATCCAGCGAGCGAAGAGCTGCTCCAACGCGTCCGGGTCGAGCTTGGCGAGGAACCGGCCGATAGTGTCGTGCGATGGGATCCCGGCCGGCAGGTCAACGAACCGTTCGACGAACTCCTGGCGCGAGTTCCCGAAGCGCTCAATCGACACCGGGTCGTTGACACAGCAAACTACCCCGCAAAGACAGAGGAACAGGACCGACTCGAGACTGTGACGGCGCGTCCGCTCGACTCTCGGGTCGGGCAGCTGCGAGAACAGCTCGACAAACGCCTCGACATCCGGAGCCGGACCCATCGCTGCTGGCGCCTTCCCTCTTCGCTTCGGCATGCTCGACAGAAGATCACGCCTGCGCCCTCCTCGGCAAATCACCTCGTAGCTGATCCATGTTGTTTAACATCTGATGCGATCTCCCTGGCCTGGCAGTAGCGGCAACACCACGCGTGGCAAGACGTGACAGGCGCCGCACGACGCTCAGGATGACGTCGTGCTCTATCTGCTTGGGCCTACTTCTTCCGTGTCGAAAAGGTTCGCTCGAATGTGCCGACCACCGAGAGCAGCACATTGTGCTGCTCTCGCGCTAGCCCGAGGGCGCCCGGCTCCGTAGCGGTGCCCTGGAAGAAGAAGCCGTTTGGATCGGTGGCGTGATCGTATCGGTACTCTAGCCGGACGAGCGTATGATGCCAGAGCCCGACGGTGGCGGTCCCGGTCGCGCCTACGAGCCATCCTCTCGTTCCGTACACGCGGCCATCTCGATCCCACCACGCATCGGGGCGGGCGGAGAGGTCGAGATAAGCGTTGTCGGACTCCCAAGGACGACCGCGAACGAACACCCCCCCACCGGTCCAGATCGCTTCCTGTTCGACGAGCGCGCCACTCGAGTCGGGGGTGAGCACCCGCGATCGGCCGACGTCCCAGATCGCCGCGGCGCCGAAGTGCTCCCCATCGTAGAGGAGCTTGGTGTCAGAGTGCACCTGCCAGTATTCGGGGCCGATCGCGAGCTCCTGCTCCGGGCCGAACATTACGACCTGGGCGGCAGACCACGCGTCACGGTTCCACGTTACGGCCGCGACATAGCTCGGGACGTCGTTGACGTCGGCGGCGGTCTGCCAACCGTTGACGACCCACGCCTCCACGCCAAACCCGAATGGTAGGGGCTGGGCGACCCGTCCACCGAGAAGGTAGTATGGAGTGCCGTTGGCCGCCCAAGACGGCGAGACGTTCCAGTCGTCCTTCGACCAGAAACCGCCGACACCGATCGGACTGCTCATCAAGCCCACGGTGAACTCGGTTCGGGTGCGAGGGATCATTGCACCCGCGCTCGCGAGACCGAGATGTTTCCATGCTTCGGGGCCAGCGAACGCCCCCGCTTCGCCTCCAGGGACCGGTTCGGCCGAATAGAGGGCGTCTGCGGCCGGCCCTGCCTGGAGAGAGAGCGTGAAGTGCCATGGTTCCGCTTCGGTGGCAGGGTGCAAGAGGTAGGCAGCGCCGAGGTTCACCGTCGCCTCGCCGGTTCGCGGAGTCGTCACGGCGCCGCGGTACACGTGATTGTCCGGCCGGTTCGAGTTGAAGACGTAGCCGGTATCGACTAACGCGCCGACGGTCCATCCCCGGCGTACGGAGTCGTCGCTGTCGGTCGGAGCTTCTGCGAGGGAGTCGTGAGGAACCTCGACGGTCGGCGTGAAGAGAAAGCAGGTGAGACAAGTGGTGAGCATCGGAGTGGGCTCGGACACAGCAACTCCCGTGCCGACCCGCGACGACGAGTCGGCGGGCACGTTGCGTTCGGCGTCGCGATCCGTCCGCCTTGCAGGCTGCAATACGGCCCCAGGCAGGCATCGCACCGTGCAACCCGGTGCGCGCTCTGCGGTTCCCGATGCCCGGAAGATCGCAGCCCTGCTCAACCGGCACGGCGCTTGCTCATGCGGAGTCACCAACCATGTCTATCGCCACCGTCCTGTGTTTCGGGCTCGGACTCTCGCTGTTTGCCGGATCGACTGCGCTGCTTCTGCTGCTCGACGCACCAGGTCGCGACGAGGAGCAACGATGACCCTACTCGCCCTCGGCCTGGCCGTGCTCGCCTTCGTCTACCTGACGTTCGCACTGCTCCACCCCGAACGATTCTGAAGCCATGAACCTCCTATACGGTCTCCTCCTCTTCACGATGACGGCCGCGCTGGCCTGGCCGCTGTCGCGCTACATGGTCCGGGTCCTCGACTCCGAAACGAACGACTGGCTCGACCGGGCGCTGCCGCGGGTTCTCGGTCGCGCGACGCTTCGCGAACAGTCGTGGCGAGGCTACGCAACGGCACTGCTGGTGTTCAACGCCCTGATGTTCGCAATCACCTTCGGCATCTTGTCGTTTCAAGGCAGTCTGCCGCTCAACCCCGCCGGGATGACCGGACTGGAGCCGACCCTCGCGTTTCACACCGCAGTCTCGTTCACGACGAACACCAACCTGCAGCACTACTCTGGCGACCAGTCGTTGAGCTACTTTTCGCAGATCTTCGGGCTCACCTGGCTGCAGTTCGTCTCTGCCGCCACCGGGGTCGCCGCCCTCGCGGCAATCGGGCGCGCTTTGGGTCCAAAGGCGTCGTTCGGGAACTTCTACCGCGACTTGACTCGGACGACCGTCCTGGTGCTCGTGCCACTGGCCCTGCTGGTTGGCGTGCTGCTCATTGCACTGCGCGTACCGATGACCTTCGAGGGCCCCGCGATCGCATCGACCCTCGAGGGCGCATCGCAGACGATCGCGCGCGGCCCCGTGGCGGCGATGGTCGCGATCAAGCAGCTTGGAACGAACGGGGGCGGCTACTTCGGCCCGAACAGCACGCATCCGCTGGAGAACCCCGGTTTCGTGAGTTCGATCGTCGAAAATGTCGCGATCATACTGATCCCGATGGCTTGCGTATTGATGTTCGGGCAGCAGATCGGCCGGCGCAAGCACGCCGCGGTCATCTTCGGCGTCATGACGGCACTGCTGCTCACGATGGTTGGCCCGGCGGTCGCCCTCGAAGGCCAGCCGAACGCGGCGTTCGCCTCGCTGCCCGTCGACCAGTCGCTCGGCAACCTCGAGGGCAAGGAGCTTCGTCTAGGGACCGCGAGCGGACCAGTGTGGGCGGTTGCAACGACAGCGACGAGCAATGGATCGGTGTCAGCGATGCACGACAGCCTCAATCCGCTGACGGGGATGATGCCAATGATCGGCATGTGGCTCGGGGTGGTCTTCGGAGGTGTCGGAGTGGGCATGATCAACATGCTGCTTTACATCGTCGTGGCGGTCTTCATCGCAGGTCTGATGGTCGGCCGCACGCCCGAATACCTAGGCCGCAAAGTCGAAGCGCGCGAAATGAAGCTCGCCGCGGTAGCATTGCTCCTGCACCCGCTGCTCATTCTGGGCGGTACGGCAGTCTTCCTCCTCACGAACTGGGGTCTCGACGCGCTGAGCAACCCGGGCTCCCATGGCTTCTCTCAAGTACTGTACGAGATGAGCTCGGCCGCCGCGAACAACGGTTCCGGGTTCGAGGGTCTGGGCGACGACACCACCGCTTGGAACGTCGTCACGGGGATCTGGATGTTCCTCGGCCGCTACATTCCGATCCTTCTTCCTCTCGCGATCGCCGGGTCGATGGCCAGCAAGCGAGTCGTGCCGGAGTCGTCGGGGACGCTCCGTACCGACACAGTACTGTTCGGCCTCCTCCTGCTCGCCACCGTGCTCTTGCTCGGAGCCCTGCTTTTCCTTCCCGCCGCCGCGGTCGGACCAATCGCCGAGCATCTTTCCACCTCAACTTCCCCGTAGATCGCTCGGGTTCCAGGACTGCCACACCAATGACCACTCACGCCACCGCGCCGACACGCCTCGTTCCTGCCTCGATCGCCGCGCCTGCGATTCGCGACGCCTTCTCCATGCTCTGGCCGCGACGGATGGTTCGCAACCCCGTGATGTTCGTGACCGAACTCGGGGCGGGGCTGAGCCTCGTCTCGGGCCTCGCCGCGATCTCGCTCAACGAGGCTGGGGGCGGCTACCAGCTCGCGGTCAGCGGGGTCCTGTGGGCCACCGTGCTCTTTGCCAACTTCGCCGAGGCCGTGGCCGAGGCGCGCGGCAAGGCCCAGACACAGTCGCTGCGAGCAACTCGCAAGGACACGGTGGCGCGCCGCCGAAACGAAGACGGCACACTCGAAGACGTCTCGTCGAACGAGCTCCGCGCCGGTGACGTCGTGCAGGTTCGCGCCGGCGAGGTCGTGCCGGCCGACGGCGAGATAGTCGAGGGTGTAGCCAGCATCGACGAGTCCGCAATTACCGGCGAGTCGGCCCCCGTTGTGCGGGAAGCCGGCGGCGATCGCAGTGGAGTCACCGGCGGTACTCGGGTGCTCTCCGACGAGATCATCGTCCGCGTGACCGCTGAGCCTGGCGACTCCTTCCTCGATCGCATGATCGCGCTCGTCGAGGGTGCCAAGCGTCAGAAGACGCCCAACGAGATCGCCCTGACGATCATGCTGGCTGGGCTGACGATCGCGTTCTTGATCGTGACGGTCGCACTCGTGCCCATCGCTTCGTTCTTCGGGGGCACGATCGACATCGCGACCGCGGTCGCGCTGCTCGTGTGCCTGATCCCTACCACGATCGGCGGTCTGCTGGCGGCGATCGGCCTCGCCGGCATGGACCGAGCACTGCGCGCAAACGTAATCGCAAAGAGCGGCAAGGCGGTCGAGATCGCCGGCGACATCGACACCGTCCTGCTCGACAAAACCGGCACCATCACCGAAGGCAACCGACGCGCAACCGAGCTACACCCTGCGCCTGGGGTCTCTCACGCGGCGCTCGTCAGGGCGGCGGTCCTTGCCTCGCGCACAGACTCGACGCCCGAGGGTCGCTCGGTCGTGGAGCTGTGCGCCGAGCAGCACGCCGCATCGGTCGAGGATCTACCCGCGAACGCGACGGCGGTGGGCTTCACCGCGCAAACACGGCTGTCCGGCGTCGATCTTCCGGACGGCGCACGCCTGCGGAAGGGCGCCATCGATGCGATGGAGCGCTGGCTGTCCGAGCATGGCGGGACGCTCCCCGCCGAGGTGAGGGAACGCGCCAAATCAATCGCGACCGGGGGCGGGACCCCACTGGTCGTCGCCGAAGGTCGGCGTACGCTTGGCGTGATCGCGCTGACCGACGTGCTCAAGCCCGGCATCAGGCACCGGTTCGCGAGGCTGCGCGCGATGGGCCTTCGCGTGGTGATGGTCACCGGCGACAACCCGTGGACAGCCAAAGCGATCGCGGAGCAGGCCGGGGTCGACGACTTCATCGCCGAAGCCACGCCGGAGGACAAACTCGCCTACATCCGTGCCGAGCAGGACGGAGGGCGGCTTGTCGCGATGATGGGCGACGGCACCAACGACGCGCCCGCCCTTGCCCAGGCCGACATCGGGGTTGCGATGAACTCGGGCACATCGGCGGCGAAGGAGGCCGGCAACATGGTCGACCTCGACAGCGACCCCACCAAGCTCATCGAGGTGGTCGAAATCGGCAAGCAGCTGCTGATGACTCGAGGCGCGCTCACCACATTCTCGATCGCCAACGATGTCGCGAAGTACTTCGCGATCGTCCCGGCTTTGTTCGTCGCGACCCTGCCGCAGCTGGCCGCGCTGAACCTGATGCAGCTCGGCTCTCCCCATTCCGCGATCCTTTCGGCGGTGATCTTCAACGCGATCATCATACCGATCCTGATCCCGATCGCGCTGCGAGGGGTCGAGTATCGGCCGGCCCCGTCCGACGTCCTGCTGCGCCGCAACCTCCTCGTGTACGGAGTGGGCGGCATTCTCGTGCCATTCGTCGGGATCAAGGGCATCGACATGCTGCTCACCGCCGTGGGCGTCGGCGGAGCGTGACCAAGAACTTTCTACGGAGAATCGAACCTATGTTGCAACACCTCATCACGTCTGCTCGCCTGGCGCTGGGTACCTGGGTGCTCTGCGCGGGGCTCTACCCCTGCACCCTGTGGGCCTTCGGGCGCGTCGCGGCCCCGGCCGCCGCCGACGGCAGCCTGGTCTACGCCGCCGACGGGACAGTCGTCGGCAGTACCTTGGTCGCCCAAGCCTTCACGCAGCCGCACTACCTCTGGCCGCGACCGTCCGCCGTCGACTTCGACGGCGCGGCAGCTGGCGGTAGCAACCTCGCGCCCTCCAACCCTCTGCTGACCGAGCGGGCAATCGGGACCCTGACCAGCCTGGACGGCGAGGCGCCAGTTCCCGCCGAGTTGGTCGCCGCGTCCGGCTCGGGTCTCGACCCCCACGTCACGCTCCGTGGCGCCCTCTACCAAGCCGAGCGCATCGCACGCGCCCGCGGAGTGAGCCGAGACCGGGTCGAAGCGGTACTGCGCGACGAGGCGTCGGAAGCGTCTTCCCTCCGACCGGCTCTGGTCAACGTACTCCTCGCCAACCTCGCGCTCGACCGAGAGATCGGCGCTGCGCCAAATCGGGCAGGATGATCCGCGGACACCCGTGCGCCCCTCTCGCTCAGACGACTTCCTCGAACTGGTCCGCCGCTCCCGGCAGGGCCGACTCAAGGTCTTCCTCGGCCCCGCGGCGGGAGTCGGCAAGACCTACCGCATGCTGCAAGAGGCTCATGACCTCGTTCGCCGCGGAGTCGACGTCGTGATCGGCGTCGTCGAAACGCACGGCCGACCGGACACCGCGGCGCTGCTCGACGGACTAGAGGCCGTTCCGCTGCGACAGATCGAGTATCGCGGCGTCCAGCTCGGCGAGCTCGACCTCGACGCGGTGCTGAAGCGAGAGCCCGAAGTGGTCCTCATCGACGAGGCGGCACACACCAACGCGCCGGGCAGCCGTCACGCCAAGCGTCACGAAGACATCACGGCGCTGCTGCGTTCCGGGATTCACGTCTACTGCGCCTTCAACGTCCAACATCTCGAGAGCCTAGGCGACCTCGTCGAGCAGGCGACGGGCATCAAAGTTCATGAGACGGTTCCCGACCTACTCTTGCGCCGAGCTGATCAAGTCGTCAACATCGACCTTCCGCCCGAGGACCTCATCGACCGACTCGAGGCCGGCAACGTCTATCCATCCTCGCGTGTCGACTGGGCGCGTGAGCATTTCTTCAAGATCTCCAACCTCGAGGCGCTGCGTGAGCTGGCGCTGCGTGAGGTCGCCGAGGTGGTCGGCCGCGCTCGCGACGGCACCGAGGCCGCCTCGGGCTCGAGGGGACGGTCGCACGAACGCATCATGCTTTGCCTCTCGTCGGCGTCCTCGCACAGTCTCGTCCGCCGCGCGTCCCGCATGGCCGGCCGCCTCAACGCCCATTGGTATGCTGTGTACGTCGAGACACCGGCCGAGGCGCCCAATCGAATAGCCGCCGACCGTCAGCGCCGCTTGTACAGAACCCAAGAATTTGCCCACCGGCTCGGGGCCGAAGTGCATCATTTGGAAGCGCGCGACCCCGTCGACGCGATCATCGAGTTCGCCGATGCGAACGGCGTTGCCGACATCATCGTCGGCGTCACGCGACAGCGGTGGCTGAAGCAACTGCTCGGCGTGACCGTGGCGCAGCGATTGCTCGCTCGGGCCGACGGGTATGATCTGCACCTGTTGACCTCCAAAGAGACAACTTCGTGACGCTGCGCCGCACACTCGTACTCTCGCAGCTGCCGCTGTTCCTCGCGCTCGCCCTCGCGGCGGGCGCAGCTCTCTACGCGGGTATCCGGTTCGGTGTCGCACCCGACCGGATTCTCGCCGAGAACTTTCGCAGCTTCGATGCAGCACACCGAATGATCGAAACCCTCAACGGCGTCGATCAGTCACTGGCCTCGGCCATCGTGGAGGGCGAGGCTGTGGATGGTTTGGATGCGCGCGACGCCTTGCGGGACTTCGAGCGGGAACTTTCCCTGCAGCAGGGCAACATCACCGAGGAGGGCGAGGCCGAGGCGACCCAAGCTCTCGCACGTGCGTGGCGGGCGTACGCAGACGCCATCCGCGCTGGCCTGCCGGCGTCCGACTACGAAGCCCATCGCGCGCGATCAGAAGCTCTACGCTCCCGAGTGGGCGAGATATTGGTCCTCAATCGCACCGCGATGCGCGAGAAGAGCAGCCGCGCCGAGAGAGAATCTCGGACCCTCGCGCTGGTGCTCGTCACAGCGACCCTGGCTGCGTCGCTACTTGCTATCGCGGCCAGTGGCCTGCTGCTGCGGCAGAGCCTCCTCCCTCTTCGGACGCTCGCCCGAGCTGTCGAGCGCATGAGCAACGGAGACTTCGACGCGCGGATCCGGGTGCGCGGCGCCGACGAGGTGAGTTCGCTGGCGACGTCGTTCAACACGATGGCCGAACACATCGCGGGCTATCGCCGAAGCTCGCTAGGCGAACTCGTCGCCGCCAACGAACGCCTGACTTCCGTGATGAACGGCCTCGCGGATGCGGTCGTCGTCTACGAACTCGATGGCTCGGTGCGTACCCACAACGGACTCGCCGAAGCGCTGCTGGGCGCGGATGGCCTGAGCCTGGGTACCGCGAGCGAGCCCCTGCATGCCGAAGTGCGCCGGGTCTTCGACGAGGTCCGTCAGACAGGCGAAATGCACGAGCCGACCTCCCTGTCGGCTGCGCTCCAGGTCCCGGGCACGATGCCCCGCTTCGTCCTGGTGGTCGGGGTACCCAGTCGCGAGGGCCAGGGCGGCCTGTCAGGCGTCACAATCGTCCTGCGCGACGTGACGCGATCTCATCGACTCGAAGGGTTTCGCAGTGACCTCGTCGCCGCCGCCGCGCACGAGCTTCGTACCCCGCTGACCTCGCTGCACATGGCGGTGCACCTATGCCTCGAAGGTGCCGCGGGAACCCTATCCGACAAACAAACAGACCTCCTGATGGCGGCCCGGGCGGACTGCGGGCGTCTCCAGTCGGTCGTCGACGAGTTGCTCGAGTTGGCGAAGCTGGAGTCCGGAGTCACGCGTCTTGATCTCGGGCCTCGCAACGTCGCCGAGCTGCTCGCTGCAGCGGTGGGTCGGCACGAAGGCCATGCTCGTCGGCTCGGGATAACGCTGCGACTCGAGCCTGGCGATAGGCTACTGAAAGTGAGCTGCGACGCTGAACGCCTCTCGCTCGTGCTCGACAACCTGCTCGAGAACGCACTCATCCACGCCGGGGACGGGCACGAGGTGCGTGTACGCTTCGAGCAGCGCGGCGACGACGTGCTCGTGGAGGTGGACGACTCCGGCCCCGGCGTTCCGGAGGAAGAGCGGACCCGAGTGTTCGGCAAGTTCGTTCGCGCCGCCGGGCGGGAATCGCCGGGTTCGGGCCTGGGATTGAGCATCGTGCACGACGTAATTCACGCGCACGGAGGCGCGGTCGGCATCGGTGACTCGCCACTGGGCGGTGCCCGCTTCTGGTTTCGTCTACCGCGCGCGCAGCGGACGACTCAGGCTTCGGGCTCACTTTCGTAGCGCTTCATTCGGCGCCACAGAGTCGAGGGGTCGATGCCGAGAATGCGCGCTGCGTCTTCACGGGTCGGGCTACGAGCCAGGACCGCCAGCGTGTGCTCGCGCTCGAGTTCTCCCAGGGTGAAGGGACCGCCCACCGCGGGCACCGGACTCTGCGCCCCACGAATTCTCTCCGACAGATCCTCGACGTCGAGCACCTGTCCCTGCGCGAGGACGACGGCGCGTTCCATCTCGTTCTTGAGTTCGCGTACGTTGCCCGGCCACGAATACGACGTCAGGAGCTCGAGCGCGGCGTCAGCGAGCGGGAGCAAGGGTCGATTCATCGTGCGGGCCGCGAAGGCAACGAAGTGCCGCGCCATGGTCGAGAGATCCTCCCTTCGCTCGCGGAGCGCAGGAACCACAACTTCGATGACGTTGAGACGGTAGAGCAGATCCAGCCGAAATCGGCCGGCCTCGACGTCTGCTTCCAGATTGCGGTTGGTCGCAGCGACAATGCGGACGTCGGCGCGACGCGTCCGGGTGTCGCCGACCGGCTCGAACTCGCGATCTTGGACGAACCTGAGGAGCTTGGCCTGAACGCTGGCCGGAACCTCTCCGATCTCGTCGAGGAACAGCGTACCGCCGTCGGCGTGCTCGACCTTTCCCGCCTGATCCCGAACAGCTCCAGTGAAGGCACCTCGAAGGTGGCCGAACAGCTCGCTGGTCAGCAGCTCGTCGCCAAGGGTCGGGCAGTTCACGGTCACGAACCTCCGCTGCGCGCGAGCGCTCTCATCATGGAGTAGGCGCGCGAGCGCGGTCTTCCCGGTGCCGCTCTCACCGCGCAGCAGAACCGCTGTGTCGGCCTTGGCGGCGCGCCGGATGAGTTCTATCGCCCGCTGCATCGAAGGGCTCGAGGTTTCTAGCATCAGCGCGGGCGTGGTCTCGGAGAGTTGCCCCTCGAGATCTTCGACGCGTCGCATTAGCGCGACCCGCTCGCGATGTCGCTCAAGGATCGAGCGAACCTGCGCGGGAGAGAACGGCTTCGACAGAAAGTCGAAGGCGCCGTCCTTCATCGCGGTGACGGCCGTCTCGACGTCGGCGTAGGCCGTAATCATCGCGACGTCGATCCGCGGCCAGCGGCGTTGCAACTCGGCGAGCAAGTCCAGACCGTTGGCCTGACCGAGCCGCACGTCGAGGAATACCAGGTCAAAGGTAGCGTGCTCGAGCGCGGCTCGGGCCTCGCGGGCACCTGCAGCCGGGTGCACGCTGCACCCGGCCGCTTCGAGGCACAGCGCGAGGGTGGAACGGATGTTCGCCTCGTCATCGACGATCAGCACGCGGGTCTGCATGGAGTCGTGACACGGCCACCGACCGTGCATCCTGCAAGGTCACGCTGACCGAGGTCCGTGCATGTTGCAAGGGCTCGCGGCAGAAAGGCAGCGGCTTTTTCCTGGCACGGAGGTTGCTCCCCCTCCCGGTCATGATCTCGTACGTTCCCTCGCGGCGACGAAGAAGCTTCGTCGCGTCTGTCTCTGCGGCCATCTTCACGCTGGGTTGCTTGGCAATGTGCGCCCTCCTGATTTTCGGGGGCACAGAGACCATCCCGATCGGCTACGTCATGTTCGGCGCGGGCATCATCGGCTCCATGGAGTTCGAACAGCGGTTCGGGTTCGGGTAAACGTTTCAGCAGTGGCCACGCCCTGGCTGAGCAACGGCCCCCGCTCGTGCCCCGTGGACCGCTGAGACGTCGAACCTTCCCCCAAGTTCGTGAATGAACACCTCTGAAGCAGACCAACTTGCTAGGAGGACACACAGATGGGAACGAAACGAAGGCGGTTCACGCCGAAGCAGAAGGCCCAGGCCGTGGAGACGGCCCAAACCAGCGGCGACAGACGCACCACCACCGAAGACCAACCGCGCGAGATCTTGCTACTGTTCCGCGCGGTGACGGCAGTGACGGTTCACGACGAAAATGCCGGTCGGCGCCTCCTCGCACCGCTGATCCCGGCCTTCATGCTCATCACCCCGTTCATCGGGTGCGAGCTCAACGAGACCGGCGGCCACCTACTCATGATTGGCCCGCTGCTCGTGCTCGGTGTCGGAGGTGAGGTCGTGTTCGCAAGGACGCAAATCCCCGACGTCGTCTGGCTGATTCTGGCGGGAGTCTCGCTTCGTCTCACCGGCCTACTCGATCCCAGCGTCCTCGATCCCGTCCTCCCTCTGTTCTCGGCTGTGACGCTCATCGTCATCCTCTTCGACGGCGGCCGTCAGATCGTCATCGAGGACTTGATCCGAGCGGCGCCCAGAGCCTCCGCGATGGCGCTGCTGTCCTTCGTCCTCGCGGTCGCTGGTGTTGCAGTCCTGCTGGAGGCCGCAGCGCTCATCGGCCTGCTGCCCGACTCGTGGAGCCTGCTCCACAGTCTGATGGTCGGTGCCATCCTCGGTGGCTCGAGCTCGCTGGTCATCATGCCCTCGATGGCCCTCGCGAAGGTCGAACCGAGAGTCTCAAGTCTGGTCGGGCTCGAGTCGTCCCTCACCGACGCTCTGTGCGTTGTCGTCGCCGTCGTCTTCATGAAGCTGATCGCCTCTGGTCAGGCGAGCGGCACGGACGCAGCGATCACGCTTACGGAGAACTTCGGGCTGGCGATCATCAGCGGTTTGGTCGCTGGCTGGGCGTGGATGCCTGTCCTACGCGCGCTCAGTGGCAGCCAGCACGCCTACCCGATCACGCTCGCGGCCCTGTTCTTCCTGTCCGTCGGCGTCGAAGGTCTAGGCGGAAACTCGGCGATGGCCATCCTCACGTTCTCCGTGGTGGTTGGAAACGCTGAGTCGCTGATGACCAAGGTCGGCTTCTCGCTCGGGGACACGCCGCTCCGTCTCGACGACACGGTCGTCGCAGCGCACACGCAGATCGCGTTCATCATCAAATCGTTCTTCTTCACCTACATCGGCTTGATGCTCGCGCCCCCGTGGAGTCTGCTCGGGCTGGGGAGCGTCGTCGGCTTGGTCCTCTACGCCGCCCGGATTCCTGCAGCGCGAGTGGTCGCCCGGCCTCCCGCTTTCAGCAGCAGTGAACGGGACCTGATTGCGATCGCGTTGCCGCGGGGCATGGCGGCCGGGGTGCTCGCGACGCTCCCCGCCGCCGCAGGCGTCGCGGGGACCGAGAACCTTCCATCGTTGGTGTTCTCGGCGGTCGCCACGACGATCGCTGTGTTTGCGATTGGCTTTCGACGGGTCCGAGGGTCGAGCAACATGCACGAGAACCAGGCCCAGGCCCAGGCCCAGGCGTCCGGGGACGGAGGACTTGCTTCATCACCGCCAGCGACGACCGGGCTGCCCATCACGACGGCTGCGGTCGGGCCCAGCCCGGCGACTGCGAGGGCCCCGGAGTTCGGGGAAGAACCCAGGGGCGTCGTCTTCACACCCGTCGAGCACGTAGTCTGGCCGGGTGAGGAGCAGGTACAGCCAGCGCAGGGTGGCCCACGCGATGATGGATACGGTCAAGATCCGCGGTAGATCCCAGTCGACGTCGCCCGTCACTCGGAGCTCCGTTCCGCATCGCAGCATGGGCTCGTCGGCATCAGGCTCGGACGATACCGTCCGCGGAACATCCTTGCCGCCCAACTCCGGCCCTTTTCGTATCAATTCTTCATCAAGACTCCGGTGGGTCGGCTATCTGTTGGCGACCGCAGTCGTCGCGGCGTGCACAGCGGTCGACTGGGCCGTGGAAAGCGCAGTGTCCGAGTCCGATCTCGTGATGGTCTATCTCGTTGGCGTGCTCGTCGTGGCGCGCCTCTTCCCCCTGGGACCTGCACTGTGGAGTGCGGCGCTCAGCGTTGCGGCGTTCGACATTCTGTTCGTCGAGCCACGATTCACGCTTGCAGTCGATGAGAGTCGCTACCTCATCAGCTTCGCGGTCATGGCTGCGACTGCAGTCGTATTGGCGAGCACGACCGCTCGCATCCGAAGCGAGGCAGAGCGAGCGAGAGAGCGAGCCCGGCGTCTTCAGTTCCTGTACGACTTCTCGCGGGACCTTGCGCTAGCCGACGACGATGCAGACCTCGCTCGAATCACGCGAGAGCGGGTCGAGTGCTCCCTCGGCCTCTGTGCGAGGATCATCGGCACAGGGGAATCAGCGCAGTTCACACAGCAAGCAGACACCAGCGTCGCCCAGTTTCGGCTCGAAGACGTAACGGAGCAGTTCGGTCTCCTGCAAGTGCGAACGACGAACGGCTCGTCCTTCGACCCCTCTGTTCGTGAAACCCTCGAGGCGTTCGCACGACAGCTGAGTGTCGCCCAAGCGCGCGCTCGGTCGGCGGCCGAGCGGCGGTGCGTCCGGGTCGAGGTCGAGCGCGAACGACTGCGTAGCTCCCTCCTCAGCTCCGTGAGCCACGACCTTCGAACCCCGCTCGGGTCGATCATCGGGGCCGCTAGCACGCTGGTCGCAAGCCCAGGCCTCGGTGATGCGGATCGCAACGCCCTCGCGCTAGCGATTCACGAAGAGGCGACATCACTCGGCCGCTGGCTCGAGAACCTACTCGAGATGACTCGCATCGAAGGAGGTGCGCTTCAGGTCGAGAAGTCCCTCGAGGTCCCCGAAGAGCTCGTTGGAGCCGTGCTCGCGCGAGTCGCCAACCGCGCGCAGCGCCATCGGATTCGCGTGGCCATTGCAGAAGACCCCGCTCTGGTGCCTCTTGATCCTGTCCGAATGGAGGTCGTGATGGTCAACTTGGTGGAGAACGCCCTGGCCTACACACCGCCTGGCAGCACCATTGATATTCGTGCTCACCGCGTGGGTACACAATATCGATTCATCGTGGAGGACAACGGCCCCGGCGTTCCCCCTGACGAACGAGAACGCATCTTCCAAAAGTTCTACCGATGCGAACACACCGAGCCAGCCGGCTCTGGGCTAGGGCTCGCGATCTGTCGTGCAATCGTAGAGGCACAAGGCGGCTCGGTCCGCGCAACCGCCCCCGATACAGGCCGGGGCCTGCGCGTCGTGGTCGACCTCCCGTGGGACAGCTCGCATCTGGATGAGGGCGATGCAGCCTGACGACCTGGAGCTTCGGTTGCTCGTCGTGGAGGACGATCGTGCGACGAGGCGGTTCCTCGTCACCCTCGGCAAGGCGCATGGCTTCGCTGTCAGCGAAGCAACGTCTTGTGCAGAAGCACTCAAGGTCTCGGCCCGAACAACACCGGACGTCGTGCTCCTCGACCTCGGTTTGCCCGACGGCGATGGAATCGACTTGACGCGCGCGCTTCGGGAGCAGGCCGAGATGCCGATCATCGTCATCTCGGCCCGCCAGCAAGAGCGCGACAAGGTCAGCGCGCTCGATGCCGGAGCGGACGATTATCTCACCAAGCCCTTCAGCGCAAAAGAACTCCTTGCCCGAATACGCGCAGCGGTTCGTCGGAGCCCCCGCACCGCCGACCTCCAGCTCCCCTCGTTCATCGTCTGCGGCGCTCTTCGCGTCGACTTCGAGTATCGACGCGTCGAGCATGCGGGCCAGGAGGTCCACCTCACCCCCACCGAGTACAAGCTGCTCGTATGCCTCGCTCGCCGCCCAGGCCGGGTGCTGACACATAAGCAGATCCTCGACGAGGTGTGGGGTGAGGCGGCCACTGCTCTTCCACACCACGTTCGTGTTCACATGGCGCAGTTACGCCGGAAGCTCGAACCGGACCCCGCGCGTCCCCGTTTCATCTTGACGGAGATCGGGGTGGGCTATCGGTTCTCGGGAGCCGACAATTGGGACTCGTGAGGCGAATGCCGGGGAGCTGCGGCGGAGAACGTCGAGAACCACCCAACGACCCGCTTTGGGCCGGTGGCCAGGGCTTGGATCACGACCTCCTCACCTTCGATGAGAATCGTGGTCTCCAGCTCCGCCGCGGTCGTGAAGTTTCGTGAGAGCAAGGTCGTTGCGGCGGACCGAAGCTGAGCCGTGAGCGAGCGGAGCACCAACTCCTGCCGTTCGTCGAGGGTCGAGACCATGACTTCACCGTCGATGCCCGTGATCGCCGCGGGGCGTGGCCAGCGATGCAGCAGGGCAACGAGCAGGGCCCTCAGTTCTCGGTTCCGTCCCTCTACTGCGGCTGTTACTCGGTCGCGCAGGTCCAAGACCTCGTTGACCGCTTGCCCGAGCCGACTGAGTTCGTCCGCCCCCGTCGCGGGCAGCCGCCGAAGCCGCTGACCTTGCTTGACCCCCGAAACGGCCCTGTCGATCGCGTCGAACCGCTCGAAGACGGCGGCACGCGTGGCTCGCATCGCCCAAGCACCCAGCACGAAGGTGATGGCTGTCAGCAGGCCCAAGCCAATCGCGGCCGTCGATGCCTCGCCCCGAACCGCTTCCCCCCCGCGACTCAAGCGCTCGGCGGCGTTCACCGCGAGCGCAACGACGGCGTCTCGCAGAGCCACCTCACCGTTGGACTCATCCAGGGTCCGGCCTGCGAATGCATCAGCAACACGACGAACGCCTTGTGCAGCCTCCTCATCGAGTTCGATCTCGCCCGCGTTCTCGACCAAGGTCCCGAAGGAAAGCTCGAACTCCCGGTCTCGGGGGTTCTCACCGAGCAGCTGAAGCATCTCCGCCGCCGTGGACATGAGTTCAGAAGACGGAAGTGTGACGCTCTTCGTTACCCCAGCTAGCTCCCGAAACTGGAGCGCTGTGGCAAGGGAAACCAGGAGCAAGGCTCCGATCAGGGCCGAGAGCAGCAAGCGGAAGCGAAGGCGAAGACTCATGACGCTCGTCTCTTCAGCTGAATGCGGCGAACTTGCGAACCGCGTCCTGCTCACCGAGCACGACCATGACGTCATCCGACTGGATCGGCGCGTCGGGGTCGACCGACGCGAGCACCTCGCCACCCCGCCGGATGAGCATGACCGAGGTCTTCCAGCGCTTGCGTACCTTGAGCGCCCGAAGCGAGGTTCCAACGAAGGCCTCTGGAGCCTCGACCTCGGCGACGACGAGGCCGTGCCCGAGGGCAAACTGGTCAAGAACGTGGGGGTTGGCCAGATGGTGCGCCAGGCGGCCCCCCATTTCCTGTTCAGGATTGATGACTTCGTCCGCACCGACCGCGAGCAGGACTCGGGCATGCAGTTCACTCGTCGCACGAGTGACAACTCGACGGACACCGCGCTGCCGCAGAAGCGCAGTCACCATGATGGAGGTATCCTTTGCCTTCACCCCCATCGCAACCACGACACACGACATCCGCTCCAAGCCCAGTTCGGCCAGCGCCCGTTCGTCGGTCGCATCCGCAACGACTACGGCATCGACAATGGCTTCGACCGCCTTCGCTCGGTCGGGGTCGAGGTCGATCGCCAGGACCGCCTTCCCCTGCTCGACGAGCCGAAGTGCGACCGCACGACCAAACTGCCCCAAACCCACGACTGCAAAATCACCGCTCATATGTACTTTCCTCGTTCACGACCATCTATTCTTCACTGCGCGTTCTACCCAACCATGAGCCGCGTCTCCGGATACTGTACACGAGCTCGAGTACGCTGCCCGAGGGCCAACGCAAGGGTTAGCGGACCGACCCGGCCGATGAGCATTGTCGCTAGGATGACCCATTTTCCGGTGGAGGTCAGGCCGGAAGTTGCTCCCACTGACAAGCCAACAGTACCGAGGGCGCTGAGGACCTCGAAGGCCAACGAGACGAATGCCGCACTCTCGCTCAGGAGGAGCACGAACAACGCGACGAAGGCGGTGGAGCTTGCGACGATGGCGATAGCCGCGGCCCGTTGAATCGTCTCCAGCGGCACCGAACGTCCATAGAGCGTCGCGCCATGCTGCCCACCTAGAATCCTCGGAACTGCCGCAAACAAGACGGCGAAGGTCGTGACCTTGATCCCTCCACCGGTTCCGCCAGGAGCAGCTCCAATGAACATGAGCGCCATCATCACCAGCATCGTGGGGAGCCGAAGCTGTGTATAGTCGACCGAGTTGAATCCAGCGGTCCGAGTACTCACACTCTGGAACACCGCGTTGAGGATCTTGTCCTGAACGGGCAGCTTGGCCAATGTCGCGTTCCATTCGAGCAACCCATAGACCAGACTTCCAGCCGCCGCCAGGACCAAAGAGACGATCAGGACAACCCGAACTTGCACAGGCATGCGGGCGTTGGAGCGCAACACGACTCGGGACCAGATCCACGACACGACCGCGAAGCCGAGGCCTCCGAAGACCAATAGTCCACCATGCGTCGCCAAGGCGATCGGGTCCGAGCCGAACATCACGATCGAGTCCGTCTGAAGTGAGAATCCCGCATTGCAGAATGCCGAGACTGCCTGGAATAGCCCTCGCCACGCGGCCTCGGACACGTCGAATCCGTGCGCAACGTACCGCCATGTCAGGATGGACGCCCCGAGGAGTTCGGTTGCGAGCGTGGCCAGGACGATGAAGCGAACCAAGCGATACGCGTGCGCGGGCGAGGTGATGTCGAGCACCTCCTCCAGCGCTCGCTCGCCGCGCAAACTCAGTCGGCCCCCCAGGATGACTGTCCCGAATGTCGAGAGCACCATGATTCCCAGGCCACCGACCTGAAACAGCGCGAGGACGATCACCTCGCCCAACGGCGAGAACGCGCTCGGCGTGTCAACGACGATGAGACCCGTAACGCACGTCGCGCTCACCGCTGTGAAGAGCGCGTCGAGCGGCGAGACCGCCTCGCCTTCGGCTGCTGCAGGAAAGGAGAGCGCGACGGCACCAAGAAGCGCGATGCCCACGAAGGTCATGATGACAAGGAGGCCCGGGCGTTCAACGAACTGCCCGGCCAACTCTGCGGCGACCGGACCACCTGAGAGTGTGCCCGCGAGTAGGGCTGCCTGGATGGCGCCCAGCGCTCCGACCATCCCGACGAGGCCTCCTGAGAGAGACACGGCGACCACCGCCACCGTGCCAGCGAGGGTCCAGCCGCGAAAGCGTGCGCTCCGGTCGCCCAACAAGGTGAGACCGGCACCCGTCGTGGACAGCACGGCCAGCCCGATACACAGGTAGATGGCCACCGGGGAGTCGGTCAGCTCGAAGCCGACGACCATGAGGGATGAAAACAGCGACAACGACAGCAGGTGGACGACGGCGCGACTGAGCGGATGCCCGGCTACGGCAAGGCGGCGGTAGGCGCGTACGCGATTGTCTGCAAAGACGGCGCGCGAGACGGAGACGACGAACCATCCCAAGAGCGAAGCCGCGACAGCGGTATCCGTAGCCAGCGCGGGCAGAAAGAAGACCGCACCTACGAGCGTTCCACCCGCGAACCACCCGCGCCAGTGCCTCCACCCCAGCAAAGCGGCCACACCGCAACCGCCAGCGAGCACGGCCATGATGGAGGCGTAGACCCAACCGACGAGCGTGCCCTGCTCCCCACCGCCGAACGAGCCCCCAGGCGTGTCGACGATGAACTGACCCAACGCCGCGATGAAGCCGACGCTCCATATCCGCACGGCCGCATGCACGGCCGGGGGTGATGCCCGCAGAATGCGCTTCCCGGCTCTTCGGAACACGGCGGCATCTTTTCAGTCGGTTCGCGTGCCGTCTTCCCCTGGTTGTAGTCTTGATACGAAATTGATACGCCCTTCGGGCCTCGTCCAAGGGCACGTCGCGGGGCTCGGTGTTCCGATCTCCCAGCCCGCCGGGGTCCAATAGATGCTCTGGCCTTCGGACGCGTCGCCGACATGAGGCTAGGGCGATGAGCCGCTGGAGTCCATGAGGCCTTCGTTGTTGCGGCCGCCGTAGATCACGGCGTGGAGCGGCCACAAGGGGAGCCAATCGGACCCGGTGGCTCCGTAGGCGAGATGGTCGCCGTCCTTGGGCAGCGGGGTCGCGACGAAAGAGTCGAGGGCGACGCTCTGGGCATCTTCACAGGCCGGCAAGCCCCGCTCGGACAGGTCGTCGCGCTCGGTCCCGCGAGAAGCGGCGCCGTGGCCGGCGCGGCTTCGAGTCACCCCGCTCTCGAGTTCTCGACTTCTGCGACCGGCGTTCGGAGATTCTCCTCTTCGCCACTATCCGGATCTAGCGTTCGATCAACCCGTTGAAAACCTGGCCGCCGAGCTGCACGGCCACCACGAATACCACCGGAGCAGACAACAGCTGCGGGAATGCGAGTTCGAGCAGCGGCGAGAGCAAGCCCGGGACAACGTTGACCGGTGCGTGGGTCTGCAGCACGAAGTCCTCAGGCGGTACGCTTCGATACCTGTCCTGGTCCGCGGCGGAGTCTTGGTAGCAGGGCCAGTCTCTTGAGATGAAGCGAAACACCGAGGCTGAGAGGGTGGCGCGGCGGTTAGGTGAAATGAAGTGGGAAAAAGCCGGGATTGAGGAGTACGGCGGGCGACAGGAGAGCCGCAGAGCTGCAGGCGGGTGTCGAGCGAAGCCCGGCGGGTGAGAGCCGAGGCATTTGCGGGGAAAACGGGCTGCGACAGGGGACGGCGGCCGCACCGAGTGCAGTTCCCAGGCACGCCGAGACGAGCGCGGTGTGAAAGCGACGCGCTGTTAGAGCGAGACTCAGTGGGCTGCGGGCGGAGCCGAGAACAGCAGGAGTTGTCCGAGAGGAGAGGCACGCGGCGGCGGCCGAGCGCCGCGGAGTTCGGCGGCTATCTCCTCGGGTCTGGTGACAGCCGGGTGACGCGCATGGGTCCGCAGCAGCGGGAGCAGAGCGAGATGTCGACGCGAAAGACGCGGGCGAGGAGCTTCATCCACGGCGGGCGAGAAGGGGGCAGCATCACAACGACCGCCTCTTCCTCGAAGGCCGCCTGCAGGACTTCGATGCCGACGCGCTCAGCCTCTTGGCGCAGACCGGCCCTCCCAGCTCGGTTGAGCCGGACTGAGTCAGACGGGCGTCGTTTGCGGGGGTGGGGTCGGCGTCGCGCATCGGTAGCGGATGTAGGACT
The DNA here is from genome assembly GCA_963761755.1 of uncultured bacterium. Lineage (GTDB taxonomy): Bacteria > Myxococcota_A > Polyangia > Nannocystales > Nannocystaceae > CAJXVA01. The sequence continues at coordinate 454,387 of CAVXIC010000039.1, forward strand.
TCTCGAATTCACCGCCGTGCTCGAGCAGCACCGAGGCATCATCTTTCGCGTTGCGAACGCGTACGCCTGGACGCTCGACGAGCGCGCAGACCTCGTCCAGGATTGCACTGCAGCTGTTGCGAGCCTGGCCTCGATACGACCCGGCGCGCAGCGTAACGACCTGGATATACCGCATCGCGCTCAACGTGGCGATATCGCAGCTGCGACGACGTCTTGCCACGTCCTCGCGCGACGCCACGCCCTTCGACGAAACGCGGCACGTCGTCCCCGACATCAACGCACGTTCGCAGGAAGCACGAGAGCAGATCCGCCTGCTGCAGGCGGTCATACAGACGTTGTCCCCGCTCGACCGCGCACTCGTGCTGCTCTAGCTCGAGGAGCGAAGCACCCGCGAGATCGCGGAGATACTGGGGATCTCGGGCAGCAACGTCACGACCAAGATCAGCCGCCTCAAGCGACGGATTCGCAACGACCTCGACGTGATCGAACCCACCTGATGGAGACGACGATGGACCTCGACGACCTCAAACTGGCTTGGAAAGCGCTCGACGACGGGCTCCGGCAAAACAATGCGCTCGCGCTCGACGCCTACCGGGAGCGCAAGACGAAGCAAGCTCGTCGAGGGCTCCGGCCGATGATGTGGGGCCAGACCGCGCAGCTGCTGTTCGGGCTGCTCTTCATCGCGCTCGCCGTCGCGCTGTGGACGGCTCCGATCGAGCGCTGGCCTCCGGCCCTCGTTTTCGCGGGGGTGGTCTTGCACGCCTACGGCGTCGCTGTGGTCATTGCCAGCGGTGTGGTGCTGGGCAAGATTCGGCGCGTCGACTACGACGCACCGGTCATCAAGATCTACGGGCAGCTCGCTTGCGCCGCGCGTACGTGCACGCCGGAATGATCGCGGGCCTCCCTTGGTGGTTCATGTGGATGCTTCCGGTCGTCGTGCTCGCAGGCCTCGCGGGGGAGGAGGAAGGTCTTGCTTGGCTGGGCGCATGGCTGGGCCTCGGCACGGCGACCGGCGCGGGCGGATTGGTCGGCACCTGGTGTGGTTCTACCGCTGGGCGCGACGACCCGGCCGCGAAGCGCTGGCACGGCGTCTCGACGACGCACTGGGTGGAACCAGTCTCCGCAACGCTCGAGCCGCCGTCGAGGAGATCGAACGCTTCGAGGACGCAACGACGTAGCCGGCCGCTGGCCGCGTTCATTGCAGAGCGCGTGCCGAGGCAGCTGTCGCCGCACCTCGACGTTCTCCGGTTGCAGACGGGAATCGAGAGTGTCTGGCTGACCCCGCGTCCTCCCCTCCGAGCTGCCTGACCAGGGACCGGCCGATCCTCGGCCGTTCGGCGCACCAGCGGAGCCACCGTGTCGTCCAGGCTTGGCGGACCAACGCGGACCCGTCGATTCCGCAGCCTCGCTCGTACGGGGTCGGGCCGCTAAACACGCCGACCCTGGGCACCCACGCGCAGCGGGTGACGACGGCCTGAACGAGGTCGTATCGCCCGACGACCGAACGAACCAGAGCGGTGAGCGTCGACTCGAACTACCCTCGAGCGGCGTTGGCGCCCTCGAACAGCCCGTCGTAGGTCATCTCGTCCACCAGCCCCAGCCACGGATCCGACTTCGGCATCGCGAACAGCTCCTCGTACACTTGGGCGTTGAGGGCCTCGAATTCCTGCGCGGCCTCACCCGCGGCGAACCATCCTGTGTCGATGGGCGCGACCGAAATCGACTCGAACGCGTCTGCCGCTATCTGCTGCGCCCCCCGTTTGCGCTCGGTCCCGTACAGCGCACCACCGACGGACAGGTCCGCGTCCACTTCAACAAGCCCAGCCGAAGCGGAGCCACCTACGCTCAGATGAGCCCCGAGCGGTTCTTAGCTCGGCTGTGTGCGCTAGTGCCTCCGCCCGGTGCCCACACCGTTCGGTACTACGGCGTTCTTGCCCGGCGGCACGCTCTGCGCGCTCGCATCATCCCCAATGCCGGAGGCCACGAACACCGAGCACAAGCAGCTGTCGTTGTTTGTCCCCCAAGGGATAGCTCGAGCTGGCAGCCATCACCGGGCCTGCCCTCGACAAACAGCTGCTCGATGTCGCCCCGCATCGGCTCTCGTGGATGAGCCTGCTCGCCCGGGTCTTTCGTATCGACGTCTCGGTTTGCCAGCGCTGACAGGGGCCAATGCGGGTCCTGCGTGCCGTGACCTCCCGCGATGAAATCGCCGAAGCGCTGCATGCCGCTCGACCGCCACCGCGACCCTCACCTCGCGCACAGCTGATGTTGTTTCTGGCCCAAACTCTGGCCACCCATCACACCCTCGCTCCCCGCGAGTGGGTCGGTATCCGTACGCCCATTGGCACGCTGCGGACCCCTCGTACGTCCCTCAGCCCCCTCCCATCCGACCATCCGCGGGCCCGCTTCAGTCCGCATCCGCCCCACGTCTGGCTGCGGTGGGCGGCAGCCCGCGTCCCGAGTCACCCCGTCTGTGGGCTGCTGCGCCGCTGCCGATGCCGCGTTTCCCAGCTAGTTTCACTTATACGCAAGCGCGTGTGCTGAGACGCATCTGTTTCGTGCCTTCCACGAAGCCAACCACCGCCGGAAAAAAGGACCTCGCCGACCTGCGGGTACTCGTCCATCTGGTCCTCGTCGAGGAGGCGGGCACAAACCGTGGTGGGCGCGTCGTCGACGAAGCGCTCTGAGTAGAGCAGGTCGAGCACCTCGTCGCGCTGCTCGGGCTTCAACGCCCGCGCTGCTGGAGGGCGCCGTGGTCGTGGACCATGTTGACGAGGCGTGAACCATCGGTGCGCCGTGCTCCTGGAACGCCGAGGGCTTCGCACGCCCTCTTCATCCCGACCGGCTGAGGCGGAGCGTCATGACGGCGATGGCGCAGAGGTCTCTTGGTCCTCGCTGACCGAAGCGTCCGGAGACACCCGCGCGATGATGCCGAGCACTGCAGTGAGCAGCATGACCACCAGGCTGATCGTCAGGCCTGACAGGATTGCGACCGAGGCGCTGACCGTGTGGTACAGGGCCTTGTTCCAGCTTCGTGGGATCCCATCGGCCTCGGCCAGCGGCACGCTCATCAGCAGGAGCGTGAGGACCGAACCCGCGAAGGTGACGGACGCGACGATACTGATCCAGCGGATCTGCCCGAACCAAGCCGGGCCGAAGTTCGCGTCCGAACGCCGCACGAACCCGAGCACCGTGAGCATCAGCGCGAGCACGGTCGCCGACGCGGTGGTGATGGTCGAGACCAAGAAGAACCCGCCTTCGACCAAGGACTGCAGCAGCTGCCGGGCCTCGTAGACGCTGTAGACCCTGCCGATCGCCACCCGCACGGCGAAGGCCAGGCCCATCGAAAACAATCCGGCGAGCCCCGCCCAGGCGTCGCCTCTGGCAAACACCGATGACTTCGACATACAGCGTCCCTAGACCTTGAGGATCGGACGTCAACCGCGCCTCGGCGCCAGCGCTCAGGTGGTCCGTTGCCGCACGCTCACCGTGGATCCGCCTCCGATGTCCGGCGAGCCCAACTTGGTCTGGAGCGCCCTCGGTGGCCCCCTACGAGCGCGTTTTGGCCTGGATCCGGCGACTCTCCGCGAGTTGGCCGCCCGCTTGCAACGCACTCGGACATGCTCCGTGCAGCCATCATCTTCCTCGTCCTCGCCCTCGTTGCCGCCGTCTTCGGCTTTGGTGGCATCGCCGCCAGCGCAGCCGGCATTGCCAAGATCGCCTTCATTGCGTTCCTGATCATCGCGGTGGTCAGCGCGGTCGCCGGAGGCCTGCGACGGTAGGCGACGCGGAACCGAGCGCCGTCAGCGAACCTTCGCGATCAACCCCTCGATGCGATCGCAGGCGGTGCTCAGCGTGTCCCAGTCCGGCCCGAACGAGAATCGACTGTAGTTCCGAAAGCGCGACGTATTCTGGCGTCGCTTCCCCGGGTTCACGTCGAAGAACTCGCCGGGGACGGTGATGACCTTTTGGTCCAGCGCGGCGCGGAACAAGCCCATGCCGTCGGACAGGGGGTCGGGTAGCTTCGAGAGGTTGCCCCAGGCGTAGAAGGTCCCCTCGGGCATGTGGTCGAACTCCACGCCGAGATCTTGCAGGCGTGCGATGAACTTGTTGCGCTTGCGGCGGAACGTCTTGTGAATCGCGCGCGTCTCTTGGTCGACGACGCTGGGTTCGAGCGCAGCGAGGGCCGCGCGCTGAAGCGGCCGGCTGCCGCCCCCATCGAGGAACGACCCCGCGCTGCCCATCACGTCGATCACCGACTTGGGGCCCACCGTCCACGCGACGCGCCACCCGGGGTAGCGCCAGTTCTTGGTCAGGCCGTCGAAGATGACCACCGGATCGCGGTCGACATCCTCGACGTAGCGGGCTGCGCTCTCGATCGGTAGCTCGCCGGGGGTCTCGGCCCAGATGTAGTGCGAGTAGAACTCGTCGAGCAGCAGCGTACAGTCCAGCTCCCGCGCGATGTCCACGAAGCCGCGCAGATCGTCACCGCCCACCAGCTTCCCGGTCGGGTTGCACGGGTTGGACATCAGCAGGGCGGACAAGCCGCGCCCCTGGACCTCCCGTCGCAGGTCCTTGGGGCTGAACGCGTAGCCACGCTCGGGCTCCAGCAGGATGGGGATCGACGTGAAGGCCCGGAAGATCTCGAGCAGCTCCTCGTAAGCGGTGTAGTCCGGCAGGAAGTGGCCCAGATGCACCGTGCCGATGCTCGCGGCCGCCCGCGTGAGGGCCGCTCGCCCCCCCGAGCTGATCGCGACGTTCTCCGCGGTGTACTGGGAGGGCAAGCCGCGCCGATACAGACGGTTGTACATCGCCGCCACTGCCTCGCGGAGCTCGGTGAGTCCTGCGACGGGCGCGTAATCGCGGTCGAACTCCGCGATCTCGACCGTCTCGATGCGCGGGGGCGCCCCCTCGATGTCCCCGGTCTCGGGCTGCCCTTGGCCCAGGTTGCACCACGACGGATCCGCGCCGTCGTAGCCGCGCTTGACGGCCTCGGTCGTGACGTAGATGACGCCGGTGCGAGGGACGGCACGGAACGCAGACGGGATGGGCGGAGCCTCCACGCGCGGAGCGTACACGGCCGTTCGTAGCCGTTCAAACCCCGCCCACGCGCGGTCGTGGAAGCGGCCAGCGCCGCGCCGCGAAGCCCCCAGGAGCCCTCCTGTGTCCATTTGACCGCCGGTTTGGGCCCCCGTAGGCTCGGCAGCCCCGACGGGAACGGCCTGCGACCATGAGCACGACCAAGCGTAAGAAGACGGCGAAGCAAACCACCGCGAAGAAGGCTGACAAGAAGAAGGCTGCTTCCAAGAAGAAGGCTGCGCCCAAGAAGAAGGCTGCGCCCAAGAAGAAGGCTGCGCCCAAGAAGAAGGCCGCGCCCAAGAAGAAGGCCGCGCCCAAGCCGAAGGCTGCGCCCAAGAAGAAGGCCGCGCCCAAGCCGAAGGCTGCGCCCAAGAAGAAGGCTGCGCCCAAGAAGAAGGCTGCGCCCAAGCCGAAGGCCCCCGCGGTGGTTCCCGAGCGCAAGAAGCTCAACAACTACATGATGATCACCCTCGACAGCTGTCGCTTCGACAGCTTCGTCGCGGGCAAGACCAAGACGATCGAGAAGCTCGGCAAGCTCGAGAAGCGCTACAGCTACGCCAGCTGGACCGCTCCGTCGCACTACAACCTGATGACCGGGCTGATGCCGCACTCGTCCCCGTCGCACGTGTACGCCAGCGAGTACTACAAAGAAGACTTCTTCAAGTACGGCGAGCGCCTCGGGACCCAGGACGCCTCCTTCCGCGAGCTGATCCCCAGCCTGTGCTTCCCGGTCTGGCTCAAGAAGCTCGGCTACCACACCCACGCCCGGGTCTCGATGCCGGTGCTCAACTCCAAGACGGGTATCAACCGCGGCTTCGACACCTACAAGCTCATGGACAAGCACAACGACATGCGGTCGATGTTCGAGACCATGCGCTTCTCCGAGGAGAAGCCCAACTTCTTCATGCTCAACGTCGGCGAGACGCACTACCCGTACGCGCGACCCACCGAAGAGAAGAATGACTGGCCCCGCATCAGCGGCGTCCACGGCGTGTTCAAGAAGCTCGACGGCAACATTCGAGACGGCAAGGTCGTCACCTCCGATGAGCAGTTCTTCGACGACGAGAAGATGAAGCAGCTGCACGCCCGTCAGATCGACACCGTCAACTACCTCGACGACGTGTTCGAGGAGCTCTTCGACCTGGTCCCCAAGAACACCTACATCACGGTGATGGCCGACCACGGGGAGCTCTTCGGCGAGGGCGGCTACTTCGGGCACGGCCCGATCAACCATGACAAGGTGTTCGAGGTTCCCTTCCTCGAAGGCAAGATTCGATGATCCTCTACATTGGTCCTGGCGCCGGGTTCGTCTTCGGCGGCACCTTCTTGGCGCTCATCGCGGCGCTGTTCTCCGGCTTCGTCTCCCTGTTCCTGTGGCCCATCCGGATGATCCGCCGGACGCTGTCGGGCTCGCGCGCCTACAAGGACGCGAAGGTCAAGCGGGTGGTCTTCTTGGGGCTCGACGGGTTCGATCCCAAGCTGGCCGAGCGCTACCTGGAGGAGGGCAAGATGCCCAACCTCGCCAAGTTGCGCGAGCAGGGCGCCTACAGCCGGCTGCGCACCACGTTCCCGTGCCTGTCGCCGGTGGCGTGGTCGTGCTTTGCGACCGGCGGCAACCCGGCCAAGCACAACATCTTCGGGTTCATCAGCCGCAACCCCAAGAACTACACCCCAGAGCTGTCCAGCTCCAAGGTGCGCCCGCCGCTGCGCACGCTCAAGCTCTTCGGCAAGGAGATCCCCTTGGGCAAGCCCGAGGTCGAGATGCGCCGCAAGAGCGTGCCGTTTTGGAAGCTCCTTGGGGAGCACGACATTCACAGCACGATCCTGAGGATTCCCATCACCTTCCCTCCCGAGAAGTTCAACGGCCACGTGCTCTCGGCGATGTGCACGCCGGACCTGCGCGGCACCCAAGGCAGCTTCTCGTTCTACTCGACGTCGTACACCGAACCGAGCCAGAGTGAAGGCCTGCGGCTGCCCCTGCTCAAGCGCGGTGCCGGCGTGGTCGGCGAAGTGTGGGGCCCGCCGGACCCGGGCAGCGACAAGGGTGAGCACCTCAAGCTCCCCTTCTCTCTCGCCAAGCAGCCCGAGGGCACCTACCTGTTCGAAGCCGGCGGCGAGCGCCACGTGCTCACGCCCGGCAAGTACAGCGAGTGGGTCTCGATGGCCTTCTCCAGCGGCATGCTCGGCTCGGCCAAGGGCATCGCGAGGCTGCTGATCACCGGCACCGATCCGCACCTCGAGCTGTACATGACGCCGATCAACATCGATCCGGCCTCCCCTGCCCTGCCGATCTCGCACCCGGCGTCCTACGCGATCTACCTGTCCAAGCTGATGGGCAGCTACTCGACGCTGGGGCTGGCCGAGGATACGTGGGCGATGAACGAGCGGGTGCTCGACGAAGACGCCTTCTTGGACCAGGCCTACCTCGACCACCAGGAGCGGGAGACGATGTTCTTCAACGCCCTGGAGAAGACGCCCAAGGGCGTGGTCGCATGCGTCTTCGATGCCAGCGACCGCATCCAGCACATGTTCTACCGCACCTTCATCCCCGATCACCCGGGCAACAAGGGCCGCGACGTGGAGACCTACAAGGATGTCATCGAGAAGATGTACATCAAGATGGACGGCCTGGTCGGACGCGCGATGGAGAAGATCAAGAAGGACGACCTGTTCTTCGTCCTCTCCGACCACGGCTTCGAGTCGTTCGTGCGCGGCGTCAACCTCAACGCGTGGCTGCGCGAAGAGGGCTACCTGGTGCTCAAGGACGACCGCAAGGTCAGCGGCGACTACTTCGAGCACGTCGACTGGTCCAAGACCCGGGCGTACACGGTCGGCATGGGCGGCATCTACCTCAACCGCAAGGGCCGAGAGGCGCGCGGCGTCGTCAAGCCGGGCAAGGAGGCTGAGGCGCTCAAGAAGGAGCTCAAGGAGAAGCTCGAGGGCTACATGGACGAGGAGCGCGGCGAGATGGCCATTCAGAAGGTCGGCATCTCCTCGAACATCTACAAGGGCCCCTACCTCGGCGCCGGTCCGGACCTGCTGATCGGCTACTGCCGGGGCTACCGCGCCAGCTGGGCCGCCGCCACCGGCGGGATCGAGGAGACCATCTTCCAGGACAACGACAAGGCCTGGGGCGGCGACCACTGCATCGACCCGGACCTGGTCCCGGGCGTGATCTTTGCGAACCGGAAGATCGAGGTCGATGACCCAGGCATCGAGGACCTCGCGCCGACAACGATGAGCATGTTCGGTCTCAAGCCACCCAAGCACATGGAGGGGCGCGCGATCGTTCAGTAGACGTTCGACGCCATGCGCACAGGCTCTCCCTGGGCGCGATGAGGGCGACGAGCCCTCACCCAGCCCTCACGAGCAAAGCCCCGGCCGCGAAAGCGCACCGGGGCTTTCTCGCACGCGCGTCGGCCCTACCAGACGTCGTAGCCGAACTCGGTGGTCCCGTCGGAGATGTGAATCCGCCCGTTCGCGTACGAGAACGACACGTCGGCAAGGTCTCCCTGCGTGATGGCCACGGTCACGGTATCGACCCGCTCGCCGCCAACGTCCCACGAGGACACCACACCGTCCGCATAGGTGAGATAGCAGCCTTGCGCCCAGGCGACCCGAAGGTCGACGGGAAACACCCCTTCACCGGAGAGGTCCCCGTACCCGACCAGGGTGGTGACGCCCGTGAAGGACCCGTCGGCCGCCCAGCGCTGCACCACGCCGGAGGTCGTGGAGATGAACTCGTCCAGGTCGTCATCCCAGGCGACGCTGCTCCCGGTGGCGAGCACCGGATCGGCGACGGCGAGCGTCACGTCGTCCGCGAACACGCCCGGCATGCCTTGCACGCGCAAGAGCGAGCTGTTGAACGCGCGCACGTAGATGGGCCCCGTGCCGTCCCCTTGGGTGAAAATCGACCGGACGTCGATACCAGGGGCAAACAGGGCGTCGAGCGAGCCGTCCGGCAGCTGTCGCGCCAGTCGGTTCCCGCTGGCGCCTCCGCCACTGCCGCTCCACAGGTTGGTGCCATCCCAGGCCAGGCCCACGACCGCGCCGCTGAGCGTCGGCTCGGCGAAGCTCACCGTCGCAGGATCGACGGTCTCGACCGCGAACGGAGCGCAGCCCTGTACGCAGGTGTCCGAGCACCCCGGGCCGCCGTCGCACTCCTCACCGGCGGCGGCGTTGACCACCCCGTCCCCGCACTCGGCGACGGTGCAGTCGGCGTCGCAGGTCGCGCTCTCGCCGTTGTCATCACAGGCCTCGCCCGCGGTGGTGTTGACCGTCCCGTCCCCGCAGCTGACGGCGGTGCAGTCGTCGTCGCACGACGCGGACTCGCCCATGTCGTCGCATGCCTCGCCTGCGGTGACGTTGGTGATGCCGTCCCCGCACGAGAGCACCGTGCAGTCGATGTTGCACGTCTCGGACTCGCCACCGTCGTCGCAGGCCTCGCCAGCGGTCGCGTTGACCACCCCGTCGCCGCAGCTCGCGTTCGTGCAGTCCGCGTTGCAAGCCTCCGTGCGACCCATTCCGTCGCACTCCTCGCCCGCGGTGGCGTTGGTGACGCCGTCTCCACATGCCGCCACGGTGCAGTCGGCATTGCAGGACTCGGACTCACCAGCGTCGTCGCACGCTTCGCCCGCCGTCGCGTTGACCACCCCGTCGCCGCAGCTCGCGCTCGTACAGTCGGCGTTGCAAGTCTCCGTGCGCCCCATTCCGTCGCACGCCTCGCCCGCGGTGGCGTTGGTGACGCCGTCTCCACACGCCGCCACGGTGCAGTCGGCGTTGCATGTCTCGGACTCACCAGCGTCGTCGCAATCCTCGTCGCCTTCGACCATGCCGTCACCGCAGATCGGGTCCCCGGTCTCCGTGTCGGTCTCGTTCTCTGTGTCCGAGGTGGTGCCGGTGGTCGTGCCGGTGGTCGTGTCGGTGTCCCCGGTCGTCTCGGTGTCCCCGGTCGTGCTGGTGTCGGTGTCGGTGTCGGTGGTCGATGAAGACGTCTCGCTCGACGTCGTCGACGTGGAGTCATCGACGGACTCGGTCGTTGGATTGGGTCCCGACGTCGGATCGTCGTCCGTGGTCGAACTCGAGGAACTCCCCTCAGTATCGCCCCCACTCGAGGCGAACCCTCCGCAGCCTGCGAAGATAAGGAGCGCCGCGATGGAACAGTTGTAAATCAGCGGATCGCTACGCACGTGGTCATGATGGTCCCAAGGCCTAGGGCCGAGCAACTACGCATGGGTTGCAGCGAACCCGGAGGGAAGGACCGGTGTCCCATTTCGAGTCATCCGCTGACGAATGTGTGCCTTCGATCTCGCAACGGGCACTCGTTCGCGACGAGACACGACCGTACGCCGCAAGAGCAGGTGGGGAAGTGTGGTCGGGCTCGCGATGGTCACAACGCGCCCTCCCGCAGCGCGCGCAAGAACGCCTGCACCTTCGCGCTGCGGTGCAGGTCGACGTGGGTCACCAACCAGAACGGAATGTCCCACGCGGGCCGGGGAGCGACGACCTCCACGAGCTCGGGGTGCTTCGAAGCTTCGTGCGCAGGGAAGAACCCCAGGCCCAGTCCCGAGAGCAGCGCCTGAAACTTGATCCGCTGGTTGGCGCTCTCGAAGACCACCTGCTCGGGCCCGGTCACCTGTTTCAGCCAGCTCAAGAAGGGCAACGATGCGCTCCCCTCCTCACCGCCGATGAACGCATGCCCGGCGAGGTCTTCGTCCGAGGCGGGTCGACCGTGCTCGGCGATGTAGTCGCGATGCGCGTACAGCCCGGTCCGCAGCGTGAACCAAGGCCGGACGACGTTGTCGGGGTGTGACGGCTCCGGGCCCGAGCGGGCAGCGACGTGAGCCTCTCCATAGCCGAGCTCGAACACCCGAGGGCTGACGACGTAGCGCACGGTCGTCTTGGGATGCTGCCGTCGAAAGCGGCGGACCGCGTCCATCAGCAGCGGCGCGACGAGCTCGATGGAGGTCACGATCAGCTCGCCGGCAACCTCGACCTCACGCCCAGCGGTGCGCCCCGCGAGCTGCCGGAACTGCTCCTCGGTGGCCTCCCCCACCCGCAGCAGGTCGAGGCCCGCCTCCGTCGGGGTGTACCCGCGCGCGTGGCGGATGAACACCGTGCCACCGAGCGCCTCCTCGAGCGCGTCGATGTGGCGGATCACCGTGGCCCGGTGGATTCCCAGGGACCGGGCGGCCGCGCTGATCGTGCCGAGCGCCGCCAGCCGATAGGCGGTCCGCAGTTCGTTCCACTTGTCCATGAATGCAGCAAAAATGCACACTGAGTGCGCGCTGACGCAAGTGGTGTCTCCTAAAAGGACAGACTAGCGTGCCGTCACGATGTCGAAGCAACGAACGATGAACGGGCGCGCGCTCAAGGTCGCGGCGGTGCTGTGGGTGATATGGGGTCTGGTCCACATCCTCGCGGGGGTGATGACCGTCAGCCTGGACACCGCGGCGGCGGTCGCGGGCATCGCCGATGCCGTCGACCCCGCCGCGCTCCAGATGGACTATCCGGCCGCGGCCGGTGCCGTCGTCAAGCAGCACGGCTTCAACCTCGGATGGATCGGGCTGACCACCGTGGTGGGCGGAGTCTTCGTGTGGCGCGGCAGCGTGACCGCGATCTTCGTGTCGGCGCTCGCGGGGGGATGCGCCGACCTCGGCTACTTCCTGTTCATCGATCTGGGCGGATACAATCTGTTCGTCCCCGGAACCGTGATGACCCTGATCTGTGCCACCGCGATCGCGTCGAGCTTCTGGGCCTACTTCCAAAGCTCGGATGCGGGCGAGACGAAAGGAGCATCGGCATGAACATCATCATCTTCGGCGCGAACGGCGGCCTGGGGCAGTGGACGTGGAAGGCCGCCATCGCGGCCGGACACAACGTGACCGCGTTCGTTCGATCGCCCGACAAGCTCGACCACGACGCCCCCGGCTACGACGCACTCGCCGTCGTTCGAGGCGACGTCATGGACGCGCAGGCAGTGCGCTCCGCCAGCGAAGGCTGCCAGATCGCGATCAACTGCACGTCTCCGGCCGGCGGCAACTCGACACTCGACATGGCGCGGTCGATCGTCGGCAACGCCTCGGCCGGTGGGGTCGACGCGTTCTACATGGTCGGGGGTTTGGGCGCCTTGTGGGCACCGGGCACCAACCGGACCGTGCTCGTGCAGGATTGGGACGACACCGCGGGCATGGCGAGGTTCGGTCTGCCGCCTGGAATGCCCCAGGAAACGATCCGGAGGATGACTCGGGGCCACCTCGCGTCCATGGAGATGATGAAGGAGACCGGGCGGCCCCACACCTTCGTATGCCCCGGCATGATGGTCGACGCTCCAGCAACGCCCGACCGGATGACCACGCTCGACGAGCTCGGCGGCGGCCACGTGGGCCGGGTCAACATGGGCGACGTCGCTGCCGTCATCGTCGACGACCTCGAACACGGCGCGCTGCTGGGCCATCGGGTCTGCGTCGGCACACGATGAGCGGCCGGCAGCGATGACCCCCGTGCTCTACAGCTTCCGGCGCTGCCCGTACGCGATCCGGGCTCGAATGGCGATCGCGGCGGCGGACATCCGCTGCGAGCTTCGAGAAGTCCTCCTGCGCAACAAGCCGACTGCGATGCTCGAGGCCTCGGAGAAGGGCACGGTGCCCGTGCTCGTGCTGCCCGATCGCGTTCTCGACGAAAGCCTCGACGTCGCGCAGTGGGCCCTGAGCCAGCGAGACCCGCTGGCGTGGGCCGACGGCCCGACCGAGGACACGCGGGTGCTGCTGCAGGACAACGACGGCCCGTTCAAGCAGCACCTCGATCGCTACAAGTACGCCAATCGGTATGACGACGTCGACGCGAGGGAGGAGCGCGAGCAGGCGGCGAAGATCATCGCCCGGCTCGAGTCACGCCTCGCGGCGCACGCATACCTCTTGGGCGAAGCGCCGCGCCTGGCCGACGTGGCAATCTTTCCGTTCGTCCGGCAGTTCGCGGGGGTCGACGCGGCGTACTGGGAAGCCGCTGCGTTTCCCCACGTTCGGCGGTGGCTAAAGGCCTGGTGCGCCTGCGCGTTGTTCGCCCGATGCATGCACAAGTCGCCGCCCTGGGATCCTCGGGCCGAACCGGTGTTCTTTCCGCCCTAGCCCTTCGGCGAACCCCTTCGGCGAACCCCTTCGGCCGCCCCCTTCGACCCTACCCCTTGACCGGCCGTCAGGGCTTCTTGGTGCGCGGCTTGGCATGCCGTCGATACAGGGCGAAGGACATGTCGTCGATCTTGCTCGGCGGGCCAAAGCCGGCCATGCGCTCGGCGACCACCTGAGCCAGGCGGTCGGCGATCCGCGCCAGGTCGCGACCACGCAGACAGGAGATCAGCTCCTCTTCGAACATATTGTCGAAGAGTCCGTCGCTGCCCAGCAGAAGCGTGTCGCCGCGAGCCATGGCCACCTCGGCGCACACCTCCAGGCGCATGGCGTCGATGCCGATGGCGCTGCTGAGCAGGTGACGATACTCGTGCAGGACGGCCTCGTCGGGAGAGATCGCCCCGGCCGCAGCCAGGTAGCCCACAGGCGACTGCGCGGTCGTGCGGATCTTGACCCGGCGTCGGTTGTTGACCAGCAGCGCCTCGGAGTCTCCGACGTTGAACAAGCGCACCCCGGACTCGGTGATCCGTGCGGCGACCATCGTCGTCGCTCCGGCGCCGCGTCGACGCGTCGTTCTGGCTTGGGCGTCATCGAAGGCGCAGACGATCCCCGAGACGGTCGGATCTTGGCGAACGCGCTCGCCGAGCGCTTCGATGGCGAGCTTGGACGCTCGAGCGCCGCCGCGCTGGCCGCCCATGCCGTCGGCCACGGCCAGCACCAGCACGCCCGGGTCGCACGAGAACACGCCCGCCGCGTCTTCACCCGGCCGACCCGGGGGGCGATCGGGGCTGGGCGACAGGCGAACCTCGACCTGGCCCAAGGGGTGCGAGAGGCTGCTGTTCGCCGGCCGCACGAGCTTCGACCAGCTCTTGCGCACGTCGAGGGGCGTCGGCTGGGTGTCCCCTGCGCTCTGCGTATTTTCTTCACTCACGGGCTCTCCGTCGTTCGAAGCGCTGGCGAGCGACGCGGAAGGCCTCGAGCATGGACCCCGCGTCGGCGAAGCGCTGTCGAGCGTCCACCTTGAGGCCGCGCCGCAGCATCGGCGAGAACTCCGGCGCGCGCTTGACCACCTTGTCGTGTCCGGGCGGCGGCCAGTCGAAGGGCCATTTGGGCATGTCGCCGCCGAGCAGGCGATGGATCGTGATGCACGCCGAGAAGACATCCGAGCGCGCCGAGGGGCGGCCGAGCGCCTGCTCGGGCGCCATGTAACCGATCGTGCCCGACCCCGACACCGTGCGCGTCTTGGCCGTGATCCGACCGAGCCCAAAGTCGGTGAGCCGAATGCGGTTGTCGGGAAACAAGATGATGTTGTCCGGCTTCACGTCGCAGTGGATGACCTTGTGCGTGTGTGCGTGCGCCAGCGCGCTGATCAACTGCTCCGACCAGTCGACGGCGCGAACCAAGCTGAACCGACGACGAATGCGATCGGCGAGCGACTCCATGCCCAGCTGGTAGGCCAGCACGAACGTGCCGTCGATGACGTCCGCGTTCTTGAGGGGCAAGATGTTTGGATGCTCGAGCTGCGCGGCGAGCCTCGCCTCGCGCGCAAAGTCGACCAGGAGTCCAGGGTCGAGCTCCTTCGCGGATGGAATCTTGAGCGCAACGTCCACGCCCTCGATCGTGTCGCGCGCTCGGTACACGGTCGCAAACCCTCCGTCCGCAATCCGACGCAGGATCTTGTACTTGCCCAGCCGCTTGCCGGACCGACGAGACGCCGTCACTGCCCCACCCTACGAGAACCGAGCGCGCCGCGACAGCTCAACGTACAGGTGGGCACGACAGGGTCTTGGCGGGGTGGGCCTGCAGCACCGTCTCGAGCGTGGTCTCCACCAGGGCCTCGGCGTCCGCAACCGGGAGGGTGATGCCCACATGAATGTGACCTCCAGCGACCGCGTGCGGCGTGGATTCGGCGTAGACGATGCCGTGCAGCCCGAGGAAGCCGGACAAGTAGTTGCCGCTGGTACCGGTCGTGTCGATCTGGACCGAGGTGAGGCCCAGCGCACCTGCGGCGGACTCTATCGCTTCGATCGGCAGCAGGCTCTGGGCGTTGGCGTCGCGGTAGACCTGCATCGCGTCCCAGCTGCGAGGATCGACGGTCTCCTGGGTTGGCCGAGTTTCCGCGCCGTAGCCATCCGAAGCCCAATCCAGCGCCGGATCGGGTCCGCCGTTGCCGTGGCCCCCTTCGATCGCCTCGATCTCCCACCCGATGTTCCCGCCGCGGCTATGCGTGATGAGGATGTGGGGCTGCAGGGTGTCGACGATCGTCCAGAAATCGGCGGATGTGTCCTGGTAGTCGACCTGCAGGTCGGAGGCCTCCGACCCCACCGAGCCCGGAGAGCCGATCGGGTCGTTGGACGGATCGCCGTCGGGCGGAAACTCGGGGAAGAACGCGTGCACGTCGAAGCCCAGTCCGCGCCAGTCCTCGCCGACCCAACCGTCGGGGTTGAGCTCGGGGTCGGTGCTGAAGGGACGCAGCATTTCGTTGCTCGGCGGCCAGTACCCCATCAGCACCACCGTCTTGACGCAGTCGACCGACTCGCCCGTGCTTTCGGTCGAGCTGCCGATCGTCGCGTCGGTGTCGGCCGAGGTCGTGCTCTGCGCGCCCGTGGAGCCCTGCCCGGTCGAGGAGGTGGCGACCGGGGATGTACCGGAGGTCGAGGTGTCGCCTGTGGACCCCGTGGGCTCGTCCACCCTGCCGGTCGTGGGGTCGGTGCCACTGGTATCACCCTGCCCCGCGCCTGTGCCGCATCCCATGCAGCCCAGCGCCAGGCTTCCCGCAACTCGAAGAACCCACTTCACGCCGTAGGGTCTCAACGTTTGAGGTAGGACACAAGAGCACACCGCCTGCGGGGCGACTTGGACGATTTCACCTGTCCACCAAGCGCTGTAAGCTGCAGCGGAACGTGGGACGCTCCGCCGAAGATGACCGTGACGTGCTGGCGCTGCCGCTGCAGCGTCCACGCCGCCACGTGTCGAGCGGTAGCGCCCCCAACCGGGTGCATCCCCCGAGCTTCGATCCCGCCGCCGCGCGCAAGGCATGGCGGCAGGTCGCGCGGGTTCGCGGTGGCGGACCTGGCCTGGGTGTCGATCCGCGTCAGCGTCGACCGTCCATTCAGACCCTGCTGGGCGTCGTGGTTGCCGCGGGGGTCGTGTGGGGAGCGTGGTCGCTCGCCGAGCCCGACTCGTCTCCGGACACCGCCCCGGTCGAGGTCGCCCAGGCCGCGGCCACGCAAGACCCCTCCCCTTCGGCCCAACCATCCACGGGGGTGAGCCCTGCCTTCGCTCCACCGGCGCGTGTCCTCGCGCCCGCGATCGAGCCCGCTGCCGCGCCCGACCCGATTCCGAGCGTGGTCTCGATGCCCGCGTCGAGCATCGGCACGTTCCAGCGCCGCGAGCCCGCCCGCATGGCACCTCCGGCCACCGAAGACGCCAGCCAGATCGCCCCGCCCAAGCCCGACCTGCCCTCGGCGTGGAAAGAAGCCATCCCGATGCCCGAGCCGGAGCCCGCGCCGCCGAGCCCCGTCGCGCTCGCCGTGCCCCACGACGACGGCGCCCGATCCGTGGACGCCCCGGAGCAGGCAGCCCCGCCCCCGGCCCAGCCTGCGATCATCCGCCGAGGCCCCGCCGTGCCGCCGGGCAGCTCCTCCCCGAGCATCGCCGCGTTTCGCAAGCTGCCCAAGAGTGAGCGCGACCGGCCGCCCATCGACGGGATCGGCGTCAGCGGGATCCACGTCGATCGCATCGACCTCGGCTCCGGGTACGACGACGGCGTCTGCCAAGGTGACAACCGCAGCTACTCCGCCGCCGCGACCAAGACGGTGAACGTGTGTTTCCGCGCCGTCCACCGCCGCCAAACCGAGCGTGTCCTCGTCAAGTGGACCAAGAATGGCCGGCTCGTGCGGCGCGCTTGGATCGTGATCCCTGCCGCACACGCCTACCGCACCCGGGCCGGCCTCCGACTGCGAGACTCCTACGTGGGCTCGTGGACGGTGACCGTCGAATCCGCCGACGGCGTGGTCCTCGCGAGCAACGACTTCAAAGTCACTCGCTGAGGTTTGACCCCGGCTGCGGGCGCTCGTAGTCTCCGCCCCACGCTTCGGCGGGCTACTTTGGCTCAGAGGCGACGAGATCCATGAGGCTTTCAGCCACAACGACACGCCCCTGGGTGGGCGCCTTGGCGCTGGCCGGGCTCGTCACCGCGGCACCCGCGTGCAAGGCACCCCACGCCGACACGAACGTGATCGTGCTGGGCTTCGACGGCATGGATCCCAAGTTCGTGCGTCGCCACGCCGCCGAGCTCCCCAACCTGATGCGCCTGGCCGAGCAGGGCGGATTCACCGAGCTCGAGACGGTGATGCCCCCGCAGTCCCCCGTCGCGTGGTCCACGGTCATCACGGGCATGACGCCGGGCGGGCACGGGGTCTTCGACTTCGTGCACCGGCACCCCGAGGACGTCACGCCGTTCAGCTCGATGGCGGACGCCATCCCTCCGGAGTACACGCTGGAGATCGGCGACATCGTCATCCCGCTGACCGGAGGCGAGACGATCCCCCTGCGCAAGGGCCAGGCCTTCTGGGAGAAGCTGGGCGAGGCGAACATCCCGACCACCATGATGAAGATGCCCACCGACTTCCCGCCGCTGCCAGCGACCAATGGCGCGGTCTCGGGCATGGGCACGCCCGACATGCTGGGGTCCTTCGGCACGTTTCAGTTCTTCACCGACGACCCCGCGGAGTACGTGCGCGAAGAGGTCTCCGGCGGTGAGATCTACCGGGTCGACGTCCTCGGCGAACACGTCTCGACGGCCCTGTACGGTCCGGTCAACACCTTCTACAAGGACGAACCGCGCACCGAGTCTCCCATCGAGATCGACGTGGATCGCAAGCGCCGCACCGCCCGCATCGAGATCGACGGCGAGGTCCTCGTGCTCTCGGAGGGCGACTGGAGCGAGTGGGTCGAGGTCGACTTCGAGCTGGTCCCCTACATGATGTCCGCCAGCGGGATCGTGCGTTTCTTCCTCAAAGAGACGTATCCAAACTTCAAGCTCTACGCGAGCCCGATCAACATCAACCCCAAGCACCAAGAAGTCCCCATCAGCGAGCCGGCCGAGTTTGCAGCCGACATCGCCGAGTCGGTTGGGCTCTTCTATACGCAGGGGATGGCCGAGGAGACCAAGGCGCTCTCCGCCCACATGATCTCTCGCGACGACTTCGTCGAGCAGGCCAACATCGTCTTCGGCGAAGAGATCGACATCTACGACCACCTCCTCGAGCAGTACCAGCACGACGGCGGTGGCTTCATGTTCTACTACTTCTCCACGACCGACCAAGCCGCCCACATGCTGTGGGGCGACTTCGAGGACAAGCTCGTCCCGATCTACCAGCGCGCCGACGCCGTCGTGGGGCACACCCTCGACACCATCTCCGACGACACCACGCTCATGGTGATCAGCGACCACGGGTTCCAGCGCTTCGACCGAGAGGTGCACCTCAACACGTGGCTGATGGATGAAGGCTTCCTGGCGCTGGACGACCCGGCCAACGCCGGTCCCACCCCAGGCTTCGAGCACGTAGATTGGGAGAACACGCAGCTGTACGCGATGGGGCTCAACGGCCTGTACTTCAACCTCCAGGGGCGCGAAGACCAGGGCAGCGTCACGCCACAGGAGCGCGAGGGCATCGAAGCCGCCCTCGAGGAGAAGATCCTGGCGTGGGTCGACCCGGACACCGGGAAGAACGTCGTCACTCGGCTGTATCGCCCCGCGGACATCTTCGAGGGGCAAGAGATGGAGTTCGCGCCGGACTTCCTCGTCGGGTTCGCGCCGCCCTACCGCATGTCGCCGGCCACCGGCCTGGGCGCCGTCCCGGGCAACCAGATCAACGACAACCCCGACGAGTGGATCGGTGACCACTGTATGGCCCACGACACCGTTCCAGGGGTGCTGTTCTCCAACCGCAAGATCACCGGCGGGAAGCCGCGCCTGCACGACGTGCCGGTCAGCGTCCTTCACGCCTTCGGAATCGAGAAGCCGTCCCAGATGGTCGGCCAAAACGTCATCGGGTCTCGCTGAGACCCGCCCTCACGCTTCAATCAGGTCTGCCATGCCCGCCGTCAAGCTCGACAAATCCATCTACACCCGTCTCAAGAAGTGCGCCGAAGTTGCCGGATACTCGTCCACCGACGAGTTCATCGTGCACGTGCTCGAAAAAGAGATGTCCAAGCTCGAGGATGCCGAGAGCGACGAGGACATCGCCGCCAAGCTCCAGGGCTTGGGCTACATCGACTAGTCGCTCGCCGCCTCTTCGGGACCGCGCTGCTTCATGACCGACGCCATCAACACCGTAGGGCAGATCTTCGGTGCGCTGTTCGACGGGATGATGGTGCCCCTCGAGGCGCTGTCGCTCGGGTGGAGCCTCGCGATCATCTCCACGCTCCTGGGCGCCGTGATGCTCGTGGTGTTCAAGTACACCGGCGATCCGGACCTGCTCTACACCTCCATCAAGCGCATGCAGGCGTACATGATGGAGATGCGCCTGTACGATCGCGAGCCCAAGCTGGTGTTCACGGCGATGGGCAAGCTGTTCTGGTGGAACTTCAAGAGCATCCTGGCGCTGCTGGGCCCCATGCTGTGGGTCACGGTGCCGATGGTGCTGCTCTTCTTTCAGATGGAGCACTACTACGGCATGCGCCCGGTCCACGCCGGGGAGAGCGCCGTCGTCACGGTCAAGTTCGACAGCACCGAAGCGATCGACGGCCCACTGTCGCTCACCGGTACCCAGGGCGTGGAGATCGAGACCGCCCCCGTCCTCGCCGAGCGCCGAGCGATGGCGAGCTGGCGGGTCAAAGGGCTCGAGGATGGCGAGCACACCCTCACGCTCGCCATCGGCGAAGAGACCCACAAGAAGACCTTCACCGTCGGCACCGAGCGCACCCGCGTCAGCAAGCGACGCGCAAGACTGGGGCCCGATGCCCTGGTCTACCCGATCGAGCCTCGCCTCGACGCGGGCTCGGTCTCGTGGATCGACGTGCGCTACCCGACCACCGACACGCCGTGGCTCGGAACGAGCATGCACTGGCTGCTGTGGCTGGTGATCGTCTCGCTGGTGGGTGCGCTCCTGGTGCGGTGGGTCGTCAACGCTTGGCGACCGCACACGCTGTGAACTAGGCGCCCCGGGAGCTCCGGGCTTCCTTCGTCGCGAGCAACCGGCGCTCCCAATCGAAGCTCGACGTCTCGTCCAGAAGGCCGAGCGCGGCCTCGATGGTGGCGGCCTGCTCGTCCGGCCTCAGCTCGAGGAAAGCGAAGGCGCCGGCCAGGTCGTCGGGAAGGAAGAACTTGATGTCGGAGAAGAACCAGCCGAGCGCGGTGACGATGAGGCGGGCCTTCGTCGCGGGGCTCACCACCGCGGTAACGACCTCTCCATAGCGCTGGACACGGGCGGTGAGGCTGCCGCGCTGAAGCGTGTCGGGAGCGCCACCATCGGTCAGGACGAGCGTGCGGATCTCTGGAGCCACTGCGTCGAGGCTCCACGCCTCCTCGAGATACTCCGCCCAATCCTGCGTGGATGGGGGCGTCTTGCCTTGTACGAGCACGACGACTCGACCGATGCGAGTGAACCGTAGGGTGGAGAGCGTGCGCATATCCGCGCCCGCAGTCTAACAGCCCGCGGGGACCTCGACACGAGGTCACGCTCGTCTTTCTGACGTCCCCACCGGCCCCGGCGATCGGTCGTTCAGCGGGGGATCATGGCTCGCAGGCTCCCGCGGTCGTCTCGGCGAAGGCGATGTGCCGGATCCGGTGACTACCCTCGAAACTGCCCGAGTCCAGCACCTCCCAGTTCACGCCATCATCGCTGCGATAGAACTCCTGTCGGTCGTACCAGTTCTGCCAGCCGCCGCGTACGGACACGAAAGCTCCCGTCTGTGGGTCTACCGCCGTCGCGCCCAGCTGAAGGGAAGCCGACATCGGTTGCGACGTCCAGCTGAGGCCGTCCGCGCTCGAGTACGCCGTGCCGTCGACCCATGACCAGAACTGCGAGCCGTCCCAGACACCCGGCCCGCCCGATCCCCCGAAGACCTGCTCGGTCGACCAGCTCTGTCCCCCATCGGACGACGTGCACACATCTCCGCCCGATCCGAGCAGCACGATAGTGTCCTGGGAAGACAGGATCCCGCGGTTGCTGTCCAGGCACGCGTCGGGGCGCTGCTCGGGTCGCCACCAGCTGCCCCCTGCGTCGGAGGAGAGCATGATGTCGCGGTTGGCTCCCGAGGTCGCGATGATCACGAAGTGGCCACCTTGGGCCTGCGCGAAGCCCACCTGGCGCACGTTGTGGATCGTCTCACCGTTGGCAGCCTGGAAGTCGGCCGGCCCCGCATCGGCCCACGTCGCGCCCCCGTCGCTCGACACCCGAGGCGAACGAGCACCGACCAGGAACGTCCCGTTGCCATAGGCCAGGCCGCCGTAGGTCGTGCCCTCGATGACCGTTTCCCAGCTCAGGCCGTCTTGGGTGCGGCGGACCGAGCCCGGCGGACCCCAGCCCCAGGTCCCGACCCACCATCCGTCTCCGTAGGCGATTCCCTGTACCGCGCCGGGGTGATGGTCGCAGTCGCAGTTGCTGCTCTGCGTCTCGCACGTGTCTGAGTCCATGAGCTGGCAGCCCGATGCTTGGTCGTAGCAGGTCACGGGTGCGACCTCGCCACACACCAGCGAGTCCCCCTCGAGATCGTACGACCGGTTGCCCTGCCACGAGTGGCCGAGGTCGCAGCTGAAGGTCGATCGCCCCACATCTCCCGCCGCGAAGAACACCGGCGCAGCGTCGGCTCCCCCGGAGGTCGAGCTACCATCCTCGCCCGTTGCACCGCTGGTCTGCGCGCCGCTCGTGGTCGAATCCGCGCCCGTGCTGGCAGCGGTGCCGGTACCGGGGTCCGTGGCACTGGCGGGCCCCGTGGAGCTGCCTTCGGTTCCCGTCGAGACGACCCCCGAGGACCCAATATCCGTGTCCCCTGGCGCGTCCTGGACGTCTCGGTCGCAGCCGAGCAGCGCGACAACGGCCAAACCCATCCCTCGACGACAACGGATCCCCAACACCTGCAGAACATAGGAGCGCGAGCCTGGGACGTCGACGCCTGATCGCGAGGAACCTTTGTGGCGTGCCCTACTGCATCGACGCTCGTGCGCGACGATCCAAAACAAGGGGATGAATGCTGGCTTCGTCGATCACTCACCGTCCGTGGGGCAGACGTCGAGAACGTCGCAGACGCGCTGTACACGTCCCGCTACGAGGCGATGGTGGCGCGCAACGTGGTCCAAGCCGAGCACGTGGCGCGCGTACTCGACCTGCTGGATTCGATCCCCGAAGAGGACGGGACGCTGCTCGACAACACGCTCGTGCTCTACGTGGAATCGCAACGACCGCAACGAGTTCACGTGCACGCCGCATTCGAACCTGCTGATCTCGATCGAGCAGGCCTTCGGCATCGATCTCGACTACATCGCGGCACCCAGCGTCGAGGGCGTCGTGCCCCACCTGAACATCTCGGGCACCGTCTCGCTGTCGGGTCCGCTGCCTCGGCTCGTCTAGCGCTAGGGCGTCGAGCCCTCCCCGCAACGGTGCAACCTCGGGCTTCTCGGCCGCGGGCTTGCTCCGTTGCGGCGTTGTGCGCGTAGGTTTCTGTGCGCCCGGCTCTTCGCAGAGCTGCGATGCGACCTCCCCACATGCCGTCACGACGACCAGGAGCGTCGACCTGCCCGGTCGAAGTGGAACCTTTGTGGGTTGCCCTACCTCATCGACGCTCGTGCGCGATGAGCCAAATCAGGGGGATGACGCCCGGCACCGTGGATCACCAATCCTTCGAGGGGGCAAACGAAGGGATGAAAAAGAATCTACTCGTATGGGCGGCCGCGGTGACGCTGTCGGGATGCTACGTGGGCGTGTCGGCGAGCGATGGCTCGGACACGGACCCCGGGAATCCCGGAGACCCCCAGGGCGCGAGCGCGGATGAGACCGGTGGGGACACCGATACAGACTCCGACGCTGGTGACGACACCGGCGACCCGTCTGAGGTCACCGAGCCCAGCCGCTGGAGACGACTGACCGCGGTCCAATACGCCAACAGCGTGGAGGCCATCCTCGGGATTCGGCCTGACACGTCCTCCTTCCTCACCGACACTTCGCCCGGCGACAGCCCCTTCCCCGCCAACGCGGGCATCGCCCCACAGGCGATCGACATCGACATCTATTGGCAGAGCGCGGTGCGCATCGCAGAGGACGCGACGGCAGACCTGCCGGGCTTGCTCGGCGACTGCGAGCCCACCGAGGCCTCCTGCGTCGACGACTTCATCGTTCGTCTGGGCGAAGATGCGTTCCGCCGCCCGCTGACCGACCCGCAGCGCGAAGCACTGCGCGCGCTGTACGACCAAGGCGCAGAACAGGGCTCCGAGCGCGGCCTTCAGATGGTCATCGAAGCCATCCTTCAGTCGCCCAACTTCCTGTACGTCGTCGAGTTCGGTGGCGATGTCGGACCCGACGGGCTCCGCAAGCTCGATGGATACGAGCTCGCCGCGCGTCTGTCGTTCTTCCTCACCGACTCCACGCCCGACCGCGAGCTCCTTGCGGACGCAGAAGCGTTGGGTGACCCCGACGTCCTGCTCGAGCACGCGCAGCGACTGATGAAGACGCCGGCGTTCCTGGACGCTTTGGTCGACGCGCATCTGCACCTCACGCAGATCTCGCGGCTCGACGAGGTCTCTCGGTCCGACACCGAGTTCGACGCCGAGCTTCGAGGGTCGATGTCGGCCGAAGCCCGGTCCTTCCTGGCCGAGGTTCTCACCGACCCTGGCACGGTCGAGGGCCTGTTCGTCACGCCGCTCGCCTATCCCGACGCCCGTCTGGCTCAAGACATCTACGGGTTTGGCGGAGATGGTCAGAGCACGCTGGTCGAAGACGGCTCACGTGTCGGCCTGCTCACCCTGCCCGCGTTCTTGGCCTCGTCCCCGCCGATCGAGTCCGACTTCGAGCCGGTCTACCGCGGCAACGCAATCCGCGCGCGACTGCTGTGCGACACCCTTCCGCCCCCCACGGTCGAAACCAACTTCCCAGACGCCGGTGACCTGTCGCCGCGCGACCGACTGCGCCAACACCAAGAGGATCCCAGCTGCGCAGGTTGTCACGTCTTGATGGACAACATCGGCTTCGGCCTCCTCAACTACGACGACCTTGGCCGCTACACCGAGGCCGACGCCTTCGGCCCGATCGACGCCTCGGGCTACGTGCTCTCCGACGGAGAGGTGGAGTTTGCCGATGCACAAGAGATGGGAGAGGTGCTCTCCGCTCTACCTCAGCTGCGCGACTGCATGGCCACCCAACTCTTCCGACTCGCGACGGCCCGCGAACCCGATGACGCCGACGCTTCGTCCCTTGCACCCGTGCACGCCGCCTTGAGCGAAGGCGGCGGCGACATCCGCGAGGCTGTCCTGCAGATCGTGGCGAGCAAAGCCTTCCGAACCCGGCGTGGAGACTGACCGATGACCCGTATCACCCGACGCAACCTCGCCCGCATGCTCGGTGGCACCGCCGCCGCCGCTGCCCTGACCCCGTTCGTGCCCCGCAGCTCCTACGCCGGTGGCAACGCATCGCCCAAGCGGCTGCTCGTCATCTTTCACGGGTTGGGCTACCTCGAGGAGTCCTTCTGGCCCACCCCCGGAATCTCCGGCGCTCCAACCGACTTCTCGCTCGGACAGACGCAGTCGGTTCTCGAGCCCTACCGAGATCAGCTGATCTACCCCGATGGCCTGGTCCTGTGGGGCGCTCCCTACTACTTCCCCGATGACGACAACGAGCATGCCAGCGGCGGTTCGATGTGCTTCACGGGGTCCCTCAAGAATGGCTACGCAACCGGCGCTTCATTCGAGCAGCCGATTGCCGATCACTTCTTCGACACCCAAGGAGGCTCGTACCGGCACGTCGGGCTCGGCGTCAACGGCGTCGCGAGCGAGCACCATTCCAGCTTCTTCTTCGGCGACCAGCAACCGGTGGTGCCGGTCAACGGTCCCGCCGCGGCCTTCGACAACCTCTTCGCAGGCCTCGACATCGACGACCTCGACGTCGAAGCGCTCGAGCGCATTCGTGCCCAGCGCAAGAGCGTCATCGACGTGGTCCGCGAAGACCTCAACGTCGTCCACGGCAAGGTCGGGACCTCCGAAAGGATGATTCTCGAGCAGCATCTCGACCACCTGCGCTCCTTGGAGGAGCGGGTCACCGAGTTTCAGGTCGAGTGCACGATGCCGGAGGCTCCGGAGGCGCCCGCCGACCATGCCGCTGCGATCGACGCGCAGAGCGACCTCATCACCAGTGCATTCGCTTGCGGCCTCACCAACGTCATGACGCTGCAGCTGGGCCACGTGGATGGAAACATCAACATGCTCGAAGGCGTCAACGCCCACGACACGACGCACGCGATCGGCGAGACCAACGGCGATGCTGCGATCAAGGCGACGCACCGTCAGATCGACCAGTGGTGGGCCGATCGCTGGCTGCACTTGCTCGACAGCCTCTCCTCCATCCAGGAGGCCGACGGCTCGCTGCTCGACAACACGCTCATCGTCTGGGGCACCGACACCACCACGGGCACCAGCTACTCCGTAGGACCCCACAAGCACTGGCGCATGCCCTACTTCATGGCCGGCGGCGGCAACTGGGCGTTCCAAACCGGTCGCCACCTGCAGCTCCCCCACCCCGACGGAACGAGTCGCGAGGAGTTCGAGTTGTGGCAAACCAACCACCGCTTGTACTGCTCCATCCTGCAGCGCGCCGGGCTGAACATCGACACGTACGGCAACATGGACAACGGCAGCGGCACCTTGCCGATGCTCTAGAGCGGCGATCAGTTTGATTCCATGCGCTGATGCACGCCTCAGCACCCGGAATCAAACTGGTCGCCGCTCTAGCAGCCCGCAGCGCCCCGACCCAGCGTTGGGGCCACCGGCGGCATCTCCGCCGAAACAACCCTGGGACCGGCGCGCCGGGCGGGTCAGCGGGGCGGCGACGGGGCTACTGGTCCTTGGCGGCTGGCTTCTCCTCGACCACCGCCTTCTCCTCGGCCGCCGGCTTGGCCTCGGCCCCCGGCTTGGCCTCAGCCCCCGGCTTGGCCTCAGCCCCCGGCTTGGCCTCAGCCCCCGGCTTGGCCTCAGCCCCCGGCTTGGCCTCAGCCCCCGGCTTGGCCTCGGCCCCCGGCTTGGCCTTCGCCCCGTCGGGGTTGCCCTTGCCCGCGTCGAGCTGCTTCTGCGCGAACGCCAAGGCGCCGCCCTCGAGCCGCTCCAAGCGGAACGGCACGCGCACCTTGCCGCCGAGAATGTCCGGGCTCCAGTACTCCCAGACGATCTCGCCCTGGGGAGTCACTTCGAACGCCCGGCCGCGCTGCGAGCTGACGATGAGCGTGTCGCCGTTGGGCAGCCGCTGGGATAGACCGCGGATGTTGGAGAAGAAGTCCTCATCCTTGTACTCCCACACGACCTTCCTCGACGTGGGCTCGAACTCCACGACGCGCGACCAGTGCCGGCCCCTGCCGTTGTCGAAGATCAGGAGGTTGCCGCCATCGATCTGCTCGGGGTCATGCTGCTTGTCGAGTTCACCGGGACCCCAGCTCCACTTGGGCTTGAAGGTCTCCTTGTCGAGCACGACCACCATGTTCATTTCGCGAATCGACGTGATGATGTCTCCCTCGTTCCAGGCTCCATCGATCGTCTTGGTGGCGAAGTTCAAGCTGTTGGCGTGGAACAGGTC
The DNA here is from genome assembly GCA_963761755.1 of uncultured bacterium. Lineage (GTDB taxonomy): Bacteria > Myxococcota_A > Polyangia > Nannocystales > Nannocystaceae > CAJXVA01. The sequence goes on from CAVXIC010000039.1 coordinate 481,367, forward strand.
GCGACCGAAGAGCGCGCGACCTTCCTCTTCGTCGAAACCGTCCTCGTCCTCGTCGTGGGCAAGGCCGCCTTTGGGCGGATTCTTGTGGAGGCGCTTCCCGACGTGCTCGGAGAACTCCGGCATCTCGGCGAGCACGTCGTAGAACCACACCTTCTCGAGCACCTCTCCTTGGGCGCTGAGGACCACGATGCCGTTGTCGAGGACATCGAAGGGCTTGTCCTCGAAGCTTACCCGTCGACCGTGCTCGACCAGGGCATAGATGGTCCCGTCCGGGCCGAAGTTGAAGTCGTGGTGGAAGGCTTCATCGACGCTCCACAACGTGTTGGAGTCCCAATCGACCTTGACGAAGCCGCTGCGAGCGTTGACGGCGAAGAGGTTGCCCTCAGCATCCATCTTTGCCATCGCCCAGCCCCGCTTGGTGTCGGGCACGAAGTCGGTCGACCACGCATGCAGCACCGTGCCGGCGTTGTCGATGAGTCGAGCCTCGCGCAGCACGTCGCCCCCAGCGGCTTTGCGGAATTTTTTTCCCCAGGCGCAGGGGTTGTAGAGCGACAGGCCCTGGTGCGCACGAGATGCGTCGTGCTTGGTGGTCCCGATCTTGCCCTTGTCCGCCTCCGCGATGTCGACCGCGCCGATATAGCCGAGCGACTCGAGCTTGCCATTCTTGCCCTTCCTCCTCTTTCGCCCCTTTCGACCTCGCGGCTTCTTGCCCTTCTTGCCCTCCTCGTTGCCGTCCCCCTCGGCGCTCGAGCCCTCTCCCTGTGCTTCCGAACCCGAGAGCTTGACGACGCCAGAGGCGAACAAGATGGCGATCACACCGCCCACGGCGGCGGCTCCGATCAGTCCCGATTTGACGGCCGACATGCGACGCACGATGCGTCGAGCTGCACTGCAGCGTCAAGAACGAGCGCGACGAGTCGGCGGACGATGGAACAAACCGCCCGCAACGTCGCGATAGCCCAGCCCGCGCAGCACCCCCGTGAGTTCACGCGCAGAGCACTCCAACCAGCGCTGCACGAACTCCGGAGGCGGGAAAGGATCCACCGTCGCGGCCTCCACTGCGATCGCGGCCGCAGCACGCTCGGCCAGGTCCGCTCGGATGGCCAAGGGTCCGAGCTGGACGAAGCCCAACGCGGCGAGCAGCTCGCTTTGCAGCTCGACCTCCGGCACGGGCCACGCAGGTCGGTCCGGCGCGATCCCGTGCTCGGGGCTCCATGGCCGCGACACCCAACATAGGGCGCGGCGAACCCTCAGAGCACGAGGCCGCATGCCCTGGAGCAGGTACAACGCGACCTGCCCGACCAGGATGCCCGCCCCCTCCAACGCCTCGCGCTCGCTCGCGCGCATCCCCTCGAGCTGCGCCCGAACCTCTCGCACCGGCAGCGTGCCCAGCCCGCGCCGCATCTGGTACGCGACCCCACGCACCGCGGGTTCGGACGCCTCGAGCAGCGGGTCGAGTGCGCCCACGAGCTCCCGAGCCACGTCCGCCGTCCACGCTTGCAGACGCCGCTCGATCCTGCGGCCCGCTCCCGCCGTCCAGGCGCCATCGTCGAGCTGAACCCGCGGATGCATCACGTCGGCACCCGATCGCCACGCGCCCAGCGTGACCCCGTCGAACAGGAGCTCCCCGCGTTCGCCCACCGCGAAGGCCTCGTGTTCCGCCTCGACGATGGCGTGCACCCGCTCCAGCGCCTCATCCCCCTCGGAGGGCGGCTCGGTGACCGTCAACCCCGCCAGTGCTGCGAAGGGACTGTTCGGATCGGGCGCTTCGTCCTGCGACGAGGCACGCCTGGGCTGGGGTCGTCGAGTGCCCGCGGGGCGCGTCGGCGTACCGACGGTCTTGGCGACGAAGCGCTCCGTCAGCCGCTCGTGCAGCGCATCGCTGGTTCGGTCCTCGATCGCTCGCGTCCTCTCCTGCCATGCGGCGGCGTTGGGCACCCACTGCTCATGGTTGGCGATGTACGTCCAGGTCCGGATGAACGCCATCCGCGTCATGAGGGTGTCGATGTCCCCCGCGACGTCATCGAGCCGTTCGATGCGCCGGCGCATCCAGTCCTCGTCGAGCTGCCCCGACTCCCCCGAGACCTGATCGTAGATGCGCGCGAGCAGCTGCACGTGGCTCTCGAGCATCAACTTGCGAAAGTCGGGGATGCGACACACGTCCCAGAGCAGCGACACCGCCTCCGCACCCCGCGCCCGTCGACGCACCGACGACAGGCGCACCAGCTGACTGAGCGCGTCGAAATCATCCGCCTGCTCCAGCATTCGAAGCCGCCGACCCCGCTGCGGTCGAACCCGTAGCGAGGCGACGAGGTCATCGGCGGATCCGAAGTCCAGGTTGCCGTTGCGCCAGACCACGTGCTCTTGCGGCTCGAACGCCTGCGTCTGGACCGCATGGACCACCCGGTCTTCGAGCGGCGGATTGGGACGCAGGACCGCGAACGATCCATCTCGGGTGTAGCGACCCGCCCGGCCCGCAATCTGTCCCAGCTCGGCGGGACTCAGCGGCCTGGACTCTCGGCCGTCATACTTGCTGGTCGAGGCGAAGACGACCCGATCGAGATCGAGGTTGAGGCCCATGCCGATCGCATCGGTCGCGACCATGTACTCGACCTCGCCCGACTCGTACATCGCCACCTGCGCGTTCCGGGCCCGGGGGGAGAGCGCGCCCAACACCACGGCCGTGCCGCCATGCCGCTGTCGCAGGTGTTCGGCCAACTCGTAGACCTCGGCGACGGAGAACGCGACGACCGCCGTTCGCGGGGGCAGTGCGCCCATCGACACCACGCCGCCGTAGCTGAGCTTGGACAGCCGAGGGTGGCGCTGCACGTACGCGGTCGGCACGAGTTCCTCGAGCGCCGGCTGCATCGTGTCCGACCCCAAGAACCAGGTCTCCTTGAGTCCGCGAACGTTCAGCAGGCGATCGGTAAACGTGTGTCCGCGCTGACGATGACCGGCCAGCTGGATCTCGTCGACGCACACGAAGTCGACCTCGCGATCGACGGGCATCGACTCGACCGTGCAGATCCAGTACCGAGGGTGCCGCGGGACCCGCTTCTCCTCGCCGGTCACCAGGGCGACCTGTTGTTCGCCGATGCGAGCCGTCACCCGATCGTAGACCTCCCGCGCCAACAGTCGCAGCGGTAGGCCGATCATCCCGGTGCGGTGAGACAGCAGCTGCTCGATGGCACGATGGGTCTTGCCGGTGTTGGTCGGACCCAAGAGCGCCGACACGCCCGTTCCGCCGCGGGACGAGAGCCGTGCAAACGCCGAAGTCGGAGCCGTCACGCGGTCAGGAGGCGCGGACGGCTCGCACGAGACCGGCGATGAAGTTGCCGACGAAGTCCTCGCGATCGGGCACCGGGAAGACCGGGTGACCTTCGCTGATGCGGCCGTTGATCATCAGCGACGCGAGCCCGTGCAGCGAAGCCCAGAACAACAGCGCCGTGTTGTCGACGTCGACGTCGGACCGAAACGCGCCGCTGCGGACGCCGCTCTCGAACGCCGCCCGGGCCTGTCGAAGCGGCGCCATCAGAAGGTCGCGTTCGTCCTCCTCGACGGTCGTCCAATCGACTTCCTCCCCTTGGAAGAGCACCTTGTAGAGCCAAGGGTTGCTCAGTGCGAACTCGGTATAGCGGCGTGCGATCTCACGGATGCGCGCGTCCGCCTCCGACAACTCTCCGGCGGTCGCCATCGCCCCCAACAGCGTCTGAACGCCGTGGAGCCGAATCTCGCGCAGGATCGCGGCCTTGCTCTCGAAGTGCTGATACAGCGCGGTCGCGCTGACACCAAGTCTCGCGGCGATCGCCCGCATGGTGAGACCGTCTTCCCCGAGCTCACTGCCCAGCTGGATGCTCACGCGAACGATTTCGTCGTGGAGACCCGCTTTTGCTGGAAGCCTCACGCAGTCACCGTATCACCGTTTACATCCGAGGGCACAGCACATCGGGCCGATTCATGGCCCAAAACTGACCCCGTCACCGTCGAGATCCTCCCCGAGATCTCGAATCCGCACGTTCTCGGCCAGCCGGACCGCCCATCTCAGGCGCGCTCCGACCACATTTTCCGACATTGAGCAACGTCATCCTTGAAAGCTTTGGTTGTTCATGGAATCGTAGAGGTTCGGGAGACGACGCCCGACCGTGACCATGACGCGCCACATCCTCCCTTCCCTCCTCGGAGCGACTGCTCTTTCCTTGCTCATGCTGGGCTGTGACGCGGACTCCGATCCGATGGGTACGGCAGAGACCGGCAGCGTCGCCGAGACCGAGAATCCGGGCGCGACCACGACGACCGGCACGCCTGATCCCGCGACCGAGCCCACGGTCGATCCCTCCGCCACCTCGGGTGTCGATACGACCGACTCCGACACCGACATCGAGACGACGGGCATGAGCTTCATTACCGAGCCCGATGGAGGCGGCATCGCGGTCGAGTGCGACGTGTGGACCGACGACTGCCCCGACGGTCAAAAGTGCATGCCCTGGGCCAACGACGGTGGCAGCTCGTGGAACGCCACCCGGTGCTCTCCGATCGACGCGAGCCCCGGTCAGCCCGGCGACGCCTGCACCGTCGAGGGTAGCGGTGTCAGCGGTGTCGACACCTGCGACAGCCGATCGATGTGCTACTACGTCGATCCCGACACCTCCGAGGGCATCTGCATCGGCTTCTGCGACGGGAGCCCTCAGGCCCCGACCTGCGACGCCAACTTCATCTGCACCATCGTCAACGACGGGGTGCTCACGCTGTGTCGCCCCGAGTGTGACCCGCTGCTGCAGAACTGTGACGGCACGGCGGCTTGCCTGCCTGCCAACGGCTCGGACGGCTTCACCTGCATCATCGATGCCTCGGGCGAAGGGGGCGGTTTCGGTGACCCGTGCGAGTTCATCAACGCGTGCGACCCGGGGCTCTTCTGCGCCAACGCCGAGGTCGTGCCCGACTGCGGTGGTACGGGCTGCTGCTCGAGCTTCTGCGACATGTCCGAGCCGGACTGTCCCGACGCGTCCCAAGAGTGCGTCGCCTGGTTCGAGGAAGGGGCCACCCCGCCTGGACTCGAAGACGTCGGCGCCTGCGCAATTCCCATCTGAGGCGAGTCTCCCCAGCGAGCGAGCCCCGGCCCCGTGGCCGGGGCTTTTGCGTTGCTTGACGCGGTGCCGAACCGCACCGCAGTCTCGGCCCATGCGGCGGCAGTGGATCGTTCGAGCGCTCGCGGGGTGCCTGGTCTCCGGGGGTTGCAGCGACGAAGAGGCGCAGCCAACCCATCGCATCACCACGTTGGGCAGCGCCGACGAGTCCTCGACCACGCAGGGGACGACCACCGACCCCCAAGACCCGACCACAGGTCCAGCCTCGAGCACGACGGCGTCGGTCCCGGGCGCCACCACCGATGCCACCGACGCGACCGGCGGCTCGAGCGGTGACGACGAGTCCACAGGCTCGCGCTCCGATTCGTGCACCGAGTCCACGGCGAACATCACCCAGCAGGGCAACGTGCTGGCGTCCTCCGTGTTCGACACGCTCTTCGGTCCCGCCTACGAAGCTGACCTCGCCGTCGATGGCGACATTGCAACATCGTGGTTCTCGGCCGGGCCCGGTGAGGATGGCACCGAGTCGACGTACGAGTGGTACACGCAGCAGGACCACTGCATCGACGAGATCGCGATCATCTCCAACGCGCTGCATGCCAACCCGGACTTCCGCCAAGACTTCGGGTTCGAGTCCGGCTTGCTCGAGATCATCGACACGGCCGGTCGCGTCGCGTTCTCCGAGCCGCTCGACCTGCCGGGCACGCCGGACCCAGACGTCCGGATCGATACCGGCGGCGTGTTGGGCAATCAGGTTCGGCTCAGGCTGATGGGCCACGAGTCCGAGGACTGCGGGGGCTTTGCCGAGCTCGTGATCGACGGACGCGCACAGCGCTGAGCGCTGCATCGATCGTTCGCGCGACGCTGAGCGAGAGTACCAGGGACTCCGCCCGTGCCGGGTCGGTCGTGTGCAGCACGCCTCGACACATCCGTACGATCCCATCGACCGACTCGAAGCCGGCGGGCGTCGTGCTTTCGGCCCACGCCTGGAGGTCCGCGTGGCCCAGCGCCCGCGCATCGGCCAGCGTCGTCACGCGCCACACCCCGAAGGCTCGCCGCGAGACCCGATCCGCCAGGACCTGCGCCGCGTGCCCCATCGTGCGCCGCGGGTTCAGGTCGACCAAGGGTCGAAGCCGGAGCCCGTCGGCGGTGTGCACCAGCAGCGCGTCGACCCCCGCGGGGCCCTTGAACCCCGCGTCGACCATGGGACCACCGACGGCCCCTGCGACCGCCTCGGCCATTCGCTTCAGCCGATGGGGATCCCGCCCATCTCCCCGCAGCCAGCGGCGGACGTCCGGCGCGAGGCCGACATCGAACGGCCCGAGCACCGCGTAGTCGAACTGCCCTCGCGCCGTGCTGGCGGCGCGGCCGAGGCTGGTCACGCGAGCCCCGGCGTCCTGGGCCTCCAGCCGAATGGAGAACTGCGCCTCGACCTCGAACTCGGGCTCGACCACGACCGCGCCGGCTCGCCCGAGCTGGCCCTCGACGAACCTGCGGTCCTCTGCCTCGTCCCGGAGCACGCGGTGCCCACGACCCGCAGCCCCGAAGACCGGCTTGATCCGCGTGCGATGGCCGTACCGGTCGAACTCGGCCTGCACGGCGAGGACATCTGCCCAGCCCGCGGCGATGCGCGGCAGCAAGCTCGGCGGACACCAGCAGGGCTCCTCCACCAAGGCCGCGGCGAGCCGCACCGTCGTGCGCTTGTCGTACAGAGTTCGGAGTCCGTCCGTCCACAACGCGCCGTCCGGGGACGCCATGCGAGCCCGGGCCGTCGTCGAGAACGCTTCGGTACGCGGGGATGCCCCCCACGGACACATTTCCGCCAGCGCCCCCACCCTGCGGGGTGCGGGCCACGGGCTGCGTTCGAGCGCGGCTTCTTCGAAGCGAGGCAGCACGAACCCGGCGCGCGCCAACCCATCGAGGAACGCGGGCCGCGGAGCGTCCCGCACGAGCACGACGTCATTCTCGGTCGAGAACACCATCGGGACCGTCTCCAGGTCTCGAATCGCCGCCGCCGTCGAGCGCGAAGGCGTGTACGAGAGCCCATGCTCGACCTCCTGCTCGACCGCCCCGTTGAACCACCACACCCGCGCCGGACGGCCACGGCTGCCACCACACGTCCGCAGACGATCGATGTAGGACTCCGGTAGCCCCGCACGTCTCCGCGGCTCTGCCTCGAACCCGGCCGCCTTGGCCCGAACGATCTGCAGGGGTGGCAGCAGCGTGGCCCGATGCGATTCGAACAGCGAGAGGTCCCGCTCCCGCCAGCGCTCGAACCACCGCAATCCGAACGCCACATGACCGATCTCGTCGTCGAGGACGGTTTGCAGCACCGCCGCCGTCTCGACGTCCCCCAACTGCTCGAACGCGCGTCGATAGTGCACCGCAAAGTCGAGGTTGGCCTGCTCGAAGGTCAGGCTCAGGTGGGCGACGAATGCTTCGGGAGTGTCCAGACCCGACATCGCCCGCCAGAAGAATCCACTGAGCGGGCAGGCACCCAGCTCGACGCCGAGCACGCTCATGCGCTGCAAATACAGCGCCAGGTGCCGCTGTTCCTCGCGCAGCGTGTTCACCAGCCCTCGACGAAACGCGGCCGGAGCGTCGTCGAAGCGCAGCAGTGCCGCTGCCAGCAGCTCGATCGCCAGCAGCTCGTGGTTGGCGAACGCGTGCAGCAGCTCGCCCCGTGCGATCGAGTCGTCGGGCACCTCCAGGGGCGCGGCTGCTGTGCGACCCGACGCGAGCGCGAGCTCGGGTGCGCGCCCGGGGAGCCTCGGAAGCGTGCCGACGAACCGCGGCCGCGCGTCGGTCAGCGCCGTGGGCGAGAACAGCTTGTCGTCGAGCGTCCGGCCGAGCAGAACCCGCCGCGCAAACGCCTGCGTCTCCACCTCACTCCTTCGTGGTCTTGGAGGTGAGCACGTAGGTCAGCTCCGTCTGGTCGCCCTCGTCGGTCGCGTTGCCGTGGTCGACGACCTTCGCATACACACCGGGCGCGTCGGCGATCATCCACACGGTGCGATGCGCCCCGAAGAAGCCCTCGAGTTCAACGACCACGCAGTCGAAGGTCCCCGCCGTCACGGTCACCGACTCCCGCTTCACGAGCGAGGTCTTGGCCTTCTCCACCGAGAAGAAGGGCGAGAGTTTGCTCCAAGGGACAGTGGCAAGCTGCTTGGCTGCTTCTCCCTGCGCGCTGGCGTGGAAGGCGACGACCCCGATGCCCTCGGGGTTGGTCGCTTTGACTTCCGCCCAGTAGGTGTCTTGGGTCTCCTTGCCCTTCGCGTCGATCCCGGAGACCGCGTACTCGAGGCTCAACCCCATCTGCAGCTCCGCCTTCATCGCGTCGAGGGTCCAGGGCATCTCGAGCACCTCGAGATCCTTCTTGGGCGTGGCGGCCTTCTTCGCAGCCTCCGCGTCGGCCTTCTTCTTGGCCTCGGCCGCGTCGGCCTTCGCCAGCGCCTCGGTGACCGAGGGTTCGGAGGAGTCGCATGCTCCGCTGAGCATCACGGCCGTCAACAGCCACGCCTTGGTCACCATGGTCGTCATGGGCGAACGATACGTCCGGCCCGAGAGTGGCCGCAAGACGCGCAGGTCGGCCCTTCCGAAAAGATTCGAAAAAGATCGAGCGCCCCGCAATTGGTCTGGTGCGGCCTGGGTACTTCCCCCCGCGATGAGGTTGGACGGACGGATCACCCAGCAGACGCGGCCCCACGGGCCGTACGCCCCTTCGCTTCGGGATGACGACGACGACGAGCTCATCCGCAAGGCCACCGATGACGACAACACGGACGCGTTCGGCGAGCTGATGCGGCGGCACGAGCCACGCATCCGCGCCCTGCTCATGCGTCTGACTCGCGGCGATCGCGTGCTCACCGAAGACCTCACCCAAGAAGCGTTTCTACGGGCCTATAGGGGTCTGTCCCGGTTCGAGGGCCGGGCACGCTTCTCGACCTGGGTGCATCGGATCGCCTACTACGCGTTCCTCAACCATAACAACCGCGTTCCTCGGCACGCCAGCCTGCCCGAGGGCTTCGAGAATACCGCCGAAGCTGCGCTCGGCGAGTTGTCCTGTACCCAATCCGACTTGCGGGAGGACATGGACCGTGCGCTCGCCAAGCTTCCCGAGCGATACCGCGAGGTCTTGGAGATGCACTTCCTGCGCCACGTGCCCTATCGGGACATCGCTGACCATTTCGGTCTCCCGCTGGGCACCGTCAAGACCCAGCTGCATCGGGCAAAGCTCATGATGCGCACGCAAATGGACGGTTGGGCGGTCGAGAGCGGGCGAGCTTACGCCGTGGTGATGTAGGAGCTTTCTCGCGGCATCCCTGGCCGGGGCAGGCTCGTCTCCCTACACTGGTGGTGCTTTGGATCAACCGCACGGCTACCCGCAGCAGTACTCCCCACCCGGCCCGCAGCCCGGGCAGCCTCAGCCTGGCCAATACCCCGGTCAGTATCCGGGCCAACACCAGGGCCAACACCAGGGCCAACACCAGGGCCAGTATCCGGGCCAACATCAGGGCCAGCAGCAGGCCTACGGCCAACCTCCGGGTCCCGGCGCCTACGGGCCTCCTCCGGGTGCCTACGGCGGACCCCATGCCCATGTGCCCCAGGCGCCCCAGCAGGATCCGCGCGTCAAGGAGCTCAACGACCAGTCCAACACGTGGCTGATCGTCTCGATCGTCGGCTTCTGGCTCGGCTTCGGCTTCGTCACCGGACCGCTGTCGTGGATCAAGGCCAACGGCGTGCGCCGCAACTACCGCTCGATGGGCATGCAGCCCTCCGGTGCATCGACGGGCGCCATGATCATCGGCATGGTGTCCTCGCTGGTCTACGTGATGGCCGTCCTGGCCGTCATTGCGATGTTCACCCTCTTTGCAGGCGTCGCCGCCGCTGGCAGCGTCTAGAGCGCCGGCGCTCTCGGCCGCGAATTCAAACCGGTCGGCGCTCTAGTAGAGCGCCGGCTAGCCGCCCGTGGTGAAGTCCGCGATCGACTGCGCCAGGGTGTGGGCGCGTTCGAGCCGTGACATCAACTCCGCGGGGTCCGCCTGCGGAGCATCCCTGCTGATCTCGTCGAGGTAGCTGACCAGCGCCATGCGCAGACTGTCCGTGACCGGATTGCCGCCGCTCCGCGATGGAGGCGACCGGCGTCCGATTCGAGCAGCTGGCGGCGGAACGGTCGCGGCAGCCCGGGTGCCGGTGCGCCCGGTACGATCGAGTCGAGGCGCGACCGGGCGAATGACCGGCGGCTTGTCGATCTCCTGCACGGTGGGGGCCGACGCCTGCTCGGCCTTGCCGACCACGGACTGGTCACCGGTATGGTCGATGAGGCCATCGGCCTTTGCGAGCAAGAGCGAGCAGACCTGGTCGTGCATCGCGCTCATTTCGGCCGGAAGCTCTGCAAAGTGGAACTCTCGGTCGAGCTCGTCCTTCACCTCGTTGAGCGCATCGGTCGTCGGAGCATCGAAGCTGATGCCTCGCTTTGCGAGCCGGTCCCGAAACATGCGGGAGGTGACTTGGGCGACTTGGTCGGGTGACGCGTCGACCCCAATGATTCCCCGGAGGCCCTGCTTCACCCCGGTGTGGTAGGTCGAGACGAAGCAGTCGAGCATGCCATCGCGTGCGTCGGCGACCGTGATCGTCGGTCGAGCCAAGCGGGCCCGGAGACGAGCGACATACTTCTCCTGCACTTCTTTGTCGGCAGCGGTTTGCGGGGATTGGGCTTGGGTTTGGGCAGTCATCAGCGTGTTCCTCTCAGTCGCCGAGTCCCGACAGGGCCGAGATGAGGGCGTGATCTTCGAACTCCTTGCCGGAGCTCGCTTCCGACGGCGACGTGAGCACGATCGACGTCAGGGGGTGGTCGGCGGGACCCGAAGGCCCCGCCGGTTGGGCCAGGTCCACGTCGAGCAACCGTGAACACAGAGAGCATCGAACGCGGAGCAGCGTGCTGGTCGTGGACGGAAGCTTGCCGTGCCCACCACACGGGCAGCGCCAGCGCAGTGCGCCGCGTTCGGCCTCGATGCTCGCCGGTTCGGCACCCGGACCCGCCCCCCCATCCACGGGTCCGGGCAGCGCGAAGACGTCGCACCGGACGTCGGTGTCGAGCAGGAAGCGACCACGCCGCGCCAGACGGCCGCGCCAGCCCAGCCCCAGTGCGTCGTGAAGCTCGGCGGTGAGGAGCACCTCTTCGGCGCCGGCGAGTCGCGCCAGCCGCAGCGTTGCGCGGACGCCCGGACCAAGCGCCATGCCGGTCTCGTCGATCGACGCGGCGCCCAGATGCAGGGCCAAACTTGGCCGTGCAACCTCCGCCGCAGGCCAGGTGCGTGTGATCCGAGGCCCTGATTCGGCCGAAGGAAGCGTGGCGAGGACCTCGCGACCGATCGACTGGGCGACGCGGCCGCCCTCGTCTTCGACCGCCTGGGTGAACCAGCGGAGCTGTTGCGACGCGACCTCGGCGCTGGGGTCGAGGGACGCAACCACAAGCGACAGCTTGCTCGCCGCCGGGCGCGGTCGCGGGGCGTTCGAAACGTCCAAGCTCGCGCGGTCGAGCGCATCGAGTCGCTCGGCAACCTCACCTGCGGTCGCAGGCCGGTGCTCAGGCCGGACATGCAGCAGCGCCATGACCACGTCGTGCAGTTGGTCGGGGACCTCGGGGCGGAGCATGCGAACGTCGCGCGGCTCGTCGCTCAAGATCGCCGTCAGCAGCGCGAGCGGATCGTCCTCGGTCCACGGCAGCTCACCGGTCAGCATCTCGTAGAGCGTGACGCCCAGCGAGAAGAGATCCGCGCGACCGTCGGCCACCAGACCCGAGAGCTGTTCGGGCGCCACGTACCCCGGTGTGCCCACCGCGATGCCGGCCCGCGTCAGCCGTGGCCCCATCGCCGTCGCCTGCGCGATGCCGAAGTCCACGATGCGTCCACGGTCCTCGCCGGCGGTGACCATGACGTTGCCGGGCTTGATGTCCCGATGGACGATGCCTGCCCGATGCGCAGCATCGAGTCCCCGCGCCACGTCCCGCGCCAGGCGGACCGCCCGACCGATCGACAAGCGACGCTGGTGCTCGAGGACCTGGTCGAGCGCGTGGCCGGACACCAGCTCCATGACGATGTAGGGCACGCCCGCCCAAACCCCGAAGTCGAGCGTGGTGACGATGTTTGGGTGGACCAACCGACTGGACGACATCGCTTCTCGACGAAACCTCGCCAGCATCATCGGGTCGCCGACCAGGTCGGGTGCCAGGATCTTGATCGCCACCTCGCGCTCCAGCAGGAGGTCCCGCCCTCGATGCACGGCCCCCATCGCGCCCGCTCCTAGCTGAACATCGAGCTGCCATCGGTCGCCGAGGACCCTCCGCTCGTGTTCCCTCATCGCTCCTCGATGTACGCGGATGCCCCAGCGTTCGTTACGGACTCGAGTGCAGATTTTCCCCGCGGCGCGAAGTTCACCGAGTGTCCTGAGTCCGTCGTCCATCGTCCGTGCGAACGACGGGCTATGGACACTAGGTCGCCAGATGGCGCGCGTGCAGCGTGTGAAACGTGACCTCGTCCGCGTCGGTGATCTCGGCCCGCCCGTGGTTGAAGGCCGAGTACACCGACGAGGCGATCATCGAGACGTGACGGGCTCGCGCTGCACCCGCGGCGCGCAGCGCTTCGCGTGAGACGGCGTGCGCGGGGTCGATGTGCACGCGGCCCTGGCGATGCTGGGCCAACGCACCGGCCTCGACGGGGCCAAACGCGATGAGGTCGAGCATCGCGCTGCTGAGCTTGCCGGATCGTTGCCGCGTCACGCGCCGCAGTTCGGCCCGGACCGCATCGAGCAGCCCCGCCTCGGGGGAACGGTCATGAGGAGGGGCTTCGCTCGGCGATTCGGGCGGCTTCGGCTCGGACGTCGCGCGCGAGGCGGAGGCGGACCGCTCCTGGGGTCTGCGTTCCGGCAGCGGCTCGGCATGCTTCGCGATCTCGCGCAGGTAGGTTTCGAGTCGCACCGCGTGACCGCTGTCGATCTCCAGCAGCGGCAACTCCTTCAGCAAACGATACAGGCGGCGCGTGGGCGCGTTCCCGGGCTTTGTGCCCGTCCTCCACTGCTCGGACATGCGCATCGCGAGCCTTCGCAGCGCGTCACGATCCTCGGACCAGCTTCGGCCACGCTTGGCGGACTCCGGGTCGAAGCGCTCCAGCACCATCTCGTAGAGCTCCCGAGCCCGCTTGACCAAGAACGCTGCGCCACGGCGAGAGACGGTGGCGGAGCTCCACTGAGGGTCAATGTGGACGCCGGGTCCCGAGATCGCGCCTCCGACCGCGAAGACGTTGGAGAGTTCGGCAAACCCCGCGACCCTCTCGGCGTCGCCCAACGCGACGGAGAACCCCGGGATGCGCGGGTCGATCCACAGCAGCCCCTCGAGGCCTCGGCCCTTGACGGCGATCGTCGCGATCGCGCTCGGGGGAGGCTCCGGCATCCGCGGCGCTCCCGCCCGCCGCTTCGCCCCTTCGCGACGCTGCTCCAGCACCCGACCATAGTCGACCAACGTGCCGAACACCTCCCGCAGCAGCGCCGCCGCGTCGTCCCGGCCCACGAACGTCAGCTTCGGCACCTCGTGCCCGCCGAGTCCGGTTCGGCTCGGGACCCAGTGAAGCGCCTCGCCCTCGTCGTGCGCGCGCACGATCTGCTCGAGCGACCACGGAACGCCGCTGGCGTGCTCGAAGAGCGGCAACCCAGCCAGCGCCTTCGCCCCCGCCACATGCATCCCCCGTCGGCCCTTGCCCTCCAACATCGAGACCGCCACCGCGCGAGCCACGTTCGCCGCCTCGAGCTTCTCGTCGTCGGCGAGGGTTCGCCACCGCCCGGCGAGCGCGTCGGCCAGCCGCGGCATCGCGTCGGTGCAGGCCTTGGCAACCCGAGCCCGGTCTTCAGCCGACAACGACACGTACTTCCGCCCCTCCCCGAAGCCTTCGGCCTCCAGTACGCCCACCATCGGCACCCGCAGCGCATGGACGTTGACCTTGCACACCTCGCGGCCTTGGCGACACGCGATGATCGAGGCGCTGGGGATGGCGAGTTGCCCGCGACCCAGACCGACTTCGCCCCGAAGGTCCCCCTCGCCGACCAAAACCTTGACCCACACCGAGCTCGCCTCGAGCTCGAGCTCCAGTCGCGGCCGGTCCTCGAATGCCTTGCGCTCCCGCAACCGCTCGAGAAACGCCTGCCCATCCTCCAGCCGCTCCGTCCCCAGCAAGCGTTCCAACATTTCCCGCTCTCCGGGCACGACGAGCAGCACCACCCGCGGCACCGGGTCCCGGACCGATGGTTCTGGGCGCTCATCGACGACCAGCACCGCACCGTAGCGCCGGATCTCCTCGAGCAGGTCGAGCAGCGATGCCCGGCCACCCAGACGCGCGAACATTTCGACCTGGCGGACTTCGTTCCACGCCGTGCCGAGTGCCACCGCGTGGGCCTGCCGCCCACGATCGCCCTCCACCGGTGCGCAGAGAACTCGGACGCCCGCCTCCAGCCCATGCTCCTGATGGGCATCATCGAACCCCAGCAGGTCGCCCGTGGTCTGGAACACGGCCACAGTGAGGTGCCGACACGCCTCGATGACCCCGGGCGTTCGAGGCTTGGAGCGCACCTCCTCGTGCGCCGCCGCGAACAATCGGCTCGGAGCCTCGTTCACGGCGCCCTGCACGATCCGCTCGGCTGCAGATGCCAACCCGTCGTCCTCGACCACGATGGGCGCCTCGGGCCAGTCCACCGCCAAGAAGACGCCTGCAACGTCGCAGCGGACGAACGTCTCGCCCACCGGCCGTTGCTCCCGAAACACCCGGACCCGAGCCATGCCAGGCTGGGCACCGTCGCGGGCCCCCGGCGTCAGCAACCCCGCCTGGACGCTCATGCCTTCGTGCGCGAAGTCGGTCGATACGACGCAGGCCTCAGGCACGCGCAGAGGCTCTTTGGGGCGCGCCAAGAACCGCGCCCGCGCGGCGTCGCGCGCATAGCTCTCGGCACCATCGACGATCGCCGCTGCCCCCAGCGCCTCCTCGAGCAGCCTGCGGCCCTCGGCGTTGCACTGCACGTAGCCGGCGATCGGCTCGTCGCGTCGAGCCCGCTGCTCGACGACGCGCAACGGATCCGAAACGCCATGATGGCGAAGCTCGTACAGGGACGCCGGTCCAGCGGTGGGACGCGAGAACACGGGCAGCAGCGCCATCGGGTGCGGCCCAGACACCGAGAGCGGCTCCGAGGGCTGCGTCCTGCCCAGGGTCTTGGTCCACCGCTCGGCTTGCTTCTTGCTGAACCGCATCGCGCGATACACAGACTCGTCGAAGCCGCGCACCCACACCAAGCGGATCAGCGCAAGCAGTCGAACCCGCTGCACGAGCGCACCGGCGACCGAGACCGTGGAGCCAATGTCGACCAGCGCTCGTTGAGCAGCCTGGGCCACCGCATGCACGGCCCGGGCGAGCGCCTCATCCCGCATGCACCCCGTCCAGTCCGCAGTCGGCTGCAAGGCACCCTCGATCGCCGCGACGAATCCCGGCAGGTCCACGTGCACTCGCGCCAGCACCACGGTCTCGAGCAGCTTGCCTTCGTACACCAGGTGCACCACCGGGTCCTGGTCATCTCGCGGACGAAATGCGACCTCTCCTCGAAAGCCATCCTCTTCGATGGGGACCCGCGCGAGGAAGGACCCGGCGCCCAACGAGGTGCTCCAGGCGCGAGCCATCAGCGCCGCGCGGTTCGCTTCCCGTTCGAGCGCTCGCATGTAGGCCGAGGTCTGATCGACCGCCGACGCTCCGAAGACGGCCTCGAGCAGCTCCCGCTCCCCATCCGGCTCGACGAGCACGGACTCCAAGAAGGGCTCGATCCGCTCCGTGACTCGGCGGAGGAAGGAGACGCGGCGGCGCTGGCGAAGAGATGCGGTACTGATGCGGTGGCCGCTGACCAGCCTCCAAATCGGCAGCGCGGCGAAACGATGGACCTCGGCTGCGTGCACACCCATCCGCGACGGGTCCGCGATTCGCTCCGCTGCGATCCGCGTCATCTCGTCACGAAGCGAGGGATGAATGCGCCATGCCATCGGGTCCTCCTCGCACGCTCGGCAGACCTCGAGCAGCGAGCGCTCGAACCCATCGGCAACCTGGCGCTTCAACTCCGCGTACGCCTCGTCGCGGACGACGTCGACCTGCGACACGTCCTTGCGCAGGTTGAGGTCGTCGACCACCGCGACGAACCCGCCGGGCATCGATGGGAGCGGATGGGTCGCGATCAGGACACCGGCTTGGAGCACATCCAGCTGAGCGGAAGAGGTCGCTCCGTCCAAGCGGAAGCCGCACACGCCGCGCAGCCCCGGGGCCTGCAGGCTCACGCGGCTCTTCGACCACCCGCGCGGGAACCCGAGCGAGATTCGATCCCCGTCCAGCAGGACCGCGATCTCGGCGTAGCCCACCCGATCCCGAAGGATCGCCGCCTCGGCGAGCTGTCCGCGAATGCTCCGCACGAACTCGAGCAGCAAGCCCGGTCGGAAGCGCTGCTTCACGTGAATCCGCGTGCCGCCCTCCGCGGCGCCGGCGAGCGACTGCGCCCGCGGCAAGGCGTCTGCACTCGCCCGCAGCTCTATCGTCGACGCCGCACCCTCGTGATGGCTGCGCACGCGTACCCACCGGGGATTGAGCGCCAGCGCGGCGTCGAGCCCCACCGCCAGCTCCTGTCGCGCGCGCAGGCTCGCATCGCCCCGGTGTCCAAACATCGAGACGAACAGATCGTCCAGATCGGACCGTGAGAACCCGTGCCCGTCGAACCAGACCTCCATGTCGTCGGTGTCGATCCGGAACTCGACCCGGGTTGCGCCCTGATGCGCCGCGGCCTGCACCAGCAGCAGCACGTATTGGCGCGGATCGGCCAGCCGAAACTGACGCATCTTCAACCGGGCCTTCTCCCGATCGATGCTGAAGCTCCCTTCGACCTCGACCTCGCGCCCGGCAGCCAAATCTCCGAGGATGTCGTCGGCGCTCATCGTTCGTCGTCCACCGGGGGTGATCACGTCGCGAGGTGGCGAGCGTGCATGGTGTGGAAGAGCACCTCTTGAGCGTCGGTGACCTCGAGCAGCCCGTGGTTGAACGCCGAGTAGACCGATGACGCGATGATCGACACGCAACGCGAACGCAGAGCGCCACTGGCCATCAACGCGCGGTCCGTGACGCGGTGGCGGAGATCGACGAGCACACACCCCTGGACGAACCACGCGAGCGCGCCGTCTTCGACCGGACCCAAACGGACCAGGTCGAGCATCGCGTTGCTGAGTCCACCCGGTGAGCGCTGCAGCACGATCCGCAACTCGGTTCGAATCGCGTCGAGCAGCAGCGCTTCGGGCGACGGCTCGGGCTCGGGCTCGGGCTCGGGCTCGGGCTCGGGCTCGGGCTCGGGCTCGGGAAGCGGCGGAGGACCGTGCAGCGCGTCGGTCTCCGGCTCGGAGACGACCAAGCGTTCGCGCTGCCCCAGCGTCACCGCGTGGCCGCTGTCGACCTCGAACAACGGAAGCATGCGTAGGGCCCGATGGAGCCGGAGATCGGGTCCAGATTCGAGCGCACGACCCGCGCTCCGCTCCCGCTCGAAACGCAGCAGCAAGCTCGCGAGCGCCGCCCGGTCTTCGTGCCACGGGGTGTCGCGCTGCGCCGCTTCGGGTTCGAAGCGCTCCAGCAGGACTTCGTACAACTCCCGAGCCCGGGTTTGCAGCACGTTCTGGGCCAACGGAGACAGGGTCGCTGACGCCCAGAGCGGATCGATCTCCACCAGCGCCCCCCGGATCGCGCCGCCCACCGCGAAGACGCGGGACAGCTCGATCACGGCGGCGACGCGCTGGTCGTCGCCGAGGGAGACCGCCGACGTCTCCAGCCGCGGATCGATCCACATCCTCCCCTCGAGGCCATGGTCGACGACCGGCAGCTCGAGCAGCGCATCGACGGGTGCACGGGGCATGGGCGGGGACGCGTCCCAATGCACCCCCCTTGCCCGACGCTCCCGCAGGGCCGCGGAGAAGTCGGTGAGTCCATCGACGAAGGCGCGCAGCGCCGCGAATGCGTGGGGCTGGTCCGAGAAGAGCAGAACCGGAAGGGACGCATCCCCGATCGCCGTGCCCATCGGGCACACGTGGACGATCTCTCCCGCGTCGTGCAAACCCAGGATCGCGTCGAGCGTCCAGAAGCTGCCGTCCTCGTGCACGAACAGCGGCAGGTCGGCGAGCGCCTCAACCCCCGGCGCGCTGCGGGCGTCACGGTCGTGCTGTTCGACCAGCGGCGACAGCATGGCGCGGCCCCACTCCCGTGCGAGCCGCTCCTCGGACTCGTCCAGCTCCGACCACGCGGCCTCGAGCGCCTCGGCCAAGCGCGGCAGAGCCTGTCGACACGCCTGAACCACGAGGGCCGTGTCGTCCTCGGAGAGCGACGCATACTGCCGGTCGACGCCGAACGAGTCGGCCTGCAACACCCCCACCAGCGAGAGCTGGGCTTGGGGCACGTCGACGGTGCACACCCGACGGCGCTTCCGACACGCGATGATGCTCGCGCTCCGCGGACCGGGCAGGGCCCGCGGAAGGCCGATCTCGCCCCGCAGTCCGTCGACGTCGGTGGCGACCGCGACCAAGACTTCGTGGGGGTCGATCTCCAGGCCGATCTCCGGCTGTTCCTCGAACACTTCACGCGCGCGCCACTCTTGGAACCAGGCCGCGCCGCTGGCCACCCGCCCGGGCCCGAACAGCCGGCACAGCAGCTCGTGTACGGCTCGAGTCGCCACGAGGACCACCCTGGGAACGGGTCTGGGGTCGCGCAGCGCGGTGTCGACCGCCAGCACCTCGTCGTGACGCCGAACATCGGCGAGGATCTCTCGAAGCGAGGCGTGCCCGCCCATCTTGGCAAAGAGCGGCACCCCTACGAAGCGCTCCCACATCTGGGCCGAGGCGGACGCGAGCTGCATCAGCGCGGCGCCGCCGGGGGGCAACCACTCGCCCTCGTCCACCAGCTCGTCGTGCAGACGCGCGCTCAGCTGCGTGGCTGCGGCCTCGAGGCTGCGCTCCTGCGCGGTGAGGTCGAAGGCCTCCAGCCACCCCGGGAGGCGAAACAACGAGAGCCACAGCGTGCAGATCGCCTGCGCCTGCGCCGAATCCGGCGCCCAGGGCAGGCCCTCTCGAAGCGCCCCGTTCACCAGCGCTGCGGGCACCCTGTCGATGACGGCCTGCAGCGTCGCCGGGCCCTGTGGCGCCAGCGCCGAGTAGTCCGGGATGACCGGCGCCGCCGGCCAATCGACCACTGCGACCACCCCGGCCAGCGGCGAATGCACGGACACGAAGTCCAGATCCCGCCCCTCGACCAGCACACGCACGCGCGCGGGCCCCGGCTCCCGGGGGCCCGCCAAGAGCCCCGCCAGCACCGCGATCCCGTCTTCGTCCCACGTCGTCGAGATCGCCACGTCCCCGACCAGCGCCGGGGACTCTTGCGGCTTGGAGAGGAACTGCGCCCGCGCGACCTGGGCGGCGTAGGCCTCGGATGCGTCGACGATCGCTTCGGGACCGAGCACGTCGGCGAGCAGGCCCCACCCCACCGGGTCGACCAAGACATAGTTCCCCAGCGCCCCGGCCCGCTGGACGTCGGGATCGAGCGCGAGCACGGGGTCCTGGGCGTGGTGGTGCTGAAGGTCCCGCAGCGACGCCGTCGTTCCATCGATGCGCCGGAACAAGGGGAGTTGGGACATCGGATGCAGCGTGGCTGGCGACAGAGGTTCCGCCGGCTGGGCCCGGCCGAACGCGTTGATCCACCGAGACGCGCGCTGGTCGCTGAACCGGATCGCCCGGTAGAAGGCCCGATCGAAGTCCTTCATCCAGACGACGCGGGCCAGCGTGCGCAGCTTCGAACGCATCCACGGCTCGTCGGTGTGGCGGCCTCGCTTCCCGATCTCGACCAGCGCCGCCTGCAGGGCGACCGCGACGGCATGCATGCCGCGGGCGTATGCCTCGTTTCGCCGGGCGCGCTGCCAGTCGGACGCGGGCTCGAACCCCGCCTCCACCACTGCGACGAATCCAGGCAGGTCCAGGTGCGAGTCGACGATCGTGACCGTCTCGAGCAGCTTGCCCTCGTAGACCAGCTGAATGCTCGGCTTCTGCTCGTCGCGGGCGCGGAAGGCGACCTCGCCCCGTATGCCCTCGGACGCGATGGAAACCCGGCCCAGGTACAGCCCCTCCCCGAGGGTCGTCTCCCAGTCCCGCGTCATGACCTCGGCGCGTCGGGCCTCCCGCTGAAGCGACTGCTCGTAGGCCGTCGTCCGATCCCGAACGGCATCACCGAACACGGCCTGCAGCGCCGCCCGCAGCTCTACCGTCTCGGCCCGCACCGCGTTGGCGAACTCCGCGGAGGCGCCGCTGGGGCGGGCCACGAACTCGACCACGACGCGCCGACGCAGCTCCAGGGAGCTCGCGCGACGGCCATCGAGCAGCGTCCACGCCGGGAGCGCCAGGAGGTCGTTCGACGCGTCCTGCGGTGGGGCGAGCGCCTGTGATGCCCAGACGCGCTCGGCGACCCGCAAGGGCATCGCCTGCTGCAGGTATGCGGGCACGTCGTCCCACGTCGCCGGCTCCTGGGCATACGCCCTGGCCAGCGACAGCAGCGACCGCTCGACGCTCTCCTCCACCCTCTTCAAGACCTCCGCGTAGACCTCGTCGCGAAGGACGTCGGCCTGCGAGACGTCCTTGCGGAGCTCTCGGTGGTCGACCATGGCGACGTATCCCGGCGGACACGAGGGCAGCGGATGCGTGGCCATGAAGACCCCGGCGTTGAGCACGTGCATGCTCGCTGCGGCGGGCTCGTGATCATGCGCGAACCCTGCGACCCCGCGCAGACCCGCTCCCTCGACGGGCACCCGGCCCGTCGAGGGCCCCAGCGAGACGCCCGCGGAGATTCGCTGGCCATCCAGAGCGATCTGCACGTCCGCGTGACACGCCCTCTCGCGCAGCAAGACCTCCTCGGCCAGCGTCCCCTGCACGTTGCGCACGAACTGCATCAACAGGCCCGGACGGAACCTCTGCTTGACGTGCACGCGCGTCCCTCCCTCGGGCCGCGCCGCGCAGACCTGCGCTGGGGGGACCGACCGCGCCTGGACGGAGAGCTCCAGCGACACGGCCTGGCCGCCGCCGTGACTCCAAACGCGAACCCAGCGCGGATTGAGCACCAGCGCTGCGTTGAGCGCCACGGCCAGCTCCTGTCGGGCCCGCAGGTTGGACGCGCCGCGGTCCCCGAACATCGAGACGAACAGATCGTCGAGGTCGGACCTCGAGAAGCCTGCGCCATCGAACCAGACCTCCATGTCGTCGGCGTCGATCTCGAACTCGATGCGCGTCGCGCCCTGCTGCACCGCCGCCTGCACCAGCAGCAGCACGTACTGCCGGGGGTCGGTGAGTTGAAACTGGCGCATCTTCTCCCGCGCCTTCTCCTTGTCGATGCTGAAGCCGCCCTGCCCCTCGAGTCGCCCCTGGGCGGCCAGCTGGGCGAGGATGTCGTCGCCACTCACGCGTCCATCTCCAGCCGGGTTGCCGCGTCCGCCAGCGCGCCGTCGATGGCCGGGGTCAGGTCATGGCCGACAAAGAACAGCTTGGTCAGCATGTACGAGGCCAGCGAGAGGTCGCGAGTCGCCAGCGCCGCCAGAGCACGCGTCGCGCGATGGTCGGCGTTGGCCACGACCGGGCGCGAGCGCGAGAAGAAGCCGCGGCCGATGGTCTTCACATCGGAGCACGGCGTGAGCGTGAACGGTTCTCGCTGCGAGATCGCGACCTCTCCACCGAGGTTGGAGCCCGGGTAGTCGAAGTGGCCGAAGAGCACCTGGGACACCTTGTGCCCCGCTTCGCAGAACACCCACTGCGCCGCACGCCCCAGCGCGTCGAACTGCTCGTGTTCCGCGTCGTCGCGCAGCGGAAGCGCCAGCGCCCAAGACGCCTCCAGCTCTCGAACCTCGAAGAACCGCAGGCCGGCGATCAGCTCGAGCAGTTGGCCATCGGCCGATCCGGCCGCACCGCGCAACACCCAGTGTCCCGCCGCCTCCGCCGCATCGCTCAGAGGCCCCGGCGTCCGCGTCAGCAAGACCTCCTCGCCGGGGACCCCACCGAGCAGCGCGTCCAAGGACACCGGACCCCCCGAAGCCCGCTGCGCGACGGCCCGCGGGGCCACGGCGAGGCGCGCCTTCCTCGAGAGCCCGCGTCGCAGGTGCCACGCCGCGCACCGTAGGTGATGATCACGCAGCGGGGACGGGACGGGCCGGAGCATTTCCTCGTGCAGCCGCTCGAACGCCCGCAGACACAGCGGCCCGCCGACGGTCTCCTCGATCGCGCCCAACACCCGCGCGTACCCTTCGTCCTCGATCACCGCGTCACGGGTGAGGGTGTGCTCGAGGTGAGGACTCCAGGCCCGAACGGCGAGTTCCTCGAAGGGGCCGTGGGAGCGCTCGACGAGCGTCAACCCTCCGTTGTACAGGCCCAGGAACGTGGACCGGTCGAGCGGGTGACACACCGCAACCCGGGAGTAGCCGTCGTCGCAGTCGACGCTGCAGGGATCCTCGAAGCCGAAGGGGACGGCGATGGACTCGCCGTCGACGTGAATGTCGCACTTGGCGTGCTTGCACCAATACTGCACCGTTCGCCGAACGTCCTGGCTGAAGGCCTCGAAGTCCGCCTGTGGCATCGGCTTGTACACGCGAACCCTCGTGCCTTCGATCGGCTCGTCGAGGCGAACGAGCCGAAACGTTCGGTTCGCATCGAACAACACTCGCCAGGCTTCGCCATCGCGGGCGGTGTCCACACACACCACCGCCGGCTCGATGGCGAACACGGACACGAAGCCGATCCCGAACTTCCCGATCTTGGTCCGGTCACCGTCCTTGTTGGAGGAGAACAGCCGGGTGAGCTTGGTCTCGATGATCTCGCGCGTCATCCCGCCTCCCCAGTCGCAGAGGGAGATGACCGCGACGCCGTCGCCTCCGTTCTTGGGCTCGTACGCGGTCGTGATCTCGACCTCGTGGCTGCCCGCATCGATCGCGTTCTGAACGAGCTCCCGAAGGAACGACAGCGGGTCCGAGAACTGGTTGACGAGCTCGTCGAGCGCGTCGTCGACTCCCTCGACGGCAGGGTCTTCCACGCAGGAGCAGGATACCACGGCCGGCGAGCCGGGCGCCGTGCCCGGGGCCGGCCGATCGGCGGGGAATAGGCGACGCGCGGACCTGGTACGCTGCTGCCATGGCCAAGCTCAAAGCCGCGCTCACCCTCGGCGCCGTCGCCGTTTCGGGGTTCACCGCCTACACCCTCCTCACCCCGGACGACGAAGCCGCTGGGACCAAGAACTTGGTCAACCAAGTCTGGATCGAGCGGATGCCGCAGAACCATCAGGACATGGTCGCCCACCTGGTCATCCTCGACAAAGAGGGCGAGCAATTCGGCGTCATCGGTCGAAGCTCCGCGTGGCGACACTTCCTCGAGGTGTTCGGCTGGCGCCTGGAGAACGACCGCCTCAAGCTCTTCTTCCCCCAGGAGCGCGTGCGTGCCGACGTCAAGGCTCGGACCTGGCGCTGCAAGGGCGACGCGCCCGAGCCGTTCGACCTGTGCCTGGAGCTGACGCAAAACGGCCGCGCGCTGCAGTTCTACAGCCGCAAGGACTGGGTCGTGAAGGACGCGCAGAGCCTCGAGTCGCTCGCGATGGAGGTCCCCGCGCTCGCCGGCATCTTCGATGGCACCGACCTCGACCTCCACAGCCCCATCGAGGGCGACGACTTCGAGCAGGGCGCCCTCCCCCTCCCCCTGCAGTAGCAGCACCCCATGCTTCCTGGCCTGCTCATCATCCTGGTGGTCGTTCTCGCGATCGCCTCGACCGGCATTCGGGTCCTTCAGGAGTACGAGCGCGCGGTCGTGTTTCGGCTCGGCCGGGCTCAGAAGCAGCTCGCCGGCCCAGGGATCGTGCTCCTCCTTCCCCTGGGCATCGACAAACCGAGGGTCGTCGACCTGCGCACCAAGGTCGTCCAGATCCCTCCTCAGGAGGTCATCAGCAAGGACAACATCTCGATCGTCGTCGACGCGGTCGTCTACATCACGGTGGAGTCGCCCTCGCACGCCATCCTCGACGTCGAGGAATACATGCCGGCCACCTTGCAGCTCGCGGCCACGACGCTACGCGCCGTGATCGGCCGGATGGACCTCGATGAGATCCTCGCGCACCGCGAAGCGATCAACGAGGAGGTCCGCGCCATGCTCGACGCCCGCACCGAGCAGTGGGGAATCGACATCTCCGCGGTGGAGCTGCGCGACATCATGCTGCCGCAGGAGATGAAGCGTGCCATGGCGCGCCAAGCCGAAGCGGAGCGGGAGCGACGGGCCAAGGTGATCGCGGCCGAAGGTGAGCTGCAGGCCGCCAAGCAGCTGACCGCCGCCGCAGAGACCATCTCCAAGCACCCTGGGGCCATGCAGCTGCGCATGTTCCAGACCCTCACCGAGATGGCCGCCGAGCCGGCGTCCAAGATCGTCGTGCCGGTCCCGATCGAGCTGCTCGCCGGGCGCCGGGACGCCCTCGGTGGCGACCCCGAGTTGGGCAACAAGATCATGCAGCTGGTCCAAGCCCTCGCCGATCGAAGCGACCCAGGGGAGGCCAAGCCCAAGGCGGTCGCGGCGACCCAGACCGCGCCGGCCAAGGCCGTCGATGACGGGCGACCGACCCCAAAGCGGCTGGGCAAGCCCTCGCAGCTGGAGTAGCGCCTCAGCGCCTCAGCTCGCGCCCTTGTGCAGCAGCACGACGGGAACGGTCATGAGCAAGATCTTGATGTCGAGCCACAGCGACCAGGTGTCGATGTACTCGAGGTCCAGCGCCATCCACTCGTCGAAGTCGGAGATGTTGCTGCGGCCCGAGACCTGCCACAGGCCGGTGATTCCCGGGCGTACGGACAGACGCCGGCGCTGACGAGGCTTGTACTGCGCGACCTCCGAGGGCAGCGGAGGGCGCGGTCCGACGAGGCTCATCTGTCCGACGAGGACGTTGAACAGCTGGGGGAGCTCGTCGATCGAGGTCTTGCGAATGAAGCGCCCGATCTTCGTGATCCGAGGGTCGTGCTTGATCTTGAACACGGGCCCATCCATCTCGTTGAGGTGCATGAGTTCCGCCTTCTTCTTCTCGGCGTCGGTGCACATCGAGCGAAACTTCAGCATCGGGAACTTGCGGCCTTGAAGGCCGCTTCGCACCTGCTTGAAGAGGATGGGGCCACCGTCCTCGAGCTTGATGAGGAGCGCGATGACGCCCAACAGGGGCGAAATGGCGATGATGCCGAAGAACGAGCCGAGGATGTCGAGCACGCGCTTGCCGATGAGTCGAACCTCGCCGGTCGGCCTCTGGGTGATGCCGATCATCGGCATGTTGAAGCCGGTCATGTTCGCCAGCTCCATCTCTCCGTTGAGCTTCACGGTGCTCGGCATGGACAGCAGCACGTCGACGCCACGCTCGTCGCAGGCGGCGAGTGCTTCGGCGAAGTCCTCGTGGGACTTCTCCGAAACCGCGAACACGCACTCGTCGACGACCTCGGTGTCCAAGATGTGAGAGAGGCGTTCGACCGGGCCGATGATGGGCTGGGCCTCGGTCAGTGCCGGCACGCCGGCGACGGAGACGAAGCCGACCAGCTGATTGTTCCACGATGAGCGCTCCCGGAGCGAGCGCGCGAAGGCGAGCGCCTCGGCCCCGGTCCCAACGATCAGCACGCGATGGTCGTCGACCTTCTTCGTCCGCCGAATGACCGCGCGCGCAGTCACCCGCACGACGAGCAGCAGCGAAAACTGCGTCGCGCCGAAGATGAAGACGAAGCTCCGCGACAGGAACGTGATCTTGAACCAGAACGAGACGATCACGAACAGGCCCAACCCGATCGCGACGGCCCGCAGGTAGCGAACCGAGGTGCGGCCAGGCCCGGCTCGAAAGTCCGCCGTGTTCGAGAAGTGGAACGTCAGCGCCCACAGAGGCACCATGCCCATCAAGAACTTCGGATAGCTCGAGGCGAGGAACAGCTTGACCGAGACCTCGCTGCGCCCGAGGAAGGCCGGCAGGAACTCGGCGATCGTGGGCAACCACTGGCGCAGCGAAAGTGCGACCAGGAATGCAACCACGGACACGAAGAGGTCGCTCAGCAGAAAGAGCTGACGAAAGAGAACCGCTTGGTGCCGCGTCATGAGGTTACCCCCGAACCGCCTGGCAATTTACAGTGGAACCGGGCCCACGTGCACAGCCGCCGGATACACCTCGCTGTCATCACGCGGAGGCGGGGGCTGTGGCCGCTGCAATCGCCCAGGTGGCCTGCACGAGATCGCCCAGCGGATGAGGTCCCAGCGGCTCGGCCGGGTCGAGACCCGCGTCCTCGAGCAGTCCCCCCAGCAGGGTGACGCCTTGCGCGGTGAGGTTGGGACCCGAGGCGGGCAGATTCAGGCCGCGCTCCCGCGCATGGTGTTGCACCAGCCCTCGCACCAGCGCGTGCGCGACGGTGTCCTCACGGATCGCGACGCAAACCAGAGCCGGGCCGGGGTCCTCGAAGCACGCCAGATCTTCGGGCTTCGCCCACACGCGCCGGCCGTCCTTCGCCATCATCGCGATCGGAGCGTCCCCGCCGGTGCCCCTGGGCTTGCGCCGTCGCCACGGGAACCGGGCGAGCACCTTTTGGAGCTTGTGATCGGGAGGCTGAACCATGCCGCGAAGCGACGACCCTATCATGGCTCCGTGTCGGCTGCGGCGGCCGTCGCCTCGGACCACGCGCGTCCAAGCGCTTCCGCCGCAAAGTCCACGTCGTGCTCGGTCGTTCTTCGCCCGAGGGTGAGGCGTAGTGCCCCGCGGGCGACCGGGGGCGGCAACCCCATCGCGGCCAAGATTCCGCCCTCCCCGGCGGCATGACAGGCCGAACCGGTCGACGCGGAGACCTGGGGGGCCCGCGCGAGCACCTCGGCGCCTGCGCAGCCAGGCACGCAGACGTGGAGCGTGTTGGGCAGGCGCACGGCGCCTCGACCCGTGAGCCTCAGCCCAGGCACGGCGGCCGACAGCCGCTCGAACAACCGATCGCGCAGGCCCTGCTGCCGGTGCGCCTCGGTCGTCAGATCGGCCGCGGCGATTCGGCACGCTTCGCCGAGCCCAACGACCATCGCGGTCGGCTCGGTCCCGGGCCGAACGCCGTGCTCCTGCCCGCCGCCCAGCGCCCAGCCCCGGACCAGTCCTGGCTCGCGCACGAAGAGCGCTCCGATCCCGCACGGGCCGTACAGCTTGTGGCCGACGATCGTCAGCAGATCGACATCCAAGGCGGCGACGTCCACGGGGATCTTGCCGACCGCTTGCGCACCGTCGCTGTGCACGATGACGTCCGCAGCCGCGGCGCGTGCCAGCCCGGCCAGCGTGCCGACCGGCTGCACGACGCCGGTTTCGTTCTGCGCCAAGATCACGCTGAGCACACCTGCCGGCTCCCCAAGCGCGGACTGGGCCTGGGCGACGTCGACTCGGCCGCTGTGATCGACGGCCAGGACATGCCACGCCCACCCCTGGTCTCGCAGCGCGCGGGCCGGCTCTTCGACGGCCGGGTGTTCCACCGCGCTCGTCACGATCCGCCGGCGAGTGGCGCGGCTGCATCGCACGGCGAGGTTGTCGGCCTCGGTGCCACCGCCGGTGAAGATGATCTGCTCGGGGACCGCCCCGACCAGCGCTGCGACCTGGTGTCGGGCCTGCGCGATGGCTTCGGCCGCAGCCCGACCGTGGGCGTGCGCGCTGGAGGGGTTTCCAAAGCGCTCGCCGAGCCACGGGAGCATCGCCTCCCGGACGCCATCGGCGACCGGGGTGGTGGCGTTGTGATCGAGGTAGATCGGCGCGGAGCCCATCGCGTCGAGGCTCACTCCTCCGCGTCGTCGGCCGGTGCGGCGGGCGCGGTGCTCGAGCCCTCACCGAGCCAGTTGAAGTTCCACAGGATGTACTCCCAGTCCTTCGAGACGCTTCGCGACTCCCCGAACGGGTACTCCATGCGGGCGACGAAGACGACGTCGCCCTTGGGGAACATGAACTGGACGATCTCGCGAGTGGGCGTGTTGGTCGAGCTGTCCATCACGTGCAGGCGGGCGTAGATGCCAGCCTTCTTCTGATAGTCGGACTGATACGCGAGCTCGTCCACGGTGAGGCCGGCCTGCTTGTACTTGTTCTTGAACCAGGTCACCGAGCGCTCGTCGATCGGACGGGTCTTCTTGGTGACGTAGAACGTCAGGTCGATGGCCTCCGCACCGGACTCGTCTTCGAGTTCTTCTTCAGCGAAGGGGTCTTCTTCTTCCTCCGCATCGCCGAACTCGAAGTCGCCCGCCGATCCGCTGCGGCACGTGACCACCGGGATCCACTTCGTCGCGCTGTCGGGGCTGTGAGATGCTTCGCCGCAGTTGCGAAACACGTAGAGGGTGTCGGGAGTGTCGAACTCCACGCCGAGCTGGTTGAACGTCAGCTTGGTGCCGTTCTTGGAGCCGGAGCTCGGGTTGTCGACCCACGCGGCGGCGTTCGAGTCCCCCTTGTTGCCCTTGTTCTTGCACGCTGGGACGGCGAGCAAGAATGCGGCAGCCAGACAAAGACCGAGACGGTTGGCTTGAAAGCGCTCCATGACCGCCGGCAAAGGTATCAAAACGAGCCCCCGAGGGCAGCCGCCTCCGAACGCGAAGAGCGACACCGCCCCCAAATCGCGGATGGCACCGTCCTTGCTCACACTGCCCCCGATGCCGACGTCGATCGCCGCCTCGCTACGCTCCGCTCCAGCGACCGATGCCACCCGTTCAGATGCGCCGGTGCCCGCGAGGGCCATCGCGGAGCTCATGCAGTTCTTGCTGGAGGCCAGGGACGCCAAGACCCTGCGGGCGCGGGCCGTCGCGGGGCTGGGGCTGCTTCGGGAGGTGAGCTGGGCCAGATTCGAAGCTCGAGACGCCCCCCCAGGTGCCTATAGCGTCGAGCTGACGGACCCGGATGCAGGTGTCCAGTCCTTGACGGTCGTCCTCGGCGAGCCCGACGATATTGACGCCCGTCAGGTCGTCGACGGTCTGCTCAAGGCGATCCGAACCCTCCACCAGCGGACCGTCGAGGAGGCGCAGCTGCGCGCCCACGCCCACACCGACAGCCTCACTGGGCTGTGGAACCGCCGGGGCTTCGAGCCCTTCATCGACCAGGCCCTGGCCCGCTCGACGCGAACCGGGGAGGACGTCGCCCTGCTGCTTTGTGACGTCGACCACTTCAAGCGCGTCAACGACACGTGTGGGCACGCCGAGGGAGACCAGGCCCTGGTGGCCGTCGCCAAGGCGCTGCGGACGGTCATCCGCCCCACGGATGCCGCCGCCCGGCTGGGGGGCGACGAGATGAGCCTGCTGCTCGCCGGATGCACCGCCCAGGGCGCAACCGTCGTGGCGGCCCGCCTTCGCGAGACCCTCGCTGCGCTGCAGGCCGAGGCAGGCTCGACCCAGCCGGTGACGCTGAGCATCGGCATCGCGGACACCCGCGCGATGCCTGCCGAGGCCCTGACGAATCGCAGCGTCGGTCAACTCATGGCTGCCGCTGACGAAGCGCTCTACCAGGCGAAGGCAGACGGCCGCGACCGCTTCGTCTGCCACCGAGACTGCTTCATCCCGGTCGAGCTCGAGGACGACCCGACCGCCCCGATCGAGATCACGTCTTTGACAGCAACGAACGATCGTAGATCGACGGCGGCGTGAGGCCCATCAGCTCCAAGCACGTGGCCGCGACGTTGCCCAGGCTCGCCCCCTGCAGTGCATCCGCGTCCAGTCTCAGCCCGGGCCGTGCTGGGTCGTAGACGTGCAGCGGCACGGGGTTGAGCGAGTGGCTCGTGCGAACCTTGGTCTCGCCCTTCTTCCGGTCGAACATCTGGTCGGCGTTGCCATGATCGGCGGTCACCACCAAGACCCCGCCGAGCGAGCGGATGACCGGAAGCAGCCGACCCAGGCACAGGTCGACGACCTCGACCGCCAGCCGCGACGCGTCGAGATGGCCGGTGTGCCCGACCATGTCACCGTTGGGATAGTTGACCCGCGCAAAGTCGAAGGACCCCTCGCGCAGGTTCGAGATCAGCGCGTCGGTGATCTCGGCGGCCTTCATCCACGGTCGCTGCTCACACGGCACCCGATCGGAGTCGATCTGGACGTACGTCTCGAGGGCGTCGTCGAACCTGCCGCTACGGTTGCCGTTCCAGAAGTAGGTGACGTGACCGAACTTCTGGGTCTCCGAGATCGCGAGCTGGCGCTTGCCCGCGGCGGCCAGCTTCTCTCCCATCGTCTCGTCGATCTCCGGCGGGGCCACCAGGAAGCGACGCGGGACCTTCTCGTCGCCGTCGTACTGCATCATGCCAGCGAAGAGCACATCGGGACGAGGGCCCCGGTCGAACCCATCGAACGCGTCGGCTTCGAACGCCTTGCAGATCTCGATCGCCCGATCGCCACGGAAGTTGAACAGGATGACCGCCGACCCGTCGCGGATGGGACCAACCGGCGCTCCTGCCTCGGCGATGACGAAGCCCTCGAGATCCTGATCGCCAGCCTCGGACTCGGCGTAGAGCGCTCGAACGGCCCCGGAAAGGCTCGCGAACTGACGTCCCCGACCTCGCACGTGCACGTCCCAGCCCCGCTGCACCATGGGCCAGTCGGCCTCGTAGCGATCCATCGTGATGCGCATCCGGCCGCCACCGCTGGCGACTCGGTAGTCACGGCCCTCGCTGGACAGCGCCCGAAGCCGCGTCTCGAGAATCTCGGCGTACTGCAGCGCGGACCGGGCCGAGACGTCTCGGCCATCGAGGAGCGCGTGGACTCGGCACGACACGACGCCTTCGGAGGCTGCGCGGTCGAGCATCGCGAGCAAGTGGTCGATGTGGCTGTGCACGTTGCCGTCGGAGAGCAGCCCCAGGAAGTGAAGGGGCTGGCCCGTCTCCCGGACCCGTGCGACGGACGCGCGCCAGACCGCGCTTTCGAACAGCGACCCCGACCGCACGGCGTTCTCGACCAGCTTTGCGCCCTGGTCGAAGATGCGGCCGGCGCCCAGGGCGTTGTGCCCCACCTCCGAGTTGCCCATGTCGTCGTCGGAGGGCATGCCGACCGCGACGCCATGGGCTGCGAGTCGGCCGGTCGCCGCGTGGGCCCCGAGCCAGTCGAGCGTGGGCGTGTGGGCGAGAGCGACGGCGTCGCCATCGTCGCCGGCTCCGATGCCGACGCCGTCCATCACTACGCACAGAACCGGGCCGCGAGGAGCGTTGAAGTCGTTGCTGGGTCGAAGCGCCATGACGTCCATCATGGACTAGTACCTCAGTTCTGAAGTCCGCTGCGGGTTTGCGCCCACCCGACCGGTACGTAGCGAGAGAGCGGAGCGTCCCGGAGGGATGCACAGCGGAAAAGACAGAAGGTACCCAGTGTCGTTCCCATCGACCGAAGAGTTTCGGAAGGACCCCACACCCCCCACCCCCAAAGCGGGGTCCTGCAGAAACTCGGCACGGGCTTCACACACGAGGTACTAGAACATGAACAAGTAGCCCACGGAGATGTCGAGCACGAGGTCGAAGGGGTTCGTGTCCGGCTCCGCATCCATCATCGGATCCGTCATCGGATCCAGCATGGGATCCACCGTCGGATTCGTGGGTGGATCGGCGACCAGCTGATAAGTGCTGAAATAGCGCTGCAGCGACGCGCCGAGGGTGACGCCTTGGTTGTTGCGGATCGGAACGCCGACCAGGCCGCCGCCCCGGAGCATCGCCGACACGTCGGAGTGGTGCTCTTCGTCGATCCGCAAGATGCCCAGGGGTCGGCTGAAGACCGAGATCCCCACGCCGACGGTGAGATCCGCCTGCACGTAGATCGGCCCCAACGCGATCTGCACCGATGGGCCCGCCCCAAAGTCGGAGTGCGACAAGGCCGCGTAGCGACGGGCTGACTGCTCTCGGCCGTCGGCCACCCCGTCCACGATCCGCTGCTCGAGGAAGCGGGTGTGCCCGAGATCGACGGCAGCGCCGAACCGGATCGGACCCAGGTGCAGGGCGTGCACGCGGAAGGCAAAGCCCGCCCCGAAGCCGACGGGCTGGATCACCTGGGCGCCACCGGCGAGCAGCACGCCCAGCCTCGGGGCGCCGATCACCGAGAACACCGCGCCTCGGCGCCGGGTGTGCACGTCGTTGCCCCGCACCGTCGGCGGACGAGCCGCGGGCTGCATCGCCAGCGACGATGCGAGGAGCAGGGCGGCACTGAGCATCGCGAGGACCATAGCAGTCCGGCGCCCCTGGGTATTTGCGCCGGGATACCTTTGACGGCGGGGCCGGAGTGTCCTTTCATGCCTCCATGGCCGCTGACCCGCCCTCCCGCGCCTCCTCGACCGCACCGGACGTCGATGCGACGCAGCTCACACGTCGAGACCTCATCGGCGCCGCCGCGGGCATCGTGGTTTGCGGCTGCGCCGGCAATGCGGACAAGTGGTCGGTGACCGAGGTCGAGACCAAGAAGGGCATGGTCGAGATCGACATCGCGGACTACCCCGCGCTCGCCACGGCCGGAGGGATGATCGCGCTCGAACCCGAAGGCGCCAAGAAGCCGGTGTTGGTGATGCGGGTCGAGAATGACGACTTCCGCGTGATGTCGCTGCGATGCCCGCACCTGGGCTGCGTCGTGCGCTGGGATGCCGGCATGCAGAACCTGGTCTGCCCCTGCCACGGCTCGCGCTTCGCCGACACCGGCGAGGTGACCAAGGGCCCCGCGAAGGTCGCCCTCAAGCAGATGCGCAGCCACTTCGTCGGCATGACCGGCGCCACGGGCGGGACCAAACTGCAGTTCATCCTCGATGAGGGCTGAGGCCGCGTGGTCAAGCCCAAGCACCCCATCACCCCGGCCGTTCGGGCGCTACGTGCCGCCGACGTTGCCTTCGAGCCGCGGCTGTACGACTACGTCGAACGCGGCGGCACGCAGCACAGCGCCGCGCAGCTCGGCCTCGACGAGCACGCGGTGATCAAGACCCTGGTGCTGCAGGACGAACGAGCCCAACCGCTCATCGTGTTGATGCACGGAGACCAGAGGGTCTCCACCAAGCGGCTCGCGCGGATCCTCGAGGTCAAGACGATCAAACCCTGTGAGCCCGCGGTCGCGACGAAGCACACCGGGTACCTGGTGGGCGGCACATCACCCTTCGGTACGCGCCAACGCATGCCGGTGTACATGCAGTCGAGCATTTGCGCCCTCCCCCGCGTCGCGATCAACGGGGGCAAGCGAGGCTTCTTGGTGGAGCTGACGCCGCAGGACCTCGTGCGCGTACTGGGTCCCGAGCTCGTCGACGTCGCCGACGATGGCGGCAGTCATGACCGGGCCGGGCGCGGGGTTGCGGTGTCGTCCGACATTGCCTAGCCTGGCGGTCCTCTCCGTCCCCGTGACCTCGATAGGATCCCACTGCGTGCTCGAGATCTACGACAGCCCCTCGGCGGTGCTGGACGATCCGCAGATGGTGCTCGAGGCGCTGCGACGCGCGGCCAAAGCCGCCTGCGCCACCCTGCTGCAGACGACCTACCACCGCTTCGAACCACACGGCGTCACCGCCCTCGCGCTGCTCGCCGAGTCCCACATCTCGGTGCACACCTGGCCCGAGAAGGGCTACGCGGCGTGCGACGTGTTCACGTGCGGCGCGGAGACCCTCCCCGAAGAGGCGTGCATGGCTCTGGTCGAAGCGCTTCAGTGCCCACGCTACGCCCTGCGTCGATTCCCGCGCGGTGAAGAGATCTCGGGCCGCGCACGCGCCCTTCGAGCGGGCTTCAACGTCGCGTGACCGGCCATGCACGTCCGCATCGAGCTTCGCCGAGACGCCGGTCGCATCGGCCCCGGCAGCGGCCCCTGGATTCGGCGTAAGCAGATCGCCCGGGTGATGGGACTGGAGCGGCCCGATGCCCTCGCCGAGGTCGTCACGCGCAAGGACGAGACGCTCGGCTGGGGGCTGGTGTCGCCGCAATCCTCGATCGCGGTCCGCCTCTTGAGCTTCGGGCCCGCTCCGATCGCGGCGTCGTGGCTCGAGGACCGCCTGCACGCTGCCGTGTCCGCGCGGGACGCCTACGCTTTCGGCCACGCCCGGACGACGGGATACCGCCTGATCAACAGCGAGGGCGACGGCCTGCCCGGGCTGGTCGTCGATCGCTACGGGGACGACGTCGTCGTTCAGATCACCACGGCGCCGATGGCCGTCCGAAGGGAGGCGATCGAAGCCTGGCTCCGCGGTCACGGCTTCGCGCGCCTTCACGTGGTGCTGCCCGAGGGAGCCGCCAAACTCGAAGGGTTCGAGGCGGGCGTGTTTCGCAGCCCCGAGTGCGAAGGCTGCGAGACGCTGCGCTTCGTCGAAGACGGGCTGGGCTTCGAGACACCGGCTCCTCCCAGCCAAAAGACCGGCGCGTACTTCGACCAACGAGACAACCGCCGCTTCGTCGCCGCCCTCGCCGCCGCGCACGGGGGACCGCTGCTCGACGTCGGCTGCCACGTCGGGGGGTTTGCTCTGCATGCTGCCCGGGCGGGGGTTCGAGCGATCGGGGTCGACACCTCGTCGATTGCGCTCGAGTACGCCGCCCGCAACGCCGCGGCCGCCGGCCTCGATGCGACGACGTGGGTCGAGGCCGACATGTTCGGACCGCTCGGCGACGCGGCCCTCGCCGGACCGCTGGGCACGATCGTGCTCGACCCGCCCAAGATTGCGACGCGCAAGGGCAACGTCGACAAGGCCGTCGAGGCCATGCGTAGGCTGGTCGGACGGGTCACGCCTCGACTGGCTGCGGCAGGTCACCTGGTCCTTTGCAGCTGCAGCCATCACCTCGGCCGCGAGCATCTCGACCGTGTGATGGCCACCACGCCGGGGCGCTGGGCCCGAGTCGCGATGCTGGGCGCGGGACTCGATCACCCGATCGCGCCGGGCCACCGCGAGGGGGAGTACCTTCGCGTGGGCGTGTACCAGCGGAGGGGCTAGTGCAGCCTCCGACCGAGCCACCTCGGCTGTCTTTCAGGCCGTCTTTGCGGCGGGGCGCTCGTCACCGATGCACAGCCGGTACACGGAGTTCTCGGTCTCGACGTACAGGACGTGGGTCTCCGAGGTGGTGAGCACGCGCCGCACCGCGGTGGTCACCATGCGGCGACCGTTGGGATCGCGGAAGATCACCATGCCCCGTCCGACCACCGGCTCCGAGAGCAAGTAGCCCTCGTAGATTCGCCCCACCGTCGTGTTGAGGCCGCCCCCGTCTCGGGACGTTCGAATCTTCGTCGCGACGACCGTCAACACCCTGCGAAGAGCTTATCCCGGGCCGTGGCGAGACGCCAACCGCCAATCGAGGTCCTACGAGGGACCGCTTTTCCCTACAGGTTCGGTCGCGTCGGATGAATGCGTACCAGCGGGCGCCGCGACAGCGCGAACGGCGTCGAGCCGTGCAACTGAGGTCTCGGGCACCCAACCGCTCAAGCCTCCTGGAAGCCGGACCTGGCTCCACCCGGGCGAATGGTCCAAGACGCGCACCTCCGCGCCTCCCTGCACCGTGAACGCTACCGAGCGATGCTGACCGGGCCCCTCGCGCGCATCGACCGTGGCGCCCAGCACGATCGCTTCGGGCTGTGCGGATGCCGCGCGCACCGCCCAGCCGTGCAATCCCCCAGGGATTGCGTAGATGAGGCCGAGCACGATCAGCAACGCGCGTGACGCTCCGGCCCGGCGGGGCTGGCTGCGAGTCCACCGGCGGTGGACGTACAAGGTGATCACGAACGCCACACCACACGCCAAGGAGAACCACGCGACCCAGGGTGCGGCGATGGAGTCGACGAGCAGATCCCAGGTCGTCTCGGGCCGGTCGATCATCGCGCCGGTGCTCGTGGCGTCGAGCTCGGCCTGACGGCGCACCGCGTCGAGGTTGCCACGCGCCGCCTCCAAGACCTCGGTCGACGGCCCGGAGCGCCAGTCCGTCGCGCGTCGCAGATGGTACGTCGCGCGTCCCAGGTCACCCAGATGCGCATACGCCGTCCCCAGGTTGTAGGAGATGGCCGAGCTGCGCTGTGGCAGCAACGCACTCGCCGACTCGAAGGCCTCGGCCGCCTCTTCCCAGTCGTTTCGCGAGGCCGCTTCCGTTCCCCGCGCGAAGGCTTCATCCACCGCATCCGCGCGGACGGGTGTCGCCGCCAGCATGCACACCGTGAACGTGAGCAGCCCCAGGAGCGTCCGGATCACGTTGCCTCCTTGCCCAGCGTGCGGGCGATCGTCAAGGCATCGTCGAGCAGCGCGTTTCGTTCGTCGGATGCGCCCCCTCCAGCCCCGAAGCGGGCGGCATCGCATTGGTCGAGCAGCGACTCGAGGCGTCGCCGGTCTTCGCTCCCCACCCCGCGATCGCCGAGCAGACGCAGCAGCTCCGGCCGGGGCAACCCAACGCCCTCGGGCCCCGCCGCCTCCAGGGCCACGTCGCGAAGCAGGGCCGAGACCGCTGCGTGAAACCCATCCCCGGAGTCGACCGCGGCCTGGGCCGCCTCCATGCGGGCCCGGCGACGGGCGCGGATCTGCGCGCGGTTGCGGGCATCATCGTCCGGTCCGAACCGGCGCCAGGCCGCTCCGCCGCCGAGCCCCAGCGCAACGAGCAGCGGGATCCCCAGCATGCCGAGGGTCCATCGGCGCTGGTCGAGCCACCGCGTACGGGGCAGCTCCCGGGGCACCGACGTCATGGAGACCACGGGCGCGAGCGGGTCGTCGATGGCGCTGCCGATCTGCGGGGCCTCGTCCTGTTCATCGTCGACGATGGCGTTGGGATCCCCCCCGACGACGATCTCGATCGCCTCGGTGCTCGACGCCGCGTAGGCCTCCGCTGCGGGATCGAAGTAGTTCAACGTGTGCGCAGGGATGGTCAGGGTCCCGGAACGCTCGGGGATCATCAAGAACGCGTAGCTGCGCTTGCCACCCACGACGTCCCCGCGGCTCGTCTCGGTGGTGATCTTCGGATCGTAGCTGCGCACGGAGGGCAGCTCCGCCCAGGCTCCCGGCTCGATGAGCTCGATGTTGCCCTCCCCGGCGATCGTGAACGTCAGCGTGAAGGGCTCCCCGGGCTGCACCTCATCGCGATCGACCGACGCCGAGATCTGGTAGCGCCCGACGTTGTTGGGCGAGAAGCCCTCGGGCTGGCCCTCGGCCGGGAGCGCGAGAATGTCGAGCGCGATGGGGTCGGAGAAGCGACGCTTGCTCCGAGAGATGAGGAGCTCGGACGCCCCGATCGTTGCGGTTCCGGCCTTCTGGGGGAACAGGGCGCGCCGAATCCCCGGACGAACCCGAAACGGGCGCTCGCCGACCATGGTCGTGTAGACCTCCGGGAGCGGCAGCTCCTCGGACAAGAAGCCCTCGAACGTCGGCGAGGTGCGCAGCGACACGTCCAGAAACCGGCGCGCTTCGTAGACATCGAGCCGGAACGTCACCTGCTCGCCGACGTATGCCCGCTTCTTGTCGGTGCTGACCCAAAGGAACACGTCCTCGCGGGCGTCGGTCGGCGCCTCCACGGTGGGGTCTTCGAGCGGCGTGCGCTCGCCGCCCTCGGCGAGAACCTCGATGGTGACCGCGTTGGAGGCCACCGTCTTGCGACCGTCGGGCACCGTGAACGCAATCTTGAACGAACCCGCCTTCTTGGCGGTGAGCGGGCAGCTGACCTGCCGTGTCGTGGCCGAGGTGCGCCGACCGTTGACCACCTCGATCGAACGCGACGTGCTCGATCCGCAGGGTCCAACGTCGAACGACTCGGCAACGGACGCCGGCAACTCGGGGGTCGGGAGAGAGCCGTTGTCGGACCGAGAGACGATGAACTCGAGCGTGACGACGTCACCGACGATCGCCTGGGTCTCGTCGGCCTCCACGGAGGCGCGGATGCCCTCTGCCCGGGCGAGCGTGGGGAGGCACCACAGCCACGCGCACACGAGCACGGGCCACCAGCGGATCTGCAGCGTCCTCACCAATCCTTCTCCGGCTGAACGTAGCCGCCAGAGGGTCTCTCGAGCGAGAAGGGATCCTGCTCGTCGAGTTTCTCGAGGGCGCGCTTCATGTCCATGCTGTCCACGGGCTGGGGCTCTGCGGGCGCAGGCTCGCCCTGCTCCTGCTCGTCCTGCTCCTGCTCGTCCTGCTCCTGCTCCTGCTCGTCCTGCTCCTGCTCGTCCTGCTCCTGCTCTTCCTCGTCCTGCTCGTCCTGCTCCTGCTCGTCCTGCTCCTGCTCGTCCTGCTCCTGCTCCTGCTCTTCCTGTTCCTGCTCTTCCTCGTCCTGCTCTTGCTGCTCCTGCTCTTCCTCGTCCTGCTCTTCCTCGTCCTGCTCTTCCTCGTCTTGCTCTTCCTCGTCCTGCTCTTCCTCTTGCTCCTCGTCCTGCTTCTTCTTCGCGAGCAGGGCGAGTTCCAGGTTCCACTTGGCGTTGGCGTGCAGAGGATTGGCCTTCAACGCGTCGATGTATCGCGCGATCGCGGCCTCGTACGCCTCAGCATCGAACTCGAGGTTGCCCAGCTCATAGTGCGCGCTCGAACGAAGCTCGTCGTCGTCGGCCTCGGTCGCGCGCTCGAACGCACTGCGCGCCTCATCCAGCTTCTGCAGTCGCAGCAGAGCCAAGCCGCGGTCGAACGCGATCTCGGGGCGCTCGCCCAACCGCTCCTTGGCGGCGTCGAAGCGTTCCAGCGCGGCTTCGTACTCCTCCTGCTCGTGCGCGGCGACGCCCGCGTCGACGTCGGGATCCGTGCTCGCGAGCGTCTGCGCGAGCCATCCGGCCACGAGGACGCCCATGATCTTGAACGTTGGGCTCATGTGGACCTCCGTCGATCGGGCATGCCGAGCGCCAGCATCAACAGCAGCAGCCCGGGCACCAGGAAGAAGCTGAAGGCCTCGTCCCGATGAATCTCGATCTCGTCCTCTCGCTGCGAGCGCGACAGGTCTTCGAGCATCTCGCGAACCTTGTCGAGGCCGAAGGACTTGGGATCCACCCGCGTGTAGCGGCCGCTGGTCGAGGTGGCGATCTCCTGAAGCAACGACTCGTCGAGCCGCGTCATCACGTAGTTCCCCTCGGCGTCGGTCGCGAAACCGCTGGGCTCGCCGTTGGCGTCGAAGGTCTGCACCGGCTCGCCCGACTTCGAGCCGATACCGACGGTGTAGATGCGGACACCGAGCTTGGCGGCCTCGGCGGCAACCTCCAGTGGCCGCGTCTCGGTGTCCTCGCCGTCGGTCAGCAAGATGATCGCCTGATCGTTCTCCGCGGGCGGCACCGCCTGGGCGGCCTCGGCTTCGGGATCCTGCGGAGCATCGGTGCCCTCGGGCGGTCGCCGGGCGTCGACGAGGAACGTGAGCGCCAAGGAGAGGGCCCGACCGATCGCCGTCCCGCCAGGGTTCTCCGAGCGAGGATCGGCGCGCTCGAGATAGAGCTTGAGCATGCGAGAGTCGCGGGTCAGCGGAAATCCGCGGGGGCGGCCCGCAAACACCACGACCCCGACCCGGTCTCCACGACGGTCGGCATCCTCGAGGAAACGGGTGAGCTCGGCCTCGAGCCGCTCGCTCCGGCTCGGATAGACGTCCTGGGCCAGCATCGACTTGCTGTAGTCGACCACGAGCACGACATCGAGGCCCGATGCGGGGACCACCTCGGCGGTACCGCCGTACTGCACCCTGAACAGCCCACCGACCACGCAGGCCACGGCCGCCGTGACGAACACCTGCGAGAGGATTCGCGCGGGTCGATTGACCGTATCGAGCAGCCGCCGCAGCAACGCTGCGTTGCCCAACTTCGCGACCGCGTGAGCGCGCTGCCGACTCGCCCACACGAAGGCGCCCACGACGAGGATGAGCACGAACCCCAGCGGCCACAGGTGCTCATTGGCCGCGACGACTTCGTCGAGCGTGCCCTTCCCCTCGGCGAGGGCGACGACCAGGTTCGATGAGATGCTCGACATGCTAGGGGAACCTCCGCAAACGGGTCGTCCGCAGGCCCACGTCGAGCAAGAGCAGCAGCAACACCGGCCACAGGAACCACTCGAAGCGCTCTGGCCTCACGACCGTGCCTTCGATCTCCGAGCGCTCCAGCTTGTCGAGCAGGTCTTGAAAGCTGCCCTGGAGCTCCTCTTGGCCCACGGCGGTGTAGGCATAGCCGCCCGTCACGCTGGCAATGCGCTCGAGCTGCCCTGCATCGACCGCGCCATCTCGCCCCTGCAGGTCACGGCCCATCAGCACCGTGAACACCTTGACGCTTCGGCTCGCCGCCTCGGCCGCGACGGTGTCGGGATCGTTCTCGCCCCAGTTGTTGAGCCCGTCGGTCAGCAACACCACCACCTGGCTGTCGGCCTCGGAGTCGTCGAGGCGGTTGAGCGCCACACCTAGACCATCCCCGATCGCCGTGTGCGAGCCATCGATCATCCCGATGCGCAGCCGCGAGACCAACGTGCGCAAGACCCCGTGATCCATCGTCAGTGGCGCCAGCGTGGACACGGCCGACCCGAACGCGACCAAGGAGATGCGGTCACGCGGGCGGCGGGCGATGAAGTCGTCCACCACGGCCTTCGCCGCCGCCAGGCGCGTCGGTGGAATGTCCGGCGTCTCCATCGAATCCGACAGGTCGAGGACCAGGACGATATCGATGCCCTCGTGCTTGATCCGATCCGATCCGCGGGTCGACTGCGGCCGCGCCAGACAGACGACGACGAGCAGCGCAGCGGCGAGCCGAAGCCCGTCGGGCAGGTAGGCCAGACGCGCCATGAACCCCCCGCGCAGCCGGCCCAGCGAGCGCGCACGCGAGAACCGCATGGTCGCCGGACGCGGCATCCAGACCTGGCGCAGCACCACGGCGAGCACGGGCAAGGGCATTGCGGCGAACCACAGCGGGTCGGCGAAGACCAACCATCGCAGGTCCATGCCGACCCACAGGCCGAGCCCGCCCGCGATGATCCCGACGGCCAACAGGGCGAAACCGACGGTGTGCAGTGCGGGCCTCATTCGCGCGCCTCCTGGGACGGTTCGGACCTCGGCTCTACCGCGGCCGACGCGTCATCGCGTTCCGGCTCGGACTTCGT
This sequence comes from uncultured bacterium, assembly GCA_963761755.1. Classification (GTDB taxonomy): domain Bacteria; phylum Myxococcota_A; class Polyangia; order Nannocystales; family Nannocystaceae; genus CAJXVA01. The sequence continues at coordinate 522,543 of CAVXIC010000039.1, forward strand.
CGCCGCAGTGACAGGTCGATCCTTCGATCGCAGCACCATCTCTCGCACCTCGCCGAGCGCCTGCGTCGCCTCCTCGCCCTCCGGAGAGAAGCGCGCGAACTTGACCAGGTCGCTTCGCTGCAAGAAGGCGATCACCTCGTCCGCGGACAGCGGAGCGATCGCGTCCGCCCGTCGCACGAGCTCCCGCCGGATCTCTTCGGTCGTGCGGTCCAGCGATGGCACGCCAAACCGCCCTTCGAGGTAGCCCTTGGCGATCTCGGTGAGCTGCAGATAGAACGGCACGAGGTCTTCGCTGTGGACGAGTTCCCCGCCCTCGAGCTCTTCGAGGGCGGACAGCGCGACCTCGTGGGCCGGGATCGGCGGGGGCGCGGGCGGGACCGCAGGCTTGCGGAGCATTCGCCGGACCAACCACCACCCCAGCAGAGCCAGTGCGATGCCGGCCAGCGCCGCGTAGATGGCGGTCTCCGCCCGGGTATTGGGGTACTCGATCGACACCGGCGCGTCCTCGCCCTTGCGTACCGGGTCGGCCTCATTGGCCAACAGGGCCTCAACCGTGAAGGGCTTGGAGGGGACGGTGACCGTCTGCACGGCCCCCTGTGCGTCGACGGTCGTCAAGGCGAAGGCAGGGATGACGGCCTCACCGGGCGCGAAGTGCTGCAGCGTGATCGTGAAGGTCTTGCGCAGCGAGGTCCCCGTGGCCTCGACGGGAGAATCCTCGGTGCCCACCAAGTGCAGCGGCGAGAAGTCGAGCTGCGTGGGCAGGTTGACCGTGATGCCCTGCGGGAACGCGACGATCACTTCGTACGACAGCACGTCCCCCACGTTGGAGGGGTCAGGCGACAGCCGCGTCTGGACGGTGACCTGGGGCTGCTCGAGCGCTGCGGCTGCGGCAGACGGCTGCGGCACACTTCGCGACGCGGACCCAGACTCGGGCGCGAACGACAACAGCATCGCCAAAACGATCGTGATCATCGTCGATTCCTCCTGGCCCGGCGCTTGAAAAACGCCACGAGCGGCGACTGCCAGTCTTGGCCGCACCGAATGCTGACCGCGGGGAGCGAGAGCTTGCGCATCAGGGCGTCGAACACCTCCCGCTCGGCGGCCACCTGCCGGCCGAACCGCTCGGCGTTGCCGCGGCTGAGATCGACGAACAGGTCGCCTCCGGCTCCGAGCAGCTCGAGGTCCTCGACCGCCAGCAGGCCGACGGCCGGAAGGTCGAGCTCGATGGGATCCTCGACCCGGATCGGAATGATGTCGTGACGCCGCTTCGCGACCTTGAGCGCGTGCTCGAAGCGCGTACGCGCCTGGGCGTCCTCGGTGGTGTCGTCCACGAAGTCGCTGATGAGCACCGCGACCGCGTGCCCCTTGTGGAGCCGCGCCAGGTACTCCAATGCCGCGACCGGCGAGGTCCCCCGGTGCTCGGGCTCATGCGTGAGCACCCGCTGAATGACCGAGAGCACGTGCTTGCGCCCGCTTCGAGGCGGCACGAACACCTCCACCTGGTCCGTGAACCCGATGAGTCCGACCCGGTCGTTGTTGGCGATGGCCGAGAACGCGAAGGTCGCCGCCAGGCGCGCGACCAAGTTGCGCTTGTCGTATTCCTGGCTGCCCAGCGAGAGACTCGCCGACATGTCCACGACGAGCATGACCGTCAGCTCTCGCTCCTCGGTGAAGAGCTTGATGTGGGGCTCACCCGTGCGCGCGGTGACGTTCCAGTCGATTTTGCGGACGTCGTCGCCAGGCTCGTAAGCGCGGACCTCGGAGAAGGCGATGCCCTGCCCGCGGAACATGCTCTGGTACGAGCCCGCGAGGTGCTCGGTCACCAGACGCGAGGTCTGGATCTCGATGCGCCGGATGTCCCGCAGGAGCGCCATCGTGCGCTCCCGGGCATCCTGTGCGTCGCTGCTGGTGGTGGACGGGGCCGTCATGAGGCTGCCGGTGGCGCTCAGGGAACTTGAACGTGCTCGAGGATCTGCCGGGTGATCTGCTCGACCGTCTTGCCTTCGGCCTCCGCCTCGTAGCTGAGGATGATCCGATGCCGCAGGACGTCCGGCGCGATGGCCTTGACGTCTTCGGGGCTGACGTAGCCGCGCCGGCGGAGGAACGCGTGGGCTCGCGCGGCTTGGAACAGCGCGATCGAGGCCCGCGGAGAGGCACCGAAGTCGATGAATGGCTGGAGCGCTGCGAGACCCGCCGACTCCGGCGAGCGGGTCGCCCCGACCACCTCGACGATGTACCGCCGCACCGGCTCCTCGACGATCAGCTTGTCGAGAGTCCTTCGAATCGACTGGAGCTCTTCGATGCCGATGACCGGTTTCACGGATGGGCGGTCCGCGTCCGACCCCGACCCCATGCGCTCCATGATCGTGAGTTCTTCCTCGGCGGTCGGGTAGTCGACCTTGATCTTGAACATGAAGCGGTCGAGCTGGGCCTCGGGCAGGTTGTAGGTGCCCTCCTGCTCGATCGGGTTCTGCGTCGCGAGGACCAAGAACGGCTTGGGCAGCTCGTAGGTGGTGTCGCCGATCGTCACGTTCCGCTCGGCCATCGCCTGCAGCAGGGCGCTCTGAACCTTGGCCGGCGCCCGGTTGATCTCGTCGGCGAGCAGCAGGTTGGTGAACACCGGGCCCTGCTTGTTGGAGAACTCCGCGGTCTGATGGTTGTAGATCACCGTGCCGAGCACATCGGAGGGCAAGAGGTCGGGCGTGAACTGCACCCGCGAGAACTGAAGGGACAAGCAGGTCGCGAGCGTGTTGACCGTGAGGGTCTTGGCGAGTCCGGGGGCGCCTTCGAGCAGCACATGGCCTCCGGTCAGCAGACCCATGAACATGCGCTCGATCATGTCGGTCTGACCGACGACCACCTTGTGGACCTCGGCGTACAGACCGTCCAAGAACGCGGTCTCCTTCTCCACCATCTCGTTGACGAGTCGAATATCGTAGGCGCCTGCCATGATTGCTCCGGTTGGGTAAGTCCCCTCGGGGGGAAGTCAAGACCGCGTCGCCGCGCCCCCCGCGGCCAGTGGGGCCGCGCAACCCCGGGTGGGCGCGGATTATTCCGCGCGCTCTGATGGGGCGCAACCGGCTTCAGGGGGCCTGCGGACTCTCGTTTGACGCGGCTTTCGGGGGTGTTCTACAACCCATCGACATGAAGCAGGACAATACCGACCGAATGTTCGACCAGCGCGTCGTCCGTCGCAACATCTCGACGGGTCGGATCTCGTCCGAGGACTTCGATCGTTTCGTCAGCGCGCTCCCCGACGTCACGGGGAACATCAAGGCTTCGGGCGAGGGTGGCGACAACGACGGCTACGACGAGGACCCCCCCGAGGAGGTCGCCGCACAGAGACCTCCAGGTCAGGCCGCGGCCGGCTTCGCCAGCCCCGCGCCGGTTCCGGCGCCTGCTCCAGCCGGCACCGAGCCTCCGACGGGCGCTTGATCGTGCGGCAGGGCGACCGGTCGCCTCACGGACGCCGCGGGTGGGCACTCGCGGCGTCGCTCGTGCTGGTTGCGACCACCTCGTGCCGACGGATCGAGGAAGACGAGACTCAACCCATCTTCATCGCCAAGCGGGTCGAGGATCCCAAGGCGGCGGACGCGGCGAGCAAGCCGGTGCCCGTGGCGCTGCCCCGCACCGTCGTCGTGCCCGACTTCGCCGCGGTGTCGGATGCCGTCGGTCCCTCGGTGGTCACGGTGATCGCCACCGTGCCGCAGCAGGGAGAGGCGCGCAACAAGGTGGTGCGGGGGCTGGGCAGCGGCATGCTCGTCAGCGCATCGGGCGAGATCCTCACCAACGAGCACGTCATCGCCTCGGCGACCCGCGTCGACGTCGAGCTGTCCAACCGTGAACGCGTCCCGGCCAGGGTCAAGGTCAGCGAGCCGCTGCTCGACCTGGCGCTCCTGCAAATCGAGCCGGAGATCAGCGGGCTGCAGCCGGTCTCGTTCGAACCTCAGAACGTCCGTCCGGGACAGTGGGTCATGGCCGTCGGCCAGCCCTTCGGGCTCGGCAACACGGTCACCGTGGGCGTGATCGGGGGGCTCGGACGCGACCACGCCGACCTCGGGCGGCCCGATGGTCTGGAGACCGGCGGCTACTGGAGCTTCATTCAGACCGACGCGTCGATCAACATCGGCAACAGCGGCGGCCCCTTGGTCAACGCGTCGGGTCGGGTGGTCGGCATCACGACCGCCGTGCGCAACGACGGGCAAGGGCTCGCCTTCGCCACGCCGGCGCCGATGGCCGAGCGCTTCCTGGACGAGGCGCGCACCTTCGGCCGCGTCCGCAAGACCCGGTTGGGAATCAACGCCAACGACGTCGCCAACGAGGGGTCTGGCCCCGGAACCGTCGTCCAGATCACCAAAGTCGAGCCGGGTGGACCCGGCGCGCGCGCAGGCCTGCAGAAGGGGGACATCATCGTCCGCATCGACGACGCCGGGGTCGCACGCGTCTCCGAGGTCGCCTATCTCGCACAACTCTCGGGGGTCGGTCGCAAGCTCATCCTCACCATTCGGCGCGGTGAAGAGCTCCCCCGCAAGGTCGAACTCATCCCCGACGAGCGCGGCTGAGCCCCCTCAGCCTTCGCCAACCTCGTCGTCGCCGTCTTCGGCCCATGCCTCGCCACCCCAGCCGCGGGTGTGGGGTGACCCCGCTTCGGCGGGGTGCAGCGTACCGACCTCGGGCACGGACTCGTCGATCTTCAGGCGTCCATCCTCGCTCACCCGAACGACGTCGCGCGAGACCGCGAGCTCGGCGGCGTCGAACCCCGCCGCGTCGTCTCCGTGAAAGAGGAGGCGCCCCGTCGTGGTAACGACTTCGACCGAGCCGGTCGGTAGCTGTCCGGCGAGCACCTCTCCCACCGCGATCCAGTGGAAGAGGTCTTGGTAGGGCGAGTAGTAGTGGCGGTTCAGCGGATCGTCGTAGGGCCCCACGCGCTCGTACGAGGGGAGCGAGCAGTACACGGTCCGCCGCGCGGCCGACCGAAACCCCAGGTGACGCATCCGCCCGAGCTGTCGCATGCCCGGCGAGATGAACCGAACGACCGTGCCGCCTCCCACCGTCGTGCATCCGGGGATTGCGTCCTCGATGCGCGCCTCGACGTCGGCGGCGATCCCCGCAACCGTCTGCCGCTGCGCCTCGACGCGGTCCGCGTCTGCGAGGTAGGCACGCACGCGGGCCGCATACTCCACGGGCCCCTCCTCTTCGGTGGGGTCGATGTCGAGTGGGCGTGCGGAGATCTGCACCCGGGTCTCGTCCGCCCGTCCCGCACGCCGCGGGTGACAGCGAAGCTCGCCGAGCACCTTGAGGCCGTCCTGCCGGCGACGGAACGTGGTCCGCATCACCGCAAAGCCATCCGCGAGCGCGCCCGACCGCACCACGCCCTCCAGCGCGAGCTCGAGATCCCGCATGCGCTCATCCATGTCCACGTAGACGGGTTTCCCGTCGACGACGATCGCGATGACATCGTCGAAGCCGGCCTCCCCGAACGAGCGCAGCAGCGCCTCGAACACGGTGAGGTTCCCGGTCAACGATCCGCGCAGCGTGGCTGCGTCGTCGTCCTGTGGATCGCCAGGCTTGGTGAGGAGCAGGTCGACCAGCCGACGGATCGCGGACGTCGGCTGCGGGAGCGTGACAGGGAGCTGAACGTCGACCGAGGCGTGAAACATGCGCTGCAGCGACCGTACCGTGGGCACGGGCCCTGGCGAAACCACATCAGCCGCCGACGAGTTCGTCCAGCGTCCGCTGCGTGATCGGGTGATATCCGCCTCGGGCCTGGCCGTAGATGCGCTTTGCGTCCGCTTCGCGGCCGGATTCGATCAGCGCGCGGTACAGCGGCGTCAGGAACTTTCGCCGCCCGACCCGCGTCAAGAACGCCTCCAACGCGCCGTCGGCCTCGCGATATCCGCGACGCACGGCCACCTCCAGCCACTGCGCGAGGATCTCCGCGTTGCTCGAGGTCGTCAGCGAGAACACCTCGTCGAGCACGGCGAGCTCCTCGGGCGAGAACGCTTCGGGCAGCGCTCGCAGGAAATGCAGCCACTCGTGGGGCGTCCACCCCTTCGTCTTCAGCTCGGATGCGGGCACCTCTCCGGCCAGCAGTGACGCCAACGCCGCGTCGACCCGCTCGAACGCCTCGGAGTGAGGCGCCGGCGCAGCGGGCCCCAACCCGGGCTCGTGGATCCAGACCTGCAGGTCGACCGCGTCCTTGCCCGGCAGGGGCTGCGCGACCTCGATCAGCTCTGACTGGACGAAGGACTCGAAGTCGGAGGTTCGCACGCTCGTGAAGGCGTGCTCGGAGAACCATCGCTGCAGGAATGGATCGAACACCTCGCGCCCGTAGGTCTCCTCGAGCAGCCGCAGCAGCAGCGCCCCCTTCTCGTAGGGGACGTTGGTCAGGCCATCGTCGGGGTCGCGACCGCTGAGGTCGGCCGAGAGGCGCTGGGCCGATTCGGGCAGCTCGGCGAGCTCCTTCTCCAGGTCCTGCTTGCCCAGCATGGCCTCCATCTCTTCACGCTCGCGCCCGTACAGCGACTCCATCACGCGGCGCTCCACGTAGACCGTGAACCCCTCGTTGAGCCACAGATCGCCCCAGGAGGCGTTCGTCACCAGGTTGCCGGACCACGAGTGCGCGAGTTCGTGGGCGATGAGGGCGACCAGCGACCGATCCCCGGCCAAGATCGTCGGCGTCGCAAACGTCAGACGCGGGTTCTCCATCCCTCCGAACGGAAAGGCGGGCGGCAACACGAGGATGTCGTAGCGACCCCAGCGGTAGGGTCCATAGAGTTCCTCGACCGCGTCGATCATCGTTTCGACGTCGCCGAACTCGGCCACCGCTCGGTCGAGCACCGACGGTTCGGCCCAGACACCACTGCGCGGCCCGAGCTCGGCGAACTCCACCTTTCCGACCGCCATCGCCACCAAGTACGACGGGATCGGCTGGTCCATCCGAAATCGAAACGTGCCGGGGCTCTCACTGGGCAGCCCCTCGGCGGCCATGAGCGCGGTGAGACCCTCGCCGGTATGCACCACCGCATCGAACGTCGAGCGAACGCCCGGGGTGTCCTGGCACGGAAGCCACGAACGCGCGTGTATCGCCTGTGACTGCGTGTAGAGGAAGGGCGCTTCTCCGTCCGCCGTCTGGGCGGGCTCGAGCCACTGCAGGCCCGTCGCGTCCGGGGCCGTGACGTACGTGATGCGCACGCCGTCGGCGCCCTCGGGCAACTCCACTGCGAGGCGGCTCCCCAGCGCCCCCGGCATGGCTTCGATCGCGTACGGCGCCTCGACCCACGGTCCCCGATGGCCCGCAAGCGGGCGCGCATCTCCAACCGTGCCCGCCTCGACCTTCGCGACGTCGAGCTCGCGCATGTCGACGACCAGCGGCTTGGTCGGATCGAGCCGCTCGACGGCCAAGGTCGCGACTCCGCGCAGCACGTGAGCCTCGAAGTCCACCGACAGGTCGAGTCCAGTGTGTCGAACGACCACCTCTTCGGGGCGCGCCGCAGAGTGCACATCGCGCTCGGGTTCCGCCGCGCGCTCGGTCGAGGGTCGGGGGCCGGGCGCGGGCGTCTCGGACCCGGTCTTGGGCTGGCACCCACCGAGCAAAGTGGCCGCCAGCACGGCGAATACTTGGGTTCGCGCAAACATCGCGACACGCGGGTACCCGTCCCAGACCAGAATTGCAACCGGCTAACTTAGCAATGTTAGTTTCCGTGAATCTAGGGGCGACGAATGGCCGGCCGCTCGTCCGGGGACGAGATCGCTCATGGGGCCGCAACCTGCGTCCCGGAGTCGATTTTTGCTAAAGTCCTGAACATTTTTGTTGATTATAAAAACTGTAAGCTGCAATATCAAAACGGTCGCAGCAAAAGGTCACAGAATGTTCAACGCTCTCTCGCTCCGCGCCAATGCCGCCGCACTCGCCCTCATCGCTGGAGCCGTCTTCACCGGCGGTTGCGACCTGATCGATGCGTTCTCCGACTCTGGAGACACGCTCATCACCGTCTTCGCCAACCATCACGCCACGCCCGAGAACGGCGCGGTCCCCGACCGCGGCGGCGACGGCGATCTGCGGGTGTTCGAGAACGACGAAGGCTGGACCGTGCACTTGGCCGACGGTCTGATCACCACCACGGGCGTGACACTGCACCGCTGCGACGGGGCGCAAGCGCCGGTCGAGTTCTACTTCGGCTCGGTCGCCGAGGACCTCCGCAGCGCGGATCTCGACCGAAAGACCCTCGGCGGCACCGAGGTCGGCGCGGCTGAGTTCTGCGGCGTGACCGTCCACTACGCGCCATTCTCCGCGCAGCTCGACGAAGCGCCGGCGTCGATGGACGCTGCCGTCGTGGACGGACTGACGATCTATCTCCACGGGTTCGCGGAGAAGGGCGACGCGCGGGTGACGTTCACGATCGAAGTCGACCAGAGCGTCGACGCCTATGCGGATCTCTCGGCGCGTCCGGCAGGCGCCCTCCGCATCCGTGGCAACGAGTCGTTTCCCGTCGAAATGACGGTCTCCAAGACGTACGACCGGTTCTTCGACGGCATCGACTTCGCCACCGTCACCCCCGAGGACCTGCAGGCGCAGGCGCTCGCCATCGTCGAGCTCGAGACCCGCATCGAAGTCGGCACCTGACGCACGAGCGGGGCAAAGCTCCGCTATGCTCTGGACGGGTGCCCGTCTGCAGCCATTGCCATGCTTCGAGCCCGCCTGGGTGCGCGGCCTGCCAGCGATGCGGCGTGACGCTCGCGGGCGTGGGCCCCTCGACGCAGCCCACCTCCGGCACCTTCGCCGGACAGATCCACCAGGACCCGATGATCGGGCGGTCCGTGCTGGAGCAGTACGTCGTCCGCGCGAAGATCGGCGAGGGGGGCATGGGCGCCGTCTACCTGGCGGAGCAGCCCAGCGTTGGTCGCAACGCGGTCATCAAGATCGTGCATCCGTGGCTCTCCCGTGACCCGAAGATCGCCGCTCGCTTCGACACCGAGGCGCGGGCCGCCGCGCGGCTGCAGAACCCGCACATCGTCTCCATCTACAACTACGGTCGGCTGCCGGACTCCACGCTGTTCATCGCGATGGAGTACCTCGAGGGCTACAGGCTCGCGGACCTGATGCGGTCCCAAGGTCGGATCGATCCCAACCGCGCGGTGGGGATCGCGATCCAGGTGTGCGAGGCCCTCCAAGAGGCGCACCGGCGCGGCGTCGTGCATCGCGACCTGACGCCGAACAACCTCATGCTGGTCAACCGCCACGGGGGTCCGGACTTCGTCAAGGTCCTCGACTTCGGGGTCGCAAAACTCCATGGCGCTGAGATCACCGGACGCGGCGCCGTGGGTACGCCCGGCTACATGGCCCCCGAACAGCTTCGCGACGAACCGATCGACGGTCGAGCCGATGTCTACTCGCTGGGTCTCATCCTCTACGAGATGTTGACGGGCCGCCCCGCCTTCGAGGCGACCTCGCCCGCGGCGCTCATGAGCAAGCATCTCAACGAGCAGCCCCGCGCGATGCGGGCCGCGTGTCCGGGCCTCGACGTCAACCCTTCGCTCGAGGCTTGTGTCATGCGTGCGCTGGCCAAGTACCCCTACCAGCGGCCCCAGAGCGCGGACGCCTTCTCCGAGGAGCTGTGGACCACCTCGATGGGCACACGGATGTTTGCGGCGCCCGCCGAGCACACCCAGGCGCGCCCCCAGCAGCGCCGCGTCAGCAACGGAATGCTCGTCCTGTCGATCGGAGCCGTCGTCGCGCTCCTGGGGACCGGCGCCCTCGCAGCCTACGTCGCGCTCGCCGACCGAGAACCGAAGCACGAGGACGTCGTCCCGTCCGAGCCGGTCACGGTCGCGAGCGTACCGACCACGTCTGGGTTGGGCCCACCGAGCCCGGCGAAACAGGCGTTGATGCAGCACCCGCTCGCCGACCTCGAAGCCGAACTCGAGCGGGTCACCCTGCTCAGCGGGCTGCCCCGGGATTCGATCAACCTCTCCCTCGCCGAGTATCGACGCGCGGCCTCCAACCCGCCGCCGGGCGCGAGTCCCGAGGCCTACCGGAAATCCCTGCTGGCGGAGTTGATCCTGCGCTGGCGAGAGGCCGAGTCCAACAGTCCGCCGACCGACCGTCCCCTCGACGAGCTGGAGGCCGTGTTCCTGATGATGCGCAGTCCGTTCGACGTCAAGACCCGTCAGCGCATGCTCTCGGAGCTCAAGAACGCGACGGCCAAAGAGCCGAACCCCGAGCAAGCCGTCAAACGCAAGCTTCTAGAGTGGATTGCGACTTTCGGCCACGCACCCGACGAAGAGCTCCCCGTCATCCTCGAGGAGTGATCGCAGGACGCGGCATCCTGAGCGATACTCTGGCCGTGAGCGACCCCCTCAAGTCGAAGTCCGACGTTCGCATCGAAGTCGAAGACGACCGCACCGGGATGAACCCGGCGACGCTCGAGCGCGCCGTGCTCGATCACCTCAACTACACGGTCCTCAAGGACGCGCGCTCGGCCGTGCTGTCGGACGTCTACACCGCGCTGGCCCACGCCGTGCGCGATCGCCTGGTCGAGCGCTGGATCAAGACGCAGCGCGCCTATTACGACCAAGACGTCAAGCGGGTCTACTACCTCTCGGCCGAGTTCCTCATGGGCCGGGCCTTGGGCAACAACCTGCTCAACCTAGGCCTGTGGGACACCGTCAAGGAGCTGCTGAGCTCGCACGGCGTCGACCTCGAGCAGCTGCTCGAAGAAGAGCACGATCCCGGTCTGGGCAACGGCGGCCTGGGTCGACTCGCGGCGTGCTTCCTGGACTCGATGGCGACGCTGGGACTCCCGGGGGTCGGCTACGGCATCCGCTACGAGTTCGGCATCTTCGAGCAGCACATCCGAGACGGTTGGCAGGTCGAGAAGGCGGACGCTTGGCTCCGCTACGGCTACCCGTGGGAGGTCGCCCGCCCCTCGTACGCCGTCCCGGTGCAGTTCTACGGCCGGGTCGAAACGACCCTCGACGCCGACGGCAACTACCGCGCCACGTGGGTCGACTCTCAGAGGGTCTACGGCGTCCCCTACGACGTTCCCGTGGCCGGCTACGGGAACAACACCGTCAACACACTGCGACTGTGGCGCGCGCGCGCCAGCTCCGACTTCGACCTCTCGGTCTTCAACGACGGCGACTACCGGCGCGCGGTCGAGCAGAAAGCCGACGGGGAGACGATCTCCAAGGTGCTCTACCCCGATGACCGCTCGGCGGAGGGCCGCGAGCTCCGGCTCAAGCAGCAGTACTTCTTCACCTGCTGCTCGATCGCCGACATCCTTCGCCGCTACGGCAAGCACCACGACAACTTCGACGCGCTGCCCGACAAGGTCGCCATCCAGCTCAACGACACCCACCCCGCCATCGCCGTCGCCGAGCTGATGCGGATGCTGGTGGACAAGCATGGTCTCGCCTGGGAGCGCGCCTGGGACATCACCCGCAATACGATCGCCTACACCAACCACACCTTGCTGCCCGAGGCGCTCGAGACGTGGCCGCGCAGCTTGTTCGAGCGTCTGCTGCCCCGCCACCTCCAGATCATCGAGGAGATCGATCGGCGCTTCCGCCGGGAGGTCCAGATCTTCGCGCCGACCGACGAGTCACGCCTGCGACGCATGGGCATCGTCTCCGACGGCGACGACCCCGCGATTCGCATGGCGCACCTCGCCGTGGTCGGCTCGCACAGCGTCAACGGCGTCGCGGCACTGCACAGCGAACTGCTGCGGACGCGGGTGCTGAGCGACTTCGCCGACATCTGGCCGCACAAGTTCAACAACAAGACCAACGGCGTCACGCCTCGACGCTGGATCCTCCTGGCCAACCCCCGGTTGTCCACGGCGATCTCCAGCCGCATCGGCACCGGCTGGGTCACCGACCTCGACCAGCTGGAGAAGCTGTCCCCCTTCGTCGACGACAGCTCGTTTTGCGACGAGCTGCGCGCGATCAAGCGCGCCAACAAGGTGGACCTCGGGCGCGTCATCTACGACCGGCACGATCTCGAGGTGTCCCCCGACTCGATCTTCGACGTGCAGATCAAGCGGCTGCACGAGTACAAGCGGCAGCTGCTCAACTGCCTGCACATCATCGCGCACTACCAGCGAATCAAGGCCGACCCGGGGCTCGACGTGCAGCCGCGCACGTTCCTGTTCGGCGGGAAGGCTGCGCCGGGATATCTGAAGGCCAAGCTTCACATCAAGCTCATCAACGACGTGGCCTCGACGATCAACGCCGACCCTGCGATGCACGGCAAGCTCAAGGTCGTCTTCCTCGCCAACTACGGGGTCTCGCTGGCCCAGCAGATCATCCCGGCCACCGACGTCTCGGAGCAGATCTCGATGGCTGGGAAAGAGGCGTCCGGAACCGGAAACATGAAGTTCGCCATGAACGGCGCCCTCACCTGCGGGACCCTCGACGGCGCCAACGTCGAGATCCGCGAAGCGGTCGGAGAAGACAACTTCTTCCTCTTCGGGCTCGACGCGCAGCAGGTCCGCGCCAAGAAGAGCGCCGGCTACGACCCGCGGCGCGAGATCGAGAGCAGCGATCGCCTTCGCGGCGTCCTGGAGCTCATCGCATCGGGGTTCTTCTCGCCCGACGACCCCAAGCGGTTCGACCCCGTGCTTCACGACCTGTGGCACGACGATCCCTACCTGGTGTGCGCCGACTTCGACAGCTACTGCGACGTTCAGGAGCGGGTCGACGCGGCGTACGCCGACCAGGACCGCTGGGCCAAGATGGTGGTCCACAACTTGGCCAACGCAGGCCGGTTCTCGAGCGACCGGACCATCGCCGAGTACGCCAAGGACATCTGGGGAACCAAGCCCGTCTCCGTGAAGACGGCAGAGTAGAGCCGTAGCCAGCCATGCACGTCGGCATCGACTTCGGAACCTCGAACACCGCCGTCGCGACCGCCAGCGGCGACGGGTCCACGCGTTTTCTCGAGTTCTCCTTGCTCGGGGCGAGGACGCAGAGCTATCGCAGCCTGCTCTTCTTCGACCCCGAGGAGCAGGACGTCACGCTTCCCATCCAGTTCTACGCCGGGACCAACGCGATCGAGGCGTATCTGGAAGCCCTCGGCGAGGGCCGCCTGGTGCAGTCGTTCAAGACGCACCTCACCACGGCGTCGCTCGGCCGGACCCAGATCGGCCACCACGCCGTGTCGCTCGACGACATGCTCACCTTGTTCTTCACGCGTCTGGGTGACCACATCGAGGCGGCCTGGGGCGGACGTCCCGACCGCGTGACCGTGGGGCGCCCGGTCCGATTCGCGGGGGCCGACGACGAGGAGGCCAGCGCGACCGCGCAGGCTCGACTCGAGGCCGCGGCGCTGCGCTGCGGATTCGACGAGGTCGAGTTCCAGCTCGAACCCATCGCCGCAGCCCTTCACTACGAGCGGTCGCTGCACGCCCCCGAGCTCGCGCTGGTCGCCGACTTCGGGGGAGGGACGACCGACTTCTGCTTGATGCGGCTGGGCGGGACGGACACCCGCAGCGCCCGGCACGACGACATCGTCGCGACGGGCGGCGTTGGCGTCGCGGGCGACGACCTCGACGCGGCAATCATCGAGCACGTCGTCTCCCCGTCCCTGGGAAAGGGGACACGGTACCGAGAGATGGGGCGGGAGAAGGCCGTCCCGAACTCGTACTACTACAAGCTCGCGCGCTGGCATCACCTGTCCTTCCTCCGCGGCAAGCGGGTGCGCGCTGAGCTCGAGCGCCTGCACCGAGCGGCTCTCGAACCCGACGCGATCGCCGCCTTCATGCACGTGCTCGAGAACAACCAGGGTTTTCACCTGCACAAGGCCGTGGAGCGCCTCAAGGTCACCTTGTCGGAGGCTCCAGAGGCGACCTTCCACTTCCACGATGACGAGGTCGAGATCGAGGCGCACGTGCGCCGCGCCGACTTCGAGCACTGGATCGGCGGGCACGTCTCGGCGATCACCGCAGCGCTGGACGAAACCTTGTCGGGGGCGGGCCTGCAGCCCCACGATGTCGACCGCGTCTTCATGACCGGTGGCACGGCCTTCGTCCCGGCCGTCCGCCGACAGTTCGAGAAGCGCTTTGGGCCCCACAAGCTCACCGGAGGCGACGAGCTGATGTCGATCGCCTCTGGCCTCGCCATCCCGCAGACCGCGTAGCCCCGCAGAGCTTTGACAGAGTGCTCGACGGGGCGCAGGCTTGGCCCGAGCATGTCCGAGAAACCCGCGACCAAGGGACGGCGGCTGTTCAAGCTCGCCAGCATGACGGCCCAGGTCGCGGGCGGATACGCCAAGAACCGCATCAAGTCGGTGTTTCAGAGCGACGAAGCGTCGGCGCAGGACCGAACCCAGATGTACGAGCGCTCGGGCGAGGTGATCGCCAAGACGCTCGGAGAGCTCAAGGGCGCGGTGATGAAGGTCGGGCAGATGGCCTCGGTCGCCGCGGACGTGCTTCCCAAAGAGGTTCAAGACGCGCTCACGAGCCTGCAGCGCGAGGCGCCACCGATGCCCTTCGAGGTCATCGCGGGGCAGATCGAGTCCGAGTTCTCGGCCGCCCCCGAGACCCTGTTTCGCAGCTTCGAGCGCGTACCGTTCGCGTCGGCGTCCATCGGACAGGTCCACCGTGCGGTGACGGACGACGGGCGGGAGGTCGTCGTCAAGGTGCAGTACCCCGGAGTCGACGGCGCCGTGGACTCCGATCTCGCCCACCTCAAGCTCGCCCTGCGCGCCAGCGGCCTGGTCCGCGTGCCCAAGAAGTCACTCGACGCGGTGTTCGGCGAGCTCAAGGCGCGGCTTCACGAAGAGCTCGACTACACCAACGAGGCCGACAACGTCCGCTTCTTCTTCGAACACTATCGCGATCGACAGGACGTGATCGTGCCCCAGGTCGTCGGCGAGCGCAGCTCGGGCCGCGTCCTGACCCTCACCTACGAACCAGGCGACCATCTCGACGAGGCGCGGTCCTACCCGCAGGACGTTCGAAACGAGATCGCCTACGGACTGTTCGACCTCTTCGCCGAACAGGCCTTCGATCTCAAGGTCATCCACGCCGATCCCAACCCTGCGAACTTCGCGTTCCGCCCCGACGGCTCGATCGTTCTGTACGACTTCGGCTGCGTGAAGACCCTCGACCCAGCAATCGTCGAGGCCTACCTCTTCACCGTGCGCGCCAGCCTCGACGAACGCTATGAAGACGTCGAGCAGGGCATGGTTCGGCTCGGCGCGCGCAACCTGGCGGGCACACCCGTCCCGCCGGAGTACTACAAGGTCTGGCGGGACGTGTTCGCCAAACCGCTGATGGGCAGGCCCTTCGACTTCAGCACCGCCCAGCTACAGCGTGAGGCCATGAAGAACGTGCCAGGTTTCATGGCCAAGTACCTGACCTCGTTCCAGCCGCCCACCGAGCTCGTCTTCTTGGATCGGGTCGTCGTGGGTCACTACGGTACCCTGCGCAGGCTCGGCGCCGTCGTCGACTTTCGAGCCAAGCTGGACGCGTACCTCGAGCGCGCGCCAACCTCGGCCGCAGCGCTCCCTGTGGCATGACGTCGCATCGCCTCCACGCGGGCCTGGAGGGCGGGGCCAAACGCGGTAGAGTCCCGCCGATGTTTCGGCTCACCCCCGCCGTGCTGCTGCTGCTGGTCGTCGGATGCCAGGACTATGAGACCGGCGTTCAGACCGTCTGCAACGCGCCGCGCGACTGTGCACAGTGCAAGGACGCCGATGCCCAGACGCGCGACCTCGCGATGAAGGAGCACCTGGAGCGCTCGGTCCGCAACGACCGAGCCAAGGCGTTGATCGCGTCGCTGACCACGGTCGACGAGGCGGAGCGTCCGGCGCTGTTGACCGAGGCCGCCACCGAGGCCGGCCTGTCGCGCTGCATCCTCGCCGAGTTCTACGCCGACCGGGCCTCGGAGCCCGCGCCCAGCTCAGCCCAGTGATCCGTCGACGATGCGCACGTCGGGGTGCCGCACGACGCCCCCGAGCGCTTCGACCCGCCGCTGCTCGTCCCGGCCCTTGGTGCCCGAAGGGACCACCATCACGCGCGGCGGCTCGAGTTCACTACGCCGCCGCAGGTGCGCGTAGGCCGCAGAGCGCAGCTGCAGGTTGTCGTCGATGCGGGCGGAGAGCTTTCCGACGAGCTCCGGCGAGACGTGGCCCTGCACCTCGATCCGCAGCAGGAGACCCCTGGGCCGACGACGCTTCCCGAGCCGGTGTGTTCCCGTCCGGGTGAGCCAGCCGAGCTCCGTATCGTCGAACGCGGCCGGCAGCCGCGTGGAGCCGGTGCGCAAGGACGCGCCGACCGCAGGAATGCTCAGCGGGTCGGGGCCCACCTCCGCAAACACCAGCGCAGGGTCCTCACGGTGAAGCGCCTGGCGAATCGACGCGGTGAGCCATGCACCCGAGACCGTGCATCCCTCGAGCCGCACGTCGGCGGGGGCGGGCGGCAGCCGCAGAACCCGGGGACGGGGGAAGTCTGCGGGTTCGTAGGGCATGTCGAAGCCGACGACGCGAACGTGCTCACCGGTTCGCAGACGCAAGAAGCCATGCGGGGAGCTGACGACCAGCTCGTAGCGATGCCCCATCACCGCGTCCTCGGGCATGGTCGTCTGCCGCTCGTACACGCGCTGTCCGTCCTCCTCGGGGTTGGTGTACGGGAGCAGCTCCAAGAGGCAGCTTCCGACCGCGAGCGTGACGGAGTGGTCGGCACCCCGCGTCGAGGGAACCGCGATCCTGCCCGGCGCCTCGATCCACCCAGCGCTCCGAATCGGAAGCCGGGTCCGTCGGACCCTCCGAAGGTCGTGCTCGGCGAGGATGAGCTGCAGCTTGGTGAGCCGGCGCTCCAGCGGAGCGCGGTGGACTGCCTCCAGCGCGCCAACGGTCAGCACGCTGGGCACGACCAGGAGATCGGGCTCGAACGCCTCGAGCTGCTCGAGGACCGAGTCTGGGCTCTCCCACCGATCGATCCGGCGCAGCTCGCCCCCCAGCGACTCGAGGTCCTCGACCAGAATCTCATCGACCGCCGTATCGAACCGTCGACCGCGCAGCAACGCGATGCGCTGCGGCGGCGCGTCTCCGAGCCAAGCCCCCCAGATGCCCACGGGAACGTCACGCTCCCAGTTCCCGGGGTTCTCGAAGTCGTCGTCCCCGATTCCAAAGCCGAACCGGGCCGTCACCTCATCCTGGTGCCGGTCTCGGTCTCGAATGGGAATCGACGCTCGAAAGTCTTCGAGCGATCCCACGGCGTCCAGCCCCAGCTCGCGTCCGGGCCGCGTCGGCCCCAGCTGCTCGACGAGCAGCCGCAGGCAGTCGTCACGCCGATTGCGATGGCCGGGGCGAAACTTCATGACTCGCGCAACTCGGCCTCGAGCTTGGCCAGAACCGCCCGAGCGGCGTCGATGCGGGCGCTGAGTTCGGGATCACCGTCGTCATTCGCGGCGCCGCCTCCCTCTTCGCAGAAGCGTCGCAGATGCGCCGCGGCCTGCACCTTGCCGCCGACCTCGAGCAGCGAGCGCGCCAACCCGTAGTGCGCCTCGAAGCAGTCGGGCGCCATGGACAGCACCTTCCGATAGCCCGAGATCGCGTCGTCGGCATCGCCGTCGCGAAGGCTGAGCTCCGCAAGGTTCATCTGGGCTTCGGCCTGCGAGGGATCGCAGCGAACCGCCTGCCCGAAGTGCGCACGAGCCTCGTCGTCGGCGCCGACCTCGGCGAACATGCTGCCGAGGTTGGTCCACGCCGCCGCGAGCTCGGGGTCGAGCCGGAGCGCCTCCTCGTACGCGGCCCGTGCACCCTCGAAACCCGCCTGATCGACGGGCGAGCCATCCCACTGGGCTTCGAGCTCGCAGCCGTGAAGGAACCACCCATAGGCGGTCGTTGGCTCCGGACGATCGGAACCCTCCGCCACCCAGGGCAGCGCATGGACTTCGGCGGCCTCCCGCTGAAGGTGCTCGGTATCGAAGTCGAGCACCATCTGCCCGGACTCGGCCTCGTAGTCCCCTTGCGCGTGCTCGACCACGAGCTCGTCGCCCTCGCATCGGATCCGCAAGGAAGCGAGCATGTGCTTGGCCTGCGGCAGGCGGCGTCCGAGCGCCCCGAGCGAGCGGCGGACCCGCCTCAGCGGCATCCCGGACTCCAGCAGCGCCTTGGCCACCTTGAGCTCGATCAAGTCACGAAAGCTGTAGAAGGCGCGCCCGCCCTCCCGAACGGAGGGCGAGATGAACCCGGACTGCGACCAGTATCGCAGCCGATGCTCCGGAAGATCGAGCAAGCGCGCGACGTGCCGCACCGAGTACGCGTCCTCGCGCGCAGCGTCGCCCATGGTCGTCACCATCTGCATGCAGGCTACCCGACCTCGACGCCCGTTGGGGCGGCCACGATGTCTGCGTCGATGAGGACGGCGGTCCCATCGACCCGCACTTGCGCCTCGACCGAGATCTCCCAGCCGGGAACGTCGGGTCGCCCTGCCAGCTCGGGCAGGCGCGGACGCACGCGGGCGCTCAGACGGCGCGCAAGATCGGGATGACCGTCCAACAGCTCGGCGACCCGTGCGGCGGTGGCCGCGTCCGCTCGGTCGCGAAACCGATCGGCGAGGTCCGAGAGCTCGACGGTAATCATCATGCTCGCGAACACGCGCCCCGACGAGGAGGCCGAGCGCACTTCGACGCC
This sequence comes from uncultured bacterium, assembly GCA_963761755.1. GTDB lineage: Bacteria > Myxococcota_A > Polyangia > Nannocystales > Nannocystaceae > CAJXVA01. The sequence continues at coordinate 541,183 of CAVXIC010000039.1, forward strand.
GCCCTCGAGCACGGTCTCCCCTTCCGAGAGCAGCAGCTCGACGGTGCTCGCCGGCAAATACTCCCGCACTTCGCGGCGGATCAGCGCCACCTTCCGCACGCGCGTCCAGCGAGGCCGCCGCAGCAGGGCCTCCGCGGACGTCGACGCCTCTGGCTCCGAAGATGTAGTCACGTTCCGCACATTATGAATCGGTGGGCACCCGACCGACAACTTTGCGGCGAGAACCCCTATGCTGGCGCCGATGGGTGCGCGCAAAGCTCTCTTTGTCCTCGACCCCCCCGAAACGTTCAGCCCCACGGCGGACAGTACCTACGTCATGGTGACCGAGGCGCTCCGGCGGGGACACGAGCCCCACGGCGTTCTGCTCTCGGACTTGAGCCTGCACGCCTCGAGCGCGTTCGCCAACGCGCGCCCGCTGGGTTTTCGAGACGGTGACGCCACCCTCCGCTTCGTCGCAGAGGCTCTCCGGCGCCCGATCGCGGACTTCGACGTCGTCATCATGCGGAAGGATCCTCCCGTCGATCAAGGCTTCATGACCTCGACGTGGATCTTGGATCGGGCGGGCACCCTCGTCGTCAACGAACCCGCGGGGCTGCGCTCGCTCAACGAGAAGCTCTCGATCGCAGCCTTCGCCGACCTCACGCCCAAGACCTTCGTGTCGCGAGACCCCGCGGAGCTGCGCGAGATCCTCGCGAGCCTCGGAGGACGCATGATCGTCAAGCCAGTCTACGGCTTTGGCGGCCGCGAGATCTTGCTGGCTCGCGAAGACGACCCCAACCTGGCCACGTTGTTCGAGATCGCGACGGCGGACGGCACTCGCTGGACGGTGGCGCAGGAGTACATGCCCGCCGCCGCCGAAGGCGACAAGCGCATCTTGCTCGTCGACGGCGAACCGATCGGGGCGGTGCTCCGCGTTCCGGCCCGCGGAGAGCTGCGCAACAACTTCCACGCTGGAGGCTCACCCGTCCGCGCGCCGCTGGACGACGCCGACGAGAAGATCTGCGCCGCCGTCGGCCCGATGCTTCGCGACAACGGCCAGTTCTTCGTCGGCTTGGACGTCATCGGGGGCAAGCTGACCGAAATCAACGTGACGAGCCCGACAGGAATGCAGGAGATCAATCGCCTCGAGCAGCGCGATGCGGCGACCACGACGCAAGCGCTCTTCTGGGATGCACTGGAATCGAAGCTTGGCGGCGCCTGAAGAACGTGAAACTATCCCTCTTGGGCATGTCGGAAAAGCCAGCCAATCTCGGTTCTCTTCTTCAACAAGAGATTCCTCGCCTGTACGCCTTCGCGTACCACATGACGGGAAGTCGAGATGACGCCAAAGGACACGTCCGACAGCTCGTCAAGGCCGTAAAGGTCCGGTACGAGTCAAAGGTGATGGCGGCGGGGAATCCCTCCGACGCCATCCTCGGGCTGCTCGCGCAGCAGATGGAAGAGTCGCTGGGGCGTCGCTCGGAGTACACCTTCGAGGGCCTCGACAACACGCTGCGCAGCGACATCACGCGCCCGATCGACCTGGCCTCGGGCGTCGGCGGGTTGGGCAACGACCCGACCAAGGTCCACTTGATGCTCTGGGAGCTCAAGCGAACCTGCCTCACCGCCACGCTGTGCTGTCTGCCGCCTGGGGTCCGCGTGTCGTTCGTGCTGACCGACTTGTTCGGCTACTCCCCATCCGAGGCGGCCGCGCTGCTCGACATCAAGGAGAGCGCCTACCGCGTTCGCCTGACCCGGGCGCGCAAGCGGATCGAAGACTATCTCGCCCCTCGGTGCGTGCACGTCGACCAGCAGAACCCCTGCACCTGCACGGGCCGTCTGATCATCGCGATGGACGCAAAGTTCGTTCGCGAGCCGCCGCACGCCCTCGACATCCCGCACGAAGCCCACGACGGTGAGGGCCCGCGACGGGACATGGGCAGCCTGTACCGCGGCCTTCCCCAGGTGAAGCTGACCTCCGACGAGCTCAGCGCGCTCGTCGAGGTCTGAGCCTCCAGATGTCGAGGACTGAGCCTCCAGATCAAGAGCACGTCTAGCTGGGCGGAACGACCGCCACCGGACAGGTCGCCATCGCGGCGAGTTCGCTCGCGATGCTCGTGAGCAGCAGACGCTCGAACGTCGAGAGCCGGCGCGAACCGGCCACCATTACGCAGGCGCGGCGCTCGCGGCTGAACTTGACGAGCTCGGAGACCACGCCGCCCTGCACGACGACGCACTCGGCGCCCTGGCAGCCATTGGCCGCGGCCCACGTGGCCAACTCGGCCTCCGCCTCGCTCTGGTTGTCCCGGCGCATCTTGGCCAGGGACGCCTCGGGCAGGTAGTGCGCCGCGTAGTCATCCGGCGTCGGCACCACGGTCACCAGCACCAGCTTGCGGTTGGTCGTCTGAGACATCGTCGCGGCAAAGCGCGCGGCCGTTTCGCAGTCGGGCCCCATACTCACCGGCACCACGATCGGGCCGTCGGCAACGGCGGGATCATAGTCCGGTGGGACGACGAAGGTGGGGCCCGGAAGGGTTCGCAACAGACGACGCGCAACCCGGCCCAAACGGAAGATGTCGCGCCCTTCTTTCTCCGCCTGCCGACCCATGATGAGCCCGTGCGCGTGATGGTAGGTGTGCGCAGCCACCAGGCTCTCTTCGGGCGAGCGTCCCTGCACGACGTCCAGGGAACCAACGTGCGCAGCGGCACCCGCGTCATCGATGGCCTTGCGCGCGACGGCCGTCGCGCCCTCGATGAGTTCGTCGAGGTGGTGGTACTTCAGCGCCGCCCGCATGTAGCTCTCCTCGAGCACGTGGATGCCCACCAGGGTGTCCACCGCGTCGCTCGTCTCTGCGAGCCATCGCGCGAAACGGATGGCGCCAGCCCCGGAGGGGTGAAGGTCGAGGCCGACGATCCACGTCATCGTTTCCATGGGCACGGCGGCAGGATATCAAGCCGTCGGGTTGCGAAGCGTCCCGAGCTCGAACCCCTCGAGCGTGACTTCGATCGTCTGACCGGGCTCCAGCGGACTCACGCCGTCGGGCGTCCCGGTATAGAGCACGTCGCCCGGCTCCAGCGTCATGCACGCGCTGATGAACTCGACGACCGTCGCGATGTCGAAGACCATGTCCGAGAGGGCCGCGTCTTGCCGAAGCTCGCCATCGAGCCGACCCTGGATACGCGCGTCTGCGGGCAGCGAAGCCCCCGGCTCGGTGATCCGAATCCAGGGCCCCAGCGGCGCGAAGCCGTCGAAGCCCTTGCCCCGCGTCCACAGCTTGTCTCCGCGCTGAAGATCTCGGTTGGAGACGTCGTTGCCGAGCGTGTATCCGGCCACGTGGCTCAGCCCGTCCTCGCGACGAATGTTTCGGCCTCGACGCCCGATCACGGCGACGAGCTCCGACTCCATGTCGATGCGCGCGAACCCCCGGGGGAGGACCACCGGCGCATCGCCCCCGATCACCGCCGAGCTGGGCTTGTGGAACATGAGCGGCTCGCTGGGCACCTCGTTGCCCAGCTCCGCCGCGTGGGCTCGGTAGTTGCGACCAACGCACAGCACCTTGCCCGGTCGGCACGGGGCGAGCACGTCCACGTCACCCACCGCGGCAACCGCGGGCCGCTCGAGGGCCACCTCGTCCGCCAACCGGGACCATGCCGAGGGCAGCGCGTCGTCCCACCGCTCGTCGTCGAAGGGGTCGCGCACGATGTCGAGAAGATCCTCGGCGTCCGGCGGTCGCCCGTCGGTAGTCACCCGTACGGGGTGTGAACGTCGCTCGCCGCGCATGCGGACCCGTCCCAACCAGGTGGTGCTCATGGGTCGGTGTTCACACATCCACATCGAGGCGTCTACAGGCGGATCTGCAGGGCAGCACCGCGTCGGCAGAGGTATAGTCCGCGGCCAAGGTGCCCCTGCGCGTCGCCATCGAGCTCGTAGATCCTCGGCAGCCCGACCGCGCTGTCCGCTCGGCGCTGCGCGGCGCGTTCGAAGGCCTCGCGCCTGGGCGACCCCTCCACGTCCTGGAAGTGGGCTGGAACGCTGGGCCCGGCACGGAGGTCGCGCCCTGGACCCGCGCGGGGATCGATGCCGCCGCACGAGCAGCCAGCCTCGAGGTCGTCCGCGAAACGCTCTCGCTCGGCGAGCCAGCCGCCCGCGTCTCCGGCGGCGTTCGAACGCGACTCCCCGGAGCCCGCCGAGCCCGCACGATCCCCGAGGACTGGTTCGGTCGGCACCTGTGCCTGCTGCTGCCCTGCGCCGCCCTCGACCCGGCCTCGTCGGCTGCGACCGGTCCATACACCGCCGCGCTCAACGGGCTCGATCGCCACATCGGGGGTCCGCGAAGGCGAGAGAGCGCGCAGGTCGTGGCCCGGATGCTCGCGACCGCGTTCGCGAGCGTCACCGTCGTCGTCGACAGCGCGTGGTGGGCCGACATCTCGCTGAACTCGGGTGCCGCTCGGCGCCTGGTCGCGCTGGACCGCGTCTTCGCGGTGCACACCGATCATCCCGACCCCGCGTGGTCGCGCACCCTGATGCAGACCTTCGACCCGTGGTTCGCCCACCTGGTGGGCACGAGCCCCCGAGGCGCAGGGCTCGAGCACGCGATTCGAAGCGTCGGCGGTGGCAGTCGGCAGCGGTGTCCTCGGGTCTCGCTGGGGCGGGCCCAGCCCGAGAAGGGCCTGGCCTCGCGCGCGCTCGAGGCCCTGTGGAAGCCTCAAGGCGCCGCGGGACGTCTGCGTCTTGGACCTGCAGTCCCAGGCGAGCTCGCGCGCGTGTGGCCGACCTGGCAGACATCGCAGAACTGGCAGACATCGCAGAACACGGGAGGCTCGCGCTGAACACGATGCTCAGGCGGACGCTGTACGGCGTCGCCGCCGGAGTGCTCCTGTATGTCGGCGCGATGATCTACTTCGATCTCGGGCCGGTGCAGGACACGCTCCGAGGCTACCCGTGGTGGGTGTTCGCCGCCGCGCTGGCGGCCTCGGCCACCAACTACCTGCTCCGCTTCGCCAAGTGGGAACTCGCGCTGGGATGGCTCGAGGTCCGGACCGACGCGCCCGGACTCACGCGGGGTCGCTCGCTGATGATCTACCTCGCGGGGCTGAGCATGTCGGTCACGCCGGGCAAGGTCGGCGAAGTCCTGCGCTCGGTGCTGCTCAAGTCCAGCGATCAGGTCGCGTTCAGCCGAACCGCACCGATCGTGGTCGCGGACCGCCTCACCGATCTCGTCGCCTTGGTGCTGCTGAGCCTCGCCGGCGTGGCGCAGTTTCCCGAGTATCTGCCGGTCGTGGGCCTCACCATGGCGCTCGTCGTGGGCGGGGTCGTCGTGCTGGGCTCCCCCACCCTGCTCGGACGCTGCCTGACGCTCGGACACAAGCTCCCGATCGTCGGTCGTTTCTTCGCGAAGGCCGAAGGCCTGGTCGAGAGCACGACCACGCTGCTTCGCCTGCGCTACCTGCTGGTCCTGAGCGTCCTGAGCGTCCTGGGGTGGGGACTCGAGTGCATCGGCTACTGGCTGATCGTCGACGGCTTCGCCGGCGTGGACGCGAGCCTCGCCACATGCACCTTCTTGTGGTCGGCCGGGACGCTCGTGGGCGCGCTGAGCTTCCTGCCCGGAGGCTTGGGTGCGACCGAGGGCAGCTTGGTCGTCGTGACCCAGCGACTCGTCGGCGGGGTCACCCAGCCCATCGCGCTGGCCGCCACGCTCTTGGGCAGGATCGCGACGCTGTGGTTCGGAGAGATCGTCGGTGGCATCGCCTTGGGCCTGTTTCTGCGCGACCCCGCCGTCCGCGCCTCGGCAGCGGCCGCAGCCGCCGAGCGCGACTAGCCGCTGCTGAACCGATTTTTCTTTGCGTGGGCCGCAATCGATTGGGTTCGGGGCGGTACTTCCCGCGTGAACATCATGAACGCCCAAGTCCGACGCTCCGTCTTCGCTCAGCTCGCCGCCGCCCTTGCAAGCCTCGTGGGGTACTCCCGCTCGATGCGCGAAGAACTCGACGGTCCCCTCCTGTAGCGGCACTCCCTGCGAGAGTCGCGCACTACGCAAACACCCGCCTTTTCCGGCACTCTGCTCCGCGCAGCATGGAGTACACGATCCGCGACACCTTCGACGTGAGCGCCGACCGCTTCTGGGAGGTCTTCTTCAGCGACGCCTACAACGCTGGCCTGTGGCCGGCGATCGACGTCGACTACAAACAGCTCGAGTTCGAGCGCACCGGCGAGGGCAAAGACCTCCGCATCATCCGTGCGCAAGAGCTGACGCCGCATCGCCAGGCGCCCAAGGTGGTCCAGAAGATGGTGAGCGGCACCGCCATCACCTACGTCGAGAAGAACGACTTCACCGCGTCGACCAGCAGCATGAAGATCGTCACGATCCCCAACTTCGCCGCCGACCGCGTCGACAACCACGGGGTCTTTCGCGTCGAAGAGATGGGTGAGAACAAGTGCGCGCGCGTCTGGGACGGCGTGTGCAAAGTGAAGATCCCTCTGGTCGGCGGTCAGGTGGAGAAGTACCTGGTCTCCGAGATCCAAGAGAGCTACCGCAAGGCGACCGAGTACACGCGCACGTTCTTGCGCGAGAACGCTTGAGTCCACGAACGCCGCCGCGCACGCGCGGGTGTGGGGTTCAGGCCTTGCGCTCGTCGGCGTCGGCTTCGGGCGCCGCAGCGGCAGCGGGAAGCGGCGCCTCGATCTCTCCGATCACGCGGCGCAGCAGACCCTCGACCAGCAGCGCTCGCTCGCCGGCGTCGTAGCGCCCGTCGCGGTAGCGCGCCTGGATGTCCTCGAACTTCTCCTTGGCCTCGTTGAGGACGCGCTTGTAGGACGGCACCCGAGCCATCACCTCACGCTGGTTGGACCAGAAGAAGGAGACGAGGGTGGCGGCCGTGAAGCCCGTGAGGATGATGCCCAGGGGTCCTCCGAGCAGATACTTGAGACCCATCCGCAGCGCGACCGCACCGGCGGCACCCATGGCGAGCTCCCGGATGCCGCTCTTGCGCAGCCGGCCCCAGGCCATCTGCAGCACCTCCCCCGAGGCGATCACCAGCGCGACGAACTCGGCCCGCTTGGCCCCCGTCTCGTAGACGTCCTTGATGACCTGCTGCATGAACGCATCGAAGGTCTCGTAGGTGTCGGCGGGATACGCCATGTCGCCATCGGCGGAGGAGGATTGCGCCATCGTTTGCAGCATAGCACCGCGAACGCACCCGTTTGACAGACTCGAGGGCCGATTCCACACTGGCCCGAGGATGACGACGCGGAGGATTCGGTCGACGGTGCTCGCAGCTCTCGCGCTGGGGGTGGCACCGATCGCGTGCGAACGCGGGCCGGCTTCGACGACCCCCACCGATGCTGCCCCGACACCGGCGGAGGCATCCGCAAAGCCCGCGCCGCTGGGGGACACCTCATCGGCGTACAGTGGTCACGAGGGCGCCGAGGGCCTGCAGTCTGCCGAGCCCCGCAAGCGCCCGGCTCCCAGCCCAGTCCACAGCCGGGACACAGCCCTCGAGGCGGTGACCCACGGCAACCCCGAGGGGGGCCGCGACTTCCTCGAAGACTTCGTCGCCAGCCACCCCGGCGATGCCCAGGCCGCCCACGCCCTGGCCCGCGCACATCTGCTGCTCGGCGACCCGGCAGCAGCGCGCGAGGCGTTGAAGCGCCCGGTGGCGGACGACGTCCTCGCCGCTCGGCTCTGGGCCGAATCGTTGCGTCGCGAGGGGCGGCTCGCCGACGCAGCCGCCGCGTTGGCCAAGGCTGCCAAGGCCAACCCCAGCGCGATGGCGCTGCGCGGCGATCTCGTCACCACCGAGGTCGCGCGGGGAAAGCGAGACGACGCGGACGTGCAGGCGCTGATGGACGGCCTGTACGACGACTACGAGGCCGATCGAGCCAAGACCGCGGCCGACCTCTTCGCGGTCGCTCAGGCCGCGCTGGGCCGCGGCAGCAAGGGCGCCCTGCACGACGCCAACATGGTCTTCGGCGAGGCAGAGGAGCTTGCGAGCTCCTCCGCGCCCAACGGTTGGGATCTCGAGGCGATCGTGCTGCGACGCGCCGACATGTTCCGCCAAAAGTACGCAGCCCAAGACGCGCTGCAGACCTACGCGTTGCTGCTCGAGGGGCGCGACCCTTGGCATCCTGACGCGCTCGCAGGCTCGGCGCGCGTCCACGTCGACAACCTCGCGTTCGCGGTCGCAACGCGCCTGGCCGAAGAGGCGCTGCAGGTGGACCCAGGACATCCCGATGCGCACGCTGTCCTCGCTCGGGTCGCGCTCATCGAAGGTCGCCGTGACGAGGCCCGCGAACGCATCGAGACCCACGTCCTGGCGCGCAACCCCAACCACACCAGTGGCTTGGCAGTCATGGCCGCCCTCTCGCTCGCCGAGGGCGACTCGAAGGCCTATGTCCGCTGGCGCGACGCAGCGCTGCACGCCAACCCTCGCGGCGGCCAGTACTACACCGAGCTGGCCGACATCCTCGGCTTCCTGCACCTGTACCCCGAGACCGAGGAAATCCTGGTCGACGGGCTGGACCGGGCGCCGAAGGACGCTGCGGTCATGGCCGCTCGCGGTCTCAACCTTCTGCGCCTCGGCGAGGAGAAGGAGGCTCGCGAGCTGCTCGAGCGCGCGTGGGCGCGCGACCCGTTCAACGAGCGGACCCGCAACACCCTCGACCTCTACGACGAGCGCATCGCGAAGCACTACGGGGAGCGCAGCGTCGGCGACCTGATCCTCCGCCTCCCCAACGAGGACCGCGACCTGATCGAACCGGTCCTCGTCGAATCCACCCGCCGTTCCCGAGACGCTCTCGATGACGCGTATCACATCGAGGCAGGCGGGCTTCGCCTGGAGTTCTTCGCCGATCCCAACGACTTCTCCATTCGGACGGTCGGCGTCCCCAGCCTCGGGGCGGTCGCGGTGTGTTTCGGCCCCGTCATCACGTTCATCGGCCCCTACGCGGGTCGCTTCAACGTCGACAACGTCATCCGGCACGAGCTCGGCCACGTGTACGCCATCCGACTCAGCAAGGGCCGGGTCCCGCGATGGTTCACCGAGGGGCTCAGCGAGTGGGAGTCCGAGCTGGCCGACCCGGCCTATGCCCGGGAGAGCGCTCAGCTGCTGGTCTCGGCCCGTCGCGCCGGCAAGCTGCGGCGGCTCCACGAACTCGAGCTCGCCTTCATCCGCGCGGAGAGTTCCCAGATGATGGAGGTCGCGTATGCGACCGCGGCGTACGCCGTCCGCTACCTCGGCACCACCTACGGCCGCGACAAGCTGATCGCGATGCTCGAGGGCTACGCCGCCGGCGAGCACACCGAGGCGCTCATGAAGAAGCATCTGGGCAAGGCGCTGCCGGACGTGGAGCGCGAGTTCGAGGCCTGGTTCTTCGCACAGCTCGACGGCGTGTTCTCAGGCTGGCAACCGAGCCCCGACCCCGAGCACGCCGACGAGCGAGATGCCCTGTTCGAGCGCGCCGTCGCTGCGGCTCGCGGAGATGACCGCGATGCGGCTCGGGCCGCGCTCGAGGAGCTGATCGGTCGCGATGGCGATGGCTTCGCACCCCGCATGATGCTCGCGAAGCTGGCGGACCCCAGCGGCCCCACGACGAGCACCCGCAAGCACCTCGAAGCCGCGCGCACATTCCATCGCGAGTCGGTGGAGCCGCTGGTGATGCTCGCGGACCTCGCTCGCCGCGAGGATCGATCCGACGACGAGAAGCGACACCTCGCGGACGCGCTCGCCATCGACGCGGACGCGTTCGAGCCGGCGGCGCGATTGCTGATGCTCGGCATCGTCACCGCCGACACCAAGGCCACCGCCTCCGCCCTTGCGCGGGCCCGCGCCATCGCGCCCCTGCACCCCATCGCGCTCGCGGGGCAGTCCCTCGCCTTACGCGCTCAGGGCAAGGCGGCGCGCGCCAACACGCTGGCCCAAGAAGCGAGCAAGCGGCTCGAAGGGGCCGAGGGTCCGGCGGACTCGTTCGTCGTCGCGGCGCTGGCGGCCGCGGAAGCGGGCGACGACGCGGCTGCCAAGGCGCTCGCAAAGCGGGCCATGGCGCTGGGCGGCCTCCCCAAAGTCGCCCGCGCGCGCATCGAAGTGCTCGCGCAGTGAGGCCTCATGGTGTCTGCAAAGCGGGCTCGCTGACGTCGTCGCACCGGATCTCGTAGTCCCCGTTGATGTAGCAATCGTCCCCGTTCGGGTCGCCACGCAGCGCATCACATGCGGTGAGCGACACCGCGGCAGACACCAGAGCCATCAGCACCAAGACACGTCGTTTGTTGTTCTTCATCATCACTCCTGCCCATATCGGACAGGCGTAGCGATGGGTTGGTTTCGCCCAAACGAAAAGAAGCCCGGACGCATTCGGTCCGGGCTTCTTCTCCGACGCGCCGCAACTACTCGCAACCGAACAGCACAGGCGCCTCGGGATCCCCCTGGGCGCACTGGTCCGCGAGCGCGTCGCCCTGCACGTACACGCACGACGGTGTGCCCTGCGTGTACACGGTGCCGCACCCGCCTTCACCGAAGGGCAGATCGGGGTCGCACGGCTGACACACGGCGCGATCGCCCTCCGTATTGCAGACGTAGGAGTCGTCGCAGAAGAAGCTGGCGCAGTACTGATCCTTGACGTCCTGAGCCTCGAGATCGCCGGAGGCGTTGAGGTTGATCGCTGGGACCTCGGCTCCGGGAACGTCGCACGTGTCGTTGGCGTTGATCTCGAGCCCCGCTTGACACCCAACCCCCGCCTCGGGCGGGCAGCCTTGCACGCCGGGCGTATCCGTACACGCGTAGTCGCTGAAGCCACGAGAGTCGACCAAGTCCCGGAACTGCGTGCCGGGGTTGAAGCTCATCGGGTCGCAGTTCCGCGTCTTGAACTCCGCGACGCAGACCTGCTCGACCTGGGTCGTATCGATGTCCGCCTCGGGGTCGGACAGGCAGACGGCTTCGAAGCGCTGGTCCTCGGGCTGCTCACACTCGTCCGTGTTGTCGCAGCGCTGAACGTCGTCGCGGGGGTTGAGGATCACGCTGCACCCGAGCCCTCCCAAGAGCGCGGCGGCGGTGAGGATCAACGAGGCGGTGCGGGAGCGCGATGCGAGTTCCATGAGGACGGTGTTTCCCGTGTAGGTATGCGTGGTCAACGCGGGGTGCGACTTTACGGAGGAGGCCTCAGGAGCGCAAGCGCTGTCCACCCTCGAGGGTGCGAACCCCGCGCTGGCGTCGTCTCGGCCGAGTTCAGGCTCCGTCGACCCGCAGTTCAGGCCGAGGCGGGAAGCTCGACCCGGAAGGTCGTCCCCTGCGGTCCGGTGTCCTCGACCCCGATCGACCCCCCGTGGTCGACCAAGATCTCCTGCACGATGGGGAGTCCAAGACCGGTCCCCTGCGCCTTTCGCGTGTAGAACGCCTCGAAGATGCGCTCGAGTGCGTCCTGCGGCAGGTCGATTCCAGGACCATTGTCGCGCACAACGACGATCACCCGGTCGCCCTTACAGCGCATTCGAACCTCGACCTGCGGCGGATCCGACGCCTCGCGGTCGGGTTCGGTGACGGCCTCGACGGCATTGCGCATCAGGTTCATGAACACCTGCCGCAGCTGGTTGGCGTCCCCCTGAATCCAGACGGCCTCGTCCGGAAACACGGTGTCGAGCGCGACGCCGGCGAGCTCGACCTCGGCGCCGAGGAACGCGAGCAGGTTGCTGACGTGCTCGCGCAGGTCGAGGCGCGCGAGCTCGGGCTTGGGCCTGCGCGCGAACCGGAGGTAGTCCTCGGTGATCGAGTTGAGCCGATCGATCTCGCGGGTGATCTCCCGCAGCAGGTGCCGCGCCTCCGGGCCCGCGCTGGGGATCTCGTCCTCGAGGAGCTCGACGTTGAGCGCAACGCTCGAGAGCGGGTTGCGAATCTCGTGGGTGATCTGCGCGGCGAGCTGTCCTGCCGCGGCCAGTCGCTCGCCCCGCAGCAGGCGGCGCTCCCGTTCCTCCAGGGCGGCCGCCATGAGGTTGAACTCGGCTGCGAGTTGCCCGACCTCGTCACCTCGCTGTGCGCCGTCGATCTCGACGCGTTGGGACCAATCACCGCGCCCCAGGTCGCGAACCTTCTGCGTCAGCTGGCGCAGCGGCCTCAGCGTCAGGAACAAGCCTGCCGTGGCCAAGGCGCCCAAGACCGCGACCGCGAGCACGAGAAGCACCGTGCGACGCTCGGTCTGCTTGCGGGCTTGCGCGACCTCGGCATCGAGCTCCTGCACCGCCGTTTCCGACTGAACAGCCAGCGTCTTGAAGAGCTGCGTGATGCGATTTTGGGTCTGAATGTCGACGAGCACCTCGGTGGGCGTGGCGAGCTCGTCCTGCTCGACGAGTTCTTGAAGCTGGTCGAGGGAGCGTTGAATGTCCTCGAGCGCATGCAGCTGCCCTTGGCCGAATCCCCCCGGCTGCCCCAACGTCGCGTCGACCGTTTCACGAGCCGCCACGACGCTCGTGCTTCGCGCACGCAGCGCGATGGAGAAGTTGGAGAGGAACGCGTCGTCGAGGGTGTCGACCGCTTCGGCCTGATGCGTTCGAACCTGCTCGTGCACCCGGACGGCCTGCACATGGGCCGCCGACAGTCGCTGGTTGAAGACGACGTACACCTCGGTGAGCCGATCGAAACTCGCCTGCAGCGACCGCAGCTGAGCGATCATCACCACGGCCGAGGCCGCAGCCGCCAGCAGCATGATGAGCACCAAGACGGTGATGCGCGCGGCCAACGAGTTTCGCAGCTGAACACGCGCGGAGTTGGAAACACCCTCGGCCATGGCCTCGTCGACGCCCTCGTCCACGCTCGAGGCCTACGATAGACCCTGCGCCGAATTGGCGCAAAACGCGGGAGCCCTTTCCTCCGGCAGCGCACCATGCAACTGTTGACCGGGGTCTTGGGACCCTCGACTCGCCATGAACTCGCGCCTCCTTCTCGCCCCGCTCTTGTGCGCCAGTCTAGCCCTGCCGACCTCGGCAGCCGCGTCGCTCCCCCCTACGGCGGTCGGGTCGGTGACCTCGAGCTTGGCGCAACTTCAGCGGGAAGCGGAGCCGGTCGTGACGAGCGTCCTTGGGCTCAAGGGCGACGATTCCAAGGCTGCCAGCGCCCTCACCGAGGGTCTACGGGAGGCATTTGCGGAGCGCGAAATGGCGGGCGGCCAGGAGCTGTCCCTCGAAGAGGTCGTGCTCACGCTCGACTGCTCGAGCGAACAAGACACCGCGTGCATGACCGAGGCTGGACGCGCGCTCGAGACCCAGCGGCTGGTGTACGGAACCCTCACCGCCTCGGGCGGCAGCTACGTCCTGGACATCATCGTGCTCGACGTCACCACCGGGCAGATCGAGGCGCAAGGCACCATGCCCTTCGACGGTGACGCGATGTCTTCGGGCAACGTCGACGCAACCGCGACGGAGGTGGTCAACAGCCTCTACCCGAGTTCGGCGGCGTCTCCGGCCTCCACGGTGACGACGGCTCCCGACCCCGAAGACACCGCGACCGTGCCCGAAGACAAGGCCAACGAGCCCGAGTCCGGGCTCGTGTGGGGCCGATACAAGCCCCGCCCCAAGTGGAAACCGGTCGGACTGGGGATCAGCGCCACGTTGATGGTCGCCGGCATCGTGGTGGGCTCCATCGGTTGGGCGACCCGTGAGCAGCGGCTGCAAGACGTCTCGGACCGGCGCGAGGAGCTCGCGATGCTCCCGGACAACCCTCTGGAGGGGACCGCCGAGCTCGGAGAGACGGAGTTTTGCAAGCAGGCCGTCGACGGACCGCGGACGGGGGGCATCACGTCCGACAAGAAGGTTCCCGACCAACCCTCCGCCGAAGTCTGCCAGAAGTACCTGACGAGCCGCGGCCTCTACATCGGCGGTCTCGCGACCGCGGTCGCGGCCGGTGTCGCCACGGTGACCTTCACCATCCTGCACTTCGTGCACCGCAGGAAGGCACCCTCCAGCGCTCGCAAGAGGAACTTCATCCTCTCGGCCATGCCGACGCGCGATGGCGGCATGGTCAGCGGCGTCGGTCGGTTCTAACCCTGGCCCTCCCTGCCCTCCCTGCCCTCCCTGCCCTAAACAGGGGGGGGGCGCGCAGCATCATTCCGTCGGCTTGGGCTTGGGGAGGGCCTTTGCACGGACCTCGGCGGGCGCGTCCTTGGCGGCCTTGAACCCGATGTCGCGGGACTCGATTCCGTCGACCGAGACGCCCACGGTCACCTGCAGGTAGTGGTCCGTCTTGGGCGAGTGCGGCGTTGGAGGGTCCGCCGGCTCGGTCTCGACCATCCGCCACAGCGGCTTGCCGTCGTAGGTTTGGCGTCGCAGCGCCTCGACCACCAGACCCGGTTCGTGCTCGAACGGGGAGCGCAGCACGAAACGGCACCGCACCGTGCGGCACTGCGTCTCGCTGACCACCACGCGCGGGTCCTCGGGCGCCCCCTCGAAGGCCTCCTTCCGGGCGACGACGACCGCCTTGTTGACGATCGACTGCATGCGCCGGCCCCACTTGCCCTTGATTGGCTCCCCGTCGTAGGGCTCGACCTTCCAGCGCGCCCAGTCGGCGTCCATCTGATCGACGGAGCGCTCCACCTTCTTGGCGCGTGCCGACCGCTTCTTGCCGGCGGGCTTCTTCTTCTTTTTCATCTCCACCTTGTGCTCGGGCACGTTGAGCGCGAAGTGGACTCCGACGGCGCCGAGGACCAGCACCGGCGCCAGCAGTGCGCGCGCGATCCGAAGGCCGCGGGCGGGCGGGCCTGAAGCCCTGGTTCCAGACGACTGCGGGGCTGCGGCCTCGGCTGGCTTCTCGGCGTCCTTCTTGGGTGGGGAGGGTTCGACGTCACTCATGGGCTGGGCTCCTGGGCTGCGTCTTGCGTGGCCGTCCCGACGGGCACCGGCGGCGTCGGCAGGACGACTTTCCACGACTCGTCCTCGAGCACGAGCTGCAGGTCGTGCTCCGTGCCATCGGCCCCCACCAGCCGGACGGTGGCTGCATCCCCCGAGTCGGACAGAAGCTCGGCTTTGACGACGGCGAAGCGACCGTCGACGTCGACGACCTGCAGCATCTCCGAGGGGTCGACGCTGCGCCGGCCGCCGATCTGATCGCTGGCGCGTTCGGCGGAACGGTCGACATAGCCGAGGGTCTGGGCATCGACGAGTTCGAGAATCGCTTGGGTGTCCCGCGCCTGGACCGCCGACGCAAACCGCTTGGCGGCCACGATGGGCGCCGGTTCCTCGCTGCAGCCCACGACCGACAGCGTGCCGATGAGCGCGAGGGCGCAGACGAAACGGCGTGAACGATCAGCTGGCATCGGTCTGACTCTTGTGCATTCCGAGCCGCTTGAGCAGCTCGCGGAGGTAGTAGCGCGTGATGCCGGCTTCGGCGGAGGCGCGGCTGAGGTTGCCGTCGGTCTTGTCCAGCAGCTTGCCGAAGTACGCACGCTCGAAGGAGTCCACCATGTGCTGCTTGGCCTCCTTGAACGGCGTGTCGAACAGCGCAGGGTCGATGCCGCCCGCGGCTGGAGCCCCACCGTCCGAAGCGGAGGCCGCCGGGGACATGGGCTGCTCGCGCCGGCCCAAGTGCAGATCGCTGGGTTCGATGACGCCGTCGCGGCAAAGGTGTGCCGCTCGCTGGATGATGTTCTTGAGCTGGCGGACGTTGCCGGGGAACTGCTCGGCCGCGAGCGCTTGCCCAGCGGCCTCGTTGAGACGCGGCTTGGCGATCGGCCGCGGGTAGCTGCGAACGAAGTCCTCCAGGAATTTTTCGGCCAGCGCGACGACGTCGTCGCCACGCTTGCGCAGGGGCGGCAGCTCGACGCCCATCACCGACAGGCGGAAATAGAGGTCCTCTCGAAACTGCCCCTGGCCGACCATCATCCGCAGATCGCGGTGCGTGGCAGCGACGACGCGAACGTCGACCTCGCGCACCTGGCTCTCGCCGATGCGCTGGACCTCCCGGCGGTCCAGGACCCGGAGCAGCTTGGGCTGCAGGTCCAAGGGCAGCTCCCCGATCTCGTCGAGGAAGAGGGTGCCGCCGTCGGCCTCCTCGAAGCAGCCGGCCCGATCGTTCACGGCACCGGTGAACGCGCCCTTGCGATGGCCCAGGATGGCGGCCTCGGCCAGCTCGCGCGGCAGCGAGCCACAATCGAGCACCACGAAGGGGTGCTTTTCGCGATGGGATTCATCGTGCAGTGCGCGCGCCACGAGCTCCTTGCCGCTGCCGGTCTCCCCATGGATGAGCACGCTCATCTCCGTCGGGGCCACCCGCTCGAGCACCGCGAAGACCTCGCGCATGGCCGGGCTCTTGCCGTACAGCGCGCCAAAGTGGTCCTCACCGGAGATCGGGATCTGCACCTCGTCGGCGCCGAGCAGCTCGACCTCGGTCTTGCCGACCCTGAGCACCGAGCCGGGCTCGATCCAGGCCTCGCGCACCCGCACCGAGCCGATGAAGGTGCCGTTGGTGCTGTCGAGATCGTGGACCTGCACCCCGGACTCACCGATGATGAGTTCGGCGTGCGTGCCGCTGACCGAGGTGTCGGACAGCGCCAGATCGTTGACGGCGCTCCGACCAATCGTGATCCGCGAGCGAGCCACCGTCAGCTGCGCGCCCTTGTCCGGGCCATCGGTCACACGCAGCATCACCCGGCGGAGCTGCTTGTGCGTGTGCTCGGCCGCGAAGAACGTGGTGGTCATGCCCGTTTCGCCGGGCTCGCGTTTCGTCACCAAGATGGAAGTCCTGTCCGATACCCGAAGTTCAGTTCAGCAGCTTGGGGTCCGGCCGAACGACCCGTAAATGCCGCTTCTTCGGCTTCTTCGAGAGCTTGCCCGAATCCCGCATGCGACGCCAGGGTTGCGTGGTCACCGCAGCCGCGACCGCGATCGCGACGAGCCACGGCACGACGACCGGCCAGGCCGCACCCCGCAGCAGCGGCCCGAGCACCGTCAGCGCGATGATGAGCATCGCCACGCCCTTGCCCTTGAGCGGAATCGCCGCGAAGTAGCGCAGCGGGCGGTCGCCGAACACGAAGCCGAACGCCGTCACAGCAGCAAGGTCGATGGCCGTCGTTCCGCCGACCGCGGTCTCCGCGACGGCGGGCACCACCAGCGCGAGCACGACCGATGTGAGGTGCCCCGCGAGGCCCGCACCGAGGACCAGCAAGAGGTACTTGCGAGGGCCCCAGAATCCCTCCAGTTCGCTACCGATGAACCACTGGATGAGCGCCGTACCCAACAGAAGCGTCAGCGCGCCCTGCGGGAAGATGAAGTTGGTGGTGACCGGCGTCCAGATGTCGATGCCCTGCAGCACCCGGGCAGGCAACAGCACCAGACGCGCGGCGACCGGTTGATCACCGAGCATCGCTGAAGCGACCGCGACCACCGCAAAGAGCACGAACGCCCCGCGACGGAACTTGGGCAACGAAGCAAAGGGACTGGACGCCACCTGCACAGCTTAGCAGGCGAAGAACGCCTGGGGGATGGTGCCAACGGGCCGTTCAGGCCCGTCTACGCGCGTTTTTTGTGTCGGTGGGCAACGATCGGCAGGCTCGGCCCATGGGCATCGAGCGTCGCCGCCATCGTCTGTTCGTCACGCACCACACCGAGTATCACCTTCGCCTCGGCGAATGCGTCGGTGTCCGAGATCGCGGAAGCGGTCGCTGGTACCGCGACCACGCGGCGCTGCGCCTGCACGCCGTGACCGTCCCTGCGATGGGCAGGGACGACGCGTGGCTCGGTGAACGCCTCAAGTTCTTCGGCAACCAGACCGACGTGGTGACCAGCCCGGTGGTGGACGTGGGCCGGCCGGACAAGGCCTCCCTCGAGCACTACATCAGTCTGGCCACCGCGGGCGCGATCGGCTGAACGAGCTCAGCCTTCCTTGTCGTCTTCGGCGGCGGGTTCGGCTTTCTCTTCGCCTTCGGCTTTCTCTTCGCCTTCGGCTTTCTCTTCGCCTTCGGCTTTCTCTTCGCCGTCGGCTTTCTCTTCGCCGTCGGCTTTCTCTTCGGCCGCATCTGCGCCTTCGGCCGCTTCTGCGCCTTCGGCCGCGTCTGCACCTTCGGCCGCTTCTGCGCCTTCGGCCGCGTCTGCGCCTTCGGCCTTCTCTTCGACCGCGCCGGCGGAGGGCGCGTCTTCACCGTCGTAGCAGCACATCACGCCGCCGTTGCGCTCGGAGGTCATCGCGCCGCACCCCTCGGTCGTGCCGCGGGAGATCTGGGTCTTGCCCTTCCACACGGCGTCCTTGCACTTGCCGGGCAAGCAGTCGTTGCCGCAGCAGACGGGCTCGGCACCGATGCCCGCCTGCACGCACGGAAAGTCGGTGTTCTTGGTGACGCGGGGGCACGGATCGATCTCGTCGGTGGGCGAGTGACTCATGCCTGCGTTGAAGCGACCCGGGCCAGCGCTGTCGCACTGCGCCTGCGTCGTACGGGTCTTGAGGTCGTCGGATTTTCCATCCGTGCCGCACACGTGCCAGCCAGGCGCGCACACGTCGCTGGGGACGGCGCACTCGGCCCCGTCGTCACCACACGCCTTGCCCGTCGGCTTGTCTCGAAGGGACTTGCTCTCCTTCCACTTCCCGAGGCAACCGGCGATGCGCGGGTTCTTCTCGATGTCGGCGAAGCCCTCTCGTTGACCGTCTGCACACCCGGCGATCTTGGGATCGATCTTTTCACTTTCGACGAACTTGTACTTCTCGACCGCGCCGGGGCGGTCGCCGTCGTAGTAGTCGCCTTGGTAGGGACCGGAGCCGCACGTGCATCCGGACTGGACCAACAGAGCCGCCACGGAGGCGGTCGCAAGCGCAAGCTGCGGGAATCGTAAGAGCCCGAACATGCGCAGGAGCATAGGCAAGCTCGGTCCCGGTTCAAAGGGGTCCAGGTGCCAATTCCGCGCATTTCTTCTGACGAAGATCGTACGGCAGGGCTTTAGCCGTCCTTGTCGTCCTCTTCGTCGTCCATCTCGGCCAACTCGGCCTCGAGACGGCCGACCCGCTCACGCTCGTCCTTGCCCACGACGTACGCCACGCCCACGCTCGCCCAGAACAGCGCGATCATGGGCGCAGCCATGAGCACCTGGGTCACCGGCTCGGGCGGCGTCAGCAAGGCACCGACGATGAAGAAGACCAACGTCATGACCTTCCAGTGCCGCACCAGCGTCATGTGGGTGATCACCCCGGCCTTGGCCAAGAAGAACACGCCCAGCGGGAACTCGAACATGGCGCCGAAGCCGAGCAGGAGCCGGGTCTCGTACTGAACGTAGCTCTCGTAGGTGAAGTTGGGCCGGATCGCCACCTCACCACCGCCGGTATCCAGCGAATACTGCAGGAAGAAGTCGGTCGCGACCGGCAGCACGAAGTAGTAGCAAAACATCCCGCCGCCGAGGAACATCACCGCACTGGTCGCCACGAAGGGCACCACCAGATTGCGCTCGCTCCGGTACAGGCCCGGCGCGATGAACATCCACAGCTGGTAGAAGACGATCGGCCCGGCGATGAAGATCGCGACGATGACGGCGATTCGCAGGTCGGTGAGGAACGTCTCCAGAGCGCTCAGCGCCTGAAGCTCGGCGACCCCCTCCAACCCGACCGAGACCCAAGACTCGTAGAAGGGCGCGAGCATGATCGCACGCAGCTCGGCGACGAAGACGTAGCAGAGCACGAACGCCGCGACGATCCCCATGGCGGACCGGACGAGCCGCTTGCGCAGCTCAATGAGATGGTCGAAGAACGACATGGGCACGTCGTCCTCGGGTCCCTTGGCGTCGGAGTCTTGCTCGTCTTGGTCGTCTTTCTTGTCGGCCACGCGTGTGTCCTATGTCTGCCCTGTTGGGCCCGTGAAAGTACTCAGGCGGCGCCCTGGTTGTGCGCGTCGGTGCCGGGGGCCTTGTCGCCCTTGGCGGGCGCGGGCTCCGGACGCGCGTCGGGGGCACCGGAGGCCGGGGCGTCGGGGACGCTGGGCGGCTTGGGTGGGGTGCGGGAGGGCGGCGCTGCTGCGACCGGCTCCTCCCGAGCGGGAGACGCCGCCGCGTCGGGGGCGTGCCCGTCGTGATCGTGCTCGTGCCCGTCGTGCTCGTGCCCGTCGTGGCCGTGCTCGCCCTGCTGGTGCCCATCGCTTTCGGCGAGCGTCGCCGTCGGCGTTTTCGGCCGCCATCTCTTGCTGCTTCTGCTCCAGCTTGGCCTGGTTGGCCTTCAGCAGCTTCTGCTGCGCCTTCCGCATCTCGGCCCGGGCTTTCATGAGCTCGCGCCGGGCGTCGTTCTCGACCTGCCGGATCTGGCCCTTGGTGCCCTTGACGAGCTCCTGGATCTCATCAACGCCATCAGCGCTCATGATGGTTTCCTTGAACTCGTCGGCGGTCGCACGCAGCTGCCCCCAGAGCTTCGCAATGCTCCGGAGCATCTTGGGCAGCTCACGAGGGTTGAACAGCATGAGCGCAACCACCGCGACGACGACCATTTCCATGGGGCCGATGCCGAAGAAGGACACGGCGCCACAATAGCAGCGCTGGAGCAGCCGAGCGAGGGGCGAAGCCGGGGCTCGTTGCCCCCGGTGGGTCCGCTACACGAAAAACGAAACGCCGAGCGTGTGTGCGCCGCGCTGGCCGCGCCTGAGCGATGCCCTGGAGCGACCCCCACGAGATGGGATTCAGCCCATCGCTTCCCGCAGCACGGTGAGCTGCACGCGCTGGGCTGCGGTCGCGTGCTCGAGGTTCGAGAGCCGCTCGATCGCCGTACGCACCGAATCCATCTGCGTGCGATGAGCGTCGTGCAGCTGATTGACCATCTCGCTGATCGACTCGATCGCCCGCGTGATCTGACGACTGCCCCGCGTCTGCTCTTGCGTCGAGCGCTCCACGTGCCGGGTGATCGCCTTCATCTTCTCGGCCGAGCGCATGATCTGTTCAGCCCCGCGCGCCTGCTCGGCGGTGGCCGTCGCAACCTGCTGCACGGTCGTCGCGACCACGTTGATCGCGTCGGTGACCTGCTTGGAGCCCTTGGTCTGCTCGACCGTCGCCCGCGCGATCTCCCTGACCATCTGGGTGGCTCGCCGCGCGGCGTCCGAAATGCGCTTGAGCGCATCCTCGGCCTGGTGACTGACCCGGACACCATCATCGACGCTCTTGGAGGAGCGCTGCACCACGATGACCGCGTTCCGGCTCTCGCGCTGGACCGACTTGATGATCTCGGCGATCTCCTTGGTGCTGGTCGCGGACCGCTCCGCGAGATCCTTGATCTCGTCGGCCACCACGGCGAAGCCCTTGCCGTGTTCACCGGCTTGGGCGGCGATGATGGCCGCGTTGAGCGCGAGCAGGTTGGTCTGCTCGGAGACGTCGTCGATGACGCTGAGGATCTTGCCGATCGCCTCGATGCGGCCGCCGAGACTCGAGATCACGCTGACGGCATCCGCCGCGGACAGCTTGATCATGTTGATCACCTCGATGGTCTGGTTGATCGCATCGACGCCGCCCTCGGCAGCCCAGACGACTTCCTCGGAGAGCTGCGCGGTCTCGTTGGCGTTGTTCTCGACCTGCTGAATCGAGATGTCCATCTCGTTCATCGCCGATGAGGTTTCCTCGGCGGTGCTCGACAAGGCCTCGATGTTCTTGGCGACCTCCTTGACCGAGAAGGTCATCTCCTCGATCGACGTGGCCGTCTGCTGAACCGACGCCGCGAGGTTGAACATGGACTCGGCGACTTCGTCGTTGGCGGCCGCCATCTCGAGAATGGAGCTCGAACTCTCCTCGGCGTTGGAGGCGAGCAACTCGACGCTCTCGGAGATGCCCTTGAGCCCCTGGTCGATGTTGTCCATCGCCGAACGGGTCTCATCGAGGTTCCCCATCGCGTCGCCCAGATGGCGCTCGAGACCATCCATCGCTTCGGGCGCGGCACCGACGGCGACCGAGGCGGGCTGGGGCGCGGGCGCTTCACCCACGGGCCGCTGTGCCGCCGCCGACTGCGTCGCTCGCAGCGTGGTGACCTCGTCCTCCATCTCGGCCAGCGCCTTGGTGCACTGCGCCGCCTCGTCACGCGCCGTCGCGGCCGCCGCTTCGTGTTCGCGGGCCGCTTTCTTCGCCGCATCGAGTTCGGTGCGCAGACGATCGACTTCGGTCGCGTCGACTGCGGGCTGGCCTTGCAGCGCCTTGAGCTCGGCGTTGCTCTCTCGCAGCTGCTGCTGACTCTCGAGAGACAGCCGCCAGCGCGGCCTGTAGTTCGCCGGCGATCAGCCAGCTCGTGATCGCAGCGCCGCCCGAAAGAAGAGCGGCGATCGCTGGTCCCCAGCTCTCGGTGGCGAAGACGACGACCACGGCGGCCGCGGCCGCTGCGGCGAGCGCGGGCAGGAGCGGGGGAATCCGGGGGGTGGGGTTCTCTGCCACGAGGAGCCCGATTGTACTGATCCGGCGCCGAACGGTCCAAGCGGACGGCCCGTAGTGAGCCGGACCCCCGGATCCCGGATCTCGGGCCCCCGAACTGCGCGGGTGTTCACAGCAGCGACAGCTGCGTCGCCTCACCGTGCACGATCACGTCGGCACCGATCGATCGCAGCCAGGTCGCTCCAGACGCAACCCACACCGGATCTCCGGTCAGGAAGACCGCGGGCTGGCCGCAGCGCTCCCAAAACGACTTCAAGGCGACGCGGTCGACCCGCCCTGGACAGGACACGTCGACCGTTTCCACGACCCGGTCGGGGGAACGCTTCTCGAGCCAGCCCTTGAGGTGGCTCCGGACGGGCTCGGGCGCGTCGACGAGGGCGACCGCGACGACCTCGTGGCGCCGCAGGCCGGCCCCATCGAGCGCATCCTGGGGCCACAGGAGCACGGGAGCTTCCGGATCGAGCGCGACGACGTGAGGACTGAACCGGGGGTGCGCGGCGACCTTCACCGTGCCCGCGCAAGCCTGCGCGACCTGAACGGCACCCACGGTGCTGCTGATCAGCAGCAAGACCTCGCCGCCGAGCTGGGTGAGCAGCTGGATTCCTCGCGCGCTGAACTTCTTGGGCGCCGGATCCAGCGCCCACTGGGGACTGGCCCTCAAGAGCAGCCAGTCGCACTTGGCCGGGGTCGCACCCGGGCCCAGGGCCCATGTATAGAGGCAGGACGGACCGCCCGCGCGGGGCTCCATCAGCAGCGACGAGCCGCCCAGCGGGAGCCCGGACGCGAGCGTCTGCAGCCGAAGTCGGCCGACGCCGAAGTCGCGGCCGTGGTCGACGAGGACGGCCCGCGCCAGCGAGGTGCGTTGGGTCGGCGAGAGGTTCGCCAGCGCGAGGCCGTAGAGGAGATCGCGATGCCCCATCCACGCGCCGGGGGCCAAGCGCTGCTGCGCGCCGAGGTGGGAGAGGAAACACGTGCGACCGGGCTGCGTGTCGTCGATGCTCAGCCGCGCATGCGCGAGCATGAGCTGCACCGCTTCAGCTTCCGCTGTCAGGTCTCGCGCCACCGGGCTCAGGATATCTCGCGCGCCTTGTGCTTGGCGCGTGCGGCTCGAAAAAAGCTGCGGAGCTGGTCCGCGCAGAGATCCGCGAGGACGCCGGCGGTGACCTCCATGCGGTGGTTGAGCCGCGGGTCGTCACACAGGCCGTACAGGGAGCGGACCGCGCCCGCCTTGGGGTCGCTCGCGCCATAGACCACGCGCGCCACCCGGGCGTTGACCAGCGTCCCCGCGCACATCGGGCACGGCTCGAGCGTGACGTACAGCGTGGCCCCGTCGACGCGCCACCGCTTCATCGTCCGGCACGCCTCCCGCAGCGCGACGATCTCCGCGTGCCCCGTCGGGTCGGCCTCGAGCTCTCGCCGATTTCCCCCACGCCCGATGATGACGCCGTCGAGGACGACGATCGCACCGACCGGCACGTCCCCGGCCGCCGCCGCCGCTTGGGCGATGCGAAGCGCCTCCTGCATGTAGCGGACGTCTTGGGCGGCCACGTTCACGGCATGAGCGTGCCAGGGTGAGGGTGCCTCGCGCAACGAAGCCCCCGCATCGCCAGGCGACCGGAGGCTTCGACGAGGGCGCCCAGCGGCCCTACTCTGCAGCGAACAGGTAGTCGTCCATGCAGCTGGTGTCACCGCTCTGCACGGTCTTGGCGAAGGCGATGGCGGCCGGCAGGATGTGGGCGACGTAGAAGTCGAGGTTGGCCAGCTTGCCCTTGTGCAGGTTGTTCTCGCTGCCACCGTCGAGCATCGCCTTGGCGACCCGCGCCTGGTCGAGCGCTTCCATGCCCAACAGGACGGTGCCGAACGCACGAAGGAAGGGCACGGCGTGCACGAACGCACCATCGACGTTGCCACCTCCGGCGACCTTGCCCAGGTGCATGGCGCAGGCACCGAGCTGGCCGATCGCCTTGCCCAGCGACTCGGTCTGCTTGGCGAACCCTTCCTCGGCGCCCGCCTTGAGGTCGGCCTGCGCCTCGCCCATCCACTCCATGAAGAGCCCGCCGTTCTTGATCCGCATCTTGCGGCCCAGCAGGTCCAGGGCCTGGATCCCGTTGGTCCCCTCGTACACGGCTTGAATCTTGGCGTCTCGCACCAGCTGCTCGACGGGATACTCCTGCGTGTAGCCGTATCCGCCGTAGACCTGCACGGCCAAGGACGCCATCTCCATGGAGAGGTCGGTGAGGTGGGCCTTGAGGATGGGGATGAGCAGATCGGCGCGCCCCTCGAGCTTGTCCCGGACTTTCTCGTCCTCGGTGGTGCGGATCTGGTCGTCGATGAACGCGATGCGCATGCACGCCGAGCGCGAGGTCTCGGAGATGACCTTGAGCGTCATCAGCATGCGGCGCACGTCGGGGTGCTCGATGATCGTCACGCGACCATCCTCGCTGTCGCGCTGACCGAGCTTGGTGCCCTGGACGCGGTCGCGGGCGTACTGCAGCGCGTAGCTGTAGGCGGCGGCCGAGGTCGCGGCACCCTGCGCGGCCACGCCGATGCGGGCCTCGTTCATCATCTTGAACATATGGGTGATGCCCTCTCGCTCCTTCCCGATCAGCCAACCTCGGCACGGGCCACTGGCTCCGAAGGCCACCGTGCAGGTGGCCGAGCCGTTGATGCCCATCTTGTGCTCGAGGCCCACGACCTTCGCGCCGTTGCGCTCGCCCAGCTCGCCCGACTCCAGGTCGAACATGAACTTGGGCACGAGGAACAGGCTCAAGCCCTTGGTGCCCTGAGGAGAGCCCGGCGTGCGGGCGAGCACGAGGTGCATGATGTTGCTCGCCAAGTCGTGGTCACCGCCGGAGATGAAGATCTTCTCGCCCTCGAGCAGGTAGACCCCGTCCTCGTCTTCGGAGGGCACCGCCTTGGCTCGGTTGTCGCCGACCGAGCTCCCGGCGCCGGACTCGGTGAGACACATCGTCCCGCCCCACTCTCCGGTGAAGAGCTTGGTCGCGACCAGCTCCTTGTAGCGTTCGTCGCCGAAGGCCTCGACCATGCGGGCCGCGGCCGCTGAGAGACCGGGGTACATCATGAAGGCCGTTGCCGCGGAGACGAAGAACTCCAGCGTGCCCATCTCGATCGTCTTGGGCAGACCCACACCGCCCAGGTCGGGGCTGGCCGACGGTGCGACCCAGCCACCTTCGGCCAAGGCCGTCCACGCCCCTTGAAAGCCCTCCGGGGTGGTCACATTGCCGGCATCATCGAGGGTGCAGCCAGTCCGGTCGCCCACGGCGTTGATCGGGCTGAGCACGTCTTCGGCCAGCTTCTTGGCCTCGGCGAACGTTTGCTTGTACGTGTCGACGTCGATATCGGCGTATTGTTGGGTGGCACCGAGCTTGTCTGCGACCTTCAGCTGGTCGAAGAACACGAACTCCATGTCGTCGATATCAACTTTGAACGGCGTACTCATGTCTCTTGGGCAGTCTATAAGGCTTTCGAACAACGGCCACAAGACGCGTTGAGGGCCGCATGCAGTACTGGACCCCCGGGATCGTCGTCAATCTGCTGGCACTGGCCGTTCTGTTGGGACTGGCGGCGGTCCTGCGAAATCGCATTGGGCCCCTGCGCCGGCTTGGAATCCCAGACTGCATCGTCGCCGGAACGCTGGGGCTGCTGGTCGGCCCCTCGGTCCTCGACCTGGTCCCCTACTCCATTCCCGACCTCGAGCTGCTCATCTACCACGGATTCGCGCTGGTCTTCATCGCGGTGGGTCTGCAGCGCAGCCGTCCGGGTACCCACCCCGGCGGTGCACGGTCGGTCGCGATCGCGATCCCCACCCTGGCCGTGATGCAGATGGTTCTCGCGTTCGCGATCGTGGCGGCCTGGCAGGCTTGGGGCGGCCTGCATCCAGGCTTTGGACTGCTGCCCATGCTGGGATTCTCGCAGGGGCCGGGGCAGGCGCTGGCGTTGGGTGCGGCGTGGGAGCCGCTGGGGATGGTCGACGGCGCGCAGCTCGGGCTCACGTTCGCGGCCGCAGGATTTGCGACGTGCATCGTCCTGGGCATCCCCGTCGTGGCCTGGGCTCGCCGCGCCGGTTGGGTCACGCAGCGACCACCGGTGACCACGCCCGTGCAGGTCGAGGAGCCATCGACCGATCAGGGCGCGATGGAGCCGCTGTCCGCATCGGTCGTGATCATCGCCGTCATCTACGCAGCCGTGTTCGGGATCATCGCGGCCTTCGTGTCGGTGCTCCCCGAAGGCAGCTCGCTGATCCCCACCGCGTGGGGCTTCCACTTCATCGTGGGCGCACTGCTCGCTATCGCCGTCCGAAGAGGTGCCCGCGCGTCGAGCCGTGAGTCCTGGCTGCACGACCGTCTCATCGCTCGCCTCGCGGTGCTCGCTGTCGACATCACCACGACCGCAGCGCTGTGCGCCATCGAGCTCGCCATCCTCGGCCGTTGGCTCGCGCCGATCGTCGCGATCTGCGTGGTCGTCGGCGGCGCCACCTTGCTGGCCTCCATATGGATGGCTCGGCGCGCCTTCCCCGAGGAACCCTTCGAACATGCGCTGCTCATGTTCGGCATGTCGACGGGAACCCTGCCCACCGGGCTCGCGCTGCTGCGGACCGTCGACCCTCACCTTCAGGGTCCCGTCGCGCGCAACGCCACCTTGGGTATCTCGGGCTCGGTCCCGTTCATGGCGCCGCTGCTGGTCGGCGTCCTGCCCTTCGCGGTCAGCTTGTGGCCGCAGGGCCAGGCCTCCTCGGTCGGCATCCCCTTGGCGGTCCTCGCCGTCTACGCCGTCGGCCTGGCGATCGCGTGGAAGCTGATGACGCCCGCGCGGCGCCGCAGGCCGTGGACCTCGCTGTGGCCCCCAGACCCCTGAGTCCGCCTGCTACGCTCCCGGACGAGATGGGCACTAGGCTCCACCGAGCGCTCGTGTGTGCGATCGCCTGCGCGCTCGGTTGTGGCCCCGAGATCCCCTTCAGTTGGCAGGTGGTCGACGTGCTCGACCTCGGCATGGCGATCGAGGTGGAGCAACTCGGGCCCCTGGGCAACCCGCCCGAGCCGATGGGTCGCAGCTTCCACGAGGCGATGCCGCTCGACCAGGTACGCGCGTCGGTGATGGTCGCCGACGCGTCGGGGCACGTGCCGACCGACGCTCTGGCCTTCGAGTGGTTCGTCTGCGCGGGCGGATGTGCGCAGGACGTACCCGCCGAGCCCTGTCCAGACGGTGGACTGAGCCTCACGGCCAGCTGCTCCCTGGGGATCCATCCGACCGCGAGCTTCTCCTTCGCCGACGTCACCGAGCCCAGCGAGCTCGGAGGCGCCGTCTTTGCGCTCGGGAGCCCCTTCATCATCCGTGCGATCGGGGGACGGACCGATGACCCGGGGCCGGCCGAGTGCACCGCGAGACTGCAGCGCGGCGACGACCTCGGCGCGTGCCTGATCATCGACGAGTTCTACCGACTCGGCTCGACCGGCGAGCTGGTCGAGCTCGTCGAGGCTCGCGGCACCATCGTTCCCACCGACCTGGTGCCTCGGACCGAGCGTCAGTTTCCGCGCAACCGCGTGCCCAAGATCGAGACCCTCGAGTTGACCCGCGAGGACGGCACGGTGCAGGAGCTCTCGCCCCCGACCACCATCGAGGCCTCCGTCGGCGAGGCGCTGGACTTTGCCTGGCGGCCCGGCGCTGCAGACATCGAAGCGATCGAGATCGAGACCGGCGACGGCATCACCCTCAACTACAGCGACGACCCGGTCGCGGCGTGGTGGACCACGCAGCGCGCATCCGCCTTCGACTACGCCCCACTGGGCACCGAGCTCCGCTGGGTGGTCGGGCCCGACGTCGGTGGGTTCACGCTCTTCGTTCGCGCAACGGACGCTCGCGGGGCTCGGTCGTGGACCTGGCTCGACGTCGAGGTTTCCAGGTGATCGCACTCGCGCCCTTGATCCTGCTGATCGCGCCGGAGACGACGGAGGCACAGACCGCGCCTCCCTGCGATGAGACGCCGTGCACGAGCGCGCTGGTGCAGCTGCGCGCGCGTGGAGATCGGACCGCTGTGGCTGGAGCTACCATCATCGCCATTCCCGCGCCCGTCGGGGCCGAGCCGGGCATCCTCGATCCTCCCCCACCCCTGCCGACCCAGGCACCTGCGTGGCAGCGTTTCGCCACGACCGACGAGGCCGGCGACGCGGTCCTACAGGACGTGCCCAGCGGACCTGTCCGCGTCGTCATCGTCGCCACCGGTCACGTGCGACTCGAGGCGGTCATCCTCGCCGGCGCCACGCCGACGAAGCTCTTTGTCGATCCGGACGAGTCGGCAGCGTATCGAACCATCGTCCGCACGCAGGCCGGAGCGCCGCGCGCTCGCGGCCAGTCACAGCTGCTCACCAAAGAGGAGATTCAAACCGTGCCGGGAGCCCAAGGCGACCCGCTGCGCGCGATGCAGAACATGCCCGGCGTCGCCAGGAGCCCGTTCAACCTCGGTCTGCTGGTCCTTCGCGGCGCCTCCCCAACCCAGTCGCGCGTGTTCATGGGCGGTCACGCGCTGCCACGCGCCTACCACGTGCTGTCGCTTGCGAGCGTGTTCCCGGCCGAGGTGCTCGACGAGCTCCGGCTGGTGCCGGGCAACTTCGACGCCGCCTACGGCAACGCCACGGGCGGGATCGTGGAGATCGAGCCGCGGTCGGGGCGCACGGACGGCATCCACGGATTCTCGGAGATCGACGTCGGTGCGGCGACGACCATGCTCGAGGGCCCGGCCGGCAAGGGCTCCTTCATCGTCTCGGCCCAGCGCGGCTACTACGACCTTGCCCTCTCGGCGGCCGACGGCATCTCCGAGCGGATCACCGGGGAGAGCAGCAGCACGCTGTACCCGACCTACTACGACTACCAAGGGCTGCTCGATCAGCCGATGCGGGGTGGGTCGTGGAGCCTACGCGTGTTCGGCTCGGGCGATCGACTCCGCACGCCGCCAGCGCCCTCAGGGCTGCCCGAGCAGGGGTTCGAGCTTCGCAACGGTTTCCACCGCATCGACGGGGCCATCCGGGTGCGCTCCTCGGGCTGGCAGATCTGGTGGACGCCTTCGTTCCGCTATGAGGCGGGCTCGTTCGTGGTCCGCGAGAGCAGTCTCGAGCAGCGCCGGCGAGACGGCGTCTTCTCGATGCGCACCGAGCTCTCTCGCCGGTTCTCCCCCCATTTCCGGTGGTCGCTGGGGACCGACGTCGAGGTCGATGCGTTCGCCGTGCGTCGGCGGCTGCGCGAGCCGTCCCCGTTGGTCATGCTGCCCGACACGCCCAAGGCCTCGGGCGTGGCCTCGACCCTGGGCGTGTACACCTCCGCCCCCATCGACCTGGGTCCCGCCCACCTGGTACTCGGTGCGCGCGGGACCGCCTTCACCGTGCAGGACGAAGCCGCGTTCTCGATCGACCCGCGGGTGCAGACGAGCTTCGACATCGGCGACCGCTGGATCCTGCATGCCTCGGTGGGCAAGTACTCCCAAGCGCGAGACGTGGCCGACGACATTTCCATCGACCTCGCCAACACGCTGCAGCCGGCCCTGTGGTACCCCCCCGCCCTGTCGGGGTTCGACGAGACCGTCGCCTTCGAGCCCGGGCGTCAACCGCTGACGGTCCGCGAGGCGCTCCACGCCAGCGTCGGTGCCGATTGGCAGATCACCGACGGCATCACCGCCGAGGCGACGGCCTTCGCTCGTGAACAGGACAACGCCACCCCCTTGCTCTTCGACGATTCGATCGTGCCCTATGCGACCCGAGAGCACACGCTGGGGGTCCAGACGATGTTGCGCAAGCATCTGGGCGGGAAGCTCTACGGTTGGGTCACCTACACCTTGATGTGGTCGCAGCTTCGCTTCGTCGAGCAACTCCCCGGCGTCGACATCCCAGACCGACCCACCGACTTCGATCAACGACACAACTTCGGCCTCGTCGCCAGCTACATGCTGCCCAAGCGGTGGCGGATCGGTGGGCGCTTCCGGGTGTCGTCGGGCTACCCCTTCACCCCGGCGCTGGGGTCGGTGAGCATGGGTGACTTCCGCTTCCCCGTGCTCGGGGACCCCAACAGCGCACGCCTGGGTACCTTTCACCAGCTCGACATTCGCGTGGACAAGCAATGGTTTCGCAATCGCGCGGTGATCACCGGCTACGTCGACGTGCAGAACGTCTACAACCGCGCCAACCCGGACGCCATCTTCTATCGATACGACTTTCGCGAACCGGTCAGCCAGGTCGGCTTTCCGATCTTCCCTGCGATCGGCGTGCGGGTCGACTACTGAGCGTGGGGCGACAACCTCTATACTGCCGCTGATGAGCGTCGACGACGTGTTCGTGGTCCAGCCGGGTCGGCAGACCGACCAAGATGCGGTCGCGCGCCTGCTCGTCCACGGCTTCGCGTCCAAACCCGAGCACCTTCCCGCCGTGCTCGAGCTCGCCGGCTCGCACAACGTGCGTGTCGTTCGAGACGGACCCGACGTCGTCGGAACGGGAACCCTGCTGCCGATGGGGCAGTACTTCGGGCAACGTCGGGTCTCGATGACCGGCGTCGCGGCGGTTTCGGTCGCGCCGCACTACCAGCGGCAGGGCGTCGCGACGACGCTGATGCGCGCGGTCGTTCGAGAGGTCGCCGCGGCCGGCGTCGGTCTCTCCACGCTCTTCGCCTCGGCGCTGCCGCTGTACCGCAAGGTCGGCTACGAATGTGCGGGGACCCGGGCGCTGGGCACCCTCGATCCCAAGCGCCTGGGCATTCGAGAGCGAGGCGGCGTGCTGCTGCCGATGGACGCGGCGGGAGAAACCCGCGTCCGGGCGCTCTACGGAGCGCATGCGCCGGGATTCGGCGGCTTCCTCGATCGCTCCGAGTTCATCTGGACCCGGATCATGCGGCCGTGGGCTGGGCAGACCCCCCACTGCGTCCTGGTCAGCCGAGAGGACGGGCACGTCGAGGGCTACGTTGCATATTCCAAGCGGCGGGGCAGCGGCGCTCAGCACACCATCGCCGTGCACGACATGTTCGCGAGCTCGGCGTGGGGATACCGCCGACTGTGGGCATTCCTCACCGACCTGTGCACGCACGCCGTCGATGGCCTCGAGCTCTACACGGCGCCGCACGATCCGGCCCGACTCGTGCTGCCCGATCCCCACTTTCCCGTGACCCTCACCGATGTCTGGATGCTCCGGATCGCCAACCTCGAGGCGGCCTTTGGGGAGCGCGGGTACCCCACCCGACTCGACACGACCTTGGACTTCGACGTCTACGACGACGTCGTCGAAGCCAACAACGGGCGCTGGCGGCTGACGGTCCGGGCGGGGCGAGGGGCGCTGCAGCGCGGCGGGACGGGAGATCTCCGGACCGACATGCGCGGGCTGGCCGCCTTGTACTCCGGCTTTTCGAGCGCCAGCACCCTCGTGTGCACCGGTCAGGTCGAGGGAACCCCGGCCGCGCTCGCGGTCGCGCAGTCCGTGTTTGCGGGCCCGCAGCCCTGGATGCGCGAGATGTTCTAGCAGGCTCACGTCGGGCGCCTTGCCCCGCGGCCCCCGCTCTGCGATCAACGTTCGCAGCGCCCGCTCGCCCGGCGCTCAGGACCACCATGAGCTCGACCCCCGTCCACGCCCTCGCCGAAGCCGGCCAATCCATCTGGCTCGACTACATCCGCCGCAGCATGACCCGCAGCGGCGAGCTCGCCTCCCGGGTGGAGTCGGAGGGCCTGCGCGGGGTGACCTCCAACCCCGCCATCTTCCAAGCCTCGATGGGGGGCGGAGACGAGTACGCAGACGCGCTCACGACGCTCTCGCGCGACGCGAAGCACAGCACCAAGGAGGTCTACGAGACCCTGGCCATCGAGGACATTCGCGAGGCCTGCGATGCCTTGCGCTCCGTCTACGAGGCGACCGAGCACGTCGATGGATTCGTCAGCCTCGAGGTCTCCCCGCGGCTGTCGCGCGACACCGAGGGCACGGTCCAAGAAGCGCGCAAGCTGTGGGGGGCAGTCGGGCGTCCCAACCTCATGGTCAAGGTGCCGGGCACGGCCGAAGGCATCGTCGCCATCGAGCAGCTGATCAGCGAGGGCATCAACGTCAACGTCACCCTCATCTTCGCGTGCGATGCCTATGAGGACATCGCGCAGGCCTACCTGCGAGGTCTCCAGGCGCGGCTCGAATCGGGCGAGCCGATCCGCGACGTCGCCTCTGTCGCGAGTTTCTTCGTCAGCCGCATCGACAGCGAGGTCGACAAGCGCCTCGACGCCATCGGAACCGACGAAGCGCTCGCGCTCCGAGGCACGATCGCGGTCGCCAACGCCAAGGTGGCCTACCGCAGCTTCGAGCGCATCTCGAGCAGCGACGCATGGCGCCGCCTGGCCACCGCGGGCGCGCGCCCGCAGCGGCTGCTGTGGGCCAGCACCGGCACCAAGAACGCCGCCTACAGCGACGTGCTCTACATCGAGGAACTCGTCGGGCCCCAGACCGTCAACACGGTCCCACCCAAGACCCTCACGGCCTTCCTCGATCACGGAAAGGTCGCGACCACGCTGACCCAAGGCGTCGACCAGGCACGCGCCCGACTCGACGCGCTCGAGCGGGTGGGCGTCTCGCTCACCGACGTCACCGACCTGCTCCTGGACAACGGCCTCGTCGCGTTCGAGGACGCGATGGACGACCTGCTCGCGACCGTCGCGCGCGCCCAGCGAAAGGTCCGCGGAGGGCAGCTCAACCGCACCCGGCGAGAGCTCTCGAGCACGCTCGAGTCGGGCGTCGCCGAGGCCTCGCGCGCGTGGAGCGAGGCGGACACGACCGCGCGGATCTGGAGCGAGGACGCGAGCGTGTGGACCTCGGGCCCCGAAGCACGCTGGCTGGGCTGGCTGGGCATCGTCGAGCGGCAGCTCGCGGACCTCAGCCACCTCGTCGCGTTCGCCCAAGACGTTCGCGCCTCCGGCGTGACCGACCTCGTCTTGCTGGGCATGGGCGGCTCGAGCCTGTGCCCAGACGTCCTGGCCAAGACCTTCGGGTCCGCGACGGACGGTCCCCGGCTGCGCATCGTGGACTCCACGGTCCCCGCGCAGGTGGCCAGGATTGCCGACGCGCTCGATCTGGCCAAGACCCTGTTCATCGTCGCCTCCAAGTCCGGCTCGACCCTCGAGCCCACCGTTCTCATGGAGTTCTTCATGGGCCGGGCTACGGAGGCCCTCGGAGCCGAGGCGCCGAGGCACTTCGTCGCAATCACCGATCCCGGCTCCAAGCTGGAAGCGTTCGCGGCCGAGCACGGTTTCCGCGCGACGCTGTACGGCCTGCCCGAGATCGGTGGGCGCTTCTCGGCCTTCTCGAACTTCGGCATGGCACCGGCCGCGGCGATGGGCATCGACCCCGAGGCGTTCCTCACCGAGGCCAAGCTGATGGTGGACGCATGTCGCGGCGCGGACCCGGACGCCAACCCTGGCGTGGCGCTGGGCCTCGCGATGGGCGTCGCCGCCGAGCACGGGCGCAACAAGCTCACGCTGCTCACCTCTCCGGCGATCGCGAGCTTCGGCGCGTGGGTCGAGCAGCTCGTCGCCGAGTCGACCGGTAAACACGGCCACGCGATCATTCCGATCGACGCAGAGACGCCGCGCCTCAAGGGAAATGGGGACGACCGGGTGTTCGTCTACCTCCGGGTTGGCGCCACCGCCGACCCAGTCCAGGACGGCATCGCCGAAGCGTGGCGCGAGGCCGGAGAGTCGGTCATTCAGATCGACCTCGCCGACGTCGATGCGCTGCCGCAGGAGCTGTTTCGCTGGCAGTTCGCCACCGCGGTGGCCGGCGCCGTCATGGGCCTCGATCCCTTCGACCAGCCCGACGTCGAAGCGAGCAAGATCGAAAGCGCCAAGTTGACCGCCGCCTACGAGGAGCACGGCACCCTCCCCGAGCTTCCCGTCGTCTGGCAGGGCGAGGGCGTTCGAATCCATGCCGACCAGACCAACGCGGCGGCGCTGCGCGGGGACGACCTCGAAGGTTGGCTGCGCAGTCACCTCGCGCGACTGAGCGCCGGCGACTACTTCGCGCTGCTGGCCTATGTCGACATGAACCCAGCGCACCAAGCCGAGCTCTCGGCGATGCGCAACGCGGTCCGACGCGCCAAGTCCGTCGCCACCTGCCTGGGCTTCGGACCCCGGTTCCTCCACTCGACGGGCCAGGCCTACAAAGGCGGGCCCAACACCGGGGTGTTCGTACAGGTGACCGCCGAGCCGAGCGCGCTCGCCATTCCGGGACGCAGGGTGGACTTCGGGGTCGTGGCAGCGGCCCAGGCCGCCGGCGATTTCCAGGTCCTGGTCGACCGGGACCGCCGGGCGCTCCGCGTTCACCTCACCGCGGACCTGCTCACCGGCCTACGAGCCCTCCGGCGGGCCTTCGAAGCCGCTCTCGCCGGCTGATGCGCGTTCGCACGCGCGGCTTTTGCACGGATCCGTGGCATTGGTGCTACACCTTCGGTCGTGCGCCGTAGGGGCTTTTGCGCCCCGCGCCGGGCCGTCTCCCTCCTCGGAGAGGCCCCGTCGGCCCGGCGTGAAGGAACAGATCCATGAAGGTACTTGCGGGAGACGTCGGCGGCACGAACACACGATTGGCTCTGTGTGAAGTCAATCATGGAAAGGTGCTGCGCCTGGTCCACACGATCGAAACCAGCGCCGAGTACGGCTCGCTCAAAGAGATCGTGCAGGACTTTGCATCCACCCACGGGGCCGACGACGTCCGCGCAGTCTGCATCGGCCTTCCCGGACCGGTGCGTGGCCGCCGGGCGCAGCTCACCAACCTGCCGTGGATCGTGGACGCCGACGAGCTCGAGCGCGACCTCGGACTGCCCTCGGTCCGGCTGCTCAATGACCTCGAGGCCAACGCGTATGGCCTGAGTACCCTCGCCGACGCCGACTTCATGGTCCTGCGCGAAGGCGCGTCCTACCTCGGCGGAAACGCCGGCCTGGTCTCCGCAGGCACCGGTCTGGGCCAAGCAGGGCTTCAGTACATTCGCGGCCAGCTGCATCCCTTCCCCACCGAAGGTGGTCACACCGACTTCGCGCCGAGCAACGCGCTGGAGTGGGAGCTGCTCCAGCATCTGCAGCGGCAGTACGGACACGTGAGCTGGGAACGCGTGGTCTCGGGCATGGGGCTCGCGGCGCTGTACGAGTTCCTCGTCGAACGCGCAGGCGCGACGCAAGCGCCCTGGTGGGCCGAAGCCCGCGGCGCGAAAGAGCCCGCCGCCGCCATCGCGACCGCCGCCGACGACGGCGACGAACATGCCGAAGCCGCGCTCTCGCTGTTCCTCGAGCTGTACGGGGCCAAAGCAGGGAACTTTGCGCTCGAGATCCTGGCCATCGGCGGCATCTACCTCGGCGGCGGCATCGCGCCGAAGCTCTGCAAGCGCATGAAGACATCGGCCTTCCTGGAGCGCTTCGACGGCAAGGGGCGCATGCAAAGCCTGGTGGAGCAGATTCCGATTCGCGTAGTACTCAACGAGTCCGCTGCGCTCCAAGGAGCCGCCTTGTACGGTGCGTCCCACGCCGATCCCTGAGCGTGGTCGGCGTCACGCTCCCACCCAACCCAATCCAGCGGGCACGGGATAGAAGGGAGCATGTGGATCGCACTTCTGTCGGCTGGGTTGGCCGCGACCGCCGCCCCCAACGAGTCGGCGGTCGAGCGGTACCACCGCAAAGGGGTGCACTGTATGGACGTCATCGAGCGTTCCAAGTGCGCCATCGAGCAGTTCGAGCTGGTGCTCGACGAGGACACGCGGGACCGCGAGTTGGTCACCGATTCGATGCTCCGCTTGATCCGCCTGTATCGAAAGACGGGAGACGCAGACGGCCTGGCCAGCGTGCTGCGACGGTATTGGGACGTGGGGACCGACCGGCAGTCCAAGGGACACCTGCCCTACGGTATGCGCTTCGTCTCGGCCGAGTTCGACGTCATGTTCCTGGCCGACATCGACGCCATGCGCGACGCGCAAGTTCTGCGTGAGGCGGGGCCCGACACCGCCGAGTTCATCCTGACGTGCAACGAGCAGCGGCGCGAGGACATCCTGATGACGGAGCGCTGGTCTCGCGCGCAGGCGGAGGCGGCCCGCCGGGGGCTCCCGACGCATCAGGTCTTCTACGAGGCGATGGACGAACGCCGGGCCCGCCGAACCCGCGCCCGAAGCGAAGCTCGGAGTCGCCCCGATGCCGACGAAGAGACCGTTGCGCCCATCTTCAGCGAGATTCCCTGCGAGCTGGCCAAGCGGCTGGGGTACGACAGCTTGCGCTCCTGGAAGCGGATGGCGGGGGTCGCAAGCCACCAGAACTACCAGCGCTCGATGATGATCGCGGAGATCCCCGATCTGCTCCCGCGGGCGGCACGTGCGGTCGAGGACGGCGGACTCGAGCGCGTCGGGGACGATCATTGGAGCCTCGCTGGCGTCGAGTTCGCAGGTCAGACCGTGCATATGGTCCGCGTCGACCTGGACCAGGTCATCGTTGGACGAGACGACATGATCGAGGGGGTCCTCAATGCCAAGTCCAAGCGACGACACCGCATGAACCGCGAGCTCGAGCGGCTCGCACAGCACATTCCCCGCGACAGTGGCTTCATGTTCGCCATGACCCAAGCTGCGGTCATCGGCTCGGGCTTCGGGAACATGCGCCAGGGAGCATCGACGGTCCTGCAAGCCCTGCTCCCCAAGCCCAAAGGCCTCCAGGTGTCGGTCAGCACCCGCGACGTGGCTGGCGTCTTCACCCGGGTTCCCACCAATACTCCCCTCAAAGCCCGGATGCTGGTCGGACTCGCTCGGTCGGTGATCGAGGGGCAGGCCCGCGACGATCCGGAAGCCTCGAAGTGGCTCGAAAACCTCGACATCGCGGAGGCAGGCGACCGCAGGGCGTTGTTGGCCGCGTACCTGATGGAGGCGGCCCGCCTGGGCGACCTCCTGTACCAATAGCTCGCGGCAACAAAAGGGGCTTCTCTCGGGCCGCCCAGGCGTTATGCTCGCGGCGCTCGTTCTCATGTCGTTGGATATTCGAACCCTCGCCGACCTCCTCCACGCCCGCGCCGAAGCGACCCCCAATGATGTCGGGATCCGGACCAAAGAAGGGTCCACGTGGGTCACCCGAACGTGGAAGGAGATGGCCGATCGCGCCGACAGGATTGCCGCCGGCATCTTGACCGCGATCGAACTCGAGGACAACGACGTGATCGGCCTGCTGGGGCAGACGAGCGAAGACTGGCTCGTTTGCGACTTCGCCGGGCTCAGCGTTGGGCTGCAGACCGTACCGATCTACGCGTCTCTCCACACCGAGGAGGTCGGCTACGCGCACGTCGACACCGGCGTCAAGCTGGTCATCATCGATGACAAGGCGCAGCTGAAGAAGATCCGCGAGATGCGGAAAGGTTTCAGCTTCTTCGACAAGGACTACGGGGGCGACGACGTACCACTCCAGCACGTCGTCGTCATCGATCCCACCGGCATCGATGCCGCCGACGACTGGGAATCACTCGCCGACCTCGAGGCGCGGGGCAAGAGGGAGCTGGACGCCCAGCGCGAGGACATGCTGCGTCGGCGAAGAGACGCCAAGCCAGACCAGACGGCGACGTACACATACACCTCCGGGACCACCGGGCCACCCAAGGCGGTCATTCAAACGCACGAGAACCACCTCGCGATGTCTCGTGCGGTGTCGAGCGCAGGCGTGCTGGACGACGGCATGCGGGAGGGCGGCCTGTTCCTATTCCTGCCGCTGGCCCACTCCTTTGGGCGGCTGATCCAGTTTGCCGCCCCGTTCCGCAACCTCCACCTGATCATCAGCTCGGTGCCGACGCTGGGCGCGGACCTCGGCGAGACCCGTCCGGGATTCTTCCCTGGCGCACCGAGGGTGTTCGAAAAGATGAAGGCCAAGATCGAGACCGCCGTCTCGGGTGCGCCACCGATTCGCCAATCCCTCTTCCACTGGGCCATCAACACTGGCCTGCAGACGGTCCCCTACCGCTGTGAAGGCAAGCCCCTCCCCTTCCTGCTGAGCCTGCGCGCCGCCATTGCGGACAAGCTCGTCCTCTCCAAGCTCCGCGCCAAGCTCGGCTTCGACCGCACGTTCGCGCTGTTGTCGGGCTCGGCTCCGCTGGACGCCGACGTCCACCGTTTCTTCCTCGCGATGGGCCTGGACCTGCTCGAAGCCTATGGCCTCACCGAGACCTGTCCCGGGCTCACGGCCAACCTGCCGGGCAAGATCAAGATCGGCACTGTCGGGCCCGCCCTGCCAGGGGTCGAGATCAAGATTGCCAGCGACGGAGAGATTCTCGCCAAGGGCCCCAACATCACCCAGGGCTACCTGCATCAGCCCGAGGCTACCGAGGCCGCGTTCGACGACGGATGGTTCTGCACGGGCGACCTGGGCTCCGAAGACGCGGACGGCTTCATCAAGATCACCGGTCGCAAGAAGGAGCTCATCAAGACCTCCGGCGGCAAGTACGTCGCACCGGCCAAGATCGAGGGCCAGCTCAAGGGCTTGCCGATCGTGCAAGAGGCAGTGGTGGTGGGCGATCGTCGCAACTATTGCGTGTGCCTGATCGCCATCGATCCCGAGGAGCTCGGTGACTGGGCCAAGCAGCAGGGCATCGAAGCCGACCCGGCCCATCCCGAAGTCGAGAAGGCCATCGAAGCCCACGTCACCAAGGTCAACGGCGGCCTGGCGAGCTTCGAGAGCATCAAATACTGGCGCATCACCCCCGAGCCCCTGACCGTCGACAACGGGCTGCTCACCGCCTCGCTCAAGGTCAAGCGAAGCGTCGTCCAGGAGCGCTACTCCAGCATCATCGACGACATGTACTCGACGGGTAAGAAGTAGCCCCTCGCCGCCCCCCGCACCCACAGGTGCGCTGCGTTCGTCGTCACGCTCCATGAATCCGAGCACCGCGATCCGCCTCGGCCGTCTCTCCGATCTGCCCACCGTTTGGACCAACGTCCTCGCGGGTGCCGTCCTGTCTGGAGGACCGCTGGAGA
Source organism: uncultured bacterium (assembly GCA_963761755.1). Taxonomy (GTDB): domain Bacteria; phylum Myxococcota_A; class Polyangia; order Nannocystales; family Nannocystaceae; genus CAJXVA01. The sequence continues at coordinate 580,500 of CAVXIC010000039.1, forward strand.
CCGTCCCGATCGCGGCAGCCGCCGTGTCCGGGTCCGCGCTCCACATCGGCGCTCTGGTCCTCGACCACGACGAGCGTCCCGAGCATCCCCAGCATCCCGCGGCGTGGAGGTGGGGGCTCGGCCTCTTGGTCCTCGGCACGCTCGCCGCGTGGGGGGTACACCGGTTTGCAGGGCTGGCGGCCCTCGCAACGAGCGCCGCCATCGTGTACGGGACGCGTTTCAAAGCCGGCTCCCCGGGCCCATTGTTGATGGGGGGGTGCCGTATGGGCGTCTACGCACTCGGGGGATTCGCCGTTTCCGCGGCGCCGTCCCCCATGCTTTGGGTCGGTAGCCTCGTGCTCCTGGGGTATGTGCTGACGCTCACCTCCGCAGCCGGGGTCGGGCGTCGGCGAGGGATGGCCCGATGGGGGCCGCTGTTGGGCCTCGCAGGTCCAGGGGCGTTCGTCCTCGCCTCGTGGTCAGGAGCCCCCCTAATTCCGTCTTTTTTGGGCGGATACGGTTTGTGGGTGCACCGCGCGATCTCTCGAATCCGAAGCGCAAAACCACAGATGATTCGCGTGGGTGTCGTTCACCTCATCGCGGGTATTGCACTGCTCGATGCGCTCGTCGTGGCCAATTCGGGCGCTACGAGCCTGGCAATGGCCTGCCTGGGGCTGTTTGGACTCACGCTCGCGCTGCAATCGCGCTTCCCCGGACCATGATTGTCCCATATTGCGATTGAGCCATCGAGCCGATACATATCCGTATGCCTCAATCTCCATTGGAAGAGTTCGTGGGAGCCATGACCCTCTCCGAGCTTGCGGACCGAAGCGGAAAGTCGGTCTCTCAGATCATTGCTTGGGCACTCCCTGGAAAATCGGGCGGCGCAAAGGCTTCGACTCCGCGTGCGGCGAAGGCCTCGGCCCCCGCCGCGAGCGGAGGCAGCAGCAGCAGCAGCAGCAAGAGCAGCGGTGGCGGTGGCAAAGCCGTCAACACGCGGACCCCCGAAGGTCGGGCCGCCTATGACGTCGCCGTCTATGACGCCGTGCAGGCCGCCTCCAAACCCGTCGGGTCGTCGTACCTGCGCAAGAAGGCCGGGGGCACCTCGCTTCAGATGCGCACTGCACTCAATCGGCTCATCGAAGACGGCAAGGTGACCTACCAGGGCAAGGCGCGAGCCACCAAGTACTCCGCCCGATAGCCTCGGCAACCCAACCGCCCCCCAGAGCCAGACGTCACGAGCGTCTGGCTCTCCACATTTCTGACAGGCAGGTCGAGACACCACCGAGCGCAGCCTCGGGGGGAAGACCAAATCGGCGCACCATGTCGTCCGCGATCGCCTGCGAGGACCGAATGCCGTCGACGAGCTTGGCCACGGCGTCGAACATGGGATGCGGGGCTGCGTAGTCGTCGAGCTCGGGCCAGCGCGGAACCACGAGCGTCGGGTCTTCGAGCCAGGCAGGCACGCCCTCCTCGGTCTTCGCAATCTGCTCCTCCCGCTTGCGCGCGAGGAACGAGGCCACCCCCTCCATCCTGCCCTGCGAACCGGCGGGACTCTGCATGTACAGCAATCGATCCCAACGGGATCGCACGATGTCGAAACCGCTGGAAGAGGCCAGCGCATGCACTTCATCCTCTCGGTATCGGTGAGCCGGCTCGGTGTGCGCGGGCTGATAGAGCAGCGGACCGTGGTTGAGCCACGCACCCCCCACCGTGAGGACCCGGTGAACCTCGGGCACGAGGGTCGCCAAGTCCTTGGGGACCTGATCGATGAACCATGGGGTGAACACCAGATCGAAGGCTCCGTCGGGAACCGGCGGCTCGAGCCCATCGGCGAACAACAGGTGGAACCCCGTCGCTCCGGGCGCATCGCAGCGCAGCGTCCGCTCGACCGCAACGCTCGCGCTGTCTCGCGGACACCGAGGAAACTCGAGCATCGAAAGCTCCGCCCCGCCGAGCACCCGCCGAGCGACGAAGAACGGCACGGGGTTGATGTCGATGGCGACGGTGGTCTCGATCCCTGCGGCTCGGTGCAGGTCGTAGGGAAGCCTGCAGGACCCCGCGCCTAGAACCAGCATGCGGCGCGGTCTGACCTCGCCGAGCACGTCTCGGACGACCGCGAGCGCCGCCGCCGACTCGGCGCCATCCCAGCCCCAGTCCCGGTGAATCTGATCGAAGTACGCCGTCGCGATCCCCTCGCCGGGGACTCGGCCCCGCCCCAACGTCGGGTCTGAGGACGACGCAATCCCCGCCGCCTCGAACAGCTGTTCCACCTCGATGCGGTGCCGCTCGAGCGCGTCGTGCAGCGTCTGCAAGCGACGACGCGTCGGCGGCAGCAGCGCCTGCCCGGCAATCTGCGCAAGGATCACGTCGCGCGTCGCCCGCGTCGACCTCATGAACGCGCCGCGCTGCGCAGACCAGTCCTCACGCCACTGTTCGGGCGCATCGGTGAGGACCGGGATGTGGTCGACGCAGCTGCCCCGTCGTCGGCACTCCGAGCATCCTTCACCTGCCTGTGCCCATGTCAGCCGAAGCATACAGATGGGGCAACGTAGGTATGCATCGCTCATGCTCGACGGCCCTGACTCCACGCGCCCATCGCACCACGCGCGACCCCGAGGACGCAAGTTTGACCGGCCCCTATGGCTTCGAAGGGCGGTAGAGTCAGCGACCTGGGTGCGCTCGTGTTTATGCGAAACCGCCTGAAGGTTGCATGGCGGACGGGCCATGCAAACAAAGCCGGTGTGATGGCCGGCTCGGATCCGAGGAGTTCACCGTTGAAACGACGCAAACGACTACGACCTCCGGCCCGCGCACTCGCGGTGCTCGGACTCCTGACCCTCGCCTCGGCCGGCTGCAACGAAGGTCCAGCCAGCGGCGGCGGTACCGAGACCGAAGGTGGCACCACGGGCGCCTCCACCGGTCCGGCCGACGGCTCTACGGGTTCGCAGGAGGACGGAAGCGGCACCGATGACACCACCTCCGAGCCGGAAGGATTCGTCCCACCACCGGGCGGCATGCGCAAGCTCACTGCTCGTGAGTATCGAGCTTCGGTGGGGCTGATCTTTGGCGACGCGGCGGCCGAGGCGGCCGAGCCACCGGCGGACATCGGCCAAGGCGGCTTCGATGCCGTGGGTGCGTCCATTCTTCCGCTGTCCGCGGACATCGTCGAGCAGTACGAGCGGACCGCCCTCGGGGTCGCCGAAGCGGTCATCGCCAACCCCGCTGCGCTCCAGGCTCTCGTGCCCTGCGTAGGCGAAGGCGCGAGCGCGGCGTGCTATCGCGAGGTCTCCACCACCATCGGCCGCTTCGCGTATCGCCGCGCGCTCTCATCCGATGAGATCGATGATCTCGCGGCGATCGGAGCCGCCGGCCAGCAATGGGCCGACGACGGCTCGTTCATGACCGGTCTGCGCTACGAGCTGATGGCGATCCTTCAGGCGCCCTCGTTCCTCTACATCCAAGAGGTCGGAGAACTCGACGAGAGCAGCGGCTACCGGCGGCTCCGCGGGACCGAGCTCGCCACGCGCGTCTCGTTCCTGCTCAGCGGCCATACGCCCACCTTGGAGCTGCTCGCGCTCGCCGAGTCCGGACAGCTCGACGACCCACAGCAGCTTCGAGACCTCGCCGAGGACATGCTGGCCGACCCCGAGGCTCGGATCGCGCTCGATGCCTTCTTTGCCGAGACGTACCGGCTGCGAGACCTCGCCGAAGCGCCCAAGAACGCCGAGGTCTTCCCCGAGTTCAGCCCCGAGCTCGGAGAGATGATGAAGGACGAGACGCTCCTGCTCCTGTACGACATCGTCTGGGACCGGGACGGCGACTTCCGCGAACTCTTCAACGCCCGCCATACCTACGTCAACGATCCCCTGGCCACCCTGTACGGCATTCCCCTGCCGGGCAACGGAGACCTCTTCGCGAAGGTGCAGTGGCCCGACGATCAACTCCGCGCCGGCTACACCTCGCAGGGCAGCTTCCTCACCTGGCAATCCGGCCCGCGGCGCAACTCGCCGACCAAGCGCGGCCTGTATATCCAAGAGCGAATCCTCTGCACCGAGGTCCCCCCACCCGACCCCAACGCGAACATCACCCTGCCCGATAGCGAAGACCTGACGCTCAAGGAGCTCCTCGAGATGCACCTGGACCAGGACGGCTGCCGAAGCTGTCATGCGTTGACGGACCCCTTCGGGTTCGCGTTCGAGCGGTACAGCGCGATCGGAGCGATGCGGCTGACCGACAATGGCAAGCCGGTCGAGACCGACGGCGAGATCGTCGGCGTCGGCTCATGGAACGACGCGCGAGAGCTCGGCGACGTGCTGGCCGCCGACCCGCGGGTCGGAGACTGCCTCATCGAGAACCTCATGCGTGGAGCGCTGGGTCAGGTCCCGTCCGAAGACACGCACGCCGGCATCGAAGACCTCGGGCTCTCGTTTGCCGACGCGGGCTTCAGCGTCCAGTCGCTGTTGATCGAAATGGTCACCCACCCACTCTTCCGTCTCGTCGACGAGCCCAAGTAGGACCCAAGGAGAATCAAGATGCGCAACTTCAAGCTAAGCCGACGCCGCATGCTCCGAGGGATGGCCGGAGGAGCCTCCGTCGCCGTGGGTCTCCCCATCCTCGAAGCCATGCTCAACGCCAACGGAGACGCCCTCGCGGGCGGTGGCGCGCTGCCGCTCCGGTTCATGACCTGGTACTGGGCAGACGGCATCGTCATCGACCGCTTCGAACCGCAGCAGGTTGGCGCGGACTGGCAGCTCTCCGAGCAGCTCGCACCGCTGGTGAACGTCAAGGACTACGTCTCGGTCATCACCGGGATGCAGAACCGCGCGACCAACTTCGTGACGCACCATGAGGGGATGGTCGGCCTCAGCGGCTACGACATCGAGCCGCAGGGTGGCTTCAACAGCAACGCCGGAGGTCCGACAATCGACCAGCGGATCGCCGACACGCTCGAGGGCGAGACGCCGATCCGTGCGGTGCACGTTCGCGTCTCGAAGCGCCAGAGCACGGACAACGATGGAGGCACCACCTACATCGCCATGTCTCACCGGGCGACGGCGGGCGGTCTCGTCGCGCAGACCCCCCAGGTCGACCCCCAAGAGGTCTGGCAGCTCTTGTTCGGGGAGTTCGTCCCCAAGCCGGACGACAGCGCCCTTCGCACCAGCATCCTCGACTACGTGCGCGAGGACGCCAATGCGCTGCGAGGGGACCTGGGCAGCGTGGACAAGCAGCGGGTCGACGCCCACCTCGAGGGCGTCTACGAGCTGGAGCAGAAGATCCTCGCCACGCCTCCGACCTGTGATCTGCCCGACCTCCCCACGGAGACCAACACCGATATCGGGGGCGTCGAGCCGATCTCGAGCACCAACGAAGCCATGGCGCGTCTCATCGCCTACGCCTTCGTCTGCGACATCACGCGGGTCGCTTCGTTCCAGTTCAAGCGGTTCGTGTCGTCTACCGTTTTCGACGAGATCGACGCGGGCGAGATCCACCACAACGCGAGCCACCAGGGACCGGGCAACGCGGCCTACCAGGCAGGCATCACGTATCAGATGCAGAAGTTCGCCGATCTCCTAGAGATCTTCGCGGACACGCCGGACCTCAACGGCGAGTCGTTGCTCGACACCTCGATCATCTACGCGACGACGGACATCTCGACCGGCGCATCGCACTCGGTGGCCCGCCAGCCCATTCTGCTCGCCGGGCGAGGTCGCGGGTACCTTCAGCACCCCGGCATCCACTATCAGACGACCCCGTGGAACGAGAGCCACAACGACCCCAACGGCGCCGAGAACATGTCGGACGTGCTGCTCACGTGCCTGCAAGCGTTCGACCCGGACGCGACGTCGGTTGGTGGTGGCGCGCCCGAGTCCTCGACGCCCATGACCGCCGTGCTCGCCTGATGGCCCTGCGCCATTGATGAAGAAGGCCGGCCCTGCTCACGCAGGCGCCGGCCTTCTTCCGTTGGGGTCGCCGCGGTGGACGGCTCAGGTTGGAGGCGCCTCGTCTGCCTCCAAAGGTGCGGCCTCGCCCGGCTCCTCGGGCGCGGCCTCGCCCGGCTCCTCGGGCGCGACCTCCTCGGGCGCGACCTCGGCCGGCGCGTCCGCGGGGCTCCCCTCGGGCTGGGCGGCGTCGTCGGGCGTCGCATCATCGCCCTCGTCCGCATCGTCTTGCTCCTGCGCATCGTCCACCGAGACAGCGGGCTCGACGTCGGCCGGGTCGTAGAGGAACTTGTACTGGATGAAGACGCCGACCGAGACGACCAGAGCGATCGCCGCGGCAATGGCCGTGATGAGGATTCGAATCGTGAACGCGGTCTGGAGCTGGTCGAGCGCACCGAGCATGTTGGGGACGTCATCCCCCTCGGTGTTGACGACCGCATCGAGCAGGGTCGCGCCCTTCCAGAAGGTCACGCCGATCGCGAGATCGACCAGGATGCCCAGGATGTTGAGGTTCACGACCTGAACCGCGGTCGTGATGAAGAACATCACGGCGACCGCTTTGGCCCACTTGGCCGTACGCGAGATCGTGGCGTTCTCGGTCTTGCTGAACTCGTAGGCGGCAGGCGGGCCGGGGGGCGGGGCAACGACGGTGTTCTGGCTCATGGCAGTGCTTCCTTTCGTGCGCGGCTTCAGCCGGCGGCGGGGTCCTCGGTCACCTCGGGGGCGTCGTCCGCCACCGCTGCTTCGGCCTCATCTTCCCCCTCGTCCGCTTCGTCCGCTTCGTCCGCGTCGTCCGCGTCGTCCGCGTCGTCCGCGTCACCATCACCGGAGCCACCTTCGTCGGTGTCCCCGTCCGCTGCGGGCTCGGCATCCGTGTCGCCTTCGGCGGCCTCGTCCGCACCCTGCTCGTTCTCGCCCGCGGCCGCGGCCGCGGCCGCGTCCTCGGCCTCTTCCGCGTCGGTGTCGGTGTCGCCTTCGTCCTCGCCTTCGTCCTCGCCTTCGTCCTCGGCGGCGGCCTCGATCGCGGCTGCTGCAGCTTCTGCGCGGGCGAGTTCGGCGGCCTTCTCCGCCGCGACGTTGTCGATGGCCATCTGCACGCCAACGCCAAAGCTGACGACGACGGCGAGCATACCGATCGCAAACTCGACCAAGAAGGCCGTGCCCAGCTTGTCGAGCGACTGCATCAAGTGTTCGATGTCGTTGCCTCGGGTGCGGACAACCGCTTGCAGCGACTTCCCCGCAGCGATGTAGAGCATCGAGATGACCAGGTGCGTGAGCACGATCGGCACCAGCGCCACGACGAAGACCGTGACGTAGCTGGGCTCGAGCCCATGGGCGATGAGTTCAGCCTTGAATACCAACGAGACGATCAACCCGGCCAGCGCGAGCACGCCGGTGACCAGGGAGATGAAACCCCACATCTTCGCGCGCGATCCCGTCAACGCGATCTTGTCGTTCTCTTCGTTGGTGAACTCGTAGTGCCCCGTGGAAAGGGCGCCACCGGGCGTGTAGGGCGGTTGAGTCTGCATCGCGGCTCGTAGAGGTCGTGGGGACTGTACCGTAACGGTTGGGGTGCAAGGCGCCTATCCGCCCGCGGGGGTCTTGGGTGCATGCGCGGCGATCCACGTGTCGATTTCGTTGAGCGACCGTCGCATCGGATGTTCGGGCGGAAGAATCTCGAAACCCGCCCGCGCACTCCGTGCAAGCCGCACCGCCCGTTCCCTCTGGGAGCCTGCGAGGGCGCGGGCGAGAACGAAGCGCAGACGCGGCAGATCGACCGGCATTCCCGGTCGCGTCGTGCGGATCTCGAGCGCCCGCTCCAGAGACTCGACGGAGGCCTTCGGATCGCCGGTCGCGAGCTGCGCTGTGCCCAGCTCGGTCAGAATCGTCGCAAGATCGTCGTGATCCTCTCCCAGCGTCTCCTCGCCGAGTTCGAAGGCCTGCTCGAGAATCGGCAGCGCCTCGGACGTCCGGCCCTCAGCGAGCAGACTCGCCCCGAGCATCGACGACGCCCGCGCCACGTCGGGGTGCGGGCCCGCGGCGACGGACTCGAAGGCGGTCAACGCCCGACGCGCTTGGGACTCGGCGTCTTCGAAGCGACCGTCATGGAGCGCGACCGTCGACAAGGAGAGATGCGCATGACCGATATAGGGCTGATTGCGCGCGCCCGCTGCCTCCCAAACCCGGAGCGACTCGGTCAGCATCGCCCTCGCCTCCGCCGTACGACCCTGACGGAGGTGGAGGGCCCCCACGTTGGCCTTCATCGCAGCCACCGATGGATGCTCGGGGCCGTGCGTGCGCGCCTGCAGCTCGATTGCACGCTCGAGGTTGCGCTTGGCGGCGTGCACGTCTTGGCGGAGCAGGTTCACGGCGGCGAGGTTGTTGAAGAGACGGCCCAGCCCGGGGTGGTCGGATCCAAAGGCGGCTCGCTGACGCTCGATCGCCAGTTGAAACTGATCTTGGGCCTCTTCGAGACGGCCTTGCTGGGTCAAGGTTGCACCGATCACGGCGGCGAGTTCGGCCTGCAGCTCCGCGGACGCGCCGGCCCGGGCAACCGCCGCTTGGGCGGCGCGTGCGACCTCCTCCGCCGGCTCAGCGCGCGCCTGCCCATGCCCGACGACCGCGACCAAAGCCGTCCAGGCCCGCGCCGCGGTGAGATCGTCGCGGCCGGCGGATGCGGTCTGGATCGCCTCGCGCAAGCGCGGATCAGCCCGCGCAAAGTCTCCAGTCGCGAGGGCGAGCTTCCCTTCCCGAAGCAACGCCTCGGCCAAGACGGGTGCGTGGCCCACGACCCGGGCCCGCTGCACCGCGACCTTGGCGAGCGCCAAGCCCCGCGCATACCGCCCGGCGTCCTCGTGAACCTTGACCCGGGCCAAGGATGCGCGAAGATCGCGGACACGCGTCCGCACGGCCGGGTCGTCGGGCACCGGCACCGGCGACTTCAGCAGCTCCGCGTCGGCGCAGACGCTCACCGGGACGAGCTTGGCCGTCGCGGCCACGCCGGTGCGGATGAGCTCGGGATCGGCGTCGGCGAGGATCTCCGTCAACGCATCGAACTCGTCGAGCCGACGGCCCAAGCACTCCATCCGCAGATCGAGCATCGCCTCGGATTGCTCGTGCCGGACTTCGGTGGCCTGACACGCTTCGGTGTGCATCTCCACCCACGAACGCTCGTAGCGATCGAGCGCCCCGCGCACGCCGTCCCACGACGCCTTGCCGTAGGGCTGATCCGTTTGGGAGAAGCTCGTCTCGATGGCGCCGCGCCGCTCGGAGGTCCACACGGCGTCGAATCGCGCGTCCGCACCCGCACACGCCGCGGGCTGCTCCTCGTCCGCCCCCCCGAAGCGCTCGACGACGCCCCATCCTCCCAGCAGAGCCACCGCTGCGCCGACGCCGGCCAGGGCCGCGAGTTGCGGTCGACGCCAGGTCGAGTCCTGCTCGAGCGCATCGAGCAGCATCTGCATGCTGGAGAAGCGCGCCTGAGGGTCGGGCGCGAGGCCGCGCGCGACGACGGCGCGGACCCATCCGGGCACTTTGACGTGGGAGGGCGACGCAGGGAGCTCGCCGCGGTCGACGAGCGCGAGCATCGCCTGTGACCCATCTGCCAGGAACGGACGCTGGCCATACAGCGCCTCATAGAAGGTGACACAGAAGCTGAACTGGTCGGTTCGACCATCGACCGGCAGTCCGCGATGCTGCTCGGGAGCCATGTATGCCGGCGTGCCCGCCGTTCGGCTGCGCGCGACGATCGGACCCCTCACCGACGAGAGGTCCACGGCCGGGGCGTCGAGATCGTCCAGGTCGAAGTCTCGCGCCAGGCCGAAGTCCATCACGTGCACGCGACCGTCGCGCCCGAGCATCACGTTGTCGGGCTTGAAGTCGCGATGCACCAACCCCGCCGCGTGGGCAGCAGCCAAACCGCGACCCGCTTGGGCCATCAACGTGACGACGGCCCGCCACGACATGGGCTCGCGCGCGAGGCGGGAGGTCAACGTCTCCCCATCGACGAACTCCATCGCGACCACGATGCGGTCGTCGTGCACCGCGACGTCGTGCACCGCGATCACGTTGGGATGGCTCAACCGCGCCAGCGCGCGGGCCTCGGCGATGAGCCGCTCCTGCCCTCGCTTCCGCTTGGACGGATTCGTGCTCGGCTTTCGCAGCAGCTTGAGCGCGACCTTTCGGTCGAGCTTGGGATCATAGGCGGCATAGACCACCCCCATCCCTCCGGCGCCGAGCCTGTAGAGCACGACGTAGCGCCCGAGCACTTCATCGGGCGGAAGAAAGCCCGCGGGCGTGGACTCCGCGCTGCTCGGCAGCGCGACGACGCCACCGGTACGGCCATGGTCTGGACGCTGCGACACGAATCGCCCAAGCATGCACCCTCGGGCACGACGGAAGGAAGCCTCCGACGAGCGGACGGCACGGCCGCCGCGAGCAGGTGTCCGTGAACGGCATGGCAGCGACCGTCGTTTCCACCACCACCGCAGTTGCCAGGCCGCGGCGGACAGGGGCTCCGCCGCAACCCCCCGAGATTGCGTCCGCCAGGCTCGGCGCACCACTTGCTCTGCGGCCCGGCATGTTCACGACGCTCGCGTCCCTCGCCCTCGTCATGGTCCCCCCTGCGCCCGCCCTGGTCCGCCCTCCGTGCGAGGTGCAGCTGCGTACCATTCGAGAAGCGCAACGCACCCTACGCACCCTGCACCGCTCCGAAACCTCCCTTCGGCGCCGACATCGACACGGCGCCCCCGTCGAGCGCCTCTTGCATCCCATCGCCAACCAGGCTCGGGCGCTCGAGGCTCTGCTCGACGCGCAGGAGCGCGCCTACATCCGTTGTATCGAGGACCAGCTCGACGAGCAGCCGCGGCCAGCCCGGGCGCTCCGGGGGGTGTGACCACTCCTACACCGGCCACGTTGTGTCATTGGCGCGGCGAGGGTACATGTCGCGCGTGGACGATGCGGTCCTGCCTGCGCTCACGGAACTCGCCCGTGGGGTTCAACGTCGAGCCCCACTCGAGGACAATCTGCAGACGCTGGTCGAACGCACCGCGAAGATGTTCGACGCGACGCAAGCCTCGGTCCGCATTCTCGACCCCAGCCACAGCGCGCTGGTCGCAACCTGCCGCTCGGGCCAGCCCCTGCATCCCGAGCCGGTCGAGTTCCAGCCCGGTGAAGGCCTCGTCGGCTGGATTGCGAAGCACGGGAAGCCGCTTCGCCTGGACGACCCGACCGCTGACGCGCGGTTCGTGGTCAAGCCCGGCTTCACCGGCATGGGCTTCTACCTGGGCGCCCCTCTGCTCGCCACCCACGCGTGCCTCGGTGTCCTGAGCGTGGTTCGAGAAAGCCATCGCTTCTCCGCGCACGAGGAGCAGCTGCTGGAGCTCGTCGCTGCGATCTGCGCACCCCCACTGGAGATCGCCCGGCTGTCGAAGCTGAGCAAGATCGATCCGCTCACCGGCGCGCTCAATCGGCGAGGCCTCGAGGAGGGCTATCCGCCCAGCGTTCCAGCAGACGACGCACCCCTGGCCGTCCTGATGGTGGACATCGATCACTTCAAGACAATCAACGACGAACATGGACACCTGGTCGGCGATCAGGTGCTGCGTCGCATCGCGCGGCAGCTCAACGAGGTGCTCCGCGGCTCGGACGCGATCGTCCGCTACGGCGGCGAGGAGTTCTTGCTCCTGCTCGCCGGCGTCAACCTGCCGCAGGCGCTGCGGGTGGCCGAGAGAGCCCGCGCAGCCATCGAGGCCCAGACCATGCGGGTGGGCACCGTTCCGCTTCGCGTCACGGTCTCGATGGGCGTGGACGTTCAGCGCAAGGGCGAGGTGCTCGACACCACGGTCGATCGCGCGGACGCGGCCCTGTACCGCGCGAAGCGAGAGGGCCGCAACCGAGTGGTCTCGGCCTGAGCACCATCGAGGCTCTACAGCTTGGCCCGCATCGCCTCGAGCAGGCCCTCGGCGACATGGTCCCAGGTGCACTGCGCTTCGATGCGGCGCCGGGCCGCCCTGCCCATCGTGACGCGCAGCGCTTCGTCTCCCAGCAGGGACGCGAGCGCGCTCGCAAGCTCCCCGGCGTCGCCGGGCTCCACCAGCAGCCCGGTCTCCCCGTGCACGATCGCGTCCGGCACACCGCCGGCGCGTGCACCCACCACTGCGGTCCCGCACGCGCCCGCTTCGAGGAACACCAGCCCAAACCCTTCCACGTCGGGAACCTCGCTGCGCGCAGGCATACAAAACACGTCCGCAGCGCTCATGCAGGCCGCCATCGCGTCGTCGGGCACGCGGCCCAAGAAGCGGACGGTGTCCTCGAGGTCGAGCGTGCGGACCTGCGCCTCGAGGCGCGGCCGATCCGGACCGCTGCCCCCGATCGCGTAGCGCAGGCCCGGGATGTGCCCCCGCAAGCGGGCCACGGCCTCGAGCGTCGTGTCGATCCCCTTGCGCGGTACGAGCCGACACACCGTGACCACCAGCGGCCCGTCCCCCAGCCCATGCTCCGCTCGGAAGGATGCCCCGTCGCGGGGTGAGAACGCCTGCGGGTCCACGCCGTTGGGCGCAATGTGGATCGCGTCCGGCCCGACCCCAGCATCGTGCAGCAGTCCGGCGGTGTAGCGGCTGACGGGTGTCAGCAGGTCGGCGCGGCGCAGCAGCGCGTCGCGGGCCGCAGCAAATCCAGCGCCGACGCCCGGCACCCCCTCCACGGCGTTGAGCAGCAGCTCGCGCCCGTGCGCGGCCACGAACACCGCGCGAACGCGCTCGAGACGGCGCAGCCAGAGCCCCGCTGGCAGCGTGTACCACTGCGCGTGAAAGACCGCGTCGAAGCCCGCCGCGCTGATCCGGCGAGCGTACTGCATCGTGGCGAGGACCATGCGATCGGAGGGCACGTCCAGTCGATGCACCCGATACGGTAGCGATGCGTCCACCTGCGCATGTCCGGCGTCCGCAGGGGCGACCATCTCGAAGCGTTCGCAAGCTTGCGCGAAGCGCAGTCCGAGCTCCGCGCTGTAGGTCTGAATCCCGCCCGTCTGCGGCGGGAAGTCCTGGGTGATCATCAGTAGCCGCATCGCCTCAACGCCTCTTGCCCCTGCGACGGGCCTTCGCAAGCTTGCGCTCGATCGCGCGAGCACCAACGGTTCCATCCGCGAGCTCCACACCGCGCTCGTACGAAGCGAGCGCATCCTCTCGGGCGCCGAGCGCCATCAGGCAGTCGCCACGCAGCTCCCAACCGGAGGGCAGCTCATCGTCCAGCTCGATCGCCCGATCGGCGCTCGTACAGGCGGCACCGGCCCGCTCTTCGGCGAGCTCGATGCCCGCACGGAGCACCCAGGCGCGCGGACTGACCGGCGCCCGAAAGGTGAGCCCCCGCCCGATCGTGGCCGCGGCCTTCGGTTGCCCGAGATCGGTCCACAGTCCCGCCACGAAGGGCGCCGTGTCCAGGAGCGCACCGACCGGCAACGGCTCGCGAACCATCTTGCGCCAGCCCTTGTACGCCAGGCTCGCGGCCCTGCGCTTCTGCGAGCTGGCGAGCTCGACGCGCGCCAGCATGACGTACAAGCGGCCATCGAGCGTCCTGAGCGTGCGACGAATCCCCTCGTGGATCGTCACGCGGGCCTCGCGAAGCTCCCCGAGCGAAAGCAGGGCTGAGGCGTGGAGAACCCGCGTCTCGACGTCGCGAGGGTTCGCGTCGACGAGGCTCTGCAGGCGAGCGCGCGCCTGATCGAGGGCCGCCAAGTTGCGACGTGCCAGCTCGTACCGTGCCCACTCGAGCTCGAGTACCGTCGGATCAGCACCGCGCCGGCCTGCCTCGGTGAGCCAGTCACGCACCCCCTCGTCGACCGGCGTCCCGCGCAGGAGCGCGTCCGTGGAGGAGACCTTCGCCAGCTCGAGCAGGGGCGCGGGCCCGAGCGAGGTGTCGTCGACCAACGGCTCGAGCACGGCCTTGGCCTCCCGCGCGCGCGCGAGCTGGACGAGGAACTTGCCGTAGGCCGCGCGAAACGCTTCCAGCTGGGGGGGCGTCTGCGCGGCGATGCGGTAGTGCTCCAGCGCGGTGGCGGCGGCCTCGGGCTCATCGAAGATTCGCGCGGCATGATGCTCGGCGAGCCGATAGGCAGCCTCTGCCGGCGCCCCCTCGCGTGCGATCGCCTTGGCGAGCGCATCGAGTGCGGCTTCGGTCGCGCCCGGGTCCGCATCGGCGCCCTCGAGCGCGGCCAGACGCGCTTCGGCGAGACCCGTCCAGGCCCGATAGGTTCGTGGGTGATCGTCCACCAGCGCCTCGAGGGTCTTCCGCGCAGAGGGACGGTCGTCGTCCATCGCCGTGGCGACGCGCGCCGCGGCGACGGCCAGATCCGGACGGTCGGGCAAGCGCTGCCGCGCGAACTCGACCCACTGCACGGCTTCGGCGTAGCGGCGCTGCTCGACCAAGGCCAGGGCCTGCAGATGACCCACCCGCGGCAGCGTCTGCGGCATCGTCTCCAGCATCGCGAGCGCCTCTTTGCTGTGGCCGCGCGCGAGCTTGGCCCACGCGTCGAACAGGCCATCGGCCTGCGAGCCCAAGTGCACGCCCTCTCGCAGCGACTCGACCCGATCGACTTGGCCGTCACTGAGCAGGCCCTCGATGATGCGGACGCGGCCGTCATTGTCGGCCGGCGACAGCGACGCCCAGGCCTTTGCGAGCGCCTCCGCACCGGCATCGGGCTCCCCTTCGTGCAGCTTCGCGAGCCCCTTGGTGAGCAGCATCCTCGGCGCGTCGGCTCCGCGAACCTGACCGTCGAGCGACGAGACCAGCTCGAGTACACCGACCACCGACTCGGCCTTGAGCACCTTGAAGAACGCCTCGTCGACCGAGAGTCCCGCGTCCTCGGGGGCCAGCGTCCGAGCCTCGTCGGTCAGCGCCAAGGCCCGATCCAGCTCGCCGCGTCGGGCCATCAAGGTCGCCAGGACCCGCAGGTTGGGCGCCCAAGCGATCTCCTCGAGCGACGTCTCGAGCTGAGCGATCGCGCCGTCCTCCATCGTGACGTCGTAGGGGTGACCCAACGCGACGAGTCCACGCAGCCACGCCGCGTCGGCCCGGACCAGCGGGTCGTCCTCTTCAGCGGCGGACTCGTAGGCCCGCCGCGCTTGATCCAGGTCGCCATCCCACGCCGCCACGATGCCCTCGCACAACGGTCCTTCGGGGCGTCCGGCCGCCTTGGCGCGTGCGGCCGCCGCCCGAGCCTCCTGCTCATCGGCGAGGGCCCGCGTGTACTGATGCGTAACGACCATCGCGATGCGCCCGAGCGTCTGCGGGTGGCCACTTGCGATCTCGAGATTCGCGTGCAGGGCCTCGAGCGCGGCATCGAGCGTCGTGGCCGACGACGCAGCGAGCGGTTCGACGGCAGCCTGCAACCCACGCTCCACCCGCCGGGACTCGACGAACTGCTTGAGGCCGTACGCGAGCGCTGCCACCGCGAGGATCGACGCCAAGACGACCAAGACCCGAGTGCGGACCTTCGCACGACGCGAAGACCTGGCCTGCGCGACGTCGATGCGCCGCTGCAGGTGGATCTCCTCCACGAGGCTCTGCCTCGTGAAGGTGTCCGATGCCGAGGGGGCCGACACGCGGGCATGGTAGGCCATCACGGACCCAGCGAAGAGCTCTCCTGCCGCGGACGTGAGGTAGCGCCCCTGCCGACGCGATCACCGGGTGCCAGGCAAGCGCTCCAGACCACCGCGACGCAGGAGCGTAAGGCCGTCCGTCGCCCACGCGGCCGGCGATCACCGCGCCGAGCGGCGCTCCACGACGAGCACCAGCATCGGCGCGCCGACCGGTGCCATCGGTCGACCCCGGGCTTACCATCGCCGGAGAGGATGCGGACGACGACCTTCTCGAGCCTGCGGATGGGCCGCCGCGACGAGCCCATTCCGTGGGCGACCGTGGCGCTCGAACTCGAGTGAGCCTCAGCTCGCAGGTCCGCAGTAGACTTCCAGGTAACACCGCAGCATCAGCTTGGTCTCGTCCAGCATGCCGCGCGCCACCGCGTCGGGCTCACTGGCGATCAGCACCATGCTCAGCCCGAACGTGTACACCAGCGTGTGGGCGATGCGCGTGCGGTGGTCGGGCTCCAGCTGCGGAGCCCACCTGTGGATGAGACTGGAGATGACCACGACGAAGCCTTCCATCTGCGCGACGTCGTCGGCCTCGAACTCCCGGTACAGTTCGAAGTTGCGAACGACCGCCCGCATCATCACCGAGCGACGGTGCAGCTCGAAGTACAGCTCGCACGCATGGTCGAGCAGCGCGGACCACGATCGGTCGGTGCCCGACGAGACGAGCGTCGCGAACGCCTCCCCGCTGGAGGCGATCGCCTGCTGCGCCACCTCGCGGAACACCGCCTTCTTGTTGGGGAAGAACTGATAGACGGAGCCGATCGACGTGTCCGCCGTGGCCGCGATCCCCTCCATCGTCGTGGCCTCGAAGCCGAAATCCGCGAAGGATTCGGCGGCGGCAGCGATGATCGTCTCGTGACGGCGTCGGCTGCGCTCCTGCTGGGGGCGTTTGCGCGAAGATGTCTTTTTCCCGCGTTCTTTCGGGGTGTTACCGGACACCACTTGACGAAAGTGAGGCCTGCCTCAGATTTTGTCAAACATGAGGACGTCCTCAGATTTCGGTTCCTTCGCCAAGCCTCGTGACCTGCCCGGTCCACGCGGACTGCCCTGGTTCGGCTCCTACTTCGACGTCCTCGCGGATCCCTTGGCGCTGTTCACCGAAGGCCGGAACCGCTTCGGGGACTTCGTCCGGTACCGCTTTGGCCCGTTTCGTTTCGTGGTCGTCAGCGATCCCGACGCGGTGCACCACGTGCTGGTCCGCCACCACGCCCGCTACGCGAAGAGCCGCTCGTATGATGGCTTGAGGCTGGTCTTGGGCAATGGGCTGCTGACCTCGGAGGGCGACTTCTGGAAGCGCCAGCGCAAGCTCAGCCAGCCGGCCTTCCACCACAGACGGCTCGCCCAGCTCGCCTCGACGATGGCACGCCTGACCGAAGATCTCGCGCAGCGATGGTTCAGCCGCGACACCGCCCAGCTCGACCTCCACGAAGAGATGATGCGACTGACGCTGCGCATCGTCGGACACACCTTGTTCTCGACCGAGCTCTCGACCGAAGCCGGACGGCTCGGACCGGCAATCACCACCGCACTGCGCCGCGCCAACCAGGAAGCAGAGACCGCGATTCGCCTCCCGGTGTGGGTCCCGACCCCCAGCAACGTGGCGTTCAAGCGCGCTCAGCGAACGCTCGATGCGGCGATCGGTCGCGTCATCGCGGAGCGTCGCGCCCAGCCGGGTGACCGGGGCGACCTGCTGTCGATGCTCATGTCGGTCGAGGACGAAGCGACCGCCGAGCAGATGACCGACCGACAGCTGCGCGACGAGGTCCTCACCGTCTTCCTCGCCGGGCACGAGACGATCGCCACCCACATGAGCTGGACCTGGAAGCTGCTCACCGAGAACCCACGGTGGGCGCACGCGGTCCGTGACGAGGCCCGCGCCGTGCTCGGCGACCGCCTGCCGACGTTCGAGGATCTCCCTCGCCTCGACATCGCTGGCCGCGTGATCTCAGAGTCGATGCGCCTGTATCCGCCTGCGTGGATCATCGAGCGGACGGCCCTCGAGGACGACGTCGTCTGCGGCCGACCAATCGCCAAGGGGACGATCATCGCCGCTTGCCCCTGGACCCTGCATCGCCACCGTGCGCTGTGGAGTGACCCCCTGCGCTTCGATCCCGATCGTTTCCTCCCCGAGCGCGTGGCCGGGCGCCATCGCTACGCCTACGTCCCCTTCGGCGCCGGACCCCGCATCTGCATCGGCAACAACTTCGCGCTGATGGAGTCCAAGATCATCCTGACCACGCTGCTGCAGCGCTTCGACATCGACGTCCACGGACCCGCGGACGTCGGCATCGACCCAGGCATCACCCTGCGGCCCAAGGGCGGCATGCCGGGGACGGTCCGAGCGCTCTGAGTAGCCTCAGCAATGCACCCCCAGGTCGTAGCTCACGCACATGTCCTGAAAAGGCATGTCGACCCGAACGAAGATCGTGCCCGAGTCGTCGTTGTCGTCGACGTTGCAGGTGATATCCGGGACGAAGAGCTCGGGCAGCTCGGAGCAACACCCAGGCAGTCCGTCGGGTGAGGTCGCCGACTCGGCGTTCTGTGGGCAGACCACGACCGGGTCGTTGGGGTCGTCACACGCGATGAACTGGCACACCCGCACTGGGATGTTCGTGTCGATCTCGTAGTTCATGTCGACCTGCCCCCCGAACGTGTCGTTGCAGTGGTAGCTGAACCAGTCCTCGTCATCGGCGCTGGGGAGTCGCCCGTCGACGGTTTCGAAGGTGGGGTCGAAGTCGTTGAAGTTGCCCAGATCGGGGGCTTGCCCCTCGACATCGTTGGGCTCCGACCGCTCCTGCGGGCAGTTGGGTGGCGTGTCGCAGACGTCTTCACCGGTGCACAGCAAATCGTCCACGCACACCCCGTCATCGCACGGGCAGTCCTGCGTCCCAGGTTCGCATCCAGGACCGGTGCTCGAGCTGCTCGCGGACGACGACGAGGACGACACATCCATCGCCGTCGAGCCGCTGCTGCTCTCCTGCGCCTGCGTCGTCGTGTCACCCGATCCACCGACCGATGCGCTCGACGTGGTCGACGGCGCCGTCGTGCTCCCGCCTTCACTGCTCGACCCAGACGACCCCTCGCCACCCCCCGGGTCGCTCGGCCCCGCACACGCCACGCCCAGCGCGCTCGTCAGCCCGAGCACCGCCCATGTCCGCCAATCGATCATCGACGGAGCCTCGCACATCTCGGCTCCCGCGAGCGACCGCTACGGGCGCGTGGCCGCGAGCCAGCGCTCGACCTCTTTGGAGAGCGCCTCCGCGCCGGGCTCCTGCCGAAGCCGGGCCGCGACGGACTCCGCGCGCGCCCTCGCCTGGGCGCGATCGCCGTGGGCGTGCTCGAGGCGGGCGAGCGAGAACATCGCCACCGTATAACTGCGGCCCTGGGCTCCTTGCCCCAGGATCTCCAGGGCGGCACGCGCCTGCTCAAGGTCCTTCGGACCTCCCTCCGACTCGGGCAGCAGCGCCAGCGCGCGAAGCTGCAGGTCCGCCCACAAGGGGTGCGAGGCGCCGACGACCTCGCGCGCATCGTCGGCCGCGGCCTCGAGCTGGGCACGCCCCTGGTCGGGTTCGCCGTTGCGGGCCCGGAACTCGGCCAGCGATGCGGTCGTGCGCAGCACCATTCTCGGATCGGGCTGGGGGCTCTCCTTCGACAGCCTCGCAGCATCCTCGAACGCCTCGCGCGCGGCTTCGGCATCCCCGAGCCCATCGAGCGCGGCGCCCACGAGCTGGCGCGCACCGGCCGTGACCGGATGCGCATCTCCGAGCTCGGCCTGCGCGTCCGCATGCACGGACATGGCCAGCTCGAACGCCCCGGCAAAGTCGCGCCGGGCGAGCATGACCTCGACGAGGGAGGACCGGCAGTCGAGCACGTACGGATGGGTGTCTCCAATGCCCTCGGCGAGCATCGCGATGCCCTCCCGCATCTTCTCCTCGCCCTCCGCTTCACGACCCAGCGCCGCCAGGGCGCGACCCCATCGATACAGCGCGTCGCCGAGATCGGGGTGCCGCTCGAACAGCGTCGCGTAGACCCGTGCGGCGCGTTCGAAGAGCGGCACTGCCCGGGCCGGCTCGTGCATCGTCAACCCCAGATTGAACGAGAGCGCAGCGACGTTGTGCGTGTCCGGTCCGTACTCGATCTCCGCAAGCTGCAGAGCATGCTCGAAGTGCCCGGCGGCCACGTCGGGGTGCTCGAGGTGCAGCTCGATGCCGCCGAGCTTGCGCAGCAGCTCCACGCGTTGGCTGCGCGAGGCCGTGGCGTCGTCCTGCATGGCGGCCGCGGCCTTGGCAAACATCTCCGCAGCGACGACGTAGTCGCCGGCGTTGAAGTGCACATGGCCGAGCGTTCGCCACAGATGCGCCTGCGGCTCCGACTCGCCCAGCCGACGCGCGGCCGCCTCGCTGTGCCGCGCCCACTCCAAGGCTTCGGCCGGGCGAGACCGCTCGACCCCGACCAGCTGCGCCAAGGAGGCCGAGGACCGCATCGCGAGGCGATGGTCGGACGAGCCCACCGCGAGCTGGTAGGAGGAGACGAGCGCGTCCTCGGCGAGATCGGTGTTGCCTCGCACCATCTCGACGTCGGCCCGAGCCATCGCGACCCTGGCTTGCAAGGGCTCGTAGCGGAGCACGAGCGCGTCGGCTGCGAGCTGGTCGAGCAGCGCGGCGGCGGCGTCGTAGCGGTCTTCGGTGCGCAGCACGTCGACCTCGGCCAACTGGGCGTCCGCGTCGGCGACTCCGGCGACGATCCGCGGCGGTAGGACGACCGGCGCTCCCGCCTCATCACAATCCCCGGCGCCTCGAGCGTTGATCACCATCGCTTCGATGCGCTCGAGCTGGGGTGCGTCTGCGACGAACGCGGCGTCGAGCAATCGCTGCACCGACAGGTAGCGCCGCCGCAAACACGCCAGCTCCGTGTCGAGGCGCACGGTCCCTTCGTCGATGCGGAGGGCCTCGCAGGCGCTGGCGTAGGTCTCGGGCAGACCGGCCATCTGGGCATCCACCGCCTCCTCGAACGACGGCCAAGCCTCGGCGCGCCCCTGCGAGGCGAACCGATCGGCGAGGCCGTCCCGGCGCTCGGCAGACCAGTCCTCGTCCCGCTTCGTTCGAAGGACCGCGCACGGATCCGCATCGCCCAAGCCCGGGAAGAACGCGACGAGGACCGCCCCCGCGGCGACCTTCCACCCCACCCAGCCGGTCACGAACACCGCCGCCCGAAACGGACCCCTGGGCCTGACCCGCGCCCGCAACACCTGCAGCAGCGGCGCCATCGAGGGCCAGCGCGCCTGGGGATCCGGACTCAGTCCGCGCGAGAGCGCGTCGATGATCACGTTGGGCACCGAGGTCTTGCCGGGCCGCAGCAGCCGGCCCGTCTCGGCCAGCCGCCGCGCGCCTCGAACCGTCTTGGCGGCGTAGGGGCGTCCGCCGAACAGCGCCTCCCACAGCGCGACGCAGTAGCTGAACTGGTCCGAGCGCGCGCTGGCTCGCTCTCCACGAACGCACTCCGGGGCCATGTACGCCGGTGTCCCCGCCCAGCCGAGCGCTTGCCGGCCCGCCTCGACGTCCAGACCGCCCGTGACCCGCGCCACGCACGGCGCAGCGAGCCCGAAGTCGAGCACCCGCGCCCGGCCGTCCCGACCCAACAGCACGTTGGACGGCTTGAAGTCGCGGTGCACGAGCCCGGCCTGATGCGCCGCCGCGAGCCCGTCGCCGGCCTGTACGTACACCCGCACGATCTCGACCCAGCCGGGCCGCTCGTCGGTGCGCCAATCGTCGAGCGTCGTGCCGTCCACCAGCTCCATCGCGATGAAGACCACGCCGTCGTCCGTGCCGACCTCGAACACTTCGACCACGTTGGGATGTGAGATCGAAGCGAGCGCTCGGGCTTCTTGGAGCAGCACCTCGGCGTCGATCGCTCCGGGCCTGTTGGGACCGAGCACCTTCACGGCCACCGGGCGATCCAGCGCCGGATCGTGCCCACGAAAGACCTGCCCCATCCCTCCGGAGGCGATCCGTCCAGCGATTCGATAGCGGCCAATCTTCGAAGGAAAGCCCTCGAACAACCGTCGGGACATCGCGGCGCCAACACGCGCCAGCTCCTCGGCCCCATGCACGAACCGCAACGTAGCAGCTCCACGAGGCGCGCCCCACACTGGATCCGTCCCGGGGTGAAGCCCAGACCGCCGCGCGTGAGGCTCCGTGCCGCGGTCGAAGCGCGGCTTTGCGCCGCGCGACCCACAGCACTTTGCGAGACGTGGGCGCACGGGTAGGATGCGCCCCCGTGCTCGTACGCCTCCTCCACGGCGCCTTGGCCTTCAGCCTCGCCACCGAACCATCCGCGCCGGCCGACGACGCCACCGCGACGCCATCGACGACGGACGGCGCGCCGGAGGAGACCGCGGTGGCCGAGCCCGAGCCCGAGCCCGAGCCCGAGCCCGACGGCGCGGAGCCGACCGACGACGCGCCGGAGGAGACCGAGCCAGACCCCAAACTGGCGCCTGAATCGGAGCCCAACCCCGACCCGGCAGCCGACCCCGACCCCGACCCCGACCCCGCAGCCGACCCCGACCCCGCAGCCGATGGGTCCTCCGCTGAAGACGCGGAGCCTCCGACCGCGGCCGAACCCGTCGCCCCCCCAGCTCCAGCGGTCGCGACCGAAGCCCCCCAGCCGCGGCGGGGGCCGATTGCCTCGGGTCGCCGCGACGACATCGTGGACCGCGCGCTGCTCGGAGGGGGCATCGCCTCACTGACGCTGACCGCTGGCCTGCTCGGGGCGACCGGCTGGGCCTGGACCGAGCACAACCGGGCCAAGCGAGCCCTTGGGGGCCTGATGGACCAGGCGCGACTCGACGCGCAGGACCGCCGCGATCAAATGCGCACCATCGGCTTGATCACGACGGCCACCGCCGCCGTCTATGGCACGACCGGCGTCGTCCTGCTCCTGCTGCGCGCGCGCGACCGCAATCGCACCGAGTCCGCGCAGGTGACCGTCGCTCCGGGCCCGACCGGCGTGTCGCTGGTCGGGCGGTTCTAGCGACGCCGCGAGCCTACTGGTCGGCCACGACGTCGAAGGTCGCCGAAAGACGGTTGGAGCGCATCCCGGTCGCGCGCTCGACCTCCACCTGGACCGTCCACTCCCCGCGCTCCTCGGCGAGCACGCCGAACCGGGCCGTCAATGGTGCCTGTTGCACCCCATCGAGCGGCCCTCGCAGCGAGCCCTCACCCCCGCTGGCACCAACCGCCGCGTCGTCGTCCCCGGACTGCGTATCCGCGCGGGACGACGTCACTCGACACGCACCCGCCAACGCGATGTCCGACGCGTCTCCGAGCGAGCTGGCGAACTGGCAATCCAACCATGGGTCCTTCTCCACCACGACGGGGCGGCCCGACGGATCGGTCACGAACACCCGCAGGCTCTCGACCGCCCCCCACTCGTCTTCGAACATGAACCGCGCGTCGATGGAGATCGCGCCGGGCTCGACGCGCGACTCGCTGAGGTCCAGGACCTCGCACTGCGGACAGGACTCGGTCGGCACGCCGCGTACCCGGGGCGGAAGCTCGTAGACTTCGCAGCTGACGGCGCAGCACAGCAAGAGGGCGGAGATGACGGGGGCGCTCGAGCGATGCATCTATTTGCCCAAGCTTCGCGCGTAGACGGAGACCGCGTCGATCTCCTCGGGGGTCAGCTTGCCCTTGAAGGCCTTCATCTTGGTCCCGGACTTGCCGTTGGTCACGATGTCGCTGACCTTCGAGAGCGTCCACTTCCCCTTCCAGCCGGGCTCTTTCCAGGAGGCGATGTCGTGCTTGGCCGCCAGCTTGGTGTCGGCGGCCCCGGTCGTGCCGTGGCAGTTCTTGCACTTCTTGAGGTACAGCGCCTTGCCATCGATGCCGCTCGAAGCCGCTTCGGGCGGCGGCGCTTCGGGCTTGGGCTTGTCCGCTTTGGGCTTGGCCGCCTTGGGCTTGGCCGCTTTCGGCTCGTCCGCCTTCGGCTCGTCCGCCGC
Source organism: uncultured bacterium (assembly GCA_963761755.1). Lineage (GTDB taxonomy): Bacteria > Myxococcota_A > Polyangia > Nannocystales > Nannocystaceae > CAJXVA01. The sequence goes on from CAVXIC010000039.1 coordinate 604,064, forward strand.
GGGCTCATCCGCCGCGGGCTCATCCGCCGCGGGCTCGTCCGCTGCGGGCGCGGGGTCGGGGGCGTCGCCCTTCGCGCCGTCTTCGTCTGCGTCATCCCCGGCCGCGTCCGCCGCCTCGGCGTCGCCCTTCGTGCCGTCCGCTTCGGGCGTCCCGGCCTCCCCCGGCGCGGCGTCGGCCTCGAGCGCCGCGACCGGCGTCGCCTCGTCGGCCTTCGCCACGGCCTCTTCGTCGGTCTTCGCGGCCGCCTTCGCGTCGTTCGCATCCGCTGGCTTCGAGCCGCCGCCGTCGCACGCCGGGGTCAGAAGACCAAGGGTCAGGGAGATCGGGAGGAGTCGGGACAAGGTCTTGCGTGTGTTCACTTGGAGTTCCCAGCGCGTGTGCGTTCTTACCAGAACACCAACGCTCGAAGCGCGACGAGGTTGCAACGAGGCTTCGAAGGGGCGCAAACCCGCCGAATCTCGGGAGATTCTCCGCTGCCATTTTTGCGGTACTTCCGGTTTGGCTCCGCCCGCGGGGCCCTGTTAGCGTCCACCGAAGGACGCGGTCCCGCACCGACGGCACCCTTCCCATGACGACGCGCAGCCACAGCATCGACTCCACCACCGCGACCTCCGAGCCCGCCTCGGTCGCACTCGCCCAGGCGCCCGAGGAGCTGGAGCTACGCCCGATCGAAGGCATGGCGCGATGGCTTGGTCGGCTCTTGCATCCGATCGCGTTTCGGATGGTCAGCATGGTCGAGCAACCGCTCGAGAACATGTCCGGGCCGCTGAGCCCCGTGAAGGGTTACTTCCGCCGCGATCGCCATCGCCACCCCAAGGTCGATGCGCAGACCTACCGGCTGCGGGTCACGGGCGTGGCCAACCCCCGCGAGTTCACCCTCGCCGATCTCGAAGCGCTGCCCTGGGAGCACCGCATCCTGGTCATGGAGTGCGCCGGAAACGGCAACCACATGATGGGATCGGCGGGCCTGATCGGCCAAGCCAAGTGGTCGGGCCCTTCGCTGAAGACCATCCTCGACGCCTGCGGCGGGCCCGGTCCGGCCACGCACTTCGCCTGTCATGGCCTCGACCCCGTGCCCCTGATCCGCAAGGGCTACCACTACGGGCTCTCCTTGCAGGAGTACGAGCGTTCGCGGGCTTTGCTGGCGCTGCGCATGAACGACGAGCCCCTCCCGCGCCCGCGCGGGTTCCCAGTCCGCTTGGTGGTTCCAGGCGTCTACTCGATGTCCCACGTGAAATGGCTGGGCCACATCGAGGGCAAGACGGCACCGCACAACGGGATCCACAACCGGTTCGTGTTCGTGAACAAGCGCCGAACCGCCGAGGGCAAGTGGGTCAAGGAGCAGGCCCGATGGATTGGCCTCAAGTCCATGGTCACCCGCTGCCTGCGCGACGGCGAGGACTGGATCCTCACCGGCTGGGCATGGGGCGCGGGCAAGCCGATCGCCAGCATCAAGATCACCGTGGATGGCGGCAAGACCTGGGGCGACGCCGAGCTCCAGCCCCCCGGCGAGCACTTCGGCGAACCCGACGGCCTGAGCCCGGCAGACCTCGAGCACGCCTGGTCCGTGTGGACCTATCGCTGGCGCGGACCCAAACCCGGCCCGTACGTGGTGGCCTCTCGGGCGTTCGCCGAGGATGGCGAAGCGCAGAGGCTCGAAGAAGATCCCGACGTGAAGGGCCATTTCAATCAGACTCGGGTGAAGTGGCGTGAGGTCGAGGTCCCCGACCGCGTGTGATGCATCCTGGCGCAAGAACTGCTCCAGACGACCGGGGCGTCGGCTCCCCTGCGATCGGATGTGGAATTCCCCAGAAAATCGTTGGGGTCATGCACACTTCTCGCGCGGGGAACGTCGTTGACAACCGCGAACGGCCAGCCCTAGCGTCGTTCTCAGACTCGGAGCCTCCTTTCGATGTGGGAAATTCTCGTAATCCTTCTCTCTGACGGACTCGACCCCGGACTCATCGTCGCGATGACCGGTGTCCTGGTCGCCGGTCTCGCCGCCGTCCTCGGGATCTGGATGGAGCGTGACCAGGCCAAGCCGCCCCGCTACGCCTACGCCCTGTCTGCCCTCATTCTGCTGGCGACCGTGGTCAGCGTGATGCAGTCGTATCTCGACTCCAAAGCCGGCGAGAAGATGGAGGAGGACATGGCCCGCATGCTCCAGCGCATGGACGAGATCGCGGCCAACTCCGATGACCCAGCCCTGCAAGAGCTCATCGGAGCCGAGCTTGCGGCACAGAGCCGAAGCAACCCCGACGTCGTCAAGAAGCTCGCCCAGCGCGTGTCCGACGAAGGCGGAGACCCCACCGAGATGCTCGGCCGGCACATGGATGCCAGCGAGGTAGAGAACGTCAGCCGCAAGGGGCTGATGAAGGTCAAGAAGCCCAAGAAGGCCGCCGCCGGCAAGGGCAAAGGCAAGAAGGGCGGCAAGGGCAAAGGCAAGAAGGGCGGCAAGGGCAAAGGCAAGAAGGGCGGCAAGGGCAAAGGCAAGAAGGGCGGCAAGGGCAAAGGCAAGAAGGGCGGCAAGGGCAAGGGCAAGAAGGGCGGCAAAGGCAAAGGCAAGAAGGGCGGCAAGGGCAACAAGGGCCCTGTCGCAGCCGATGCTGATGATGTCGCCGCCGACGGAGCCGACGCCGACGGAGCCGTTGCACAGGGCGGACCGGGCCCGAAGGGCGGCAAGGGCAAGGGCAAGAAGGGCGGCAAGGGCAAGGGCAAGAAGGGCGGCAAGGGCAAGGGCCAGGGCAAGAAGGGCGGCAAGGGCAAGGGCCCTGCCGGAAAAGCCAGAGTCCCGGCCGCGCAATAGGTCCGCCTCCAGGCGACGCGAAGGGATCCCGGCCACGGCCGCGGGTCCCTTCTTCGCGTCCGCCGATGAACGCCGCGCGTGCAGCTACCGCAGCGGATAGATGAGGTTCTTGCATCCGGCAGCGGCACACGCTGCCTTCACGTGCTCGACCACGGGCCTCGACGCCACGAACTTGCGGTCCTTGTAGACGCGAAACGGGTAGCGCTCGCGCAGCGTGACGTAGCGCGCCCGCTCGATGTCGCGGATGCCCTCGGACAGCAGCGGCTCGAAGGGATCGTTGCTCCTCTCCTCGCGAACATCGAGCGCGGCGACGTCCGACGCGAACGATGCCAGCAGCAGCGTCTCGCCGGGACTCTGGGCGCACGCCCGCTCCCAGGCCTCCGCCGCGACGTCCGCTCTCGCCTCCAGCACCGAGGCGACCGCGCCCTGGGACGGGATCGCGAAGCGCACCGGACCGACCATGCCTCGCTGTACGCGCTCGACGCTGACGCCCTCGAGTTCGTGCAGGCGGATGAAGAGGGTCTCCGCGTCGTAGGAGGCAAACCGGTACACCATGCCCCGGAGCGCCTCGGTGCCCGACGCGACTTCACCGTCGGTGTCGAGATCGACGAGGCGATGCGACCAAACGCTGGCGGTCTGCGTCAGCTCGATCACCACCCGCAGATACGACCCGGACCCGTCGAGCTTGGTGAGTTCGACCCGAAAGCTCGCCCGAGATTCGGCCGGCTCGTGTCGGCGCAGCAACACCCGATGCTCGTCGACCGGCGCGAGGGCCAGCGTCTGGAGTTCTTCGTAGTAGCGACGCTTGTCCGCAAGTCGACCAAAGACCTCCGCTTGGTCACGCCTGGCATCCAGCGTCGCCTGGTCGTCGTAGCTCGCCAGCGCCTCCCCGCCCACACTCCTATCGGCAAGAGGCCGGGTGAAGCTCGCCATGTTGGGCAGGCCGGAGCGCGAGTCGAGGAAGATGCCATCGTAGAGCCCGCGGTGGGCCGAGGCTTGCAGCGCCCGCAGGGTGCCGTCGAGCTGCCGCCGCTCGGGGAACGAGTTGTTCAGCCGCGCCGTCTTGACCGCCCGGGCCAACAGGTCGAGATACGTCGAGGCGGCAGGCTCGAGCAGATGCTGGGTGTGGAGTGCGACCAGCCGGGCAGGCACTACGCACCCTCGTCGGCCGCGCCGCCACCCCGCTTGGCGCGGTTCTTCAGAGCCTTCTCCACCGCACGCTCGATGCGCCCATCCTCGATGTTCTTCGAGAACGCGAGGTTCTCGTCCAGCACCTTGGTGGTGGTCGCATCGAACGTGTCGAGTTCCTCGAGCAGGTTGTCGAGGTTCTTCCGAAAGAAGACCTGCGTCTCGCTCACGAACTGGGTGGTGGCGTTCATCGACTCGGTCATCACGTCCAGGCTCTTCTTGAGCTCGAGCATCACGACCGAGGCGTCGGCTGCCCGTCCAATCGCCTGGATCTGGGCCGAGGCCATGTCGAGCTTGATAGACGCAGCCGTGGTGTATTGGCCGATGTCTTGGCCCAGATTGCGGATGGTCTCGACCAGCTTGCGCGTGTTGTTCTTGAGGCTGGCGTAGCGGTCCTCTGCAGCCGAGAACAGCTGCAGGCTCGCGGAGTGATTGGCCAGCTGCGCGCGTGCCTTGTCCTGCTTGGCTTCGAGATCCCGGGCGTCGACGCTGCCGGCTTCGACGGTCTGCATCTCGGCATCGATCTGGTCGATGAGCGACTTGAGTTCGAGAACCCGATCGGCAGCGATCGCCTCGTTGTTCGCCGATTCGATGATCTTCTCGTTGATCCGATCGATCTCTGCGTAGAGGTCCTGCTCACTGCGCTTGAGCGTGTCCACGTACTCGGCGGCCTCTTTCACTCGGCGCGCGCTGATCTGATACTGCTGCTTGAGCAGCTCCTCGATCGAGCGCTGAGAGATCGCGATGTTCCGCAGTCCGGGCAGGTAGCTCACCAGCTCCTTCAAGCCGGCCCAGACCCCCCCCTTGGTCGCGGTCCCGTCGATGTAGTCGCTGAACTTGCGAAGCTTGCCGACCTCGTCGGCGAGCGACTTCTGAATCTCGACGTTGCGTTCGCGCAGGCCCTTGAGCTCTTCGACCTTGACGTCCTGGGCCGAGCGCTCCTCGTGGAGGTCCTCTTCGAGCGACTTGACCGAGATCCCTTCGCCGCTGTAGGCGACGTCCTTCTGCAAAATATCGAGGTTGAGCTTCTCGCCAGCCATGGCCGAGACAAGGTACACGCCGGCAGGCGTCCGTGCGCGTGGTCCGCACGGGAGACCGGAGCCGTGCCTCGATTTTCCGAGTGATCTCGGGCTTTTGGGGGATGGCGGACTGCTACTTCGTCGCCTGCTCCATCAGCAGCGCGTAGAACTGCACCGCCGCCTGCAGGTCCCCGATGGCGATGCGTTCATCCGTCCCGTGCATGCGGGCGCGGTCCTGCGGGGTGAGCCGGACCGGAAGGAACCGGAAGGCGCCCTGCTCGGTCAGCGGCTGATAGTACCGGGCGTCGGTCCCGCCGATGACGAGGTACGGCGCGACGACGGCGTCGGGATAGACCGACCGCATCACCTGCTCGATGAGCGCGAACGCCTCGCCGTCGACGTCCGACTGCGGGGTCGCCTCCCGGCAGGCCCCAGCACACCGGACGACGATCTCGGGATCGTCCACGACGTCCTCGACGTGCTCGATGACGTCGTCCACGGTGTCCCCAGGCAGCAGCCGAAAGTTGACGATGGCACGGGCTCGAGAGGCGACGACGTTGTCTGCAACGCCTGCATCGAACCGCGTCACGGCCGTCGTCGTTCGAACGCTGGCGCTGCTCGCCTGCTGAGTCCCCAGCCCCCATGCGATCATCGGATCGAACAACCAGCGGTTCGCCAAAACGACGCGCGTCACCAGCGGCGTATGCGGCGTGATCGCATCGATCATCAGCGCGGTCGCCCCTCGAACGTCGGTGTCGAACGGCTCCGACTCGAGCGTGGCCACGGCATCGCCCAGCCGGCCGATCGTGCTGCGAGAGGGCGGCATGTTGGAGTGCCCCCCCTCCCCCTCCAGGCTCAGCTCGAGCGTCGCGTAGCCCTTCTCGGCGACGCCCACGAGCGCGATGGGCGTGGTGATGCCCGGCAACATGTCGGAGATCACCGCGCCACCCTCGTCGAAGGCGAACCACGGACGGACACCGCGGCGCTCGAGCTCGGCCGCGAGCGTCGCAGCACCCGCGGCACCCCCGGTCTCCTCATCGTGGCCCAGAGCCAGGAACACGGTGCGGCGCGGCTGATAGCCGCGGGCGATCAGCAGCTCGACAGCCTCCAGGAGTCCGATGACACCGAGCTTGTCGTCGATGGTCCCTCGACCCCAGACGAAACCGTCTTCGATGGCCCCAGAGAACGGGGGGAAGGTCCACGCTTCGTCGGTGCCCGGCTCGACGGGGACGACGTCGGTATGGGCCGCGAAGAGGACCGGCGCAGCATTGGGCTCGGTACCCGTCCACGTGTACAGGAGGCTGTCCTCGATGATCTCCAGCTGCATCCCCGCGTGCGCCTTCGGGTAGAGCGTGGCCAAGGTCCGCCGCAGTCGCTCGAACGCGGCCCGATCCGCCCCCGGCTGCGGCTCCCCCGTCGTGCCGAACACGGTGATCGTCCGGTGTTGGACGACCGCGCTCATGTGCTGTGCGACCGCTGCTGCGTCCACCTCCGGCAGCGGCAGCGCATCACCGGTCCGGGGCGGGGCCGACACCATGGCCGCACGGACCACCAGCACGGCGAGCAGCAGGGCGACCGCTCCGCCGAGCCCCCACGCGATTCGACGGCGTCGCGACCGTGGAGTCGCGGCGTTCAACGCTCGTCCTTCCGGCCGGCTTCGGTCAGGTCGACCGACTCGATCACGTCGCCCGAGAGCCCGACGACCTCGAGATGCGGCGGCTTGCCCTCCTCGAAGGTCCACAGGGTGACGTGCTGCTGCGCGCTGAAGGTCTGCACCTGACTCGCGTAGGCCTCCGGCGGGAGCTTGGCGTAGTAGGGCGCACCGCTGCCGCCGGAGATCACCGAGTAGACCGACCCCGCGGCGCCCGTGACCGTCTCGGGTCCGATGAGCGCGCGAGAGTAGTTGTGTTCGTCGCCCGAGACGTACGCGAGCACGTCGTGCGCGGCGAGGATCGACCAGAATCGCTCGCGCATCGCGTTGACCGCCTCGATCTCACCGTTCCACCACATCGCATCCTTGGTGTGGCCACCGACCGGAAACGCCGGCTCGTGCCCCAGGACGACGATCTGCTCGGCACCGGCTGCCTCGGCCGCCTGAAGGTCGTTCTCGAGCCACGCCATCTGCCCGTCCATGACGTATCCCTCGCGGTTGCCCTTGCCTTCGTACCGCGGATGACCGGGATGACTGGCGCGCCAGTAGTTGGTGTTGAGCATCACCAGGTGCAGCGACCCGAGGTCCACGCTGTAGACGTTCTCGTCGTAGGTCGGCGCGCCGTCGGCCTCGGGCTCGGGCGCACCGGGTGGGTTCACCATCAGCGCCGCGAACCGAGCCTCGGCCGAGTCTTCACCGGGCTTGCTGAGCGACACCCCGTCGGCCCACATGTCGATGATGCACTCGTGGTTCCCCATGCCGGTGTAGATCGGAATGCTGCCGCCGACCGCTTCGGCCACGCGCAGCCACGCACGGATCTCGTGGTCGTAGTCGTCGACGTGTGTGGAGTATCCGTCGATGAGGTCACCGGGAAAGAAGATCGCCTCGACGTCCCGGTTGTGGGCGATCGACAGCAACCCGCCCAAGACGTTGGCGTTGACGCCCGAGTACGCTTCGCGGCCCGGACCGACCCCGCTGCGGGAGTCGGACAAGATGGCGACGCGGATCGGCCCGGACCCGCGGCGCGTCTGCATCACGCGGGGAGGCGTGACCGACGTCTCGACGCCGTCGGAGACCGCGACCTGGTACGCGTACGGTCGTCCCGCATCCAGGCCTTCGATCGGGATCTCGTGCCGCCGACTCGGTTCCTGCGACACGGTGGGGGTTCGCCCGCCAACGGCGACCGACGCAGTCGTCGGAACGTCCGTCTCGACACTGACGACGAACCCGTGCTCGGAGACGCGATGCACGAAGGGGCCGAGCACCACGGTGGGCAGCTGCACCACGTCGAATCCGTCGGCGCGCGGCTGCAAGCGGAAGGCCGTCCGCCCCTCCTCGATCACCGTGCTCCCCGTTTCGGGCTGGAACTGCTCGACCTGCCACGCCACCTCGCCGTAGCCGCGTTCTCGCGCCCCGTTGACGTCGTACTTGGGCTTGAACAGTCCAGCGAGGTCGGACTCGACCTCGTGCGTTCGGCTCTCTCGAGCTCGGACCTCGTGGTCGTAGTTGCGGTAGCGCGGCGGCGAGAAGGGATCTTCTTCGACCCGCAGTCCGACGTAGGCCGCAGCGCCGGGCGCCCGCGTACGGGTCTCCCAGCGCAGCGTCAGCATGCCCTTGGGAGACACTGTCGCCCACGGCAGGACCGAGAAGTACATCGACGCGTAGTCGACCAGTCCCGGCTCCCCCTTGGGCTTCAGATCTCGGACCGAGTACCAGCTGGGAAGCCTCTGCACGCCCTTGCCGGGCCGCGCCCGACGAGGGCCCGGCTTCGGGGGCGAGGGCTCAAGCGAGGCCATCTGTGCCGCGCCCAACGCGGCCGCTCGCAGGCCCGCGACGTCCGGCGCTTCGGGGACCGGCGCGTTCGGCTGCTGCGCGGGCGCATCCCCGGGGGACTGCTGCTCCTCGCCCGCCGCGACCGTCGTCGAAGAGACCGGCGGCTCCGGAGCGTCCGGCGGCGGCTTGCAGCCGATGCCGGCGGTTGCGATCAGCAGGCAAACGCTTCGCACGTTCATGCGCCGAACCTACCCCAACAGCCCCGGGTGAGGAGTGGGACTCGGCCTACTGCGCACAAACGGCGCGGAACGCCTCGAGCGCTCCGTCGACGGCTTCGTCGGGCGTCGCCAGGCTCAGACGGAGGTAGCCGGGCACGCCGAAAGCCGTCCCGGGCACCACGATCGTGCGCTTGGCCATCAGCGCGTTGGTGAGCGCAACATCCCCACCACTGTCGTCGCGCAGGCGCTCGGGCAGCTTGGGGAACAGGAAGAAGCCCGCCTGGGGCTCGGGCATCTCGAAGCCCAGCTCCCGCAGCCCGCCGGCCATCTTCATGCAGCGGCGCGCGTACACGTCGACGTCGACGCGGCCGTCCTCGCGCCCCAGCACCTTGGGCAGCACGCGCTGCATGAGGGCGGGTGCGTTCACGAAGCCCAGCACGCGGTTGCAGAAGCCCAGCGCGCGCGCGATGGTCGAGACGCCCTCCATCGTGGGAGACAGCGCCACGTATCCGATCCGCTCTCCGGCCAGCCCGAGATCCTTGGAGTGACTGGTGAGCAGCGCGGCGTGCTCGTACAGCCGCATGATCGACGGGACGTCGGAGCGGTCGTACGTGAGATCGCGGTAGGGGCTGTCCTCGAGCACGAGGATCGGTCGCGCCCGGCGCTCGTTCGCCGCCCGCAGCGCCTGCGCCAGCCGCGACAGTGATGCCTCCGAGTAGATCGCCCCCGTCGGGTTGTTGGGTGAGTTGAGCAAGATGATGCGAGTGCGTTCAGTCAGGGCGGCGACCATCGCGTCGACATCGGGCTCGAAGTCGTCGGTCGAGCGCACCGGGAGGAGCGCCGCGCCGACGTTTGTGCAGTAGTTGTCGTACTCCGAGAAGTACGGCGCGGGGACCATGACGGTGTCACCGGGGTCCAAAATGGCCCGGAAGAACACGTTGACGGCCCCCGCGGCCCCTACGGTCATGATCACGTGATCGGCGGTGAGGGGGAGACCAAAGCGGGCCGCTTCGCGAGCGGCGAGGAACGCCCGGACCTCGGGAAAGCCCGCATTGGTCATGTAGCGGTGCATTCCGGGGGGCTCGTCGTCCAAGAGCTCCACCAGCGCCCTTCGCCACGCCTTGGGCGGCTCCAGGCTCGGATTCCCCAACGAGAGGTCGTGAACGGGCCCTCCGCCGTCCTTGCGCAGCTGCCCGGCCAGCTCGAACATCCTGCGCGTCCACGACTCCTTGGACCCCAGCAGGGTCTCACGCACGCGGGAAGAAAGCTGAGCTGCACCTGAGTCGACCACGAGCGGAAGATAGCAGCGAACGCCCCGAATTTCGTGGGTTCGCGCTACACTTCGGGCCGCAAGTTCCATGGACGCCGAGCGATCCCTCAGCAGCCACAACATCGCGTTTCTCGAAGCCATCTACGAGCAATACGAGCAGGACCCCGATTCCGTCGCCGCAGACTGGCGCGCGCTCATCGAGTATGAGCGCGGGCGGAGCGGTGATGGTCTCGTCAACGGCCACGGCGATGCCCCCGGGCTGGCCGAGCGCCGCAACGGCGCAGCGGCCCCGATGCCCGCGGACGTCGAACAGGTCGCGCTCCAAAAGCAGGTCGATCGACTCATCGAGAACTACCGGCTCCTCGGGCACCTGCGAGCGGACATCGATCCGCTCGGCCGCCCCCGGACCATGTTCCGTGAGGGGCTGGACCTCGACTACTTCCGGTTGACCGAAGCGCATCTGGACCGAGAGTTCTCCGCCGGCCGACTGTTCGAAGACCGAACGCTCGTCACGCTTCGCGAGATCATCGCCAAGCTCCAGCGCGTCTACTGCCGCCGCATCGGCGTCGAGTACTGGGACTTGCACGACGTGACGCGGCGCAGCTGGCTGCGCGAGCGCATGGAGGCTGTCGAGAACGAGGTCGTCCCCGCCACCGAGGAGCAGCTCGAGCTGTGGCGCTCGCTGGCCCGGTGCGACGAGATCGACAACTTCCTGCACACCAAGTTCCTCGGCGCCAAGCGCTTCTCCATCGCGGGTGCAGAGAGCGTGCTCTCGCTGCTGCACACCCTGATCGAGGCCGGTGGGGAGCAGGGTGTGGAAGAAGTCCTGCTGGGCATGGCCCACCGAGGCCGCCTGTCGGTGATGATGAACATCCTCGGCCAGACCCCGGCGCAGGTCTTCGAGCGCTTCGAGAGCGGCGACCCCTGGGCCAACATGGGCTCGGGCGACGTCAAATATCACCTGGGGTGCTACCGCGACTACGTCACGCGACAGGGCAACGCCATGTATCTCGCGCTGGCCTTCAACCCCAGCCACCTCGAGGCGATCACCCCGGTGATCGCGGGCCGGGTGCGGGCCAGCCAGGACAAGCGCAAGCCGGGCGAGGAGACGAAGGTTCTGGGCGTCACGCTGCACGGCGACGCAGCCGTCATGGGACAGGGAGTCTACGCCGAGACGCTCAACCTCTCCCGCCTCGAGGGCTACGGCAACCGCGGCACGATCCGAGTCGTCATCAACAACCAGGTCGGCTTCACGACCGACCCGAACGAGTCGCGGTCCACGGTCTACCCCACCGCGGTCGCCGACATGCTCAACGCGCCCGTCTTTCACGTCAACGGCGACGACCCCGAGGCCGCGGCATATGTCGCCAAGCTGGCCGTCGAGTACCGGCAGCGGTTCGAGACCGACGTGATCATCGACCTCGTCTGCTACCGCCAGTACGGCCACAACGAGGGTGACGAGCCCACGTTCACCCAGCCGGACATGTACCGCATCATCCGCGAGCGCGAGACCGTGCGCGAGAAGTACGAGCAGCGCCTGCTCGAACGCGGCACGATCACGCAGCAAGACCTCGACGACGAGCGCGTGACGCTGAAGAACGAGTTCGAAGAGGCCCTGGACCAGGTGCGCTCGAAGACCAAGAACGGTCACTCCAAGTCGCCGATGCACGGCGTGTGGGAGAATTTCGCCGGTGGGCCCGATGCCGACGTTCCCGATGTGCACACCGGGGTCCCCGCCGAGGAGCTCGACGCGCTGGCGGAGAAGATCGTCGCGGTTCCCGAGGGGTTCACCCTGCACCGCAAGCTCGAGCGCTTCGTCAAGGAGCTGGGCGAGATGGCCCGCGGCGAAGCCCCGTTGAGCTGGGCGGCGGCCGAGCACATGGCGTATGCGTCGCTCCTCACCGAGGGCCACAGCGTGCGCATCTCGGGTCAGGACTCCATCCGCGGCACCTTCACCCACCGGCACTGCGGCTGGACCGACAACGACAGCGGCATTCGCTACTTCGCCCTGCAGAACCTCTCGGACGACCAAGGGCGGTTCGACTGCTACAACAGCCCGCTGTCGGAGTTCGGCGTGCTCGGCTTCGAGTTCGGGTACAGCCTCGCCTCTCCGGACACGCTGCTCATTTGGGAGGCGCAGTTCGGAGACTTCGTCAACGGCGCGCAGGTCATCATCGACCAGTTCCTCAGCAGCTCGGAGGACAAGTGGAACCGGATCAGCGGCCTGGTGATGTTCCTGCCGCACGGATACGAGGGCCAAGGTCCCGAGCACAGCAGCGCGCGTCTCGAGCGGTTCTTGCAGATGTGCGCCGAGGACAACATGCAGGTCTGCAACCTGACCACGCCCGGTCAGATGTTCCACGTGCTGCGCCGGCAGATCCGCCGGAAGTGGCGCAAGCCGCTCATCATCATGACGCCCAAGAGCTTGCTGCGGACCCGCCAGTCGTTCACCCCGCGCGAAGAGCTCACCAACGGCACCTTTGCGCGGCTGATCGACGACCCGGACATCAAAGACGAGGCCGCGCAGAAGGTGCGCCGCGTCATGTTCTGCAGCGGCAAGGTCTACTACGACCTGCACGCGCACCGAGAAGAGCTGGGCCGCAACGACGTCGCGTTGGTGCGACTGGAGCAGTTCTACCCGTTCCCGGCCGAAGCCGCCCGCGCGGCGCTGGCCCGCTACGCCAACGCCACCGACGTCCTGTGGGTTCAAGAGGAGCCCAAGAACATGGGCGGATGGACGTTCGCTCGTCCCCTGTTCGAAGAGGTGGTCGGCGACCTCCCGTTGCGGTACGCCGGACGTGCTGCGAGTGCATCTCCTGCGACGGGCTCGCACGAGTCCCACGCGCTCGAGCAAAAGATGATCATGCAAGAGGCCTTCGCCCAGAGCGAAGGCTGAGCCCCACGCTCACCCCCTACCCCCCGCCAAGACTCAACAATGGCTATCGACATTCTGGTTCCACAAATGGGCGAGTCGGTCACCGAAGGTGTGATCGCCCAATGGCTGAAGAACGAAGGCGACGCGGTTTCTGCCGACGAGCCCATCGTCGAGGTCGAGACCGATAAAATCACCGTCGAGGTGCCCGCGCCATCGGCCGGCGTGCTCACCAAGCAGGGTGCCGCCGAGGGCGACACCGTCAACGTGGGTGACATCATCGGCTCGATCGACGCGGATGCGTCCGCGGGAGCATCGGCGGACGCCGCTCCGGCGCCCGACAAAGAAAACAAAGAAGGCAGCCAAGGCAGCCAAGCCGCGCCCAAAGACGAGTCGAGCGCGCCTGCGAAGGACGGAGCAGCCGCCATGCCGGCCGCCCAAGCCGAGGCAGGCCGAACGGGCGTCGACCTGGGGTCGGTCTCCGGCAGCGGACGGGGCGGTCGCATCCTCAAGGAGGACGTCCAGAAGTCGGCGCAGTCGGGTCCGTCAGGGCAGTCGAGCCAGTCCAAGGCCCCAGCCGCCAAAGCCCCCTCCGCACCGCCGAGCGTCTCCCGACCGGCACCCGAGGGTCGCGAGACCCGCAAGAAGATGACGCCCCTGCGCGCACGCGTCGCAGAGCGACTCGTGGCGTCGCAGCAGACCGCGGCCATCCTCACCACGTTCAACGAAGTCGACATGTCGGCCGTCATCGCGGTCCGAAACAAGTGGAAGCAGAAGTTCGTCGACAACCACGGCGTCAAACTCGGCTTCATGTCCTTCTTCGTGAAGGCAGCGATCAAGGCGCTCAAGGACTTCCCGCCGGTCAACGCCGAGCTCGACGGCCAAGAGGTCGTCTACAAGCACTACTACGACATCGGCGTGGCCGTCGGCGGCGGCAAGGGCCTCGTGGTCCCCGTGATCCGCGACGCCGACCGCCTCTCGTTCGCCGAAATCGAGAAGGCGATCGGTGACTACGGCAAGCGCGCCAAGGACAACAAGCTCACGCTCGATGAACTCACCGGGGGCACGTTCACCATCTCCAACGGCGGCGTGTACGGGTCGATGCTCTCCACCCCGATCCTCAACCCGCCGCAGACCGGCATCTTGGGTCTGCACAACATCGTCGAGCGGGCCGTTGTCGTCGACGGCAAGATCGAAGTCCGCCCGGTCATGTATCTGGCGCTCAGCTACGACCACCGCCTGATCGATGGGCGAGAAGCCGTCCGGTTCCTGGTCACCATCAAAGAAGCGCTCGAAGAGCCCGAGCGCCTGTTCTTGGGCGTGTAGAGAAGCGACCGTCATGACCGACTCCAAAGAATTCGACCTGGTCGTCATCGGTGCTGGGCCGGGCGGGTACGTCGCGGCCATCCGCGCCGCTCAGCTCGGCATGAGCGTGGCCTGCATCGACAAGGAAGCCAAACTCGGCGGCACCTGCCTGAGGGTGGGATGCATCCCCTCCAAGGCGCTGCTCGAGTCCAGCGAGCGCTTTCACGCAGCTGCACACGGCTCGCTCGATGAGCACGGCATCAAGCTCGGCGACGTGAAGCTCGATCTGGACGCCATGTTGGCGCGCAAGGACAAGATCGTCGACCAGCTCACCTCGGGCGTCGCCGGATTGTTCAAGAAGAACGGCATCACGCCGTTCCACGGGCTGGGCAAGCTCGGTGGCAACGGCACGGTGACCGTCGAGCTCGAAGCCGGCGGCACGCAGACCCTCTCCGCCAAGAACATCCTGATCGCGACGGGATCCGAGCCGACGACGATTCCCGGCGTCGAGCTCGACTACGACCGCGTGGGCAACTCGACCACCGCGCTCTCCTACCCAACCGTGCCCGAGCACCTGGTGGTGATCGGCGCCGGGGTCATTGGACTGGAGTTGGGCTCGGTGTGGAAGCGGCTGGGCGCCAAGGTCACCGTGCTCGAGTATCTGCCCACCTTCTTGCCCACGGTCGACGCCGATATCGCTCGGCAGGCGATGAAGTCGTTCAAGAAGCAGGGCATCGAGTTCAAGATGGGCGTGAAGGTCACGGGGACCACGGTCGAGGGCGACAAGGTCACGGTCACCTACGAAGACAAGGGCGAGAGCCACACCATCGAGGGCGACCGCGTCCTGGTCGCCACGGGTCGACGGGCCAACACCGACGGCCTCGGCGCCAAGGAGGCCGGGCTCGAGATGGACAAGCGGGGCGTCATCCAGGTGGACGACCACTTCCGCACCAACCTCGAGGGCGTCTGGGCCGTGGGCGACGTCATCCCCGGGCCCATGCTCGCTCACAAAGCCGAGCACGAGGGCGTCGCGGCCGTCGAGCTCATGGCGGGCCAGCCCGGACACGTGAACTACGACGCCATCCCCGGCATCATCTACACGCACCCAGAGATCGCGACGGTCGGTAAGACCGAGCAGGAGCTCAAGGACGCGGGCGTCCCCTACAAGAAGGGCAAGTTCCCCTTCATGGCGAACGGCCGGGCCAAGGCGATGGGGGAGACCGACGGCTTGGTCAAGATCCTCGCCCACGCAGAGACCGACCGCATCCTGGGCTTCCACGTGTTCGGTGCCCACGCCAGCGATCTGGCGGCCGAAGGCGCGGTGGCGATCGAGTTCTCCGCCAGCTCCGAAGATCTCGCGCGAAGCGTACACGCGCACCCGACGTTGTCGGAGATCGTCAAGGAGGCCGCGCTCGACGTGGCCGGTCGCGTCGTCAACATCTGAGGCCGCGCCGCAGGGGGTCCCGACCGCTTGCGTGGTTGGAGACCTCGGCGGTCCTCGCTGGACCTCGGCGGTCCTCGACGCATTCCGACCAGCCGGACGGTCCCAGAGCGCGAGGTTGCGGCCCTGCCGCAGGGCGGTCACGATGTCCCGATGATACGTGGCCGCCTTGCTGCTCTCTTGGTCTTCGGTTTCATCTCCATCGATGCGGGCTGCTATGAGCGTCCCGACGGTCTTCCGGACGGCGTCGAGGAGACCGGAAGCACGACCATGCCGCAGGCGACCTCCTCGGATGACCCGTCGACCTCGACGACGACCCCGGATACGACGAGTTCGAGCTCGAACGGTTCGAGCGGGCAGGCCACCACGAGCAGCTCGAGCTCCACGACGGATACGTCCGGAGACGACACCACAGACGGGAGCTCGAGTTCATCGTCCGGAGGAGACCTCGTGGCCTGCGATCCGCTCGTCCAGGACTGCCCCCGCGGCGAAGCCTGCTACGTCGCGGGAGACGCCTTCGGCTGTCGAACGGATGCGTCGGGTGCTTCGGGCGGCCAGGCCGACGGCTGCGGCGCAGCAAACGAGTGTGATCCGGGCCTCCTGTGCGTCGCCGGGGACGTTGTCGGCTCGTGCGTGGGGGCGCAGTGCTGCTCGACCCTCTGCGACCTGGCCGCCCCCGAGTGCCCCGCCGGCTCGCCCACCTGTAGTCCATGGTTCAAGGATGGAGCGGCGCCCGCAGGCCTCGACGAGGTCGGCGTCTGCTCGACGCTGTAAGCCCACCGGTGCTCCAACCTTTGGAGGGGCCTTTGGAGGGGCCCCTCGCTGCGGGGGCGCCGTTGTGGGCGATTCATCGGATTCGGGCTGCTAGTGCGCGCCCTTCTTGGGACGCAGCGGCTTGCCTTCGTTGACGTGCTCGTTCCACGTCGCGGGCGCGAAGCCGTTGTCGACCTCTTCCATCGTGATGCAGCCCGGCACCGGGCAGACGATCTCGCAGAGGTTGCAGCCCACGCACTCGCTCTCGTCGATGACCGGAACGCGCTTCTTGCCGTCCTGCGCCGGAAAGATGCACTGGTGCGCACCGTCCTGACAGGCGACGACGCAGTCATAGCAACCGATGCACTTGTCGGCGTCGATCTTGGCGATGGTCTCGTAGTTGAGATCGAGGTTGCCCCAGTTGGAGAAGCTGGGGATGGCCTTGCCCGTCATCTGCTCCAGGGTCTCGAACCCATGCTCGTCCATGTAGTTCTCGAGACCCTCGATCATGTCTTCGACGACGCGGTAGCCACGGAGCATGACCTCGGTGCAGACCTGGACGGAGCTTGCCCCGAGCAGGATGAACTCCACCGCATCTCGCCAGCTGGCGACGCCCCCGATGCCGCTGATCGGGATGTTGAAGCTGGGCTCTCGGGCCAAGGAGGCGCACATGTGCAGCGCGATCGGCTTGACGGCCGCACCGCAGTATCCCCCGTTGCTGGACAGCTCCCCCACCCGAGGGTTGAGCACCATGCGGTCGATGTCGACGCCGATGATGCTCTTGATGGTGTTGATGAGCGACACACCACTGGCGCCGCCGGCCTGGGCCGCAAGGCCGTGCGGCACGATGTCGCCCACGTTGGGCGTCAGCTTCACCAGCACCGGGACCGTGGAGTACTCCATCGCCCACGACGTGATCTCTTCGTTCACCGCCGGTTCTTGACCGACGGCGGAGCCCATGCCCCGCTCGCACATGCCGTGCGGACAGCCAAAGTTGAGTTCGAGTCCATCCGCGCCGGCATCGATCGAGCGCTTGATGATGTCTTGCCACTCCTGCTTGGTCTCGACCATCAGACTCACGATGATGGCGTGCTCGGGGTGGCTCTTCTTGACCTCGGCGATCTCGCGGAAGTTCACGTCGAGCGTGCGGTCGGTGATCAGCTCGATGTTGTTGAACCCGATCGCCTTGGTGCCCTTGTAGTGGAGGCCCCCAAAGCGACTCGAGACGTTCTGAATGGGCTGCCCCAGGGTCTTCCAGACCGCCCCACCCCACCCGTGGTCGAAGGCGCGCTTGATCTGGTCGCCCGAGTTCGCCGGCGGAGCCGACGCGAGCCAGAACGGGTTCGGAGAGATGATGCCAGCGGTGTTGGACTGCAAGTTCGGCATGTCTTCAGTTCCCTTCAGGCTTGACCCTTGAAGTAAGCATCGATGGCGAGGGCGGCCTTCTTGCCCTCGGCGGCGGCGTAGACCACCTCTGTGCCGCCGTTTGCGGCATCTCCGGCTGCGAACACGCCCGGACGCCCGGTCGCCCCGACCGCGTCGACCTGCACGCACCCCTTCTCGACGACGACGCCGGGCAGCGATGCCCCGAGCTCGCCGAGCTTGCCCTGGCCGATGGCCAACAAGACCAAGTCCGCCTCGAGGACGTGTTCACTGCCCTCGATGGGCCGCTTGGTCTCATCGAGTCGAATGCACTTCACGCCGGAGACCGACCCCGTGCCCTCGAACCCGATGGGCTGGGTGCCGAATGCCGCCCGCACGCCCTCGACCTTGCCCGCTCTCCACTCGTGGGCATAGCCACTCATGCCGGCCTCCCGTCCACGGTAGGCCAGGGTGACCGACTCGACACCGAGCCCCCGAAGCTCCCGCACTGCGTCCAGGGCCGTGTTGCCACCGCCCACGACGACTGCGGTCTTCACCGCGGCGAGATCGACCCGGCCGACCTTGAACTGCTCGATGAAGTCGACCGCGCCATAGACCCCCTCCATCTCCTCGCCCGCCGCCCTCAGCGAGCTGTCGGGTCCCAGCCCGAAGGCCAGCACGAGCGCATCGTGTTGGGCCTCGAGCTCCTCGAGCGTCGCGTCCTTGCCGACCTCGAAGCCCGTCTTCACCTCGATGCCACCGATCGCGAGGATCCAGTTGACCTCGTCGACCGACGCGTCGGCCTTCATTTTGTATGGCGCGATCCCGGTGGTGTTGAGGCCTCCGACGACCTCGCGCTTCTCGTACAGCGTGACGCCGTGCCCCAGACGACGCAGCTCATGGGCCGCTGCCAAGGCGGCCGGACCTGCGCCGACGATGCCGACCGTCTTGCCCGTCTCCTCGCCCGCCTCGAAGTAGGTCCACCCGCGCTCGTACGCCGCATCGGTCGAGTAGCGCTGCAGCTTGCCGATCTGGATCGGAGGCTGATCCATCTCGTTGAAGACGCAGTCTCCGACGCACAAGACCTCCACCGGACACACCCGCGCGCAGCTCATGCCCAGCACGTTGGACTCGAAGATGGTCTTGGCCGACCCCTTGACGTTGCCCGTAGCGATCTTGCGAATGAAGGTCGGAATGTCGATCGACGTCGGGCAGGCCTTGATGCAGGGCGCATCCTCGCAGTAGAGGCACCGGTTGGCCTCGACCTCGGCCTGCATTCGGTTGTAGGGCGGTTTGAACTCCTCGAAGACGGTCTCCGAGCGGTCCTGCTTGATTTCGGCGGGTTTGGTCATGCTCAGCCTTCGAAGACTTCGTCGGTGATGTCCAGGCCTGCGTCGATGATCGCGAAGCCCTCGCGCAGCTGCTCTTCGTTGATGCACAGCGGCGGGTTGCACATGAAGCTGCTCCACCGCACGAACGTGAACATCCCGCTGTCGCGGAAGTGTTTGGCCAGCTTCGTCATCGCGGGGTGCGTGCCGTTGTAGGGCGCGAGGAGCTCGCCCTTGCTGTTCTTCTGCACGTCCATGATGCCGAAGAGGCCCAACTGACGGCCTTCGCGGGCCGAGGGGTGCTTTGCGACCAGGCGATCCATCTCGGCGCGCATGATCTCGCCCATGTTGACGGCGTTCTCGAGCAGGTTCTCCTCGCGCAAGACCTCGATCGCGGCGATGGCGGTGGCCATGCCGACGGCGTGCGCGTTGTACGTCAGTCCGCCCCAAAAGGTGTTGGTGCGAAAGTGCTCGGCGATCGGATCGCTGACCGCCATCGCCCCGAGCGGGACGTACGAGCTGGTCAGCCCCTTCGCCATCGTGACGATGTCCGGGACGATGCCGCCGTGTTCGAACGAGAACATCTTCCCGGTCCGGCCGAACCCGGCCATCACCTCGTCGCACACCAGCAAGATGCCGTGCTTGGTGAGCAGCTCGCGCAGCCCCTGAAGGTAGCCTGCCGGAGGCGGCATGATCCCGTTGGTGCCGGTGACGGGCTCGATGAACATCGCGGCGATGTTCTGCGGGCCCTCGTACATGATGACCTCCTCGAGGTACTGGAGGTTGTTGCGCGTCTTCTCCTCGTCGGTCTCGCCGAAGGAGTAGTCGTAGGGCCGCGGGTCCATCACCCGGATGACGCCGGGCATACCGGGCTCGTTGGCCCAGCGCCGCGGATCACCGGTCAGCTGCATGCACGCGTTGGTCGCCCCGTGGTAGCTGCGATACCGGCTGAGGATCTTGTGCCGTCCGGTGTAGAGCTTCGCCGCCTTGATCGCGTTCTCGTTGGCTTCGGCGCCGCCGAGCGTGAAGAAGAAGGTGTTGAGGTTTCCGGGCGTGATCTCCGCCAGGAGCTGACCGAGCCGCGCGCGCACTTCGGTCGCCGTCCCTGGATAGACGTAGGTCAACTTGTCGACCTGCGCCTTGATCGCTTCGCGAATCTTCGGGTGGCCGTGACCGACGTTCACGCACATCAGCTGGCTGTTGAAGTCGAGAATCTTCTCGCCCTCGGGTGTGTACATGTACACGCCTTCGGCGCGCTCGACGGGAAGCGGGGCGACCGCGTCGGTCGCTGCCCACGAATACATCGTGTGCTCTTTGCACAGCCGGATCATCTCTTCGCTGTTCATGGTTCAGCTCATCCAGGTGGAGTCCTTGGCCATTTCCCAGCGGGTGGTGACCTTGCGAGGACGCGTCCAGAAGCGGTAGCCATCATAGCCGGTGAGGTCCCCAGTCCCGAGCTTGGAGTCGTTCCAGCCGCCGAACGCGAAGGGCTCGCGAGGCACGGGCACGCCGATGTTGACGCCGCACATCCCTGCGCTGAAGCGCTCGACCGCGTACCGGGCGACGCCGCCATTGGTGGTGAAGATCGCCGCAGCGTTGCCGTAGACGTTGTCGTTCTCGATCCGAATCGCTTCGTCGAGGGTCTTGGCGCGGATGATCGACAGGACGGGGCCGAAGATCTCCTCACATCCCGCCGGCATGTCCGGCGAGACCTCGTCGAGGATCGTGGGACCCACCCAGTTGCCCGGCTGTCCCGCGACGCTCTGGCCGCGGCCGTCGACGAGCACCTTTGCGCCGCGCTTCTCGGCCTCGTTGATGTAGTTGGTAATCCGCTCGACGCTCTGCGGGTTGATGATCGATCCCATGTCCACGCCGAGCTTCATGTTCGACGTGGTCTCGACGATGCTGTCGATGATCGGCTGCACGTCACCGACGGCGATCATCACCGACGCGGCCATGCAGCGCTGCCCCGAGCAGCCGTAGGCCGACGCCACGACGGTGTCGGCGGTGAGCTGCAGCTCTGCGTCGGGTACGACCACCAGATGGTTCTTGGCGCCCCCGAGGCACACGACCTTCTTGCCAGCTTGGGCCGCGCGGGCGTAGACGATGCGGGCGACCTTGGTGCTGCCCACGAAGGCCAGAGCCTCGATGCCAGGGCTGTCGCAAAGCGCCTCGACGGTCTCCTTACCGCCGTTGACGATGTTGAACACGCCGTCGGGAAGCCCCGCTTCCTTGAAGATCTCGGCCAATCGCATGGCGCTGTAGGGCACCTGCTCCGAGGGCTTGAGGACGAACGTGTTCCCGGCGACGAGCGCCTGCGGCAGCATCCACAGCGGCACCATCGTCGGGAAGTTGAACGGCACGACGCCCGCGCACACGCCCACGGGCTCGTGCGTGACCGAGCAGTTGATCCCGCGGCTGACATCGAGCTGCTCCCCCTGGCCGAGGTTGGGAATCGAGCACCCGAACTCGACGCACTCGATGCCCTTGAGCACGTCACCCTTCGCCTGCGCCAGCGTCTTGCCGTTCTCGTGGCTGAGCAGCCATGCCAGCTCGTCGAGGCGCTCGGTCATGAGTTCCTTGACCCGGTACAGGACTTGGGCCCGCTCCTTGAGCGGCGTGTTCTTCCAGCCCGAGAACGCCGCCGTCGCTGCCGCCACGGCTCGCTCCACGTCGGCCTTGTCGGACCAGGCAACCTTGCCCAGCTCTTTCTCGTGACGCGGATTCATGACCGGATGCGTCTTTCCGCTGGCCGCATCGGACCACTCGCCGCCGATCCAGTTCTTGCAATCGACGTAGGGTTTGAACTCGTAGCTACGGGGGGAAAAGCTGGTGTCGGTCATCGGGAGTCTCTGGGTTGGACGGTATCGGAAAGAACGTCAGGCGGACGGTGCCGCGGAAGGGATGGGAACTGCAGAGGCGCCGTCGCCTCCCCAGTGGGTGAGGCCCCGCTCGTCGTCGGTGCCGGGCACGATGTTGTCGAGCACCACGGCGATCATGGCTCCAACCGCCATCCCGGTGGACCCGAGGGTGTTGATGATGTCGGCCAGCCCTTGCACGGCCCAGTGCGCGCCCTCGAAGACGATCGGGTTGGTGCCGATGTAGGCGGGCAGGCTCAGACCCATGAAGAACGCGAACCCAATGATGAAGAGGTTTCGCGGGGCGTTCATGTCCACGAACTGCAGGTTGGACAGCCCGATCGCGACGATCATGCCGAACAGCGTACAGTACATGCCGCCGACGACCGGTTCGGGCACCGTGGTGAACAGCGCCCCGAACTTGGCCGTGGTGCCCAGCAGCAGCATGATCACCGCGCCGGCCTGCACGACGCGCCGCGAGCCGACGCGGGTGAGGCCGATCGCGCCGATGTTCTCGGAGTAGCTTGTGGTGCCGTTCCCCGATCCGATGATGCCGGCGATGAGCCCGCCCAGGCCTTCGGTCCCGATGCCGCGACTGACGAGCTTCGGCGTGGGAATGGGCGCCCCGGCAAGGCGTGCGCAGGCGTAGTAGTCCCCGACGGACTCGACGATCGATGCAGCCACGCCGGCCATCATGCCGACGATCGCCGCCGCGCTGAACACCGGCAAACCCCATTGAAACGGCAGCGGGACGCGGAACCAGTCGGCTTGCGCCACCTTGTCCCAGGAGGTGTAGGCCGGATGTCCAGGCTCGAACACCCCTGCCTCGGTCAGCACGATCGCGGTGAGCCACGCGCCGCCCATGCCCAGCAGGATCGGAAACAGCTCGAACACGCGATGCTTCTTGCGCAGGATCTGCGAGAAGAGGACCACGAGCAGGATGGTCAGGCCGCCAATGCCCCAGTGCTTGCCCGCGGTCGGCGCTCCAAAGGGAAACAGCGCCAACCCGATGAGCGCAATCGTGGGCGCGATGGTCACCGGACCGACGAAGCGCAGCAGCCGACCGATCAGCCCCGAGTAGCCGATCCCCATCTGCACCAGCCCGCCGACGATTACCGCGCCTTGGATGTGCTGCATCCGCACTTCGAAGCCCGCCGTCTTCAGCGACGCCATGCCGCAGATGGCGATGGCAGGGGTGAGGAAGCTGAACGTGCCGCCCTGCACGATGGGCAACCGGTTGCCGATCGTGGTCTGCAGGAGCGTCGCAATGCCCGAGACGAAGAACATCGTCCCGATCAACCACCCGAGCTTCTGAGGATCATCGGCGATGCCCAGGGGGCCCGCCATCATCAGCGGGATCGCGACGGTCGACCCGAACATCGTCAGGTAGTGCTGCAGGCCCAACACGGCCGTCTCGCCCAGTGGCGGGACGTCGTCGACCCCGTAGATCAGGGCCTTGCCGGCGGTGTCGGGACGCTTCGACATGCTAGCCGCGGTCGACCGATGTCGGCTCAGCCCGGGCGTTGCGCTTGGACTGGCCAGCCCAGTAGTCCGGGAAACACGGACGATCGATGTGCCGACCGGCGCCCTTGACGGTCCGAAGCTCTCCGTCCTTCCAGACCACGCTGCCGCGGCTGAGCGTGATCGAAGCAGCCCCGGTGACCTCCATGCCCTCGTAGATGTTGAAGTCGACGTTTTGGTGCGAGGTCTCCTTGGACAGCGTGCGGGTGTGCTCGGGGTCCCAGATCACCACGTCTGCGTCGGCTCCGGGCTGCAGGGAGCCCTTGCGCGGATGGATGTTGAAGATCTTGGCGGTGTTCGTGCTCGTGACGGCGACGAACTCGCTGGGCGTGATCCTGCCCGTACGCACGCCGTGATGCCACAGCACGCTCATCCGGTCCTCCACCCCACCGGTGCCGTTGGGGATCTTCCGGAAGTCGTCCTTGCCCGCGGCTTTCTGCGGGGTGCAGAAGCAGCAGTGGTCGGTCGCCGTCGTCTGCAGCATGCCGCCCTGCAGGCCCCGCCACAGGGCGTCCTGGTGCTCCTTGCTGCGAAACGGCGGGCTCATCACGTAGTGGGCCGCGTGTTCCCAGCTCGGGTTTCGGTAGTGCGACTCGTCGATGACCAGGTGCTGCGCGAGCACCTCGGCAAACACGCGCTGGCCCTCGAGCCGCGCGCGCGTGACCGCCTCGAGCGCGTCGATGCACGAGGTGTGCACGAGGTACAGCGGGGTGCCCAACACCTCGGCGATGCGAATCGCCCGGTTGGCAGCCTCGCCCTCCACCTCGGGAGGCCGAGACAGGGGATGTCCTTCGGGGCCAGTGATGCCCTTGTCGAAGATCTCCTGCTGGAGCCGGTAGACCAGATCACCGTTCTCGGCGTGCACCGTCGCCAAGGCGCCAAGGTCGCGGGCCCGTGAGAAGCTGTTCACCAACACTTCGTCGTCGCACATGATGGCGCCCTTGTAGGCCATGAAGTGCTTGAAGCTGTTGACCCCGTGCTCGGTGGTCAGCGTGCCCATGTCGTCGTGCACGCTCTGATCCCACCAGGTCACGGCGACGTGGAACGAGTAGTCGCCGGCCGACTTGGCCGCCCATTCGCGCCACTGCTTGTACGCCTCCATCAAGCGCTGCTGGGGCGCCGGGATGACGAAGTCGATGATCATCGTCGTGCCACCGGCGGCCGCGGCGGAGGTGCCGGTGAAGAAGTCCTCCGACGCCACGGTGCCCATGAACGGCAGCTCCATGTGCGTGTGCGGATCGATGCCGCCGGGCATCACATACGCTCCGGAGGCGTCGATGACTTCGGCGCCGTCGGCTGCCAGGTCCACGCCGATCGCGACGATCTGCTCGCCTTCGATCAGCACGTCCGCCCGAGATTCGCCCTCGGCCGTGACGACGGTCCCGCCCGCAATGATCTTCGTGCTCGTCATGTGTCGCTCCTACTTTCCATCCACCAACTCGTCGTACGCATCGGGGCGACGGTCTCGGTAGAACTGCCAGGTCTTGCGAACCTCATCGATCATCGAGAGATCGAGGTCGGCGACGATGAGCTCGTCGTCGTCCTCGGAGCCCTCGGCGATGAACTCGCCGCGCGGGTTCACGAAGTAGCTCGTGCCGTAGAACCTGCCGATGTTCCACGGGGCTTCGGTACCGACGCGATTGATTGCACCCACGTAGTAGCCGTTGGCCACCGCGTGGGCCGGCTGCTCGATCTTCCACAAGTACTGGCTCAGTCCAGCAACCGTCGCGCTGGGATTGAAGACGATCTCGGCGCCGTTGAGGCCCAGGCAGCGTGCGCCCTCGGGGAAGTGGCGGTCGTAGCAGATGTAGACGCCGATGGTCGCGTAGCGCGTCTTGAACACCGGGTAGCCACCGTCACCGGGCTTGAAGAAGAACTTCTCCCAGAAGCCCGAGGTCTGCGGGATGTGCTGCTTGCGATACTTGCCGAGGTATGTGCCGTCGGCGTCGATCACGGCCGCGCTGTTGTAGTAGACGCCGCGCATCGCCTCTTCGTACAGCGGCACGATGATGACCATCTCGTGCTTCTTGGCGTACTCCTGCATGAGCGAGGTCGTCGGGCCGGGGATGGGCTCGGCAGCGTCGTACCAGCGCTTGTCTTGACCGGGGCAGAAGTAGGGTCCGTTGAAGATTTCCTGCAGGCAGAGGATCTGCACGCCCTTCTTCGCCGCGTCTTCGATGAAGGGGATGTGCTTGTCCAACATTGCCTTTTGAATGTCGGCCACCGGGACGCTTTCGTCGTTGATGGGATTACTGCACTGGATCAAACCGCAACGGACCGTGTCGGACATCTTGCACCCTTCGCTTGTCAGACCGAGCGGCTCCACGACGCGGAGTCGTCGGCGAAAGACCGAGGGTATACCAGAGTGGGACAGGGCCGGACAAGGTGCCGAAACACCGTTCCGACCGCACCACCCGCGGAGGTGGTGCTATCGTCCGGACACCATGGCCCGCCGCGTCGTGACCAAGGGGTCTGGCCACCGAACGGTGGCCGCCAAGAGTGCAGCCGAGGTCCTCGACCTCGACGATCGCCCGCTGTCCCTCCGCCGGAGCCACGATGGCAAGCGCGTGGTCGTGTGCCTCCCGTACGAAGCCTGGGTGGTCAACCTCGGCTCGTTGGCGCTCGAGAAGACCATCGAGCTCAACGTGCCTCGCCCCACCGCGTTCGAAGACGCGGAGGACGGCGTGCTGTGGTTTGGCGGCGCGCACCTTCACCGGGGCAGCTTGTTCTCGGGGGTCGCCACCAAGGTGGGCACGAAGCTCGGCGGCGTCGTCGACCACGTCTGCCTGGTCCGCCCTCGCCTGCTCTGCGGCGTCGGCTCGGTGGGTGAGGTGCTCTGGGACACCCAGAAGCAAGAGGAGGTCCATCGCCGCAAGGCCAGCGAGCGCGACGTCCATGCACTGGCCGCGAGCGCCGATGGGCGCGCCGTGTTCGCCGATGGCAGCCCGCACGTGTGGGTGATCGATCCCGACCACGCCTCGGGCTACATGAAGCTCAAGTTCAAGCACACCAGCGCGGTGGAGCAAGAGCACGAAGGCATCGTCGCCGTGCACGTCTCGGAGACCGGCCGGTGCCTGCTCGGCGCCCGTGACGGGGGCGTCGCCTGGACGAGCCGGGCCCTGCGCGTCGTCGAGGAGCGCTTCGTCGCCGAGAACGCCGCGCGCACGCCCTTCGCGCTCGATGCCGACGGTGACTGGGTGTACGCGCTTCGGACCGGCGGCGTGCTCGACCGGTTCGCCATCCCCCGCAAGGGCGAGGACGCCGACGAGCGCCCGCCCGCCCAGACCCTACGGCTTCGACGTCCCGCCAGCTGCATGGTCACCGCCTCTGAAGGCCGCCTGGTGCTGGCCGGCCCGCAGTCCGACGACCAGCTGGGCCGCCTGTGGATCGAGGACGCGCAGAGCCTGCCCTGGGAGCCGCTGCGACTGCGCGACCGGGCGCTGGTCGAGGACGACGCCTCCGCGGCCGACGACGACAAACCCAAGAAGCCGGACTTCACCCAGGTCCGCAGCAAGATCAGCGGAGCCCCCCTCTGCGCCCTGTCGGTCGACGCCGTCATCTCCGATGCGGCCAGCTTCTGGATCACCAAGGACACCGGCGCCGTCCTCGAACGGCCGACCTCGCTCGCGGACGTCACCGACGTGTTGCCGGCGGACACCCTGGTCCTGCCCGCGATGTTCCGACTCCGCGAGGGCATGGCCCGCCCCGGCTTGGTGCTCTGGCCCGGCGTTCCCAAGGGCCGTCGACGCGACCACGCGCAGTTCCTGCCCCAGCTGCTCACTTGGGGTGACGAACCCCGACAGTGGTTGGTCCTCGACACCCCCTCCATCCGCGAGCAGGGCTGGTCGCGCCGCGACGTGTTCCCCCTCCAGGTCGCCCTGCGCCACGCCCCATCCGACGTCGCGGGCCAACGCCCCCGCATCCCGGGCCGCTGGGTCGACGCCGAGCTCTTCGACGCCCTCGCTGCGGAGTGCAAGAAGCTGCTCAAAGTGCTGTGGTGACGCGCGACGCCTCTGCGCGCACAAGCAGCACGGCCGCATAGGGTCTCACGGTGCGCTGCAGCGTACGCGCACGCAGGGTCTCGATGTCCGCGCCGGACAGGAGCCCGTAACCCTCCAGCCCGGGCAGCTCGGCATGCGCAGGACCGACGACCAAGGCTTCCGCGTCGGCGAAGGCGCGCGCAGCCGCGTCGCGCAGATGAGGCGCCTGCGCGAGCGCCCACTGCACGAACCGCCAGGCGAGCCCGGCGTGGCGAGCTTCGTCGTCCGCGATCCGGCGAAGCGCCGAAACCACCGCCAGATCGGTGGCACGCGCCGCGGCGAGTTCCGCCTCGGCAGCCGCCAGGGTCTCCGCGACGCAGCCCTCGACGATCGTGGCAACGAGGACCTGCTCGAGCGTGGCCGGCCGTGAGGGCGGCGGCGCCAGGACGCCGGGCTGCTGCGGCTGGGCGCCGAAGCGCTGGGCCAGCGCAAAGGCGAGCTGGGCGTGCTGGATCTCGTCGTGCATCGCGGCCGCGGCTTCGGCGAGCAGCGACGCGGGAGCGCCGACCCCGATGAGTTCGAGGACGAAGCGGGCGAACGAGGCGACGGATGCATGCTCGTCGAGGGCGGCACGTTGCCAATGCGCAGCCACTGGGGCGCGGTCATGCGAGCCCAGCGTGGGCTCGGGCGCCCCTTCGGCAAGCACGGCCGCGTCGGTCCACGCGCACCCAGGCACCAGGGACGCCACCTGCGACCGCCCCTCGACCATCAGTGGACGGCCCTTGCCGCAGGCGTCCTCGAACACGTTGATGGTGTAGCAGCACTGCCCCTGCCATAGCTCCGTGCACGCGAAACCATCGACGTAGAAGCCACAGCCGAAGCCGCTGCCGTAGCGCTCGTACGCGACGTCGATCGCCCGATTCCGACAGTCGTAGTCGCACGCGCAGTTCTGCACGTCGTCCGCCTCGCCGTAGCAGAGGTCGACCTGCGGGTAGCCGTCGGCGAGGCACACGCGCGGCATGAAGGGAGCCCCGGTGCTCTCGTCGGCGCCGGTCGAGCCCGATCCCGTCGTGTCCGTGGTCGGGTTGGTTGCGACACCGCTCGACGACCCCACCGGGACCCCCGACGTCGACCCCGCCTCGATTCCCGTGCCATTGCCATCCTCGGCGATCACACGATCCGTGCATCCAGCGACGCACAGCGGAGTCACCCCCAGCGCCAGCGCGATCGCCCGATGGACACCACCCACTCGATAACCCATGCCCACAGCGTACTCTCGACCCAGGGGCGCGTCGAGGCTCAGGCCAGGAGCAGCGCGCAGCCACACCCCGCGGCGAGGGCCACGACCAGCGGGCTGTAGAGCGCATCGTCGGCCCGCGCGAACGCGGTGCCGTGGTCGGCTTTGGAGAAGCCCACCTGCCGACCGTCGCCGATCGCCCGCACCACGCACACGCCCAGGGCGATCCAGATCGAGACGTTCACCAACGCGGGCGGTGTGCCCAACGCGGCCCAGCCCAGCAGACCCGCGAGCGTTGCGCAGGCCGCACTGACGGCGAAACACGCGAGCGCTCCGGGGAGGAACGCCGGGTGGCCATCGGTCCCGGTCGGCACCGCGGCTGCAAAGCCCCACCGGCCCCCGAGACCCCAGTACGCGTGAAGCCCCGCGATCGCCAGGGCCAGTCCCGCGCCGCCAAGCGAGGTCGCGTACAAGACCAGTGAGGGGATCGCCCCCACCGACGCCCACAGACAGGCGGCTGCGCCCAGGAACAGAGGCCACGCGAGGTGGCCGCGCAGCGTGAAGAACACCGCAGCGCCGCTCGCCGCACACACCAGCGCGGCCGCGTGCACCAAGGGAAGCCCGAGCAGCGCGGCGCCCAGGCCGACCCATGCGATCGAGGTCAAGTGCCACGCGAAGCGGAGGATCGTCTCGGCTGCAGCGCGCGGAACGGCCACCCTCCAGGACTCGGCAAACAGCGGCCGCAGGAGCGCAAGCTCGCCCAGGACGGAGTGCAGGATGGCGAGCAGAAACAAGATGGCGGCAGCGGCGATGGTGAGCACGTCGAGTTCTCCCAACGGACCATACGGCAGCGTATGTTCCATGCCTTGCGGTCATACCATACGGTGGCGTACTGTCCAGCGTGGCCCGACTCTCCGCTCGAGACTGGATCGAGGCAGCCGCCGCACGCCTGGCCCAGGGCGGGGTCGATGCCGTCCGCGTCGAACCCATGGCCAAGGAGCTCGGGGTCTCCAAGGGCAGCTTCTACTGGCACTTCACGAATCGCGCGGCCCTGCTCGCGGCGGTCGTCGATGCTTGGGAGCGCCGCGGCACCCTCGAGATCATCGAGTCGGTACGAGCCCAGACCCAGGACCCGGCCGACCGGTTGTGGGCCCTGTTCGAACGCACCTTCGGCACGCCTTCATCCTCCGACGCGTTCGAGACGTCTGTCCGGGCGTGGGCCGGCCAGGACACCCACGCCGCGCGCGTCGCCCGACGGGTGGACGAGCGACGACTGAGATTCGTCGCCGACCTGTTGGTCGACGCGGGAATTCCCAGGGCCGAGGCCAAGCGCCGTGCCGACCTGCTCTACTGCACGCTCATCGGCGAGTACCTGCAGCGCAGGTACGGGAAGAAGAGGCTCGACCGCGGCGCGCTGCGTTCCTTGCACCGCCTCCTGCTCACGCCTTGAGCGAGCGCTGCAAGAACGCCAACACCCGCGCCTCGTGGCTCGTCGACACCTCGGCCTGGGGCGCGAGCGTGCTGAAGTCGTGAAACGCCCCGAGCACTTCATCGAAGGCGACGGCCACGTCGGCCTGGGCCAGACGCCGCGCGTAGCTGCGAACCTCCGCGGCAAAGAGATCGAGCGAGCCCACGCCGATCCACGCCGGCGGGAGTCCGGACAGGTCCGAGCGACCGAGCCGGCACCGCGTGCACGGGGACGTCCGATGTCCCAGGAAGACATCCCAGGTAGGCACCCCACGCCGCCGCGTTGCTGCGGTTGTTCCACACGACGTGCTGGGTGGGGTCGATCGATTCGTCGGCGGCCGTGCGGTCATCGAGCATCGGCCACAGCAGAAGCTGCGCGACCGGCATCGGCCCGCCCTCGTCTCGGAGCCGCTGACAAAGCGAGGCCGCCAGCCCGCCTCCGGCGCTCACCCCACCGACGACGACCCGCTCGAGCCCGAGCGCACCACATCCTCGCCACGCCGCCAGGCAGTCGTCGACAGCCGCGGGGAAGGGATGCTCGGGGGCGAAGCGGTAGCGCACCGACACGACCGTGATGCCCACCTCCCGCGCCCATCGGGAGCACCGCGCATCGTCCTGGGCGGGCGTCCCGAGCAGGAAGCCGCCGCCGTGCATCCAGAGTACCCCGGCGTCCTGCAGTCCGCCCGCGGCCCGATAGACGCGCAGCGTGGCGCCACCGGACGCCACCGTGTCGACCGCCACGCCGTCCACCGGTGCGCTCGCCCCCAACGCTGCCGAGGCTCGACGCATGACCGGCAAGCGCGACAGCGCGTGGTAGGGCAGCTTCGGGGCCTTCGCCCACGCCTCGCGCAGTTGGGGGTGAACGTCTTGGGGGACGCGAACCATCAGCTGTTGATGACGGCCTCGATCTCTTCGCGGCTCAGCGTGTGGTCGCCCTTCTTGGCGAAGGAGAACACCTTGTCGACCAAACCATCGCTGGGCTCGAACCCGTGGGTCTTCAGCCAGTGCACGACGTTGGACTTGCCGCTGTAGTGCCCGATCTCGATCTCCTGCTGCCGCCCGAACACGCGCGCGGGGACCGAGGAGTAGACGCGGTCCGCGAGGTCGAGCTCGCCCTTCTTCTCGGCCTTGATCACCGCCGCGGCATGCACCCCCGTCGCGGTCCGAAACGCATCTCGACCGCTGAGCGGGTACGCCGGGTGAATCGGGACTTCGGTGTACTCGCTGACCTTGTTGACGTACTCGACCAGGCACGACAGGTCGTGCTCCTGCGCATCGAGTTGCCCCAGCAGGTAGAGGTTGAGCAGCAGCAGGTCCATCGACGTGTTGCCGACCCGCTCACCGATCCCCAGGCCACAGCCGTGGACCCGGTCGACGCCGTGCTCGAGGGCGAAGAGCGCCAGCGGGAGCGCGTGCCCGCGATCGTTGTGGCCGTGCCAATCGAGCTCGACCGACGCCTCGACATCCATCGCGCGCAGCAGGCCCTTGGTGAAGCCCAGCAGGTTCACGACGCCGTCGGGCGTGGCGTGGCCGCAGGTGTCGCACAGCACCAGCCGAGACGCGCCCGCCCCGATCGCGGCCCGGAACAGCCGGTCGAGCGTGCTCGGATGGCTGCGCGTGGTGTCCTCGGTGACGAACGAAGCCGGGAGGTCGTTTCGGACGGTGAACGCGATCGCGTCAGCGGACAGCTTCACGAGGCGGTCCACGTTCCAGTCCTCCGCGTAGCCGCGAATCGGGCTGGAGCCGATGAACGCGGTGACTTCGATCGGAAGCCCTACCCGCTGGGAGATCTCGACGATCGGCGCGATGTCGGCCTCCATCGTGCGCGCGGCACAGTTGGGCCGGATGCGCAGCTTCTCCTCGACGATGCACCGCGCGAGGCGCTCGACGTCGTCTTGCGCGCGCTTCCCGGCGCCGGGCAGGCCCAGGTTCACGACGTGAATCCCGAGCCTGTCCATCAACCGCAGCAGCTCCATCTTCTGTTCGATGGAGGGATCGCGAACCGAGGGGGACTGCAGTCCGTCCCGAATCGTC
Organism: uncultured bacterium; assembly: GCA_963761755.1. Lineage (GTDB taxonomy): Bacteria > Myxococcota_A > Polyangia > Nannocystales > Nannocystaceae > CAJXVA01. The sequence goes on from CAVXIC010000039.1 coordinate 636,148, forward strand.
TCGTCGACGAAGATCGGCTTCTTGCGGAGCAGAGGACCCCGGCGGTCCTTCTCATTCCAGTCGTAGATGAGCGCTGCGGTGTCGGTCATGGGTCTCAGGCCTGCGCCACGATGATGTCGTCGCGCTGGAAGAAGTACTGAATCTGCTCGAGCAGGCTGTAGAAGAGCTCTTCCTCGATGTCGTCGTCGTCGTCGACCTGCGTGAGCACCAGGTCGCGCATGATCACGATTCCTTCGAGCTCGGCCTCGTCTTCGTCGTTCTTGGGCGTGCCGACGAAGACGACCGTCCCTCGAGGGTCGACGCCGGTGGCTACTTGCTCGGCGCTCGCTCGGGCCTGAACGGTGATGGGCGCCGCCGCGACCAGCTTGAGCACGGGGTCGGGCAAGCCTTCGAGGACCTCCTCCAGCCTCGACCGCAGCTCTTGCGTCTCCGCAAAGTCCGGAGCCTCGGGCGCCTCGTCGCCGAGATCTGCCCAGTCCTTCTCGTCGAGCTCCAGCACGCGCACCATCGCGTCCCGCGCCCCCTGGGGATCCCCCACGGCTTGCAGGGCAATTCCGAGCTGGTAGTGCAGGTCGGAGTCGTCCGCGTCGTGCGTAAGCGCGTCTCGCAACGTCGAGACCGCGGTCTCGAATTGCTCGTCGGCGAGCAGCGCCGCTCCCAACGCACCAAGGTACGCGGGGTGCGACTTGCGGCTGTCGTCGATCGTGCCGAGCGCCTCGAGAGCCCCGGTGGGGTCGTCGGCCGTCAGTCGCAGCTGGGCGAGCAGAAGTCGCGCGTCATCGGCCTGTTCACCGGGGACATTGGGGAGCGCGAGGACCTTGCGGACCTGCTCTTCGGCCTCTTCGATCTCCTCCATGGAGAACAGGCACTCCGCGCAGTCGAAGTGAATCTCTGGACGCCCTGCGTCGAGATCGGCGGCCTTGAGCAACGTGGTCGTCGCGTCCTCGAGGTCCTCTTGGGCCCAGGCCAGCAAGCCACGAAGATGCAGCACCCGCGCATGGTCTTCGCCCACCGCGGCGGTCGCCTCTTGTAGCGCGGCTTTCGCCGCCTCGATGTTTTCGTCCTCGACGGCGGCGAGGCCACGGTCGATGAGGGCGTCGATCTCGGACATGGGCGCACGGTAGACCGAGCAGCAACCTCCCGCCGCCATGCCGTCACCGCCGCCGGGTGAGCGCGCTCATGCATGTCGCAGCTGCGCGTTTTCCGTGAGCTGCATCCGGGTGACACAGCGTCAGGTTGCGTCCATACTGCCTCGACTCGTCGCCAGGCCTTTTCCCCTACTTCGTGGGGATTTGAGGTTCATTCCAGCGGCGACGGGCCGAAGAAGACCGAGGAAACGCATCGACATGGACACTCCGGTTTCCCAGGACGTGACGCGCAAAACGCTCGAGTCCGTCGTCATCCGCTTCGCGGGCGACTCCGGCGACGGCATGCAGCTCGCGGGCACGCAGTTCACCCAGACCACCGCCGTGGCCGGCAACGACCTGGCCACCTTCCCGGACTTTCCGGCGGAGATTCGCGCGCCAGCGGGCACGCTCTTTGGCGTCTCGGGGTTCCAGCTGCACTTCTCCTCCAACGAGATCCTCACGCCCGGCGACGACCCCGACGTGCTGGTCGCGATGAACCCCGCCGCGTTGAAGGTGAACCTCGCCGACGTTCCGCACGGCGCCTTCATCATCATCAACAGCGGCGCGTTCACCAAGGCCAACCTCAAGAAGGCCGGGTACGCGACCAACCCGCTCGACGACGGCTCGCTCGAGCCCTTCCGCGTGCTGAGCATCGACATCTCGCGCTTGGCCGCCGCCGCGGTGGAGCACACCGGAATCGGATCCAAGTCGGCGCTTCGCACCAAGAACGTGTGGACGCTGGGACTGCTGTACTGGTTGTTCGATCGCGACCGCGCGGTCACGACGGGCTGGCTCAGGAAGAAGTTCGCCAAGAAGCCCGAGCTGGTCGAAGCCAACATCGCCGCGCTCGATGCAGGCCACGCCTACGGTGAGACCGCCGAGCTGCCCACGGGCATCGAGCTCTACAAGGTCCCCAAGGCCAAGCTGCCCGCGGGGACATATCGCAACATCGAGGGCAACACCGCGCTGGCATGGGGCATCGCCGCCGCGGCCAAGCTCTCGGGGACGCAGGTGATGTTCGGCTCGTACCCGATCACCCCCGCCTCGTCGGTGCTGCACGGGCTGGCGCCGCTGAAGCACTTCGGCGTGACCACCTTCCAGGCAGAGGACGAGATCGCGGCGGTCTGCTCCGCAATCGGGGCCTCTTGGGCAGGGGCGATTGGCGTCACCTCCACCTCGGGACCCGGCATGGCGCTCAAGGGCGAGGCCATCGGCCTGGCGGTCATGATCGAGCTGCCGCTGGTGATTCTCGACGTGCAGCGGGCCGGTCCGTCCACCGGCATGCCGACCAAGACCGAGCAGGCGGACCTGTTCCAGGCGCTGTACGGCCGCAACTCCGACGCGCCGCTGTGCGTGCTCGCGCCCAAGTCGCCCGGCGACTGCTTCGCCATGGCCATCGAGGCGGTGCGAATCGCGACCAAGTACATGACCCCGGTCATTCTCCTCTCGGACGGCTACATCGCCAACGGCGCGGAGCCATGGGCGCTGCCCCGCTTCGAGGACCTACCCAAGATCACGGTCAAGCATCACGCCGACACCGAAGGGTTCCACCCCTATCTTCGGGACCCCGAGACCCTCGCGCGCGTGTGGCCCGTGCCCGGCACCCCCGGCCTCGAGCACCGCGTCGGCGGTCTGGAGAAGAACTTCGAGTCCGGCCACATCTCCTACGACCCGGACAACCACCACAAGATGACGCAGGTCCGCGCGAACAAGATTCGCGGCATCGCCAACGACATCCCCGAGCAAGAGGTGGAGCTTGGCAGCGCTGGCAGCACGCTGGCGATGGTCAGCTGGGGCTCGACCTACGGCGCGGTCAACGAAGCCGTTCGGCGCGCCCGACTGGCGGGCAAGGACGTCAGCCACGTCCACCTTCGCTACATGTGGCCGATGCCCAGGAACCTCGGCGATCTGCTGGCGACCTTCGACAAGGTCATCGTGCCCGAGCTCAACTACGGCCAGCTGGTGAACGTGCTTCGCTCCGAGTACCTGATCCCCGCCGTGCCGCTGCCCAAGGTGGCAGGCAAACCGTTCCGCGTCGCAGAAGTGCTGCGCGCAATCGATGACGCCCTCGAAGCCAAGGAGTCCAACTGATGGCACCCCTCGATCCTCCCGCCACCAAGAAGCTCACCAAGAAGGACTTCACCTCGGACCAAGAGGTCCGCTGGTGCCCCGGCTGTGGCGACTACGCCATCCTGGCCGCGATTCAGCGCACGCTGCCCGAGCTGGGCGTGACGCGCGAGAAGTCGGTGTTCATCTCCGGCATCGGCTGCAGCAGTCGGTTCCCGTACTACATGGACACCTACGGGTTTCACACGATCCACGGTCGTGCGCCCGCCTTCGCCACCGGCGTCAAGCTGGTCAACCCCGAGCTCGACGTCTGGCTGATCACCGGAGACGGCGACGGCCTGAGCATCGGCGGCAACCACCTGCTTCACGTGCTTCGCCGCAACGTGAACGTCAAGGTAATGATGTTCAACAACCGGATCTACGGCCTGACCAAGGGGCAGTACTCCCCGACGTCGCTGGTGGGGCTCAAGTCGCCCAGCTCCCCGATGGGCAGCATCGACGCACCGGTCAACCCGCTGATGTTCGCGCTCGGAGCCAACGCCCGCTTCGTCAGCCGCGGCATCGACACCATGATCAAGCCGCTCACCGAGCTGTTCAAGGAGGCGCACGCGCACAAGGGGACCTCCTTCATCGAGATCCTTCAGAACTGCCCGGTGTTCAACGACGGCACCTGGACCCACGTGACCGGTCGCGACATCGCCGACGACATGCAGTGCTGGGTCGAGCATGGCAAGCCGCTGCTGTTCGGCGCAGACAAGGCCAAGGGTCTGGTGATCCGCGCGACGGGTGTCGAGGTCGTCACCGTCGGCGAGAACGGCGTCACCGAGGCGGACGTCACCGTGTTCGACGAGACGAACCGGAGCATGGCCTTCACGCTCGCCGGCCTCGCCGCACCCGACTATCCGATGGCCTTCGGGGTCCTGTTTCGCGACCCCGGTCCCGCCTACGACGAGGGCGTGGTCGAGCAGGTCGCCGAGGCCGTGCGGCGAAACGGCGAGGGCGACATCGACGCCCTTCTTCGCTCCGGCCACACCTGGACCGTGGAGTGAATTCCGCGCGGCCCGCGTTCTGCGGCTGAAAGCTTCAATTCCTCACGAAGGAACGATGGGCGGCTCCGAATCGGGGCCGCCTTTTGTCGATTTCGGTGACCTCTGGCACGCTCGGGTCCCCCAGAGCCGTGGCATGGTGGCCGCTGGCGCGCCGTTTTGAACCCACGGACCCCGCCACTCGTCCCACCGCACAAGGACTCAAATATTCATGACCTCGATTCGCTCCTTTCGCACCATCCTGCTTGCTCTGACCGCTGGCGCTCTCGGAGCCGCCGGCTGCTTGCTCACCGTCGGTGAAGTCGACTGCACCGAGTGCAGCGCCTCGGTCGATCCCGATCCGCTGTGCCACTCCGAGTTCAACGCGAACACGGGCATGTGCGAGTGCGACGATGGCTACGTCTTCGAGAGCAGCGACCCCAACGACTTCGAGTGCGAACGCGAAGCCCCCAAGCCGGGCACCGGCGACTGCGGTACCGACCCGAACACCAGCACCAACGCCAACGGGGACTGTATCTGCATCAACGGGACCGAGTGGTGTTCGGATGACCCCGACGACCTCACCTGCTGCAACCCCGTCGGCGGCACGGACACCGACCCGACCGACCCCACGGTGGCTTCGAGCGAAACCGAGGGCACCGACACCGGGATCGAGACCGACGACACCGGCGGGACCGACACCGTGGCCGACTCGGGCAGCAGCAGCGACACCAGCCAGGCCGAGCTGCCGCCATGCACCGACGAGATCGATCTCGAGTTCGCGTGCACCAACACCGGTGGCCCTCAGTCGACCGAGGGCAGCGAGCAATACCAGTGTGTCAACGGTGAGTGGGTCCTCTCCGACCTCGACGCCGACTGCGAGTTCCAGAACGACGACTTCTCCTACGGCTGCTACGTCAACGACGACGGCGTCTCCACCAACTTCTGCGGCTCCGGGCCGGGCACGGACTGCACCGATGCCGAGGACGCCTGCAGCAGCGAGACCGTCCTGCTGTCGTGCCTGTTCGGCAAGCTGACCGAGGTCGACTGCGAGAACTTCTGCACCGGGCCCCAAGCCGAGATTCAGACCGACTTCGGCACCTGCGAGGCGAAGTCGCTCGACTGCTGCTGTTTCGACGAAGGCCAAGAAGGCTCCTGCCAGTGAGGTAGACTCCGCGCGGCGGTCCGAGTCCGGCCGCCGCGCTCGTCATGTCCTCGAGTCACGACCTTCATCCCAAGCAGGGCGCTCGCTTCGTCTTCACCCGAACCTCCGAAGACGATCCAGCTCCGAACGAGGCTCCCAACGAGGCCCGCTACGCGGTGGACGTGTTCCTGCCCGGAACGCAGCGCTTCACCGCAACCTTGAGCTGGGACGAGCGCGGCAAACCGCAGATCGAGCCGGCGATTGACCACGATGCAGTGCTCGATCAGCTGGTCAAGCTCGCGCGCGTCCTCAAACGGACCCCAAACCCCCGAATGACGCGCTGGCGCAGTCTCGAGTGACGGAGCGGCTCACCCCGCATCGGGTTGCGGTGGGTGGGGACTTCTGAAACGATGCCGGTCACCGTGAAGGCCCCCCTGCGTCCCTTCGAGTACATGGCATGGGCCAAGGCAGTGCCTGAAGGTGCGCGGTACAACCTCACGGCGAGCGGGATGGCCGACACCGCGCTCTCCTCGCCCTTCCCCGATCCCGACCCGCCCCACGCACCGTCCGACGCCGCCGAGCTCGGCTGGCCGGATGCGATGACTCGCCGGGACGTCGCGTGGGACTCGTTGGGTACGCTGACCCAAGTCGTCGCCGAGCGATACGACGTCGACCCCGACCTGGTCACGACGACCCACGGTGCCAGCCTTGCGATCACCCACGCCTTGATCGCGCTCATCCGCGGGGGCGACCACGTGGTCGTCGAACGACCGACCTACGAACCGCTTCACCGGGCACCGGAGATTCTCGGCGCCCAGGTCAGCCGGCTGGAGCGGACGCTCGACAACGGCTGGGCCGTCGTGCCCGATCGCCTCGCGCAGCTTCTGACCTCCCGGACCAAGGTCGTCCTCCTCACCAACCTCCACAACCCCAGCGGCGTGGCCATGGATGCCGCCGCCCTCAAGGAGATTGCGGAGCTGGCGGCGCGGGTCGGCGCGATGGTGCTCGTCGACGAGGTCTACCTCGACTTCGACTTCTCGATCGACGCCCAGGCGCCGTACCAGCCGGCGTGCCGGGTTGCCCCCAACTGCATCAGCTGGAGCAGCACCACCAAGGCCTTTGGCTACTCCTCGCTCCGGGCCGGTTGGATCGTCTCGGCCGACCCCGACGCAGCCCGCGCCATTCGCGCAGCCTCGGACTACCTGCACGTCTACCCGCCCGTCGCCACCACGCACCTCGGGGCCCGCGTGCTGCGCAATGCCGTGAGCCTGCAGCGGAAGGCCCAGCAAGTCGCCGCGGCTGGACGCCGGGTGATGGAGCGCTGGGTCGAGGCTGAACCGCGAGTCGCGTGGGTCCCGCCCAGCTTCGGCATCACCAGCCTCGTCAAGCTGCCCGACCGCATGGCGGACGTCGCCTTCGCCGAGCACCTCCGGGACCGCTACGAGACCCAGGTGGTCCCCGGCTCGATGTTCGAGGCCGCCGGCTACATCCGCGTGAGCTTCGGGCTCGACCCCGGCACGCTGGAGCAGGGGCTGGCCAACATCTCCGCCGCCCTGGACGACCTCACCTGAGGTCGGCCTCCGGGCGCCCCGACCCGCACCGCCCCCAGCAGGTGGCTCAGACGTTGAACCGGAAGTGCATGATGTCGCCGTCCTGCACCTCGTACTCCTTGCCCTCGGAGCGCAGCAGGCCCTTGGCCTTGACCGCAGCTTCGGAGCCCAGCTCGATGAGGTCGGCGTACTTCATGACCTCGGCGCGGATGAAGCCGCGCTCGAAGTCGGAGTGAATCTTGCCCGCCGCGCCAGGCGCGAGCGTCCCGCGGGTGATCGTCCAGGCCCGGACCTCCTTCTCGCCCGCCGTGAAGTAGGTGTACAGGTCGAGCAGGCGGTAGGCAGTGCGGATGAGGCGGTGCAGGCCCGGTTCTTCGAGGCCCGCCTCGGAGAGGAACTCGGCCTGCTCGTCGGCGGAGAGCGCGGCGATTTCGGACTCGATGGCCGCGGAGATCACCGCGACCTCGGCCCCCTGCTCCTTCGCCAGCGCGATCACCTTGTCGACGTACGGTGCCTCGAAGCCCTTGTCAGCGTACTCCTCGGCCACGTTGCAGGCGTAGAAGACCGGCTTCGCGGTGAGCAGCGCGAGCGGCTCCAGCACGACCCAGTCGTCCGCGTCGAGCTCCATGGCCCGCGCCGGGACGCCGTTCTCCATCTGATCCAGCACCCTCTGCGTGACCTCGAGCGCCTTCTTCTCCGCGACGTCGTTGCCCTTGGCGCCCTTGGCGGCCTTGTCGCGCCGGGATTCGACCGACTGCATGTCGCGCAGCAGCAACTCCGTGTCGATCACGTCGATATCGGCGCTGGGGTTCACGCGGCCATCGACGTGTACGACGTTGTCATCGTCGAAGCAGCGCACCACGTGGCAGATCGCATCCACTTGGCGGATGTGGCTGAGGAACTGGTTGCCCAACCCCTCGCCCTTGCTCGCGCCCTTGACCAGGCCCGCAATGTCGACGAACTCGATCGCGGTCGGCACCACGGACTTGGGCTGGATGAGCTTGACGATCTCATCCATGCGCGTGTCCGGCACCGGGACGACCCCGACGTTGGGATCGATGGTGCAGAACGGGTAGTTCGCCGACTCGGCGCCCGCGTCCGAGAGTGCGTTGAACAACGTCGACTTCCCCACGTTTGGAAGGCCCACAATGCCGACGGACAGTGCCATGAAGCGCAGGTAACACAACTCTGCGAAAAATGCTGTATACGGCTGGCGTGAGCGAAGAGGACCCAGAGGCCCTCGACGGTCGGGCTGCCCGGGCCGAGCGCCGACGCGCTGAGCGTCGCGAGGCGATCCTCGAGGCCGCCAAGGCCGTGTTCCGGGCCAAGGGCTACCACCTCGCATCCGTTCACGACATCATCGACGCAGCCCGCATCGCCCGCGGAACCTTCTACCTGTACTTCTCCAGCAAGCAGGACGTGTTCGGCGAGCTGGTGTCCGAGTTCTTGGGCATCGTCCGCAAGCAGGTGCGCCGAATCGAGCTGGGACCGGATGCGGCACCGCCGCACGATCAGCTACGCGACAACTTCCGGCGGGTGGTCACCAGCGTGCTGGAGCACGACGCGATCGCCGGCATCATCCTGCGGGACAGCCGCGGTTTCGACGACGAGAGCCGGGCCAAGGTGGACGTGTTCTTCGGGTCGGTGCAGCAGCTGATGCGGGACGCCATCCGCGTCGGCCAGGGGCTCGGGCTGGTCGGGCCCTGCGACGTCAACGTCGTCTCGGTCGTGGCGCTCGGCGGGCTGCGCGGTGCCCTGGTGCGCATGCTCGATGCCAAGGCAGCCGGGCCCAACGATCCCGACGGCGCGTCCTTCACGAAGACGGAGTCCGTGGCCGACGAGCTGCTCGACTTCTTCCTGCGGGGCGTGTCCGCCCCATCGCGCTCGTGAGACGGGCTGCGAGCGGCTCAAGTGGGGCGGGTGGCGTCGACGGGGTTGTCGACCAAGAAGCGCGCGAGGCGTCGCTCGATCTCGGCCGGCTCCATCGCGGCCTCGTCCTCGTCCATCTCGTTGAGCTCGTCGACGATGCCATCGAGCACCGCTCTGGCCTCTTCCTTGGTCTCGTCGTCGAGAAATCCCGAGTAGACGGTCTGCCCTTGGGCAGCCTTGGCGATCTTGTCGTCCCGCGCGTGCTCCTCGAGGTCCGTGTAGAAGAGGTAGTGGAAGGCGCGGTTGTAGTCGCCCTCCCGATAGATCTCGAACATCGTTCGATCATCGGCCGCCATCGGCGGCACATTGGAGCACTCAGGGCGCGGTGGCAAGGGGTTGTCGCCGCCGGTGATGGGTCGCGCTTTCTCACACCCAAGTCGCCCAGACCGGCGCTACGCTCCCGTGATGCGTCTTCGGGGCCTCCTGGACAAAGCGAAATCTCTGGCCGAAGAGAAGCTTCCACCGGAGGTCCTCGACGCCTCCAAGCGGCTCAAGAACACCGTGCTGGAACACGCGCCGGTCGCCGTCACCGAAGCACTGGGTCGGATGGGCGTCGTCGAAGACAAGACGCAGCCCGCCGCGCAGGACAACTACGACACCCGCCGCGCGGCGGCGCTGGAGCGGGTCAAGGCCAAGGCCAACGACGGGCTCAAGCCCGAGGACAGCCTCGTGGTCGTCTACTGCACCGACGCGGAGCGCGAAGAGGTCGAGCAGATCGAAGCGATCTTCACCGAGATCGACACCTTCATGCGCGTCATGGACCTGGACAAGGAGCCGCTGCAGACCAAGAGCCAGCTCGCGAAGCTGACCGGGAAGATGGTGCCTCCGTACGTCTACATCAACGGCAAGTACTGGGGTGCCGTGGGCGAGATGGAGACGCTCGCGGCGTCGGGCGACCTCCCGCACGTCGTGGCGAATCGTCTGGACGAACTGGGCGAGGAGGCCAGGCGGATCGGCAACATCCGCGAGACCTTCGACGACGACATCACGGTGCCCAACATCTTGGACCGATGGAAGAAGGGGCACATCCTGTGTGTCGATGACCTCGACGCTTGGTACGAGGTGGGTCGGGACGGGGCCGAGCATTTCTACTACCAGGGCGCGCCGCATCCGGTGGATGACATGCCCAAGGCCGCCGAGGAGATCGTCCGCGCCGTCGAGGCCGAAGAGTACGAAGCCAACTGGCAACTCGAACCCTCCGTGCACATCGAAGGATGAGCGAAGACGGCCCCGCGCGGCTGCGCCACCTCTTGCGCGTGATCGATGACGACGTCGCGCCGGTCGTCGAACGCTACCGCGCGCACATCCAGTGCGCCAAAGGGTGCAGCGACTGCTGCCACCAGACGTTTCGCGTCTCCGACCTCGAAGGGGCGCTGCTCCGCGAAGGGCTCGCCGCAGCGCCGCCGGAGGTCCGAGACGACATCGTGCAGCGCGCGGCCGCCTATCAGCCCCAGACCCGGACGCCCTGCCCCGTGCTCTCCGAGGACGGGGCCTGCCGCCTCTACGACCACCGGCCCAGGATCTGTCGCAAGTACGGGATCCCGCTGTGGAACCCGCAGCGCCCCGAGCGGGTCGACACCTGCCCGAAGAACTTCGTCGGCGTCTCCGACATCGACGCTGCGCTCATCGTCGATCCGCAGGCTCGCTGGGCGCAGACATGGATCGAAATCCGCGACGCCGACGCGTCCGCCCGCACCGCCGAGACGATCGCCGCACACCTCCTCAGTGCTGACGCATGAGGCCCTCTTGTGCCGTCGATGCGACCAAGCGCCCTGCCCGGTCGAAGAACTGACCACGCGACAGCCCTCGAGCGCCGCTGGCCGAGGGGCTGTCGATGTCGTACAGCAGCCAGTCGTCGATGCGAAACGACCTGTGGAACCACATGGAGTGGTCGAGGCTCGCCGCCTGGATCGATGGGTTGAAGGCCGACACGCCGTGGGGAAGCATCGCGGTCCCCAAGAAGTACGAATCGGACGCGTACGCCAACAGGCATTGGTGCACGTGAACGTCGTCGGGGAGTGGCTGGGCGGCCCGATACCAGACCCGACGAGACGGCGGACCCTTCTTGGGCGCAAGCGGATTGATCGGGTCGACCGGTCGCGCCTCGATCGGGCGCTCGCTCGTGACCCGACTGCGTAGCGGCTCGGGAATCTCGTCGGCGATCCGCTGCGCCAGCTTCCGCTCGGACTCGAGCGTCTCGGGTGCCGCGACCTCGGGCATGGACGCCTGGTGCTCGAATCCATCCTCCTGCGTCTGGAACGAGGCCGACATGTTGAAGATCGCTCGGCCGTGCTGGATCGCGACGACCCGGCGCGTCGTAAAGCTCTTGCCGTCGCGAATGCAGTCCACGTCGTAGACGATGGGGGCGTTCACGTCGCCACGGCGCAGGAAGTAGCCGTGCAGCGAGTGGGCGACGCGCTCGGTGGGCACGGTCTGAGCGGCCGCCGAGAGCGCCTGTCCCAAGACCTGCCCGCCGTACACCGTCCCCCACCCCGGGTCGCGGCTCTGCCCGCGAAAGAGGTTCTGCTCCAGTCGCTCGAGCTGCAGCAACTCGACGAGTTCGTGGAGGACGCTGGTCATGGTCCAACGTAGGCTACCTGGCGCAGCAGCGGCCAGCCGCAGCCGCGCAGGGAGCCACTGTGATTTCCCCGGCTGCACGGTATGCTCGTTTCGACGCCCGAGGGCGCGATCGTCCGAGCGAGCGAGCGGCATGCAAGAGAAATGGACCCCACAGTCGTGGAAGGAGAAGTCCGCCAGCCAAACGGTGGCCTACCCCGACCAAGCACACCTCGAGTCCGTGCTGCGTGAGATCGCGGCCTTGCCCCCCTTGGTCACGTCCTGGGAGGTCGAAGACCTCAAGTGCCGCCTGGCCAAGGCTGCGTCGGGCGAGGCGTTCCTGCTGCAGGGCGGAGACTGTGCCGAGTCCTTCGAGGACTGTGGGTCCGCGTCGATCACCGAGAAGCTCAAGATTCTCCTGCAGATGAGCGTCATCTTGATCCACGGGACGCGCAAACCCGTCATCCGGGTCGGTCGCATCGCAGGGCAGTACGCCAAGCCCCGCTCGACCTCCGTCGAGAAGCGCGGCGACATCGAGCTTCCGAGCTATCGCGGCGACATCGTCAATCGCCAGGCGTTCACGCTCGCCGACCGCACGCCCAACCCCGACCTGCTGCTGCGCGGCTACGAGCGCGCTGCCCTGACGCTGAACTTCGTGCGGGCGCTCGCCGAGCACGGCTTTGCGGATCTGCGGCACCCGGAGAACTGGAACATCTCGTTCTCGGAGAACAGCAGCCGCGCCGAAGAGTACCGGTCGCTCGTCGAGTCGATCCGCGACTCGATCACCTTCGTGGAGGCCGTCATCGGCAACCGCTTCGACCAGCTGGAGAAGGTCGAGTTCTTCACGAGTCATGAAGCCCTCTCGCTGGACTACGAGTCGGCGCAGACGCGCCGCGTGCCCCGGCGGGAGGGTTGGTACAACCTCAGCACGCACTTCCCGTGGATCGGCATGCGCACCGCCGAGCTCGGCGGTGCGCACGTCGAGTACTGCCGAGGCATCGAGAACCCCATCGGCGTGAAGGTCGGACCGGGGATGGACGAAGCCTGGTTGCTCGCCTTGCTCGCGCGGATCAACCCCGAGAACCGGCCGGGGCGGATCACGCTGATCCACCGGATGGGCGCGGCCGGGGTCGAGCAGTCGCTACCGCCCCTGCTCGAAGCGGTCGCGCGCTCGGGAGCCTCGGTCTTGTGGTGCTCGGACCCGATGCACGGCAACACCGAGACGACCGGCACGGGTATCAAGACCCGGCGCTTCGACAACATCGTGCACGAGCTCGAGATGAGCTTCGACCTTCATCGACGCGTCGGAACGACGCTGGGGGGCGTCCACCTGGAGATGACGGGCGAAAACGTCACCGAGTGCATCGGCGGGTCCACCGGGCTGGACGAGGCCGACCTACACCGCGACTACCGCAGTCGGGTCGATCCACGGCTCAACTACGAGCAAGCGCTCGAGGTGGCGATGCTCATCGCGAGCCGGCTGCGCCGCGCGGCGCGGCAGTAGCCAAGCGAGGGGAAAGACCCAACTTCGGCCGCGAGGATCCACGTACAATTGATGAATTTCGTGTTAGCCTTGGCACATGAAATTCTCGACCCTCTGGATCTGCACGCTTTCCGCCCTCGCTCTGGGCGCGTGCGACGCCTCCGGCGGGGCGGAGTCGGACTCGGCATCTGGGAGCGGAGGCATCGAGACGATCGGCCCGAAGACCGGAAGTAGCGGCCAAGGCGAAACCGCGGGCGACTCGGACGCGCCGACCGCCTCGGACAGCAACAGCGGGACCGGCACCCCGGACACCGACTCCGGCTCGACCGCCGCATCCTCTGCGAGCCAGGGCGAGAGCACCGCCGGCAGCACCACCGGCGATGCGGACACCTCGAGCGAGGGCGGCGAGGACACGACGACCGGCGGCTCCGAGACCTGTGCCCCCACGGGCAGCAAGGTCGTCGAGTTCTCGTACATTTGGATCGCCAACAGCTCGCAGGGCACCATCTCGAAGATCGACACCACCACCGGGCAAGAGCTCGGCCGCTACGTCACCCGTCCCGACGGCAACGGGAACCCCTCTCGAACCTCGGTCAACCGCTTTGGAGACGTCGTCGTCGCCAACCGCTCCGGCGGCATCACCAAGGTCTTCGCAAACCCCGGCGATTGCGTGGAGAGCAACGGGACGCCGGGCATTCAGACCTCGAGCGGCCCCGATGACCTGCTGCCCTGGGGCGAGGAGGAGTGCGTCGCCTGGTACACCGAGATCCCGCACAACAACAACCGACCGGTGGCCTGGACCAACGGCACGCTGAACGAAGTAACCTGCGCGTACGAGGGTGTGGACGTCTTTACCGCCTATCTCGACTCGGGCGTCGAAGGCTCGGTAGAGATCGCCAAGCTCGACGGAACCACGGGCGTCATCCTGGACACGATCCCCATGCCCGAGCTTCCGCTCAAGTCGCACGGATTCTACGGCGCCGCCGTCGATGGAGAGGACAACGCCTGGTTCTCGCAGCTGCAGGGCGGCCGGCTCGTTCGCGTCAACGCGATCGACGACTCGGTCGACGTCTGGGACGTCGAGGACACGCATGAAGGCTACGGAATCACCGTGACCTCCGATGGCTATGTCTGGGTCTGCGGCCGCGACACGCATCGCTTCGACCCCTCCGACGAGAGCTGGGCCTCCTCCCAAGCTGTGGCCCCGGATGCCTACGTCCACACCGGAGGATGCATGGGCGACGGCGACGGCACCCTGTACAGAGGCACCCACGGCAACGTCTTGGGCATCGACACCGAGACCCTGGACACCGTGGTCACGCTCCCCGCCGGGCAGGACGGTGATGACCACATCTGGGGCGTCGCCGTGGACTTCGACGGATTCGTCTGGGCGATCCCGCGCAACGCGGAGCACGCCTACAAGCTGGACCCGACCCAGCCGGCGGACCCGATCGTCCTCACCGTCGAGGGCCTCCAGGATTGCTACACGTACAGCGACATGACCGGCTTTTCGCTGTTCTCGGTCGTTCCAGGCTGACACCGGATGACGGCGTTTCGAGCGCCGCGGCCGCCCTTGGGGCCGAAACTCGCCCCCCTGCGTCCCAAAACGCTACGATGGCGTCTACGTGACCGCGGGGGCGCACACGCCGGTGGCAGCCGGCCACCAGCTGCAGGGATACACCCTGCGTCGGTTCTTGGCGCAGGGCGGCATGGCCGAGCTGTTCCTCGCCCAGCCGACCGACCCTGCCCGCTCGCGGGAGGTCGTGGTGGTCAAGCGGGTCCTCCCGCAGTTTGGGCAAGACCAGCAGTTTGCCCGGATGTTCGCACGCGAGGCGGAGCTCGCCTCGATGCTCAAGCATCCCAACATCGTCGAGGTGTTCGGCAGCGAGGGGGTCAGCGAGGCCGAGTGCTTCTTCGCCATGGAGTACGTCCACGGGCCGGACCTCAACATGCTGCTCAAGGTGCTCAAGGACGGCACGCGCCCGGTGCCGCTCGAGCACGCGCTGCAGATCGCGATGGGCATGTGCGCGGGCCTGCACTACGCCCACGAATACTGCGGTGAAGACGGTCAGCGGCTGAGCATCGTGCACCGCGACGTCTCGCCGTCCAACGTGATGATCGCCGGCGACGGCACGGTCAAGATCACCGACTTCGGCGTCGCGAAGGCCTTGGCCCTGACCAGCTTCACGCAAGCCGGCACCCGCAAGGGCAAGCTCTCCTACATGTCGCCAGAGCAGGCCGTCGCCGATCCGGTCGACCGTCGGACGGACATCTTCGCGATCGGCACCGTGCTCTTCGAGATGACCACCCTGCAGCGCATGTTCGGCGGAGAGAACGAGCTGGCGGTGATGCACAAGCTCCTCTTCCGCGAGCGTCCGCGCCCCTCCGCCATTCGGCACGACTATCCGCCCGAGCTCGAGGGCATCGTGATGAAGGCGGTGGCGCAGAAGCCCGAAGACCGGTTCGACACCGCGGACGAGATGTTCCAGGCCCTGCGGGTGTTCGCGGAGCGACGACGTCTGCACAGCACGCTCCCCCATCTGGCGCGCTGGGTCGGGAGCGTCATCCCTCCCCAGCCTCACCCGGGTCACGACCCCTCGTTCTTCACCAGCGAGCAGACGCGGACCGTCGTCCCGATCCATCGCGACACGGTCGTGATGGGGGACCTGCAGGCCACCACGTCCGACTCGGGCCTGGGCAACGCCACCATGCTCGACGGCGCCGGTCCGATGCCGATCTCTGGTCAGCTGCAGTCCTCAGCCCCGGTCCTGCATCAGCGGCATCCACTCAGCGCGGCGGGCCTGATCGCCACGCCTCCCGCACCGACCTTCGCGGGGCCGATGACCACCACGGTCACCCGCCGACCTCCGCCCACGTCCTCCACGCTCCCGGCCGTCGCCATCGTGGCCGGTGCGGTCGCCGTGGGCGCGGTGATCCTCGCCGGCGCGCTGTGGTACGCCGATTCCCGGCCGGTCCCGACGCCGGCCGCACCGACCCCGGCCGCCACCCCGCCGCCGGCCGTGACCGAACCGGCACGGCCCGCGCTGACACCAGGACTCATCGAAGACGATCCGCCACCGCCGACCTCGGACCAGGCCGAGCCCGCGACGCCGGGCCCCAAGACGACCAAGACGGACCCCGAACCACGGCCGGTCGAGCCCGACCCGACCCCGGCGGAGTCGAGACGTCCCAGCAAGAAGCGCAGATCCAAGGCCGAGAACCGGGGCACTGCGCCCGCCAAGCCCGAGCCGGCGCCACAGCCCAAGGTGCCCAACACAACCATAGAAGATCCCAAGCCCAAGCCCAAAAACGCCCTCGACGAGCTCTTTCCCGAACGATGAGCCAGCGGTCTGAGGAAACACTGATATGGTGCGGGCGCCGTATGCGGGCCCTCCCCCTACGCATCGTCACCGCTGTGCTCGTCGCGTCGCTCGCGTCGCCAGCGATGGCCGCCGCGGAGCCCCGGCGCGAAGGCCTCGAGAATCCGGCGGCGGCGGCGCACTTCGACGCAGCATCGGAGGCCTTCGACGCCGAGGACTACGACCAGGCGTCTGCGCATCTCAAAGCCGCGTATGCGCTCGAGCCGGATCCGAAGCTCCTGTACGCGTGGGGGCTCGCGGAGGAATCCGGAGGTCACTACCGCGCGGCCATGAGCCTGTACGAGGAGTTCCTCGAGCAAGCGCCCAACAGCGCCGTCGCGGGGAAAGCCCGGGCCAACCTGCTCAACTGCAGAGCCCGGGCTCTCGAGCTGGGCGAGGACCCCGATGCACGACCGGGGTCGGAGACGCCACCGGACGACCCGGTGGTCGATGAAACGCCTCCGGCCCCGACACCCGAGAAGGAACGGCCCGCGCGGCCACTCGAGGGAGAGTGGATTGCGCCGACCCTGCTCGGCGTGGGCGCGGCCCTCGCGGTCGCTGGGGGCGTCGTCATGGGTGTGGGTCGGGCGCGGGCGAGCGACTCTGCGAACGCGCCGACCGAGGACGCGTACTTCACCGAGCTGGACGGCGCGCGCCCGGTCTACTACGGCGGTGTCGGGACGCTGGCCGCGGGCGGGCTGCTGGTGGCCGGTGGCGCCATTCGCTACATCATCGTCGCGCGACGCGGTGCCGAGCCCAAGACCGAGGCCAGCGCGGTGGTCTCGCCCCACGGGTTCGGACTAAGCTTCAGGGGGCGCTTCTAGTGGCGGTGAGGATGAGACGAGCGAAGCACATGGCACGGGCGATGCTCCCCGTGCTCTCGATGCTCTCGATGCTCTCGAGTTGCCTGGAAGAGCCTCCGTACCGCTGCCTGTCCAACGAGGTCTGCTTCTACGAGGGCTTCACGGGCCAGTGCGACCTCAATACGGAGCGGTGCGTGTACATGTCGACCGACTGTCGCGGCAACCTCTCCATCACCGGCTGGGTGAACGCGCGCGGGCAGTGCGTTCCGGAACCCGCCAACGCGATCTCGACGTCCTCCTCGAGCTCGAGCAGCACCGACGCATCGCCGGACGCATCCACCAGCGAAGGACCCGACCCCACCACCGGCCCGAGCACCGAACCCACCACCGGGTCCGACGTCGGGGATGCCTCAACCTCCGAGGACACGCGGGGATCGACCACCGGCGGCGATGACTCCACCACCGGCACCGCGAACCCATGCGCAGATGCTTCGGCCACCATCACCAGCCAGGGCAGCGTCGACGCGAGCACCATCTTCGATGACTTCGATCCATCGCTCTCGGTCGATGGCAACCTTGCGACCTCCTGGTTCTCCACCGGGCCCGAGGGGGGCGGAGGGCCCAGCGTCTACACGTGGACGGTCGAGGACGAGCTCTGCATCAGCGAGATCGGGGTGCAGGACAACTCGCTCAACAGCAACCCCTCGTTTAGCACCGGCTACGGGTTCGATTCCGCCGTCGTCAGCGTCTTTCGCGATGACGTCTCCGTGTTCGAGGTGACCGTCGCGCTCCCCGGAACACCCGACGGCCCCTTCGTCGTCGACACCGGCGGGGTCATCGGGACCCGGGTGCTGCTGGAGCTCGGTGGCCACGAAAACACGTCCTGCGGAGGGTTCTCGGAGCTCCGCATTCTCGGCGGCCCGAGCTGACGTCTCAAGCCATGCGTCCGAAGAGGATGGCCGAGAGCGTGAGCACCAGCGCCACCAGAGCGACGATGATGACCCGGTAGGTCCTCTCACGCGCGTCCGCACCCGAGTCACCATGGGCTGAGCGAGCCTGGGTCGCCTCATCGGCGCGCTCGAGCGCGTCGGCAAGCTCGCCGGCGGACGCGAAACGAGCGTCTCGTTGCTTCTCCATCGCCCGAAGCACGACGGTCTCGACCGCCCGCGGGATGTCCAGGCTCGGCGAGACCTTGCGCAGCGAGATGGGCTCGGCGTTGAGCTGCTGGTCGAGGACCTTGGTGTAGTGGTCCCCCGAATAGGGAACACATCCGGTCAAGAGCTCATACGCGAGCACGCCCAGCGCATACACGTCGCTGCGCGCATCGAGGTCCTCCCCACGAATCCGCTCGGGCGACATGTACTCCGGCGTCCCCATGATCCCTCCCCCCTTCGCGGACAGCGAGACCTCGATGCCCGGCTCCGCCATGAGCATCTTCGCCAAGCCGAAATCCAACACCTTCACGAAGTTGGGGCTGTCGGAACGCTCGATCCGCATGCAGTTCTCCGGCTTCACGTCGCGGTGCAGGATGCCCTCGTCGTGGGCGGACTGCAGCGCTCTGCAGACCTGGAGGATGAGAGGCTTCGCCCGGCTCCAGCCCAGACCGCCCTCTCGATCGAGCATGTCCGAGAGCGACTCGCCCTGGAGGAACTCCATCACGAGGTACAGCGAGCCCGTGGGGGTCACCCCAAAATCACTCACCTCGACGACGTTGTGGTGCGAGATCTGCGAGATGGCCTGCGCCTCGCGCAGGAAACGGATTCGGAACGTCTCGTCTCCGGCGAACTCCTGCGCCAAGACCTTCACAGCCAGCGTCTTTCCGATCGTCACGTGCGTGGCGCGGTAGACCGTGCCCATTCCGCCGTGCCCCACCACGCCGTCGAGCCGGTATCGACCATCGAGCACCTGACCGAGCAGGCCATCCACCGGTGCAAATGCAGCGGTTGCGACCCGCTCTCTGGAGCGGCTGGCCGAGCTGCTGGCGTGAACCACCATCGGAGGCTGATCCTAACAGCACTCGCGGGGGGATCGGGTCACGCGACCACGCGCAGGTCGAAGTGCAAAACGAGTGAGTCCTCGGACCATGACAGCACCGTTCCAGGGGGAACCTCTCCGGTCGCCGCCGAGACCAGCGCCTGACAGTTGCCCAGACTGAGCAATCGGTAGACCGGTCGCGCGAAGAACGGGAATCCGGCGTACTGAATCCGCACGCCGAGGTCGTCCTGATCAGCCACGACGATCCCTGCACCCCGTCTGAGGTGGTTCCACACGACCGGGACGCGCCGCAGGATGAATCGCGCCGACGCGAGCGAGAGGAAGATCCGCAAGAATCGCGACACGCCCTCGCTCCCCAGATGTCGCGCGAAGAGCAGGAACTCCTCGTCGTTGCTGCCGAACCCCTCTTGGTAGATGGCTTCCATGACCTGCGCCATGTGGTCTTCGGCCACCCATTCGCCGATTTCGACCGAGTCGAGGACCTGCCTCGTCTGGCGATCCAGGGAGCCTCGCACGGCCGCGAGCCTCGGCGCATCGAAGCTCTCGGCGAGCACCTTGCGCATCGTGACGAACGTCAGCGACTTCACTTCGGGCCGTTGTGTCGCCGCATGTTCCACAGGCTTCGCGCAGATCTGCGAGCCCCAGAGTAACGCGGCGGCCGTCCCGAGGGAAACCGCCTGACCGAACGAGAGAACGCGGCGAGCCCAGCCCATTGGGCTCGGCCGCCGCGCCAGCGCCGTTCACCGCCGTTTGGCTAGATGTCCTCGGCCTTGTCCGCAGGGGCCGCGGCAGGAGGCGCCTCGGCTTCGGGACGAACGTCCGCACCTCGATGCGCGCCCGCCGTCTTGTTGAGCACCTCGGCCTGCGCCGCGTTGACCTGCTTCCCGTGATGCATGTCTTGGTAGTGCTTGTCGACCTTGCGAGGCATCAGACCTGCCTTCTCGAGCAGCAGGTCGGGACGCTGCCGCTCCTCTTCGCTCGCGACGGCGTGGACCGCCTCCAGCTTGGCCAGCAGCTCGGCCTGGTACTCGGCCATCTTGTCGGCCACGCGCGAGCGCTTGTTCTTCTCCCGCTGCAGGTCTTCTTGGTAGCGGCTGAGGAAGTAGCCGATCGTCTCGGTCCGAATCTTGATCGACCCGGTCGGCTTGTTCTCGTCGATGTCCTTGAAGGAGAAGTATGGCGTGCCGGAGGTCTCCACGATCTCTTCGATGACCGTGTAGATGGGCGCATCGTGGCCACACTTGAAGCTCGACAGTTCGAGCGCGACCAGGTTCGGGTGACGCGCGGTGTACTTCGCGGCCCACACCTTCTGGTTCGTGTTCTCCGAGTAGGAGTTCTTCCAGACGTCGTAGATGTCGAACGGGTCCTGAATGAAGCCGGCCGCAACGTCCGCATCGAACAGCGGGCCCACGATGTCGTCGTCGATCGGGAGCGAGTGAATCGTGAAGATCGGGTAGCCGAGCTTCTGCAACTCGTCGGGGATCTCGTGGTTCATGCCCGGGTCGTTGTGATACGGGCGCGCGAGCAAGACGATGCCGAGGCCGTCGTTCTCCTCGAGGTGCTTGAGCACCTTGCGACCTTCTGCACGCAGGCTCGCGACGAAGCGCTCCTGGGCGCGGTAGCCCTCCTCGACGGCAGCCGCGTTCTCTTCCTCGGAGAGCCCGAAGACATCACCGAAGTACGAGAGCATCTCGCGCTTGCACAGCTTGGGCTCCCGCATGTGCACGAACGGGACGATGTGCACGATCCCGTTCTTGACGAAGAGGTCTTCTTCTTTGACGAAGGCCGCCTTCGTCGTGTCCGCGCTGCCGACCACCGTAGGACAGGCACGCGCGCCGTTGGCGGAGCTGAGCCACGTGTCCATGGAGTCCACCTGCGGGAAGACGATGAGATCGAGCTTCTTCTTGGCGTGCTTCTTCTCGAGCAGGTTGTGCATGTGGGCCAGGCACACCTTGGACGGGAAGCACGGGTCGATGGCGCCCCGCTTGGCCCCCTCCTTGTACATCTCCTCGGAGGTGTAGTCGGAGTAGACGATGTTGCGGGCCTTGATGCCCAGCGACTCGAAGTACGCGGAGAAGAACGGGTTCTGCGAGTACTGGTTGAGCACCCGAGGAATACCGATCCGCAGGTTGCCTCGGTTGCGAATCTTCTCGGCGCGCTCCTGGACGGCCGCGCGACGCTCCGCGATCAGCTTTGCGGGACCCTTCCCTCCGGCCTGATCGACCAGTTTGGCGACCCGCTCGCTGCGGTTGAGACGCTTGAGCAGCCCGCTGACCTTTTCGGCGTGCTTGGCCATCGAGGGCGGCAAGGCGACCTCTTCGGGCAGCCCGAGTCCGCGCTCGACCTCCTCGGGGTCGTCCGCGACCATCTTCGGCTTCTGGGCCTTCCACACGTCCTTGGCCGCCATGGCGGCTAGGTTCGGGTAATCCTTCTTGATCTGATCGAGGCCGCCCTTGATCTTGCGCATCGACTCGACGTCCTCGACCTCGCCCTTTTCACAGGTCGCGATGATCAGACGCTTGGTGCCCACCTGGGTCTCCTCGGTCTTCTTGCGGATCTGGATCAGCTGGCCCGAGGCCATCTTTTCTTCGGCCTCTTCGTTCTTCAGCTCGAGGTCGACGTCGATGAACGTGCGCAGGCACTTGTTCTTGCAGAAGTAGCAGCGCGTGCTTTCGTCGCGCTTCTGCCGGTACTCGATGCCGGGGACCTTCTCGAGCCCGATCCACTCGGTGCGGTGCCCACGCTCGTGCAGGCGACGCGCTTCGATGGCGGCCCCGATCGCGCCCGACTCACCACAGTGCTTGTGCACGATGACGTCGGCTTCCATGCCCTTGGACGTGAAGCGCTCCTGGATGAAGTCGACCTGCGACTTCACGGCGGCCAGGTTGTGCTGGGTGCCGCCTTGGAGGACGAACTTGGTGCCGAGCTTGGCGAGGTTGGGGATCTGCGAGACGTACAGCCAGATGTTCTTGGGCAGCACGTTGGCTAGACCGGCCATGATCTCCTCGGGGCTCCAGCCCTGACGCTGGAAGTCGACGATGTCCGACTGCATGAAGACCGCGCAGCCGTATCCGAACATCGGCATCGACTCGGCCTTGAAGGCGACGTCGGCGTACTGACGCACGTCATAGCCGAAGGTCTGAGCCGTTCCCTGCAGGAAGTAGCCGTTGCCCGCCGAACACTGCGTGTTCAGCTTGAAGTCTTTGACCTTGCCGTTCTTCAAGATGATGATCTTGATGTCCTGGCCACCGACGTCGCACACCACATCGACGTCGTCGTAGAAGTGCAGCGCGCTCTCGCAGTGCGCGACGGTCTCGACGATCGCCGCGTCGGCCTTGAGCACGTCCCGGAGGATGTCCTTGGCGTAGCCGGTCGTTCCGATGCCGAGCACCTCGAGCGTCGCGCCGGCGCTCTCGACCTGGCCCTGAAGGTCCTCGAAGAGGTCCTTGGTGTCCTCGATCGGGTTGCCCTTGGAGAGCTGATAGACCTTGCAGATGACGTTGGCCTCTTCGTCGACCAGCACGGCCTTGGACGAGGTCGAGCCGCCGTCGATGCCCATGAAGGCGCGCACGACTTGGCCCTTCTCGAAGCTGGCGGGGATGAACTTCTCGGGCGTGTACTTCGCCATGAAGCCGTCGAGTTCCTCCTGATCCTTGGCAAGACCGGAGCCGCCGGCCTTCCTCTTCTCCTCGACGCGGCCCACGTCCAGGTACCACTTGAGGCCGTCGAGGCCCTTGTAGACGCCGACGTCGTCCTCTTCGGACTTGCCGTACTCCGCGGCACCCAGCGCTGCGTAGTACTGCGCGTTGTCGGGGACGATGATGAGATCGGCCGGGTCGTCGCACGGCGGGAGCTCGATGCCCCGCTCTGCCCACAGCGGGGGAATGTTGGCCTTCCAGCAGTCCTTCATCCCCTTGATGTAGGTGTTGGGGCCGCCCAGCAGCATGACGTGCGGCATGAGCGTGTTGCCGCGGGTCAGCACCGAGAGGTTCTGCTGAATGATCGACTCGAACAGCGACGCGAGCAGCTCATCGGCGGGGACGCCCATCTTCTGCAGCGAGTTGATGTCGGTCTCGGCGAACACGCCGCACTTGCCCGCGACGGGGTGAAGCTTCTTGCCGAAGTACTCCGCCTTGCACAGCTGGTCGGGCGGGAGCTTGAGCTTGGCGTTGATCTTGTCGATGACCGCTCCGGTGCCGCCGGCGCACTTGTCGTTCATCGAGGGGATCTTCTTCTTGCGACCGGACTCGGGGTCCGCCTTGAAGACGATGATCTTCGCGTCCTGGCCGCCGAGCTCGACCACCGAGTTGACCTCGGGGTGGAGCTTCTCGACGGCGAGGGAGACCGCGTTGACTTCCTGGACGAACTTGGCGCCGGTGAATCGGCCGACGTTTGCACCGCCGGATCCGGTCATGAACAGCCGGGCGTTCTTGGAGGTGACACCGGCGTCCTTCTCGATGTCCACGAGCATGTGCATGGCCTTCTCGGCCTGCTTGCTGTCGTGGCGGCGGTAGTCCTGCCAAACGATCTGGTCGGTGGCATCCTCGATGACGACGGCTTTCACCGTGGTGGAACCGAGGTCGAATCCAATGCGGAACTTCAGGTCGCTCATGAGTCTTTTTCCGTGCGGCGCGGTGGCGCCCGCTGGTGGGTGACACCTGTGTCACTGACACCCGTGTCAGTGAACTTGCACCCGGTTTTTCGCACGGGCCTGCGGCAGGCGCAAGTTCCCGTTTCGGGGTCTCGATCCGGCGCCACTCACGCATTCTTCGCGCGTGGAACGCCGGGTCGGCGCGCTCCGGGCGAACGCGACCTCAGTCCTCCAGCTGCCAGCGTGCCCCCTTGGGCGTGTCCTCGATCTGCACGCCCGCGGCCTGGAGCACGTCGCGGATCATGTCGGACTTGGCAAAGTCCTTCGCCTTCCGAGCGTCGGCGCGCGCCTGCAGCATGCGGTCGATGACCGCCTTGAACGGCTCGGCGGCCTCTCCACCGCCCGCGACCGGGAAGCAGTCCGCGGCGAGTTGAGGATAGAGCGCCTCGTTGGGATGCTCGACCCCCAGCACGTAGAGGTGGCGGACCAGGCAGCGGTAGGCGGCGGCCAGGCTCGGATAGTCGGTGCTCTGCTCGATGCCCGACGAGAACAGCTCGCCGACGTAGTCGAACATCGCCGCGGTGGCGCGCGGGCAGCCGATGTCGTCATCCATCCCCTCGATGAAGCGGTCGATGAACTTCGCGCTCGCCGTGCCGAAGGCCCCGTAGACGAAGGTTTCGCGCTCCCGGGGCACGGCGTCATCGCCGGCGCGCAGGCTGGCATAGCGCGCTGCTACCGGGATCGCCCGAGCGTCGGGCTCGACCTCGCCCAACCGGGTCTCGAGGATCTTCACGGCGCGGGTGATCTTCTTGAAGCCCTCCGAGCTCGCCTCGACGAGGTCATCGGAGAACGCGAGCTTGGTTCGGTAGTGCGTGGTCCCGAAGAACCAGCGGATCTCGTCGAAGCGGTGGCGTTCGAGCAACCCCGGCACGCCGATGACGTTGCCGAGCGACTTGCTCATCTTGATGCCCCGCAGGTCGAGGTGTTCGGGGTGCATCCAGTAGCCGACCCAGGGGTGCCCGCACAGCGGTTCGGACTGCGCCACCTCGTTCTCGTGGTGCGGAAAGAGGTTGTCGATCGCACCACCGTGAACGTCGAAGTGCTTGCCGAGCATGGCGGAGCTCATCGCCGAACACTCGATGTGCCAACCGGGGCGTCCCGCCGGCCAGCCCTCCTGCCCGGTCGCCCACGATGGTTGCCCCTCGGAGCTCGGCTTCCACAGGGTGAAGTCGGCAGAGTTCTTCTTCCGCCCGATGTCCTCGGCGAGCCGACCGCTCGCGCCGGCCTGCTGCCCCTGCAGGGTGTTGCCCGAGAGGGCTCCGTACCGCTCGAAGCTCTCGACGTCGTAGAGCACCTCGCCGTCGACTTCGTAGGCGTGCCCCTTGTCGAGCAGCTGCCGAACCATGTCGACCTGAGCCTCGATGAAGTCGGTCGCGCGCGTGTAGGCGGCGTAGTCCTTGATCTTGAGCAACCGGCAGTCTCGACGGAACGAGGCGATGACCTCCTCGGCCACGTCGAGCCAGCCACGCGACGCGTCGACCTTGCTCATGATGCGGTCGTCGATGTCCGTGTAGTTGATGATGCTCAGCACGTGGTACCCGCGGTACTCCAGATACCGTCGAAACACGTCCCAGAAGCAGTACGTGCGGGCGTGGCCGATGTGCATCGCCGAGTAGACCGTCAACCCACATGTGTAGATGCGAACGACGTTGGGGGTCTGGGGGACGAACGCGTCCAAGCTTCGGGTGCGGGTGTTGTAGACCTTCAGAGCCACGATTGCGCGGGAGTCTGCCACGAGCGGCGAGTGGACGCGACATACGGCCGTGCGTGCGCGGGGCTCGCGCTCGCACGCCGTCTCCGTGGTCGCCCATCGGGCCCGCTCCTCCGATCATGAACCGAACGGTGTTCGACGAGCCAACAGTCGCTGCGACCGAGGGGAGCATCTCGGTGCCCTCGACGTCCGCAGACACGGTCAAGCTTCGCCGCGGAGACTCGATCGGCCGCTTCGTCGTCATCGGCGAGCTCGGTCGCGGAGCGATGGGCACCGTGTACGCCGCCTTCGATGCAAAGCTCGAGCGCCAGGTCGCGCTCAAGCTCCTGCATCGCACGGATCGGGGCATTGGAAGCCTGCTCGCCGAAGCTCAGGCCCTCGCGCGCATCGACCATCCACACGTCGTCACGGTGCACGACGTCGGAGAGCACGATGGCCGCCTCTTCCTGGCCATGGAGCTGGTGCGCGGCCGTTCGCTCCGGGCTTGGCAGAGCCTTCCCGACCGCACGTGGCGAGAGGTCGTCGAGGTGTATCGCAAGGCCGCCAGGGGCCTGGCCGCAGTCCATGCCGCCGACATCGTCCACGGCGACTTCAAGCCGGACAACGTGATGGTCGCCGAGGACGGGCGCGTGCTCGTGATGGACTTCGGCATCGCCCGCCCGCTCGCATCCACGGTCTCGGACGACTTCCACGCCTCGGGCAGCGGCTCTCGATCGATCGAGGTCAGCCGAATCCGGGGCACGCCGGCGTACATGGCTCCGGAGCAGTTTCGGCTCGAGGGGGTGGGCCCGGCCAGCGACCAGTTCGGCTTTTGCGTCGCGCTGCACGAGGCCCTGTGGGGAGAGCGTCCCTTCGAGGGGTCGACGCTCGCAGAGCTCGTCGACGCCGTCGCGAACGGATGTCGGAGATCGCGTCCCAACAAGCGACAGCTGCCCGGTTGGCTCGTCAAGATCGTCGATCGCGGGCTCAGCTTGGATGCCGCGGACCGCTTCGAGTCCATGTCCGCCCTCGATGACGCCTTCGACGCGTCGCTGCGGCGGCGGATGATGGCCTTCACGATCCTCGGAGCCGTCGGGCTCACCGGGGCCGTCGGCATGGCGATCGTCCTCACCCCATCGGAGGCGTCGCCGTGTGAAGAGGCCGCCCATGCGCTGCGAGACGATGTCGTCGGTGTCGCGTTGGACCCGATGCGCGAACGCGTGGTCGCCATCGACCACCCCGACGCGCAGATGGTCTGGCAAAACATCGACCGGAACCTCGATGAGTTCGTGCAGACGTGGATCGCGACGAACGCCTCCCAGTGCGCCCCCGGTCCTCGGGTTCGCCCCGAGATCGCTCAAGCTCGCCGCGCATGCCTCGATCGGCAGCGAGACGCCGTCGAGACGACCTTGGACCTCGTCGTGAGCGATCCCGACCTGGACCTGACCAAGGCGAGCGCGTTCTCATCGACGCTCCCTTCGCCCAAGAAGTGCGCGGCGATCGACGATGCCGACGGGACCTTCGATCCGCAGACCGAGGCGCTGAGGACGGCGCATGCAACCTTTGCGAGAGCCCGCGCGCTGTACGAACTGGGGAAGCCAGAAGATGCCGACCGAGTCGGGAGCGACGCGCTGGATCGAGCGCTCTCCTTGGACGCACACCGCCTGGCGACGGAAGTGCTCGTGTGGCGCTCCGCCAAGCGTCGATACCAGGGGAAGCTGGACGCGGCGCTCGTGGACATCAAGGAGGCCCAACGGCAGGCGGCACGCTCGGGCTCTCGGCGACTGTCGTTTCTGGCCTGGCTCACGCGCATCGACCTCCAGATCCTGCGCGAGCCCTCGGCGCGCGACGCCACCGAGCTGATGCTCGAAGCGGCAGAACTCGCGCTCCTGGAGGCCGAAGCTCCGGGCGACCTTCGAGCGAAGTTCCTCGTCGTACGAGGCAGCTGGCTGGACGACCTCGGGGAGACGGAGGAAGCCCTGCAGCTGCTCAACGAAGCCTTCGAGCTCGCGCAGCACACCGAGGTCTCCACCCTCGAGATCGCGTCTCTTCACAATCTGCGGGGTGCCGTCTTCGCCCATATGGGTTCCCTCGACCGGGCGCGGGCGGACTTCGAACGCGCCCGCGACATCCGCGAATCCTTGCTCGGGCCGCACGCGCCGGGCCTCTCGACCCCGCGCGGAAACATCGCCGGTTTGTGCGTCGTGCTCAACGACTTCCCCTGTGCGCGACGTGCCTTCGAACAGATGCAGTCGAGTCTCGAGGCGTCGAACGACCACAGCTCGCCGTCCGCCGCCGACCTCGAGGCGAGGCTCGCCGAGCTCTCCTTCTGGGAGGGCCGCCCACAGGAGAGCGAGAGCCACGCACGTCGCAGCTTGGCAATCGCCCGCGAGGGCGGATTCGACGACCTCCCGTTCACCATCGCGGCGCGCAGCAACCTCCTGCGCGCCCTGGGTGCTCGGCAGGCTTGGGAGGAGGGCAGGATCGTCGCCAACGAACTGCTGCGCGTCGCGAAACGACGCTTCAGCGAGGGCGGCGACCTCTCGACCGCGTACGTCTCCGTCGCGGGGTTCCACGAAGATGCAGGAGAGTTCGACCGCGCCATCGAGATGGTCCGCAAGGCTCGAGCCATGAGAGAGCGGCACTTGAACCCGCAGGACCCTCGCATCGCCATGACGTGGGAGGAAGAGAGTTCCCTGCTGCTCTCGTCCGAACGACTCGACGACGCCCGCGCTGCGCTCGACCGCGCCGACGCGCTGCTCGCCGAAGCCGAAGGCGTGACGCTGCTCCAGCAGGCTTCGGTGCGTTGGACCCGGCTGCGGATTCGCGACGCATCAGGCGAACGCGAGGCCGCGGTGGCGGATGCGCTGGCCCTCCTCGCCGAGCTCGACGGCGACGCGCCAGACCTGGTCGCGGTGCGCGAACGCGTTGCCCAGTGGCTGCAAGACAGAGGCGTCGACCCCACGTCGGCACCCCTTCGGCCGCCCGCGGGCTGAGCAACCGAGACCCCCGATCCGGGTCAGAAGCCCTGGAACCAAGCGTCCACGCGCTCCCCGAGCCCGGACGGGTCTGGCGGTGCGTTGAACCCGGAGAAGGGATGCTCTGCGTTGGGCCGCACGCGAACGCCCCACATCGCGTCGGGTGCCGCCAAGGCCCGTCCGTAGCGGAGGTCGCCCAAGACACCGTCCTCGCCGGGCAGCTCGGCCACCCAGCCGTCGGCGAACCAGTCGAAGGTTGCGAGCCCCTCTTCGACCCGCGCATCGCCGGAGGCGAGATCTGCGTGGTCGGCCTCGTCGAACGCCTCGATCGACCCTCCCTCTCGGGAGGTCGTCTCGCCCCACCACGGGACGTGCACGGCGTCCACGTGGATCCGTCCGTCCGCTCGATACAGCGTCCGCCACAGCACGTTGGTCGCGATACCGGGGAACGCCTCGATGCGCTCGACGACGTGTCCGCGCTCGAGGGCGAGCTGCTGCGCGTGGTCCCGCGCCCGCGCGTGCTGAAGCCCGCCCCACCCCATGTACAGCGAGCACCAGGCGGCGACGATCCACAGCGGCCGCAGCCGGTCCTTCCACGCCGCGACCGCGACCGCCACGCACAGCGGTAGCGTGAACGCTGGATCGACGATGCCGATCCAGTTCCACGCGACGCGGGCATTGCTCAGCGGCAGCCACAGCTGTGTCCCGTAGGACGTGAACGCGTCGAGCAGCGCGTGCGTCGCGTAGCCGACCGTCGTCGCGGCCACGATGAGCGCGCGCTTGGCCTTGGGCTTGCGGATGATGAACGGCAGCCCGCTGAGCACCCCCCCGACCGGGACGAACGCAAGGCTGTGGGTGAAGTGTCGGTGATAGGTCCACGCGACCAGCGGGTCATCATCACTGCGGATGAAGATGTCGAGGTCTGCGGCCATCCCCCCGAGCGCGCCGTACAGCCAGGCCCGACGTCCGAGCCGCTTGTGCAGCAGGAGCTGCGCCGCAGCCGCTCCGAGGGCCCCCTGTGTGATCGGATCCACCGCCGGCCATCATGCGGCCCGCTCCGGGGAGGGTCAACGCATTGGGCCTTCGGGGGCAGCCACGCCGCTCGCACGGCTCGAACGGCTCGAACCGTTCATCGCTCGACGGACTTGAGTTCGCGATACAGCGCGACGCACACCATGATGATGATGAACGTGAACGGCACCGCCGTAGTCATCGCAGCGGTCTGCAGCGCCTCCAGCCCTCCGGCGAACACCAGCACCGCAGCGACCGACCCCTCGAGTACGGCCCAGTAGATCCGCTGGAAGACGGGTGGATCTTCCTTGCCACCGGAGGCGATCGTGTCGACGACCAGCGACGCCGAGTCGGAGGAGGTGACGAAGAACAAGATGACGCAAATCGTGCATAGGATGCTCGAGACGCTCGAGAAGGGCAGCTTCTCGAGCATTGCGAAGATCGCCGTCGGCACGCTCTCCTGCACGGCTGCGGAGATGCCGCCCTCGCCGAAGACTTCGATGTGCAGCGCAGTGTCGCCGAACACGGTGAACCACACGAAGCCCGCGAGCGTGGGTGCGAGCAGCACGCCCAGCAGGAACTCCTTGATCGTGCGCCCCCGGGAGACCCGGGCGATGAACATGCCGACGAAGGGCGCCCACGCGATCCACCAAGACCAGTAGAAGACCGTCCAGTTCGAGAGCCATGTTCGCCGGGCCGGCTCCTCGAAACTGGCGGTCCAAAACGAGTTCTCGGGGAGGTGCTGCACGTACGTGCCGATGTTCTCGACGAACGCGTTGAGGAGGAACGCCGTGGGTCCGGCGATCAAGACGAACAAGAGCAGCAGGCCCGCGATGCCCAGGTTGATCTCGCTGAGTCGCTTGACGCCCGCATCGAGCCCCGAGACCACCGACAGCGTCGCGGCGGCGGTGATCGTGCCGATGATGATGAACTGGACCGTGCCCGACTCGGGCACACCGAAGACGTGGGCGAGCCCGGCGTTGACCTGAGACGCGCCAAAGCCGAGCGAGGTCGCGACGCCGAACAGCGTGCTGACGATCGCCAGCGCGTCCACGGCGTCCCCGATACGGCCGTGGATCCGCTCACCGAGCAGAGGGTAGAGCGCGGAGCGGATCGACAGCGGCAACCCCTTCCGAAACGAGAAGTATGCGAAGGCCAGGCCGATGAGCGCGTAGACGGCCCACGGGTGGAGACCCCAGTGAAAGAAGGTCAGGCCCATCGCCTCGCGCGCAGAGCCCAGACTCGCGGGCCGCCCGGCGGGAGGGTTGAGGTAGTGCTCAATGGGCTCGGCCACGCCGAAGAAGAGCAAGCCGATGCCCATGCCCGCCGAGAACAACATCGCAAACCAGCTCGGCGTGCTGAACTCGGGACGCGAGTCGTCATCGCCGAGGCGCAGGTCGCCGTGCGGACTGAAGATGAGCCAGATCGCGAACCCCAAGAACCCGGTCATCGCCAGGATGTAGAACCACCCGAACCGGTCGACGACACCGCCTTGGATCGACTCGAAGATGGCGCCGACGTCCTTGGTGGCCAAGGTCGCGGCCGCCACCATCGAGAAGATGATGATGTTCGCGCCCCAAAAGACGTACGGATTGACGTCGAGCAGCTTCTTGCGCGGCGGCTCGCTGTGGTCGGGGGTGCTCATGGTGTCGGCTTCTCGATCGTGAACAGGCCCCAGCACAAGTGCCCCTTGCGGCCGCCATCGACCCAGTGGCGGAGCCCGACCAGCATGCGCTCGATGTAGCCCTCATCCACGCCGGCATCGAGCAGCTCTCCGCGGCGTCGCTGCGTCTCGCGCCACACGGAGTCGTAGTGACAAACGAGCTGTCCGGTGTGGTCCTCGAACGACTCGAAGCGCAGCCCAGCTTCGGCCGCGTGGGCGCGGTAGGCCGCGACCGAGCCGAGGGACGACAGGTGAATCCGCTCCAGGATGGGTGCGAGGACGCCCTGGGGACAGTGGTCGGCCTGCATGGGGTCGGTGAAGACGAACCGCCCGCCCGGACGCAGCGCTCGCGCGACCTCGCCAAAGACCTTGGCCCGGTCGGAGCTGTGAAGGATGGCGTCTTGGCACCACGCCGCGGCCTGAGAGCCATCCCCCACGGGAAGCGCCTCGAAGCTGCAGTCGTGAACCTGAACGCGGTCGGCGAGCCCTGCCTGCTCGTTGAGCCTGCGCGCGCGTTCGTTCTCGACCTCGGAGACGTTGATCGCGTTGACCCGCACCGAGAACTGCTCGGCCAAGTAGCGAGCCGCGCCGCAGTATCCCGAGCCCAGGTCGAGCACCTCGTCGCCCTCGGTGAGCGCAGGAAGCTTGCTCGCCAACGTCTTCACGGTTCGCCGACTCGCGGCGGCGATCGGCTCTTCGCCGTGCGCGTAGAGCCCCACGTGGATGTCCTCACCCCCCCAGATCGTGGAGTAGAAGGTCTCGGCGTCGCGGCTGTTGTAGTAGGTCCGGGCGACCGAAGCCCCTGCGTCGGCACTAGGCATCGAGCTCCTCCTGGGTTCGGTACTTCTTCTCGGCCACGTGGACGAAGAAGTCGGGCTGCTCGTCGCGGTACGTCTCTTGAAAGTCGCCGAACGTATCGATGCGCTGGAACCCCACCTCTCGCATCAGGCGGCGGGTGTAGTCCTTGCGCAGCGGAAACATGTTGAGGTGGAAGTTGGAGCCGTCGGGAAAGCCGTAGACGAAGCGCGTGAGGCCTTCGTCCACGTGCTCGGGCCTGACCGACACGTCATCCCCGCAGTAGTAGTAGGTGTGCGTGCTCGAGTAGCCGTGGTCGAGGATCGCGTCGTAGTTGCGCTGATCGAGGATCAGGACGCCATCGTGACGAAGCGCCGCGTAGAACTCCGCGAGAGCCTTGCGACGATCGTTCTCGGAGAAGAGGTGGGTGAAGGAGTTTCCGACGCACACCACGGCGTCGAACTTCCCGTGAAGGCTGCGACTGAGCCATCGCCAGTCGGCGTTGAGCGTCCGCATGACGTGACCGCGCTGGCGGGCGTTCTCGAACGCCCGGTACAGCATCTCGGCGCTTCCGTCGCAGCTCACCACGTCGAAACCTGCCTCGAGCAGCCGGACGGAGTGGAATCCGGTCCCGGTCGCGACGTCCAGCACCGTCTTCGCCCCGCGTTTCCGCAGCTCCTCCACGAAGAAGCTCCCCTCGCTCTTCGCGCGCTGCTCCCAGTCGATGAGCTGGTCCCACTTCTGAACGAAGGCGTGGACGTACTCTTCCTTGTAATGGTCGGTATCGCGCACCTGCAGGGGTGCCTCACCAAAATCCTGCGCGCTCACCCGGCCGGGTTTACGATCAGAACGATTTTTACTCAAACAATTCCGATGCGAACCATCCTGTGAGCGATTCTGCGTCGATGGAGAGTTCTCTCGAGGACCGAGTGCTGCGCTCGCTTCGGCGGATCATCCGCGCGATCGACCTGCACAGCCGCCAACTCGAGAGCCAGTTCGGCCTTACCGGTCCGCAGCTGGTGTGCCTGCGCGTGATCGCCCAAGAGGGTCCGCTGCAGCCTTCGGAGCTCGCGCGGCGCGTCGACCTGAGCCAAGGGACGGTCAGCGGGATCATCGATCGCCTCGCGCGACGGCAGTACGTCTCGCGTCGCAGGGGTCAAAAGGACCGGCGACGCGTGACGCTGTCGGCACTCACGGCCGGGCGGGACCTGCTCGCCGACGCACCCTCACCTCTGCAGACCCGCTTCGCCGAGCGACTCGCAGCGCTGCCCGGGGAGAACCAGCAGGTCATCGCGACCATGCTCGAGCAGATCGTCCGCATGATGGACGCCGAGGGCCTCGATGCTGCACCGGTCCTCATGGCGGGACACGCGATGCGACCTCCGGACGTGCACTCGGATGCGTCGTTCGACGACCACGACCACGACGACCACGAGCACGACGAGCCATGAAAAAACGGCTCCTGATCCGGCGGCTGCGGGAGGGCACCACACAACCGCCGCATCAGGAACCGAGCCTGAGCCAACAGACTCAGGGGAGACTCAGGGAACGAACAACATGCACGCCTGCGGGGACACCAGCACAACGCGGCATGGCGCGCTTGCTTTCACGTTCTTCGACCCGCAAAGCCGACGAGAAGATTCGCGGGCCCGACGATTTTTCTCGGCGCAATCGAAAAAGGCCGCGATGGTTGCCCATCGCGGCCTTCGAGGCATGGTCGCAGCGCTCGACTACTCGGCCGCGGCGGAGGCCTGGCCCTGCGAGAAACCGGGCTGGATGCCCTCGGCCGTCATGCGCTCGCCCAGGTGCTTCGCAAAGCGAGCGCCCGTGCCGACGACCCCCTCGTAGTGCGGGATGACGTACAGCGGCTTGCGAACCTCGGGCGTCGCGCGCTGGTAGGCGCGCAGATCTTCGAGGCTGTAGCCGGTCTGATCGACGATGGACTTGAACTCGGCCTTCGCCTTCGCCTTGGCCTCGCCCAGCGCCATCTGGACCCGGCTGTGCGCGTTGATCTCGCCCTCTCCGGAGGTCTCGATCGGCAGGTAGATCATGTCCTTGAAGTGGTTGATGACCGCCGACTGGGCGCCATCGGACTGCGTGGAGGGCATGCATCCGAACGGCTTGAGCGACAGCACCATGTGCGCGATGCCCTTGACCGTGTAGTAGATGTTCTTCGCCACCTCGAGGTGGCCTTCGCCGCCCTCGGATCGCGTGTGGTAGAAATCATGCGCGAGACGCTCCATCTCGAACATGTCCACGATCTCGTGGGCCGAGCCGCCGAGCGCGATGCGAAGACGGTCGTACTCGCGACGGTAGATCTTGTCCGCCACGAACATTGCCGCTCGCTTCTTGTAGTAGCTGGAGTCGAGCGAGAATCGCTTCTTGAACTCCCACCACTTCAGCTCCTGGTCGGCTTCGTCGATGCGGCGACGATCCCCGGCTTTGATCTTCTCTTGCCAGATCAAGTAGGTCAGCCACGTCGCGATCGGCTCGGTGATGATCTCTGCGCCCTCGACCTGGAGGAACCGGAACATGTTGAAGTTGCCGTCGCCCTCGGTCGTCTGGGCCCAGAACTCGCCGGTCACCTTGACCACCGGCTTGGGCTGCAGGCGGTCCTGCTCGACCTCGTTCATGCGGCGAGATACTTCGCGCAGCGGCTCCACGTAGTCGACCGACGTGAGCTGGTCGACGAACTTGGCCAGCAGATCGAGGGTATCGAGCGCGCCGCTCTTTCGGGCTTCGAGGAAGCTTCGCAGCTTGCCTTGAACCTCGGCCGGCTGCTTCTGCTGAATGGCCTCACCAAGGAACTGCAGCGCCTGCGCGAGCACCTCGTCGGTCTCGCCGGGCTTCACCTCGAAGGCGCGGACCTGGTTGGAGAACTCGTTGAGCAGGTCCCCCATGTTGATGCAGTTGACCAGCCCCATGAAGAAGTCGGGGTTGAGGTTGAGCCCTGCCTCGACGTCGGCCTGCTTGAGCCCGCCCTTCTGCTGGAACAACAGCACCCGGAATCCGTCGAAGCCGGCGTTGCGCAGCGCGAGTCGGTACTCGGCTTCGTACATGCCGAAGCGACATGGTCCGCATGCACCGGCGGTGATGAAGAAGTAGCGGTCGTTGATCTCCTCGACCGACATGCCCTTGTCGTCACGGAGATGCTCGAGGTACTGGACCAGGTTGCCCACCGTGAAGTAGGTGGGGTTGCACTGACCATTGTTGCCGTACTCCTTGCCCGCCTGGAACGCGTCGGTGTTCGGCGTGGGCAGAACATCGGTGTTGTAGCCGAGGTTCTCGAAGTGGCACTTGATCAGGTACTCGTGGCGGAACGTGAAGCCACCGAACAGCAGCGTCGTTCGCTCGCGCTGGTCGGCGGTGAAGTCATGCTCGACCGGGCGCTGGAACTGAAGGTTGACCGACTGGAAGCTGACGCCCTCCTCCTGGGAAAGGGCCTGCTTCTTCTCGTCGAGCAGCTGCTGGACGGCGGGCTGCTGAATCACGGTGAGGAGGTGCTTTCGATGCTCGGTCGTCGTGGCCATGGGCGTTCTCGTCGGCTGAAGCGGGGTGGGTGTCTGCGCTTTCGCGGGTGACACACCTGTCACTGACACGGGTGTCAGTGAACTTGGAGGCTGTTGTCGCACGCCGTTTTTGGTGCCGCAAGTCCAAAGCGAAGCCGGCGAGAGGCCGCGATCCGCGCTTCTCGCCGGCTGGCGGGCTCGCGCACTTGGCGCGAAGGGCTCGGGTCTCAGCCCTCGAGCTGCGGAGACGCGATGCCCTTGAGCTGCGGGATCCGGGCCTTGAGGCGCCGCTCGATCCCCTGCCGCAGGGTCGCCTGCGAGCTCGGACAGCCGACGCAGTTGCCAGTCAGCTGCAGATGCACGACCTCGTTGTGCACGTCGAGCAGCTCGATGTCGCCGCCGTCGGCCTGCACCATCGGTCGGCACTCGTCGAGCACCTCTTTGACGCGCGCGACCAAGACGTCGCCCTCGAGCACCTCGTCGGAGATCGCGTCGCCGAGCTCGAGCAGATCCTCGAAGGGCGAGCGCTCCTTGCCGACGACCGCGAGGCTGACCTTCTTGGGCTTGCGCCCGGCCTTGGCCGCGTCGGCGGCTTCGCGAGCCGTTTGGGCCTTGGCCTTGGCGAGCTCGGCATCGGCCTCGGCGCGACGCGCCGCAAGCTCGGCTTCGGCGGCCGTGCCTCCCTCCAGGTCGACGCTCTCGCGCAGCTTGCCCGAGAGATCGAGCTCTCGCAGCTCGTCGTAGCCACCGATGACCTCGCCCCGCAGGAAGATCTGCGGCGTGGTGCGGCTTCCGGTGACGATCTTCAGCCAGGACAAGGTGGACTCATCGCCCTTGATGTCGACCTCCTCGAAGGGGATCTCCCGCTCGCGAAGCAGGTCGAGCGCGGCGCGGGCGTAGGGGCAGCCTCGCTTGTAGAACACCTTGACCGGAGCTTCGGGTGCGGCCGCCTCGGCAGACTCGGGGGCGTCATTGGCCTCGTGGACGATGCCCTTCTCGACCTGGAACTTGTGCAGTTTCTTCTTGTCCGAGTCCCACATCGGACGCTCGGGATGGTTGCCCGACCACTGCGGAAGCGGTGCCTCTCGGAGCACCGAGCGCAGGCCGACGACCGAGCGCGCCTGGTCGAGCGCCGAGGCCATGACGCGTAGGGGGATGCGACCGGAGTCCCGCCCTCGGGCGACGACGGCATCAAGGGTCTGAACGGTAGCGCGACGAACGAGGCGGCCCAGCATGACCGGCTGGGCGTAGCCTGCAGCGCACCGGCCGTCAAGCGAGGGACCTTTCGGACGACATTCCATGAGGCTCCGCCGGCCGCACCGCGCGAGCGACCCCGGGGAGGCCCGGGGAGGTCAGGCCTCGCGGGGCGTGGCGAAGCCCATCGATCGCAGACCGGCCGGGCCAACCTTCTCTACATAGTGCCGCGCGCACACCGGCGCGTAGGCCTCATCCCCCAGGACGACCTGCTCCCCCTCCACCACGGCCTCGTCTCCGGCCATGCGCAGGTTGAACACCGCCTTGCGGTCGCAGAACTGACAGGTGACCTTCACCTCCTCGATCGTGTCGGCGAGCTCCATGAGGCGCTGCGCGCCCGGGAAACACCGCGTCTGGAAGTCGGTCCTCAGCCCGTAGCAGATCACCGGCACCCCGCGGGTCAAGGTGAGCACCCGGAGCTGCTCGATCACCGAGGGGGACAGGAACTGCGCCTCGTCGGCCAGGACGCAGTCCAGATCGTCGAAGTCCCGCGCGTCGAAGACGGTGTCGGCGTTCACCAAGAGGTCGGCATCGGCCTCCAGCCCCGACCTCGACACGATCTGTCCCTTGCCGAAGCGGTCGTCGAACGCGGGCTTGAGCAGGAGCACCCGCTTGCCCTGCTTGCGGTAGTTGTGGGCCACCGCGAGCAGGTTCAGCGTCTTGGCGCTGTCCATCGTGCCGTACCGGAAGTAGAGCTTCGCCATGGCGCCCGGCACGCTATCACGACGGGACCGGAGACGTTTTGTCGCGACCCGCCCGAAAGCGCGCGCCGTCGTGTCGCGATGGGGCCCGGCGCGGTCGCAAACTTCTAGGGATTCGCGGCGGCACATCCTCTGCAAAGATTCGTGCTTCCGATGATCGTCTACGGTCTGCTCGATCTCCTCATCGCCCAGGGCGCCGACGCCCTCGTCTTGGAACCGGGCCGACCTCCGGTCCTGGAGCGCAAAGGCACGAGCGTGAAGCTCAGCATGCCGCCGCTGACCCAGGAGCTGTTCGACGACCTGCGCGCAGAGCTCGAGCCCCAACAGGCCGAGGGCCTCGAGATCCGCGGCCAGCACTTCGCGATCATCTTCGATGCCCAGTCTCCGCGACTCACCCTGCGGGCGCCCGGAGCCGAGGACGCGCCGACCGACCCCGTCCGGGCGCCGCCGGCTTCCCCCGTCCAGAGCCCCGTCACATCGGGGCTCTCCCCTGCGTTCGCCCGCTGGATCGATCGTGCGCTGCACGAGGACGCGTCGGACGTGTTCTTCTCGACCGGACGCCCGCCGCACGCCCGACGCGGCGGCGAGGTGACGCCGCTGGCGGACACGCCGATCGACGCGGACGCGATGGCAGCCTTCGGCTCGGTCGTGCTCGGCGCAGAAGCGCTCGAACGGGTGCGCGACCACGGAAGCGCCGACGTGGCCTGGGACTGGCAGCGCGGCGGCGAGCGACTGCGCTTCCGCGTCCACGCGTTCGAGCAGATGGACGGGCTGGCCTTCGCCCTGCGACCCATACGAACCGATCCACCATCGCTGCACACCCTCGGGCTGCCCGAGGCCTTTCATCGCCTCGCCCAGTTCCGCAACGGCTTGGTGCTGATGACCGGTACCGCGGGCTCGGGCAAGTCGACCACCCTCGTCGCGCTGCTCGAGCGGTTGTCCAAGACGAGCACGAAGCACATCGTCACCCTCGAGGATCCCATCGAGTACCGCTTCCCCTCCGGCGGAGCCCTGGTTCACCAGCGCGAAGTCGGCACCCACGTCTCGAGCTTCGCCGAAGGACTGCGCGCCGCCCTGCGCGAAGCCCCCGACATCATCTTGCTCGGCGAGCTGCGCGACAAGGAGACCATCGCGGCGGCCCTCACCGCCGCGGAGACCGGACACCTGGTCCTCTCCACCCTTCACTGCGCGGACTCGGCCGCGGCCGTCGAACGCATCGTCGACGTGTTCGAGGAGCACCGCCACGCCCAGGTCCGCACCGAGCTCGCCTCGGTCCTGCGCGCCGTCGTGTCCCAGGTGCTCCTGCCTTCGACGACCCCGCCGCGTCGCGTCCCGGCGTACGAACTCCTCCTGGTCAACACGGCGGTCGCGTCCAAGATTCGCGAAGACCGATGCCATCAGCTCCGAAGTGAGCTGCACCCGGGCCGCGCCGAAGGCATGATCCCGATGGAGGTGACCCTCGATGCGCTGATCGATCGCGGCGAGATCACCTCGGACACCGCGCGCGCCACCACGCCCACGCCGAGCCTGCTGCGCAACCGTTAGCAGCGCCGCAGGCGTTTCGCAGAGCCATAGACGTCCTTCGTCGACTCGGCGGTGTGGCCCTTGCGGGAGCTCGAGGAGGGGATCGCAATACCGGCCGCAGGGACGCCGGAAGACGGGATGGGTGCCCGTCTTCCGGTGATCCGAAATGGCTTGCCCTGGCTCTTCGCGGGCAAGGACTCCACTCATTTCAGGGCGGAGAGAAAGAACAGTCTCTAAAGTACCGTCCACACATTCCACGCGCGCTCAGGCTCGTTCAGCCGGCTTCGACATCGAGATGATCACCGAGGCCGCATTCGAGGCTGGCTTCGACTACATCGAGTTCATACCGCGACCGTGGTCGAGCTACCAGATCGAGGAACGAGAGTACCTCAGCCTACTGATCGATCTCGTGGTGGGGATGTCCGACGGACTCTCCGCCGGCATGTCGATCACCGAGGAGCGACTCGCCGTGGTCGACATGGTCGGCCCCATCTACAAGGCGGGCAAGAAGCTCATGCCCGCAACGACAACGAGCGGCTCTCCGGCGAGCGGCGCAAGCGCATGCTCGAAGTGCCGGCTGCAGGATACGACGCGCTCGCAGGCCTGAGCGTGATCACCCAGGCGGCCACCATTCGCTCGGACTTCTTCCGCGAGCTCGAGGCGGCCCGGCCCGAGCTGGTCGAGTACCTCGAAGTCGACGCCGACGGTCAGATCACCACCGAGCCATCCGAGGACACCTTGCAGGTCCTGGAGGTGGAGGACTTCGCGTCGAGCGAGTGGAGCACGCTCGTCGGAGGGCACGTCGAGACGCCGAGTTCGGCCAGGTGTTCGAACCCGTCGCCGAGCGTCTCGAGAATGGACTGGCCATGACGAGCGTACGTCGTCATCCGGGCTCGACCTCCACCGGCCCGATGTCTGCGTACTCCTTCATGTCGCAGTTCTCGAGCTCGACGCTGAGGAAGTCGCCCTGCCAGGCCCCGAGGTAGCGCGATGGCCACCCGTAGCCGTTGGGGTTGGAGCTGGCGTAGACCGTGGCGGAGTAGTAGATGATCTTGTTCGAGCACTCGACCATGTTTTGAGCGCCGATACGCACGCTCAGCCGTTCGCTCGAGTTGAAGCTGGCGGCGGGAAGGCCAAAGTCGGCGTACGTCTGAGGGGTGTTGGGAACTTCGAACCAGAACTCCGTGAGCTTGTTGCAGGTCAGCGTCCTTCGGGTGGTGCGGCTCAGCGGAACCTCGGCGGTTCCGCCGGACGTGCTGTACCGCAGGTAGGGCCCCTCGCACCGTTCCACATCGAACCACGGGTCTCGGGTCACGACGTTGAACTGCGTCGTGGAGTCCACAGCGTCCGGGTAGTCCATGCTCGCAAGGGTGATATCCTGCGTGTACGGGTTGTAGACGCCGCCTCGCTCCGAGCTGTTCGGGTCCTCGGGCTCGGCGTCACATCCCACGCAGACGGTGGCGAGAAGAAGGGCGGGGGCGAATCGCGAGCGGAAGATGCGGTTGTGACTGCGCTGTCTCATGCCAAGGAGGAGAGCACCGCGACAGGCTTAACGGGATTAACCGTGCGTTATCCTCGTCGTCCGGGTGCTCCCGGACAACCGCGGCTGAGCACGCGGTCCCCGGGCGTGGACACGGACTTTCTCGGCGTCCAGTCCGGTACGCTCACCACCATGTCCAACGTCACGGAGTTCTACCAGCAAGGCGCCGTGTTCATGCACGCCGTCAGCCTGCTCGGGCTCGCAGGGCTCGCAGTGGGAATCTCTTCGTTCGCTCGGCGGAGCCGGACGATGGCGTTGGCGTGCTTGGGGCTGGGAGCAGCCTGCATGCTCGTGGGTGCGCTCGGAACGTATCTCGGCACCCAGGAGGCCCGGCGTGCCGTCGAGACGGTGAGCGCCGCGCAGCGGGCAGACGCCTTGAGCGCCGGAGTCGCAGCCGCGATGAACTTGATGCTGTGGGCAGCCCTGATGTCCGCTCTCCCGCTGGTGACCGGGCTGATTGCGGTGGTCCGCAGCGCGCGCGGTTCGGTGAAATGAAGTGGGAGAGCCGGTTCAGGCAGGGAGCCCCGCGCGCTCGCATGGCCTCCCGAATCACGGGCGTGCTCGACACCAACACCGCCTCCGCGCTCCGAGACGCCTACGGCAGCTGAGACCTGCCTCGCTCATTCCTTGGGCGTGTCGGGGTCGGCACTCCACTCGGCCCAGCTGCCGTCGTAGAGGCGGACGTCGTAGCCCGCGCGCTGAAGCAGCGCCCAACTCACCGACGCCCGCGAGCCGGTGCGGCAGTACACGACCAAGACCGAGGCCTGCGGATCGCCATGCAGGCCTCGCACGTCTGGCGAATCGCGGAAGGTCCCATCGGCGGCGAGGTTCTCCTCCCAGTTGACGTTGATGGCGCCTGGGATGTGGCCATCGCCGAACTCCTCGGGCGTTCGAACGTCGAAGAGCGCGACGTCGGGATCGCCCAGATGCTCCAGCACCCACGCTTCGTCGACCCGCAGCTCGTCTCGCGCGGTGGCGGTGGTGTAGGTGGTCTGGCTCGGTGGGGTCGCTCCGGTCGCCAGCGGCAGACCCTCGGCGCGGTAGGCATCCGTGCCCCCGTCGAGCAGCAGCACGTCGCCGCCGTGGCCCGCGTAGCGCAAGGTCCACACGACGCGCGCTGGATCGGTGCCGTTGGCGGCACCGGTGACGAGCACGGTCTGATCGGGGTCGAGCCCCACCGCGCCGAACGCAGCGAGGACGTCGGAGAGCGCGGCGACCTGCCCCTCGACCCCATCGACCGTGGCCCGCAGCGTGCCGGGGTCGAAGTGAACCGCGCCCTCGATGTGCCCCGCTTCGAAGGCATTGGCCTCGCGCACGTCGAGGATGAGGTCGGCGTGCGCGACCGCGTCGGGTCCGACGGTGCGCAGGGCCTCCGTGTCGGCGGACCCCTGCGCATCGCACGACGCCACTGCACCGAGCGCACACACCCACCACCCGATTCGAGGACGCACGCTCACAGCCCCGCCAACGGGACGCCCTTGCCACACGTTACGCGGCGCAGCGTTGCAGGCTGCGACGGTGTCGCGATCCCCTGCACCCGGAAACCGGAAAAGGTGATGCATTCTCTGGTCTTTCGCTCGGCATCATCCGTGCACACAGACCCCAGCAGACCCGCGGACGCATCGATGAGCAGCTTGGCGACACCTCTGATCCTCTCGTTCTTGGCCCTGGCTCCCGAAGCGCAGGCACCCCCACCCGAGGTCGCCGCGCCCGCACCCGTCGCGCCCGTGCCCGCCGCAGCACCGACGCCCGCGCCCGTGCCCGCCGCAGCACCGACGCCCGCGCCCGCCCAAGCGGCACCGACGCCCGCACCCGCCGCCGCAGCACCGACGCCCGCGCCCGCACCCGCACCACTCGCGGACGCTCAGCCGACACCGCCGGCACCGACACGCGTCAGCCCGCCGCTCGTGCTGCCCACCGCGCCGGCCACCCATTGGGAGCCCGATCGACCCAGCGCGCTGACCGGTCGGGGCTTCATCGCGAGCAGCGTCGGCTTGGGCGCGCTCGGATGGGGCCTGACCTTCGCGCAGATCGGACTGCTTCGGGGGTGCCCGGCCCGAATCGACGGAGACGTCGAGCTCTCCGCCAACGCGTGCCTCTT
Organism: uncultured bacterium; assembly: GCA_963761755.1. Classification (GTDB taxonomy): domain Bacteria; phylum Myxococcota_A; class Polyangia; order Nannocystales; family Nannocystaceae; genus CAJXVA01. Next base: position 678,603 of record CAVXIC010000039.1, read on the forward strand.
CGAGGCCGACGGCCGCATGGCGGCGCTGGGCGGGCTGCGGGCGCTGACCAACGTCAGCAACTGGGGGATCGCGGGGACCGCCGGCGCGATCCGAGGCAACTACGAGGCCATCGACCACGTCTGGACGAACCGCGCACCGCGACGCAGCGGCCTGTGGATCGGCGGCGGCATCGGGCTCGCGCTCGCCGGCATGACCACCGGCGCGGTCGCGACGGGGATGGCGTACGGAGGAACGTGCCCGGAAGCTCGCTGCCTGGGTAACCTCGCCGGATACCTCGTCGCGCAGCAGGCCGCCCAGACGATGTTCACCGCCGGCGTCGGCATGGCGGCGTACGGGATGGTCTATCGCTACGAGTACGCGGACAACCACGCGTACAAGAACCGCATGGCGTCCTCCTTGCGCGCCGCTCCGGCGGTGTCGGCCAACTACGCCGGCGCATCGCTCAGCGGTCGCTTCTGATTGCACGCCACGGTATGGCCTGAAACACTCCGGCCGACCCATGGACCACGCGACCGCCCAACGAGAAGCGACCTCCATCCTCGCCGCCGCCGAAGCCCTGGGAGGCGATGAAACGACGGAGATGATCCGGCGCTACTTTGCGCCCAACTACACGGTGATTCTCGACGATCCCATCGTGAAGGCGGAGGGTGCGTGGCTGTACACCCGAAGCGGCGCCAAGATCTTCGACGGCGTCGCAGCCTACTCGGCGGCCAACCTCGGTCACGGCCATCCCCTGGTGCGCGAGGTCCTCAAGGGCTTCCTCGACGCCCAACATCCCCCGGTCCTGGGCCGCTTCCTGGGCAACCCGTACATGGCGCTGTTCGGCCGGAAGATCTGCGAGATGTCCGGCTTCGAGCGCTTCCTGCCGGCCAACGGCGGGGTCGAAGGCCCCGAGGCCGCGATCAAGCTGGCCCGTCGATGGGCGCACACAGTCAAGGGCGTCGAGGGCACCGCGAAGATCCTCTACGCCCAGGGCTGCTTTCACGGACGAACCACGACCGTCACCCAGATGTTCGGTGACGACGAGCCCGAGGCCAAAGAAGGCTTTGGCCCCTGGACCCCAGGGTTCGAGCGCATCCCCTTCAACGACCTCGCCGCCCTCCAGGCCGCGATCACCGACGACACCGCCGCAGTGCTCATCGAGCCGATCCAGGGTGAGGGCGGCATCAACGTGCCCGACGACGGCTACCTCGCGGCGGTGTGTAAGCTCTGCAAGGAGCGCAACGTCCTGGTGATCTTCGACGAGGTTCAGACCGGCTGGGCCCGCACGGGGAAGATGTTCTGCTGGATGCACGAGGGGGAGGCCGCGCGGCCCGACATCATGACGATCGGCAAGTCGGTCAGCGGAGGCTATGCACCAGTCGCAGGCATCCTCGCCAACAACGCCCTGATGGAGCTCATGGACGCCGGCTCGCACGGCAGCACGTTCGGCGGCTGCCCGATCAGCAGCGCCATCGGCTACGCGTCCTTGGTCGCAATCGAGAAGGAAGACCTGGTCTCACAGGCCCACGACAAGGGCGAGTACGTCCGGGCTCGCCTGCTCGCCATCGCGCACAAGTCTCCCCGTATCGAAACGGTCCGAGGGCGGGGCTTGATGTTTGGCATCGAGGTCACCAAAGAGGACCCCGACGCCAACAAGTTCTCCAAGAAGCTCCTGAAGATGGGTGCGGTGATCAAGGGGACCCACAAGTGGGTGCTGCGGTTCACGCCGCCGATCGTCGCCAGCCAAGACGACCTCGACCACGTTCTGGACCTCATCGAGCAGGCGTTCAGCGCTTGAAGAAGCCGGCCCCGGGGATACTTGGGCCCAACCCGTCCCAAGATGGGCCACGGTATGGCACGGGGCCGACTCCAACCCTACGAGGGTCGGGATGGGACAGAAGTTGTGCCTCGTCGACGAGCCCGCGGGTTCAACGGGTTTGCCCCCGGTTTCACCGGGCATGGAGACGTCGCTTCTGTTCGGCAGCGCGCTCGATGTCGTGCCCTTTCCATGTCTACGGATCGACGACCAAGGCGTCATCCAGGCGCTCAACCCGGCGGCGGCGGAGTTTCTCGGCATCAATGCCGCCTTGCGACGCGTTTGTCCCGTGTCTGCATTCGTTGCGCCGGGTCAGACGACGGCGTTCTTTCAGTTCCTGCGGCGCATCATTCGAACGCACGAGCCCCAGCGCTGCACCCTCCCCATCCGCTCGAAGGGCGGCGCCCCGCGGGTCGTGCAATTCGACGCGCGCCGCGAGGGACCCACGAGCACGCTGCTCTCTCTCATCGACGTCTCCGAGCGGGAGCACGCGCTCACGCGGCTTCGGGGCTCCGAGCTGCGCCTTCGAAGCCTGCTCGAGACGCTTCCCGACGCGGTGTTCGTGGTCGCCGATGGCGTGGTGGTTCACTGCAACCCCGCGGCCCACCGGATCACCGCCGCCCCGCCGGTCGGACGGACCTTCGCCCAGCTGCTCGAGCCAGAGCAGTGCCCCTTGATCACCCACCACTCGATGGGGACGCCGACGGAGGCCGAACGACACGAGCTGTGCTTCTCGACCCTGGACGGCGCACCCCGGGCGGTGGAAACGCTGTGGATGCCCATCGACTTCGAGGGCCGCGCCGCCCATCTGTGCGTTGCCCGAGACCGCACCGAGCAGCGTCGGCTCGAAGCCCAGATGGCGCACGCCGACCGCCTCGCAACCGTCGGCGTCCTCGCCCAGGGCGTCGCACACGAGCTCAACAACCCGCTGACCTACGTCACGATGAACGTTCGCGAGCTGGTCGACGCGCTGGAGTCGAAGCGAAGCTTCGCCGATGCGGAACGGGCAGAGCTCGCCGAGTCCGCGCGCGAGGCCGCCGATGGCGCGAGCCGCATGGCGCGAATCGTTGCAGACCTCCAGGGCCTGGCCCGGGTCGACGACGAGCCCACCTCGATGGACCTCAACGTGGTCGTCGAGCGCTGCCTGGTCCTGGCGCAGGCGCAAATGCGGGCACGCGTTCAGGTGCACAAGCGGCTGGGCTCACTGCCGGCCGTGTCGGGCGATGCTGGACGCATGACGCAGGTGGTCCTCAACTTGTTGATCAACGCGGTCCAGGCCCTTCCCGAGCGGGGCGGGCAAATCTGGGTCGAGACCTTCTTCGAAGGAAGCGGAGCCGTGCTGGAGATTCGAGACGACGGCCCAGGGATCTCCGCCCACGTTCGCGACCGCATGTTCGAGCCCTTCGTCACCACCAAGCCGGTCGGAGACGGCACGGGGCTCGGTCTGTTCGTCTGCCACCAGTACGTGACCGAGTGCGGAGGCTCGCTGGAAGCACTCGACGCGCCCGAGGGCGGCGCCCGACTGCGCGTCAAGCTGTCCCGAGCGGGGAAGACGGAGCTGGTCGAAGAGAGCGGGTCACGAGCCCGGAGCGTGCAGCCTCGCTCGCGCCCCGCCGTCCTGGTCATCGACGACGAGCCCGTCATTCGCGAGACCCTCTCCCGCCAGCTCTCCCGTCATCTCGACGTAACGGTCGTCGGCAACGCCGAGGCTGCGCTGGCCCTGTGGAGTGCGGGTGGCTCCTTCGATCTCACCTTGTGCGATCTGATGATGCCCGGCCACGGGGCGCGGTGGCTCTACGCGGCCTTGCTGGAGCGTTGCCCGGAGGCGGTCCGCAGCTTCTGCGTCATGACCGGCGGCGCCGTCGACCCCCAAGATGCGCGCTTCCTCGCACAAGCCGCCCCGCCGCTGCTCCGCAAGCCCTTCTCATCGAGCGACGTGATCTCGTTCATCGAGAACGCCGTGAACGCCCCCGAGTCCGCCCCAAGCGGCCCGCTCTGATCCGCTCGGCGGGTCGCGCGGAAGCTCGACGGCTCGCCGCGCATCCGCGACCGCCTCCAGGATCGCGCGCGCCCGCGGGAGCAGTCGCTGGCCCGGAGGCAGCAGACGCATGCCCTTGGGCGTGCGCTCGAACAGCGGTGTCCCCAGCTCGTCCTCGAGCCCCCGGATGCGGCGCGTCAGCGGCGGCTGGGACATGTGCAAGCGACGCGCGGCGCGGCCCAAGTGCGCCTCCTCGGCCACGACGACGAACGACTCCAGCTGCACCAGCGACACGGCCCCAACGATACCAGCGAATCGCGCCCGGCCCGATACCCATTGGGTATTGGACCCCGGCGTCGACCGTGGGCATGACCATCCGGTGGCGATCGTCATCCATGCACCCCACGAAGTCGACGCCCTCGTGCGCGCGGGCCAGGTCGCCGCCGCGACCCTCGATCTCGTGTGCGCCGCCCTCGCCCCGGGCGTCAGCACGGCCGAGATCGACGCGTGGGTTCGGCGCGATACCCAGGCCCGCGGCGCGACGCCCAGCCAGCTCGGATTCCACGGTTTTCCCGGCGCAGTCTGCACCAGCGTCGGCGCGGTCGTCTGCCACGGCGTGCCATCGCCCCAGACGGTCCTTCGCGAGGGCGACATCGTCAACGTCGACGTGACCAGCTGCTTCGAGGGCTACCACGGAGACACGTCGCGCACGGTGCGGATCGGCAGCGTCAGCGAGGACAGCGACCGCGTGACGACCGCGGCGGAGGGCTGCATGTGGGCGGGAATCGAGGCGGTGCGCGCCGGCGCTCGGCTCGGCGACGTCGGGGCTGCCATCGAAGCCCATGCGAAGGCGCACGACTGCCACATCGTGCGCGAGTTTGGCGGTCACGGAATCGGTCGCCGGATGCACATGCCGCCCCACGTCGAGCACCATGGCCGCCCCGGCTGTGGTCCGCGCCTCCGACCGGGCATGGCGTTCACCATCGAGCCGATCCTGACGCTGCACCCCGTCCCGCTGGTGTTCGACGAGGATGGGTGGACCTGTCGGACCGCGGACGGCAGCCCCTCGGCGCAGTTCGAGCACACGCTCGTCGTCACGGACGACGGCCCGCTCGTCACGACCCGCCTGCCGCTCCCGAATGCCTGATCTGCAGAGCCGTTGCATGTATCGTTGCGACGGGTGCTGGAGGACGACGAAACGGAGCTCGTCGAGGCGTGGCGACGCGGCGACGCGCACGCGCAGCAGTCGATCGTTGCGCGCTACTACAAGAGCGTGCGCCGGTTCTTCGATCTGCGCTGCCCGTCGGCGGCCGACGATCTCACCCAGCAGACGTTCCTCGCCCTGCTCGAGGCGCGCGCGCGCTTCGAAGGGCGCTCCAAGCTCAAGACCTTCTTGTTCGGGATCGCCCACAAGCAGATGCTGCACTTCCTCGACGCCCAGCGGGCGGGCCCTCGCGCGCGACGCTATGGGACCGAAGCGGGTCAGCCCACCTCCCTGAGCGTCGTCGCGGTGCGAAAGCAAGAGCATCAGCTGGTGCTCATGGCGCTGACCCAGCTCCCCGTGCCGCTGCAGGTCATCGTCGAGCTGTACTACTGGGAGGACATGCCGCTGAACGAGATCGCCGACGTGGTGGGGACGAACCCGAGCACGCTGGCGAGTCGGCTCGCGCGCGCCCGCGAACTCTTGCGCGAGAACGTCGAGGCCATGACGCGACCGGGGCCCCTCCGGGAGCGGCTGCTGTCCGATCTCGAGGGCTGGTCGCGCGCGCTGGGACCGGTCACCGCCGAAGCCAACGAGGGCCGCCGGGGCACCCCGGATGGAGCCTCCAGGGATCAAGAAGCCTGACCCCCGACAGCCGGACTGGTACTGTCGGGACGTGGAGATCCGCGCGCATGCAGCGGGACTCGCGCCGGGTACCCGGCTCGACCGTTACACGCTGATCCGGCGCTTCGCCATGGGCGGGATGGCCGAGCTGTACCTGGCCCAGCAGTCGGGTGCGGCGGGCTTCAGCAAGATCGTCGCGCTCAAGCGCATCCTGCCGCACCTCGCCGAGGACGAGACGTTCACCAAGATGTTCCTCGCCGAGGCACGCCTCGCCTCGGACCTCGCCCACCCCAACCTGGTCCACGTCCTGGACTTCGGGGAGTTCGATGGGGAGCACTACTTGACGATGGAGTACGTGCACGGGAGCAACCTGCTGGACGTGCTCAACCGTGCCAAGCACCCGCTCCCGCTGGAGGCTGGCCTGCAGATCGTCATCGAAGTGGCCCGCGGCCTGCACGACCTTCATGAGCACCGAGCCGCCGACGGCAAGACGCTGGGTCTCGTGCATCGCGACGTGAGTCCGTCCAACGTGCTGCTGTCGTACGACGGGAGCGTCAAGCTCACCGACTTCGGGATCGCCAAGGCGATGGAGCTGACCACCGCGACCCGCACCGGCACCTTCAAGGGCAAGCTCGGCCACTCGAGCCCCGAACAAGCGCGCGGCGAACCGGTCGACCGGCGCAGCGATGTCTTCTGCCTGGGAATCCTCCTGTACGAGGTCACGACCGGCGCGCGTGCATTCAGTGGGCCCAACGAGTTCGCCGTCCTCGGCAAGGTCGCACGGGCCGACTACGAGCCCCCCGCAAACTTGGTCGAAGACTACCCGCCCGAGCTGTCGGACCTCGTCTCACACGCGCTATGTGCCGATCCCCAGGGTCGGCCGCCCGATGCAGCCGCGTTCGCCGAAGCCCTCGCCGCGTTCGCCCGAACCCACGACGTCGCGATCGGACCCACACGCGTCGCGGCGCTCATGCGCGATCTCTTTGGAACGCCACCGCCGGTCGCGGAGCCCGAGGAGCTCGACCGGGTCTCGACCGTACGGATTCCGGCGATGACCAGGAGCGCCGCCATGACCGACGTCTCCGCGCCGAGCCGTCCTTGGGTCGCCTACGCGCTGCTCCCGATCGCCTTGATCCTCGGGGCGGCCGGGATGTGGTTGCTCCGCGAGCCGCGGGCGCGACCGGCAATCCCGATGTTCGTGGCGCTCAGCGCGAAGGCCTTCGATCCGCCCCCGCTTGCCGTCGCGGATGCAAACGTGCCCCGGCCCGAGCCCGCCGCGGACCCCGAAGCCCAGACGCACGACCCTGCCCCGCCGCCGGCGTCCAACGAACCGAAGTCACGTCGCGGCCGCAAGCGAGCGCGCCAACCCGCCCGCCGCAAGGCCGAGACCGTCAAGACGATCGAGCTCGACGGAGCCCTCTTTCCTCCCGAGCCCTGATGTTCTCCGCCGCTGTTCTCTGGACGCTGATGCTGGGCGCCCCCGAGGTCGACCTGCAGTCTCGGATCGACCGCGCGGAGGTTGCCGTCGGTGAGGGCCGATGGCTCGACGCGGCGGACGAATATGCCGTCGTCTTCGACGCGACGGGCAACCTGCGGGTTCGCTATGCGCAAGCCGAAGCGCTGCGACTCGGGGGCGCCTGCGAACGCGCCATCCCGGCCTACGAGGACTACCTCGCCGGTGATCCAAGCGACGCGATGCGGGTCCGGACCGAGCAGCGGGTCAGGGTGTGCCGGGAAGAGGTTGCTCGAAAGGCGGCGCTTCGAGATCCTCCGCCATCTCCACAGCCGCCGCCACCGTCCGATGCGAGCGTGGCGGAGGACCCTGGCACGCAGACCCCACCGCCACCGTGGTATCGGGATCCGCTGGGGGACGGACTCGTCGCGGTCGGCCTCGCGAGCTCCATTGCGGGCGGCGTGGTGCTCGGACTCGGCGTGCGTGAGAACGACGCGAGTGACGAGGCTACGACCGACAGCGCGTTCGCGACCTCCGTCGAGCGAGCACGCACGATGACGATCGCCGGCGGCGTCACCCTGGGCGTCGGAGGGGCGCTGCTCGTCGGCGGGATCGTCCGCTGGGTCGTCGTCGACCGGCGCCAGCGTTCGTTCGAACTGGCCGCGTTCGGCAACGGCCTCGCGATCCGCGGCACCCTTCCGACGCTGGTCGAGCTGACGAGTCGTCGTCGCTGAGCCGGATCAGATCGCGTAGCGTCGGAGCCACAGATCCGCGTTCGTGTTCTCGTTCGCCACGTAGCCGGTGACGATGATGCTGCCGGGGGCATTCTCGACCGCCAGCATCTTGTCGACGCCCCCACCCGTTCCGCTGATCGGAAACTCCTCGATCAGCGTGCCGTCGGCTTCGTTGAACCGAATCCACCCGTCGGCGGTGCCCGTCTCGCTGAGGTTGAAGCCGATGAACCCCACCAGGACGTAGCGCCCGTCCGCGAGGAAGGCCACGTCGGCGACCTCATCCTGCCCCGGCTGCCCTTCTTGCCACGAGTCGCCCTGCGGCACGCCGAGGTCGTCGTAGAACTGCGCGAAGCGATCGGTGTTGCGGGTGCCGACCATGATCGTCCCCCCCAACGGGCTCAACGCCTGCCCCACACCACGAGGCCAGTCACCCTCGGGGTCCGGAACGAGGTCCTGCCAGAGCATCTCGTTCGCGTCGTCGAAACGAGCCGTCCACAGGTTGGGCGTGTCCTCGTATCGGGACCCCGTGACCTGGATGCCGACGCCGGGGACCGCGATCACATCCGCACCGACGTCGCTCCGGGCACCGGCCAATCCCAGCAGAACGGGGTCACCGACGGCAGCACCATCGGGCGCGTAGCGCTGGATCCAGGCCTGGGACTCGCCCAAGGGCCCAGCCCGGCCCGTGACGGCGATGCGTCCGTCGCCGGTGATCGCGACGCCCTCGGCTTTGGAGCCCGTAGGGTCATGCTGCTCCCAGAGGATCTCCCCGGCTGCGTCGAACCTCGCGAGCCACGCGTGCTCCCCTTGGTCGTCGGTCTCGACCCCGGCGACGACGATGTCGCCGTTGGCGTCGACCTGGACGTGTTCGGCCGTGTCGATCCCCGCCTCCCCGTTGCGCGACCACGACCACGCGCGTTCACCATCCCGCAGCGAGTAGCGCTGCACCAACAGATCGTCTTTCGAGGTCGCCGTCGTCTCGGTGAGACCCACGACGTAGATCGCGTCGTTCACGGTGTCGACGTCGACGGCGAACCCTCGATCACCGCGTTCTCCCTCGTAGGCCGCGGTCCACACGACCTGGTAGGGCTCGACGCAAAGGGGATGGCAGCCGTCACCGGCCTTGGTGTTGCCGTCGTCGCACGACTCCCCTTCTTCGAGCACACCATTGCCGCATGCGGCCACGGGGCTGTCCCCGGACTCCTCGGACCCAGAGTCTCCACCGGTGCCTTCGTCGTCGGGCAGGACGCAGTTTCCGGCGAACGACTTCGGCGCGTGCGGCCCATACGCCCGACCGCTCGGGCACGGGTCGGAGGGGTAGGCGCACCACCCCGAGACCGCACACGTGCCGCCTGGGCGGACGGCACACTGCTGGTCGTCGTCGCAGGCGAACGCGGTGTCGAACGAACAGCTCGTTCCGCCGAGGACCGCGGTCCCCGCCGCGAGCAGCCTCCGTAGCCAGCGCACGCCCACGAATCCAATGGTAGCCGATTTCCGGCTACACGAGACCGGGGAGCGGGCCTTCGTGGACGGCCATGTCGTTGCCGAAGTGGGTGTCGTCCTCCCCCATCAGGTTCAGCACCGACGTGAACAGGTTGTGCGTCGATTCGTCGGACGCGTACTCGAACGTGGGCCCCGGGCCGTGCACGTTGTAGTCGATGAACCGGCCCGTCTCGAGCTGACCGCCCGCAGAGCCCGCCAGCAGCACCGGCACGTTGTAGGCGTAGTGACCCGAAGCGTTGCGGAACTCGCTGGTCATCAATACGAGCGAGTTGTCCAGCAGCGTCCCCCCATTGCCCTCGACGAAGGCCGGATCATCGAGTTCGGCGACCAGCTGGGCAAACAGGCTCATGCGCCAGCGCCGGTTGTCGAGCGCCTCGGCGAACCAGGCGTCGTACATGTCCGACTTCGGCCCGGTGGGTCCGATGTCGCGCGCATCGTGCCCCAAGGAGTGGCCGCGCACCGCACCGGTCGCGTTGCCCGACGCCGTCCACGGCGTGAGGATGTCGGCGATCTCGAGGTTGGCGACATTGGTCAGGCCGCAGCGAAGCGCGGCGACGATGAGCGACACGAACAGCGGCCCCGCCACGTCTCCAGACGTGCCATCGGCGGGCTCGTCGGGCTGGCTGCACACGACCGGGTTCTGCAGCTCGTTCTCGAGCGCGCGCAGGTGGTCCAGGTGCGCTTCGATCTGGTGCTTGTCGGCCATGCCCACCCGCGCCTTGGCGTCGGTGTAGCTCTCGAGCAAACCGTCGAGCGCGCTGGTGCGCTTCGAAAGGAGTCGAGCCGCCTCGGGGCTGGGCTCACCGACCTCGGCCACGCCGGAGAACAACGTCGACCAGGCCTCGCGAGGGTTGTTGATGCCGGACATCGACTGCCCCGCGCCTCGGAAGTAGGGCGTTCCGTAGTTGTGACCCGAGACGAGCATGTGGATGCGCTCGAACGGGGTGGGCTGCGTCGCGGCGAGCCGCTCGGCGACGACCTGATCGATGCTCGGCCCGTTCGACCCGCTGTCGTTCTGATCCGCGGCGGTGAGCGCGGTGCGGTTGGCGATCCCGTGCGCCCCCGAGCTGTACTGGTCCTGCTGGATCGCGGACTTGTTGTCGACGCCCTCGATGAGCACCAGCTTGTCCTCGTACCCCTGCAGAGACTGTTGAATGGGTCCCAGCACGAGGCCCGCAGCCAGAGGGTCGGCGGGCCGCCAGAAGTCCTCACCGTGGTGTCCGCCGGTGCCGTCATGGCGCCAGTTCTTGCCCTGGTTGCTCACCGTTCCCCCGTGCGAGAACACGGTCAAGAAGCGCTTGGGCGCGGCGCCACCGTGGGCCCAGACCTCACCGTGGGTGTACTCCAGCAGGGGAAGCCCCAGCGCCATACCGCCCAGGCCTCGGAGGAAACTACGTCGGCCGGCGTGCTTGAATCGTTCGAACATGTCTACTCTCCCCCCCCAACGCGCCCGTAGCGGAACGCTGGACTACGCACGATGCCCTCGACGAGGCTACGCACATCACCGGTCTCGACGAACGCAGTGACGACCTCGTCCTGCGTGCAGGCGTCGACCCCTTCGGTCTCCAGCGCCTCCTGCACCCAACGCTTGGCAAAACAAGATTTGGCGTCCGTGCTCTTCGCGAGCGACTCGGACAAGCTCACCGCATCGGGCATCTCTGCGGCGACGTCCCCGATGGTCAGCCCCGCAGCGGCATCGATCGGCAGCCCGGACTGCACCTCCTCGGTGCGCCAGCGGCCGACCGCGTCGTAGTGCTCGAACAAGAATCCGGTCGGGTTGATCAGCGCGTGGCATGCCGCGCAGGTGGCATCGTCCATCGTGCGAGCGTCGACCGCCTCGCGCACCGTCAGGGGCCCCCCTTCGGGATCGTCCCCTTCTTCGATCGGCGTGTCGTTGGCCGTCGGCGGCGGATCGCCGAGGTCGGCGCAGAGGATCTCCTCGAGCACGTACACACCGCGGAAGATGGGCGACTGCACGCGCTGCCCGGCGTGGACCGACAAGAATGCGGCACGGGTCAAGATGCCGGCGCGCTCCTCTTGGGGCAACGTCACCCACTCCCACGTGTCGTCGTCTGCGGGACCCTGGACTCCGTAGAGGCTGGCGAGCGAAGCGTTGACGTAGGCTTCGCGCGAGGTCAGGAGATCCTCGAATCCCTTCGAGTCTTCTTGGAGCACCGCGCGATCGACCAGGGCCTCGGCCTCGATCCGCATCGCGTCGAGCAGCGCGGGGCTGAACTCGGGGTAGAGGTCGGGGTCCTTGTTGAGTTCTTCGAGCACCAGGCGCAGGCCGGCCCCGTCGATGTGGAGCCACGTCGTGACCATCGCGCGAAGCCGAGCCGCAGCGCGGGGCGAGGCCAGCATGCGCGCCACCTGGGCGGACAGCTCGTCGGGCGTCGACAACGCGTCGGACGCGGCGGCTTCGAACAGCGCCTCGTCAGGCATCGAGTCCCACAGGAAGTAGCTCAGCCGGCTCGCGAGCGCGTAGCCGTCAAGCTGAACGACCCCCTGTGCACCCTCGACGGGCGTCCCACCCTCGAAGACGTACAGGAACTCGGGGGACTGCAGCATCGTCGCGAGCACGACGTCGAGGCTGTCCGAGAACGAGAGCTGCTCCCCGTAGATTGCGCTCTCGTACACGCTCATGAGGCGGTCGACCTCGGGCTCGGTCATCGGTCGGCGAAACACCCGCGTGCCGAAGGTGCGGATGAACGCCTCCGCGCATGCGTCGTCGGCCGGACCGTCGGGACTGCAGCCGAAGACCTCTTGCGTCCATGCATCGCGCTGGCCGAGCACCGTCTCGGCCGAGCTGCGCAGCTGCCGGACGCCGAGCTCGGTGATCACCTCGGCCTCGTCGGAGAAGCTGATCTCCAGCGCCTCGAGTCCGAAGAGGTCCTGCATCGTGTTGCGGGCCTGGGCGGGCGTGAGCCTCCGCAGCGACTGCGGCTCGATGCCGTCCAGGCAGGACGCGTCGGGCGCGGTATCGTCTCCGCCGCTGTCCGCGCCTCCATCGCTCGAGCTGTCGCCGTCGTCCCCCGTGGCGTTGCCCGAGTCCGCGGCGCTATTTGCGCCAGGAGCATCGGCATCGACGCTGGCACCTGAGTAGCAGCCCGCGAGACCCACAACCAGGGACATCGCGGCCTGCCGCATTGTTGTCGTTCCCCTCGTCACCAGCTGTTGAGTCAGGAAGGGACGGCTCCCATCCAGATCTTTTTTCGCAATCTAGACTACACTTCACCCAGCAGTGGGCGAACGTGGCGTCGTCAACTGGGCGCCCATCTCGGCGAGCGACTCCAGCCCCGACGGCGGGGGATGCATCCGCTCCACGCTGCACACCGGAAGCTCCGGGTAGCTGCGCTCGAGATCCTGCCGAACCCTTCGGGAACGCTCGCTCTGTTCGCGCGCAGCGTCGTAGACCTCGACCGCCCGCTCCAGCGACGCGGCGTCGACCTGAGCGCCGAAGGCGGCGCGAAGCTGGTCGTCGTGGGCCAACGGCGGCAGCGGTGGGTCGACGCGATTGAGCACGACGCCATCGACGTGCAGACCCCGATCGCGCAGGACGTCGAGGAACGCCTTGGCCTCCCGCACGCTGAAGTCGGTCGCCGACGTCGCGAGCACGACTCCGGTGCTGCGAGAGACGAGCAGCTCGGCCACGCCCCCCGCGCGACGTTGGAACTCGCCGAGCGCCGAGCCGAACTCGCCGAGGAAGTCGCCGAGTTCACCGATGAATGTGCCGCCCCCCATCGCTTCGAGGACCTTCATCATGGCGCCGCTGGCCAGACCCAAGAACCGCATGCTCAACCGGCTGGAGGTCGCCAGGAACTTGGCTGCGGCGTTGTTGAGCAGCTCTCCGATCCGACCGGGCGCCTCGAGGAAGTCGATCGCGTTGGCGGTGGGCGGCGTGTCGAGCACGATGAGATCGTAGGTGCCCTCGGAGACGAGCATGTGCACGCGGGCGATGGCGGCATACTCGAGCGCGCCCCCGAGGTACTGAACGGTGGCCTTGTAGATGCGGTTGCCCAGCATCTTGTTTGCCGCCTCTTCGCTCTTGGAGTAGCCGCGGACGATGCTGTCGAACACCGCCCGGGTGTCCAGCAGCAAGCAGTCCAGCGGCATGCCCAGGGCCTCGCTGCCCGGGACGGTGACGATCTGGGACGCGTCGCGGTCGGCGAGACCCAGCGCCTGGGCCAAGCGGCGGGAGGGATCGATGGTGACGACGATCGTGCGCCGACCCTGAGCGGCCGCGGACAACCCAAGCGCCGCCGCCACGGTCGTCTTCCCCACGCCTCCGGGTCCCACGGTCAGCAGGACCTTCCGGTCGGCGGGAAAGGTGAGTCGCGGTGACTCGCCCCGGATGGACGAAGTGGAGGCCATCGTTTAGCGTTGCGCCCGGTGAGCGACCCGGAGCGATTTCATGTTGAGGTGGGAGAGCAAGCGCTCGACGTGGAGCTGGTCTTCGCAGAGGACGGCACCGCGCGTGCGACGGTCGGAGAGCGGGTCTTCACGGTGCACGCGGCCCCCGATGGGTCCTGGAGCGTGCGGCCCGAGGGCGGCACCACCCAAGAGCGCGTGTGGCTGGACCGCGGGCGAGGTCGACCGACCTACGCGGGCGTCGGTGGCGACACCGCGCCGCTGGACGTGAAGACGGCGGCGGAGGCCGCCTTGGCCGCCGCGCTGGACGAGGCGGCTGGCGGCAGCGCCGGCGGCGGTTCCGTCAAGGCGCCGATGCCCGGACGCGTCGTCAAAGCGCTGGTGGCCGAGGGCGACACCGTCGAAGCGGGCCAGCCCGTGATCATCGTCGAGGCGATGAAGATGGAGAACGAAGTGGCGGCTCCGGGCGCGGGCGTGGTTCGACGCATCGCGGTCTCGCCGGGCGACACCGTCGAGGCCGGCGCGGTGCTGGTGGAGCTCGAGCCTCACGAGAGCTGAGCCCCCTCCAGGTCGGCGAGCAGCCGCTGGATCGCGGCGTGGTTGGCGAGTCCGCGCCAGCGCCATGGAAGCGTCATCCATCCCTGCGCGCCGCATTCCAGCGCTGCGGGGCTCCGGCTCCAGGCCTCGACGTCCACCGCCTGTCTGCGGCCGATGTCGCCGATGCGGGTGACCTGCTCCGCAAAGGCGGTCGCGAGACCGGCCTCATCGTGCGCGGGCGGAGCGAGCGTCGGCGGGTCGGCGGGCCAAAAGCCGTTGACCGCGATCGCGGCGATGTGCATGTGGACCTGCTCGCGGAGCGCAGCCCCCAGCTCACCGAGCTCGGCCAGCGGCCACGACTCGGGCAGCCCGACCAAGACGGCCTGGGCGATGTCGGGGTCTTCGAGCGCCGCTTGCATGAGCTTGGCCTCGGAGGTCAACGGCCCGCTGGGTACGGTCTCGAGGATCGCCTGCGGCACGCGGAGCGTGTACAGCAGGTGGCCGGTCGCAGGACCGTCGAAGATGACGCAGTCGTAGTCGCCCCCCCGCACGGCCTCGTGCCACGCCTTGCCCAGCACGGAGAAGTCGTCGAGCCCCGGGATCGCCCGCAAGAGCCGGCGCACCACCGAGTTGTCGAACACCGCCGACGACAGCATCTGGGAGTGGATCACCATGCCGCCGTACTCTCGAATGCAGGTCTGCGCGACGAGCCGCTGGACCCACAGCGACGGGGCGACCTGCTGCGCGGAATCGCTGAGCGCCTCGGCCCCCAGCATCCAGGCCAGTCGGTCGTCGTGCCCGGTGGTCGCCACCAGCACGCGCTTGCCTCGTGCTGCCAGCGCCAAGCCGAGCAGCGCCGCCAGCGTCGTTCGGCCCACGCCGCCCTTCCCGCTGATCACCACCAGCCGCCTTCGACTCAGGTCGTCGAAGATTGCGGCTGCACTGCGCTTCTCGAGCGCGGGCTGTTGCCCGGCCATGCGGCAGGAGCCTGGCACAGGGACCGCTGCGAGGCCATAGTCTGGGCTCTACAATTCCCGTAGACTCCGGGCCCGCTTCGCGCGGGAAGCGCAGTCCCGCGCAGGGACCCAACTGGAAGCAGTCACGTGGCGGTCGAGATTCACAGCAAAGAAGCCATTGAGAAGATGCGAGCGACATGTCGGCTCGCCGCCTCGGTTCTCGAGTTCATCGAGCCACACGTCAAGCCCGGGGTCACCACCGAGCGGTTGGACGTGCTGTGCCACGAGTACATCATCGAGCACGGCGCCATCCCGGCCCCGCTCGACTACAAGGGGTTCCCCAAGTCGATTTGTACGTCGATCAACGAGGTGATCTGCCACGGCATTCCCGAGGCGCGAGAGCTTCGGGACGGCGACATCATCAACATCGACATCACCACCATCCTCGACGGCTACCACGGCGACACCTCGGAGATGTTCGTCGTCGGCGAGGTTCCCGACCACGTGCACGAGCTCATCGAGGTCACGCGCAAGTCGATGTGGTTGGGGATCCACGAGGTCGCGCCTGGGAAGCGCGTCGGTGACATCGGCGCGGCGATTTACGAGTTCGCCCATGGCGAGCACGGCTACGGCGTGGTCGAGGCCTTCTGCGGTCACGGGATCGGCCGCAAGTTCCACACCGACCCGCAGATCGCCCATCGGGGCAAGCGCGGCCGCGGCAAGCGCCTCGTGGCCGGGATGACGTTCACCATCGAACCGATGATCAACGAGGGCTCGCCGCACTGCGAAGTCCTCGACGACGGCTGGACCGCGATCACCGTCGACCACAAGCTCTCCGCGCAGGCCGAGCACACGATTCTCGTCACCGACGATGGATACGACGTGCTCACCAAGCGCGAGGGCGCGTTCAGCATGTGAATCCAGTGTAGCCCGCAGGCGGTATGATTCGCGCGCATGCGCACGAACCTGGTCGAGACCGCCTGCCCTTTGGACTGCCCTGATGCCTGCAGCCTTACGGCGCGGGTGGAAGACGGGCGCGTGGTCGAGCTCGATGGAGATGCTCGCAACGGCCTGACCGGTGGGTTCATCTGCAGCAAGGTCCGCGGCTTCGACCGGCACGTCTACGGCGACGCCCGCATCCTCGAACCGGCAGTCCGCAGCGGACCCAAGGGCACCGGCTCATTTCGACCCGTGTCGTGGGACGAGGCGTTGGGTCGGATCGCCGAGCGCTTCGTGCAGGTCCGGGACCGCGCGGGCGGAGAAGCGATCCTCCCGTTCTCCTACGGCGGAAGCAACGGCGGCTTGACCGAGGGCAGCGTCGACACCCGATGGTTCCGCCGGCTGGGGGCCTCCGCGCTCGAAAGGACGATCTGCGCCGCCGCAACGTCTGCGGCACAAGGAGGCCTGTACGGGATGATGCCTGGCGTCGACCTGCGCGCCTACGTCGACGCCAAGCTCATCGTGCTGTGGGGCTTCAACCCGCACGCCAGCGGCATTCATCTCGTCCCGATCCTCAAGGAGGCGCGCCGCCGAGGAGCCTCGATCGTCGTGGTCGATCCCCGGCGTACACCGTTGGCCAAGACCTCCGATCACCACCTGGCGGTGCGACCCGGCACGGACCTGGTGCTGGCGCTCGCCGTCGCGCGGTGGCTGTTCGAGCATGGTCACGCCGACGACGCGTTCCTCGCCGCGCACGCCACCGGGGTCGAGACGTTCCGCAGCCGGGCGCAACCGTGGACGCTGGAGCGCGCGGCGGAAGTCACGGCCGTGCCAGCTGCGGTGATCGAGGGGTTCGCGCGCGCCTACGCGGAGGCCGAACCGGCCGTGATTCGCTGCGGCTGGGGTCTGGAACGCAACCGCAACGGCGGATCCGCGGTCGCGGCCGTGCTCGCGCTGCCGGCGATCGCAGGGAAGTTTGGCTCGAAGAGCGGGGGCTTCACGATGAGCCAGAGCCGCACGTTCGTCTGGAACGCCGAGCCGGTCATCGCAGCCCCCGCGCCTGCGGTCCGTCGCGTCAACATGAACCAACTGGGCCCGGCGCTGCTCGACGCATCTCCGGCCATCGAGGCGCTCTTCGTCTACAACGCCAACCCCGTCGCGACGGTCCCCGACCAGAAGCGGGTTCGCCAAGGCTTGTCGAGGGAGGACCTCTTCACCGTCGTGTTCGACCAGGTCCACACCGACACCGCCCGCTACGCGGACGTGCTGCTGCCCGCCACCACCTTCCTCGAACACCACGACCTGACGCGAGGGTACGGCGGCACCGTTCTCAACCGCATCCGCCCCGCGATCGCGCCGGTCGGCAGCGCCCGACCCAACTACACGGTCTTCGCCGAGCTGCTCGAGCGCACCGGACTCGCGCAGCCTGAAGACGCCAACGGACCCGAAGCGCTCGCGACCCTGCTCGCCGACTCCACCGGCATCGACGCTGTCCGCAAGGACGCACTTCGAAGCAACGGGGTGCTCGACGAGCCTTCGCCCGGCGTCCCGTTCCGCGACCGCTTCCCGCGGACCGCAGACCAACGGGTGCATCTGGTCCCCGAGACGCTCGACGCCGAGGCGCGCCGAGAGGCCGGCGTTCCGCTGTACACCTACCAACCCGACCCCGCCTCGACCGCGCACCCCCTCGCGCTGCTGTCTCCGGCCAACGCGAAGACCATCAACTCGACCCTCGGCCAGCTGCGCCGAACGCCGGCGCGGGTGCAGATCAACCCCGCGGACGCGGCGGCACGGGGCATCCGGACCGGCGACACCGTCCGCATCTTCAACGCGCTGGGTGTGGTGGAGTGCGATGCCGAGGTCACGGACACCGTGTGCCCTGGCGTGGCGAGTCTCGACAAGGGCCTTTGGATGGCCGACACGCACAACGGCAACACCTCCAACGCGCTGTGTCCGACCACGCTCACCGACCTCGGGCGGGGTGCCACCTTCAACGACGCCCGCGTCGAAATCACGCGCGTCGATCCCTGAAGACGAACCTCCCGACCGGTCCACGGAGCCGGTATGATGGGAGGCCGCGATGGATGACGAGCCTCCCGAGTCCGCGCCCCCGTCCGAGCCCTTCGGTGAGGATGGCGGCGTCATTCATGCGGCCCTACGCCGCGAGGGCGACTCGCCACCGCGCGTCGACGACCCCCCCGGGGCGCTCACTCGAGGGACGAGCATTGGGCAGTACGTGATTCTCAGCCAGCTCTCGGCCGGCGATGGCGATAGCGTCTACGCCGCCTTCGATGCCCGGCGCGATCGCAAGGTCGCGCTCAAGGTCATCGAGGTCACCGAGGGTCGGGGCGGCGACGCCGAGCTTCGACGCGAGGCGATGATCGCGTCGGTCTTTCGATGCCGAGGCCTCGAGCACCCCGGCATCGTCGAGGTCCTCGATGCGGGGACGGTCGGGGAGTGGGTCTACGTCGCGATGGAGTTCATCGACGGCATCGATCTTCGCCAGTGGATGGAGGCGCGAGACGACCCCTTCCCGTGGCCCGAGGTCTTGCGGGTGTTTCGGGAGGCCGGCTCCGCGCTGGCAGCCGCACACGCGGCCGGTTGCGTGCACGGAGACTTCACGCCCAGTCGCGTCTTCATGGAGAAGTCGGGCCGCATCTGCGTGTTCGACTTCGGCATTGCCTCCGGGGTCGAGGACATGTCGAGCCCAGGGCTCTCCGTCAAGTCCCTGACCGACGGTCTCGCCAGCGAAGCCGGGGACGACAGCGTGGTCGAGCACCCCCGCCGCTCGTCTCCTCTGGGCACCCCTGACTACCTGGCTCCGGAGACCCATGCGGGCATCGAGCCGGACGCCAAGGCTGATCAGTTTGCGTTCTGCGCAGCGATGTACGAGGCGCTGTATGGCGAGGTTCCCTTCAAAGGCGACTCTCCATCCACGATCGCCGGCGCCGCGTTGGCGCACCAGGTTCGCCCCGCGCCCGAAGGCGCCGACGTTCCGCAATGGCTGCGGGACGTGCTGCTCAAGGGGCTCAGCCCACGGCGGCGCGATCGGTTCGCCTCGATGGAAGTCCTGCTTCGCGACCTCGAGTACGATCCTCGTGGGCGCCGGCGGCGGTGGACCGCGGGCATCGTCCTGCTCGGCACCGCCGCCGTCTGCGTGGGTGCCGTGGCGTATCTGGTGCACCAAGAGGCGTCCAAGTGCGAGGCCGACGACGCCTTGCTCGAGGGTGCCTGGGACCCCGGCACCCGAGCCGCGCTCGAAGCCGCCTTCTCGACGTCTGGGCAGCGTCCCGTCGTCGATGCCTGGGACGGGGTCGAGTCCAACATGGACGAGTGGAGCACGCAGTGGCTGCACTACCGGACGCTCGCGTGCAACGTTCGACGCGCGGACGACGACGAGGCCCTCTTCTCGGCCCGCAACGCGTGCCTCGACGGGATCCTTCAGCCCTTCGCGGCCTTCTCGGCGTCCGATCCCGGCGACCGCTTGCTCCGCGACGCCCAGCGCGTCCTCAGCGGACTCTGGCGCCCTGCGGATTGCCGCTCGGCGGACGTGATCGCGTACGCGAGGCTCGAGGATCCAACCGCCCAGGCCCCGGTCGACCGCGCGTGGCTCGAGCTGTTGGCAGGCGATGCTCGAGCAGCACGCACCGCGGCGATCGCAGCCGCGGAGGACCTGTCCGCGAAGGAACACCCGGCAACGTCCGTGCGGGCCAAGCTCATTGCGGGCCTCGCCGCCGAGCGGCTGGGTTCGCCGGACGCCGTGCTCCTGCTGGAGCAGGCGTCCGCGACCGCCGCGGCCGCCTCGCTTCGAATCCCGCAGGTCGAAGCCTGGCTCGCGCTCGGTCGCGCCGACGACGTGGCCAACCGCAGCGTCTGGCTCGAACACGCGCAAACGATGGTCGAGACCCTGGACGTCGATCGGCTTCGGGCTCGAACGGCGGCCGCACGGGCAGCATTGCTCCGCGCGCAGGGGCGAGGGGGCGACGCGCTCGCCGCCTACCACCGAGCCCTCGATTTCCTTCCCGACGACGACCCTCGCACGCCCATCGAGCGCGCGGACATCTTGATCGAGTTGTCCGAGCTCGCCGCGTCTCGCGAAGAGTGGACCACGGCGCAGCGCAACCTCCAAGAGGTCGTCCGCTCCCGGGAGGCGGTGTTTGGGCCACTGCATCACGAACTCTTGGGGCCCTTGGGTGCCTTGGGTACCGCGCAGCTGCGCCTGGGCGCGCTGGACGACGCCGCGCGCACCATCGAGCGAGCGCTCGGACTCGCCGCGCTCGACGACGCGCTCCCACCGTTGGTCGCGGCACTGCACACGACGCTCGCAGAGGTGGAGACGAACCGAAACCGCTCCGACGTGGCGCTCGCGCACCGCGTCACGGCCGTCCGCTCGCTCGAGGGAACCAGGAACGACGACGCCTTGGCCCACGCCCTGTTCGCGCTGGGCGTCACCGAGTTCGAGCACGGATCTGCGCGGCGAGCCATCTCCGCGCTCGAGCGCGCCTCGGTGCTCGCGGCCCGACTGCGATGGCAGGGCACGCAGAGGGTCGACCTCCACGAGACCCTCGGCAGCGCGCTCGAGCCCGAAGATAGCGCAGCCGCTTTGGCCGAGTTTCGCAAGGCACTCTCCGCCGCCTCCGGTACGCGTGCGATAAGGCTGGAAGCCCGCATCGAGGCGCTCGAGCGCGCGGAGAGCCCCTCGAACTGACGCGCGGCGACGGACGCGGATCCGGACCCGGGGTCTCCAGAACCCTCGGGCGTTCGCTCTTGGGTCGATCGGGAAGCTCGGGGAGGTGAGAACGAGACCTACCGAGGCCGAACGCGCTCGAGGAACTGCTCGATATCCACGGGCGCCGGCGTCCCGCTCTCGGCAAACTCTTCCTTGGCCAGCACGCCGTGCCCGTGGGCGGCCTCGTACTCGCCGAGGCGAAGGTCGAGGGTCGCAGCGAAGAAGTACCGAAGGCCCCGGCGCACGGGGTCGGACTCGGCGTCGATCGACACGAGCATAGCGTCGCGACTGATCTGCGCGGCGAGCGGCTCGGTGGCCATGAAGACGATCGTTTCGAGGTTCATGCCGACGCCCCGCACGCCGTCGGCGTCGAGGGGGCCCTCGAGCATGAACGGCTCGAGGCGTCCGGCGACGTAGTCGACCGCGTCGTCCACGGTGGAGGCCTCGGCGATGATCGTGGCGGTCGCCAGGATCGAGGGCGCATGCAGTGGGTTGGCCTCGAGCGCCTTGGCGTAGAAGCCCTTGGCGGCCTTGTCGTCTTCGCGCGCACGTGCAACCTCGCCGCGAACGAACCATCCCTCGCCCACGTTCTGCGGGTCTTCGAGTTCGCCGTAGCGCTCGATGGACTCGATCGCCAGCGTGTCCGCCTCGTCGAGCTTGCTCTCGCCGAGCGCGATGACGGCGAGCATGAAGGTGACCGCGGGATGATCGAAGCCGCCTTCGCGGGCTTGGAGGAGGAAGGGGCGGGCAGCGGATCCGGAGAAGCGGTTCATCTGCACGCCCGCCCACAGGTAGGCGAGGTCGGGCGTGAGGTGCCCTTCAGCCGCGAGCGTCGCCAGGTCGCCCTCGAGCGTCTCGGCAGAGAGCTGCGCGACATCCTCGTTGGCAGCACAGCGCTGGGAGAACGCCGCGACGCGGGCTCGCGCGATTCGAGCCTGAACCGCGAGCGACGCATCCTCGCCGCGCAGCGGCTCGTCGAGGTTGGTGAGCAGCGCCTCGACCGAGATGTCGCCCGGCTGCACCCGAGAGTCCTCGGAGAAATCCATGTCGCGCTCGGTGGGGCTGGGATCCTCGCCATCGACCAAGCGCCACGCCACCCCGCGAATGCACATCGAGAAGTGCAAGGCCGCCAGGTCGGCGCGGGCCACTGCGATCCATTGGCGACCGGCCCCCGTCGCGGCTTGCGCGAGGCGCTTGTCCGCCGAGGCAGCCTTCTGGTCGCGCACCAACTTGGACGCGTCCTTCATCGCGCGCACCGCAGGTTCGGGGGCGTGTGCCTCCGCGACCTCGATCAGGGGCGACAGGTCACGCCAGGCGTTCCAGTCGCCCATCGCGACCGCGTTGCGTCCCTCCCCCGGAGCCACGGTGTGCTTGCACCCAGGCATCAGAAGGCCGGAGCCGAGAACCAGCAGCAAGATCGTCACGCGCACGGCCGCGGACCATAGCAGCCACGCCCGAGCCCGTCTGCGCGCGCGTGACGGCTGCTACACTCCGCCGGTGGCAGGACCCATCCTCCGCATTCTCACGACCGAAGTCGGCGCAGAAGAGCGCGTCCTCCTCCTGGGCGAGCAACCCGTCAAGCTGGGCCGTGCGGATGACAACGACGTGGTCTTGCTCGAGCAGGCCGCCTCGCGCCACCACGCGCGGATCGAGCCCGTCGAGGGTGGTTATGACATCGTGGACCTCGGAAGCGCGGCCGGTCTCACCCTCCGCGGCACCCGCGTCACGCGGCACCATCTCCGCGACGGAGACGAGCTCGAGGTCGGTCGAACCCGGCTTCGCTTCGTCGTGCAGCCCGGGAGCGAGGCGACGCTCCCGCCCCCGACCACCCCGCCCTCCAGCCGGGCAACCGAAGCGGCGGACGACGTCGCGCCCGCACCGCTCGCCGCTCCGACCGAGCGTACGACCGAGCCTCTTGGCGAGCGCATGGGCGAGGCCGACACCCTTGTGCCCGAAGACGGGGGTGAGGCCGACGCTGCCCCGGCGGACCTCCCGCCGCCCGAGCCCGCTCCAAGGGGTACGGTTGCCGCACCCCACCAACCCGCGCCGGCCCCCGTCGCCGCGCCCCCCACACCAAGGATCCAACCCGTGTCCAACTCCGACCAATCCCCGCATCCCAAGAGCAACCCTTCGTTCGTGTTCGGCGGAGGTTCGAGCAGCCCGTCCGACTACACGCTCGAGGGACAAGGGTCACCCCAGACCGGAGCTTCGGGCGGGTACAAGCTCGAAGGCTCGCGCAGCGGCGATCCGATCGGCGGCCTCTCGATCGACACGATGCCCCCGACCGCGCTGAGTCGAGGCCCAGGGGCGGGGATGTACGTCTCGTTCCTGCTGCTCGGCGCGGCGGCGTGCTTCGGCGTTCTGACGGCGATTCAGGGCGTCCCCTGGTAGGGACCCCGCCGCTCGAGGTGCCCCGCGATGGCAGCGCCCCTCGACTCGGGCCCGCGTATTGACGCTCCGGGCTGGCGGCAGCGATCCTCGGGCCCACGATGCGCGCACGAACCCTGGTGGGGCCGGCCCTGTTCACGATGCTCGGCTGCCCTTCGGCGGACGCGGGCTCGAGCGTCGCGACCGCGACCGACTCCTCGAGCGAGACCAACGCGTCGTCGACCTCGACGTCGACCTCGGGTTCGACGCGAGAGCCCGAGCCCGAACCGGAGACGGGTTCGGCATGCGGCGAGCCGCTCGAGGGCGGATGGGGTGACTGCATCAACGGCAACGCGCAGGCCTGCGGCAATGAAGACGCGTCGTGCTTGGCCAACTCGACGATGAACCCAGCCTGGGGCTCGTGCATCCTGCCCTGCGTCGACGTCTGCGACTGCTGGGCGGCGCCCGAAGCCGGGGCCGCCCAGCCTGCGTGCGCGCCCGTGCTCGCCGCTGCTGCCCGCGCCTGCGTGCTCGACTGCAGCGCCGGCGAGCGCTGCCCCGAAGGCATGCGCTGCGTGGCCCTGACCGGCGTCCAGAGCCTGTGTGCCTACGACAGCGATAGCTTCGACCCGACGACCGGGGGTGACTCCAGCGGCGGCGAGACCACGACCGGCAGCTCCAGCTCCGGCGGATCCAGCTCCGACGGATCCAGCTCCAGCGGCTCGAGCAGCAGTTCGTCGACCGGAAGCTGACGGTCCTACTGAAACAGCAGATAGCCCACCGCGACGCCGCCGCCCAGCGCGACCACGAGCAGCACCAACAGCACCACGACGAAGCTGCCCGAGGTCTTCGCCGGCGCAGCAACCCGCGGCTGTGCGCCCGTGACGGGTCGCTGCGGGCCGGTGGCGTCGCGAAGCGCGGCCGGGACCGAGAGCGCTGGCTGGGTGTAGGCGAGCCGAACCCGTGACGTCTTGACACTGGGTCTGGGCACCTCGATCTCGCCGTCGTCATCGGAGACCTCGAAGCCTCCGGCCGACCCATCGGCGAGCTCCGACTGCACGTCCGCGACCACCATCGTCCGGCGCGGGGTGCGAACGCGTGGACTCTCGCCCGTGTCGAGCCCCTCCATCATGGAGCCTTGAAACGTCCCGAGCGTCTTGAAGCGCGCGTCGATCCGAGGGTTCAGCGCCTTGTCGAAGGCGAAGCGCATGCCCCGGGGCAACCCCCGATCGCGCATCGCCGCGCTGCTCGAGCCGCAGATGAGCACCGACATCACGGCCGCCAGACCGTAGACGTCCGTCCACGGCCCCAGCATCGTCGTGTCTCCCGACGCGAGCTCCGGCGCGGCGAAGCCGGTCGCGGGCGGGCGCAGCGGCAACGCACCTCCGGGCAACTGGGTTCGCCAGGCGCCTTCGATGAGGCCATCGATCTTCAGCGCCGCCCGCGGTCCCAGGCTGCCCAAGACGAACAGCGCGTGCGGGTCGATGTGCCCGTGAATCACCCCACCGCGGTGTGCGGCGGCCATGGCCTCCAAGACGGGCTGCATCCAGTCGATCACCTGCTCGACGTCGAACTTCGTTCGGCCGCTGCTCGCGATCGCCTCGGTCAGCGTCGGGCCCTCGACCCACTCCGAGGCCACGAACGCGACCGGACCCCGCGGTGACTCGTGCACGCCGCCATCTCGCGCCTGGGGTATGGCCAAGTGACGGCTGCTCAGCGTCGCGATCGTCCCGCCCGCCCGCACGAACGCGCGCCGCTGCTGATCCGCCCGCGCCCCGTCGCCCCCGGGCGCGAGCAGCTCCAGACGCACGGCCTGCCCCCAATCTCGGTGCTGCGCTCGGTAGACCGCACGCGGCCCGAAGACACCCGTACACGCCTCGACGACGTAGCGCTCCGCGATCGTGGTCCCAACAACGCCGAGGGGATCGTCATGCATGAGAGCCCTCGGCTACAGTTCGCCCGCGTTGGCGCCTTCGGGGAGTGTGCGCAAGGACTGGGCGAGCTGCGCCTCGAGCAGCCCCGCGAGCTTGGCTTTCTCACCCTCGAGTCGTTCGGCGTTGTCCCCGTCGCCCTCGGCGATCGCGTCGTACTCCCACCGCATGCGCTCGATCTTCACCGCGCTCGGGGGCAGGTAGGACAGCAGGGGCCACACGTAGCGCTCGAGCGCGTGCTCGGGGCTGTCCGCGAGGCGCCAGCGATTTCCCAGCAGGAACCGGTCCGACGCTTCGGTCGCCGCCGACAGGCCGATGCCCAGAAGGTGGGTCACCTTGCCGCGCGCCTCGAGCAGACGCTGTTGCAACCCGAAGGCACCGAGCCGCTCGAGGCGGTCCTTGGCCGGATACCGCTCATCGCCTCGGCGAAACGCCAGCCAAGACATGAACTCATGACTGTGTCGCCACACGAGCCGCTGGGCTTCGATCTCGGCGACGTAACGACTCAAGCGGCTCCCGTGACGAGAGACCATCTCCTGACTGATCTCGCTCATCTGCTCCCGCAGCTCGCGATCGAATCGTGAAAGAGAAGCACCCGAGTTGTTCTCGTCGAGAACCGACAAGCACAGCGCGACCGCCAGCCCTGTATGGCCGGCGAGCTGTGTCGTCGTTTGAACGAGCTGCTCGTACAGGCCGGGCATGACGAGCGCTGCGCGCTGCTCGTCCATCCGCGCGACCTGTTCCAGCGCTTCTCGCTTCATGTTCGTCAGAGACAACCGCAGCTCATGAACCTCGGAGTCGAGGTCGGGCGTACGGACGTGAGCGAGAAACGTC
This sequence comes from uncultured bacterium, assembly GCA_963761755.1. Classification (GTDB taxonomy): domain Bacteria; phylum Myxococcota_A; class Polyangia; order Nannocystales; family Nannocystaceae; genus CAJXVA01. The sequence goes on from CAVXIC010000039.1 coordinate 704,556, forward strand.
TCCCGCGCGGCAGACATGCGCGAGCGAGGTTATTGCGGTTTGGGGTCGCTTGTCATCGCTGAACACCTGCGCGAACCTCGCTCGGCCGGGATCAACCCTTTTTCAGACCCAATGCAGGTGGCATGCGTTGGGGACGGCTCGGAGTTTTCGACGATGCGTGCTGCTGGCTGGACCATCCTTCCCCTGATCGCCGGAGCAGTGATCACCCTCTCGGCCTGCGACCGCGGGAGTCAAGAACCCCCGGAAACCGAGGCTGAGAAGGCCTCTGCGCCCGAACCCTTCGCGGGGGGATCGGGCGCGAAGGTGACCTCGATCTCGGGGCCAGGCGGCGTCTCCTCGCCCACGCTGCCCTCGGGCACGTTCGTGGGCGCCGGTGGGCACTTCGAAGCGGGCTCGGTCCTGGAGACCGCCAAGGGCACGCTGGCCGAGCTCGAGCTCGACGCCGGCGGGCATCTTTACATGAATGAGGGCACCCGAATGGCGCTTCCAGGTGGAGATCACCCCGGCGCGGTCACCCTCGAGCGGGGGGAGCTGGTCGCGACGGCGAGCGAGTCCGAGACCGTCCTGGTCCGAAGCGGAGCCGACGAGCTCGCGCTGGGCACGGGCGAGGTGCAGATTCGAGCCGAAGGGGATGCCCGCAGGTTCGCGGTCGTTCACGGCAGCGCGTCGCTGAGCTCCGGAGGCCAGACCGTCTCGCTGTCGGCCGGCGACACGATCTCCACCCCCCTGCCGGCCCAGGCGCAGGCCCAGCCGCCCCAGCCCACGCGCTCACTCGCCCCCTTGGAGGACACCGGCTGGGCCCGCACCTTCGACACCGCGGCCAAGATGGCCGACAGCGTTCCCCGCGGCGTCGGCAGCCTCACGGCCCGGCGCGCCGGCACCTCCCAAGAGCGCCAGGCGCTTCGGCTCACCGACCATCGCGTCATGGTCAACATCTCGGGCCGAGTCGCGCACACCGAGGTCGAGCAGGCGTTTCGCAACGACCAAGCGGCCGTGCTCGAAGGCATCTACCGCTTCCCGATCCCGGAGGACGGCTCGATCTCCGGCCTCTCCCTGCTCGTCGGCAACACCTGGATGGACGGAGAGATCGTCGAGAAGCAGCGGGCCCGCCAGATCTTTCAGCAGATCGTCGACGCCACCGTTCCCCGCGACCCGGCCCTGCTCGAGTGGGAGCGCGGCAACGTCTTCAAGCTGCGCATCTTCCCGATCCCCGGCCGCGGCGAGCGGAGGATCAAGCTCTCCTACACGCAGGTGCTCCCCGTCGTCGGCGGCAAGCTCCGGTACCGGTACCCGCTGGGCGGGACCGGTGCCACCGGAACCCCGATCGACAAGTTCGCCTTCACCGTGCGCCTGGACGGGCGGGAGATTCCCGCCGAGCAGCAGGACGACATCACGACGCCAATGCTCGCCCTGGAGCGACGCGACCGCGGCGACATCGTCGAGCTGCACACCGAGCGCGAGTCGTTCCTGCCGACGTACGACCTCGGCCTCGACGTTCCCGTCCCCGAGACGGAGCGGCAGGTCCACGCCCGCAGCTACCTCGACCGCGATGGCCAGGCCTACTTCATGGTCGCGATGCAGCCCCAGTTCGAGCTGGGCGTCGACGAACGCCCGGTGCACTACGCCTTCGTGCTCGACCGCAGCCACAGCACCTCGCCCGAGCTGTGGACCACGGCCCGGGGCGTCGTCGACGCGATGACCGAGCTGATGGACCCCGACGATCGGTTCACGGTGCTGGCCTGTGACAGCGCGTGCGAAGAGCACCAAGACGGCCTGCAGGCGCCCACCAGCGAGTCCGTCTCGCGTGCGCAGCAGTTCCTCGAGGACCAAGACCTCGCCGGAGCCAGCGATCTGGCGGGCGCACTCGGACAGGCCGCCGAGCTGCTCGACCGCGGCGGGAGCGCTGCACAGCACGTCGTCGTGTACCTGGGCGACGGAACCCCGACCTCCGGGGAGATGGCGCCCGACGGCATCGCCGACCTCCTCCGCGAGCCCCTGGCCGACACCCGCGTCCTCGCAGTCGCGTTGGGATCCCGCAGCGACGTCACGGCCCTACAGACGGTCGTCGACGTCACCGGAGGGGACTTGGTGCAGGCCGACGCGCGGGACGACCTGCGTGCCCTGGTGCGGGAGCTTCGGCTGCGTGCCGAGGTCCCGGCGCTGCGCAACGCCAGCCTCGACCTCCCCGAGGGCATGGTGATGGCGCGGATGAACAACGTCTCCGCGGTCCGTCCCGGGGACACCGTCGTCGTCACCGGCAAGCTCCACCACCAGGTCAGCGGCGAGATCGTGCTGCGGGGCGAGGGTCCCAGCGGCCCGGTCTCCGCGTCCTTCCCCGTCGATCTCTCCGCCACGCGAGGCGGCTCGAGTTCGGTCGACGCTCACCTTCCGCGGACCTGGGCCAAGATGCAGATTCAGCATCTGACCAAGACCGAGGGGTTCCGCGCCAAGGACGACATCATCGCGCTCTCCAAGGACTACACCGTGCTGTCGCGGCACACCGCGCTGCTCGTGCTCGAGAACGACGCGATGTTCAAGGAGTTCAACGTGGTTCGCTCCGCCAAGGCGACCGATGCGTGGGACGGCAAGCTCGACGAGAAGAAGGACAAAGCGCCCCCCGAGGACGCACCGGGCGACAACGCCGGGCTCATCGGAGGATCCGAGGCGTCAAACGACGCGCCCGCCGAGCGAGCCGAGCCTGCCGCGCCATCCCTCGAACCCGTCCCCGAGGCGGAGCCGGACACGGCCGTGAACCCCAGCGACGCAGACGGGTTCGGCGATGGACGCGGGCGAGAGCGGCTCGATGACGACGACGCCCCCGAAGCCGCCCTCGACGACGTCGTCAGTGGCGATGAGGAAGAAGAACAGGATCAGGATCGGGCAGCGGAGGAGGAGGAGAACACCTCGGACTTCGGCGGCAGCCGGTCGGGCGGTGCCTCCGAGGCCAAGCCGAGCAGCTCCCGTCCCCGGCCCGCCCCGGCGCCCGAGATCCCCTCGAAGAAGAGTTCCAGCGCCAAGCGCAAGCCCAAATCCAAGCGGGACGCAAAGTCCGAGGCGGAGGGCTTCGACGGCGAGGAGAGCAACGAAGCGTCGGCTCCGTGGAGTCGCGATCGTGACCAGCGGCCGGCTGAGCGCAGGAGCCGACGACGCTGGTCGCGCCCCCGGCTTCAGATCCGCAGCGCCTCAGCCGGCGGCGCTCGAGACGTTGGCCGGGTCCAGACGCTCGCCGCCGCGGTGGCGGCGGATCCTACGGACCGACGCGCCCACAGCAAGCTCGTGCGCACCGCGCTGGCGACGGCGCATCCGGAGAGTCTGCAGTTTGCGCAGGCCTGGGCCGACGTGGACCCCGATCACGCCGCAGCGCTCGAGGCACTCGCGGACGCGCTGGCCCGCGAAGGTCATCCGATCGCGCTGCGTGCCTACGAGAGCGTGGTGGAAGTGAAGCCGTTCTCGGCGTCCGAGCACGCCTCGCTGGCCCGAGCCTACGAAAACGAAGGCGACTTCGCCCGCTCGTGCTCGCACCGCCGGGCCCAGGTCAGCATCAAGCCGACCCTGGACCATCAGGCGGGACTGGTGGCGTGTCTTCAGCGCGCCGGCCGAGCAGGCGAAGCGCTCGCGACCAGGAAGGGGTTCATCGAGACCGCCGTCATCACCCGCGGCAGCCTCGCGGCCTTCGAAGCCAACCTCGACCGGGCCATCGCCGCGCATGCGCCTGCGCTCGGCCGCGGGCAGCTCCGCGCGACCCTCACCTGGACCGGAGGCGACGACCTCGACATCGCGATCGTCGACCGGAAGGGCCAGCGGATCTCGGTCCTGCACGACGGGGGCAAAGCCCGAGGCCTCGCCTCCCGCGGCCTCGAGAAGCTCAACCTCACGCGGGTGCGGGGGTCGGTCTTCGTGGAGGTGTCCCGCCGGCCCGGCGCGGGCGAGGACGCCGCCGCGAGCCCGGCGGCCGCGAGCCTGGAGCTGGTGACGCCAGACGGTCGTCGCACCATCCCCGTGACCGTGGGAGCCGGCACCACGCGGGTCGCCAAGGTGTTCTGGACCCGGTAGAGCAAACACTTGACGTTGCTCACTTGAGCCGGCGCTGGGGTGCCCACACGCCGCCACCGTCGGCCGAGGACCGTCTCAGTCCGAGACAGAAGGCGGATGGAGCACGGGCGGCCTGGAAACCCCGGGGTGGCGCATGATATCCAGCAGTCCCCTCCTGCACGAGGCTGGATGTGAACACCATGCGCGCAAGCATCGACCTGCCGACCCAACCGGCGATCCCCTTCGACGTCGAGATCCTGGCCAATCCACAGCAGCAGCAGCTGCGCGAGCTTGCGCTCGAGCATGCCGCCGACTGCTCGAAGACGGCCCTCGGCAACATCAACAAGGTCGCGCGCAACAAGTCCAGGATGGCCAAGTTCACGTACATCATCGACCGCAACTCAGACGCGAGCGCCTTCTCCCACAGCACGATCGAGCCGTCCAAGGCCGAGGCGCTGATCGCCAAGCAGGCCGAGTACATCAAGGACAAGGGCAGGCTGATCGAGATCGACGCCTACGTGGGTGTCGGCCCCCGAGCCATCCCGGTCCAGTGGCTGTACACGCTCGAGGCCGCGAACATCGCCGGCATGCAGCAGGTGCTGTCGTTTCCCCGCTCGGAAGTCGAGACCCCCGAGCAGCTCGCCCAGCCGTTCAAGCCCGCCTTCCGCCTGGTCTACACGCCCGACCATCACCCCCAGATGCCCGGCGGCCAGGCGATCATCGTCGACCTCGACAACTACGTCACCTACATCATGGGCCCCGACTACTTCGGCGAGTCCAAGAAGGGCGCGCTGCGGATGTCGGCTGCCCTCATCTACCGCAGCGGTGGCCTGCTGATGCACTCGGGCGCCAAAGCCGTGCACACCAAGGGCGGCGGCGCGCTGACGATGTCGATCCTGGGCCTCTCGGGCACCGGCAAGACCACCACCACCTTCTCCAAGCAGGGCGAGATGGTCGAGCCGATTCAGGACGACATGATCGCGATCTGGGAGAACGGCGAGATCTCGATCACCGAGAATGGCTGCTTCGCCAAGACCGAGGGCCTCAAGGAAGAGAACGAGCCGGTCATCTACCGCGGCACCATGCATGAGTCCGCGTGGCTGGAGAACGTCTACATCGATGAGCATGGTCACCCCGACTTCTTCAAGACCGAGCTCTCGGCCGCGGACGTGAAGCGGCTGCGCGAGGTCTTGATCGCGACCGGCGCGCCCGAGGCGAACGTCGACCAGTACATCGCCGGTGAAATCACCGCCGCCGACGTGGTCGAGGACGGCATCCCCAAGGACGGCTGGGACTTCGTGATGTGGAGCCAGAACGGCCGCAGCATCATCCCGATGAGCGCGATCGAGAACGCCGCCGACCTGCACAACGTGCCCAACATGCAGTCGTTGGGGATCCTCAACCGCGACGAGGGTCCGGACGCCGCGACCCCGGGCATCGTGCGCTTCACCGACCCGCACCAGGCTGCCGCCTACTTCATGCTCGGCGAGACCAGCAAGACCTCCGCCGCCGGCAAGGACCGGGGCCGCACGCGCTCGCCGTTCACGCAGCCGTTCTTCCCCCTCTCCCACAGCCTGCAGGCCGAGCGGTTCTCCGAGCTGGCCAGCTCGTTCGGAGAGACCACGATGTGGCTGATGAACACCGGCTACATCGGCGGGAGCGTCAAGGAGGTCGAGGCCGGCGAGGCCCACAAGGTGAAGATCCGCCACAGCTCGGCGATGCTCGAGGCGCTGATCGGCGGCAACATCACGTGGACCAAGGACCCGGACTTCGGCTACGAAGTCGTGGACGTCGACGCGCCGCAGAACAAAGATCTCGTCGCCAAGGTGCCCGTGGAGCTGCTTCAGCCCCGCCGCTTCTTCGAAGCCAAAGGCCGCATGGACGAGTACGAGAGCTGGGTCTCGCAGATGAAGACCGAGCGCAAGGCGTTCCTGCGCGAACACGACGTCGACGACGCGATCGTCAACGCCGTGTCGCTGGCCTAGTCCGCTCGCGCGATTCGGCAGTCCCCGCCGCCGCTGCTCCCAGAGCGCGGCGGCGTTCGCATTTGGGTGCTACAACCCCGGGCGTGTCCGAGTCGCACGAAGTGGCCACCAACGCCGCGCGGCGGCGTACGTTCGCGATCGTCTCTCACCCCGACGCGGGCAAGACGACGCTGACGGAGAAGCTCCTGTTCTTCGGGGGCGCGATCCAGGTGGCCGGCGCCGTCCGTGCCCGCCGCTCGTCTCGCCACGCGGTCTCCGACTGGATGGCGATGGAGCAGGAGCGCGGCATCTCGGTCACCACGTCGGTGATGTCGTTCCACTACCCGATCCCCGGCAGCAAGCCCGGCGATCCGCCCGCCGAGGTGAACCTGCTGGACACGCCCGGTCACGCCGACTTCGGCGAAGACACCTACCGGGTGCTCACGGCCGTCGACGCCGCCTTGATGGTGATCGACGGTGCCAAGGGCGTGGAGTCGCGCACCGAGAAGCTGATCGACATCTGCCGCCTGCGCGACACGCCGGTGGTCACCTTCGTCAACAAGTTCGATCGCGAGTGCCTCGAGCCGCTCGACCTGCTCGACGACGTCGAGAAGAAGCTGGGCATCACGTGCGTCCCGTTCACCTGGCCCATCGGCATGGGCAAGCGGTTCCGGGGCGTCTACGACCTCATCCACCACAAGCTGCACCTGTTCCGGTTCAAGGACACCAAGAAGCCGGTCGAGGGTGAGCCGGAGGTCGAGCTCGAGGACGAGATGCCCGAAGAGGGCATCCCGGTCTCGGGGCCCGACGATCCCAAGCTCGACGCGCTGCTCGGTGACCAGGCCGACGACCTGCGCACTGATCTGGAGCTGCTCGAAGGCGCCGCCGCCGAGTTCGACCGCGAGGCGTTCCTCAAGGGCAAGCAGAGCCCGCTCCTCTTCGGCTCGGCGATGAACAACTTCGGCGTTCGGGAGCTGCTCGAGGCCTTCCTCGCCCAGTCCCCCCCGCCGCAGCCCCGCACCGCGGTGACCGGCGACGCGGTCAAGAACCCGCCGCCGCCGGGCGAAGAGCCCCCGACGCGCGAGGTTGCGATCGACGAGGAGGCGTTCAGCGGGTTCGTGTTCAAGATCCAGGCAAACATGGATCCCAAGCACCGCGACCGCATGGCCTTCCTGCGGATCTGCTCGGGCCGGTTCACCCGCGGCATGAAGGGCTACCACTGCCGTCTCGATCGCGACGTCAACCTCGGCAACGCCACGATGTTCTTCGCCAAGTCGCGGGAGATCGTCGAGGAGGCCTACGCCGGCGACATCATCGGCATCCCCAACCACGGCACCCTGAAGATCGGCGACACCCTGACCCAGGGCGAGCTGCTGCGCTTCACGGGCATCCCCTCCTTCGCGCCGGAGATCTTCCGCCGGGTGGTGCTCAAGAGCCCGCTCAAGGCCAAGGCCCTGGCCAAGGGGCTGGTCCAGCTCTCCGAAGAGGGCGCGATCCAGGTGTTCAAGATGAAGCTCGGCGGCGAGTACGTCGTGGGCGTGGTCGGTCAGCTGCAGCTGGAGGTGATGAAGCACCGCCTGCTGCACGAGTACTCGGTCGAAGCCGACTACGAAAGCGTCGACTTCAGCACCGCGCGATGGGTCACCCCGAACACGGTGGGCAAGACCCCGGTGGAGATTCGAAAGATCATGGACAAGTTCGAGCGCCGCAACGAGGCGAACCTCGCCGAGGATGGGCACGGCGATCTGTCCTATCTCGCGCCGAACAAGTGGAACTTGGCCAAGGTCGAAGAGCGGTACCCGGACGTGATCTTCGCCGGAACCCGCGAGCATACGTAGGGCGTTGGCTCGACCGAGTCCGCGGCCGCCCCTTCTTGCCGGGGCCGTCGCTGGGTACTCTGGCCGCCATGACGCGTGGTCGATGGAGTTGGGTCGCGATTCTCGTGCTGGCGGGCTGCGGCGAGGAACCTCGGGAGGACGCGGTCTCGACCGGAGCGTCGGGAGCCTCCGCGACGTCGCCCGCGACGACGGGCGCCACGTCGTCGGGCGGCGAGGACGACACCGGGTCAGACGGCGACAAGCTCGATCTCGGACCCGCCCCCGACATGGGCGATGGCCCGAGCGCGGGTGCCAGCTGCGACGACCTCGAAGACCTACCGACCAACCAGGGCTGCGAGTTCTGGGCGGTCGACCTGCCCAACGTCTCCCAAGCCCCGCTGGCCACCACACCCCACGACCAGCAGTTCGCGGTGGTCGTGACCAACTCGCTGCCGGAACAGTCGGCCAACGTCGAGATCTTCGTCGGGGCGAGCGCCACCTCGATCGACGGAGGTGTCGTCCCACCCAACACCATGCGGGTCTTTCAGCTGCCCTCGATGAGCATCGCGCCGGGCACGACCAGCGCGGCGGGGATGGCATACCGCCTCGAAGCCGACATCCCGATCACCGCCTACCAGTTCCAGCCCCTCGACAACACCAGCCCGGTCTACTCCAACGACGCAACCATCCTGTTCCCGACCCACGTGCTGGGGGCCGACTACACCGCCATCACGGCGGACGCGACGTTGGCAGCCTCCGACGCCTTCTCGGCTTCGGACGTCAATACGGGCGCCTTCGTCTCGATCGTCGCAACCGAGGACGGCACCACCGTCACGCTCTTTCCGACCGCCGCGCTCCACCCCGGTTCGGTGAGTGACGTCGTGCTCGACCGCGGTCAGGTGCTCACGGCGATCTCGTCCGAGCGCGGAGCGCCGAACTTCGGCAACCTCTCGGGGAGTCGGGTCGTCGCCGATGCACCGGTCGCGGTGTTCTCCGGGAGCGTGGCGACCTCCGAGCCCAGCACCGACGTGGCGTGCTGCGCCGACCACGTCGAGCACCAGATGCTGCCCTTGACCGCCTGGGGGAGCGCCTACGTGGCGGCCCCCGCGGCGTCCCCGGTCGGCTCGGGTGACGACGCGTCACTGTATCGGCTCACCGGCGCTGCCGATGGGACCGTCCTGGAGTACTCGCCGTCCGCCCCGTCCGGCGCCCCGGCGAGCATCGATGCCTACGAAACGGTGGCGTTCATCACCGACGCGCCCTTCTCGGTTCGCTCGGTCGACGACGAACCCTTCGCACTGTCGCAGTTCCTGCTCAGCAACCAGTACTTCCCCGGTCTGGGGCGCCCCGGCGACCCCACGATGGTGCTGCTCGCAGCCGTCGAGCAGTACCAGGATCGCTACGTGTTCTTGATGCCCCAGGGGTACGACACCCACGTCGTCACCATCGTGGCTCCCATCGACACTGAGCTCGTCCTCGACGGGACCACCGTCGCCGCGCCGCCGATGGCAGCTGGCCGGGTCGGCGACACCGACTACGGCTACGTCCACGTCAACGCGGACGCCGGACCCCACACCCTCGAGGCAGATGTTCCCTTTGGAATCATCGCCTCGGGCCACGCGAACGACGTCAGCTTCGGCTACGTGGGCGGCAGCGGGGTCGCCAAGATCGCCGAGCCGCCTCCGCCCCCCGCCGGCTAAGGAGCGTGCGTCGTCCTATGAGAACCCATTGACCGCGGCGCCGCGCTTCACCGCCTCGCGGGCGTTGAACCGCTCCACCCAACCGATCACGTTCTCGAAGGAGCCGAAGTCGACCGCGTCCTTGACTCCGTAGAAGTCCAGCGCGTTCACCCACGGAGCGGTCGCGACGTCGGCAATGCTCAGCGCGGAGCCGACCAGGTACTCACGACCTCGGAGCCGCTCGTCGAGCACCCCCAGCAGACGCTTGGTCTCCTTGCCGTAGCGCTCCTCGCCGTACGTGTCCGTCTTGCCCTTCGCGAACTTGGCGAAGTGGCCGTACTGACCGAACATCGGGCCGACGCTGGCCATCTGGAAGAAGAGCCACTGGATGGTCTCTTGGCGCTCGCGGGGATCCTTGGAGATCAACCCGCCCGCCTTGTCCGCGAGGTACAGCAGGATGGCACCAGACTCCATCAGGGCGATCGGCTCGCCACCGGGCCCTTCCGGATCGATGATCGAAGGGATCTTCGCGTTGGGGTTGACCTTCAAGTAGGCGGGATCGTGCTGGTCGTCCTCGAGGATGTTGATCCGGTGGGCTTCGTACGGAAGCCCCAGCTCCTCGAGCGCGATGCCAGCCTTCTGCCCGTTGGGCGTCGCCACGGAGTAGAGCTGAATGCGGTCGGGGTGCTTGGGTGCCCAGCGTGGGGGGAAGATCTCGTGAACCATGGTGGACGATGAACAACGGCATCGGCCGTGCGTCGGTTACCGGGCGCGCCCCGGCGCCCGACGGTCGGCGCCTGATGCGCAGACACGTCGTGGTGCCGGAAACGCTTGCGGGGGCCGGGTCCGGACTCTCGTCCGGATTGCCCGTTTCGGGCGGTTCGAGGTCGACGAGCCCCTGCGAGGGGTGCGCCTCCGCCGAACGCGTGTCACACCAACGTGACATGAGCGCAACAATCACGAAGCGAGAGGGCCAGCTGTACGCAGCGGGCTTGGGACTCCTCGGGGCTGCGCTCGTTGCGCTGTTCTGCCCGACCCCGATGGAGCGCGACGAGGCCGTGCAGCACGCCTCCGAGTTCCTCGATGACGAGGTCGAATCGGCCTCGCTCAGCCTCGATGGGCGCAGGTGGACCCTCTCCACCGGCGACGAATCGGCGACCGTCGATGCGCAGACCGGCGAGCTGATCGAGATAGAGTTCTAGCGACTCGCCCAACTCGCGCTCGATGCTCCTTCCGCTTGCCATCACGGCAGCGCTACACCAGGTGTCGCCTCGCGGCGAACCCGAGGTTCGTGCCGTCCCCTATGAGGGCCCGCAGCCGGCACCCGCGGCCGAGCCTGCCCAGCTCCCTGCCCCGCCGAATCCGGCCACGAAGGCAACGACCGAGGCCGCACCGCACGACAAGATTCGGGTCGGCGCGCCTGGCGAGGGCGTACGCTGGACGAGCGCCGACGATCAGTTCTCGCTGAGGTTGGGGCTGCGGGGTCAGGTTCGCTACACGCTCACCGAGACCCCCGAAGCCGTACCGCAACACCTGCTCGCGCTTCGCCGCGCGCGGATCACGTTCAGCGGCCACACCTTCGGCGAGCACAACGAGTACAAGCTCGAGCTCGGCCTGTCACCACGGGACATGGGCATGACGCCCGGCGGTCCTCGTTTCACGCCGATCCTCGACTGGGCGCTCGAGTTCACCCAGCTGCGCGACCTTCGGTTCCGCGTGGGCCAGTACAAACTTCCGTACTCGAGGACCCGAATGCAGTCCTCGGGCGACCTGCAGTTCGTCGACCGCTCGATCGCCGACGGCGAGTTCAACCTCAACCGCGACATCGGGTTCGACATCAACTCGCAGGACCTCTTCGGCGTCGGGCACCTGCGCTACTACGCCGGCATGTTCCTCGGCGAGGGTCGGGACGCCTACCAGGCCACCAACTTCGAGATCGTTTATCTGGGACGCCTCGAGGTGCTGCCGCTGGGCATCTACGACGGGGATGAGCTCGAGTCCGACCTCGCGAGGGAGAAGGGTCCGCGGCTCTCGCTGGGGGCCGGCTACGCCTTCATCGATGGCGCCCGGTTCGAGCGGGGCACCATCGGTGTCCGCCCCGAAGACGGCGGCACCACCGACGTCCACAACGCCACCGTGGACGCGTCCTTCAAGGTTCGAGGCTTCACGGCGCTGGCCGAGGGCTTCTCCAGACGCGGCCGCCGGAAGGCTGGCCCCTGGGTCCCCTCCGACGGGTTGATGCCCGCGCGCGATGGCTACGGCTGGAGCGCCCAGGCCGGCTACCTGCTTCGGCGCCGCCCCGTCGAGTTCGCCGGCCGCTACGGCGAACTCCATCCCCAGGGCCGGTCGCCGATGCCGCGCCGCCGACAGCCCACCGCCGTCGTCGGCTACTACTTCTTCGCCCACGCCGTGAAGCTCCAGCTCGACTACAGCCCCAGCTGGTCGCCGTCCGGCCCGCCGGCCCACGTCGTCCGCCTTCAGTTTCAGGCCGAGCTGTAGGCCGGGTTTCTCCGGAACGTTCGGGGTGCGACGGCAACCACCGAGCTGACATGAAGACCCTCAGCGTTCTCCTCTCCATCGCCGCAGCGGGCCTGTGCCTGGCCAGCAACACCGCCAGCGCGGCAACCTGTGGCTCCCTGACGCTCGACGCAGATGCGCAAGACGTCGTGATCGGCGAATATGGAGCGATCAACTACACCCATGCGCTCGGAGAATGGATCGCGCCCAGCTACACGCTCGGCGTGTGCTGGCGCGACGCCGGAGGTGCCTGGCACGTCGAGCAGGTCGCAGGATGCACGTCCTCCACGCCCGCCGGCGACGTCTTCCTGCTCCGAACCGGAGCTGGAGACGACTACGTCGCTCCGCTGATGGAAGAGCAGACCTACGACTGGATCTCCCCCGACGCCGTGTTCGCCGGCAAGGACGACCGAGGGATCAACACCTACGGTCTGGCCTGTGAAGGCAGCGGGGCGGTCGCCCCCTGGCACGATGGGTTCTCCTTCGGCGTGTTCGCCGAGATGGGCGCCGGTGCGGACGAGTTTCACGGCACCCCCAACGACGACATCGCCGAGAGCAACTTCACGCACATCGAGCTCGAGCGCTCGCCCCCGCCCTTCGGGCCGAAGATCCCCGTGTACTACGCCCCCGGCGACCAAGCCCAGGACATGCTGTGCGGCGGAGATGGGGACGACGAGCTGCTCGGCGACGCCGACGACGACTGGAACGCCGGCTTCGAGGAGCTCCTCGACGGTGGCGACGGCATCGACTTCTGCGATGGAGACCCTCCGACCGGTCCGTTTGGCAGCGTCCTGGGCGGCACCACCTCGGATGTCGCCACGTCGAGCTGCGAGACCATCGAACGTGCTGACGAGCTCAACGGCTGGTTCTCCTGCGAGGACAGCTCGAACCCGGTCGAGTTCCTGGCGCTTTGAGCGGGCCTGACGCGCCCGACCTCAAAGCTCGTCGCAGCGCTGGTCGGGCTGGCCGATCAGCACGCACTCGACTTGCACGCCGACGCCGGGTGGGACCGGGACACCCGCGCGGCGTTCGATCACGAACTCGAGGTTGGAGCCGCGGTTGAAGCACTGCGGCGTGAGATCATCGTGCGGCCACGCGGTGGAGCCATCGGCATCGGAGAGCGCCCGGTAGCAGATGTCGAGCCCGGCGGGAAAGGCCCACCCGTCATTGGTGACGACGCACGCGGAGACCGGTAGATCACCGCCGTCGTCGTCGCCGCGCTGCTCGAACACCGTGCACTGCGGCTGCAATCCTCCGACGTTGGGGTTGGCGTCGTAGGCACAGCCGGGGATGCAGGAGCGCGAGCCCAGCTGGGCGATCTCGTCGGCGATCTGCTGGAGCGCAACGGCGTAGTCGGACGAGCAGATCGAGAACATGTTGCGCCGCTCGCCTGCGAAGGCCTCGGCGAACTTGCGCAGGCGCACCGGGGGAATTCCCGGCAGGTCGCCCAAGCTCTCGGTACCGAAGCCGCAGCCCGGACCGATGCCGTACTCGGAGTTGAAGAAGGGATCCGCGGAGTCGCGATAGATCAACGCGCCGCCCTGCGGATAGTCCTCGGGCACGCCGCTGATCACCGCGACCGCGACGGTGCCGTTGCCTCCGAGCGCCTCCTTGCGGTCGGAGACGGCCTGCAGCGCCTCGATGTAGCCATCGAGTGGATAGAGCACCGAGGCGCTGGGGTCCTCCGTCGGCATGCCGTTCCAGCCCTTGTCGACCGGCACGCACGCGTCGTAGGTGCCCGGCCCCCCGATGCACTCGACCCCCGCCTTCCAGCATGCCGACGAGGTGGGGTTGGGTTCGAGGTCGGCCCAAAACGGCTGCCCCAGAGACGAGAACATGGTGTCGACGTTCTGCGACGGCATCGAACAGTCGACCTCGTCGGTGACGATGATGATCGCCAGCAACGCTTCGTCCCGGACGAACCCGTCGGTGTTCTCTTCGATGACCCGGCGCATCGCTTCGAGCGGTGCTTCGTAGCCGAACCCGTTGATCCCTTGCGGACCCAGACAGCGCAGCGCATCGGCCATGCTCATGCCCGCAGGCAGGTTGGTGCTGCCGCCGGAGCGCTCGATCCAGGGGCCCGCCACGACCTGACCGTCGGCATCGACCGTCGGGGACAGCGGAATGTCGTCGAACTCGCACGCGCTCAGGCATCCCGCCTCCCGCTCGTCGAGGTACAGGGGCTCGTCGTTGGGTCCCAAGGCGCCCTCCCAGATGAACTCGCCGAGCCGCTGCCGGCAACTCGTCGCCCGCAGACCGGTGTCGTCGGTCGTGGAGATGCCGATCCGGTAGCTCGCGCCGATCTGTTCGCCTTCGAGGACGCTGATGAACTGCGGGAAGTTGGCCGCGAGCACGCCCTGCTCCACGCCCATCGAGCCGGAGTTGTCGATGACGAACAGGATGTCGGCGGCCCGCTGCAGCGTGACGACCGACGTGCAGTTCTCCAGCGCGGGATCACAGTCGACCTCTTCGCCGGTGGACTCGCCGGTGTCGTCACTCGATGAACCGGAGGCGTTGACGAAGATCCCGCCAGGGGTCCTCCCACACGCCGTCAACAACAGGCCCGCGACCCACGTTCGCCGCGCAATCATCCTCGAGCGCCTCGACACCAGGTCAACGCTACAGCAGGCACCGTGGCCCGTCGAACACGAAGGTTCGATTGGTACCATGGGGCGTGGGAATCGAGGCGGCGGTGATTGCGGCGCTCATGCTCGCAGGCGGCTCGGTGTCCGCACGCCCCACCCCCTCGGCCATCGTCGGCGGTGAACCCGTGGGCGGCTGCGCATGGCCCTCCGTCGTCTCGTTGGGCCGGGTCTGCACCGGCACGCTCGTCCACCCTCGCGTCGTCGTGTACGCCGCCCACTGCGGTGACGCCTTCACCAGCGTCGAGTTCGGGTCCGCGGCCGCGCCTCGGCACGCCCGCACGGTCGCCACGACGTTGTGCGACACGTGGCCGGACGGGTTCCGGCCGGGCGCAGGTCGCGACTTCGCCTACTGCGTCCTCGAGTCCCCGCAAGACGACGTGCCGATCGTTCCCCCGCTGATGGGCTGCGAGGCAGACGCACTGAAACCGGAGGCCACGGCCACCCTCGTCGGCTTTGGGGAGAGCGAGTTCGGTGCCGGAGACAAGCGGGCCGTGACCACCACGATCACCGCCGTGGGCCCCGACGAGATCGCAGTCGGCGGCGAGGGGCGAGATGCCTGCGAGGGAGACTCGGGAGGTCCCGCATTCATCCAGCTGGAGTCGGGCCAATGGCGCGTCTTCGGCATCGTCTCGTACGGCGAGCGCTGCGGCGATGGAGGCTTCGTCTCGAGGATGGACGACGCCGCGGTCTGGGCACAGGACGAAGCGGGCTTCGATCTGACGCCCTGTTTCGACGACGGCGCCTGGTACCCGACCGCGGACTGCGGCGGCTTCTCGGCGGACCCCGAAGCCAGCGATGGCCAGTGGGCATCGGGTTGCGTCCAGCCTGCGGAAGAGCTCGGCCAAACCTGCGGTCCGCCGTTCGATGATGAAGGTGATCGGACACCTCCCGAAGTCCAGCTCCTCGTCGATGCCCAGACGATCTTCGCCGGCGCGAACGTCCTGCGCGTCGAGGCGTACGACGAGGGCGTCGGTGTGCACGCGATCACGCTGGTCGCCGACGGTGCGTGGGCGGGCACGAAGTTCACCGATGAGGCCGCCTTCACCGTGGAGCTCGAGCCGGGGGCGAGCGTGCTGATCGCGACCGCGACCGACCGCGCGGGAAACAGCGCCGAAACACGCCTCGCCGTGGTCGCCGAAGCGCTCGAGACCAACGGCGACCCCATGGATCCACCCGCCGCAGGCTGCGATTGCCGGCACGCCATCCGACCCGGCGGATCGGGCCTCATCCTGTGGGGATGGATGTTCAGCGTGGGCTTGGCTTTTCGGAGGCCGCGACGAACCTGATACCCTCGGGCCGTGGCGGAGCAGAGCTGGCGAGCCGAGTGGTCGAACGACCTGGAGCGCGCCTGGAAGGACCGGCTGGTCGGAGAGAGCGACCCTCGAACCTCCATCCGGTCCAACCCGGCCCACCGAGCCACCGTCGCCGCCCCGGCGAGCGACAACCGAACCCGCCCCCTAGACGCCAGCGAGTCCGAGGAGGTTCGCAAGCGCCGACCGACCGCGACGCCGCGTCGACGCATTCACGTGAGCGCGCCGGGCATCGAGGGCCAGATGGGCCGCACGGAGTTCGAGCTCGAGACGGAGCTGGGGGCCGGGGGCATGGGCCGGGTCTTTCGCGCCCGCCAGATCTCGCTGGGACGAGATGTTGCGGTCAAGCAGCTGCAGCCGACCGCGGACATGCCCGACGCCACGCAGGCCTTCGAGAGCGAGGCCTGCATCACCGCCATCCTCGAGCATCCGAACATCGTCCCCGTCTACGACATGGGGGTCGATCAGGGAGATCAAATCTTCTACAGCATGAAGCTGATCGACGGCACGCCGTGGGACGACCTGCTCGCCAAGCGACCGCCGGGCTCCGTCGACGCCCCCGATGGCGGAGAGATCGACCTGCGCGCACACCTCGAGATCCTGCTCGAGACCGCGAACGCGGTGGCCTACGCCCACAGCCGCGGCATCATCCATCGCGACATCAAGCCGCAAAACATCATGGTGGGCGAGTACGGCGAGGTGCTGCTCGTCGACTGGGGTCTCGCCTGCGCCCTTCAGACGAATCCCGACCGCCCGACGCGGATCCTCGACATCAGCCAGGTCCTGATCACCTGCGGCACCCCCGTCTACATGCCCCCGGAGATCAGCACGGGGCAGCGACAGTGGGTCGGCCCGTGGACGGACGTCTTCATGCTCGGTGCCGTCTTGTTCGAGGTCCTCTACGGCGTGCCACCGCGCGAGGAGGGGTCGGCCATCGACGCGCTCAAGGTCGCCAGTCGCAACCAGTGGGCCTTTCCCGAGGTCATCTCCGCGGACCTCGAGCCCTACCACGACATCTTGCGGCCCGTGCTCGAGCGGGCGCTGGCCACCCATCCGCACGCCCGCCAGCCCGATGGCAAGGCCTTCGCAAACGAGGTCCGGGCCGCGCTTCGCCACCTCGACTCCGCCGAACTCTCCTCGGAGGCGGTCGCCGACTTTCGCGAGGTCGAAGCCGTTCAGGCACAGCTGCAGCAGGAGCGGCTGGCCGGCGGCATGGCGCGGCATACCGACCAGCAGCAGACCTACCGCACCCTCGGGCGCGTGGTCGCCGTGCTCGAACAAGCGCTGCACTCCTGGCCGCAGAATGCGGTGGCCCAGCACTACATCGTGGAGGCCCACCTTCTTCACGCCTTCTGCGCACTGTCCAACCAGGAGATCTCGGTGGTGCGGCAACAGCTGGACATGCTGGGGCACATGCCCGCCGGGGTCATCCCCACCCCGGAGCAGTCCACCCGCGCAGCCTCGCTCAAGAAGCGGCTCGAGACGGCGATCGGCACGCGCGAACGTCGACGTCGGCTCATCAAGCTCCTGCAGGTCTCGGCGATCGTTTTGGCGCTCATCGTCGTCGTGGGCTCGGTCGTGGCGACCCTGCTGATCCGGAACGCACGCGACCGCGCTCGGCTCGAGCGCAACCATCTCTCGCAGCTGCTGATCGGCACCGCCTCCGACGGGCTCGAGTCGGAGCTCGAGGGACTGCTGCAGCCGGTGCGCGGCAGCCTGCGGGGCGCAGCGGACTGGGCCGAAGCGGGGCGGCTGGACACCGACGACCCCGCCATTCTGACGTCGTTCTTCCTCCCGCTGATCGACGGCTACCCGGTGATCAGCTCGGTGCTGCGTGCGGACACTCAAGGTCACGAGTACATGCTGCTTCGCGTGAACGGCGGGTGGCAGGTCCGCCTGTCGGCCCCGGGTGGACCGGCGCGGTTTCAGAAGCTCGACGCCGATGGCCTCGTGGTCGAGACCTGGACCGAGACCGTCGACTACGATCCTCGCACCCGACCATGGTTCAAAGCCGCCAAGGCCGCCCCCGAGCGGACCGTGTGGACGGACCCGTACACCTTCTTCTCGACCAAGCAGCCGGGCATGACCGCCGCCCGCACCGCGCAGAGCCCCGAAGGTCGCGACTTCGTGCTCGGTGTGGACATGCTGCTGACCGATCTCTCCCAGTTCACGATGCGCATGCCCCACGGCGGTGAGGACCAGGACCACGGCAAGGTGTTCGTGCTCGACGCGCAACACCGGGTCATCGGGCTGCCCCGAGATCAAAAGTTCGCCGACCGCAGCGCCCAACTCGAGGCCGTCCTCCAGCCGCTCAGCGAGATCGGCGAGCCCGTCTCGTCCGAAGCCCTGCGGGCGTGGATCGACGGCGGGACCCAGCCCGACCCGTTCCGCATCGTGGCGCAGGGCCAGGCGTGGTGGACCGGCTTTCGCAGCTTCGACCTCGACGCCAGTCATCCCCTGTGGATCGGGGTCGTGCTGCCGGAAGCCGACTTTCCCGACCTCGAGTAGATCGCTTCGGCTCGACGCGGTGCACGCCGGCCCTCGTGCTCCTCGCGTTCTGCGCGTCACGGATTCGGGCGCGACGCGTGACTCATGACGGACGCTCCGCGCCCAGCACCACCCCTCGTTCGTTCAGCAACCCGACGTTCCTGACGGCCAGATCACGTTCCGCCCCACTCCACGCTACCCTGGTCGTCCCGCACCCTTCCGATGCAATCCGCACCTCCCCACGCGCCTGGCGGCGCCGGACCCGCAGATGACGATGGCGGCCAGGTCGATGTCCTCGCCCAGCTGTCGCGTCTGACGATGATCCTTCGGCGTCGGTGGCTGGTGATCATCGCCACCACGGTGGTGTGCATCGCGGCATCCATCGGGGTCCTGCGACTGCTCGAGCCGCGATGGCAGGCGAGCGCATCCATCGTGCTGCACATGTCCGGGCCGCAGGTTCTCGACAAGGTCGAGGGGGTCGGCGAAGACGCTCAGGCGCGGCTGCTCGGATACAAGGAGTACTACCAGACCCAGCGTCAGATCATGAGCAGTCGGACGGTGGCCGAGTCTGCGCTCGAGCGCCTCGGGCTCGCGTCCGACCCTCAGTTCCTCGGGGTCCACGGCATCGAGGATCCCCTCGAGCGCGAGGCGGCCGCGCAGAAGGTCGACCCCGTCGACCGGCTCCGCAACATGCTGACGATCGGCGAGGTCCACAACTCCCGCATCGTGTTGATCACCGCGGAGTATCCGGACCCGCTCGTCGCCCGCAACATCTCCAACGCGGTGGCCGAAGCCTACATCGCGCATATCCGCGACGGCCGAGCCAGGGTCGGGCGAGAAGCGAAGGAAGACATCGCCGAAGAGCGCGGCAAGGCCTTGGGCAACGTTCGCACCGCCGAACATGACCTCGAGGACTTCAAGAACGACAACAAGGTCACCTCCATCGCGCTGTCCGACCGGCAAAACGAGATCACCGAGTCCATCCTCACCCTGACGCGGCAGCACAAAGAGGCCCAGAGCGAGCACGACCGGCTCAAGCGCATGCATCGGCAGGCCCAGGCGCTGCACGGCAAGGACCAGCTCGCCGCGGCGTACCTGCTGCCCGAATCGAAGCTCACGGTCTTCGAGGAGATGCGCAAGGAACAGCTCGCGGCCGAAACCGCCTTTCGTGAGGTGGACGTCGAGTACGGCCCCAAGCACGAAGAGCACCGCAAGGCCAAGGACAAGCTCGACCTCGTCGACGCGAAGGTCGAGCGCGAAGCCAAGTCGCTGATCTCCTCACTCCAGGCGCAGGCCGAGGCAGCGGCCGAGCACGAGGCGTTCTTGGGCGCTTCGCTCGCCCGAGAGCGCAAGCGCGCGCTGACCCTGTCGGGGCTCGAGCGCGAGTATCGCGAGCTGGAGCGCGAGGCCTCGGTCGCGTCCGAGGAGTATCTGCTCGTCGCGCGCCGCGACACGGAGATCGGGCTGACCAACCGCGTCGAGAACGAGGGCATCGAAATCCTCGACCGCGCCACCGTCACGGCCGAGCCCGTCTTCCCACCCAAGGAGCTCATCGTCGCCCTAGGCGCCGTGCTGGGGCTCGGCTTGGGCTGCCTGCTCGCCCTGTCGATCGACTTCCGAGACTCGCGCCTGCGCGGCCTGGTCGACATCGAGCGCGCGCTGTCGCCCTTCGGCGTGCCCGTGCTCGGCCAGCTGCCGCTGCTTCCACCCGACTCCCGCATCGGCGTCGGCAATGCTCGCGCCCAACGCAAGCAACGCGACCTCTACGCGCATCTGTTCCCGCAGTCACTGATGGCCGAGCGCTGCCGAGGCATCCGGACCTCGCTGGCGTTCGTCCAGGGCGGCGCGCCCGCGGCGACGATCATGATCACCTCGCCCTCCTCCTCGGAGGGCAAGAGCAGCACCGCGATGAACCTGGCGCTGTCGTTCTGCCAGGCCGGCAAGTCGGTGCTGGTGATCGACGCCGACATGCGACGCCCGCGGCTGCATCAGGTGTTCGAAACCGACCCCAAACACACCGGTCTCTCTGCGCTGCTCGCCGGGGAAGCCGAAATCGACGACGCGGTCATTCACCAGCCCGAGGGTGCGCCCGAGAGCCTGTCGATCATGGTCTGTGGTGAGATCCCCGAGGATCCGGCCGAGAAGCTCGAATCGCACGCGCTGCACCAGCTGCTGCTCGATCTCAAGGAGCGGTTCGACATCGTCATCCTCGACAGCCCGCCGGTCCTGCCCGTGGCCGACCCGCTCATCCTCGCCAGCCAGGTCGATGGCGTCATCGTGGTGGGCCGCTGTGAACAGACCCGCCGCGGGGAGCTGCAGCGCGCGATGTCCAGTCTCATGCAGAGCGACGCCAACATGCTCGGCGTCGTGCTCAACGAAGTCGATGCCCGAGCCGAGCGCTACGACTACGGTGGTGGCAGCGGGTACTACACGTACCGACCCCGGGACACCGGAACCGACGCCTGAGCCATGCGCGCTCGTGCTCCCGGGCGTGGCCCGTATGGGACCGGTTTGCGAGGTGACGAGTGGACAGGCAGTCTCCTTGGACATGCGACCGGAGTTCATCGTCGCCATGAACCAGCTCGGGGTCGCTCCCGACGCGCTCGAGCGTGCGCTCGACCGCGCTCCGTTCGGGGTGCTCATCGACCACGTCGAGGACGGCTGCATCTATGCGAGCGACGAAGTCCTGCGCATGTTCGAGATGGAGTGGGACGCATTCAAGGGCTTTGGCTGGATGTCGGCGGTCATTCCGGCGGACGTCGAAGCGCTCCGGGGCACGTTCGAACGCTACCAGCAGGACAAGACCGAGATCGAAGTCCAGTATCGGATCAAGGTCGCCGATGGCTCGACGCGCGCCATCGTCGCGACGGCGAGCCCGGTGCTCGATACCGACGGTGAACAGCTTGGTTCGGTGATCGTCGGCCGCATCGTGACCGCCGAACGTGCCGCTGCCGAACGCGGCGTGCAGTCCCAGAAGCTCGAGGCGATCGGTCGTCTTGCTGGCCGAGTCGCACACGATTTCAACAACGTGCTCACCCCGATCATCTGCTCGGCATCGCTGCTCGACCGAGAGGACCTCAGCGAAGACGGACGGGAGTGCGTCGCCACGATCATCCAAGGCGTACGGCATGCGACGGCGATCACCCGGCAGCTGCTGGGGCTCACGCGCCACGGAGACCATACGCCACGCATCGCCCGCCTCGACGACGAGATCGCATCGATGCGTTCGATGCTCGTGCAGCTGCTCGGCGAGCAAATCGAGGTGTCGCTCGACCTCGATGCGGCGAACGCGACGGTCGGCTTGGCCCCCCACGAAGTGGGCCAAGTCCTCCTCAACCTCTGCGTCAACGCGCGTGACGCCGTCAACGGGGTCGGACGGGTCCGGATCTCTACGCGAGGTGCTGGTCCGTTCATCGAGCTGCGCGTGCAAGACACGGGCATCGGGATCAGCGTCGAGGTGCAGCAGCGGATGTTCGAGCCGTTCTTCACGACCAAGAGCGCCGACCGGGGGACCGGGCTGGGGCTCTCGACCGCCCGAGACCTCGTGCGCCGGGCGGGGGGTGACATCACCGTCCACTCCGAGCTCGGCACGGGCACGGAGATGCTCGTCACGCTGTCCCGCCTCGCCTCCAAGACGATGCCCGCGCAGGTCTGTACCGAAGACCTGGAGATCCCGCCGCAGCGCATCCTCCTCGTCGACGACAACACCGCGCTGCGTCAGACCCTCGCCTACGTCCTCGCCCTGCGCAAACACGACGTCCAGACGTCTGCGACGTTCGCCCGCGCCTCCGAGATCCTCCAGCGAGAGCCCTTCGACATCCTCATCACCGATGTCCTGCTTGCCGACGGCCGGGGGGATCGTCTCGCGGCGCTCGCCGCCAGAGCACTCCCAGAGCTTCGGGTCATCTACATCACCGGATTCACTGGAGAGGACTTCGAGATGAACGAAGCCGGCAGCACGCCGCCGGCCCTCCTCCACAAACCGTTCCATCCGAACGAAGTGATCGACGCAATCGCGCAGCTTCTCCACGTCGACCGCGCGACCGAATCGGCCTGACCGGACAACCCGTCATCGGGCATCGCCGCCGCGATGTGGCCCGAGCTTGGACTACCCAACCCGCGGGGCCACCGTACGAAGACCCTTGGAATGAGATGGGTCTGGATGAGCCTGGGGGTCATGAGCGTGGGGTTGGGAGCGCTGGGAGTCGTCCTCCCGCTGCTTCCGACCACGCCCTTTCTTCTGCTGGCGGCGTTTGCCTTCGGGAAGTCGTCGCCGCGGCTGCACGCATGGATTACGGGCCACCGCGTGTTCGGCCCTCCGCTACACCAGTGGAACGAGCAGGGCGCGATCGGCCGACGGGCGAAGGCGCTGGCGGTCTCGACGATGGCGGCAACGTTCGTCGCGGGCCTCGCTCTGGGCGTCTCGACGACCGTCGTCCTGATTCAGGCCGTCGTCATGTCGGCCTGTAGCCTCTTCATTCTCACGCGGCCGTCTCCGCGCCTCGACCCGGCGGGCTGACGACGCCGACGTGGCGCCGCCGCTCGCGATGCCGCCTATTCGAAGGGATACTCGGTCGTGACGAAGTCCACGCCCGCAGCGTGACAGTCGCTACATCCGACCCCTGCCGCGCCCACGGTGTCGACGCCCGCGAGGTCGGACCACCAGTACCAGGTCTGTGGTCCGGCGCCCTCGGCGATCTTCACCTCGATGAACCACCCGACGAGTTCATCGCCATCCCACGACTCCTTGATCGCGGCCGCGCCGACGGGGTGCTCCGTGTTGCTCATCCCCATCGACGTGGCGAGCGCGGGGTTGAAGAACGTTCGGAGATTGTTGGGGTGTGGGGATCCTCCACCGGGCGGGTGCACCATCGGCTCCGCTTCCCAGCTCGTGTAGCTCTCGTCTTCGATCGCGGCGAGAACGGCCTCGACCTCGGCGGGCCGCTCGGCTCCAGCGCCCGTGCTCGAGTCGTTGCTCGGACAGCCCGCGCTGGTGCCCGGACAGCCCGCGCTCGTGCCGGGGCAACCGGCGCTGGTGCCCGGACAGCCCGCGCTCGTGCCCGGGGCCGCTTCAGTTTCGGTGACCCCGGCGGGAGCCTCGTCGTCACCACCGTCGCAGGCAGGAAAGAGAAGTGTGCTGGCCGAGATAGCCGCGGCCTCGAGGATTGAGCGCAAGTCGGTCTTCATAATCGTGATGCCTCTGGAGCCCGACGTACGCGGTTCCCGACCGAGCGTTACCCGATGATCGACGAATTGTTCGAAACAGCGCGGCCCTCGGGCCACGTGTTCTATTTCCGAGAACAGGCTGTGCGAATCCTTCGAACGTTCCGCCCGGCGCGCCGCCGCCCTACTCCTGTTGCTGGAGTCGCTCGACCGCGGAGGAGTAGGACGTATTGCGCACCATCTCGGCCAGCAGTTCCGTGTAGTGGGCGACCATCTCCGGTCGACCGCTCGTGCGGTGGTGCTGGAGCGCCTTGTAGATGCGTACGTAGGCTTGCTCCGAGTTCACGAAGTACTCGACCGCGGCGAGCACGGCCTCGATCGACGAGTGGCTGACCGAAGGGGACAGGGTCGTGAAGTGGAACTCGCGCCCCGACGAGTTCGACACACCGACGGTCGCCTCCGCTTGCGCATCCGTCGCGTGTTGGGCGTGCGCATCGCCCATCAGGCCGCGGACCGAGAAGCTCGAGAAGCGGATCGACGCCAGGGACGGGAACTCCCCCTGATAGCGCTCCCGGAGCGCGGAGAAGAACGCGTCGAGCATTCCCACGCCCTTGCCGTGGACTTCGAAGGCCCGCTCGCCCGGGTTTTCGACGGCTTCGCACCGGATCGTGCAGTGCCCATCCCCAAAGTCTTCTTCGAGCGCGTAGCGCCGAACGTCGAGGGTTCGAAAGTCGTCGCCGAGAGCTTCGCGCATCGTTTGAAGCGCCTTGGCTTGGTGTGGACCTTGGGCGGCTCGCATGCGGGCAACAGTGTGGCACAAAGCAGCGGCGGGGCCCGCGAACCCGCGAAACCCCGCCATCGCACTGCCTTCGGCCCCCCGTCGACGCGACGCGCACGACCCAGTCGCGCGCGACCGCTACCGCTGCCGATACGTGACGCGGCCGCGAGTCGGATCGTAGGGCGAGACCTCGACCTTGACCTTGTCACCCAGCACCACTCGGATCCGGTGCCGCCGCATGCGGCCGGAGAGCTTCGCGATCACGGTGTGGCCTTCGCCCACATCCACTTTGAAGGTTCCTCCACTGAGGACCTCTTTGATCACACCGTCAAACTCGATTGCGTCGTCGCTTCCCATAGTCAAGCAGGCCCAAAGGCTCCTTCAGGCGGCGCCATCCTGCCCACCCGGGCCCGGACTCACAAGTCACGACCTCGTCTTTTTTTTGCCAAAGACCGCGCACTTAGCGCGGCTCTTCGGTCAAATTGACCTCGCGGCTGGCCCGGGGTGTCAGAACCCCCACCATCACCACGTCATCGAAGGGATCGTCTCGGTCATGGGCATGCGCGCGCAGGACGAGCGTGTCGCCGTAGCAGCGAACCTCGATCGGCTGTCCCCATGCGTCCATTCCATGCTCGAGCAGGCCGCTGACCGTCGCCGCTGCCAGCGCCTCCGGGCATCCGGCGTCGGGACCGGCGCTCAGCAGCGCCAGCTGCATGCCCTGCTGAAGCTGCGTGAGTGTTCGACCCGTCTCGGCCCGCCGGTCGACAAACCCGCCGGACGCGCAGGTCGCGAGCGCCCACCCCACGGCGAGCGAGAGCGCCAAGAGTCCGACGAGCCACACCGGACGATTCCAACGCGCCCGGCCAACCACTTCGAAGAACCACGGAGACGCCTGCATGCCTTACCCCGACGCAAGCTCCGTGCCAGGAGCACCAGTCCGTAGTTTCAGGCTTGCGGCGCGCGAGGCGACGCCGCCTCATGACGCCTCGGCACCACAGGTCGCGCATCGATGACATCTTGTCGCGCTTCGACGCGTCGAAAGGGGTCGGCCTCGACCCCGTGTGCCCTTCGCTGGCGCAGGTTCGCCAGGACGTTCTCGAGCGCGTCGACCGTCGCTTCGTTGGCTCCCGCTCCGGCGTGGACGGGGAACCGAGTCGAGACCGGGTGAGCCTCGAGCCGCTCCAGCATGCGGGTGACCGCGAGGCGGGCCTGCTCGTCTACGCCGTCGTCGTGCTCCAGCAGCCACGACTGGCCCCGAGCCTGAAGGCCCTCTGCGGCCTCCGCGAAGCGTCGCTGAGCCCGGTCCACGCGACCGCGGCGCAGCTGAAACGGGGACTCGCCGGCGGAGCCGCGCACGAACAGCCGCTCGTGGAAGGAGCAGGCGAGGTCGGCCGCGAGCACGGTGGCTTCGATGTGCCGCTCCAGATCGCCTGAGGCCGCACAGTCATGGACTGGCGCCGGCTCGCACCACCGAAGTACGCCCAGACGCCTCCGAACCAGGAAACGTCCTCGTGCGGCGCGGCGAACCGCCACTCGTTCGAGCCACAGATACCCGGCGCAAACCGCCGCTACGGATACGATCGCAACCGCCGACACGCACCCTGAGGGTACCCCGCAAGATCAGCCGGAGCACGATCAATCCTGCAGAACGTGCCGCGTAGCGGTGTTTAGGGACGACCGCTGCTGGCGCCTCGAGCGAAAGTCCGCCGGCGTCCGCGCGTTCGTTTCGCCCAGGGGACACACAACGGTTTCGAGGGACCGGAACCTACGACGCGCTCGTGGACGCCTCGCAGAAGGGCACGTCCATCACGCCGCTCGACTGGCCTCGTGCAGGCGTTGCGCGAGCTCGACGAGCAGGGCCTCGCACCCGGTACGATCCTGCAAGCGCGCGATGCAGCCCAGCCGCGCGCCGATGACCGACAGCTCGGGGAAACCGAAACTGCCGCCGGACCCCTTGAGACGATGCCCGAACCGCGTGAGCTGCTCGAAGTCGCGCTCGTGCAGACACGTTTCCATCCAAACGAGCTCCCGCCTCCTCGCGGCCAGAAAGCCCGGAACGAGCATCCGTACCTCCGGACCCACGGTGCCCAGCGAGTGGCCCTGACGCGGTACGCCGACCCCGCACATCGTCTGCAGCGACGCAGAGATCGCCTCCCAATCGAAAGGCTTGGCCAACACGCAATCGAAGCCCAGTCGCGCGCACTCGCGGCGGGCGGCGAGACTCGCGTGGGCAGACACCGCCATCACCGGAAGGCGTGGCAGGCCCTCGTGGTCCTCCCACCCTCGCACCTGTCGCACCAGCACGAAGCCGTCGAGGACCGGCATCTCGAGATCGGTCAGCATCGCCCTGAAGTCTCGCCGACGGAGCAGGGCGAGCGCTTCACCACCGCTGCGCGCCTCCACGACCCAATACCCCCAGTTCTCGAGGACGCCCGTGAGCAGCGACCGACTGGCGTCGTCGTCGTCCACGACGAGTACTCGCCGAACCGTCTCCTCCTGTGGGCCCATTCCAACCCCGGACATCGCCCGATGCCGTGGAATCCTGATGGACCAAGTCAGGACACTTCGAGCGGAACTCGCCCAAGCCGGAGCTGGTGGTCGGGTACGAAGGACCGCAAAAACTTGGAGGCTGCATGAGCACCTCTGTGCGCACCGTACACGTCGTCGACGACGACCCGGACATCCGGATGCTGCTGACCGCGTGGCTGCGGTCGGCCGGCTACGCCGTCGAGAGCTTCGTCAGCGGACAGGCGTACCTCGACCATGGCGGCGCCATCCCGGCGTTGGTGTGTCTCGACCTCAACATGCCCGACCTCGACGGCCTCTCCGTGCTTCGCGCCCTGCATCGCAGGCCCGTCGCGTGCCGCGTGGTCGTGCTCACAGCTGACGACGACGTGCAGACCGCCGTCGAGTGCATGAAGCTCGGCGCGTTCGACTTCGTCACCAAGCCGATCCATCGCGCGAGGTTCCTGCGCGTAGTCGATGCCGCGTTGCGGCCACCGCCGCCCCCGAAGCTGCCCGAGTCGACGAGAACGGAGCACCCACTCCTCATCGGAACGTCCGCCGCCCTGCAGGGCGTACGGAACGAAATCGGGAAGGTCGCCGACACCGACATCACCGTCTTCATCCACGGCGAGACCGGCACGGGGAAGGAGCTGGTCGCCCGAGCAATTCACGCCGCGAGCGGGCGCGCCAACGGGCCCTTCGTCGCGCTCAACTGCGGGGCCCTTCCCGATGGACTGCAAGAGAGCGTGCTCTTCGGACACGAAAAGGGGGCGTTCACGGGCGCCGACGGACCGCGCAAGGGCAAGTTCCAGCTCGCGCACGGCGGCACACTCCTTCTCGACGAGGTCGCCGAACTCACGGCCTCCGCGCAGATTCGACTGCTTCGCGTCCTTCAAGAGCGAACGGTCGAGCCGATCGGAGCCTCGCAGCCGGTGCCGGTCGACGTCCGCGTCCTCTCGGCGACCCACCGCAGCCTCGAGGAGATGGTCGCCCGCGGGACGTTCCGGCAAGACCTGTACTACCGCCTCGTCATCTACCCGATCGAGGTTCCGGCGCTGCGCGACCACTGCGGAGACGTCCGCGCCCTGTTCGAGCACTTCTTGGCCCACCACGCTGCCGCAATCGGATCCCCACCGCCCGAGGTCGGCGACGACGTCTGGCTCGCTCTGCGCGCGCACGGATGGCCAGGCAACGTACGCGAGCTCGCCAACGTCGCGCATCGCTGCACGGTGTCCTGCCGAGGCACAGTGATTCGCGCCGACCATCTCGGCCTTCGCCCCCTCGTCACGCGCGACGTGACGCGCGACGCCCAGAAGGAGGACGACCCGCCGGCCACAACACCGCCTGCAGGTCCGACGATGGCGGACGCGGAGCGGCATGCTCTGCAGGAAGCGCTCGACGCGTGCGAGGGAAACCTGACCGCCGCCGCCCGCCGCTTGGGCATCGGACGCGCGACCCTGTACCGAAAGCTGTCCCGGCATGGCTTGTCGCGCGACAGCTGACGCGAGGCGTGCTCACCCCCCGCGCAGCACGCTCATGAGCATGTTCTGCTTGGTGATCGCCGAGGCTGTGAGGAAGCCCGACACCAGCGCGCCTCCGACCCCGCAGGTGCACACGTCCTGCCCGGTCAAGTACAGCCCCCCGACCGGGGTCTGCGGCCTCAGGAAGCGCTGCTCGAAGCGGTTGGGGTCATGCGAGAGACCGTAGATCTCGCCGTGTTGGTAGGCGGTGAAGTGCTGGGTGCTCAGGGGCGTGCTCAGCTCGTGGTAGGCGATCTTGCCCCGCAGATGCGGCTCTCGCCGATAGAGCTGATCGAGCAAGCGTTGGGACCACCGCTCCTTGAGGGCCTCGTACGCCTCGCCCCGCTTCTTCCACGGCGCATCGGCCCACTTCGCAACGTGGTCCCAGGGCATCAGCGTGACGATCTCGACCGTCGAGCGATCCGGGTGTCGCTCCTCGTGCGAGGGGTCCTTGGCCGACGGGAACGAGATGTACGCGACGGGTAGCGGGGCCGACTCGTCGGCCTCGAAACGCGCGATCGAGAGGTCGTGATCGTACTCGTCGGGGTACACCCAGTGGTTGGCTCGCGGCAGCTCGAGTTCGGCGCGGCTGCCCTCGAGGCCGATGTAGAGGCTGGCGTGGGCCAACGAGGGGCGGAGCTTGGCGAGCTTGTCCGTGGCCCCCACGCGCGCCTTGCCCTCCTCGCCCAAGAGGCGACCGAACGTGTTGAGCACCCCCGCGTTGCTCACGACGAGGTCGGCACGAATGACGCGACCATCCGCCATCTTCACGCCGCGCGCCCGCCCATCTTCGACGACGATCTCGCTCGCTTCGGCACGCGTGACCAGCGTGCCTCCCAGGGACTCGATGCGAGGCGCGATGGTGTCGGCGATCTGGGCGGAGCCTCCGATCGGATAGGCGCCGCCCTTGAAGTAGTGCTTCACCAGGGTCGCATGCATCGCGAAGCTGCTCTGGCGCGGGGGAAGACCGTAGTCGCCATACTGTCCAGTGAGGACACCGATCAACCGCTGGTCGTCGGTCAGTTCACGAAGGACATCGTCGGTGGTCCGGCGAGCAAAGCTCATGTACTTGCGTCGCAGGAACCGACCTCCGAGCAGCGCCGAGACGTCCCCGAGCGCCTTCTCGACGTAGAAGTTGCGGGAGGCCTTGGATACCTCGAAGACCAGGTCGAGGTAGCGTTGGATCGCCTCGCGCTCCTTGGGGAACCGCGCGATCATGTCCTCTTTGTAGTTCTTGACCCCGCGACGCAGCGCAAACTCTTCGTCTCCAAACCAGATCCGGTCGTAGACCTCGCCCATGTCCTCCCACCGGAGGTCTCCACCGGTGAGGTGGTCGAACAAGCGGCGCAGGACGCTGCCCTCCTGATGCACTTCGCCGACGTAGTGCACACCAACATCCCATTCCCACCCCTTGCGCTTGAACACGTGGGTGAATCCGCCGAGCACCCAATGACGCTCGAGCACCAACACCTTCTTGCCGGCCTCCGCCAGCAGCAGCGCGGACGTGAGGCCACCCAGACCGGAGCCGATGACGACGACATCGTAGTGCTCACCGAGCTCGGCGTTCTTGTAGGAGGAGACTCGGTGGCTCACGACGACGAGGATACGGCTCGAACGACCTCGAGTGCCCCGATGCGGCGCGCAGCCACACGCTGCGAGAATGCCCTACTGGCCTACGAGCGCGTGAAATCAGCGGAGGGGAGTTCAACGTTGCGATCCGGCCCGAGATGTGTACTGCTGGTTACCGCTGGCCCCTTGGGCCGGACCCCCCAACGGAGAAACAGACATGATCGACGAGTTCATTGGGCAAATGGCCGAAAAAGTGGGCATCAGCGAAGAGCAAGCCAAGCAGGTAATCGCTTTCCTCAAGGACAACGCGGACAAGGTCCCCGAACTCCTGGGCAGCGACGCCCTCGACGGCATCAAAGGGAAGCTCGGCGGCCTGTTCGGCTGACACCAGCATCTCTTCTGCGCGAGCCGGCTGCGCCTTCGCGGCCGGCTCGTTTCGTCTCAGCCTCTACAGACCCGGCGTAGACGAATGGGTCCCTTGGCGGTGGACGGGTCCACCACCGCGCCCGCTTGACAGATCTCGAGCTCGCCTCGAGCGACCATGCGCCGCGCCGCTCGACGGGCCGGCTCCATCAGCGATCGCCAGTCGTCCGGATCGACCCGGCGCGCGGCCTCGCTCGGGCAGATGGTCTTGCCAGCCCCGCGCGTGCTCAGCAGCGCATCGATCGCCTCTTCGAGCGCCTGGTCCGTGCCGGAGACCTTTGCCCGGCGGCAGGCGTCCGAGCAGTAGCGAACCGTCGCCCACGACCGCGCCCACTTCTTCCGCCACTCGAAGCCGCGGCCGCACGCGGCGCAGATCTTCGTCTCTGCGCGCATCAATCGTAGGTGTTGCCGCCGGGCGTCAGGTCGACGTGAAAGTGGTCGTCGTGCGCGGCGTTGAACTCGGGGGTCAGGATGATGTTCCACAGGCCCATCCCCCAGATGCGGTCGGTGAACGTCCGCAGCATGATGCCCGGCGGCGTGTTCGGGTTGGGGTTGCCGTCCTCCCAGTCCCCGTAGACGGAGAACGTGGAGCCGTCGTCCATCACGAAGCCGCCGATGTCGATCGCCCGCGCGTGGCCGTGCTCGGACAACGTGCTGGTGCCGGCGATGGTCCGGCAGTTGTAGGTGCCGTAGTGGATCAGCGTGGCCGCGCCGAGGTTCTGGGCCACCGCGGCGGAGCCGACGATCGACACGGCCGTTTCGCAGCCCACGAGCACCGGCGCATCGCTGCCCGTGCCGCCCTCGATTCCCAAGCCATTGATCGGGCCATACAGGAGCACGGGGTCGTCGATGTCGCAGGTGATGCCGGGGTAGCCCGCAGGGGACTCGGGGGCGTGGTCGGTCGGCGTGAACACGGCGCCGAGCTCCAAGAGCGTCCCTTGGCATGCCGTGTTTGCACCGCCGCCAGCAAGGTCGAGCGGGACGCAGACGCCGGTGCTGCTCGGAGGCTCGCCGAAGCGGTCGAGCACGGTGCACGCGTAGCCGTCGCGGCAACCGTTGCCCCCGACGATGCCCGGGTCGCACCGAGACAGGCACGTGCCGCCACCGTCGAGCTCGACGTCGGCCGTGTCGATACAGAAGGTCTCCGGCGCGCCGTCCTGGTCGGGACACAGCCCCGCACAATCGACCGTGCACGTCCCGCAGGGAAACCCGTCGTCCTCCAGGATGCATCGACCGCCATCGAAGTCGCAGTCCCCCTCGGCGGCGCACGGTGACCCGACGAACGCCGGGCTCCACGCCGGCGAGCAGTCGAAGGGCGATCCCCCCGACGTGGATTCGTCTCCCTGGGAAGGATCCACGTCGGGGCCCGTCGAGTCGTCGTCGCTCCCTGGACCCGTTGTGCTGTCGCCAACGCTCCCTGTCGTAGTGGCCGACGTGCCTCCGCCGCTGGTCCCGGAGGCGGCAGGGTCCCAGCCCATGCCATCTTCACCGGAGAACCCTCCGCACCCCACGAGCCCCGCGACAACCCAGCCCAACCCGACGCGCCCTCGCAACGACATGAGTCGAGGACGCCACAGTCGCCGACGAAGCGCAATCCCGACGCGCCTGCTACAACCGACGACGATGGGCGTGACCGACGGCGAAGGGTTCCTCGACTCCCCGCTATGGGCATTCTCCGTGCAGCACTACGCCAAGCGAGGCGTTCGAGACGCGTGCCTCGGGCTGCAAGATGAGGACGGTCTGGACGTCAACATCGCGCTGGCGTGCCTGTGGCACGAGCGACGCGGCGGGGCCGTGCTGTCGAGCGATGCCCTTCGAGGCATGCTCGATCGTACCGACGACGTACGCCAGCTCGTCTACGCAATTCGTACGAGTCGACGAACGGCGAAAACCATGCGCCTTGCAGACGCGCTCCACCGCGCTCTGCTGCGCTCCGAGCTTGTCGCCGAGAACCTCGTCCAGCTCCGACTCTTCGAACACCTCGAGCACGAACCGTGCGGCGCCCCGACCTCGGGCTCGGCGTCGCTCCAGGCCTACGCGACCACGGTCGGCCGCTCCCTTCCGCCATCGCGGGTGCGGGCGTTCGCCGCGGTCTGAGCCCTCGACCCGGACGTCCAGCCGGGCGTAGTCCGCGCGTCCGGAGCCGCCACCGGAAGGACGCGGGAGACGTGGGGCGGGGTTCTTCCCCGTCCTGCTCGAGCTCGACGACAGGTTCGGGCGCGGTGGCGTCGCGCCTGCTACGTTCGCTGCGCCGTGAAAGAACTCGACGTCGACAAGACTACGGGCGTGCTCGATCAGATCCTGCAAGCGGAGCTGGCAGGGGTCGTACGCTACACCCACTACGCGCTGATGATCACGGGGCCCAACCGAATCCCGATCGTCGACTTCCTCAAAGCGCAGGCGACCGAGTCGCTCATGCACGCGCAGCAGGTCGGGGAGATCCTCACCGGGCTCGAAGGGCACCCATCGCTGACCATCGCCCCGATCGTCGAGACGCACGACCACGGCGTCGAGGCCATTCTCAAGGAGAGCCTCGACCACGAGCTCGCCGCCGTCGCCCTGTATCGCAAACTCCTCGAGACGGTCATCGATGCGTCGATCTACCTCGAGGATTTCGCGCGCACGATGATCGGCCAAGAAGAGCTTCATCAGCTCGAGCTTCGCAAGATGCTCCGCGACTATCGGTAGCTCGGCGTATCCTTGGCCCGATGGAGCTGAGGTCCTTTTGCTTCGATCACGACGAGCTCTTCGTCGTTCCGGTCGAACACCTGCGCCCCGACGGGGTCGATCCGGAGTTCGCGAGGATCGCCAACGGAGAGCGCGGAATCTCCGGCGACGTCTTCGACCTCTTGGGTGAAGCCGTCGCCACGTACTTCGAGCGCGTGCAATCGCTGTTCGAACGCGGCCGGCCGCAGTGGTTCCCGCCGCGCCTGATGAACCTCTGCATCGTGACCGACCCCCAGCGGGCACGGCTGTACTACCAGCCCTTGGTCGGCGCCTCGCTCCTGCTGTTTGCCAGCGACTTCGATCCCGAGCGCTCCAACCGCGAGCTGGCGACCTATCACCTGGTCCACGCCGAGCGCCTCGGCATCACGCGCAGCCTCACCAAGACGGTTCTGGGCAACCTCGGGTACTTCATCGTCCGCTCGCACGCCGAGCGCTCCCACTTTGCGGAGGCCGCACGCCTCGCCCATCGGCCCGATGCCGAAAGCTTCGCGGCGCTGGGCGAGGCGATGGAATGGATGGGCGGCGTGCTTCACGAGCAGCTGCACCCTCCGCTGCTGCGGACCGACGGCCTGACGAGCATCCCGGGCACCGGCCTGTTGGTCACCGATGAACAGACCCTGAAGATCGGCGAGCTCGTCGAGGTCTTCGAGCAGGTCGGCACGCGCGCGCTCGATCGGTACTACGCAACGCAGGCTGCATCACTGGGGGGCGCGAGCCCCGAGGACCGGGTCGCGGGGCATCTGCTCGAGCGTCGACCGCAGCTTCTGGTGGCCGATCGCCAGGGGCGGGTCATCTGGGACCCAGACAATGCCGAGGACGTCACCGCCCTCGCCGGGGCCGTCCACGGCATGTGTGACCGGGCAGCACTCGCCGTTTGTCGAGATCTCGAGCTGGTGGCCGAACGAACCGGCCAGGTCCTGAGCCGAATCTCCAACCCCGACGCGCTCCCCTCCCATGGAGACGAGGTGCAGCAGCGAGACGGCGCGTACCTGCACGAGGATCGCAAGATGATGGTCTACAGCCTCCATCAGCCCGGCGTGGACACCAACGCCGAGGGGACGCCTCCTTTCCACCGGTGGCTGCTCGGCGCTCGCGTGGGTCACGAGTGGGGACATCTCGTTGCCGAAGCCGGCCTCGTCCGCGTTCCGCCCCACGAGCAGCGCCGCCACGACGAGGCGCTCGGGGAGCTCGCGGTGCTGTTCGACACCGTCATCGCCGGGGCGCCCCAGGTCCTTCGGGAGCAGGTCGACGCGCAGTTTTCGGGCCGACCCCGCGGCCAAACGATCGGACACGCGATGGTCACCATGCAGATGCAGCGCATCGGGGACTACGCATCCAACGTGTTTGCCCACGCCGTTCTCCCCGTCGAGGAGATGGAGGCCTACGTCCGCGTCAACGTCCGCACGCTGGCCGCAGAGCCCTTCAGCTTTCTGGGCAAGCTCGCCCGATACGCGTACGAGTACCAGTATCTCCGCTTCAGCCGCATGGAGGAGCCCAGGGACTACTTCTTCGCGACCACCTGGTTCTCGGAGAACTACATCGCGACCGGCGTCGTGAGCCGGGCGGACGCAGACCGGATGCTGGACCTCATGGCCGAGGCCTGCGGCCGCCACCAGCTCGTGCCGCACGCGCTGACGCCCGCGTCTTGATACCGTCCGCGAATGACGGACGACGAAGCAGAGAAGCGACTCGTGGACTCGGGGATCCCCAACCCCGACGTCCTCTTGAGCATGCTCGCCCCGAGCGTCCGGCTGGAGGCCGAGCCCAGCGACGAAGAGTCTCTCGCGCTCGGAGCGTCACGCTTCGGCGGCGTGCCGGACGTGCCCGCGGGGTTCGAGTGGCCCCGGTTCGACGGAAGGCCGCTGGGTTTCCTCGCGCTCTTGAACCTCTCCGAGTTCGCAGCCTCCTCCACCAACGTGGCGCTGCCATCGGAGGGCTACCTCCTCTTCTTCTACGACAACGACGACGGCCGATGGGGGTTCGATCCCGCTGACGCCGGATGCGCTCGCGTCCTGTACCTTCCCGCGCAGCCGTTGGTGCGGACCCAGCCGCCCGCCGACATCAGCGACGCCAACGTGTTTCGTGCCTGCGCGCTGAGCTTCACCCCAGCGTGCGAGATGCCCGACCTCGAAGGGCATGTGAACGCGTTCCCCTTCGATCTCCGCGACGACGCGGTCTGGAGCGCCTTCAACACGCTCCGCGACGACTTCGAGTCCGCCGGACCCAACCACCACATCGGCGGTCACCCTCAACCGATTCAGGGGGACATGAAGCTCGAGTGCCAGCTCGTCTCCCACGGGCTCTTCTGCGGTGACTCGACCGGATACGACGACCCACGAAGCGCCAAGCTCGGGGCAGGCGCCCAGGACTGGGTGCTGCTCCTGCAGATCGACACCGACGAGGATGGCCCGCAGTGGGTGTGGGGTGACTCTGGGATCCTCTACTTCTGGATCCGCCGCCAGGACGCGCGGTCGCGCGACTTCAGCCGAGCCTGGATGATCCTCCAGTGTGGCTGAAGCCGCCGACCAATGGGATCACTGCTCTTGGTAGGTCAGCAGACGCGTGACCCGCCCGGTCGACGCGTCGATCCACTGGAGTCGGTCGTCGTCGGGCGAGTGCAGACCCGAGAACCCGCCAAGGCCAGCGGGTGCCGAGATCTCTCGAACCACCGACGGCGCCGTCTCCGACGGACGCCGTACCAGATACAGCGTGTCTCCCTTGCCGACCCACATGTTGCGGTATGCGTCGACGCGAAGGCCGGTGACGGGTCCCGTGCCCGGCACGGACACGTATTGTACCGGAACGTCGACCTCGGGTCCGTCGGCAACCTCCGCGCCGGTCAGGCCGATCTGCCAGATGTCCCCACCTGCGGTGCCGTAGTACAGCACGACGCCCTCATCGTTCTCGTCGACATCCGGTGAGACGGGGTGCTGCCCGATCGCCAGCGCGGTCGGAATCTGCTCGAGCATGAAGCGATCGAGCGTCACGGCGGGCTCGGCCTCGTCGGGATCGTCGTACAGGACGACCCGGCCATCATCACAACCGAAGTAGATGTTGCCTTCGGGATCGGTCGCCATCGAGCTGACCGGCCCGATCGGGTCCCCCGAGGTCAGCGTGGAGAGGAACTCGGAGTACGTGTTGTTGTTGCCGTTGAACAGCATCACGCGGCCGAGCTCAGGCTGCACGAACAGGACCCGGTTGTCGCCGTAGCTCGCGATCTGCGTGACCCGACCGCCCATGTCCTCTTGGTACGTCAGGGTGTCCTCCTCGACCCGCGCGACGACGCCCAGGTCGGTCGACAGCCACGTGTCCCCCACGCCTCGGCCAACCAGCACCGCGCCGAACTCGGCGACCTCGGTCAACTCGGTCAGGATCTCGACCGGATCGGCGGCCAGCACCCTCAGCGAGTACTCCCCCGACTCGTCGACACCACCCAAACTCGCGGTGAGCCGGAAGGTGAACTCGGAGTCTTCGGCGGCAGCGGCCGGAAGCCAAGCGATGGCCTCGCTGGAGGACGCGTACTCCAAGACGGCGTCGGCTCCCGAGACCTGGTCCCAAAGCAGCGCCTCGAACACGTTGACGCCATCGAGTTCGTTGGGAACGTTGATGTCCCCGTCGAGATTGACGGCCACGCCTGCCAACGCCGCGGTCGGGCCGTCGACATCGGGCACCGGCGGTGCCGGGGTGCACACATCGTCGATGCAGGTGCTCAGGCCGGCGCACTCGTCGTTGAGGCACTCGCAGCCGATGGACCCGGGCAAGCAGCCGTCGGGAGGATCAGGCGGGTCCCCGGGACCGTTGCCCTGGCTGTCGCCACCGTCTCCGGACTCGCCGGACTCGTCTTCACCACCGGACCCGCTCCCGGAGCCATCCCCTGGACCGTCCTGGGTCTCACCGCCGGTGTCCGCCCCCGCGTCGGTATCCATGCCCTCCCCCACGCCGGCGTAGCAACCGCCGACGCACAGCAGCATGACCCCCACGTACAACTCTGCGTTCTTCTTGAGCTTCATTCCTCTGTCCTCCTCGTATCGAAAGAAGGGCCCGGCGTCCCGGGCCCCGGTGGTCGCGCGTCTCGACCTATGCGAACAGATCCAGCGGTTCACCGCCGGCGGACAGAGGGAACATTGCGGCAATCTCCCCGGTCTCCACGCCCACCGCTTTGCGGAGGGTGTAGTGCACGTCGGCGGGAGTCACCTTGCGCGAAGTGTTGGTCGTGTTGACCGTGAGGTCCGGGTTGATTCCCAGCGCACGGTTGTTGTCGTCCGAAGCACCGATGGTTCGGTTCTTGGGAACGCCGGCACCCATCGCAATGACGCTTCCGACCGGCCAGTGGTCGGCCCCCATGCCGCCGTTGTAGCCGAGCGTCCGCGAGAAGTCGGACCCGGCCGTGATGATGACCTTGTCCATGATGCCCAGTTCGGTCGCGGACTCGTACGCGAAGTCGATCGCCGCGAAGAGCTGGCTGAGACGGTCGACCGCGGACGTGTCGGAGTTGCCGTGGGTATCGAAGCCACCCATGCTCAGCTCCGCCGAGACGCACAGGCCTGCCTGGTAGGCCGCGAACGCGACCTGGATCTGCCCCAGAATGCCGCCCTCGACGTTCTCCGGCAGATAGTCCTGCAGCTTCCGAAGCTCGTCGGACCCCGCGCGAGCGGCGTAGAGCCGATCGACCGAGTTCTTGAAGCGGGGCAGGCCCTGCTGCGCCCGGACGGCCATGTCGCGCTCTTCTTGAGCAGCGCTGATCATGTCCAGCACCGGTTGCGGCTGGTACGTCGAGTCCGGGTTGTTGGGGTCAGCCAGCTCGGGGTAGGCCACGCGGGCCAGGACGCCGAGGTTGCTCGCCCGCGTTCGCGCGACGACGCCAGCGGTCTCGGTCACGCCGCCGAAGGCGAGGTACGCCATCGGGAGCGACGGGTCGTAGGTCCCCGCCATCAGCGCGCCGAGCGTCGGGTGCCCCATGTTGAGCGTGCCCGTCGCGGTGTGAAGCCGACCTTCGTCGTGCCCGTTGGTCATCTGGTCGATGCCGTTGATGACCGTCATCCGCTGAGCGTGCTTTTGATAGAACTCGGTGATCGCGACGCCGCGACCTCCGAAGTACTCGTCGGGCCACTCGGCGGCGAACTCGATCTCGCCGATCGTCTCCGTGGCGGTCACGTGCGAGCGAGGGTTGCCCTCGTTCGCCGAGAGCATGATCTTTGGGTTGCAGTGGAAGCGTGTCTCCCAACCCCCCGAGGCCTGAAGGCTGAGCAGCAGCGGGCCTGTGTAGGGGTCGAAGGCGGTACTCCGGTTGGTGCCGAGCCCACCCGCAAAAGCGGTGGGGGCGACGACGGAGAGGCCAGTGAGAGACGCGAGTTTGATGAAAGAACGGCGATCCATGATGGTTCCTCCTATTCGTGCAAGAAGTTCCAGTCGGTGAGCATGTAAGACGTGACGGCGATCCAAGCGCGGATCGTGAAGTCCTCGTCTTCGGTGAGCGTCACGTCCAGTTCTTCCCCGGTCCAGGGATCGGTGGTCGCACCGCAGTTGCCGAGCCCGACGCCATACTCTTCGGCGTCGAGGCCTCGCTGTCCTTCTTCGTAGACCTGAACGAACAGGTCGTAGGTTCGGTCGATCTCGGGGTCGTCGAGGTCGAGCCTCTCTCCGAGCAGATGCCAATGCAGATGCGCGATGTTCTCGCGCACGTCGCTGTTGGGACCGCCAGCTTCGCTCGCGTGCGGGAAGAGCAGGCGCTCGTCCACCGGCTTCGCGAAGTCTCGCGCCACCGCCGAGCAGGCGACCTCGTTGGCCATCCGCTTGGCGACGTTTGCAGAGGTCCCGCTCGCGTCGTAGGCCCGCTCGGTGACGTCGTCCGAGTTGATGCCTCCGTAGAGGATCAAGAACTCGTTGCGATTGAGCAGGCTGGGGTTCTCGGGGTTGCCCCACGGCACGCCCGTCGCAGAGACGATCTTGCCGTTGAGTTCCTCGGGGGTGAGCCAGCGCGCAATGCCGACGTCGGCGAGCTCGGTCTCGCGCTCGGCGGACAGTTCACCGCTGACGTTGTACGCCCGGAAGTAGGGTGACTTGACGAGCTCGGCGAAGACGACGCGAAGGTCGTAGTCGCTGTCGCTGAACTTGTCGGCGATCTCCTGGAAGACCTTGCGCTGCGCCTTGGCTGCACGCACGCCCTCGAGGAAGCCCAGCGCGGTCGGGTCGGTGGGCTCGATGAGCGGCGGCCGACCGAACAGTCCTTCGTAGACGATGTGGACGGGGCCGAGCGAGAACAGGTTGTCCGAGGCTGCTTCGTAGCCCAGCCACTGAAGGGACGCGGCTTCCCAGTCTCGGGGGAGCCCCTGCTCCTTGTAGCCGGCCGGACGCATGTCCGAGTACCAGCCGTTCTCGGGGACGTCGAGCAGGTCCGGGTCGTCCTCGTTCACGCCGCGCAGCGGGTGTCCCTGCGGACGGTACCGGCCCATCGCGTCCCAGTTGGCGAACGCCCCTGCGATCGGGTCGACCGCGCTGTGGCACGACACGCAGTTCTCGTCGTTGAGCGTGGGGTTGTCGTACGACGACCCCGATGCGTCCGTGGGACGCGTGCCCAATGCGAGCACGTCCGTCGCCAAGAAGAACTTCTGGAAGCGACGCGAGCGGGCGCGGTTGCGGTTGGTCCGCGTGGTCGTCCACTTGCTGAGATAGGTGACCATGGTCGGGATACCGGCATGCGGGATCCCCGGGAGCTTCACCGCGACGAACTCGTTGGGGTCTTCGGGGTCTTCGAACTCCGGCTCGACGCCATAGACGGCCGCCGAGTAGGGGTTGACGACCGTATAGTCCGCCGTGAGGATCTCGGTGTAGGGCAGGTCGTTGCGAAGGATGTACTCGATGAGGCGCAGCGGCTCCTCGGCGATTGCATCGTTGGCCCACCGCTCGGCGTCCTCGATTTCGCTGTCGTCGAAGACGTCTGCCCTCGGATAGTCGGCACGCGAGAGCAGGTCGATCGCGGAGTCCGGGTTGCTGGAGTGGTAGCGACGGGTCAGGAAGCGATCGTTGTAGATGTCGCGAACTCGGCCGTAGAACGCCTCTTCACGCATCACGTCGGCAAGCACCTGGTCCAAGCCCTCCATGCCGCCCTCTTCGACCCGCTGGACTTCCTCGGCGGTCGGCACCCGGCCGGCGAGCAGCAGCATCGACTTTCGCAGGGTCTCCACCTCGTCCAACATGTCGACGTCGGCGAAGAACTCTCCGACGATGTCGTCTTGGTCCTGACACTCGACCGGATTCTCGAGGCGAGCGATCATGTCCTTGAACGCCTCGTGCTCCGGGGAGTCGACCGCGAAGCGAAGCCCGCCCTGGTGATCCATCACCCCGGTGGGCTTGAGCACGATCCACGGCTCCCCCTCGAACTGGAGCTTGGACATCTTCTCGAAGACGGCCATGTTGCGCTCGATGTAGTCGGGCACGGCGGAGGTCTCGAGCAGGAACTCGGTGCCCTTCGCGTCGCCGGCCACGTTGTGACAGGCCTGGCAGTTGGCTTGGAGAATGGTCTGCACCTCGCTCTCGAAGAACCGCTCATTCGACTGGCACTGGCTCTCGGGGCCGTCGCCGTCGGTTTCGCCGCCCTCGGTCTCGCCGGAGGTGTCGCCATCGTCGCCCCCGTCGCCATCTCCTCTCGCGGATTCACCGTCGCCACAGGCGACCAATGCTCCCGCCGCCAGCCAGACGGCAATCGCCCTCGCAATCGCCCTCGGTAGTACGCTGTTGGGTCTCATCTTCGTTCGAGTCACTGGTCCCTCCCCTTCGTCGCTTGTTCTCGGTACGGCTCACCGAAGGCGCATCCCCCCGGTACGATCGCTCGCCGACGAAGGGGGTGCGTGCTCGCGAGAGTCGCGTTGGCGACCGGACGACACGCACCTCCGGGGGCAACGGCCGCAGCCGCGCCATCCCCAGTCGGCAACTAGGAAGGTGCGGGGCCGTCGCACCCGCCGCAATTGTCGCCTGTAGACCTCGCTGCCTCTGGCGATGCGGGTCGAGCTCGCGCTGGGGGGCACGCGCCCCACTGGTGCGGCTGCTTCGATCCTGGCGAACCTGTTTTTGAGTGGCGGGATTGCGGCGACGGTCACACGATGGGCAGTCTCGGGGCGCCGCGCGCGGCCGGAGGGAGATCAGCTGTGGTCCGTTCCCAAAGGACTGGGGTCTACGGCCCTGAACCTCGTTCGGCCGATCTTTTTTCTTCATCTGCGTGTTTTTTCCTCCACGACGCCCGCCGAGACCAGGTGCGCAAGATTCGCATCTGAGAGACGGGAGGCTAAGGGGTGTTCACGCCTCGACAAGGTTATGAATCAACCGTGGGACCATGTCCTACCAGGGATCCTCTGATCGGGTGGTCGAGCGCTCGAGCGCGCGAGAAACCTCGGTGGGGTCCGTGTCGTCCTGTGGGACCCCATGACGCGCAACACGGAACTTCGATATCGGCTGCTCGGTCGCTCCGGCCTCCGGGTCAGCGAGCTGTGCCTGGGCACGATGAGCTTTGGCGACGACTGGGGCTTCGGCGCCGACGAGGCGACCAGCCACGCAGTCCTCGACGCCTACGCCGAAGCCGGCGGCAACTTCTTGGATACCGCGAACAAGTATCACAACGGCCAAACCGAGGAGATCCTCGGCAGCTGGCTCAGCGACCGCGGGCGGGCGCGCCAAGTCGTTGCGACCAAGTACACGCTCGCGATGGACCATACGGACCCCAACGCCGCCGGCAACCACCGCAAGAACCTGGTGCAGTCGGTCGAGGCCAGCCTTCGCCGGCTGCAGACCGACTACATCGATCTGCTGTGGGTACACGCCTGGGATGACTACACGCCCTACGAGGAGACGATGCGGGCGCTCGATGATCTGGTGCGGACGGGCAAGGTGCTCTACGTCGGCGTGAGCGACACGCCCGCGTGGGTGGTC
This sequence comes from uncultured bacterium, assembly GCA_963761755.1. Classification (GTDB taxonomy): domain Bacteria; phylum Myxococcota_A; class Polyangia; order Nannocystales; family Nannocystaceae; genus CAJXVA01. The sequence goes on from CAVXIC010000039.1 coordinate 746,614, forward strand.
TCTGCCTCCAACGTCACCGCCGAACTTCGCGGCTGGACCGCCTATGTCGGACTACAGATCGAGTACTCGCTGCTGCAGCGCACCCCCGAGCGCGACCTCTTACCGATGGCCGACCTCTTTGGTCTTTCGGTCGTGGGCTGGGCACCGCTGGGCGGCGGCGTGCTCACCGGCAAGTACACCCGGGACGACGCCACCGACTCGCTCCGCAAGCAGGGCAACGAGCGAAACGGCCGCACCGGCGAAGAGGCGCTGAGCATCGCGCGCGCGGTCGATACGGTGGCCGACGAGCTGGGGGTGTCGTCGGCCCAGGTCGCCCTCGCTTGGGTCGAGGCACAGGGGTATGGGTTCATCCCGATCGCCGGAGCCCGAAAGGTATCGCAGATCACCGACTCGATGGGCTACGTGAACGTGAAGCTCGAGGACTCGCACCTGGCGACGCTGGACGAGGCGAGCAAGGTCAGCATGGGCTTCCCGCACGACTTCTTGGCGTCCGACGGAGTCAAGGACATGGTGCGGACGGAGGCCCGGGGGCGAATCGTGGGCAGATCCGTCCATCGGCGTTGAGATGCGTTTCCCACTCGGGGAATCACGGGTACGTTGGCACCGTGAGCGGTCAGACGGTCGAGCGCGACGACGCAGACGGATGCTTTCGGGCGTGGGTGGCCGGTGATGCGGAGGCCGGCCGAGCCCTCATCCGCTCGCAGTATCACCGCGTCCTTCGGTTCTTCTACGACAAGGTCGAGCCCGAGGCGGCCCGCGATCTGACCCAGGAGACCTTCGAGACCCTGTGCTTGCGCCGGAACGACTATCGCGGAGAATCGAGCATCCGCACCTTCATCTATGGGATCGCTCGCTGGAAGCTCGTCCACCACTTCGAGCGAAAGCGCGTGCACGAGCAGTGCTTCGTCTCGTCCACCGACAGCGGCAACACGCCGGCCGTGGAGACGTCCATTACGTCGCTGTTCGCCGGCCGCCAGCGGGAGATCTTGATCGTCCGGGCCCTGCGTTCGCTGGCGCTCGACGACCAGATCATCCTCGAACTCCGGGACTTCGAGGGAATGACCGGCAAGGACATCGGCGCCGTCTTCGGCGTCGGGCGCGACACGATGTCGTCGAGGATCAGTCGGGCGCGCAAGCGACTCGAGGCCGCGATCGAGACGCTGTCTGCCTCGATCTCGCTCATCCCCGTGACGGGGTCCAATCTGGAGGACGAGCTGAAGCGAATCCGCGCCCAGATCGCAGCGGCAGCCGAAGTCTAGTGTCCCGGCCAGATGGACACGGGTCCAACACGCCCAGTGCGGTAGTACTCCGCCGGGGTCTCGTCATCGCCGACGTCGTCGAGCGTCCCGTAGCCGAGCTGACCGTAGTCGTTGCCACCCCAGCACCGCACGCTCTGGTCCTCGACGAGGACGCAGGCGTGATCGTACCCCACCGCCAACTGCACGACGCGATCGGTCTGGCCATCGCCGTCGAAGTCGCCGATGTCGACGATGCCGTCGTTCCCCAGCCGCGCGTAGACCTCCGCGGGGCTGGTGAGGTGACCGATGAACCCGGCGGGTGCAACCTCGTCGAGCGCCGATCCGTACCCGAGGGCACCGCTCGTGGCGTGCCCCCAGCACCGGACCGCGCCCCGATCGTCGAGGGTGCAGACACGTTGGCGTCCCTGCTGGAACTCGACGATCCTCGAGCCACCGTGGTCTCCGAGGTCGACGTCCGCAATCGGGGAGGGGACCGGGCAGTCGGTGCCGCGTCCTTCGGGTAGACAGCCGGGGATCTGATCGTAGCGGTACCCCAGGCAGCCGTGCATGTTGCCTCCCCAGCAGCGGATCCGACCGTCGGCGCTCAAGACACACCCCCAGCCCCCGTTGGCTTCGACCTGGACGACCTCGAGGTCCTCGATGTTGCGGACCACGTATTCGCGAGACGTCGGCAGCGCGGTCCCCCGCGCGCGCCCTTCGTCGACGCCGTCTCCAATGTGCACATACGTGGGGAGGCCGTTGCCCAGCTGGTGCTTGCCGTTGGAGCCCCAACAGCGGGTTGTGCCGTCATCGAAGATCGCGCAGCCATGATGAATCCCCAGGGCGAGCTGCGTCGGGTGAACCGATCCAAAGTCGATGTCCATCGAGGGCGGGCTGTAGACGTCGCGACGATGCCCCTGCCCGAGCTGGCCCAGCAGATTGAGTCCCCAGCATCGGGCCGAGAGCTCCTCTTCCGGACCCGTGAGGGCGCACGTCCATCCCGACTGCGTGTAGATCTCGTGGATGTCCTCGAGTGGCAAAGGAGGCGCCGAGCCTGGCGTCTCTCCAGGGGAGTCGCCAAGGTCTCCGACCTGCTCCCCGAGCCCGAGTTGGCCGTGGCTGTTGTCCCCCCAGCACCGGGCAGTGCCATCGTCGAGCAAGGCGCATAGGTGGGTGGACGAGTACGAGACCGCAAGCGCCACGACGCTGCGATCTCCGAAGTCGAGCATCGGCACGTCGCTGGGGAGTTCGTCATCCCCGACGTGTCCGGGCAGATCGGGTCTGCCGAAGTACGACCCCGTCCTCCCCCAGCATTGGACGTTCCCCTGCTCCGACAGCGCGCACGTGAACATGCTGCTGGCGTGCAGGGAGTGAACGCGGTCCGCCGATTCCTCCACACCCGCCAGGGGCGGAGGCGACTCGGCGGGCAGGACCGACGCGGCCACGACCGGCGGGGTAGCGCCCTGATCTCGAGTCAGCACGTGCCCGGTCCCGAGGGCCGCGACGCCGACCGCGACCCACAGCGGCCACGATGCGGAACCTCGGGGCCCGTCGACGGCGCCCAGTGCCGCTGCAAAGGACTCGGCACTCTCGTACCGGCGGTGACGCGACTTGTGGCACGCCCTCGCGAGCACCTTCCGTAGGCGGCCCAGTGCGCGCCCAGAGACGACCCCCCGGGGCAAGCTCGGCGGAGGCTCCAGCAGATGTTGGTACATCAGCTCGGCCGCCGACGTGCCCTTGAACGGACGCTCGCCGACGAGGAGTTCGTGCAGAATGCAGCCGAGCGCGTACACGTCACTGCGTGCATCGGCCTCCTCACCGCGAAACTGCTCCGGGCTCATGTATGCCGGGGTACCGAACACCTGCCCGGTGGCGGTCAGGCTGATGTCCCCCGCGGTGAGGTCCTGGGCCTTCGCCAATCCGAAGTCGATCAGGATGCATCGTTGTCGGTCCGCGCCGGGTCGGCGTGCGAGCATGATGTTGCTGGGCTTGAGATCTCGATGGATGACGCCGTGCGCATGCGCGTGGGCCAGCGCGCGAGCAGCGTCGAGCACCACCGTTTTGGCCCGCTCCCACGCCATCGGGCGGTGGACTTGGAGTTCCTCCAAGAGCGAACGCCCCTCGAGCAGCTCCATGACGAGGAAGGGACGCCCCGCATCGCTGATCCCGAAGTCGAGCACGTCGACGATTCCGCGATGACGAATCGCACTTGCGAGCTTGGCCTCCCGGATGAAGCGCTGACGAAGTGTGACGTCGTTCGACGCGTTGCGATGCAGGAGCTTGATCGCGACGTCCCGGTCCAGCTCGACGTGCCGACCTCTCCAAACCTCCCCCACACCGCCGTTGCCGATCGGCTCGAGGAGGACGTAGCGCGGCAAGAGTTCCGACTTCGGGCTCGGCTCTGGAGCGCGCTCCCCCGGAACCTTCGGGCCCAGGCCTCCGGGCTGGACCCGGGCCACCAACTCTTCGCACCAGCGGTCGGCCATGTTCGGGTCGGGCGCCCCCGGAACGCCGACGGTTCGACCGCCGGTGCCGTCGAGATCAGCCTGAGCCATCTGGAGTGCGGAACGTAGCACGGGGCCAGACGACGTCCGTGAAACGTTTTTCCCAAAGGGACATCCCGCACCACGACACAGATGTCGCAGTCGGCAGGTGCTCGCAGGATCCTCCACGAAAAGCGGGGGCGGTGCCTCCACGCACCGCCCCCGAGCGACCAGCGAAGGAAGCTTAGAGAGGATTGCCGGAGTGCGGCGTCGCGAGGTAGGGCATCTCGTCGTAGAACGCCAGGTCGTTGCCGTCGACGCCATCCCCCACCGCAACCCCGCCGTTGCAGGCCACGGTCAACAGCGTGTCGGTCACGTCGTCGGTCAGCGTGCGTCCGTTGGGAAAGCCGCTGTCCGCGAAGGTCTGGCCTTGGGTGATGTCGATGCGCAGCAGGTCCGCGGGCGCGGTGCCGTTGGGCGCGAGCAAGCCGACGATGTCGAGCCGACCATCGTCGGGCGTGGGCGGACACGGGAGCCCGAGCACCGCCGCCAACAGTCCGGTGACTTCGGGGTCGAGGATGTACGCGCCGAAGTTGTCCACGTCGTCGACCGGGTTGCTGCGGTTGTACTTGTCCTTGTCCTGCAGCGGCACGATGACTTCGTTGACCAGTGGCCAGCCCAGTCGAGAGACCTGGACCCAGCCGCCGCCCGAGAGCGGTTCCTTGCGGGTACGCCGGACCGTCACCCGAGGGCGCAGCGCCTTGGCGTAGACACCGACCACGGAGGTCACGCCATCGTCCCCTGCGGCGGGTCGCTCCCCCCCGCCGCGAGCTCGGAGATCGGCACTTCGAGCACGATCGACATCACGTTCGCGCCGTCGGTCGTGGGCGCGCCCCCCACTCCGAGCAGGTCGAAGACGTGCAGGTCGACGAAGAAGGGCTCGTCGCGCGGCCCGGCGAACACCGTCGATCCGTCTTTGAGCTCGGTGATGCCCTCCCGCGCGACGCCTTCGTAGGACCCATCGGGAAACGAGCGGTCGCCCACGTACCAAGGCGCGACGGGGATGTTGCTGCCGAGGTTTTGGTTCGAGGTGGTGCCGTCGTCGTCGCGATCGATCCGAAACACCCGCATGCGCTGCTGCACGTTGAGGTTGCCGTCGTCGATCGTGGCGACCGGGCCGGTGTTGTACAGGAACGTGCCGCCGTTGTGCGTCGTCGTGTCGAAGTCGAACACGTACTTGAGGTCGGGAACCGCGTCGCCGTCGTTGTCGATCGCGACCGCGTACAGGGCTTGGTCGGAGAACCGGTAGAAGTTGGGGCCCGAGTGCGGCAGCAGGAGCGGCACGTAGTTGGCGACGATGACCAGGTTGTCGGGGTTGGTCGGGCTGATGAAGGTGTAGACGTCGGTGTTGTCGACGAACTGGTCTTCGGCGATGGCGGGCGCCTCGCGGTGGCTGGACGCGGCGGCGGTTTGGGGAAGGCTGACCGCAGCGCCGGCGAGAGCCGCGAGGGCGAGGATGTTGCTCGAGGTGTTCATGGCTGGTTTCACTCCGGGATTCATTCGTAGGTGGCGAGGTAGATGGCGGACTCGGCGGCGATGACCATCACCGGCGCGTTGCGGGCCGCAGCGACCCCTGAAGGCTCGAGGATCTCCGTGGTGGCGATGTCCTCCTTGCCGCCGTCTTCGGTGTTGGCCGTGACCAGGCGCGCGCCGCCGAGGTCGTCACTGACCGGGATGATTGCCGTGACGCCACCGGGGGCCAGCGAGACGCCACCGTGGCGTCCCATGCTCAGACCGGCGACGACCTCGTCCACGTTGCCGGCGTCGTCGATGGCGAAGAGCAGGCCTTCGGCTCCCGACTCCGCGCGCGCGTAGTGATCCATCACCCACGCTACGTCGTTGGCGTCCACGTGGATTCCCGTCGGCGACACGAGGGGCTCGCCTTGGTGCAACACCGCCGCGGCGCCTCCGTCGACGGGGGCCGTGAAGACCGCTGGCGTGCCGTCCTCGAGGAAGCCCGAGATGTACACGTCTTCGCAGTCGACCGAGACGATGACGCCGGCGGCCCGGGTGACGCCGGTGGCGGTGAACGGCTGCGGCGCCCCGCCATCGGGGCTCAATGAGAAGATGCCGCCCGGGATTTCCTCGGACGTCTCTTCGAAGGCCTGCGTCGGATCGACCGCCGAGGCGCCACCGATGTCGGAGACCAACAGGGTCGAGCCGTCGCAGGTCACGGTGATGTCGGAGGGATAGGCCAGCGGCGCCCCGACGTGCAGCGCCGTCACGTCACCGGCCAGGTTGACCCGGAAGATGCCCGGGAGCCCCATCTGGTCGTAGGCGGCAAAGTAGAACTCCGAGCCGTCCGGCGCCGCCGCGATTGCGCTCGCATCCGAGAATCCCGAGTCGGCGAGCAGCTCGATTCGCGTCGGCGCCGTGTCGGGCAAGTCGCCCGGCTCTCCGCCGGAGCTTCCCGAATCGGTCTCCTGCGGCTCTTCGGTGTCGTTGGAGGTCGGGTCCGAGCTGGGCCCTTCGGTCTCCGTGGTGGGCCCGTCCGTGTCGGATCCGGCGTTTGCTGGGGCGTTCGAACAGCCCCAGCTGGGTGCGGCGAGGCCGAGGCCCGCCGCGATGATGATGGTTCGTTGCATGCGTCTCCTGGTTGCTCGACCCAATGCGGACCGAGGATGTCCCCGCGATGGGGGTTCGATGATGGTTGTGGAGAGGAAGATCAGAGCGCGAGGGTTCGCTCGACCAGCCAGGTGCAGCCGCACACCGCGATGGCGAAGGACCCAGCCTGCACGCCGTAGCGGGTGTAGCTGGGCCGCCGGGCCCACGCGGCCAGGGGCAGCAGCAAGGCGAGCACGCACGCGATCTGTCCGAGCTCGATGCCGACGTTGAAGGACAGTAGCGCGAGCACCCGATGGGCCGACGGCAAGCCCACGTCGGCCAGCACCGAGGAGAAGCCGAAGCCGTGCACCACTCCGAACGCTGCGGCGAGCACGTTCCGAACTCGCAGCGTCTTGCGGGTCGGCGCTTCGGGCCGCGCCAAGTTGAGACCGGCGACCAGGACGATGCTCCCCGCGATCGCGGCCTCGACCCAGGCGCCCGGCAGCGCCACCCAGCCCAGCGCAGCGGCGCACAAGCTGATGCTATGGCCGAGGGTGAACGCGGTGACGAGCCAGCCGATGTCCGCCGCCGCCGAGCGCACCCCATCACGCTTCGCGGTGAGGCCCGCGATGAGGATGAGCGACAGCAAGAAGAGCAGATGGTCGTAGCCGGTGAGCAGGTGGACCACGCCCTCGTGCACGAAGGACTTCACGGTCGTCGCTGCGCTGGGCGTGGTGTCGATGACCAGCGAGCGCGCGTTGGCCCGGAGCACGTGCGAGGTGCTGCCGCGATCGGCGTGGACCGTGACGAACACCTCGTGGTCGGGATCGTCGTCGAACAGCGTGTCGTCCCGCAGCGAGAGGCGCCCGGCGGACGGACAAGACACCTCGAGGGTGGCGCGCAGGCGGGCCGCGTCATCGATCGTCTCCAGCGCGACACCGCCGGCGACCGTGTCGCAGGCCCCGCCATCGCTGCGCAGCGTGATGCCCCGCGTCAGCCAGTCCTCGAGCAGCGCGCCGTGGGTCTGCACGTCCTGCGAAGAGAGCGTGCGGCCCAGACCCAGCGCCAGCGCGGCGTCGGTGGCTTCGATGCGAGCCTCGACCCGTGCGCCCCCCTGGACGGGCGTGACCTCGATCGCCTTGGTGCTGCCCATGTGCGCGGCGGCGACCGAGGGGAGTCCAACGGTGAACGCCAACGCAACCGTCGAGAGGAGTGTGCCCGGTGCCTTCATCGTCCTGCATGTCGGGTACGAAGCGTGGCCACCCTCGGATCGGCTCGTCTTCGCACCCAAGACTCCTCCGCCCGGCGGGCCCGCACATCGAGCACCGAGACGTCCGTGAAGGTCAGCGACGTGGGGTCGTCGGGCGAGAGCACGAAGCCCGACAGCGTCGCCTCGACGGTGGCGACACACAGCCCAGCACCGCACCGCGCGAGCAGGCCTGTGTGGTCCGCCTTGCTCAGCACGACGTTGGGCAGCCAGCCCGCGACGATCCGCGTCTGGGCCTCGGCGTGGTCGAACGGAAACACGTTGCAGGCGTCGGCGCGCCGGCAAAGCGTCGATGCGACGCCGACCTGCCATCGATAGCGTCTGCCCCGCCAACCCGAGCGCACCTCAGCGAGTGCCTGCTCGCGGGTGAACGAGGGCTCTTGCAAAGCCTCTCCGATCGCCGCGGCGAGTTCGTAAGACGAGCGGGGATCGAGCGGCAGCGCAGCATCAGGCTCCGGCTGCGCGCTCGGTTCCGCGACGGAAGGCTCGGGCGCCACCTCCGTGCGGACCTCGACCTCGGCGCGCCCGGTGGTGCACGCGCCCAGCAGCAGCGAAACGACCAGCCCGGAACGTCTCATCAGGCTGCCCCCAAGCGGCCGCGAAGCTCGGCCACGAGCACCGGATCGACATGCGGGCGCGTCTTGGTCGCGGCCTCCACGGAGACCCGCGCGGCCTCGACGTCACCGGCCAGCATCTCGACCAGCGCGCGGTGCAGCGTCAGGGCAGCATCCTCGGTGCCCATCGCGGCGGCCATGGAGATCGCCTCGCGGGCTCGTTCGAGCTGGCCTGCGCGGGCCGCCGCCAGGGCCAGCGTGTCCCACGACCAGATGTTCTGCCGCGCCTGCAGCTCCTTCTCGGCCAGCGCCAGCGCCAGCTGTGGCTGCTCGCCATGCCGGGCCAAGAAGTGTGCGACGGGGCGCGGGTCGTGCTCGGCCATCGCCATGGCGTCCTGCAGTCCGTGCGCCGCCGCCTCATCGTTGGAGAGCGCCCGGTCCAGCTCGACCAGACGCAGGATGGACTCAGCGCTGGGTGCCCGCTCGGCGGCCCGCGCGAGCAGTGCTTGCGCGTCCTCATGCGCTCCCTGCTCGGCCATGGCCCTGCCCTTGAGCGACAGCGCGGGCGCGTACTCGGGCACCAGCGCCAGCGCCCGGTCGGCTGCGGCCAGCGCCGGATCCACCTGCCCCCGCCGTAGAAACATCGCGCCCAGGTCCGCGAAACACCACGCCATCGACTCGGGGTCGCGCGCGCTGCCCGAGTCGAGCGCCATCTCCAGGGCTTCGACGGCCCCCTCGAAGTCACCGTAGAGCCACCGCATGTATCCCACGCGGTTGTAGCTGCGCAGGTCCGGACGCAGGTCGATGGCCGCTTCGTAGGCCCGCTCGGCCTGGTCGTAGCGCCCCAGCTCCAGCGAAGCATCCCCGACGAGCAGGTGCGGCGTGGGGTCGTGGGGCAGGATCGCGGTCAGCTCGGTTGCCACGACGATCACCTGCTCGAAGCGGTGGTCATCGAGCAAGAGCATCGCTTCGAGCAGGCGCAGGCGCGGTTGCTCTCCAATCCGGACCAAGCCGACCTCGATGACATCGCGGGCGTAGGCCCGATGCGCCGCGCCCTCGGCCCGCGCGGTGCGAAGAAAGGCCGTCGCCAGCGCCACGTAGGCCTGCTCCGCGTCCGGCTCGGCCCGAAGCTGCTCCTGGGCCAATGCAATGCTCGGCATGTCCGAGGCGTCGAAGCCGAGCGCCAGCGTCGGGAGGCGGGCCCGTGGTGCTGCCGCGACCTCGGCCGCGGGCCCGGGCACCCCCTCGCTCGGTGCTCCGCCGCACGCCACCAGAACACTCACCACTCCCCAGATCCTTCGCTTCGTCATGGCTGCAGTCCCGGTACGCCGCGCGACTCCGAACGGATTGCAGGGAAGTAGGCCCGCGGCGCACACTCGGCCGGTGGGCGGTGCTCGCCGGACCGCGTTCAGCCGTCCGCACCGGATCGCGCGGCCGCGACCTCCGCCGCCAGCTCCGGATCGGCCTGCAGCGCCGCCGCGAAGAAGCCGTCGGCGCCCGCGGCATCCCCGGCCTGCTGGGCGAGACGTCCCCGCGCAAGGTTCACCGATGGCCACGCGACGTGCCGATGGCCGCCGGACTCGCGGTCGAGGATCGACCAGGCGCGGGCATACGATGCGTCGGCGTCGGCGAGCTTGTCGACCGCGAGCTGCAGCTCGCCGAGATTGGCGAGCGCCACGACCAGCGTCATCGGGTTGCTGGACTCGGGACTCGCCTCATGAGCAGCCAGCGCGCGAGCCTGCATCACCAGCGCGGTCTCGTCGTCTCCGCGCGCGTGGTGGAGGGCCCCGAGCGCGCCGAGCAGGGTGCCGTTGTCGGGGTGATCCGGCCCGCGCAGCGCCGTCGCGGCCTCGAGCGCGCCCTCGAGGATCGGGGCGGCCGCGTCGAGGTCCTCGAGGGTGAGCAGGATCCATCCGAGGTTGGACGCCGCCACGATGGTCTCGGGGTGATCGGGACCCAAACCGCGCTGCCGAACCTCGAACGCCCGCTGAAACGGTTCGCGTGCGGCGGCGTAGTCGCCCAGGCTCCCGAACGTGGCCCCGCGCAGGGTGGCGATCTTGGCCAGCGCTTCGGATGTCGGCCCCAGCGTCGCCTCGATGATCGCCATCGCCCGTCTCGACGACTCCAGCCCCGCCTCCACGTCGCCGAGCATCACCTGGCACTGGCTCTTGGGTGACAAGCACTGCGCCTCGGAAGGAGACCCCGGCCCGAGCACCTCGCGGTAGATCGCGATCGCGTCGTCGAGTTTCGGCAGCCCAGCCTCGCACCGGTTCGCTCGCAGCTGGACGTATCCCAGCGAGCGCATCGCGTCGGCGACGTACAGGCTGCGAGGCTGGGTCTGCCGGCGGATCTCGAGCGAGCGCTCGTAGGACTGCGCGGCCTCGTCGAAGCGGGACGACGCCTCGAGCGCCCTGCCCTGCGCGTAGTGCCAATACGACAGCAGCTCGGGTGCGTCGCCCGCAGCCGCGACCAGCGTACGCCCCACGGTGGCCGCCTCCATCGCCCGGGCATACTCGCCCAAGGCGATCCACGCTTCGACCCGTTCGGTGAGCGCGCGCGCCTGCGTCCACGCGTCGCCGTGCTCCGCCGCCAAGTGCATCGCCTGCTCTCCCCAGCCCAGGGACGCCTTCGCCTCGTCCCGGCGACGCTCGACGGACGCCAAGCGGTAGAGCGCGCCGATCGTCGTGGACGCATCGCCTCGCGCCCGCGCCGACTCCAGCTCGGCGCTCGCCAGCGCGTAGGCGTCATCGAAGCGCGACGCCACCTCCAGCGCGAACGCACGCGCCATCCCCTCGGTCAGCGGCACGCGATCGCCCCGATCGCAGGCCGCGTCCTCGGCCCGGGCGCTGAGGCTTCCCAACACCTGCCAGCGGCCGCCACCGTCCACACCATCGGCCGTGCTCACCTCGAGCAGCGCCGAGACCTCGCGGGCCTGCCCGTCCAGGCACGCCTGGACCGCCTCCGGCGCAGACGCGACGCAGGCGTTCTCTTGCTGCTCGAGCCAACGCGTTCGCCAGCGCTGCACCATCGCGCCAGCGCTTCGACCGACCTCGGGGTCCTCCGCCGAGAGCCGCGCGAGGTCGTCGAGGCGCTCCGACTCCGGGGCGAGCGCGTCCAGCCGAGCGCGCGCCTGCTCCTGGCAGGTCGGCTCCGACGCGACGCCGGCGTAGGCAGTCGCGGCAGCGAGCACCACCGCGCCCGCGACGACCACCCAGGACCGAACCGGCGCGCCGGCAGCTCGCTCCAGCGCCTTCGCGAACGCGCCCACGCTCTCGTAGCGCAGGTGAGGCTCGGACCGCAGCGCCCGACGAAGCACCGCGCTCGCCCGACCGCACGCGCCCACCCTGCCCGCCTCGAGCGCCTCGGCCGGCGGCCGCGTGCCCGTCAGTAGCTCCACGACGACGAGCGCAAGGCTCCACTGATCGGCGGCCGCGCTCCCGCCTTGGCCCTCTCGACACTCCGGAGCCATGTACGCCGGCGTGCCGCCGCGCAGTCCCCCCGCGTCCTCGGGGTCGGCCGCGAGACCAAAGTCGATGAGAGATGCCCACGGTCCGCTCTCCCGCGCTTCCACCACGATGTTCGAGGGCTTGACGTCGTGATGCACCAGGCCAGCCTCGTGCGCGGCGGCCAGGCCCTGCGCGCACTGCAGCATCACCGACAGCGTGGCCGCCGCGTCGGGCTGCGCACGCGCGCTCCAGGCCCGGAGATCGAGCCCGTCCAGGAGCGCCATCGCGACGAACACGAAGCGGCCCTCCTGCCCCACGTCGTGGACGGCGACCACATGGGGATGCCGAAGCCGAGCCAACGCCCGCGCCTCGGCCAGCACCTGCGCATGAACGTCGGCCCCCGGGCGCGGCCGGATCAGCTTTAGCGCGACGCGGCGCCGCAGCTCCTCATCCCACGCCGAGTAGACATCCCCCATCCCGCCTCCACCGAGCCGGTCGATGACGATGTAGCGCCCGACCGTCGTCCCGCGCCGCAGCCGATCGCCGTCAGGGGCTCGCAGACCATCGGTGGTCTTGTCGGCCCCAGGCAGGGCAGTGGTGACGTCGTCTCTCATGCTAAATTCGTGGCCTGCCGTGTCCGAGTCCGAAGATACGACGTCTCTGTGGGCGGTGACGCCCAAGCCTTCGCTCGGCGCTCGCCTGCCAGCCCTGCTGGGCATCGGCGTCGGCATGCCGCGCTTGGTGGTGCTGTCGGCCGAGGAGACGCTCCTGGGCCGCGGCGAGGGGACCGACGTGCAGGTCCCTGTCCGCGGCGTCTCCCGGGAGCACGCCAAGATCATCATGCGCGACACCCGGAGTGCGACCCTCATCGACCTCGAGTCGCGCAACGGCACCTTCGTCAACGGAGACCGCGTCGACGTGGTCGTGCTGGCCGAGGGCGACGAGATCCACTTGGGCCCCATCGCGTCCTTCCAGTTCGTGCGACGCATCGAGGACGAGCTGGAGACGGCCAGCCGCCGGGTCGCACGGACCCGTCTCGACGCCCTGACGCCTCGAGAAGCGCAGGTCGCCAAGGAGGTGGCGCGTGGGGGCAGCAACAAGGAGATCGCGGCCCGGCTCGGCATCAAGCCGCGCACGGTCGCCGCCCACCTCGAGCACGCGTTCGCCAAGCTCGACATCGGCACCCGTGCCGAGCTGGCTCGGGTGGTCACCGAGGACGAGTTCACGACCGGCTGACATCCGCGAGGACCGTACCGAACGGACCGCAGCGACGCATCGGTCATCCTTCCGATACGGCGCGAGGCGGAGGTGAGAACGCACCATCACGGCATTGGCAGAACGTCCGATGCTTCACCGCACCAGCCCGCGTACATCCCGGCGCATGAGGATATCGACACGCATCGCCTCCGCCTTGGCCATATGCCTGCTCGCTGGGGTTCCGCGCATCGCGTCGGCCGCGGACTCGACCTGGGCCCAGACCTTGGATGCCCCCGCCGTCGCGGCGCATGTCTGGGCCCAGGGTGGGCACGTGGTCGTGCTCACGGCGGGGTCCCGCTCCAACGCGCTCCGGCAGGTCGCGTCCGCACTCCGCGACGAAATCGACGAGAGCCGGACCGCAGCGTCGGTCGAGATCGCCGAAGCGACGCAAGCGCAAGCAGGACTCGACGATGCGCGCCTGCTCGCCGCGCTCGACGTCGACGCGCAGCGGGTAGCGATCGTTCGCGTGTCCGGTGACGAGGACGCGCAGCGGGTCACCGTGTCGGTCTACACCCCCGAGGGCACCGCAATCGGAGGGTTCTCTGCGGCTCGCGGCGACACGATCGAACCACCGCCGCAGCGCTCCCACGCCGGCGGCAGCGACCTGGCCGTCATCACCTCGGGCACCATCGAGCAGGGCGACGAAGCCCTCGCGCAGTACGAGCGCAAGCGCGTGATCTTCGATGGCGCCCTCGAGGTCACCGCCAACGGCTCCAGCGGTGCGACGATCTCACGAGGGTTCGAGCCCAAGACCGGCGCAGGCGCCCCGCTGCCCGCCGACGAGTACTACACGTACATCGGACGCGAAGACCTGGCCCAGGAGTATCGTCGGCGGCGCGGCGCGAGAATCGGGCTGGTGACCACCGGAAGCCTTGCCGCGCTCACGGGATTGACGCTGATGATGGCGCTGCCGATCGCAGCCATCGCGAAGGGCGACGACTGCAGCTCGATCGACGACCCGATGACCGCCGATGCCTGCACGGCCGCCGCCGACGCTCGCCAGAAGAGCCAAGTGCGGCGCGGGTTGGGAATCGGTGGAGGCCTGCTCGGCGGCGGCATCGTGATGGCCGCCATCGGCGGACGCATCAACCCTCACACCTCCACCGCGGCCGAAATCGAGGAGATGGGGAGCGAGTACAATCGCGAGCTTCGAAACCGACTCGGAGTCAGCGGCATGGCGGTGCGCGGATCGGCCCATCGGCGGGGCGGGGGCGTCGTGCTCTCGGGGAGGTTCTAGGATGCTCCTCGCGCTGGCCCTGGGCGCGGCCCTCGTGGCGGAGCCGCGACCGGCCGCCTCCCCTTATCTCGAGGCCATCGAGCGGGAGACGATCGAACTCTTCGACGAAGTCGCGCCGTCGGTCGTGCTCCTGAAGACCAAGGATGGCTTCGGATCGGGGTTCTTCGTCAGTCCCCTGGGCCACATCCTCACCAACCGCCACGTCGTCGGCACCGCATCCAGCGTCCAGGTCGTGCTTCACGACGGACGGCTGCTCGAGGGGCACGTCGTGGCGCGCGGGGCCGAAGGCGTGGACGTCGCGCTCATCAAAGTCGCCGCCAAGCGAACGCCCGCCCTCTCCTTCGCGTCCACGCACGCGCTGCGGATCGGGACCTGGGCCGGCAGCGTCGGCCACGGCCGTGGTGGCGTGTGGACGCTGACGACCGGCCTCGTCTCCAATGCGCACGGCGACCGCCGACGCGGGGTGCTGCAAACCCAGATCCCGCTCAACCCCGGCGCGTCCGGCGGCCCGGTCTTCGATCGTCGAGGTCGGGTCATCGGCATCGTCGCCTCGGGGCGAACCGACAGCAACGCGATCAACTTCGCGATCACGCCCGAGACCGCCCTGACGAGCTTGCCCTCCCTACGGCCCCTATCGAACAGCCTCACCATCGAGGCGCCCTCGGGTGCCGGCATCTTCGTCGACGGCGCCCGCGTCGGCTCCGGGCCGCTGGTCTGCATCATCGTGCACCCGGGCAGCCATCGCGTGGAGGTCGAGGGTCTCGATGGACGCGCGGAGCTCCAGGTCCGCTTTCCCGAGGTCCGGCACGTGACGCTGGGCGGGTGACCGGTCAGACGCGAGGGGAGATCGGGCACACTGCCGCGCATGGCAACCTATGCGATCACCGGAACCAACCGCGGCATCGGCCTCGAACTCACTCGGCAAACCAAGGCGGCCGGCCACGATGTCATCGCGCTGTGCCGCTCGGCGAGCGCGGAACTCAAAGAGACCGGCGCAGAGATCCACGAAGGCATCGACGTGGGCGACGACGGCGTCATCGGCGAACTCGCCCAGGCTTTCGACGGCCGAGCGATCGACGTGCTGATCAACAACGCCGGTGTGCTGCGGCAGCAGAGCCTGGGGGACATGGACATGGACGGCATTCGCCGCCAGTTCGAGATCAACACGCTCGGCCCGCTGCGGGTCACCAAGGGCCTCCTGGGATCCCTGAATTCCGGCTCGAAGGTCGCCATCGTCACCTCCCGCATGGGTTCGATCGCGGACAACACTTCGGGCGGAAGCTACGGCTATCGCATCTCGAAGACCGCGGTGAACATGGCGGGCGTCTCGCTCGCGCACGACCTCAAGAATGACGGAATCGCCGTCATGCTCGTGCACCCAGGGTTCGTCCGCACCGACATGACGCGCGGCAACGGGATGATCGACGCCCAGGAGTCCGCGGCCGGAATCCTCGCGCGAATCCACAGCCTCACCCTCGAGCAGACCGGTACGTTCTGGCACCAGAACGGCGAAACGCTGCCCTGGTGAGATCCCTGAGGCTGCGCGCTGGGCTCCATTCGGGGAGCGCGCATCGCCTCGGCGCGGTTGCGGTCCCCAGGGGCTCCGGCGACGGGCTATTATAGGGTCCCGGTCCGCGACCATGCCCGCTGCCCGTCCCCACACCACCGTTCGCTCAGGCGTGATTCTGGCGGATCGGTTCGAGCTCGGGCCCGAGCTCGGGCGCGGCGCGATGGGTGTGGTCTACGCGGCCTACGACCGCCGTCGTGAGGCCCAGGTCGCGCTCAAGGCGCTTCGGATTCGCGATGCCGAGTTCCTCTACCTGCTCAAGCGTGAGTTTCGCACCCTCACGAACCTGAGTCACCCCAACCTCGTGACCCTGCACGACTTGGTGGTCGACGACCAACAGGCCTTCTTGACCATGGAGCTCGTGGACGGGGTGCACTGGCTGGAGTGGGTTCGACCCGGCGATCAGACCAACCTCGCCCGCCTGCGCGACGGCGCGATCGAGCTCGTCCGGGGCCTGCACCATCTGCACACCAACGGCTTGGTCCACCGCGACGTCAAGCCGAACAACGTCATGGTCACCCGCGAGGGGGTCGTGAAGCTGCTCGACTTTGGTCTCGCGTTCGCGGCCCGCTCCCGCCCCGATCCCTCCGACAGCGCCGTCGTCGGCACGCTGGACTACCTCTCTCCCGAGCAGGCGCGGGGGCAACCCGTTACGGCCGCCTCGGACTTCTTCGCGCTGGGGGTCATCCTCTACGAAGCGCTCACCGGCACCACGCCGTGGCCGGACGTCGACGCCCGGGCGCTGCTCGACGACCGCACCCATGCCGAGCCCGCGCTGGCGTTCGATGACGACGGGTCCATCGACGACGCCATCGCCGACCTCGACTTCCTGTGCCTCGACCTGCGGCTGCCCGATCCCGACTTGCGACCCAGCGCGACCGAGGTCCTCCGGCGCCTGGGCGCGTCCGCCCTCGGGGTGGAGACCGACGGCGGCAGCACCTTCGTCGGTCGCACGGTCGAACGAAGCCGGCTCGCGGGGGCCGTCGATCGTGCCCTGGGAGGCGGCGAACCGCGGCTGCTGACGATTCACGGCGCCTCGGGTACGGGCAAGAGCGCGATGGCGAGCGCCCTGCTCGATGCCCTGGAGGTCGACGCTCGCGCGCTCGTGTTGCGGGGGCAGTGCTACGAGCGCGAGACGATCCGGTACTCGGGCGTCGATGCCGTCGTCGACGCCTTGCGCTCTCATCTCCTCGAGCTCGAACCGGAACAGGCCGAGCTACTCCTGCCCGCCCGCGCCGCAGCGCTCGCGGTCGCCTTCCCCGTGCTCGACGACCTGATCGCGCCCGGGCACGGCCCGCTGCCCAACGACCCGCTCGAGCTTCAACGCGCGGCGAGCGACGCGTTCCGCGAGCTCATCGTCCGACTCGCGAAGATCCAGCCGGTCGTGCTGTACATCGACGACCTGCACTGGTGCGGCAGCGAGACGACCCGCTTGCTGCTCCACCTACTCACGGCGCCTCCGGACGCCAGCTTCGTCGTCCTGGGCACGTATCGCATCGAGATGCTCGGTCGCTCGGCCAGCCTCGAGACCCTGCTCGCGCGAAGTCAGGCGCGCGACGACGCGTGGAGCCTGGAGCTCGGGCCACTGCCCTACGAGGAGGCATGCCGCCTGGCGGCCACCCGGCTCGGCCTGGCCGCCCCCGACGACCTCTGCGATGAGATCGCGCGTGAGTCTGGCGGCAACGCGCTGTTCATCGAAGAGCTCGCCCGCCATGCGCGAAGTCCCACCAACGTTCGTGGCGCGGGCCGCCTCGGGCTCGAGGCCATGACCCAGTCCCGGGTGCAGCTGCTCCCCGAGACCGCTCGGCGACTCCTCAACGTGCTGGCGGTCGCCGGCGGTCCGATCTCGCAGCGCCTCGCCTTCGAAGCGTCGGCTGCTCGCGACGACGCGACCGAGCGACTCGCCGAGCTTCGCGCGCAGAACTTCGTTCGCACCTTCGGCCCCAATCCCGACGATGTCTTCGAGATGGTCCACGGCCGGGTCACCCAAGCGGTCCTCGAGCTGATGAGCGACGAGCAGCGCGTCGAGCATCACCTGTCCCTGGCCCAGGCGCTCGAACGTGCCGATGCCGACGCCGAGCTGCTGGCGTTCCACTTCGCGCGCAGCGGCCGAACCGATGCCGCGGTCACCTACCTGCGCCGCGCGGCTCGGGTGGCAGCCTCCGCCCTCGCGTTCCGCCGCGCTGCGGACCTCGCTCGCCAAGCGCTGGACCTCCTCGACGGCCACAGCGAAGCCGCGCTGCTTCGAGGCGCGCTGGAGGCGGAGCTCGGAGAGGCGCTCAGCAACGACGGCCGCGGCGCCGAAGCGGCCGAAGCCTACCTTCGTGCAGCCGAGGCGACCGACGACGAGGCGATCGAGCTCCGTCGCCGGGCCGCCGAGCAGTACCTTCGCAGCGGCCATGCGGCCGAGGGCCTGCCCTTGCTCACCGAGGTGCTCCAGGCCGTCGGCTTGGGCCTCGCGCGAAGCCCCCGTCGCGCGTTCGGATCCTGGCTCCTGCAGCGGGCCTCGATCGCGCTGACCGGCACCGACTTCCGCCCACGGGCAGCCGAAGACCTCGATCCTCGGGCCCTGCTTCGCGTGGACATCGGCTGGACGGCTGCCACGGGGCTGCCGACCGTCGACGTTCTGCTGGGGCAGGACATGCAGGCCCGCCACCTCAGGCTGGCGCTGCAGCTCGGCGAGCCTGGCCGGGTGGCCCGAGCGTTGAGCCTCGAGATCGTCTACGGCGCGACCTCCGGCACCCGCAACCTCGACCGCGTCAACGCGCTGATCGACCGCGTCCGCTCCATCGCCGCGGAGGTTCGCTCCCCGCACATCGATGGCCTCCTGGCGCTCGCGATGGGCATCGCACACGTCTACCGCGGCGAGTTCTCACCAGCCCTGGAACGCCTCACCACCGCCGAGGCGACCTTTCGCACCCACTGCACGGGCGCGGCCTGGGAGCTGTCCTTCACCAACACGTTCTACGTGCTGGCGCGCCTGTACCGCGGAGACTTCGCCCAGCTGGTCCGGACGCTCGAAGTCGCCACCGAGGACGCGCGCGCCCGCGACGATCTGGCGACCATGTTGATGGTCCGCATCGGCTACGACTACCTGCGCTACCTCATCGCCGACCAGCCCGACCGCGCGAGGGCTCAGCTCGAGGCCGCCCAGGCCTGGCGACCCGAAGAGGCCAAGACACCGACCTATCGCTACACGATGCTGATGGCGCTCGGACGCATCGAGCGCTACGCGGGTCGCCATGCGGCCGCCTACGACTGCTTCGTCGAGCACCACGGCGCGGTTCGCCGTTCGATGATGCTGACCAAGCAGCCGTTCTTGCTGTACTTCTCGTTCGAGCGCAGCAGCGGCGCGCTGTGGGCTGCGCGAGCCTCGAGCCCGGAGCGCAACAAGCTGCTCACCGTCGTCCGCAAGGACATCGCAAAGATCCGAAGCGAGAAGACCCGGTGGGGCGCCGCCTTCGTGGGGCTCCTCGAAGGCAGCCTGCACGCCGCCGAGGGCCGACTCGAGGACGCGCGCACCAGCCTCGAGACGGCCCGGGACATCGCCGCAGCGTGCGACATGCGGCTGTACGCGGCCTCTGCCCAGATCCGCCTCGACCAGCTGGAGGGCAAGTCCGCCCACGACTTCGAGATGTTCGAGCGCGAGCACGTCGACGCGCCAGCCCGCATGGTCGACATGCACGCCCCTCCCGTTCTGGGCTGGTGATGCGAACGCGCTACAGCGCCTGGAGATTGCCCGCAGCGTCGCGACTCCAGCGAGGCCGGAGGACGACATCGGTCTCGCGGGCAGCGGTCAGCTCCGCAGGCGGCCCTTCGATGCCAAACCCGGGCAACGACCAATCATCCGCCGCCAGCTCGTTGGGCACGTAGTAACCGAGATCCCCCATCGAGCCGATCGTCAGCGCGCTCAGAGGAGCAACCTCGCCGGCTCCGCCGAGCCGAGGACTCATCAGCTCGTCGACCATGACGGTCTCGCGCCAGTGGCTGTCCGAAGAGCCGAACTGGGCGTTGTTCTCGACCGGCACGATGTTCCCCTCGAACGGCAGCCCCTGCAGCAGGTCGAAGAAGACTTCGCTCGCCCGTCCCCCGACGAAGAACGTGTCGACGCCGGGGTTGTTGGGCAAGCTCGGGTTGTTGATCAGCCCCGCAAGGCTCCACAGCGAACCAACCCCCAGGACGTGGCCCATCTCGTGAAGGATGACCGTCTCCAAGGAGCCGCTCTGCTCGAGCTCGACCAGGTCGAAGGTGTCGAACGTCATCACGCCCACGTAGGGGGACCCGTCGTCTCGAATCGAGCACGGGCCCGCCTGTCCAAGGATGTTGCCATTCTCTCCCCCCGGACCGTCGATCAGCGCCAGCTGCACGAAGATGTGAACCCCGGTGACGGAGGCGCCACCACCATCGAAGCTCACCCCGCACTCCGCCGCGAGGTCGGAGAGCGTGCTCTGCACGGCGGGGTGGGCGTTGATCAACGCGGCCTGCCAGCGCAGCCGTGCAGACTCGAAGGCCTCCGCCTCGGCGTCGTTCGGCGGATTGACGTAGTGGAGCACGATCTCGAAGTCGGAGATCGTGTCGCCCCTGAAGTCGATGACGTCGACCTCGGGCTCGCTGGGAACCGACGCGCGAACGAAGTAGCGGCCGTCGAACTTGCCCAGAGTCCAGCTCTGCGCGGTCGCGATGCCATCGGCACCCGAGACGGCCTGCGCCGCGCCGACCTGCCCGCCCTCCAGACCCGCGGTGCCGAACGAGACGGTGATGCCAGCGACCGGTTGGCCACCGGAGGTCACGCGGACCGAAGGCGGCTCGCCCACGACATCGCCTGCCAACGCCAGCTGAACGAGGTCCGCGACGGGTTCCATTGCGTCGACCGCACTGGCAACACAGACACCGCCTCGAGGGACCTCCCCCGGAGCGCACGGGCACTCCGGTTCGCCCGGCACGCACCCCGAGTCATCGAGGAAGCCGCTGGAACCACCGTCTTCCCGGCCCTGGGTCGCCTGGGTGGTGTCGGTTCCCTCGCTGTCGGTCGCCGTCTCGGTCTCACCATCCGTGTCGAGAATGAGTCCGTTCTGGTCGATGATCACACGGTCCGCACAGGCCGTGAGCGTCAGCGCGGCGGCGCCGCAGAGTCCAAGGGCCAAGCGTGAGCGGGTCACCCCTGCATGGTGGACGCTGAAGCGCCGTACGCACAAGTCCCGCGACCGACGCGCCGCGGTGGCGATCTTTTCTTCACGATCTTTGCACGCCGGAGAGACTCACCATGGAGTTGAGCCGAACTCCGTCCCGCACGAACTCGGCCACCGTTTGGGCGAGAACGGCCGATACGATGGCGATGAACGGCAAATGTTCACCGTCCTCACACGTCGGCTGCCCCGGGGCGTCCGCGGCGTCGGCGGTGAAGACCTCGTCCCATCGCACCATGCCGTACGTGCCATCCGCGGACAGCGCCCCGTGCACGCAGGCGACGCCTGCGGCCCGGACGTGCTCGCTGAGGACACCGCGACTGGGTGCGTTGTCGAAGCAATCGACCACCAGCCCGGCCCCTTCGAGCAGCGCGGCGACGTTGGTCTCGGACAGCCGAACGCCCATGGCCTCGACCTTGAGACCATAGAAGTTCTGCAGCTGCATCTTGAGCGCAGCCGCCTTGTTCTTGCCGACCGACTGCTTCACGAACGCCTGCGACTGCAGGTTCTTGGATTCGACGCGATCGAAGTCGATCAGCCGCAGCGACGCGCCGAGGTTTCGGCACGCGACCGCGACCGCCGACCCCAACGCCCCCACGCCACAGATCACGATGCGCATGGGAACACCTCAGGCGCCGAAGGGCACTTTCGGACGCAGGTAGATGCGCGCGCCCCCGGCCGACGGCAGGCGATCGACGACATAGTCGCGAAACGCATCGTCGGGCAGGTGAGCGATGTGAAGCCCGCGCAGCTCACCGCTGCGAATGAGCTCGACCGCGGTCCGGCGAACGTCGCCGTCGCGCATGTTGTCGGCGACGGTGGCTTTGTAGTCGACCGAGAGACCGTTGTAGGTGATGTTCAGGATTGCCATGGGTTGATCTCCTTCCTTCATGGGATGAGCCCGGACGCGGACCGAATGAGGTCGGTCCACCAGGGCTCGGCTTCGACGACGGCGTCGTCGGGTTGTTCATCGCATGGGGCCGGCGCGCGCCGAATCATCGCGGTTGGGGTGACGACGACGTAGCGAAGGCGTCGGCCGAGGGCGGCATCGAGCGCAGCCATCGTGGTTTCGTCCTCCGCAGAGAACGCGGCGCCGCCCAGAGGGTGGGTGTGGGCGATCTCGACGATTCGATCGCGCCGGGTCCAGATCGCCTGCCACCGCGCCCGCGAATCAGGCAAGGCGGTGGGGCTCCGTGACGCGTCGCTCCACAGCACCACGTCGCCTTCGCCGATCAAGAAACAGACTTCGCGTAGCATGCTAGTGTCCTGAGCTCTGAAATCCGTTCTGGATTTGCGCCCACCCGACCGGTACGTCGCAAGAAAGCGGAGCGTCCCGAAGGGATGCGCAGCGGAAAAGACAGAAGGTACCGAGTGTCGTTCCCATCGACCGAAGGGTTTCGGAAGGACCCCACACCCAAAGGGGGGTCCTGGAGAAACCCGGCACCGACTTCAGACACGAGGTACTAGACTCTGCGGGTGATGTACAGCAGGTCGCCGTCGATGGCTTCGGAGATGACCGACGGCAGCGCGTGCAGGCCGAGCTCTTCGTCGGCGCCGCTGAGACAGATTCCCGAGTCGTACACGTGGAGGGTCTCCCAATCGACCGTGGCCACGAACCGCTCACCGCGGTAGCGGAAGACGACCTCCATCGCTCGTCCGCCGGACATGCGCGTGTCGAGCATCGTCGCGCCGGCGCCTTCGAGCGCCGCCGCTGCCCGCCCCGGGGCATCCTCGGCCGTGCCCGCCGGACGCGGGTCGCCGGCGCGATGGGTGGACTGGGGATCGAGCGTGTAGACGCGCGCCTCGATCGCGTCGAGGACCGACGCTGCGGTCTGAACGCCGTCGGCGACCTCGTGCAAGGCGCTGCCGACCTCTCGAACCGAGACGCGAAGCCCGCGAGCATCCCCCTCGCGCAGCAGCCTCGCGTACCCGAACGCGCGGCGGAGGCTGGGCGTCACGCCCAAAATCCCCTGCAGCACGCCTCCCTCGAGCAGCGCGGATCGGGCGGCGTCCTCGGCCTCCCCCTCGAACTCGAGGGTCTCGAAAATCGGGTGGTCGCCGGGCCACAGGCGTGCGGTCACGGGCGAGAGCACGGGTGGCTCGTCTTCGGGCATGAAGTACATCAGTCTCTCCTCGTTGCTTCCCACGAAGATCCACTCCCTCACCACGTGCCCACGCAGGGCCTTGTGGCGATGCAGCGCATCGGGCTCGGCCGGCGCCGTCGCGGTGGCGTTTCGACCGGAGATTTCGAACGCCCACCAACCGGGGGCAACGCGCGTCGTCACGCGAAGCCGCCGGCTGGGGGCGTGCACGTAGGGGCCACCGAAATACGGCAGCACCAACGTCGTTCTTGCGCCGAGGAACTTGCGGTAGTCCACGGTTTCCTCAGGGCAGCTGCAGGAGCGGCGTGCTCATCACCTTCTCGACCCAGGCGGTCTGCTTGACCGACCCGTCGGCGGGCACGGGAGGTGCTTCGAGCACGGTCTGCAGCACGCGGGGCACTTGGTAGGGGTCATCGAACTGCTCGATTTCCACCACCGAGAACGGCACCCCCAGCGTTCGTGCACAGTCAGTGACGGTGCGACCGCGGCCGTAGGCCACGTTGAGGATCAGCGCCATCGCGTCGACCCGGTACCCCTCATCGCCAAAGGATTGCGCGAATCGGGCGCCTTGCTCTCCGGCCTCGTCACCCACGACGAAGACGATGAGCTTGGACGTCGCGGGAACCCAGACGCCGGCGGCCGACAGGGCGTGCACGGCCGCGGTGTGCATGGTGCCACCGCCAGCGCTCACGCCCGAGAGCATGTGCGCCACCGCTACGCGACTGGCCGCCTTGGGCACGTGGACCATGCCCATCGTGTCGAAGGACGCGATGTGCAGCTTGTCCAGGGGGAAGCCGGCCAGCATGCGCGAGAGCGCTTCGACCGACTTCTCCAGCGCTCCCTGCATCGAGCCCGACCGATCGATCAGGAACATCACGTGGATGTCCTGATCGCCGGTGGCCTCCGCCACGGCGTTGCGCGCCGCGGCATCGGCCGAGGACTCCAGCCGCTTCCGGAGCTCGTCGCTCTGCACGTTCTTGGCGATGTTGAGCCCCCGCTGGTCGGTAGCGCTCTCGATCGCCTTCTCCCAGGCAGCGCGAACGTCGGGATCGGTCATCAGCCCCAGCTCCTCGAGCGTGGGCGTCAGCTGACGCAGGTCGCGGTCCGACAGGGACGGCAGCAGCGTGACCATGATGGCCGGCGTCAGGCCGATGTCGGCGGGCAGACGACCCATCGCCTCCTTGTAGGAGAGGCGCCCGGTGACGATCGTCTCGCAGATCTCAGCCTCGCTGAGGCCGTCGAACCGCTCGGACTTGCGCAGCTCCAGGCCCTCGAGGCCCAGCTCGCGGTGCCCTTGGGCCGCTTGCGACTGCTTCCAGCCCAGGACGGCGAAGAAGCGCTCGGACTGCGGCTTGTAGCCCACCTTGCGCGCGATGCTCTTGATCGTCTCCTTGTAGCCCGCCCGCACCAGGCCCTCGAGCATGGCCGGGTTGGCCTCCCGGTACGCGAGCCACTTGGTCGCAACCTTCGGCCACCGCCCCAGCGACGGCTTGGGAGCGCTGGCGTCGGCGAACCCCGCCGTTCGGTTGAGTTCGGCGATCTCCGGCGTCTCGAGCAGCTGCGCCACCCGAAGCACCGCCTTGGGCGTCATCATGCGCGCAGACTTGCGCTCGTAGTGAAGCACCATCGCCTCACCCACTCGGCGCAGGTCGTCATCGACGAAGGCGACCGACCCGTCATCGTCCTTGATCGGCTGGCCCGAGCGCGGCTGTACCAGCATCAGTGCAGCACAAGCGACCTTGAGGTCACGCCAGTCCGTCTTCGTCAGCGCGTAGCTGGCGAAGTGGGCCATCAAGTCGTGGTTGAGCGCGAAGATGTCGAGCAGACGCCCGTAGAGGTCTTCGGCGGCCGGCACGAACAGACCCGGCGCCACCTTCTCACCCACGCCGCGACGTCCCTTGGCGGGCACCCACGTGCCGCCCACGTCGATACCGGGACGGTTGTGCCACAGGTGCGCCGATGCGTTGAGCACCAGATCGAGCAGGCGTTCGGCGGGTCCGCGTTGTTCTTGCGGAAGGGTTGCGTTGGTCATCGTCATCGCTCCAGTGCTTGGGTCGAGAGTCTATCGAGGATGAGGGAAAAGTTGGTCCATCCGAGTGTACGAGCCGCAAGGGTGTTCCAATGCTCTACCCGCTGAGCTACTTCCGCCGAAGCGGGAGGCCGGGTTCGAACCGGCGCCACTTGGTGTTGCGTGTGGGGCTCGTGGCGTTGGATGGACGAAGGGGTGCTGCGCGGCCAACGAAAGTTGGCCCAGCCGCGGGCTGGAGCGAAGGCGA
This sequence comes from uncultured bacterium, assembly GCA_963761755.1. Classification (GTDB taxonomy): domain Bacteria; phylum Myxococcota_A; class Polyangia; order Nannocystales; family Nannocystaceae; genus CAJXVA01. The sequence goes on from CAVXIC010000039.1 coordinate 771,831, forward strand.
GGTCGCTCGACAGCCCGCAGCTGTTCCACGCAGCAAAGAGGGTTTCACACGCCCGAGTGGCGAAGCCGTGGGCGATTGTATCGCCGCCTTTATAGGGCGGTGCCTTTACCATTTGGCTACAGGGCCGCGCAGAGGCCCTGGCTGGATTCGAACCAACAAGTTGTAGTGCGTGTAAGGCTCTGCCGATTGGGCGTGTGAAGAAAATGTCTCGCGTCCGAGTGCTGAAGCCGTCGTCGATTCAGTCCGTAGCTGAACGCCCTACCGTCGGGCAAATGACCTTTTGGTGCGGTCACGGGAGTCGAACCCGCTGGATGCGTGTAGGGCTTCCTCGTTGGACGCGAGGGAATCGGATCGGTCGGGCGGCGCAAAAAAGCCGCCTCGACGGGGTCGTCGGGCGGCTGCGAGCCTCGAAGAGGGGGTGGTGATGACCCCTCGAGACAGGCAACCGCTACGGGAGCACCTCCGGCCCAAACTCGGGCCCAAACTCGGGCTGGCGGCAGCGCCGCTTGGAGGTGTCTGCGTTCGACATGGGACGGGGTTTAGTCCCGCCTCCGGACATCGTCAAGGAAGTTTCTCCGGAAAACTGCGGAATGCAGCCGGGCATGCGCGCAGGCGCACAGCCGGGCGAGCGAGCACGGCGAGAAGCGTTCGTCCGTCCGCGGTGAGGCCTACAGGGTTGAGTTCGTGGCTTGGCACGCGTGCTGCAGTAGTCGGAGTCGTCCCATGGCAGAGCACAAATCGACTTCATTGAACCTTTCTTGCTTCATCTTGGGTGCCGCCCTGCTCGCCGGTGGATGTGCATCGAAGCAGCTCCCTCAGCAGCAGCTCCTCGACACAAACGCGGCAATCGATACCGCCAAAGAGGTCGACGACGGTCAGACCGCGGCGGTCGATCTGCACATCAAGCTGGCGCAGGACCAGCTGGAGATCGCGAGGAAGATGCTCGACGAGGGCGAAGAGGAACGAGCCAAGCGCATGCTCGACCGCGCTCAAGCCGACGCAGAGGTCGCGCTCGCCAAAGCCAGGGCCGCCGAGAACAAGGCCGCCGCGACCGAAGCGTGGAGCGAAATCTCCGACCTCAAGAATCAATAGATTTCAAGGACCGCTAGACCTCAAGGACTGACTTCATGAACACCTCGACGAACATTCTCTCGCTGCTCGGCGCCGCGCTGCTCACCACCGCGTGCGCCCACGAGCCTTCCCAAGATCTTCAAACCGCGCGTAGTCTCTACGCCGAAGCCGAGCAGGGTCAGGCCGCCAACGTCGCGCAGGCCGAACTCTACGAAGCCAAGACCGCCCTGGACAAAGCCGAATCGCTGAAGAAGCGCAAGGTTGGCTCGATCGAGGAGCAGGACCTCGCATACGTCGCGGCTCGCAAGGCGCAGTACGCCATGAGCGTGGCGGCGATGAAGGACGCGAAGACCGACGCCACCGAGGCCTCGAACGCGCGCACCGAGCTGCTCGCGCAGCAGCGCGACGCGTCCCAGGAGCAGCTGGCGGAGACGTCCAAGGAGCTTCAGAACAAGGAAGAGAAGCTCCAAGCCTCCGAAGCCGAGCAGGCCGAGCTCAAAGCACGCTTGGACAAGGCGATGGCGTCCCTCGAGGAAATCGCCTCGATCAAGGACGAGAAGGACCGCATGGTGATCACCCTCAGCGGCTCCGTCCTGTTCAAGACCGCCAGCGCCGACCTGCTTCCGTCCGCCCAGCGCAAGCTGCAGGAGGTCGCGACCGTCCTGTCCGAATACGACGAGAACCACAGCATCATGGTCGAAGGGCACACCGACGCCCGCGGTTCGACCGACTACAACGCCACCTTGTCGCTGCACCGGGCCCAAGCGGTCGAGCAGTTCCTCGAGACGCAGGGCGTCAATGACAGCTCTCTGAAATCCGTCGGCCGCGGCGAGAGTGAGCCCATCGCCGACAACTCCAGCGCCGAGGGCCGCGCGAACAACCGCCGCGTGGAGATTGTGATCGACAAGACCACGGTAGCAGCCAAATAAGGGCACTGCCCTCCCGACGCCATGGACGCCGAAGCCTCACGCTTCGGCGTTTGTGCGTCGGGCGTTTGGAGAAGCCGATGCGGACGAACGATGCGAGCATGTGCCCCGTGTCGAGAGGAAACCCCCAGCTCGCCCTCGCCCTCGCAGCGATGATCTCCACGGGCCTGCTCGTGAGCACCTCCGCCCAAGCGGAGCCTCCGGCCACGGTCTCCGGCGACGCTCCCGCTCCGGCGCCCAAACACGAGGAGCCCGAGGAGCCCGAGGAGCCCTTCCGGATTCACGACACCCTGCGCGCCCCCGACTGGCTGATCCTCGGCGGCAGCCACCGCATCCGCTACGGCAGCCTCCGCAACCAGTTCCGTCCGGGCCTGGACGGGAACGACCAGCTGCTCGCGCTCCGAACCCTGGTCACCCTCGGAGGAACGTTTGGGCCGGTGAGCGTCGTGGGCGAGCTGCAGGACGCCCGCGCGTACCTGACCGACGAGTACAGCGGCGTCTCGACGATCGTGGTCAACCCCGTGGAGCCCCTGCAGGGCTATGTCAACGTTCACCTCGACGACGTCTTCCTGCCCGGCGCCGAACTCGATCTTCGCGGGGGACGGCAGACGATGGACCTCGGCGGTCGCCGACTCATCGCGCGCAACCGGTTCCGAAACACCCTCCAGAACTACACGGGGGTCACGGCCCACTGGCACACGGGCAGTGATACCGACGTGTTCGCCTTCGCCGTACTCCCGGTTCGGGTCGCGCCGACCAACGCCGAGCAAGACCGCCTGCTGGACAACCGCGTCGAGATCGACCGCGAGAGCTTCGACCTGGGAATGTGGGGCGCCTTCTTCGACCAGCCGCTGGCCGCCCGCATCGCGCTGGAGGGCTACGTCTTCGGTCTGCACGAGAAGGACAGCGAGGACGACCCCTCACGCAACCGCCAGCTGTACACCCCGGGGCTGCGCCTGCATCGCGAGCCCGAACGGAGCGCGTGGGACATCGACCTCGAGAGCGTCCTGCAGCTGGGGAGCAGCCGCACCTCGACCGCCCCCGATGACACCGCGGACCACGACGTCCTCGCCCACTTCCATCACGCCTCGGGCGGCTACACCTTCGACGTCGCCTGGATCCCCCGCCTGAGCGCCGAGTTCGACTTCGCCAGCGGCGACGACCCCTCCACCAACCGCAACGAGCGCTTCGACAGCCTGTTCGGCCCTCGCCGCGCAGAGTTCGGCCCGACCGGCATCTACGGACCCCTGGGGCGAGAGAACATCATCTCCGCCGGACTCCGCTTCGGCGCCCAGCCGCATCCCCTCGTCGACGGCTACATCTCCTGGCGCGCCAACGCCCTGGCCAACCCCGGGGACGTCTTCGCCCGCACCGGCGTCGTCGATCCGAGCGGCGCTTCGGGCGCCTTCGCGGGCAACCAGGTCGAGTTCCGAACCCGCGTCTGGCTCATCCCCGACACCTTCCTGTGGGAGCTCGGCGGCGCCGCGCTCTTCCAAGGCGCCTTCATGCGCGATGCACCGAACGCGACCGGCTACGGGAACCCGCTGTTCGGCTACACGGACTTCGAGCTGTTGTTCTAGGTTGGAACGACGAGTCGGTTTCGGACGTCGAGCTTCCGCTTGCGTCCTCATCGCCCGTCCGTGTCGGCATCAGTAAAGCTACCCGAGGTCCAGCTCGTCGATGTCGTGTCGACTCGCGAGAAGCTCGACCAGCTTTTCTGTACGGCGGCTGCTGGTTTCAAAGTCTCGCATCCGGCGGCGTGTACGGACCAGAGCGATCAACACGAAGACGAACCCGGCGGCGAATACGACGGCGATCACCACGGAGACCGCAAAGCCCACCGCGACGCTGGTGCCAAAGATCTCGAGGGAACTGTCTTCCCCCAACGCGGCGTTCTCTTCTTGGATTTCGTCCAGAGCTTCTTCACTGGCGATCACCGCTCCGCCGGCGACTGAAGCAGACACAGCACGAATCGCGCCCTGCATTTCTTCACCGGCGAGGCCGCGCCCCACGGCGGGAAGGATGTCTCGTTCGAGCAGGACGGCGATCGCTGGCCCGAGGTCCCGCTCGAGAGTGACGGCGAGTGCTGGTCCCAAGTCCTCTTCGATGCCCGTGGCGAGCCCCTTGACTGCTCGCTGGGCAGCCTCTTCCGTGAGGTCACCGACATGCCCTCGGTTCGCCTCCGACAGAGACGCGGCAACGGCAGCACCCACCACCTTCGACGTCATGCGCCGAAGTGCAGGCGTGATGTGCTCATCGAGATTCCTCTCGATGGACGGACCCACCTGCGAGGCGTCCACGTCTCGCAGAGCCGATTCAGAGACTCCGTCGATGACGCCTGCCGCGATGGAAGCCGACAAAGCGTGCGCGGCTCGGGTCATCTCCGGAGAGCCGATGAGGTTGCCGATGTGCTGCCGGTTCTCCGCCGTGTCGAGGGACGACAGCGACTCGTCCACGACCCCGTGAGTCACGCGCTCCCCGACCTTTTGGGACAGGGGCTTCGCGGAAGCGGTGGATGCACACGCGACGCTGAACAGGATGAGGAGAACGAAGGGGAGGGTTCGAATGGAAAACAGCATTGGTGGGGCGACCCTGGGCGAGAGCAGTGGTGGCTACGAGTTGCCAGTCGTGCAAAATGCATGCCGGAGGAAACCGGCACGATGTATCACCAGGGCCGCTGCAGTTCGGGGCGACCGGCGCTCAGGTGCGCGCAGGCGCTCAGGTCGCTTGCCGGGCGCCGTTGCGGCTCCAGACGCAGCGAAAAAGGGCCCGACCTCCTTCGAGGCGGGCCCTTTGCATCCGATCCAACCCTACTGCCAGATCAGATCGACGCGGCGGTCCTTGCTGCGCTCGGACTCCGTGCTGCCGGCGGCCTCGAGGGCGCCCTTGGCGATGACCTGAAGGAGCTCGGCGGGGACGCCCTTCTCGCTGAGCGCGCCCTTGACGCTCTGGCCACGACGCTCGGTGAGGAGAATGTTGTACTCCTCGGTGCCCAGGGCGTCGGCGTGCGCCTCGAGGAAGATGGAGCGGTTCTCGTTGATGATGCACTCCGCGGCGGTGGTCAGCTTCTCTTCGGCCTGGGGCGTGAGCTGATTGGAGTCGAAGCCGAAGAAGATCGAGTCGACGCCGCAGGGACCGTTGCCGGCTCCGTCGCCGCCGTAGTCGCCCGAGAAGACGCACATGCCACCGTCGCAGATTTCGTCCATGGGGCACTGGTCGTCGGTCTGGCACTGGCCGGCGGCCGAGCAGCGGCCGGTGGCCAGCTCGCAGGTGCCCGGCGAGCACTCGATGTCGTCGCTGCAGGCCGCGCATGCGCCCGCGCTGCAGACCAGGCCGCCGTAGCAGTCGGTCTTCTGGGCACAAGGAGAGCCAAGCTCTCCATCGCCGCCAGCACCGTTGGCGAGCGCAGCAGCCTCGGCGGGATCCATGCAGCGGAACTCATGGCAGACCCACGCGGCCGCGCCAGCGGGGCCCTTGTCGACGCACTCGGCGTCGGTCTGGCAGTTCTGACACGAACCATCCACGCACTTCTCACCCGCGTCGACCTTGCAGTGCTTGTCTTTCTTGCACGCAGGGTACTCGGGCTTCTTGCAGCCCCCGACCATTCCCATCAGGGACGTGGCGAGGAGGAGGGACGAGAGCTTCAAAGCATTTCGAAGGGTGGTCACAGCGCGGGGATGCTTGCACGGGCTTCGCCAGCGCAGCAAGTCCCGATTGAGCGCCACGGGTTCGCTGCATTCTCGCGGAGTTTCGCACGACTGCAGCAAATCATCGGGTTCGTGTCAGCGTGCCCCGGCGGGGCATGCCGAAACAACCGCCTGCGAGGCCGCTGCGCAGCGGATGACGCTACAGCGCACGTTCCGTAGCGCAGACTGCCGCGGTGGCAGACATCGTTCGCGCCGTCCTCTTCGATCTCGACGGCACACTGGCCGACTCGATCACCGACATCACGGCCTCGACCAACGTGTGCCTCGCCGCGGCGGGTCTGCCCACGCACGATGAGGCCACCGTGCAGGGCTTCGTCGGGCACGGGATTGCGGGGCTGGTCGAGCAGGCCTTGGGCGAACACGCCACCGCGCAGCGCGTGCGCACCATGCTGGGCGCCGTCCGCTCGCACTACCGCGAGCACTGCACCGTGCACACCCGCCTCTATCCGGGGATCGAGGCGTTGCTTCGCGCGCTCGATGACCGCGGCATCCGGCTCGGCGTGGTCAGCAACAAGCCCCACGACATGACCGTGGAGATGGTCGCGACCCTGATGCCCGACGTGCCCTTCGGCTTCGTCACCGGCGAGCGGTCCGACATTCCGCGTAAACCAGACCCCACCGGAATCCTCACCGCGTGTCAGGCCCTGCGGGTGCCTCCTGCCTCTGCGCTGTACGTCGGCGACACCCCGGTCGACGTGCAGGCAGCGCGGGCCGCCGGGTTGCGAAGCGTCGCGGTCACCTGGGGATTCCGCGATCGCGACACCTTGTCCCTCGCCGAGCCCGACCTGTGGGCCACGAGCGCCGAGGACATCCTCGCCATAATCTGAATCGTGCTGAATCGTGCTGAATCGTGCTGAATCGTGCTGAATCGCGCTGAGTCGCGCTGAACCGCGGTACTGTCCGGCCGCCGTGGAGTGGCGTGCGTCCCTGCTCGAGATGAAGCCCGTGACCGGGCGGACCGAGGTCCACGTGCTGACGGTCCTGGCCCTGCTCGCCGCGGCCGTCTCGCTCGGGCTCACGGTGCCGAGCCTGGGAGACACCTCGATGTGGCTCGACGAGGCGTTCTCAGTCGTCGATGCGGGTCGCAAATGGGCCGACATCCTCACCATGCACAGCGACCGCGGGGCGACCGTGCATCCGCCGCTGTACTCGGTGCTGCTGCGCACCTCAATCTCCGTATGCGGCACGGGCGAGACCTGCGCTCGCCTCCCCTCCGCCCTCGCCGCTGCGGTCGCCTGCGGGCTGTTCGTGATGATCGCAGGACGGGTCTTCGGCTGGGTCGCCGCGGTCTCGGCGGCGTGGCTGTGGCCCACCCTCCCCTACTTGCTCAAGTACGCCGACCAAGCACGCGGCTACACCCTGCTGCTGATGCTCTCGGCCATCGCCCTGAGCTGTGCCGGACGCGTCATCGGATGGTGGGGCACGGCGCGCTGGCGGACGCACGCGACGTGGGGGCTCGCGCTGAGCGTGACGGCGATGACCGCAACCCATCTGCTGGCCGCCACCTTCATCGTGCCCCTCGCGGGCGCGCTGTGGCTGTCCGCGAGACGCGATCCCGCCGCCAAGAAGGCGCTGCGAAACGCCGTGATGCTCGCGGCCGCGATGATCACTCCACTGGCGATCATCGTGGGGCTGGCGGTCTTCGGCGACGACACGAGCCGCTTCGCCTCGGCGCCGGGCGCCGCCAAGGGACTCGAGCGCATGGCCCACGCGCTGATCTCCTTGTCCGAATACACCTGGACCACCCCCGCGTTGATCGGCGCCGCCGCGGTGCTCACCCCCCGGCGGCGCCGATTCACGGTGCTGCTCGGCTGTTTGGTGGCAGGGCTTCCGCTGGTGCCGCTGCTCGTTCGGGCCCCGTCCCACTTCATCGTGCTGCGCTACTTCATGCCCTCCGTCGGCGTCGTGGGCCTGCTCGCGTGCGCTGGCATCGGCGCGATCGCAGCGGCGCCGGGCCGCATCCCCACGGGGTGGACCCAGCGCATCCCCGCGGCGGTGCTCGTGGTCCTCGGGCTGGCCGCCGCCGCGGTCCCCACCCGCCTGCTCGGGGTCCCGCACGCCGAGCGGCTCCGCAAGCGCGCGGACAAGCGCTCGTTCGAGCCCTGGAACGAGTCCGCCGCCTGGATCAACGCGCGCACCGAAGATGGCGCGGCGGTGGTGCTCGTCCCGCACCGGATCCTCTGGCCCACCACCCACGTGTACCCGCTGGGCGCTGCGGTCCTCGCCGATGACCCCGACGCGCTGCGGCAGCGACTGGAGCGCGACGCACCACCGGTGGTGTTCGTGCTGTGGTCGCACGTCACCGACCGCGAGCGGCAGAAGCGGCTGGCCGCCGTCTTTCGAACGTTGGGGCGCGCCCGCTACCGGGCGACCGACAACGCGGTCTTCGGGCGCAGGACGATCATCGTCAAAGAGTACCGAGCCCGGTGACTCATCGAGAATGTCCAAAGCGAGGTGTTCCTGGGCGATCGCGCGCGGCAAGTTGGCGTCGTTCATCGCTTCAATTCCCCCAGTCGCTCAGCCCGTATATACGACGACGGCTGGAGAGTTGCAGGCGCTCGTCCTCGACAGCGTCGAGCATCGACGGGCGTGGAGTCGGCGCGTCACTCGAACGGGTAGGCGTCGGGCAGGAAGCCGAGATCGGACGCGCCTGCGTACTGCGGGATCTGGTCGTAGAACGTCGTCATCGAGTCCCAGACGGCTTCTCGAGAGACTCGCTGCTCCTGCGAGGTCGTCTCGAGGATGCCCTCGTTGCGTCGGCGCTGCCAAAGCTGGGCCAGGTACAGCGAGCGGGGCCGCAGCGGATCATCGGTCGCCTCGACGAAGGAGGCCTCACCCAAGTGTGGGGTTCCACCCTCTTGGGCAGGACTCGCGATTCCCTGGCCGACGCCTCGGAGCTCCACGCCGAGCGCGTGGTTTCGGCCCAGGCCTTGGGGCGCGTCGTCGAGCCAGATCTCGGGCTCCCAAACCCTCGGGCTTTCCGAGACGACGTTGTAGAGCACGCTGTGTGCGGCTCGATGACCGTGCTGCGACCCCTCGACGCGATTGAGCTTGAACATCGAATCGCAGTACACGTTGTCGTACAGGATGGCGGTGCTCCAGATCTGATGGGGCTCGCAGGCGATGTGGCCGAGCTCGGAGTAGGAGTCGAGCACCACGTTGCGCTCGCGGGGTCCGTTGACGATGAACGCGTGGCGGGAGTTTCGAACGAAGATTCGCTGGGCGAGCGTGCCGTTGCCGCTGAAGTCGATCCCATACTTCGTGCCGCCGTGGTGATTGGTCGGCGTGTCGCGTTCGACCATGTCCAGCACCGCAATATCTTCCAACGTGATCCGGTCGGAGGTCCACCCGATGATCCTGACCCCGCTCCTGCCGTAGTAGTAGGTCGCCACGCGGCGGACCCACCCATCGACGACGTAGTCGAAGCGAACGCCCTCGTTCGCATGTTCGTGGTCGATCGGATAGCCGCTTCCTGTGTCGTCGATGCGCGTGCGGTCATACGTGGAGATCAGCGTCAAGTCCTCGACACCGACGTGGGCGACCCGGCGCTCGTCGACGACCTTGACCAGCTCGACGTCCCCGTGGTGCCCGAGCGCTGGGCTGATCCGGTCCGTCATGCCGGCATCGAGCGTCACCAGGCCCGACTCCACGTCGGCGGACACGACCCGCCTTCCCAGCCGAATGGTGAATCCTCCGGGGTCCTCCAAGAACCCACCCCACTCCTCCTCCATCCCGAGCGCCTGGAGCCACGCGAGCTCTCGGCGAGCGCGGACGAAGACCTCGTCCCCGGACGCGAGACCGGAGGCATCCTCCACGTGAATCGCCCTCGCTCCGAGCGGAAGCGCGTCGTCGAGGATGGGGACACGCTCATCGCCGAACTCGTTCTCACCGGAAACGATGATCGAAGGAACCGCCTGCACGCCCTCGTGAACCACGACCGTCTGCGACGCCCCGCTGCCCCGCAACACGATGCCATCGGTGTCGATGAGAACGGACGCCGAGATGCGGAACGTTCCCGGACCCAGCACGACGGCGCCTCGAAACCCGTCGGCTCCGGGGGGCAGCAGAGCAACCGAAGCGATGGCGGCCTGAATCGAAGTCGTGTCATCGCCGCCGCTGGGGTCCACGTGCGCTCGTTCGTCGACCGTCGGGATCGAGACTCCGCCACCGTGAAACCCCGCCTGAGAGAAGTCCACCAGGTGTTCGCCGTCAGGGTCGAGCCCGTACTGCAGCACCGAGTCCTCGTCGAAAAAGACGCGCGACGAGGTGGTCCGATGGCAGTAGGGCGTGGTGCCGACACACTCGGGGTCCGCGCAGTCGAGAAGGTCGTCGAGGTCGTCATCGATGAGGTTGTCGCAAACCTCGAGCGCGTCGCCGGTCTCGCTTCCAGCGCTGTCCGACGATTCCGAGCTCGACCCCATTCCCGCTGCGCCGGTGGTCGAAGCATCGGCCGAACTCCCCGTGCTGCCGGCAGGGGCCCCCGTGCTTTCGACCTGAGCACCGCTGGAGCCGCCACCTTCGGATGGGGGTTCTGCGCAGCCGAACGTGCATACGGCCGCGCCCCACAGAAGCAGTCGCCGGCTCGAGTTCATGGTGCGAATCCGGGAGTTTACTCGGATGAGAGCAAGGCATCTCCGCATCCGTCCAGGGGGTCGCCAGCCCATTGTGCGACCGACGACGCGGCGTGACTCCGAATCGCTCGCGTTCGAGACATCGTCGGCTGAGCACGACGCGAGCGTACTCAACCCCACCACAATTCCAGTCTCTCGAGCGCCAGGCTGGTCCACAGTACCCAGTAGACGAGCACCCAGCCACTTCGCGCGCCGAATCCCCAAGAAATGTCGGACGGGCCTTCGGCCGTCTTCGTCCGACAGGAGAGGCTCGAGGGCTTGCGCTCCGGACTGACGTCGATGACGCCGACGATCGTGCCGACTGGAGCGCGGCTCCTCGCTCAGTTTCGTTGCCGCCGGGCTCAGTTTCGTCGACGCCGGCCAAACAAGCCGAGCATCAGCAACGCTGCGGCACCGACCGGAGCGTCCCCGTGCCCCTGCACGGAGCAGCCTTCGTCGTCGTCGTCCGTGGCTCCGGGAGTCTCGGATCCGGTCTCGCCGCTGGAGGTCGCGGTGGGATCCGAGCCCTCGGTGTCTTCGCCGCCGGAGCCGGACTCTGTACCGGACTCGCCACCTCCGGTCGACCCCGCCGGGCAGATCTCGGGTCCGATGATATCGGGCCCGCCCCCCGTGCCCTCACCCGAACTCGAGGCGGCGTCGCCGGTGGCATCCCCGGACTCGCCGCCCGTCCCGGTCGTTCCATCGGTGTCGGTACCGCCCGTCCCGGTCGTGGTTCCACCTGAGCTGCCACTCCCGCCAGCTCCGCAGATCCCCTCGCTCACAACCTCGACGCCAGCGCACTCGGTTGCGACCGCCTCGCATTCGTAGGTGTTGCCGTCCGCTCCACAGACGAACGCACCTGACTCGAATCCGCACGGGCCGTAGGAGGGCTGAATCCATCCCGCCTCTTCGGCCGTCAGTCCATGCGCGCTCAACCACGCGCCCACCGAGGGGTGGTCGAGGTCGGCGACAAAGTCGTAGTTCTCGTAGGTCGCGATCTCCCGCGCCATCTGCTCGGCGCCGGTCTCCATCATCAAGTGTCCGACGGCGCACGCGGTGCCCTCGTCGTCGATGAAGTGGGGTACGAGGCGATCGGAGAACGTCTTGTTCTTCGGAAACACGCCGGCGAGCCGGTACGTGTGGAGGATGTCGAGCACCTCCTCGCGCGCCGCTCGTTGCTCCTCGCTCAGCGTGCTCAGACCCTCTGCCCGAAGCGTCCGCTCGACCGTCTCGAGGTGTCGCTGAATGCGAAGGACCTCGGCCCGAGCAGGTGTGCCTGCGTCAGCGGCAGCGACAGGAGCGGGGTCGTAGTGCCGAGGAGCGGCCGGGTTTAGTGCAAGAGCAAGGCCCAAAAAGATCATGTTTGAAAAGCTGACACAGGTCAGTGTCGAGCGCCACCTCGGTCAGGCTAGGGCCGCTCGCATCAGCGGGACTCCACTTGGACGGGATGATTTCCAGATCGAAGGCAGGGCTGAGACCCTGGCCCTCGCGCCAGGTGGGTACGGCCCGGAGGACGGGTGCAGGTGTCCGCGCCTGGTTTCCACCGGACTGAAGCCCTCTGGATGCCGCACAGTAGATGCCGCCGTAGGCCCGCACGCAGATGTCGAGCACGTCGTCGCCGGTCGTATCGGTCCGGACGAGCGTCGCGTAGCGCGACTCGACCCCCACGTTCGTGTTGCTGAAGTACGCCGCGTCGAGGGTGGTCGAGTTCTTGAACTCGGAGTCGAGGTTCTTTGCGTAGCCGCAGTAGACCCCGCGCTGCCCCGGCCACAGACATCCGCCGAGCCGTCCCCGAGACGTCACCGAACTGGATGGTGGAATAGTAGGCGTGCCCACCCCCGCCCTGGTCGTCGCGGTACTGGTTCTGAGCCCAGTATTGGCCGGCCGAAAAGGTCTTGGTCGCGGCGTTGAAGCGTGCGCAGAAGATTCCGTGTTTGCCGCGGCCGCAGACGTCGAGATCGCCATCGTCGTCGATGTCGGCGAAATCGATCGTCTCCCAGTAGCTCGGCGAGCTTCCCCATCCGGTCTGGTCGGCACCCGACCCAAACTGGCCCGATCCCGCGTTGCTGAAGTTTCCGCTCTGCGTCCGCAGCGAGGCCGTTTGGAAGCTCATCGACTCGAGCGATTCGACGACGCCGCGGCCCGCTTCGAGAGCAACATCGCGAAGCTCCCGCCGGGCATCCTGCAACTTTTCTTGGGGAAGGCGGAGAGAGAGCGTGGCGACTTCGGCCGCAGCGGACCGGCTGGCTCGGGCTGAGGAGGCCTTCGACGCGGTGGGATTGCCGCCCCAGGCGTCTGAGCGCCTGACCCTGCTGCACGCGCGTGGGCGGCTGCTCGCGCGCCAACACTCGTGGGAGCAGGCCGAGTCGCTGCTGCTCGACGCCCTCGTCCATCGAGCGAATGTCGAAGGGGAGGACGCCGCCGCGCTCGTGCCGATTCTTTGCGACCTCGGTTTGGTCTGGGTCGAACGAGGAGATGAGAGCGAGGCGGCCAAAGCGGTGAACCGGTCGCTGGCCCTCGCGCAGCGTCATCTCGTGGGCGCGGTGAAGTTCGCCGACGCCGAGTACGCGTTCGCCCGGCTGCGGGGGTCCGTCGAGCCGGCGGTTCCACCCACCCGAAGAACGCGCAGAAGCTCGTCGAGCTGCAGGGCACGGACGCTCCGTCGACTTCGAGTACACCGCGTGCGTTGCCGGCGAAGAGCGTACCCGACGGCCCAGTGTCGACGTCGCGGATGCGGGCATACGCACTCTGCGGCCCGCTACTCTGAAAGACCCGCGTCCACACGAAGTCTCCGGACTCGTCGACACGCGCGAGCACTCCTCGCGGAACGTAGAACGACGAGAAGGCCGGGATCGGGTCGAGGGGATCGACCGACAGCTCAGATTCCTCAGTCTCGGCGGCGACGATGACACCTCCCTCGATAGCCGCCACGGCCGGGATGAGGTCGATCGAACCCTGGAACGCCGGGGGCTCGGTCTCTCCGATGCGATTGACCGCGAGCGCCGTGCCGTCGCCTCCAAGTGGAGAGCACCCGGTCGTACCTCCAGTGGTCTCGCCCGTGGATCCGGAGTCATCGTCACCGGAGCTGGAGTCTGCAGCCTCCATCGAACCGACACTGGAGCCCTGCGAGTCTGTCGTCGAGCCGCCCGTGATGCCCGAGCCCCCTACGGACAGGACCTGCGGGAGGCGACCGAAATGAACCGGCCGAGCCTCTACGCCGCCTTTGGTGACAAACGCGCGCTGTACCAGCAGTCCGTGCAGCGCTTCCGCGATCGGATCCGCGAGGAGTGCCGGACGCGTGTCGAGGCAGCATCCACACTCGAAGCCAAGCTCGACGGCTTCTACGGCGCACTGCTGCACCACTACACTCGACCCGACACCCCCGCGGGCCGAGGTTGCATGGTGCTGACGGCAGCCCTCGTTCAGGCGCCGGTCGACGAACGCGTTCGCGAGGACGTTGCCACGATGATCGAGGAGGTCGAACGCGACCTGACGCGGCTGTTCGCGGAGGCCAGGAAACGAGGAGAGCTTCCCGAGCAGGCCGATGTCCGCGAACTCGGATGGATGGCGACCGCGATCCACCACAGCCTCTCGGCGCGGACCCGGGCCGGAGACTCGAAGCGAAAGCTCGCCTCGAGGGCGCGGACCGCAGTACGCACCCTCCTTCGGGCGGCACATGCCGTGGCGTGACCCGCGGGCTTCGCGACTCGCGGAGACGCCGCTCCTGCACGGACGCCACGGCCGCGAGGGGCTCGGCACCCGTCAAGCATCGTCCTCGTACCCGCGTAAGCGAAACGCGGTGCGATAGGCCCGAGGGGTCGTGCCCACGATCTGCTGGAACCTCTCGCGAGACGCGGGCGTCGACCTGAAGCCGACCTCGTCTGCGACATGGCCGATGGGCAGACCCGTGGTTTCCAGCAGGTGTTGTGCCTTGCCGATGCGGGCGCGCGCGACCCACCGGGCGGGTGTGGTTCCGGTTTGATCGCGGGAGTGGCGGCTGAGCGTTCGTGTGCTCAATGGCGGCCTTGCGTGCGATCTCCGGCAGCCCGAGGTGCGGTGCAGGTTGGAACGCATCCACTCGAGCACCGGGGCCAGAGAGCTGTCGCAGGCGTCGGGTATCGCTCGGCGAGCTCCTCCGCCGCGGCCCAGTGCGTCGTGGCACGTCGGCCCTCGAGAAGCCCGGCGGCGGCCAACACGAAAGCCCCCGTGCACACCGAGACCACTCGAGCGCCCCTAGCCGGAGCGCGCATGCTCACTCGGAGCGCGAGCGCCCGCACGGCAGCAGGGAAGCCCGCGGGGTTCCCGCTTCATTTGGGTCGGTTTTAGGCAGGGGGTGGCGGCTGGTCGGTCGACCGGACAGCTCGGCCATCGCTCATGAAAAAAAGATGATGTTTCGGTGATCCGGCACGCGCGGAACCGACTCCTACGGGTTGTCGAGAGGGCGCTTCCGCCCGACCTCGATGCGACGGCAAATCTCGTTGTCGTCGCAACGACAATCAAAAACAGGAACAAACAATGCAAGAACAAGTCATCCTACGCGCAGCAAAGGACCCGGACTTCCGGGCTTCGCTGCTCGAAAACCCCCGAAACGCGATCGTCGACACGCTCGAGCTCGACGTCGCCAGCAGCATCGAAGTGGTGGTGCTTGCCGAGAAAGAGAACCAGGTCCACATCGTCATTCCTTCGGGTGTCGATCTGACCGCGGCCGA
Source organism: uncultured bacterium (assembly GCA_963761755.1). Lineage (GTDB taxonomy): Bacteria > Myxococcota_A > Polyangia > Nannocystales > Nannocystaceae > CAJXVA01. The sequence goes on from CAVXIC010000039.1 coordinate 786,854, forward strand.
CAGCGAGCTCGTCGCCAAGGCCATGTCCAACGAGGCGTTCCGTCAGGCTCTGATCGCCAACCCGCGAGCCGTGTTCGAACAGGAAATGGGCGTCACGCTCCCCGAGGACACCGACATCACCGTCGTCGCTGACTCGGCGAACAAGATCCACATCGTGCTTCCGTCCGATGTCGCGGCTACGCCGATGGCGGCTGGCTGGGGCGATCCGTCGCCGCCGCTCACCGTGACCGTCGCTTCGTGCGCGTCGATCTGCCCGCCGTGCCCGCCCACGACCACCATGTGCCACCCCCCTGAGACCCTCGATCCGTAGGGCCTTTGGCCCCCTCGTCCTTGCGGTATGGATCATCCCAACACGATCTCCGAGCGGCCGAGGGGGCCGACACCACCCTCTGCGCTGTCTTACGTCCAGAGCTGTCTTCCGTACGCCGACGTCAAGCTGATCTCCCGCGCTGCTCGTCCTTTGCTTCTGGCGCTAGCAGAACAGCTTCCTCGAACAGCGATGGCGGGGTTCGAAACCCCCCTGACCGGCGTGTCGGCCACCCCTGACGTTTCGATCCGCGCGACGCGGGCCGACTTCCAGGCGATCACGAACACCATCGGCTCCAGCCGCCCCGGTCGTGCACTCGGGCTTCTGGTCGAGCTATGCGAGCGCAACTCTGACCACTGGTACTTTGGCCAACTTTCCGACGTGTGGCTCGAGTTCGATGCTCAACCGTCGGATAGCTTCTCCGCGCCGAGTATCTTCTTCGCCACGAGCAAGGCCAACGCGTTCAGTCTCGGGATGGGGCCAGCGTGTCCTAGCCTCCTGCGCACACTGCTGAGCCGTTTGACGGACGCACCCGTCGGTGACGCGCACGGCCGAGCCCTCGACCGGTGCTTCTCCGCCCTGGGAGAGCGGGATTTTGTCGGCCAGGTTGGCTGCATGTTGGGCCGTGGTGTGCACGGGACCCGCCTGCTGATCGAAGCTACAGATCCGCTCGCCTACCTTCACCGCCTGCCACTTCCTATCGACGTCGACGCTATCGGAGAGCTTCTGCGTCCGCATGCATCCTCGGTCGACAAGTTCTTGGTCTCCCTCGACGTTGACGGAGACATCCTGCCCCGGGTTGGTCTCGAGTTTATCGTCGCCGCAACCGGGGCGCAGAATCGTGAACGCTGGACACCGATCCTGCAGCGCTGGTCGACCAAGGTCTATCCGAACGACTGCGCACCGAGGCCCTGCTGCGCTGGTGCGGCGCGCAGCCCCTGCCCGGGCTTGGCACACGCCGCCGCGACGAGCTGGCTCGCGTGATGCGAATGCAGCCTGTGCTCGAACGACGGATCGGCCACGTGAAGGTCGTCTTCCACCCCGCATACCCACCTTTCGCCAAAGCCTACTACGGCTACGAACAAACCTGGAGCCCGCCCGGCTCCACCGAGGACTCGCCATGCTGGACCACCAAGACCTCCTCCTGATCGCTGGACGCAGCAGCACCCTCGCCGAACGCATTGATGGCAGTGTCGCCTGCTCCGTCGCGGAACCCCGAATCACCCAGTCGAGGACGGACCGGTGGCGCGCACACTTCGAGCACAGCTCGATCTCCTTCGAGGACCGACTGCGTTTCGACGACATGTCCGAGTCGGACGTGCCGGCGTTGGTCGGAGATGCAACGTGGACACAACCCCTGCCGGCCTGGGCGGACGTACTCGTTGGAGCGCTCGGGCGTCTGCCCGCCGCCGCTGTCGCTGCGCACCGGTACTACGAAGAGCGGCCGGTCGCGTTTCAATCGCTCATGAGCGCTTTCGTCGAAGAAGGCCGAGCACGCCTGGGGGTGGAGGCGTCGCTCGATGTGATGGCTGAACGCGCTCAGCGGCAGTTCGAACGCGGGCTGCTGGAGCTGATCGGCCAGCACGCCGCACCCAGCCTCAACCTCGAGTTCGGGCTCTTGCGCCGGCGCGTTCGTGACCCCGTCACGCGACTGAGGCTACTCGCGACGGGCGAGACGCCCACGGACGTTTTCGACCTGTTCATCGGCAACTTGGTCGAAGATCGAATGCGCGGCTTCTTCCTCGAATACAGCGCATTGGCGCGCACACTCGGGACCCTGGTGCTGCAGTGGGTGGAGACGACACGGGAGTTCATCGAGCGCTTCTCGAGCGATCGAGAGGTTCTCTCCCACGCGATCGGCCGTCCGTGTGAGCTTGTGGAGGCCGTGAAGATCTCCAACTCCGACCGGCACAATGGAGGCCGAAGCGTCTTCATCATGACCACCGGCGGAGGCGTGCAGATCGTGTACAAGCCGAAGGCTCTGGGAATGGCTTCGGCGTGGTTCGAGCTACTTGCCACCTTGTCGCAAGGGGACTCGATCGAGCACCGGGTCGCTTGGACGATCGTCCGTGAGCGCTACGGCTGGATGGAGTTCATCGAGTCGACGCCCTGCGAGTCCGCTGAGGATGTGGTGCGATTCTTCGAGCGCGTCGGCAGTCAGATCGCGCTGCTCACCGTGCTCGAGGCAACGGACGTGCACTTCGAGAACATCATCGCCAGCGGCGACCACCCGGTACTGGTCGACGCGGAGACGCTGTTCCACCATCGCCCCAAGTTCAATGCCGGACCCGGTGGCTGGGGAGCGTTCGACGAGGTCCTGATGCGGATCTCCGACTCATCTCTTCACACTCTGCTCTTGCCGAACCTCTCCTCACGGATGGCGGTGTTCAACGGTCTGTCCGCGGAGGAGGAAGTCGAGTCTCCGAGCAAGGTGACCGTGTACGAGAACCTCAACACCGATGTGGTGCGTTCTTCCTCGCAGATCTACCGCTACGACGCCCCTGACAACGTGCCACGGCTCCGAGGCGAGCGTGCGAACGTCCTCGAACACACCGAGGCCCTCTTCGACGGCTTCGAGCGCACGTGCCGTCTCTTGATCGAGCGGCGAGCCGAACTGCAGGCGCCTGGCGGCCCCCTGTCGGCCTTCGCCGACCTCTCGTGCCGGTTTGTCCTTCGCCCGACATCCGAGTACGCCCGACTCCTCGCGCACGCCAACCAGCCGGACTACATGCGGGTCGGCGTGGAGCGAGGCTTGCTGTTCGACCGACTGACGACGCTCCCGGTTCCCATGGAGCAGGTCGAATCCTGCTGGGGAATCGTCGCGCATGAGCAAGCTGCGTTCACCAGGCTGGATGTCCCGTTCTACGAAGTGGCGGTCAGCGACAAGACCGTGCACCTGCCCGACGGGACGGTGGTCGAGGGGCTGCTCGAGGCTCCAAGTTACACGCGCGCACTCTCGAAGCTCGACTCGCTGGACGAGGCGCGAATCGCCTTCGAACGCGACCTCATGCGCACGGCCCTGTTCTCGTCCGCCAACGGGGACTCGCTACCTCACCTACCAAACGCCGAGCAACCCGACGCGCCCCCACAGACCGACAGCTACGAGGTCTGGGCGGAGTGGATCGGCCGCAGGCTTCTCGATGAGGCCGTACTGGCCCCCGATGGGAGCATCTCCTGGATCGCGGCGGAGTTCTCCCCCACCGCCGAGCGGCTTCAGATCTTGCCGACGACGCCAGCTCTCTACTCGGGCGCGATGGGAGCGGCACTCTTCCTTGCGGCGCTCGACCACGAGCTAGAGGCGCCGGAGTTCGGTCGGGCAGCACTGGGCGCGGTCGCGCACGTCTTGCGAGACCTCGGCGAGGCTGAGCGCGAACGCCGGGTGTTCCTCGGCGTTGGTGGTGCGTGCGGATGGGGTTCGATCGTCTACGGGCTCACGCATATGGCCAGTCTGCTACGACGTCCACAATTGCTGACACCCGCCAAGCTCGCGGCGAAGCGTTGCTACGAGGGGCTGGAACACGACGACGAACTCGACTGGTCAACGGAAGCGCAGGCGCCATTCTCGGTCTGCTGACCCTCATGCGGCGACCAAAGACGCCGAAGTCTTGGGCTGGGCGCAGGATTTTGGGGACCGGCTGCTCGACAAGCGCGAGCCGCACTCCGCGTACCCGTGGAAGCTCTGGCGCACCGCTTCGGTGACCGGGAGCCACGACACCCCCGACTCGGCGAAGTCAGGGTCGGTCACCGGCATGTCTCATGGCGCGGCTGGCTTTGCCCTGGCGCTGGGTCGACTGGCGGCCGCCACCGGGCACGAGCCCTTTGCTGAGGCTGCTCGAGACGCGATTGCTTTCGAGCGCGCGGTGTTCCAGAGCGACACGCGGAGCTGGCCTCGCTACCGGAAACCGGGGTGTGCCCACGGCGAAGAAGGCATGTGCAGCTGGTGCTACGGCGGCCCCGGCATTGGCATCTCTCGTACAGCTATCGCGACGCTATGGCACGACGAAGCGTTCGAGGTAGAGATCCGCGACGCCGCGGGCAACGCTCTTTGCCGTTCGGAGCCGTACTGCGACAACGTGTGCTGCGGTGAAGCGGGCCTCGCCGAAGCGCTGCTTCTAGCGGCCAAGAGTAGCGGCGGTCGCGAGGAGTGGACCCAACGTGCACACGAACGAATGCGAAGCATGTTTGCGCGGGCCAGAGACGCCGGGTTCCTTCAGGTGAACCCCATGGTGCCCCGCGAGCTTCTGCAGGTCGGGTTCTTCGGCGGCCTCTCAGGAATCGGCTATCAGTGCCTTCGCATGCGGCCCGGAGCGGCCCTTCCCTCTGTGCTTCGGTTCGACTGATGTGCGCCGAACAGGGACACGGTCCTGGAGGACGGCCGCAGCTGGCGTTCAACTTGTTTGGGGGGTCGACCCGCGGCTGACGACGACACTACTGCTGACGACGGTCTTCACCGGCGTCTTCCCGACCGCCGCCGCGTGGCTGGGCAAGCAGATTCTCGACGCCGTGGTCGTGGTGACGTCCACAGCCGAAGACCCCGTCGCGGTGCTGTACTGGGTCGCGGCCGAGGGCGCTCTCATGCTGGTGTTCCACCTCGCCCGCCAGGTGGCCAGTGCTGCGCAACAGGCCCTGCAGCTCCGACTCCAGCAGTCTATCGGCGAATCCCTGGTCGACCGGGCCTCGACGCTGGAACTCTCCGAGTTCGAAGACCCCGAGTTCTACGATCGACTGTCCCGCGCTGGCCGAGACGCGGGACATCGACCTCTACTGCTCGTCGTCGGCGCGCTGAGTTTCCTTCAGTTCGCGATCACCGGCGTCTCAGGGGCGCTCGTGCTCGGTCTGTTCTCCCCGTGGCTGGTGGTACTCGTGGTCGTGAGTGTCATTCCGGTCTTGTGGTCGGAGTTCCGGTTCTCCGCCGAGGCCTTCGCGCTCGCCAACGCGCAGACGGAGCTGACGCGAGAACAGCACTACCTGCGCACCGTGATGTCGCGAGAGGACTTCGCCAAGGACGTGCAGACCTTCTCGATGTTCCCCATGCTGCGCAGGCGCTTCTCGGAGACCTTCACCAAGATCTATGGCCCGCAGCGTGACTTGCTGCGGCGTCGGGCGGTCGTCTCATCCTCGATCGGTGTGCTGAGCGTCGCAGCGTTCGTCCTGGCCTTCGGCTGGATCGTGTATGCGGCAGCTCTTGCCTCGATCACGATCGGCGCGCTCACGATGTACGGGCTTCTCATCCGCCAAACGCAGTCGGCCGTCATCTCTGGCGCCGGTGCCGCCGCGACGTTGCACGAGCATGCCCTCTTCTTGAGCAACTATTTCCAGTTCATCCACGCCCCACCGCGCTGCTTGGCCGCTCCGGTTTGCGTTCCTGCAGAGCGAGGACTGCGGCTCGATGCCGTCAGCTTTCGATACCCGGGCGCTTCCGGTGACGTTCTCACAGATATCGACCTGCACGTCTCGCCAGGCGAGACGATCGCATTCGTGGGGGCAAACGGGGCCGGCAAGTCGACGCTACTCAAGCTGCTCAGCGGCCTGTACCGCCCGAGCTCGGGCGCGGTACGACTGGACGGAGCGCCGCTACACCCGCGCATGGACGACGGCCTTCGCCGACGGGTCGTCACGGTGCATCAGAGCTTCTCGAAGCTGCAGCTCTCGGCAGCGGATAACGTCGACCTCGATCGCCGACCAGGAGCCGAGGGGGCGCGGGGCGTCGAGCGTGCCGCTTGGCTCGGTCTCGCGGCGGAGTTTCTCGAGGCGCTCCCGCAAGGCTACGCGTCTCGCCTGGGCACTTGGTTTGCCGACGGGCAGGAACTCAGCGGCGGGCAGTGGCAGCGGGTTGCGCTCTCCCGGGCGCTCGCGCGAGTCGACGCTGACGTCCTCGTGCTCGACGAGCCGGCCTCGGCCATGGACGCCGACGCGGAGACCGCCCTGTTCGAGCACGTCCGAGACGTCGCCGCAGACAAGATAGTGGTGTTGGTCTCGCACCGCTTCTCTTCGGTGCGCAGAGCTGACCGCATCTTCGTTCTTGAGTCAGGGCGCATCTGCGAGGTCGGCAACCACGACCGCCTCGTTGCCCTCAACGGGCGCTACGCACAGATGTTCGAACAACAAGCAGCAGGGTACCGATGAGTCCATCCGCCATCTACGCGCTTGGAGCGGCACCGCTGTCTCGACTCACGCCTAGAACGCCGCTGAGCGTGGAGCAAGGTTGTGATGGCGGGGAGCTCGAGCTGGCCGCCCCTTCTCGTCTGCCGTGGATGAAGCTCCTCGCCCGCGTCTTCCGCGTCGACATCTCGCTCTGCTCCCGCTGCAGCGGACCGATGCGCGTCATCCGGGCCGTCACCACACCGCAGGACATCGCCGCCGAGTTCCGCGGTGCTCGGCCGCCGCCTCGTCCCTCTCCCGTCGGACAACTCCTGCTCTTCTCGGTATCGTACACAGCCCCCTGAGTCTCGCTCTACCAGCGCGTTGTTTTGGCCCTCCCTACCTCGTCGCCCCTCGTTTCTCCGCCCTCCTTCTCGCCTAGACGCGCGCGTCCCTGTTCGATCATGGCCCGAATCCTTTGCACGTCTGCGCCCGGTGCCAGCAGGTCGTCGGCCCTCTCGAAATCCTCGAGTGCCAACGCTTCTCGACCACGCATGACTCGCACGAGGCCACGGGACGCGAGGATGCCGGCCAACTGCGGGTCTTGGGTCCCGCGTCCGTGACTGCGGGACCTACGAGCCGGAGGTCGGAAAGCGAACGCCTTCATCAGCACGCCCCACCGGCAGCGTGCTCGCCGAGCACTCCCGCGGGAGCGTCGCCACGAAGCACGCCCCGGGACCGGCGACGGGCGACAACTCGACCGACCCCGAGATTGCGCCGCCGCAGCGTCCGGGGACCGCATCGGTTCGGCTGCACACGGTCGGCCCTCGCCCGCAGTTTAACGAGCGCATCTATGGGCCGTTGGGGTGTCCGCGCCCAGCTCGTTCGAGCTTCGGCCCGCCGCTCCGTCTGTGCCGACACGGGTGTCAGCACACGACTTCCACAATGGTAGGTTCCCCAGAATGGTCAGTTTCCCGCTAACCGTCTCCGGCCTCGATGGTCAGGTGCGTCAACAAGCACTTCGCCGGATCGGTCGTGCATGCCTCGCCGCGCAATGTCGCAAGTGTACGGACGAGGACATCGCTGCGAATGTCGTCCGATGCCGAGACGACGGCTCGGATCGAGGAGAACATGTCGCGATGTTCGGCTGCCGCTCGTGCCAACGCCGTGAAGTCGTAGGAGGCGAGACCGTGCTTTCCGGAGAGGGCGGGGATGAGGCTCCCGGACTCGAGCCCTCCTACGCTGAATCCCTCCGGAAGCACCCTGACCTCGAGCGCTGCTCCGCGTCCTGGAGCTGCAGGGAAGAAGGGCGGTGATAGGCGAAGCGCACCTCGTTTCCCCGATCCAGTCTCGGCGACCAGCTCGTAGGCGCGGAACCCGGCCTTTCCCGACGTGTACAGAGCGTCGACGAGGGTGCTGAAGCGCGTGCTCGCGTCGGCATGGATGGCGATGCGTCGATCGGCCTCGGGTGCGTCTCGGGCTTGCCGCTCGGAGAGCTGCTCGTACAGCGGGAGCACGAGGTGTCCCTTCCTCAAGGAGGGCTCGATCTCTCCGTCGACGACACGTGCGAGCTGCATGGATTCGAACCGAAGCGCCTCTCGGGCCCAACTCGACGCCGGGGATATCGGACAGACCGGGAAGCTCACCGAGTACCTTGGGCAGGTTCGTCCCGCCCTTGGGCACGCAGGCACCGTCGCGCAGCTCGGTGCCTGCGCCGCACGCTCTGGCGGCGGAGCTGCTCGATCGACCTCGCTCGGTACGAGCCGATCGGACCGACGTTGATGGTGGTGCAGCTCGGCCCGATGGTGATCTCGCTGTCGGGATCGTCGGTCCAGCCCGAGGCTCCGCGTGTGCCGTCGTTCTTGATGATCCACACCCGTCTGTGGTCGCTCACCGTGACCGGCAGGCTGCGGCCGGTCTCAAAGGACTGTACGGAGAGTTCATCGGCCGGCCCGTCTTCTCCGGCGATCGCGTAGCGGACGGTCTCGCCGCAGCGGTTCGAGAGCACCGCCTCGATGCCCTCACCGGTTTGGTTGACCATGGCAGTGGCCTCGACCTCCGGCTCGGAATCAGGTGCCGTCAACAGGTTCATCGTGAGCCCGGCGGCCATGAAGGCAGCGATGCCTATCGCGGTGTTTCGTCGATTGAACCCCGAGCTCGAAGATGGCACCGCGGGCACGGGCCGCAGATGGCTCGCGACCTCTCGCATCGAATGGAACCGGGCCTGAGGGTCGGTCTTCAGGCCGCGCGCGATGACCGCCTTTGCCGCATCGATCTCATGGGGCGCGAGCTCCGGGGGAGGCTGGCCCTCGAACAGCTCGGCCGTGCCGCCGAGCACCGCGCGGGCCAGGTCCGCGACGGTCTCACCGGCGAAGGGACGGGTGCCCCAGATCGCCTCGTGCAGGACGATGCAGAACGCGAACTGGTCCGCCCGCGCGTCGACACGCGCGCCCTCGAACTGCTCGGGCGCCATGTAGCCCGGCGTCCCCGCCAGCATACCGGTGCGGGTGATCGCGGGCTCGAGCGCACGCTGCTCGGCCGGCTCGCCTTCGACCTCCTGCAGCAGCGGAGCGCCCGGGGTGCGGGCCATCCCGAAATCGAGCACGCGCACGCGGCCGTCGTCGCCGACGATGACGTTGTCGGGCTTGAAGTCGCGGTGCACGATGCCCGCGTCGTGGGCTGCCTGTAGGCCCTCGGCAGCCTGCACGAACACCTCGAGCACACGCAGCCCATCGGGTGCCTGCAGCCAGGCCCCGAGCGTCCGGCCCTGCACCAGCTCCATCGCCACGAAGAGTTGGTCGTCCTCGGTGCCGACCTCGTGCACGGTCACCACGTTGGGGTGCGAGAGCTTGGCGAGCGCCTTCGCCTCGATCGTCATGCGCGCCCGGTGAATCTCGTCGCTGCGATGCAGGAGCTTCACGGCGACCTCGCGGTCGAGCGCGGGGTCGACAGCCCGGTAGACCGCGCCCATCGCCCCAGCCCCAATCCGCCCCGTGATCGCGTAGCGCCCGACGGTGAGCGTCTCGCCCGGGTCGCCGAACATCTGGGCCCGAAGCTGCGCCCTGCGGAAGCGCTCCCCCAGCGGTGCTTTGCCGCCGTAGTGCGTCGCGAGCAGCCCGAGCTCGGACTCTGCGCGCGGGTTGTCGCTATCGAGGGTGGGCATGTCCTGGGCCATCATCGCTCGGGTCTGTCGCGGGGCGGGTCGGAGCAATTGGAAAAAGTTGGCCGGGATCACGATACAGTGGGTTCGTTGAGCGAGCAGCGCACCGACGAGGAGCTCCTCGAGGCCTGGGCGGGCGGTGAGCTCCCCGCGGGCGCCCAGCTCTTCGATCGCCACTTCGGGGCCCTGTCGCGCTTCTTCCGCAACAAGGCGGGCGATGCCGCTGACGACCTCATCCAGCGCACCCTGCTGGCCTGTCTCGAGGCCCGCGCGCGGTTCGAGGGCAAATCATCGTTCCGCACGTTTCTGTTCGCGATCGCCCGCAACGTCTTGTACTCGCACTACCGCGGACGCAGCGTGGAGCCGCCCGACTACAGCGTCAGCAGCATCGCCGAGATTGCGCCCTCGGCGACCAGCATCCTCGCCGCGGCCGGTCGCCAGCGCTCGCTGCTGGAGGCGCTGCGCAGCGTGCCCCTGCAGTTCCAGGTCGTGCTCGAGCTTTCGTTCTGGGAGCGGCTGACTGCGGCCGAGATCGGGGAGGTCGTCGGGGCGCCCGAGGGCACCGTGCGCACCCGGCTGCGCAGGGCCAAAGAGTTGGTGGCCAAGGAGCTGCGCAGGATCGAGAACCTGGGGATCCCGCTCGAGACGACGATTCATCAGCTCGACGACTGGGCTGCGGCCGTGCGCAAGGCGCTCTGAGTCGAGCGAAGCTGAACCGGGGAGAGCCGAGCAAGTTCAGGGAAGAGCACGCGGCCGAACTGATGTCGGTTGTCCACGCCGCCAGATTGGCGCCTCACCCTGCTTCGACCGTGACCACGACGTTGCCCCGCTTGCGCCCGGTATCCACATTCGAATGTTTCTGGCCCGTTACCGCCGGCCCCATCCGCGCGAGAGTCGATGACCGAGCACGCCCGTTGCTGCGGGTGATGCGGTCTCGGCGACGCCGCCAGGAGCGAAGAAGACGAGTGCGACGTCGTGTCGGGTTTCGCCACGGGCACCCCAGGGTTGACCCGGCGCCCTGCTCACCTATGCTTGGGCCGATGGCGCGCTGGATGTGGGTGTTGACGTGGCTGACCGGGTGCTCGGTGCCGACCGCCGTCGGCAACATTCCGGCCGACCTCCAGGCCGGCGCCTCGGGCTCGGCGTCGGGCGAGTCCAGCGACTCGGGCGAGCTCAGTCCGATCACGAGCTCGACCACCGAAGGGGAGGTCGAGGACGCGTCCTCGACCGGCGCCCCAGGCCGCCCAGCCCCGACGATGACCGCGTTCGCGATCCGCCGCGGCGACGTCCCGCCCTCCGAAAGCCCGACGGGGACCGGCGCGGACTCGGGGGCGACATCGGACACCGGCGTCGACCTCGACGATGATGATCTGCTGGTCACCGTCGCCTTCTCGGGCCAAACCTGCGAAGACCCGTCCAGCGACATCCGCTGCGGGATCTGGGAGGTGAACTTCGCACTCTCCGTCGAGCAGCAGGTCCCGGGCACCTACCCCAGCGAAGCGGTGAACGCCTTCTTCTACGAGAACGGCCCCGACCGGGGCGGCGGCGACTGCTTCGGTGGCGGCGGTACCCTCGAGTCGTCGGTCGTCGTCGAGTCGATCGACGGCACGAGCCTTCAGATCCGCTTCGAAGGCGACACGATCGGGCCCGATGCCGTCGAGATCGACGGCTTGAGCACCCCCGTCCCCCGCTGCTGAACGCCACGACGGGGGCGGATTGCCCCGCCACGTTCACGTTCCGCTCACGAATCGATGGGCGCATGGGGAGTCGACACCCATGTGACCAGGATTGGAGCGCTTCTCGGTTCGGTGTTGGCGGTGGGCCTGGCGACCACGCGTCTTCGTGTTCCAGACCCCGCACCGCACCACCGGGGCGCTGTGCGACACGGCCGCGCACGAAGTGGGGCACACCATGGGCCTGGACCACTCCCGAACCTGCGGCGACGTGATGAGCTACGAGTCGTGCGGCGCCAAGACGTTTCAGAACGCGGTTGGACGCTGCGGCGAATGGGACGCGCGTCCGTGCGCCGACGGCTCCGGCGTCCAGAACTCGTGGGACAAGCTGGCAAGCCTCGTCGGGCGCAGCGACGTGGCCGGAACGGTCGCGACGACCCCGGTCCGCCGGACTCCGCCCCCTCCAAGCGCCGCATCGCTCGGCATCACCGTCGGCCCCGCCCGCGCCCACTCGACCTATGAGGTGACCGTCGACGCCCGCGACCCGGACGGCATCGCGAGCGTCGAGCTCATCTGGTACGACCAGCGAGCGCGCAGGCTGACCTGCGGCGAGTCCAACGCCGCTCGCCCCTTCTCTTGCGTACGCCGGGGTAGTCGGTACACCTTTCGGATCCCCGTGCGCACGGGCACCTACAAGTTCGTCGCCCGCTTCACAGACGGCACCGGCGCGATGAAGCGCACCGTTGCATACCAGGCCACGTTCCGCTGAACCGGGGGTCGAAGCGGGTCGTTCGCCCTCAAGAAGGCCTCCAGCCGGACGATGTCTCGCGCATGTCCACCCAACTCACGGAGCTCTCGCACCCCCTTGCCGCCGCACCCGCCGTGGCCGAGAAGGCCGCGAGGACGGGAGTCTGGACGATTCGCCCCGACCAGGCCCTGCGCTGGGCGAACGTCTCACCACTCCCCGCCCCCCGAGCTCTGCCGCAAGACACGAGCCTGCGCGTCCTCCACGCCCTGGGCGTCGCCACGATGGTGCTCGTGGCCGGCCTGCTCGGTGGCGTTGGCGCTTGGGCCCTCACGCCCTGATCGGGACCGCGCAGGGCGTACACTCGTCCCCGGTGGGTCTGATCAAGACACGCCCGGACGTCTCCCTCTACGCCCCGCGGCTCATCGATGCCGGTCGAGAAACGACCGCGCGCGTGGTCTTGCGCTGCCGAGCGCCCCTGCCCGTCACCGCCGTCGTCGTCGAGTTCATCGGCGAGGAGAGCTGGTACACGCAGAGCCAGTACGGACGTCACGGAGAAACCTCGGTGTTCTTCCGCTCGACCTCCCGACCGCTGAGCAAGGGCGAGCTCTCCGAGGGTGAGCACGCATTCGACGTCCGGTTTCGATTTCCACCGACCGTGCCCAACAGCTATCGGGGCCGACACGTCGAGGTGAGCTACACGGCCCGGGTACACGTAGACATTCCGTGGTGGCCCGCGGCGAAGGCCCGCTTCGTCCTCAACGTGCGGGGGGCGGCTCCACCCAGGCCCACCAACACACGCAGGCAAGTGTTCGTCTCGGCGCTCGAGGGCCCGCACACCGGGATGCCCTACTTCGAGCTCTCGCTGAGTTCACACGAGCTGGAGCCCGGCGGACGGGTGCGAGGATCGGTCGCGCTCGCGGGCGTGGATGCATCCAACTACGAGCAGCTGCAAGCCACGCTGTGGGCCGTCGAGCGCGTGACGGGATTTCTCGGCTCGGTCGAGCACTTCGTCCGCGTCGCCCAGTGGAACCTCGAGATCTCTCCGGACGGTGAGGACAACCCCGATGTGGTCCCGCTCAACCTCCGGCTGCCCGCCAACCTCGCGGTCGGGTTCGAGCACCGCCGCGTCGCCTTGTCGTGGAGACTTCAAGTCGAAGCCGTCATCGCCTGGACGACCGACCCGAGCATGATGGTGCCGGTCTACGTGCGCCATCGCAGGCCCGGAGAGGAAGAGATCGAGGCCGTGCCGCCGGCCGTCGGGTCCCGCCGACAGCAGCTGGTCTGGCGCGAAGCGAGCCGGCGCAGCGGCTTCGACTTCGCCGAGGCCGCGCTGCGTCGAACCGTGGGCAAGACCGAGGTGCGCCTGTATCCCGAGTCGCGGCGGACCGGCTCCTGGGTCGTCGGGGAGATCCACTACGTCGACCTGGGCTTGGGACTCACGTGGAAGGGTGGCCATCTCCGGGCTCGCGAACGGCGTCAGCTCGAGGTGCTGCAGGCAGCCCTGGGCGACGGATTGGGTGATCTGCACATTCTGGACATCGACGACACCCGCATGCGTTTCGACCAGCGAGGCGATCGCAACGTTGCTCCACTCGTTCGGTTCGCCGAGAAGCTCCACGAGATTGCGCTGTCCATCGAGGACGCGCGCGCCCAGCTGCCTCCGCCGGAGTCTCTCGAGCACCAGCTCGATTCCTGGAGAGACGCAGCCCACCGATTGGGCGCAGAACTTCATGTCGGATCACTTGCGCTCTGTGCAGAGTGGGATGGGCACCGGGTCGAGGTCCGAACCCGCTTCAAGCCCACCGGGCAGCCCGACCACACCGCGATCGACGTCCTGGCTCCCGAGCTGATCGGGCGAGAGCATCGACAGGTCTGGCATGCGACATCGGGCGCTCCCCCTCCGGTCGAGCTGCCTGCGAGCGTCCAGGTCGTTCAGGTCAACGCCGAGACGACCCACGCCGAACTCGACGCGCCCGTCGGCGATGTCGAACACGTTTCCCTGGCCGTCGAGGCGCTCCTGACGATGAGCCGCGGCTTCATGGGTCATCGTGGCCCCTACCGCTGACGTCTGGACAGTTGTGGCTCGGTGGCCTACAGAGCACGCCCATGGAGACCCTGCTCCCCGAACCTCTCGCTCCCTACAGTGCGCTCATCGTCGGCACGGCCAAAGCGATCCTCATCTTCGTCGTTGGCTGGATCGCCGCGAAGTGGGCCAACACGTTTGGGCTCGCGATGTTCCGGAAGCGCAAGCTCGACGAAGCGGTCACTCGCTTCCTCGCTTCGCTGCTCCAATACGCCGTGCTCGCCGCCACGGTCGTCGCTGCGCTCGGTGCGGTGGGTGTCGAGACCACGAGCCTGATCGCGATCCTCGGTTCGGCCGCGCTCGCCATCGGCCTGGCGCTGCAGGGCAGCCTCGCGAACTTCGCCTCGGGCGTCATGGTCCTCATCTTCCGACCCTTCACGATCGGCGACGTCGTCACCGTCGCCGGCCACACCGGCGTCGTCGACGAGATCGGTCTGTTCGCGACCAACCTGGTCACGTTCGACAATCAGAAGGTCATCATCCCCAACGCTCAAGCGACCGGGAGCAGCATCGTGAACATCACCGTGCTGGGCACCCGCCGCGCGTCCGTCGAGATCGGCGTCGCGTATGGAGCTGATCCCGACAAGGTCATGGCAATCCTCCTCGAGGCCGCGAAGAGCGTCGATCTCGTGCTGGAAGACCCTGCCCCGTCCGCGGTGCTCACCAGCTTCGGCGCGAGCGCCGTCAACTTCACCGTGTTCTCGTGGGCCAAGTCCTCCGACTGGGGCGGCGTCGCCGCTCGAACCCGCATCGCGGTCTACAACGCCCTCAACGAGGCCGGGATCGAGATCCCCTTCGACCAGGTCGTCGTGCATCAAGCCGCCGCCCAATAGGCGTCGCGCTCAGTCCTCGAAGTCGAACTCGACGCCGAGCAGATCCGAGACCTGTCCCAAGGCGAACATCGGGATCACCCCGGCTCGTTGAAAGGCGACGCGACCGTCCCGGAGAATCAAGAACGCCGTCGCGCCAGGGTCGACCCCGAACGCGCGGCGAACGTCCGCATCCTCGGTGGCGACGGTCCAGCCCGCGGGCAGCTCGAGGTCGCGGAGGTCGCCCACGACCACGCCCTTGCCCGCGTCACCGAGTTCCAGCTTGAGGGCAGAGCTGATGTTGCGAACGCCGGGTCGCTGAAGCTGCGCCCACTTGGCCTCGTCCTCGCCTTCGAAGCCATCGTCGATGCCGGGGATGTCCGTGCGGGCCACGGGCTCCCCGAGGAACATGAGCGCGCAGGGCGTCTGGCTGCAGACATCCCTAGAGATGTCTCCGACCTCGAACTCGGGCACCGGTGGCCCCGGCGGAGGCTCTTCGGCGCGTAGGAGACTACGGATCGCGGCCAGGTCGTCCTCGCCCTTCGCACCGCCGCTCTTGCGCATCCGCACCGCACCATCACGGCCGACCACCACGAGGCCGTGGTGCCCGCGCGGCATCTTGAACACCGACCGGAACGCGCCCTCGAAGTCGCCGTACATCGGAAACCGCGTCTCCCCGCCGAAGCGCTCCATGTACTCCTCGGACTTCTCGGCCAGGAAGCCCATGCCCTCGGCGTCGAAGACGATGAAGCCCTGGACGTCCTCGGGCAGGGTCCACCGGTTGAGCGCGCGATTGAGCATCTTGCCCTCGTCTCCGCTCCAGCTCTGGAGCCCCACGAAGACGAAGAAGGTGGTCTTGTCCTTCATCAGCGCCGCATCGAGGGCGGGCTGGCTCCCGATGCCGGGGATGCGCAGGCTCGCGGGGTCCTCGGCCGCCTCCAGGGTGTCGGGAATCTCCTCGGCGCGCAGCAACCAAAAGAGCACGCCACCGATGACCACCAGGCCAACGGCGAGCGCGATCCCCAAGATCCTCAGACGTCCCCGCATGCGGGGCGAAGTATACGCCCGCCCGAGCAGCCCCGCCTCGCATCAGCCCTCGTCGCGCGGCTGGAACGCCGAGCGCGGCACCGAGCAGGACGAGCGCAAGACTCACGAAAGGGACGGTCGCCAGAGCATGGGTCTTGGGCGACCGTCCCGGGTGCGTCGGTGCTGACGATCAGCCGAACTGACGGCCACGGTCCTTCATCGTCTCGTCTCCACCGCGTTTGCCACCGCGCTTGCCACCACGCTTGCCGCGCTTTCCATGGTGCTTGCCGTGCTTCCCCATCAGGGCCCGGGGACCGTCTTCGCGGATCCGCTCGGCGAGCATCGCCCGCTGCTCGGCCGTGAGGGTCGCGTGAATCTCGACCACGACGGCATCTCGCGCGCCGTGGTCGTGCGAGCGCCCCATCAGCTCGGTGACCGCGTCGGCGTCGAAGGTCTCGGCCCTGAACGCGTCGGCGAGCGCAGCGGTGTGATCGGACTTGGCTCCGCGCTCGCGCTTGCTCTCGAACACCTTGGCGAGCTGCGCCTGCTGGTCCTCCGTGCAGGCGAGCGGCGCACAGAAGTGCGCCGCCCGTCGGGCCAGGTGCTCGGCGTGACCGCTGGCATCATCGTCGTGCGCCGCGCCCCGCATCTCGTGCCGGCCCTTCCGCACCCTTGCGGCCGAAGACCTCGCCCGCGGCAATCTTCGCGGACAGCGTGCGGCGCTGCTCGGGGGTGAGCAGCGCGTGCAGCTCGGACATCGCGTCGAGATGATGACTCCCTCGGTCGGGCCGCGCGGGCATCTGATCTCGCCACGCCTTGAGGTCGGCTTGGCTGAAGCCGGTGCTGGCAAAGGCCTGCGCGAGGGTGCCGTTGGCGGCGGACATGTCGGGACGCTCGGGTCGCTCGTCACGCTCCCCGTGGTCGGGACGCGCGAAGGCAGCCTGGACCTGCTCGAGCTGCGCCTCGGAGCAAGCAACCTGCTCGCAGATCTCGGTCGCGGGATCGTGATGCCCCTTCTTCCCCCGGTGACGGAAGTCATCATGCTTGCGCCCGTGGCCCTGCTGGTCGTCGGCCTCTTCGGCTTCGAGTTCAGCGTCCAGCTCGGCGTCCAGCTCGGCGAGGCGGTCTGCGGTGGCATCTTCGGGTTCGCTGTCACAGGCGGCGAGCGCGAGTGCAGCAAGGAACAGGGTCGTTCGTTTCATGGCGGTGGGAACCTCTCGCTCCTCCATGTAGCTCCAACGACTCCAGGGCACCGTCAGCGCGTGGCCTCTGTCCGGTAAAGCCTAGGTAAGCCGAGGGGCTCTCGACGAACAGAGCGAGACCGCGGGTATCCCCTCGAAGCGATCACCCTCGGACGAAACCGGCGCCGGATTCTCGACTTGGACTTCGGGGAGTGCTACTCCAGCGAGGAGGTCGAGTCAGGGGTTGCCGGACAAGAAGCCAACGCAGGATACGGCAGCGATATCCCCCGAGGGGATGCTCTCCACCGCTCGGTCCCGCCTGCGGTCGGCGCTCGATCTGCTCGGATCTGGGAGCGAAGAGACGGTGACCGACGACGTGCTCACCGGCGCCGCGATACTGGCGGAGGAAGCCCGCACGACGCTCCAGGCACTGCGACGGCACCGCGCCTC
The DNA here is from genome assembly GCA_963761755.1 of uncultured bacterium. Lineage (GTDB taxonomy): Bacteria > Myxococcota_A > Polyangia > Nannocystales > Nannocystaceae > CAJXVA01. The sequence goes on from CAVXIC010000039.1 coordinate 804,372, forward strand.
GACCTCGTAGCGCGACGCCACGCTCCCGCAGCTCGACGCTCGGCTACAGCGCATCCATCAACGCCCGCGTCCGGGCCGTCGCCGCCCAGGGCATCAGATGCGGGCCGGCGTCGTAGTACGCGTCGTGCTCGTAGATTGCCTCGCGCAGCGGGATCACGATCTCCAGCCCCGACCGCGCCCGCACGGCGCGGGCCACCCGCTCCACCGTCGCCGCGTTAGCCTCGTACTGCCCCCGTCGCAGCGGCGCGAACGCGTACACGCAGCGGGCGCCGACCGCCTCGCACGCCTGCGCGAACTGGGCGAGCAGCGTGAGGCTCTCGTCGAGTCGCACCGCCTGGGGTGCCGGCCAGGGCGAAGGCGTGAAGTTGTGCGGGCGCGCCGGCGTGCCGCGATGACGCGCGAAGTCACCGGAGGCATCGAAGGCGCCCCGGGTGTAGCCGATCGGCGCGTGGGTACTGACCTGGTGCGCGGCGCACCGCACCTTGCGGGCCGCCCACGGCAACCCCTCGTCGACCAGCCTCCGGCCCGTTCCAGCGTCGAGATTCGCGAGGCTGGGCAGATCGTACTCGAGGTGGGTGATTAGGGTCTGGTCGACGCCGGGCTTCCACAGCAGCGAATACTCCGGCGAAACCACGACCACGTCCCCTCGCCGGAGTGCGCCTCGTACCTGCGCCAGCATGAAACGCAGACCCAGGCTGCGGTTGTGCCCCATGTTGACCGCATGCAGGCCGGCCTGCGCCGCCACCCGCGAGTCGAAGCCGAAGGCCGCGCTCGACCCTCCGACGAAGACGACCCGCGGCGACGGGCAGGCGGCGAGGTGCCGACGTTTGTCCCCCGTCGCGGCGGCGTAGTGGTCCTCGTCGTGGGGGCACGCCCACCACACCACGCCGGCGACGACGCTCTGCAACGCGAGGAACGTGAACACCTGCAGGATGAAGCGCTTCATCAGAACTGAAAGTAGATGAAGCCGACCGGCTCCGCGGGCATGAGGTAGAGCGTGCCCCAAACGAGCACGCTGTAGAGCGCCCATCGCAGCGGGCGCGGCCAGGGGAGATCCTCGAGAGGATGCTCGCGGTTGCGGACCAGCCACTCGACGAAGACCACCAGCCCCACCAGCGCCGCCATCCCCTGCAGGTAGTCGGATCCGAACGCCGCCACCGCACCGGCCCCCCCGCTCCACGGGTCCGTGGCGACGGTCGAGATGGTCGCGAGGATCGACAGGGCGTGCGTCAGGTCGTGGGCACGAAAGAACACCCACCCCACGCAGACGACCGCGAACGTCATCAGCATGCGCAGCGCGTCCATCGGGCGCGGGAGCAAGGCTGGCTCGAACTCGGGCGAACGTCCCCGCCGATCGCGGCGCCCGAGCACCGAGGGCAGCGCCGCCGCTGCGTGCAGGGCCCCCCACAGCACGAATGTCCACGCGGCGCCGTGCCACAGCCCACTGACCAGGAATGTGATCACCACCGCGATGACCTGACGGGCCCGGCCTCGACGCCCGCCGCCCAGCGGCACGTAGACGTAGTCGCGAAACCAGGTCGACAGCGAAATGTGCCAGCGTCGCCAGAACTCGGCGATCGACCGCGAGAAGTACGGTCGGGCAAAGTTGCGGCGCAGCGAGAACCCCAGCAGCTTCGCGGTGCCGATCGCGATGTTGGAGTAGCCGGCGAAGTCCCAGTAGATCTGAAACGCGAACGCAACGGTCGCCGCGGTCATCAGCGGGCCGCCGCAGCTGCCCTCGTAGCAGCCATCCACCAGCTCGGCGAGGTTGTCGGCCAAGACCACCTTCTGCACGAAGCCCCACAGGGCCTGTCGCAGCCCGGCGCGCGCCATCGAGGGATCGAAGCGCCGCGCGCTGGTGAACTGCGGCAGCAGGTCGGCGCCGCGCTCGATCGGGCCGGCGACCAGCTGCGGAAAGAACGACACGTACGCCGCGTACGCCAGCGGATCTCGGCACGCGCGAAGGCTCCCGCGGTAGACGTCGATCGTCGTGCCCAGGGTCTGGAACGTGTAGAACGAGATGCCGACCGGAAGCACCAGCGCCAGCGTGGGCAGGTGAAGCGAAACGCCCACCCCCGACGCCGATGCGACCAGGCTGGCCGCGAAGAAGTCGTAGTACTTGAAAACGCCGAGCATCCCCAGGTTGGCGACGACGCTCGCCGCGAGCAGGGCCCTGGAGCGACCGCCCGCGTCCATGCGTCGGGCCAGCCCATAGTCGACCGCGGTGGAGATGGCGATCAGCGTGCAGAAGCGCCAGTCCCACCAGCCATAGAAGACGTAGCTGGTCACGACGAGGAACGCGTTCTGCCAGCGCAGTCGCCCCAGCGCCCAGTAGACGGAGAAGGCCACCGCCGTGAACACGAGGAACGTGAGCGTCGTGAACGTCATCGGGCGACCGCTCGCCGCATGCTACGGCGCCCGTCCTGCGCAGAGCGAGCGAATCTCGTCGGGCCCGGCACAGGCGAGCACCGCCCACCATCGACCGCCCTCGGGCTGGGACCACGCCGCGCGCCCAGCCCGCGAGCCGCTCATGCCCTGGCCGCTGCCCCCCTTCACCTCGAAGGAGGGCCCTGTCCCTGCGTGCACTCCGGGGTCGTCTCGCAGGGTCCGCTCGCCTAGACTGCTCCGGTGAGCATCGCGAGCAAGGGGCTCGACATCGTCGTCGGTCTCGATCTCCACATGGAGATGGTCCCCACGCCCGCCCCGGTGCCGACGCCGTTGCCGCACCCGTTCACCGGGCTGCTCTTCGACCCGCTCGGTCTCATCATGGACGAGCTGATCGCCCAGGTGACCGCGTGGGCCACCGACACGCCGGTCGACCCGGGCAAAGTGTGGATCGCAGGCCTGCCCGCTACGGTCACCGGCGACGAGGTGTCGATGCCGGTGCCGCACATCTTCATCCCGCCTGGGGTGTCCTGGGCGCCCGTGCCTCGCGCGCCCAAGCCGGTCATCGGGCTCAAGGGAAAGCTGCCCATGCCCGATCCACCGATGCCGCCGCCCTCGGACGCGCTGCTGCTGATGGGCTCGATGACGGTCAAGATGATGGGCGCCAACGCGGTGCGCATGGGGGAGATGGCGCTGTCGTGCAGCGACCCGGTGCGCATGCCGACCTCGGTGGTCTTCTCCACCGGCATGCCCAGGCTGGTGATGGTCGGTGGGCCGCCGGCGATCGACTGGCAGCAGGTCGTGATGATGGCCGGCATGCGGGCGCTTCGCAGCAAGTGGGCCGCGGGCAAGCTGCACGGGGCGATCGACAAGGTCATCCCCGAGAAGTTCAAGCGGGCCCGGAACATCGCCCACAAGTCGGCGTGCTTCCTCACCGGTCACCCGGTCAACGTCGCCAACGGCTGCGTGCTCACCGACGGCGTCGACCTCGAGCTGCCCGGCCCGCTCCCGGTTCGGCTCGAGCGCAACTACAGCAGCAACTGGTACGACCGAGACTCGCCGCTGGGCTTCGGGTGGGCGCACAGCCTCGACCAGAAGGTGTGGCTCGAAAAGCACGCCGTCGTCTACCAGACGCCCGACGGTCGCGAGGTCGAGTTTGGGACCCGCCCGCTCGAGGGCGGTGTGATGCGCAAGGGCGATACGCTCTGGCACCCGGTCGAGCGCCTCATGCTGCGCAGCCACGGCAACTTCGCGTTCACCCTCGAAGACGCCGCGGGCAACGTCACCGAGTTCGCGCCGATCCCCGGCGAGGCGGCGCACGAGACCGACCGCGGGCTGGCGCGGATCGTCCGGCAGCGCAGCCCCGAGGGTTTCGTCGTCCAGTACCGCTACGACGAGCGGGCCCGCCTGGCCGAGGTGCACGATGCGTCGGGCCGGGTGGTCAAGCTCGAGCACGACGCGCGCGGGCGGCTCAAGCGGGTGTGGCTGCCCGCGGCCGATGGCGAGGGGCATCGTCAGCACGCGGAGTACTTCTACGACGAAGCCGGCGATCTGATCGAACAGCGCGACGCGACGGGCAAGCCGATGACGTTCGGCTACGACCGCCACCTGTTGGTCCGCGAGGGCGATCGCAACGGGCTGACGTTCTTCTTCAAGTACGACGGCTACGGTCGCTACGCGCGGTGTGTCGAGACGTGGGGCATCGACCCCGCGGGGGAGCGCGAGGTGGGGATCTACCACCACCTCATCGAGTACAACCGCAAGGGCCGGACCACCGCGGTCACCAACTCGCTCGGAGAGGTGGTCACCTACGCGTACGACGGGGCGTTCATGGTTACGGAGATCATCGACGCGGCCGGAGGCACGACGCGCTACGAATATGACCACGCCCACCGCGAGCGGGCGGTGGTGGATCCGCTCGGGCGGCGCACCGAGACCACCTACGACGCGCGCGGCAACGTGGTCATGGTCGCCTCGCCGTGTGGGGACGGGGGCAAGCGGGTCAGCAAGGTCCGCTACGACGAGAAGAGCCGGCCGGTGGAGGTGGTGGGTCCCGAGGGTGCCCAGTGGGCGTGGCGCTACGACGGCATGGGCCGGGTGGTGGCGCGCGTCGATCCGGCCGGTCACGCCACGCACTACGTCTACGAGGGCAAGCGACTGCGCCAGGTGGTCGACGCGGCCGGCCAGGCCACGGCGCTCGAGTACGACAGCGCAGGCGGCTTGGCCAAGGCGACCCACCCCGACAAGACCACCACGGGCTGGAAGCGCGACGCCCTGGGCCGCGTGGTCGAGCGTACCGATCCCAACGGCAACGTGCAGAAGCGGGTCTACGACGCGCTGGGCCGCATCGTCCGGGTGACCGAGCCCGACGGCAACGTGCGCGACCTGGCCTATGACCCGATGGGCAACGTGCTGCGAGCGCGGGACCGGGCCCGTGACGTCACGTTCACGTACTGCCAGATGGGCAAGGTCGCCTCGCGCACGCACACTCGGGTGGCCGGCGGCGCGGCCACGGTGCGGTATCGCTGGGACACCGAAGGGCAGCTGGTCGGGGTGACCAACGAGCGGGGGCTGGAGCACCGCTTCGAGCTCGATGCGCTCGGCGAGGTGACGGCCGAGGTGCAGTGGGACGGGCTCACCACGCTCTACCAGCGCGACGCGTTGGGCCGGGTCGCGAAGGTGATCCGCGAGGCGAAGGAGGGCGAGAAGGCCCGCGTGCGCACGATGGCCTACGACGACGCGGGCAACGTGGTGTCGGTCGAGCACTCCGATGGGCCCGCGATCCGCTACGCGTACCGTAAGGATGGCGCGCTGATGGAGGCCGCGGCTGACGACGTCGTCGTCACGTTCGAGCGGGACGCGCTGGGCCAGATCGTCAAGGAGAGCGTCACGGGCATCGAGGACGATACGGAGGACTGGGTGGCCAGCGCGTACGACCACCGCGGGCTGCGGCTGCGGCTGGAGTCCTCGCGCGGCTCGGCGGTGGACATCGTCCGCAACCCCATGGGCGACGTCACCTCGGTGAGCTACGGTGACGAAGCGCATCGCTGGTCGGCCACGTTCAGCCGCGACCGTCTGGGGCTGGAGATCGACCGTGTGGTGGGGTCGGGGGCGTCGGCGGTGCGCGGGTACTGGTGGCGCGATGCGCTGGGCCGTCCGACGCAGCACTGGGTGGGGCAGGCAAGCGCGCCCGAGGGCGCCAGCCCGGCGTCACATCGCCTGCGCAAGTACCGCTGGGATCCGGGCGACCTGCTGCGCTCGCTCGAGGACGATGCCCTGGGTTCCATCGCCTACGAGCACGACGTCCGCGGGTTCCTGCAGAAGGCCGAGGTGACGCCCAAGGATGGGGGTGAGGCTCGGGTCGAGCTGCGCAACCCCGACGACGTGGGGAACCTGTTCGCCTCGCTGGACCGCAGCGACCGCGAGTACGGCAAGGCGGGGCAGGTGCTGAAGCGCTCGGCGCCGCAATCTGAAGGAGGGGGCGTCACGACGTACCGCTACGACGCCGACGGAAACCTCGCGCGAGCGGGTGGACCCGGACGGCGGGCGGTGGTGGTTCCACTGGAACGGAGCGGGGCAGCTGGCGCAGGTGGACAGGCCGGGCGGGACGGCGGTGACGTTTCGGTACGACGCGTTCGGGCGACGGGTCGAGAAGAACGCCGACGGGGTGGTGACGCGGTGGGTGTGGGACGGAAACGTGCCGCTGCACGAGTGGCGGGGTGAGGGTGACGCGCCCGAGGTGCTGCGGACGCCGGAGATGCAGGGGCGTCGGAAGGGCCTGCTCGGAGTGCGGGCGCGGCTCGGGGACGATGCGGCGTGGGCCGAGGCGCTGCGCAAGCAGGCGGAGGACGAGGAGTTCGGCTGGATTGCGAAGGAGCTCCTCGACGCGCTGGAGGCTGAGCCCGAGGAGGTTGCTCCGGACGAGGACGGGGTGGTTACGTGGTTGTTCGAGGCCGAGAGCTTCTCACCGCTGGCGCGGGTGTCGGAGAAGCGCGGGGCGATGGCGGTGTTCACCGACCATCTCGGGACGCCGCTTTGTCTGACGGATGCCGCTGGGGAGGTTGCTTGGCAGGGGGTGACCGATACGTTCGGGCGCTGCGAGGCGGTCACTGGGGATGCTGCGCTGTGTCCGTGGCGGTTCCCGGGGCAGTACGAGGATGCGGAGACTGGGTTGTTCTACAACCGGTTTCGGTACTACTCGGCGGAGGTTGGGGGGTATGTTTCGCGGGATCCGATCGGGCTGGCGGGGGGGCTGGCGGTTCATGGGTACGTGGATGACCCGACGACTTGGGTGGACCCATTGGGACTTACCCAAGCTCGTCGGGGTCCGCCGTGCACCGGCGGCGAGATGCCAACGGAACTGCCGCCGCGACAGGCGATACTCGCCGATTCTACAGGTTTCCATATCGACGGGACCGGCACCGTACGGCGTGCACCGAGGAACTACAAAGTAGCCGCACGTCCTCCCAGTCGCCCAGGGAAAATGCAGGCCGAGGTTCGAAGGGGCCAAGCACCCCGCGGCATTGCCAGAGTCGACCGCGGTCACGTTACCGGCCAGGAGCCGCACGTCCACTTCTCTGACGGAACGTCTTCAACCGTCAGCGGACGAATTCATGACGCACACCAGGGCACACCAAACCCGGACCGTGCCCAACGAGCGTGGCTCGAGGAGCACGGATGGACGCCACCAGAATCAACATGAAGAACAAACTACGACTCTTTGGCCATCTTCTCGACTCCGAATCCGACGATCCCGTCGAACTCGAGGAAGTTACGCTCGTCGCCGATCCGGATCTTCTCGACGAAATCGCTACGCTGATTCTAGATGCGGCCGTCGATCTTCGAAGAAGCCCAGAAGGCTTCAACCACCGGCAACTGTCACTCCGCGTCGGGGGTATAATTTCTCGCGACATCATCATCGCAAACCCAAGTCTCGTCGCAGAAGAACCACAAGGGGCGTAAGAATCGACAGGAACCGGACACGTGGGACCGCTCGACCACATTCCGATCATCCCGAGGTAGCGATGGAAAGCGAAGCCCGCCTCCGAAAGCAGCGGCGCCAAGCCGCGAACGACCTTGGACTGGATGGAGATCATCGAAGACCAACAACTGCGACACCCATCCGGCAAGACACCACTAGCCACAGTCCTACTACTCTGGCTTGGAGCAAGAAATGGCATGATAATCGCAGCCGACTACAGGTCTCTGCAGGGCCTGAGTGACGAACTCGCGGAGGCGGGATATGGGTTCTCCATCATGGACGCTCCAAGGCGATGCTGAGTTCGACGTGCGCACCGGAGCTGGAACCTCTCGCCGTGCGTTGATACGGACCTCCACGACGCGGAGATCTTCGCGGTCAAACATCTTCGCTCCCAGGCGATGCTGAGGTTCGAGGTGCGCACCGAAGCTGGAGACCTTCTCGCCGTGCAGTGCACCGGAGTCATAGGATTCGGCCTCGACCCCTTCGAGGCGTTTCGGAGCTATACCGCCTCCTCGATCCCCATCCACCTTCGCGAAGACCTCCTCCCCTACTACCAGGACGCACTCTCCGCTGGAGCGTTGTACATCCAACTGGATCCTTCCGCTGGCATGGGAGGTTGGGTTGTTGCCGAAGGGGTCCGAGTTACCGCATTCTGGTTCGGCTCGCTGACGACGACGCAGATTTCATCGCTGAGTGCGCTAAAGCTCAGCTGGAGGGGGAAGACTGCGGCTCTCCTGACGCTTTCGTGGGCGGCCAGGAACGGAGAAGGGGCGAGGCGAGGGCGTGGTGCTGCGGCGTGAACGTAGGTTTGGCAGCGTAGAGAAGCGCGCAGCGGGTGAGGGCGTACCCTTGGGGTTCCTACACCAACCAAGAGCAGCCCGACCCGCGTGCGCGCCACCAGTGTACTGCGAACCCTCCTTGCTCTCCACCGAACTCGCGTCGTCGCCCTCGAGTTCACTTGCTCTGTTCCTCAGCCCGGAAACGCTCGACGAACTCGGAGTCAAGGATGGTACTCGCCGGCTGTAGCGCCCCCGCATCGATGGAACGCACATGCGCCAGATCCGAACTCGGGCATCATCAATATCGGTTTGGTATTCCCGAGCTTCCGGTGCGGGGGGGCGAGACCGGTCCCGTGGTGGTGGCTGCGACCGACCATCGTTCCATCGGGACGACCCTGGCAACGGAGTGCCCGGGTTCACATGGCCGCCGGGGAGGTCGGCGACTCGCTGTGGGCGTACCCGCTCGACGGCCCCCGATCTTGTCGTTCGTCCCCGCGTCGACGTTCACCTACGTCGGTGCGACGACCAGCATGGGCCTCGGCATCCCGCCGGAGCGTGACGACGACGAGCTGTGGCTGCTTTGGCGCTGGGATCGACGGGGAGCTCGAGGTGATCGCGGTCGGGGACGGCGTTCCTCCTTCCGCACCACGAACCTTGCCTTGGCGCGACTAACGCTGGCGCGTACGCGGTATCTTGCCCTCGATGCGTCGAGCCGCTCTGAGCCTTGCTTGTCTCGTCTTCCTCGCCTGTGGGGACGACGTCACCGATGCCACTGCGGGGACGGACGCCGGAAGCGGGGAGTCGGGCAGCTCTGGCGCGGCGGGCGACACGGGCACCACCGACACCGGCGGCACCGAGCCCGGAGACGGTGATGAGGGGAGCTCCTCGTCTGGCGTCGCCTCCGACGAGCCCGAGTTCGCCCGCGACATTCGCTTCGAGCGGCTGACCGTGAACCAGGCGACGCAAGTGGAGTTGGTCGTCGGGGGGCTCGAGGTGTTGCCCGAGGACTACAATACCCGCGTCATCTCCGGGCGCCGCACCCTGGTCCGCGGGTTTTGGAGCCTGCACGCCAACTTCGAGCCACGAGACATCATGGGACGGCTCACCATCGACTACCCCGACGGCACGCAGGTCGAGCAGGACTTCGTGCAGTTCGTCGAGGGCGAGAGCAGCGATGGTGCCGGTGCGTCGTCGTTCCAGTGGCTGCTCGAACCCGAGCAGGTCGTCCCCGGCATCACCTATCGCGCGCGCCTGTTCGAGATGCCCGGCAGTGACGCACCCGGCGAGCTCAGCGACCCTCCCCCCATCGTCCCGCTCGCCGGCCCCGGCTCCCTCGAGCTCTACGACGTCCCTTTGCAGCTCCGGGTCGTGCTCGTCCCGGTGCAGCACGAGTTCGAGGGCTGCGTCTCGGCGCCCGAGATCACCGACGCCGACGTCGACGCCATGCGGCAGCAGCTCGAGCAGAACAACCCGGTGCAGCAGGCACAGCTCGAGGTCCGTGAGCCCATGGTCTACACGGAGACGATCGGGGACGCCAACGGCTTCACCCCGATCCTCGCCGCGCTCGCGCAAGCGCGGGCCTCCGACGCCCCCGATCCCAGCGTCTACTACTATGGGCTCCTGGAGCCCTGCGACGGATTCCCCACCGGCCTGCTCGGCCAGGCGATCGCGATCGCCGGACCCCCGACCATGGACAACGGCCAAGAGCGCGTGTCCACCGGGCGCTGGCTGGGCAGCGGCGCCGCGGCGGCCGAGACCTTCGTGCACGAGGTCGGCCACACCCAGGGCCGACGCCATGTGCAGTGCAGTGGCGGCGAAGCCGGCATCGACGCCAACTACCCGCACGCCGGTGGGCGCATCGGCGTCTGGGGCTTCGGCATCTACGACTTCGAGTTGCGCAGCCCCTCGGGGAACCGCGACTACATGACCTACTGCGCCAACGAGTGGGTCAGCGACTACAGCTGGGAGCAGACGCTCGAGGTCATCGAGGTCCTCACCAGCTTCGATGGTGCCGACGTCTCCCCCTCGGCGGACGCGGTCTTGGCCGGCCTGATTCATGAGGATGGGCGCGCCGACTGGTGGACGCAGCCCGGGCGCATCGAGCCGGGCACCGGGAACGCGCAGGCGCGCTTCGAAACCCCCGGGGGCGTGCAGACGGTGTCCGCCCGCGTCCGACCGGTGCCGCATGGCGACCGCGCCCGCTACGTCGAGATTCCCCTGACGGCGTCGACCCTCTCCGCCAGCACCATCGACCTGGTCGCGCCAGGCCTGCACCGACGCGTGTCCCCGGCCGAGATCCGCGTGATTCGGTGATCGCCCCTGGTGAGCCCGTCCTCAGCCGCGTAGCGTCACGCCATGCGACGCCTCGCCCTGTCGGCCCTCGCCCTGAGCTTCGCCTGCGCCCCCGCCCCCGCCGCGCCTCCCAGCCCCCCTGAGGCAGACCCTCCGCCGGACGCCGCGGCAGCGAAGCAGGACTTCGCTGCCGTCGCCTCGCAGACCCTCGATGACTACCTCGCCGCGCGCCCGAATACGGCCGTCGAGCTCGGCCTGCACGCATACGACGGCAAACTTCCCGACTTCAGCGCCGAGGGTCTCGCCGCAACGGTCGCCCAGACCGCCGCGGCGATCGAGCGCCTCGAGACTTTCGACGCCACCACGCTCACCGAGCGGGAGCGGACCGAGCGTGCCGCTCTGATCACCACCTTGGAGGAGGTGCGGTTTCGCATCGAAGTGCTCGAGGAGCCGGCCGAGAACCCGATGTTCTACCTCGGCATCCTCGACCTCACCCCCTACGTCAGCCGCGACTACGCGCCCATCGAGCAGCGGGCGGCGGCGATCGCCTCCTTCGCCGAAGCCGTCCCGGCTCACCTCGCGGCCGCCAAGGCCAACCTCCAGCCCGCGCTGGCCCGCCCGTTCATCGAGACCGCGCTGATTCAAGCCCGCGGGACCGCGTCCTTTGCCCGTACCGACGTGCCCGCCGCCATGTCCGGCCTGCCCGACGGCGTGCTGGCCGCTCGACTCGCCAAGGCTCTCGAGACGATGGCCACCGCGCTCGATGGCTACGCCGGCTACCTCGAAGAAGCCAAGGGCCGCGCGACGGACGACTTCGCGCTGGGACCCCAGGTCTTCGCGCGCATGCTCGTGTCGACCCAGGGCATCGATATCGAGCTCGGTCGGCTGGAGCAGGAGATTCGCGCCGATCTCGAGCGCAACACCGCCGCCCTCCAGGCCGCCGCCGCGGAGATCTCGAAGACCAAGTCGACCGCAAAGGTCGTCGCCAAGGTGCTCTCCGACCGCCCCAAACCCCCGCAGGTCCTCGCGGAAGCGACGGCGCAGGCAGTTCGGATGAAGGCCTTCGTGCGAGACCAGGGCCTGGTCACGATCCCCAGCGAGGACGAGGCGCAGGTCGTGGAGACCCCGCCCTTCATGCGCTGGAACTCGGCGTTCCTCAGCAGCGCCGGCGTGTTCGAGACCGAGCCACTGCCCAGCTACTACTACATCAGCCCGCCCGACCCTGCGTGGCCCAAGGCCAAGCAGCGCAGCTACGTCCCGGCCCGCACCGACCTGCTGTTCATCACCATTCACGAGGTGTGGCCGGGCCACTTCCTGCACTCGCTCCACCTGCGGCGCAACGAGTCCCGGGTCCTCAAGGCGCTGTGGAACTACGCAACCGGCGAGGGCTGGGCCCACTACACCGAAGAGATGATGTGGAACGCCGGCTTCAGTGAAGACCCCGCCGTGCACATCGGTCAGCTGCAGAACGCCCTGCTCCGCGACGTCCGCTCGCTGTGTGCGATCGGCCTGCACACCCAAGAGATGAGCGTGCAGACCTGCCGCACCATGTTCATCGAGCAGGCGTACCAGAGCGAGGGCAACGCGGAACAAGAGGCACGGCGCGGCACCTTCGATCCAATGTACCTCGCGTACACCACCGGCAAGCTCATCATCAAGAAGATGCGGGCCGACCTCGAGGCCAAGGCCGAGGCCGAAGGCACCCCCTTCGACGCCAAGGCCTTTCACGATGCCCTGCTCTCATACGGAGCCGCCCCGCTGTCGGCCATTCGCGCCGCGCTGGTGCCCGACGATCCAACCGCACTACTGTGAGCGTGAGCCCCAGCGCGCCGCGAGCTGGGCGGCGACGCGCAGAGGCGTGTCCTGAAGACCGTCGATGTACGCGCGCAGATCGGCGAGCACCGGATCGTCCCGCAGTTGCGCCCGGATAGCCTCGGGCTCGGCTCCCGCGAGAAGGAGCGCGCTGAGGCGACGCTGGTAGTGCTCCACCATGCTCATGCGCACGCTCCCCGCAGGCGCATGAAGTCATCCCGATACCCCTGCGCGGCGACGGGGTCGGACAACGTCGGCCCCAGCTGTTCGAGGATCACGGCCTCGAGACCGGGGCAATGCGCGAGCGCCTCCTCGAGCAGCGTGAACACCGGCTCCGGCACGCGGGCGTCGTGGGTGTCTCGCCGGAACCGGCCCGACCATGATCCGCCAGACACGTGCAGCACGCGGGCGCGATGCAGCGGATAGCCGTGCAGGAGCGCGACGGGGTCCCGCTCGAAGTTCACCGCCTGACACCACAGGTTGTGCAGATCGAGGACCAGGTAGCCATCGGTCGCCTCCAGCATCGCTTCGATCGCCTGCGGCTGAACGTCGACGTCGACCGGGGAGAACGCGAGCGCCAGATTCTCGAGGCCCACAGGGCGGTTCGTTGCCGAGGCCAGCGCGCGCAGGGCCGCCGTACCAACGTCGACGGACGCGGGGATTGGCGGCGGCGGGAGTGGAGCGCCCACGTTCACGCCATCGACACCCATGAAGCCGTAGTGTTCGCTCACCCCGCGCAGCTGGAGCGCGCGGCAGTCCTCCTGCACGCGCTGCAGCCACGCCACGTGATGCGACGACGCGGCGGCGCTCTGCGGCGAGAACGTGACGCCATGCCCCCAGAGTCGACCGGCCTCGCCGTAGTGGCCCAACAGGGAACGTGCCCACGGTGGTCGGCCCTGGGCCCAGCCCAGCTCGAAGCTGTACTCGATCGTCTCGACGTGGCCAGCCTCGAACAACGGCAGCACCGCTTCGCGGAACGCATCCTCCAGCATCAGCGACAGACCGACGTCCATGCGTCGAGTCTATCCGCGCCCGCAGGCGGGGCACTGATCGCCGTCCCACGTTGGCGTCGGCTCGACCTGCGGCGATGGACGCCAGGAGGAGGAGACGGGGCGCGGGGCGGCCGGCTTGGGACGCGACTGTACGCGGATGCGGGGCCGGATGGGTTCCGCAGCGCGCGGGTCGGCGGAGAACGGCACGAACGCGGTCGGGGCGTCCACCTCCGCCGGTGCGGCGATGGCGACCGGCGAGGCGAAGACCACCCGCTCGTCCCTGCTCGGGCGGGCCTCGCTCGCGTCGCGAACGGCCTCGTCGATCAGACCCGCGACCTCGACCGCGAGCGTCGGCTCGGGCGCCGACGCCTGGGCCTCGACGCGCGCCAATCCAGGCCGCAGCGCGTCGACTTCGGGCTCGTCGCAGCCGCCCGCGAGCAGCGCGGTGGCACCGAGTCCGAGGCGGAGAGAGCTGAGCACCGAGGCGGGGAGTCGCATGCGCACCTCCAACGTCGCGCCGGGCGGATGGGTCTACGCAGGGCCGGAATTTTCTCTAGAGCACGTCTAGTCCGGCCGAAACGCCCCGATCCACAGGGACTCGGTGCCCTCGTCGACCAGCTGCGCCGCGACGACCGCGCGCCCGCCCGGCCCGGTAGACATGGCGCGTCCAGCCAGCGACCCGGGGACCAGCGACAGCTGCGGGCTCTCCCGAACGTACAGACAGTCCAGCGCATCCGCGTCGTTCAGACGCGCGACCCACGTCTCGCGCCATGAGGTGCCATCGCCCGACCGGACGAGGCTGCCGAGGATCGCGACCCCGCCTCCGGGCAGCGGATCAGCGCCGGCGATCGTGAAGTCGCTCGCGTCCGAGAGCGACGTGGCGTCCTCGAAGACGACCGCGTCGACCCGCCACTGTTCCGCGTCGGATTGGGGATCCCATCGGGTGACGAAGGACTCCGGACCCGTCGGCGACGCACGCTCGAACGTGAGCAGGACAGCGCCCTCCTCGTTCACCGACACGTCGAGCGGCGCGAACTGCATCTGCCCTGGCTCCGCCTGGGGTGTGTGCGTCGACGTCACCGGTCCGCCATCGGCTCCGAAGGCGAGCAGCGTCACCAGGCGCGTCTGGAAGTCGACGTACTCACCGGCGAGTACATAGATCGTGCCGTCCGGACCGACCGCGATCGGCCCTCCGTCGTCGGTGGAGAACGACCCGCTGAACTCGCCAGACCAGGTCGAGGACCACAGCGCCTCGCCCTCGCTGGCGTCCACCGAGGCGACCCAGACGTCATCATCGCCCTCGGCCACCCGGACCTGGCCCGCGACGACCGGGTTTCCGTCGGCCCCCATCGCGATCCCGAACGAGATGTCCTCGGCGCTATCGATCGCCGAATCGTGGGTGAACGTCCACAGCGCGGATCCGTCGGAGCCGAGCTTGTAGACCCGGATGTCTTGGTCACCGGCCGGAGGCCGCACGGTCGCCGAGACGTAGACGCTCCCTGCCCCGTCGATCGCCACACCGGTGACGTCCAGCTGCGCGTCCTGGACCGAGAGTTCCTCCGTCCACACGCTCTGGCCCTGGGCATCGACGACCGTCACCAAGCCCGCGTCGAGCTCGGCCGTCTCGATGCCGCGCTGGTCCGTGGTGATCTCCCGCAGGAACCCGACGATCGCCGCACCCCCGCGCGCATCGGTCGCGACCCCGCGCGCATCGAAGAGGGATTGGTCGGTGGGCGGCAGCACGGCAAGCGTCCACTCGAGGCCGCACTGCAGCTGGCAGGCGCTGGTGCAGCCGTCGTCGTCGAGGTCGTTGGCGTCGTCGCACTCTTCGTCCCCTTCGACGAAGCCGTTGCCACACGCAGGGTCGGGTGGCTCGAACCCCTCGTCGGAGGACGACTCGTCCGCTCCAGCCGTGGAGGCATCCGCGCTCGTCTGTGCACCCGACGTGCTCGACGCGGAGGTGGTCCCGGTCGAGCTGCCCGAGCTGCTGCCTTCGCTCGTAGCGGACACGTCGTCGCCGCATCCAGCGACCGCCACCCCCAAGCAGCACAGACCCCACAGACGTCGTGCACGCTGGCCCACCTTCATGGGCGCATCATCGGACCGCGCCGGCGGTCGGTCAATCCGCGTCTGGCAGGTCGGGCAGCAAAGGGGGAGAGATCGGCGTCATCTTGCCCGGCGCGGGTAGCGGAAAGGGCTCGAGCCCGCGCGGCCCGACCCGCAGGAACACGATTCGCGGGTCGTCGAGCGCCCACCGAAACCGAAACATCACAGCCACGGGCCCTGCACCGTTGCGGTCGTTGAGCACGGTGGCCTTGAACAGGCCAGCCTCGACCGTGTCGCCCTTTTGCAGCGCGTCCTGGGCATTGCGGAACAGGATCTCCTGCGGCGTGGTCTGCATCGTGCGGCCGACGCTGCTCAGCTCCAGCTCGTGGTTGCCGTGACGACGAATCGTGTACGCACGCTGTCCGATGCCCAGGACGTGCCACGTCTTGGGCGCCTGCATGCCCAGGACGTACATCATGCTGATACCGTGGATGCCGGAGACCAGGCCGGGGGTCGCCACCACCACCACGTGTCGACCCTTCACGTCGAGGGCCGCCAGCGCGTCGTTCCGGTAGAAGGTCTCGTAGGCTCGTTGCGCGCCGAGGATCACGTCGAGATTCTCCCGGGCGCGTCCATACTCCAGGACGCCGTGCACATAGGTGGCGAGTGCCGCGAACGCGAGCAGCGTGGACCTCCGCACGCGAAGACCCGCCACCTTGCTCCGCCATGCCCGGGCCGCCGCCACCACGAGCCCCCCGGCGAACGCCGCGACGCCAAAGTTCGGCAGCATGAGTGCCCGCGTCGCGGGGGGAATCGCGGAGATCGGCAGGGACGCGAGCACCGTGCCGAGCACCAGCCACCGTAGCGCTCGGCGCTCGTCGTCCGCCCAATAGGGGCGCGCGAGCCACCAGGCGGGAACCACCCACGCCAGCGTCGCGAGAACGATGAAGATCCCATGCCGGTAGGCCTGCACCTCGAGGTCGTTGGCACCACGGGGCATGACGAGCTCACTGAGCCCAGTGTCGGCGTAGCGGACCCAGAACAGCTGGCTGTCCCCGGTCGCGTTGCTCCACACCTCGCCGAGCATTCGAGGCACGCGATGGCCCATCTCGCGAAGGAACTGGCCGGTGTCTCGAAAGGGGTCGACGTAGGTCGTGCCGCCGTAGACGCCACCGCCCAGGAGGACGTAGGCGACCACGAAGGCCGCGAGAGCAACCGCTGCGGGCCACAGCGACGAGGCCCGGCTGCGCCACGCTCGACGATCGCCCAGCAGTATGTAGGCGCCCAGATACGCCACCCCACCGACGGCGTACTCGCCCCCGGCAAAGGCTCCGACCCACAAGAGCAGCTCGAGCAACCGCCCCTTGCCTCGAAACGCCGTCCGGTCGCGGGCGGTTCGGATGTGCACCCACAGCGCCGAGAACACGAACACCGTACAGACCATGGCGCAACGGTTCGCCAACCACGCGATCATCCAGGTCATCGTCTCGTCGACGGCGAAGAACGCGATCGCGACGGTCGCGATCCACGGCCCCAGCAGTCGACGGAGCAGCCCGTAGCCGGAGGCCAACACCGCCGCGAACCAGACGGCAGAGTGCAGGTGATGCGCGAAGGCCTGACGCGGGAAGACGAAGTGATCCAGCGACAGCAACAAGCTCGACAGCGGCCGCACCATCACGAACCGGAAGTTCGGATGCGTCCACCACGGCAAGGAGCCGCGCTGCACGTGCATCGCGTTGGTCTCCACGTCACCGGGCGCAAACGCGTACAGATGGGCGACCGAATAGGAGCCCATCCGCCCCTCGAGCATCGAGATCTGAAACAGGTCGTCGGCCAGGTACCCCGCGTCGAGCCCCGGCCCGTAGAGCACGAGGCACACGAGCGCGAGGAGCGAGAGGGCCAGTGCGCGAGCTTGCCGCGCGCTCATGCTCCCGCCGCGCCGAAGTAGACGAGGGCGCACTCGATGAGCAGCGTCGCGCCGAGCATCAGACGCACGCGATTCCAATAGCCCGACACGTCGCGCTGGGGAATCGGCAGCGCGAGCACGAGCCACGGCCCAACCGCCAGGGGCCACCAGAACATCGCCGACGCGTAGAGGCCACCGGCGAGGACCAAGACCCGGAGCACGATCCGAGTGCCCCGAAGCCCCAGCACGACCGCGGTCGTCCGCACCCCGGCGGCCCGGTCTTCGTCATGGTCGCGCATGACCTGAATCGACTCGAAGACGCCGGAGAACAGCGCGAGCTGGCCAAGGAGCGCCCAGCCCACCTCGGAGCCCGGCGGCACCGCCACCCACGGCATCGCAAAGCCCCACACCATCATCGCGACGACGTCGAGCACCGGGCGATGCTTGAGCACCGCCGAGTAGGCCCAGCACACGCCACCGCCCAGCAGCAGCGGACCCATCAGTCCCCCACCCCAGGCCCACGCGACGCAGGAGAGGACCCCGAGCAGTCCCAGCTGGGCTCGCAGGGCGGCCCCGCGATGCTCGGCGAGATAGCGGGTCTTGTCGCGATCCTTCGTCGGCGACGCCGCGTCCTCCCGCAGGTCGAGGTAGTCGTTGTTGAGGTAGACGAGCAGGTTCAGCAGCGCCCCGAACAGCAGGCGGATGCCGATCTCGCCGATGGGCAGCGCGAGCGACACTGCGATGAGCCCCGCCGCCCCGAGATTGGCCATCTCGAACCGCCGGAGACGGTACCAAGCGACGTCCGCCGCGATCTTGAACTCGGCCCGCATCGAGGCTGCGCCGCGATGGTCACACACCCGCACTCAGTTGGGAAACGCGTACTTGTTGAACACCAAGAAATCCTTGGGGTGACCGGGCGGTATCCGAACGAAGCCCACCGGGTCACCGGGGACCCGAACGCGCTCGATTTCGCAGTCGGGCAGACAGCGCAGTGTCTCGAGCCAGTGGTAGCGCAGCACCACCGGCGCGGCTGGATTGGTGCCGTAAACTTCGATGCGGTTGGTCGAGGCATTCACACGCCCCGCCCCCTCGACGATGAGCCTGGTGCGCTTGCGGACCTTGTAGACCCGAAAGCCGCCGACGATCCCGACCTTCTCGAGGGTCGGGTTGCGGTCCCACCACGGTGTCTCGGATGCAGAGGTCGTGACGATCACCCAGTGCACGGCGTAGGTGTCGAGGTAGCGCTGCCACTGGGCGGGCGATGCGATGCCCTGAGGGCGCTGTCGGAAGAAGTTGGACCAACTGTGCTCGAGGTTCCGCCAGATGAACCCGCCCATGATCTGCGCGTCCGTCTTCCACGCGAGCTGTTCGCCCCAGCTCCAGCCCTCCACCAAGAACCTGCCCGAGCCGTCGTCGTGCTCGGTCACCCACTGGGCCAGCGCATCGGCGTTCCAGTTCGCGTAGCCGTAGAACGTGTACTTCGAAGGCCCGAGCGCAGAGAGGTCGATGTGCTGGCCCTGCGGCACCTTGCGGGGCTCGGGAAGGTCCTTGACGAAGTAGTAGAGCGCCTCGTGCACCAGCAGGAGCAGCAGAGGAAACGACAACAAGATGGTGGTCCAGCGTGCACCACCCGAAAGCCGCCCAAAAATGCGCTGGGCGACGCAGTGCTCGATGAGGGCACCGGTGAGCACGCACCCCAGGAACCCCGCCGGGAGCAGATTGCGATAGGGCTGGGTGTGGTCCAGCGGGGTGAGCCCACCGAAGTAGCCCACGAGCACCATGACCACCATCGCGCCGCCGATCGGAAGCGCCCGAGGATCCCCCCGCCGCCACCAGACCGCCAGCATCGTGCTTCCGCCCAGCAGCGCCAGGACGCGGTACGAGGCCCGCTTCGCGAGGAAGCCCGTCGAAGCCGGCTCGACCACGACGTTGAGCAGATCCCACAGCGCACTCTGCGGGCCGGTGTTGGCGAACATCGAGGAGTCCAGGATGTAGTGCCAGAAGCGAGCCGCATCGAGCAGCCAGTACGCGTTGACCACCAGCACGCACGCGACGACTCCCAGGACGCCGACGTGCTCTCGCCAGGCCAGCGAAGAGGCGGACCGCAGGTACAACGCCAACATCGGGAACGCGAGGATGAAGAAGGAGTACGGATGCACCAGGTGGGCGAGCGCGAGCGTGATCGCCGTCAGCACCAGCTGCCACGGCCTGCGTTCCTCGGACCAGCGATAGAACAGGCCGAGCGGAACGACGAACACCAGGCTCGCGAGTGCGTACGCGATCATGCCGACGTACCAGCACCAGTGCCCCCACGAGTCGAAGTTCCAGTAGAGCACCGCAAACGCGGCCGCGATCAGTGAGCCCCAGGGTCCGACCCGGAGCAGCCGGCTGCCAAAGTAGATCAGAGGGACGACCCCACCATGCGCGGCGAGGATGAACAGGTTGAAGGCCATCCCCTGCGACAGCCCCAGCTGCTTGCCCGCGTACGTGACGAGCGACCACCCCTTGTTGTCCGCGTCGAAGATCACCCCGTTGGGAGCCCCCGCGAGCAGCTGCACGTCGTAGACCCACGTGCGTCGCCAGCCCTCGAGCCCTTCGACGACTCGATACGCCTGGGTGATGTGGGTATCGAAGTCGAGGCCTGCGTACGGGACGTCCGAGAAGATCATCGCCCCGCCGAAATAGAAGAAGAGACTCACCTGCATCGCCACGACCGCGACCACGGCAACCGCGAACCAGATCGGGTTGCGGAGGCTGCGTTCGCGGGCAGGCACTGCAGCGACACTACTTCAGTTTCTTGCTCACTTCGAACGTCTCGCTCGCATAGGCGCGCCGGAGCAGGCCTCGCGCCAGCGGGCTGCGATACAGGCCGCGCTCGAGGACCCGGTCCATCGCCTCCTGGATTCCCAGTCGCACCAGCGACGTTGCCCCGATTCGAGCCATCCACAGCGCCTGGTATTGCCGGACCCAGCGCATCGTCAGGCCCTTGCCGTCCAGCGCTGCCAGCACGATCCGAGCGGCTTCCTGCCCCGAATAGAGCGCCTGCCAGATGCCCTCTCCCGACAGAGGATCGATGCTGTAGGCGGCATCGCCGGCCAGGAGCAGCCCCGGGCCTCCAGGGGTTCCGGGACGAACGGCCAGCGGCAGGGACCACGTTCGCGCCCGCCCGACCCGGCGTGCTCCCTCGAATCGCTCTGGGTGTCGCCGCTCGAAGGCATCGAGCCACGGCCCGAGCTTCCGCCGACCGGCCTCGAAGGCGTCTGCGCGCTGGTAGACCCCCACGTTGCTCCGCCCCTCGACCGCGGGAAACGCCCACGCGTATCCGCTGCGAAGATCGGACTCGAAGTAGTGCTCGGTGCGTCCGACGTCCTGAGCGAAGTCGACCCCCTCGTAGTATGCCGTGATCGCCACGGCCAGACTTCGCCCTCGTTCGTAGGACGAGCCGAGCGCACGTCGGCCGACCGAACCGGGTCCGTCCGCCGCGATCACGGCCTTGGCGAAGACCCGCTCCCCCTCGATCAGCGCGCCTACGACCGCGGTCCCGCTGGTGAGCAACCGCTGCACCCCAACCCCCTCGCGCACCGTTGCACCGGCGCGCTCGAGTTGCGCGTGCAGGAGCCCGTCGAGGGCGAGCCGCGGGACGATGTAGCCGTCGTGTCCACCGAAGCCGCGCCGGATCCGGGTGCCGTCGGGAAACACCGCGACCGCTCCGTGCACGCGTGCATGGGGTACGCCGTGCAGCGCTCGCGGGGTTCCGACGAGGCGATCGACGATCTCCGCCCCGCGGTTGGAGATCGCGTCACCGCAGGTCTTGTCCCTTGGAAAGGTCGCCCGGTCGACGACCAGGACCCGCGCTCCGGCCCGGGCAGCCGTGACGCCGGCGGCCGCTCCGGCGGGGCCAGCTCCCACCACGATCAGGTCGAAGTTCATGCGTTGGGCTCGAAGCGGTCGGGCGAATCACTCACGCGTCTGCGAGAGGTCGGTGATGGCGGCCTTGTACAAGTCGGCGATTCGAGGATCCGCGACCTCGGCCTTCCCGAGGCGCCGCCGTCGCTTGGCGTCCGCCGCGGCCCGTGCGGGCTCGGGACCGGGCTCCTCTTCGGACTCGGGCCCGCGGTGCTTTCGCTTCTCCTCGGTCTTCCGCTTCAGTTCCGCGAGTGCATCCTCGACGACGGATCGACGACCCGAAGGAACGGCCGGCGCGACCGACCCGCTCCCGCGCAGGGGCGGGAGATCGGTGGGGACCGGCTTGTCCGCCTGCGCTTTGACGGCGGGTTCGGGCGGAGGGGCTGGGCGACCACCACGCTCGAGCGCAGTGGCTCCGCGAGACGACGGACCGGGACCCGCAACCGGCGGCGCCGGACCGCGTGGGTTGAGCTCGAAGCCAGCACCGCCGGGCGAAGCCGCGCCCAGCCGCATCGAGGTCAGGGCCTCATCGATCCCGGACCCCGCGGACTCGTACCCCGAGGGTGGAGCGGCCGAGCCGGAGAAGGGAGACTCCAGCGACGCTGGCGTGGGCGTATGCATGCCCGTCTGCGCGTCGTCGAACGACGGCGGCATGATCGGGTCGTCGCCACCCCCCAGATCCTCCGACGTGCCCCCGGTCTTCCAGGCTGCGATCTCGTCGGCCGACGCGATCATCGTGCCGCCACCGAGCCCTGAAGGACCATCGTCCTCGTCGAAGGAGGCGACGACGGTGAATCCTGCGCCACCTGCCGCACCCGCTGCGACGCCTCCAAAGCGCGGAAGCACCGCAAAGTCGCTCGGGGCAGTCGCTGGCGCCGCGGCTGCAGGAGCCGGGGACGGCGGGATCACCAGCCCCAAGGACTCCGCCGTGGCGACGATCGTCCGCCCGGACTGCGCAGGCGGCACCCTCGCGGAGGGCGCGTTCGGCTGCGGCCTGTGGTCGAAGTCGGGAATGACGTTGAACTCCGGGTACGTTGGCGCCGCTCTCCGGTTGTCCAACCTGGACCGATGCCCGCCGGTGGACTCGAAGTCGATTTCCGAGGTGGGGGGCCGCTCCGCGTCGTCGAAATCTCGCGGCGCAGGGGTGTACTCCGGAAAGCCCACGTCGACCGGCTTGGTGGGCTCAGCCTCCATGAGTTCCGGGACGCCGTGGAACGAGGTCGGTCCATCCGGCCCGGGCGCGTCGCCCTCCAACACCTCATCGGTCATCGCTCGCTTGACACCGGTGGGCGTCACGCCCGACGTCACGCCCTCAATGTCTCCGAGGTACAGGTCGTGCTGCTGCGCAAGCTTGTGCTCGGACCGGTCGTCTTGCTGCAGTGATGCGAGTCGCTGCCGCGGGTTGCCGCGCTGCTCGTTGAGCGTGACGCCCTCGCGGGTCCCGTAGAGCCCCTCCTCCGGGCTGGGAAAGGGCTCGAACGAAGCTCGCTCGTACGCGCCGGAGGGTTCATCGGTCCTGTCGGCGCTATCGACCTTGTCCAGCCTTGGGTTCGAGGTCGGTGTGTACAGCCCCTCTACGGCTGGGGGCAGCTCTCCGAGCGCGCGTGGAGCCGAGCCCAGATTCGATGGCGTCGCGCGTTTGGGGGGCTCCGGGTTGGGCGCATAGGGATCGAAGGGCGCCACGTCGTCGGGATAGAGCGTCGTTGCCGTCGATGGAGGGGGCGTGCGTGCACAGACCGGCTCGACGTCGCTCAGCGGCGTGGGAATCGAGGATGGGAGAGGCTCCTGCGCTTCCGCAATGAAGTCCGGCGCATCGGGCTCGGGCGGCCGCGCAGCGACATTCGGCGGCGCTTCGGGCATGAACGGCTGGCCGAGCTCGCTCGCCGCGTCCGTTGGCTCCGGCGCGTCGACGTGCGGCATGAGGTCCGCGAACGAGATCTCGTCGGGTACGTCGTTCGATGCGCCAGCGAACGGATCGAAGGGCGCGCCGTCGCCCAGTGGTGCAGCGACGAACGGATCCCCTGGGGGCAGGGTGGGCCGGGCCGACGGCAGCACCGACAGCGCTTCGATGTCGGGCGCGGGCTCCAGCTCCGGTTCGAGAGCCGGCTCCAATGTGGGCTCGGGCTCGGGCTCGGGCTCGGGCGCGGGCGCTGGCGCTGGCGCTGGCGCGGGCGCTGGCGCGGGCGCGGGCGCTGGCGCTGGCTCTGGCTCGGGCGCTGGCTCTGGGAACGTAGGCGCCCCCAGGAGCGCGGGCGCACTCTCTTCCTCGACGGGCTCCAGCGCCGCCGGAGTCGACGTCGCGGGCTCCGAGACGATCGGGGTCACCGTCGGTCGTCGCGGGACGGTATCGCCGTCGTCATACTCGTCCTCGTCGCCCAGCTGCATGACGTCCCCAAAGCCCG
The DNA here is from genome assembly GCA_963761755.1 of uncultured bacterium. Classification (GTDB taxonomy): domain Bacteria; phylum Myxococcota_A; class Polyangia; order Nannocystales; family Nannocystaceae; genus CAJXVA01. The sequence continues at coordinate 827,873 of CAVXIC010000039.1, forward strand.
ACGACGCCGGATCGGGCCCAGGCGGTGGCTCCGGATCCGCCCGCGGTCCGGCCTCGGCGTCGACTTCGGCTTCGACTTCGACTTCGGCTTCGACTTCGGCCGGGGCCGCGACGCCGGCTTCGGCTTCGGCCAAAATGTCTTCGAGGGACAGATCCTCATCGTCGTCGATCTCGATGACCCCAGGGGTGAACGTCCTCGCGGCGGGACCGGGTCGAGTCGGCATGACCGTCTTCGACAGCGGCCCCGAGGCGGCCGTGAACTTCGGCGCGGGTGGGTCAGGCGCGTCCCCGAGCGCCCCCTCACCCAGCATCGACTGCTCCTGAACCTCCAGCGACGGCTTGTAGGGCACGTAGACGTCCTCGGACCCGGACGATGACTCCGACGACGACTCCAAGGACGGCGCTGAAACGTCGGGCGCCTCCATCTCGGGGAGATCAATCTCGGGGAGATCAATCTCCAGAAGCATCGGGGCCACCGAGTCCTCCTCGCGCTCCGGTCGATCGGCGACCGGCGTGGCACGTGGCGACGCGGAGGCCATCGGTACCACCGGCCTGCGAGCGGTCGGTGCATCATCCAGCGTCCTCACCGGAGCAATCGGCGGCTCCAGTGGCGGCATCGCGGGGACGGGAGGGGGCGTCGGATTGTTGCGGAGACGCTCGGCGTACAGCTGCGCTTGGCGAATGCGGGCCGCGTTCGACAGCTGCTGCCGCACGAAGGACTCCACGTTGCTGCGCATGCTCGGGTCGAGCTGATCGAAGCGAAGCGCCCACCGATAGCCCTTCTTCGTCCTCGTGACGCGAACGACCGTCGCCTGCGCGAGCAGGGGAAAATCTCCTAGTCGTGCGTGGACGCGGACCTTCTCCTTCGACTTTGCCGAGGACGACACGAGCAGCGCCATCCCGTCCGCGCTCAGATCGAGTCCCTCGCTGCGGAACTCACCCCGCCGAGTCTGAATGACCGCCTCGCCGCACCATGCGACGCGCGGCAAACGTCTGCGATCATTGACGACGCGCACCTGAAGCCCCGGTGGCGAGTCTAACAAGCTGCGCGCCGGTCAAAGTCGAGAACTGACGCTTTCTCAGCCTTCGCGACGCCCAGGACGGAGAGCCGATCCGCAGCCCCACCAGTGGGTTGGCGGACTACATGAGGCGCGATTTCACCTCGTTTGGGGCCGACTTTCGGTCTAGGCCCCCCGTCGAGGATTGACTATCATGTGCCGGGGACGACATGGATCGCGGACGGTATACGAAACAGCTTTCTTATTTAGGCGTTCTCATCGGCGTGATGGCGCTTGCAGGTTGTGACGGAGGTTCACCCCCTGCGGCCGACGGCGGCAGCGGCGGGATCGACACCCTCGGCCCGGCGGGCGAGACCGAAACGAGCAGCGGTTCGGGGACGGATTCGGGGCCCGGCACCGGCGACACCGGCGTCGAAACCGCGAGCGGGGACAGTGGCGACACCGGCAGCTCCGACACGGGAGAGAGCGCCGCTGACACCGGGACGTCGAGCGCGACCGACACCGGCCAAGATGCGGAGCTGCTGTTCCTGGAGGTCTCACCACCGGAGACGATCCTCGAGCTGGGCCTCGACACGACGGCGGCCGTCGACTTTACCGTCACGGCCAACTACAGCGACGGCTCGACCATCGACGTGACGGATGAGGTCACATGGGACGTCTCCAACGCGACGATCGGCGCGATGAACGGCTCGACGCTCCAAGTGCCGAGCTTCGCCGACAACTACTTCGGCTCGGGGATTCTCACCGCGGACGTCGACGGCGAAACGGGCCAGGCGCAGGTCACGGTCGCCGCCTACGACCTCGTGAACGACTTCTTCTTCGTGCTTCCGTACGAGGACGACGCGGGCCCGCAGGACGAGCCGCTGACCTTCAGCACCGACGTAAAGACGATGGATGTGTTCATCAACATGGACACGACGTTCTCGATGGGCGGCGAGCTGGCGAGCCTTCAATCCGCGCTGGGGAACACCATCATCCCGGAGATCCAAGTCGAGGTGCCCAATACGCAGTTCGGCGTCGGCTACTTCGAGGATTTCCCGCTCCTGGGGTACGGAGACCCCGTTGGCGACCAGCCCTTCTCGCTCGCGCTCGGGATCAGCAACAACGTCGGTTCGGTGCAAGCCGCCGTGTTTAGTCTCACGATCGCAGATGGAGGGGACATTCCGGAGGCGAACATCGAGGCCCTCTACCAGATCGCCACCGGAGAAGGCCTGGTCGGCCCAGCTCCGACCAACGTTGCAGCGAACAACACCGGCATCGGTGGCGTCGGGTTCCGCGAAGGTTCCCTCCCGGTGGTCGTGTCGATCACCGACGCGATCAGCCACGACCCTGACAGCAACGCCTGCACTGACGAGCAATACGGCGGCTCCGTCGCCGCCGTGGCGCACAACCAGCAGGAGGCGATCGACGCTCTGGGGGCGATCTGCGGCCGGGTCATCCAGATCGCCTCGGGCAGCACGGGGTCCTGCACCGCGTACGCCGACGGCGTTCAGTTCGCAGAACAGACCGGCGCGGTCATTCCGCCCGAGGCCTGGGACATCGCGGGTCGTCCACCGGGCTGTGGCGCCGGAGAGTGCTGCACGGGCCTCAACGGTGCCGGGCGGGCACCCAACGGCGCGGGTCTGTGTCCGCTGGCCTACTCGGCGTCGGCCGACGGGACCGGGGTGGACAGCTCGTTCTCCGACGCGGTGTCCTTGCTCGCGGCCTACGGGCAGTTCGACGTCACCTCAGCGGTCAGCGGGGGCATGGTGGACGTCGATGGCGGGGCGCTGCCCGCTGGCACCACAACGTCCGACTTCATCCAGACCGTCACCCCCTTCGATCACGGCCCGGTGCCGCTGCCGGGGGTGCCCGACCCGACCATCACCCCGACAGCGTTCGTGAACGTCATTCCCGACACGGACGTGATCTTCACCGTGACGGCCTTCAACGACTTCGTCGAACAGGGCCCCACCCCCCGTCTCTTCACCGCGACCATCCAGGTGCTCGCAGACGACTGCGGCGAGCTCGACGACCGAGAGGTCTTCATCCTGGTGCCGCCCGAGAATCTCCCGCCCCCGGGCTGATGGACCGACCACGGTTCGCCAAGCGATGAACGTAGGGCGCCCCGGCAACGGCGGCGCCCTCGTTCGTGGGGCGCATCAAGGTGCGAGCTGCGGAGCGTCGGCGCGGGGCTCGGCCGGCATCGGCTCTTCGACCAAGTGCGACGTCCCGTCGTAGACGGCGAATGCAGAGGTGAAGGACTCGCTCGCGCCGGCCGTGCTCTCGACGTCTTCGACGTGCCACCACGACGCCTGAACCCGCTCGGCATCCACGTCGAGCACCACGTAGCCGCGACGGTCGAGATCCAGCCAGTGCAGGTGGGGGTTGGCCTCGAGGAGCGCATCGACGGCGTTGAGCGGGAACCCCGGAGACGACACCCCTGGCACGACGAACTCGACACCGACGGATCCGGATCCGTCTTCCGGGTCGTAGTCTCCACTCGGGTCGACGGCCAGGTCGAACGCCCAGGAGGAGTGAATGTCGCCGGTCAGGACCACCACGTTGCCCGTCGCCTCGGCCAGCGAATAGAATCGGCCCCGTGCCGCGCGGTAGCCGTCCCATTGGTCGGCGTTGATCGGGTTCGCTCCAAGGATGACCTGTGCCATCACCACCTGCTGCCCGACGAGCTTCCACTGCGCGCCGCTGAGCGCCATCTCTTCGGCGAGCCAGGCCTCCTGCTCCATGCCCAGGAGCTGTCGATCCGGATCGTCGAGGACCTCTGGGTCCGACACGCTCGTGGGCTGCTCGTCCCGCCCCGCGATGCGCGTGTCGAGCATGATGAGGTGCATCAGGTCTCCGTAGGGCAGAGCGCGGTAGATGACCGCGTTCGCGCCTTCGCGCATCGGCATCCACTCCGCGTAGGCCGCTGATGCCGCCGCTTTCCGGTCCTCCCAGTCGCCTTCGGTCATCGGCTGGTGGTTCTCCGCCCCGTCCTTGTAGGCGTTGTTGGCCGACTCGTGGTCGTCCCACACGGCGACGAACGGATGCTGGCGATGCATTTCCTGGAGGTCCTCGTCTCGGCGGTACTGGGCGTAGCGAGCGCGATAGTCCGCGAGTTCGACGATCTCGTGCGCCGGCTCGTACTCGCGCACGTCTCCGTACTGCCCCGTCGCGTACTCGTAGATGTAGTCGCCGAGGTGAAGAACCAGGTCCAGATCGGCGCGCTCGCCAATTCGCCGGTACGCGTGGAAGTACCCGTGGGCGAGGCTCGAACAGGAGCAGACCGCGATGCGGAGCCGATCGACTTGCCCGGCCGCTGCAGTTCGGGTGCGGCCGGTCAGCGACTCTCGACCGAGCGCGAAGAACCGGTAGTAGTAGGTGGTCCCCGCCGCGAGCCCGTCGATGTCCAGCTTGATCGTCTGGTCCCGGTCGGGGTTGGTCTCGAGGTAGTCCGCCGCAACGCGCATCTTGAACTCGGGATCGAGCGCGACCTCGAAGAACGCCTCCACGGCCGCGTCATCGTCGGTGGTGACGCGAGTCCACAGGATGACCGAGTCCACGAGCGGGTCCCCGGAGGCCACGCCGTGCGAGAACAGCGATTCGGGTCCAGGCTCCCCGTCATACTCGTACTCCGGCAGCCCGTCATCTCCCCCCGAGGAGCTGGAGCCGTCGACAGCCGTAGCGCTGGAGACTCCACCGGTGGTGTCCTCGCCGGTGGACGAGCTCGTCCCGCCATCGGTTCCGCCGCCGCGCGCTCCGCCATCGTCTCCACACCCCGCCAGGGATGTCGCCGCCGTGCTCACAGACAGAGCGCTCGCGCGCCGGATGAGTTCTCGTCGAGAAATGGACATCGTGCACCGAACGCCCCTGAGCATGCCACGGACCGTCGAAGAACCTGCCGCAACCGTCCCCCGCGTCCGTCGGCCCCGGTTGGGGCGCTCCCCGAGGTCGAGCCCGCGCCGACGCGGACCACGCCCCAGCTCCTGCGGTGCACCCCACACGCTCGTGGGCATGACCGGCCCGCATGCAACCGCGAAGCGCACCGCACACGTGCATCGCAGCGCACGGACCTGGTCGAGCACGGACGGGGGCGCACGGCGCAGCGCTGCGCAGGCGGTCGCGCGTTGCAAACCAACCACAGCGACCTGCGTCACCAGGGCACTGCCCGGCGCTCGAATCGGCGGCGAGGCTGGTCATCGTGACCTCATGCCCATTGGACTCGCTCCCGTCGTCGCGTTGGTCGCAACCGCAAGCCCCGCACAGACCCGCGCAACCGCACCGTCTGCGCCGCTTCCACCCGCCCGCGTTCGCCAATGGAGCGACGGCGAGTTCTTCTTCGCGCTGGGCGCCGCGCCGGGCGCGACCTTTCACCTTGGGGGCTTCAACGCCCTGGTCCGCTACGACGCTCAGCTCGGCATGCGGTGGTACCGGGGCCGGACGAGCCTGTCGGTGGGTGCAGAGCCGTGGATCCTGCAGCGCCTGGAAGCCCGAGGCGCCGGAGGCGGCCTGCAGGGCGTGTTGACCGCCAGCCAAGGTCCCGCGTTTGCCCGCCTTGGCGTCGGCGTGCTGACCGGGATCGCCGGCACGCCCGACGACCGAGACACGCGCGCCTCCCTCTCGGCGCTGGCCGGTGTTGGCCTCGAAAGCCGCGGCAAACACGTCCGCGGCCGCGTCGGCCTAGACTACGTCTTCACCGTCGACGAGCGCGGCCGGGCAAGCAACACCGTGTTCTTGGCCCTGGGCCTGAGATTCGGCTGAGCAAAACCAATAAAAAAGGGCCGGAAGCCCCGCAAAGGACTTCCGGCCCATAGATCTGGCAACGACCTACTCTCCCACAGGGTCTCCCCTGCAGTACCATCGGCGCTGGAGGGCTTAACTTCCGAGTTCGGGATGGGATCGGGTGTGACCCCTCCGCAATAGCCGCCAGAAAACCTGATGAGGATGCGAAGTGCTTCGCGTCTGCACGCAAAGCTCTTCTTCCTACGCTGGTCCCCTCTCCTGAAAGAGGGTCCATGTCGATGTGCTTCTCCTCGAAACCTTGAACTCGACCCGCCTGCAGACACATCATCTAGATGCGCTCACTGCTTCAGGCCAAACCGATCGGACGATTAGTAGTGGTTAGCTCCGGACGTTACCGTCCTTCCACATCCACCCTATCAACGTTGTGGTCTACAACGGTCCTCATGGGAACCCTCATCTTGGAGTTGGCTTCCCGCTTAGATGCTTTCAGCGGTTATCCGTTCCGGACTTGACTACTCGGCAATGCCACTGGCGTGACAACCGAAACATCAGGGGTCCGTCCACCCCGGTCCTCTCGTACTAGGGGCAGCTCTCCTCAAGGTTCCTACGCCCACGGAAGATAGGGACCGAACTGTCTCACGACGTTCTGAACCCAGCTCGCGTACCGCTTTAATTGGCGAACAGCCAAACCCTTGGGACCGACTACAGCCCCAGGATGCGATGAGCCGACATCGAGGTGCCAAACCTCCCCGTCGATGTGAACTCTTGGGGGAGATCAGCCTGTTATCCCCGGAGTACCTTTTATCCGTTGAGCGATGGCCCTTCCACTCAGAACCACCGGATCACTAAAGCCTACTTTCGTACCTGCGCGTCTTGTATGACTTGCAGTCAAGCTCCCTTATGCTTTTACACTCTTCGGCTGGTTTCCAATCAGCCTGAGGGAACCTTTGCGCGCCTCCGTTACTCTTTCGGAGGTGACCGCCCCAGTCAAACTACCCACCAGGCAGTGTCCCGGACCCGGCTTACGGGTCTCGGTTAGGATTCCAGACTCATCAGGGTGGTATTTCAAGGATGACTCCACAGAACCTAGCGGCCCTGCTTCAACGTCTCCCACCTATCCTACACAAACAAGCCCGAAATGCAGTGCCAAGCTGCAGTAAAGGTTCACGGGGTCTTTCCGTCTATCCGCGGGTATGGGGCATCTTCACCCCAAAGTCGATTTCGCTGGGTCTCGGGCCGAGACAGTGGGGAAGTCGTTACGCCATTCGTGCAGGACGGAACTTACCCGCCAAGGAATTTCGCTACCTTAGGACCGTTATAGTTACGGCCGCCGTTTACCGGGGCTTCAATTCGTTGCTTCGGTTACCCTAACAACTCCTATTAACCTT
>CAVXIC010000039.1:840000-877500 GCA_963761755.1 uncultured bacterium
ACGACGGGCGGCTGCCCGCGATGCTGCTGTAGCTCCAGCCCAGCCAGCTCGCGCTCGAGGGCAGCTGGGTGCCCGCGCCAGACTTGGCCTCGGTCGACATGTGTCCGGGCGTATCCGCGGGCCCGATGTGCAGCGGGCTCTGCTTGGCGTCGTACTGGCAGCCGATGATCACCGGGTTCTCGCGGCTCCCCTCGAGGAACGCGACGATCACCACGTCGCCCTTGCGCGGAATCCACTGGGTGCCACCGAAGGCGCCGGCCATGGGCTGCATCACCGGCGCCCGGGTCACCGGCTCGTCGGTGCCGGTGGTGTCCCAGACGAACTTGATCTTGCACCACAGACGCCCATCGGCATCCACCGCGGCACCGCTGCTCGCCACGCGCGCGAGGGACAGCCCCTTGTACTCCGTGGGCGGACGCTCGGCGGGAGCCCGAACCTGAATCGCGTCCCCCGAGGGTGATCGCGTGGGCGTGGCCTTCACGTTGCCCAAGAAGCTCCCGTTGGAGAGCTTGAACCCCGCGGAGGTCACGACCGCGTCGACCGGGTTCCCCTTGTCTTCGAGAGGCAGCATCCGGCCCGCGAGCGCCCCCATGACGCTGATGTCCATCTCCATGCCGAACTGCTGGGTCTGCGCGCGTTCGGCATGCCGCTCCGCCCCGACCTGGAACGGTCCGTCAGGGCTGTCGTCCGCGCCGTGGCGAACCGGTGTCCACCGCAGATCCTTGGCCGCCTCGGGCAGACTGGAGTCGGAGACCCCCTTCTGGCCGATGTTGAGGTTGGGACTTTGAACCGGGTCGAAGCCGGCGTACTCGGTGCTGCTGGACCCTGACTGGGCGTTGTATCGGACCTTGTCGACGAAGTACGCGCCCTCGGACTCGGTCAGGGAGATCCGCCCCTCGATCGGGAGCTTCGGCTTCGCGAAGCCCTCGTTGGTGTCGGCGAGGACCATGACCTCCTTCGACCCATCTCCGTGGTCGAAGTAGCTGTTGATGCCCGACTCGTACATGAGCCGCTGCACGAAGGCGAGCGCAGACTCCCCCGGCGAGCGCGTGATCAGGGGGATCTGCGGGCCCGGCTTGGTCTCGTTCTTGACGGTCCGCCCGTACGCCGCGAGCTCCGCTTCGAGGACCTGCTGCAGCACGAACGCGTAGGAACGGTTGTGCCAGGCCTGGGGCTTGTCTCGGTGGTGCTCGAGCAAGGCGAACGCGGGCACGACCTCGAGGTCGAAGCCCCGCCGCTTGTCGGAGCCCTGCTCGTCGTGGGTGTCGTGGGGGCTGTACGCATACGACGACTTGGCGATGAGGCCCTTGACGTCCAGGGCCGAGTCTTCGTTCCCCTCTCGCTCCATCCGCAGGACGACGTCCTTGTGGCGGAGCTCGCGGTTGATGGTGGCCGGGTCCTCGCCGTGGCCGACCTCCAGCGAACAGAACAGCTTCAGCGTGTACGGAGCGTTGAGTTCTTCGTCGTATTCGACGTCACCAACGAACCTCACCGTTTGACCCGTGATGGTCAGGGTGGTCTTCACATGAGCTATCGACTCGGACATCATCTACCTCGGATCGTGGTTGCCCTCCCCGAGGGGGGTGGGACTTGAAGTGGCGTTCGACGGGCGCGCGCGTGAAGTCTGCCGCGCAGACTCGAAAGACCGCTCAAGGCGGCAGAATGGAAAAGAGGGAGGCGGGATCCAGCGCGGAGAGCTCGTCCATGAGCATCTCGTCCTCGGGCCCCAGCCCGAACGCGTCGCGCTTGGTCAGCAAGAACCCGCGAAGGCACGCCGCAAAGATTGGCGGGTCCCAGTCTTTGACGCTCATCTGACGCAGATGATTGTGGAGTCCTCGAAAAACGATGTGCGCGTTGTTGGAGGCGTTCGCCGCGCCGAAGGCGGAGGCGAGCGCGACGCTCCGAGCGAATCGAACGCGCCCCTCGGGGTGCGAAATCCAGGTCGACGCCTCGGCCAGCGCTTCCTGCAGACGTCCTTCGTCGAACAGCGAGCGCACCTCGGAGGGCAAGACCTCGTTCGAGTCCGCCTGCGACGCCTTCGCCTCGAACACCGACTCCGCGATCCAGGCGCGCGTGGCCTCCGAGGCCAACGCCTGGCCCGATGCGTCCGTTGCGTCGACCAACTCCGGCGCCCTGGCCAGGAGGTCGCGGAGCACGCCGATGACGCCGATGGAGGCAGTGCGGTCGAACACGTGGGTCGCAGCGCGAGCCGAGTAGAACGTCAGGTCCAGCCAGAATGGACTCCGCGAGAACGCGGTCTCGGAGCGTTCGAGCAGCTCCGCCCAGGCCTTGTCGTCGAACAGCGACTTCATCTCGCCGGCTGCGCCCAGGTCGATTGCGACGTCGAGGACGCGGTCCTCCAGCGGCGGAACCGTGTCCCACAGCGCCCAGCGATGAATGCGAAGGCCTCGCGCGGTGCGCTGGAGCAGGCTCTCGTGCCCGAGCATCTGCAGGGCAAGCTCGGCGAACTCCGGGTCGAAGCGCTCCATCACTTCGGCGCGCTGCTCTTCGTCGGAGAGCTTCACCGAGACGCGCTCGGCCAGCAGCGACCGGGCCCGCGTGATCGAGGACGTCTCGACCTCCAGCCCCGCGACGAGGCCCGCGAGCGCATCGACGGCGCCGAGCAGCTCCCCCTTCTCGTCGGCGGTGACGAGGAGGACGCCCGGCTCGAGCTGAATCTCGAGCCGCTCGGTGAGCCACGCGAAGATCGAGTCCCGCGCCCGCGGCCGCCGGGGATGCACGCTGGTCCCGAAGTCTTCGAGGAGCCGATTGAGCAGCGCGAACCCGGCCGCGAGCGAACCGGGTCCCTCGAGCGCCAGATGGGCCATCGTCCAATAGACGGCGCAGCGAAGGTCCTTGCCCGTCTCGCGCAGCAGATGGGCGCTGTCTCTTGCAATCGCGGCCCAATCGACGGGGATCAGGTCGACGCCGCCGATCTTGGCGAGTTCGTTGCCGATCGCTTCGAACTCTTCGGCGTTTCGCGGGTCCGCGCCGGCGGGCTCTTCGCCGGCGAAGGGCGCCACGAGGGCGTCGACCTCATCGAGGGTCGGCATCATTCATCGCCCGCGAGCGCTTTGTCCAGCTTGCCGACCAGCGACAAAGAGAAGTCCGCGCCCATGTACTTGAAGTGGGGGACGAGTTGAATGCGGCAGCGGAACCATCCCGCGTTGCCCGGAACGTCCTCGACCCAGACCCCCGACTCCTTGAAGGGGAAGCGTGACTTCAGGTAGGGAGACGCAGCCTCGGAGATGGTGTGCATCGACAGCCACCACTGCAGCTGCGACTCGAGCCGCTCGCGGGAGGTGTAGCTCCCGATCGCCTCACGCTGCATGACCTTGAGGTAGTGCGCGACCCGGCTGATCAAGAACATGTAGGGGAGCTGGGTCCCCAGCCGATAGTTGAGCTCGCTGTCCTTGTCGTTGCGGCCGAAGGTCTTGGGCTTCTGCACGGAGTTGGCGGAGAAGAACGCCGCGTTGTCCGAGCCTTTGCGGAACGTGAGCCCGATGAAGCCCTCTTCGGACAGCTCGTACTCCCGGCGCTCGGAGAGCTGGACCTCGACGGGGAGCTTGGTCTGCACCTGCCCCATCGAGTCGTACTGGTGCAGCGGAAGGTCCTCGACCTCGCCACCGGACTGCGGCCCAATGATGTCCGCGCACCACGAGGTGGCCGCAAAGGCCGCGCTGCACCGAGCCGCCATCGCAAAGGACGCAGGGCCCCAGAGGTAGTTGTCGTGCTTCTCGCGCACGTCCTCTTCGAAGTGGAAGACGCGCTCGGTGTTCTGACCGGGCTCGTAGGGCTGCCGCAGCATGAACCGCGGCATGCACAGACCGATGTAGCGCGTGTCCTCGTTCTCGCGGAACGCCCGCCACTTGGCGTACTCGGGGGAGTCGAAGTGCGCCTTGAGGTCGCGCATCTTCGGCAGGGCCTCGAAGGACTCGTCGCCGAACATTTCAGGCGGCGTGTTCGCCAGCAGCGGGACGTGCGCCATGGCGCTCACCGAGGCCAGGTTCTGCATGAGGCGAATGTCCTCGTACCCATGCGCGAAGTCGAAATCCGTGACGATCGCACCGTAGGGGACGCCACCGAAGGTGCCGTACTCCGCGGTGTAGATGGAGCGGTAGTAGCCCGACTTGACGAGCTCGGGCGAGTCCTCGAAGTCGTCGATCAGGTCCTGTTTGGTCGCGTTGATGACCTCGAGCTGGATGTTCTCCCGAGAGTCGCTGTGGTCGACCAGGTACTTGATGCTGCGCCACGTGGACTCGAGCTTCTGGAAGTCCGGGTGGTGCAGGATCTCGTTGGCCTGTTTCTCGAGGCGTTTGTCGATCTCGGCGATCATCAGGTCGACCGCGGTACGATCGACCTTGCTGAACTTGTCCCCGCTGGTCAGCAGCTCGGACATGAATGCTGAGACACCGCGCTTGGCCACCTCGACTGCGTCGGCATCGGCCGACGACAGCACGGCCTCGTCGAGCAAGGAGTCCAGGAGGCTGTCTTCGTCGACGCTCTGCGTTCCGCTTTGTTCTTCGGTCTTCGTGCTCATCTGAATCAGCCCTCCTCGTCGAGTCCGAGCTCTGCCATCAGGCGAGCGCGCGCACCCTTGTCCTTGAGAATGTCTTCAATCTTCTTGCGGAAGTCCCGCCGGTTGCCCAGGGGCGACTTGAGCGCGGACAACGCGTCCCGCAGCTGCAGCAGCTTGGCCATCTCCGGCACCTGCTGGGCGACGCCGCCGGGCGTAAAGTCGTTGAGCGACTCGAATTTGAGCTCCGCGGCCAGCTCGCTCCCCTCATCGCCCTCTTCGAGCCGGTTGGGGACGTTGACCGACAGCTTGACCTGAGTCTCCCGGAGCACGTCGGTGAAGTTGTCCTTGTCGATGCGCTTGGGCTCCCGCTCCTCGAAGGGCCGGTCGTCTTTCTCGCCCGTGATGTCCGCGAGGATGAGCATCTTGAACGGAAGCTCGATGCTCTCGGCGGGGTTGGTCGCCGGCCGGTAGGTAATGTTGACGCGCTCTTTCGGGGCCTTCGATGCTTTTTTCGCCACGCTAGTACTCTCGGTCGAGCCCCGGTTGGGGCTTTGGGGTTGAAGAAGTCCCGTTTCGTCCACAGACGGCGCAGGACTGGAAGATCTGACCACACTCGGGTCTGCACCTCAAGAAGGGCCAAAAGTCGCTGGGAGGCCGAGGCAAGGGGGCGAACGTGATGTCAGCTCGCATATCGACTCCCCTCCCCGGCCCTGGGCAGGTCGTGCACGGTCACGGTCACCGACTCGTCCCGATCCCGACGGGCGGTGATGCAGGCATCTCGGGCAATCCGGCGCTTTCCCAGCACGAAGGGGGGAAAGGCACGGGTGCGGATGTGCAGCTCCAGCTTGAGAACGACGGGTGCAGGGCAGAGGCCATCGACCAGTGACGCCACCCGAGCGAACACGGGGTTGCCCGGCGAGAAGCTCTGGGCCTGCGACGGCATCAGCGGGCCGATGACGATGCGGGCCTCGTGGGCCGGATGCCGGACCCGCGTGCCGATGACGAAGCTCAAGCCAGCCTCGTGGTTCTTGCGCCCGATGGCGTTGGTTTGCTCTCCGTCGAGGGGAACCCACCCGCCGGAGAACTCGCGGATGTTCAGGTCGGCATCCTGCAGGTCGCGGCGAAGCAGCGAGCGCAGCCCGTTGCGAAGGCTGCGAAGGGTCGTCGGCCCGCCCGCAAACAGCCCCGCGACGTGCAGGAGCTGCAGGTTGTTCGCCCCCGAATCGGGGCGAGCCGCCACGTCGAAGCCCGCGAAGCACAGCGCGCGCAGAGCCATCGGGTCGGTCGCGTCGCTGAGCAGCTCGGCGGGAAAGTCGTATTGCCCGACCCCCCGGTAGAACAGGGCGGTGATGCGGTTGTGGAAGACGTCGAGGAACTCGCGCTGCAGCGCCGCGACGTCGTCGTCCTGAACGAACTCGGAGACGAGATACAGCGGCAGCGGGCTGTCGGTGCCGGTCAGTCCGAGCACGCAGGTCATGACTTCGTAGGCCCACGACGTTGCCGGCAGCGGCGTCCCCCGTCGGTACCGAGGCAGCGGCCGGATGCTCGAGACCTCGTTGGGCTGAGACATCAGGGACTGCTCGTGCGTGAAGCGGATGACCTCGCGGCTGTACGGGCCCTCGCCGCCAATCCGCACCGCGCCGACGACCAAGCGCTCCAGCAGACGCACCGCGGGAAAGAAGCCCGCTCGGCATCGTTGCGGGCCCGCGAGGCGCTCGAGCATCGCTAGCGCAGCTGCTTCGTCGCGCTCCGGGGCTTCCATGTGTACCTCGCGCCTGAAGGAGCAACCTCCAGGGCCATCACGTTGAAGGAGTTGAGCCCGACGCGTCGGGCAAACATGTCGTCGAGCATCTCGCCGAACACCTGGGCCTCGCCCACCAGGGCGAAGCTCTTGGCGTCGACCACGACCGTCGTTCGCGTACCGGTCACCGGCGCCCCGACGATCAGTCGCACGCAGGTTTGGACGCGAACCTCTCGGATCGATTCGATCCAGCGAGAGTTGATGCGGTCCAAGGAGGGGTTGTATCCGACCGCGAAGTTGTACATTCGCAGCAGGGACCGCAGCGACTCCGCGTCGAGCAGATCCTTGCGAGACAGCGAGAGATGGGCCCCCAGGCGCCACAGCAGCTCGGCGTTGTCGTGCGGGTACAGCGGGGGAGAGACCGGCTTGATGTTGGAGAAGGGCACCGACGAGCCGGCGCCACGCACCGGATCACACAGCTGGCCGATCCCCAGCTCGCAGGCGAGGGCCCGGTTGCTGCACATCCCGCGCAACGAGAGGACCTCCACGCCCAGCGGCGGCTTGCGGTCGAGCGCGGACACCAAGGCGATGAACCGATGCGTTCCCGCTCCATTGGGCGCCGCCTCTCGGCGGGTGACGAAGTAGCTCGAAACGCGCGCTTCACCCGCGCCCGCGGCCGCGAAGTCGATGAAGGTCTGACGGACCTCGGGACCCAGGCCGATCGCCTCGGTCACGCTCCAGACCTCGGAGTGCGCCCCTCGGTGGCGCGCGACGTGGAGGATCTGCCAGGGGTTGAAGGGATCCACCCGCACCGGCTCGAGGTCACTCTCGAACAAGTTGATCACGGGGGTGCAGTGCAGTCGGATGTCCCCCGTCGTGACGGCCTTGGGCAGCTTTGGGGCGCCAGAGAATCGGCATCGAACCTGAAACTCTCCGCGCGCGTGCTCGCCCAGCGGAGGCAGCTCGACGAAGGCGAACTTGGCCGGGCACGAGAAGAACTCGGCCATCCGCGTGAACGCGTCGTGTTCGAGCGGCTGGGAGGGCATCAGCGTGTCCTCGTCCGCGTGGCCGATGCCGCGAATCGACGAGGCGGGCAGTCGCCCCCTGAGCTGGCCATCGACCCAGACCGAGAGGTCGTCGCAGTGGCGCAAGAACCAGGTCCGAAGTCCGGTCCACTGCTGCGGTTCCCCCTGAAAGAACAGGCGAATCGGGTGAGCCCCGACTTCGGCGTCCTGCTGTTCGCCGCCGCGGAAGGAGAGGATGAGCTCGTCCTTCCCCTCGACGGGGCGCCGCTGGGTGACATCTTCGAGCGTCAGCGGCAGCAGCAAGACCGGTGACGTCGTGTGAAAGGTGGATGCGACCCCAGAGGCCCCGGCGCCGGAGACTTGGGTGCCGCGCGGCACGAACTCGGGGACCCGGAGCCCCTGCACTTCGGGGCGATATTCGATCACCGACGTGGGCGGCACGAATCGCGTCATCGCCGGAAGCAGCACGCCAGCGTAGCTCTGAGCGAGCTCGGGGACGGCGTCGTCGATGCGCTCGCGCACGGCCGCAGCGAGAAAGGCAAACCCCTCGAGCAGGCGCTCGACGTCGGGGTCATCGCTTCGCTCGGCGAGCAGTCCCGCGGTTCGCGGGTGTTTCTCGGCGAGCGCTCGACCCTGTTCACGAAGGTAGGCGAGCTCCGCTTCGTAGTATCGTGCTTTCACGCTCGCTCTCTCCCTGACAGGTCACGTTGGACCGGCAGGCCTGGGGAAGTGAGTCTACCCGTCCTGTCCAGGTGGATGTCTCTAGATTTCGGTCAGCACTTGCTGAACGTCTGCGCCACCGAACGCCGCCATATCGGAGCGCGCCTTGAAGGCACGGCCATCTTGCAAGGTGGCCGAGATGAGCACGCTGAACCGCTGCGGTCCTGCGGTTCCCAGCTCCTTCACCTCGACGTTGGTCAGTCGGGGCTCGAACTGCCGAATCAGCTCTGCGATGCTCGCCAGCACCTTGGGCCGGCTCGACTCCCACTCGGTCAGTGACAGATGCAGGGAGAGCCCAAACGCGGGGTTGCTGGGGGCGATTCCGCGGTCGCTGTTGAGCAACGCGCGAAGGTTGTGGACGATGGAGTCGACTTCGTCGACCTTCTGCTCCGGCCTTCGGGACGCCGAAAGCCGAAACAAGACCCCTCTCCTGGCGTATGGGTAGCCATCGTCCGACGGGAAGTCGTCACCGGGCCCGGCCATGCGTGTGGAGAGAGGCTTGGAACACCGTGCGGTGTCGACTAGCCGAGCTTGAGGGGAGAGGTGTTGACTTCCTCGGGGGAGGCGGCGAACAGCTCTTGGGGCCAGAGTCCGTCGCTCTTGATCGAGGTGCAACGTCCAGCGGGCGTCTCGACGCCTTTGGAGCTGCCGAGCTTGTAGTCGTGGAACGTCTGGGTGTGGACGGCGCCCTTTTCGCCCATCTTGATCATGCCAGCGGCAAACACGGCGAACTCGATGTGCGCTGCGTTGAGGACCTTGCACCAGTAGACGCGGGTCTCTCCGTTGGTCGCGACACCCAGCGAATCCGGGCCCCAGCCGTGCACCAGCAGGATGCAGTCCTTGGCTTGGAAGGTGGAGAGCATGTCCGCAAACGTCTCCTGCTCGTCGTATTCTGCGGCCTGGAAGCTCGCGGTCGCAGCCTTGTACTGCTGACCTTGAATGTCGACGAGACCAGAGCGCAAGTTGCCGAGCGACTCGGGCTTGTTGATCGTGAGACCGTTGTAGGCGAAGTGCTCGTTGGCCTGGTTGGACTCGTACGGCAGGGGTTGTGTTGCCGTCCAGACGCCCTTGCCGGAGTAGTCACTCGCGGGGCTTACGTTGGCAAGGTGTAGGTGGCAGACCCATTGGGAAATGTTCATCGTGTTCCTTCCTCTCCTCGGGGGATGGGGCCTGGGAAGAGTCTCACCTGGGGCTGGATACAGTCCAGGCGTCCATCGACTCCGCTTTCAGCACCCTTGGTTACATGTTGTAACGGTGTACGAGGTCGGGTATTCACCGGCTTGAATTTTTTTTGAGCCAGGCATGCGTGGTCCCTCTCAGAGTCGCCGATTCACCCCCCTGGCGGACCTTCTGCGGGGCTTCTTCCGGATCCGGCAAACCCGAGCGCTCGGCATCGAGACGGCCCCCGAAGACCGGGGAAATGTCACTGCGCTGATCACGGGGTTCGAGCATCACGCCGACAATCGTGCGCCGCTGTTTGCGCTCCAGCTTACCAACTGCCAGAGCGCTGAAGAAGCGTGGAAGGATGCCGCTCGGGGGTTGCAGGACCGGCACACCGAGCTACGGGCCGCGGGGGCGCCCGTCGGCGCCATGCCCGCCCTTCCGTCGGGCAAACAGCCGGCCGCCAACGCCTCCGTCCTGCTCGCCGACCTCGCCGCAGCCATCGAGGCGCCGGCCCAGGGCGTCCTGGTCAGCCTCGACCTGCGGGGTCCAGTCGATCCCGCCCTGCTCGAGCAGCTCGCAACGATGGTGCGCAGCGCTGAGCTCGACGCGGTGCGCTTCGTCGTGATGGCGGCGCCTTCGGCCAAGCTGGAGGCCTGGTCCCGGAAGCTGGGGGAGGACGACGCATGGTTCTTTGCCGTGGAGCCGGCCGCGGACCGTGCACCTCCCCACGCCGCAGAGGCCCTGGCGACCGAGGAGACCCTCGGTCCGGGCTTTCGTGGGGCTTGGCCCACCACGAAACCGCCCCCCCGACCCCGCCGCGCGATCTCCGCTACTGATCGGCCCGCCCCCCAACCGGCCCTGGCCGGCCAGGAGCCGCTCGAACCCGAGGTCGGCGGGCCCGCGTCGCCCGACGCCCCCACGACGCCCGAGCTGGACGAGCAGGTTCTCAGCCTCGTGATTCGTCGGGCCGCGACCGCGATGCAGCAGGGGAAGGGCCCTGAGGCTCTACGGACCCAGACCCACGCTCGGGAGCTGTGCATCGAGGCCGGCGAGCACGTGCGCGCGGTCGAGATGGAGATGATGCTCGGCGGCTATCTCATGCAGCTCGAGCAGCCTCGGCTCGCGGCCCAGACGTTCGACAGAGCAAGCGACACGGCGTTCGAGCACCAGGCCTACGTCCACGCGGGGCGGGCTCAGCTCGCCTGCGGCCAGGCCCATGAAGCGGACGACGACGACATCGCGGCCCTGCGCGCCTATCGGCGCGGGATCGAGACCGGCAAGGGCGTCGCGAATGCCCCGGCCATCGCGTTCGAGGCTTACCGCAACGCGGGCGAAATCGCGCTGGCGACCGGGCTCGACGTGGAGTGCATCGGGCTGTGGGCCGACGCCGTCGCCTATGCCGAGACCCTCGAGCGCAGCCAGCTTCGTGGCACCCCGATCAAGGCCATCGCCAAGCGCCTCTCGGCCCTGCTGACCCGGCACCGCCGCTACTCCCAAGCCCGGGAGATCGATCGGTTGGCCGAGACCTTCTGAGGCTCAGCCGACACCCAGCGGACGCCGGGGGAACGGGCTGAGCCAGCGCATGAGCGCATCGCGGCACAGTCGCGTCTCGCCGACGTCGGGGTCGATCGCGGGCGGCATCCAGTCGTCGGGATTCCACGCGACGGTGCCCGGACGCGGCCGCGGCCGCGGGTTCCAGACTCGACGCTCGAACGACCGACGCAGGAACACCGAGGGCGTGAGCTGGAGCGGCGCTGCGTCCAGCTCGCCCGCCTCGAGGCAGCACGCCGTGACGACGCGGTCGATCTGGGCCGCGGAGACGGACGCCTCGGCGGCCCCGTCGAACACGACCGTCTGGGCGTGCGCGGTCGCGAGGCGCCGGTTTGCGGGGAGCACGAAGACGTGCACGGCATCGCCCTCGCACAGGAGGCGGTCCTCGTCCCAGATCAGCGCCGCGCCGCTGGTGCTCTGCCAGGGCCGGAACAACGCGTCGACGGCCGTGCCGGCGGGAACCACCTGGTCGGCGCGCCCCGACGCGACGATGTCGGTGGGGTACTCGGCCCTCGCCTCGCCGTGCCGCGCAACGCCACGAGCGCCGTCGACCGAGGTCTCCAGGTCGATCTCGAATGGGCACTCGCCGACGACCCCGATCCGCTCCAGGGTGCCCAGCGATGACCACAGGTAGAAGATGGAGATGCCCTCGTGCACGTCGAGGCCGTAGCGATCACCGCGGTGGTCCACGTCCGGGCTGGAGACCTTGTGCGCGCCCACCGACTGCTCGAGCACCACGCCCACAGCGTTGCGCTGCAGCGATCCCTCCAGCGCGGGGGTGGAGAACGAGGTCAGCAGGCCATCCTCCCGATAGCCGTAGGCCCTCGTCCCATCGGCGTCGGAACACGAGAGCAGGCGACCTCGAGGATCCCACGTCATCTCGACGATGCGCCCCTCGCACGCGAGCGCCCCGATCGTCCCGCCGGGGACGTCGCGGCGCACGTCGGTGACGACGGTGCGGTTGACGACGTATCGGGTCACGCGACCGCAGGCATCCCGAACGAACTCCAGACGCGGACCGTCCGTGCAGACCGCCTCGACGCAGCGATCTTCGGTATCGAAGCGATAGACGACCTCGTGGTCATCCCCGCTCACTCGGAGCAGGCGTCCGAACGCGTCGCGCTGGTAGGTCTGCAGGGAGTCACCGCGCTGCTGCTGGACGACGCTCCCCTCCGCGTCACGCCTCCAGTGCACGATCTGGTCGTCCCGCATCGCGCTGACCAGCTGCCCCGAGGCGTCGTAGTACCAGCGCGCTTCTTCGCCCGACTCGGTCGTGCACCCCGTGAGGCGACCGAAGGTGTCGTACTCGAAGCGCACGCCGGGCTGCCAGGGCGCCCGCAGGGCGAGCAGCTCGTCGGCGATGCCCACCTCCACCTCGATGACGCGGCCGAGCGGGTCGACGACCTTGCTCAGCCGGCCCTGGGTGTACTCCAGCCGAAACACGTGGTGATCGGGATCCTCGACCCGGCTGAGGTTGCCGTCGATGTCGTAGCCAAACGCCCAGTGGCCCCCCACCGCGTCGACACCCACCAGCAGCCGCCCCTGCGCATCGTACTCCATGCGCCAGGTCGCACCGTCGGGGTCGACGTGCTTCACCAGCCGGCCATCGTCGTCGTAGAGGTCCCGCGCGCTGCTCTTGTCCGGGCCGGTAACCCGGACGAGTCGGAGCTGAGGGTCGTAGGTGTACCTCGTGGACGCGCCGAGCGGATCGCGAACGCCCAGCACGAGCCCGATCGGCGACACGGTGTACATCGTGCGCTCGCCGAGGCTGTCGGTGACCAACGTGGCGCCCGACTCGTAGGACAACACGCGATGAAGCCGGCCGCCATCGCCCCACGTCCGCACGCACTTCGCGGCCGCGTCGTGGCCGTCGTAGCCGTAGTAGAACGAACCGCCGCGGCGGTTGCTCTCGGACACCAGCAGGTGCGAGACGTACGTGTACTTGCGCGCGCCGCCGTCGAGTCGATGCGCCTCGATCAGGTCGCCCGCCGCCGAGTAGGTGTAGCGCATCACGCGGTCGTTGATCGACTCGAGCCGGTCGTCGCGGTCGTAGCGAAGTGAGAACACCGCCTTGCCGTCGGCACGGATCGATGAGAGCCGGGCGCGGTCGTCGTAGTGCAGCTCGACCAGGGGCAGACCGGGCCGAACGATGGTGCCCAGCTGGGAGAACCCCCGGTCGCGGTCGCGGCCGGACGCACCGGGCATCGGCAAGAAGTGGCGCGTGAGCTCGCCGTCGCGGAGCTCCCACGCGTTGCGCCCGTGGCAGACGAGCTCCAGCCGCCCGGTGAGATCGCGCAGGACGTCTCCGGCCCGCGCCACGCGCCCGGGAAGGTCGCAGCAGTCGAACTCGATCTGTCGACCCGCATCGTCGAGCACGACGCGCCCGACCTCGAGCCAGATCGACTGCTCGAACGTGTGACTCCAGCCCCAGCCCAGCGCGCCCTCGCGGTCGGCGTGCTGCGAGACGTAGCGCCGCTCGAACGCAAGATCGTAGGCTGGGCAGGCGTCGTCGACCTCCCACGTGACGACCGCACCGGTCGCGACGTCGACCGGGTCGCCGACCAGGTGGGCGTACTCGGGTGGAAGCAGATCGGCGAGCCGGGCCGTCGACGTACGCGAGGCCATGATGTGCTCGCCGCTGGGCGTCTGGAAGGAGCCCCTCGCCGCCCCGGGTCCGCTCTGGCCCGCCAGCCCTGCCTCCTCCAGCGTCTCGCCTTCGGCGGTGGTGACGGTCTTGCTGCAGAACACCAGCTGTTGGGTCGTGCACAGCGAGGCGAGCGAACCCGATGGGCTCGCGATGAAGGGCCCCGCCTCGACCAACAGCGGCTTGCCGTTGAGCGTGATCCCCGCGACCATCCCGAGCGGACGGGCTTCGGGCAGCGGCGGGGTCGCGACGGACACGCACTGCGCATGCCCCACGGGGACCCCGTTGATGGTCATCGTGCAGCCCCCCTGCTTCGACGTGGCCCCGCCGTCGCTACGGTCGGAGGCGCTCGCCGCGGAGGCAGACTCCATGGCCTGGGTCTGAGGGGACGAAGCGCCCGCCTTGTCGACCAGCTGGCCTACGTAGGGCGTCGAGACGTCCGCCATGCCCCACACCATGTCGCCCACCACCAGCAGTCGCTTACCTGACATGTCGCCTCATGTGCTTTCTTGGAATACGGACCCGAGACGGGCAGCGCCAGCCAGCGCTCTTCACGCGGTGCCTCACGACCCCGCTCCTTCATGTCGTCGCGCCCTGGGCTGACGGACGGTGGGGCGACCGAGGCGATTCTAGAATCGGCCCTGGACCCCGAGACCCACGTATCCACGGTCGAGCTGGGGGCTGAAGGCGAGGTAGCGCAACCGGCGCCGAATCCCGAGGCCCAACATGGTCGCGCCGCCGGCGAGCAGCACGCCGGTCACGACGGACCCGGCGATGATCAGCGCATTCGCCCGCCTCACGTTGTCCTTGGCGACCCTCACCTCGGCATCCGAGCTCTCCTCGTCATCGCGAACCTTGACCGCCTTCTTCCGGTTGACGCCCCCGACGATGATCATGGAGGTCGCCCCGAGGCCGGCGGCCATCACCGACGCTCCCGCGACGATCAAGCCGACCCCCGAGGGGCCTCGCGGCGGCTCCGGTCCGGGAGGCGGCGGCGGAGGCGGCGGTTGGTCGTCGGGTTTGGCCACCTCGGGCGGAGGCGGGCCACACGGGCTGGACCCGAGCTCCGACTCGGCGTCCGCGATGAGCGTGCCGAGCTCGGCACGAGACTCCAAGGCGGCCTGGCTGGGCTCCGCGCCGCCGCCGTAGACCTGCTGGTAGCGGTCTGCGTAGCCCTCGTAGTGGCCTTTTGCAGTGCACAGCAGCTCAGCGGCCTTTCGAAGCCCCTCCTTGTCGGACGTCCGGGCCTGCCGAAAGGCCTCCCGATACACCTCCAAGGTGATCAGGAGGGTGTTGTCCCGCTCCTCACGGTTGACGCGGTTCTCCGGCAGCACCTCGAGGATACGGGCGTAGGTCCGCGCCGCGTCGGCGTACTGGCCGTCGGCAAACTTCTGCTGCGCCTCGGCATTGAGCCGCTTGGCCTCCGAAGCCTCCTCACCGGGCATCTCCGTGGGCGCGGCACGCACGACGCTCGGAGTCGCGACCGGCGTGGCGAGAATGATCCCCAGAAGCACCGAAACGATGCGGGGCAAAGACGTCATGGCAGCATGGTCCCCTCGCAGTCTCGCCGCGTCAATTCTAAGCTTCCGCGGCCGTCGCCCATGCCGACCCCCAAATCCTTTTTCTCCATCGTCCTCGCCTCGTCGCTCGCATGGATGAGCGGGTGCGTGTCGCGGGAGTACGTCACCCGCACCGTCCTGTACGAGATCGGCACCTCCGACCCCGAGCTCAAGAAGCTCCGCGTCTACCCCAACCAGACCTTCATCGCCGTGTACAGCCGCTCGATGGGCCAGGCCACGGGTGTGAGCGGCTCCGCCGGCACGGTGGAGGCGGGGTTTCGGGGCAAGCGAATCGAGATCCCCGTGCGCCGCAAGCTCCCCGGCGCCGTGATCGAGCGGGACGAGATCGACGGGGCGCCGGTGCTGTGGGTCACGTTCGACGAGCGGTGCGTCGAGGTCGAGTGCGCCTACGGCTTCGTGCACAACTCCGATGGGCTCTTCCGCCTCTTCCGCGTCCCGCCCATGACCGGCTACAGCGAGCCCAGCGTCTACCGCCGACGGATCTCCCCGCGCAAACGGATGGAGCGCACCAAGATCTACTCCAAGACGGACGCGACGGGAGTCTACTTCACCACCCGTGGCCACGCCGCTTCGGTCGCGCTGGAGATCAAGAAGCGCGAGGACGTCGACATCGAGGTCACCTCGGCGCCCCAAAAGGGTGTCCGCCCGGGACGCTAGTGTCCTGAGCCTACAGAGTCTACAGGGACGTTCGGCGCAGCGTGAGGGTGCGGCGGACGTCACCGAGCCCTTCACGCGTGCGGCGAAACCTGGCCTGGTCCCGGATGACCCCGGCGACGCACACGCCCAGCGGGTTGCCGGTGTGGGGTGGCCGGGCGTAGGCCTCGGTCACCCGTCCGCTCGCGGCAACGCTGAAGTCCACGGTGACCCGGGTGCCATCGATCGCGCCGTGTTTGGCCGCGCACTTGTTCAGTCCCGCTCGAATCTTGCCCAAGCCGCGATCGATGTCGTTGTTCTCGAGCTGGCGCTTGAGCCCGGAGGGTTTGTCCGGCGCCTCCACCGGCTCGGCCTCCTCGAAGGGCTGGAAGTTTCCGACGGCCGGCTTCGCCTCCTCGCGGGCCTGGATGGGGGGCGGAGCCTGTTCTTCGGCGGGCTCCCAGAGCCACCACGCGAACACGATCCCGCCCAGCATGGCGATGACCGCCAGTCCAACGACCATCAAGAGGAAGTTGCGACGCTGACGCTTCTCGGCTTCGAGGTCGAAACGTCGCTCCTGGCGCGAGTGCTCGCTCATGCGGACCGAATGGCACCCCGTGGTTTCACACTGCGCTGAAGTCGTCAACATGGGTGCGTCGTCGGGCCCTGTGGGCACGTTTGACGCGCCTGTTCCAATCAGTCCGCGCGGTCATCGCCCGGGGAAGGCTCGCGCCGCCGCCGCAAACGAGCCCTTCTGCTAGCCTGGTCACCGTCGCCCGATGCGAGTTCTTCGAGTCACGCGAAAGGACGGACACGCCTGGACCGTCCAGATCCCGCCCGGTCGGATGAACGTCGGCCGCGACCCGGACAACGAGCTGGTGCTGGACGATCCCGGGGTCTCTCGGCAGCACTGCCTGATCGAGACCCAGTCCCACGCCATCGTCGTCAAAGATCGAGGCACGCCCAACGGGACCTTCATCAACAACGAGTTCCTCAGCGAGCCCAGGGAGCTCGGCGAGGGCGACCGCATCTACGTCGGCCCGTTCCTGCTCGAGCTGATCAGCCTGGCTGCGGAGACCGGGCGCTCCATCGACGTGGTCGCGCCGATGGGGCCGGTGCTCAGGCAGCCCTCCGGTTCCGAGGACGACCGCTACGCCCAGCGCCTGCTGGACTGGGCGCGTCGATGGGACATGGCGCGCCGGCCTCGCGGAGATCTGCTCCGAGGGCGGCTCCTCGACGAAGCGCGAACCCACGTGCGAGCGGGACCGTCCGATCCGCTCGTTCGCGCCTTCGTCCGCGCGAGCGCCCGGCGACGCTCGCTGGGGCGGCTCGCGATCGTCGGCGCATCGCTGGCCCTGCTCGCGGCCCTCGGCGCGGGCGCGTGGCTGTGGCGGCCGTGGGACGCCGACGGTTCGAGCCACCACGACGCGGTCGCCCAGGCCGAAGACGACACCGGACTCGAGCCGGCTCCCTCGCTGCAGCCACCCACGCGCGAGGACCCGACCCCTCGAACGTGGGTGGAGCACGCGGTCATTCCCGCCGAGTCCCTCGAGGACATCGCGCGCCGCTACGAGGTGAGCGTCTCCAACCTCGCCCGCTGGAACGGGCTCAACCCCGAAACCCCCGATTTCAAACCCGGGCAGGTCCTGCGGGTTCACGCTGCCAAGACACCCCTGCCCCAACAGCTCATCGAGTTCGAGCTGGACCGGGACTATGACTGGAAGTCGCTGAGCGAACGCTTCGACGTCGACGTCGACAAACTTCGCGCCTACAACCCCGGGGTCGAGGCGCTGCACGAAGACCAGCGCATCGAGGTGTGGATCAACCCCAAACCCTACGGTCGCCGCTCCGCGCTGCTCGACCTGCCGAAGATCGAGATCCGCGAAGGTGCGCTCTCGATCGGCGCCCCCAACCAGGGCAAGCTTCAAAACGGCGTCCAGGTGCCCGACAGCCCGCTGTACATCCGGCGCTACCCCAACATCATGTGGGGCTCCAGTCACATGATCGAGACCCTGGTCTCGGCCGTGGCGCGCTTCAGGCAAGACCTCGCCTTCGACCACGAGCTGGTCCTGGCGGACATCTCGAAGAAGAACGGCGGCAAGTTCCATCCGCACAAGTCTCACCAAGCCGGTCGGGACATCGACATCTGGATGCCCACGCTCAAGGGCGTCTACAAGAAGAAGTATCTCGGCGACGGGAAGGGCCAGAAGGAGCGGAAACCTCGGCCCAACGAGATCGACTGGCACGCCACGTGGGGTCTGGTCCGCGCGCTCCTGGACACCGGAGAGATCGTCAACATCTTCCTCGAGTACTCTCTGCAAGAGAACCTCTACAAGGCCGCCAAGGAGATGGGCGCGACCGACGAGGAGCTCTCACACATCCAGTGGCCCCGGGGGAAGGGCGTGGGTGTCGAGGTGGCTCACTCGGCCGGGCACATCGGGCACATCCACGTGCGCTTCCGTTGCGCGCCGGCCGACATCGACTGCCGCAACCGCTCCGTCGCCGGCGTCAGCGACGACCAGTAGGGCTGCACGGATCGGCCACGGGCACGCCGAGGGCCTCCGCAGCTCGGCCTGGCGGGAGCGACTCCCCGACCGCCTCGCAGACCAAGCGCGTGAAGCTGGTGTGCGCGAGCGGCCAGATCCGCAGCGTCCCGTCGTAGCCGGCGGAGACCAGGTGCACGCCATCGCTGCTCACGGCCAGCCCAGAGACCACCTGATCGTGCCCGCGAAGCACCAGCTGGCGGTCCGTGTCCAGCCGCCACAAGCGAACGCTCTGATCGTTGCTGCTGCTGGCGAGCACCTCCGGATCGCGCGTGAACGCGAGCGCGGTGACCGACTGCTCGTGCCCGACCAACACCCGCGGTGCCTCGTCGGGATGCTCGGCGCTCAGGTCCCACAAGAAGATGCGCCGATCTTCCCCGCCGGTGGCGAGGACGCCGTTGCGCCCCAGCGCAGCGGCGTGCACGGGCTCGTCATGACCTCGCAAGACCAACGGATCGCTGGGTGACTCGACGTTCCAGACCCGCACCCGTCGGTCCGCGCCGACCGAGACGATACGCGAACCATCGGGAGCCGCTCGAATCTGCAGGACCTCTCCTTGGTGCCCCTGCAGGGGCGTCGACGCGCCGTCGGCGATCGTCCAGCGCACGATGCTGCCATCGAGCGCTGCGGCGAACACGTAGCCCCCGACGGCCAACAGCTGGTGGACCTCGTCGGTGTGCCCGCTCCAGACGGACGCGGACTGCGGATCCGCCAGGTCCCAGACCCGCACCGACGCATCGCTGCTTCCCGAGACGAGGCGGCCGTCCTCGAGGAACGCGAGCGCGTTGATGGGCCCGGCGTGCCCCTCGAGGACCACCGGCGAGGCATCGGGGGCATCGACCGTCCACGCGAAGATGCGGCCCGACTCCGTCCCGATGGCGACCCGGGCTCCCGCGGCGTCCATCGCTGCCGAGCTGTGCTGCCCAGGGACGCCATCGAGGCTGACGCCCGCGCGCCAGCGCGCCCGATCCGAGAGACTCCACAGGGTCGCGCGCTCGGTCGACACGCCCAGCACGCGCCCCGTCTCGGCGACCGCGAAGTCCTGCACCGCGGATGGGCCCACCCGCAGCAGTGTGGCGCTGCGACCTGCCGAGCGGCCCAGCGCGTCCCAGACCCGCACGGTCGAGTCATCGGATCCCGACACGATCCGAAGGCCGTCCGCAGACACGTCGAGCACGCGGACGGGCGCCTGATGGCCATCGAGGACCTCCGAGTCGATCGCACGCAGCGACTTCTCGAGATCCCACACCCGCACGGCGTTGTCGCTCGCCCCGGTGACGGCGCGCCCGCCGGCGGCGAACTCCAAGGCGGCGATGTCGCCGGTGTGGCCCGGCAGGACGATGCTCGAGATGCTCGGGTCCTTGGCCTGCAGATCCCACATGCGCAGCTCGCTGCCCGCAGCGGAGATCAACCAGCGCTGATCGGGCGTGAAGGCGACGCGGGCGACCGAGCCCGTATGCCCTGGAAGCGGAAGCGCCTCCCCCAGGCCGCCGCCCTTGGCCTTGCCCTTGGAGCGGCCTCGCTTCGGGCTCGATCGCCGCCACAGGAACAGCTCCCCCTCGGTCGTCCCGGTGGCGAGCGAGCGGCCATCCTCGGAGACCGCGACCGACGTCACGCCGCCGACGTGATCATCGAGCGTTCGCTGTAGCGCAAGCTTTCCATCGTCTCCCAGCGCCCAGTTCCGCGCGAGACGGTCGTCCCCCCCGACCACAGCGTCGGCGACTCGCCCGCCTCGAACGCGAACGCCGTGACCGGCCCATCGTGCGCAGCGCCGGCGAACGACGCGAGCTCTCGGGTCTCCACGTTCCACACCGCGAGCGCGCCGTTGTCCGAGCCGGTGATCAGCCAGCGGCCGCTGGGATGCCAGATCATCTTGCGCACGGCGCTGTCGTGCTTGGTCAACGACGTGCTCGAAGACACCGGGTCCTTGGCACCCACGCGCCACAGGAAGACCTTGCCATCGTCACCGCCGGTCGCAAGGAGGTCGCCGCGAGGCGAGAAGGCGACCGAGAACACCGCCCCGACGTGACCGCGCAGCGCCACCCCGCGCGTCGGTGCAGGCGTCGAGAAGTCCCACAGCCGGGCGCTGCCGTCCTCGCTCGCGCTGGCGAACACGACGCCGTCGGGCGCGAACTCGACGTCCGTGATCGCGGCCCCGTGGTCGCGAAGCACGGTCTCGCGCCGCTCCGCCAACCCGGCGTGCGTGGATGTCTGCAGGCCCCAGGCGGCGTCGGACAACAGCGGCTTGCCCTGCGCGCGCGCGACCTCGGCGACGGCGCTCTCGAGGAGCAGCCGCTCAGACGCGTCCTCTTCCTTCTCCACGGCAGCGACCATCGCGTCGAGGTCGATCGACGGGGCCCCAGGTGCTTCGACGTCGGGGCTCTGAGGCCCCTGTGCGATCGCGACGATCTGCGGGGTGTCGAAGACGTCGTCGAGCTGCTCGCGGAAGATGAACGCCGCGATCGCAGCCGCGACCGCCAGCGCTGCGAAGATCACCCCGACCACGATCAGCTGGACGCGAGAGGAGCGTCGGTTGCGGCTCAGCTCGATGAAGTCCCGGTGCAACGCGCTTGGTGTCGGGCTCTGCTGAGCACCGGCGGCCAGCCACTGCTCTGCGACCGCGACCGCGGGGCCGCGGAGCAGCTTGGTCTTGGAGCGCCCCGCGTCCTGCCATGCGCGCGCCAGCGCATCGAAGTACTCGAACTGCTGCATCCACGGCGCCCGGGCATCGAACGCCGCCAGCTGGGGGACGGTCGGCGTCGGGACGGGCGGAGGCGGCTCGTTGGGCGCCGCCGGGGCAGAGGCGCTCGACAGATGCGCGATCGCGGCCTGCTCCTGCCCGGGCTCGGCCAGCATCAAGGAGTGACTCCCGACCGAGATGACATCCCGGGTGGAGACGACGACCGGGCGCCCCACCCTGGCGCTGTTCACGAAGGTCCCGTACGTACTCGCCAAGTCCTCGAGCAAGTAGGCTCCAGGGAGCTCGGGCATCGGGCTGAGGCGGCAATGCGATCCCGAGACACCTCGGCCCTCCAGCACGACGTTGCAGCGGGGATCTCGTCCAACGGAGACCACCCCCTGCACCCGCTCGACGCGACCCCTACCGGTCTCGAGCGATGCGATCACGACGCAGATCATGGGGCGACGGTCGGAAGTCTAGCAGCCCGGGGTGAAACCCGTGCGGTTGACCACAGTCCGGTTTTCCGCAAACCTCCGGGTTCGGTGAGAGGCTTCCTCACGTTCGTCCTCCTTTGCGCCTGCATCCTGCCAGGATGCACGGCTCGCCACGCGCTGGGGGACGGCGTGCTGCACGACGTTCGGGAGAGAGACGCGATCCAGGAGCTTCGGGTGTACGTCAGCAACCGGACGATTCCCGTGTACGAGCGCCAGGAGCTCGAAGCTCGGCGCATCGGGAGAGAGATCGAGGATCGGTCGGAGAAGAACCGGCTCCGTCGACCGATCAATCGCCACAAGTCGGGTGTGATCGTCGCCGAAGATCTGCGAAACGGTGCGCCTCAGCTGTGGGTGAGCTTCAGCCGCACCTGTCGCGAAATCGAGTGCGCGTACGCCTTCGTGCAGACCGAGGACGGACGCTACCGCTTGGCCGAATTGCCGACGCGGTGGGACGGGGAGGAGACGACCGTCTACCGCTCGTGCGTGATCAAGCGGCACCAAATGAAGCTGGGAAAGCTGCGAGCCCTCTCCGACGCGAACGCGGTGTATCGGCTGGAGCGCAAGCGAAAGAAGCGCCCCAAGACGGTCTTCCTCGAGTACGTGAAGTCGTCGCGCGATCGGGTCGACGACCGGGTCGACCCCGAGAGCGGCAACGACTGAGGATCCGCGCCTGGCGCGCATCCCGGGGTTGTGCGGCTTCGCTCACACCGTCGATGGACTCGCAGGAGCGATCGGAACGCCGTATTTGCACCCGTGCGGATTGTCCCACATCCTTCTACACGGTGAGGGAGGGAGTGGTCACACGGGGCCCGCGGGGCTCCCGCAGTCCGCAAAGCGGCTCCTGCTCTCGCGCGGGGCGTTCATGCAAGATCTGACCGGCAAGATTCTCGGCGAGCGCTACCGCATCCTCGAGCTGATCGGGGAGGGCGGAATGGGGCACGTGTTCCTCGCCGAGCACGTCACCCTCGGGCGCCGGGTGGCGGTCAAGATCTTGCGCGAGGAGCTCGCGGTCACCCCCGCCAACGTCGAGCGCTTCTTCGCCGAGGCGCAAGCGGCGTCGTCGATCAACCACCCCAACGTGGTCGACGTGACCGACTTCGGTCGCGCGCCCGACGGCATCGTCTACTTCGTGATGGAGCACCTCGTCGGTGAGGAGCTTACCGCCATGCTGCACCGCCATGGCTCGCTGCCCTGGGCGTCCGCGCAAGCGATCATCTTGCAGGTGGTTCGCGGGCTCCGGGCCACGCACGAGCAAGGGGTCGTCTATCGCGACCTCAAGCCGGCCAACATCTACCTCACCCGCAGTCCCGACGGCTCGCTGCTCGTCAAGCTGCTCGACTTCGGCATCGCCAAGAACACGGGGACGACGCAGCGCCCTCGAACCAAGCCGAACTCGGTGTTCGGGACGGCCCGCTACATGTCCCCCGAGCAGGCGGCTGGCAAGGACGTCGACGCGCGCTCCGACATCTACGCCACCGGGGTCGTGCTCTACGAGCTGCTCACCGGCCGCGCGCCGTTCGAGAGCGACAACTACATGGAGGTCGTTCGCTGCCACGTCAACGACCCGATCCCCCGCCCCCGCGAGGTCGCCCCCGGCGCGCAAATCCCCGAGGGCGTCGAAGCGCTGGTCATGCGGGCGCTCGACAAGGATCCCACCAAGCGGTTCCCCGACATGTCCGAGTTCGAGGTGGCGATCAACGCCGCGTCCATGGAGGACGCGACGCGGTGCAGCCCCGGACTCGGGATGGCCGTGATCCCGGAGTCCTTCGACGACGTCGACAGCACGATGATCTGGGACGCCGAGCAGGGGAACCTCGCTCGGCAGGCACCGGCGGGCGCCCCTGCGCCCGACTTCGTCGACGCCACAATGATTCGGCCGCGGCCCGATCTCGAGGCCGGCATGCCGGGCGGACCGGCCGGCGGTGGCGCTCGCGTGATCGCGGTGACGCCGGCGGGAACCATGCCCGTGGTCGTCGCGCCGCCGGGACCCTCCGCGCGCAAGCGCACCATCATCGCCGCCCACGCGCCCGCCCACGCGCCCGCCCACGCGCCCGCCCACGCGCCCGCCCACGCGCCCGCCCACGCGCCCGGACGCTACCCGGATCCCGTGCCTCCGCCCATGCAGGATGCGGCGCCGGTGTTTGGCAACCCGGCCGGCGACCCCTCACCGGCCGCTCCCGAAGTTGCGCCCGACATCCGTAAGGGAGACGCGGTCTTCTTCTCGACGATCGGTGCTGGGGGCCAGGCCGATGGCCGAGACGCTCCGATCTTGCCGAGCAGTCAGGGTGCACCGCCCCCTCGGACCTCGTCACCGCACGAGCATCAGACGCTGCCGCCGGTCAACTGGAGCGCGCCACCCAATCCCCCCACCGGCAACCACGTCCACGGGGGCGAGCGAAGCTCGACCGAGGAGTTCGCGCTGCGACTCCCTCAGCACGCGCCTTCGCGCAACCGAGCGGTGGTCGCCGTCGTCCTCGCCGCCGTCATGCTGATCGGTGTGGGGGTGGCCGCGTGGGCCGTCTTCTTCAACGACGTCGATCCCGTCGGTGACGAAGTGCACCCCTCCGTCGTCGCGGGGCAGCCCAAGCCCATCCCTCTGGGCCGCGAGAAGTCCGACGCCCCGCCACCGATCGTCCCCATCGAGGACTCGGGCGCGGACGACCAGCCGACCCCGGCCGCCGGCAGCACCGACCGCCGCCCCGACACGGACTTCGACCAGCCCTCGCGGCCCGACCGAACTCCGGTCGCAGATCCCGAGCCGGAGCCCTACCCGGACCCAGACCCGGACCCGGACTCCGATCGAGACTCCGATTCGGACCCGGACCCCGAGCCCCGGCGCCGCCCCGACCGAAAGCCGAGGCCTCGGTCCAACACCGGCGGTACCGCAGCGCAGGTGAGCCGAGGATTTGCCAAGGCGAAGAAGGCGATCAGCGCCTGCGGAGGCGCCCACGGGGCCATCGCAGGGACCGCATTCAACGTCAACTTCGACGTCAGCGGCGGACGGGCGCAAAACGTGAAGGTGCAGTCGCCACACAACGTGACGTCCCTGGGTCGATGCGTCGGCAGTGCGGTCTCCCGCCACGCCCAGTTTCGCGGCGGCGACCACCCAGGCCAGACGCAGCGCGTGCGCTTCTAGCAGCCCCTGGGCTGCTCGCCCTGTGGGCTGCTAGTCCTGTGGCCCGCTCGCCCCGTCGGGATCCACTTGCCCGTGGTCTCGCAGGGCCCGATCCCACATGCCCTCGTCCTCGAGGACCAGCCGATCCGCTTCGAGGAGCAGGGGTCGTCGCGCGTTGATCTTCCGATACGGCTGCGCGTCGGTGCCGGCCCCGTCGCGACGGAGGTCGTCCATGGTCAGCAGATCCGTCACGAAGATCCCCTCATCGGTCAGCTCGAGGTTTCGCGTCAACGCAAACCTTCGCACCACGCCGTTGCCGAGGTCGCGCTCCTCTCGCTTCTCGAGCTCGAACTGCGCCCGCCCGATACAGCCTGCGCCCTCTTCCCACAGCGGAAGTTCGGCCAGCCGGCGGTTGAGGATCGGGACCACCTGGCCGATCTGCGTGCACTGCCCACTCGCGTCGCAGCGATCCCCTTGCAGGACGAGAACCGGCGTCGAGCCGATCGAGTGCAGCCGCATCCGCGCGCCCTGTCGGTAGCCTCGCAGCCGTCCGACGGCGTGAACCTCGACCGCGCTCTCGGTCCAAAGGGCCAGCGCTGCGGCACCTTCGGCTTCGCCCGAGGTCAGCTCATCCGTCGCGGCCCACAGGAGCATTCGGTCCTCCCCGGCCGAGTTCATGATCAGGTCGGACTCTTCGATCGCGTCCGGCTCGATGCGCTGGGACGTCTCCTCGAACCCCGGACAGGCGAAGTCGTCCGAGAAGGTCGGTTGCAGGACCTGGCCGCACGCGCTCGAAAGAGGCCCCGTCCGAGCCATCGCCTGCCGGTCGACCGTCGGAGACGTCAGGGTCATCCAGATGATTGGAGAGAGCGCCTGGGCCTCGCGTTCCTCGTCGCTGAGCCCGTCGAACGAACACAGCGCCGGCACGCGCGTTCGCTTGGGCTTGCATCCCGAAGACGACGCGACGAGCAGAGCGAGCGCGCCGAGGACCATCGAGGCCCAGCGGCGCGGCGGAAGACTAGTGGCTCTCATCGTCATGTCCATGGTGACTCATCGGAGGTTCGACGGGCGTGGCCTGCTCACCACCGACTTCGGCGTACGCGCGCGCGAACTCGGGTCCGAACAGCATCTCGGTGAGGACGCGGTCCTCGGAGACGACGCCCCGGTACAGCGCAACGAACCGCTCCCATTTCTTGGAGGCTTGGTTGCCCCACCCCTTGACCTCGCGCTCGATCTCGTCGGGATCCAAGCGGGCGAGCAGGGCCCGCCCGCCCTCGGCCACCCCGTTGAGGAGCGCGACCTGGTGGATCATCGTGTCGGCGAACAACCCGGCGAGCTCGGCGGCGCGCTCGGGGCCGCTGTGGCGGAAGTCGAGCAGGTGGCCGAGCATCTCATGGGCCGTGCCCGCGACGTGAAGCGGCGTGAACTCCTTGATCGCCTTGACCCCCATCTCTCGCCCGAACTGTTCCTGACCGCGCTGCAGCTCGATCAACCCCTTGGAGCAGATCTCCAAGACGTCGCGGACGCGCGCCAGGAACTGCTGCATCTCGACGTTGGACATCGGAGGCGGCACCTCGGGCAACAGCTGCTCGGCCAGCTCGCTGACCGACCCCAGACCCGTGTCGAGTCGAGTCCGCGACGACGAGGCGTGCAGCGGCTCTTCGCCGGGCGCGGACCGTGCGAACTCCCGACGGATGAACTCCTCTGCCTGCTCTCGCGCGTAGTTGGGCAGCGCCGCGAGCTGACTGCGCAGCTCCTGCTCGAACTGGATGCGAGCGTCGCGGACCGCCTCGTGTCGTGGTCGCAGCGCCGCGAGGGCGTCGTGAATCTGACGCATTGGTACGTGGGCGGTCTGATGCGCGTTGAGGGCCGGCCGCGCGTCGGGATCGATCGCAGCGTTGGGATCGATCTCCCCGGCCGCCGCGTGGGCAGAGGTGTGGGGCGCCTGCATCCACGGGTTGTTTCCGTCCGGCGCGACCGGCTGCGTGCCCGGGAGCGTCCCGCCCGAGGTCGGGATGAGCGTGTTCGACCCGCGCGACATCACCAGCTCGAGGTCACCCATGACGACGATGGCCTGGGGCTCGATCGGGACCGACTGCCCGACCTCGACCCGCCGCCCTTCGTACAGCGACCCGTTGGTCGAGCCCAGGTCGAAGAATCGCGCCTTGTCGTCGTCGAAGCGAATCACGGCGTGCCAGCCGGACACGAACGGGTACGAGAGCGCCAGGTCGTTGAGACGATTGCGCCCGATCCGGATCGGGGAGTTCACGAACTGGTAGTCGGTCGTCTGCCCCGAGGAGATGGAGCGAACGGTGATGCGAACGGGCCTATTCAAGGCGGATCTCCAGCCGCAAGGATGCGCTACCGATTGGGCCTCACGTCGGGTTTCTTCGGCGCGCTGGGCAGGTCGGACTTGGAGGGAGCATCGGGAACATCCGGCGTCGACGGCCTCGAGGGGGCGCGGGGCACCTCGGGCTTCTTCGGCGTCTTGTCCTCGATCTCCTTGGACCGCAGGGGGTCGTCGAGATCTTCCTGGGCCTTCTTCCGGTCGCGCCAGCGCCGCCGCTTCTTTTCCTCGGGCTTGGGCGGCGGACCCAGCGGGGCACATTGGGCGCCGTCCGGCTCGAACCCTGCCGGAGGCGACTCACCCCCGCTGACCTCGCTTCGATCGAGATAGACGAAGAAACACGGGTCAGGGATGTTCTTCCCGACCGGATCCCGAGCGCACACCGACTCGGGGTGCCGGCGCGGGATCTCGTAGAGCGTGTACCAGGTCGTCCCCACCGACTCGCGAAAGAGGCCAGCGGCCAGCAGGTGCGTCGCGTCCGCCTCGAGCGGGAGCGACCGCGTGTCCTGATCGTCGGGGGCGATGGTGAGCTCGTCGAAGGACAAGAAGGCCTCACCCAGATCGCCGGCTTTCTCCGAGGCCCACATCTCCTCGGCGTCGATGTCCTCGACGGCGAGTTCACCCCGGAGCTGGTAGACGCGAACCACCGTGGGCAGGGCCTCGCCATCTTCGTTGGGGTTGATGCGCATGCCCGCACCGACCACGAGAGAGACCCCCCACTCGACGCTGTCGGGTTCGCAGGTGGGTCGGTCGTCCTTGCACCCAGAGACGACGGCGACGAGGCCACACAGCACGAAGCCGAGGAAGAGGTTCGATGGGGAGCGCATGGTCGTCACGCAAAGATCGAAGGGTCGAGCGGGAACCCGCGCTGCACGATGTCTTCGAAGCAGCGGGGACGCACCCCGGAGAACTGCCAGGTTCGACTCCCAGGGACCAGCGTGAAGACGTCTTGGACGCCCAGTCGACCGGCCTCGTCGACGACCGGCTCCGACATCTGCGTGATCCGATCGATGCCGTCCGAGAAGTGCTGGAGGGTGACGGCGATCGAGACCGCGCGCATCGTTTGAGAGACAGCTGCCCTGGGATCCGACGTCTGGGCGAGCATCGAGCGCAGCTCGTGCAGTCCGAGGGTCGCGTTCGCGGCGCGAAGGCTGATGATCTGGCTGAACGATCGCGAGACCATGCCTGCGACGACGCTGGCCTCCTTCCACTCGACGTCTTCCACCGCGAGGCGGTCCGGACCCAGTCCGAGCGCGGCTTCCAGGGAGTGCCCACCTCGGCCCGCCCGCGTGAGGACGACGGCCGCGGGGGGATAGGCCGCGATGTCCGCCCCAGGACTCACGAACCCGAGCTGCAGCTCGTGGGCTCCACCTCCACCGAGAAGGGCAGCCATCACTTGGGTGGCTCGGGCTCCCGGTCCGCAGCAGATCAGCACGCTCATCCGCGATGCCACGCACGCGGAGAGCAGCGCCAACATGCCCGCCGACGCGATTCCAGCCCTGCCCAGGGCATCGATGGTCGCGCTTCCGGCCGGGATGCGACGGCGGAGGGAGACGATGCTGCCCGTCGGGGAGTAGGCGGCGTGCACCGAGTACTGGCCGAACACACCGCGCGCCATCACGTTCGATTGCGACAGCGTCTGCCCCGTGGCGCGCCGGACCCAGGCCAAGAGCGCGCTTGGGCACGAGAAGGGACTCTTGCCCTCGGAGACATGACCGCCTCGACTCACCCGAGCGCGTTGGGCGGAGATCAGCACCACCTCGTCGGGCTGCCCTTCGAGGAGTTGGGTGACCGGACCGTCTTCGACCATCTCGGCCAACATCCGGGCGTGCAGCCCCTGGCTGTCTCCGAGGGTGCGGACGGCCGAGGCCGACTGAAGGGCGGATTGCAGCGTCGCTCCGACCAGCGCGCGCGCGCCCGCTTCGCCGCCGAGCACGGACGCGGAGACCCGGCGCCAGACCGCTTCGAACACGCGATTGATGAGGACCTCGGGCTCCGCGTCGTGAAACTCGAACGACGCCGCGGTCGCCGGCGTGCTCGGCGGCCGCGACGCGGGAGGCCGCGGCGGCTGCGGCGGCGCCTCCCGATGTTGAGGCATCGGCGCCGCAGACAGGCGGGGGAAGACCGCGGCGTGGGTCTCGGCCTTTGCGGCGGTGAGCGCGACGGGGCTCTCGGATGCCCCTGGTTCCGCAGCCGAGAAACCGTCCATCATCGGCGGGGGCGCGGGCCAGTCCGCCTCCGGCCCCGGCGCGCTCCCCGGCGGTGGCTGCGGCGCGCTCTCCACCGACGTCGACTCGACGCCCGACAAGGAGAAGCGGAGCTTGGTGTCGCCGATTTCGACGACGTCGTCCTGGCCCAGGACGTGCGGGCCGCGGAGTCGTCGCTGGTTGACGAACGTTCCGTTGGTGGAGTCGAGGTCGAGGATCGTCAGCGCGCTGCCCGTGACGAACACACGCGCGTGGGACCCGGAGGCGGCCGCGTCGGCGAGCACCACATCATTCGACGGGCGCCGACCAAGCGTCACCTCGGGCTTCGAAAACTCAGGGGCGCGCGTCGACTCGCCCGCGCTCTCGATGAACACGTGAACCCGCATCCAGACTGCCCGAAGAGTGCCCTAATCCGGCGTCCGCTCCTAGTGGTGAAACCGGACACGACGCGCCGGGTTTCACCACGGGCTGCGAGCGGCGGGTTTCAGGGTCGCGCCTCGCGCCGGCCTTTCGGGAGGGCGGAGGGTGTGGGACACTCTTGGCCTCGGCAGTGAATCGTGTCAACGAGGTCACCAAGGACTGCTTCAACGCCCTCATCCAGTTGAGGAGCGTCGGTCAGGGCGCGGGTGCCCGACCTGAGCATGTCTACCAACGTCTCCAAGGCTATGTCGACGAGGCGATCGCGCGTGGCAAGACCACGCGAATGGCGGAGAGCGATCTGGCCGACATCATGTACGCCCTGGTGGCGTACGCCGACGAGGTCGCGCAACGCAAGCCCGGACCCCTGCGGGACTACTGGCACCAGCGGCCGCTCCAGCTGAGGTACTTCGGTGAAAACGTGGCCGGAGATGGCCTGTTCGACCGGCTCAACCGAATCCTCCAGGATCCAAGCCGGGTCGAAGCGCTGAGCGTTTATCACATGGTGCTGAACTTCGGCTTCGAGGGTCGCTACGCGGTCCGCGGTGGAGAGCTGGAGCTCGAGATGATTCGACGCCGGGTCCGCGAGGCCCTCGGGCGCCTGCTCAACCCCGAGCCGGTCTCACGCAGCCACCTTCCTCGCCGAGAGAGCCTGCAGTCGCGGGGCATGGACTTCTTGGTCCTGTGGATCGGGCTGTTCGCCCTGCTCTTCGCCGTCTGCTTCATCATCGCGCTTCGCATCAACCTCAACGGCAACACCGATGCGCTCGACTCCCGAGGGCGCGCGCTCCTTCAGCGCGCCTCGGCCGATCAGCCCGCCGGGGAGGAGCCCTGATGCTCAAGTACATCTTCGTCACCCTGCTGATCACCGCCTCCTGGGGCGTCGTGGTCTACTTCGAGCTGCCCTACTACTTCGCCGGCGTCGTCACGGCGATCACCGCGCTGATCATCAGCACGGTCATGGGCATCCGGTTCGCCAAGAGCCGCCGTGCCAGCAAGGAGATCGAGCGGGCCCTCAAGGCTCAGGCCGAGGAGCAGGCGCGTTCGGCTCGTCCCGACCTCGAGGCGGACATCCGCTCGATGCAGGAGGAGTTCACCCGGGCGATCAACTCGCTGAAGTCCTCTCGGCTCGGTGCACGCGGGGCGTCCAGCGCCCTGTACTCCTTGCCCTGGTACGTGATCGTCGGTCCGCCCGGGGTCGGCAAGAGCACCGCGCTTCGCAACTCGGGGCTGAAGTTCCCCTTCTCGAGCAACCGCGGTGGCGTGAGCGTCCAGGGCGTCGGCGGCACCCGGAACTGCGAGTGGTGGATGACCTCCGAGGCGGTCATCCTCGACACCGCCGGCCGCTACACGACCGAAGGCGGTGACCGCGACGAGTGGTTCGCGTTCTTGGACCTGTTGCGCAAGTACAGGACCCGGCGCCCGATCAACGGGGTCCTCGCGGCGGTGAGCGTGGCCGACATTGCCGAGGCCCACCCCGAGG
Organism: uncultured bacterium; assembly: GCA_963761755.1. Lineage (GTDB taxonomy): Bacteria > Myxococcota_A > Polyangia > Nannocystales > Nannocystaceae > CAJXVA01. Next base: position 870,864 of record CAVXIC010000039.1, read on the forward strand.
AAATCGCCAGCCTCGCGCGCGAGATCCGTGCCCGCATCGATGAACTTCAAGACCGGCTCGGCGTGGTCGTCCCGGTCTACGTGATGTTCACCAAGTGTGACCTGCTCCCTGGGTTCGTGGAGATGTTCTCCGACCTCAGCGAGTCGGAGCGGCACCAGATCTGGGGTTTCACGCTCAAGGTGTCCGACCAGCTCGCGCTCGCCGAGCAGTGCGGACAGCACTTCGACGAGCTCACCACGCTCGTCGAGAAGCGAATGCTGCGGCGCATCGCCGAGGAACGCAGCATGGCTCGCCGGGAGAAGCTGCACGAGCTTCCGCAGTACTTCGCGTCGCTGCGGGAGCCGATGGCCCGCTTCGTCCACGAGCTCACCGAGCCGAACATCTACCACGAGACGCCGATCCTTCGCGGTGTGTACCTCACCAGCGGTACGCAGGAAGGGCGGCCGCTGGGGCGCATCATGAGCGCCATCGCCGAAGCCTTCGGACTTCGGCCAACCGTCGGCGGGGCCACGGTCGCGCCGGTCGACGCCAAGAGCTACTTCCTGGGCGAGATCTTCCGACGGGTCATCTTCCCCGACTACAGCATCGTCCGGCACAACCGTCGGCGGACGCGAAAGCTCCGCATCGCTGGGACCGTCGCAGGCGCCGTCGCGATCGTCGCCGCGCTGGCGACGGTCTGGCTTCCGTTCATGTCGTTCCGATACAACCGAGAGCTCCTCGGTCAAGCCGGGACGTCGTTGGCGTACGTCGAGCAGCACGTCGAACAGGACACGGTCGACGTCATCCCCATGGACCGCATCGAGCCGCTGCGCCAGCTGGTGGACACGCTCCAGACCTACGACGAGGAAGGCCCTCCGTGGTCCATGCGGATGGGGATGTACCAAGGCTCTCGCATGTACCCCCGCATCCGGGATGTCTTCGCCGACACCGTTCGGCGAGAGCTCCTGGTGCCGGTCGCCGAGCGCGAGTCCCTGGAGCTCTACGACCTCGTCGAACGGTACAAGATCAACCACGACGTACCGACGATCGAAGAGTACGAGGAGAACTTCTCGCGACTGCGGATGTACCTGCTGTCGACCACCCCGACGGGCGAGGGAGAGCCCGGCCTCAACGAAGCCGAGTCTGCCTGGCTGGCCGAGCACCTCGGCAACCTGTGGGAGGCGCCCATTCTCGTCTCGGGAGAGCCCACCACCCGCGAGAGCATCGACAAGGTCGCCAGCACCTACGTTCGTCTCCTCGCGAGCCGCCCCGACCTTGCGTTCCAGCGCGACGCCGACCTCGTCCAGCACGCGCGGGAGGTCCTCTCTCGGGTCGACCGCACCAAGGCCCTGACCAACCACCTGGTCGCCTCGGTGACGGGACCCTCCTTGCAGCTGAGCAACATGGTCGGCTCGTCGCTGCGCAATGACGACCAGCAGATCCGCCCCGCGTTCACCAAGAAGGGCTTCGAGGGGCAGATCAAGCCACTGTTCGAAGGGGGCCTGGACGCGTTCCTCGACCCCACCTGGGTGTTGGCGCAGGGCGGCGTGCAGGCCGACGAGCTCGCCGAGCAGGAGCTGATCGCCATCCAGACCACCTACTTCCGGATGTACATCGCCGAGTGGCGCACGTTCATCGACTCGGTGTACCTGCCGCCGACGAAGTCCAGTGACTACGTCGACACGCTCGGGATGCTCACCGACCTCACGCGGAACAAGCCGTACGAGCGCCTTTTCCAGCACGTCGCCCACCACACCACCCTCTTCGACCCCGCCGCGCTCACCGCGGGTGGAGCCGGACCTGGCGGCAGCAGTCAGTTCGAGCAGCAGCTCTCCTTGGCGGGCAAACAGGTCGCCAACCGCATCGGTGGCAAGGTCATCGCGCGCTCGGGCGCCGGCCGACTCGGGGTCAACACCGGGCTGGTCAACGCAGCCGGACAGGCTGCGCTCGACCAGCAGCGCGGGGCCGCCGACCCCAACAACGCCGAGGTCCTCACCGAGTACGCGGTCTATCTCCACTTTCAGGAGTTCACCCAGTTCGGCGTCGCAGCCCCCGAGCCCCCGTCCGAGGAAGGGGGTCCGCCTCCACCGCCCAAGGTCAAACCGCTCGACGAGTACCAAGAGCAGCTGGAGTACGTTCGCAACGCGCTGCAGGCACGCGTCGACGATCCGGATCCCGCCGCAAAGAAGCAGGCCAAGGAGAAGCTGCAGAAGGCGCGCTCCAAGGCCAAGTCACTGCTGGCCGCCGAATCCAACAGCGTCTGGGCGCCTACGCTGGAGCGTCTACTGCTCCCGCCGCTCAAGACCGCCGAGAAGGTGATGGAGGAAGACTTCGCCTCCGGCGTTCGCGACAAGTGGTGTAGCGACGTCGAGGCGACCTTCACCCGAACGCTCGCCCGCGGGTATCCCTTCAACCCCGATGGAGCGGATGTCGCCCTCAACGACCTCACCTCGTTCTATCACCCCAAGAACGGCGAGCTGTGGGCCTTCTACGAGAAGGTGTTGGAGTCCTCCGTGCCCAAGCGCGGCACCGCGTTCGTCCTCGCCGAGGCAGGAACCTCCGGCAATGCCTACCGGACCTCCGTGGTGGACTTCCTCAATGCGAGCCAGCAGATCAGCGGGTCGATGTTCCCGGGAGGCTCCGAAGCCCCTCGCTTCGACTTCGAGGTTCGGATAGCGGGCTCCGCATCGGTCAAGGAGATCACGTTCACCGTCGACGGCGAGACCGCCCGCTACCGCAACGGGCCCGTGAAGCGGTTCAAGATGACCTGGCCCGGGGAGGGCACCCCCGGTGCCGAGATCGTCGTCAAGGGGCTCAAGAACAACGGAAACATCGCCTTCGGCGGCGAATGGGGTCTGGCGCGCCTGCTCGAGGAGGGCAAGGTCAAGGTGGTCCCCGGCACCCGCGAGTTCAAGGGGCAGTGGGACTTCGAGGATGAGAACCTCGGGCTGGTCCAGATCACGTTCGAGGCGAGCCGGGTCGACACGCCGTTCTTCGGCCTGGGCGGGAAGCGAAACTTCATGTCGATCTTCCGGACCGACCGGGTGAAGCCGCCGCGCTCCATCGTCAAACGCACCTCAGGCTGCCCGAGCAACTAGCCGCCTGCGAGGGAACGCCCTCGAAACCGGCATTTCCTGACGTTAGCGCTTCTCTCGAACCGGGGCTGACGCCTATCATGGTCGGGACGGGAGGCGGCGGCCACGCTCGGCCGGAGCCTTCCAAGAAGCAGACCTCATGGCCAAACGGCGTGCGCATCGAGTCGTGTGGGGCGAGGGGCTCCTCGTCTGCCCCCAGCACTTCCAACAACAGGAGCTCTACTACCACGAGCTGGTGGAGTCCCGCGCTACGTGGCCGGATGCATACGCTTGGGGACTGACCAAGCTCGAGATCGACCAAGTCGCCCTCAAGACCGGAGAGTTCGCGGTCAAGGCCATCCAGGGCGTGTTGCCCGGCGGGATCGCGATCGACCTCGATGAGGGCGACCCCGGACTTCCCTCTGCCCGCCCCATCGGGCCCGCCTTCGAGTCGACCGCCGCGGTGCTCGAGGTCTACGTCGCGGTCCCCAACACCCAAGAGGGTTCGGAGAACTATGGCCCCGCCGACTCGGGGGCATCACCGAGAAGCTTCGAGACGTGGACCCGCGAGGTCTTGGATCTCGTCGACGCGGCCACCGAGGTCAACGTCGCATTCGCTCGGCCGAAGGTCGTGTTGCTCTACGGCAACGAGAACCGCGATCACGTCAACGGCTTGAAGATCGCAGAGCTGCGACGGGACGACTCCGGAGGCTTCGCGCTGACGACGGACTACGTGCCGACGAGCCTTCGACTCTCGGGATCCAAGGTGCTGCGAGACTGGACCTCCGATCTGCTCAAGCTCATGGTCGCCAAACGAAGGGCGATCGCAGGGGCGCTGCGACAGGTCGACACCTCTCGCGTCGAGTACACCGCGCAAGACGTCACGCGGTCGCTTCAGCTCGGTGCGATCGCCTCCCAGATGCCCATGGTGCGGCATCTGGCCGAATCGCCCGAGTCACGGCCGTTTCAGCTCTACACGACCCTGAGCCAACTCGCCGGACACCTCACCACGTTCTCGGCCGAGATCGCACCGGAGGAGCTGCCGATCTACTCCCACGGGGACCTGCGGCAGACCTTCTCCGAGCTGTTCAGCAAGCTTCGAACCCTGCTCGAACTGGCCATGGCGGAGAACTTCCTCGAGGTCGCTTTGGAAGCACGGCGCGACGGCATGTGGATCGCGATGCTCAAGGACCCGCGACTGCTGGAGTGTCCGGTGTACATCCTTGCGCTCGACGCCAACGCGCCGCAGCAAGAGGTCGCCAACCGGGTGCCGCACCTGTCCAAGGTCGCGTCCTGGAAGCAGATTCCCAAGATCGTCCGCTCGGCAATTCCAGGGGCGCCGCTCAAGGCCTCCCATCGGCCCCCACCGGAGATCCCAATTCGTCCTCACGAGGTGTACTTCACGGTCGACACCTCGCACGAGTACTGGGAGCAGATCCTGCGCGAGAAGACGATCGCCATCTTCCTGCCTCCGCCTTTCGACTCGAGCAGGGCCAAGGCCCGCCTCTTCGCGATTCCGTCCGTGTCCAGGAGCTAGACGATGACGATCGGTATCGGTGTATTCGGCAAGATCCCCTCTTATCCGGAGTTCATTTCGGTCGGGTCCCGAAGCAAGACCGGACGCTCGTTCGAGCGCTGGATGCAGATGGCCAACGACCAGCTTGCCAGGGCCAACGTCGAGCTTCCGACCACGCCGGTGGGATTCGTGTTTCGAGACGACGACGCGGCCTCCCTGCTGATCGGCGTGCTCAGCGGAAGCCGCGACAAGGTCGGCCGCAAGTTCCCGCTCTCGGTGTTCTGCGAGTTCGGGGTGGATGGCTCGACCGCCGTCTCCCTGCTTGCCGAGGCGTTTCGTCCGGCGCTGACGCAGCTCTCGATGCTCGCGCTGACCGCGGTCGAGACGACCCCGGAGTCGCTGAAGCAGGCCGTCTCGCGGGTTCAGCGCCCGGGGGGCAGCGTCATCAAGGCGGGGCTCGAGAAGAGCGAGGAAGCCCTACGCACCGTCGGGCTGCAGCAGGTGCTGCCGCGACTCTTCCCCGATCCTGGCGACTACGCCTACGCCATCACGTCACTGACCCGTGCCTGCGAGCAGTCCCGGCGCGACGGACCCTCACGGCCGACCAGCCTCGACGTGACGGTCACCAGCGACGTCGAGCTCTCGTTCTGGTTCGCGGCGGTCGAGGCGCTTCTGCCCGCGTCTCAGGGACCCGTCTCCGCCTTCTGGGAGGTCGCGACCCAGCGAGCCATCGTGGTTCCAGGTGCCCCGGACAGCATGATGCTGGTCTCGGTCGCGTCACACCATGCACCCAACCCCAAGCTGTGGCGCACGGAGACGAGCTCCGTGTCGTCCCGCGCCGGGGCCTGGGACACGCTCGACACCGAGATTCGGGCGCTGCTCGAGGAGCCAGGCGAGCGTCCGATCTCCGACCTGCTCGAGCTCCTGCGAAAGTCTCAGCAAGCCTGAGTCGTCTCGCCGAACCGCTGCCCCGATCGGGGGACAACCGCGCGATGACGGGCGCGAAACCAATAAAAAAGGGCCGGAAGCCCCGCAAAGGACTTCCGGCCCATAGATCTGGCAACGACCTACTCTCCCACAGGGTCTCCCCTGCAGTACCATCGGCGCTGGAGGGCTTAACTTCCGAGTTCGGGATGGGATCGGGTGTGACCCCTCCGCAATAGCCGCCAGAAAACCTGATGAGGATGCGAAGTGCTTCGCGTCTGCACGCAAAGCTCTTCTTCCTACGCTGGTCCCCTCTCCTGAAAGAGGGTCCATGTCGATGTGCTTCTCCTCGAAACCTTGAACTCGACCCGCCTGCAGACACATCATCTAGATGCGCTCACTGCTTCAGGCCAAACCGATCGGACGATTAGTAGTGGTTAGCTCCGGACGTTACCGTCCTTCCACATCCACCCTATCAACGTTGTGGTCTACAACGGTCCTCATGGGAACCCTCATCTTGGAGTTGGCTTCCCGCTTAGATGCTTTCAGCGGTTATCCGTTCCGGACTTGACTACTCGGCAATGCCACTGGCGTGACAACCGAAACATCAGGGGTCCGTCCACCCCGGTCCTCTCGTACTAGGGGCAGCTCTCCTCAAGGTTCCTACGCCCACGGAAGATAGGGACCGAACTGTCTCACGACGTTCTGAACCCAGCTCGCGTACCGCTTTAATTGGCGAACAGCCAAACCCTTGGGACCGACTACAGCCCCAGGATGCGATGAGCCGACATCGAGGTGCCAAACCTCCCCGTCGATGTGAACTCTTGGGGGAGATCAGCCTGTTATCCCCGGAGTACCTTTTATCCGTTGAGCGATGGCCCTTCCACTCAGAACCACCGGATCACTAAAGCCTACTTTCGTACCTGCGCGTCTTGTATGACTTGCAGTCAAGCTCCCTTATGCTTTTACACTCTTCGGCTGGTTTCCAATCAGCCTGAGGGAACCTTTGCGCGCCTCCGTTACTCTTTCGGAGGTGACCGCCCCAGTCAAACTACCCACCAGGCAGTGTCCCGGACCCGGCTTACGGGTCTCGGTTAGGATTCCAGACTCATCAGGGTGGTATTTCAAGGATGACTCCACAGAA
>CAVXIC010000039.1:882500-1125950 GCA_963761755.1 uncultured bacterium
TCGGCATCTTCGTGATCGCGAACATGAACGACTTCTACGAGTACTGGACGATGCTGTTCACCGACGAAGGCATCTTCACTGCCGACGTCGCGCGGCAGGTCCATGCCTCCGGACAGTTCGCTGGGTTCGGGGATGGGTTCACCGACGACTCCCCCTGGGGGTTCTTCGACAACCAAGCGATTCTCGAGTTTCTCAAGGGACCCAAGTACTCGCTCCTGTACTTCTGGGACAGTCCCACGGCATTTTGGATCCACATGGCAGCGTTCCAGCTGTGCGGAGTCCTGTTCGTCATCGGGTTCCGCACGCGCTTGATGGGCGTGCTGACCTTCTTCTTGATGAACTCGATCTTCTTCCGGAACCACCTGTTCTGGGAGGGCACGGAGCTGGTCTACCGGGTCTACTTCGTCTACTTGATCTTCGGCCGCACCGGGCACGCGTACAGCGTGGACAACTGGCTTCGTTGCCGAAAACTGCGCAAGCAGGGCCTGCTGTCCGAGCGCGACGGACCCGGCGGAGGCGCCGGCGTCGCGCCGTCTGAGGAGCACCCCAAGGGCCTACAGGCCGTCTACCGGCTGATCCCCGCCTGGCCGCGGCGACTGGCGATCCTGCAGCTCGCGGCGACGTATGCGACGACCGGGCTTCTCAAGGACGGCAGCGTCTGGGCCAAGGGAGACGCGGTCTACTACGCGTGGAACATGGACCACTTCTACCGGTTCTACCCGCAGCAAATCTCGGCGATGTTCGGGACGAACTTGCTGCGGTTCTCTTCGTGGTTCGCCCACTGGGGCGAGGTGTTCTTCTCTCTCGTCGCGGTCGGCATCATCATCAAGTGGTCGATGTCCGAGAACGTCGAGCCCGCCAAGGGCCTGCGCGCGTGGGTGGTCAAGGCGTGCTGGGCCACCCTCATCGGCACGACGAGTGCGATCATCTGGGTCACCTGGCCCGTGCACTTCACCCCCGCGATGCCGCGCGCCGCCTTCGTCGCCGGCTGGGCGATCGGCCTGCTGGGGCTGTGGGGCCTGTGGTGGAAGCTCGGCCGGAAGCCCATTCGCATCCGGGGGCGCACCGGCGCCTGGCTGCTGTGGCTGGGCTTGGTGGCCTTCATCGACCTGATGCTGTGGCTGATGACGTTCCCGCTGCTGAGCCCTGCGCAGCGCATGATGCCGGAGTGGATCTTGCGCAAGGTCGGGATCCTCGCCGCATGGTCGGCGATCGCGATCGTCGTGCCCGTGGTCACGCTTCGGTTCCTGCCGCAGGTGGTCACCAAGATCCGCGCGCTGCTGCGGATCGATGGGCCCGCGGCCGATGACTTCTTCGAGAACAAGCAAGACATCGATCGCAAGTGGATTGCGACATGGGTGCTCGGTCGCCGCATCTGGCTGACGTGGCACATCATGCTGATGGGGGGGATCTTCGCGCTCATGAACATCGGGATGTTCCAGACGGGAATGCTCTCCCAGACGTTCACCCACCTGTACGGCGCCGAAGCGGCCTGGATCGTGTCGTGGCTCCTTTTCAAGCTCAAGCTCTCGAAACATCGCGAGCCGCTGCCCGCCGAGGACGCGACCCTGCCCCACCATCGCCGTGATGCGGCCGCCGTCCCGCGGTGGGCGCTCTTCGTCGGTCTGGCGATCTTCGTCGCCGGCATCTTCGTCCGCGTGGAAGTCCAGCCCGAGTGGGAGTGGCGCTGGGTCTGGGTGACCGCCATCGCGTTCCTGGCCGGGGTCGCGTTCGTCGCGGCTCGATCGAGCCGCGGCCAGACATTGCCCACCCCCGAACACGTCGAGGGGCGCTTCCCTGCGCCCGATGGCAACGCGCTGCGCAGCGAGAACCATGCGCCCAAGATGCCGTGGGCCTACGGGCCCGTCGGGCGCTTCATCGTCAGCGCCGTGATGGCCTGGCAGATCGTCGCCGTCACCGTGTGGCTCACCCCCGAGAAGGACTCGTTGAGCACGTGGCGCGGGGACGCCCGGCGCGTGTTCGTCAAGTGGCTCACCATCACCCAGACCGACCAGGGATGGGGCATGTTCGCGCCCAACCCTCCGCGTACCAACGTGTTCCTCAAGGTGCTCGTCACCGACCAAGAGGGCGAGGTCTACGACCTCAAGACCGACGTCTACGCGCCCGAGCGCAAGCCCATCCCGTGGATCTGGAACGACCGGATGCGCAAGATGAACCGACGCATCATCGGCGGTGAGTCCGGCGATACGCAGTGGTACCGCAAGTGGTACGCGCGCTACATCTGCCGCCAATGGGCACTGGACCACGAGGGCGTCGAGCCCGAGAAGGTCGAGCTGGTGAAGATGTGGTACCGGATGCCGTCTCCCGAAGAGACCTGGCGTCACGGCTGGTACGACCCCGAGGACCGGCTCGAGCGTGACGGTGCCGAGAAGCTCGAACACACGGAGAACTGCAAACGCACCGTGATGGGCCAGCTGCCCAACTTCATCCGCGAGCGCCATGGTCTGCCCGCACTCGACGAAGAGGCAGGCTGGACCTACAAGCCGTGGCTCAAGCACAAGAAGCGCAAGTGGGAGCGCAAGCTCGAGAAGGAAGCCGCCGAAGCCGAGGGCCGGGAATACGACCCGAAGGACGAGAAGAAGAAAAAGAAGAAGGCGTCGGCAACCGCCCGCGCCGCGAAGCCCACGCCGGCCAAGAAGACCACCGCGCGCGCGGACATCAAGCCTCGCACGCGCACCCTCAACAAAGAGGACTGATTCGTGACCGGTTCACTCGTCGCGCTCTTCGAGACCATCCCCAACGAGGAGGCACTCGCCCTCGCTCCCAACGCCGGCTGGATCATGCTGTTCTTGGCGGTGATGGCAGGCCTCATCCTGATCATCAACCGCGAAGGCTGGCGGCGTGCGTTCCTGCGCGCCGAAGACCCCCGGGCCATGGCCGTGTTTCGCGTCGCGTTTGCGTTCTGCGCGATGTGCAACATCAACGGCCTGTGGGAGCTGTTCGAGTATCTGTTCACCGACGAGGGGCTCTTCCTCACCGACGTCGCGAGACAGGTCTTTGCGCGAGAGCAGTTCCGCGGCTTCGGCAACGGGCTGTCCGGCGACGACTACGGCTTCTTCGGCTGGGCGGGCGTATGGCAGTTCCTCAAGGGTCCCAAGTACTCGCTGCTGTTCTTCTGGGACTCGCCGCGGGCGTTTTGGATCCACTGGGCCGCATTCCAGCTGTCGGTGACCATGTTGCTGGTCGGGCTGTGGACCCGCTACACCAAGTGGATCGCGGCGTTCCTGTTCCACAGCATCATCCTGCGCAACAACATCTTCTGGGAGGGCACCGAGAACGTCTATCGGTGCTTCTTCTTCTACCTGTGCCTTTCGCGATGCGGCCGCGCCTACAGCGTCGACAACTGGCTGCGCTGTCGCAAGCTCCGCAAGCAGGGACGACTCTCCGAGCGTGACGGGCCCGGCGGCGGGGCAGGCCTCGCACCGTGTGAGGCGCACCCCAAGGGGCTGGAGGCCATCTACCGCCGCATTCCGGCGTGGCCGAGGATGCTCATCATCCTGCAGGTCGCGGCGCTGTACTGCTACACCGGCGTCGTCAAGAACGGGTCGGTGTGGTGGCGAGGTGACGCGATGTACTACGCGCTCAACCTCGACCACTTCTACCGCCTACCGCCGCAGCAGCTCTCCGCGGTGCTGGGCACGACGGTGTTCAAGCTCAACAGCTGGATCACCCACGCGTGGGAGTCGTTGTTCCCGATCGCGGTGTTCGGCATGTTCGTCCGCTTCGGCATCCGTGAACGGCTGCCGGCGTGGTCCAAGACCACGCACCGCGTGCACACGGCCGCATGGATAGCCTTCGGTCTCGGATGCTTGGCGCTGTGCGAGTACCTGTGGCCGGTTCACTTCGCCACGCTGGGAAAACCCGTCACGGCGTTCCAGCCGTGGAAGCAGGGTTGGTGGACGCTGGAGAAGGCGCAGTGGGTGTTCGGCATCGGCTGGATCCTGGGCATGGTCATCATCGCCCTGGGATGGCGGCGCCTGCGGACCCGTCCGTTTCACGTCACGGTGCGTGGACGGGAGTTCACGCTCGACCTGGACTGGTTCCTCAAGTGGACCACGGGGCGCCGAATCTGGGTGTTCGTGGGCTTCGTGTTCCACCTCCACGCGTTCGCGCTGATGAACATCGGATGGTTCCAGCCCGGAGCCAGCACCGGATTCCTCGTCTACGTCAGCGGCACCGAGATGGCGCTGATCGGCGTGGTGCTGGCGCGAGCGTTCAGCCGCTTGCCGGGCCTGCGTGGGGTGATCCCCACCTGGATCCAGGAAGGCCAGGCGCCGACGCCCCCCGAGGATCCGACGCTCCCGCACCTGCACCACGACGGCGTCCGGCTCTCGATGTCCACGATGGTCATCGGGCTGACGATCGCCACCGCGGGCGTCTTCCTGCAGTACAAGGAGATCGTCTCGTACGGCTGGACGCTGGTTGGATTGTTCGCCTTCTTGGCGGGCTCGATGTGGCGCGAGTCCAGGGCACGGCCGGCCCCGTACGAGGTGCTCAGCGACCCTTACGAGGGCGCACCCGAGCGCTTGGCGCCCGGCAAGATCACCGAACCGTGGGCCTATGGGCCCATCGGGAGGCTCCTGGCCAACTGTTTGGCGATCTATCAGATCGTCGGTGTGGCCTGCTGGCTGCTGCCCGACAAGGACAGCTTCAAGTGGCGCGGCGAAACCCACGACCCGTTCCGATGGTGGTTGGAGCACACGCAAACCACCCAGGGCTGGAAGATGTTCGCGCCCAACCCTCCGCGGGCCAACCGGTTCCTCAAGGTGCTGGTCACCGACGAGGCCGGCGAGGTGTGGGACATGCGTACGGACGTCTACGCGGAGGAGCAGAGGCCCCTCCCGTGGATCTGGTACACGCGCCAGCGCAAGATCAACCGCCGCATCGGCGGTAGCGAAGGTGGGCACGGGAGCTGGTACCAGAAGTGGCACGCCCGCTACTTCTGCCGACAGTGGCAGATGGAGCACGAGGGCGTGGTGCCCCGCAAGGTCGAGCTCATCAACATCACCTACCCGATCCCGACCCCCGAGTACGTGTTCAAGAACGGTCCTTACGATCCGTGGGAGCGGCTGGAGAAGCTGGGCAAAGAGAAGGTGGTCTACACCGGACGGTGCCAGACCGAGGTTGGCGCGCAGCTGGTCAACGAGATTCGGGCCCGCCACGGCATCGCGCCCGCGGACGTCGAGATCCGGCGATGGAGCGCACTCCGAGGCCGTCAGCGTGCCTGGGACCGGTTCTTGGAGAACGAACGCAAGAAGGCCGAGCGGAAAGCCGAGCGGAAAGCCGAGAAGGAGGAGGAGAAGGAGTGAGCTGGGAGACCGCGTGGGAAGAGGGGCGGACCCCCTGGGATGCAGGGGATTCGCCGCCGGTGCTCCAGGCGCTCGTCGAGTCGGGCGCGCTGCCGACCGGACGCGCATTGGTTCCTGGCGCCGGCCGGGGCTACGACGTGCTGACCTTGGCCGGCCCCGAGCGCTCGGTCGTCGGGCTCGACCTCGCCCCGGTCGCCAAGGCGCGCTTCGAGGAGCTCGCAGCGGACCATCCGCACCGCGACCAGATGGAGTACGTCGTCGAGGATGCGTTCATCTACGCACCGCCCTCGCCCTTCGACCTGGTGTGGGACTACACCTTCTTGTGCGCCCTCGACCCGCCGATGCGACCGACCTGGGCCGCCATGATGGACCGACTGCTGCACCCCGAGCGGGGCGAGCTCTTGGCGTTGATCTTTCCGGTCGTTCCCGACGCTGACCCGCAGTCGGGGCCGCCCTACCCGATGACGCCCGAGCTGGTGACGGCGCTGGTCGATCCCTTCCTCGAGCTCGTGTCCGTCGACCCGGTCCGCGCCAGCAAACCCGGCCGCGAGGGCAAGGAGTTCCTTGGGCGTTATCGCCGGCGAACCTGAACCCGCGCCAGAGCGACACTCGACGCCGATGCTTGCGCCGCCAGACTGCAGCGATCGCGCCCGCGCGATCCTCCGAGCGCTGGGACCCCAGCTCGATCAGCTCGTCACGCCGGCGCTGGTGTTCGACCTCGAGGCCGTACGGCACAACGTCGCGGCCATGGTCGAGTCGACCACCGCCGGGCGCTGGCGACCGCACGTCAAGACCCTCAAGCAGACGGACCTCGTGCGCGCGCTCCTCGAGGGCGGCGTCACGACGTTCAAGTGCGCGACGCTCGATGAGCTCAAGATGACGTTGGAGGCCGCGGGCGGCGCGGCGATCGACGTGCTGATCGCCTACCCGCTGCACGTCGAAGCCGTCCGCGCCGCGCTGCGCATCGCCGACGCGCATCCCGCCTCGAAGGTGCGCCTGCTGATCGACGGACCCGAACATCTCGCCACCCTCGACGAAGCGCTGCAGGGCAGCCGATGGCGCCCGACCGCGCTGCTCGACGTCGACGTCGGCATGGGCCGGACGGGGACGTCGGCACAGGGCTGGGGCAGCCCCGCGGCGGAGCACCTCGACCTCGTCGGCCTGCACGGCTACGAGGGACACCTGGCGTGGGGCCAGACGCAGGAGGCCATCGCCGGCTACGATCAGCTGCTCTCGCTCGCCGGACGGGTCGGCTTCCCCGTGGAGTGGATCGTGACCTCGGGTACGCACGCCTTCCACCACGCGTTGAACCACCAGGGCTTGTCCGCCGGCCTCTGGCGACATCAGGTCTCCCCGGGAACCATCGTCCTGAGCGATCTCCGCTCGGCGCCTGCGGCCGAGCTGTTGGGCCTTCAGCAGGCAGCCTTCGTGCTCAGTCGCGTCGTGTCGACCCCTGGGCCCGGCCGGATCACGCTGGACGCGGGGAGCAAGGCCCTCAACCCCGACTGCGCCGCTCCGGCCTGCGCGGCGGTGGGACTTCCGGACCTGCACCCCGAGACGCCGAGTGAAGAGCACCGCCCGTGCGGGCTCGGTGCGGGCACGCTCCGATGGGGTGAGGTCGTCGTCCTCGTGCCCGAGCACGTGTGCACCACCGTGAACCTGTACCGCTCCGCGTGGCTGGTTCGCGGAGCGTCCGACGTGGGCGTCGTGCCGATCTCCGCGATGAGCCGCACCGCCCGCCTCGAGATGCTGTGACTCACCTCGGGCCGAGGGAAGACCGACTCAGCAACCCACGCGCTCGGTCGCGACGACCAGGTCGTCGACCCACAGCTCGTTGTCGACGTTGCTGAAGCTGTGCCAGCCGATGATGAACTCGTTGAACTTTCCGGTCAGGAAGTCGGAGCCCAGGGCGCCGTTGTTCCACTGAGACGGATCATCGACGAGATGGATGTCCTCCCCGTCTCGCCAGGCGCGGACCTCGTGCGCACCGGGCGTGGATACGAAGGCAACCTCGATGCAATTCCAACGCCCCGCTTCCACCAGCGGGCCCATCCCCCACTGGTCCATCGTCGGGGAGATGTCGTCGCTGGGGACCTCGTTGGTGCCGACCACGCCCTTGATCTCGCCGAAACGAACCTCCTCGTTGGCCTGCCCCACGGACCCGCGGATTCCCAGCAGGGTCTCGTGGTTGTGGCCTGGGTTTTGGCCGAGCTGAACCGTGAGCCAGACGTAGGCCCGAACGTAGATTTGGTCGGTCCCCGAGGGCAGCGGTCGAGTGAGCATCGCCGGCGTCGAGCCGCCGAGCACGTGGAGAGATTGCGTTCCCGTATGGGCGCGCGTGGCGTCCGCGAGCGCGAAGGCAGATCCTCCGGGGTCGTTGTTCATGTTGACGACGTAGCCGACGAAGCTGTCCCAACCCGCCGGCATCGTGCCGGGTGCAGCGGCCTCGAAGTCCTCTTCGAACAGGACCGTGGCTGGGTCGACGCCCGTGCTCGAGTCACCGGGGTCTGAGGTGCTCGAGTCATCGTCGAGGCCACCTGTGGAGGTCGAGAGGCCCCCCGCAGTGGTGGAGAGATCGGCGGAGGTCGAACCCGAACCGACGAGCGTGGTCGAGCCCTCGGCGCCCCCGCTGGTGTTCTCCGTCCCGGGCATATCCATCGCAGCCGGAGAGTCGGGATCACCACAGCCCAAGGCGACGAGACAGGCGACCCAGGCTCCCAACGTGTTTGCGGTGCGCATCAACCGTGCCGTGGCGATCGCGCGCGAGAACCGATGAAGAAAAGTCCGCGGGCAGACGGGCATCCCCGGTCGTACGGACCCTTGCGGTCGACGCTCAGCGGGACCGTGTCGGTGCGACCTCTGGATCCGACACGCTCACGAGGTCCCCACCGCCGAGTTGGTACATGGTCTCGAGCCAGGCGGCAGAGCGAACACCCCGCGCCACCCGGACCTCATCCATCTCACCGGCAAACCACCGTTCCTCGGCGTGCGAAGACCGCGCGAGGGAGAGAACGTTGTCCGCGTCGGAGATGGCACCCCCAGCGCCCGTCGAGGGCAGCGGGTCGGTGATGACGTCGTCGAACCGGGCCTGTGTTTCGTCCTCCGGCGAGATCGTCACGGCGAGGAAGAACCACTGGGAGGGCAAGGACTCCTCGAACGTGACGCGGGACTCTCCGAGTTCGAGACCGATGTCGACGCGCAGACGGTTGCTCTCCTCTGCGGCGCCGGGAGCCACCGCCAGGGTCCAGCCCGACTGCGAGTCCGCGTTCTCCGTGTGGTCGATGATCCGCGGGTAGTCCGCGGCCTGCTCGGGATTCACGCGCACCCACGCCGTGAGGGTCAGGCCATCTTCGCGCAGATCGGCCGACGCTTCATCGGGCCCGAAGACCACCGCATCATCGACGCCGTCGAAGAGGAGCCCGTCACCGAAGATCGCCGGAGAATGGCTGGGTAGCATGCTCTCACCGAGCTCGTGGTGTCCGCTCGCGTCCTCGAGGTCGTCGCCATGCACGACCAACGCGAACGGCTCTGCCCACACCGCAGCCGGATTCTCGAGCGGCCCGGCGGACGCATTGTCGAAGTATGCGAAGACCTCCACCTCGGAGCTTCCGGGCAGCTCGGGCAGCGACACCCACGCCAAGCCTTGGTCGATCTCGTGGGGAAGGACCTCGCCCGAATCACTCACGAAGCGCAGCGCGTCCTCGTCGTCGATCTCGGGCAGTCGCGCCAGCACGACCGGCACCGGAACCCCCAGGAGGTCCTCGTCGGTCGGCGCCGCGATCGTCACCTTCACCCGCGAACGCCAGTCGCAGTCCCACCAGCCCACACAGGACGGCTCGATGTCGGTCGTCGCGCTCGTCGCCTTGGCCCCCGAGGAGCTCGATGACTCCGATGACTCCGATGACTCCGATGACGCCGACGTCGTACTCAACGTCGCAATCGTTGGGTCGCTGTCCGTCCCGGAGGTCGACGTGACGACCTCGCCACCGCTCGAGGCGACCGGATCGCTGGATACGCACGCCCGCGCAAGGTCCCCGGGCGCGGCATCTCCGTAGCGCCGGCCCCCGTCGCACGCGGTGTCCTCGAAGCTGCAGTACCCCGATGGCTCGCATCGTGGGGACGGCCCGACCCCGGCACACTGCTCGTCCTGCTCGCAGGCGTACGTCGAGACGACGCACCCGGCCGAGACCGTGACCGCGGACGCGACCCCGACCCCGACCCCGAGCCCCAGCACTCGAGCCAAGTAGCCCATCCAACCCCATTCTACACCGACGCGGTCTGCCCTCGTCAGGACGGCAGCGCACCCCAACGATCATCGCGGAAGCGCGGTTACAACGACGCCCGCTGGGTCCTACATTGACCCCGATAGGATTACATCTCGTTGAAACTGCTGGGTTTTCGGACCTAGCCGGCCTTCGAGGTCATATGTCGTGAGGTGGGAACCTTCATCCCGCGTGGACTCACCCCCATGGCACCCCCCATGTTCACGCACTCGATCGCAACGCTCCTGTTGTTCGCCGGTTCGCCCGAAGCGCTGACCGACGCGACCCCCCAGCCACCGCAAGACGCTCAGATGGGAGACGGCCTGCGCCTCATCGAGCCGTCGGAGGATCCCGACGCCCCGCCCTCGCCTGCGGTGACATGCGCCGACGGCGAAACCCAAAAGGGCATCGATATTTCGAAGTGGCAAGGCGACGTCAACTGGGACGCGATTGCGGGCGACGGCGTGAAGTTTGCGTTCGTGCGCGTCTCCGACGGGATCAACACGCAGGACCAGTTCTTCGACAAGAACTGGGAGGAGTCGCGCGACGCTGGCGTCTACACCGGTGTCTACCAGTTCTTCCGACCCAACCAGTCGGTGCTCGGTCAGGCCGACTACCTACTCGAGAAGATGGGCTGCGACATGGACGCCCGCACGTGTCCGATCACGGACATGGACCTTCCGCCGGTCATCGATGTCGAGCACCGCCCCTCGGGGTGGAGCAAGACCCAGATGCGCAATGCGGTCCGCACCTGGATCGATCGCGTGGAGGAGTTCGGCCTCGAACCCGTCGTCTACACCGGTCGCTTCTTTTGGCAGGACTACGTCGACTCGGACGAGTGGAGTGATCACCCGCTGTGGCTGGCGCACTACACGAACAACTGCCCCAACATTCCGAGTCACTGGGGAGACTGGGACTTTTGGCAGTACACCGACAGCGGCTCGATCGCAGGCGTGAGCGGCGGAACGGACACCAACCAGTTCAACGGCACGATGGCGATGCTGCAGGCGCTCCGGCCCGGCGGGGGCGACGGAGGCGGGGGCGACGACGCCTGCGGCACGATCTCGGCCGACGACGCGACCATCATCGACAACGGGGATGCGTGCTTCGACCTCGCCGGTCCCGCACAGTACTGGCGCGACGAGAACGCCGGACACGACGGCGACCTCGTCTGGACCCGCACGACCACCGGCTCGGAGTTCAACTACGGCGTCTGGTCGCTGCACTTCGAAGCTGCGGGCAGCTACACCGTGCAGGTCCACGTCGACCCCGACCACACGACCGCGAGCGCGGCGTCGTACCAAGTCAGGTCGGCCGACGGAACCAGCAACGCGTCGATCGACCAGCGCACCGGCGGCTGGATCACCTTGGGAACCTACGCGTTCGACGAGGGCGGCAATCAGCACGTGCGCCTGTCCGACAAGCAGGGCTCCTCCGGCAAGCAGCTCCAGCTCGACGCCGTACGGCTCGTTCCCGAGGGCGTCGAGGTCGACGGCGAGGACTGCGGAGAAGCGGTCAACGACGGCAGCGGCACCTCTCGGATCGCCGGAGATCGCGGGGCAGAGCAAGGATGCAGCGTTGGCGGCAGCCGCAGCCGCGGTGGCGTGTTCTTCGCAGCGCTGATGCTGCTCGGACTCTGGTCCCGACGTCGACGCAGCTGAGCCTTGGGGGGAGACCGCTGGGCGCCGGCTTTCCGTTGGGAAGCCGGCGTCTGCATTCGTGGAGCTCACAGACTCGGATCGACGTGCTCGAAGATGTAGTTGTCGGCCAACTCCACCGCGCGCGCCCGCTCCGGCTCCGTACGCACGGTCCAGGCGAGCACGGGAACACCCAGACGCCGAAGCAACGACACCGAGGGCTCGGGCAGCGCGCGCAGGTCGTAGCCGACGTACGCCGGGCGCACGTGCGGGGCGAGCAGCAGCCGCTGCACCGCGACCCGCTCGAACAGGTTCAGGTCGGTCTCGTCCATGTCGCCGGCGAGCATGCCGCGCGGCACCTCGGGCATGGCCTTGCGGAACCACGCGACGGACATCGGGTTGAACGACTGCACCGCGACCTCGCCCCGATAGGTCCGCAGGACCCGGGCGACCGCCCGCTCGATGATGCCGACCGCGCCCCCGTTCTTGATCTCGATCACCACCGGCACCCGGCCATCCACCCGCGCGAGCACGTCGGCAAGCCGCGGGATGCGTTCGTCCGACTCCAGGAGCGAGAGTTCGCGAAGCCGATGCCACGGCCAGGCCTCGACGTCGCCGCGCGCACCGGTCATGCGCTCGAGCGTGTCGTCGTGAAACACCACCGCCTCCGCGTCGACGCTCGGGTGCACGTCGAGCTCGATCGGGTGGCCAGCAACGCACGCCGCCTCGAATGCCGCCATCGAGTTCTCGGGACGGTGCGCGTCATGCAAGCCGCGGTGTGCGATCGGACGAGCCGTGAACCAGGGCATCGACCGCGATGGTCGACCGCGGCGAAGGAAGGATCAAGCCTCCGGCCACGCGTTTCCACATGCACCGCCCACAGTTCGATGCGACCGCATGGCGCGCTACCCCGGCGCGAAGACGAAGGGGTAGCGCACCTTCACCTCGCCGCCCCCAGCCGGTTTGGGAAACCGCATCCCCTCGAACGCGTCGACGAGACAGGTCTCCAAGGCTTCCAAGACCTCACCCTCGGGCGCGGAGCTCCACTGCAGCTGTGCGAGCGCCGTGCCGGCCGCGTCGATGACGAACGCGACCACGACGCGGACCGCGAGGTTGGGGTCCTTCGCGAGGGCGGCTTCGTAGCAGGCGCGCACCGGAGCGCGGTTGGCTCGCACGATCCTTCGGACGACGTCGCGATCGAGCGAGCCGGTGACGCTCGCTCTGGCTGCGCGCACCCTGGGCACCCTGGCGCCGCGACCTCCGAACCCCGCGCCAGCTCCTCGGCCGTAGCCGGCACCCGACCCGCCGCCGCCGCCCTTGCCGACCAGTCCGGTCTTGCCCAACCCGATCGAGCCCTCGCCGGTCCCACCACCGCCGCGGCCCGTGCCGACCAGCGACAGTCCACGAATCGGCGGCAGCGCCATGCCTCGGACCGGCTCGACGGGAACCGCGAGGGTGGTCGCTGGGACATCGGCGGCGACGCGACCGTCGACCGCGACGAATGCGGTGTACTCCGTGAGCACGGCGTGCCGAAGCGCGAGCTGGATCGCCTGCTCCATCCGCCGCTCCTTGGCCTCCTCATCGAGCCGATGAACCAGCGGATCGCGCAGCAGTGATTCGATCGTCGTCCGCGCCCACATCGAGCGCAGTCCGGTGCCCTCCTGACCCTCGCTCAAGTCGACCTCCACGGTGAAGCGCTCGTGCGTCTGCCCGCGCCACCCCTCCACGACCACGGCGCCCTGCGAGGGCTGATCGAACACGCCGTAGAGCACCAGCGGCTGGCCGACGAAGAGGTCGGGAAGCCGCTGCGGGACGAGGTCGTGCACCGGCAGCGTGCCCCAGTCGACCGTGACGTCTCGGAGCGCTGGGCTGGCGATGCGACGATAGAAGCGCTCGACGACCGCCTCGACCGGCTCGTCATTGCCCACGTACGCAACCGCCCCCCGACCGACCCGCGACAGACCGTCCAGCAAGTGCCGGTTGGGCGCATCGCCGACCCCGAGGCCGAAGATGCGGGCGTTGCCGACCTCCTTTGCGACCAGCTCGAAGATGGCCCGCTCGTCGCCGATGTAGCCGTCGGTCAAGAAGAAGACCATCGGCACGCGGTCGCCATCTTGGGCCAGGTCGAGGGCAGCCTGAATTCCGGCCAGCATTCGCGTTCCGCCCATGCCAGCCATCGCGTCGACGTAGTCGAGCCCCCGCTCGCGGTTGGCCTGGGTGTTGGGGAGCAACCGTCTGCTCAAGCCGCTCGCGTCCTCCGAGAACCGGAGCAC
The DNA here is from genome assembly GCA_963761755.1 of uncultured bacterium. Taxonomy (GTDB): domain Bacteria; phylum Myxococcota_A; class Polyangia; order Nannocystales; family Nannocystaceae; genus CAJXVA01. The sequence continues at coordinate 896,003 of CAVXIC010000039.1, forward strand.
CGAGAACCGGTCGTCGGGGCCCATCGACGCGATGGCCTTCCGCATGACCGCCTTGGCGGTCTCGATGGGTTCTCCGCTCATCGATCCGGAGTTGTCGACCACGAAGATGAGGTCACGTGGGACCGCGGCAGCGGCGTCGATCGATGCCGGTGGCACGATGGTGAGCGTGAAGGCTCCGCCGCCGTCCGCCTCGGGCTGGGTCATCACCGAGGCCTGCGTCGTGTCTCCGGTGACCGTCCACGACAGCTCGAAGTCGCGATTGGCCAGCGCACGCCCCTGCGCGAGCTCGATGGTGGTCACGCCGTTGGCGTGGGTCCGCTCGATCGCATGGTTGGTCGAGACGAGCGACGACACGGGCAAACTCGACTCGATGTCGACGCTGATCAGCACCGGTGAACACCCGCGCGCGTCGGGGCCGAGCAGCGGCGGCGTGACCTTCGACGCATCGGCCACCTCGTCGGTGTCGGGCACGTCCCCCACCCCGCTGCGCCCGACGGGCCGGCCCGGAATGAAGCGCGGCCCCACGACCGTGGGCAGGGTCAGCGTCCCGCGCCCGGCCTCCTGGACGACGGGCTGCACCACGTGCATCTGGACCTGGATCGACTCACCGGGGAGAATGTTGGCGACGCTCTGCGTGAACACGTTGGGACGCTCCTGCTCCAGCAGCGCCGCCCGCTTCCCGCTGGCCTTCGCGTCCTCGTAGATCTCCCGCGCCTCGCCACGGCGATGCATCTTGCCGTGAAGGCTCCGACCGCCGACGTGAATCCAGTAGTCGTCGACCGCCGCCTGCTCGTGTAGCGGGAACGCGTAGACCGCCTCGATGGGGGTATCGAACGGGTTGACGAAGACCTGGGTCACGAGGGTCTCGGCGACCGTCCCGACGACCAGCGTGTCGAAGCTCGCCTCCTGCAGGGGGAGCTCGCGAAGCCCGTCATCGGTCTGGACGCGCAGCGTACTGCGGTCCCAGCCGTCCTCCGCACCGATGGGCCGCGCGTCCCGAGGGTGTTGCGCCGCACATCGCAGCGGCAGCGGCGTCGGGCCGGGCTCCTGCGCGCGTGCGTGACGCAGGGTCGGCGTCACGCCTTCAGGGCTGGAGTCGACCTCGAGATCCATCGGCGTAGCGTGCTGCGCACATCCGGCCACAGAGGCCGCGACGATGCCCAGCACGCCCGCAATGCGGGTGCGCACCTTCATCGAAGGGGCACGACAGCCCAGCCGCGGGAAGGTTCCCTCAGTCGTCGTCGCGGTCGCGGTCGCGGTTGCGCTTGCGCTCGCGATTCCAGCGGAACACCGACACGACGGCCCGCCCGCTGGCGTCACGCACTCGGGCGCCCCAAGTCTTGCCCTCCTTGCGGCGAGTCTCGACCTCGCGATTCGCTCGACCTCCGACCCAGAGGCCAAAGACGACGGCAACAACGATGAGGAAGATCAGCAGCGGGAGGGGAAGTTCGTCCACGATTTCGCATCCAGGGTAGCAGCTCGGGACTGCTACCGTCGCGGCGGTGTTGAGCCAAGGCCAGGCCCTCCTGCTGTCGGTCGGTATCGAGGTCCCCTGCGCCCTCGCCCTGGGTCATGCGCGGGGCTGGATGCCGGCGAAACACCGCTGGGCGTGGGTGCTCGCAGCCGTGGCCGCCACGTTGATCACGCACCCCTTCGCGTGGTCGGCCTCGCTCGAGCACCACCCCCATCTGACGCCAGAGGGCAAGGCGCTGCGGATCGAGGCGGCGGTCGTGTTGGCGGAGGCGGTCATCTACGCGGCCGCGCTGAGGGTGTCGCCGGGACGGGCGTTCGCGCTGGCCCTCGCGGCGAACGTGGCCTCGTTCGGGATCGGACTGCTTTGGGTGTAGGCGGACCCGCCGCCCAGCCTCAGTCTCGGCGGCGCGCCCATGCGGCGAGACCGAGCAGCACGAGGCCCAGCCCCACCGGTGCCGATCCATCGACGGAGCACGAGCCGCCCCCGGCGGGGGTCGCGGGCTTCGCCTCCGCCTTGGCGCTCACTTCGCGCTCGCTCTTTCCCTCGGCGTCCGCCGAGGCCTTGGCCTCTTCGGGCGCCGGCGGCTTGGCTTTCGGATCGCAGATCAGACAGTCGACCGAAACGACCTTGGGGGGCGCCCCTTCGCTGTAGTCGTTCTTCGAACACGTGCTCTTGACGCAAAGACCCGGTTGATCGCCGAGGTCGCACGCGTCGTTCTCATTGGCGTCACGGCACACCGCTTCCTCCATCGAGATGACGTCGGCACGCGCCAACGAGGGCGCCGCGAGGAGGAGGCCGATGCCGAGGGCGCGCGCTGCGAGCGTCATGACGGGACGATACCCGAGCGCGCGAGACCCGAGCGCGCGAGAAGACGAGGCTCGGGTTGGAATTGCGCGAGGTCGCACTGTCGATGGGGCATGAACGTCCGGACACTTTGCTCCCGACTGCTCCTCCCCGCGCTCGCGCTCTCCGCCTGCGCATCTGAGGAGGAAGATTCTGTAACCTTGCGCAACATCGATGCGGTCTGCGTCGAGGACGCTCCCGCCGACGAGGCCTGGACGTGCGACGAAACCCGCGAGGTCTCGTGTGAAGACGCCGAGGCCGACCTCGATCTCTTCGTGCAGCTCGAGGAGGACGCCTGCGACGACGCTGATCTTCAAGGCGTGCAGGGGCCCTTCGAGGTCGGCACCCACGAGATCGAGATCGAGGATTCCGCGAGCGGAGACGTCGTGTGCACCGCGACACTCGACGTCGTCGACGAGCACGCACCCCTGTACGAGATCGAGGACATCGAGCTGTGGCCCCCGAACCACAAGATGCATGAAGTGTCGCTCGATGACTGCATCATCGAGATCGACGACTGCGACGAACATGTCGATGCACGCGTCTCATGGGTCTCCAGCGACGAGGCCGACGACGCCGTGGGCGATGGCAACACCGAAGGCGACGTCGCCATCGTGGCCGAAGATCGCGTGGCGCTGCGGTCCGAGCGGCAGGGCGGCAGCAACGGCCGGGTCTACCGGATCGGCTTCGAGCTGACCGACGACGCTGGGAATGTCTCCGAAGGCGAGTGTCGCGTGTCCGTCCCGCACGATCAGAGCGGGTCGTCTGCGGTCGACGACGGCGCAGCGTACGTCATCGACGCGCCCTGAGCGGTCTGCCACAGCGCAACCTCTTCGGCCGAGGTCGCGCGCCCAAGCGCTCGATAGCCTCGGCGCGCGGCCTCGGTGAGCGCAGGAATCTCGGGGGCTCTGGGGCTTCGTTTCAAGAGCGCCTTGGCGAGCTCGAAGCGCGCCAGGGGCTCTGCGACCCCCGCATCCTTGCCGTCCATCCTCGCCAGCAGCGTTCGAAGCGTCTGGATGGCACCGGCGTCGTCGCCGAGCACGACGAGTTCCTGGGCCCACGCGACCCGATGAAGCCAGACCCGCGGGTGATCCTCGCCGTGCGCCGCGACCAGCAGCGCCTCGGCTCGCTCCATCGATGCCAACGATTCGGCCCGACGTCCCCGCAGCGCAGCCAATCCCGCCTGCACGACGTGGTACTCGGCGAGCGCGGGGTGGGCCTCGCCCACCGCCGCGACCGCTTCGACCTGCGCCTGTTCGAGCTCACGATCCGCTTCGTCCAGGCGGCCGAGCTCGGCGAGCCAGTGTGCAATCGAGAGGCGGTTCCCGGCGGCGCGGAGCGGCTCGGCGCCGTGCTCGAGGCGCAGCTCGAGCGCACGACGAGCCAGCGTGATCGCCTGATGGTAGTTCTCGCGATTCGCCTCCAACTCCGCGAGGTCGGACAGCGGGTTCGCGTACGCTGGATGCTCGTCCCCGATGGTGCGGTCGAAGATATCGAGCGCGGTCCGGAGCGCCGTCTCGCCCGCGACCATGTCTCCGCTCCCCAGCAGCGCCACGCTGAGCGTTTGGTAGCCCAACGCCACGTCGGGATGCACATGCCCGACCTCCTCCTCGAACGTGGCGATGTACGCTCGCAGGGTATCGACGGCCTCTGCCTCGTGGCCCACAGCGAGCCGAATCGAGGCCAGATTGAACGCCGCGTCCGCCCACTGCATGGGGTTCTCGTCGCGATCCCGGAGCGCGAGCGCCTGCTCCGCGAGTTCCTCGGCCGCCGCGAACTGTCCGGCCGCAAACTCGAGTGACGACCGATTCATCAGCAAAGAGCCGCGAAACTCGTCGGCGGCGCCCGCGGCCTTCGCCGCCGCCTCGGCGCGCTGCGCGATCCGGCGCCCGAGCTCGTGTTGCTCCAGCAGCACGCCGCGCAGGTAGACCTGATGAAGCAGGGCTTTCGCCACGACCCGATGAAACCGACTCGCGGTGGCCAGCAGTTCTGCGCGTTCGAGGGCCGCGAGGGCGTCTTCGACCCGACCCGAGCGGTCGAGGGCCTCGCCGAGCGAGAACTGCGTCTGCGCCCGGAGCGGGTCGTGGTTCATCGTCTCGGCCTTCGCGTCGAGCGCCTGCGCCAAGGCCAGCGCATCGTCGTACTGCCCGGCAACGACGTATCCCTCGACCCCCGCGAGCTCGCGGCGGATCTCCTCGGCGGCGTCGCTGACCTCGGGAGGGGCTGGCGGAGGCGCATCGGAGAGCAGCGCAGCTTCGTCCGTGCAGTCACGCGTCAACGCCTCGACCACACTGCCCGCGCGCTCGATGGTCTCATCGTCGATCGTCTCGAACGTCCCCAACGCGACGTCCAGCGCGGTCCGTCGCTGCGCGAGACACCGCTCGGCCAAGGTCACGAACTGCGGCCGGCCCCCGACGTTCCGAACGTCGCAGACCTCGGCCGCCGCCCGGCGCCACTGCTCGGCGAAGGCGTCCACGGACTGCAGCAACTCGACCGACGCGAGACTCGTCCCCGCCGCGTCGGACTGCAGGAACGCGGCACCGATCCGATCCCGACGCGCACCGTTCCAGACGTCGTCGAAGGACGCTCCCGCGTCGGCACAGCCGGGGGGCTCGGCGCTCGGGCCACGTGCGGCCAAGACACCGGCCCCCAGCGCGAACGCGGGCACACCGACGATCGTGGCTTGAAGCCACCGACGCGCACCACGACGGTCCAGCGCGGCGAGAAGGGCGTTCATCGACGGATAGCGATCGCGACGGCGGCGCGAGAGGCCTCGGCGCAGCGCTGCGCGAACGTTGCGAGGCACCGAGACAACCGCGGGAAACTCGATGGCGTCGCTCGACACCACGTTCGTCGCCAGCTCGGCCAGGGTCTTCCCCTGGAAGGGACGCTCCCCGTAGAGCGCCTCGTAGACCGCGATGCAGTAGGCGAACTGATCGGTGGCCGCGTCTGCGACCTCGTGCGAGTACAGCTCCGGTGCCATGTAGGCCGGCGTTCCGACCAGGGCACCCGTCTTGGTCAGCGAGACCTCACCACTGAGGACCTCGTCCAAGGAGAGTGAATCCGACACCTCGAGGCTCGCAGACACCACGGACCCACCGGACGAGACCGCCCCATCCTCCCAGCGCGCGAGCCCGAAGTCGGTGACCCGCACCCGGCCATCGTCCCCGATCAAGACGTTGTCGGGCTTGAAGTCGCGATGCACCAGGCCTGCGGCGTGCGCAGCCGCCAGCCCGCGTCCGGCCGCGAGCATCGTCGTTCGCATCTGCGGCCAGGTGCGGCGTCGTTGCTTCATCCACGACTTGAGGGTGCCTCCGTCGACGAACTCCATCGCGACGAACACCTGACCGTGCCAAGTACCCACGTCGTGGACCGCGATCACGTTGGGATGGCTCAGCTTCGCCATCGACTGCGCCTCGCGAATGAGCCGGGCTCGTTTCCGCGGCCCACCTTCGCCCCCATCGTCGAGCAGCAACTTCAGCGCCACGCGCCGGTCGAGCTGCGGATCGTACGCCGCGTACACGATGCCCATGCCGCCGATCCCCACGCACTCGAGCGTGCGGTAGCGGCCGATCGCCGAGCCCGGTGCCAGCAGCTCGGGCTCCTGCTTCGCCTCGAGCGCGCCACCCTCGGTGCGGGTGAGCGAGCCCGTGGACACCCTGGACGGCCCGCTGGGCACGCTGCCATCGAAGATGCGCACGAGGTCGGCGACGAGCCTCGCGCAATCATCGCAGCTGTCGAGGTGCGCCTCGAGGACATCGTGTTGCGCAGGCGCGAGCCCACCGCTGACGAACGCGGAGATTTCCTCCTCGTCGGGGCAGTCGACGTTCTCCTCCGCAGGCACCCCAACGACGATCGCACGAGGGCGGTGGAATCGGTAGCTCAGAGCGTGCGGAGCACGTGGCCATCCGCGTCGAGCTCACGTACGGGCCCCAAGGACTCCGACTGCGCCAGTGCGCGCAGCTCGGGAAGCACCGTTTCCGCGTCCCCGACCACGAGAATGGAGAGGTCGGAGTCCCGCAGATTGGTCCGCGCCGCCGTGCGCAGGTCGGCGATGCCCTGGCTCGAGATCCTTCCGACGAAACCGTCGTAGTAGTCCAGCGGCAGGCCGTAGAACATAAGGTTAGAGTACGTCCGCAGGAGCTGCCGGGATGTGCCGACCAGGGCGGGCAAGCTGGCGATTGCCGCGTCCTGCTCGCGCTCCAGCTCCCGCTGCGTGACCGGCTCTGAGCGCATGCGGCGAAGCTCCAGCAGCAGCTCGCGCACCGCGGGCGCCGTCTTCTCGGAGTGCACCGACGAGGTCATCGCGAACACGCCCGCGTGTTTGTAGTACGAGAGGTGGGCGCGAGCGCCGTAGGCGTAGCCCTTGTCCTCCCGCAGGTTCATGTTCACGCGACCACTGAAGCTGCCCCCGAGGATCGCGGCCATCAACCGGTTGGCTTCGTAATCTCCGGCGGTTCGCTTGGGGCCGGGGTGACCGACGTACAGCTGCGACTGCTTGGCGTCGGGAACGTCGGCGAAGTAGACGCCGGGCTCGCGAGGCGTGGGTGCAGAGGGCACGTCGGGGATGGGCGTGGATCCCTTCCACCCCTTCAACCGGGGTCCGATCTCTTGCAGGACTTGGTCCTTGGTCATCGCGCCCGCAACGAAGAGGGTGGCGTTGTGGGGACCCAAGCTGGCGGCGAACCGTTCGCAGTCTCGGCGCGTGACGGCGCCGTAGTCTCGCTCCGTCGTGCGCCGACCATAGGGGTGCTCGGGACCCATGACGACCGAGGGCCAAAGCCGGCTGCCCAGGTTGCGGGGCGCGGACTTGTTCTGCGCAAGCGTTGCCTTGCGCGCCGCAATGATCCGATCGAGATCGCCTTGGCGCATCCCGGGGCTGCGCATCATGTCGGCCCAGAGCTCGATCGCCGGACCGACGGTGTTCGCGAGCGATGACACGCCGGTGTTGACCCGCTCTGCGCCTGCGTTGGCCCACACGCTGACCGCAAGATCGGCCTGCTTCTCTTCGAACGCGACCTTGTCGAGCGCCTTGGTGCCCTGGCTCATCAGGTCCATGCACATGCTCGCGCGACCGCGCTTGCCGGTGGGGTCGGCGATGGCACCGGTCGGAAAGGACAGCCAAAGCGAGACGGTCGGCAGGTCGGTCCGTGAGACCAGCACCACGTCGAGGCCCGAGTCCAGCTCGAAGCGCTCTGCGGCAGGGACCTCCAGCTCCCGAGGCGTGCGGGGCTGGGGCTGGGAGTAGCGATAGTGTTCGTCGGGCCAGACCACGGCTGTGCTGCTTGATGCGCTGCCCGTGATGGCGATCGGGGGCTGCGCGGCGTCGGGGGATGCGGGTGCGGACGGTCGGGTACAGCCGACCGCCAGCAGGCTCGTCAACAGGAGAGCAGTCTTCACGCGCCGTCTCCTTGCGGCACCTTGGCGCCCGAGGGGTAGCTGACCACCTCGACACGCGGCGCCCCGAGCACGGCGCCCGCATGCTCGACGATGGCGGCGGGCGTCAGGGCGCGGAAGCTCTCGAGGTAGGCCTGGGTGTGGCCGGGGTCGTCCGCGTAGTGGTTGAAGAACTGCAGCCGTTCGGCGCGGCCAATCACCTCTTCGAGGCCCCACACGACGCCACTCTCGACGCCGTTGACCACCCTGCGCAGCTCGACGTCGGAGATCGGCTCGCGCTGGGCTCGCTCCAGCTCTTCGGTGACGATGCGCTCCACGTCGGCCAGGTCTTCGCCGGGCTTGACGTCTACCATCACGTGGAACTCGCCCGAGAAGTTGTAGCCGCTCTGGTACACGCTCACGCGCTGGGCGGCTTCGGTGCCCAGGACGAGGCGCTTGTACAGTCGACCCCAGCCCGACGAGCCGAGCACGCTCGCCAGCACGCTGAGTGCGGCGTCTCCCTCGGCGAGCTTCGCGGGGCTGTGCCACGCGAAGTGCAGGCGGGTGTACCGCGCGAACGGGTCGTCGAGCTGCGTGCGCTCGGTCTTGCTCAACGTGGGCAGCTTCGGCGCGGTGTGGTCGGGCGCGTCGAACGTCGGAAAGGACCCGAACCATTTGTCGACGAGCGCCTTGCCATCGTCCATCTCGAAATCTCCGGCGAGCACCAGCGTGGCGTTGCTCGGCACGTACCAGCGCTTGAAGAACGCGCGCACGTCGGAGAGCTTGGCGCCCTCGAGGTCCTCGTGCTTGCCGATCGTCAGGTAGCGATACGGGTGCCCTTCGGGGTACAGGCCGGCCGCGACTGCGAAGCGCTCCTGTCCGAACGGCACGTTGTCGTATCGCTGCCGCCGCTCGTTGCGAACGACGTCGATTTGGTTGTCGAGCGCCTCTTGATTGAGCAGGTCGAGCAGGTAGCCCATGCGATCGCTCTCGAGCCACAGCGCGGTCTCGATCTGATGACTCGGCACGACCTCGAAGTAGTTCGTGCGATCCTTGTTGGTCGTCCCGTTGACGCTCGTGCCACCGACCTTGCGCAAGACGTCGAAGTGCACGTCGGAGCCGATGTGCTTGGCACCCTGGAACATCATGTGTTCGAACAGGTGGGCGAAGCCGCTGAGCCCTGGCTCTTCGTCACCGCTGCCGACGTGGTACCAGACGTCCACCGCGACCAGCGGCACGGACCGGTCGCTGTGCAGGATCACCTGCAAACCGTTGTCGAGGGTGTACCTCTCGAAGGGCACGTCGACGGCAGGAGGCGTTGAGGGAGCGGACGCGGCGGCGGTGCGAGGAGTGAGGTTGACCATGGACGACCCCAAGAGCATCGAGCACACGACCACGCCCCATCGGAGGCGATGCAGGGCCATGGGATCCGCAGGCTAACAAACGAATCCGAGGCGCACACATTTACCCACACATCGACTCATTTCGTGGTAGTTCCATGCGCATGCGTTTAGGACTGAAAGCCGAAGCTTGGATGGTCGTGGCATGCGTTGCGGCGGGCTGTAGCGATGACGGGCTCTCCGGCGCCGGTGGCGCAGAGACTGCATCCAACACCGACGGCGCCGGGACCGGCTCGGGGAACGGGCTGAGCAGCGGGGGTATGAACCCGACCGACCCGACCCAGGGCGATACCGACGATCCAGACGCGACGGGGTCGACATCCCCGACCGGCGACGGCGACGACTCGACCGGAGCCGGCGATACCGACGTCGAGCCCGGCACGCTGCCCGAACCGGTCGAGCAGTCCGGCGTGGCCTACGTGGCGCACTTCCTCGACAACGACCTGCGCTGGTATCGAACCGATGGCGACACCCCGACCGCCGGGGGGACGATCGACCTGGGCGACGTGACCCACGACATGACCCTCGACCCGGTGAACGACCGGCTGTTCATCGCTCAAGACGTCGCGCGTCGGGTGCTGGTCTACAGCCTGTCCCGCCCGGACAGTCCCGCCGACCCGGTCGCCGACCCGGTGGAGCTGAGCAGCATCACGTTCGAGACCCCTCCGCGTTTCGTGCAGGCTGACCCCTACCACGGCCGCATCTACGTGGTGACCGACCACACCGTGTCGGGCAACGGCCTGATGCTGCTGCACACGCTGAACGTCGCCGACCCCGAGAACCCGACGGTCGTCAACGAGATGGAGATCCCGGCGACCACGTCCTTCGACGTGGACGGCCCCCGTCAGCTGCTGGTGCTCTTCCACGGCATCACCGACGAGGTGTTCGCCTACGACGTCTCGGGCGAAATGCCGGCCGAAGTCGCCGGCAGCCCGATCGACCTTCGCGAGGCCTACCCCGAAGAGAACAACACCGCGTTCTCGGCCCGCAACCTCACCCTCGATCCCTGGCACGCGCGCATGTATGCCGCACGGCCGCAGAGCGCGTTCTCGGAGCTGATCGTGATGGAGTACCCCATCGAGATCCCCGGCGAAGGGCAGGCCTACGACGAGGTCACGACGTTCGCCCTCGATGCGATCGAGGACCCATTCGACCTCTCGGTCGACATTGCCGACCGCCCGGGCATCCTCGATGCCTTCACGCCCCTGCCGAGCCCGCTGGACACGCTCGTGTTCATGACTGCCTCGGCGTGGAACGGCACCCTGCCCTCGGCCACGCTCGTCGGGTTCACGGGCGAGAACCCGTTGATGCTCGATCCCGGGTGCGAGGACCACGAGGGTTTCGGGTGCTTCGTCCGCGACTACGTCGACGGCAGCCCGATCTCCTTCCTTCAGACCGACGGAGCGGCGTGTCGCGACTGGACCCACGGCGTCATCGTCACCACCGCGTTGGCGAGCCCCGAGGACGAACCGGGTCACGTGGCGTTCTTCCAGTACGCCGACGGAAGCACGGCGCCTTGGCTGTCGGCCGAGGGCGAGAACGTGGCGGCCGCGACGTTCCCGATCGGGGCGGTCTGTCACTGAGCTGACGACGCCACTGCGCCGGACCGTTGTTCAGGCCCCGCTCGAAGTCCGCGCCGATCATGGCGCCGATGCCCGCGGACACCAGGAACACGACGGTCGCGTGGCTGCGCACACGAAGACCCTTCGGGCCCGCCGGACCGCGGGATGCCCGATTGCCGCCAATCTCCCGTGTTCCGGCAGTAGCGGCGCCGCGACGGCCCGCGAAGCTGGCGCACGAGCCGCCCCGTGGACCGCCCCGCGCCCGCTGAGTACCATCCGCGACGGACGATCCCGCCATGGCCGAATCCGAACTGCTCCAGCGCATCGAAGCCCTCACCAAGTCGGACACCGTCGTGCTGTTCATGAAGGGCACGCGGGCTCAACCGCAGTGCGGCTTCTCGTCGACCGTCGTCGGCATTCTCGACCAGTTCTTGCCGGAGTACACGACCGTCGACGTGCTCTCGCACCCCGAGGTCCGCGAAGGCATCAAGGCGTACAGCGACTGGCCCACCATTCCGCAGCTGTACATCCGCGGGGAGTTCGTCGGCGGATGCGACATCATCCGCCAGATGAACGATGAAGGGGAGCTGTTGGGCGCCCTGGGGGATGCTGCCAAGGCGCCCGAGCCTCCGGCGCTCGCGATCACGAAGGCGGCCGCCGAGGTGTTCAAGGAGGCGCTGTCCGAAGCCGAGGGCGAAGAGACGCTGCGTCTGGTCGTCTCGCCGACCTTCCAGCACGAGCTCGCGCTCGATCTGCCCAAGCCCAGCGACCTCGTCGTGGAGACGGCGGGTCTGAAGATCCTCGTCGACCCCGGCACCGCGCGGCGGGCCAACGGCCTGAGCATCGACCACGTCGAGGGGCCGCAGGTCGGCTTCCGGATGGACAACCCCAACGCGCCCCCGCAGGTCCAGCAGATCGGCGTCAAGGAAGCGGCGGCCCTGGTCCAACAGGACGGCGTGAAGTTCTTCGACGTTCGCACGCCCCGAGAGCGCGCGATCGCGTCGCTCGAGGGCACCATCCTGCTGGACGGTGACAACGCTGCGGAGATGATGGCGCTGCCCAAGGACACCCCGCTGGTGTTCCACTGCCACCACGGGCACCGCAGCTTCCAGGCCGCGATCCGGTTCCTCGAGCAGGGCTTCACGAAGGTCTACAACGTCGTCGGGGGCATCGACGCCTGGTCGCAAGAGCTCGACCCATCGGTTCCCCGCTACTAGCAGGCCAACGCCGTGCCGATCGACGACCTGCTCGCGGCGATTCGCGATTCCTGCTCGCCGGGCACCTGGTCCCGCGGCGTCCAGCTCGCCCGCGGGAACAGCGTCGTTGGGGAAGAGGATGACGGCGACGAGATCGCGCTGCGCGTCGCCACCAAGGGAGGGCTGGTCTCGCCCCTGGTCGTGTTGTTCCCCGACGACGAAGACTGGACCTGCGAGTGCAACAGTCGCGAGGACGCGTGCGCCCACGTTGCCGCCTGCGCCATCGCCCTCAAGCAGGCCTGGAGCGAAGGCAAGCGCATGCCCGGCGAGGGCGAACGGGCCAAGGGTCCGACCCGCGGACACTTGGCCTACCGGCTGCAAAACCACGACGGAAAGCTCGCCCTCTTTCGGGTGATCGTCTCCGGAGATGCGCAGCACCAGCTCAACGGTTCGATCGCTCAGGTCGCCTTGGGCAAGGTCGAGGGCCCCAAGTTCGTCGCCTCCGAGGGCGACCTCAAGTTCGAGAAGAAGCTCGGCAGCTTTGGCGGCGGCATCATCCCCAAGCCGCTCATGCGCAAGGTGCTCGACGCGCTGCGCGGGGTCGAGAACGTCTCCCTCGATGGCACGGACGTCACCGTCGGCCCCCCGATCAGCGGCCTCGCCGTGCGGGTGACCGACGAGCGAGACGGCTACGTGCTGCGCATCGAGCAAGACCCAGGCCTCGAGGGCATCTTCGACAACGGCGCGGCCCTGCGGGAGAACACGGTCGCGGCGGTCGGAGACCACGGCCTGAGCGCGGGCGAGTACGAGTCCATGCGCCGCGGCAAGGTGTTCCACCGCACCGATGTGGGCTCGCTCGTCGGCGATTGGTTGCCCAAGCTTCGTCGTTCCCTGCACGTGATCAGCGACATCGAGCTGCCGGGAATCACCACGGTCCGGCCGCGCCTGGCCATGAGCACGACCCGCGAAGGCGACGCCCTCGTCGTGTTGCCGACCATCCTCTACGGAGAGCCCGCCATCGCGCGCGTGGATGGTGACCGGCTCACCATGCTCGCAGAGGGCGACGTACCCCTGCGCAACCTCAGGCTCGAGACGGTGCTTCGCGAGCAGCTCTCGGGACGCGGGCTGGAGCTGGGGGTCAAGCGCACGCTGGCTCCGCCCGACGCCATCGCCATGGCCGCAGCGCTCGCGGACGATGACGACATCGCCCTGCACGGCAAGGCGCACCAGGAGTTCTTCGATGCTGGAGAGCTCGACGCCCACCTCGACCTCGAGGGTGGAGACGGTGTGCTCGACCTGTGGTTTGGTGCCGAAGGGTCCAAGGATGGCCGGGCCGACGCGTCCGCCGTCATCGGGGCGTGGGAGCGCGGCGACACCTTCGCTCCGCTGGCCGGCGGTGGCTTCGGACGCGTCCCGACCGCCTGGCTCGCGCAGCACGGCCATCGCCTCGTCGCCCTGCTCTCCGCCCGCGAGGCCGACCAAGCGGGCAAGGACATGCCAGCCTGGGCCGGACCCGACGTCGCTGCGCTGTGCCACGTGCTCGAGCAGCCGCCGCCCCCCAGCTTCGAGGGCCTTCGCCCGCTGCTCGACGACTTCGACGGACTGCCCAAGGCGACGCTGCCCGACGATCTCACGGCCACCTTGCGCGACTACCAGCACGACGGTGTGGCTTGGCTCGGGTTTCTGCGCCAGGCGGGCCTGGGCGCGCTGCTGGCCGACGACATGGGCCTGGGCAAGACCCTCCAGACGCTGTGCGCGATCGAGGGCCGAACGCTGGTCGTCGCGCCCACGAGCGTGTTGCCCAACTGGGCTGCGGAGATCGCCAAGTTCCGCCCCTCGCTGCGATGTGCCGTCTACCACGGTCCCTCTCGCGCGCTCGATCCCAAGGCCGACGTCACGCTCACCACCTATGCGCTGCTGAGACTGGACCTCGAGCAGCTGAGCGCATCGCCCTGGGACACGCTCGTGCTCGACGAGGCGCAGGCGATCAAGAACCCCGACAGCAAGGTCGCCCGCGCGGCGTTCGAGCTCCCGGCCACGTTCCGCATCGCGCTCACGGGCACCCCGGTCGAGAACCGCCTCGACGATCTCTGGTCTCAGTTCCACTTCCTCAACCGAGGGCTGCTCGGCGGGCGGTCCGACTTCTCCGACCGCTACGTCAAGCCGATCGAGAGCGGAGACATCAACGCCGCCGGTGCCCTGCGCAACCGGGTCAAGCCCTTCTTGCTGCGCCGCCTCAAGCGGGACGTGGCGACCGAGCTTCCACCGCGCACCGACGTCGCGCTGTACTGCGAGCTCGGAGTCGAAGAGCAGGCCGTCTACGACGCGATTCGGGCCGCCACGCAGAGCGACATCATGAAGCAGCTGGGCGAGGGCGCCAGCGTGATGGCTATGCTCGAGGCGCTGCTGCGACTGCGACAAGCGGCCTGCCACCGCGCGCTGCTGCCGGGCGAAGCCAAGGCGAGCAAGAGCGCGTCTTCCAAGGTTCAGGTCCTGCTCGAGCAGCTCGACACCGCCACCTCCGAGGGCCACAAGGCGCTGGTCTTCTCGCAGTGGACCAGCTTCCTCGACCTGATGGAGCCGCACCTCCGGGCGGCGGGCATCACCTTCAACCGCCTCGACGGCAGCACCAAGGACCGCGGCGCGGTCGTCGAGGCGTTTCAGGCCGAGGGCGGCCCCAGCGTCATGCTGCTCTCACTCAAGGCCGGCGGTACCGGGTTGAACCTCACCGCTGCCGACCACGTGTTCCTGATGGACCCGTGGTGGAACCCCGCCGTCGAAGACCAGGCCGCCGACCGAGCGCACCGGATCGGCCAGGAGAACCCGGTGCTCGTGCATCGCGTCGTGGCTCGGGGTACCGTCGAGGAGAGGATCCTGGCCCTGCAGGAGAGAAAGCGCGCCCTGGCCGATGCGGCCGTCGGCGACGGTGGAGCCGCCAGCGCGATCACCAAGAACGAGCTGCTCGAGCTCTTGGCGTGATCCCGCGACATCACGGAACGACCGCAAACGGCAGCTGCGCCAGCTCGACGCCGTCGTCCGAGTAGACCGTCACCACCCAGTCGCCCACGTACTCGCTGCGCAGCTTCAAGTAGGCGCGCGTGCGGTAGGCGTGCAGCGGCTTGACCACGATCTTTCCCCGCCGCGCGTTGCCGTCGACCTTCTGCCAGACGATCGAGAGCTCTTCCTTCTCGCGCGGGTGCACCACCCGGATGCACACGTTCGCGTGGTCGTCCTTGGACACGGAGAACGACTTCGAGCTCCCGGTGCAGCGGCTGCGCTCGTAGGCGCTGCCCATCGACACGTCGTCGATGTGCACGCCGGTGGCCCCGACCCCTCCGACAGGGGCGCGGTCGGCCGGGCTGACCGGGAGCTTCTCGAACACGGCCGCGATCTCGGGCGGAGTCCCCGGCGGGGGCACCCGCGGATCTCGGTTGGGATCGAGGGGCTCTGCGGGCGGGCGCCGGGCCGCCCCGGACGCGGCGGAGGGGTCGGCGAGGGCCGTGGGGTCCTGGGGTGCTTTGGGATCCGGCGCCTCGTCCTCGATGGGCGCGCTCCGAACGACGACCGCCGCAGGTTCCGCGGTCTTCTTCTTTGGCGCTGGGGCGGGAGGCTCACGGCCGAACCACAGCGCGAGCCCGGCCGCGACCGCGCCACCGACGATCAACGGCGTGCGGTTCTTCTTCGGCTTGGCGCGCGCAGCGGGCTTGGGCACCTGCTGGTTCGGTGCAGCCTTCGGGCGACCGGCTCGGTTGGGATGCAGGACGATCGGCGGTGACGGTTCCGCGTCGTCGTCTTCCTCCGGGCGAGACTGCACCGGCTCGGCGGTGTCGGCACTCCCGCCCATCAGCGCCTCCATCATGGCGTCGTCCGGCTTCGCCTTCGGCGTCTGGGGAACCTCGAGGGCCGAGAACTCCAGCGCCGATGCGCTCGCGGACGCGGGGATGTCGTCTTCGTTGCCCGGGACCGCTCCGCGCAGCCCCTCCTTCATCAACCGATCCATCTCGTCGGCGTCGTCGGGCGCAGGCGCGTCGCGCTTGCGAGCAGCACGAACATCTTCGGTCCACGCCTTGGTGTCGCCTTTGGACCCGGACGCGCCGGGCCGTGCCTCGGAGGTCTTCCCCTCGGGCAGCGTGCTCCATGCCTCGTCGAAGGTCTTGGTCGGTGGAGCCCCGGACCGGTCCTTGGTGTCGGACATCCGGGTCGAATCGTGCCAGATCCGGGGAATGCCGCAAACCCGGTCGATCCGGCGGCTTGCCGGACGGCACCAGGAAGTCTAAGTCTCACGCATGGCTGCGTTTTCGACCCGCTCGTCCGTCGCGCTCGGCTGCGCCCTGCTGGCTTCGGCGTGCGGCGTCCCCGGGGCGCCGGCGCAAGAGGACCCCGCCGATGCCCCCGCCCATGCCATCGACGAGCCCGCCGAGGAGCCGGCCCGACCGCCCGCAGACCCCGGGGAAGAGGGCCAGTCGCGGACGCTGCTTCAGCACTACCGCGCGCGTGACCTCGCGGCAGACCAGCTCGCCATTCCCAGTGGAGATCGCCTCGGCGCCGAGGCGACCGCGTGGCAGCTTCCGTTTCAGAGCAAGCGAATCATCGCGGCGTTCCTCACCAGCCTCGCGCGGGGTCGTCCTGGCGAACTCCGGCACATGCTCGCGCCCAACGCCACGTTTGGTCGACCCGATCCTCGTCGTCCGCACGAGCGTCCGATCTTCGAAGACGACAACCTGATCGAGTTCTTCGATGGAGTGTCGGCCGCCGCGGCTCGCTTCGACGCGTCCGCCAAGTACGTCAACCCCACCTCCTTCCTGATGGGCGTCCAGGAGCGCATCCGGTCCGGCGCCGAGCCGATGTGGGCGTACTACGAAGCAGGCAACGACCGTCTGATGTTCCGCTTTCGGCTGTACGGCAACCGTGCGTACATCGACTACGTCGGCTTCAACCCCGAACTCCCGCCGGGACCGGTCGACTACGATGCGCTGGGACCTCCCCCGCCGATGATGCCCGGCGTCATGTCCGACGAAGGCGAGATCATCCGCAACTTCGACCCTGCGAAGATGGGCGCACGCCGACAGCAGGCGCCTGGCGGCCTGGGCAACCCGGCGCGGCCTACTGGGCAGTGACGCGAAGGTCTTCGACCGCCTGGCGGAAGGGCGACCACACGTGCCGGTCGAGGAACGCGGTCGCGCTCATCGTACCCTCGGCGACCGCGTCGAAGTCCTGGCGCTGACGGTCCAGCCGGGACTCGAGAGCCATGGCCTGCGCATCGGCACCGTGGCGGTGCTCGGCGTGGCGTTCGGCGAACAGCGCCGCCGAGCCTCTCCCCTTGGCCACCCACACGAAGTGCCAATCGGCCGTGAATTCCCGCAGGCGCTCGAGGTTGATCGTCCCCGCCCACGCGGTCTCCCCGAGCTCCAGCCACAGGTACGCATCGAGCCCCTGCCCCATCGTCCGACGCAAGGACGCCTCGACCTCTCCGAACTCGAACCTCGCCACGCCGTCCCGATCGACGTCGACCATGAAGGCGTGGTGCCGTTTGCCCTCGGCGTCGATCGCGGTGAGGGTGAGTTTGCCCCGGTATGGCCGGATCATGCAGCCGGCCCGGACGGCGTCCCGCTCATCGAGGACCACGCCGGCACCCTGCTCGAGCGGCAGCGGCCATCCGGCGCAGAGCCGAGCTTCGCTCAGCCGCAGCCGGACCGCGTCCAACTCCACGTCGCGGTGGCTGACGACGCCGAAGTGGACCCCGTTGTGCACGATGGTGGCGCGGGCCGCCTTGGACGCGCTGGCGTCGCAGTCGCCGGGCGCCGCAAGACCCTCGAGGAGCTGTTCCCGCAGTTCCGCCCCGCACGCCTCGCCCGCACGCGCCGCGACCTGATCGGCGAGCTCGACCGGAGCGACCGCTGAGAGCGGCTCCTCGCGGCCCACCCCCGGTCCACCGCGCCCGATCAGCCCGCCGCACCCCGACAGCGCCAGGCTCACCAGCGAGGCGATCGCGGCAGCTTTTCGCGTGCGATGGGGGAAGAAGCGTTCCAACTGGGTCTCAACGGTCCTATACGGCCGTGCTTTCACGCGGTTACGCATGAAATCGCACTTCTTGACGCCGGGGGTCCAGCACGCCAGCCTCCCTCGGAGTTCGACATGCGTGTTGCTGCCCTCGCCCTCTTGCTCGGCCTTTCCACCGCCGGCTGTCTCAAGGTCCCCGACGACTTCTCCGAGGAGCCTGGCTCGGCGCCAGTCGCTCCGACGACCGCCGCCGAGCTGCTGGAGCGCCACGTTGCCGCGCTCGGCGGCGAGGAAGCGCTGCGCGCGGTGAAGGCCCGGACCCTCGAAGCGCGCATGGTGATCTACCCCGGGGAGGGCTGCGCGTCGGCCGACGACCCCTTCTGCGCCATGACCGAGGACGAGACGGGCTCGTACTTCTTTCAGAGCACCGACGATGCACGACTGTACCGACGCAACGTCCTGGGCGACGCGGTCGAGGAACGGGGCTTCGACGGCAAGACCGGATGGGTCTACCTCGCCCCCGAGACCCTGCGGATCGACAGCCAAGAAGAGGCCAAGCTCAACCGCGAAGAGGCGGTCCTGCACTGGTATCTCGACGTCGACGAGCGCGGGGTCGAGGTCGAGCTGCTGCCCACCCGCCAAGAAGACTCCGACGGCAACCCGCGGGTCCTCGATGGCCTGGTCTGGCGGGTGCCGGGCACCGAGATCGAGAAGCAGCTGTGGTTCGACCGCGAGACCGGTCTTCGCCGGGAGGAGACCAGCGGAAGTCGGGAGAACGGCTCCCAGGTCGTCGTCTACGAAGACTATCGCGAGGTCGACAACGTCCTCGTTCCCCACTTGATCCGCGTGACGAACACGGTCGAGGAGAAGATCCAGCGCATGGACTTCGCGGTACAGCGGGTCAGCCACGATACGATCGATCCGACGAAGTTTGCGATCCCCGCGCTTCCCACTCCTCAGGCGGAGCCCGACGTCGTGCTCGCGAAGCTGGCCGGCGCGCGCGTCAACGCGGAAGGCAACCCCAAGGATGTTTCGGCGTGGATGGACTACGCCCGAATCGCCTTCGTCGCCGCGCACTTCGACGAGGTTCGCAGCGCCGTGGGCAAGGCGCTCGCCCTGGACTCCAAGGAGCCCGAAGCCCTGGTCCTGCAGGCCCGTCTCGCCGTCCTCTTCGGCGACTACGGTGCCGCTCAGAAGACGCTGCAGCGGGCCGACAAGGCCAACGTGCGGACCGAGCTGCTCGCGCGCGAACGCGGCTGGATCCACTTGCGCGAGCGTGACTACGTCAAGCTCGCCAAGGACCTCGCCGAGGGCGGGAACACCGATCTCGCCGGGCGCTACGAAACGTTCCAGGGCAAGCCACTGCAGGCCTCCATCGCAGGTGACGACTGCGGCGTCGAGATCCCGCTGGCGACCCAGCTTCCACTGGCGACGCTCGACATCCAGATCGGCGACAAGCCCGTCGGCGCAATCTTCGACACCGGCGCCGCCGATCTCATCGTCACGCAGTCCCTCGCCGACGAGCTCGGCCTGGAGATCACGGCCCGCTCCCAAGTCGCCCAGGGCATGCCCGAAGTCGGGCATGGTCAGTTCCCCGAGGTCACCATCGGCGGCCTGACCCTCAAGAACGTGCCCGCCAACGTCTTCGACGATGCGGCCATCGCCGACATGGCCGGCGACGAAGCGGCCCGCATCGGCGCCGTGCTCGGCATCGGCATGTTCACCGACTTCACCGTGGCGCTCGACGTGCCCAAGAGCACCCTCGAGCTCGTCTCCGGCGAGCGCAAGTGCAAGGCGAAGCGCGAGGCGATGCTCACCGGGCCCTCGGCTCCGTTTTGGATGCACGAGACGCACTACCTCTACGTCATGGGCGCGATGAACGGAGCCGAGGGCGTCTACCTGCTCAACACCGGCATGCGAGGGGCGGACATGACCGCCAATACGCAGGCCTATAAACACGCCGGCGCCGCAACGCCTCCGCTGCGCGCGGGCGAGGCTCCGATGGCCAACATCGCCGCCTTCACGATCGGATCGGTTTTCGAGGTCGAGGACGTCGCTGCGGCGTGGGGCTACTTCCAGCAGACCCAATCCTCGGACGGCTTCCGCCTCGACGGAATGATCGGGCTGGGCGTGCTCGGCCAGACGCGGTTCGTGCTCGACTTCGACACCCACACGATCCACTTCCCGGGGCAGGCGCGTTGAGGGCTGCGGTCGCGTACGCGGCCCCTTGGGCGTTCGTCGAAGGGCAGCTTCGCCAGGACGTCCGCATCGACGTCGATGAGGCCGGCGTCGTCGTCGGGTTCGGAGACTCCGACGATCCCGGCGAGGCTCCGCTGCGGCGGAGCTTCGGCGACGCGCTGCTGCTCCCAGGCTTCGTCAACGCGCACTCCCATGCGTTTCAGCGCGGGATGCGAGGACAGACCCATCGCCGGACCCGCGACGACGACAGCTTCTGGTCGTGGCGCACGGCCATGTACGCCGCGGCGACGACCCTGCAGCCCGAAGACCTCTACACCATCACCAAGGCCGCGTTCGCCGAGATGGTTCGCGCCGGCATCACGCGCGTGGGTGAGTTCCACTATCTGCATCACCAACCGGACGGCACGC
This sequence comes from uncultured bacterium, assembly GCA_963761755.1. Lineage (GTDB taxonomy): Bacteria > Myxococcota_A > Polyangia > Nannocystales > Nannocystaceae > CAJXVA01. The sequence continues at coordinate 916,461 of CAVXIC010000039.1, forward strand.
CCTACGACGACCCCAACGAGCTGTCCTGGGCGGTCGTCCGCGCGGCGCGCGACGTCGGCATTCGGCTCACGCTGCTCGAGGTTTTCTATGCGCGCGCCGGCGCGGGTCATGATCCCGCGCCGCAACAGCGCCGCTTCTGCGACGGCAGCGTCGATGCCTACCTCGAGCGCGTCGACACGCTGCGCTCCGCGGGCGTCGACGTCGGAGTGACCCCACACAGCGTACGGGCCGTCGGGGCGGAGGACCTGCGCGCGCTGGTCACCTACGCGCACGCGAACGAACTGGTGCTGCACACCCATCTCAGCGAGCAGCCCCGCGAGAACGAAGAGTGCCTCGCCGAGCACGGCACGAGCCCCGCGGGGGTGTTCGAATCCGTGGGCGCCCTCGACCACCCTCGGCGCTTCACCGCCGTGCACGCCACGCATCTGGACGACGCCGACTTCTCGCGACTTCGCGACCAGACCGTGTGCGCCTGCCCGACCACCGAAGCCGACCTCGGCGACGGAATTCTCGACGCGCGCAGGCTCCTGGGCCAGGGCACGACGCTCGCGCTGGGGAGCGACAGCAACGCAGTCATCGACCTCATTCAAGAAGCGCGGCTGCTTGAGATGGACGACCGACTCGCAAGCGGCGCGCGCTGCCGGCTCAACGACGCCAAGGGTGAGCTCGGACCCGTGCTGGCCCACGCCGCCACCCGCGGAGGTGCCCTCGCTCTGGGCTCGAGCGATGGCGTGCTTCAGCCCGGATCCCCCTTCGACGCGGTCGTCGTCGACCTCGCCCATCCGTTCTTCGATCACGTCCCACCGCGGCATGCACTCGACGCGCTGCTGACGGCCGGGACCAGCGGCGTGCTTCGTCAGGTGGTGATCGGTGGCGCAGAGGTGCTCTAGCGCGATCGCCCTGGTCGCGGTGGCTGCGCTGGCCGGCTGCGCCGCGCGCAGAGAGGCCAAGCTGCGCGAAGCCTGGAATGCAGCGAGCGGAGAGCCAGGCGCTCCCGAGGACGGCGCGACCAGCCCGGAGGCGCGCGACGAGGACGGACCCGACGACGCCCCGCGCAAGCAGGGGTGGGAGCGGGTCGAAGAGCTGCTCCTTCGCACGGTCGACGTGCTGACCTCGGCCCCGAGCCCCGAGGTGCTCACCGAGCTGGCCGCGGGGTGGTGCGAGGTCGAGCCGGTCCCCCGGCAAACCGAGCGAGGCGCGGTCAGGGTGTGCTACCTCTATCCCACCGTCCGCATTCAAGGGGTGGCGCTCGCCCTCGAGATGAGCGACTCGGGCATCGTCGGGTTCGTGGCACCCGAGTTGGACGCCGCCAAGAGCCTCGCCATCGGCACCGAAGCGAGCGTCAGCCTCGAACATCTCTGCGCGAGCGCGTGGGTCCGTCCCGACGAGACCCTGGACGTCCAGACGTGTTCGGTCGAAGGCGGCTCCACCCTCGCGGTCGGGCGCGTGCAGCCCAATCCGCAGACGGACCGCTGGCAGGTCTCCGTCGCGATCCTCGGCGCAATCTGACGCGCCGCGGACGACGCCCGAGCCGACTGCGAAGCTGCCGTGTGTTGTACCGTGGGGTGCCCGGCACGCCGCGGCCCCCTTTGTCATGTTCGCATCCCGAGAAGCGCAGCTGTTCCTCGACGGCCTCGAAGATCCCGAGGCCACGCAGGAGTCCGTCCTCCTCAAGAAGACCCTCGCCCCCAACGTGGACTGCGAGTTCGGCCGCGCGCACGGCTTCGACAAGATCACCACTGTCGCGGAGTACCAGCGCGCCGTTCCGATCCAGAAGTACGACGGCTTCGCGGAGGCGATCGGGCGCATCGTGAACGATGGAGAGCAGGGCATCCTCACCAAGGATCGCGTCAAGCGCTTCTTCATGACCTCGGGCTCCACGTCCGAGCCCAAGTACATCCCCGTCACGTCGCGCTTCATTCAGACCAAGTCGCGCGCGTTCGGCATCTACTGGGCGTCCGTCTTTGCCGATCACGCCCAGGCCAAGGCCGGCCGCATGATCACCAACTTCTCCGATTCCGGGGCGCCACAGCGAACGCCTGGCGGCATCGAATGCGGCTCGGAGAGCTCGTTCTGGGCGGGGGTGACCCGTGCCACGCAGCTGCGTGAGGAACCGATCATTCCCAAGTCGGTCGCGCAGATCAAGGACGTCGACGCGCGCTACTACGCCCTCGCGCGCATCCTGCTGGAGGAGTCCTTCAGCGTTATCATGACGCTCAACCCCAGCACGATCCTGCTGCTGTTCAAGAAGGTCCAAGAGTTCGTCGACCCGCTGCTGCGGGACATCGAGCGCGGCACGCTCTCGATCGACGCCGGCACCGAGGTCCGCGACTACGTGACCGGTCGGTACCCTGGGGACCCACAGCGGGCCGATGTGCTCCGAGATCTCGGCCCCCAAGGGCTGCTCGCGCACCGGATCTGGCCCGAGCTCTCCTTGGCGATCTGCTGGCGCTCGCCGATGCTCGAGCCGTACATCAAGCTGCTCGATCCGCACTTCGGTGATCGGGTGGCGGGGCGCGACTACATGATGATGGCGTCCGAGGGCATCATGGGCGTCCCGCTGCGCGACGGCGGCAGCGGTGGCGTATGCGGCGTTGGCCTGCACTTCTACGAGTTCGTTCCCGAAGACGAAATCGACCGGCCCGACCCCACGGTCTTGCTGCCGCATCAGGTGGAGGTGGGCAAGACCTATGTCCTCATCCTCACCAACGGCTCGGGGCTGTACCGCTACAACATCGGTGACGTCGTTCGGATCGCCGGGTTCGAGCGCAAGGCTCCGATCATCGAGTTCCTCCACCGGGCTGGGCGGACGTGCTCTCTGACGGGGGAGAAGCTCACCGAGAGCCAGGTCACCGAGGCCATCGAGGACGCGGCCGGCGAGCTGAACCTCGAGGTCGAAGGGTTCACCGTCGCGCCCGCCCCCGAAGGGTTCCCCCGCTACGTCGCCTACGTCGAGTTGCGCGGTGTTCCCCCCGAGGGTTCCCTCAGCGCCTTTCCGGGGGCCTTCGACGCAGCCCTCGACCGCTACAACATCGAATACGGCTCCAAGCGCAGGTCGCAGCGACTCGCGGCCCCGGAGCTGTGGATCGTAGAGGCGGGCTCCTACGCCCGGCTGCGTCGAGAGAAGGCCGCCGCCGGGGCGTCGGATTCGCAGATCAAGCCGATGCACCTCACGCGCGACGCCTCCTTCGCAGAGCGCGTGCAGGTCGCCTCCCGCCATCGGGCGGGGTGACAAAGCCGCGGCATCCTGGCAGGTTTCGAGTCGTCGCTGCCCGCGGCCCGCACCCATGACTACGAGCACTCCCCACGCTGGTCTCCTCGTCCCTCTGGACATGTTCCGGATCACCCAGCTCGCGGCGATCTTCGGCGAGCTGCTGGTCAGCAAGGCCCGCAACGTCCTCGACGCTCAGCTGGTCGTCACCCGCCACCCCGAAGCGCCGCTGTTCTTGATGCGCATCCAGGGCTCGGTCGCCGACGAGAACCCGGCCGCGTTCTGGAAGGAAAACGCCGACCTCGTCCAGATGGCGAGCCGTGCATTTCCCCGGCAGGTCATCATGTACTACGCCGACCCAGGCACGACGCCCGAGGACCGACGCGAGGGATTCCTCGTCGCTCAACAGGGCCAGATGGTCGCCGGGGACGACGCGACCGCGGACCGATTCCCCCCCGGAACGCCCGACGAGGAGTGGCCGCTGGGCAAGCTGTGCGAGCAGCTCCGCATCCAACCCGCCGACCTGTCCAACGCCTTCGCCGACGGACCCGAGGTCTCGGTCAAGCTGCTCGAGCCGGTCGCCGATGACCAGGCGCTGCTGCAGGAGCTGTTCGCCAAGGAGATGGCTGCTCAGGCTGCCGCCGATGCGCAGGACGCTCAGGGCGACGGCCAGACTTCTGCGGCCGGCGAAACATCCGGCCAGCCAGGCAGTCCTGCGGCCAAACAGCCGGCAGCGCCCCCTCGTCCCTCTGCTGCCGAGGTCGCCGCCGCAGATGCCAAGCGCCGGGCCACGGAGGCGGCCGAGGAAGCCGCCGCCGCGGCTGCCCGGGCGGCGGAGATCCAGTCGGGTCTCGAGTTCACCCAAGACGAACTCGGCATCACGGTTGCGCCCGAAGCCGAGCTCTCCGAGCCCGACCAACTGCGTCCGTTCATCGTCTCCTCGCTTCAAGGCGACGTGCCCGAAGGGGTCCCCCGCGACCTGACCACTTCGCTCCAGGGCAAGCGGATCGACGTGGCGGTGAAGGTCGACTTCCTCAGTGAGGTGTTCATCGAGAGCACCCCCCTGTCCAAGCCCCAGTTCCAAGAGATCTCCGTCGAGCGGACGATCGGCGGCAAGAGCGTTCGGGTCGCGGAGGTCCTCGGTCCTCGGCTGGGCTACGGCTCACTCATCAGCACCGGCAAGGCACCGCACGTCTTCGTCTCCCGCAAGCCCGACCTCCCGCTGCCCGAGCCGCTCATCGTGAAGCTCCTGGGCTAACGAGCTGACACCTCACTTCTGAGTCCGTTCCGGATTTGCGCGCACCCAACCGGTACGTAGCAGGAGAGCGGAGCGTCCCGGAGGGATGCGCAGCGGAAAAGACAGAAGGTACCGAGTGTGGTTCCCATTGACCGAAGGCACGGACTTCAGACACGAGGTACCAGACGCAGCAAAGGCGTGACCCGCACGTGCGGCGTCACGCCTTGTGCATGTTCGAGGCGGCTGCGCTGTGGAACCGCCGAGGCTCTACACCGCGAACCGAGTCTTCAGGTCGGCGATGATTTCTTCTTCGCGCGCGCCCGTCGTCGGTTCCGCGAGGCGGTCTCGAACGAGTGCTTCGAGAACCATCGACCGCTCGGGATGAGGCGGCAGGTGCTGTGCGAGGTTGAGCTTGCGACTCGCGAGCATCTTGAGGAACGGCTCGATCTTGCGAATCTCCTGCGCCACGCGCATCGTGACTTGCTTTCCTTCGCCACGACGCTGCGGAAAACGGGGTGCGCACTTTTCTACGGCCTGGACCAGGTCGCGAGCGAGGTCGACGTCGACTTTGTCTTCGACCCCGAAGCTTGCGACCACGATGGGGCGGCTCTGGGCTTTCTTCGTCCCGTCGCCGGACCACCAAACGTTGTGGGCAATGGAGAGATAGGTTCGGCGAGTCTCGCCGCAGCGCACCTTGTTTCTTCGCAGATACATGGCTAGTTCCTTTTCTTCTGTAGCTAGGGAGGGAGTGGAGTGGGTGACTCGTGCCTGCCCAGCCTGCTCGTGGTCTGACGTCGACCCGGTGCAAACCTTCACTGCCCGTCGACTCTTTTTCGACGGACCGCGGCGACCGAGGTCGCAAAGGGAGTGGACATGCGCGAGCTGCATCCAACGGATCAGGCTAGCCGCGGCTCATGGTCTGCACCAACGAGTTCGACGCTCCACCGCGTCAGTCCTCAGGAATCAAAGGGTTTTTTCGGATTGCGACGGCGGTGGCGCGAACCCTCTCGCGAGGATCGCGCGTGATCCCGCGCACAAGGAGCAGGGCACGCTACTTCCCCCGACTGATCTTCACGACGCCGCCGAACAGTTTCTTGCCCTGCTCCCCTGCCTCCTCGCTGGAACGGATCGAAGGGTCGAGATCGCGCCCGCCCGCATCCCCCAGTGCCCACTGGGCCTGCGCTCGCTGAGCATCGCTTTGCCACTGCTGGGCGTCGCGGAGGATGTCCGACCATCCCTTCTTCGACTTGGGCCCTTGTGCCTGCTCGAGGAGCTCGACACCGCGCCCGTAGTCACCGCTGATGACCAGGGCGAGCCCCAGGTCGAACTGCGCCTTGGCGACGCCGACCGCGTCGCCCTTGGCTTCGGACTGCGCCAGCCCGTCCTCGAACGAGAGGATCGCCCCCTGCAGGTCTCCATTCATGGCCCGATTCGCGCCCTCCTTCAGCGCCTTGGCGCTGGCGTCGGTCTCGAAGTACACGGTCTCGGACACCACGTGGGGGCTGATCACCGCGAAGAAGTCATCGGCCACCTTGCGGCTCGCCTCGTCGAGGAGCGCGTTGCCGTCGATGCTCGGCGGGCTGGCGTCGGTGGCGGTCGTCGACGATTCGCGACGGTCGTCGAACGTCTTGCGCACGAGCACCTTGCCGGTCTCCGCGTCGACGAGCGAGAAGTTCACCGACACCACGGCGGTGCCGGTCCGTGACCGCACCGTGCAGGCCTCGTCGCCGCACTTGGCCTGCTGACTGTCCTCCCGCTCGCTGTAGTCGGCCTCTCGAACGGTCGCGACGACCTTCGCCATACCGGGTTGGGCCTCCTTCGTGGTCGGAGCCTCGGAGAGGAGCGAGAAGCGGCCGCTGTCGCTGAGATTGTCGAGCAGATGCCCCGAGATTCGCGACGACGCCTCCGATGCGCCTTCGAACTCACCCAAGACCACGCTGTGCACCTCCTGCAGGTCGACTTCGCCTGGCACCGGCCGGTCGAAGTCGACGTTGCGTTTCGCGAGCGTGTTGACGGTGCCGCGGGCCCGGTTCCCGAAATTCGCGAACATGTTGCAGCCCGAGGCCACCAGACCCGATGCGACCAAGACGGCGAGGATTCCGGTCCGTACCGTCGATGAGGGGAATGCACAGCGATGTTGCATGCAGCCCCATCACCGCGCTTCGGGGCGCGTCGCACGGAATCGACCGAAGCTGGAACCTGAGCCAGCGCACGCGATCTGCCTGCACTCTACGTCCCGGGCGTGTGCCCGAACGCCGTGATGTGCAGCCGCGGGCCCAGCCGAAATCCGCGCCTGCAGCACACCGCGCTCACGCGCCGGTATCGGTCCTCCAGCGCCGCGGGGTCGATGCACTCGGGCATGAGCAGCACCCGCTCGGACACCGTCGTCTGCAGCGCCGCGAGCATGGTGTCGATCTCCGCGACGTCCTGGGCCAGGGAGTCGTCGTCTTGGGCCCGCACCACGAACTTGAGCTGCCATTCGAACCGCATCAGCGCGCGCACGACGTCCGGCCGCCACCGCGTGCGTTCGTGCCGTTGCGCCAGCGACGGATGATGATGATGATGCGGCGTGCTGTGGGCGAGCTTGGGGCTCAACGACATCAGGTCGCAGTGAAGGTCGGGCTGATCGACCGTCGCCGCGGTCTCGACCGTGACGTGGTGCCCCGCCTGCCCCAGCGCCCCGGTGAGCGCGCCCACCTGGGGAGAGAGCAGGGGCTCGCCCCCGGTCACGACCACGTGCCGGGGCCCCTGCGCGCACCAGCGCACCAGGTCCTCGAGGCTCTGTCGCTCGCCCTTGGGGTTCCACGAGCTGTCCGGTGAGTCACACCAGGCACACCGCAGGTTGCACCCCGTCAGCCGTACGAAGCTGCTCGGCACGCCCGCGAGGATCCCCTCGCCTTGGACGGACACGAAGCGCTCCACAATGCGCACGGACGGGGGGGGTGCGGTCACGGCTGCATGCTACATTGCCGCCCGCCATGAAGAGGACCCGCATCGCGCATGCGTCGAACATGTCTGCTCCTGCTTCCGGACTGCTCTTGAAGGGCTGGATCCGCACCGTTCGCAACAGCAAGAACGTCTCCTTCATCAATCTCAACGACGGCTCCAACATGGCGGGCATCCAGATCGTCGTGCCCGGAGACCTCCCCGAGATCGAGGACGTCCGCAAGCTCACGACCGGATCGGCGATCGAAGTCGTCGGCAACCTGGTCGCGTCGCAGGGCAAGGGCCAGTCGGTCGAGGTCCAGGCCACCGGGGTCGTCACCGTCGGACGAGCCGCCGAGGACTACCCGCTGCAGAAGAAGGGCGCGAGCTTCGAGTTCCTCCGCACCATCGCCCACCTGCGCAACCGGTCCAACACCTTCGGGGCCGTGTTCCGGGTGCGCAGCACCCTCGCGCAGGCCATTCACGCCTTCTTTGCCGACCGCGGCTTCGTCTACGTGCACACGCCGATCATCACCGCCTCGGACACCGAGGGCGCCGGCGAGATGTTCCGGGTCACCACGCTCGACGTCGGCAACCCGCCGCGCACCGAACAGGGCGGCATCGACTGGGATCAGGACTTCTTCGGCAAGCCGGCCTACCTCACCGTGTCCGGTCAGCTCAACGCCGAAGCCTTCGCCCTGGGCATGAGCGACGTCTACACCTTCGGCCCCACGTTCCGGGCAGAGAACTCCAACACCACCCGGCACGCGTCCGAGTTCTGGATGATCGAGCCCGAGATGGCGTTCTGCAATCTGCAGGAGAACTGCGACCTGGCCGAAGACTTCGTCAAGCACCTGCTGCGGACCGTGCTCGACGAGCGGCAGGGCGACCTCGAGTTCTTCAACCAGCGCATCGATGAAGGCCTGCTCGAGCGGCTGCAGCACGTCGTCGACTCGGGCTTCGAGCGCATGACCTATCGCGAGGCGGTCGAGCGGCTCCAAGCCTCAGGCCAGAGCTTCGAGTTCCCGGTCAGCTTCGGGGTCAACCTGCAGGCCGAGCACGAGCGCTTCCTGACCGAGAAGCTCGTCGGGCGTCCGGTGTTCGTCACCGACTACCCCAAGTCGATCAAGGCCTTCTACATGCGACGCAACGACGACAACGAGACCGTCGGCGCGGTCGATCTCCTGGTGCCTGCGGTGGGCGAGCTCATTGGGGGCTCGGCTCGCGAAGAGCGACTCGACGTCCTCGAAGCCGCCATCGGTGAGCTCGGGCTCGAGCCCGAGGAGTACGGCTGGTACCTCGACACCCGCCGCTTCGGCACCGCCCCGCACGCCGGCTTCGGCCTGGGCTTCGAGCGCATGGTCATGTACGCGACGGGCATGCAGAACATCCGCGACGTCACGCCGTTCCCACGAACGCCGCGCAACTGCGAGTTCTAGAGAAGCTCGGGGGTTGGGCTCAATCGTTGAGGTCGGCCGTGCCGTCCTCGTCGAACGAGACGCCCTCGAGCACCGGCCCGCGGCTGACCTGGGCGTGCTCGTCGTCGTGATCGAAGCCGGGAAACGGGGCGCCGGAGAGGGACACGTAGCCCGCGCTCGCGGGATCTCCGGGCTGCCCCAGTGCTTCGGTCGACGGGAAGGTTCCGGTGCTGTCGGCGGACGGGGCCGCGACCGGCGAGTGTGGAGCCGTCGGCGCAGCCTCGCGATGCTCGGGCACGCCCGCAGCCGGCCCTGCCTGCGCCGCCGGTGCGACCTCGGGCTTGGACGCGGGGGTCCTCTGCGCCGGCTGGCAAAGGCGCCAGAACCGGATGGTCTTGTCGCTCGCGCCCGTCAACCGGACGAGCTCGGCGTCCCCGAGCCGTGGCAGCAGATCGGCGTACGCGGCCAACCCCTCGCTGATCATCACCACCTGCTGTCGCAAGGACGCACAGACCCCCTCTTCGACCCCCGCCAGGCGCGAGAGCTCGGCGTCGCTGAGCCGGCAGAAGAGATCCAGGTACGGAACGAGCCGGTTCATGGGGTTGACCGGCCGCTCCTTCTCTCGCTCCGTTCGGCTGACCCGGACTTGTTTCAGCCCGATCCGTCCGATCGATACCCTGTCGTTTGCGTTGCTCGACTCGCTCGACATGCCGACTCCCAAGAGCGCCGATCGCCCCGGCAACGGTACCTCCCTTCGAGCCTCTTCGCAGCTGGGTTCGTTCGACGTGGGTGGGTCGATGTACGCACGCAGCGCTGCTGCTATTGTGTCGATCGCCATGCGCGCGTTCTTGCCCCTGCCGATCGTCGCCATCGTCGTTTCGGCCTGCACCCCCGACCGCTGCAAGTTGGGCAACGACGAGCTCTCCATGATCGTGCGCGCGGTCGATGTGCGACCCGAGTCCGGCGAAGAGGTCCGCGTCACGGTCGACTTCGCCACGGGGGATCGTTCTCAGATCGCGCTCTCGTGGGCGCTGTGCGACGGCGACCGTGTCTTGATCAACGGGCAAGACGCGCGTGAGACCGAACAAGAGGACCGCACCGAGTACGCGCTCACGCTCGAAGACGGGGCGGGAGAGACCGTCACCGTCGAGCTCGACCGGGCCAGCGAAGATGACGTCATCCAAGCCAGCGTCGAGCGGCCCGCTCGCTTCGATGTCCTGACGCCCGAGCCGGGCGCGTCGTTGTCTCGGTCCGAGCCGCTCCAAATCTCCTGGGCCCCCGAGCTCGAAGGCGGCCAGATGCAGATCGAACTCCAAGAAGAGCTCGGCGGCGGCCGCTGCATCGTGTCCGAGAACGTCGACCACGACTACAAGGGCGTGGGCGGGGTTCGGGTCGATGACTCTGGCGCGTGGACGATTCCCGGCGGAACGCTGACCAACGACGGCGACCTCCGGTGTGACGCCCGCTACCTCCTGAGCCGCTTCTCGCGCGGCGACTACCCTCAGGCCCTGGCGCCGGGCGGGTTCGTCGAGGCCCAAGTCCTGCGGATCGTGCTGTTCGAGTCCGTTCCGTAGCCCACGGCATCGCGCAGTTGCCGACCCTGCCCGGGCCTGCCAATGTGCGCGCATGAAGCTGCCTCGTAAGGGCATCTTGATCCGCCTGGCGATCTACCTGCCCCTCATCGGGATCTTGGCCTGGCGAGCATTCTTCGCCGAGGGGGACGCGCCACCGCCACCGCCCGAGCCGCAAGCGCCCGGGAAGGTCCGAACGATCTCGGGCCCCGACGGCAAGGAGTTCAAGGTGATCGAAGTGACCCCCGAGCAGGCGCGGGCCATGGGCGTGGAGATCCCCGAGAACACCGAAGAAGCACCGCCGGGCGAGGCGAAGGCCTCGGACTGAGGACACGCCTGCTAAGGTTCGCCGTCGATGGAACGCGCGCAGTTCTCCAAGGTCGCCACCGCCGCCCTCGAGCACATCGAGGACGGCCTCGCCGCACTCGAACATGAGCGGCTCGACGTCGACCTCGCCGGTGACGTGCTCACCCTCGAGTTCAAGGACGGCACCCAGTTCGTCATCAACGCCCACAGCGCCGCCGGCCAAGTCTGGATGGCGGCCAACCGCAACGCTTGGCATTTCGACTACACCCAGGGCGAGGGCACCTGGGTCGCCGCCAAGACCGGCGACGAGCTGATGGCCACCGTCTCCAAGCAGGTCGCGGACAAGCTCGGGATTCACGTTCAGCTGTGAAGCGCTCGTTCATCGCCGCCGGCATGATCGCGTGCACCGCGTGCACCGCGTGCGCCCAGATCGACAGCGTCAGCACCGTCGAGGTCGTGCCCAGGCCGGAGCTCGACCCCCGTTGGCTCGGGGATGCGCGAACGATCGTGGGGCGCGATCTGGAGCTGAAGTGGTCGCAGTCCCTGAGCACGGTGCAGCTGCAGATCGAGGAGACCCGGCGATGCCGGCAGGTGCTGCATCAGCCCGTCGACCGCGTCGAGTCGGTCGACCGAACCGTCAAACACGGCGCCCTGTACTGGGAGTACGGCACCGGCGCGGCCTTGCTCGGGCTGGGCGTCGCGGCGCTCATCCGGCCCCAAGCCTTCTCGCCCCAAGCGGTCGATACCGGCGGAAGCACGCGCCGAGACACCGCGACCGGGCTTCGCTTGGGCGGCATCTTCACCGCCCTCGGCGCGGGCGTCATCGGGATCGGTGCCTACGACACCGTACGCGGCCGAGATAGCGTCTCCGTCACGCGCGCATACCAACTGACCTCAGGGGAGCAGACCCCGTGCCCCACCCCCCAAGCGCCACTGGCGGGCGCCGAGGTCCGAGTCGAGGTCGGCTCCTGGTCGACGACCTCGACCACCGACGCCGACGGTCACGTCCTGCTGGGGCTGCCGGCAGAATCAAAGATGGGCATTGCGCTGCCCGAGCCCGAGCCCGAGCCCGAACGGACGCTCGAAGAAGCGCCCGGCCGGCCGCTCGAACCGGGGCTCGAAGACCCGGAGCCCGAGCCCGAGCCCGAGCCCGAGCCGCCGCAGGCCTCGCGGATCACCGCCACTGTCACCGTGGACGGACGCGTCGCGACGTTCGAGATCGTTGCACCCCTGTCGAGCGAGCAGGCTCGCGACCGCGCAGGCTCCTCCGCGTTCGCGCCCGCATCCAAGGGCCCCCCACCTCCCGCAGCCGCTGCGCCGTGAACGCGTCGCTCGTCGCCTTCGTGGGCCTCGGCGGCAACCTTGGTGACCGCGCCTCCACCCTTCGCAGCGGGCTGCGCCAGCTGTGCGCCCACCCCAACATCGCTCTGCTTGGGGCCTCTCACCTGTACGAGACCACCGCCGTGGGGCCTTCGACCGCGCCGTTCCTCAACGCTGCCGCGCGACTCGAGACGACCTTGGAGCCTCCCGCGCTGCTCGAGGTCCTGCACGCGGTCGAACGCGATCACGGCCGCACCCGGCGGGTCCGCTGGGACGCGCGAACGCTGGACCTGGACCTGCTCCTCGTCCTCGACCAGGGCGTGCCCCGCACCCACGGGGACTCCGGGTGCCATCTCCCCCACCCCGAGCTGCTGCGCCGAGACTTCGTCCTGGCCCCGCTGGCCGAGCTCCACGCGGAGCTCGTCATCGCCGGTCGGCCGCTCTCTGCTCACCTCCAGGCCCTGCCGGAGTCGACCCGAACGCTGCTGGGTCGCGGCGAGCTCCTCGTTGACCCCGCCGCCGAGCTCGGCTAGCTTCTGCGTCCCCTACAGGCGGGTAGCTCAGGGGTTAGAGCACCGTGCTTACACCGCGGTGGTCGCTGGTTCAAATCCAGTTCCGCCTACACGAGGCCGACGGACGCCGTGTCCGCCGGCCGCTTTTCTTGGTTCCTCCGACCCCTTCCCGCGCGCACCGACGGGCGCGCGCACATGACATCCGTGTCGCGCGAAGCGTCGAATATGTCGCATGAAGGGGCCCAATCTCGCTCCACGGGCGCGTGAGGCCGCTGGCATGCGGCATGCAGTTTCACGTCACCATGAAGTGCCGGATCGTGTGTCTTTCTCTCGTCGCCGCCACGACACTGGGGTGCAACGCCGACGGCGGAGGGTCCGGCATGCCCGGGGGCGAAGACGAAACAGCCACGGAGGGCGACGGCGAAACGGACGCCGAGACCGAAGGCGCCGCGGAGACGGATCCCGATACCGATACGGACACGGACACGGGCGGGCCCGATGCGTTGCACCCCGACTGCGCAGCGGCGGACCCCGACGTGCGCGCTGCGTTCGAGATCTCCTTCGAAGACTGGCCCGACATCGACCCCGATCAAGGCGGGGAGTACGTGTCCTACTCCGCCGACGACGACTGCATGGTTTCGTCGCTGGAGATTGCCGAGGACACCTGGAGTACGGGCCTGGACTGCAGTGATGGAACGGACACCAAGACCGCCACGCTGCACATCGCCTCCGCCGCGGGGGAGAGCCCGGCGTGGGCGGAAGGGGATGCCGTGCATCTGACGGCGCAGGGGTCCGTCGACGGCTTCGGCGGCTCCGAGTTCGTCGAGCTCACCGGGAATGGAACCATGCTCGCCCGCGCCATCGATGGCGAAGACGTCGAGTCGACGCTCGAAGTGCTGGCCGGCCGCGTCGATGCGACCGGCAGCTACGACGAATGCAACGCGCCCGTGCCCCCCTCGGACGACGCCTCGCCAGGCACGCTCGCCCTGCACTTCGAGGAAGACGGCGAGTCCGTGGTCATCGTGGGTGGGCACCGCGGACGCTTCGACCACGACGATGGGTCATCGACCGTGATCGACGTGGAGCGGGCCGAGAGCGGGCTTTGCTGTCACGCGTTCCACGGCATCAAGGTCCTCCAGCGCCGCACCGTCCCCTGAGGTGGACACCCTCGCTCACTCCAGGGGCAGCCGCATCATGACGTAGTGGAAGCTGCGGTAGGTCTCTTCCAGCTGGTCGCGGTACTTGGCCGGAAGCTGGGCATTGAGCCGCTTGGCGTGTGGTTCGATGGTCATGAACCACAGCGACGCTCCCTTGCCCTCGTTCTCGGCGATGAAGTCCGCCAGCCGGCCTCGGTCGGGCGTCTTCATCACCCAGATGTCGCCCTTGGTGAAGAACGTCTCCCCGCGGTAGTAGAACCACCAGCTGACGATGCGGTCGTTGGGTCCGCGCTGGTCGTAGTAGATCCGCAAGGCCGTTCGCTGCGACCAGTTCTCCGAGGACGCGGGGATGTAGTCCGCGATCAGCCACCCGGTGGTGAGCACCCCCGAGAGCAACCATGCGCCGACGACGAAGCGCCGCCACCGGGTGGTCGCCGCGACCGCCCACAGCAGCAGGCCGACGGCGAACGGCAGCGTCGTGGCCGCGAGCCGCTCCACATCCGGCGCACCCTTGGTCCACATCCCGGTGTACAGATACGTCGTCAGGTGGGCCAGCCACGTGGGCGTGAGGATGGCGTCCCGAACCACCGCCACACCGATGCCCAGGCCGACCACTGCAGCGACGACGACGCCCGCGGTGGGGCGGCCTCGCTCGGCGAGCAAGTCGTCGAGCGTGAGGCCGGTCATCACCGCGAGCGGCGGCAGCACTGGGATGAGGTAGTGGTAGTACTTCGTCGTGCTGTAGCTGATCGTCAGCACGGACACCGCGAACCACAGCAACGCAAAGCGGTGCAGCGCTCGGCCGCCGTGGTCTTCGGTCTCGTCGCCCTCGCGCCTGAAGGCCTGCATCGCCCGCCACACGCTCGCCGGCACCAGCATCGACCATGGAAGCGCGGCCAGCCCCAGCGTCTCGAGGTAGAACGCAAAGCCACCGACGGCCTGTTTCTGCTCACCGGTCGAGAAGCGCTGCAGGTTGTTCTGAATGATGAGCTCGCTGACCCAGCGGTCGCCCCGATACAGCACCATCGCGTGGTGCCAGGGGAATCCGGGCAGGACGAACAACATCGTGCCGATCAGCAGGCCACAGCGCTTGAGCAGTCCCCACCGCCACGACACCGCGAGGTGCGCGAGCACGATCGCGCCCACGAGGCCGGGCCCGATGAGTCCCTTGCCGATCAGCGACAGCCCGGCGGCCAGGTAGAGGATGCCCATCCACGCCTGCGAGCGCTTCGTCCATCGCAGGCTGCGCAGGAAGACGACGACCACCAGGGCCCAGTACCCGAACATCTGGACCTGGATGTCGCGCAAGCCCTTGGCGAAACCACGGTCACCCCCGAAGTACTTCCATGTCAGGGGATCGAAGGCATGCTGGTGGACGACGGCCAGCGGGACCACGGCCGCGACGATGAACGCGGCGAAGAACGCTGCGTAGGCGCGGTCCCAGGGTAGAGACTTCCAGCCCTGGCCGCGGCGCTTCAGCCCCCGGTCGGGCTGCAGCCACGCCATCGCCCACGACCCTGCGGCGACGGCGACCGGACCGACGAAGTAGACGTCGGTCAGCGCCTGTCGGGTCGCCATCGCCCACTGCGGCATCGTGACCAGCACCAACGCAACCAAGATGCCCGCGCGCGGCCGATGGAGTCGCCAGGCCACCATGCCCAGAAACAGCGCGGTGCTGAGGCCGAAGACCATGCCAGGCAAACGGATCGAGAGCTCGGGCCACAGCGGACGCACCATCTCGGCCGGATCAGCGCCCGTGCCGACCCCCATCAACTTCATCGACAGCGCCATGCACCAAAACGGCAGCGCGGGCTTCGACGCGAAGCTGCGCTCCGACGTCGCATCCGGGCCGCCGTTGCCACCTTGCCACCACAGGTCGACCGGGTCGGATCGCAGCACGATGTTGCGCGCCACCTCCCCGTAGTGGGTCTCCCACGGGTCCCAGGGGCCCGAGGCCGACATCTCCAGGCTGTACACGCCGATCACCAGCAAGGAGGCCAGCCAAGCCCATGCGCGCGGCGTTCGAAGCCACGCTTGGATGCGATCCCTGTCGAGAGAGGAAGCCAAGCGCCGGGAACGCTACCCCAAAAACGGGTAGCCTTGCACCGATGCTTCCCGTGCAGCTCGAAGACGTGCTCGCCGCGGCGGCCCGACTTCGCGGACAGGTCCGCCGCACCCCCGTCCTGCGCGATGACAGCCTACGCGAACGGGGTGTGACCTTGTGGCTCAAGGCGGAGAACCTGCAGTACATCGGCGCCTTCAAGGCGCGCGGGGCCCTGCATGCCGTCGGTCGTCTCGACGCAAGGGCGCGCGCGCTGGGCTTGGTGACCTACAGCTCCGGCAACCACGCCCAGGCCGTCGCCCTCGCCGCCTGGCGTTTTGGCGTCAAGGCGACGATCGCGATGCCGACCGACGCCCCCGCGGTGAAGGTCGCGTCGGTTCGCGAGCTCGGCGCGGAGATCGTGCTTGCGGGCACCACCTCCAGCGAACGCAAGGCGCAGGCCGAGGCGATCGCGCAGGGCTCGGGTGCAACGATCATCGAGCCCTTCGATCACCCACACATCGTCGCTGGCGCCGGGACCGCGGCCCTGGAGCTGCTCGAAGACGTGCGCGCGCGAACCGACGGCGTCGGCCTCGACGCGCTGATCGTGCCCGTTGGGGGCGGAGGGTTGCTCGCCGGCGCGTGTGTCGTGTGCGCAGCCGCGGGCGTCGACGTGCACACCGCGGAGCCGCACGGCTGTGACGCGATGGCCCAGAGCCTGGCGGCCGGCAGACGGGTCGCCGTCGAACCCGGCGCCACCCTCGGCGACGGCCTCAAGCCCGTCCGCGTCGGTGCGCTCAACTTCGAGATCGCCCAGCAGGTCGTTCGCGGCAGTCACCGGGTGGACGATGTGGAGATGGGCAGAGCGCTCGTGCACGTGCTAGGCCGCCACAAGGTGCTGCTCGAGCCCTCCGGCGCCGCGGCGCTCGCCGTGGCCATGCGCGAAGTCCTGCCCGACAATCCCCGCAACGTCGGCGTGATGCTCTCGGGCGGCAACGTCGACCCGGCCGTCGTCGCCCACCTCCTTCGAACCCACGCCGAAGCATGAAGTACGCCAGCCTGATCCTCGTCGTCTCGTGCCTGGCCTGCACCAAGCAGCCCGCCCAGGATGCGACGCAATCCGCGGGCAAGGCCACGCCGAGCGCCGGCGTCGACGCTCCGCCTGACGAAGCGCCGAGCACCCAGCCGCTGGGCGATCCCCACGTGGTCGTGTTCGCCGACCGCACCTCGCAGGCGTACCTGCTCCTGCTTCCCCCCGAGCAGGCCACCGCCCCCACCCGCGAGCAGCTGCAGACCCTCGTCAAGGCCAAGCTCGCGACCGCCGCGGACGAACCGGAGCTCGAGCTGCTGCTCCAGCTGATCGCGACCGAGCCCAAGCCGGATCTCTCCGGGCCCCAGCTGGACGGCGCTCCGCGGGCGGCACGAGACCTGCTCGGCCTCGACATCGACGTGCTCGAGGTCACCGGAACCAAGGGCGCGGTCGGCCAGGCTTCTCTGCAAGACCCCGTGCTCACCCGAGCGCTCACGCCCGAGCAGCGCGCGAGCCTCCCGGCGCGCACCAAGGCCGTGATGCTCCGCGCCTCCTACCGCAATCGGTTCGCGGTCCGGGGTCTGCGACTGCTGCAGACCCTCACCCGCGTGGTCGCCAGCGAGCGTGATGCGCTCGTCTACGACCCCGATACGGGCGAAACGGTGGGCGTCGAAACCTTCACGCAGCGACGCCTCAAGTCCTCGCTCCACAACATCGCCGAGCAGATCGCCGTCGTTCCGTTCCTCGACAAGACGAACCCCGACGGCGTCCGGCTCACCACCCGCGGCATGCGTCGATTCGGCAGCCCCGACCTCGAGCTCGACGGCCTGCCCCGTGATCCGGCGGTGCTCCAGCGCGCCACCGACCTGCTCAATGGCCTCGCCGCCAACATGGTCGTGCTCGGCGAGTTCGACAGCACCGGGTACGCCGTCGAGCTGGACCAGCTGGTCGAGGTGGAGGTCGACGACGTGCGACGAGCCTACGGGAACGACGCCGAGCACGTGCCCGACTGCGGTGCGTCGTGTCCGGGGGGCACCGTCGTCCATCTCGTCGAGCGCCCCGCCGAGCCGCATGACCCGACCGACCACGTCGTCGTCCGCGTCATCGCGCCTCGCGAGCGGTCCGACTCGGTCGACTACGACCACGAGACGTGGGTACGGGAGAGTTTGAACGACGTGTTCGGCCCGAACCCCGTCGCGACCCCGTGATAGCCTGCTCCCCGTGAGCACCCCAGCGCCGCTCGTTTGGATCGATCTGGAGATGTCTGGCTTGAACCCGGACGCGTGCCGCATCCTCGAGATCGCCACGCTCGTCACCGACGCCGAGCTGGAGGTCGTCGCCGAGGGCCCAGACATCGTCGTTCACCAACCCGATGCGGTCCTCGATGCGATGGACGCGTGGTGCACGAAGCACCACGGTGAGTCTGGACTCACCGCCGCGGTCAAGGCCTCGAGGGTGTCCCTCGCCGACGCGGAGGCGCAGACGCTGTCGTTTCTGGAGCCCCTGTGCGCAGCGGGTGCGTCCCCGCTGTGCGGCAACTCGATCTGGCAAGATCGGAGATTCATCGCCCGCTACATGCCCAAGCTCGACGCGTTCCTGCACTACCGCATGATCGACGTCAGCACGGTCAAGGAGCTGACGCGCCGCTGGTACCCGGATGCGGCGCCCCCGGCCAAGGGCGAGAGCCATCGGGCGCTCGACGACATTCGCGAGTCGATCGCCGAGCTGAAGTTCTACCGGGGCGCCGTCTTCAAGAAACCGGTCGCCGCTCCAGTGCCCCGCTGACGTCCGCCGGCCGGAGTTGTGGGCGACCCGTCTCCGCTCAGGCGGGCACGCACTCGTCACCGTCGACCATGCAGCCGGGTGCGGCGTCGCAGAACGCCACGGGGATGAACTCGCACACGCCTCCGCCGCCGCCGCCTCCTTCAACACATTCACCCATCCCGATGCCGCTGGCCTCCCAGGTGCAGCCCTCGGTCGTGAAGCACGTCTGGATTGGGATGTCCGCGCAGGCGTTGGCTTCGCCGCTGGAGGAGCTCTCTTCGCCGCCGCTGGAGCTGCTGCCGCCGGTCGAACCGTCGTCGCCGGTCGAACCTTCGCCTCCGGTCGAGCCGCTGTCGGTCTCCGAGGCGCTCGTGCCCGAGGAGGACTCACCCGTCGTCGTGTCGGTCGTGGTCGACGTGCCCGAGGCGCTCCCGCTGTCGCTGTCGGATGCGGATGCCGACGCGGATGCCGACGCGGATGCGCTGGCGTCGGTGCCCGAGGTGTCCGTCTCGGTGTCGGTCTCGCCATCGGTCTCGCCACCGCTCTCACTGACGTAGCCCCCGTCGCACGCGGGCGCAGCGAGCAGCGCGGAGACGGTGAAGAGATGGACGCTCAATCGGTTCAGGCTTCGTTTCATCATCGGACTTCCCTGCCGCACTCCCCCGGAGATCCAGCGGCTCACTCGGTGTTGGCGACCGGCCGCCGAATCCGTGAAGCGAACTGAAAAAACTCAGTCGAGCCCACAAGCCTCTGCGCATCCAGCGCTCGCGCAGAGCGCGAGCTCGCTGGCCTCGCTGCCGCCGGTGCACGCAGGGAGTCCTAGGCAGCTGACGAAGTCGGGCGCGAACTCCAGGCATCCGATCAAGCACGCGCACGCAGGAGTCCCCCAACACGCCCGATACGCTGCACAGCAGGTGCCCCGAAGGCAGGCCAAGCAAGACCCATCGTCGGGGCCCTGACACGCTTCGGGTGGGTCGTCGGTGGTCGACAGCGCGCTTTCGTCCGACCCCGAGGCGACGCCGGTCGTGGTGGATGCCGGCCCGCTGCTGGCGGATCCGCCCGTCGTCGAGGTGCGCGAGTCCTCGACGGTGGTGCTCGAATCACCGGACGTCGACGTCCGACTCGCGGTCGTTCCGGCCGTGCTCGCGTCGCCCGACGAGGATTGGCCGCCTCCCAACGAGGTCGTGACGAAGCACCCCCCGCCCGCGAGCACGCTCGCGATGGCGATCGCGACGATGCCGAACGGAACGCTCACGGCGCGGCGCAGATTCCCTCGGCCCGCGCCGCCAGCGGGGACTGCGGGTGACCGGACACGAACGCCTCGGCCGCGCGGCGGGCATCCTTGGTTCGGCCTGCGAGGCACAACGCGTCCGCCTGCAGCAGGGCGGCCTCCTCGGCCAGGGAACCGTCGGGATACGTGGCGCGATGCCGCCGCAGCAGCCGCAGCGCTCGCGAGGCGTCCGCGGCTCGAATCGCCGACTGCACCCGGCGGAGCGACTTCGCCTCGGCGACGACCGAAGACGACGCAGGAGGACGTCGCGCCGCGCCGCGCTCGCGGGCGGGCGGCCCCTCCACGGCCAGCGCAGCTTCGGCCGTCGGCGCAGCTTCGGCCGTCGGCGCAGCTTCGGCCGTCGGCGCAGCTTCGGCCGGAGCTGGTTCGGCCGGCGGCCCAGGCTGACTCCGCGCCCGTGGCTGCGCCGCGGACTCGGGCGGATTGGCGGCCCGCACCGCGGTCTCCTCGTCGGCCGCGTCGTACACGGCCTCGGTGGCGCCCCCTGCGTCGTCGGCCCGGGTTGCCCGAACGTGCGGCCACGCCCAGACCCCGAGCAGGACCGCGGCGGCGGCACCCAGCGTCCACGCAAGCGCCCTGCGTCTGCGCGGCGGCTGCAGATCGATGGCCAGGGGCTGCGCGCCGGTCTCGAGCTTGTCCACCAGCGCGGACCAGTTGTGCTCCGGCGCAGGGACCTCGGCGTCGAGTTCGGCCCGGTAGGCCGCCAACGCGGCGCGTACGCTGTCCTTCATCGCTTCTTCTCCCGTCGCAGTTCGCGAGCCTGCTCGCGCTCGAGTGCTCGCGCGAAGCGAAGACGTGCCGCGCGCAGCCGCCCATACACGGTGTTGACGTTGAGCTGCAGGGTCTCGGCGATCTCCACGGCGGTCATCCCCTCGACCTCGGCCAGGACGAAGACTTCGCGCTTGTCCTCATCGAGCGCAGCCAAGATCTTGCGCACCGCGTCCGCGGCCGAGACCCGAGCCGCCAGTCCGCCCGGTGCGGGGTGGACATCGGGATCGCGCACCACGCGGAGGTCACGGATCGCACGACGCGTCCCTCGCCGATACTCACTCGCCACGCGCCGGGAGATCCCGTAGAGCCAGTTGCGCATCGAGGTCCGTCCGTCGAAGTGACCGAGCCGGCGATGCACGACCAAGAACACGTCCTGCAGAGCGTCGTCGACACTGCCCGTCGGTAGGCCCAGGTGCGCAAGACTTCGCCACACGAACCCGTGGTGTTCGCGGTAGACCGCGGCGAGGTCCGCGAGCGCCTCGCCAGGCGCGGTCGTCGTCGAACGGTCCACACCTCCCCCATTGGCGACCCGCGGGCGAATCCGTGTCTCGAATTCGTCGGTCATGGAAATTGAAGCTCCAGGCCGAGACCGGCCACACCGCCGACCGCCGCAACTCTATGCAGCACCCCCTGGGCGTCCAAGGAGAATCCTGCGCGGATCAGGGGCACGGCGACCCCCAGGTCGGCCCGAAGCGCCACGTTGGCATGGATCCGCGCCCGCACCCCCGCGGTCACCTCCAGCGCGAACCACGGCAAGGCGGCCTTTCGCGCGCGGCGCACTCCGGTCCCTCGGCCGATCAGCTGACCGCCCTGCACGCCCAGACACACCGGGACGACGAGCCGGGCCACCTGTGGGACCCCGCACCCCCGCGCCGTCACCGACCACAGATGCAGCTCACCCCCGGCACCCTGGCCGAGCTGGGCCCGCCGCGGCAGCCACACGTCGCCCTCGGCTTCGATCCGGGCCCATCTCCTCTGAGCGCCGGCGGCCAGCGAGAGCACCGCTGCGGGTCCGGGGAGCGGACCCAGACCCACCGAGACCGACGGGGCGACGATGGCCTGCCAGCGCGGCTCGGGCTCGGGGGCTCGGGCTCGGGCTCGGGCTCGGGCTCGGGCTCGGGCTCGGGCTTCGGCTTGGGTTCGGGTTTCGCTGCGGGCGTGGGCTCGGCCTCCAGCGCCACCGCGATGAGCGTCGCCGCGACCCCGGCCAGCTCGTGGCAATCCGCGCCATCGAGCTCCCGAACCTGAGCGCCGGAGCGCGTCGCGATGCGCAGCGTGAGCCGCCAGCGACCATCGTCGAGCTCCGTGAGCCGCCCCTGGACCTGCAGCGCCGCCGCCTCTGCGAGCACGACGCCCGAGACGGCTTCCGCGTCCCGCACCACCGCTGCGGCCTGCGGACACGCGTCGGGCGCCTGCCAGCGTAGGCCCGAGCCGTCCGCGTCGGTCGCTGCCGGAGCAAGGGCGAGCCACAGCGGCAGCAGCGGCGGCAGCGGCAGCGGCAGCATGGGGCTCACTCGTCGTCCAACGTCTTGCTCGCCGCGCCCGTCCCACCGGCTCTCGCGTCGCGCCCGACGGCGGCGGGATAGAGCGCCTCGTGCCCAAAGCGGCCGCGGACCGCCGTGAGCACCGCCTGGAGCTGCGCCCCCTTGGCATCGCTGGGGTCCTCCGCCGGCGCGAGCAGGTCGAGCTGCTTGGGTTCTCGAGCACTCTGGGGCTGCAGGTGCCCTACGCCGACCCCGGTCAATCGGAACCGACGCCGGTCGGTGTCGACGGCATCGAGCAGACGGCACGCCGCGTCGTAGATCACCTTGGCGCGATCGGTCGGCGTCGGCAGCATGCATTGGCGGGTCTGGGTCTTGAAGTCGGTGTCGCGAATCTTCAGCTGCACTCGGGAGCCGACGACGCGCTTGCGCACCAGCCGGTCGGCCACCCGCGTGGCCTGCGAGAGCAGCTTGGTGCGCAGTGCCTCCATCCCGACGACGTCCTGGTGAAACGTATCCTCGTGGCTGATGCTCTTGCGCTCGCGTCCGGTCTCGACGCCCCGTGGATCGCGAGCGTGGGCGAGCGCGTGCAGATGCGCGCCGTGATCGCCAAAGCGGTGGATCAGCGCGGCCTGCTCGAAGCGCCGTAGATCCCCCACCGTCGCGACGCCCAGCTCAGCCAGCTTCTCCTGCATCTTGGGACCCACCCCCCACAACTTGCCGATCGGAAGCGGTGCCAAGAACTCCAGCTCGGCGCCGACGTCGACCTGGGTCAACCCATCGGGTTTGTTCATCGCCGAGGCGATCTTGGAGATGAACTTGATCGCGGAGATCCCGACCGAGCACGTCAGCCCGCCGGTCGCTTCGAAGACCTCCTGACGCAGCGCCTCGGCCGCCTGCCGGGCGGGGCCCAGGAGCCGCTCCGAGCCGGACATGTCGAGGAAGGCTTCGTCGATGCTCAGGCCTTCCACCACCGGGGAGTAGCGATCGAACACCTCGAAGACGCGGGCCGAGGCCGCGGCGTAGACCTCGAAGCGGGGCCGCACCACCACCGCCGCAGGACAGCGGCGCACCGCCACGGCCATCGGCTGCGCCGAGCGGCACCCGAAGGTCCGGGCCTCATAGCTGGCCGCACACACCACGCCCCGGTTGCCTTCCCCGCCGACCAGCACCGGCTTGCCGCGCAGCGATGGATCGTCCCGAACCTCGACCGACGCGTAGAACGCGTCCATGTCCACGTGAAAGATCACCGCCGTCCATGGTTGTACTACGCGGGACCGCGTTACGCTCTGCGCCCCCATGACCCAAGCCTCACCCAAGCCGCGCCGCCGGCTCGCCCTCGACGCGCTGCGAGGGATCGCGGTGTTCCTGATGATCGAGCAGCACGTCGGCATCTGGGTCTGGCAGGGCGCGGAGCCCGGCAAGAGCGTCATGGACTACCCGCAGCTGGTCGGCTTCAACGCGCTGGGTGGCATGGCCGCGCCGCTGTTCGTGACGCTGGCCGGCTGCGGAAGCGCGATGTTCGTCGCCGCCAACCGGCCGCACACCGACCGCACGCTCGTGCGGCGCGGCGTCGTATTGATGCTGTTCGGCCTCGCGCTCAACCTGACGATGCAGGGCCTGGGCATGATCATCGACAGCAACGACCCCGGCTGGTTCTCGTGGGGCAGCTGGTTCGTGCTGCACATGATGGGCTTTGCGATGGCGCTGGCCCCGATCTGGCGTCGCCTCTCCAACCGGGGCCTGCTCGCGACGTGCGTCGCCGTCTTGGTGGCCACCGTCATCGTCCGCGTGTCGCTACAGACACCGATGAGCGTCGGCAACGCGTTCATGCGCGACGTGTCACGGCCCGGCGGGGTGTTTCGGCTCGCGTTGGCCGAGAGTCAGTTTCCGATCCTGCCGTGGCTCACCTTCTATCTGGCGGGCTTCATCACCGGCCGGTGGCTGCTCGAGGAGCGAACCGGCCGCGTCGCGATGATGGGCCTGTCGTTCGTGGCGCTGGGCGGGGGCGGCCACCTGCTGCTCGAAGCCGGCATCCTGCCCAAGGCCAACGCCTACATCAACCGGGCCTTCGAGCTGCACCTGGGCTTCTTTCCAGCCAGCGTCGCCATCGTGGGGCTGCTGCTCGGCGGCGCGCTCCTGCTGATCGCGGGCGTCAGCGCGTACGAGAATCGCCGCTCGATGCATGCCCGCAACCCGATGGTCACGCTGGGCCGGATCTCCCTCACCCTGCTGATCCTGCACGTGCCGCTGTTCCGCCGGCTCAGTCGCATTCCGGGCATCGACCTCTGGCATGGTCTGGGTGCCAACGCCTCGCTCGCGCTGGTGTTCGGCTTCTTCTTCCTCGCGCTCGTCGGCGCCTGGTACTGGCAGCGCGTGAACTACCGCTTCGGCGCGGAGTGGCTGTTCCGCAAGCTCTCGGGCGGATGAGCGTCACGGTCGTTCTCGCGGCGTTCGACGAAGCCGCCAACATCGGGCCCGTCGTCCGAGGGTGCCGCCGCCACGCCGACGAAGTGCTCGTCGTGGACGACGGCTCGACCGACCACACGGCAGCGGTGGCCCGCGAGGCCGGCGCGCGGGTCGTCCGCCTGTCTCGAAACCGCGGCAAGGGCGTCGCCGTGCGCCGGGGTGCCCACGAGGCTCGGGGCGACGTGCTCGTGTTCATGGACGCCGACGGTCAGGACGATCCCGCGGACATCCGGTCCTTGCTCGAGGCGCTGGACGACGCGGACATGGCCGTCGGCTCGCGCTTCCTGGGCCACTTCGAGCACGAGGCGATCACCCGCCTGCACGCGTGGGGCAACCGAGCGCTCACCGGGATGGTCAACGCGCTGTTCGGCGCCCGACTCACCGACACGCAGGCTGGCTTTCGCGCGATCCGTCGCGACCGATTCCTGGCCGCAGATCTCGACGCGACCGGCTACGACGTCGAGGTCGATCTGATCCTCGACATCCTCGGCTCCGGAGGCCACGTGGTCGAGGTGCCGGTGACCCGTCGCGCTCGGGTCCACGGGCGCAGCCACCTCCGCACCGTCCGAGACGGCGCCCGGATCGCGCTTTGCATCGCGCGGCAGCGCCTCAAGCGTCGGCGATCTGCGCGGGATCGAAGCACCCGGTCTCGGTGATGATCTTGGTGACGAGCGCGGCGGGCGTCACGTCGAAGGCCGGGTTGCGTACCCCCACCCCCGCGGGCGTCAGCTGGACGCCGCCATGCCGCATCACCTCGCCGGGGGTGCGCTCTTCGATGGGAATGTCCGCGCCGCTGGGCAGACTGCGATCGATCGTCGTCCACGGCGCCGCGACGTAGAACGGGATGCCGTGGTGCTTGCACAGCACCGCCACGGTGTAGGTGCCGATCTTGTTGGCGACGTCGCCGTTGCGGGCGATCCGGTCGGCTCCGACGACGGCCGCCGTGATCGCACCCGAGGCCATCAGCGCCCCGGCCATGTTGTCGGCGATGACCTCGACCGGGATGCCGTCGTGCTGCAGCTCCCACGCCGTGAGACGGGCACCCTGCAGCACCGGGCGGGTCTCGTCGGCGAGGACGGTGTATCGCTTGCCCAGCTCGCGCCCGCGCCGGATGACGCCCAGCGCCGTGCCGTATCCCGCCGTCGCGAGCGCGCCGGCGTTGCAGTGGGTGAGCACCGCGCCATCGTCGGGCAGCAGCGGCGCGCCGTGGCCGGCCATCGCCAAGCACGACGCGAGGTCTCCCTCGGCGTGGGCCTTCGCGGTCCGCATCACCACCGAGCGAAGCGTCGCGGCGTCGGCATCGGGGGGCGCCGCGGCCATGGCCTCGCGGATCTCCCGCAGCGCGACGAAGAGGTTCACCGCCGTGGGCCGGGTATGCGCCAGCCGTTCGCAGGCCTGCTCCACCGCGGCACGGAAGCGCGTGGGGTCGTCGTCGAAATCTCGAGCGCAGACCGCCAGGCCCAGCGCTGCGACGCACGCGATCGCCGGGGCGCCCCGGACAACCAGGTCCTCGATCGCAAACGCGACCGCCTCCACATCCCCCGGCTCCGTCCACACCTCGGCCTGCGGGAGCTTCCGCTGGTCGAGGACCCGCAGGACGCCGGCGGCGTCATCGAGCACGAACGGACGGACGTAGGACTCGGCGTCGAACACGGCCCGTTCGTACCATGTGAGGAGGCTCTAGGGCCTCGGATCGCCGCGGGGATCCGGGCTGCCGACGATCCGCGGCGCCGGGCGAAGCCTCGGAACCGACGTCAACTCTGCGGGACGAGCGCTTCATCCCCGTACCCCGACCGCGCCTGTTACCCTGCCTCCGCTCGCGCGCTCGTCATGGCCCAACGCTTGAAAATCCTCTCCGACTTCGACGGCGTCTGGACCAACCAGGGCCCCGAAGCTGCGCTCCTGCTCGACTGGATGACCACCAAGCTCGCGGAGCTGGCGAACGTGTCACCCCAGCGGGCCCAGCGGGAGCTCGGACGCATTCGCACATCCATGAAGGATGCACCCCAGCAGCACGGCTGGGCCCCCGACGGCCGCATCTCCGCCTTCCTCGACGAGGACCCGCTGGTCGAGTCGAGCGCCCTGACGCGGGCGCTGGCGTCCGGCATCGACGAGGTCTGCAAGCCCTACGCGGCAGCGGTCGCGACCGCTGGCTTCGCGTCGATGTCTGCGTTCAGCGAGTACTGCTTTCGCACCGCCACCGAGAGCTTTCGCGATGACCACCCCCCGTGCATCGTCCCCGATGCTGCCGACCTCCTCGCGGCGATCGAAGACGCCGGCGCCGAGGTCGTGATCATCTCCAACTCCGGCGCCGACAAGATCGGACGCTGGTTTCAGTCCGCTGGCGTCGACGCGGGCGAGGGTGACGAGCACGCGTTGCGCCTGCGCGGCTCGGCCATGAAGTGGTTCCTCGGAGAGACCGACGAGTCCATCGAGATCGGCGGGCGCACGATCCACGTCGACCGCCCCAAGTATCGCGCCGCAATCGAAGCCGAGAACCCCGACCTCATCATCGGTGACGTCTTCTCGCTGGACCTGGCGATGCCCCACACGCTGCGCGCCCGGGGCGTTGCGGCTGCGCCCTCGACCCTGGTTCTCCGCCGACACGCCCACACGCCCAGCTGGGTGACGCAGACGCGCGCCGATGGGGCGATCGACCACATCGTCGACGGCGTCGGCGACCTGCCCGCCCTCGTGCACCAGCTGCTTCGGACCTGAGCGCCCATGGAATGGCTCAACAAGTTCGCCCCGATCCTCATCCTGCTGGTGGTGATCGTCATCGCGCTCGGGCGCCTGCCGAAGATCGACGTCGGTCACTCCGACGCGTATCGGAGGCGCCGCGTGATGAACTGGCTGCCCGTGGGCATGCTGTACGCGTTCCTATACATGGGCCGCTACAACCTCACGGTCGCCAAGGGCGTGTTCGGTGACCTCACCGACGCCGCCGGCGACGTGCTGATGACCAACGCGGACTTCGGGTGGATCTTCGGGATCGGCACGGCCGTGTACGGCACGGCGTTCATCATCAACGGTCCGCTCACCGACCGCATTGGGGGCAAGAAGGCGGTGCTCATCGGCGCCGCGGGCAGCCTCGTCGCCAACTTCGCGATGGGCTGGGTCGCCTACACGGAGGCCACCACCAACCTCCTGCTGGTCTACTCGATCCTCTACGGGATCAACATGTACTTTCAGAGCTTCGGGGCGGTCTCGATCGTCAAGATCAACGCGCCGTGGTTTCACGTCCGCGAACGCGGCGTCTTCGGAGCCATCTTCGGCATCCTCATCTCGCTGGGCATCTACTTCGCCTTCGACATCGGGGGCATGATCGTCGAGGCCCTGCCGGTGCAGTGGGTGTTCTTCATCCCCTCGGCCCTGCTCGCCGCGACGGGTTTGGTGGTGTTCTTCGTCGTCGAGAACAGCCCACAGGACGCTGGCATGGGGGACTTCGACCCCGAGGATGCCTCCTCGGGAGACACCGGCCCGCGCCTGCCCGCGGTGGCGGTCTTCAAGATGATGCTGACCAACGGCGTCATCATGACCATCGCTGCCGTCGAGTTCTGCAGCGGCTTCCTGCGCCAGGCGATCATGCAGTGGTATCGGATCTACGCGAAGGGCATCGGGCAGACCGACGCGTTCGTGTACGACAACTGGGGCATGCTGCTGTGCTGCGCGGGCATCATGGGCGGCGTCTTCGCGGGTACGATCTCCGATCACGTCTTCCAGTCTCGCCGTGGCCCGGTCGCCGCCGTGCTCTACGCCTTGATGCTGGTCTCCGCGATCGCGCTGACCTTCCTGCTCGGCTCGACGCTGCTGACCTGGCTCATCGTGTTCATGTCGATGTGCGTCATCGGGGTGCACGGCATGCTCTCGGGTACGGCCAGCATGGACTTTGGCGGACGCAAGAACGTGGGCGTCGCGGTCGGCATCATCGACGGCTTCGTCTACGCGGGCACCGCGGTGATGTCCTTCACCTACGCGGTGCTGCTGCCCAACGGGGACGCCGCGGCGGTCGTCGACAACTGGAGCGCCTGGCCGCTGGCCATGGTGCCCGTCGCCGTGATCGGGCTGTTCTTGGCCCGACTGGTGTGGAACGCCAAGCCCCAGGGCAAGCCCAAGCCCCAGGGCAAGGCCTAGCGCGCGCTCTCCTGCCTGCGGGTCAGTCCCAGCGGCTGCCCAGGCGCAGCGAGAACTCTTCGATCGTGCCCACGTCACCGGCGGTGTCGTCGACGGCGCGCAGCGTCCAGGTCCCGTTGACGGACTCGTCGCCCGAGAACCCGGACACCGAGCCTCGCACGCGCGTGAAGAAGGGCTCACCACCGGTCCCGTCGAAGACCATCAGCTCGTTGCCGTCAGGGTTGACCAGCGTCACCGTGAGCTGCGTCGGGTCGGGGTGCGAGATGACCATGTCGACCTCGACGTCCATGTCGACGGTCGCGAGCCCGCTGACGTCGATCGTGGTCTCGGTCGCGGTCTCGGGCGTCGTGGCGTCGGCGATCTCGAGGGGGTCGACGGCGAGGGTGAAGTTGCCCCGCATCCAGGCGGGCAGACACATCCCGACCTCGGTGCGCGACAGCCCCGCGCACAGCATCCCCGCCTCCAGATCACAGCCGCCCTCGAGGGTGCAGCTCTCGCCGCCGCCGGGGGCCGAGCGGTCGACGCAGCGTCCCAGGCCGGTGTCGGGGTTGGTGCCGGTGCACGAGCCTTGCGCGCAGTCGTCGTCGCTGGCGCAGGGTCCGTTCATCGGGCCCTTGGCTGCGCTGCACTCATCGAGGTCGCCGTCGCCGTTGATGGCGACCGGCTCGTTCGAACCGACCTCGAAGTATGCGCCGACGGAGGTGTCCCCGGCCCCGAACTCGTACACGACGTAGGCCGTGGCGCTGGTGCGGTCCCAGACTTCGATCCGGTTGATCTCTTGCTGGTCGGCGGCCTCGAACGCCTCCTCGAGGGTGGTGACCTCGGCGAAGCTCGCGCTGAGCACCGCCGCGATGACCTGAGACTGCTCGGCTTCGGAGAGCGCGGAGTCGATCGTCAGCCGGCGCTGCGCACCGACCGAGAGATCCGGCGAGTCGAAGAGCTCCCGGTAGGTGGAGCCGAACGCACATTCGACGGCGAAGGGCGCCAGGCTCTCGGCGCACGCCGGGCCCATCGTCTGCGCAAACGTCTCGAAGCCTTCGCTGCAGTACGCGGGCGGCTGGGGGGCAGCGCAGGTGTTGTCGAAGATGGGCCCGAGCGCCTCACCGTCGGTGCACACCGCGAGCACCTCTTCGGCCGTCGGCGTGGGAGTCTCGGGATCTGCAGCCGCATCGGCGTACTGCCCGCGGAAGCAGGCGAGAATGTTGCCCCGCACCCACGGGTGGCAGGCCTCGGCCTCGGGCTCGACCGGCCCGCAGTCGTCGCTGTTGCAGGTGGCCAGCAGTCGGTAGTGTCCCCGGTCGCGACCGTCGGCGGTGCCGATCACCACCAGATACTCCCCACCCTCGCCGAACACCTCGTCGAGCCGGGAGTGCCGGCCCCAGCCGTCGTCGTCGTCGAACGCGATCGCTTCGGTCCCGTATCCGCCGGCCTCGGTCCGCGGGCCGTACAGGAACATGGTGGTGTCCAGCTGCGCCGCCGTGCCCAGATGGGTGACGTCGAGCCGGACGTCGGCGCCGGCCCGCACCTCGAGCGCGTGGCCGAAGAACTGCAGGTCCTCGTCGAACGCTCCGGTGACCGGAACCTCGAACGCGAGCGCCTCGCCCGACTCGACCCGGTCCGCGACGTCGGCCTTGCCTCCGCTGAGATCCGGCTCGACCACCTTCGACGAGCCCCCTTCGTCACAGGCGGATGTCAGGAGGAGGACAGCGAAGAGCCGGCGCCGACGAGCGTTCATGAGCGGGAGCCTGAGCAATGTCGGGACCAACCGCAACCGGGAAGAAACCCTCGTGATCCCGAGCCCGGCACGCCGCGCGGAGCGCTTCGGTGGCCAGTGTCCAAGCCACCCCGGCCACCGCGCTGGCCACCATCAACGTGCGCCTGGCCACCGCCCCCGTACGCGCATCAGCCGCCCTTCGCCGTCGCGCCCCAGGTCGAGCCGTTCGCGCCCGGCGTCTCGAGGCAGAGCACCCCAGCGGTGAGCAGAGCCGTCATCTCGACCTCCTTCGGGCCGCCCGCGCGAGGGTCCGGACGACGTGCGGCGGACCCTCGATCAGGAACTGCGTCCCGGTCGGCGCGGCGGTGGAGCGTTGCACCCGGCACCGCGCGTAGATCGTCTCGACCAGGTCGACTCGCTCGTAGGGCACGAAGATCTCCCGCGACGCGTGGTCGACCCGCGCGACCTCGAGCAACCGCTCGCGCAGCGCCGCGATGGCCTGGGGATCCCGTGTGCTGACCACCGCGAACGGGGCCTCCCCAGCAATCCGGCGCAGCGCCCCTTCGTTCAACCCATCGCATCGATCGGCCTTGTTGAACACGACGAAGCGCGGGGTCTGCCCAGCCCCGAGGCGTTCGAGCACCGCATCGGTCTCGGCGAGTTGGGCCTCGTGCTCGGGGTCGGAGACGTCGAGCACGACCACCAGCACGGACGCGTCCGCAACCTCGGCCAGCGTGGTCTCGAAGCTGTCGTACAGGCGCAGGGGAAGGTCCCGGATGAACCCGACCGTATCGCTGAGCAACACGTCGCCGCCGTGGCGGCTGAGGCTTCGCGAGGTGGTGTCGAGGGTCTCGAACGGCCGATCGCGAACCGAGAGATCGGCCTCGGTGAGCGCATTCATCAGCGACGTCTTCCCCGCGTTCGTGTAGCCGACCAGCGCCACCCGGGCGCAGTCCGAGCGACGGGCTCGCTGGGCGCGGTCGGAGACCTTCAGCCGCGCGAGCCTGCGCCGCAGCTCGGCGAGCCGGCCGTCGAGGCGACGGGCGAGCAGCTCGGACGCCGTATCGCCCGCGCCGCGGCTGCCCATCACGCCACCGGCCTGCTGATCCATGTCGAGGCCGATGCCCCGGATGCGCGGGCGCAGGTATTGAAGATGGGCAATCTCCACCTGGGTGCGAGCGCGTGCCGTGGTGGCGTGCTTCTCGAACACGTTGAGGATCACGGCCTCGCGGTCGCAGATCGGCAGGCCGACGGCGTCCTCGAGGTTCCGGGTCTGCGACGGCGAGAGCTCGGCGTCGACGACCAGCATGTCCGCACCGCACCGCTCCGCTTCGGCCGCGACCTGCGAGGCGACCCCGCGGCCGACGAAGGTTCGCGGATCGGGGCGTTCGAGTCGCCGGCTCTGCGAACCAACGACTCGGTCGCCCTGGGCCTGCACGAGGCCCGTGATCTCGGCCAGCTGCGCCTCCGCGACGCTCCTCCAGTCGCGCAGGACCGACAGCACGTAGCAGGCTTTGCCATGCTCGTGAGTCGCGGGACGCTGTCGCTTTGCGTCCCAATGGGTGGTCAGTGCCTCGAGTTGGCCCTCATCAGCGAGGGGCACCTCGGGGTGCTCATCGATCGGTTTCGAATGGAATCTCATGCGGAAGCCCTTCTCCGAGCGGCTGGCGGGCTTTCGAGCCTCGCGCCGATCGGAATGCGTTGGTCGGTCGAACGCAGCGCTCGCCGACGGCGCGGACTCCCGAGGGAGGCGAACGCCGGACGCGCTGCGTGTCACTTCGAGCGTGCGTTGGTGCGCGCGCGAAGGACGACGATCAAACGAAGGTGTACTGCCACATGGCGATGAGCACCGTAGCGCCGTGAACCGACCGACGCAAGGCGAAGTTCACGGCCCAGTAATGGTCGGGCTCACCGAGCCTGGGCCGACCGCGCTGGGGTCCGGCACACCGAGCGCTTCCCGACCTTGCAGCCCCCGGGCTCCAGGCGCTCGAACAACCCCGCGACATCCGAGGCGACCGCGTCGTACTCCGCGCGTCGTCCAGCGAGCTGCGTGACGTAGCGATACTCATCGGTCACGAACAAGCCGACCGAGAGGAACATCGCCTCGTCCCCTTCGTGCTCGAGCCGGAAGTCGTAGCGCAGCCCTGGCACGTCGTTGCGGGCCTGCAGTCCGGACGAGCCCTCGAGCGTGTAGCCCCGCCCGAGCAGCTTGGTCTGCAGGTCGTCGGACCAGTAGTCGAGGGTTCCGCCCGCGACGTTGTCGTAGACCGTCACGCGCAGGCCGACGCTGTCCTTGCCCTTGTAGTGCTGCGACTGCCAGTCGGCCTGGGCTTCGACGAATCCCGGGGGTGCCGCGTAGTCGATCACCGCAGCGCAGCCCACCGCGCCCAGAGACGAGGCGACCGCGACGATTCGAAGCATCAACGCCATGCCGTCCCCTCCACGGAGATGTCGTCAACCCACGGAAAGGGGTCATTGGTCGAGGGCGTGTCCACGTCCGGAAGCCGCCGCGAGAGCGACAGCGACAGGGCGGAGAGGTCCACTCGAGAGGACAACAGGCGCTGCTTTCCCAGCGCCGCCTCCAACTCCAGCGTCACCCCATCGAGCGCGGTGCGGACCTCGAGCGCTTCCTCGACCGTCCGCGCTCGCTCGAGCAGCGTGAGCAGCTGGGCCTGTGTTCGCTGCAGCACTTCGATCCGCGTGCGGAGGTCGTAGTAGTCCTCGGTCACGTCGAGCGCCTCGAACGACTGCGCGTCGATCCGGCCCAGCGCGCCGATCGTCTGCGCGACGTCCCGAAACTGCGGCGCCGGAATGCGCACGACCATCTGCTCGTCCCGAAGCGACTGGACGTAGCCGCCCGCCGCCGTCACCAGCGACTCGATCCGGGTCTGCGCAGCCGACCGATCGAACACCGCCAGGCGCATGGCCCCCGCGTAGACGACCTGTCGGGCGAAGTCCTCGGGCAAAGCCGACGTGGCGGGCTCGGCCACCAGCTCCGGCGC
Organism: uncultured bacterium; assembly: GCA_963761755.1. Taxonomy (GTDB): domain Bacteria; phylum Myxococcota_A; class Polyangia; order Nannocystales; family Nannocystaceae; genus CAJXVA01. The sequence goes on from CAVXIC010000039.1 coordinate 949,815, forward strand.
GGCCCCGCCCTGTGCGACGACCTCGACCGTCCCGGCCGCATCGGGTGTGGAGCCCGCCGAGGCCAACGCCTTGCGCTGCTGGGCCAGTCGCGCCTTGGGTGAGGCGCGCCGGGGCGCCGATGCGGTCGAGCGCGCAAAGGAATCCTGCGGGGTCGAAGATCCCAGCGACGTAGACTGCCGGACCGCCACCGGTTCGACCCGAACCAAGCGTCGAAACTCGGCCTTGGGATTGACGTTGAAGTTCGCCCGGATCCTCCCGCCCTCGCCGAGCGTCACGACCTTGGAGACATTCGCCTGTCCCGCGAGGACCTGAATCGTGAACGTCCCGCCAGGGAGGCTGTGAAACGCGTACGCCCCCCGGGCGTTGGTCATCGTCTCCCGCATCCCCCGCAGACAGCTGCACTGAAGGACGACGAGTGCGTTCGGGACGTGCGCCGCAGTGTCCGCGTCCACGACCGCTCCAGAGATCCTGCCCTCATCGTTCCAGGCTCGAGCGGGGCGCGGAATCGAGACGATCAACCCGATCCCGACGACGCCCAGCCACCCCATTTTCTTGCGTGTCGACATGTCTTGGCTCCCTCCACGCAACGGGGGCCCATCACCGGTCTTACAGCCGCTGCCGCGCCAGCGTGTCGCGGCCCGGTGACGAATCGTCAATCGCGGCGAGCGCTTGAAATCATCATCCCGCGGTGCTCTGGTATCCCCATGCGATGGCAAGGAATGCTGTGTGCGGTGCTCGTGGGATGTGGGCCGAGCGTGCCCGAGGAGGCCCTCGAAATCGCCGATGCCTGCGGTGCTCAGGGGCCGGTTCAACTGGTCGAGACCGAGGTCCCCGCGTCCTCCGTCTGGGGCAGCGCCGTCACGGGCGACCGCCGCGTCGCGGCCTGGTTCAACCCTTCCTTCGCCGAGGAGTCCGAGCTCTCGAACGTCTTCGGCGCGTACGTCCTGGATGCTTGCGGCGGCAACGAGATCGCGCTCTCCGAGCGGCAGTACCCGCTCGTGGTCGGCGACGCCGCCTTCACCTGCGATCCGCTCGACGGGTCCATCCGCCCGCTGAATCTCGACACCGGAGCGTCCGGGGAGGCCTTGGGATCGGGGTACGACTGCAACCCATGGCTGCGGTGGAGCTCCACGCTGGTGATGCGCAACTTGGACGCAAACGCCTTTGGCCTGCTGCGCTCCGACGGCGTCCGGTTGCTGCCCACCTCGCTGTCCGAAGCCAACGCCGGCCTCTACGCCTCACCGCACGCCGCGTACCTGTCGAGGTGGGGCACGCATGGTGGGCTGTGGGAGGACGAGGACTCGGACTACTGGGCGTGGTCCCACGACGAGCGCGTCACCGCGCTGGAGGTCGCCACCGGCGAGCTGCACCCGCTGCCCGAGGGGACGCGATGGGTGTTCGGCGTCGAGGACGGGCGCGACCTGTGGGTGTTCCTCGAACCCGATGCGGACGGCCGCACACAAACCCTGCGGCTGGCCACCCTCGCCTCGCAGCCGCAGCCTGGACCCGCGTTCGACGACGTCGATGACCTGATCTGGGCCGCGCATCCGGACATTCCATCCCTTCTCCTCGACGACTCCATCCTGCTGGTCGAGCGAGAGCAGAGCGTGCCCCGCCCGGCGTTCTTGCAGCCCGGAGCCTGGCAGCTCGTGCGTCTGGATGCGACGCGCTTCGTCCAGGGCACGCAGGAGGAGATCATCGTCTGGGACGCGGAAACGGGCAGCGCGGTTCTGCGGTTCGAACCTCCCGCACCGCTCTGCGGCAACGTCCTTTTTCACCCGTCGACCGACACGCTCAGCGCCTCGTTCTCGGACGATGCGTGCGTGACCCATACCCACCGCTTGTTCCCCTTGGACGGCTCGCCGCCGCTGACGATCGCCGTCGACGGGGCCGACCGCAACATCACCTACTTGCCCGGCGGAGGGTTCGCGCTGACCGCCCCGAGCCATCGCGGCGCAGGGGACCTCACCCTACTCGCGCTGGACGCGGACGCCACGCGGACGCTGGCGCCCGACATCAACGGGCTCGCTCATCCGCCCCACCTGCCGCTGCCCCGGCAGTCCCCAGGCACCGACGGGACCGCGGAGTTCTACGTGCGCGAAGGCGACCGCGCCGGCCTGTGGCTCGTCGGCACCCCCTGAGCGCCCTGCTTCACAGCCCGTGGTGATGCCCGACACGACGCCTCTCTCGTCTTTTTGGGAACCTTTGTCGCACCCCGTCGCACATCCTCTGCGATGGCGCCATCGCTCCCCTCTGCCCTCGCGCTCCTGTGCCTTTGCATCACGGTCACGGCCTGTGACGATGCGCCCGTCGAGCCCCCCGAGGACGTGCAGCTGCGGCGTCTGAGCCTGACCGACGTCCTCGACCCCGTCGCCATCCCCGTCCCCGAGGACGCGGCCTGCTCCATCGTCGTGCGCAACCACGGGACCCGGGCGATGGAGTCCGACTACCTGCCCAACGTGCTCGCTTGCGAAGCACCGGGACAGGCGACGCTCGAGATGCTCGAGGCGCAGGCCATCGCCGCCCGCTCCTACGCATACTACTTCGCGGAGACCTCCGGCGAGATCTGCAACGGGCAGGGTTGCCAGGTCTTCAGCTGCGGACGCACGCCCTCCGAGCTGCACCGCAAGGCGGTCGAGAACACCAGCGGCGTCGTGCTTCGCTACAACGACAACCTCACCGTCGGCTTCTACGTCGCCGGCGACAGCTCCCCCAACGCTGACTGCACCGGCAACTCGTCGGGCGTCGGCAACACCGAGCGCTACGTGACCTACAACGAAGGGCGTTCGGAGACCGACATCGAGCAGACTCGCCTGGGCTTTCGACACGGCGCATCGGCCACCGACTACGGCCAAAACCGCGGCGCGCTCTCGCAGTGGGGTGCACACTGCCTCGCGACCACCCAGGACTACGGCACGCTCGACATCCTGCGGTACTACTACGGCGAAGACATCGAGCTCGAGCAGGTCCCCGGCGAATGCGTGGGTGAAGCCGACATCGACGTCGACGAGGACCCTGCGGCGTGCACCGCCCTCGAAGCCGACGGCCAGACGATTCTAGACGACGGCAGCGACTGCCTGCGACTGCTCGGCCCCTCGCAGTACTGGCGCACCGCGTCCGCGGGCATCGGAGGGTCGCTGCGCTGGACCAAGTCGACCACCTCCTCCGAGCACAACGTCGCCGTCTGGCGGCTCAACCCCCAGGTCGCCGGCGACTACCGACTGCAGGTTCACATCGATCCGGCCTTCACCACCGGAGCCGACGCCGAGTACGAGGTGGTCTCCGCCAACGCCTCGCGGGTGGTCACGATCGACCAGACCCAGGGCGGCTGGATCGACCTGGGCACGTTCCCGCTCGAGCCCGGCGCTGCCGATCAGCAGGTCCGCATGACCGACGCCATCGGGGTCTCCGGACAGCAACTGCAGGTCGACGCGCTCCGGGTCCTGCCCGCTGGCGTGGAGCCCATCGACGACGGACTCGGCCCGGCCGACGACGTTGGCGGGACCGCGCTGCGTCGCGGTGCGCAGGCCGAAGGATGCAACGTCGGAGCATCTGGAACCGGCGGCCCGATGGGCGGACTGCTGCTGCTGGTGCTGCTCGGCCTGCGTCGCCGCGAAGGCTAGCGGCAGCCCGAGCCAGACGGGGATGGACGAGATCCTGCTCTGAGTCAGAATGTGCCCTCGGGGAAGCCGCACGCGGCCGCGGCCTCTTCGCCGAACTCGGAGCCGTAGCAGTCTTGGGCTCCCCGGAGGGTGATCGTTCGGACCTCCTGCTCATCCTTCTCGCAGATGCACGAGCGGGTCGTCCCCGCCTGGGAGCACTTCAGCGCGTACGACGAACCATCGAGGCATCCGGAAGCCTCGAGGTTGCAGCCGGTCCCCGAGCCGTAGCTCGTGCACGCGGTGAACAGCTCGGGGCAGCGACGGTTGGCGTCGCGGTACACGGCCGTGCAAGGCTCGGCGGAGAAGGACTCCGCCTGCAGGAGCGTCTCGCAGTCGAGCGAGGCGATGCACGCGAAGACCTCCTCCATGGCGCCCAGGCACGCCTCGCCGTACTCCTCGCCGTATTGCGCGAGCATCGAGCAGTAGTAGTCGGCGATGTCCCCCGGATCGTACGAGCCGGTGGACCCGTAGGCGCCGCTGGATCCGTAGCCCCCGCTGCTGCCGTAGCTATCTCCCGCGTCCATGTAGCAGACCAGCGATGCCTCGTAGAACGCGCGGCAGCTGCTCTCCACGTTGGACGGCGTTCCGCCATCGGGGACCCGCGGGTCATCCGCGTCGTTCGGCTCGGCGATCGAGGGACCGCAGGCGGGCAGCGCCAGCAGCGACATCAAGAAACGACGACCGTGCACGGGTAAGAGAGTGTCCTTTGCGCCACGTTCGATCACGCGGGTTGGATACAAAGGCCGGCATCGGCCGATCACACCTGCGGAAAACCGAGCAGCTCGAACGTTCGCTGCCCGCGCCGAACGCGCTCGATGAACTTCTGCACGCCTTCGGGCAGCTCGGTCTCCCCATCGGCCTGCCAGCCTCGGACTCGGCCGCCCCCGCGGCCGAAGGCAAACAAGGCGAGCTCCTCATCGCCCTCGAAGCGCTCGAGCATGATCGACAGCAGCTTGGTGCCGGCCTGAATGCTGAAGTCGGGGTCGTACACCCGCACCCTGCGGCCGAGCTTCTTGGCCATGCCGCGCGCCGTGATGGGCATCAGCTGCATCAACCCCTTGGCGCCCGATCGGTTGCGCGCCTTGGGGTTGAACTTGCTCTCGGCCCAGATGATGCCGTTGATCAGGTTGGGGTCCACGCCGTGGTCGTCGGCGGCCTTGGCCACCAGTGGCTGCAGCTTCCTGGCTCGCGCGAGCTGGATGTCGTCGAGCGACAGCGGCTCGAACGTCGGCTCGGGTCGCGGGGCAGGCTTCCGTGCCGTGGTTCGTGCGGGCGCGGGCTGGGCCCGAGGCGGCTCGGAGGGCTCCTGGGCCACGACCCGGGTGGGCCGCTGCGGCGCCGGTCGGGACGAGGACTTGGTCGGTGCGCACGCCAGGAGAAGCACCGGCGCCAGCGCAAAGCTGCGCGCTACCATCGACCGACGACGATCTGCCCACCAATCGCGTTGATGAAGCGGCCAAAGTTGCGAACCATCGCGAGCTCGTACGTCAGGCCGATGCCGATGTAGAACTTCTTGGGCAGCGGAATTCGAGCCATGATCTTGCTGGGGATCGCCAGACCCCTGTCGCGCTGCAGCGTACCATCGGCGAAGCGAAGCCTGGAGAACGCCGCCCCCGCGCCGACGGTCGAGAAGTACCACTGACCCCCGAAGGCGAAGATTCCACCGACATGCCCGTAGTTGGCCTTGATGGTGGTGCCGTTGCCGTCGAGGTCCGTCGGGCCGTCGATCTTCGCGCCGAACAAGCCGCCGGCGATCGCGTACAAACCGAAGTTCTTCGAGAAGTTGAAGCCCAGGCCCCAGTCCATCGCGTACGAGGCGTGTCCGGCGTTCACGCCTTCGCCGCGCCAGTGGGAGTACGTCGCGCCATGCATGCTGAACGCGCCGAGCATCGCGTGCTCACGCTTCTCGCGACGCTCCTTGCGACGCTTCTGCGCGTCGGTGAGCTCTTCGTCCTCCTCCGAGCCGGGTTCGTCGGCGGTCTCGGACGGCGCCGCATCGAGCGATGCGATCTCCTGCGCCGGTTGGGCAGGCTGCGGCGGCGGCGGATCCTTGATCACCCGAAGGGCGGTGGCCTCGGCCTTGGGCGTGGTCACCACGCTGCCATCGCCCGTGACGATGACGGCCTGGGCACCCTCGCTGCGAACGAGCTCACCGCGCACGACGCCGCTGGGCGTCTGGACCTCGACGTTGCGGCCGACGAGCGCGTCCCAGGCGGCGTCGGACACGGCCGGCGCGCTGCGGGTCGCGGGCGGGGCGGCCGCGGTCGGAGGTGCGGGCGCCGTGGTCGCGGCGGGTGCAGTGGTCGCGACAGGCTCGGGCTGGGCCTGAACCGGTCGCTGCACGGGTGCTGGCGCGGGCGCAGGGTCCTCGGTCGCCGGCTGCCACAGTGCGGCCGCGACGCCGAGACCTGCAACGATCGTCGTCACCATCGACCGAGCATGCGACGGCAGGGCCTGGGAGACAAGCGCGGTGGTGTGGACCACATCACCGCGAAGGCCCTCTGTGCGCGCCTTGCTCTTGGAATCGAGGCGATCGACAGCTCCAGCGTCAGCGCCGAACGTCGGCCAGCATCCGTCCATACAGCGCGGCGAGTGCGGGAAGCTGATAGTGCGCGTTGAGGCCGCTGGGGTTCGGCAACGCCCAGAGCATCGCGCTCCCCAGTCCATCCGGCTGCGGGCCGATGCTCGCCTTGGGGCGCTCGAAGGCCTGGCGATACGCGGTCACGCCCACGACAGCCACCGCGCGCGGCCGATGCCGATGCACCGCAGCCTCCAGGATCTCAGCACCGTCACGCAGCTCGGCCGCGGTGAGCTCGGACGCCTTGGCCGTGGGCCGAGCGGCGAGGTTGGTGAGTCCAGCCCCCCATCGCGGCAGCTCTCGATCCTCCGAGGGGTGCAGCAGCCGGGACGTCAGACCGGCGCGATGAAGCGCGGGCCAGAAGCGATTCCCGGGGCGCGCAAAGTGATGCCCGACCGCCGCGCTGTAGAGGCTGGGATTGATTCCGACGAACAAGACGTCGAGGTCGTCGGCGAGCACGTCGGGCAAGCACCCATCCCGTGCGGCCTCGAGCGCCAGCGCAGAAGGCGTCTGGAACTTCATGCGCGGAAGACTTGCATGAGGCTCTGCTCGGCCGGAACCCCCAGACGGACCGGATAGCCGTAGTGCCCCTGCGCGCGGTGAACGTACAGGCGGTTGCGGCCCTTGGCCCACAGCCCGTGGTCGGGCAGCTTCGTGATGCCGCGAAGCACGGTCGTCTGCAGGCCGAGACTCAGCAGCCCGAGCTGTCCGCCGTGCGTGTGCCCGGAGAGCACCAGGTCGGCCTCGCCGTCGGGCACGTGTTTGAACGCGCCGGGGTCGTGCATCAACACCACGCGCAGGGCGTCCCCGTCCCGCGGGTGCTCGGCGAGCACCGTGGTGACGTGGGCATCGCGGCCGCGCCACACGAAGTCGAGGCCTACGATCTGCACAGGTCCGGCCGGGGTCGACACGGTGGTCGTATCATCCACCAGCAGCTCGATGCCGTGGGCGGCGTACGCCGTCTCGACCACGCGACGCGCCTCGTGGTCATGGTTGCCGTGACACGCGAACACGCGGCCGGGCATCGCCGCCAGCGGAGCCAGCGCCTCGGTCACCACCGCCGCATCGTGCGACTCCATCGTCATGAGATCGCCGGTCAGCAGGATCAGATCGGGCCGCCGCTCGACCGCGCGCTGGCAGATCCGCTGCAGCCGCTGCACGGACATGAACGGACCCAGGTGCGGATCGGTGATCTGCACGATGCGCAGGGGTCGGCCGGTCCCCTCGGCCATGCCCGCGCGGTGCGGCTTCAGCTCGGCGCTCGCCGGTACGTCGAGGCGCACCGAGACGATCTCCTCCCGGGTCCAAAGCGACTGCACGACGCCCAAGCCGGCGAGGACGAACGGGATCCAGCCGCCCAGCGGCGCCCCGCCCAACGAGGCGACGATCGCCCACGGCCAGGCCAACAGCGAGCCGGCCAAGAACCACAGCCCCGGGATGCTGACGGACCAGCGGTACCAGGCCGGCCGCATGGCGGGACGCAGGACGAGGGTGGTCAGATGAATGGCGGCGAGCAGCTGGCCCAGCTGCAAGATCGCGCCGCCGGGGAGGTGTGGGCTCAATGCCACGGCGACGTAGGTTGGAATTCCGAGCAAGATCCCCGCGAACACACCGAAGCGGGTACTGCGCCGAACCGCCACGCCAACCACCGCGACGTACGCGATCATCGGGATCCAAGGAGTCAGCAGCAGGTCCGGCATTGCAGCTCTTCATACGCCACCCACGACGCCGCGCTTACGCCGAAGCGGCGTCTTTCGCGCACGATCGCGGTTCCCGCGCGGTCGCGGCCGCGGAGGTCAACCCCGCCGCAGAGGTGTCCCATCTCGCGCCCTTCCGTGACACGGTGTCGGCGGTCCTGTACGGTGTTCGAGGTGCGCGTGTCGCTACATCTTGCCCTCGGCTTGGCCGTGGGTCTCTCCGCTTGCAGCGAGCCGAGTCCCGGGTCGGGCACGGGCGGCGATGAGGGCGAGGCCGATGCGCTCCGCCTTGGTCGGGTGCACGTGGTCCTCGCGACCGCCGACGACGACGCCCCCGACGCGTTCGAACTCACCGCTCGTTTCGCGATGGTTCGAGGGCTCGAAGAAGAGTTCGTGAGAGCGCGGGCCGACATGCCCGACCTCGCAATCGATCTGCTCAGCCCCGGTCAATGCGCGTCCGAGAGCGCCCTGTGGCCTTCCGAGGTCGCAGCGGAGACGCCCGAGTCCACCGACGAGGCTGGCCAAGAGCTGCTGCTGGTCGACGCGGGGGAGCTCGAGGTTCGGCTCGGCGCCGCGCGACTCGAAGTTCCGCTCGCGCTCGTTCCCGACCTGCTCCCCTATATGTCCGGCGTCGAGTATGCGTACTTCGCCGAGGACGCGGACGTCGCCGCGCTGAACGAGGCCGACCGCCTCACCGTCATCGCAGCGGGGGGTCTGACCGAGGAGCTCCCGGCGTTCTCCGCCGACAGCTCGGTTCCCGGGCCCATCGACCTGCAATACACGGCCGAGGATCTCGCGTCGGTCGACGCAGGGGCGCTCGCGTTCCGGTGGTCAGGCCGGGCCAACGACACCGAAGCGGTGCTCACGCTGCGCTTCACGCCTTTGCTCGACGGCGAGCCGCTGGGCGACGACATCGTCTGCCTTGCAGCGGATGGCGGTCAGACCCGCTTCGACCTGGCCGTGCTGCGAACCCTGGGCTTCGCGCCCGACGCCGACGGTGTTCGCATCCAGGGCAGCCGCACCGAGACCTCGCTCTTCGACGCCGGCGCGTGGGCCGGCACCGAGTTGGTGGTCGAGCGCGTCGATGTCACCGAACTTCCCCTGCGCTAACGCGCTGCTCCTGTCCCTTCGCGGACTCGAATGATGGCAACCGGACGCCCTTGCCATAGAAAAGCACGGACTCTCCCGTCGAGACGGCCCATGAAAGCTTGGACTTCGATCTTCCTTCCCAGTCTCCTGCTCGGACTCACCGCCTGCGACGGCGACAGCGGCGCCGGAGGGTCGACCGGCATCGTTCCGAACGCCTCCAGCGGCCCGGCCGGCGCCACCGAAACGTCGACCACCGGTGAGGTGACCCCAGGCGAGACCACCACGTCCACCTCGGGCGACGACGTGACCACCACCCCCCACAGCGACGACGATGGACCGGAGCCCCCGGTCACCTTCGACCTCGCGCCGCTGCCGGACTTCGGCGAGTTCGACGATGGCTGCAACGCGGTCGACTTCCTGTTCGTCATCGACAACTCCGGCAGCATGAGCACGCCGCAGGACAACCTGGTCGCCAACTTCCCGGCGTTCATCAACGGCATTCAAGCCACGCTGACCGACGTCGAGAGCTACCACGTCGGCATCGTGACGACGGACGACCACAACAGCTTCACGCCCAGCAACCCACCGGAGTGTCGACAGCTCGGAGCGTTGGTCACCTCCACCGCGGGAACCAGCTCCAGCAACGCGGTGTGTGGACCGTACGCGGAGGGCTTCAACTACATCACCGAGGAAGACGACCTCACGACCTCGTTCTCCTGCGCGGCTCAGGTCGGAACATCCGGCGACGCGTATGAGCTCACGATGAACGCGATGGAAGCCGCGATCAGCGAGGACCTCAACGCGGCCGGCGCGTGCAACGAAGGCTTCATCCGCGACGAGGCGCTGCTCGTCGTCGTGATCATCACGGACGAGGCCGATGGCCCCGGCGATACCGAGCTGTACACCTCCACGGGAGACGCGGCCACCTGGTACCAGTCCGTCCTCGCGGCGAAGAACGACATCCCCGAGAACGCCGCCGCGCTCGTGCTCACCAACTACGAAGGTGGCCCGTGCCCACCGTTCAGCGGCTACGACGACGGCGTCAACATGGTCGACTTCGCCAACCTCTTCGGCGAAAACGGCTTCACCGCCGGCATCTGCGAGCCCGACTACGGCCCCAGCTTCGCCGGCGCGACCGCGGTCATCGAGCAAGCCTGCGAGAACTTCATCCCGCCCGGCTAGGGCGGCGACCAGTTTGAGTTCGGCGCGTCAGGCCGCATTTGCAAACCTCGGGCGCGCGTACCGACCTCGGGCGCGCGCACCGAGAGGTCGCAGCTCTTCTTTCGCTGAGCTCAGTCCTCGCTCGGAAGGACGCTCAGGCGCTTCGTGTGGCGCGTCCAGGCGCGCTTGAAGGCGGACGTTCCGGTGAGGTCGGCGCGGTCGCGATCGGTGACGCAGCCGATCTCGAGATCGGCGAGCACGGCCTCGAGGACGGCGCTGCCCTCCCGCCCGGGCATGGTGCGGGCGCGTTGCGCCTCTTTGGCCGTGACGCCCAAGGTCACGCGCAGCTCGAAGCTGCCGCGGCGGGTCGTGAACTCGGTCGGCAGCCCAGGGTCGGCCAGGACCAGCAGCGCACCGCCGGGGGACTCCTGCATGAGGTCGCTGGCGGGCAGGCGGTCGTGAACGCGGATGGGGCGCTCGGCGTTCATCGCGTAGCTGGCCAGCACGCTGAGCATTGCGACGGGCCACGGTGCATCGTCCGGCGCGGCAATCGCGAACTCGGGCCCGTGGTCTGCGTCGTGGTGCGCGTCCTCCTGGTGCTGCGGCTGGGAGACCCCGTGGGTCACGTACAGCCAGAACGACTGCTGTTCGTTGGGCGGGAAGCGCAGTAGGGCGAAGCCCGGGCTCAGCTCCCGCAGCGACGCGTTCGCCGGCAGGATCACCTCATCGGGCGGCGAGGTCTGCCCGAAGGCTTGGGCCAACGCCTCCTCCCGCGCCTTCATCGCGTCCTCATACCAATCGACGGCGACGGGCTTCTTCTTCGCGATGGCCTTCTTCTTCGCGACGGTCTTCTTCTTCGCGACGGTCTTCTTCTTCGCGGCTGGCTTCTTCGCGGCTGGCTTCTTCGCGGCTGGCTTCTTCGCGACGGGCTTCTTCTTCGCGACGGTCTTCTTCTTCGCGACGGTCTTCTTCTTCGCGGCTGGCTTCTTCGCGACGGGCTTCTTCTTCGCGACGGTCTTCTTCTTCGCGACGGGCTTCTTCTTCGCGACGGGCTTCTTCACGACCTTCTTCCGGGGAGGTTCTGCCTTCGCCACCGATGAGGAGTGTATCGCGAGGCGAACGTCTGCAGACCACCGATCCGCGATGCGTCGTTGGGGCGCGGCTACAGCGTGTATCCGGAGAGGTCCAACGATGTCGCCCCTGTGCCGGTCTCGATGCACGCGGACAGGACGAGCAGGTCACCTTCGTGCACCTTGGACTCCACGCCCCCTGCGCAGTCCTCCTGGCGCGCCGACCACGAGAGTTCGGCTCCGTCCGTGAAGTGCCGAATCAGGAGGCCATCAGGGCACGGGGACCAGGGCGTTGCGCAGGCGGTCGCCTCCGGTTGATCGCGGAGGGTGAGCAGGGACGCGATGCCCCCGGGGGTGGCCACCACGGTTCCGCCCGCGATCGCGCCGGGATCGTCCAGGCTCCACTGTAGGTCGCCGTTGCCATCGAGCTGGTGGACGTCGGTCGGCACGGGCGACGAGGCGAGGACGACGGCATCCCCATCGACGGTGAGCGCATAGCCCTGTTCGGGCGCGGACTCGATCTCCGAGACGGTCTCGCCCAGCACATCCCCGCCCTCGTCGATCCGAGCCGCCCACCACCGCGCGACGAGGTCGTCACGGATTGCACCGCCGACCCAGACGACCCCCTGAGCGTTCACCCCCAGCCCGCCCACGACCCGGTCGCCTGGACCGATGGGGTCCAGCTGCGTTTCCCACAGCATCTCCCCTGCGGACGAGATCCGGCGGACGAGCGCGTGGCGCGGGGTACCGTCTTGCGGGCTGGAGTCGCCCGCGAGGAGCAGGTCGGGGCCGATCGCCGCCAGGTGTGCAAATCCTTCGGCGGGCGCCGACCACAGGATCGAACCGTCGGCGGCACGAAACTCCACGCGGGGCTCTGCGGAGAGGATCAAGACCCCGACCCCGGCCGACGTCGCTGCGATGTCTCGAGCAAACTCCCCCTGCGAAAGTGTTTGAGACCAGCGCAGCTCCCCGTCCGCATCGACCACCCCGAGCCACCCTGGGACGGACTCCTCCGGGTCGTAGGTCTCCAGCTCGACGCGCGCAGCTCCGATCCAGATCGACGCGTCGTCGGTCACCTCGAAGGTCGTCGGCGCGAGCTCGGGGAGCGCAACGAGGTGGGTGCGCGTCCCGGAGGGCAACGGCGGAGCATCGGAGCCCAGCGACTCGGGCGCGGTCTCACAGGCCGCGGGGGCCAGGGCGAGGAGCAAGGGGAGCAGGAACGGGCAAGGACGTGTCGTCGAGGTCATGGAAGCGAACCTGAGTCGCGATCGAGCGGACGATCCGTCACTGCGCCGAGAGTTTGCACTGGTCCGCGACCCGCGGGGAGGGCCCAGATCGCTGGAGGAACGCGCGGGCGGCTCCCCGGGCCTCCGGCTCGTCGAGCAGACAAGCGGCGACGTGCAGCAGGGCCTCACGTTCGCGCGCGAGTTGGCCGGTCGGAAACTGCAGCGCGTGGGTGCGCAGGTGCGTCCGGGCTGCGGCGGCATCTCCACGTACCAACGCTGCGTTCGCGCGCGCGACCAGCCGGGCTTCGTCGGTCAACCCCGGCCCCGACTCGGGGTTGGGCACGGCAGCGGGGACGGGGGTGCGGTCGGATGACGGATCCCCGGGGCGCGCGGGCGAAACGGGGGCGGTCGGGGTCGCAACCGTCGGCATCGTTGGAGGTGCAGCGACCGCAGCGGGATGGGCAAGATGGGCGAGATGGGCGAGATGGGCGGGATGGGCGGGATGGACGGGGGTAGGAGCTGGGACGGCGGGAGATGGGGCCGCGGCAACGGTCGGCGGCGGCGACGTGGTTCCCGGGTCCGTGGTGGCGCCCACGAACGCCGCGGTGAGGCCAGCGGCGATGAGCACCGCGGCGGCCACCTTCGCCGCGACGGCTGCCGTGCCCGCAGCCCCCGCGCTGCCCTCGGCTGGGGTTGGAGCCGATTCCGCGCCGGGCGGCACGGGTGGTGTCTGCAGTCGTGCGACCAGCCGAGCCTGAGACCGAGCGCGGGTGCCGGCGCTGGGCTTGGACTGCTCCATCGCCGCGCGGACGAGCTGTCGGACGTCCGGATCAGAGGCGGTCATCGTGCTCTCCTCGAGGGGTGTCGGTGGCGATACGGTCTGCGACGGTCTTGCGCGCCAAGCGAAGCCTCGAGTAGACCGTGTTGAGGTTGATGCTCAGGAGCGCCGCGATCTCCGGTGCGCTCAGACCTGCGACCTCGATCAACACGAAGACCTCTCGCTGCGCAGCCGGCAGCTCGCGCAGGTAGGCATCGAGCCGCTCCAGCTCGCTGCGCTGGCACGCCTGCGCCTCCGGGGACGCGGACGGGGCCGGCAGGGGTGCGGAGATGGGATCGAGGCGGTTCCGAGCGACCTGGGCCCGATGGCGACGCCCGATGTTGATCGCGATTCCGTGAAGCAGCGTCCGCACGTGTGACTCGCGCCGAAACTGCAGCCTTCGGCGATAGAGCACCATGAAAACGTCCTGCGTCGCGTCGTCCAGAGAGCCGGCGGCCACCCCCAATCGGCCCAAGAGCCCCCACACGTAGTCGAAGTACCGGGCGTACGCGGCTTCGACCCAAGCGCGAAGTTCGGGCTCGGACGGCGCTTGGGGATCGCCCACCGCCCTGAGTCTCGAACGGGCCATCGATCCGTCACGGCAAGCGCCAGAAAAACGCGACCAGCCCACGAACGAGTACCCCAGGGGTACGCGTCAGAGGTGCGCGTTCCCCGACGTTGAACGCGGGTCTGAGCAGGGCGGCCGCGCCTTGAGCTTCGAGGCCGACCTCGAGTCGCTCCGACAGGGCTGCGCGAACGCCCGCGTCGAGCCGCAGGCTCACCCACGGCTCGGTCCCGCGCCGCGTGCGAAACGCTCCCACCCCCACCCCCGCCAACGCCCCGGCTTCTGCGCCGGCGCACACAGGCACCGCAATGCGGTCGGTCCCCAGCACGCCGCAGCCGACCGCCGCGACCGAGACGCTCTGGAACCTGCCCCCGGCAACCCCACCCGCGTACCGAAGCGTGCGCGGCGGGTGGTAGACCGCGTCGACGCCGAACTCCCACCGGCGGCGGCCGGATCGATGGCGGACGGCGATCGCTGCGGCCGCCGCGGCGATCGGTCCCCAGCCCACGCCGCCGAGGATGCCGAGTCGGTGGCGCAGCGTTCCGCGTGGGGGCCCGTCCTCCCCCGCTGGCAGCGGCGGCGCGCACGATGAGGCGCTGTGGGGGCTCGGCAGGCGTCCGTGCCGGGGTCTCCGCGGGCGGCGGCGCCGGGGTTGGAACGTCGGGCAAGGACTCGACCGTCCGCACGGACTGCGAGGCCACTGCTTCGACCGCAAGCACCACCGCGACCGCACGGGCCAGCCCCTCGCAGTCGGGGTCGGTCAGGCTCCGAGGCTCGCCGCCAGCCTCGACCCGAGCCACCCACCCCTCCGCGCCGGGTTCGATGGTGACGGCGGCGTTGATGCTGGCCTCGCGTCCAGCGAGGGCTTCCTCGAACCAACCCAGGGCGCGGTCGCGATCCGGACACGCCGGCGGTACGGTCCAACGCAGCTCCGTGGCGTCGGGCGATAGGAGCGAGGCGAGCGCCAAGACGAGGAGCATGGGCGGGGCAAACGAGATCGGGCGGTTCCGGAACGTTGGGCTCAGCGTGCTCCAGCATGGAGCGCAGACGACAGCGAAGGACGCATGGCCGGCACTGTACCGGACACCTCAAAGCGACTCGGAAAGCTCGTACCAACACGCCTCGCAGGTCCTTCCATTCGCGGCGACGATGTGCCGCTGTCGTCCGAAGCTCTTGGACTGGAACCCGTAGGGGGAGCGGACCTCCAGCGTGAGCGAGTGCGGGCCGGGGCTCTCGTCTTCGCCCCGGTCCACCTCGAGGACCAGTGCGCGGGGTCCGTTGGATGGACCGGAGACCATGAGCTCGAGCGTCCAGCCTTCGAGACCGACGCGGTCCGTCTGCGTGCAGCTGACCTCGGGGTCGGACACGCTGCACTCGAAGTCGACCGAGTCATCGTCGGCCTCGAGCGAGACCTCGTACGATGCAGTGCCGAAGCCGACGGCGAGGGGAATCTCGACGCTCCCCGAGAGGTCGCATGGAGGGTCGGGATCGCAGTCCGAGCTGGAGCTGGAGTCCCCGCAGCCAGGGAGCAAGAAGAACGCGAGGGCAAGATGACCGACCAATCCTTGGATGGACATTGGGTAGCAGTGTAGCGCCGGCCCTCGGGCCACGCCCGTGGCCCAAGGCGCCCCGAAGCGGCTACCATCGCCGCACGATGATGCGTCTCGCGGCCCTGCTCTCGTTGGTCACCGCGTGCCGCCCCATGTCCGCCCCACCCCTGCCACCGCCGCCGCCCACCCCTTCGGTCGGCGGCCTTGCGCCCCTCACCGAGCCCGGGGAGAACGAGGTCGTCGAGACCGAAGCGGGCCTCGAGCCTGCGCCTCCGGCCGGATTTCCGCTGCCCTCTGGGGTCACCGTCGTCGACGTCACCGACGGCGGCGGCACGGCGGCATCATTCCTGTGGCGGGCATGGTTCGCGGGGGACCCCTACGATCCGCGGGTCACCGAGCGCGTTGGAGAATGGTCCGAGGACGGGATCCAGCGCAACGCCACCGAGGCCGCCTACGAACTCTACCTCGAGGACGTCCGCGACGCTGGCTTCTCCACCGAGAGCTTCGACTTCGCACAGGCGCGTGGGTTCGACTTCATGTTCTCCGACGAGGAGCCCCCCCTCGACGGAATGGTGCGTTTGACTCCAGGCGACCCCGACGACCCCGACGCCCCCGACACCCAGGTAATCGAGGTGTTCGTCGGACCCCGCGGCGGTTGAGCCGGCCCCCACGTGGCACCGAGCGCATGCGCTCACGCGAGCGAGGGTGCTCGCTCGTTGCGCAGACGGACACCGACAACGCCACGATCGGTCGTCTCGCCGGAATGGCCTCGATCTTGCTCCGTGTGAACGCGTCGACCGGGCCGGCGTGGAGCAGCGGAGTCTCCGTCGACCGTCCGTCAGGAGCACAGTTTTGAAACCGCATCGTTCAAACGTGATCGGCCTCCTTTCAACCGCGACCATCGGACTGATGCTCGCTGCTTGCGTGGTCGAAAACCCGGCCTACGACCAGGCCAGCGACCAGGACGCATCCGACGCGGGAGCGTCCGAGGTCTCGGGTCCAGCCGCCGAGGTCTCGGACACGGGGTCGCAGGATTCGATGACGTCCGGGGACACGGGAGCCGGCACGACGTCGCAGGACGCGAGCGAGGGAGGCCCTGCAAGCAGCGGTCCTCAGCAGTCTGCGACCTCGGGCGGCACGGGGTCGACCAGCGCCATCACCTCCTCCACGACCGGAGGTACCGGCACCATGGGGCCTGTGGAACCGGGCGACCTCGGACAGGCATGCGCCCAGAGCGACGGGTGCGATGCGCTGGGCGGTGGCGTGGAGTGCTGCGAGGCGGCGCAATGTATGGGTACGTGCATGGTCCCCTGCAGCGACGACGAGGAGTGCCCCTTCGCCGGCATGGCCTGTCACCACGACTACTGCCTGTTTCCGTGCGACGAAACCGACGATGACTGCGCCGACTGGCCCGGCTTCACCTGCCAACACGGCGGCCGGACCTTCTGCGAGAACGACTGAGCGAACGCCCGCGCAGGGAACTCGAGCGGCAGCGGGTTTGCCACGACCGCTTCGAAGAGAGACCCTCATCCTCATGCAGTGGATCGACGTCGCCGAGAGGCTGAAGGCTGCAGTGGCAGTCGGGCTCGCGATGGGTGGCGCAGGGTGTGGGCCCGCCATCGACCCCGATGGTGGCGAGACGGGTGCGATGTCGGGCACCGGCACCAGCAGCGGCACCACGACCGGCAGTTTCCCCGCCACCACGGCGATCCCGACCAGCACCTCGGGCGAACCCACCGGCGTCAGCACCACGGCGCAGGGTGACGGCCCCCGTTTCGACGTTGGGGGCGGGTTCGACATCGGAGCAATCCCCGATGTCGGCGAGTTCCAGGTCCCCTGCGCTCCGGTGGACGGAGCCCCCGAGTGCGAAGGCATCGGCGCCGAGGTCTTGCATCCCATTTGCGTGGACCGCATCGGGGACACGACGTGCGACCAGGTGCCCGAAGCCGACTTCTTCGACGCTGCGTGGAGCTGCCTCGACTGCAGCGCGACCCCCGTGCGGCTTACGTGTGAGCGATTCACGCTCGATGACGCGACGTGCTGCTCTTGGATGGTGCTCCAACCCGGCCCGTCCTGTCCGGGCCGGCCCTTCGTCGTCGATGGGCGGCCCCGCGTTCCCGAGGTCATCCGCCGCGACGATTGGTCGCGTCCGTGCTCCCCCAGCGTGGACGCACTCTCGGACTCGACCCGGTCCGTCTTGGCCCGAGCGTGGGCGGCCGAGGGATGCCACGAGGCGGCCTCCGTCGCGTCGTTCTCCCGCTTCGTCCTGCAGCTGATCAGCTTGGGCGCGCCATCGTCTCTGATCGTCCGCGCGCAGTCCGCGATGGCGGACGAGGTCGAGCACGCGCGCACCTTCTTTGGCCTCGCCCACGCCTACGGCGGCGTGCAGCAGGGCCCCGACGTGCTGTGCGTCGAGGGCTCGCTCGACGGCGCCTCGGATCCCATCGCATGCGCCGTATCCTTGGCGACCGAGGGATGCATCGCCGAGACCATCTCCGCCATGCAGCTCGGGTTCGCGGCGGCTCGCGCCACCGATCCGGAGGTTGCGGCGCTGCTCTCGGAGATCGCCGAGCAAGAACTTCGTCACGCCGAGCTCGCCTGGTCCGCACTCGCGTGGATGCTGCAGCGGGGTGACGCCTCCGTGCGCGCCGCCGTGGCGAACGCGTTCGCGCGGGCCCAAGACGCGGTGCCTCGTGCGGTGTCGATCTCCGACGGGCTGGACCCGCAGGTCCTCGTCGCGGTTGGCCGCCTCACCGCCGCACAGCGACTCGACGCCGCTCAGCGAGCGCTCGAGCGCTGTGTCGCCCCTGCCGCGGCGTCTGCGCTTCAGCCGTGGACGGTGACCGCGGAGTTCATTCGCCCGTGCTGGGCACCCCGTAGTCGGGGCTGATGCTGGTGCTGCCGCTGCTGCTCGCGTCGGTGTCGCCCGTGGAGCTGGAGGTCCCGACCGTGAGGGTCGTCTCGGTCATCCCCGTGCTCGAGCTGCCCTCCCCACCCCCGGTGGTCGACGCATCGTCACCGGACGAGGAAGAGATGCTCTCGCTCGTTGGGGAGCCGTACAGGGGCGAGGTGCCGACCGAGTCCATGTCGTCGTCCTCGGCCGGACACCCCGCGAGCGCGAGGCCCATCAGAACGCTCGCCGCCGCGCTCCCCAGTCGCCGCCCTCCGCTGCCGCGGGGGTCCTCGCCGCAGTAGGGACACGAGGCTTCCGACGCCTTCACATGCACCGCGCACGACCAACAACCCACCAGTGTTCCTGCCATGCATTCAGTCTACGGCACGACGTGCGCCGCCGATGCGCATTTCTCTCGCCCGTCGCCACGGGCTGAAACCGCCTCTTTCTTGGTCCCGACCGGCGGGCGCGCGATCGTCCCGGCGTTTGCCCATGTCCGCCCCTTGGAAGACCCTCCTCGTCACCTCCTCGCTCGCGCTGGCCTGGACCGCCGCGCCCACGTCGGCAGCGGCTGCACAGGGCGGTGGCCCAGCCATCCGGCGCAAAGGTGGTCAGTGGAGCCTTCTCGCGGGGGGCTCGGCGTGCCTCCCGGGCCGCGCGTCGTGCTCGCGGGAGTCATCGACGGGCGGGGTCACGGTCGACGGAACCACCCGTCCATCACTGGCCACCGGTGCAGAGCTCGGCTACCGACTCAACGACTACGTCTTCGTGGGCGCCGCGTATCGCTTCGGCATGTTCGACATGTCCTTCATCGATACCGAAGGGTCGCCCTACGCCTACGGCTACCAGCATTCGATCTACGGGGTCGTGCGCCCGAGCATCCCGCTGTGGCGCTTCGACCTCGGGCTCAGCCTCGGCCCCGGATACTCCAAGCAGGTCTTCCGACTCCCCGGCGACGACCGCGACTACGCGGCGGGCTTCTCCGCGCTGCTGGGCCCCTCGCTGGACCTGTTCATCAGCGACCGCATCTTCATGGGTTTGCGCCTCGACGTGCTCCTCAACGCTCAAGGCGACGTTTGCCGCCAGCGCGGCGGTCAGACCGCGTGCTCGCGGGCGCAGGCCACCGATCCGGGTCCGGTCCACCAGATGGTGTTCGGCCTGAACATCGGCGGCACCTTCCTGTGAAGGGCGGGCCAACCCGGCGATAGCCGTGCCCCCTCACGTCCACGCGGGGACCTGCTCGAGCGCGAGCAAGTCCTCGACCGTTTGCCGGGGACGCGTGATCGCCCAGCCATCCCCGTCGACCAGCACCTCGGCGGGGACCGGACGCGAGTTGTAGGTGCTCGCCATCGACATCCCGTAGGCTCCCGCGCTGAGCACGGCCAGCAGCGATCCGGTCGCGCAATCCGCCATCGGCCGCGCCAGGCCGAGGAAGTCCCCGGACTCGCAGACCGGCCCCACGACGTCGACCCTCGAGACCTGGGCCCCGTCTTCGGGTCGCTCGACGGGCACGATCGCGTGGTAGGCCTGGTACAGCGCCGGGCGCAGCAGGTCGTTCATCGCGGCGTCGACGATCACGAACCCCTTGCTCTGGGAGCGCTTGTTGCCGATGACCCGGGTGAGCAGCACGCCAGCCTGACCGGTGAGGTAGCGGCCTGGCTCGATCATGAGCTCCACGTCGAGATCCGCACTCGCGTCGACGACGGCCTTGCCCCACGCGGCGATGTCCAGCTCCGCCTCGTCCTCCCGGTACGCGATCCCGAATCCGCCTCCGAGGTCGATGTGGCCCAGCGCGATGCCGTCCTCCTGCAGCTCCTTGGCCAGCGCCCGCAGTCGGGCGAAGCTGTCGACGAAGGGCGAGACGCCAGAGATCTGCGAGCCGATGTGGCAGCCGATCCCCTCCATGCGCATGTGCTCGGAGGCGTGCACGCCTCGCGCGAGGCCGGCGGCGTCGTCCATGGAGATGCCGAACTTCGCCTCGCGCATCCCGGTGGCCAGGTACGGGTGCGTCTTGGGATCGACGTCGGGATTGACCCGCAGCGTCACGTTGGGCTGCTTGCCCATCGCCCGCGCCCGCGCCTCGATGCGCTCGACCTCCTGGGCACTCTCGGCGTTGATCGATCGCAGCCCCGCCGCGATCGCTGCGTCCAGCTCGGCGTCGGTCTTGCCGACGCCCGAGAACACGATGTCCTTCGGCGCGATGCCAGCGGCCATCGCTCGCTTCATCTCACCGACGCTGACGATATCCGCGCCGGACCCCAGCCGGTGCAGATGACGCAGCACCGCGAGCGATCCATTGGCCTTGACCGCGTAGCAGATCTTGGTGGGCCGCCCCGACACGGCGGCTTCGAGCGCGCGGTATCTCGATGTGATGTGTGCCGCGCCGTAGACGTAAGTCGGCGTGCCGACGGCGGCCGCAATGTCCGCGAGCGCGACGCCTTCGATGAAGCCTTGCCCCCCCTCGTACCGAAACGCAAAGCGCTCGGGTACCTCTTGCACCCACACGTGGTCGGGACGAGCCTGCGACGTCATCGAAAACGCGACTGCCACGTCCCGTCTTGAAAATCAATCGTGACGACCCCTGGGCGCGGCCAATCAGGATGCTACGATCTGATCGTCACTTCAGGACGCCGGAATGGGAGGACATGCCTATGAACCAGCAGGATCTTTCGACCGAGCCCACCCTTACGCGCCGGCCAGCGCGCAATTGGCCAGGAGGGACGTCCTAGTCCGTCGGGGCACGCGGTGAGATGACGTCACCGCGGCGAGGGAGCGCAAGTCGCCCCCCTGCAGCCCCACCCGGCGAGCCCGCTCGCCTTTGCACGACGACGTCCTGGGCAGACACGTGGGACCCCCAACAGACGTCAGGATCGAGCGCTCATCGATCCGCCTCACGAGCCGAAGGCTCCTCATGAGCAGCAACACTCACCCCTGACGGTCGCAATCACGCCGCCGCAGCCACAGAACCGGATGCACCCGAAGTGACCCTCGCGGCGGAGCCCCCCACGACTCCGCCGCTCCTTGTGCCGTCCGCACGAAGAAGCGCCGCGTCGAGCTGAACTCGAACGCGGCGTCTTCGACTCAGGGCTCGAACGCGACTCAGCGAGACGAGAAGAACGGAGACTTACGCGTCGGATGGTGTGCGACATCGTGGGTAAGATGTACACGTAGTCTGACACCGCCGCGGGCCGCACACGCGCGTGGCTGCACGAACTGCTAGTCCTCGCTGCCCGAGTCCATCAGGTGACCGGAGCGATCCCGCTTGGTGTCGAGGTAGAACTTGTTCTCCTCGCGCGCGGGGACCTCCAGCGCCAGCCGCTTGACCACGGTGATGCCCGCCCCCTCCAGGCCTTCGACCTTGTGGGGGTTGTTGGTGTGCAGCTCGATGCGCCGCGCGCCGAGCTCCTGCAGCATCGCGCCGGCGACTTCATAGCTGCGCATGTCGTCGTCGAAACCCAGATGGAGGTTGGCTTCGACGGTGTCGAGGCCGCCGTCCTGCAGCTCGTAGGCTTGAACCTTGTGGGCAATGCCGATGCCCCGCCCCTCTTGGCGCATGTACAGCAGCACGCCGCGCTCGAAGGTTGCGAGTCGGCGCAGCGCCTCGTGCAGCTGCTCGCCGCAGTCGCATCGCAGCGAGCCGAAGGCGTCGCCGGTGACGCACTCGCTGTGCACCCGGACGGGGATCACCGCGTTGGCCCCCACGTCACCGCGCACGAGCGCCACGTCGTCGAGCGGCCCGTCGGGCCCCTGGAAGGAGACGATCTGAAACTCGCCGTGGGTCGTCGGCAAGCGGCCGCGCGCGAGTTCTCGGACGGAAACCATGGGGAAACCAGACGCAGCGCGATCAGTAGACGCGCATGGCGTCTACGATGCCCTGATAGAGCTTGCTCGACGAGGCAATGCCCTGTTCCACGCTCTCCAGGACCAATTCGAGCAGCTGGTCCTGATCGAGCCGAAGCACATCGTAGTAGCGCTGACGATCGATCGCGTGAATCGTGGAGGGCCAGTAGCCCTCGTTGATCAGGATATGGTTCATCGCCAGCCGCGCCACCCGGCCGCTGATCTCGGGCCACGGGAACACGCGGATGACCTCGCGATGGACCTCCACCGCCAGCTCCAGCGGATGGGCACGCTTGCACTCCTCGGTGCGGAACCAGTCGGTCAGCTTCCGCATCCGGTAGCTGATCTTGTCGGCCTGGGCGAGGTCGTGGAAGTACATCCGGTGGATCGGGTTGTCCTTGCGGTACTGGACCTGATCCTTCTTGTCGCCCGGCAGAAGCACGTGATGGAGCTTCTTGAGCCAGTCGAGGTTGAGCGTCAGCGACTCCTCGCGTGAATCGACGACGTACTTGATCCCGTCTCGAACCGCGATGATGTGGTTGTACGCGGGGATGAGGCTCGGAGCGGAGATGATCTCAGGGTCGATGGCGGCCTTGATCTCGGCGATCGACAGCACCGTCCCCTCGAGCGCGAAGTCGTGATAAATCCACGACATCATGAAGCGCTCGTCGAAGCTCTCCCTCTGCTTGAGTGAGAGCATGCCGAGCTTCTCCCACAACAGCTCCGAGGACTCGTGAAGCTGACGGTAATTCCTGGACACGGTCGGCATCGACAGACCGCGGAACGTACTGAGGGAGCGCGCCCGGGTCAACCTCCCCGCGGATGAGGTCACGGCGGCCCAAGGCGCCGCACGTGCCGGTTTTTTGACCTGTTGGCGCGGTCCTGGCAGGCCTGTTCGGGTGGGCGAAGGCCACATCTCTGTGCTGGCGCGTGAGGTATGCGACGCGCTGGCGGCCTGCCTGCCGGAGGCCGGACAACCAGCGCGCGGCGTTCACGTCGACGCGACCTGTGGCGCCGGCGGCCACATCGAGGCGGTGCTCGAGCGGTTCGCACCCGCGCAGGTCATCGCCATCGACCGCGACCACAGCGCCCTGGAGCGCGCCAAAGCCCGGCTGGCGGCGGCACGGACGCCCATCGTCTTCGTCCATGCGCCGTTCTCGGCACTCGGGCCAACCCTGGCCGAGCGCGGGGTGGTCGCCGACGGCATCGTGGCGGATCTGGGCGTCTCGTCGATGCAGCTCGACCAGGGCGCGCGCGGGTTCTCGTTCCGCGCCGACGCGCCGCTGGACATGCGGATGAACCAGAGCGATCCCAAGACGGCCGCAGACCTGCTCGAGGAGCTCGACGTGCCAGGGCTCGTCCGAATCCTGCGCGAGTACGGGGAGGAGTCCGACGCCCCGCAGATCGCTCGGGCCGTCCTGCAGGCCCGCCCCAAGACGACCGGCGCGCTCGCGCAGATCGTCGCCGACGCGATGAGCCACAAGCAGCGACGCAAGCTGGGGCTGCGCATCCATCCAGCGACCCGCACCTTTCAAGCCCTGCGGATCCACCTCAACGACGAGCTCGGCGAACTCGACACCCTGCTCGAGGACGGCCCCGCGGCGCTGCGCGTCGGCGGCCGCGTCGCGATCATCACCTTTCATTCGCTCGAAGATCGACGGGTCAAGCGCGCGTTCCGGCGCCTGTCGAGCCCACCCGATCTCCCGCCGGGCCTGCCGGTGCCCGAGTCCGAGCGGCAGGCCCCCTTCCGTCTCCCCAAGCCGTTCTCCAAGGGCGTCACCGCCGCCACCGAGGAGACCGACCGCAACCCCCGAGCCCGCAGCGCCCGCCTCAGGGTGCTCGAACGCGTCGCATGACCCAGCCAGCGAAACGACAGCGCCGTCGCAAGCAGAAGAAGCCCGACGCGTTCCCCCACGGCCACAAGCGCAGCAGTGACCTGCCCAACGCGTCCTCGTCCGTCGAGCGCGTTCGCGACCGGATGCGCGCGCCGGCGGGCACGGCCTTCTTGCTCTTCTTGTGCGTCGGCGTGCTGGTCGCGATGGGCGTCGTACGCATCAAGTCGACGACCGAGGTGCTGGAGGCCGGCGGCGACATCACGCAGCTCTCTGGACAACAGGCCGAGCTGCTCGACGAGAAGCGCCGGCTCTCGGCCGAGCGCGCCTACCTGCGCAACCCGCAACAGGTCCAGGAGGTCGCTCGGGACCAGATGGGGATGGTGCCCGTCTCCCCCGAGCTCGTGCAGAAGATCCGCGTGAAAGAGGCCCCCTCGCCATGAACCTGCTGCATCGTCACAAGGAAATCGTCGCGCCCATGGCGACCGACCTCGGCTCGGTTCGCCTTCGTTCACTCGTCGTCGCCGCCGTGCTCGGCGTCTCGATGATGGGGCTGATCTGGCGCGCCTACCAGGTCGCGGTGGTTCGCCACGAGCACTTTGCCGACCTGGGCCATCGCCAGCAGCTGCGCAGCTACAAAGTCCGCGCGAGCCGAGGCGACATCGTCGATCGCAACTACATCGCGATGGCGGTCACCGACCGCGTGCACAAGATCGTGCTCAACCCGCGTCTCATCGCGGCCCAAGGCGCGACCGATGCCGTGCTCTCGACGGTGATGGAGCTCTTTCCCGGCGAAGACCCGGCGTACCTGCGCGGAGAGCTCGACCGCGACAAGGCGTATCGGCTGCTGCACATGGAGCTCGACGACGCGCAGGCGGAGGTGATCCGCGACGCACGCTTGCCCGGTGTCCGGCTCGAGCCGATGCCGCACCGCGTCTATCCGCGCAAGCTGCTCGCCTCCCAAGTGCTCGGACGGGTGAGCGCCGAAGGCTCGGGCAACCTCGGCATCGAGTACGGTCTCGACGAGTTCCTCCGCGGTCGCGACGCGATGAGCCCCGCCTACTTCGCGCGCGGACAGAAGCTCTTGGTCGATGGCCACCCCGACCCCAGCGTGTCGCGAGGCCACACGGTCGTGCTGACCCTCGACTCGGCTCTGCAGGCCATGGCCGAAGAAGAGATCAACACCTTGGTCCAGAACTGGACCCCCGTCAGCGCGAGCGTGCTGATCCTCGACCCACGCAGCGGTGAAGTGCTGGCGATGGCCGGACGGCCAACGTTCGACCCCAACCACAAGATCGACGACATTCAGCAGACGGTCAACCACGCGGTCAACCGGGCGTTCGAGCCCGGCTCGACCATGAAGGCCATCACCGTCGCCGCCGCGCTCGAGCAGGGCGTCATCCGGCGCGACGAGAGCTTCTTCTGCGAGAACGGTCGCTGGCAGTACACGCCCGACCACGCGATTCGCGACACCAAGCCGCTGGAGTGGCTGAGCGTCTCGGAAATCCTCGCGGTGTCCTCGAACATCTGCACCACCAAGATCTACGACCGCCTGCGCGCGCAGAACCTCGACAAGTGGGTGCGACGCTTCCACTTCGGCGAGCGACCCGCCATCGAGCTGCCGGGCGCGACGCCGGGCAAGCTGGACGACTGGGAGAAGTGGTCCGACATTCAGGGCGCCAACATCTCGTTCGGTCAGGGAATGAGTGCCAGTCCGCTGCAGGTCGCGTCCGCGTTTGCCGTGCTCGCCAACGGCGGCACCTACCACGCGCCGACCGTCGTGCGCGCCGTGCTCGACCACGAAGGCAACGAAGTCCCCCTCGACCGCCCCGAGCCCGAGCGGCTCGTCCGCACCGCCACGGCAAACACCGTGCTCGAGATGCTCGAGGACGTCGTGCACTCCAAGAAGGGCACGGGAAAGAACGCGCTGGTCGACGGCTACCGCGTGGCCGGAAAGACCTCCACCGCCCAGAAGGCGTCCAAGTCCGGCGGCTACGCGGAAGACGAGTACTTCGCCTCGTTCGTCGGCGCGCTGCCGGCCAAGGACCCGCGCGTCGTGATCTTGATCAGCGTCGACAACCCCGTCGGAGGCCACTACGGCAACGAGGTCGCAGCGCCCACCTTCGCGCGACTGGCCGAGCGCGTGATGCTGCACTTGGGCGTGCCCCGGGACGACGGGTCACGCCCCTCGCCCGACCCCCTGGAGCTGATGACCAACAACGTCAAGCTGGTCGATGGCTTCACCCCGCTGGGCGATGTCGAGCCCGAGCTGCCCGGTCAGCGGCCGATCTCCGTGGACGGCGGCCTGCCCGACTTCACCGGGTTGAGCCTCGTCGAAGCGCTCGACGCCGCGGACGGTTCGGGCGTCAAGCTGCTCGCCCGTGGCAGCGGCATCGCCGTCATGCAAGACATCCCGCCGGGACCCATGGAACCGGGCACCGACGCGGTGACGGTCTTCTTCGAGCCTCCTGCTTGACCCCCTGGCGCTCTAGGGGTCGAGGGTACGCAGCACGAGGTTGTCGAGGTCGTAGGAGCAGCCCGGCGATGGTGCGGCATCGACATCGAACCACGGACCGACGTTGGTGCTGACCTGACCTCCGGGCGGGGCGAAGTTCTCCAGCTCGTACGCCGTGAACATCGTCGAGTCGTCCTCGATCCGTAGGGTGTATGCGCCGCTGACGTCCCGCAGGAGCTGCAGCCGGACTCGATGCCAGTTGTTCGAGAGGCTCGGGATCGGGAGGCCTGCGAAGAGCGGCGTCGTCCCCGCGGGTTGAGAGTAGTAGGCGCGCAGGCCTTCGGGACCGAACTCGACGACGACGTTGACGAATGCGCCATCGTTGTACTGGATCTCGGCGACGCGCAGCTGAGGTGTGTCGCAGTCGCCCGGGACATCGGGGGGCAGCCGAACCGCAAACGACACCTCGAACGCGCCCGACGACGCCAGCGCAGGCGGCGTCGCCTCGTACAGGGCCTGCCGCGGTCCAATTTCGTTCAACGGGACGACCGTCGAGCGCACGAACCCCGGCGGACTCAGCGGATTCATCATGAGGATATCGCGCTGGATCTCCACCGCGGGGAGTTCCGTCCACCCCTTCGCGGCGGCGGCGTCGAAGTCCTCGCAGGCGATGGCGCCATCCGTCAGTTGCGCATCACAGAACGTCTCGGGCGGTGGGTCTTCCGTGGTCGATGCATCGGAAGACTCGGTGGTGCCCGACGAGGTCTCCGGCGCGACCGTGGTTCCGGTGTCCCTGGTCTCGGAGTCCTCGGAGTCCTCGGTGGTTCCGCCGACCGTGGTCGTGGTCGCGGACGCAGTCGGTGCCGCGGTGGCGATGGTCACTCCCGTCGTGGATGCGGCGGACGTCCCGCCGGAGTCACCTGAGCCATCGATGTTCGTAGGCTCCGAGAAACAAGCCGCCGCGAACCCCATCGCGAACAGACCAAACCCACCCATGGAACGCATCCGTAGACGATAACCCGCCTGAACGCAGAAAAGGGCGAGCCCCCGAAGGAGCCCGCCCTGATCACGTCGCAAATGCGACTTACTCTTTCTTGGCTTCTTCGCCGGCAGCCTCTTTGGCCTCTTCGCCAGCTTTTTCGGCTTCTTCGCCAGCGGCAGCAGCGGCGTCGCCGGCGTTCTCGGCAGCGTCGCCAGCGGCAGCAGCAGCAGCGTCGCCAGCCTTCTCGGCAGCTTCGCCAGCGGCAGCAGCAGCTTCTTTGGCGGCTTCGGCGGCATCGCCAGCGCTGTCCTTGGCGGCTTCGCCGGCCTTCTCAGCGGCTTCGCCGGCCTTCTCGGCGGCTGCGCCGGCAGCTTTGGCGCTGTCCTCAGCGGCTGCGCCGGCCTTGGCACCGTCCTTGGCCGCATCGTCACAGGCGGGAGCGAAAAGCATGAAGAGCGGGAGGATGAACTTGATCTTGGACATGGGTCGAAACCTTCCCTCGTTCGAGGTGCACACACCGTAGCTCCGGCGCTTGCGCGAGGGGCGTCACAGATCGGCAATTTTCAATCGAGCGCGCCGACAATTTCACCAAAGTCTCTGATTTCACTACCAAACTGAATCACGAAAGCGCCCACGGACCGTGCCCCTCGGGCGTCGTTTTCCGCTTGATCACCCAGCATCACGCTGCGATGCGGCTCGACGCCGAGCCGTTCGGCGGCAAGGCGAAAGATTTCGGGCTGGGGTTTCTCGACGCCCACCTCGGCTGAAATCACCAAGGCGTCGAACGCCGCAACGAGGCCGAGCTCCTCCAGCGTCGAACGCAGGCGTACGTCCCAGTTGGAGATGAGCGCGACACGTGCCCCCCGGGCCCGCACGGCGTCGATACAGGCCCGGGCCTGCGGCGCGATCGTCCACGCGTCTGCCGCGGCGTAGTGATCGTAGAGCGTCTCCAAGCAGCGCTCGTCGTCCGTCCCGAGCGCCTCGAAGACGACCGCCCGCCAGTAGCCACGCCAGGAAGGATCTCCGCGTCGCCGATCGCGATGTCTGCGCATCGCCGAACCCAGCCGAGCGGCCACGACGTCAGGCTCGATGGCGTGGCCCAGGGCGCGGGCGTGCTCGGCGTAGACGTCGGCGATCGGACGTGCCGGATGGAGCAGCGTTCCGGCGGCATCCACCCACAGCGCCGTCCCGGGTTCGAACCTCAGGGGGAGCCGAAACGCCATCGGCCCCCACCATACGCCGACTAGAGGTGGAACATGCCCGGCTCCGCCTCGACCCGCTCGGGTCGTGGCGGGGGCCGGCGGCCGCGTCGTCCGAGGTCGTCCTGCCGGCGCCCCGACCTCTCGTGGCGGCGCTCGCACCCGCTCGAGAACGGGAAGCCGAAGCCGAACGCGCCCTCGATCTCCGCCTGCAGGCCGTCGAGATCCACCTCGACGTCGACCGAGCCGCAGCCCGACCCCCAGCCGAAGGTGTCGCCGTAGAAACCGTGGATGACGATCCGATCGCCCGACTGTGGCGGCTCGGGGATGGGCGGAGGCGGAGGTGTGCGTTCGACGTGCACCTGCACGCGTTCGTCGTGGCCTTCGATCGTCACCGCGCTCCGTCGTCGCCCCGACTCCGCGCCGAGCTCGGTGACGGTGACGGTGGAAGGACTGGACGTCCGCGTCGTTCGTGACGCAAGGCGTGCGGGGTCGGTGGACGCGGACGCCGGCGCCACGCCGGGCGCCAACCACACCGCGCCGCCGAGCATCACCATGCCGCAGCCGACCCGCAGCGCTGGGCTCACCGGACCCGTGCCCACCTTGCGCCGGCCGTGCAGCAGTCGCGTGATGCGGCGGACCACCGGCGAGTCGCGATCGGCCATGGCGACCGTGAGCGCCGAACTGCGGGCTTCGTCGAGCCACGACGCGACCTCGGCGAGGCACTTGGCCAGGTGCGTGCCGCCCCCGGTGGCCTTGGCCGCCCAGTCGTCACACTGGAACTCGGCGACCTCCTGCAGCTTGCGCCGCGCGAGATGGTTGAGCGGCTGGAAGACGAAGAGCGCCTCGAACACGGCGGTGACCACGGCCCACTGCGGGTCACGGCGCTGCAGGTGCGCGAGCTCGTGGGCGACCATGCTGTGCTGCTGGGCGGGGGTCAGCCGCTCGATCGCCCGCTCGGGCACAACCACCTCGCGACGGACGAGCGCCACCGGGGAGCGCAAGTGCGCCGACGCGGTCAGGCGGACCCGCGGTTTGCCCGCCGGATTGAGTCCCGCCGCGTCGCACAGCTCGAAGAAGGTCTCCAGAATCGGATCTTCGATGACCTCTCGCCGACCACGGAGCTTTGCAGCCGTCCGACGGGCGCCGGCCCCCAGCCTCACGAGTGACAGGACCGCGCCCAGGCCGGCGAGGCCGAGGATCACCCATGGCCACTTCGAGGGCGGGCTGGGGACCGGGACGGTCGCGGCAGCGGGTTCGGGCTTGGACTCTTGCACCGTCGTGATGCGGACATCCCCAGCGTCGTGTTGGGTGATGGTCTTGCGGACCACCGGGTCCGGCTGCGGCGCCGCCGCGACGGGCGCGGCGTGGGTCTGCATGGATGCGGGCAGCACCATGCGACCGCTGAGCGGCTCGATGTCCGCGACTTGGGTGATCGTCGCCGTCGCGAGACCGCCGAAGAGCGCGACGCGCCACAGCGACTCCTGGAGCCGCAGCGGCACCTTGGGAAACAGCGCAAGGGCCGCCCACACGAACGCGATGAGAATCGTGCTGTGGAGCGCATAGGTCAGAATCCAGACGAACGCGGTCATGTCCATGGGTCTTCTCCGTCGGCGTCAGCGGGCGGCGAACCGCCGCCGTCCTCATTCGATTCCCGGGCGCGGATCAGCTGCTCCACGGCCTCGAGCTCTCGAGGGTCGAAGTCGCGCGACTTCACCAGGTGGCTGAGCAGCGCCCCGGTTTCCCCTCGGAAGAAAAAGTCGGTGAGGCGCTGCAGCATCGAACTGCGGACCTCGTGTTCGGCCACGCACGTCGAGTAGACGTACTGCCGCCCATCGGCGCGGTGCTGGAGCAAGCCTCGCTTCTCGAGCCGCGACAGCAGGGTCGACACCGTCGTCGGTGCGAGGTCGCGCGTCCGCAGGAGGGCCGCGTGGACCTCGGCCGCCGTCGCTTCACCGCGGTCCCAGAGCACGCGCAACACCTCCAGCTGGAGATCGCTGAGTTGGATTGGTTCGTCCATGACGACTACACCTGTAGTACTACAGTCGTAGTACTACACGCGTAGTTCAGCGCGCGCAACGGAGAAACGCTCCCCGAAATCGATTTCAAACCGTGCGGTACCGTGGCCCCCATGCCCCCGCGCCGGCCAGAGCCCACCGCCGCGTCCAAAGCCCGCGCTGCCCGGATCGCGGCCGCGCTCGAAGGCCTGCTCGACGACCTGCCCGCCACCCCGGCGGACGATGATCCGACCTCGCAGGACGCGAGCATCGGCGGGCCCTACCGCCCGCGTCCCTCGGGGCGCGCGACCGGTCAACGACGAGGCGTCGACTGCCCCGGCTGCAGCAACCCGATGGAGGTCGACGTGGAGCGCGGCATCGAGATCCACCGCTGCATCGGCTGCGCCGGCCTGTGGCTCGACCCCGGAGAGCTGGAGTCGATGGTCGACGATCCAGGTCCGACCAGCGCCGACCTTCCGAAGCTGCGCGAGGGCATGAAGGACGTTCGGGTCCCGACGGGGCCGGTTCGATACCGCAAGTGCCCGCGCTGCACCCAGGTGATGGCGCGCCGCAACTACGGAAGTCACAGCGGCGTCGTGGTCGATGAGTGCCGGCAGCACGGCATGTACCTCGACCCCGGGGAGTTCGAAGCGATCGAGACCTTCATCAAGCTCGGTGGACTGGCGCTGGAGCGCTCGCGAGAGGTTCGCGACGCGAAGCGAGCGGTGCATCGGGCTCAGATGGAAGCCGACCACTACCGCGCGGCCGCGACCGCCACGCCTCGGCACGATCACCACCACGGGGTCTCCTCCTGGGGCGGACTTTTTGCTTGGATCGAAGGCCTGTTCTCCCTGATGCTCCTGTTCTTCCGGTGACGGACCCTCAGCCCCGGCGCCTCGTCGCCACCCTCGCGCTGCTGCTGCTGATGGGCGGTCTGGCATTCGAAGGCCTGCGCCCCGTCGCCGACCTCGACGTCTGGTGGCACATCCAGCTGGGCGAGGTGATGCTCAGCACGGGCAGCCTCGTGCCTTCGGACGTGTTCTCCTACACTCGCTTCGGGACGCCGTGGCCGTGGAAGGACTGGGGCACCGCGCTGCTGCTGTGGAGCACTTGGTCACTCGGGGGTACGGCCGCGCTGGTCGTGCTCAAGGCGAGCATGCTGCTGGGCACCGCCAGCATCCAGTGGCGGGCGCTGAGACGCGTGCGGGGACTTCCGCGCAGCGTCGCGACGCTGGCGGTCGCCCTGTGCATGAGCGCGGCGTCGTTCCGATTCACCGAGCGCGGCGCGACCGTGTCGCTGGTGCTGGTCGCGGCGGTGGCCTGGCTGATCGATCGGCATCGCGCAGGCAAGCGGGGCCTCCTGTGGGTCGTGCCGGTGGTGATCCTCAACGCCAACGTGCACCGCGGCGTGCTCGTGCTCCCGGTGCTCCTCGTCGCGCTCGCGACGGTCGAACTCGTCGAGGCACGAGTCCTCGCGCGCGCTCGGCCGTGGCGACACGCGCTCCTCGTCGCGTCGCTGGGCAGCCTCGCCATCCTGGCCACCCCGTTCGGGACGCGCATCATCACGACGACCGTCGCGCTGATGGGGCAGCACAGCCCGCTCATCACCGAGTGGGCGCCGGTGGAGCTCTCGCTCGTGCAGCGGCTGAGCCCCGCCACGCTGGCCGTGATTCCCTTCGTCGTCGGTGGCGGCCTGCTCAACCTCGCGCGTACGCGTGACCCATGGGACGCGGTGGTGGTCGTGCTCGCGCTGGGTCTGGGCCTGCAGTCGATCCGCCACCTGCCCTACATCGCCCTGCTGGGCGCGGGTCCGGCGGCCACCGGATGGGCGTCGATCGGCCGCACCATCTGGACCGGCCGCCTGCAGTCGCTCATCGCGATCGCCTCGGCGACCGGCGCGCTGCTCTATGCGCTCGGCCGTCCGCTGCCCCCGCCGAGCTTCGGCCTGGCCCCGGCGCACTACCCCGAGAAGGGCGTGGCGTTCATCGAGCGCGAAGGCCTCGCGGGGCCGATGTTCAACGACTTCGGCTACGGCGGCTTCCTGATCTTCCACCTATGGCCCGAGCACCGGGTCTACATCGACGGCCGGACGGACCTCGTCTACACGCCGAGGATGGTCGAGCGCTACATCGCCAGCGCCATGGACCCCAACGTGTTCGCCCAGGAGGCCGACGCACATCGCGTCCAGTTCGTCATCGTCGACAACTCGCCGATGCAGGGCACGTTCGCCCACCTCGACCGCAACCCCAGGTGGGCCCTGGTGCAGGCAAGCCGCCGCTCGCTGATCTACGTCCGGCGCGGCGGCCTCAACGACGCGGTGGCCGACCGCCTCGCCTATCGCTGGCTGTGGCCACACGCGCTCGAGCGCAGCATCATCGAGGCCGACCGCCAGGGCCACGGCCAGAAGGCGATGGACGAGCTGGCCCGCATGCGCGCCGAGGATCCGGGCAACCTGTGGGCCGAGGCCGCGCATCGGCGCTTCGAAGCCCTGCTAGCGCTTCAGCTCCACGACCACCGGCGGCTTCGACCCGCCCGGCTCCCAGATCCCGCGCACCGCAGCGAAGGTGCTCTCGGCCCCCGGCGCCCCGGGGATCAGCGTGCTCGCGCCGAGCAACCCCAGCGCACCGAGCACGCCCAGCAGCCATCCCCGCCGCTGCGCCTCGGACACCGGCCGGGTGACGAGGACGAAGAGCACCAGCGTGACCAGTCCGGTCAGTCCGAGACCCCACGTGCCCCACAGCGAGTAGGGGCGCAGTCCCTCAGCCCACAGCGGCAGCAGGAGGTCGCGCAGCGGGTTGCCCTCGGGGACGAGGTGCGGGAACAGCCCGGCGGCGAAGAAGTTGACCAGCAGCGACCAGCCGAGCAGGCCGATGACCATCGCACCGAGCCCGGGTCGGCCCAGCCAGCCGTGCAGACGAACGAGCCCCGGTAGCAGGAAGGGCATGGCGAGCACCAGATAGCGCGGGCCCACCCGCCAGCCTCCGGTCTGCGCCAGGCAAAGGTTGAGCGCGAGCAGCAGCGCGAAGAGGCCGAGGCTCAGTCGTTCGAGCCCCTCCGCCTCGCCCCGGCGGACCGCCCCGACCATCGCGCACAGCGCGGGCACGCTCAGCGGAGCCCAGTAGAGCAACCCGCCCCAAGGGGACAGGAGGTGCTCGTAGACCGAATGCGTGGTGGGCCAACTCAGCCCCAGCAGGCCGCGGCCGTGAATCTCGGCGAAGCCTTCCCGAACCACGAAGTGGTAGGGCGTCGACCAGGGGCTGCCGAAGAGTGCGTCGTGATAGAGCATCAACCCGGCGATCGGCACCAGCGCGCCGGCGAGCGCCGCGATCACCACCGACCACGACCCGCCGCGCCGGGTCTGCATGATCGACCACACCCCGATCGGCAGGCCCGCGAACGCGGCGAGGTACTCCACCGCGACGGCCGCACCTGCGAGCGCCCCGCCCAGTGCCGCAAGGGACGCGCGCGTCTTGGTCTGCGCGTGCTCCAGCGTCAGCACTCCACAGAACAGACACGCGGCCGCGAGAACGTGTCCGTACAGGAGGCGAGCGTAGGCCAGGCAGGGCGTCGCGAGCGCGAGGGCCACGAGGGCGAAGGCACCAGCGGGACCCTGAAAGCGACGCCGCCCAAGCAGCAGGATCACGATCATCGGCAGCCATCCGCCCAGGGCTCGGGCGAGCTGGGTGAGTGCGCCCAGGGTCGAGTTCCCCATCGCGCGCGTCAGGGCATACGCAGCCGCGGCGGGCACGCTCGTGCCGGGCGGCTTGTTGGGCACCAGCGCTCCGCGCGACGCGCGGGAGACGTCGATGCCGGGCTCGATGTGCGCGGTGTGGGGCCCATCGATCGCCGACGTGCCGGTCTCGACCCACGCCATCCCCTGCAGCAGCCGCGGCCGCTCGTTGGCGTTCATCAGGCGGCCAAAGTACGGCGACGCTCCGGTCACGACGAGCAGGAGCCCGACGAGGAGGAGATGCGGCACGACCGCGGCGCTGCGTCGCGACACCAGGATGGGAGCGTATCAACGCCAGCCCCGCCGCCCTCACGTTGGCCTGGCCCAACTCCATTACGTGAAAACTTTTGGGTATTGCAAAGCACAAAATGGGGAGGTATTCGAGTCGTGCCATGTTCGAGTTCCTTCGTCGCAAGAACGATCCCGAGCCCAACCCGGAGACCAAGGCGCTGCCCGAAGCGGCTGGGTCCGAAGTGGACGCAGCGGACGCAGCGGACGGAACGGACGACGAGGCCCTCAAGACGGCGGTCGAGGCCGCCTTGGTGGAGCGGGCCGAGGCCGAGGTCGAGCCCGCACCCGCTCCCGCACCCGCGGGCACGATGGTCGGGCCCGACATGCTCGTCGACGGATCGCTGAGCACTCGCAGCCCGCTCCTCGTCGCCGGTGAGATCGAGGGCGACGTCGACTGCGGCCTGCTGACCCTGCAGAGCGACGGCAACATCCGCGGAGACGTCCGCGCGAGCGAGGATGTCGTCATTCGCGGCACCGTCACCGGGGACATGAACGTCGCCGGCAAGCTCACCATCGCGACCACCGGCCGCGTGTTGGGCAACGTCTCCGCGCGGGCAATCATCATGGACGAGGGCGGCGAGCTGCGCGGACGGTGCTCGATGGGCGGCGACGACGTCTCCCCGCCCGGCCTCGCCGTCGTTCCCGCGTAGACCGGACCGCGCCCCCGCGTGGTACCAATGCGCGGCGAGATGAATCGACTCAGGGCCACTGCGATCGCTGCCGTGCTGCTCCCCGCCGGCGGGTGCGGCACCGTCACCGACGAGGTCTATCGAATGCTCGGGATCGAACCGGCCGCCGCCGACACGGACGCGTTCGACACCGACTGGGAAGAACGGGTCGAGGTGTCTGTCGACGTCCCCGCGCAGACGGCACTCGACGTCGGGACCGAGCTCGCCGACCCGACGGCGGTCGCCGAGCTCGTGCGGGCCGAGAAGATCCTCCCTCTGCCCGGACTCGGCGCGACGACCATGGGGTTCCGGGTCGATCAGCTCGCGAGCGTCTTTGCGCTCGCCGGAGCCCTCGAGGTCCCCGAGTGGTCCGCCCCCTCGGAGGGCTCGACTCGATTCCTGCGCGACGACGACCTCGACACCGCGTGGACCTGCGTGCCCGATGAGGAGACGCGCTGTGCGATCGGCATGCACTTCCCGTCCGTGGCCGTAGTGCACTCGGTTCGACTCTTCGGCGCCGCGCTCGAGTTCGACACCTACCCTCGGATCAAGCGAGTCCGGGTGCACACCGAGCAGGGCTTCACCGACGCGCTGCTCACCGATCACAACGCCCCGGTCTTCGTCGAGTTTGCTCAGCCGGTCACCACCCGCACCCTGGTCGTGGAGGTGCTCGAGGTCTTTCCCGGCGAGGGCAACGTCCCCAAGATCCACATCTCGGAGCTCGAGGCCTTCGGGGTCAGCGGCGTCGCCCGAGAGCCGCTCGACATCGACCCTCGGACCACGATCGCGGTACCCGCGGGGACCGTCTGGCGCTCGTCCGGACGCGCGAGCTTCGACCGCAACGAGATGTTCCTCTACCGGGTCGACCCCGACGGCACGATGCACCGCTTCATCGGCGGGACCGCGCTTCGGGGTCATCGGGGCGATCGCCTGATGCTCATCGAGCGCTTGGGTGGACAGAGCGACTGCGACGCGCCGCGAGGGACGTTCTTCTTGCTCGACACCAAGACCCGCGTCACGGCACCCCTGGGCGATCTCGATGGGGTCGGCGGCGTCACCTTCCGCGCTTCGGACGGCCAAGGCATCGCGATCGGCTACGCGGGCAAGCTCGACACGAAGCTCAACGGCATCTTCTTCGACGACGACGAGTATCGGCGGCGTCAGACCCCGTTCCGCGCGGACCTGCGCACCGAGGACTACTTCGAGGAGTGGGGGCTCGATCCCGGGGTCGTGCGTCGCGAGCCGCCCCCGCTCAACGAGACCATCGAGGGCTGCACGGTGGGCACCGACGCTCTGCTCGCGCAGCTCGAGGCTGCCAAGGAGGCCGCACCCAAGCGCACGAAGCGGAAGCGCCGGCGAAGAGACGACGAGCCCCCGCGCGCCTCATCATGGCAAGTGTGTGCCCTCGCAGGGGGCGCCCGCGCGTTCCTCACCGACAACGGGCCATGTGGCGCAAGCTGGGAGGTGACCGTGCTCGACGGGGACGACGCGGTCGTGGCCTCCGAGGAGGGCAGCTCCGAGCGCAGCTTCCTTCGCGTCGCACACTTGGGCACCCCCGGCGATGCTCCCCTCCTGGTGCAGATCGGCGACGGCACCGATACGACCTCCATCGTGCGCATCGCCCCCGACGGCATCGAGGAGGTCTCCCCCACCGGAAGCTTCGCGATCCAGCCGCCCTCGGTCTGCCGGGAGAACTGCCTCGAGCCCTTCCCCAACCCCGG
Source organism: uncultured bacterium (assembly GCA_963761755.1). GTDB lineage: Bacteria > Myxococcota_A > Polyangia > Nannocystales > Nannocystaceae > CAJXVA01. Next base: position 986,839 of record CAVXIC010000039.1, read on the forward strand.
CGCGCCGGTCTGGCAATAAAGCCGCGCTGTGCGCGGTACCCTGCCGTCATGCACGGAAAGCGACTGTTCCTCTTGGCCCTGGTCCTCGCCGGCTGTGACGAGGGCCGCCAGAATGCAGAGCATCAGCTCGCCGCGGTGGGGGACAAGGCCGCCGGAGCCGCCGACAAGAGCAAGGCGCTGTACGACTCTGCCACCTCGGCGTGGGCCGACATTCCGGACACCGGCGAGCTCTCCGTCACGGCCCGAGGCTGGCTCGCAGGGGCAACCGACAGCGGCAACATCGAAGCGGTCATCCGCGAGGGCACCCAGATCGCGCCGGTCGCCGTCGAAATCGGCGAGTCCTTGAGCGACGCGGTCGACAGCGAGACGGCGATCGAGCCGATTTATCAAAAGGTCGAACCGGGCGAGGCCGAGGAGGTGGACGCCGCCATCTCCGACATGCCGCGCACGGAGGTCGTCGACGGCTTGAAGATTGGCTTCAAGCGAATCGACGAGACCACGAACACCCACCAGCTCAAGGAGCGCGGCTACCTCGTCACGTGGCGGGACGAAGACCGGCTGTACGGCTTCGTCTACCGCTCGAAGCGGACGATCGATCTCGAGAAGCTCGTCGCCGAGGTGCCCCGCCTGCTTCGGCTGACGCGCGTCGCGGTCGTCGGCAAATGATCGAGTAACATCTGTGCTCTCAACCACGAGGACCGCACGATGGACATCAAGACGATCACCGCGACCCTGGCCCTGCTCGGCACGGGCATTCCACTGACCGCCTGCGACAACGCAGCCGAGCCGGCCAAGGAGGTGGGCGCCGACGCGAAGAAGGACGGCGCCAAGGCAGACGGCGCCAAAGCAGACGCCACCAAGGACGCACAGACCCCCGCCGCCCAAGCCGATGCCAACGCCGACAAAGGCGAGATGGCCTGCGGCGAGGGCAAGTGCGGCGAGGGTGCCTGCGGAGCGAAGGCCAAGGACGGCGAGGTGGACAAGGCGCTGGCCGACGGAGCTCCACCCGACGCCGCGAAGGTCGAAGCCGCCGAAGTCGACGAAGATGCCGACAAGAGCTGAAATGCAGTAGGCTCGCAGGCCGTGCGGCTCGAAGCGCTCCTGAGCGGCCTGTCTCCATCGGACCACGCCTTTGTCGGCTGCAGTGCGCAGACCGAGGTGACCGGGCTCTGCGTCGACTCTCGGAAGGTGGCGCAGCAGCCCGGTTGTGCGTTCCTCGCGACCGCCGGGGGCACGGTCGACGCGCACGCCTTCGTGCCGGCCGCGCTCCGCGACGGCGCGTCCGTCGTCATCGTGCGGCGCGGAGCCATCGACCCGCCCGGAGGGCCGCACGTCTGGCTCGAGGACACCGCAGCGGCCTACCCCGACCTCGCGGCCAACGCGTTCGGTCGACCCGCCGCGTCGCTGACGATGGCCGCCGTCACCGGAACGAACGGCAAGACCACGACCGCCCACCTGCTGGGCGCGATGCTGCGGCACCACGGCCTTGGGTTCACGAGGCTCGGCACCACCGGCAACTGGGTCGTGGACCGCGAGGAGACGGCTCAGCTCACCACCCCGTTCCCACTGGAACTGCAGGGACTGCTGCGGCGTACGGTCGACCGCGGCGGCACCCACGTGGTGATGGAGGCCTCGTCGCACGCGCTGGACCAGGGCCGGGTCGAGCCGCTCCGGTTCGGTGCGGTGGGGTTCACCTCCTTCAGCCAGGACCACCTCGACTTTCACGACTCGATGGAGGCCTACCTCGCGGCCAAGTGTCGGCTGGCATCGCATCACCTCGCCGCCGGCGGGGTCGCCGTGGCGGCCGTCGATGGGCAGCCCGCCGCGGTCACGTTCCTCGAGCGCGCCCGGCCCGCCGCCAGGGCATGTCTGCGGGTCTCCGCAGGTGGGCAGCCAGACGCCGAGATCCTCGCGCGCGCCGTCGACTTCGGCGCTCAGCTCACCCGGGCCCAGGTCCGAACGCCCCAGGGCGAGTTCGAGCTGGTCACGCCCCTCATCGCGCCCTACAACCTCGACAACGCGCTCGTCGCCGCCGGCATGGCGTGGGGCATCGGCGTTCCGATGGAGGTCTGCTTCGAAGCCCTGCGGTCTGCGACCGGTGCCCCGGGCCGACTCGAGCGCGTCCACGCGGACGGGATCGATGGCCCGACGGTCGTCGTCGACTACGCGCACACGCCCGACGCGGTGGATCGAGCCCTCGCCGCGGTTCGCCCGCTGTGTCGCGGCCAGCTGCACGTCGTGCTCGGCTGCGGTGGGGACCGGGACCCCTCCAAGCGACCGGTCATGGGGCGCGCAGCCGCCCTCGGTGCCGACGTCTTCTGGGCGACGTCCGACAACCCCCGCACCGAGGACCCTGGCTCCATCGTCGACGCCATGCTCGAGGGGGTCCCCGCCGGGACCGACGCAGCGGTGCATCGTGTCGTCGACCGCGCCAAGGCGATCGCGCAGGCCGTGGCGCAGGCCAGCGACGATGATCTCGTGCTCATCGCCGGCAAGGGACACGAGGACTACCAAGTGCTCGGGACCCAGAAGATCCACTTCGATGACCGGGAGCACGCCAAGGACGCGCTCCTGTCACGCGCGGACTGAGGACATCCTGCTACGCTCGCCTCATGCGTTCGAGGTGGATCGAAGGGCTCGTCGTCGGCTGCGTGATCGGTGGCGGTTGCGCGTTCGACAGTTCGTCTGCGTCTGCGACGGGCGACCTGGCCAACGAGACCGAGGGAGACCAGAGCGACACCACCGGCTCCGGCGGCGACTCGGTGGATCCGACGACGGATGACCCGGGCCCCACCACCGACCCCGGCCTCACCACCGGCCCGGATCCCACCACCGACCCGAGCGCCTCCACCGACTCGACGACCGGCCCCGACCCGACCAGCGAGACCACGACCGGCTCGGATGGCACCGACACCACGGCCACCGCCGACCCCGCGCACCTCGAGGTCTCTGGCGCCGACTTCGGCGACGTCGCGTACCAAGACTCCGCGACGTCGGACTTTACCGTCGAGAACACCGGCGCACAGGCGGCCACCGACATCATGGTCGCGGTCTCGGGCGGCTTCAGTGTCGAGGCCAACGACTGCCCCGCCACACTCGATGCGGGCAAGTCGTGCACCGTGACGCTCCGCCCGCCGACATCCGTGCTCGGGCCGGCATCGACCGATCTCGTTGTCGACTACGCCACCGGCGAGGGCGCGGACGCGGCGACGCTCGTGGTCAGCGCCGATGTGATCGGGTCGACTGCCGAACTGGTCAGCGACGGCGGGTTCGAGGGCTGCAACGGCGGATGGGAGGTGGTCTCGGGAACCTGGGAGTGCGTCACCAGCGTCGGCGGCGTCGGACCCCACGCAGGGGCCAATTTCCTGACCGCCAGCGAGGGCGCTCCGAACACCGACATCACCTATCAGCTCGATATCGACGTCTCCGCGTTCGCCGGGGCGATCGCGACCAACACGATGACGTTCGACTTCAGTGCCTACGCCCGCGCCCGAGTGAGCGACGACGACGACCACCGCATTCGCGTCACGTACCTCGCTGCCGACGACTCCGAGATCTCCTCGTTTGGGACGCCGTACCAGTCCTTCACCGACTGGACGCTCCTCGCGAACTCCGCGCCTGCGCCTTCGAACACCGCCGTCATTCGCATCCACCTGCAGTGCCAGAAGAGTAGCGGCACGTACTGCGACGCCTACTTCGACGACGTCAGCCTCGTCGGCGGCTACGGCCTGTAGAAGGTCTCGATCGGCCGCGTCTGTTGCGCATCACCGCGCAATCATGTGGTTCTCGAGCCTTCAATTGTCCACAAGATCGGACCTGAGAGCCTTTCTCCGCACATCGCCAGAATCTTTCCGCCTTGGGGTGTCGTAGTCTTGGGGCGGGGATTGATGACGGGGAACACGGAGCTTCGTTTCATGAGGGCATCGACGAGCGCGATCACGCTGCTGGCGCTTTCGATGATGACTGTTGGCTGTGACGAAGGCGGGCGACGCGGCGCCGGACCTGGTCTCGCGAGCGACTCGTCGGCCGACACCGACGTCGGCGAGACCGACGCTGCGTCGGGGACCGACGGGGTCGACGAGGGGACCGAAGGCAGCACCGGCGCCCCGTCGGACGACCTGAGCGAGTACGTGTTCGACCTCGGTCACCTCGAGCTCGAGGACTGGGTGCCCAAGACGCAGACCAACTGCGACTTTGCCTGCAAGGCCAACGGGCAGGAGGAAGAGCAGTGGTGCGAGTACGTGCACTACAGCGAAACGGACCACGCGCAGGACTTCATCGCCTTCCAGCCCAACTCCGCGACGCTCTGGCCCGGCAACGTCGTCCGCGGTGACGACGCGCAATACGGACAGCTCACGCCGATCGGCCTCCCCCGGGCCCCGATGGCGTTCTCGGTCTCCCTGCAGAACGTCAACGGAAGCCCCGCGCGAACGATGGAGCGCCCCTCGCTCTCCGAGTTTCGCGAGCACCGCAACGACATTCTCAAGGACGTCGTCGGCGGCGCACCAGCAAACATCGCGTTCTCCGTGGACCGCGTGCACGACTACGATCAGATCGCGGTCTCGGTCGGTGGCGGCGTCGACTGGTTCGGGAACGGATTCTCGAGCATGTTCGACTTCTCGAACACCTACGAGAGCACCAAGGTCCTCGTCAACTTCACGCAGGCCTACTACACGATCGACGTCGATACGCCGGGTCTGCCTTCCGACCTGTTCGTCGACGACGTCACCGTCGAGGACCTGGAGCACTTCACCGGCGAAGACAACCCGCCGATGTACGTGCAGTCGATCACCTTCGGCCGCAAGGTGCTGTTCTCGCTCGAGAGTCTCTACTCCGAGCACGAGGTCCGCACCGCCATCGACGCCTCCTTCAACGCGGTGTTGGTCAGCGGCGGCGCCCAGGTCGACACCTTCCACCGCGAAGTCCTCGAGAACTCTCGGATGCACGCGGTGGTGATCGGTGGCTCCGGAGCGGAGGCCGTCAAGACCATCACCGGCTTCGACGGCGTGATCGAGTACATCCTCGAAGGCGGCGAGTACTCCACGCTCTCCCCTGGCGCGCCGATCGCCTACAAGCTGGCCTACCTCGACAACAGCGGCGTGAAGATGGCCTTCGCGGCCGACTATCAGGAGCGCCAGTGCTACGACAACTTCATCGACGTCTCGGCGAAGGTCGCCGAGATGGAGTACCTCGGCGGCAACGACGATGGCCCGGGCCAGATCCAGGTCAAGGGCAACATCCAGTTTCGCATCGCGCCGCCGATGGAGGCCGACCCCTGCCGCCCGGACGCTCCTGGATGGGAGACGATCTGGGAGCGCGGCGGCGACGGCATGAGCCTGCCGGTCCTGTGGATCAACAACAACGACGACGGCTCGACCATCTACGACCACGAGGTCGACCCGCTCAAGAACAACCAGCTGTGCATTCGCGGAAGCCTGCGTGAGGACGACGACTGCTTCTTGTGCGACGACGACACCTTCGGCGAGAAGACCTACGGCCCCGTGAGTTTGGAGAACGGATGGGCTGGTGACCACTATCTCGAGTTCTCCGAACAAGGAACCGTCGGCGTGACCGTCCGCGTCAGCCTCGACTGAGTTTCCCTCCCCACGCAACGGATACGACGATGACCCGCATCAAACTCCACAACGCCATCGCGCCCTCCACCGCACTCATCCTCGGCCTCGCCCTGTCGCTCGCCGGCTGTGACGACCAGGGCTCGGCCCGCTCCCCGACCACCGGAGCCCTGCCCCCGTCCGACGACGGCGGCAGCACGACCGATGCGCCCGAACCCGAGCCCGGGTCGACCGGCGACATCGACGAGACGACCGGAGGCGAGACGCCAGCCGACCACGACGAGCTCGACGCCTTCATCCTCGGACTGGGCAAGCTCAACATCGATCCGGTCGCCTCCAAGCACCAGATCGCCTGCGACCCCAACGCGATGGAATGCCTCTCCCCGTGGACGCAGGGCGAACTGACCTGCAATCAGGTCTACTTCTCCGAGACCGCGCACCTGGATTCGTTCATCGCCATTGTCCCCGACTCGCCAGCGCTGTGGCCCGGGGCCCTGCTTCGCGCGGGGGAGATGGTCGGCGGCGTGCTCTCGCCCATCGGGCTGGAGCGATCGGCTGGCACGTTCAGCCTCTCGCTCGAGAACCTCAACGCCTCCCCGAAGGCCACGATGGAGTCGCCGAGCCTCTCCGAGTTCCGCGATCTGCGAGCCGCGATGTTGCAAGAGGGCACCAACGGCAACACCGCTGCGCAGATCAGCTACGAGATCCACAAGGTCTTCAGCAAGTCTCAGTTCGCGCTGCAGATCGGTGCCGACGTCAACTGGTCGGGCATCATCGACGTCGACGCGATGTACGACTTCGAAGAGGGCGAGTTCGCGAACAAGTACCTGATCGACTTCACGCAGACCTACTACACCGCCGACCTCGACACCCCTGCGCGTCCTTCCGACCTCTTCGGTGAGTTCGTGGACGTGCAGGACGCTCAGCTCTACATGGGCGTGGGCGATCCGCCGATGTACATGCAGTCGGTCAGCTACGGCCGCCGGGTGCTGTTCGCCATCGAGAGCAACGACACGCTCGAGATCATGGTTGCGGCCATCGACGCGGCCTTCGGCGACGGCATCGCGGGGGTCGAAGTCGACGCCGAGTCGCAGGACGTCATCAACGCCGCCAAGATCACCGCGACCGTGATCGGTGGCAACGCCGAGGACGCGGTCCAGACCATCCTCGGGCCCGAGCAGATGATCCAGTACATCCTCGAGGGCGGGAACTACTCCGCCGAGTCGCCCGGCGTCCCGATCGCGTACAAGGCGGCGTACCTGGACAACTCGCCCGCTCGCCTGTCGCTCACCGCGATCTATCCCGAGATCCAGTGCGAGTAGCGTCTCCGCAGAGCGCCTGAAGAGCCGCCCGGCCAGCCATCCGCTGGGCCGGGCGTTTTTTTTTTCGCGCGACCTCATGATCGGCGGGGGGTATCCGGACACAATCTAGATGAGATGAATCGCTGGCTTATCGCACCCGTCCTCTGCGCCCTCACCGTGCCCTCGGCAGCCTGGGCCCAGCCCACCTCGCCTCCAGCGGCCACCGAGCCCGCGCCGGAGGCCGTTGCCGCGCCCGAGGCGACGCAGGCGCAGCCCGCCGCGACCCAGCCAGCGCAACCGAGCACCCAGGAGGCTGGCGCCGACGCTCCGGCCCCCGAGGTCGCGGCCCCACCCCCGCCGCTGGTCGCCTCCGACCCCGTCCCCGCGCCGGCCTCGCCCGCCGCGGTCGCTCCGCCTCCGCCCAAACCGACCGGCCCGGTGCTCAACAAACACGCCGAGCCCCTGCTCGCCGCGGGCCTGGGCGGCTTTGCCGGCCTGTACTTGCTCACCGCCTACGCCGGCGCCGCGACCATCGACAAGGCTCGGGACATCCGCAAGCGCGACGACGGCCCCGGCGGCGACAACGGCAACATGACCCTCAACCGCGGGCGAGCCCTGCTCATCCCCGGCGTCGGACCCTTCATCGCGACCCGCTTCACCAACTCGGCCCGTCGCCAGTACTGGCAGGTCGTCAACGGCAGCTTGCAGATCGGGACCATGGCCATGGCCATCATCGGCAGCCGCATGTACACCAAGCACCGACGCGCCAAGCGGCGCGCTCAGTTCGCCGCGGCCGCCAGCCCCGAGGGCGCGCAGGTCGGCATGAGCATGCAGTTCTAGAGCGCATCGAGCACGCGCTCGAGCCGGGTCCCGCGGCTGCCCTTGAGCAGTGCGGCGCCCGGAGCCTTGCCGAGCAGCAGCGCCCGCAGGGCTTCAGCGAGCGCGTCGATCGCCTCGAAGTGTTCCGCGTGGATCCCGGCCTCGCGGGCGGCCGCCACCGCGTGGGCGCTGCGCGGGCCGAACCCCAACAGCGCATCGAGGCCCAAGGAGGCCGCCAGCGCGCCCGCCTCGGCGTGAAGCTGATCCTCGGTGGGGCCCAGCTCCAGCATGTCTCCAATCACCGCCACCCGAGGCCCTTCGCAGGCGAAGCGGGCCAAGCTTCGCAGCGCGACCTCCACCGAGCCGGGGTTGGCGTTGTAGCAGTCGGCGATGAGCAGATGCTCGCCCCACGCGATGGCGCGGCCGCGGTCCCCAACCGGACGGACGCTCCGCAAGGCCTCGGCCATCGCCTCCGGCGCGAGTCCCAGCCGGTGCCCGACGGCCAGGGTGGCCGCAGCGTTGCGGGCGTTGTGGGCCCCGAACAGCGGCAGGTCGAGCTCCACCGGGGCGTGTGGCCCGACGCGCACCCGAGCGCGGGTTCGGGCCCCGACGACGACCTCCAGAATCTGGACGTCGCAGTCCTGCGTCTCGCCGAAGGTCAGCACGTCGACCGATGCCCCCTCCAGATGCGGACGCAGCAGCGGCTCGTCTGCGGGGACCACCACGCATCCGCCGGGGCGGATCCGGACGACCGGCTCGGCCTCCGCGGCGGCGATCGCCTCGATGGACTTCATGAACTCGAGGTGCTCCAACGCGACCGAGGTGATCACGTGCACCGCAGGCTGCGCGATTGCTGCGAGCGCATCATTCTCCCCCGGCGCGCTCATCCCGAGCTCGATGACCATCGCGTCGGGCTCGTGCGGCTCACCGAGCACCGTCAGGGGGACGCCCAGATGGTTGTTGAGGTTGCCGGGCGTGCACAAGACCGCGTCGTAGGCCGCACCCAACGCAGCGGCCACCATCGCCCGCGTCGTGGTCTTTCCGTTGCTGCCGGAGATGGTGACCACCGGACCGTCGAACCCAGCGCAGCGGGCCGTCGCCAGCCGGGTGAACGCGGCCTGCGTGTTCTCTACGGCGATCACCGTGAACGAGCCCTGGGGCGGCTCGCGGCCCGCTTCGATCAGCGTCGCCGCCGCTCCCCCGCGGGCGGCCGCCTCGATGAAGTCGTGGCCGTCTCGGGCCGCGACGATCGGTACGAACAGGCCTCCGGCGATCGGCTGACGGGAGTCGATGAAGGCACCCGCGATGGCTCCGGAGCCGGCGCGAATCAGGGTTCCGCCAGCGTCGCGCGCCAGCGCCTCGGGAGTCCACCGCACCCTGTGCCGATACCAGGAACCGGGACCGGCGCCAAACATCCGGGTTTGCTCCGAGAGAACGCCACGCACTTACATCGCCCCCTGCGGCGCCGTTGCGGCCGCATGCTACGGTTGAGCGGGCTCATCGATGACAGTTCGAGATACGTTGTTGTTGGACCAGGGGTACCAACCCCTTCGTGTGATCCCCTGGCAGCGTGCCCTGTGCATGCAGTTTCTCGGCAAGGTCGAGGTCGTATCGACCCACGACTGGAAGGCTCGGACCGTTACGCGAGACTTCGAGGTTCCGGCGGTGGTGCGCCTGCTTCGCTCGGTCAAGGTCCGCCCGATGTACGTCCGCTTCTCCCGCGAGAACGTGTACCTACGAGACGGGTACCTCTGCCAGTACTGCAACGTGCAGTTCAGGCACACAGACCTGACCTTGGACCACGTCGTCCCGCGCTGTCTCGGGGGTCGGACGACGTGGAAGAACATCGTGGCCTGCTGCGTCGCGTGCAACCGGCGCAAGGGGAGCAAGTCGCCCGAGGAAGCCGGCATGCCCCTGCGCGTCGCGCCCAGTCGCCCTCGCTGGCTCGCACCGCGGGTGTTCCAGCAGGGCCAAAACTCGCTTCCGGACCTCTGGCGGGACTGGCTGCACTGAGGTCACACCCGCTGGCGCGTCGAGCGCGCGATCGACGAGGTCCGCCAAAGTCCCCATCTGGGTCTCCTACGGCTCCTGACGGTCTCCATGCCGACGCGCATGCCGGTTTTCTTGCTCTGCGGGGCCGGTTCGTGCCATCGATAGAGACAGGTTTTCAGTCCTGCGCGGACTCTCCGCCAAAGGACAGGTGCTGGGTTGCTCTACACGCTCCTGTATCCCCTAAGCACGAAGATTGCTGCGCTGAGCTGGCTCAACGTTCTTCGGTACACCTCGACGCGGATCATCGCGGCGACGCTGACGGCGTTGTTCTTGTCGCTGGTCCTCTACCCCTGGTTCATCCGCACGCTGCAGAAGATCCAGCTCGGCCAGGTGGTGCGTGACGACGGTCCGCAGTCCCACCTCGCCAAGCGGGGCACGCCCACGATGGGCGGGAGCCTGATCCTCTTCACGCTGATCATCCCGACGATCTTGTGGGCGGACATCCGCAACCCGTTCGTCCTGATGGCGACGTTGACCACGGCCGGCTACGGCGTCATCGGCTTCCTCGATGACTTCATGAAGATCCGCAAGAAGCACTCGGGCGGGATGCCAGGAAAGGTGAAGTTCGCGCTTCAGTTCCTGATCGCCACCGCCGTGTCCTTCTACGTGTACGAGGGCAGCGAGATGATGCCGGAGAACATCCGGTACAAGCTCGCCCTTCCGCTGCTCGACTTCTACACCTCCGACCTGGCGCTGCCCAGCGATGGTCTACGTCGTGTTCGGCGTCTTCGTGATCGTCGGAGCGTCCAACGCGGTCAACCTCACCGATGGGCTCGACGGTCTCGCGATCGGGCCGGTCATCATCTCGGCCGCCACGTTCCTCATCCTGACCTACGCAGCGGGCACGCTCATCGCGGGCTTCGACATCGCCCGCTACCTGCACATCCCGCACATCCCTGGGGTGGGTGAGCTCTCGATCTACTGCGGTGCCATGATCGGGGCCGGGATCGGCTTCCTTTGGTACAACACCTATCCGGCCAGCGTGTTCATGGGCGACGTCGGCTCGCTGCCGCTGGGCGCCGGGCTGGGCTTCTTGGCCGTCGCGACCAAGAACGAGTTCACGCTGCTGATCGTCGGCGGCATCTTCGCCCTCGAAACGGTCAGCGTCATCGTGCAGGTGCTCAGCTTCAAGCTCACCGGCAAGCGCGTGTTCAAGATGGCGCCCATCCACCACCACTTCGAGCTCAAGGGGTGGGCTGAACCAAAGGTCATCGTGCGCTTTTGGATCATCAGCTTCGCCCTCGCGCTCGTGGCACTCGCCACCCTCAAGCTGCGATGACCGCTGTGTATCGGCGCGCTCTGGTCATCGGGCTCGGCGCGAGCGGCCGGGCAGCGGTTCGTCTGCTGACCGCGATGGGCGTGGAGGTTCACGCCTACGATCGACGCTCCGACCTCGAAGATGCCCCGCAGGACGTCACGCTGTTCCTGGGCGGTGACGCCCCCGACGAGGCAGCCTTCGACGGGGTCGACCTCATGGTGCTCAGCCCCGGGGTTCCACCCGGGCCTCACCGCGAAGCCTGCGGCGCTTTCGCGCCCGACGCAGCCATTCACGGCGAGCTGAGCCTGGCGCTGGAGGTCATCGGCCCAATCCCAACGGTGCTCATCACGGGCACCAACGGCAAGAGCACCGTCACCTCCCTCGTCGGCCACCTGCTGCGGGCCGGCGGCCAAGCGCCCTTCGTCGGAGGCAACCTCGGAGAGCCGCCCGCGGAGCTCGCTCGAGCCCTCCTGCTCGAGGAGCAGCCCCGCCCCACCTCGCTGGTCCTGGAGTGCTCGAGCTACCAGCTGGAGACCCTGCGTCCGGGCCCCACCGCGGTGGCGATGGTCCTCAACATCACCCCGGATCATCTCGATCGCTACGAGTCCGTCGAGCACTACGCGCGCACCAAGTTCGGCGTCTTCTCGAACATGGCGCCCGAGGGCCTCGCCCTGCTCGACGCCGAAGACTCGGGGACGCAGGCCCTGCGAGAGCTGGCCGGAGACAGACTCGAGCTCGTCGGCACCGACTTCGCCCAGATCGAGGGCGAGGGACCCGGCGACGCGCTCGTGCTCGGATCCCAGAGGTACGAGCGGACGCTCCTGAGGATTCCCGGTCGGCACAACGCCAAGAACGCCCTCTTCGCGCTGGCCGCGGCTCGACACCTCGGCGTCTCCGAGGACGCCTGCCGCGAGGGCCTCCAGACCTTCGAGGGCCTGCCGCACCGCATGGTGTTCGTGCGCGAGATCGACGGCGTGAAGTACTACAACGACTCCAAGGCGACCAACGTCGCCAGCGCCATGGCCAGCCTCGGTGGGCTCCGCGAGCGCTTCGTCCTGATTGCGGGCGGCCAGTCCAAGGGCGACGACCTCGCCCCACTGGGCGCCCTGCTGCGCGCTCACGGCCGCGGCCTGGTCGCGGTGGGCGAGAGCGCCGCGCAGTTCGAGGCGCTCGCTGGGGACCTGCCCCGCGCCCGTGCCCAGACCATGGCCGAGGCGGTCGACGCAGCCCGTCAGCTCGCCCATCGGGGGGATCTCGTCCTGCTCGCGCCTGCCTGCGCGAGTTTCGACCAGTACCGGAGCTACGCCGAGCGCGGCGAGAAGTTCACGGCCGCCGTCGAAGCGCTGCGCTAGCGCTGCCGAGTCCGGGTATCATCCCGCGCATGTCGTCCGAAGAGGAAAAACTCTACTTCGCGCAACACGAGCAGGACCTGCGGTCCGCCGTCCGCCACGAGATGACGATGGCCGCGCAAGCTCTGGAGAAGAAGCGCGAGATCGCCGCGAGTGCGGGCACACAGGACCTCAGCGCCGCCGAGAAGATCGAGGCGCTCGGATTCGACGAGGACTCCGCTCGGATCTTCGACCTGCTCCCGCTGGTGCACGTCGCGTGGGCGGACGGCAAGATCCAGCGCGGCGAGAGGGCTGCAATCCTCGAGGTGCTGCAAAGCCGCGGGATCGAGCGCGACAGCGATGCGTTTCACCGGATGGAGACGATGCTCGAGGAGAAGCCCTCCGATGCGTTCATGCGGCAGTCGCTCTCGGTGCTCCGCGACGTCACCGGCGGGCTCGGCGAGCGGTCTTCGAGCATCGTCGACCTGTGCATCCAGGTCGCCGCAAGCTCGGGGGGGTTCTTGGGCCTCAAGATTGGCAAGAAGATCGGCGACGACGAACGCAAGCAGATCGAAGAGATCATCGCCTCGCTCGGCCCGGATGCATCCAAGTCGTTCAGCGACGACATGGACGGCTAGCCCGTCCGTCAGGGGCTGCGATCGCCGTTTTCTTGCTGTCGTGGCCTTTTCCGTGCTCCCGTCGACCTCGTGTCCGATGTCGCCGAAGCGGCTGCCGAAGCCCCCCCGCAGCAGAGCGCCGAAGTCCGGGAACCCTCTGGTCGTCCCCTCGGGGGTCCGCGCGAGCGTCCGATGGACCCGTGGCTCTTCTTCGCGGCCGTCGCGCTGACCGGCCTGGGGCTGGTCATGGTCTACAGCTCTGGCGCGTGGCTGGGCCACAGCATCTACAGCGGCTGGGAGCACTTCCTCACCCGGCAGGCCATGTTTGCGGTGGCCGGCTTCGTGCTGATGCTGACCGTGAGCCGCCTGGACTACCGACTGCTGCGGCGGTTCGCACCACACCTCATGCTGGGTGCGATCGCGATGCTCGTCGTCGTGCTCTTCGTCGGTACGGAGATCAACGGTGCGCGTCGCTGGATCCGGGTGGGGTCGTTCAGCCTGCAGCCCTCCGAGCTCGCCAAGGTCGCCCTCGCGGTGTTCCTGGCGGCAACACTGGCCCGCAAGGGGGAGCGCGTGCGGGCGTTCACGCAGGGCTTCCTCCCGGTCATGGTCATGGCCGGCTTCACCATGCTGCTGGTCCTGCTCGAGAAGGACCTGGGCACCACGATCCTGCTCGGGTCGTTGACGCTCATCATGCTGTTCGTGGCGGGCACCCGGCTGAGCTACGTCATCGCGGCGGTCATGGTCGCCGCGCCGATCGCTTGGCAGCAGATTCTCGGCGTCGACTACCGGCGCGGTCGCCTCGAGGAGTTCCTCACCGGGGACGGCTACCAGGTGAAGCAGGCGCTGATCAGCATCGGCTCGGGCGGGTGGTTCGGGCTTGGATTGGGCAACGGCAAGCAGAAGCTGGGCTTCTTGCCCGAGAACCACACCGACTTCATTCTCGCCACCGTCGGCGAAGAGCTGGGCTTCGCGGGAATCCTGCTGACCATGAGCTTGATGCTGCTGCTGGTCTGGCGCGGTGTACTCGTCGCACGACGGGCTCGAGACAGATTTGGCCTCTATCTGGCCGTCGGGCTCTCCTCCCTCTTCGGACTCCAGGCCATCGTCAACATTGCCGTCGTTCTCGAGGTCATCCCGGCCAAGGGCATCACCCTGCCCTTCCTCAGCTACGGCGGCTCGTCCTTGCTGACCTCACTGGGCGCCGTCGGGCTGCTGCTGTCGATCTCCAGGGCACCGGCTGCGTGGAGGCTCAGCGACCAGCGTCGCGTAGGCAAGCGACGCGGCTCGGCCAAGGACCGCAAGTCCACCGAGCCAGCAAAGGGTGGCAACGCACGGCGGCGCAGTGGCTCGGCCAACCAACCTGAGCAGTGATCCTCGCAGCGGCTTGATCTGGCCGCCCACCTGGACGAGCATGCGGCCGTGATCCAGCCGAAGGTTCTGTTCCGCACGCTTGCCGGTGCCGCACTCGCCATGGGTCTCGCGGCCAGCTGCAAGGCCAAGTTCGCGCCCGAGGAACCGACGGGCGTCATCTCCGAGGCCTGCTGCAAGGTGGTGTCGAAGGACCTTCAGTCCGGCGCCGGTTGTCGGGCGACGGGCAAATGCGCGAGCGATGAAAAGATCTGGATGCGTGGTGCCGTGACCTGCAGCCCCCTCGAGCCCGAGCGGTGCGTGGGCGGGCGGTGCTGCACCTACCGCAGAATGTACGGAAGCGACGACGCGCTCTACAACTGGGACGAAGGAGGCGCGGAGCCCAACGAGGCGACAAACGACGCTCCGCCTGCCCCCGCTCCGCCTGCCGCCGCTCCGGCCGCCGAGGCGCCTCCTGCAGCGGAGGTCACCGAGCCCGAGGCACCCGCAGAGCCGGACGCGGCCCCGGCTGCCGAACCGCAGGGCTGAACGAACCGTCCCAAACGCAAAGAACCCCATGCCAGGCGGCACGGGGTTCTTTGCGTTTGGAGGACTGAAGTCCTAGGGCTTGCCGGACAGCTCGGTGCACGTCATGTTGCCGCCGCCGTCGGGGTTGCACTCGTACATCTTGCGGAGTGCGCCGAAGAGGAAGCTGTCGTTGCGGGCAACGTAGAGCTTGCCGTTGTGGGAGGCCATGCTGCCGTAGCCGCAAGCAGCGGAGGAGGAAGCCATGAGAGCGATGAGACCTGCGGTGATGTAGCGTCGCATGAGTATTCGTTTCGTGTTGGTGATGGCGCCCCACACGAAGGGAGAGCCGCGAGGAGTATGCCGACGCGGTTAAATCCTTGTCAACGAACCTACGGGTTTGAGTTCCCACCACTCACTGTGAGCGAGGGCATGCGAAGGAGACCCCTGTCCCTAGGGCCAAGGCCGAGGTCTTCGAGCGTCGACGCCCACTCCTGGAGCCTATCGAGCTGTGATGACCGCGAAACGCTCTGCACAGACTCGCTGTTCTCACGATCATTGCGGCCCAGAAGTCGAGAGAACCAGCTTTGCGGGGCTGGAAAGACGACCAATTCAATCGTGTCCTGCTCTGGAACACCTGCTTCTTCGCGCGCGAGCGCAACCGCGGTTTCCATGCCACCGAGCGCGTCCACGAGCCCCAGGGCATGTGCTCTTGCGCCAGACCACACCCTGCCCTTCGAGATCTCTTCGACTTCTTCTGCCGTCAGGCCTCGCCCTGCAGCGACGCGAGCCTTGAAGGTTTCGTAGATCTGATCGAGCGACGACTGAAGGGATGCCCAGCCCGCCTCGTCGTAGCCGTGCACCGTCGAGTAGGCGAGCGCGTTGTCGGAGGTGGCGACCGTGTCGAACGTGACGCCGGCCTTGTTCCACAGCTTGCGCAGGTTGGGCTTGCCGGCGAACACACCGATGGACCCGGTGATGGTCCCGGGCTGCGCAACGATCTTGTTGGCTCCGGCAGCGACGTAGTAGCCGCCCGACGCCGCGACGTTCCCCATGCTGACGATCACGGGCTTGCCTCGCTGTCGTGCCAGAGCCACCGCCCGCCAGATCGTGTCGGAGGCGACCGCCGAACCTCCGGGGCTGTCGACGCGAAAGACGATCGCGGACACGTCCTCGTCCTCGGACGCCGCTCGAATGGCGGCCGCGACGGTGTCGCTGCCCATCGACCGCGACCCCGACAGAGGGTCCGCGCCACCGGAGCCGCGGGAGACCGCGCCGACGCCGTAGACGAGCGCGAGCTTTCCATCGGCCCGCCCAACCGCTCCTGCGCGCTCGAGGTAGGCCTCGGCGAACAGCAGCGCCGCACCTTCACCGGCCCGTTCCTTGGCCGCCGCGATGACCTCGTCCCTGTACCCGAGTCGATCGACGATGCCGAGCGCTTCGGCATCCGCGGCGAGGTACGGACCCTCGTCGATCCACCGGGCGACCGTGTCGAGGGGTACATCGCGGTCCGCCGCGATGCCGTCGCGAATCTGGACCAGCAGATCGTCGAGCAGCACCCGGACCGCCTCCTCGTGCGCCGGCGTGTATCGCCGCTCGGTGTACGCGTTGAACGCGTTCTTGTACTCGCTGCGGCGATCACCGAGGACCTCGACGTCGAGCTCGTCGAGCGTGCCCTTGAAGAACATGCTCGAGGACATCAGACCGACGAGGCCGACCTGCCCCGTCGGCTGCATCCACACCTCATCGAACGCGGACGCCACGTAGTAGCCCTGGGTGCCGGGGCCCATCTCTCCGAAGGTTTCGGCGAACGCGATCGCAAACTTGCCCGATTCCCGAAATCGGATGACGGCGTCACGCAGCTCTTGGGCCTTGGCCATGCCCCCCGTACCTGCGCCGAGATAGGCGACGACCCCCGACACCCGCTCGTCTGCCCGCGCCCGGTCGAGCGCATCGACCGTATCCTGGAGGGTTCGGGCCTCGCCCCCCAACAGACGCGCGATCGGGTCATCGGCGTTGCCTTCGCTCAAGGGTGCGTCCAAGCGCAGCTCGAGCACCGTCGTGGACGGAACGTCTTTTGCCAGCCAACACGTCACGCTCACGACACCCGCCGCGAGCACCCCTGCGACGAAGGTGAGTGCTCCCAAGACTGTGAACAGCTTGGAGAAGATGGCCCTGCACTTGGACCACCGTGAGGACCGAGACTCGGAGTTGGACACCGTACGCGTGGACTTTGTCCCTCGGCGGCCGGGAGTGCAAGCTATCGCAGCAGCTTGGGGAACGCGATCTCGTACACGGTGCCCTGCGAGGCATCGACCAGCAGCAGGTCGTGATCGGGGAACGCGAGGGCGTACTCCAGCAGCTGTCGGCGCGTCGAGGCGACCGCGATGCTCGCGACGCCGCCGGTCTTGAACTCCACCACGTAGCGCCGCCCGCGGCGGACGGCGATGGCGTCGATCCACAGATCGTAGACCTCCGCGTCACCATCGACCGCAACCGTCGCGGCGGCGCGAACCTGCGTCTCGAGGACCTCGTAGCCCGCGTCTTCGAGCACGAGGACTCCCGCCTCTTCGCCGCGCGCCCCCCGAAGCGCGACGTGGCGGCCCCGACGACGCTTTCGCCACGCAGCAAGACGAACCCCCAACAGCAGCCCGAAGAGGACCAGCGCGACGACGAGTGTCACGACGGCTTCGGTCGGCATCGCGGACAGGCTACCGGCCCTGCGCGGCGCGCCGAAGAAACCTACCCTTCGTCGAAGTCGTCAAAGTCGTCGACGGGTTCGCGCCGGCGACTGCGCGCCCGCTCCGCGACCGACATCGGGACCGTGTTGCCCGACAGGTCGACGTGCTGCACCGCGTCGGCGGAGGGAGGCGCCTCGCCGGGGCCGGGGACGCGACGCATCTTCTGCGTGGCGCGCCCATCGAGCGGGTACAGCCCCGACCCTTCGAGTTCACGCCGCTCGAGCGACGCGTCACGGAAGTACAGCGCGTACTGGGCGGATGCAGCGTGCACCCGCAGCCACGCATCCAGGCTGGGCTGGTACCGGGGGTCGGCGACCAAGGAGAGGGCCTCGCGAATCTGCGTGTAGTCGACGGGCGAGGAGAGGCGCTCGGCGATGACGGTCAGAAGCTCCGGCACCCGCTCTTCGGCGTGCCGGGTGAGCACCCGCCACTGTTCGGGCGAGAACTCGACCGCACCTTCGCTGTGGTCCGAGGCGAGACGCGCCATGGCGCGGTAGTCCCCCGTGGCCAACGTCCTGCGCAAGTCGTCGCTGAGCAGCGCAAACACCTCGGGCCGAATCGCGATGAGCTCGTACTCGGGCTCGTTCCAGAGCCAGTCGTCATCCTCTTCGAGGACGATGACGGCGACCAGGTCGGTCCCCGCCGGGAGCGCATCGGTGAGCTCGGCGAGACCGAAGGAGATCGGTGCCCAACGAGCCTGCCGCGTCGCATCGCGCAGGCCGTCGACGAACTCCTCGAGTTCATCGGGGCTGACCACCATGCGGGCGAGCCGAGCGTCGGCGTCGACGACCTGGTAGTGGTCCTCGAACTCCGACATCAGCATGCGCCACTCTCCGCTGAGCAGCTCGACCTGTAGATCGAACTCCCCGATGAGGTGACGCAATTGATCCCGGTCACCTTCACGGAGAAGCTCGAGGATCTGCGCCTCCAGTTCCCGGTACGACTCGGCCGGAACCATGTACGCGTGGCAGCGCACTACGGGGAGGCTACCGAAAAAGCCGGACCGGCTCCAGGTCGTCGAGCCGACATGTATAGTCCCGGGCCTCGACCATGCCTCGCGATCTGCCCCTTTGGCCCACGGCGTGCATCGTTGCGACGGTCTCCGCCTTCGCCTTCGGGGGCTGCGCGCATCCGATGGCCACCCACACCGCGCCTGCGTACGCGCCACCGCGGTGGGTGGGGGCGTCCACGGGCGGTCAGCACGTCCTGAGCCTCTATGACGGGTCGAATGCCGTGGGAGTACACGAGGTCCACGCCGACGGTGGGTGGAGGTCACACGAGGTCGAGCTGCCGGAGCCGGCGGACGCCGTCGTATCGCTGTCGAGGACGACGTGGGTCAGCCTGCACGGAAAAAGCGGCACGATTCGTCTCGCACACCTTGACGGTGGGCGGTGGGAGCGGTCCGAGATTCACCGCCTCGAGCCGGCGCCCCTTCAAGCCACGGCAGGAGATCTCGACGGAGACGGCCGGAAGGACTTGGTCATCGTGTCCAACGGTCCTCGTCCCATGCTGATCCTGCTGCCCGGAGTCGCCGGCGGCTTCGGGGTCCCGGCCGTCGTCCCACTCAATCCCCGCGGGCGCACCGCTCCGAGCGTCCATGTGTGCGACGTCGACGGTGAAGGCTCACTCGATGTCTTGGTCGGTTTGAGCACGGGCACACAGAGCTCTCCGGTCCCCGATCACGTCCGGGCGTTCAGGAACGCGGCCCACGGAGAGCTCGTGGATGAATGGATGGTGCAGGTTCGGGGGCCGCTGCATCTTCACGCGGCGGACGTCGACGCCGACGGCCTCCCCGACATCCTCGCCACCGGCGCCCATGGGGCATGGCTCTTGCCCAGCGCGGGCTTCGGATGGTTCGAGGACGCAGAGCAGTTGCGCGGCGGCTCCATCGCGGATGGAACCCTGGCCGACATCGACGCCGACGGGCTCGTCGATCTGGTCCTGCTCGACGCAGGCCGGGCGCGTTTCGAGGTGCGCCGAGGCATCGGTTCGGGCCGCCTGGGCCCCTCCGAACGCTACGCGACCGGCGATGGACCGGTGTCCATGGCCGTGTTGCCGCGGCCCAGCGGCACCCTGCTCGTCTCCGCCAACCACGCGGATGCGAGCTTCACGACGGTGAAGCTTCGGGTCTCACGTAGCGCCGACCGTCGAAGTGAAGGGTGACCGGGACGCGGCGGTGCCGGCCGTCGTCGTCGACGCGTTCCTCGGCGATCGTCAAATCGACCAGCGCAGCCTCCCCGAACCTCGTCGTGTGGGGGTCCGCCGGCAGCCGCTCGAACGTGCCGACCAGATGCCCGCACGAGCCACGCATCACGCGAGCGTCCCACACGACCCGGTCGCCCTCGGCGCGCGGAACGTAGACGTCCAGCTGACCGTCGCGATCGAGGTCGACGTCGTAGATCGGCCCGAACCGCGAAGCCGCGTCCGTCTGGCGACGGGCCAACGTCACGTCTTCGCACGGACCCGGCAGGGACGCCCGCGGTCGCAGCTCCGACGGCCCCGAGACGCGGAGCAGCGTCTCGGATGCCGGTCCCAGCTTTCGCGTGACCGCATAGAAGCGCAGCGTGTCGCAGCTCGAACCGCAGCCGGCGATCGAGCGCGAGTAGAGCGTTCCCTTGGCGTCCAAGACCTGCCACCCACCGTCGACGAGGTCCGCGACGAGGCCCGCGACGACCCCTTCGAAGGGACCCTTGTGCCGCATGAACATGACGATGGCCCCGTCATCGAGAACCATGATCTCTCGGCCCGAAACATTTCTCACAGCGGGAACGGGCGCGGGCCACTGCCCTCGGGGGCCGCGGCCCACCCCGCCTCCAGCGAACGCGCAGGCCGTCGTGGAGAGCAGCGCACCGATCAGAAGGGCACAGGGACGGGAGCGCATCGCCGCGAACGTTGCCACCGGGCCTCACCAACCCGCAAGTTGACCCTCGAGAAGGCCCGTGGATATAGTCCGCGCGCGATCGCGCTCAGTGCGCTGATCCAACCAACCTCGAAGGACCACGATCCCATGAAGAAACTCGCTGCGACTCTCGCCTTCGCCATGCTCTCCTCCGGCTGCGCTTCCGCTGTCGTCTCGGCCTCGCCCCCGTCCGGCCTCTTCTACACCGGCGTCAAAGGTGTCGGCCCCTCGACCCAGGCCCAGATCACCGATGGCGTCCGTCCTGGACCCAAGCAGGGCCAAACCTGCGCGACCGGCATCCTCGGCCTCGCGGCATGGGGCGACATGAGCGTCGACACCGCCAAGAAGACCGGTGGCATCACCCGCATCGACACCGTCGACTACTCGTCGATGCGCATCCTTGGCGGCGCCTACGTCAAGAACTGCACCGTCATCACCGGCGAGTGATCACCGCCCACTGCGCCCCGAGGGGGCGCAGTGGCTCTCCAAGAAGGGTCTCGTGCTGAACGCGGGGCCCTTTTTCCGTGGTTGCCGTGAGCTGCTAGATTTCCGCTGTGATCGAGCTCAGCACGGACCCCAAGGTCGCGGAACGACAGATCGAAGCCGTCATCTTCTATCTGACCACCTGCGGGTACATCGACAGCGAGTTCGACCTGCGTGAAAAGTCGTTCGTCCGCTCCTTCCTTCGCAAACTCGTCACCGCTCGCGTCGACGCGCAGGGCGAGCTGGATCCGGAGCTTCGCTTCGAGCAGATCGAGCAGCAGCACGAGCACTACGTCCAGATGTTCCAACAGGTCGACTACGAGGTGAAGTCGCTCTTCACCGAAGCGGTCGCAGACGGTGAAGACGTCGACAAGTTCGTCATCTCCAAGCTCAAGCTGCGCTGCTTCGAGCTGTTCGAAGGTCTGAGCGCGTCCAACCGCACCGCCTTGTTGAAGGTCGTCGACGCGTTCATCAACGCCGATGGCGTCGTGCACCCCGAGGAGGTCAAGTTCCGCAACGAGCTCGCCGAACTGCTCGGCCAGGCGACGCGAAGCGACGACGAAGCGGGGACCGACGGCGTGGTCGCGATCGAGAAGCCCGCCGACGTGCCCGCCGCGGCGACCGATCACCCCTTCTTCAACACCTTCGAGCACCACTACTCCGCCGACCCCGATCAGATTCGGGCCCAGATCGATGCCGACATCCGGCTGCTGGAGAAGACCGAAGCGAAGTGGGCGGCGCAGCGCGAAGCCGGCGACGGGCGGCTGAAGGGCAAGCAGCGCGTCGACCAACTCGACGGTGAGGAGTTCCTCGATGGCCACGTCTACGCGGTGCCCCACGGCGGAAACCGCGACTACGAACTCATCGTGCTCGGCGATCTCCACGGCTGCTACAGCTGCCTCAAGGGCGCGATCATGCAGAGCAACTTCATGGAGAAGGTGAAGAAGTTCCGCGCCGATCCGGACAACAACCCCGACGTCCGGCTCGTGCTCCTGGGCGACTACATCGACCGCGGGCGCTTCAGCTTCAACGGCGTGCTTCGGGGCGTGCTCAACCTGTTCAACACCGTGCCCGAGCACGTGTTCGTCCTGCGCGGCAACCACGAGTACTACATCGAGTACCGAGGACGAATCTACGGCGGGGTCAAGCCGGCCGACGCGATCAACAGCCTCTCACGGGTGTTGCCCGACGAGGTCTTCGAGCGCTACCTGAAGTTCTTCGAGCAGATGCCCAACTCGCTGCTCTTCGACAACCTGCTGTTCGTCCACGGCGGCATCCCGCGCGATGAGCTGCTCGCGAAGAAGTGGCACGGGCTGTGGAGTCTCAACGACGACGACATTCGCTTTCAGATGCTCTGGAGCGACCCCAGCCGCGCCGAGATGGTGCCCAAGGACCTGCAGGCATCCTCGGCTCGCTTCTCCTTCGGCCGTCAACAGTTCCGAAAGTTCATGCAGCGGGTGGGCTGTTCTCTGCTCGTTCGGGGGCACGAGAAGTTCAACGCGGGCTTCCGCGACCACTACCCCCGCGACGACATTCGGCTGCTCACCGTGTTCTCCTGCGGGGGCGTCGCCAACGACGACCTGCCCGAAGACAGCAACTATCGCGACGTACGTCCGATGGCGTTGACGATTTCGCGAAGCGGGCCCGAGACCAAGGTCACGCCGTGGGCGATCGACTACCGCCCCTACCAGGACCCGGACCGCAACGCGTTCTTCCGAGACGATCCGTCGCTCACGTCCTGACATCGCGGCTTGCCCCAACCGACCCCCTCGGTCATCATCGCGAACGCTGATGGGGACCCGCTGCTTGGTGACCGGTGCTGGAGGTCAGGTCGGTCTCGACCTGATCCGGAGTCTTCGCGCCCGTGGGTACGAGGTCCACGGATCCGACGTTTCGCCCCGTCCCTCGGCAGACCGGGTCGACGACGACGTCCCCTGGCACGCGCTGGACGTCACGGATCTCGACGCGGTCGTCGAGCTGCTCTCGCAGGTTCGGCCGCACCGCGTGTTCCACCTTGCGGCGATCCTCAGCGCCCGCGGAGAAGAGGTTCCGCAGCGCACCTACGCGGTCAACCAGACCGGGACGTACAACGTCCTGGAGACGTGCCGACAGCTCGAGGTCGAACGCGTCATGTTCACCAGCACCATCGCCGTGTTCGGTCCCGGGCTGCCCGAGACGGTCGGCGACGATGTGCCGCTGCAGCCCAGTACGATGTACGGCGTGACCAAGGTCGCCGGCGAGCTGCTCGGTGACTACTACTGGCGGCGCTTTGGGGTCGACTTTCGCGCCGTCCGATTCCCGGGCTTGATCAGCGCCTCGCTGCCCGGAGGCGGCACCAGCGACTACGCGTTGTTCATGTACACCGACGGCGTGCGCCTGGGGCGGTACCAGGCGTTTTGCCGCGCCGACACGCGCATTCCCTTGATGTACATGCCCGACGGCATCCGGGCGCTGGTCGAGCTCTCGGACGCTCCCCGAGGCAGGCTGCGTAGATGCACCTACAACATCGCCGCCTTCTCGCCGACGGCCACGCAGATCGCCGACAGCGTCGCGACCGCGCTTCCGAACGTGAACATCACGTTCAGTTCGGACCCGCGCCGGCAGGCGATCCTCGATTCGTGGCCGTGCGCGCTCGATGACGCCCACGCGCGCGCGGACTGGGGATGGACGCCCGAGTTCACGCTCGATGCGATGACCGACGATCTCGTGCCCAAGATTCGCGCGCTCATCGAGCAAAACCCCGGCGCGTTCGACCACGATCACTGAGGCGTCTCGCGCGGCCGACATGTGGGGTCCGGAGCCCTCGCATGTGGTGCCGCTTCGCCTGAGGCGGACGCGCCTCGACCCGCTACACTGGTAGCGACCATGAACTGGCATCTTGGAGCTAGCCTTACGTTCGCCCTGGTCGTGTTGGGTTGCGACAGCGGCCAAGGCGGGGGCGACAACAACGATGGAAGCACGAGCGGGGGGAGCGGTGAGACGGGTAACCAGACGACGCCGACCACCTCGCCGAGCACGACGGGGCCCACCGACTGCATCGCGGGGCAGGAGTCGTGCGCGTGCCTCGAAGGCGACTGCATCGGCACGCTGTTCTGCGTCGAGGACATGTGCGTGCCCGGCCCGCAGCTCGACGTGCCCGGCAGCCCGATCCGCGTGATCGCTGGCCTGCGGGTTCCGATCGATGCCGAAGTCTCCGCCGACGACTTCGGCTGGGAGCAAACCGGAGGACCCCAAGCCGACTTCACCGGCGCCGACAGTCAGTCGCTGCTGGTCGACGTGCCCGCGGGGCTCTCCGGCGGGGACACGCTCACCTTCACGCTGTCCGCGACCCGCAACGACGTCCCGGCCAGCGTCGAGGTCACCATCGAGATCGTCGAGGCCGCTTTCGAGGAGGGCTTGCCCACCATCGCGGACCCCGAGCAGCTGGGGACACCGACGTCCATCTCGTTCCGAGGCGGGCAGCTGTGGGCGGTGAGCAACGAAGGCTTCGTGTCCTGGTTCGACCTCGACACGGACGACGCCATGGTGGAGGTCGCGACCCACCTGGGCCGGCACGACATTCCCGGCGGTCCCATCGGTGCCCGCATGGGCCAGGTGCCCGGCCGCGACGACGACATCGACGTGCTGTTGGTCGCCAACGCCACGAGCCAGGCGCTCGAGTCGGTCGCAATCAACGGCGGCTCGGTCGAGACGCTCTCCGACGAGACGGTGGACGGTGAACCCTTGGGCCCCGTTCGCCACCTGACGCGCATGGATGACGAGATCTACATGACCAACGGCGAGAGCGGCCAGCTGTTGGTGTGGGACCCCGATCCGCCCGAGGTCGAAGGCGACGGATCGAGCACGGGTGACATGGCCATTCCCGCCGGCACCCGCGTGCTGCTCGATGGGCTCGCGATGCCCTCGGCGGTCATCACCGGTCCCGAGCCCGGCTACCTCTACGTCGGCACCAGCGGACAGGTCCTGCGGGTTCCCATCCTCCAAGACGGCAGCGCCGGCGACCCCGACGTCTACCTCGACTTCGGCGACACACTCGATCCCAACCTCATGGTGGACGGTCTGATGTTCGACCGCGCGAACAACCTCTACGCCGGGGTCCCGCTCGATGGCCGCTTGCTCGTCGCGCGCTACGAAGGCAGCGGCTCCACCACGGCCATTCGCGACCTCGACTCGGCCTCCCCCGACTTCTCGGGCTTCAGCGGACTCGCGTTCGGCGATGACGACTTCGGCCGCGGGACGCTGTACTACGGCAACGCGAGCGGTCGCGTCGGCCGCGTGTTCGTCGGCCTGGGCCGCTGAGGCCCAGGCGCCCGGAACGGGCTACTCCACCGCGTGGAACTCGATCTCGAAGCTATCGACGTAGCCCGAGATCGCCTCGCGGTCGCCTGCCGAGCCGACGTCACACACCCGCAGCTCCCACGCCCACGAGCTGCTCTCGCTCCCCTCGAAGTTGAACCCCGAGGTGAACCACTCGCCTTCTTGCCGCTCCCAGACCGGCGCGTCGGACTCCGGTCCTGCCAGCGCGACCAAGCTCGGGCCGTTGCCCGGAGGTGCGTGGTAGAGCTTGACCCCGAGTTCGTGGTCCCAGTCGCTCCCGTCCGTGGCTGAAAACTCCGCGCGAACGGTGATGTCGCCAACCCGGAAGCGCTCGGGGATCTCCATGCCGACCTTGGCGCAGTAGAACTCGTTCTCGGTGAACGCCACGGGACCGCCGGTGTACTGCCAGATCTCATTTTCGGCAGCGCGGACCTCCCCCTCGAACGCGGCACGCAGGGCGTCCAGGTCGTCGAAGGACACCGGCCCCGCCGCCTCATCGGGTCGCGCTGGAGCGATCCACAGCCGCGTTGGGTTGAGCGCCGGGAAGGCGTCGTTGCTGGGCACCCAGTAGCCGGCGATGATCTCGTCCCCGTCATCGGTGGCCAGGATGTATCGCTCGCTCCCGAACCCGCGCGTCGTCGTGATCGAAGCGAACACGTTGTAGTAGTTGGCCGCGTCATCGACGTCGTGCCGAAGGATCGCCTCGGCCCGGCTGCGGTCGATGCGCTCGGGCTCGAGCTCGAAACCGTCGTAGACCGCACCCGCCCCGTCCGACCCGCCACGGACCACGGTGTGCCCTCCGGCGAGCAGCTGGGTAAACGCGACGTGGAACAACGCGGGGTTGATCGCTTCGTCGCCGTCCCCGATCGACAGACGAAGGTTCTCGTCGGCCTTCAGCCAGGCGAGGGCATAGGCAGCCCGGAGGTCGTCGGCGGTCCACTCGACGCCGCGCAGCGTGGCCTCCTCGTCGCGCACCTCATGCTCGTGCGCGCTTGCGAACATTGCGGCCCGGTAGACATCGTCCTGCGAGACACCCGCCGCATCCAGCCACGCCCGCACGGCGCCGCCGGTCTCGAAGGTCTGGTCATAAAGGTCTGCGGCGTGGGTGAGGTCCGGAAGGCTCCGGCTGTCGAGCAGCGGTGCATCGACCTCGGCGCGGGTCGGCAGGGCGCCGAGTTGGGTCGTGACGTCGCCGAGGATCGAAAGCGCACCTTCCCCGTCTGCCTTGCCCTGAGCGCCGAAATCGACGAGGCCCGAAGGGGTTTCGGACTCGGCCGAGTCGCAGGCCGACACGGTGCCGAGGGTGAGCAGGAGCAACGAGAGGGGAATGGACCGGGAGCAGCGCATGATGCAGGTTCCGCACCCACACTGTAGGGAAGTTGAATCGACTGTCAACTCGAGATGGAACGCAAGGTTTCGTCGTCAAGCCGGGGTCCATGGACCCCACACCGAGGGACTCCCGCAACACCCGACATTCGGCTACTACGGGGCATCACCGGTACACGAACGCACGCAACGAAAGCCCACCCTTTCGATCAAAGGGGTCCAAAGGCGACACTAATCCTCATGAACGAACCGGTGCAGGTGAGCAACACGAGCAAGCTCCGCATTCCGCGGCCCCACCCTCCGGGCAAGAACGAATCCACGGCGCCCGAACCGGCGAGCGCCGACGCGGCCAAGGCACGGCCCAGTTCGGAACGTTCAGGGACGCTCCACCTCCAGCAGGCGCGTCGGGACAGTGAGCGCTCCGGAACGCTTCCGGTTCCGACCGCTACGCGAGGCTCCGAACGCTCGGGCACCCTCCCCCTCGAGGAGGCTCGCCTCGACGCGGAGCGCTCCGGCTCGATTCCCGTCCCAAAGATTGGATCCAGCAAAGCGTCCAAGCCGGCACTCGACGCGCAGCCGGGCATCGTCCTTCGTGAGGCGGTGCTCGATGGCTGTCGCATGCCCGGCTCCAACCTCGCCGGGGCCGACCTCACGCGCGTTCGACTTCGACGTGCGCTGCTCGAGGGCGCCACCCTCAGCGGCGCGGACTTCTCCGATGCGCACCTCAACGAGGCCGACCTTCGCAACGCCAAGCTCGACGACGCGTGCCTGGACGGCGCACGCATGCGGGGAGCATCCCTGCTCGGGGCTCGACTCCAAGGCGCGTCGCTTCTGGGCACGGATCTGAGCGAAGCCCGGCTCGATGGCGTGGACCTGTCGTCGACCACGGGCCTGGCGAAAGCACGGTTGCGCGGCGCCCACCTGTCCCGCGCGGTCCTGATGACCGCAGACCTCTCCGGCATCGACCTCAGCGGGGCACACCTCGTCCAAGCAAACATGATGGGCGCGTTGCTGCAGGGCAGCACGCTCGACGGTGCGCAAGCGACGGCCGCGGACCTCTCGCAGGCGCAGCTCGAAGGTGCATCGATGCGTGGTGCCGTGCTCGACGAGGTCACGCTCACCGACGCGACCATGCGCGGGGTCCGGGCCGCAGGCGCCATGCTGCAGGACGCCGACCTCACGGCCGTCGACGCCACCGAAGCCGACTTCACGGGCGCCGAACTCTCGGGGGCGAAGTGCGAGGGCATCAAGCTGGCCAACGCTTCGCTGCACTCCGCTCGATGCATCGCGACGAACTTCAACGCGGCGAACCTCTCGGGCGCTGATCTCTCGCGGGCGAACTGCCGCGGCCTCCGGGCCCAGGGCGCAAAGTTCGAGGGCGCGGACGGGACGGGCGCCGTATTCTCCGGCGCGGACATGATCGACACCAGCTTCGACCAAGCGCGGCTGCAGGGCGCGAGCTTTCGATCGGCCAAGCTTCAAGGTGCCCGCTTCGACGGCGCGGATCTTCACCGGGCCGACTTCGCGGACGCCGACCTCTCCGACGCGTCGTTTCGGGGCGCCTCCCTCAGCGGGGTGCTCAACCTTGCGGCCGCCCGCATCGAGGGCGCCTCGTTCGAGGAGGTCGAGCTTCGCAACGTCGACCTCTCGGGAGCGAACCTCAGCCAGTGCTCCCTCAAGGGCAGCGATCTCGAAGGTTCCAGCCTCTCCCGGGCAGACCTCTCGGGCGCGGACCTGCGGGAGACTCGGCTCGCCGGCTGCGAGGTCACAGATACGAAGTTCTTGGGCGCGGACCTGCGTGCAGCCGATCTCACGGGCCTCATCAACGCGAGCGAAGCGATCTTCGCCAAGGCGCTGCTGGAGAAGGCGACCCTCGCGGGCCTCGACCTCTCCGGTGTCGACCTGTCCGCCGCCGATCTGCGCGGCGCCGACCTCTCGAACGCCAACCTGGAGTTTGCGGATCTCTCCTCGGCTCGACTCGACGGCGCGGTCCTCACCGGTGCGAAGCTGACCGGCGCGAGCCTCCAAGGCGTCACCGCCGTCAACACCGACTTCCGCGGCGCCAAGGGCTTGGCCGACGTCGACTGGTCATCCGCCAACCTGACCGACGCCAACTTCTGCGGGACGGATCTGGCGCGAAGCTCGTCCTTCGCCAAGGCGAAGACGTTCCAGCGCATCAAGCTGCGCTCGGCCTCGCTGTCGAGGATGAAGCTCAGCGGGTTGCGGTTCGTCGGTGCGGACCTCACCGGCGCAGATCTCACCGGTGCAGACCTCGAGAACGCGGACCTCGAGAACGCCACGCTGGCTCGCGCGAACCTGTCCAAGGCAGCCCTGCGCGGCGCAAAGCTCCAGGGGGCCACCCTCGACGGCGCGATCACCCGTGGGTGTGATCTCGCAGGCGTCGACCTCTCCGGGGCGTCGACCGTCGGCGTGGCGCTTTCGGACACCAGCGCCAACTGAAGCGTCGGGCTCGTCGATACGCAGGACGCTCACGCCCAGCGGGGGAAGCTCGAGCTGGTCCGAACGCATTGGCGGCCCGATGAGCGCTCGAACCCCGCATCCCTCCGGAACGTCCTCGAGACCGACCTGCACGGAGACCTCGGCCGAGTTGACCAGGTACAGCCAGATCGACGCGCCGTACTGCATCTGCCGCGACGCCAGCGTCGGCACCATCGTGACCCCGTCGGGCCCGGAGATCTCGACCTCGGGTGGCCCCTGGACGACCGCGACTCCGAAGCGCTCGACGGGTGTTCCGGCGAGCAGGGGCGCCGCCAGGGCGCGCGGCCCGTTGAGCTCGGTCGCGACCTCGAGGTAGGCGTCCAGGTACGCCGCGTAGGCAGGAAACCCGGCCCGCGGATATCCCGAGAACACGAGGATGCCTCGCGCACCGCTGGTCACGCTGGCGTACGCGTCGTGGCGAACCCAGTCGCGAACGCGGCCGAGCTGATCGTCACCGGGTTGTTCGAACATCTCCAGCACCGCCCACGGGGTCTGGTCGGCCTGCGCGGCGGCGACGATCGTCGCTGCCCCTTCGCGAACCCACGCCCGCTGCTCTCGGGCCCCGACGTAGTTGGCGTACAGGCCCCGCGTGACGACGTCGAAGGACGCCGAGGCCTCCGCGAGAACGTCGCGCTGCCGGTGGTCGGGCTGATAGCTCAGCAGCGGTCGCCGCCGAGGGTCTCGTGCTCGCAGGGTTGCGCGTACCCACGCCACGTAGTCCACTTCGGCCGAGACCCACGGCCGCACCTCCTCCGGGAGCACGTACCACCCCGCGATGGCGTCATGGTCCGCGACCGCGTCGATCTGCGCGGTCAGCTGGGCCTGGCCCTCGTCCGACACCCGGGCTCCGTCGAGGCCCACGGGGTAGAGCACCTTCAACCCGTGCGCGGCCGCGGCGTCGAGCAGCGCTCGGTCGGGCGGGGTCACGTAGTAGGGCCCGACCATCGTCACGCCTGCGTTCGCCAGCTCCGCGAACCGAGCGACGGGCACCGAGTAGAACCCGAAGGGCAGCCTCGGCGCATGCGCGACCGGATCGGGCTTTGGGCATGCAGCGGCGTCCCGCGCCACGGTGACGACGGCCTCGGGCGTACGCGGGACCGAGGGCACGGCGCAGGCGAGCATTCCCGCGGCCAGCAGCCACCCGCTGATCGCCGCTCGAGCGCCACCGCCAGGCTCAGGGAGCATCGGCGAGCTTGACCAGCTTGGGCTTGGTGGAATCCCAGTCCTGAAGGCGGAAGGGAATCGACTTGCCGCCGTAGGTCACGACCTCGATCACGCCGGGCTCCAGCAAGCGAATGTCCTCGGGTGCCTTGGGCAGCCTGAGCGTCTGCAACACCTGGCCATCGGTCCGACGGACGATATGCAGGGTGTCGCGCTCGGCCGTGAAGCCATAGCCGGCCACGATGTAGTCGCCCGACACGAAGAAGCGGCTGTTCGAAACGAGCGGCTTGGTGCGCCATTGGACCTGCTCTCCGCGCGGGTCCAACGCGACGAGCGACGAGCACTTGCCGCCCGCGTCCTTCGCGTAGCTCTGGCACGCTTCGTTGAAGTAGAGCGTGCCGTCGACCAGGCGGAGATCCTGCACCTCGAGGTGGTCGGGGCGGGAGAAGTGCTCGGCGAGATCGACCGACCACAACACCTCGCCGCAGTGGGCGAAGGCGGTCACGACGTACGTGCAGTTCGCCGCATCCGAGAGGCCGCACGAGCCCACGTCGTAGGGGTCGCGATACAGGGCCAAGAACGAGCCGTCTCGCTGGTGGTCGAGCACGAACAGCTCCGCGGTCCCCTCGATCAGCGGGACGAAGCCGGGCACCTGCGGTCCCACCCACACCCGGGGCGAAGTTCCGCTGAGCCCTCCGTCCACATGGGTCCGCATCCTGCTGCCCAGCGGCCGCTGGGTGTCGATGGGCGGCGCGTGCACCGTGAGCTGTCCGCCTTTGCGTTCGACCGGGGCGACGAAGGGGTTGCACGCGTTGGGGTCGACGGACAACTCGGCCCGATCCTGCTCGGCGAGCTGATCTGGCTCCTGATCTGACACCGGATCTGGGCCCTGCGGCTCAGGGCGGGATTGCTCCGGCACGACCGCGGCGGGAGCTTCGGGCTCGGGCGCCACGGCGACCGGCTTCGGCGAACTCGCGCAGGCGAGGGCCGCACCGCAGGACAGGACGCTGATCCACACGCGGGGAGACATGCCCTGCAGGGTACACACTGCTACCATCCCCGGCGATGTACGAGCAGGCCAAAGCCCACTACGACGCCATCCTTCAGGAGATCCGCGAAGCCGGACTGGCCAAGGAAGAGCGCGTGATCGAGTCGGTGCAGGGTGCCGAGATCACCGTTGGCGGCCGTACGGTGCTCAACTTCTGCGCCAACAACTACCTGGGCCTCTCGAGCGACGAGCGGGTGCTCGAGGCGGCCCGTGAGTCGCTCGGACATCGCGGCTACGGCCTGAGCAGCGTGCGCTTCATCTGCGGCACGCAGGACAAACACCGCGAGCTCGAGCAGAAGATCGCCCAGTTCGTCGGCACCGAAGACTCTATCCTCTATGCGGCGGCGTTCGACGCCAACGGCGGCCTGTTCGAGCCGCTGCTCGGGCCCGAGGACGCCATCATCTCCGACGCTCTCAACCACGCGTCGATCATCGACGGCATCCGGCTGTGCAAGGCGAAGCGACTGCGGTTCGAGCACGCCAACATGGCCGATCTCGAGGCGCAGCTGCAAGCCGCCTCCGACTGCCGGCTCAAGATGATCGCCACCGACGGGGTCTTCAGCATGGACGGCGACATCGCAAAGCTCTCGGCGATCTGCGACCTGGCCGAGAAGTACGGCGCGATGGTCATGGTCGACGACTGCCACGCGACCGGCTTCGTCGGCAAGACCGGCCGCGGGACGCCCGAGCACTGCGACGTGATGGGCCGGGTGGACATCATCACCTCCACGCTGGGCAAGGCGCTCGGCGGCGCCTCCGGAGGCTTTACCGCCGCGCCCAAGGAGATTGTCGAGCTGTTGCGCAACCGCAGCCGTCCGTACCTCTTCAGCAACACCCTTGCACCCACGATCGTCGCGGGCTCGCTCGCCGTGCTCGAGCTGCTCTCGGGCACCACCGAGCTGCGCGACCGCCTCGAGACCAACACCATGCGCTTCCGCGAAGGGATGACCGCCGCCGGCTTCGACATCACCCCCGGCGTGCACCCGATCGTGCCCATCATGCTGGGTGAGGCCAAGCTCGCCATCGACTTCGCGGCGAAGCTGCTCGACGAAGGCATCTACGTCATCGGCTTCAGTTATCCGGTCGTCCCCAAGGGACAGGCTCGGATTCGCGTGCAGCTGTCCGCGGCACACACCGAGGCGCACATCGACCAAGCGATCGCCGGGTTTACCAAGATCGGCGCGTCGCTCGGCGTGCTGAAGTAGCCCTGGAGGAACCACGTCGAACGGCCGCCTCCGGGAAGGAGAGCGGCCGCGTGCGATCAGCTTCCGCTCAGGCGCGCTCGTCGACGGCCATGTAGGCCGCGGCGATGAGGGAGCCGCTGAGCAGGAGCAAAATGGTCAGGGAGATGGGCGTCAGCATGATGAGACCTTCGTTCGGACGGGGAGTCGAAGCGCTTGCTTCAACCGGAGTGGAGAGCGAGGTTCATGCCAACCTCGACGCCCCGGAACCTACACCGAAATCTCGCCCACATGGCAGTTTCTGGGGTGAAACGTACGTGGCAATGCGCAACAGCAGGCCGTCGCAGCTCGCCTCATGATCATCGTGTCACCGCGCTAACGGTAGACACTTCCGCCGGCCTGAAGCGACAGCTCCAGTTTGTTCAGCTCCGCCGCCAGGGCCGCCAGTCGCTCATCGAGCGCCGGGGCCCCGGGACGCTTGAGGTGCCGCCGCTCGAACGCGCCGCCCTCTCGCGCCAGCATCTCGGCCACGCGATCCGGGGAGACGCCCAGATCTTCGAGCCGTCCTCGGTCCGTCTCGGGCAGGCGCGCCGCGACCTCCAACCACTCCGCGACCTCCCGGGAGAGGTTCATGAGCATGCCGTCGAAGGCCTCCAGATCCGCCCCGGCCGTCTGCGTGAACTCGCCGGTCCGCATCGCCTTCACGTCGCGGATCGGGCCCTCCAGGCTGACCCGCAGCATTCGGGTGTCCTGCGCCAGACGCCGCAGCGCGCCGCTGAGATGGTCGAGCTGCAGCGGCGCTTCGTCCTTGCTGTCCCGCAGATACGCCTGGTTGCGCCGGTCTGCCTGCAGCATCGCGTAGATGCCGAAGGCGGAGAACGCAGCGACGAGCAGGAAGAGGACGCCAAACACGACGACGAGGAGCGAGAAGAGGACGTACACGTCTCGCGAGGGCGCTGAGCATACCGCGGCCCAACCAAAAATGGCGGCCGGCCTCGCGTCGTTTCGCGAAACCGGCCACACCGCGGCCCTGCTTCCCCCCTGGTCCCACTGTCGTGGAGGGCCGCGCAGCTTGTGAGGCCTCGGCTACCCGAAGATGGGCAGCTCCTCTTCGTTGGCGAGCGGGAACATCGAGGCCAGCTCATTGTCGGCGCCGAGCGCGAACTGCTTGCGAATCGCCGAGTGGATGTGCGAGGGCAGGATCTTCAGCCGGGCGTCGGGGCTTTCGTCGATGCCCAGGCTGGTGGTCACACCCAGGGCGCGGTGACCGTCGTCGGTCTTGCCGATGACGCGGTTGCCCTGGATGTAGGGGCCCATCATCATCATCGAGCTGACCGACCAGTGGTCCTTGCCGTTGCCGTCGTTGTAGCCGGGGGTCCGGCCGAAGTCGGAGCCCGCCATGATGACGACCTTGTCCGCGATGCCCAACTCTTTGGACAGGTTGCGGGCGTAGCCCATCGCGTCGAGCAGGTTCTCGAGCGCGGGGATCTGCCGCGCATCGTGATCGCCGTGGGTGTCGAAGCCGCCGGCGCTGATGTTGCACGCGACGGAGATGCCGGCGCGGTAGGCCGCCAGCGCCACTTCGACCTGACCACGAAGACCGCCTGAGATGTCCTCGGGCATGAACTCCTTGAGCCGCTTGAGCTCGTTGGAGCCGGAGCGCGACTCGAACAGCGTGCTCATCGAGTGCTGAATCTTGGGCAGGCCCTGCCCCGCGATGAGCTCCTGGTCGCGCTCCCACTGCGCTTCCTCGATGATCTCCAGAGCCTTCGAGCTCAAGTAGGACGAGTCGGGGTTGTTCGGATCCGCGAGCGCAGGATACGCCAGCTGCTCGAGCGCGCCGATGTTCGAGGCCCGAGACTGCGGCGCCACGCCAGCGGTGAACGCGTACCCGCCGAAGGAAAGGAACGACATCGGCAGGGTAGAGTTGTACGTAGCCGCCAGGTAGGCGCCCATCGTGGGGAAGCCCTCGGAGAGGCGACCGCTCCAGGTGTGCCGCGACCCCTGGTCGTGGCCGTTGGTCTGCATGTCGATCCCGTTGATGACGAGCAGGTCCTGGTAGTGCTCTTCGAAGAAGGCCGGAATGACGCCGGTCCCGATTCCCTGGTCCGGGTTGTTCCGGTCGGGGAACTCCATGGGGAAGCGGAGGTTGCCCGCTTCGCCGATCATGGACTTCTCGTAGTGGTTCATCGGGTCGGGGTCGTTGGGCCCGTTGGACCCCTTGGGGTCACAGAACGAGGTTGGGTCCCAGCCACCACCGGCGTTGAGCAGCATGAAGAAGGTGCCCGTGTGTGCCTCGGCATGCAAGCCTTGGCGCCCGTGGCTGAGGTTCCGGCCTCCGAACGCTGCCGGTGCCAACACCGACATGCCAGCACAGGAGGCGAGCTTCATAAAATCGCGACGATCCATAGTTTGTTGCTCCTTTTGATTCCTGTGGTTCTTATTCGTGGAGGAAGCGGAAGTCGGAAAGCATGTAGTTCACGACGGCCATCCACGCTCGGATTGTGTAGTTGGGGTCTTCGGTGATGCGCTGGTCTTCGGGCAGGTCCGCAGACGCGGCCCAGTCGTAGTCGCCGTTGCAGTTGCCCAGCCCGTTGCCGTAGCGACCCGGGTCGTCCTCGGCGAGCTGCAGGCCCGCCTGCCCGTCTCTCCAGACGTCGAGGTACAGCTGATAGATGCGCTCGACGGCGGGGTCGTTGGCTTCGAGGTACTCACCCCACAAGCGGGACACCAGGTACTGGATGTTGTTGCGAATCGCCGAGGAGGCCGAGGGGATCTCGAAGCCGTTGAGGTCCTCGGGCTGCATCGTAGTCTCGACGAGCGGGAACAAGATGCGGTCCGAGGCCGGCTTGGTGAAGTCCCAGGGCGCCGCGCGGCAGGCCATTTGGTTGGCCATGCGCTTGGCCACGTTGGCCATGATGCCGTTGGGCTCGGTGACCCGGCTGACGATGTCGTCCGAGTTGATGCCGCCGTACAGCGTCATGTACTGGTTCTCCGACAGCAGGTAGTCGGTGCCGTCCTCTCGGGCGGTGGTCCAGCTCATGCCGGTGACCGCGTTGATCTTGCGGCTGAGCTGCTCGGGCGTGAGCAGGCGACCCATGCCGACGTTCTCGAGCTCGTAGAGGCGAGCCTGCGCGGCGTCCTCGTCCAGACCGATGGCGTCGTAGTTGTACGCTCGGTAGTAGGGCGACTTGATGATCTCTTTGACCACCACCTTGAGGTTGTAGTTGTCGTCCGTGAACTGCTGGGCGATCTCGTTGAAGACGGCCCGCTGGGTCTGTGCAGCCTCCATGCCGCCGAGGTAGTTCTCGTCCTCGGGGTTGTCGGGCTCGGTGAGCGGCTTCTGACCGCTGAGGCCTTCGAACATGATGTAGACGGCCGACAGCGCGAACCGGGGGTCCTGAACGACCTGGCGAACGCCCCACTGCAGCGCCGCGAGGTCCGCGTCGTCGGGCAGCTGCGACTCGCCGAATCCCGGCGGCAGCATGTCGGGGAACCAGCCTTGCTCTGGCGGACGGTACCGGCCCTGGTCATCCCAGTTCTTGAACGAACCGGCGATGGGGTCGATGACCTCGTGACAGATCGTGCACTCGGGGTTGTTGAGCGTCGCGTTGTGGCCGATGATGGCCGTCGCGTCGACCGGGCGGTTGCCGAGCGCCTGAACGTCGGTGGCCAGGAAGAACTCGAAGAGCATCCGCGACCGGTGCCGGTTGCGGTTGGTGTCGGTGGTCGGGAACCGGTTGAGATACACGACCGAGGTCAACGCGCCCGCGTGGGGGAGACCTGGAATCTTGGCCGGCACGAACTCGTTGTAGTCGTCCGGGTTGTCGAAGCCGGCCTCGACGCCCAGCGACTGGGCCGAGAACGAGTTGACCATCGTGTAGTCGGCCGTGAGCAGCTCGGTGTACGGCAGGTTGTTCTTGACGATGTGCACCAGCAGCTCGAGCGGCTGGCGGGCGACGCCGTTGTTTGCGTACTCCGCAGCCCGGTCGCGCTCGTCGCCCTCGGGCAGCGCGTCGAACCAGTAGGCGTTGGGGAAGTCGCCGCCGGCGTTGCCGTTGTCGTCTTCCTCATAGTCCAGCAGGTCGATGGCCTGCGTGCCGCCGTAGTAGCGGTCGGTGAGGAACTTGTCGTTGTAGAACTCGCGCAGGCGGTCGTAGAAGACCGGGTCGGTCATGACCTCGTCGAGGATCGCATCGAGCGCGTCCCAAGAACCCTCTTGGACCCGCTGGTCCTCTTCGATGGTGGGGAGACGACCGGCCAGGGCGAGGGTGGCCTTGCGCAGCGTGGCCCGCTCGTCGAGCAGCTCGACGCCGTCGAAGAACTCCTCACCGACTTCCCCCTCTTCACAGCTGACGGGGTTCTCGATGCGAGCCATCATCTCGACGAAGGCGCCGTACTCGGGCGAGTCCGCCTTGAAGCGCTCGCCGCCCTCATGCTCGATGCCGAGCGTGGGCTTGAGAAGGATCCAGCTGTCCCCCTCGAACTGGAGCTTGGACATCTGCGAGAACGCTTCGAGGTTCGCGTCGAGATAGTCCGGGCCCGACTCGGGGGTCCGAAGCACGAAGGAGGTCTCCTTCGCAGCGCCGGAGCTGTTGTGACAGCTGGCGCAGTTGTCGGCGAGAATCGGCGCGTACACGGTCTCGCGGAAGAACTCCTCGTTGGAGACGCAGTCCCCATCCTCGTCCTCACCGCTTTCATTGCACGCTGACAACGTGAGGGCGCTTGCCAGTGCAACCAGCCCCAATCCGAGATTCCGTTTAAATCGTGAGCGATTCATCCCTACTTGCCCCTTCGTTTCCGGCGGAACCTCCCCGGGCCCCGCGACTTCGACACAGTAATCGCTTCGTGGGAGAATCCTCAATGTATGCAAAAGTCCGCAAACCCCGAATTCGGGATCGAAAAGGCGGTTTGAGCGGCGTTTATGGATTGTAGGCCCCACCGCGGTCTGGGGTCCCTGGGGCTTTGGACACCCATGGATCTCACCGAGGCGCGCGAGTCCGCGCATCGAGCTTCGGAGGCCGAGAAGCAGCTTTGGGGCGGCCGCCGGGGCCGATATCGGGGTTCGCGCGGATTTGATGGGGTGGGCTGGCAGACCCCACCGGGGTGGTCGAATTCGCGAAGCGAGGACAACAGGCCCCAATGGGCTGGAGGCTGGGTGTCTCCTCCAAACCCCCTACGATTTTTTTTTCATTTTTTTTCGAGGGACGCCGTTTGCACCGCCGCGAAGGCCATCTGCTCGTGGGGGTCGGTGTAGGCTGAAGTGGATGAACGCTCAGCCGACCCGACCCTGTCTCGGCCTGGTCGTCGCCGGCCTGTTGATGGCCTGCGACGGAGCCAAGGCCGACCCGACCATCGCCAAGGCGATGGAGACCAAGAGCGAGATGGAAGTCGCGGCTGCGGCTGTGGCCCACAAGCAGCACGAGGACGCCAGGGCGGCCAAGGTGGCCAAGGACGCGCTCGAACAGCGGCGTACCGAGCAGGTCGCAGCCGCGGTCGGGCTTCCCGAGCAGCTCCCCGAGACGCTGGACGCCGCCTGCGACGGCTTCGTGAAGGCCTTCGACGAGTTCATGCTCGCCGGGCGCGAGAACGATGTCCTGGAGTGGTGGGACGGCCACCGCAAGAAGCTGGGTGAGCGCCGCAGCAAGTGCATGCTGCAAGGGAACGTCAAGGTCGCCGCGTGCGGGACCCAGGCCCTCTCGGCGCCGCTCGAGTCGCTCGCCGACGAGCCCCGCCTCGACGCCGCGCGGCGCGTCGTCGAGGCATGCATGGCGACCTACGACAAGGACGCATGAGCGACGAGCCCGAGGCCGCCTCCAGACGGATTCGCCGCCTCGAATGGAACGGGTCGTCGGCGCAGTGGAGCGACGACCAGGTCGCCACCGAGGCGCCGCTGGAGATCCGCATCGCGGGCACACCGATCGCGGTCGTGATGCGCACGCCCGGGCACGACGAGGATCTCGTTCGAGGCTTCTTGCTCTCGGAGCGCATCGCGACGGACCCCGCGGCGATCGTCAGCGTCCGGCACTGCACCACCGTCGATCGACCCGAGGCAGAAGACAACGTGGTCCAGGTGGTCCTGCGGCACCCGGTCGACCTGGCCGCCCTGCGCCGCAACCTGTTTGCGAGCAGCAGCTGCGGCATCTGTGGCAAGGCCTCGATCGAGCAGGTGATGAACCGATCGGGATCCATCGGCCACGAGGTGACCGTGACGGCGGCCGATCTGTACGGCCTTCCCGATCGACTCGAGGCGGGCCAGGCCGGCTTCGCAGCCACCGGGGGTGTGCACGCGGCGGCCTTATTCGACGACGCGCTGGCGACGATCGCCATTCGCGAGGACATCGGCCGTCACAACGCCGTGGACAAGGTCCTCGGGGTCGCAGCCCAGCGCGGCCGCACCGGCGCGGTGCTCATGGTCTCGGGGCGCGTGTCGTTCGAAATCGTGCAAAAGGCGCTGGCCTGCGGTGTCGAACTCGTCGCCGCCGTGTCGGCCCCCAGCGCGCTCGCCGTCGAGCTCGCCCGAGAGAGCAGGATGACCCTGGTCGCCTTCCTTCGAAGCCCGCGGATGTGCGTGTACACGGGCGAAGAACGCATCACGGGAT
Source organism: uncultured bacterium (assembly GCA_963761755.1). Classification (GTDB taxonomy): domain Bacteria; phylum Myxococcota_A; class Polyangia; order Nannocystales; family Nannocystaceae; genus CAJXVA01. Next base: position 1,025,919 of record CAVXIC010000039.1, read on the forward strand.
GAGCCAGCCGCGCGATCGGTCAGCACCCGCCGGTGGGGTGCTCGAAGCCGTCGTAGTCCTCTTCGCCCGCCCGCGGGATCGCGCACTTGAAGTCCTTCTCGACGAGCAGGCTCAGCGTGGCCTCGCCCTGCAGTGACTGCTCGCCGGTGAGCGAGACCTGCTCGGTGTCCGCCCACGTCCGCGCCATCGAGGTCGGCATGCGGACGGCGATCGCCCTCCCCGAGAAGGTGGCTTCGAGCCCCGCGACGTCGTCGCCGTGCTCGAGGGCGTAGACCATCATCGACCCCGAACCGAAGTGGATGCTGTCTTCGACCCGCCCGGTTTCGGAGAACTGCGCCACGTCACGCTTGGAAAGACGCAGTCGCAGGGAGTCTCCCAGGATCCTCAGCTTCATGGCCACGTCAGGCTAGCAGGCCGCAACGAAACCCGACACGGCCGACGTTGTCGATTCTGGTGTGGCGCGCGATGCTGCGTGCGCCGGTGGTCACTCGAAGAACTGGACTCGTGCTCGCAGGGGGGCGATCGATGCGGATGGGCCGCCCCAAGGCCGAGCTGCCGTGGGGACGTCGCACCATGCTGGAGGCCGTCATCTCGGCGCTCCAGCCGGCCTGCGCGCACATCGTGGTCGTGGCCCATGCCGGTCAACCCCTGCCGCCGCTCCCCGGAGGTGTGCATCGCGTCGACGACCCGGTGGAGCTCGACGATCAGGGGCCGCTCGTCGGGGTCTATGCCGGTCTCGGCGCGCTCGAGGCCGACGACCTCGTCTACCTGTCTGCGACGGACAAACCCGGCCTCACGCCCGAGCACGTGCGTTGGATCCTGGACCGCATGGAGTCCAAGGCCGTCGACGCCGTCGTCCCCGTGGAGTCGGCCGGCTCCACGCGGAGACACCGCATGCATCCCCTTGCTGGAGCGCTCCGCGTTGGACCTGCGCGCGAGGTCATCGGCCCCGCGATCGCGTCTGGAGAGCGGGCGCTCAAACGAGCCTTCGAGCTGCTGCGATGCGACGAGGTGCCGCTGACCGAGCTCCCCGACCTCACTGTCCTGGGCGACTACAACACGCCCGAGGACTACCGCGCCGCGCTCGAGAAGACCGACCATGACCATGACCACGAGCATGACTAGCTCCGCCGAGACCATCGAGCATGACTTCGCCCAGCTGGGTCACCTGCGGATGCACTACGCACACGCGCCGCAGCCGGACGCCGACGCGCCGCTGGTCGTCCTCCTGCACGGGTTTCCGGAGTTCTGGTACTCGTGGCGCCACCAGATCGTCGCCTTGGGCAAGGCGGGCTATCGGGTCGTCGCCCCCGACCTGCGCGGGTACGGACGGACCGACAAGCCTCCCGGTGTCGGGGCCTATCAGATCGAGGCGCTGGCCGACGACGTGGCGGGCCTGATCGAAGCCCTCGGCGCAACGGAGGCCTCCATCGTCGGTCATGACTGGGGAGGCATGGTCGCGTGGTGGCACGCAATGCGTCACCCCAACCAGGTCCGTACCCTCTCGGTCCTCAGCTGCCCTCATCCCGGGCACGCGCCGGCGATGCTCACCGACCTGCGGCAGCTCGGGAAGAGCGCATACATGCTCTTCTTCCAGCTTCCGGTGCTTCCCGAACGTCGCATTCGACGCAACGACCACGCCGCGCTCCGCACGATTCTGCGCGACGACCCCAAGACCCCCCAGGCCTTCAGCGAGGAAGACATCCAGCGCTACGTCGAGGCCCTCGACCCGGCCTCGACGACCGCGGCGCTGAACTACTATCGGGCCTACGTGCGCCGGAGTCGGTCGCTGCAGTCCGAGCTGCGGCCCATCGACCGTCCGACGCAGGTGCTCTGGGGAACCGCCGATCGCTACCTGGAGCTCGACTACGCAGAGCCGCCCAAGCGGTGGGTGTGGGACGCCCGAGTGGAGCTGCTCGAGGACTACAGCCACTGGCTGCAGGTCGACGCGGCTGCCGAGGTCAACCGCCGCTTGTTGGGGTTCCTTCCCCCGCCGCGGTGACCCTTGCGTCGGACCTTCGGGGACGCCAAGCTTGCGCGATGTCGGTCGTGCAAGAACAACCAGGGCTGGGGGCGGGGTTCCGCGCCGCCGGGCGGGGCGTTCGCACCGTGCTCGAGACGCCCGAGATCGGCAAGACCTACCTTCAGCTGGTCGCGGCGCTCTTCGTCCTCGTCGCCGCGCTCGACGTCGCCGGGATCTGGGCCGTCTTGCACTTCACGCCGGTCGACGGGGCGGAGACGTGGTGGACCTTGATCGGACTGTGGCTGCTGCGCATCGCGGGTCTCGCGATCGTCGTGCTCGCAGCGCCCATCATCGCCCTGTTCACCGTGAACACGGCCTTTCCCTTCTTGGGCGAGCGCGTCTTTCTTGCCGGGGTGCGTGCGGTGTCACCCGATCGTGCCGATCAGCTCGCGGCGCTCGAGGGCCTGCCACTTCGAGTCTCGGTCCCGCAGAACCTCATCCGGATGGCGATGTTCATCGGACTGAGCATCTTCGCCTTCGCCGTGTCCTTCATCCCGTTGGTCGGCGCGGTGTTGGGACCGCTGCTGCAGGTCTACTTCACGGCGCGGGCCTTCGGGTGGGAGCTGCTCGACCCGTACTTCGAGAAGCTCGAGGTCCGCTTCGACGCACAGCGTGACTTCGTTCGGCACCACCGCGCCGCGCTCGTCGGCTTCTCGCTCCCCTTCTCGCTGGTGATGAGTCTGCCGCTGGTGGGGCCGCTCGTCTTCGGCGTTGCGCAGGCCGCCGCGGGAACGCTCGTCGTCGAGGTCCTGGAGCGAAGACAGGCGCCGCGACCGGAGGCCTGAGCGGGGTTTGCCGCATTCGCCTCGTTGGCGGATACTCTCCGCGTGAGGCGCTGGGTACTCGCGGCCGTCGTGTCCGCAACGGGGTGCGACGCCATCGAAGATCTCGTGCGCGGCGAGGACGAAGCCGCCACGCAGGGGGTCGACACCGAGGGTGAAGCGTCCGAGGACGGCGGCCACGAGGTCGAGCGCTTCGTCGTCCTCGAGCACGACACCCAGCTGCACCGCCGGCCCTCCACCGAAGCACCCGCGCTCACGCTCGCGTTTGGCGTCGATGCGCCGCGAGGTCGGCGCTTTGCGGCGTTCGAGGTCCGCGAGTCCCAAGGCGGCTGGCTCCGGGTTCGCCCCCTCGACGCCGCGAGCGACGTGATGCACTGCGCCGGGGGATGGGCCCCGTTGTCCGACTTCGACGTCGCGCTGTGGGTTCAGCGAGAGAGCCTGGTGTGGGTGATCCAACACGGCACGCTCGTGGAGGATGGAGCGGGGAGCAGCATCATGTTGGCAGCGGGCACGCCCGTGGAGCGAGGCGCCACCGAGGCGGATCCCGTCCGCATTGCGCAGCTGGGCCTGCGCGCCTCGGTGCCCGCCAGCGCGGTCGGCAACACCTACGCCCGCGGGCCCCTGTTCCCGATCCCCGCCCCCATCGCGGGGCGTCCTGTGTCCCCCTCGCCGCTGCGGTTCGGTGATGACGCTCTGGATGCGCAGGCGGTGACGCTGAGCGCTGAATCCCCCCCGCGGATCCCCGTCCACGCCACGCGAGAAGACGACGGCAAGACCGTGGTTTCGGTCGGCACGCGATGTGCCGAGCTTCGCCTGGTCGAGACCGGCTCGACGGCGTGGCTCTCGGACCCCGCGCCGAAGGTCGCCTCGCCCCCCGAGCCGCCCCCCCAGGGGGGCGCAGACATGTGGAAGGTTCGGGCGGGGGCCGAGATCTTCTGGCCCGACATGGAGGCGGCCGGGACGGCACGGGTCGAGCACGTCTTCGTCGGCGCGCCAACCCGCAAGAGCGACAAGCGGTGCTTCGAGTTCGGCGCCGGTTGGTCTCGAATCTGCGCACGGGCCGACGATCTCAGCCGCACCGGGGACGAACCGCCGACACCCGAGCCCGACCCAGAGCCGACGCCCGAACCCGAACCGACGCCCGACCCAGAGCCGACGCCCGAACCCGAGCCGACGCCCGAACCAGAACCGACGCCCGAACCCGAACCGACGCCCGAACCAGAACCGACGCCCGAGCCCGAGCCGACGCCCGAGCCGACGCCCGAGCCCGAGCCCGAGCCGACGCCCGGTTCGGGCGAGCCGTCCGTCGGCGCGTACAAGCCACTGGTGATCGGGTCCCTCGACCGCGCGGCCGTCGGTCACGTCCTCAAGCTGCGTCGCAAGGAGGTGCTCGCCTGCTACACCGCGGAGTTGTCCACCGAACCGGGCCTGGCCGGCTCCCTGCAGCTTCAGCTGACCATTTCTCCGCAAGGCGCCGTCAAGGCCATCAAGATCCGCAGCGACAAGCTGGGCAACGACGGGGTTCGCCAGTGCCTCACCGCGGCCGCGAAGCACTGGGGCTTCCCGCGGCCCACCGGCGGAGGGCTCGTCGTCGTGAAGCAGACCCTGACGTTCTCGCCGGGCTAGAGCGGCGATCAGTTTGATTCCATGCGCTGATGCACGCCTCAGCACCCGGAATCAAACTGGTCGCCTCTAGTACCTCGTGTCTGAGGTCCGTTCCGGGTTTCTGCAGGACCCCCCTTGAGGTGTGGGGTCCTGCAGAAACCCTTCGGTCGATGGGAACGAGACTCGGTACCTTCTGTCTTTTCCGCAGCGCATCCCTCCGGGACACTCCGCTCTCTTGCTACGTACCGGTCCGGTGGGCGCAAACCCGGAATGGACTTCAGAACTGAGGTACTAGCCGCAGACCGCGAGCTTGTCGTCGCAGCAGTCGCCGTAGAAGGCGCACAGGTCGTCGCAGTAGCAGCCCGCTTCGGCCTGGCCTCCGCACTGGTCTTCGCACGAGTCCGCGGCGGGCTCGTCGAAGTCGGCGAGGCACTCGGCGAACGCCTCGGTCTCCTCCCACGCGCACGCGCCCCCCGGGCCGAAGTGCCCGCACGAGGTTTCGCCGAAGCAGACGTACTCGGGCAGGACCTCGCACGTGGTGACGATGCTGGGGGCCTCGCTCTGCAGCGCGCAGACCTGGCTGCTGCAGCCGGCGGGCACGCACGGCTCGACGCACGTTCCGGCGGCGTCCGGGAAGCTCTCCTCGATGACGCAGTCCAGACCCGCCATGCACGCGAAGCCTGCGATGCCGCCACACATGCCGCCCTCGGCTGAACCGGGCTGGCACGATCCACCCGCGTCCGGGAAGTTGCCCATCAGCTCACAGTGCTGGCCGGTGGGACACTGGATGTTGCCGATGCCGCCACAGAAGGCCGGCTCGTCGTCGCCGGGGTCGACACAGACGCCTGGAACATCGAAGGTCGGCTCCGAGAACTCGCACTCCAGCCCCGGGGCGCAGGTCGCCCGGTACTGGGGAAGCACGAAGCCCTGACACCCCTGGCCTTCCTGTGCCCACGGCTTGCACACGCGCACGTTGGCCTCGTTCCAACCGCAGAACTCCGGACAGTCGTCGTTGCTCTGACAAGCGTCCGTCGGCGGCTCGTCATTGCAGACCGCATCCACGTCGTCGCAGCAGTCCCCATAGTCGACGCAGGCCTCGTCGCACTGGCAGCTGTTGGCCGGGATGTAGTCCCCACAGGCCTCTGGGGTGCAGGAGCCGGCGGCGCGGCTGTCGAGCTGCGCTGCGGCCAATCGAGCATCATCGAGCGGCGCCTCGTCACAGGCTCCGAGGGCGAGGGCGAAGGGGAGGAGCGCGAGGAAGAGCTTGGCGTGGTTCATGGTGCGGGGGCGGAGCGGTTCGAACTCCGAGCCTCGGATATCGACCCGGGCGCCCTGCGTAAACCCGCCCGGCGGCCGGTCGTCGTGAGGATGGGACGCGCGGAGATTCAGCGCCGCGTCGACACGTAACGCCACTCACCGCTGGCGGGGCGGACGACGCTGCTCGCCGCCACGAGGGTGGGGAGCGTGACCTGCTGCGGTGCTGCGATCTGGACCACCGGCCGGGACGCCTGGGCGCTCGATGCCGGGCCCGACCAGCCGACCGCAGTCGCCATCGCCAGCAGCATCGCAGCCTGTTTTGCACGTCGCACGCCCAGTCCCTTTCCAAGGCGCATACCGAGTGGAGCCACGCCCCACAGAAACCACTTTCTTCTGCATTTTCAGCATGTTGAGGACGTGCGAAAGTGCGCATGCCACAGAGCGGGCAGCGTGGCCTCCCAGATCGGGTCGCGGTCGATGACCCGATCTGTAACCCCGCTGGCGTGCGGCTCCGCTGGCGTGCGGCTCCCCTGGCGGGCGGCTCCCCTGGCGGGCGGCTCCCCTGGCGGGCGGCTCCCCTGGCGGGCGGCTCTATGATGCGCGCGATGAGATCCGCCGTCCTGTTGCTGCTGCTGTGCACCGCGTGCACGTCGGGATCACCCGCCGCGCCGAGCCAAACCGTCGCGCCGAGCCACGCGACCGGAGCGACCGCGGCCGCTCCGGTCGACGAGCCCTCCTCGGTCGCGACGCCCGAGCCCTCCCCCGCCTCGTCGCCGGACGAGGAGACGCCCAACCCCGTCGCGGTGCGAATCAACCGCAAGTACGAAGGCGCGAGCGCAGCGGGCTGGGCGAAGCGCTTCGAACGCAAGGGCCGGGAAGTCCACGACCGCCAGCGGGCGGTGTTGAAGCAGCTCTCCATCGAGTCCGGCACCTCGGTTGCCGACGTCGGCGTGGGCAGCGGCCTGTACACGCTCGCGCTCGCCGACGCGGTGGGCGAGCGCGGCACGGTCTTCGCGGTCGACGTCCAGGACTACTTCCTCGCGCACGTGCAGAAGAAGGCCGAGAAGGCGGGCGCGCAGAACGTGACGTTCGTGAAGGCGGAGCAGCGATCGGCGAATCTCGATCCCGGGTCGGTCGACCTGATCTTCATGTGTGACGTCTTCCACCACGTCGAATACCCACGGACCTACTTGGGCAGCCTATTGGACGCCTTGAAACCAGGCGGCCGCCTCGCCGTGATCGACTTCATCGCTGAAGACGGCACGTCGGAGGACTGGGTGCTCGAGCACGTGCGCGCCAGCCCGGCGGAGTTCCGAGCGGAGTTCGAAGCCGCCGGCTTCGTGTTCGAGCGGGCCCCCGACGTGCTCGAAGAGAACTTCTTCCATATCTATCGCAAGCCCGGGTAGCCAATCCGGCGAGATCTCTCAGTTCCTGCGTTTTCGCCCGAATTGAGGCAGATAGCGGGGTTCTCTCCAGGGTCCGCACCGGGTACAGTGCGCCTTCGGAATCTGCATGTCAGGTGACCAGAAGATCGCGCTGAATATCGAAGACGAGATGCGTAGCTCCTTCTTGGACTACGCCATGAGCGTCATCATCTCGCGCGCACTGCCGGACGTGCGCGACGGCCTCAAACCCGTGCATCGCCGCATCCTCTACGCGATGCACATGCTGCGGAACACCCATACGCAGCCGTACAAGAAGTCGGCGCGCGTCGTGGGTGACGTCATCGGCAAGTACCACCCGCACGGCGACTCGGCGGTCTACGACGCGCTGGTCCGACTCGCGCAGGACTTCTCGATGCGCTACCCGCTGGTCGACGGCCAGGGCAACTTCGGCAGCGTCGACGGCGACTCCGCCGCGGCCATGCGATACACCGAGGTCCGCATGAAGAAGCTCGCCTCCGAGCTTCTCACGGACATCGACAAGGAGACGATCGACTGGGCTCCGAACTACGACGAGAAGGAGCTCGAGCCCAGCGTCCTGCCGACCAAGGTGCCCAACCTGCTGCTCAACGGAGCGGTCGGCATCGCCGTCGGCATGGCGACGAACATTCCGCCGCACAACCTCACCGAGCTGATCGACGCCTGCATCGCGCTCATCGACGACCCGGACATCGACGTCCGCGGGCTGATGGAATACGTCAAGGGTCCCGACTTCCCGACCGGGGGGCAGATCATCGGCAAGGCCGGCATTCAGTCCGCCTACGCCAGCGGGCGGGGCAGCATCACGGTGCGGGCCCGCTGCGAGATCGAAGAGGACAAGAAGGGCCGCGAGTCGATCGTGGTCACCGAGATCCCCTACCAGGTCAACAAGACCAGGCTCATCGAACGCATCGCCAACCTCGTTCGCGAGAAGCGCATCGAGGGCATCAGCGACATTCAAGACTACAGCGACCGCACCGGCATGCGGATCTGGATCCAGATCAAGCGTGACGCGGCGGGGCAGGTGGTGCTCAACCGGCTCTACAAGATGAGCGATCTGCAGACCACCTTCGGGGTCAACATGATCGCGATCGCCGGTGGGCGCCCGCTGATCTTGAACCTCAAGGACTGCCTCGTCCACTTCGTCGACCACCGGCGAACGGTCGTCACCCGGCGCACGCGCTTCGATCTTCGCAAGGCGATGGAGCGTCGCGAGCTCGTCGAAGGCCTGGGGGTTGCCGTCGACGCCATCGACCGGGTCATCGCGATCATTCGGGGCGCCCGCGACCCCGACGTCGCCAAGGCCGAGCTCATCCGTGAGCCGCTCGAGGGCTTTGCGTCGTTCCTCGAACGCTGCGACCGACCCGCCGAAGAGGTCGAGGCCGCGCGAGGCAAGGCCTATCACCTCAACGAACGCCAGGCGAAGGCCATCCTCGAGATGCGCCTGCAGCGTCTGACCGGCCTCGAGCGCGAGAAGATCGAGGCCGAGTACCGCGAGCTCTGCGAAGAGATCGCCCGGCTCGAAGCCATCCTCGCAAGCCGAGAGCTGCTGATGAAGGTCATTCGGGACGAGCTCCTGATGATTCGCCACGAGTATGGCGACGATGAGGGCATCGGGTCTGGCGACGGCTCTCCGGGCTCCAAGGGTTCGCGACGCACCGAGCTGTGCGAGGCCGAAGGCGAGATCGAGCCGATCGACTTGGTCGCCGACGACTCGATGGTCGTGATGCTGACCCGCAACGGCTACATCAAGCGACTGCCCAGCGAGGAGTATCGGGTCCAGGCGCGGGGCGGCAAGGGCGTCAAGGGCGGCAAGGGCCGGACCGACGACGACTTCGTCTCGGTGATCTTCGAGGCCACCGCGCACGCCTTCGTGCTGTTGTTCACCGACACCGGTCGCGTGTTCCGCAAGCGGGTGTTCGAGCTGCCCAAGGGCCGTCGCGACGGCCCCGGCAAAGCACTGGTCAACTTCTTGGACCTCAAGGACGGCGAGCAGGTGCTCGAGATGGTCCCCTACCAAGAGGATGCGATCAGCGATGAGTACAACATCGTCACGGCGACGGCGCGCGGCTACGTCAAGCGCACGAGCATCAACGAGTTCGCCAACATTCGCACCACCGGCCTGATCGCGGTCAGCATCGACGAAGGCGACAAGCTGATCGCCATCCGCTTCACCGACGGCAAGCAACACCTGGTGCTCAGCAGCGCCGGTGGCATGGCCATTCGCTTCGACGAGAATGATCTGCGTCACATGGGTCGCAACGCCCGCGGTGTCCGCGGCATGGCCCTGCGCAAGGGCGACACCGTCGTGGCCATGAACAGCCACGACCCGGCCGAAGACGACCAGTGGCAGATGCTCACCGTCTGCGCCAACGGCTACGGCAAGCGCACCGCGCTGAGCGACTACCGCAGCCAGAGCCGGGCCGGCAAGGGTCTCATCACGATCAAAGTCACCGATCGCAACGGACCCGTCGTCAGCAACCTGATGGTGCAGGACGACTTCCAGCTCATGCTGGTCACCGACGGCGGCAAGGTCATCCGCACCCCCGTCAGCGGGGTGAGTGATCTGGGCCGCAACACCCAAGGGGTCCGCATCATTCACACCGACGCCGACGAGACGGTCGTAGCGGTGGCCCGGATCGTCGATCCCGACGAAGTCGATGACGTCGTTGCTCTGGATGCGGCGGATGCTCCGGATGCTCCGGATGCTCCGGATGCGGCGGATGCGCCGGATGCTCTGGACGCCGAGATGGCCGAAGAGCCACCGGCCGAGGACGAGCCGGACACCTGAGCACCAAGCGGGCCCCTCAGCGGCCCGCTTCGACCCGCACCCGCGTGCGACCGGTGGCCACCAAGATGGCGCCGGTCAGCAGCGTCGAGACGCCCACGCCGGCAACGATCGCCCCGGTCCGCAGCAGGTCGCGGTCGTCGTCGGCGAGCGTCATCGTGGCGGCGCCGCCGAGCAGGACCGGCGCCCCGAGACCCGCGAGGACCCAGCCCGCAAGGAAGGCAGGACGCCGCCCCGCCCGCACGCGGACCGTCACGTCCGAGGTCGCGGGAAGGTCGAACGTGGTCGAAGGCAGGACACCGGATCCGGCCACGAAGAATCCCGGACGCTCCGCGACGGCGATCGTCACGTCACAGGGGGCCGTACACACGCCCGCGTCGCGCACCGGCCGAAGGCCGCGGAGCTCGGCCCGCTGGGCTTCTCGCGCGATGAGCACCACCGCCCGAGGTCCACGCTCCACCTCGATGTGAACGCGCGGGCCTCGTTCGGCCGCCATCGCGGCCGCTGCAGCCAACACGAGCGGGAGCATGCCGGGTCAGTCTACTCGATCGCGGAGGTCCCCCACGAACCCAGTGGTCCCCTCAGGGGGTGGTGAGCATCTCTTCGAACAAGCCGACCAGTTGCCGCGCATGCGATGCCCAGGTGTGCTTGGCGAGCACCTTCTCGCGGCCCTGCGCGGCGGTCTGGGCCGCAAAGTCTCGGTCGCGGGCAAAGCGGCGGATCGCCTCGGCCAGCTCCTGCGCGGACCCTGGCGTGGTGAGCAGGAGGTCCTCCCCATCCCGGAACAACGCCTCGATGTTGGGCTCGCGCACGGTGATCGTCGGCTTGCCCAGCGCGAGGTACTCGAAGACCTTGAGCGGGTCGAGCACGAAGCCGCTGCCTCGGCTCCCCTTGTGGAACCGCGGCTCGAACGGAGCGACCGCGATATCGGCGGCCGCGAGCACCTCGGGCACCTCGTCGTAGTCCAGTGCGCCCGTGAACACCACGATGTCTCGCAGCCCCGCCTGTTCCACCTGAGCCTCGATGTCGGCCCGCCCGGGCCCATCGCCGATCAGCAGGACGCGGATGCCGTCGTCCCGAAGCGATTCCATCGCGCGAACCAGCACGTCCACGCCGTGCCACGGCCGGAACGTGCCCGCGTAACCGACGACGAAGCCATCGCCCAGGCCGTAGCGTTGGCGGGCAGCGGAGCCGTCGATCTGCGGGTTGAAGCGGGTCTCGTTGGCCCCCCAGCTCACCTTGACCGCCTTGTGCCGAACGCCGCGGGGCACGACCGCCGTGGGATCGGTGGCGACGATTCGGCGCGCCTGCAGCAGCGACAGCCAGCTGTAGCGGCGGTCCAGGACCATCGATAGCAGCGGGATTCCCCGCTCTCGACTCAGCATCGCCCCCACGCCGTAGGAGGTACATCGCTCGTAGATGACGTCGGGTGCGAACTCGTCCACCGCCGTGCCCGCGTCGAGGAAGGTCTGCAGCGCGTCGGCATGACGCAGCGCGGCCGGGAACCTCCGCATGGGGCGGCCCACCGGGGCGATCCCCGGACCCGAGGACCCTCGACAGGCGAGCAAGAGCGTCTCGCCGTGGTGCCCGAGATGGTCGACCAGCTCCCGGACGTGGGTGGCGCCACCGTGGCGCCCGGGCAGCACGATGTCGGTTGCGACGACGAGAATCCGCATGACGACGGCGCAGACAGTACACCACCCCCGGTTGCCTCGCTGCGGCTGGACGAGCACAATCGCCGCGCATGGCCGCCGAGCTGCCCACGCCGCCTCACTTCATCATCGTGGGCGCGCAAAAGTCGGGCACGAGCACGTTGCACGGCATCCTGGGGGCGCACCCCGACGTCTTCATCCCCGATCGGGAGATCTTCTTCTTCGACATCGACGATCCCGTCCAGCACCCCGACTTCGCACCGGCCGGCGGTGGCTCGCGGAGCTTCGAGGCCGACTTCGACACCTACGCGGCATGGTACGCGCGCTTCTACGAGGGGGCGCGCGCGGGGCAGCTTCGGGGGGAAGACTCGACCAGCTACCTTGCATCCACGGTCGCGCCGGCCCGCATCGCGCGACTGTGCCCGGAGGTCAAGGTGATCGCGCTGCTGCGCGATCCCGTCGCCCGCGCCTACTCGCACTACTGGCACGACGTCTCCCGCGGCCGCTGCAGCCGCTCGTTCGAAGAGGTCGCGCAGGACGAGGCGTCCCTGGTCGTGCAGCGCGGTCACTACCGGGAGCAGATCGAGCGCTACGTGGACGCGGTGGGCGAGGCGCGGGTCAAGGTGCTGGTGTTCGAAGCGTTCGCCGACAACCTCGAGCGCGCCTCGGGAGAGGTCTGCGCGTTTTTGGGCGTGAGCACGCCTCCCGCCGCGGCCTTGGAGCGCGAGCGCTACAACGTGGCCCGCGTGCCGCGGAATCTTCGCGCCAGGCTGTGGGTCAACCGCTCCCTGCCATGGCTGGTCCAAAAGAGCTACCGCGGGCTGCTTCCGGAGCCGAGCACCAGCGGTCTCGCGGGGGCCTGGCGCGAGCGGTTGTGGAGTTCCCCACTGGCCCGACACGCCAATCGTCTGCTCGACGCGACGCGACCGCAGCGACGCTATCCGCCGATGTCCGAGCAGGCCCGAGACCGCCTCTCACGGCACTACCGCGAAGCCAACGCGGGACTCGAGGCGCTGCTCGGTCGGGACGACCTCGAGCGCTGGTGGCCGTCGTGGGCTTGAGACAGGACACGCGCGTGCACTTGCACCCTGTGCCCTGGGCGCGCACCTTTGCAACACCATGAGCAAGGTCGCCGCCCGCGTCGTTCACTACGGAGCCAACGATCCCGAGACCTATCGCGGCGGCGTGGAGTCGTTCGCTCGCAACCTGCGGCTCATCTTCGACGAGGTGTCGTTCATGTTTCCGGGCAACCTCGACGTCGCCAAGGTTCGGCGCGAGAAGCCAATGGTCGTCTGCGACAACCATTGGGTGACCGACTGGCCCCAGGACATCCCGGTCGTCGGGTTCCAACACGGCGTCGCCGCGGTCAAGGCATCGATCACGGGCAACCGCACCGGCCGCAAGATGGCCAAGCGCCAGAGCAAGGCTGCCAGGCGCGAGAACACAACCTGGGTGGCCTGCGCCCAGTGGATCGCCAACACCTTCGAGGCCCTGCACGGCAACGGCGCCGAACACGTCATCTACCACCAAGTGGACCTCGACCGCTTCGATGGGCAGCGTCGCGACACCGACCCCAAGTTGATCCTCCACGACGCGCGGGGAGCTCACAAGGGTGAAGCGGAGGTCGCGGGGCTCACCCGGCGCTTCCCCGACTGGAAGCTCGAACCGTTGGCCTGCGAGCCCAGCGAGGTCCCCGATCGCATGCGAAGAGCGGCCGCGTTCCTGCACTTGAGCAAGTACGAGGGCAACAGCATCGTCGTCAACGAAGCCCTCGCGATGGACCTGCCGTGCTTCGTCACCAAGGTCGGCCTGATGAAGGACGAGGGACGCCCGCAGGACGTCTACATCGTCGACGCCGAGCAGGCCTTCGCCGATCCCAACTACCTCGACCGCGAGTTCGCCGGCTTCTTGCGCTCGCTGAGCAGCCGCACCTACGCCCCACGCGCGTGGACGCTGGCCAATGCCCACATCGACGTCGTGCGCGCCAAGTGGCAGGCCGTCGTCGAGCAGTGGCAGGGTGGATGGCCTGGCGGCGAGTACTCATGACCTCGCCGCGCCGGCCCGGCGACGCAGCCGTGCGGTCGCGAACGTCCAGTCCTCGGGCGTGATCGTGCGTGTCAGCGTCCCCAGGACGGCGAAGCTGCCCATCACGACGACCGCCACCGAGAGGAGCTCGAGCCATGGCCCGAGGTCGGTCTGGATCACCAGCACCCACGCCGCGGCCGCGCCAACGCCCGCCACCGCCACCACCCGCAGATAGTCCCGCAGCGGGAAGATGTCCCGCAGCGGGATGCCCGACGCCTTCGAGATGTACCAGGTGTAGACGACCGCGATCGGGAAGAACGCGAGCGCAGTGCCCATGGCAGGGCCGACGAAGCCCACGGTCATCAGCAGCGGAACGCTGAGCACCACGTTGAACGCGAACGACTGCACCGCCGCGTGCAGCACGTACTTCGGCTTGCCCGCCGCGATGATCACCGTGCCGAACGCCGCGACCCGCACGATCGACAGCAGGGTGTACCAGCGGAAGACCGGCACCGCGTCGAGATACTCGGGACCTCCGATCAGCTCGATGAAGGCCTCGGCCCCGACGAAGAACACCAGCGTCACCGGGACGACGAGCAACGACACCTTGCTGATGGATTCCTTCCACGCGTCGATCGCATCCCGGGCCCGCCCCTCCCGAAACGCCACGACCAGCGACGGCGCGAGCGCGGTGGCGACCAGGTACGGCACGCGCGTCACGACCGGGATCTGGTAGGCGCCCGCGCGATACACCGCGTTCATCGAGGCGGGAAAGCTCCCCAGGATGAGCAGCTGATCGAGGCGACCGTTGAGGGTGGAGACCATGTCGGTCGCGCCCAGCGGGAGCCCGAATCGCACCAGCTCGCCCGTGCTCACCGGTGAGGCGACCCGCTCGACCCCGCCGTACCACCGCTGCAGCACCACCCGAATGAACACCAGCTGCCCCAGGGCGACCACGCTCATGCTCATCGCCACCACCGCGGGCGAGTAGCCGAGCACGATCGGCACCACGGTACTGAGCGAGACGGTCAGCGAGCGAAACACGCCGTAGCTCGCCGCGGTGTGCGGGCGTCGCTCCACGACCGCCAGGTTGGGGAGGACGCGGGCCGGCAGGTCTCCCAGCGGAAACAGCAGCAGGAACATCAGCGGCGAGAGGTCGGTCGGCGCTTCGTCGAAGGAGGCGACCGCGGCGATGAGCGGCGTGCCGAACACGCCGACGAGCACCAACAGCCCCGAGCCCACCAGCGCCAGCCCGAGCAGCAGCCCGATGACCTTGCGCGCGATCGCTGCCCGCTCCTGGATGGGGCGTCCGGGCAGGAAGAAGGTGACCGTCTGATGAAAGCCCGCCAGCAGCAGCAGGGCCAGCGTGTTGTAGATCAGCAACAGGCCCGAGAGGCTGGCGACCTCGGCCTTCCCGGCGAGCCGCAGGATGAGGATCGGCGTGATGACGTCCGCGACCGTCGCCAAGATGTTGCCCACCACGAGGACGGACGCGTCGGCCGACACGCTGCGTGGCGCCGCGCCCGGCTCATCGGAGTTGCTCATCAGCGCCCGCCTCTACGAGGTCGTGGTCGTCTTTCGGACCGACCAGATGAAGCCGTCATACCAGAAGTGCATCAGACTCACGACGATGGTGAACGTCCAGAACCGCCACGCCGTCGCACCCCACGCCTCGACGGCGAGCCCGTACAGGGCTGCGCCCAAGACGAAGGCGACCCAGGTGAGCAGACGCCCGGCCGGGACGTCCGAGAGCCGGAGCGTGCGCTGCATGTTTCGCCCCTCCGTGGCCCAGACGATGCCGAAGTACTGCAGAGCGTGAAACGCGTTCATCACCAAGAACGCCTCGCCCCACGGGTTGAACCCCCACGAGTAGATCGAGACGACGCCCGTACTGCTCAGCAGGAACACCTTCTGCCACGGGACCGCCTTGCCGGCCCGGTGGGCGCGCCACGCCGCCCAGACGTAGTCGAGCAAGAGCACGGCGCCCACCCCGAGAATGGCCCACGTGAAGTAGACCTGGTTGGACTCCATCTGGGTGGGGATCTGGGTGAAGAGCGCGGCCTCGAGCGTCTCGAACTCTCGGAAGTCCTCGAAGTGGTCGATCATCGTGGCGCCGGCAACGATGGGCCCGGCGTAGAGCACTTGGTTGATCAGGAAGTCGCGCCGACGACCGCTGAGCGGATCGTTGCCCGCGCGGACCTCATAGATGCGGCCAAAGCCGAAGGTTTGCGCGCCCGAGTGATAGACGTCCCAGAACGTCGCGAGCACCGATGCGGAAATCGCGACCCAAAGCGAAAGGTTCATGCCCACGAACAAGAGCAGCGGGACGATGAAGAACCGCGCCTTGAACGCGCGCCGGACGTCGGCGTTGCCGTGGCTGCGCCACAAGACGATGACCAGGTGGGCGTGAATGAACACGCCGAGGATGACCGTCGTGACGGTGACGTCCTGCGACCACCAGGTGAAGACCTCGCGGCCGACGTCGCCGAGGTCGATGACGTAGCCCAACAGCAGGGCCGCCAGCGGCGGAGCCAGGAAGAACACCCAGTCGTACAGCGGCGAGACGATGTACGGCGATCGCGTCCTGGGCTTGGGTTCGCCTCCCACCACCCCGCAGCATAGTGCCCGCGACTGCGGAGAGCCAAACCGGCCTCCGGTGACGGGTCCTGCGCGACCTCGAAGGAGTATCAGCCCGACTCGAGCATCAGGTAGACGGCCTTGGTCGGGTGATCCTCCACCATCTCGGTGGTGGCGCGGGCGGAGGAGACGTCGATCGTCGCCTGGAACACCGACGCGTAGGCCTGGGTACAGATCGGCGGCACCAGCCCTTCGGGGAAGGTGAGGGTGAGATACAGGCCCCCTGGCGCGGGCCGCGAGGACAGGTCGACCCCCTTGTGGAACGCGGCCCAGCGCAGCGCAGCGGTCCGCAACAGCAGCTTCGGGGTGAGGAAGCCCAGCAGCCCCGAGTACAGCACGCTCGCCATCAAGGACTTGGTGAGCTGGTACCAGAACCACCCGAAGTCCGCGTCCGACCAGCAGTGCGCGTCGGCGAGCGCCAAACAAACCGCCGTGTACTCCACCTCGGAGATCCAGCGGTTGGACGTCGGGGTCTGCGTGACCAGCGGGCGCAGGCGCTCCGGCAAAGCTTCGATCTGCGCCTCGGAGAACGCGTGCAGGCTCAGCGCCGTTCGGAGCAGCGAGGCTTTCGCGAGGTACCTGGGGAAGGAGTCCAGCCCGCTGGGCAGACCGTCCAAATATGATTGCTGGGTTGGAAACACTCGCAGTTCGAAGGGCGATGGTCGGTTGCCCGCTGGCAAACCGCAAGCCTCGTCGGTGGTAGGCTGCGCGGCCGTGATCCACTTGTACGTGCATGGCCGGGGCCGCGGTCACGCGACGCGATGCCTCGCGATCGCGCGGGCACTCACCGCGGCACAGCGCCCGTTTCGCGCGTTCGTCGGAGCCGATGGAGCGCCGCTGTTCTCGACGGAGTACCCATGCACCGAGGTCGCGTCCCTTCCGCCCCGGCCGGCCAGCGCTGCGTTCGCTCTCGCCGGCCGCGTTCGGGACGCGCTCACCGCGGGCCGTCGAGACCACGCCACGCTGACGATCTCCGACGGGGACCTGCCGGGACTGCTTGCCGCGCACGCGCTGCGCATCCCCTCGATCGCGGTCGGACATGGCTTGGTGTTCAGCGAGTGCCAGCGACCGCGCACCTTGGCCGCTGCGCCCTGGTACCGAGAGGCGGCCAAGGCAGCAGCGTCATCCATCGGTGCGGATCGGTGCGTCGCGGTCAACTTCGTGCCGCTGCGACCGCGCACGTCCAGGGCCGTGGTCGCGCGGCCTTCGCTCGACCCACGGCTGCATCGCGCCGCCGATCCCAGCCGGGTGCTCTGCTACTTCCGAGACGGAGCGCCGTCGGTCTTGGACGCGCTGGTCGAGCACGGCGAGCGCCCCATCGTGTTCGCGGCCGAAGACCCGAAGATCGAGGGCATCGACTACGAGCCTCAGAGTCGCGCACGGTTCATCGCGCGACTCGCCGAGGCACGGGTCGTGATCGCGAGCGCGGGAAGCCAGCTGATCTCGGAGTGCGTGGGGCTGGGCATCCCCATCCTCGCCCTCCATCGCCCCGAGGACGACGAACAGCGGCTCAACGCGGCGATGGTCCTCGAGGCCCAGCTCGGCGACGGCTGCTCCTTCGACGCCCTGACCGCTGAGCGCCTGGCCCGATTCATCGACGCCCCACCGGTCGCGCCCTCGCGCTCGTACCGCGCCCCCGACGTCGCCAGCGCCACGATGGACGCGATCGAGTCGGTCCTGCTATCCCTGCCGCGATGATCGACGAGCCGACCACACTCGACCGCTTCATGCTCGGCGAGGGCCGGGGCGGTACTCGAGCCCAGATCATGGTGATGATCGGCATCGCCGGCGCCGCGCTGCTGGTCTGGGTCGCCGCCGGGGCTCTGTCGGCGCCGTGGCACCTCGACGCGAGCAGTCCGACCGTGATGTCGAGCTCGGCGGACTGCAGCGCGCGGCTCGGCGCGCAGTATGTGATCCGCGTGGACGGGACGAGTCACGGCGGCTGCGGCGGCGCGACCAACAAGTGTGCCGAGATCGAGGCCATCGCCATCGCGTACGATCCCGACGATCCCGCGCAATGCCGGGTCGCCAGCGCCGTGAACGGGTTGGGTCGATACGAGGCCACGGTCATGATGCTGGCTGTGGGGCTCTCCCTCGCGGGGGTCGCGGGGCTGAGCTTCCTGCTCAGCCTCCGTGCCCGCCGCGCGGCATTGGCCGGGGACGCCACCGCCGACGTGGCGCCAGCCCGCGTTCAACGCCTCCAACGCGTCAGTTGGGCGGCCCTCGCCGCGGCGGTCGTGGTGGCCAACGGCACCGCCCTGTACGCGCTGCTCTAGCCCATGTGACGTCACGCAGCCCGCGCGACGGTCTGGGTGCCCGCGGCCTCACCACGGGCTGCTAGGCTCTGCGCGCCCATGAGCACCTCTGAGACGCCCAAAGCCGAAGTGAACGTCGATGGCCGCGCCGGTGAGCGCAGCCGCGAGCTGATGGCCGCAGCGCAGCGGGTGATCCCCGGCGGGGTGAACAGCCCCGTGCGCGCCTTCGGTCCCGTCGGCGGCGATCCACCGTTCGTCCGCAAGGCCAAGGGCGCGCACGTCATCACCGAGGACGGCGTCGCGCTCATCGACTACATCGGAACGTGGGGTCCGGCGATCCTGGGCCACGCCCACCCCGAGGTGATCGACGCCGTCCAGAAGGCGGTCCGCGACGGCCTGAGCTTCGGTGCCGCGTCGGCCGGCGAGGTCGAGTTCGCCGAGCTGGTGTGCTCGATGGTGCCCAGCCTACAGGGCGGCATGGTGCGAATGGTCAACTCGGGAACCGAAGCGACGATGAGCGCTCTTCGTCTCGCGCGCGGCTACACCGGCCGCGACAAGATCATCAAAATGGACGGTGGCTACCACGGCCACGCCGACTTCCTGCTGGTCGCTGCGGGATCGGGCGCCGCCACGCTGGGTCTCCCGGGGACGGCCGGCGTCCCTGCCGACGTCGTCAAGCAGACCCTGCTCGCCCCCCACAACGACCTCGACGCCGTCAAGGCCATCGTCGAGGAGTACCCCGACGAGATCGCCGCGATCATCATCGAGCCGGTCTGCGGCAACATGGGATGCGTGCCGCCGCGCCCCGGCTACCTCGAGGGCCTGCGCGAGCTGACCGCCGAACGCGGCATCGTGTTGATCTTCGACGAGGTCATGACCGGCTTCCGCCTGGCCAAGGGCGGCGCACAAGAGCTGTTCGGCGTCACCCCCGACCTCACCGCGCTGGGCAAGATCGTCGGCGGAGGCCTGCCGTGCGCTGCCTACGGCGGCAAGCGAGAGATCATGGAGAAGCTCGCGCCGCTCGGACCGGTCTACCAAGCAGGCACGCTGAGCGGGAACCCGATCGCGGTCGCGGCGGGCAAGACGACGCTCGAGATCCTGCAGCGCGACTCCCCCTACGCCCAGCTCGACGCCGCCACCGAGCGCCTGGCCAAGGGCATCGTCGACGCCGCGGACGCGGCCGGTCTGCCCTTCACCAGCAACCGGGTCGGGTCCATGTTCACGGGCTTCTTCCGCAGCGGCGAAGTGCGCAACTACGAAGATGCCAAGGGCAGTGATCTGGGTCAGTTCACCCGATGGCACACCGCCATGCTGGAGCGCGGTGTCTACCTCGCCCCCTCCCAGTTCGAGTCCGGCTTCGTCTCGATCGCACACACCGACGCGATCATCGACCAGACGATCGAAGCCGCGAAGGACGCCATGGCTGCCGTGGTCGCGGGGTAGCCGACCATGCACGCCCGCTGACCTTCACTCCGAGAGGCTGCCCGCGATGGCGCTGGGCCATGACGCGCGCTCTTCGGGGGACAGGGTCACCGGGATGGAGATCTCGGCTCCGGCCTCCATGAGGGCGCCGAGCGTCTCGACGTAATCCTTGACCATCTTGGCGGCCTCCTGGCGTTGGGGTTCGGAGAGGCGGTCGGCGGTGTCCTCGAGAGACTTGTCGATCAGCACGACCAAGTGGCGCTCTTGAGCCGACCGCAGGCTCTTTGCCGCCTTGACGTACTCGGAGGAGATCGACGCATGCGCCTCCAGACGACGGACGTCATCGCACTGTTTCTGGTGCCAAGAGAAGATCTTGAAAACCTGCTTCGCAAGGGCGAGGACGACATCGGACTCGGGTCGGACACCGATCCACGCCGACTGCTCACGGAAGCCGATGACCGTGAACCCGGCGTCCAGAACGTTGCGACAGATCGCGTCGAGCGCCCCGGCGACGCCCCTGAGCATGGTTTCGAAGCTCGACAGCGACTGCAGACTCTGCTCGGGCAGCTTGAACAGCAGCGACGGGCCTTCGTCCTTCTTGGCGGCGTCGGCGTCACCGTCGAGGTACTGACGGAGCGTCGAGCGGCGGTGCTCGAACTCTCGCCATGTGCGCTTGAGCTGAGTCGCAAGGTCGACGGTGGTGAGCCGGAACACGGCGGTATCCTCGATCCAGCGCCCGTTCGCCTCTTGCTCGAAGAACGAAAGCACTCGCTCGACGGACTCCGAGAGTCCCGGGACGCTGTCCGCTTCTTCGCAGAACTCGGTGATGGTCTTGGCGTTGACGAGCTCCTTGCCTCGAAACCTCAGCGAGACCTCGCGACGAAGGATTCCGAGCTCCTCGTCGGGCCTGCGTCGCTGCGGTCGCGCGCGGCGACGGCGCGAAACGATCCTGAACGGGCGCGCGGCCGACATCAGACCGTCCCATCCGGAGTCGCGGGACGTGGTGCCCCTTTGAACGTGCTCAAACCTGTCACCACCCCTTCCCATCGGCCCCCGAGGGTCGAACTTGAGCAAGCCCCGACCGCGCCGTTTTCGGCCTCGAAGCGCACTCCGGGTGCGCGCAGGGCCTCGCCGGTGATGTCGCGCTACCATGGAGACCTTCCGTGGCCGGCCCCTTCATCGCGATCCAGTGCCCTCAGTGCTCGTCGACCGACGTTACCCTGCGCGGCGGCGGCCACTATCAGTGCAACCACTGCTCGACGACGTTCGTCAACCAGGCGGCGCGACCATCCGCACCACCCGAACGCCGGCAGCTCAAGGCGCCCGTGGTCAACTCCTACGGGCCGCAGAACCACGCGCCGGTCACGGTGCATCATGCGGCGCCGGCGGCTCGGTTTCGGTGGGGATGGTGGCTGTTCATGATGCTCTTCACTTTGGGCGCGCCAGCGATCGGAGGGATCATCACCTACCTGCAGAGCGCCAAGGCGACGCAGACCGCCGCGCAGACCGCTACGAAGGTGGTCAGCACCAACACCCCCACGATCGCCACCGCCCCCTCGCAAGTCCAGCCTCACCGATCGGATGCGAAGACGCCGTACGCCAAGGCTGCCGCGGACGTCGACGCGTCCCCCGACGACAGCGAGGATTCGGCCAGCGCAGAAAGCACGTCCCTGGACGGGTTTCAGGCGCTGAGGGGGTGCTCCTGCCGCGCGAAGTCGGGCACGGTCGATCTGCACACCCGCTACGACGGCGGCAGTACGACGATCACCACCACCGGGACGACGCGCAGCATGGGGCTCTCCTTCGCCGTCGAAGTCCAGGGACGGACCCCCTTCTCCCTTCCTCTGACCTCCACGACGGCGCCGGCGAAGCGCTACCCGATGGGCCGCTTTCCCCTGGGCGTCGGCTGCAGCGGGGACACCCTCGTCATCGCCTCGGGCCGGGCCCTGACCGCATGGTCGCTGACGGATCGCAAGGCGTTGTGGACACAGGAGCTGCCGGCGAGCTTCGGCGACGTCCGACCGGCGGACGCGCCCGCGATCGACTGCAAGTCGCTCAGCGTACGCGGGGATGTGGCGTCGGTCCGCGTCGGCGGCCAGACCGTCGCCGCGAGACTCGCGGATGGGGAGCCCCCGAGCAGCAAGCGGCCCAAGGTTGAACCGGAGCCAGCGCCACCGCCCAAGCCCGACGCACCCAAGCCCAGCCCGACCCCCGACACCACGCCCAAGCCCAGCCCGGCGCCCGACGCCACGCCCAAGCCCGTCCCGGAACCCAGCCCCGACGACGCAGCCCCGTCGAAGGGCAAGAAGAAGAAAAAGAAGAAGGGCAAGAAGAAGAAGAAAAAGAAGGGCTGAGTCGAGCTCGGTTTGTCGCCGGGACGCGGCGGTGCCATGCTCCCAGGCGGTGAGCGACGACCCGCCCAAGCAGCCGCCCAAGCCGGCGGTCTGGTACCGCTACATGGATGCCTCCTCACTCGGCATCGAAATCGCGGTTTCGGTCGTCATCGGGGCGGCAGCCGGCATGTGGCTCGAGAAGAACGTCACCCATTGGGCGCCATGGACCTCGGTCATCGGCATGATGCTCGGCGTGGCGACGGCGGGGCGGGCGATCGTCCGGACCGCGCGCAAGTACACCAAGCAGCTCCGCGAGCAGGACGCCCAAGAGAAGGCCGAGGCGGCCGAGGCGGCCGAGCGGCCGAGGCGGCCGGCGGTACCGATCGACAGACCGACCGGACTCAGGACTCCCCATGAACGACCAAGCCCGCAGCCGACTGCTCTCGCGCATCCTGCAGTGGACCGTGGCGCTCACCGTGCCGGTCTTCGCCGCCGGCTGGGTCCTGTGGGATTTCTCAACCGCGCTGGGGATCCTGTGCGGAGCCGGACTCGGCGCGCTCAACTTCCTCCTGCTGGGGCGCTCGCTCCAGCGGATGTTCGAGAGCCCCGACGAACACCGCGGTTCCAAGTGGAGCCTGCCGATCGCGATGCTGCTCAAGTGGCCCCTCATCCTGGGGGCCTTGGCGATCGTGATGTTCTACCTGCCGGTCAGCCCGCAGGGCGTGGCCGTCGGCGCCCTGGTGTCCCTGGTCGCAGGGTCCACCGCCGCCTTGCGCGAGCACCGGGCCTCGACCTGAGATCGCCCACACCCCGGAGGGAGGCGATCCCGCGGGGGAGCCGCCCTCCGGGACACCATCGATCTCTCGAACGATCCCGGGGGCCTACGCGGTTTGCGGCTCACCGCCCGTTTCGAGCGGGCCGCGAGACGTGAGGGACCTCGATCCTGAACCGCCGTTTCAGCCGAAATTCGGCATCAAACCGGGGCCTAGACGGTCTTCGCCGCCTTGCACACACGGTGAGGGTTTGGTACATGCCCGCCGACCCGATGCGGCGCTCTGCCGCGGGGACCTTCCGGCCATGGGCGACCACGACACCTGGTACTCGATTCTGCCGTTCTGGCACTCCCTCGAGGCAGCGCTCGAGCCCAGTCTCGCGCGGACGGAGCCGTTCCTCATTTTTGGGGCGAGCCACTTCACGCTGATCCACGTGTTCGGAGCTCTGATCGCGTGCGCGATCATCTTCGTGGCCACCTTCCGCTACCGCGGCAGCCTCTCGGACGCCACCGGCGGCGTGGTGCCCCCCCGCAAGTTCAACCTGGCCTCCATGATGGATGGCTTCGTCGGCGCGGTGTACAAGTTCTCCGTCGACGTGATGGGCGAGGAAAACGCGAAGCGTTATCTCCACATCACCGGCACGTTGGCGCTGTTCATCTTCTGCAGCAACATTCAGGGTCTCATCCCTGGGTTCCTGCCCCCCACCGACACGCTCAAGACGAACCTGGCGCTCTCGCTCATCGTCTTCTGCATCTACGTCGGCGTGGGCGTGATGCGAAATCCTCGTCACTTCCTCGGAGAGTTCCTCGGTCCGAATATTGGCGGCCTTCCCCTGATGGCCCCGCTGTTTCTCCCGATCGAGCTCGCCAGCCACATCGCCCGCCCGGTCTCCCTGGCGCTGCGGTTGCTCGGCAACATCGTCGCCGACCACAAGGTCGTCGGCGCGATCGCGGGCCTGGTCGCACTCCTGCTTCCGGTGCCGTTCCTGCTGCTCGGGGTGTTGGTCGCGATCGTCCAGACCCTCGTCTTCACCCTGCTCACCATCATTTACATCGGCCTCGCGGTTTCGCACGGCGAGGGCCACTAGATCTCCAGCTCCGCATTCGAGCTGCTCAGAAAAGAAGAGACATCATGAAGAACCGCATTGCGACGCTCTCCGCCTTCGCCGCCGCGTTCCTTGCTCCCGCCGTGGCTCTCGCTGCGCCGGCCGCAGGCGGTGGTCCCAACGACGCTGTTTTCGCCGTTTGCATGTGCTTTGGCGTTGCCATTGCCGCAGTCGGTGGTGGTCTCGGCCAAGGCCGTGCCGCATCCGCAGCACTCGACGGCATCTGCCGCAACCCCGGCTCCGCCGACAAGGTGTTCACCCCGCTCCTTCTTTCGCTGGCGTTCATCGAGTCGCTGGTCATCTTCACCCTCGTCGTCGCGCTCATCGTTTCGGGCAAGATGGCCTGAAGCACTGCGCACGCGCTTCAACCGAAAGAGGCGGTCCGGAACTCCGGCCGCCTCTTCTTCGTTGGTTCGAGCCCCCCGCGACGGCTTCAAATCGGGGGTTGCGGCAGCTCGAGGCGGAACACCGCCCCGCCAATGTGCTCCGGCTCGAACACGAGCCGTCCCCCGAGCATCCGCGCGAGACGCCTGGACGCCGCCAGGCCCATCCCTCCCCACGCACCGTCCTGTCCCAGGCTGGAGACCGGTTCGAACGCGCTTGCGGCCTCCTCAGGCGGAATCCCCGGCCCGTCGTCAGCGATCGTGACCGTCCAGCGTCCGTGGTCGTGACCGCCGCGGACGACGACGAGGTGCGCACCGCGGCGAAATGCGTGGTCGAGCAGGTAGGAGAAGATCTGGCGGATGTACCCCTCGTGGGTCAGAACAACGAGATCGTCGAGCTCGACGCACGTGGACCCCTGGGGATAGATGCTCCTGAGCGAGTCGCCGCACCCGGTGATCAGGCCCCGAGCATCCACCTCTCGACGCTCGGCCGGAACCGCCGGCCTGAGCCGCATGAGGTCGTGAAGGCCCCGCGATGCCAGGTTTGCCCGTCCGGCGAGGCTCTGCATCAGCGTCAGCTCCTCTCGGCCCAGCTCCCCAATCTCGTGGGCATGTCCATCCTTGAACAGTCCCAACATCGCCTCGATGCGCATCAGCTGTGACGAGACATCGCGCCGCAGCGCTGCTCCCATGGCCTGGATGTCCGCGTTCTCCTCCTCCAGGAGCCTGCAAGCCGAGACGAGGGTCGCCGAGCTTCGCCGCCCCTGCAGCAGCTCGACGACGGTTGCCGCCAGCGAGCCCAGCAGCTGCCGCTCCTCGCTGGACAAGGTTCGGGGGACGCGATCGATCAGGCACAGAGTGCCGAGCCGTACACCCGGATCGACCTCGAGCGGAGCGCCGGCGTAGAACCGAACCCTCGGTTCGCCGCGAACGAGGGGATTGTCGAAGAACCGAGGATCCAGCGACGCGTCGGGCACCTCGAGGATCTCCGAGTTCAAGATGGCGTGAGCACAAAAGGCGATCTCGCGGGGGGTCTGGTGGACGTCGAGCCCGACTTCAGACTTGAACCACTGCCGCTGAGCGTCCACCAAGCTCACCAGAACGATCGGGCAGCCGAAGAGATGCTCGGCCAGGCGCGTGATCCGATCGAATCCAGGCTCGGCAGGGGTGTCGAGCACTTCGAACCCGTGCAGCGTTGCGAGCCGCAGCGCTTCGTTCGCGGGTTCGGGAGCGTTCACCGCTCGAGTATAGACCCGCGACTGCGTCGTGCAGAACGGCCACTTGGCCGCCGTGCGACGGCGCTTGCCTCGGGCTGGAAGCTCCTGCACGCGCGCGCTTGCGCCCCGAGGGAATGGGGCCGTGTGCTCCCGCTACCCGATCTGGAACCCCCCCGTCAGGAGCACTTCCCTATCCGGGTCATCGACCCCACGCGCGGTGAAAAAAGGCTCTGCGAGGCGCAATCGGGTCGCAACTCGCCGAGACCGGGGCCGTCTGATCGGGCAACTGGCCGCTCGGAAACATGTCTCCGAGGGACCGGTCGCAGGAGACCACGCCATGCACAAGCACATCATCGCCACGTTCCTCGTCGCCACATGCTTCACCCAGACGGGGTGCACGATCATCTCGCACTTCGTTCAGAAGAAGAAATCCGACGACGCCGCAGCCGCCGAAGCAGCGGACAAGAAGGAGCTCGAGGCAACGATCGCGAAGAAGGACCTCGACAAGCTCAAGACCGAGTGCAAGGGCAAGGGCACCGCGGAGGCTCCACCGAAGCGGGACTGGTGCGAGGGCTACCAGCAGGTCTTCGTGGAGAACGCCGGCAGCATGCAGTGCGATGCGGCTTGGACCGAGTACAGCGAGGGTGCCAAGGACATCGGTGTCACGCAGCAGATGACCGAGTCGATGGCGCTCGCGCTCGCAGACTGCGAGAAGTGGGACGTGTATTTCAGCGAGTTCGTGCCGAAGTCGGGATCCCCGGGCGTCCGACCGATGGACGAGCGCCTGGAGAAGGCCTTCCTGACGCAGACGACCGGGGGCGGAGACATGGAGCCCAGCGTCGAGAGCATGGTCCTCGGGCACCTGCTGGGGCTACAAAAGAGCAAGAAGGCGTCCGGATCGTGCGAGGACTACCTCGCCGCGTCCTCGACGTACGCAGACAACTCGACCTACGTGGCCATCTTGGTGGAGAAGCAGTGCAAGGACGCCGTGCCGGTGTTCGAGCAGGGCCTGCTCTCCGACGACGGCTACGTGCGCGCCAATTCGTGCACCGGCCTCGCGAAGGTCGGCGAAGCCAAGCACGTCAAAGCGCTGCAGAACCTCGCCTGGACCGACAAGTTCGAGGGCTCCAACTACTCGATGCCGGTACGCGAGGCCTGCCGCGACGCGTTCGGCAAGCTCGAGACACGCCTGTCGATGTAGCCCTGCTGGACTTTCGAGCTGGCCGTGAGCCCTGCTAGAACTTCGAGCTGGCCGTGAGCATCAGCAGGCGATCATTCGACTCCCGAAGCCGAAGGCTCAGGGTTCGAACGAACCGCCAGAGCAGCTCATACGCCAGCTCGCGGTCGACGAACATCAGATCGCGCAGATCGTCCTTGGGGAGCATGAGGAGCCGTGCGGCCTCGTTGGCGATGGCATCGGCCGAGCGAGGATTGTCGTCGTCGACGATGGACATCTCGCCGAAGTACATGCCGGGCGCGAGCACGGCCAGCGCCTCCTCCCCCATTCCCGACATGCTCCGAGAGATTCGGATGCTGCCCTCCACGATGAGATAGAGGCCGTCGCCCGCGTCCCCGTGCCGGAAGACGGCCTCCCCCCGCTGCAGCTTCACCTCGTGCGCGAGCGAGGCGATGCGTCGCAGGTGCACGGGGAGCAGCCCCTCGAACAGCGAGACCTGACGGAGCTGCCGCTCGAGCTCGGCGGTCAGCTCCTCGCTCGGCGCGGCCTCGGGTCGAGGCGAGGGGGCGTCAGCCTGCGGCTCCACGGTGGCCGCGGGCTCATCGCTATCGTCGATGATGCCAAGCTCTTCGAGACCAGAACCCATCTGTCTCGCAGCCTACTACGAGTGAGACCCGTGGATCCGGGTGCCTGCCTGGTAGACCCCCGTGATGAGCGGGGAGCCGGCGTGGTAGATGAGGTCTCGATAGTCCGAGGTCGCCAGTCGGAGGATGTCGGCCTGTCGCCCCGTCCGCAGTGACCCGACCTGCCCATCGAGGCCCATCGATGCGGCCGCGTTGTGGGTGGCGGCGCAGATGGCCTCGGCGGGCGTGAGCCGGTTCCCGTAGCAGGCCAGGCCCAGGACCATGGCGAGGTTCTCCAGCGCGCACGAGCCGGGGTTGCAGTCGGTGGCGACCGCCACGGGGACGCCGTCTTCGACGAGCGCGCGACCATCGGCGTAGGGCTTGCCCAGGACGAGCGACGTGCCAGGCAGCAGCGTCGCAACGACGCCCGCCTCGCGCAGAGCCGCTCGCTCCTGAGCATCGAGCACGAGCAAGTGGTCCGCGGAGGCAGCACCGAGCTCGGCCGCGAGCTTCGCACCACCGGTGTGACCGAACTCGTTGGCATGAACGCGAAGCTCCAAGTCCAGCTCCAGCGCCTTGCTCAAGATGGCACGCGACTCCTCGGGCGTGAACGCACCGCGATCGCAGAAGACGTCACAGGAGTCGGCGAGGCCCTCGGCCGCGACGGCGGGGAGAATCTCGTCGATCACCTTGGCGACGAACGCCGCCCGCTTCGCATCGCTGCCCCGGGCTTCCTCCGGAACGGCGTGGGCGGCCATGCACGTGGCGGTCACGCGGAATCCGCCTTCATCCTGCAGCCGCCGGATGACGCGCAGCTGCTTGATCTCGGTGTCGAGGTCGAGCCCGTAGCCGCTCTTGATCTCGAACGTGGTCGTGCCGGTCCGGCGCATTCTCGCGATGCGTGCGAGAGACTGCAGATAGAGTTCATCTTCGCTGGCGGCCCGCGTCTGCCGGACCGAGTTGAGGATCCCGCCACCTGCGGCGAAGATCTCCTCATAGTCCGCGCCCTGAAGGCGCAGCTCCAGCTCGTCCTTGCGATCGCCCGCCCACACCAGGTGGGTGTGCGCGTCGACCAGCGCCGGCATCAGCGTTTCGCCGGAGCAGTCGATCACCTCTCCGCGCCGCAGCGGGCCGGGGACGTCGTCGGCCGGGCCGACCCAGGCGATCGTGCCCTCGTCGTTGATGGCGACGCTGCCGCCCCCGATGATCCCCAGCTCGGACATGGCTGCGCCGCCGCGCGGACCCGCGGGTCCGGACAGCGTCACAACGGCGGCAGCACGATGGAGGAGCAGTCCCATTCAGCCCACCCCTTCGTTCTCGGTTCGACCCGGTACGCGTACGCCGTGCTCCTTGGCGAAGGCGAGCGCCTCGTCGTAGCCCGCATCCACGTGACGAACGACGCCCATCCCGGGGTCGCTGCGAAGTACCCGCGCGAGCCGCCGGGCTGCGCCCTGGGAGCCGTCTGCGACGACGACCATCCCCGCGTGCAGCGAGTATCCCATGCCGACGCCGCCCCCGTGATGGAAGGACACCCACGTCGCGCCGGCGGCGGTGTTGATCAGCGCGTTGAGGATCGGCCAGTCCGCGATCGCGTCGGACCCGTCCTTCATCGACTCGGTCTCCCGGTTGGGCGACGCAACCGAGCCGCAGTCGAGGTGGTCTCGACCGATGACAATCGGGCCTTCGACCCTGCCGGAGGCGACCAAGTCGTTGAACAGAAGACCGGCCTTGTCGCGTTCGTCGTACCCGAGCCAGCAGATCCGGCAGGGCAGCCCCTGGAACTTCACGTGCTTCTGTGCCAGCTCGATCCACCGATGCAAGGAGCGATTCTCGGGGAAGAGCTTCAGCAGCTCGGCGTCGGTCACGGCGATGTCGGCGGGGTTGCCCGAGAGGGCTGCCCAGCGGAAGGGGCCCTGCCCCTCGCAGAACAGCGGACGGATGTACTCGGGAATGAAGCCCTTGATCTCGAAGGCGTCCTCGACGCCAGCCTTTACGGCCTGTGCGCGAATGTTGTTGCCGTAGTCGAAGGCGATCGCGCCGGCATCCTGCATCGCCCGCATGGCTGCGACGTGTTTGCCCATCGCCTCGACGCTGCGGCGGACGTAGTCCTTGGGGTCGTCGCGGCGCAGCGCGTCGGCCTCGGACAGGGACAGGCCGTCGGGGATGTACCCGTGGAGCTCGTCGTGGGCGCTGGTCTGATCGGTGACCACGTGGGGAACGCGTCCGCGCCGGACGAGCTCGGGAAGCACCTGCGCACAGTTGCCCAGCAGGCCGACGCTCAGCGCCTCCTTCTTCGCGACCGCCTCATCGATGAGTCGAAGCGCCTCATCGAGGTCGTCGGTCGACGTCATGAGGTAGCCATGATCGACGCGACGCTGGATCCGGGCGGGGTCGACCTCGACACAGAGCACCGCGGCGCCGGCCATGAGCGCAGCGAGCGGCTGCGCGCCCCCCATGCCTCCGAGCCCGCCGGTCAGAACGAACCTGCCCTCGAGCGATCCCCCGAAGTGGGTGCGCGCACACGCAGCGAAGGTCTCGTAGGTGCCCTGCAGAATCCCCTGCGTGCCGATGTAGATCCAGCTTCCCGCCGTCATCTGACCGTACATCGTCAGGCCCATCTTCTCGAGCCGGTGGAACTCGTCCCAGTTGGCCCAGTTGCCGACCAGGTTGGAGTTGGCGATCAGTACGCGAGGCGCGTCCTCGTGCGTCTTGAAGATGCCCGCCGCGCGACCGCTCTGAACGAGCAGCGTCTCGTCGTCGCCGAGGTCGCGGAGCGAGGCCACGATCCGGTGGTAGTCCTGCCAGGTTCGCGCGGCCTTGCCCGTCCCGCCGTAGACCACGAGGTCCTCGGGACGCTCGGCAACCTCGGGATCGAGGTTGTTCATCAACATGCGAAGGGCGGCCTCCTGCTGCCACCCTTTGCAGGTCAGGTCTTTGCCTCGGGGAGCGCGGACAGGTTCGTACGCCATGGTGCGAACCTAGCAGCCAAACGCGTAGCTCGACACGACGCCCGCCTCGCGCAGAGGCGAGGAGACACACGCACGCCTCGGACGCCGCGACCCTGGGGTCAATCGAAGCTCGAGCAGTAGTCGAATCCGCTGGGGATCTTCGGGTAGTAGGCGATCGTGTTCCAGCACATCTCGTCCATCGTGCCGGGGCCCCCGAAGGTGGTGCCGTCGCGGCCCGTGGAGTCGTAGAAGCAGTGGTTGCGAATCTCGTCGCCGGGCATGAGCTCGAAGTCGATCGCCTTCATGTTCTGGTTCTCGAAGTCGAACGGGTCGTCCCGGTTCATCTCGAGGATCATCTCTTCGTCGCGCCAGACTTCGCTGTAGAGCACGCTGCCCAGGTCGTGGGCGTGCATCGACGTTCCGAAGACGTGGAGCGGCTCGGGGAACTGCGAGGCGGTCACCTCGCCTCTGCAGGTCATGACGTGCTCGTGGGCGGGCTCGCCCGGAGGAATCTCGATACCTTGGATGTCTCCAAACACCAGCGTGCCGGCGTTGTTGGGCCGCAGGTTCTCGGTGACGTAGAAGTCGAAGCCGCTGTTGTCCGTCTGCCCAGAGACGCCCAACGGGTTGTTGTAGTGGACCTGCAGCCGAAGCGTGACCTTGCCACCGGGGCTGTCGCCGACCAAGAAGCCTGCCTCGGGCGGGAGCTCGAAACGGGTCTCTCCGGGCGCCCAGGCCCAGACCATGTCGCCTTCGAGGTCGAAGCACGAGTACCCATCGGGGGACCCCGAGGGGTTCTCGGTCATCGTCACGACGAAGTGGTGCACGTGGGCGGCGTTGTCGATGACGGCGTCGAACGCGGTGATGTGGCCGAGCTGGTCGAGGGAGAACGAGAAGTCCCAGCAGTTGTAGGAGGTCTCCACCGGCGGAATGGAGAAGTTGTCGACGCGCAGCTCGACCTTCTCACCGAGGTCGTCCGTGTTGCCCGTCTCGTCGCTACCGGACCCATCGTCTCCCTGCGTGCTGGTCCCCGAGGGGGACGTCGGGTTGGTCGAGTTGGTCGGATCGGTCGACTCGGTCTCGTTCGCGGACGTCGAGGACGGTCCATCGGTGCTCGACCCCTCGCCCATGGACGCGCCACCGCTGGCGTCCGATGCGTCGTCTTCGGCGCCGTCGCTGCTACATGCGGACGTGGCGAGCATCGTCACCGCCATCATCCACGCCCCCGTCAACAACCCAACCTTCATCGGAATTGTCCTCGATGCCCGCTACGAGAAGATGCGGCACGGCGGGGTGGTTCGTGACGCCGCCGTGCTCTCGGCCATCGGCATCGGCCCTGACGAGCGCCGCCGAGCACTCGGCGTCTCGGTCGCGCTGTCGGAGGCGGAGGTGCACTGGCGGGCCTTCCTGGAGAGCCTCCAGGCCCGTGGCCTGCGTGGCGTCGAGTATGTCGTCTCCGACGACCACGCCGGGCTACGCGCCGCGCGCAGGGCCGTGCTCGGCGGCGCGACGTGGCAGCGCTGCCAGTTCCACCTGGCCCAAAACGCCATCCATCACGCGCCAAACATCGCAGTTCGCAAGCGCATCGGGGCCGAGCTGCGCGAGGTTTGGAACGCCGGTTCCACGGCCAAGGCAGAAACCGCCCTGGCGGAGCTGGTCGCGGATTACCGGGACACCGCCCCGAAACTCGCCTCATGGCTGGAGGAGAATGTGCCAGAGGGCCTGGCCGTCCTCTCCCTGCCCGAGCACCACCGCCGCCGACTGCGCACCTCGAACCCGATGGAACGCGCCGTGCAGCAGGAGCTCAAGCGCCGAACGAGCAAGGTCAAGGTGTTCCCGAACGAGGCCTCGCTCGAGCGCCTCGTCAGCGCCGTGCTGGTCGAGATCGACGACAAATGGGCCGCCGACACCAAGGCCTACATCAAGTGGGAATGCCAGGATGCGTGATCACGGCGCCGCTGAAATTCCAGACGTCAGGTTGCTCAATCCTCGAGAACGCGCCCAGGGAAGCGCAGGTAAAGGAGCACAAGCGCGTAGCCGAGCCGATTGGCGTCGCCGCGCTTGTCCGCAACCGCGGCGAGGTCGTCCGCCGCCAGGGTGTAGTGACGGGCGATCCCATGCTCGTCGGTGGGCGGCTCCAGGTGGCGCGCCCACAGCTCGTCGCCTAAGAGCGTGTTTGGCGAGATGTTCGTGTCAGGCGAGCCTGCGCAGCATGAGGTGGATCATGGAGAGCTTGATGAAGGCCTCGGCTGACTGGAGCCGGCGCTCGTAGTCCTTGGCGAGCCGGCGCGAGCGGCCGAGCCAGGCGAAGGTGCGCTCGACGACCCAGCGGCGTGGCTGGACGGCGAAGCCTTGCTGACCCTCGGCGCGCCGGACGACCTCGATCCGGATACCTCGTTCGGCAGCCCACGATGACAGAGGATGCCCTGCATACGCGCCATCGGCCCAGATCAGCTCCAGGCGGGGCTGGAGCGGACGCAGCCCCGAGAGCAGGCGCCGCGCTCCGGCCTGGTCGGAGACGTGGGCGGCGCTCACGTCCTGCGACAGCATGAGCCCCTCGGTGTCGACCAGGAGGTGCCGCTTGCGCCCCTGCACGCCCTTGCCGCCGTCGTAGCCCCGCACGCCGCCCGCCCGGGTCGTGCGCACGCTTTGGCTGTCCATGATCCCGGCCGAGGCGTCGGGCTGCCGGCCGCGCCGGAGGCGAACGGCCCTGCGGAGCGCCTCATGGAGCCGGTGCAGGAGCCCCCGCCCATCCCACCGCCGGTGATGGTAGTAGACCGTCTGCCAGGGCGGGAAGTCGCGCGGGAGCTGGCGCCACTGGCATCCCGTGCGCACGAGGTAGAGCATGGCGTCGATGACGAGCCGAGGCGGCCAGCGCCTGCGGCGGCCGCCGGCCAGTTCGGGAAGGTGGTGTCGGACCTGCGCCCATTGCGCGTCGGTCAGGCTGCTCGGATATGGTGCTCTCATGTCGGCATAAACGCGCGAGCCACCCCGCCCGGCTCAGCGCCAAACCCGGCCTACCGCCTCGCCAAACACGCTCTGAGGCCGCCGGGTCGGGAGCCTCCGACAACCACCTGTTATTCATAAGGGGCATGGACGGTTCCGCAGCGCTTGTGGGGCAGGCCTGGTCCATCGGGCCGTCGAACGATCCGTGCACAGCCTTGCCTCGGATAGCATTGCCTCGTAGCCTGCCCCATCCGTCAAGTGGGGCATGAGGGCAGACGATGACAGAGAAAGCGGTCAGGGTCACCGTGGGTGAGAATGGCCGCCTGGTGCTGCCTGCTCCCTTCCGCAGGGCGCTGGGGCTCTCGGGCACGGGCCAGGTGGTGCTCACCCTGGAGGGCGACGCCGTGCGCGTCAGCTCCGTGCGACAGCGGCTCATGGACGCTCGTACGCGCTTCCGCCGCTTCGTGCCGGCGGGACAGGGTATGGTCGACGCCCTGATCGAGGAGCGCCGCTCAGAGGCGGCCGAGGAGGACACCGCGGTCGGCACGGGCACTGAGGGGCCGGGTGCCGCGAAGGGCGATGGTGGGGACGATGTCCCTCCGACAGCCTCGCCCGCCCCCGAAGACGACCCTCACTAGGCCGCCCGGTGCCCGCCTGCGTCGTCGACGCCTCCGTGGTGCTCGCCTTCCTCGACGAGGAGGAGGGGGCCGACGCCGCCGCGGACGCGCTCGAGGACGCTGCCATCTCCGCGGTGAACCTTGCCGAGATGGTGGCGAGGCTCATCCGAGGCGGCCTGCCGCCCGAGGAACTCAACGGCGTGCTCGCCCCCTTCCCCTTCTCGGTGATCCCGTTCGCCGAGGCCGACGCCCGCGCCGCGGGGCTGCTGCGCGCCGTCACCGAGCCCGTGCGGCGCGCCCTGCCCTCGCCGCGCCGCACGCTCAGTCACGGCGACCACGCCTGCCTCGCGCTGGCCGCCCGACTCCGCTTGCCCGCGGTCACCGCCGACCGGGACTGGGCGCTCTACGCCGAGGCGGTGGGGGTGGAGGTGCGGACGATCCGGTAGGGTGCTCGACAGGCCACCAACCCAAACTGGCTCGCGTATGAGTGATATCAGTTCACGGGCGTATCAGGCATGCCCGAGGGGCTCTGTTGCACGGAACGCCTGAAGGCCGAGCTTCCCCTTTCCCCGCGGCGGTCAGCCGACGGGTCGTGTGACGGGGATGCCGAGCGCGGTATAGCGGTTGAGGATGGCGATGCGGACTTGGAGTTCGGCGGTCTGGCGGTCGAAGTCGCGGGCCATGAGCTTTTGCCCGAGGAGCTTCATGCAGTTCATCTTGGTCTCGGCGCGGCTTCGGCGGTGGTATCCGCTCCATCGGCGCCAGATCGTGCGGCCGAGGCGCTTGATGGCGCGCAGAGCCTCGTTCCTCGCTTCTACGCCGGGGCTGTCCTTCTCCCAAGGCTTGGCATTTCGCCGGGGCGGGATGACAGCGTCCGCGCCGCGGTTCGCGATGGCGTCGCGGCAGCCGCGGGTGTCGTAGGCGCCGTCGGCGGTGACCGAGACGATTGGCTCGTTTGCTGGGATCTGGCCGAGCAGGTCCGGTAGCACAGGCCCATCGCCGACGCCGCTGCCGGTGATCTCGACCGCGCGGACCTCGAGTGTCACCTCGTCGACGGCGAGGTGGACCTTTCGCCAGATCCGTCTGCGCGCCCCGCCATGCTTGCGCGCGTGCCATTCCCCCTCGCCTCGGACCTTGATGCCCGTGCTGTCCACGAGCAGGTGCAGCGGGCCGCCGCTGCCCCGGTAGGGCAGCTGAACGGCCAAGGTCTTCTGCCGTCGGCAGAGCGTCGAGAAGTCCGGCACCGGCCAGTCGAGCCCCGCGAACTTCAGAAGGCTCGCGACGAAGCCGGTCGTCTGGCGAAGCGGCAGGCCGAACAGCACCTTGATCGTCAGGCAAGCCTGGATCGCGGCGTCGCTGTAGACCGGCTGGCCGCCGCGCTTGCCCGATGGCGCCGCGTGCCAGGGCGTCGAAGGGTCGAACCAGACGGTCAGCGATCCACGCTCACGCAGCGACGCGTTGTAGGCGGACCAGTTCAGGGTGCGGTAGCGCGTCGGGGCAGGCTTGGACATGACGCCCAGCTATGCCGCTGGACCGGCAATGTGAATCCCGGGCAGGCTTCGTGCAACAAGGCCGGTCGAAGGGGTCGAGGTCGCGGCCCAGCTCCTCGACGATGGGGTCGAGCGGCAGGCCCTCGGCCGCCAGCTCCTCCAGGACGGCCTGCTTGCGCTCGGCGGCGTTCCAGCGCCGCAGGAAGTCGTCGAGGCTGGCGAAGCGACGGCGCAGGGCGCGCTTGGTGAAGTCGCGCAGGGATTCCGTGACGAGCTTGCCGTGCTCATCGAGGTATTCGACCCGCTCGGCCACGATGGTGGCCCCCACCCCGTCGACGTAGACCTTCTTCTGCAGCCCCGCGCCCTTGGGCCCGGCCGGGCCGCCGATCGGATCGATCGGGGACGTGCCGTCTCCATCGTCCTCGCCGTCTCCAACTTCACCGTCATCCCCCTCGCTGCCATTCGGCTCCGGGGGAACGATCGGCTCATCGGGGCCCGGGGCGTGGATCTGGACCGGTTCGCCGTCGAAGTCGGGATCGGCGAAGTGGCTGGTCGAGCCGCGGAAGTCGATCAGCGTGAAGTAGTACTTGCCCGTATCCTCATGAACGCGCGTCCCGCGCCCGACGATCTGCTTGAACTCGGTCATCGAGCCCACCTCGCGGTCGAGCACGATCAGGCGGCAGGTCTGCGCGTCCACGCCGGTGGAGAGCAGCCGCGACGTGGTGACGATCACCGGCCAGCGGGATTCGGGGTCGATGAAGTTGTCGAGCTGCGCCTGGCCCTCGGCGTCGCTGCCGGTGATGCGCATGACATAGCGTGGGTTCTCGGCCACGAGGTCGGCGTTCTCGTTGACCAGCGCCTGGCGCATGCGCGCGGCGTGCTCCTGGTCGACGCAGAACACGATCGTCTTGGCGTAGCGGTCGCCGCTCTCGCGCAGGAACTGCGTGATCTTGCGCGCGACCAGCGTCGTGCGGTCGTCGATCACCAGCGTCCGGTCGAAATCCTTGGCGTTGTAGAGGCGGTCCTCGACCTCGTTCCCACCCCGATCGCGCTGCCCCGTCTCGGGCCGATAGCCCTCCACGTCGCGGTCCACATGAACCTTGACCACCTTGTAGGGGGCCAGGAAGCCGTCGCGGATGCCCTCCTTGAGCGAGTAGGAGTACACCGGCTCGCCGAAGTACTCGATGTTGGAGGCGTACTCCGTCTCCTTCGGCGTGGCCGTCAGCCCGATCTGGGTGGCGGGCGCGAAGTGGTCGAGGATCTCGCGCCAGGCCGAGTCCTCCGCCGCGCTGCCGCGGTGGCACTCGTCGATGACGATCAGGTCGAAGAAGTCCGGCGAGAACTCCCGGTAGAGCTTCTGTCGCTCCTCTGGTCCGGTGATGGCCTGGTAGAGGCCCAGATACACCTCGTAGGCGGTGTCGATGCGGCGCTTCCGATCGAGCGCGATCGTCAGCTCCTCGGTGCTTCCATCCCGACGCTCGATGGTCTTGGCCTTGGTCGAGAGCTTGGCCATCGCGCCGCCGAACGGGCGGAAGTCGTTCACCATGGTCTGGTCGATCAGAACGTTGCGGTCGGCGAGGAACAGGATGCGCGTCTTGCGGCCCGCCTTCCACAGCCGCCAGATGATCTGGAACGCGGTGTAGGTCTTGCCCGTGCCCGTCGCCATGACGAGGAGGATGCGATCCTGCCCCTTGGCGATGGCCTCGGTCGCGGCGTTGATCGCGCCGACCTGGTAGTAGCGCGGGGCCTTGCCGCCGTCGTCGTAGTAGTCCTGCAGGACGGTCCGCTCCGCGTCGTCGTCGAGACCCTTCCAGGCACGGTAGCGCGCCCACAGCTCCGCCGGCGGCGGAAAGGCGTCGAGGGCCAGCGTCGCCTCGCGCGGATCGCTGGCGCCGGTCCGGTCGTGGAACACGAAGCCGTCGCCGTTCGTGGAGACCGCGAACGGCACGCCGAGCGTCTCGGCGTAGTCGAGCGCCTGCTGCATCCCGTCGCCGATGGCGTGGGCGTTGTCCTTGGCCTCGATCACCGCGATCGGGACGTTGGGCTTGTGGGAGAGGACGTAGTCGGCGCGCTTGGCCCTGCCTCGGCTGACGAGCCTGCCTCGGACGACGATCCGGCCCTTGGTGAAGCCGACCTCCTCGCGGATCTGCTCCATCTCGTCCCATCCCGCCTCCCGCAGGGCCGGCGTGATGTACTTGGTGCAGATGTCGCGCTCGGAGAGGCCGCGCTTGTCCATCCCGCTCACGCACCGGCCTCCTCGGCCCAGGGGTCGATTACCTCGATCCCGCAGCCTGCGAAGTCGTCCCCGTTCCGCGTCGCCACCGCCGCTCCGCAGGCGCGCGCCGTGGCGGCGATCTGGCAGTCGGGGAACCCGATCGGCCGCCCCGCCGCCCGACGCTCGGCGAAGATGGCGGCAAACGCCACCGCCGCCGCGCCGTCGAAGGGCAGCACCCGGTCCGCGAAATCCTCCGCGACCATCGCGTCGATCGCCGCCTGCAGGTCGTCCCGCCGGCGGCCACCCGGCATGATCGCGACGCCCCGGCGCAGCTCGGCCTCGCTCACCGCGCTGAGGTGGAGACGCGCGCCATCCTGACGGCCGAACCAGCCGATCACCCTCGGGTCGGGGGCCGGCCGCATCAGCTCCGAGACCACGTTGGTGTCGATCACGATCACGGAGGGCTTCGCTCAGTCGAAGCGCGGCGGGTCGGGCATCGCCTCGCGCGGCGGCAGGTCGAGCTCGACGCCGCCCAGCGCAGCGAAGCGCCGGTGGATCGTCTCACCGAGGTTGGCCGGGACCGCCGAGCGTCCGACCGCTCGACGGAGGATGTCGCGCACCTCCTCCTCCATGGACCGTCCGTGCTCCGCGGCGCGCAGGCGCAGGCGTTGCTTCAAACCGTCGTCGAGGTTGCGGATCGTGATGCTGGCCATGCCACCCTCCGTCATCAGCCCTGACGCATACCGGATGATTGCAGTGCAATCAACATCGCCGCGGTCGTTCGAAGCGACTGGACGGCGATCCTCTTGGACCAGCAGCATGGAGGCGGGCTTCGCGCGCGGGATCGCCGCGATGCGCGCGGGGCGCGGCCATCCGGTCCTGCGGGGGCGCCCCGCGGCCTGGGACGCGCCAGCGATGCATTCAGCAGTGGTGGACCGGCCGCTGCCGGGTGCCGTGGTGCTCGCACGCGTGGAGGGCACACCGGGGGAGGCGGCCATCCGTCACGCGAACCGTACGTTCTGGGGCGTGCAGTACCATCCCGAGCTGGCCCTGGGGGAGATCGCCGACGCGCTCCGGCGGCAGTCGGACGAACTCGTCCGGCAGGGCGTGGTCGCGGACGAAGCGGCCCTCGAGGCTCGGGCGGGATGGCTCGAGGCGCTCGATCGCGCGCCCGGCCGCCGCGGCCTCGCGGCCCGGCTCGGCCTCGACGAGGAGGTGCTGGACCTCGCGCGGCGCACGCGGGAGCTGCGCAACTTCCTCGACCACATCGCGGGGCGCAGGGCCAGCACCGCCGCGTGACGGCGCGGCGGCGGGGTCGGTCCACTCATCCCCCGCCTCGTGCAGGGGGCGATCCACCGCCCCCCCGCGACCTCGCAGCCGGTCATGGACCAGCGAACCGGAGCGGTGGACAGCTCCGTCGGCACCTCGTGGCGCGTGGGGCGGCAGCTTGCCGTCCTCGTCGGCCCGGCCCCCGGAGAGCGCGGTCGTAGCATCGGCCGCCCTCCACGGCAGGCATGGCCGTCATCCGCGCCGCGGCTGGGGCGTCGCGGTCATCCTTCCCTGCTCGGGGTGCCGCCCGTCCGCGACCCGGGCACGACGCCCGGGGTCCGCAGGCGGCCGAGGCCGGGGCCCCGCTCAGCGCGGTCGGCGGCGCCC
Organism: uncultured bacterium; assembly: GCA_963761755.1. Lineage (GTDB taxonomy): Bacteria > Myxococcota_A > Polyangia > Nannocystales > Nannocystaceae > CAJXVA01. The sequence continues at coordinate 1,065,269 of CAVXIC010000039.1, forward strand.
GATCCAGGCCGCGGCGCCGAGCGCCCCCGCCAGCAGCGGCAGCGAGGCGGGCGCCGGGACCGGCGCGGGTGGGACGGTGAGCTCGATGGCTTGGACGCGGGCGGCGCGGTCCCGGTTGGAGAAGTTGAGGAAATCCTCCAAATCCTGGAAGGCCGTGATGCGCGCGACGCCGGGCGCGGTGGGGACGTCCAGCCCGCATGCCTCCGGCGCCCCGAGCGCCGCGAGCGCGGGGTCGCGGGCGCGCAGGTTGCGCGGGTCGCACTCGGCCCGGAAACCGCTCGGCCCCTCGGTCCAGTCGATGTCGAGCCGCACGATGCCGGACAGGCCGAGGCCCGCGGCGAGGTCCGCGTCGGACACCGTGGCGACGGTGGAGCCGTCCGCCCGCGTGCCGAGGAACCGGTAGAAGACGACCTCGCCGTAGATGCGCTCGCTCAGCGTGCGGCCGTCCTCGAGCTCGTAGGTGTAGGCGATCGAGTTGAGGTCTGCCGCGTCGCTGCGCAAGGCGTCGAGGGCGAACGGCCCGCCGTCGGCGCGCGTGATGGTGTAGTCGTAGACCTCGAGCTCGATGCCTGTGGCGGAGGTCGAGGCGAAGTTGGGCAGCGCCGCCTCGAGGCCCTAGGGCGGACTGAAGCCGTAGACCTCGGCCTGCTCCTCGCGGGTGGCGTAGACGCCGTCGGCGCGGATCGCGAAGCCCTCCTCGAGGTAGAGCTCGTCGGCGAACGCCGTGGGGTCGGGGTCGACCTCGGTGCCGCCTTGGAAGTCGAGCGTCACCGGCACGGCGAAGGCCGTGGACGGCGCGAGCACGAGGGCCGCGAGCACGCGTCTGGCGGAGGATCGGGGAAGCCGCATGGGGTGGGGGTCTCCGTGGTTGGGAATGTGGGCCGAAGGTCGCCCGGGCGCGCAGGGCTCGCCCAGGCAAGCGGTCGTGGGGTCGGATCAGGCGGTCGGGAGGGGATCAGGGCCGCGGGCCCGACGGTGCAGCGCGGCCAGCCCGCCCAGGGCCGCGGCCAGCAGGGGCAGCGCCGCGGGCAGCGGCGCCGGGGCCGGCGCGGCGGGGAAGCTCAGCACCACGTCGTCGAGCCGCACGCGCTCGAAGCCCGTGAGCGTGGCCGCGAGGCGCGAGGGCCCGTCCTCGAACAGCAGCTCGAAGCCCCCCGGCACGGGAGTGGCCGCGAGGTCGCCCAGGCCAAAGCCTGCGAAGACCGCCTCATCGAAGCCCGCGCGCCCGTCGAAGAGGTCGAAGCTGTCCGCCACCGTCTTGAGCATCGAGCGCTCGTAGCGCAGCACGTCGTCGCCTGTGCCGAACAGCGTGTCGCCCGTGATCGCGGTGCCGGAGGCCAGCGTCAGCTCGTCGTCGCCGGGGCCGAGCCGCAGCCTGCCCTCGATCCGCCCCCCGGTCGCCTCCGGAGCCACGGCGTCGTCGCCCGTCCCGAGGAGCACGTCGCCCTCGAACAGGCCCCTGACGCGGCCGATCACGGCATCGTCGCCCGCGCCGAGGTCGACGGCCGTGCCGGAGGCTCCCGCGACGGTCCCCGCCCGGGCGACGACGGTCCGGGCGGCCGTGTTGCCCTCGTCGGCGCGGACGGTGATCGCCCCCGCCGGCCCGGTCCCCGGCTCCGGCCCCCGAGCGCGCACGGCCGCGCCGCGCGCGGCCGAGATGAAGCCCTCCGGGTCCACCGCGGCGACGGTCCCGTCGATCACCGAGACGGCGTCCCCCGACCCGGTGCTGAAGATGCCGCCGTCGCCGAAGATCGAGGCGCCCCGCCCGAAGCGCACGGTGTCCCCCTGCGGCGACACCTCGCTCCGGAACTCGGAGGTGCCCAGGCTCGACCTGTCGCCGCCGACGATGCCGGCCTCGCCGCCCGTCACCGTCCCGCCGATCCCAAGGGAAACCCTGACGGCTCCAGTGCCCCGGATCGCCACGCCCGGCGCCTCGACGCTGCCGCCCTCTCGCATGAAGGCGCTCACGTCGCCCTCGACGACGACCCCGTCGGAGCCGCCCCGGATGGGACCCTCGCTGAGCAGGTCGAGCCCCGAGCCCGCACGGACCGCGGCACTCGTGGCACCCTCGATGAGGCCGAAGTTCTCGATCCGGCCATCCTCGCCCACCCGCACGCCGTCGAGGTCGCCGTGGATCACGGCGTCGCGGTTCTCGAGCTGGCCGTTCGCGATCCGAGCCTCAGCCCCGAGATCGAACCCCCTCGATCCCGCGACGATGGAGCCGGTGTCGTCGATGCGGCTTGCGATCCCGCCGATCACCCCATCGTCGGACGCGGTGATCGAGCCGTCGTTCGTGACGGAGGCCGATGCCAGGTTGTCCGTGGCCCTCACCGCGCTGCCCCCCGCGACGACGCTGCCGGAGTTCGTCAGGAACGCGCCCGTCCGCCCCACCACCAGATCGCCGTCGGAGATCGCCTCGCCGATGTTTACCAAGCCGCCCGCCCCGTTGCCCACACCGACGACCGCACCCCGGAACAAGCCGGAGTTGATCACGCCGGGTCCTTCGTCCGCCGCGATCACCGAGCCGATGAACGTCCCGGCGTTCGTGACGCCCAGGCCCTGCGTGGCGTAGACGTCGCCGTCCCAAAGCCCGTGGTTCTCGATCGTGTTGATCCCGGGGCCGGACGAGACGCCGCCCCGCAGGACGCCTGAGGCACGGTTGAGGATCGTCGTGTCGAAGCCGGCCGAGATCCCGCCGGTGACCGATCCGGCATTGTCGAGCGTGACGCCGAAGTTCGACCCGATGCCCCCGATCATGCCGCTCGCGTCGTTGCGGACGGTGACGAAGCCCTCTCCCCGGATGTCCCCGATCGTGCCCGAGTTGACGATCTGGGGGTCCTCCCCCGCCGCGACCCCGACCTCGCCCCCCTCCACCGCCGCGCCGAGCGCGCTGCGCAGCACGAGGGAGTCCCCCGCCCGCACGCCAGCCGTGCCGCCTGCGACGCGGCCCTCGTTGAGCACCGTGAGCCGGTCGCCGCCCGCGACGCCGGTTTCCCCCGCCTCGACGTCGCCCTCGACGATCACCGTGACGCGCTCGCCCAGGGTGATGGCGTCCCGGCCCTCGACCCGCGCGCCCGGCTCGACCTCGCCGATGATGCCCGACCGCCCCACGGCAATTCCGTCCGGGTCGAGGCCGATGCACTTGAAGCCCACGGTGGTGGTCACGCACTGGGCCCGCGCCTCTCCAGGGACGCCCACGGCCGCTGCCAGGATGGCCGCGACGGCGAGCGGGGAGGCCGTCGAGCGGCGGGCGGCGGGGCGTACTGCAACCATGGGGTGATCCCTTAGACGGACGAGCACCGGATGGTGGCACGCTACGGCCGGCTCCGGGGCGGTCAAGCGACGCTAACTACGCGGCGCCGAAAACCTTCGCCGCCTCGTCGGCCGTTCCAGGCCCTTCGCCAACTGCGGTCACGGCTCCCAGTCCGGCCAAGGGACAGCGGGGCCGGCGCGCGCTTCGGCCGAACTCACCTCCTCCTGATCTTCCCGATCGCCCGCCCCTGGTGAGGCCCACCCGTGCGACCGCCGTTGCCATGGGATCGGCGAGGGCGCAGGATCGGGGCGACCCATGCGCCGCCCCCTCACCTCCAAGCGGCGTCACGGCATTCGTCACCGAGCGATCCGTCCACATCACCGCTGCATGGGAGGAACGAACATGATGGCGCACAAGGCAGGTCTCGCCCCCGCGATTGCGACGACGCTTTGCGTCGCGGGGGCGCCCGCCGCATGGGCGGATCATTGGGACGACGTCGCCCCCGAGGAGGTCGGCATGTCGAGTGAGCGCCTCGAGCGCCTCACCGACGCCATGCAGGCCTACGTGGACGAGGGCCAGGTCGCGGGCCTCGTCGTCCTGATCGCGAAGGAGGGCCAGGTCCCCTATCACGAGAGCTTCGGCTACCGGGACCTCGAGGCCCAGGATCCGATGGAGACGGACGACATCTTCCGGATCGCCTCGCAGACCAAGGCCATCGTCAGCACGGGGATCATGGCTCTTCAGGAGGAGGGCCTCCTGCTCGTGGACGATCCCGTCGGCCGCCACATGCCCGAATGGATGGAGACGACCGTCGCGGTGGACAACGAGACGGGCGGCGTCGACATCGTGCCCGCCGAGCGCCCGATCACGATCCGCGACCTGCTGACCCACACCTCGGGCATCCCCTACGGCGCGTGGATCAACCCGCTCACGAGCGAGGCCTGGGCCGAGGCCGGGATCGACGGCTGGTACTTCGCCAGCGAGGACGAGCCGATCCGCGAGATCGTGCGCCGCATGGCCGATCTGCCGATGGTGGCGCAGCCGGGCACCGAATGGCTCTACGGCTCCAACACCGACATCCTCGGCGCCCTGATCGAGGTGGCCTCCGGCCAGCCGCTCGACGTCTTCCTCGAGGAGCGCTTCTTCGGCCCCCTGGGCATGGAGGACACCCACTTCTTCCTGCCCGCGGAGGAGGCCGACAGGCTGGCCGTCGTCTATGACCTCTCACCCGAAGGAGAGTTGGCGCCCGCGGCCGATGCCGGCGCGATGTGGGACCAGGGAGACTACGTCGCAGGCGAGGGCCCCGGCGTCACCCTCTCCGGCGGCGCAGGGCTGCTGTCGACGGCGCACGACTACGCCACCTTCCTCGAGATGCTCCGCCGGGGCGGCACAGCACCATCGGGCGAGCGCATCCTCGCGCCGATGTCCGTCCAGCAGATGACGACGGATCAGACCGGGGGCATCGAGTACGAACCCGGCGCCGGCTTCAGCTACGGCTTCCAGGTCGCGCTCGATCAGGGCGCCATCGGCACGCCCGGGAACGACGGCGAGTTCCGCTGGGGGGGCGCCTACCACACGACCTACTGGGTGGACCCGGAGGAGGACCTCGTCGTGACCTACTTCAGCCAGTTCGGCGACGTCGAGCTCGACGATCACCGCAAGCTGCGGGCGCTGGTCTACCAAGCCATCGTCGAGTAGCCGCCGCGGTCCCCGCGGAGGTCGTCCGGGCCTCGACGGCGGCAGCGCCGGAGTCGGCTCGCACCGGGGGAGTGCTCATCATCGGGTCAGCGGCCCGGAGGCCGCCCCGCTGACCCCCGTGGAAACCTCTCCCCCGTCAGCGCCTATGAGACAGACCGGGGCTTTTCCTGAAGGGAGGATGTCTGGTTCATCGTAGCTGCAAGGAGCGAAGATGAGGCAGACATCCGGACAGACGAAGAAGGCCTCGGCCCGGGCCGCGCTGAAGGACATCCGGCGGGCCACCCGCCGCCGGTTCTCCGCCGAGGAGAAGGTCCGCGTCGTGCTGGAGGGCCGTATGCGTCCGGCGTCACCGCGCTGAGGGGTGGTTCCAGGGCATGAGTTCGTCGAGGCGGGTGATCTTGTGGTCCGGGATGCGGGCCAGGGTGTCGGCGAGCCAGGCCTCGGGGTCGGCGCCGTTCAGCTTGGCGGTCTCGATCAGGGTGTAGGCCACCGCGGCGGCGCGGCCGCCGGCCTGCGAGCCCACGAAGAGGTAGTTCTTCCGCCCGAGGGCGATCGGCCTCATGGCGCGCTCGGCTGCGTTGTTCTCCGCCTCCAGGGTGCCGTGCTCGAGGTAGGGCCTGAGCTTGGGCAGGCGCACGAGGGCGTGGCGGATGGCGGCCGCGAGCGGGGTCTTGCCCGACAGGGCGGGCAGCTGAGCGGCGAGCCAGGCCTCGAGGTCGTCGAGGACGGGACGGGCGTCGGCCTGGCGCAGGCGCGCCCTCTCCTCGGGCGGCCGGCCGCGCGCCGCCTTCTCGACCGCGTAGAGCTCGGCGATGCGCCGGATCGCTTCCTCGGCGATCGCGGAGCCTTGCGAGCGGTGGACGTCGACGAACTTGCGCCGGACGTGGGCCAGGCAGGCGACCTCACGGACGGCGTCCTTCCGGTACAGCTCCCTGAAGCCCGCGTAGTCGTCCGCGTGCATCCAGCCGGCGAAGGTCTTCAGGTGGCGCTGCGGGTGCTCGCCCCGGCGATCGGGGGAGAACTGGTACCAGGCCGCGGGCGGCGCCGGCCCGCCCCAGGGCCGCTCGTCGCGCACGTAGACCCACATCCGCGCCGTGGTGGTCCTGCCGCGGCCGGGGGCGAGCATGGCCACGGGGGTGTCGTCGGCGAACAGCGCCTCGCCGCCGAGGGCGTGCCGCCCGATGGCGGCCGCGAGCGGCTCCAGCAGCGCCGTCGATCGCCCGACCCAGTCCGCGAGGGTGGAGCGGTCCAGGTCGAGCCCGTCGCGGGCGTAGATCGTGCTCTGGCGGTACAGGGGAAGATGGTTGCCGAACTTCGAGACGAGGACGTGGGCCAGCAGCCCCGGCCCCGGGCGACCGCGTTCGATGGGCCGTGAGGGAAGCGGCGCCTGCACGAAGCGCTCGCAGCCCGAGCAGGCGAGGCGCGGTCGGGTGATGCGGTTCACGACGAAGCGCCCCGGCACGTACTCGAGCTCCTCGGTCACGTCCTCGCCCAGGCGTCGGAGGCGGCCCCCGCAGCGAGCGCAGGCCTCCTCGGCCGGCGCGATCTCGACCTCCATGCGCGGGACGTGGTCGGGGATCGGTCGGCGCTTCGGACGGCGCGCCTCCTCGTCCTCGTCCTCCTCGGGGAGCCGCAGCCGGCCCATGATGGCGCCGGCCGCCACCTCGCTCGCCTCGAGCGCCAGCTGGAGCTGGTCGGCGCTCTCGCCCGAGGGGCCGAACCGGTGTGCCCGGTGGCCCGCGAGCTGATGGCGCAGCTTCTCGATCAGCAGCGCCTGGGCCTTCACCTCGGCGATCAGGAGCCGTGCGAGGGCCTTCAGATCGCCAGGGTCCTCGGGCAGCGGCACGGCCTCGTCGAGCATGGCCGATGATAGCATGGCGAGGTGCCGGTTGGGGATCCCCAACCGGCTGGCAGGACGATATTATCCTGCCTTCAGCGGCCGCCATGGGCGGGCCGGGGTCCTCCAGTCCAGGCCCTCGAGCAGCATCGCCGTCTGCGCCGCGGTCAGCGCCACCTTGCCCTCGCTCGCCGAGGGCCAGGCGAAGCGGCCCCGCTCCAGCCTCTTGGAGAACAGGCACGAGCCCTGCCCGTCGAACCAGATCACCTTGATCAGGTCGCCGCGTCTGCCCCGGAAGATGAAGAGGTGCCCGGCATAGGGGTCGAGCTCGAGGGTCTTCTCGATCTGCGCCGCCAGCGAGGCGAAGCCGCGGCGCATGTCGGTCACCCCCGCCGCGAGCCAGACCCGCGTGCCCACAGGGACCGGGATCACGGGCCCGACAGCCCGCGGATCAGCCGCGCCAGCGCCTCCGGATCGTAGGGCCCCACGACCTGAAGCCGGTGACCGCCCGCGAGCTCCAGCTCGATCCGGCCCGCAGGCGCCGGCGCATCCGCCTCGACGGGCTCGCGATCTGGCTCCACACCGGCATCGACAATCTCGACCGGAAGGAACCCCACGTGCTCCTCCACGGCCGCCTCGTCGGGCGCGAAGCGCGGGTTCCTCAGCCAGCTGAACACTAGGTTGGCGTTGACGTCGTAGCGCCGCGCGACCTGGCTCACGGAGATGCCGGGCAGCCGTGCCTGCACGCAGATCATCCGCTTCTCGGCGTCCGACCACACCCTGCGCTTGCGTCGTCCACCCACCCCGAGGTCCCGATAGTGTCCATCATCTCCTAATGGACATCATCTCCCCGTAGCCCCGCCTCCGGCAGTGCAGGGAGCCCGGACGCTTACGGAGGGCCTGCGTGGCGAGGCGAGCCACGCCGAGCTCTGCAGGCGCGAGGGGATCGCGACCTCGACGTGCTACGGCTGGTCCAAGGAGTTCCTCGACGCCGGCAAGCGGCGCCTGGCGGGCGACCCTGTTCCGATGGCCCGGGACCACACTCAAAAATACACTTCATTGATGGACACGACCCTGGCGCCGACTGAAGGGCGTACCGCAAGGGTCACGCACTGCAAGAATCCGTTTGCGCGAATCTCCGACGCTGGCCATCAATACGGCGAAGTGCGACCGAGACGCGATCATGCGTAACCACACTGACGCCGGAGAGACGATGGACGGCAGCCTGGACCCGCTCGGGGACGACGCCCGGATCGACCAGCTCGTGGGCCGCCATGCGCGGCTCTTGTCGGACCGTCTCCAGGCGCACCGCGAGCAGCTCTTCCCGCCCAGCTCTCGAAAGCAGCTCAGGCGCTTCACCTCCGGCGAGGTGGCGGCCCTCCTAGGCGTCAAGGACGCCTACCTGCGCAAGATACACCTCGAGGGCCGCGGGCCCAACCCTGAGATCCGCGGTGGCGGGCGGCGCTATTACTCGGCCGCCGAGATCCGCGAGCTTCGAGGCGTGCTCGAGGCCGGTGCCAAGACGGCCGGTACCTACCTGCCCGGCCGGCGCCCCGGCGACCACCTGCAGGTCATCTGCACCATCAACTTCAAGGGCGGCTCGGCCAAGACCACCACCGCCGCGCACCTTGCCCACAAGGCCGCGCTCGACGGCTATCGGGTGCTTGCGGTGGATCTCGACCCGCAGGCCTCGCTTTCGGCACTCCACGGCTTTCAGCCGGAGTTCGACCTCCTCGACGGCGGCACGCTGCACGACGCGATCCGCTACGACGAGCCAGTGCCGATCACGGAGGTGATTCAGCCCACCTACTTCGCCGGGCTCGACATCGTGCCGGGCAACCTCGACCTGATGGAGTTCGAGCACGAGACGCCGCGCGCGCTCACCGCCAAGGACGGCGAGCCCTTCTTCACACGCATCGGCTCGGCGCTCGCACAGGTTGAGGCTGACTACGACGTCGTGGTGATCGACTGCCCTCCGCAGCTCGGGTTCCTGTCGATGGCCGCGCTCTCGGCCGCGACCGCGATCCTCGTCACCGTGCATCCGCAGATGCTCGACGTGATGTCGATGTGCCAGTTCCTCCTGATGACCTCGAACCTGCTGGGCGTCGTGGCCGAGGCCGGGGGCGACATGAGCTACGATTGGATGCGCTACCTTGTGACCCGCTACGAGCCGGGCGACGGACCACAGAACCAGATGGTGGGGTTCATGCGCTCGATGTTTGGCGCGCACGTGCTCAACAACGCAGTGCTGAAATCCACCGCCATCTCGGACGCCGGCATCACCAAGCAGACGCTCTACGAGGTCGAGCGCACCGCCTTCACCCGCTCCACCTATGAGCGCGCGCGCGAGAGCCTCGACGCGGTCAACGGCGAGATCGAGGGGCTGATCCAGCGGGCCTGGGGGCGCTGATGGCGCGCAAGAACCTCCTCGCCGGCCTCACCGGGACGCCCTCCCCCACCGCCTCGGACGCCTCCGCCGCCCCTTCGGGTGCCTCCCCTCCCCTGCCCCGCCGGCGCACCGGCGCCGTGGGCGCAGTGGGCCAGTCGATCGCCGGCCTGCGCGCCAACGCCGTGGTCGAAATTCCCGCCGACATGATCGACCACGGGGGACTGCACGACCGGCTCGGCGAGGAGGCGGAGGCGCACCGCGCGCTGGTGGAGTCGATCCGCGAGTACGGCCAGCAGGTGCCTGTGCTGGTGCGCCACTCGCCCAACCACGAGGGGCGCTACGAGGCGATCTACGGCCGGCGCCGAATCGCGGCGCTCAAGGAGCTGCGCCGCCCAGTGCGCGCCATGGTACGCGACATGCCCGACCGCGAGTTGATCGTGGTTCAGGGCCAGGAGAACGCCGCCCGGCGCGACCTCACCTTCATCGAGAAGGTCAACTTTGCGCGCCAGATGCGCGAAATGGGGTTCGAGCGCCGCGTGATCTGCGACACGCTGCACATCGACAAGACTGCGATCAGCCGGATGCTCGCGGTGGCCGGCGCGGTGCCCGAGCGGCTGATCGAGGCGATCGGCCCCGCCCCCGCAGTGGGGCGAAATCGCTGGCAGGCACTGGCGCAGCGGCTGGCGGCCCGCCCGCCCGACGCTGCCGCGCTCAAGGCCTGGGCGCACGAACTAGGGAGCGTTGAGGGCTCGGACGCGCGCTTCGAGGCGGCGATGGCCGCGCTTGACGCGCCTAGACCCCCCTCCCCCGCACCGCGGTCCTTGTCGGGCGTGGACGGCGCGTCGCTCGGCATCGTGCGAGAGGGGTCCGAGGGCATGACGCTCCGACTCAACCCGGCCGACGGATTCGATCGCTGGCTCGTTGACAACATCAAGGAGATTCACCGCCGCTTCCAAGAGGCACGCGGCGAATAGCGCGCCAGCGCTCCCGCAACCTGAGAAAGAGGAGGAGAGGGCCCGATAAAGAGGAAAGCCTCCGAGAACTTAATCCCGAAGGCCTCCAATAAAGGCCCAAGAGCCCCTGAGTGTGACAACCCAAGGCTTACGGGATGAGTTGACAGCTGTCAACTCCGACGTCCTCGTCGGGCGATCCCGTTCGGCCCCATGACGGCCTATGAGACACATCAGCACCACTACGGCGCGCAGCCCGCGCGCCGACGGCTCCCCTGCGCGCGTCGCAGACGAAGGCCCGCGCAAGTGGGACCTTTTGGATCAGCTCGCCGAAGCGCGCGAGGCGTTCGGGCTCAAGCCCGCGCAGCTCGCGGTGCTGCGCGTCCTCCTGAGCTTCTACCCCGAGGACCGCCTGCCCCGGCGCAGCCCGGCAGTGATATTCCCGTCCAATCGCGTGCTCTCTGAACGGCTCCACGGCATGCCCGAGAGCACGTTGCGCCGTCACCTCGCCCGTCTTGTGGTCGCGGGCGCCATCGAGCGGCGCGACAGCCCCAACCGCAAGCGCTTCGTGATCCGGGGCGAGGCCCCCCTACCCTTCGGCTTCGACCTCGCGCCACTGGCGGCGTTGGCGTCGCAGATTAGCGCGGTCGCCGAGCGCGCGCGCCGCGAGGCCGAGTGCGCTCGCGGCATCCGAATGCGGATCCGGCTCCTACTCGTACAGTTGGCTGAGGCCGGAGCGGCGCCGTCCGTCCTCGCCGAGGGCGCACGCGTCCTGCGCCGCCGCCTCGCCGCCGACGCGCTCGACGCCATAGCTGCTGGACTGCGTAAGCTCGCCGAGGCGCTGGCGTCCAATCTGGTCGTCGCTGCCGCCCAAAACGAGCGTCCACAAGAACCGGAAGAAAGACCCCGACAAGAGAGCGACGAGACCACCGAGGACGCAAGGGGCAGGGACCACGCTTCGGAGGACGAGCCGCGAAGGGCCGAGAACAAGCAGAGTGCTCGGGACCTCACGCTGGAAGATGCTTGGGCGTGTTGCCGGAAGATGGAGGACTACCGCGAACCGAGGGATGGGAACTGGAACGGTTTCGCCGAATGTGGCCATCGAGCGGGACGCGCATTGGGCATCTCCGCCGAGACGTGGCGATGGGCTGCTGGGCGGCGAAGTGCCATCTGGGCAGCGGGGCTGGTGGGGCTGATGCTGCGCCACGCGGAGCGCATCGCGCGTCCCGACGCCTATTTCCGCGCGCTCGTCGGCCGGGCTGAGCAGGGCCGCTTTGACCTCGTAAGCGCGCTCCGACGCGGTCGGAGTTGACAGCTGTCAACTTTTCTCTGGTCAACCCAGTACTGGGTCGACGTGCGGCTTCCAGTGACCGGCGAAGGAGGATTGCAGGCAGGAAGGGCGCGGCCGTGGCCAAGACGCGGAAGTCTTCGTTTACGCTGAGTTTCTCACGGCCCGAGGATCAGAGCCAGCCCCACGAGGGCTGCGGCCAGGCGGAGGAGCGGTGAGCGGCGCCGGCCGATGAGCCCGGTCGAGACGAGGGCCAGCCCCAGGCCGATGCGCCCGGCGGCCAGGAGCGCCGCGCCCGGCGTCGCCGCGAGCCCGATCAGCGCGGGCTGCGCGATCATGCCGAGCGGGATCAGGTAGAGCCCGAGGCCGAGCGCCATGGCCGTGGTCGCGACCCGCAGCCAGTTCTCCCCGATCATGCCCGCGGCGATGAAGACCGCGCCGCAGACGGGCGGCGTGATGGTCGACAAGAGCGCGTACCAGAAGACGAAGAGGTGGGCCTGGAGCACCGGCAGGCCGAGCGCGGTCAGCGCAGGGCCCGCGACCGAGACGCAGATGACGTAGGCCGCGGTGGTGGGGACCTCCATGCCGAGCACCAGGCAGGCCAGCGCGGTCAGCAGCAGCGTGGGCCAGAGCGCGCCGCCCGAGATCGAGAGGATCGCCGAGGTGATCTTGACGCCCAAGCCCGTGGCGCCGAGCACGCCCACGACGAGCGAGGCGCACAGGATGATCGAGCCGATCAGCGCCACCTGGCGCGCGGCGGCCAGAAGCGCCGCCTCGGCGCGCCGCGCGGCCCGACGGAGGTCGAGGCGCAGGTCGGCGCCGGCGAGCAGGAGCACGGCGGCGGCGAGGATCGCCAGGCAGGCCGCGTATTGCGGCGTCACGCGCGCGCCGAACATGCCCCAGAGCAGGACGGCGAAGGGCACGGCGAAGAAGGCCGAGGTCAGCGCCACGTCGCGCAGGGCGGGGCGGTCGGCCTCGTCGATGCCGCGCAAATCGTAGCGCGCGGCGCAGGCGTCGATGCCGACCCAGACGGCGAGGAAGTAGAGCGCCGCCGGCAGCGCGGCCGCGGCCATGATCGCGGTGTAGGGCTCGCCCGTGAGCTCCACCATGACGAAGGCGCCCGCACCCATCAGCGGCGGCATGATCTGTCCGCCCGAGGAGGCCACCGCCTCGACGGCGGCGGCGATGCGCCTGGGGTAGCCCAGCCGCTCCATGGCGGGCAGCGTCACCGCGCCGGTGGAGGCGACGTTGGCCGAGGCCGAGCCCGAGATCGAGCCGAAGAGCGCCGAGGCCAGCACCGAGACCTTGGCCGCGCCCCCCTCGAGGCGCCCCGCGGCGGCCGCCGCGAGGTTCATGAAACCCTGTCCCGCCTCGCCCGCGTTCAAGACGGCGCCGAAGATGACGAACACCGCGACGACGCCCACCGAGACCCCGGTGAGCGGCCCCCAGAGCCCCCCCTCGGCCAGCGTCAGCGTGCCCAGCAGGCTCTCGGGCGGCAGCCCCGCATGGCCGAAGCGGCCGGGCAGGTGCTGGCCCAGGGCGGCGTAGGCCAGCGCCGCGCAGGCGACCAGCGGCAGCGGCCAGCCGATGGCGCGGCGCGCCGCCTCGATCGCGACCGCGAGCAGCACGACGCCGATCGCCATCTGTCCGGGCCCTTCGGCGAAGCCGTACTGGTCGGCGAGCCGGTCGTGGCTCCACGCCACCCAGAGCGCGGCCGCCACCCCCGCCGCGCAGACGGTCGCGCCGGTCGCGCGCCGCAGCCCCGAGGCCCCCCAGACCAGCACCCAGGGCAGCACCAGCGCCATGTGCAGCGGCCGGGCGACGAGGTTCGGCACCAGCCCCCAAAAGACGATGCCGACATGGAAGGCGACGCTCGCCGCCGCGAGCGCGAGCCAGGCCGCGCGCGCCGGCCCCGCCGCGGCGAGGGGACCGTCGAGGGTGCTCACCGCCTCACATCGAGGACGGCACCGGGATCCCGGCCTCCTCGTAGTAGCGCAGCGCGCCGGGGTGGAACGCGCCCTCGACCGCCGAGAGCAGCTCGGGCGCCACGCCCCCCCACCAGGGCGCGGCCTCGGCCATCGCCTCGCGGTTCTCCCAGAAGGCGCGGGTGAGCTGGAAGGCGGTGTCCTCGTCCATCGCCGCCGTGGCGTAGGCGATCACCGGCAGCGAGGTCGTGGCGACCTCCTCCTCCTGGCCGGGATAGGTGCCGGCGGGGATGACGAGGCGGGTGCGCCCGGTCTCGGCGATCTGCTCGTCGCTCATCGACAGGATGTCCACCTCCATCGTCGCCGCGGCCTCGACCACGTTGGGCGCCGGGAACGAGCCCGCGGTCACGAAGCCGTCGATCTGCCCGTTCTGGAGTGCTGCCACCGCGTTCGACAGCTCCACGTCGGCGATCGTCACCGCGTCGGCCACGCCGAAGAGGTCGAGATACGCCTCGCCCTTGGTGGCGCCGAAGGAGCCGCGGCCGAGCAGCGGCGTCAGCCCCGCGAGGTCCTCGATCCCCTCGACGCCCGCCTCGGCGTCCGTGACGACGTGCATCGTCAGCGAGGGCATCGCGAAGAGCGCGCGGATCTCGGCGAAGGCGGGCGCGCCGCGGCCCTCGAACGGCCCCGTGGCCTCGCGCGCCTGCGTCGTCAGGGCAGGGGGCGAGGTGAACACGTAGTCGGCCCCCCGCGCGCGGACCTCCATCACGTTCTGCACCGAGCCCTGGCTCTCCTCCACCGTCACCTGGACGTCGCCTCGCGTCGCGCGATCCACCGCCTCGGCGATCTCCACCGCCATCTGGTAGTAGGACGAGCCCGCCTTGGCGGACTTCAGCGTGACGCGGGTCTGCGCCGCGGCGGGCGCCGCGAGGGCGGCGGCCAGGGCCGCGCCGAGCGCGAGGATGCGGATGGTCATCGGGGGATCCCTTCTCGATCGAGCCGCAGCGAGGAAGGCGCATCGCGACGGCGGCGTCAACGAAGGCGCGCGGTCGGCAAAGCTCGGGCCTGCGGGACATCGGACGAACGTGAAGGCTTCGCCGGGTCGACCTCAGCCTCGCTCCGACCTCGGCGCCCGTGATCGGGTGGGCGCAAGGCTCGCTTGGACCCGATACGGAGAAGCCTTCCGGGTGAACGGTTCGGGAGCGCCGCATGGACCGGCCCCCGGCCCGTGAAGTCGTGGCGGATTAGGGTCAGACGCCTGATGGCGCATCCTACGCCGCCGCTCCGTCAGCGAACACCACTTCGAGCGTGATGGCGATCCTCGGCGGGTCGAGGCGCAGCGCGCCCTCGGAAACGATGGCGGTGGTAATCACCCCGTCCTCGCCGCTGTCGTCGTGGATCGTCGAGCGCGTGTCGGTTCGCAGGATTGGGTAGCGGCGCACCGAGGGTAGGCGGAAGTAATCTTGAAGATTGGCCCGGGCATCGCGCGCCTGGGTCGACGGGGAGAGAACCTCCACCACCACCACGGGGTCCGAGAACTTCACCGCGTCGTCGTCAAGCGGCTCCTCACAGCGCAAGGTGGCCTCGGGCTCATACACCCTCCCCTCGTCCACCCGGACAGCCATGCCGTCGAAGGCTTCGTAGGGCAGGCCGCGCGCTCGGACCGCGTCCTTCAGCGCCCGCGCCACTTCGAACTTGACGAGGTCGCGCGCGGCCCCGCACGCTCGGCATGTGGCGGTGGACGCCGCGGAGCCGGGACGCGAGGCCCGCGTCGATGGCGGGGACCACGGTCACGACCCCTCCGTCGGGATCGTCCGATCCGTGCGCCGGTAGATGACCGACCAGCCGACGCCGCAGGCCGGACAGATCTCCACCGCGTCGGGCAAGCCGTTCTCGTCGCGGCCGCCGGAGCGGCCGCAGATGAACAGGGCCCCGGTCCGGGCCGGGGAGGCGGACGACGCGATGCGCCGCCACCGGATCACCTCGGCCTCGAGCTCCTCGCGCGTCATGTCCGCCGGATCACGCATCGTCGCGGCCCTCCGAGATCGCCCCCGTCTCCTCGTCCTCTGCCGCCCAGCACTCGAGCAGGGCGACGAGCCGCTGCCGCCGGCCTTCGTGCCGCATCGACGCCTCGATCCCGTCCGCGGCGTCCGCCGTCAGGGCTCCGATCGGGCGCAGGCTCGCCGTCAGCTCCAGGATCGACGCGCGGACCGACTCCGCGTCCTCATCGCCGGGGGCCGACGCTCCCCGCAGGGACATCCGCTCGTGGGCGCTCATCCGGGTCGGGTCGACGCTCTGCACGAAGGCCGGCCGCGTCCGGGCGGTCTCGAGCCGCTCGAGCTCGGCCACGGACGTCGGCGGGCCGAGCACCTCGATGGTGAGGCAGGCCTCCTCGTCGCCCATCGGGGCGCAGTAGCCCCGGAAGTCCGACGGCGCGGGCTCGATCAGCGTGTGGCCGTCGAACTGCCTCAGGCGCAGGCCGTGGCGGACGCTGAGCCTCGCCAGATCGTCGACGTAGGCCTTGATCCGGATCGGGTCGGGGTGGTCCATCAGGACACCTCCACAGCTGTGGCGCGATCGAACGCCGTCACGTCGTGCCCGTGCCGCTCGAGCCAGTCCCGCGACACGGCGAGGTCCATCGCGTGCACCCAGTCGGAGCGATCCGACATCGCCGCGAGCGCGACCTCGATGTCCCGCGCAGTGACGTCGGCCACCATCGCAAGCGCCTCGTGCGCGCTGTGGGGCTCGTGATCGACGAGGGCGCCCTTGTCGGCGAGCGTGACGCCGAGCCCCCACCGCCGGATCGTGACCAGCCCCGCCATGAGCCGGGCGCGCTGCTTGGCGCTCATGAGGACCGCCGCGACGACCGCGTCGCGCGCGGGCTCGTCGGCCGGGACCAGCCGGCCGATGGCGTCGATGAGGCGCGTGTTGATGTCGGGCCGCTCCCAGCCCTGAAGAGGGTTCGTCATCGGTCGTCTCCCTGTCTGTCGCGGATGATGCTTTGCCCAGCCGCGGCTTCGGGGCAGGGGCAGTCGCGGTCATCTTCCAGCGCCGTGATCGCGACGGTCAGGACGACGGTGGCCCAGACGGCAGCTACGTAGCGCCCCGTCATCGCCGCGGCTCCCGGGTGGGCGGCCGCGCGACCTCGGCCGGGGCTCAGCACCGATGCCCGAGCCGCGCCCGAGGTTGGAGCGTGTCGCGGCCGCGCCGGAGCCGGCGTCGCTGTGGTCGTGTCATCGCGTCCCTCGCTTGTGATGCCGCGAGGGACATTGGCCGGTGCAACGACCCGCGAAACGCTGATTGCGGTCAGCAGGGGATCATGTGAGGCCACCCGATCCCGCACCCCCAGCAAGGTTATCGACCGTTTTCCGGGCGGGGCAGGGGAGGGGTCCGCGACCACCCCGGTGGCGCCAGGAAACCCGTTGCGGAATTCAACGCGGGGGTGCACCCCTGCGGGGAGTTTCCTGGCGAGACGGGAGGGAACGGGGTGCTCCTGGGCTACATGAGGGTGTCCAAGGCCGACGACTCCCAGCTCCTCGACCTGCAGCGCGACGCGCTGCTCCCCGCGGGGGTGGCGAAAGAGCGGCTCAACGAGGACCGCGCCTCGGACTGCCGCGCCTGATCGGTACGCCGCCCGCGGTTCACGTGCCCGGCATGGTCGTTCTCGTCCAGATCCTTCGGCTCATGGAGGAGCCACGGAGTCAGTGCGGATCACATCATCCTCGGCGCTGTCCCAGCACGGCGGAGACCGAGGCCTGGGTCGCCGCAACGATCTCGTCGGCCTCCTCGCGCGTCAGGCAGAGGGGAGGGGCGAGGCCCACGATGTCGCCCTGCGGCATGGCGCGCGCGATCACGCCGCGCCGAGCCATCTCGGCCACCACCTGCGCGCCGACCTTGCGCGAGGGGTCGAAGAAGGCGCGGTCGTCGCGGTCCTCCACCAGCTCGACGGCGCAGAGCATCCCCTCGCCGCGCACCTCGCCGACATGGGGGTGATCGCCGAGCGCGTCCGTCATCGCGCGCACGAGATGGCCGCCGACTGCGCCCGCATTGGCGACGAGGCCGAGCTCGTCCACCAGGCGCAGGTTCGCCACCCCGGCGGCGGCGCCGATCGGGTGGGCCGAGTAGGTCCAGCCGTGGCCCAAGGGGCCGTTCTCGTCCGTGCCGCGCTCCAGCACCGTCCACACCCGGTCCGAGACGACCGAGGCCGACAGCGGCGCGTAGGCCGAGGTCAGGCCCTTGGCCAGCGTCATCAGGTCGGGGCGCATCCCATAGTGCTCCGAGCCCATCATCGAGCCCAGGCGCCCGAAGCCCGTCACCACCTCGTCGGCCACGAGCAGGACGTCGTGGCGCGCGAGCACGGCCTGGATGGCGTCCCAGTAGCCCTCGGGCGGGGGCACGATGCCGCCCGTGCCGAGCACCGGCTCGGCCCAGAAGGCGGCGACGGTGTCCGCGCCCTCGCGCTCGATCAGCGCGTCGAGCTCGGCCGCGCAGCGGGCGGAGAACTGCGCCTCGCTCATCGAGCGGTCGGGGCGGCGGTAGTAGTAGGGCGCCTGCGCATGGACGACCTGTGACAGCGGCAGGTCGAACTTGGCGTGAAAGAGGTCGAGCCCCGTGAGCGAGCCGGTCATCAGCCCCGAGCCGTGATAGCCGCGCCAGCGCGAGACGATCTTCTTCTTCTCGGGCCGGCCGAGGATGTTGTTCATGTACCAGACGAGCTTGACGTTGGTCTCGTTAGCGTCCGAGCCCGAGAGCCCGAAGTAGACGTGATCGAGCCCCTCGGGCGCGCGCTCGGCGACCATGCGCGCGAGCGTGATCGAGGCCTCGGTGCCGTGGCCGACATAAGCGTGGTAGTAGGCCAGCTCGCGCGCCTGGGCCGCGATGGCCTCGGCGATCTCGCGCCGCCCGTAGCCGACGTTGACGCAGTAGAGCCCCGCGAAGCCGTCGAGCATCCGGTTCCCGTCGCGATCGACGATGTGCGAGCCCTCGCCGCCGGCCATGATCCGACCGGGCGCCTCGCCGCGGGCGAATTGGCCGAGATGGGTGGAGGGGTGCAGGAAGTGGTCCTGATCCCACTTCGCCAGAGTGTCGTTGGTCAGCATGGTTTTGCTCCTCTCGTGTGATCTCGATGCGGGACCGGCCGTGTCGAGACCTGCGGGCCCGCCACCGGCCTCGCCGTCGTGTCGGGCCCCTCGGCACGCGTCCCGTCCGGTCCCATGGGCCACGGCCGATCCCAGCGACCGTGCCCGGCCCCGCTGGTCTCGCTGGGCGTGCCGTCAGCCCCAGTCGCGGCAGACGTACTTGACCTCGGTGAAGGCCTCGAGCCCGAGGCGCGAGCCCTCGCGTCCGAGCCCGGACTGCTTCATGCCGCCGAAGGGGATCGGCGCGCCGGTGACCTTGGTGCGGTTCACCGCGACCATGCCGAAGGCGAGCGCGCGGCTCGCGCGATAGATGCGGCGCGGATCGGCGGTGTGGAGGTAGGCCACCAGCCCGAACTCGGTGTCGTTGGCGCGCGCCATCGCCTCCTCCTCGGCGTCGAAGGGGGCGAGGGCGGCGACGGGACCGAAGGTCTCCTCGCGCATGATCCGCGCGTCCGCGGGGACATCGGCCAGCACGGTGGGCTGGAAGAAGAGCGGGCCCGCCTCGTGGCGCGCGCCGCCGGTCAGGAGCCGGGCGCCGCGGCCCACGGCATCGCGGACATGGGCCTCCTGCTTGGCCACGGCCGCCTCGTTCATCAGCGGGCCGATGTCTCGGTCCTCGATGCCGGGTCCGACGGTGAGCGCGCGGGTGGCCTCGGCGAAGGCTTCGCAGAAGGCGGGGTAGGCGGGACGCTCGATCAGGAAGCGGTTGGCGCCGAGGCAGTCCTGGCCCGAGGTGGCGAACTTCGCGGCGATCCCCTCGCGCACCGCGCGGCCCTGGTCCGCGTCGGCGAAGACGAGGAACGGGGCGTGCCCGCCCAGCTCAAGAACCAGGCGCTTGATGGTAGGCGCTCCTTGTCCGTAGAGCAGCCGGCCCACCTCGGTGGAGCCGGTGAAGGAGACGGCGCGCACGCGGGGATCGGCCACCCAGGCGCCCACGATCTCGGGCGCCTCGCCGGTGACGACGTTGAAGGCGCCCGGGGGCAGGCCCGCGCGCTCGCCCAGCTCGGCCAGCGCCAGCGCCGAGAAGGGGGTCTCGATCGACGGATGCGCGACCGCGGTGCACCCGGCCGCGAGCGCGGCGCCGGCCTTGCGCGTCAGCATGGCGGAGGGGAAGTTCCAGGGCGTGACCAGGGCCGCGACGCCCACGGGCTCGCGCCAGACCTCGACCTCGGCGCCTGCCAGGTGCGAGGTCACGCCCTCGATGTTGGGGCGCCGCGCCTCCTCGGCGTAGAACTCCAGGAAGGAGGCGGCGTAGTCGATCTCGCCGCGCGCCTCCGAGATCGGCTTGCCCTGCTCGGCGGTGAGGATGCGCGCGAGATCCTCGCGGTGGCGGCGCATCTCCTCGAACCAACGGCGCAGGAGGGCCGAGCGCTCCTGCGGCAGGCGCGCCGCCCAGGGGCCGAAGGCGTCCTGCGCGGCCGCGACCGCCGCGAGACCCTCCTCGGCGCCCAGGCGCGCGACGCGGCCGATCTCGGCGCCGGTGGCGGGGTCCGTCACCACGACGGTGGCGCCGTTCGCCGCCGACACCCAGGCGCCGCCGACACGGCCTTGCGTCCGCAGCAGGCTCGGGTCTTCGAGCCCGAGATCGGTTCGGGGGGAGTGGGCCTCGTCCCTCATCTGCGCCTCCGTCGCGGTGGTCCGGGGCAGGAGATAGTCGCTCGGACGGCGTGAGACTCCCTGCGAGCGTCGCGGATCCCGTGCGGATCCACTTCATCGGAGAGGGAGGAGCGTCAGTTTCCCCGCGCGCCGAGGAGGTCGCCGAGCGGCGGCGGGGCGGACTTCACGGCCTTGGTCACGATGTAGGTGAAGTAGCGCGCGAGCCCGATCCGGTGCTCCAGCAGCCCGTCCATCAGCCGCTGGTAGCTCTCCACGTCGCGGGTGACGATCTGGAGGAGGTAGTCGAAGCCGCCGCCCACGGCCCAGGCCGCGGTGATCTCGGGCTCGGCCGCCACGGCGCGCTCGAAGGCGGCGAAGGCCTCGGCGCGGTGCGAGGCGAGCTCGGCGGTGACGAAGACGGTGACGTGGGGCGCCACGCGGCGCAGCGACACCTCGGCGCGGTAGCCCTCGATCACGCCGTGATCCTCCAAGCGGCGCAACCGATCAGAGCACGGCGTGGCCGAGAGGCCGACGCGCCGCGCGAGCGCGGTCTTGGGCAGCCGCCCCTCGCGCGCGAGCACGCTCAGGATGGCGATGTCGTGGGCGTCGAGCTTGAGCACGGGGCGGATCGTCCGGGCGAGGCGGCTTGCCTATTGCCTCGGCTATCGCAGATAATGAACCATGACAATCTGGCCCCCGAAGCCCGGCGCCCTGCGGCGTCCGGCCTGGCTCTCGCTGGTCGAGGCGGCCGAGGCCGCCATCGACGGAGGCGAGCTGCGCCCCGGCGACCGGCTGGCCACGCACCGCCAGCTCGCCGTCGACCTGGGCCTCGGCGTGCAGACCGTGGGCCGGGCCTACGACGAGCTGACCCGGCGCGGACGGGTGCGCGGCGAGGTCGGGCGCGGCACCTTCGTGCGCGTGCCCTCGACCGAGGCGCGCAACCCCTTCATGGCCGAGCGCTCGATGGGCGAGGTGATCGACCTGTCGATGCTCAGGCCCGTCCCCGACCCCGCTCAGGAGGCCGCGCTGAAGCGCGCCCTCAGGGCGATCGCGGACGACCTGCCTCCCTCGACGGTCTCCTCCTTCCGGCCCGCCACGATGCAGGCGGAGGCGGCGTCGTCCACGCGGCGGTGGCTCGCGCTCTGCGGGCTGGAGCCCAACCCGCGCAGCGTCGTGCTGACCAACGGCAACACCGCCGCGATGACGGTCGCGCTGATGAGCGCCGCCGCGGCCGGCGACCTCGTGGCGACCGAGGAGGTCGGGCACCACACCCTCAAGCCGCTCACGCGCTACCTCGGCCTGCGCCTCGAAGGCGTCGCCGTGGACGAGGAGGGGATGCGCCCCGAGGCGCTCGACGCGCTCTGCGCGCGAGAGTCGGTGCGCTTGGTCTATCTGATGCCCACCGCCGTGAACCCGCTCGGCTTCACGATGGGCCGGGGGCGGCGCGAGGCGGTGATCGCGGTCGCGCGGCGCCACGGGCTCATGATCGTGGAGAACGACGCCTGGGGGCCGCTGCAATCGGAGCGCCCGCCGCCCCTCGCGGCGTTGGCGCCCGATCTGACCTTCTGGTTCACGAGCTTCACCAAGTGCCTGATGCCGGGGCTGAGGGTCGGGCACCTCGTCGTCCCCGAGCGTTTCGAGGGCGCCGCGCGCAACCGCCACCTCGTCACCGCCTGGATGGTCACGCCCCTGATGAGCGAGATCGCCGCGCGGCTGGTGTCGGACGGCACCGCGGAGGCGCTGATGCTGCGCCAGCGCGCGGCGCTGCGCGAGCGCGCGGAGCACGCCCGGCACGTGCTCGACGGCCGCGCCGTCCGCGTCGCCCGCGAGGGGCTGCATGCCTGAATCCCGCTTCCCGACGCCTGGGAGGAGGCGGCCTTCGTCGCCCAGGCCCGCCGCCAGGGTCTCGCCGTGGCGCCGGGATCGACCTTCGCCATCGACGAGGCCACGGCCCATCGCGGGATCCGCGTCTCGTTGGGCGTGGAGGACCTCGCCGCCGTCGCACGGGGTCTCGGCATCGTCGCGCGCCTGCTGCGCAGCGAGCCCGAACCGGCGCTGCTCGCCTGAGCGGCGTGCCCGATGTCCAGGCAACGGGTTGTCTCGGCGCAATAACAAATTGACTTGGTTTTGTCCCCAGTCAATGATCTTCGCCAACGAGACCCGTCCAGGGCATCCGACAGGAAGGACTCCGACATGACAGCGACCCGACGCCATATGACGGGCGGCGCCTCCACGGCCGTTCTCGCCGCGATCCTCACCACGACCGCAGTGTCCGCATCCGCCGACACCTGGCGCTACGCCTTCGAGGAGGCGATGGACGAGGTCCAGGGCCAGTTCGCGCAGAAGTTCAAGGAGGGGGTCGAGGCCGCCTCCGACCACGAGGTCCAGCTCTTCCCCTACGGCACGCTGGGCGAGAGCGCCGACATCATGGAGCAGGCGCAGGCCGGCATCCTTCAGTTCGTCAACCAGTCGCCCGGCTTCACCGGCGCGGTGATCCCCGAGGCGCAGGTGTTCTTCGTCCCCTACCTGCTGCCGCAGGACGAGGAGCAGCTCTTCGAGTTCTTCCGCAGCTCCAAGGCCATCAACGAGATGTTCCCCGAGCTCTACGCCGAGCAGGGGCTCGAGCTTCTGACGATGTATCCCGAGGGCGAGGTCGGCATCACCACCCAGGAGCCGCTCGCGTCGCCCGCCGACCTCGATCAGGTCAAGATCCGGGTGATGACCAACCCGTTGCTGGTGGAGAGCTACAAGGCCTTCGGCGCCACGCCCACGCCGCTGCCCTGGGGCGAGGTCTACGGCGCGCTCCAGACCGGCATCATCCAAGGCCAGGAGAACCCGACCTTCTACATCCTGTCGAACAAGCTCTACGAGGTCACGGATTACCTGACCTACATCGGCCACAACAACTTCACGACCGCGCTGATGGCCAACCTCGACTTCTACGAGGGGCTGTCGGACGAGGACAAGCAGGTGGTCGAGGACGCGACCCAGGCCGCGTTCGACTTCATCCTCGACTACCAGCGCGGCCAGACCGAGGAGGCGATCGCGGGCATCCAGGAGGCCAAGCCCGAGATGACGATCACGACGCTCGGCGAGGAGCAGCGCGCGCCCTTCAAGGAGGCCGCGGGCGAGGTCGAGGCCGCCTTCATCGACATGACGGGCGAGAGCGGGCAGGCCATCCTCGACCAGATGAAGGCCGACCTCGAGGCCGTCTCCCAGTAGTTCCATGCGGCGCCGGGGCGGCCTCCTCCGCCCGGCGCCGATCCTTCGAAGCACGACAGGGCGGGGCTTGAGCGTGACCGATTCCGGACCCCGGCCCGAGGCCACCGTCGCCGCCCCTGCTCGGCCGGGCGACGAGGTCTCGGCCCTGCCCGGCGCGCTCGGCGCGATCGACCGCGCCATCGCGCGCGTCGAGTCGGCCATGCTCGCGCTCGGCGTGCTGCTGATGGCGCTCAACACGGTGGCCAACGTCGTCGGCCGCTTCGTCTTCCAGTCGAGCCTCTTCTTCTCCGAGGAGCTGAACTCGATCCTGATCGTGCTGATCACCTTCGCGGGCATCAGCTACGCCGCGCGGCACGGCCGCCACATCCGCATGTCGGCGCTCTACGACGCGCTGCCGCACGGCGCGCGCAAGGCGCTGATGATCGTCATCGCGCTCGTCACGGCGGCCTTCATGCTGGGGCTCGCCTGGTATGCGCTGGGCTACGTGATCACGCTCAGAGGCAGCGGCCGGGTGCTCCCGGCGCTGAGCATCCCGGCCTGGCTCGCCTTCGTCTGGGTGCCGGTGGGCTTCTTCATGACCGGCGCGCAGTACCTCCTCACGGCCGTGCGCAACCTCACCGAGGAGGAGGTCTACCTCTCCACCAACGTGCAGGACGGCTACGACGACGAGGGAGGGACCTGATCCATGGCGCCCACCATCTTCGCGATCATGATCGTGCTCCTGCTCCTGGGCTTCCCGATGATGATCCCGCTGATCGCCGGGGCCTTTGTCGGGTTCCTCATGATGTTCGGCGGGCTCTCCCAGACGGAGACCATGGTCCAGCAGATGCTGGCCGGCATCCGGCCCGCCTCGCTGATCGCGGTGCCGATGTTCATCTTCGCCGCCGACATCATGACGCGCGGCCAATCGGCGGGGCGGCTCATCGACATGGTGATGGCCTTCGTGGGTCACCTGAAGGGCGGGCTCGCGGTCTCGACCGCCGCCGCCTGCACCATGTTCGGCGCGGTCTCGGGCTCGACGCAGGCCACGGTGGTGGCCATCGGCTCGCCGCTCAGGCCCCGCATGCTCAAGGCCGGCTACAACGACAGCTTCGTGCTGGCGCTCATCGTCAACGCGTCCGACATCGCCTTTTTGATCCCGCCCTCGATCGGCATGATCATCTACGGCGTGGTCTCCAACACCTCGATCGCGGAGCTGTTCATCGCCGGCATCGGGCCGGGCCTGCTGATCCTCGTGCTCTTCTCGATCTACTCCGTGATCTACGCCGCCCGCATGGGCGTGCCGACCGAGCCGCGCGCGAGCTGGGCCGAGCGGGCGCGCGCGGTGCGCGGCGCGCTCTGGCCGCTGGGCTTCCCCGCGATCATCATCGGGGGCATCTACGGCGGCGTCTTCAGCCCGACCGAAGCGGCGGCGGCGTGCGTGCTCTACGCGCTGATCCTCGAGGTCGTCGTCTTCCGCTCGCTCGACCTGAAGGGCGTCTACGACACGGCGAAGTCCACCGGCCTCATCACGGCGGTGGTGTTCATCCTCGTCGCGGCGGGCGCGGCCTTCTCCTGGGTCGATCTCGTTTCGCGCAGATCCCGCAGGCGATCCTGGCCGGCATCGGCATCGACGCGATGGGGCCCACGGCCGTTCTCTTCGTGATCTCGATCGCCTTCTTCGTCGGCTGCATGTTCGTCGATCCGATCGTGGTGATCCTCGTGCTGGTGCCGATCTTCGCGCCGGTGGTGCAGTCGGTCGGGCTCGACCCGGTGCTGGTGGGCATCGTGATCACGCTCCAGGTCGCCATCGGCTCGGCCACGCCGCCCTTCGGCTGCGACATCTTCACGGCGCATCGCCGTCTTCAAGCGGCCCTACTGGGAGGTCATCCGTGGCACGCCGCCCTTCATCGCCATGCTGCTCGGCGTCTCGGTGGCGCTGATCTTCTTCCCGCAGATTGCGCTCTTCCTGCGCGATCTGGCCTTCGCGGACTGATCGGGTGGCCGCGACCGACCTCGGCGCGCCCTGCCGCCCCGCGCCGCCCGAGGTTGAGGTGGTGCCCACACCGCCGCTCGCGGCCGCGACGGTCCCCCGGCTGGGCCTGATCGCGCTCGCCACCGACCTGACCTTCGAGCGCGACGCGGCGCGGCTCCTGCCGCCCGACGAGGCGGCGCTGCACGTCACGCGGGTGGCCTTCGAGAACCCGACCACGCCGGAGAGCTTGCGCGCGATGGCACCGCGGCTGACCGAGGCCGCGGGGCTCCTCGTGCCGGGCCTGCCGCTCGCGGCCATCTGCTACGCCTGCACCGCCGCCTCGGTGGCCATCGGCGACGAGGCGGTCGCCGCCGCGGTCCACGCCGCCCGGCCCGGCGTGCCGGTGGTGACGCCGATCTCGGCCGCACTCGCGGCCTTCGAGGCGCTCGGCGTCGCGCGGGTGGCGCTTCTCACCCCCTACCTCGCGCGCACCGCGCAGCCGATGGTGGCGCGCTTCGCGGATGCCGGCATGACGGTGACGCGCGCGGTACTGCTTCGGGATGGAGGATGACCGCGACATGGCCCGCATCGACCCCGAGGCGCTGGTCGCGGCCGCCTGCGCGCTCGACGGCGTGGAGGCGCAGGCGCTGTTCGTGTCGTGCACCGCGCTGCCGGCCGCGGGCGTAGCGGGCCGGATCGAAGCCGCCATCGGCAAGCCCGTCGTGACCTCCAACACCGCGAGCCTGTGGGCCCTGCGGCGCCTCGCCGGGCTGCCGGACGGGCCGCAGGGATACGGGCGCCTGATGGGCCTGCCGCTGCCCCGAGGCGCCTGGTGAGCGCCGTGACCCCGGCCGAGATCGAGGCCGCGCGCGAGCGGATCGCGGACCATGTGCGCCGCACGCCCGTCCTGCCCTCGCCGTCGCTGAGCGCGCGCCTGGGCCGGCCGGTCCACCTCAAGCTGGAGCACCGGCAGGTGACGGGCAGCTTCAAGGTCCGGGGCGCGACCAACGCCGTCTCCCGGCTCGACGCGCGGGCGCGCAGGCACGGGCGCGCGGGATCGCCGCGGTCTCGACCGGCAACCACGGGCGCGGCCTGGCGCATGCCGGGCGCGAGGCAGGGGTGCGCGTCGTCGTGTGCCTGTCGCGGCTGGTGCCCCAGGAGAAGATCGACGGCATCCGCGCGCTCGGCGCCGAGGTCCGCGTCGTCGGCGCCTCCCAGGACGAGGCCCAGCGCGAGGTTGACCGGCTGGTCGCGGAGGAGGGGATGACGACCGTGCCGCCCTTCGACCATGCGGACGTGATCGCGGGGCAGGGGACGCTCGGCCTCGAGATCGCCCGCGACGTGCCGGACCTGGCCTGCGTCGTGATCCCGCTCTCGGGGGGCGGGCTCCTGTCGGGCGTGGCGGCGGCGGTCAAGGCGCACCGCCCCGAGGCCCGCGTCGTCGGCGTGACCATGGAGCGGGGGGCGGCGATGCACGCCTCGCTCGCGGCGGGTCGCCCCGTGGAGGTCGAGGAGGTGGAGAGCCTCGCGGACTCGCTCGGCGGCGGGATCGGCTTGGGCAACCGCTGGACCTTCGCGATGACGCGGGCGCTGATCGACGAGGCGGTGCTGGTGAGCGAGGCCGAGATCGCGGCCGCCATGCGCCACTGCCACGAGCGCGAGGGGCAGATCGTCGAGGGCGGCGGCGCGGCCGGGGTCGCGGCGATCCTCGCGGGACGGGTCCGCTCGGACGGCCCCGTGGTCGTCATCCTGTCGGGCGGCAACGTCGATCGCGACCTCCACCGCCGCGTGGTCTCGGGCGAGACGGTCGCGTGAGGCCGCCCGTCACGCTCTTGACCGAGGCCGAGCTGCGCGCGGCCGTGCCGCTCGACCTCGCGGCGGTAGAGTGCGTCGAGGCCGCCTTCGCAGCACTCGCGGGTGGGGGCGTGGCGATGCCGCCGGTGCTCTCGATGCACCTGCCCGAGGCCCGTGGCGAGGTGGACGTCAAGACCGCCTACCTGCCGGGGCTCGACGGGTTCGCGGTGAAGATCTCGCCTGGCTTCTTCGGCAACCCCGCCCGCGGGCTGCCCTCGACCTCGGGGCTGATGGTGGTGCTCTCGGCCGAGACCGGCATGGTCCGCGCCGTGCTGCTCGACAACGGCTACCTGACGGACGTGCGCACCGCCGCGGCCGGGGCGGTCGCCGCGCGCCACCTCTCGCGCGAGGACGCGTCCCGCGCCTGCATCCTGGGCGCCGGCACGCAGGCGCGCCTGCAGCTCCAGGCGCTGACGCTCGTGCGCCCGATCCGCTCCGCCGCGATCTGGGCGCGCGACCCGGCTCGAGCGGAGGCCGCGGCCGAGGAGATGACGGGCCGCCTCGGCATCCCCGTGCGCGCCGAGCCCGATGCGGAGGCGGCGGTGCGCGGCGCCGGGATCGTGGTGACGACCACGCCCGCGACCGAGCCGATCCTGATGGCCGACTGGCTCGCCGCCGGCTGCCACGTCACCGCGATGGGCTCGGACCAGGCCGGCAAGGGTGAGCTGGAGCCCGCCTGCCTCGCGCGCGCCGATCTCTACGTTCCCGATCGCCTGAGCCAGACAACTGCCATGGGAGAGCTGCGCGCCGCCATCGAGGCGGGCGTCGTGGACCCCGGCCGCTGCTTCGCCGAGCTGGGCGAGATCGTCGCCGGGCAAGCACCCGGCCGTCCCTCGGCCAAGGCGATCACCATCGCCGATCTCACCGGCACGGGGGTTCAGGACACCGCGATCGCGGCCCACGCCCTCGCCCGGGCGGATGCCGCGGACGCAGGCATCGTCATCGCAGGAGAGGGGCGGGCATGACCACCACGGAGGCCAACTTCGAGACGTCCGAATACCTCGCGCGCATCGCGCGGACGCGCGCCGAGATGGAGCGCCGCGGGCTCGACGCGATCGTGGTCGTCGATCCGTCGAACATGTCCTGGCTCACCGGCTACGACGGCTGGTCCTTCTACGTCCACCAGGCGGTGCTCCTGACGATGGAGGGCGCGCCGCTCTGGTGGGGGCGGGGCATGGACGCCCAGGGCGCGCGCCGCACCGTCTTCATGGGCGACGAGCGCATCCGCGGCTACGACGACCGCTTGGTGCAGAACCCCGAGGCCCACCCGATGGCCGACCTCGCGGCCATCCTCGCCGAGCACGGGCTGGAGCGCGCGCGCATCGGCGTCGAGCTCGACAACTACTACTACACGGCCGCCGCCCATGTGGCGCTCGGCGCATCGCTGCCCGAGGCCCGGCTGATCGACGCGACGGGGCTGGTGAACTGGCAGCGCGCGGTGAAGTCGGCGCGCGAGGTCGAGTACATGCGCCGCGCCGCGCGCATCGTGGAGGCAATGCACGCCCGCATCCTGGAGCTGGCCGAGCCGGGGATGCCCAAGAACCGCCTCGTGGCCGAGATCGCCCGCACCGGCATCGAGGGCGCGCAGGGCCACTGGGGCGACTACCCCGCCATCGTGCCCATGGCGCCCTCGGGCCTCGACGCCACCGCGCCGCACCTGACCTGGGACGACCGGCCCATGCGCGAGGGCGAGGCCACCTTCTTCGAGATCGCCGGCGTGCATCGCCGCTACCATTGCCCGCAATCGCGCACGCTCTTCCTCGGGCAGGCGCCGGACAGGTACCGCGCCGCTGAAGGCGCCGTGCTGGAGGCGATCGAGGCCGGGCTCGCCCAGGCCCAGCCCGGCAACCGCGCCGAGGATATCGCCAACGCCTTCAACGCCGCGTTGAACGCGCGGGGCTTCGAGAAGGACAGCCGCTGCGGCTACGCCATCGGGCTGAGCTATCCGCCCGACTGGGGCGAGCGCACGATCTCCTTCCGGCGCGGCGACCGCACCGTGCTGGAGCCGGGCATGACCTTCCACTTCATGCCCGCGCTCTGGCTCGACGACGGCGGCCTGGAGATCACCGAACCCATCCTGATCACCGAGAGCGGCGCCGAGTGCCTCTGCGCGACCCCGCGCGAGCTTCACGTCAAGGCATGAGCACGATCGCCCCCACCGTGCCGCTCGACGCCGACGGCGTCCATCACGGCTTCCTGCGCCTGCCCCACTCGCGCGACGACAGCGCCTGGGGCTCGGTCATGATCCCCATCGCCGTCATCGGCCGGGGGCCGGGGCCCACCGCGCTCATGATCGGCGGCAACCACGGCGACGAGTACGAGGGGCCGATCGCGCTCCAGCGCCTCGCGGCCTCGCTCGAGCCCGCGCGCATGACGGGCCGCGTCATCATCCTGCCCACGCTCAACGTGCCCGCCTTCCGCGCCGGCACCCGCACCTCACCCATCGACGGCGTGAACCTCAACCGCGCCTTCCCGGGCTCGCCCTCCGGCACCGTGACGCAGCGCATCGCCCACTACGTCGCCGATGTGCTGATCCCCCTGGCGGACATCGTGCTCGACATCCACTCGGGCGGCCGCACGCTCGACTTCCTGCCCTTCGCCGCCGCGCACGTGCTGTCCGACCCCGAGCACGAGGCGCGCTGTGTGGCCGCGATGGAGGCGTTCGCCGCGCCCTACTCGGTCCGGATGCTGGAGATCGACGCCCTGGGCATGCTCGACACCGAGGCCGAGGCGCGAGGCAAGACGTTCGTGACGACCGAGCTCGGAGGCGGCGGCACCGCCACCGCTCGCTCGGTCGCCATCGCGCATCGCGGCGCACGCAACCTGCTGGTCCACGCGGGCATCCTCGGCGGCGAGCCGGAGCGTGCGGCCTCCGTGATGCTCGACATGCCCGACGAGCGCTGCTTCGTCTTCGCCCATCGCGACGCGTTGATCGAGCCCCTGGTCGATCTCGGGGCCGAGGTCGCTGAGGGTCAGTCCATCGCACGCCTCTGGCCGCTCGACCGCACCGGCGTGGCGCCCGAGGAGATCCGCGCGCGCCGGCAGGGCCTCCTGGCCGGGCGCCACGTCCCGGGTCTTCTCAAATCGGGCGACTGCATGGCCGTCATTGCCGTGCCGATCTGAGGATAGGGCGAGCGGCTGTTCTGGTGGGATATGCTGGACATCGTCTTGGCCCGGGCGACGCAGCCACCGCGCTCGAGGGCTTACGCCTGGAGGATGAGACCCTGATCCCTCGAGGTGAGGCGGGTTCATTCGTGGGCGGCTATGAGGCAGGGCAGGGGTGTTGCGGTAGGCTTGTATTATCGTGATCATGGCCCATCATCTCACAGTAGGCCGTGAGGGGGATAAGACAAGCCCAGTGGAGCGGGGCGTTGTTGCGCGACTCGGGCTTGAGGCGTGACGTCCCCTTTCCCCGCGGGCGTCAGGCCACGCGAACGATCTCGGCGGTGCCGAGGGCGTCGATGCGGTTCATGAGGGCTGTGCGGATGTGGATCTCGGCGGTCTGGCGGTCGGGGTCTCTCGCGGCGATGCGCTCGGCCTGAGGCCTTGAGGCAGCGCATCCTGGCCTCGATCCGGCTGCGGGCGCAGGTCACCGGTCCAGCGCTTCCAGAAGGCTCTGCCATGGCGACGTGTGGCACGCGGGGTTTCGTTGCGGGTCCGCGCTGCCGGGCAGTCCTCCTTCCAAGGCCGCCCGGCCTGGACGGATCGGGATGATCGGGACGGCGTCGCGCTCGATGATGGCGGCGTGGCCGCGGCGCGTGGCCGTCAGGCCCCGTCTGCGGTCACGGTGCCGATCTGCTCGTCCTCCGGGAGCTGGTCGAGCAGGTCCGGCAGCACCGGGCTGTCGCCCTCGCGGCTGGAGGTGAGCTCGACGGCGCGGATGTCGGACGTGGCGGTGTCCATCGCCAGATGCACGAGGCGCCACCGGCGGCGGCCCTGCGGCCCATGCTTGCGCACCTGCCACTCACCATCGCCCAGGAACTTGATGCCGGTGCTGTCCACGAGCAGGTTGAGCGGTCCGTCGGCGCGCAGGTCAGGGGAACTGAACAGCCAGGGTCCTCTGCCTTCGGCACAGGGCCGAATGGTCGGGCACCGGCCAGTCCAGCCCCGCCAGCCGCGAGCCGGGCTCGCCACCATGCCGACGCTCTGCCTCAAGGGCAGCTTGAACAGAACCTTGATCGACAGGTCCGAGCTGGATCGCGGCATCGGAGAACACCGCCGAGCGGCCGCAGCGACCGTCATGCGGCGCCAGCCAGCTCATCTCCCGGTCCAACCAGATCAGCAGGGAGCCACGCTTCTTGAGCGCGGCGTTGTAGCTGGACCAGTTCGTCGTGCGGTAGCGCGCAGATGAGGGCTTCGTCATGCCGCCCTCCTAAGCCCCCGGACCCACACCGTGAACGTCCTCGCACCGAGTTCTTCAACAACGCCGGTCGGCAGGCGCAGCGGGCCCGACGAACCCGCAGCCCTCATCGTGCCACTCTGGCTCGCTGGGCCGGGCTCGTCGTGGCCCGTCGTGCGTCGCCAAACAGGTGTTTGGCGCATGGTCTCGATGCTGGAGGACCGACGGACGGCAGCCCAAGGGCTTGGCCCCGCCCCGACTGTGCGGATACCTCTGTCGGATCGGATGACCGTGCGGATATCCTCCGGACGGGGTTTGCCGCGCAGACGGGGGCTTGCGAGAGGCCAGGGGAGGCTGATCAGGTAGATGGGGATGTCCTCGGCCGACGACCGACAGAGCACCGACCCAGCTCGCGCGACGCGCTGCTGGTTGCGGGGCTCGACGAGCGTCACCTGCACCAGGACCGCGCCTCGGGGGCGAGGGATGACCGACCGGGGCTGAAGGCGTGCCTCAAGGCGGCTTGCGAGGAGGGCGCGTGTGCTGCGACCGAGCGGCTTCTCGACGACGCGCCCGGGCTCGACGGCCTCGTGATGCCGGTGGACGCCTTCGCCACCGGGGCCATGCGGGTGCCGAGGGGTCGGGGCCTCGCGGTGCCCGGCCGCGTGAGGGTGGCCACCTGCCACGATGGCTCCCGCGCGCGAGGAGCGCCCGGCCCTGACGGCGGCGGACCTGCGGCTCGACACGGTGGCGCGGCTCGGCGTCGATCGCCTCATGGCCGAGGTCGCGGGCGAGGGAGGCCCCGCGGTCGTGCTCGCGCCGCCGCCGCGCCCCGTGCCCCGCGCCTCAACGGGGATCGAGGGAGACGCCGAGCCTTGGAGGGCGTCGTGCGGCGGCACCGGGTCGGCGCGCCCGTCGTCGACCGGGCCGCGCGCGCCCCGGGCTTGACCTTGGGCCTCGATCCGCGCCCGCTGCGCGGATGACCCACGGGCCGAGCCTCGACGTCCTCCTCCTCGGCGCCACCGGCACCGCCGGGCGCGGCGCCGCGCGCGGCCTCTCGCGCGCCGGGCACGGCGTCACGGCCGTCCTGCGCCCCGGATCGCCCGTTCCGTCGGACCTCGTCCGAGCCGAGGTCCTGCGCGCCGAGGTCGCCGCCCCCGGCGCCCTGGCCGCGGCGATCGAAGGCCGCCGCTTCGACGCGCTCGTCTCCTGCCTGGCCTCGCGCACCGGCGCGCCCCGCGACGCCTGGGCGATCGACCATGCCGCGCATGTCGATGCGCTGCGCTTGGCGGAGCGTGCCGGCATCGGCCGCTTCGTCCTGGTGTCCGCGATCTGCGTGCAGAGGCCCCGCCTCGCGTTCCAGCACGCCAAGCTGGCCTTCGAGGCCGAGCTGGCGGCATCGCACGTCGACTGGACCGTCCTGCGCCCCACCACGCTGATGAAGTCGCTGTCGGGCCAGATCGCCCGCGTCCGGCGGGGCCGGCCGTTCCTCGTCTTCGGCGACGGGCGCCTGACGGCCACCAAGCCCATCTCCGACGACGACCTCGGCGCCTTCCTCGCCGCCTGCCTCGCCGACCCCACGAGGCGGGGCCGCATCCTGCCCATCGGCGGCCCCGGCCCCGCGCTGACCCCGCGCGAGCAGGCGGGCATCCTCGCCGAGCTTCTCGGCCGCCCCGTGCCCCTGCGCCGCGTGCCGCCCGCGCTCCTGTCCGGCGCCGCGCGCATGCTGGCGCTTGCGGCACCCCTGCGCGCCCCACTCGCCGAGAAGGCCGAGCTCGCGCGCATCGGGCACTACTACGCGACCGAGTCCATGCTCGTCCTCGACCCCGCGACGGGTCGCTACGACGCGGACGCCACCCCCGAGACCGGACGCATCACGCTGCGCGATCACTACGCTGCGCTCCTCGAGGGCGGGGATGCGGGCCTGCGCGAGCACGCCGTCTTCGACGCCCCGCGAACGACCGCCCCGTCCGCGCCGGGGCGCCCGACACCGGGACGCCCGAGGACGACCCCTCGCTCCATCAACGAGACGCCGTGGCCTCGAAGACGGCGCTGAACGCCGCGAACCTCGAGGCGCTCGGCGCCGCGCGCCTGGCCGAGCTGGCGATGGAGCTGAGCCAGGGCGACGGGGCGGCCCAGCGACGGCTGCGGCTCGAGCTGGCGGCGGGACAGGGCGCGGGCGAGGTGGCCCGCGCGGTGCGCCGCAGGCTGGGACAGGTGGCCCGCGCGCGGGGCTTCGTGGACTGGTACCGTCGGCGGCCCCTGATCGATGACCTCGACGCGCACCGCTGCGCGATCGTCGACGACGTCGCGCCGCAGGACCCGAGGGAGGCGCTCGACCTGATGTGGCGCTTCCTCGCGCTCGCGGGTCCGGTGCACGAGCGCTGCGACGACAGCGACGGCTTGGTGGGCGATCTGTTCCGCGACGCGCTGGCCGACCTTGGGGAGATCGCGGCCACGGCGCGGCCCGACCCCGAGGGGCTGGCGGAGCAGACGTTCGCCGCCCTGCAGGACAACGGCTACGCCCAGTACGACGGGCTCGTGGCCGCCCTCGCCCCGGCGCTGGGAGGGCCGGGACTGACCCATCTGGAGACCCTCCTCAGGGCGTGGGCGGCGCTGCCGCCAGGAGAGCCCACTGGGGGCGACGGGGCCGCCGAGCGGTGGGGCCTGGGCGCCGACGGGCCGAGCGCGAAGATCGCTGCGCGAGCGTCGAGGCACAGCGCGGATCGCGCTCGGCGACATCGCCGACGCCCGGGGCGACGCCGACGGCTTCGCGGCGCAGTTCGACGAGGGCGCGCGCCGGTCGCCGGCGATCGCGGCCGCTATCGCGCAGAGGCTGCTCGGGGCGGGGCGCGCGGCCGACGCGCTGACCGCGCTCGACGGCGCTGAGGTGAACCGCTGGCTCGAGGCGCCGCCCGAGTGGCACGCGACCCGGCTCGAGGCGCTCGACGCGCTGGGGCGAGGCACCGACGCGCAGGCGGCGCGCTGGGCGCACTTCGAGGCGGCGCTGTCGGAGGCGGACCTGCAGGGCTACCTCGAGCGCCTGCCCGACTTCGAGGACGTCGAGGCGGAGGATCGGGCGCTCGATCACGTCGCGCGCCACCGCGACGTCCACGTCGCGCTCGCGATTCCTCGTGCGCTGGCCCGCCATCGACCGCGCGGCCGCGCTGGTGCTCTCGCGCGCCGAGAAGCTCGACGGCTACGCGTACTGGACGCTGACCCCCGCGGCCGAGGCGCTGGCCGAGCGCCACCCGCTCGCGGCTACGCTGTGCCTTGCGCGCCATGATCGGATTCACGCTGCGCGAGGCCCGCTCGAGCCGCTACCGCCACGCAGCGCGCCACCTCGTGGAGTGCGCCGAGCTCGCCTCTCGGATCGCCGAGTGGGGCGCGGTCGTGCCCCATGAGCTCTACCTCGCCGGGCTGCGGACGACCCACGGCCGCAAGGCGGGCTTCTGGGCTGCGGTCGAGGAGGCGGAGGGGCGACAGGGGTGAGGGTACGTGCAGCGCGAGGACAGCCGCCGCATCTTCGCCTCGCCGTCCGGTTGCCCGTCGCCCAGGAACTGCCCCGCGATCAGTCGTCCGATCCCATGCCGGTGGGCGGCGACCGCGGGGCGCGGGGTCGGCGCCCCTACTTGTCGCCGGACAGCTTGTCCTTCGCGTCGCCGACGCCCTTCTGCACCTTGCCCTCGACCTGATCGCCCTGACCGTCGCGCTTCATGTCGTCGTTGCCGATCGCGCCGCCGACCTCCTCCTTGACCTTGCCGCCGATGTCCTTGCCCTTGCCCTCGGTCTGATCGCTGTTCGCCATGTCGAAGCTCCTCCTGGTTGATCTAGAGAGAACCAGGGATGCGACCTGCCGGTTCCCATCGGGCCACGGGATCGCCCGACCGCGTGCATCGCCACACCGGTCCGGATGCCGGGACCCGATCCGTCCCGGACCACGGCTCTCCGGCGCTTCTGGCCTGAAGGGGAGGGCACCGTGAAGCGGATCAGGTGGACGCCGATCCCGCTCCCTCGGCGTGGCGTGACACCGGGCCTCGCCTCGCGGCGAGCGCTCCGCCCCTCGCGGCCGCGATCGAACGCCCCCGAGCACGGATGCCCGGGCACTCGAGGTGATCTCACAGCCCCGTCCGACCTCCGCGTGTCCGTCTACCCGTCCGGCAATCAAGCCGTCCGCCTTCCCGTTGGGGAGCGGGGTTGCTGGACAGCCTTGGGCGCGGCCAAGAAACGAGGGGGAAGCGGACAGGCGACGGGCAAAGTACCCGCTTGAGGGTGACGAGGCGTCGAGGACTGCCATTCCCAGAACCCCGAAGAGGTCCGAAGCGGACCAACCCAGTCCTAATCGACGGGAGCTCCATCGCGTCCTGCGAAACGCGCGCCGTCGACGATAACCTCGGCGACCTCAATGCCCTGTGTCAGACAGGTGAGTGTTGCCGGACCGCCCGGAACGATCGTGCCGGTTCCATCGACCCGGCCCAAGGCCTGTGCAGGATTGCGCGTCAGAAGCCGAAGGGCGGCGGGCAGTTCGATCCCGACATGCTCGAGCACGTTGCGAAGGCTCTGGACGAGGCTGACATGAGCGCCGGCAAGGCGGCCGGTCGCGTCGGTGAGGCGCCCGTCGCGCAGCTCGATCGGGCATCCGTGAAGCTCGAAGGAATTGGCGCTTCCCGCGAGGGTCAGCATCGCATCGGTCACGAGGCAGACGCGGTCCGGCATCAGTCGCAGAGCCGTCGCCACGTTGCGCCAGTCCACGTGATGACCGTCAACGATCAATCCGGCGAAGAGCCGCTTCGAGGCGAAGACCGCGCCGACGACGCCCGGCTCGCGCCCCGTCATCTGGCTCATCGCGTTGAAGAGATGGGTCACGCCGACGAGGCCTTCGGCCTCGGCGCGGGCGATCTGGTCCGCGCTCGCCGCCGTATGTCCGGCGAAGACCCGCAATCCGGCCCCTGCGAGCCGCGCGAGGGCACCGGCGGGCAACTCCTCGGGGGCGAGCGTCAGCAGGATCGTCCCGACCTCGGCGGCGATCAGCCGGTCCAAATCCTCAACCTCGAGGGGTCTGATCGCGTCCGGGTCATGGATGCCGGGCCGGTCGGGCGACAGGAACGGCCCCTCGAGATGCAGGCCGAGAATGCCCGGGACGCCGTCGGCGATGGCGGCTCGGACCGCTGCGATCGCCCGGAGGTAGTCGCACCCCTGCGACGTGATGAAGGTGGGAAGGATGCCGGCCGTGCCGCCCATCCGCGCGCCCTGCGCGATCCGCGCCAGGGCCGCAGGCGTGGGATCGAAGTTGAACTGGGTGTCCGCCGCGCCGTTTATCTGGAGGTCGATGAAGCCCGGCGCGACCAGATCGTGCTCGGTGAGGCCGGCGTCACCTGCTTCGCGAGCGGTGGCCGGACGCAACGCGG
Source organism: uncultured bacterium (assembly GCA_963761755.1). Taxonomy (GTDB): domain Bacteria; phylum Myxococcota_A; class Polyangia; order Nannocystales; family Nannocystaceae; genus CAJXVA01. Next base: position 1,102,117 of record CAVXIC010000039.1, read on the forward strand.
AGATGCGGCCCGCCTCGATCTCGATCACGACGTCGGATCGCAGCGTGTCGCCGAGGCCGTCGTAGAGCCTGCGGGCGAGGATTCGCGTCGACCCGCCGGTGGCGTCAGTCGAAGGCACTGTCCCGACCTCCCGGATGGACCGTCTCGTAATAGGACCGGAGCGTCAGCGACGCCGCGGCCTTGCCGTCGAGGATGATCGTCGCATCCGGATGGAGCTGGAGCGCGGAGGCCGGACAGGCCGCGCTGAGCGGGCCCTCCACCATGCGCGCGACCGCCTCCGCCTTGGCCTCGCCCGTCGCCAGAAGAAGCGTGGCGCGCGCCTCCAAGATGGTCGCCACGCCGATCGTGATGGCGTAGCGCGGGGTCTCGTCGAAAGACGAGAAGTAACGTTGGTTGGCGCGCCTCGTGTCGTCAGTCAGCGTCTTGATCCGCGTCCGCGAGCCGAGGCTGGCTGTGGGCTCGTTGAAGCCGATGTGCCCGTTGCGACCGATGCCGAGGATCTGCAGGTCGATCCCGCCAGCCGCCGCGATGCGCGCCTCGTAGGCCTCGGCTTCGACCTGCGGGTCCGGGCTGTCGCCTCGTGGCAGGTGGGTGCGGACAGGGTCGAGATCGACCCGGTCGAAGAACGCCTCGCGCATGTATCGGTGGTAGGAGCATGGGTGATCCGGCGACAAGCCCACGTATTCGTCGAGGTTGAACGTGACCGCCCGTCCGAAGGAGAGGCCGTCCGCCTCGTGCCGCGCCACGAGATCGTCGTAGAAGGGCAGCATCGTCCCCCCCGTGGCGAGGCCGAGCACGGTGTCGGGACGCGCGCGCAGGCTTCGCGATACGATGTCGCCCGCACGCGCGATCGCAGCCGGAGCGTCGTGGAGGATCAGCACCTTCACGGGATCGCCCTCTCCTTATGTGCCGCCAGCGCCCCGATCAGCGGCGCGTCGTGGCCGAGCTCCGCCGCGACCACGCGCGGTCGGAACAGCTCGGGCTCCCGTTCCAGTGCTGACCGCACGCGGTCGAGATAGCCGGGAGCGAGGCCGATGCCGCCGCCGATGGCCACGGCGTCGAGCCCGAGGATCGCGGCGAGATCCGCGATCAGCGTGCCCACGGCCTCGGCCGACCGGGCGACGATGCGGTCCGCCCAGGCCGCACCGGCCGTGGCGGCGTCGAAGACCGCGCGTGCGTGGGCGACGGGGTGTCCCGCCGCCTTCGCCGCGGACGCGATCGCCCGCCCGGCGGCCACGCCCTCCACCGTTCCCGTCCTCCCGCTGCCGCAAGGGCCGCCCGCATGGCGGCCGGAGACGAAGCCCACATGACCCGCAAGGCCGTTCGCGCTCTGCAGAAGGCGCCCGCCCATGACGAGACCCCCGCCGACGCCGGTGGAGACCGTCAGATAGGCGAAGCTCCCGCTGCCGCGCCCGGCACCGAAGCGCGCCTCCGCGAGCGCTGCCGCGGCGGCGTCGTTGAGGCATGTCGCCGAGCCGACATCGCGGCCGAGCGCGTCCGCCAGCGGGAAGCCCGCGATGGCGGGCAACGTGCCCGGATTGACCGCGTGCCATCGGCCCGCCTCGTCGATCCGGCCCGCCACCCCCACTCCGAGCGGCGCGTTCCGCCGATGGCCCAGCCGGACGAGCAGGCCGGCCATCGCGGCGATCTGCGCTTCGGGTCCCGCGTCGGCGTCGGTCGGCGACGACAGTCGCTCGGCCACGGCGCCCCGTTCGATCCGGGCGGCGGCGAGCTTCGTGCCGCCCAGATCGACGGCGAAGCCGTCGAGACTTCCCCGCTCGACGCCGGTCATCCACGGCGGCCCGCGCCCTCGGCGACGGCCCGCCGGAACCAGCCGGTCACGTGCTCGAGCCGGGTCAGCGCCGTACCCACGGTCACCGCATCCGCACCCGCCGCGATCGCCTGCGCCGCGAGGTCGGGCGTGTTCACGCGACCCTCTGCCATGACGAAGGCGCCCAGATCGCGGAACGCCGCGATCAGGTCGAGATCGACCCCGTCGCCCCGCCCCGCCGTCGCGTTGGTGTAGCCGGACAGGGTCGTCCCCAGGATCGCCGCCCCGTCGGCCAGCGCGCGGCGTCCGTCCTCCGGCGCAGCGCAGTCCGCCATGGCGAGGCGCCCGGCCTGCCGGATCGCCGAGACGAGGGCGGAGGTGGTCTCAGGCCGGGCGCGGTCCGTCGCGTCGTAGGCGACGATGTCGGCGCCCGCCGCCGCCAGGGCGCGGACGTCCTCGGCATAGGGCGTGATGCGGACCGGGCTGTCCGGCAGGTCGCGCTTGAGGATCGCGATGATCGGGACCCCGACGGCCCCGCGGATAGCCGAGACGTTCGCCACCCCCTCGATCCGCAGCCCGGCCGCACCGCCTGCGACCGCCGCCGCCGCCATCGCGGCCACGATGTCGGGCCGGTCCATCGGTCCGTCGTCGACGGGCTGGCAGGACACGACGAGGCCGCCGCGCAACGTCTCGAGAGCATCCATCGCCATCAGTCCATCAGGCTCGGCAGGCCGGTGACGAGGATCGGGAAGGCGCAGATGAGGAACAGCACGACCAAGGGCGGGACGAGCCAGGGCAGGATCGCCCGCGCGAGCCGCTGATACGGGATGCCCCCAACCTGGGCCACGACGAACAGCGCCATGCCCATCGGCGGCGTCAGGATCGAGATCATCAGGTTGAGGATCACGATGATCCCGAAGTGGACCGGATCGACGCCGAAGCCCATGGCGACCGGCACGAGGATCGGCACCACCACGAGCAGGATCACGAGGCTCTCGATGAAGCAGCCGAGAACGAAGATCATCAGGTTGACGGCGATGAGGAAGGTGATCGGCCCGCTGGCGATGTCGAGGAAGACCGACGCGATCTGCTGCGGCGCCTGCTCGCGCGCCATGATGAAGCTCAAGAGGCCCACCCCGGCGACGATGGTGGCGATGGAGGCCGAGGTCACGGTCGTGTCGTAGATCGCGTCCCAGAGCCGGCGCAGCGTCAGCTCGCGGTAGAAGATGAGGTCGATCGCGATCGCGTAGAGCACCGTCACCGCAGCCGCCTCCGTGGGGGAGAACAGGCCGGAGAAGATGCCACCGACGATCACCACCGGCGTCAGCAGCGCGGGCAGCGACTTGACGAACAGCGTGCCGACCTCGCCTGCGCTGCGGCGCGGGTCGCACGGATAGTCGCGGCGCTTGGCGATGAACCAGACCATCACCATCAGCGCCGCCGCGCAGAGCACGCCCGGAACGATGCCGCCGAGGAAGAGCTTGCCGATCGAGACGTTGGCGATCACCCCGTAGAGCACCATGGTGATCGAGGGCGGCACCAGAGGCCCGATCATCGAGGAGGCGGCGGTGACGGCGCCCGCGAACTCGTCGTCGTAGCCCGCCTCCCGCATCGCCTCGATCTCCATCTTGCCCAAGCCCCCCGCATCGGCGAGCGCGGAGCCGGACATGCCCGAGAAGAACAGCGAGGCCAGCACGTTGACATGGCCGAGGCCGCCGGTGATGTGGCCGACGAGGCTGCGGGCGAAGCCGAACAGATGGTTGGTGATCCCGGCCGAGTTCAGCACCCCCGCCGCGAGGATGAAGAGCGGCACCGCGAGCAGCGGGAAGCTGTTGAGCTGGTCCACCATCCGCTGCACGGCGAAGCTGATCCCCATGCCGGTCCAGTAGAAGTAGCCCATCGAGACGAAGATCATCGCGATCCCGATCGGCACGCCTATCAGAACGAAGACGAGCCAGAGGATGCCGACGGTCGCGAGGATCACAGCGACGGCTCCCGATGGACGGACAGGTCGCGGCGGCCGAGCAGGCGGCGGACGATCCGGAAGATGATGAGGAACGAGGCAATGAACGCCGAGGCGTAGAGCAGCGCGTCCGTCGTGGGCAGCGTGACGGTGGCGTTGTTCCAGGTGCGCAGGACGGTCTCGTAGCCGATCCAGCACAGGTGTCCCATGATCCCCAGATAGACGAGGTCGATCACCGTGTAGAGCACACGGCGCGCCCTGTCGGGCAGCATCTCGGCGAGGAACGCCATCCTGAGCTGGCCGTCCTGCCGCTCGACCTCGGCGATGGCGACGAAGGCCATCCAGACCCAGAGCCAGCGCGCCGCCTCCTCGGTCCAGACCGGGCCCAGAAAGAGCGGGGTGCGCCCGAAGACCTGCACCAGCACCACGCCGATCAGCGCGATGAAGAGGACCGAGGCGACGATGCCCTCGGGGCTGTACCTGCGCTTGCCGTCCATCCCGTATCCCCCCAGGTCGCCGTCAGGTGTCCGCGGGGGCCTGCGCCCCCGCGGACGGATGGATCACCCGCCGGTGACGCGGGCGATGGCGCCCTCGCCGAACTCGGCCTCGAGGGTGTCGTAGTAGGGCTGCATCGCCTCCTTGAAGGGCGCGAGGTCGGGGCGCGTGACTGTCAGGCCACGCTCCTCGAAGGTCGCGATCAGATCCTCCTCGGCCTGCCGGGTGGCCTCGTCGTTGACGTCGCCGCCGGCCTCGACGGCCTGCTGGATCCAGCCTCGCTCCTCCTCGCTCAGCTCCTGCCACAGATCGTTCGAGATCTGCACGGCGGCCGACGCCACGAAGTGGTTGGTCAGCGCCACATGCGACTGCACCTCGTAGAACTTCTGCGCCTCGATGGTCGGCAGCGGGTTCTCCTGCGCGTCGACCTGGTTGGTCTGGAGCGCGAGATAGACCTCCGCGAAGGCCACGGGCGCGGGCGTGGCACCCACGGCCTCGGCATAGGCGATCAGGAACGGCACGTTGGGCGTGCGCAGGCGCAGGCCCGCCATGTCGTCGATCGACTCGATCGCCCGGTTCGCGGTCGTCTGGCGCGTGCCGTAGTACCAGACGTCGAGCAGATGGACGCCCTGCTCCTCGAACTTCGCCGCCATCTCCTGGCCCCAGGAGCCGGCGATGATCCCTTGCAGGTTCTCGAAGTCGGTCGCGACGTAGGGCGCGCCGATCAGGTTCAGCTCGGGGATGGTGTAGCTCATGTCCGGATAGCCGGTCACGACCATGTCGAGCTCGCCGGCCTGCACCTGCGCGACCATCGCCTTGAAGTCGCCCAGCGTCGAGGACGGGAACATGTTGATCGTCATCTCGCCGCCCGACAGCTCCTCGAGCTGCGAGGCGAACTCCTGCGCTCCGACGTAGACGTTCGACGCCTCGTTGTCCTGCATCCCGAGCGTCAGCTCGCGCGCGTTGGCGCTCGCCGCGACGGACAGCGCGGCCGTGGCGCCGAGCAATGCGATCCTGAGTTTCATCTCGTTCCTCCCGTTTATGTGGTCGTGGGGTCGGCGGCCAGGCGGGCGCGCCAGGACCGCGCCAGATGGCGGTCCATCACGTCCGTGGCGCGCAGCACGTCGCCCTCGATCACCGCCTCGTAGATCTCGCGGTGCTCGTCGTAGGCGATGCGGTCGTAGCGATCCGCGTCGTCGGTGGGCGGGCGATGCGCGATCATGGTGCTGACGAACATGTCGTGCAGCGTCAGGATCACCGGGTTGCCCACCACCGCGACGAGCGCGCGGTGGAAGGCGATGTCCGTGAGCGCGAAGTCGGCGGTGCCGATCGCATCCGAGTTCGCCGCGAGCGCCGATCGCAGCTTGGCGATCTGTACGCCATCGGCCTTGGTCGCGGCCACGCGGGCAGCGCCGGTCTCGATGAACTGCCGCATCTGCTCAAGGTGAGCACCGCTTTCGGCATCGCCCAGCACGTCGGCTACGCTCTCAGCGGCCGTCCGAAGAACGCCGTCCATCGACGGCAGCGCCGCGCGCGGTCGCCGCCCGGCCCCGCCCCGCGCGAAGCCGCGCATCTGCACTTGGGCCAGCGCCTCGCGCACCGTCGGCCGTGAGGCGTGGAACCGCTCGCAGAGCGCGCGCTCGGTCGGCAGCGGGCTGTCCTTGGCGAACGTGCCCCGGCGGATCTCCTCGATCAGCGTCCCGGCGATGGCGGCCGAAGCGCCGCGCTGGCCGTCGCGCATCTGGATCCCGGTTCGGGTGTCGGTCTCGTCGGACACGTCGCGACACCCTCCCGATCCGGCTGCACCGTTCTCGCTTATTTGGTATTACCAAAGATGACACTTGTAAAGCCAAAATGCGATGGTACGATCTTGCTCGGCCGGACCTGCACCGGCGTCGCCTTCCCGCGGACCGTGGCCGGAGGCGGAACATGCGAAGGAACCAGCGATGACCGACCGATTGGCGGGGATGTATGCGGCGCTGATGACCGGGCTCACCGATGCGGGCGAGTTCGACGCCGAGCGCCAGCGTGTCCTGACCAGCTACGTCCTGCGGCAGGGGCTGGCCGGGCTCTATGTCGGCGGGAGCAGCGGCGAGTCCGGCCTGCTCGACGCCGATGAGCTCGCCACGCAGCAGGAGGTCGTCGCCGACTGCGCCGAAAGGGCCGAGGCCCGGCTCATCGCCCATGTCGGCCTGCCCAACCTGCGCGACTCGATCCGGCTCGCGAGACAGGCGGAGACACTCGGCTATCACGGCCTGTCGGCCCTGCCACCGCATTCCTATCCTTTCACGGATGTCGAGATCGAAGCCTATTACCGGGAGCTCGCGGCGGCGACCGGCCTGCCGCTGATCGTCTACGAGGTGCCGATCCGCACCGGGCGTCCGATCGGGCTCGACGCGCTGGTGCGCATCCTCGACCTGCCGGGCGTCGCCGGGATCAAGTTCACCTCCACCGACCTCTTCAAGTTCTCGATGCTCCGCCGCCGCCGCCCGGGCAGCACCTACTTCTTCGGCTTCGACGAGATCTACCTCGCCGGCGCGGCGCTCGGCGCGGATGGCGGCATCGGCACCACCTACAACCTTCTGGGCAAGCTCTACGTCGCCCTGGACCGGGCCGTCGCCGCCCGCGACATGACGCGCGCGCAGGAGCTGCAGGACGTGTCGCAGATCTTCGTCGAGGCGCTCCTCGACATCGGCGTCCTGCCCGGAATGAAGGCCGCCTTCCGCACAATCGGCATCGAGTGCGGCCCCACCCGCGCGCCGATGGCCCTGCGCGTCGAGGACGCGGTGGCCCGGATGCGCGACGTCCTCGCCCGCGACGACGTGAAGCCCTGGCTCGTCTGAGGGGCGACGTCCACGATCCCCACCAGCAGGAGACCGACATGACCCAATGCGCCCGCTTCCCCGCCGCCGTCGCCTTGGCCCTCGCGGCCACCGCGACCGCAGCCTCGGCCGAGGAGTGGCCGGACCTGCCCAAAGGCGTCAAGAACGGCATCGGCCTGCGCGTGGACGACCGGATCTTCGTCGGCCTCGGCAGTGCCGGGACCGCGCTCTATTCGCTCGACCTCGACGATCGCGCGGCCGGCTGGCAGACGCTCGCACCCTTCGACGGGCCCGCCCCGTCGCAGCCCGCGGCGGCCGCGTCCGACGGCGCGATCTACGTCTTCGGCGGAATCCGGCAACGCCACCGAGGACGCGACCTCGCCGATCATCTTCGACAGCGTCAGCCGCTACGACCCGGCGACCGATGCCTGGACCAGCATCGACACCACGACGCCCGCCGGCCTGCTCGGCGCAGGGGCGGTGACGCTGGACGACGGGCGCATCGCCGTCTTCGGCGGCTACAACAAGGAGCTGTTCGACACCTACCTCGCCGAGGTCTCCGCCATCGACGAGGCGACCGATCCCGATGCGTGGAACGCCGTGGTGGACGCCTACATGGGCATGGAGCCCGCCGAGTACCGCTGGAACGATCTCGTCCTCGTCTACGATCCCGCCACGAACGAATGGAGCGATCTGGGCGAGGATCCGTCCGATCCGAACACCGGCCCGCCATCGTCGCCATGGGGCCGCAGACGTTCACCATCGTCAACGGTGAGATCAAGCCCGGCCTGCGCACGGACGCGGTCCGAACCGTGACCATCGACGGCGATGCGGCCGATTGGACGGACGCGGCCCCGGTTCCCGCGCCGGCGGGCGGCGACGTGCAGGAGGGGCTGGCCGGCGCCTTTGCGGGCTTGGTCGGCGGCGACGTCATCGTCGCGGGCGGCGCAAACTTCCCCGGGGCGCGGGCGGCCGCCGACGTGGGCCAGTGGTATGCCCATGACGGGCTCTCGAAGCATTGGGCCAGCGAGGTCTTCCGCCTCGAAGACGGCGCGTGGGCGCAGATCGGCGAGCTGCCCGAAGGGCTGGCTTACGGCGCGTCCTTCGCGGTGGATGACGGCCTGCTGATCGTGGGCGGCGAAGACGAAGCCAAGACGGCGCGGACGGACGTGTTCCTGATCTCCCTCGAGGACGGCTCGATCACCGTCACCGACTGATACCGGCGGGTCTATGATGCGACCTTTTCGATCCAGGGATAGCTGCAAAGGGACCTGATCCGATCGGGGTCAGCGACGAGGCGCATCCAGGCCTGTGAGTTCTAACCGAAGTGCGACGGCGAGCCCGGGCAGGGTACCAGGCGGGCGTGAGCGGCTTCATGAAGCGGTCGCGGAAGGCTTCGGCAGGGGTGCGCCATCCGAGGCACTTGCGCGGAGTGGCGTTGAGGCGGTCGCGGATCGCCCCCAGGGTCAGGTCCGGCAGCGAGAGCAGATCGGTGTCCCTCGGCAGATGACGCCGGAGCCGTCCGTTGGTGTTCTCGACCGTGGGCTCGGACCACGGCGCCTGGGGGTCGTCCGAGCCAGGCCCGGGCGCCGAGCCCGAAGCCGAGATCGCGCCACGAGACGAACTCCAGGCCGCCGCCTGCGGTGAGGCTGCGCCGCGCCTCGGCAGGCAGGGGTCCAAGCGCGTCGATGAGCCGGCCCATGATCGGCTTGGAGCGGCGATCGTTGTTGCGGAACAGGACCGTGTAGCGGGTTGTCCGCTCCACGACCGTCGCGACGTTGGCCGCCCCGTGCTCGCGGCGGAAGATCATGAGATCGCACTCCCAGTGGCCGAGCTCGGCGCGGCGGCCGACTGCCTCGGGCCGGTGGCGGATGGCCATATGATCAGGAAACACAGGGCTTCTCGGCTTCCTTGCGAACCGCAGCCGTCGCCTGCGCCGCCGCTGCGGCAGGTGCCGCGCCAACTCCTCGCTCTGTCCCCGGGGATCGTAGACGAACCGGTAGATGGTCTCGTGGCACAGCCGATGCAGAGCGCCAGGCTCGATCCCGAGCCGCCCGGCGATCTGCTCCGGCGACCAGCCCGAGCGAAGCCGGTCGAGCACGGCCGCTCGCAACTCGGCGTGACGCTCGAGCTTGGCGCTCGCATGGCGCCGTCGCGCAGCTGTCAGGCGTCACGGCAAACTGGTCCGGCGCATTGCCTCACATGAGACGTTACCCGACGCTGCCATCGCCGCGCCTTGGTCGCTACGCGCCGCCGAGGCGGGGCGGCGAGCGGCAGAGCGATGGCGGGGAGGATCAGCATGGCGGCACGAGCCGAGGTGGCGGCGGCGACGAGGGAGCGGTACGCGGTGAGCGGGCGGGCCGCGAAGGGCGCGATCCTCGACGAGTTCGTCGCGCTGACGGGGCTTCATCGCAAGCACGCCATCCGCCTGCTCCGTGCGCCCACCGAGGAGAGGCGCTCCCGAGGTAGGCCGAAGACGCTCTACGGCACCGCCGTGAAGGCAGCGCTGGTCCTGCTCTGGGAGGCGTCGGACCGGGTGTGCTCGAAGCGGCTCGTGCCGATGATCCTGGTCTTGCTGCCGGCGCTGGAGCGACACGGGCAGCTTGCAGCTGACGAGGGACTGCGAGCGAAGCTCCTCGCGATCAGCCCCGGCTACGATCGACCGGCTGCTGTCGGAGACGCGCATCGCGGCGGCGCAGGGGCGCAGGCGGCGGGCCGGCTTCAGCTCGGCGGTGCGCCGGTCGGTGCCGGTGAGGACCTTCGCGGACTGGGGCGATCCTCCTCCGGGCTTCGTGGAGGTCGACTTCGTGGCGCATTCCGGCGTCAGCGCGGCCGGCGCCTTCGTGCAGACGATGGTGCTGACCGACATCGCGACGGGCTGGACCGAGTGCGTGCCGGTGCTGATGCGGGCGGGCGCGCTCGCGCTCGAGGCGCTGCAGGCGGCGCGAGAGCTCTTCCCCTTCCCCCTCAGGGGCGTCGACTTCGACAACGACGGCGCCTTCATGAACGAGCCGGTGGTCTCCTGGTGCCGGGCGCAGGGGCTCGAGGTCACTCGCTCGCGGGCCTACCGCAAGAATGACCAGGCCTGGGTGGAGCAGAAGAACGGGGCGATCGTTCGAAGGCTTGTCGGCTACGGCCGCTTCGAGGGCGTGGTCTCTGCCAAGGCGCTCGCTCGGCTCTACGCGGCGGCCCGGCTGCATGTGAATCTGTTCCAGCCCTCGTTCAAGCTGCGCGAGAAGACCCGCGTCGGCGCGAAGGTGACGAAGCGCTGGCACCCGCCGGCCACGCCGGCCGATCGGGCTCTGGCCTCGGGACGGCTCGACACGGAGAGCATGGCGCGCATCGCCGAGCTGAGAGGACGGGCTGACCCCGTGATCGCGCTGGCGACGATCCGGGCGGCGCAGGCCGAGTTGGGCCGGCGCGTCGACCAGCGCGGCGCCGCGGCAGCCTCGGGGGAGACGCCCGTCGCCGTCAACCTCGCGGCCAGCGTCTCCCGTGCCGAGAAGAACGGTGAGCGCCGCGCAATTCACCGCCGCCCCTATCGCCGAGTGAGGCCGATCCCGAAACGCCCGTCGATGCTCGATCCCCACCGGGCCGAGATCGAGGCATGGCTCGAGGCGCAGCCCGAGATGACGGCGGTCGCCCTGCTGGCCTGGCTCAAGGAGCGCCATCCCGACCGGTTCGCCGACATCCATCTGCGCACCACGCAGCGGCTCGTGAAGGCGTGGCGGGCAGAGCAGGCGAAGAGGATGATCCGGCTCGGAACGGCGGCGCTGACGCTCCCGCCCGGTCAAGAAGCGGCGGCTCTGGCGCCGCCTGAGGCCGCGGCGCTCGGTAACATTCTCAGATGAGGCAACAGGCCGGACCAGTTTGCCGTGACGCCTGACAGAAGGCCCTCGGGCCGCCTCAGGACCCTTCGCCCAAGGCGCGCGCGGTGCCTCAGGTGCACCGGCGCCGCAACAGGAGCAGGCCCAGGGCGCCGCCGAGCAAGAGCTAGGCCGAAGCAGGCAGCGGCACGGGCGCGAGGTCCCCATCTCAGCCCAGTGACCTCTCATAGATGTTCAGATTTGCCCTCTCGAAGAACGGAAGGGGATCGGAGGCGTCAGCTCCACAGCCCGTCGAAGTGCACGGCCGCCGTTCGGGTGTAGCGGGCAGTGTGGCGCGGGTCGCGGTGGCCGAGGTAGTCCTGGATCAGGCGCAGGTCGCGGCCGCGGTTGGCAAGTGCGAAGCCGCAGGAGTGGCGGAGCATGTGCGGCAAGACCCGCCCGAGGCGGGCGCGCTCGCCGATGCGGCCGAGCAGGTCGTTGACCGCCTGGCGCGTCATGGGCTGGCGGCGCTCGGAGACGAAGAGCCAGGGCAGGTGGTCGTCGCGGCTCGCGAGCCAGCGCTTGATCGCGCGCAGCTCGTCGCCGTGGACAGGGCCTTGGCGGGCGTTCGGGCGCATTGAGGACTAGCTCTCGACGCGCTCGAGCGCCTGGCCCGCGATCAGCGCGTCGCAGGGCCCGATCTGCGTGCCCTGGGCTTGCCCCCGCGCACAGGCTCATGACGAGGATCAGGGCGCCTCCTCGTCTCACCGTCGCGCGCGGGCCCGCCCTACCCAGTCGGCGCCGCCGTAGGTGATGGCGTAGATGAGCACCACGCGCTCCCGCTCGTCGACGCCGAAGGCGATTACGCCACGGCGTCCCGCCGGGATCGCCCGCAGCCCGGGGGCGACCTCGTCCCGCCGGGTGCCGCGGTGCGGGTTCTTGCCCAGGGATCGGGCCGCGGCCTCGATCTCGCCCAGCTTCCGAAGGGCGACCTCGCGGCCCGCGTAGCCCTCGAGCAGCCGGGCGATGGCTTTGAGGTCGTCGCGGACCTCGGGGTGGAAGACGACGCACCAGTTCACGCCCCCTCGGTGCGGCCGAGGACCTCCCGAGCGGGGCCGAACGCCTCCTCGACGCCAACGAACTGCGAGGGGGGCGTCGCCATCCGCGCCCTGATCCGGTCGGCCATCGCCTCGAGCGCGACCGCGCGCGCCTCCTCGTCCTCGATCAGGCGCTCCACGGCGGAGGCCACGGCGGCGCTGGTGGTGGCGAACACCCCCTCCTCGACCTTGCTGGCGAGGAAGCGGTGGTGGCGGTCGGTGAAGCTCAGCGTGGTCTTGACGGTCACGGCGCGGGCTCCCTCTGGTATGACCTGATCATACTACCCCGCGTCGATCCTGCCTAGTGCGCCGGCCGAGCGAGGGTGGACGGCCGCTTCCCCTGCCGCGCGGCGCAACTGCGCCGCCCCGGCGCCCGGTGTCGGGGCTGCTCCTGCGCGCTCCCGGGATCGCGTGAAGGATCGTCGCTCCGCCCGTTTGGCCCTGCGCGGCGCAGGACGGCCACCAGTTCGGTGGCGCCCCCAGGGGGGCTGAGGCGTCCCATGTCGGTCCCGGCCAGTCCCGCGGCGGGTGTTCTCGAGGGCCGCGCCCGAGATGCGGAGGCGGGCGGTCCCCGCGCTCCATCGCGGGTGGTGGGCTCACGGGAAGCACGGCGGGTGGCCTGAGCGAGCCACGAGCGGCCCCCTTAGCTCCTCCTGATGACACCTCGCGGATCGCGGGCCCGCCGTGCCCTCGCCGCCGTCCCGCGGCCGACGGCTCGGCAAGCACGATCGCGGCCTCCCCCGGCGCCTGCGGCTTGGCGGACCCTCCGAGATCGCGCTTGCAGCGGCCCCTCGGCCGATCCGCGACCAGCGCGTCATCGGAACCAAGGAGACCGATCATGACCCGCTACACCCTCACCGTCCCCGTCGAGTACACCACCCGCGACGGGGAGACGCGCACCACCTACCGCCGCGTGGGCGCCGTCTTCGAGAACGCCCGCCGCGAGACCGGCGAGACGTTCCTCTCGATCAAGCTCGACTTCCCCGTGGGGGCGACCGAGCTCGTGGCCTTCCCGCCGCGGCCCCGCGACGAGGAGGACCCCGACGTCGAGCCCGAGTGATCCCCTGCCGGGGATCGGGGGCGGCCTCCGGGCCGCCTCCGTATCGCCCCCGCAGGGGCGATCACCGCGCCGGGCGCGGCGATGGCGGACGATGGCGCGTCCCACGGACCGCGGAAGTCCGCTGTGCGGACGCACCAGACCTCCCTTGCCCGCGCATGAACAACCGGGACGGGGATCTGGCGGTCGATCCTCAAGGTCGACTCTACTCGGAGATCCCGAGGAGGCCGAGGTCCACCGATTCCGCCATCGCCTGGTAGCCCGCGTCGTTCGGATGGAGGTGATCACCCGAGTCGTACTGCGCCTGAATGCGCTTGGGGTTCTCCGGATCGCGCATCACGGCATCGAAGTCGATCACGCCGTCGAACTCGCCGCTGTTGCGGATCCAGTCGTTGATCGCGACGCGTTTCTCTTCTTTCTCCTCGGTGTAGTAGCCCTCCAGCGGTCCGCCTTCGAACGTGTCCTCGAACGGCGTGAGGGTGGCGCCGATGATCCTCATGTCGTGCGCATGCGCCCGCGAGATCAGCTGCTGGTAGCCGGCGATGACGTCCTCGGCGCTCGGCGCGGGCTCTCCCTCGGGGGTCAGCGGGGAATCCGGCCATCCGATGTCGTTGATGCCCATCATGAGGACGACCGTGTCGGCCTGCGGATGGCCCAGCACATCCCGGTCGAACCGCGCCAGCGCATTGTCGCCCATACGGTCGCGGAGGATCCGTGCGCCGGAGATCCCCTCGTTGAGGACGGCGGCGTCCGATCCCGCCGCGACGATCCGTTCGGCAAGGATGTCCGGCCAGCGGTTGTTCTCGTTCGGAGTGGACACGTTCCCATCGGTGATCGAGTCGCCGAAGAACACGATCGAGCGTGAATCGCTGGCCGCGTCGACTGCAAGCCCGCTGAGGAACAGGCGGGAGTTCGTGGTCTCCGCCGCCTCGAACGCCTCCTCGCCGGTGAAGTCACCGTTTTCCGAGATGTAGGCGGTCTGGACACCGTCCTGGTGCCATGTCGTGAGGGGCGTCGCGTCGGGCAGGTAGAGGTCGACCGCCACCTCCGTCAGATCCTCGATCTCGAAATCCACCGGGTCGCTCCAGATCGGCGCTCCGGCAGGAACCATGATGCTTTCCTGGCCCGAGAAGGTCAGCGTGCGGGCGGTATCGGGAACGATCGCCCCATTCTCGCCCGCGAGCGCGATGTCGGCGCCGCCGATCATGAGCGGACGGTCACCATACTCGTTGGAGATCTCGACCCGCACCTGATCGCCGCCCTGGGATACCCGCGCCACCTGCCGGATCGTCTGGTCCCGCAACGCCCGCGGGATCGACGCCGCGTTGAAGAAGTCGGGCTCCCAGATTGGTTGCGGGCTGGCGGACCACGTCTCGAGCCAATCAGCCTCCGCGGTTTGCGACAGAGCCGCCGTTCCGGCCAGGAGGACAGGCGCGACGATCGCCGCCCTCAGGAGGCGGCCGCGATTGCGTCCCAGCGCCTTCCGACCGCACGCGCCGAGTTCCGTCAGCGATGGTCGCATAGGATTTCTCCCCCCACACGCAGACCCTCTTTCCGATGATGGACCGAAGGGCCGATCGAGCCGATCAGGATCTCAACACCGCGCCAAATGCTTGTCAACGCTCGTCACGGTTGCGCTGTGAGGGTGGTGGATACTCGACCATGTCGACTCCGGGCTCTGAGCCGACAGACCGGGCACGTCCCCCGCTCGCGCGGGCGACCGGGCTCTCCTCGCCTGCGGCTCCCGGAGCCCCCTTCGGGGTCTCCGCCCTGGCGGGGCCCGATCCCTCGCGCGGGACGGCCACCGCGTCGGTCGTGGCCGCGCGGCGGCGGCACCCGGCCGCGGCTCCGGGAGTGCATCGAGTGGCGCGCCCCGAAGGGGGGCCGCGTTCGGAGGGCGCCGCCCTCCCCATGCAACCCCACGCGCCGCCCCTTCGGGGCGTCGTGCGCGGGGGGGTCTCCCCATCTTCCTTCACCTCCTTCGTCGGCTCCGTGCAGACGGGGCCCCTCCCCCCCGCGCAGGGTTGCATGGGCCCCCTCTCGCTCTCGGCGAGGGCCAGCCTGCGAAGGAGAGGGCCGCCCCTGGCGGACCTCGCCTCCGCAGCCCCGGCCCATGATGGGAAGGGGAAGACGCAGGGGACACCCGGAGATGGGAGACACCCCCATGGGCCTCGACCAGTACGCCACCGCCACCCCGCCCGCGCCCTTCGTGGCCGACGACGACCCCGCCCCCGCCTTCGTCTGGCGCAAGCACGCCAAGCTGCAGGAATGGGCCGAGAGCCTGTTCATGGAGAGGAGCGGGGAGAGCTCGGACGCGCTCAACTGCGGCGAGCTGATCTTGACCGTCGAGGACGTGGACGCGCTCGAGGCCATGGTCCGCGACGGCACCCTGCCCGAGAGCCCCGGCGGGTTCTTCTACGGCCACCAGCATCAGGACGAGGGCGCCGCCGCGTATCGCGATCAGGACCTGGCGTTCTGCGCCTGGGCCCGGGCCCGGATCGCGGACGGCCAGCGCGTGGTCTACTCCTGCTGGTGGTGAGCCGCGCCGAGCACCCGCTCTCACCGTGATCTCCTTCGTGGTGGTCCCGACGACGGGCCCCCGCCGTCCAGATGGGGGCCTCCTTTCGCCGGCAGCCGGAGCCAGGTCGGCCCTGGCCTCGAATGCTGAATCTCCCCGCTCTATCAGTCCCTTATCCCCCTCGGCGGGGTCGATTTCCCTTGGTCACGAAACCACGCCGTGGTAATGTTTTCGCAGCCGCCGCAACGACTTGATGGAGGACCGCCATGACCCCCGAGCCCCGCACGACCGCGTCCGAGGCCCTCGCCGTCCCGTCCCGCCATCGGCTCCCGAACCGCCGCCTCACGGAGACCCGCCGCGTCGTCCACCGCACCCCCGACGGGCGCGAGACCCCGGTGTCGGTGTCCATCGGCTACGACCCCGCCTCCCCCGCCCGGCCCCGCGAGGTGTTCTACGACGCGGGCTACCAATCGGGTGCAGACCTCGAGTTCGCCGTCCAGGACCTCTGCGTCGTCCTCTCCCTGCTCCTCCAGCACGGCGTGGACCCACGCGAGATCGGGCGCTCGCTGTCGGTGAGCTACGGCCCCGATGAGGCCCCCCACCACGGCTCGCTCGCCGGCACCATCGCCGCCGAGCTCACCGCGCCGCCGGGGTAGGCGGTGGCGACCCGGGACGCAGGGGAGGACGGGGAGGGTATGGGCGATGGCTGACGCCCAGGCCGTCACCCGCGCCCTCGGCGGCCGCTGGCACGGGGGCTACGGCACCGCGCCCTGCCCCGCCCACGACGACCGCCACCCCTCGCTCTCGCTGCGCGACGGCCACACGGGGCGCCTCCTCGTGTGCTGCCACGCGGGCTGCGGCTGGCGGGACATCAAGAACGCCCTGCGCGCGATGGGGCTCCTGCCGGGCCGGGGCGAGCCCCCGGCGCCGCCTGACCCCGCCGTCCGCGCCGCGCGCGAGCGCGAGGAGCGGGAAGAGGCCGCGCGCCGCGCGCGCCAGGCGCGGTGGTGCTGGCGCGGCACCCAGCGCCTCGCGGGCACGCCCGCCGAGCGCTACCTGCGCGGCCGCGGGATCGCGGGCCCCCTGCCCTCCTCGCTGCGCTTCCACCCCGCGTGCTGGCACGCGCCCACCGCGCGGCGGCTCCCGGCGCTGGTGGCGCGCGTGGACGGCACGGCCGGCGCCGGCTTCGCGGTGCACCGCACCTACCTCACGCCCGAGGGCCGCAAGATCGCGCCCCCCGAGGACGCCAGGCGGATGCTCGGCGCGACCGAGGGGGGTGCTGCGCGGCTCGCGCGGGGCCAGGGGCCGCTCGTGGTGGCCGAGGGGATCGAGACCGCGCTCAGCGTGGCGGAGCGCCCGGGGCTGGTGCTGCCCGGCGGCGAGCGGCCGCCCTCGGTGTGGGCCGCGCTCTCGGCCGGGGGGCTGGCCGCGCTGCGCCTGCCGGACCGCCCGGGTCGCCTCGTGATCGCGGCCGACGGCGACGCGGCGGGGCGCGAGGCGGCCGAGGCACTTGCCGTTCGAGCCTTGGAGGCGGGCTGGCGGGTGGCAGTCCGGCCCGCGCCCGAAGGGCGGGACTGGAACGACGCGCTGCGCGAGATGCCGGGCGAGGCGGCTCGCGCGGAGGCTTGAGAAGCCGTCCGCCCGGGTTGGCAGCCCCGGACGGACGGCGCGTGGGGAACGCGGCCCCGCAGCCCGCGCGAGGCGGACGCCGCCCCTACCCTGGCGCCGACGGTCTGCCCAGGGCCGCCGGGGGTGACGTCGCGCCTGCGCGCGGAGCCGCGCGCGGCGAGGCCCCATCCCCCGTCGCCGCGGGGGTGGGGTGTTTCTGCATAAAGGTACGCGACGCGACACTGCTGTTCACGGCTGAAGCAGCTTCTGGCCTGGCTCCTTAAGAGCGTGTTTGGCGAGGTGATCCGTGTCAGGCGAGCCTTCGCAGCATGAGGTGGATCATGGAGAGCTTGATCATCGCCTCGGCGGACTGAAGGCGGCGCTCGTAGTCCTTGGCGAGCCGACGCGATCGGCCGAGCCAGGCGAAGGTGCGCTCGACGACCCAGCGGCGCGGCTGGACGGCGAAGCCCCGCTGGCCTTCCTCGCGGCGGACGACCTCGATCCGGATGCCTCGTTCGGCGGCCCATGAGGACAGGGGATGCCCTGCATACGCGCCATCGGCCCAGATCAGTTCCAGGCGGGGCTGGAGCGGGCGCAGCCCCGAGAGCAGGCGCCGCGCTCCGGCCTGGTCGGAGACGTGGGCGGCGCTCACGTCCTGCGCCAGCATGAGCCCCTCGGTGTCGACCAGGAGGTGCCGCTTGCGCCCCTGCACGCGCTTGCCGCCGTCGTAGCCCCGCACACCGCCTGCCCGGGTCGTGCGCACGCTTTGGCTGTCCATGATCGCGGCCGAGGCGTCGCGCGCCCGGCCGCGCCGGAGGCGAACGGCCCTGCGGAGCGCCTCATGGAGCCGGTGCAGGAGCCCCCGCCCATCCCACCGCCGGCAATGGTAGTAGACCGTCTGCCAGGGCGGGAAGTCGCGCGGGAGCTGGCGCCACTGGCATCCCGTGCGGACGAGGTAGAGCATGGCGTCGATGACGAGCCGAGGCGGCCAGCGCCTGCGGCGGCCGCCGGCCAATTCGGGAAGGCGGTGTCGGACCTGCGCCCATTGCGCGTCGGTCAGGCTGCTCGGGTATGGTGCTCTCATGCCGCCAGCAACGCACGAGCCGACCCCCAAGCTCAGTGCCGACCACGCCCCCCGCTTCGCCAAACACGCTCTTAGAGGCTGTAACAGAACCCGCTCCTAGTGCGTTCGGGGGGCCATGAGACCTCTTGTGAACGATGAGTTGTGGGCGGCGGTGGAGCCGCTGCTGCCGGCCGAACCCCCAAAGCCGAAGGGCGGACGACCTCGCTGCGACGACCGCACAGCCCTGGAGGGGATCGTGTTCGTGCTGCGGTCTGGCATCCCATGGGCGATGCTGCCTCGGGAGGCGTTCGGCTGCACGGGCATGACGTGCTGGCGCCGGCTGCGGGACTGGCACGCCGCCGGCGTGCTGGGCGAACTGCACCGTGTGCTGCTGGAGCGCCTGGCCGCGGCGGACGCGCTGGACTGGAGCCGTGCCTCGATCGACAGCGCGTCCATCCCCGCAAAAGGGGGCGCTCGTCGCCGAACACGAAGATCGGCCCGAACCCCACGGACCGAGGCCGTCCGGGCACAAAGCGCCACGTCGTGGTCGACGCCCGCGGCACGCCGCTCGGCTTCGAGCTGAGCGGGGCCAACCGCCACGACAGCCGCATGCTGGCCGCCGTCCTCGACGTCGTCCCGGGCGTGCGGCGCGGCCGGGGCCGACCCCGTTGCCGCCCGAAGAGGCTCCACGCCGACAAGGCCTACGACCACCGCCGCTGCCGAACCGAATGTCGCGAGCGGTCGATCACGCCTCGCATCGCCCGCCGCGGCGTCGAGCGCTCGCATCGCCTCGGCCGCCACCGCTGGGTCGTCGAACGAACCCTGGCTTGGTTGGCCCGCTTCCGCCGTCTGACGATCCGCTACGAGCGCCGCGCCGACATCCACTGGGCCTTCACCTCGCTGGCCTGTCTCCCTCGTCTGCCTCAACCAGATCAGGCGGTTTTGTTAGGCGCTCTTAGAGCCCTGGACCCACCAGCGTCCTAGAATGAACCCGAGGGTCACCCCGGCGATGTTAAAGCCGATGTCGAACACGTCGAAGCGCCGCCAAGGACAGGGGTAGATGCCGAAGAGGGCGGTAAGCTGAGCGATCTCGATGCCGAGGCTCAAGACCGCCCCGAAGAGCGCCGCCACCGCCAAGTGGTGGGTCCACCACGCCAGCGCGATGCCGGGCAGCGCGAAGAAGGCGACGTTCGCCACGCTCTGGGCGACGGTCAGGCTGCCCAGCCATTCTCCCACGCTGGCGTCCCGCCCCATCAGAGGCTCCAGCCCCCGCACTGCGTCGGGAAAGAGTCAGCACGGGCTGCACGCCGCCGTCGGCGCAGTCGAGCGCATGCGCAGCGGGGAGTGGATGGAAGGCCAGCACCACAACGAAGAGCGTTGCGAGGGCCAAGGGCGCTCCACGTCTCGCGATCGACGGCCGACCGCTCGCCACCGCGACGATACCGAGGGTCAGGGTGGTCAGGAGCAGGGCGCGCAGCACCGCGCCCGAGATACCCCAGCAGCCATTGCGCACTCACGTCCCGTTCCGAGGCGCAAGCCTTGGCTCCGACCGGGACCGAGCCGGGCGGCGCTCAGCCCCCATGGGTGCGCCACGGCAGGCCCGTGACGGCCCGCATCGCCGCGCTCGCCGAGGCGCGCTGCCCCCGCATCGCCATCTGCGCGGCCTTGCCCAGCGTGTAGAGCCACGCCACCGGCAGCGCCGCGGGGCGCCAGCGGCGCACGAAGCGCAGGCGGCTGCGCGACATGTAGTAGGCCGATAGCGGCGAGGGGCCCGCCGTGGCCTTGGCCGAGCCGATCGAGGCGCCGCTGTAGTGGTGGACCGGGATGGCGTCCGAGTAGACGATCGGCAGCTCGCCCCGGCGCAGGCACCAGTCGATCTCCTCGTAGTAGAGGAAGTAGTCCTCGGGCATCGGTCCCGCGCGCTCCACGAAGTCGCGCGAGATGATCATGTGGCAGCCCGCGACGTAGTCGAGCGCCCCCGGTGCCGGGCCCGGCACCTCGCGCCCTCGTCGGCCGAGGTTCACCGGCAGCAGCCGCCCGGTCCAGAGGTCGATCCGACCGCCATCGGTCTGCACCATGAGGGGCGGATCGGTGTAGTAGGTCCGCCCGCCCAGGATGCCGAACCGCCCCGCCTCGCGCACGGCGCGCTCGACGGCCGAGGGCGTGGCGTTCTCGGCCATGGCGTCGGGGTTGGATCCAGAACGCCTCCACCTCCTCCTGCCCGGCCAGCGCCTCCAGGGCGAGGTTCACCCCGGCCGCGAACCCGCCGTTGCGCCCCGCATGGATCAGCGCCACCGCCGGCGGCGCTCCGGGGCGGGGATCGGTCGCCGAAGGAAGGCTAGGCGTGGCCGGCGCCACGTGCTCCCGCAGGGCCACGGGCGCGCGCGGGCGCGGCGAGAAGGGCTTGCCCGCCCCGTCCCAGGCCGCGTCCCCGGACGCCCAGTCGCGCAGCCGGGCCACGGTGTCGTCGGGCGAGGCGTTGTCCACCACCACGATGCGCAGGTCGGGGCGCGCGCCCCGCGCCGAGGGCGCGGCGGCGAGCAGGCTCTCCAGGCAGTCGATGAGCGCGTCGCCCGCGCCGTAGCTGACGATGGCGACGCCTATGGCCATGGGGCCGCCTCCATCGCGCGGGTCCGCTCGCGCCCGGACATCAGGCGGTGCTGCCGCCGTCGACGGTCAGGACGGTGCCGGTGACACG
The DNA here is from genome assembly GCA_963761755.1 of uncultured bacterium. Lineage (GTDB taxonomy): Bacteria > Myxococcota_A > Polyangia > Nannocystales > Nannocystaceae > CAJXVA01. The sequence continues at coordinate 1,123,015 of CAVXIC010000039.1, forward strand.
CGCCCCTCCGGGCCCCAGCAGGTAGGCCACCGCCGCCGCGGCGTCGTCGGGCTCGGGGAGGACCAAGGGCGCGCGCCGGCGGATGGAGGCCATCTTGTGGACGTCGAGCCCGCCCGTCATCTCGGTCTCCATGTAGCCCGGGGCGACGCAGTTGACGGTGATGCCCATCTTGCCGAGCTCGCGGCTGAGCGAGCGGGTGAACCCCTCGAGCCCCGCCTTGGAGGCGGCGTAGGCCGCGAGCCCGTGGAACCCTGTGGTGGCGATGATCGAGGAGATGTTGACGATGCGGCCCTCGCGACGCCGCAGCATTCCCGCGGCAGGCGTACTTGGCCAGCGCGATGGGCGCGAGAAGGTTGACGCGCATCACGCGTTCGATGTCGCTCTGGTGCATGGTGGCGAGCACGCCGTCGGGTCCGATGCCCGCGTTGTTGACGAGCCCCCAGAGCGGGCCGTGATCGCGCGTGAGCGTGCGCATCAACTCGGGGATCGCGCCGATCTCGCCGACGTCGAAGGGCTGGAACAGGACGCGGCCCTCGGAGGCCTCCTCCAGCGCCGGTGATCAGGGCTGCGCGTGCGGCTGACCCAGCACCCGCAGAGAGGGGTCGCGCGCCAGGTGTCGCGTGATCGCCAGGCCCAGCCCCCGCGAGACGCCGGTGACGAGGACGGGACGGGAGCCCGCGTCGCGCGGCGCGGCGCCGGCGCGGAGCGCCTCGGGGTCGAGGATCGGAGCGTGATCCATCTCCACCCCTCCGGACCAGCTTGCCGGCGGCGTTCGCGGCGAGATCGTCCACCAGACGGATGCGCGCGGGCACGGCCTCGCGCTCCAGCCCGGCGCGGCAGGCCGCCGCGACCGCCGCTCGCGTATGGGTCGGATCGGCCCCTTCGGCGAGCGCGATGTCGGCCACGAGGAGCGAGCCCGTGATGGGCGAGGACTTCGCCGACACCCGGACGAGCGCCACGCCCGGCACGGCGGCGATCACGCGCTCCCACGACCTCGGGGAAGATCTTGACCCCGCCCACGTTGATCGCGCCGTTGTCGCGACCGAGGAAGTCGAGCCGGTCGCCGCGCCGCTCGACCCGGTCGCCCGAGCGCACGAAGCCCTGAGCGTCGGCCTCGACCCCCGCGCCCGGGGTCGGGCCCGGCGGGCGCAGCCAGAGGGATGCCCTGGCCGTCCACGCGCGTGCGACGCTCGACGGCGGCACGTCGAGGTAGGAGGCGGGGAAGCCGGCTCGGCCATCGTTGACCGCGAAGCCCACCCCAGCCTCGGTGGAGGCATAGATGTGGGTCAGCCGCGCGCGCGGGAAGGCCGCGGCGAGGGCGTCGAGCACCGGCTGCTCGACGATCTCCCCCGAGCGTCGCCTGGCGCAGCGACAGCTCGGCGTGGCCCGGCACCATCAGCAGGCGGCGCCAGAGCGTGGGCGTGGCCGACAGATGGGTGCAGCCGCGCGAGGCCAGGAACGCGACCTGCTCGGACAGGGGCGCGGCGGTGTCCGGCGCGATCAGCGTCCCGCCGCCGAGGAGCGCCTGAAGGACGACCTGCATCCCCGCAAAGCGCGTGGGGTCGTAGAGGAGGCCCCAGCGCGCGCCGCCCGAGGCCGGCATCCGGCTGACGGTTCGGGAGAGCAGAGCCAGATCGTGGGCACGATCTGGGCCTGCCCGTGGTGCCCGAGGTCGTCGTCGCCAGCTCGTCGGCCCCACGGCGGCCGCGTCCCTGGACGCCTCGCACGCCGCCATCGCGTCCTGCGGCGAGAGCGTCGCGGCGTCGGTCGTCACGGCGTCGGGCCGATCGGTGACGATCACGTCGCACAGCGCCTCGCGGACCAGAGCGGAGACCGTCTCCGCCGGCTGGGCGTGCGAGATCAGCAGGAGGCTCCGCACCGCGCCGTCCATGGCGAGAAGCGAGGCCAGCAGGAGGCGCGGATCGGAAATCCAGAGCGCCGCGCGCACCGAGGACGGCAGATACGCCGAAGGCGGCCGCGCTACGCCGACCTCCCAACCCGGCAGGATGCCCGGATGCGGCCAGGCGCCCCGCCGGCGTCTTCCAGGAGAGCGGCGTCGGAGGCCCTGCGGGCCAGCCGCGCGCGGAGGCATAACGGTCTCGCTCCGACCCCGCCCGAGTTCGGCCGTGGCCGGTCGGCAAGATGGAGATCATCGCGCGGGCCGCCACTTCCTGTAGGAAAAACCCACGAACTCGTCGAAGGTCTGAGGGTAGAACGCGTCGTCGCTCAGCGAGAAGATGACGTAGCCCAACTCCTCCTCGAGTTGGGAGACGAAGATCGCGAAGCCGAGCCAAGTCGAGCCCGGTGTCGAGGAGCACGGTGTCGTCCGCGAGCGGCGGGGCGTCGGTGCCGCGCTCCTGCGCCCACACCTCGAACACCCGCTCGATGTCGTGGCGGAGGGTGTCGGCCTCGCCCTGCTCGGCCGTGGGTCGCGGCATGGCGGTCTCCGGTGAATGAAGTACGTTGAGGGCGGGGTCGGTACGCGATCCGCTGCGCGTTGCCCTTGTCGAGCCGGATGCCCCAATGACCCGTCATGATGTCGCGCTCGACCGCGCGAGCCGGGTTGCCCATGACGACGCTGTTGGAGGGCACGTCCCGACCGACCACCGAGTTGCCCGACACGATGCAGTGGTCCCCGATCGTGACGCCCCGGCAAGACGATGCATCCGTAGCCCAGGAAGCAGCAGCGCCCGATGTAGACGTCCTTCCAGGTACGATTGACGAAATCATGAGTGACAATCGCCGCGCCCGAGGTCACCGCGGTATGGTCACCGATGTGGACGCCGGCGGGGTTGGTCTTGTCGAGACGCGCGCCACGCGCGAGATGCGGACATGCTCGCCGATGTGCATGCCGTATACGCGTCGATACCACCAATGGGTGGCATGAACGACGAAGTTGCGGAAGACCGCCTTGCGGACGCTCGAGACGAGAGACA
>CAVXIC010000040.1:0-453843 GCA_963761755.1 uncultured bacterium
CAAAGACCGCCTTTCAGGCGGTCTTTTCCTTTTTGGGTCTCTGCCGTGGTCGTCCCATGGTCGGCGGAGACAACGCAACGCCGGCCTATTTTCCCGACGCACCACCTTCGGGAGCGTAGACGCAGCCCCGCTGGTGAGCGCGGGCGGCAAGAACCTGCGCCTTCTTCTTCACCTGATTCTTGGGAAGGTCGGAAAAGTGGACGTAGGCGTGCGCCGGGTTGGTCCAACCTTCGGGATCTGGGTCTGGGTACGCCTTCAGGCCAGCGCCATCGGCCTCGCCAACCGTCACCGCCCACACGCCGACAGAAGACCAGTCGTTCGAGACAAACCGTTCGAATGACTCTTGTGCGGTGCAGACGGAAGCCCGATCCACCGAGAGGTGCCCGTTGTCCTTTGGCGTCGGCCGGAATGCCTGGCTGCTGACACGTCCGTCGTGAATCCACGAGGGATTCACCTGTCGGTGGAGGTTCTCCTCGCCGTCGTCCAGTGGCTCAGGCGTTTCCATCACGGCCCCCTCGCCATTGCGCCAACAGGTCCACGAGCGCGGAGCCGTCCGTTTCCGCGAGCGTTTCGAAAGCCAGTTCGTGGTCAGCGTCGGCACCGGTCGTCAGGTTCACGGCGCTGACTTCGACCGACCCCGTCAACCCGAACGTGACCGCGACCTCCCACGTGCCGACGGTCCACTCGGCTTCAACAGAACCGTCAGGCGTGGGGAAGATGCGCGGGCTGGTGATGTCGCCGACCGAAACAACCGCCACCAGGACGTCACGGACGCGTTCAGCATGAAGCCTATCGAGGGCGTTGCCTTCGCCGTCAAGCCATCCGGCTTCCAGTTGCAGCAGCTCATCCATCCGATCACGGACGTGCACGGCGTCGCCAGTCCAAAGCTCGTCTACCGAGTAGATGCGTTCCACACGCCCATCGGCGTTATGCTCGGCGGCCCCAACGACCTGGACCAGCAAACTCGCCCCGGCGACGCGATTGATCTCGTCGTTCATTTCTTCCGGGTAGGCGCCCTGGATTCTTCGACTCGACTCGCCGTCGGTGTCGATCTGAAACGTCCGATTCCGGTAGTCGACTTCTGTGATGCGGCCGAGCAACGCCACGTCTTCCACGTACGTCGTCGTGGAGAGCCGAAGGAGCTTCTTGCGTAGCGCCTGACCGTAGCGGACCCCGGCGTCCTCGCCTGGTCGCACCAGCTCCATCGTCTCGTCTGCGTTCAGCGTCCGGCCGAACGTGCCAAAGTAGCGCAGGGCATGCCGTGGGAAGCCCTGCGGAAGCCCCTTGCCGCTGTTGACGTCCTCTACGGCCTGCGAAATACGGTCGCGAGCTTCATCAAACTCATCCTGGTCGTGCTCGCCGAAGAGTGCGAGGACAGCCACGACGTTCCGAAGCAGCACCGGAATCGCGGAGCCGTCCTCAACTTCCTTGATGCTTAGCTGGAAGCTCTCCGCAAAGCCCTTCGGCACACGCTGCCGCTGCGGATGCCGTTCACGAAAGATCTCCTTTGCGACGGCGACCACCAGCTCGCGGTATGCAGCAAACTCCGCGAACACTTCCACGGGCACCGTGGCATCGTCGAACCTTGCGCCTCGCAGCCGAGGCGACAGGAACGGGATCTTGTGGGGGTCTTTGGGCACGGGCTGATTGGGCTGCAACCGTCTCACTTCTGAGGCGGCCAGGGCAAGAACGTAGTGAACCCAGCGATGGCCGGGACCATTCCCACTGCGGTGCTAGACTTGACCATGGCACGACGTGGCAAGCGGCGAGGGAGCGCACGACGGGGGTCTGGATGGTCCGTCACGTTCGACGGACCGGACATCGAACAGCTTGGCCGGGAGCTGATCGAAGAAGGACTACGAAGCGGTGTGATCGAAGCCGCGGAAGAAGCCGCTGCCGAAGAAGGCTTCGGCGACACCTGGCAAATCGACGTGGAGTTGAACGTGGACGACGGGCGCACGGTCCACGCCGTGGTGGCCAAGGAAGGCGACGGCGAGCCGAAGATCACGGACTGGAAAGCGGCGCCCGGGGACGAGTAGCAGCGCTCGATTCGCGGCACGGTAGCTCCGCTAGCCGTTGCACTCGGCCTGGCTACGACCATACTTGGGCGATGGCCGTCGCGGAGATTCGGAGACACCAACATCAGGAACCGCTTGGCATTCTGGCGCGCGGGTTCTTCGACTCCGCCCGCGCGGTATTCGAACGCGCCGACGCGGGCCGCGGGCTGGTGGACTTCGCCTTTTCCCCGGGCGCGTACTGTCTCCGGCATGGCTTGGAACTGCTGACGAAGCAAATGAGCCTTTATGTCGCGTACGAGCTGAAGAATGACAAGCTCCGGTACAAAGCGGGCCACGACTTGAAGAGAACCTGGAAGAAGATTCGAGCCACGGTCCAAGACGCGGCAAGCAACGCAATGGCTTCGCCGAGCGAGTGGGCGGTGGAAGACATCGCGCACCACTTCGACGTCATCGACAGTCTGATCGATGACCTGCACAAGCTGGACCCCAACGGGACCGCGCTTCGCTACCCGGTTGCACTCCCCTTCAGCTTTGATGCCGTGAACCTCTCCGACTTGGCCGCCATGTCGAAGGCGGCCCTGGACGCGTCCCAGATGCTACTGGCGTTCGCCGAAGAACAGGCCGATCGAGTCGCCGAACGTCGCGGGGACATGCCTCATGACTTCCATGCGCTGGTGGAAGCGCTGCGAGGCCCAGAGACGGAACGGGACCGCATAGGACGGGAATACGATGACGCCATCAAAGCTCGATACCAGCGTGGGAGGATGCTGCGAGGCGAGGGGAAACAGCCCCACGAAGTCCCAACCGACCCGAAATACGCCGCGGCCGAGAGCGAGATCCAGCGGCTGCAAGGGTCAAGCGCCACACTCGGTGGAAAGCACGCCGGGCCCGGCAGCGACGACTAGCGCCGCTTCGTCCGCTTCCGTGCGCCGCCACGCTTGGGCAGCTTGCGGCCGAGCAACAGCGTGCGGTCACGCTCCACCGCTTCCAGGCCGATGCGCATCGCCTCGCGGGCCAGCGAAGCACGAGTGACCACGGGGATGTCTTCCACCAGCGCGTCGATGCGGTCTAGGTCCGCCTGGCTGACGCGCAGGAACAGGCTTTGGTCCACGGGGTCGGTCACGCCGCCACCGCCTCACGGGCGAGCACACGGCGGACGGTGTTGGCGTGCCATCGGCCGCCGCGCTTCGTCTGGTGGCCTTCGGCGTCCAGGGTGTCGGCGATGGCCCGCAGCGTGAGCCCCGCTTCCCGCAGCTCAAGCATTCGCGCCACGGTGCGGGCTTCGTCCGAAACTGTTTCGACCACGCGCCGGCCGTCCGCGTCCGTCGCGTCGACACGGCGCCATCCCAGCGCTTCGGCGCCAAGCTGAACGCCCTGCGATCGAATGTGCGCCAGAGATTCGCGGGTCCGCTCGCCGGTCGCCTCGCGCTCCCACTGGCTGACGCTCGCCAGCACGTTCAGCACCAGCCGACCGGCCGCACTGCGGGTGTCGATGCTGTCGGCCACGGACAGCAGCGAGAAACGGTCGCCGAAGTAGTCGTCCACCAGGTCGGCCAGGTCCCGCACAGACCGCGTCAGGCGGTCCAGCTTGCACACCAGCAAGCCGTCCGCCTCGCCGGCCTTCATGGCCGCCAAGGCGCGCCGAAGCGCAGGACGGTCCAACGTCTTCGCGCTCACGCCCGCGTCCACTTCGATCGTCACCAGCTCCAGGTCCATCGCCAGCGCGTAGGCTTCCAGCTTGGCGCGCTGTGCGTCCAGCGACACGCCGTCTTCAGCCTGGCGGCTGGTGCTGACCCGGATGTAGCCGATGACCCGCGTACCCATGACCGTCAATGTATATCATTGACCATCAAAGTCCAGCATCGTGTAACCGAAACGGGCATCTTGGTCAGCGACCGAGCGTCGGTCTTCGGGTTTGGGCGATGGCGCTGCGACAGGTCTGCTGGGCGCATCTGCTGCGGCTATTCGTCGGGTTCTCACAGCGAGCCGGTCCCGAAGGGGCCTACGGTCGCGAGCTGCTCGAGCACGCCGCGCTCGTGTTCGAGTACTGGCACGATTTCGTCGCGGGGACCCGCTCGCGCGACGAACTTCGGCACTTGATGAAGCCGGTCCAGCACAACTTCGAGGCGCTGCTACGGCGCATCGTGGCGGCCGATATCCGTGGTTTGTCGGGCTCGTGTTGTGGCTCGGGCTATGTGATCCAGGCCAGCTCGGCAGAACTGATCCGGTCCCAGCTCGCCTGAACTGATCCACGTCAGCTCGGCAGAACTGATCCTCCCACCTGAACGGGAGGCCAGCACATCGCAAGGGCGCGACCGGCGATGCTGTCGAGATGCGGAGGATCAGCATGCATCGGCTTCAAGAACTCGTTCGACTGTACCGACTTGGCGAGGGCGCCCGCAGCATCGCCCGGCAGTTGAGGATGAGCCCCAACACCGAGCGTCAGTATCGGAACGCGCTCGAGACCGCCGGTCTTCTCGCTGGCGATGCAGAGTCGTTGCCCGACCTCGCGGCGCTCCGGCTCGCGATCGAGGCTCACAAACCGACACGGCCGCCACCGCAGCATGAGTCGTCGGTCGAGAGGTGGCGCGAAGACGTCGAGGCCTTCGTGACCGCGGGGGCGACCCCCAAGGCCATCTTCGACCGGCTACGAGTCGACCACGAGGAGTTTTGCGGAAGCTTGTCGGCGATCAAGCGCATGGTCGCCGGCATCGCCAAGGCACGCGGCGTACGTGCGCAGGACGTCGCGATTCCGGTCGTGACCTTGCCGGGAAAGGTCGCCCAGGTCGACTTCGGCGCGGTCGGCAAGCTGTGGGACGCGACGGAGAAGCGGCTGCGCACCGCGTACGTGTTTCTGATGGTGCTGGGACACTCGCGCCATCAGTTCGCGCGCATCGTCTTCGACCAGAAGGTCGATATGTGGCTTGCCCTGCACGTCGCGGCGTTCGAGTGGTTTGGCGGCGTGCCGGAGACCGTCGTCCCCGACAACCTCAAGTCCGCCGTGATCCGAGCGGCGTTCGACGTCCGCACCGAGCCGGTCCTCAACCGCAGCTACCGCGAACTCGCCCGACACTTCGGGTTCAAGATCGACCCCACGCCCCCATACAGCCCGCAGAAGAAGGGAAAAGTCGAATCGGGCATCCGCTACGTCAAAGGGAACTTCATCAAGACGGTGGGCGACGAACGCGACGCCGACACCCTCAACGCGCTGCTCGAGCGCTGGGTGCTCGAGGTCGCCGGACGCAGGGTCCACGGCACCACGTATAGGCCGCCGCTGGAGTTCTTCGAGGCCACGGAACGGGGCGCCCTGCTCTGCCTTCCGGCGCAGAAATGGGAGCCGGTTTCGTGGCAAGAGCCTACGATGCACCGCGACTGCTGCGTGCTCGTGGCAAAAGCTCGCTACTCCGCCCCCTGGCGACTCGTCGGCAAGAAGCTTCTCGCTCGGGTGACCGCGAAGTCGATCGAGCTGTACTGGGATGACACCCGCGTCGCGACGCATGAACGACAGGCTCCAGGAGGCCGCAGCATCACGTCTGAACACCTCCCGCCCGAGCGCGGTGAATATCGGATGCGCGAGCGCAGCTACTGGGTCGAACGTGCCGAAGCCCTTGGCGCCGACGTCTTCCGCTATGTGCACGAGGTGTTCGGCAGGGACGATGTGCTCCACCAGCTGACCAAGGTGACGGCGATCGTTCGCCATCTCGAGACCTTCCCACCCCAGCGCGCCAACGCGGCGTGTCGGCGCGCGTCGTTCTTCGGCAACTACGGCTATGGCCCGATCAAGGAGATCCTGCGCAAGGGCCTCGACCTCGAGCCCTTGCCGCAACTCGCCATGCCCGAACGACGCCCCTCAGGGACCCCCAGATTCGCCCGCAACGTTCAAGAACTCCTGCATTTCACCCCGAATGATCCCGATGCATCCCACTGAAGACCTCATCCCCATCCTCAAGAAGCTGCGCCTCTCGGGCGTCCTCGAGACGCTCGACATGCGGCTCCGCCAAGCGGTCGACGACGACATTTCGACGGCCGAGTTCCTACTGCGGCTGCTCTGTGACGAGGTTGAACGTCGCGACGCCAAGCAGCTCGACACACGCTTGCGAAAGGCGAACTTCGAACACCGAAAGTCCCTCAACGACTTCGACTTCACGTTCAACCCCAAGGTCCCCAAAGCCAAGATCATCGACCTCGCGACGTGTGGCTTCATCCGCAAGCACGAGAACGTCTGCATCGTCGGCCAGACCGGCGTGGGTAAGAGCCACATCGCGCAGGCTATCGGTCATCGGGCCTGCCTCGCGGGCTTCGACGTCCTCTACACCCCCGCCGACAAGATGCTCAAAGATCTCCGCGCCTGCCGAGCCGACGGGACACACGAACGCCGCCTCGCTCGGTACTCCAGCGTCGACCTGCTGATCATCGACGACCTGGGCCTGCGCACCTTGACCGGCGACGAACCGATCGACCTCTACGACATCATTCGTCAGCGCTACGAACGGGCTTCGACCGTGATCACATCAAACCGGGCGCTCGAAGAGTGGGCGCCGCTCTTCAACGATGACCTCGTCGCCAACGCCGCGATGGACCGTCTGCTCCACCACGTGCATGTCATCGAAGTCACCGGCGCGTCGTATCGGAACCCGCCATCGCGTCCGAAGAAGAAGGCGTCCTGATGGTTCTCCGGCGCGTGTGCGTGGATCAGTTCAGCCGAGCTGGAGGTTCGATTCGCTCGCACGGAACTCACCAGGTTCGCCGGGTCGGAGTCACCGGATCAGTTCAGCCGAGCTGAGCGCGATCAGTCCACCCGAGCCTCGACACCAATGCCCACGAACGCGTCGGGGCCAGCCCCGTTCGGGTCGCCTTGCAAACCCTGATTCGAGCCCAAGGTCGGACCGTGCCGCGCCCCGTGAAACTCACCGACCCGCGGCTTCGAGACATCGTGGTCGAGTCGGCCGACCTCTCGCTCTACGACGCGCTCACGGAGGACGACGATGGCGAAGCTTCCTGAAGACGAACTCCGAAAACTCGCGTTGAAACTGCGGCTATATGGCCTCCTGGCCAACTGGGGCGAGATCGCGAAGTCGCCGTGGGTTCCCAAGCTTCTCGAGATGGAACGTGCCGAGCGAGCGCGCCGCAGCCACGAGTACCGCCTCAAGAACGCCAAGATTGGCGCCTTCAAGGACCGCTCTGAGTTCGATTGGAAGCACCCCACCAAGGCCGACCGCCTGCAGGTCGACGAGTTGTTCACGCTGGACTTCATCGGCGAAGGGACCAACGTGGTCTTCGTCGGTCCCAACGGGATCGGAAAGACGATGCTTGCGCGCAACCTCGCCTACGAAGCGGTCTCACGCGGCGTGAGCACGCGCTACACCTCGGCCAGCGACATGCTGGCTGCGCTCGGCGGCCTGACGGGGTCGATGCTGACCCAGCGACTTCGCCGCTATACGAACGCGACGCTGCTCGTCGTCGATGAACTCGGATACCTCCGGTACGACAGCCACCTCGCGGACCTGCTCTACGAGGTTATCTCTCGCCGCTACGATGCCGAGGTCTCCACGATCATCACCACCAACAAACCCTTCACCGAGTGGAACCAAGTCTTCGAGGGCGCGGCATGCGTCTCGACGATGATCGACCGCCTCTGCCACCGCGTCGAGATCGTCAAGCTCGAGGGCAAGTCCTACCGCGCCAAGGAGGCTGCCGCCCTCGCCAAGCAGAAGCGTGCCGCGCGGACGAAACGCCCTCCCAGGAAACCGAGGGCGACCCCCTCGACGTGAACAACGGGCCCCGGCTATCGCCGGGGCCTTCGCCCTCGCGCACGCAATCACGCGGATGTTGGCGATCGGCAACATCCTCGTTCGCGCGGCTCACTGCGCCGTAGACCGCTCTAGAAGCGGAGGTGGAGACCATCGGCTGAGACGCTGAGACGCTGAGACGGCCATTGCGCGGAATTCCGACTGATGATTCCGGCCAACGAAGTAGAGAATGACCCCAGCAAGGAGGAGCGGGACGCCGACTCCGTAGCCGACTATCGCGGTCCTTCGTTGCCGCCTCCGTCTGAACCCGCGCGAGATGGTCGATGGTCGGATGGTCGCGCACCATCGGCTTCAGGCCCTCTCCTGAACGGTTGCCGTCGCGGGAGCAAGCCCTGGGCGAAGGGGACTCGACCTCGATGGACTTCAGCGTGTCGGGGGCGAACGCTCCCGCCGCGGCGAGGATCGACCGGACCTTGTTCTCGGTTTGGGGGGCGGACTCCGATGTGTCGGCCCCTACTCCACCGGCGTCAGGCTGAACCGGAACGGTTGCGGCGCCCCAGTGTCGTGTGCGAGAAGCACGACCCGGTATGTCGCCGCAGGTAAGAACACCTCTTGGCCCGGGTGGACCTCGGTCGTGACGGCGGGGTTTATCCCTGCGACGATGTTCGCGTCATTCTCCACATCCCCTAGTCGCTCAACAAGGTCGCCGGGTCCTGCTTGGCACCCCCCGATTCGGACCTGGTCGAGGCCGTCGGCTTCGACCAGATAGGTTGTGTCGGACTCGGTCGTGATGATGCGAATGTCTGCGATCCGGTCGAAGCTGGACAGATGCCGGATTCGCGTCGTTGTGACCAACGTGCAGTCTAGCTCCGCTGCGATCTCGAACGATCCGTCGTCACCTACGATAGTGGGCTCGTCGGCGCATGCGAACGGGGACGGCATCACCTCAGGCGCTTCCGCATCATAGATTCGCTCCATAGACTCGAGGCTCGTCCCGAAAGCATCCTCGAACGGATCGCCTTTGAAGACGCGAATGACCGGCTCGATCCCCTCGCGTTCAATCAGCCAGCGAATGAAATGCGCCGGCACATCGTAGCGGACTTCATCCGAAGTCGACTCGGCCACGAGGTCCGCGGGCTGGTAGATGAGCGGATGCTCGCTCAGCGCGTCTGCAAGCCCCTCGTACCAGAACCTGACGAAGCTTGGCTCGATGTCCTCGGAGACCAGGTGCACCAGCTCGTGTGCAAGAACCTGGGGCACGCCTAGGCCGAGGCGTTCGCGCCGGCGGTAGCACCCCAGAATATCGGGTGAACAACCTGGGACCTGCAGGATGAAGACACCATCATCTTCAACGATGACGTCATCCTCATCGTAGGCGTAGACCGTTCTCAGCCCCCCCCCTTCGACACCGAGCAGCTGCTCTACTCGGTGCGTGGCCGAGTCGAGCCAGCGCAGGTCTCCCTCGCACAACGGCTCGTCGAACGCCGTCGCGACTTCTACCTCGTCTGTCTCGTAGAGAATGGGCAACCGCTCCAGGTCGCTGACATACCCAGGCCCCTCGCAGCCAGCCATGATGGCGGCGACTGCGAGGCCAAGGACTTGTCGGTTCAGGGAACGAGCGTCCACGTCAGGTTTACCGTACTGCTTCCACGCGTAAGCGTCACGTTGAACGTGCTCGTCCCCCCGAGGAACGACTTGAACACCTTCTCTGCGCCGCTCCAGGTCGTCACGCTCTGACCGTTGATGCTCTGGACTTTGTCGCCGTTGCGCAGTCCGACCTCGTACAGCAGTTCTCCGCTGCTGGCGTTGGCAACTTCGAATCCGCCCGCAATCGAGATCAGCTTGGCGTCGTCGCACGACCACAACGGTGCTGAGCTGTCGAAGGCAAGGTTTTCGGCGAAGGTCTCGTCGATTTCGTACGTGCCCGATACGAGGTCGACCTCGCGAGAGGGCAGCCATCCCGAGCATCCTCCGCTCGCGCTGTTGGACGAGCACGCAAGCTCCATGTACTCCACCATCGCGAGTGGATTGCCCGCTCCGTCCTGTTGGGCTTCGCAATGGTCCTCGCAGTCCTGTTGGTCCTCCCAGCAAAGGTACTCCTCGTCCGCAGCGTTCTCGCCGGCCCTCTGTGCCAACAAGTCTGAGACCACCTGCAACCCCGAGTTTACTGAAGAGGGCAGGCACGTGATGATCGATGACGAACCCCATCTCCATGGCAAAGAAACCGGACCCGGAGGTCGCGGCCAAGGGCAAGCGACGGCGCTTCACGAACGCGTACAAGCTCAACATCCTCGCGCAAGCTGACAGCTGCACGAAGCCCGGAGAGGTCGGCGCTCTGCTGCGCCGCGAAGGCCTGTACTCCTCCCACCTGACGGCGTGGCGAGCAGCGCGAGCGCAAGGCGAGCTCGTAGGAGCACCCCGCAAGCGTGGGCCGAAGCCGAAGGTCGTCGACGAAAACGCCAAGCGCATCGTCTAACTCGAGCGCGAGAACGCCAAGTTGCGAGCGCGAGCCGAGCGCGCCGAGTTCATGGTCGAGATGCAAAAAAAAAGGGGCTTCGGGATTTCGGGTGGGTGCCGGAGCCTCCTGAAATCGCCTAAACGGTGCCGTACCGTTGCATAGGCGTCCCCCTGGCCCCGAACAGCTGCCCGGGTGCATGATCGCTTGCAGATGCGCGACCGAGACCTCTACGCGAAGCTCCTTGGGATCGAGGCCCCGTGGTTCGTTCAGGACGTCGACGCGCGCCTCGACGAAGGCAAGGTCGAGGTCGTGCTCGGGTTCGACAAGGATGTGCGACTCGCGTGTCCGGACTGCGGAGCGAGCTGCGGCCGCTACGACACCAGAACACGATCGTGGCGACACCTCGACACCATGCAGTACCGGACCGTGCTGACCGCAGATGTCCCCAGGGTTCAGTGCAAGGAACACGGCGTCAAGCAGGTCGCCGTTCCCTGGGCGGGCCCGGGTTCTCGGTTCACCGCGCTGTTCGAATCGCTCGTCATCGACTGGCTGCACGGGGCGAGCATCACGGCGGTCGCTCAGATGCTCCACATGAGTTGGGACGAAGTCGACGGCGTCATGCAGCGGGCTGTCGAACGCGGACTGAAGCGCCGTGAGTCGCAGCCGCTGCGTCGCATCGGAATCGACGAGACGTCCTTCCAGAAGCGGCACGAGTACGTGACCGTCGTGTACGACGTTGAGCGCACCCGAGTGATCGAGGTTCTCAACGGTCGCAAGCAGGAGGACCTCGAGAACTTCTTCTGGGATACGCCTCTGGAGCACATCTTGACGCTGGAGTCGGTTTCCATGGACATGTGGCCGGCGTACATCAACGCAGTCAGCGGCCACATTGAGGACCCCGAACTCAAAATCTGCTTCGACCGGTTCCACGTCGCGAAGCACCTCGGCGACGGCGTGAACAAGGTGCGGACCGAGGAGACAGGTGAGCTTCGGTCTCTCGGGGACAAGTCGCTGGTTGGAACTCGCTTCCTCTGGCTCCAAAACCCGGAGAACATGACAGCGAAGAACAAGGCTCGGTTCGACTCGCTGCGCGATGCGACCTTCAAAGTTGCTCGGGCATGGGCGATGAAGGAAGTCGCTCGCGGGCTGTGGAACTACAAATCGCGCGGTTGGGCAAAGCGAGGTTGGGAGAGCCTCATCAGCTGGATGTCGCGCTCTCGACTTGGCCCGATGGTGAAGGTCGCGAAGATGCTCCGCACGCACCTGTGGGGGATCATCAACGCCATCGTCCTGAAGGCGACCAACGCAGCCGTCACCCCCTGACCTCACGGCGGTGGCGGGCACCAGCACCGCTCCGTGCTTTGACCCGCGTTCCCGCACGCGTCGAGCGAGATGCCAGGGTCGGCATCCGTCAGCGCATCGATCGTCGCCGGGTCGAGCTGCTCGTTGAACCACAGCTTCACGATCGCCACCGAGCCGCCCCGCTCCGCAAACGCCTGAAGCCCGCTGAGGGCGGCGAGGTTGGGCGCGTGGTGGACCGAGACCGCGGTCAGCGCGAGCAAGGCGTCGAGACCATCGAGATCTTCGAGCAGCGGCTCGCCCTCGTCTTCGGGGAGGCAGTCGCCGATGGTGATGCTGTCGGTCGCCTGCAACGCGGGCAGCCCCAGGTGCGTGATGCCGTTGTGCGAGAGGTTGATCCACGACGCGAAGCGCAGCGACGAGAGTCCATCGAGGCTCGCAAGGTCGGGGTTGCGGGCGACCCACAGCTGGCCGCCCACATGGGTGAGCCCCTCCAGCCCGGAGAGGTCGCCCAAACCCGCGGTGTCGTGGATCTGCAGGCTTCCTGGAATCGACTCGAGACAGCCCAGGGCCTCCAGGTCGACGACGCTCCCGGTGATGGCGAGCGTCCCTTCGATCTCCCGCACCGAGCGGACGGCCTCGAGATCGGCCTGTGCATCGAGCTCCAGGTCTCCCTCGACGACCTCGGAGCACGGCGTCGCGCCGCCGCTGTCCGTGGACGACGCGGACGCCGAGCCGTCGGTGCCCTCGCGCGTCGACGACTCCGAGCTCGTACTCGACGATCCGCTCGCATCCAGCGGCGGCGCGACGCCGCTGCTCCCATCCCCGGACCCATCCCCGGACCCATCCCCGGACGCGCCCGGCCGGCCCTCGCCGCCGCAGCCGAACGCGGCAGCGAGGGCAACGACGAGATGAGGACGAGCGCGCACGGGGTGCTACGATGATGCCACGTGGTTGGGGTTGGAAGCTGGCGCGGGTGGATCGCGAGCGCGGCATTGGTGGTGACGCCCGGCTGCGGATCGGACGATTCGGGCGATCGGGGCGATTCTGGCGCGGCCGATGGCTCTGGCGCGTCCGATGGCACCCGAGGGGACGGCGTCGAGCTCGGTGGTGAAGAGGGCTCCCCCTGCGGGCCGGAGGTCGGCTGCGAGCCCGGGCTGTTCTGCGACGATGGCGTGTGCGCCGCGTGCGGGACCGGGACGCCGGCCCCGGGCAAGCTGTGCTTTGCCCCTCCAGCCCTCGTCGCGGAACGCGGCGGAACTCTCCACGTCGCGCGTCTGCCCGGCGGAGACGCAGTGCTCGCCGACAACCGCGAGGTTCACGTTCGCCTGCTGCTGCCCGATGGCGCGGGCTTGCTCCGTGAGCAGTGGTTTGGCGCGAGCGAGGAGCGACTCCGCGGCGAACTCATCGACCTCGACGGCGATGGGTTCGACGAGTTTGCGTACTGCAGCACGCACGCCATCGGCTTGTGCCACGTGTTGTCGTTCGGGGCGGACGCGCTGCTCCCGTTCGCGACGGTCTACGGAACTCGATCCGAGATCGATGGCGTGCCGCCCCACGCAGACATGCCCGCGCGTCTCTTCAGCCCCGACCCGCAGCAAGAGCGGTGGCGGAGCTGGCTGGTGTATCCGGGCCCGGGCAGCGCGGTTCGAGGCGCGCCCCTGCCCATCGCCCCCACCAGCCCGCTGCTCGCCGGCGATTTCGACGGCGACGGCGCGTTCGAGCTGGCCGCCCCGGTCGACGACCGACTGGACATGCTCGAGCTCGAGGCGACCGGGATCGGGTACGAGGTCGTCGCCAGCGCGCCCATCCCCTCCGGCGCCGAACTCGTCGCGGTCGCCGACCTCGATGACGATGGTCGGGACGAGGTCCTGCTCGCGACCCCAGCCGAGCAGCTCGTGATCGCCAGGCTCGATTCGAGTCGCGCGCTGGTGCTGGACGATCCAATCCAGCTCGCGCACCAGCCGACCTCGATCGCGATCGGCGACCTCGATGGCGACGGTCGCACCGACCTGGCGACCAAGGACACCGGCGACGCAGCGCAAGGGGAGCTCGCGGAGTTCCGTCGCATCCTGGTGCTCGCCCAAACCGCGCCTGGCCTCTTCGAGCGGCGCCACGTTTGGTATCCGGGCGTCGTCACCTCGGTGGCCATGCTCGACGTGCAGGGGGATGGATTCCTGGACCTGGTCGTCAGTGGCCTCGACGGGATCGGCGTGATGCTCGCCAACCCCTGAGCCCCCCGAGACCGTCCGAGGCCGCCGAGGATCCACCCTGCGGCGCGTCCATCCGCGCCTCGGCGCAGCCCGGCTGCAAACAGACTCCGAGCGCGGTCGCCAGCGCCAAGGACATTCGGGACATCAGGGGCACGGGCATCACCGCTCAGCCCGCCGGGTTCGGGTTGATCACGCCCGTCCCCGTCCCACCGATGTACGCGTAGCTGTCGGCGTCGTCGAAGCCGACCACCATGACCATGAAGCCCTCCGTACTGTCCAGGGCGTGCACACCGTCGGAGGTCGGAACGCGCGCCACCTGGTAGCCGCCCCCGGCGTCGATGAAGGCGGCGTCGTCGATCGCCACCCCGTCGATGGTGACCTCCACCCCGGTCGGCCGCGTCACGACGAGCACGTCGTTGATCCACTCGCTGGGGACCAGGACGATGTAGCGCGGCAGGTACTGCTCGATGGGGCTCTGCTGGGCCATCGCGGGATCACCGGCGTTCGCGAGCATCAGGTTCCCCTCGCCGGTCATGTAGTTCGCCATCGCGATGGGCTTGTCGGCATCCACCAAGAAGTCGCCCGGATGCGCAGCCGTGCCGCCGGCGTAGAACTCGATCACCCCGCCGGCGGCAAGCACCTGCGGGCTGGCGGGAAGACCGGTGACCTCGGGGTTGGCCGTGAAGGTGACCGTCGTGTCGTCTTCCGAGGCGACGATCTGCCACAGAGACGTCTCGGGTGTGGCGGGCTCCCGCACCGGCATTCGCGACGCGACGAAGCTGTTCCCCCATAGCCGAACGCCGCTGAGCTGGTCCTCGATGTGATCGCACGCCGTCACTTGGTGCGGAATCCATGCGCACTCATGTCCCGAGAAGACACCGACCGGTTTGTCTGGGTCATCGCTCTCGATCCGCGCTCCGACGAGCGACGTATTTGGCGTCGTCACCATCACCTCGGCGATGTCCCCCTCGTCCAGCGAGAGGGAGAACGGCACGCCGGGACTCCCCGCCGGAACGCCGGTGCCGGCGTCGGTCGCGACCGTCGGGACCACCTCGACCGTCGTCCCGTCGAACCCCGCGACGATCGTCAGGTAACCACGACCGTACCCCCCGCCCCAGTGCAGCGCGCGGTTGAGGGAGTCCCAGCTGGGCACCGGATACAGCAGCGAGGCGTCCGAGCTGGCCGCACCTTGAATGAGCGGGTTGAACTGGTAGGCGACGATCGGCACGTCGGAGCTCACGCGGTAGCTGCCGCCGGACATCACCCCCGACCCCTGGTGGTGTTTGTCGGCCAAGGGAAACGCATGCAGGGTCTGCGGGCCCACCATCGCGCTGTCGACGACCTCCCACATCCCCGCCACTTTCTGCTCGACCACCACGTCGGCGGGGGCCGCCATCTGGGGGTTGGAGACGGCGATCGCGAACTGGTCGTTCTCCAGCGTGCCGTTCTGATCCAGGTCGACGCCGTAGAACAAGCAGCCCACCGTGCTCCGGCCGGCCGCCGCTTGGTCGCACGTCTGGGGAATGATCGGCCCCTGCGGCGTCGTCGGCACATCGACGAGGGTCCCGACGTCGAAGATGACCGGCGCCGTGTCGGCCGACGTCGTCGAGGACCCGCCGCCCGACCCACTCGACGTCTGGGTGCCCCCATCCGTCGGCGTCAGGGTCGTCGAGCCATCTTGGCTCGTGCCGCCGCTGAGGGTGCCGTCGGCCGTCTCGGCGTCGTCTCGGACCACCGCTCCACACCCCGTTGCAAGCGCGACCAATCCAACACCGATACTGCGAAGCCAGACCATGTCCACAGCGTAGCAGGACCTCGCCTGCGCACGCGAAGCCCCACGCCGGCCCGGGCGAGATTCATGCCATCCTCGACGGCCATGCGGTGGTTCGAGCGCTTGTTCGGTTTCGTCGAGTCGGATTGGGAGGCCACCGCGGCCCGCTTCTGCGTGGAGGGCACGACGCTCACCTCGCTCGCCAACGGCCGTCGCTTCGAGGCCGGCACGTTTTCGACCCCCTCGGTGGCCCAGCTGCGCGCCCAGGCCGGGGATCGCAGCGGCCGGCCGTCGGTGCGGCACGAGGCGATCGGCGACGTCTTGGAGCTGCACGCCGATCCTGCCCATCGCGACGCCCTGTTCCAAGTCGCCTCGCAGCTCAACTGCCTCGAGTTCGCCGATCCCCGAGAGACCCCCGAAGACGGCGTCACGCCCTACGCGACCGACCCGACCCAAGGGCCCGCGTGCGCCCTCGCGGCCGCCGCCGCGACCGTGTACCGCAGCTACTTTGCGCCCGTCGACGGCCAGGTCGGCCAACGCGCCGACCGGCAGCTGAACAACATCGCCGACGCCCTCGCCCTGCTCGGTGGCCCCGACGAGCATCTCACCGTGCGCAACGGCTACGCGTTCTCCGACCCCGCGCGCCTGGCCGCCGCAGCGTCGGCTCTGCGCGCGCGAGGACGCGACGCGTTCATCGATCGCGTCAGGATCGGGGTGCAGACCGGCGCCCAGGTCACGTTCGCCTCGCGCTTTGCCGAGCCGGACGCCCCCACCTTCGTCTCTCAAGCGTTCTGCTCGGCGCTGTCGTGCGGCTACGACCGCTCGCCTCCGGAGGCCTGGATGCCGCTGGCCACCGCCGTCCTCGACGCCGCCTACGAAGCCACGCTGCTGAGCGCCCGCGCGGGGGTGGAGCGCGGCACCTGCAGCGGCGTGGTGTGGCTGACGTTCCTGGGCGGGGGCGCCTTCGGCAACGCGCCGGCGTGGATCGCCGATGCGATCTCCCGCGCCATCGGCAGGGCCGCAGACGCCCGGCTCGACATCCGCATCGCGCACTACCGACACATCGACACGGCGATGCGCGATCGCATCGAGTCGGGCGCCAGCGCGGGTTGTTAGGCCTTGGGGACGTGCTGGTCGACCAAGATCGCGTTGCCGTCGGGGTCGGTCAACACGAAGCTCGCCGGGCCGTCTTGGGCGAGGCCGGCCTCCTGCGCCGGCGCCAAGCCGGCCGCCGCGATCCGCCCGTGCAGCGTGCGAATGTCCGTGAAGGACGCCAGCGGCTTGGCCTGCGCGTCCCAGCCGGGATTGAACGTCAAGATGTTGCCCTCGAACATCCCCGCGAACAGCCCGATGGTGGTCCCGCCGTTGCGCAGCACCAGCCACCCCTGCTGCGCGTTGCCGCCGACCTGCTCGAAGCCGAGCGCCCCATAGAACGCCTTGGAGGCCGCGAGGTCTTTGACGGAGAGGCTGACGGAAAATGCTCCGAGTTCCACGCCCCAGGGTGACATGCGCTGGGACGAGGATCGAGGGTTGCGCCGCCGGCCGTCCCCACCGACACTGGGTGACCGTGACGACCCCGAACGCCGACGTGCCCCGCGTGTTCGACCTCTTCGGGATGCCGATCGCCGACATCGACACCGAGGGCCTGCTCGACCACATGTTCGAACGCCTCGACGCGGGCGAAGGCGGCTGGATCGTCACCGCCAACCTCGACATCCTGCGCCGCTACGTGCTCGATCCCTCCGCGCGCGCGCTGTACGGCCAAGCCGACATCATCGTCGCCGACGGCATGCCCCTGGTCTGGGCGAGCCGCTTGCGCCACGAGCCCCTGCCCGAGCGCGTCGCGGGCTCGAGCATGACCGTCGATCTGCTGCGCCGAGCCGCGGCGCGCGGGCGCACCGTGTTCATGCTCGGGGGCAAGGGTGACGTCGCGCAGCGAGCCCGCGAGGCCGTCGAGCGGGACGTGCCGGGCATCCGCATCGTGGGCACCCACGCCCCGTTCATCTCCTCACCGATCACCGGCGCGGAGACCGAGGCCCTCGCGGCGGAGATCGAGGCGGCCACCGCGGCGCCCGACATCATCTTGGTCGGTTTCGGCTCGCCCAAGCAGGAGCACGCCATCGCGGCCCTGCGGGAGCGCTTCCCCCACGCCTGGTTCATCGGGATCGGCATCACCTTCAGCTTCCTGTGCAGCGAGACCCCGCGCGCGCCGGCGTGGATGCAGCGCACGGGGTTGGAGTGGCTCCATCGCATGGCGCAGGAGCCCGGCCGCCTGACCACCCGTTACCTGCGCGACGATCTGCCCTTCTTCGGGCTCTTGATGCTCGAGAGCTATCGACAAGGCCGCGACGCCCGCTGACGTATCATCCGCCCGTGGACCCCCCCCCTCGCCGCGCCGCCGCGCTCCAGCTCCTGCCGAGCCTTCAGGCCTACGCCTGGGGTGACCGCACGTTCATCCCGGCGATGCTGGGACGTCGGCCGAGCCAGGCGCCGTGCGCAGAGGCGTGGTTCGGCGCGCATCCGGTGGCGCCGTCCCAGCTCGAGGGGCTCGAGACCGACTTCGCGGCGTTCATCGACGCCGACCCAGCGGGGGTCCTCGGCCCGCGGGTCTTGGGCGCCCACGGCGAGCTCCCCTTCCTGCTCAAGCTGCTCAGCGCCGCCGGGCCTCTGTCGATTCAGGTCCACCCCAACGCCCAGCGCGCCGCCGCCGGGTTCGCCCAAGAAGACGCCGCGGGCATTCCGATCGACGCCAGCCACCGGCGGTTCAAGGACCCCCATCACAAGCCCGAGCTCGTCGTGGCCTTGACCGACTTCGACGCGCTGTGCGGCTTTCGGACGCCCTCCGAGCGCGCTGCCGTGCTCGCGACCGCCCCCGAGCTGGCCGAGGTCCTCCCGCTGCGCGAGCCGACCCCCCATGCCCTGCGCGACGCGCTTGCGGCCTACTACGCCGCCGATGAGGCCACCGTGCAGCGGGTGCTGCGGAGCTGGGTGCATCGGCTGCGATCGAGCAGCGAGCAGGCGCGCAGCGAGGACGACCGGTGGGTCCTGAAGATCCACGACGCGACCTGCGGGGCCGACGACGCGCCGGACCGCGGACTCCCCTTCGCGCTGCTGCTTCACCGGCTCCGCCTGCGCCCCGGCCAGGCGCTCTTCTTGCCCGCCGGGGTCCCGCACGCCTACCTCGGCGGGGCCGCCGTCGAGCTGATGGCCAACTCCGACAACGTCATTCGGGCCGGCCTGACCCGCAAACACGTCGATCCCCAGGCACTCCTGGAGATGGTGCACTTCGACGCCGGGCCTCCGCGGATCCTCGAGTCGATCCCCCGCGGGGACGAGGGCGCCTCGACCTATCCGGTGCCCACGGCGGAGTTTGGCCTCGAGCGCGTCGAGCTTCAGCCCGGCCAGCGGATCTCGATCACCGCCGATGGCCCGGAGCTGCTGCTCGCCGTCACCGGGCCGCAATCTCGGGCCGACATCGAGGGCATGCCGACCCCGTGGCGGGGAGGCCAGTGCCTGGCGCTGCCCCACGCGGCACGACTGCAGGGGACTGCTCGCACCGCCTTTACGATGTACCGTGCGTTCGTGCCCAACGACGCACGAGCGACTCCGACGTTTCGCGGCCGCACCCCTACCCCGCTGCGCTTCGGCACCTCCGGCCTGCGGGGCAGGGTCGAGGACATCACCGACCTCGAGGCCTACGTGAACACCACCGGCTTCCTGGGCGTGATGCTCGCGCGCGGCGAGGCGGCCGCGGGCTCCACGGTGGTCCTCGCCGGCGACCTCCGCCCGAGCACCCACGGCCCCGACCGCAGCATCACGCGCGCGGTGGCCCAGGCCATCGGCGACGTGGGCATGGTCGCCGACTACCTCGGACCCCTGCCGACGCCCGCCCTGACCCTCGAGGGCCTGCGCCGCGGCTGCCCGAGCATCATGGTGACCGGCAGCCACATTCCGTTCGACCGCAACGGGATCAAGTTCAACACGCCGCACGGGGAGGTCCTCAAGACCGACGAGGCCGACATCCTCGCCGCGGTCGCCCGCGCCCGGCACGTCGAGTACGAGCGCCCGGCCGCGACCTCCGGGTTCGACGACGACGGATGGTTTCGGCCCGGCGTCGCGCGCCCGGTGCCCGCCCCGTCCCCCGACGGCCGCGACAACTACGTGGCCCGCTACACCGACGCCTTCGCCCCCGACGCGCTCGCGGGCCTGAGCGTGGTGTTCTACGAACACTCCGCGGTCGGGCGGGAGCTCATCGCCGAGCTCTTGTCAGCGCTGGGCGCCCAGGTGCTGCCCATGGCCCGCGCCTCGAGCTTCGTGCCCATCGACACCGAAGCGCTCGGCGAGGAGGGTCTCGCGACGCTGCAGCGCCTCGCGGACCAGGCGCGCGCGCAGGGACACATGGTCGATGCGGTGGTGTCCACCGACGGCGACAGCGATCGCCCCGTGGTGGCCTCGGTCCGCGCGGACGGCCAGGTCGTCTTCGTGGGGGGCGACGTGCTCGGCGTCCTGGTCGCCCGAGCCTTGGGCGCCGATGCGATCGCCGTCCCGGTCAGCGCCACGGACATGGTCGAGCCCGTCTTCGGCGACCGCGTGGACGTCCGCCGCACCCGCATCGGGTCGCCGTGGGTCATCGCAGCCATGCTCGCGCAGCAGGGCCAGCGCATCGTGGGCTGGGAGGCCAACGGCGGGTTCCTGCACGCCTCACCCTTGGCGACCGATCGAGGCACGCTCGCGCCGCTGCCCACCCGCGACGCTGCGCTGCCCATCGTCGTCGCCCTGGAGCTGGCTGCGAAGGCCAAGCTCCGCGGGGACACCCTCGCCGACGACGTCGACGCGCTTCCGCCTCGCCACTCCCGCGCGGGGCTGCTGGACGCCGTCGATCCCGCCCGCTCCGCCGCCCTGCTGCGACGCCTCCGCATGCCCCGCGCCGCGCTGCGTGGCGCGACCCGGACCGCCGCCGGGGCGCTCGAGGGCTTCGACGAGCAGGGCGGTGCGTTCGAGCTGACGCAGCCCGATCAGCGTGCGCTCCGGGGCGTGTTCGCTCGGCTGGGCGACCACTTCACGGCGGCCCGCGGCTTTGGCCCCGTGCAGTCGGTGGACACCCTCGACGGCGTCCGCATCACCTTCGAGGGCGGAGACGTCGCCCACGTGCGCCCCTCGGGCAACGCGCCGCAGCTGCGCATCTATGCGCAGGCCGGCACCGCGGAGCGTGCAGATGCGATCGTGCACATGGGGTTGGCCGACGACGGCCTCTTGCACGAACTCCTCGCCGGCGCCGACCAGACGCGGTTCTGCGACGCGGTGCTGCACAACGTCGAGCTGGGCCGCGCGCTGTTCGCGGGCGCGCTCGAGGAGCGGCCCGCGGCGCTGATCGGGGTGGTCTGTGGCTCCGCCGCCGCCCAGACGTTCTGGCAGCGGCAGCTGGACGCGATGCGCGAGGACTTCGCAGCCGCCGACGCCCGCGCGTTCTTCGAGGATCTCCCGGTCAACCAGGCCCTGGGTCTGCTGCTGCTGTGGGAGAGGGTTCGCCCGCATCACGTCGCCGGCGGCGGCGCGCTGGTGGCCTTCGTGTTCGGCAGCGGCACCCGAGCCACGCCGATCACCGAGGCCGAGTGTGGACAAAAGCCCGCAATCGACTCGTTCGCCCACGTGGGCGAGGGCCGCAGGCGGGCGTCCCTGGTCGAGCTCGCGCTGCGCACCTTCGCCCCGGTCGAGGCCTATCTGCGGCGCAGCGGGTTCGAGGGCATGGTCGTCAAATGGGGAGATGAGGTTCAGATCCCGACCCTCGACCTCCGCGGCACCGACCCACGCCTCGCTGGCGCCGACATCGTCCGCTTCGTGTCGATGCAGGCGATCACCGAGGACACCGCTGCGAACAAGGACTGGGTCGGCGTTGCTGCCGACGGGCGCATCACGGCCTTCATTCCGCGACGCCCCCTGGCGCAGATGGATGCGCTGGCCGACGAAGGGCTCCTGCAGCGCCGCGGCGACCAGCTCGTCGGCGGCGTCAACCTGGGCTCCATCGCCATCTCGGCCGCGCTCGCCGACGTGCTGCTCGAGGCGTTCGAGGCCGACATCCACGACGCCTCCGCGAAGCGAAGCGACCGACCCGACCTCGATCCGCAGCTGTTCACCGCGCTGACGATCGCCGTGCTTCCCGAGCCCCGTCGCCGCGAGGCGTGGCGGCGCGCCCAGCACAGCGCGCCGGCCATCGCCGAGCTCGCCGCGCGCATGCCCGACGTGCTGGACCGCCTCGTCGGGGCGCTGGCCGCCTTCGAGCGACGCCACGGCCGGACTGCCCAGCTGCAGGCCCTGGACTTCGGCGACCAGTACTGGGGCGACATTGGGCAGCACCGCAGCATGTACGCGTTCTTCAGCGCGCTGCGGGAGGACTCCATCCACGGAACGATCGCGCGAGCCCTTGCGGGGCTGCCCGAGTATCCCGACGCCGACGGCAACTGGATCGCGGGGCAGACCACCGTGGGGCCCGGCGTGCGCGTGCGCGGCAGCGTCCTCATCGACGTCACGCTTCGCGATGCCGAGATCCGCGACAGCGTGCTCATCGGCACCCATGCGAACACGGTCACGGCAACCCAAGCCTTCGACATCGCGTCGGCCGCCCCGTCGCTGACCCTCGCGCCCGGGGCCGGTGGGTACAAGATCCTCAGCGACGACGCGGTCGAGGTCGCGCCGGGCGAGCGCTGCACGACGGTCTTCTTGCCGCAGGGGGCAGCCACCCTGCGGGTGCATGAAGACGATGACCTGCGAGACATGGCGCGGACGTACGCGATCCCGCTTCGATCCAACCAGCTGTCCTTTGCGGACGCCCACGCTCAGGCCATCGCCGGGGACCCGGCGTCCCTGCGAGATGCGCGCATTCGTGCGCGCCAGGCCATCGTGCAAAAACTG
This sequence comes from uncultured bacterium, assembly GCA_963761755.1. GTDB lineage: Bacteria > Myxococcota_A > Polyangia > Nannocystales > Nannocystaceae > CAJXVA01. Next base: position 22,419 of record CAVXIC010000040.1, read on the forward strand.
CGGACGCCCTCGAAATCGTAGGTCGGGCCGCAACCGGCCGCTGGCGGGTCTGCACGGGAAGTGTCGTGCCTTCGCAACACCCCCGTGGTGGCAAGTTGCAACGCCGATGCGCCACGCTCGTCCTACAAACTGCACGAAGAGTGCGTACTTGGGCGTTCGACCCCGTCCAACCCACGTCGCGATCGTTTGGAACGCGAACTGCACTCCCTGAGAAGCTGCCATGAAACGCCTCCGCATGACGCAACTCGCTCTGTCCGCCCTCGCGCTCGCTACCGTTGCCCTCGTCGCTCCCGCAGATGGCGCTGCGAGCGTCGTGCCCTACCACCGCATGGCGGCTTGCGATCTGGCCCCCGCGGGGTACGCGCACCACCCGGTGCTGCGCATCGACCAGGACTTCCACCCCAACGACGCCTACGAGATCGCGATCGACGCGTGGACCGCGGATGACGAGCCCGAGTCCATGGCCGGCGTCCGCATGTGGTGGCTCGACACGTCGGACGCCAACGCACGCAGCCCGTTCGGCAAAGGGGTGCGTCGGCACATCGACATCGACTACCAGGACCGCGGCGCCGGCGGTTGGGACATCGGCATCAAGCAGGGCCGCAAGCGCTACACCTTCGAGGTCCGACGAGAGGACGGTGGGGTCGTCGCATACTCCGACGTCCAGGCCGACGGCACCCTGATCGAGGACTGCAAGATTCAGCGCTCCCGCCTGGTCGCCAAGAAGGTGCTCGGGATCTCGACCGGCCTCAAGCGCATCGACGTGACGTGCACCGACGCCGAGGGCAAAGAACATCGCGGCTCGGTCGCTCGCCTGTAGCGGCCGGGGCCCAACCGGGCCCAACCGGCCCCAACCGGCCCCAACCGGGCAGTCGGGTTCAGCGCAGGCGCGCCACCGCGTCATGATACTCGCGGACGACGGCCTCAACGATGTCCTCGATCGGCCGGATCTCTTCGATGAGCGACACACCCTGCCCGGCGCTCCAGATGTCCTTCCACCGCTTGGCCGCCTCTGGGCCCCGCGTCGGCGCCGTGTCGTCGGGCAGCGTCTGCTTGATGAAGTTCGCGTGAATGCCCGAGACCTGATCCGTGTAGACGATGTCTTCGTGCGTCGACTCGACGACGCGTTCCTTGTAGGCCTGCGGAGCGCCGCACTCGGCCGAGGCGATGAACCGCGTGCCCATGTACGCCAGCTCCGCCCCCAGGGACAGCGCGGCCGCCACCTGCTCTCCCCCGCTGATGCAGCCCGCGGCGATGACCGGCACGCCGAGGTTTTTGCGTAGATACGGGAGGAGCACGTAGGGATTCACGCGGCCGGCGTGCCCCCCAGCACCCTGACTCACCGCGATGACACCGTCGACGCCCGCCGACTCGGCCTTCTTGGCGTGGTGCAGGTGAATGACGTCGTGAAACACGGTCACGCCCCGCGCGTGCGCCTGCGCGACGATCTCGGTGGGGTTGCCGTAGCTGGTGAGCAGCACCGGGACCTCGTACTCGAGGCAGAGTTCCACATCCCGCTGCAGCCGCTCGGGATCGGTGAGCCCGATCGTGACGTTGATCCCGAACGGCTTGTCGGTCTCGCTCCGAATCCACTGGAGATCGGACTCGAACTGCTCGGCCGTCCTCGCGTTGAGGCTGGGCATCGTGCCCAGGATCCCAGCGCGCGCCGCGGCAACGATCATCTCCTTGTTGGAGATGATGAACATCGGCGCCGCGACGAGCGGATAGGTCAGACCGAGCTTTCGCGACAGCGGGGTGGAGAACGGCGTGCTCACGCCGGCGAGACTACCAGGGGGGCTCAGCCGAAGATCCGCGAGAGCAGGCCCTTGCGTTGGGACTTGCCCAGTAGCCACTCGGCCTTGTTGCCGAGCTGGTCTGCGCTCATGCGGCCGACGACCGCGTCGAGGATCTTGCCATCGTGGACGAAGATGATCGTCGGCACCGAGCGCACGCTGAAGGGCGCCGCGAGGTTGCCGTACTCGGTGACGTCCACTTTGCAGAAGCGCACCTCTTGGGGATCGAACTGTCCGGCCACGTGGGCGAAGTCGTCGGCCATCGCCAAGCAGGGACCACAGGTCTGCGACCAGAAGTCGATCACCGCGGTGCCTCCTCCCTCGCGCATGATGTCCTCCACCTGCTCCTGGGTCGTCAGGTCCTGGTAGCCCTTGTCTTCGGCCATCGAGGCGAGCGTACCGTCCGAAGCGCCCGGTGCCACCCCAAAATCGATCCCTCGCCGGCAGATCCCGGACGGATGTCCCTGCGTTGCCGTGCCTTGATATCGTGGGGCGGTGGCGCAGAGCACTCGAGCGCCGCTGCAGCTGATGCAGCGGGTGCGGTTCGAACCCGAGCCGACCAAGGGCTCGCGGTTCATCGCGACGGCCGTGCCCGTCGCCAGCGAGACCGCGGCCAAGGAGGCCCTCTCCGAGATCCGCGCGGAGATGCCCGACGCGACCCACCACTGCTCGGCCTGGAGGCTGGCCCGGCCCAGCCTCGAGCGCGCCAGCGACGACGGAGAACCTGGGGGCTCGGCGGGTCGCCCGATCCTCGCCCAGATCCAAGGCCGCGGTCTGCTCAACGTCGCGGTCATCGTCACCCGCTACTACGGCGGCACCAAGCTCGGCGTCGGCGGCCTGGTCCGCGCCTACGGAGCAGCAGCCGCGGCCGCGCTCGACGATGCGCCGTGCGAGCCCTATGTCCCCAAGGTTCGGGCCACGGTCGTGCACGGCTATCCCGAGAGCCCCGAGGTCGAGCGCGTCCTGGCCGACATTGGCGCGGCCGAGCTCGATGCGGTCTACGGCGCCGACGTGCGCCGCGAGATCGAGGTGCCGGCCGACCGAGCCGAGGCGGTCGCGGTCGGGCTCCGGGACGCGACCCGGGGCCGCGTGCAGCTGCGGATCCATCAGGAGGCGCAGGCCGAGGCGCAGGCCGAGGTGCCACGGTGACGCGGGGGTCTCTGCAGCGCCTGACGCTCGCCGACGGCACCTCGATCGCCTACCGGGTCATCGGCTCCGGCGGCCCGACGGTCGTGCTCTGCAACGGCGTGACCACCACCCACGACTTCTGGGAGGGCTCGCTCGATCGCTGGCAGGACCGCCGCATCGTGCTGTGGGACTACCCGGGCCATGGCGCGTCCAGCCCAGCCCGCTCACGCGCGTCGACGCAGCTGCCCGCGCTCGCCGACATCACCGTCGCGCTGCTCGATGCGCTGGACACCGAGCGGGCGAGCCTCGTCGGGTTCTCGATGGGCTCGCAGGTCGCGATTGCAGCCGGACTCCAGGCGCCCTCGCGCGTCGACGCGGTCGCGAGCATCCTGGGGCCCGCCGGCGGGTTGTTCGACACCGCCCTGCGCGGCGTCGGCGGCAAGGTCGCAGCGGCCCTGCTCAACGGCCTGCCCGGCGCGTCCGTTCACCTGCTGCACGGCGCCCTCAAGCTCGGGATCCGCACCCCGTTCACCTACGCGGCCGGCCGAGCCTTGGGCCTGTATGGGCCGGAGACCTCGCGCGCAGACATTCGCGGCGTGACCGATCACCTCGCGTCGATTCACGCGCCGACGGTCCGGGAGATCCTGCTGAGCGCCGGCGGGCTCGACTTCAGGCCGGAGTTGGCGTCCCTGCAGCCCCCGCTGCTGATCATCGCGGGGGAACGCGACACGTTCGCGCCGGCGAAGACCGTCGGACGCCCGATGAAGGCCTGGGCGCCCAACGCCGAGCTCGTCGTGCTGTGCGAAGGCACCCACGGCAGCCTGTTCGGGCACGGGTCGATCATCGTCGATCGGATCGAGACCTTCTTCGCCCAGCACGCGATCTGAGGGCGACCGGCCACGTCGGCGCGAGCGGGGCACTTTGACCCGCCCGAGGCGGAGTTGGACCCATCGCCCCCCACGGCAGGGGGGTAGAGCCCTCCACAACGATGTCCAAGGCACTTCCGCCGACTCATTCCGGGAGGTTGGGCACCATCTGAAAGTTGGTTCGATTCCTGCTTTCGCGTTATTCCGAGGCGGGCATCGCGACCCGCCACCTTGGACCATGAAGACGCGACTTCTCGCCTTTCTCCCCTCCTTCGGATTCGCTCTCGTTCCGGCCTCTGCCTTGGCCGCTCCCGAAGGCGAGGCCGACGCGTCTGCCAGCCTCGGAGGAGGCGACGCGAAGGTCGACGCAGATGCCGCCGCCACGAGCGATGCAAGCGCAGCCGCGCAAGCCGACCCCCCCAAAGACCGGGGCGACCGCCCGTGGATCCGTCGCTGGGGTCCGGAGCGCAACATGGTCGAGGTCGGGGTGTTCGGAGGCATCTTCTTGCCCCACCCTCGCCTCGAGCTCTTCCAGCCCTCCTTGGAGCTCGAAGACCAGGGCTACAAGCGGTTCAAGGACGTTTCGCCCGAGGTCGGTGGACGCGTCGCGTACTACCCCAGCCGCTTCCTCGGGCTCGAGCTCGAAGGCGCCGTGATGCCCAACGAGGTCGACGGAGGCTTGCAAGCGACGATCTTCGCGCTGCGCGGTCATGTCGTCGCCAACCTGCTGCCGCGTAGCATCACCCCCTTCGTCCTCGCTGGCGGAAGTGGCCTGGGCGTCGCGAGCCGCCGCTCGGCCGTCGGAACCGACCTCGACGCCGCGTTCCACTTCGGCGGCGGACTCAAGTTCTTCCTCGACCGCCAGACCACGCTCCGGCTCGAAGCGCGCGACAACATCACCGCGCGCCGCGGTCTGCAGTCGGGCGTCGTCCACAGCGTCGACGTCCTGTTTGGCGTGTCGCTGGCGCTGGGCCGCAAGAAGGACCAGCCGCAGCCGCCCGAGCCGGTGTTGGACACCGACGGCGACGGCATCCTCGACCCCGACGACAAGTGCGTCGACGTCCCGGGCGTCGCGGCCTACCAGGGCTGCCCCATCCCCGACACCGACGGCGACGGCATCCTCGACCCCGACGACAAGTGCGTCGACGAACCCGGCGTCGCGGAGTTCGAGGGCTGCCCCATCCCCGACACCGACGGCGACGGCATCCTCGACCCCGACGATGCGTGCATCGACGAGCCCGGCGTCGACGCCTACAAGGGCTGCCCGATCCCCGATACCGATGGGGACGGCATTCTCGACCCCGACGACAAGTGCATCGACGAACCCGAGACCAAGAACGGCTTCGAGGACGACGACGGATGCCCCGACGAGATCCCCAAGGAGCTGGCGAAGTTCACGGGCGTCATCGAGGGGATCTACTTCGACACCGGCAAGGCGAGCATCAAGAACAAGTCCAAGCCCAAGCTCGACAACGCCGTCGAGGTGCTCGAGAAGTTCGAGTACGTGCGCATCGAGATCAGCGGCCACACCGATGACCGCGGCAGCGACGACTCCAACCTCGACCTCTCGCAGCGGCGTGCGGACGCGGTGAAGCAGTACTTCATCGATGCTGGAATCGGAGCCGATCGCATTCAGACGCGCGGCGCGGGTGAGACCGAGCCGGTCCAGTCCAACAAGTCCAGCAAAGGGCGAGCCAAGAACCGCCGCATCGAGTTCAAGATCCTTCAGTAGAAGGCGTCTTGCTCCTCCAGCGCGCCGGCCCTCATCGCGAGCGTCGGCGCGTTCTTCGTCAGCTCGTCCGACCTACGGCACGTAGTCGGGGTCGTTCGTCACGACCAGGCGCCCCATGGCGATCGACTCGCGGTACGAGAAGGCGACGGTGTGCGCGCCCGCGTCCCAGCTCGGAGCCCAGGGGTCCTCGAGGTACTCGCACGGCCCACCGTCGAGGGGATCGCGGTAGTTGAGCAGCTGCCAGGCATAGCCGCCCCCGCCGGGGCTGCAGTCCCCTTCGAAGATCGCCGGAGGGTTCGGACCGTCGTCCAAGGTGACGAAGTAGGAGTCGTCCTGGCCGTTTTCCCAGTAGCGCACCCAGATGAACCAGGTGTCCGAGCAGGGAATGTCGACCTCGAACCGCGCTTCCCCATCGACGCCCCCATCGAGGACCAGGATCTCCCCCTCTCCGACCTCGGACATCGACAGCACCCAGTTCCCGCTGAGCGTCGCCTCCGAAGGCACGATCTCGAAGGTGGACGGCTCGCAGTTCGACGGGCCCGAGTCGCTGGACTCGCTGGACTCGCTGCCGCCGGTGGACCCGGTGGACCCCGAGTCGTCGGCTTCGCAGGTGGCTCCGCACTCCGTCTGCGCGCGCTGGGCACACGCCGGTCCCCAGTCGAAGAGGCAACACGCCTGCTCGGCAAGGCACACGCACTGCTGCACCTCGGCCTCGTTGCAACCGGGTGCGTCGTGCGCATCGCAGCAACCATCAGAGCCCTCCGGAGCGTCCCCCGTCGAGGCGGAGGTCGTGGCGGGGCCCCCCGTCGTGGCCGACGCCGCGCCACCGGTGGCAGCACCGGTCGCGCCGTCGTCGCTGGGGTCTGGGGGCGAGCTGTTCGTGGTCGACCCGCTCGCGTTCGATGAGGTCGAGCCCTCGTCCTCGCTGAGATCGCCAGCGTCGAATGAGCACGCCAACGAGACGCACAGAGCACCTCCTGCCAGGAATCGTCGACCAACCATGGGGGCCATGATGCCAATCCTCGGAGCGCAGAGCGACCGGCGGCTGCGCTTAGGGCGGAGAACTCGTGGATGCACGAGGGGCATCGGTCTTCGGGAGCGTGGCGGCGACTGCGCCGCGCTCTCGGACCCGCCTGTAGGCTCGAATCCCGACCATCAACGACACCCCCAGCGCCAGGAGTCCGAGCACGCCATACAGCGCGGTCATCGCGGACTTGAAGACCGCGGTGAAGACGATTGCGACCATCAGCATGGTGGCGACCTCGTTGAACACGCGCAGTCGGCTGGACGACCAGTCGAAGGTACGCGCGAGCTGTCGACGGCGAATCACGCCGCACCACAGATGGTACGCGACCAGCATCGCCAGCCACAGGAACTTCCAGTGCAGCCATGACCCAAAGGGCCAGGCTCCCACCACCATCGTGAGCCCTCCGCCGAAGGTCAAGAACAGCGCGGGCACGGTGATGATCTTCCACAACCGTGAGGCCATCAGCTCCAGCTGAGGGAGCAAGATCTCCCGCTCCGCGGGCGGGCGCCCGGACGCTTCGGCGTGATAGATGAACAGCCGAACGATGTAGAAGAGCCCCGCGAACCAGCTGATGAAGCCGACGATGTGCACGGCCTTGGCGGTGGCGTAGATCGCGGGACTCACGGCTGAGCCAGTCTAGCAGGCTGCAAAGGCCAGCGGGCGGGACCGCGGTGCGGGCGCGACAGGGCTTCAAGGCACCGAGGCCCAGGTCGATGTCCCGTCCCAGAACCATGGACCGCACGCACGTCTTTGAAACGGCCCGCCCCTCGCAGCCCTCGGTCTCGCGGGTCCGACGCCCTCGGTTGTTCGGCCAGTACCTCGTCGAGGAGGGGGTCGTCGAGCAGTCCGACGTGCGCGAGGCCCTGGCCTTGATGCGACTGGTCAACAGCCCGGTGGGGGAGATCGCGATCGGCGAGGGGCTGCTCTCCGCGGCCCAGGTCGATCGAATCCTCGACGAGCAACGCCGGGTCGACGGGCACTTCTTCGAGCTCGCGGCGTCCTTGGGATTCGCGAGCCGAGCGCTCAAGTCCCTGTGCTCGGTGCAGGCCGTCGACAACCTTCGCTTTGGAGACGCCCTGGTCGAGATCGACGCGATCACCTCCACCTCCCTCGAGGAGCACCTGCAGGCCTACGACGCCGAAGAACACTTCGCCGCCCCCTGCCTGCCCCCCTCAGCGGCCATCTCGGCGAAGGTGACGGCGAGGCTGTTCCCTCGCCTGGCCTGCCGGGCCATTCGAAGCGCAGTCCGCTTCAGCTCGGCGCGCACTTGGGACGGTACGGCCCTGGACCTGCACGCCACCGCGACCTTGCCGGGTCCGGGCGGCATCGCCGTAGGCCTCTCGGTCGCCGACAGCGTCGCCGTGCGGCTGTCGCCCGATCGCGACCTCCGGCGCTCGGACTGGACGCGCCAGCTCGCCCCGCTCCTGCTCGCCGACTTCGTGGGGCTGGTGGTGTCCGTGGCGCGCGCCGAGCTCGAAGGCGTCGCCGATCTCACCGGAGACGTGAAGCTGTCGCCCAACGAGCTGCCCGTACGAGGGGTGTGCTTCGATGTCGCATTTGCGGCGGGCCCCGGCGTCCTGATCTTCCAAACGCCCTGATCTTCCAAACGCCTCAACAGCCGCCGGGCCCGGCTGATAGTCTCGACCCTCATGCATCGTATTGCGCTGAGCCTGACCGTGTTGCTGCTCGCGTGCGCCGACGGAGACGACGCCGGCGTGCCGGTGGGCGCAGGTGGCACGAGCGAACAGGAGACGACGGGCGTCGCGTCCGAGACGACCGCCCCCTCCCCCAACGCCACCGACCCATCAGCGATCAGCGCGTCGGCCTCGGGCACGACGAGCAGCACCGGCACGACCACGCTGGACACCGCCGAGGGGTCCTCGTCGTCCTCCGAGAGCGACGGCGGCCCCGGATGTCCGGTCGGCGGCGCTGGCTGCCCGTGCGACGAAGGAGCGTGCGACGACGGGTTGAGCTGCGTCGAGGACATCTGCAGCGCGCGGTCCAGCTGCGACGAAGACCTGCTGGAGCCCAACGACGACGAGGCCATGCCAACGCTGCTCGGCGAGATCAACGACAACGACGGCAACGGCAGCTCCATCTTCGGCACCCTGGACGGTCCAGACGACGTGGACTGGTACCGCTACACCGGCGACGACGACATCACCGGAAACGTCGACCCGGCTCGGTTCGTGGACGCCAACGCCATCGTCCGCCTGTGCAAGTTCGCCGAGTGCGAAAACGGGCTGGAGCACACCGAGTTCGACTGCCCGCCGGAGACCGAGGTCGCCACCTCTCCCCTGGGGCGACCGGGCTGCTGCGCCGCGCAGGGGGTCGCGCTGGGGGATGCGAACTGCACCGGCGTCCTCGAGGACAACATGGACGTCTACATGCGGGTCGACCAGGGCGGAGCGGCCTGTGTCGACTACGAGCTCATCTATCACTTCTAGCCCCACGCCCCCATGGACTACATCGGACGCATTTTCCGCCCTCCCAGCGAGGCCGCCAGCTTCCTGCTGCAGGTCACCATCGGATGCAGCCACAACCGATGCGTCTACTGCGACATGTATCGGGACAAGCAGTTCCGGCCCAAGCCCATCGAGACGATCCTCGCGGACATCGACGAGGCCGCCGCGCTCGGGCCCCGGTTCGAGCGCGTGTTCTTGTGCGACGGGGACGCGCTGATCCTCTCCACCAAGAAGCTTCTGCCGATCCTCGAGGCCATCGGCCGCAAACTTCCGTGGGTGACGCGGGTGGGGACCTACGGCGACACCCGGAGCATCGGCCGCAAGAGCGCAGCAGAGCTCACCACGCTCCGCGAGGCAGGCTTGGGCATCGTCTATCACGGCATGGAGAGCGGCGATGAGCAGGTCCTCGAGCGGATCGACAAGGGCGGGACCCGCCAGGAGTCGATCGACTCGGCGGCCAAGCTGCGCAGCGCCGGCATCGCGCACTCGGTGATGGTCCTGCTCGGCGTGGGCGGTGTGGACCTCAGTGAGCAACACGCCGCAAACACGGCCACCGCGCTGAGCGCGATGGATCCCTCCTACGTGGGCGCGCTGACCACGACGATCGTCCCCGGCACGCCGCTGGACGCCATGGCGCGGTCCGGCGCCTTCGCCCTGCCCAGCAAGTTCCGCATGCTCGAGGAGCTGCGCGAGATCGTCGCTGGGGTGGAGCTCTCGGCGTGCCGCTTCTCGGCCAACCACGCCTCGAACTACCTCCCGGTCCGCTGCACCCTGCCCCGCGACAAGGCCGCCGTGCTCGAGGCGCTCGATGCGGTGATCGCCGACGGGGACGAGCGACGCCTCAAGCCCGAGTCTCTGCGCGCGCTGTAGAGCGCCGTCGAGCGCTGGGCGCCGCTTTCTTGGACGCCGCTGCCGGTTCGTGGTGCGATCGACGCGGGCTCGGGTGAATGTATCCCGGGGCCGCAGCGTCCCCCCTTGCCCGGACCGTACCCGCCATGAACCCGTCCCGACTCCTCCGCTCCGCTCGCCTGCCTCTTGCCGCCTCCATCCTGCTCGGCGGCATGACGCTGGCCTCCACGGCCGACGCCAAGCCCAACATCCAGCGGCGCGGCGGCCAGTGGGGCGTGATGCTGGGCGGCTCCGCCTGCATCCCCGGCAAGGCGGACTGCGCGCGAGACAGCGTCTCCGAGGGCGGCGTGACGGTCGATGGACGCACCCGCCCCTCCGTGGGCATGGGCGCGGAGCTGGGCTACCGCTTCAACCGATGGGCCTTCCTGGGCGCCTCGTACAACCTGGGCTTCTTCGACGCCTCCTACGAGGTGGAGAACCGCAGCAACTACAAGCGTGCCTACCAGAACAGCATCTATGGCGTCTTTCGGCCGACCCTGGCCGTGTGGCGCTTCGACTTTGGCCTCGGTGTGGGTCCGGGCTTCTCCCGCCAGGTGTTCGTCACCGACAGCGGCGACCGCGACTACTCGCAGGGCTTCTCGTTCAAGATCGAGCCGACGATCGACATCTTCGTCACCCGTCGGGTCTTCGTGGGCGCGAAGATGGACCTGCTCCTCAACGCGCACAACAAGACGTGCCGCGAAGAGGGAGACACCACGACATGCGTGAAGACCGGACAACGAGACGTTGCGCCGGTCCACCAGATGATCTTCGGGCTCCACGTCGGCGGCACGTTCCTGTAGCCGGTCCGGTCGGCGCCCGGTGATGGGCGCCCAGCCTCGAGCCCCCACTTCGAAACGACCGAAACGAAAGGCCGCATCCAAGCCACTGGGGCTCGGGCGCGGCCTGTTCGCCGTCGGCGCGAGGGCCTACTCCTTGTCGGCCTCTTCGCCCTTTGCGGCGTCCGCGTCGGCGGGCTCCGCCTTGTCCGCGTCCTTCGCGGGCGTCGCGCCCTCGTCCGCCTTCTGCGGCGCGGCGCCGTCGGGGCTCCTGGCCTTGCTGCTGATGTTCTTCAGGCCTTCCTTGAGCGCCTTGCGATCCGCCCGGCCGTCGATCTTCATCCGGCCACCGTGCTCGTCGCCATCGCCGTGGCCCCGCCGCGCCTGGGAGCGCTTGCGCTCGGGCTCGGGCCCGAGCGTGGGCTTGATGTTGTCGACGACGGTGTACTTCTCGAGCAGCTCTTCTTTGAGCTGACGCCGCCCCTGATGCAGCTTCCGCTGCTGGAGTCGATTGACGATCTGGTCCTCGAGCGCGTCCATCGGAAGGTCACCGGGGCCCCAGGAGCCCGTGACCTTGATGATGTGGTAGCCGAACTTGGTCTTGACCGGCTTGGAGATCTCGCCAACCTTCATGGCGAACGCAGCCTCCGAGAACTCTTCGGCCATGCGATCGGCCGTGAAGATTCCGATGTCGCCACCCTTGCCCGCGCTGGGGCCCGTCGAGTTCTCCATCGCGATCGCCTCGAAGTCGGCGCCCTCGGCCGTGGCGAGCTTGTAGTACTCGTCGGCCTTGACCTTGGCTTCGGCTTCCCACTTGGCGGAGTCCTCGTCGGACGCTTCGGGCTCCGCGTCGCCGTGCGGACGACGCTCCTTCTTGGGTCCGATCGGAACGAGGATGTGCGACGCGCGAACCCGGGGCTTGTCGGACTTCCAGTTGTCCTTGATCTTCTCGTAGTCCGCCGCGATCTCGTCGGGCGTGACCTCGAGCAGGCCCTTCTTCTCCAAGATCGCCTTCTCGCGGAGCTCGGCGACGTACATGTCCTCGAGGGACTGCTCGGTCTCGCCTCGGCGGCTGAGATGCTTCTCCCAGTCACGGATGCCGCGGCGCTGCTGGGTCTCGCGTGCTTCGAGCGCCTCTTTGTCGTACTCGACGCCGAGCGCCTTGGCCTCTTGGGCGAGCACCTCGTGATAGATGAGCCGCTCGGCGATCGACTTGCGGTAGCGACGGTCGGCCGAGCTGGGGATTTCGCGACCGCGGTCGGTGTACTTCTTGACCTTCAGCTCGTAGATCGAGGTGAACGCGTCGTTGGGGATTTCGACCTCGCCAACCTTGGCGATCGGGCCTTTGGGAATCGCGCCCAGCGCGACACCGGGGCTCTTCTCGTCGCCTTCTTTCTCGATCTTCGCGAGTTCCTCCTCGGAGGCTTTCGCGGGCTTGGGGGGGTCGGTACAGGCGCCCGCGAGCGCAGCGACCAGGAAACTCACATGAAGCGGATGCAACGAACGCATAGTCGTGCCCTTTCGATAGTGCCGGAGCGAGCGTGGTCGCTCGGGCCCGGGATTCTAAGCATGAAACGCCGGGGGGTGGAAGCTTGGCCTACAGTGTGGGCGCGAGCACCGCACTAGCACCGCAGTCCTGCGTGACGTAAGTGTCAGCGCAACCCTCATGGCGGATTTGGTCCAAATTCGGCGCCCGGGTGCGCCCCCTGCCCCGGCAGAGCTCGCGGAGCCGAAGTCGGACCCCGATGCCCCTACGGTGTACCTCGAGACGTTCGGGTGCCAGATGAACGCGGCCGATTCGGCCCTCATCGCCGGTCAGCTCGGGCGCGCGGGCTACCGCCGGGTCCAGGACCCCGCCGCCGCCGACGTGATTCTCATCAATACGTGCGCGATCCGGGAGAAGGCCGAAGATCGGGTGTGGGGCCGCACGAGCCAGCTGCTGCGACACCGCGCGGACAATCCGGGGTTGGTGCTGGGCATCACCGGATGCATGGCCGAGCACCTCAAGGACAAGGTCGCACAGCGCGCGCCGTACATCACCTTGGTCGCCGGACCCGACAGCTATCGCTCGATCGCCGAGCTCGTCGACCGAGCGCGCAGCGGTGAAGCCGTCGTCGACGTGAAGCTCGACAAGGCCGAGGTCTACGATCAGCTCGATCCACACGCCCACGACGATGGCGTCAGTGGATTCGTGACCATCCAGCGGGGCTGCGACAAGTTCTGCACGTTCTGCGTCGTGCCCTATACCCGCGGTCGTGAGCGCGGCGTGCCCCCACGCGAGGTTCTGCGCCACGCGCGTTCGCTGGCCGAGCGCGGATACAAGGAAGTCGTCCTTCTGGGCCAGACGGTCAACTCCTACGTCCACGAAGACGTGGACTTCGCGGCGCTGCTGCAGACCGTTGCGCAGATCGACGGCATCGAGCGCATCCGGTTCACCAGCCCCTACCCGGTCGACTTCTCGCCGCGCGTCATCGAGGTGATGGCGTCCGAGTCCAAGATCTGCCCCCAGGTACACCTTCCGCTGCAGTCCGGATCGGACGCGATGCTGGAGCGCATGAAGCGAGGCTACACCCGCGGTCAGTTCATCGACCTGGTCGGGTCCCTTCGCGCAGCCGTGCCGAGGCTGGCGCTGTCGACCGACCTCATGGTCGGATTCTGCGGTGAGACCGACGCCGATCACCAAGACACGCTGGACGTGATGCGCGAGATCCAGTTCGACTCCGCCTTCATGTTCAGCTACAGCGACCGCGGCATCACCTACGCCTCCCGCAAGCTCGAGGACGACGTGCCCGAGGCCACCAAGAAAGCCCGCCTCCGCGAGGTCATCGAGCTGCAAGAGACCTACACCCGGGCGTCTCACGAGGCCCAGATCGGTCAGAGCGTCGACGTGCTCGTGCTCGGGCCGTCCAAGCGAGGCAACAAGACCCTCGGACGGGCGCCCACGTTCCACAAGGTGCTGCTGCCGCAAGGGAGCGGCGAGCCTGGCGAGATCGTCCGCGCGACGATCACCGGCAGCACCGGCCACTCGTTGCTCGCTTGAGCGTGGCCATGTGTCGCGGGCCGACGAAGCGGTGGTAGAACCGCGCCTGGACTCCGCCCGTGGCAGAACAAGACTCCTCCCCGCCGCCCGACTCCGACCCGCCTCGTACGCCCATTCGCGTCAGTCGGCACGTGCAGCCGGTGGGTCCGCGCATCCTCGTCCGCATCGTGAAGGGTCCCGACCGCAGCGAATCGGGCCTCTTCCTGCCACAGGGCGTCAAGGAGCACCACGCCGCCGCGCTGCTCGGCGAAGTGCTCGAGGTCGCACGGACGATGCCCAACGCAGAGACGCTGCACGACACGGGCACCGGCCGTGATCGCGACGACGACGATGACGACCGACTCGACCTCGGCAAGAACGTCAGCGGCATCCCGCTGGGCGCCAACGTCCTGTTCGAAAAGGATCGCGGGATCACGGTCCCTTGGGATGAGACGCTGCGTTTGCTGGAGGTCCGGCACGTCCTGGCCATCGTGGACATCATCACCGAGGACGAGCTGCAGTGATCCGTCTGAGCGTCGTGTCGGGCGTCGCGACTGCGCTGCTGCCATGGGTCGCCCTCGCCGCCCCCCCCGAGGTGCTCGAGCGCAGCGCGACCGATGGTGTGCAGCGGGTCTACAACGACTACTCCTCCGAAGGAGATGCGAGCAGCCTCGAGCTCAACCCCGCGCTGCTGTCGGGCCTTCGCGGCTTCGACCTCACGCTGCTGGGTTACCAGACCACCGACCGCTTCATGCGGGGCTCGGGCTTCGGCGCCTTCGCGGCGTTCAACCTCGGCCTGGGATTCGCCACCGGCTTCGGTGCCCAGCTGCTCGAACCGGGCCTGGGCGATGACGTCACCGACTTCGACGCCGACGCCAACCCCACCGCGACCAAGCTCAGCTGGGGCCTGTCGCTGGGACGGGGCGAGTATGGCGCCATGGGCGTGGGCATCTCGGGTCTGCGCAGTCAGGGCCAGTGGCTGCAGCGGCCCGACGTCGACATCGGCCTGCTGGCGCGCTTCACCAACTACGCGTCCGTGGGCGCGAATGCCCGGCTCACGCCGGTCAACCTCGACAGCAGCGTCCTGCCTCCAGAGTTCTCGTTGGTGGGCGAACTCTCCGTCCGCCCGCTGGGCACGAACCTGGTCGAGATCGCCGGCGGTGTGAAGCAGCAGGTGCTCACCGCCCAGCCCGGCGAGCGCACCCGCCGAGTCGGCACCGATGGCCTGCTGCCTCGGGGGCGGGTCTCGCTTCGATGGCAGGGGATCGCGCTGCGCGGCGAGGTGGAGCAGGTCCGACTCACACAGCTCGACCGAGCGAGCCTCACCCCGCTGCGGACCGACAAGGGCCTTCGGGGCGCGATCTCGCTGGAAGCGTCATGGGACGTCGTCAGCGTCGGCACGGGCCTGCATGCGGGCGCCTCCGATGGCATCGACGGCGTCGGGTACCACGCGCGCTTCCACAGCCGCCGGCGCGGGCGAGCCTTCCCGGCGCGACCGGTTCGCATCGAGCGCATCGATCTGACCAGCCTGGGCGACCAGCGGTCGCTCATCGACCTGCTCGAGCGGCTCCGGCGGGCTGAAGAGGCCGGACCGCGAACGATTCTCCTCCTCGACGCGCGGAACACATCCGGTGGCTGGGCAGCCCGCCACGAGGTGCGAGAAGCTCTCGTGGACGTTCGCAACGCCGGCGGCCACGTCTTCGCCTACGTCGAGAACGCCGGACTCGGCGACTACTACATGGCCTCGGTGGCGGAGTCGGTCTACATCCACCCCGCCGGCGCGCTCGAGACCTACGGCCTCTCCTCGGACAGCCTGTACTTCCGCGGCGCCCTCGACAAGGTGGGCGTGAAGGCCGAAGTGATCAAGATTCGCGAGTACAAGAGCGCCGGCGAGCGCTTCACCGAGACCGGCCCCACGCCGCCGGATCGCGAGCAGCGCGAGGCGCTGCAGGCGGGGGTCTACGAACAGGTGCTCTTCGACATCGCCCAAGCCCGCGGCCTGAGCGTGTCGCAGGTGCGCCAGGCGTTCGACGAAGCGCCCTACGGCCCGACCGAGGCGATCGAGCACGCGTTGGTGGACGCCATCGCGTTCAGAGATGAACTCGAAGACGAACTCAGCGACGACGTCGGCGCTCCGGTCGAGATCGACGATGTCCGCGACGGCTCCCCGCAAGACACCGCATGGATGGGCGACCCGTATGTCGCCGTGGTCCTGGTCGAGGGCACCATCATCGACGGCCCCAGCCGCGCCATCCCCTTCATCGGCACGCAGTTCGCAGGCGGGGACACGATCGCCAAGACGCTGCGAGACGTCCGCGAAGACAACCTATGCAAGGGCATCGTGCTTCGCGTCGACTCCCCCGGAGGCTCCGCTCTCGCCTCCGACATCATCTGGCGCGAGGTGGCCCGCACCCACGAGGCCTTCGAGCAGGACCCCAAGGACAGCCCGCCCATCGTCGTGTCGATGAGCAACGTCGCCGCGAGCGGCGGCTACTACGTCGCGATGGGCACCGACATGATCTTCGTCGATCCGATGACGATCACGGGCTCGATCGGCGTCATCACGATTCACTTCGACGTCTCGGGCCTGCTCGACAAACTCGGCATCTCCGTCGCCACGTTCAAGCAGGGCAAGAACCCCGACATCGGGTCCATCTTCAAGCCCTACACCGCCGATCAGCGCGAGACGGTCGAAAACAGCATCGCCCGCACCTACGATCTGTTCACCTCCCGCGTTGCCGATGCCCGCGGCATGACCCAGGCGCAGGTCGACGCGCTGGGGCGCGGCCACGTCTACGTGGGCAAGGCGGCGCTGGAGAACGCCCTGGTCGATCGCCGCGGCGGACTGCAGGAGGCCGTCGCCGAGCTCCGGACCCGGGCGGGGATTCGCCCCCGCAAGACGCTGGCGCTTCGCGTGCTTCCCCGCGCGCCTCGGCTGCTCGACCTCATCCTCGACAACACCGGGGATCCGTTCGCTGGCGCCGGACCGATCCGCAAGGCCAAGGCGCGTCGCGAGCAGGCACGTGCCGAGGCCGCCATGGCCGGCGTCCTGCCTCGGGTGCTGCACGACACGATCGCCAAGCTGCCGCTGTCCCTGCTCTTCCTCGAGCAAGGGCAGGCCCACGCGGTGATGCCCTACGTGCTCACGGACTGAGCCGTCACGACGTGGGTCGGCGAGTGCAGGTCGCGGAGCGCAGGCTCTGCGGCCTGGTGCTCCTTGGGGTCGACGAAGTGGACTGGACCCAAGCCCGCGCCGCCCAGGACCGCTCGCACCTGGCGCTCGTCCGCGTAGGGGTCCAGCGCCGTGCGGCGACGGGTGACGGCTCGAATCGCGGTGCGCAGCACCCTCGAGGCGAAGCCAACCGAGGCCTGACCGCCGCGGGTGTGCAGGTCGCAGACGAACAGCCCGTTGCGTCCGAGGGCCCCGGCGACCGACGTGTACAGCCGCACGCGATCGGTCGCGTCGAGGTAGCTCAGCAGGCCCTCGGCGACGACGACCGGCCGCGACGCATCGGCGAGCGCGTCGCGCAGGGTGACCGCGAAGTCTGGCGAGGTCACATCCGCCGCATCGACGCGATGCCGGCCTACGAGCGCCCGCCTCAACGGGTCGGGCGCGCGAGCCAGCGCCGCCCGCTTGCGCGCGACCATTGCGGGCAGATCGTACTCGATGCCCATCACCCCATCGCGCTGACACATCGCCACCGCGCGCCGCGTCAGCCCGGCCCCGAGCTCGACGACGACGTCGGGCCGGTGCTGCCGAACGACGGCCTCGATCAAGCGGTGGCGGTATTCGAGGTAGGTCCGCATCGACGGCGTCGTCGAGGACAGCCGCGTCGCCCACTCGCCAGCCAGGAAGAACCCCCAGTACAGCGCGGCGCCCTGCCAGGTCGAGAACACGTCCGCGTGTTCGAACCCCGCCCGCTGCCACACGTAGGCGGTGTAGTGCGCCGTCGGGCTGATGCGCTCGTGCGGGACACTCATCGATCGAGCAGGTGCTCGGCGGCGCTACGCTCGATCGCGATCGCCTCGGCGAGGTCGAGGAACGCAGCGCGCGCGACCTCGTCGCGACCGTCGGCCTGGACCAGCGGCACCAGGTCGAGCATTGCGATGCGTCGCTCCTCGGGCTGCAGCGCGACGAACCCCCCGACGAGCATCATCATCTCGGGCGGCTCGTCGAGCAGCCCCCGCATCGCGCCGCGCGTGCCTTCGTTCAGCGGCAGGCGCCCGAGCAGGGCGTCGAAGCGCTCGCGCTCGTTTTGGGAGACCTCACCGTCTGCCTGCGTGATATGGGCGGCGAACCCAGCGATCAGCTCGGACCGCGCCGCGGCCAGCTGCGTCCACGACGCCCGCAGCTGGGCGATGGATGCCGCGTCGATGCCCAGCTCCGCGGCGAGCTCGTCGTGCACGCCGACTTCCGCGTCGCTGCCTCGGCCGTCGGCCAGCGCCATCCGCCACGCCTTGGCGAGGATGTCCTCGGACAAGAAGGGCGGCGGAGGCACGAGCCGGGCTCGATGCGCGCGCAGGGCAGCGACGTCCTGAAGACGCGCCACCCAAGCCGAGGTCTGCTCGGGATCGATGCGCTCGTCGACCATCCAGAGCACTTGCTCCCACTCCTCGGCCTCCAAGATGCCGTCGGCGTGGGCGATCAAGCCACACGCCACCAGCGTCCACTCCTGCTCCGGCGAAAGCGGCATGCGCACATGCTACCAGCTGGGCGCGGTCGCGACCGACTCAGGACCCGGTCGCGACGGCGCGTGGACCCTTGGCCGGGCCGAAGGTGTGCTCGGGCGCGGGGAACTCCCGAGCCTTGACGGCCTCGACGTACGCTTCCATCGCGACCCTGCCGCGATCGAAGAGCTCATCGAACCGACGGACGAACTTGGGCCGCAGGTCCGGGGTGAGCCCCAGCATGTCGTAGCAGACCAGCACCTGACCGTCGCAGGACGCGCCCGCGCCGATCCCGATCGTGGGGATGTCGATGGCGGCGGTGATGCGAGCGGCGAGCTCTTCGGGGATCCCCTCGAGCACGAGCGCATAGGCGCCCGCTTCGGCGACCGCCTGGGCGTCCTCGAGGATCCGCGCCGCGCTGTCCTCATCGCGGCCCTGGACCCGAAAACCGCCCATCGCGTGGACCGACTGCGGCGTGAGCCCCACGTGGGCCATCACCGGAATGCCGGCGGCGACGAGGCGCTCGATGACCGGGACGACCGCCTTGCCCCCCTCGAGCTTGACGGAGTGTGCGCGCCCCTCGGCCAAGATCCGCCCCGCGTTGCGCAGAGCCTCCTGCGGCGAGATGTTGTAGCTGAGGAAGGGCATGTCGCCGACGATGTGGGCGTAGCGGGTGCCTCGTGCGACGGCGCGGCAGTGGTAGACGATGTCATCGACGGTCACGCCGAGGGTGTCGTCGTTGCCTTGGATCACCATCCCCAACGAGTCGCCGACGAGCAGCAGGTCAGCGCCCCCCTCGTCGAGCATGCGAGCGAAGGTCGCGTCGTAGGCGGTGACCATCACCAGGGGCTCTTCGCCCTTGCGGGCGCGCACCTTGGGCACGGTCATGGGTTTCCGGGCCGGTGTCGCGGCGGCGGGTCGTGGCTGGCCGTAGGGGGCCGAGACCTTGTCTTCGGTCATTCGATTGTCTCGCTTGCACGATCGGTCGCGGCCGAGACCACCTCGGTCCACGCCTTCGCACAGCTTCAGTTGATAGCACGCTGGGACCTCAGGCGCCGCCGAGTCGACCGCAGACGGCGTTCTTCGGGACCGGAGCCGCTCCCCCCACGGGTTTTCGAGCAACGAAAAAACGTCATCTTTTCCGGGGTTTGACAGCTCCCGAGCCCACGTGACATGGTCCGGGCCTCCCCGCCCGACGCGGGACCGCAAGGAGTCAAAACGTGAGCTTCGAACTGCCCAATCTTCCCTACGCCAAAGACGCTCTCGCCCCGCACATCAGCGCCGAGACGTTCGACTACCACCACGGCAAGCACCACCAAGCCTACGTCAACAAGCTCAACACGCTGACCGAAGGCAAGCCGGAGGCCAACAAGAGCCTCGAAGAGCTGATCAAGACGACCGAAGGCGGATTGTTCAACCAGGCCGCACAGGTTTGGAACCACACCTTCTTCTGGAACTCCATGAAGCCCAACGGCGGCGGTGCACCTTCGGGCGACCTCGCCGACGCGATCAACCGAGACTTCGGCAGCCTCGACGCGTTCAAGGAAGCCTTCTCCGACGCAGCCGCCGGCCAGTTCGGCTCGGGCTGGGCCTGGCTGGTCAAGGACGGCAACAAGCTGGCCGTCACCTCGACCGCCAACGCCGGCAACCCGATGACCGACGGCAAGACGCCGATTCTCACCCTCGACGTGTGGGAGCACGCCTACTACGTCGACTACCGCAACGCTCGCCCCAAGTTCATCGAGGCCTACCTCGGCAACCTCGTGAACTGGGACTTCGCGGCCAAGAACTTCTCGGCCTGACCCAGCCTCGAGCCGCGCCACCCCGTCAGGCTGCGAGGCCCGGCGGGGTTTCGCATTGGTTACAGTCCCGCTCCGCTGCGGCCTCGGTTGCTATGATCCCGCGGTGGCGAGCGACGAGCATCCGGGGGACGCCTCCGAGGGGGAGCAGGAGTCCCTCACGCCGCAGACGGGATCGGGTGCGGATTGGGCGGGGGTGACGGGCGACCTGCCGGACGTGCTTCGCGAGCCCGGTAGTCGCGTCGGTCCCTACATCATCCTCGAGCAGCTCGGGCTGGGGGGCATGGGCGTCGTCTATGCCGCCTACGATCCCAAGCTCGACCGCAAGGTTGCCCTGAAGGTCTTGCGCTCCGCAGGACATGACGAGTCCGCCGCCGTCGGCCGCGTGCGGCTGGCCTCCGAGGGTCGCGCGCTCGCGAAGGTCTCCCATCCCAACGTCGTCGCCGTCTTCGATGTCGGCACCATCGACGCCGAGGTGTACGTCGCCATGGAGCTGGTCGAGGGGCAGACCTTGTCGCAGTGGCGCAAGGCATCCGCCCGCCCCTGGCCCGAGGTCGTCTCGATGTTCGTCGACATCGCCGCCGGCGTGGCCGCGGTGCACGAGGCGGCGCTCGTGCACCGCGACGTCAAGCCCGACAACATCCTCGTGGACGCGCAAGGCCGACCGCGCGTCACGGACTTCGGCCTCGCGCGGCCCGACGGGGACGCGCCGGCCTCCCTTCGTCGCCGCGAGCAGGCGCTGCTCGATGCCAACGTGCCGGCGGCGCGGATTCAGCTGACGCAGACCGGTGCGCGCCTGGGAACGCCGGCGTACATGGCCAGCGAGCAGCTCAAGGGAGAGCCGGCGAGCCCGAAGAGCGACCAGTTCGCGCTGTGCGTCACGCTCTGGGAGACGCTGTATGGCGAGCGTCCCTTCGGGGGCGGGAGCTGGGTCTCGCTGGTCTTGGAGGTCAGCGAAGGCCGAATCCGGGAGCCTCCGGCCCCCCCCTCGGGGCGGGCCGTCCCCAGCTGGCTTCGGCGGGTCCTCGAGCGAGGTCTCGATCCCGACCCATCGGCACGGTGGCCAGACATGCATGCGCTGGCTGCAGCGCTGCGCGCCGGCGATCCCCATCGCGCGCGTCGCCGCTGGTGGATCGGCCTGGGGGCGCTCGCTGCGATCGGATCGGTGACCGCCGGCCTCGCGTGGAGGCGCGACCAACTGCGGACGCGGGCCGAAGCGGGATGCGCAGCCGATGCGCAGGCCGTCCACACGACCTGGTCGAGCCAGGCCCGGGCGCGACTGCGCGGCGCCTTCGCCAGCAGCGCGATCGACGAGGCCGCGAAGATCGGGAGCAGCGTCGAGTCGGTGTTCGACACCTTCGCGCAAGCGTGGGCGCAGGAGCGAGCCGACGTCTGTCTCGCCGCACTCGATGAACCCTCCGCGCTCCTGACCCGCCGCGCCGAGTGCCTCGACGATCGACTGGAGACGCTCGAGGGCTTCCTCGACTGGCTCGAGCGCGGCGACGACATCCTCGTCAGCCGAGCGCGGCGGAGCGTCGAGGGGCTGACCGATCTCGACCAATGCAGCGACATCCAGCGGCTGGAGCGTCTCCCGCCGCCGCCCAGTGATCCCGCGGTCCGCGAGCGCGTTCGCATCCTCGAGGGGCAGCTGGCCCAGACGCTCGTGCACGAGCACATGGGGCACTATGACGAGGGCCTGGGGCTCACGCGAGCCGCCCTCGCGAGTGCCCGCGAGACCGAACACGGGCCACTGATCGCCACCGCCCTGTATCGCGTCGCGGTCTTCCACGAGAAGCTCGGCCACTACGACGACGCGGTCGAGCACTGGGTGAACGCGTTTCGGGAAGCGTCGCTGCACGGTCACGACGACCTCGCGGCTCAAGCCGCGGGCGCCTTGGCCTTCGTGGAGGGCTATCAGCTGGCGCGCTATCAGACCGGCGTCCGATGGTCGCAACTCGCAGGTCTCCTGCTCGAGCGTTTGGGCAAGACCCACACCCTCGACGAGGCGCGGCGGCTCGACACGCTGGCGGTCCTCACCGAGATGCAGGGGGAGCTCGAGGAAGCGGTCGCGCTGCATGAACGCTCGCTCGCCTTGCGCGAGTCGATCGTGCCCTCGAGCCACCAGAGCATCGGCTACGGCCTGGCCAACCTCGCCGGTGTCCTTCAGAAGCAGGGGAAGTCCGCCGACGCCGAGACCGCGCTGCTGCGCGCGCTCCAGATCTTCGAGAATGCGTTCGGGAAGGACAACCCCACGACGATGCACGTCGTGAACAACCTTGCGAACCTGTACCGAGATCAGGACCGACATCCGGAGGCCAAGGTCCTCCTGCAGCGCGTCCTGGACAGCTGGCTCTCGCAGCTGGGCCCGCATCACCCCGACGTCGGCGACGTCTACGACTCCATGGGTGACATCGCCCTCGCACAGGGCGATCTCGACGAGGCCCAGGCGATGTACGCCACGGTGCTCGACATCCGCCAGCACAACCATTCCGAGGGCACCAGCGACGCCGTCGCGGCAGCCGCACTCGCGCTCGGCGAACTCGCTGCGCTTCGGGGCGACTGGGAGGCCGCGCGCTCCAGGCTCGTGCAGGCGCTGCGCACCTCGAGCGGTGACGATGAGTCCAATGGGCACCTGCGGGGCCGCGCCCATCTAGCCCTGGCCGAGGTGGACCGATCGGAGGGCGCGCTGCAGACGGCGCGGCTTCACGACGAGAAAGCGCAGGGGCTCTTCGCTGCCGCCACGCCCGTCCCCGACGGACTCGTGACGCGCGCGCGCATCGGCCTGGCCGCGAGCGACGACGATGTGGCCGGTGCCGTGGCCGTGTGGAGGGCGCTGGTCGACGACCCCTCGCAGCCCGACGCCGTCCGCGCCGAAGCACTCGCGAGGATCGTGCGCAGCGGGCCCTCGGCGACGTCGGCCGACCGCGATGCGCTCGAGTCGCTGTTGAAGGCCTGTCCCAAGGACGCCGCGCTGCGAATCCGGCGGCTGCTCACGACCTGAAGCGAGGACCTCAGTCCTCGATCGACATCGTCGCTTCATCGATCGCCAGCGGCGCGGGACCGTCCGCCAGCCACAGCCCGACCGGAAGGCGGCCCAGCGCCGACAAGATCGTCCCCGACAGGCCCAGGCCACCGCCGCGCGCCATCTCGGCGAACGCCGAGCCTCCCGAGCGCCCGATCGGCAGGTCGAACGCGAAGACGCGCAGCAGGTTCTCCACCCCCGAAGGTTGCTTGGGATAGAACTCGACCTGCACCGAGTCCCTCCGCAGCGAGGTGATCGCCAGCGCCCGCTCGACGGCGTCGGTGAGGCCACCGTAGCGATCGACCAGCCCGACCTGCTCGGCGCGCACGCCCGACCAGACCCGCCCTCGGGCGACGTCGTTCACCTGCGCCAGCGACATCTGCCGCGCCTCCCCCACCCGCTCGGTGAACAGGGTGTAGCTGTCCTGCAGCGACTGCAGCACCGCTCCGCGCTCCTCCTCCGAGTAGGGCTTGAGCCACGAGCGCATCGCCGCGTGGCGTCCGTAGGTGATCTGATCGACCTCGATGCCGAGCTTGTCCAACGTCCCGGAGATGTCGATCTTCGGATAGAAGATGCCGATGCTGCCCGTGGCCGTCGTCGCGTCGGCGAAGATGAAGCGACCCCCGGTCGCGACGTAGTACCCACCGCTGGCGCACCGATCACTCATCGAGATGATGACCGGCTTGACCGCGTCGGTCAGATCGAGCTCGCGGGCGATGTCGTCGGCCGCTTTGACCGAGCCGCCCGGCGTGTTGCAGCGAACGATGATCGCCTTGACGTCGTCGTCTTCGCGAAGTCGCTCGATCTCCTTGGTGAGGGTGACTGCGCCGGCGACCTTGCGCCCGATGATCGGCACCTCGAAGCTCTTGGAGTCCGACAGGTCGCCCTCGATGACCAAGACCGCCACCTGCGAGCGGGGTCCGAAGTCATGCTCGTGTTCATCCTGCTCGGGCGGCGCTTCGAGTCGCACCTTGCGGCCCAAGAGCGTCTCGAGGGTCGCGTCGAGCTCGTCCGGATACGCCAGGCGATCGACCACCCCGTCCCGCTCCGCGCGAGAGGGCAGCAGCGGTGCTGCGTCGATCCAGCGTTTCACCGAACCGGGGTCCTGGCCGCGATCGCGCGCGACCACGCGGATGACGTGGTTCCAGACGTCGGTATGCAGCAGGCGTCGCTGACGGTCGGCGGGCGCGGTCGGGCCCATTCTCTCGTAGGACTCGGGCACCGACTTGTACTCCGCAATCCGAACGAACTCGGCCTTGGCACCCAGCTTTGCCAAGAGGTCGGCGAAGAAGAAGGTCTCGACCCGCATCCCCACGATGGCGAGACCGGTGTTGGGATGGGCGATGATGGTCTCGGAGGCCGAGGCGACGAAGTAGTCGCGCAGCCCGCCGCCCTCCATGTACGCCATCACTCGAGCGCCCCGGAGTCGGGCGCGACGCATCGCTTGGCGGAGTTCCTCGGCCTGGGCCCAGCCCAGCCCCGAACCGCGGGTCTCGATCAGCACCATGCCCCCTTGCTCACCCGCCCGGTCGAGTTCGTCGACGAGCGCCCACAGGCCCCGCTCACCGCGAAAGCGACTCAGCTGAAGACGGGTCACGCGGCGGGGTGCGGACTCGAGTCCGTCGTACCGCTCGGCCGAGAATCGCAGGCGCGCGGTGCCCCCGTCGACCGAGAAGGACCGCCTGCCGGACGCCGAAGACAGCAGGCCCGCCGCGACGCCGAAGTTGCTGTCGATGAACTCGATCCCGGCGGTGATCCGCGCGCCGGTCCGCGCGTCGAGACCATCCTCCGAGGCCAGGGGCAGGAAGCGCATCACGTCCGCCTGCGCGAAGATCTTGGTGGGCCCGATCTGAACCGCGGCCCGCAGCCTCGGCTCGGCCCGCAGGGTCTGCAGGCGCGCCGGGCCATCCTCGGGCAGCGCGGGCGCCCAGCGAACGCCCACCGCGAACTCGACCTGGGGTGTCCCCAGGGGTCGGACCGCCACCTCGGGCTCGAGCACGAAGGGTTGCGCGTAGCGGTTTGCCGCCTGGGACACCGTCGGATCCGTCGACGGATCATCCGGATCCTCGATCGTCACCTCTACGGTGTCCTCGGGCCCGGTGCGCGGCACGTTGATGGTGTGCGCGACCAGTCCAAACGCCAGGTAGCGGACCGGGTGGTAGCCGAGCCCGACGTCGAGCAGGTTCGCGTTGGCGTGGAAGTTGCCCACCGACACCAGGCGCGAGTAGCCCAAGCCCAAGGAGAGGCCAGGCGCCCACCGCATCATCGGAATGGCCAGGGACGCGGTGATCTTGCTGTAGGGGCTGTCGACTTGGCTGGGCGAGTCAGGCTCGCTGACCGCCGTGCCCGGCTGCAGCGGAGACAGGTACTGATATCCCAGACCGAAGCTCGCCAACGGCCCACCGAGTCCGAGCCGGCGCGCGCGTCGTGCCGCCGGGATGGGCACGCCGATGAACCCTCCCACTCCGCTGCCGCGTCGTCGGGCCGACCGCGCGGTCCAACCGAAGTCCAGCACGGCGTTGAACGCGTTGAGGTAGCCCAGGTTCGCAGGGTTGACGACGGTGGCGGCCCCGTCGCCTTCTCCGGCCACCGCCGTATAGGGTCGATCGGCGTCCCGGGTGATCGCCCTCGTCGCGCCCTCGTTGGGGTTGGCGAGCGCGGCGGGGGACAGCAACCCGGCCGTGCAGGTCGCCAGGACCGCCGCCACTGTCCGGGAAACGCTCACGGATGGATCCATACCACGGTGACGCCATCTCCCCCCTCGGCGGTCAGGCCCCCGCGCTGCTGCTTGATGTGCGCGAGGTGAACCAGATGCTCGCGCACGACCTTGCGCAAGGCTCCGCTGCCGTGGCCGTGCCGGATGATCACGACCTCGACGTCCTCGGCGATCGCTCGGTCGCAGAACACTTCGACCATCGTCAGCGCTTCATCGGCCCGGCACCCCCGCACGTCGATGACGTTGTCGTGCTGGGCCCGGACCCCGACGGCTTCGGCCCCAAAGTGCTTGGCGGCGCCGCTCTTCTCTGGCAGCGAGACCTTCGCGAGGGCGCGAGCCTTGCTCTTCGGGCGCGCCGCAGGGCGGCCGAGTTCGTCGCGCCGCACGGTGATCTTGGCCAGCGGCAGCTGAACGCGAACCCGATCGCCCTTGACGTCGAGGACCTCACCATCGAGGCCCAGACGCGCCACGTGCACGCGGTCGCCGACCACGAGCGAGGGGATGGTCTCCGTCGTCGGCTGCGCCTGCGGCACCCGTCCCTGGCGCACCGCGTCCTTGGCTTCCCGCGCGAAGGTCCGGACCTCACCGTCGCTGACACCATCCTTGTCGCGCGAGGTCTCCGACTTTCGCAGCGCCTTCCTGCGGCGCTTGATCTCCGCCTCCAGCCCGCGCAGCTCCTCCGTCGCGGCGGCATGCGCCTTGGCCCGGCGCGTCGCCGCCGACTCTTCTTCTCGCCTCTCCCGCAGCTCCAAGGCCTCGCGCAGCGTCGTGACGACCCGCTGCTCGCGCGCCACCTCGGCCCGCTCGGCCGCCAGCCGCTCGCGATGCGCCTCGACGTCTCGAAGCAGGGCGTCGACCTGAAGTCGGCTGTCGTCGAGCATGGCGGCAGCCCGCTCCAGCACCACATCGGGCAGCCCGAGCCGCCGCGCGACCGTCAGCGCCGAGCTGGCCCCCGGCGCGCCCATGCTGACGGTGAACGTGGGCTTCATCGCGTCGAAGTCGAAGCCGACCGCCGCGTTGGCGAAGCGCTGGGGGTCCTCGGAGGCGAGCAGCTTGAGTCGCTCGTAGTGGGTGGTGATCACCAGTGTCGCGCCGCGCTCGACCAGCTCCCGCAGCAGCGCCTCGGCCAGCGCCGCCCCCTGCTCGGGGTCGGTCCCGACGGCGACCTCATCGAGCAGGACCAGCGTGCCGGCGCCATCTTCCTGCGCCCGCTCGAGCGCGTCTCGAACATGACCCATGTGGGCCGAGAACGTGGACAGTCCGCCCACGATGGACTGGTCGTCCCCCACGTCGGTGACGACCGCCCGATACAGGGGTACGGCGGCCGGGGAGGACGTCGGCAGGCGCAGGCCGGCCTGCGTCATCAGCACGCACAGACCCAGAGTCTTGAGGGCGACCGTCTTTCCCCCCGCGTTGGGCCCCGAGATGATCAGCGCGCCGCCGTGGTCGACGTGAAGATCGTTGGGCACGACGTCGATGCCCGCCAGCGCCATCACCGGGTGCCGCGCGGCCTCGACGTCGAGCCGGCGTCCCGCCTGGGGTGCGAAGACGTCGGGCTCCAGACCGCCCAGCGCAGCGGAGACCTTCAGCTTCGCGTGCAGCTGGTCCAGCCAGACCAGGGCCGTGAGCGAGGCGGCGAGGGACTCGGACGCCCGACCTACGGCGGCCGAGAGCTCCACCAGGATGCGTCGCTCCTCGGCCCGCACCGCCATCGTCGCCTGGCGCCACGCGTTGCCGGCTTCCACGAGCGCCTGAGGCTCCACGAAGAGCGTCGCGCCGGTCTTGGACGAGCCATGGATGATGCCCGAGACGGTGCCTTGACTGCCGGCTCGGGAGAACGCGTCCGAGCGCACGGGGAGCACCACGCGGCCCTGACGATCGGTCCAGTAGTCGTCCGCGAGGGCCCGAGCGATCTCCGGCTTGCGCACCAGACGGTCCGCGGCGGTGGTCAACCCCTTGCGGGCTCCGACCACCCGTCGCCGCAGCTCGCCGAGCTCGTCGCTCGCGGTGTCTGCGAGCCGAGCCTCACCTCGGCCTCGCTCGAGCGCCCGCTCGAAGCGCCCCACGCAGCGACGACTCCGATGCCAGCGGCCCAAGATCACGCTGCAGCGCGCACACCCGGTCCCGATCGCCCTCCTGAGGCTCGACGCTCTCCTCCAAACGGGCCGCCGCAGCTCGAAAGAGCGACCCGACCTCATCGGCCGCAACGACCAGATCCTGCACTGCGCACAGCTCCTCCACATCGAGCGTCGAAGACCGTGCAGCCCGCTCGAGCAGCGGTACGACGTCCAGCACCGGAGCAAGCAGCGGACCCAACGCGTGCGGCACATCCTCGCACTCGATCGCGACCTGCAGGGCCACTTCGAGTCCCCGCAAGTCATCGAAGGCCCGGCGGACGCGGTCGAGATCATGACTCCGCGGAAGAATTGCGTCCTCTTGTGGCGACGAGGCCTCCTCATCCCCGGCCAGGCGATGGCTCGCGGCCACCGACGAGAGCGCTGCAAAGACACGCTCTGCGACCCGATTCCACTCGAGGTGCTCGAGCGCCGAGGCTTCGGTCGACGATGCGGACACGCGGCAGTATGCACCAAAAAAGCCCGGCTCCACGGGTGGCGGGCGCACTGCACCAAGGTCTAAGATTGTCGAGCCCCGCTGATGCGCAGGCACCGGACGGATTCGGAGATTCTCATGCCCGCACGCTCCCCGCTCGCACATCGTCCGCCCCGCCGTCTCCCCGCACCAACCTCGGCCCGCGCGCGACGGACCCCGTCGCCTTGGCTGCTACCGATGCTCGCCGGAGGCCTCGCGCTGGCACCGGCCGATGCGCTGGCCTCCGGTGGCGGGGGCGGCGAACTCCCCCCGCTGTGGATGCTGACCTTCTTCGTCATCATGCTGCTGTCGATCGCGGTGCTGCCGCTGACCAAGCTCGAGCACTGGTGGCACAAGAACGAGAACAAGCTCAAGCTCGGGCTCGGCTTGGCCGCCTACCCGCTGATCTGGGTGACGGTCCTCAGCGACAACTACAGCGCGCTGTGGCACGTGCTGGAGGAGTACATCAGCTTCATCGTCCTGCTAGGCACGCTGTTCTACGTCTCGGGCGGAATCCTGCTCAAGGGAGACCTGCGCGCGACGCCCGAGACGAACCTCAAGTTTCTCCTGTTCGGCACGGCGATCGCATCGATCATCGGGACGACCGGCGCCTCGATGCTCCTGATCCGACCGCTGCTGCGCACCAACCACGAGCGCCGCTTCAAGGTGCACATCGTCGTCTTCTTCATCTTCCTGGTCTCCAACATCGGCGGCTCGCTGCTGCCCATCGGCGATCCTCCGCTGTTCCTGGGATACCTGCGCGGCGTGCCCTTCCTGTGGACGCTCAGCCTGTGGCCCCACATGCTGCTCGTCTCGGTCCTGCTGCTCACCGGGTTCTACCTGCTCGACCGACACTTCTGGCGGCGGGAAACCGACGCGGTCAAGGCATTCGACGCCAACACGGTCGAGCCGCTGTCCGTGGAAGGCAAGTCGAACGCCATCTGGCTCCTGGGAATCGTCCTGTGCGTCGCGCTGATCAAGCCCGAGTACGGCCTCTTCCTGCGCGAGGCCGCGATGATCGGCTGCGCAGTTGCCTCGAAGTTCATGACCCAAGGGGACATTCGAGAGAGGAATCGCTTCTCGTGGTTCCCCATTCTCGAGGTCGCGGCGCTGTTCATCGGCATCTTCTTGACGATGATCCCCGCGCAGATGCTGCTCTCGGCGCGCGGCGGCGAGCTTGGCGTCGACACCCCCGCCAAGTTCTTCTGGATCACGGGGCTGCTGTCGAGCTTCCTCGACAACGCGCCGACCTACGTCGTGTTCTTCGAGACCGCCAAGGGCATGGTCGAGCACGGTCAGCTCAGCGGAACGCTGGTCAGCGACGTGATCACCGTGCCCGTGGTGGTCCTGCAGGCCATCTCCGTCGGTGCCGTGTTCATGGGCGCCAACACGTACATCGGCAACGGACCCAACTTCATGGTCAAGGCGATCGCCGAGGAGCAGAAGATCGAGATGCCCAGCTTCTTCGGTTACATGAAGTGGTCTGGACTCGTGCTCATCCCCTGCTTCGTGCTGGTGAGCCTCATCTTCTTTGCCGGCGGATAGCCCACCGGTCCAGCGCGCGCCCGGACGGGACCGCTACTGGTCGTTGCGGGCCTTGCGAGCGGCCTTGAAGAACTTGTCCTTGGCGGCCTTGGAGCGCGGCTTCTCCGAGCGCGCCTGTCGATAGGCCTCCTTCGCCTCGTCGTAGCGGCTCAGCGCGTAGAGCATGTCGCCGCGCAGCAGCAGAGCATCGAAGTCGTTGGGCTCGACGTTGAGCCACTCGTCCGCCGAGATGAGCGCGCCGTCGTAGTCGTCGAGCTTGCGCAGCACCCGAGCCTGAGCCGCGAGCGCTTCGACCAGCCCCTCCCGCGCCTCGACGTGGTCGGGCCAGATGGAGCGCAGGTTGCGATAGGCGACCACGGCGTCGGCCCACTGCTTCTTCTTGAGCGCCTTCTCGCCCTGCGGCAGCAGCACCTCGGCCGACTGCTTTCGGAGTCGGCCCAAGGACTCGTCGCCCGGCGCGATGAGCTGCAGCTTGGAGAGATGCCCGGCCAAGCAGTCCTCGGGGGGCTTGGTCCACCGACCAGCCTTCAGCGCCGCTTCGGCCTGGGCGACGACGGCCTGGGCATCTTGGGCCGCAGCAGCGTCCGCATCCGAACCATCGGTCACGGGCGCGATCGCGGGCGCCGGGTCCTCGCTGGGGACCTCGGCCTTGGCGCCTGGCTCCACCTCGATGACCTCGATGACCTCGGCCTCGGCACTCGCACTGGTTTTGGGGTTGGGGTCCGCAGCCTCGCGCCCCGGATCGGCGTCGTCCGACTCGGGATCGCCCCGCCCGGGTCCGACGTCGGGCGCCGGGGCGCCGGGCGGGGTAGGCGCGACGACCTTGCCCCGCTGCGAGGTCTCGCGCTCGTCGTCGCCACCCCCGAACACCGACGACACGCCGCCGGGGACCAGGGCCGCCAAGACGCCCACTGCGAGCAAGCCGCCCAGACCGGTGAAGAACAGCGCCCGCATGGCCGCGCGCTTCTTCGGGCCCCCCGAGACGTCCAGGCCCCCCGAGACCGACGACGCGGACGCCCCGGGTACGCCTGCGCCGGGGATGACCGGCTGCGAACCGGTGAGCATGGCCGGGGACATCGAGCGTCCCGCCGAGCTTCCGTTGCCGCCTCCATGCTCACGGGGCGGAGGTGCGATCTGCGTGAAGGACTGCTGCTCGTAGTCGGCCCCGTAGATCCCGTCGCTGGAGCTCATCGTGGCGACGGCCGCCCGGTTCATGCTCAGGCTGGCGCCGGCCTCGTCGGGGCGATCGGAGCGGTCGTGGCGCTCGTCCCCCGCGTCCATGCCCAACACGTTGGCCACCGCGGTCGCCCGACCATCGATCGCCCGCGTGAGTTCGTACTCGAGGGAGCGCATCGACGGCGGGCGATCCCCGGGCTGTCGCTTGAGGCACCGCCCGATGGCGGCCGACACTGGCTGCGGAACCTCGGGACGATAGACCGTGACCGTGTCGGCCTCCCGAGCCCCCTTCTGCATGAGCACGTCGACCGCGTTGCGACCCTGGAAGGGCATCTTCCCGGTCAGCATCTCGAACAGGATGCAGCCCAGCGCGTAGATGTCGCTGGCGATCGTCGCGTCCAGGCCTGCCCCCTGCTCGGGCGCCATGTAGTCCGGCGAACCCATGATCAGGCCCGGCGAGGTTGACCCAGACTCTCCATCCATCTGCTTGCAGATGCCGAAGTCGAGCACCTTGACGAAGTCCGGGTCCTTGCCGCGCGCGGTCAGGATGATGTTCTCGGACTTGAGATCGCGATGGATGATGCCAGCGGCGTGGGCGGCGGACAGCGCCTGACAGACCTGACGGGCGATGTGTACGGCACGACGCACGGCAAGCGGACCCTCGCGCTTGATCATCTCGCCGAGGTTCTGGCCCTCGAGCAGCTCCATGACGAAGTAGACGTCCCCCTCCTCGTTGGTGCCCACGTCGAGCACGTCGATGATGTGGGGATGCCCCGTCTGGGAGGCCGCACGCGCCTCCCGCATGAACCGGCTGATCACGTCCGCGTCGCGCGTGTAGTGGCTGTGGAGCACCTTGAGCGCGAAGGTCTTGCCCAGCGCCAGGTGCCGGACGCGAAACACGGCCCCCATACCGCCGACGCCGATGAGCGACTCGACGCGGTATCGCTGCGCGACGACCTTGCCCACCCAGGTCTCGGCCGCCTCCTTGAGCGAGGCTGCGTCGGGTCGTTCGTCCCATCGCCCGCCTCGACCGCCGAGCTCGACGATGTCCGAGTCGCCCAGCGGCATCGTGGGGCGGGAGGGCTCGTTGAGGCTGGCGACGACGTCGCTGATGCTGATCAGCTCGCTCTCGTCGCCTTGAGACCGAAGCGTGGAGAAGTCGTGGGAGGAGAGGTCGAGGTAGTCCCGCTGCTCCATCTTGGCCTCGCGGGCGAAGATGTCGCGCATGAACTCGGCGACCCGGTCTGCATCGGCGGTCGGAAAGTTGGTCGCGAGAATGTCCGAGAGCGCGGCCCGGAACTCGCCGGCCTCCTGATAGCGGCTCTCTCGATCGCGCGCGAGGCCGCGCAAGACGATGTCGTCCAGCCCGTCGGGAATCCCCGGCACCAGCGACGAGGGGGCCTGCGCGTTGGGATTGCGGACCGCCTGGAGCGCTTCGGTGTGCGAGCGGCCGCCGGAGGGGAACAGCTGTCGGCCGGTCAGCAGCTCCCACAGCACGATGGCGCAGGCGTAGATGTCCGTGCGTCGATCGGCGGGCAAGCCCTTGGCCTGCTCGGGCGAGAGGTAGCTGTAGCGACCGAACACGACCCCGGGGCTGGTCATCTCGCGCTTGATCGAACTCTTGGCCAGGCCGAAGTCGGTCAGCTTGACGTCGCCGCGATACCCGACCAGGACGTTGGGCGGCGAGATGTCGCGGTGCACCAGGTCGAGACCCATCGCGTCATGCACGTAGTCGAGGCCTCGGAGGACCTCGCGGACGACGAAGACCGCGATGTCCACCGGGATGCGGCGATGCAGCTGGGCGCAGCGGTTCCACACCGCGCGCAGGTCCTTGCCCTCGACCAGCTCCATCGCGAGGTAGTACTCGCCGTCGACCTTGCCGGCGTCGAAGACCTGCACGAGGTTGGCGTGGTTGAGTCGGACGACCACCTTGGCCTCGTCGAGGAAGCGGCGATGGACCGCTCCATCCTCGAGGCTGTGCAGGACCTTCTTGACCACGCACAGCTTCTCGAAGCCGCCGGTCTCCCCCGCCGCGGCGATGAAGAGCTCTCCCATGCCGCCTCGCGCCATGGGCCGAACGAGGACGTACTTCCCGAAAACCTCCGGGAAGCCTTCGGGGAGGTCGAGGCGACCCAACCGATCGGATATCGCCTCGTCCGCGGCTTGCGGTGAACTGCTCGGCACGCGAGTCGCATCATAGCCTGGGCTGGGGCAGCTCGGGCGCGTCCTTTGGCTCGACCCTCACCTCGATGCGGTGCGGGTGTGCAGTCCCCTCGTCGGACGCCTCCGGGATCTCGACCGCCTGGCGGAGCACGCTCGGCCCCAATCGGACGCGCAACCGCAGCGAGCCTGGAAGCGCTCGACTCGCGCGCACTCGACCCTTCATGTCGGTCTTTTCGCCACGAAAGGGACCCCCGTCGACGGTCGCGCCGGTCGCAGACCGCCCATCGGGCCCCAACACGACGATCTCCAGGTCGGGGCCGGCGGCCGATACGGTGCCGGAGAGCTCGAGATCCTCGCCAGCGGCGGCCTGCGCCGTCGCGAGCTCCACCCCATCTTGAATCGCCCGAATCGCATACGGACCCTCGCCGAGGCCGTCGATCTCGAAGTTGCCGTCGGCATCGACCTCGGCCCGCCGCTGCTCACGCTCCCGCTCCACCGAACGCGCCAGCACGAAGGCCCGCGCGTAGGGTGCTCCATCGGGTCCGAGCAGCTGACCGGTGAGGAGATCGGCCGCGGCGACCAGGGTCACCCGAAGCGGTGCGTCGGGGCCCGTCCCCACGGGCGTCTGTGCGTCGAAGGTGACCCGGCCCGAGGCGTGGCCGGCAGCGCCGGCGATCACCTCGATGCTGGGCACCATCGCGGGAAGCTCGGCGCAGCCACCGTTGGCTTCATCGCACGGACCGCACGGCGGTCTGCGGATCCACGCCACGATGAAGCGACCGTCCGCGTCGGTGCTCGTGCTGCGGGTCGCCAGCGGAAGCAGCGCGGCGGGGTCGCGCTCCTCCTTGGGGCCCGCGGGCGCGAACAGGACGCGTGCACCTTCGACGGGGTCCCCCGACGGGGTGACGACCTCTCCCCACAGTCGATCCAAGCCCTCCGTTCGAAGCGTCGCGGCCGAACCCGGGCGCAGGACCCACGGCTCGGCGGCAGACTGCGATGCGTGGTCGAGGGTCGCGCAGACCTGCCCACGGCACCCCATCGCCTCGAACGTGCCCTCGGCGGACAGGCGCACGGCTCCCAGGGGCCGAACGGTGTCGCCCTGCAGGCAGCGCAGCAGCAGCGCGCCGTCGGTGACCGGCTCCCCGTCGGCGTCGATCACCTCACCGCGGACGGTGACCGAGGCGTCGACGTCGACCTCGGCGACCCGAACCCCCCCGCCCCCACGCGCCTGCGGGGACGCGCCGCCGACCTCCGGTTGCGCCGCCCTTCGGACCGAGGACGTCCCCTTGGACGTTCGTAGGGTCCACAGCGCGACCGCGACCAAGAGCGCGGCCACCAGCAGCCCCAGCCACCCCGCGCGCCTCACCCGCGTGCGTCACCCTCGAGCACGGGTCGCATCACCGCTTCGGCACGGGCGCGCGCGTCGGCGAGCACCGACTCCACGACACCGTCGATCTCCTCGCGCACCGCGTCCAAGCGATCGGCGCTGGTGGGTCCCGTGCTGCGCGCGAGCGCGTAGAGCTTGGCCTTGGGCTCGGTGCCGCTGGGACGCACCACCAGGCGACACGCCGCTGCACCCTCGGCCTGCAGCTCGAACACCAGGACGTTGCCAGGAAGATCCCGCGTCACGCTGCCGGTGCTGCGGGGGCGCAGTCGGTCTTCGGCCGAGACGACCGCCAGCCCCCCGAACGCCGCCGGAGGCTCAGTCCGCCAGCGCTCGACGAGCGTCGTGATCGCCTCGCGACCCACCGCGCCGTGCGCATAGATGTTGGCCGTCGTTTCCTTGTGGTAGCCCAGCCGCGCCCACACCTCGCGCAGCTGGTCGAACACGCTCCGCCCGTGACGTTTGGCGAGGGCCGCCGCTTCGGCGAGCATGACCGAGGCCACCGCACCATCCTTGTCGTGGACGTCATCGCCCCGCAGGTAGCCGTGGGCCTCCTCGGTCGCGAACTCCAGGTGCCGCCGGGGCTGCTCCTCCATCATGCCCGCGTGGTGCTTGAACCCCACGAGCAGGTCGTCCACCACCTCGACGCCCGCCGCTCGAGCGAGCGCGCCCACCAGGGGCGTCGTGCACAGCGTCGTGAGGACCCAGCTGTCCTCGCTGGGCTCGATGTGTCGCAGCACGTGGTCGAGCATGATCACCGCCAGCCGGTTGCCGTCGATGAACGTCCACACCCCTGCGTCCTTGGCCAACGCACCGACGCGGTCGGCGTCGGGGTCGTTGGCGATCACCAGGTCGGCGTCGAGCTCGATCGCCAGCGCCCGCGCGAGCGCGAGCGCGTCGGGCTGCTCGGGGTTGGCCGACGTCACGGTCCCAAACGCCCCACCGTCGGGGCGCTGGGCATCGACCACGTGCACCTCCACCCCCAGCGCCTCGAGCACCGGTACCACCGAGCTTTCGCCGACCCCATGCAGCGGCGTGAAGACGACCCGCAGCTGGGCATCGGAGAGATCGCCCAGCGTTGCCTGCGCTTTGACCCACCGCAGGTACGGGGCGTCGACCTCGGCTACCGACGTGCCGCTCAGGACGGTCACCGTGCCGGCATCCTCCCCGCGGGGCGTCAGCGGTGCGGTCATCGCATCGGTGATCCCCTTCATCAGGGCCTTGTCGCGCCGCCCCAGCACCTGTGCGCCGTCGGGCCCGTAGATCTTGATCCCGTTGTCCCCCGCCGGGTTGTGGCTGGCCGAGATCACGACGCCGGCGCCGCACCCACGCGCACGCACGATGTGCGACAGCAGCGGCGTCGGCCGGGCGTCGTCGACCAGCAGCACGTCGACGCCGCACGCAGCGAGCTGGTCGGCCACCGCCGCGGCGAACGGTTTGGAGTCGCGGCGGGTGTCGAACACGACCGCGGCCTGCATGGGCACGCCCTCGGCCCGCATCGCGGCCGCCAGGCCCTGCGCCGTCTCCCGCAGCACCGCCACGTTCATGCGGTTGGTCCCCGGCCCGCAGGCGCCTCGTCGGCCTCCGGTCCCGATCGGCAGGGGTCCGTCGAAGGCGTCGAGGAGCTCGGCCCCGGCGGCGGTGTCGCCCTGTGCGGCGGCACGGACGAGCGCCTCGAGAGCATCGCGTTCGCTGCGAAACCGCGACTCGGTCAGCCAGCGGGACACGGTCTGCCGCCGCGTTGGATCGAGATCGAGCCCGTCGAGCAGGGTTTGAACGTCCATCGCCCTCGATTCTAGAGCACATCGCCCAGCCCTGGGCGCAGCGATATGCCAGCGGCTCGCCGACCGTTGAGTCGGGCAACGCAGCGAGTTTTTTTCCAGCAGCGAAATCTTCGTCCGCGCTCGCCCGTTGTCACGCTCGCGGCGCCTTGTGCCCGTTGTCTGGGGTCTGCACCGCTCGGCCGTGCCGACCGCCCCGTTTCGGTCGAGCGTCGGTTCCGAAACCATGGAACACTATGCCTTGCTCGCTGTCCCACTCCGCGTCGACGTTTGATCCGTCGACGAGGCGTCCGTGTCCAAATTCGTCCGCCGCGTTCCCCGCGGCCTCAACCCCCGTGCAACCGTAAGGAGCGTGTGATGCGCCTTCCCCTGCAGCTGATCCAAAGACTGCGTCCCTTCCTCCGCCGAGACCTTCGTGCGCGCCTCACCAGCGCGCTCGTTGCCGTCTCGGTTCTCTTTGGCCTCACCTGGCTCGGCGTCTCGGCGCTCGGCCGCATCGACAGCCAAGAGGCCCACGCGCTTCGCGTCGACCTCGGTCTCGAGGCCCCCTACGCGGTGTGTGGTGGCGGGGACCAACCCGACTGCAGCTATGACGACCGGGCGCAGGCCAAGGTCGACCAGGCGTTCGCCCACGAGCGCTCGATGCGGCATCTGGTGCTCGGGGAGTTGCAGGCGCGGGTCGATCTCGCCCAGGATCGTCTCGAAGAAGCCACGGCCCTCGTCGAGGCAGCCAAGGCCTCCGAGTCGACCGGCGTGCTGCAAGGGGACACCGTCGCCCTCGAGGTGGCGCTGATGCAGTCGGTCGTCGACCTGCGCCCCATGCAGGTCGCTTCGGTCGAAGCCCGTCGAGCTCGGCTCCTGTGGCCCCTGGACGTCATCGAGGACTGCGACGCATCCGAGTTCGAGGACGGCGGGTGGCTCGGCTGCACGGCGGCCTCCGACAAGTGGCGTCAAGGTGGCGCGGCGCCCGACATGCGCACCGCGCTGCACAAGCAGCTCGAGCTGGAGCGGGTCACGCTCGACGAGCTCGACGATGCCCTCCTCGCCCTGATGGAGCGCGACGGTGTGGACAGCGAGGCAGAGACGACCCGAGTCAGCCGCGCCGAACTCACCGGCGCGCTGCTCCCGATCGACGCCCCGGGCACCGACTACGCCGAGCGTCTGGAGCTGGCCGCATGGCTCGCCGTGCGCCCGCCGTCGTCGGCGCTCCAGGGGTGGGACCTCTTCGACGCCGACCAAGACTCCGACCTGATGAGCAGCAGCGTTCACCACGCGGCGGCGTCGTCGGGCCTGCCCACCGTGGACGACCGTCTGGCCTCCGCGGCGCTCGTGCACGCCGGGGATCTGCGGGCGCTCGTGTTCGAGCCCGGCCATCCGATGTGGCGCGACGCCTGGACCGACCCTCAATGGGCGGCCGTGCCGATCACCAAGGCCTCCGAGCGCTACCGCTCTCCGCTCTCGGGCGGACAGCAGTGGCAGATCATCGGCACGGTCTTGTTCCTGCTCTCGGGCATCATGCTCCTGGTCGTCGGCCCGGTGGTCACCGCCACCACGACGGCGCGTGAGCGCGAAGCCGGCACCCTGCCCGTGCTGCGCATGACCGGGATGAGCGCGAGCGACCTCGCCCTGGCCATGACGGTCGGGCCCAACGTGTTCGCGTTGGTCGCGGGCTTCGGCCTGCTGGGGCTCGCAACGCCGCTGTTGCTGTTCACCGTGGGCCCCGCAGCCCTCCTGATGCCGTTGGGTGCACTGCTCACCCTCACCGCGGCGACGCACCTGACGGCGATCGGCCTGGGCGATGCCCTCGGCCAGCGCGTCAACGCCATGGTCGTCGGCGGCCTGCTCGCGCTGGGTCTGCTGGGTCCGGGCTTGGTCGGCACCGTCATGGTCGTCGGTGACATGGCGGCCACCGGCTTCCTGCTCGGACCGCTTCCGCTCGCCCTCGCCTCGGGCATGGGGCTCTCGGGCATGCCGTTCGCAGCCGAGGCCGCCACCGGTGGCAGCTCCGACCTCGGCACGACCATCGCCGGCTACGCCCTGGTCATCCAGGGCATGCTCGGACTGCTGTGCCTGCTGAGCTGGCGCCGCCGGGTCGAGCAGGCCTGGGCGCCGCTGTTC
The DNA here is from genome assembly GCA_963761755.1 of uncultured bacterium. Lineage (GTDB taxonomy): Bacteria > Myxococcota_A > Polyangia > Nannocystales > Nannocystaceae > CAJXVA01. The sequence goes on from CAVXIC010000040.1 coordinate 61,077, forward strand.
CGCCCCTTGGAGGGGGCGATCCTGGCGCTGGCCTCGGTCGGCTGCAGCGCCCTGTCGGTGCTCGACCTGTCCGAGCGCGTGCACGTGCAGAGCTACGACGACGTCAACCTGATCACCTTTGTCGCGGTGGGCTTCTTGGTGCCCGTGCTCGGGTGGCTCCTCGTCACCAGCCTCGTTCGCCCCGCTCGCGCGGCGTCCGTGGCCAACGTCTCGGAGGTTCGTCGCGGCTTCCTCCGCTTCCAGGTGTTCATCGGCCTTACCGCCGCCGCCCTGGCGGTGGCATACCAGCTCGTGATCGAGCGGACCGGTCTGGCCTCGGAGCAGTCCGAGGTCATGTGGGCCACCCTGCTGCACGGCCTGCTGATCGGCGAGACCATCGTCGCCACCTTGCTGTGGACCAGTCGGCGCCGCCACGGCCGCCATCGCTCGCTGATGGTCGGCTTCTCGGTCGTCGTCCTTCAGCTCGTCGCCGCCATCGCCGTCTACGGACTCGAGGTCGACCACGTCGCGCTGACGCGCAGCGCGGCCAACCCGATTCTCGTCGGGATGGGTGCGAGCCCCTACCTCACGGCGTTCCTCGTCCTGCTGTGGGCCGCCGGCCTCGGCCTCGTGCTCGCGGCCGTGCTTCGGGAGCGAGACCATGCCGAGCCCAAGAGCATGGTCGACGAAGACGACGACCCCGCCGGGCAGCGCTGGCTGCACTAGGCCGACGAGTCGCCCCTCGCGTCACCCGAAACGGGCGCCTGCGAGGAGCGTCGTCTTCGAAGGGACATCGCGGTCCCTGCACGCGCCGGCTCCCGTTTGGGGGTCGGCGTTCTTCGTCTCCGTCGGTCGGGCGGCGAGGTTTGCGCAGCCTGCCCCCCAAAACGGTTCCCCGCTGGCGCGGGGGGTGTCCTACTCTCCGGGCGTGCGCTGAACGGTCGCACGCGGAGGTTTGTCGTGCAGCTCGTCGGTTCCATCCTGTCATTGCCCACCCTTCTGTTCCTTGCAGGTTCACCCACCACCGACCTTGCGACGGACCCGACCGACACCGCCGAGGGTGCGCTGCCGATGCAGCCTCCACCGGGCATGTTCCCCCAGACGCCGAGGGCACCCGGTGATCTCCAGGGGCCCTCGGGGCCCGTGCACCTGGGCGACAAGATCCTCTTCGTCAACTTCGACGGCGCGTCCATGAACGCGTGCAACTCGGGCCCGCAGAACAACTGCTCGAGCCTCTTCTTCGGGACGGTCCTCCCCTACTCCGGGGATGCGGCCAAGCGGGCTTCGGTCATCCAGATCGTCCGCACCCGCGTCCAAGACTTCGGCATCACGGTCACCGACACCCGCCCCGGAAGCGGGGACTACGACATGGAGATGGTCGGCGACTGGGCCGGCGCCTCGGGTCAAGGATTCGCCGGCGTCGCACCGGGCCCAGTCGACTGCTTCGACAATCGCGGCGGCGAGGTCTCCTTCACGCTCGAAGCGGCGGGCACGTCGGACGGCATCGCCGAGATCATCCTTCAAGAGGTCGCCCACACCTGGGGACTCGAGCATGTCGACGATCAAACCGACCTGCTCTATCCGACCACGCAGGGCCAGAACAAGACGTTCAAGGACGAGTGTCTGACGATCGTCCGGCTCAATGACAACGGCTCGACCACGCCGGTCAGCGGCACGTGCAACGCGGTGCACAACCAGTTTTGCGGCAGCAACGTCCAGAACAGCTACCAGGAGCTGCTCGCGGTGTTTGGGCCCGGCGTCCCCGACACCACCGCTCCGACCGTGCAGATCCTCGAGCCCGTCGATGGCGCCACCCTCGAGGGCGACGTCAACCTGCGCATCGGCTTCGCGGACGACCAGTCGCCTGCGATCATCAACGCGACCATCCTCATCGAGAGCAGCAGCCTCGACGGACCCGTGGAGAACGACGGCGCCTACGCTGCCCCGACCGAGCTCGACTTCCCCATCACCGACTTGCCCGGCGGCGAGTACACGATCACCATCGACGCCACCGACGAAGAGGACAACCCCGCCAGCGACTCGGTCACCATCACCGTCATCGGCGATCCCCCCGAGGGCACCGGTGGCGACGGCGGCGATGGCAGCGGAGGGGCGACCTCGGGCACCGGCGGGGCAGATGCGAGCGATGACGGCGGCGACTCCGACGGCGGCGACGCGGGCGACGCGGGCGGTGACGCTGGAGCCGGCGGCGACACCGATGGGTTTGGGAACGCCGCTGGCGACGACGGTGGCTGTGCGCTCGAGCGTCCGCGCTCCCCGATCGGTTGGGCCGCATTGGGCCTGGTGGGCCTGATGCTGGTCCGCCGTCGCGACTAGCTCGCCGGCGCGAGGAGCCGCGAGGAGGCGCCTGCACCGCGATGCGACGGGTCGCCGCACCGGCCGCTCCCACCTGCGAGCATCGCCTGCTAGCCTAGGTGCGCATGATTGCGGCGATGTCCTTGATGCTCGTGCCCGCGCTGTTGCTCGAGCCTACGGGAACGCCCTCGCTCCAGGCGGCGCCGCGGCCCGCTGGCGCCGCGCCGCGGCAGACCACACCCGAGCTGCTCTACATCAACTTCGATGGCGCGGTGCTGCAGAAGGGCTGCGGCAACGATCCGCACTATGACTGCAGCACGCTCGCGGGCACGTTCGATGGATATGTGGGGCCGTACACCGGCAACACCACGCAGCGCATGTCGATCCTGCAGGCGACCCGCAAGGCGGTGGCCGACTTCGGCGTTCGGGTTGTGACCAAGCGCCCGCCCGACGACGTCGACTACACGATGGTCATCTACGGGGACCTCGGCGACCAAGACTTCGCTGGCGTCGCGCCCTACATCGACTGCGAGGACCTCAACCTGGGCGATACGAGCTTCACCCAGGCGTTCACGGGCTCGAGCACGGGGTCCACTGTCATCCTTCAGGAGGCGGCACACACCTGGGGCCTCGAGCACGTGGACTCCGAGAACGACGTGATGAACCCGTTCAAGTCCTCGGGCCTCACCCAGAGCTTCGTCGACGCGTGCTTCCCCATCGTCGCGAACACCTCGCTCGAGCGCACGCCGGGCAGCTGCAACCAGATTCACACCCAGTTCTGCGATCCAGGGTTCCAAAACAGCTACCAGGAGATGCTGCTGCTGTTCGGTCCGCACGTGCCCGACGTGGAGGCGCCGGGGTTCGAGCTGGTCTACCCCCCTCAGGACGCGACCTTCGTCCTGCCGACGACCTTCGTCCTGCGCGGCGTGATCGATGACGAGCTGCACCCGCAGTTCTACGACATCGAGGTGTTCAACAACGGCATGCCGGTCGGAGAGAAGCGGACCGGCGTGGGGCTGGAGGGGGACATGGAGCTGGTGATCACCGACCCCGAGCCGGGCGCGTACGCGCTGCGGGTCATCCTCACCGACGAAGCCGGCAACGCGAGCGAGGACACCGTGGACTTCACCATCCTGCCCGAAGGCAGCGAACGACCCGAAGACGAAGATTCGGGCGCGACGCCCCAGGGTGCGCAGTCGTGCTCGAGCGGTGGCGGCCCGGCCCGCCCGGGCGACCGATGGCTGGTGGGGCTGGCGGGGCTGGTGGGGCTGCTCGGACTTCGAACGAGGCGCCGCGCTTGATGTCCCCTGCCGCGGTCGTGCTCTGGTGGCTCGCCCTGCAGCCGGCCCTGGGCGCCGAGCGACACCGCCTCGACGCTCCCCTGCCGCCGCGCCCCATGCCCCGAACGCCCGGAACGACCGGAACGTTCACCGCGGAGCCCCGGCGGCAACCGCTGGGAGCGGGCACGACGCTCTACGTCAACTTCGAGGGCGTGCAGCTCACCGAGTGCAACCCCTCCAACAGCCGCGCCGACTGCAGCTGGTACAACTTCGAAGAGCCCTTCCCGCCCTTCTCCGGCACCCTCCAAACCCAGGTCGGCATCTTGCAGGCCATGCGCAATGACGTCGCCGACTACGGCATCCGGGTGACCGCGGAGCGACCACACAGCGGCAACTACACGATGGTCGTCTACGGCGGGACGGAGGCGGAATACGGCGCGCTGGGATCGGCGCCGGCCGGGGATTGCGACGACGACCTTCCCAACCAGATCGCCTTCGCCCACCTGGACGGCGAACTCAACACGTGGACCAACGGCGGCTCGACGACCGCGCTGCACGAAGCCGCCCACACCTGGGGACTCGACCACATCGACGTCGAGGGCACGATCATGTTCCCCAGCGGAGACAACTCGCCGACGTACTTCCGCGACACGTGCGAGACGATGGTCGAAGACACCGAGCTCACCGCGGGCCAGGCCAACTGTCCCGAGCTCAACGAAGCGCAGTGCTCGGACGGCAACCTGCAAAACGCCCACGCTCGACTCACGCGGCTCTTTGGTCCGCCCTACGTCGACATGGACGAGCCCCAGCTCGAGCTGGTCGAACCCACCGACGGAGCGTACTTTCAGGCCCCCGCGAGCTTCGACGTCCTCATCGAGACGACCGACGACCAACATCCGCAGGCGTACAGCGTCTGGACGTGGCTCGGAGACGGCCCCCGGCCCGACGACGAGCAGTTCCGCGTCGATCCCTCGTTCAAGGTCGCGGAACTTCCGGTCGGGACGTGGGACTTCCACGTGGTCGTCGCCGACGAGGCTGGCAACGAGTCGCGCCTGGACTTCACCATCGACGTCGGAGAGGACCCCCCTCCCGAGCCGAGCGCCGACGAGGGATGCGGGTGCAGCACCGGCGGGGGCCCCAGCCTGCCAACATGGCTCTTTTGCGTCCCGTGGCTCTTGGCGAGAGGCCGCCGGAGGCGGTAAACCGCCCGCATGGACTCCCGTCTCGCTCGCGGCTCGCTCGGCGTTGGCTTGCTCCTCTCGGTCCTCCTGGGCTGCCCCGCCGAGGTGAAGAACCCGACCCCTGCGCCGCCGACGAAGAAAGAGAAGCCGGTCGTCGACGAGTCGGACCCGCGCGTCGTCAGGGACGGCGAGGATCTGTACGCCGCAGGCTCCCTGCCCGAGCCCCCCGATACGACCAAGGGCAAGGGTTCGGGCAAGCCCGACACCTCCAACGGCTACTGCCAACTCTACGCGCCCAAGCTTCCCGAGCCGCACTGCTGCCAGACCGAGTATGGCTTCGACGCCGAAGCAGCCCGCGACGCGTGCGGCAAGACGCTGTATCTCGGAGAGTCCTTCCAACGCACCTGCGGGTACTACTTTCACGACGCGGCCCAGGGCGGTCCCACCTGGTTCCGCGCCTCCTTCGTCGAGGGAGACTCTCCCAAGGCGGCGGCCGAAGCCGAGGCCAACCGGATCAAGCTGCGCTTCGGCGGCGACGCCGAGGTCGCCCCGATGCCGGGCACGCCGGGCGCGTACTCGCTGCACTACGAGGGACTGGGCTACGCCTGGATGGCAGGCGATCCAGCGTGGCCCAACCTCCGGCGGCTCGCGTGGAAGGACGAGTCCTCGTGTTCGCCCGAGGGACTCCAGGCCGTCGTCGCGCAGATGGCCGCCGCCAAGGCTCCGCCCGCGGGCGCGAAGCGTGCGGGCCTGATCCCCCAGGCCCGCCAATAGCACCGGCAGCCGGCACCCAGCAGGGCCCGCCGGTCGTCGAAACGACGCGGAGCTCAGCGAGCGGCGCCGCAGCTCCAGTTGCCGACCGGCGTCGCCTTTCCGCTCGCCAGCTTGGTGAGCCGGTCACCGGAGCCCTCGGCGAAGACCATCCGCATCCACAGCTCGTGGGTCTCGTCGCCGTCGATGTCCATCCAGCCGCGCACTTCGAACACGTCCTTCTTGCTCTTGGACTTGTCCAGCAGCGTCAGCTTCGCGAGGTCTCCCCCTTCGGCCAAGAACGCGCCGCTCCACTTGTACTGCTCGAGCACCTTGGGGTCGGGCACGTAGACGGAGTAGACCTTGTCCTCGTCCGTCAGGCCGTGCACCGCAGCGACCTGGTGTACCTTGAGTTCGTCCTTCACCGAGCCGCCGTCGGCCTGGATCGCCGCGGTGATCTTGGCGGTCTCGTCGTCGCTGAGATGCAGCGACTGGGGCGCCGTGGACTCGCGGTCGACCTCGCCGACGATCTTGATGCCCGAGGGCGGCCACGTGCCGTACAGGAAGTCCGCCCCCGCGGAGATGCCGTCGACGCCGATGGCGATCTTCTTGCCCGAGCCGGCCAGGCACTGGGGCTCGACCGCCTCTCCCGCCTCCTTGTTGTACTTCGAGTCGTGCGAGGCGACCCGCACGCTGTCGCCGGCCTTCACCAGCGACAGACAGGCCTCGCCGGCCTTGACGCTCTTGCTGTCCTTGTCGAAACACGCCAGCGGATACAGAGCGCCCTCGACGGTGAAGAACACCATCGACGCCTCGGGCGGAACCGGGCCATCCACGCCCCCGTCGCCCTCGGCGACCATCAGCGACCCTGCGTCGTCCTCTTCGCCCTCTGCCTTGGCGTCTGGCTTGGCCTCCTTGGCCTCGTCCTTGGCCTCGTCCTCCTCTTTGGGACAACCGGCGATCGAGAGCGCTACGGCACACAGCGTCGAGGTCCACAACAGGCGTCGCATGCACGAGGCGATATCACGTTCGCCTGCGCGTCGCCAGCGCTCAGGCCACGCCGCGGGAGAGCTGATGGATCCGGTTGCGACGCGTCGGATGCGGAGGACGTCGCAGCGCGGCCACCATGTCCGAGAGTCCGCAGAGCGTCAGAGGGAACATGTCGAAGACGCCTCGAATCTCCGAGATCGTCGGAGCATCCCAAACGTGGGGCGGCTCGGGGTTGAGCCACGCATTGTGCGGAAATCGGTCGGCGAGTCGGGCCAGCCAGGTGATACCGACCGGGCCCCCACGCCCGTCCCACCAGTTGGACGTACTCATCATCAACTCGCCCGGATGCATGTACGCATCGCCCACCATGATCAGGCGCCAGTTTGCGCCGTACTTGCGCAGGAGCTCATCGGTCGGCACCGGCTTGGTGAACGCCGCGTCCTCGTACACCTTGGCATAGGGGCAGTTGTGGAAGTAGTAGGCCTTGAGTTCTCGAAACCCACCGCTGCCGTGGGCGGCGGAGAACAGCCGGCTCACCAGCCGCGCAAACGGGTCCATGCTGCCGCCGACGTCCATCAGGAGCAAGACCCGCACGTCGTTGCGACGCGGCGGCCGCATCACGATTTCGAGGTCCCCACAGTTCCGGGCCGTGGCATCGACCGTCTCGTCGAGGTCGAGCTCTTCGTCGGCGGCATGGCGGGCCATCGTCCGGAGCTTCCGAAGCGCAGCGGCAATCTGCCGGGTGTCGAGCACCAGGTCCTTCCGGTAGGCCCGGAAGCGCCGCGCATCGGCGACGGCGAGCGCACTGCGGCCGCCCCCGGTGCCGCCGATCCGAATGCCGGCCGGGTTGACGCCGCCCTGGCCGAATGGAGACGTCCCGCCGGTGCCCACCCAGCGGTTGCCACCCTCGTGCCGCTTCTTCTGCTCTTCGAGCCGTTCGAGCAGCTCTCGGCGCAGCGTGTCGATGTCCAGCGCCGCGAGCTCGGCCCGCAGCTTGGGGTCGAGGTACTCCAGCTTCTTGGGGTCGCGCAGCCACGCGTCGAGGTCTTGGACCAGCGCCGAGAGGTCGGCCACCACCCCGCGAAACGTGACCGCGAAGGCCTGATCGAAGGCGTCGTAGTGCGTCTCGGAGGGCACCACCAGGCAGCGGGCGACCTGATAGAAGCCGTCGAGCGAGTTCTCGTGCAGCCCATCGGAGACCGCGCGCATCAGCGCGAGCCAGTTGTGGGCGCTGACCGGAACCCCAGCGGCGCGCAGATTGAAGAAGAAGTCGAGGAACACCAGCGTCTCCTCAGGCCCGGCCCCGGCGGCGAGCGAACATCTCCACGTCTTGCTCCTTCTTGAGCAAGGTCCCCAGGAAGGGGAGGCCGGCGCCGAGCAGCTTGGCCTCGCTGATGCCGCTGTGGCGCAGCGCGCTGATCCAGTCGATCAACTCACTGGTCGAGGGAGGCTTGCGCAGGCCCTCGACCGATCGCAGCCGGTAGAACGCCTCGAGCGCCCCGGCGAGGAGCTTCTCTTCGACGTCCGGATGATGGACGTGAACGATGCGCTCCATCATCTCTCGGTCCGGGAACTCGATGAAGTGGAACACGCACCGCCGCAGGAATGCGTCGGGCAGCTCCTTCTCGTTGTTGCTGGTGATGACGACGACGGGTCGCTGCGCGGCGATGACCGTCTCCCCTGTCTCGGGGATCGTGAAACTCATCGTGTCGATCTCGTGCAGCAGGTCGTTGGGAAACTCGAGGTCGGCTTTGTCGATCTCGTCGATCAACACCACCGTCTTCTCCTCGCTCTTGAACGCCTGGCCCAGCGGACCCATGTCGATGTAGCGGCGGATGTCCGAGACGTCCCCCTCGCCGAAGCGGCTGTCGTGGAGCCGCCGCACGGTGTCGTAGACGTACAGACCGTCGGCCGCCTTGGTCGTGGACTTGACCTGCCAGCGTAGCAGGCTCATCTGCATGGCCTTGGCCAGGTTGACCGCCAGCAGGGTCTTCCCGGTGCCAGGCTCGCCCTTGAGCAGCAAGGGGCGCCCCAGGTGCATCGCTACGTCGACCGAGCGGGCCAGTTCTTCGGAAACGATGTAGTCGTCGGTGCCGCGGAAATTCGTCGCCATGAACGTCGGCGAGTATGGCATACGGGTTGAAGCATGCCGCTGCGCACGATCGCGGCCGTGTGCCTCGCACTCGCTCCGCTGTCCGCGCTGAGCGCCTGCGACGCCCGGCCGACTTCCCCTGCTCCATCCGACGGGATGCAATCGCACGCGGGCGCCGAAACATCCGACCCTGCTGCACCCGTCCCTGCTGCCGATGCGGACGACCCGCACGACCTGCAGGACCTGGACGTCCCGGACGTTCCGCCTCCCGCCGCCGTAGGCCGCCCGCCCACGCCCGTGGTCGACGAAGAACCGCGAGAGATCCGGCGCGCGCAGCGGGCGACGATGCTCTACGACGCCCCCCTGTTTTCCGCAGCCTTTCGCGGCAAGATTGCACGCGGCGAGACCTTCGCCGTGTATGGCGACAGCGTCCAGGATGCAGACGCCCAGTGCAAGGACGGCTGGGGACGCGTGGGCGTGCGCGCGTTCGCGTGCTTGACCCGCAGCACGGTCACCAAGAAGCCCGCCCCGCGCACCCTGCCCGTCGTGCCGACAGACCGCGTGGTCCCTTTCGTCTACGCCAAGCGCCGGGGCCCCGACACGCCGGCCCCCATCTGGCGCTCTCGGGCTGCCCTTCGGCGCGGCGCCGATCCCATCGGAGAGCTCGATGTCGAGCACGACTACGCCTTCGTCGCGCAGCGATGGGCCAACCGCGAGCGCGTGCTGGTCGACGAGGGCCTCCGGACGGTCAAGGAAGCGGACGTCCGGCGCTTCCGCCCGAGCGAACTCGAGGGGCGAGACCTCGCCACCGACCCCCTGCCCCCGGAGGGCACGTTGGCCTGGGTCATCACCTGGCCGCACGCGCCGCGACTCGAGGCAGCGGATCCCGACGCCGAGGTCGCCGGCAATCTCGAGTTCCACGCGACGGTGGTGCTGGACGACACGCCGACTCGGCGGCGTGGCAAGGACTTCTACCCACTCCGCGACGGCACCGGCTGGGTCGAAGCCAGCGCGGTTCGCCGCTACATCGCCGCCGACCCGGTCGTCGGCATCGCAGACGATGCCGTCTGGGTCGACGTCGAGATTACGCAGCAGACGCTGACGCTGTGGCGTGGGTCGACGCCGAGCTTCGTCACGTTGATCTCCTCGGGCACCGGCAGGAACCCGACGCCGCTGGGCATCTACCGCATGGAGAGCAAACACGCCCTGACCGACATGCGCTCCAAGCCCGGCGATGACGATGCGTACTACGTCGAGGCCGTCCCGTGGGCCATGTACTTCGACGGCCGCTTCGCGCTGCACGGGGCGTACTGGCACAACCGCTTCGGCAGCCGCCTGAGCCACGGCTGCGTGAACCTGGCGCCCAAGGACGCCAAGCGGGTGTTCGAGGCGCTCTCCCCTGCCCTCCCCGACGGCTGGTTGACGGTCTACGAGCACGCCGAGGATCTGGGCTCCGTCGTCCGCGTCCGAAAGCTGCGCGCCGTGCCACCGGACCGCCGCGCTCCTCCCCGCAAGCGGACGGCGACGTAGCGCTACTGTCGATCCGACAGCGGCGTCGGAGCGACGGAGGCGACGTACCAGTCCCCCCACTCGAACTTCATGTGCAGCGTGAGGTGGCGGCTCCGACCCGGCGCTTCGTCCGTCTTGGCGACGGTCCGCGCCAGCGAGACCACCGCGGTCGGCGTCACGGCTCCGGGGACCACCTCGACCTTCTGAATCTCGACGGCGCTGCCGGCCAGCTCCGAGAGCACGTCGGCGATGGCGAAGGTTCGAGCCGCATCGACCGTCTGCAGCCGCATGAGGGCTTGGTGGAGCGCCTCGTCGGGGGACATGTCTCCGGCGACGCGACCGATGAGGTAGGCCTGCCCCACCTCGAAGAAGAAGCTGATGATCTGCGCGTCATCGAGCTCCTCGGGCAGGGCGAGCGCGGCGCGAAACTCGGGGGTCGCGGTGCGCGTCACGGCCTCGCGCAGCGCCTCGAAGGCATCCTCGCGCTCGACGAGGGACTCGATCGCCGCGAAGAAGCCCCGCAAGACCGGTGCCCCGTCGCGGTCGAGTTGGGCGGTGATCTTCTGAACGGCATCGGACCGCACGCGTCGCGCGTGCGAGGGGGAGGTGAGCCGCCGCGCATCTTCGACATCCCCACGACCCAGGGCCGCGAGGAACTCACGCGAGCGGGCGGCGATGCGGTCGCGGTGTTGGTCGTTGGACTCCAGCGCCGGCCGCTCGCCGAGCATCTGCAGGACGTCCGCGATCGGGATCGCGAAGCCGCCCACCCTGTCGCGCCACGTCCACGTCACCACGGCCACGACGCGCCCGTGGCGGTCGAGCACCGGGCCTCCGCTCTGACCGCGCTTGACGTCGGCGTCGATGCCCACGAACTGGCCGGGCCCCGCAGCGTGGTTCACCGCGCCCAGCGTCGTCACCGACGCGTTGTGGGTGACGAAGTGCGCGGTGGTGGGATCGGGGATGGGGTCGTCCTCGGTCGGATGCTGGAACTCGACCAGGACGACCGGGTCGTCGGGCCCGAGATAGCGCCCGACAGGCGCCGGCTTTCGCGCCGCGAGCGGGAGGCGCGGCAGGTCATCGTCGGTGTGCACCCGAAGGAGCGCGAGATCTCGCGCGGGGTCGGTGTAGACCACCTCAACGCTGTGGTACGTGCGTGGCGGGTCATGCGCAGGGAAGGCGACCGACTCGACGTGGCTCGCATCCTCGACGACGTGGCGGTTGGTGACCACGTACCCTCGTGGATCGACCACGAAGCCCAAACCGCGGCCCGAGGGGGTCTCCACGACCGCGACCGCGGCCTCCGCCCGCTGGACGAGCCCGTCATTGCTCACCGATCGATGTCGCGCGGCCGAGACCACCGACACTTCGGCGTAGGCTTTGGGGCGGCTCGCGCAGCCCGCACCAATGATGATGAGAGCCGTCGTGGCCCCTGCTCTTAGAAATCTGCTGAAACTCTCATTCGCCACAAGAACCGCCTCCAGCCCCGTCGACCCAGAATGGAAGCGTCACCAACCATCCCCGTTTTTCAGTCTAGCCCAATGCGAATCGTGAGCCAGCTCTCCAAAGATGTGCACGACCGCGCGGCGCGAAGGGTTCCAGAGGGCCACCACGGCCCGAATGAAGGCCCGCTGCAATCTTCTCGTCCCAACGTGCGTTGGTAGTCCGCATGCGCGTCGAACTAAGCGCGATCAGCAAGACCTATGACGGCAGCGCCTACGCGGTGCGTGACGTGGATTTGACGATCCCCAGCGGGTCCATCCTGGGCCTCATCGGTCCCAACGGCGCCGGAAAGTCGACCGCGCTGCGCATGGTCGCCACGGTGATGGAGCCCACCGCGGGCTCGATCGCCTACGACGGCACCGTCGCCACCGACACGGCGAGCCACCAAGCCCTGCGCAGCCGCATCGGGTTCCTCGGGGATGGCAACCCCCTGTACAAGGACATGACCGCCGCCGAGTACCTGACCTTCTTCGGACAGTGTTTCGGTCTACGCGGCGCCGACCTGCAGAAGAAGGTCGATGAGGTCCTCGCCACGTTCAGCCTGCGCAGCAAGGCGAACGCCCCCTGCAAAGCGCTCTCCAAGGGCATGCGACAGCGGCTGCTCGTCGCGCGCTGCCTGCTTCACGATCCATCCCTGCTCATCCTCGACGAGCCCGCCGACGGCTTGGACCCTCGGGGCCGCAGTGACCTGCGCACGATCGTTGCGCAGATCCGCGACCGGGGCGTCACGGTCATCATCTCGTCGCACATCCTGCGCGAGCTCGACGGCCTGTGCGACCAGGTCGCCATCCTGCAGCGGGGGCAGATCGTGGTCAGTGGCAACGTCGATGACATCATCGACCGCTATGAGGTCAGCCGCCTCGTCTACGAGCTCCGGGTGCTCGGCGGCCTCGAGCAAGCCCGCGAGATCCTCGCCCGCCGCCGCGTCCTGATCGAGGGCGAGACGCAGGCCGAGGGACTTACCGCGCTGTCGCTGCAGGTCCAAGGCGACGACGCGGCCGTGGCCGACATGCTCGCCGAGCTGTGCGCTGCCGGGGTGCGGGTCGTGACCTGCAGCCGCGTTCGCAGCCGCCTCGAAGACGTCTACAACCGCCTCTCCGAAGACCAGGTCAACTGAGCCATGCCCACCACCACCTCTCCCCTTCGCGCTCGGTTGCAGCAGCTCTTCGACGCCAGCCTTCCCTTCGTGACCCGCACGTTTCGCGGCAACCGGCTGCGCCGCTACGGCGCGGCGTCGGCCATGCTCGCGGTGCTCTCGGTGTTCATCGGCGTCTGGCTCTCGGTCGGCCGCGGCGAGTTCGAGCGCGACATGCGTTACGCCTTGGACCTGGAGAACAACCACTGGGATCGAGACCGCATCTCGTTCACGGTGACGACCTTCGACGCGTTCACGTTCGACGTGCAGGCCCGTGACGCCGAGGCCATTCGCGCCCTGCAGACGCGCAACGCCGACAACTCGCTCGGAGGAGAGATCGAGCAGGCGTACGCGACCCTGTACACAGCCCAAGCGACCCAGGTGCCGGCGGAGTACGCCGACCTGCACGCCCGCGCGGGTGCGCTGCTGGAGCGGTACCCGGCGCAGCGAGAAGACGCCCAGTGGTACTACGGGCAGGAGGTCCGCGATTGGCAGTTCGATTGGTACGCACCGGCCCAGCGGCAGCGACTCCAGGCGATCATCGACCACGACCTGGTCCCGCAGGTCGTCTCCTACAGCTCGCCCCTGGGGACCGCCGATGCGGTGCGCTTGGTGGGCGCAGTCGCCGGTGGCGTCGTCGTTGTGCTCATGCTCGTCGTCGCCCCGCTCTGCGCCGGCGCGACGCTGGCGCAAGAGGTCCACGAGAACACCCTCCAGCCGGTGCTCGGCACGCGCCTGCGCCCGGTCGACATCGTCACGGGGTTGACGGCCTCGGGCATGGCGCTGGCCGGTCTGGTGGCTGCACCGACGCTGTTGGTCATGGTCGGGACCGGGCTCATCGCGGGCAACGCGGCGCATCTGCTGCCGGTTCTGCTCCTGTTGCCGGCCACGTCGCTGGCCCTGGTGCTGCTCACCATGCTGGTGGGCTTCGGTCTGGGTCGGCGATGGTCGTCGGGCATCGTCGCAACCGTCCTCACCGGCGGGCTGTGTTCGCTGATGATGCTCGGGGTAGGCATCGGCATGAACCTTCAAGACGAGATGGTCGGGCTCATCGCGGTCGTGCCTCCCGTCGGCCTGGTGCACGGACTGCGCGAGCTCTTCGTTCCCGGTCGACGCCTCGACCCCGTCGACGCCGACTACGCCCTGGCCATCATGGTCCTGTGCGTCGGTGCGTTTTCGGCGCTCGCCGCCGTCATGTCGCGCGCGCTCACCCGCCGGGTCGAGGGGCGCACCCAAGCTTCGCTCACCCGCGCCGAGGGCCTGATCGCGGCGGCGGTCGTCACCGCGATGGGGATCGCCGTCGTGCCCGAGTTCGACGCGAACGATGCCGTCCCCGCCTACTTCGTCTCGCTGGGCCTCGCGGCGATTCCCTGGCAGCTCATCTTGGCCGGCCGCGTGCCCGTCGGCGACGGTCCCTCGCGCCTGCGCACCCTTCCCCTGCGCAGCCTCATGCTCGAGTTGGGCGCCTTCGCGGGCGTCCACGCGCTGCTGTTGACCCTCATCTTCGGGCCCGCAGCAATCCCCTGGACGGCCGTCGGCGCCTTCCACCTGCTGTGGGCCTTGAGCGTGCTGGGCCTGACCGCCGTCCGCACGGTCGCCGTGCCGATGAACGTCATGGGCAGCCTGTGGACGATGGTCTGCCTGGGCGCGGTGTGTTTCGAGCTCGTCGGAGCGGGGATCTTCGCGGCGGCCCACAGCGCCACCATGTACAGCCCATCCGCACCGTTCCCCCTGATGATGTTCGAAGTCAGCGCCGTGCTCGGCGTCGTCCAGCTCGTCCTCACCGTCCTCATCCCCCTGTCCCTGGTTCGAATCCTGCGGAAGGGTTCCGCTGCCCTGGTCTGACTCTGCTACCGTGACGGGCATGCGAACCCTGGTGATGTCGCTGGCCCTGCTCGGGGCGTGCTCCAAGCCACCGGAGCCGCAGCCCTCGGCCGCCGACGCGGCCGCGAAGGCCCCCGAGGACGAGTCCAAGACGGCGGCCGAAGCGAGGCCGACGCCCACCCCGCTGAGCGCGGAGGATGAACGGCTGATCGCGGCGGACCCCGCCGAGCTCACGCCGGACATGCGAAGGAAGCGAGCGTACGCCCTGCGTCGCAAGGCGCTGCAGGACCCCGACTCGCCGGTCGCCCGGACCCTCGACGACCTCGAGAAAGCCTATCAGCGCGGCGAGCTCGATCCGCCCCGCGCGTCGATGCCCACCTTCACCGCCGACGGGAAGCCGCAAGCGGGCAGCGCACCTCCTGCCGGCGCCCGGCCCGATGACGCGGAGCGCCCCGGGGAGTGACCGCGCCGCCGGGCATTCGCGAGTCGCAGGAGCACGGCGCCCTGTGGTGGACCCTCGATCACCCCAGACGCCGCAACGCGATCGGGCCCGATGCGCTGCGGTGGATCACCGGGCGGTGCGCCGACCTGTCTGGACAGACGGTGGTGCTGACCGGGGCCGGAGACGAGGCGTTCTGCGCCGGTTTCGATCTCACCGCGCTCGGTCCCGTGCAGGACGGTCCACCGCCCGATGCGCCCCTGATGCAGGCATCGGACGCGATGGAGGCCGCGAACGCCACGTTCATCGCCGCGATCAACGGCTTTGCCATCGGCGCTGGCCTGGAGCTGGCCTGCGCCTGTGACATCCGCATCGCCCGGGACGACGCCTGGTTTACGGTCCCCGCCGCCACGCTGGGCGTCGTCTATCACGCCGCGGGCCTCCGTCGCCTCCACGCCGTGCTCGGGCCGGCGCTGTGTCGGCGGCTGCTGCTGTTGGGCGAGCGGGTCAGCGCCGAGGCGCTCGCCCAGGCGGGTGCCCTGACGCGTATCACCGCCCCGGAATCGCTGCAGGCCGACGTCCTCACCACACTCGAGGCGCTCGCGACCGGGGCTGCGCTGAGCCAGCGCGCCCACCGGACCTTCCTGCGCGCGCTGCAGCGCGGTGGCCCCGACGCCGAGGTCCTGCGTGAGCACGACCGCGCCCGCACGCAGGCCTACGCCGGCCTCGAGCACCGCGTCGCCAAACCCCAGACGAGCGGGTAGTCTGCCGCGCATGTCCGTGCGCGATCAGATCCAGGAGAAGTTCAAGCAAGCTCGCCTCGACCGCGATGACGCGACCAAGAACGTGGTGGGCATGCTGCGCACCCGCGTGCAGACCGTGCTCAAGTCCGGTGCCGGTCGACAGGAGGATGACGCGCTGTGGGTCGAGGAGATCGGTGCGTACGCCAAGCAGCTCGGCAAGGCGATCGCCGAGCTCGAGAAGGCGGGCGATCGCGCCGGTGATGCGCTCGAAGAAGCACGGTGGGAGCTCGCGTTCTGCGAGCAGTTCCTGCCCACGAAGCTCGACGAGGCGGCCACCGAGGCGCTGGTGCGCGAGGTGATCGCCAAGACGGGCGTCAGCAGCTCCAAGGAGATGGGGAAGCTGATGGGCGTACTGATGAAGGACCACAAGGGCGAGATCGACGGAGCCCTCGCCCGCCAGGTCGCAGCCCGCGTGCTCGCCGAGTCCTGAGCCGCGCGCCCCTCACCGCTCGCGCCGAAGCATCATCGCGGCACCGTGCCCAGCGGCGCCGCTGCCCACCACCGCCGCCGAGGCCAAGCCGGCCGCATGCATCCGGCGCAGCGCCGTGCCCAGCAAGCGCACGCCGGAGCCGCCGCTGCATCGACCCAGGGCGATCGAGCCTCCCCATCGGTTGATCGACTCGGGGTCGAGTTCGGGCAGCGAGGCCTGCATCGCCAGCACGAACGCAGCGCCGGGCTCGGACGCCTCGACGATCTGAAGGTCCTGTATGCGCTCGCCCTTCTCCTCGAGCAGACGGCTGAGCGCCGCCGCCCCGCCCAGCCGGGGCGCCTCGAAGGGGTCCACCGAGGCGAACCGGGCCCCATCGATCTCCCCGAGCACCGTCCACCCGCGGCTGCGCGCCAGGTCGGGGCGGGTGAGCAGGACCGCGGCCGCGCCGTCGGCCTGCCCCGCGAGGTTGCCGGCGGTGACCGTAGCGATCGCCTCCGGCACCGACAGCGCCGCGCCGCCCTTGGCCAACGAGGGTCGACGCGCCAGGGACTGCGCGGTGATCTCGGCGCGCGGCCCCTCGTCGCGCTCGAGCACCATCACGCCCGCACCCGCCGGCGCCGACACAGGCGTGACGTCGTCGGCACCCTCCCGCATCCGCCGGGAGGCCCGGGCGTGCGAGCGCGCCGCGTAGGCATCCTGATCCGTCCGCTCGATCCCGAAGCGCAGCGCGACCGCCTCTGCCGCTGCCGCGAGCGTCTGGTCGGTGATCGGATCGCGCAGCACCGCCGCGGTCGGCCGCAGGTCGGTCGCCTTCACGCCCGCCCACGCCCGCAGCTTGTCGGCCGCGGTCTCCCCCCGGCGCGTGCCCATGACCGCTTCGCGCAGCGGCGCGGACAAGCCCACCTGAAGATCGCTGGGCGTCTCGACCCCGACGGCGACGGCGGTATCGATGTCGCCCCCGAGAATCGCGCGACACGCCTCGGCGATCGCACGCTCCCCGGACACGTCACCCATGGACACGCTCGGAGCGACCGCCTCCATGCCCGCCCGAAACGCGACCTCGGCACCCAGGGAACCCGTCGTTCCGCTTCGCGCCGACCCGACGATGACCAGGTCGACGACCTCGGGCAGCACCTCGGCACGCAGCAGCAGGTCACGGGTGACGACCGCGCCGAGGGCCGCGGCGGACATCCCCGACAGGCCACCGCCGCGAGGGCTCCACGGCGTCCGCACGGTCTGCACGACCGCGATCCGTCCCCGCATCATGAGGCGTCGTCCTCCATGCTGTCGAATGTCGCACCCCGCTCTGCCAGCTCGACGAGCAGCTCCGGGGCGCGGTAGCGGGAACCGAAGCGGTCCTCGAGCGCGGCCAACCGCGCACGGGCGGCCGGCAGACCGCGCGCACCCAGCTGGCGGAACGGACCGCCGCGCGTGGCCGGATAGCCCAGGCCCAGCACCGCCGCGACGTCGCCATCGGAGGGGCGCTCGAGCACGCCGTCCTGAAGGCAGCGAACGGCCTCGAGCGCAGCGACGAGCGTGAGGCGCTCGCCGAGCTCGTCGGGATCACCCACCCGGGTGACCGCGGTGCCGAGCAGATCGTGCACCCTGGGGTCGGCCTCCTTGTCCACACCGGAGCGCCCCGGCCGGTAGAACGCGCGACCGGTCGCGGCCATCGCCTCCATTGAGTCCGGTACCCGGAAGCGGTCGCCGAGCGCGGCGGTGAGCACGTGCCCCACGCGCACTGCGGTGGCGAGGCCCACGAAGTCGACCAGCTCCAGCGGTCCCGCGGGCCAGCCCGCCCTGCGGCAGCCGCGGTCGATGTCTTCGACCGCGAAGCCCTCGGCGACCAGTTCCCCCGCGTGCGAGAGATAGGCCGCGAGCACGCGGGTGGTGAAGAAGCCGGGGCCATCGCGGACGACCACCGGGGTCTTGCCGATGCGTCGCGCAAACCCGACCGCGGCGGCGAGAGCACGCGGCGAGGTTTGGGGGGTTCGGACGATCTCGCACAGGGGCCGCCGCGAGAGCGGGCGAAATACCCGGATGCCGACCAGGCGCTCGGGGTTGCGCATGCGCGCGCCGATCTCGGCCACGGGGGTCGCGCGGGGGTGCGTCGCCAGGATGGCCTCGGGACGGACGCGGTCCTCGAGCTCGGCAAAGACGCGTCGCTTGACGGCGACCTCCTCGGGCACGGACTCGAGCACGAGGTCCATCGTGGAGAACCCGTCGAGTTCCAGACCCCCGCTGAGCCGCGCCCGCGCCCGCGTGCGTCGCTCGTGATCGCGGTCGTCGGCGACCTTGGCTTCGATGCGGGCCAAGGCGCGGCCCAAGGTCGGAGGAGACTTCTCCCGAATCCGCACCCAGAGGCCGGCGCGCGCGGCCACGACCGCCAGGTCGGCCCCGACCACGCCCCCACCGACGATCCCGAGCCGCTCGAGGGTCAGCGTGCCGACGTCGGGCGCAGGGGGCTGGCGCTCCAGCGCCCGCGCCCGCCGCCAGGTGTGCAGTCGCGTCGCGGTGGCCTCGGAGATCGCGGTCTCGCTGAACGCTTCCCCAAGGGCGCGCCGGTCCGCTGGGCGGCCGCGCCCCAGGAGTTCGAGCGCCGAGAGGCGAGCGGCCCCAAGCACGTCGTCGCCGGCCCGAGCCTCCTGCCAGCGCTGCAGGGCCCTCCGGTTCCTCAGCGCCGCCCCCGGCAGGGACGGCCGCCATCCCCGTCGCCCGCTGGTGGTCTCGCGCTGCACGGCGGCGCGTGCTGCCGCCCGTGCCGCCGCCTCGAGGCCAGCGGGGTGCACGACCTCGTCCACCAGCCCAGTGCGCTGGGCTCGGGCGGCACCCATCGTCTCCCCGTCGAGGACCAAGGGGAGGCCCTTGTCGAACCCCAGCGCCGCCGGAACCCGAACCAGCGCGTCGCCCAAGGGCAGCAGCCCCAGCAAGATCTGCGGGAGACCGAGCCTTACGTCGGGGTGGTCGGCGGCGACGCGATGTCCACAGGCGAGCGCCAGCTCGAGCCCGACGTCGAAGCACGGCCCCCGCACCGCCGCGACGCTCGGAACGCGTCCGCTCTCCAGGCGGTCCTGCAGCTGGCCCAGGCGCTGCGTCCAGGCCTGCAGCGCCCGGCGGTCCTCCGCCTGCACCAGCGCCCCCAGATCGAGCCCGTTGCAGAAGCCGTTGGGTCCGGCCCGCAACACCACCGCCGCGACGTCGGCGTCACCGTGGACGGCATCGAGCGCCCGCTCCATCTCGCCCAGCTGCGCCTCACCGAACCGACCATGGTCATCGGTGGGCAGCGTCAGCCAGGCCAGCCGGCGGCCGCTGGCCAGCGGCTCGTGCACGATCTCGACCACGGTCGAAGGACTAGCGGCTTTCCGGCCCGGGGTCGAGCCGCACCGGACTGCGCGCTTCCCAGCCGGGCTCGATGTGGACCGAGAGGTCGTTGGCGGCGTGGGTGTGCCAGAACAGCACCGTCCGTGCGCGGCGGCTGGCGTGGTCATGGGCCTCGGTGCGGCGCAGCGACGCGATGCACTTGGCGGTGTAGGTCGGCTCCAGCGCGATGCCCTGGGCCCGCGCCAGCTCGACCGCGGCAAGGCCGGACGCGGTCGGCTCGCCGTAGCCCGCCCCCACCTCGTCGTAGTCGATCGCGTAGGTGACCCCTGCCTTGCGGAGCAGCGCTCGCGGCCCGGGCGGAGCCCCGTCGAGACCCGCGTCCCGCAGCGCCCCGAGAGCGCCGCGCATCTTGAGCGCCATCATCAGGGGATTGAACGCCCACGGCTCGACCGAGGACACCAGATGCAGGTGCACGGGCAGGCCCGCAAGGGCGAAGCCCAGCGCCAGACCGGCGGCGGTACCCGCGGATCCCGCAGTGACGTAGACGGTCTCGGGTCGGGGCATCACCCCCGCCTCGACCTGCGCGGCAAGCTCGAACGCAGCGTCGACGAAGCCGAAGCAGCCCAGCGGCGTGCTGGCCCCAGCCGCCATCGACGTGCCCTTGACCGCAGGGCGTCGCCACAAGTGGTAGGCGAGCCACGCCTGCGGCAGCTCGGCTCGGGAGGGCACGTTCCACAGCTGGGCCCCACACGAGAGCATGACCGCGAGGTTCTTGCGCACGTGGGCGGTGAGCGATTGGGTGAAGGTGAGGCCGTGGAGCGTTCGCCCCTGCGTGCGGAGGAACAACGCCAGGGCGAGCAGGTGATGACTGCCGATCCCCCCCACGCTCAGGACCGGCGCATCGGTGTCGAAGGGAGGGTTGGCGAGGATCCACTCCAGCTTGCGGACCTTGCCCCCGCCGTAGACCGGGCTGCTGAGGTCGTCGCGCTTGATCCAGACCTCCGCCCGGCGCGTGTCGAGCCACGGCGCGCGCTCGAGGGGCGTCGGCAGCTCGGCGAGGGTCAACCGCCGCGGTGGGCGGCTCAAACGAGCGGACAGCGCAGAACCGGACCGTGCCGGGCCGCCTTCGCTCGAATCGTGCCCGGAGCGTGCGTTCACGGCACCCCTATATCCCGGTCACGGGGCGCGAGCCAAGGCCCCTTGTGCCTCCACCGGGCCCTTGGAACGCAGCACGCATGACCAGGCCCGGCCCCCGCGGGGCGCTCTCAATCGAGCGGGTTCTTGCGCCCATTGTGCTACCTTCAGCGAGCTGTGAAGGCCTGCCCATACTGTGCGGAGATGATCCAGGACGCGGCGGCGAAGTGCCGTTTTTGCGGAGAGTGGCTCGACCCCTCCAAGCGTCCCGACTGGGCCCCATCGGCCGAACTCCAACCCGCTGCGGCACCTGCGCCCAAGGCCTCCGTGGCCCCCGAGGCAGCAGCCGCGCCGGCCGTGAACCCGGCCCCCGTCGCGCGCGAAGCCAAGGGCGACCCAGGCACGACGACGACCGACGGTTCCGTCCATCGACCGCGCCGCAGGGAGACGCAGACGTGGTCGGCACCCGCATGGATGGCACCGGGGGACCGAGATGAACGGGAGCGGCGGGCGCAGCGAGAGCAACCGGAGTCTCCCTCGCCACAGCGGCCCCGGGCCGCCGCACAGCCGACCCCGGACGTGCAGCGACCCGTCCCCCAGCCGGTCCCACCCCAACCGATGGCCCAACCGATGGCCGAACCGATGGCCCAACCGATGGCCGAACCGATGGCCGAACCGATGGCCGGACCCATGGTCCAGCCGGTGGCCCAACCGCCGACCGAGCCGCCGATCGAGCACTCGATCGACGAGGTCGCGGAGCGAATGCGACGCATCAAGGCCAGCGCGGCAGCCGTCCGCGAGGCGATGCTCGCCGAGGCAGCGTCCCTCCAGCCCGACGTGCTGCCGGCGCGCGACGCGGCCGCTGCGAACGTCTCGAACCTTCGCGGCGCCGCACCTGGCGGACACCTCGGTCCGCTGGACGACGATCCTCTCGAAGCGGCCGAGACCATGCACTCGGGGTCGAGCCCCGCTGCAGCCGCGCCTCCGAGCGACGCGGTGGCAGCCCGACTCGGCGACGACTTCGCGGACGACGACGACGACGACTTCGCGGACGAGCAAGACGACCGCCGCGACGATGCCCTGCCGACCTCGGCCAAGGGCGCCCTCGATGGCTTCGACTTCGGGGACGACTTCGACGACGAGGGCGACGACGACTTCGACGGCGACTTCGGGGACGTCGGCGCCCGCCGCCCCGTGCCGTGGAAGCCGGTCGCGATCGTTGCCGCCGTCGTCCTGGTGGTCGGCGTCGGCGTGTTCTGGGACCGCATCTTCCCCTCCGAGACGCTGCAAGAAGCGCCCTCGGCCGACGGCGCCGACGCGCAGGATCCCGCCGCAGACCCCGACGCGAAGGCTGCCGACGGACAGGTCGCGCAGGGCAGCATCGCGCCGGCGCCCGGCCAAGGTCAGCCGGTCGTGCCCGAGGGTTCGCAGCCCGCGGCGGTCGGGGCACCCCCGGCCGACCCCAATGCGGCTGCGGCTGCGGCTGCGGCCGGGGCGGACCCCAACGCGCCGGTCGCCGAGGGCGTCGCGGTCCCGGTCGATCCCAACGCGGCTGTGGCCGACCCCAACGCGCCCGTGCCCGCCGCTCCCGCCGTCCCGGCGACCCCCCTGCCGGCCGACGCCGCGGCCACCCTCGACGAGGCCCGCGGGTTGTACCAAAAGGGCGGGAAGCGTCGCCTCGGCGAAGCGAAGGACAGCCTGCAGGGAATTCTCGCCGCGAGCCCGAACAACGCGGATGCGCTGCTGTTGATGGCCCAAGTGCAGCTCGAGCTCGGTGAGACAGAGGATTCGCTCAAGACCGCGACCCAGTGCACGACGGTCGCGCCGCAGACGGCCGACTGCTGGCTCACGATCGGCGCGCTCAAGCAGAACGAGAAGGACAAGGACGCCGCGGCCTCGGCCTACGAGCGCTACCTCGCCCTGGCACCTGAGGGCGCCTACGCATCCCAGGTGCGCAAGCAGCTCAAGCGCCTCGACTAGCGAGCCCGCCAGAGCACGCGCGCTTGGCTTCGGCGGGTTCCGAAGCGCTGGATTTGCACGACCGCGCGGCGGCCGCTCGACGACGCGACGAGGCTCAGGTCGTCTCGAGGGTGCCCTCGAGCGCCTCGAGTTCGACCGTCGCCATCTCCCACCGCTCGTTGAGGTCGCGCAGCGCGTCTTCGTCGCGCTGATAGTCCGTCAGCAAGGCGTTGCGCTTGCGGTCGTCGCCGTAGGTCTTCGGATCGGCGAGCTCCAGGTTGCGCTGGCGCTGCTCCTTCTCCAGCGTCTCGATCCTCGCCTCCAGCTCGGCGATCCGCTTCTTGATCGGCCCGAGCTTCTTGGTGGCTTCGGCCCGGCGCTGCGCTTCCTCGCGCTTGCGGGCCTTCTTCTCGGCCCGGGACTCGGTCGAGCCTGCCTTGGCCTCGGCGTCGTCATCGTGCGCGGCCCGGTTCCCCCCCGGATCGGAGGCACTCCCCTTGCCGGCGCCGAGCTGGGCCGAGGCGGTGGGCTTCTTGGACTCCCCCGACCCGTGGCGCTCGATGTACTCGTCGAGCGTCCCCGGGTACAGCTCGACCCTGCCGCTCTCGACGTTCCAGATCTTGGTGGCCAGCTGCCGCACGAAGCTGCGGTTGTGGCTCACGAAGATGAGCGTGCCGTCGTAGCTGGACAGCGACGTGGCGAGGCTCTCGCTCGACTCGAGGTCCAGGTGGTTGGTGGGCTCGTCCATCATCACCAGGTTGCCCGGGTCGATGAGCAACCGCGCCAGGGCGACCCGAGCCCGCTCGCCCCCCGAGAGCACCTTGATGGGCTTGTCGACATCCTCGGCTTGAAAGAGAAACGAGCCCAGCATGTTGCGCACCGCGGTCTCCGAGGCCCCCCGGTTGCGCTGGGACACGGACTCGAGCACGGTCTCGGAGCCCGTGAGGATGTCGGCATGATGCTGGGCGTAGTAGCCGAGCTTGACGTTGTGCCCCAGCTCGATCGAGCCGCCCTTTGCCTCGATCTCGCCGGCGATGGTGCGCAGCAGCGTGGTCTTTCCGGCTCCGTTGACCCCGATGATGCCGATCTTCTCGCCGCGCACGACCGTCAGGTCGACGCCATCGAGCACCTTGCGCTCGCCAAAGCCCTGCTCCAGACCCTCGACCTTCAGCGCCACATCTCCGCTGCGCGGACACGGCGGGAACGAGAAGCCCATGACCTTGCGCCGGGTGAAGGTCTGGACCTCGTCCATCTTCTCCAGCTGCTTGATTCGGCTCTGCACCGCCTTGGCCTTGTTGGCCTGGGCCCGGAAGCGATCGATGAACTGTTCGGCCTTCTCGCGCTCTCGGGCCAGGTTGCGCGCCTGGTTCTCGAGCACGATCTCCTCCTCGGCCCGCTGCTTGACGTACAGCTCGTACGATCCGCGGAACTGCCGCACGCCCTCGGGCTCCAGGCTCACGATGCGCCCGGCCTGGTCGGAGAGGAAGTCGCGGTCGTGGCAGATCAACACGAAGGCGCCGGAGTACTGCCGCAAGAAGTCCCCGAACCAGGCGACCGTGGGCAGGTCGAGGTGGTTGGTCGGCTCGTCGAGCAGCAGCACGTCCGGGCGTGAAAACAGCAGCGAGGCCAGGACCGCACGCATGCGCCAGCCTCCCGAGAGCTCCGACATCGGGCGCGAGGCTTCGTTGGGCTCGAACCCCAGGCCGGAGAGGATGCGGTGCGCCTCGTGCTCGGCGTAGTGCACGTCGAAGTTGGCGAGCCGCTCGTGGGCCTCGGCGAGGTCGGCCGAGACGTCCATCATGGCCGCTTCGTCCCCGCGGCTTTGGGCCTGGGCCATGTCCGCCTCGGCGTCGCTGACCGCCGACACCAGAGCATCTCGACCCGGGACCCCGCCCAGCACGGTCTGAAGCACCGAGCGGTCGCCCGTCTCGTCGAGGTCCTGCGAGAGGTAGCCGACGCGGGCGTTCTTCTGCAGCCGCACTGCGCCGCTGTCCGGCTTCGCGGCGCCGGCGATCATCTTCATGATGCTGGACTTCCCCGAGCCGTTGGGCCCGATGAGGCCCATCCGATCGCCGGGCGCGATGCGGAGATCGAGTTCGTCGACCAGCTGCTTCTTGCCGAAGCCCAGCGACACCTTGTCGAGCACGACGACGCTCACCGGCCCGCCGTAGCACGAGCCACGGCGGACAGGCAATGAGGGCGCGCTACACTGGGGGCATGAGTGAGGCGCCCTCCATCGATCCCGAGATGCTCGAACGGCTCCGACGCGGGGTTCCCTTGGTGCTCAGCCGCACGGGGCGCTTTCGCTTCGATGGGGAAGACGTCACCCATCCGCGGGTCGAGACGGCCTTGCGCCGGGGACTCGACGTCGATGAGGACGGGGAGACCATCGTCCATTTGGGCGATCAGTGGTGCTACCTCACGGTCGAAGACTGCTCGCTGCGCGTCGTGGCGGTCTCCGTGCGGGATGGCGCGCTCGAGCTTCGGCTCGACGATGGCCGCACCGTCCCCCTCGCGGTCGAAACCCTGTGGGAGGAGCCTGGCCAAGGGCTCCGCGTCAGCGTCCCCTCCGCGCCCAGCGGCCGACCGCTGGCCGCTCGGTTCACCAACCCGGCCAGCGTAGAGCTGTCCACCTGGGTGACCTACCAGGACGACCAGCCGGTCCTCGAGCTCGGCGATATGCGCCGCATCATCCCTTCGAAGGCCCCGCCGAGCGCTCCCTGAGCGGCCTCAGCCCATGCGGACATCGAGCAGCCGGACCCCCGCGTCGGGGCACGGAGCCACGCGCGCGAGCACGACGCTGCGTTGATACAAGACGTCGACGATGAGCACGCGGATCGTCTGCTCGACCGTGGGCAACGGTTGGGGCGCCGAGCGCGTCGGTAGCGCGCGGCGCTGGTGCGATCGCGCGAGCACGACGTCGGCCTGCATCGCGAGCAGCGGCGTCGCGCTCCAGGTGATGGACCACGCGTCGACCAGATCCAGCGGGTCCCCGACCGCGTCCCACAACGCGGCGTCCAGACGCCCCGGGTGCGGCACGCCGTAGTCGTCGAGCACCAGCGACCACCCCTCGCCCTCGCGCGAGACGTCGAGCCCGACGGTGGGGACCTCATGGACGGCAGCCCCGGGCGCTGCGGCGACCGCGTCGTTCCAAAGATCCTCCGAGACGCGCAGCACCGTGACGTCGATCCCCCCGACCGGGGGCCGCTGCACGGGAAGATCGAAGCGACGCCCGACGACCACGAGCGCCTCGCAGCCCGCGGGGCAGCGTGACGCCCACCCTTCGATGCGGGCCTGCGTCACCGCCTCGTCATAGCCGGCGACCACGACCGGAGCCCCCTCGAGCGTGCCTGCGAACGGACCCCTCGCGTCACCGGAGATCCCCAGGTGCCGCGACACGCGGTCGAGGAAGCGCGCGGGTCGGTCCGGCTCGACCACGCGCTGAACCACCACCGCGCTCCCAGCATCCGCGCTCCCAGCGTCCTCCTGGGCGCCCAGCAAGCGCTTGGTGGCGATGTGCACGGCGGACGCCGACGCATCGATCCCGATGAAGCGCCGCCCCAGCCCACGCGCCGCGACCCCCAACGTGCCCGATCCGCAGAACGCATCGAGCACGAGGTCGCCCGGATTCGACGAAGCCTCGATGATCCGGCGCGCCAGGCTCTCGTTCTTCTGGGTGGCGTACCCGCACTTCTCGTTCGAGAAGCTCTTGATCTGGATCGAGTCGAGCGAATCCCGGCCCCGAAGCGCGAACTCCGAGGTGTTGGCGTTCCAGACGTCGTCGATCGGCACGCCCTTGCCGGTGGGCGGGTTGCCGTCCCGGCGCACGTAGCCGGGCGGGTACGGGACGTACTTCTTGTTGAACGTGAACGACTGCGGGTCCTTGACGTAGAAGTAGATGAGGTCGTGGTTGCGGATCCAGTTCTTGGCCTTGGACTTGAAGCCCGAGACCCACCCGATGCGCCAGACGATCTCCCGCTGGAAACATCCGGGGCCGAAGACCTCGTCCAAGACGAGCTTCGCCATGTGCCCGACGGTCGGGTCGACGTGCAGGTAGAAGCTCCCGTGCGGGGCGAGCAGCGCGTGCATCCGGCGGAGCCGAGGGGCCATCATCTGCAAGAAGCCGGTGGCTCCGCCCTCGAAGCGGTCGCTGTAGGCAGGCGCGCGAATCTCCGGCGGCGCTTTGCGAGCCTCACCGTGCCCAACCCGAGTCGCGACTTCGAACTGCCCTCCGGTGGCGAACGGCGGGTCGATGTAGATCAGGTCGACCCGCTCGCGGTGGGTCTCCAGCAGCGCGTCGAGGGCATGCAGGTTGTCGCCATGCAGGATGCGGTCGGGGTCATCGCCGCGTCCGATCTGGGCGACGGTCTCGACCACCGCCTCGGACGGCGGGGGATCGACGAGCGTTCCGTCGTCGTCGTACTTGCCCGGCCAAACGAGCTCGGGCCCCCGCCCCTGCGTCACGGAGCGGCCGCCGGCGTGGCCGGTCCTGACTCCACCGTCCCGGCCCCGGGCAAGGACAACGACCGCACGTATGCGGTGAGCACCATCAGCTTGGCCTCGGTAAACTCGCCAGCGAACCCGGGCATCGCCGGGGGTTTGCCCCCGCGGATGACGCCCATGATCTGCTGGTCGCTGCGCGACTGCATGAGCGCGAGGTTGTTGAGCCGCCCCTGCGCCGCCGGCTGCTCGCCGACGCCACCACCGTCGACGCCATGACACCGCGCGCAGTACTGGTCGTAGATGGTCTTGCCCTCGATCGGCGTTGTGGGCCCGGTGGGATCACCGCAGGCCAGCGCACCGAGGCTCAGCGCGAGAGGCAAGACACCCTTCATGCGCGACCTACCTAGCATGCAGGGGCCGTCGATGACCAGCCCGCCCCGACCGGGCGCTGACGGGGCCGCCGCTGGGGGCTAGAGCCGCGGCTGAAGCCGGAGCGCCGCGGTGGTGGTGCCCGGAGCGGGTGCTGGCTCGGGCACGAGCTCGGGCCGGGCCGCGGGGTCCGGCTCCGGGACATCCCCAGCCGGGTCGGGGGACGCTTCTGGCTGTGGCGCTGGTTGGGGCTCGGGCTCGGGCGCTGGCTCGGGCTCGGGCTCGGGCGCTGGCTCGGGCTCGGGCTCGGGCTCGGGCTCGGGCGCTGGCTCGAGCGTCGGCGCGGGGGTGACGACCGGCAGCGGTGCGCGCACGGGCGGGGTCGCCACGTCGCCGGGATCGAGGATCACGTTGCCGTCCTCGTCGACCAGGGCGCCGCTGGGTGGGATGTAGTTGCCCTTGCCATCGAGCAAGCCCAGCCGCATGCCCAGGCTGTCGTTGTAGACGTCGACCGCCTGCTCGTACCCTCGGCGGCTCTTGCCGTAGAAGACCCCGGAGGTGATGGCGAAGCCCACGGTGGCCAGCCCGCCGCCCAGCAAGACGCCGCCGGCAGGGTCGATGTCGCCCAGGTTCAAGCCTTCTCGAGCCGAGGCCGCGGCGCCGGCGATGGTGAGGATGCCCGCCGCGACCGTCAGCGCGGCGAACAGCCGACTCCGCCGCATCTGCCGGGTAGGGAGCGCGGCCGCAGCGTTGGCGTCGGAGCGAAGCACCACGTCGAGCGACTGCCAGCTGCGCGGCGTGGCGGTGGTGTCGGTGCCCTTGGTGTAGCGGGTGCCCTGGGGCAGCTCTTGCTTGTAGATCTGCTGCTCGGCGTACTGCGTCTCTCGCTCCTGGCGATCGTCGACCTGCTCGAGCTGCTCGAAATCCGTCGGTGGCAGCTGCGGGGCCAACGTCATGCATCCCACGGGCGAAAGCGCCATGGAGACGCCCACCAGCGCCGCCGCGACGCGCAGCCGCGGCGCCACGGAACCCACCGACGATCCAAAAGAGTGCCTCACGTTCGTGCTCGACGGTATCACGTCCACCCCGCCGGGGAAGCAACCCCGAGCGCTGTTCAACGGCTCCGGTCGGCCGCGCTTACAGGGGGCGCTCCAGCGGCGAATCTCGCGCCGCGACCGACGGGCCGGGCTCTCCACCGTGCGCCCAGCGTCTCCGCCGCACGCGCCCCGCAGGTCTACGCCGCGCCCTCGCCATCCTTCCCGCACTTCTTTCGAAGCCGGGCCAGGCGGCGTGGGCATGGAAGCAGCGAGGCTGCCGCGGCCTCGAGGGCGAGATCGGGACGACGGGCGCGGTGCTCGAGATGCTTGGCGAGCGCCTCGTGGGCCCGCACGTTGCCCGGCGAGACCTCGCAGATCTGCCGCCACCGCGCCGCGGCACCGTCGTGTTCCTCCGCCCCCCGCTGCAGCTCGGCCAGCAGCAGGGCCGCCTCGATCCACGCGTCCATGTCCCCATGGTCTCGGTGGTCTCGGTGGTCTCGATGGTCTCGATGGTCTCGATGGACTCGATGGTCTCGATCGACGAAGGGCCCGAGCACCTCGATCGCGCTCCCGACCGCGTCCTCCTGGCGCAGGTGGGTTGCGGCCCCGTGCGCCTCGGCCAAGGACTCCGGCTTCGCGAGCCGATCTGCGACCGCAGTCGCCACCGAGCACAGCGCCCAGACGTCCCCGCGGTTGTGCAGCTGGGCCGCCGCGAGATCGTCACGCAGGAACGGATCGAGCGCGCCGTCGTGGGCGTCGTCTGGGTCGGCGTCACAGGCCAGCGCGGCCGCCAACCCCGGGGTCGCGGCCATGCGCTCCCACAGCTCGGCGATCTCCAGGCCCGGCATGTCGCCCTGACGCCGCAGGCCCAGGACGCGGGCCTCGATCGTGCCGAGTCGACAGTTGGGCAAGGCGCGCTTGAACACGCGTCGCGAGGACACGACCAGATCGAGGTGCGCCCCATGCAGCGCGGACACCAGCGGGTCGGAGGCGCTGGGCCCCAGGGCGAGTCGCTGGGCTCGCCCGCGAAGTCGAGGCAGGTCGAACGACTTGCCGTTGTACGACAGCAGCCAGGTGCCCGGACCGACCAGGCCCTCCAGACAGGCGAAGACCTCGGCCAAGAACGCCCGCTCTGCGGCGGGGTCGTGCAGGGTCCACTGCGCCAGGTGCACCCGGCCGCCCTCGTGCCACGCCAGGGCGGCCATGAACGGCACCAGTGACGGACCCAGGCCACTCGTCTCGATGTCGAGCACCACCACCGGGCGAGAGGGACTCACCTCGGCCCTCGACCCTGCCAGGATCGTCCGGACCGCGTGGGCCACCGCGGCCGCGTCGGGCACCGCGAGCGCGTCCATGCCTCGCGGAACGGCGTGCGGGCCGAGCACCGCCGACAGCGGCGTCGCGACCGGGGCCGTCCAGTGCGTCTTGGCCCACCCATGCGCATCGGAGGTGGGTCGCCGCGCGGCCACCGGTGCGCGCACGCTGAGCCGGTCGCGAAGCCTCACGCCCGCACCTCGCTTGCAGCCCGCATCGCTTGCAGCACGCTCACGACTCGCCCGCGCCCGGCCTCCCAGGCGTCGTCGGAGGACGCGCCCATGCAGACCGGGCACCCTCGCTCGCACCCGCAGGACGACACCACCGTGATGACGCGCTCGAACAGCGCCGCGCCGAGTTCATGGGCGGCGCTGCAGAGTCCCGCCCCGCCGGGGTTGCGGTCATAGAGGACCACGTAGGGCTGCGACGCCGCCTGCAGCACGGCATCCGGCGACGGGCGGCGACCCGGCACGAGGACCGGACCCCAGGCGCCGGGGTGCCCCGCGGTGAGCACGTGGCCCAGGTCGCCGACGTCACACATGAGGACCATGGCCGCAACGTGCCGCAGCGCGTGCGCGACCGCCAGCGCAATCGCGGCCCGCAGCACCGGATTGGCTGCGCCCTCGGACGCCGGTGGATCGGGCACGGCCCAGTACGCAGCGACGGTATGCAGCTCGAGGTCGGGCAAGGCGATCGGCCCGAAGCCGATGTTCTCGTGGGATCCAAAACGGATCTTCTTGAAGCCGGGCACCTGCCGCACCAAATGGGCGAGCCCCGTCCCCGACGATGGCAGCGCGCCCTGAGGCCCGGCTTCCGGCCCCGCTTCCGGATCGATCACGCGAACGTTCGTGTTGCAGATGGCCTCGGTGTAGTAGTCCGCGTCGACCCGCTGCACATAGGCCTTGCGTGCGTCCCACTGCAGCTCGAGCACCTCGTGGGTGCGGCCCTCCACGGTGTAGATCGCCCCCGGGTGCAGGTACAGCGGCGCGTCTTCGAAGTCGACCTCGGCCAAGATGTCGCCGGTGGGCTGGTCGAGCACCGCGAAGTTCTCCTCGATCGGCCCGCGCAGCTCGACCGCCGCCGAGGGGTCGTCCCCACCCGAAGCGGTGTAGACGGCGGTGTCCTCCGCACCGGCCCGC
This sequence comes from uncultured bacterium, assembly GCA_963761755.1. Classification (GTDB taxonomy): domain Bacteria; phylum Myxococcota_A; class Polyangia; order Nannocystales; family Nannocystaceae; genus CAJXVA01. The sequence continues at coordinate 92,021 of CAVXIC010000040.1, forward strand.
TGCAGCGCCCCGTGCTCGGTGAGGTACTCGAGCGCGTCGCGCAGGTCCTCGGCGCACAGGCCTGGCCATGCGCCCTGCAGCCGCGATCCGACGAAGGCCTGCTCGTGCGCTGCGCAGCGCAGGTGCGGCAGCAAGATGTCGGGGTTGTCGGGATCGACCCGGGCGTGCTCGGGCGGCTTGCCCCACAAGAAGGACGTGTCGGCAGCCACGAACTGATCCAGCGGGGTCGAGCTCAGGCACAGCACCCCCAGCGCCGGAAGACCCCGCCGCCCTGCCCGGCCGACCCGCTGCACCGTCGCCGCGCGGGTGCCGGGGTACCCCGAGAGCACCACCGCGTCGATGCCCCCGATGTCGATGCCGAGCTCGAGCGCGTTGGTGGTCGCGACGATCGATGCGTCGCCGGTGCGCAGCGCCGCTTCGACCTCGCGCCGCCGATCGGGCAGGTATCCGCCCCGATACCCGCGCACGGACTCCGGCGACGCCGCCTTGCCCGACGCTCGGTCGGCCCGCGCGTCCTCCTGCATGTATCGGGTGAGCAGCTCCACGGCCTTGCGGGTGCGACAGAAGACCAGCGTCGGCACGGCCTGCTCCCGCAGCACCGTGGAGACCGCCCGCGTGACCTTGAGGTAGTCGCGACGCACCCCGGTGGTCTCGTCCACGACCTTGGGGTTGAGGACCACCGTGGTCCGCGCGCCCATCGGTGCTCCGCTGGCCTCCAGCAGGACCGGCGGCGCGCTGGCAGGCCGCCCCGAGAGGCGCATGAACAGCTCGCCGGGGTTGGCGATGGTGGCCGAGCACGCGACGAACCGGGGTGCGGCGCCGTAGTGCGCACACAGTCGAGTCAGCCGGCGAAGCACATTGGCGACGTGGGCCCCGAACACGCCGCGATAGGTGTGCAGCTCGTCGACCACGATGTAGCGCAGCCCCGCGAGGAAGCGCGCCCACCCCTCGTGATGCGGCAGCATGCCGCGATGCAGCATGTCCGGGTTGGTGGCGACGACGTGCGCCTTGCGACGCGCGGCGCGTCGCTCGTCGGGCGGCGTGTCACCGTCGTAGACCGCGACGCCGATCGGGTTGTCCGCGATGTGGCTCGCGAGTCCACGAAACGCCTCGACCTGATCGCGGCCCAGCGCCTTGGTGGGGAACAGCATCAGCGCGCGCGCCGTGGGGTCGCGCAGCACGGCGTCGGCGATGGGCACCTGATAGCAGAGCGACTTGCCCGACGCGGTGGACGTGCTGAGCACGACGTCGGCACCGCGTCGCGAGGCTTCGATCGCCTGCGCTTGATGAGCGTAGGGACGGTGCAGACCGCGGTCGCGGAGCGCCGCCAACAAGCGCGGATCGAGGCCGCCGTCACCGGCACGGTCGGGCCCGGTCGGCCACGCCGCAAATGCCCCAGATCGTGCCGCTTCTCGATGGATCGCAACGACGTCGACCTCGGGAAGCGCCTGCAGTCTGTGCAGCACGCCATCGAGGACGCCGAGAAGATTCGTCTTGGAGGGGTTGCCCAAAGGCAACGCTTCTCCCGCGCCGGACGTAGCAGTTGTACCGTTGCCTGCTGTTTGAAGGAGTGCCCGGGCGCGGGAGAAGCTTGGTCTTGGTCGTAGCATTGAACGCCAAGTGGCGCTCACGCTGAACGCAAAAGCACCGTTATCATGCGTTCAGGTTTCAAGTCAACTCCTTTGGAAACAACGATCGGCGGCCGGCTCGGTGGGTCGCGGCTCGCGCGAGATCTCGACCCTGTCCCCCGGGGACTGCGCGGCCCAAGGCTGCGCGCGACCCGCTGAGTCCGAGCCCCCCCGGCGGCGAGCGCTCAGGGCCCCCGGACGGCCCGGTGGCCGGGCCCCGGCCTGCACTTCGGGGGCCCGCACTCACGGGTCCGTCGGCAGCCCGGCGGTCGGCTGCAGCTGATTGAGCAGCTCCTCGAAATCGGCTGGAAGGGGGCGCACATAGGCCTGCGGGCCTCCATCGGAGGGGTGGTCGAACCCGAGCCGAGCCGCATGCAGCATGGGCCTGCCCTGCCCTCCACTGAAGCCCTGCACGGTCGGCCCCGAGTAGTCCCGAATGTAGACCTTCTCGCCGACCAGCGGATGCCCGGCTTCGGCGAGGTGGATGCGGATCTGATGTTGTCGGCCCGTCTCGAGACGACACTCGACGTAGGAGACCTGCAGCGCCTCGCCGCCCTCGACCATCTCGAAGGGGACGTCGAAGACACCCAGAAGCTGCACGTGGGTGACCGCGCGCTTGGGCACTTGACCGCTGGGGCAGCCGCGACGCGGACGCCCGCGCAGCCCATCGCCGCGGTTGCGCACGATCGGCGTCTCGAAGGTCGCGTCCTGCACTCGCCCGATCACCAGCGCGCGGTAGCGCCGGTCGACGGAGTGCGCCCGAAACTGCTGCTGAAGGTGCTTCTCCGCGCTCTTGGTCCGCGCGAAGACCAGCACCCCGGTCGTGTCGATGTCGAGCCGCTGCACAACCCGAAGCATCCCGGAGGGCGTGCGGGTGCGGCGACGCAGGGCGGCGGTGGCCAGGTGCAACAGCGTGTCGCGCTCGCCGGCGAAGGGCACCGAGATGAGCCCGGCAGGCTTGTCGACGACGACGACGTCGCGATCGACGTGCAGCAGCTCCACGACCCGGGCCTGGGCCTTCTGCGGCCGCGGGCTGAGCTCGATGCGCTGGCCGACGCGGACCCGCGCCGCATCGTCGGTGGTGATGACCCCGTCGGTGTGCACGTGCCCTCGGCCGATGATGCCGCGCACCTGATTCCAGCTGCGGCCCGGCATGTGGGCGCGCACGACCGCGGCCAGCGTCTTGCCGTCCCCCTCGGTGTCGACCTCGAAGGTCTGAGGCTCGATACGATCGTCGTTCATGCTGTGGGTTCCTGTGCGGCGTATTTGTCGTCGGGGATGAGCACGAGTTTGCCCACCGTGGTGCCGGTCTCGAGGTCGTGATGCGCCCGCGCCACCTCGCTGAGCCGATACGTCGAGATCGGCGGAGGCTGCAGCACCCCCGCGTCGGCGAGCTCGAGCAGGCGGGTCATCGAGCGCTCCAGGACAGCCCGCTGGTCGAACATGTAGCTGAGATTGAAGCCCATCACGCTGCGGTTTTGGGTGGTGAGGTCCAGAGGGTTGAACCGAGGGGTCCGCAGCCAATCCCAGGCCAGCTTCAGGTAGTTCATCCGCTCGCCGGCCCGCGGCAGCATGGTGGCGAAGCCGTAGACCACGACCCTGCCGGTGGGCGCGGTGTGTTCGTAGCTGTGGCGCAGCGTGGCCACCCCGTTGGCGTCGAAGACCGCCTTGAACCCGTCTGGGGCGTGGCTGCGCGCGGCGGCCCACAGGTCCTGGCTCGACTTGTCGATGACCACGTCTGCGCCGCGCTGCCGCACCACGTCGACCTTGTGCGCGCCCCCGACCACGCCGACGACGCTGCAGCCCCGGTGGCGCCCCAACGCGACGAGCACGGTCCCGACCCCGCCGGCGGCCGAGTGGATCAAGATCGGATCGCCAGGCCGGACGCCTGCGAGCTCGGCCATCGCGTAGTCGGCGGTCAGGTGCACGGCGCAGAAACCGGCCGCGGCCGCGGTGTCGAACCCCTTGGGCCGGGGGAAGACCTGCCCCGCGTCGACGCACAGCTCCGTGACGTAGCCGCCGAAGCGCGTCACGGCCATGACGGGATCGCCGAGCTTCACCGAGGTGACGTCGTCGGCGAGCTCGACGACGGTGCCCGCGACCTCGAAGCCAGGGGTGATCGGCCAGCCCACGAAGTCCTGAGCCGACTTGTACAATCCCATGCGAACGATGCAGTCGGCGTAGTTGACCCCGATGGCCTCGACGTCGACGCGGACCTGCCCCGATCCGAGGGCGGGCGAAGGCCGCTGCTCGAGCGTGAGCTGCTCGTAGCCCCCCTTCTTGTGCACCACGACGGCTTGCATGATCGCCGGAGCCTACAGCAGCCGCGGCGGAACCGATACTCGGCGCGCGCGAGTCCTGGCGGTGCTCGCGGTAGGGGCCTAACGGTAGGGGCCTAACGGTAGGGGTCTGGGCGATACGAGAGCAGCGCGACCTCGAAGCGATACAGGATCTCGATGGCGGAGCACAGGCTCTCGACCACGTGGCCGACGTCGGGCGCGGGCATGGTGACCGAGAAGATGTCTTCGCCGCGCTCGAGCACGCCCGGCGCGTACAGCAAACCACGCAGAGGACGCGGGTCGAGCCGAAGCTCCCGCAGCACCGCGTAGTCGGAGGCATCCAGCCCCCGCAGACCGCACATCCACTCCCACAAGGTGCGACGCGCGTCGGTGACCGCGAGATCGAAGTCGGCGTAGCGCCACGCGGACGCGCGCAGCACCCGAGAGACCGGCGTCTCGAGCACGCGCCGAGCCGACCGCGCGCCCGCGACGAGCGCCTGCAGCCGGGGTGGCAGATGCTCGACGTGCAGCGGCAGCGCCACCTCGAGCTGGGCGAGTCGGGCCTGCGCCACCCGCCTTCGCATCGCCCGCTGCGCCCGGCGCACGGCGGCCCACGAGGTGGCCGTCGCCGTGACCGTCAGTGCCGCTGTCAATAGCTCCAGATCCCGCAACCCCTTCGCTCGCAGTGTACCGCGACCGGCCGGACATGCATGAGACCCTGCGCCAGATGGCAGAATCTCCGTCCCCGCGGCGCCCCCTGGACGGTCTGACCGTGCTCGAGTTGGGCCAGCTCCTCGCCGGCCCCTTCTGCGGGTTCATGCTGGCCGGGTTCGGCGCCACCGTCATCAAGGTCGAACCGCCGCGCACCGGCGACGCGATCCGCTCATGGAGGGTGCTCGATGACGACGGCACCTCCCTGTGGTGGCGATCGATCGGGCGCGACAAACACTGCGTGACCGCCGACCTGCGCCGCGAGGCGGGCCGGGAGATCGTCCGCGACCTGGTGCGCTCGGGCGTGGACGTGGTGATCGAGAACTTTCGCCCCGGCCGCATGGAGCAATGGGGCCTGGCCCCAGGCGACCTGCACGCGATCGACCCGCGGGTCATCATGGTCCGGATCTCCGGCTATGGACAGGACGGCCCCTACGCGTCGCGGCCCGGCTTCGCGAACATCGCGGAGGCCTTTGCGGGCTTTCGCCACCTGACCGGCGAGCCCGGACGCCCTCCGGTCCGCGGCGGCGTCAGTCTCGGCGACACCAACGCGGGCATGCACGCAGCCTACGCGACCCTCGCCGCCGTCTATGAACGCGACGTCGGCGGCTCGGGCAAGGGGCAGGTGATCGATGTCGCGCTGTACGAGGCGATGTTCAACATGATGGAGAGCCTGCTGCCCGAGTACGATCGCAAGGGTGTCGTTCGGCAGCCGACCGGCGGAGCCCTGCCCGGGATCGTCCCCAGCAACACCTACGCGTGCACCGACGGACGCATCGTGATCGGGGCCAACAGCGGCCGGCTCTTCGCCGCCTTGATGCGCCTGATCGGCCGCGACGACCTCGCCGACGATCTGGGCCTCCAGAGCAACGACGCGCGAAGCGGGCGGGCCGCCGAGCTCGATGCGGCGATCGACACGTGGACCTCGGCGCGCAGCTGCGAGGATGCGCTGGCCGCTCTGCGCGGCGCGGAGGTGCCCAGTGGCCCGATCAACACCATCGCGGACATCGCCGCCGACCCCCACGTGCAGGCCCGCGAGATGATGCCGCAGCTGCCCCTGCCCGGTGGCGACCTGCTCCGGGTGCCCGCGGTGGTCCCCAAACTCTCGCGTACCCCGGCGGGGAGTCGATGGCTGGGGCCCGAGCTCGGGCAGCACAACGCAGAGGTCTACGGTGAGCGCTTGGGCTACGACGCGACGAAGATCGCCACGCTGAAGGCCGCGGGGGTGATCTGAGCGCCCCGCAGGCACGCCTCGCACCCATCGCCGTTGCGCCCCTGCGCCGGATGTGGTCGCCTGGGCCTCGATGAGAGCAGCCCGATGGAGCGTGGTGGTGGCTGGATGGCTCACGGTCGGAGGCTGCGACGCGAACGTCGACTCCCCCTTCAGCGCGATCTCGGCCGGCGGCACGGGCTCGGCCGGCGGCACGGGCATGGGCCCGCCGATGACCTCGTCCGCGAGCGATTCGAGCGGAAGCTCGGGCGAACCGACGTCGAGCGGGACCACCGATGTCGACGCGGCATCCCAGACCGGGACCACCGAGGGCGCGACGACGAGCGAGACCCAGGCCGATCCGTGCAGCCCAGACCCCTGCGTGGCGCCGCAGGTCTGCGTCGAGGGTGCGTGCATCGGCGCCGCGACGCCGGGTCCCGGCGAGCTCCTCATCACGGAGCTGCAGCCCGACCCCGACGCGGTCGCCGATGACCAAGGCGAGTGGTTCGAGCTTCGCAACGTCTCGGAGGCCGCGCTGCGAGCTCCAGGGCTGCATCCTCTCGGACCAAGACAGCGACAGCCACACGATCGGCAGCAGCCTCGTCCTCGAACCCGGAGGGCTGGCCGTGTTGGGACGCGTCGCGGCGACCAACGGCGGCGTGCAGCTGGCCTACGCGTACGGCGGCGCCATCACCCTGGCCAACGGCGACGACGAGCTCGTGGTGACCTGCGGGGGCATCATGGTCGATGCGGTCGTGTGGACGGGCAGCTGGCCGTTCGACGCGGGCGCGGCGGCCCAGCTCGACGCGGCCGCGGTCACCAACGACGACGTCGGGTCATGGTGCCAAGCGACCGCCGTCTACGGAGACGGCGACTTGGGCACGCCGGGCACCGACAACGCCGGCTGCTGAGCACGTCCGGGCTCGCGGCGTCGTGGTAGCCTCGGGCCGTGGGTTGGCGTCGATCATCGCTCGCAAGCGTCGGGCTCTGCATGGTCTGCTGCGACGCTTCGACGCGAGACGACACGAGCACGGACGAGGCGCTGCCGGCCGACCTGGCGCTTTGCGAGCCGGTCCGGGACTGGAACCCCACGCTCGTCGAGCTCGAAGCGCAGATGCTCGCCGCGCTCGACGAACGTCGGGCCGCGGGACGAGCGTGCGGCGCACGAGGCTCGTTCGACCCGGCCCCGCCCCTGCGGGTCAGTCCCGCGCTGCGCTGCGCTGCCCGCCTGCACGCCCTCGACATGGCCGAGACCGGATTCGTCGACCACCTGGGCAGCGACGACACGACGCCCTGGGACAGGATCCGCGCGACCCAGTACGCCTTCGCAACCGCCGACGAAGTCATCGTCGCGACTGACCTGCCTCCACAGGACATACTCGACGACATCTGGTTGCCGCGCGAGGGCAGCTGCGCTGCGCTGAGCGCCTCGGCCTATGTCGAGGTTGGTGTCGGTGTCGCTCTCCCCTTCGACGAGGACGACCCGCTCGCCGGGCGCCGATGGGCGCTGGTGGTCGCCAAGCCGATCGAGTGAGCGCGAACACCATCGGATCTCGATGGTCGTTCAATCTCGACCCGGGACCCGGAATTCTTGCGCGTCATGGTGTCTCACTCCTTTCGATCGATGCCCACAGCTCCCATACTCGGGGCATGGCAACGCTTCGACGCTTCGGGTTTGGAACGACGGTGCTCGCGGCGATGCTGGTCGGCGGCTGCTACGAGGGGCTCGAGGATTCCCAAGGCGTCCCGTGGGACGGCGGCAGCACCGGTGCGCAGAGCCAGGCCAGCGATCCGGGCAGCCCTGGCGACCCCGGCGACCCAGACGACTCCGAGGCAGGGTCGACCGGCAGCGAGCCCGGAGCCGACACGGCGGCGGAAGCCACCGACTCCGGCAGCGACCCCACCGGCGACGGCTCGGGCGACGACCCCACCGGAGATCCGACCGCCGGAGACGACACGACGGGCGATCCGACCGAAGACCCCACCGGCGAGCCCATGCCGCCGAGCGACGAGGTCCCCGACAACGGCTACTGCGCGGACGTGGCCGACTGGAACCCGGGCTGGACGCAGCTCGAGGTCGAGATCCTCGCGATCGTCAACCAGCGCCGCTCCGAAGGAGCCGACTGCGGCACCGCAGGATCCTTTGGTCCCGCCGGGCCCCTGACGATGAACCCCGCGCTTCGATGCGCGGCGCGCGTGCACAGCCAGGACATGGTCGACCGCAGCTTCTTCGCCCACGACAACCCCTCGGGTGAGTCACCCTTCGACCGGATGGGGCTGGCCGGATACGACTACAGCTCCGCGGGCGAGAACATCGCGGCCGGCAACAGCACCGCCGCCGACACGATGCAGCAGTGGATGGACAGCGATGGTCACTGCGGCAACATCATGAACGACGGGTTCACCGAGCTCGGCGTCGGCTACTACCCCGGCGGGCAGTACGGACACGTGTGGACGCAAGCGTTCGGCCGGCCGTAGGGCGCTGGGTCGCCGCTGCGGTCGATGGTACCGTGCGGACGTGAAGATGGCCCCCGGCATCGCTGCCGCCGCAATCGTGCTGGTCTGTGGATGGGTGCTCGATGGGTGCGTGATCGACGAGGTCCGCGAGGACGAGGTCGGTGACGCCCCGGCGTGCGGAGCCGCCGCGATTTGGCCCAACGACTGGGGCGGACGCGAGGATGCGCTGCTCGAGGCGGTCAACGCGGTCCGCGCGACCGGGGCCACCTGTGGAGACCGGGTGCGCGACCCCGTCCCCGACCTCGAGCTCGCGCCCGCGCTGCGCTGCGCCTCCCGTCTGCATGCCGTCGACCTCTCCGAGATGGGCACCCTCTCGCACGACGGCTCCGGTGACGGCACGACGCTCTCGCGCGTGGACCTCGCGGAGTATCGGGGCGTGCCGACGCATGAACTGCTCGCCGGCGACTTCCTCGACCCGCAGGAGGTCGTCGACGCCTGGCTGAGCTCTGCGGCCGAGTGCGACGCGCTGCTCGACTCGACCGCCGCCGAGTTCGGCCCCGGCTTCGCGCGCAGTCTCGATGGAGGTGCGACCGCCTGGGTGCTCCTGATCGGTGAGCTGCGGCCCTAATCGAGCCCCGCTCGGGCACCGACGAGGCCTGGCTTTCCGACGGCGGGTCCAGCCGATACAACCGACGCGTCGCCGCGCGCATGGACACGCACAGCAAGCTCCGCCACCTCGCCCACCTGCACGGTCTGCAGCTGAGCTACACCGATATCGCCGGCGTCCAGCAAGACGCGCGCCCCGAACCGCTCGCCCGGGCCCTCGCGGCGCTGGGCGTCGACCTCGACCCTGTGGCACCCAGCGATGCAGGGCTCGATGCGGCCCTGAGCGCCGTGCACCGATCCCTGCATACGCAGCGACTGCCGCCGGTCGTCGTCGCGTGGGACGGTGAGGGCCGGGTCGACGTCGAGCTGCCCGCCTCTGCCCGGGGACGCTATCGCCTGCACGCCCGCAGCCCCTCTCATGAGGCGAGCGCGGAGGGTGTCCTCGAGGAGCACCGGGTCCACGATGGCGCCGAGGTCGACGGCACCGCCTACGTCCGCCGCAGCCTTCCCCTGCCCGGTCCGCTGCCGCCGGATCACTACGAGCTTCGCCTGCAAGGCCCCCCCTCAGGCGAGCAGCCCTCGCTGCTCGTCAGCGCGCCTCGGCGCGTCTACACCCACGACGATCGCCGGGGCTGGGGCCTCTTCATTCCGCTGTACGCCCTGCGCAGCGCCCGGGACCACGGCGTTGGGGACTTCACCGATCTTCGAGCGCTCACGGACTGGGTTCACGAGGCCGGCGGCAACATGGTCGGGACGCTGCCGCTGCTCGCGACGTTCCTGGACGAGCCCTTCGAGCCCAGCCCCTACGCGCCCATCTCTCGCTTGGCCTGGAACGAGCTCTACCTCGACGTGGAGGCGTTGCCGGAGTACGCGGCGAGTCGCGAGGCCAGGGCCGCCTTCACCGACGTCGCCGCGAGCGCGGCCCGGAAGGCGCTACGCGCGGCCGACCACGCCGATCATGCCGGGGCGATGGCCCTCAAGCGCCGCGCGCTCGAACCGATGGCGGAGGCGTGTTGGTCCGGACCCCGCCGCCGGAGCCTCGAAGCCTTCTTGCGTGAACGACCCGAGCTGGACGCCTACGCGCGCTTCCGGAGCACGCTGCACGCACAGGGCCGCTCCTGGCACGAGTGGCCACAGGCCCTGCGCGAAGGACCCCTGCCCTCGGGAAGCGGCGACCCGGCCACGTATCGCTTCCACGCGTACGTGCAGTGGGCCGCCCACGCCCAGCTGCAAGACCTCTCCGCGCACGCGCGCACCGCCGGATCCGGGCTGTATCTCGACCTGCCCGTGGGCGTGCACGGCGATGGCTACGACACCTGGGCGCACGCGGACGCCTTCGTCCGGGGCCTGTCGACCGGAGCCCCGCCCGACGCGTTGTTCTCCGGCGGCCAGAACTGGGCGTTTCCGCCGCTGCACCCGCAGCGACAGCGTCAGGACCACTACCGCTATCTCATCTCCGTCCTGCAGAACCATCTGCGCTACGCCGGCGTGCTGCGCATCGACCACGTCATGGGTCTGCATCGGCTGTTCGTGATCCCCTCGCACGCCCCCGCATCCGAGGGCATGTACCTGCGCTACCCCGCCGACGAGCTCTATGCGCTGCTGTCGCTGGAGTCCCACCGCAGCGGGACGGTGTTGATCGGGGAGAACCTCGGCACGGTCCCCGACGAGGTCCAGCACGCGATGGCTGCCCACGGCGTCAGCGGCATGCACGTCGTGCAGTACCAGGCTCGTCCCGACCCCGTCGCGGCCCTGCCCGCCGCGCACGACGGCGACATGGCGTCGCTCAACACCCACGACATGCCGCCCTTTGCCGCGTACTGGACCGGGGCGGACCTGCAGACCCAGCAGGACCTCGGGTTCATCGACGCCTCCGAGCACCAGCGCATGGCGGAGCAGCGGGCGCAGCAGCGGCGCGCCCTCGGAGCGTACCTGGGCCGGCGTACCGGACTGCGACCCGACGCGGAGGCGACCGAGGCCATGGCGTCCCTGCTCGCGCACCTGGGCCGCAGCGACGCGCACGACGTCTTGGTCAACCTCGAGGACCTCTGGGGAGAGATCCACGCCCAGAACGTCCCAGGCACCTGGCGCGAGCATGCCAACTGGAAGAACCGGGCCCGGTTCGAGCTCGAGGCGTGGACCGGTGATCCGGCCATCACCGGACCGCTGCACGCGCTCGCGCGCGCCCGTGCGGAGGCCACCTGCCGAGGCGAGGTGCGCCACGACCTCACCCTCCTCGAGGAGGACGACCTCTACTTGTGGAACGAGGGCACGCACGCCCACATGGACAGAAAGCTCGGCGCGCACGCCATGGAGCACGACGGGCTGCGCGGCACCTACTTCGCCCTGTGGGCGCCCTCGGCCACCAGCGTCTCGGTGATCGGGGACTTCAACGACTGGGACCGTCAGCGCGCACCCCTGCGGGCGCGCGGGAGCTCCGGGATCTGGGAGGGCTTCATCGTCGGCGTCGGGCCCGGCGACCTCTACAAGCTGCACGTCGCCACGGCGCACGGCGGATCGGACCGCGCCGACCCCTTCGCCTTTGCGGCCGAGCAGCCACCGCGAACCGCCTCGGTCGTCAGCCACGGCCAGTACCAGTGGGGCGACGACGCCTGGATGCAGCGCCGCGCCGAGCATGGCGCGCACGATGGGCCCATGTCGATCTACGAGGTGCACCTGGGCTCGTGGCGACGCGTGCCCGAGGACGGAGGCCGGTGGCTCACCTACCGGGAGCTCGGCGAGCAGCTCGCCGCCTACGTCACGCAGATGGGCTTCACCCACGTCGAGCTGATGCCGGTGATGGAGCACCCCTTCTACGGTTCGTGGGGCTATCAAACGACCGGCTACTTCGCGCCCACGGCCCGCTACGGATCGCCCCGCGAGTTCAAGGCGATGGTCGATGCCCTGCACGCCGCGGGAATCGGGGTCCTGCTCGACTGGGTCCCCTCACACTTCCCCACCGACGCCCACGCGTTGGCACAGTTCGATGGGACGCACCTCTTCGAACACGCCGACCCCAAGCAGGGGTTCCACCCCGACTGGAAGTCCGCGATCTTCAACTACGACCGCCACGAGGTCCGCGCGTTCCTGCAGAGCAGCGCGCGCTACTGGTGCGAGGCGTTCCACGCGGACGGCCTGCGGGTCGATGCCGTGGCCTCGATGCTCTACCTGGACTACAGCCGCGAGGACGGGCAGTGGGTGCCCAATCGCTTTGGCGGACGTGAGAACCTGGGAGCCATCGACGCGCTGCGACAGATCAACGAGGCCGTCTACCGCGAGTGCCCGGGCGTTCAGACCACGGCCGAGGAATCGACCTCGTGGCCGATGGTCTCGCGGCCCGCGCACGTGGGCGGGTTGGGCTTCGGCTTCAAGTGGGACATGGGGTGGATGCACGACACGCTCACCTACTTCGGTCGAGAGCCGATCCACCGCCGCCACCACCACAACGAGCTCACCTTCCGCATGCTGTACGCATTCGGTGAGAACTTCGTGCTGCCGCTGTCCCACGACGAGGTGGTGCACGGCAAGGGGTCGATCCTCACCCGGATGCCCGGCGACGACTGGCAGCGCTTCGCCAACCTTCGCGCGCTGTACGGGTACATGTACGGGCAGCCGGGCAAGAAGCTGCTGTTCATGGGCTGCGAGTTTGGCCAGGCACGCGAGTGGGACCACGAGCGAAGCCTCGACTGGCACCTGCTGGCAGACCCCAAGCACGCCGGCGTGCAGCGCTGGGTCGCGGACCTCAACCGCCTGCATCGGGACGTGCCGGCCCTGCACGAGTGCGACTGCGATCCGCGGGGCTTCGCCTGGGTCGACATCGCCGACGCGGAGGCGAGCGTGTACACCTTCTTGCGCTTCGCCAAGGACGGCCGCCCGGTGCTCGTCGCCTGCAACTTCACGCCGGTGCCTCGGCACGGCTACGGCGTCGGGGTGCCGCGCGGAGGCTGGTGGCGAGAGCTCGCGAACTCGGACGCGGCGGAGTACGGCGGCAGCGGTCTGGGCAACGCAGGCCGGGTCCACGCGCACGATGTCGGCGCCCACGGCCACCCGCACCAGCTGCAGCTGTGTCTGCCGCCGCTGTCGGTCCTCTTCCTCGCCCCCGAAGGAGTCGCATGAGCCAGCGCTACATCTGTATTCACGGACACTTCTACCAGCCGCCCCGAGAGAACCCGTGGCTGGAGACCGTCGAGCAGCAGGAGTCGGCCGAGCCGTTCCACGACTGGAACGAGCGCATCACCGCCGAGTGCTACGGGCCCAACGCCTGGGCCCGCATCCTGGACGACGAAGGGTTCATCGAGCGCATCGTCAGCAACTACGAGCGCATCAGCTTCAACTTCGGCCCAACCCTGCTGGCCTGGATGGAGCGCGAGACACCGCAGGCCTACGCCGCGATCCTGGCCGCCGAGAAGGCGAGTCGAGTCCGCTACGGCGGCCACAGCTCGGCCTTGGCGCAAGCCTACAACCACTCGATCCTGCCCCTGTGCAGCGAGGCCGACCGCCGCACGCAGATCCGCTGGGGCATCGCCGACTACGCGCACCGCTTTGGCCACGCGCCCGCGGGCATGTGGCTCCCCGAGACCGCGGTCGACACGCCCACGCTCGAAGCGCTGGCCGAACACGGCATCGGCTTCGCCCTCTTGGCGCCCCATCAAGCCGCACGCGTGCGGGCGGCGGGCGGTGACTGGGTCGATGTCTCCGGCGGACGCGTCGACCCCCGCCGCCCCTACCGCTGCGTGCTGCCCTCGGGGCGTTCGATCACGCTGTTCTTCTATGACGGCCCCGTGTCCCAAGGCGTCGCGTTCGAGCACCTGCTCGACAGCGGAGACCGATTCGCAGACCGACTGATGGGCGCGTTCGCCAGCGAAGACGGGCCCCAGCTGGTCCACATCGCCACCGACGGTGAGACCTACGGACACCACCATCGGCACGGAGACATGGCCCTCGCATACGCGCTGCGGCGCTTCGAGCAGGACTCCGAGGTGACGCTGACCAACTACGGCGCGTTCCTGGAGCAGCATCCTCCGACCTTCGAAGCCCAGATCCTCGAACGCACCTCGTGGAGCTGCGCGCACGGCATCGAGCGCTGGCGTAGCGACTGCGGCTGCAACACCGGGTCGAACAGAGGCTGGAACCAGGCGTGGCGGGCACCGCTGCGAGAGGCGCTCGACTGGCTGGCCGACCGCCTCGCCGCCCTCTACGACCGGCGCGCCGCGACGCTGCTCCGGGATCCTTGGGCCGCGCGGGACGACTACGTGGCGCTGATCCTCGAGCGAACCGACGCCGCCACCTCGGCCTTCTTCGAGCGACACGCCGTCGGCAAGCTCACCGAGCCGCAGCGCATCGAAGCGCTGAGGCTGCTCGAGATGCAGCGGCACGCGATGCTGATGTACACCAGCTGCGGCTGGTTCTTCGACGACGTCTCGGGGATCGAGACCACCCAGATCATTCGCTACGCAGCCCGCTCGATCCAGCTCGCGCAGGAGGTCTCCGACGTCGCGCTCGAGCAGCCCTTCGTGGAGCGCTTGGCCCAAGCCACGTCCAACCTCAGCGAGCAAGGCGACGCGCGCGTACTCTACGAGCGCCACGCAGCGCCGATGACGGTCGACCTGCCGCGACTGGTCGCCCACTACGCGGTCAGCTCCCTGTTCACCTCCTACAAGCCGCGCGCCGAGGTCTACGCGTACGCGGTCGAGCAGCTCGACTACCGGACCTCGGTCCTCGGGCGCAGCCGCCTCGTGCTCGGCAAGGTGGCCGTGGTCTCGCAGGTGACCCGCGAAGCGGACGAGCTGAGCTTCGGCTTCATCCATCTGGGAGACCACAACATGAGCGGCGGCGTCCGGGCCTTTCGCGGCGCCCCCGAGTACGACGCGATGACCCATGACGTCATGCGAGCGTTTCGCAGCGCCGACATGCCCGAGGTCCTGCGCTTGCTCGACGCCCACTTCGGCGAGCTCAAGTACTCGATGCGCTCCCTGTTTCGAGACGAGCAGCAGCGCGTGCTGGAGCTGGTCGTCGACAGCGCCACGAACGACGCCCAGGAGGTCAGCGCCCGCCTGTACAGCCAACACTCCCCGCTCCTGCGCTACCTCGCCACGCTCGAAGTCCCGCTGCCCAACCCGCTCAAGGGGCTGGCGAGCTTCGTCCTCAACACCATGCTTCGCTCCGCTTTGGGCGCCCGCGAACTCGACGCAGAGAGGATACGAGAGCTGATGGGCGAGGCCGAGGCGCTGCGCGTCGACCTGCACCGGACCAGCCTCAACTTCACCCTGCAGCGGACCCTCGAATCCGCGACCGCCCGGTGGGTCGAAGCCCCCGACCGCATCAGCCGACTCCGCCGGGTGCGCGTCCTGGTCGACCTCGCCAAGACCGATCCGTTCGACGTGGACCTCTCGATCCCGCAGAACCGCTTCTACCGGCTCTCGCAAACGGTCTATCCCGCCTACGCGGCCGACGCCGACGCGGGCGACGAGGCGGCCGTGCAGTGGCGCGAGGTCTTTCGCGGTCTGGGCCGGGCGCTGAGGATTCGGCTGCGCCCGTAGTCGAGCAGGAAGTCACGGCATGGACGAGGGCCGTGCCCTTCGGCGAGCAGGCCTCGGGAGCGCAGGGATCGGCTTCACCGCGACGGTCGCCGTCAAGCGCCGTCCGCGTAAGCGCGGCTGATCGGCTACAGCCCGAGGACGGCGAGCACTTCGTCGCGGAACGGGTCGTTCACCGCGGCGGCGAGCACGATCGACACCAGGAGCCCGAACCCAGCGAACAGGACGTCGCGGCCGATCATCTTTGCGGCAACGGTCCAGCGATGCTCGGACGCGCCGCGCAGCGCCATCGCGAGCTCCCGCCCGCCGAGGAGTCCGAGGAACACCCACGTGGTGCTCATGGGCACGTTCGAGACGAACTTGAAGTAGTAGAGGATCAGCGCGTAGACGAAGTCGATGAGCGTCGCGGCGCGAACGTCGACGACGCCCGACTTCTCGTCGACGATCTCCTGCACCTTCTCGCCACCCATGCGGAACAGCAGTCCCAGGCCCAAGAAGATGCCGCCGGCGAAGATCAGGAACTCGGGGATGCTCAGGCTGCGAGGCAGGTAGACCGCGATGTTGGCGGCGTCCTGCTGCAGCCACACCGACCACAGGATGCCCGAGGTGACCCACTGCCCCACCCGCCACGCGCGGTGCGGCTCTCCGGTCATCCAGCGATCGATCGCGCGGGAGGCCAGCATCCACACCACCATCGCCACGCCGAAGGCCAGGACGTAGCCGGTCAGACTCTTGCTGAGCACCTTGCCCACGCTGCCCACGTCGGTTGCGAAGCTGGTGAGCAACAAGAACGTGGTGCTCACCGGCATGCGCAGCCGGGTGAGCACCAGCAGGAACAAGGGGGCCGCAATCTGCAGGTAGGAGAACTCGGTCGGCGCCGTCTCGAACCCCTTGGACGCCAAGCGCTGATAGCTGACGTCACCCTCGAAGGTGATGAAGCTGTACGTCGCCGTCAGCAGGAAGATGCCTCCCATGAACAGCCACAACAC
Source organism: uncultured bacterium (assembly GCA_963761755.1). GTDB lineage: Bacteria > Myxococcota_A > Polyangia > Nannocystales > Nannocystaceae > CAJXVA01. Next base: position 108,437 of record CAVXIC010000040.1, read on the forward strand.
CCACCACGCCTTGTGCCGGTTCGAGGTGATGAAGGTGCCGATGGTCTGAATGCTGTCGTTGGCGATCGCGGAGTAGCCGGCGAACGCGAAGCCGACCCAGGCGGCGATGTGCGGCGTCCTGTAGGTGGCGGCACAGACCACGAATCCAGCCAACAGCACGATCAGGAACGTGCGCTCCCGAGCAATGACCTCGGGGATCTGACGCATCAGGGTCGAATGGCCTGGCTGGTTCGGCATCGCGGTAGAGTCGATCCGCGAGGACCGTAGCGAGCGCAGAGGGCACTGGCGCGCCGCGGGGGAAACAAGACCCCAACAACCGTGTAACGTTTCTGTGTCGCCCGCTTCCGCGCGCGCGGCGAACCTCGATTTCCCAATGATTTCGAGCGTCCGCGATCAGCGGAGCTTGGCGAGCATCTCGCGCGTCACGAGCGTGATCCCGCCAGGAGTCCGGTGAAAACGGGCTTGATCGTCGCGAAGATCCTCGCCCACCACGAGCCCCTCGGGAATGTGGCAGTCGCTGCCGACGATCGTACGGGTCAGGCGAGCGTGGCGTCCGATGTTGCAGTGCGGGAGCACCAGGCAGCCGGTGACCTGGCTGTAGGAGTTCACGCGTGTGTCCGTGAAGAGGATGGAGCTTCGGATCGCGCCGCCGGAGACGACGCAGCCCGCCGACACGAGGGAGTCGACCGCGAAGCCGCGACGGTCCTTGTCGTCGAAGACGAACTTCGCGCACGGTCGCTGCTCGTGGTACGTCCAGATCGGCCAGCGCGCGTCGTAGAGGTCGAGCATGGGCGTGACCGACGTCAGCTCCATGTTGGCCTCCCAAAACGCATCGAGCGTGCCCACGTCCCGCCAGTAGGGCTCCGTGGCCCCATGGGACAGGACGCAGCTCTCGCTGAAGGGATGCGCATACAGCCGCCGGTGGCCGACCAGCGAGGGCACGATGTCGTGGCCGAAGTCGTGGGACGACCGCTCGTTGCTCGCGTCGCGCTCGAGCGTCTCGAGCAGGACGTCGATGTCGAAGACGTAGATGCCCATCGATGCGTACGACAGCCCCTCGCGGCCGGGGACGGAGGGCGGTCGGGACGGCTTCTCGACGAATCCGACGATCTCGCCGTCGTCGTTGGCGTCCACGCAGCCAAAGGCGGTGGCTTCGCTGCGGGGCACCTCGACGCACGACACGGTGACCTCGGCGCCAGAGTCGATGTGGGCCCGGATGAGGCGGCTGTAGTCCTGCCGGTAGACGTGATCGCCGGCGAGAATCAACACGTAGCGAGGTCCGTGCTGCCGGATGACCTGCAGGTTCTGATAGACCGCATCCGCCGTGCCCAGGTACCAACTGCCGGCCTCGGTCTGCTGCTGCGCAGGCCACAGCTCGACGAACTCCCCGAGCTCGCCGCGCAGGAAGTTCCACCCGCGCTGGATGTGCCGGATGAGGGTGTGCGCCCGGTACTGGGTCACCACCGCGACCTTGCGGATGCCCGAGTTGATGCAGTTGGACAGCGGGAAGTCGACCACCCGGAACTTGCCCCCGAAGGGCATGCTCGGCTTCGCCTCGTTCTCGGTCAGCGCTTGCAGCCGCGCCCCGCGGCCTCCGGCGAGCACGACGGCCAACGTCATCCGGGATGCATCTCGAGCGTCTCCAGCAGTCACGGGGGTGTTTGTGCCACGAAGCTCGGACCGCGTGGGTGACGGCAACGTCACTGATGGTCTTCTGGTAGCGTGCCGGGATGCAAATCCTGCATGTCGCCTCGGAAGCCACCGGCCTGGCAAAAACCGGCGGCTTGGCCGATGTGACGGCGGGGCTGTCCGCCGCCCAGGTCCGGCGGGGGGACGATGTGCGGGTGCTGCTGCCCGCGTACCCCGGGTGCGCGGAGCAGGCGGACGCCACCGTGCGCCACACCTTGGGCGACCTGCTGGGCACGGGCCCGGCCCGCCTGCTGGAGGGCCGGCTGCCCGGCACGGAGGTCACGGCGTGGCTGGTCGATGCGCCGGCGCTGTACGACCGCGACGGAGGCCCCTACCTCGACGCAAAGGGGCACGAGCATTCCGACAACGCGCAGCGGTTCGCGCTGCTGGGCCGCGCCGCCGCGCTGCTGTCGACCGCCGGCGCCGCACTGGGCTGGGCCCCGGACATCGTGCACGCCCACGACTGGCAGGCCTCGCTCGCCCCAGCCGCGCTGCACTGGTGGGGCGGCGCGCGCCCGGGCACGGTCGTCACCATCCACAACCTTCGCTTCCAGGGCCGCTACCCGCCGAGCATCCTTCCCGCGCTCGGCCTTCCGAGCGCCTCCTACAGCGTCGAGGGCGTCGAGTGCTACGGGACCGCCTCCTTTCTCAAGGCCGGCCTGGTCTACGCCGACCGGATCACCACGGTCAGCCCCACCTACGCGCGAGAGATTCAGACCCCGATGGGCGGAGAGGGGCTGCACGGCCTGCTCACCACCCGCGCCAACCGCCTGCACGGGCTGCTCAATGGCATCGACACCCAGGCCTGGGACCCCAGCACCGACCCTGCGCTGGCGCGGCGATTCAGCGCCGAGACCCTCGTGCAGCGGACCGCGAACAAGCGAGCCCTGCAGCGAGCGTTCGCCCTGAGCGAGGACGAGACCGTGCCGGTCATCGGACTGGTCAGCCGGCTCTCGGACCAAAAGGGGATCGACCTGTTCGTGGGCGCGATGGACCGCGTGCTCCAGACCGACGTTCAGGTGGTGGTCCTGGGCTCGGGCGAGGCACCGCTCGAAGCGGCCCTGCGCGAGCTCGCCCGCGCGCACCCCAGCAGGTTCGGCGTATTCGTGGGCTACGACGAGGCGCTCTCGCACCGGATCTACGCCGGCGCCGACATCATCACCGTTCCCTCCCGCTTCGAGCCGTGCGGGCTGACCCAGATGTACGCCATGCGCTACGGGGCCATCCCGGTCGTTCGCTACACCGGCGGACTCGCCGACACCGTCACCGACGTCACCCTCGGTGGCTGCGGCTTCACCTTCGAAGACATCGATGCCGGCGCCGTGGCTCGCGCCCTGCTGCGCGCCCTGCATGCCTTCGCCCAGCGGCCGCATTGGTCGGCACTGCAGCGACACGCGATGGCCCAGAGCTTCGATTGGGACCACGCCGCGGCGGGCTACGCGGACGTCTACGAAGCCGCGCTGTCCGACCCTCGGTCCACGTAGATGTGTGACCCGGTCACCATCGACAGGTAGCCCCGCCGATTGCCCGGGGCCTCCACCGGCTGCAGGGATTTGGCGTCCACGCGCGCGACCCGAGGCGGGGCGCCGAAGTTGATCAAGAACTCCTCGCCCGACCGGGACAGCGCGATGCCTCGCGGGTTGGGCACGCGAAGCTTGTGGACGAGCTCTCCGCGATCGAGATGCCAAAACGTGACGAGGTTCGCCAAGGGCGTGGTCGCGGCGGCGACGCGCGTGCCCGGATGAATCGCCACGCTGAGGGTCTCGCCGATCAGGGCCGCGGTGATCTCCGGTGGGCCGGCCATCGTGCGCAGCGCCCCGCCTTCCGACCGCACGCTGACCCCGCCGCACGCGCGGGTTGGGTCGTAGCCATCCCGGGGGGCGCTGACGAGCGCCAGATCCCCGGCCTCGGTCAGGTCCAGATGCCCGGCGTTGAGCTGCGCGGAGGGCACCGGCATCGCCTCCAGCAACGAGCCGTCGCGGACGTCGACGAACGCGACCGAGGGCACGTCGTCGTCTCGTCCCGCCCCCGATCCTCCATTGGCGATGACCAAGGTGGTGCCATCGGCCGCGAACGCGCAGTCGTGCGGCGCGAGTCCGTGCGAGGGAAAGTCTCCGAGCGTCTCGAAGGTGCGTCCATCCCGGACCGTGATGTAGCCCCTGCGGCCGTCCTCCACGTCCGTCTCGGTGCAGTACAGGACGCTGCCATCGGCGGAGAACGCACCATGTCCGTAGAACTGCCGACCGGACCCACATCGGATCGTCTCGACGACGCGTCCCACCTCGAGATCGACGACGCTGCACCCCGGGCCGTGCTTTTCGAACAGGACCACCTCGCGGCGGCGCGTGGGATGCGGCGTGATGCCATGAGCCAGGAACGTCAGCTCGATCTCGTCAGCCGTCGGCACCGCCGTATCCAGGTCGACGCGCCCCAGGAGGAACCGGGTTTTCCCGGTGTCCTTGTGGCGGAGTTCCCCGCCACCGAGCACCATTCCGACCGCCTTCGTCGACGCCATGGGTTCACCGTATCACCCCGCACGTCGACGCTCCTCGCGCAAACAGCTGTGGCATGATGGGCACCATGCGGTTGAGTTCGTGTCGTTGGATCGTCGGTGCACTTCCACTCCTTGCGGGCGCATGTCCGTCCGCCGAGGCTGGTCGAGACTCGGCCGAGACCGTCGAGACCTCCATCGGCTCGTTCACCGGGTCCGCGACCGACACCGACGCAACGACCAAAGCCGACGATCCCGACACCTCGGCGAGCGACCCCTCGGCCACCGGCGTGAGCACCGGCGCCCAGACCGACACCGCCGAGGACCCCAAGTTCGACCTGGGGGTGCAACCCGACGTGAATCAGGACATCGAAGAGGGCTGCACCAAGGTCGACTTCCTGTTCGTCGTCGACAACTCGGGCTCGATGGAGGACGACCAGGCCAACCTCGTCTCCAACTTCCCCAACTTCATCAACGGGATCCAGTCGACGCTGGAGAGCGTCGACGAGTACCACGTCGGCGTGGTCACGACCGACGTGTACTCGGGCAACATCCCCGCGTGCCAGACGCTCGGAGGCCTGGTCAGCAAGACCGGCGGCAACGCGTCGAGCAACCAGCTGTGCGGGCCCTACTTCAACGGCAGCAACTACATGACAGAGCAGGACGACTTGGCCAGCGAGTTCGCGTGCGCGGCTCAGGTGGGCACCTCCGGCAGTGGTATCGAGCGCCCGATGAACGCGATGGAGGCGGCAGTGCGCGGTGACATCGCCGGGCCCGGGGAGTGTAACGACGGGTTCCTGCGCGACGACGCCCTGCTGGTCATCGTCATCATCACCGACGAGTGGGATGGCCCTGGCGACCCCGAGTCCGACGGCTCCTCGGGCTCGGCGCAGACCTGGTACGACACCGTCATCGCCGCAAAGCTCGGCATTCCCGAGAACGTCGTCGTCTTGACGCTCAGCCACATCAACGGCGGAACCTGCCCGCCGCCGGACGTCTTCTTCAACCCCGCCGACATTCAGACCTTCACCGAGCTGTTTGGCGACAACGGCTTCCAAGGCTGCATCAACGGCGACTTCGGGCAGATCTTCAGCGAGGCCACGGGCGTCATCGAAGAGGCCTGCAACAACTTCGTCCCCCCGGGCTGAGCCGCGGCTCAGGCCGTCGCGAGCAGCACGGTCCAGCTCACCAGGAGCAGCATGGCGGCGACGCCCCACCGCGCGGCCGGCTTGGCCCGCAGCCGGCCCTTGTCGTCGAGGCCTCGGCCCACGAACCCGACCATCGCAGCGAGCCAGCCGACGAAGGCCCACGCGGCGCCTCCGGCCCGGACCGGGTCAGGGCCGGGGATCACCTGCAGCAGCTGGAGGTGATAGGCGTAGGGGTCGCCCTGCCCCCCGACGTCGGTCTCGTCGGCCTCCTCGCGATCGGCCATCGCGGCGGCGATGCGCTCGTTGAGCATCGCAAAGCGCGATGGATCGGACACGCCCCAGGCCCGCGTGCTCAGCAGGGCACGTCGAGCCTCGCGGTACGCCGCCAGCGACACCTCGGGATCCGCGGCGGACGTTCCAACGGCGACCAACGCATCGAGGGCCCGCTCGTCGTGCGTGGCCACCGGCATCCGCCAGCGGGCTGCGTGTCCGAGACGCTCGATCCTCAGATCGAGGTCCTCGGTGTCCTGCGCCTGCGCGAGCGCAGCACGCCCCTCCAGCCACACCCGCACGCTCACCGGCGTCAGGACGAGCAGCCCGAACGCGGCTGCGCCCAGGACGCCCCTGCGCACGTGGGCGAGCGACGGCTTGGGCTGGGTGGGCTCGGAGGGTGCGGAGGTCACGTGAAGTCTCGTCGGGCGAACAGCGCCATCGCCAGCAGCAGGCACGTCCCGCCGTACAGGCCTGCGTAGGCGGCCGCGTGAGCCACGTAGGACCAGCTGACGAAGCCCTCGTGAATCGAGACGATGCCGCCCTCGAGGTTGCCGCCGGAGATGTAGAACACGTGGAAGTCCGGGACGATGGATGCGACGACCTCCAGCGCAGACCCCAGCGGGGAGCCCTCGAGCTTGCCGCCCGCAAACGCTGCCAGCTCCGCCGTGTTGCGGCCGATGATCCACAGCGCGCCCGTGAACATCGCGGACAGATAGGGCGAACTGAACGCACTGAAGAGCATCGCGACCGTGGTCAGCAGCAGCAGCTCGAGCAGCACCAGCACCTCTGCCCGCACCATCGCGACGCCGTGCGTCCCGCCCTTGCTCACCACGAAGCCGGCGAGCAGGGCAGCCATCAGCCCCGTGAGCAGGGCCAGCGTCACCGAGAGGCCGACGAACTTGCCGAACAAGAACTCCCATCGATGAAGGGGCTTGGGGATCACGAAGAAGACCGTCTTGCGGTCGAGTTCCTTGCTCAGCAGGTTCACGCCCAGGAACAAGGAGATCAGAATCCCCACCAGGCTGATCCCGGCCAGCCCGAGGTCCTTGATCACGCGCACCTCCTCGTGCAAGGAGAGCTCGCCGAGCACGAGGGAGAACGCCATCAACCCCACCGCAAACAGCACCAGGACCGCGAGCACCCGGTTGCGCATCGCCTCTCGAAAGGTGTTGAGCCCCACAGCCCACACCCGGCCCACGGACGGCACCACACCGCTCACGCTCACGCGACCCCCCGAGCCTCGGCGGTCTGCGCCTCGGAGACGAACAACGCCTCGAGGCTCTGGCGATGCCGGTGCACCGAGACGATCGTGCCGCCGCTGCGCACGACCGCGGCGACGAAGGCCTCGGCGGCCGCGGGATCGCCGGTCCGCATGACCTCGCCCTCGCTGGTGGTCTCGTGCTCGCCGGCTCGTTCGCGGAGCATCGTCCGCACGCCGGCACCGTCCTGGGCCGGGAGGTGCCACACGACGTCGACGCTGTGCACCTTGGGGCTGAGCAGCTTTCCGAGCGGGCCGACGTCGCGCAGCTCCCCGCGAACGAGGATGCCGACGCGGTCGCACAGCATCGAGGCGTCGGCGAGGATGTGCGTGCTGAAGAACACGGTCTTGCCGCGATCGCGAAGCTCGAAGATGAGGTCGCGGACCTCCTTCCTGCCCAGAGGGTCCAGCCCCGACATCGGCTCGTCGAGCACGACCAGCTCGGGGTCCCCCATGAGCGCTTGGGCCAGCCCGGCGCGCTGAAGCATGCCCTTGGAGAACGAGCGTAGCGGTCGCTTGCCCGCGTGCGTCAGGCCGACCCGCTCCACGAGCTCCCCCACCCGCCGGCGACGCTCCGGCGCCGCGAGCCCGTGCAGGCGTCCCACCATGTCGAGCAGCTCCGAGGCGCTGAGGTAGTCGTAGAAGTAGGGGTTCTCGGGCAGATACCCGAGCTTGGCCTTCGCCTCACGGTCGCCCGCCGGCGCGCCGAGCACCGACGCTCGGCCCGCGGTCGGAAAGATCAGCCCCATCAGAATCTTGATCGTCGTGGTCTTTCCGGCGCCGTTGGGCCCGAGGAACCCGAAGACCTGCCCCGGATCGACCGAGAACGAGATACCGCGTACGGCCTCCGTCTTGCGGCGGGACAGGCCTCGCGTGAACGTCTTGCGCAGGTCTTGGACTTCCAGGATGCTCATGGGCCCACGTTCTGGGGCCGCGCGGGCGTACGGGGTGCGCCGCGGGGCGAAGGTGGGCAGAATACGAGATACCCGATCCGCATGCGACCGCCGAGCACGACCCGCCGCGGGCTTCTTCGAAGCCTGGCCGCTGCCCCGCTTTGTGCCCTGGGCGCGCGGGGAGCCCCGGCCGTGCGCGCGCGGGCGGGCCTGGATCTGCAGATCCCCGACCCGGCACGAGACGCCGTCCTCGCCGCCCCGCCGCCCCAGCCTGCGGGCGGATTCGGCGGATGGGCGCCGCCGACCGGGGATCCGATCCGCCTCGATCTGCCGCAGCTGCGGTACTCGGGCAACTGGTCTCCACGCCCCGGCGCGATGCGGGTCCTGGCGCGGGAGCTTCGGCTGCGCACCCGCCTCGAGCCCGTCTCCGAGCCCACCACCGTCGGACCCGTCGAGCGCGCCCTGTTCGAGACCCCGTTCTTGTACATCGCCGGCGAAGGGTCGCTGCCGCGCCTGGACGACGACGCCGAGTTCAACCTGCGTCGCTTCATCGACCTGGGGGGCCTGATCCTGTTCGACGCCGCCGACGGCGGGGCCGACCTCGCGTTCACGCGCTCGGTCCGCGAGCTGCTCGGGCGCATCATGCCCGGCTCGGAGCTCGCCCCGGTCTCGAGCGAGCACGTCGTCTTTCGCAGCTTCTACCTGGTCGACTTTCCCTGGGGCCGCACCCAGGTCCACGACAGCCTGCTGGCCGTCCAAGAGGAAGGCCGACTGAAGGTGATGCTGACCCGCAACGATCTCGGCGGCGCCTTGGCCGAGACCCAGACCGGCCTCGCGGCGTACCCATGCACCCCCGGGGGAGCCGACCAGCGCGAGTGGGCGATGCGCTTGGGCGTCAACATCCTGCTGTACGCGACCTGCACCGACTACAAGGCCGACCGCGCCCACGTCGAGACGCTGCTGCGATCGCGGCGGTGGAAGTAGCGCTCTGCGAGAATCACGATGACTCCTTGGCTTGAAGGCGCGCAGCGCTGGTCGTTTGCAGCAGGATTCACCCCCCCCCTGTGGGCGATCGCGCTGGTGGTGATCGGCGCCAGCTTGGCCACGGTCGAGGGCGTACGCTCGTTCCGCAACCCGCCGCTGGGAACGACGCGGCGCCGCGCCGTCGGTCTGCTCGTGCTGCGCTTGCTCTCGATCGCGGCCGTGGTGGGCATCGCGTTCGAGCTGACGCTGCGGATCGAGCAGGTCAGCCCCCTGGGGCGACGCGTCGTCGTGCTCGTCGACCGCTCGGCCAGCATGGCCCTCGCCGACGCTCCCGAGGGCACCGGGGACGCCGAAGACACGCAGCGCCGCCAAGCCCGGCTCGAGGCGGTGTGGTCCCGCAGCGCCGACGCCCGCGCGGCGTGGGCCCGCGACGGTCTGCTCGTCGACGTGCGCGGCTTCGACCTCACCACGACACCCCTTCCCGCCGCCATCGCACAAACGCTGGCGGGCAACCCCACCGGAGCGGGCAGCGATCTCGCCGCGGCGCTGTCCGAGCTCGGCGAGGCGGACCCCACCCAGCGCGTGCCGGTCGTCGGCGTGGTCGTCCTCTCCGATGGCCTCGTCGCGCCCGATCGTTCGACCGACCAGCACGTGATGTCGGTGGCCGATGCGCTGGGCGTCCCGGTCACGACCGTCAGCGTGGGTGCGCCGCAGATCCGCGACGCGTCCGTGGCCGGCGTGCGCGCCGGAGAGTTCGCGTTCGTGGAGAACGTCACCGAGATCGACGCGACGATCGTCGCCCACGGCCTCGAGGGGCGCAGCACGACCGTCACCCTGCGCCGGGATGGAGAGGTCGTCTACGAGCGTCCGATCGTCTTGCGAGACGACGGTGTCCCCCATGAGGTGAGCTTCGAAGTCGCCCCCGACCGCATCGGCCAGTTCGTCTACCAGGTCGCCGTCGCGCCCTTGGACGGAGAAGCGACGACCGACAACAACAGCCAAGCCTTCGTGCAGAAGGTCCTGCGCGACAAGGTGCGGGTGCTGCACGTCGCCGGACGTCCGGACTGGGACGTTCGTGCCCTTCGCGTGCTGCTGCGTCGCGATCCCAACGTCGAGCTGCTCAGCTACTACATCCTGCGGGGCTTCGACGACATCGCGCGCGAGGACACGACCGCTCCGCTGTCGCTGATCCCCTTCCCCACCGACGAGCTGTTCGAAGAGCAGCTGGGCTCCTTCGATCTCGTGGTGCTGCACAACTTCGACGCCGTGCAGCACCACGTCGGAGGCTACGTCGACAACATCGCGCAGTACGTGCTCGACGGCGGTGCCCTCGTGATGATCGGCGGGGACTTGGGGCTCTCCGACGGCGGCTACGCCCCGCGGTCGATCAGCTCCATCCTCCCCGTCGACACCCGCACCCCCTCGGACAATCAGCAGGGGCCCTACCGACCCGAGGTCTCCGACGCAGGCCGCCGCCACCCGATCACCGCCTGGCTCGATGGTGCCGGTGGTGCCGAGCGTGGCTGGGACGCGCTGCCCGAGCTCGACACCTTCAACGTGATGCCGATGGCGCCCTGGGGTTCGCGGCTGGGGGCCTCGATGCTGCTCCAGCACCCGACCGTCCGCACGCCCGATGGCAGCCCGGCACCGCTGCTGGCGGTGTCCGAGCCCGGCAAGGGTCGCGTGATGATGCTGGCCACCGGCTCGACCTGGCGCATGGGATTCGCGCCCCGGCTGCCGCTGATCGATGGTGCTCGCCCCTACGATCTGCTCTGGCTCGGCGCGATCCGGTGGCTGCTGCGCGACGACACCTCGGGCCGTCTCTCGCTGGAGACCGACAAGCCGCGCTACCGGGTCGGCGAGACCGCGACCTTGAGCGCCCGGGCGCTCTCCGCCGCCTACGCTCCGGAACCCGATGTGGAGGTTCAGTGGCGCGTGACGCCTCTGTCGAGCGCCAACGACGACCCCGGCGACGATCCGCTCGCACAGGGCCGCTGGACGACCGACACACAGGGTCGCGCGAAGACCGACCTCGAGGCGCTGCCCGTCGGCGCCTACGTTGCGCAGGCCTCGCGCACGCTGGATGACGCCGAGCCGAGCACCGCCGCGGCCGAGCTGGACGACGACGCGGGGGCGCACGAGGTGCGGCGCGTGTTCATCGTCGAGCCGCCCGGACGCGAGCTCGCGCGCGTCGACGCGGACCCGGGGATCGAGCGACTTCAGCGGCTCGCTGCGCGGACCGAGGGCGAGTTCATCGACGCCGCTGCCCAGCAGACCCTTCCGAGCGACCTGCCCACCGCCGAGCCCGACGACGCGGCCCCAGACCACATGCGGGTCGATGGGCGCAGCGACATGCCGCTTTGGAACGGGTGGGCCTGTGCGCTGCTGCTGCTGCTGTCCTTCGGCGGAGAGTGGATCCTCCGGCGCCGCGCCGGCATGGTCTAGCAGGCCGACTCCTGCGTTGCTGCGGGTCAGTGCTTCGACAAGACCCTTGCGACCGCGGGCGGGAGCTCGTCGACCGAGCACGCGACGTGAATCCGATCGCCGTCGATGTCCAGGACCGGATCGCAGGGGATGAGGTCGGTCGAGGGCAGCGGGCTGAGGATGGGGGGCATGCCCTCGACCATGACGACGAGGGCATGCTTGGAGACCGTGACACTCCCCGTGTAGACCCGGCCGGCGTAGCTGACCGAGACCCGACCGTCGTCGATCGTCACGGGGATCTTCGCCACCGCGCTGAGCGCCTCCGCGGTCATCCACGCCTCGATGTGCGCGGTCTGGATGTCCACGACCTCGAGCGTCCGCGCCTCGAGGAGCTGGTCGCGGTCGAGGACCAGGCCATCGACCGTCAGCTTGGCCTCGTCGACGACGACGCCCTGCGACTGCAGCGAGCGCATGGACACCACGAGCCGCTCGACGCTGCCCTCGAGCAGCACCCGCGGCACGAACGGAAAGCTGTCGATGGAGACCACCGGCGACCCTTCGATCGGCAGGGCGTTGTGCAGACGACGTGCGGCTTCGGTCTCGGCTGCCCCACGAATCTTGTCGTCGGCGATGACGGCCACCACCAGAAGGATCACGCCCAGGATGCCCAAGACTCCCAGGACCAGCAGTACCCTCTTCATGCAGACCCAGTGTACGCCGGGCACCCAGGTTGGGGCACCCTGGCGTCCCCCGCAGACCACCCACCGAAACGTGTTAGAACGGTGTCGTGAGCGACGGGGCACAACCCTCGGACCCGGACCTGCTGGACGCGTGGCGCGGCGGCGACACCCAGGCCGGCGACGAGCTGCTCCGACGGCACTTCGTCAGCGTCTACCGCTTCTTCGACGCGAACCTCAGCAACGCCCACTCGGGCGGAGACGCCGAAGACCTCACGCAGAAGACCTTCGAAGCCTGCATCGCCGGCCGGGACCGCGTCCGCACTGACTTCCGGGCCTACCTCTTTGGGATCGCGCGGCGGCAGCTCATGCGCGAATGGGAGCGTCGACGGGCGCGCGGTGAGGTCATCACGCCGTCCCAGGCCGGCATTCGCGACGTTCGCACCTCCCCGAGCGCGGCCGTCGCACGCCTGGACGTTCAGCAGCTCTTCCTCCGCTCCTTGGAACTGCTTCCGCTGGAGTTCAAGGCCGCGCTGGAGCTGTTCTATTGGGAAGATCGCTCGATCCCCGAGATCGCCGAGGAGCTCGGCATCGCCACGGGCACGGTCAAGAGCCGGCTGTTCCGAGGCAAGGCCATGCTCAAGGATCGCTTGATCGCGCTGGGCATCCCGGCGGCGCTTCGCGACTCGACCGTGGCCATGATCGAGACGCGCAGCAAAGAGTTGAACCTGGTCGACGACCCGTCAACCTGAGCGGACGCCGGGAAACGGCCCCTCCGGGGGCTTGGGGGCACCAATAGCCGCGCCCTATCGCAGCCATGGGCGCTGCGTGTTGGCCGGTCCGGAACGTCGGTGACACGCTGAGCTTCGTCGCCGCTGGAGGCTTGCTTGGCGACTCGAGGCCTTCGCATCTGCGGTCTACATGCACCTACGCATGGGACGCAGCCGGGGCTCGGGTCGCTGTGGAGCACGCAGCGGCACCTGAACTGAAAGATGGACCTGCCCGTGTGCCGCACCAACCAAGACCCCTTGATCCTTCTCGCCGCGACCTCCTTGCTCGTGCTTTCCGGTTGCTCGTCCGACGACGCGCCAACTGCAGACGCGTCCGATACCGAAGCCTCGAGCTCGACCGACGCAGGCCCGGACGCCTCCGAGGGGTCGTCCTCGGGCGGGCCCTCCAGCGGCGACGCTGCAACCGAGGGTGAGGACACGGGCAGCACCGGTGAGCCCGAGGTGACCGTCGCCGCAGGTCCGACCAAGGGCGGCCCGATCGCCACCAACGAGGCCGGAGATCGACTCGCGGTCGCCAACAAGGGGACCGCCGACGTCACGATCTTCGCGATCGACGGGGCCTCCGAGCCGACCGAGATCGCCCGCGTCGCCGTCGGGGAGGAACCGACGTCGGTGGCGTGGAATGCCGCCGGAGTCGAGCTGTACGTGGTCAGTCGCGCGGCGGGTACGGTCACCAAAATCGTGGGAGCCGACGGCGACGCGCCCGAGGTCGACGGCACGGCCGAGGTCGGCGCCGAACCGAGCCTGGGAGCGCTGTCGCCGACCGGTCGCCGACTGTACGTGTCGAACTGGGCGGATGGCTCGGTGAGCGTGGTCGACACCTCGGCGATGGAGGTGAGCGAGACGCTCACGCTGGGCGGCGCCCCCTATGCCATCTGCGTCACCAACGACCTCGACGAGGACGACGACGACGAGACGATCTACGTCACCGACTTCTTCGCGCTCGATCGAAGGGGTGCGGAGGCCACCGACACGGGCCGAAACGCGCGGGTCTTCGCGGTGTCCGTGGCCGACGGCAGCGCCGAGGATCTCTCGCTCGAGCCGTTCGAGGACGCCGGCATTCCCGCGGCCGAGGGCTCGGGAGCCTTCCCCAATCAGCTGTACGGCTGCGTGCTCAACGACGCGCACCTGTACATCACGTCGGTGGGCGCATCGCCCGAACCGCTGGGCACCACCACCGACTTCCGTCAGAACGTGCAGGGCCTGGTCCACGCGATCGATGTGGAGAGCGGGAGCGTGGACGAGGCCCGCACGGTCAACCTCAACGCGATGGTCGAGGAGCAGCTTCCCCCCAAGCGCTTCGTGGCGATCCCCGCGGACATCGCGTTCGCGCCCAACAGCGACTTCGGCTACGTCGCGTCCCTCGCGTCGGACTCGGTGCTGCGCGTCGACTGGTCGGCGTCCCCGCCGGCCGCGGGCTCCCCCTCGGGTGCGAGCTTCCTGCCCGCGTCGCTCTCCCCCACCGGCATCGCGATCACCGGGACCACGGCCTACGTCTACAACGAGGTCGCGAGGTCCATCTCGGTGATCGACCTCGCCGCGCAGGAGACCGTGCACGCCAGCATCGCATCCGCGCCGCAGCCCGCGGCGTCGGCCGAGGTCGAAGCGCTCACCGGCCAGCGCTTCTTCAACACCGGCCTGGCCCGCTGGTCCGCGAACGGTTGGGTCTCGTGCGCCTCGTGCCACCCCTTCGGCACCACCGACAACGTCACGTGGACGTTCCCGGCGGGACCCCGGCAGTCGATCGATCTCACCGCAACCTTCGACGCATCGGGCTCGGTGCAGCGGATCCTCAACTGGACGGCGATCTTCGACGAGGTTCACGACTTCGAACTCAACACGCGCGGCGTCGCCAACGGCACCGGTGCGATCGTCTCGGACGCGGCCCTCAACGACGACGGCACGCCCAACACCGACGCGCGCATCGACTTCGTGGGCCCCGGAGGCGTCGGTGACCCGGTCAACGGCTTCAACCGCGGAAGCGCTGCCGCGGTCGCCGCTGGCGGGGCCCTGCCCGATGAGTGGGACGAGATCGAAGCCTACATTCGAAGCCTGCGCAGCCCGAGCGGGCGCACCCAGACGGACGGCGACCCGGAGGCGGGCCGCCAGGTCTTCCTCGATGGCGGCTGCCAGAACTGTCACGGGGGACCCCTGTGGACGCTCTCGGAGCGCTACTACAGCCCGTTGCTCGACTCGGACGCGAGCATCGTGACGCTGGCCGAGGCGGGCGTGGCGAGCGTCGGCGATGTCCGGGCCGATCAGCTGGCGAGCACCGACACCTCGAGCTTCTCGGTCATCGACCTCGACGCCAACGGACCGCCGCACCGGCACTCTTGCGTCGTGCGCCGCGTGGGCACCTTCGACGCCGAAGGGCCTGACGGCAACGGCGCCGAGGAGATCCGCCAAAACGGCGGGAACGCACAAGGCGTGGACGGCTTCAACGTGCCTTCGCTGCTGGGCATCGGCATGGGCGCGCCCTTCCTCCACAACGGCGCCGCGCTGTCCTTGGAGGAGCTGGTCTCGGACGCGTTCGGGGGTCACCTCCGGGCCGGCAACCAGGTGTTCTCGCCGACCGAGCAGCAGCGTGTGGACCTGGTCGCCTTCCTGCAGTCGATCGACGACGACACCGAGACGATCGCGGTCCCCGCGGGGCAGCGGTTCTGCCCGGTCGGTTTCGTTCCACCGGTGGAGTAGCGATACTGTGTCGGCTGTGGACCTGACCCAGCTGCGCTACTTCCGAGAGATCGCCCGCGCCGGCAGCATGACCGGGGCGGCGCGATCTCTGGGCGTCAGCCAGCCGACGGTCAGCGTCGCGATCAAGCAGCTCGAGGAGGGGCTGGGCACCACGCTCTTCCAGCGCCACCGCGGCGGGGTCTCGCTGACCGGGACCGGAGACGAGCTGCTTCGCCACGTCGACGAAGTGATGGCGGTGCTCGACCGCGCGGTCGAGCGGATCTCGGGGCTGGACCACGAAATGACGGGAAGCTTCGTCATCGGCTGTCATGAGTCCCTGGGTGCGTACTTCCTGCCCGACTTCCTGCACGGCGTCCTCACCGACGCACCGCGAGTGACGGTCACCCTCCACAACGACTCCTCATCCTCCGTGCTCGACGCCGTCGTCTCCCGAGACGTGCACTTCGGCGTCATCGTCAACCCGCAGCCCCACCCGGACGTCGTGCTCACCGAGCTGTTTCGCGACGCGGTCGACGTGTTCGTGGCCGCAGCGCCTGGGGCTCCGACTCTCGCCGAGCCGGAGGACTTCTACGGAGAGCCAGGCTCCTTCTTCGCCGACGTGGAAGAGGCCCGCGCCTACGTCGAGCAGCACCCTCTCATCTTCCCTGGCCGCGTCGGGGAGTGCGTCGCCCTCATCGAGCGCATGGCAGAGGCCGGCTTCGACCCGATGCGGCGACTGGACTGCGGCGACTTCGGGCTGGTCAAGAGCCTGGCGCTGGCCCGCATCGGCCCCGCTCTGCTCCCGCGGCGCATCGCAGCGCATGGCAGCGCGGTGGGGAGCCTCCGGCGTCTACACCACACTCTGCCCATCTTCGAGGACACCATCTATCTGGTCTTTCGGTCCGACCTGCATCGCACCAGGGCCGCGACCTACCTCAAGGACGAGCTCGTCCGTCACGCGCGCGCGATGCCGTCGGTCGGCGTCTGAGAACCCGGCGCGGCCGCCGAGGGGACGGCCACGTCGAGGTGATGAGACGTGCTCTAGGCGGGGCAGCAGACCTCGGGTCCGCCCGCCGCAGGCGCGCACTCGGGGGGCGGCGGCGCGTCGAAGCAGTCGTACGCCGCCGGGGGAAACCCCGGAGGGCACGCAAGAGCATCGAGCTCGGGAATCCGCTGGCAGCGGTTCTCGCCCCCGCCGTCGGCCCCGAACGCGACGCTGAGCGCCACCCCCGAGTAGCCGAAGCCGTTGGCGCCGTCGTCGGTGACCAGATAGGCAGGCCCCGGCTCCACGGCGCGTCCGAACTCCCCGAACCCGTCTTCGGAGACCTCGTAGGACCACTGAGTGGTCGCAGCGTCGGGGTTGGTGTGGTCCGGCGACGCGCCCTCGCGAAAGAAGAGCCGGACCTCTTCGAACTGGCACGCCCCCATGTCGCACGTGCCTGAGGACAGGTTGAACACGATCTGGCTCGCCTCGTCGGGGACGAGGATGCAGAACAGCCCGGTGGTTTGGCCCGGCCCCGCCGACGCCAGCGCCACGCTCTCCCCCGGCGCGAGCGTGGGCACCCCAGGTTCGCACCCGGCGGCGTCCTCGGTGTCCTCCGAAGCGTCCTCGCCGCTCGCATCCGAGCCGCTCGAGTCGCCGCCGGTTCCCGCGGAGTCCTCGCCGCCCGAACCGCTGCCCGGCTCGGTGCTGCTGCCGCTCGAGCCGCACATGCACGCGCCCCAGGTCTCATCGGCCAGGCACGACTGCGCGCCGTCTCCCTCCGCGCATACGCACGGCTGCGTCTCGCCCTGGGTGCACGGACCGCCTTCCCCCCCATCGCTCGCGCATCCGCTGCTCGTCGACGCGAGAGACAGACCAAGCCACAGTCCCCTCGCCAAGGACAGCGCTCCAACTCGTTTCGACCCCTGGTGTTCGTGCATGTCGTCGCCTGTGCTTCCGGCACGCGCGCGGACGACCGAGGTCGCAAAGAAAATGAACCGATGACGCACAATGATCTCTGCCCGTCCCCCCTATTTCTCCCCCACCCCGATCACGCCCGCGAGGCATCCTGCCCCCCATCGATCGCCGCAGAAACCCTGTAGCGTCCCATTCCCGGCGACGGGCCCCGGTCGGCGGCGCGATGCACAACGCCGGAGCGTGGCACCGGATCCGGTCGAAAACCCCCTTGGGCGCCTTGCGGGTTCGACGGCTCGGGGAACATGGTTGGTTCGCGTCCATCGCGACAACTCGGTGGGAGCACGAAAGCAAGATGGCAAAAGCAAAAAAGGCCGTGGCGAAGAGTTCCTTCGTCGAAACGAACCTGCAAACAGCACTCGACAAACTCGCGGTGGCGACGGAAGCGGCAGACAAGGCCGTGACCGTGCGAACGGCCGAGAACAAGCGCAACCTGACCGCAGTGAAGCGCCTGACGAAGCGAAAGACGTCGCTGACCAAGCGCAAGAAGCTCGCGGCCGGGCGGGTGAAGAAGGCGTCCTCGGTCGAGACGCGTCAAGCGTTGCGCACCGTCACCGGGGACCTCGCATCGACGACCAAGGAGCTGACCAAGGCTCGCGCAGCGAAGGCCGCCAACGCCGAGGAGCTCAAACTCCTGCGCGCGTCGCAGCGGCGGCTCAAGGGGTACAACCGCGGCATCGAGCAGACCGACCGCGCGTTGAACAAGTAGCCGAAGGCGGCCGCAGGCGCTTGGGCGTCTGCGGGGCGAACGGTCCGTCGTCTGCCACAGCGCCGGTCGAGCGGTCTCGACCCCGGCATGATGCTCGTCCTGCGTCCGCCCTGGGAGCGTTTCCCCCCAGCAGACGCCGCGATCGCTTGACCGCATGGCTCGGGCTGTGCCCCAATCCGCCGCACGATGGCTGGCCCGGACGACTCCCCGCCCGACGACGAACAGGTTCCCGACTTCGACCAGGTCATGGGGCACCCGCGTCCGCTTTGGATGCTGTTCATGACCGAGTTCTGGGAGCGCTTCGCGTTCTACGGTATGCGCTGGGCGCTGACGCTGTACATCGTCGCCCAGTTCTTCGACGGCGACACCGCGGGTGAGAAGTCGGCCAGCCAGCTCTACGGGGCCTACCTCGCGCTGGTCTACGCGGCGGCGATCTTCGGTGGCTACGTGGCCGACCGTCTCATCGGCTATCAGCGCTCGATTCTGCTCGGTGCCGCAATCATGGGTTCGGGCCTGTTCATGATCGCCATGCCCGACGAGCGGATCTTCGAGCTGGGGCTGGCCACCATCATCGTCGGCAACGGCTTGTTCAAGCCGATCATCTCCACCCTCGTCGGACACCTGTACCGGACCGGAGACGACCGCCGTGACTCCGGCTTCACGGTTTTCTACATGGGGATCAACCTCGGCGCGTTCGTGGCCCCGCTGCTCACTGGATGGCTCGCCGAGAACGTCTTTGGGACCGGCGGCGTCCCCACCTACAAGGTCGTGTTCATCACCACGGGCATCGGCATGTTGATCAGCCTGGTGTGGTTTTGGTTCGGACGCGCCCAGCTCCAGGGCATCGGCGACGCGCCGCCGCAGGCGAAGGGACTGGGGCGCCTGGGCATGGTGGCCATCGGTGCGGTCGCGGCGATTCCCGCGTTCTGGGTCCTGCTCACAATCGACGCGTTGCTGCTGCAAGGGATCCTGCTGGCGCTGTTCGTCGCGCCCGCCGTGATGCTGCTGGCCGAGGGCATCCGCGGCGGCAAGATCGCCCGCGACAAGGTCATCGCGATGCTGCTGATCTTCGGCTTCAACGTCTTGTTCTGGATGTTCTTCGAACAAGCCGGCAGCTCGTTCAACTTCTTGGCCGATCGCATCGTGAATCGCGATTTCGGAGGTTGGGAGTTCCCCGTCGGATGGTTCCAGTCGGTGAACTCGGTCGCCATCATCGCCTTCGCTCCCGTGATCGCGTGGGTGTGGCTGAAGATGGGCCGCCTCAACCCTTCGATCCCCCGCAAGTTCGGGCTGGGGCTGGTGTTCAACGGTCTGGCGTTCGGTCTGCTGATGATCGCGCTGTCGAGCATGGTCGACGCCACCACCGGCAAGATTCCGTTTTGGACGCTGGCCTCGGTCTACGTCATCCAGTCGATTGGCGAGCTGTGCCTGAGCCCGATCGGGCTGTCGATGACGACCAAGCTCGCGCCGAAGCGACTCGCAGGAATGGCCATGGGCGGTTGGTTCCTGTCCATCGCGATCGGAAACAACCTGTCGGGCATCTTCGCCGGCGTCGTCAGCGGAGACGACGGCATGACGATCGAGTCCGCCCACTCCGGCTACACCTTCGGCTTCTGGGCCCTGCTCGCCGCCGGTGCCCTGCTGTTCGTGATCGCCCCCCTCATCCAGCGCCTCATGCACGGCGTCAAATGAGACCCCGCGCTCCCACGAGCGAAGCGAGAGGAGCCCAACCGGGCGACCACCACGGAGGGGGGCCCCAAGCTCCGCTCATGCCGGAGAACCCCGGCAACCACGAGCGAAGCGAGAGGAGCCCAACCGGGCGACCGCCACGGAGGGGGGCCCCAAGCCCCGCTCGGGCCGGAGAACCCCGGCAACCACGAGCGAAGCGAGAGGAGCCCAACCGGGCGACCGCCACGGAGGGGGGCCCCAAGAACCCCGGCAACCACGAGCGAAGCGAGAGGAGCCCAACCGGGCGACCGCCTGGGAGGGGGGCCCCAAGCGGAGCTTGGGGGGAGGGCCCGCGAGGGCCCTCCATAAAGCCTAATGCAGCTTGACGCCGCGGTTGGGCACCCAGGCCAGCTCGAAGTGCCCGAGCATGACGGGGCTGTCCTCGGTCAGGCGCACCACCGAGTGGCTTGGCCCCTCGGTCATCCCGGCGGGTCGAACACCGTTGGTGCTGGCCAGATCGTAGACGAGCAGCGAGCGAGGCGCTTCCTCGGAGACCAGCGCGTGGACCCGGGAGAGGTTGCGCCCGTGGCCGGCGAGGGAGCATCGATCGCTGTAGCGGCCGATCAGCAGACCCCGCTGCAGCTGCCGAGAGTCGAGGTCGAGTTCACGAACCTCCTCGCCACGACCGGCCGGCTTGGTCGAGCGCAAGCGCAGGATGCCGCGGGGCTGCGGTCGCGCGTCCATGTCGAGACCGCGGTAGCCGCCGAACTCTCGCGGCTCGTCGCCTCCGATGTGGGCAACCCCCGGCTCGGCCGCTGCACCCGCGGCCTGCCGCACGCCCTTGCCGCTCGGATCGAGGCCGGTGAGGTTCTCGAACGCCTGTCCGTTCTCGCCGTCGAGCAGCGAAACGCCCTCTTCGCTGCCGGGAACCACGAACACGACGGTGCGACCCAGGCTGATGAGCCCGTGCCCCTGAAAGGAGAACCCCGGGACACGCTTGCCGTCGGCTAGCAGCACGCCGGCCCGCCCGCCCAGGTCGTAGCCGCGAAATCGAGTGGGCCCGTCCCCCGGCCACGCGGTGAGCAGGACGTGCCGCAGGCTCACGCGGTTGTCGTTGGGGATGGAGAGCGCGCAGCGGTTGTGGCGGCCGATCACCAGAGCGCGGGGAAGATCCCTCGGCCGACGCAACACCCGCTGGGCGACCGGGAAGCCCTTTCGATCGGTTGCGACGACCAGGGAGTCCCCCGCCTCGACGCCCGCGACCAGGGCCTTGAGCACCGGACGTGCACGTTCGAAGCAACCCGCAAGCAGTGCTGTCGGGTTACTTCCGTCTTGCGCCGACTGCGCGGCGCCGGCACCCCCCATCGCGGGGTCGGCACTGTCCTCGGGCTTGAGCCCCACCGCATCGCAGCGTATTGGAAGTCACGAGGAATCGCCACGGAAAACGGTGGTCGGGGGCAGATTGGAACCCCGGCCGCCGAAGTCGAACCCCCGGGCCGCGAAACTGCGCACCTGCCCCGGTTGGCGACGACCGAGATCTCCTCCAAACTCGGGCGGCCCAGCAGCGCTGCAGCGCGCTTCTGGGCTGTCCACGTCTGGGACGGACCATGAGTACCCCCGAGATCACGACCATTCTGGGCCCCGGTAGCGCGTT
Source organism: uncultured bacterium (assembly GCA_963761755.1). Lineage (GTDB taxonomy): Bacteria > Myxococcota_A > Polyangia > Nannocystales > Nannocystaceae > CAJXVA01. The sequence continues at coordinate 129,726 of CAVXIC010000040.1, forward strand.
CGAAGGAAAGCTCACCTTCGAGGGAGCCGTGCGCATCGACGGCGACTTCAAGGGAGAGATCCGCACCGAGGGCACGTTGATCGTGGGCGAGACCGCCAACGTACGGGCGCAGATCGTCGGCGCGCATGTCGTCGTCCACGGCACGGTCCATGGGGACATCGAGGCGCGGGAAGGCGTGGAGATCCGCTCGCCGGCCCAGATCCACGGCAACGTCACCACCCCCAGTCTCGAGATCGAGAAGGGTGCGCGGTTCGATGGAACGTGCCGGATGGAGGGTGATCCGCCCCGAACGAGCGATTCTATCGAGCCGCCTGCCGAGCCCGAAGAACCGGCCTCGGACCCGGACGACGCCAGCGACGACTGAGACCGGCCCACGCACGTGCGCAAGCGCCACAACGGGGGTGCCGAACGAGCCCCAGCCAGCGTTGACGCTGTTGGGCACGCATGGTAGCTAGCGCGCGCCTACACAGGCCTATGGCGGCTTTTTAGGGCGTTTGCCCGGGCCGCCGCAGCACGCTCCCGTTCGTCCGCTCCGGACGGACCGACTCGCGCCAGGTCCGACGCCATGTCGCAGCTCACCCTCTTCTCACACGCTCCCGCACTCGTTGCCGCGATTCCCGTCGTCGACATCGACGCGACAATCTTCGTGCAGGGCGGCATCTTCATCGCCCTCGTCTTCGTGCTCAAGCCCATCTTGTTCACGCCATGGCTCGAGGCTCAGGCCAAGCGCCTGGTGTCGATCGACGGCGCGTTCGAGAAGGCCAAAGCGCTGCGGACCGAGGCGGACGAACTCTCGTCCACCTACGACGCCCAGCTGGCGACCGCCCGCGACGAAGCGTTGACGATGCGCTCACACATCCGTCGCGACGAGGAAGCATCGCAGGCCAAGTCGCTAGCGGCGGCGCGAACCGCCGCGACCCAGGAGCTCGAAGACAACCGGGCCCGCCTCGCGTCCGAGGCCACGCAGGCTCGTGTCGCGCTCGGCGGCAAGGTCGACGAGCTCGCCGACCAGATCACCCACAAGGTCCTCGGGAGGGCATCGTGACCCCACAACTCATTCGACGCGCTACGACGCGAGGCACCGCCTTCGCGGCCTCCTTCCTGCTCCCCGCGATCGCGTTTGCGGCCTCACCGGCCGCCCCGACACGGGCGAGCACGCAGGCGAGCACGCCGGCGGCCACGACGATGGCATCGTCTTCTTCAACAACCCCGTTGGGAGCGAAGGGAAGACCGGCATCATCTGGCTGCTCATCAACTTCGCCGCGTTGATGCTCATCCTCAACAAGCTGCTCTTCGTGCCGCTCAAGAGGAAGACCGCTGCCAAGCACGACGCCATCAAGTCGCAGCTGGCGAAGGCGACCGCGGCCCACGAGGAGGCCGAGGGCATCATCGCCGAGTACCGCGGCCGCATGGAGCGTCTCGACGACGAGATCGCAGAGCTCAAGGACACCGCCAAGCAGCGGGCCGCCGCCGACCGGCAGAAGATCATCGCGGCCGCCGAGGCCGAAGCCGAGCGCATCAAGGCCGCCGCCTCTGCGGCCGCCGAGCGCGAGGCGGAGAGCCGCCGCAAGGCCCTCGAGAACGAGATCCTCGACCGCGCCCTGGAGCGGGCCGAAGCGACGATTCGCAAGCGCATCGACGCCGGTGACCAGCGGCGCATGGCCGACGACTACGTCCAGAGCCTGTCGGGCATGACGCTCGGCGGACCCGGCCAGACCTCCACGACGACCTCCACCACTCCCACCCCCGGCGGTGCAGCATGATTCCTGGCGCTCTCGCTCGACGCTACGCTCGCGCGCTCATCGGTCTGGCCAAGACACCGGCCCAGCGGGACAAGTTCGGCAAGGACCTGCTCGGGCTCGGCGAACTCCTGCACCAGCGCGACGCCGACGACGCCTCGGTCGTCTCGGTGCTCGCCGCGGACCGGTTCCCGCTGGCCCAGCGTCAGAAGCTGGCGGCCACGCTCGCCCGGCGCATCGGCGCGGACCCGACGGTCATCAAGTTCATCGACGTGGTGATCGAAAACGGCCGCATCGGCGGCATCAAGCAGATCGCGAGCGCCTACCAGCGCATGGCCGACGACGTCGCCGGCCGCGTGCAGGCGCACATCACCTCCGCCGCCCCGCTCCCGATGGAAGCGGTGGCCAAGATCAAGAACGCACTCGCACAGGCGACCGGCAAGCAGGTCGTCACCACACAAAGCGTCGACCCCGAGCTCATCGGCGGCGTCGCGGTCAAAGTCGGAAGCTTCGTCCTCGACGGCAGCGTCCGCGCCACCCTTGCTCAGCTCCGCAAAGAGCTCCGGGCCTGACGGCCCCCCCACCGGACCCAACTCAACGGACAGCATCATGGAAATCCGCGCCGACGAAATCAGCCGCATCATCCGCGAGCAGGTCGAGGGCTACGACGCGAGCCTCTCGGTCGAAGAAACGGGCACCGTGCTCACGGTGGGCGACGGTATCGCCCGCATCGATGGCCTCGCGAACGCGATGGCCGGCGAGCTGCTCGACTTCCCCCACGACGTGCAGGGCCTCGTGCTCAACCTCGAGGAGGGCAACGTGGGCGTTGCGCTTCTGGGCAATGACAACCTGATCCGCGAGGGCGACCAAGCTCGCCGCACCGGCAAGATCATGTCCGTCCCCGTGGGCGAGGCGATGATCGGCCGGGTCGTCAACGCGCTGGGTCAGCCCATCGACGGCAAGGGCCCCATCGAGACCGCCCAGACCAGCGTCATCGAGAAGAAGGCGCCGGGGATCATCGAGCGCAAGTCGGTCCATGAGCCGATGCAGACCGGCATCAAGGCGATCGACGCGATGATCCCCATCGGCCGGGGCCAGCGCGAGCTCATCATCGGCGACCGCCAGACCGGCAAGACCGCCGTCGCCGTCGACACGATCCTCAACCAGAAGGGGCAGAACATGATCTGCGTCTACGTCGCCATCGGCCAGAAGCAGTCGACGGTGGCGAGCGTGGTCGACCGCCTCGAGAAGGCCGGCGCGATGGAGTACTCCATCATCGTCGCCGCGACGAGCTCCGAGCCGGCGCCCCTGCAGTACCTCGCGCCCTACACCGGCGTCACCCTCGGCGAGTACTTCCGCGACAACGGCGGCCACGCGCTGCTGGTCTACGACGACCTCTCCAAGCAGGCCGTCGCGTATCGCCAGCTCTCGCTGCTGCTTCGCCGTCCGCCCGGCCGCGAGGCGTACCCCGGCGACGTGTTCTACGTGCACAGCCGCCTGCTCGAGCGAGCCTGCAAGCTCTCGGACAAAGAGGGTGCCGGTTCGCTGACGGCGCTGCCGATCATCGAGACCCAGGCCGGTGACGTCTCGGCGTACATCCCGACCAACGTCATCTCGATCACCGACGGTCAGATCTACCTGGAGTCCCAGCTGTTCCACCGCGGCATCCGCCCGGCGGTCAACGTGGGTCTGTCGGTGTCTCGGGTCGGTGGCTCGGCTCAGATTCCGGCCATGAAGAAGTACGCGGGCACCCTGCGGCTGGAGCTGGCGGCCTACCGCGAGCTCGAGGCGTTCTCGCAGTTCGCCTCCGACCTCGACAAGGCCACCCGGGCCAAGCTGGACCGCGGCGCTCGCCTCGTCGAGCTGCTCAAGCAGTCCCAGTACGCGCCGCTCAACGTCGCGCTCCAGGTCGCCTCCATCTACGCGGGCACCAAGGGCTACCTCGACCAGGTCGAGGTGTCCAAGGTCGGCGTCTACGAGACCGAGCTGCACACCTGGCTGCAAGAAGACCGCGCCGATCTGCTCGACAAGATTCGCACGGCCAAGAAGAAGCCGGACATCAAGGCGCTCGAAAAGGACCTCGGCGAAGCCCTCGACAAGTTCAAGTCCGTCTTCAAGGGCTGAGCCCCGACTCCGCACCTCTGCGTCCCCTTTTCCCGGAGAGCTCGAACTCATGGCCAACCTCAAAGAGCTGCGACTGCGCATCGGCTCGGTCAAGAACACGCGGAAGATCACCTCTGCGATGTCCCAGATCGCGACCGCGCGGCTTCGCAAGGCGCAGAACGCTGCGCTGGCCGCCCGCCCCTACGGCGAACGGCTGCAGGAGGTGGTCGCCCACCTCATCGGTGGCATCGACCCCGCCGATCGTTCCTCCGCACACCCCTTGCTCGAAGAGCGACCCCCGCAAGAGGGCCACAAGCACACGCTGTACATCGCCATGACCGCCGACAAGGGGCTGTGTGGCGGGTTCAACGGCAACATCCTGCGCAAGATGCAGGCCACGGCTCGCAGCGAGCGAGAAGCCGGCAACACGGTCTCGCTGATCACCATCGGCAACAAGGCCAACGGCTTCTTCGCGCGCGACGAGGGCCTGCTCGCAACGCACCCCGCGCCCACGCTGGAGACGATCGTCGACCTCAGCAAGGCCGTGGCCGCCGAAGCGACCGGCCGTTTCCTCGGCACCAGCGCAGGCATGACCGAGGACGAGCTGGCCAACAAGCCCAACGAAGTGGTGCTCTTGTACAACCACTTCGTCAGCGTGCTGACCCAAGAGGTCACCCCGATGCAGCTGTGCCCGCTCAAGCCGGCCACCACGGGCGAGGACGACGGCGTCTTCCATCGCGAGCCCGTCTTCGAGCCCGGGCGTCAAGAGATCCTCGAGCACCTGGTGCCCGTCACCATCGAGTCGATGCTGCAGCAGGCGATGTTCAACTCCGTGGCCGCCGAGATCGCGGCCCGGCGTGTGGCGATGGATGCAGCGACCGACAACGCATCCGAACTCATCGCGGACCTGACCCTCGAGTACAACCGAGAGCGCCAGGCCGCCATTACCAGCGAACTCATGGAAATCATCGGCGGCGCCGAAGCCCTCAAGGGCTAGTTGGCGCGGGAGCAAATCGACATGTCCGAAACCGAGACCCCCGAGACGAAGAAGCCCAGCCCCCCAACGGTCGGCACGCCTGCCCCGAGCCTGAACCTCGGCAGCCCAGGCAAGCCCGGCGCATCCGACCATGGCAAGGCCACCGCCGCTGTCCGCGTCGGTCGCGTCCTGCAGGTCATCGGCCCCGTCGTCGATGTGGAGTTCGACGACACCCTGCCCGAGGTCAACATCGCCCTGACGGTGACCAACCCCGGCTTGGGCGACAAGGCGGACAACCTCGTGCTCGAGGTTGCGCTCCACCTCGGTGAGCGCACCGTTCGCACCATCGCCATGGACGGCACCGACGGTCTCGTCCGCGGCATGGCCGTGCGGGACACCGGTGCACCGATCTCCGTGCCCGTGGGCAAGGGAACCCTGGGCCGCATCATGAACGTCGTCGGCGACCCCGTCGACGAGCAGGGCGAGGTCAAGACCGAGCTTCGGTGGCCCATCCACCGCAAGGCGCCCGCCTTCGTCGACCAGAGCACCAAGGTCGAGGCGTTCGCGACCGGCATCAAGGTGATCGACCTGCTGGCGCCGTACCGGCGGGGTGGAAAGATCGGCCTGTTCGGCGGCGCAGGCGTCGGCAAGACGGTCCTCCTGATGGAGCTGATCAACAACGTCGGTAAGAAGCACGGTGGTTTCTCCGTGTTCGGCGGCGTCGGTGAGCGGACCCGCGAGGGCAACGACCTCTACTTCGAGATGATCGAATCCGACGTCATCGGCGCCGACTGGGACGAAGAGACCCGCGTCGTGCACTCGATCGACACCGAGAAGTCCAAGGTGGCGCTGGTCTACGGCCAGATGAACGAGCCCCCCGGCGCCCGCGCCCGGGTCGCGCTCTCCGCTCTGACCATCGCGGAGTACTTCCGCGACGAGATGGGCCAGGACGTGATGCTCTTCATCGACAACATCTTCCGCTTCACGCAGGCGGGGTCCGAGGTGTCGGCGCTCTTGGGCCGGATCCCTTCGGCGGTGGGCTACCAGCCGACGCTGGCCACCGAGATGGGCGTCCTTCAGGAACGCATCACCACCACGACCAAGGGCTCGGTCACCTCGGTCCAGGCGATCTACGTCCCGGCCGACGACCTCACCGACCCCGCTCCGGCCACGGCGTTCGCCCACCTGGACGCGACCACCGTGCTCAACCGGGGTCTCACCGAGATCGGCATCTACCCGGCCGTGGACCCGCTGGACTCCACCAGCACGATCCTCACCCCCGAGGTCGTGGGCGAAGACCACTACAGGATCGCCCGCCAGGTTCAGCAGACGCTCCAGAAGTACAAAGAGCTTCAGGACATCATCAAGATTCTCGGGATGGAAGAGCTCTCCGAAGAGGACAAGCTCGTCGTGGCGCGGGCCCGGAAGATGCAAATCTTCCTCAGCCAGCCCTTCCACGTCGCCGAGCAGTTCACCGGGATGCCCGGCAAGTTCGTCGAGCTCTCCGACACGATTCAGTCGTTCCGCGAGATCCTCGACGGCAAGCACGACGCCCTGCCCGAGGAGAGCTTCCGCTTCGTCGGCGGCATCTCCGAGGCGATCGAAAAAGGCAAGAAGCTGCTCGAGGACGCCTAGTCCCGGGCCCAGGAGAACCACGCGATGGCTGACGTCAAACTCGACATCCTCACCCCGCTGGGCCCCGTCCGCGAAGGCCTCGAGGTCGCCGGCGTGGAAGTTCCCGGCATCCAGGGCGAGCTGGGCCTGCTGCCGCACCACGAGTCGCTCGTCACGGCGATCGCCCCGGGCGTGATCCGCTTCAAGGAAGGCGCCACGTCGGTCCGCATCGCGGTCGGCTCGGGCTTCCTCGAGGTGAAGGAAGCCGGTCGCATCGTCGTGCTCGTCGAGCGCGCCGTCGAGGCATCCAAAGTCGACGTCGAGACCGCGACCGCCCAGCGCGACGCGGCCAAGGCCGAGCTCGACGCGTACACCGGCTCGACCGACGCGCCCGAGTACCGGGCGATGCACGACAAGTGGGCGTGGAACGACGCCCAGGTTCGCGCGGCCAGCTAGGTCCCGGACCTGGCCGCAGGCCCCTCCCCGCGCAGGCGGCGAGGGGCTTTTTCGATCGTGCGCGCCGGGGCGAGGTGATCGTTCCGGTCGTGTGGTGCACTACCACGGCATGTTCAGACGCAGTGCTTCGAAGCGCGCGGGCGCCCTCGTCGTCGTCGTCGCGACCGGCGGGCTCTTCGCCGCTCCACACCCGGTCAGCGCGTGCAGTGTGTCACCGGAGGTCGTGGACGACGTTCGCGTCTCGGACGAGGGCGGAAGCTGCCTGAGCGTCGAGGAGACCTGGGATCCGGGCGACTACAACCTCCCCACGCTGCGGATCCTCAACGAATGCCCGAGTCCGGTGGACGTGCGGATCGAGGACTGTGTGCCGTGCTACGTGCATGCGGCGGACGCCTGCTTCGACTGCAGCGAGGAATGGATACAGCTGCGCGGGAGCGATGACGCCGATGGCGTGCGGGAGCTGGTCTTCCAGCTCGGCTTTCCGATCGATGACCATGTCGGCGAGACCGTACACTCCGCGATCGAGTGGTCCCGCGGCGGGGAGTGGGGTGCGCTCGACCTCGAGATCGACCTGGCGGACAAACATCCCACGCAACAGGCCGACGAGGCGTGCCCAGGCCTGTGCAGTCTCTCCACCGGCTCGTCGCCGGCTGGGCTGGCCGCGGTACTTCTGCTCCTGGGCGTCTGGGCGCGGAGGAGACGCGGTCGCATCCAGCCCTCATGGCGGTCTTGAAGTCGGCCCAGCCCCTGCTTCATCCCGACGGCGCGCGATTTGTGCCACTGTTGCGCCCATGTCCGGCACCGACCAGTGGGCCATCGTGTGGGTCGACCTCGCCCAAGGACCGATCGAGCTCGACAGGCTCCGCGAAGCCACCGCCGCCCTCGACGAGGTGGGCGCGCTCCTGGCCCTGCGCGAGGGCGTCAGCGGCGTGCAGAGCTTCACCGCGGCCGAGAGCCCGACGCAGCGCCCGCGGTTGTGCATCTACACCCGCCCCGACGCCATCGAGTCCCTGCATGGTGTCGTCGCCGACCTGCTGAGCAGCTTTGGGCTCGTGGGCAGCACCCACGCCGAAGTCCGGGAGGACGAGGAGTGGAAGGACGCGTGGAAGGCATTCTACAAGCCCCTGACCTTCGGTGAACACCAGCTCCTGCTGCGACCCAGCTGGATCTCCCGCCAGCCCGGCGACCCCGCGCTGGAGGTCGTCATCGATCCCGGTCGGGCCTTCGGGACCGGGCTGCACCAGACCACGCAGTTGTGCCTGCACCGGCTGTGCGCGCTGGCCCGCGGCGGCGTGACGCCCTCGTCCGTCTTCGATCTCGGGTGCGGCTCGGGGGTGCTGTCGATGGCCGCCGCGCGCCTCTTCGAGAGCGCCAGCAGCATGCTCGCGGTCGACATCGATCCCGAAGCCACCGCGACCACCGAAGAGAACCTGCACGATGCGGGTTTGACCGCGCGCATCGAGGTGCGCACCGGTGTCCTCGACGAGCTTCCCCCTCGGACCTTCGATCTCATCGTCGCCAACATCCGGCCGTCGGTGCTGATCCCCGCCGCGTCCACGCTGCGAGAGCGCCTCGCCCCGGGCGGCACGCTGACCGTCAGCGGGATCTTGGGCGAGGAGCTGGGCGCCGTCTGGGACGCCTACCACGGCGCGGGCTTCGTCCTCGACGATCGGGTCGGAGGTGGCCGCCGTCACCTCGATACGTGGAGCGCGCTGGACCTCGTCCTGCCATGACCACCCGCGTCTTCGCCGACGCCGACGCCCCCGGTCCGATCACGCTGAGCGCGGAGGAGTCGCACTACCTCGTCCGGGTCCGGCGGGCCCGGGCCGGCGTCGCGATCGAAGTGCTCGGGCCGACCCGAGGCGGCTGGGCGGCAGAGGTCCTGGACGCGGACCCCAAGCGCGCGAGGGTGGAGCTTGGGGCGCGCTTGCCTGACCGTGATCCGCAGGCGATCGACCTGGCCGTCGGACTCCCCGAGGCGAAGGCGGCCTACGAGGTGATCGCCCGCGCCACCGAGATCGGCGCGCGCAGCCTGACGTTCATCACCACCGAGCGAAGCCTCCCGGGTCGACTCAACCCCGAACGCATCGCGCGGGTCCAAGCCGCGGCCCGGCGCCAGTGCGGTCGCCTCGATCCCGTGCGGTTGGATCGGGATGAGCCCCTGGAGGCCTGGCTGTCCCGACCGCGGACCGGGTTCATCGCCTCGCCCGCCCGCAGCTCGGGGCTTCCCCCGCGGATCCACGAGGCATCCGTCCTGATCGGCCCCGAGGGGGGGTTGACCAGCCTCGAGGAGCACGCGGCCCTGCAGGCGGGGCTGATCCCCCTCTCGCTCGGGCCATTCGTCCTGCGCACCGAGGTCGCCGTGGTGGCTGCCGTCGCCGTGGCGGGCCGAATCACGGGCGAATAGCCGGCTTTTCGCGGGGGATGTTCGACCGCGCCGGGTCGCGTTACTCTCTCGCCGATGGCGCGTGAGCGCGCTCGAAAGACGTTCTGCCCCGACTGCGACGCGAAGCTCGATCCCGCGCTCGCGCGTGATGGTGTGCCGCGGTGTCCGGAGTGCAACGCGCAGCTCCTTCCGGTCGCCGTCAGCGGCTTCTTGAGAAGGACCGCCGCCGGCGCGATCGACTTCGGCGTCCTGCTGCTCACCGCCGGGCTGCTCAACTGGGGCCTGCTCGCGCTGGTGGACGCCGAGCCGCTGCTGGGCGGCGCAGACGGGCTCGCCGCCATCCTGTCGCTCCTCGACCTCGAGGTGACCGCCGTGCTTCGCCACATCGCGCCATTCCTGGTGATGACGGTGTTCTACGCGGCGCTCTTTTGGACCATCACCGGACGCACCCCAGGAGCCCGCGTCTTGGGCCTGCGCGTCGTGGGGCCCGACGGTGCACCCCCGCGGCCGCTGTGGGCTGCCGTCCGCGCACTGACGCACGTGTTCGGACTCGGGCTGGGTGGACTGGGGTGGCTGTGGACCGCGCTGGATGCCGAGAAGCGTGGATGGCACGACCACCTCGGCCGAACGCACGTGGTGAGGGACGCGTGAGCCACCTACGCCGCTACCTCGAACAGACCGCGGCCGTCGCCCCCGAGCGGCTCGAAGCTGCGCTGCGCCGACAGCAGATCTACGGCGGCAGCCTCGACACCGTCTTGCTGGAGCTCTCGGTCTGCGATCCGCAGACGCTGTGCGAGCTGCTCTCCCAAGCCTGCGGCCTCGACGTCGTGCGACCCGAGCTGCTCGAGAATCGCCCGCGGCCCTGGGATGCGGTTCCGGACTCCCTGCAGGACATCGGCTGGGCGGTTCCGCTGGCCGAAGAAGAGGACGGCAGCATCATCGTCGCGGTCCATCCGGATCTGCCCAACGAGCGGCTCGGAGAGCTGTACCGAGCGGTCGGTCGGGTCGTACCGCTGGTGACGCCCGAGTGCGGGCTCGAGAAGGTCAACGCCGAGCGCACCGCCTCGGTGGTACCCCAGCGCTACGCCGTCCTCTTCGCCTCGTTCATGGCCGCACTGCGCCAGCGTCCCTCGGTCTCGGACATCGGATTCCCAATCCTTCCGGTGCCTCCGGAGGACACCGACGTGGGTCGGCCGATTCCGGCGCCGCCCGCCGAGCCGCCCGAAGACCTTCTCGACCTCGGCCCCAACCCCGAGCGCTCCACCCAGCCCTACGGAGACGACGAGGACGGCAGCGAGGTGCTCGACGAGCCCGAAGCGGCTCAGACGCATCCCCGGGCCAAGATCGTGCGCCCGCCGTCTTTTGGGCCCCCGCGGTCCAACGCCGACACCGCCTCTTCGGGTCCGGTGCAGAGCAACGCACCTCCAATCCGCTTCACGGCCCGCGGCACGATGATCGCGACGAGCGACCCTCTGCACGCCGCGTTCGATCCGGCGGCAGCGCGTCGCGGCGTCGATGCGGCCCGCTCGAAGCTGGCCGAAGCGACGACCCGCGACGAAGCCGTCGACGCCCTGATCGAGGGTGCACTCGCGCTCTCGGAACGCGTCGCCGTGTTTCGGATCCGCGGAGCCGAACTCTTGGGGCTCTCCACCCCGCATCCGGCGCTCGCTGGCCTGCACGACGTCCTCGTGCCGGTGGAGGACATCGCCTCCGACCTGCTCGGGTCACGCCGGTGGGTGGGTACGACGGGCTCGGGCGCCCTCGCTGCGGCGGTCGGGACGGCCCACATGCCCTGCACGATGCATCGGATCGACGTTGCGGGGCGTCCGGTCCTGGTCCTGTACGTCGACCATGAGGGCCGTGAGTTCCTGCCGACCGAAGCCAACATGCTCGACGAGCTGTGCGAGTCGACGGCGGCGGCTTTGGAGTCGATCCTGCGACGCCGCCGAAGTGGCCCCTCGCCGGCAGCGCGATCGGCCGACGTCGCGCCCATTCCACCGCCTCCGGAGCCGCTGACCTTCACGCCACCTGCCCTGGAGCCGACGCCGCGTCGGCCGGAGCCCGCGCCTGCGCCCCAGTCCCGAACCGCGACCCGCCCCCCTGCTGTCGAGGACTCCACCCCCCTGCTGCCGCCGCCGGCCTTCGGCACCACCGAGCCCCCCGGTTGGCCGCCCCCGCCAGAGCCGCTCGAAGGCACTGGGGATGGGCATGGGCATGACCCGGCGGAAGCGATGCAGCGGCCAACCCAGGTCGACGGGTCTCCGCCAGCTGTCGCGGTCCCCAACCCACCGGCAGAACGCAGCGGCGCGGCTGGCCCTCGCTTCGTCCCGCCCGTCCTCGACGAAGCCGATGACGGCGGCATCATCCCGCTCGCGTCCCCGATCGACCAACCGACCATTCGCGGTCGCATCCTGATCGACGACGAAGAGCTCGATGAACCCTGGTCCTCGGCGGCGGTCGATCGCGTGCAGCAGCGGATCATCGACGACGCGCTGCACACCCTCGCCCGCGACGAGACGCGACTCGAAGACCTCCGAGAACTCGGTGAGGCGGGCTTGCGCGGCCTTGCGAGCCAGCTGCCGGGACCGCTGGAGGTCCTTCGCCGAGATCTCCGCGCCCTCCCTGCGCCCTCGGCCCATGGACCCCTGGTCCGGGCGGCGATCCGGCTGGGCGCCGTCATCGTTCCCTACGTGCTCGAGCAGTTCGAGAGCCCAGACCCCGACCTCCGCTTCTACGCCGCGTTCTTGTTCCAAGAGCTCCGCGACCCGCGGGCGATGCTGCCCCTGTCGCAGCTCGCGTTCGACGGCAGCACCGACGTGCGCGTCGTCTCGATGCGGGTCCTGGAGACCTACAGCCGCTACGAGGGCTATGACGACGCCACCGCCGTGGTGCGTGGCGAGCTCGACAGCCCGCATCGGACCCGCCAGCTCTACGCCGCGCGGGCCGTGGGCACCTTGCGCGACGTCGAAGCCCTGCCCCGGCTCATCGATCTCCTCTCGAGCCCCGATCGATTCATCCAGGAGGCGGCGCTGGAGTCCCTGTGCTCGGTCACCGGGCAGCAACACGGGCTCAAACCGCACCGTTGGAAGGCCTGGCACGAGGAGCAGGGTGACCGCCACCGCGTCGAGTGGATCATCGAGAGTCTGCGCCACCGCGATCTTCCCGTGCGCCGCTGGGCCCACGACGAGCTGGTCCGCGTCACCGGACACCGCGTTCCCTTCTCCCCGCTGGGCGACCGCAAGTCGCGAGAGGTGGCGCATGAGGCCTGGTCCGAGTGGTGGCAGCGCCACGGGCACGTGCGGCTGAGCATGCGCGTGGGGACCACGCTGCGGCCCTGATGACGATGATGACAATGATGATGATGATGATGATGATCCGCCTCGGAGGTGCCCCAGGGCTTCCCGAGGGTTCTCAGACCTCAGAGGTGCCGCGCATGCCCAGCGCCACGCCGGCCAGCACCACCGCCGCGCCGATCATCTCGGTCCCGCCGACCGCCCGGTCCAAGACCGCCCACGCCAGCGCGGTCGCGCCCACCGGCTCGAGCAGGATCGCGAGCGAGACCCGGTCGATCGGGACCTTGCGCACCACCCAGTTGAACAGGCCATGGCCGATCAGCCCCGGCACGAGGCCGAGGTAGAGCACCGCCAGCCACGCCCCGGACGGCAGCGCGCGAGCGTCCGCGTCCGGATGGACGGTGCACGCGACGACCAGCAGGGTCACGCCCGCCAGCGCGTGGACGCTCCCCAGATAGGCCCGCAGCGGGACCGCCGAGCGCACGCTGCGTCCGAGGGCGAGGTAGCCCGCCGCCGCCGCCGCCCCGACGAGCGCCAGCGCGTCCCCGAGGATGCTCCCGCTCTCCAACCCCGCCGAGCCGCCGACGAGCACCCAGATCCCCAGCCCCGAGAGCGCCGCCCCGACGTACAGCCTCGGCGAGACGCGATCCCCCAGCAGTCGACCCAGGCCCCCCGCAAACACGGGCTGCATGGCGACCAGGGCGGTGGATCGAAGCACGGAGGTCATCCCCAACGAGGCGATCCACGCGCCGAAGTGCAGCGCCAGCAGGGCACTGGCCAGCACGGTCCGGGCGGCCAGCTCCGGCCGTTCGCGCACGGCGCACAGCCAGGCGCGGGCCTCACGGTGGCCGAGCAGAAGCAGCGCGATGGCCGTGACCGCGACCCGGCCCCCGGCGATGTACAGCGACGGCAGCGGCGCGGCCAGCAGCACGAACGTCGCGGCGCTCGACACTGCGAGGACGCCGAGCCCGAGGGCGCCCATGATCTGCGTGCCCTCGCGCACGCACCCTTGTCCCGGGACGGCGCGCCGCGGTCAAGCTCCGATGGAACGCGAACACGCCGCCGCGAGCGTGCTATGTAGCGAGGCCCATGTTCGAGACGATCTCCAAGGGTTTCCGGTCGGCGAAGGAGCGCATCACCGGGAAGGGCGAGCTGAGTGAAGACGTCATCGACGAGGCGCTCAAAGACGTCCGAATGAGCCTGCTCGAGGCGGACGTCGAGTTCCGCGTCGTCAAGACGTTCCTTCGCAACGTCAAGGAGAAGGCCCTGGGTGAGGAGGTCAAGCTCGTCGCCAAGAACAAGGCCGGCGAGACGATGCGCGTGCGGGCCGAGGACCACTTCGTCCGCATCTGCCACGACGAACTCGCGGCCCTGATGGGCCCGGTGGACACCACCATCGCCGAAGCCAGCAAGGGCGTGACCGGCATCATGATGGTGGGGCTTCAGGGATCGGGCAAGACCACCAGCACGGGCAAGATCGCTCGCAAGCTTCAGAAGGACGGCAAGAAGGTGATGCTCGTCGCCTGCGACATCTACCGGCCCGCTGCCGTCAAGCAGCTGCAGGTGATCGGCGAGCAGATCGGCGTGCCGGTATTCTCGAAGGAGGGCGCCAACCCGGTCGAGATTGCGCAGGAGGCCAACGCCCAAGCTGCCGCCGGTGCCTTCGACTACGTCATCTTCGACACCGCCGGACGCCTCACCATCGACGACGGTCTGATGGCCGAGCTCGACGACATCAAGTCGGGCGTCCATCCCGCCAACATCTTCCTGGTCATCGACGCGATGATCGGTCAGGACGCGGTCAACACCGCCAAGGCGTTCGACGAGCGCCTCGACATCAGCGGCGTCGTCCTCACCAAGCTCGACGGCGATGCTCGCGGAGGTTCGGCGCTGTCGATCAAGGCCGCGACGGGCAAACCGATCAAGTTCCTCGGCATGGGCGAGACCCTCGAGAAGCTCGAGGAGTTCCGTCCCGAGGGCCTCGCCGGCCGCATCCTTGGCATGGGCGACCTGGTCGGCCTCATGCAGGACTTCCAGGAGGTCATCGACGAGGAGCAGGCTGCCGCCGACGCCGAGAAGATGCTCGGCGGCAAGTTCACGATGGATGACTTCCTGGGGCAGATCAAATCCATCCAGAAGATGGGAAGCCTCAAGGACCTGATGGGCAAGATGCCGCTGGGCAACCTGCTCGGCGGCGACATTCCCCAAGAGCAGCTCGACCAGGCCATGGACGACAACGAGCTGACGAAGATCGAGGCGATGATCCAGTCGATGACTCGCAAGGAGCGAGCCAACCCGGACCTCTTCCTCGAAGACGGCGCGCTGGGCAGCAGCGCGGCCGCCAAGCTTCAAGGCAAGAAGAAGCCCAAGCGTCGCGATCCCAGCAAGATGGCCGACCTGCCCGCCGACGCATTCATCGACTCCCGGGTGCAGCGGGTCGCCGGAGGATCGGGCCGCGAGGAGGAGGACGTTCGCGCCCTCGTCAGCCGCTTCCTGGCCATGCGAGACATGTTCGGCATGCTCGGCGACATGATGGGCGGCGGCGGCATGCTCTCCAAGCTTCCTGGCATGAAGCAGCTCAAGCAGCTGGGCGCCATGCGCAAGATGGCGAAGAACCCCGAGATGATGCAGAACCTGCTCGGGGGCGGCGGTATGCCTGGCATGCCTGGCATGCCCGGCGGAATGCCTGGCATGCCTCCCGGAGGCCTGGCCGGCATGCTGCCCCCCGCCCCGGCCGGTGGCGGCAAATCGACGCAGTCCAAGGCCAGCCGCAAGAAGCAGAAGGCCGCACGCAAGAAGAACCGCCGCAAGTAGGCTGCGTCGGTGCGTGGCGCGGATTCCGCGTGGCGATTTGTGCCGATGCGCTCTAAGGTCGCAGTCGTTGCGTGTCGTCCATGGAGACGCTGAAAGCCTTCCTCGAGCAACCCTTCGTCGAGCCCACCCTGATCGTCCTCGCCTCCGTGGCGGCGGCCTACCTCGTCGAGCTCTTCATCCTGCGGACGTTGGTCGTCATGGCCAGCAAGACCACGACCAAGCTCGACGACCACCTCGTCGAGGCGTTGCGTCAGCCGGTCTTCCTCAGCGTCATCTTTGGCGGTCTGGGCCTCGCCACCGCGTCGGTCGGGCTGGAGGACCCGGGCCGGTTCATCGTGATGGGCGGGCTGAAGACCTTTGCCGTCATGACGTGGACCGCCGCGACCATGCGCGTCGGCACGATCATCGTGCACACGCTGGGGAACTCGGATCGTCGCGGCTCGGTGCTCCAGCCGCGGACGGTGCCCGTCTTCGACATGCTGCTCAAGGTCGTGGTGCTGGTCGTCTCGATCTACTTCATCTTCGTGGCCTGGCACGTCGACCTCACGGCGTGGCTGGCCTCTGCCGGCATCCTCGGCATCGCGGTGGGCTTCGCCGCCAAGGACAGCTTGGGCAACCTGTTCGCGGGACTGTCGATCCTGGCTGACGGGCCCTACAAGCTCGGCGACTGGATCGTGGTCGATGGCACCATCCGCGGTGAGCTTCGCGGCAAGGTCACGCACATCGGCATCCGCTCCACGCGCGTGCTGACGATGGACGATGTGGAGATCACCGTCCCGAACTCGCAGATCGCCAACGCGCAGCTCATCAACGAGAACGGCGGCCCCGACCGCAAGCAGCGCGTCGAGGTGACGGTCGAGG
This sequence comes from uncultured bacterium, assembly GCA_963761755.1. Taxonomy (GTDB): domain Bacteria; phylum Myxococcota_A; class Polyangia; order Nannocystales; family Nannocystaceae; genus CAJXVA01. The sequence goes on from CAVXIC010000040.1 coordinate 145,968, forward strand.
TCGCCTACGGCAGCGACGTGGACCAGGTGCGGGCGGTGCTGCTCGCGTGCGCGAACGAGGAGCGCCTGGGCGAGCGAGAGCCCGCCCCCCAGGTCCGATTCCGCCGTTTCGGCGGCTCAGGGCTCGAGTTCCAGCTGTTCGTGTGGCTCGAGGACGCCTACTCCCGTGCGAACCTGATCGATCAGCTCAACGTCTCCATCTACAAGGCGTTCGCGGCCGAGAACATCGAGATCCCCTACAGCAAGCACGACCTGTACATCAAGGAGATGCCACCACGAGGGTAGCGCGGGCAGGAGGAACGACTACGTGCCCGGCCACGGCAACCACGTGCTGCTCGGCGAGCCGTCGGAGATGCGAGGCCATCCATCCTCCCACTGGATGCGGTCGAGCAAGCCGTGCCGCCCCTCGCTCTGCAGGTGCGTCCCGTTTCCGGCGTTCGTCCACGCGTGATAGAAGAAATAGTCGGCCCCCTCGACCTGCAGGACGGTCCCATGCCCGGGTCCGACCCAGCGCTCGTTGATGCCCAGGATCGGCGGACCGAGCTTCTCCCACGGGCCCGCCATCGTCGCAGCGCGGGCAACCCCGGTCCGGTAGCGGTTGTCGTAGACGTTGCCGCTGTAGAACATATAGAGCATGTCCTCGTGAGGCGTGATCCACATCGCCTCGATGACACCGCCCTCCCAGCTGCCCGGATCGTTGACCAAGAGCTGGACTTCAGCGCTCCCCGGGGCGAAGGAGAGTCCGTCGGAGGCCAGCTCGCGCGCGAGGATCGGGGTCGGCTGCCCCACCGAGTTGCCGTCGATCTTGTAGAGCAACCACCGGGTCCCGTCGTCCTCCTCGAAGTACGTCGCGTCGATCACCCCCTGCGGGTGCTGGACCATCGGGCCGTCCGTTTCCTGGTAAGGACCGAGAGGATCGTCGGCCCAGGCCGCGCCGATGCACAGCCGGTTCGCGGCGTCGGTGGTGGTGAAGTACGCGACCACCCGGTCATCGATCTGGTGCAGCTCGGGCGCCCAGTTGCGGTTGCCATTGAGCGCCCAGCTCGGCTTCCCGTCGGGGAGGACGCGAGACGACGTGTCCGACCAGTGGACCAGGTCCCGCGAGTAGCGGATCGGAAAGGTGCCGCCGGTGCAGACCATGTAGTAGCCCGGAGACTCGGCGTCGGGCTGCGAGCGAAAGACCCCCGGATCGGGGCAGTCGAACGCAACGACCGGGTTCCTGTACGGGGGCTTGGGGCCAGCCTCGTCGCTCGCGGGCTCGATGGTCGAGAGCGCGGACTGCGGTATGACCGCTTCTGCCATCGTCTCGCTGGACCACGAGAGCTTGGCCGACGCCTCGAGGTCGATCTCGAAGACCTCCACGACCAGCGCGACGGGGACGTTCTCGACGAGGTCGACCGATCCCTCGTTGCGCGTCACGAAGTGCGGCGTCCAGTCGTCGATCACCGCGACGCCGTCGACCCAGACCCGCACGCCGTCGTCGGTCTCGGAGATCAGCGTGTAGGTCTCCGAGCGCGGGGCGGTGATCCAACCGGTCCATCGCACCGAGAAGCGGTCTTCACCGACGTCGGGGTCGGGCGCACCAGCGCCCCAGTCGACGTCGATCTGTGGCTCGACCTGGACGCGAACCTGGTCGTGATACTCGGCAAAGTACTCCGCACGCAGGCCGGGCACGATGGGTGGAGGCTCTCCGGTCTCCTCGGTGCTCGCGGTCTCCGCCGATTCGGTCTCCGCGGACGTGGAGGTTGTTGGGGAGGTTGGGGGTCCCGCCGTCGACCCGTCCCCGGTCCCCAGGGTCTCGGACGCTCCCGACGCGACGCCGCCACTGGAACCGGCGTCGGCCGGGTTGGTCGCATCCTCGCCGCACGCCCCAAGTACGAGCCCGAGCCCGAGCCCGAGCGCGACGACGGCAGGCGGTCTCCACAGCGGCGATGTCCACATCGGGACCAGTCTACCCGCGCTGGAGCCGTGCGAACACCCGCAGGGCCCCGCGCGATCAGGCCTCGGTCAATCTCGCTCCCCGTCGGCGGCTGCGTCGGCCATCATCTGGTTGAGGAGCGCCTCGTCGTCCTCGAGGTCCTCCATGCCCAACGGACGCGAGATTCGGTACACGCCGTCCATCCAGTTGCCGAGGTCGACCATCTTGCACCGCCGCGAGCAAAACGGCCTGGACTTCGAGGCGGGGTCGTACTCGAAGGTGCTTCCACAGGTGGGACACGTGCGCTCCACGGCTCGACGCTAGCACGCCCGGCGGAGCGGTTCGTGCGCGCGAACCGAACGACCGATGAGTTCCGAGATCTCCGCGTGGGAGCACAGGCGCGGGGCAAGCCCAGTGGAGAGGAGCTTCTGCACCATCGCCGGCTGCGGGCACAGTCCCGGATGTAGCGCGACGAGGTCTGCACCTCGCTCGACCGCGAGCCGCACGGTGTGCAGCCCCTCGAACTCCATGCCGGAGATGACGATCACCAGCACACGCCTGGTCGAGGTGAGGATCTCGAGCAGGACGCCGTCGAGGTCCGGCTGCAGCACCTCGGTATCCGAAGCGGCGCGGGCAACGGTCAGGCGCGGCAGCGGCCGCGACGAGCCGCGCAGAGGTTCGGGGGACGCGCCGGTGAGGGACCCGACCCACTCCGCGAACGATGCGGACAGGCGCGCGTTGTGGTGCACCGCGACCACCAGCGGGACGCCACCGGGCTTCAGACTCGGCAGCAGCGTCGGCAACATGTGGGGCGTGCCCGCCGACCCCAGCACGACGATCGCCTCGTAGCCCTCCACGGCGGCCTCATCGCAGACCGGGCCCGGGCGCGAGCGGAGCACCGTGGGTGGAGCGAACAGCGGGGGCGCCAGACCGGGCCCGATGGCGTCCGCCCAACAGGCCACGCGCACGTCCCCCAAAGACCGGTGGCGGAGCTTTCGAAGCACCTCCGGCTTCTGCTCGGGTGTGACGACCGCGACCATCGGCACCGATCGGATCGCGTGCATCGCGATCGCCAGCCGAACCCCTCCGCTGCCGTCGAGATCACCGTCGATGACCACGTGACTGGGCTGCGCGCGCTGGAACTCCCCGATGGCATCGATCGCGTCGGCGACCGAGGCCAACACCTCGACGCCCAGCTCCCGCCGGACCCCGGCCTCGAGACGTTCGGCACGGGCACGGCGGGCGCAGAGCAAAACACGGGGCACCCTTGTCCATCGGACCCGGTGCCCACAGCCTGAGGCCCAAGTCAGGCCGTCGGCAGACTCGAGATGGCGCGCGCGATGCGGCGACACCCCTCCTCGATGCTCGCGTCGTCGGTTGCGTAGCTCAACCGAAGGTGACCGGGCGCTCCGAAGGGCGTCCCGGGGACGGTGGCGACGAGCGACTCCTCCAGCAACCAGGTGGCCAGCTCGATGTCGGAGGCGTGCTTGGCTCCCTCCCCGACGTGCGCAGATACGTCAACGAAGACGTAGAACGCGCCGTCAGGTCGATGCGCTTCGAGCCGCGAACTCTGGGCGAGGCCCTCGAGGATCAGCGCCCGTCGCCGCGTGAACGCGGTGAGCATGGCCTCCACCTCGGCCGGCACCGTGGGGTCGGTCAGCGCCACCAGGGCTGCGTGCTGTGAGAGCGTGGCCGCGCCCGAGGTGGTCTGCGACTGAATGCGCGCGGCTGCGGAGATCAGCTCCACCGGGCCAGCCATGTAGCCCACCCGGTGGCCCGTCATCGCGTAGGTCTTCGAGACGCCGTCGACGGCGATGATCTGCTCGGTGATCCCCTCCATCGCCACGAACGCGCTGGTCGCTTCGAACCCGTCGTAGACGAGCTTGCGATAGATGTCGTCGGTGACGATCCACGCCCCGGGCGCCTTGGTCGCGATGACCTCTCCGAGCGCACGCAGCTCGGACGGGCTGTATCCGACCCCGGTGGGGTTGGAGGGGCTGTTGAGGATGACGAACCGCGTCTTGGGCCCGAGGACCGGCTCGAGCACGTCCGGGGTCAGCTTCCAGCCGTTCGCGCGCGTCGTCGCCACGGTGATTGGCGTCGCGCCGGCCAGCCCGACCATGTCCGGATAGCTGACCCAAAACGGCGCCCCGATGACGACGGTGTCTCCGGGGTCCAGCGCGGCGAGGAAGAGGTTGGCGAGGCTGTGCTTCGCGCCGCACGAGACCAGGATCTGATCGCGAGAGAAGGAGCGCTGGTGGAACGCGCCCAGCTCGGCCGCGACCGCATCACGAAGCGCCGGTGTCCCCGGCACGGCCGTGTAGTGGATCGGCTCGGTCAGCGAGACCTTGGAGACCGCCTCACGCACCGCCTTGGGCGGCATGAAGTCCGGCTCGCCCGCCGCGAAGCTGAGCACTTCTTTGCCAGCCGCCCGAAGCTGCGCGGCCTTCGCGGAGACGGCGAGCGTGGCGGAGGGCTTGATGGCGATGGCGAGCTGCGAGATGGCGAAGTCGGAGGTCATGGCGAGACGTCGGGTTCGGAGTCGGAGGCGGACTGGAAGCGGAGGAACTCGACCACCGCTTGGCCGTAGTGTTTGGTGGCCTCCAGCTGCAGGGTGCTCGGCCAGGCCACGTCGCGACTTTTACCGCGAACGAGCTCGCGCTCACAGACGACGATCGCCTCAGGTGCGAGCCACCCCTGCACCAGCGCAGCCGCGATGGCGTCGAAGATGTCCGGTTTGGCGAACGGGGGATCGATGATCACCAGGTCGTAGGGCCTGGCCCCCTGCCCCAGATACGCCACCGCGTCCGCCCGGACGACCTGCACCAGCGCCGCGATGTCCAGCGCTTCGGCCTGGGCCTGCAGATGTTTGGCCACCTTGCCCGACAGCTCGATGACGGTGACGCGCTCGGCTCCCCGAGAGATCGCCTCGACGCTCATCGCCCCCGAGCCCCCGAACAGGTCCAGCACGGCGGCACCGCGGACCTCGGCGCCGAGCCGATCGAAGATCGCCCCTCGAACCCGCGCCGCGGTGGGCCGGAGTCCCGGCACCCCCTTGGGGAGACGGAGCAAACGGCGCCCGCCAAGGCGCCCGGACTCGACCCTCTGCATGGACCCGAAGGGTTACCACGCCGGGTCATCGCCCGTGAAGCCGAGCCGCTCGCGCAACGCGGCTTCTTCGGCTTCCAGGCGCACCAGACCCGCCGCGTAGTGGCGACGGCGGCGGAACCAGGCGATGATCACGAGCGGAAAGACGAGCGTGAAGGGCAGCGTTCCGCCGGCGAGCAGCGGATACCACACGAAGCGTCCGGGCAACCCCTGACGCCACTGCACGCCCAGCTCGGCCAGACCCTTGCCGTACACGCGGATGAACGAGGCCTCGAACGTGTGGCCCAACTTCATCTCGGTGAGCAGCTGCTCGAGGTTGTCGACGTCGTCGCCGAGCTGGTCGGCGCGTCGGTACTCGCGCAGGAACTTCACGAAGTCGCCGGAGGCCGCATAGGCCGAGGAGACGCGGTGGGGGTCGCCGTAGAACAGGGCCTCGAGGTCATCGAAGTCCGGCACGCCGGGGCCAAAGATCATGCCCGCAAGCTCCTGCGAGCGACCCAGGCTCACCCCACCCTCGGTGGCTTCGGCGACCCCTTCGTGAAACCAGCGCGGGAGCTCGGCGCCACCGGTCGCGCGGTGGAGCGCGATGTGGGCCATCTCGTGCTTGAGGAGCTGCTCGAGGTTGGTCGGGGCGCCGTCGGGTCCGTGACGGGCGATCATGATCTCACCGGAGCTCCCGTGCGCCACCCCAGCCACCCAGCGCGGCATGTTGGTGGACTCCGCCACCCGGCCGGCGTGGTCCATGAAGTAGATGTCCAGCGTGTCGTCGAGGTCGGTGGCCAGCGAGGTCTCGACGTCGCTCCACCACTGCGGAAGCGCGTGCGCCAGGCCTCGAGCCTCGTCTTCGAGGTGAGGCTCGTAGTGCAGCACCGCGCGTCCGACGACGATGCGATGGTTGGCCAGGGACGTGGCCCATCCGGCCGGCTCTCCCACATCCGCCCTGGCCATCTGGGGGGCCACGAAGCCAAACGAGAGCGCGAGCGCCACGATGCCGACCCAGCGCCCAAGGCCGGCCCAAAGGCCCCGCCCAAGGCCCCGCCCAAGGCCCTGACAGATGCGATCGACGAGGCCCGGCGAAGTCATGGGCCCACCTTGAGCACGACCACCTCGTCGCGCAAGGCGTTGGCGACGAGAAGTCCGACCGCAGCCCCGACGACGACGATGACCACGCCCGCCACGATGCCGGCGCGTGCGCGTGGACCCAGGCGTCCTCGGCGTCGACGCTCCTGCACCCCGTCGCGCACCAGCGCGTCGTGCTCCTTCCACAGCGTCGCCACCAGCGCAGGTTCGTCGGCGGCGTGAGCGCCTCGGACCGCGAGCGCGACGTCGAGCGAGCAGTCGTAGGGAAGCAGCACCGGCTCGGGGCGCTGGGCGACGTATCCGACGAGGATCACGAGGTCGTCGCGCCCGTCCCGGCAGACCTCACCGGCCGCCGGGGATCCGATGCGAAGCCTTCGCGCGTCCACGCCGATGCCCTCTGCGCCATCCACCGAGTCGCGCAGCGTGGTCAGGACCGCGCGCTCGGCTTTCGTGCCGGGTGCGGAGGGATCGAGTCCGACCGCGACGCGCACGACCCTCGCGTCGGGACGAGCGGCCTGCGGCGGCGGAGGGCTCGGGATCGCATCGTCCTCACCAGGCGCGCCGGGCGGCTCGACCGCATCGTCCGGCTCGCCCGCTTCGCCCGACGTCGAGGGCCACTGCACGGCCGTGGGTCCTTCGACCGACCGGTCGGGGGGCGCTGCAGCGAGCAGCCCTGAGAGCAAGGGAATGAGCAGGAAGCGAATCACGTTCGGCTCGCGAGCGTCTCGAGGAAGCGACCCAGCGCCCAGGTCTGCTTGGCGCGGAGTCCCGTGGTGAACTGGAGCCCGATCGCCCCGCCGCTGATCCAGCGCACCTCGGCTTCGACCTCGATGGCCTCCTGGAGCTCGGGGACCGCGAACGACACCCTCATGCGCTCGCCCATCGCGGGTGCGGGATCAAGGGGGACCGAGGCCAACATGCCACCCCGGCTCAGGTTCTGCGTCATTCCAGTGACCTCGTCATCGCCCCGGACCACGCGCAGCTCGAGCTGCACGTCGAATCGTTGGCTGCGTCGTTTGTCTTCGAACGCCATGGGCTCGCGTCGTTCAGTGTCGGCGGCGACCTGCGTTCCGTCAACGTCGCGGACGGGACAAAGGTGGGTCACTCGACCGGCGGACCCGCGTCCCCCCGCGCCGGTCGCTGCCGCTTCTCGAACCAGGGCCGATACGCGGCCATCTTGCGCCGCTGCTGCTCGGGCGCCCGGCGCTTGCAGGGCTTGCGCTCTGGGCTGCCCTCGGGGGCACCCCAGCGGACTTCGGGGCAGTCGTTGGGGTTGTACCCGACCTCGAAGGCCTCGGCGCGGGCGACCACGTCCCCGACGCTCAGCGTCCACGGGGTTCCGTCACTGCGCGTGTACGTGAAGTTGGCCGTCGGATCGGCCAGCAGCGTCTGTTGTGCAGCGCGAAGCTCGGTCTGCAGCGCCCCGAGCGTCTGCCCCTTGGTCACGTACACGTCGGCGTTGCGGGCGACCTTGTCCTCGAACCCGCGCACGAGGTCGATCGCGATCAGCAGACGAAGATCTCGGGCGGGCGTGGAGAAGTTCTCCCAGGCTCCGGTGGTCTCGAAGATGGCGTGGCCGTCGGGCATGTCCACGGTTCCGCCCTTGGCGACGTGCGCGTCGCCGTTCTCGACCGAGGTGACGCGCACCTTGGCGGCCTCGAGCAGCGCCTGCACGGCCGCCCTCTGGTCGGCGAGCGCGTCGCGACGTCCGGGCGTGATGAGGGCATCCATGCGGTCGTAGAACGCCTCGGGGCTGAGCGTCCCCTGCTCGAGGCCGAAGTCTTCGTAGCCGGCCGCCGCGGTCAGCTGGGCGTTGGTCGGAACCACGACCTGCTGCCCCTGCACGCGATGGGGCCGAAACGCCTTGAACCCGCTCCCACCCAGGGACGGATCGGGGTTCCACAAGAAGTTCCCCTCCCAGAAGCGCTTGCGGGTGATCGAGCCGTCGGGCTGACCGTCGACCGCGTAGAGAATGCCGGGGGCACCGGCCTGCGGAGCCATCCACTCGACGAGCACGAACAGGTGGCCGTATGGGTCGGCGTAGGTCGTCCCCGGGCGGAGCGCGTCGCGGCGCAGCGCGACCGGATAGAAGTCCGTGTCGTCCGCATCGAGCGCGGTCCGGCCGTTGCCCGAGTGCACACCCCACGCCAGGGTCCGCTTGAAGAACTTCTGGACCGCGCCCAGCTCCCCGGGCAAGCGGCCGTCGGGCGGGTTCTCCGGCGGGCCCAGCACCCCGTGCAGCGTGCCGCAGCCGGGCGCTTTTCCATGTCCGCGGGAGCACCGGCGGTAGCCGAAGGGCAGCTGCCGCTTCCACGCGAAGTACGAGCGCAGGAAGTACGGCAGGTCGGCGCAGTCGGGCTTCAAGTAGAGCCCGCCCCCGCTGTTGGGTGCGTCCTCGGACCATCCGTAGGCGTCGTGCAGCAGGTTGCGCGACGCGTCGGAGGTCACCTGATCGAAGCGGGGCCACGCCAATTCCTCGCCGCGAGGAGCCGTGAACATCTCGCGAACCCACGCCGAGAACAGCGCCTCTTCGCCAGCGTCCCAGCCGCGTACCACCGGCCACACGCCCTCGTCGGAGGTCGGCCTGGGTCGAGTCCGGCTCTTCACCGCCGCTCGGATCGTCAAGCACGCCAGCCCCTTGCCCCCACGACCGACCACGACCCGTACGGCGGTCGACGCCGTGAGCCGGGCGATGACCGCCGCCGGCACGCCCGGTCGATGCGTGAGGTCAGCGGTGGGAACCTCGTCCGCGGCCTCGACCCCATCGAGCCGCAGCGCCAGGGGCTGCTCTCCGTGCAGCGTCGCTGCGACGATGGTCAGCGGCTCGCCCCGCACCGGCTCGCGCGGGTTCGTCAGAATACCGATGCTCGGGTCGTCCTTCTCCGGGCACGCGCCGGCATCGGCGGGCCCAGGCAGGGCGGGGGCTGCGGGGGCGACGTCCGGGTCCGGGTCCGGTTCCGGGTCCCGGTCGCCTCCGCCGACGTCTGCACCCCCGTCCACAGGCGGCGGTGCGTCGACCATCGGCGCCCGTGGCTGGGGAGACTCGGGCTCCGGGCCGCGATCGCAGGCCAGCAGCGCCCAGACGCTCATGCACAGAACCCATCGTGGTCGTCGCAACCTCACGCATCCCGGGGATATCGCGCCCCGGAGACGTACGCCACCCCTGTGATAAGGATGAGTCATGCTGGTCCTCGTTGCCGACAAGCTGCCTGCCCAAGGATTGGCGAACCTCCGAGAGCTCGGTCTGACGGTCGATTCGCGGCCCGATCTCGACGCCAAGACCCTTCCGGCCGCCCTTCGGGAGACCGGCGCGGGGGTGTTGGTGGTTCGCTCCACCAAGGTCACCGCCGAAGCCTTCGACGCCGCGACCGATCTGGGGTTGGTCGTCCGGGCCGGCGCGGGCGTGAACACCATCGACTTGAACGCCGCCAGCCGTCACGGCGTGTACGTGTCCAACTGCCCCGGCCGCAACGCGATCGCGGTCGCCGAACTGACGATGGGCATGCTGCTCGCGCTCGACCGACGCATCCCCGACGCGGTGGCCGATCTTCGGGCCGGCAGGTGGCGCAAGAAGCACTATGCGAAGGCGTCTGGCCTGCTCGGACGACGCTTGGGGCTCATCGGATTTGGCGCGATCGCCCAGGCCGTCGCCAAGCGCGCTCGCGCCTTCGGCATGGAGGTCGGCGCCTACAGCCGAAGCCTCACCGAGGCCCGGGCCGGGCGCTACGGCGTCACGGTCTACGGATCGCTGGACGACCTGCTGGCCGAGTCCGACGCCGTGAGCCTGCACGTCCCCTACTCCGAAGCGACCAAGCACCTCATCGGCGCGCCGCAGCTGGCGCGGATGAAGGACGGCGCGATGCTCATCCACACCGCCCGAGGTGGCGTCGTCGACGACGTCGCGCTTCACGAGGCGGTCGCCGCAGGGAGGATCACCGCAGCGCTCGACGTGTTCGAAGACGAGCCCGCAGGCGGCGACGAACCGTTCCTCAGCGCCATGAAGGACGCGCCTGGCGTCTACGGCACCCCACATATCGGCGCCTCCACCGAGCAAGCACAGCTGGCCACCGCCGCGGAGGTTGCCCGGATCATCGCCGGCTACATCAGCAGCGGCGAGGTCGCCAACGTGGTCAACGTCATCCCCAGCCGGGACACCGGCTGGAGCATCGTCGTCCGGCACCGCGACCGCGTCGGCGTGCTCGCAAGCGTCCTGCAGGCGCTGCGAGAAGAGAACAGCAACGTGCAGGAGATGCACAACGTCATCTTCCGCGGCAACGAGGCCGCGAGCGCCACCATCGTCGTGCAGCGAGAGCCCACCGAGGCTCTGCTCGAGACCTTGCGCGCTCACGCGGACATCCTGTCGGTCGAGGTCCGTACCATCGGCCCGTCGTGACGGCTGTGCGCATCGTCGCCGACGACGCAGTGCCGTTCTTGGACCAAGCGTTCGGCCAGGTCCACAAGGTTCGTGGGGCCGAGATCACCCGGGAACATCTGCGCGACGCCGACGCGCTCATCGTCCGCAGCGTGACGCGAGTGGATGCGGCGCTGGTCGAAGACACCCCCTTGCGCTTCGTCGGCAGCGCGACCGCGGGTGTCGACCACGTCGACCTCGCCGCGCTGACCCAGCGACGCATCGCGTTTGCGAACGCGCCCGGTTGCAACGCGCGGGCCGTCGTCGAGTACGTGCTGGCGGCGACGCTGGGCGTCGATGACCTCGCAGGGCCGGTGGGCGTCGTCGGCTTCGGGCAGGTCGGCCGCCGGCTGACCACGGCGCTGCGTCGCTTGGGTCTGCGGGTCCTGGTGTCTGATCCGCCGCGCGCCGCCGCCGGCTTCGAGGATGAGGTCTATCTGCCGCTGAGCGAAGTGCTGTCTCGCAGCCGCACCCTCTCCCTGCACGTTCCCCGGGTCGTCGCCGGGCCGCACGCCACCACGCACCTCATCGACGCCGACGCGCTGGCGCGGCTCCCCTGGGGCGCCGTGGTGATCAACACCAGCCGAGGCGACGTGGTGGACAACGCAGCGCTGCAGGCCTGGCTCGCGCAGGGGAGCGGCACCGCGGTCCTCGACGTGTGGGAGGGAGAGCCGGAGCTCCGGTGGGGTCTTGTCGGTTCTCCGCGGATGCAGCTGGGCACCCCACACATCGCCGGCTATTCCCTCGAGGGCAAAGCACGCGGAACCGCGATGGTGCACGAGGCCCTGTGCGCCACCTTCGAGCGCCCCGTCCGGTTTCGTGCGCGAGACGTCCTGCCCAGCGCCGCATCGTTGCCCCAGGACCTCGACACGCCCGCGACCCTCGCAGCCGTACACGGGCTCCGACACACCCACCAGGCACTGCGCGCGCTGGCGCGGCTGCCCGTGGCCGATCGAGCTGAGGCGTTCGAGCGGCTGCGACGGACGTATCCCTTCCGCAGGGAGCTTTCGGCGTTCGCGCCTCCGCCCTCGGCACGAGGGCTGTGGGACGCGCTCACGGGCCTTTAGGGGAGGGCGAGACCAGTCTGGAAGATGTGTCTGTCGCTTCCATCACCCCCGGCCTGGTGTCACCGAGGCGCACACAGCCTGTCGAGCAGAATCGCCATCGCGCTTCGCACGGAGAGGTGGTTGAAGCCGGTCCCCGCGTCGATGGGCTGGAGCTGCGCGTCGCACCGCTCGAACACCGAGGGTGCCAGGCCCCACGCTTTGCCGATCACCAGCAAGACGTCGCGCCCCCCAGCGATGCTCGACCGCACCGCCTCGAACGTGACGCTCGGCTCTCGCCGAACCGCGCTGGTCGCGACCACCCAGGGGGTCTCGGGGTCCGATGCGTCTGCAATGGCGTCCTCCAAGGAGTCGCACCACTGCAGCGCATCCATCCGGCCGCGAGCCTCGTCCCGAGCGTCGCTGCGAGCATGGGCGATGATCCGCATCATCTTGTCGCGCTGCGCCGGCACGGGATTGACGACGTAGAGCGCCGGCACGCCGTAGGTCAGCGCTAGGCGCCCGCCGTCGAAGACATCGAACTCATCGACCACCGACGCGATCTCTTCACCATGCTTGTTGAGGACAGGGTGATGCACGAGCGCGATGCGAAGCGTCCCCGCCGGTCTTGCCTCCTCCATCATCGGTTCTCCGTCGGGGGATCTGGGTCGTGGATTCTCCACCGTCGAGGCTGACCGAACATGCGAGAGCTGCACTAGAAGCTGGTGGAGAGGACCAGTCGGAAGGTGTCGGTTCCGCCCAGCGAGCGCATGAAGCCGTGTGCGTACTTGAGGAAGAGGTTGATTCCCTCCCCGTAGCCCAGCTGGAACGAGAAGACCATCGCCGCCCCGCTGCCGACCAGAACGTCTCGGACGTCCGTGGGATCGGTCCACGCGTTGCCCACGTCGACGAAGGGGATCAGGCCGACTCGCGTCATGAACACCGGCAGGCTCCCGATGCCGCGGTCGACGTCCGCGAGCGGAATGCGGTACTCCGCGGTGGCACGGGCGAAATATCGACCTTGCCGCGCACCGACCCCGTAGCCGCGAAGCAGGCTGCAGCCCGAGGTCCCAAACCCCGTGCGCCCCAGCAGAGATCGAATCGCATCACCCCCCGAGATGTAGTCACCGACGCAGAAGGCACCTCGGTTGCGAAACCCGCCCGCCGCCGCCCCGCCCCGCCACTTCAGCGCCAGCGACTGGTGCCCGCGCCACGGCATGGGGAGGGTCTCGTTGTAGGAGAAGCTGGTGTTGATGTCGCCAAAGTCCCCGCCGAGGCGCCGGTCGATCACCCCGACCCGCATCGAAAGGCTGCGACCTTGCTCGACCCCGTAGGTGAAGCGTCCCGCACCATCGGCTTCGTTGCTGTAGTTCGCGCTCACAGCGACCTCGGCGGCGTCGCCGACCTCCGGCAGCCGCGTGATCGGTGCGTTGGGGTCGACCGCCGACGCACCGGAGTCGAGGTTCTGCCACCGACGCCAGACATAGTCTGCACCAAACGTCGCCGAGTGCTGAGCGTGGCGGACCACCGGCAGGCGCGTCCCGACCGAGAGCGTCGAGACGCGCTCACGGTAGCTGCGCACCTCGTAGGAGTCATCCACGGTCCCCGGCGGGCGATCGTAGTCGTAGCGCGTAAAGCCCGAAGATCGGTTGACCAGACCTCGTGACCCCGTGAACGTGAACGCTGGCCAAAGCCTGTCGAAGGTATAGCTCACCGCGCCCGAGGCGATTCGTTGCTTCGCGTCGTAGTTGAAGAACATCAGCGCCGAGTGATATCGCGATGACGTCGGTGATTCCCGTCTCGAACCCGAGTCCGGTCCCGAAGTCACTGGACTGAAAGTCGAAGGCCGTCGGGAAGAAGAGCCGCGGATACAGCGTCTCGATCGGGCGATAGCGATGGGAACGAAGGGCCAGTGGCCGACCGTTCTGGCCGGGGAGTTGCGGCTTGGGGTCCGCGACGGGAGGAAGGTCCGTCACGGTGGGCATGACCTCGAGCCAATCCTCAGGCTCGAAGTCCATCACCCAGACGTCGTAGCCGTTCTTCCCGTAGCCCACGTAGGCGAGCCGCCGGCCATCGTGGCTGATGCGCGGCTCGAACGCGCCACCGAGCACGTTGCTCACCTGGTGCAGGCTCTCGGCCTCCGTATCCCAGGCGTAGACGTTGTAGACGTCGTCGCGATCGCTGCCGAAGATGATGTAGCGGCCATCGGGTGACCACGACGGAGACATGTCGATGTGTCGGTCGGCGGTGATTCGCTCGGTCGACCCCGAGGCGATGTCGTGCACGTAGATGTCCCGATAGCCGCCCTCCACGAAGCCCGAGAAGGCCACGCGTTCCCCGTCGGGGCTCCACCGCGGCGTGTACACCTGCGAGAGGCGGTCCTTGGGGGGCAGCTCCCGCACGTCACCGGAGTCGAGGTCGAGAAAACCGAGTCGGGACTGGGCGACGTCATTGCGCCGAAAGACGACCGTTCGCCCGTCGGGAGACACGTCTGGCTCGCTGGCCCGAAGACCGAACGTGAGCTGCTCCGCGCCGCGCGGATCGCCGCCGTTCCACCGCCACAAGTCGCTCCAGCGGTAGCGAAAGTCATGCACGCCCGTCTGGCCGAAGACGATGTCGTCGGTCGCACCGACGAAGTTCGCCTCACCGGGCTCCTCCAGATCGAACACCTGCTCAAGGTCGACGTCCGCCCCTTGTCGCCCGATGCCGACCCCCTCGCGGATGCGCCCGCCGGTGGCTCGGATCCGTTTGACGCCCTCATCGCGGTGGCCGTCGCCCTTGTAGAAGTAGACGAACGCGTCGTCGCGAGACCAAAAGGGGTATCGCGTGGTCTCGCCACCAAACGTCAGGCGCCGCCCTTGCCGGAGTCCGCGAGCTCGGATGCGGCGAGCCTGCGCCTGAAAGCGCCGCGTGGTGTCGCGCTTGAACTCCTGCCACAGCTGGTAGAACGTCACGCCCAGGACCTTCTCGATCGCCTTGTTGATCCCGTAGGGGATGATCTGGGTCGCGTAGACGTGGCTCATCTCGCGCAGCTTGTCCTCGCCGTAGCGGGCCTGGATGTACTGCATGAAGTGGGCGCCATACAGGTAGACGGACGTCCCGTGCGGAAAGATGCGGGCACCGTTGCTGACCTGGTCGATCGTCTGGAAGGTCCCGTCGAGCACGGCCATGCGCAGCAAGGCGTCGAACTGGGCCGAGCGCAGGCGGCCCATCGCCGAGAACTTGGACTCGTGCATCGTCGCGACCCCCTCGATGATCCATCGCGGCTGCACGATGTTCGGGGTGGTGATCTTGCCGAGCACCCCCAGGCCGAACACGGCATTCACCGCGCGGGCGATGCCGTGCACGGTGTCCAGGTGCACCACGTGGACGAGTTCGTGGGTGATGAGGATGTCGAGCCAGTCGTCGTAGGACTCGAGCACCGACAGCGCCTCGGGGGCCGTGACGTAGGCGACGACCTGTGGGTACGGGTTGGCGGTCGCGCGCCCGTTCGCGGTGTCCTGGTTGTCGCTGAGGGTGATGTGCGTCTTGAGGAAGACCTCGTGACCCCACGCCTGCGTCAGCTCACCGTAGGCCTTCTCGGCGATCATCGCCGTGCGCTCGGCAGCATCCTGCTGACCGCCCCAGAAGTGAATGAAGAAGTGCTCCGTCTCGATCGTCTTCCAACGAACGTCCGGGTTGTTGGCCCTGGCAGTCCCGGACCCGAGAAGTGCGGCGAAGAGCACCGTGAGCGCGAGCAAACGGCCCATGCTCGCGGCGCTTCGACCAACCTGCCTTCGCATCCACGACGACGCACCAGACGTCGGCTGCTGCCGCGGGCGCGTCGAAGGCATGGCCGGGAGTGTAACCCAACCTCCGGGGCGAAACGGGGCAACGAGCGCTGCTCAACCCTCGAGGATCCGTGCGACTTCGGCCGGCTGCTCGTACGCCGGATTGTGTCCGCAGCCGTCGATCAAGACCTCCCGCGCATCGGGCAGAAGCGCTGCCAGCCGCGCGCTGTGGTCGGGAGACACGATGCGGTCACGATCCCCCCATACCAGCGTGGTCGGCACCGAGACGTCGGCGAACCGGTCCCGAAGGCGCACGACGCTGGGCATCTGCACGAGCATCGCGTACGCCGCCTCGGGACCACCCCACCGACACAAGCGGTCCCAAAAGACGTGCGCATCACGTTCATCGAGCAGCTCCGGCGTGGAGAGCCCCTGCTCCAAGAATCGAACGAAGTCTACGCGGCGAAGCGTGCGCCGAAAGACCTCCAGCCCCAGCGAAGGGGCGATCGACAGGGCGCCGGGGAGCGGAACGGACACGCTGAGGGCCAGCGGACTGAGCAACACCGTCTCCCGCACCCGCTGCGGGTACTTCGAGGCCAGGACCAGCGCCAAGGTGCCGCCGTAGTCGTGCCCGACCACCGTTGCCGCGGAGACCCCCAACGCTTCGAGCGTCGCCGCGACCGCGTCGGCCATCCACTCGAAGCTGTACTCGTCGACCGAGGCGGGGTTGGGACGATCGCTGTCACCGGCGCCTGGAAGATCCAAGGCCACCACGCGTCGCCCTGCGGCAATGCGAGGGATCAAGCGCGAGAACGCGTGATGCGAGAGGAACAGACCGTGCAGCAAAACGATCGGAGGACGCTGGACGTCCGAGGCGTGCACGTCACACGCGAACACCCGACCGAAGGGGAGTTCGACGAGCCGAGAGTGGTCGGCGATGTTCGTGGGGAGCCACGGCGCGCCCCGGTCCAGTTCACCGCTCACCGAAGGCTCTCCTGTGCCGCGTCGAGATCATCCACGGGGTTCTCGGTCCCCAAGCGCTGCCCGCCCCCGTGGTCGAGGTGCTCGGGGAAGCGCGTGCGCATCCGTCCCAGAACGAGGCGTTCGGCATCCCCGACGTTCTCGAAGTCGAGGGTTGCGGCGGCCAGCTCGACCATCTCCGCGTGATTCGAGCTGCGGATGATGTTCTTGATCACCGGGATGGCGGAGGGATGCATGCTCAGCTCGCGGACGCCCAGGCCGAGCAGGACCCAGGTGTAGCGGGGATCGGACGCGAGCTCACCGCACAGGCTGACGGGGATGTCCGCATCGCGGCCCGCATCGCAGACGCGTTGGATCAGCTGGAGGATCGCGGCGTGCAGCGGCCGGTACAGGTACGCGACGTCGTCGTTCTCGCGATCGATCGCCATGGTGTACTGAATCAGATCGTTGGTGCCGATGCTCATGAAGTCGACGTGGCGCGCCAGTCGGTCGGCGACGAGCGCGGCGGACGGCACTTCGACCATGATGCCCACGGGGACCTCTTGCGCGTAGGCCACCCGCGCGTCTTCGAGCTGTTCCCGCGCCTCCTCGACCACCTGCAGCGCCAGCTTCAGCTCGTCGAGCCCGGTGACCATCGGGAGCATGATTCGCAGCGGACCATGCACAGCCGCGCGCAGCAGTCCCCGGACCTGGGCCAGGAACCACTGTCGGTGCTTGAGCGAGAGCCGCAGCCCCCGCAGTCCCATCGCCGGGTTCGCCTCGGTCTCGTCGAAGTGCAGCAGCGTCGTCTGCTTGTCCGAGCCCAGGTCGAAGGTTCGAAAGACCACGGGGTATGGGGACATCTGCCGAAGCACGTGTTTGGCGTGCCTGTAGTGCTCTTCCTCCGACGGCAGCGTGTCGCGCCCCATGTAGAGGAACTCGGTCCGGTACAGCCCCACCCCTTCGGCGCCGTGGAACCGCGATGAGGCAACCTCCTCGGTCAATGCCACGTTGGCACGAAGGGTGATCCGCAGGCCACACTGCGTCATCGCGGGCAGTCCATGCTCGCGCTGCACCTGGTCTTCGAACTCGTCGTAGCGCCGCCGAGCATCGTTCCACTCGTCGAGCTCGGCTTCGGACGGCCGCAGCAGCACGACGCCGTGCACCGCATCGAGCACCACGATGTCACCGCGCTCGACCACCACGTCGACGTCGTGCACCCCAATCACCGCTGGAAGCTCCATCGACCGCGCGATGATGGCGCTGTGCGCGGTCAGGCCCCCGACGGCGGTCACGATGCCGACGATGTCGCTGCGAACGAGCTCCGCAGTGTCCGCAGGAGACAGGTCATGAGCGATCACAATCGCCCCCGACGGGGGTCGCAGGGTCACCGGAGCGTCTCCTTGGAGGTTGATCAACACCCGCTCGGCCAGCAGGGTGATGTCCGAGCTGCGCTCCCGGAAGTGCTGGGCATCCGCCTTCTCGAGCATCTCCCGAATCTCGTCGGCGACCCGCGCGACCGCGCACTCGGCTCCGATCAGCTCTTCGCGAACGATCTCGCCCACGCGGCCGGCGAGGTCCGGGTCCTCGAGCATGAGCTGCTGCGCCTTGAGGATCTGACGGTGCTCCCCATGGGGGAGCCGCCCCTCGATCACCTCGAGTTGCTCCTGCGTCCGGGCCAACGCGTCCTCGAAGCGCGTGAGTTCTTCGCCGACCGACGAACGCTCGATGTCCCGCATCTCGACGTGCTGCTTGCGGCGGTCGACCACGTATGCGGGACCGATGGCGATGCCCGAGCTGACCGCGATTCCCCGCAAGGTCCTGGTCGAAACCCGGCTGCTCGACGGTGCGCCGCGGCGGATCACAGCTCTCCGAAACCGTCGTCGACGAGCTTGCCAAGGGCCTGACAGGCCTCGGACTCCTGGGTGCCTTCGCACCGGACCGAGACCGTGGTGCCCTTGGCTGCCGCCAACATCAGCACACCCAAGATGCTCTTGCCGTTGACCTCTCGGCCTCCACTGCCGATGAAGACGTCGGCGTCGAACTTGTTGGCCAGGGCGACGAATTTGCTGGCCGCACGCGCGTGCAGGCCGAGGTCGTTGACGATCTGGTGGTCTCCTCGAGCGGGCATCAGGTCTCCTCAGAACTTTCTTGGTCTGCGCTCACGCACACCGCCCGCTGCCCACTGACGGCGCAGGCCTGGGCCAACTCGAACGCCGTCGCCGAGTGCCGGTCGAGGCTTGCGAGCTTGAGCAACATGGCGAGATTGAGCCCCGAGAGCATGACGATCTCGTGCGAGCTTCCCTCTCGTTGACCGCATTGGCAGGGGCTGGCCCCCAGCAGGTCGATCAGCATGAGCACGCCGCGCCCTCGATCGACGTCGTCGAGCGCGGAACACATCGAGGCCGAGAACGCCTCCGAATCGCCCTCCCCCGCATCGAGCGCGAGGATGCCATCGAGTCCGGCAGTGGCGATTCCGCGGGCGGCCCGCAGCAGGTGGCTGGCGGTTTGCCCGTGCCCCACCACGACCACGCCCACCGAGGTCATCGACCCGTTCCCCCGACGTCGCGGTGACGCACGACGATGCGGGGCGCCGGCTCCATGAACGCCTCGCCTTCGTGAAGCTGCCGCTTGACCGCCTCGACGATCGCGACCGAGCGGTGTTGCCCCCCGGTGCAGCCCACCGCAACGGTGAGGTAAGAGCGCCCCTCGGCCGCGGATCTGGGGGCCGAGAATCGGACGAGCGCGTCGATGTGCCCCAGCAGCGTCTGTGCATCCTCTTGCCCCAGCACGTAGTCCGAGACCGGCTCGTGCAGGCCCGAGAGAGGACGCAGGTCCTCGCGCTCGTGTGGATTGTCCAGGAATCGCGCATCGAACATGATGTCCGCCTCGCTGGGCACGCCGTTGCGAAAGCCGAAGGACGTGAGCACCAAGCGCAAGGTGCCGCGGCTGCCGTGACGGTCCCGCATCAGCTGGCGCAGCTGGCGACCGGTGAGCGTCGAGGTGTCGATCGGCCGTCCGGTCATTGCGCGAATTGGCTCGAGCAGCTCGCGCTCGCGATCGATCGCTTCGGGCAGGTCCCCCATCGGGTGCCGCCGCCTCGTCTCCGAGTAGCGCCGAACCAACACGTCTCGGGACGCCTCGAGGAACAGCACGTCGACCCTGTGCCCGGCGCCCAGGAGTTCGCGATGAATCTCGGCGAAGCGCTCCAGGTACTCGACGTCGCGGGCGTCGACGACCACGGCGACCGGACGGTCTTCCTCGGTCTGGCGCACGGTCTCCATGAGCTGCGGAAGCAGCACCAACGGGACGTTGTCGACGCAGTAGACGCCGAGATCTTCGAGCGCGTGCAGAGCGGTCGACTTGCCTCCACCACTGAGGCCAGAGATCACCAGGAGTTCCATGGTTACTCGACCTCCGTGACGTGAATCATGTTGCTCGTGCTCTTCTGCACCGGTTCGACCGTCCCGTGTCCTTGCGCGCGAATGCTTGCGCGGATGCGCGCGTTGACCTTCTCTTGGAACTCGCGCGCGGAGTCATGCCCCCTATACTTGAGGATCTGGTTGCGCGCGACGACTTCGATGAGCGAAGCGATGTTCCGACCCGGTCGCAGGGGGATCCGCACCAGCGGGACGTCCACCTGGAGAATGGGCCAGACCTGCGCTTCGGTACCCAAACGGTCGTAGTCGCCCTCGTCCACCTCGCTGAGCTCGACGACGACCTCGATCTTCTTCGTGTCGCGCACCGCGGCGACCCCGAACAAATGCGTGATGTTCAGGATGCCCATCCCGCGGATCTCCATATGATGCTGGTGGAGTTCAGTCGCCGCGCCCCACACGGTGTCCGGCGGCCGCACCGTCACCTCGACTACGTCATCGGCGACGAGTCGGTGCCCCTTGAGCACCAGGTCGAGGGCGGCTTCGCTCTTGCCCACGCCGCTGCGGCCGATGAGCAGGACCCCGACGCCCAGGACGTCCACCAGCACCCCATGGATGCTCGCGGTGGGCGAGAGCATCTCCTCCAGGCGTCGCGTGATGCGCGTGATGAAGGTCGAGGTCATCACGGTCGTTCCCAGGACCGGGACGCCGCGGGCCTTCGCCTCGCGCATCAGGACCTCGGGCGGCTCCAGCCCACGCGTCACCACGAGGCCGCACGGATCCTTGTCGAGAAACTTCTGCAGTCCGCTGCGGACCTCGCCGGGGTCGGTCGAGACGATGTAGTCGATCTCCGAGAGCCCGAGCACCTGGACCCGGTCGGCGTAGACGTGCTTGGTGAACCCCGCCAGCGCCAGACCCGGCTTCTGAATGCGCGGACGCTTCGTCCGGCGATCCAACCCGCCCCAGTCCGACAGCGGGCGTAGTCCCAGCGGCATCGTTTCCGCGTCTTCGAGGAGCTGCGCGAGCTCGACCGAGTCTTCCTTCCGCATGGGCAACGCCATCGTAGACCACACCCCGCGAACCGACCACCACCCCCGAGCCGCCCGGAATCGCCCCCCCGATCGCCCCCGAACGGCGGAGGCCTGGGCGCGCCCCCCGTCGCGCCGTCCACGGGCTCTAGAACAAGCGCCGGCGCTTGCTGCTGGACAGGACGCCGAGCTGCTCGCGGTACTTCGCCACGGTTCGCCGCGCGATGTCGATGCTGTCCTCTTTGAGCAACTCGACCAACTTCTGGTCGCTGTAGGGCCGCTTGGGGTCCTCCTGAGCGATGAGCACCTTGATCTTCGTCTTGACCGCCTCCGAGGCGAGTTCTTCGCCATTGCCGCGGCTGATGCCGGCATTGAAGAAGAACTTGAGCTCGAAGATGCCCTGGGGCGTGTGCACGTACTTGTTCGTCGTCACCCGGCTGACCGTGGACTCGTGCATCTCGATGTCCTCGGCGACATCCTTGAGGATCAGCGGCTTGAGGTGCTCGACCCCCTTGTCGAAGAAGGCGCGCTGGAACTTCAGGATGCTCTTGGCGACCTTGGAGATGGTTCGCTGCCGCTGCTGGATCGAGCGGATGAGCCACTGGGCGGAGCGTAGACGCTCGCTGATGTACTCCTTGGCCTCCCGGTTGGTGCCCATGGCGCCCCGGTAGAAGCCGCTGATCTTGAGCTTGGGCAGGCCGTCGTCGTTGAGGGTGACGACGTACTCGTCGCTGATCTTCTGGATGTAGACGTCGGGGACGATGTAGTTGGGTTCCTCGGACGCGTACGCGCGGGCGGGCCGCGGTTCGAGCGCCATGATCATCTTCGCCCCCTCGTAGACCTCCTCGACCGCCTCTGCGAGGTCGCGCGCGATGACCGGGTACGCGCGCTTCTCGAGGTTCCCCAGGTGCTTGCAAACCATGCCGCGAACGAGTGGGTCCTCGATCGGTTCGTCGGGATGGTTGAGCTGAATCCACAGGCACTCGGCCAGGTTTCGCGCGCCGATCGAGAACGGATCGAGCTGCTGAATCCGGCGCAGGACCTGCTCGACCCTCAGCACCGAGTAGCCACACTTGCGCGCGAGCTGGGCGACGGAGTTGTCGCGCAGATAGCCCGCGGCGTTCATGCTGCGGACGATGTATTCGGCGATCTCCTCCTCGTCGGGCGAGTAGCTCGCCAAGCGGATCTGCCACATCAAGTGATCGACGAGCGTCTCGGGGCGCGACGCGGTGGCCTCGAGCGATGGCATGTCCTCGTTTTGAACCTGCACCCCGGGCCCGGTGGTGGGCGCGTAGGCGTTGTTCTCGAGGTAGGCCTCCCAGTCGAAGTTGTCCTTGGGTCCATCGTCGACCTTGAGCTCGGTCTCGGGAGACTCCGACTTGGTGCGCTCATCACCATCGCGCTGGTTCTCGATGCCGTCTTGCATCTCGACCGAGGTGACGGGCTCCTCGGTCGCGCTGCCCATCTCTTGGGAGTCGTCGAGCAGCGGGTTCTCGAGCAGCTCGCTGCGGACCAGGTCCTGAAGCTCCATGCGCGACAACTGCAGGAGTTTGATGGCCTGCTGCAGCTGTGGTGTCATGACCAGCTGCTGGCTCATCCGCAGTTCTTGGCGCATGTTCAGAGCCATTGGTGGATCGTTCGTCTCCTTCGCCCGTCGCTCGAGCCCCACCATCGTAGCAGCTTTGCACGGAGCATGCCCGAACCACGTCGCCCGATTCGCCCCTGGCCTACGCAGCGATTCCGTAGCGTTAGACGTCGTTCGAATCGGGGTCCGGCTCGGACACGGATTGGGGTCCGGCCGCCGCCCTGAAGTGGGACACCGCCGTCAGGACGTGGTTCGCATGCGGTCCACCGCGGCGCCGATGAACGCCCGGAACAGCGGATGCGGAAGCGTGGGGCGACTGCGGAACTCGGGGTGAAACTGGCAGCCCACGAAGAACGGGTGCTTCTCGCGGGGCAGCTCGACCATTTCGACCAGCCGGCCGTCTGGAGAGAGGCCCCCGAGCACCAGCCCTGCGTCGCTCAGCGGCTCACGGAACGCGTTGTTGAACTCGTAGCGGTGTCGGTGACGCTCGGAGATCTCCGCGGTGCCGTAGATCTTCCACGCCAGGCTGTCGGCGATGAGCTTGCACGCGTAGGCGCCCAGCCGCATCGTCCCGCCCAGGTCCGTGACGGCGTGCTGATCGGCCATCAGGTCGATCACCTTGTTGGGTCCGTGCTCATCGAACTCGCCGCTGCCGGCGTCCTTGATGCCCGCCACGTTGCGGGCGAACTCGACGACCGCCATCTGCATGCCCAGGCAGATCCCCAGGAACGGGACCTGGTTCTCCCGGGCGAAGCGGATCGCCTCGATCTTGCCTTCGCTGCCGCGCGCTCCAAAGCCGCCCGGGACCAAGATCCCGGCGAACCCTGCAAGCAGCGAGTCCGCGCCCCGGACCCCGATCTCTTCGGCGTCGACGTACTCGATGTCGACCGCGGCGCGGTGGGCAAGGCCGCCGTGGGTCAGCGCCTCGGTGAGGCTCTTGTAGCTCTCGGCGAGGTCGACGTACTTGCCGACCATCGCAATCTTCACCCGCAGCTGCGGCTTCTCGAGCACCGAGACGATCCGCTCCCACTCGTCGAGCTTGGGCTCCCGGGACCAGATGTTGAGCAACTCGCAGACCTCGTCGTCGAGTCCGGCTTCGTGCAGCGCCAGGGGCACCTTGTAGATCGTGTCGGCGTCCTCGGCCGGGATCACCGCGTCGAGCTCGACGTTGGTGAACAGGGCGATCTTCTCGCGGACGTCGCGGGTGATCGGTCGGTCACACCGGCACACGAGGATGTCGGGCTGAATCCCGATCTCGCGCATCTTCATGACCGAGTGCTGGGTCGGCTTGGTCTTCACCTCGCCGGCGGTGGGCAGGTAGGGCAGCAGCGTCAGGTGCATGAACACCGCGTTCTCCCGCCCGACCTCCAGCCGCAGCTGCCGGATGGCCTCGAGGAAGGGCAGCGACTCGATGTCACCGACCGTACCGCCGATCTCGACGATCAGCAGATCCAGCCCTTCGGCAGCCTCCTCGATGCACTCCTTGATCCGGTTGGTGACGTGCGGGATGACCTGCACGGTCTGGCCGAGGTACTCGCCCCGGCGTTCCCGGCGGATCACCTCTTCGTAGATCTGCCCCGAGGTGTAGTTGGAGTGCCGCGCCATGCGGTGGGACACGAACCGCTCGTAGTGCCCGAGGTCGAGGTCGGTCTCTGCGCCGTCGTCGGTGACGAACACTTCCCCGTGCTGGGTGGGGTTCATCGTGCCCGGGTCCACGTTCAAGTACGGGTCCAGCTTCTGCATCCCGATGTTGAGCCCGCGCGCCTCGAGCAACGCCCCGAGCGACGCGGCACACAGGCCCTTCCCCAGCGAAGAGGCTACGCCGCCGGTGACGAAGATGTACTTGGTTCGCTTGCGCGCGGCCGCCATCGATCCCGGTCCTAAACCGCCCGCCCCCTCCGGATCAATCGTCCAAGACCAAAGCCGCCGTGTTGGTAGTCACGGCGGCTGCGTTCATCGTCGCCAGCGCACGCTGTGGCGCCACTGCGAACCCGCGCTGCTGGACTCGCAGGGGCGGTCCACGGCGGTTTGGCGCCCTCGCGCCGCGCAGGCCGCCGCGGCCGCAATCGCTGCGACCCGGTCCTCGGCAATCGTCAGCGGTTCGAGCACTTCGGGGTGAAGCTCGAGGTATCGCGTGGTCACCGCTGTCCCCTCTCGGAACGTGGGCTCGGCCAGAACCCGCAGGTGCAGCGGCACGTTCGTCTGGATTCCGAGCAACACCGTGTCGGTCAGCACCCTTTGCATCTTGCGCACGGCCTCGGCCCGGTCGGCTCCGTAGGTCACCACCTTGGCGATCATGGGATCGTAGAAGCTCGAGACCTCCGTCCCGCTCGCGACCGCTCCATCGATGCGCACCCCACCGCCCTCGGGCCACTCGACGCGGGTCAGGCGTCCGGGTCGCGGCAAGAAGGAGACGGGATCCTCGGCGTACACCCGGCACTCCAGCGCGTGCCCGCGCATCTGGACGTCGGACTGCTCGAAGCCCAGCGGCTCCCCTGCCGCGATGCGGATCTGATCCCAGACCAAGTCTCGCCCGGTGACCATCTCGGTGACCGGGTGCTCGACCTGGAGCCGGGTGTTCATCTCCAAGAAGAAGAAGTTGGGACCCTCGGGTGTCTCCTCGAACAGGAACTCCACCGTGCCCGCGCTGCGGTATCCGACCGCCCGCGCGGCCTTGACCGCGACCTCCCCCATCGCGGCCCGGACCGCCGGCGTCATCTGGGGACTGGGCGACGGGCACTCCTCGATGACCTTTTGGTGACGGCGCTGCACCGAGCAGTCCCGCTCGCCCAGATGCACGACGTTGCCGTGTGCGTCCGCCAGCACCTGGATCTCCACGTGGCGGGCGCCGAGAACCGCACGCTCCAGGAAGATGCGGTCGTCACCAAAGGAGGCCTTCGCCTCCCGCTGCGCCCCCTCGAACGCGGCGGCGACGCGGTCGGGCTCGTGTACGATCCGCATCCCCTTGCCACCGCCGCCGGCGGACGCCTTGATCATGACGGGGAAGCCGATCTCCTGCGCGGCTGCAACGGCGTCCTGCACCGAGGAGATCCCATCTTGGCCGGGGACGACGGGCACGCCGGCCGCGATCATCTTCGTGCGGGCGCGCTCCTTGTCGCCCATGTCGGTCATCGCCGAGCCCGGGGGACCGATGAAGATGAATCCGGCCTCCTCACAGGCCGACGCAAAGTCAGCCCGCTCCGAGAGGAACCCGTAGCCGGGATGGATCGCGTCGGCACCGGTGCGGGCGGCGGCTTCGAGCACCTTGTCGGCCCGCAGATAGCTCTGCGCCGCCGCGGACCCCCCGATGAAGACCGCCTCGTCAGCCTCGGCGACGTGCACCGCATCTCGGTCGGCCTCACTGAAGACCGCGACCGTTGCGATGCCCCGCTCCCGGCAGGTCCGGAACACACGCCGTGCAATCTCCCCGCGATTGGCGACCAGCACCTTGTGGATGCTCATGACGTGCACCCTACTTCGCCGACGCCGACGCCGTCAGCCTTCTTCTGGCCTGGGCTTTGGCTGCGAATGCGGCTGCGAATCCGGTTGCGAATCCGGCGGCGGATCAGGCAGAGGCCTCGCCATCGCCGGCGCGGGAGGATCGGGCCACGCCGGTGGGGGCGAACGGTCCGCACAAGCACAAGCCGCGATCGCACAGGCGACCGCGGCTGCTCGCAGCATCGAGACCATCCAACCCGACGCGCAGCCCGGGCTAGTCGTCATCGTCGTCGTCGTCGTCGTCGTCGTCGTCGTCGTCGTCGTCGTCCGCACCGTCGACGTCGTCGCCGAGCGCCTCGGTATCGAGATCGTCGGGGTCCGCCACCGGCGTATCGGTGTCGTCCGAATCGTCGTCGTCGTCGTCGTCTTCCTCGTCGTCGTCGTCGTCTTCGGTCTTGTCGCCCTGAGCCTGCTTGTTCAGCTTCTCGGGGTCGGTCTGCAGCTCCTCGATGTCCGGCTCGTCGGCGCCGTCTTCATCGTCGTCGTCTTCGAGCGCCCGAAGGGAGGCTGCCTCGAGGAACGTGTGCTCGCCGGTGGTCACGCGGAGCTGACGTCGCTGCTCCTCGATGAACGTGGTGAGCGTGTCCTCGACACTCTCCTTGTAGCGAACCCGGTCGGCGCTGATCTCTCGGAGGGCGGTGACGCCTTCCTTGTTTTCACACTCGACCAGAGCGCGGCCTCTGCCCTCACTGATCGCGCGTGCGCGACGTGAGGCAAGAACGGTGAGCGCGAACCGGTTGGGAACGCGGGCGAGACAATCTTCGACCGTGACGCGAGCCATCGGCGGCGGAGTATGGGTGAGCGGCCCCCGCCTGGCAAGGGGGCACCGAGGGTGCCGCGCGCTCTCCGCCGTGGTCAGGCCTTTGCCGCCTCGACCACCGAGGAGGCAAGGGTCAGCTCACATCTCGACGAGGATCTGCTGGCCGCGTTCGCGCAGCTCCAGGCTGTCCTGGACCCACTTCACGAACCGGTCCGCGACCTCTGCGTCGAACTCGAACGCCTCGGCCAGCCGTCCCAGCGCGGTCTTCTCGCCCTCGACCAGGACGTTGTCGGCCATCGCGGCGCACACGGCTTGGTAGTAGAGGAAGATGCGAGCTTCGCGGTGTTTGACCGCCTTGGCGATCTGCATCAGGTCGCCAGGAGCACTGAACTCCTTGCGGACGAGATCACGTTCCTCGGGAAGGAGCATCATCTGCCCCATCAGCTCCTCGACGAAGTGCCGCTCACTGTCGGAGACGTCGTCGTCTCGCGAGGCCATGACGGCGACGGCGCGTGCGACGGCGACCTGCTCTTCGGGGGTGATTAGCTCTCCGATGGGGAAATCGAGCATTGCGGAGTGTCTCCAGCGCCAGGGTATCGCATTGTGCCCCCCAGAGGGAAGCGGGACCGACGGTTGACAGGTGGCCGCGTCCACGGCATTCAGGCCGACGCTCCCTGACAAGCAAACCCGCACGCGGAGGCCTCGTGCCCGCGGCGTCGACCGGCCCTTGGACCGCGTCGGCCCCGCGAGGGAAGTCGGTGAAAGTCCGACGCGGCTCCCGCCACTGTAATCGGTGACGACGGCGAGGACATGCATGCATGTCGGAGGTTTCGACCTCTTCCACTGGGTTTCGACCTGGGAAGGACTCCGCCCGAGGATGACCCGAGAGCCAGGACATCTGCCGCGTGCTCCCCTGCCCGCCCCCTGTGGGGACGGCTGCTTTCCTCGTGGTGAGACGGGAGTCAACTCGCCATGCTCCTCGCCCCTACCATCACCGCGACCTCCGACGTCGCATCTGCCCCGGCGTCCCCTGGGGACACCGATGATCGCGCGCCGCGGCGAGGGTCGGGGGATGACACGCCCCGGCCGCCGCTGCGCACCGTGGTGGAGACCTCGCGCCGAGATCGCTTCGACGATCAGCGGGCACTCGACCGAGACACGCCGGGCTTCGGCACCGCCGTCGACCTGACCCAGCCCGGGGGCGCGGCGCCGGACGATGGCCTCACCGAGGTGCTCGCGCGCACGCCCGGAGCCCACGTCCGCTCGGTGGGTGGACTGGGTCAGTTCAGCGCCGTGTCGCTGCGCGGCAGCGCGGCCCAGCAGGTCGGCATCTTCGCCGACGGCGTCCCGCTGGGTGACGCGTTCGGCGGCCTCTTCGACCTCTCGGAGCTTCCGCTGCGTGGACTGAGCGCGGTGGACATCTACCGGGGCTTCGTCCCCGTCCGCTACGGCGGCGCGACGCTCGGCGGGGCGATCGACCTCCGCGGGGGTCCCCGGCCGGACGGACCGACCCTGCGCATGAGCACGGGCGCGGGCAGCTTCGGGGGTCGACAGCTCTCGGTGGATGGAACCTTTCCCCTCACTGGAGGACTCACGCTCTCGACCCACGCCGGCTACGCGGGCGCCCGCGGTGACTTTCTTTACTACGACGACGCCTCGACCCCCACCTTCACCGGCGACGACACGACCCGGCGCAGATCCAACAACGACTACGACCGCGTGCTGGCGCGAGCGCGACTGGACGCCGAGCGGGGTCCACTCCGCGCGCACGTGGAGCAGTGGTTCGTCGGGCGCAGCAGCGGCATCGCCGGTCCGGTCGGCGCGACGGCGTCGCAGGCTCGCTTGGGCACGGCCGGCCTGCAGACGGTGGCCAGCGTCGAGCACACCGCCTTCGGACGCCCCGGCGGCCGCCTCGGTGCCCACGTCGGGCTGGGGCTGCGACAGCAGCGGTTCACCGATCCGCTCGCCGAGCTCGGGCCGGGGGCCAACGACCAGCGCCTCCGCAGCCTCGACGCGTACGCCAGTCCTCGGTGGCGCACCGCCCTGTGGCCCCAGGCGTTCGCCGAGGTCACCGCCGACGTGCGCCCGCAGTGGGTGCGGGTCGACGAGGCCGCCACGTTGGGCATGTCCACCGGGGATGCGACGCGGTCCAGGCTCGCGGTGGGCGTGGGCGTGCAGCTCGAGCAGTTCTTCGCCCGGCAGCGGATCCGCGTGGTGCCGGCGGTGCGCGTGGACGCCCTGGCCAACCGCTTCTCCGTCCCGGCCGGCGATGGTGAGGTTGCCGACGCGGGACGCAACGCCGCGCAGTACGGCGCGTCCCCTCGCGTGGGAGCCCGCGTCCGACTCGTGGGCCCGCTGGAAGCCCGCGGCTCCGTGGGCCGGTACTTCCGCGCGCCGACCCTGCTGGAGCTGTTCGGCGATCGTGGCTACGCGGTGGGCAACGAGGCGCTGGTGCCCGAACGCGGCACGGCGGTCGACGGCGGACTCGCGCTGGATCATCAGGGCGACGACCTGGAGCTCTACGGCCAGCTCGCCGGCTTCGGTTCGTGGAGCGAAGACCTCATCACCTGGGTCTCGACGGGACGTGTCTCCCGCGCGGTCAACCTCTCTGCGGCCACGGTGCGAGGCGCGGAGGTCTTCGGCCGCATGGTCGCGCTGCGCGGACGCCTCGAACTCGACGCGTCCTACACGTTCACCGACGCCCGGGACCGCGGCCCCGACCCCGCGGCGCGCAATCAACCTCTGCCCGGACGGCCCCGGCACGACGTCGCGGCGCACGCCAGCGTGGGCCGAGGCTGGTGGTTCGACGGGGTTCACCTCGAGCCCCGGCTGCGCAGCGGAATCGAGGTGCTCACCGGCACCCGGCTCGACACCGCGGGGCGCTACCAGGTGCCGACCCGCGTGCTGCAGAGCGTCGGCGTCGAGCTGCACGCCCAAGCACGCGTCCACTGGGCGCTCGAGGTGCGCAACCTTCTCGACCAGCGCACCGGTCCCCTCGCCCTCCCGATCGCCGGTGCGCGCGCGGTCCCGGTCGCGATCGGCGACTACCTCGGTTTCCCCCTTCCAGGCCGCTCCGTCTGGACCACCCTCGCCCTCGACTTTGGAGGACCTCCCCGATGACCTGCCGCTCGATGCTCGCTGGATTCACCCTGCTGGGGGGGTGTGTCGACCCTCTGTTCGCTGCCGACGACGCCATGGGGGTGGACGCACGGCCTGGCCCCGTGCAGCCGGGCATGCCAGCGCCCCAGGCGTGTGCGCTGGATCCCGAAGGCGCGAGCACCTTGGTGGTGACCACCACCGACTTCGCGACCGGGGCGATCACGATCGTCGACACCCGCACCGACGAGGTCCGCCCGGACGTCGCCGTCGGCTCGGCCGACGCCATCCCCTACCCGGCGCCCGGTGGCGTCGCCGTGGTGCATCGTCACCAGCACGACTTCATCGACCTCCTCAGCGCCGGGACGTGGAGATCCACCGGCCAGCACGCGCTGGACGCCGATGACGCGCGCTCGCCCAATCCGCATGCGATCGCCTTCGATGCGGAGGGTCTGGGCTACGTGACGCTGTACGGCAGCAAGGATCTGCTGGTGTTCGATCCCTCCGCGCCGATCGGCGAGGGGATCATCGACACGATCGATCTCTCCGCCTTTGCCGACGACGATGGCCGCCCAGAGGCCAGCATCGCGGTGCGGTGCGGTGACACGCTGTGGGTCAGCATCGAGCGCATCGACGTACCGGGAAACTACGAACGAGTCGACATCGACCAGCTCGTGGCCATCGACCTGGAGACCCGGTTGCCGTGGGACTTCGACCCCGAAACGCCCGGTGGGCAGGGGCTGCCGCTGCTGGGCGCCTGGTTGAAGCAAGTGCACCTCGACCCCACCGACGACGGTGCGCTGCTCGGACTCACCTCGGGGCTGGAGCGCATCGATCTCGCAGAGGGCAGCAGCGCCTGGCTCGTGCCTCCCGAGGCCTTCGCGCGCGTCGGCGCCGGGCACTACTTCCAGCCGCTCGCCTTCGACGTCGGACCCCAGGGGCGATGGGCTTGGATCGCGGCCTACCTGGCCCCCGACGGCACCGACCCCGACTGCCAGACCGACCCGTTCGCGTGCCAGGACCATGCCCAGCTCTTCGAGGTTGACCTGACGGCCGAGCCCCCGGTGCTCGTGCCCTTCGGACGCCCCTTCCAGGCGGCGGACCGCACCGTCCAGCGCGCCGGGGAGAGGCTGTGGGTCGGCTCCCGCGAGACCGGAGCACCGGGGCTGTACACCTACGACCTGACGACCCACCCGCCCACGGCGCTCGAGGGTCCGATCTCCACCGGCCTCGCGCCCTACAGCATCACGGCGGTGACGCCATGAGACGCGCGGCCGTCCTGATCGCCCTCGCCCTCGCCCTCGCCGGACCTGCCTGCGACGCGGATGCACCGGAGGGGTCGCAGGCGAGCGATGCCGGCATCGACGACAGCCCGATCGAGGGAACATGCCCTCAAGGGACACAGTCCGATCGCTGGGCCGACTGCGTGGAAGCCTTCGCCCCCGGACCGGACGCCTCCTTCGGTCACGATGCGCTCCCCGAGGTCGCGCTGGGGCCACCGGAGATCGCCGACGCCGGCGGCTCGCTCGACGTGGTCAGCTTGGGGTGCGGAGGCTCGATCACGCTCGCGTTCGATCCCCCCGGGATCGTCGATGGCCCCGGGCCGGACATGGCCGTCTATGAGAACGCCTTCGCGACCGGAGACACCACGTTCGCGGAGCCGGCGCGGGTCCTGGTCAGCGACGACGGAGCGCGCTGGCGTGCGTTCGAATGCACGCTGTCCGGGGACGGGTCCTGGCCACCGCTGGGCTGCGCGGGCGTCACCCCCAGCAGCGAGGGCGGAGACCCCTTCGACCTCGCCGACGTCGGGCTGGACCACGCGCGCTACGTTCGCCTCGTCGACGTCTCGGTCGCGTACTACGGCGACGACACCTGGTGCACCGGCGGCGCGGGGGGCTTCGACCTCGACGCGATCGAGGCGGTGCTGCGATGAGGGCTGCCGCGGTGGTCCGGGCCGCGGCCTCGCTGGTGCTGCTGGGCTGTCCGCGATCCAGCCCCGAACCTGAAGCCGGGGTCCGGATCGCCTCGGTCACCGTCGACAGCGACGCGACGCTGTGGGCGCTGGGCCCACAGCTCCGAGCGCAAGTCATCGCCGTGAGCAGCCTGGTCGACGACCCGCGCTACAGCCCCATCGTCGGGACCTGGCCCGACACGCTCCCGCGGGTCAGCGGTGACGCCGAGTCCCTCGTCGCGCTGCGGCCCTCGGTCGTGTTCATGGCCGAGTGGAGCGACGCCTCGGGCCGGGCGCTGCTGGAGCAGTCCGCGATTGGGGTCGTCGTGCTCTCGGGCTATGGCGGCTTCGACGACTACCGCGCCCGCGTCCGCACCATCGCCGGGGCGACCGGTGCCCACGACGAGGGCGAGGCTCTCGTCGCCGACTTCGACCGGGCCCTGCGCGCCGTGACCTCGAACGCCGGTGACGGCGCGAGCATCGTGTCGTTCGCGAGCGGCAGCGTGGCGGCGGCCGGGACGACCTTCGATGACGAGGCCACAGCAGCGGGATTCGTCAACCTGCCCGCGCGCGAGGGCATGAAGGGGCACGTCGAGGTCGGTCTCGAGCAGATCGTGGCGTGGCAGCCCGAGGTGATCGTCATCCCCTGCGAGGACAGCTGCGCCGCGACCGAGGCGGCGTTCGCCGACGAGCCGGGCGTTGCCGCCACCCCGGCGGCCCAGCATCACCGCATCGTGGCCCTGCGAGGACCCGTCTTGTTTGCGACCGGGCCGCGGATGCTCGAGGTCACCCGCGCGCTGGTCGACCGCATGGGCCAGGAGCCCCGATGACCGCCACCGCGTCTCGGAGCCGAGCTGCGATCGGGGCGCTGCTGCTGCTGCTGCCCTTCGCCCTTTGGGTCTCGCTCGTCGTCGGGCCCGGAGATCTTGCCGCATCGCAGGTCCTGTCGGTGTTCGTCGGCGGCGATGTCGAACCGCTGGTGCGTGCACTGGTGTGGGACCTGCGGCTGCCCCGTGCCCTCGTGGCGACCACGGTCGGCGCATCGCTCGGGCTCGCCGGTGCGATCACGCAGGGTCTGTTCCGCAACCCGCTCGCGGAGCCGGGGGTCCTCGGGGTCTCGGCCGGTGCGGCCATGGCCGGCGCCTTGGGACTGTGGGCTGGCCTGGACGCGTTCGGACCCTGGGCGATCGCCGCACTCGCCTGCGTCGGCGCGCTGGGCGTGTTGGCCGTGCTCATGGCCTGGGCGCGCAACGACGCCCGCCTCTCGACCCTCATCTTGTGCGGGGTGGCGCTGGCGTCGGTCTGCGGCGCGGTCACGGCCCTGGTGCTCTCGGTGGGCATCGAGCGCTGGGAGGTGGGCATGAAGGTCGTGCGGTGGCTGATGGGCAGCTTCGAGGGTCGCAGCTGGCCCCATCTGTGGATCGCCCTGGCCGCGCTGGCGATGGGAGGCGGCCTGAGTGCTTGGCTGCGACAAGACCTCGATGCGCTGCAGCTGGGCTCGGATACCGCCGCATCCCTCGGCGTCGACCTCAAGCGCACCTGGCGGGTCGGCATCGCGACCATCGGCCTGCTGGCGGGCCTGTGCACGGCCCTGACCGGCGTCATCGGCTTCGTCGGGCTGGTCGTCCCCCACGTCGCTCGCGGGCTCATCGGCCCCGGACACGCGCGCCTGCTGCCCGCCTCGGCGCTGCTGGGAGGGACGCTCCTGCTCGGCGTCGACATCTTGACGCGCACGGTCTCCGCGATCGCCCTGCCCCCTGGGGTCATCACCAGCCTCCTTGGGACCCCGGTGTTCTTGGTGGTGCTCTCGCGCATGCGCACGGAGGTTTCGTGACGCTCGAGGTCCGGGGCCTGTCCGCCACGGTCGATGGACGCACGCTGTTTGCGGGCCTCGAGCTGTCGGTCGCTCCTGGTACGTTCACCGCCGTCGTCGGCCCCAACGGGGCGGGCAAGAGCACCCTGCTGCGGGGTCTGTGCGGCCTGGTGCCGATGGCCGGCACGGTTCACCTGTGCGGCGTGCCCCTGCTGGGCACGAACTCCCGCCGGCGCGCGCAGGCGATCGCATACCTGCCGCAGCAGACGCCGAGTTCTCCGGGTCTCACCGTGCGGGATGTCGTCATGCTCGGCCGGCTGCCCCATCGGTCCCGCCTCGCCGGTCCCAGTGACGACGACCGGCGGCGCGTCGAGCACAGCCTTCGATCCGTCGGCATGCAGCGGTTCTTGGACCGACCGCTGCACACCCTCAGCGGCGGCGAGCGTCAGCGCGTGATGCTCGCCCGCATGCTCGCGACCGAGGCCGGCATCATGCTGCTCGACGAGCCCACCGCCGCGCTCGACGTACGCCACGCGCTGGAGCTGCTGGGCACCCTGCGCAACCTCGCCGCCGATGGCCGCGCGGTCGTCGTGGCGATGCACGACCTCACCCTCGCCTATGCCTACGCCGACCAGGCGGTGTGCTTGCCCGGGGACGGCACCGCGGTGGTCGGTCCGCCGGGCACCGTCCTGACGCCCGCGCGCCTGCACGATGTCTTCGGGGCCGACTTCGAACGCGACGGCGCCGGCGCGCTGCATCTGCGCATCCCCGGCCGCCTACCCTCGTGAGAGCAGCGCCCCGAGTTCGTCGAGGTCGAGGCTCTTGCGCTCGCTCATCCCCTCGAGCACGTCTGCGGCGAGTTCGCGCTTGCTCTCGTGCAGCGCCAGGATCTTGGTCTCGATGGTGCCCGCGGTGCAGTAGCGGTAGACGGTGACCGGTCGGGTCTGGCCCATGCGGTGCGCGCGGCCGGTGGCCTGGTCCTCGACCGCCGGATTCCACCATGGGTCGACGTGGATGACGTAGTCGGCCGCGGTGAGGTTCACGCCGATGCCGCCGGCCTTGAGACTCATCAAGAACACGTCGGCGTGGCCGGCCTGAAAGGCATCGATGCGGCGCGCCCGCTCCGGACCGGGCGTGGCCCCCTGGAGCTCCAAGGTCACCACGCCGCGCTCGTTCAGACGCGCCTGAAGGATGGCCAGAACGCCCAGGAACTGGGTGAACACGAGCACGCGGTGGCCCGCGGAGATCAGCTGCACCGTGCGCTCGACGACCTGCTCCAGCTTGGCGCCCCGCGGCGCCTCGTCCTCGACCAGGCGAGGCTCGACGGCGGCCCGTCGGAGACGACCGATCTCGGCCAGCAGGAGCATGCGGGACTGGCCCTTCCCCAGCGCGCGCCGCCGCTTGGCGTCCTTGATACGGTCAGCGGCCAGCTGCCGCTGCGCCTCGTACCAGGCGCGCTCGGTGCTCGAGGGTTCGACCATCACTACGCTCTCGGTCCGCCGCGGAAGCTCGCGGAGGACCATCTGCTTGGTTCGTCGGAGCAGGAACGGGCGCAGCAGCGCGCGCAGGTGCTCGGTGGCCCAGCTGGATCCCTCGACCACCGACTTGGCCAGCCCCTCGGAGAACAGCACCCGATCGCCGAGCAGACCGGGCACGCACGCATGCATCACGCTCCACAGCTCGCCCAGATGGTTCTCCACCGGCGTGCCGGTCAGCCCCACCCGGAAGTTGGCCGAGACCGCCGAGGCTGCCCGAGCCCGCGAGGTCCGCTCGTTCTTGAGGGCATGGACCTCGTCGAAGACGACGGTGTCGAAATGCAGGCCGGCCGCGTCCTCGCCCAGTCGCGAGAGCACCCCGTAGCTCATCACCGCCACTTCACCGGGCCCGATGGCTTCGAGCGTCGCCAGGCGCTGGTCGGTGGGGAGCTCGCCGACCTGGACCATCGTCAGCGCGGGCGCGAACCGCCCCGCCTCCGCGCACCAGTTGACGAGCACCGAGGTTGGACACACCACCAGCGCCGGCCCCTCCTGCGCGCGGGACAGCAAGACCGCAAGCGCCTGGACGGTCTTGCCCAGGCCCATGTCGTCGGCGAGCACCGCCCCGAGCTGGGCCCCGGCCAGCCGCATCATCCAGCGGTAGCCCTCCAGCTGATACGGACGCAGCGAGGCGCGAAGGCCCGCCGGTGACTCGGCCTGCGTGGCGAACGCGGCTTCGATCTGATCGTGTCGGCGGGCCACGTCGCCGACCAGCTCCAGGCGCGCCTCGCCCAGCAGCTCATTGAGCACCGGCAACAGAAACTCGGGGGCGTTGGCGGCGGCCTCCTCGGGCGTGCCCGCCGGGCTCACGTCGAGCTGCACCAGCGCGTCGAGTTTGCGCCGCAGCGCGTCCGAGAGCCGAAGCACTTGGCCGCTCGCCAGCCGCACGAATCGGTTGCGACCCGCTCGCCCAGCGCACAGCGTCCGCCACGTCGCGACCTGTCCCTCGTCGAGCTGCACGCCCCCCTGGAGCGCGAGCCACGACACCTTGCCCCGGCGCACCTCAATGGCGAGGTCTGAAACCCCATACTCCCGGGACAGCCGCAGCGGCTTTCCGCGCGGCCACCCCAGCGACACCTGGCCGCCGGTGGCTGCCGCGGTGAGCTCCTCGAGCAGCGCGCACGCGCGCTGCAGACCCACGACGAACCGTCCCCCGTGATCATCGACCTCGAGCTCGGCCAACCTCGGGCACGCCTCCATGACCGCGTCGATCGCCCGCATCTCGGCATCGAGGTCGCGCGTGGCCGAGCGAAGCCCTCCCATCACGTCGCCGACGATGTCGATCTCCCCCTGCCCGGGGATGCAGCGCGGTCCCCCTGCCCCCAGCGGTCGGACGACGACCTCGACGGTGAGCGTGGGTTCCCGCCACGCCAAGTCGACGTCGATTCCCGCGTGCGAATCGACGTGCTGCGTATCCAGGGAGACCGACCCGCGCCCCTCCAGCGCGAGATGACCGGCGAGGCGGGTGAGGGTCGGGCGCAGCCGCCCCACCGCCTCCAGCGGCACCCGTTGCCCGCGCATGCCCGCGAGCGCGCGAAACACCCGACCGAGGCGCTCGTCCGCCTCGTAGATGCCGAGCTGATGCGGCTGTGGCCAGGCGTGCGCGGTCGCCCGGGTCACGCTGAGCGACTCGGGCTCGACGAACACCCGCGCACCGGTGTCGTCGCCATCGACCACCAGCCGCGGTGACTCGCGCACGACCCGAATTGGAGCCCCGCTTCGGTCGCGCACCCGGGGGTGCCCCACGAGGCCCAGGACCAAGCGGTACACGATCTGCTCGCGCGCGTCCCCGAGCGAGGACGCGCGTCCGGCCTCGGCGTGGGCCAGCGCCTGTTCGTAGGCGAGTACGGCGGCGGCGTCGTGCTCGTCGGCGACGTGGGCGTACTTCGATGCCACCTCGCGGACGCTGATCGACCGACCGCCGGTGCTGCGCGGGGAAGCGATCAACCGGGGCGTGACCTCGAGCTCACCGTCCTGCGCCTCCCCGACCTCCCAGGCGATGACCGGTGCAAACGGCGGCGGCGCAGCGGCCTCGACTTTGGGCGCGACATCGTCGGCGAAGACGGCGAGCTGGTCGATCATGTGCTCCCACGCGGGGCGCGAGGCG
Organism: uncultured bacterium; assembly: GCA_963761755.1. GTDB lineage: Bacteria > Myxococcota_A > Polyangia > Nannocystales > Nannocystaceae > CAJXVA01. Next base: position 183,007 of record CAVXIC010000040.1, read on the forward strand.
TAGACGTCCACGAGCGTGTCCGAGGTCGGCGCCCCCGGATCGCGCAGCGCTCGAAACGTGCGCGGCAACAGCCCCGACGCCAGCCCCTGCGCGTCGGCACCCACCCGCGCGAGCGCGTCGTCCAGCGGCTCGGTCGAGCCGAGCTCCAGCCAGCGCGCGATCAGGGCCCCGGCGAGGACCGAGGGCCACTGCGCGTCGGCCCCCGACGCGTCGAACGCATCCTCGAGGTGGCCGCTCGCGGCGTGGACGGACTCGAGCCCGGTCTCGACGAGGAACAGCGTGTGCAGCAGGCCGAAGGCCTCGTCCTCCACCCAACCTCCGCGCTCCGCGTGGATCACCGACTCGAACCGCACCCATGCGCCGGGCACCCCGCGCTTGGCTGCATCTAGACAGGCCAGCAAGAACACGAACGCCTCGAGCTCGACCAGCGCGCCCCGGTTGGGTTTCGACGCCTCGAGCAGCGCCTCACCGAGCGCGTAGGCCGCCTCGAGATCCCCGCGAACGAAGGCGTGCAGGACCTCGAGCTTGCGGCGCACGCCGGTGCCCCGCAGCTGCAGCAGCGGGGCAGAGCGCTCCGGCGCAAGCCACAGGATCCCCGCGCGCAGCAGTTCGACGGGGTGCTGCTTGACCGCCGAGAGGCCGCGCCCCTGCAGCTCGCCGCCGACCCGATCGAGCAGCGCCTCGGACAGGGGGTGCAGCGCCATCGAGCACCACGTCCCCAGGCCCCGAGCGTACTCGACGAGCACGGCATCCGCTGCCGCGCCCAGCCACGCGCGCGGAGGGTTGGGGCCGAGCAGCTGCACGGGCCAGGGGATCAGCGGCTCGAGCGGATCGCTGCGGCCAGCGTCACCGTCGCTGACCCGCTCGACCAGACGCATGGCCTCGGAGATCTGCCCGAGCACCAGCAGCGCACGCGCGCGGCCGAGCCGGCGCGGCCACGCATCCCACGGACTCGCCGCGACCCCTCGCGCCTGCTCGAGCCGCGCGAGCGCGGGCTCCAGCCATCCGCGCGCTGCCGCCTCGTGCAGCACTGCAAAGGTGGTGTCCAAGCGCATGGCGTGGTCGACCCGGGCGCCATCGCGCATGACCACCAACTCACGGTCGACCAACGCGGCGATGCTGGCCTCGGCCGGGGCGTCGCCAAAGGGATTGGACCGGGCCTGTCGTCCCCAGAGCACCGCTGCCCTGTGGGCCCACACCTCGACCCGATCGCGAAACGGGACGAGCGCCTTGGCCAGGAGCAGGGCCGCGGCGAAGTCGTCCAGCCCCTCGAAAGGAGGCGAAGATGAGGCGTGTGCGCGCATCCGCAGCGCGCATCATGCTGCAGGGCGCAGTGGGGCTCAACGACCCGTTGGGCTCACCGACAGGTCCCCTCGACGGCCAGTTCGCGCGGGCAGCTCCCCGGAGGACCGATTCGCGCGCGCATGGTCCAGTTGGTGCTAAGAGAAGGGTCATGCGGGTCGCCATCACCGGAGCCAGCGGATTCGTCGGACGCGCACTCTGTGCGCGCTTGAGGCAGGAGGGACACGATCCCGTCGCGGTGCGCCGCGATGGCAGCGGGACGCTTCGATGGTCCACGAAGGACGGCTTCGACCCCCCCGACGCCCTGTCCGGCTACGACGCCGTGGTCCACCTCGCCGGAGAGAACATCGCCGGGGGCCGGTGGACCGACGCGCGCAAGAAGGCGATCGTCGACTCACGCGTGCAGGGAACGCGGCGCGTCGTCGAGGCGATCAAGGCCGCCCAGCCGCCTCCACGCGTCCTGGTGTCGATGTCCGCGGTCGGATACTACGGCGCGCGCGGGTCCGCCGAGCTCGACGAAGACGCGGGCCCCGGCGAGGGCTTCTTGGCCCAGACGACGTTGGCTTGGGAAGCCGAAGCCGACGCCGCGTCCACGCTTCCGGACACGCGCCTGGTCAAGCTTCGCATGGGCACCGTCCTGGGCGAGGGCGGCGCGCTCGAGAAGATGCTGCCTGCGTTCAAGATGGGCGTCGGTGGACGCCTCGGAGACGGGGATCAGTACATGTCGTGGATCCACATCGAAGACGTCGTGCGCGCCATCGTCCACGTGCTGACCCACGAGGACTGCGACGGGGCGTTCAACCTCACCTCGCCCGAACCCTCGACCAACGCGACGTTCACCCACGCCCTGGGCGCGGCCCTGCATCGGCCGACCATCATCCCCGTGCCCAAGTTCGCGCTTCGCATCGCGTTCGGCGAGATGGCGGATCACCTGCTGCTCAGTGGCCAGCGCGTGGTCCCCAAGCGCTTGCTGGAGCACGGGTTCACCTTCGACCACCCCGACGTGCGCGCCGCGCTGTCCGATGCGGTCTAGCAGCGGCGCACGCGCTCGCCGCCCTCAGTCGCAGCCCGCGGGTGCTTCTTCGTAGAACACCCGGTCCTCGTCGAACGCCACCAGATGCCGGTCGTCGAACAGGTGCGTCGTGCCGGCGATCCAGATCATCCCCGAAGGCTGGCCCGGCGACTGGTTGAACCATGTCCCGGTCTGCACGATCGGTGGCTGCTCGATGGGCGCGTCCCCGTGCGTCCACGTGCGCAGGGTCGTCTTCGTCATCTGGGCCCCGCCCGCCGTTTCCATCGTGTAGTCGTCCCGAACGATCACGCGAGGAGCGTCCTCCCCCTGCACGACCGCCTCCAGAGACGCCGAGCTGGTCCAGATCCCGGCCGGCCCGAACGAGGGTTCTCGCAGATAGACGCGGCCTTCCCAACCCAGCAGCGACGTCAGCTCCCACGGGCCGCTGACGCTGAGCATGCCCAGCGCCATGGCATAGCTCAGGTGGAGTCGAAAAGGCGTCGCGAGAGGCTCTCCGACCACCGACTCGACGGGCCACGGGTCGCGCTTGTCCCAGGCTTCGACGTGCAGCACCATCTCGTCGCCTTCGAGCCACAGTCGGCCCTGCGCGCTCGCCTGCTCGTTGCAGCCCGCCGCCACCTCCGTCCACGCAAACGATCCATCGGCCCCGACGTCCAGCGACCAGTGCGGCGTCCCGTTGGGGTTCCACGCGACCGTCCACGTCCCGACCAGCGCGGTCTCTGCAGCGTCGTCCCCAAACGGAGGCGGCGCAGGAAATGCGGGCTCCGGGCCCGCTGACTCCGTCTCTTCGCCCCGATCCCCCTGGGAGGTCGAAGACCCATCGGTGCCCGCGTCCGAGGCGTCCGGCCCCGTGGGCAGCGAACCGTCGTCACCCGAGCCCGTCGTGGGATCCCACGGACCGCTGGGGTCGACACCATTCCCGGTCGTGTCCCCCGGCGGCACATCTCCGGTTGTATCCCCCGTTTCGCCCTCGGGGACCGCCGTCGGATCGTACGCACCATCGGTCTCGAAGGGGTCGTCTCCGGATGCGGTGGGCAACTCGAACGATGGGGCCGGGATGCACCCCAGTGCGAGCAGGGGAAGCGTCAGGATCCGGCGCAACGCGGGCATGCTCGACCATCGACCGCCGCGGGTCGAACCTGACCCACGACCTCCGGCCCAAGGCGGGACGGCTGCTAGACGCGCACGCGCGGTGCGAACTTGCCAGCGTGGGACTCGAAGCGCCGCAGCATCGGCACGAGCACGTCGTCGATGAACTCGTCGACCTGCTGCGGCGCCCGCCCGACGTAGCCGCCAGGATCGATCACCTCCGAGGTGACGTGCGGTCCGAGCACGTCATCACCCCGCAGTCGTTCGAGGAGATCGTTGCTGCGCCCCTCCTCCTTCATCACCCGGGCCGCCTCGTGCGAGTGCACGCGAATGCGCTCGTGCAGGTCCTGCCGGCTCAGCCCCGCTTTGGCGCCCCGCATGATCACGTTCTCGGTGGCCATGAACGGGAGCTCCTCGCGCAGGTTGGCCGCGATGACCGCGGGGTAGACGACCATCGCTTCGGTCACGTCGGCGAGCAGGTTGAGGATCCCGTCGGTGGCCAAGAATGCCTCGGTCAGCACCAAGCGACGGTTGGCGCTGTCATCGAGGGTTCGCTCGAACCACTGGTTGGCGTGAGTTGCCATCGGGTTGGCGACCAGGGACTGCACGAAGCGCGCGAGCGAGCAGATCCTCTCGCTCTTCATCGGGTTGCGCTTGTAGGCCATCGCGCTGCTGCCGATCTGCCCCTTCCCGAAGGGCTCCTCCACCTCGCGCTTGTGGCAGAGCAGTCGTAGGTCGGCGCCGAACTTCGCGGCCGACCCTGCGAGGTCCGCGAGCACCGAGACCACCCAGGTATCGAACTTGCGGGGGTAGGTCTGGCCGCTGACCGGGACGGTCTTGGAGAAGCCCATCGCGGCGGCCACCTTGTCGTCGAGCGCGCGCACCTTGTCGTGATCTCCTTCGAAGAGCGCGAGGAAGGACGCCTGCGTTCCGGTCGTCCCCTTGACGCCCCGCAGAGGGAGCCTGTCCTTGAGCAGCTGCAGCGACTCCATGTCGTAGGCGAGGTCCTGCATCCACAGCGTCGCCCGCTTTCCGACCGTGGTCAGCTGGGCGGGTTGGAAGTGCGTGTACGCCAGCGTCGCGAGCCCGCGATGCTCGGTGGCGAACCCGCGCAGCTGGTCCAGCACGCAGTGCAATCGGTCGAGCAGCAGGTCGATGCCGTCCCGCATCATCACGAGTTCGGCGTTGTCGGCGACGAAGCAGCTCGTCGCGCCCAGGTGGATCACCTTCTCCGCCGCCTCTCCGGCGACTTCACCGAAGTGGTGGACGTGGGCCATGACGTCATGGCGGAACTTGGCCTCCAGCACCGCGACCCGCTCGAAGTCCACCTCGTCGACGTGGCGCCGCATGGCCTCGACCGCCTCGGCGGGGACCGGGAGTCCAAGCTCCCGCTGTGCCTGTGCGAGGGCGATCCACAGCTCACGCCACAGCCGGACCCTTCGGCGGTCGCCGAAATTCTCGACCATCGCTGCGGTCGCGTAGCGGGTCCCCAGTGGGCTACGATAGACGTCGGAGGCACTCATCAGCGCGCGCACGATAGCCGCCTCATTCGGCGCGGGCACCGCGCGGCGGCGTTTCCGCCCCCTGGACCCATCCAGGGACCTTGGGTCGACATTCCGCATGCGCCGGGAATAGCGGCCTGGACCGCCCAGTACTCGGAACTACGCAAATGGACCGAACCGCTCGCCAGGAGTTTGAGAGAACAGCCCTCCCCCAGCTCGACGCCATGTACGGCGCCGCGCTTCGCCTCACCCGCAATCCGGCCGAGGCCGAGGACTTGGTGCAGGACGCCTACGTTCGCGCGTATCGCTTCTGGCACACGTTCAAGACGGGCACGAGCATCAAGGCGTGGATGTTCACCATCCTGCGCAACACGTTCATCAACCGCTACCACCGGAGCAACCGCCAACGCAGCGCCCGGACCGACCTCGAAGCGCAGCTCGGCTCCATCGGCTCCGAGGCCGCCGTCGGTCGCCCGACATCCAAGATCCCCGGGCCCGAAGCCGCCACCGCGCAGCGATTCACGCGGGAGCGCATCATGGCCGCGCTCGAGACGCTGCCGGAGGACTACCGCACCGCCGTCATGCTCGCCGACCTCGAGGGGCTCGCCTACAAGGAGATCGCCGAAGTGATGGACTGCCCGATCGGCACCGTCATGTCCCGCATCTACCGAGGACGCCGGCTGCTCTACAAGCTGCTCCGCGAACACGCGGCCGAGCTCGGTCTCATCGACCCGCCCGCGCCCGAAGCCGACGCGACGGGACCTGCCGATCGCGGCGAACGAGATGAACAAGGCGACGGCAAGACCGTCTCGATTTCCGCCTACCGCACGCGAGGCACCGCATGAGCTTGGAAAACATCCGATCCGAATGCAGCGAGTTCGCTGCCCTGCTCCAACCCCACGTCGACGGCGAGCTCGCCGACGAGGAGCAGAGGCGGGTCTCCGATCACCTCGAAGGTTGCGACGCCTGCCGTGCCGCCGTCTCCGAGCAAATGTGGGTCCGCGCCACGTTGAGGAGCCTTCACCGCGAAGCGGCGCCGCCCGGACTCCACGCTCAGATCCTCGGCGCCCTGGACGAGGCGGACGAGGCGGACGCGGCCGACGAGGCAGACCAGCTGGACGCTGCCGCCCAAGCGGCTCCTGCGGCCATCCCCTTGGTCGGCCACGGCCGAGGCCGACGCGCCCGTGACCTGCTGCGTGGTGGCATGGTCATGATTCCCGCCGCGGCGGTCGCAGCCGGACTGTTCTTCGTCGCCCGCGGCGGACTCGAGCCGGTCCAGACCCTCCCCAACCCCGGGCTCTCGGCCGCGATGAGCCGGCCCGACCTCGCCCATCATGAGCCTGGCGAGTCTGGCGGGCCTGGTTCGAACGACGCGCCGGCACTCAGCCAGCTGGAGAAGCTGCAGCCGCGCCTGGACTTCCCGCTGCAGGTGGCTCCGCCCACCGGGGCGGAACGCGTACAGCTGGTCGGAGCGCGTCTGGACCCGACCGACGATCACAGCCTGGGTGCCCGGCTGCGCTACAGAGTCGCGGCACATGAAGGCAACCATCTGGTCATCGACCGCCAGCGACCGATCGGAGCTGCACCTCCTCGCGGCGCCCCCGTCGTCTTTCGTGGCCAGGCCTACACGGTCAACTATGCCGAATCCGGCGCGCCGACGCTGCACTTCGAGCACGGTGGGGTCGCGCACATGCTGACGCTCGAGGGCGCATCGGGACGCAGCGATGGCGCCGTCGATGTCGACTCGCCGGACTTTGCGGTCCTGCTCGACCTCGCGCACCAGCTCGCAGGAGAGCCTCCCGCGAGCGAGCTGAGACGAGCGCGGTAGGCAGTCCTGTCCCGACGAGGGCCACCTCCGCCTACGAATCGGACGCGCAGGCCCCGTCATGACGGCCTGCGCGCGTTTTTGGTTGGCCCGGCGCGGGCAGCGGGATAGTCTCCCGTCGTGCCTTCAGCGCTGATCATCGACGCGGATCAGGAAGCAACGACGAACATCGAGACGACGCTGAAGCCCTATGGCTTCGAAATCACCTCGACGCAGGACAAGGATGAGGCGATGTCGATCGCCCGCTCCGCGACGCCGACCATCATCTTCTTGCGGGTCGAGCTCCCCAACGCCTCCGGTTTCTCGGTCTGCAACAAGCTGCGCCGCGATGACGACATCAAGGGGATCCCGCTGGTCATGTACGCCTCGGGGGTCTCCGAAGATGTGTTCAACCAGCACCGCACGCTCAAGACGCACGCGGACGCGTACCTGAAGTTTCCCTTCCTCGATGGCTCCACCCTCGTCGACGCCGTGCGTGAACACGTCTCGCTGGGCGAGGGTGACCCGCAGTCGGAGGACGCCAAGTCCGACGACGACGAGTCCGACGACGAGTCCGACGACGACGAGTCCGACGACGACGAGTCCGACGACGACGAGTCCGACGACGACGACGGAGCCCTCGAGGTCGACCTCGAAGACCTCCAAGACAACGACCCAAGTGCGTCCTCGAGCGCCCTCGAGATGCCCGAGTTCGACGAAGAGTTTGCAAAGATGGACAACGATCTCGGAGATGAAACCGACGCCGCCTTCGACGCCCTGATGGGAGAGGGCGAGTCCAAGCCAGAGCCCAAGCCCAAGCCAGAGCCAGAGCCAGAGCCAGAGCCAGAGCCAGAGCTGGAACTCGAGCCAGAGCCACAGCCACAGACGCAACCGGTCGGCATGGCCGCGGCCTCCACTGCCGACAGCGGTGCCACCACGGAGTTCAAGGCCCAGCGTGAAGTCATCTCGCTCAAGCAGCAGGTCAACGCGAAGAACCGCGAGCTGCTCAGCCTGCGCGACGACCTGGAGTCCCAACAGCGGGCCGTGCTCGATGCGAAACATCGCAACCGCGAGCTGCTGTCCCAGATCGGTGACCTCGAGGAGAAGCAGCTCGAGCTCGAGGACGTCAAGCTCACGGCGCAAGAACAGGCCAAGGCCGCGCTTCGCGACAAGAACACCATCCTCAAGCGCGAAGAAGGCCTCAAGACCCGCTTCGAGCACACCCAGAGCAAGCTCAAGGAGATCGAGGAGCAGCTCGCGGCCCTCGTCGCCGAAAAGGACGAAGCGACGGCCACCGCCGCGACGGCGTCGCAACAACTCGAGGCGGTCCGCAACGAGCTCACATCGTCACAGGACGCCGCCACGCAGCTTAGCGAGCAGCTCGACGAGGTGCGCGCGCGGGCGAGCACCCTGGAGAGCGAGGCATCCGAGGCACGCGACGCGGCAGCGTCTGCGCGCAGCGAGATCGAAGCGGTGACGCTGGAGCTTCGGACCGCCCGCGCCGACCTCGAGTCGGTCACGGCCCAAGCCGAGTCCGACCTCGCCGCGAAGATGGCTGAAGCCGAGCAGGCGACCAACGCAGAGGTCGCCCGGGCGATCACCGCCCAAGCCTCCGAGCACCAGGCCGAGGTCGAGTTCGCGGAGTCGCAACATCGCGCCGCGGTCGCGAAAGCCAAGGCCGAAGCAGAGGAGACCGAGGCGTCGATTCGCGCCGAAGTCGAGAAGCTTCGCACCGCGGTGACGCAGGCCGAGCAGAGCGCGCAAAACGATCGCGAGCAGCTCAAGCAGGAGCTCGAGGAGGAAAAGGCCCGCGGCGCCGACCTCGTCAGCGGCATGCAAGAGCGACTCGACGCGCAGCAAAACGACATGGAGACCCTCTCGGGACAGCTCGACGAGCTTCGCGCCAAGCTCGAGGACACCAACGCCCTGCTCGGCGCCAAGCGCCGAGAGCTCGACGAGCGTCGGGACGCCGAACGCCGGGCCGCGCAGGCGCTCGCGGTGGCGTTGAAAGTGCTCGACGACCCCAGCTGATCCCGCGCACGTCGCATTTCCTCTCGGACACGACACGTTGACCAAGCTTCACGGAGACACCTCCAGTCTCAAGCCCAGCCACGTCCGCCTGCTGCAGAAGCTGGGCGACCGCACCGTGTTGCCCGACCGGGTGATCGGACCTGCGCTCGCCCGGGATCTGCTCGAAGTGGCGCTGGAGCTCAACCGCCGGGTCGGGCTCTTCGTGGACCGTCGCGGCCGCATCACCTCGGTCATCCTGGGCGACGCGCACAGCATGCAGCTGCCCGAGTTCGACCGGGTCCGCGGCGTCGCGGGTCGACTTCGCGGCACCCGGCTGGTGCTCACCCATCTGGTGGCGCAGGAGCTCGACCGGGAAGAGCTCGCCGACCTCGCCAAGCTGCGTCTGGACCTGGTCGCGGCGATCCACCGGGGCCCCGCCGGCATCATGGTCGACGTCGCCGTCCTCGCGCCCCCACCCCCCGAGGCCACCGAAGCGTTCACGACGGCCGTGCTGCCTCGCGTTCCGCTCTCGGCGCTCGATCCGGACACGGGCGTCGAGGGGGCAGCAGGACTCCCCGTCCCGCTCGACACCTTCGTGCGCACGCGCGAGGCCGAGCTGGTGGCCGCGACCGCGCGCGCCCGGGCCGAGGTCGACGGAACCCGCGCGATGGCCATGGTCGTCCACGGCGGTGGCCCAGACGTCGACGCGCGCACCGAGGAGCTTCGGGAGCTGTGCCAGACCGCCGGCGTCGCCCTCATCGACATCGTCAAACAGCGGCGCCCGCATCCCGATCCGCGCACGTTCCTGGGCTCGGGCAAGCTGCGTGAGGTCCTCGTCCGGGCGCTCGAGCAAGACGTCGAGGTGCTGATCTGCGATCCGGAGCTCACCGCCTCCCAAGCCCGCACGATCGCCGAGCAAACGGACCTCAAGGTGATCGACCGGACCATGCTGATCCTCGACATCTTCGCGAAGCACGCGACGAGCTCGGACGGCAAGCTGCAGGTCGAGCTGGCGCAACTTCGCTACAACCTGCCGAAGATGGTCGGCAAGGGGACGATGATGTCCCGGCTCGCCGGAGGGATCGGCGGACAGGGGCCCGGCGAGAGCAAGCTGGAGATCGACCGACGGCGCGCCAACGACCGGATCAGCGACCTCGAGCGCAGGCTCAAGCAGCTCCAAAAGCAGCGCGACCAGAAGCGTGCCCGTCGGCGCCGCAACAACGTGCCGGTCGTGGCGATCGTGGGCTACACGAACGCGGGCAAGAGCACGCTGCTCAACACCGTCACGCACAGTGAAGTCGACGCCGAGGACAAGCTCTTCGCCACCCTCGACCCGACCGTCCGCCGGATCCGATTTCCCAACGAGCGCGAGATCGTCATGCTCGACACGGTCGGGTTCATTCGGGACCTCCCACCCGCGCTGATGCAGGCATTCTCCGCCACCCTCGAAGAGGTCGCCGAGGCCGACCTGCTCCTGCACGTCGTCGATGCGACCGACACCGACAAGGAGCAGCAGGTGGAGACCGTCGAGAAGATCCTCGGAGACCTCGACGCCGGGTCGGTCCCGCGCTTCATCGTCTACAACAAGTGCGATCAGCTGCTCCCCGAAGACATCGAGATCCTGGAGCGGCGCCGCCGCGGGGTTCGGCTCGAGGTCACGCGTGCGTTCTTCGTCAGCGCGCTCGAGCGGCCCACGACCCGGGAGCTGCTCGGGGCCATCGAGCACCACTTGTGGGCCCGAGGACGGACGCCCGATCCTCCGAGCGACCCCATCGAGGGCGAGCTCGCGGACGTCGTGCCCTTGCACGATCCGGACCGCGACACGTAGAAGGGCCTCACGGTTCGCCGACGAAGCCGGGCACCAGCACGTGAAGCAAGGACAGCAAGACCACCGCCATGCTCAGGGGTGCCAGCACGCCTCCCTGCCCGCGTCTGCGCATGCCGACGCCGGGACCACCGAGCCACGCCACGCCCTGGACAGCGAACACGAACCCGAGCAGCACACCCGACACGCCCATCACGCTCATCACGGCCAGGGTATCGCGCTGCTCGTCCTTGGCGCACTCGTTTTGATCTCGAGCGCTGCGTGGGCGGCAGAGCCGGCCTCTGGAGGCGGCGCGCTGACGCTGGGGTTTGCGGTGCTGCTGGGTGCCATTCAAGGGGCCACCGAGTTCCTCCCGGTCAGCTCGTCGGGTCACCTCTCGTTGGGGCAGGCGTGGCTGGGCATCGCCCCCGAGGCGGCCGGCCATCGTTTCAACATCGTCCTGCACGCCGGCACGTTGATCGCGGTGCTGTGGGTCTACCGGGCCGACGTTCGCAAGCTGCTGGGCGTCCTGATCCGCCCCGGTGAAGACACGGCCGACCGACGCAGGCTTCTGCGCATGCTGCTCGCCTCGGTGCCGCTGGGGATCGCCCTCGTGCCCGCGGTCGAGGAGGTGGTCGTGGCGATGGAGTCCCAGGTTCGACTGGTCGGCGTCGCCCTGCTCGTCACCGCCCTCATCCTCTTCGTTGCCTTTCGCCCCGGGCGCGGCGACGGCGAGACGACCGACGAGCCCCCCACGCCCCGGCAAGCGCTGCTCATCGGCATCGCCCAGGTTTTTGCCGTCCTGCCCGGAATCTCGCGCAGCGGCAGCACGATCGCCGCCGGCTTGGCGGTTGGCCTCGACCGTCCCCGCGCGGCGCGCTTCTCGTTCTTGATCAGCTTGATCGCCGTCGGTGGAGCCACCGCGAAGGAGCTGCTCGACATCGTGCGCGAAGACGGGTCTGGCGAATCGATCGCGCTCGTGCCCTACGCGGCGGGCTTCGTCACCAGTCTCGTCGTCGGGCTGCTGTCGCTGCGCGGCCTGCTCTACCTGGTCCGCCGGGGCCGGGTGCTCGGGTTCGTGGTGTACCTCGTGCTCATGGGCAGCCTCGCGATCGCGTTGGGCTGACCCCTTAGCGACACACCGTCGCGAAGCGAGACATCCTGCCGGGCGGAAGCTCGGGCGGCGCGACGTAGCGTTCCAGCTTCAGATCGATGCCCGCATCGAGATCGGAGCACCCTCGGGCGACGCGCATCTCGCCGGTTCGCAGACGGACCGCGATCCGGCCGCAGGTACGGGAGTGGGCATCGTCGCCGTGCACCTGGTCTTGGTGGGTGCAGATGCTCGTGGGGCGACCGTCGTGACTTCCCAACAGCGCCCACAGATCGTCGAGGGTGGAGGGTCGATGCTGGGCGTACAGCGTCGTGGCCATGTTCAGGCGGCCAAACGTCGTGCTGCCGCGAGGGACGGCCTCGCGCTGCCTCAGCACCGGATCGAAGCAGTGGTTGGTGTGCAGATGCGCCGCCCGGGGGCCCGTCTGCGTGAGCACCTTGAGCTGACCGCTGGTCTCGTAGCCGAAGAAGTCACGTCCGTCGGCGATCGTGTAGTAGTGGCCGCTGCTCAGCGGGAGCGCGAGGAGCTGCTCGCGAGCGGCCTGGGCGCAGGGCGCGGCCAGCATGGATCGAACGACGGCCGGCCAGATCACACCCACGCCGCCGTCGGTCGACGAGAGGTTGTTGATGGTGATCGCGACCGCGTCTTGACCCAGCCCTGCCATCCCCAGACATCCCGTCAGGGTGAAACACAGGCTCTGCTCACGCGACCCGCGTGGCTCGATGGACATCATGCGCACGAACGGCTCGGCGCTCGCGTGCATGTCCCACGTCTGCCCGAGCACGGGCCCCTCGATCCCCGTGTAGTAGATCGCCGTGCACCCGCCGGGATCCCCGATCTCCGCCGAGCCCGAGGGCAGCCCGAGGGCCTCCGGAGGCACGTCCCGCAGGTCGGTGTACTGGTTGAGTACTACGATGTCCTCCGCGGTCATGTTGGCGCCCTCGGCGATGCCGACGAGCTCTTCGTAGAGATCGGGCAGATGGGTCTTGAGGATCGGGAGGTGAGCTCCGGCCGCCTCTCGGACGTCCGACGCCGACACGAAGCGACTCCGCCGAACGGCGAGCCCCAGACGGATGTCGGCCAAGGCCGCGATGGGCTCACGCCACAGCTCGCCGTGCGCCTGACCGCGCGACCGCGCATCGGGTTGGTCGAAGCGGACCGGTTCCATCGGGTGCGTCACGCCCCGAGTGTATCGCCTCGGCTTCGAAAGCGTCGGCACGCCGCCGGCGCGACCAGCCCCAACACCGCCGCCATCACGCCCGAGATGGAGTACACGGGTAGATAGCCGGCGACGTCGCCGAGCGCCCCCCCCAGCGGCGCCGCCAGGAACGCGCCGGCCATGTACACGACCTGCATCGCGGTGAAGTCCGTCGCACCGATCGACGCGTCCGCCCGACCCATCGCCAGCGCGAAGATGCACACCGCCACGCCGCCGCCCGCGGCCGCCTCGACCACGTTCAGCGGCACGAACACCGCGACTGGAAGACTTCCGGGCGTCGCGAGACCCAGACCGACGAGCGCGACGCCCTGCACGATGCTGAAGCGCGCGAGGACCGGTGCCCAGCCGCGGCGCCGGACGAGCATGCCCGCGAGCGCTGCCCCGCCGATCACCGCCAAGGCACCGATGAACCCGTCGAGCCACGCGATGGTCTCCTTGGTGTACCCGTGGTCGACGAGCATCGGCTTGGTGAGCGCGCCGCCGAACGTCTCGCCGAACTTTGCGAACATCACGAAGCCCCAAAACGCCAGCCCCTGCCCCTTCAGCGACCGCCACAGGACGGGCCATATCTTCTGCGGCGGAGGCGTCGGGCTGGGCGGTTCGGGCGTACGGATCACCAGCAGCAGCACGAGCCCGATCATCGCGGCCATCACGTAGAAGTCGCCCGCCCACCCGATCGTGCCCAGGAGGCCCACCAAGACGCCGCCGCCGATCAGGTTGCCGACCTTGAACCCTCCGACCTGGGCGCTGTTGGCGGGGCCGAGGTCATCGCCCCCAATCAACCGGACTGCCCAACCGTCGACCGCGATGTCCTGGGTCGCCGCGAAGACGTTGAGGAGCAGGAACAAGACGACCACCAGCGTGAGATCGTCCTGCGGGCGCACCGTCGAGAGGGCCAGCGTCACCGCCAGCATGCCCAGCTGCGCGGGCACCAGCCAGCTCCGGTGCCGCCCGAAGCCTGGCCAGCCGTATCGATCCACCAAGGGCGCCCACGCGAACTTCAGCAGCCACGGTGCCGACAAGAACGACGCGAGGCCGATCGTCTTGAGGCTGAGGCCCTGCTCCCGCAGGACGACCGGCAACACGACCGCGAGGAACCCCCCCGGCAGGCCCTGGCAGACGTAGAGCGCAAAGAGGAACGCGAGGCGCCTGGACATGGGCTCGCCGCGCAACGCCTACTGCGGCTCGAGTCCAGCCTGCTGGTCGTAGGTCTTCTTCCCGCCCTCCCACGTGGCGTGGGCCTTCACGCGGAACTGCTTGCACCCCTGGCCGAATGGATAGTCGCTGGGCCGGACCAAGACCACGTACGAGTCGCTCTGAGCGCTGATTCCGTGGTCGCCCGGGGCTTTGATGCGATCAGCGGGCACGTCGGCAGCGTCGCCTCCGCACGAGACGCGCGCCGAAAACGAGTCGGGGGGTGCGCCGGCGTTGAACACCATCGCGACCTGGTTGTGCATGGTGACGTGGCTGATGTCCGTCTCCCCCTCCCGGTGCTGACGGGTGGAGCGCTTCATCGCCGGCATCTTGCAGTTGCCGCCCTCGCACTGCCACGCACCCCGATACGACAAGAACTGGTTGCGCAGGTTCTGGCGGAGCGCCCCGCACCCCAGCGAGAGAGGAACGGCGAGCAAAACCAGAGTGAGCAGAGCACGGCGCATACCCGTTGGTTACCACGACCGGCTTTGCGGGCGCCGCTCATTCCTGCGATCCTCGGGCACCCCTCCATGATTCCGCCGAGTCTCATCCCGCTGCCGACGGCCCCCGAGGTGGCCAAGCGCGTGGACGCGCTGGAGCTGCCCTTCTCGCGCCACGGCGTCGACCCCTACGGCGTGGACAAGGCCGAGCTGGCCAAGTTCTTCACCCTGCTTCGCTTCTTCTACGAGCGGTACTTCGACATCGAGTGCGTCGGCATCCACAACGTTCCTGCGCGCGGTCGCGCCATGCTGGTGGGCAACCACTCGGGCGGCTGGGCGATCGACGCGCTGATGGTCATCGCGTCCGCGTTCCTCGAGATGAACCCCCCGCGCCTGGCCCAAGGCATGGCAGAGAAGTTCCTCCAGAAGATGCCCTTCGTGGCCAACTTCTCCAACCGGCTCGGCCAGTTTGCCGGCCTGCCCGAGCACTGCATCCGACTGCTCGAAGACGACCGCCTGCTGATGGTCTTCCCCGAGGGTGCTCGCGGAACCGCCAAGTTGTTCCGCGACCGGGACTCGCTGGTCTCGTTTGGTACCGGTTTCGTCCGGCTCGCCCTGAGCACCGCGACCCCCATCGTCCCCGTCGCGTTCGTCGGCGGCGGAGAAGCAATTCCCACCATCGCCAACCTCTACGGCCTCGGCAAGCGCGTCGGGCTCCCCTACGTGCCCGTGACGCCCTACGGCATCGCGCTCCCGCTGCCGGTTCGCCTGAAGATTCTCTACGGCGAGCCGGTGGTCCTCGAGGGCAGCGCGAGCGACACCGACCAGGTCATCGCCCGTCACGTGGAGCACATCAAGGGCAAGATCACCGGCCTCATCTCCCAAGGACGGGCGCTGCGAGAAGGCAAGATCACGGCGGCCGAGGTGCAACTGTCATGAAGGTACTCGTCACCGGCGTCGCCGGACACATGGGCCGACTCGTCGCCCACCAGCTGCTCGCCCACGGATACGAGGTCATCGGGCTCGATCGCCGCGCCTGGTATCACCCGCCCGACGGCATCCGGGTGTACCAAGCGGACATCCGCAAGCGCCCCGCCGAGGACGTGTTTCGCACCCAGCAGCCCGATGCCGTCGTGCACATGGCCACGGTCACCCACCTCACCCACCGCAGCGAGGACCGGTACCGGATCAACCTCAAGGGGACGCAGGCCTTCTTCGAGCACTGTCATCGCTACGGGGTCAAGCAGGCGATCTTCGTCGGGCGCCACACGTATTACGGCGCCGCACCCGACTCGCCCCTGTACCACACCGAGGCGGAGCCCCCGATGGCGGTCCACACCTTCCCCGAGCTCTCGGACTTGGTGGCGGCCGACCTGTACGCAGGCGCCACGCTGTGGCGGCATCCGGAGATCGACACCGCCGTGCTGCGCTGCTGCTACACGCTGGGACCCCTCGAGCAGGGGACCCTCTCCGCGTTCCTGCGCGGGCCTCGGGTCCCCACCATCTTGGGTTTCGACCCGCTGTTTCAGTTCCTGCACGAGCAGGATGCCGCGCGGGCCATCGTCGTCGCGCTGACCAAGAAGCTGCGCGGGGTCTACAACGTCGCCGGGCCGCCGCCGGTGCCGCTCTCGGTGCTCATTCGAGAGACCGGGCGATCCAACCTGCCGATCCCCGAGCTGCTCTTTCGAGCCGCGCTCGGCCGCTTCGGTCTGCCGCAGCTGCCTCGCGGCGCGCTCGAGCACGTGAAGTACCCGGTGGTCATCGACCACAAGGAGTTCCGCGAGGCCACCGGCTTCACGCCGGAGTTCAGCGAGGACGCGACGATGCACGCGTTCCGGGAGGCCTGATCGCGGCGGACCCCGGAGGTTCACCCGGGGCCGCGCAGAAAGCGGACGCGCCGCACGCAGTCCGCATCGCCGTCGCCGGTGGTCTCGAACCCCACCGGCGTCTGGGCGGACATCGCGGCGAAGAGTTGCTCCAGCACCCGATCGGAGAGTCGATGCTTGCGGCACGCGCCCTCCCCAAACCCGATCGCGCGATCCGCACCGGCCAAACGGACGGCTTCGGTTCGAATGAGACCCCCCGTGCCGTCCGCGGACAGCTCGATGGCCAAGATGCGGACGGAATCCGGCTCGGATGGGGTCTCCGAGGGGGCGAACGCGGTCACAAGGGCAATCACCAGCGCGGTCATGACCCCCCGAACGCCCGCCACCGCCCATCCCTTTCACGCGGCCCGACGGCCGGTTTTTCGAGAGCACGGCTGGCGCAGCGGGCACGGCGTGGGGTTGCACGAGCGTTTCTGGCTGCCGTGAGGCATCGTTGCAGGAGTCGGCAATGCTCCGAAACGTCCTTCCAGCCGTGGTGCTGCTGGCGAGCGCCCCTGGCGACGTCGCAGCTGCCCCTCCCGTGGCCCGCAGCGCCGACGCGAGCCAGCCCGCGTGGGATCGGCCGATCTTGGCCGACCCCAAGCGCGACGACGCGGCCAAGGCCCGCCGCCCTCGGACCTTTCGCGACCACGGCGTCGGTCCGACGATCGACACGGCCGAGCGCCCCCGCGGCGCCTTCACGCTGGACCACGACACCGCCAGCTTCGACCTCGCGCGTGCGGCCCTGGCTCGCGGCGAGATGCCGCAGCCCGCCGAGGTCCGGGTCGAGGAGTTCATCAAGGTCTTCGCCGCGCCGCCCGAGGACGCCACGGCGGACCGAAGAGATCCGCTGGGCATCGAGACGGAGGCGGTCGCCTCCCCGCACCGGCGGGGCTACCAGCTCGTTCGCATCACCGCCTACGCAGCCCCGAGGCCCCAGCGGCCGGTCGACATCGTCATCGCGGTCGACGTCTCGTCGGCGATGGCGACCGCGCCGGACCTCGATGACGCGCGCGAGCTGGTGCAGACCCTCGGCGCGGCGCTGAGCCGAGACGACAAGCTCGCGGTGGTCGAGCTCGGGTCTCCACCCGAGGTGCTCTTGCCCCTGCAGCCGCCGCCCTCGCTGGCCGAGCTCGAGGCGACCGTCGAGCGCATCGGACCGGCCGAGGCACCTGCAGTCTCCGAGGCCACCTTGGCCACGGCCTACGCCCAGCTCGCCGCCAAGGACCCCAAGCGGGACCGGGTCATCGTGCTCGTCGGTCCCGGCTCCTTGCCCGCCTCGAGCGCCGAGCACCGCGATGCGGTCTGGAGCGCAGCCGACCAGGCCATGCGCCGGGGTATCTCCTCGTTCTCGGTCGGCATCGGACGGGCGACCTACGACGACGTGCTGCTCGGCGGGTTCGCGAGCGCGGGACACGGCGCGTATCTCTTCACCCACGAGCCCTCCGATACCGCCCGACAGCTCGCCCAGC
Source organism: uncultured bacterium (assembly GCA_963761755.1). Lineage (GTDB taxonomy): Bacteria > Myxococcota_A > Polyangia > Nannocystales > Nannocystaceae > CAJXVA01. Next base: position 200,852 of record CAVXIC010000040.1, read on the forward strand.
TGGTCCGGCGTCCGATCGCCGCCCGCGACCCCGTCCTGGAGGTCGAGTTCGATCCAGCCGCCGTGACGCGCTACCGCTTGCTCGGCTTCGAGGGCCGCAGCGAGCCGGCGCCCGCGCGACGCGAACAGCCCAACGCCGGAGCGCTGCGAGCCGGTGAGGCCGTGACCGCGCTGTACGAGATCAAGCTCCGCGAGGACGCGCCTGCGTCCTGGGGCGAAGCCCGGCTGCGGTATCAAAGCCCCAACAGCAAGAAGACCCGCGCGCTCGCCCAACCCCTGGAAGGTCTCAAGGCCGGAGTCTCCCCCGCCGATGCGTCCCCGAGCACGCAGCTCGTCGTGTTGGCCGCGACGGTCGCCGAGAAGCTTCGCGCGTCCTACTGGGCGCGGCGCGTGACGTGGGTCGCGCTCCGAGAGCGCTGGGACGCTCTCCCCGAGGACGTCCGGACCGATCCCGACACCGCCCGGCTCGGCGCCCTCATCGACGACGCCGCGGCCCTTCAAGCGGAACCGTCCGAGGACGACTCCGATGCGCGTCCATTCGACCGCATGCCGGTCGTGAGGTAGCCGCCGGTGTTCTCTCGACTCCGTCCGTGGCTGATCGCGCTGGGCTTGGGCCTGCTCGCCCTGTTGTGGGGTCTGGCGACCCTGCAGAGCATGATGCTCACCGAGCGTCGCGATGCGCGGGCCCGCATCGACGACCAGACCGCCGCGCTGGAGGAGTTCGCCTTGCGCGCGCTCCAGCTCCAGCTCGAGGAGGTGCTCCGTGAAGCTGGGCCCGCGCTGGAGGCCGCGCGCCAAGACCCCCTGCTGCCCGCTGCCGGCTTGGTCTTCGTCGAACGCGGGACGCTCGGCCTGCCCCGCCCCGCGCCCCGCGACAGCGACACGACCCCTGCCCAGGAACTCTACCAGGCGCTGCGCAGCGGCGCGCCCATCGAAGCCGAGCCGCAGACGCCGTGGGCGGACCGCCTCGTGCTCTTCACCGACTTTCGCGACGCGATCGAAGAGGGCGACGCCTCGCCCATCGAGCGCTCGTTCCGGGAGCTTCTGCGGCATCGGACGCTGCACGTCATCGACTCGCGGCTGGACCTCGTCGCCCGCGTCGCCGCGCTCGACCTGCTCACGGAGCGCCGTCGACCCGACCCCGAGCTCATGGAGGACGCGCTTCGTCGCGGCTTGCGCGACGGCCGGGGAGCGCTGGTCATCGTCGGCCTGCAGCGCGCGCTGCTCGAGCGCCGCTCCCGGTTCTCGGAGCCCGACTTCGACTTCCTGTGCGACCATGTGATCGCGCTCAGCCGGCAGTCCGGCGTGCGGGTCGACGACTTCGTCATGCGTCGCGCCGAACGCCCCCGCGACATGTTCGTGCCGGCCCGGGCCTCGGGACCCATGCTGCTCGACCACGGCCGCATCTTCGTCCGCCCGCGCACGGCCGAGGTGTTGCTGGGCACGGAGGTCGACCTGGACGAGGCCGTCGCGGGCGTCGAGGAGGAGATGCGCACCAAGGGGCTGCTCGAACCCGATGACGAGCTGCTCTCACCGCGCGTGACCACCGAGACGCTCGACCTTGCGAGCCTGCGCATCCCGGTGGTCGCCCCGCGGCTGGACCGGGCCGCCGAGCAGGCCGACCAGCGCTTCTGGCTCAAGACGTCCTTCGTCGTCCTGTGCGCCGTGCTGGCCTCGACGCTCGTCGTTCTCGCCGCGGTCCTGCAGTCACGTCGGCTGCGCTTCGTCGAGCTCAAGAGCAACTTCGTCGCGGCGGTCAGCCACGAGCTCCGCACGCCGCTGGCCTCGATCCGCCTGATGGCCGAGACGCTCGAGCGACGCACCAAGGGGCTGCCGGGCGCCCGCGACTATCCCGCGCGCATCGTGCGGGAGAGCGACGACCTCGCCTTCCTCGTCGAGAACCTCTTGTCGTTCAACCGTCTGGACAAGGGTCGATGGAAGCCCCGCTGTGACGATGTGGACGGCGCCGATCTCGTCGCGACCCTCGAAGACGACATGTCCGTGTTCGCGCCTCGGCGGGTGCACGTCCGCAGCGAGGGCTTGGAGGGTCTGCAGCTGTGGGCCGACCCCGAGCTCCTGCGCCTGCTGCTGAGGAACCTGGGCAAGAACGCCTGCAACTACAACGAGCGGGACCCCATCGAGATCGACGTGAGCGCGGCGGTCCGCGGCGAGAGCTGGGTGGTGTCCTTCACCGACAACGGCGTGGGAATTCCCGCCGCCGAGCGCAACAAGGTCTTCACCGACTTTTACCGGGGCCCCGGAAGCCGAGCCCGGGGAAGCGGTCTGGGCCTGTCGATCTGTCGCCAGATCATGCAGGCCCACGGCGGCGACCTCGAGATCGCCCGTTCGGACGACTCGGGCACGACCTTCCGCCTGCGCTTCCCTGGATCTATCCTGCGAACGGAGTCGACATGACCGAACGCATCCTGGTCGTCGAGGACGACGAAAACCTCCGCCTCCCCTTGGTCGACAACCTCGAGGACGAGGGCTTCGAGGTGCAGCAAGCGGCCTCGGGCGAGTCGGCCATCGAAGCCGCCGCAAGGACACCCTTCGACGTCATCGTGCTCGACATCATGCTGCCGGGCATGAGCGGCTATGAGGTCTGCAAGGCGCTTCGAGGGGCAGGATCGACGGCCAGCGTCTTGATGCTCACCGCGCGCAGCCTCGAGGACGACGTCGTCACCGGCTTCGACGCGGGCGCCGACGACTACCTCACCAAGCCCTACCGGCTCCGCGAGCTGATGGCGCGCCTGCGTGCGCTGCTTCGCCGCCGCGCCGCGCCGACGACCCCCGCGCCGGTCACGTCCGCCGAGACCACCTTCGACCTCGACGGCATCACGGTCGACCGCAGCGCGAGGACGGTCAACGACCGCCGAGGAGATCCTGTGGACCTGACCCGAACCGAGTTCGACCTGCTGGTGTTCATGCTCGCCCATCGCGGTGAGGCCATGGCGCGAGAGGTGATCCTCGACAAGGTTTGGGGCAACGTGAGGGTCGACCCCCGCACCGTCGACAACTTCGTGTCCAACCTCAAGAAGAAGCTGGGGTGGACCAAGGACCGAAGGTTCGCGTTTCGGGCCGTGCGCGGTGTCGGCTATCGCCTCGACGTCGGCGAATGAATCAGAGCCCCGCCAGACGGGACTCTGCGAACGCATACAGGTGTGCGGGCCTTCCGGGCCCTGCGGCGGCGCGCTTCCCCGGGGCGTCGATGATCACGCCGTCCTCGATCATGCGATTGAAGCGCTTGTTGAAGTTGCTCTTGTCGTAGTCGTTGCCCGTCACGACCTCGAAGACCCGTCGAAGCTCCGCTTTGGTGAACGACCGCGGGACGAGACTCATCGCCAGCCGCAGATCGTATTCGATCTTGCCCGCGATGCGCTCGGTGGCGACGCTGATGATGTCCGCGTGGTCGAAGGCCAGCGCGAGGCGCTCGAGCCTCGACACCGACACCCACGTCACGTCGGCAGCGTCATCGCCCGCTCGAACCAGAGGCATCCGGTCGCCGGACACAAGCGCGTAGTAGGCGACGGAGATGACGCGTCCTCGGGGGTCTCGTCCGGCCTTGCCGAAGGTGTACAGCTGCTCGAGGAACACGTCCCGCGTGCTCAGCCCCGTCTCCTCTTGAAGCTCCCGCGCCGCGGCGTCGTCGACATCTTCCCCTTGGTCGTCGCCACCGTCCCCGACCCGAACGAAGCCTCCCGGCAGCGCCCACTGCCCTGCGAACGGAGGTCCGCCCCGCTCGATGAGCAGGACCTTGAGGTCGAGATCGACGACGGTGAACACCACCATGTCGACGGTCACCGAGGGCCGTGCGTACGCGTAGTGGTACTCGGCTGCCGCAGCAGGCGTCGTGGTCGCGCCGCGACGCCCCGAGCCCCTCACACCCACGTGATCCCCTCCGCCGTGAGGTTGGCCTTCGACGCGCGTGCACCGTCCTCCCCACCGATCGCGGCCGTCACCTCCGAGAGCACGCGCACCGCGTACCCGCGCGCGGCCAGGCCTTCGGCGGCCGCGTCCACGCAGTAGCCTCCGGTGCAGTAGCCGATCACGTCGAACACGACCGCTTCGGGACCCCCCATCGCACGCACCAACGCCTCGATGACCGGTGCCGCGGTGGGGTTGTCGAACAAGGAGTAGACCTCCTTCTCGAAGTACAGCCCCACCCCGTCCAACGCCTCGGCCGCCAGCACGGCCGCGTCCTGCTCTCGGGGCCCGTGTCCTTGGGTGGACTCGCCGACCAGGTTGCGAACGCGAGGGTCAACGACCTGCATCGGCACGAAACGGGTTCGCGCGGGAATGGAAGGCTCTACCCGAAGCCACCCGGGCGTGCCCTTGACGCAGTGCGGTGGGAAGGGCCCACCGTTGGAGGCGAACTCCCACGCATCGTAGGCGTGGGAGTCGACCGAACCCAGGATCGGGACGCCTTCGTCCTGCGCCCTCGACAGGCACCCGGTCAGCGCGGCGCGGGTGCCGGGCGCCGCCGGAACATGGAGCGCCCCGCTCGGATCGACGAAGTCGTGCTGGGTGTCCACATCGACCAAGATGCGCCTGCGCTCGCTCATTCGCGATCACCTCGTCCGCGCGCGGCGTCGACCCGTTCGATGAGGGCCGTGGTGGCCGGGCTCACCGAGGCGGTGGCCGAGAGCCCTTCGGCCTCGAGCAGCCGGGGCAGCTCGTGCGCGTTGCACAGGCGCAGCGTCTCGACGAGGTCTTCGTTGCCGCTGAGTACGGCGTAGTCCTCGGGCGGCTGCTCCCCGACTTGCGCGATGATTCCCAGCGGTCCATCCCCGCGTAGCCGTCGCCACACGACGGGCTCTCCGGGCACCGACTGCTTGCCCAGGCCGCGCTCGTTGCCGAACTTCATCCTCGGATGACCACCGGTCTGCGTCAGCTTGAACACCGCGCTGACCCGGTCGCGGGTCAGCGGGTTGGTCGCAGGCTTGGCGACGATCGAGCCGCCGTAGCCGTACAGCTGCTTGTCCTTCGGCCAGTCCGTGAAGTCGCGAAGCTTCTCGAAGTGGACCGTCGCCGGCAGGTCGAGGCTGTCCTCGAGCACGTGCGAGGGCTCGAGCCCGGCGGCGGACAGCACCTCGCAGGCGTGGAGGTACTGCACGAACTTGTTGCCGGAGTCGTAGCGGATCGAGCACGGATGCGGCCGGGAGCGCATGACCGACACCGCCGCGACGATCCCCGAGCCCATCGTGTCGAAGGTGTCGAGCAGATAGCTCGGCGGTGACGACCGCATGTCTCGCATGGCCTCGAACGCCCCGAGGTCATCGCCCCATCGCTGCACGTGCTCGTGCCCCATCGTGCCCACCGCCTGCATACCCAGGGCGCGAGCGAGGTGCATGTTGCTCGTGCGCACGACCCCCGCCTCGGCGCAGGCCGACAGCGCAATCTCGTGCTGCTGCATGCACACGGCCGAGCGCATGCCGACCTCGAACACGCGATCGGGCGAGCCCACCGCCTCGACCAGCGCCGCCACAGTCTCCTGCACCCGGGTCCGATACGCATCGTCCTCTCGCGTCAGCGTGCCGACCTCGCAGCGGACCGCTTCAGCCACCGCGGCGATGATCTGCTCGTGCTCGGCACACGTCGCCGTCCGCATGGCGTCATCGACCTCGCCGAGCTTGAACGCGGTGGCGAGCTGGATCGGAAAGTTGAGCCACAGCAGCATCGGCTCGAGCCACGAGACCAGGAAGCTCGGCCCGGTCACGCTGAGGATCGGCTCGCGCTCGAGCACCCACACACCCTGCGGTACCGAGCAGATCTCCAGCGCCGAGGCACCCGCTCGCAGCGCGTGCTCCATCGCGTCGGAGACCGCGTAGCCGCTGGCCCGGGCGAACTCGAGATCCTCGAGCGTCGGCGCTATCGTCTCGACCATGTCGCGCACGATGCTCGCGAGGTCGAACGGCACGAACTGCGGCCCCCCGCGCCGGAACGAGAAGTAGAATGTCTCGCGACGCAGCGGGAAGCCGGCCTGCGCCATCGAGTACTTGTACGCATCGGTGGCGAGCGACGATGGGGACTGCCAGGGGAGCACGCACCTATTATAGGGTGGCGCAACCACTATTTCAAGGAGACCCGAACCCGCTCGAACCCTCGGACCAACACCGCCTGTGCACGCGCGGTGTCGAGGCTGACGAACTCGCGGCGGCCGCAGGAGCAGGTGCCCGTGTTCAGCGAGACGCCGTGCTCGACCCGGTCGACCCGGGCGGCGTGGGTGTGGCCCATGACCACCGCGGCGACGCCCAGCGCCCGGCATGCCACATCGGCCGCGCGCGCGTAGGGGCCGTCGGGGCCGCGAAAGCGTCCGTCCTTGATGGCGACGTCTCGGTCTTCGAGGAACTGCGCGACCGAGCGCATCCGGGCCGCACGCAGCCGCCCCGTCGTCCAGGTCCCGGCGTTCGCGAGCACGAGCGCGGCCTTCGCGACCGGGTCGAACTGATGCCCGTGCACGAACAACACGCGGCACCCCGCGGCCCCCAGCTCGACCCGCTCACTCGCGCCCAGGACGTCGCGGGCGACGAGGTCGTGGTTGCCGTGAACATAGTGCACGCGTGGGTCCTCGAGCCGTTCGGAGAGCCACGGCACCCGGCGCAAAATCCGCCGCAGATGCTCGGCCGCAGCGCGCGGACCCCAAAGTGGCGCGTGATCGGCGGTGAACAGGTCACCGAGCAGCACCAGGTGGTCGTGGCTTTGGAGCAGCTCGCCCAGAAACGCGGAAAAGGCCCGCGGATCGTGGCCAAACGCATCCGTGCCGGGATCCAGGCCGATGTGGAAGTCGGACAGCGCCGCGACGCGCATGTCCGTGTATCGCACAAAAGTCACCGGGGTGTGCAACTGTCGCCTTCGTCGCACGTCACGCTGGGCGAAGGTCATGACTCTCCGCGCGCTCCGCCTCTGCTCTGCTCTTTGTTTCCTCGCCACGGGATGCGCGGGTGGAGATCTCATGACCGGCGAGACCGAAGCCGACTCGCTCGGCGCCGCCCACTCCGCGGACTCCGGGGACTCGGGCGGCACGCCGACGACCGGCCTGACCGGCCTGACCGAGACCAGCGGCGGCACCTCCGATGGCGCGACGACCGACACCCAGCCCGGTCCCGTGACCACCAGCGCCCAGCCCGAGGGCACCACCGGGGAGACCGGGGAGACCGGGGATGGCTCGCTCAACGATGAATCGGGTTCGGGCGACGCGTCGGGATCGACGAGCGCGGGCTCCACGACCACCGACGCTTCGGCAGACGAGGTCGATCTCTCGGGCTATCAGGTCGTGCAGACGTCCTCCAGCCGAACCTTCACCATCCCCGACGGCACGCTCGTCGCGCCCGGGACGGTCATCGTCATCGGGCGCGACGCATCCCGCGGCGCGTTCGAGCAGCACTGGGGCGCGCTCCCCGGCGACGTGGTCTACCTCGACGCCGAAGATGGCTTTCCCGCGGTCAACGGCGAGGAGACCTACACCCTGCGCGACCCTGGCGGTTCCGCGGTGGATGGACCCACGCCGCCGCTGCAAAGTGGCGACGTCCTGCACCGCACCGACCTCAGCGGCGGCCTGAGCTGGACGCTGATGGCCGAAGGCAACGCCGACCCAGGCCTGGGCCTGATGGAGGGAGCGTCGGGCGTCTATCTGACCGAGGCGAGCGATGCCACCGGCACCGGCAACTTCATCTACGAGTACGTGGAGCTGCAGGCCTGGCCGTAGCCCAACCCCTCGCTACACTCTTGGAGCGTGGAGCTCGTCATCTTGCCCTTCTTCATCCCGCTGCTCCTGCTGGGGCGCATGCTGGATGCTTGGCACGCGTGGCGGGGCACCGACCCGGTCCTGGCGCCCAGAGCGTCACCGGACGACTGGGCGCAAACGTGGGGCCGCATCCTGCCCGGTCCGCCACCGGATTCAGCAGTCTGCAAGGGCGTAGAAGACGACGGCGGCCGCTGAAGCGACGTTGAGGGAGTCGACCTCGGGCGCAAGCGGGATCCGGACGCGTGCGTCGGCCGCGGCGAGCCATGGTTCGCAGAGGCCCGGACCCTCGGTTCCGAACGCGACGATTCGCGGGCCGCGCGACGCAACCGCCCGGAGGGACACATCCCCGCCGGGGGTCAGCGCCAGCAGCTCCGCCCCCAGCGCGTCCCGCAGCCGCATCGTCTGCTCCAAGATGTCGGGACAGACGGTCAACCCGATCGAAAACACGTGACCGGCCGATGCCCGAATCGCCTTGCGCGAGAACGGGTCGGCGGCGTCAGCGGACGCCAGCACGTGCGCCACACCCAAGGCTCGGGCCGCCCGCACGAGCGCCCCCACGTTCGCGGGGTCGGTGAAGCCGACGGCGACGGCCACCACCGGGTTCGCGGCTGCCGACAGCCGCGCGACGACCGCGTCGGGCACCGTGCTCGGGGTGGGAACGTGCACCGCCGCGAGCACCCCTCGGTGGAAGGAGAACCCCAGCAACGCGGACAGCGTGGCCTTCGGCGCGCACCACCACGCGGTCTGCTCGGGAACGTGCGGCCGGAGTCGATCCACGTGACTGGGCGTGCAGAGGATCGCCTCGACCCGCATGCCCGATGCGCAGGCCCGCTCGGTCGGGATCGCGCCCTCGACGACCGCGAGCGCACCTCGGCCGCGCCCGACGACGTCGACGAAGGCCTCCAGTCGAGGGTCGTCGGTGCGCGACAGTGGCTGGGGATCACGCGGGTGCATCGTCGGCACTGCGGGCTCGGAAGTCTGCGACGGCGCGTCCGATCTCGCCGCACACGTCGTCGCGGTCCGCCTTCGCGGCGACCTTGATGGCGTTGGCGATCGCCCGGGCCTCGCTGCGTCCATGGGCCTTGAGGACCGGCCGGGCGAAGCCGAGCAGCGGGGCGCCGCCGTACTCGGAGTAGTCGGTGACGTCCTTGAGCTGCTTCAAGCCTCGCGCCAACAGCATGAGGCCCGCGCGCCACACCAGGTTCTGCTTGAACGCCCACTTGCCGACGCTCTTGAGCACCTCCCCCACGCCCTCGCCCATCTTCAAGGCGACGTTGCCGACCAACCCCTCGCACACGACGACGTCGCACACGCCCATCGGAATGTCGTTGCCCTCGATGTTGCCGATGAAGTTGAGCACGTCGTCCTCCTCCATCAGCCGGTGCGCGGTGCTCAGCACCTCACCGCCCTTGGACGCCTCACGCCCCATGTTGAGCAACCCGATCGAGGGTCGCGAGACCTTGCTGATCCGCGACGCGTAGGCGTTGCCCATGTAGCCGAAGAACAGCAGGTCGGTCGGGGTGCACCGCACCGTCGCCCCGACGTCGAGCATCAGCGCGAAGCGATCTGGGTTCCCCCGTCGCTCGCGCGTGGGGTACACGGCGGCCAGGGCGGCCCGGGTGACGCCCTCGATCTTGGGCACCCACTTCGCGGCCGCCAGCACGATCGCACCGGTCGATCCGGCGGACACGAAGCCCGAGGCGTCGCCGCTCGCAGCGGCCTGCATGGCCTTGGACAGCGAGGCGTCGGGCTTGGTCTCGATCGCGTGGCGCGGCTTCTCGTCCTGTCCGATCACCTCGCGGGCGGGCAGCACCTCGATGCGCTTGGGGTCGTGGTCGTGGCGGTCGAGTTCCGCAGCGATCACCTCGGGGTTGCCGACGAGCAGCAGGTCGATCGACGTCCCCTTGGAGATGGATGCAGCCGCCTCCATGGTGACCGCCGCCCCCCGGTCCCCTCCCATCACGTCCAGCGCGATTCGTGTGCTGCTCATCGGCGGGCAGTGTAGCTCCTGCTGGCGCCCACCTCGCTGGTATCCTCGGGCGATGCGGGTCCGCGCGCTCAGCCTCTTCGTCTCGGCCCTTTGGCTCACACTCCCGGGGTCCAGTCGAGCCGCAGAGACCACGCTCGTCCTCGATGGCGAGGTGCCGCGCGACGACGGCCGCTACTTCACCGTTCCCTTCGAGGTGCCGCAGGGGACGCTCGAGCTCGAGATTCGGCACAGCGACGACTCGGACGACGACATCCTCGACTGGGGCCTGCTCTCCCCGGACGGCTTTCGGGGCTGGGGAGGCGGCAACGAGGAGGATGTCTTGCTCGGGGAGGACTACGCCTCGCGCAGCTACACCCCCGGACCCTTGCCGCCGGGAACCTGGCACGTCCTGGTGGGCAAGGCGCAGATCGAGAGTTCGCCGGCCAGCTACAGCCTGGAGGTGGTGCTTCGAGACGAGGTGACCGGTCAGTCCCAGGAACGCGGCGCGTACGCCCCGGCCACCCTGCGAGACGAAGCGCGGTGGTACGCCGGAGACCTGCACGTGCACTCGGTTCAAAGCGGCGACGCTCGCCCCGAGCTCACCGAGATCGGGACCTTCGCCCGCGATCGCGGCCTCGACTTCGTGGTGATCAGCGACCACAACGTCCACACGGCCCTGGACTTCTTCGCATCGGCGCAGGAGGACCATCCTGAGCTCCTGTTCGTGCCCGGCGTCGAGTTCACGACCTACGCCGGCCACGCCAACGGTATCGGTGCGACCTCTTGGGTCGACTTCCGGGTCGGCGACACGACGACGATCGAGCAGGCGGCCGAGGCTTTCCACGCCCAAGGAGCCCTGTTTGCGCTCAACCACCCGGTGCTCGATCTGGGCGGGCTGTGCATCGGCTGCGTATGGGAGCACGACCTGGACCCTGGCGAAATCGATGCCGTCGAGCTCACCAACGGCGGCGGTCTGGAGCCCTTCGGCTCGACGTTCATCGACGAGGGCATGGCCTATTGGGACGCGCTGTGCGAGCAGGGACACCACGTGGCTCCGATCGGAGGCAGCGACGACCACAAGGCCGGCGTCGAGCTGACGATGTTCCAGAGCCCGATAGGTGACGGCACCACGATGGTCTTCGCCGAGTCGCTCACGCCCACGGCGATCGTCGAGGGGATTCGGCAGGGCCGGACCGTCGTCAAGCTTCAGGGCCCCGGCGATCCGATGGTCGACTTCGACGCGGATGGACGGCAGGGCGACACCGTCCGGGGAGACACGATCGAGCTGCGCGCGACGATCACCGGGGCGCAGGGTCACAGCGCACGCCTGGTCGTCGATGGTGTGCCCGGCTCCCCGATTCCGGTCGACGCCGATCCCTTCGCGGCCAGCTGGAGCGTCGAGGCGCCAGCCTCGGGCCAGCAGCGCTACCGGGTCGAGGTGCTCGTGGATGGCTCGCTTCGCACGGTGACGAGCCACCTGTGGGTCGAGTACGCCGAGCAACCCAGCGAGACCGGAGACGACACGGGTACGGCCTCCGGTTCGGATGGCAGCGGCGCCGCCGACACGACCGGCCACAGCGACCCCTCCTCGACCACCGCCGGTTCGGGTTCGGGCGCGGAGGCCGACGATGTGGACCCGGGCGGCTGCGGGTGTTCCCGCCCGGACGGGGGCGGCGGTGCGCAGTGGTGCTGGATCCTGCTCACGGCTCTGGCTTGCCGGAGATGTCTTCGGCGAGCCTCTTGATCGTGCGCCACAGGTCTTCGCCCCCCTTGAGGTTGGGCAGCAAGGACGCGAAGTGTCGCCTCACCCTCAGCATGCGGGAGGCCACCATCCGCAGCAGGTCGTCCATGAACTCCTTGGGGGGTCGGCTCGGCCCGGGCGTCGCGCTTTCGGGGACCACGACCGGCAGCTGACGAAACAACGGGTACTCGGCCACCGCCACGACTCCGTCGGCCGAGAACGACACGACATCGCTCATCGACTTGAACAGCTCCCGGGCGCCATCGTTCCAGGCGAGGAACTCGCTGCGGAACACCTGGACGTCTCGCTCGCGCGCCGCTTCGCACAGACGGGTCATCAGGAGGCTGCCCAGCCCCTGCCCCTGGACGCGGTCGACCACCGCGATGGCGGGTTCGGCCATGCGTGGATCCTTGGGGAATCGGATGAAACGGGCCACGCCCAGCCCTTCGCCTTCGTTGCCCTGCTCGTCGAGCTCCGCGGCCCGGAGCGCGAAGTGGGTGTCCTGGTCGACCTCGGTAAGGTACGTCAACTCGGAGTCCGACAGTCGCGGCTTGTCGGTGAAGAAGCGCAGGTAGCGGGACTGCGCCGACATGCGCGACAAGCCCTCTTGCAGCTGCGCTTTGTCTTGGGGACGAATCAAGGCCAGCCGAACGCGCAGACCCGAGGGCAGCGTCACATCCTCGGTGTAGTCGGCGTCGAAGTTGAGCGTCCGCCCCACGGACCTACCCTACGCTGCGGCGGCACCGCAGCAAGGCCCAGTGTTGCCGCGACTGCATGTACCATCGCAGTCATGGCCGGCGTGCCCCTGACCCCTGAGATGATTCGCCGTCTCAACGCCAACCATGCGCACCGGCTGCGCAACTGCGTGCCGTGGAGTTCGGCGATGCCATGGACGCCGGAGCTGAATCTGCAGGCCCACACCTACACGGTGCGCGCGCTGTGGCCGGGCATCGTGCCCTCGGACGCTCCGGTGGACCAGCTCGAGCCCGGTCAGTTCGTCGACTCTCCCGGCGGCCGCTTCCGCTACTGCGTGCGGCTGCAGCCCAGGGGCAAGCCGCTGCTGACGTGGTGGGGCAACCAGGTCGGCACGGTCGTATTCGACGGCAACGTCTCCATCCCCGCGCTGTATCAGGCCAACGAGGAGGACGGCGGATCGGCCTGGAACGAGGCGCCGTGGATGTCGCTGACGCCTGCCGAGCTCATGACGCTGCGCCCGGGCACCCGCTTGGCCAAGGGACACACCGTCATCGCCGGGTTGGGTTTGGGGCATCAGCTCATCGAGGTCACCAAGCGGCTGCCGGTCAAGCGCGTGACCGTCGTCGAGCTGGACGCGGAGCTGGCCGCGTGGATCATGCCCGTCCTCCGCCCGCACCTGCGCAAGAAGGTCGAGGTGATCATCGGCGACGCCTACGAGGTCATCCCGACCCTGCAGGCCAACGTGGCCCTCATCGACATCTTCCCCGGCTACGGCGATGGCTTTGGGCGCGTCGAAGCGCTGCGCCGGGCCAGCCCGGGGATCAAGAGGTTCTGGGGCTGGGGCACGTCGGAGATGACAGGCCTCGCGCAGCGGTGAGCACGGAGTGTCCCTTCGCCCCGGCCCATGTGTTGCATCCACCGGTAGTGTGACCGCATCGCCGACCACACCGAGTCGGCCTGGCGGTACTCCACCCCGTGCTCGATGCAGGTCGCGGCGACGATCTTGGAGAGCGCCGGGTATCGGACGTGGCTGATCCGAGGGAAGAGGTGGTGCACGGCCTGATAGTTGAGACCGCCCAGGTACCACGTGAGCCACGATGACGGCGCAAAGTCGACCGTCGTGGCGAGCTGGTGACGAGCGAAGTCCAGCTCGATCGGGTCCCCCTCGCCAGGCACCACGAACTCGGCTTCCTGCACGCAGTGGGCGAGCTGGAACACGACGGCCACCAGCAACCCCATCAACAGCTGCGAGACGACGAAGAACGTCAGCCCCATCCACCAGCCGTGCAGCGCGACGGGAAGGACGACGGCCCAGGTCGCGTAGACGGCCTTGCCCGCCCAGAACGTCACAGCCTCCTGGCCCTTGGGTCTGCGAATGGCGTGCGGCCCGATGCGGCGCCTCAGGAGCTGCGCGAAGTCGTCGTACAAGAACCACTTGAGACCCACGAACCCGTACAGCGGGAACATGTACAGGTGCTGGAAGCGGTGCCACCAGTACCGCGGCTGCCCCGGCGCCATCCGGGCCAGTGGCCACAGCTCGATGTCGTCGTCGACGCCGACCACGTTGGGGTAGGTGTGGTGGACGAACGCGTGCTTGGTCCGCCACACGAAGGATGACGCACCGCACAGGTCGAGCGTGGTCGAGGCCAGATGGTTGAGCCTGCGGTTGCGCGAGTACGCGTGGTGGCCGGCGTCGTGCTGAATCGCCATCCCCACGCCCGCCATGCCCAGGCCGACGCCTCCGGCGGCGAGCAACGTGCCGACGAGGTGCTCCCCCGCGAGGACGAAGACCGCGTAGAACGCGAGCATCCACCCGAGGATCATGGCCGTCTTCAAGACCAAGGCGCCCTCCCCCTCCCGCCGAAGGCCAGTCTCCCGAAAGTAGGCGTCGACTCTCGCTTCCATGTCGAGTCGAAAGGCCGATCGTCGAGTGAAGCGAATGCGGGCGTCCTTCATGAGGGGCGCCGCGAGGAGACCTCAACTCCCTCGCTGGGGCAACACCTTCGACGCGATGGGACACAACGAAGACGCACGATGACCGTTTTGGGACATGGCTGCGCGGCATCAGAACAGCAGGGTCTGAGCGCGGGCCGCCGATCTTTCTGCGGGCCACGCTGGCATGGGTTCGGTCCCGATCCTCTGGGCGAGGCGGGTGTGGAAGATGCGCGCGAGTCGAGGCGCGTGGAAGTCGTCCGGACAGTGCAAGAAGACGTAGGGGGATCGTCCTTGCGCCACCCAAGCGGCGACCCTGGAGACCCAGGCGTCGATGCGCGCGGTGGCGTACTGCGGCTGTGAGGGCACGATCAGGCGCAGCACGGGCGTTCGTCCCTCGACGCCTGTGGGTATGGGCACCGGCGGCTTCTTGCCCCGGGCCACCCGAAGCGCCTCGTCCAGCGGCATCTGGGCGTAGATCGCCTTGGTGTCCAGCACGACCCGCTCGACGGCGGTCTCGACGAGCAGCGCCGCCAGCCGAGACTCTGCGGGGGTCTCGCCGAAGAACCCCGGGTGCCGAACCTCCAGCGCGAAGGCTTGGTCTCGCGGAAGACCGCGCAAGAACGCCTCGAGCACCGCCATGCGCGGCGGCCCGAAGCTGGGCGGAAGCTGAATCATGACCGGTCCCAGACGGGGCCCCAGCGGCTGCATCCGCTCGAGGAACCGAGCCGTGGGTCCCAGCCCCGCGACCAGACCACGCTCGTGGGTGATCGTCTTGGGCAGCTTGAAGCAGAACCGAAAGCGCTCGGGCGTGGCATCGGCCCAGCGCAACACGATCTCCGGGCTGGGCGTGGCGTAGAAGGTCGTGTTGCCCTCGACCGCGTCGAAGACCTCCGCGTAGCGCCGCAGGAAGTCCGCAGGCCTGGTCCCCGGGGCCAGCAGCTCTCCGACCCAGTCCTTGCGGCCCCAGATGGGGCAGCCAAGCCACACGTGCGGGGTCGCCATGCGGCGCAGCATCCCACGGCTCCGGGCCGCGATACCATGCACGCATCATGACGCTGAGCCTCGAGAGTCAGTGGACGGTGGTCGCGTGTGGCGTGATGGCACACGCCGACGGAGTCTTGGACGGGCAGGAGTGCGATCAGCTGCTGGCACTGGTGGAAGACGAGGCCGATGCCGAGGACTACAGCGCGTGGCTGAGCACGATCTCCGACGCGGCGCGCCTGCAGGAGATGCTCGCGCAGCTTCCCCCGCCCCCCGAGACTGCCCACCGCGAGATCTTGGAGACCGCGTGGACGCTGGCCGTCGCGGACGGCGAGCGCACCGCGGCCGAGCACGATGCGCTCGAACGGATCGCCGCGCGGCTGGGCGTGGCGTCGGTCCAGCTCGAGTTCTGGCGCGACGCGTGGACCCAAGGGCAACACGACCTCGCCGAGCTCGTCGCCGACGCGGCCTGCGTCGTCCTGGCCGGCAGCGCCCCGCTGAGTGAAGACGACCGGACCCGGGTCGCGGCGCTGCTGCGAGACGTCCCCACCACCGACGTCCATCGCGAGGAACTCGCGGCGGGCACCGTCGTGCCCAAGGACGATCAGGACGTCGGCAGGCGACTGCGCGCAATCCCGAAGCGACGGCGGCAGTGGCTCGTCAAGACGCTCGCGCCCCTGACCGCGCGGGCGAACCGGCGCGAAGACGCGCAGCGGCGCCTGAGCGAGATCGGCGAAGCCGGCGGGCTTTCGGCGGCAATCTTGACATCCTTGATGGGCGGCTGATCCGTGGTCGCGTATCGCGCCTACTGCGCAGACTCGTCCTCGAAACGCGACGTTCTCGGACAGAACGTCGTTCTGAAGGGTGTTGCTCCGATTCTCTGTATGTGCTTTGCGTGAAAAGTCGGATGATGTAGGACATAGTGGTCACGCGAGAGTGAGACCATGACCTGGGGGAACGTTCACCAATCGATCGCGATGCTTTCCGTCCTGTGCGCTCTAGGCGCATGCAACGAGGCAGCCCAAGGACGGGCCTCTGCGGGCAGCGCCACGACGGCCTCGGGCGGAAACGGCGACGCCGAGACCGACACCGACAGCGCCGGAGATGCCTCGGACACCGAAGGCGACAGCGGTCCAGGCGAGGACTCCTTCGACAGCGACGGGAAGACCGGCGGGTCGTCCGAGTCCGGCGAGCCCGCCGGGGAGGACAGCGAGGGCGAGCAGTGCGAGCAGGCGCAGTACTCCTTCACCTTCACGCCCCAGACGCCCAACGTGATGCTGGTGCTCGACAAGTCCCGCAGCATGTCCAACCTGTGGGACCACGACCTCAACCCCGGCACCGCACAGATCTCGCGCTACCACAGCCTGCACAACGTCACGCGGATGCTGGTCAACCAGTTCTCGGACGAGATCAACTTCGGGGCGCAGCTCTTTCCCTCGGCCGACGCCTACCTCGACGAGCCCACCAACGACTACTCCTGCCTGGTCGAAGCCGATCCGGAGGTCGCGCTGGGTCACAACACCGCGATCGACATCACGTCGGTGATGCCGCCGGCCGACGACTTCACCTTCTCGGGCGGAACGCCCGCGGTCGCGGGTCTGTCCTCGGCCATCGACCACCTCATCGATGAAGCGCCCGCCGACAGCAACCGCGCCATCATCTTCATCACCGATGGCGCCGCGAACTGCAGCCCCGACGAGGCGCCCGGCGACACGCTCTTCGTGTACGACGCCGAGGTCCCCGATCTGATCGAGGCGACCTACAACGACCAGGGCATCCCGGTCTACGTGGTCGGCATCAACATTCTCGACGAGATGGGGACCAAGCCGGCCGTCAATCCATTCGATGCGATCACCGACGCTGCCGAGGTCGGTGGCGCGCCCGCACCCGGCGGCACGCCGTTCTACAACGCGTTCAACGAGATCGATCTGCTCGACGCGCTCGAAGAAGTGGTCGAAGACATCGGGTGTACGGTCAACCTCGACGTCGAACCCCTCTACCCCGACAGCGTCGGCGTGGCGGTCGACCTGCAGGGCTACGACCAGGTGGCCGACTGCGACACGCAGGACGGCTGGACGTATCCGAACGACGTCGGCCCGTTCAACTCGATCCTCCTGTGCGGCGCGGCCTGTGACGCGATTCAGGACGGCGGCATCGTCGAGGTCGAGTACATCTGCCCGGGGTGAGTCGGACAGGCCGCCTCAGGACCGGTTCAGGCCTGGCTCAGGCCTGGGGGAATTGCTCGTGGAAGCGGACCAGCCCCTCCTGGGGCGCAGCCAGGAACAGCCGGTCTCCCTTCTGGATGCGGAAGTCCTCGCCGAACTCGACGGTGACGACGTCGTCGCGGCGCACGGCGACGATCGAGCAGCCGGTCGACGCACCCACCTGGGCCTGCAGCGGGCTGCGCCCGTGCAGACCCTTGCAGCCGACCTCGTGCAGCTTGACGCGGGCGTCGAGGCTGATCCACGCGTCACCGAGCATCTTCTGCGCGAGCAGCTCGGCGGCCACCTGCCCCAGCGACAGCGCAAAGTCGGCGCCGGCCCGATGAATGCGGGCCACCGAGTTGCTTCGCTGCACGCGGGCCACGATGGGAACGTCGGGCGCGCAGTCCCGGACTACGGACGCCGCAAACAGCGTCGTGCTGTCGTCGCCGAGCGCCAAGATCACGCACGCGGCCCGGCGCACCCCCAGCTCGATCAGCAGCTCCCGGTCCAGCACGTCGCCGACGCACTGGGCACCCGCGGAGGGGTCCTTGTCGACCACGATGACCTCCTCGCCCGCGTCCTCGAGCAGCTCGGCGACCTTCTTCCCGATCTCTCCGCCGCCGGCGATGATGTACGGACCCGGCCGGCCCAGCGGCGTGGCCAGCTTCCCCAGTGAAGCGACCGCGTTGGCGCTCCCGACGGCCACGAGGATCGTACCGGGCTCGATGGGCTCGGTGGGGCCGGCGAACGGGGAGAACGCTCCATCGACCCAGCGTCCGACGATCGTCGCGCCGGTTCGCGTACGCACCCTCGCCTTCGCGAGGGTCGACCCGGCGAGTTCACTGCCGGGCACCACGCGCACCTCGGTCGTCCGCAGGTGCGCTCCGATCCCGCCGAGCCCCTCCATCCGGGGACGGATCCGGTCTCGCGCCAGCGAGGCCATCGCGGCCGCGAGGATGTGCAGCGGGGTGAACACGGCGTTCGCCCCAGCCAGCATCATCGGACGGCGATGCAGCGGGTGGTCGGCCAGCGCGAGCATCTCGCCCTCGAAGCCTTGCTGCCGGGCGCTGAGCACCATCGCCGCATTCTCCTGGTCCGATCCCGCCAGCACCACGGCTCGGGCCCGCTTGAACAACTCCGGGTCGAGGTCCTCCTCGGCATCGGGCGCGTAGACGACCCATTTGTCCCGCTCGAACAGCCGGCGGGCCACGGTCTCGTCGCGCTCGAGGAGCACCGTGGGTACGTCCGCCCGCCGGAGCTCTTCGAGCAGCTGGATGACCGCGGGGCCGTAGCGGAACACGAGCACGTAGTCGCGCAGCTTGGGAACGGTGCGCGGCAGCTTGGTCTCGAAGCGTTCCTCGAAGAAGGGCACCACGACCAGCGTGAAGACGACGAAGGTGAGCGCGAGGCCGACGAACTGCGTGCCGACGACGAACGCGATCATCAAGGGGTGCTCCCAGTGGCTGTCTCGCCCGTAGCCGGTCGTCGTCAGGGTCTCCGCGGCCCACAGTACGGCGTCGGACATCGAGCGCGTCTCCCCCTCGAGCTCCGCCATCGCGAGCACGTAGGCGCCGGCGACCAGGAACAACAGGGCGGGCGCGATCAGGACCAGCGCCAGGATCCGCGAGCGAGAGGTCCGCATCCGAGACCCGCAGCATCGCAGAGGCGGGGCCGGGCCGAAAGCGTCACCCGCAGGCGGTCGGCACGTGGGGCAACACGCCCCCCGAGAAACCGATGCGAAGATCGAAGGCGGGCGCGCCCATGATGTCCGTGCAATTCTGCGAGGGGTTGACGCCGCCGAGCAAGGTGGCCAGCGGCGTCCCCCCCACCGGGCACCCCGCGCACTCGCCCTGCGTCTCGAGATCGTCGGGGCCCTCCCCGGCACAGGACCCCAGACACGAACACAGCGCCATCGCGTCGCTTTGAACCAAGCACCCGTCCAGGACGCCCCAGATTCGGCCCTCGGCCGCGTCGGTGGAGACCTGGGCCTGCACAGCCCGGACGGGGACCGCATCGGGGACCGCGGCGTCCGGCGTGCAGTTGAAGGTCGTGGTGTCGTCGTCTTCGGCGTAGATGTAGACGACGCGGTCGGGGCCCAGCTCCATCTGGTAGCTGTTCCCAGCGGTTCCCGAGGCCGGCGTGCTGCACTCGCCCGACGCCGAGGTCGCCCCCCAGCGCACCTCGGAGCGGGTGAAGGTCACGGGGATCAGGTCGCTGATCGTCTCGGCCTGTGCACACAGGGCGCCCGCGCTCGGGCCGACGCCGGAGCGAATGCCCAGCAGCGCCTCACCGGCCTCGGCGTCTCGCGACTCCACCTCGAGCAGGATGTTGAGCTTGAGGTTCTCGATGTCCGACCCCCAGGTGTTCTCGAGGACCTGCGCCTGGAAAGCCGTGCCGTCGGCGTCCCCGACGGTCTGGATGTCGACGCAGTCGAAGCGGTAGGTCCGGGGCGTGATGTCTTCGGCCGACGTCCCCGAACCGGTCTCGCTCCCGGGGCTGACCGACGTGCCCGGGGTGGTCGGATTGGTCGTGCTGCCGTCTTGCGTCGAGGGCCCGGAGGGGTCCGGGAGCACGTTGGGCTCGTTCCCTTCCCCGTTGCTGCACCCCAACGCCATGGACAGCCCCACCAAGACTCCGCGCGCGGTCATCGTCGGGCAATCTACCACGCGGGACCTTCGATGACCCCACTGTGGCTCGCGTGGTAGCGTCCTGGTCGATGTTGCGTCGCTGGTGCGCTCTGTGGCTCTGCGCCTCCCTCACCGCCGTCGGTGTTCTCCTGGGTCTGCCTCAGCGTGCGCACGCCGGCGGCTTCGAGGTCCCCGACATGGGTGCGCGGGCGATCGGCCGCGGTGCAGCCAATGTCGTGGGGGTCGAGGATGGCACGGCCATCCACTACAACCCCGGCGCGCTGGCCAAGATGCGCGGCACGACGGTGATGTACAACCACGGGTTGCTCTTCCATCACACCCAGTTCTCGCGGCAGACGCTCAGCGAGGCCTGGGGCGAGGACGCCGGCACCACGTTCGACACCGTCCGCCCCAAGAACAACCTCTTCCCCATCCTCGGCGCGCTCGCGGTCACCACCGACTTCGGCCTCGACGACTGGACCTTCGCCGCGGGCGTCTACGGTCCCAACGGCGTCGGTCGACAGAGCTATCCCGCCTACGGTCCACAGTCGTTGATGTTGACCGAGCTCGACGTGCTGCTCGCGTACTACACCCTCGGCGCCGCCTGGAAGTGGAAGGACGTCTTCGGCATCGGCGCGGTCGTCCAGTACGCCGACCTGATCCGGCTCGACTACGGCGTGGTCTCCCAAGGACTCGCCACCCCGGAGCTCTTCCCGGTGCCCGACTCGGAGAGCTCGCAGCTGGTCACCACCATCGAACTCAAGGACCGCGCGAGCGCGACCGCGCAGCTGGGCATGTGGTATCGGCCCCTGCAGCGCCTCGAGCTGGGCGTCTCGAGCCGGTTCGTCCCGGTGATGTTCAAGCCCAAGGGCGGTGTCTCGGTCGACAAGGACGGCCTCGTCACCGAGGAGATCAAGGTCGGCATGGACCTCACCTTGCCCATCATCGTCCGCGGCGGCATCCGCTACATTCACGACACCGGCTCCCGGCAGTGGTTCGACGTCGAACTCGACGCCGTCTACGAGTCCTGGTCGATGCTCGAGAGCTTCGACCTCGACGTGCAGGGGAAGCTCAATGGCCTGGACCTGCAGCAGCTGAAGGTCGCCAAGAACTGGAAGGACACCGTCTCGGTCCGCTTGGGCGGCGACGTGCATCCCCTGCCCCCCTACCTCACCCTGCGCACCGGCGCGTTCTTCGAGACCGCGGCCACGCCGGAGAACTTCTCCAACCTCGACTTCCCCAGCTTCCGGCGGGTCGGCGTCGGCGGTGGGTTCTCGGCCGGGGCCAAGGGCGCGTACCTCACCGTGGGCTACATGCACGTCTTTCAGGAGAAGCGGACGGTCACCGAGCAGTTCGGCAAGGTGTTCGGCCAGCGTCCTCTGGCGCCCTGTCCCCAGGGGTGCAACGGCCTCAGCGGGGTCCCGGCCAACGCGGGCACGTTCAAGACCAGCTTCGACCTGCTCACCATCGGCGTCGACCTGCGCTTCCGCGAGCTGCTCGCAGGGCGCAGGGCCAAGCAGAAGGCGGCCGAACCGGCCCCCGCTCAGCCCGGGGTCGCCGCCTCGCACCGCGCAAAACACGGGGCGTAGCAGGCGTCATCGAGCGGGACCGCGTCGTTGCGGCAGGTCTTCGCGCATCGATATGCGCAGTTGGCGAACCGCGAGCTTCTCCACCGCGGGTGCCCGCGCCGGTACCACTCTTGCTTCATCGCCGCCTGAAGCTCTCCGGCGATCGGCTCATCGGGAAATCGGTCGACGTACCACGTGCAGTAGCCCATCGACTCCGCGCATGCGCTCTGGGCGAGTCGCTCGCCCAGTCGCGCGCGCAACGTGTCCTCGTGCCGGTCCCGAAACGCGGCCAAGTCGACGTTGGGCATCAGGTTGCGGCCGTCGTCATCGTGCACCCAGTCGTTGCGCCCCTCCAGGAACGCGACGAGGGCGTCGTTGAAGGCGGGCTGGGTGAGGCGCCGCAGGCCGTCGCTCTCGAGCAGCGCCGCAGCGGTCTGCGCTCCGAACGTGCCCGGGTACCGCTCGACGAGCGCGACGAGTGCGGGCACCGACGGCTCGGGCAGGGTCGCCACCGCGGCGTCTTCGCCGGGCTCGGCCTCGGCCGGCGTCCAGGGATCGCCGATCACCAGCGATTCGTAGGTGCGAAGCGCGACGACCTCCCGCCACACCTCCACTTCGGGATGGTCCGGGTGTGCGTCCACCCACGCGACGAGAGGCTCGAGATCACCGTCGTCGTGATAGGCCGCCGCCGCGACGTCGAGGTCGGTGTTGGCCCGAGCGGCCTGGGCTCGGGCCTGCGCCTCGTCCGCGGACACCGTGGGGCCCCGAGCAGGCGCACAGGCCGGTCCGAGTCCGAGTCCGAGTCCGAGCCCAACGCCGAGCGCCAGCACCGACCATCGTCTGTGAGCAGCCGCCATGGCCGTGTCATCGGCCGCGGGGGCGCAGACCTTCAGGCCTTTGCCGGGTCCGACATGCGGCCCGGCCGCGGTGATACTCTGCCCGCGTTGGACGACAGCCCCCCAACCGAGGCGGCCTCCGACGCGCTGCCAGCGTGCCCCTACTGCGGGCAAGAGCACCCGCCAGCGCGGTTGAAGTGCCCCGAGACGGACATGCCGCTGCCCCTGGACGGCCGGGTGCTCTCGGACAAGTTCCGCTTCGTGCGCAAGCTGGGCAAGGGCGGCATGGCCTCGGTGTGGCTGGCCGTCAACATGGCCGTCGACCGCGAGGTGGCGATCAAGCTCATCCGCCCCGACGTCCTCAAGAACGATGACCTCGTGGCCCGCTTCCGCAGCGAGGCGCGCGCGGCCGGGCGCATCGGGCATCCCAACATCTGCGAGATCTACGACCTCGGTGTCGGACCCGTGGGGCCGTACATCGTCATGGAGTCGCTGCGCGGCAAGAACCTCGCCCAGCTCATCCGCGAACGCAGAGTCTTGAGCCCCCAAGACGCGCTCGACGTCGTGCTCGCGGCGCTCGACGGACTCGAGGCTGCCCACGCGCGAGGCATCATCCATCGCGACCTCAAGCCGGAGAACGTCTTCCTCCACGAACCCGCGAACGGGCCGCCGATCGTCAAGCTGATGGACTTCGGGGTGGCCAAGTTCACCGACGGCTCCGGTGAGATCACCACCGCGCACGGCGCCCTGCTCGGCACGCCGGAGTACATGGCCCCCGAGCAGTTCAAGGGCGCCGACCAGGCCGAGCCGCGTACGGATCTGTGGGCGGTTGGGGCCATCTTGTACCGCGCGCTGACCGGCAAACATCCGTTCAAAGGACCAACGGTGGCCGCGACGCTGCTGCAGGTCACCCACGAGGAGGCCAAGCCGATCCGCGAGCTGGAGCCGGACGTGCCCCAGGCCCTGGTCGACGTGGTCGACCGCTGCCTGTCCAAGAAGATCGAGGACCGCTACGAAGACGTCGGCGCGCTGCGAGCGGCCCTGCTCGAAGCGATCGAGTTCGAAGAACACCCGACCTCGCCCACCCTGACCACGGCCGCGGGCGAGCCGGAGGGCGCCGGGGTCCCCCTCGAAGACGAGCGCGCACCTGCACCCGCCGACGACCTCGAGAGCGAGCGTCGTCCGACCGAGGCGGTCCAAGTCGTCCGCGACGCCAGACGCCGCCGGTGGCTCCTCCCGGCAGGCCTCGCTGCACTCGCCGCCCTCGGGCTGGCGTTTGCCCTGTGGCCCCAGCGCATCTCCCCGTCGCCGGCCCCGTCACCGCAGGTCGTCCCCGCGGCGCCCGAGCCCGACGCGGCGTCCGAGCCCGACGCGGCGCCAGAGCCCAACGCGGCGCCAGGGCCAGGGCCAGGGCCAGGGCCAGAGCCAGAGCCAGCGTTCGATCCGTCTGCCCTGCCCCCGGACCTCGGCACGCCGCCGGCATCGCCCTTCGGGCACGATGTTCTCCCTGCGCCGCCCGACGCGTTCGAGCTCGACGACGCTCCCGTACCCGACGTCGGCACCGCGGACACCGACCCACCCCCCGTCGGTCCGGTGCCCAACGGCGTGGTGGATCTGGGCAACGGCTACGTGGTCGCCAAGCGCCGCGGCAAGCGCAGCGACCACGGCGAAGCGCGGGACTTCTGTCAGGCGCTCGACGTGACGGCGCACCAGGGCATCCGGGGATGGAAGCTGCCCTTCCCCGGGCTCATCAACCGCATCCGCGACAGCAAAGCTGCCTTGCGCGGGACCTACTGGACCAGCGCCCGATGGCGCGGCAACGTCACGACGTTCACGATGCCGAACGGGACCCGCCGCAAGGGCGTCGATGCCGACCGGAGATCCGCACGAGCGCTGTGCGTCGCCCCCCTCACCGACAGCGCACGGCTCGAAGACGAGGGCCAGGGGGACCAGGGGGACCAGGGGGACCAGGGCTGAGCGTCACGCCTGGCGCTGGACCGCGTCGGCGAGCGCGATGACGTGGGCCCGCGCGTCCGCGTCCGCCAGATAGTCGGCGGGCCTGCACGTCAACACGACGATCTGCACCCGATCCGCGCTGTGGTGCAGAAGCTCGCGAAACCACGCCGCCCGCTGCGGGTCGGTCTGCGCCAGGTGATCGTCGAGCAAGAGCATCGTGCCCAGATGCTCGGCCACGCTGACGCGCAGCAGCGTCGCGACCTGCTCCTTGACGCCTTCGGAGAACCGGTCGAGCGCCTGCACACCGCGCGAGGTCAACACGCCCTGCGTCTCGAGGTCCGCCCCCAGGGAAGCGCCTTGGTAGCGGCCACCCGACAGCGACACCATGCGATCGGCGACCTCGGTGCCCAGCGCACGCCCCAGATGTGCCCCGGTCTCGTTCTCCACGTCGCGCAGCGTGCCCAACAGCAGGCGCCAGCCATCGTAGTCGAGGGTGACCTCGGCCTCCTGGCGCTTCGCATCATCGAGGGCCTCTCGGGCCATCTGCGCCCGCTCGCGCACGACCTGTCCGCCCACGTGCTGTAGCGCGCCCTCCTGCTGTCGGACCGCCCGCTCCGCATCCTCGAGCGCGTCCTGTGCCTCGCCGAGCGCGGTGCGGGCGTGCTCGAGGGCAGCCTCGGTGACGTCGATCGCGGGCGCAGCCTGGGCAGCCAGCGCGTCCTGTGCCTTGGCGACCCGTTCGGCGGCCCGAAGCGGGTCGTGGTGCGCTGCCCGCTCTCGCCGAACCTCCAGCGCGGCGTCCGCGGAAGCCTTGCGCTCTCGCGCGGCCTGCAGCTGCGCCCGCGCCTGCACCTCGCGCTGCGTCTGAGCGCGCAGCACCGACTCGGCCTGCGCCGCGGCCTCGCGCGCGGCCTCGATCCGCTCGGCGGCCGCATCACCGCGCCTTGTAGCCTGTCGCTCGAGCTCGGCGCGGCGTGCTTCGAGGTCCGCCTGTGTCTGCTCGAGCGCCAAGGCTGCGGCGCGCGGGTCCTGCTCCGGATCCTGCTCCGGATTCTGCTCCGGATTCTGCGCGGGGGCCAGCTCGGCCAGCCGCAGGGTCGCCGCCTCGACCCGCTCGTCGGCGAGCTGGGCCTGCGTCCGAGCGTCTGCGTGGCGCATCTTGGCCTCCGCGGACAGCCGCCGCAGCCGCTCGAGCTCAGCCTCGGCCTCGCGGGCCGCGGCGTCCAGATCATCGCCGTGCTCCTGATGCGCTGCGCGGCACGCCGCCGCGTCGACCTCCTCCAGGCCTCGCTGTGCGACCTCGAGCTCGCGCTGCAGCGAGGACAGCACGTCGGGGTCCTCCGGCGGAGCCTTCGCCTCGAGCACGGTGGCCTCGGCGATCCGCTCTTCGCACGCCCGCTGCGTCTTCGCGCGCTCCTTGGCCGCCTCTGCGAGCGCGTCCATGGTCGCCACGCCCAGCCGCTCCAGCGCGGCCGCGTGCGGGGCCCACGACGCGGTCGCCCGCTCGACGGCCGCATGGGCATCCGGAGATCCGGGCCGGACCGTCACGGTGCCGACGCTGGCCATCTCGAGCACGAGCTCGCGCTCGGCATCGACCTGCGCGCGCCCGGCCGAGGTGCGCTTGGGCCCACCGTCGACCGCGACGCTCGCCTGCACGTCGTCGCCGATCTCGACGGTGACGCGCACGCCTCCGCGCAGCGCGGCGGTCTCGAGCGACAAGGTGCGCCACGCCGCCTCCATCGCCTCGAGCTTCGCTGCGCCGGGAAAGTCGACCGCGAGCGCGCCGCGCAGCGCGTCCGCCTCCGCCCGTTTGGACGCCGCCTCCGCTCGGATGGCGCGCGCCTGGGCTTGCCGAGCATGGGCGGCCTCCAGTCGCGACCGCAGCGACTCCGCCCTCGCCCACCGAGCCGCATCGAGCAGCACGCGAACCCGAGCCTCGGCCGCATCGACGCGCGCCTGCTCGCTCGATGCGGACGCCTCGGCGGCATCGACCGCCGCGCGCGCCTGCGCCTGCCGTTGCTGCGTCTCCTGCTGGGCCCCGGCCGCGCGCAGCCACGCCTCGAGGTTCGCGCGCGTCGAGATCAGTGCCGCCTCCTGCGCGGCCACGCCGCGCATCGCCTCGTCCCACGCCGCGCGCTCGGATCGGAGCTGAGGATCATCGCCGCTGGCCCGCGCCTCGTGCTCGGCGAGGGCTCGATCGCGCTCGGCCTGGGCCCGGCGCACCGCCTCCGCGGCGGCTTCGGCCGCCGCCGTCGCATCGGGAAGCGCCGCTTCGGCCTCGCGCAGCTGGGTCTGCAGCCGCCCGATCTCCTCGCCGTTGCGCTGGATCTCGGCGAGCACCTCGTTCGCCTCGTCGACCTCGGCCTGCAGCGCCGCCCGAGCCTGCCGCTGGGCGAGCGCCTCCTGCAGCCGGTCCATCGTGCTGGCGGCCGCGGCCTTGGCCGCCATCGCGGCGTCGCGGCGGGATGCGAGTTCGCCGAGCCGAGAGACCACCGCGTCGCTCTCCGCGACCGCGGCGGCCAGCTCGTCGCTGGAGGCCCGACGCTGCTTGATGTCTTCGGCCACCCGCTCGAACGGGCTGCCCTTGCGGGTGCTGCGCTTGCCCTTCGCCGTGAAGGCCTGATCGACCTGAGCCTGCGCTTCTTCGAGCACGTGCTGATACACGGGGTCGGTGCCCATCGCCTGCAGCGCCTCGATCAACCGCGCCTTGCCGCTGTCCTCGACGTCCCCCTCGAGGCTCTGCTCGAGCAGCCGATAGGGCAGCGCCTGCTCACCGAGCAGCACCGTGGACAGGAAGGACTTGGGGAAGCCGTGCGAGCCCCCCTTGCCGCCCGGCTTGGCCAGACCCCACCCCAGCAGCTCGCGAAGCTTGCCATCGACCCCGCGGCCTTCTTCTTCGAGGCTGAACATGACGCCGTCGTTGGACCACTCGAGCACCGACTTGCCGCCGCTGGTCGTGCCGAAGGTCTTGTGCACCCGCCACCAGCGGCCGTCCGCTTCGAAGGTCAGGGTCACCTGGGGCTTGCGCGCGGTGCCCCAGGGCACGAAGGGCCGGGCTCCACTGGATGCGTGCTGCAGCAGCAGCGCGGACCGGATCGCCGCCGCGAGGGTGGACTTGCCCAGATCGTTGGGCCCGTGCAGCACGTTGAGCCCGTCCTCGAAGGTCACCTCTGCGGACTCGACCGCCCCAAAGTCGGTCACCTGCAGCGCGCGCAGCCGCATCAGTCGGCCCCCCGCACCACGCGGTACAGGTGGTACAGCGCGCGCTTGGCCGCCTCGGCGTCCTGTGCAGTCGACTCTGCGCGGGCCTGCAACCGCGCGACGACCTCGGCGAGCTCGTCGGGCAGCCCCTCGAAGGCGGCCTCGAGGTCGTCGGTCCGCAGCCGCAGTCGGGTGCGATCGACCTGAAGCACGCCCACCCGCCCGTGGGTCGCGTCGGTCCCTCCGAGCGTCCGCAGCAGCTGCTCGACCGCCTCGTACTCGGGCGGGGTCGCGTCGAGTTCGACGTGCAGCCGCATGACCTTCGAACTCAGGTCGCCTTCGGCCGCGAGCGCCCGCAAGTCCGCCACCGACCGCGCGGTCCGCTCGACCCACCGCCACCGGCCCACCCGCTCCCGCCGCAGGATCGGCCGGCGTCCTCCCCGGGGAAAGAACACCAGCGCGGCATAGCCCGCATCGAGCTCGCCGAACTTCGTCGGCTCCGGTGCGCTGGGATAGACGGTGGGAATCGGAGCGCCCGGCGGCACCTCGCGAAACGCGTGCGTGTCTCCAATGGCCAGGTAGTCGAGCCCGCGGTCTTCGGCGGCCTGGGCCGGAATGGGAAAGGTGTTCTGAAACCCCTCGATGTCGGTCGTTTGCCCATGGATCATACCCACGCGGATTCGGGTGTCCCCCTCCTCACGCCGCGGCAGCGCCCGCCACAGGCCGGTCTGCCCCGCCTTGGTTCGGCACGGCGCCGCGAGCAGCACCGCATCCTCGGCCAGCGGGGCCTCGAAGTCGTCTCGATCGACGACGTGCACGCCGGTGGGAAGACCTCGGCGAAACGGATGGTCGGGCGCCCATACGCTCTTGTCGGTCAACGGGTCGTGGTTCCCGGGCAGCAGGAACACCTGACGGCGCGACCAGTCCCGGGCCTGCAGCTTGTCGAGCAGGCCCTTCCACCACACCTCCTGCGGCAGCGGGTCGTCGAAGAGGTCGCCGGCGCACAGGACAGCGTCGACGCCCGCCGACTCGGCGGCCCCGAAGACATTGTCGAGCACGTCCATCCGCGCGCGCATCAGGGTGCGCTGATGCTCCTCCGAGAACGTCGGAAAGCGCATCCCCAGATGCCAGTCAGCGGTGTGCAGGAGCTTGAGCGCCACGTCGGGGTCTCCTTCGCTCATGCGAGCACGAACTCCACGTCGAGGATGCGTTCGTAGGTGGGAGGGGTGTACCGGCGAACGTAGGCGCGCGAGCGCCACGTCGCATACTCGGGATCGTCTCGTCGTAGCAGGCGATCCACTGCCGCGTCGAGGCCCTCGAGCTCGGCGTCGATGGCCGCCAGCTCCTTCTCGGCCCGCGTCCGCGGCCCCGGCCCCACCGCCGCATCTCGCCGTGCGGTGGCTTCTGCATGCCTGCGCAGGGCATCCTGGCGCAGGCGCCGGGCCGCGAGGACCCGATCGTCGACCGATCGCTCGATCTGCGCGAGGGTCTCCTCGAAGCGCTGATGCTCTCTCGCCTCGAGATCGCCTCCCGCGATGAAGATCGCCTCATCGGCCGCATCCCCCAGGGCCTCGAGGCTCGCCGACACCTCCGGACTGGCTTCGGACGCGGCGGCGAGCACCCACGCGCGCGCGCGCGCGCCGAGCAGCGGCACGTCGTCGTCGTCGAGGACGACCACCGGCAGCAGCTCGGTCACCGGCTCGAAACCCAGGGCCTGCAGGCGCACCACGGTGATCCGCCCCGTCGCGGCGGGCATGGCCTTGACGTCTCCGGGCAGCCGCGCCGCGTCGATGCTCACCCGCTGCCGACCGACCGTCGCCTGTCGCGACTCCTCCAGGGCCGCCCGAATGAGCGCGTGACCGACGTGCAGCGGCTCGCCTTGCTCGGATGAGCCCGCGCCCACCCGCACCGTGACGCCCTCGCGCATCGAGGCCGGCAGCCCTGCATGGGCGCCGATGGCGACGCTCAGGCCGATCTCGTCGCGCGCGCACTCGTGCGGGATGCCGGCGGCCTCCAGGAAGCGCAGCAGCACGCCCTCGAGCTCGGCGTCGAGTTCGGCGAGCCCCTGGGGCAGCTCGTCCTCGAGGCTGCGGAGGGAGGAGCGCACGGTCGAGTCGAAGCGCGTCTCGATGAGCCCCGCGGTGCGGGCGTGCGTGGCCTCGTAGTCCTCCTTGGCGTCGCCGACCCTCGCCTCCAGCGCTGCCATGCCCTCGGCGATCTCCTCGGGCGAGCGGGCCTTGTCGTAGACGTCGGCGAGCTGTGCCTCGAAGTCGCTGGCCAGCGCGCCCACCAGCGCGCCCGAGGTCGGCGACCGGGCCTCGTGCAGCACTGCGTCGGAGGCATCGAGCACGGTGCCGAAGAGCTCGAGCTTGCGGCTGAGGATGTCGAAGGTCAGGCGCTGGGCCTCGTTGTCGCGGTTGATGAAGTTGATCACCGTGACGTCCCGGCTCTGGCCGTAGCGATGACAGCGCCCGATCCGCTGCTCGATGCGCTGCGGGTTCCACGGGAGGTCGTAGTTGACCACCGTGTCGCAGAACTGCAGGTTGAGGCCTTTGGCTCCGGCCTCGGTCGCGATGAAGATCTTCGTCCGGGTCGCAAACTCGTGCACGAGCGCGAGGCGGACGGCGACGGCCCGGGAGGGATGCGCGTCCTTGGGCATGCGCGAGGCAACCTCCGCTTCCCACCGCTGCAGCGCGGCCGCGACGGCCGGCCCGGTGTTCTGCCCCCGAAACAAGGTGACCTCGCCCGGCTGGACCAGGCCTGCGTCCTCCAGCACGCGCTGCAGGTAGTCCTGAGTGGAGAGCGCCTCGGTGAAGATCACCATCTTGCCGCTGCCGCCGGTCTGCGCCCGCTGCAGCGCGAAGCGGACCGCGGCACACAGCTGCTCGGCCTTGCTGTCGACGGGCAACGCCGCGGCGCGGTCCGCCAGCGCCTGCACGCGCCGCATCTCGGCGAAGAGCTCGGGCTCGGGGTGTTCGAGCGCGCCCGGGTCCGCGTCCTGCCGCACCTGGTCCTCCTCGAGGTCGGTGTCGAACAGGGCCAGCGTATCCGTCCCGCCCGCGAGCTTGCGTCGAAGTCGGTCCGCCACGGCCTGGAGCGAGGCGGCGAGCGCCACGACCGAGCTGCCCATACGGCGGTGAAACCCGATCAGCAGCAGCCGCCGGTGGGTGCCCCGAAAGGCCAGGGTCTTGGGGTCGAGCAGGTAGGCGGTGACGTCCTCGTACAGCTGCGCCTCGTCCGAGGACATCGAGTACTCGAACAGCCGCGCGGTCCGCTGGGTGAACGCCTTGGCCATGAACGCCTGCGCCTGGCGTCGCAGGGTCCGCTGGCACACGGTCGCGAGACGGCGCTTGAGCTCGTCATCCTGACCCGGCCGGATCCGCCGGTCGTCCCCGTCGCAGAAGACCGACCGAAACGTCCCCAGATCTCCGAGCAGGGTGCCGGTCGGCTCGACGTACTGGACCAGGCCCCACATCTCCGTCAGGTTGTTTTGGATCGGTGTGGCGGTCAGCAGCAGCATCGGCGTGCCGACGAGCACCTGCTTGACCCGCGCCGCGGTCCGGGCGTAGCGCGAGCCGTCCTTGAGCCCGCCGTGGCGATCGTAGCGGCGGTAGATGCCCGCGAAGATCTCGTGCGCTTCGTCGATGACGCACAGGTCGAAGCGGCCGCTGCCCCCGATCGCCGCCGCCCCGGCTTCGGAGCCCGCGTACTCGCGTCCGGCGATGAACACCCCCGCCCCCTCGAACCCCGCGGCATCCTCCGCCCCTTCGGTCGCGTTGATCCCGAACAACGCCAGCAACTCGTCGCGCCACTGTCCCAGCAAAGGCTTGGGCGTGAGCAGGAGGATTCGGGACGCACCCTCGGCCAGCAGCTGCGAGATCGTCAGGCCCGCCTCGATCGTCTTGCCCAGGCCGACCTCGTCCGCGAGGATGCAGCCGCCCTTGGGGATGCGCTGCAGGGCAAAGATGACGGCGTCGATCTGGTGTGGGTTGGGGTCGACGCGCGCGCTGCGTTGGGATGCGAGGTAGCGACGCTGCTCATCGGCCCGGCGCAGCCGGACGAGCTCTTCGCAGGCATAGCGGCGTGCGACGGCGTGCACCATGTCGGCAGTGGTCGCACACCTGCGGGCCCGGGGGAAGGGCCGGATGACGCCAGCGGCGCACCTCTCGTATTCTGTGGCCCGTGACCGCTGTCCGGTACGTCCTCCTCCCCTTCCTGTTGCTCTCGCTGTTCGTCTTCGGCGGCTGCTCGAAAACCGTCGAGAACCAGACCGCGGCCTGGAAGAGCAACGTCGCCTCGGTCGAGTCGATGATGGCGAAGTATCCGGGCTTCAAGCCCGCGCTGCAGGCTCGCCTCGACGAGGCCAAGCCGATCCACGAAGCCGCGACCGCGCTCGAAGGCGACGCGGCGATCGACAAGCTCAGCGCGGCCAACGGTGCGCTGATGAAGGGCTTCGTGCGCGACCTGGGCAAAGTCGAGGACCTCACCAAGAAGCTGCGCGAAGCTCGGGTCGACGTCACGGCGAAGGCCTCGGACGCCTCGGTTCGCGAGGGCGCCAAGATGGCCGCGGACGACGCTCAGAAAGCGCTGGACCGCACCGAGGCCACGCTGAAGCAGGGCGCCAAGAATCCCAACGACGCCGACGCCATCGTGAAGAAGATCATCTCGGACCTCGAGACCGCCCAAAAAGCCCTCGACAAGGTCACCGGCGCGCAGAGCGACAAAGACGAGAAGAGTCAGGCCGACGAGGACGCCAAGGACCAGGCCAAGGCGGACGCCAAAGAAGCCGTCGCCGACTGGAAGTGCGAGTACTGCGGCAAGATGAACCCCCACGACCACAAGGAGTGTGGAGGGTGCGGCGCGCCGCAAACCGGGAAGAAGGACGAGGCGGCGAAGAAGTAGACGATGCAGGGGCGCTCCTTGTCTTCGCACCGCCGAAGCGGAGTCACCCACGTCATCGTCGAGACCAGCGCCGGGATCGCAGACCCGTGCGGTGCACAGGGCAGCGGTGTTGCAACGCGTGCGACGACGCGGGCGAGCTGCATCTGTAGCCGGCCGTGCCCAACCTCGTCATCGTGCGGTGACGCGCGAGGCGGGCGGGCGTTCGAACTCCCGGCGCAGGGCCGTCAGCGCGCGTCGCAGCCGGCTGCGAACCGCGGGCTCGGTGAGCGCGAGCGCGGCCGAGAGTTCCGGCCCGGTCCGGCCCTCGACGTAGTAGCCCTCGAGGATCTCGCGGTGCGCGGTGGGGAGTCGGCCCAGGGCTCGGCGCAGCCGCTGCGAATCGGACGGGTCGACATCGCACACGATATCGGAGACGGCATCGACGTCGCGGTACGTCGTCTTCGCCCGCGCGGCGCGCTCGTGCCACAGCATGCGCCGCGCCGTGGTCATCAGATAGGCCGAGAACCGCGTCTGTGCGGTCATTCGCGGCCGACCGCGCATGCAAGCAAGCAGCGTCTGCTGGGCGAGGTCGTCTGCGGCTTGGGGGGACCGGCGCTCGAAGAAGCGCAGCAGCCTCGCGTGGTGGAGCCCGAAGAGCTTGGCCTGCGCGGCCTGGTCTCCTGCGATCCAGCGTTCGAAGAGCATCGTCTCATCCGAAGGGGTCATGCCCACGAGGCGCCACCGAACGGAAAGACCCAACACCGCGCGTCGATTTTTCTTCGTCAGCGCACGTCGAGGTCCGCCTCGATGGTCGCGACGTGGCCCCCATCGAGTGCACGCGCCACGTCTTCATCCAGCACGCCCGTCGGAGCGGGCACGTCGGGCCCAACCCGAATGAACGTATAGCGGCCGGGCTCCTCGAGGGTGAGTTCGACGGACGCCTCCGCACCATCGACGGCGCAGGCGGCCGAGCCCGGACATCGAAGCAGCAGCGCTGCGTCGTTGAAGAACACCCAAAGGCCGTACCCAGCGTCCCAGCGGACGTGCACCGCGTCATGGGGTGCAAGGTCTCGGCCTCGCACCACGTTCGCACCATCGACCCGGGTCAGCGCGAAGGCGACGGGATGCTCGGGTACATCGGGGCCCGATGGCCGAAGCAGGACCGCGAGCAGCGCGGCGGCCGCGAGGGCGATGCCCGCGGCAACGACCCACCGCAGACGCGAGGGTCTCGAGGCGGCCTCGGGCTCCACCGCACCGAGTACCGCGTCCATCCACGCGTCGTCCTGATGCTCGCGGTGGTCCTGTCCGACGGTGCCCAGCGCCTCCACCAGCGTTGCGTGTTCCGCCGCCGCCTCAGGCGAGCGCGGAGACGCACCGCGCTCGATGGCGAGGAAGTCGTCGTCGGTCAGGTTCGTCACGCCAGACCTCCGTGGCGTTCGACACAGGTCCGCAGCCGCGTCAGCGCTCGGGCGACCCTCATCTGCAGCGCCGCGACCCGCACACCCAGGGTCTCCTCGATCTCCGCATAGCGATGCCCCAGCACGTGCCTGAGCACCACGGCGTCGCGGTTGTGCTGCTCGAGCTCCTGCAGGCAAAACTCGAGCAACTGCGCCAGCTCCAAGGGCGAGGCGTTCGAGGGCGCTGCGGGGTGCAGCCGGGCCTCTCGTGCGTCGCGTCGCTGGGCAGTTCGACGCGCATCGGCACAACGATGGCGGGCGATGCCGAGCAGCCAGGCGCGAAAGGTCGCGTTCTCTCGCACCCGGTCCAGGTCGCGGTACGCCTCGATGAAGACCCGCTGGCGGGTGTCCTCGGCCAGTGCTGCGTTTCCCAGCAACGCCCGGCAGTATCGGACCACGTCCTGTCCATAGGCCCGCATGAGCATCGTGAGCGCATCACGCCGTAGGCCCGCCCGCAGCGCGGAGCGGGCCTGCGTTTCGACGTCGGTTCGCAACGTCGAGGAGTCTACCGCGCGCCCCGCTGTCGGACCAGCGCCCTACTCGCCGTCGTCGACGGGTTTGGTGAGGCAGACATTCTCTGCGTCGACGCAGCACTTCAGCTCGGAGCGACGGATGGCAACGCAGGAGGCTCTCGTTCTGCGTGCGGTCAACGGACAGTCATCCTGGCGCTCGCAGAGTTCGACGACGTCCTCGATTACCGCGGTGACCCTCTCATCATCGACGGTTGCGTCCGCAATGAGCTTCAAGATCCACCCGGAGATGTCCGGAGGAATCTCCGCGGAGATGACACACTTCGCCTGCGTCCCCCGGCAGGAGTAGGCGCGGCCATCCAAGCCGTGTTGGTTGACCTGCTCGAACACGAGCTCGAGCTCTCCCGGTCCCCGGATGGGCTCGAGTTTCACCGGGAGCCCGGTCTCGAGCTGAAGTTTGTCCGCAGCAGCGCGTGCGTCCTTCTCTGCCGCGAACACGACACGTCCCCCGGGGTTGGCTTGAATGTGCCGCGCCAAGGCTGCCCCCCCGGTGTAGGTCACGGTGGTCGAGACGGCGTCGTCGGCGACGGTCAGGGCCACCTCCCCCCGCGCGTTGACAGCAGCGGGGAAGGCCTCGCCATCGATGAAGAACTCGACGGCGTAGAGAGGTTGGGGATTCGAGAACGGCGTGGCCTCGATCGGAGAGGCGGTCTCGCAGGCCGCAACGGACCCGGCGCAAAGAGCCCCGAGCAACAGTGCATGGACGTATCGTTTCATGGCGTGTCTTCGTCTCGTTCGAGGAGGTGTCCCATCGCGACATATCCGGCCCACTGCCGCGGGTCATCGCTCGATTGCAGGAGTTTGCGCTGCGCAGCCGAGACGGTGCCGGCGTCGATCCGTGCTCCATGGTCTTCGTAGAGCGCCTGGACGAAGCGTTCGGCGGAAGTGTCGTTCACCGACCACAGTGTGCCGACGACCAGATTCGATCCCCGAAGAAGGAACGCGCCGGGCACGGACGTCCAGATGTCGCCATTGCGCGCCGTCGTCGACGCACAGGTCGCGAGCACGACGGTTCGCGCATCGACCCCCAGGGTCGCCAGCTCGCGCGCGGACACCCGGCCGTCGGCCAGCGAAATCCACGCGTGGCCCTCGGTCTGCCCCGAGTGCACGGCCAGGTGCAGCAGGTCGGTACGCAACCCCGCGAGGCGGTCGCGGGCCGCCGCAGCGGCGGACCACTGGGTTCCGTGCAACCGAGGCGCCCATCGCCGCCCCTCGGCCCGCGCTCGCGGCAGATCGCCCTGCGGATCGGTCACGAACACGGGCGCACCGCCGGCCTGCGAGAACGGTGCCGGTCGCAGCGACGGCGCGACGATGGGATCGAAGCGCAGGATGAGCGGCCCGTCGGAAAGTGGGAGCGCAGCCCACGGGATGGTCTCGAGGGCGCCGTCGGGCACGAGGACGAGCTCCCCAGCCACCCCGGACGCCAACAGCTCGGAGGGCAAGAGCAGCGCGCTCAGCCGCGACCCCGCATCGTCGTCGAAGTCGGCCACGAAGGCTGCCACGAGGCGTTCGAGCTCCGCCTGCGGCAGCTTGGTCGTCCACCGCTGCCACCGCCCGAAGACGCGGGCCAAGACGGAGACTGCGTCGTCCGAGACGATGTAGACGACCGCACTTCGCCCGGCCAGAACGGCCTCGATTTCGTGAAGGTCCAGTGGGGTCCGTGCTTCGCGGCGCTGCAGATGGAGTCGGTCGACGAGCTCGAGCATCGCCGCGACGTCGTCCAGCGCCTCGGCCGCGCGGACGGCCACATCCACCGCGTCTCGTCGCCTACGAATGCGGTCTTGCGCATGAAAGGCATCCGTCGACGACTCCGCGGCGGGTGCATCGAGGGCCTCGAGCGCCGAGGTCAGCGCCCGCCGAGCATCACCGCGGGCGGCGTGGATCTGGCCCTCCAACAACGCGAACTGCCAGGCCCAGTCGGGGCCCAGCGCGTGCGCGCGCCCCAGGGCGAGCGATGCGGCGGCGGCCTCGGGATCGCCCTCGGCCAACGCAACCCTCGCCGCGTAGTACGTCGCCGAAGAGCGAACGTTGGGCAGCAGGTCTTCGAACGCGGCACCCCCGGAGGATGCTTCGCGCGCCCGAGTCTCGACGTCGAGAAACGCGCGCGCGGCAGCGACGTCGCCGCGCCGAAGCCCGACGTCGATCAGATTCAACGCGATGATGCGCTGCGCCTTCCAGTCGCCGCGATCCGCCAGCGCGGCCGAGGCCTGCCGGTACAGCACGTCGGCCATCGAGAGTCGGCCAGCGTCGCGGGCCCGGTCGCCGCGCACCCCCAGGCTCAGCGGATCGTCGGGACGCAGCGCGAGGGCCCGGTCCCGTACGGCGACCGCGAGCGCATCGCGCCCGACCTCGCCGTGCAGCGCGGCCAGCTCGAGCAACGCCTCATAGACGAGCTGTTCGTTCTCCGTCCGCTCAGCCAGGGTCAAACTCGCAACCGCCATCGACTCGGCGTCCGCGTATCGGCCGGCGCGAAGGCGTGCGGCCGCGATCACGCGTGCCACTGCGGCGGCGCGCACGAAGTCGCCGCGCTCCTCGAACACGGACAGCGCCTGCAAGAAGGACTCCTCGGCGCGTTCGAGCTCGCCGTGTACGCGAAGGTCGGCGGCAACGAGGTAGCGCGTCCGGGCCGAGACGACCGAGCGGTCGTCGAGCTGGTCGAGCAGCCTTTGGGCGACCCAGATGTCCCCTTGGCGCGCTGCCGCCCGGGCCCATCGGTAGCCGGTCTGCGGATCGCCCCCAGTCCGCCAGGCCCGTTGGCAGACCTCTGCCGCCTCGGACCACTGCGCCTGCGCGTCTGCATCGGCGCACGCGTCGTCGTCCGTTCGGTCGCTGCACCCCACGGCGATGATGCAGCTAGCGAGCGCGAGCAGTCCTGCCCGCACGGTTCCGACCGTGCCCACCGACGGACGCTACAGGGCGCCGAGGGGCTGCGTCCAGTCGGCGATTTCGGGCCGACGGGCCGCCCTCGTGGCCCTGCGAGCACCTAGAAGGTTGCGCTGAGGTTCAGGCCGAACATCCAGTTCCGGGGCAGCTCTTCCTCCTCGTCGTTGTCGAACGCGTCATCGACATCGTCACACGCTTCGTCGTCGCCATCGTCGACACAGACCTCCCCGCCGAAGCCCAACAGCAGGTCGAACCGCGGTCCTATCGCGACGTGTCGGGCAACGTAGATGTCCAGTCCACCGGTCAGCCGCGCGGTGCCGCGCTTCAAGGTGACGATGGTTTCTCGGTCTGCAGCCCCAAACTCGCCCTCCCCCGACGATGAGGACGACGAGGCCTCGTAGGTCGAGCGGTTGAGCTGCCAGCCCACGGACACGCCCGCGTAGGGGTCCAGACGCGTGGTCTTGACCGGGTGAACGAAGAAGAAGGCCAACGGCGAGACCATCAGCGCCTTCGCATCGACCTCCTCGCCGGGGTCGGTGTCGACGTCGACCTTCATCCGCGCGACGTTGATGCCCGCGCCGAAGCTGACGTACTCGATCGGGCGATAGCCCAGCTCGAGCAGCGCGCCAGGTCCGATCTTCACCCGAAGCTCATCGTCATCGCAGAAGTCTCCAAGGCAGTTCGCGAGGCCCGCGGCGACCCGCAGGATGAGCCCGCGGCGGTCGAACTCGGGCTCGGGCTCGGGCTCGGACTCGGACTCGGCCTCGGCCTCGGCCTCGGCCTGGACGGGCGTCGGTGGGGAGGGCGTCGGTGAGGAGGGCGTCGGTGGGGAGGGCGTCGGTGAGGTCTCGGGAGGCGGCGTCGGGGCGTCCTCGGCGGGCGCGTCGGTCGTTTCCAGGGGGTCGTAGGGCAGCGCGGAGTCGGCAGGTTGGAGCAGCAGGACGGCGAGGAGATGTGGGGTGGTCGACATGGGCGGGTCCGTCGTTGAGGGACGACTCGCCTCTGTCGTGGTGCCGGGCCCCGATTCGATCCCCCGACGGATCGAATCGGGATCCGGCACCAATGCGCACGCAGAGCCTGCCCGCCGTCCCCCTGTCGACGTAGAGCGAGCCCGAGAGCGTGACGGCGCCGTTGCCGTGCACTGCGGTGCCGCGCTCTGCGATCAGCGAGACGGTGCCGCTGATGGTGACCGAGTCCAAGCCGACGATTCCAGCACCGGCCAACTCCGCGCACCGCAGCGCCGCGGTCGACTCCAGCTCGGCGTCGCACCCCGTCACCCCCATGAAGAACCCGGCGCTGACGCTCACCTTGCGAACTTCTTGAAATCTCAGCTTGCGACATCGGCAGAAACAATCCGTGTCGAGGACATGTCGCCTCACCCTGCGGGCTTCAACCGCAGCTCCGCGCTCGCGCAGACCCGTGGCGACCAGCGGAGCCGAGTCTGTTGCGCCTCGGGCAACAGCGCGTCCCAGAACGCGAACGTCCGTTCGCGTCGTTGTGCGCTAGCCTCCGCCTCATGTCCGCTTTCAAGCTCTACTACACGCCGACCAGCTGCGGCGCCGCCAGCTTCCTCACCGCCACCATCGGCGGCATCAACTTCGACTCCGAGACGGTCGACCTCTCGACCCACAAGACCAAGTCCGGCGCCGACTTCTACGCGATCAACCCCAAGGGCAACGTCCCCACGATCGCCTTCCCCGACGGATCGATCCTCAATGAGAACGTGGCCACGCTGACCTACCTCGCGGACAAGGGCGATGCGGGTCTGGCTCCCGAGCCCGGCACCCCGGAGAGGTACCGGTACCTCAACGACCTCGCGCTGGTCGCGACCGAGCTGCATCCGAGCTTCGGACCCCTGTTCAACCCGAAGCTGCAGGGAGAGGCGCGCGAGGCGGTGATCGAGAACGTGTTCCGCCGCATCGACAAGGTGACCGCGAGGCTCGACGGCAACCGCTTCCTCAACGGCGTGTCGCTGAGCGCGGCCGACATCTACGCCTACGTCGTGCTGTCGTGGGCTGGGTACATGGAGCTGAAGCTGCCCGCCGCCGCGCAAACCTACTTCGACGGGCTCAAAGCCAACGAGCACATCCAAAAGGCCCACGCCGCATTGGCCGCGCTGCAGTAGCCGTCGAAAAATCCACACCGGTGTGCACCTTTTGACGGGGTGTACGGATCCAAGCGCCTCGCAGCCCGTGGTGGAAGCCAGCTTGACGCGTAGCCGAAGGGGTACGACGGGCTGCGGGCAGGCGGATAGGGATCCTTGGACGGTCCGGCCCGCCTCGATGATCGACTCGAGAAGTCGACGTTGCCAAGACCAGAACGCGAGGAGCACCGCCGTCACAGCCCACGCACACCGGCGTCTGCCCGCCACACGCCGCTGACTGCTGGTCGGTGCACTCCACGCAGGCGCCCTCACTCCCGCAGACCGGCGTCGCGGCGTCGCTCGCTTGGCACGCCGCCTCGGGGTCGGCCGCATCGTTGCACCCCACACAGCTCATCCCCTCGCACACCGGCAACAGCGGGTCCGTGCACTCCGTGCTGTCCGTACACTCTGGCCCGGCCGTCTCGGTCATCGTGCTCCCGTCGCCGGCCGTCGTGTCGATGCTTCCCTGTGGCAGAGTCGTCCGTCTCCCCGGTCGTGCCCGAGCTGCCCTGCGTCATCGTCGACGCGACGGTCGTGGTGGACCGCTCGGTATCGCCGTCGGTGTCGCTCATCTCGACAGCCGAGTCTCCGCAGCCCATGCCTACGAGAACGAGAGTCGAAAGCGTCGTCAGAGGGGTGCGTATCATGGCTGGTCGTACCCGGGGAAGCTCGGCATGTCCTGAGGAATGGCGTCTCCGTCGATGTCGGTGAGCGGGTCGCCCTTGGTCCACTGTGCGATGTCCATGAACACGGCCTCCCCGCTCGCGGTGAGATGATAGTCGTTGGCGGCAGGAGAGAACCACGTCCCGTCAAGGTTTCCGACATCAACGTTTCCACCGCCGAGACCGGATCCGTCGACTGCGTTCGTCGTCCACTCCAACGCGCTGCAGCCAACGACGGAGTCTCCGCCCGGCCCGACGACGATACTGTTCGCAACGCTGCCCGAACTTCCACTGAGACACTCGAGGTTGTCCGGGCTGGCAAACGTGCCGTTCTCGGCAATGGTGCTGTAGGTGATGCCGAGCGTCGAGGACGTTGCTCGAATGCCTGGGCCCGCCGAGCTGCCAACGTTTCCGGCCACGGCGGAGTTCAGGATGTTGAGCTCACCGCCGGAGACATCGATGCCGCCTCCCGAGTTGCTCGCCACCACGCTCCGGCGCAGGTGGGCTCGGCAGCCCCCGGAGATGTCCAGGCCAACACCGGCGTTGTTGCGCACCGCGGCGTCGTCGAGCCATACCGCTTCACCTTGGCACGCGAGACCGTCGCCGGACCCGTTCACGACATCAACTCGGGAGAGGTAGACGATGCCGTCGCCGAACACTTCCACTGCCTGCGCACCATCGCCCAGAATGACGGGGTCGCCGGTCCCAAGGATGGCAACCTCTGCAGCCGCTCCAAAATCGACCGTCACGCCGTAGTCCCCGCGGCAAGAACCAGCACCACATCATCCCCCGCACTCAGCCCCGCCACCGCCGCGCTCAGCTCCGCGGCACTCCCAACCTCCACGACCTCACTCGCCTCGAAACACGCCCCGGCCTGGTCCCCATCGAGGTGACATGCGCTTTCCGGGCACTGAGCGTGCTCGTCGCAGCCCACACACACCGCGTCCGCTCCGCACACCGGCGTCTGCCCGCCACACGCCGCTGACTGCTGGTCGGTGCACTCCACGCAGGCGCCCTCACTCCCGCACGCCGGCGTCGCGGCGTCGCTCGCTTGGCACGCCGCATCGGGGTCGGCCGCATCGTTGCACCCCACACAGCTCATCCCCTCGCACACCGGCAACAGCGGGTCCGTGCACTCCGAGCTGTCCGTACACTCTGGCCCGGCCGTCTCGGTCATCGTGCTCCCGTCGCCGGCCGTCGTGTCGATGCTCGTCCCTGTGGCAGAGTCGTCCGTCTCCCCGGTCGTGCCCGAGCTGCCCTGCGTCATCGTCGACGCGACGGTGGTCGTGGACCGCTCGGTATCGCCGTCGGTTTCGTCATCGTCGACGCCGAGTCTCCGCAGCCCATGCGACGAGGTCTACGGAGCGATGGTCGAAAGCGTGTCGAGAGGGGTGCGTATCTCATGGCTGGTCGTACCCGGGGAAGCTGGGCATCTCCTGAGGGATGGCGTCGCCGTCGATATCGGTGAGCGGGTCGCCCTTGGTCCACTGCGCGATGTCCATGAACACGGCCTCTCCGCTCGCGGTGAGATGATAGTCGTTGGCTGGCAGGACTTGACGAACCAGCTGTGCTGATAACCGCATCCGACGTTCTCGATTCTCCCCGCCAGCGTCTCGTCCGCCGCATACGTCTCGAGAGGTGAGGGAGCCGCACCCGTCGACGGAGTCCCCATCGCGCCACGATGAATCGCAGTTGCGAACCTACGCCGACTGCCGCGCCGATGCACTACAGTGACGCCTGAGCTGCCGCTGTCCGCTGACGAGTTGCCGCGACAATGCTGGAGTAGCGAATGATCGAAGCGTGTGCTGTTCGCAGCAGATGCCGCCGAACAGCGATGCTAAGGCCATCTCCATTGAGACCCACGGCGGAGTTCAGGATGTTGAGCTCACCGCCGGAGACATCGATGCCGCCTCCCGAGTTGCTCGCCACCACGCTCCGGCGCAGGTGGGCTCGGCAGCCCCCGGAGATGTCCAGACCAACACCGGCGTTGTTGCGCACCGCGGCGTCGTCGAGCCATACCGCTTCACCTCGGCACGCGAGACCGTCGCCGGACCCGTTCACGACATCAACTCGGGAGAGGTAG
The DNA here is from genome assembly GCA_963761755.1 of uncultured bacterium. Taxonomy (GTDB): domain Bacteria; phylum Myxococcota_A; class Polyangia; order Nannocystales; family Nannocystaceae; genus CAJXVA01. The sequence continues at coordinate 242,948 of CAVXIC010000040.1, forward strand.
AGGATGCCGTCGCCGGAACACGTCCACTGCCCGCGCACCATCGCCCAGAATGACGGGGTCGCCGGTTCCAGAGGATGGCAACCTCTGCAGCTCGCTCCAAAATCGACCGTCACGCCGTAGCTCCCCGCGGCAAGCCGGACCACCACATCATCCCCCGCACTCAGCCCCGCCACCGCCGCGCTCAGCTCCGCGGCGCTCCCAACCTCCACGACCTCACTCGCCTCGAAACACGCCCCGGCCTGGTCCCCATCGAGGTGACATGCGCTTTCCGGGCACTGAGCATGCTCGTCGCAGCCCACACACACCGCGTCCGCTCCGCACACCGGCGTCTGTCCGCCACACGCCGCTGACTGCTGGTCGGTGCACTCCACGCAGGCGCCCTCACTCCCGCAGGCCGGCGTCGCGGCGTCGCTCGCTTGGCACGCCGCATCGGGGTCGGCCGCATCGTTGCACCCCACACAGCTCATCCCCTCGCACACCGGCAACAGCGGGTCCGTGCACTCCGAGCTGTCCGTACACTCTGGCCCGGCCGTCTCGGTCATCGTGCTCCCGTCGCCGGCCGTCGTGTCGATGCTCGTCCCTGTGGCAGAGTCGTCCGTCTCCCCGGTCGTGCCCGAGCTGCCCTGCGTCATCGTCGACGCGACGGTCGTGGTGGACCGCTCGGTATCGCCGTCGGTCTCGCTCATCTCGACAGCCGAGTCTCCGCAGCCCATGCCTACGAGGCCTACGAGAGCGAGGGTCGAAAGCGTCGTCAGAGGGGTGCGTATCATGGCTGGTCGTACCCGGGGAAGCTGGGCATCTCCTGAGGGATGGCGTCGCCGTCGATATCGGTGAGCGGGTCGCCCTTGGTCCACTGCGCGATGTCCATGAACACGGCCTCTCCGCTCGCGGTGAGATGATAGTCGTTGGTGGCAGGACTGACGAACCATGTGCTGATAGCCGATCCGACACTTTGATTCTCGCCGCCGAGCATCTCGTCCGCCGCTACGCCTGAGAAGTCGAGGGAGGCGCAAACGTCGACAGAGTTCCCATCGGCCACGATGATGGCATTGCTGACCGACCCCGATGTCGCGCCGATACACTGCAGTGATGAGCTGCCGCTGTCCACTGACGAGTTCGCGACAATGCTGGAGTAGCGAAGGTCGAGCGTCGCGCTGTTCGCAGAGATGCCGCCGAACAGGGAGCTAAAACCGTCTCCGTTCCGACCCACGGCGGAGTTCAGGATGTTGAGCTCACCGCCGGAGACATCGATGCCGCCTCCCGAGTTGCTCGCCACCACGCTCCGGCGCAGGTGGGCTCGGCAGCCCCCGGAGATGTCCAGACCAACACCGGCGTTGTTGCGCACCGCGGCGTCGTCGAGCCATACCGCTTCACCCGAACAGTTGAGCCCGGCGCCTGTTCCGTTGGGCCCGACCGACAGCCCCGATATGTAGACGATTGCATCGCCGGACACCCCGAGCACGGCGAAACCGCTATTGCCCGAAATCGATGCGCCGTCAGCTGCGATGAAGGCAACCTCTGCGCTGCCCGTGACCTCGTCGGTGACGCCGGTGTAGTCGCCAGATGCCAGGACGATCACAGCCGTCTCGTCAGCACTCAGCCCCGCCACCGCCGCGCTCAGCTCCGCGGCACTCCCAACCTCCACGACCTCACTCGCCTCGAAACACGCCCCGGCCTGGTCCCCATCGAGGTGACATGCGCTTTCCGGGCACTGAGCATGCTCGTCGCAGCCCACACACACCGCGTCCGCTCCGCACACCGGCGTCTGTCCGCCACACGCCGCTGACTGCTGGTCGGTGCACTCCACGCAGGCGCCCTCACTCCCGCAGGCCGGCGTCGCGGCGTCGCTCGCTTGGCACGCCGCATCGGGGTCGGCCGCATCGTTGCACCCCACACAGCTCATCCCCTCGCACACCGGCAACAGCGGGTCCGTGCACTCCGAGCTGTCCGTACACTCTGGCCCGGCCGTCTCGGTCATCGTGCTCCCGTCGCCGGCCGTCGTGTCGATGCTCGTCCCTGTGGCAGAGTCGTCCGTCTCCCCGGTCGTGCCCGAGCTGCCCTGCGTCATCGTCGACGCGACGGTTTCGCCTTCGCACTCAGCCGCGTCGAGCATGCCGCACGCGTTGCGGCACTCGTCGGCGGGAAGCTCCGCCACGCATCCCAAACGTCCTTCGCCCTCGTCCTCCAGCTGACAGTCGCCAGTGCCGATTGTGCAATAGGGCTTGCCCGGGGCCATGACGGCGCAATAGGCATCGCCGTCGTTGTTGGCACAATGGTCGGCGTTCAGCACGGTGGTCGTTTTGGTGCAGGCGACGAAGCCGGCGACGAGGCCAAGCGAGACGAGGAGCGATGGGTGTTTCATGTTGGATTCCGAGTTCGAGCGGGGTTGGATTCGAGCGAGCTCAAAAAGAGCCATGCAAAGAGACGCCGGCCGCGGTCCGGGTAAGGACTGGACGCAAGGCGACGCCACTGCGGCGACGTTTCAGGACGGTGAGATCGACGATGAGCAGTGCCGCACCCGCGAGCAGGCCTGCACCGCCCGCGGCGAGGAGCGGAATTGCGGTGGGGCGAAAGCTCTCGCGGGTTGCTTCGAGCTGCGTGCCTCCCACGTTCTCCCGGCCATAGAGCACGCCCCCTCCGATGAGCAGCCCGGCTCCCACGACAGCCACGCCCACGCCAGCCCAGCCCGCCGGGCCGAGCGGAGCAGTCTTGCCATCCCTGGGGGGTTGCCGCGTCGACGCATCGGGAGCTGGGGGCTCGGTGGGACCAGCCGTCCCTCCATTTCCATCCGCCCCCGCGGGTACGGCCCGGGCGCCGAAGCGCTGTGCGGCCTCGGCAACCTCTTTGAGCACGGCCCTCACCAGCTCGGTTTCCGAGCAGGTGCAACCGGTGACGATGGCCGCTCCGACCGGCTGCCCTGGGCCGCGATCCGCCGTAACCCGGATGGAGTAGTCGTAGTCTTCACCGCCAACTTCCACCCCGATGTACTTGGGGGCGGCGGGGTCGAGCGTCGCTTCGAGCCTTTGGATGTCCAGCTGCGCTTCGCCCTCGGCCACGATCGACTGCTCGATCCGGTCTGCCCCGTCCAAGCCGGGCGCGACCTCGACCCGCAGCACCCGCGCGTCGCGCGGAGCGTCATGCGGAATGTCGGACTCGGCGACAGGCTCGGCGGCTCCTGCGCGGGTGGAGGGTGAGGAGACGAACAGCAGGGCGGCGGCCGTGCTCACGGAAGAAAATTTGCGGAGCATGCTCACGGGGAGGCCTTCCTCTCGCAGAACGCGGTCATCTTTGCAACCTTCGGGTCGCTGGCCCCAGAGCCCTCGCGAATGCATGCGCTGTATTGCTTGAGTTCCAGGTGCGCCTTGACCCGCATCGCCTGACGGTCGTCCGCATCCGCGCCGCTCCAGCAGCCGCGGCGCTTGCTGTGCTTGAGAACCGCCGACCATCGGCCCTGGGTGTGGGCGCTGGCGGCCGCCTCGCGAGCGGAGGCGCAGCGGTCCTCGACCGGTTTGTCCGGCGTGGGGGTGGGGTTGGGGCTGGGGTCTTTGGGTGGCGGTAGGTCGGCCTTCGCTTCGGGCCGAGGATCCGGCTCCGGCTCCGGCTCCGGCTGCGGCTGCAGCTCCGGCTCAGGGGCGGGCTGAGCGTCGGGGCCAGCCTTGGTCGGGGTCCGCTGAGCCGCCCTCACATCCTGGCCAAGCAGGAAGCTGGGCGGCGCTGCGGGAGTCGCAGGCGGCGGCGATGGGCGCCCCCACCACCAGCCCCCAAGGCCGAGCACCGCCAGCAGTGCCGCCACCCCGAGTCCCCACGCCCAGCGCTGCTGCGCCCCCTTGGGCCGCACGCCTGCGAGCTGCGCCTGTGCGAGCGGTCCCGACTCCACGGTCATCACCCCGGCCACGGCATCTGGCTGCACAGATCGCTCGTGCACCGCCACCACCGGGCGGCGCAGCTCGTCCAGCACCGCGTGCAATGCAAGCTCGACCGCTCGTGCCGAGCCGGGGCGCGCCGACGCGTCCACGTCGAGCATCGTACCCAGCAGTTGCGCAAGCGCAGCCGGGGTCTTGCGCACCGAGGCGACGGGCACTCGTGCGCCTCGCCAGCCCGTCTCGGGCGGTGCGAGGCCGGTCAACATCTGATGCAGGATCGCTCCCATCGCGTAGACGTCGACCGCCGGCGAGCTCGTCACGCCCGCGGCCTGCTCGGGTGCCATGTACTGCGGAGTGCCGAGCACTTCGCCCGCCGCGGTCAGAGCCTGAGCCTGACCGCGCTCGCCGAGGTCGGCTGAGACGCCGAAGTCCAGCAGCAGCGCCCGTTCTCCGGAACGAGTGGGCTGGAGCATGATGTTGGCCGGCTTGAGGTCGCGGTGCACGACGGCCCGGGCATGCGCGGCCGACAGCGACGCGGCCACCTGGGCCATGATCGAGCACGCCCGATCCAGGTCCATTCGCTCATCGGCCGCCGCGGTCTCGACGAGCACATCGCCCAGATCCACCCCGCGCACGAAGTCCATGACCAGGTAGCGGCGCCCGTCTGGAAGCTGGCCGACATCGTGCACCGTAACCACGCCCGGGCAGCTCGCCAGTCTGCCCATCACTTCAGCCTCCCGGTCAAAGCGGGCCCCCAGCTCGGGATGCCCCAGCGCATCCGCGTGCTGGACCTTGATCGCCACCTGGGCCCCGGTCTGGACGTGCTCGCCGAGAAAGACTCCCCCCATGCCGCCCTGCCGAAACAGGCGGTCGAGGCGGTGTCGGCCCACGCACGTGCCCTCGAGTCCTCTCAGTGAGTCGGTCATGTGCCGAACGCCTCCGCGCGGCAGCGGGTGGGGCCCACGAAGACTTTCCACTCCTTGCCCTCGGTCAGACGCAGCGATCCGCACTTGTCCCACGGCTCGCCTGGCGCGTGTTTCTTCGACGCGCGGTATGTGCCCGCGGGCAGCCGCGCGCTGGCCGGGCCTCGGACAGCGATGCTCTTGCCGCCGAGCTTGATCCACCCAACGGTCACGTGCTCAAGCCGGAAGTGGACGAGCACCGGCGGACCATCCGGTTCCCGGCTGCGCCGCGGTCGTGGTGGAGACGCGCGAGTGCCGTTCGCGGCATCGGCCGCCCGCTCTGGCTCTGGCTCTGGCTCTGGCTCTGGCTCTGGTTCTGGTTCTGGCTCTGGCTCTGGCTCTGGCTCTGGCTCTGGCTCTGAACCCAGGTCCGGCTCCGCATGCGCCTTGGTCTTGCTCGGCGCTCCGCCCTCCAGCGGCTCGCCAATCTCCAGTGGCTCGAGATCCTTTGCTGGCGCCACGACCGCCGGGTTCTGGGCCGACGCTGACTCGGGGGTGGCGGGCTCAGCGGCGGCCGCGACCAGCCCTCGATCAGCGTCCGCCGGAGGGTCCCGCGCGATCCAAAGCGCGACCGCAACGAATCCGAATGTCACGGCGAGCGTCATCAGGCCTATCCCCAAGAGCGGACTTCGTCGGGCCGGAGTGAACATGAGGCCGGATGCTTTGGGCGTGGACGACCCTCGCGGGGGCTCATCCAGCTCGGGTAGCGGCGTGCCAGTGACGGTGCGCGTAACTTCGCCGGTCCTCAGCGGCGCCGTCGCGGGCACCCGTGCCCGGGCTTCTGGCCCGCGGAACGTCTCAACCGGGGCCGGTGTGGGAGCGACCGAAGCGGGCGGCTGTATGCTCGGTGAGCTCGACGTCCGCCCCTCCTCGGCGCTTCTCGGGACGGCCGGACCCGTGCGCGGCCGAAGCACGCCCGTGAGCGCTCCGCACAGCTTCGAGAGCGCGCGCCGCTTGTCGCGATAGCCGTCATAGTGCGAGAGCAGCTCCAAGGCGGCGTCGGCCGAGCCGACCCGGGCGGCCGGATCCGGCTGGAGCAGCGCGAGCCGGACGCGGTCCAGCGCGGGCGGCAGCTCGAAATCCATCTGCGGAATCACACCGCCGAGCACCTGCCCGTGCATCACCCGGTCGTCATCCACCTCGCCGCGAAATCGGGTCCCGGTGACGAGTTCCTGAAGGATGGCCCCAGTTGCATACAGGTCGACGGTCGGGGCTCGGGTGTGCCCGGCCAGCTGCTCGGGCGCCATGTAGCGCAGCTTCCCCTTGATCGAAATCCCCGAGCTTGCGTCGATCGTGGTGTGGGCAACACCGAAGTCGGTGAGCTTGACGTCGCCGGCGTTGGAGACCAGGACGTTCTGCGGGGAAACATCGCGGTGGACGATGCCCAGACCTTCGCCTGCGTGCGTGGTGATGCTGTGCGCGTAGGCCAGGGCATGCAGGAGCTGCCCCACCACGAACGCCACGATCTCGCAGCGTTCCTCCAAGTCGAGCTGGCCCAGCAACTCGCGCACCCCGACCAGGTTGGTCCCATCGACCCACTCCATCACCAAAAAGTCGACGCCTTCATCGCAGCCCACGTCGAACACCTGGACGATGTTGGAGTGGCTCAGCAGGCTGGAGAGCTGCGACTCGGCTGCGAACATCCGGGTGAAGCGGTGGTCGCCGGCCAGGTGCGGCAAGATCGCCTTGATCGCGACGAACTTGCCCTTGGCGGTTTGCTTACGAGCCACCCAGACCTCGGCCATGCCGCCCTTGCCGATTCGGCGCAGCAGCTCGTAGCCGCCGATGATGTCGTCGGCGCCAAAGCTGCGATACGCGGGCCCCGCCATCAGAACCGGCCCTTCAGTCCGATCGAGCCCGGTCCGAGCAGAGGCGTGAGCACCACTGTGTCGCCTCGCTTGGCCTGTCTCCGGTCGAGCACCAGCATCACGATGCCCCCGACCGTCAACAGGCCCCCGGTGGCGAGCAGCGCGTAGCCCGTGGGCCGCACGTCGCGAAACTGCGACTTGTCCTCGGCCGGGCGGGTTTCTTTGACGACCGCCAGCGCGACTCCGGAGGCCAGCGCGGGCACGCCCACCGAAATCGCCACGACGCCGGCCTTGCCGAGCGGGTGCAGCTTTTGCCGCGGCCCGTCGCTGTTGGGCGATGGTTGATGCTTCGCGGATGAGGCCACATCGGCGGGTGCGTCGGGCTGGGGCGAGACGGGGTCGGGCACGGGATCGGCCCGCGAAAGCTTCGCCTGGTCGATCGCGGTCTGCACGCCAAGCACCACCGCATCCTGCAGCATGGCAGAGCTGCAGTCGCGACACGTGGCCGCCTCGGGCGCGTCCTCGATGGCGATCTCAGGCTCCAGCGCGACCGAGATCCCATAGTGGAACTCATCGACGTTCTTCCAGTACAGCCGGATTCGAACGTCGTCGTGGCCCGCCTGGTGCAGCAACGGTTTGACCGCCTCGCTCACCTCGGGCCCGAAGCCCTCGAACGTACTGCCGAGGTCCGACGTGTCGTAGGTGACCTTCGTCGAGTCTGGCCCGTCGGCGCCCGGCGCCGCCAACACCGTCGCCGAACCCAGGCCGACCTGCGCGGCCACGGCGATGCGCAGCATACAGGCGATGCGCGTGATGCTCTTCATCGGTGTTCCTTTCATGGCTGATCAGCCCCGGCAAACTCCACGCGTCCCGGATAACCCAGACGCCGCCCCCCCGCGAACTCACGCAGGGGATCGCCGACCTGCCACACTGCCACGTCGGCAAACGGGCTGCTCGCCGGGTCGCGGATTGAAACGTCACCGGTCCCCACGCTCTCAAACCACGCCGAGTTGTACTCTTGGAGCACCACGACGTCCTGTGAGTCGAGGGGAGTGTCGTCGAGAACGCTGCGCCGGACCGCGACGCTTGGGCAATCGAACGATGGCAACGCGTCGCTGACGATGACGCTGTTGCGGATCTCGCCCGTGACACTGGCCGTACACCGCACGCTGGCGGCTCCATCTTCGCCCGCGTTGAGCGCCAGCGTGGAGTACCGAATCTGAAGCGTCGAGTCTCCGCTTGCTCGGATTGCCGCGCTCGGGCCACCAGAGGTGCCGTTGTTGGCAAGCACCGAGCTACGCAGCGCAAGCGTGGAACTCTCCACGACGACCGCATCGCCACTGCTTCCCTGCACGCGCGTGCGCTCGAGCGTCGCACGAGCGCACTGGGTGGCGACGAGCGCGGTCGGGTTGTTCTCGAACTCGACTTCGGTCAGCCACAGCCGCGAGTTGAACCTGCAGCGAGCACCGTGTTCTTCGGCACCGACGATCGTAATCCCGTGCACGAAGACGTCGGAGCTGCTCCCGACGGTCAACGGCACGGGCACCCCACCCAGGCGCGGATTGTCGTGGCCCAGGATCGCGATTCTTCGATCGGAGACGTCGTCGACCGCCGCCGCCTGTTCTATGATCTGCGCGGAGGGCAGCAGATGGATGACTGCCGTCTCTCCTTCGCCCACGTTGTCGAGCGCCGTGCTCATCCAGCAGTACGGTGCTGCCTCGGTGCCAAACCCCGGGTCGGCCGCGGGGCTCTCGGACGGCCCGCAGTCCGTACCATCGACCCAGAACACGCTGGGTGTCGCCAGGCAGCGGTTCGTTCTCAGGTCGCACGCTGTCTCGGGGCAGTCGGCATGCTCCATGCACTCGACGCACTCCGCCTCGCCGGTGCACGCGCCTTCGCACGGAAACGTGGGCGAGCAGTCCGGAACGCAGTCCTCATCCTGCACGCAGGATTGGCAGACTCCAGACTCGGGATGACATACGGGCGGTTCGTCCTGCGCAGCACAGAACGCGCCGTCGCTGCACGGTACACACATCGCATCGACGCAAAAGGGGTTCGGCACCTCGCAGATCACCTCGCAATCGGACGCCGCGGTGGCGTCTTCCTCGCCGCTGGCGCTCATCGTCGGTTCGGTCGCGCCAGAGGTCGAAGAGGACTGGGTCTGACTCGTCGCTTGCTCCGGTGCCGCGCACACGGAACTGGGGCGTTCCGACACGCAGCCTCCGCCGCGCTCGACGCAAAGGCTGCAGAATCCGCCACGGTCGCCGCACGAGGCGTCTCCTTCCTGGTTGGCGCAGTGGTTGGGATCGGTCTGAAGGCAACCGCTCAGCAGCAGCACCCAGGCGGCTGCGAAGGGAAGGTTGAGCGCAGGGGCCACGACGGCGAGATTACCGAAGCACAGCGGGAGTTCAAGCTGCCGTTTCCCTCACGGACACGGGGCGCAGTCTCGGCGCCCTTCCCCTCCCTGCCCCTGTGGAGAGTTTGTGTTTGCACCGCGGGCTTCGAAGCTGCATAAGCGGGACACGATGATTGTTGCCCGTCGACTCGCACCCGTACTGGCAATACTCACCACTGTGACGACGTCGCTCACGTCCGGCTGCTCGGCCGATTCGCAGATGGCGATGCCCCAAGACTCCGACTCCGCAAGCTCCGGCGGCACGGGCAGTACGATCTCCACATCCGAGGCAACGTCCGGACAAGACACCTCAGCCACGACCCAGGACAACGCGGCGAGCACCAACTCCGATCCTCTACCTGGCTCCAGCGGACCGGACATGCCGGACATGCCGTGCGAGGGCGCTTGTCTTCCACCCGCCCCCGAAGGCTGGAGTGGTCCCGCGGCTCGTATCGCGCTGGGCAAAGGCTCTGTCGAGGACTCGGCGTGCGGAGGCTCCTTTCCTGAGTCGGTCGCAACCGGGTTCTCAGCCCTCGACGCTCCGGCCTCGGAGTGTAGCTGCAGCTGCGGCGCACCGACGGGCGGCGCTTGCGACCCCGAGATCGATGTCGACATTTTTGACTCGCAATGCAATGCGACCACTTCTGGAGGAGCGTGCCTGCAGCCCGGTGTCAACTTCACCGCCTGCAGCTCGGTCGATGAAACCCTCAGCGTCGGGTCCGAGACCTTCGCGGATAGCGATCGGTTCGGCATTCGGGTGCGCGCCGACGCGCCCGCGGTCGCTTCCGCTCCCACCTGCGCGCCCTCGGACGACTCGGTCCTCGACCCGCCGGTCACGCGCGGGGACTTCGAGTTGTGCGCAGCAGCGGTAGACGATGGCGCTGCGGGCGTGTGCGCGGGGGGTGAGGTGTGTACCGCGAAGCTTTTGAACCCGTTCGAGTCGGCCGCGTGCATCTGGGCCGAGGGCGAACGCGACTGCCCCGAGTCCGACTACACCCAACGCACGCTGCTGCACGAAACAGTCGTGGACACTCGCGAATGCAGCTCGTGCTCGTGTGGAGCGGCCGCCAACGCCTCCTGCGCCGGTGAGGTCGAGGTCATCGCAGTGTACGCCTCCGGCGGATTCGTGTTCGATCCTCCCGAAACCTTCGAAGCCAACGGCGACTGCTCCCCCCGGATCACGCCCAACTCGACCCCTGCTGCCGGTGTGAGCTTCATGGTCGACTACGACGCGCAGGTGCCCACGAGCTCGGCCTGCCAGCCCAGCGGTGGCAACCTAACGGGCGACGTGGCTCCGGCTGGAACCCGCACCGTCTGCTGCCAGTAGGTCGGTGGTGCGGGCCGTCTCCAGCGAGCGGGGCACCGTTCGCCCGAAGCGCAGCCGTACGTCGTCTGCGAACCTGGCCTCGACGTGCAGGGCGTGACGTCGGTCCAGACGACGCCCTTCGAGGTTCATGTGAGCCGCGAGGGCGTCCGCCGAGACTTCGCAAACCTCTTCATCTGTTGGGCGAGGCTGTTGGGCGTGCCGGCGCGGTATCGGATCCGACCGGGACGCGACGCCGACCACCGGCACGCTCTACAAGGGCGGCGGCGACGAAGCACTCACCGTGAGGGTAGAAGTCGAGCTCATCGACGAGGCCGGCAACCGGATCACCAAGACCTGACGCGGCGGCCGTCTCCGGCACACCGACTCGAACGGCCGGTCGCGTCGGACGAGGCCGCGTCGAGCGCGATCGTGCGTGCGTCGATGCGGGCCCGCAGCGCGCTCACCGAGGGTGCCTGCGGAAGCCCGAGGCCGGCGATCCAGGCGGCCGCCTGGTCGTGCCTGCCGAACACCTTCATCGCGTGGCTGTGTCGGTGGAGCAGCCCGAGGCCGGCGATGAAGCCCAGCGCGGCCGAGGCCCAGAACCCGGTGCCCTCGACGACCTGCGCGACGCCCTTGAGCGTGGAGCCGAGCGCGTCGTAGACCTCGACGATGCGCGCGCGCACCGAGGCGTTGGGAATCGGCGCTCGAAACTGCGCGATGGTGACGAAGCCGATGCCCTGGGGGTGGGCCGCTGCGGTGCGATGAAGCAGCGCAGCGACCCGCTCGGTGGCCTCGGCCGTCACGGTGCCGCGCCAGACGACGAAGACGATCGGGCCGACCGCTTCGGCGGCGAATCTGTCTGGTTCGTCCAAGTCCATGGCTGCCCCGGCGTCATCGGCTGGGACCGCGGGAACTGCAGGGTCTGCGTCGATCTGGGACGCCACGGTTTCGACGCGAAGGGTGACATCTCAGTCCCCCGCGGCCCTCAACCTCTGGTTGGCCGGCCGCGCGGAGCAGCGTTCGATCGTCCCCAACAGCGCGCTCCTGTTCGTGTGCGAGACTCGTCCGCAGTGGCAGCCCAAGCAGAGCGATCCGATCCGCTGTGGCTTCGCGTCGTGGTCGCCTTGCTGCTTAGCTGCACCTTCAGCGCGCTCGTGCTGCTCATGATGGGCGACCTCTTGGGCCGATTCTCGTTGGTGCTGTGCGGAGGCCTCGCGCTCGTCTCCACGGTTGTGATGGCCTGGAAGGGCAAACGCGTCTCGAAGATCGCGACCTGGTTCTTCGAAGCGGTCAGCGGGATCTGACAGCCCCCAGCTCGACGCCATGCGCTCTGCTCGGCCCGGTCTGCGGCGTGCGCACGCACCCCCTTGTGCGTCTGGGCTCAGTGGAGCGGAGGTGACACAAGCCGGGGCGGCCACGGCGGCCCGCCTTGCGCGGATCGAGCCGACTTCCCAGGCGGCACGGATGTTGCTGTGTAGCAGGCCTGCATGGCCGGCATCACTGGACTCCTCATCGCATGGCTGGTTGCGGCCCTCATCTTCATGGTGACCGCCGCGATCATCCCGGGCATCAGCCTCCGTTCCTTCGGCGGCGCCCTGTGGGTCTCCCTCCTGTTCGGCCTCCTCAACGTCACGATCGGATGGGTCCTCTTCGTGGTGATCGGCTTGGGGACGCTCGGCGTGGGCTTCATCTTCGCGTTCGTGACGCGCTGGGTCGTGGACGCCATCGTGCTGCAGCTCATCGGGGCGGCGTCGAAGAGCCTCGAGGTCGCGTCCTTCGGCAAGGCCTTCCTCGCCGCGCTGGTCATGAGTGGGCTGGGCACCATCGCGGAGATGCTGCTCCGTGGATGACCGACGCATCCTTCGACACATCCCGCGACTTTGTGTCGCCGCCCTGCTCACCGCGGGCTGCGGTGACGAAGCCAAGGCTGAGCTCTCCGAGGCAGCGCAGTCCCTCAACAAGGCGAGCGCGGACATCCACGACGCTGCGGTCGAGAGCGCCGACGAGCTGGACGACCGCGCCGACAACCTCAAGGACGACCTCGAGTCGGCGAAGGTCATCGCCAACAAGGCAGGCGATGCGTACCTCGCTCCGAGCGGCGCACAAACGACCAGCCACGCGATCCGGTGCGCCGACGAGGCCTACGAGGTCGACCGCAGCCTCGTACGCCGGGCGACCGCCAACCCGATGTCGGTCGCGGGACTCTCCTCGTTCGACCTTCGCACAGGACACCGGCGTGCGCATCGAGACCGTCGACCCTCAGAGCCCGGTGGCAGGTCTGGACCTCAGAGCCGGGGACGTCATCGTCGCGGTCGACGGGGTCTCCTTGGATCAGCTGGACGGACCGGCCTTGCTCGAACGACTCGAGTCCGCGACCGAGCTGACGGCGACGATCGAACGCAGCGGCGTCCGCGTCACCAAGACCGTGCGAATCACCGACGGCTGACGCGACGCTGCAGAGGGTCGCGGCGACGGCGCAGTCCGAGCAGCCCGGGCCCGAGCAACAGCAAGGTCAACGGCACCGGACCACCGCTGCGGCATCCGCCGCCTCCACCACTTCCGCCGGCAGAGTCGCCTTCGGTGTCCCCCTGGGTATCGCTGCCGTCCGTCTCGCTCGCCGACGCGGTGGCCGTCACGTTCGTCTCGCTCATCGATGCGGTGGCGTTGGTGTCGCTCGCCGTGCTCGAGCCCGTGGTCGACTCGGAGTCCGTGACGCCTCCAGAGGAGCCATCTGCGCCCGTGTCGGTGCCGGCGTCCGTGTCCGTGTCGCCGGTCTCACCGCCTTCTTCGGCGACCGACACCTCCGTCGTTTCGCAGCCCTCGTTGCCCGCCATGTCGGTCGCGCAGAACTCGACGGTGTACTCGCCCACCGCTTGCGCCGGGAACTGGGCCCGGAACAAGTCTCCGCCCATGAAGGTGACCGCCGTGTCCTCCTCGACACCATCGCCGGTGAGTGTCGCGGTCACACTCGACAGTCGCGGTCCTTCATCGGTGACGGAGCGGTCGACGATCGCGGACCGCACGACCAGTGCCGCCGCGGCGGGGAACGGTCCCGCGTCCACCGCCCTGAAGTCCGGCGCTCGGTCGTCGACAGCGACGGCCGCGTTGGCAAAGTACACGTGGTCTTCGATGTCCCCGAACTCGCCTTGCCCGGTGACGAGATCGAAGCGGCCGTCACCATCGAGGTCGCCGAACTCTCCCCACAGCGACGCGTCGGTGGAGCCGCCGAACGCCCCGGGGACGTAGGTGAAGTTTCCCGATCCGTCGTTGATCAGGTAGCGCTCACGGGTGCTCAGGGCGATGACGACGGCGTCGAAGTCACCATCGAGATCGATGTCTGCACAGATGACGCCGTTGTCGTCCGCCTGGGCCGGGTTCCCGGTGACCCGATCCGAGGTCTGGTCCTCGAAGGTCCCCGTCCCGTCGTTGATCAACAGCTGCTCGGAGTACCCCGGACCCATGTTGTCGATCCACACGTCGAGGTCACCATCCCCGTCGACGTCACAGACGCCGGGGTTGTAGTGGTACGTGTTCGGCTGTCCGGGAAACTGGTCGCTCGCATCGGCGAACGTTCCGTCTCCGTTGCCGAACCATAGGCTGTTGTCGCCGCTGTGGGCGTTCAAGACGATGTCGAGGACGAAGTCGCCGTTGGCGTCGAGCAGATCGACATCGTCGGGGTCTTGGCCGCCGAAACCATCGGGAATGGCACCGGCGAGCTCGGTGAACACGCCCAAGCCGTCGTTGAGATAGACGTGACCGTAGCTGGTGGGAGACGAGAGGTATCCGTCCGAGGCGAAGATGTCGAGGTCGCCGTCGTTGTCGAAGTCGCCAAAGCGCGCGGCGCCGACGTCCGACTGCGCAGCGGGCATCCGCGTTTCGTACTCGTCGACGAAGACCATGTCGCCGGTGTTCATGAAGAACGCGCTGCCGCTTCCGCGGGCGTTGGGTACGAAGATGTCCACCGATCCGTCGCCATCGACATCCCCGATCGCGACCTGTCGAGTCCGCCCCTCGAAGCCTCCCACCGCGCTCTGCGACACGTCCGTGAAGGAGCCACCCTCGTTCTCGTAGATGACGAGCTCTTGGGCCTGCCCGGCCTGGAAGAAGCCGTCGTAGTTGACCAAGACCACGTCCAGGTCCGCATCGCCATCGAGGTCACTGACGCGAAGGTAGTTGGTCCAGCAGCCAACGCCTCCGCACCCGTTGCTGAGCGCGCCATCGACCTCGTCGAACAAGGGCGACGCCCCTCCCGCCCGGGCTTCGCCGGCGCTGGCGAAGACGGCGAGCAAGCAGAGACCAGAAAACCAACGGGCGGGACGCGTAGCAGTCATGGGTTCGATCCTCGCGCCATGGATGGCGCATCCGAACCATACCCTTCAATCCGGGGATCGGGGCCCCGCAGGGAGCCTTCAGTCTTCGGCGTCTTCAGCGTCTTGAGCGTCTTGCAAGTCCTCGACCGCGGCGTCGACGGAATCGGGCGACTCGGGCGCGTCGTCATCGTTGGGCCCGCGGACCAGGACGATGAACTCGATGCGGCGGTTCTTCGCCCGACCTTCCTCCGTGTCGTTGGTGTCGCGCGGAGACGTGTCCCCCTTGCCCTCGGTCTCGATGCGATCACCGGCGACGCCCGCGTCGGTGAGGTACTGTTTGACGGCAAGGGCGCGGTCTTTGGAGAGCTGCAGGTTGGTCTCGGGGTCGCCGACGTTGTCGGTGTGACCGGTGATCTTCACCCGCACGTCCTCGTACTCCGTCATGACGGCCACGGCCTTGTCGAGGTCGGGCTTGGAGGTGGGGCGGATCGTCGCCTTGCCAAAGTCGAAGGTGATGCCCTCGATGGCGCCCTCGAACTCCTTGATCTCGGGCGGGAGCTCGTCGGGACAGCCGTCGGCGTCCTCGAGGCCGTTGTAGACCTCGGGTTCCTCGATGCACTGGTCGACCGAGTCCATGATGCGGTCACCGTCGG
Source organism: uncultured bacterium (assembly GCA_963761755.1). GTDB lineage: Bacteria > Myxococcota_A > Polyangia > Nannocystales > Nannocystaceae > CAJXVA01. Next base: position 258,245 of record CAVXIC010000040.1, read on the forward strand.
TGTCCTGATCCGGACAGCCCTTGGGCGCGACGCCAGGCACCTCGGGGCACGCGTCCTCGGAGTCGCGGAAGCCGTCGCCGTCGGTGTCGGGACATCCGTGGGGCCCGACGCCGGCAGCATCGGGACACTCGTCGGCTTCGTTGAGGAAGCCGTCGCGGTCGCGGTCGGGGTCGACGTAGGCCACCGGCGGTGGCAGCGGCTGGGGCTTGCTGCGGTTGAACGTGAACGTCAGGCCCGCAAGCACCTGCAGGTGCGAGATGCCCGAATCCTGGCGCGCTTCGGCGGAGCTGACGATGTTGCGCACCTCGACGCGCGCGCCCACCCAGCGGTTGAAGTAGGCCTTCACACCGCCGCCGTAGTGGAAAGCCGGGTCGAGGTCGTTGCCCAAGATGATGATGTTCGAGCGCACACCCATCGCGCCGTAGCCGGCGAGGAAGAAGGGCGTGACCGAGTGGAACGGCAGCTGCGCCACCGCGTGGCCTCGGAAGCCGTACACGAAGGCAAAGTCGTTGGTGATGCTGCGAACCCGGGTCGGGTTGGCCGAGAACTCGCCCTCGATGCCGAGCACGCGCAGCGGGAAGTATCCCAGGCGCAGGCCGACATCGGGCGACACCGCCCACAGCGGCTCCTGCGGCCGCGTGCGCGGATCGTAGAAGTCGTGATCGGGGTTGGCGATGAAGACGCCCCCGTAGATTCCGACCGTGACCATGTTCCGCTCGGGCCGCCAGCGCTCGATCCACGGCTGGTCCGTCCGCTCGTAGCGCGTCTTCTCGAGCTCCGCGCGCTCCGTCTCCTGGTTGGCCTCGAAGTTGGCCTTTCCCTTGGGCCCGCCCACGGCGACGGCCGCTCCGCCCTCCGCCGACGGCTCGCCTTCAGCCGCGCTGGCTTCAGCCGCGAACACACTCAGGGCCAGACAGGTGCTGACGGTGACGGAGGCACGCATCATTTCGCCTCCGGTTCTATCGCACCGGCGTCCGCGGCGGTAGCCCCCGTGCAGCACGGTTTGTCCGCGTCGTTCCGTGCCGGGGAGACTTGCCCCAGCATTGCTCGTGCTCGGGGCTCGTGCTCGGGGCTCGTGCTCGGGCCGCAACCTGCGCCCGCCTGAGCGCGAGCCGACGACTACTCGACCATCTCTTCGTTGCACAGCTCGTGAAACTCGACGCATTCGGTCGGGCTTTCATCGAGCATCGTCCCGAAGACGCACGCCAGACAGGGATCGACGAGCGGAGGATCGCCGCCGCTGCTGGACGAGGTCCCCTCCTCGCCGGACTTGCACGCATCGCTCGCTTCGCACACCTCGGCCGCGCAGTTGGCCAGCCGCAGCAGGTGGTAGGCCTCGCGCACCGTCAGCTGCTCTTCGCAGTCCAAGAAACACCCCAGGTCCGGCTCGATCGTCGGCATGGTGATGAGGTCGCTGGCGCAGTCCTGGATGCAGACCACCGCGTCGCGGCACGAGACGTCGGGCTCTCCGGTGGTGGGATCGAGGATGGAGGTGGTGGAGCTGTCGCCGCCGGTGCTCGTGGTGACGGGGTCGCCCGTCGTGGTCGTCCCCGGCGCGCTGAAGACCTCGTCGGAGTCGAAGCACGCACCGACGCTGCCCAGACTCAGGAGCGAGAGGACGGCGAGCGCTGTGAAGCGATGAGACCTGGATCGGGCCACCACGGGCCGGACGGTAGCACGAACACGAACAGGGGGTTGCCCCATCGATAGCGCAAGACTCCTGACTTCGGGACGCTTGCCCCGACACGCCAAAGCGGACCACTATGGTGGCAGCACCCCGCAGCCGCGGAAGGCTCTTCGCATGTCCAGACTTGCACTCTTCAACGACCGCTCGCCGCTCCTGCTCGCCGGGCTCGCCGTGGGGGCCATCGCCTCCGTGGGGGGCTGCCGCGGCGAAGACCTGTCCTTCGACTGCGAGAACCAGGCGATGAACTTCCTGCGCACCGTCGACAAGGAGGACCGCGAGCTCCGCGAGATCCCCGACAAGGGCCCCTACCCCGTCGCGATGACGATCACCGAGGAGTCGCTCAACCGCTTGGTCGAGGGGATCATCGACGAGGATGTTCCCTTCGCGGGCACGGTCCCCTTCGGTGTCCTGCCCGAAGGACCCGGCGAAGCATCCTTCGAAGCGACCGAAGTCCCCACGATCGTCATTCGCGACGTCGTCGGCTGCAAGCGATGCATCATCCTCAAGGTCGACTTCGGCGTCCGACTCGACCAGGAAGGCGACCCCCTCTCCTCGGGCTCTGGCTTCGCCGACATCGCGGTCCCCCTGACGCTGCAAGCCAACGAAGAGGACGGCACCAGCACCATCCTCGCCGACTACTCCCAGGCCTTCATCGATGACTGGTACCTGTCGGTGTACGGCTTCGACTCCGAGAAGAACGAGATCCTCGCCGGTGCCCTCAAGCTCCTGATGACCGAGGAGATCCAGGCCGGCTTCGATCCGCTGCCGCTGTTCAACGTCGGCTCGTGGTCGATCGGCCGAGGCGACGTCAAGCTCGCCGCCCGCAAGGTGGTGGTCCAACCCGAGCAAGAGCGGCTCGTCTTGGCGATGAACACCAACCTCCCCCTCCCCGAGGGCACCGGCTTGAACATCGAGGCACCCGCTTCCCCAGGGCGTGGCGATCGGCGTCGTCGATGGATACCCAGCTGCTCGACGCGATGTCGCGACGCATGATGGAGGAGGGAGAGATCCCCACCCGCTACGACGAGGATGGCGAGCCAGACCCCGAGGGGATCTACGCCGTGTCGATCAACTCCATCTCCGCGGGCGGCGGCGACAAGAACCTCGCCACCGAGTTTCGGGTGTGGCGCACGGCCGAGGGCTACTGCGGCTTCGCCAACGTCGAAATGCCCGTCAACGTGGCCCTCGACGAGTCCATGAAGGCCGTGGTCGTGACCGCCGGAGCCGCCACCCTCATCCCGGGCGACAACGAGGGGATTGGGGTCGCCGCCGAGCAAGAGAAGTCGCTCGTCGACGACAACCAGGACCTCGTGATGACCTTCCGACGAGAGCTGTCGGAGCAGCTCGCCGAGACGCTCAACTACGAAGAGCTGGGCGTCGAGGGCAGCCGGATCCTCTTCACCACCCAGGACGTGGTGATCGACGATGCAAGCATCAACACCTACCTCGACTTTCAGATCTTCGAGAAGCCTCCAGGCGAGTAGAACGTCTTTCCGAGCCACCGTCCTGGCCTGAAGCTGGCGCGAGGCCAGGACGTGACGTACAAGAGGAGCGGGCGACTCGCGATCCGCCTCAGCGGAAGTCGAGTCGCGAAAACGCCCACGGACGGCGCTCTGGAGCCACTTCGAACCTAGGCGCCGCAGGCGCTTCGCACCCGCACCGACCCGAATCCCTGCCCCTGGGGCTCAGCAGCGGGCCCCTAAGCCGGTGGGGTGAATCCCGAGCCCTGGTGTGCTACCACGCCGCCCCGACAAGCGAGGTTTGGGCACATCAGCCCGACCGTGCGCCGCCGCCTTAGCGAGGAGGATGTCATGAAACGTACCGACCAAGAACGTATCGAACGCGAGCTCAAACGCCGAGAGAAGAAGACGGCCGTCGAGTCTCGCCACCTCAGCAACCGCGAGGACACGGATGCGACGCCCGGAGGGTACATCCAGGCGCTCCTGGACCGGCTGCACTACGACAAGACCACCGTCTACAACGCGATGGGCGACGATGAGGTCCTCGAGCTGATGATGTCGATGAAGGAAGACCTCCCCGAGAAGCAGTGGGAGTCCGTCATCCGATCGGCCATCCGCAAGACGAAGGTCTCCGAGAAGGAGCAGGCCTTCACCGAGCTCAAGGAGACCCTGGCGCAAGCCTAGGTTCTCCGCCCTGCGCGGGAGCGCGGGCCTACGAAGAAGGCGCCACCGCCGGCCATCACAGCCGCTCGGGGCGCCTTTTTCTCGTTGCGGCCCACCCAAGGGATGGCCCGGGATGGCGGGATGGACCGGGTGCCGGGGCTACTCCTGCTCGGGTGCCGACGCGGGCGCGAGCTGTGGCACCACGTACCCGATGAGCTCGTGCTGCCACAGGGCGGCTGCGACGCGGCACTGGGCAGCACCGATGGGGCCGCCGTCGCCAGCCGCATACCCAATGACCGTGCAAGGGGCCTCGAGCGCCTCGGCGCTCGCCTCGAGCGCAGCCACGATTGCGTCGTCGACCTGGCTCGGCTCGCGGCCAGGGAAGGACTCGAGCACGCGACTGGCAAGCTGGGGCACGGCGTCTTGCGCGACCTGGTCGGCGATGCAGTCGCCCATCACCAGCTGCGCATCGACTTCGGCCTGCACCTGCGCGTCAGCCACGACCTCGGGGATCTCCGAGCTCCCGTCGGGACCCAGATCATCTCGGGCCGCCTCGTAGAGCGCGAAACAGGCGCCATATCGAGCCTCGACGTCGGGACCGGTGGCTCGGGCGCCGCCGAGGTCGGCGAACGCTTCCACGGCCTCGGCCAGCCGAAGCTCTGCCTCGGCAACGCACCCAGCGTCGACGGCCGCGATGGACTTCTCCAAGGCGTGCTCATGGGCGTCGAGCAGGACGCTGCAGAGGTTGGCATGCGCGGACCGCCACGCGGTGAACGCGTCGCCGACGTCGGTGGCCAGCTGGGGTGCGGTCACCTGCAGCGACAGCGCGAGCGCCGAGCGGACGGCATCGTTGGCGACCCCGATGCACTGGACGCGGTCTTGCTCGATCTCGGCGCGCTCGACGAAGCGCAGCGCGCTGGTGTGCGCTCGATCGCGCGTCGCGGCGCGCTCGCACGCGCCCACGGCCGCAAGGTGTTGCGCCTGGATCTCCGGGTCGAGTTCTGCGCCCGATGCGTCGTCGGCCTTGCCCCCCGCGCCCGCTCCAGGTGTGCTGCGACCCTGCGCGTCCTCGTCACAAGCGACGAGCGTGAGTCCGAACAAGGCAACCGTGGTGAGTCGAAGCAGCGTCATGAGAGGTATGTAGCCCTATGTAGGTCTCGATGGAGTCTGCGCTCCAACGGCGGCGGTGTCGAGTCGACCGCGCCGTGCCCCCCTCGGAGCGGGTTGACGGGACTCCACCACCGCCTTTCGCCAACCTGCGCAAATGACGCGCGGTCCGTTTCAGGCGTCGGACTCGGGCACCGAGTAGGGAGAGGGGCCACGAAAGTTCTCATCGACCGGCGACGCGCTGCGAATGGACGGAAACGCCCGCTGCTCGCAGTCCAAGCGCTCGCACAGCCGGCACGTGACGCCGATCGGCAGCGCCCCGTCGACGGCGGCGGTGTCCACACCATCGGAGTAGATCATCTGCGAGGCGTGCTCGACCCGGCAGCCCAAGCCGATGGCCTGGACCGTACGCGGCACATGGTGGTCACCGTGGACGCGCTGGACCGTACGGGCGACGCAGAAGAAGACCTGACCGTCGGGCATGACCGAGGTTTGGACGCGAATGGCCCCCGGAGACAGGAAGGCCCGAAACACGTTCCACCGCGGGCACGCGCCGGCGAACCGCGCGAACCGAATCCCCGAGGCCGAGAACCGCTTGGAGATGTTGCCGGCGAGGTCGACCCGAATCATGTGAAACGGGATGCCTTCGTCTCCGGGACGACGCAGGGAGGTGAGGCGGTGGCAGACCTGCTCGAAGCTCGCGCCGAAGCGCTGCGCGATGAGCTCGATGTCGTAGCGCTCCCGCACCACCGCCTTGCGCATGGCGCGGTAGGGCATCTGGAACGCGGAGGCAAAGTAGTTGGCCAGCACGACGCGCGACAGCGCGACGCCCCCCTTGCTCGCGAGCACGGGGTGGCGGGCGAGTTCGTCGAGCAGTTCACCGTGCTGGATCAGCGCGTATTGAGCCGCGAGCTGGAAGATGCGGCTGGACCCGGGCAAGACCTCGGCCAAGTGCACCGTACGAGCCTCGGCGTCGTAGCGGCGCAGCGTCAGCGGACGCTTGCGCGAGCCCTCCAGCTGCACCGTCACGCCGAGGGTGTCTCGCACGTAGGCGATCAAGCGCGCTTCGAGGACACCCCGGGTCTGGGTGACGGCACGGTCGTCGTCGACGGGCATGCCCAGGGCCCGTCGCAGCTGGTCGGCTTCGTGCTCGAGCACCTCGAAGTAGTTGTTCTCGCGCTGGATGAAGTCGCTCACCTCCTCGGACGCCAGACCCGAGGGCATCGGTCCGAGTTCCTCCTGTCCGTCGTAGATGCGCGTGGCCAGCGAGTCCGCCGACGAGCTCGCCTCCTGGTAGGCACGGAACAGCGTGATCAGGCGACGCGCCAGCTGGGGGGACGCGTCGACCAGACCGCGGAGCTCGGCGCGTGAGACCGGGCCGTCCCCGAACACCGGGTCGGCGAGCACCTCGGCCAGGTCCGGTTCGAGCGCGTCGTCCGCATCGAAGGCCGCCAGGTCGACGTCGAACTCCTTGGCGAGTCGCAGGAGGAGCGAGGCGGTCAACGATCGCTGCTGGTGCTCGATGAGGTTGAGGTAGCTCGCGGAGATACCCAAGCGCCGCGCGAGCTCGACCTGCGTCATCCCTCGCGCCTTGCGCATCTCTCGTACCCGGGCCCCGAGCTTCGACGCTTCCCCAGTCACGCAGCTGCTCTTTTACAACCTTTACAACTCCAACGCACGCGACACGAACGGCCAAATAGCCGGCCTGGTCTGCAGATTATTCGTCTTGACTCATCGTCGCTTCTGTAAAAACATGTACGGGAACGACGTGATGGGCGGTTCGCGCCCTCGACGCCGGAAGCGGACTGACCATGAGCAACACTGACGGTTTGACGGTGCTCGCGCCCAGCGCGGACTACGCGCACATCCTGACGCCCGAGGCCCTCTCGTTCGTCGAGACCCTCGTTCGCACCTTCCGCCCCCAGGTGCGAGCGCTGCTGGAGCGGCGAGGGGCCGTCCAGGCCGAGTACGACGCCGGCAAGCTCCCCGACTTCCTGCCCGACACCCGCGCCATTCGGGACGGGGACTGGACGGTGGCCGCGATCCCGGCCGACCTCCAAGACCGCCGGGTCGAGATCACCGGTCCGGTGGCCCCGAAGATGATCATCAACGCGCTCAACTCCGGCGCCAACACGTTCATGGCCGACTTCGAGGACTCGAACGCGCCGACCTGGGACAACCAGATGTCGGGTCAACGCGCGCTCTTCGAGGCGGTGCGTCGGACCCTGACCTTCGAGGACACAGCCCGGGGGAAGTCCTACGCGCTGCAGGACGAGGGTCTCGCGACCCTGCTCGTCCGACCGCGAGGGTGGCATCTGCTCGAGCGCCACATCCTCGTCGATGGCGAGCCGGCCGTCGGCGGCCTGGTCGACTTCGGCCTGTTCTTCTTCCACAACGCCAAGGAGCTGCTCGCCCGCAGCTCGGGTCCGTACTTCTATCTGCCCAAGCTGCAGAGTCATCTCGAAGCGCGGCTTTGGAACGACGTCTTCGTCCACGCTCAGAACGCCTTGGGCGTGCCCCACGGCAGCGTCCGCGCCACCGTGCTGATCGAGACGCTGCCGGCGGCCTTCGAGATGGACGAGATCCTCTACGAGCTTCGCGACCACTCCGCCGGCCTCAACTGCGGGCGCTGGGACTACATCTTCTCGTACATCAAGACGCTGCGAAATCATCCGGCGTACGTGCTGCCCGACCGGGGCGAGGTCGGAATGACCCAGCCATTCATGGCCGCCTACTCCAACTTGGTGATCAAGACGTGCCACCGCCGGGGCATTCACGCGATGGGAGGCATGGCCGCGCAGATTCCGATCAAGGACGACCGGGCCGCCAACGACGCCGCCATGGCCAAGGTCCGCGCCGACAAGCTCCGAGAGGTTCGCAACGGCCACGACGGCACGTGGGTCGCACATCCGGCGCTCATTCGCGTCGCGCGCGAGGTGTTCGACGAGCACATGCCCGCCCGCAACCAGATCGACAAGGCTCGCGACGACGTCCAGGCCAGCGCCCCCGCGCTCCTCGAAGCTCCCACCGGCAGCCGCACCGAGGCAGGCCTTCGGCTCAACGTCCGGGTCGGGATCCAGTACCTCGAGGCGTGGCTGGGCGGGAACGGCTGCGTCCCCCTGTACGACCTCATGGAGGATGCGGCGACCGCCGAGATCTCGCGCGCGCAGGTGTGGCAGTGGATCAAGCATCGCGTCGATGTCGATGGCGCGCCGGTGACCCCGGCCCGGCTCGCACGGGTCATCGACGACGAGATGGACACCATCCGAAGCGAGGTGGGCGAAGGGCGCTTCGAGGCCGGCAAGTTCGACCTCGCCCGCGCGCTGTTCGAGTCGATCTCGACCGCCGACGCGCTCGAAGACTTCCTCACCGTGCCCGCATACGAGCACATCCTTTCCGTGCAGGCCTGACCTCAACCCTACAGACCGACAGGAACGAACCGATGTCCATGACTCCGAAGACCACCTCCGCCCTCTCCTTCGACGACGCCCGTTGGAAGGGCATCGAGCGCCCCTACTCCGCCGACGACGTGCAGCGGCTGCGCGGCTCCGTCACCGTCGAGCACACGTTGGCCCGGCTGGGCGCCGAGCGCCTGTGGGAGCTGCTGCACAGCGAGGACTACGTCAACAGCCTGGGCGCGCTCTCCGGCGGCCAAGCGGTCCAGCAGGTCCGCGCGGGTCTGCAGGCGATCTACATGAGCGGATGGCAGGTCGCCGCCGACGCCAACCAGGCCGGTCAGACCTACCCCGACCAGAGCCTCTATCCCTCACACTCCGTCCCCGAGCTCGTTCGCCGCGTCAACCGGGCCCTCACTCGGGCCGATCAGATCGAGCGCGCGGAGGGCAAGAGCACCCGGAACTGGTTCGCACCCATCGTCGCAGATGCCGAGGCAGGCTTCGGCGGGCCCCTCAACGCCTTCGAGCTGATGAAGTGGATGATCGAAGCCGGTGCGGCGGGCGTGCACTTCGAGGACCAGCTCAGCTCGGAGAAGAAGTGCGGTCACCTGGGCGGCAAGGTCTTGGTGCCCGTCCAGCAGTTCGTCAAGACGCTGGTCGCCGCCCGCCTCGCCGCCGACGTCGAGGGGGTGCCCTCGCTGATCATCGCTCGAACCGATGCCGACAGCGCCCGCCTGCTCACCTCGGACGTCGACGAGCGCGATCGCGAGTTCACCACCGGGGAGCGGACGCCCGAGGGCTTCTTCAGGATCAAGGGCGGTCTGGACCAGGCGATCGCGCGCGGAAAGGTCTACGCCAAGTACGCGGACCTCGTGTGGTGCGAGACGTCGACGCCGGACCTCGAGGACGCGAAGAAGTTCGCCGAGGCGATCCGCTCCGAGCACCCGGACAAGATGCTCGCCTACAACTGCTCCCCATCGTTCAACTGGCGCAAGAACCTCGATGACGCGACCATCGCGAAGTTCCAGCGGGAGCTGGGCGCGATGGGCTACAAGTTCCAGTTCGTCACCCTGGCGGGCTTCCACCAGCTCAACTTCGGGATGTTCGAACTCGCGCGCGAGTACACCGCGGGGGGGATGTCGGCCTACGCCAAGCTGCAGGACGCCGAGTTCGCCGCCGAGGTCAACGGCTACACCGCCACCCGTCACCAGCGCGAGGTCGGCACCGGGTACTTCGACACCGTGTCGACGATCCTCAGCGGAGGTCAGAGCTCCACCTTGGCGATGGAGCACTCCACCGAGGCGGCCCAGTTCAAGAAGTAGGCCCCGAGCGGTCCACCAGTGGGGCGGCGTGCACCAGCACCCGCCCCGTTTTTCGTCGTATCCTGCGCGGGGGTGGAATCGTTCGACCTCCTCGTGCGTCACTACGAATCCATGCGCCGCTCGCCTTCGTCGTCGGGTCCGTGGTCGAGGGTCCAGCGGGCTGACTTTGCGCTGCGCGTCGCGGGACTGGCCGCCCGGCGCCTGATCGGGTGGGCGCTGGAGCCAAGGGCCTACCCGGATCCGGTCCGGGCTGCCGCCGACGCTGCGCCCCACGCGATCGCCTCGGTCCTCATTCCGCGGCACGCGACCTCGTTTGGACGTCGCCTGGAGCAGGGCCGATGGCACAATCTGGGCCTGGCCGCGACCGCGCTCGACGGGATCGGCATCACGCCTGGCCACCCGTTCTCGTTCTGGCGAACGGTGGGGCGCCTGACGGAGGCCCGCGGCTTCACCGAGGGCGCGCACTTCGAAGGCGGATGCATCGTCCCGGCCGTCGGAGGAGGGATCTGCGCGCTCAGTGACGCGCTCTTCGAGCTGGCCCTCCGCAGCCACTGCACGATCCTCGAGCGTCACGCCCACACCTTGGCCGTGGACCGCGGCCCCGATGCGCCGGCCCGGCAGCGGGTCGATGCGACGGTGAAGTGGCCCTACGTCGATCTGCGCTTCGCGCCGCGGCGGGGCCAGCTTCGACTCTCCACCGTCCGTGCGGCGGACGGTCTGGTGCTGCAGATACACGGCAGCGTGCCCATCGATGCGGCCGAGGTCCGCGTCGCCAACGCCGAGGTGCGAGAGGAAGACGGGCAGCGCGTTCTCCACACGACCCTCGTGCGGCGCAGCCCCGCCCACGCGTCGGACCCGGTGGTGCTCGCCCGGGATCGCAAGCGCCTGATCGCCACCCCCACGCGCAACTGCCACTCGTGCCAGGAGACCGACTGTGGCCGCCACCGCGGGCGCGACTGAGGCCTACGCGCTCCTCGTCGTCCCCGAGCCCACCGATTGGCTGGGACCGATGCTCGCCGCGCTGCAGCACGCCGGTCGCGTCGAGGTGTTCGCACCCTGGGTCCTGCCCCCGGCGGTGTTGTCGGAGATCGGCAGCAGCGTCGGCTACGTGCGGCGGCGCAATCGGGCCGCGCTGCCCTCGGCCCGAAACGCGCCATGGTTCACCGCCGCTGAGCTGGTCGCCCGCGCGTGGGCCCGCGGACGCACCGCCCGGACCTTGGCCAATCGGACCCGTCTGCGCGCCCTGGCAGACTTCGCCGCCGCCGCGGCCATCCACCGACGCGCCCGAGCGCCCGAGCTCGTGGTCGCGCCGAGCCTCGCCGCACGACGCACGTTTGCCGCCGCCGCGCAGGTCGGTGCGACGACGCTGCTGATCGAGGATCTCCCGGACTTCGACACGCTGGTCGATGGGCTCGACGCCTTGGCCCGCCAACACCCCCAGGCGCACTTCCTTCGCAACCATCGACCGAGCGCGAGGGCCCACGCCCGTCAACGTGCCGAGCGCTGGCAGGCCGACGCCATCGCCGTCCGCGGCCGCGTCGCGTGGCACCGGGTCGGGGCGGGCACGGTGCGGGTCGAGCTTCCCTGCGCATCGCCGCCGCCCTCACCGGCCTCGTCCGGACGCGACGTCCTCTTCGCGGGCCCCCCGTTGGCCCGCAGCGGGTCCGTCTACCTACCGGCGCTGCTCGAGGCGCTGCCCCATCGGACGGTGCGGGTCTTGCCCGGCCCCTGCAGCGAGCCCACCGGGCTGCTGCAGCATCCTCGGCTGCGGGTGCATCGAAGCGACGACGTGGAGGGCATCGGCGTGGTGCTCAGCCTCAGCCCGCTCGAGTCCACCCCGGCCCCCGTCGCGCGCGCGCTCGCGGCGGGCATCCCGGTCGTCGGCACCTCCGCCTCGACCGGAATCCTCTCGCCCACGAGCGTGGTCATCGTCGAGCCCTCCGATCCAATCGCGGTCGCCGGCGCCATCGAAGCGGCGCTGGAGACCGGTGCGCCGCTGCCCGTGCCCTGGTCTGCCCCCACGACCCTGCGAGACTGGCTCAGTACGAGGCCGCCTCGAGCATCACCGACGCCCCCGCGTCGCTCGTCTGCCCGTCGGTCCGAACGACGGTGACCACGAGCTCGGCGTCTTTCATGTCCAGCGCTTCGAGCGTCAGGGCGTCATCGAAGGCGACCGGGATGTTGCCGACCTCGACCACGCCCTCGCGGATGCATCGAAACGGCAGCAGCGACCCCACGTAGGTGTTCGTCGAGAGCGTCTGCCCACGCTCCCCAAACACGTCGATCTGCAGCGTCTCCAGGACCTCGAAGCCGGCCCCCTCGATCGTCACGTCGAGTTCGGTGGCGATGCCGCCCTGCGGCGGCTCGAACACCGCGAGCGCGTCACCATCGCGCAGCGGGGCGTCCACACCCCGATAGGCGACCAGGATCCCCAGTCTCCCCAGCGGCCGCGCCTCGCACACACCCGGCTCTTCGGGCTGCGCGCACGCGCCCAACGCGAGGACACCCAGGATGCAGGTGCGCGAGATCATCGGCGGGACCCTACCAGGCATGGCCGCCCCGCTGGGGGTAGACTCCGGCCATGCCTCCGTCCCCTCTGCGCGGGAACGTGTCCGCGGCCGCGATGGCCGGCGAGCTGTTGGACGTGCTCGAAGGGCGACGGGGCCGCGCCGCGATGGCGACCGTCACCGGACGGACCGGCTCGGCGCCGCAGCGGGTGGGTGCGAAGCTCTTGCTGCACGAAGACGGCACCCAGGTTGGAACCGTCGGCGGCGGCGCGATCGAGGCGCAGGTCATCGCAGCATGCGAGACCGCGATTCGAGAGGGTCGATCCCAACAGGTTCAGGCGCACCTGGTGCGGGATCTGGCCATGTGCTGCGGCGGCGCCATGGAGGTCTTCGTGGAGTACCTGCAACCGCAACCCAGGCTCTTCATCGTCGGCGCGGGACACGTCGCCCAGGTCCTCGCACCGCTCGCCGCCGCCGCCGACTTTCGGCTCACCGTGCTCGATGAGCGCGAGACGCTGCTCGAGCACCCCGCCTTCGGCGAGATGGACACGGCCCCCTACGACGTGGACGAGCTGCAGGTCGCGATCCCGGACCTCGGCCCCAAAGACTACATTCTGATCATGACCCATGATCACGCTCGGGACGAACGCGCGCTGGCGCATCTGCTCGGCAGGCCACACGGCTACATCGGCATGATCGGATCCCGTCGCAAGGTGCACGCGATCGTGGGCAGGGTCGTCCGTCGCGAGACCGCGCTGGGCCGCCCCACCCCCGATCTCTCCCGTCTGCGGGCGCCGATCGGCCTGGCGCTGGGTGGACGCACGCCGGCGGAGATCGCAGTCAGCGTCGTCGCCGAGCTGATCGCGACCCGCCACGGCGGGACGGGCGAGCCGATGAGCGTCGTCCACGAACTCACCGGGACGGGCCCCCAATCGGCCGCGGATTCGGCCGCGGCTTCAGAGTCCCAATAGCTCGCGAAAGGTGCGCCCGCTGGGGTCGACCCGCCCGTCGGGCCGACGCATGAAGGGGCGCTGGAACTCGCGGATCGCTGCGATGGTCTTGCGGCCGATCACGCCGTCGACCGGGCCAGGGTCGACGCCGCGGTCGGTGAGCAGCGTCTGCACCAGGCGAACGTCGGCGGCGAGGTTGCGCCCTCGACTTCCGACCGAGTCCGACAGGCGCGGCCCGGCCGGGCCGTCGTCGACCTCCCACAGCATGACCTTGTTCGCCACGTCGAAGTACTCCGCATGCCGACAGCGGTCTCGGTTCCACAGATCGACGTGTCCCGTGGCGTCGCTCCAGCTGTCCACGTCGAACACCACGATGCCGCGGGCGCCGACGAATGCATCGGGCACCGGACCCCCGTCTGCGGAGGGATAGGTGTGCGATCGTTGCGGAGCACCATAGGTTCGCTCGAGGTAGGCGCGAAACTCGTGCACGCGCAGCGCGTACTGCATGCCGTCACCGCCGGCGACGGTCGCAAGGCCATCCCGGCTGTCGTCGGGGATCGGATACCCAGCGGCGTTGAGGGACCGGCTCACCCGAACCACGCACGTGTTGCGAATCCAGGCCTGGTCGACGCCTCCACCGATCGTGGCCTTGGCCGCCGCCGCGGTTCCGCCCGGGTTCGGATAGGCATCCCACATCTCCTTGAAGTTCCGCAGTCCTGCCATCTCGTTCGCTCCACCCCGGAACGCGACCAGTGTCGTCCGCCGCCAACGCGCTTGTAAAGGGGGCAATCTGCCCGACCCAGCCGGCGGCCGCGGGGCCTGAGTGTGGTGGGCCGCACACCGTTCGCGTTGAACCACCCCTCCGCCGCTCGTAGGGTCTGCCGATGCAAACGAAGCGCCTGCTGCAAACCATCGGTCTCCCGTGCCTTCTCCTCGCCGGCTTGGCCTTGGCCAGCGCAGACGCCTCGGCCGCCGCGCCGAGCAACCAGAGCAAGCGGTTCCGGTTTCATGGAGACCTCGACGTGCTCTCGTTCACGCACTTCAACCCCGATGGCAACGGTCGCAACGACAACACGATCGGCTTCGGCATCGGTCGGGTCAACGGCGTGGACGCGACCATCGCCCTGCCGACGTGGTCCCTGGGCTTGGGCTACGTCTTCTTGGACGGCAACGCTGTCGTCGGCGCGAAGGTGGCGTTCAACCTCAGCAGTCGGGGCGGCGAGGAGGACCCCGGCACGGGGCCAGCCGAAAGCCGCGACACGACCGTGGGCGGGCAGCTCATTCCCTACTTCCGATATATCTTCATGCAGGGAAGCCGCGCCCGCCCCTACCTCGAGGGGCGCTTCGGCTTCGGCGGCTCGACCTTCAGCTCGGTGATCGAGTCGGATCCGGAATCCCGCACTACGACCAACGTCATCTACCCCGCCGTCGGCCTTGGCGGCGGCGCGCACATCTTCATCGTGGACGCCTTCTCCGTCGATCTCGGGCTCAACTTCGACTACTTGGCGCCGCACAGCAAGACGCGGGAGGAGATCGGCAACATGACCACCGACGAGGACTTCTCCAAGAACGGCGACCTCATCAACCTGGCCGCGAACGTCGGGTTCTCGGCCTGGTTCTAGCGTCCCGGGGCGCGACCCGGCGCGCCAGCACGCGAAGGCTGCGCGAGCGCCTCGATCCGACGCCCGCCCCGCAGGCCGGGCTGATAAAGTGACAGCGATGCTCCGTCGGACCCGCCTCGTCGCCACGCTCGGTACACTGCTGCTCGGCTGCGGCGATGACGGGTCCTCGGCGCAGTCGGGGTCCGGCGAGACAGATTCCTCGAGCGAGCCCGGTGAGGGCAGCGCCACGCTCTCCAGCAGCGGCGCCGACGCAAGCTCCACCACGGACGCGCCGCCCACCACTGGGATCGATCCCGAAGACTGCATCGTCCAGGAAGGAGACGGGCCGTGTCTCGCTGAGCAGGTCATCCCGCTGCCGTCCGCGCTGGTCGTCTTCGGCGACTTCGATCAGGACGGAGACGTCGACATGCTGGCGCGCAGCGAGGAGACGGGCCCCGACGAAGCCGACGAGATCGTCATCCTCACCAACGACGGTGGGGTGTTCTCCGCGCCGACCGCCCTCCCCTACGCGGCCACGCCGGTGGCCAACGACAGCGTCGTCGCCTTCTCGCGGCCCCGAGCGATGGGCTCGAACGCCACCGCCGTGCACTCGGCGTTCATGCAGGGGACCTACGGGGCGCTGGGCAGCGTCCAGGTCGACGCCTGGTGGTTGACCCAGGGCGAGCTTCGACGATTCTACGAGCCCACCGACTCCCCTCCGGCGGGCCCGTGGTTTGGAGACTTCGATGGAGACGGCGAGGTCGACCTGGTCTTTGCGCCCAGCGACACGAGCCTCGACGCGCTGGAGCTTCACGCCTGCTCGCCGCAAGACTGCGGCACCCCGGCGAACGTGGCGACCCAGGGTGCCCCGGCGGGTCCGTGGACGGTCCTGGGCACCGACACGACCGGAGATGGTCTCGATGAACTCCTCGTCGTGCGCGAGGGAGACGGCGGGCTCGAGGTCATCGTGTTGACCAACGACGGCTCGAGCTTCGCCGCCACCTCCACGCTGGAGCTGGGGACCGGTCTGGACCCGTCGTCCGCGCGCATCGAAGACGTCGACGCCGATGGGCGCGGGGATCTGATGCTGACGAGCACCGGCGACCCCAACGAGAACAGCTACGGGTCCACCCTCCGGGTCTTCAACCAGGACGGCGCCGGCGGGCTGCAGACCGGGCCGGTCATCGACGCGGGTGAGCGCGTCACCGGCTACGCCGTCACCGACTTCGATGGAGACGGCGTACCCGACATCGCCCTGCGCCGAACCGACCGCACCATCCTCAACATCGGCTTGGGACCCACCTTCGAGGGCGGCGTGTCCTATGAGCTCACCGCCGTGCCCACGGGGGTCGAGGGCCGCGGTATCCCGGCGTGGAACACGGTCGTCGTGGACATCGACGGCAATGGGACCCTCGACATCATCACCGTGTCGGCACAAAGCCAGACCCAGTACGCGGCCAACGTGCTGCGGTCCTCGCTGTAGGCCTCGCTGTACGCACCACGCGGGCCCTCAAGGGCCGGCGTCGAGGTCGTCCACGCACAGCGGGACCTCGATGCCCGGGAGCGGCGCGCACTGGCAGCCGCGGGTCTGCGCGTCACACAGCCGGGCGCACGTCGCCGAACCATCCTCTTGGTGGACGCACAGGCCGCCCGCACACGCGTCGGGGGTGCTGCACGGTGCCCCCGGGGGCGTCGGCCCGTCGAGCCGGCACTGCCAGCGGTCGCCCTGATCGCTCCCGTACGGCGAGCAGGTCATGCCCTCGGGGCAGTCGCCCTGCGCCGGACGGCATTCGCACGCCTCGAACACGCACGGATACCAGCCCCGGCGAAGCGCGAGGCCCTGGCGCACGAGCGCGGCCTGCTCTGCGGTGAACCCGAACCTGCACTCGGGGTAGTAGCCCATGACGTTGGTCGCGTCGGGTGCGTCGACGCTTCCGCAGTCGAGGCCGCACTCGAGCCCGACCACGCACGCCACGGGCCCGGGATCGAGGACCGTGTCGCAGACGCCGTCGCCTTCGAGCGCGCAGGGGGGCTCGCAGGGCTCACCGCGCTCGTCGAGCTGCGCGAGCGCGTCCACCGTGGGCGCGTGCGTGTGGCACAGCCCGAGGTAGTGCCCGATCTCGTGCGCGACGGTGCTCTCCCAGCGCTGCTTGGCAATGATGACGCCCCCGACCAGCGGCTGCCGTCCCGGCACCCGGCGGACGCCGCCGCACGTCCCGTTGGGGGGCGTGGCGAGTCCTGGACGCGGCACATCGTCGACCAGCAGCGACCGCGTGAACACGATGGGGATGAAGAAGGCTTCCCGCTCTCGGATGTGGGCGGTGCCGGTCAGCACGGCCTGCAGCTCGGCGTCGTCGACCTCGAGCCACTGCTCGGCGTCGAGGTAGAGCGTGTCGGCCCAGCGGAACTGAAGCCCCAGGTCGTCGTCACGCGCGAAGAATCGGTTGATGCGCTGGAGCTCGGCCGCGAGGTCGTCGTCGCTGTAGTCGGTGTTGCCCGAGCCGTCGGCGACGACGACCGCGACGAGGTCGACCAGCCCGCACTCCACCCCTTCGTCGATGAAGCCGTCGCCATCGTCGTCGCGACCGTTGCACAGCTCGTCGGCCTCGGGCTGGGGCTCACAGCCACACGCCGAACACCCCGGCCGGGACGAGGGGCCGCCGCGGCGGACACACGCGTCGGCGCGGCCACCCCGAAGCGGCAGGCAGCTCGCACCCACGCTCGCGCATTCGAGACGCTGCTGCAGGCCATCGACGCACGAGACCAGCGTTTCGCCGTCGCATCGAGGTTCTGCCCCGAGCGGACAGGGGACGCCATCGCCGTTGCGACAGGCGGGTCCTTCCTCGGTTTGCACGCACTGGCGTCCATCCGCCTCACAGTCGCGCCGGTAGACGCGGCCCGCGGCGCAGCCGATCGCGACCCCGTCCTCGCACCGGCCTGCACCGACCCGCACACACGCCGGGTCGGGCCCGACGCACATGCCGTCCTCGCACAGCGCCGGACCGCACTCTTCGGCCTTTTCGTGCGGGTTCCCGCAGCTGTCGAGCCACCAGGCGTCTCCGCGTATGCACAGCGTCTCGTCTTGAGGCGAGCACCCAGGCTCGACCGCGCCGGCCTGGGCTGGCAGGGGCCGCGGTGCCCAGCCCGCGCGCGGCTCGGGTTCGCTGCGCGCCGGCGGCGTGTCCTCGGAGGCGGGGGCCGGCTCGCGCTGGGGCGTCCCGTCCCAGGCCAAGATCCAAGCGCCCACCACCGCCAGCGTGGCCAGCAGCAGATACAGCCACGCAGGCGGGCCCTTGGTGGACACCAAACCGACCTACCACCGGGTGCCGGACGTGTCTACGCGACCCGGCGGCGTCGAAGGGTCAGCGACACCCGACTGCACGACCCCCTTCGACCAGACGGTGATGCTACGGCGCGGGCGGATCGAAGGTGAACGGGTACAGCACCGAGAGCGACGCCTTCGTGAAGTGCGGGAACTTGGCCGTGGACAGCTCCGCGGCGACACAGTTGCCCAGCGCCGTCGAGCGCCAGGGGCTCTGAGCGGTCGCGCGTCTCACGCGGCCGGTCGCGCCCGCCGGTCGCCTCTGCGCGCCGCGTCCACCCAGGCCTCTAGCCCTGGAGGCGCCTTCCTCAAACTCGCTGGCCACCCTCACGCCTCCCAAGACGAACGAGACGGCAGAGCGTTAGCCGTCGTCGCCCCCTTTTCTTCGGGCGTGATGGTCGATGGCGTCGAGGAACTCGGGCGGGTAGGCGCGCCGCCGCGCGACCTTGCGGTAGAAGATCGTGCCATCGCCGTCGAGCAGGTAGACCGCGTGCAGGGCGAGGTCACCGACGTCTTCGTTCTCCAGGCCCCAGGCTCTGATGACCGCGAGGTCGGGATCGCTGGCGACGGGAAAGGTGAAGCCCTTGTCGGTCACCCACGGCAGGGCGACCTCGGGGGGATCGACGCTCACCGCGAGCACCGTCACCCCGCGGGCATCGAAGGCATCCATGGCTGATTGCAGCTCGCCGAGCTGCGTGTTGCAGGCCGGTCACCAGTGTCCCCGGTAGAACATCACCAAGACCGGTCCGGCCGCGCGCGCTTGCGCCAGATCGAACGTGCCGCCGTCGATGAGCGGAAGCGTGAAGTCCTCGACCGTGTCTCCGATCTCGGGCGCATCGGGAGCCGCGGCGTAGGCCCCGTAGGCGTTGGTCGTGATGTCGACCGGCTCGGGGCTGGAGGTGCTGGGCTTGTAGCGGGGTGCCTCGGGGTCCCCCGCGGGCTGGGTGGACGGAGGTGCCTCGATCGCAGCCGGCGGCTCGGGGGGCGGCGAGGAAGCGGACGCACACCCCGCGGTGACCATCAGGCCCACCAGCGACGCGCGAGCTCGACGAAGAGGCAGCATGACCGCAGTGTACGAGACACCGCCGACACGGGACCGGTTGGCCGGAACGTAGGACGCGGTGGCAGGGGTCAATCCGTGGATTCCTTCCAGGATGCTATTTTGGTGGCATGAGCTTGGTTGTCACGCTTGGATTGTTCGCGTTGCTTCAGGCGGAGGCAGGCGCAGCCCAGCCGCCTCAGCCCACCTCCGCCACCACGCCTTCACCACAGGCCGGTCCGTCGGGGCCGGAGATCCAGCGGCCCAAAGCCGTTCCTCGGCCGGACGTCCCCGCACCGGCCGAGGTGCCAGCCCCGCAGGATCCCGAGCCCGCACCTCCTCCGCAGCCCGCATCCGACGACGCGCAGCCGCCGGTCCCCGAGGTCGTGACCACAGCGCCAGTGCCTGTGGAGCCCGCTCCCGCGCCACTCCCGGTCGCCTCGGATCCGGCTCCCGTCCCCAGCGGGGAGCCTGAACTTCGCCTTCCCACCCGGAACGGGCGTGGTCTCATGATCGGCTCGATTGCGACCGGCGCTTTGGGGTGGTCGATGTCATTGGGCACGATCGGACTCATCTCGAGCGACTGCGGCAATCTGGGGTCTTGCCTCGATCGACTGGAGACGGTGATCTACCTGACCGGGGTCAGGTGGGCTGCGAACGGCACCGCGCTGGGACTGGCAATTCCGGCGGGGATCTCCCGTGCGAGATACGACGCGACCCAGGAGGCCATCGACGGCACCGAGTCTCGAAACACGGATCTGTTCGTCACGGGCGGCGCCGCGGCCCTGGGCGTCGGGGCAGCGGGTTGGGTGATCCTGAGGATTGGGCTGTTCTCGTTCCTTCAGAACTGCGGGGGAAAGGGTTGTGCAGTCGGCTACTTTGCAGGGCTGCAGACCAGCTTCGCGCTGGCCTCCGCAGGTTCGGGTCTGCTCTCCTACGGCCTGGCGCACCGGGAGCAGAAGCGGAAGCTCGGATCCCCGGTTCAGGTCCGCGTGGTGCCGCAGCTCTCGCCTCGGTACAGCGGCCTGTCGTTGACTGGCCGCTTCTAGTCACTCTTGCTGCGCAGCGCGACCGCGGTGTGGCGGCCCTCGACTCCACGGGCGTGCAACGTGACGCTTCGGGGTCGCGGCGGCCCCTGGAGCGCCTGACCGCCCACTTTTTGTTGAACCCGCGGGCCACCGGGCGGTGTCGGTGTGGATGCCGGGGAACCTTGCGCACCCCGCCCTGTGACTCCCGTGTCCGTGCTCGTCCGATCCATCATCGCCGCGACCGCCCTCTTGCTGTCGCCGGGCTGCACCACCGAGCCGCGCCCCGCCCCGCCTGTCGTCGACGCTGCGGCGGCCCCCGAGGGGTTTACGCTTCCCGAGGGGTTCGACGACCAGTACCGCACGTACATCCACGGGTGGGGCCAGTACTGGCCCACCTTCCGCGTGCACGGCACGACCGCGGTCTTCGCCGAGGGAGCGCCGCTGTACCTACAGTCCTGGGGCCTGCGGGACCTGGCCCAGCAAGCGCCCCACACGCCCAGCGATACCTTCGAGATCGGCACGCTGTCGGTCCATCTCACCGTCGCCGCGACGCTCGCGCTGGTGCGCGAGGGCAGCGTGCAGCTCGACGATCCGGTGGCCAAGCACCTGCCCGATGCCGAGCTTGCCCACGCCATCACCATCGAGCACCTGCTGACGATGACCAGCGGGCTGCACAACTTCACCGAGACTCTGCTCTTCGAGCGCATCTACAAGCGCAACCCCGTCCCCCACGCGTCCCTCGTCGCTTCGCTCGCGGGTCAATCGCTCGAGTTCGAGCCTGGCAGCGACTTCGCTCCAAGCCTCTCGAACACCGCCGTGCTCGGCCTGCTGATCGAGCGCGTGACCGAACAGCCCTACGCCGATGCGGTGCGGGCGAGCGTCTTGGTGCCGCTGGGGATGAAGGACACCCACTACGGCAGGGTCGAGGGCGCGTCGGTCGGGCTCTCGTTCAACGAAGACGAGTACCTCGAACCGGTCGTCGAGGCCGACCCTCGCTCGATGGGTGCCGCCGGCGGCTGGAGCTCGACGCCCGCCGACCTCGGGCGGCTCTACGCGGCGATGCTGCAGGGACACTTCGGGACCGAGCTGACGCGTCGGGCCTTGGGCGACAACGACCTGCAGCGTGCGTACGGCTTCGCCGCCACCACGGTGGGCGGCCGCGACGCCCTGGCCTGGGTGGGTCGCTTCGATGGGCATGAACACGGCGTGGTCCTCGTGCCCGAGGACGGGCTCGTCGTGCTGCATCTGGCCAACTCCGAGGTCGCGCCGGGCTCGGAGATCGCCCAAGCAGCGGCCGAGCTGGCGTACGAAGTCGCCGTCCCCGTCCGAGAGGAGGCCCGCGCCGTCCCGGTGGACGCCCGGGCCTTGGCTCCCTTCGCCGGAACGTGGGCCCTGCGGCCCTCCGATCTGCGGCTGGTGGAGGAGACCGTCGATGACGACACCGCGCGCGCGCTCGCGTCCGTGCAGACCCAGTTCGCGCCCGAAGACGGCCTTCGGCTCCTCATCGACGGCCGCCCGCTCAAGCGCATGCACCCGACCGGCCCGCGAACGTTCTTCTTCAAGGACCGCCCGCAGTCCACCGCGTACCTCACCACCACCTCGGGGCGCCCCTCGCTCGTACTGGAGCGCGACGGGGGCGCCCTGCACTACGGCTGGGTCGAGTCGCCCGGCACCTGAACCCACCCGCGATACTCGGTCGCGCACACGGGTCCCACACACGGGTCCCGCACACGACTGCGATGATGGGCACGAACAAGGGCGAGCCCGCGACCGGGCCCGCCCTCACCGCTCAGCCGCTCGTG
Source organism: uncultured bacterium (assembly GCA_963761755.1). Lineage (GTDB taxonomy): Bacteria > Myxococcota_A > Polyangia > Nannocystales > Nannocystaceae > CAJXVA01. The sequence goes on from CAVXIC010000040.1 coordinate 280,128, forward strand.
CTCACTTGGCCGAGGAGACCGAGGCGCGGCTCAGCTCGGTGTTGAGGATGGCGATGGCGTCGAGGCTGATCGACTTGGGGCACGCGGCCTCGCACTCCCCGTGGTTGGTGCAGCCGCCGAAGCCTTCGGCGTCCATGATGTCGACCATGTTGAGCACCCGGCCGTGTCGCTCGACCTCGCCTTGGGGCAGCTTGGCGAGGTGGGCGATCTTGGCGCCGACGAACAGCATCGCCGACGCGTTGGGGCAGGCGGCGACGCAGGCACCGCAGCCGATGCATGCGGCGTAGTCGAACGCCTCGTCCGCGTCGGCCTTGCCGATCGGCAGCGCGTTGGCGTCGGGCGCCGAACCGGTGCGGACGCTGATGTAGCCCCCGGCGTGCTGAATCCGGTCGAAGGCGCTGCGGTCGACCACGAGGTCGCGAATGACCGGAAACGCCTGGGCGCGGAACGGCTCGACCGTGATCTCGTCGCCGTCCTTGTAGCTGCGCATGTGCAGCTGGCAGGTTGTCGTGGCCCCATTGGGACCATGGGGCACACCGTCGATCACCATCGAGCACGTCCCGCAGATCCCCTCGCGACAGTCATGGTCGAACGCCACGGGGCCTTCGGGGTAGCTGTCGGGGTTCCGCAGGAGCTTCTCGTTGAGCACGTCGAACATCTCGAGGAACGACATGTGCTCGGTCACCTCGATGTCGTACGACTTGAGGCCGCCCGAATCCTTGGGGCCGGACTGTCGCCAAACGTTGAGTTTGATCTTCATTGGATGACTCCCTCGCGCGTTTCGGCTGAACGTCACTTGTAGCTGCGCGTGGTCAGCTTGACGTATTCGAACTTCATCGGTTCTTTGTGAAGCTTCGGCGCTTCGCCGTCGCCTTGGTACTCCCACACGGAGGCGTGGGCGAACTCGTCGTCGCGCCGGACGGCCTCGCCCTCTTCGGTCTGGTGCTCCTCCCGGAAGTGTCCTCCGCAGGATTCGTCGCGGTTGAGCGCGTCCCGCACCATCATCTCGCCGAACTCCATGAAGTCCGCGACCCGGCCCGCATACTCGAGCCATGGGTTGAGCTGCTCAGAGCTGCCTGGAACCGTGGCCTCGGCCCAGAAGCGCTCGCGAAGCTCGGGGATGAGCTCGAGCGCCTTATTGAGGCCCTCGGCGTTGCGGGCCATGCCGCAGTGGTCCCACATGATCTTGCCGAGCTGGCGATGCAGCTCGCCCACAGGGGTCGTCCCTGACAGCGACAGGAGCTTTTGGGTCTTGGCGCGGACTTCGGTCTCGGCAGTGTCGAACGCAGGGTGACTCTCGGTGACCGGACCTTGGTGCTCCGTGGCCAGGTAGTTGCCGATCGTGTACGGGATGACGAAGTACCCGTCGGCCAAGCCCTGCATGAGCGCGCTGGCACCCAGGCGGTTGGCCCCGTGGTCGGAGAAGTTGGCCTCACCCAGGACGTGCAGACCCGGCACGTTGCTCATCAGGTTGTAGTCCACCCACAGGCCGCCCATCGTGTAGTGCACGGCGGGGAAGATGCGCATCGGCGTCTTGTAGGGGCTCTCCCCCGTGATGCGCTCGTACATCTCGAAGAGGTTGCCGTAGCGGTCGGCGATGGCCTCCTTGCCATCGCGCTCGATGGCTTGGCTGAAGTCGAGGTAGACCGCGTTGCGCTGACCGTCGACCTCGTGCTGGGCGACGCCGTACCCCTCGTCGCAGACCTTCTTGGCCGCACGCGACGCGACGTCGCGCGGGACCAGGTTGCCGAAGCTCGGGTAGCGCTCCTCGAGGTAGTAGTAGCGGTCCTTCTCGGGAATCGTGGTCGGGTCCTTCGTCGCTTCCGACTTGTCCCGCGGCACCCAGACCCGGCCGTCGTTGCGCAACGACTCGGACATCAGGGTCAGCTTCGACTGGAAGCCGCCGCTGACCGGGATGCACGTGGGGTGGATCTGCGTGAAGCAAGGGTTGGCAAAGCCAGCGCCCCGCTTGTAGGCGCGGAAGGCCGCCGTGACGTTGGAGTTCTTGGCGTTGGTCGAGAGGTAGAAGACGTTGCCGTACCCGCCCGACGCCAGAACCACCGCATCGGCGGCCCAGCGCTTGATCTCACCGGTCACCAGGTCACGCGTGATGATGCCGCGCGCGTGGCCGTCGACCAGCACGAGGTCGAGCATCTCGGTGCGCGTGTGCATCTTGACCTTGCCCTCGGAGATCATCCTGTTGAGCGCCGAGTAGGCGCCCAGCAGGAGCTGCTGGCCGGTCTGGCCGCGGGCGTAGAAGGTGCGAGAGACCTGCGCGCCGCCGAAGGATCGGTTGGCGAGCAAGCCGCCGTACTCGCGGGCGAACGGGACGCCCTGCGCGACGCACTGGTCGATGATGTTCGCCGAGACTTGGGACAGGCGGTAGACGTTCGACTCACGGGAGCGGAAGTCGCCGCCCTTGACCGTGTCGTAGAACAGCCGGTACACGCTGTCGCCGTCGTTCTGGTAGTTCTTCGCCGCGTTGATGCCGCCCTGCGCCGCGATCGAGTGCGCTCGCCGGGGACTGTCCTGCACGCAGAAGCAGTGCACGTCATAGCCGAGCTCGGCGAGCGTCGCGGCGGCAGAACCGCCGGCGAGGCCGCTGCCGATCACGAGGATCTTGAACTTCCGCTTGTTGGCGGGGTTGACCAGCTTCATGTCGAAGCGGTGCTTGTCCCACCGCTGCTCGATGGGACCGGAGGGGACTTTCGAGTCGAGTTTCATACGTCGTCGCTCCTCTTCGGGCGGCTCAGACCGTCACGATGCCAAGGAGGCATGCAGCAGGAGGGATGATAAATCCAATGGCCGTGGCAACGCCCACCACAGGGCCCACTTTGGAGAGGGGCTCGCGGTATTTGCCGCGCATGACGCCGAGCGTGCGGAACATGCTGCTGACCGCGTGGGCCAGGTGCATGCCAATGCCCAGCATCGCCACCGCGTACAGCCCGAAGATGATCGGATTCTGGAAGTCGGTGACGTACGCGCCGTAGACGTCGCGGATCGGATCGTCCGCGGGGCCGTACGTGGTGATCCTCGTGTGGATCACGTTCAGCGTGAAGTGGGCCAGGTGGTAGCCGATGAACGCCAGGATGGTGAAGCCGGTGTAGACCATCGACAGGGCCCACGGCTTGGTGACCTTGTTGGTCTTGACCGCGTACGCGTGCGGGCGTGCTGCCTGATTGCGTGCGTTGAGCTTGATCGCCGAGACGACGTGCGCCACCAGCAGCCCGAGGAGCCCGGCGCGAACGAGCCACAGCGCCCCGCCGAGGCTCTGCAAGAACTTGGCGTACGCGTTGTACGCGTCGCGCCCGGCGAAGATCTGGAGGTGCCCTGCCATGTGGCCGACCAAGAAGCCGACCAGCCCGATGCCGGTGAGGGCCATCACCACCTTCAAACCGATGGTCGAGGACCAGGCGGGCGCTCGCGAGGAGGTTGTGGAAGCAGCCATGCGTGTCTGTCCTGGAGGTGTCTGGGAGCGCAAGATCACTGCGCTCTTCGAGGGGCGACTTACCACAACGGCGGTCCATAGGCTCGTGCTCTTGCTCTCGGTTCCGTTTCCCGCGCTCCCGCCCCGATGCTGGGCACGCGAGCAGGTCCGAGCCGACGGCCGGGTCCATGCTAATTTCGGGGCATGTCGGGTCAACGGGGGATGGGCGCAGGGTGTCCGGTCGTGATCTGCTGCGCGAGCGCGGACGCCGAGACCATCAAGCCCGTGGTGGCGGAGATCGAGGCCGAAGGCCACGCCGTCGCGCTCCTGGCCAGCATCGAGTCCGACCTCGAGTCCCTCGCGCCCGCGGTGGAGTCCTTCGCGGGGGAGGGCCTGTACGTGCTGTGTCGGTCCAAGGCGCTGGGCCGCCGGGCGGTCGACGAGCTGCGCGACGTCCTCCTGGCCCATCACGTCCCCTTCGGCCGGACCCTGACCGTCGCCTCGACGCGGCCCAAGGAGCTGCGCGAGCGCATCGGCGCGAGCTTGCGGCGCCTGTCGGCGAGCGGGACCGGTGCACCGGCGGACCCGGCTCGCGCCCGGACGCGCTTGGGCATGACCGCACCCAAGATCCCCGCGACGATCCCCGCGACCGCGCCCACGCCCACGTCAACCCCGCGTCTGGCTCGAAAGACGCAGCTCGGCGTGCCTCAGAGCAAGCCCCAGGGCTCGGCCAGCGCCACCACCACCGTGGGCCCGCCGCCGCCCCCGCCCCGAGCCCTCATCCCCAAGGTCCCGCGACCCAGCGCAGCCAAGCTGGCCGAGCCCGAGCCGCCCGGCGCCCGAGCCCGAGCTGCCCGAGCCCGAGCTGCCCGAGCCCGAGCTGCCCGAGCCGGAACCGGAGCCTCCGGCCACGCTCGAGCCCGCCATCCAGCCCGAGCCCGTCCCGGTCGAGACCGCCGTCAGCGGCCCTTTGATACGGCCCGATGACTTGGCGGACTTGGCGGACCTGGCGGACCTGGACCTGGCCGATTCCGTCGGCCCGGCAGAGCCCGAGGCACGCGTCGAACCCAAAGCGGACCAGCGCTCGCCGCTGCCGCCGGTCCGGAGCGGAAGCACGCAGGTCGTCCCGGCCATCGGACGCGCCCAGCTCGAGGCGATCCGAACCGGCAACACGGCGCTCGTCAGCCGCGACGCGCTGCTCGCCGCGGGTCTGGACGTCGGCGAGCGCGCAGGGCCCTCGAGACCACCGCTTGCGCCCCCACCCGAGCCCGCGACGTCGGATGATGCCGAACCTCGCGCGATGCCCTGGATGTGGATCGGCATCGGTGGTGCCGCCATCGCGTTGGTCGCACTCATCGCCTTCGCCGCCACCGGGGACGGCGACGACGACAGCGCCGACGAAGACGACGCGGTGGCGCGAGCCGACGGCGCATCCGAGGACGACGCGCCCGGCAGCGCCGACGCCTCGGTCCGCAAGGACCCCGCGGACCCCGATGACCCGGCCCAGCGCGGCGAGGTTCCCGAAGCACCCGACGGTGCGCCGGAGGTCCCTGGCGAAGACCAGCGCACCCGCGTCGGTCGGGCCTTGCGTACCCGGACCGTGCGGGCGCTCGACGTCCTGCTCGTCTCCAACACCGCCGGGCCGCTGAGCTGGGAGGCTGCCGCGGAGCACTGCTCGGGCCTCGATGTCGAAGGGATCTCGAAGTGGCGCCTGCCCGAGGTCGGCGAACTCATGTCCTTGAGCGGGGCGAGCATGACCGAGAGCGGGTACTACTGGTCCTCCACGCCGGCCGACACCTTCGGTGACGCCCGGCTGGCCTGGTACGACCGACGCAGCCGCGTGGTCACGCGCGATCGAGAGAGCCTGGTGCTGTGCGTGCGAGGAGGGTCGGCCTCTGGCTGAAGGACTGCGGCTGTTGGTCTTCGATCGAACCTGCACGGGTCGACCGCTTCGTCCTGGGCTTTCGCATGCATGGGGCGCGGGGCGGTACCTCTACGGCGCGCTCGGACGCATCGACCACGCGGTGGGCGTGACGTCCTGGGACGAGGCGCTGGCCTGGCTGGGTCGCGTCGGCGGCGATGCGCCGATCTCCGAGATTCAGTACTGGGGTCACGGCAAGTGGGGCCTGGCTCGGGTGGACGCGCAGGCCCTCGACGCCTCCGCGCTCGGCCCGAACCACCGCTGGGCCCCGGACTTGGATCGCATCGCGGACCGCCTGTTGCCCGACGCCGGAAGCCTGCTGTGGTTTCGAACCTGCGAGACGCTGGGGTGCGTCCCGGGGCAGGAGTTTGCGCAGCGCCTCACCGAGCGACTCGCCTGCCGCGTCGCGGGGCATACGTACATCATCGGCCACTGGCAGAGCGGCCTGCACTCGCTCGCGCCCGGTGCGCGGCCCACGTGGTCGACCACCGAAGGCCTGCGTGCAGGCACACCCCAGGAGCCTCGCGATGCCTACTGGTCGCGCGTCTGGCACCCCAACACCGTCACCTTTCTGCACGGCCGCGTCCCCAGCGGCTACTGACGCCGCGCCGCTTCAGCGAGACTTCGAGACGCAGTGCGCGTTGCCGGGCTCGCAGCGGAAGCGCACGTGCATGTGATCGAGGTGCCCCTTCCAGTGCTTGATCAGCGACGGGCTGGTCGGGTCCGGGTTCGTGCGCCGGAAGTACTGCGCCATCTGCTCGGCCGAGAGTTCTCGCCGCGCCAGCGGAACGATGAGCTTCTGGAGCCGGGAGCTCATGAAGACCTGCTGCACGTTGCCGGTCTCGATCAGCGCCTTGATCAGGAACCAGTTCTTTTCCGCGTCGAAGCTGTCCTCGTCGGCGTTCTGCCAGTACCGCTCACCGCGGTGGTCGGGATGGAGGATGTACCCGATGTCGACGTCCCGCCCGGTCCGGTGCGAGGCGTGCGGATGCAGGCGGCCCCCGTTGCGGTCCGAGAGGTCCCCGAGGCGGACCTCGGGACCATCGGGGAACTGCGCGGCATAGGCCTCGAACGCGAGCAGCAAGCTCTCGACCATCACGGTTCCGCCGTAGACGCGAACCCGACGCTCACGCAGGCGCCAAGCGTCCCCCTCGGGCAGCGGGACCCCGTGCCGCAGCTTGCCCTGGTTGGGCGCACCGACGCTGCGGGGCGGCGACTCGGGGTCGGCCTCGTAGACGCGAAGGCTGTCCCCTTGGGCGACGCGATTCCTGCCGCGAAGCGAGGGATTGAGCCGACGGAGCTGCTTGGTGGACATCCCCCACTGGGACGCCAGGTCGGCGACCCGCATCGGCTCGGGGGCGGTCCAGTGGACCTCGGAGAGGTCGAAGTCTTGCCGCGGGTACTCGACCAGCGGGCGGATCACGGCCCGGTTGGTGGCCGAGGCCGAGCGCGCGGAGTCGGAGGCCAGCACCGACGGCCCGGCCGCGGACTGCGAGCGCCCGCGTGCAGCGGCAGACTCCGCCGACGCGACCGCCGGGGCGGCGATGGTCGGGGCGAGCAGTTTACGATGCGGAGCGTCCTCGTCGACGCTGACGGCACCGATGACGGCGGCGAGCCCGAGAAGGCACGCGGCCGAGATCAAGACGGTCGTGAGACGAGAACGTTGCACGGCGGCGACAGGTTATCGGACGCCCGATCAACTGTCATGGCCCACACATCGCTACGGCACTGAGAATTCGGGACGCCAGCGTACATTCGCGACCGGTAGGAGCACGGTGTGCCGTACATGGTCCCACCCGGGAACCTTTTCCGCAGGTGTCCGTTGCGCCGCCGCTCAGCCCGCCCCAGCCGTGATCGCCAAGGTCGAGAGCAGATCCATCTCCACCGGCTGGGCCTGACCGCCCATCGTCACGCTGGACAGGACTCGGCTGCGCGCCTCCGCCGAGGCCTCGGTCGGGAACGGGGAGTCGAGCCCGATGGTCAGGGTTCCAGAGCCTCGCCCGCCGAACTGCGTGTCCTCCAAAGCCACACCTGCGGGCGCTTCGGCCTCCCCGGTGGCGAACTGCTCGAAGGAGACCGACAGCGCCAGCGTGTCGCCCCGGGCAGCGACGAGTTCGTAGGTGGAGCGCTGAGCGACCGGGATCCCGCTGATCTCGAAGTGCGTCGTGCTCACCCACCTGGCCCCGGTCCCGACCGGCGCTTCGGGCAAGACGACGAAGAGCTGGCTGAACGACTGCTGAAACCCTGCGAGCGACGGACGCAGGCCCGGCGTCGGCACGTCCGGCAGCCCGTACTCCGCCGCGAGCCTGCGGCCGCGCGCGTCGAAGACCAGGCGTCCTGCGCTGCGCCGCATGCCCTCGACCGCCGTGTCGACCGCCTCGAGGAGCCGCGCGCTGGCGCCCTCGAGGCGCTCGCGGGTCGCGGACATCACCTCGAATGCATACGGCGTGGCGCCATCCTTGGCCGGACCCGGCGTCACCTTCATCTTCACCGCGACCGTCGGCAGCACCGAGGGGTCGATGGCCTGGGTGCCCAGGGTCATCGCGACCCGCATCTTCATCGACAGCGACACCTCCCGAGCCTCCCCGACCGACGGGCTCAACCGCAGCGCGCGTCGTGGCTCCGCGCCCGCCGACTCGAGCACGACCTCGTCCGCGCCCGCCGGCACGCGCGACAGCTCGGGCTGGGGGATGGGCCAGTCGTGCACGGCGTCCGCGACGGCATCGGCCGGCGGTTCCGCGTCCGCCCCATCGACCGGCGGCGGCTGCTCGGACACCCGCGGGAGGGTCGGCTCGGCGGATGCTGCAGACGCTGCGACTGGGTCGGCCCCGGCAGGCTGGGCCCGCGGCTCCGCCGTGCACGCGGCCAAGCCTGTACACGCGAACAAGGCGAGAGCACGGGCGCCGAGCACGATCATGGTCGCGAACCTAACACGGGCCGTGCTCGTCCAAGAGCAGGCTACGCAGCGCCTGGGCTCCTGGCGACAGCGTCACCCCGCGAAGCGTGGCGACGAGGAACGTGCGCTCCGCCGGCAACCCCGGCAGCGGGTGAACGTGCAGGCTGCCGGCGGCGAGCTCGTGCTCGATCGCGCGACGCGAGATGAACGCGAGGCCGAGCCCGGCGAGCACGCAGCGCTTGGCGGCCTCCGTCGAGCCCACCTCGACCACGGGCCCGGTCTCACCACCGTCGAGCGCGCGCGCGAGGACCTCTGCGACGGCCGCCCGCGTGCCCGACCCCTCTCGGCGCAGCACCAGCGAGACGCCCACCAGCGTGCTTCGAGCGTCCCGCGGCGCCTCCGGCCCGACGAGCACGACGGTGTCGGTCGCGAACGCGACTTCGTCGATCTTGCGGTCGCCGCTGGGCGAGCCGGTGATCGCGATGTCGACGATGCCCTCACGCAGCGCCCCCAGAGCCCGCCGGGTGTCGCCGACGTGCACCGTGACGTCGACCCCTGGGTGGGTCGAGCGCAGGCGAGCGAGCAACTCGGGCAGCAGATACTCCCCGGGGATCGTCGACGCCGCGACGTCGACGCGTCCGATCGTCCCATCGTCGATCCCGCCCAACCGGGCGGTGGCTTGCCGACGCAGCTCCAGCATGCGGGTCGCGTACCGGGCCAGCGTCGTGCCGTGGGTTGTCGGTCGCACGCCGTCGCGGCCGCGATCGAGCAGGCGGGTGCCCAAGGACGTCTCCAAGCCCTTGATGTGGAAACTGACCGTCGACTGGCTCAACCCCAGCGCATCCGCGGCCCGCGTGAAGCCGCCGTGTTCCAAGACGGCGAGCAAGGTGCGTAGCTGGTCGAACTCCACCCTCGACCTACTTGGTCCCGAACGTTCGGTCGCCCGCGTCCCCGAGTCCGGGGATGATGTAGCCCTTGTCGTCGAGGCGTTCGTCCACCGCGGGCGTGTAGATCGGCACGTCGGGATGGTGGGCGTGAAAGTTCGCGATGCCCTCGGGGGCCGCGAGCAGGCACATGAACTTGACCTGCTTCGGACCCGTCTGCTTGATCCGCGCGACCGCCGCGACCGCCGAGTTGCCGGTCGCGAGCATCGGATCGACCACGATCGCCTCCCGGTCGGACATCTCCTTGGGGACCTTGAAGAAGTACTCGACCGGGTTGAGCGTCTTGGGATCCCGATACAGACCGATGTGGCCGACCCGCGCCGAGGGCAGCACCTTGAGGAAGCCGTCGAGCATCCCGGTCCCAGCGCGCAGGACCGAGATGATCACGACCTTCTTCCCCTGCAGCGTCGGGGCGCTCATCTTGGCCATCGGCGTCTCGATGTCCTGCATCTCGATGGGGAGGTCCCGCGTCAGCTCGTAGCCCAGCAGCATCGAGATCTCTTCGAGCAAGGCGCGGAACGACCGGGTGGACGTCTCCTTGCGGCGCATGATCGACAGCTTGTGGAGGATCAGCGGGTGATCGATCAGGTGGACTTTGGGGGTGGCGGTCGAATCGGTCATGGGGGTTCGTGCCCTCGGGGCGATGCGCGTCGCCCGTGGCCCATGTACCGCCTTCGAGCGCGCAGCCCAAGGGGAACGTGCGGTGGCGCGTCGTCGACCGCTCCACCGCCTGTCTGAGCCGGTGTGTTTCAGTCGAGCTTGGCGCCCGCGGCGGGATCGAGCATCGAGGCGACCTCCAGCGAAGCCCTGATCTGCGCGACGAGGAAGGCCAGCACCGTCTCACGCGGAAGGTGGCGGCGCGCGTGCCAATCCAGCACCGTCGCCTCGACCCCGCAAATGTAGTGGCGCACCGCGAGCTCGAACACCGGCCGCGGCGCCGCAACCCCCACGTCGCGCAGGATCTGGCCGACCACCGCGGTTCTGGACCGCTCGAGCACGTGCGCCACCTCGGGGTCGGCTCCCACGCCGCCGCTGAGCAGGGTGCCGTAGGCCGCTCCTTGGGCTTCGACGAAGTCCAGGTACGCCGAGACCATCGCCCGCGCTCGCCCAGGGCCGACCACCGCCGAGGGGACCGCCTCGAGCGAGGTCAACAGCTGGCCGGCCGCATGCTCGATCGCGGCCAGGTAGTAGGCCCGCTTGCCGCCGAAGTAGTGGTACAGCAGCCCCTTGGAGACGCCGGCCTCCTCCGCGATCGTGTCGATCGAGACCTCGTCATAGGCGCGGGTGGAGAACAGGCGAAGGCCGAGTTCCAGGAGCTGCGCCCGACGCTCGTCGGTGTGCAGGCGGGTGCGAGGGGAGGTGCTCACGGCGGCGCACCGGCAGTATTGACCATGGTTCAGCGCGGCACCAGACGCTGTTGAACATGATTCGACAGGGCGAGAAACGATCGTGCCACCCCCGCCCGCTCGATTCCCGCGAGCCGAATGGGTTTGCGACCGGGGTTCCACCCCGACCAGACGGGCAACGACGCCCTCGCACGCAGCGACCTCGAGAGCATCGGCCGACTGACGGGCTGAGCCGGACCCTTCAGCGCCGGGGCCCGCAGCGAGCCATCAGGGTGAACACGCCAACCCCTCCCAATCCCCGCACCCGCACGACTCCGCCATGAACCACCGACCGGTGTCGTGGTTGCACCACTGGCACTGCCCGGCCGCAGGCGAATTGCAGGTCGTGCAGTCGAAGCAGAACCAGGTGCCGAAGTTGATGGCGTCGGGGTTGTTCGAGCTTCCGCAGTGCGACGTCCAGCAGCCGCCCGGGTTGAGCCCGCTGACGTCGCACTGGTTGGCCCCCAGCGGAATCTCGCAGCCGTTGGACCAGTTCTCGTCGCAGTTGCCGAAGCCGCCATCGCACGAGAACGCGCAGCTCGACCCCTGGCAGCTCCCGCTTGCGTTCTCGCCCGCGCTGCAGGAGTCCCCGCACCCGCCGCAGTTGGCGTTGGTCCCCAAGGTGACCTCGCAACCGTCCACGGCATCTGCGTTGCAGTCGGCCGTGCCCTGGGCGCACTCGCTCTGGGTGCATTGGCCCATGACGCACTCGCCGCCGACGCACTGCTTGGCCGTTCCGCGGCACAGACCGAAGCCGTCGCAGGCGTCGGCGTCGGTGCACGGATCGCTGTCGTTGCATCCAGATCCGGCCGCCTTGGTCTCGAACTGACACGCGCCCGCGGAGCACGTGCCCTGGGGCAGGTAGCAGGTCGTCCCGTCGAGCACGCAGTCTTCGGGGCCATCGCACGCGCCGAGGTCCGGCGGCGCTCCGGGCGTTTCATCCCCCTCTCCGGCCGAGGTGGTCCCCGGGCCGCTCGTGGTGTCTGGCGGCTCGGGTCCCTCGGTCCACCACGGAGCGTCGGGGGTGGTGGCGGTGTCGTCCGCATCTCCAAGGCCGGCATCGAACGAGAAGCCCGCATCCGTGGGGTCCCCGCCGGCGCACGCGCCGAGCACGAGCGCGCCGATGCACGCACACGCCCATACCCGTGCTCTCCTCCATGCCCCCACGACCGCCCGATGATAGCCGCCCGATGCCGCCTCACGCCAGCGGTCGTGCCCGGTTTCACCGCGGGCTGCTAATCTGTGGAGTCGTGAGGGGGTCGGACTTCATGCGGCTGGTTGTGTTCGTGTCGGCGCTCGGCATGGGTTGCGCGACGGGCGACGACCCGACGCCCGGCGGAGGCAGCCCCTTCGGGTCCAACACCACGCCGAGCAACGCGACGAACACCGCGGGCGAGACCGGCGTGACGAGCCTGGGCACCGGGCCCATCGAGACCACCGGCATCAGCGACTCGACAACAGGTGAGCAGGGCGAAAGCGACGCCCAGACGTCGAACACCACCGGCGAGGCGGTCTGCGGTGACGGCGTCATGCAGGGCGCCGAGAGCTGTGACGGCAAGGACCTCGGCGCGATGAGCTGCATGGACTTCGGCTTCACCGAGGGCGTGTTGGTCTGCGACGGCCAGTGCAACCTGCTGACCGACGGCTGCCGCAGCTGCGGGGACGGCATGCTCGCAGCGAGCGAGCTGTGCGACGGGACGGCCCTGGGCGGGGAGACCTGCCAGTCTCAGGGCTTCGGCGGTGGGACCCTCGCCTGCGACCCGCAGTGCGATGGCTACGACACCGCCGCCTGCACGCCGCTGCCCACGTGCGGTGATGGAACGCGCAACGGCGGCGAGACCTGCGATGGCACCGACCTCGGCGGAGCCAGCTGCACGTCGATCGGGTTCGACGTGGGGCAGCTGGCCTGCACCGCCTCGTGCACCCACGACACCTCGGGCTGCGACTTCCTCGCCTGCGGCACCCAGGGCGACTTCTGCCTCTTCGACGAGAACAACCCGCAGGGCAGCTGTTGCGCTGCGGGCGTCGGCGGCAACGTCCTGGGGATCTGCGCCTTGCTCGTCTGTCAGTGACGTACCCTGCGCCGTGTGGACGCCGCACCACTGGACTACCCGGCTTCATTCTACGCCGCGCTGCACCGCGGGACCCCCGGTGACGTGGCGTTCTACGAGCGAGCCTGCGCCGGAGCGGACGCGGTGCTCGAGCTTGGCTGCGGCGACGGCCGTCTGCTCGCCGAGCTCGACGTGCCGCACCGACACGGGCTCGATCTGCACGAAGGATTGCTCGCCGCCGCGCGGTCCCGGTTGGGTGAGCGCGCCGTGCTCCACCACGCCGACATGCGCTCGTTCGCGCTCGGCGTCCGCTTCGATCGCATCATCCTGCCCTTCTCGGGCGTGTACTGCTTGCTGGAGGACGAGGATCTCGCCGCGTGCTTTGCCCAGGTCCGGGCACATCTGCGACCCGGTGGTGCGTTCGTGCTCGATGCCTACGCCGCCGATGGGTTCCACGCTCGAAGCGAGCCCGAAGACGTCGGTGAGGACGACTGGGCCGAGCTGGGGGTGATCGATGTCGACGCAGAGCCCTACACCGTCTTCGAGCGCAGCCGGTGGAGTCCCGACACGCAGCGTATCGACGTCACGTATCGGCACGTCCATGCGCTCGCGCCCCGTGGACTGATCGACGGCACGATCGAACACCGATACCTGCTGCGCCATCAGCTCGAGGGTCACCTGCGAGACGCCGGGTTTTCGCAGGTCCGGCTTCGGGGCGGCTTCGACGATCAGCGGCTCTCCCGCTCCAGCGAGCATTGGGCGGCCATCGCTCGCCCCTGATACCGTGGATGCGATGTCGAACTTGCCCGTGCTCGCATCCACGCCCAGCCTCGTCGTTTGCCAGCACAAGGAGATGCTGGAGATCTTCACCAACTTCGAGACCAAGAACCGGTACTTGGTGCAGCTGCCGGGCGGGCAGACCGCCTTCTACGCCGCCGAGGTGGGGCACGGCGCGGGAGCGCTCCTGACCCGGACGTTCCTGAAGAACGCGCGACCCTTCACGATGAACCTGCTGGACGCCACCGGCCAGCCGTGCCTGGTGCTGCGCAGACCGTGGACGTGGTTCTTCTCCGAGCTCCACGTGACCGACGCACGCGGCAACCTGATCGGTCGGATCGAGCAGCGGTTCAAGTTCTTTGGGCGGCTGTTCGACGTGGTCGATGCACAGGGCCACGCCGTGGCGCAGATTCAGGGCCCCGTCTTTCGACCATGGACCTTCAAGGTGGTCGTCGGCGGCCAAGAGGTCGGTCAGATTTCCAAGAAGTGGGGCGGTCTGGGGCGGGAGATGTTCACGGATGCCGACACCTTCGGCGTGCAGTTCTCCCCGGCCATGCCCCAAGACCACCGCGCCTTGGTGCTCGCCGCCACCTTCCTGGTCGACTTCCTCTACTTCGAAGACCGCGACTGAGGCCCGCGCCAGACACCGCCCGATCGGGGGTCAGGCGGGGGTCAGGCAAAGGCGACGAGCGCGAGACCGACGGCGGTGCACAGCCCCATGGCCACGAGAACCTTCGTGGGGCTGCTGACGGTGTGGAGGACGTCGGCGACCTCCTGCATCGACGCGAACCGCTGCCCAGGGTCGGTCTGCAAGCACCGCAGGACCGCAGCATGAACGCGCGCCGGCACGCCTCGATCGTTGCTGGGGACCACCGCCCCTCCGAGCACGGCGGCGTGCAAGCTGGCGGCGTGGGTGTGGACGAAGGGGTGCCGACAGAAGAGCGCCTCGTACAGTGCGATGCCGAAGCTGAACTGATCGGACGCCGGCGTGAGCGGGCCGCCGGAGATTTGCTCGGGGGACATGTACCGAGGGGACCCCTCGACCCGGCGGGCTCGGGTGGCGTCATCGGTTGCGGCGCCGCGGGGCGGCACCCCGAACGCCGTCAGCAGCGGTCGGGTGTCGGGCGCGATGAGAACGTTGTGGGGCGTGAAGCCGAGGTGGTCGTGACCGCCGGCGTGCACGGCGTGCAGGCCTCGGGCAATTCCTGCGAACAGCTCGATCCGCTCGGTGACCGACAGCCGACGCCGCTGCGTCACGATCTGCAGGTCGTCTCGGGTCACGAAGGGCAGCACGACGAACGGGTCTCGATTGTCGCGGCCGACCTCGAGGATCGGCACGACGTTGGGGTGACGGACGCGCTGCATCCTCCGCGCCTCGTCGTGCCAGCGACGATGCTCGGGGGCATCGCTGCTGCCACCGGTGCGCACCTCGAGCACGACGACGCGATCGTGATGCTCGTCGTGCGCCCTGTACACGCTGAGGGTGCCCCCGCATCGAGGGCCGCACCCTGCGCTGAGGACATCCAGGATCCGGAACCGCCCCACCCTCTCACCGAGCCCGGGCTCGCCGACTGCAGCCCGCGTCACGGTCGACGTCTACCCCGGCGAGGTCCCATCCGCAACGGCTGCACGGGCAGCGCCGCGTCGCCCGCCAACGATGTTGGCGACGCGACGACGCTGGGGCCCACGATGATGGCGCTTCGCCGTTGGCACTGCGTTCGCATGACGACCCGTGATGGGACGTGGGACGTTGGCACTCGTACTCCTGAGCGGTTGCAACGCGCATCCGGTGGTCGAGGTGGAGATGGAGCGGTCGCTGCAGTGGGTGGCCGGCGCGCGGTGCATCGAAGGCCCCGCCAAGGTCGACGTCCTGCTCGTCATCGACGACTCGCCGTCGATGAGCGACGAGGCGCAGGCGCTTGCCGCGAACCTGCGGGACTTCGGGATGATCTACGACCTCGACCCCTCTGCGCTCGACTACCGCATCGCCGTGACCACGACGCATGTCTCCGGCCCGGACTGCGAGCCGGGCACGGGCGGCGCGCTGCAGCTGCGAACGTGCACCGAGCACCTCGACGACTTCGTCACGCAGGGCTCCGCGGAGTCTGCGGACGCGGACGTGCGGGACGTGTGCTCGCAGACGTGCTCCTGGCAACGCATCTCCACGGTGCCCACGGCGGTGGCTGAGGATGCGCTGCTGCGGCCCCGCCCGTGGCTTCAGCGAGACCGGGGGCGCAGGAACATCTCGGAGCAGATCCCAATCGCCGAGGCGCTGACGTGCATTGGTCAGGTCGGCTTGGCGGGGTGTGCGTCCGAAGCTCCAATCGCCGCCGCCTCCGGTGCACTGCGTCGCATGCTGCAGCCAGGCGATCCCAACGCCGGGTTCTTGCGGGACGACGCCGGCCTGGTCGTGGTCTTCATCGGCGACGAAGACGACTGCTCCCGGCCCGAGGGCGCGGCCGAGCCCCTCACCGATGCGGAGCATCGCCGCTCGGTGGCGTGTTGGGCCGCGGCCGCGCGATGCGAGACCACCCCGCAGGGCGTGTGGTGCGACCCCGCCGCGTCCGATCGCCTCTGGGACCTCGACGCGTTCATCGACCAGCTGGACGAGATCGAGGCGCACAAGCAGCGCGTCTTGGGCCGCGACGTGCAGCGGGTGTTCGTGAGCGCGGTCTCCGGGGTTCCCCATGGGTTCCCCGCGGTCGAACAACTCTTCGGTCCGAGCGACGACGCGGGCTTCGACGCAGCCTTCGGGACCGGCCCCGGATGCGCGCGCAACGATCGGACCGCCGCGCCCACGGTGCGGCTGCGCGAGATCGCCGAGGCATTCGCGCCATGGGAGGACAACCTCGTGTCGTCCTGCAGCGAGAGCTGGGTCTCGGCGCTCGCGTGCATTCCCAACGCCTGGCCGCCGCTGCGCGACACGGCGTCGTGCATCGACGTGAGCCGCTTCGAGGCGCCCACGGTCGAGACCGTCGCCGCCTCGTGCGTGCTGACCGAGACGGTCGATGGCCAGCGCACCCGCATCCCCAACTGCGAGGCCGCGTGCGCCGACATCACGTGCGAGGGCGGCCCGACCTCGTGGCGCATTCCCGAGGGCGACGAGGCATGCGTGGCGTGGGCGCTGGACGACGCCCAGCAGTGGTGTGCGGAGCAAGGCCTGGCCGAGGCTCGCGTCGTGCGGCGAGACGACCGTTGGCAGGGCTGGTGCTACGATGTGTCCTGCGCGGACACGTTGTGACGAGCCCCTCTCGAATAGAGGAAGAAACGAGATGGTTCAGAGGGGTCGTAAGCCGGGTTCTGTCCCCGGGTCGATCACTCTTCCCGGGCGATGATCATTCTTCTACGCGGCACTACCTGAGACAGCAGGACGAGCAGCCCTGGCGAGGTTGGTTTCCCGCCCTCACGTCTGCGGTTCGGCCTTGCTCCGGGTGGGGTTTACCGTGCGGTCCCTGTCACCAGCGACCCGGTGCGCTCTTACCGCACCCTTTCACCCTTACCCGCGCGAACGCGGGCGGTTTGCTTTCTGTGGCACTTTCCTTCGAGTCGCCCCGACTGGCCTGCGCCAGCACCCTGCTCTGTGGAGCCCGGACTTTCCTCGACGCCGTGCACCGGCCGAAGCCGTCCGACGCCGCGATCATCTTTGCCCCCTGAACCACCTCGTTCTTCCAGCCCGCGGTCTAGCACGATGGGCCCCCGAGAGCTATGGCGAGGACGCAGCGTCTTCGGCTCCGCACCGAGCCGCCAGCGCGAAGACGTGGTCGTCGGGGGCCCCCAACTCCCGCAGCGCCTCGGCGAGACGAAGCAGATACTGGAGGTTCTCCCCGCTGGGACCGCGGCGCGTGCGGATGATCTCCGCCAGCTCGTCGAGCGGCGTCGGCCCAGCGAAGCTCGGGTTGTCGGGCGTGGCGACGTACATCAGCGCCTGTGGCCCCGGCGCGGCCTCGAAGCTCAGCGAGACCACCACGCGCTCGTAGCCCTGCTGCTCCCGAACGTCGAGCGCCTCGAGGACCTCGGCCTGCGCGGCCGGAGCGACGGCGTACGCCCGGCCCCAGCACACCGCGTCGGCAGCCTCGACCACCGTCGCGACCCGGCCTGGGGCGCCCGGCACCCCCCGGTGGTCGGTGGACCACTGCCAAAAGCGGCGCGTCCAGCCTCGGACCGAGGCGGGCCGCTGCTCCACATGGGGGAAGGCCGGGCGCCAAACCAGCGAACCGTACCCGAAGATCCACAGTCGACCCTGGTGATCGAGGGGGTCCCCGTCCTGCACGAGGCAACTCTACCAGGATGAAGAAAATTCGCGACGTGGGCGCGGCGGTGACGTGGTCGGACCATGAAGACCCTTGAATTCCTGTCCACGCTCGGCCTCGTGCTCCCTCTGCTCGCCCTGTGCGCCTGCGATGAGGACGACGGTGGAGGCGATGATGGCGCGGGCGAAACCGATGGCGCGGGCGACGACGACGACGTCAACGCCGACGACAGCGAGAACGACGAGAACGACGAGAACGACGAGAACGACGAGAACGACGAGAACGACGAGAACGACGAGAACGACGACGATCCCGACCCGAACAGCTGCGAGGGCGGCTGGTACCTCGGCTCGGTGCCGTTTACGGGGGACAGCTTCATCGAGGCGTGCGACGACAACCCGCCGCGGACCTGCTTGACGGGGAACTACATCGTCTTCGACGACGGCGATTGCTTCTGCCTGCCCGAGTGCGCGCAGGCCGGGCTCTCGGAGGGTGACGCGTGCACCGACGACGGCAGCGTCTCATGCACCCGCATCCGAAACGACGCGGACACCTCCAGCGGGGTCTTCTGCGTCCCCGCGCAGTGGGGCCTGTGCGGGTAGCGAACCCGCGATACCCTTGGCCGGATGACCGCCCGACGTTCTCATCCGGCCTGGCTGGGACTGCTGCTCACCGCCGTGGCCTGCGGGGACCTCGCCGCTCAGCCCGCGGAGACCGATGGCGACACCGAGCCGAGCACCGGCGCCGGATCGACGACCGCACCGAGCACCACCGGGCCCGATCCCTCCGGGACGACGACCGGCGACTCGACGGACCCGACCAACGCCTCGGCCGATGAGACCGGCGTCGTGCTGCCCGAGTGTGGCGACGGCGAGATCGAGGCTCCCGAGGAGTGCGACGATGGCAACCTCGAGCCAGACGACGGCTGCGAACCAGACTGCACGATCAGCGTCGACACCCAGCAGTGGTCGCAAACCCACGCCGGAGACGCGGCCGTCCAGGACACCGGGCACGCGGTTGCGTTCGATGATGCGGGCAACGTGTATGCGATCGGCTTCGAGATCGACACCATCACCGACGCGAACATCTGGGTGCAGGTCTACGGCCCCGATGGCACGCCCGCAGCGCAGTATGTGCTCGATCCGTCCGCCGGTGCCGACGACCGGGGCCTGGGGATCGACGTCGATGCGGCCGGCAACCTCTATCTGTGCGGCCGCGCCGGCGCGGCCGACAATGGAACCGACGCATGGTTCGCCAAGCTCGGACCCGACGGGACCGAGCTGTGGTCTCGCACGATCGCGGGCAGCGCGGAGGGCTCGGACCAAGCCAACGCCATCGCGGTGGGCCCAGGCGGCGAGGTGCTCGTCGGCGGCTTCCTGCGCGAGGGCAATGGGGACAACGACCTGTGGGTCACCGTCGTCTCCGGGGTCGACGGCACGGACGTCTGGACGGACGTCGTCTCGGGGCCCGACGGCCTCGACGACCGTGTCGAGGGCGTCGCGTGGAGCCCCGAGGGCAACCCGGTCGTCGCAGGGTTCCTCTCGAACATGGACTTCAACGCCGACGTCTGGGTTCGCACCTACGACGCCAGCGGCGGCGAGGTCTGGACTCAGGTGTACGAGAGCATCCCGCCGAGCAACCAAACGGCGATGGGTCTGGCGATCGCGCCCGACGGCACCGTCGCGATCGCGGGCACGACGCCCTCATCGGTCAACGACGACAACGTGTTCTTCGCCAAGTTCGACCCGGATTCGGGCGAGCTCACGCAGCAGAAGTTCTTCGGAGGTCCGGCCATCCTCGACGACGCTGGCCTCGCGCTGGCCGCCGACAGCGAAGGAGCCTTCGTCGTTGCGGGCTACAAGTCGGTGAGCAGCACCGACACGGACATCTGGATGCGCAAGTGGGACGCTGGCGGCAACGTGGTGTGGACGCAGAACGTCGCCGGAGCGGGCATGGCCGACGACGTGGCCCATGGGATCGCGATCGACGGAAACGACGACATCGCGATCATCGGCGAGATCCGGTCCGAGTCGAACAACGATGGCGACATCTGGGTCGCCAAGTTCGCCGGCACGCCCCGCTGAGAACCGAGCGGAACGCGCCCTGCCCGGCAGCCCTAGCCGCCCATGGTGAAACCCGATCCGACACGGACTTCAGACACGAGGTACTAGAGCGGCGACCAGTTTGATTCCGGGCGCTGAGGTGCGTCTGGGGCCGTTCCTGGGTAGGAGCGTGGCCGAAGTTGTGTCGGGCACACCACGAGCGCCGCGCGACACCGTCAGGTGCGGCCCCAGGCGTGCATCAGCGCATGGAATCAAACTGCTCGCCGCTCTAGTCGCCGAAGATGGTCGCCTCGCGCGCGAACAGCCGCGTCGTGGCGTACAGGCAGCCGACGGTGAGCGCCGCGACGATGCCGGTCGAGGAGATTACGCTGAGCACCGGTAGGGCGTCGCCCCGCAGGACCCCCAGCAGCAGCACCTGCTGCCCCAGCACGGGGACGGCGGACGCCCAGCTGTCTGGATCGACCGGCTCGAGCGTCAGGAGCACGCCGGGCAGGGTCGGCAGCATCGTCAGCAGCGAGAGGTAGGTCTGCGCCTCTCGAAAGCTCTTTGCGAAGCTGGCGACCAGCATCTGCAGCGCGGCCGCCATCGGTGCCAGCGGCAGCAGCAAGAGCAGCACCCACGCCACGTCCTGCGCGGTCAAGGACAGGTCCAGCCCGACCTCGTCCAGCGGGACCTGGCTCATCGCGACCCCGCTGCCCACCAAGGTGATGCACAGACCCGTCGTCGAGAACACGGTGGTCGCGGCCCACTTGCCCAGGACCAGCGCGCTCCTGGGCGCGGGCGTGAGCAGCAGCGGCTCCAGGGACTTGCGCTCTCGCTCCCCGGCGGTGGCGTCGGTGGCCATGAACATGCCCCCCACGAACACGGCCAGCATCACGAACATCGGCACCATCGCCAGCAGGTTGGCCGCCTTCTGCTGCGGGGTCGCGGTGTCGACGTCCCCCACGGCGATCGGACGCGCGAGCTGAGGATCGATGCCGCGCGAGAGCAGCCGCAGCGTCCCCACCTTGCCCGAGTAGGTCTCGATCGCCTGCCTCACCCGCCGCACCGGCACCCGCCCTTCGCGACGCGAGCTGTCGATGTACAGGGAGACCGGCGCCGGTCGGCCGGCGCGGAACTCGGCCTCGAAGTCCTCGTCGATCTCCAAGACGACGTTCTCGGTCCCGTCGGCCACGGCGGCGCGTGGATCGGCCGGCGGAGCCACGACGTCGATGTTCTGCGTCTCGAGGTGCTCGATCAGCGCGACGGCGTGCTCGGGGCCCACCACGGGCAGCGCGATGGGTCCGTCGTCGGTCTCCTCGGCCAGGATCACGCTGAACATGAACGCGATCAGCACCGGGCCAAACAGCGGAAACAGCAGGGCCGACATCACCGACCGGCGGTCCCTGATCCCGTCGAGCAGCTCCTTGCGCGCCACGACCCTCCACCGCGCCCAAGCCCTCATGCGACCAAGCCCTCCTCGGTCCCGATGATCTCCACGAATGCGTCCTCCAAAGAGTCCGTGCCCGCGTGCGCGCGCAGCTCGTCGGGTGTCCCGCGCGCGACGACTGTGCCACGGGCCACGACGACGATGCTGTCGCAAAGGGCCGAGACCTCCTGCATCACGTGGCTGCAAAACACCACCGCCTTGCCCTCGTCCCTCAGGCCGCGAATCAGCGTCCGCATGGCCCGAGTGCTCATGACGTCCAGCCCATTGGTCGGCTCGTCGAGCAGGACGTTTTGAGGTTCATGGACCAGCGCGCGGGCGATCGCGACCTTGGCTCGCTCCCCCTGCGAGAACCCATGCACCCGTCGCGAGGCCGCCGCGTGCAGCTCCAGCCGGGACAGCAGCGCCTCCACCCGCGTCCGCAGCACGGTCTCCTCGAGGCCCTGCAGGCGACCGAAGTACTCGATGTTCTCGCGCGCGGTGAGCCGCGGATACAGCCCCCGCGCGTCGGGCAACACGCCGATGCTCGCCCGGACCGCGGCGGGGTCGCGGACCGCATCGTGGCCGTCCACCTCGACCCTGCCGCGATCGGGTCGCACGAGCGTAGAGATCATGCGCATCGTGGTGGTCTTGCCCGCGCCGTTGGGCCCCAAGATGCCCGTGATCTGCCCGTCGGGTGCGGACAACGAGACCGCGTCGACGGCGACGACGGCACCAAAGGTCTTGCGGAGGTCTTCGGCGAGGATCATGGGGCCTGGGACGGATTGATCTGGGGTCCGGCGAAGTCGATGAAAAATGGCGGACGCTTGCGTGACTCCAGACAGCTCGCATCCACCGCGGACGCGTCGCCGGACGCGAAGAACGCGGCCAGAACGGTGTCGGCGCACGGCAGCGTCGTGATGCCATGCCCCGCTCCGGGCACCACCACGTGCCGGCCGTTCTCCAGGGTCTGCAGCGCGTGCGCACCCCAGCGCGGAGGCGTGACGGGGTCGAGCTGGCCCGAGAGCACCAGGGCTGGTACGTCGCTGACGACCGGATCTCGAAAGTCCGCGGCGATCGGCGCCCGCACCCAGTGCGCGCAGGTCGTGCGCAGGTGCTCGATGAACATCATGCCCAGCAGCGTGCCGGCGCTCTCCTGAGCAGCCCGCTGCTCGGTGATGTATGGGACGTCCTCGGCACAGACGACGCTGAGGAAGAGGCCCTCGGACAGACTCCCACCCATGCCGTCACCGAGCAGCGCGGCCTGAGCCACGAGCGGGTCGAAGTCCTCGCGGGCCGCGGCGGTGATCGCCAGGGGCAGCAGCGCAGCCAGCTCGGGCGCATACAGCATGCCTCGCATGCCGCCGGCCAGCGCCCGACCGCTGAGCTGCAGCGTCTCGGGGGCACCGGTCCGCGGATGCGTCACGGTCACCTCGCGCGCCGGCAGGGTCGCTACGGCGCGGAGATTGGCCCGCAGCTCCCCGAACGCCTCTGCACAGGCGGGGTGCGCCGCACAGTCGGCCACCATCGCCTCGAGCGCCGCCTCGGCATCCTTGGCGAAGGACAGGGGCATCGCGAAGTCCGGCGGCGCGACCCCGTCGATCACGATGGAGGCCGTCTTATCGCGATGCGCCCGGGCAAACGCCAGCGCCACGCGCGTCCCGTAGCTGCCGCCGACCAGGTGGGCCTTGGCGTAGCCCAGCCGCTCGAGCACGACGACGAGGTCTTCCACCGCGTGCGCGGTCGTGTACTGCGTCAGGTCGGCCTCTTGGGCATCGCGGCACGCCTCGATGCGCGCACCGTCGACCTGCAGGGACACCGCCTCCTGGAGGTTCAGCACCTGGGTGTCCTCGCAGACCAGGGCGTGCGACTCGCCCGTCCCACGCTGGTCGAGCAAGACGAGGTCGTGGTGCTCACCGATCGCGTCGAAGACCGACAGCGCGGGTCCATAGGTTGCCTGCGCCCCCTGCCCTGGACCCCCGGCGAGCAGCACGACCGGAGGCCGCCCATCGGGCTCGCGCGCGGGCACGACCGCGACCGAGAGCTTCAGCGTGCGCACCTGCGGAGCGTCGCGATTCTCGGGCACCTCGATGGAGATGCAGCGCGCCGCCTCGCCTCCGGGTAGCGCGCAGTCCTCCATCGCCAGTCCCGGCGCGGACTCGGCCCGGTCGCAGCCGACGGCCAGCAGCGCCGCGAAGGCGAAGCCTGAGTGCACCCAACGCATCGACCCCGACCGTACACCACGGGGTGCTAGTCCTGACAGCTGCGTGGGTCCCAGCCCCCCTCGAGGACCGCGTCGTAGACCAGGTCCATGTGCATGAACTCGGGCTGGTCGGGGATCTGATAGCGGTAGGCGAGCAGCTCTTCGGTCGACAGCCCGCAGCTGTGCATCAGGTCTGCGGCCTGCACCCCGACGAAGCGCAGATGCCACGGCTCGGGCTTGTACTGGTGCACGTGCACGCGGCGCGGCTGGTAGGTCGAGACGATGCCGAAGCGGTGCGCGTTGGCGCGGATCCACTGAAACGCTTCGGAGGCGTGGAGTTCGGCTTCCAGCGGGTCGAAGGGGCTGAGCATCTGGCCCTCGAGGATGTAGCCGACGTCGGCGGTGGTCCCCAGCTGATGCTCGGAGTGCGCGGGCCAAGCCGAGTAGACCGCGGCCAGGGACGCGTCGCCCTCCAAGTCGGTGTAGTAGTCGAAGAGGTCGGCTTGGGTGCCCATCGAGCGGAAGCCGCTCTGCACGAAGAGCTCGATGCCCTCGTTCGCGGCGGCGTCGAACATGGGCGCAAAGCCGACCTGACCGTCCATGCCGACCGGGTCGCCGTCCAGCGTGCTGGGATAGTCCGCCGGCGCGGGGCTGGACCAGGCGTACGAGAGCAGCTGATCGGTGTCGTTGGTGAACCCCGGCGGGATCTGGATCAGCTCGACGTCGTAGTCCCCACACTGCCGCAGCATCTCCGGCTCGAGGTTGTCCTCCGCGTTGATGTACGTCTGGCGAACCTCGGAGAGCAGCGCCGAGGGCGGGGTGAAGGGAAAGCAGGGGTCTATCGAGTGCCAGCGGTTGACGTAGTAGAGCAGATCGGTCGCGTCCAGCGGCCGAGACGCCGGCTGCATCAGCGGCGGATCGTAGGTGCACAGGCATTCGACGATGCGCTCGGCGGTGGTGCGCTGCGGCTTGCAGATCGCCATCGAGTCATCCTCGGGGATGTCGACGCCCTCGCCGCACGCGGCCGCGGTGGTGCTGTCGTCCTCCCCGGTGTCCGAGCCCGACCCGCTCTCGGAGCCCCCGCTTTGCCACTGGGTATCCATCGTCGCGCCGCCGGTGCTCGGCGGCTCGGTGCCAGCCTCGTCGGCCGAGCCGTGCGAGCTGTCATCATCGCCGTCGGTCCCATCGGTTCCGCTGCTGGCGAAGTAGGGCTGCGCACAGCCGCCGAGGAGCACGAGGGCCCAGAGGGTCGTCGAACGCACGCCGCAGCTTACCCGACCGGTCCGGGCTCGCGCACCGCGATGATGTGCACCATTTTGAACGCCGACCCATCGGCGTTCTTGCCCGCCACGGGAATCTGGCCCCAATGCAGCGTGGATGGGACGTCGAACCCGATCCATGGCCCGTCGGGGTCCGCCGGCGAGCGTCCCGCCGCCCGCAGCCGGAACCCCCGCCGCGCCAACGCGCCCAGTGCCGCTTGCAGCGGCCGCCCCTGCGACATGTGAAACTCGATCGCCCAGGCGCGAAGGTTCGGCAGAGCGTCCATCGCCTCGTCGAGGATCACGTACTCGTGTCCCTCCACGTCGAGCTTGACGATCGTCGCATCCGGGACGAGCGCCGAGAGCCGCCTCCCGGGGACCTCACGGTCTCCTGCCCCGCCGCTGAGCACCACACAGTTGTGTCCGCTGAGGCCATCGTCTTCGGTGCGCACCTGCCGAGGTGCGTCGGCATCGGTGAGCACCACCGCGTGCACCGTCCAGCCCGCTCCGTGGGGCATGCGTGCGGTGATCGCCTCGACATTCTCCCGGAGCGGCTCGACCGCGTGCACCGTGAACCCGCCGCCGGCCGCCTTCCACAGCGCGGACAGGAGCGCCCCCTCGTTGGCGCCGCCGTCCACGTATACGGCGCCCTGGAGGTCGAGTTCGGCGAGGTACCAAGCGACTTGGTGGTCGAGGGACGCGGGCACGATGGACGACAGAGTGCCATCGCTCAGCGGCGACCGCGAACCCGTCGCAGGATCGCCGCGGGCAACCGCCACAGCATGTCCGCGCCCGGGTATCCGAACGCGCGCAGCACCGCGGTGTACACGAGGAACGCCACCCCGATCACCACCGTGAGCGCGCCGCCCAGCGCCGCCTTGCCCAGCACACCCGCCCACGGCACCCACTGCGCGAGCCCATCGAGCCCGATGCGCCCGCCCCACGCCACCGCCCCCAGCACGACCAGACCCACGACGAGCCCGAGCATGCGCCCTCCCGCGCCCGCGGTGAACATCGGTCCGAAGGTGCGATGGAAGGCGATCCGCAGGACCACCACGTTGGCGGTGGCGCCCAGGGCCGTGCCCAGCGCGATGCCGGGCGCTCCGAGCTCGCGGAAGGTCAGCGCGTTGAACACCACGTTGACCAGCACGCCGGTCATCGAAGCGATCAGCGGCACCCGCGGCTTGTCGACCGCGTAAAAGGAAGGCGCCAGCACCTTGACGAGGCTGTAGGGCGCCAAGCCGACGACGTACGACTGCAGACACGCCGCAATCGCGGCGACCTGCTCGGGGCCGGTCCGGCCCATCTGGTAGACGAGCGAGCACACCGGCTCGGCCAGCACGAACAGGCCCACCGAGCTCGCGCCGGCCAGCATCCAGGAGGCGGCGGTGCTGCTCCCTGCCCGCGAGGCGATCTGCGCGCTTTGCCCGTCCGCCGCGGCTTCGGAGACCGACGTGGTCGCCACCGTCGCCAGCGCCACGCCGAACACCCCCAGCGGCAGGAAGAACAGCCGGAACGCGTACGAGAGCTGGGCGGCGGGGCCATCGCCCAGCAGTCCACTGAAGCGGGTGTTGATGATGACGTTGAGCTGCACCGCCGCGACCCCGACCACCGCCGGACCCATCAGCCGCAGCACCCGGCGGACGCCGGGGTTGCGCACGATCCCGCGCAGGCGCGGCGCGGGGCGCTGGCCGACCCGCCACAGCGCCACCAGCTGCATGCCTGCCTGGGTCAGCCCGGCGAGCACCGTGCCGCCCGACCACACCATGACCCCGAGCCGAGCGTCGCCGCCGACCACCCACACGACGGCGCCGGCGCTCACAGAGACCAGGTTGAACATCGCCGGCGCGAGCGCGGGCATGACGAAGCGGCGTTGGGCGTTGAGGATGCCCATCCACACCGCGGCCAGCGACACCGTGCACAGCAGCGGCATCATCACGCGCGTCAACGTCGTGGCCAGCGACAGCTTGTCCGGGTCGCTGAAGCCCGAGATCGCGGCGACGAGCGGACCGGCGAAGATCAGCGCCGCCCCGGTGAGCAGTCCGGTCACCGCCAGCACGCCCCCGAACATCAGGTCGCCGAGCCGTGCCGCCGCCTGCTCGCCGTCCTTCTTGAGCGTGCTGGTGAACGTGGGCACGAACGCGGCGCTCAGCGCACCTTCGGCCAACAGATCGCGCAGCAGGTTGGGGATCCGAAACGCGATGACGAACGCGTCGGCGATCGCTCCGGCCCCGAACAGGGCCGCGAAGACCATCTCGCGCGCAAGGCCGAGCAGTCGCGAGCCGAAGATGGCGACGCTGACGCGGCCGGAGGCCCTGAGGTCACGTTCACCGGAGTCCGCCATGGCCATTCATCCCCTACGCGCGACGCATCGCGAAACTTTCGGCGTCCCCTCGCACCGGGGGACTCGCCACGGGCCCGCGGTCCTCAGAGGCGGCCGCCAAAGCCCCGCTCGAGCAGGTCGAACGCCTCTTCGGCCATCGGCATCAAGTCGCCCTGCGCGCCCGCGTCGAACCATCCGCGAAGCACTGAGCGCACGATGCCGATCGTCGCCGCTGCGAAGACCTTGCCCACCCGCACGCGGTCCTGAGATTCGTCGGCGCGAATCACGGCCTCGGCGATCGCGTCTTCCCACGCCCGGTAGACCTCGAGGTCCGCCGCCAGCAGCGTGGGCGACGCGTCGACGACGTTCTGACGGCGCAGCTCTTCGTCGGCCGAGGCGAACAGCATGCGCCCGATCTCGATGCACGCACCACGCACCGCGGGCAGCGCGGACTGCTCCGCGAAGCGCTCGCGCAGCAGCGCGCGGAACACCTCGAGGCGCTGCTCCGCCCGCGGGAACGCGATGGCTTCCTTGCTGGGGAAGTATCGGAAGAAGGTGCGACGAGAGACGCCGGCCCGCTCCGCGATCTGGTCGACCGTGGTGCCTTCGTAGCCCTGCTCCACGAAGAGGGTGTCCGCGGCCTCCACGAGCGCTTCGCGGACCTCGGCCTTCTTCTGTTCGCGTCGGGACTTGGGAGCCGCGTCCATCACGCGCGCAAGCCTCGACTGCGCCGCCGCGCCTGTCAACTCGCGACGGGGGTATCCCCTGGCCACCGGACTTCGACCAGGGTGAGACCCCGCGCAGGTGCGGTCATGCCTGCACGCGTGCGGTCGGGCGCCTGCAGCAGCGCGTCGATGGTCTCCGGCGCCCGGCGGCCCAGGCCCACCTCCACCAGCGTTCCCACCATGATGCGCACCATGTTCATCAAGAAGGCCTGTCCCCAGACGTGCACCTCGATCCAGTCGGGGCCCCACGAGGTGGCTGGCCCTGGTTGGGGCTCTCCGGTGCGAACCCGGGCGTCGAGGCGACCGGGGTCGTTCATGGGCCCGAGCGCCGCCGCCCCGTGCGTCACCTCCACCTGCTCGACCGTGCGCTCGGTGGTCTTTGCCTGGCATCCGGAGGCGCGAAAGCTCCCAAAATCGTGTGTTCCGTGGAACCGGGCCGCTGCGGCCTGCATCGTCCGCGGATCCAGTCGCCGACCCAGATGCCAGGCCGCGCGACGCTGCAGCGGATCACTGACCTCGGTGCATCGGATGCGGTAGCGATAGTACTTCCCGGCACTTCCGTGACGGACGTCGATGGTGCCGCTCTCCTCCCAAGCCGCCACGACCACGACGTCCTCGGGCAGCTTGCCGTTGAGCCCACGCACCAACCCGGGCATCGGAATGTGTCCGGGGGCCTCGAACGTCGCCAGCTGCCCCAACGCATGGACCCCCGCGTCGGTCCGCGAGGCGGCACGGGTGGGCACGGTCGTCTTGTACAGCGTCCCCAAGGCGCGCTCCAGCGCCCCTTGAACGGTGCGAATCTCCGAGCCATCGGGCCGCGGCTTCTGGCCGGCGTAGCCGTGGAAGTCGGTGCCGTCGTAGGCCAGCCGCAGCAACACGCTCACCGATCCATCATAGACCAGCTGGTGCCCAGAAGCGGCGCGGGAAAGGTGATAGCCTCCGCCGCGTTCTCATGCACAAGGTCCTCATCATCGGAGCGGGTGGCGTCGGAGGTGTCGTCGCCCACAAGTGCGCGCAAAACGAGGCTGTGTTCGGCGAGATCATGCTCGCAAGCCGAACCAAGAGCCGCTGCGACGCGATCGCCAAATCGGTCCACGACCTCACCGGGCGTGAGATCGCCACCGCGGCCGTGGATGCCGACGACGTCGCGCAGACGGTCGCCCTCTTGCGCGAGTATGGACCCCAGATGGTCATCAACGTCGCGCTGCCCTACCAGGACCTGCCCCTGATGGACGCGTGCCTCGAAGCGGGCGTCCACTACCTCGACACCGCCAACTACGAGCCGCGAGACGAAGCCAAGTTCGAGTACAAGTGGCAGTGGGCCTACCGCGAGCGCTTCGAGAAGGCCGGGCTGATGGCGCTGCTCGGCTCGGGCTTCGACCCCGGCGTGACCAACGTCTTCTGCGCCCACGCCCGCGACAACCTGTTCGACACCATCGAGACCATCGACATTCTCGACTGCAACGGTGGTGACCACGGCCACGCCTTCGCCACCAACTTCAACCCGGAGATCAACATCCGGGAGATCACCCAAAAGGGCAAGTACTGGGAGCGCGGCGAGTGGAAGGAGATCGAGGCCATGTCGCAGAGCATGGACTTCGACTTCCCCGAGGTCGGCGTGCGCCGAGCGTATCTGCTGTATCACGAGGAGCTGGAGTCGCTGGTCCAGCACGTGCCGGGCCTGGAGCGGATCCGGTTCTGGATGACCTTCGGCGAGTCCTACCTCAAGCACCTGGAGGTGCTGCAGAACGTGGGGATGACCAGCATCGCGCCCATCGAGTTCCAGGGGCGCGAGATCATCCCGATCGAATTCCTCAAGGCGCTGCTGCCCGACCCGGCCAGCCTCGCGGAAAACTACACCGGCAAGACGTCGATCGGCTGCCTGGTCAAGGGGAAGAAGGATGGCAAGGACAAGACCACTTTCATCTACAACACGTGCGACCACGCCGAGACGTACAAGGAAGTGCGGGCACAAGCCGTCTCCTACACCACGGGCGTACCGGCGACGGTCGGCGCCGAGATGATGCTGACCGGTCAGTGGAAGAAGCCCGGCGTCTGGCACATGGAGCAGTTCGACTCCAAGCCGTTCTTGAAGCGGCTCGGCGAGAGCGGCCTGCCCTGGCACGTCCGAGACATGTGAGGCCACAGATGGGGGAGTTCGACTACGACATCTCGCAGCTGCAGACGCCGGCCTTCGTCTGTGATCTCGGCGCGCTCGATCGCAACCTGAAGCTGCTCGAGCGCGTGCAGGCCGAAGCGGGCTGCAAGATCCTGCTCGCGCTCAAGGGCTTCGCGATGTGGAGCACGTTCTCTCGCGTCAAGCAGAGCTTGCCCGGCGTCACGTCCAGCTCCACCCACGAGGCGCGGCTGGGTCGCGAGGAGTTCGGCGGCGAAGTGCACGCGACGGCGCCGGCCTACACCGAGGCCGACTTCGACGAGCTGCTGGAGCTGTGCGACCACGTCGTGCTCAACTCCCCCAGCCAGCTCGCGCGGCTCCGGCCCCGGCGAGACGCATTCGAGACCACCTCGGGCAAGCGCGTCGAGCTGGGCCTGCGCGTCAACCCCGAGCACCGCGAGGTCGAGGTTGCGCTCTACGATCCCGCGGCGCCCGGATCCCGCCTGGGCACCACCGCGGCCGCGCTGCAGGGCGCCGACCTCTCCGGCGTCAGCGGCCTGCACTTCCACACCCTGTGCGAGCTGGGGTCCGACGCCCTGCAGCGCACGCTCGCCGCGTTCGAGCACAAGTTCGGCCACCTGCTGCCCGGGATGCAGTGGGTCAACTTCGGCGGCGGCCACCATATCACCCGCCCCGGCTACGACGTCGAGCTGCTCGTCTCGCTGTGCCGCGACTTTGCCCAGCGCCACGGTGTCCAGGTCTATCTCGAGCCCGGGGAGGCCATCGGCCTCAACACCGGGGTGCTGGTCGCCTCCGTCCTCGACATCGTCGACAACGACGGGCTCACCGCAATTCTCGACACCTCGGCCACCGCCCACATGCCCGACGTGCTCGAGATGCCCTACCGCCCCAAGATCGTCGGCGGCCACGACCCCGGCGCTCATCCACACCGCTATCGCCTCGGCGGGCTCACGTGCCTCGCCGGCGACGTGATCGGCGAGTGGAGCTTCGAGCAGCCGCTGCAGGTCGGCGACAAGCTGATCTTCGAGGACATGATCCACTACACGATGGTGAAGACCACCACGTTCAACGGCGTCCGCCTGCCCTCGATCGCGACCGCCGACCCGAGCACCGGCGCCATCACGGTGCACCGCCGCTTCGGCTACGAAGACTACAAGTCCCGGCTGGGCTGAGCGTGCAGCAGGAAGCTCGAAGCGCGCCCGCCCGCGCTCGAGCTCTTCCGCGCCCGCGCTTCTCCGCGCCCGCCACCAACGCGCGCAGAACCGCAGCAGCGCGTCGAGCAGAGGATGGACGCTCAGCGGCGCGCGGCTTTGAGCGCCCGCCGCTGCGGCGCGATGTCGTCGTCGAAGCGCTCGCGCTCGTCGTCGGCGATCGGCACGCCAACCCTGCGCGCCCGGGCCTGGCCCTCGCCGGTCAGACGCAGGGGGTCGATCGTCGACAGCTCGCCCTCGCGCTCGGTCCACAGCTCCAGTCGCAGGCGGTCGTTGGGCGTTCGGCCCGAGTGCCCGGCCAGCCCGACGATGTCCCCAGCCCCGAGCTCGCGACCTTCGTCGATGTTGCCGATGAAGCGCCCCAGGTGGCAGTACCGGACGATCGTACCGTCGTCGAGCCGCAGGTCGAGGAAGCGTCCCTCCTTGCGCGTCTCTCCGGCGGACACCACCGTGCCGTCGCCGATCGCGACCAGTGGCGTGCCCTCGGGGAGCCGGTAGACAGCGCCCAAGCGGCCCTCGATGATCTCGACCGACGGCGGAAGCAGACCCCTGGAGCCCGCATCGACCGAGAAGTAGGACACCGGCGTGCGCAACAACGCCCGGGCAACGGGCTGACCGTCGGCGTCGAAGAACGCGGCATCTCGCCCCGGAGGCTTGTAGCGGTAGTACGCGATCCGCCGCACGGCGCCCCGGAACGCGACGGCGAGCACCGACCCGTATCGATGGAAACGCCGACCCAAGAAGCGCTTCTCCACCATGACCTCGACCTTGTCGTTGGGACGGACCTCCGTGGTGAAGTCGACGTCGCTGGCGAGCGTCTCGGCAATCAGCTCGGCGAGCTCGGGCTTCTCCCCGGCGTCCACGACCGCCCGCGCGAGATCGGCATCGCCGCCCAGCTCGATCGAGAGCACCTCGACGTCGGCCCGATGCGGGTGCTGCAGGTTGCGAACGTCGAACCCATCGTCGGTCCGGCACGCCTGGAGCACGTGACCTTCGGCGAGCTCGATTTCCAGCGCGTGAATTCCACCGTTGCGGTCGGCCGCAATGCGCAGCGGCGCCCCACTGCCGCCCAGCAGCCCCAGGTCCACCTTGGACCGCACCTCGGCCTCGACGGCATCGATCTGCTCGCCGGGCGTGCCCAGCGAGAGCAGCGCCAGGCGCAGCGTCGCACCCCCCCGCAGCGAGGTATCCAGACGCAGCAGGTCCTCCAGCCCCTCGAAGATCCGCACCGGGTCGCCGCCGCAGGCCTGCGCGGGCGCTTCGGCGCGCGGAGGCAGCGGTCCCTTGCGCGCCTCGATGGACGCCGCCTGGAGCGCACCCATGCCGCTGAACAGCCCATCTTCGTTCCAGACGAAGACGTACGCGTTGACCAGCGCCAGGATCGCCATCGCGAGGATCGTCCTGTTGCGGGCCTTTCGCTGCCCGGGTCCGAGCTCCCGCTTCGGACGACCCGATCCCTTGGACCCGGACGTGCGGCGGTTGCTCCGGGCCGCGCGCTTCGCTCCAGACCGCCGTGAAGGCGTGGTCGGGCGGCTCTTGCTGCGGTTGCCGGGCACTGTCTTCGCCCATAGCAGAAACGTCTCCCAGGCCGAAAAATACGGCGCGACCTGCCCGCTCGGAGGGCCGCCCCGACCGAGTGACCGGTTGCCCTGCGACGCTCGGGCGTCAGGCTGAGGGCATGACCGTCGAACACGCGCTCCTGCACGCAAGGCCCAACGCCTCGCAAGCGCCGCCGGAACCCCAGCGGCGCTGCATCGAGGTCGAGGACCGCACGGATCCCGAGATCAAGGCCCGAATCGATGAGGAGGCCATGGAGGCCCAGCTGCTGTGGCAGTGGGTCCAGGCCGAGCGAGCGGCGGGAAACCGCCCCAACTAGCCCCCATTCGAGCGCTCTTTTCGGGAACGGGCGCCCGTTTGGGGTGAAGCGAAGGGCGACGTGTCGGCCGCAGCGAGGGGCCTTTTCGAAAGGCCCCTTCAAAGATACACGCGCGCACTTCGCAGGACCCGCGCCCGGGGTCGTGGTATCCCGAGTGCCTATGGACGCGGCGTATCGCAGTCCGGTCAACGCCGAGGTGCCCCCGGCCGATCGTGGCGAGTTCGAGCCCATCCCCCTGGGGCCAATGAAGGTGTGGCCCCCGGTCGTGCTCGCGCCGATGGCCGGCGTGACCAACTACCCGTTCCGCGCGATCTGCCGGCGGTTCTTGGGCGGAGAGGACGCCCACGCCGTGCGAGGCCTGTACGTCAGCGAGATGATCACCGCACGGCCGCTGGTGATGGGCAATCGCAAGACGCTCAAGCTCGCCGATTTCGGGCCCGACGAGTCACCGCGAAGCCTCCAGCTCTACGGCGTCGACCCCTACTACGTCTCCGAGGCCGTCAAGCGGCTCGTCGGCGAGGGCCGCGTCGACCACATCGACATGAACTTCGGCTGCCCGGTCCGCAAGGTCACCAGCAAGGGCGGCGGCGCGGCGATTCCGGTCAAGCCCAACCTCCTGCGCAGCATCGTGCGCGCGGCGGTGCAGGCCAGCGAGGACATCCCGGTCACGATCAAGTTTCGGATGGGGATCGACGAGCAGTACCTCAGCTACATCGAGGCGGGCCGCATCGGTGAGGGCGAGGGCTGCGCGGCCGTGGCGTTGCACGCGAGAACCGCGGCCCAGCTCTACGATGGCCTCGCGCGGTGGGACGCCATCGCCATCCTCAAGCAGGCCGTCACGTCCATCCCCGTGCTGGGCAACGGCGACATCTGGGAAGCGCATGACGCCCTTCGCATGATGCGAACCACCGGCTGCGATGGCGTCGTCGTCGGTCGCGGATGCCTGGGACGGCCGTGGCTCTTCGGCGACCTGGCCGAGGTCTTCGAGGGGCGCGAGCCCCCCAACCCGCCCACGCTCGGCGAGATCGTCGAGATCATGCTCGAGCACGTGCAGCGACTGGTCGACTGGTACCGAGGCGGGCCCAATGCCGAGAACACCGGCGTTCGAATGTTCCGCAAGCACGCCACCTGGTACACGAAGGGCTTTCGCGGCAGCGCCCAGCTGCGCGCCGCGATCATGCAGGCCTCCACCCTCGAGGAGCTTCGCGCGGTGCTCGAGCAGCTGCCCGGGGACGAGCCCTTCCCGCCCCGCTCGATGCGGGTCCCTCGGGGCAAGACGGCCGGCACCCAGCGGGTCGCGCTGCCCGACGGTTTTCTCGACGACCTCGAAGACGCCACGCCCCCCGGCGATGACGCGGCCGCTCTCGCCTCCGGAGGCTGAACACGATGCCCGATCTCACCTGGCAGCAGCGACTGGACACCGCCCTCGCAACGGCGTCCGAAGACCGGGAGCCCGCTGAGGTCGAGCTCCTGCACACCTACGGCTCCTGGGTGCGCGACCGAGAGGACCCGGTCATCGGCGAGCGAGCCGCGGACACCCTGGAGGTGCTCCTGGGCCTGCGTCTGGACGCGGCGGCGCTGGCTGCGGCCCTGCTGTGCGCCGCACCCAAGGAGCAGGTTCCCGACGATGTCTCCCCCGAGATCCTCGCCCTCGTCGAGGGCGTCGAGCGGCTGAGCACCATCGCGTGGAGCCACCTCGAGGATGAGGCGGCCGAGAGCCTGCGCAAGATGTTCCTGTCGATGGCCTCCGACCTGCGCGTCGTGCTGCTCGCGCTCGCGGGCCGCGTGTACGAGCTTCGGCATCTCAAGGGCGCACCCCCCGACGTCCAGCACACCGTCGCCTCCGAGGCCATGGAGGTCTACGCGCCCTTGGCCAACCGGCTGGGGATCTGGCAGCTCAAGTGGGAGCTCGAAGACCTCGCGTTCAAGTGGCTCGAACCCGACACCTACCAGGAGATCAAGTCGCTGCTGGCCAGCAAGCGCAAGGAGCGGACCGAGGGCATCGCCACGGTCATCCGCTCGCTGAAGCACAAGCTCGCCGAGGCCGGGATCGAGGCCAAGGTCTCCGGTCGCCCCAAGCACATCTACAGCATCTACAAGAAGATGCACCGCAAGCGGGTGGGCTTCGAGGAGATCTATGACGTCTCGGCGGTCCGCGTCGTCGTCTCCGAGGTCGCGGAGTGCTACGCGGTGCTCGGCATGGTGCACGCCGAGTGGATGCCGATCAACGGCGAGTTCGACGACTACATCGCCAAGCCCAAGGAGAACTTCTACCGCTCCTTGCACACCGCGGTCTTCGGGCCCGACGAGCGCCCGCTCGAGGTCCAGATCCGCACCAAGGAGATGCACGAATACAACGAGTTCGGCGTCGCGGCGCACTGGCGCTACAAGGAGGCCAAGAAGGCCGACCGACGCTTCGACGACAAGATCAACTGGGTCCGCCAGCTGATGGAGTGGCAAAAGGGCGTCACCGATCCGCACGACGTCGCCCACTCCCTCAAGACCGACATCTTCGCCGATCAAATCTACGTGTTCACGCCCGCGGGGCAGGTCATCGACCTCCCGATCGGCGCGACGCCGATCGACTTCGCCTACCGCGTGCACACCCAGGTCGGCCACCGCTGCCGCGGCGCGAAGGTCCGCGGACACATCGTGCCGCTGGACTACGTCCTGCAGACCGGGGACAAGGTCGAGATCATCACCGCCAAGTCGGGCGGGCCCAGCCGCGACTGGCTCAACCCGCACGAGGGTCTCGTGCACACCGCCAGCGCCCGCCAGAAGATCCGGCAGCACTTTCGCGCCGGTCAGCGAGACGAGTCGATCGCGCAGGGCCGCGACATCGTCGAGCGCGAGCTGTCTCGGCTCGGCGTCGAGGGCCGCAAGGTCGACGACGTCGCCGCCCTGTACGACCTGGCCACCGACGACTTCCTCGCCAAGCTCGGCTTTGGCGACATCAACGCGCGCAGCGTCGGCCAGCGGCTCCTCGAGCTCGAGCCCAAACCCGAGGAGCTCAAGCTCCCCACCAGCGCCCCGTCGAAGGAAGCGGTCTCCACGTCGATCAACGTGGCCGGGGTCGACGACGTCCTCAGCCGCCCGGCGAACTGCTGCAAGCCGGTGCCCGGCGATCAGGTGATCGGGTTCATCAGTCGGGGGCGGGGTATCGTGATCCACCGCAGCGACTGCCCCAACGTACGGGGCTCCGGCGAGCCAGACCGCTGGATGGAGCTGTCGTGGGACGTCAACGCGGCCAACCGCAGCAGTCGCTTCCCGGTCCGAGTCGAGCTCGTCGCGCAGGACCGCAAGGGCCTGCTTCGCGACGTGGCCGAGGGCGTCGCCAGCGAGGGAGTCAACCTCACCGACACCTCCGTGCACAGCGACGACGTGGGCCAGGCCCGCTTCGCCCTGACGCTGCAGGTCCGCAACAACGGCCAGCTGCTGCGCGTGATGGGCAAGCTCGAGCGGCTGCCGGGCGTGCAGTGGGTCCGTCGCCGGCGGGAGTGAGTCAGGCGCGCGCGACCGGGGCCAACCGAGCGCCGGCCGCCGCCTCGAGCAGCGCCTCTGCGTGGTCTCGCGCGGACTGGGTCACCCGCTTTCCGCCGAGCATCCTGGCCAGCTCTTCGACCCGCTGCTCGTCGTCGAGCCGGACGACGCGGGTCGTCGTGCGCCCCTTGGCCGCCTTCTTCTCGACCCGGAAGTGCGCGTCGGCAAACGCGGCGATCTGCGGCAGGTGCGTGATGCACAGGACCTGGTGCTCGGAGGCGGCCCGCTTCAGGCGCCGGCCGATCGACTCGGCGACGGCACCCCCCACCCCGGCGTCGACCTCGTCGAACACGTAGGTCGCGACCCGGTCGCCTGCGGCCAACACGCCCTTGATTGCGAGCAGAACGCGCGACAGCTCGCCCCCAGAGGCGACCTTGCGCAGCGGCGCCACCGGCTCGCCGGCGTTGGCCGAGAACAACAGCTCCACGGCGTCCGCCCCGGTCGCCGACAGCTCGGCGGCCCCGATGCGCACCTCGAGCTTGGCGGCCTTGATATTCAAGGCGCCCAGCTCCTTCTCCACCGCCCGCGCCAGACCCGACGCGGCGCGTTTGCGGCGCTTGCGGAGGACCTGCGCGGACGCCTGGGCGCGCTCGGACAACTCGAGGGTGCGAGCCTGCAGCGCCTGGACGTGGTCGTCGGCGTTGTCGATCGCGTCGAGCTCCGCGCGCATGTCTTCGACCCGGTCGATCAAGGCGTCGAGCTCGGTGCCGTGCTTGCGCCGCAGCGTCTCGAGCTCGTGCATGCGATCTTCGGCGCGCTCGAGCTCCACGGGGTCGAGCTCCAGCTCGGCGAGCAGCCGGCCGGCCAGGGACGCGGCCTCTTCGGCTGCGAGCGAGGCGGTCGTCAGCTGTTCGGCCAGCTCGGCGATGATCGTCGAGTCTTCGGCGCCGGCGCGGGCTCGGTCGGCCAAGGCGCCGAGCGTGGACGCGATCGCCCCATCGGACTCGTACAGCACCTCCTGGGCCTCGTGCGCGAACGTGACCCAAGCCCGCGCGCCTCGCAGCACGTTGACGCGACGCCCCAGGCCGTCGAGTTCGCCCGCTTCGGGCGCGATGCGATCGATCTCGTCGAGCTGATAGCGCAGGTAGTCCGCCCGAGCGGCCCCGTCGGCGATGCGGGCCCGAAGAGTCGCGAGATCTTCTTCGGCCTGTTTCCAGGCCGTGAAGTGCTGCACGTACTCGGCCCGGGCCTCCTCGTTGCCCGCGAACGCGTCCAGCACGTCGAGGTGACGGCTGGTGTGGGTGAGGAAGTGGTGCTCGTGCTGACTGCAGATGTCGATCAGCTCCTCGCCCAGACTCCCCAGCACCGCCTGCGTCGTGAGGCACCCCTGCGCGAAGCTGCGGCCACGCCCCGACCGCGGAACCACGCGCTGCAGCACCAAAGCGTCGACGTCGTGCTCGGGCAGCCCGTGGTCGCCGAGCATGGTCGCGATGCGGTGCTGGGAGGGCTCGTGCGGCTCGAACTGCGCGTCGACGATCGCCAGCTCGTCGCCGTCCCGGACGAGCTCCGCCCGCCCTCGGGCGCCCCGCAGCAGCGCGAGCGCACCGACGATGATCGACTTGCCGGCGCCGGTCTCCCCGGTGAGCACGTTCATCCCCGGCTCGAACGTCAGGGCGACATCATCGAGGAGCGCAAGACCACGGACGCGCAGGTACGAGAGCATGAGCGGTCCTCATAGCAACTTCGAGGCTGCGCGTCCCGGCGCGCGGCGGCGCGCGGACACGGACCTCGCGGTCAGGGTGCCGGATCGCCCGGCGCGTCCGACGAGCCGGGGGTCTGCGCGCCGGACCATCCGAGCTTGGCGCGAAGGACCTCGAACACCGTCGCGCGCGGCGGCACGAGCCGCAGCGGCGTGTCGGCCTGGCTCACGGTGACGGTGTCACCCACCCGCAGCTGCACGCCCCACTGGCCATCGACGGACAACGTGGCAGAGCCATCCTCGCGCGGACCGACGAAGCGCACCTTTACGACGCTGTGGGCCGCGATCACGACCGGCCGATGCGTGAGGCTGTGCGGGCAGATGGGGCTGATCACCAGCGTCTGCGTGCCCGCATCGACGATAGGACCACCGGCGGCCAGGTTGTACGCCGTCGACCCCATCGGGGTGGAGATGATGAGGCCGTCGGCGCGATACTCCGCCATCTTCGAGCCTCCGACCTCGGACACCAGCTGGAGCATTCGGGGGGACTCCCCGTGCTTGACGTAGCAGTCGTTGCACGCGGTCTGAGACTGGATGACCTCGCCGTCGCGCTCGACCTCCACCTTCACGCGCAGACGCGGCTCCCACCGCAGGGTGCCGGCCCGGGCCGCCTCGAGCGCGTCGAAGAGCTGCGGTGCGCCGTAGGCGGCAAGGAACCCGAGCGTGCCGAGGTTGATCCCCAGGACCGGGATCTCGTCGTCGGCGACCCACCGAGCCGCGCGCAGCAGCGTGCCGTCGCCGCCCAACGCGATGGCGATGTCGCACGGCGGCGTGCCGTCCACCGGGGTGCACCCGGCGAGCGCTTCGGGGTGCGCCTCGAAGACGTCCCGGGGCGCAAAGGTGTCCACCCCGTGCTCCCGGAGCCACGTGACCGCGCTGGTCGCAGCTTCGAGCGCTCCGGCGCTGTCACTGGGGCACAGCGCCGCTGCTCGGACCGGCCCGATCGGGCCAAAGGTTCTCGACGCTGACATCACGACTCCGGAGCGTACAGGTAACCCTGGTGCTGGTAGAGGCAGATCTTGCCGCCGCCGTCCTTGCGCGCCTGCCGAAGCGCGGCGTCCACCAGGTCCACCAGGTCTTGCAAGGAATGCGTGTCACGGTTGGGATAGAAGGACACCCCGACGCTGACCGACAGCATGGTGCCCGCGACGCTGGTCGAGCCGGCGTCCTTCCAGATGCGCTCGGCCACCGACAAGGCGCCCGGGAAGTGCGTGTTGGGCAGCAGCAGCATGAAGCCGTCTTGGCCCGCGTCGAAGATGATGTCGATCTTTCGGACGCTCGAGTCGATCACCTGCCGCAGCGTCTCGCGCTGCCCCCGGCCGGGCGAGACATCGAGGGCGACGCGCAAGCACGCCAGCGGATCGCTGTAGCGCTCGGCGCGATCGAACTCTTCTTCCATGCGACGCCGATTTCCCGCGTCGAGGTTCCGGTCCTCGGAGGACGATGCCTTCCCAACGTCGATCCCCTCGGGGGCGTCGCCGAGGACCTTGCGCGCCCGCAGCAGCGCCTCGACGCGCGCGACGAGTTCGTCCGCGTCGTAGGGCTTGCCCAGGTAGTCGTCGGCGCCCGAGCGCAGGCCCTCGACCCGCGCGTTCACCGAGTTCCGGGTCGAGAGCATGATGACCGGCAGATAGCCCGCTTGCGTCTTGGCCTTGAGGATGCGGCAGGTCTCCAGCCCGGTGAGGCGCGGCATCACGACGTCGAGCAAGACGACGTCGGGGCGCTCGCGGGCGAACACCTCGAGCGCGTGCTGACCGTCGAAGGCT
This sequence comes from uncultured bacterium, assembly GCA_963761755.1. Taxonomy (GTDB): domain Bacteria; phylum Myxococcota_A; class Polyangia; order Nannocystales; family Nannocystaceae; genus CAJXVA01. The sequence continues at coordinate 319,986 of CAVXIC010000040.1, forward strand.
TCGACGACCGCGTAGCCGGCCGCCGACAGCGTGGTACGCGCAGCGGCTCGCTCGGTTTCGGAGTCGTCTGCGACCAGGACCTTGACGCCGGCGGCGCCTTCACGGCCCGTCGCTTCGCCTGATCCTTTGGTGGCAGAGCCCTGCACTGGCCGCCATGATACAAGGTTTTTCTCCGGCGAAGCGTCCCGCAGCGGCCCACCCGGGCCTTCCCATGAAGGCTACATCGTTGCCTCACGAAGCGGTGCAATCGGGGGTCTCGATCCGGCTTGACACACATTGGCAGCTCGCGTAAGCCTCCCGCTCTCGATGGCGACGGTGTACCCAAAACACGAAGAGGTCCAGCGTGACTGGTGGATCGTCGATCTTGCCGGGCTCACGGTCGGCCGTGCAGCCTCGCAGATCGCAAGCATCCTTCGCGGCAAGCACAAGCCCATCTTCACCCCGCACGTGGATACTGGCGACTTCGTCGTCTGCATCAACGCCGACAAGGTGAAGTTCACTGGTCGCAAGCTCGACCAGAAGGAGTACCACCGGTTTACGGGGTACATCGGCAACATGAAGCACGAGACGGCTCGCGAGCTCCTCGAGCGCAAGCCCGAAGAGATCATCAAGATCGCAGTGCGACGCATGATGCCCCGCAACCCGCTTGGACGGCAGAGCTACAAGAAGCTCAAGGTCTACGCCGGCAACGAGCACCCCCACACCGCGCAGACGCTCAAGAGCCTCGAGCTCGAAGCCTGAGCCTGAGCCTGAGCCTGAGCAAAACGGAAAGAATCCGACGATGACGGACAACATGAGGTTCTACGCCACCGGTCGCCGCAAGCGCTCGGTCGCTCGCGTCTGGCTGACCAGCGGCGAGGGTAAGATCACCATCAACCGACGTGATGGCGAGGCCTACCTGGCTCGCGGCACCGTCTTCAAGGTGGTCGAGCAGCCACTTCAGGCCGCCAGCGCCCGCGAAGAGTACGACGTGTGGGCAACCACCAAGGGTGGTGGTCTCTCCGGTCAAGCCGCAGCGATCCGCTTGGGCATCGCCCGCGCCCTGCTCCGCATCAGCGACGAGCATCGCGAGTCGCTCAAGGCCGGCGGGTACCTCACCCGCGACGCTCGCAAGAAAGAGCGCAAGAAGTACGGCCGCAAGGGAGCCCGCGCTCGCTTCCAGTTCTCGAAGCGCTAGACGCATCGGCTCCCGCGCTGGAGAACGAAGCAACGCCCCGCCTGCACTCGCAGCCGGGGCGTTTGTGCGTGGTTGGATCCAGCCGCCCTGGTACGGAACCGCTCGATCTCCCTACGAACCTCCGATACGCTCTAGGAATGCGAGGTTTGGCGTGGCGCGGGTGGGGTTTGCTGGTCGTCCTCGCGCTCGTCGGGTGTGGCCGGACCGACTTCGATCTCGCGAGCTTCAGCGCATCTGCCGGCAACAGCAGCCCACAAGACGATTCCGGGACCACCGATGGACCCACATCGGGACCGAGCTCTGGGCTCACCGAGCCGACCTCGGGTCCGACGAGCATCACCGTCGCCACCCTCGACACGACGGACTCGGACGACACCGGGATTCCCCAGGACTGCGAGGTCGCGTCCCAGTGTCCGGTGAGTGATCCCTGCCAGGCGCCCGAGTGCATCGACGGCGTCTGCATCTACGGTCTGCGCGACGCGGACGATGATGGTTTCCCGCCCTTCGAGTGCGGCGGCAACGACTGCAACGATCTCAACCCCAACACCAACCCCGAGACGCCCGAGAACTGCTTCGACGGCGACGACAACGACTGCAACGGGGTCGCCGACTGCTTCGACCCGGTGTGCGACGGGGTACCCGACTGCGGCTGTGAGCCCTCACCGGGCGGCGAAGTCTGCACCAACGGCCTCGACGATGACTGCGACACCACCGTCGACTGCAACGATTTCGACTGCATCGGCACCGAGGCCTGCGGCTGCGCGAGCTCCGAAGCGGGCGTGTGCGACAACGGCTTCGACGACGACTGCGACGACCAGATCGACTGCGACGACTCGGACTGCGCAGGCACCACCAACTGCACCTGCCAGGCGACGAACGAGAACTGCAGCAACGGCGACGACGACGACTGCGATCTCCTGGTCGACTGCGGAGATCCCGACTGCGACGGCCTCTTCCCGTGCACCTGCGACGGCGTCCCGACGCCCGAGTTTTGCGCGGACGGCATCGACAACGACTGCAACGACCTGGTCGACTGCGCGGATCCGGTCTGCTTCGTCGCCCCCGAATGCGATGACTGCGTGCCGGAGATCTGCGACGACGGACTCGACAACGACTGCAACAACATGATCGACTGCGCGGACCCGGCATGCGCCTTTGCGCCAGGCTGCGAAGCGACGCCGGAGATCTGCAACAACAGCCTCGACGACGACAACGACACGCTGGTCGACTGCGACGACCCGGACTGCGCCGCGGTGCCGCTGTGCCAAGAGACGCAGAACACCTGCGACACGGCCAAGTTCATCTCCGGCAGCGGGACCTTTACCGGGGAGACCTTCGGCAACGACAACAACCACGAGGGCACGTGCGGCGGCGGAGCGGGCGAAGCGATCTTCTTCTTCACCCTCGATGAGCCCTCGCGCGTCGTGCTGGACTCGATCGGCAGCGACTTCGACACCGTCCTGTACCTCCGCTCGGGGTCCTGCGCGGCCGGGGGGCAAGTGGGCTGCGACGACGACTCCGGCGGCAGCTTCTTCTCCGCGCGCCTGGACTTCACGCTCCTGTATCCGGGCACCTACTACGTCTTCCTCGACGGATTCACGATCGATCCCTTCGGGGGGCCCAACGAGGGCAACTACGTCCTGAACGTCGAGATCACGCCGGATCCGCCGGAGATCTGCAACGACGGCATCGACAACGATGGAGACGTGTACGCCGACTGCGGCGACCCGGACTGCGCTGCGCTTCCGCCGTGTGCCGGTTGCAACGGCGGGGCCAACCCCACCGCGGAGTTCGGCGTGGCCGCCTGCACCGACGGCCTCGACAACGATTGCGACGGGGACGTCGACTGCGCCGACGACGACTGCTCGGCCAGCGACTTCTACGTGACCGAGTGCTGCAACGGCACCGACCAGAACGGCAACGGGATCCCCGACGACTTCAACTGCCGCTGCAACAACAGCAACGAGTGTAGCGATGGCCAGATCTGCTACGACGACACCGCCAACGCCTGCGGGATCCCGTGCACGTCCTTTTTCGGGGACATCTGCCCGTTCGTCGCGCCCGGCTCGACCTGCAACATGGCCACCAATCAGTGCGCCTTCTGACCAATCCGTAGGCCTTGTGGTAGTACCCTGCGCCCGATGCGTTGGCGTGCGCTGGGACCGTTGCCACTGGGCCTGATCGGGTTCGCGGTCGCGTTGGCCTTTTGGCTGCCGGGGCTGGGTGAACCCGGACTGTGGAGCGAAGCCGAGCTGCCGGTGTTCGACCGCGCACGGGCGGCTCTGGGCGCCGCGCTCAGCGGCCTCGAGCGAAGCCCGATGCTGCCGGACCAGCTCCGCACCTGGGGACTCTCGGCGCTCGGCGGCGAGATCGGCCTACGCCTCCCCCACACGCTGTGCGCGTCGGCCCTCGTGGGCTTCGCCGTCGCGTGGGCCAGGCGGCTCGGGCACGCGGTGGCGATGAGTCTGGCGGCCGGCGCCGTGGCGCTGTCGCTTCCGATGCTCTCGCTGAGCGCCCGCACCGCCTTGGGCAATCCCGCCGCCGAGCTCCTCAGCGTCTTCGCCGTCGCGTCCCTGGCCTTCGCCGCGGCACCGGACCGCCCTCGGACCCGGCGCGTCGCGGGCCTGCTGGTGGCGATGCTGGCCCTGGGACTGGGCAGCCTCTCCAGCGGTCTCCTGCTCGGCGCTGCCCTGCCCCTGACGGTCGTCGCCCTCATGCCCGGGCCGGCGGCCCGCGTCCGGGCCGTCTTCGGGCTCGCGGCGGTATGCTCGGTCGCGACCACCGTGGCGCTCGCGTGGTCCCAGCAAGACGGCTTCATCCCGCTGCTGGGGGCAGCCAAGGACCTCGAGCTCCTCGACCAGCCGCAAGCGCGGCGCTTTGCCGAAGGGCTCGAGGACTTTGGCTATCAGGTGTTTCCGTGGGCTGGCTTGGCAATGGTCGGCGCCGCGCTCGGAGGCGCGCGCGCAAGGCTGCCCGCGGTCTGGCTGCTCGTCGCGCTGTCGATGACGGCGGGCTGGTCCAGCGTGTACGGCCCGACCCCGCTGCCGATCGCGGTGCCGACGGCGGCATGCGTCGTCGCGGCCATCGACCGTCTCCGCGACGCCGCCTCGGCCGGATGGGAGCGCCGACTCGCCCTCTTCTTCGCGGGCGCCGGGGCGCTCGTCGTCGCCCATGACGGCGCGCTCGTCCCCAACCGCCTCGTGGCGCCGACCGAGCTCCGCGAGAACGAGCACACCTTTCCCGGTGAAGAACTCGACGCCGCCGACCGACTGCGAACGATGGGCAAGGCCGTGTTCTTCGCCGTCGTGCTCGCCGGTCTGCTCGGCCGCCGGCGCGAAACCACCGGCCTGGAGCGCATCGCGGCAACGGTCCCGCCGGGGCCTCGCGACGCCCTGGTGCTCGGCGGCTTCGTGGTCGCCGCCTGCAGCTCGGCCTGGATGCATGCCCACGTCCTGCTGCCTCGCACCGCGGCGCTGCTGAGCCTCAAGGCGCCGCTGCAGCGGCTCGCGCGATGGGAGGCGGACGAGGAGCTCCCTGCGACGCTGGGCGTGCACCGGGTCCGCGACGAGGGCCTGGCCCTCTATGGCCCCGACGCCACCGAGATGCTGCTGGGCCGACGCGATCTCGTGCAATGGTTCGACACCGATGCCCCCGCGGTCGCGTTGATCCGCGAAGGGGACTACCCGCCGCTCTTTCAAGCCGCGCGCATGGGGGGCCGCCCCATGTTCATCCTCGACGCGTCTCACGCCTCCGACCGCCTGGTCGCCAACCGCCTCCCACCGGGCGCGCAGAACCTCGATCCACTCACCGAGATCGTCCTCGACGAGCCCCCTGCCCTCGAACACGAGACGCTGCTGCGCTTCGAGAACTACGTGGAGGTCGTCGGCTGGGAGATCGACGGCCCACTGCGACGCGGCCGGACACACACGCTTCAGCTCGCGCTGAGGGTCCTGCGCCCGCTGCCCGCGGGAACCAAGCTCTACGCGCGCATGCTCAAGGGTCGGCTGTCTCGGATCGGCGGTGAGCCCCACGAGCTCGCCAAGGGCCTGTATCCATGCAACCTGTGGCGCGAAGGAGACGTCATCGTGGACCGATGGGCGTTCGAGACCCCGCCGCTCGAAGTGCTGCCCGGTGCGTACGACCTCCTGGTGGGCCTTCGCCGCAGCGAGAACAAGAACCTCACGGTGAGCGTGCCCGAGGGCGAACGCGGCGCGTTCGGGGTCGAGATCCGAGGCCGCAAGCGCGAGTTCGCCAAGATTGGTACGGTCACCGTATGGTGATCTCCAGGCGCATGGCTCGCTGCGCGCTGACGCTCGGGCTGCTGTGGATGGGCTGCGCCTCCAACGATCCGCCTCCACCCTCGGCGCCCAGCCCTCTGGCGGACACGAAGGCGCCCACCTTCGCCCGCGACACGCTCGCAGGCGGCCGCATCGACACCGCGACGCTCGTCGGCACGGTCACGGTCGTGAAGTTCTTCGCCGAGTACTGCGAGCCCTGCAAACGCACCCTGCCGGCGGCCCAGAGGCTGCACGAGAAGATGGACGACGTCGCGTTCGTCGGCGTGTCCGAGGACGAGCGCTCATCGGATGCCTTGTCCCTGGTCGACTCCTACGGGCTCACCTTCCCGGTCGTCTTGGACCGCGACAACGTGCTCGCCGGGCGATTCCGCGTCAGCGAGCTTCCGGTCACTTTCGTGATCGACGCATCGGGCACCGTGGCGTGGGTCGGTGGGCCTGGGCACGACGAACGAGCGCTCCGCAGCGCCATCGAGGCCGCCAAAGCGCGCTGATCCTGTTTTTGTCCGCAACGAGAGCGCTGGGCGCCCGTCTGAGGTTCGACTATGCTCGCCTCCGTGCGCCGCCTCCGAACCCCGCGTCCCGGCGGGACCCCTTCCCCGGCATGCCGTTGCGGCGCCGTGCTGGGTTCTCTGGCGCTCGCGTGCGTGACCATGCCGGCCTGCAAGAAGACGGGCCAGACCGCAGACGCGATCGCCACCGCCCCCTCCTTGGACGACGTCACCGGCCAGGCCAAGTGTGGCGTCAAGAAGAGCAGCGACAAGCCGCTGGTGATCGAGTGGCCCGCGGCAGAGCGCGCCGCGCTCGAGGCCCGCGCCACCAAGGGGTTGGTCGCCGTCCGCTACTCCGGCTGCGAGATGGAGGTGCTCACGACCTGCTCGGCCAGCGGCGCCTACGACTACCTGGGCCTGACGCAAAAGACCGAGGGCGTCCGCATCACCAACACCGACCAGCTCTACGCCAAGCTGCCCATCGGAGCGATCGGTCTGGAGGCCAAGCTCGAGCGGGCCGGCCAACTCAACGTGGACATGACGATCGTCGGACGGCGCGACGCCAACAAGAACCGGTTCAGCGAGCGGGACCTCGACGGCCGCTGTGAGGACGCCACCCACGTAATCACGGGCCTGACCGTCGGGTCGTTCTCGTTCTACACGGGCAAGAGCGCCGAGGTGGGAGCGGGCGCAAGCGCCGGCAACATCGGCGCGGGCGCGTCATCGAGCACCGACCAGGAGGTGCTCAAGACCGACGGCAACGTCGCCTCCTGTGCGTCGTCGAACACCGCCGATGAGTCCCCACCGGAGGGCTGCGGGGCGCTGCTGCGGGTCGAGGTCGTCCCGATCGACCGCGTCTTCGTCAGCCCCTCCACCACGGCCTCGAGCACGACCGACGCCGAGCCCGAGGTCGACGACCCCAAGCTGCAGCGCCAGCTCAAGACGGCCCGCGCCCTGACCATCGGCGGATACGGAGGCTTCCTCGTCGGGGCCTCGATGGCGACCGTCGGCTACTTCATGTTCGCCCGCAACAAGTCCAAGCTCGAGTCCGAAGCCACCTCGCCGGACATCTCGGCGGATCGCGGACAGTTCAACGCGCGCGCGCGCACCGGGGCTGGGCTGGGCTGGGGCGGCCTGGGCCTGGCCCTCGTCGGCGGCGCGGTCGGCATCTTCGCCAACTCCCGCTACTCGACGCTCCAGCGCAAGGTCCGGCTCAGCGCGGTGCCCTCGGCGGGACGCGACGGCGCCGGTGTGCTCCTGCAAGGACGGTTCTAGTCATGCCCGTTTGGATCTTCCGCTCCCTGTGTGCGCTCGCCCTCGCCTCGATCGGGGTCGCCGGAGCCTGCGGGATCGACGACCTGCTCGTCGGTGCCGCGTGCGTCGTCGACGCCGACTGTCCCGGACTCACCTGCGTTCGGACGCTGGCTCAGCGCAACGCCAACGCGCCGGGCGTGTGCAGCGAGAACGGTGCGTGCGTCCCGGGCGAGCAGGAGGGCTGCGTCGTCGCCTCCGACGGCTCGTGCGAGCTTGGCCTGTCGGCCTCCGCCGCCGAGGACGGCAGCGCGTACTGCTGCAGCAGTGGGCAGAACCCAATGGTCATTCGGATCTCCGAGGACGATGGCACCGCCGACTGCTTCGACTGTCCCTCGTGCAGCAACTCGAACACCGAGCCCTGCTTCGCCGGCGATGAGCGCTGCGAGGTGGAAGACGAGGCGCCGTGCGGGTGCCGAACCACCGATGAAGCGGTGCTCGACACGCCGTGCGACGACGACGAAGACTGCGGCAGCGCTCAGTGCGTCCGGACCCTGGAGCAGGAAGAGGAGCCCAACGAGCCGCAGCCAGCCGAGCAGGGGAGCGAGCCGGGTCTGTGTCGCCCCGACGAGACGTGTGCGGGGGGGAAGCAGGCAGGGTGCCGGATGCCCTCGGGCGCGGGCTGCACGGCGACGAGCACGGTGCAGGTCGACGTGGGCTCGCTGACCTACTGCTGCCCGCAGCCGTCCAACACCAGCGACTTCTTCGCCGAGGTCTACGACGTCTCGACCGACCAGCAGCAGGTCGCATGCACGGCATGCGCGCGGCGTGCGTGCCTCGACGACTCAGGCAACGCGACCATCGACGAGTGCACCACCGTCAGCGATGCGAGCTGCAGCGTCGCGCCCGGCCAGCTGTGCGGCTGCCCGCCGTAGCCCGAGTTCGCGCTACCCTCTTGGGCGTGCCAGCCCCGGTCCACGTCGTCGCCGACGACGACGCGCTGCAGCAACATCTCGCCGCCGTGCGGGATGAAGCTCCGGCGGCCCTCGGCGTCTGGCTCGCCCCGGATCCGAGTCAGCCGCTGCACGTCCAGCACGACCCGCGCGCGGGCAGCCTGGCCGCCGTCGGCGTCGCATCGGCGACGCAGACCGTGGTCGCCCCCGCCACCGCCCGCACCGGGGCGATGATCCACCACTGGCTGGGCGAGCTCGATCGGACCTACGTCGTCTTTCACGGGGCTCAGGACGCGCTGCTGCGCCTCGCCGCGGCCGCCGAGGCCCCCGGGGCCGCCCGCGAGGCCCGGATCGGCTGCACGCAAACGGCGGCCATGCTGCTGGCGGAGGGCACCCGCCGGGGACGGGATCTGCCCGGCTTGCCCGAGTGCACGCAAAAGCTCCTCGGCGAAGCGTGGGCCTCACCCGAGCCGCTCACCGGCGACCTCTTGCCCGCCACGGGGAGCGCGGCCGCAGCCCTGCTGCCGATGATGCAGGCGCTGACGCCTCGGCTGCGCAAGCGCGACCTGACGCGGGTTTACACGCTGGAGTGCGACGTGCTGCCCGCCGTCATCGCGATGGAGCGGGCCGGGCTCGCGGTGGACGCGGCGAGCTTCGAGCAGATCAGCGCCCTGTGGGAGATCCAGCGGCGCGATGCCCAGGACCCCGAGCGCATCGCCCGGCTGGACAAGCTGATCTCCACCTACGGCTACTGGGGCCGCGAGTACATCCGCGGCGGACGCATTCACAGCCTCCTGCACCCCCTGGCCACCGAGAGCGGCCGCTTCAGCTGCACCGACCCCAACCTGCAGCAGGTTCCCAGCAACCACACCGCACCGGGGCTGCGCGCGTGCTTCAGCCCCGACCCATCCACCACCGCGCTGATCGTGGCCGACTACGCGCAGATCGAGCTGCGCGTCGCGGCCCACCTGGCGCCCTGCGATGCGCTGCGCGCGGTGTTCGAGGCGGGACGCGACCCGCACCGCGCCACCGCCGCGACGATCACGGGCAAGTCCGAAGGCGACATCACCGACCACGAGCGCAAGTTGGCCAAGGCCGTCAACTTCGGCTTCTTGTTCGGCATGGGCGCGGCCCGATTTCGCACCTACGCCGCGAGTGGATACGGCGTCGAGCTGTCCGAATCGGACGCGGTCGCTGCCCGGGCGGCGTTCTTTCGCACCTTCCCCGGCATCGACGCATGGCACAAGCGTGTCGGTGCGCTCGCGCGCCGGCCCGGTCCGGTCACCGTGCGGACGGCCTTGGGCCGACGCAAGCGGTTCGCTGCCGGAAAGGTCTCGTTCAACGCCGCGCTCAACATTCCGGTCCAGGGCACCGCGGCCGAAGGCTTCAAGCGGGCGATGATCCAGCTTCGGCCCGCCCTCGCCGCACTCGGAGGCCGGGGCGTGATGGTCGTGCACGACGAGTACATCGCCGAAGTCCCGCTCGCGCGAGCTTTGGACGCCAAGAACCTGGTCGAGGAGATCATGAAGACCTCGATGGCTTCCGTCGTCACGACGGTCCCCATCGAGGTCGAGGCCGAGGTGCGCGCGTCGTGGGGCTGATGCCCCGCGCGGACAGGCTCGCCAGTGGGCTGAGCAGCGGGCTCAGCCGAAGGTGCTGACGTAGGCCAGCACGTCCGCGAGCTGCTGGTCGGTGAGGTTGGCGTGCGAGGGCATCGAGCCCTTGCCGTTGAGGAGCGTGTTGACGATCTGCGCGTCGTCGGCGTTGGGCACACTCATGTCGAGGGAGGGAGACGCGGCTCCCGACAGACCGTCGGCGCCGTGGCAGGACTCGATGGAGCACCCTGCGGACGTGAACACGGTCGCGCCCGCGCTGGCATCGCCTTCGATTGCCAGGATCGCGGATGCACGGTCTTCGCCACCGCTGTCGCCCGAATCCCCATCACCACCACCATCGTCACAGCCGCCGGCCAACGCCCCGACGAAGAGCAGGGCCGAGAAACTCCGAAGCATCGTCATGACCCCGATCGTACCGCGTCGGCCTTCGGCTGTCTCCCTTGGGGCGCGGCTCAGCGGCGCCCCACGGCGACCAGCCGCTGCGCACCCGGACCGTAGGAACGGCCGTCGAGACCCCCGTAGAGCTTGACCTCAGAGAGCCCGGCCCAGTTCATGATCTCCCGCAGCTCGCGGCCGCTGTACAGCGTGTGCTCGAAGTCGAAGCGCTGCACGGTCTCGCCCCGAATGAGCATCCACTGGACCTTGGCGCGCCCCCAGTCCTCGACCACCTCGATGCGTTCGATCAGCAGTGAACCGTCGTGCTCCACGGTGGGCTGACGCTCCAGCGGCAGCTGCCCGGCGAGGGCCTCCTTGCCGACCACGTCCAGCACCACGGCGCCGCCCTCGGTGAGACTCGCCGCGATGTTCCGCAGCACCTTCATGTCGTCGCTCGACTGCGCGAAGTACCCGAAGGACGTGTAGAGGTTGATGATGAGATCGAAGCCGCCGGGCATCGTGTAGTTGCGCATGTCCTCGCGCACCCAATCCACCTCGACCTTCGCCGCCTCGGCTCGCTCCGTCGCTCGCTCCAGCAGGAAGTCGCTGATGTCCAGGCCGGTCACGTCGAAGCCGGCCTTGGCCAGCGGGACGGAGTGACGACCGGGACCACAGCACAGGTCGAGCGCCCGCCCCCCGGAGATCCCGGTCAGCTCCATCAGCTGCGCGACCTCCACATGGGCCTGTTCGTCCCGGGCGGCCGAGAACATCAGCGGGTAGACCCGCTTCCAAAACTCCGGTTGTGAGAACCAATCGGTCATCGGGACTGTGCCTCCTGGATCTTGATGCAGGCCCGCAGCCGCTCGAGGTTGGCCTGCATCTCCTCGGTTTGCTTGAGCAGATTCTTGATGTCGCCCTGGATGTCACTGGGGCGGTCTTCGAGCTCCCGGGCGAGGTCCTGCTCGCGCTGGGCCTCTTCCATGCCCGTCATGATGACGCCGACGAAGAGGTTGAGGACGATCATGGTGCCGATGAGCACGAAGGCCACGAAGAACGCGGCCGCGAACACCGGGTAGGACTTGGGCGAGGTGCACAGGTGCTCCATGCCGCCGTAGCCGTAGCTGTCGCAGCCGTACATCTGGATGTACATCACGTCGGTCCAGTCCTCGAGGGTGACCACCCGAAACAAGGAGAGCATCGACAGCTGCAGGTTCTCGAAGTGCACCGGATCGTTGGCCGAGAACAGGAAGGTTCCGGTCACGGCGAACAGATAGAAGAGCAGCAGCAAGAGCAGCGACACGTACCCCATGGAGGGGATGCTCTTGAGCAGCGCGGAGACCAAAATCTGCAGCTTGGGCAGCGCGCGTACCAGCTTGAGCACCCGAAGCACGCGGGCCAGTCGGAGCACCGTGATGAACTGCGCATCGACGGGCATGTAGGCCGCGACGACGATCATGAAGTCGAAGACGTTCCACGGGTCGCGGAAGTACCGCCACGGCCGGCTGCCCTCGGCGCCCATCTTCACCACGACCTCGAGGGTGAAGATGATCAAGATGATCCGGTCGGCGAGATGCAGCAGCGTGCCGTGCTTCTCGACCACGCTGGGATAGGTCTCGATGCCCACCAGCACCCCCGCGATGAGGATGACGGCCGTCACGAACTGGGTGAACCAGCTCGCGTTCGCTACTTTCCTGAAGATCTCGACCATGGGTCTCGTAGACGGTGACGTGGGGCTCAGGTTGCCATAGCCGGAGGCCTCACGAGCCCGCGGAGTCGGGCTTTTTACCGCCCAAACGCTCCCCATCGGCGAAGGGCCGACCCGATGCGTAGGCCGCCGCGTCCATGCGACGTTTGCCCGGCGGCTGCAGCTGTGCGATGCACACCGCGCCCGAACCGCAGGCGACCTGCAGACCCCCGGCGTCGACCCCCAGCACCGTCCCGGGCTCGCGCGGCTCGGCGTCCACGGTCCGGGCCGCGTACAGCCGAATCGACGCGTCGCCGCGGGCGGTGAACGCACCGGGCCACGGGTCCATCCCTCGGACGTGGTCGACGACCTGCTGCGCGGTGCCGCTCCAGTCGACCTCGCCTTCGGCCTTCGAGAGCATCGCGGCGTGGGTGGCGAGCGCGTCCTGTTGCGGCACGGGCTCCCCGAGCGCCTCGAAGCGCTCGAGCGTCTCCCGCAGGACATCGCCGCCGAGGTCGGCCAAGCGCTCGAACAGCATGCCGGAGGTCTCCTCGGGCGCGATCGGTGTCCGCACGATCCGATGGATCGGGCCGGTGTCGAGACCCTCCTCCATGCGCATGATCGACACCCCGGTCTCCGCGTCGCCAGCCAGCACCGCGCGCTGAATCGGCGCGGCACCTCGCCACCGCGGCAGGATCGACGCGTGCACGTTGACGCATCCCAGGCGGGGCAGGTCCAGGATGTCCTTGGGGAGGATCCGCCCGAACGCGGTCACGACGATGAGGTCGAGGTCATGCTGGGCGAGCGCGTCGCGCAGCGTGCCATCGCGCATCTTGCTCGGCTGCAGGATCGGGACGTCCAGCGGCTCGGCGGCGACCTTCACGGCCGGAGATCGAAGCTTGCGTCCCCGCCCCGCGGGTCGATCGGGTTGGCACACGACCACCCGAAGGTCACAGGCGGACGCGACGGCGTGGAGACTGGGGACCGCGAAGTCGGGCGATCCCATGAAGGCGGCGCGCAGGGTCAAAGCCGGCTCACGGTACATCCAGGTGAGCGAGATAGGCGAGCCTGAGGTCGTCCTCGCTCAGCAGCGCCGCCGCATCGTCGAGCGCAGCGCGGATCTCCTCGAGTTCGTCCCGCATCCGGGTGCGCACCGCCGGATCGAGCACGTCGTCGCAAAACGCCCCGCTCAGCTCGCGATGGGCCCGACCCACGTCGGCCGCGTTCGCGTCCCGGGACAACCCGAGCAGCTCGAAGTAGTCCACCTCGCGGACCAGACGCAGCCGCTCCTCCACCCGCCCGCGATCGAGCGTCTGGGGGTCGGCCGCGCCCGATTCGGCGAGCGGCTCTCCCGAGGTCTGGGCCGCCCCGACGACCAGCAGGCCATACACCGTGGCCAAGACCACGCGGTCGGGCAGTCCCGCCGCCGCGCACACCGCGTGAAGATCGCGCCGCCCGTCGAGCATCGTCAGCAAGCCGCGCTGAGAGGGGTCGAGCCCGAGGTCGTGGGCCAACGCGTCGGTACGAACGCTGGCGTGCAGACCAACGAAGCCGTCACGACCCCCCATCAGCGTCTCGAGCTGCGGCGTGTCCATGCGATCGAGCAACCCCGCCATCAGCATGCGCGGCACCGACACATCCAGTCGGACCGCCTCCTCGCAGCGCTCCCCCTCGAGCAGGAGCCACCGCCCCCGACGCCAGACGAACATCGACGTGACGATCCCCTGAACCTGCGCGCGTATCGCGGCCGGCAGCGCGTCGGCCTTGAGGAAGCCGGCCTCCACCAGCAAGCGACCGACGCGGCGCGGGTCCTTGGCCGCGAGGCTGCGCGCGGCGTCGAACTGCGACCGGGTCAACATCCCGCGGCGGACCAACGTGCTCGCCAAGCGGTCGTCGGTCTCGGAGCTGCGGGCGAACGCGAGCTCCCCGTGCGTCATCCACAGCTGCTTCTCCACAGGGCCCGTCGAGACGTCGACGCGTCCAGTGAAGCGCGACTCGTGCAGCGCCCACAGCAGGCGCGGAAGGTCGAGCTCGGCAAGATCCCCTTCGTGCTCCACCGACAGCGCGACGCGGCGACGTCCACCGCCGGCTGCGTCGACATCGGTCCAGGTGGACGCGCCGCCGCGCGAAGGGACCGCGTGGGTGGAGCTCACGCCTTCGAGCCGCGTCGTCGACTCGACCGGGCTGACCGGGGAGAGTCGACGACCGCCATCGGTCATCGGCTCCGCGACGCCGGCGTCGGTGAGGAGGTCCGCGCTCAAGATCCCGCTGGCCCCCGGATCCACCTCGACCACCGGCGCGGGGTCGAGCCCCAGCAGGGACCGCTCCAGCTCATCGGAGCTTTCCGAGGCGAGCGCATCATTGCGGGTGCGCAGGCGCGACTCGAGCAGATCCAGCGTCCGCCCTAGTCGTCCCAGCGCGGGATCGGTCGAGCGCGCGCCCCCGGCCGCCGTTGCCGAGCGCGGCTGCGTCTGCGATGCGACCATGGGGTCGAGCAGCTCCGTGCGCATCGGCCCGTCGATCCCCACCGCCGTGGACGCCGAGGCCGCGTCGACCGGCGGAGCGGGCGGGCTGCCAGCGAGCGCGGTGAGGGTGTTGGCCAGCGCCAGATCTTCGAACGGCTCCTCGAGGAACTGGTCGGCCCCGAGATCCAAGACGTCTGCCAGGTCTCGTATCGCGCCGCCGAGCCGACCGCACAGCGTGACGGGGATGGACACCCCGCGCCGCATGCTGCGGAGCTCCTGCATGACGGCCGAGGCATCGGGGCCCTCTGCACACAGCATCAAGGCGGTCGGCCCCGCGCCAGCCTGCACCCGTTGGGTGAGTTGATCCAGCATGCAGGCCTCGACCGGGTAGCCCAGGCCAGCCACACGGCGAGCCAGCGGGTGACTCCGCTGCGGCTCGCCGACGATGAGGATCGGACCGCTGGCCACGGACGTACAGACTACCAGCCTCCGCCCGAAGGCGCGCGCCTACAGCAGAGACTGCGGATCGACGTCGACGATGGCCAGGGTCTGGGCAGCCCCACTCCCCGCCGGGCCCAGGTGGGGCCGCAGGTGGTCGAGCAGCCACCGCAGCGCGCCCCGCTGGGCCACCCGGATGAGCATCTGATAACGCACGCGCCGGTTGATCTTCTTGATCGGCGAGGGGACGGGCCCGAGCAGGGTCGCGGCCGGGACGGCGAGCGGATCCTCGTGCTGCGTCCGCAGCTTCTCGACGCCGCTGCGAAGGAAGCGGGCCAGCAGCTCCGCCCGCGCCGACACCCTGCCCTCGTCACCGCCTTGCACCCGCACGAGCGCCAGATACCCGTAGGGCGGGTTGCCCATGCGCTCGCGATCTGCGAGTTCTTGGGCGGCGAATCCCGCGTAGTCGTGCTTCGCGGCGAACCGGATCGCGGGGTGTTCCACCGCGTAGGCTTGCACGAGCACCCGACCGGGCCGTTCGCCTCGCCCCGCCCGTCCAGACACCTGCGTCAGCAGCTGGAACGTGCGCTCGCTGGCCCGCAGATCGGGCAGGCCCAACCCGTGGTCGGCCTGAAGGATGCCCACGAGCGTCACCCCGGGAAAGTCGTGCCCCTTGGAGAGCATCTGCGTGCCCACCAACACGTCCGCCTCGTGGCGCCGAAACGCGGTCAGCGTGTCGAGGAGTCGCTTGCCCCGCGACGCGTCGCGGTCCAGACGCAGCACGCGAATGCCTTCGAGTGCGCGGGACAGGGCCACTTCGACCTTCTCCGTGCCCGCGCCCGCATGGGCCAGCTTGGTGCTGCCGCAGTCGCGACACTGCTGCGGCGTCGCCTCGATGTATCCGCACAGGTGGCACATCAAGCGGTTCCGCCCGAGGTGGTAGGTCATCGAGGGCGCGCTGCAGTCGGGGCACTGCTGAAAGCTCCCGCAGTCCTCGCAGCACAGCGTCGTCGTGTAGCCGCGGCGGTTGAGGAATACGATCGCCTGCTCGCCCGCGTCGACGGTCTCGCGGATCGCGTCCCGCATCAGCGCGGACATCAGGGAGTCGCCGTCGGGTCGATGGACCGAGAGGGGGACGATCTCCACGGTCGGCAGCGGCCGCGGCGTGGGGCGGGTGCGCAGCTGCAGGTACGTGTATCGACCCGACCGCGCGTTGTCGTAGGACTCCAGCGACGGGGTCGCCGACCCCAGCACGACCGAAGCGCCCAGCGACCGCGCCCGGACCAGCGCGACGTCCCGGGCGTGATACCGAATCCCCTCCTCCTGCTTGAACGAACCGTCGTGCTCCTCGTCCACGACGATCGTCCCCAAGTCGGGCACCGGCGCGAACACGGCGGAGCGGGCTCCGATCACGATCGGCCGTTCGCCGGCACGGATCTGCTCCCAAGCGTCGAGACGCTGCCGAGGCGTCAACGCGCTGTGCAGCACCGCGATGGCATCGCCGAACCGGGCCCGGAAGCGATCGGCGAGCTGGGGCGTGAGCGCAATCTCGGGAACGAGCACGATCGCGCCGCGGCCTTCTTCGCGCAGCGTCGCGATGTGCTGCAGGTAGACCTCGGTCTTGCCGCTCCCCGTGATGCCGTGCAGCAGCACCGGCTCGAACGCACGGCGCTCCGAGATGCCGCGCAGGACTGCGAGCGCCTCGCGTTGGTCCTGGGTCGGGGCTTGGGCTTGCGTCGGCGCGGCCTCCGTGGCGTCGAAGGGGTCCAAGGAGATCGAGCGTTCCTCCTTGGCGACCAGTCGATGGTCGAGCAAGGGCAAGACGAGCTGCCGCGCCCGCGGAAAGGGTCCGCGCAGCTCCGCGAGCGACACCCACGGGTCATCCTCGGAGGCGGCCTCGAGATAGTCGAGCAGGGCCCGACGCTGCTTGCTCCGGCCGACGATCCGCTGTAGCGCCTCTTCGTCGTTGCCGCTGCCGCGCAGGTAGTCTGTCCGGCGCAGGTGCAGCTCCGTACGACTCTTCACCCCCGCTTCGGGCCAGTGCGTCTGCACGAGACCGGCCGCCTCGAGTTCCTCGAGCCGAACCAAGCTCCCGGCGATCCGGGGACGCAGCGTGGGTAGCTTGCCCACCGCGAGCCCCTCGTCGCCGGCCTGGGCGAGCGCATCGAGCAGCCTCACCGCCGCCGGACCCATCGGCGGGCCCGGGGGTCCCAGCAGCGGCATGTCGACGCCGCGCCACGCGGTGAGGCCGGCCTCCGTGATGCTGGCCCGGCGCGCATCGGCGGCGGTCAGCAGCCCCGGCAGCGCGAGTCGGTACACCTCCCCGATCGGGGCCACGTAGTAGCGGGACATCCACTCACACAGCGCGACCACGTCGGGCGGCAGGCAGGGGCCGTCGGGGTCGAGCAGGCCATGGACGTCCTTGATCTTGCTGGGCTCGGGCGCCTCGGGATGGTGCTCGGGTCGGACGACCCCCACCAAGGCGCGATGTCCCAAGGGGACGAGGACACGGGTCCCCGGCGCGGCGGGGCCGAGCTCCGGCGGGAGGCGGTAGGTGAAGGGTCGATCGAGACTCACCGGGACCGCGACCGAGACCAGCGCGGTCAACGACGTCCTCCGCGGGCGCGCGCGTCGTCCCGCACCTGCTCGGCGTTCTGAGCGAGCCGCAGCGCGGTCCGCCTGGAGCTCAGCAGCAGCTCGAGCCACCCCGCCACGCCCAGGACGAGGACGGTCGTCGCCCACGCACGCTGGGGCCACGATGTCCACACGATCGACAGCCCCGATGCCGGATGCGTCGACGCTGCGCGCCGCGGCGGCCACCACTCCCCGCAGGCTCCACGACATCGCCGCGACCGCACCGAGGCCGAGCGCGACGAGCGTGCCGGAGCCGAAGCGGGACCTGGCGGCGCCGAGTCGACGATGCAGCGCCCGATCCACCGGACCGAGCCTGCCGGTGAGCCCCGCCGCGATGATCCGCGCGAGCCCGAACGCCGCCGCCATCGCGATCGCCAGCATGACGGCGAGCGACGCGAGGTCCCCGAGCCACGCCGTCGCGCCCGCCGGGTCGACGATGGCCGTTCGCCACCTCGACCCCACGCCGGCGGCCACGCTCCAGGGGATCGCCCCGATCACCACGCCGACCGCGGCGATCGACGCGGCGGCGTCGATCCAGCTGGACTCCCGCCGCACCCCTGCTCGCCAGCCTCGGCGCAGACGCGCCGCGCTCGGCATGATGGTGCGATCGCCCGCCACGCCGCTTCCTCTTAGCGCATCCCCAGACGATCGCCAAACCGCGCGCGAGAACGCCGCTGGGAGCAGTCGCGAGGATGCCTGGGTGCGAAGCAAGCTCCACGGCATCGTCGTCGACGACCAGGATGGAGCGCTGTGTTTCCATGCCGAGGTCCTCGGGTCGTCCCCTCGCGGGCAGCACGGACCCTCGAACACTTCTCGTCGAAGACGAGCGTCGACGACGGGCCGGTCGCGCAGGATCGTCCGGTGCGCGACGTCAGCGAGGGGGACCGACGGGCGAGTGACAGCGGGCGCTCGAGGTCGGGCATGCGAAGCGCACGTGCAAATGGTGATGGTGGTTGTTCCGATGACGCACCAGCCCATGCTCCGACCTGGGCCCATGGGGATACTGCAGCATCGCGTCCACGGTCCCAGGATCGACATCGGCCCCGCGGGCCCAGGCGTACAGCCACCCCTGCACCTCGTAGTCGAGCAGGATCCACTCCACACCACCGGGCTCGTCCGCGGTCTCGGCGAGCGCGACCAGCAGCGCCCACGTCGCGGCGGGCTCGAAGTTGGCAGGTGTCGCCTCGACGAAGCGACGGCCCGGCTCGCGGGTGTGGAAGAGACCGAGGTCCACGTCGCGTCCAGACTGATGGGACTGGTGATGCGGCAACCTCCCACCCCGGGGGCCGGAGAGGTCACCGACCACGAGGCGGTGTGGCACGGTATCGAGCGCCTCGAGCACCGCCACCAGGTGCGCCACCGTCGCCGTCGTCCCGAACACGTTTTGGGGGTTGCGCAGGACATGCCGAGGCCCGCGCGGCATTGCGACCCCCTCGTGCAGGGCCCCCGACCGCGGGTGGCCGATGCTCTGCTCGGGCGGCGGATTCAGCTCCGCGCCCGAGCGGACGGAGGCCGACATGGCGAGTGCAAAGGCGACGGCCGGCAGGACACATCGAAGGGTCAGCGACGACATCCGAGGGGTCTGAGCCCGCGACCGTCCCTGGCGGTGCAGGCGATCCGCAGGCGGCGGCCTTGCGCTTCCCTGGGCAGAAGGCCGCGATCGTCCTCGCTGATCGCGTCTGGACGCATCGTCTCACGCTCGGACCCGGCGAGTCCATGCGCTTCGGATTGGGTCACCGCGCCGCCCTTGCATGCGCACGTGCGGAACGCGGTGGCAGCCTCCGCGCTGGCACCCGATTTCTCATCGGCTCTACGGCACCACCCGCCCGCGCGCGTCAGTCAAAGGGTGCTTTGGTACACACCACACTCCACGGAGGCACACGGCAGCGCGGTGAGCCACGGGAGGTGGAGGTCGGGCATCCCCACGCAGCAGATCCGGATCGCGCGAGTCTGTGCGATCTGTTCCAAATCGTCGAGGACGGACTGGAGTCGCGCTCCGCCAAATGGGCAGTACAGGAAGAAGACGGTCCCGGTCACCATGAAGCGGACCAGCTCCTGCGCGTCTCCTTCGAGGAAACGGACGCGCGTCAAGTTCAGCCAGTCTGCTCGCGCTTGGGCAGCTCGCACCAGCTTCGGTTGAATCTCGATGCCGATGCATCCCGCGCCCGTGAGCAGGTGTGTCAGCGCGGCGGTGCGTCCCAACCCGGCGCCGATGTCGACGAACACGTCCTGGGCCGAGACCCTCGCCGCCTCTACGGCCTCCAGGACGGTCTCAGCGGGGCACGGCAGGTAGGGGACGCAGCCTCGCGGAAGCATGGGATCATCCGCGGGCAGGTCTTGAACGTCCCAGTACTCGTCCAACCACGCGTCGAGCTCCGGGCCGGGGAGCTGCGCCAAAGCAGCGCTACGCATCACGTGCTCGCGCACCACACGCCCCGCACATCATTCGCCCGTGAGCAGCGCTGGGGACCGCTGGGCGGCCGCCGATCCGCGAGCCACTGATGCGACCCACCCCATCGTCGGCAAAGATGTCCGTGCCGCCCCTCCATCGAGAACTGTCCCATCGTACAGCGCTTCCGCAACGACTTGGGGTTCTTCGCCCACCTGCGTGCGCTGGTCACCGGCCGTTGCTTTCGACGCCTCGGACGAGAGCGCACCGCGCCTCCGCCCGATCGCGGGGGCTGGCTGATCTGCACCTGGTCTGCACGCTGCAGCGCGTCCATGCCGACTTCGCTGCGCCTGGGGCCCGACTTCGTCGATGAAGGGCTTTCGGCCCGCGGTTGATATCCTTCGGTCTCGCGCTACCATCGGGCCTTGACGCACCCACCCAAGTCTCGCGACGTCGCGCTCGAGTCGACCGAGTATCGGGACGTGTTCTACGCGTTCGACCAGGGCTTCTGTGTCTTCGAGGTTCTGTTCGACGACGCTGGGACGCCTCGCGACTACCGCTTCATCGAGGTCAACGAGGCTTTCGAGAAGTTCACCGGGCTGACGGATCCCACCGGGAGGACGGCGCTCGAGCTGGTGCCCAACCTGGAGGCGCACTGGATCGAGACCTACGGACGCGTCGCGCTGACGGGGGAGCCGACGCGCTTCGTTCAGGAGTCGCCAGCGATGGGCCGATGGTTCGACGTGCACGCCTCGCGGATTGGGGCGCCAAAGCGACGCCTGGTCGCGCTGCTGTTCCATGACATCACGGCATACCGCGAGGAGCAGCGCGGCCGGGAAGCCGCCGAAGAGGCGTTGCGACTGAGCGAACATCGGTTTCGCGGGTTCGCCGACACCGCCCCTGCGATGCTGTGGGCGACCGATGCGGAGGGCTCGTGCACGTATCTGTCGCGCGGCTGGTACGCGTTCACGGGACAGACCGAGCAAGAGGGGCTCGGTTACGGCTGGCTCGACGCCGTCCATCCCGAAGACCGAGGGGCCGCGGGCGAAGCGTTCCTCGCGGCCAACGCGAAACGTGCTCCGTTCGAGCTCGAGCATCGCCTTCGTTGCGCCGACGGCCTGAACCGCTGGGTCATCGACGCCGGCCGCCCTCGCTGGGACGACGCTGGGCGCTACTGCGGCTACGTCGGGTCCGTGACCGACATCCACGAGCGCAAGGTGGCGGAGGCGCGGCTCGACCTCGCGGTCAACTCCGGGCGCGTGGGCATCTGGTACAGCGACCTGCCGTTCGACCTCTTGGTCTGGAACCGGCACGTCAAAGCACACTTTGGCTTGCCACCCGATGCGGTGGTCACCATCGAGACGTTCTACGAGCGCATGCACCCCGAGGACCGCGAGTCCACCAGGCGCGCGATCGACGAGTCGATCGCGAAGCACGCGGTCTACGACACCGTCTACAGAACGATCGGTCTCGACGGTCAGGTCCGTTGGATCCGGGCAATCGGGCGCACCGGCTACGCGGGCGATCGACCGGTGCACTTCGATGGCGTCACCCTCGACATTACCGAGCTCGTCACGCTGCGAGAGGCCGCCGAGGCCGCGAACCGAGCCAAGGACGAGTTTCTCGCCATGCTCGGGCACGAGCTGCGCAACCCGCTGGCCCCGATCCTCACCGCCCTGCAGCTGCTGAAACTGCCCGGTGTGACCGGTGGGGAGCGTGAGCGCGCGATCATCGAACGGCAGGTGCAGCATTTGGTCGGTCTCGTCGACGACCTGCTCGACATCTCGCGCATCACCCGGGGGCGGGTCGAGCTGCGCAAGGAGCGACTGGAGACGGCCGACGTCGTGGCCCAAGCGGTCGAGATCGCCAGCCCGCTGCTCGAGCAGCAACGCCATCGGCTGGAGGTCGATGTGCCGCGCGGCCTGATCATCGACGGGGATGCCCGACGCATCGCGCAGGTGCTGGCCAATCTGCTCACCAACGCGGCCAAGTACACGAAAGCCGGTGGAAAGATCGAGCTTCGCGCCCATGCCGACGAAGACACGATCGTCCTGCGCGTGCGCGACAGCGGGATCGGAATCGAGCCGGAGATGCTTCCCAAGATCTTCGACCTGTTCGTCCAGGAGAGCCAGTCCCTCGAGCGATCGCGCGGCGGGTTGGGACTCGGGCTGGCGATCGTGCGCGGCTTGGTCCAACTGCACGGCGGAACCGTGCAGGCAACGAGCCAGGGACGGAACGCCGGCACCGAGTTCACCGTGCGGTTGCCCCGATGCCGGCAAGCGCCCCGGGATGGAGCGGTCACCGGTTCCCCCGAGCAGCGGGCCACGGCGACCGCCGTGCAGGGCAAAGTGCTCATCGTCGACGACAACGAAGACGCCGCCGACCTTCTGGGCTACCTGCTTCGCGCCGAAGGCTATGAGGCCGAGGTCGCCTACGACGGACCGTCGGCGATCGAGGCGGCGAACCGGTTCGAGCCCGCGCTCGCGCTGGTCGACATCGGGTTGCCGGTGATGGATGGCTACGAGGTCGCGCGGCGTCTCGGGGCAGCGGACCGCGGTCCACCGATCGCGTTGGTTGCGGTCACCGGCTACGGTCAGCAGCGAGACCACGACGCGAGCATGCGCGCCGGCTTCTCGGCGCACCTGGTCAAGCCGGTCGATGCAACGCGGCTTCTCGAGGTCGTCGCGCGCCTCATGCGTGACGGACCGGCCCAGCGCGACTGACCGACGGCCCGGTTGACGCGCATGGGGGTCGCTGTGGAAGGTGGTCCCCTTGGGGATGCGACGGGCCAACCTGCAGTGACAGCGTGGGTCGCGAACCCTACTGAGCCGCCGCTCGCAGATCATCGTCGGCCTTGCGCACCTCGATGGTCTGGGTGGGGAAGGCGAAGTCGAGCCCTTCCTCGTCGAAACGAGCGTGAATCCTGCGGTGCACCAGGTTGCGGTGCTGAAGGTAGCTCCACCAATCGCGCTCGACGTCGCGCTGCACCAGATCCTGCTCCTTGTCTTCTTTGAGCTCGGACATGAAGTACCAGTACCAGACCTTGACCTCCAGCACGGCGTCTTCGAAGCCCGTGAAGTGGATCTGCGCCGGTCGCTCCTCGAGGCGAAACAGCCCTTCGCTGACGATCTCCTCGGACTTCATCACCTCGTCGAGCACTTCGATCGCGCGGTCCACCTGCTGCGCAGAAGAATGATAGGAGAGCGCCACGTTGACCTCGCCTCGGACGTAGGGTCGCTGGGAGAGGTTCTCGATCTCGTTGGTGATGAACTTCATGTTCGGAATGGTGAGTCGCTCTCCGGTCAGCAGCCGCACCTGAGTGCTCTGCGTTCCCAGCTCCATCACCTCACCGACCTCTCCGGAGAACTTGATCAAGTCACCGAGTACGAAGGGTCGATACAGGAAGATCGTCAGTGCTCCGAAGAGGTTCTTGATCGAGTCCTTCGCGGCGAGCGACATCGCCAGGCCGATGACGCCGATCCCCGCCAGGACCGGGGCGATGTCGAGACCGAAGACGTTCTGAAGCAGCAGCGCCGCGACCACCAGCGCGACGACGACCTTGAGGAGGCGGTGAGCGATCTCGGCCGCCATCGAGTTGAGCATCTCGCTATCATCGGCGGCCTTCGCCTTGTATCGAACGAACACGAAGTCGAGCACCTCGAGGGTCAGCCAGCCCAGCGAGCCGAAGACGAGCAACTCGAGCAGGCCCCAGCGCAGCTGATCGAGCACGCCGGTGAGCTCGACGAACGCCGTGCCCGCGCCCAGAGCGACAGCAAACAGCAGCATCGCCAGCGGAACCGACAGGCCTCGCGCGATGCGGCCCGTTCTCGCGTAGCCACGCTCATGGAGGACGGTGGCCAGCTTCTTCCCATACCGGCGGGTCAGCCAGGCCAGTACGCCACCGACCAAGATGCAGCCAGCGAGCATCAGCCAGCCCCACCACGCCGTTTCGGTTGCGGTGGGCACGAAGGCACTCATGAATGCGCTCTGCTTGTCGTCGCGAAAGCGAGGCGGCAGCGAGGCGAGGCTGTCGCGCAGATCGGCGGCTCCATCGAGCGTCGCGCGAGTGAAGACCCACGCGTCGTCGCCATTTCGCTCGAGGACGATCGACCCCTCCGGCGGAGAATCCACCGCGTCCCATACCCACGCATGCTCGGACGACCGCGGAAACACCGCATAGCGGTTCATGTACTCGCGCTCGACGTCGGGGCCCCCGGGGAGGGAGAGCGCGTCCAAGCTGCCGGTGCGAATGAGCGACTCATGGATCGCATGCGCGTAGGCCTGCGCCTGTCCGGGCTCGTCCGTGCCCACCAGGCCCATCGTTGCGTACACCCTGGGCCAAACGTCCGGATGTCCCCGCTCGACGTAGCGCATGGACTCGAGGAAGGTCTGGATCGAATGCCGAGGCGAGGCCAAGGAGTTCCACTGCGGGCTCTGGGGCGACGCCTCTTCCTCGGGCTTGATCATGTCGAGCAACACGCGGCCCCCCGACTCGAGCGCGTCGAGCAGCTCCTGCATGGCGCCCTTCTTGGACGTTCCGTCGTTCGTCGACTGCGCACCGCCCGGCGAGGGCGCCGCGACAGCCGACCCGCCGAAGACCAAAGAGAAGACGGCGATCAGGATCAACGCGGGTGTGGTCCAGGCGCGGCGGTTCACGGCCGAGGGCTAGTGCACGGGGCCCGACAATCAACCCACGCATCACCGACATGCCTCACACAGCCTATTTCGCTCCGGACTCGAGACACTAGCAGCCCGAGCGCTTCGGTTTGCCGCTGCTCGAGGGGACAAGGGCGTCCCAACAGGCGTCTTCGGGCACGCTGTTGGAGATCGCGCTCATCATGTCATGGGCCGACGAGGACGGGTTCATCCGTTCCAGCCACGTCAAAGCCTCAACGGGGTCGCTGAACGTCTTCTCCATGTAGGGCTTGGTCACGACCCAGTTGACGGCCGTGTTGATCAGGAACAAGCGCCGCGACGGGGTGACGAACGCATGGTGCGTGATGCGGTTGTCTTCGCGCGTTTGCTCGATGAGCTGCGTCAGCGCCCCGCGCATGGATGCGTCGGGAGGCGCAGCGTCGAAGGGAATCGTCAGGATGACGTCGCCAGGACAGCCCTCCAGATACGAGCACCGAGAGAAGGCCAAGAACTCGTTCCAGTCCGCCGGCGTCAGGCGGCCGGAAAAGTACGACCACCAGCAGGGTCCGGTGCGGCCACTCCAGTACGGCATCACGGCATCATTCGCGAGATTCGTAGGGCGTCACGTGCCGTGGATCAAGAGCGATGGCCCAGCATGGTCCGTGGTAGAAGTCGATCTGCCCCCGCGACTCCACCCAGACCCCGCGCTCGTAGCCACAAGCCACAGCTCGTGGTCACAGAGCAATCCGAAGGACTTGCGGGCGAGCGCGGGTGCCAGAGCGCGCTCGGAATGCACCATGAGCGTCGGATCGTGGACCCGAGGATAGACGCTCTTCGCGCATTGCGGCGTATAACGCCGCCATGCGACGTCTCCCAATGCTGAGTTTGCTGGCCCTCGTGCTCGCTTGCGACAAGTCCACGCCTGCCCCCGCAACCCCGGCCGCGGCTGAGGCGGGTCCGTCGGGCCCGGTCGCCCAGGCCTCGGAGCCCTCCGAGCCCGAGACGTCTCCTGCCCAGCAGGAGCAGGCCGAGGCCGAGCGCAAGATGGCCGAGCGGATCGCCAAGCTCGAGAAGGACACCGCGGAGAAGAAGGCCCGATGGACCCCCGAGCTGTCGGCGGAAGTCGACGAGCTCACGTCGAGGACCCACCGCAACCTCGGCGCGGCGCTCAGCGAGATCCTCCCCAGCAAGGTCCGCGCCGAGGGCAACGCGAAGCGTGACGGGCACCGGCATCCCATGAAGACGCTGAAATTCTTCGGACTCACTCCGAAGGCGCGCGTGTTCGAGGTCGGCCAGGGTGACGGTTGGTACACCGAGCTCCTCGCGCCCCTGTTGGCCAAGGAGGGCAAGCTCTACCTTGCCGGCTACGACGCCCAAGCCGAAGACCCCGGGGCCGCGCTCAACGCTCGAGGGGCCGAGCTCTTCGTCGAAGGCGGCGGTCCGCTGTACTCCGAGATCGAGCTGGTCACCCAGTCCTCGGAACCGAACGCCAGGGCGAACTACGGCCCCGAGAACTCGCTGGACGTGATCCTCGTGATCCGGATGCTGCACAACTTCCACCGCGCCAATCTGTGGGATCAGACGATGCCGGCCGCCTTCGAGGCGCTGAAGCCCGGCGGGGTGCTCGCGGTCGTGCAGCACCGGGCTCCGTTGGGCGCCGATCCTGACGAAACGGCACCGAAGGGCTACCTCGCCGAGGACTTCCTCATCGAGAAGATCGAGAGCTACGGCTTCGAGCTCGCGGCCAAGTCCGAGGTCAACGCCAACCCCAAGGACACCAAGGACTACGACAAGGGCGTGTGGACGCTGCCCCCGGTCCTGGCCAACGGGGATGCAGATCAGCAGGCGTACATCGAGATCGGTGAGAGCGACCGGGCGACGCTGAAGTTCGTCAAGCCCAAGCAGTAGTCATTGGAGCACGCCTCGGACTCGCGGTCGTCGCGGCGACCGAGTGGCTCGGCTGCTGGGGCCCTCTGGGGCGCGTCGCGGTCGCGACCAAACAGCGCAGCGTCGACGTCCGGGCGCGTCCGGGCACGCTGCCGTCGTCGACGACGCGCTGCCGCCATGGTTCCTCGCGCGAACCGCCCCAGCTCGCAGGGGCGGTCACACCCGGTGACCTCATTTCCCGCAGCAACCGGAAGCGTCCGTCGATGAAACGAGCCCCCTTCGTCGCTGGATGGCGAGACTCCTGGGTCAAAGTTGCCGCGCCGCGGCGAGGACGTGCGCATTTTCGCACAATGGCTGCAGACGAAGCGATTCCAGCTACGCTCGTACAATGAACTTAGAGATCTGGGCCCGAAGATGTGCACTCGTCCTCCTTGCGCCCTTGGCCGCGGTGGGAGGCTGCGACACAGATGCACAGGACCCGGCCCCGTGCCCCGATGATGGAACCTGCGACGACGACGACGACGACGACGACGTCGACATCGACAACGGCGGTTGCGGCGAAGAGACGACGAGCGTGCTCACAGACCTCTCGACCGTCCCACCGGGATTCGAGCAGAGCGCCGGCGATCTGATCGCCTCGATCGAGGCAACCTACGGCGGCAAGCTGACCTGGCGCCCCAACGACGGTCCGGTCACCGTTGGCCACGCCGAAACGAACTCCGCACTCACGCTCAGCGTGGCACACGATGGCGGCGAGGTCCGGCTGATCGAGGTCGCTCTTTCGGGACAGTTTCCCAACGGGACCGAAGGCGGAACGCCATGCTCGAACCGGCTGGAGATCGACACGACCATCTCGTTCGCGACTGAAGACGGGCTCTTCGAAGAGACGTGGGATGCGTCGATCGAAAAGAGATCCGTCGAGGACGACTTCTCCAACGGAGCGGCGGCTTCGCTCTATCGACCCATCGACTTCTCGGCCCACGAAGGAACGCTCATGGCCTCGGACTTTTCCTTTCAGGGTGCCGAGCTCCGCGATGTGATCGTGACCGCCAGCTTCGGCGATGGCGAGGTCTCGGGCGGTCTTCTGATGGAGGTCCAATCCGGGGATGGTGAGGACGGGTGGATTGGGGCTGGGGACGTGGCCTCCTTCTCCGCCACCGCAAGCAACTGACCGTGCCCTCCGCTCTACGGCATCCCGTCGGGGATGCGCTGCGCTGGTACTCGACGTCCATCGAGGTGACCGTGTTGCGACCGCGCAACCGCAGTGGATGGCCGACTTCTTGGGAACGATCGAGCGACTCGGGCAACGACCGTCATACGTGGCTCAGCCGACATCGATCGTACACCTGGGCCTTGTGGTCTGTTTCGTCTGTGCTGGCTGCGATGCGCAAGCCGATCCCGACGCTCACCAAACGGCGTGGGAAGCTCAGGGTTCCGGCCCGAAAACCGGTCTGGGGGCGGCCGAAGGCGCTGGCCGCGAGTCGATCTCGCGGCGTTCGCTGGAGTTGCTTCAGCGCCTCCACGACGCGAGTCGAGGCGATGGGCAGATGTCCAAGCGTCGGGAGCTGAGTGAGGAGGCAAAGGCGAGGTTCGCCGAGCGAGGGATCGACCCGGCGGCGCTGAGCGTCCGCTTCACGACCGCGGGTACCCCCGACAACATCAGCTCCCCGACCCTGTCGCTGAACGCCGCGGATCTGGGGCTCGGCGCCGCGTCTTCACCACGAGCGCTCGCCGATGGCTTCGTTCGGCGGTTCTCGGGACTCTGGGAGGTCTCGCCGCGTTCCTTCGAGGGCGCCAAGGTCACGGTCGAAGCGTCCAAGGGAACTGCGCGTTCGGTGGTCCGATACGAGCAGTTCCACGAGGGCGTGCCCGTCGTCGGCGGGCACGTCGCAATCCACGTCGACAGCGCGGACCCCCAAGTCTCGAGCATCGTCGGGATCTCGGGAGCATTCCTCGCCGTCGACGGGCTCGAGGTCGAGGCCACCCTCGACGCGGCCGCGGTCGTGGACTCGGTACAACTCCAAGCCGGTGAGAGAACCGAGCCAGCGACCCTTGCCGTGTGGTCGGGATCGCGCTCCGGCGGTGATGCAGAGCCGCGATTGGCGTGGCGACTCCAGGTGAGCCGGGATGGAAGCCTTCGCCGCCAGGTTTTCATCGACGCCACCGACGGCGACGAGCTGGAGATCGAGGAACTCGAAGCGCTGAGCTTGCAGCGTTCGCTCTTCGACATGCGCTCCATGCCCGACGCAGGCGCCTATTGGTGCCAGAACTGGAGCGGGTCCCCGAGCTGCGGCTCGCATTGTGACGCGTGCGCGACCGATCCCGCGGAGTGCGTCTTGTGTACGTGTCCCAGCGTCATGGAGCCTGTGGACTGCGAGCAGGACGTGTGGCGCTACGACGAAACGACGGGGTGCATCGCGGATGGATCGCCCCTGGGCGAGCCGGACTGTGACGCCCCCGCGCGTGCGCTGTGGTTCGATGCTGACAAAGCGTACCAGTTTTGGGCCTCCACGTTCGGCCGCGACTCTTGGGACGACGAGGGTTCGTGGATGCACCTGATCCCGAACGTCGTCACCTCTTCGTTCGGCGGCATCGCGTTCTTGCGAGACCTCGATGGGGATGGGACGAACGATACGGCTTCCGTTGCGGTCCGCGTCGGGCAAGCCAACCCTCAGCTTCATGGGCATGAGTTTGGGCACCTGCTGCAGTACGGCACGCGCGCCGACGACGGGTCCTCCTTCTACCACCAAGGGAGGGACGCGATGGAGCACAACGCCGACGTGCACGGGTTTCGCTATCGCGACCTCAGGTTGAGCGCGCCCTACGACTGCAGCCTCACGGATTATGCCCATTACACGCGGTTTCGCTCGGCCAATGCCGATCAGTCCAACAAGTTCATCGGCAACTGCCATGGGTGGTTGATGCAACGGGGAGGGGCGGCGACGACACACTATGGCGTCGCGGTCAGCCCCTTGCCCCCGTCGGACTACGACCAGACGTGGTTCGCTACGCTCGATGATCACTTTTCGACCAGCCACACCTACTTCGATTGGTGGAACGACATGATCGAGGGGGCTGCCGACGTCTACGGCTTCACGGCGCCGTACTTCACCGCGCTGGACGCACGGGACGCAATCGGGGGCTGGACCGACTTTCAACCGGTGTCAACGGGCGTGATGCCCGAGGAGCGCTATGCCGCAGTGACCATTGATGGCAACGCGGACACCCCCTGCGTGTTCTATCGGTTCTTGGGTGCGAGTCCGAGCATCGGCTACAGCTGCCGCGACGGCGCGGGTTGGACCCCCTACGCCGAGTTCAACGATGCGTCGGTCGACCCAGCCGCATCGGAGCCGACCGCCACCTACCGATACGAATCGGGTGACACCGTCGTCTACGTGGCGTGGGCAGGCACCGATGACCGGATTCACTATCGAACGCTCGAGCCCAGCACGAACACGATCGGTGTTCCGCAAGACATGGGAGTCGCCCACCAGACCGATCGTCCCGTGGCGATCGCCCCGGTATTCGAGAGCGCGAGCACGGACCGCATCGTGGTCGTCTATCACCCGATCTCTCAGCCGACCTGGTTCTACTCGACGTACATCGGGAGCACGGCTCCAGCGGTCGACATGGGACCCGACTTCGACTCCGATGCTGCCCCCGCGCTCACCCCGTACCCCTATTACTCCCGGCTCTACTTCGTGCGGCCAGACTCGATGAGCAGCCCGACTCCCGGTCGCATTCGCTACAGCTCGTACACGATGGCCGGAGGGTGGGAGAATGCCACCGACCTCACCGGATTGTTCGAGTCCGACATCTTCATCGCGACCGGAGCTGTCGCGTCGGATCGCGCGGTGGCGCTCACCGCCTATGGCCGCACCACGGACCGGCTGCGCATGACGTGGGTGACCCCCAGTTCGGCGGAGCTGTGGTATGCGACGTTGTCCGAGAGCAGCCCTGGCGTGCTGCAGCGGGATGGGTACAGGGCAGTGCCCTTGGCGCCCACTGCAGGCGCTGCCCGATCCGCGGGTGGTCTTGCGCCGGGATCGGGCGGCTCCATGCTGTTTCACTTCACCGGGCAAGGAGGAGAGACAGCGCCCAAGCTCTACGAGTGGCGAACCAGCAGCGACTGAGTCCGCGTCTGGGTCCGCGTCTGGGTCCGCTGGCTGCTCGGGCGTGTTTTGGCCGACGGACAGGACCAACATCTGGCCGGTCCGACACTCGGCCAGCGCCAACCTCGTCATCGCAGCCCGCCGCCCCTCTCCAAGCTCGGCGAACCGCTGACGACAGCCGTTGCACCCAGTCGTCCTTGCCGATCCCGCTGCGCGCCGCGGTGGCCTCCACTCCCCGCAGACTCCCCGCGCCGGCGGCCACGCTCCCGGGGATCGCCCCGATCACCACGCCGACCGACGCGGCGGCGTCGATCCAGCTGGACTCCCGGCGCACACCTGCTCGCCCGCCTCGGCGCAGCCGCGCCGCGCTCGGCATGATGGTGCGATCGCCCGCCACGCCGCTTCCTCTTCGCGCATCCCTAGCAGCCAATCCGCGCGCGAGAACGCCGCTGCTATAGTCCCCGCGATGCGTGTTGCCGCGGTCTTTGGTGTTGTGCTGCTCCTCGTCGCCGCATGCGAGGCCGCCTCCTCGGGTCGTCCAGTGTCCACCACGCCGGGCGCTTCGGGAGGCGCGGTCCCGTCCTTGGCCGATGACCCGGTCGCCGAGGTCGCCGGCGGGGACGGGTTCACCTGCGGCCGACGCCGCTCGGGCCGCGTGCAGTGCTGGGGCTCGGGGGGCGTCGGTCAGCTCGGCGACGGCACCACGGCGGATCGGAACACGGCAGGCGCCCTGGTCGAGCGGCTCGACGACGCCAGCGACCTGGCGCTGGGTCGCGCACACGCGTGCGCTGCGAAGACCTCGGGCCAAGTCGTGTGTTGGGGTGCCAACGATCGCGGGCAGCTCGGCGACGGGCGCGGCGGCGCAGGCAAGCGCTCCACCCTGCCCGTGACGGTCCGAGGCATCGAAGACGCCATCGCGATCGCGGCCGGCGACGACCACACGTGCGCCGTGCGGCGCGGGGGCACGCTGGTGTGCTGGGGTGAGAACCGGTGGCGCCAACAGGGATCCGATCGGCACTCGAACACGCTCGTGGCGACTGAAGTGCCCGGCATCGCGGACCTCACCGGTGTCGCCGCCGGAGCGGGCCACACCTGCGCCATCCGACGAACCGGCGCCGCGGTGTGCTTCGGTCAGGGGGACCAGGGGCAGATGGGTGATGGCGGTCGCTCCGGTGGGCCGCGCGCGCATCTGGTCCGCGGCACCGAGGGTGCGGTCGAGATCGTGGCGGGCAAGCTGCACACCTGCATCCGCAACAAGGCCGGACGTGTCGCGTGCTGGGGTGCCAACGCAGCCGGGCAGGCCAGCGGCGTTCCGGGGGCTGCCGCGCTCACGCCCGCGACCGTGTCGGTGTCCGGCGTCACCGCGATCGACGCGGGCGACGCCAGCACGTGCGCACGACTCGACAACGGCAACGTCCGGTGCTGGGGCGCCGCGGCCGATGGCCGCCTGGGGACCGGGTCGACGGCTGCCGTTCGCGCGCCAGCCCTCGTGCGCGGCCTCGCCGGCATGGCGGGAGTCGGCGTCGGCTCGGCCCACGCCTGCGCCTTCAAGCCGGGCCGCGAGATCTATTGCTGGGGAAGCAACGACGGCGGTGCGCTGGGCAACGGCGCCGCTGGCAAATCCTCCTCCGACCTCGCTCCTCGCGTCTCCGCGCTGGACGACGCGGTCGAGGTCGTCGCCGGCGACGCGTTCAGCTGTGCGCGCCGCAGCGACGGCACGGTGAGCTGCTGGGGGCGCAACGACAAGGGGCAGCTCGGCAACGGGAGCAAGGCCGATGCCGACGCTCCGGTGGTCGCCACGGGGGTCACCGATGCCATATCGGTGACCGCTGGAGAGCACCATGCATGCGCCGTCTCGAAGTCCGGCCGCGTGTGGTGCTGGGGCGGCGGCAAGCAGGGCCAGCTCGGCGGCGCAAGCCAAGGCAGCGTCCCTCGACCCACGGTGGTCTCGCAGATCGCCGACGCGGTCTCCGTTTCGGCTGGACCCACCCACACCTGCGTCCGACGCCGGGGGGGACAGGTCACGTGCTGGGGCGACGGCGAGTTCTCTCAGACCGGCGCGCCCGCGGGCGAGAGCGCCGGGAGGAAGATCGCCGTGCGCAACCTCGGAGATGCCATCGACCTCGACCTGGGCCTGCATCACTCCTGCGCCGTCCGCAACATCGGCACCGTCGCGTGCTGGGGCAGCAACCAGATCGGGCAGCTCGGCAACGGCGCGGGCGCAGCCGATCTCGGCAACGCCCAGAGCGCGCCGGTGTCCGTGGCCAAGCTGACCGACGCCGCCGAGGTGGGCACCGGGGCCGCGCACACCTGCGCCCGTCGACGCACCGGACAGGTCTCCTGCTGGGGCCGCAACGACCGCGGACAGCTTGGCTCGGGCACGATGACCAACTGGACGACCCGCATTCCGGTCAAGGGAGTCACCAGCGCGGTGTCCCTGTCCGTGGGGGCAGACCATGCCTGCGTCGCCACCCGCGAGGGCGCAGCCTACTGCTGGGGCGACAATGCCAACGGTCGGCTGGGCCAGGACGCCGGCACCATCAGCCGGGTTCCCGTGCGCGCCGGTTTCCAGGGCCAGGTTCGAGCCGTGGCCGCAGGTGGGCAGCACACCTGCGCGCTGCGAAACAACGGTCAGGTCCAGTGCCTGGGCGACAACACCTACGGCCAGTTCGGCGACGGCGTGACCAACTTCATCCCCGACCCCGTCCGCGTCTCGGGGCTCTGACCTCCAGCTCCGCGAGGCCTCCAATCTTTGAAGGGGCCTTTCGAAAGGCCCCTCGCTGCGGCCGACACGTCGCCCTTCGCTTCACCCCAACGGGCGCCGACTCGCCCTCCATGGTTTCGACTTCTCGAACAGAGCGGTTGATTGAGGGCTAGAAGCCCACGCCGATCTTGAACGTAAAGCTGTCGTGGTAGACGGCGCGCTCCGGGCGTTGAAAGGTCGGACGGATCCATCCGACCGCGGCATGAATCCACATCCAGCGCGTGACCGCCCACTGGGCGCCCGCATCGACGCCAAGGCTCCAGATCAGCAAGAGATCGTTGCGGTCGAACAGCTCCACCCGCGCAGCGCCGGCCCCTCCTTGGAACTCCACGAACGGGCTGAGCCAGTGCGGGTACTGGATTCCAAGGCCCGCCTTCTGCATCATGAACAGGTCGGCGCGGTCGCCATCGCGGGCCGCCGCGCCACCTTCGGCGCCCACCTCCGTGATGAGGTTGAAGCGCACCCAACGTCGCACCGGCGTGACCTCCAGGGAGCCGACATGCCACGATTGGGCGCGCGCGAAGGCATCGTGGGTCTGGAAGATTCTGTACCCGAACACGAACGCCGCGGAGCGCCTCGGTGGCACCCTGGCAGCCGGAGCCTCGAGCACGGTCGCCGAGCGCATGCGGTGGGCGGTGCGCGTGGGCGCGTGGGCGTCCGGCGGGACGTCCCCCGCCCCGCCTGCGTCGTCCACGGAGCCCGGCGCGCCGTAGACCGCGTCGTCTTCGGTCCATGCCGCCACCTCCGCCGGGCTCGCCGCAGACAGCTGCGTCGGCGAGGCGACGTCTCGAAGCTGCCGGGCGGTCACGGGGGTCGACGGGCCCTGGGCCGCCGTCGTTGGCCCGCCCTGCCCCCGCGGCGGCGGGGCGACCGGCGGAGGCTCAGGGTCGGCAACGTCGGCCTCGGTCTGAGGCTCGGGAGTCCGTTTCTCTCGGGCCTCCGCCTCCGCCTTCGCCTCCGCCTCGAGCCGCGCCTGCTCGGCGATTCGAGCCTTTGCTGCCCGTTCCGCCGGCAGGTCCGGCAGCGTCGGCGGGCCCAACCACAGCAGGGCGATCATGCACGCGGAGCTCATGGCGCCTCCAGCACGGTGTCGAGCGTACGGGCCATCGCCGCGACGTCTGGGGTGTCCAAGTCGAACAGGGACACGAACGCCGCGCGCACGAGGGTTGGACGCGCGTCGACGTAGAACGCCCGCACGAAGAATCCAGGACTCATCTGCACTTGGAACTCGACCGCGCGGACACCCGTCGGCATCGTGAACTCGGAGACGCCGTGGTCCAGCTGGGCATCGTTCGCGTCGATCAGCGCCTCCAGCTCGGCCCGTGCGACCACGTACGGGTCGCGCAGGTCGAGCCCCACGAGCGTGTCGGCGATACCCTCCAGCTCCGGTGGAACCGGAGCGCCGTCGGTCTCGGTCTCGGTCTCGAACCCGTCCGTGTCGCCGTCCTCATCGCTCTGCGTGTACTGCTCGAGACCCTCGAGTTCCTCGATGTGTCCGATCTGCAGCCGGTGCGAGGGGGAGGTGCCCTCCAGCGTGACCCCGAAGAACTCGGGAGGAACCTCGAGCTCGATCTGGTCGGTGCTCTCGGACAGCACGGACCACGGCGGCGACAGATACTCGAAAGCGAAGCTGCGATCCTCGGCGACGAAGCGCTGCTGGCCTCGTGCCCCGGCCAGATCGGCGGGGACGGCGTGGCAGCCGCAGAAGAGCAGACCAGTGAAGAGGACCGAGCGCACGGTCGGGTCTTCGTCCAATTCGCTCGACCATTGAGCAGGGTCCACAGGTGGGTCGGTCCGTCCGTTCGCGTCCCACCATGGGCCCGCGGCCCGCGGAGATCACGGGTCCGGATTGCGCGAGGGCGCCCCGAGACCGATCCGCGCCCATTCGGTGAGGAACCGCGGGCTCTGGCGGTCGAGGCTCACGATGGAGATGGTGTCCTCGCGGGAGTTGGCGACGTAGAGCTGCTGGCGCTGGGCGTCGATCGCAAGCTCGTTCGCCCCTGCCCCCACGGCGATCCCCTGCACCACGGTGAACGTGCCCAGCCCCACCGCGGCGACGACCCCGTCACTCAAACAGCTCACCAGGGCGAGCCACTCGTCGTTCGGCGGTCGGTGCACGGCCAGGACGTTGGGGTTGCTGCACAGGCCCGTGACGCCGCGCACCGTGTTGCGCGGCGAGTGCGACTGAGGGTCGATCGACGTGTCGACCCGGGTGAGGGATCCGGGGGTCGTCTGCACGACCAACAAGGTGTCTGAGACCGCCGGGTCTTCGAACGCCAGGTCGGCCATGATCGGTCGCGCGACGACGTTGTCGGCGCCGATGCCCGCGACGGGGGTGTCGTTGCCAGAGAGCACCACCTCGAGCCCCGTGGCAACCGTGAAGGTCTTGATGCCGGGCCAGTAGCGGTGGGTCGTGTACAGCAGGGGACGCGCACAGTCCGAACTGGCCTCCGCAGGATCGTCCGGATCGCACGCGCGCGAAGCGACGGCGAAACCGCCTGCGGCGTCGAACTCGTCGAAGCTGTCCTCGCGGTAGAAGTCGTCTTCGGTGCGGGCGGTGATCTCGGGACCGTCCTCGCCGTCGAGATCGAGGAGGGTGAGCTGACCGCCGAGCAGATGAGGCACGTACGCGAAGCGAAAGCCCTGATCATCGACCTTCACGCGCGACGGATCGGGCCCGATGGTTCCGCCGTCCTCGACCGAGCGGCGTACTTGGTGCACGTCGTCGCAGAGCCCGAAGGCATCCTGCCCGCAGTCGAAGCGGAGCCGGTCGCCATCGGTCACCACGTCCGCCCAGGCCACCGCTGCGGGTGCACGCTGCGGGAGCAGGAGCCGGAATGGACCATCGACCTGATCGGCGCCGCGCTGATCGATCGCGATGTTGCCGAGGCCGTTGCCGAAGACGACCGTCGTGTCCGCATCGATGAAGGGTCCCGGAGCGCACTCGATGGTGTCATCGCCCGCGGCCACGCGGCGGCAGGGACGACTCCCCGAGAGTGCTCGACCCGGCGCGAGGATCTCCGCTTGGAGTGCAGCGTGGAGCGCGACGAGGTCGACCGCGACGAGCGTGCCTCCGGCCTCGAGCCGATCCCAGTTGCCGTTGGCCACGAAGAGCGCCTGGCCGTCGGGCGCAACGGCAAGCCCGCTGGGCTGACGAATGGCCAAGGGGTCGGGGTCGGGCTTGCCGCCGCCGCAGCTCACCAGGGCCGACAGCGCGCCCGCGACGATCGCCCGATGCATGCCGCCGGAGTGTAGCAGCGCGCCCGAGCGTGACGCTCAGGGGATCGCGGCGCCAGCCCACGCGGCCGGGTACACCGCCCACGAGGCCGCGAACGCGAGCAGCGCGCCCAGGGTGCCAACGGCGGGCCCGAGCAGCTCGGCTGTCGCTCCCGCGCCGGCGGGGCCGGAGCCCACCACGGCGATCGAGGCCCGGAGCACGACCATCGAGAGCAGCACGGGCGTCGCGAGCGTGAGCGCGAGGATCAACATCGCGTCGAGCTGAATCGCCGCGGCCGCCGCGAGCCCGCCGAGCTCGGGCAGCCACGTGGCGATGCGGCCCGGCGGCAGCATCTCCGCCTGGTCGCGCAGGACGACGAGGGCCCGATGGTGCATCTGTAGGGTGAGACCGACGACCAGCGCCGCCGCAACGGACATGCGCACGAAGGGTCCGCCCGAGGCCCGCAGGACCGCCGCCGACGCAGCGGTCGCACCCAAGAGCGCGTACGCGGGCAGGCTCAGCAGTGCGCCTTGGACGGCGCCCAACAGCACCTCCACCGCTGCGGCGCCCACCCACGCGTTCCACCCCGTCATGGATACCGGGGACGGCGCAGCGGCGACGGCGAGGCTGCCCGCGAGGGTCGCCGCCACGGCCCACCACACCCGGCCGAGGGTCAGCCCCCAGTGCGGCTGCAAGAGCAGCAGGACGAACCACCGAAGCGCGAGCAGCACCGTGGCCCCGACCGCGGGTGTCATCGATCGACGGTCACTCCGCGCTGTCCGAGCGCGGCGACGTGAGACCAGGCGACCGAAGTCTGCTCCACGGCTCCGTCGAAGGCGGCGACGCCGGTGAACACCACGGCCACGACCACCGCGACCCCGCGGATCATGGTGGCGAGTGCCTGGTCCTGAAGGCCCAACCACATCGCGGCCAGACCTCCGACCACGGCCCCCGCGAGCCCGGCCAGAACCAGGGGCAGCAGCACGGTGACCGCGAGCGCGAGCAGGTCGCGGACGATATCGAAGAGTTCGTTCATGTGTATCCCTTCACCAGGCCGCCGATGACGATGTCCCAGCCCCCCACGGCGAGGAAGAGCAGCAGCTTCACGGGCACGGTCACCAGCGGTACGGGCACCGAGCCGATGCCGGCGAGCGTCATCGCCTGCCCCACGACGAGGTCGGTGAGCACGAACGGGACCAAGATGACCACGGCAATGGCCAGCGCCTCGGTCAACTCCGTGACCAGGAACGCCGGCACGACCACCCACGGGTCGGTCGGACCCCTGCCCTGAAGCTCCGCGAAGAACTCGACCTCCCCGGCCTCGGCGTGGGCGGCGGTAAAGTCGAGCAGCGGCGCGAGCAGCCGCGGGCCGATCTCCGCGGGCGCAGCGGCCAGGGCGTCGAGCCCCCCGAGCGCCTCCAACGTGCTCGCAACGGCACCGCCGACGGGCGCCATCACAATCGCGGTGACGACCGTGGCGACCGCGACGACGATCGGCCACGGCAGAAAGGACTCGGCACCCAGACCCGTGCGCAGCGAGCCGACCACGACCATCGACTTCGCGAACGCGGTCGACAGCGCCAGGATCAGCGGCAACGCGGCGAGTCCGATCCAGACCCAGACCGTCGGGGACACTTCAGCCACCGGGGGCCTCCGCAGGCAGCTCGGCGAGCAACGTGGGCGCGCCCGCGGGCCCAGTCCCGATCATCCACCGTCGCCCCTCGACGTTCACCACGTGCACCGCGTGCTCGGCGGTCAACCGGACGCTGCGGCCACCGTGGCCCAGGCCGGGGTGGTCCAGTCGGCGGCGCAACCAGACGGCAACCGCGAGCAGGCCGACCAACACGAGGGTCACCGGCATCATGGCTCCGAGCATGGTTTCGCCCATGTAGGAGAATGTATGGCAACGACGCGAGGGCCCCAAAAAAGCGGCCCGCGCCGGTCGCCGGCCCCAACTCGCGGCCTGCACTGGGGAGCACGCGAGAACGACAACGAGAAAAGCCCCACTGCGGTGCAGCGGGGCTTCGGTCACCTCGAACCAGAGGCGCTAGTTCTCGAGAATGATCTCGATGTACGCCATCGGTGCGGCGTCGCCGGGCCGAGGTCCCACCTTGATGATGCGGGTGTAGCCACCAGGGCGGCTGGTCAACTGCGGCCCAATCTCGTGGAAGAGACGGTGCAGAGCCTCGCGGCTGCGGACCAGTCGGCCCGCGACGCGAATCGCGTGCACGAGACGCGTCTTGTCCTCGGCGGAGCGAGCATCCTCGTCCTTGCCCACAATGTCGGCCACGCGCACGGCCTTGGTGATCGTCTTTTCGACGAAGCCTCGCAGCTCCTTGGCCTTGGCCTCGGTGGTGCGAATGCGTCCGTGCTCGACCAGCGAAGTCACCATGTTTCGCCACATGGCCTTGCGGTGGGTCGAGTTGCGTCCGAGTTTTCGTCCAGCTTTGCGATGTCGCATCGTCTCGCGCTCTTACGTTGGGGTAGTCGATTCAGGAGGTGCGGACCCGAAGGTCCGGGTTTACTCGAGGGCGGGGGGCGGCCCCTGCCAGTTGGGGATCTTCATCCCCAAGGAAAGACCCATCTGCGCGAGGATCTCTTTGATCTCTTTGAGCGACTTGCGCCCAAAGTTCTTGGTCTTGAGCATCTCGGCCTCGGTCTTTTGGACCAAGTCACCGATGTAGTGGATGTTGGCGTTCTGCAGGCAGTTTGCCGAGCGAACGCTGAGCTCCAGCTCGTCGACCGAGCGCCACAGGTACTCGTTGAGCTTGTCCTCTTCGGACGGCTCGTGGACCGTGGCCTCCTCGATCTCTTCTCGGTTGATGAAGATCGAAAGCTGCTCCTTGAGGATCTTGGCCGCAAAGGCCACCGCGTCGTCAGGACGAACGGAGCCGTCGGTCCAGATCTCGAGCACCAGGCGGTCGTAGTCGGTTCGCTGACCGACCCGGGCGTTGGTGACCCGGTAGTTGACCTTGTGGATGGGCGAGAAGAGGCTGTCGATCGGGATCACCCCGATCGGTAGGCCTTCTTTCTTGTTCTGGTCGGCCGTGGCGTAACCGCGCCCCATCTCGACCGTCATCTCCATCTTGAGGTGACCGCCGTTGGAAAGCGTGGCGATGGCCTGCTCGGGGTCGAGCACGTGGAGGCCGGTCGAGGCGATGATGTCCGAGGCCTTGACCTCACCCTCGCCCTGCTTGTCGATCTGGATCGTGCGGGGCGTGGCGTCGTCCATTTGAAGACGGAGCGCCTTGATGTTGAGGATGATGTCGGTGACATCCTGCACGACGCCCTCGATCGTCGTGAACTCGTGCAGTGCGCCTTCGATGCGGACCGAGGTGACTGCAGCGCCCTGCAGCGAGCTGAGCAGCACGCGACGCAGGCTGTTGCCGAGGGTGATCCCGTAGCCGCGCTCGAGCGGCTCGCAGGTGAACTTTCCGTAGGCGGCGCTGAGCGAGTCGGTCTCGGCGTCCAACTTCTTGGGCCGAATGAGATCTCGCCAGTTCCTCGCGATGGTGTTCGTGTCTTGCATCGGCTTTCCTGCGCTCCTCGGACTACTTGGAGTAGAGCTCGACGATGAGCTGTTCGTCGATTTCAGCGGCAATGTCGCTGCGTGCTGGCAGCGCGGTGACCTTGCCCTTGAAGTTGTCTTTGTCGAGTTCGAGCCAGCCCGGGGACGGGGTGCGGTCGACCTTGGCAAGCGCGTCGACGACCTTCTGCACCTTCCGGCTCGGCTGGCAGACCTCGACGACGTCGCCTTGGTTGACGAGGTAGCTGGGAATGTCGACTTTTTTGCCGTTGACGCGGAAGTGACCGTGCCGGGCGAGCTGTCGGCACTCGGCGTGGCTTGCACCAAACCCGAGACGAAGCGTCACGTTGTCGAGTCGTCGCTCGAGCAGGCTGAGCAGGTTCTCGCCGGTCACGCCCTTCATGCGGGACGCACGGTAGTAGTAGCCGCGGAACTGCTTCTCGAGCAGGCCGTACATGCGCTTGACCTTCTGCTTCTCACGAAGCTGCTGGCCGTAGTCCGAGGGACGACGCTTGCGACCCTGACCGTGCTGGCCAGGAGGGTATGGGCGACGCTCGTATGCGCACTTCTGAGAGAAGCAGCGATCGCCTTTGAGGTAGAGCTGCGTGTCTTCGCGGCGGCAAAGGCGGCAGGAGGGTCCGGTGTATCGAGCCATCTTGATCGATCCTCGCGAGTAGGTACTGGATTAGACGCGGCGACGCTTGGGCGGGCGGCAGCCGTTGTGCGGGATGGGGGTCACGTCCTTGATGGACGTGACGCGGAGGCCGGACGACTGAACGCCGCGCAAGGCCGACTCGCGACCTGCACCGGGTCCGGAGATCCGAATGGAGACCGTCTGCAGGCCGTGCTCCTGCGCGCGCTTCGAGGCTTCGTCGGCCGCGAGCTGTGCCGCGAACGGCGTCGACTTCCGCGAGCCTTTGAAGCCACGCACGCCGGCCGAAGCCCATGCGAGGACGTTGCCGTTGACGTCGGTGATGCTGACCAGCGTGTTGTTGAACGTCGACCGGATGTGAACGATCCCGGTCGAGATGTTCTTCTTGACGCGCTTTTTTCCTCGTGACTGAGCCATCTTGAAGCTTTCCTATTTCTTCTTGCCGGCGATCGTGGCTCGCTTGGGGCCTTTTCGCGTCCGCGCATTGGTGTGCGTGCGCTGCCCACGGCAGGGGAGACCCCGGCGATGTCGCAGGCCGCGATAGCAGCCAAGGTCCATGAGGCGCTTGATGCTGCCCTGGACTTCGCGGCGGAGGTCACCCTCGACCTTGTAGCCACCCTCGAGGGTCTGACGGATCGCGCTGATCTGCTCGTCGGTAAGGTCGTCGGTGCGAACCGAAGGACCCACGCCGGACTCCTTGAGGATGCGCGTCGCGCTGTTGCGGCCGACGCCGTAAATGTAGGTGAGCGCAATTTCGATGCGCTTGTTCTTGGGAAGGTCGACCCCTGAGATGCGTGCCATGACTAGCCCTGCCTCTGCTTGTGCTTGGGGTTTTCGCAGATGACCCGGACCACCCCACGGCGGCGGATCACCTTGCACTTCTCGCAAATCTTCTTGACGCTGGCTCGGACTTTCATCGTCAGTGGCTCGCTGCGCTTCGTCGGGGGAGGGGAACTCTTCGTGTCGGTCGGTTCAGTCGTGAGCTTCGGCGGAGGGAACGTTGGGCCCGAGGATGGTGCCGCGACCGGTGTCGCTGCTGGCGGGGCGGACCCGCACTCGATCTCCAGGTTTGAACGTTGTGCCGAGGCGTTGGACTTGAGGGGACAGACCGGCGACGAGAAGTGCGCCTTCCTCCGTTTCGAGGCGATAGAGACGCTGGGGAAGGTCGGCCACGATGGTGGCGGTCACGACCACAACGTCAGGGTTCATCAAAGGGAAGTCTCGGAAGAGAACTCGGTGAGGGATGGATACGGCGCGACCCGGGCACTCACCCGGGTCACGGAGCGCCGGAATATAGAGGCACCTTGTAGGGAAGTCCACCCCCGCTCGGAACACGTTTTGCGAGTCGGCGTGAGCCCTCGCGCGATCGCGATCCCCGCCGGCCTGGCGGTCGCCGCGCCGTGCGCTGAGATGGTCTAGAAGGCCTCGTAGGGCCGGTTTACGGTGGTCCCACGAAGGAGCGCACAGGTGTTCAGCCCGGAGCGCCAACGGATTCGGGCAGCGTAAAGTCGGTCGTGACGGCGGGCAGCGCCCACGTTCGTACCGCGGCCGCTGTCGGAATCGTGGCGTAGACGTGAGGGAAGCGATCCCCTCCCCGGGAGACTTCCCACCGCAGCGACCCATCCGGGAGCGCCTCGGGATCGATCTCCACGAGCACCAGACCGGACGCGTCGGCGAAGTGCTTGCGCGCCGTGCCGACCACCTGCTCGAGCGCGCTGAGGTGAACGAAGCCATCGGCCTCGTCGACGGGTGCCCACGGAAGGTGTCCCAAGGAGACACATCGCTGCCACTGGAGCGACGTGTAGATCTTGAACAGTCTCCGGCTCAAAGCACGGCCATGATCCGCGTGAAGACTTCGTCGGGGGATCCGACGCCGTCGACCTCGGTCACGATGCCCTTCGCCTCGTAGCGCGGGATCACCGGCTGCGTCTCGTCCACGAACTTGCCCAGGCGCTCCTTCACCTTGTCCGCGGTGTCGTCCGAGCGCTGATACAGCCCCTCGCCCGTCACGTCGCAGACGCCTTCGACTTCCGGAGGGTTGTACTTCACGTGGTAGACGTGGCCGGACTTCGACATCCTACGTCCGGTCACGCGCTCCTCGATCAGCTCGAAGGGCACCTTGATGTACAGGACCTTGTCCAGGCTGACCTCGGCGTCGAGCGCATCCGCTTGCACGGCGGTGCGGGGGAAGCCATCGAGGATGAAGCCCTTGGCGGCTTCGGGCTGGCTGATCGCTTCCTTGAGCAGGCCGATGACGAGCTCGTCGGGGACCAAGCCACCGGCGTCCATGAAGCCTTTGGCTTGTTTGCCCAGCTCGGTCCCAGCCTTGACGGCTGCGCGCAGCAGGTCGCCAGTACTGATGTGCGCGTAGCCAAGAGTGTCCTTGAGCTTCTTCGCCTGGGTGCCCTTCCCCGAACCCGGGGCGCCGATCAACATGAGTGCGGTGCGGCTTGCCTCTGCCATGGGTCGCCGATTCTAGCAGCCAGGACCGAGGTTCGACCACGCTGTTGATCCACCGAACGTGGGTTTCATCCGAACGTGGGTTTCACCGTCAGGGCCCGCGCGACGTCGCGGCTTCGAGCGACGTGAAGCGCCCTTGCCCCGACGGGAGCACCGGCGCAACACCTCGAGCCGGAGAGGTCCGTCCGAGATGTTGCGGCGCGGCGAGCCTGCTCAGCGCTTGCGGCCGCGGCCGCCGCGGGGGCCAGCAAAGCCCTCGTAGGATCGCGTGACCAGGTGGCTCTCGATCTGCTGGGCGGTGTCGAGTGCGACGCCGACCACGATCAGCAGCGAGGTGCCGCCGTAGTAGAACGGAACGTTGAACTTGGTCTGCAGGAAGGTGGGCAGCACGCAGACCGCGGAGATGTACCAGGCACCGACGAAGGTGAGCCGGTTGAGCACATAGTCGATGTACTCGGCCGTCCGCTTGCCTGGACGGATGCCCGGCACCGAAGCGTTCTGCTTCTTGAGGTTGTCGGCCACGTCCGTCGGGTTGAACTGAATCGCCGTGTAGAAGTACGTGAAGAACACGCACATCGCCACGTAGACCGTGATGTAGAGCCAGCCGTCGTAGCGCAGCGCCTCCGAGAGCATGCGCAGGTACTCATTCTCGCTCCAGGCGGCGATCTGGCTGGGGAACATCAGGATCGACGAGGCGAAGATCGGCGGGATGACGCCGGCGCTGTTGATCCGCAGCGGAAGGTAGTTGGGGTTGCCACCGAACATCCGCTGCCCGACCACGCGCTTGGCGTACTGCACCGTGATCCGACGCTGACCGCGTTCCATCATCACGATGAATGCGATGACAGCGACCGCTCCGAGTCCGAGGATGCCGATGGTCATCGGGCCAAAGTTCTCGGGGTCGTCCTGCATCTTCTGGAACAGCTGGTACATCGCCGAAGGCAGGTTGGCGATGATGCCTCCGAAGATGATCAGCGAGATGCCGTTGCCGATGCCGCGCTCGGTGATCTGTTCGCCGAGCCACATCAAGAACACGGTGCCGCCGGTCAACGTCAGCACGGTCATCAACTCGAAGGTCATGCCATCGGGTTCGAGCACCAGCTGCGAACCGGCGGAGTTCTGCGACTCGAGCCAGTTTGCAATGAAGTAACCTTGAACGAAGGCGAGACCGACCGTGCCGTAGCGGCTGTACTGGTTGATCTTGCGCCGACCCGACTCGCCTTCCTTGCTCAGCTGTTCGAGCTTTGGAATGACGACCGTCATCAGCTGCATGATGATCGACGCGCTGATGTAGGGCATGATCCCCAACGCGAACACGGAGACCTGCTCCAACGCGCCGCCGGTGAACATGTTGAAGTAACCCAGGAAGCCGCCGGAGCCCTGCTGGACGAGCTCGGACATCACGGTCCGATCCACGCCGGGGACCGCGATGAACACACCGAGCCGGTAGACGGCGAGCATGCCGAGGGTGAACAGCACCCGCTTGCGGAGTTCTGGCAGCTTGAAGATGTTGATGAGCACGTTCATGGAGCGTCCGTCGCGATCGCTGACCGCCGCACGGCGAGGTCAGGGTTGGACGAGCCGAGGCCCACGGGGCCGCAGCGGGCGACGAACCTATCCTATGGAGGGACGGCTCGCATCTGACACGACGCGCGTGAACCCACACGGCGCTTTTCCCGCAGGTGGCGAACGTCGGCCAGGGTCGCCTCATCTTTGGTAACCTCGACTACATGTCAAGGTGGTGGATATCCGGATGCTTGCTGCTCGGCCCTGCCTGCAACGCCGCCGATGGCGATTCGGGCGCAAACACCGAAGCTT
Source organism: uncultured bacterium (assembly GCA_963761755.1). Lineage (GTDB taxonomy): Bacteria > Myxococcota_A > Polyangia > Nannocystales > Nannocystaceae > CAJXVA01. The sequence goes on from CAVXIC010000040.1 coordinate 364,825, forward strand.
CGGGTGCCGAGGGCTCGTCCTCCACCACCGGGGTCGACACCTCGGCCGCCTCCACCGTCCCCGACTCCACCGCAACGAGCGATCCCGACCCGACCGAAGCGACGACAGCCGATCCCTCCGCCGGGACGGACCCCACACCTGTGCAAACGAGCAGCTCCGATGGAGGGGACAGCAGCGGGGCCGACGCGGAAGGTTGCAGCGTCGAAGCGCTGCTGCTGATCGACGGGCTGAACAGCTACCGGGCGGAGAACGGCTTGGATCCGATCCCGGCGAGCAGCTCGATGTGCACGGTGGGCGACGTGCATGCGGTCGACCTCGCCGAGCAGGGCCCGCACACCAGCGAGGAGTGCAACCTGCATAGCTGGTCCGACGCGGGCACCTGGAGCGCCTGCTGCTACACCCCGGACCACGCCGCTGCGCAGTGCATGTGGGACAAACCTCGTGAACTCACCGACTACCCCGGCAACGGCTTCGAGAACGCCGCAGGCGGCGGTGGATCCCTGGGCCCGCTGGAGGCCTTGGAGCTGTGGAAGGGCAGCCCCGGTCACAACGCCGTGATGCTCAACGAGGGGACGTGGGCCGACAACACCTGGAGGGCTGTGGGCGCGGGAGTCTACGGAGGCTACGCCGTGCTGTGGTTCGGCGAGGAGATCGACCCGGCGGACTAAGGTGTGCTCACTGCACCCGGTTCCAGATCTCCCGCCCCTGGTCTCGTTGCGCCCCGGCGGTGTTCCTCAGACCCAGCGCCTTGGCGATCACGTCATCGGTCGCAGCGAGCGTCGACTCCATCCGGGGTGTGACCAGGGAGTGCGTCGCGTCTCCGACGTAGCCTCGCGGAGCGTTGGGCAGCAGGTAGTGCAGCACGACGTGGGTCTCATCGATCGCCTTGCCCGCCGAGTCGAACTGCTCCTTGACCACCAGCGCCACGGTGTTTTGGCCGTCGTTGAAGTACTCGATCTTGAGCACGGGCTTGCCCGAGGCATCCATGAACTTGTGAATGGTCGAGTCGAACCCGTCCCCTCGCTCGACGGTCGTCGACACGCGAGAGCCGTTGCGCTGGATGGACTCGAGCATCTCCCCCACTTGGGCCTTCACGGCTCGGGCGAAGTCTCGGGCTCGGTAAGCATCGCCCTCGCCGGGCGCCTTCGCGAACGAGTGGGCGACGCGAGGGTCCGCGACCGCGCCGCGCCCACCCTGCGCCACTGCTTGATTGGCTCGACCCGCCTCGAGGTTGAACGACCCGGCCTGCTTGAGATACGCGTACATCTCATCGACCTGGAACTGGTCGCGGTACTCCCGTGCGACCATCGACATCTCGGCCTTCTCGCCGAAGAACAGCTTGCCGTGGAAGGGGTAGCTGGCGTCGCCGAGCCTCATCGCGGTGCGACCGTGGCGGAGCTCGTGGAAGAACGGGGACATCACCCCACGGTGACCAAAGGCCATCATGGGGTGACCGATGCGCATCGCGTTGAGGTCGGCATCGAACAGCCCCGCGCCGCCATCTCGACGCAATCCGACGGGGTCGTAGATGTAGCGAACGTCGCTGCCCATCGCCGGTCCTGCCCGACGCATGAGCGTTCCGAGTCGGCCTGGCGCCTCGAGCAGCTCGAGCGCCGTGTGCTGACCTCCACTCTCGTTGTCGACCGTGATCGGTCGCGTCCGGTAGCCAAGTCCCTGCAGCTCGGCCTGGACCTTGGGCATCAGGTCGTTGGACAGCGCGGACAGCTCCTGCGGGCTCTTGGCGGCCAGAGCATCGGCATCGCCGAGGAATGGCTTCTCGACCTCTGCGACCCGATCGAAGGATGGTGTTCCCTCCGATTGAACCCGCGGCGCTCGATCATCGGCGATCCGACGCCGAGACGATGCGGGGGGATCGGGGGCAACCACGGGCGCCGGCGATCCGTCTGCGGTTCGCACCACAGCGACGTCGTCGACCCTGTAGTTCACCTCGCCGTGGGGCGTCTTGATGCGCAGGGTGCTTCCACTCACCGCCACGACTTCCCCGGACAGCTCACCACCGGCATCACCATCCTTGGTGCTCAGCGTCACGCGGGCGCCAGGCTTGAGCTCACCGTTGCGGCGACTCAGCCCGATCATCAACCGGTTGCCCGCGCGACTGAGTCCGGCCCCAGCCGCCGCACCAGCTCCGCCCGCGACGGCGCCGATGACGGTCGCCTTGAGCAGGATGCCCGCGACGTCCGGTGCGTCCCAGACGTTGGGGTTGGTCGCCGTGCCCACGCCCGTGCCCGCGCCCGAGATCGCCATCGTCCGGAACGCCTGGGCGGCCTTGCCGACGTTGCCCGCGCCGCCGAAGCGACCCAGCAGACCGCCGGTGGCGACGTCGACGAGGAGCATGCCCCACGCGCCCTGAACCTCACCTTCCAAGAACGCGAGTCGCTCTTCGCTGACCGCACCGATCCGGTGACCGTCTCGGGCCACAGCCAGATCATTGGACGCCTGGGCGACGTGCACCCCACCTTGGGCCAAGCCCACCGTTGCACCCGCAGCCATCCCGACGAGCGGCCCGGCCACCCCGGCGGTGACCACCGTCAACACGACGCCTGCGGCGATGAGCGCGACCACCGAGACGATCGCCCAGGTCGCTTCCTCGCTGAGGTGTTCCTCGACGTGAATGACGAACTCCGAGGTGTCGGCATCCAGCGCGCCACCGCTGGACTGCGGCGGGAAGCCAGCGACCCCGCGCAGGCCGGCTCGCTGGTACACGCCGTCGGCAAGATCGGGAAACATCCGCAGCAGCTCCACGGTCTGCTCGACGCCGCGGTCTGCGTACCGCGACGCTTGAGCCCGTCGACCTCCGGCCGTGTTGTTGCGACCGCTGAGCCGCGCGCTCGGGGGCCGATCGCCGCGGTAGGGCTCGCTGACCTTCGCCCGAAGCTCCCTCAATCGCTCGTGCAGGTCCTTGGCGCGGCGATGGGTGGCCCGCAACCCCCTGAACAGCAGGGCCTCGGGAGCGTTCACGGCCGCTGGGGTCGGACGACCGCCCCACGTCGGCCCGGTCTGCAGCATCTTATCGCGGGGTAGACCGATGATCGTCTTCGCGCCCGCTTCCGCCGACTCTTTGGGCAGCCCGAGCGAGAACAAGAAGCTCGCGATCAACCCCTCCCGGACCGCCGGGGTGATCGCGACCCGCAGCGAGGTGAACTGCGGCGCGCTGGGAGGGTCGTGTGCGAAGCCAGCGATGACCTGACGTGCCTTGGGCTCGAACACCTCGAGCGAGCCCTGGGCTCCGCATCCAAGCTCCTCGAGCGTCTCGAGCAGCGGCGTCAGCAGATCCCCTATCGTGCGCTGCGCTTCCTGGTAGACGCGGCGAAAGAGCGCAGATCGGGATGCTGGAGTGCTTTGGGCCATGGCAGGTCCCCAGGGACGAACGCCCCGGACCCATGTGATGACGTGTGTGTCCTCCGAATATTCGCGCTCTTTTGCTCCGGAAGTGCGGCCAGGGAGGAAGCCGCAAGGCGAACCACGAAAAAAGCCGCAACCCGAAGGCTGCGGCTCTGTCTCGAGCGCCGAGCGCGAAGCTAGGCTTCGGCTTGGGCTTGGGCTTGGTCCGGCTTGGTCGCAACGAGTTCGACCGAGCCCCCTGCCCCTTCGACCTTGGACACGGCCGACTTGCTGGCCCGGTGAAGCTTCACCTTCAGCGCGGTCTTGATCTCACCGTTGCCCAGAAGCTTCACTTCTGTGGCCTTCTTGGGGATCAAGCCCTTGGCGAGCAGCGCTTCCACGGTGACCTCGGCTCCAGCGTCGAAGCTCCCCTCCAGCTGATCGACGTTGATCCCGTGGATCTCGACCCGGTGGATGTTGATGAAGCCACGCTTGGGCACCCGCCGATGGATCGGGAGCTGACCGCCCTCGAAGCTGGCCTTCATCGAGGTCCGGCGCTTGAGCTGTCCCTTGCTGCCGCGGGTCGAGGTCTTGCCTCGGCGCGAACCGACGCCGCGGCCGACCCGTTGTTTGCGCTGACGTGCGCCCGGAGCGGGCTGGAGATCGTGAAGTTCAGTACCCATGTTCTCGGATGCTTTCGTAGTGCGGTCCGCGCGTCCTACTGGACGGGCTCGACCTCGATGAGGTGCTGAACCTTGCGGATCATGCCACGCACGGCGTGGGAGTCTTCGAGCTCGACGCTGTGGTGGAGGCGGCGAAGCCCCAACCCGCGAACGGTCTCTTTTTGCTTGTAGTTGCGGTCGATGGTGCTGCGGACCAGGGTGACCTTGAGCTTTGAAGCCATGACGGAACTCCTCTTCCGCCTCAGGCGGACATGATCTGCTCGACGGTGAGCCCACGGCGCCGCGCCACCATCTCGGGGCTGCGAAGCTGCTTGAGCGCGTCCATCGTCGCGTGAATGACGTTGAGGTGGTTGTTGGTGCCGATGCACTTGCTCAGCACGTCGTGGATGCCCGCGCACTCGACGACGGCGCGAACCGGGCCGCCGGCGATGACGCCGGTACCGGGAGCCGCCGGCCGAAGCAGCACCCGCCCCGCACCGTGATGCCCGAGGGCTTCGTGCGGGATGGTGGTGCCTGCGAGGGGGATCTCGAACAGGTTGTGCCGCGCGTACTCGTTGGCCTTCCGGATGGCTTCGGGAACCTCGCGGGCCTTGCCGTGCCCCATTCCGACCCAGCCATGCTCGTTGCCGACGACGACGACGGCGGTGAACGAGAAGTTGCGACCGCCTTTGACGACCTTGGCAACGCGGTTGATGTAGACGACTCGATCAACGAGGTCGCCGAGCTTTTCCATATCGACTGCCATGAGGGGGGTCTTTCTTAGAACTCGAGGCCAGCCTCGCGAGCAGCGGCTGCTAGAGCGCTGATCCGGCCGTGGTAGGCGTAACCGTTGCGGTCGAAGGTGACCTGTTTGATGCCCTTGTCGAGGCAAGCCGACGCGATTGCTGCGCCGACCGACTTCGCTCGTGCGGTCTTGTCCATGTCGTCGCCGGCGACCTTGAGGTCGGACGCGGCGGCGAGCGACGCCGCGGTGGCGTCGTCGATGACCTGGGCATAGATGTGTTTGTTGCTGCGGAACACCGTGAGGCGCGGACGCTCGGCGGTTCCTGTCACCTTCTTGCGGATTCGCTTCTTGCGACGAAGGCGGGTCTCTTGACGTTTGTTGGCCATGTTCGAACTCTTCTTGGTGCGCCCGGGCGTAAGTACCGGACGCGGAAGGCGCGGTGGGCGCTACTTCTTACCGCGCTTGCCTTCTTTGCGGATGATGTTCTCGCCAGCGTACTTCACGCCCTTGCCCTTGTAGGGCTCTGGCGGGCGGTAGCTGCGAATATCAGCGGCAGCTTTGCCCACGGCGATCTTGTCGGCACCCGCGACCGTGACCTTGCCATCCTTGGCAACCTCGGCGGTGACGCCCTCGGGCAGCACGTAGCTGATGGGGTGCGAGAAGCCGAGCGTGAGGTCCAGGGTCTTTCCCTTGGCCGCCGCGCGGTAACCGACACCGTTGATCTCCAGCGTCTTGGTCCAGCCCTCGTGCACGCCGTGCACGATGTTGGCCGCGCGGGCCCGTGAGGTGCCGTGAAGCGAACGGTCGAGTCGGTTGTTGGTCGGTCGCTCGAAGATGAGCGTGTCGTCCTCGACCTTGAACGAGATGCGATGATGCACTTCGTAGCTGAGCTCGCCCTTGGGCCCCTTGGCCGAGATGACTTGGCCATTGGCCTTGATCGTCACGCCCTTGGGGATGGCGATGGGTGCGTTTCCAATACGGGACATGATTCGTGCTGCCTTGGGTTGGGCCTTGGGTAGCCTTGGGTTGGGCGCCTTGAGAGGGCTACCAAACGCTGCAGATGAGCTCGCCACCAACGCCGGCTTTGCGCGCGGCTCGGTCGGTCATCATCCCCTGCGAGGTGCTGACGATCATGATGCCCAGGCCGTTGCGGACCTTGGGGATGTCGCTGCCCTTGGCGTAGCGGCGCTGGCCGGGACGGCTGACGCGCTTGAGGCCTTCGATGGCCGCCTGGCCACCTTGCCACTTGAGATCGATGTGCAGGAGCCCTTGGGGCCCGTGCTCACGGAACTCGCAGCCGGCGATGAAGCCTTCGCGGACCAGGATGTCGGCGATGCGCTTCTTGGCCTTGGAGGCCGGGAGTTCGAGTTCCTTGTGCCCCGCCGCAATCGCGTTGCGAATGCGGGTGAGCAGGTCGGCGATGGGATCGGTCATGGACATGAGCGGTTCCTCCTCTGATTGGCTGAAAAGAGCTCGCCTCAGTTGGCCCGGAAGGGCATGCCGAGCTGAGCCAGCAGAGCGCGACCTTCGTCGTCGGTGTTGGCGGTGGTGTGAATGCAGATGTTCATCCCCGGCACCTTGTCGAGGCGCTCGATGTCGATCTCGGGGAAGATGAGGAGTTCGCGAACGCCGAGCGTGTAGTTTCCACGGCCGTCGAAGGCACGGCGGCTGACGCCACGGAAGTCACGGGTGCGGGGAAGCGCGACGGTGAACAGCCGGCCGAGGAACTCCCACATGTTGTGGCTGCGAAGCGTGACCATGCAGCCGAGCTTCATGCCCTCGCGCAGCTTGAAGCCGGCGATGGACTTCTTTGCGCGGGTGACGACCGGGCGCTGGCCGGCGAGGAGGCCCATGCTCTCGAAGGCCTGCTCGAGCAGCTTCGGGGTCTTGAGCGACTCTCCGAGGCCGATGTTGAGCGTCACCTTGGTGAGCTTGGGGAGCTCCAGCGGGTTCTTGTAGCCGAACTCCTCGACGAGGGCCTCGCGAACCGGGCCTTCGTACTTCTGCTGCAGCTCGGACTTGTAGCCGTCGGGTCGCTCGACGGGCTCGTCCATGACCGCGCGGAACTTGTAGGGGAATCCGCGCTCCGCTTTTTTCTTTTGGGTAGGGTTGACCATAGCAAAGCCCTCTAAGTGTCGATCTGCTCACCCGACTTGACGGCGACCCGCACGCGCTTGCCGTCGGCGAGCGTGTTGATGCGGACCCGGGTGGGACCGCCGGTCTGCGGGTCAGCGATCATGACGTTGGACAGGTGAATGGGGGCCTCTTTGCGGACACGCCCGCCTTGAGGGTTCGTTTGGCTGGGCTTGATGTGCTTGGTGATGACGTTCACACCCTGCACGAGCACCTTGTCGGCCTTGGGGAACACCGCCAGGACTTCGCCCTTGGTGCCCTTGTCCTTGCCCGCCGTGATGACGACGTTGTCGCCCTTCTTGATGCGTTCCATCTCTAGAGGACCTCCGGCGCCAGGCTGATGATCTTGAGGAACTTCTTGGCCCGGAGTTCGCGGGCCACGGGCCCGAAGATGCGGGTTCCGATGGGCTGCTTCTGTGCGTCCACGAGAACCGCGGAGTTGGTGTCGAAGCGGATGAGGCTGCCATCGTCGCGGCGCAGACCCTTGCGGGTCCGAACGACGACCGCCTTCATCACGGAGCCCTTCTTGACCTTGGAGTTGGGCAGCGCATCACGGACGGAGACGACGATGATGTCGCCCACCGAGGCGTAGCGACGCTTGGAGCCGCCGAGCACCTTGATGCAGAAGAGCTTGCGCGCGCCGGAGTTGTCGGCGACGTCGAGAACGGATTGAACCTGGATCACAGCTCGGGAGCCCTTTCCAGCACCGACGTCAGGCGCCAGCGCTTGTCACGGGAGAGCGGACGAGACTCGATGATGCGGACCCTGTCGCCAATGTTGGCGGTGTTGGTCTCATCGTGCGCCTTGTAGCGGACGCGCTCGTTCACGTACTTCTTGTACTTCGGGTGCCGGTAGCGGCGGGTCACCTGAACGACGATGGTCTTGTCCATCTTGTTCGAGACCACCACACCCTGGAGGAATCGGCGGTGCCGCTCGAGGTGGCCGCCCTTGTTCTCAATTTGCTCGGACATGGCTCAGCTCTCCCCCTTGACATCGGGCTTGACATCGGGCTTGACATCGGGCGTCGAGGTCTTCTCGTCGGACCCCAGGCCCATTTCACGCTCTTGCTTGATCGTCAGCACGCGCGCGATGTCCCGCTTGATGCGTGGGAACTGGGAGGTGTTGGTCGCACGCTGTGTGGACTTGGCCACCTGCAGCTTGATGAGCTGGTCGCGGAGATCATTCTCCAGCGCGTCCAGTTCTTCAGCGTTCTTCTCGCGGATTTCAGAGGTCTTCACAGGTCCGACTCCCGAGCCAGGAACTTGGTTCCAACCGGCAGCTTGTGGTGGGCGCGAAGGAATGCCGTTCGCGCGAGTTCTTCGGTGACGCCAGAGATTTCGTAGAGCACGCGGCCAGGCTTGACCACGGCGACCCAGTACTCCGCGCCGCCCTTACCCTTACCCATCCGGGTTTCGGCAGGCTTCTTGGAGATGGGCTTGTCGGGGAAGACTCGGATGAAGAGCTTGCCACCGCGCTTGACGGTACGGTTGATGGCAATACGCGCGGCTTCGATTTGCCGGGACGTCAACCACCCGCAGGTGGTGGCCTGGAGGCCGTAGTCGCCGAAGCTGACCTGCGTGCCGCCTTTGGCGTTGCCTCTCATGCGGCCCTTTTGGACCTTACGGAACTTGACCCTGGAAGGAGAGAGCATCGTTCAGCCGCCTCGCTGTTGGGGGGTTGGGAAACGGGAGTCTTGTTGGCCCTTCTCGCGGTGGTCGAAGACCTCGCCCTTGAAGATCCAACACTTGACGCCGGAGGTGCCCCCGGACGTCTTTGCGACCGAGAAGCCGTAGTCGATGTCGGCGCGGAGCGTGTGCAGAGGGATCCGCCCCTCGAGGTACCACTCGCGACGACCCATCTCGGAGTTGCCGAGACGGCCAGCGGCGTTGACGCGGATACCCTTGGCGCCAAACTTGATGGCGGTCTGGACGGCCCGCTTCAGCGCGCGGCGGAATGCGATCCGACGCTCGAGCTGCTGGCAGATGTTCTCTGCGACGAGCTGCGCGTTGACCTCGGCCTTACGAACCTCTTGGATGTTGAGGTAGACCTCCGAGGCGGTCATCTTCTGCACTTCCTTCTTGAGTGCTTCGACGCCGGCGCCACGCTTGCCGATGATGATGCCGGGGCGCGCGGAGAAGATGTTGACCTTCACCTTGTTGGCGGCACGCTCGATCGTGATCTCGGAGATGCTCGCGCCATAGAGCTTGCGCTTGAGGAACCGGCGCAGCTTGAGGTCCTGGTGGAGCCACTCGCGATAGCGAGTGTTCTCGAACCACTTGGAGTTCCAAGTCTTGACGATCTTGAGTCGGAAACCGACGGGATGCGTTTTCTGGCCCATATGAAATCTCGAATCTGTGCGGGCCTAGTTGGCCGCGGGGGCGATCTCCACGGTGACGTGGCTGGTGTACTTCTTGACCTTGGTCGCCCGACCGTGGGCACGGGGACGCCAGCGCCGAAGCGCGGGCCCTTGGTCGACCATCACGGTGCGGACCACGAGCGCGTCGACGTCGATGTCGCCATGGTCTTCAGCGTTGGCCACCGCCGAAACGAGCAGCTTGAAGAACTCGCGCGAGCCGGAGCGGTTGAGGAACCGCAGGTGGTTGATCGCCTGGGCGACGGGCTGGCCGCGCACCATGTTGGCGATGACGCGAAGCTTCCGAGGCGCAATGCGAATGTAGCGAAGCTTGGCCGTTGAAGCGGTGGTGTCGGAGGTTTCGGACATCGGCTGACTCAACCCTTCCTGCCCTTGCGGTCAGCAGCGTGCCCGCGGAACGTACGGGTCGGGGCAAACTCGCCCAGCTTGTGACCCACCATGTTCTCCGTGACGTAGACGGGAATGAACTTGTTCCCGTTGTGCACCATGATGTTGGAGCCGACGAAGTCGGGGATGATGACCGAACGGCGCGACCAAGTCTTGATGGCTCGGCGGCCTTTTTCTTCGGCAGCGGCCTCGACCTTGATGGACAAGTGGTCGTCGATGAACGGACCTTTTTTGACGGAGCGAGGCATCTGCTACTTCCTCTTGCGACGGGTGACGATGAAGACGTCGGTGCGCTTGTTGGTGCGGGTCCGGCCACCTTTGGTGATCCATCCCCACGGCGAGCGGGGGTGACCACCACCCGCGTTTCGGCCTTCGCCACCGCCCATGGGGTGGTCGACCGGGTTCATGACGGTACCGCGCTGGTGCGGGCGGCGACCGAGCCAACGCTTGCGACCAGCTTTTCCGATGCGCATGTTGCCGTGCTCGGGATTCGACAGCGTCCCCACCGTGGCGCGGCAGTCGGCGTGAACCCTGCGCATCTCACCGGAGGGAAGTCGGACGGTGGCCCAGTCCCCTTCGCGAGCCATCAGCTGGGCAGAGCCGCCGGCGGTGCGAACGAGCTGGCCGCCTCGACCGATCTTGAGCTCGATGTTGTGCATCACCGTGCCGGGGGGCATAGCCCGCAGCGGGAGCGAGTTGCCCGCGACGATGTCGGCCTTCGCCGACGAGACGACGCTGTCCCCCACCTTGAGGCCGTGCGGCGCGAGGATGTATCGCTTCTCACCGTCGGCGTAGTGCAGAAGCGCGATGTACGTGGTGCGGTTCGGATCGTACTCGATCGTCGCGATCTTGGCGGGAACACCGAACTTGTCGCGCTTGAAGTCGATCGTGCGGTAGCGCCGCTTGTGGCCGCCACCCCGGAACCGGGACGTGATGCGCCCGTTGTTGTTCCGGCCCTGTTTGCGGTGGCGGAACCCGACGAGCTTCTTGTAGGGCTTGTCTGCCGTGACGACTTCTTTGTCGTTCACGGACATGTTCCGGCGACCGGGGCTGGTCGGTTTGAACTTCTTGATACCCATGACCGCTTATTCCTCTCCGTAGAGATCGATGGTGTCCTCGGGGTGCAAGGTGACGATGGCCTTCTTCCACGACGGTTTGCGGCCGAGGTTCTGCCCGACGCGACGGACGTCGCCACGGACGACCTGCGTGCGAACGTCAGAGACGCGGACACCGAAGACCATCTCGACGGCCTTGCGGACCTCGATCTTGTTGGCCTTCTTGGCGACCTGGAAGACGTACTGGTTGTGCTCGGTCATCAGGTCGGTCGACTTCTCAGTCACGACGGGACGCACGAGGATTTGATGCGGGGTCATCGGTCCAACTCCTACTGAGCTGCTTCAGTCGGGGCTTCAGCAGCTGTCTTGCCGATGAGTCGGGCTTCGACCTTGCGAAGGCTCGTCTCACTGATCAGCAGCTTGGTATGGTTGAGGATGTCGTAGACGTTGAGGCCGACATCGGCGAGGAAGTCAGCGCTGGCGAGGTTGCGCGAGCTGAGCTTGAGCCAGTCGTTGCCCGCATCGTCCACAAGGAGCGCCTTGCCAGCCTCGAGCTTGCCGAGCGCTGCGTTGAGTTCCTTGGTGCTCGCGACTTTTTCGCCCGAGCTGGAGAACTCCTTGATCACCACCAGGTTCCCGGCCGCCGCGCGCAGCGACAGTGCCGACTTCAACGCGCCGGCGATAGCCTTGCGGTTGACCCGGACGGTGTGGTTGACCGCGTTGCGCGGGCCGTGCACCACACCACCACCCTTGAAGATGTTCGCGCGGCGAGAGCCGTGGCGTGCGTTGCCGGTGCCCTTCTGGCGGTAGATCTTGGCCTTGGTGAATGACACCTCGGCCCGGGTCTTGGTGTGGGCGATGTTGGAGCGCTTGGCGGCCCGCTGCGAGCGAACGACCTCCCAAAGGAGGTGTTCGTTGACCTCGGTCGCGAAGACCTCGTCGGCAACTTCGAGTTCGCCGACGCTTGCGCCGCCCAGATCGATGACGTTGAGTTTGGCCATTGTCCTAGTTCTCCGGCGGCTCAGGTCTTGATCTCGACGTCGACGCCCGCAGACAGGTCGAGCTTCATGAGCGCATCGAGCGTCTGCTTGTTCGGCTCGAGGATGTCCAGGAGCCGCTTGTGGGTCCGGATCTCGAACTGCTCGCGCGATTTCTTATCGACGAAGGGACCGCGCAGCACCGTGTACTTATTGATCTTTGTCGGCAGAGGGATGGGTCCTGCGACCTGAGCGCCCGTTCGACGCGCGGTATCAGCGATCTCGCGCGCGGACTGGTCGAGCAGCTTGTGGTCGTAGGCTTTGAGCCGAATGCGGATTTTCAGGTCCTGCACGGTCTTGGTCCTTTTCGTCGTGTCTCGGTTGAAGTAGGCGCGGCCTACTCGATGATTTCGGTCACGATCCCGGCGCCGACGGTCCGGCCGCCTTCGCGAATCGCGAACTTCAGGCCCTTCTCGCACGCGATCGTGGAGATGAGCTTGACCTCGATGGTCACGTTGTCGCCGGGCATCACCATCTCCACGCCCTCGGGCAGCAGGATGTCGCCGGTCACGTCCGTCGTCCGGAAGTAGAACTGCGGCCGGTACCCCTTGAAGAACGGCGTGTGACGACCCCCCTCTTCCTTCTTCAGCACGTACACCTCTGCGTTGAAGTTGGTGTGCGGGTTGATCGAACCGGGCTTGCACAGCACCTGTCCACGCTCCACCTCTTCGCGCTTGATGCCGCGAATCAGCACGCCGCAGTTGTCTCCGGCTTGCCCCTGGTCCAGCAGCTTGCGGAACATCTCCACGCCCGTGACCGTGGTCTTCTGCGTGTCCTTGATGCCGACGATCTCAACTTCGTCGCCAACCTTCACGATGCCGCGCTCGATCCGCCCCGTGACAACCGTGCCACGACCCGAGATCGTGAACACGTCCTCGACCGGCATCAGGAACGCCTTGTCGAGCTCACGCGTCGGCTCCGGGATGAAGCTGTCGCACGCTTCCATCAGATCGAAGATGGGCTTGCACTCGTCGCCTTCCCAGTTCTCCGACTCCAACGCCTTGAGCGCCGAACCGCGGATGATCGGCGTGTTCTCGCCGTCGAAGTCGTAGCTGCCGAGCAGTTCTCGAAGCTCTTCTTCGACCAGCTCGATCATCTCTTCGTCTTCGGCGGCCAGCTGGTCGACCTTGTTGAGGAACACCACCATCGCCGGGATGCCGACCTGACGGCCGAGCAGGATGTGCTCGCGCGTCTGGGGCATCGGGCCATCGGGTGCCGACACGACCAGGATCGCGCCGTCCATCTGCGCCGCGCCCGTGATCATGTTCTTGATGTAGTCGGCGTGTCCGGGGCAGTCCACGTGCGCGTAGTGGCGCTTCTCCGAGTTGTACTCGACGTGCGCCGTCGAGATCGTGATTCCACGCTCTCGCTCCTCGGGCGCCTTGTCGATGTTCTCGAAGTCGACCTTCTCCGCCCAACCACGCAGGCCAAGGACCTTGGTGATGGCAGCGGTAAGCGTCGTCTTTCCGTGGTCGACGTGACCGATGGTACCGATGTTGACGTGCGGCTTATCGCGAACGAACTTCTCTTTGGACATCTTGAGACCTTCTTGGAGCTTGAAACGGTGCCGAGTGCTCGGCGTCGGAGAGGTGGGGCTTCAATAGCCCCGGATTCTGGTGACGACCTCTTGCTGAACCGAAGCGGAGACTTCGGCGTTGTGGCTGAAGCGCATGGAGTAGCTCGCACGCCCCTGGGTCGCCGAGCGCAGCGCAGTAGCATATCCAACGAGCTGTGCCAAGGGCACTTCGGCGCGAACCGTCTGTGCGTTCGCGCTGCCGGGGATGGGCTCCATCCCGGTGACGCGTCCCCGGCGGGTGCTGAGGTCGGAATTGACGTTTCCGGTGAAATCGTTGGGCGTCGAGACGTCGACGGCCATGATCGGCTCGAGCAGGCGGGGATTGGCCGCCTCCGAGCCCTCACTGAACGCCATGGAGGCGGCAGCCTTGAAGGCGCCCTCGGAGCTGTCGGACTCGTCGTAGGCCGCGTCGAGGAGTGACACCCCGACGTCTTCGACCGGGAAGCCCAGCAGCGGGCCGCGGGTGAAGCTGTCGCCCACCGCCTCTTCGACCGCTGCGACCAGATTGGCGGGCAGCAGAGGCTTGCCATCTGGGGCGGCGGGGAGGTCATTGCTGAACACGTTCCCGGTACCGCGGTCGCGGGGCCGCAGGTCGAGGACGACCTTGGCGTACTGTCGTTTGCCGCCGATCTCGCGATCGTACTCGAGGGTCTTGCGCAGCGCGGTGCCGAGGGTCTCGCGGTAGGCGACCTGGGGCTTGCCGACGCGGACGTCGAGCCTGTACTCGCGCAGCAGGCGGTCGATGAGCACCTCGAGGTGGAGCTCGCCCTGCCCGCACACCAGCGTCTGGCCGGAGTCCTTGTCCTCACGCAGCTTGAAGCTTGGATCCTCCCGCTGGAACCGAGCGAGGGCCTCGTCGAGGTCCTTCTGGTCGGCCGCGGTCTTGGGCTCGATCGAGCGGAAGATGACCGGCTCGGGGATTTCCATCCCCGCGAGCACGACGCGCTCCTTGTCGGTCGCGGCGATGAGCGTGTCGCCGGTGCCGGTGAACTTCAAGCCGACCGCTGCGACGATGTCCCCGACCGACACCTCGTCGCACTCGGTGGTCTTGTTCGCGTGAATCTGGAGCAGGCGATGGACCTTCTCCTTGCGCTTGCGGGTCGCGTTGGTCAGAGCCTCGCGCGCCTTGATGGTGCCCGAGTAGACCCGGAAGAACACCAGCGCTCCGCGGTGGGGGTCGTGAATGACCTTGAAGGCCAGCGCCAGGAACGGGTCGGTGGGCGTGGGGCGGCGCTCGACGAGTTGGTCGGCGGTCGCACCTCCAGCCGGTGCCGGGGCGTCCCCTTCGCTTGCGTCGGCGATCCGGGCCATGACCGGCGGCAGGTCCAGCGGTGAAGGCAGGAAGTCGACGATGGCGTCCAGGACGGGCTGGACGCCCTTGTTGCGCAGCGACGAGCCGCACAGCACCGGGAAGCCCTTGAGCGCGAGCGTCGCCCGACGCAGCGCCGCCTTGAGCACGGTGGCGCCGATCTCGGTGCCGCTGTCCCCAAGGTACAGTTCCATGACCTCCTCGTCGACTTCGCCGAGCGCTTCGATCAGCACGATTCGAGCTGCCTTCGCCTCGGCGAACAAGGCGGCGTCGAGCGTCTCGGTGAGCGGCGTCCGCTCGACGATCTCGCCGGAGTCGCCCGTGAAGTGCAGGACCTGCATCTCGAGCAGATCGACGACACCACTGAAGTCGTTCTCCGCGCCGATCGGCAGGTGGATGATCAGCGGATGCGCATCGAGCCGCTCGCGGAGGCTGTCGATGGTGATGCTGAGCTTCGCGCCAACCTTGTCGAACTTGTTGACGAAGACGATGCGGGGCACGCCGTAGCGGCTCGCCTGGCGCCACACCGTCTCGGACTGGGACTCCACGCCGGCAGCCGCGTCGAACACCGCGACCGCGCCGTCCAGAACCCGAAGCGCCCGCTCCACCTCGACGGTGAAGTCGACGTGTCCGGGCGTGTCGATGATGTTGATGCGGTGGTCGTTCCAGTGGCAGGTGGTCGCCGCCGACTGGATCGTGATCCCGCGCTCCTGCTCCTGGACCATGTAGTCCATGGTCGCGGCGCCATCATCGACCTCACCGATCCGATGCGACCTGCCCGTGTAGAACAGGATCCGCTCGGTGGTCGTCGTCTTGCCAGCGTCGACATGGGCCATGATGCCGATGTCGCGGGTCGCAGAGATGCTCTTGTTGTCGACCATGGCGAGAGAGGGGAAGCGGAGACAGATGCGCCGAGTGGGCCGCTTCTGGGCGCCATCCATCTCCTACCGTGAGGCGGAGTGGGTGTGGCGTCGAAGGGCCCGGGTGGACGGAGGGAGTCCGTCGCGGCCTCGGCCGGAGCACGGTGGGGTGGATGCCTCCGAGAAGGAAGGGCAGCCCCGTGCAGGGCGTTGGCAAGAATGCTGGAGTCGGCGTCAGCGCAACTGGAGGTCTCCGAAGTGGATCCCGCACCTACATGGGTGCAAGGGCGCCGAGTATAGACGGTTCCCGCTGGACATCAACACCGTTTTTTCAGGAGCGGACGCAGGGCCGCCAGGATGTGCAGGAGGACCGTCAGGGCCCCGGAGGCGCGGCGGACGGGCAGCGTGCCGCGGGCAGCGTTGGGGTGGCTCGAGCAGGTTTGCCACGAAAAGCCGGCGTGGGCAGCCGAGATCGGCTCGCTGGACGGCTGGCGCCCGATGCCGCCACAACGCAAAAAGGCGACGACTCCAATCGGAGCCGCCGCTTCCTTCGCATGTCTTGAGAATCGGATGAACAACGATGCGCTGCTACCAGCGGTAGTGCGCGAAGGCCCTGTTCGACTCGGCCATCTTGTGGATGTCTTCGCGCTTCTTGACCGCGGTTCCGCGGTTCTGAGCGGCGTCGAGCATCTCGTTGGCCAGCTTCTCGCGCATCGTCTTCTCGGGCCGCGCCCGGGATGCGCCGATGAGCCAACGATAGGCCAACGTCTGGCTCCGCTCGGGGCGGACCTCGACGGGGACCTGGTAGTTGGATCCGCCGACTCGGCGAGCCCGCACTTCGAGGCGCGGCTTGGTGTTGGCGACGGCTTTCTCGAAGACCTTGACGGGGTCGTCCTTGGTTTTCTCCGAGATGATCTCGAAGGCACCAAAGACGATCTTCTCGGCGACGCTCTTCTTGCCGTCGAGCATGATGCCGTTGATGAACTTCGCGATCTGACGGTTCACGTCGGTCGGGTGGTCCGTGTAACGGACGTCGAGAAGCGGACGTGCTTTGCGATTGACCTGCTTGCGGGACATGATGCTGTATTCCTGAAGAGTCCCTTATTTGGGACGCTTGGTGCCGTACTTGGAGCGACGCTGGCGACGCCCTTGCACACCCGTGGTGTCGAGCGTGCCACGGATGACGTGATAGCGAACACCAGGAAGGTCTTTCACACGACCGCCGCGGATGAGCACCATCGAGTGCTCCTGCAGGTTGTGACCTTCACCGGGGATGTAGCTGGTGACTTCCATCCCGTTGGTGAGGCGAACCCGCGCAACCTTGCGGAGTGCGGAGTTCGGCTTCTTGGGCGTGCTGGTATAGACGCGAACGCAGACGCCCCGCTTCTGGGGGCACTCTTTGAGAGCCGGCGCGGTCTTTTTGGAGATCTGACGCTGGCGTCCCTTGCGGACGAGTTGTTGAATGGTAGGCATGGATGCCGAGTCCTTGTCGTTCTCGTTGAAGCTCTTGCCGAGCTGGTACTCAAAAATGCGAAGGCCTCGCACACGTGCGAGGGGCGGCCGAGTATAGACAGAACCGCCCGGGGATCAAGCGCTCTTCGTCCCTCGACCTTGGGCACCCCTCACACGCAGCCCGCGGGTTTGGCGCAGGGCTCGCGCGGCCTTCGGCGGCCGGGTGAACGAGGGAGCGAGCGGATTCGCCGGTTCTAAGCCCCGCGCGAGAGTCAGAGAAAGCCGTTTACTTTCGCAATGTTGGCGCCGCACCTGTCCCCGTCCGCGGGCTCGTTCGGCAGCACGTCCCGCCACTATAGTAGTCTCGGTCGTCGTTGATGGGAGTGGGGATGGGAAGTCGGTGGGTTTGGGCCGCCCAGGTGATCGGAGCGTGCGTCATCGTCGGCTGCGCTGGGGGTGAGAGCGACTCGGTGGGCGATCTGGGCTTCAGCGCGGGTCCGGGCCAGGTGAGCGCAGGGGAGACCGGAGATGGCACGGGGACGACGAGCGGCGAGGACACGGGCCCCGGACCCACCAGCTCGGTGGGCACGACCGCCCCGAGCACCTCCCCCACGCAAGAAGGTTCGGACACCGATCCGACGACCGGTCCACTGCTGGACTGCATGTTCGCCGACGAGTGTGACGACGGAGATCTCTGCACCGAGGACAACTGCGTCAACAGCACGTGCGCCAACGTCCCGATCGCATGCGACGACGGGGTCGACTGCACGGTCGACGCCTGCGATCCAGCGACCGGAGCATGCTCGAACACCGCCGATGACGCGGTGTGCATCGACGCCGACCTCTGCAACGGCACGGAGTCCTGCGATGCGCTCTCGGGCTGTGTCGCCGGGACCGAGGTCATGTGCAGCGATGGCCTGGCCTGCACGGCCGACGCGTGCGATCCCGCCACGGGGCAGTGCTCCAACGAGACGATCGAGGCCTGCGCCAGCGCGGACGGCTGCTGCCCGGTCGGCTGCTCCGTCGCCGACACCGATTGCACGTGCAGCAACCTCGCGACCAGCGCGACGGCCAGCAGCTCCGGTGGTGGCCTCGACGCGAACGGCTACGGCCCGAGCAGATGGGTCGACGGCAACGGCGAGGCCTCCTGCGACGGCAACTGCACGCAGTGCTTCGGCTGGATCCTCAACTCCTCCTCCGCCTCGGGCGCCTGGATGCAGCTCGACTGGGCGAGCCCGGTCCTGATCGGCTCGATGTTCATCGACGGGATCGATCCCGGCGGTTGCCAGTCGACCGCGCGCGGCCTCGCGGGCGGCAACGTGCAGTACTGGGGGCCCGGTGGCTGGACGACCGCCTCGACTTTCGCCGGCGAGCAGGGGGACGTCGCGGTGAACTTCAATCCCCCGGTCACCACCACCGCGCTGCGGATCTACAACGCCCTCACGCCTCCGGGCGGCTCCAACTCCCTGGCGTTCGAGTGGTATGTCTACGAGCCCCTTGGGTGTACGCCATGACAACGACGATTCGGTTCGCGAGTCGATGAGTCCCACCGTGCCAAGCGACGATCTCCGCGACCGGCTGATCTCCCTCGTCCACCACGGGGACGAGGCTGAACTGCACCGGGTCTGTCTCGAGCATCGGGTCGACATCGAGCGCGAGTTTCGGAGCTGGAAGACGGTTCCCCAGGCGTGGCGCGAGAGTCGAGACTCGCTCGACCGCTACGTGGCGGGCCTGCTGGCGATCGCCCGGGTCTTCGCGGACGGTCTGGGGCGCCCCGAGCTGCTCGAACACCTGATGGGACGCGACCGGTCCTCGGACGAACCCAGTCCGATGGACCGCTGGCATGAGGGCCTCGAGGCGTCACAGAAGCTGCTCGACGACGGCGCGCACCGAGAGGCGGCCACGCTGCTCCAGACCATCGTCGAGGAGACCGACGGGGTGCGCGGCAGCTGGGTCGACGAGTATCTTCCGGTCACGCTCGGCATGCTCGGCGGCGCGTACTTCAACGCCGGCCTGGTCGAGCGGGCGTCCGAGCCCACCGCGCGCGCCCTCGCGCTGTGCGAGGAGGTCCAGGACGAGGAGGGGATCGCCGCCTATCTGACCAACCTCCACGAGATCCGGCGCTACCTCGGCGAATCCAAGGACGCGGCCACGCTCGCGCGCGCGCTGGCCGACCGACTCGACGGTCGCGATCCCGATCGGGCCCGACGCATGCGGACGCGCGCGCGAATCATCGACGGCGGTGAGCCCCGGCTGCGCGTCGTCGTCCTGCCGCCCGAAGGGTCCGGGCCCGTCGAGCTCGACGAGCTGCACCTGCTCGCGCCCATCGTTCACGACGACGATCACGTCCACGACGACGACTCGATGCTCGGCGGTCTTCGCTTCGCGTTCGAGCGCAACCGAGTCACGCTGGGCGCGTGCAGTCACCACCTGGACCGGGGCCGTGAGCTGGCCACGCACGGCCACATGCTCGAAGCGGTGCGGACGTTCGAGGAAGCCGCGCAGGTGGATCCCAAGACACCCGACCCGCCCTACCTGCGGGGCCTGGCGCTCGCCGAGCTGGGGCGCTTCGACGAGGCACTCGCCGCCTACGAGCTGGTCGGGGAGCTCGCGCCGGGATGGCACCGCGTCGAGGAGGATCGGGCCCTCGTCGGCCAGATCGCCAGCGGCGCGCTCGAGCCGGATGCGCTCAACATCGTGCGCGAGATCGAGGACGGACCGCGCACGCCTCGGGCGAAGATCGCGGTCGCCCAGGAAGCGATCGTTCGCTTCCCCACCCTGGCCCGGCTGCACTTCGCCCAGGGGCGGGCGTACTGGTCGGTGGATGCGCAGGACGAGGCTCGGACTGCGTGGCGCCAAGCCCTCGCGCTGGCCGAGAACTCCAGCATTCGGACCCGCGCGCTCGCGGAACTGGGCGCCACCGCCCTCGACTCGGACGAAGGCGTCCACGACCTTCACCGCGCGATCGAAGAAGACGGTGAACTGGTCGCATCGGCGATGGCCAGGGTGTTGCTGTATCTACGGCCCAAGGCCACTCACTGACCCCGGCGCGGTACCCTACCCCGCATGCGGATCGCGACGATCAACTGCGGCAGCTCATCGATCAAGGCGGACGTCCTGGGCAGCGAGACCGGCGCTCGGGTGCTTCGGCTTCGGGCCGAGCGCGTCGGGACGCAGGACGCGAGCGTTCGCTGGAATGACGACGAGCCCACGCCGCTGGACGCACGGCCGGTGTCGGAGATCGCGAACGAACTCCTGCCCGCGTTGTTCGAGACCGCTGGCGCCGTGGAAGCCGTCGGACACCGCGTGGTCCACGGTGGAGAGCGCTTCGTGCGTCCAACCCTCATCGACGATGCGGTCGCCGAGGCGATCGAGGCGCTGGCCGAGCTTGCGCCGCTGCACAACCCCGCCAACCACGCGGGCATCATCGCGGCGCGGGCGGCCCTGCCCGGCGTGCCCCACGTGGCCGTGTTCGACACCGCCTTTCACGCCACCCTGCCCGCGCGCGCGCGCAGCTACGCGATCGACCCGGAGGCCCTCCCCGGCGCGCGGCGCTTCGGTTTTCACGGCACCAGCCACGGGTATGTGGCAGCGACGGCCGCCGCCGCGCTGAAGACACCGCTGGAGTCGCTTCGCATCATCACGTGCCACCTCGGCAGCGGGGCCAGCGTTTGCGCGGTGGAGTATGGCCGCAGCGTCGAGACGAGCATGGGCATGACCCCCCTCGAAGGCCTCGTGATGGGCACGCGCGCCGGGGACCTCGACCCGGGCCTCATCGTGCAGCTCCTGCGGCGGGGGTACGACGTCGACGCGCTCGACGAGCTGCTCAATCGTCGCAGCGGCCTCGCTGGCGTCTCGGGAACCCGCGGCGACATGCGGGACATCGAGCACCAAGCCGCGGAGGGGAATGAACGCTGCCGGCTCGCGCTCAAGCTGTTCGCCCACCGGCTGCGCAAGTACATCGGCGCCTACGCGGCCACCATGGGCGGCGTCGATGCGATCGCCTTCACCGCGGGTATCGGAGAGAACAGTCCGGGAATCCGTCATCGGGTGCTGCAGCGACTCGACTTCCTCGGGGCGGTGCTCGACGAGGACCGCAACCGGGACGCCAAGGTCGGACCCGATCAGCCCGTCGTCGAGATCTCCGAGCCCCACGCCCGGGTCCGGCTGCTGGTCGTCGCCACCGACGAGGCTCGGGCGATCGCCGAGCACACCGCGGCGGTCGCCCGCAGCAGCGATCACGTCGACCCGCCGGCGGCGATCCCGATCGCGGTGTCGGCCCGTCACATCCACCTCACCCAGGCCTCGGTCGAGGCGCTCTTTGGCGCCGGCCACCAGCTCACGCCCCGCAACGAGCTGTCGCAACCGGGGCAGTTCGCCTGCGAGGAGACGCTCACAGTCATCGGACCCAAGCGCAGCCTCGAGAAGGTTCGGGTGCTCGGTCCGACCCGGTCGAAGAACCAGGTGGAGATCTCCAGGACCGACGAGTTCTGGCTCGGCGTCGACGCCCCGGTGAGGCGCTCCGGCGACGTCGCCAACTCGCCGGGGGTCACGCTCCAGGGTCCCGCAGGCAGTCTCACGCTGCAGGAGGGCCTGATCTGCGCCGCCCGCCACATCCACATGACCCCGGCGGATGCCCAGGCTTTCGGGGTGTCGTCGGGCGACATGGTCGAGGTGCGCGTCGACTCGGAGGGTCGCGACCTCGTGTTCGGCGACGTCTTGATCCGGGTCTCGCCCCACTACGCCTTGGAGATGCACGTCGACACCGACGAAGCCAACGCGGCCGAGCTCTCCCGCAACGATGAGGGCATGCTCGTGGGCACCTCCGGCACCGCGACGCTCACCCGTCGTGAGCGCCGCTAGAGCGGCTCCCCGCCTACGGCTTGACGAACTTGATCGTCATCCGGTCGCTCTCGCCGATCGCCGCGTACTTCTCGCGGTCCTTGTCCCCCTCGGTGTAGCCCGGGGGTAGCGTCCAGACGCCCTTCTCGTAGTCCTTGGTGTCCTTGGGGTTGGCGTTGATCTCGGAGGTCTCGGCCAGCTCGAAGCCGGCCTTCTTCGCTGCCGCGATCACGGTGGCTTCGGGCAGGTAGCCGTCCTTGGCGGTCTGGGTGGGGTCGGCGCCTTCGGCCGCGCGGTGCTGCACCACGCCGAACACGCCGCCGGGACGCAGAACGTCGAACGCCGCCTGGTAGACGAGGTCGAGCGCCTCGCGGTTGTACAGGCCGTGACTGCTGCGGAACGTGAGCACCACGTCCGCGGATCCTTCGGGCCCCAGCGGCATCGCGTTGATCGTGATGCTCTCGACCTTGCCGTCCTCGCCGAGCGCGATGGTGTTGTCGACGTAGACCATCTCCAACTTGCCGAACACGTCGGCTTCCTTCTCCTTGCGCTCGATCAGCGCCTGGGTCTGCCGGGTGCCGTAGTACGCGTCCGGTCCCGCAGGATCGGCGACCGACACGGTCAGCATGCCCTCGTCACGCAGCAGGGGCGCGAGCACCTCGGTGTACCAGCCCCCGCCCGGCGCGAGCTCGACGACCTTCGACGAGGGCGTGATGCCGAAGAACTGCAGCGTCTCCTTGGGGTGGCGATACTGGTCGCGGGCCTTGTTCTCGTCCGAGCGATGCGCGCCTTCGAGCGCCACCGTCCACGGGTCGCTCGCCGCGGGCGCGTCCTGGGGCGTCGAGGCCTCCGGAGCGGGCGCGTCCGAGACCGGAGCGGCGGGCGTGGCCGTGTCGCTCGAGTTCTTGGTGCATGCCGCGGCAGCGGAGGTGATCAGGAACAAGGATGCGAGGGCGAACGAAGCGCGAGTCTGCATGGGGCGGGACTCTACTCGGCCCGCGTGCCGCATGCAGCGCCCTGCAGCGATCCCCCCGGACGCCCCCGAGCATCCCGTCAAACCCCATCATTCCTGGTCTGGGTTTGTAATCGGTGTGAGAGGGAACGGCCTGGTGATCCGTCGGAGCCCCGCAGACGGCAAATCGTGTAGTGAGATGTCCAAAGGAACCAGTTGCTGAGATTTTCGCGAACATGCATGGTGGAACGCGAGGGGACGCGGGAGGCCATCGTCGTGCGTGGGGCACGACGGCGAGGCTCGGTACGATGCGTACGGGACGACGTCTCTCTCGAGGGGATTCGCGATGCGTACACAGGGGGAAACCGGAGTCCGAACCAAGCTACTCGCCGCGCTGCTCCTGGTCGGGCCCGCGGGCTGCTACGCCGGCGTGGGGACCGGCGGGGATCGCGGCGACGACCCAGGCGCGGACTCGAACGCCGATGACGGTGGCGAGGACGACTCGGGGGACGGCACCGGCGACGGTCCGGACAACCAGGAGCCCGAAGAGGAGTGCGTCGACACGCGCAACTACTTCGAGGAAGAGGTCTGGCGCCCCATCCTGCAGGCGGACTGCTTCGGCTGCCACAACCCCGAGGGTCAGGCCAAGGACACCGACCTGGTGCTGCAGGGCAACGACTATCCGGGATACCTCGAGGCCAACTACAAGACCGTCGAGAACGTCGCTCGGCTGGAGATCGAAGGCACCAGCCTCATCCTGCTCAAGCCCAGCGGCGAGGTCGCACACACCGGCGACGTCCGCTTCGGCAAGGACTCCGAGAGCTACGAGGTCCTCGCCGAGATGGTCTCGCGCTTCCAGGCGCCGGTGCAGTGCGTCGACGACAAGGACATCGAGGCCTACTTCAAGGGCATCGTCGAGCTCGACGAGGAGGCCACCCTGCGCAAGGCCACATTCCTGCTCGCCTCGCGGTACCCGACCGCCGAAGAGTACGACGCCGTCCGCGGCGAGGGCATCGGCGCGCTCGATGCCGTGCTCGACGACGTCCTCCAGGAGGAGGCGTTCTACGTCCGGATCAAAGAGATCTACAACGACATGATGCACACCGACGCGCTGCTCGACGGCGACTCGGCCATCGATGCGTTGGACCCCCAGCGCTTCATCAACAAGCGCTGGTACGACGAACTGCCCGAGGAGGAGATCACCCCCAACCGCGACCTCGCCAACGACGCGGTCGCCAAGGAGCCCCTCCACATCATCGAGCGAATCCTTCGCGAGGGTCGGCCGTTCACCGAGGTCGTGACGGGCGACTGGACGGTCGTCAACCCGTACTCGGCGCGCAGCTACGACATCCCGCTCGACCTCTTCGACGACCCGAACGACCCCGACGAGTGGGTCGAGTACAACTTCGAGGACATCCCGCAGGCCGGTGTGCTCAGCACGCCCGCCTTCCTCGCGCGCTACCCCTCGACCCCGACCAACCGCAACCGGCACCGGTCGGGCATCGTCTACGACTACTTCTTCGCGACCGACGTCATGCGGCTCGCGGCGCGGCCGATCGACGTCGGCTCGATCGCCGACTTCAACCCCACCCTCTACAACCCGCAGTGCACGGTCTGCCACGAGAACATCGACCCGCTGGCGGGGGCCTTCCAGAACTGGACCGATGAGGGCTGGTACCGCCCGCCAGCGGGCGGATGGTTCCAAGACATGGCGCCTCCGGGCTTCGCCGACACCCAGATCCCCTTCGAGCAGAAGGAGCGAGCCCTGCAGTGGCTGACCGAGCAGCTCGTCGTCGACGACAAGTTCGCGCTGGCCGTGGTGCAGACGATGTTCACTGGCTTGACCGGCCAAGACCCCCTGCTCGAGCCGCTGGATGCCGACCATCCCGACTACGTGCACCAGATCGCGGCCTTCGAGGCACAGGACGACTCCTTCAAGAAGGTCGCCACGGCGTTCAAGGACAGCGGATTCGAGCTGCGGGTCGCAATCAAGGAGCTGGTCAAGACGCCATGGTTCCGCGCCGTGAGCCTCGATGGCACCCCCAGCGCGAGTCGCAGCAAAGAGCTGGCCTCCATGGGCACCGCGCGACTGCTCCCACCCGAGGCGCTGCATCGCCGGATCGAGGCCTCGGTCGGCTTCGGATGGCAGCGCAACGGGACCGACCTCCTGCTCGAGACCTACCGGTTCTTCTACGGCGGGATCGACTCGATTCAGACCACCAGCCGGCTCACCGAGCTCAACGGGGTCATGGCCAACATCGCCGAGCGCATGGCCAACGAGGTCAGCTGCCAGGCGAGTCCCTTCGACTTCACCCGGCCGGCATCCGAACGCCTGCTCTTCCCCCACGTGGAGACGACCGACCTGCTCGACGATGCCGCGGGGCGCGAGGCGATCCTCAGGAACATCATCTATCTGCACGAGCACCTGCTCAGCGAGACGCTCGAGGAGAACGACCCCGAGATCCAGCGAACGTTCGCGCTCTTCGAAGGCGTGTACCGAGATGGTCACGACGACCTGCTCAGCGAGAACTCGACCTACCCCGTGGCGCTCCCGAGCGCGTGTCGGGCCACCACCGACCGCATCACGGGCGAAGAGCTCGGCGACGCGAGTCTGACCGATGACCCCGACTACACCGTCCGCGCGTGGATGGCAGTGGTCAGCTACCTCCTGGGAGACTTCGCGTTCTTGCACGAATAGACGCGCGACAGGGAAGACGCAGGAACCACGGGAACGACGGAGACGACGACGATGGGACGCAAGACATTCGACCGACGGGGATTCATGAAGCTGGCTGGAGGCATCGGCATGGGCGTGGCGATGACGCCGTGGCTGAGCCGGGCCTTCGCAGACACCGCATCGGCACCTCCGAGCCCGCAGAGCAATGGCGAGCTCGGACCCTTCCTCGTTCAGGTGACGGCCTCGGGCGGTTGGGACCCCACCTTGGTGTGTGACCCCAAGGGCAACGCCCTCAACCAGGCCTACGGCGAAGGCGACATCCTCACCGCCGGCAACATCAAGTACGCCCCCATTCCGGGCGCAGCCGAGTTCTTCGATACCCACTATCAGAAGACGCTGGTGCTCAACGGCGTGGACATGAAGACCAACAGCCATGAGGCGGGCCGACGCTTCATGTCCAGCGGCCGACTCGGCGAGGGCTACCCGTCCCTCGCTGCTGTCAGCGCGGGCTTCACCGCCCCCGAGCTGCCCATGTCCTACCTGAGCTTCGGAGGCTACGATCTCACCGCGGGCCTCGTCGCGCCGACCCGCAACCTCGACTCGAACCGGCTCGCCGAGCTGGCGCACCCCGACCGACTCAACGGCGGCAACGCGAACAGCGAGACCTACCACTCGTCGCGCGCGCAGACGATGATCCAGATGGCGCGTCAAAGCCGGGCCGAAGCGCAGCTGGCCACCGAACGGCTGCCGCGCTACGCGGAGGGCGTCGACTCGATGCTGACCGCCCGCTTGGGATCGAGCGAGCTCGCGCGGCTCGAAGAGGTGCTGCCAACGCCCAACGCGAGCGCGGACTTCCGCCGGGTCGAGCTGCTCGTCTCCGCCTACAAGGCCGGTATCTGCGTCGCCGGCAGCCTGCAGCGCGGCGGTTTCGACACCCACGACGACCACGACAACCGCCACATCCCGCGGCTGACCGACATCTACAGCCTGGTCAACTTCCTGTGGGAAGAAGCCGAGCGTCAAGGCGTCGCCGAGAACCTCATCGTCGTGGTCGGCTCGGACTTCGGCCGCACGCCGAACTACAACGCCGACAACGGCAAGGACCACTGGTCCATCAGCTCGATGATGGTCATGGGTGCGGGCATCACGGGCAACCGGGTCCTCGGCCACACCAACGAGGGGCACAGCCCCATTCCGCTCGATCCCGACACCCTGGAGATCGCGGCCGACGACGCCGCGGTGACCACCCGGATCAGCCCCGACCACGTGCATCGCAACCTGCGGCGACTCCTGGGGGTCGAAGGATCCGAGGTCGACAACGACTTCTTCCTGCAGGTCGATCACGACATCGACCTGCTGGGCTAGACCTCATCGAGCAGCGCTTGATTGAGGGCTAGAGCACGTCGACATCGCCCCAGCTCAGCTGCCAGGCGCTGGGGTCGTAGACCTGGGTCAGCGGACTCCCCGAGGACAGCACGCGCCCGCCAAAGTGGATCTCCTTGGGGAAGAAGCGCTCCGGGAGCGGCACGTAGGCATGTCGCAGCAGCAACGGTCTCATCGGGGATGCCGGACCGACCATCGCCGACAGCAAGCTCGCGCCTTCGATCCGCGCACGCTGCTCGACGCCGCGCAGCAGCACCGTGCTCGCCCCGGGCACGTCGAGGTCGACGAGCAGGTCCAGGATGAACGCGATCCGACCTTCGGGGCGCTCGCTGACCACGAACACGGCGTAGCCGGCCACCTCCCCATCCGCCACGACCTTCACCCGTCGATACTCCGACTCCGGTCGCGCGTCGTACCGCCAGCGGAGGAAGGCCTCGTCGCGAATCACCCACAGGCGGTGCTGGTCTCGGCAGCGCCTCCACAACCGATCGGCCCAGGGCTCGAAGGCCTCGAAGTCGAGCAGCTCCAGCTGCGGAGCGCCGACGAGGCGGGCGCGGACGGCCTGCGCTGCGGCGTTCACGACCCCGGGGATCTTCGAGAGCGCTCTGGTCGGCGGACCGAGCATCGGACCGAGCCCGGGCACACCGAGCGCCTGTCCGGCCAGCGGCCCGATGTCGAGCGGCTTGACCAACACCGGCGTGGGCATGACCATCGTCCATCGCAGACGGCGCTGGATTCCGCCCACCGAGTTGGCGTTGGGAAAGCCATACACGAACTGCAGACCGCGCTCGGACATCGCCGCGTAGCAGGCCTCGGCGCTGGCCGAGAAGATGCCCTCGCGCCCGTAGTCCGGGTCGGTCATCGTGTCCAACGACAGCGCGGCGAGCCGCTCCTCGCCCTCGACCCACAGCCGCCGAGGGGAGACCGCGTAGTGCCCAACGAGGCGGTCGCCGTCCCACACGAGCTTGGCCGCGCGCGGCCCGACCGGGTTCTCCTCGTACTCCCAGTGCCAGTGCCGCAGGCTCTCGGTCGCGCCCATCGGCTTGTGGAAGACGCGCTCGAAGAGGGCGACGATCTTCGCCTCGTCGCCCGGCGCGTACTCGCGGATGCTCCAGCGCTTCTCGCTCACGTGGGAGAGACTCTCGCATCCGCGACCGCGCTGTCGATCGCCTCGGCGTAGACCGCCCAGATCCGCCGCAGGTGCGTGGGGAATGCGAACTCCTCGACGAAGCGACGACGACCAGCCTCCCCTTGTCGCGCGCGGAGCTCGGGATCGAGGATCAGCGGGCCCAGAGCCTCGGCGAGGGCTCGGGGATCACGCGCCGGGACCAGGGCACCGGTGGAACCGTGGAGCACGGCTTCGCCGATTCCCCCCACGTCGCTGGCGACCACCGGCAACCCTGCGCGCATCGCTTCGAGGATGCTGATCGGGAAGCCCTCTCGGAGCGTAGGCAGGACGAAGAGCTGCGCCCCAGCCAGCCGCGCGGGAACGTCCCCTCGCGTCCCCAGGAGCGTCACGCGGTCCTCGAGCCCTGCGGCCGCGATCGCACCTTCGACCTGCGCCCGCATCGGGCCGTCGCCGACCACGTCGCAAGTCCACGGACGGTCCTTGGGCAGACGCGTGAGGGCGCCGATCAAGGTGAGCGGATCCTTGGGAACGTCGAAGCGAAACACGGCGATGATTCGCGGCGGCGTCCCGCCGGGGCGCGCATGCAGCTCCTCGTCGACGTCGGGCAGGGCGTTGTGGACGACCCGAAGCTTCTCGGGGCGGACGACTCGATGCTCGCAGGCGATGCCGCGGTCGTAGCGGGACACCGTGATGACCAGATCCGCGAGCGGGGCGAGGCTGCGCTCGGCGACCCAGGCCGTGCGCTCGAAAGCATCGAGAGCCCCGGGGGTCATGAGCCAACCGTGGGCGGTGACGACGACCGGCACCCTCATGAACCGCCCGACGAGCCGACCCACCCACCCCGCCTTGGTGCAGTGCGTGCTGATCAGATCGGGCGCGAAGGCACGAAGCGCCGCATGCAGCTCGCCGAGGACCCGCAGGTCGGCGCGGGGGTCGAGCTCGCGCACGCAGTTGCGCAGCAGCCACACCGGAACGTTGGCAGCCCGAAGCTGCTCGAGGAGGACCCCCTCCCCGCCCGCGAAGACCGCGACCTGGTGTCCAGCAGCCCGGAGCGCCACGGAGAGCTCGAACACGTGCGCCTGCGCGCCGCCGACGACATCGCCGCGGGTGATGAACATGGCGACACGACGCGGCGGGTCAGCTGCCGGGTCGCGCTCGGGGGTGATCACGCCGTCGCCTCCAGCGCGAGGGCCCGCGCCGACGCCTCGGCCCACGGACCCATCGGGCCCCACTCGAAGTCCCCCAGCAGCCGGTCCAGGCGAGACAGGGTCAGCTTCAGGTTGTTGTAGTGGCGGAACCGCTTGATCGGTGGCAGGGGCATGCGCGGCTGCGCAGGGTCGAACTCCCACGGGTGCGCGTAGAAGATCGCCGGGCGCCCCGCGGCGTTGCAGCGGCGGATCAGCGCGCGGCTGAGTGCATAGGGGTAGAGCCGAAAGTACCCGCCGCCGGGGCAGGGAATGCGCGCGCCACGAAACTCGACCACCGACATCGGCAGCTCGAGCAGCCCCTCGTCGATCCAGTACGGGTCCAGGGGTGCGTCGGCGATGCCGTACTCCGGGTGCGCGCCAAAGGGGAAGACGGAGGAGTCCCACCTCACGCCATGGCGCCGCAGGATCGGCAGCGCCCACATCGTGGCCGCCGTCAGCGAGAACGAGGGTGCCCGGTAGCCGACGACCGGCGCCGGGCTGAGCTCGCGAAGGAGCGCCAGCGCGCGCCCGAGGTCGGCATCGAGGCGCTCGGGGTCGAGCTGGCCCAGCCGGTTGTGGCCGTAGCCGTGGCAGGCGACCTCATGGCCAGCGCTGGCAAGCGCGCGAACGAGGTCGGGCACGCGCTGGGCCACCCAGCCGAGCACGAAGAAGGTGGCCTTCACCCCGCGCCGCTCGAAGAGCTCCAGGAGCGCCTCCGTGCTCCGAGCGACCCGAAGCTGACAGGCGTCCCAGGCCCCTGCGGGGACGATATCGTCGAAGTTCGACACGCAGAACCAGTCTTCGAGGTCGATGCTCAGCAGGTTGCGCACGCACCGATGGTAGCAGCAACGTTCAACCGGTCGAGCCGGCCGCGACCTGCAGCGCATGGACGTGCTCCTCGATCCGCATCCGAAACAGCGCCAGCGCAGCGTCGTCGTATCGCCGCGCGAGAGCGTCGAGCAGCGGAGCCTCGGCCGGACTCCCGATCTTGTCGATGAGCCGCTGGGCATCGACACCGACCGGGATCCGCATGATGTCCGCGCGAAGTCCATCGAGGTACGCCTGCGCCCGAGCGGACGCCTCGGGCGCCCTGGGACCCCAGCGGGCGATGGCGGTCTCGAGGGCGGCGAGGTAGCGCAGGTCGTCGTGGCCCTCGGACAGCGCGGTCCAGATCCGCGTGGGCATCAACACCGCGGGATCATCGGGGTCGGGAAACGCCATGCCGAAGTCGTGGTCGCGGCCGTCACGATCGTCCAGTGGCTGCTGCTCGAAGCGCTGGTAGGCCCAGGTGACATGCGTCGAGAAGGGGCTGGCCCAAAGGTACAGGCCGTTGACCAGTCGCGCCCACCGCCCCGTGAAGTAGGTGCCACGCTCATTGTGGTAGAACCAGGCGCCGTCGCCGCTGTGGCGGAGTTCCCGTCGGTAGTCGGCCACCGTCCCCCCGCGCACCAGCCACCACTCGAACGAGTACCCGTGGTGTCCGCGAACGTCGATGACGGGGTCGAGCCGCTGGCGCTTCGCGTCCGCCTCCGCGTCGACCGTGGACAGCGTGGCGTAGTTCCTCAGCCCCGCGTCTCGAGCATGGCCGGCCAGCCGCTCGAACAGCGGCATTCGTCCGCCCTCGAAGATCTCGTCGACGTGCATCACCAGCAGCTCCAGCTCTGGGAAGGCGTCTTGGGTCCTTGCGATGTCGGCGAGCGTTCGTTTCGCGGCCTCGTCGAACGCGGCGTCCCCATCGAGGGATGCGCCGTCCTTCCCGGCGTAGGCGACATCGAGATGGCCCAGCAGGCGGGCCAGGGGAACGAGGCCGGCGTCGACGACCACCGTGCCGCGGAACCCCCCGTCTCGCGCCAGCGTGAGCGCGGTTTGAATCGGCGCGGTGTCGACCATCAGCACGCGATCGGGACCCCACCCGAACCGCGGCCGGACGTCGAGCACGAGCGCGTCGACGCCGTGCGCCCGCATGTCCGCGAGTTCTCGGCGCATGCGCTCGGGCTCCGACAGCCGGCCGAAGGCGTGATAGTACATGCCCAGGTGTTTCCCACCTGTGCCCCCAAGGGACATGTCGCGCACGCGCAGCCGGACCGTTCGACGATGCAGCGCGTCGCCGACCCGCACCTCCAGCGTGCCCGTGTAGACGCCCGGGGGCGTGTCGATCGGCACGTCGATCTCCAGCCAGAGTTCCTCGAACCGCCCGGCCTCGATCGCATGCGGGGTGAACCGGGGCGCGAAGCGACCCACGACTTCGGTCTGCGCCCCCCCGACTCGAGTGCGTACGGGGACCCGCCGAACCCGCCGGAGCTCGGCGGACGTGGCGGGCAACAGATGAACCCCCGAGGCGAGCTCGGGCAGCTGGACATCCAGGGTTCCCCGCCGCCCGCCCGAGTAGACGATGAACGCGACCCGCTCGCGTTCTCCGGGAGCCGCGACGACGGTCATCGGTGTCCCCTGCGTCCACAGGGTCGGCGCAGCGGCGGGGTCGACGTCGTCCAGCGGTCGATGGGTCGCGAGGACCACCTCGCCGTGCGTGACCGCGGTCGTTCGCCCCTGGTCGGTCGGCATCGGCGCGGCGAGGACGGCCCACGCCCCGAGCGTCCATGCCCAAACACCCACGCGGAAGTCTTGCACGCGGCCGCCGGGCGCAACCGGCGCGGAATTCGCAAAACCCTTGGAACTCCCGAAGCTAAGCGAAACCGCGCTATCGTCGGATCGTGATGGGTCGCCGACTCAAGCGCGCGCTGGTCGCGCCGTTTCTTGTTGTTCTCTTCTTCGCCGGGTGCGGCCGAACCGACGCGATCGCCGTGCCCTCGGCGTCCAGCTCCGGGGACACGGAGACCACCGGCGGGACCGAAACCACCGGGAGCGAGACCAGCCAGACCGACACGACCTTCGATGAGACCGAGACACAGACCTCGGGTGACGCATTGTGCGGCGACGGCGTCATCGACCCCGGAGAGGAGTGTGACCCCGGGGACCCGTTGATCGGACCTGGCCAGGCGTGCCGCTCGGGGTGCATCGAGAACATCTGCGGCGACGGAGACCCCGGGCCCGACGAAGCGTGCGACGACGGTAACGGCGTCGACGACGACGCCTGCCGAAACGACTGCGTACCGGGGACCTGCAACGACGGCTCCGTGCAGGACCCGGAGGAGTGCGACGACGGAAACCTCGACGACTCCGATGCGTGTTTGTCCGACTGCACCCTGGCCAGCTGCGGCGACGGCGTCGTGCGCTCGGGCGTCGAGGAGTGCGACGACGGTGCCGACAACACCGCGTTCGGCTTCTGCACGCCCCTGTGCACCCTCAACGTCTGCGGCGATGGATTCCAGCGCTTCGACGAGCAGTGTGACCCGGGCGAGGAGAACATCGGACCCGGCCTCGAGTGCCGCGATGGATGCATCCTCAACGTCTGCGGTGACGGAGATCCGTGGGTCAGCGAGGCGTGCGACGACGGCAACGACGACAACACCGACGACTGCGTGAACTGCAACCTTCCCACCTGCGGTGACGGTTTCGTCTTCGCAGGGGTCGAGGAATGCGACGACGCGGACTTCGATGACGTCGACCGGTGCCGCAACGACTGCTCGTTCCACCGCGTCACCAAAGCGACGTTGGGCGGGAACCACACCTGCGCGCTGTTCGACTCGCAGCTCGTCCAGTGCTGGGGCAACGGCAACAACGGCCGCACCGGGCACGGTGAGGAAGAGAACTACGGAGACAACGAGCCTGCCGTGCTCGCTGGCTTCCTCAGCACGGGCGGTCCGGTCCAAGACATCTTCGCGGGGATTGGGCACACCTGCTACTCGGACTCGGGCAGCCGCCTGCGATGCTTCGGCCGCGGCGCGGAGGGCCAGCTGGGGTACGGCAACATCGACGATCTCGGCGACGACGAAGTCCCCGGATCGCTGCCCTCGCTCGCCCTTCCCGACGCCACCACGCTCTTCAACACCCGAGGGGGTGCGTTTCACTCCTGCGCGGTGTCCGACCTCGAGGGCACCGTGCGCTGCTGGGGTCAGCAAGACTTCTTCCAGCTCGGCGTTGCGGGCCTGACCCAGAACATCGGCGACGACGAGACCGCCGCCGCGACGACCCCGGTCGCCTTGGGGCCGGGGGCCGTGCAGGACATCTCGCTGGGCGGCCGGCACAGCTGCGCCCTGCTCGACACCGGCGCCGTGCGCTGCTGGGGCAATGGATCGGATGGAGCCCTGGGGTACGGCAACAGCGCGTCGATCGGCGACGACGAGAACCCATCGGCGGCCGGCGACGTGCCCGTCGGGGCGGGGGTCGTCCGGCTGACCACCGGCTGGTACCACACCTGCGTCATCACCGACCTCGGCGACGTGCGCTGTTGGGGTCGCGGCGCTGCTGGCCGACTCGGCTACGGCTCCACGGTCTCGATCGGTGTGGCCCAGACGGCCGCCAACGTCGGGGGCATCAACCTCATGACGGCCGCCGTGCCCGTGGAGGTTGCCGCCGGCCTTGGCCACTCCTGCGCGCTCTTCGACGACGGTTCAGTCCGGTGCTGGGGCGCGAACACCAGCGGCCAGCTCGGCTACGGCAACACCGTCAGCATCGGCGACAACGAAGCCGCTGGGTCGGGCGGCGACGTCCCGTTGGGCGGCCCAGCGGTGGCGATCGCAGCCGATGGCAACCACACGTGCGCCGTCATGGCCGACAACGGCGCCCTGCGGTGCTGGGGCGAGGGCGGCGACGGCCGGCTCGGCTACGGGAACACCAACAACATCGGTGACAACGAGACCCCGGCGGCGGCCGGGGACGTCCCCCTGCTGCCCTAACGATGCCCGCCGTCCTGATCCTCGTGCTCGATGCCTCGTTCATCGCGCTCGCCGTCGAGCTGACGGCGTGGATCCTCGGCACGTTCCTCTACCCCGGCGCGGACGTCGGGTTCCGAGGGGTGACGGTCTCGGCGACCGCGGGGCTGCTCGGCGGCATCGCGACCTCGTACCTCACGGGGCTCCACCAGAGCAGCTTGGTGCTGCACCGCAAGGAGGTCGCGCTGCGCTCGCTCTTCGTCGGCGGCGCGACCTCGCTCGGCGTCCTGCTCGCCAGCCACTTCGTCTGGTACCAGGCCGTCGGGCGCACCATGCTGGTGCTGGTCGGCGCCACGTCGGCGCTGTCGGTCTTCACCTGGAGAATCGTCTACGGGCGCTACCTCCTGCGAGGTCCGCGGGTGCGGGTGGCCGTGCTCGGGGATGGGCCGCTGGAGCGCGGGGTGCTCGCGTCCATGCAGCAGGACCGCCATCCGCACTACGAGATGGTCGGGCTGCTCGGGCGCTCCGCCGACCCGGACGTCGAGGCGCTCGGGGAGATCGAGGACGCGGTCGATGTCTGCATCCGGCACCGAATCAACGTGATCACCGTCGTGGGAAGCTCGCCGATGGGGCCACAACACCACCTCGCGCTCGCCAAGCTGCGGGTCCACGGCTTCGAGCTGCGCACGGCCGAGGCGATGTTCATGGCGCTCGAGCAGCGAGTTCCGGTGGAGATGGTCGACGAGCGCTGGCTGCTCAATCTCTTCGAGCAGCTCGACCAGACCCGCGACCGCGTCAAGCGTATGCTCGACGTGTGCGTGTCGGCGGTCGGGCTCGCAGTCTTCGCGATCTCGTTCCCCATCCTGTACGTCTTGGTCCGGCTGGACTCGCCAGGCCCGTTCTTCTACGCCCAGGAGCGCGTCGGTCTGGGCAACCGCGTGTTCCGCATCTACAAGGTCCGCACCATGAAGGTCGCGCCCAGCCATGCCGACGAGCAGTGGGCCACGTCCTCGGACGCCCGCATGACGCGATGGGGCCGACTCCTGCGGCGCGCTCGGATCGACGAGATGCCCCAGTTTTGGAACGTGCTCCGAGGGGACATGTCCATCGTGGGCCCACGCCCCGAGCAGCCCACCATCGCCGCGGAGCTCGAACGCACGATCAGCTACTTCAGCTACCGGCACCTCGTGAAGCCCGGAATCACGGGCTGGGCCCAGATCAACCACGGCTACGCGGCCTCGGTCGACGAGTCACGCACCAAGCTCTCCTACGACCTGTACTACGTCCGCAACCACACGCTCGCGCTCGACCTGGACATCATGCTGCGCACCTTCTTCGTCATGCTGGCCAGGATCGGCAGTCGCTAGTAGTAGCCGTCGATCGCGAGGTCTTCGTCCAGCAGCGCCGCGAGCTTGCGGTTGTTGTCGCGGTGGGAGGCGAGCGCGGCCTCGGACAGTGACTCGGGGAAGATGCGGCGGCGACCCAACAGCGGGTCGAGGGTGCGGTTGAGGACCGCGGCCGGGTGGAGCTCGCTGGGGATGTAGCGTTTGAGTCCGAGCTTGACGTTCATGGGCAAGGCGTTGGCAGCCCGAGCCACGAAGGCGGAGACGGGGGACAAGGAGACGTTCTTGCGCGCAGCGTCCGCGGGCTGATGCGTCGAGACGCCTGCGAATGCGCAGAACCGGGCGAGGAACGCGTCGGGGTCGCGCACGAAGCTCTCGTAGGTCTGCACGAGCACCCGATCGGCACCGAAGGTGGCCCGGTAGTGCTCGACGAAGGGCCTCCAGTCGAGGTCGCGCACGTCGAGATTGGGACCCCCGTAGATCCAGCGGTACGCCGAGAATCGTCCATCGCGGTAGTTCGTGAAGCGCTCGGGCGTCGTCGACAGCCCCATCTTGAGGAACTGGCTGTAGGTCGACTCCAACCACCGATCTTGGCGACGCAAAACCAGCCAGATCTTGGGACGGCCGAACACGTCGGCGACCGCGGCCGTGTTGGTGCAGAAGTCGGAGTGGTTCTGGAAGGGCGTGCCGAAGAGCGCTTCGGAGCTGATGATCGCGCGGTCGCGACCGCTCGCGGCGAGGAACGCCTCGACCTCGCGCGCGAAGCGGGTGCGGTCGAGCCGGGCCGGGTTGCGAAACAGGAGCTCGTAGACGAACTGCTGCACCGGATTGGCCGGCTGGACCGGGCGGTAGGGCGCGTGCACGAACAGCGCGTCGGGTACTCCGGGCAGGTAGGTCTCCTGGAGATACGTCGAGGCGGCCTTCGAGAGACCCACGTGGATCGTCACGTCCATGCGGGCACCGTATCAGCTCCGCGTCGGGGCCAACTCGACCTCGGCGACGAACGTGCGCTCGACGGCCAGTCCCTCGATGGGATCCGAGATGAGCAGACACGGACCGAGCGCAGCGGCGACCGAGCCCGGTTCGAGCGCGTCGAGCGGGCGAAGATCGAAGAAGACCTCCGCGTCCGCAGGACCTCGGCACAGGCCCTCGCGGCGCGACGAGGCCGCGCGCCACACCAGCGCGACCGGATGTTCGCCTCGCGAGACCAGGCAGGCGGTGTCCCCTCGAAACGCCCGATCGATGGCCAGAGCGAAGGCCTCGGCCGGGACGTGCGCGCGCAGGCCGGGGAGATCGAGCTCGCGTACGCTCAGCCCACTGTCCCCCGCGCGGTCCCCCGCGCGCACCCGATGCACGGCCCAGTCCTTGCGCTCGGCCGGGGCGTCCGGCAGCACCGAGCGCACCCCCTCCTGCTTGAGCTTGCGCAGCACGTCGTGCTCCCGCGCCGCCGCGAGCACCTGATCCCCGGCGGTGCGAAGGAGCGCGCCGGTGCCCCACGCGAGTCGGTACACACCGATGCGCGAGGTGGCCCAAACCTCCTTGTAGACCTCGTCCCCCACCGAGAAGTCGAACGTCGGGTCGCCGCGCACGGCGGCCCGTTCGAGCACGTCGATGAGCAGCAGCAGCCCGACGGAGTACGGCGCGTAGCGGTCGTCGTGGGCCAGCGTGTAGCTGTTGGAGACCCCGCCGTGGCGAAGCGCGTAGCTGAAGGCGATGAGCTCCCCGTCGAGGCGCAAGACGCTCATGATCGCCTGATCCGCGTCGGCCAGGGCTGCCGCGACCGCGCGCTGGAAGGTCTCCCGCTCGAGCCCGAACGCCCGGTCGACGTTGAGGTCGCCCCAGCGCGCCTCGTACAGCCCGACCGCCTCGTCCATCACCGACGCGATGGAGGCGGACGTGGTGAGTTCATCGAACTCCACGCGGCCCAGCGCCTCGAGCTTGCGCAACGCTCGGCGCCAGTTGTTGCGGTGCTTCTTCTTGCGGCGGTGCCACACCGCCTTCCACCCCGGCGTGAGGTCAATCTCCGAGCAGGAGATGCTGCGCGCCACGTGGGGTCTCCCCCACGCGCCCAGCACCAGCCCCAGCAACGCCCGACGCACCGGCGAGTGCTCGCGCAGCCCCGACAAGTCGACCGAACGCGGCTGCAGCTGACGGACACAGGCCCGCAGCCCCGCGAGCACCGAGGGCATGTGAGCGGGGTCGTACAGCGGGCCGCTGTAGTTGCTGCGATGCGCGCCCCACAGCGTCAGCGCGCGGGTCCGAGGATCGAAGTCGAACGGAAACAGGGCCACGGGCGTGTCGCCGAGCATCACGGTGGCGGCGAGCGCATGGGGACACTCGCTGAGCAGCGCCCGACGCCACGCCCAAGCGTGAAAGCCCGATCCGTCGGGGGTCTTCTCCAGAAGCGCCGCCCAGATCTCCGGCAGCTGCGGGTCGCTCAGCGGGCTGCGCTCGAGGTGCACGCGCAGGTCTCCGGGCGCACCTTCGCCGATGAACATCCGGTACTGCAGATGGGTGCCCACCTGTCGGACCAGCCGAAACCCCGCCCGAAGGGCCGCCGTTTGGGAGGCGATGTTGTCGGTATACGTGGCGACGTCGCACCACGACAGGCCCTGCTCGACAAAGAGCTCCCGCGCCCGCGCGCACATTCGCGTGGCGAGCCGTTGGCCTCGGGCCGCAGGCGCGACCCAATACGCAGCGATGTAGCCGGGCTCGTCGACCTCCGCGGGCCACTGCGGCTCGAACGACTGCACGGGCTGAGGCGACGGCGGCGACAGCCTGCGCTTGGCGACCTCCCCTACGCCCCGCAGGAGGCGTCGACCCAGCGCCAGCGCGGTGGCCGGGCGGGCGATCACGTCCCGTGCGAGGGCTGGTCCGAACCTTGGGGCCCCAGCGCGCAACACCGACGCTCGGTGGTCGTCCTTGCGCATGGTCCCCAGCAGCCCGCCCACGATGCCCGCCACCGGGTCCTCGGCCACGACCATGAACTCTCGCGGATCGTGCAGCCACGCCCGCAGGTACGCTTCGGCCGAGGCCACGCCCATGCGCGCCCACACCGAGGCGTCGAACGTGCGCGCGAACACGGCGGCAGCCTCTGGAAGGTCCTCGGTGCGCGCCCGCCGGATCGCGATGCCGCGGGTGTGGTCAGCGACGGACATGCTCGGCGAGTTCGGCCATGGTGCGGCTCTGCCAGCCGTGGCTGTACTTCAAGCGCCGCGCATGCTCGAGCAGCCGCTCGAGCATGGCCACGTTCTCCCTCGGCGAGCGACCGAAGTTGTGGGGATGCCACCACAGGTGATAGGTGTGCCCGGCCTGCGCAGCGTGGGTCATCTCGCCCGTGATGCGCGCCTCCTTGGAGGGCTCGAGCCTCCGCAGCCGCGTCGAGACTGGGCGCAGGAATCGGGTGCCCGGCAGGTCGACCAGTGACGATTCGGTGCGCGCGCGCTCGGTCCGCGGACCGGTGATCCGCAGGTAGTTGTCGGCCAGCCGCACGCCTCGGCGCGTCAGGGTGTCGAGCCGGCCCCGGCCGCGCTGCAGCGCCCACCGGTCCGGGACCCCGCGATAGGCGGTGATGCCCTTCTTGGGCAGCGCCCCGAGGTAGCCCCGATTGACCTGGTTGCGCGGGAACACCAGGCTGCGCAGCCCAACATCCCGCGCCGCGGCGATGGACACCGCGGCGTCGAGGTCGGCCTCGAACTGCGCTTCGTCCTGCCCCGGCTCGTTGCAGTAGAAATGGGCGAAGGTGTGGGTCGCGACCTCCTGATGGGGCGTCTGCGCGATCCGGCGGATCAGGGCCGGCGCAAAGTAGCAGGCGGCGTCCTCGTCGAGCCCGGGCCGATCCAGGTCGCCATAGGGCGACAGCTCCTGCCGCAGGTAGGTCGGCCGCAGCTTTGGCGCGAACGCCCTGGCCTCCTCCTGGTTCTCGGCAAACACCAGCCCGACCGTCGCCCACGTGGCGTGCACGCCGAACCGCTCGAACACGTCGAGCATGCGCGGGATGGCCTCGTGCACGCCTTCGAGATCGGCACGGTAGTCTTCCAGCGAGACGACGTCCCGCATCCCCCAATACAGCTCGAAGTCCAAAGAGACCACGAACGAGCCAGCACCGGCCGTCACCATGAAAGGATAGCATCGATAGCATCGCTCGCACCGAGCGCGAGGGGGGGCCATGCTATCTTCGCGACCGATGCAGGCCCCCGCGTTTGCCGAGTCCAACTGTCGCTTGTGCGGGGCCTCGAACTGCCCGCCGGTCCTCGACTGCGACCGGTTTCGGGTCCGACGTTGCCCCTCGTGCACCACCTTGTGGTGCGACCCGCTGCGCCTGCCCGAGGACGCGGAGGACGAGGACGAGCAAGACGCTGAGCACGCCGACGGTCAAGCGATCGAGGACACGTACTTGTCCGTCGACGACACCATCCAGCGAGAGAACACCGCTCGCCTCGCGTTGATTCAGCGGCTCGCCCCACCCAGCAGCCACCCCCGCCTGCTCGAGATCGGCTGCATGCACGGTGGGTTCGTCGTGCAGGCGCAGCGAGCCGGCTACGAAGCCCACGGCCTGGACATCTCTGGGCGGGCCGTCGACTGGGCGGCGCAGCACAACCCGGGGCTGGTGGACTTCGGTACGCTCGACGAAAGCCAACCCGACCAGTCCCTCGACGTGCTCGCCGGCTTCAACGTCGTCGAGCACATGGACGACCCCGGGGCGTTCCTCGATCACGTCGCGCGGGTCTTGCGCCCCGGCGGAGTCTTCGTCGCCGAGACCCCGGCGCAAGAAAGTCTGTACCACCACGTGTTGTTCACCCGGGCCAAGGTCCTCTCCGGTCGGAGATCGGTGGAGGTGGGCATGCATCCGGGCACGCACATCTTCAAGTTCGGCCGCAAGGCGTGGACCAACATCCTGCAGCGACGTGGCTTCGACGTGCTCGAGATGCGGGCCAAGTCGACGCCGCTGCTCGAGCTGTTGGCCAAGAACCGCGGCCGGGGTCTCGTCTTCGCGGCGGGAACGGTCGGCTTCGGTCTCGCCCAGCGCGTGACCGGCCTGGGCAACCGCGTCTTGGTTGCCGGTCGCGCGCCTCGAGCGTGAGCGCAGCATGAGCGAGACCCCACCGCGCCCCTTTGCGCTCAGCCTGAGCTGGACCCTCGTTGGCGAGGTGCTCAACGCCGCCGGCCAGTTCGGGATGCTGGTCGTGATGGCGCGCCTGGGCTCCGAGACGGTGCTCGGTCGGTACGCGCTCGGGTTGGCGATCGCCACGCCGCTGTACATCCTGACCAGCCTCCACCTGCGGCCCACGTTCGTGGTGTCGTCTCGCGAGGTGTTCAGCTTCGGGCACTACTTTGCGCTTCGGCTCATCGGCACGCCCCTATCGATGCTGGCGCTGGTGCTCTGGTCTCAGCTGGCCGGCCACGATCCCCTGACCTCGACGATGGTCGTGATGGTCGGGCTCGTGCGGTTCAGCGAGTTCATCTCCGACATCCTGCAGGCGGCCCCCACCCGCGCAGAGCAGCTGCGCCACGTCGGCATCTCCCGCGCTTTGCGGGGCGTGTCCCTGCTGGGCAGCGTGACCCTCGCGCTCGCGCTGGGCGCGGAGCCCCGGTGGGCGATGGGCGTGGGCGCGGGCACGGGGATGCTGCTCACGCTGCTCTA
Source organism: uncultured bacterium (assembly GCA_963761755.1). Lineage (GTDB taxonomy): Bacteria > Myxococcota_A > Polyangia > Nannocystales > Nannocystaceae > CAJXVA01. The sequence goes on from CAVXIC010000040.1 coordinate 405,686, forward strand.
CGACCTCCCGATCGCCCGCCGCTTCGAGCCGACCCGCCCGCTGTTCGAGCCGCGCGTGCTCGCACGCCTCGGCTGGCTGGCGGCCCCCGTCGGGCTGGCGGGCGCACTGCTGGCGCTCACCCAGAACATCCCCGCCTACGTGCTCGAGGACGTCAGCAGCATCGCCGCCCTGGGTCGATACACCGCGGCGGTCTCGATTCTGTTCGTGAGCGGGGTGTTCAACATGGCCGTCGGCGCAGCCGCGGTCCCTCGCCTCGCGCGCACGTTCGAGACGTCGGCGGCGGCGTTCCGGCGCTTCTTGCTGCGGCTCCTCGCCGTCGTCGCCGTGCTCAACGGCTGCATCTTGCTCGGCTGCGTGGTCGCCGGCGACCTCTACCTCGGCATCGCCTACGGCGCCCCCATGGCGGCGCTCCACGGCGAGCTCATCTGGGCCGGCGCGATCGCGATTGCGGCGGGGATTGCCAACCTCTTCTCCCAAACCGTCGTCGCGACCCGCAGATTTCGCACCCAATTCATCGTGAGCGTCAGCGGCCTCGTCGTCGCGCTGATCCTGGGTCTGGTGCTGATCCCCCGCTATGGGCTGCACGGCGCGCTGCTCACCGTCGGCGGCGTGCAGGTGTGGCGGGTGTGCATCTACGCCACCACGGTGGCCCTGATCACCCGAGCGCGCACGAGAGCTGCATGAGCGCGTGGTCCAACATGTCCACCAGCGAGCGCCTGATGGCGCTGCTCATGGCCACGGGCATGTTCGTCAAGATCGAACCGGCCCCCTTCGACCTGGGCGTGATCGCGCTGGGGGCCCTCTTCTTGCTGACGCGCCAGCTCCGAATGCCGCGCGTCACCCCGCTCGTCCACATCCTGGTCGCGCTGTTCGTGGCCGCCAACCTCGTGTCGCTGGTCTTTGCCCAGAACATGACCCGCGCGTACGTGTTCCTCGCGGTCACGCTGTACCTCGTCATCACATGGGCCCTGGTCGTCACCTCCATCGGGAAACGGCCCAGCCACATGACCGAGGCGATCCTGTGGGGCTACACGGCGGGCGCGGCCGTGGCCGCGGTCACCGGGATTGCGGCCTACCTCGGCGCGCCGGTGCTGGGGCCGCTGATGGTGCCGGGCCGACGCCTCTTCGGTCTCTTCAAGGACCCCAACGTCTACGGGGCATACATGGCCCCCGCCGCCGTGTTCGCCTGCGCCCAGGTCATCCGAAAGCGGGGGACCGATCGCCTGCTGTGGCTGGCCATCCTCGCCTCGTGTGCGGGCGCCGTCTTCCTCAGTTTCTCCCGCGGAGCGTGGATCAACGCCACCGTCGGCGTGTCCGCGTTCTTCTTGCTCTTCACCTTCGCCGACGGCCTGAGCAAGGTCTGGTGGCGAACAATCGTCCTGCTCCCCTTGGCGCTGGTGGTGCTGGCGGGCCTTGCGTGGCAGCTGGTGTCGATCGACGCGATCGGGGAGATGTTCGAGGTTCGCTTCAGCTACCAGCAGTACGACGACGTCCGCTTCGCCATTCAGCAGCGCGCGGTCGAGTCGGCCCAGCACAACCCGCTGGGTCTGGGACCGGGCTCGACCGAGGGTGCCTTCGGCCGCTCCGCGCACAGCCTGTACGTGCGTGCGCTGGTCGAGAGCGGCCTGCTCGGTGCGCTGGCGCTGTTCGCGTTCCTGTTCCTGTCGCTCGGCCGCGCCGCCTGGATCGCGGTCTTCGGCCGCGGCCTCGAGGACCGGCTGCGATTCGCGGTCATCACCGGCGCGCTCGTCGGCGCGCTCGTGGAGTCGACCGTCATCGACACCGTGCACTGGCGCCACTTCTGGGTCTTCCTGGGCCTGGCGTGGGCTCCAATGCCAGCCCGGCGAACCCGCACCGACACGCCCGCGAACGTGGTAGGTCGCAGGCATGGTCCCCGCTCCCCGCGGCATCCTCGGCGTCATCCACCTGCCCGCGATGCCCGGTGATCCGCAGGCGCGCGGGAGCTTCGACGCGGTCATCGAACACGCGCTCGCCGACGCAGACGCGCTGGCCCACGGCGGGGTCGACGGCATCATCGTCGAGAACTTCGGCTCGGTCCCCTTCGCCAAGGGGGACGCGGGCAGCCCCCTGCCCCCCCACCAGGTCGCTACCCTCACCCGAGCCGTGCTCGCGATCCGTGGTCGGTTCTCGGGCCCGGTCGGCGTCAACTGCCTGCGCAACGATGCCCGCGCGGCGTTGGGCATCGCCGCCGCGACGGGCGCGACGTTCATCCGCGTCAACGTGCACGTCGGCGCATACGTGACCGACCAGGGGCTCATCGAGGGCCGTGCCCACCAGACGCTTCGGGATCGCGCCCGGCTGGGGTGTGACGACGTCGCGATCTTGGCGGACGTGCTCGTCAAGCACGCCACCCCGCTGGCCCCGGTGTCTGCGGCCGACGCGACGGCAGACACCGTCCTTCGGGGACTGGCCGACGGCGTCATCGTCACCGGCAAGGCCACCGGGACGCCGGTGGATCCCGATCTGCTGCGCGAGGTCGGTGAGGCCTCGGCGGGCGCGCCGGTCTACATCGGCAGCGGATTGACCGCAGGCGCTGCACAGCGACTCGCGCCCCTGTGTGACGGCGCCATCGTCGGGACAGCGTTCAAGCGTGACGGTCAGGTGCGGGCACCGGTCGACCCCGACCGCGTTCGAGCGCTGTGCGACGCGGTCCGGCCGCTGCTGCGCAGCTGAGCGGCGCTCACGGGCCAGGGGACCGAGCACCGACATGCTCGGCCCACGCTTCGAACGCGTCGAGGTCGTCCCCTTGCAGCTGACTCCGCGCAGTCCGGATGCAGTCCCGAGCATCCCCTTGGAGCCCGGCGTGCCACAGACACTGGCAGCGCACCGATCCCACGTAGGGCCGCATCGCCCACGGGTCGGCGGCGGGGAGCAGCGCCAGAGCCTCGTCGACATCAGACAACGCCTCGGTCGCCCGCCCGCGATCGAGCTGGATCTCCGCGCGTGCCGCCAGGGCCAGGGACGTCAGCGTCGGGGTCTCGGGGTGCCGCGATGCGCTGCCGACCGCCCCCGTGACGACGTCGAGGGCGCGATCGGTCTGCCCCAGCTCCCGAAGACACCCCACCTCGAGCAGCTGCACGTTTACGCCCAGCTCGCTGTGAATGTCGAAGTCACGGTCCGAGGACAGCGCCCGGGCCCGCTCGACGCAGGCTCGATGTTTCCCCTGCTTGGCCTCGAGTTCGAGCGCGAACCGCAGCGCAGCCGCTCGATGTCTCGGATCGGCGTGCGGGTGGCGATCGATCCAGTCCAGGAGCCGCTGCGCGCCCGCGCGCGCTTCGTCGTACCGCCCACCGCTCAGCAGCGCCTGAACTTCGTTGAGCCACGCGGGGATGGGGGCGAGCGGTTCGCCCTCGCGGTCCGCAGCCAGGGCCGCGGCGGTCCGCGTGTGTTCGAGCGCCGCGTCGAGTTCACCGAGCTGCAGGAGTAGGCCGCCGTAGTTCAGCGAGAGGACCTCGCGGGTGTGGACGTCTCGCGCCTGCAACAGCGCCTCTTCGTACAACGCCTTGGCTTCCGCGGTCTCCCCCTGCGCGCCGGCCACGTCGGCCAGCATGCCCAGTCGATGCGCGAGCAGCTCGGGGGCATGGGCCTTCGCGTGGGCGATGGACTGCTCGAGCCGCACACGGGCGGTCTCGATGTCGCCGACGGCCAGCGCGAACTCGGCCTCCACGTCCTGCAGGACCGAGAGGATCTCGGCGTGGGCAGCAGTGCCCTGTAGACGACGCACCGCGACCCTGGCGGCGTGGAGCCGCTCCTCGTGGAGTTCGTGGTCCCCATCGCGCCACGCTGAGCTCGCCAAGCTCAGCTGACTACGGGCGACGACCACACGATGGTCCGAGGCAGTGCCCGAAGCGTTCGCGCGCTGCATCGCAGCTTGGGAGTCCTCGCCGAGCTCCAGCACGAACGCCGCTTCCCCGAGGACGAAGTCGAGTTCAGCTCGGGTCCAGGGATCCGCGAGTGCGTTGGCGCGCTCGCGAAGCGCCAAGGCGGCTTCGTAGCTGCTGCGCGCGCGCCCTTCGAGGCGGAGGTCCCACGCCCGCGCCACGTCGGCCCGAAGCGCGTCCCGGTGCTCCCGCGCCTTCGGACTCGCGGGGAGTCGCCGGATGACGGCCGGCCCATCGCTCAGGCACTCGCGTGGATCGGGTAGATCCCAGATCAGCATCTTCGGTGGCAGCTGCCCGCGAACGTGGGCCCGCATGCTCGCCTCGACCCAAGCGTGCTGCTGCTGCAAACATCCCACGGCGTCGCGCCCTGGGTCGGGCGCCGCACACACCCGCTCCCACGACTGCGTCCATCCCTGTACGAAGGCGCCGAGCGCCGCGGCGGCGCGTGGCGTCTGGGCATCGTCCGACCACGCGGCACCCGCGCGTTGCTCGAGGTCCGGCGTCCACGAGATCGCACCGGGACGATCGGCGCAGGGCCCCTGGTCCGGCGACGCTAGAGCGTAGACCACCAGGGCGCTCAGCGCGATGCCGGCTCCGGCGAGGATCGGACGCCACCGGCGGCCATGAAGCGCCCCCTCGAGCACCTCGAGCACCTCGAGCACGCTCGAGGGCCGCTCCCGCGGCTGAGCGCTCAGACCGCGGCGCAGGACATCGCTCACCCCTCGCGGGACCGCAGGCACCCGGAAGTCTCCGGCGACACCGCGCTCTTTCGCGGCCTGGAGTTCGGCGAGCGACGAGCCGGTGAAGGGCCGGACCCCGGTGAACAGCTCGACCGCTGCGACGCAGAACGCGTACACGTCGGCGCGAGGGTCGAGGTTCTCTCCGCGATACTGCTCGGGCGCCATGTAGACCGGGGTCCCCAGCACGTGACCGCTGATCGTTCTGAGTGCGTCGAGCTCCTCCTCGGACAACGAGGCCTGCAGCTGAGTCCCGATGCTCCCCCTGCCCTCTGCGACCAGGCCGAAGTCCGCCACCACAGCGCGCCCGCCTTCGTCGAGCAGGACATTGTCGGGCTTGAAGTCCCTGTGGATCCAGCCCGCTTCGTGCACCGCCTGCAGGCCGCGGCCGGCGTCGACCAGGACACGACAGACGTCCTTCCAGGGCCGGACCGAAGCGGCCCACGCCCGCAGGCTCCCCCCTTCGCAAAGCTCCATCGACACCGCGAGGAGGCCTTCGAACTCGAATGCATCGAACACCGTGACCACGTTGGGGTGGCGGAGACTGGCCATCGTCTTCGACTCGCGCGCCAGCCCAGAGGTCCCCGCCGGCGCCGGGTTGGCATCGACGTGCAGAAGCTTGAGCGCAACCTCGCGCTCGAGCTGCCGGTCCCACGCGCGAAACACCGTGGCCATCGCCCCGCGACCCAGCTGCGATCGCACGACGTAGCGACCGGCGATCTCGTCGGCGACCGGGAGCCCTGGGTCCGCCGTCAGGTCGATGGGCCCCTGTCCGGTCGCACGAAGCAGCGCCGCGACCGCGGACTGACACGCGACGCAGCCGTCGAGATGGGTCCGCACCACCTCGGCTTCGCTCGGTTCGAGCTCCGCCTGCGCGAGTCGCCACAGGGTCCCCTCATCGGGACACGTCACGTCACCATCACCCATTGTGCCGATGCAGTCCCGGCCGCAATGGTATCGTCAGACTCGGATGTCCGGCGACGTCGATGTGCTTCGCGAAGGCTGGAATGCCGCCGTCGACTCTCGAGCAGTACGTGGGGACTTCGAGACCTTTGCTGCGCACCTCGGAGCCCTCTGCATCGAGGCGACCACCCCGAGCACGGCGGAGGAACTCGCGTTCGCATGGGCGTGCGGGCATGGGCAGCCAGGGGCGCTGCGCGCCTTCGAAGAGCACCTCATGCCGGCCGCGCAGCGAGCGATCGGTCGCGTCGACCCCGACCCCGGGTTCGTCGACGAAGCGGTGCAGCGCCTGCGCACGCGGCTGCTCCTGCCGCGGGGCGATCACCCCCCGCGCATGCTGACGTTTTGCGGACGTGGGCCCCTGCGGGGGTGGGTGAGCGTGGCTGCGGTCCGCACCGCGTTGGGCATGCTGCGCGAGCAGCAGCGGCAGACCCAGCGCGAGGAGATGCTCTGGTCGGAGGCGGTCTTGTTTCCCGCCGGCATCGGCCCCGACCTCCGCCACCTCAAGGACCGGTACGCGCCCATCCTCGCCCAGAGCCTGCGTACCGCGTGCGGCCAGCTGGACGAGCGCGAACGCGCCGTGTTGCGCCTCTACTTCGCCGAGGGCCTCAACATCGACAAGATCGGGGCGGTGTACGGGGTACACCGCTCCACCGTTGCCCGCTGGATCGCGCGCACGAAAGCGACGCTGGTCGAGCGCATGCACGCGCTCATGCGCGAGGATCGCTCGATCCCCACCGAAGAGCTCTCGAGCATCGATCGCCTCGTCCGCAGTCAGCTGGAGATCAGCTTGGGGGGCCTGCTGGGCCCCTAAACCGATCAGGAATCGAGGAAGGAGCGACGAGGGAGCGGGGTGCGCCTCAACAGGAGGCCACGCATGCATCCAGGGCGCACGAGGCGAGCGCCTGGTAGTCCGCGACACCGCCGTCGAAGATGAAGTCGCAGGTGTCCAGGCACGCGTCGTCTTCACAGTCTCCATAGCAATCGGCCAAGTCGAGGCAGTCGAGGTTGGAAGCGCATTCGAGCGCATCGACCTCGCACGGTCCTGCGAATGAGCAGTCCAGGCATGCGTCGCACGTCCCCGAACACTCCGGGACGCCACCGGAGGTCTCCGAGGCGCTCGTCGTCTGCGCTTCGCCCTCGTCACCGCCGGTGGATGTGCCCTCGCGCTGCGTGCTCGACCCCGTGTCTTCGAAGGCGGTGTCGCCGTCCGCCGCGCCGCCGCTGGTGTCGGCCCCGGAGATCGCCTCTCCCGTGGTTCCGGAGGTCGTGCCCGGCTCGTCGTACGGGACCCCGCAGGTGTCCAACCCGTCGTAGCAGCCCAGGAAGTTGAAGCAATTCTCGAACTGCAAGCAACCGCTGGCAAAGAGCTCCCAGTCCGCGACTTCACTGTGCAGCCCGTCGCTCAAGCACATCCGGGTGCTGTCGACGCAGTCCACCTCTCGGAAACCCGGCGGGAGGAAGCCGCACGCATCGAGACGGTCGCAGACGTCGTGAACCGCATCGGGCGCCTGCGCCGTCGTCTCCTCTCCCTGGGACGAGGAGGCCTCGGTGTCGGACTCGGGCATGGAGCCCCCGAAGGGCGTCTGCGCATCCTGAGAAAGGGTGCAGCCGGCCAGGACGGAAAGGAGCAGGAGGAAGAAGTTGGTCGTGCGCTCGTGCATCGTCGCTCTCGCCCTGTCGACACCGGGCGCCGGCGTCTGTCGCATCTGCAACGAAGAGAATGTCTCGCCCGGTGGGGTCATCCATCGCGGGTCTCCACACGCCCGGCCTTCGCGCGGAGGTGACGACGCCACAGCAGCCCAAAGGCCAAGATGAGCCCGAAGACGAAGGCGAAGGACCACAGGATCTCAACAGGGGTCGCGCCCTGGACGTAGCGATAGATGCAGCCGCCCGCGCCACCTGCGGCGGCCGTCAGCGCGAGCTGGGCGTTGGTCGAGTCGTGTTTCATCCACCGTCTGATGCCGCGCAGCGTCCCTCGTCGCACCGTCACCGACGCCTTTGCATGATGTGCGCGTTTACGCACATTTGGTCTTCCGAATCTCCGCGTGAATTTAGGGACTTGCGTCTTGTGACATTCTTGTAACACTGATGAGACCAGCAAAATCGTGCTCGAACCCGAAGAACTCATCGACTCTCGAATCGGTGTCCACGACGACAACCAGTTCGAGGTCAAGCTCGACTACGCGATCGACCCTGGCGCGCGACGAAGCCGCTACGTGGTCGAGACGTACCTGTTCGTGCCACGAAGTCTCGGTCTCGACCCCCACTCGTACCGCCGGGAGCAGTTCTACAGCGACATTGCCGCCTACATCCGCTTCAAGACGCCCACGATGAGCCTGCGCGCGCTGGCCGATGAGGGCAACGAGACCTCACCGCTCAACCAGATGCTCGAGCACATGCCACCGGTCGGCAGGAGCGTCGCGCCCGATCTGGATGGGCCGCTGGGGCACGAGGTTCGACTCTTCGGCTGCCTCGTCAAGGTCTGCGTCCGCGATCAGGTCGGCGCGCTTCGAGACCGGGTCGCGCTGCTGGCCGAGGACGCGAAGACCCGCCCGGTGCTCGTGGACGACATCGACCGGATCGCCCTTCGCCTCGCCGACGACGTCTCGGCCGTCCTCGAACGCTTCCGTGGTTACCGCGCGGACTTCGTCCTCCCCCGCCGCGCCGCATGGATCCAAGAGCTGTTCGCATACGCCGACGAGTTCATCAGCCTCAGCGTCGAGCGATACTTCACCCGCTTCGTCTCCACACTCGAAGAGAACCCCACCGTCGCGCAGGCCTGCGTCGCGAGCCGCGCCAAGATCGTCGAGCGCATTCTCGCCGAGCAGGCGCATCGCAAGGGCGCTGGCTACCACAGCATCATCGACGCCGTCCGCGGCAACGCCCGCTACGTGCACCGAAACAGCGCCCTGAAGAAGTTCATGAGCTCGGTGCTCTTCTTGGACATGACCAAGCAGAGCGTCGGGCGGCGCGTCGCGAACATCGGGGCCGGCATCGCGGCGGCGGTCGCCATGCTGTTCTCCACCATCGCGGCCATCTGGAGCCAGAACCGCTACGGCATCAACAGCTTCGCCTTCGTCGTCGCGCTGGTGATCTCCTACGTGTTCAAGGACCGGATCAAGGAGTGGCTGCGAACCTACTTCACCCGGCAGACCTCGCGCTTCCTGTGGGACTACAGCGTCAGGATTCGCGACCCCGCCAACGATGAGGAGGTGGGCCGGTGCCGGGAGACCTTCGCCTTCTCCGATCCCGCTCAGGTTCCGCGTCCGGTCTACGACGCCCGTCACGGGGACGCGACGGGCGTGCTCGAGCCCAAGAGCAAGCAGGAGATCGTGGTCAAGTACATCAAGGAGATCACGTTGCACGGCCGCCGCATCGCGAGCAACCACGGCCGTCTCCTCGACGTCAACGACATCATCCGCTTCAACGTCTCGAGCCTGCTCGCGCGCATGGACGACCCCGTCCGTACCGTGCAGTCCTTCGATGCCCGGACGGGGACGGTCCGGCACGTCGCGTGCCCGAAGGCCTACCACGTCAACGTCGTCATGGTGCTCCGTGCGGTCGATGGTGCGCCGAACTACGAGCGCTTCCGCGTCGTCCTCGACAAAGGTGGGATTCGCGAGCTTCACGAGCTGGGCCGCAGCCAGGCCCAGCTCGAGCCCCTGACGGCGCGCCAGGCCTTCGCTGCCGCCGCCGCGGCCGAATAGCCGATGTGAGCCGCTTCATCGCCAGACACCCCCGGTTTGCGGTACCTGGAAGGTGACGTGAGCACCGCCGAGTCGAAGTCGCCCGCCCCCGTGTCCGCCGAGCCGTACCGTCCCACCAACCACGTACGCCTCGTGACCGCGGCGTCGCTGTTCGACGGCCACGACGCGGCGATCAACGTCATGCGCCGCATCCTGCAGAGCTCGGGCGCCGAGGTCATTCATCTGGGCCACAACCGCTCGGTTCAGGAGATCGTCGACTGCGCAATTCAAGAGGACGTGCAAGGCATCGCGCTCACCTCGTATCAAGGTGGTCACGTCGAGTACCTCAAGTACATGCACGACCTGCTCGCCAAGGCGGACACGTCGATCAAGATCTTCGCGGGCGGCGGAGGCACCATCTTGCCCTCGGAGATCGACGAGCTTCACGCGTACGGCATCGATCGCATCTACTCCCCGGACGACGGGCGGTCGATGGGCCTGCAGGGCATGATCAACGACCTGCTCCAGCGCTGCGACTTCGCGCTCGCCGAGCCTCCGCCCGCAGACGCGCTCGCCGAGCTTCGCAACAAGGACCCCAAGGTCCTCGGACGATTGATCTCGATCGCCGAGAACGACCCCAGCGCGTTCGAGGCGCTCTCGGCGAAGCTCCACGCCCGCGACGGGCGCGTCCCCCCGGTGCTGGGGATCACGGGCACCGGTGGTGCGGGCAAGTCCTCGATGGTCGATGAGCTCGTCCGACGCTTCCTCGCCGACTTCCAAGACGAACACATCGCGATCATCTCGGTCGATCCGTCCAAACGGCGGACCGGCGGGGCGCTGCTGGGCGACCGCATCCGGATGAACAGCATCGACACGCCGCGGGTGTACATGCGCTCCCTCGCCACTCGGCAGAGCAATCTGGCGCTCTCCAAGCACGTCCGATCGGCGATCGAGGTCTGCAAGGCTGCGGGCTTCGACCTGGTCATCGTCGAGACCTCGGGCATCGGCCAGAGCGACACCGAGATCACCGACCACTCCGATGCGTCGCTGTACGTGATGACCGCCGAATACGGGGCCGCGACGCAGCTGGAGAAGATCGACATGCTCGACTTCGCCGACGTCATCGCGATCAACAAGTTCGACAAGCGCGGCTCGCTCGACGCGCTTCGCGACGTTCGCAAGCAGTACAAGCGCAACCATCAGCGTTTCGATGCTCCGGACGACGCCCTGCCGATCTTCGGCACGATCGCCTCGCAGTTCGGCGACCCCGGCACCAACAACCTGTACCGCAAGCTGATCGACGTCCTCGCGGAGAAGACCTCCGCGCCGCTGCAGTCCTCGATGGAGGTGACCGAGGCGATGAGCGAGAAGCGCTTCGTCATCCCCCCCGAGCGGGTGCGCTACCTGGCCGAGATCGCCGAGCACAGCGACGCCTACGCCCGCTTCGTGGAGGAGCAGTGCGCGCTGGCGCGTCGGGCCTACCAGCTTCGCGGCACCCTGGAGCTGCTGCGGCAGGGCGAGGAGCCTGCCTACGCCAAGGACCTGGTCGCGCGCTACGACGAGGTGTGGAGCAAGCTCCATCACGACTCCCGACAGGCCCTCGACGGCTGGGGCGACACCCTCGCCCGCTACAAGGCGCCGACGTACCAGTTCCAGGTTCGGGACCGGGTGATCGAGCAGGACCTGTACACCGAGTCCCTCTCGCACCTGTCGATCCCCAAGGTCGTGCTGCCCAAGTACCAGGACTGGGGTGACATCTTGCGCTGGGTGCTCACCGAGAACGTTCCTGGAGAGTTCCCCTACGCAGCCGGCGTCTTTCCTCTGAAGCGAGAGGGAGAAGACCCCACGCGCATGTTCGCCGGTGAGGGCGGACCCGAACGCACCAACCGGCGCTTCCACTACGTTTCGGCAGGCCTGCCCGCCAAGCGGCTCTCGACCGCGTTCGACTCCGTCACCCTGTACGGCGAGGACCCCGACCATCGCCCCGACATCTACGGCAAGATCGGCAACTCGGGCGTCAGCGTGGCGAACCTCGACGACGCCAAGAAGCTCTACAGCGGCTTCGATCTCACCAACCCGCGCACGTCCGTGTCGATGACGATCAACGGCCCCGCCCCGATGCTGCTGGGCTTCTTCATGAACGCGGCCGTCGACCAGCTGTGTGAGAAGTGGATTGCCGAGCAGGGCACCGGGCGTGATGTCGACGCGAAGATCGAGGCGATCTACGCCGAGAAGGGCCTGCCCCGCCCCCGCTATCAAGGCGAGCTTCCCAAGGGCAGCGACGGCCTGGGGCTGATGCTGCTGGGGGTCACCGGCGACCAGGTGCTCGAGGCCGAGACCTACGCCAAGATCAAGGCCGATGCGATGAAGCAGGTGCGAGGCACCGTGCAGGCCGACATCCTCAAGGAGGATCAGGCCCAGAACACCTGCATCTTCTCGACCGAGTTCGCGCTTCGCATGATGGGAGACATTCAGGCCTCCTTCATCGAGCACGGCGTGCGCAACTTCTACTCGGTCTCGATCTCCGGCTACCACATCGCCGAGGCCGGTGCGAACCCGGTGAGCCAGCTCGCCTTCACGCTGGCCAACGGGTTCACCTTCGTCGAGTACTACCTCTCGCGAGGCATGAACATCGACCACTTCGCGCCCAACCTGTCGTTCTTCTTCTCCAACGGCCTGGACCCCGAGTACACCGTGATCGGACGGGTCGCGCGGAGGATCTGGGCCAAGGCGATGAAGAACAAGTACGGCGCCAACGCCCGCTCGCAGAAGCTCAAGTACCACATTCAAACCTCGGGCCGTTCGCTGCACGCCCAGGAGATCGGGTTCAACGACATCCGCACCACGCTGCAGGCGCTCGTCGCCATCTACGACAACTGCAACTCGTTGCACACCAACGCCTACGACGAGGCGATCACCACCCCCACCGAGGAGAGCGTGCGGCGGGCGATGGCGATTCAGCTGATCATCAACCAGGAGCTGGGACTGGCCAAGAACGAGAACCCGCTGCAGGGCTCCTTCATCGTCGAGGAGCTCACCGATCTGGTCGAGCAGGCCGTGCTCACGGAATTCCGACGCATCTCGGAGCGCGGCGGGGTCCTCGGAGCGATGGAGCGGATGTATCAGCGCACCAAGATCCAAGAGGAGTCGCTGTACTACGAGACCCGCAAGCACAACGGAGAGCTGCCGGTCGTCGGCGTGAACACCTTCCTCGACCCCGAGGGCTCTCCCACGATCACGCCCGACGAGGTCATCCGCTCGACCACCGTAGAGAAGGAGTACGCGATCAGCAGTCGCGACGCCTTCAAGGCGCGCAATGAAGGCGCGGCCGCCCGGGCGCTCGCCGACCTTCAGCGCGTCGCCGTCGAGCACGGCAACACCTTCGAGAGCCTCATGGAGGCCTGCAAGGTGTGCACGCTCGGACAGCTGTCCGACGCGCTGTACAAGGTGGGCGGGCAGTACCGCCGCAACATGTGATCGGCTCATCACCCGCCAGCCCCACCCCACCGGTGCGGCGTGCTCGACGCGATGCCTCGAGACGTCTCGTACAGCCGCTGGGGCACGGTTGCCCCCGTGCCCTCGCATCCGAGCATCAGCTCAGGTAAGGGCGGTCCGGTGCCCTCCGCCGATTCCACCCCGAGTCACGCGCTCTCCGGCCTCGCCGACGCGATGCTCGAACTGTTCGAGGAGGGCGTGCCCGCCGTGATCCGGGGAGCGTACGCACCGTTCTCGACCCAGGAGGTCTTCGACTGGATCAAGGCCGTACACCCACCCCGTTCGTGTCAGCCCGGCGTCGAGAAGATCGACGCGGTCAAGCGCAGCTGGGGTCTGTCCCCCGGCGCTGGGCCCCACCACAGCGTCGGTCCGGGCCGCCCGCTCGAACTGTATCGGGCAGGCGCGATGATGCTCGACCCCTCGCCATTCGTCCCGACCGATGCCCACGACGACTTCGCCTCGTGGCTCGAGCAATCGCGTGCCGCGCTCGGAGATGATCTGGGCGTGATGGCGCCGAACCTCGAGTGCGCGTCGTGGAGCGCGCTCGAGCGTCTGCAGGCGCTGCTGGGCCCCACCCTCGCGCGCACGGGCCCTCGCCCCTATCGCTACAACGCCTTCTTCGGCGACTACCGGAGGACCCCCTTCGGATACCACCTCGATCCGCACCAGGAGTGCGTGTTCCAGTTCGTTCTCGAAGGGACCCGCCGGGGCTCCTTCTGGGAGGGACTCACGCTCGGTGCCGACGATGCGGCGTGGATCGAGGACCCCAACGGACGGACCGAGCCGGCCCGTCGCGCCGAGCTCGTGGTCGACCTCGGTCCCGGTGACGTTGTCTTCTGGCCCGGGACCCACCTGCACGGTTTCGACATCGAGGGCCCTTCGATGGGCCTGAGCCTGGTGATCGACCGAAGCTCGCCCCGCTCGATTCAAGATGTGGTGGCCGGCCTCGAGGTCGCCACCCTGCGCGGCCGCGCGGCGCTCCCGGCAGTCGCCCCGGACATCGAGATCAGCCCCGCGCACGCGTTGAAACGGCGCCCCCAGGCGAGCCTGGCGTTCGAATGCCACGACGACGACCTGATCGTCGGCGTCTGTGGCCGAACCTTCGCGTGGCCCGACCGCGCCAGCGTGCGCCCGGCGATGTCGCTCCTGGCCGCCCTGCAGACCCGCGACGACGTCAGCGCCGACGCGCTGTCCTTGGAGTTCGCCGACAAGCATCTCGTCCGCGAAGACATCGCGGGCCTGCTGTCGATGCTCGCGGGGCTGGGCTACTTCGCCCCGGCGCAGTGAGCAACGGACACGCTCAGAAGCGCCCGACCACCGCAACACCGCGGCCCGTCGGCACGACCGGCCGCGAGCCGCGGCCTCGAGCCGCGCTGTCCGAGGGCCGAGCGACTGGAGCAGAGGTCGCCTCATGTTTTCGGGCCACGTCCGCACGAACGCGAGCCCAAGCCGGTCTGCGCCTTGTTCCGCGGCCGGGCGCGACGGCTCGACGGTGCCCTCGGCGCGTGCCCGTCGCGCCTGCGTCCTCGCGAGGCCGTTGGCCCATTGCCGCGTCCGCAGCTTGCCCTCTCGATACACCAGCCCTCCGGCGACGATCAAGACCGCGCCCAGCCCCACGACAGCCCCTGCGGAGGCGGCCACGAGGCGGTTGGCCCGGTTGGTGTTGGTGCGCCAGACGTGAATCTCCGACTCGATCTCGGGGCACTCCGGCGTGGCGACCGACAGCGAGCAGCCGTTGATCTCCGCTTGGATGCGGGCGTCTCGCAGGTTGTTGTGGAACTCTCTTCCCCGCACCCGGTAGACCGCTGCCATCGTGGCGCCGAGGATGACCACGGCACTTCCGACCCCCATCGTCACGAAGCCGCCGGTCCGCCAGGACACGCCCGGGTCATTGCCAAAGACGACGGGGGGGGGGGGGTCGGGGACCAGCTCGATGACGCGTTCGTACTCTCGAACCGCCTCGGGGCAGCGACCCATCTTGTTGAGGGTCTGCGCGTACGCGTAGCGGGTGTTGGCGTCCTGGGCCTTCGTGAGTGAGGCCTCGAGGGCTCGCAGCGCCCCCTCGAAGTCCCCCGCCTCGAAGCGCTCCACGCCGGCGTTGTACAGCGCTTCTGCCTCGAGGTCCGCGGCACTCTCCTGCCTCGCCGGAGGGTCCGAGTCGGCTGGGAGCGCGGAGACGGTGGACGAAGAAGCAATCGCTGCGAGCATGAGCGCAGGCACCATCGCGGTGGACGATACCAGGCTGGCTCGCGAGTTCCTTCAACCCGCCGGAACCTCGAAGCCGACGCCCGTCCGAGGGCCGAGCGACTGGAGCAAAGGTTGCCCTCCATGTTTTCGGGCCACGTCCGCCACGAACGCGTCCGGTGGCAACACCTCCCGCACCGCGTCCATGCGGTCTCGGACCGCATCGGTCACCTCGAGGGCGTTCGCACCCATCAGCATCTGCGCCATCACGTAGAGCGTCTCGCCCCGTCCGTTGCGGGTGGCGGCGCCCAGGCGCGGCTCGTTGCCCTCGCCCACGGTCGCCACGTCCCGCACCCGCACCACGTGCTCGGGCCCCACGACGACCGGCAGGTCCGCGAGCAGGTCGGCCCGCTCGGGCAAGAAGCGGCCTCGCAGCAGCACGTGCCGGTCACCGACGTCGATGGTGGCGCCGGGCCGGTTGCCGACCGCGGAGGACAGCGCCTGCTGGAGCTGACCGAACGAGACGCCCCGACGCGCGAGTCGATCCGGATCCGCGCGGACCTCGAACGTTCTTCGCGCCCCGCCCCAGGTGTTGACCTCCACCACGCCCGGCGTGTCCTTGAGGATGGGAGAGGCCCGCAGCTCGAACAGCTCCAGCAGTTCCGCCGGCGTGCGGGTCGGCGAGGAGACCGTGAACTGGAAGACTTCGCCCAGGCCGCCGGTGATCGGGCCCAGCTCTGGCACGTCGATCTGAGGGTCCGCGGTGCCCCAACCCCCGATGCGCTCGGCGACCAGCTGCCGGGCGTCCATGAGGTCGACGTCCTCCTCGAACACCAGCGTGATCGCCGACAGGCCGTAGCGCGACAGCGAGCGGGTGTTGTCGAGGCCCGCGATCCCGCCCAGACTTGCCTCCAGGGGACGGGTGATCCTCAGCTCGACCTCGCTGGGCGTCAGGCCCGGCGCGCGGGTGAGGACCTGCACCTGGTTGCTCGTCACGTCCGGCAGGGCGTCGAGTTCGAGCTGCACCGCCAGCCCCAGCAGACCAGCGGACAGGAGGATCAAGACCGCGAGCACGAGCGCGGGCGTCCACATGAACGATCGAATACCCCCGGGCGGCCCCCGCTTCATGAGCGCCAGATGAGAAGGTTCTCAGGAATCAAGGCGAGCTCTCCCGAGCTCGCTGTGGCCCAACGAAGAAAGGGAGCCGCCTGCGCGACTCCCTTCGGGTTTGGCGCCCATGAAGAGGACGCCGAGGGCCCGAACCTCTAGTCCGGGATGTTCATCAAGTCGCGCTCGGTCTGACGTCGCGCGGTGGGCTCGGCGGCGAGTTCCTCGGGGGTGAGGTCGTCGCTTTGGATGGTCAGCCGGTCGTAGACGGACAGACCGGTACCGGCCGGGATGAGGCGGCCCATGATGACGTTCTCCTTGAGTCCGCGCAGGTAGTCGATCTTGCCCTGCAGCGCGGCCTCGGTGAGCACCTTCGTCGTCTCCTGGAACGAAGAGGCCGAGATGAACGACTCGGTCGACAGCGAGGCCTTGGTGATGCCCAGCAGCAGCGCTTGTCCGGTGGCGGGCTGTCCGCCCAGCGAAGCGACGCGGTTGTTCTCCTGCTGGAAGATCTGACGCTCGACGTGGTCGTCGGCCAGGAAGTTGGTGTCCCCTGGCTCCTTGACCTTCACCCGACGCATCATCTGACGAATGATGACCTCGATGTGCTTGTCGTTGATCTTCACGCCCTGCAGTCGGTAGACCTGCTGGACCTCGTCGAGGAGGTAACGCGCCAGCGCTTTCTCCCCGAGGACCGCCAGGATGTCGTGCGGGTTGGACGGACCGTCCATGAGCGCTTCACCGGCGCGGACGCGGTCGCCCTCGCGGATCTGCAGGTGACGGCCCTTGGGCACCAGGTACTCGCGCGGGTCGCCACCATCGGGGGTGACGATGATCCGGCGCTTGCCGCCCTTGTCCTTACCGAACGACACGACGCCGTCGGTCTCGGCCACGATCGAGTGGTCCTTGGGCGTCCGCGCTTCGAAGAGCTCGACGACCCGCGGCAGACCCCCGGTGATGTCCTTGGTCTTCGTGGTCTCGCGCGGCATCTTGGCGAGCACTTCGCCTGCTTCGATGGTTTGTCCCTCGGAGACTGCGAAGGAGCAGCCCACGGGCAAGAAGTAGCGGGCTTCTCGGCCGTCGTAGGTGGCGACCTCACCGTTGGCATCCTTGAGGACCAGTCGGGGACGAGCGTCCGCATCCCGGCTCTCCTGGATGACCATCGAGCTGTGGCCCGTCTGCTCGTCGACGCGCACCTGCATGGTGACGCCCTCGACGATGTCGCCGTACTCGATGGTACCGGCCACCTCCGACACGATCGGGATGGAGTACGGGTCCCACTCCGACAGCTTGGCTCCCGGAGGCACGATGTCGCCTTCTTTGCAGAGCAGTTTCGCGCCGTAGTTGAGGTTGTACTCCTCGCGCGGGCGATCCCGGTCGTCGAGCAGGATGACGCGCGCGTGCCGGTTCATGACGACGTGGTGGTCGTCACGACCCACCGCCGAGAGGTCCTCGAAGGTGATCTTGCCGCCGAAGCGAGCCTCGAGCGAGGTCTGCAGGGACTGCATGCCGGAGGCGACACCACCGATGTGGAACGTCCGCATCGTGAGCTGTGTACCCGGCTCGCCGATCGACTGCGCGGCGATGATGCCCGCGGCCTCTCCGACGTCCACGAGGTGACCACGCGCGAGGTCGCGGCCGTAGCAGCGCGCACACGCACCGCGCAGCGCCTCGCACGTCAGCACCGAACGAATGCGAAGCCGCTGAATGCCGGCCTCTTCCACTGCGATCACGCGCGCCTCGTCGAAGAGCTCGCCTTCGTCGCAGATGATCTCGTCCGAGCCCGGCACGTAGACCGGCTCCAGCGCCGTCCGACCGAGGATGCGGTCGCCCAGACGCTCGATGACCTCGCCGGCTTCGACCAAGGCTTCGATCTCCAGGCCCTGAATGGTGCCGCAGTCGAACTCGGTGATGACCGCTTCTTGGGCGACATCGACGAGACGACGGGTGAGGTATCCGGAGTTGGCGGTCTTGAGGGCCGTGTCGGCCAGACCCTTCCGCGCACCGTGCGTGGAGATGAAGTACTGCAGCACCGTCAGCCCCTCACGGAAGTTCGTGGTGATGGGCTGGTCGATGATCTCACCGGAGGGCTTGGCCATCAGGCCTCGCATTCCGGAGAGCTGCCGCATCTGCTGACGTGAGCCACGTGCACCAGAGTCCGCCATGATGAAGATCGAGTTGAACGATGGTGTTCGAACCTTCTCTCCCTCCGTGTTCTCGAACTCCGCGAACGAGATCTCGTCCATCATGGCGTTGGCGATCTGCTCGGAGACCGTGGCCCAGATGTCGATGACCTTGTTGTAGCGCTCGCCCGAGGTGATCAGACCGTCGGCGTACTGGCTGGAGATCCGCTTGACCTCCTCGAACGCATCACCGAGCAGCGTGTACTTCTCGTCGGGGATGATCATGTCATCCATACAGATCGAGATGCCGGCCTTGGTCGCCTCGGTGTACCCGGTGCTGCGAAGGTAGTCGGCCATGAGCACGGTGGCCTTCTGGCCGCACGTCCGATAGCAAACGTCGATGATCTCGTTGAGCGGCTTCTTGCCCAGTGCCCGGTTGAACAGGTCGAAGGGCAGCTCCGAGGGGACGCCTCCCTCGTAGAGCAGAACCCGACCGACCGTGGTCTCGACCATGTCCTCGCCGAGATTGATCCGGCACATGATCCTCGCCTGCAGGTGTACGGCGCCGTGGTCGTACGCCATGCGCACTTCCTTGGGCGAACCGTAGTGGCCCACGATGAAGTTGTCCTTCTTGGGCTCGTTCGCGCTGCCGAAGGCACCCGCGCGTTCGCGGGTCATGTAGTACAGGCCCAAGACGATGTCCTGCGTGGGCACGATGATCGGCTTGCCGTGCGCGGGGCTGAGGATGTTGTTGGTCGACATCATCAGCACGCGGGCTTCCATCTGCGCCTCGATGCACAACGGGACGTGCACGGCCATCTGGTCACCGTCGAAGTCGGCGTTGTAGGCGGTGCAGACCAGCGGGTGCAGCTGAATGGCCTTGCCCTCGATCAGCACCGGCTCGAACGCCTGAATGCCCAGACGGTGGAGCGTCGGGGCCCGGTTGAGCAGGACCGGGTGCTCCTTGATGACCTCGTCGAGGATGTCCCAGACCTCCTCTGCCTCGCGCTCGACCATCCGCTTGGCGCTCTTGATCGTGGTCACCAGACCCCGGGTCTCGAGCTTGTTGTAGATGAACGGCTTGAACAGCTCGAGCGCCATCTTCTTGGGCAGCCCGACCTCGTGCAGCTTGAGCTCGGGGCCGACCACGATGACCGAACGGCCCGAGTAGTCGACGCGCTTTCCGAGCAGGTTCTGACGGAAACGGCCGGACTTGCCGCGCAGCATGTCGGAGAGCGACTTGAGGGGCCGCTTGTTGGGGCCGGTGATCGTCTTGCCGCGGCGACCGTTGTCGAACAACGCGTCGACGGCCTCTTGAAGCATGCGCTTCTCGTTGCGGATGATGATCTCCGGCGCCGCGAGCTCCTGTAGGCGCTTGAGGCGGTTGTTGCGGTTGATGACCCGGCGGTACAGGTCGTTGAGGTCGGAGCTCGCGAAGCGGCCCCCGTCGAGCGGCACCAGCGGACGCAGGTCCGGCGGCAGCACCGGGATGACGTCGAGCATCATCCACTCGGGCTTGTTCCCGCTGTTGCGGAACGCCTCGATGACCCGAAGGCGCTTGGCGGCCTTCTTGCGCTTGGCCTCAGAGGTGGCCGTGGCGATCTCGGTGCGAAGCTTTCGCGCCTCGACCACGGGGTCGATCCGGTTGAGCAGCTCCTTGATCGACTCGGCACCCATGCCGGCCGAGAACGCGTCGAGCCCCAGCTCGTCGATCAGCTCCTCGTAGCGGTCTTCGCTGAGCAGCTCGCGCTCTTCGAGACCCGAGTCCTTGGGATCGATGACGATGTAGGACTCGCAGTACAGGACCTTCTCCAGCTTCGACAGCGGGATGTCCAGCACGTTGCCGATGCGCGACGGCAGGCTCTTGAGGAACCAGATGTGCGCGACCGGGGTGGCCAGGTCGATGTGTCCGGCCCGCTCACGACGGACCTTGGAGTGAATGACCTCGACGCCGCACTTCTCGCAGACGACGCCGCGGTGCTTCATCCGCTTGTACTTGCCGCACAAGCACTCGTAGTCCTTGATGGGTCCGAAGATCTTCGCGCAGAAGAGTCCATCGCGCTCCGGCTTGAACGTCCGGTAGTTGATGGTTTCGGGGTTCTTGACCTCGCCAAACGACCAATCACGGATGATCTTGGGAGAGGCGATGCTGATCCGCAGCGCGTTGAAGACGGCTGCTTCTTTGGGCTTCTCGAAGAAACTGAAAATATCCCTCATCTGATCCCCTCTTCCTATTCAGCCACGATGGCGTCGTGACGGCCCGGAACTTCTCCGGTCTCAAGGTCGACTTCGAGCATCTCGACGCTCAGGCACAGCGCCTGAAGCTCTTTGAGAAGCACGTTGAATGATTCGGGCACACCCGGCTGCATGGTCGGCTGTCCCTTGACGATGGACTCGTACATCCGCATCCGGCCGACGACGTCGTCCGACTTGACGGTGAGGAGTTCCTGCAGGGCGTAGGCCGCCCCGTAGGCCTCCAGCGCCCACACTTCCATCTCACCCAGACGCTGACCACCGAACTGGGCCTTGCCACCCAGCGGTTGCTGCGTGACGAGCGAGTAGGGCCCGATGGACCGCGCGTGGATCTTGTCATCCACGAGGTGGTGCAGCTTGAGCATGTACATGATGCCGACGGTGACGTTCTCCTCGAACGCCATGCCCGAGCGGCCGTCGAACAGGATGGCCTGTCCGCTGCCAGGCAGGCCCGCCTTGCCCAGCGTTGCCTTGACCTCGTCCTCGAACGCACCGTCGAACACGGGCGTCGCCATGTGCACGCCGCGGCGCAGCTTGTCGGCAAACCGGATGACGTCGTCATCGGTCAGCGTGTCGACGAACTTCACGGCTTGCTCGGTCTCGAAGATCTTCTTCAGCTGCGCCCGAAGGACGTCGGGGCTGAAGTTGGTCTGCATGTAGCGGTCGATCTGGTTGCCCAGCTCCCGCGCGGCCCACCCCAGGTGGGTCTCGAGGATCTGACCGACGTTCATCCGGGAGGGCACGCCCAGCGGGTTGAGGACGATGTCGACCGGCGTGCCGTCCTCGAGGTACGGGAGGTCCTCGGTGGGCAGGATCCGGCTGATGACGCCCTTGTTGCCGTGGCGACCGGCCATCTTGTCCCCGACCTGCAGCTTGCGCTTGATGCAGACGTAGACCTTGACCATCTTGATGACGCCCGGCGGCAGTTCGTCGCCCTTGGTCAGCTTGGCGATCTTCTCGCGGTAGATGGTCTCGATCTCGTCGAGGTCCTTCTCCAGACGACGGGCCAGCGCTTCGACCAGCTCCGTGTCCTCGGCGGTGGTGACCGAGAACTTCTCCCAGTGCTTGCGCGGGATGCCCTCGAGCGTCGGTCCGTCGAGCTTGACGCCGGCGTTGCACAGGACCGTGCCTTCGTCGTCGACGAGCTTGGCGGCCGTCTCCTTGCCCGTGAGGATCTCCTTGATGCGGCTGTAGTAGCCGTCGGAGACGATGCTGACGTTGTCCCGGTGGTCCTTGATCAGCTTCTCGCGCTCGGAGTCCTCGATCTGCTGGGCCCGGGTGTCGCGCTCGACGCCCTTGCGGGCGAACACGCGCGCGTCGATGACGATGCCCGCGACGCCCGGAGGCAGCCGCAGCGAGGTGTCGCGCACGTCGCCCGCCTTCTCACCGAAGATCGCGCGCAGGAGCTTCTCCTCCGGCGACAGCTGCGTCTCGCCCTTGGGCGTGATCTTGCCGACCAGGATGTCGTTGGGACCGACCTCGGCGCCGACCCGCACGATGCCCGCCTCGTCGAGGTTGCGCAGGGCTTCCTCTCCGACGTTGGGGATGTCGCGGGTGATCTCTTCCTTGCCGAGCTTGGTGTCTCGGGCGACACACTCCCACTCCTCGATGTGCATCGAGGTGTAGACGTCTTCGCGAACGAGGCGCTCACTGACGAGGATCGAGTCCTCGAAGTTGTAGCCCTGCCACGGCATGAACGCGACGAGCACGTTCTGACCCAGGGCCAGCTCGCCTCGCTCGGTCGAGGACCCGTCGGCGATGACGTCGCCCTTCTTCACCCGGTCGCCCACGCGGACGATCGGCTTCTGGTTGAGCGCCGTGCTCTGGTTGGAGCGCTGGAACTTGACCAGGTTGTAGATATCCGGCTTGGCACCGAGGATCGAGCGCGTCTCTTCGCGACCGGCCACCGGCTTGACCACGATGCGACCACCGTCGACCTGATCGACGATGCCGTCGCGACCGGCGACCACGGTCGTACCGGAGTCGCGCGCCACGTGGCTCTCCATGCCCGTGCCGACCAGCGGCGCGTCGGGACGCAGGCAGGGCACGGCCTGCCGCTGCATGTTCGACCCCATCAGGGCCCGGTTGGCGTCATCGTGCTCGAGGAACGGGATGAGGGACGCGGCGACCGAGACCAGCTGGTTGGGCGACACGTCCATCAGGGTCACTTCCTGCGGACCGACGGAGACGAACTCCTCGTTCTGACGGCACTGGATCTGCTCCTCGGAGAGATTGCCCTTGTCGTTGATCGTCGCGTTGGCCTGGGCGATGTAGTGGCCCATCTCCTCGAGCGCCGAGTAGTAGGCCACGTCGGCACCCACGTGGCCGCCATCGACCGAGCGGTACGGCGTCTCGATGAAGCCGAACTCGTTGATGCGCGCGTAGGTGGACAGCGACGCGATGAGGCCGATGTTCGGTCCCTCCGGCGTCTCGATCGGACAGATCCGACCGTAGTGCGTGGAGTGGACGTCGCGAACCTCGAAGCCGGCCCGCTCGCGGGTCAGACCACCGGGGCCCAGCGCCGAGAGACGACGCTTGTGCGTGACCTCGGACAGGGGGTTGGTCTGGTCCATGAACTGCGAGAGCTGGCTGCTCGCGAAGTACTCCTTGACCACCGCCGAGACCGGCTTGGCGTTGATGAGGTCGGCCGGCATGAGCGCGTCCATCTCTTGGGACATGCTCATGCGCTCCTTGATGGCGCGCTCCATGCGAACCAGACCGATACGGTACTGGTTCTCCATCAGCTCACCGACCGCGCGGACGCGGCGGTTGCCGAGGTGGTCGATGTCGTCGGTCTGGCCGCGACCGTTGCGAAGCTCGACCAGGTACTTGACCGTGTCGAGGATGTCGCGCGTCGTCAGGACCTGCGTGGCGAGGTCCTCGTCGTTGTTGAACTTGTGGTTCAACTTGAGGCGACCGACCGTGGACAGGTCGTACCGGTCGGGGCGGAAGAACAGCGACTCGAACAGATTCTTCGCGGTGTCGATGGTCGGAGGATCGCCCGGGCGCAGGCGCCGGTAGATCTCGAGGATGGCTTCCTCGGTGCTGGTCAGCTTGTCCTGAAGCAGCGTGTTGCGCAGGAACGGTCCGACGTTGAAGTCGTCGATGAAGAGCGTGCGGAACATCTTCACTTCGGCTTCATGCAGCCGAATGATGTGCTCCTCGGTGATGTCCTCGTTGCAGTTGAGGAGCACCTCTCCGGTGTTCTCGTCGATGACATCCTCGCCCGCGACCTTGCCCACGAGCTCTTCGAGCTCCAGCGGGAGGCGACGAATCTCGGCGTTGCGCATCTTCTTGATGTGCGCGCGCGAGATCTTGCGGCCCTTCTTGACCAGGGTGTTGCCCGAGCTGGGGTCCTTGACGTCGTGCGGTGCTCGCTGTCCCCCGATGAGGTCGTAGTCCACGACGCGGAACGCCTGAACGTCGCCATTGACGTCCTCGAGCTCGATGGTCTCCTTCGAGTAGAAGTAGTCCAGCAGCTCGGAGGTCGAGTAGCCCAGCGCCCGCAGCAGCACGGTCGCGTAGAGCTTCCGGCGGCGGTCGATGCGAACGTAGATGAAGTCCTTGTGGTCGAACTCGAAGTCGAGCCAGCTACCCCGGTAGGGGATGACGCGGGCGCTGAACAGCTTCTTGCCCGAGCTGTGGGTCTTGCCGCGGTCGTGGTCGAAGAACACACCGGGGCTCCGGTGCAGCTGCGACACGACGACGCGCTCGGTCCCGTTGATGATGAACGTACCGTGCTGCGTCATCAGGGGGATCTCACCGAAGTAGACCTCCTGCTCCTTGACGTCGCGGATCGATTGGGTGCCGGTCTCGTCGTCGACATCCCAAACGACCAAGCGGACGACCACCTTGATGGGCGCCGCGAACGTCATGCCGCGGGCGCGACACTCGTCCTCGTCGTACTTGGGGCGATCGAGCGCGTAGCTGACGAACTCGAGCGAGCTGGTCTCTCCGAAGTCCTTGATCGGGAAGACGCTCTTGAACACGGCTTGCAGGCCGATGTCTTCGCGCTCGTCGGTGGGGATTTCGCGCTGCAGAAACTTGTCGTACGACCGCTTCTGGATGTCGATGAGGTTCGGGACCTCGATGATCTTCTTCAGCTTTCCGAAGTGTTTGCGGACTCTGAAGTTGTTCTGAATGACCTGCGGCATCGGGATTCCTGTTTTTTCTTGCCGTGCGTGTCCGAATCGATCCCCGTGGGTGGCCCATCGTCTGTCCCGGTTTGCCCGTATCAGGGCGGTGGGAGCTCATGTGGCCGAAGGTTTTGGGGTGCTGGAGGTACGGCGAGGTTGAAGCGGCGGAAGTCGTCCGAAGCTTGGGGGTTGCCCCCCCGGGCTCGGGGCCCGTCTGCGGAGCCGCCCGCCGCGCCCGTTTTCGATCGAAAACGAGCTTGGCGAGCGACGAGGGTCCGGGCTGTCGTCCGCAGCGGCGACAGCCCGGAGAGCCGAGGTCTACTTGACCTCGACGGTAGCGCCGGCTTCTTTGAGCTTGGCGGCGGCCTCTTCGGCCTCTTCCTTGGAGACGGCTTCCTTGATGGTTGCCGGCACGCCCTCGACCATCGCCTTGGCGTCCTTGAGTCCGAGACCGGGGACGATCTCGCGGACGGCCTTGATGACGTTGATCTTCTTCTCGCCGAAGCTGCTCATCACGACGTCGAATTCGGTCTGCTCTTCAGCGGAGCCGGTGTCGGCAGCGGGTCCGGCCATCATTGCGACCGGAGCAGCGGCGCTCACGCCCCACTTCTCTTCGAGCTCTTTGACGAGCGCGGCGATCTCCATGACGGGGAGGTTGCTCAGGAAGTCGACGACTTGTTCTTTGGTGACATCAGCCATGATGTTGGTCCTTTATCTGGTCGAAAAATCGGTTTGGAAA
The DNA here is from genome assembly GCA_963761755.1 of uncultured bacterium. GTDB lineage: Bacteria > Myxococcota_A > Polyangia > Nannocystales > Nannocystaceae > CAJXVA01. Next base: position 431,012 of record CAVXIC010000040.1, read on the forward strand.
GACGGTTGAATGCGCGCGACCCCCTCAAGCTTCGAGGGAGTCCTTGCGTGCGTTGAGAACGTTCAGAAGGTCGGTTGCGGCTGCGTTGAGCACCCGAACCATGTTGGTCGCCGGCGTGTTGAACAGCCGAAGCAACATTGCCTTGAGCTCTTGCGGACCGGGGAGGTCTGCAAGGACGCTGACACCCTTGGAGTCGAGCAGGTCGCCGTCGGAGATTCCGCCCTTGACGGCGAAATGATCGTTCTCTTTGGCGAAGTCCCGCGCGACACGTGCAGGTGCACCGGGGTCCTCTTCGTTGTACGCCAGCGCGCTGACGCCTTTGAGGAGCTCGGTGAGAGGCTCGTGCTTCGTGCCCTCGATGGCGAACCGGATGGTGGAGTTCTTGAAGACGCGGTAGGTGCAGCCAGCTTCGCGGAATCTGCCGCGAAGCTCGTTGGCCGAAGCCACCGTGAGTTTGTCGAACCCAACCAGGACGAGTGCGTTGCAGTCTTCGATCTGCCCGCGCAGCTCTTCGGATTTTTGCTGTTTGGTAAGCATGTTTCCTGGTTTCTCTTCAGGTCGGTTCAGTGACGGACGCTCCGGGTGGGAGCGATGAGTCACAGGGGTTGTCAGGGATGTGGAGCTCCGTGACATCGAGGGCCCTTGGGCGCCTTGGTGCGTTCTCGGTGCATCCACTCTTGGCAGGTCATCCGGCGCGTCCGGACGATTATGGCGAGCTGTCGGCCCGCGACCTGCGGTCTACAAGCGGTTTGCGATGATTCAGATGCGCGTCTTCTCCTCTGAGCCCTTCGGCTCTGCGGCTCGTAGGCTCGTACTAGGCGTCCACGGAGGACATCACGTCGGAGGTGTCGATACGGACGCCGGGGCCCATCGACGACGAGATGGTGACGCTCTTCCAGTAGGTGCCCTTGGCCGTGCTGGGCTTGAGGCGCTGCAGCGTGCCGAGCAGCGCGATGAGGTTGGCCTGGAGCTTCTCGGGGCCGAAGGAGACCTTGCCGATGGGGGCATGGATGATGCCCGTCTTGTCGGTGCGGAACTCGATCCGACCGGCCTTGAGCTCGGTGACCGCGTTGGCGACGTTCATCGTGACCGTGCCGACCTTGGGGTTGGGCATGAGGCCACGGGGGCCGAGCACCCGGCCGAGACGACCGACGAGACCCATCATGTCCGGCGTGGCGATGGCGGAGTCGAAGTCCATCCATCCGCCTTGAATCTTCTCGACGAGATCCTCGGCGCCCACTTCGTCAGCACCAGCGTCTTTGGCTTCGGCGGCCCGTTCACCCTTGGCGAACACGATGACCCGGACGGTCTTGCCCGTGCCGTGCGGCAGCGAGACCGAGGAGCGAAGCATCTGGTCGGCGTGCTTGGGGTTGACGCCCAGGCGAGCGGCGCAGTCCACCGACTCGTCGAACTTGGCGAACGCCAGCTCGGCCACGGTGCTGCATGCTTCTTCGATGGTGAAGCGTTTGTCCGCGTCGAGCTTCTTCGCGGCTTCGTTGTACTTCTTACCCATGACGTGACCTACGCTTCCTGTTGACCTTCGACCATGAGGCCCATGGACCGGGCGGTACCCGCGATGCTCTTGGCTGCGCCGTCGATATCGAAGGCGTTCATGTCCTGGAGCTTGTACTCGGCGATCTCGCGAATCTGCGCCATCGTGACCGTGCCGACCTTCTTCTTGTTGGGCTCACCGGAGCCGCTCTTGAGGCCAGCGGCCTTGAGCAGCATGACCGCCGCAGGCGGGGTCTTGGTGACGAACGAGAAGGAGCGATCGGAGAAGACAGAGATCTCGACCGGGATGATCGTCCCTTTGTCCTTCTGCGTGCGAGCGTTGAACTGCTTGCAGAACTCCATGATGTTGACGCCCTTCGAGCCGAGGGCCGGCCCGATCGGCGGCGCGGGGGAGGCTTCGCCGCCCTTGCACTGCAATTTGATGATGGCTTCGAGTTTCTTCATTGGGTTTCCCTCGTGCGAGCGGCGAGACGATCAGGCGACCGCCTCCACCTCCGAGAAATCGACCTGAACCGGGGTCGGTCGGCCGAAAATCGAGACGGACATCTTGACCTTGCGCTTGTCGTAATCGACGTCCTCCACCTGACCGGTGAAGTTGGCGAAGGGCCCAGATTTGACGCGGACGTTGTCGCCCACGGAGAAGGAGATTTCGGGCAGGTCCTCGGCAGCGGCTTCGCCTTCGGCGCCAGGCGCAGCCTCACCGGTGGTCGCGCGAAGCGTCCGGGCCATCTGCGGCGCCGGCACCGGCTTGGGGGTCTTGCCACCCAGGAAGCCGGTCACCTTCGGCGTGTTGGCGACCACGTGCCACGTAGCCTGCGTCAGCGCCATGTTGACGAAGATGTAGCCGGGGAAGAACTTCTTGTTGGTCTTGATGTTCTTCTTGCCACGACGCTCGGTCACCTGCTCGGACGGCACCAAGATCTCGCCAAAGTCTTCCTCGAAGGGCTGACCTTTGATCCGCTCTTCGAGATTGCGTTTGACCGTGTTCTCGTAGCCCGAGAACGTCTGAACGACATACCAGTCCATGGAAGCCTTTGTCCTTTAGATGTCGTAGAGAAGGTTTGTCGCGGCGGACCAGAGCTGGTCCATCGCGAACAGGAGAACGGAGCAGATGAGGGTCACCATGATCACGATGCCGGTGTTGGCACGAATCTCGGCCTTGGTGGGCCAGGTGACCTGGGAGATCTCGGTGACGACCTCGGTGCAGAACTTGAAGTAGTCCTTGCGCTGCCACGCGTAGAGGGTGCCGACCAGGGCGATGCCGATGCCGATGGTGCTGGAGATGAAGTCCTGCGGCCGACCGACGTTGGGGTAGGAGTCGAACACGATCGCCCAGATGTTGTCGGTCGCGTTGGTCAGGACCCAGGCGGCGGCAGCACCGAGCACGAAGAAGATCACGTGTGCCCATCGCGCGGGATCGAAATCTCGCTTGATGGGTGCGCGGCGCTTCTTACGGCGGTTATCGGACGATTCGGACATGGGAGGCTCCAGCAGGCGGGCGGGCGGGTTGCAATGACGAAGGGTTTTGGCCCGGGCCCCAAGAATGGGGCCCCGGCAGCCATTTCTGACTGCCGGGGCACGCTGCAGGGGATGAGGGACTCGAACCCCCGGCCTTCGGATTTGGAGTCCGTTGCGCTACCAACTGCGCCAATCCCCTAGAACGTCGATGAAAACTCGGTGGAGCGGCGCTGAAGTGGACGCCAGACTCCGGGTGCCTGTGGATAGCTTGGGTCGGTCGGAGATCGACACGGCGCTGGTCGACGCGCGCCGCAGTTCGGTCCGCCCGGGACGTTGCCTACTTCGTTTCCTTGTGGCCGGTGTGGCTCTTGCAGGAAGCGCAGTACTTCTTGAGGTTGATTTTCTCAGGAGTGTTGCGTCGGTTCTTCCGGGTGGAATAGTTGCGACGCTTGCACTCGGTGCATTCGAGGGAGACTGTGATGCGGTGTCCGGCGGCCATGGGGGAACCTTGGGCGGGAGAAGGACGCCGGCTATAGCAAGAGGCGTTCCGGGTTGCAACTGCGCGGCCCCACTTCCTTTCAGGTGCTCCTCACATGCCGCGTGAGCAGCGCCATTCGCCGCGCACGACGTCCCACCGCGGGTTTCGAGCGGGTCTCTCGTCACGACGGCGCGATGCTCGCCTCATGGCGCCGCGCTCGCCGCAGCGCGAAACTTGGCGCATGCGCCGCAACGGGCCTCGAAGATCACCTCGCGGACCAAGGCATGCCGCACGGAGGGCGGCCGGGGCCGTATGTTTGTCTCCCGCATGACCCCACGTGCTCGGCTCATCGGCGTTGCTGCCGCCACTTTGCTGGCGGTCGTCAGCGCGTGCCGGATGGCCAACCCTGCGTTCGATGGGGAGGGACAAAGCGGCGCCGTGACGACGGGCGTGGCCAGCACCTCGGACGCGCAGACCGACTCGGACGTGGACACGTCGAGCACCGGGTCGGTGAGCTGCCCGGCCGATTTGCGGAGCTGCGGGAGCGAGTGCGTTCGGGTCGACATCAACCTGCTGCACTGCGGCGACTGCAATCAAAAGTGCCCCATGGCCGACGTCTGCGTGGCCGGTTCTTGTGTGTTGGACTGCGACGCCGGGCAACAAGTCTGCGAGGGCGGGTGCACGGACCCGCAGATCGATCCCGATCACTGTGGGGGCTGCGGGACGCCGTGCGACGGGCAGGATCTGTGCGTCGGCGGCTCGTGTGTCGGGGAGTGTCCTGCGGACCTGCCCGAGGCGTGCGCGGGCACCTGTGTCGACACGCAGCGCAGCAGCGAGCACTGCGGCGGCTGTGACATCCCCTGCGGCGACGCCGAGGTGTGCACCGCCGGCGCGTGCGTGGCGGGCTGCGCCGAAGGGCTCGAACTCTGCGATGGCGCCTGCGTCGACACCCAGACGGACCCGAGCGCCTGCGGCGACTGCGGGACGCAGTGCACCACCGGCCGCTTCTGCGTCGGGGGCGAGTGCGAGGGGGACTGCCCCAACCTGCAGCAGGCCTGCGGCAGCTTCTGCGTCGACCCCCAGACCGACCGGAACAACTGCGGTGACTGCAACCAAGCCTGCCAAGGCCAGATCCCCTGCATCGACGGCGACTGCGGCTGCGCGGTTGGTCTGACGCAGTGCGGCCCGAAGTGCGTCGACACGCAGACCGACGACAAGAACTGCGGCGAGTGCCAGAACAACTGCAACCCGCTGAACTGCGTCGAAGGAGAGTGCGCGTGAGCCCAGCATCCCTGGCCTTGCTCGGAGTGCTCGCGTCGCTCGCCGGTGGTGATGCGCAGACCGTGTTGTTTCGGGCTCCGGTCTCCGCGACCGGAGCGCTGGAGCCTGCGGTCGTCGACACGATGACCGAGCACATGGACGAGCAGATCGCTCGGACCTCCTTCGAGGGCCGCCCCCCACCCGACCCCACCGCCTGCACCACCGCGCAGTGCTGGTCCGAACGCGCCGGGGCGCAGGGCGCCCAGTATCAGATCCACCTGCACGTCGATGCGAGCGGGGCCGACCAGCGCCTCACCCTCGACATCACCGAGGTCGCCACCGCCTCGGTCGTGGTGCAGGAGTCGCGGACGTGCGAGCTGTGCGGCCGCGACGAGTTGCTCGACGCGACCGACGACCTCATCGCCACGGGGCTGCGCAAGCTCAAGTCCCACGACGCGGTCACGACGGCGCTGGTCGTGGACAGCGATCCCCCGGGCGCGACGGTGACCCTCGACGGTGTCCCCGTCGGCACGACCCCCCTCGAGCAAGAGGTCGACCCCGGCGCCCACGCGCTGGAGATTGCCAGCGATGGCTACGTGTCGCAGTCCAAGTCAGTCGAGGTCGAGCGCGGCACGACCGCAGCGCTGCGGTTCGCCTTGGGGCCCGTCGCGACCCCGCCCCCCGCGGTCGAGGGGCCCGCGCCGCCCCGACGGGCGCGCGTCATCACGGGCGCAGCGCTGGTCGGAACTGGGATCGCAGCGATCGCCGGGGGCATCACCCTGATGGTGATCCACGGCCGACCGGTCACCTCCGACTGCTCGGGCGAGAGCGTCGACCTCGACGGAGACTGCGCGTTCTTGCACGACACGCGCATCGCAGGAGCGGTGATGGTGGCTGCAGGCGGCGCTGCGGCGATCACCGGAAGCGTCGTGTTGGGCATCGAGTTCTCCCGCAGGCGCACGGCTCGGGTGTCCGTCGGGCCGACGCCCACGGGCCTGCTCGTCCGCGGCCGCTTCTAGCGCTTCTCGCCGACCTTGGCCAAGCGCCCCGCGGCTTCGGAGGAGCCCAACTCCTGAGCGCGACGGTACTGCGCACGGGCACCGTCGTAGTCGAAGCTCTTGTACAGCGCGTCCCCGAGCTCGATTCGCATCCGGGCGTTGCGCGGCGCGAGCCGGACCCCCTTGCTCAACTGGCGCCCGGCCAGGGCATAGCTACCGCGATCGAACGCGACGCGGCCAAGACCTCGGTAGGCGTCGGCATGCCGCCGATCCAGCGCGAGCGCCTCGGAATACAGCGCCTCGGCGCGCGCGGACTGACCGCGTCGATGGGCCCTGTCCGCTTGGGACGTCAGCTCCCGCGCTCGCTGCGGGTTGGGCTCGTCTTCGGGGATGGAGTCGTCGAGCGTCCCCACATCGGGCTCCTCGAGCAGCAACGGGGAATCCTCTGTGACGTCCGCCACCGCGCTGGGCTCCGCGTCTGCCCCGGAGCCCTTCGCTCCTCCGCGCGCCAGCGAGTCGAGCTGGCGCTTCCGCTTTGCCGCTTGGGGAGACCGCGTCTGGATGCTCTGCATCCGCGCGTCCTTGTCCTCCTGCGGAACATCGGACAGCACGATCAGCGGCTCGACTTCGGCGAGCTCCACGTCGGAGAAGCCTCCGCTCTTGGCCTTGCTGCGCAGCAGCCTCAGCTCGCCGGGCGTCATCGAGGCCCGCACCCTGGCCCGCGAGCGCTCGGGCTCGAACACCAGCGCCTCGGCGTAGTAGTCCAGCGCGAAAGGCTTGCCCCCCTCGGCCTCCCAGTACCGATCGCCCAGACGCTCGAGCGTGTCCGCAAACTCCGCGCGCAGTCGCGTGGCGCGCTCGGCAGCGACGTCCCCTCCGGGTCCCGTCCACTCCTCGAGCTGCACGACGAATCCAAACGCCGTCGTCAGGGTCGGGTCCTCGGGCGGGGGGTAGACGAAGAACGCGCGGGCCGCTGCGCCGCGCGCTCCCTCGACCAGGGCGTCGACCTCTGCGAGACGTGGGGTGTCCGCGGCCTCCTCGGCCTTCATCGCATACCCGGTCCACACCCCGGCGGCCGCCACCGCCACGAGCCCCGCGACGGCGATGGGTACCCACCGCCGCTTGCGGCTGCGCCGAAGGGTGGGCATCTGACGGCGCAGGCGCTCGACGACCTCGGGCTGGACCGACGGCAGCGGGAGGTCGTCCCACGGCGTCGTGAAGTTGGCGGCGATCTGCGCCTCGCACAGCGCGACCTCCAGGTCCGCGGCGCTCTCGAACCGCTTCTCGGGATCCTTCTCGAGGCAGCGCATGACCGCCGCCGAGAACCCATCGGGGACCGTGGCGATCGACCCGAGCCGAACCGGCTTGGTATCCAGATGGGCGAGCAGCACCTTGGAGGGGTCGTCGTCCTCGAACGGCTTGCGCCCCGCCGCGAGCTCGTAGAGCGTACAGCCCAGCGCATACAGGTCGCTGCGTCGGTCGGCGCCCACGCCCGAGAAGACCTCCGGGGCCAAGTAACCCGGCGTCCCAGCGCGGGAGATCTCCGCGTCATCCGACATCTGGGCGATGCCGAAGTCGAGCAGCTTGACGGCATCCCCGCGGCCCTCGAAGACCTCGAGCGAGATGTTCTCGGGCTTGACGTCTCGATGGACCACACCCACCCGATGCGCGGCGCTCAGACCCTTGCACAGCTGGCGGGCGATCGGAATGATGCGCTCGATCGGCAGCGGGCCCCGCTTGATCACCTCTCGAAGCGTCTCCCCGCGCAGCAGCTCCATCGCGATGACCAGACGGCCGTCGCGAAGCTCGACGAAGTCGTGAACGTCCACCACGAAGCGGGACCCCAACCGGCCCAGCGTCTTCGCCTCCTGCCGGAACAAGCTCAGGCTTCGCTTGCCGCGGACGCTTCGCAGCACCTTGAGGGCGACGCTGCGCTCGAGGTCCACGTGCACGGCCTCGAACACCGTTCCCATGCCGCCGTCGCCCAGCCACCGCACCAAACGGAACCGCGTTCCGCTCAGCAGCTCGCCGGGGTGCATGGGGACTGGTCGCACCGAGACGTCGCCGGTTCGAGCACTCGCAGGTGCCTGCTCGGCAGCGGCGTCGGGGGCGTCCTCGGGGAGGAAGATGGTCTCGGAGTCGGCGGGTGCGAGCGCCGCGGGGACGGCGTGCAGCCCCGGGTCCTGCGTCGAGCCGTCCAGGGTCGAGCCTGGAGGCGCGGGCGTCCGTTGGTTTGCGTTGGGCACGCTGCGAGAATCGTAGCGCGAAGTCGGGTCAGCGCGAGTGCGGAGCCCGGACGCTGAACGCCGAAACGGGCCGCAGGAATACCTGCGACCCGTTCGAGAGCTGCCGAGCCGCGATGCTCGGCCAGGTAGGTCGCGGACCTACTCGATGATTTCGGTCACGATCCCGGCGCCGACGGTCCGGCCACCTTCGCGAATCGCGAACTTCAGGCCCTTCTCGCACGCGATCGTGGAGATGAGCTTGACCTCGATGGTCACGTTGTCGCCGGGCATCACCATCTCCACGCCCTCGGGCAGCAGGATGTCGCCGGTCACGTCCGTCGTCCGGAAGTAGAACTGCGGCCGGTACCCCTTGAAGAACGGCGTGTGACGACCGCCCTCTTCCTTCTTCAGCACGTACACCTCTGCGTTGAAGTTGGTGTGCGGGTTGATCGAACCGGGCTTGCACAGCACCTGTCCACGCTCCACCTCTTCGCGCTTGATGCCGCGAATCAGCACGCCGCAGTTGTCTCCGGCTTGCCCCTGGTCCAGCAGCTTGCGGAACATCTCCACGCCCGTGACCGTGGTCTTCTGCGTGTCCTTGATGCCGACGATTTCAACTTCGTCGCCAACCTTCACGATGCCGCGCTCGATCCGCCCCGTGACCACCGTGCCACGACCCGAGATCGTGAACACGTCCTCGACCGGCATCAGGAACGCCTTGTCGAGCTCACGCGTCGGCTCCGGGATGAAGCTGTCGCACGCTTCCATCAGATCGAAGATGGGCTTGCACTCGTCGCCTTCCCAGTTCTCCGACTCCAACGCCTTGAGCGCCGAACCGCGGATGATCGGCGTGTTCTCGCCGTCGAAGTCGTAGCTGCCGAGCAGTTCTCGAAGCTCTTCTTCGACCAGCTCGATCATCTCTTCGTCTTCGGCGGCCAGCTGGTCGACCTTGTTGAGGAACACCACCATCGCCGGGATGCCGACCTGACGGCCGAGCAGGATGTGCTCGCGCGTCTGGGGCATCGGGCCATCGGGTGCCGACACGACCAGGATCGCGCCGTCCATCTGCGCCGCGCCCGTGATCATGTTCTTGATGTAGTCGGCGTGTCCGGGGCAGTCCACGTGCGCGTAGTGGCGCTTCTCCGAGTTGTACTCGACGTGCGCCGTCGAGATCGTGATTCCACGCTCTCGCTCCTCGGGCGCCTTGTCGATGTTCTCGAAGTCGACCTTCTCCGCCCAACCACGCAGGCCAAGGACCTTGGTGATGGCAGCGGTAAGCGTCGTCTTTCCGTGGTCGACGTGACCGATGGTACCGATGTTGACGTGCGGCTTATCGCGAACGAACTTCTCTTTGGACATCTTCAGGCGACCTTTCGGCGTGAATTCGGCGACCTTCTACCGCCGCACGGCTCGGATGAAAACAAAAAAATACCCGGTCGCGCCAGATGGCGGACCGGGTCGTGAAAGAGCCTTCGACCGGATTCGAACCGGAGACCTCATCCTTACCAAGGATGCGCTCTACCAACTGAGCTACGAAGGCGAAGAGAGCGGGAGACGAGGGTCGAACTCGCGACATTCAGCTTGGAAGGCTGACGCTCTACCAACTGAGCTACTCCCGCATGGCCCCAACGGGGCATTGATGTTCAGTACAAGCGAAGTTCTTTGAGTGGATGGAGTAGGATTCGAACCTACGAAGCGAAACGCGGCGGATTTACAGTCCGCTCCCTTTGGCCAGCTCGGGCATCCATCCGGATGGTTGCAGATCGAAAGTGTGGGTTGGAGAGCCGACAGGTGGTGTTTCTCTGAGAGCTGGCGATGGGATTCGAACCCGCAACCCCCTGATTACAAATCAGGTGCTCTACCGTTGAGCTACACCAGCACGTTGCCGCGTTGACCTTCTCGGGACTCCTTGGGATCCACCTGACAATCGCCAGGTGGGCGCGGTGTATATCCCCGAGACTCCGTGGTGTCAACATCCGATGTGCACCTTGGCCCCAGAGCCCCGCTGGCTGCCGCCCAGACCGAGCCCGGGCGGTGACCGCGAAGGGTGCGCAAGGCGCCCAAGGTCAGTCCGACTCCGGCTCGTCGTCGCCTGCGGGACGAAGCGCGGCCATCGTGCTTCGCGCGCGAAGCACGGACGCTTGGTAGGTGGCGTCCATCGACCCCTTCTCCGAGTCGAGCACGCCTTGGATCGCGGTCACACACCCCGCACAGTCGGTCCCGCGCTCGAGCATGTGCATCGGAAGCCACGCCATGTTGATCCGGGCGTCGGGGTTGCGCACCTTGAACGCCTTGGAGATCGCCTCGGCGGTCGTGACGTCGCCCTTCTGAAGACGAGCGAGCTCGAACGCAGCCTTCTCGCGCGCGAACCAGTCGGCGTTCACGTCCTCGAGCGTCTTTTGATAACAGGCAGCGTCGCCCTTGCAGGACTCCACGAGCGCGATGCCGGCGTCCCACTTGGCCAACTCCGCGGTGACGGTGGCGTCCTTGTTGGCCGCCATCGCGTCCTTGACCGTCCCCAGGTTCTCGGGGCTCGCGGCGAGGACCGCGAATCGGCCCGCCTCCCAGCGTGGCTGCAGCTTGAACTCCTTGCGGATGATCTCGGTGTCGTACTCGCCGGCCTTGATCACTTCGCTCAGGCACGTCACGGCCGTGGCGCCACCGATGCGGCCCAGCGCTTCCATGATGGGGAACATGTCGCCGGGGTTGCTCGTCGCCATCGTGCAGCCGCACAGCGCCTCGGAGGCCTTTTCATCTCCGATGAAGCCCAGCGCGTTGGCGATGACGGCCCGCAGGTCTGCGCCCGAGCCTGCGTCCTCCTCGTCGCTCTCGTCGTCCTTCTTGGCCGCCTTGTCGTCGGCCGATCCGCAGTCGCCGGTGGGCATGAAGCCCACGAGGTCGTCGACCGCCGAGTTCACGCCCATCGCGCCGAGGATGCCCGCGGCCGTCTGCTGAATGACGGGCTGAGGGACGCCGTTTTGGGCCGCGAGGTCTTGCACCTCTTTGTGGTCGCCCCGGAGCATCTCCAGCACCTTGGGCACCGCGGGCTCGCCGATGGCCGCGAGGGCCTGCTTGGAGCGCACGCCGATGTTCGTCGTGGTGGGCGCATCGGGCACCCGAAAGGTGACGGTGAGCAGGGCGTCGACGGCCGAGGGGTCACCGATGCGACCCAGCGCCTTGGCAGCGGCACGGTGGACGGCCACGGGCTGCTGCTCGGTCGTCTGCTCCATGACCTTGATCAGGACCGGGACGGCCTTCTTGTCTCCGATGGCGCCCAGCGTCTCGGCCAGCATCAGCCGGACCTTGCCGCCGTCGGTCTCCGAGTCGTCCAGCGAGGGCTTGGCGAGAATCACCTCGTAGAGCTCGATCATCTTGTCGACCGAGGCCTCGGCCTTCGACTTCTTGATCCCGTCGAGGGCCATCATGACCTTCTTGCGCTGCTCGGCGCTGCCGTCGAGCTGGAGCGCCATGTTCCACACCGGCGCGCCCTCGGGGCGACCGACCGCGCGCAGCAACTCGAGCATCTTCTCCTGCATCTCCTCGGCATCGGGGTAGACCTCCTCGAACGCCGGGATCACTTTGGAGGAGAACTCCTCGACCAGGTCGTCGTTGTCCTGCGCATCGAGGACCGTCTTGGTCAGCTTCTCGAGACCCGTGAACCCTTGCGACCGGGTGTCGGCGTTCTTGATGCGCTCGACGTGGGTTTCGAACTTGTTGGGATCGGGCTCCTTGCAAGCGCTGGAGAACACGATCGCGGAGAACAGCGTGGAAACGATGAGCGTGCGCATGACTTCGTCCTGTCGGTCTGGCTTCGGGTCGGGGCACCACGGAAGCGGCGCCATCCTACGATCTGGCGCAACTTGCGCCAAGCACGAATGCGCGCCGCCGTGTGACGGGGCCCACGACGGCCGCGACGCGCTGTTTCGCGACCGGCGCCTATCGACGGCCGACGCGCCGCTTGCCGGGCTTGGGCACCCGCGCCCGTGGCGGCGCTTTCTTGGTGCTCTTCTTGCCCGCCTTCTTCTGGGCTGCGCCCTCGACCTCGGCGTGCTTGATGACGACCGTCTGCTCGTCTTCGCGACGCGCCGCCCGGGGCGTGGGGATCGCTGCAACCCGCGTGGCGGCCTTGCTCGACGACTTCTTCGAGGACCCCTTGCTGGCGGGCCTGGCCGGCTTGGGCGGGGCTTTCCTGGGCTCGGGCTTGCTGGAGGCTTGGCTGGAGGCTTGGGCCGCCGACTTGCCAACCGATGAGCCCGAGGACACCGGCGTGCTGCGGGGCGCGGCGGCGGTGCGGCGAACCTTACGAGGCGGCGGCGGCTCTCCGCCCATCGCCACGTTGCCCGAGAACGAGGCGCCGTCGGACACGATGACCCTGGGTGCCGTGATGTCCCCGACGAGCTTGGCGCCCGCGTTGAGGGTGACGGAGTCCTCGGCGGTCACGTTGCCGATGACGACGCCGCTGACGACGATGTCCCGAGCTCGCACGGTCGCGACGACGATCCCCTCGGGGGCGACGAAGACCGTCTCCGTGAGATCGATGCTGCCCTCGAGTCGCCCTTCGATGTGGAGATCTTCTTCGCCGCTGACGCGACCGCGAACGAAGATGCCCGGACCGATCAGCGTCGCCGCGTCCGCGACGGTGGTTTGCGACTGACGCGCCATCCGACTAGCCATCCATATCGACGTTGCCCTTGAACGAGGCTCCGTCAGCGATCAGGACGCGGGGCGCGTGGATGTCCCCCACGACGCGGCAGTTGCTCTTGAGTTCGGCACGCTCGGTCGCGACGACGTCGCCGGTCACCGTGCCGTGAATGGTGATCGTGGCCGTCTCGACGTTGGCCTCGAGAACGCCACTCTCCTCGACGAAGATGTTCTGGCGCAGGCCAACGCGTCCTTTGACGGTGCCCTGGACGACGAGATCCTCGTCGCCGGTGATTTCGCCGTCGATGACGATGGTGCTTCCTATGACGGTGTTTGCCATGAAACCGCGTGCTTTCTGGGTCGTACGAACTCGAAGGGGGAGAGAGGGATCGGGAAGGCGCAGGCTACCGCGCAGACTTGCGCAGCCCCTCGGGGAGGTCGACGTCCATCTCGACGGCCCCATCGAAGTGGGCCCCATCGTTGATAATCACGCGGGGTGCCCGGACGTTGCCCGAGACGCGCGCGCCCTTTTCGATGGTGATCGAGCGAGACGCGACGATGTCGCCCCGTACCTGGCCGAGAACGGCGATGCTTTCGATGTCGAGGTCGGCCTCGACGTCGCCGCTGTCCGCCACGATGAGGTGCCCGGCAAGGGAGACCGAGCCTTCGACGCGCCCTTCGATGACCAGGTCTTCTTGGCCGCTGAGCGATCCACGAACCGCCGTCTGGGGTCCGATGACGCAAGCGGTCGATGAAGGGGTGCTGCCGCGGGAGTTGCTGCTGGCCATCTGCGAGTCTTTGCCTTGGAAAAGCGGAGCGGACCGTATCAGCGGCGAGCGAGCGGATGCAAGCCTCACCGTAACCGTGTCCGCCGTCGTGGCGATGGTGGGGGGTGCGACACCGAACCGGCCCCATCCATCTCTCGACGCTCGCGGGGCGCCGGTGGTATGAGCCGAGCACAGAGGAGCGCCAGCCGTGACGCAGTCCAATCCTGAGGCGGCGCCCCTGCGCCGAGAAGAGCTCGTCACCTACTTCGAGCGCGCGATCCGTCCCGATCCGAGCACGCACCTCATCGGGACCGAGCTCGAGCGCTTCGGCCTCGCCCGGGACGAAGAGGCCGGGGCCTACATGCCCGTACGGTACGCACCTCACATTCGGGATGTGATGGAGGGCCTGCGGCGCGACTACGGCTGGGCGCTGGGCTCCGACCGGGGCAGCGACGGCGAGATCGTCGAACTCAAGCGCGACGGGGCCTCGATCACGCTCGAGCCCGGCGGTCAGTTCGAGCTCTCGGGTGCGCCGCTGACCAACGTGCACGAGACCTGCGCCGAGTTCTCGCAGCACTACGAGGAGCTCGATGCCGTCTCCAAGCCGCTGGGTCTGACCTGGATGGCCGTCGGGCACCACCCCTTCGCGACCCGCGAGCAGATCCACAGGATGCCCAAGGGTCGGTACAAGGTGATGGCCGACTACCTGCCTACGAAGGGCAGCATGGCGCTCGACATGATGCTTCGGACCTGCACCGTCCAAGCCAACTTCGACAACGCCTCGGAGGCCCAGTGCGGCGCCCGTCTCCGAAGGGCCTCGGCGCTGGCCCCCATCGTCATGGCGATGTTCGCCAACTCCCCACTGGTCGAAGGCAAGCCCAGTGGAAGGGTGTCCTCGCGCAGCTGGGTGTGGACCGACGTCGACAACGACCGCTGCGGCATTCGCCCGTTCTTCTTCGAGCAGCCGTTCTCCTTCGAGCGCTACGTCGACTGGGCGCTCGACGTGCCGATGTTCTTCTTCAAGCGCGAAGGTAAGTACGTGGCGCACCACGTGCCGTTCCGCGAGTTCTTCGCGCACGGTGCTGCGTGCCCCAGCGGCGCCCACACCGACGCGACGTGGGCGGACTGGGAGCTCCACCTGAGCACGGTCTTCCCCGAGGTCCGGCTCAAGCCGCATCTGGAGTTCCGATCCGCAGACGCGGTCGGCAGCCGCTTCTTGTGCGGTCTGCCGGCCCTGCTCAAGGGTCTGCTCTACGGCGACGACGCCGGTGACGAAGCGATGGCACCGGTCGCGGACCTCGCCTTCTCCGAACGGGTCGAGCTGTGGCACGAGGCCGCGACGCTGGGGATGCGTTCGCCTCGGGTGCACGCACTGGCCAAGCGCGTCCTGCGGCTGTCGCGAGAGGCGCTCGACGGGTTCGACGTGCTCGATGCCAAAGGCCGGCGCGAGTCTCGGTTCCTCGATCCGCTCGAGCCCCTGGTCGAGCGCGGCATCAGCCCGGGCGAAGAGGTGCTCGAGCAGCTGGGAGACCGCATCGGCACCGATGCGGACGCCCGCACCGCGATGGCCGCGGCGTGGCGGTTCGCCGGCGTCGAGCCCGAGGCCTGAGGGCGAAGCGCCCTACTCTGCCGGGGATTCGACGGTTGCGCCGCGCGACTGCCCCGCGGAGCCCGGCCGTCGCGGCAGCTTGGTCAGCAAGCCTCGCACCGGCACGGTGTACACGGGCCACTCGCGCAGGCCCTCCACTCGCGCGATGGCGTTGGCGGCCATCCGTCCCGAGGTGTGGGCCGCTTCCATCAGCATCGCCGGGCACGGCAGCTTCACCCAGTCTCCGGCCAGCACCAGTCCGGGCACGCCGGTCTCGACGCCGGGCCTGTGTGCACCCATGCCGACGTGAAACGCCGTGAAGTCGCGGCGCAGCTGCATGTGCTCGTGCTCGATGGTCGCGTCGGCATACGCGGGGAAGAAGTGCCGGAGTCCCTCCAGCAGCGACCCCCCAACGGCGTCATCGGGCATCGCGTCGGGGACGGAGTAGCAGTGGAGCTCGACCACGCTGCCGCCGTGCTCGGCGGCCCACTGCGCGGCGTCGGGGTCGATGCGGTCGATGAACGCGGCCGCATCGAGGGCGCCGCGCCGCTCGGTGGACACGAAGACCGGAAGGTCTGCGGGGGCGGGACGGTCGGCCCACACCCGCAGGACGGCGTATCTCTGTCCAGGGCGGACATGATCGAAGCGGTCGACCAGGTCGGGCGCTCGCTCGCGCACCCCGGCGCTGGCCCGCAGAATCGCCCCGGCCGCCCCGACGTCGGTCGAGAGCACCACGTGGTCGAACTCGCGGTCGTTGACGGTCCAGCCGCCGCCCTCGGAGGCGGGCGGTTCGAGCCGCTCCACCGGCGTCTGCGTCTCGAAGCGAACCCCGTGCGCTTCGCAAGACTGCACGATCGGGTCGATGAAGCCTTCGCGGTAGTTGCCGTCGACGAAGTCGTAGCCCAGGCCGTGGTCGTGGCTGAGATAGTAGAAGTGGAAGCTCTTGATCAGCTCGGCGGTGGAGAGCCGGTCGTCATCCGAGAAGAACGCCCGTGAGAACGCGTTGAAGACGGTGCGAAGATCGCGAGGGAGCTGGGCACGCTCGGCAAAGGCCGAGAACGGCACGTCGTCGAACGCCTCGAAGGTCTCGACGGCGTCGTAGCGCATGAACGCCTCCATCTCGCGTCCGGCGGGACCGCGTGCGACCGGTCCGATCTCGTACAGGCCTCGGCGCGCCAGGTTCACGAGGTTGAGGATGGGCGCCTCGCGCTGGTCGGCAAAGGACAGGCGACGCAGGTCGTCGGTGAGGATCGTGTATTCGCCGACCGAGCGCATCGAGCGTCGGACGCCGAGGTGCTCGAGCCAGTCGTCGAGGTTGTAGTAGTGCCGGAAGAACGCGTGGAAGCCGTGCTCGATGCTCGCCTCGAACCCATCGTCGAGGCGCTCAGCTCCACCCCGCGACCTTGCCGCCCAGGTATGGGTTCTTCTCCAGCACCGTGACCGAGAACCCGCGCTCGGCGAGCAGGCTCGCCGCCGACAGACCCGCGAGGCCTCCGCCGATGACGGCGACCGAGCGCGGGTGCGCCAACGCCTCGGGCTTGGACATGTCGACCGTCCCCAACGTGTGCTTGTAGCCCCCGAACCCGCGCTCGATGAGGCGGGCGAGCCATGAAGGCTGCGCGACCCGAATCTGGTGCCACTGATAGACCGCGACGGTCGCCGAGCACAGCGCCAGCCCGTAGCCGAAGTCCTCGACGGGCACGGTCCCGATGCGCACGCCCAGCTGGTGCGAGAGTCCGTAGTGCACGACCGGGCGCCAGGTGAGGTAGGTGTTGAACACCGCGGTAAAGGCGAGCACCAGCGCTGCGAAGCCCCAGTAGCGAGGCATGCGCAGGAGCCCGGTGCCCAGCATGTGGTCGATGACCACGAAGAGTCCGAGCGCCAGCAGCGTCAAGCCCGTGTACGCCGGACCCCACACCGCAACGCCCAGGCCGAGCGGAACGAGGATCCACGCCGCCCAGTACAGCCGCGGCGAGAGGCGAGCCTGGGCCGAAGCCCCGCGCACGAGCGTCTCCCAGCTGAACGCGCACGCGAACGGGACCGCGGCGAAGAACAGGACCTCCTCGACGGGCAGCCCCAGCGCCTCCACGCCCAGCGTGTAGCGCTCGTCGAACCACCAGTGGCTGCCCGCGACCATCGCGTCCCATGCGACGAAGGGGACCGCGACGATGAGGGTCGCCAGCGCCATGCTGCGAGCCCGGGCCCGCATCCCGTAGCGAGGGAGCAGGCTCAGCACCAGGGGTCCGGCGAGAATGAGGAGGTCGAACAGCAGGTATTCGGCACGCATGACGTTCTCGCGGGGTGCGGCGCGCCGACGCGTCGTCGGGCGCCGCTGGGGCTACACGGCCTGCAGCGCCGCAGCATACTCCGCCGGCGCGGAGCCGAACCCATCGCCGACGAGCGATGCGCGAAGCTTGTCCAGCGCGCGCTGCTGGATCTGCCGGATGCGCTCCCGGGACAGCGAGTACACCTCACCGATCTCCCGCAGCGTGTGGCCTTCGTGGCCGTCGAGGCCGAAGCGAAGCCGCAGGATCTCCGCTTCCATGGGGCGCAGCGTATCCAGTGCGCCCTGCAGCGCGCCGTCGAGTTCGAAGGACTCCATGCGGGTGTCGGCCGCAGGATCGGCGTCGGCGATCGCGTCGATGCCTCGCGGCCGCGCCGTGCCCTCGGGGTCGTCGCGGGGGTTCTCGCGCTCGAGCAGGACCCTGCCGAGGCGCTCGACCTTCTCCTTGGGAACATCGGCCAAGGCCGCAAGCTCGTCGACGTCGGGCTCGCGCCCGTTGACGTGCTCGAACTCGCGGCGAAGCTTGGACAGCTTGGCCTGCAGCTCGATGACGTGGACGGGCAGCCGGACGGCGCGTCCTCGGTCCGAGAGCGCGCGGCTGATCGCATGGCGAATCCACCAGCTGCCGTAGGTCGAGAACCGGAAGCCACGACGCGGGTCGAAGCGGTCCACCGCCGTCAGCAGGCCGACGTTGCCCTCTTGAATGAGGTCCGCGAGGCTCATCCGGCCACTGCGACGGTAGCGGTGCGCCATGGAGACGACCAACCGGAGGTTGGCCCGCGCGAACTCGGCCCGGGCCGCGTTGAGATGCATGCGAAGGCGCTCGGCTCGCTGCGCGTACTCGGTGAAGCGCTCGGACTTTCGCTGCGCGGCGCGAAGCTTGAGCTGCCCGCCGTCATTGCGACCGCTGCGCAGCGCTTGAATCTCGGCGACGATCAGGTCGGCGACGTCGCAGGAGGTGTCGACGTCTGCGAGCTGCTCGGCGAGTTCGATGACCGCCGGCGCTTCTTCGCACACGCCTCGCTTGCCGAAGACCTTGCGGCGGGCCTTGACGAGGTCGATGCGCCCGAGCTTGTCCGCGGAGACGGAGGTGGTGATCAGCTCGAGAATGCCGCCGTGCAGGGGCACGTAGGACAGCAGCGCCGCCCAGTATCGCTGTCGAAGGGAGAGGATGCGCGTCGCCGCTTCCATCTCCTCTTTGGGCCGCATCAACGACTCCCGCTCGAGGTCCCGGAAGTAGACATCGAGTGCGGCACCCTCCGGATCCAACCTATGCGCTGAGTTCGTCTTGCCCGTGTGTGTGGCTGCCTGCTGCATCGTCGAATCTCCGTACAAAGGTGATACCACCGTGTCTAAGGTTTGCAAAGGAAGATGGAAGTCTGAACACTCACACGGCGGCGGGCGCGGCGGGGTCGAGAACCGCTGTCAGGCGGTCATCGTGGCCGCTTCGGAGACCTGGAAGGGTCGTTGTTCCGGCACGGGAAACAAACCTTTGCACAACCTGATCGCCCAGTGAACGAACTCTTGGCGGCCGTCGACCGCCGGCACGCACGTGAACATCGAGTCGAAGAGCGACTCCAGCCGCTCACAGGCCCGGTCGAAGCCAAGCTCGCGCACCGCCGAGGGGCGGTTGTTCCGGGCGTCTTGCCCGGTCGGCTTGCCCAACGACGCGGCAGAGCCCACCTGGTCCAGGATGTCGTCGGCCACCTGGTAGGCCTCCCCGAGCCGCGAGCCGACCGGCAGCCACGCGCCCGGATCCCCGCCTCCGGCGAGGGCGCCCGCGCAGACGGCCGCCTCGAACAGGGCACCGGTCTTGGCGCGGTGGTACAGGCGCAGGTCGGGCGACGGCTCGGACTCCCACGCTTGGCCGGCGACGATGCCACGAATGGCGCCGACCGACCGGGCGACGGTCGTCAGCAGCGGGGGCAGCATCGAGGGTTTGGACGCGCAGCCGCGCCCGAGCACTTCGAACGCGCCCGCGATCAGCGCATCGCCGACCAGGACCGCGAGTTCCTCGCCGAAGGCCACGTGCACGGTGGGCTGCCCCCGCCGAACCGCAGCGTCGTCGAAGCATGGGAGATCGTCGTGCACCAGGGACGCGCAGTGCAGCAGCTCGATGGACGCCGCCGCGGCCGCGGCCACGTTGGTGTCGCCCCTGCCACAAGCCTTGGACACGGCCAGGACGAGCCGGGGCCGCACGCGCCCGCCGGCCCCGAACACGGCGTGGCGCATCGCGGCCTCGAGCCTCGGGGGGGTCGTAGGCCCCGTGATCCACGCGAACGCACGCTCCAGGCAGTCTTCAGCTTCGGGGTCGCGACCCATGAGGTCCAGTTTGGCCAAGATGCGACGTTTGTCAATCCTTTTGCAAAGTCTGGACGACAGCTGAATTCTGGCCTAGGCTGAGCCCCGAAGGGCCCATGAGCGTGAACAGAGGACCAAAAACCTTGAACACCGCGTTGGACACGGTCGCGTTGGACACGGTCGCGTTGGACACGGTGGTGATCGGCGGAGGAATCGGCGGCCTCTCCGCAGCCCTGCGCATCGCTGGCGCCGGCGCACGGGTCGCGGTGTTGGAGCGGGCCCGCGAGGTCGGGGGCAAGATGCGGGTCGTTCCGGTCGGCGGGCACGAGATCGACGCTGGCCCCACCGTGCTGACGATGCGCTCGGTCTTCGAGCAGCTGTGGCAGGAGGCTGGGCTCGACTTCCACGCCGCCGTACCGACCCAGCGCCTCGAAGTGCTGGCCCGCCACGCGTGGAGCGACGGCAGCACGCTCGATCTCTTCGCCGAGCCGGAGCGCTCCGCGGACGCCATCGCCGCCTTCGCCGGCCGCAGCGAGGCCGACGCCTTCCGCAAGTTCCACCAGCAGGCCGCGTCCATCTACGAGACGGTGCGCGGTCCGTTCATCGAGGCCCAGACGCCGGGCATCCTCTCGGGCCTGTCGAGCACCGGGCCCCGGGGGCTGTGGCAGCTGATGAAGATCGACTGGCATCGATCGCTGTGGCGCATGCTCGGGTCGTACTTCAAGGATGCAAAGCTTCGACAGCTCTTCGCTCGCTACGCCACGTACTACGGCTCGAACCCCTTCTCCGCCCCCGGCACGCTGTCGCTGATCGCGGCGGTCGAGCAGGACGGGGTGTGGCGGGTCGAGGGCGGCATGATCAACCTGGCCCGCGCGACCGCGGCCGCGATCGAGCAGCTCGGGGGCACGATTCACTGCGACGTCGAGGTCACCGGCATCGAGACCGGGAGCGACGGCGTGCAGGGCGTTTGCTGTGCCGACGGCACGGTGCTGCGGTGCAAGAACGTGGTGTTCAACGGATCCCCCGCCGCCCTGGCCCACGGTCTGCTCGGCGAGCCAGCGCGGCGCAGCGTCAGCGGCCGCCGCCCGGAGCCGTCGCTCTCGGCGATGACCTTCTGCGGGATGGGGCGCGCCCGGAGATTCGACCTGCAGTGGCACAACGTCTTCTTCTCGGACGACTACGAGGCCGAGTTCGACGCGATCTTCGAGCACGGCCGGATTCCGGAGCAGCCGACCACCTACATTTGCGCCCAGGACCGGGGCGCGCTGCACGAAGCGTCCCCCCACGAGCGGCTCTTCTGCCTCGTCAACGCGCCCGCGCGAGGCGACGAGCACGACTTCACGACGGAGATCGAATCATGCAAGACCCACATGACGCAGCTGCTTTCGCGCTGCGGGCTGGAGCTGACGCTCGAGCCCGCTCAGACGGTGGTGACCACACCGACGCAGTTCGCCTCGATGTTCCCGCAGACCGGCGGCGCCTTGTATGGACCGGCGACCCACGGGGCGACCGCGGCCTTCGCCCGGCCGGGCGCGGAGACCAAGATCCCGGGGCTCTTCCTGGTGGGTGGCGACGCGCACCCTGGGGCGGGCGTGCCGATGGTGACGCTCGGGGGACGCATCGCAGCCGACCGCGTCCTGCATCGCTTGGGTTTGACACCGACGTCCCCGACGGCGGCTACGCCTGGTGGTACGTCGACGTGGTCAGCCCGGACGGCGAGCTGGCGCTGACGCTGATCCTCTTCGTCGGCTCGGTGTTCTCGCCGACGTACTTCGCGGCCCGAGCCCGAGGCGCAGACCCCCGCGCGCAGCGCTTCTGTGCGGTCAACGCGGTCGTCTATCGGCCCGGCAGCAGCGTCTGGGCGTTCACCGAGGCCCCCGAGCAGAGCGTGGAGCGGCACGCGAACACGTTCGCGCTGTCCGGCTCTCGGGTCGAGCGAGATGCCGACTCGCTCACCGTGCATCTCGACGAACGCACGGCCCCGTGGGGTCGCCCGCTTCGGGGTCGCGTCCGCCTCGATCTGCTCGGCGGCGCGCCGGCACCCCGCGCGCTCGACCGGGCTGGCGACCACCACTGGTGGCCCCTGGGCGCGCGGGCGCGGGCCGAAGTCGAGCTCGACGCGCCCTCGCTGCGCTTCTCGGGGAGCGCCTACCACGACTGCAACTTCGGTCGCGTGCCCCTCGAAGACACGTTCGTCGGATGGAGCTGGTCGCGGGCCGAGGTCGATGACGACGTGCTCATCCTCTACGACGTGCTCGAGCGCGATGGCACCGCGACGCCGCTGGGCATGCGCGTCACGCCCGAGGGGACCGCGCCCCTGCACGCCCCGAGGGGTGTCGAGCTCCCCGCCGGGGGATGGGGCGTGCCGCGCTCCACCCGGGCCCACGGCGACGCGCGCGTGGTCCGCTCGCTGGAGGACACGCCGTTCTATACCCGCTCCCTGCTGCAGACCACCTTCGAGGGGCGCAGCGTCACCGCGGTGCACGAGAGCCTCTCCATGACGCGCTTCGTCAAGCCGTGGGTGCAGTTCCTGCTCCCGTTTCGCATCCGCCGGGGTTGGCGGGCATGACCCCGAGCGCCATGGTCGCGACCACCGCCCTGGGGGCCTGGTCCAGCGTCTACGTGGCCATCTCGGCCGTCGCCATCCTCCGCGCGGGCCGGCACGCGTCGCCTCCGTCGTCGACCCCTTCACCAGGTCGCCGAGCCCTGCCGAGGGTGGTCCTCGTCCGTCCGTGTACCGGGGACGACGAGAGCCTCGAGCGCGCGCTGCGTTCGACCGCCGCCCTGCGCAGCGGCGGGGTCGAGCTGCGGGTCCTGCTCACGGTGGATCGACGCGGTGACCCGGCGTGGCCCTGCGTGCGCCGGGCCGCGCGGTGGCTTCGCGGTGAGGGTCTCGATGCGCACGCGGTCGTCGCCCCCACCACCGCGTACAACCGCAAGGTCGGGCAGCTCGCGGTGAGCACCGATGACGCCGCGGAGCAGGTCGTGATGTGCGTCGATGCCGACGTCGATCTCAGCGGCTTCGATCTCGCCGCCTTCGTCCGACCGCTCACCGACGGGACCACCGGGGCCCTATGGGCGCCACCGGTCGAGGTCGAAGCTCCTCGCACCCTCGGTGATCGCGCCTCGGCGGCCGTACTCGGCGCGTCCCTTCACGCCTTCACGCTGCTCGGCGCGCTGGATGAAGGCGGCCTGGTCGGCAAGACGTTTGCGGTCCGCGCAGACGCGCTCCGCGCGTGCGGGGGATTCGAGGGGCTGTCGTGCCACCTCGGGGAAGACATGGAGCTGGCGCGGCGTCTTCGCGGCCGCGGCTGGGTGAC